>NZ_CM179504.1:0-4800000 GCF_058797855.1 Janthinobacterium sp. GW823-FHT01H08
ATGGATAATTTCTGGCAGGCCTGTTCCGCGCAGTTGGAACTGGAGCTGACACCGCAACAATTCAGTGCGTGGATCAAACCGCTTATCCCTCTCGATTACGAAGAGGGCAAGCTGCGCATTGCTGCGCCCAATCGCTTCAAGCTCGATTGGGTCAAGACCCAGTTCGCCAGCCGCATCACGGCGCTGGCCATACAGTATTTCGAAGCGCCGACGGAAGTGCAGTTCGTGCTCGACCCGCGCCTGGCCCTGCCGAAAAAGCCAGTCACCGCCAGCACCCCGGCCAGCGATCCGAATGGCGGCGCGCCCAGCGCGCGCCCGGCAGAGCCGCAGCCGAGCGTGCCGGAACTGAGCATCGGCGCCGCGCCGCGCCGCGAGCAGAGCCGCATCAACACCGACCTGACCTTCGACAGCTTCGTGACCGGTAAGGCCAACCAGCTGGCGCGCGCCGCCGCCATCCAGGTGGCGAACAATCCGGGCGTGTCGTATAACCCGCTGTTCTTTTACGGCGGCGTCGGCCTGGGTAAAACCCACTTGATCCACGCCATCGGCAATCAGGTGATGGCCGACAATCCGGGCGCGAAGATACGCTACATCCACGCAGAACAGTACGTTCGCGACGTAGTGACCGCTTACCAGCGCAAGGGTTTCGACGATTTCAAGCACTACTATCACTCGCTCGACATGCTGCTGATCGATGATATCCAGTTCTTTGGCGGCAAGAGCCGCACGCAGGAAGAGTTTTTCTATGCGTTCGAGGCATTAATTGCTGCGAAGAAACAGATCATCATCACCTCGGATACGTATCCGAAGGAAATCACGGGCATGGACGACCGCCTGATTTCGCGCTTCGACTCGGGCCTGACGGTGGCCATCGAACCGCCGGAACTGGAAATGCGCGTGGCGATTCTGTTGAAAAAAGCCAAGCAGGAAGGCGTGACCTTCTCCGACGACGTGGCCTTCTTTGTCGCCAAGCACTTGCGCTCGAACGTGCGCGAGCTGGAAGGCGCGCTGCGCAAAATTCTGGCGTACTCGCGTTTCCATGGCAAAGACATCACCATCGATATCGTCAAGGAAGCCTTGAAGGACTTGCTGTCGGTGCAGAACCGTCAGATTTCCGTGGAAAACATCCAGAAAACCGTGGCCGACTTCTTCAATATCAAGGTGGCCGACATGTATTCGAAGCGCCGCCCCGCGAATATCGCCCGGCCGCGCCAGATCGCCATGTACCTGGCCAAGGAATTGACACAGAAGAGCCTGCCGGAAATCGGCGAGCTGTTCGGCGGCCGCGACCACACCACGGTGCTGCATGCCGTGCGCAAGATCGCGCTGGACCGCACCAAGAATCCGGAATGCAACCATGAATTGCATGTACTGGAGCAAACATTGAAAGGCTAAGAACGCCTGACCAAACCTGCTGCGCGTCGCGATTCGCGGCCTCCGATGCTCACTGTGCTAAAGCACAGCTCCGCGTCTCGGCCACGACTCACTGCCGCTCGCTACGGTTTTGTCAGGCGTTGCAAGCACGACTGGGCAAGACTGGCTCAAAACGTGCTTTACCCTTATTATCTGGGAGGGCGCCGCAGCCGGTCTGTCGGGGCTCCCCATGGCGAGAATTGTTAAATTAATACGTTAAACGTCGTACTGTTCAACCTATACATTGAGGATAAATATGCAATTGGTCAAAACCACCCGAGATACCCTTCTCCGGCCACTGCAGATCGTGAGCGGTATTGTCGAGCGTCGGCACACTATGCCGATTCTGGCCAATATCCTCATCCGCAAAGACGGTGAAAATGTGTCCTTCCTGTCGACCGACACTGAAGTGCAGATCACCACGCACGCGGAAATCGGTTCCGGCGCGGACGTCACCGGTACCACCGTGGCCGCGCGCAAGCTGCTCGACATTTTGCGCGCCCTGCCCGAATCGGGCGACGTCACGATGACCCTGCTCAACAAGCGCCTGACCGTGCAAACGGGCAAGTCGCGCTTCGCCCTGCAAACCCTGGCGGCGGAAGAGTTTCCAACCGTGCAACAGGCGGAGAGCTACAACGCGTCCGTCACCCTGCCCCAAAAAACGCTGAAGCACCTGTTCAACATGGTGCATTTCTCAATGGCGCAGCAAGACATCCGCTATTACCTGAACGGCTTGCTGCTGGTTCTGGATGGCAATAATGTCATCGCCGTGGCCACCGACGGCCACCGCCTGGCGTTTTGCCAGGTCGCCACCGAGCAGACGTTCGCGCGCCAGGAAGTCATTATTCCGCGCAAGACCATCATCGAACTGCAGCGCCTGCTGGAAGAGAACGATGAGCCGGTGCAGCTGGACATCGCCGCCAACCAGGTGAAACTGACCTTTGCCGACATCGAGCTGATCTCGAAGCTGGTGGAAGGCAAGTTCCCCGACTACACGCGCGTGATTCCTAAAGGCTACAAGAACGACTTCACCATCGGCCGCGATGAACTGCTGCGCTCGCTGCAACGTGCCGCCATCATGACCAGCGACAAGTTCAAGGGCGTGCGCTGCATCATCACCCCGGGCAGCATGAAGATCAGCTCGACCAATGCGGACCAGGAAGAAGCCGTCGAAGAGCTGGAAATCGACTACGGCGGCGATTCCGTCGACATCGGCTTCAACGTGACGTATCTGCTGGACGTGCTGAACAACCTGAAATGCGAATACGTCAACATCGCGCTGGGCGACTCGAATTCGTCCGCCCTGATCTCCATCCCGGACAATGCCGACTTTAAATATGTCGTCATGCCGATGCGGATCTAAAGACCACAGCAGTGACGTAGGTCGGATGAGCGCAGCGTCATCCGACATGCTGAGCGCCGTCTGTCGGGTTACGCCGTTCCGGCTAACCCGACCTACGGTCATCAGCCAGCAGCCCCGAATCAATCAGCAATCGTTATTTGAGAAAGCAGTCCATGTCCGAGAATCCACAAGACACCCCGATCCAGGCCAAAACGGAAGAATACGGCGCCTCCTCCATCCAGATCCTGGAAGGCCTGGAAGCCGTACGCAAACGCCCGGGCATGTACATTGGCGACACCTCGGACGGCACCGGCTTGCACCATCTGGTATTCGAAGTGCTGGACAACTCCATCGATGAATCGCTGGCCGGCCACTGCACGGAAATCCACGTCACCATCCACAGCGACAATTCGATCTCGATCACCGACAATGGCCGCGGCGTGCCGACCGGCCTGAAAATGGACGACAAGCACGATCCGAAGCGTTCGGCGGCGGAAATCGTCATGACGGAACTGCACGCGGGCGGCAAGTTCGACCAGAACTCCTATAAAGTCTCGGGCGGTTTGCACGGCGTGGGCGTGTCCTGCGTGAATGGCCTGTCGAAATTGCTGAAACTGACCATCCGCCGCGACGGCAAGGTCCATTACATGGAATTCGTGCGCGGCGTGCCGCAAGACCGCCAGATCGTCATGGTCGGCGACGTCGCCACCTCACCGATCAAGGTCATCGGCGACACCGACAAACGCGGCACCGACGTGCACTTCTGGGCCGACGAAGAGATTTTCACGCATGTGGAATTCCACTACGAAATCCTGGCCAAGCGCATCCGCGAACTGTCCTTCCTGAACAATGGCGTCAACATCAAGTTGTCCGACCAGCGCACGGGCAAGGAAGAAATCTTCGCCTTCGAAGGCGGCACGCGCGGCTTCGTCGAATACATCAACAAGGCCAAATCGGTCTTGCACCCGACCATTTTCCAAGCTACGGGCGAGCGCCTGTCGGACCAGAATACGAACATCTCGGTCGACGTGTCGATGCAGTGGAACGATGCCTACAATGAACAGGTGTTGTGCTTCACGAATAACATCCCGCAACGCGACGGCGGTACCCACCTGACGGGCTTGCGCGCGGCCATGACGCGCGTGATCAACAAATACATCGATGAACACGAGTTCGCCAAGAAGGCGAAAGTGGAAATCAGCGGCGACGACATGCGCGAAGGCCTGACCTGCGTCCTGTCGGTAAAAGTGCCGGAACCGAAATTCTCGTCGCAGACGAAAGACAAGCTGGTATCGAGCGAAGTGCGCGGTCCTGTCGAAGAGATCGTCGCCAAGACCCTGGCCGATTACCTGCAAGAAAAACCGAACGACGCCAAGATCATTTGCGGCAAGATCGTCGAAGCGGCACGTGCCCGTGAAGCGGCCCGCAAGGCGCGCGACCTGACGCGCCGCAAAGGCATCATGGATGGCCTGGGCCTGTCGGCCAAGCTGGCCGACTGCCAGGAAAAAGACCCCGCCCTGTGCGAACTGTACATCGTCGAGGGTGACTCGGCAGGCGGCTCGGCAAAACAGGGACGCGACCGCAAGTTCCAGGCGATCCTGCCGCTGCGCGGTAAAGTCTTGAACGTGGAAAAAGCCCGTTTCGAAAAAATGCTGTCCTCGGAGCAGATCACCACCCTGATCGCCACCCTCGGCACCTCGATCGGACCGGACGAATTCAACGTCGAGAAGCTGCGCTACCACCGCATCATCATCATGACCGATGCGGACGTCGACGGCGCCCACATCCGTACCCTGCTGCTGACCCTGTTCTACCGCCAGATGCCGCAACTGGTCGAGCGCGGCCACATCTACATCGCGCAACCGCCGCTGTACAAGGTGAAAGCGGGCCGCGACGAGCGCTATCTGAAAGATGACGCCGAGGAAGCGAGCTACATGATGACGGTGGCGCTGAACACGGCCGTGCTGGTGCCGCGCACAGGCGCGGAAGGCATTTCCGGCGACACCCTGACGGAACTGGTGCGCAAGTTCAACCTGTCGAACACCATCATGACGCGTCTGACGCGCGTCATCGACCGCGCCGCCCTGACGGCCATCATGACGGGCGTGCAGCTGGACCTGTCGACCCTGGACCTGGCGGAAGCTTCCGCCCTGGCCCTGCAGACGGCCATCAACGACAGCGCCGTGAAAGTGCATGTGCGTTCCGACGACTTGTCGGAAAAACACATGCTGCGCATCGAGCGCATGCACCACGGCAACATCAAAGTCAGCGCCATCGACGCCGACTTCGTGCAAGGCCCGGACTACGCCGTGCTGAGCAGCGGCGCCGCCACCTTCGAAGGCCTGATCGGCGAAGGCGCGTTTGTCCGCCGCGGCGAAGGCGAGCGCATGAAGGAAATCGCCGTGGTCGACTTCCACCAAGCCATGCAATGGCTGCGCGACGAAGCCGAACGCACCGTCTCGAAACAGCGCTACAAAGGTCTGGGCGAAATGAACCCGGACCAACTGTGGGAAACCACGATGGACCCGACCGTGCGCCGCCTGTTGAAAGTGCAGATCGAAGACGCCATTGCGGCGGACCAGATCTTCACGACCCTGATGGGCGACGACGTGGAACCACGCCGCGCGTTTATTGAAAATAATGCGCTGCGCGCGGGCAATATTGACGTGTAAGCGGTGGTATTTGTAGGATCTCAAAATACATGAAATAAATCTCATTATTTGAAAAAACGGCGGCTACCTAAAATGGCCGCCGTTTTCATATATTGATTTGGAAATTACCGAATGATGAAAGTTGATTTCGCAAACTATCCTTACAATATGAACGTGCCCCTCTATCCACGTAGCGGCACTAGTCAGTCATGACTACGTATTCATCTGAGAGGGGGACGTGCGTCTCAACGTGCAGCTCGCATCCGGTCAAATAGACGGTTACGCTGCTATACGAGCAAGGTTGTCCCAGACGACGGTCCAACATCCGCGAAACTCAACCGATAGTGAAGTAGGTGTGGGATAGGCAAATTCCTTCAAGCCCTAGCCATCATGGAGCAGCGAAGATACGAAGCTCAACATCGAGATTGGAGCATGCTCCAATCCATCCCTGGATTAGCTGATAGGCTTGAAGCGATTCGCTGCTCCCGGCTGCGCCGTGATTCATTTGAGCGGCAAAGTGATTTCTTGAGAAGCTGTTTGCAGCAACAATCCACACCTCTTTTTTCACCGCGTGATTCCTCCGCCTATCGGCGATGAGTTCCCATAGGCGAGTCATTTCCGACTCCAAATCCGACGTTGACTCATCGAAACGCTTGCGATCTAGCATACGAATGCGACTCTTGAGGCGATTTGCCGCTCCATTCGTTGGCCAGTCATTGAGCAGCTCAGACCAGTTCGCGGCAAGCAAATTTCGGTCGCTTGTAATTAGCATCTCCAAGTTCTTCACCGCCTGTGAACCAACTTCAGCAATTGCACCAGCAGACGACTCCGGGCGCTTGCTTGAAGACCCGCATTTCACATGAATATAAACAAGTTTTTCTGCTGAGGAGACGACGAAGTCAGCCGGCTCTGTTCCCATATCTGAACACAACAGAATGTCCGGATGAGCGACATAATCGTAAAAGGGCCCCAAGTCTGCGAGTGAAGGATTCGCCAACGAGAAATTTTTCAACTTGTCGATCAGGTAGAACACGGACAACGAATCAAACTCATCGTTTAACGGTCCGGAACTCGCCCCCTTCTCGGTCAGACCTATCTGCTGTAAAGCTGGGAGTCCAACAATAATATTACCCAGCTCAGACTTCTCGATTTCAAATCCCCCCTGTGTTGGCAAACGCAATTCGTAAAATCTACCTCCAGAATATGTGATGCCATCTTTGAACAATGCTTTGCTCAACTTCTGAGTCAAAAGGTCGCTAATGTTGTCCACCCCATCGGCATACACATCCATATTTCCCCGGGGTGAGAACGCCAGGTAAGGCTCCTGCAGGTCCACGCTAACATCGATGAGCGTTCCCTTAACTCCTTCGATCAGTTCAAACTGATTTACGCATGGATAGAAGACGAACTCATCGTCGAATTCGCTTCGTATCCCATCAACCTCTACACTAATAGGATTTTCTCCACCATCAAATTCAAACATTAGTGCTTCGAGTTCAAGCGGTCTACTAGGAACAATTGGCTTCGCGAATGCGCTTAGTACGCGACTTGTTGCTACCTCGTTCGATGTGAGACACCTTTCGATCATCTCAAACCACTCGTCCAAGTCGGATAAACTGAATTGGTGATCTTTGTGGTCTGAGATTCGCCCGGCGTCCACGCCGACATAGAAAGTTCCAGATTTCTTCCCTTGATTGTTCAAGGTGTCACACTTCAACGTTGACATCCGGTAGCCGGAAAATTGTTGCTGTCCTCCGAGCTCATCTAGATTGGGGCTTTTTAGGTGCATTGACTCTGGTCGGCGAGCTGGCCTTCCGATGGCACGTGTGCTCGTCTCCTTTGGGCGCATCTTGCCATCTCTTATCATTACCTTCAACAGCTGTTCCTGCGACAAGGGAAGTGTTAGTCCAAGTTCAGTATCGCCAGAGAATGATCGGCCGCGGCTGTCAAACACAGCAACCACATCATTCTTCAACACACGCATCAATGTGATTTCGAGGCTAGGCTCAAAGAAAAGTTCGTTCGCCAAGAACCTGGATTTATTGAATGCTACGGATAACACAACATGTATTGAAGTACCATTCGACTTAAAGGTCTTGCACAATTCTCCACAATTTGTCGAACGCCAATATAGGGTGTCTACCGCCTGATTGATGGAAAAACTGCCCTGCGTAGTGAGGAAACAAATCGACGCCGTCGGAATGACTAGAGCCTTGTCTGGTTCAAAATCGTTAATGTCAAATTTTCCGACGAAACGGCTCTGATGATAGCTATAGTTTGGGAATGCATCCAAGTACATTTCGATCAACTTCGCACTGTCTAACGAGTTAAGGAACTTCGACACGCCGGCTGCTGTTCTTAGCGACTCGTCAAAATCACGATAGCTCTCCCACATGACCAGGTTTGAGTCGTCATCCAATTCGACCACAACCGGATCGACCCCTTTGAATGCACGGACCACTCGACCGATTGTTTGAACGAGTTCTCTGCCACTACCAACTACGTAGGTTAGGACGAGCATCTTCGCACATGGGATATCAACGCCTTCATCAAGCTTATGCTGATGAACAAGGATGCGGTACGAACTCGTGGCGATGTCTTGAGGAACCGACACGCGTTCATTTTGACGCGAGTCATTCTTATAAGCATCGTGCACTGCAATCGTCGGCGCGAGCTTTGAAAGTCGGTCGAAATACTGCTGGACCTCGTCAAAGTTCTTACACTTGACGATGCACTTTAGCTCTGAATCCCTCGCTAAGAAAGCCGAAATAACAGCGTCGAGTTCATACTCAGTCACTGACTCGATGCTCGGAGCGTATAAAACTCCGTCCTCCGCAGCCTCCGCAAAAGTGTAGATGTAACTCGCTTGCGTACCAACGTCAAACTGGAAGAGATCATTACGGTAAGGGGTCGCAGTGACTATGATTCGATGGGCGTGCGTTCCGCGGACCAAGGTGCGCCACACGGGCGACGGTTCAGAATGTCCTTCATCAATGATGATGAGATCAAATTGGTCTCTAATCTTTGTAAGGTGCTCTGGTGTCTGGCGCAAGAGCATCTGGAAAGTCGTCACAAATATGCCATTCTGATCAATTTCCTTGATTGAGCGATGAACCTTTCGCTGTGCAGTCATGGAAACTGGCGCCGCCTTCTTAAAGAACTCGCCCGCGATCTGCTTGGCGAGCTGATTGCAGACGTAACGCCTATGGCAGAGTACAAGTACTTTGTGTTGTGGTGCATAGTGAGCAAGCGTCGCTATAACTCCTGATTTCCCTGCACCGGTGGGGAGACTGAGCAAGCAAGCTTTGTGCTCCTGTTGATCTAGCGGAGTGTTGAGATAACCTACACCGCAACGGACTGCGCTCCTCTGGCATTCACGTAGCGCGGCCCATATTATTTTATCAATTCCGAGGTCGTTCGTTATGGCTTGATCCACTATTTCCTTCCCGCGCGTTTACTGCGCTGGGTAACTTCGCGCACGAACATCGTCATTCAGAGCTTTACAATTTGTGCAAGATGTAATTCCGCTATTAGACTTTATCCTTATAACGTCGTTTTTTTGGCTCGCTTCGGTCGGGAGCTCTTAGGTTTCTGTTCGCTCTCTAGATTGAGATCCAACTGTGAAGCTCTCGAATTTTGCAAAACTCCCTCCACATAGTGACGAGTCTTACTCGCCAAACTTACAAATTGGGCGAGTGCTATTTCTAACTCAGCTTCGCGAACGCTCTTTTCCGGTGTCAATGGAAGTTCGCGCTCTCCTTCCTGAATGTCCGATACAAAGCGGAACTGACATGAAGCCCCTGGTATAACTTCTATGGACAAAACACGAGGGTACGCTTTAGGAATTGACTTAAAAACTTCAATTCCATCAAAAACGGAACTCATCCAAGCATATTCAACCCAGCAAATATCTGTCGTAGGTACTTCTGCCCAGTCGAATTTTGCTCTAAGTGCCCGTTCAATTCCTCTTGAGACCCGAGCCCAATTCGTGTCCCAGGTCACTGAACCAGAAAGCGCCGCCATTAGACCAAACCAGACATATGCGGCAGGGAACTGTCGCCGAAGCCGCCCAAGCAGGAAGCTATGAGAAGTTCCGCGCCCCACTAAGAATGCTCCTGCCGCAATTGTGGCTGTAATTTTCACATCAGAACTATGTAAGGAAGTTGCCTTCGCAGTAAGCCGCTGAAAACTAAGCACGCGCTCCTCAACCGAGTCACTGAAAAGCTCAGGGAAATCCCCTAGCTGCGGCACTTGTGTAGGAGCCACAGCATTGGGTGATACAGAGCTGAAATCAAATAGAGCTTCTACAACTAGCGGAGCAATTTCTGTGGGAGAAACGATTTCATCTTGGAGCGCGTTCGCTATTGCCCAGACCGGCAAGAGATCATCCACAGCAACTACGCGTCGCACAAAACGTCTATCTGCCTCCAATTTTCGCAAACGATCTACGCATGTCACTGACGCTACGTTTCCACCATAAATTAGTGAAGTGCGCGCAATTGCAGTCGAAAAACACCCCCCTGCGCGTGACAATGGCAGTGAAAGCAAATCGGCTTCGCCATCTCCTTGGGCGAGCATTTCGCCCAGAACAATGCCGGCCCACCGACTTGCATGCTGCGGGCGATGAGCTATATCGGATTCGGTGGTAGTTACAAAGCGTTCCCAATCTGTATTCGTAATCACGCGTGCAAATTGACTCAACGGCGAAGTAGGCGGTGCGAAAGTTCTCAGCCATGAGAGAGTATCGGCCGATGTCGATTCCTGTATCACGATCATCGATGGAAGACTGCTATGGTCAGCTCTCTCTTGCGATGCATGTCCTACTAAAAGTCGACCTTCTTTGAAAATCGGCGTATTTGCGCCAGCATTCCCAAGACTGCCTGCCTGAAGCTCCCCGTCAAGCAACGCTCGAGCGAACGTGTCACGCAAGTATGAGTGCCAGTAAAAATCAGTGCCAATCATGTTTTTCATGCATCACCAGGGAAAAGTTTTTTTGGGTCAAAGTGCTTGGGCTCAGAAAACGCATTTTCAAGCGCCACGCTTGTGGAACCGGTTCGGTATGCATTCAATGCCGTCTTTGCACGAGTCACGGCCGTGTAGGCCAGTTTGGTCCGGCGAAATGGATGGTTTGCGAGCTCTTCTACTCCGAACAAGTGAACTGCTCTAAACTCTGTTCCTTTACACGCATGTATTGTCATTACATGAATCCGAAAGTCTCCCCCAAAAGTCGCATCCTTGTCCTGTCCATGAACGCAAACGATAGAAGAAAATTCTGTTGAATCGAAATATTCACGCAACTGCTGCCGCGTCTCTCTAGTGGCGCAAAAAACTCCAATAGTATCTTCATTGAAAGCATCGAGCTGAATTCGTATCAACTCAAGCATAGCGGCGAATTGCGTGTCACGCGATGTGCATTCGTGCATTTTTGCAGTGGCAGTTCCTTGCTCTTGAGGATCATAGTTTGATGTTGCCTCCAACGTGTCACTTCCTGCCACTGGAGGGAGCAACCTATCAGCAACACGTGCAATTTTCTGACCTATGCGGAAATGGCGGCTAAGGACATGCCGTTCAAGATTTAGAGCAGATGCAGCATCCATGCCGTCTCGCTGATAGATGCCTTGCCTTGAATCGCCGCAAATACAAACTTTATCACTCAAGCATAACAATGCAGCTAACTCGGAACTGGTGAGGTCTTGCGCTTCATCAACGAATATCGCGCTGTACGGGTACTCTGAGGGACGTTGAGCATTTGCTTTCTGAATAAACTCAAGTATCTTTAGCCTCGCAGCATCATCAAATTCATCAGACTTTGAGATTGGAGAGCTTCCCAAACTATTGATGATGTAATCAAACGCCCAAGAATGGAATGTTCGAATTTGTCCGTCTGATATTAAACCCTCTGTGGTAATTCCAGTACGAATAAAATCAGCAAGAGCCTTCGTATATGTCAAGATCAATATATTACGTTCACCTTCTCCCGCCATATATTGAGCTCGGAGCAACAGCAAATTAGTTTTGCCTGACCCTGGAGGGCCCTCGAGCAAATGCCGCCCCTCTCGCGGAAGGTTTACGAACTTAAGCTGGTCATCATCCAGCTGCTTCATCGAACGCCACCAAGTCGAATTCATTGCGAATTTCCTTTGCCATAGTCCAGGCCCAGATCTAAGCCGTGCAGTGCTTCAATTTCAGGATGAGCCTCAATTACATCCAGCCCTCGACCGACTAGACTCGATATTACTCGAAGCACACTATTTGCTGCCTCATCTTCGCCATCCTGAATAACTGCCATAGCTGCCGCAATTTTGCTTTTGGGTTCTGCGTTTAGATCGCTCGAAGAGCAGCGCAGGTGCGCACTAATTGACACGCTGGCGGCTCGCTCATAGATTCCAATTTGCCATTCAACGTGCACGTAGCAGTCGATTTCTATTTCTGATCGAACTCCAAAAACGAGCAAGTATTCACCACCCAGGTCGCGCAACGTAAGCGGTAATTTTGGCCCGCATGTAGCTATAAGTTGATTTCGAATCCGGTCAATAAATCGACTACAAAATTGATTCCTGTCAAAGTCAAGACGCGACTGTATCGATGCACGAGCTTGCTCACCAGCTGTGCTCAATCCACGAGACAACCTTGCACTTAGAGCCATGAGCGGGTCCTGCGCACCCTCCAATACAAAGTCATCCCAACCGACTAGCTGGAGTCGAAGGTCCAGGTCCTTAACCAAACATCGAGATGACAGCGCCTTAAGCGCGCTTAGTCGACCAGGTTCGGCATCGGTGAACTCAGGAGTCTTTGTTAGCACTGCCCTCGCGACCAGCCATCGGTTTCCCATATTCATCTCGCTAGTAAACAGCGGACGTTTCATGATGAGATCGTGTAGGACCGCTCCCACTTGGTAGATATTGATTCCCCTCCAAAGTCTGGTGGAGGGTTCATCTAAGCGAAAAAGATATTCTGGCGGACTGTACTGCGCTGTTGCGAGAAATGGACGCTTGTTCCCATGATCCGTTATCGCCGCTTCATCGTTTTCAGACGTATCTATATCGCGGACCACTCCAAGATCCAGCAATTTCAGTAATTTGAAATCCGGAGAAACATGAATATTTTCCGGTTTAATATCACGATGAACTATTCCTAGCTCTTCGAGATATCGGACCGCTTCGACGAGTTGAGTAATCAGAGCGACCACGGCACCGTCTGGCAGTGTAGCAAGCTGGCCAGTCAGTTCGGGCCATGCCACGAACTCCATCTCTACAAAGGCAGTTCCCTCTGCTTCCTCCACACAGTATGTCTGTATAAGTGAAGGACAACTATGACCAATTAGGCGATTCTGGATTTGAAGCCGCTTTCGCTCGGCCGCGCCAGAAGGTCCGATTAGGAAAATCGGATCAAACACCTTGACAGCCCGGACGCCATCAGGAGTATCGACACGAAATACGCCAGCAGAACCGCCAGCCTTTAGAAAAGATGGCTTTCCCCACCCATTCTTTCCAGCGAGATAGCGATCTAGTCTAGCTGAAATGTCCTTGATTACTCCTTCATCCAGTGCTGGCATTACATCTCCGAAAAAATGCTGGGGCGAAAAGACTAAACAATGAAGGCAGGAAAGAACGGTCTTCAGACGCATGTATCCTTTCCTACCGGAAAGGCAATTTTATTACTAATTTAGGGTTAAAGTGTCAAAATTTTATAATGACCAGTTTTTTTACAATTGCACAACTGCGACCGATATGAGAATCGGCCATTGACCTGATATCTCACGCATAGCCATCTACGTTGGTAACCCTCACATTTTTTCCAACGTCAGAATTCTGACATTTTTATATCACAATTCCTTTAAAATCAAAGACTTATTGACATTTTTTACGCTAAATACTATCTTTTGGGTATTACACACGTTAGAACAGCAATAAAATGAGCCCCTTCTCGGTTTATCTTTCGGACCTTAGGAACCGCTTTGGCCTTCGCCAAACGAAGCTTGCCGAAATGCTGGGCTATGAGCAGAGCTACATCTCCGGCCTCGAACTGGGCACGAAGAACCCTTCAAACCAGGAATTCATCGCACGTCTAAGCAGTGCATTCAAGATGACAACTCAAGAGCAGGAAGAGCTCGCCAAGGTTGTTAAGCAATCACAACAACGGTTCGTTCTTCCACGCGAGGTGCATCCCGAAGCGTTTCGCCTTTGCAGCGAATTATGGGACAAAATTGATCGCATTCCGCTCCCTCAACTTCAGGCAATTCGAGCAGTCTTGAACTTGGACGTGCCCATGAACGGTCTGCCGTTGCCTGAGAGGGATGGTTCGAAAGAAACGGAGGCGCAGATGTAAAAACGGGACAAACCTATTGGCTTGCCCCGTTTTTGGTAAGCCATAGCTGCGTGCTACGGGAACCTAGGAATCTCCAGTATCGCGCTACCGACTGCGCGCGTCAAGCCGCCCCCCTCCATTCGTTACACGATCGCTTTGGTCTATTTCCCAAGGTAGGGAATTTTTCGTCCCAAATTTCGTGTTTTTTATATACGCGACGTCGACTAAAACGTCGCGAGGGCGCCGTTACGCCTGCAAATTTGACGAGGTAACAATTATGGCAATGAGGAAGGTTGTCACACCATCTGGCCGGGGCATTCGCGGCTTTTTCCCATCCACCAAGAACCAGCGAATGGTCGCGTGGGAATCCTTGCTCGAGCGCGACGCGATCATCCTGTTCGAGCTCTCACCTGGCGTTGTCTCATATGAGGAACAGCCATCCATTGAGCTGTACTACGACGGCTCTGTCCCTCGAAGGTACTACCCCGACTTCGCATTGACTCTGCGAAACGGATCTATTGCACACGTAGAAGTTAAGCCCAAGAAAAAGCTCTCTAACAAACTGGTTTACGAGCGCTTGCACCTGATTGCAGCCAGCTATCAACGGCAGTCGCGGCAATTTTGGATTTTGACTGACGATGAAATCCGCAAGCAACCCAGACTATCCAACCTAACACAGTGCGCATATCACATCAAAGCTGCACGCGTCGACCAGCCGCCAGTTTGGCAGTTGCATGAGCTGAAAAACCGTGAGGACTGGACCGTTGAGACATTAGCGAAGACGCTTGGCGGGATTTCTTTCGTGTTTCGCTTGCTCGCTTCCGGTCTGGCCTTTTGCGACCTAAGCCAACCAATCCAGCATTGCACACGTATATCCTTTACGCACGGAGAAGCACCAAATGATTCGCTTTACTTTTAGAAAAGGCCTGCGGTTTCTTGAACGTCAACGTACGTGGACGCTGATTCGACGACTGGCGAATCAAAAACTACAACTCGAAGATGAGGCCGGCGAGATCGTCACCTACACGGAATCGGAACTGAATTGCAAGTGGCTCAGACGAGAGCTCGTTATTGATGAGAGCTGCATTTCTGAGTCGAGCAGCGCTTTCTACCTGACCACACCCCGTGACTTATCCACTTATCCAGAGCACGTTCGTTCGTCCTCACTAAGGCGGCTGAAGTATCTAGTTGCCCTCGAAGGATATCTTGGTACCTACGTGCCGAAGGTACTTCAGCCGCAGATTACTGCCATCGCAGCGCAAATTGGTGATCTTAATCCGCCAAGTCCAATCACCGTGTATCGGTGGTGGAAATGCTATCGCTATTCAAAGTCAGGGGAGTCAACAGTTGACATGCGTCATCGTTCCGGGCGCCCGAAGTGCGATGCCGCAGATGCACTTTTGGAAGAATCCATCTCCACGCTCTTTTTAGATCAGCAACAGCATCCAGCCTCGGCAGTGTACGACGACTTGTGTACTCGTGTTGAGCAAGTCAACAGGCAGCGCGATCACGCCTCGCAAATCCACTGCCCATCCAGGGCAACAGTTTATCGTCGCATAGACGATTTGGAAAAGGAAATTGTCGATCGTTCTCGTCTAGGTAAGCATGCCGCTGAACGCAAGTATCGACCAGTGCTAGGCACGGTCAAGGTCAGCAAGGTGCTAGAACGCCTTGAAGTGGACCACACGCCACTGGACCTGATCATCATTGATGAAGACACAGCGTTGCCACTTGGAAGACCATGGCTTTCAGTCGCAATCGACAGATACAGCCGAGTCATCATGGGTTTCTATGTGTCCTTCAACGAACCTTCATCGTTCTCCATTCTTCAATGCTTGAAACGAGCGATCCTGCCAAAAGATGATTGGCTGAGCAACTACCCGGATATCCAGGGAAAATGGCCCTGCCATGGCATCCCAGAGTTAATCGCTACCGATAACGGCATGGATCTTCACTCTGCTGCATTTCGCGATATTTGCCTCGAGTTAGGGATCCAGTTGCTTTATTGTCCGGCGAAAAAACCAGAATACAAAGGTTCAGTCGAGCGTTTCTTTCGAACGATCAGCCAGGGCCTCGTTCATAGGCTGCCTGGTACCGTTTTCTCTAATGTAAAACAGCGGGGTGACTATCCGTCGGAAGAGCTGGCCGCAATCGATCTTAAAACCTTGATGCACTTGCTGACGAAGTGGGTAGTTGAGGTGTATCACTGTTCGAAACATCGAAAGTTACGCATGACACCGCTTGAGAAGTGGTACGAGAGCATTCCCAACCGCACCGTAGAGCTCCCGGCTTACCCCGAACAGATGGATGTTTTAGTTGGAATTCCTGCCGAGCGCACTTTGTTTCACTATGGCTTGGAAATAGACAATCTCATGTACAACAGCGAGGAGCTGCAAACCATCTTTCGCAGAAATGGGACGGAAGCAAAGACCAAAATTAAACTCAAATACTACGAAGACGACGTGTCATACATTCATGCCTTCAACCCATCCAACGATTCTTATGTACGCGTGCCCGCTGTGGATTGGGACTATGCCACGGGCCTAAACAGGCATGTCCATAATTTAATTCAGGCTGCGGCAAGAGAGAAACATGGCAGCCGGCCCGGTATCAAGCGTTTGCTTGAGGTCAAGACAGAGATACAAGAGATTGTATCTAACGCCCTGAAGAGCAAGAAAATGAAGGATCGAAAACGCGGTGCCAAGCTGACGCAGCATAACAGCGAAGGAATACTCCAGCGCAATAGCTCTCCTATCGAAAAAGCCATGTCGCCAAAAAAATCAGCCAAAGCGACTCAGCCAGTACAGGTAGATCCTGGATTGGATGACGAACTTCCATCATTCAAAGTTTCAACTCGGACGTTGCAAAGGAAAGGAGAAGGCAGTGCATAAAGATGCCATGGCGAAGCGCAAGGTGCACTCTAAGGGCCCCGATCATTACGAGAATTACACAGGCTTTTCAATCCGCCATCAAGTGATTGAGTTCAATGCATTTCGTGAAGGCTGGCAAAAAATTGCCCAAATCCATCGTCGTGGCTGTGATGCCAGAATTGCAGGTGGGCTGCTTTTAGTAGGGCAGTCGGGCGCAGGAAAAACTACCCTTATCGAACACTACCGTGACAAATTCCCCAACGAACTTCGCCCGGAGCAGACCATTGTGCCTGTCCTGATAGTTCAAACCCCAGCGATGCCAACGGTGAAAAACTTGGCAGAAGCCATACTGCATGCATTGTACGATCCGGACGTGAACAAAGGATCGACAGAAGAAAAAACCCGCCGGATCTTCAAGCTCTTGCAGGCCTGCCGCGTTGAACTACTCATCATCGACGAATTTCAGCACTTTAGTGACACGCATCGTCGTAGCGTTGCAAATCAGGTCGCGGATTGGTTGAAAAGTGTTTTGAATGTGGCCCAGATACCGGTCGTAGTAGTGGGACTACCGCGGGCTGAGAACGTGATTCACTTAAACGAGCAACTTGCCAGACGCTTCTCGTCAGGCTTTGAACTTCGCCCTTTTAGCTTCCACACGGGCGAAGGGCAAGTGGAATTCAGAGGGCTACTGAAAACCATACATTCCCATATACCTGTTCAATGTGTTGAATTCCACGAAGCCAATCTAGCATTAAGATTCTTCGTCGCAACGAATGGGCTCATCGACTACATCGCGAAGATCATTGATGAGGCAGTACAAATAGCTGGTCGTCGTGGAATATCTTATATTGATTGGAGCATACTCGCCCAAGCGTTTGAGGAGTCTGTCTGGAGAAATGTCCCAAAAAAGCTCAATCCGTTCAATCCTGATGCTGAACTTCGGCAGTTGAACAAAGTTGGCGAACCGTTTGAGCATTGGGACCCATTACGCTTACCAGGCGTAGAGTTGGAGGAAGGGCGATGAACAAGCTGCGATCGGAAAGTCACCCTGGCGATAGTATGTTACTTTGCAGGCCGCCCCGCGCGCCCACTGAGGGGATGTATGGTTTCCTATTACGCTTGGCCGAAGCAAACGGTTTGATTGGCATCGCCCAGCTTTTACCCGGTCGAAAACCTTCGATTGATGCGCTGGAACGCCGGCTTGGCACACAACGCTGGCCACAAAATCGAACAATGCTCGATGCAATTCGTCCGCAGCTAACTTGCCGCCCAGGACAACGGTCACTATGGAACCAACGGCATAGCCGTTATTGCCCTTGCTGCCTAACTGAGTCGCCGCAATGGAGATGGGAGTGGGAATTAACGCTCTTCACTAGCTGCCCCCAACACGGCGTTGCGCTGATAGAGCGCTGTCCCGGATGCAGCAAGAAACTAAGCTGGGGACGTCAAAGCCTGACCAATTGTGATTGTGGTTTTTCCTTAACTTCGGCTGAACCTATGCCCGTCTCACAGGCGGAGCGCCAGTTAGCGGAAATTTTCTATGCGAAGCTTTACCGGTGCCCGACGACGCACACACACCTGTCTGAATTATCACTTGAGCAATTAAACAGGGTTGCGTTTATACTTGGCGCATACGCAAAAAATGATGGACGCAAGTTCTCGCAGAAAATTAGAAATTTACATGACATAGATGTTGTGCGCCCACTCACGCATTCAGCCGCAAGCATACTTATGAACTGGCCTAAGAAGTTCCACAATCTGCTTGCATCGTTGCGCAAGGCGGGTGAGATCGACATACAAGATCAGCGACTGTCAAAGCGTTTCGGATTTTTCTATCAATACGTCTATAAAAACCTGAGGGATCCTGAATATTCGTTTCTTCTGCAAGCATTCGAAGGGTATATTTCACGCACATGGCGGGGAGCACTTGCTGAACGAAATTCAAGACTTTCTGTTGATATGCGCCGACGTCATACCTGGATCCCGATCAGCGCAATGGCGAAAGAGCTTAAGACGTCACCGCGTAAACTCCAACTCCTCATCAACGACGGTCGTATCGACTCCAATGTTAGTAAGACCGATACCGGCCGATCTCTCATTTGCGTGAATCGCCAGCAAATTGCAAAAATGCGGATGGAGTTAGACAACGTACTTGATCTCCAGCAGACATGCCATTTATTAGGGCTTACGAAGTCACGAACAACTCAGCTCGTGCACGGAAAAATAATTGAATCAATCTTTCAACCAAAAGGTTCAGGGACATCACGTTGGGGGATACCTCACCAGCATGTGAAAGCTCTTATATCGTTTGGCTCTGATCTACCGGTCATCGCGGAACGTGAGAGGCCTGAACTTGTTTCGCTTGCTCATGCGCTTCGTTACCTGCTTCGGGAAAAATTTCTATTTCCTTCCCTAATAATCGGAGTCATACACAGAGAGATCATGCCGTTGGCTGTCTCTGACTCCATTTCCGGCCTACCCAGTTGGCTATTCGATCGCAATGCACTTGTTGCCTGGATAAATGAGCAGCGTCGAGTTGGCATGCATGGGTGCATATCCGTTCCAGATGCAGCTCGGAAACTGGGTATACGCCAAGAGGCTATTTATCAATTCGTACACAGGTCACAATTGCGCTTCGTCCTCCATAACGAGCGCCATCACGTTCTCATCTACGAAAAAGATTTGGAAGAATTTGCAAATAAATTCGTTTTTAGTCATGAGCTTCAGGCGCAGTTCAACTTGGTTCCGTCTTACTTTATCCCACGTCTTATAGCACGTGGCGTCAGACCGGCCAGCGGCCCAAAAATCGATGGTGGGCAAATCTATCTATTTCCCCGATGTTTAGATCTTTTCGATGCAATGAACGACGTAGTCAAAAATCGTAAATCCGCGTATGGAGAAGCATCCGATTGTTCAATGTGATCGACAACTACAACCGTAAGGGCGGCGGCATCGCGGTTGATTTCTGATTGCTGCTCGAACAGGTAATCTGGCTCCTGGACAGGATCATCGAATGGCGTGACCAACCCCAGATCATTTGCGGCGATAACGGCCCGAGTACATCAGCGCTGTCCCTCTGGCCTGAGTCGCCAAGCGTGGCATACGCATTGACTTTACACAGCCAACCAGCCGCAGCAGAACGCTTATGTTGAGCGCTATAACCGCACGGTCCGCTACGACTGGTTGGCCCATCACCTGTTTGAAACGCTCGATGCGATTCAGGATTTTGCGACCTGCTGGCTGTGAACTTACAATCACGACCGGCCCAACATAGCACTTGGCGGCCACACGCCAAAACAGAAGCTTGCCATGGCCGCTTAACCTCTACTTTTAGCACGCTCTAAAAATAGGGAGTTACCCGTATATCGCTATGAACACAACTCGGCACCTGAAACTGCACTTCATAAGCTCAGCATCGAAAATGAGATAAAAAAGTAAAACGCCTCTACAGCCAGAGGTCGCTACGTACACTTCCCAGCTGACGAGCCAATTGAGCAACGCTTACCCAAATTTTTGCCGGTGAAACAGCTTCTAGGTGGGCGGTTTCCTCAACTGCCATCACCACCACTTGCAGGGGTGCTTCATCTAGGAAGTGCAGTAAATAGGACATATGATTGGCAGATACTTGTCCGGTAATCAAAGCTTGCTGCAGCTCGTCGCTAGTCAGCTCCCCCCTGTAACTAACGCTCGCGTTTTTTGCCGCCATCCACAAACCGTTTTTTTTTTGCCTCGCCTTGATCGATGGCGGAGCAAAATTGAGTCCGAGTATCCCCAGCAGACTCACCAAGCGCCCGAAACTCAGATCTCCAATAGTTCCGGCCTCCAGCTGTTGCACTGTCTGTCGCGACAGTCCAGCAAGTTTCGCTAGGCGTTGCTGCGTCAACCCAACGGCATGACGACGAACGCGGATTGATTTTCCGACCTCAGAGATGTTCATCAGCTACCACTCTATAAATGTACAAAATATCTTACATCCATTTGCAGCACATACATATACTTAACTTGCCTACTTGAAGCAATGGAAACGTCAGTCTGCAATTGAGCGGAGTGGGCGTTAGGAAATTTTCATCTATTGTGAGATTTCATGAGGAAATTTTCATGTTTTATGAGAATGGCACTGCCTTTAGTCTCAAAATACATGGATAACTTGTTGATTTTTAAAGCGTTATATTTCATCTATTTTGAGATCCTACAGTATTGTTGATAGAGGGGGCGACACAATGTGTCGCCTTTTTTTTGATCAGATTGAACAGCACGATGACATCTACCCTGAGCTACTACAATCAAAACGCGACGACTTTCTTTACTAATACAATTAGCGTCGATATGTCGGTATTGCATGACCGATTTTTATCTGCGGTGAGCGCAGGCGGAAACGTTTTGGATGCCGGTTGTGGCTCGGGGCGAGATAGCAAGGTATTTTTGGACAGAGGCTATCGTGTTACCGCTTTCGATGCCTCACATGAACTTGCGCGTTTAGCAGAGGAACACACTGGCATTCAGGTTCAGGTGCGTAGTTTTATCGATGTCAAAGAGCAAGTGTGCTATGACGGCATTTGGGCCTGCGCCAGCTTGCTGCATGTTGAAAAAGCGGAATTGCCAGCTGCTCTTGCCTGTCTGTGGAATGCACTGAAACCCGGCGGTGTGTTTTATCTCAGTTTTAAAATAGGCACGGGAGAACGTGTTCAAGATGGGCGTCACTTTACTGATGTCGAAGAGCAGCAGTTGCGTACATGGTTTACTGCCTTGCCCGAGGTGGACACCATGGCTTGCTGGCAGTCAATAGATCAACGTCCAGGCCGCAAAGAGCAATGGCTAAACGCACTCGTGCGCCGTGCAGTCGCATCACAAAATCATCTGATTACGGGTGGGAGCGATCCGTTTTTGCCGCACCTGAGCAGTTCCATTAATCAAGCATCCGAGGTCGACTTAGCTGTTGCTTTCGTTAAGACGACAGGACTGCGCTTGCTGCTGCCAGACCTGCAAAGCGCACTCAAAGGTGACAAGGAATTGAATCGCCAGCCGGCGCGTGTACGGGTGCTGACGAGCGACTATTTAGATGTGACAGATACCGAGGCCTTGCGCTTGTTGATGCTGCTGCAGGCCAAAGGCGCGCAGGTCAAAGTGCACCAATCGGCTGGCAGCAGTTTTCACCTCAAAGCCTATCTGTTCGCTCAACTCAATGACCAGCGCGTTCTAAGCGGCACGGCATTTATTGGTTCCAGCAATATCAGTAGGCAAGCGCTAACGAATGGCGTGGAATGGAACTATCGCATTGATTATCCGGGCGACAATGGCTATCTGGAAGCACGCTCCAGATTCGAAGAGTTGTTCGCTCATCCTCGCTGCGTCCCCCTAACGGATGAGTGGATCGCCCAGTATGATGCCCGCCGCGTTCCCTTACCGATGGCTGTAGCTCCAGGTAGCCTGGAACAAGATGCGCCCCCCGTTCCAACTACCGTCCAAATCGAAGCCTTATTCGCTCTGAGAGCGACACGCGATGAAGGGTTTCGACGCGGTTTAGTCGTGCTGGCAACCGGCCTTGGAAAAACATGGCTTGCCGCCTTCGATGCCAAACAGCTCGGAGCGCGACGGGTGTTGTTTGTCGCTCACAGGGAGGAGATTTTGAATCAAGCCGCCGAAACGTTCCTACGCATTCGCCCCGATGCACGCGTCGGCTTTTACGCTGGTCAAACCAGAGACAGCGAGGCCGATATCTTATGCGCTTCGATCCAAACGCTGGGGAAAGAAGTCCATTTGGAGCGATACTCGCGAGAGCATTTCGACTATATTGTCGTTGACGAATTCCATCATGCGGCCGCTCCCACCTATCGACGCTTACTGGCCTATTTCTCACCACGTTTTCTGCTGGGTTTAACGGCGACGCCGGATCGTTCAGACCAGTCCGATATCTTGTCGCTATGCGATGACAATCTGGTGTTCACGCGGGGGCTATTTGCCGGTATCCAAGCCAAGCTCTTGGTACCGTTTCACTATTATGGCATCTTCGACAGTTCCGTCGATTACACCGAGATACCTTGGCGTAGCGGGCGCTTCGTTCTTGAGCAACTGAGCAATAAATTAGCGACGCTGGCTCGTGCTAAGCATGCGCTGACGGAGTGGCAGCGCCATAAGCAGCAACGCACGCTGGCATTTTGTGTCTCGGTCGCGCATGCTGAATTTATGACCGCCCAATTTTCCAAGGCGGATATCGCTTGTGCTGCCGTGTATGCCGGTTCGCCGCTGAGTCGTGCCGATGCGCTGGAGCGCCTGCGTGACGGACGGCTCGCAGTGATCTTCTCTGTTGATCTGTTTAACGAAGGCGTGGATTTGCCGGCCATCGATACGGTCATGATGCTGCGCCCTACAGAGTCCAAAATCCTATTTCTCCAGCAGTTGGGCCGAGGCTTGCGCAAAAGCGAAGGCAAGGAACGCTTGGTTATTTTGGACTTTATCGGCAATCACAAGAGCTTTCTGCACAAACCCGAGGCCTTGTTTGAGATCGACGCCAGCTATAAAAAATTAGCGGATTTCGCACGCAAGGCAGAGGCGAATCAGCTCGATCTGCCCGAGGGATGCTTCGTCAACTACGATTTGAAATTGATCGAGTTTCTCAAGTCGTTGGACAGCGAAGGAACGAAAAACGAGTACATCGCCTTGCGCGATAGCTTAGGCCGGCGCCCGACCTTGACCGAGTTTTACCGGGCTGGCGCCAGCATGCCAGCGATGCGTAAGGAGTACGGTGATTGGTACGCTCTCGTTCAGGCAATGGATGACCTTAACGCAGACGAGCAAGTCATCGCGGCCAAGCATCGCAGCTTCTTGCGCGAACTGGAAATAACCTTGATGAACAAGAGCTTCAAGATGGTATTGCTTGAGGCATTACAGGAAATGGATGGTTGGCATACGCCACCAACAGCGGCCGCACTGTCTGAGCGCTCATGGCAAGTGCTGCAACGGCGACGCGCGCTTCTGGCAGATCTTCCGCAGCCACTGCGCGTAGGGAATGGTCAAAGCGAAGCATGGCTGCGCTACTGGTCCAGCAATCCCATCAACGCTTGGATAGGTGGCAATAGCACTGCTAAGAATAGTGATTTCCGGATGAAAGATGGGCGATTTGAAGCCGTCTTTAAGCTTCATGACGGCCATCGGGAGAACTTCGAACTGATGGTGCAAGAGATTATTGACTACCGCTTGGCTTCCTATGAAATCCGTCGCATCCAAGCAGATTTAACAAATAATGTGATTCCTTTTGTTCGCAGCGAAAAGGCGAACAATCTGACGGCACTGCCATATTTTCCAAATTTAAAGATCGCTTGCGGCCACTTTAAGACCGGGACTGTGGATGCGGAGGAGTACCGCAATCTGCCTACCAGCTACGGAAATATCGATCCGCATCGACACTTTATCGCCCGAGCATCTGGCAATTCCATGAACGGTGGAAAACACCCGATTCAAGATGGCGACTACCTGCTACTGGAACATATTACGCCCACCAATGCGGGCTCGATCACTGGCTCGGTGATGGCAATCGAGCGTCAAGATGAGTCTGGCGATGGCTTCCAGTATTTACTGCGCCATATCGTTAAAACACCTGACGGCGGCTATGTACTACGGGCAACGAATACAGACTATCAAGACATGGGCGCTACCGAGGATATGCACACTTTGGCGCGTTTCAAAGCCATTGTCAGCCCGCTCGATTTGGCCGTCGGACAGGCATTCAAGCGCGAGGATATTGCGCCGTTATTTGGCGAAACCTATAGCATCGGCAATTGGAATGTCGGGCATGTGACGCTGGCCGGCAAGAACGCAATGGTGTTGCTGGTAACGCTGAATAAGCAAGGCAAGACCGCAGATCATCGGTACGTCGATCATTGGGTCGATGACAGCACCTTTCATTGGCAAAGCCAAAATTCCACAACACCGATTAACAAAAGAGGACGGGACATTATCGAACACGAGCAAAAAGGACTCACAATCCATCTGTTTGTGCGTGAATCTAAGCTACACAACGGTAAAGGTGCGCCCTTCGTTTATCATGGAGCGGTACGCTACGTGAGCCACACAGGCAGCAGTCCGATGAGTGTCGTATTTAGCTTGGCTACGCTATAAGCATCTGATCTATCGCAGCGTGAACGCTAGTGTTGGCGCTATCAAGCCGCCTTCGGCAACAGCACTTCCCCAAAGGTTTGCAACACTTGTTCCAACTTGCCGTCCATCATCGCGTTAAGACGCCGACGATGCTGGCGGCGATATCCGGCTTGGTCTTGCTACACCAGACGGTTTGCGGCATGGCGTCGGTGTAGCTATGTTGATCGAGCAATAAGCGCACTTCCTTCATACTGTGGCGACACGAAGACACTGGCCGCCGTTTTCCTCGCCCGGATCACCACTGCCCCCAAGAAACCAGTACACTAGTTCCTGAGCGCAACTAATTTTGTACGCGCGTCATGCCGCCTGCTGTTGCCGGGAGGCGCCCCTGCCGCAAGGCGTGTTGTCTCTGGACAAATGCAATGTTCACTTCGCGCAGCCTGTCGCCTGCCTTCTATTACCTGTTCTTTTCAGGAGAACGGGAGCAGCAGCAGCGCTTTTTCAAGGAACTGCATTTCATTTCGATAGCCATCCTGACGTTTGGCCTGGCTTGCTGGCTGGTCACGTTCAGCCTGACCTTGTCGCGCGCGTCGCTCGATCATGCGCAGGCGGCGCTGGGCGTGACGGGCATGCTGGCCGGGCTGCTGCTGACTGTGTATGCGAAGTCCTTGCAGGCCATCATCACCAGCGGCACCATCAGCGTGCTGTTTATCGCTTTCGGCTTTCGCGTGCTGATGCTGGGCACGGAAGACCCCGCTTTTTGGGTATTACCGCTGGGCGTGATGATCA
Source organism: Janthinobacterium sp. GW823-FHT01H08 (assembly GCF_058797855.1). NCBI lineage: Bacteria > Pseudomonadati > Pseudomonadota > Betaproteobacteria > Burkholderiales > Oxalobacteraceae > Janthinobacterium > Janthinobacterium sp. GW823-FHT01H08. The sequence goes on from NZ_CM179504.1 coordinate 25,467, forward strand.
CCCTAACGACGGCGCCCATCTTCAGCGGTATCGCGTATTACCTGGGCGTGTCGCTGTGCGTGTGGGCCATCCTGGGGCTGGGGCAGTTTCCCGTGCATGCGGGCCAGGCCGACCAGCATTGGCCCGTACTGGCCGTCACCATCAGCGTGATCATCGGCCTGGCGCTGAACATCTATTTTCTCATCTTGCGCATCCATAACTACCGCGCCCAGCGCGAGCTGGCGACGATGGCCTACAAGGATGGCTTGACCGGACTCAATAACCGGCGCATGTTCACGCAAAGCGCCCGCGTCCTGCAGCGCACGGCGCGCACGCCCGCGTATTTCCTGATGATCGACATCGACGACTTCAAGCAGATCAATGATGTGCATGGCCATGACGTGGGCGACGAAGTGCTGAAAAGGATCGCCGAGGTGATCGCGGGGCTGTCGGGCGATCACCTGTGCGGCCGCCTGGGCGGCGAGGAATTTGCCGTCATCTACGTGGGTGAAAAGAACGCGGCCTGCGCCTTTGCCGCGCAGCTGGTCGATGCGGTCGAGGCGGCTTTCGTGCCGGAACGCAAGGTGTCCGTCAGCATCGGCATGGCGGAACTGATCAAGGAAGCGGACTTGTCGCACAGCTACCGGCGCGCCGATGAATCCTTGTACCAGGCCAAGAAAAACGGCAAGAACCGCTACGTGTTCAACGCCGCCTGAATACCGCCGTCCGGCGTCGCGTCGAGCAGCGCCAGCAAGGCTTGCGGCGCAATCTTCCACGGATCGCGCTGCTCGGGATCCACCTCGCACCAGCTGTCTTGCGCGCCGATCTTGAGGATGGTCAAGGGAATGTTCTTGCTCTCAAAGAAGGCCAGCATGCGGCGGAGCAGCTGGCTGACCCTGGCATGGTCTTCCAGGTATAAAGAACACGTATAGAAACAGCCCTTCTCTCCCATGCGCAATTTCCTGGCCGCCCCGACACGCGAGTGGAGCACGTACTTGTGCAGGAACTCGGTCACGACCTCATCGTCAACGGGCGTACTGCAGGAAATGGTGATCTTGGCCATGGCAAGCGGGGCAGTGATTCAATAGACTAGCTTAGCAGAAAGCTTTTCATTCCTGAAATGCTAAGATCGCGGCGCGCGCATGCCGGCAAGCCGACCGGCTTGGCGTCTCGACAAGGATTGCCATTGAACACCCCAGGAAAATTCACTCTGCGCATGCTATCGCTGTACGCCGCCCTGTGCCTGCCGCTTGCCAGCATGGCACAAGCCATTCCTACCGAAGACGCCGCCTTCGTGGCCGCCACCGTGCCTGTCTCCGTGCCATCGCCGCCGCTCAGCCTGAACGAGCATCCACAAATCCGCGCCGGCGTCTTCAAGCTGCTCGGCTATGCGCGCGGCAACTACACGCAGGGCGATACCCTGATCGCGCTCCAGGTACTCGACAGCATGCGTTCGCTGCCAGACATCCAGCGCACCATGCTGCCCGACGGGCGTTCCGTGCTGGCGTCCATCAACCCCGACACACACGGCGCGCAGCGCGCGGCGATGCTGTTCGATCCGCAACGCAAGCTGTTGGCCCTGGGCCTCGTCAACGGTCATTGCCAGGCCGCCATCGGCGATGCCGTGCCCGCCTGCCTGCCGTCCACCCACGCCATGTTGACGGTGTTTGTTCCGTCGGGCGCGGAGGACGAGATGGCCGCGCCGCTGCTCGTGTGGGCGCGGCAACTGCCGCCCATGCTGGCGCAGGCTGCGCCGGAACAGCGGCAAAGTATTGCTGCGGTGGAATACATCACCACTCTTCCCGGCCAGCCCGGCTGGGAGCCGCGCGACGTGCCGCCCGGCTTTCCCCCCAGCTTGCTGCACCTGTTGCTGCCGGACGCGGAATTGAATAGCAGCGCCAGCGGCGGCAAGCTCATTGCACCTGCGGGCCTGGTCGGTTTGCCCATGCGCACGCCTGCGGAAGCGGCCGAGGCCGGTGACGAGCCCCTGCCCGATGCCAGCATCACCCTGCGCAGCTATGCCGATTTCCACTGGGTGCTCAACACCTATGCCAAGCTGGCCAAGGGCGCGCAAGTGCAGGGCCATGACGACAAGGTCGTGTTCACGGGCAGCGATACGAGCGGCCGCTACACGGTGACCTTGCGCGAACCGGGCAAGAAAGACAGCGTGTTCATCACCGTGGCCATCTGGCGGAAAAATTAAGGAAGGCGAACAGGGAAAGCATTGCCATTACGCACAAGAGCATAGCATTTTGGCATTTTGCGGTATGATTTCCGGCCGTGCGGCGCGGCCTCATCCCTGCCTTGCCCACCCTGCCCTTCAAGCCAGCCACGCTTGCGTCGCATCCTGCCCTAAGGAATTCATATGTTCGGTTTTAACTTGCGTGTTGCCAAGATGGTGTGGACGGCGTTCCTCATCACCTTCCTGCTCTTTCTCACCTACAAGGTCTCGTCGACCCTGATCGTGGTGGTCTTTGCCATTTTCTTCAGCTACCTCGTGTATCCGCTGATCGGACTGCTGGAACGCCATGGCCCGAAGCGCCTGCCGCGCACAGCCGCCATCGGCATCGTCTTCCTCGTGGTGATCTTGCTGGTGGCGGTGCTGGGGTCCATCTTCGGGTCGCGCATCGAGGAAGAGGCAATCAAGCTCAGCGATCAGCTGCCGACCTTGCTCAAGGGGAATAATTTTGCCGAACGCCTCCCGTTGCCCGAATTCATGGAGCCCTTGCGCGCGCGCCTGCTGTCCTTCATGCAGACGCAGCTGAGCAGCGGTACGGGACAAGCCATGCCGCTGGCGAAGGAACTGGGCTTGACCGTCATGCATGCGGCCAGCAACCTGATCTATCTGGTGCTGGTGCCCGTGCTGAGCTTTTTGCTGATCAAGGAAGGCCCGGACATGCGCGACGGCTTGCTGTCCCTGCTGAACCGCCCGAACAAGAAACTCTGGGGCGCCATCATCGATGACCTCGACATCCTGCTGTCGCGCTATGTACGCGCCCTGCTGCTGTTGTCGATCGCCACGTTTGTGTCTTACAGCATCGCCTTTTCCCTGATGGGCGTGCCGTACAGCCTGCTGCTGGCCGGCGCGGCCGCCTTGCTGGAATTCATCCCGTTTGCCGGTCCGCTGGCGGCGGCCGTCATCGCCGTGGTCGTGGCCGGTTTCAGCGGCTTCGAGCACGTGTTCTGGCTGATCGGCTTTATCGCCGCCTACCGTTTGTTCCAGGATTACGTGGTCAACCCGTATTTGATGAGCGAAGGCGTGGAAGTGAGTCCACTGATGGTGATCGTCGGCTTGCTGGCCGGCGACCAGTTGGGTGGCGTGGTGGGCATCTTCCTGTCCGTGCCCGTGATGGCGGCCATCAAGATCGTCTTCGTACGCGCGCGGGCAGCCTTGCAGGCGCGCCACGATGCACTGGAGAAAGCCGAACAGGCGGCAGAGGAAGCGCGCGCCCAGGCCCTGGCCGAGGCGGCGCTATTGCAGGAACAGGGCAGCAAGGTGGCCCTGTAACCCCGCTAGATTAAAACTCTTCCCATTCGCCGCTGCTGTCTGCGGCGGGCTTGGCAGCACGTGGCTGCGCCGGAGCGGCTGCCGAGGCAGTACGGCTTGGCGTCAGGCGCAACGCCGGGCGTTTCAAGGCCGTGCTGGCGGCGGCCACGACAGGCTTGCGCAAGGCAGGCTTGGCCGCTGCCGGGCCGCTGTGGTTGGCGTCGAGTTTAAAAATGCTGACCATCTCGGCCAGCGCCGCCGCCTGCTCCTGCATGGATTCCGAAGCGGCTGCCGCTTCTTCCACCAGCGCCGCATTCTGTTGCGTCACGGTATCCATTTCCGCCACGGCTTGATTGATCTGGCCGATGCCCAGTTCCTGCTCGCGGCCGGCGGCGCTGATTTCGCCCATGATGTCCGTCACGCGGCGGATGCTGGACACGATCTCGTCCATCGTCGTGCCCGTCTGGCTGACCAGCGCGCTGCCGGCACCCACGTTTTGTACCGATGCTTCGATCAGCATCTTGATGTCCTTGGCGGCGGAAGCCGAGCGGTGCGCCAGGTTGCGCACTTCCGTGGCGACGACGGCAAAGCCACGGCCTTGCTCGCCGGCGCGGGCCGCTTCCACGGCCGCGTTCAGGGCCAGGATGTTGGTCTGGAAGGCGATGCCGTCGATCACGCCAATGATGTCGGCGATCTTTTTCGACGATTCGCTGATGGTGCCCATGGTATCGACCACTTGCGCCACCAGTGCGCCGCCCTTGACGGCCACGTCCGAAGCGGAAACGGCCAGCTGGTTGGCCTGGCGCGCATTGTCGGAGTTCTGCTTGACGGTCGAGGTCAGCTCTTCCAGCGACGAGGCCGTTTCTTCCAGGCTCGACGCTTGCTGTTCCGTGCGGCTGGATAAGTCCAGGTTGCCCGAGGCGATTTCATTGCTGGCCGTGGCGATGGCGCCGCTGCCGTCGCGCACGCCGCGCACGGTGGTCGACAGGCGTTCCTGCATTTTCTGCAAGCCCGTCAGCAAGGCGCCCATCTCGTCGTGGCGCGTGATGACGATGTCGTTGGCCAGGTTGCCGTCGGAAATGGCGCCGAAATGGCGCAGGGCCTGGTCCAGCGGGCCAAAGATGGCGCGCAGCAGCAAGAAGCTGGAAATAATCGTCAGCAAGGCGCCCACGATCATGCCACCGATGGCCATGGTCACCTGGGTACGGTAGCTGGACTGGCTTTCCGCATACATCTTGGCGGCCGAGCTGGCCTGGTATTGCGTCAAGGTTTCAGCGGCCTGGTCCAGGGTGCGGTACAGCGGCGTCAGCCCTTTCATCATCAAGCCGTCCGCTTGCGCGATGTTGCCTTCACGCAAAGCCTTGCTCATGGTCAGCACGCCATTGTTCATGTAATCGCTGCGCTTCTTGTCCATGTCGTCGGACAGGCGCTTTTCTTCCGCGCTCTGCGGCAAGGCCAGGTACACCTTCCACGACTTGTTGGACGCTTCCAGAAATTGTTCCGCGCGAGCCAGGGTATCCTTGGCATCGGGCGCGTCCGGGTGCACCATCACACGGTCCATCGTGAACCGCGCGCGGCCCAGGGCAATTTGCGATTCGCCGATCGCTTGCGTCGAGGCCAGCTGATTGCTGTAGACCTCGTTGAGGCTGTTGTTGGCCGATTTTAGGCTGATGATGCTCATCACGCCCAGCAAGGCGATCAACACGCCCAGCACACTCATGGTAGCGATCAGACGCATTTTTATTGTTATATTCGACAGCATGCAGTTTTCCTTGGTAAGGGCGCGACCGTGCCACCGCCTGCCGGACGAGATAGCGGCAAACGCCAGATGGGCGGATCACGTGAATTGTTCAGGACAGGTCGATACGGCGTGTGCGGCGGCAGGGGGGAAGGCGGCCCGCGCATATCGTCAGGAGTGCAAGACAGGGCAACGAGGTCGAGGTTTCCTGTACTTTTAATTTCCTGACTGCAAGATACAGGGAAAGATTACCAGTAGCAACATCCGTCTGGAATTTTCACGCTTTGTAACAAGCGGATGATGTTTTTTGCGCAGAACTGGCATTCCGCTGACGTGCGCGGTCGCTTGGGAATGCCATTTATGCTAGCCATCTAGTTAATACATGGTTTCTTCGATGAGCTGGCCATCGTCGCGGAAATACTGAAACCGGCCCGTTTTCCTGCCCATGTTGTAGGCACCGATCTGCTTCGGCTTTCCGTTCTGGAAATTCTCGATATTGACGCCATGCAGCACGCCCTTGTGCCAGTTGCGGTGAAATTGCGGCAATTCGCCATCGGGATACAACAGGGTTTCCGCACCATCGCGCTTGCCGTCGGCAAACGTGCCCTGGTAACGCCGCTTGCCATCCGGATAAAAACTTTCCATCGTGCCATCGAGGACACCGAGGCGGTAATGTTCGACCAGTTCCAGCCGGCCATCGGCCGCATACTGCTCCAGCTTGCCATCGGGTTTGCCATTGAGCATGGTCAACACTTGCCAGCCGCCGTCCGGCGTCGATTTCTTCCATGGCCCCTGTTTGATGTCATCGGCATAGTTGCCGCCACAGCCAGGCTCCACCCACTGACCCTGCTTCTTGCCGTTCACATAACTACCCTGCCATTGCACCACGCCACCGGCGCGGCGCTCGCTGGGGCCGTGCAGGCGGTCTTTCACGAAATGGTCGTAACCGGTGTAGCTGTGCATGTCCGCTGCGCGCCATTCGGCCACGCCCGGGCGCACTTCCCAGCGCCCTGTGCGCTGGCCCCGCTGCATCATGCCCGTGGTGGTCTCGTCGCCGCTTGCATATGTCCACGGCCCCTCGGCCTTGTCGTCGACAAAAGCGCCAGACGAGCGAATGGTATTGGGCTCTTCGTAATGCCATACGCCGGTGCGCTTGCCCTGCGCATACAGGCCGCGGGCAAACACGCTGCCCACGCAGCAATTGACGTCGTACTCGATGAATGGCCCGTCCTGGCTGCCGGCAAAGCGTTGCGGCTGCGTTTCCCAGGTGATCCATTTGATGTGATAACTGGGCGCGAAGCCCCCTTCCCAGCCCTTGCCCAGCAGATACGTGACGGTCAGATAATGGCCATCCTTTTCCTGGTACGTCTTTTTATAGGCAAACGCGGGGGCGTCGGCCGGCTTGCCGGGCAATAATTCACCATCGATATTGAAATAGCCGGCCAGGGTGCCGTGCGCATGCTCGATGGCGTCGAACCCGGCCACGCCCGTAGGCGCGTAGGCGATGCTGTAGTCGATCAACTGCAAGGAGGCCAGCGCGGCGCGCACCTGCGCCTCGTCCATGGTTGTTGCGCCGCGCACGATGGCGTCCAGCGCGGGCTGCAAGGCCGGCACCTTGAACATCTTGCCGCCGCTGCGCTCGTAGCGGTAGGCATGCAAGCCGTAGGGTTTGTCACTGCGCGCGCCACTACGGCTGAGCACGAACGTGGTTTCGCCCTCGCTGTCGAGATCAAGCTGGAACACGGCCGCGATACTGGCCTGGCCGTACTTGTCCAGGTTCATGCGTTTTTCACTGATGCCGTTGCACTGGCAATAGTAGCCGTTGACCTCGCCATTTTCCCGCAGGAAGGCCAGCACCACGCCGCCGTCGCGGCGCTCGACGGCGCTGGCGTAGGCCATGGGCGCACCCTCATAAAAACGCGGCGCGGCCTGGGCCGGCGCCAGGGTACCCAAGGCCAGCGCCATGGCCATCGTGCTCACCCAAAATGTGTACCGCATGTCAACTCCACTGCCGAAAGCCGCCATTATGCATGGCCGTTCAGGCAAGGCCGGACACCCCAGGACGCCGGCCAAACAGCGGCCGCTGCACCGTCTGCGCCAGCAGCACGCCCAGCAGCGAGATGCCGCCGCCGACCAGGTGATAGAGATGCATGCTTTCGTGCAGCCAAACGATGGCCAGCAAGGCCGTCAGCAGGGGCAGCAGATTGACGTAGATGCTGCAGCGGTTCGGTCCCAGCAATTTGACGCCCTCGATCCACAGGTAGGACAGCACGATGGATGAGCCGATGCCCGCATAGCCGATCAGGGGCAAGGTGGTGGCGTCCAGCCGGGCGCTGCCGGGCGGCAGCAACAGAAACAGCGGCAGCATGCACACCAGGGCCGCCAGCGCCTGGCAATAAATAGCTTGCCAGGCGGGAATGGACAGACGCCAGCGGCGCAGCAGCACGCCGTACAGGGCAAAGCTCAGGCAGGCCAGCAGCATCAGCGCATCGCCCGCATGCACGCCCTGCTGCAGCAAGGCCAGCACGTCGCCGCGCCCGACCAGGTACAGCAAGCCGCCAAACGACAGCACGCCGCCGGCCGCCATGCCGACCGTCAGGCGCTCGCCCAGCAGCAGCACGCTGAGCAGTGCCGTCATCAGCGGCGCCAGCGCCGTGACGATGGCCATGTTCGTCGCCGTCGTCGATTCGGCGGCGCGGTAGGACAGGCTCTGGAACAGCGCCATCGACATCAGGCCGCACAGGGCCAGCTGCCACCACTGGCGCCGCAGCGCATGACGGTTGCGCCACAGGGGACGGGCGATAAACGGCGTCATCACCAGCAAGACCAGCACCAGGCGGTAAACCGTAATGGCCGTGGGGGCGATGCTGGACGCGGCCAGCTTCGAGACTACGACGTTGCCGGCCCACAGCAGCATGGCCAGAAACGGATACAGATAGGCGCGCACAGGCATGCGAGGCTCCATAAATAATTGCGGGTATTCATCATGCCGCAGGCGCGCCGCGCTTTCTCGCGCTAAGATGCCCACACCTATCGCAAAACTGACCTGCTTTCATGGATTGTTCCTCCCCCGCCTTTCAGGAATTGCTGCCCGTCACGGCACGCGCCATGGCGCTGGCCGTCGACTATGCGCATGGCCACGTGATTTCCGTGCACCGTCACACGCATGCGCAATTGCTGTATGCCATCGAAGGCGTGATGACCATCGAGGCGCAGGGCGGGCGCTGGGTGGTGCCGCCCACGCGCGGCGTGTGGCTGCAACCCGGCATCGCGCATCAGGTGCGCATGAGCGGCGCCGTGAAAATGCGCACGGTGTTCGTCAACTGCGCCAATTCTCCATTGCTGCCTGGCCACAGCTGCGTGCTCGACATCAGCCCCCTGCTGCGGCAACTGATCGTGGCGGCCGTCGACATCGCGCCCGATTTTACGGAAGGCAGCCGCGACTGGCATCTGCTGCAATTGCTGTTGCACGAACTAAACAGCCTGCCCGTGCTGCCCCTGTATCTGCCGTTACCCGTGGATGCGCGCCTGCGCGGCATCTGCGCGCGGCTGATGGAGCAACCGGGCGAGCAGCTGACGGTGGCGCACTGGGCGCAGGAACTGGCGATCACCGAGCGCAGCCTGCACCGTTTGTTCCAGAAACAGACGGGCATGCGCTTCGGCCAGTGGCGCCAGCAGGCGCGGCTGCTGCGGGCGCTGGAGCAATTGGCGCGCGGCGGCAAGGTCATCGACGTAGCGATGGACAATGGCTACACGAGCCAGAGCGCGTTTACGGCCATGTTCAAAAAGCATTTCGGCACCACGCCCACCGCGTTTTACCAGGCAAAAGTCATCGCCGCATAAAAAAAATGCTGCTATGCATCAATAATCATGGGCGATAAGCGCCGCTCTTGTTATCATCGCAAGCCTTATCGCACCGCGCCCATCCTGGCAGCGGTGTTGACCTCAATCACACCACCATGACACAGAATTTCTTCCAGACTTTTATCCTGCTTTTGCTCGTCACTGATCCGTTCGGCAACGTTTCCCTGTTCGTCAACGCCCTGAAACGGGTACCGATCGAGCGGCGCTGGAAAGTCGTGGTGCGCGAATGCCTGATCGCTTTCGGCATCTTGCTGCTGTTTATGTTCTTCGGCCGCCATTTCCTGAACGCCTTGCAATTGTCGGAAGTGGCGCTGCGCATCGGCGGCGGCGTGATCCTGTTCCTGATCGCCATGCGCATGGTGTTTCCGCAGCCAAATGCGGGCAATAGCGACCACGAAATGGGCGGCGAGCCGTTCATCGTGCCGCTGGCCATCCCCGCGCTGGCCGGCCCGTCGGCCCTGGCCACCGTGCTGCTGTTTTCCTCGCATGAAATGAATGAAGTGATCGCCCACGTGGCGGGATTGACGGCCGTGGCCGTCGTCTGGCTGGCCGTCTTCCTGTGCGCCGAACGCTTGCAGCGGGCGCTCGGTCCAAGGGTCATGACGGCGTTCGAGCGCCTGATGGGCTTGATCCTGACGGCGATGGCCATTGAAATGCTGCTGGCCGGCATACGCGCGTTTTTGAAGTCCGTTTAATATTGTCATTCATCCACTGGAGGAATCACCATGAGTCGTTGCGCCCACATTCGCCTGATGGCCGATTACAACCAGTGGATGAATGCCAAGGTCTACGCCGCGGCGGCCAGCTTGCCGCCCGGCGAGCTGGAGCGTGAGCGGGGCGCCTTTTTCGGCTCCCTGCTGGCCACCCTGAACCACGTGATGGTGGGCGATACGCTGTGGCTGCAGCGCTACGCGAAACATCCGGCCGGTTTCCCCCTGCTCGATCCCATTCGCGCCATCACGCCGCCCGCGTCGCTCACGCAGCCGCTGTTCGCGGCCGAGGATTTTGCCGCCATGCACGCGCACCGGCTGTGGCTGGACCAGGTCATCATCGACTGGGCCGCCTCCGTCCGCGAAGAGGACCTCGACCATTTGCTCGATTACCGCAACAGCAAGGGGCCGAACCGGCGCGAATTCTTCAGCCTGCTCATGCATTTTTTCAACCACCAGACGCACCACCGTGGCCAGGCCAGTACCTTGCTGTCGCAAGCGGGCGTGGATATCGGCGACACGGATTTACTGTTTCGCATCCCCAACCATATTGCCGACTGACGGCAGGCGGTACAGCCACGCTTTCACCCCAATCGCTGCCAGCGCCAGCCCGCCCAGCAACGCGCCGCAGGCCAGCGCCCCCGGCATGCCATAGGACTCGATGGCCATGCCGCCGGCCAGCGCGCCCACCGTCACGCCCAGGTTGATGGCGGCGATATACACGCCGATGGCGAACGCGGGCGCCTCGCGCGCTTCGCTGCTGAGCCATACTTGCGTGACGATCAGCCCGCTCGTATGCGCGGCGCCCCAGAACAGCAGCAACACGGCCAGCGCCGCCCAGCCGATGCCCGTGCCGGCATGCCGGTACAACAGCCAGTAAGCCAGCCCCAGCAGCACAGGCTGCAGCAAGACCGTGCGCAGCACATGCGTGCCCAGCTGGCGCCCCGCAAACAAATTGCCCGCCACGCCGCCCACGCCAAACACCACCAGCGCCAGCCCCGTCTGGCGCGCCGACAAGCCCGCTTCCTGTTGCAGATACGCGGCCGCATACGCATACACGGCAAACATGGCGGCAAACACCAGCACGGCGGCGGCGATCGTGAACCACAGCGCAGGTTTGCGCAGTACGGCCAGCTGGCGGCCATACGCCATCGGCGCCTCGCGCGGCGTGTCGGGCAAGAACACATATAAGCCCAGCGCGGCCAGCGCATTGACGAGGGCGCACGCGAGGAACGATGCCTCGTAGCCATATTGGGCAGCGATCCAGGTGGTCAGCGGGATGCCCAGTACCATGCCCATGCTGGTGCCAGTGAACGCATGCGCGCCGGCCCGCGCCGCATCGCGCGGCGGATACAGGGCGGCGGCGGCCACCATGGCCAGCGAGAAATACACGGGGTGGAACAGGGCCGGCACGATGCGCAGCGCCAGCAGCAGCCCGAAGCGCGGTGCATACGCCGAGGCCACGCTGGCCAGGGCAAACACGAGCAGCGAGACGATCAGCACGCTCTTGCGGCGCCACCGCGTGGCCAGCAGCACGAGGAAGGGGCCGCCCACGGCGATCACCAGGGCGAACAGGCTCACCAGCGAACCCGCCTGCGCCGCCGTCACGCCATAGCGCTGCATGATCATCGGCAAGATGCCGACGACGCCAAACTCGATGCAATACACGCCGAACAGGCCCAGCGCAAGAAAAACGATGGGGTGCGGGCGCGTCATGGCATTTCCTTGGCGCCATACACGGCCTGGCACAGTTCCGTGACGAACGGTCCCGCCATGCCCTCCAATGCCGTATTCGTGAACGCCACCACGGACAGTTCCTGCGCAGGGTCGACAAACCACGAGTGGCCATACGTGCCGCCCATGCGCCACGTGCCCGCAGACTCCGGCGTGGCGGCGGCAAGCGGGTCCGTCAAGACCGTGAACCCCAGGCCGAAGCCGCGTCCCGGCCAGAACGGCAAGTCGAAACCGCCCGTCTGGTTTGCTCCCATCTGGCGCGCCAGCGCTGGCGGCAGCAGCGGCGCGCCGCCCAGTCGCAGGGTTTCCAGCAGGCGCATGAAATCGGGGGCGGAGCCGACCATGCCGGCGCCGCCGGACGGATACGCGTGCGCGTCGAGCGCCCTTGCCGGCGACAAGGTAAAGCCGGCCATGCCTTCGAGAAACGGCAGATGGTCTTCCCCCTCGTCCAGCAAACGGCGCGGCCGGGCTTCTTCCGCTGCGCGGTCCGCATACGCGACGGCCAGGCGCGCCCCGTCCGTGGCCATAAAACCCGTGTCGTGCATGGCCAGCGGCGCCGTCACCAGCTGTGCCACGGCCTGCGCCAGCGGCAAACCCGTCACCGCTTCGATCACGGCGCCCAGCACGTCGGTGGCGATCGAATACGCCCAGCGCGCACCCGGTGCAGACGCGAGCGGCACGGTAGCGAGGCGGCGCAGGTTGTCCTCCAGGGAAATGCGGGAGGCATCCATGCCGTCCGACACGCCCGCCCGTGCATACGCCCCGCCCGGCGGCTGGAAAAAGCCGTAGTCGAGGCCGGCCGTGTGCGTGAGCAAGTGGCGCACGGTCATCGCCGCCACGGCGCCGTCCGGCTGGCGCGGCGCAAAATACGGCAGCCAGCGCGCCACCGGGTCGTCCAGGCCCAGGCGGTTCTGCCCCACCAGCGCCAGCGCGGCCGTGGAGACGATGGGTTTGCTGACCGAGGCCAGGCGGAAGACGGCGTCTTCCACCATGGGCGTACCGGCCTCGCGGTCCAGGTGGCCGGCGGCGCGGCGATAGATTTCCTGGCCGCACTGGCGCACCAGCACCACGGCGCCCACCAGGCGCTGCTGCTGCAGCACGGCATCGAGCAAAGGGTCGATGCGGGCGGCCAAGGCCGCGGGAGAGAAGTTGTACATCATGGCGTAGCCTTTCAAATGATCAGGCTGCCAAGGTAAGCGAGACGCGATCAAAGAAAAACAGGCTATAGTTTCAGTCTGTGCGAACGTTGACATCCGCAATCAAAAGGAAAATCATGGATAACCTGGCGGGATTCACGGCCTTCGTGCAGGCGGCGGAAACGCGCAGTTTTGTCGCGGCGGGCCGGGTGCTCGGCATTTCCGCCTCGGCCGTGGGCAAGAGCATCGCGCGGCTGGAAGAGCGGCTCGGCGTGCGTCTGTTTCACCGCAGCACGCGCAGCATTGCGCTGACCAGCGAAGGCACCGTGTTTCTCGAACGCTGCCGGCGCATCCTGGGCGAGATCGAAGCGGCCGAGCTGGAATTATCGAACAGCAAGCGCGCGCCGCAAGGCCGGCTGCGCGTCAGCCTGCCGCAGGTGGGCAGCCTGCTCAATCCCGTGCTGGCGGCCTTTGCGCGTGCCTATCCGCAGGTGGAACTCGACCTCGATTTCAGCGACCGGCGGGTCGACGTCATCGAAGAGGGATATGACGCCGTCGTGCGCGCGGGAGAAAGCGCCGACAGCCGTTTGATGAGCCGCCAGCTGGGCCAGTTCCAGCTGCAACTGGTGGCCGCGCCAGCCTATCTGGCGCGCAACGGCACGCCGCTGCTGCCGGCCGACCTGGCCCGCCACACTTGTTTGCTGTACAAATTTCCCAGCAGCGGCAAGGTCGAGGCGTGGCCCCTGCCCGAGTGGCATGCCCTGCACGCGGCCAGCTTGCCGACTGTGCTCAACTGTAACAACGTCGACACCCTGCTGCACTTTGCCGAAAGCGGCCTGGGCATCGCCGCCCTGCCCGACTTTGCCGTGCGCGCGGCGCTGACGGCGGGCCGCTTGCAGCCGGTGCTGGACGCGCACCGCCGGCACGACGGCGCCTTTCGCATCCTGTGGCCCAGCAGCCGCCACCTGACGCCGAAACTGCGCGCCTTCATCGACTTCCTCGCCACGCACGTGTTTCCGGAAAACTAAGCCCGCATCCGGCGTCGCGCTCGTTGTTTCCACACGACAACTTATTTAATTTGCTACCATTTTTTAAACTTTTCGCGGACTTGATACAAGTTTTTGTATTGCAGTGCGGAATTTTGAGGAACAATTACAGGCTGGCTGCCCTTACGTATAAACCCGTAGCCTTGGCCTGTCGACGTTTTCCCTCACTTCCGCAATACGAAAGCAACCATGTCACTTACACAATTCAAAATCGGCACCCGGCTCGGGATCGGATTTGCTGTCGTTCTCGGTCTGCTGGTGGCCGTCTTGCTCGTCGGCCTGTATTCCATGGGGCAACTGAGCGCACGCACGCACGACATCGTGGCCGACAAGAACGTCAAGATGGCGGCCGCCAACACCATGAGCGACAACGTGCGCAACATTACCCTGGCAATCACCAGCATTGTGGTGGCGCCGACGGAAGCGCTGGTGCAGGCGGAACTGGCCAAGATCGGCGAAGCGCGCAAGAAATACGGCGCCGCCAAGGAAACCTTGCAAAAGAAGATTTCGACGGACAAGGAAACGGCGCTGATGGCCGAACTGGACGCGGCCCTGAAATCGGGCGCGCCGCTGAACAACAAGGTCATCGAACTGCGCAATGCGGGCCAGACGGAAGAGGCGATCGCCTTTTTGACGCAGCAGGCGGCACCGAGCCTGAAGATCGTGCTGGGCGCGCTCGACAGCTTGGTCGCCTATGAAGCGCAGCAGGCGGCGCAGGCGGCGACGGACGCCGAAACGCTGAGCACGAGCGCACGCGCCTCCATGATTGCCCTGGGCAGCGTGGCCGTGCTGCTGGGCGCTTTTGTTGCCTGGATCATCACGCGCTCGATCACCCAGCCCATCAATGCGGCCGTGGCCGTGGCCGAAACCGTGGCCTCGGGCGACTTGTCGTCGCACATCGTCGTCAATTCCAGCGATGAAACGGGCCGCCTGCTGGGCGCCCTGAAAGCCATGAACACCAGCTTGCTGGGCGTGGTGGCGCAAGTGCGCAACGGTACGGATGCGATTTCCACAGCGTCGAGCGAAATTGCCGCAGGCAACCTCGACCTGTCGTCCCGCACGGAAGAGCAAGCCAGTTCGCTGGAAGAAACGGCGTCGGCCATGGAGGAACTGACCTCGACCGTGAAACAGAACGCGGACAATGCGCGCCAGGCGAACCAGCTGGCGAAAAGCGCGTCGGAAGTGGCCGTGCGCGGCGGCAGCATCGTCGCGCAAGTGGTCGACACCATGGGCACGATCAATGACTCGTCGAAGAAAATCGTCGACATCATCGGCGTCATCGACGGCATCGCCTTCCAGACCAACATCCTGGCCTTGAACGCGGCAGTGGAAGCGGCGCGCGCGGGCGAACAAGGCCGTGGCTTCGCCGTCGTCGCCACCGAGGTACGTAATCTGGCGCACCGTTCGGCCTCGGCCGCCAAGGAGATCAAGGAACTGATCGCCGCTTCGGTCGCCAACGTGGACACGGGTTCGCGCCTCGTCAATGAAGCGGGCCAGACCATGGGCGACATCGTCGACAGCATCGTGCGCGTGACCGACATCATGGGCGAAATCACCTCCGCCACGCACGAGCAGACCATCGGCATCGAACAGATCAACATGGCCATTGCCCAGATGGATGAAGTGACGCAGCAAAACGCGGCCCTGGTGGAAGAAGCGGCGGCCGCCTCGCAAAGCATGCAAGAACAGGCGGGCGAACTGGCGCACGTGGTGGGCTTCTTTAAAACCGGCAACCATGTTGCCAGCGTCAGCAAGCTGACGCCTGTGCGCGCCACGCCGGCAGCGGCTGCGCCCGCCATCGCGCGCCCCGCAGCCAAGCCCGCACCCGTACGCCAGGCCGTCGCGGCCGCGCCGGCGCGCCGCAGCAATGCCGCCGCCGAAAGCGAATGGGAAGAGTTTTAAAACACCCGTGTTAATACCAGAGTTTTAACACCCGGCAACATCGCAACGGGGAAAGCCAGGCAGGAAGTTGCTGCCTGGCTTTTTTTCGTCCGCCAATACCACTTTTTTTGCGGCAAAGCCCGCGCAATAGACAAAAGTGCAAAACGTGCAGCACGCATACGCTTTACAATCCTCGCTCGCTTTACAAAATATTGGTCATCATGAATCAGGCAGAACAGCAGCGCCTCCTGGCTATCCTGGAGTATTGGCACAAGATCGAATTCTTTATCCCGTTTGACCTGAATCAAATCACGGACGTTGAAGACCAATCCACCGTGCGTCTCCTCCACCGCGAACAGCTGGCGCAAATGCCGCCGCAGTTCGCCACGCAGTGGCCAGTCCCTTCCGACCGCGAGATCGACGGCTTTTCACTGTTCCTCGGCGTGTTCGACAAGGCCGAAATCAACAAGGCTTGCCCGCCGGCCAACGGCCCGGAAAACATTGCCGAGACAGAAAAAACAGAGCTGCCGGGACGCTCGTGCTTTGCCCGCATCAACCTCAATGCGCTGGGCGAGCCGCAGTTCGATCCCGTCTCCGTGTCGACCTTGCCGTGGGCCCTGGGCCGCGCCCGCACGCCGGACTGGTCGGGCCTGAGCCTGGACGCCTTCAGCGACAGCCAGCTGGCGCTGCAGGACAGCCTGCGCAACTTTGCCGCCGCCCGCGCCCCGCAGCCAGTGACGGACGAGGCGGGCAATGTCTCGGCGCCCCTGTCCGGCATGGAAATCGCGGCCCTGGCCGACCTGCTGCGCGACTGGGCCGGCTTCCACCCGTCCGCCGGCCAGCCGCTGGCCGTGCTGGAATTGCGCACGCGCAAGAAACGCGCGGCCGTGACGGAAGGCGACCTGGTTGAGGCCAGCCAGAACCGCAGCCTGGACTTTGGCGACGCGGTGGAGCCATCGATCGATATCCTCAACAGTTTTTACCTCGATGACCTGGAACAGATCATCCGCGCCTTGCATGGGGGCAAGTTGCCGGCGACGGTGGCCGCCTACCTGACGCCGCTGGCGCAGGACGAGCGCATCGACCTGTACAGCCCGGCCGGACGCCAGGCACTGGCCGCCATGCTCAATCCCGCGAACATGAACCGGGGACACTGGCTGGAAGACGCCAGCTACGCCATGAGCCTGATGCAGCAGTTCGCCATCCATGGCGCGCGCACGGGCTTGAGCGAACGCGGCATCTTTTCCGTCAACGGCCCGCCCGGCACGGGCAAGACGACGTTATTGCGCGAATTGTTTGCCGACAACATCGTGCGCCGCGCCAGCGTGCTGTCCTGTCTGGACCGCGCCGGCGACGCCTTCATCGGCAAGGTGGCCGTGTCCTTCGAAGGCGTGCGCGACCCGATCACCATCGCCCGCTTGCGCCCGGAATTGACGGGCTTTGAAATGGTCGTCGCCTCGTCGAACAATGCGGCGGTGGAAAATATTTCCGGCGATCTCCCGAAACCGAAACAGCTGGGCAAGGAATGGGCGCGCACGCGTTACTTTGAAAGCGTGGCGCACCGGGTCGTGGCCGACGGCAATGGCGCCAACCGCGCCCTGGACGAGACGGAAGCGCCGTGGGGCTTGATGTCCTGCGCGCTGGGCAATAGCGCCAACCGCCGCCGCTTCGTCAGCAATTTTTATGACGACGACTGGGACAAGAGCACAGCGCGCAAGACGCCGAATGCACAGAATATCCGCCAATGGCTGGCCAGCTACCAGGGCGTGAGCTTCGCCCAGGCGGCGCGCGAGTTCCGCGAAACGGAACACGTGGTGGAAAAGGCCCTGGCCGAGCACGCCCAATACGCGGCCCTGTGGCAAGCCGTGGGCACGTGCACGGAAGCCGATTTTATCCAGGCCAGCCAGCAGGCGTTGATTGAAGCCGAGCAAGAGATGGATGCAGCGAATGGCGCCCTGTCCGGCGCGCTGGCACAGCAGGACACCCTGCTCGCCAGCAAGAAGGAATTGCTGGAAGAAGAGCGCCTGGTGGCGCTGACGCAACCGGGCTTTTTTGCCCGCCTGTTCCGCACGGCCCCGGCGCGCGCCTACAAGGACGCCGTCGTGGCCAACGCCGAAGCGCAGCGCCAGGCCGCGCGCGACGTGTCCGCCATCAAGCTGCTGCTCAAGGGCGAGCTGGAGCCGCGCTGCGAGCGGGCCCGCAACAGCCTGCACATTGCCCTGCGCACGGCGCAATCGCGCCAGCGCGAATGGGATGACAGCACGGAATTGCTGCGCCGCGCGCGCATGCGTTTCCCCACCATCATCACGCCGGCCAGTCTGGACGAGCTGGACGGCGACGCCTTGCAGATAGGCGGCCTGTGGCATGAACCGGCGCTGGCGCGCCTGCGCTCGCGCCTGTTCGCCAAGGCCCTGGCCCTGCACGAAGCGTGGCTGGCGGAAGTAGCAAAAAAAGGCGGACCCGGCTTTGGCGGCAACTTGCTGGCCGTGTCGAAATTGCTGAAAAACAAGCGCGCGTATGACCAGTCGCACGTCGCCATGGTCTGGCACAGCCTGTTCATGGTGGTGCCTGTCGTGTCGACCACGTTCGCCTCGTTCGCGCGCCAGTTCCAGGGCATGGGCCCGGAATCGCTGGGCTGGCTGTTCATCGATGAAGCGGGCCAGGCCGTGCCGCAAGCGGCGCTGGGCAGCCTGTGGCGCGCCAAGCGCGCCGTCGTCGTGGGCGACCCGCTGCAGATCGAACCCGTGTTCACGGTGCCGGGCCGTCTCGTGCAGACCCTGTCCGCCCTGTCGCCGCATACGCAGGATGGCAGCTACGCGCCGACTTCCGTTTCCGTGCAGACCCTGGCCGACAAGGCCAACCGCTATGGCGCGCTGGTGGGCGCCAATAGCGCCCAGCCCCTGTGGATAGGCAGCCCGCTGCGCGTGCACCGCCGCTGCGTCGAACCGATGTTTTCGCTGGCCAACAGCATCGCCTACGAAGACAAGATGGTCTATGGGCTGGCTGAACGCACGCCGCCGGCCGGCGCGCGGGGCCTGACGCGGGGACCGAGCCGCTGGATCGACGCCGTCGGCGCCGTCAGCTACAAGCAGGTGGTACCCGTGCAGCTCGATTTCGTGCTGGAAGTGCTGTTGAAACTGTATCGCCGCGATGGCAAGCTGCCCGACATGTATGTGATTACGCCGTTCAAGGCCGTGCGCAAAGAATTGCGTTCGCGCATCGTCGACATGGACTGGGACCGCCGCCTCGGCTACGGCAAGGCGCCGACGGCGCGCGAACTGCGCCAGTGGAGCAGTCAGATGGTCGGCACCGTGCATACCTTCCAGGGCAAGGAACAAAGCGTGGTGATGCTGGTGCTCGGCGCCGACGACAGCACGGCCGGCGCCGCGCAATGGGCGGCCAGTACGCCGAACCTGCTCAACGTGGCCCTGACGCGCGCGCAGCATTATGTGTACATCGTCGGCAACCCGCTGCTGTGGGGCCAGTTGCCGCATTTTGCACCGGCGTGCGCGCAATTGCCGCATACGGGCATGCATGAGTTTTTGGTGGAAATGGGCTGATTGGCAGGCGTAGGTCGGATTAGCGCCCCAGCGCGTAATCCGACAACATTGTTGGCCGCTCTTGTCGGATTACGCGCGGCTACGCCCCGCTAATCCGACCTACGTTGCTGCGCCGGGAAGACCAAGGTAAACGTCGTGGCGGCCGCGTCGGACGCCACACTCGCGCTGCCGCCGTATAACTGCACGATGGCCGTGACGCAGGCCATGCCCAGGCCTGCGGAAGCGGCCGAATCGCTATTGTCGGATTACGCGCGGCTACGCCCCGCTAATCCGACCTACTTTCCTGCACCGGGAAAACCAAGATGTAGGTCGGATTAGCGCGCAAGCGCGTAATCCGACACCACCACCGTCAATATTACGCCGGGAAAACCAAGGTAAATGTCGTGGCGGCAGCGTCGGATGCGACCGTCGCGCTGCCGCCATGCAACTGCATGATGGCCGTGACGATGGCCAGCCCTAATCCTGTGGAGGCGGCCGAGTCGCTGCGGGCCGGGTCGGCGCGGTAGAAGCGCTCGAACAGGTGCGGCAAATGGCGCGCGGGGATGGCGGGGCCGAGGTTGCTCACGCTCAGTTCCACGCCCTCGTTGGTCGCGTGCGAACGCATTAAAATCGTGCTGCCGGGCGCCGCGTGGCGGATGGCGTTCGACAGCAAATTGCCGAGCGCGCGGCGCAGCAGTTGCGGCTCGGCCGTCACCGTGCCGCTGCCGTGGCAGGCCAGCGCCAGCTCGCGCTCTTCGGCCAGGCCTTCGAAGAAATCGGCCAGGCGCAAGAACTCGTCCTGCACGGGCAAGACTTGCTTGACGAGCACCATTTCATCCTGCTGCGCGCGCGCCAGAAACAGCATGCTGTCGATCATGCGCGACAGCCGTTCCAGCTCTTCCACATTCGACGATACCAGCTGTTCATACTCGTGCGCACTGCGCGGGCGGGCCAGCATGACCTGGCTTTGCCCCAGCAGATTGGTGACGGGCGTGCGAAATTCATGCGCCAGATCGGCGGAAAACTGCGACAGCCGCGCGTACCCCTCCTGCAGGCGCGCCAGCATGGCGTTCAGGGCCTGGATCAGGGGCAGCAGTTCCGTCGGCGCATCGCGTGCCTCGAGCTGCTGCCCCAGCTTGCCCGGCCGCACGAGGGCCGCATGGGCGGCGATATTGCGCAGCGGCCGCAAGCCCCGCAGCAGCATCACGCTGGCCAGAATCGCCGCCACCAGTGCACTGACGGCGACGGAGACGACGATCTGCCAGCGGTAGGCGGCGAACATGGCCGTGCGGTCACCGTAGACCCGGGCGACGACAATATCGGCCATCTGCGCCGGCTCGCCGATGCGGGCACTGGCCGCCACGACCCGGGCCGGATAGCCGTCGCGGCTGGTCCAGCTGACGATGTCGCTGGCCGTCACGGGCGCGTCGACGGCGACGGGTACAGCATGCGCCACCGTCTCGCCGTTCGGATTGACATCGATCAAACGCGTGCCATCGGCGCGCACGATGCGCACCAGGGAATTCTCTTGTCCGCTCATGGTGTCGCGGAAATATTGGGGCCGCTCGCGGATGATGTCCAGGGTGCCGGCATTGCCCAGCAATTGCTGAATCTGCCGCAGTTTTCCCAGCAACAAAATGTCGTCGCGGCGCTCGATTTCCGCCACAAAGGAACGGTACAGATGCATGCCCAGCCCGGCCGACACGAGCGCCACGATCAACACGAAGACAAGCGTGACGCGCAGGGTCAGCGAGCGCCGCAGTTCCGCCAGCTTCATGCGGCGGCGCCGTTGTCAGGCACCGTGGGCGCGCGCAATTCACAGACATAGCCCATGCCCCGCAAGGTGTGGATCAGCTTGGGCTCGAACGGATCGTCGAGCTTGCTGCGCAGGCGGCGGATGGCTGCGTCGATGACGTTGGTGTCGCTCTCGAAATTGATGTCCCACACTTGCGAGGCGATGATGGAACGCGACAGCACCTCGCCCTGGCGCCGCGCCAATAAATGCAGCAAGCCGAATTCCTTGGCCGTCAGGGCGATGCGCTGGCCTTGCCGGCTGACCTTGCGTTTCATCACGTCGATTTCCATGTCGCCGATGCGGATGACGTCGTCTTCACGCGGTGGTCCGCGCCGCAGCAGGGTGCGGATGCGCGCCACCAGTTCGGCAAAGGCAAATGGTTTCACCAGGTAATCGTCGGCGCCCAGTTCCAGCCCTTTCACACGGTCCTGCACTTCGTCGCGCGCCGTGAGGAAAATCACGGGCACGTCCGCGCCGCCCTCTTGCAGGCGCAGCGCACGCAAGACTTGCCAGCCGTCCATGATGGGCAGCATCACGTCGAGCACGATCAGATCGGGTGACTCCGTACTTGCCATGTGCAAGCCATCGCGGCCATTGCGCGCCAGGCTCACCGTGAAGCCGGACTCGTCCAGGCCGCGCAGCAGATAGTCGCCCGTCTTCGGTTCGTCTTCAATGACCAGGATGCGCATGGCAGCTTTCTAAGGGGAATATAAGACCATTCTACGCCGCGCGCCGGGCACCGCGGATGATAAAAATGTCATGCGGCGATCATCTTCTCGTAGGGCAACACTGACCATACTGGCGCCACCTTATCAACGGACAGCCACATGAAAACCCTGTTACTCGGCAGTACCCTGCTGTACCTGCTGGCCAGCCCCGCCCACGCCCAGCTGCGCCAGGTCGATGATCTTTCTCTGGCAATGGCCAACAAGCTGGCGAATGCGGCCATCGCCGCGTGCCAGGCGCAAGGCCGGCATATCGTCGTCAGCGTACTCGACCGTGGCGGCAATGTCGTGACCGTGCAGCGCGCCGATGGCGTCGGGCCGCACAACACGGACGCCAGCCGGCGCAAGGCCTACACGGCCCTGTCGACGAAAAACGATACTCAGGCGCTGGCCGTGGCCGCGCGCGGCAATCCCGACATGGCCAATTTGACGACCGTACCGGAACTGTTGCTGCTGGGCGGCGGCCTGCCCTTGCGCGCCAAGGGCGAAGTCGTCGGCGCCATCGGCGTCGCCGGCGGCGGTGGCGCCCTGCAAGACCGGGCCTGCGCCCATGCCGCCCTGGCCGCCATTCCTGAACTCGATTCCCCCACCCTGTGAAAGCAACAACGATGACCTATCTGAAAAAAATCACCGCCACCCTGGCCTTCGCCAGCCTGTCCAGCATGGCGCTGGCCGCCAATCCCTTGAGCGTGCACATCCTCGACCTGCAGAGCGGCCAGCCGACGGCCGGCGTGACGGTCACGCTGGAGCAGAAAAAAGGGGATGCTTGGCAACAATTGGGCAGCGCCGTGACGAACGCGCAAGGACGCATTGCGGCCATGTATCCGGCCGAGACGCCCATGCAGGCGGGCGACTACCGCATCGTGTTCAAGACAGGCGAGCACTATGCACGGCTGAAACAGGAAACCTTCTTCCCGGAAATCCCCGTGCAATTCCACGTGGAAAAGACCGACCAGCACTATCACATTCCCTTGCTGCTCAGCCCTTTCGGTTTCTCCACCTACCGCGGAAATTAAACCTGGCCGATAGTCTTCGCCGTCTGCCCGAACAGCACGCTTTTCGCGTCGCCGCTGACGGTGGGCTGCACATTGATCTCGGCCGCCCGGGCATACGCGCGCACGGTGGCGGGACGGGCGGCGATGGCTGCGAACCAGCGCGCCAGGTGCGGGAAATCTTCCAGCTTCTGGCGCTGGCGCGCGTGCGGCACGATCCACGGGTAGATCGCCATGTCGGCGATGGAATACGTGTCGCCGGCCACGAATGCGCGGTCCGCCAGGCGCTTGTTCAGCACGCCGTATAGCCGGTTCGTTTCATTGACGTAGCGCGTGATGGCGTAATCGATCGGTTCGGGCGCATATTGCACGAAATGGTGGTTTTGCCCGGCCATGGGGCCAAGGCCGCCCATTTGCCAGAACAGCCATTGCATGACCTCGGCACGTCCCCGGACGTCGGCCGGCAGGAATTGCCCGCTTTTCTCGGCCAGGTATTGCAAAATCGCGCCCGACTCGAACAGCGACAGGGGCGCGCCGCCATCGGCCGGCGCCTGGTCGACGATTGCGGGGATGCGGTTGTTCGGCGCGATGGCGAGAAACTCGGGCTTGAACTGCTCGCCCTTGCCGATATGCACGGGAATGATGTTGTAAGGGATGCCCGCTTCTTCCAGGAACATCGTCACTTTGTGCCCGTTGGGCGTGGTCCAGTAATACAGGTCGATCATCGTGGTCTTTCCAGGTAGATAAGTAGGGGCAGGCGCACTTGGCAGAACTATTGTCGCGCCGCAACTGATATGCATGGATATAATGCCACGTAAGCGAAAAACAAGACGGCGCCCCGGCAGGGCAAGCATTCACTAGCGCCGTCACGCAGGCATCCCGACATTCCAGAGTACAAACAAAGAAAGCCGACCATGCGCAAACTCCTGATCGTCACGCTGTCCGTCCTGCTGTCAGGCTGTGTCCAGGACTTCGCCATCTACATGTTCGATGGGCAAGACCATTCCCTGACCGTGCGCCGCCAGCAACGTTATTTTTGGCAAGACACCGTGGAAGTGCAGCTGATGGCCACCAACCTGCCGCAATGCCAGCGCCTGCATACGCTGTCCACCGATGCGCCGGCCGACATCAAGGTCGAGCTGTTCGCGGCCGGCGATGGCCTGTGGAATATCCGCATGGGCAAGCAGCTGTGGCAGGCGGAAACGAATACCTGCAATGAGCTGACGGAAATGGAAAACGACCCGAAAGCCGACCTGGGCCAGCCGGTCGGGCAATTCGTGGTCGTCGATGACAAGCTGGAATTCGAGCCGGCGCCGCAAGCGGCGGCACCGGCCCAATAGGAACTTAGCGCGCCGCCAGGCTGCGCAGCGGCTTTTTCGCCACGGCGCGTGGCGCGGCCGAGCTTGCCGCCAGACGCGGCGACGTTCCCGGTTCCTGCGCCGACAATTTGAAGCGCGCCACCAGTTGCGCCAGCACGGCCGCCTGGTCTTGCATGCTCGACGCCGCTGCCGCCGCCTCTTCCACCAGTGCCGCATTTTGCTGCGTCACGCTGTCCATCTCCGTGATCGCCTGGTTGACGTGGCCGATACCCGTGCTTTGCTCATGCGAGGCGGCCGTGATGTCGGCCATGATGTCGGTCACGCGCGACACGCTGGCCACCACCTGATCCATGGTCGTGCCCGCCTGTGCGACGAGCGTGCTGCCGGCCGCGATGCTGTCGACGGAAGCGCCGATCAGTTCCTTGATTTCCTTCGCTGCGCCCGCGGATCGTTGCGCCAGATTGCGCACTTCCGACGCCACGACGGCGAAGCCGCGTCCCTGTTCGCCCGCGCGCGCCGCTTCCACGGCCGCGTTCAAGGCCAGGATATTCGTCTGGAAAGCGATGCCGTCGATGACGCCGATGATGTCGACGATCTTGCGCGACGAAGCGTTGATGGTGTCCATGGTACCGATCACTTGCGCCACCACGGCGCCGCCCTGGCGGGCCACGGCGGAAGCGGACTGCGCCAGTTCATTCGCCTGCACGGCATTGCCCGCGTTTTGCGTCACGGTCGAGGTCAACTCCTCCATCGAGGCCGCCGTTTCTTCCAGCGAACTGGCTTGCATTTCCGTGCGCGCCGACAAGTCCATATTGCCGCTGGCAATCTCGCTCGATGCCGTGGCGATCGTCTCGGCACTGTGGCGGATTTCGCTGATCGCGTCGACCAGGTTGGTTTGCATGGTTTTCATCGCGTACAGCACGCTGTGGCGGTCGCTGGCATGCGTGCGCACGACGCCGCTCAAATCGTTATTCGCGATCTTTTCCGCCACGTCGGCCGCATACTCGGGATCGCCGCCCAGCGCATGGCGCAGGCTGCGGTTGATCACGACGACGACGGCGGCCAGCAGGCCGCACACCAGCACCAGCACGCCCAGCGAGGTGAGCAGCGACTGGCGGAAGGCCGCATCGATATCATCCATGTACACGCCCACCACCAGGGTCCAGGCCCACGGCTTGTAGGCCACCACGCGGCTCATCTTCGGTTCGGGCGTCTTCTGGCCCGGGCGGGGGAAGTAATAGTGGACGAAGCCCTTGCCCGCATCGGTCTTGCCGACGGCAACGATGTCGCGGTACAGATAGGTGCCGTTGGCATCTTTAAAATCCGACATGTTCTTGCCGTTGGTTTGCGGCGCGGCGGGATTCATCACCACGACGGCATCGAGATCGATGATGGACAAATAACCGGTCTCGCCGAAACGCATGCTCTTGATGACGGCCGTGGCCTGCTTTTGCGCTTCTTCCTTGGTCAAGGCGCCGCTGGCGGCCAGGTCGCCGAACATCTTGACGGCGCCCAGGCCCAGGTCGGCGGCATTGCTCAGGTCGGCGCTGCGTTCTTCGATGCGGATCTTGCGAATTTCCAGGGCGTTGTAGACAAAAATAACGGTGATGCACAACAGGCTGCAAATCAGGGGAATCCATAACTTCTGCTGGAACGTCAATTTCTTCATGCTGTGTCTCCGACTCTCTATTGTGCGGCGATGGGGCGTGGCCCGCTTCCAGCTGGGCAAGCCCGGAATGCGGCGGCGACGGTGCTCTGGCGGCACCGTTCAGACGTCTCCAGCATACGCTCGAACGACCGATATTTACAATGCCGGGAGGCAATGATTTTTGCCCGGTGTTGTTAATGCGTTGCGACAATTGATGAGAATTGATGTTGCGTTGCGATATTGCATTGCAGCAAAAAAGGCTGT
Organism: Janthinobacterium sp. GW823-FHT01H08; assembly: GCF_058797855.1. Classification (NCBI taxonomy): domain Bacteria; kingdom Pseudomonadati; phylum Pseudomonadota; class Betaproteobacteria; order Burkholderiales; family Oxalobacteraceae; genus Janthinobacterium; species Janthinobacterium sp. GW823-FHT01H08. Next base: position 51,324 of record NZ_CM179504.1, read on the forward strand.
GAATAGGCAGCGTCAAGGCAGGCGGAGGTGGCGGGCGTGTGTCAAAATGCACGCCAGATCGATTGAATCACGAAAGCACAGCATGACCAAGAATGAAGCCATGAAACGCATCAACGACCGCCTGGGCAAACCCACGCTGACGGACAAGAACACGCATTTTGCCAGCGTCGCCAGCTATGGCACGGACGAAGGCTGGTGGCTGAAGATCCCCTTCCTGACCTTCAAGCAGGAATTGCACTTCATCCTCAACAACGAAAAGACGAAAAGCTTCCAGCACCTGAAGATCGGCGCCAACCAGATTCTCAGCCCGGGCATGAAGTTCCGCAGCACGGGCGGCGCGGCCGACGCCTTTATGTCGGCCTCGGCGCCGAAACGCCTGATCGACTTGCTCGACGGCGGCAGCAAGTACAACTTTACAAAACACTTCGTCAACGACTACCGCTACTAAAACACCTGACCAAACCTGCTGCGCGGCGCGCTTTGCGGCCTGCGATGCTCACCGGCTCGGCGCCCCCGTACAAAAGTACGGTTGCGCTTCTTGGCCACAAATCACTGTCGCTCGCTACGGTTTTGTCAGGTGCTCTTGGCGTTGTTAGTTTTCCCTTGGAGGCAGCCAGGCCCTGAGCAAATGTTGGGCGATGTCGAGCGCGTCGTCGCGGCTGGTCCCGAAATGCAGGGGATAGCCCCAGAACTGGCCGAACATGACGGCAAAGGCCTTGCCGGCCAGGCGCTTGGCGGCGCTCGGTTCGACCAGCACCATGCCCTGGATATACGCGCGCAGGGCGGCCTTGTGCCGTTTCATCCACAGCACGGCGCGCTTGCGCTCTTCCTGCGGATGGTCATGCCCATCCTCGTCCAGGCCTTCTTCGCTGAGGATGACAAACGCTTGCTGGCGCGCCAGCAAGTCCTCGAACTGGCTGAACAAGGCATCGTCGGGGCCGCTGGCGGCGTTGTCGCGGCGCATCCAGACGAGGGGGAAATCGGTGATATCGAGTTGCATGGGGGACTCCTTCAAGGGGGTTGCCGTTTCTCCTCACCTTCATCAGAACACGGGCGGCGGCGGTTGCCGTTGAAGCGGGGCTGCGGATAGCCATATGATACCGATGACGGCGCCCGACGTCATTGCATACAATAGCCACAATATTATTCAATCCAGCCAAAGTCATCCCATGCCCCATCCCCTCTTGCCCAGCATGCTGACGGCCCATCTGGGTCTGGACGACGATGCCTCCATCCTCGATTTCGACGTCGACGGCGTGCTGCGCCCTTTGCTGGCCGTGGGCCTGGCCAGCGTGCCAGAGGATGCGGAGCAGGCGCCGCACCAGCACCGCAAGGGGCAGCTGCTGTACGCCACGCGGGGCGTGATCCATTGCGAAGTAGAAAGTGGAGTGTGGATCGTGCCGCCCCAGTGCGCCGTGTGGATACCGGGCGGCCTGATGCATTCGGCGCAGGGCGTGGGCGAGGCCGAGTGCTACTGCCTGTTTATCGAGCCGGCCACGGCGCCGGCCTTGCCGGCCATCTGCTGCACCGTGGCTGTCTCGCCCCTGTTGCGCGAACTCATCACCAAGGCGGCCGGTTTTCCCACCCTGATCGCGCTGCAGGGCGCGCAGGAACGCCTGGTGGCGACCCTGCTCGACGAATTGGCGGTCGCGCCCGTGGAAGACTTGCATTTGCCAATGCCGCGCGATGCGCGTTTGCGCCGCCTGGCCGCCCTGCTGCTGGCGCAGCCAGCCGATAAAAGCACCCTGGCCGAGTGGGCCAGCCGCATCGGCATGAGCGAGCGCAGCATGACCCGGCAGTCGCTGGAGGAAATGGGCATGAGCGTGGGCCGCTGGCGCCGGCAACTGCACGTGATCCTGGCCTTGCAACGGCTGGCGCAAGGCCACAGCGTGAAAGCGGTGGCGCTGGAACTCGGTTATGAAAATACCAGCGGTTTTGTCACCATGTTCCGCAAGGCCGTGGGCAAGCCGCCGGCCCGCTACCTGGCGGAACGGGAATCCGGACGCGCATGAAAAAAGGCGGCATATGCCGCCTTCGTCACGCATCGTCGCTGAAAATCAGACTTCGCGCGCCAGGGCCAGAAATTCCGTGCGCAGCGCTAGGTTCGGCTGCATCTCGCCCAGCATGGCCGAGGTGATGGTTTCTTCGCCCGGCGTGCGGATGCCGCGGCTTTCCATGCACAGGTGGCGGCAGCGTACGACCACGCCTACCGATTTCGGTTCCAGCACTTCCATCAGCGCATTGGCGATCTGCATCGTCATGCGTTCCTGCACTTGCAGGCGCTTGGAGAAGCAATCGACGAGGCGCGTCAGTTTCGACAGGCCGACGATCTTGCCGTTGGGCACGTAACCGATGGTGGCCTTGCCGAAGAACGGTGCCAGGTGGTGTTCGCAATGGCTGTAGACGGGGATGCCGCGCACGACGATCAGCTCGTTGTACTGTTCCGCGCCATCTTCAAAGGCTTTCAGCAAGTCCACCGGGTCCTGGCCATAGCCGGACGTCCAGTGTTTCCACGCCTTGGCCACGCGCGCCGGCGTTTCCAGCAAGCCTGGACGCTGCGGATCTTCACCAAGGCTGCTGATCAGCCGGCGCCAGTCGTTTTCGGAGAATTCTTCTTGAGACATGCTAAACCACCCTAAAATTTTCAATTGCCGCCAGTATATAGAAAATGCGGCAGGCTGCCTGAGCAGCCCCTGCTTTTCCCGCTACGCCGGCGGCCGGTGCGCGCCGACCAGCAGCGCGGAGATCGACACGCTCGAACTCGCCTCCGGCCACGCATCGCCGGGGCCGAACCAGCGCGCCTCGGCGATCTCGTTCTCGTCGAGGCGGATCTCGCCATCGAGATAATCGGCTGTAAACGCGATCATCAGCGAATGGGGAAACGGCCAGGACTGGCTCATGAAGTACTGCAAGTTATGCACGCGCAAGCCCACCTCTTCCATCACCTCGCGGTGCACCGCTTCCTCGATCGATTCGCCCGCTTCCAGGAAACCGGCCAGCGGGCTGAAGCGCTGCGATGGCGAATTTTTATGCATGGCCAGCAGCACCTGCTCGCCCTTGCGGATGAGCACCATCATGGCGGGCGAAATGCGCGGGTACGCGAGCATGCCGCAGGCGGCGCACGTAAAGCAGCGTTCGCCGCGCGTGCGCTGCATGGGCGTGGCGCACACGCCGCAATGGCGGTGCGTGCGCGCCCATTCGGCCAGCTGCACGGCGCGGCTGGCCAGGCCCAGGAAGTCATCGTCGACGGCGTTGAACAGCGAACGCATGCCGTGATACGCCAAGCCGCTATCGGCGGGCAACAACTCCGCATCCGTCCAGACCGTCTGGCAATAGCGGCCCTGCCACCAGCCCACGGGCTGGGCGCGGCTCAGGTCGATATCGAGCGCGGCCGCCTCGGCGGCAGTGGGCAGGGTCAGCCCGGGCATACGCAACAGCAGGCGCCCGCGGTGAAAGACGAATGTCAGCGTCTCGGTGGCGGCCGGGGCCGGTTCGGGCGTGTCGATCAGGGGGACGAAGGCAAGAGGCGTGTGCAGCATGTGCTGGGAAGAAATTTGTAAAGGTTGCTCATCATACTCCCGCTGCCAAACGCTTGCGCGCATAGCAGCGCCCGGACTGCAAAGCAAGCATTCATGAGCCATGCGCGTGTTTTTTTTGCGCTAAGTCCAATCCGTTGCGTAAACGATACTGATAACGATTCTCATTTACGAAATAGCGCCCAGTTATTACAATACCGCCTATTCCGTCTCCATCGCCAGCCACTTGCCCGCGTGCCCAAGCACTGCGGCGCAGAGCCAGCCAGGAACCACCACCCTGAACTTATCGAGAGAGCAAGATGGCAATCAAGAGCCGCAAACACGCCCCAACCCGTTTCAACCAGCACATCGGCGCCGCCCTGGCCGTGATGCTGCTGCCCGTCGCCGCCCAGGCGGCCGACCCGGCCGGCCAAAGCGCCCCGGCATCGCAGCAAACCCTGAACGAAATCAAGGTCGTGGGCTCGAAGGAAAATGATTTCAAGGCCGAAAAAGCCTCGTCGCCGAAATACACGGAAGATCTCGTCAACACGGCGCAAACCATCGTCGTGATCAAGAAGGAATTGATCGAACAGCAAGGCGCGCTGACCCTGACGGACGCGCTGCGCAACACGCCCGGCGTCGGTACCTTCTTCCTCGGCGAAAACGGCAACACGAACACGGGCGACGCCGTCTACATGCGCGGCTTCGATGCCTCGGGCAGCATCTATGTCGATGGCGTGCGCGACGTGGGCTCCATCTCGCGCGACGTCTTCAACATCGAACAGATCGACGTATTGAAGGGCCCGGCGGGCACGGACAGCGGCCGCGGTTCGCCGACCGGTTCGATCAACCTGGTCAGCAAGACGGCCACCATGGAAAACAAGTTCAATTCGCTGCTGACGGCCGGCAGCGGCAAGCAGAAACGCGCTACGGCCGACTGGAACCGCATCATCGACGCCGATTCCGGCACGGCTTTCCGCCTGAACCTGATGACGCAAGACAGCGGCAATCCGGCGCGCGACGAAGTCAAGAACAAGCGCTGGGCCTTCGCGCCTACCGTCACCTTCGGCATCGGCAAGCCGACGCGCATCACGGCCAGCTACCTGCACGTGGATCAAAATAACGTGCCCGACGGCTTCGTGCCCACCATCGGCCTGCCCGGCTACAGCACGCCGGACAGTATCACGCCGACGAACAAGGTCATCCGCACCTTCCTGAATAGCGCCGCCAAGGTCGATCCAAAGAATTTCTACGGTTCCACCGCGGACCACGACAAGGTCAAGGCCGATATGGCTACCTTGCGCATCGATCATGATTTCTTGCCCAACGTGCAGATTCAGAACACCACGCGCTACGGCAAGACCAAGCAGGATTACCTGTTGACGGCCTTCATGGGCAGCACCGCCAACCTGAAGACGCCGGTGGCCACCGATCCGTCGACCTGGACCCTGGCGCGCTCGCTGCGCACCGTCAAGGATCAGGAAAACACGATTCTGACCAACCAGACCGTGGTCAGCGCGCAATTCGATACGGGCGTGCTCAAGCACTCCGTGGTGGCCGGCGCCGAATTCACCAGCGAAAAGCAGACCAACTACAGCTATGTGCCTGCCAGCCTGGGCACCATGCCGGACGCCAATCTGTACCATCCGAACCCGCGCGACCCCGTCACCGGCTACCAGCCCGTGCGCAGCGGCGCCTACAGCCAAGGCGAAGTCAACACGCAAAGCGCCTATGTCTTCGACACCATCAAGTTCGGCGACAAATGGATCTTCAACGGCGGCGTGCGCTTCGACCATTTCAACACCAGCTATGACTCCGTCACCCTGCAGACGGCCGTCGCCGCAGGCCAGGTGCAAAAACTGCCGGTAGGCACGCCTATTCCTGTTCACATCACCCTGAACGACACCTTCGCCAACGGCAAGATCTCGGCCATGTACAAGCCGACGCCGGACAGCAGCGTGTATGCGCTGTGGGCCACCTCGAAGGCGCCGCCGGGCACCAACTTCACGCTGAGCACGGGCGCCAGCAGCGCGCAAAATCCGATGTATGATCCGCAGGAAACCACCACCAAGGAAATCGGCACCAAGTGGGATTTCCTGAAACAAAAACTGTCGCTGTCGGCCGCCGTCTACCAGACGGACGTGAAAAATGAAGTAGAGCAAGATCCCGTCGACCTGATCTACTATCAGAATGGCAAGAAACGCGTGCAGGGCGTCGAAATCGGCATGGTGGGCGAGATCATGCCGAACTGGCTGGTCAGCGCCGGCTACACGCGCATGAATACCAAGGTCGAGTCGGGCAAGGTCGTCACGGCCAGCGGCATCAATAACCTCAGCTACACGCCGAAACAGGCGTTCACGGGCTGGACCTCGTACACCCTGCCCTTCGGCCTGAAGATCGGCGGCGGCGCGCGTTACGTGGGTGAAATGCTGCGCGGCACCGATGGCGCCGTCGGTACGCCGGCCCGCGTGGATGCCTACTGGGTCTTCGACGCCATGGCAACCTACACCGTCAACAAGAACCTCGACTTGCAGTTGAACGCCTACAATCTGGCCGACAAGACCTATGTGGCGGCCATCAACAAGTCCGGCTTCCGCTACACGCCCGGCCAGCCCCGTTCGTTCAGCCTGACGGCGAATATCAAGTTCTAACATCTAGAGAACACGCATCGCGTCACATCAAGCCCCTCTTCGGAGGGGCTTTTTTATTGTCCTGATAATCTTGTCTTTTTGGCGCAACGCCGCCCTGCCGCGACTAGCGTATGAAAAGTCATACAGCGATGCGCTTGCGCGTCCAATATTTCGCGCAAACGTGCAAAGTTGCAACATCTAAGCAACAAAAAAGCTTCCTCAAATCAACAACTTAAGAAGTTAGGTTCCAAATTCCCATTTCAGGCATATCCTTTGCTATGTACAGGTTTTGCTGCAAATAATCGCTGGCACGCAAGGGCTTGTTTTTGAGAAATATTGACTCCAAGCTTGAGTTGCTCGCAATCAATAATCCGCTCACAGCGGCGTTTCACCGGAGGAGTCATAATGAAAAAGAAACGGCCATTAACCCTGTACATCCTGATTGCCATGATCCTCGGCATTGCCGTCGGTTATGGATGCCATTCCGCTTTCCCCGATGCGGACATGAGCAAGCAAATCGCTGGCAATATTTCCATCGTCACCGACGTCTTCCTGCGCCTGATCAAGATGATCATTGCGCTGCTGGTGTTCTCCACCCTGACGGTCGGCATCGCCCACATGGGCGACGGCAAGACGGCCGGCCGCATCGGCCTGAAAGCCATGTGCTGGTTCGTCGTCGCCTCGCTGGTCTCGCTGGCGCTGGGCATGGTGCTGTCGAACCTGATGCAGCTCGGTACCAACCTGGGCTTGCCATTGCCGGACGTACACGCTTCAACGAATCTGAAAACGGCCGCCTTCACCTTGAAAGATTTCTTCACGCACCTGGTGCCGAAATCGCCGATCGAGGCCATGGCCAACAATGAAATCCTGCAAGTGCTGGTGTTCTCGATCTTCTTCGGCGGCGCACTGGCCGGCCTGGGCGAATCGGGCAAGACCCTGACGGCCGTCGTCGACCAGCTGGCGCAAGTCATGCTGCGCATCACCGGCACCATCATGAACCTGGCCCCACTGGCCGTGTTCGCGGCAATGGCCTCCGTCATCACCACGCACGGCCTGGGCGTGCTGGTCACGTTTGCCAAGTTCATGGGCGGCTTCTACCTGGGCCTGATGTGCCTGTGGGCCCTGCTGATCGGCGCCGGCTTCGTCGTCATCGGCCCGCGCATCTTCAAGCTCGTCGGCCTGATCCGCGAACCATTCCTGCTGGCATTCTCGACGGCCAGCTCGGAAGCGGCCTATCCAAAACTGCTGACGGCGCTCGACCAGTTCGGCGTGGACCGCAAGATTTCCAGCTTCGTGTTGCCGATGGGCTACTCCTTCAATCTGGACGGCTCGATGATGTACTGCACCTTCGCCGTGCTGTTCATCGCGCAAGCCTACGGTATCGACCTGTCGATCGGCACGCAGATCACCATGCTGCTGCTGCTGATGCTGACCTCGAAAGGCATGGCCGGCGTGCCGCGCGCCTCGCTGGTGGTGATTGCCGCTACCCTGAACCAGTTCAATATTCCGGAAGCGGGCCTGCTGCTGCTGATGGGCGTCGACCAGTTCCTCGACATGGGCCGTTCGGCCACCAACGCGGTCGGCAATGCCGTCGCCACGGCCGTCGTCGCCAAGTGGGAAGGTGGCCTGGCCACCGAGGAAGAAGCAGCCGCGGCCAACGCGGCCAACCAGAACACGGAAAGCCATTGGGGCGAAGCGGATCACGCTAGCAAAGCCTGATAGCGCCATGGCCCGCCACAAGCGGGCTATTTATTTGTTGTCCATGTTGAGTAACAAGCAGTCAGGTAGTGCGATCAGTAGTCATTCCAACTTATTAGAGAGATTTTCATGAAAAAAGTCCTGTTTACCCTGCTGACCCTCGGCGCAGCCTCCACCGGCGCCATGGCCCAATCGAGCGTGACCATCTACGGCGTGGCTGACGCCGGCCTGGTGTTCGACAAGGATGCGGCCGGAGACCGCCTGAACCGCGTCGCTTCCGGCGTCGCCTCGGGCTCGCGCATCGGCTTCAAAGGCAAGGAAGACTTGGGCGGCGGCCTGGCCGCCACCTTCGTGCTGGAAAGCGGCTTCAATATCGACACCGGCACCTCGGGCCAGGGCGGCCTGCTGTTCGGCCGCCAGGCGTATGTCGGGCTGACCGGCAGCGCCGGCGCCGTCACCCTGGGCCGCCAGTACTCGCCGTACTACCTGGCCCTGCGCGACGTGGCCGATCCGTTTGTCATCGGCCTGGCCGGCACGGCGTCGAACCTGATGGTGACGAATATCCGCGTCGATAACATGGTGCAATACAGCACGCCGACCTGGAGCAAACTGTCGGCCGACCTGGCGTACGGCTTCGGCGAAGTGGCCGGCGACAACGCGAAAAACCGCAGCATGGGCGGCGCCGTGCATTACATCGATGGCCCGCTGAACGTGACCCTGACGCACCACCGCAAGGAAAATGCGCTGGCGACCCAGCAAACGCGCAACACCCTGCTGGCCACGCGCTACGACTTTGGCGTGCTGCAAGGCAACTTCGGCTACGCCGACAACCGTGCCCTCGACAACAGCAAGAGCAACGACATCCTCGTCGGCTTCAGCGCCCCGTTCGGCGCCACCAAGCTGGTCGCCTCGTACATCCGCCACAACGACAAGAGCAACCTGAACCGTGATGCCCAGCAGTGGGCCATCGGCGCGTTCTACTCCCTGTCCAAGCGCACCGACCTGTACACCGGCTATGGCCACATCAGCAACAAGAACGGCGCCACCTTCGTCGTCGGCAACGCCACCGACAATGGCACCGGCAACAGCGGTTTCAACCTCGGTATGCGTCATACCTTCTAATCGCGGCTCACGCTAGCGCAGGCCGCCGGATGCATGTCCGGCGGCTTTTTTTATGTTGAGACACATCAAGATGCGATACTGTGGGTTCTTGCAAGTTGGCAGCTGATTTTATGAATAGCAGTAACAAACCCACCCTTTCCTGGCGCCAGCGCCTGTCGCAACGGTCGGGCCGCGAAACGCTGGCCTGGGGCGTGGTGCTGGCCGCCTGCCTGGCCACCGTCTGGCTCGTGTATTTCTGGACGGAACGCATCGCCATCGGCAAACTGCAGGCAAGCGGCGCGCAGCGCCTCGAAGTGTATGTGAGCAGCCTGGAAAACGCGCTGGAGAAATACGACTTCCTGCCCAAGACCCTGGAACTGAACCGCGACGTGATCCGCCTGCTGCAACACCCGGAAGACCCGGTGCTGGTCGACACCGTCAACCATTACCTCGAGCAGATGAATGCCCAGGCGAAATCCTCGACCATTTTCATCAGCAACCTCGACGGCAACACGCGGGCGGCCAGCAACTGGCAGGGGCCGGACAGCTTTATTGGCGACAACATCTCGTTCCGCCCCTACGCCCAGGATGCCTTGCGCGGCACGCCGGGCCGCTTTTATGGCGTGGGCACGACGCGGCTGGAGCCCGGTTACTTCTTTGCCCACGGCATCTACCAGAATGGCCACATGCTGGGCCTGGCGACGGTGAAGGTGAACCTGGAAACCCTGGAAAAACGCTGGGTACAGGGCGCCGACAAGGTCATGCTGGCCGACGAGCACGGCGTGATCTTCCTCAGTTCCATGGCGGACTGGAAGTACAAGACCCTGGCGCCGCTGTCGCCCGCCGTCGTCGAAGAACTCAACCGCACGCGCCAGTATTACTCGAAGCAGCTGGAAGCCATTCCCTTCGTTTCCGACCGCCAGCTGGGCAATGGCGCGCGCGTGATCAGCGTACGCGAACAGGAACATGCCGACACGCCACCGAAGACCAGCTCGAGCGTCATGACGCAGATCAAGCTCAAGTCGCCGCAAGGCTGGACCTTCATTTACCTGTCCGACCTGGCGCAGGCGAAAGCCAGTGCGCGCGCGGCGGCCGCCTTCTCGTGCGTGCTGCTGGGCTTTTTCATGCTGCTGTTCTTTTACCTGCGCCAGCGCCGCGCGGCCGTGGCGCAAAAACTGCGCGCCCGCGAAGACTTGCAGCATGCCTACGACAACCTGGAAGCCATGGTCGAGGAGCGCACCTCGGAACTCAACGCCATGACGCAAAGCCTGAGCCAGGAAATCGAGGTGCGCAGCAAGGCCGAACAGAAACTCCACATCACGCAGAATGAACTTTTCCAAGCAGGCAAGATGGCCGTACTGGGACAGATGTCGGCCAGCATCACGCATGAACTGAACCAGCCGCTGACGGCGCTGCGCACCATGTCCGACAATGCCGTCATTCTGCTCGAGCGGGGCCGGCTCGACGACGCGCGGCGCAACCTGGCGAAGATCTCGCAAATTGCGGCCAGGATGGGGACCATTACGGGGCAATTGAAGATCTTTGCGCGCAAATCGACGACCAGCCTGACCTCCGTCTCGATTCCCACGGCGATCAGCAACGCCCTGTTCCTGGTCGAACGCCGGCTGCAGGTGGAAAATGTGCGTTTTACGTTGCAACTGCCGCCCGAGGACATCTTCGCCATGTGCGAAAGCAACCGCCTGGAGCAGGTGCTGGTGAACCTGTACGCCAATGCGCTCGACGCCATGAACGGCAGCGACGTGCGCAGCCTGCGCGTGGCCGTCGAATGCACGCACGAGCACGTGCTGATCCACGTGGCCGACACGGGGCCGGGCCTGTCGACGGAAGTGTATGAACACCTGTTCGAACCATTCTTCACGACCAAACCGCAAGGCCTGGGACTGGGTCTGGGGCTGGCCATTTCCGAACAGATCACGCGCCAGTTCGGCGGCGTGCTGCGCGCCGAAAACGCCCCCGGCGGCGGCGCCATCTTCACCATCGAACTACAGATTGCAACGCAGGAGGAAAAACATGTTTGACGGCTTGAAGGTCTTGCTGGTCGAAGACGACCCCACCGTACGCGAAGGCAGCGAACAGGCATTGCAACTGGCCGGGCTGGACGTGCTGGCCTTCCACTCGGCCGAGCTGGCCTATAAACTGCTGACGCCCGATTTCCCCGGCATCGTCGTGAGCGACGTGCGCCTGCCCGGCATGAGCGGCCTGGAATTGCTGCAAGCGGTCAAGGCGCTCGACGCCAACCTGCCCGTGATCCTCGTCACGGGCCACGGCGACATCACCATGGCCGTGCACGCCATGCGCACGGGCGCCTACGATTTCATCGAAAAACCGTATTCATCCGACCAGCTGGTCGACGTCATCCTGCGCGCGCTGGAAACCCGGCGCCTGACCCTGGAAGTGCACAGCCTGCGCCGCCAGCTCGAGGACGGCGGCGGCATCGAAGCACGTTTATTGGGCAATTCCGTGGCGATGCGCGACATACGACGCCTGATACTCGACGTTGCAGACGAACCGGCCGACGTGCTGATCTATGGCGATACGGGCACGGGCAAGGAAATGGTGGCACGCTGCCTGCACGACTTCAGCCACCGCCGCAAGCACAACTTCGTCGCCGTCAACTGCGGTGCGATTCCTGAAAGCATATTCGAAAGCGAAGTCTTCGGCCACGAACCGGGCGCATTTACGGGCGCGGCCAAGCGGCAGGTGGGCAAGATCGAGCACGCGGACCAGGGCACGTTCTTCCTCGATGAAATCGAAAGCCTGCCCCTGTCCCTGCAAGTGAAATTGCTGCGCGTGCTGCAGGAACGCTATATCGAACGGCTCGGTTCGAACGTGCCCACACCCGTCGACGTGCGCGTCATCGCGGCGGCCAAGCTGGACCTGGAAGACTTGTCTCAGCAGCAGAAATTCCGCAGCGACCTGTATTACCGTTTGAATTTGATCGTGCTGCACCTGCCGCCGCTGCGCGAACGGCGCGAAGACATTCCCATCCTGTTCGAACACTTCGTGCTGGCCGCCGCCACCCGCTACAACCGCGCCGCGCCCGTCGTCTCGAGCGCCCAGATGCGCAACCTGATGGCCCATTCCTGGCCCGGCAATGTGCGCGAATTGCGCAATATCGCCGACCGCTTCGTGCTCGGCATCGCCGGCGGCGCCTCGAGCCTGCTGGCGAGCGCCCAGCCCAGCCCGTTGTCGCTGGCGGAGCAAGTGAACGGCTTCGAACGCGCCCTGATCGAACAGGAACTGCGCGCATATGCGGGCAACGTCAGCGAAGTGAGCACGGTGCTCGGATTGCCGAAACAAACCTTGTATCACAAGATGCAGAAGTACAACCTGGTGGCGGAAGAATTCCGCTAGGCGTCTGGAGGGAGGCGAAGCGATTCAAAAAAGCAAAAAAAATATTGCCGAATGGTATATATTATTTCTTTTTGATAATTTCTTAAAGCCAATGAAAAAACCTGCTTTCCTCTTTTCCCTGTTGCTCTGCAGCGCCAGTTTTGCCCAGGATACCGCCACCACCGAAGCACCCGCCGCCGAAGCGGCCAGCGCGCCAGCGGCGCCGGCAACATCGGCCATCAGCCGCCTGCGCCTGTTCGGCCAGAATGGCGCCACGGCCTTCCTGTACCGCGACAGCAGCTGCATCCGCGGCATGTTCAGCGATGGCGTGGAAAAAGCCAGTGGCGGCATGAGTTCCGCCTTCGGTTCCCTGATCGGCAGTGTCAGCAATACCAGCCTGGGCATCCCGGAGACGGAAACGTCGAAAAACCTGTCGCGCAAGGATGGGATTTTCTCGAAAGCCTATTTCCGCGAATACGAAGTTCCAGCCGACAAGCCAAGCAGCCTGCGTATCGGCTTCCAGGACGTTTCGCCATTTTATGTGGTCAACGGCATCAACTATGAAACCGTCTCGCCCAGCTGCAGTGGCGACATCACCTTCACGCCGCGCGCGGGCGAAGATTACGAAGCGGCGTTCTCGTGGGAAGGCAAGCGCTGCAGCATCAGCATCAACCGGGTGATCGCCAAGGACGGCAAGACGGAACTGGTCCCCGTGCCCATCACGCGCGCGCCAAGCTGCTAAGCAACATCAGGCGGCCCGACGAATCCCGTGCGCAAGGGCACGACCCAGTCGGGCCGCCCGTTGGCCAGCGCCAGCCGGGCCGCCTTGTCCCAGTCATACTTGACCGCATATAACTGCGCCGTCCAGGCGCCATCGGCGCCCTGTTCCGCGATGGCATAGCGCGCGTGCGGCGTGCCGTTTTCCATCACGTGCGGATAGCCGTGGTCGTCGTCGTAGGCCTGCAAGCCCACGCTGCCCGGATTGACGATCAGCCGTCCATCGGCCAGGCGCACCTGGCGCGGCATGTGCGTGTGGCCGCACAGGATCAAGGCCGCGTCGGCATCGCCGGCCCGTTCGGCCACCTCCTGCGGCGTGGCGGCGCGGCTGCCTTGCGGCGTGACGCTGTCGAGAAAATACACGAGATCGCTTGTCGGCGTGCCATGCACGAGCAGCACGTCTTTGCGCAAGCGCAAGGTGGCGGGCAGCGCCGCGATCCAGTCCAGTTGCTCCGGCAACAGTTGCGCGCGCGCAAAAGCGTCGGACACGCCCATGCGGGCCGGGTCGCCGAACAATTGGCGCTCGTGGTTGCCGCGGATGGTGGGCAAGCCGAGCCCCATCAGGCGCGCCGCGGTGGCGCGCGGCTGCAGATGGCCCGAGACGATATCGCCCAGATTCACGGTCACGTCCACGTCACGCCGGGCGATGTCGTCCAGCACGGCCTCCAGCGCATCGAGGTTGCCGTGGATATCGGAAATGGCGGCGATTCTCATGTTCCCTCCTGTGCGCCCCATTCTGCGCGCGTCAGACGATACAGGCAATGGGTGCGCAATGCGTGTCCTGGCGGCAGGGCCGGATGCTCGAAGGTAGCAGCATCGCGGCGCATGCCCAGGCGCGCCATCAGGGTGCTCGAGCGCACGTTGGGCAAGGCCGTGAACGAGACGATCTCCGGCAGTTGCAAACGCTCGAAACCAACCTGCAGGGCGGCGTGCGCCGCTTCCTGCGCGTAACCTTGTCCCCAGTAATCGAACGCCAGACGCCAGCCGATTTCCACGCATGGCGAGCACGGCAATTGCGCGTCGGGGCTATGCAGCCCCGTCATGCCGATGAAGGCATTGTTTTCACGCAAGGTTACCGCCCATAAACCCCAGCCCCGCCCGGCGATCAATCCGCTGCAGCGCCGCGCCATGGCGTCGCTGGCGTCGCGCGACAGGGCCGTCGGGAAATATGCCGTCACGCGGGGATCGGCATTCAGCGCCGCGAATGGCGCCAAGTCGCTGTCGCGCCATTGGCGCAGCAGCAAACGCGGTGTCGCCAGCTCGATGATTGCTTGCATCGTTTTCCTCTCCTCTAACCAGGACTTACATACGGTAGGACAAATCCGACGGTAATTTGCGCCGTGCGGCTACGTAATTCAAAAGTAACAATTGCTACCATTTCCTCATTGCACTGTTGCCCAAAACGTAACGTCGCGACAGTTTTCACTTTATTTTGAGGAGTTACCCCATGTCTGTCATGTCCGTGTCCACCCGCCTGTCCCCACCACGCCCGCACCACCTCGCCTTGCGCGGCGCCATGATGCTGGGCGTGCTGGGCATTGCCACGGCGGCCGCCACTGCACGGGCCGAGCCATCGCCCACGCTGGACCGTGTCAGCATCTCGGTGGGGGCGTTTTCCGCCGATCCGCGCATCAATATCGGCGCCGACACGCAATTTGGCCGCATCGACGCGCCCGAATCGAAGCAAAGCCATACGACCATCCCGCGCATCAAGGCGGACTTGCTGATCGGCGACCGCCATGGCCTGGCATTCGACTACTACCGCTACGACAAATCCTACACGCCAAGCCTGACGGGCGAGACCGTCATCAATGGCCAGCCCGTCACGGGAACGGCCACGGCAAATGCCGATCTGAAGCTGGACCTGGCCAAGCTGGCCTATAAATGGTGGCTCGGCAGCGGCAACGACACCTTGGGCATCGGTCTGGGCGCCGCCTATTACCATGCCAACCTGAACGGCACGGCCACCGGCGTCGTCAATGGCGAAACGGCCACGGCGCGCGATTCCATCGGCGAGCACGCGTTTGCGCCGCTGCTGGAAGTGGGCTGGCGCCATGCCTTCACGCCGGATTTGCGCATGTATGCGGAAGCGTCGGGCATCAAGAAAAATGGCGGGCGCATCAACGGCCACATCTACGGCGGCAATATCGGCGTGGAGTGGTTCCCGTTCAAGAATATCGGTTTCGTGGCCGACTACGGCATCTCGAAAATCAAGCTGCACCGCGACAGCGAACGGGATGCCGACCTGAACATCCGCCTGACGGGACCGTCGGCATATGTGAAAGTACGCTTCTAAACCGGCTCAGGCCGCCGGTTTCAGCAAAGTCAGCTGGAACTGCGGCAAGTCCGGATCCTCGTACGCCTCGATCCTGGCAAACGGCAGGCACGCAAATGCCTGCCGCCAGAACGCGCAGGCAGCGGCATCGGCGCGGAACATCGCCACCAGCCACGTCTGCTCGCTGCCCAGCAGCACGCGGCGCACCACTTCCAGCGCCACGCCCCGGCGCCGGTACTTCTTCAAAATAAAGAAGTCGCTGAACTCCTGCACCGGCAGCTTGCCCGCCACGCCAGGCTCCGTGATGAAAAAGCCCGCCAGCGCACCATCGACCTCGATCCAGACGGCAGTATGCGCGGGCGCATGCACATACTCGGCCAGCCCGGCATCGCACACATCGTAGCGACCGTCGGCCAGCACGTCTTCACCGCTCCAGGCGGTATTCTCATAGCAGTACAGCTGGAACAGCCGCGCCAGCACCCCTTCTTCGCCGGGCGCAACGGCGCGTAATATCATGTTCTGTGCGACTGGCATGGTCCCGTCTTTCCGACGCCTGGCGTCGCTGAAAATAGCGAGTGTAGCACCGGGTCACTCATCCCCCTGCTGCATTCCAGCGCTGCATTGCCACGCCAACAGGCCGCGCTATCGGTGACAGCGCGGCCTGTTTTTTCTGCGCGGTCAATACCTCAACGGTACACGAGACCACCATCGATCAGCGGCGCCTGGCCCGTCATGTAATCGGCGTCAGGCCCTGCCAGGAAGGAAACGAGTCCCGCCACGTCATCGGGCGTCTCGGCGCGTCCCAGCGCGATGCCGTCCACAAATTTTTTATACGTCGCACCCAGCTCGGCGCCTGTCACTTCGGCCATGCGCTTGTCGATCTCGACCCACATGTCCGTGCCGA
Source organism: Janthinobacterium sp. GW823-FHT01H08 (assembly GCF_058797855.1). Classification (NCBI taxonomy): domain Bacteria; kingdom Pseudomonadati; phylum Pseudomonadota; class Betaproteobacteria; order Burkholderiales; family Oxalobacteraceae; genus Janthinobacterium; species Janthinobacterium sp. GW823-FHT01H08. Next base: position 67,578 of record NZ_CM179504.1, read on the forward strand.
CGACGCCAGGGCAATACGCGTTGACGGTGATGCCGTCGGCCGCCAGTTCCCTGGCCGCCGCCTGCGTCAGCGCGCGCACGGCAAACTTGGTGGCGCAATACACGCCCAGCAGAGCAAAGCCGTCATGCCCGGCGATGGAGCAGGCATTGATGATCTTGCCCTTCTGCTTGCGCTTCTTGAAGGTCTTGGCGGCCGCCTGGATACCCCAGAGCGTCCCTTGCACATTGATGCGCATGATGCGGTCGACCTCTTCCGGCGTGACGTCGAGCAGCGGCTGCACTTGCGCGATGCCGGCGTTGTTGACGATGATGTCGAAGCCGCCCAGTTCCTGTTCGGCAAACGCCACCGCCGCGCTCACCTGATCGGGCTGCGACACGTCGGCAATGAAGGTGATGGCGCGGCGCCCCAGCGCGCGCACTTCGGCGGCGGCCGCGTCCAGCTTTTCCTGGTGCAGGTCGACCAGCGCGATATCGGCGCCATCCTTGGCCAGGCGCAAGGCGATGGCCTTGCCGATACCTTGCGCGGCACCTGTGACCAGCGCGACTTTTCCGGAAATACCCATTCTGCGTTCCTTTCAATACAGGGAAGAAGAGCTGCAAAACCGGTCCGGCGCAGCGGCGCCCGCAGCCAGTTCCGCATCGAAGAGACGCTTCAGCCTACCCGAAAATCGTATTTCGCCGCATCTTGAAACGTGCGCGGCCAGAAAAACTACATAGGTCAAGAAAGGTGAAAAAACCGTCCTCGAACTGGCCATACGCGCGCTGCCGTACAGGCGCATGGCAACCGCTGGCGTAACATGGACGGCATCGCCACCGTCTGCTTATTCATCCACGTTCAAAGGAAATGCCATATGCTGCGTCGTCACCTGTCCCTTTGCCCCGGCCTGCTGCTGGCGGCCCTCGTGTTTGCCACGCCCGCCTGGAGCGCCGACCCTGTCCACAAGGAAACAGTGGAATTGACGGCAGGCAAAGCCGCGCGTAGCGTGAAAGGCAAGATCAAGGGCTACGCCACGGCCGAATATACGCTGACAGGCAAGGCCGGCCAGACCCTCAGCGTCAAGCTGAAAACCAATCAGGCGTCGAATTACTTCAACATCCGCCAGGCCGGCCAGGAGGAAGCCCTGTTCATCGGCTCGACCAGCGGCAACAGTTACCAGGCGAAACTGCCGGCCGATGGCGAGTACACCGTGCAGGTGTATTTGATGCGCAACGCGGCGCGCAGGAATGCGGTAGCCAGCTACAGTCTGGAGATGGGCTTGCGCGATTAGGCAAGGGAGTCCGCGCGGTCGATGCGGGCCGCATAACAGCCCCGCTTGGCATTGTGGACGTGGATATAACTGACGTCCGCATTGCCGAATAGTCGTGCAATGACGGCCTCGATGGCGGTGCCTTCCACCACATCGGCATCGAGCATCATGCCGTCGGCGCAATAGGCACGCAGCGACAACAAACGCCGCCGCATCGATTCCGGTACTTGATTGATGGCATCGTACACTTGCGTGGCGCCCTCGCGGACAAAAATGGCGTGGCAAGCCCGGTAAGGCGTCATGGCGGGCTGGCACACATGGTTCAACAACAGCACGGTCTCGCCCAGCGGGGCGTCCTCCAGCGTTATACGGTCAGGAAATCCGGGGTATTGGTCGACCACGTAGCGCCGCATGCCGAGCGCCGCCAGCTCGGCATCGGATAGGAAAAAAAAGGGCAGAAAGGGCTCGGGCGACAAGCCCGTAATACGAAAATCCATGCTGTTCTCCGGCGTCGTCAAAAACACCATCAGACCAGCATCGGGACAGCGCCGCCATCCGCTTCTTGCGATCGAATGTCAGCATGCGCCCCCGCATCGCCGTCTACAGCCCGTGCCCATAAAAAAAGCCTGCTTCACGGATGAAGCAGGCTCTTTATCGACAGTGTCTGACGCCAGGCGTCAGAACGGAATGTCGTCATCCATATCCGAGAAGTTCGGCGCTGGCTTCGGTGCCGGGCGTGGCGCCGGTGCCGGAGCTGGACGCGGGGCTGGCGACTGGCGCGGGGCCGGGGCGTCGTAACCGCCGCCACCGCCACCACCGTAGCTGTCATCGCCACCGCCGGCGTCGCCGCCCATGCCGGAACGGCCGCCCAGCATTTGCATCTGTTCCGCGATGATGTCGGTCGCATACTTCTCGACGCCGTCCTTGTCCGTGTATTTACGGGTTTGCAGACGGCCTTCGACGTAGACGGACGAGCCTTTTTTCAGGTATTGGCCGACGATTTCCGCCAGGCGGCCGAAGAACGAGATACGGTGCCACTCTGTCAATTCTTTTTGTTCGCCCGTGTTGCGGTCCTTCGATTTGTACGAAGTGGCCACGGCGATGTTGGCGATCGCGTCGCCGCTAGGCATGTAGCGGATTTCCGGGTCACGGCCCAGATTGCCGACGATGATGACTTTGTTGACTGATGCCATGAATAACTCCTGATGAACTGCAGCGGGAGCCGGTGTCCCGCGCGTTAGTTTAGTGTACTAAACGAGGATTATAAGCGACCACGCGACGCAAAGCACCCGCTTTCTGGCGGACGCCATCTCCCGTGCGGTGGCACGTTTTTTTCACGGCAGAGGAAAACAAGAAACTTGAATACTGGTATTATATACAGTATTCAAACGTCAGTACGCATCTGCATCAAACTTTGTCAGGGCACGTTCGCCCGGCGGCGCAATCCGCCCATGGACGCCTCAGGCATGCAGAGCAAAACCCGGCTATAGTTACAGGTTGACCCGTTGTGGCTCCTCATCTGCACCCAGGCACAATGCGCCGGCCGCACCACTCACTGAAAGCAAGGCAATCACATGGAACAGATCCGCATTCGCGGCGCTCGCACGCATAACCTCAAGAATATCAATCTCGATTTGCCGCGCAATAAGCTGATCGTGATTACCGGCTTATCCGGCTCCGGCAAGTCTTCGCTGGCCTTCGATACCCTGTACGCGGAAGGCCAGCGCCGCTATGTCGAATCGCTGTCGGCCTACGCGCGCCAGTTCCTGCAATTGATGGAAAAGCCCGATGTCGACCTGATCGAGGGGCTATCCCCCGCCATCTCCATCGAACAGAAGGCAACGTCGCACAACCCGCGCTCGACGGTGGGTACCGTGACGGAAATCCACGATTATCTGCGCCTGCTGTATGCGCGCGTGGGCACGCCCTACTGCCCCGACCATCCGGAAAACGCACTGGCCGCCCAGTCCGTATCGCAAATGGTCGATGCCGTGCTGGCCATGCCGGAAGACACCAAGCTGATGATACTGGCGCCCGTCGTCGCCAACCGCAAGGGCGAGCACGTGGATCTGTTCGAGCAGATGCAGGCGCAGGGCTTCGTGCGCTTCCGCGTGCAGAGCGGCACGCATGCGGCCAAGATCTATGAAGTCGATGACCTCCCGAAATTAAAGAAAACGGAAAAACACACGATCGACGTCGTCATCGACCGCGTCAAGGTGAATCAGGAGATCAAGCAGCGCCTGGCGGAAAGTTTCGAAACAGCCCTGCGCCTGGCCGATGGCCGCGCCATTGCCTACGAAATGGATACCGCCCAGGAACATGTTTACTCGAACAAGTTCGCCTGCAATGTGTGTGGCTATTCCCTGCAGGAACTGGAACCGCGCTTGTTCTCGTTCAACAACCCCATGGGTGCCTGCCCCGAATGCGACGGCCTGGGACACATTGAATTCTTTGACCCGAAACGCATCGTCGCGTTCCCGAACCTGTCGCTCGCGTCGGGCGCCGTCAAGGGCTGGGACCGCCGCAACCAGTTTTACTTCCAGATGCTGTCGAACCTGGCCGCGTATTACGAGTTCGACCTGGACATGCCGTTCGAGCAGCTGGACTTGAATTCCCAGCAAGCCGTGCTGTACGGTTCCGGCAAGCAAGTGATTCCGTTTACCTATGTCAACGAACGGGGCCGCACCGTCATTAAGGAACACACGTTCGAAGGCGTGGTCAATAATTTGCAGCGCCGCTACCGCGAGACGGATTCGATGGCCGTCAAGGAAGAATTGGCCAAGTTTATCAATGAAAAATGCTGCCCGTCCTGCGATGGGGCGCGCCTGCGCGTGGAAGCGCGCTTCGTCAAGGTCGGCACCGGCAAGCAGCAGCGCGCCATCTATGAAGTGGCGGGAAAACCGCTGCGCGAGACCCTGGAATTCTTTGAAAAGCTGAAACTGACGGGCGCCAAGAAAGAGATCGCCGACCGCGTGGTCAAGGAAATTATTTCGCGCCTGAAATTCCTCAACAACGTGGGCCTCGATTACCTGTCCCTGGACCGCAGCGCCGATACGCTGTCCGGCGGCGAAGCACAACGCATCCGCCTCGCGTCGCAAATCGGCTCCGGTTTGACGGGTGTCATGTATGTGCTCGATGAGCCGTCGATCGGCTTGCACCAGCGCGATAATGACCGCCTGATCGAAACCTTGAAACACTTGCGCGACATCGGCAACAGCGTGCTGGTGGTCGAGCATGACGAAGACGCTATCCGCACGGCCGACTACATCGTCGACATGGGCATCGGCGCGGGCGTGCACGGCGGCGAGATCATCGCCGAAGGCACCCTGCAAGACATCCTGAAAAACAAGAAATCGCTGACGGCGCAGTACCTGAACGGCAAGCTGAAGATCGCCGTGCCAGCCAAGCGCCATGCGAGCAACCCGGAAAAGCAGCTGGTGATTACTGGCGCGACGGGCAACAACCTCAAAAAGGTCTCGCTGAGCTTGCCGGTGGGCCTGATGACGTGCGTCACGGGTGTGTCCGGCTCGGGCAAGTCCTCGCTGGTCAACGATACCCTGTATCCGGCCCTGTCGCGCCATCTGTATGGTTCGCAGACAGAACCGGCGCCGCACGAATCGATCAGCGGCCTGGAACACTTCGACAAGGTCATTTCCGTCGACCAGGCACCGATCGGCCGCACGCCGCGCTCGAATCCCGCCACGTATACCGGCTTGTTTACGCCGATCCGCGACTTGTTCTCCACCGTGCCGACGGCCAAGGAACGCGGCTACAGCGCGGGCCGCTTCTCGTTCAACGTGAAGGGCGGACGCTGCGAAGCGTGCCAGGGCGATGGCGTGATCAAGGTCGAGATGCACTTCCTGCCCGACGTCTACGTGCCGTGCGACGTGTGCCACGGCAAGCGCTACAACCGCGAAACGCTGGAAGTGCAATACAAGGGCAAGAACATCACGGAAGTGCTGGGCATGACGGTGGAAGAGGCGCATGAATTCTTCAAACCGGTCCCCTTGATCGCGCGCAAGCTGCAAACCCTGCTCGACGTGGGCCTCGGCTACATCAAGCTGGGCCAGAGCGCTACCACCCTGTCCGGCGGCGAGGCGCAGCGTGTGAAATTGTCGCTGGAACTGTCCAAGCGCGACACGGGCCGCACCCTGTACATCCTCGATGAACCGACGACGGGCTTGCACTTCCACGACATCGACTTGCTGCTGAAAGTCATCCACCGCCTGCGCGACCAGGGCAACACGCTCGTCATCATCGAGCACAACCTGGACGTCATCAAGACGGCCGACTGGATCGTCGACCTGGGTCCCGAAGGCGGCGCCGGCGGCGGGCAGATCATCGCCACGGGCACACCGGAAGACGTGGCCGTCAACCCGGCCAGCGTGACAGGCAAGTACCTGGGACCGCTGCTCAAGCAGTAACAACAGCAGCGCAATAAAAAACGGCGCGGATTGCTCATGCAATCCGCGCCGTTTTTTATTCCCGAGTCTACGGCAATGCCGGCAGGGTCACGTTTTTGTCCTTGGCTACTTCCGCAACTTTCATTTCCATATAGCTCCAGACCTTTTCCAGCGCATCATAAAAGACAATGGCCTCATCAAGTACACGGGGAGCAAGCAAACACATGCCACGCGTCTTCTGCGCTGGGTGGTCGCTCATGGTGGCATCCCAGGACTGTACCGTCAGCACTTGAATCTTCCATCGCTCGGTCGCCTTCTTCCGGCCAGCCTCCACAGCCTTCCCGCTCTCATCCGCCCATATATTCGTAAAGAACGTCACGGAGTCGTCGTCCGACCACACGCCGCGTTGTTTCAAGGCAGCCACCATGCCATCCAGCTTTTTTTGATGTGCGGCCTGCTGCTGCCTGAGGCGCTCGACATTGTTCTTCATGCCTGCAGCAAATGTGTCGTCATATCGCTTGGCATAGTCCGCACTTTCACAATCCTGGCGGTGGTCGGCATGAGCGCCGCTGCCGAGCAGGCAGGCAGCCACGGTACTAATGATGATGATCGTTTTTTGTATTTTTTGGGCAGGCATGACAGCGAATAATTTCCATAGGACAATTATTATACCGGCAATAAAAAACGGCGCGGATTGCTCATGCAATCCGCGCCGTTTCTCTTTTGATAGCACCCCAGTCATTGCCGGCGTGTCATTTATCGCACGCCAGTCTTTGCCGGCGTGTTTCTCCCCCACTACTAAACGTTTACTCAACCAAACGCTTTTCCAGCGCAGCCTTGTGATCTACCAATTCTTGCGGCAGATGATACGCGAGTTTTTCAAACAATTCCGTATGCAATTTCAATTCTTCCACCCACGCGGCCTTGTCGATCGAGGTGATGGTGTCGAACTGTTGTTGCGTGAATGGCAATCCATCCCAGTTCAGGTCGCCATACTGCGGTGTCGTGCCGAACAGGTTTTCCACGCCGCCCGCCTTGCCTTCGATGCGCTCAAGCATCCATTTCAGCACGCGCATGTTGTCGCCAAAGCCAGGCCAGACGAACTTGCCTGCCTCGTCCGTGCGGAACCAGTTGACGCAGTAGATCTTCGGCAGGGCCGCCGGGTTGACTTTGCCCACCTTGACGCCCATGTCCAGCCAGTGCTGGAAGTAATCACTCATGTTATAGCCGATAAACGGCAACATGGCAAACGGATCGCGGCGCACGATGCCCATCTGGCCCACGGCTGCAGCCGTCGTTTCCGAACCCATGGTGGCGGCCATGTACACGCCTTCGACCCAGTTGCGTGCTTCGGTGACGAGCGGCACGGTGGTCGAGCGGCGGCCGCCGAAGATGAAGGCGGAGATCGGCACGCCGGCCGGATCGTCCCAGGCCGCGTCGATCACGGGATTTTGCGTTGCCGCAACCGTGAAGCGTGCGTTCGGGTGCGCGGCCTTGGTGCCGGACGCCGGCGTCCAGTCCTTGCCCTGCCAGTCGATCAGGTGGCTAGGCGCTTCCTTGCTCAAGCCTTCCCACCACACGTCGCCGTCGTCCGTCAGCGCCACGTTGGTGAAAATCGTGTTGTCGCGCATGGAGGCCATGCAGTTGTAATTGGTTTTTTCGTTGGTGCCCGGTGCCACGCCGAAGTAGCCGGCTTCCGGGTTGATGGCGTACAAACGGCCATCGGCGCCCGGCTTGATCCAGGCGATATCGTCGCCGATGGTGGTTACTTTCCAACCGTTAAAACTTGCCGGCGGGATCAGCATGGCGAAGTTGGTCTTGCCGCAAGCCGACGGGAATGCTGCCGCGACGTAATGCTTCTTGCCTTCCGGCGATTCCACGCCGAGGATCAGCATGTGTTCGGCCAGCCAGCCCGGGTTGTTGTCCGATGCTTGCGCTTCCTGGTAGCCCATGTTCGAGGCGATGCGCAGGGCGAAACATTTCTTGCCCAGCAAGGCGTTGCCGCCGTAGCCGGAACCGAAGGACCAGATTTCGCGCGTTTCCGGGAAATGCACGATGTATTTGGTGCTGTTGCACGGCCATTTCACGTCTTGCTGGCCGGCCGCCAGCGGCGCGCCCACGCTGTGCACGCACGGCACGAATTCGCCATCGGTGCCCAGCACGTCGTACACGGCACGGCCCATGCGGGTCATGATCTTCATGTTGACGGCGACATACGGCGAATCGGACAGTTCCACGCCGATGTGCGCGATCGGCGAACCCAGCGGGCCCATCGAGAATGGCACGACGTACATGGTGCGGCCGCGCATGCAGCCGTCGAACAGGCCGTTCAGGGTGTGGCGCATTTCGCCAGGTTCGGTCCAGTTATTCGTCGGGCCGGCCGCTTCTTTCGTTGCCGAGCAAATATACGTGCGGTCTTCGACGCGGGCCACGTCGCTCGGATCGGAGCAGGCCAGGTAGGAATTCGGGCGCTTGTCGGCATTGAGTTTTTTCATGGTGCCGCTGGCAACCATCTCGGCGCACAGTCGCTCGTACTCTTCTTGCGAACCGTCGCACCAGTAGATGCGGTCTGGCTTGGTCAGCGCGGCAATGTCGGCCACCCAGTTGATCAGTTTCTGTTGTTTAATATAAGCTGGGACGTTGAGTGCGGCGACGCCACCCATGACGGGCTGATTCATATTACCTCCAATACCAATAAAAGAAATTCTGGTCGTTCCGGCAAGACAGGCAGCATCGTTGAGAGGTGGCTGCGGCTCACTGCGGGCGGTGTGTTCACGCGGGCAGGGCTCTGGTGTCGTGTCCGCCGCGGCGTTCGCGCCAGCGGCATTTACCTGGATCATGCTCCCGGGATGCAGGAACAGTTTGCGCTATCACTATAATCACGAAGCTTCAAAAGTGCCGGCGATTGTACACCCGCGTAACGGCTATTCTCGCAAAAATGTAGGAGAATAGCTTGACTAATGTAGTAGGCTATTCAGCATTTCCCGTATCCTGTTATTTCCCTACCAAATCCTTACTAAAATCGGCCATCCACCATGAAAATTGCCATACTCGATGATTACCAGGATGCCGTGCGCGGCCTCGATTGTTTCCAATTGCTCGACGGCCACGAGGTCAAAGTGTTCAGCAACACGGCGCGGGGCCTGGGCCAGCTGGCGATCCGCCTGGCGCCGTTCGACGCGCTGGTGCTGATCCGCGAACGCAGCAGTTTCAACCGTGCCTTGCTGTCGAAACTGCCGAACCTGAAACTGATTTCGCAAACGGGCAAGGTCAGCGGACACATCGATGTGGCGGCCGCCACCGAGCTGGGCATCGCCATCGCGGAAGGCATCGGCTCGCCCACGGCGCCGGCCGAACTGACGTGGGCGCTGATCATGGCGGCGCAGCGCAAGATCGTGCCATACGCGCAACATTTGCAGGAGGGGCTGTGGCAGACGTCGTCGCTGGAGCCAAAGCACAACACGCTCGGGACGGTATTGAAAGGGCGCACCCTGGCGATCTGGGGCTACGGCAAGATCGGCCAATTGATCGCCGGCTATGGCCGCGCCTTCGGCATGACCATCCTCGTGTGGGGCAGCGAAGCAAGCCGCGCAGCGGCCGTGGCGGCCGGTGATACGGCGGCAGAATCGCGCGCGGCCTTCTTTGAACAGGCCGACGTGCTGAGCTTGCATCTGCGCCTGTCCGACAAGACACGCGGCCTGGTCACAAGCGAGGATCTGGCGCGCATGAAGCCGACGTCCCTGTTCGTCAACACGAGCCGCGCCGAACTGGTGGCCGAGGGCGCGCTGGAAGCGGCGCTGCCACAGGGGCATCCGGGCGCCGCCGCGCTCGACGTGTTTACGGACGAGCCGCTGCCGCCAGGCTCGCCGCTACTGCTGCTGCCGAACGTGCTGGCCACGCCACACCTGGGCTACGTCGAGCGTGACAGCTATGAGCTGTATTTCCGCTACGCCTTGCAAAACATCGTCGATTTTACGCAGCATCAATGCACGCGCCTGCTCAATCCCGAAGCATTGCAGCATGCGCGCCAAGCCCCTCAGGAGCGCTGAAAGCCCTTGATCAGGTCGGGCTCGCCCGTGATGCGGATGGCGGGCGCGGACAGCACGTGCCGGCCGCGCCACAGGCCGGTCCAGCCGGGCGGCCAGGCGATGTCAGGTCCACTGTACGGCGCCACGCCGGCGCGCACGGCGACCACCGGCACGGGCGGCATGTCTTGCAAGGGCTCGCCTGGCGCGCGCTGCATGTCCAGGCTGTACATGTAATCGGGTAATAAAGCGTCGCAGACGCGGCCAAACCACTCGCTATGGTCGTCGTCGCGCCCCAGCGCCTGCGCCAGGCCTTGCGGATCAAAACGGGCCAGGGCATCGATCAGGTCGCCAGTGGAAGCGCCGGGAGAGTCTCCCCAGCCCATCACGGGATTGACGTTGTAATCGGCGCCCGAGCCATACCAGCCTTCGCGCCAGGGACGCTGCATCCAGTCGCGCGGCCCCGTAAACAAATGCCAGCGCCAGTGCAGCCCGGATGGCTTGGGCCAGGAATACAGATACAGTTTTTGATAGCCGGCCTGGTGCAGTGCGCGCACCATGGCCATCAGGCGCGCATGCGGCATGCGGTCGGGCGGCGCGCGGCGAAACAGGATCGCTTCGCCATCGGCAAACTGCACGTCGTCGGTCGACAGGTTCAGGTCCAGGGTCCGCGCTTCGCTGCCGAAACGGGCGGCGATCCAGCCCGTCAGCAAATTGACGGACGTGATCACCCCGTAACCGCGGTGGCGGTGAAAAATGACGGTGCCGGGAGCGAGCGCTTTCATACGGAGTCGGGGGTGGCTGGCAAACAAAGAAACCAGTGTACTCACAGATGGCCAAATTTTCCAGATGCGGCGCAAGCGCAGGCGGCAAGCACGCCGTCCCATCCGCAGCGTCATTCACGCAAGGGCGGCAATCCACGATATCATGCGCGTCATTCTCCACTGACATCGTGACCACATCATGACATTGCGCATACTCGCCACCGGCGGCACTTTCGACAAGCACTACAACGAATTGAACGGTACCCTGGGCTTTTCCGACAGTCATTTGCCGGCAGCGATTGCCCGCGCGCGCATGACGGCGCCCGTGGCGCTGGAGCAATTGCCACTGCTGGACTCGCTCGACATGCAGGATGCGGACCGCCAGCGCGTGCTCGCCTCGTGCCGCGCGGCACAAGAAAAAGCCATCGTCATCATCCACGGCACCGACACCATGCGCGAAACGGCGCAAGTGCTGGGCGCGGCGAATCTGCAGCAAACGGTCATTTTGACGGGCGCCATGATTCCCTACGAAATCGACAACTCCGATGCCCTGTTCAACCTGGGCTTTGCCTGCGGCGTGGCGCAAACCTTGCCAGCCGGCGTCTACGTGGCCATGAATGGCCAGATTTTTGCATGGGACAATGTGCAAAAGAACCGCGCCGCCGGGGTGTTCCAGCCGCTGTGATGCAATTGCACTGCGGCAACGTCGCAGCGCAACAACAAAATGGCATGGCAATATTTCTACGAGGATAAGGAATACCCACATTAATTCCCGCGTGGAAATATTGCAAGCAAAAAAGCAATATATTTGTTCATAATTACAATTATTTCTCATGCTTCAATGCTATATTTGGCTCATCGACTAACCCTTTTTCGGGAATTCCTCATGACCAAGCGCAAATCGGCTGTACAACTGTTCCAACTGGGCGCCATTGCCGCCGCGTTTGCGCTGAGCGGCACCGCCCACGCGACGACCAGCCTCACCAATGAATATACGGTAACGGCATCGGCCACGGCCGCAGGCGCGAACACGTGGACCTTCGATTACAGCGTCTTGAACAATAACCAGGGCATCGGCGGCCAGACGGGCCTGGACGGTTTCACGATTTTCGTTCCTGTCTCCGCCACGCTGGTCGGTTCCACCGCCCCTGCACCACTGAACGGCGCCCCCGGCTTCTGGTCGCAAGGTGCCAGCGCCCAGCTCGATCTGGGCGGCGACGGCTCGCAAAACCTGGTGGCGCCATCGGGCTACGCGGCCTACACCTGGTGGGGCCAATATACGCAGTCCGTGTACACGCCAGGCTCGACCGCCAACTTCAGCATTACCCTGAGCAATGTTGCCGTCGGCGCCAACACGGTCGGCATCAGCACCTATTTCGGCTATGGCGCCGCTACTGCACAATCTGCCAGCAACCAGTATGGCAATTACTCTACCTTTACCGGTACTTTCGCTTCACCGGTGGCCGCAGTGCCTGAACCGGAAACATACGCCATGCTGCTGGCCGGTCTCGGCCTGGTCGGCTTCATGGCACGCCGCAGAAAAACAGGCAAGCACAGCGCCTGATTTCCACTCTGCAGCACCTCGACAAGCCCGCTTTCAGCGGGCTTTTTTTACATTTTTTTACTTTGCATAAATTCTGCAATACAACATTTTTCATCTAATTATTGCTGGCAAAACATCGAATTGCCAATACAATAATTTTATGTTGCAAAAAAACGCCATTGATCATTTTTAAAAACGCAGATATTTATAAATATAAAATCTATATTTAACATTTAAATCAAATATTCTTCAGTATCTCGAATTTATTGCCAAATCCGACACGGTTGAGGTGCATTTTTTCTTGCTGAGACGACATAATGTTTGCCTCGACAAGTCAAAAGTGCATTTATAACAATATTGCGCTAAGTAGTCTTCCACCTCCCACCGACGTGGTTCCGCCTACCGTACACGAGCACCGCTGGGCATCTACCCGATGACCAGAACGGTGCTCGTGTACTGCTTGTCGTTATTAAAACTACTACGGAGTAATTGTTACAATGGCATTTAAAGAAAAGATTGGCGTACGCAGCGTACGCCTGGCCCTGACCGTCCTGGCAGGCAGCGTTTTGTTCTCCGGCCAATCCATGGCGGACGAAGCAATTCAAAAAGTTGAAATTACCGGTTCGAGCATCAAGCGTATCGCTGTCGAAGGCGCCTTGCCTGTACAGCGCCTGTCGCAAGAAGCGATCGCCAAATCGGGCGCCACTTCGGTTGCCGACCTGATCCAGGCCTTGCCAGCGATGCAAGGCTTCACCATCGGCGCCGTCGCCGCCGGTTCCGACTCGGGCGGCAATACCAGTGCTTCGCTGCACGGTATCGGCGAAACCTACACCCTGGTGCTGTTGAACGGCCGCCGCATCGCGCCACAAGGTTCCGGCACCACGGTCAACCTGAACGCCATTCCGATGAGCGCCGTTGAACGCGTCGAAATCCTGACCGACGGCGCTTCGGCCCTGTACGGCTCGGACGCCATCGCCGGCGTACTGAACTTCATCCTGAAGAAAAACCAGCAAGGCGCCACCCTGGAAGCCACCTACGGCGGTCCGGAAGACAAGGGCGGCAACGCCTGGAACACCAGCGTCACCTACGGTTTCGGCGACCTGGACGAAGACCGTTTCAACGTGCTGTTGTCGTACCGCCATGACGAGCAATCGAAACTGCGCGCCACCGACCGCACGTTCGCCGCCACCTCGTACGTGCCGTTCAGCCGCAACGGCAATAACTACATCTGGGACCGCACCAGCACATCGGCTTCGCCAGCAGGCGCCACGGTTGCCTACAAGAGCGGTGCGCCATCGACCGCGTTTTCGCCTTACCTGGCTAAAAATGGCAATTGCCCTGAAGGTTTCGACGTCACCACCGCCAATGCACGCGCTTGCGGCTTCGACACGGGTTCCACCGTGGAAATCGTACCGCAATCGAAACGCGACAGCCTGTTCTCCAAAGCGACGTACAAGCTGAACGACAACCTGAATGCATTCGCCGAACTGGCCTACTCGCGCTACGACCTGACGGCGCGTATCGCCGCCAATCCGATCCCGATCGCAATCGCCAAGGACAGCGCGCTGTACAACACCTATGTGTCGCCCTACCTGACGCCAGCGCAACGTGCCGACGTCAAATCCGTGACGGCCAACTACCGCAGCACCGACTTCGGCCTGCGTGCCAGCAACACCATCACCGAAACCAAACACATGGTCGTCGGTGTGGAAGGCGAACTGGGCGCGTGGAACTTCGAAAGCGGCCTGACCTGGTCGCAAAACTCGATCGACGAGCGCTACACGGGCGGTTACCAGAAGAGCCAGGAATTCAAGAATATCCTGGCCAATCCGGACTTCAATCCTTTTGCTGCGACACAAAAGCCATCCGTGCAAGCACAGGTCGCTGGCGCGCAATTCGTCGGCTCCGTGCGCACCGCATCGACCACGATGCGCGGCATCGACACGCACGGCTCGCGTGAATTGTTCAGCCTGCCAGGCGGCAAGGCCAGCCTCGGTATCGGCGGCGACTACCGCACCTATACGTATGAGCAATCGCCAGGCGCCACCGGCGACGACATCTACAGCTTCAACACCAAGCCAGCCTACGACATGAGCCGCGACACCTACGGCGCCTTCGTCGAGTTGCTGGCACCGCTGACCAAGTCGTTCGAAATGACCGTCGGCGGCCGTTACGATGCTGTCAAGGCGATCGATGACAAGCTGAACAACAAAACTGTCGGCAAAAAAGACAGCGCCAATACCTACAAGGTATCGGCACGCTGGCAGCCGGTACAGACCGTGCTGATCCGCGGTTCCTACGGCACGGGCTTCAAGGCGCCAAGCATGCTGGACATCGCTCAGCCACTGGTCAACGCCGGCTTTACCGCCAAGAAATTTGACTGCCCATACCCAGGTAACGCACTGTGCCGCGCGGAAGCAACGCAATACAACGCGGTATCGCAAGGCAACCCGGATCTGCAATCGGAAAAATCGAAGCAGTTCACCCTGGGCTTCCGTGTCGAGCCTAGCTCGGCATTCTCGTTCGGCGCCGACCTGTGGGATGTGAAATTGCGCAATGCCGTGTCGGAAGTATCCGAAGAGCAAGCATTTGCCGATCCGGTCAAGTATGCATCGAGCTTCGGTGAATACATCGAGCCATCGACCGGCATCGCTTACTACGCGTTCAAGAAACTGTCGGTCAACATCGGCAAGAAGGAATACCGTGGTATCGACTGGGATCTGTCCGCCAACCACAAGTTTTCTTTCGGCAAGCTGACCGCCCAATTGAGCGGTACGCACATGTTGCACGCCAACTACACCAAAGCCGGTAGCGACAATGTGTTCACCAGCAACATGAACTTCTTCGGCGACACCAACGAAGTCACGTTCCGCAACCTGATGAAGCTGACGACGACCCTGGACACGGGCCGCCTGAGCAACACGGTCACGGTCAACTACCGTAACGGCTACACCGATGCTCCCGCTACCGTGTACAACCTGGCGACCCAAAAAGAAGAGAAAAACTTCCGCCTGCAAGTACCGTCGTACACGACGTTCGACTGGCAAGCACGTTTCGCCTTTGACAAGCAAACCACGATCCGCGCAGGCATCAAAAACCTGTTCGACCGTGCACCGCCGCTGTCGCTGCGCGCTTCGTCGGGCCACCAGATCGGTTTCGACCCACGCTACGCCGATCCGATGATGCGTTCGTTCTACGTCACCGGCAACTACAAGTTCTAATTTGACGTGTTGAATTAGCTTGTCCGAAAGCGCCTTGCACTTCACCGTGCAAGGCGCTTTTTTTATGCGCCCGCAAATTGCACAGGCGAAAAAAAAGGAGCCGCAGCTCCTTTTCCGTACCTATATAGCTGCTTTTATGCAGTCGCTTCGCCGCCCAAAGCTTCGACCACGTCGGCCATCAGCTTGGAGAGCTCGCCCGTCATCAGCATCACGTCGCCGTCGAAACGCTCTTCGTCGTTCTTCGTGCTCGATTCCGTTTCCTTGATCACGTCGAGCGGCTTGACGCTCTTGATGGCCAAGGACTCCGTCAGCACGAACGAGATCTTGTCGTTCCACGTCATGGCCAGGCGCGTGCACTGCTTGCCGGCCGCGATGTGGCGGCGCACATCGTCCGCTTCCAGGGTGTGGCGCACGTAGCGCACGGTGGCCTTGCTCTCGCCCGTGGCGCGCAATTCCGTATCCATGTCGACCGTGAAGCCGGCCGGCGCGTCGTCCGCCTGCAGCCACTCCGTCATCACCGCCACGGGCGAGCGCTGCACACGCAGGCTTTCCAGCGGCAGTTTATCGACGGCTTTGAGCAGCAGCTTGATGACTTCATCGGCCTTCGCCGGGCTGGCGGCATCGACCACCAGCCAGCCATTGACGGGGTCGATCCACGTCCAGACGTTGCTGCGGATGCTGAACGCGCGCGGCAGCAGTTCGTCGGCCACGCGTTCCTTCAATTCCTTCATGGCCTTTTTACCAGGCGCAAAGCCTTGCGCTTCTTCCATCTCGGCGGCGCGGGCCTTGGCCACCTGGTTGATGACAGTCGCTGGCAGCAGTTTCTTTTCCGTGCCCAGCAAGATCAGCATTTGCTTGTTGACCACGTGGACCAGGCCGCCGTTCGGGCGTGGCGTATCCCAGCCCTGGCGCATCAGATCCATGCTGGTCGCCGGCGTAAATTTGTTCGAGGACAAGGCCTCTTCCAGTTGTTCTGGCGTGTAAGCCCACGGTGCGGGCAGGCGGTAAATCTGAAGATTCTTGAACCACATAGTTTTTGTCTTCCGTTTGTTTCAGTAGTGCCAGGGGAACGCCATTCTACACTTTCGACACGGGAATGCCGTCAAAAGCGCGGACTGGCGCGGTGTTGTTGATGCATGGGGAATGCCGCTACAGGGCGGGAAACAGCTCCGCCTGGGCTGGCGCCTGCCGCGTCATGACGGCCGGATCGGACAAGGTCGAGATGCGCACGCCCAGCAGGCGGATTTTCTTGTCAAATGGCACGCGCCGCAAGCAATCGCGGCTGGCGCGCAGGATGGCGGCGGCGTCCGCCGTGGCACTGGGCAGGGTGATGTCGCGCGTGACGGTGCTGAAATCCTCGAAGCGCAGCTTGATGCCCACCGTGCGCCCCGCCAGCGACTGCTTGTCGAGGTCGCCCGCCACGCGCGTGCACAGGCTTTCCAGCTTTTCCGACAGGGTGGCGCGGTCGCGCACCACCTGCAAGTCGCGCTCGAACGTCGTTTCGCGGCTGACGGACTTGGTTTCCCGGCTCGTCTGCACGGGACGCTCGTCGATGCCCAGCGCCGCCTGGCGCAGCCAGCCCGTGTACAGGTCGCCGAACTGCGTGCGCAGCATGGCCATGTCGGCCCGCGCCAGCTCACCGATGGTAATAATGCCCAGCGCTTCCAGCTTGGCCGTGGCTTTCGGGCCGATGCCGTTGATCTTTTTCGCCGGCAAGGGCCAGACCCGCGTTTCCACATCCTCGGGCGACAAAATGGTCAGGCCGTCGGGCTTTTCCAGATCGGAACAGATTTTTGCCAGCAATTTGTTCGGCGCCAGGCCGATCGAGCACGACAGGCCCGTCGCCTCGAACACGGCCGCCTTCAGGCGCGCCGCCATGGCCGGTGCCTGCTCGCCGTATTCGGTCAGGTCGACATAGATTTCATCGATGCCCACGTTCTGGATGATGGGGCACAGCTGGGCCACTGCCTGCTTGAAGCGGGCCGAATACTCGCGGTAAGCCTCGAAATCGGCCGGCAGCAGGATGCTGTCGGGCGCCAGTTTCGCCGCCTTCATGATGCCCATGGCGGAAAACACGCCAAACTTGCGCGCCGCATACGTCGACGTGGTGACGACGCCGCGCCCCACGTAGTCGCGCATGCGCGCGAATTGCCGCGTGCCGTCTTCCTGCAACAGGGGTTGCTGCAAGCGCCCGCCGCCGATGACGACGGCTTCGCCGCGCAATTCCGGATATTTCAACAGTTCCACGGAGGCGAAAAAGGCATCCATGTCCAGATGGGCTATCCAGCGGCGCGGTTCAGGCAATGTAGGGGCAGATGTGGTCAAGGACACCTCGCGGCGGGATACTGTAGTTATATACAGTATCGCTGGAAATGCCCATGGATGCAAGTTGAAACGCACGCGCTCCGCAGTTGCTTTTCTCAATAGCAAGATTACAATCCTGACACGACTATAAAAGGAGTTGCCTTGTCTACAGCACATCAAGCTTTGCGCCGCCTGGCCGTCTGCTCATCCATCCTGCTGTCCACGCTGGCGCCATCCGCGCTGGCCGCCGATGCCGCCGCCACCGCGCCGGTCGCCGCCAAGACGGCCTGGCAGGAAACGCGCCACGGCACCGTGGTTACGGACGACTACCGCTGGCTGCAAAAGAAGACCGATCCTGCCGTGATCGACTACCTGAATGCGGAAAACGCCTATACGGCGGCCGTCACGGCCCCGATCCAGCCGCTGGCCGACAAGCTGACTGCGGAAATCAAGGGCCGCATGCAGGAAGTGGACCTGTCCGTGCCTGCGCGCCAGGGCAATTTCTACTATTACACGCGCACGGAAGCGGGCAAGCAATACCCGATTCACTGCCGCCGCCCCGTCGGCGGGAAGGGCGCGTATGACGCCCAGGCGGCCGAAGAGATTTTGCTTGACCAGAATCAACTGGCCGAAGGCCACAAATTCTTTGCCGTGCGCGCGTTTGCCATCAGCCCGAATGAACAGTTGCTGGCCTACACCACCGACACGACGGGTTTCCGCCAGTACGCGCTGCATGTCAAGGATTTGAAGACGGGCAAGTTGCTGGGCGACAGCATGCCGCGCGTCACATCCCTGGCCTGGGCGGCCGACAACGCCACCCTGATGCTGACGCAGGAAGACGCCACCACCAAGCGCGCTGACCGCTTGTTCCGCCTGGCCTTGGGCGGCATGCCGCAGCAGGTCTACCACGAGCCGGTGGAACAGTTCGCCATCCACGTGGACCGTACGCATGACAAGCAATTCTTCGTGCTCACCTCGGGCAGCACGGATACGACCGAAGTGCTGCTGCTGCCAACGAGCAAGCCGGAAGGCAGTTTCCAGAGCGTGCTGAAACGCGAAAAAGGCCACCGCTACGTCGTCGAGCACCGCGACGGCCAGCTGTATATTCTGACCAACAAGGATGCGAAGAATTTCCGCGTCGTCAGCGCGCCGGTCACCGCCCCTCAGCCGAAGAATTGGAAACCCGTCGTGCCGCACAACAAGGATGCCGTGATCCAGTCCATCGACGTATTCCAGGGCTATCTGGTGGTGATGGAAAAGGCCCGCGCCCTGAACCGCGCGCGCATCCTTGATTTTGCGCAAAAGAACTGGAAAACCGTGCAGTTCGACGACCCCGTCTATCTGGCCACGTCCGTCGGCACACCCGAGTTTTCGGCCACGCAATTTCGCATGTCTTACCAGTCGCCCGTTACGCCGCCCACCGTCATCGACGTCAGCATGAAGGATGGACAGCGCACAGTACTGAAACAGCAGGAAATCGTCGGCGGCTTTGACGGCAGCCGCTACACGACGCAGCGTCTGTGGGTGACAGCGCGCGATGGCGTGCAAGTGCCGCTGTGGGTCGTCTACAAGAAGGGCGTCAAGCTCGACGGTTCCGCGCCGCTGCTGCTGTATTCGTACGGCTCGTATGGCATCTCGACGGAAGCCAGTTTTGCCATCAGCCGCATCAGCCTGCTGGAACGCGGTGTCATCTATGCGCAAGCGCATATCCGCGGCGGCACCGACATGGGCGAAGCGTGGCATGAAGACGGCATGCTGATGAAGAAGAAAAACACCTTCCATGACTTCATCGACAGCGCCGACTACCTGGTGCGCGAAAAATGGACCAGCCCGAACCGCCTGATCATCCAGGGCGGCAGCGCCGGCGGCTTGCTGATGGGCGCCGTCGTCAACATGCGTCCCGAGCTGTTCCACGCCGTGCACGCGGCCGTACCGTTCGTCGACGTGATGAACACCATGATGGACGCCAGCCTGCCGCTGACGACGGGCGAATACCTGGAATGGGGCGACCCGAACCAGAAGGCGGCCTACGACTACATGCTCAGCTACTCACCCTACGACAACATCGCGCGCAAGAATTATCCTGCCATGCTGGTGACGACGGGCCTCAACGACAGCCAGGTCATGTACTGGGAACCGGCAAAATACGTGGCCAAGCTGCGCGCGTACAAGACGGACGGCAATCCATTGCTGCTGAAAACGAATATGGGCGCCGGCCACGGCGGCGCGTCGGGCCGCTACAACGCCATCGCCGAAAACGCCTTCAACATGGCGTGGATGCTGTCGCAGTGGAACATCACGCAATAATGTGAAAAAAGCGCTTGCAGAAGGATTTTAGCCATCCTATAATAGCGCCTCTTCCAGACGTGGTGACAAACGTCGGGATGGTTTTCTGAGACAAGCAACGGGTGCTTAGCTCAGTTGGTAGAGCGGCGCCCTTACAAGGCGTAGGTCGGGAGTTCGAGCCTCTCAGCACCCACCAAATCAGAAAACTGTCCAGTGCTTCATGGATCAGCAACACAGATCATACGAGCTTGGAGTGGTAGTTCAGTTGGTTAGAATACCGGCCTGTCACGTCGGGGGTCGCGGGTTCGAGTCCCGTCCGCTCCGCCAATAAAAGAAAAGCCCTTTGGTTCGTGGAACCGAAGGGCTTTTCCCATTTCAGAAGCCAAAAACACGTCATTACCCGCTCCCCTGAACATTTTTGCGCTTTTCAGCAAAAAAACTGCCATTCCCCCTCAAGAATAGTTGCACAAGCACGAAAGCGCCCCCTATAATAGTGCCTCTTCCAGACGTGGTGACAAACGTCGGGATAGTTTTCTGGGTATGCGGGTGCTTAGCTCAGTTGGTAGAGCGGCGCCCTTACAAGGCGTAGGTCGGGAGTTCGAGCCTCTCAGCACCCACCACCAATACAGAAAATTATCCAGTGCTTCATGGATCAGCAACACAGATCATACGAGCTTGGAGTGGTAGTTCAGTTGGTTAGAATACCGGCCTGTCACGTCGGGGGTCGCGGGTTCGAGTCCCGTCCGCTCCGCCAATAAAAGAAAAGCCCTTTGGTTCCTGGAACCGAAGGGCTTTTCCCATTCTGAAACAGCAAATGCACTAGAATCAGCGCTACCCTGACTTCGCCCCTGCCCGCATGCGCTTGCCCCGTAGTACTCCTCCCTATATCGCCCTGCGGCTGCGCCTGGCCCATCATGCTTTGCTGCAATTTGCCGCCAGCCTGACGAGTTCCATGGAAATCTTCTTTTTCCTGGCCGGTCCCGTCCTGCTGGGCCTGCTCAGCGTCATCGCCCTGCCCGGCTTTCTCGCCGTGAGCCAGCCCTGGCCCGCCGCACTGAGTATCATCGTCACGCAGACGGTCCTCACTTGCCTGCCCGCCTGGCTGCTGCGCAAACGGCTGCTGCCGGCAAGTACCGCCGTCTGGCTGCGCCAGCTCCCCTTGCCGCCGCGCCTGCGCTGGCAAGCCGATATCGCCGTCGCCGGCCTGCTGATGCTGCCGCTGGGCCTTGCGTATGCCGTCTCGGCCGGCATCTGGCTGCTGCAGTCGCCGCCGTGGCTGCGCCCCATTGCGGCGGCCGGCATTGCCGCCACCGCCGGTGCCTGGCTGCTGGCCTGGCTGCTGACGACGCTCATCGTGGCGCAACGCCTGCGCGCGCCGCGCCCCGCACAAAGGGCGCGCCCGCCCACGATGACGGCCTATGTGCCGCAACGGCCCCGCTGGCCTATCCTGTTCCTGTGGCGCCAGCTGTTCTGGCTGCCGTTCTGGCGCAATGAGAATGTGATCGGCCTGCAGCAAAGCGTCTTGCTGGCCACGGCGGGCGCCAGCATGCTGGCCTGGCTGCTGCGCGCGCCCCTGCTGCCCGCGCCGCTGCTCGGTTTGCTGGCCAGCGCCAGCCTGGTCATTGTGACGGACCGGGGCGACAAGGCCGTGCGCGAGCAGATCGCCGTGCTGCGCCCAGCGCTGAACGCCTGGCCGCTGGCCAGCGCGCCCTTGCTGCGCCTGGCCTGCGCGGCCAGCCTGCTGCCCGCCTTCGCCGTGCTGCTGGCCGGTGCTGTCTTGCTGTACGCCACCGATCCCGCCGCCTTGCAACAGCGCGTCACCAGCGTGTATGCCCTCACCGCCAGTGTCGCCCTGCTGGCCATCGTCGGCCTGCCCCGCCTGACGGCGCGCGGCAGGGTCGCCCTCGTCGTCCTGTCCATCCTTGCCTTGAGCGCCATCGGAAGCGAATTATGGAATTGAACCTGCCTTCTTCCGTGCTGTATATCGAGCACCTCGATTTTCACTTCCCCACGCACAGCGTGTTCCAGGGGTTCAACCGGCAATTCGGCCCCGGCGTCACCTGGCTGCGCGGCGCGAACGGCGCCGGCAAGACGACCTTGCTGAAGCTGGCGGGCGGCGCCCTGCTGCCCGCGCGCGGCGCCATCCGCCTGAACGAAATCGACAGCGGCTTCATGCCGCTGGCCTACCGCGCCCGGGCCTTCTATTGCGGCGGCGATGCGCCCGCCCTGCCCTGGCTGCAAGTGCACGAGTTTCTCGACCTGCACCTGGCCCTGTACCCGGGCAGCGACCAGGCCCTGCTGAACGACGAACTGAGCGCATTTTCCCTGCTGCAGACCTTACAGCAAAGCATCACCGCCCTGTCCCTGGGCCAGCATAAAAAACTGCAGCTGGCCCTGGCACTGGCCTTGCCCGTGCGCCTGCTGCTGATCGATGAGCCGTTCAATGGCCTCGACGCGGCCGCCATGGCGTACTTGCGCCAGCGACTGGCCGACCCGGCCCGCCTGGCGCGCCAGTGCATCGTGCTGACCAGCCATCTGGCGCCGGACGTGCCGCTGGCGGCGACGGTGGAAATATAGACAGGAAATACAGCTTTGCAGATCGGCAAGAACCGCTTAGGATGCCGTGTTGCAAAAACCGGCGATCCCGGTGCAGCCACGACAACAACACGGCACGGTTATTCACTGCGCCCGGCTTATTCTTGGAGAAATCATGTTGAACATCCACCGCAGCGCCCTGGCCATCCTGTGCGCCGCTATCACCACCTGCACCACTTCGGCCCTCGCCGCCGGCCCCACGGGCACGGCCGCCGACTATGGCAGCAGCGCGCCCCACGCCGCCGCCCAGCGCAGCATCGAACTGCAGCCCGACACGCGCCACATCAACGTCACGCGCGGCGAAACCGTCACCATCGCGCGCGCCGGCCAGCGTTTTACGTGGCACGTGCAAACTTTTAACCATCAAACGACATTCGCCCTGGCCGAGATCGCGCCGAAAGACATGCCCGTCGATGGCGTGCAGGTGTATGTCGCCGCCAACCCGCTGTACACAGGCAGCTAAGTTTCCTCTACGCATAAAAAAACCGGAAGGGCCTCGCGGCCTTTCCGGTTTTTTTTCAGCGTGAAGAGTTACGCCGTCAGCGCTTCTTTCGCGGCGGACTCGTCGACCACTTCCTCGTCATCCGAGCGGATCAGGTGGTCAAAGGCGGACAGGGCTGCCTTGGCGCCTTCGCCGGTGGCGATGATGATCTGCTTGTACGGCACCGTGGTGACGTCGCCGGCCGCGAACACACCGGGGATCGAGGTCTGGCCGCGGGCATCGACTTCGATTTCGCCGTGGCGCGACAGCGCGACCGTGCCTTTGAGCCACTCCGTGTTCGGCACCAGGCCGATCTGCACGAAGACGCCTTCCAGCTCGACCTTCTTCGACGTACCGCTGATACGGTCCGTGTAGCTGAGGCCATTGACGATCTTGCCGTCGCCGTGAATCTCGGTGGTCTGCGCCGACGTGATCACGGTCACATTGGGCAGGCTGTGCAGCTTGCGCTGGAGCACCGCATCGGCGCGCAGTTCCGCGCCGAACTCGATCAGGGTCACGTGTTTCACGAGGCCGGCCAGGTCGATCGCCGCTTCCACGCCCGAGTTGCCGCCGCCGATCACGGCCACGCGCTTGCCCTTGAACAAGGGACCATCGCAGTGCGGGCAGTAGGCGACACCGTGGTTGCGGTATTCCTTCTCGCCCGGCACGTTGATTTCGCGCCAGCGGGCACCGGTGGCCAGGATGACGGTCTTGGCTTTCAGCACGGCGCCATTCGCCGTTTCAATCTCGATCAGCTTGCCTGGAGTCAATTTCGCGGCGCGCTGCGTGTTCATGATGTCGACGTCGTATTCCTTGACGTGCTGTTCCAGCGCCACGGCGAACTTCGGACCATCGGTTTCCTTGACGGAAATAAAGTTTTCGATCGCCAGGGTATCGAGCACCTGGCCGCCGAAACGCTCGGCCAGCACGCCCGTGTTGATGCCCTTGCGGGCAGCGTAGATCGCCGCTGCCGCGCCGGCGGGGCCGCCGCCGACGATCAGCACGTCAAACACGTCTTTCTTGCTCAACGCTGCCGCCTGGCGGGCGCCGGCGTTGGTGTCGAGCTTGGCAAGGATTTCCTCGACATTCGTGCGTCCCTGGCCGAAATGCTGGCCATTGAGGAACATCATCGGCACGGCCATGATCTGGCGTTCTTCCACTTCTTGCGGGAACACGCCGCCATCGATGGTGGTGACCTTGATGCGCGGGTTGATCACGGCCATGGCATTCAAGGCCTGCACCACTTCCGGGCAGTTATGGCAGGAGAGCGAAATAAACGTTTCAAACTCGTAATCGCCGTCGAGGTTGCGGATCTGCTCGATCACGGCATCGTCGAACTTGATGGTGTGGCCGCCCACTTGCAGCAGCGCCAGCACCAGCGAGGTAAATTCGTGGCCCAGCGGCACACCGGCGAAACGCACGCCGATGTCGGAGCCGGTACGGTTGATGCTGAACGACGGGGTCCGTACGCCAGCGTCAAGGCGCTCGACCAGCGTGATCTTGTCGCTCAACAGGACTATTTCCTGGAGCAATTCCTTCATCTCGCGGGCTTTTGCGCTGTCATCGAGAGAAGCGACCAGCTCAAGCGGATACACCACTTTTTCCAGGTAGGATTTCAGTTGGGTTTTGAGGGTTGCATCTAACATGATTTTTTCTTCCTTTACAAATATTTAGGCGAATGCCGGGCCGGACGCCCGGTCCGGCATCGCGGTAACTACTTGTTTGCTACGTCGTGCATCGAGACTTAGATCTTGCCGACCAGGTCCAGCGATGGGGTCAGCGTTGCGGCGCCTTCCGTCCATTTTGCCGGGCACACTTCGCCTGGGTGGTTCGCCACGTACTGGGCGGCTTTAACTTTGCGCAACAGTTCCGATGCGTCACGGCCGATGCCGTTGTCATGCACTTCCAGCACTTTGATGAAGCCGTCCGGATTGATGACGAAGGTGCCGCGCAGTGCCAGGCCTTCTTCTTCGATCATGACTTCGAAGTTGCGCGACAGGGCGCCGGTCGGGTCGCCGATCAGTGCGTATTGCACTTTCTTGATGGCGTCCGAAGTGTCGTGCCAGGCTTTGTGCGCGAAGTGGGTATCGGTCGAGATGCCGTAGACATCGACGCCCAGCTTCTGGAACTCGGCGTGGTGATCGGCCAGATCTTCCAGTTCGGTTGGGCAAACGAAGGTGAAGTCGGCTGGGTAGAAGACGAATACCGACCACTTGCCTTTCAGCGACGCTTCCGTCAGGTCGACGAATTTGCCATTGTGGTATGCGGTTGCCTTGAATGGTTTAACTTGGGTATTGATCAGCGACATGTCATTTCCTCTCGTGTGGTGAATCAGTAAGACTCTAGTGTAAGGGGTTTTAACCCATATTCAAAATTGATTGTCACAATAGTTTCAATTGGTTTTAGCTATCATGACGCCATGGGAACTCCATGATAGGCAGTTCCCACGGGATTGGATAGCGGTGACAGTGGATACCCCTGCCGCCGCCAGGTGTTTCATTCCTAGTTCTTTAACTCTTCCGGTACCTTGCCGCCGTTTTCCGCCAGCTTGATCATCACCTGGCGGTGCAGCCAGATATTCATGCTGGCCGAATCGTTGGTGTCGCCTGTGAAGTGCAGCTCTTGCGCCAGTTCCTTGCGCGCGGCCAGGCTGCTGTCGAGTTGAAGCAGTTTCATCAGGTCGACGATGGACGTGCGCCAATTGAGTTTTTCCGCGTTCTTGCTGGCCAGGTCTACCAGCACCACTTCCACGTCGACGACCGGCACGGCGGCGGCCGGTGCAGGCGCTGCCGCCGGCGCTTCGGTAGCGGCGGCTGGCGTGGCTGCCGGGGCAGCGTCGGATGAATGGTGGAAGATTTTGTTATAGATATTGCTGAAAATGCCCATGAGGTCACCTCGAGTTGAGTGAATGGAAGAAGGTTTGCCTGCGCACCAGGTCCAGGACCCGTGACAGCAATGCCGGGCGCAGGCGCCAGCCCGTCGAGTATAAGCCCGTTCGGGCCGGGAGCCCCGTCCCGCAGGCTTGCGTGAAATCTGGTGGCGGACGCGCCCGTTTCAAGGATGCAAAGGCCGCCGGGCGTGCAGCAGCGCGTCGAACGCGTCGATGGCCAGCGGCGGCGCAAACAGCTCGCCTTGCGCAAAATCGCAACCGATGTCCAGCAGCAGCGCGCGCTGCTCTTCGGTCTCCACCCCTTCGGCGATGACTTGCAAACCCAGCTTGTGGGCCATGGTGACGATGGCTTCGCACAGCACCAGTTCGCTGGCCCCGGGCGCCAGCTTGCGCACCAGCACGCCGTCGAGCTTCAGGTAATCGATGCCGCACTGCTGCAATTGCGTCAGCGAGGCATGGCCGCTGCCGAAGTCGTCGAGGGCGATCTGCAAGCCCGCCTCGCGCAAGTGCTGCAGGCGTGGCGCCATGCTATTGCCGCTAGGTAAAAGTACATCTTCGCGCATGTCGAGCACGATGGCCGAAGGCGGCACATCGAGCGCCAGCAGCTGGCGCAGCCAGGTGCCGGGCGCCTCGACTTCGCGCTGCAATTCCAGTGACGACTGGTTCAGGCACAGCTGCAGCCCCGGCAAGCCGATGGCCTGGCCCTGGGCACGCCAGCTCCGCAGCTGCGCGGCCGCCGTGCGCAGCACCCAGTCGCCGATCTCCACAATCAAGCCGCTGCTCTCGGCCAGCGCCAGGAAATCGGGCGGGCACACGATGCCCCGCTGCGGATGGTGCCAGCGCAGCAAGGCTTCCGCTTTGACCAGTTTGCCGCTATGCAGCTCGACGATGGGCTGGTAATGCAGCTGCATCTGCTGTTCGTGCAGGGCCGCGCGCAAGTCCGCCCCCATGCGCATGCGGTTGACGGCCGCCACCTGCATGGCCGGCGTGAAA
The DNA here is from genome assembly GCF_058797855.1 of Janthinobacterium sp. GW823-FHT01H08. Lineage (NCBI taxonomy): Bacteria > Pseudomonadati > Pseudomonadota > Betaproteobacteria > Burkholderiales > Oxalobacteraceae > Janthinobacterium > Janthinobacterium sp. GW823-FHT01H08. Next base: position 94,329 of record NZ_CM179504.1, read on the forward strand.
TAACTGTAGCGGTTGCGCCCCGCGCTTTTCGACACATACATGGCCTGGTCCGCATGCTTGAGCAAGTCCTCGATGGTGGCAGCATCGTCAGGATACAGGGTGATGCCGATCGAAGCCGAGACGAAGGCCTGCTCTTGCCCCAGCAGGAATGGTGCCAGCAAGCCGTCAAGGATTTGCCGCGCGATACGGTCGACTTGCTGCAGGTCGTCGAGGTCGGACAGGATCACCGTGAATTCATCGCCGCCCAGGCGCGCCACCGTATCCGTCTCGCGCACGCCCACGCGGATGCGCCGCGCCGCTTCGATCAGCAAGATATCGCCCTGGTGGTGGCCGAGGGTGTCGTTGACTTCCTTGAAGTGGTCGAGGTCGATGAACAGGATGGCCACGCGGCTCGCGTCGCGCCGGGCCTGGGCCAGCGCCAGGCGCAGGCGCTCGTGGAACATGCGCCGGTTCGGCAATTGCGTCAGGGTATCGAAATTGGCTTGCTGCCAGATCAGCGCTTCCGTTTGCCGCTTGTCCGTCACGTCTTCCAGCATGCACAGGTGGTGCGGGCCGCCATGGCGCGCCGTGGCGATGGCCGTTACCGAAGCGTCGACCCACACCACGCCGCCATCGGGACGCACGATGCGCTTGGCGTGGCGAAAACCCTGCATGCGCCGCGCCAGCAGCTGCGCCACGTGCGCCTGCTCGCCCGCCACGTCGTCGGGATGGCTGATTTCCATCCAGCTCGTCTGCTTCATGTGCTCCAGCGTGCGCCCGGCGATGGCCAGATAGCGCGGATTGATATCCAGAAACTGTCCGCTCACGGTATCGATCAGGGCGATGCCCATGGGCGCCTGCTCGAACATGGTGCGAAAGCGCAATTCCCCTTGCCGGATGGTGTCCTCGGTGCGGCGGCGCTCGCGCGCCAGATTGCTGAAATGAAAGGCGGCCGATACGGCCAACAGGCTGCCCGCCACGCCCAGCGACAGGTACAGCCAGCCGAGGTCCGCGCCTGGCACGGGGCGATACAAAAAACCCTGGTAGGCGCGGCTCTCCGTGGCATTGCGCGGCAGCACGCCCATGGCGGCATACGTATCGGCGATATGCTGCCAGCGCTGGGGATTCATGTAGCCCGGCTCCACCAGCGTAGGCTGCAGCAGTAAATCCATTTGCTGCGCCTCGTACAGCAGGTGCGCGTGGTCGTGGCGCTGGCTGTATTTGACATGGATCAATTGCGCCATTTCCTCGCGGTGCGCCATCGCGTATTGCCAGCCGCGCAAACTGGCCGCGCGGAACGCTTTTACGCGCTCGGGATGGCGGCGCAGTTCGCGCTCGCTGGTAAACAGGTTGTCGCCGTAGAAATCGATGCCGGCCGTGCGCGGCGTAAACTGGTAATAGGGAAATCCCGCCCGGTCCAGATAGTCCGGTTCGTTGGTGGAATACGCGGCAATCGCATCGACTTTGCCCTCGATCAAATCCTCGACCCGGTAGCTGGGCGGCAAGTGGCGCATCTGCTGCGGCGCGACGCCCATTTTCCGCAGGAACAGCGACACTTCATCGGATGCGGACGCCACGTCGGCGGGTGCGCCTATCATCACGGGCGCCCCCGCCAGCTTGCGCACGTCGGGCGCGCCGCCTTGCTGGCGCATCAGCAGCACGCTGGGCGAATGCTGGAACACGACGGCCAGCACCACCACGGGTTTACCAGCCAGGCGGCTGAGCAACAAGGTGCTGTTGCCCACGCCATATTCGGCCTGGCCCGCCAGCACGGCCGCCTCGGCGCGCGGCGCGCCGCTGCCTTCGAGCAGCGTCACGTCGAGGCCCGCCTCGCGGTAATAGCCCTGCTCGATGGCCGCGTAATAGCCGGCGAACTGGAACTGGTGCGTGAAATTGAGCTGCAGGGAGACGGGCTCCAGCGCCCGGGCTTGTGTGGCCAGGCACAGCAGCAGGAAGAAAAGGCCGCGCCAGCCGCACGCCAGCCTGCCGGCGAGCGGCAAGACAAAGCGGAAAGCATCGAGGGCTTTCATCGGCATGGCGGAACACCACAGGAAGCTGCCGAGCTGGCAGGGGTAAGGCTATTGTAGCCGCCCCTTTTGCCATTGGATAATTATTTCAGTGAGAACAATAGCGTTGATGTTTTTGGCAAACAATGTCGCGTTTGTTTGCGCTAGAACACGACGCCGGCGACCAAAATGATGTTGGCATACGGACTGCACTCGCCCGTGCGCACGATGGCGCGCGCGCCCTTGCTCAATTGCTTGAACTCCTCGTGCGTCACCTGGCGCGCATCGGGCAGGGACAAGGCCGCCACCTGGGCCGCCATGGCCGGATTATGCTGCGGCAGTTCGCTGGCGAGCAAATGGTATTCCACCTGCATTTCAGTCAATACCGTATTGACGGTATCGATGAAGCCGGGAATGCCGCGCGTCAGGGCCAGGTCGATCAGGGGCACGCCCGGCTGCGACGGCAAGCCCGCGTCGCCGATGACGAGCATGTCGCCATGGCCGAGCGACGCGATCAGTTGCGACAGCGCAATATTGAGCAACGGTGATTTTTTCATGGGCGTGGTGTCGTTAGAACAGCTCGTGCAAGTGGGGAATCGAGGTTTGCGCGCCGGGCTTGGTGACGCTCCAGGCAGCCGCGCGCTGGCCTTGTTGAATCGCTTCCGCCTCGTCCATGCCGGACGCCAGGCCCGCCACAAAACCGCCAATGAAGGTGTCGCCGGCGGCCGTCGTGTCGACCGCTTGCACCGCTTCGGCCGGAAACGTGTAATCGCCGCCATACAGGGCCGCGTGCACGCCCTTGGAACCCAAGGTGATGATGACGTTGTCGCTGCCCAGCTTTTGCAGCGCGGCCGCCAGCGCCTTGGCATCCGCGCCTTCCGGGCTGACGCCGGCCAGCATGGCCGCTTCGATTTCATTCGGAATCAGGTAGTCGACCAGTTCCAGCACGCCTTGCGGCAGGCTGGCCGCCGGGGCCGGGTTCAGCACCACGGTCTTGCCCAGCGAGCGGGCCAGTTTAATGGCGTGCACGACGGTGGCCATCGGCGTTTCCAGCTGCAGCACGACGATGTCCGCCTGCTCGATCAGCTCTTTCGCCGCGTCGATATGCGCGGGGCTGAGCAGATCGTTGGCGCCGCCGGCGATCACGATGCTGTTCTGGCCATTGTCGTCGACGAGGATCGAGGCGATGCCGGACGCGACGCCGGGCAAGGTGGTGATATGGCTGTCGATGATGCCGTCGCCCACGAGGGCCGCACGCAACGTCGCGCCGAAGGCGTCGTCGCCCACGCAGCCGACCATGGCCACTTGCTGGGCGCCCGCCACCTTGCCGCTCAGGCGCGCGCAGGCCACGGCCTGGTTGGCGCCCTTGCCGCCAGGAATAGTTCTAAACGCGCCGCCCGTCAGGGTTTCGCCGGGGAGGGGCATGCGCGGCACGCGCAAGACCAGGTCCATATTGATGCTGCCGATAACCACGATCATGATGTCATTCCCATCAGTTCAGTTGCAGGTGAAGAAGTAGGTGCGGAAGAAGGTACCGTGGCGGCCACGCTGGAGCCGCGCACGTGCAGCTCTGGTGCGATGCTGCGCTGCTGGCGCGGCAAGGCGGGGTCGGCGATGCGCGCCAGCAGACAGGCGGCCGTGATGTGGCCCAGCTCGCGCGTGTTCTGCGCCACGCTGCTCAAGGCCGGATGCACGAAGCTGGCCAGGTCGATATCGTCGAAGCCGACGACGGCCAGTTCCGCCGGCACGGCAATGCCGCGCTCGGCGGCGGCGCGCAGGGCGCCAAAGGCCATCAAATCATTGCAGCAGAACAAGGCGTCGGGACGCTGGCCTGGCGGCAGCGCCAGCAAGTCCAGCGCGGCCGCATAGCCGCCCGCGCTCGTGAAATCGCCATGCACGCACAGGGCCTCGGCCAGGGTCACGCCCGCGTCCGCCATGGCGCTGCGCGCGCCATCGATGCGCTCGTTGGAAATGCTCACTTCGCGGGGACCGGCGATGCAGGCGAGGCGCCGGCGTCCCAGTCCCAGCAGATGGCGCGCGGCCAGGGCTCCGCCGGCGCGGTTGTCGACGGCCACGGCATCGATGGCCAGGTCGCTGGGCGCGCGGTCGAGCAGCACGGCCGGCACTTTCATCTTGCGCAGCAATTCGCCATCGCTGTCGGCCAGCGCGGACAAAATCAGGCCGTCGCAGCGCTTGGTCAAGAGCACGTTTAGATAGTCGCGCTGCTTGGCGGGATCGTCATCGGAATTGCACAAAATCACGCTGTAGCCGGCCGCATAGCAGCTGTCCTCGATGCCGCGCGCCACTTCCGAGAAATACGGGTTCGTATTGTTCGGAATGATCAGGCCGATGGTGCCCGTGCTGCGGCTGCGCAAGGAGCGCGCCAGCGCGCTGGGCACGTAATGCAGTGCCTCCGCCGCCGCCAGCACGGCGCGGCGCGCCTCGTCGCTGACGGGGCGGGTATTGTTGAGGACGTGCGAGACGGTGGTAAACGACACCCCCGCCGCCTGCGCCACTTGCTTGATGGTTGCCATGGGCCGGTATTATGAACGCTCGCCGCGGCGGCGGTAAGTGTCGAGCACGACGGCGGCGACGATCACCAGGCCCGTGACGATGCGTTTCACGGGTTCCGACACGCCCACCTGCGCCAGGCCCGCTTCCAGCACGGAAATGATCAACACGCCGATAAACGTGCTGATGACGGAACCGCGTCCGCCCATCAAGCTCGTGCCGCCGATCACGACGGCGGCGATCACCTGCAATTCCATGCCCACGCCGCCGTTCGGGTCGGCCGCTTCCAGGCGCGACACCTGGAACAGCGCGCCCACGCCGGCGAGGAAACCCATCAAGGCAAACACCAGCACTTTCGACGGTTTTGTGTTGATGCCGGACAAACGCACGGCTTCTTCATTGGTGCCGATGCCGATCCAGTGGCGTCCCAGCACCGTGCGCGTGAGCACCAGGTGGCCAATGACGACGATGGCGATCGAGGCGATGAAGGCGGGCGACAGGCCAAACGCAATCGGCGAGCTGATGCCGTCCACGGCGCTGCCGATGTATTCCGTGCGCGAATTGGTCACCTGATAGGCCATGCCGCGCGCCATTTCCAGCACGCCCAAGGACACGATGAACGAGGGGATGCGCCAGCCGACGGAAATGAGGCCCGTCGTCGCGCCGCACAGGGCGGCGACGAACATGCCCAGCAAAGCCGCGCTCCACACGGGCCAGCCCCAGTGCACGACGGCCAAGGACAGCACGGACGCGGCCAGCGCCATCACGGAACCGACGGACAAATCGATGCCGCCGATGATCAGCACAAAGGTCATGCCGACCGCCATCACGACGAGGGTCGGGATGTTGTTCGACAAAGTGCTGAGGGTAGCCAAAGTAAAAAAGTTTTCGCTGGCAAACGAGAACAGCACGCACATGGCCAGCAAAGCGCCGATCAGGCCCGCATAGTTTTTCAGGTCGGCCAGGCTGCGCTGCAGATACGAAGGAGAGGAGTTGGAGGTCATGGGAATCTTTCCGGCGGATCAGGCCGCAGCTGGAGTGGAGTTGGGGGTCAAATAGCCGGAGAAGGCGGCCGACAGCAGCGCGTCCTGGCTCCAGGCACCGCGCTCGAAGGTGTCGACGATGCTGCCGGCGCTCATGACGGCGATGCGGTCGCAGATCAGCATCAGTTCGCGCAAGTCGCTCGAGACGATGACGAGGCCCTTGCCCTGGCGCGCCTGTTCGGCCAGCACCTGATAAATATCAAACTTGGCGCCGATATCGATGCCGCGCGTGGGTTCGTCGAACAGCATCACGGGGCAGTCGCGGTACAGCCAGCGGGCGATCACGACCTTTTGCTGGTTGCCGCCGGACAGCTCGGCCACCGTTTGCGCGCTGTTGCGCGAACGGATGCCCAGGCGCTGAATATAGTCGTCGGCCACCGTCGCTTCGGCCGCGTCGTTGAGCCAGCCAGCGCCACTGACCGTGTCGAGCGAGGCGAGGGTCGTGTTGACGGCGATCGACTGGCGCAGCAACAAACCTTGTCCCTTGCGGTCTTCCGTGATCATGGCGATGCCGGCCTGCACGGCCGCCTGCGGCGAGTGCAAGGCGGCAGGGACTTCGCTGTCGCCGAGGAACACGTCACCCGCGTCCGCGCGGTCGGCGCCGAAGATCAAACGCAGCAATTCCGTGCGGCCCGAGCCGATGAGGCCGGCGATGCCGAGGATTTCGCCGGCGCGCAAGTCGAACGAGGTCGGCTTGACCACCTTGCCGCGCGCCAAGCCCCGCACGCGCAGCAGCGGCGCCCCTAAGGTGCGGCCGCTCAGGTCGACGGCATCGTCGGCCGAGCGGCCCACCATCAGGCTGACCAGGTCGGCGGCGGAGTGGCCGGCGATATCGTCGTCGCACACGAGCTGGCCATCGCGCAGCACGGCGATGCGGTCGGCCACGCGCTTGAGTTCTTCCAGGCGGTGGGAAATGTAGATGATGCACACGCCGTCGGCCTTCAGGCGTTCGATTTGCAGGAACAGCAATTCCACTTCGCGGTGCGTCAGCATGGCCGTCGGCTCATCTAACACCAGCAAACGGCAGGCGCCAATTAAATTGCGCGCGATTTCGATCATCTGCTGGTGGCCGATACCCAGTTCGCCCACGAGGGTCCACGGATCGAGGCCGCCCAGGCCCACTTTCTCCATCTGTTCGCGCGCGTCGCGTTCGAGACGCGTGCGGTCGATGAAGCCGAAGCGCTGCGGCAGGTTTTTCAGGTACAGGTTTTCCGCGATCGACAGGGTGGGAATCAAATTGAGTTCCTGCATCACCATGCGGATGCCCAGCGCCTCGGCCGCGCCGCGCGAGGCGGGCTGGTAGGGCTTGCCGTCGAGCAGCATCGTGCCCGTGGTCGCTTGCTCCAGGCCGCAGATGATCTTCGACAGGGTGCTTTTACCGGCACCGTTCTCTCCCGTCAGCGCCAGTACCTGGCCGGGGGCGAAACGCAGGCCCACGCCGCCCAGCACGGGGCCGACATAGGACTTGCCGATGTTATCCAGGGTCAATAGAGGGATGGCGGCTGATGGCGCCGGGAGGATGTCGGTGGGCATGATAAAACTCCGCGGAAAAAGGCGGCGGGGCCGGCGCCGCAGCCTCAGGCAGAGACGCGGACGCTGGCCCCGGCGGGATCAGACGATCAGGACTTGGCGCCCTTGGCGACCAGTTCGACCTTGGTTTCGATAACGCCACCGAGATCGGCCTGTTTCTTCTTCTGCGCCAGCGCTTTGAGCACGGTGTCGATGCCGAACACGGCTTGCTGCGAACCGAACTGGTCGGCGGTAGCCAGCACGCGGCCATCGGCCAGCATCGGCTTGATGGCGTTGATGTTGTCGTAGCCGACGACGAGGACTTTGCCCGTCTTGCCGGCCGCCTTGATGGCGGACACGGCGCCGATGGCCATGTTGTCGTTACCGCACAGCAAAGCCTTGATATTCGGGTTGGCGTTCAGCATGGCGGCCGCCACCGTATTGGCGGGGGCGATTTCCCACTGGCCCGACTGCACGCTGACGACCTTGGCACCGGCCGCGTTCATGGCGTCCTGGAAGCCCAGGGTGCGCTGCTGCGCGTTATAGGTGGTGGACACGCCCTCGATGATGCCGACGGGGTCGCCCTTCTTGATCTGCTTGGCCAGGAAGTCGCCGACGACCTTGGCGCCCTTGCGGTTGTCCGGGCCGACGAACGGCACGGTGATGCCCTTCTCTTTCAGCGCGCCCTCGTCGAGCTTGTTGTCGATATTGACGACGATGATGCCTGCGTCGATGGCTTTTTTCAGCACCGGCACCAGCGCCTTCGAGTCGGCCGGGGCGATCACCAGCGCGTTGACGCGCGAGACGATCATTTGCTCGACCAGCTTGATCTGGCTCGACGTATCCGTTTCATCCTTGATGCCGTTCGACAGCAGGTCGTACTTGGCGGCATTGGCCTTCTGATGCGCCTTGGCGCCATTTTCCATGGTCAGGAAAAATTCATTGGCGAGCGACTTCATCACCAGCGCCACCTTCGGTTTGGCAGGCGTCTGCGCCATGGCCGGCACGGCGGGCAAAGCACATACCAGGACAGCGGCGGCAATCATTTTCAGGCGAATACGGGATGTCATGAGCGTCTCCAGAGTTGTTGGTCAAGCACGTGTACTGCATGCTTTTTAGGAAATTCGTTGCGCGCAAACGTTTGCGCGAAGCGAATAGTGCCTCAATGCCCTATTACAGTGCAAGCAAAACTGTATGTGCGGTGCAGCAAAAAGCGGGCGCGACACCGCCGTCCATAGGGCGGCAGCATACTCTTGCACAGGCCACCATATTGGCAAATCGCCTAGAATATAGCCTTCCTCACCTCAGGCCATCCCCATGCACGCAAGCACGCCCGCACCACTACTCGTCCTGTGCATCCCTGGCCCGTGGACAGATCACGATGCACTGCGTCATGCGCTCATGGAGCACGGCGACGGCTATCTGTTGGCGGGGCGGATGCTGATGCACATCGACTCGGGCTTCAGCTGCGCGGTGCTGCACGAAGGCGCCGACGGACGCATGCCGCACGCGTTTGCCGCAGCCGGCTACCACTGGCGTGACACGCCCGCCATGCAGGCGATCGGCACGCACCGCTCGGTGGTGTACCTTGAAGGCGAAGGCGGCGCGCGCGCCAACGCCGAGGCGATGATGCTGGCGGCCGCCTGCCTGCTGCGGGCGGGCGGCCTGGGCGTCAAGGTGGAAAGCAGCGGCAGCGCACATGCGCCGCAGGCTTGGCTGGAGTTTACGCAACATCTGCACCTGGACAGCGCGCATGGAGCGCTGGTGGCCTATGTCGGCGACGCGGACAGCTGCTATACCTGCGGCATGCACAATCTGGGCTTGCACGACGCCATCATCGCGCGCCAGGACAGCGCGGCGCCCGCGCAAGTGCTGCAGGTGTTTACCCGCTATCTGTTCAGCGAAGCGCCCGCCATATTGGACGGCCAGACCTTCCGCGTGGCAGCCGATGCGCCGCGCTACCGCGTGCACGCGGCCGCTGGCCAGCCCTATGCGGACGACGACCTGTTCCGCAACCCTTACGGCATCTGGCGCCTGGTAACGGCCTGATCCGCTGCCGGACGGGCGCTGGCCCACTGCACCGCCAGCACGCTGGCCAGTACCAGCAGCAAGCCCAGCATCGACCAGCCCGTCATGGCCTGGCCCAGCAAGGCCCAGCCCAGCACGACGGCAATCAGGGGACTGAGCAGTCCCAGCGAGGAGACGGCCACGGGCGACAGGCGGGCGATGCCGCGAAACCACAAGGCATACGCCAGCAGCGCGCCGGCCAGGCACAGGTAGGCGTAGGCCAGCACTTGCTGCAAGGACAGCGCCGGCAACGGTGCGTCGGCCAGCCAGGCGACGGGCGCCAGCATCAGGCCGCCGAGCAGCAATTGCCAGCCCGTCAGCGCCAGCACGGGCAAGTCCGGCTTCCAGCGCCGCGTCAGGTAAGTGCCGGCCGCCATGCAGGCCGTGCCGCCCAGCGCGGCGGCAATGCCGACGGGTTCCCACACCGTGCGCGGCGACAACAACAAAACGGCCATGCCGGCCACGCCCAGCACGCTGGCAAGCAAGGCCAGGCGGGCCGGACGGCGCCCTTCCACGCCCCAGGCCAGACCCATCACCAGCAGCGGCTGGATGGCGCCCACCACGGCCGCCAGACCGCCGGGCAGGCGGTAGGCGGCCACGAACAGCAGCGCCTGGAACACGCCGATATTGAGCGCCGACAGGATCAGCACGCGGCCCCAGTCGCGCCGCGCGGGCAGGCGCCGCATGATCAGCAGCAACAGCAGGCCGGCCGGCAGCACGCGGATCAGGGCCGCCGTGAAGGGCCGGTCCGGCGGCAGCAGTTCGGACGTGACGATATACGTGGAACCCCAGATCAGGGGCGCCAGCGCCGTGAGCAGAATATCGCCCCAGGCGGGGCGGACAGAAAAGGCGGACATGTACTATCTCGACATCAAGATAAAAAGCCAGTGTGGGCGCGAACTATCTTGATGTCAAGATAAATTGACGGAGGCACCGGCGCCTGGCGGGCGTAAAAAAGCCCGGCAGGGCCGGGCTTCGGGAATGAGGCAAGGCGGCACTCTGCGCCGCCTGCCCGACGCTTAATCGCGCACGCGCTGCAGCACCGCGACCGGCATGCCGCCGACGGTGAGCGTGGCCACGTTGTTGCTGTTGCTCAGGCTGATCTGCATGGCCATGCCGCCCCCCTCTTCCGAGACGATCGTCACGACATTGCCTTCGGTGGCAAACGTGGCCGTGCTTGCGTTGCCGTTCTCGATAATGCTGTCCTTTGTAAATTCCAGGATTTTGCCCGTCGAGCCCTTCCATTTGCCCACCAGCGGGTGACCGCCAAAGCGGAACAGGCTTTTCAGCTTGTCCAGCATGCCCGCTTCTTGCGCACCCGAGGCATTGCGCATGGCGCCCGCCATGGCCATGGCGGCCTGGTGCAGTTGCGCACGGTCGGTGACTTGCCATTGCTTGTCGACCAGCGCCAGCGGCAGTTGCACTTCCAGGCCGCCGCCCGGCAAGCGTTGCAGGATCTGCGCGCGGTCCGGCGACTTGACGAGCCATGCCGCCTCATCGCTCAGCGCCAGGGTGGCCGTGGCCATCGCCGTCGGCCGCCCGCCCATCTCGCGCACCTGCTCGTAGCCGCTGACCTTGGCCACTTTCACGCCCTTGGCCACGCACAGCTTGTCGCCGCGCAAGGCGGCCTTGCCCGGCGCGGCCAGCGCATAGACGAATTGCGATTGCGCCAGCCAACCGCCGCTGCTTTGTTCGACGGGCGCGTTGTACAAGCCGCCACGCACGAGGATATCGAGCCATTGTCGAGTGGAACTGTCGTACGACGCCACGCGGATTTCTTCCTTCTGGTACGGCAAGTTGGTGAAGCACAGCAGCTTGTCGCGCGCCGCCTCGTCGGCCGCCAGATGGGCATCGATGGCGCGGCCAAAACTGCTGGCCGACGCCGCTTCCGGCGCCAGCAGCCACGCCAGGGCGCCGCCGGCCACGATGACCGCCGCCAGCACGCCGCCGGCGATGACGACTTGGCGCCGCTTCACGCCGGACAGCGCCGGTGTCGCGGCCGGCGCGGGTGCCGGTGATGGGACTGGCGCGGCATTGACGGCCTTGCCGCACTCGTCGCAAAAGCGCGCGTCGGGCGCGTGGGCGGTGCCGCACTGTTTACAGAATTGCGCCATGGTCTGCCTTACTTGAGTTTATGCGCGCATTCGCCGCAGAACACGTCATCGGACGCGACCGGGGCCTTGCAGCTCGGGCAATGCAGGCTGTCAACCGACGCAGCGGCCGGTGCGGCAGGTGTCGCGGCCTGTTCGGCCAGGGCACGCGCGCGTTCACGCGCTTCTTCGGCTTTCTTCTTGACCGTGGCCAGCCCGTCGTTCAGGCTCGCTTCCGAGGCGCTGAAATCGACATTGCGCGTGGCGTTCAGGTAAATGATGCACACACCCTTGGTAAAGATCAGGCCGGGCACCACAGCCGCGGCCGCCATCAGCAAGCCGCCGCCCAGACCGGCTGCGATGATGTAGCCGGAACCGCCACTCAGACCCGAAGCGAGGGAATACATGTTCATCTGGCCGCCCAGGCCCAAGATGCCAGCCGACATGCCGCTGGTCAGCGACACGCCGGTACCGACCACGCCAAAGATCAGCAGCGCCACAAACGTCGTGATCAGGAACAGCAGCACTTCCAGCAGGATCACCGACACCAGCTTGGTGCGCACGATCAGGTTCAGGCGGGCAATGATCTGGAACACGGTGGCTCCCGACCACGCGGCGGGGCCGGCCAGCGGCAGCATCACGTAAAACAGCGCAAACACCAGCACGCCCAGCACGATGGCCGACAGCGGGAAGACCAGCGTGTACAGCACGGGGCCGAGCACGGGGATCTTGCAGACGAACAAAATGATGGCAATGGCGATCATGGCCGCCAGCACGATCAGAAATTCCAGGAACACGACCGCGATCAGGCGGTGGCTCGTGTACAGCGAAACGAGCACGGCATCCACCAGGCTCAAGCCAGGCTGGCCCTGGGCATCGCGCATCAGCAGGATGCCGACGGCGTTGGAGCCGTAAAACATCACGAGGAAGGCCATCAGGCCGCCCAGGAAGCCCAGCAGCACGCTGCTCATGCTGCCGGCGAGCATCGTCAGTACACCACCGACGAGCACGGCGCCGATGAAGGTCAGGGCCAGCAGGGCAATCGCGCGGAAATTCTTGATGGCGTCGGTCGCTTCGATCAGCGAACCGAGCGCGGAGGAAAAGGGAAGAGGTTTAGGTGCTTCTGTGGAAATGGTCATGTCTAGCCTGGATGGGGATAAATCGGGAACGGAACGGCCGGCATGGCCGCCCCGTGGCAATCAGTGTCAGTAAGCGCGGGCCAGTTGCAGGTCGGACGCAGGCGCCTGGCGCTGGACGATCTGCAGCTTGACGTCCTGGCCGCCGACGCGCTTGCTATTCAGGTACAGGGCCGTGCGTACCGGGTAAATGCCCTGCGGCACGCCTTCAGGCATGGGAATCGAGAAGCCGCCCTTGTAGGCGCCGCTGCCGTTATTGCTGCTGACCACCTTGCGCACAGTTTTGATCAAGTCGCCATTGGGCTTGTACAGGCTCAATTCCTCTTCCACCAGCGGGTTCGGATCGCGCGTGCCGGCCGCCACTTCGATATACGAATTGGTCTGCGCCTTCTGGCCCGGACGCACGGACGATGGCGTAAAGCCCGTCTCGTACTTCACCAGCGTCGACTGCTCGGGCAGCTTGCCCTTGTTGGCCACCTTGTAGTCGGCCTGTACCTGCTGCGACGTCTTGACTTGCTGGCTTTGATAATTCAGGGCCACGCAGGCGAGTGCGCCCAGGCTGGCGCCCAGTGCCGCGCCGCGCACGGTATTGTTGCCGCCGCCCAGCAAGCCGCCCACGACGGCGCCGATGCCGGCCAGCATGGCCGTATTGCATTCGCCGCTGCCCGCTTCCGTGCCGGCGGTGGTGGTATTGCCCGTGGCGCCAGGACCGCCCGGTGCGGCGCAACCGGCCAGCATCGAAGACACGACCAGCAGCGCTACCATGGGCTTGGCAATTTGTTTCAAGTTTTTCACGTTATTCTCCGGAAGGATCAAAAATAGGGGGAAGGCAAGCCGCGCGGCTTACTCGATCTGGATTTGCGACAGCGCCTTGTCTTGCGCTTCCTTCGCCTTGCGCTTGATGTCGAGCGCATGGCGGTTGCCCGTGTCCATGCGCAACACGGCATTCGCATTGGCAATGGCGCAGTCGTACTTGCGCTGGCTCATGCAGTGGCTCGCTTCCGACAGGCTGTCCGTGATCACGCTTTCCAGGCCGCTAGTCTGTTTGACAGGCGCCGCTGGCGGTGTCACCTTGACCGGCTTGGCCGGCTTTTCCGCGACGGGAGCCGGTTTTTCCACAGCCGGGGCCGGGGCGGGTGCGGGCACCGGCTCGGGGGCGGGGGCGGGCGCGGCGACAGATGCCGGGGCGGGCGCAGCAGGCGCAACGGCAGGCTCGGCCGCCGTCGCGCCGTCGAGCGCCGGGTCGCTGATGGCCAGCGGCTGCTCGGCGGCAGGCGCAGGTTCCGCCTGCGCGGGCAAGACTGGAACAGCTTCCGGCGCCGGCACTGCCGGCTTGCTTGAGAGAAAATAGTAAGCGCCCGCACCGCCCAGCAGTACTACTGCGGCGACGGCTGCAGCGATCAGTTTCATGCGGCTGCCCGCCGCTGGGCTGTCACTTGGCGTGTCGGCCACGGGAGCTGGCGCTGGTGCGGGTTCCAGTACGGGTGCGGGTGCGGGTGCGGGTGCGGGTGCGGGTGCAGGATCGGCACGGCGCTTTTCCAGCACGGGCGGTGGCGGCGGTGGCGGCGGTGGCGCGACCGGCTCCGGGATGAAGACGGGAACGGGTTCCGGAACAGCTTGCGCGACCATTTCTGCCACTGGAGCGGGCTCAGGAACGACCACACTCACTGGTTCAGGAATCGGCGCCGGCACAGGTGCCGCAACAGGTTCTGGCGGCAGCACTGGCGCCACGGCAAAGCTGAACGCGCATTTGGGGCAGAACTTGGCGTCGGGCTTGCAATCATGGCCGCACTGGCCACAGGATTTGCCCGGCACGGCAGCGGCGGCGGTCGTGGCGGCGGCAAGCGTGGTGCCGCAGGAAGAACAGAATTTGGCGCCCGGCTTATTCTCGGCTTGGCAGGAAAGGCATTTCAATTGGCATCTCTTTTCATATCAACGCTGGGAGTCGCGTACGCTGGCGCTTGCCAGAAAGGCAGCATTGTTGCCGTACGGCTAAATATCCAACGAGTATATTTTCAAACACCAAGTTGCCACAAGGGAAAATTGCCTTTTGCTCTATTCAATTTTTAAATATTGGTAAAAATCCCGCCGCCACGGCGGTTTGCCGCCCCATCTTGGTGCGCCCATAGCAAAAAACCCGGCAACGCAGTACGCGTTGCCGGGTTTTTCAAAGGATGCCCGAGAGCCGAAGACTATCTACTTGCGTCCACCCCGTGCCGGCGCGGCATGGCCGCCCTTGGCTGGCGGCTTGCTGCCACGGCCCATCGGCACGGCGGCCGGCTTGGCCTTCGTCTTGATGGTCGACAGAATCGATGGACGCACTTTCGACTCGGCGGCCGACGCTTTGGGCGCCGCTGCCGTGCCGCCCAGGGCGATGCGGTTCTTGCCCGGCGTGACCTTGAACTTGTCCGGCGTGCCGGCGCCATGCGTCTGGCGGCTGCGTTCGCCTGCGGCCAGGCCGCCCGATTCCGACGACGTCCAGGCCGGTATCAAGTGCTTGTCGCCATTGCCGATCAAGTCGCCACGGCCCATGTTGACCAGCGCTTCGCGCAAGATCGGCCAGTTGGCCGGGTCCTGGTAACGCAGGAAGGCTTTATGCGTGCGGCGGATCTTGCCGCTACGGGCCGTTTCCACCACTTCCGAGTCGGCTGTCACCTTGCGCAGCGGATTCTTGCGCGTGTGGTACATCGTCGTGGCCATGGCCATCGGCGTGGGCATGAAGGTCTGTACCTGGTCCAGCTTGAAATTGTTTTTCTTCAGCCACAGGGCCAGGTTCAGCATGTCCAGGTCCGTCGTACCCGGATGGGCGGCGATGAAATACGGGATCAGGTATTGCTTCTTGCCCGCTTCCAGCGAAAAACGGTCGAACATTTCCTTGAATTCGTCGTAGGCGCCGATGCCGGGCTTCATCATCTTCGACAAGGTGCCCTCTTCCGTGTGCTCAGGGGCGATCTTCAACAGGCCGCCCACATGGTGCGTGACCAGTTCCTTCACGTACTCGGGCGAACGCACGGCCAGGTCGTAGCGCAAGCCCGAACTGATCAGCACTTTCTTGATGCCGGGAATGGCGCGCGCCTTGCGGTACAGGGAAATGAGCTTGCTGTGGTCCGTGCCCAGGTTCACGCAGATGGACGGGTACACGCAGGACAGGCGGCGGCACGACACTTCGATCTCTTTTTCCTTGCAGGCCAGGCGGTACATATTCGCCGTCGGGCCGCCCATATCGGAAATGGTACCCGTAAAGCCTTTGGTTTTATCGCGGATATGCTCAATCTCGCGCAGGATCGACGGTTCCGAACGGCTCTGGATGATGCGGCCTTCATGTTCCGTGATCGAGCAGAAGGTGCAGCCGCCGAAGCAGCCGCGCATGATGTTGACGGAAAAGCGGATCATTTCCCAGGCGGGGATATGCGCCTTGCCATAGCTCGGGTGCGGGGCGCGCGCGTAATTCATGTCGTACACGCCATCCATCTCGTCCATGGCCAGCGGCAGCGGCGGCGGATTGAGCCACACGTCGCGCTCGCCGTGCGCCTGCACCATGGCGCGCGCATTGCCGGGATTCGATTCCAGGTGGAACACGCGCGACGCGTGCGCATACATGACGGGGTCATCCTTGACGACGTCGTAGGCGGGCAGGCGCACGACCGTCTTGTCGTGCTTTTCCTTGGCCATGGCCAGGCGCTCTTCGCGGCTCATGATGCGGATGGGCTTGATGACTTCGGCCGACTTGGAGGCGTTTTCCGTGGCGCAGGCGGTCTTGTCTTCCTGCACCATCTCGTACGGGCTGTAGTGCGGGTCGATCTTGCCGGGCACGTCGACGCGGGTGGAATTGTGCACGCCCCAGTCGTCGCCGGGCAGCCAGCCGGCCGGCACCATGAAGGCCGTGCCGCGCAAGTCGCGGATATCCTTGATGTTTTCGCCGGCGGCCAGGCGGTGGGTCAGGTCGACCAGCGCCCGCTCGGCATTACCGAAAATCAGCAAATCGGCCTTGGAATCGGGCAAGACGGAACGGCGGACCTTGTCCGACCAGTAATCGTAATGGGCGATGCGGCGCAGGGACGCTTCGATGCTGCCGATGACGATGGGCACGTCGGAATACGCTTCGCGCGCGCGCTGGGCGTACACGGTGACGGCGCGGTCCGGGCGCTTGTTCGGTTCGGCATTGGCCGTGTAGGCGTCGTCGGAGCGGATCTTGCGGTCAGCCGTGTACTGGTTGACCATGGAATCCATGTTGCCGGCGGTAATGCCGTAGTACAGGCGCGGCTTGCCGAGGATGCGGAAGGCGTCGGCTGACAGCCAGTCGGGCTGGCTGATGATGCCGACGCGATAACCCTGCGCTTCGAGCAGGCGGCCGACCAGGGCCATGCCGAAACTCGGATGGTCGATGTAGGCGTCGCCCGTGACGAGGATGACGTCGCACTGGTCCCAGCCCAGCGCGTCCATCTCGGCACGCGACATCGGCAGGAAAGGCGCCACGGCAGCGCGGGCAGACCGCTTGGGAACGGTCGCAAATAAATTGGTAGGGGAGCTCATAGGGTACGGATTGTACCGGAATTGGCCATTTCCAACCTGACGGCCTGCTTTTTACTGTTGGATTTCAGTACAAAAAACGTTTATTTTTCAATTACTTGGGAGAAACGGGGCGGCCCCGTCGGGGCAATGCGGCCCAGTGGGACGCATTGCGATCGCGTAGCGACTGACCCCGATCAGATACCCATGTTGGCTAAAATTTCACCCAATTCGCGTAAGGCCGGCTCCAGTTTCGGATGCTTGACGGCGAACTTGGCCGACAATTCCTGGCTACGCTCGGCCAGCCCATAGGTGGTCGACTCTTCTTCCTGCTCCTGCGCGGCGCGCTTTTCCATCAGCAACTTGATGTCGACATCGAGTTTTTGCAGCAAACCATGCAGTTCTTCATCGACGGGGCCGCTGGTTTCCAGCGTCGAATGCAGTTGTTGCAGCGATTCCTTGAGTTTGCTATCCATGTTTTTTCCTGTCAGTCAGTAAATTGCGTGTCCAGGTACAGCTGTTCCACCTTGCTCCTGGCCCACGGGGTCTTGCGCAAAAACTTCAGGCTCGACTTGATGCTGGGATCGCTGATGAAGCAATTGATATCGATGTGCTTGGCCAAGCCGTCCCAACCGTAGTGGGCGTGCAGGCGCGTCACGATACCTTCCAGGGTAATGCCATTCAAATCTTGCTGACTCATATACTCTTTCAACTGCCTTCTTGTTTACATCTTACTCAATTCTACGCCGCCGGCACGGAAAGCTTGCGTGCGCCATGTCAACGCAACGCAAGCTTCTGACGAGGACGCCTTACTTGGCGTTCAAGCCCCGGCGTTCCAGCAATGGTTCCACGGTGGCGTCGCGGCCGCGGAAGTCGCGGAACAGCTGCAGCGCATCGACGCTGCCGCCGCGCGACAGCAATTTGCTGCGGAACCAGTCGCCGTTCTTGCGCGTCAGGCCGCCGTTTTCCTTGAACCAGTTGACCGATTCCGCGTCCAGCTTTTCCGACCACAGGTAGGCGTAATACGCGGCCGAGTAGCCGCCCGAGAAGCTGTGCGAGAAATACGTGGTGCGGTAGCGCGGCGGCACGGGCGCGTAGTCGACACCCGCGTCTTTCAACGATGCCGCTTCAAAGGCCAGCACGTCCGTCGGGATCTGGCTTGGCGCCAGCTGGTGCCAGCGCTGGTCCAGCAAGGCCGCCGACAGGTATTCCGTCGTCATGAAACCCTGGTTGAATTTCTTCGCCGCCGTGACCTTGTCGAGCAATTCCTGCGGCATGGCCGCGCCGCTCTGGTAGTGCTTGGCATAGTTTTGCAGCACTTCCGGCCAGACGGCCCACATTTCATTGACTTGCGACGGGTACTCGACGAAGTCGCTCGGCACGCTGGTGCCGGCAAAGCGCGGGTATTTCACGTTCGAAAACATGCCGTGCAGCGCATGGCCGAATTCGTGGAACATGGTCGTCACTTCATCAAACGTCAATAAGGTCGGCTGGCCGGCGGGCGGCTTCGGAATATTCAACTGGTTGGCGACGACGGGATGCGTGCCCATCAGCGATGATTGCGACACGTATTCATTCATCCACGCGCCGCCATGCTTGTTGCCGCGCGCATAGAAGTCGGCGATGAACAGGGCCAGCGGCTTGCCGTTGGCATCCAGAACGTCGTAGACGCGCACGTCCGAGTTGTATACCGGCAAGTCCTTACGCTCCTTGAAGCTGATGCCGTACAACTTATTGGCGGCAAAGAAGACGCCGTTGTTCAGCACGCTGTTCAATTCCAGGTACGGTTTCAGCTCGTTTTCATCGAAATTGAAACGCTGCTTGCGCAGCTTGTCCGTGTAGATGGCCCAGTCGGCCGCTGCCACCTGGAAACCGCCTTTTTCTGCATCGACCACTTGCTGCAGGTCGGCCGCTTCGCGGCGCGCATTCGCGACGGCCGGTTTCGCCAGTTCCGACAGCAGGGTGTTGACGGCCGTCGTGGTCTTGGCCGTCTGGTCTTCCAGCGCATACGCGGCGTAGTTGGCGTACCCGAGCAAGGTCGCCCGTTCGGCGCGCAGTTTGGCCAGTTTCAGCACGATGGCGCGGTTGTCGAACTCGCCGCCCTGGCTGCCGCGGTTCAGCGAGGCATCCATCAAACGCTGGCGTGTCTTGCGATCCGTCAATACGGCCAGCGGCGGCTGGCCGCTGGTGTTGACGAGGGCGATGACGAACTTGCCCGTCAAGCCCCGTTCCTTGGCGGCCGCGGCAGCCGTGTCGATATCGCTGTCCGTCATGCCGGCCAGCTCGGCACGGGTGTCGACGACGATGCTCTTGGCATTCGTTTCCTTCAGCACGTTTTGCGCGAAGGCCGTTTCCAGGCCCGCCTGCTCGGCGTTATAGGCTTTCAGTTTTTCCTTGTCCGCATCGGACAGCTTGGCGCCGGCGCGCACGAAATCCGTGTGATAGCGCTCGAGCAGGCGCAGGGATTCGGCATCGAGGCCCAGCTTGTCGCGCTTGGCGTACAGGGTGTCGATGCGGGCAAACAGTTTCGGGTTCAGCGTGATGGCGTCGCCATGCGCGGCCAGTTTCGGCGACACGTCCACTTCCACCGCTTCCAGCACGGCATTGGTATTGGTCGAGGTCATGTTGCTGAAGATGCTCTGCACGCGGTGCAGCAGCTGTCCCGTGCGCTCGAGGGCCACGATGGTGTTTTCAAACGTGGCCGGCTGGCGGTTGTTGGCAATCGCATTGACTTCGGCCAGCTGGCGTTTCATGCCTTCGGCAAACGCCGGCGCATAGTGACCATCCTTGATCAGGCCGAACTGCGGCATCTGGAACGGCAGCGGGCTCACTTTGAGCAGGGGATTCTGGGCGCTGACGGCGGCGGCAGGTGCAGCGGCGGCGGCCATGGCGGATGGGGCGGCGTGGGCCAGCATGACGCTGGCGGCGATGACGAGCAGTTGTGGACGGATCATGACATCTTTCAGGAAGCGCGGGGAAGAACCGCGATCGCGTCGCGGGCCAGTGGCAGATCATAGCAGCCTGTCACACAGGCGTCATCCAACATGGGCGATCCTGTGGTGCAGCACGCCAAATGCGCTGTTTACCACGGTTTACAGGCAAAATCCCCAAATAAAAATGGCCGCCAATTGCTTGGCAGCCATTTTTTCATTGACCCGGCCTTGACGCCGGAATCACCCGATTACTTGCCGTTCAAGCCACGGCGTTCCAGCAGCGGCTCGATCTTCGCATCGCGGCCGCGGAAGTTGCGGTAGATGTCGAGCGCGTCGGCGCTGCCGCCGCGCGATAGCAGTTGATTGCGGAACCAGTCGCCGTTCTTGCGCGTCAGGCCGCCGTTTTCCTTGAACCACTCGACCGTGTCGGCATCGAGCTTTTCCGACCACAGATACGCGTAGTAGCCGGCCGAATAACCGCCCGCGAACGCGTGCGAGAAATACGTGGTGCGGTAGCGCGGCGGCGCCGGGGCGAAATCGACGCCCGCTTCCGTCAAGGCGGTTTTTTCAAACGCCAGCACGTCGGTGGGGATCTGTGCCGGGGTCAGCTGGTGCCAGCGCTGGTCCAGCAGGGCCGAGGCCAGGTATTCCGTGGTTTTATAGCCCTGGTTGAAATTGTCGGCCGCCGTCACTTTCGCCAGCAGTTCGGCCGGAATGGCCGCGCCCGTCTGGTAGTGCTTGGCGTAGTTTTGCAGCACTTCCGGCCACAGCGCCCACATTTCATTGACTTGCGACGGGTATTCGACGAAGTCGCGCGGCACGCTGGTGCCGGCGAAGCGCGGGTATTTCACGTTCGAAAACATGCCGTGCAGCGCATGGCCGAATTCGTGGAACATGGTGTTGACTTCGTCAAACGTCATCAGGGTCGGCTGGCCCGCTTCCGGTTTCGGAATGTTGAGGTTATTCGCGATCACCGGCTTGCGGTTCAGCAAGGTCGACTGGCCCACGTAGGCATTCGCCCAGGCGCCGCCGCGCTTGTTGCTGCGCGCGTAAGGGTCGAGCGTAAAGATGGCCAATTGCGTACCGTCTTCATTGAAGACGTCGTACACCAGCATGTCGGACGTGTAGACGGGCAAATCGGTGCGCTGCTTGAAAGTGAGGCCGTACAACTTGCCGGCGGCAAAGAACACGCCCTTGGTCAGCACGCTGTGCATTTCAAAGTACGGTTTCAACTGATTTTCATCAAAGTTGTAGCGTTCGGCGCGCACCTTGTCGCTGTAGAAGGCCCAGTCGGCGGCGCCCACCTTGAAGCCGCCTTTGCCCGCATCGATGACCTTCTGGATATCGTCCGCTTCGCGGCGCGCGTTGACGACGGCCGGCTTCGCCAACTCGCCCAGCAGGGCGTTGACGGCGGTGGTGTCGTGCGCCGTCTGGTCTTCCAGCGAGTAGGCCGCGTAGTTCGGGTAGCCCATCAGCGCGGCACGTTCGGCGCGCAGCTTTGCCAGTGCCAGCACTTCCTCGGTGTTGTCGAACTCGCCGCCACGGCTGCCGCGCGCTTGCGATGCCGCCATGATGCGTTCGCGCACGGCGCGGTTGGTCAGCAGCGACAGCGGCGCCTGGCCCGTCGTGTTGACGAGGGCGATCACGTATTTGCCATCGAGGCCGCGCTTCTTGGCCAGGCCGGCAGCCACTTCGATGGCGGCCGGCGACAGGCCGTCGAGTTCTTCGCGCGTATCGACGACGACGGCCGAAGCGTTCAATTCCTTCAGTACATTTTGTGCGAACTTGGTCGACAGGGCAGCCAGCTGGCCGTTGTAGGCGCGCAGCTTTTCCTTGTCCGCCGCCGACAGCTTGGCGCCGGCGCGGACAAAATCGGTGTGGTAGCGTTCCAGCAGGCGTTTCGATTCCGAATCCAGACCCAGCTTGTCGCGCTTGGCGTACAGGGTGTCGATGCGCTGGAAAAGCTTGTCGTTGAGCATGATCGCGTCGCTGTGGGCCGCCATCTTCGGCGCCAGTTCGCGTTCCAGGCCCTGGATCGTGTCATTCGTGTTGGAACCGGACATCACGGAAAACACGGTGCGCACGCGGCTCAGCAGTTGGCCCGAGCGTTCCATGGCGACGATGGTGTTGTCGAACGTGGCCGCTTTCTTGTTATTCGCAATCGCGTTGATTTCCGCCAGGTTGGCGGCCATGCCTGCCGTAAAGGCGGGCGCGTAGTCGGCGTCCTGCACCTTGTCGAACGGCGGATACTGGAATGGCAGGCTGCTCGCTTGCGCAAACGGGTTCGAGGCGGGCAAGGCGGCGGTAGCGGCGGGCACGGTGGTAGCGGCGGTGGCGGCAAAAGCGGCGGCGGCTGGCGCCAGCATCAGGCTGGCGGCGATGACGAGCATTGTAGGACGGGTCATGTCTTCTTTCAAGGAACGCAAGAGAGCCGCGATTGTGTCGCGGGCCAGCCTGAAATAATAACAGCCTGACACACTTGCGTCACCAGCAACTACCGGTGGTAGCGCGCCTGCCAGTAATGAACGGTTTTCATGCGCCCCGCACTACGATGCCGATTTAATAATGCGGCGGACGTTCGTTGACCAGCCCGCCATTCGCCTGCTGCGCCCCGTCGCGCACATGCTCGCCCAGCTTGTGCAGCATCGCTTCCAGCTGGTCGATGCGCTTGCCCTGCTGGTACACCATCTGGTTCAGCGACTCGACCAGATCTTCCTGCTGCGCCAGCTTGATTTCAATATCGACGAAACGTGTTTCCATCTGTTCTGCATTGTCCATGGTGCTCTCGGTGATTCCTGACTGAAAGCGGCATTCTACCGCCGCAACGGCGTGAGCCAGGACAAACTCCCTCCATTCGCCGCCGGACGGGCCCCGATTTCTGTTTATTCTTCCTGGATGGGCTCAAGCCGCTTGACGAATGAGAACAAACGATTACAATGAACACACCAGCGCCACCAGAACCAGTGCTGATCGATACGCGCAAGACGGCCGAATACCGGCGCTGGGAAGATTCCCTGCACGATGTGGCGGCGGCCGCCATCGATGCGCGCATCAAGCACTTACAGCACGGTAAGAAGGGCGACTGGCGGTCAGTGGGCGAAGGCGTGTGCGAACTGCGTTTTTTACAGACGGGACCCGGCTGGCGCGTGTACTTTCACGAAACCAACCTGGGCACCCTGATCTTGCTGCTGCTGGGTGGCAACAAATCGAGCCAGCAGCGCGACATCAAACAGGCGCAAGCGATACTCAAGGACTTGAAAGCCCGGCAAGCGGCCCTGAAGAAAGCGGCGGCGGCATCCACAGGAGCACGAAAGAAATGAACCAACATATCGACCATGACACCTTCGACCTCGACGACCTGGAAGCCTTAGGCCTGAGCAAATTTGATCCGACGCAACACCTGACCAGCAAGGCCGCCGTGGCCGCCTACATGAGCGAAATCGTCGCCACCGGCAATGCCGAACTGTTCCAGTCGGCCATGAACGACGTGGTGCGCGCGTACGGCATGGGCAAGGTGGCGGCCCGGGCCGACATCACGCGCGAAGGCGCATATAAAGCCTTGCGCGAAGGCAGCAAGCCGCGCTTTGAAACCATTTTGAAGATGCTCGATGCGCTGGGCATGCAGCTGGCCATCGTGCCCAAAACCACGCCCGACAGCACCGTGGAAGCGTGAACGCTGCTTAAGCCTTCGGCGCGGCCAGCAAGGCCTTCATGCGCGCCAGGCGTTCTTTCGGCGAAATCACTTCCGCCTCCGTCGGCACCGCATCGCCCACGTCGAGTTGCATTTCCTTGATGAAGCGCGACGGGTCGCAATGGACTTGCTCGCCCGCCCGCTTGCGCTTCTTGCACCAGGTGACGTGCAAGGTGCGCTGCGCGCGCGTGATGCCCACATACATCAGCCGCCGCTCTTCCTGGATACGCGCGGCGATGGTTTCGGCCGGCGCGTCAGGATCGCCCTTGTGCGGCAAGATCCCCTCTTCCACGCCAACGAGAAATACGTGCGGAAACTCCAGCCCTTTCGACGCGTGCAGGGTGGACATGCGCACGGCGTCCTGCTCTTCGTCCTTGCCCTCGAGCATGGTCATCAGGGCCACCATCTGCGTCAGTTCCAGCACGTTCTTTTCTTCGCCATCGCGGTCCTTGCCGCCCCTGCCCCGTTCCTTGAGCCAGTTGACGAATTCGAGCACGTTCTGCCACTTGCTTTGCGCTTGCCGTTCCTCGAAGGCGTCATACAGATACGATTCGTAGTGGATTTCCTTCATCATGTCGTCCAGCACTTCGGCCGCGTTGTCGCCGCTGCCGGCAGCGCCGGGACGGCTGGCGCGCGACTCGAGGTCGTTGATGAAGTTGCAGAAGTCGCGCAGCGGTCCCAGCTGGCGATCCGTCAGCTTGGCCTCGATGCCGCCCTTGAACACGGCCTGGAACAGCGAGCACTGCCACTGCCCCGAGAATGCGCCCAGCACCTCCAGCGTCGACTGGCCCACGCCACGGCGCGGCGTCGTCACGGCGCGAATGAAGGCCGGGTCGTCGTCTTCGTTGGCCAGCAAACGCAGGTAGCTGATGATGTCCTTGATCTCGGCCTTATCAAAAAAACTCTGGCCGCCCGAGATCGTGTACGGGATGCGCTCCTTGCGCAGACACTGCTCGATGATGCGCGCCTGGTGGTTGCCCCGGTACAAAATCGCGTAATCGGAAAATTTGTTCTTGCGCTCGAAATGGTCGGCCGAGATCATGATGGCGACCTGCTCCGCCTCCTGCTCGTCCGTCTGCATGCCCAGCACCTTGATCGGCTCGCCCAGGCCGTGTTCCGACCACAGCGACTTTTCAAACAGTTTCGGGTTGTTGCCGATGACGGCATTGGCCGCATTGAGCACGCGCATGGTGGAGCGGTAATTCTGCTCGAGCTTGATCACCCTCAAATCGGGGAAATCCGTTTCCAGCGTTTTTAAATTTTCCACCGTGGCGCCGCGCCACGCATAGATCGCCTGGTCGTCGTCGCCCACGGCCGTAAACATCGGCTTCTTGCCGATGCCCGTCACCATCAATTTGACCAGTTCGTACTGGCAGGTGTTCGTATCCTGGTATTCGTCGACGAGCAGATAGCGCAAACGGCGCTGCCACTTGTCGCGCACAGGGCCGTTGTTGCGGAACAGTTCCACGGGCAAGCGGATCAGATCGTCAAAATCGACGGCCTGGTAGGCGGAGAGCGTGGCCACATAGCTGCGGTAGATGCGCGCCGCGTTGGCTTCATCTTCATCCTTGGCTTGCGCCAGCGCCATGTCCGGATCGATCAGGCCATTTTTCCACAGCGACATGGCATTCTGGATGCCGCGGATCACCTGTTTATCGGTGGTAATGGCGAGGTCTTGCACGAGGGAAAAACAGTCGTCGCTGTCCATGATGGAAAAGCGATCCTTGAGGCCCACGCCATTGGCTTCCTGGCGCAGGATTTTCACGCCCAGCGAGTGAAAGGTCGACACCGTCAACTGCTTGGCCTGGCGCGGCTGTTTCAATAATTTGGCGATGCGTTCCTGCATTTCCAGCGCCGCCTTGTTGGTGAAGGTCAGCGCGGCAATGGTGCGCGGGTCATAACCCCGGTCTTCGATCAGATGGGCGATCTTTTGCGTGATCACGCGCGTCTTGCCCGAACCGGCGCCCGCCAGCACCAGGCAAGGGCCGTCGAGGTAGGTAACCGCTTCGCTTTGGGGCGCATTCAGACCGAACTGTGGTGCTTTGGACATCAGGGTATTTCCGCAGGGAACAGCAGCCCATTGTAACAGCGTCGCGCAGCCTATTTGCATGGCGGAGCATGCCCGAAAAACAGGCAATGGCATTGATATATCGCCATATGCCGCCATCTTGGCCGATGCAATGCGTGCGGCGATGCCACGCCTGGAGTACCATTCCGCCTATATCGCCCGTGCGCGCCCACTTACCGAATGGCAGTCCCATGAAATTTGAACACCTGATTGAAATCAATGATCCGTTGAATCCGCTGATCGATACCTTGACCCTGGAACAAGTGTGGCGCGGCCTGGTCTTGCGCGCCGAGTCGCCGAAGCTGTTCGTGCCGCACCTCGATGAGTGCCGGATCAGCGAGCGCAGCGACGCCGGTTTCGCGCGCAGCCTGCGCTATGGCGAGCTGGTCATCAACGACAAGGTGGTGCTGGTGCCGCAACTGCAGGTGCGTTACGAAGTGCCGGCGCAAAAGGACATCAGCGCCTCCTCGCTGGTGATGACCATCGAGATGCCCGACGAAGCGAGCCTGTGGGTGCGCTTCCAGTACGACGACGGCCACGACGCGGCCACCGATGCGGCCAACGCCCTGTACGACGACTTCCGCCGCTCGGCCTACAAGGAGTCGGACATCGACACGGTGCGCATCATGCGCGAGCTGGCGCTCGAGGGACGGCTCGATGCAGGTCTGCTGAATTAAGCTCCCGCGCTAAATTCGTGCGCTGCGGCCCCATAGCTGGTCGGGGCGAAACTGCAGTCCCGCCTGCTCCGCGCTGAGCACTTCGCGGATGGCGTGCAAGTCCACGCGCGTGTCGCGCCGCAGCGGCACGTCCAGGCGCGCGCCGCGGGGGCCGACCAGCGACTGCACGTGGGGCGTGGTGGCATTCAGGCCCTTGCGCGTGACGACGCCGATTTCCCCGTTGAGTAATTTGACGAAAGTGCCGACCGGGTAGATGCCCAGCTCGCGCACCAGCAGGGACGCCAGCGGCGCATCCAGGGTGGCCTTGTCGGCCATCAACATTTCACGCAAGGCCACGTTCGGCAGCAAAGGCTGGCGGTAGCTGCGCTTCGACACGCGCGCGCAATAGCGGTCGGCCAGCATGATCAGCCGGGCGCCGATGCCGATCGCCTCGCCTTGCGTGCCCAGCGGATAGCCGCTGCCATCGATATTTTCATGGTGCTGCAGCACGGCCTGCAGCCAGACGGCATCCGTGCCGCCCGCAGCGCGCAGCAAGTCGACACCGGCTTGCGGATGGGCGCGCAAATAGGCGCGTTCCTGCGCGTCCAGCGGGCCCGCCTTGTGCTGGAAATCCGCATGGCGCTCCAGCATGCCCACATTCATGCTCAGCGCGGCCAGCAGCACGCTGCGCACGACCGCGTCGTCGAGTTTCAGCGCGCGCGCCAGCAGGGCCGTGATGACGGCCGTGTCGACGCTGTGGCGCACGGCAAAGTCGCCCGCGCTCTGGTTGTGCAGGATGCAGGCCAGCGCCACGTCGGCATCCAGAACAACGGCCTCTTCCACCAGTTGCGCCAGCGGCGCCAGGGACAGGTGGCTGCCCGCCTGCCCGGCGGCGACGGCCGGCAAGACGAGGGCCAGCCCTGCCGTGACGAGGTTCAGCATGCGCAGGGCCGATGGCGCTTCCGTGGCCGTGCGCGGCACGTCGGCGCTGGTATCGGCGATGACGCCGCGCGCCAGCAGCAATGCGATCTGGTTTTCGCTGCTGATGACATGGCCCAGCCTGGCCAGCAAGCCGCCCGTTTCGCCATGCACGTCCCAGGGCAGGGCCACGCCCAGGGCGAGTTCTCCCGCGTAAATGCGCCGAATTTTCACATCGTCTCCATCATCGCCTGCACCCGCTTGTTTTTACCATCCTGGCATCAGCGGCATGTGCCAATTGAAATGTTTTTTGCTTTTAATCAATATTTCAATGTGGCAGCGATGATCGCGCAATCATGTGCGCTTGTCTACAAAATTGTATAAATATCAAAATTGCATCAGACGCCAGGCGAGCAGTCGGCGCAGCCCGGTGCGTGTTCCGGGTCTTTTTCCAGGTGCAGCGCCAGTTCGCGCAAGGCCGTGCGCACGCCTTCCTCGATGACGGGGTGGTAAAACGGCATGTCGAGCATGGCGGGCACCGTCAGCTGCGCCTGGCATGCCCAGGCCAGCAAGTGGCCCAGGTGTTCCGCCCGTGGGCCGATCAGCTCGGCGCCGAGAAAGCGCTTGCTGCCGAATTCCGCATACACGCGCAAGATGCCCTGGTTTTGCAGCATGACGCGGCTGCGGCCCTGGTTGCCGAACGACACGGCACCGACGGCAAAGCGGCCCGCGTGACTGACGCACAATTGCTGGTAGGTGGCGCCCACGGTGGCGATCTGCGGCTCAGTGAAAGCGATCGCCAGGGGCGTGCGGCGCAAGCCCGGTTTGACGTCGGGAAAGCGCGCCGCGTTGTCACCCGCGATGCGGCCCTCGTCGGCCGCTTCGGGCAGCAGCGGCAAGGCGTTGTCGGCATCGCCCGCGATGAAGATGGCGCTGTTGCCGCACTGCATGGTGTGCGGGTCATGCAGGGGGATGCCGTGGCGGTCGAGCTCGATTTGCGCCGTGTCCAGGCCGATCTTGTCCACGTTCGGACGGCGGCCGATGGCGGCCAGCACGTACTCGAACTGCTCGGTTTTTTCCTGCCCCGCATCATCGCGGCTGGTCAGCGCGATGCCGCCGCCGTCCGGCGTTGTTGCCATGTGCGCGACCTGGGTCATGAAACGGATATCGAGTTCGCGCGCCAGCACGGCATCGGCCTCCCGCAGCACCAGCGGGTCCGTCAGCTGCGCGACTTTATTACCGCGCGCAAACACCGTCACGCGCACGCCCAGCCGCGCCAGCGCCTGGCCCAGTTCCAGACCGATGACGCCGCTGCCGACCACGGCGACTGACTTTGGCAAGTCCGTCCATTCGAACACGGCGTCGCTGGTGATGACGCGCTCGCCCGCCGCCTGCCACTCGGGCGGCACGATGGGCGTGGAACCGGTGGCGATCACCACGCTGGCCGCTTCGACAAGCGTATGTTCGTCGACCTGCAGCTTGCCCGGCGCAATGAAGCGGGCGTGGCCGCGCAGTTTTTCTTCCTCGGGGATGGCGTTGACGCCGTCGAGCACGAAGCCGACAAAACGGTCGCGCTCGCTGCGCACCCTGGCCATCACTTGCCGGCCGTCGATGCGCACGGGGCCCGGATGCACGCCAAAAGCGGGCGCGGCGGCCACGGCATGGGCCGCCTCGGCCGCCGCGATCAGGAGCTTGCTGGGCATGCAGCCCACGCGCGCGCACGTCGTGCCGTACGGCCCGCTTTCGATCATCAGCACGCGCTTGCCCTGCATGCGCGCGGCCTTGTGCGCCGTCATGCCGGCCGTGCCGCTGCCGATCACGGCCACATCCACTTGTATCGTTTTCATCGTGCTACTTATCTCCGCGTCAGATTGCTCACAGCGTTCGATACTACCCGTTTGCCGAAAATAAGGTTTTACTTTGCTGCAATATGTGTATTAGTATAACTAATCAATTCTAAAATTTATAAGCTGAGCTAATGGGATCACTCGATTATCGCGCGCTGGCCGTGCTGGACGCCGTGGCCAGCCATGGCAGTTTCGACAAGGCCGCCCTGGCGCTGGGCATCACCCAGTCGGCCGTCTCGCAGCGTATCAAGGCGCTGGAAGACGCCAGCGGGCGCTTGCTGATCATCCGTGGCCAGCCAGCCGTGCCGACGGGCCTGGGCCAGCGATTGATCGTGCATCACCGCAACGTCAAGCTGATGGAAGCATCGCTCGACATCGACCTGGGCAACAGCGTCAGCATGCCGGAAATCGCCATCGCCATCGATGCCGACAGCCTGGCCACCTGGTTCCCCGACACTTTATCCGCCCTGCTGGCGCCGCCCCGCTGCCAGCTCGACGTGCGCCTGGCCGACAGCGACAGCGCCCTGCAGATGGTGCGCGACGGCTCCGTGTTCGGCTGCGTGGCGGCCGAGTCCGGCACAGCGCTCGACGCGGCGGCCGCCACCAGCGTCACGCCGCTGGGCACCTTGCGCTATGTCTGCGTGGCCACACCCGTGTTTGCGGGCCACTGGTTCGGCGATGGTTTTATTGCCGAGGCCGTGCAACTGGCGCCGGCCGTCGTGGGCCAGCACGGCTTGCTGGCGCGTTTCCTCGCTGAACAATTGAGCATGCGCGAACCGTTTCCGCACCACACCTTGCCGGTCGAAGCGGCGCGCCGCGCCTGCGTGCTCGATGGCCTGGCCTACGGCCTGATGCCGCAGCGCCTGGCCGCGCAGGCGCTGGCGACGGACAGGCTGGTCGATCTGATGCCGGGCAGCACCCTGGACGTAACGCTGAGCTGGCACGCGTGGACCCTGGACACGCCGTTTACCAAGCTGTTGTCGGAACAGATCGTCAAATCGGCGCGCGATTACCTGCAGTAATTTAAATATCGAGCGGGTCCACTTCCAGCGACCATTTCACGCGCGTCTTCATGGCGCGCAACTCCGCTAACCATTCCTTCAGGAACGCCTGCAAGGCCGGCCGCGAAGGCGATTCCAGCAGCAGCTGGGCGCGGTCCACGTTGTAGACGCGCGTCATGCTCATGGGAATCGGGTCATTGATGGTCACCTGCGGGTGTTCCATGCACTCTTTCGCCGCCTGCAGGAATTCGATGGCCGTGGCCAGCTCGGGCGCCTCGGCACGCAGCAAGGCCTGGAACAGATACGGCGGCAGCGCCGCCTGCGCCCGCTCTTCCAGCAAGGTCGTGGCGAAATGGTCGTAATCGTGGTTGACGACGGCGTCGTACAGCGGATGGCGCGCATAGCGCGTCTGGATCAGCACTTCACTGACGCTGCCGCCTTCCGTCTGCGCGGCCCGCCCGGCGCGGCCCGCCACCTGCATCAGCTGGGCGAACAGGCGTTCGCTGGCCCGGTAATCCTGGGAAAACAGGGCCGTGTCCGGGTTCAGGATGCCGACCAGGGTCAGCTTTTTGAAATCGTGGCCCTTGGCCACCATCTGCGTGCCGATCAGGATATCGACTTCGCCCCGGTGCACGGTGTCGAACGCTTCCTGCGCACTGCCCTTCTTGCGCGTGGAATCGGCGTCGATGCGCAAAATGCGCGCCTCGGGAAACAATTGCTGCAAGCCCTCTTCCACGCGTTGCGTGCCCCGTCCCAGCGGCTGCAGGTCGACGTTGCCGCAGGTGGGGCAATGGCGGGGAATGCGCAATTCCAGGCTGCAATGGTGGCAGCGCAAGCGGTGTTCGGGCTTGTGCAGCACCATGAACGAAGTGCAGCGCGTGCAATTGCTGATCCAGCCGCACGATTCGCAGCAGATCACGGGCGAATAGCCGCGCCGGTTCAGGAACAGCAGCGACTGCTCCCCGCGCTCCATGCGCAGTTTTAATGCGGCGACCAGATGCGAGGTCAGGCCGTCTTTCGGCTTGTCGCGCTCCATGTCGAGGATCTTGACGCGCGGCAAGACCGCATTTTTGACGGCCCGCTCGCGCAATTCCAGCTTGCGGTAGCGCCCCGTCTGCGCGTGGTGCCAGCTTTCCAGCGACGGCGTGGCCGAACCGAGCACGATGGGAATCTGCAATTGCCAGGCGCGCCACACGGCCAGGTCGCGCGCGGAATAGCGCAAGCCTTCCTGCTGCTTGTAGGACGGGTCGTGCTCTTCGTCGATGACGATCAGTTTGAGTTTCGGCAAGGACGCCAGGATGGCCAAGCGCGTGCCGAGCACGATGCGCGCCTGGCCCTGGTGCGCGGCCAGCCAGTGCAGCATGCGCTCGCCTTCGGACAGGCTGCTATGCAGGGTGGCCAGCATGACGCCGGGAAAACGCGCGCGGATATTGCCTTCCAGCTGGGGCGTCAGGTTGATTTCCGGCACTAAAATCAGGATTTGCGCATCGTCCTCGCGCGCCAGCACCTGGGCGCACGCCTGCAGATACACTTCCGTCTTGCCGCTGCCCGTCACGCCGTACAGCAGGGTCGGCTTGAAACCCTGCGCGCCGCCGATGGCGTCCGCCGCCTCTTGCTGGGCAGCATTGAGCGCAGGCATGTTCAGCGGCGTGCCGTCATGCGCGTCGGCCAGCTTGCCCAGCTTCTTGATGGCGCGGTCGAGCGCCACGGTGGTGAGCACGCGCAAATTCTTCGGCAAGCCCGGCAAGGCCACTTCACCGAGCGGGCGCTGGTAGTAATCGGCGGCGAAGGCGGCCAGCGCCAGCCACTGTTCAGACAGGGGCGCCAGCTGGCTGCGCACGGCCAGCACGTCCTTCAATTTCGCGGCGGGCACATCGGTGCTGTCGGACACGCCGACGATCAGCCCCATCACTTCGCGCCGGCCGAATGGCACCAGCGCCAGCTGCCCCACTTGCGGCAGCGGCACGGCAGCGCCCGTATCCGCCGCCGCTGTCCAGCGGTAGTCGAACAAGGCGTTCAAGGGCGTGTCGAGCGCGATTTTCAGGATGCACGACGTCAAAATGCACTGCGACATGGGGGTAGGGCCTATCTCAATAAAAAAGCGCGCCGCAGGGGCGATGGCGCGGCGGGATGTCCGGCATCAAGCCAGCGGGCCATGATACTTGTTTCATCCGTCAAACGCCTAACGACGGACGGGACGGCGTGCTCTCGTGCCTGAAGAAAATTCTGTGGATAACTTTGTGGACAAAGCAAAATTAACTTTCAGAAAAATGTGGACATAAAATTTCGACTGCCGTCAAGAGCGGCACGCAAGAAAAATTAATCATTTAAAATCAATGGCTTAAAAATTGATGCCCGGGCGGCCACAAATCCACAGGACATTTCCGCCGCTGTGCATAACTGAGCCATTTGTAATGTATTTATACAGAAATCGGCACCATTTTGAGGCGTCCGATCGGCAAAAACGCGGACGGCATGCAGCAAAATTGACAATTGCCGGGCAAGCGTTCGTTTTTACCTGACGGACGGCGAAACATTGTCCAATTATCATGCGCTGCAACATGCACTTCAGGTGAAACCTGAACATCGGCGCTAAGTATCGGTTAACAAAATACTTTTCAATTTTATCCACAGAATCTGTTGATAACTTTGTGGACAATGAAGGAATAATGCAAGCGGACGAAAGAATAACCTTATCAATAGCAACAAAGTCCGCTAGTCAATGAATTTTTTATTCCTTAATAATCAATCACTTGAAAATCGCCCCCGGGCATGGCTTTGACACTGCCTCTTATTTCCGCAGCAAAAAAAATTGTGCATAAGTCGGTATGTCTTGCTAAGGCGCAGCAAAGAAAAAGGCAGGCTTCCGTTGGAAAGCCTGCCTTTTCTGCCCCTGCGGGGAAAACGACGACTTACTGGCCGCTGCGCATGGCGCGGCTCATGCTGTGCACGGCTTCCACCATCGCTGCCACGGATTCCGGCGGCGTGAACTGGGAAATGCCATGACCCAGGTTGAACACGTGGCCCGTACCAGCCGATGGCGCGCCGAAGGCGTTGAGCACTTTCGCCACTTCGGCGCGGATCTGCTCGGGGCTGGCGAACAGGATGGCAGGGTCGAGGTTGCCCTGCAAGCCCACTTTATGGCCCACCAGCTGGCGCGCGCGCGTCAGGTTGACGGTCCAGTCCAGGCCCACGGCATCGGCGCCGATGTCGGCGATCTGCTCGATCCACTGGCCGCCGCCCTTGGTAAACACGATGGCGGGAATCTTGACGCCATCCTTGTCGCGTTTCAGCTGCGCCACCACTTGCTGCATGTAGGCCAGCGAGAATTCCTGGTAGGCGCCGTCAGCCAGCGCACCGCCCCAGGAATCGAAGATCATCACGGCTTGCGCGCCGGCATCGATTTGCGCATTCAGGTACTGCGCCACGGACGTGGCGTTGATCGCCAGGATGTGGTGCATCAGGTCAGGGCGGTTGTACAGCATCTTCTTGATGGTATGGAACTCTTTCGAGCCGCCGCCTTCCACCATGTAGCACGCCAGGGTCCACGGGCTGCCGGAAAAACCGATCAGCGGCACGCGGCCATTGAGTTCCGTGCGGATTTGCGTGACGGCCTTGAAGACATAGTCGAGCGACGCCAGGTCCGGCACTTGCAAGGCCTTCACGTCCTGCTCCGTGCGCAGCGGGCGCTCGAACTTCGGGCCTTCGCCATCGGCGAAATACAGGCCCAGGCCCATGGCGTCCGGCACCGTCAGGATGTCCGAAAACAAAATCGCCGCGTCGAGCGGGAAACGCTCCAGGGGCTGCAAGGTCACTTCCGTCGCGTAATCGGGATTCTTCGCCAGGCCCAGGAAGGAGCCGGCCCGCTCGCGCGTGGCGCGGTATTCGGGCAGGTAGCGGCCCGCCTGGCGCATCAGCCAGACAGGAGTGTGCTCGGTCGGCTGGCGCAGCAGGGCGCGCAGGAAAGTGTCATTCTGGAGCGGAGCAAATTGTGGCATGGCAGGCAATCGAGCTTGGAGAAGCGGTATTATCGCATCCAATCGCCGCCATTTCATTGATTCCGGTGCCGCTTTGCAGCATTTGCCACGCACAGCGATGACTTTCGTTGTGCCTGCCCTTCCATTATGATGATGAACGCCGCCGCGCTGCCTGACGCCGCCTGGAGGCCCCTCTACCCACCACGACACGGAGCCCGCATGACCTCGACCGCATCCAGCACCCCTTATGGCATTTGGCCATCGCCGATCAGCGCGGCCATCGTCGCCGCCGGCGCCTCGCCGCTGACGCAGCTGGCCCTCGGGGGAGCGGATGGCGCCGACGTGTTCTGGCTGGCCGGGCGCGCCAGCGAGGCGGGCCGCAACACCCTGCTGCGCCAGCGCGGCGCGCGTGTCGATGAACTCACGCCAGCGCCCTTCAATGTGCGCACCCGCGTGCATGAATACGGCGGCGGCGCGTATGCGGTGGCCGGCGATACCGTGTATTTCTCGCATTTCGCCGACAATTGCCTGTACCGCGTGGTCGGCGACGCCGCGCCCGAAGCGTTCACCACGGGCGGCAATACGCGCCACGCGGACTTCGTCGTCGATGCGGCCCGTGCCCGCCTGATCGCCGTGCGCGAACAGCATCCGGCAGAGGGCCATGCGCAGCCGGAAAACTGCCTGGCGGCCGTCGGCTTCGACGGGCACGAAACGGTGCTGGCGCGTGGCCACGATTTTTATGCGGCGCCGCGTTTGTCGCCGGACGGCAGCCAGCTCGCCTGGATCAGCTGGGACCACCCGCGCCTGCCGTGGCAAGGCACGGAACTGTGGCTGGCCGACGTGCAGGCGGACGGCAGCCTCGGTTCGCCCCGCCTGATCGCCGGCGGCGCGCGCGAGTCGATTTGCCAGCCGGAATGGTCGCCGAACGGCTTGCTGCACTTCGTTTCCGACAGCAGCGGCTGGTGGAATCTGTACCGCCTGCATGGCGCCGACATCGAGGCGCTGTGCCCGATGGAAGCGGAATTTGCCACGCCGCACTGGACCTTCGGCGGCAGCATGTACGGTTTTCTTTCCGACGACGAGATCGTCTGCACGTATATCCAGTCCGGCATCAGCTACCTGGCGCAGCTGAACGTGACGGCGGCCAAGCTGGAACCGATACCGCACCCGTACCAGGAAATCCGCGAACTGCGCGTGGGGCCCGGCTTCGTCGCGCTGCTCGGCGGCAGTCCCACCATCGCGCTGGAACTGGCGCGCATTGACCTGTCGAACCATGAACTGGAAGTGCTGGCGCAGTCGATCACGGCCTTGCCCGCGCTGGCGTACCTGTCCGTGCCGCGCAGCTTGAGTTTCCCTAGCAGCAATGGCCGCACGGCGTACGCGTTCTTCTATGCGCCCACGAATGGCGACGTGCAGGCGCCGGCAGGCACCTTGCCGCCTGTCATCGTCATCAGTCATGGCGGTCCCACGAGCATGGCCAGCAATACCTTGAAGCTGGCGACGCAGTACTGGACCAGCCGCGGCATCGGCGTGCTCGACGTCAACTACGGCGGCAGCAGCGGCTTCGGCCGCGAATACCGCGACGCGTTGCGCGGGCAATGGGGCATCGTCGATGTGGAAGACTGCATCGCCGGCGCCCGCTACCTGGCCGCCGAGGGCCTGGCCGACCCCGAGCGCCTGATTATCCGCGGCGGCAGCGCGGGCGGCCTGACGACCCTGTGCGCACTGACCTTCCACGACGTCTTCAAGGCGGGCGCCAGCTACTATGGCGTATCCGACCTGAAGGGTCTGGACGACGATTCGCACAAGTTCGAATCGCGCTACACCGATTACCTGATCGCCCCCCAGCCGCAAGCCGAGGCCCTGTACCGCGAGCGCTCGCCCATCCACCACACGGACAAACTGTCGCGCCCGATGATCTTCTTCCAGGGCCTCGATGACAAGGTGGTGCCGCCGCAGCAATCGCAGCTGATGGTCGACGCCCTGCAGGCGCGCGGCGTGCCCGTCGCCTACGTGCCGCTCGAAGGCGAGGGCCACGGCTTCCGCAAGGCGGAGAACATCGTGCGCACCCTCGACGCGGAACTGTATTTCTACCAGCGCGTATTCGGCCTGCCCGTGACGGCCGGCGAGCCGCCCGTGCATATCGCCAATTTACCCGCATGAGCGAACCGAATGTAGAGCAACATCTGCTGGACGAGTTCGCCGCCCTGGAGCAGCACGAACAGATGATCCTGGCCTTGCTGGCCATCGCGGGCGAACCCGTGGGCAAGCATGCCGTGTATGAACACTTGCAGCGCGCCAACGTCGTCGAGCCGGACGGCACGCCGTTTGCCCTGCTCACCGTCACGGGCATGCTGCAGCATTTGACGCGGCACGCGCTGGCGTCCGAAGTGGTGGGACGGGGCTATGCCTGCGAAGCGAAGCTGCGCTGGCCCGCCATGCGCGCCGCCATCGAGCACCTGGTGTTCCGCGACCTGTGCCAGGCCATCGAGCTGATCAACCCCGTGCGGCGCAACTGGGATGGCTATGTGGAATTGCGCAGCTACCGGCAAGGCGTGGCGCGCCTGCGCATCGCCCTCTTGCGCAATGACGAGGTGCGCCACGTGGCCGCCATCCTGGCCGCCTGCATGGCGTGCTATGAAGCGCAGCAGCTGCATCCGCTGATCGAGATCTTCGGCCGGCCGTTCGAGCCGGAAATGCTGTCTTTCGTCATGCCGCAACTGCAGGACGACATCCTCGCCGTGCTGCTGGGCAACGCCCCGCGCGAACCGGCCACGGCGCACGCCATCCGTACCTACGCGCGCGCGCACCACGCGCGCCAGGCGGCCGCCGGCGACCACATCGGCGCCGCCCTGCCGCTGGCCTTGGCCGAAGACGCCCTGCTGTGCGGCGAACTCGACGCGGCCGCGCGCTACCTGGCGGGCCAGCAGGGGCCGCAGGCACTGTTTGTCGACAGCAGCATCGCCCTGTTGCGCGGCGAACATGCCCACGCCGTGGCGGGCTTTGAAACGGCCCTGAAAGGGTTGCGCAAGGAAACGGGCAAGCGCAAGCTGTGCTTTACGGGCATCGGCGGCCACCTGTACGTGCTGGCCCTGCTGCGTGGCAACGACGTCAAGCTGCTGAAAAGCGCGGAGACCTACCTCGATATCGCGCTGCATGCGCAACCGAACCACGACAGCATCGTCTACCAGCAACTGAACACCTTGCGCCTGGTGCGCGCCGGCGTGCTGCAAGCCGATGCGATCCCCACGCGCAGCTGGGAAACGGGACTGCAAGCGCAGCTGTTCCAGGCCTTGCTGTACTACTGGCTGGCCCTGCCGCAATTGAGCGGGCGCAAGGATCAACTGCGCCTGTTGGTGCAGCAAGCGGACGCGGCCGGCTACGACCTGATTGCCGCGCAGGCGGCCGGCTTGCTGGGCTTGCTGGGCGAGCCGCAGCAGGAGCGTTATGCCACGGCCAAGCGCGCGCAACACGGTCTGACGGACATGGCGCCGTGGTTCGAGCGCCAGGAAGCGTGGCAGCGCCAGCTGAGCGCCCTGATCAACCTGCAGCAGAACGCGCCCGCCGAAGCGCTGGGCGGCGTCTCGCGCCTCGTGTGGCTGGTGGCGTTCGACCCGCGCTTCGGCCTGACGGCCGTGGAAGTGCGCGAGCAGAAACGCGACGCGCGGGGCGGCTGGAGCAAGGGCCGCGCCATGGGCCTCAAGCGCCTGGCCGAAGAGGCGGGCGACATCGATTTCCTCACGCCGCAAGACGCGCGCGCGGCCGGCAGCATCGCGCCGTTCAAACAATATTATTCGTCGGCGCCGCGCTATGAAATCGAGCTGGACAAGGCTGCCGTGCTGCTGGTGGGCCACCCGCTCGTCTTCTGGCTCGATCACCCCGACACGCGCGTGGAACTGATCGCCGGCGCGCCCGAACTCCTGATCAAGTCGCACGAGGGACAGCTGTGGCTGGGCATGCAGCCGCCGCTGCCCGACAACGGCGGCAACGTCGTGGTGC
The DNA here is from genome assembly GCF_058797855.1 of Janthinobacterium sp. GW823-FHT01H08. Taxonomy (NCBI): domain Bacteria; kingdom Pseudomonadati; phylum Pseudomonadota; class Betaproteobacteria; order Burkholderiales; family Oxalobacteraceae; genus Janthinobacterium; species Janthinobacterium sp. GW823-FHT01H08. The sequence goes on from NZ_CM179504.1 coordinate 132,269, forward strand.
AGAAGGAAACGCCGACGCGCTTGCGCGTGGTGCACATCCTCGACGAGCACCGGCGCATCGGCGCCATCGTGGGTCTGGGCTTGTCCGTGCCCCTGCATGCGGAAAAACAGGTGATGCAGGCCATCGGCGCCATCTCGTCCATGGTCACCGTGCAGTCCGACATCGGCGGCGGCGCCGGCGACGCGGAAGTCATCACGGCCGACCACCGCCTGCACGTGCATTTGCTGCCCTACCAGCAGGGGTTGAAGATGCAAATTCTCGTGCGCCCGCTGCTCGACAACGGCGCCTATTACGCACCGGGCAGCGGCGCCGAAAGCGTGTTTGCCGATGTGGCGGGCCGGGCCGTGCAAGCGCGGCGCGACCTGAATGCGGAACGCGAAGCGCAGCGCCAGCTGATCGGAAAATGTCTGGTGCTGGAAGAGGCGGAAGAAGAGCATGGCGAATGGCTGCTGGGCCAGCCAGCGCTGGGCCTGCAATTGCTGGTGGAGCTGCAATCGCTCGACCCCGCCGGCATGGTCTTGGCCTGGCCCGAAGGCGAAACCATGCGCGTGTCGAAACGCATCGACAGCGGCCAGATGCGCCTGAATATCAAGAGCGAAAAAGACTGGTTTGCCGCCAGCGGCGAAGTGCAGATCGATGAAGACAAGGTGATGGATTTGCGCGCGCTGCTCGATTTGATGCAGAACAATAAAAGCCGCTTCGTGGCCTTGGGCGACAACCAGTTCCTCGCCCTCAGCGATGAATTGCACCGCCGCCTGTCGGAACTGGCCGCGTATGGCGAAGCGCATGCCGATGGCGTGCACATCCACCCGCTGGCCGCGTTTGCGCTGGAAGAGCTGGCCAACGATGCGGGCGGCGTGAAGGCCGACAAACTGTGGCGCGAACACCTGCTGCGCCTGCGCGCGCTCGACGACTATCAACCGCAGCTGCCCAGCACCCTGCAGGCCGACTTGCGCGACTACCAGCTGGCCGGCTACGAGTGGCTGGCGCGCCTGGCGCACTGGGGCGTGGGCGCCTGCCTGGCCGACGACATGGGACTCGGCAAGACCTTGCAGGCGCTGGCGCTGATCCTCGCGCGCGCACCGAACGGTCCCACCCTCGTCGTCGCCCCCACGTCCGTCTGCATGAACTGGATCAGCGAAGCGCAGCGTTTTGCCCCGACGTTGAACATCAAACTGTTCGGCAGCGGCGACCGGGCCGACATGCTCGACACCCTGCAGCCGTTCGACGTGGTGGTGGCCAGCTATGGCTTGCTGCAGCAGGAAGCCACCATGTTTGCCGGCGTGCGCTGGCATACGATCGTGCTCGACGAAGCGCAGGCGATCAAGAATGGCGCCACCAAGCGCTCGCAAGCCGTGATGGCCCTGCAAGGCGATTTCCGCATGGTGGCCAGCGGCACGCCGCTGGAAAACCACCTGGGCGAACTGTGGAATCTGTTCCGTTTTATTAACCCGGGCTTGCTGGGCACCCTGGACCAGTTCAATTTGCGCTTTGCGGGACCGATCGAAAAGGATCAGGACAAGCGGGCGGCGGCCGGCGCGCGCCTGCGGCTGCGCCGCCTGATCGCGCCGTTCATCCTGCGCCGGACAAAAACGCAAGTGCTGTCGGAATTGCCGTCACGCACGGAAATCGTGCTGGAAGTGGAATTGTCGCCGCAGGAAACGGCACTGTACGAATCCTTGCGCCGCGAAGCGCTGGAAAAGCTGGCCATGGTGGAAGGACCGGCCTCGAAAAAGGCCATCCAGATCCTGGCCGAGATCATGAAACTGCGCCGCGCCTGCTGCAATCCGCAACTGGTGGCGCCGGAACTGGGCCTGGCCAGCAGCAAGCTGGCCGCCTTCGCCGAGCTGCTGTCGGGCTTGCTGGAAAACCGCCACAAGGTGCTCGTCTTCAGCCAGTTCGTCGACCATTTGACACTCATCCGCAAGCACCTGGAGCAGCATGGCGTCAGCTATCAGTATCTCGACGGCAGCACGCCCATGCAGGAGCGCAAGCGCCGGGTCGACGCCTTCCAGGCGGGCGATGGCGACGTCTTCCTGATCAGCCTGAAGGCGGGCGGCATGGGCATCAACTTGACGGCGGCCGATTACGTGATCCACATGGACCCGTGGTGGAACCCGGCCGTGGAAGACCAGGCCTCGGACCGCGCCCACCGCATGGGGCAATTGCGCCCCGTCACCATTTACCGGCTGGTGGCGAAACACACGATCGAGGAAGGCATCGTCGAATTGCACCAGCACAAGCGCGACCTGGCCGACAGTCTGCTGGAAGGCAGCGACGCGGCCGCGCGCATGTCGGCCAGTGACATGCTGGGCATGCTGCAGGAGGGGTTGAAGCGATGAGCTTGAAAAAATGCACGGGCAAGCCGCGTTCCATGCGATGATCGTTTTTCCCTGTTTTGATGCCACGCCATGACCGACTATATCGCCACCAGCGCCGGCCAGCGCGCCACCTTTTTGTGCGGCAAATCCTGGACAGCCTATGTCAGCACGTTCATCATCGCCGTGCTGCTGTTCTTTGCCGCCCTGCCGCTGGCCTTCAAGTACAACGCGCGCGCCGCCTTCGTGGTGCTGATCGGCTCGGCGCTGATCGTCGCCTACCGCCTGCTGACCATCCGCAGCTATCAGCTGTACTACGACGAGACGGGCGTGTGGCTGGCGTCCGGCATCTTGCCGTGGAAAAAGAAACTGACGGGCGTCAAATGGCGCGACATGGATGAAGCCGTCTATGAAACGAACTTCTGGAGCTGGCTGTTCCAAGCCTATACGGTAAGAGTCCGCCAGCGCTACACGCAGGAAACGGAAATCCACGCCACCGGCATGGCGCGCGGCAAGGATGCCGTGGCGGCCATCAATGCGCGCCACCAGGACATGCTGCGCGGCAGCGCCATCGTCGTCTAGCGCCGCGCGCTCCCGGCGCAAAAAACTGCGCAGCGGCGGCAATTAATGCTAATCTTTGGGCCGCCCAGGCAAGCAAGGCCAACCTTTCAATAGTTGTTTGTTACTTATATTATCAGTTTATTATTTTCTGATACTGACAGACAGCAAAATATTCAAGAGATAAACTATGCTGATCAAAAATAAAGTTGCGCTCGCCGCATTGATGATGGCTTTTACCCTGACACCAGCCAGCGCCGCCAAGAAACCGCAGAAGCAAGGCAAGGCCGGCACCAGCAGCAGCAAGAAGAAAACCGTCGGCAAGAAAGCGGCCGTCGTCACGGCGGCCACGGCAGCGACGGTCGCCGCCGTCGCCAGCGAGAACAGCAGCGACCGCTCCATGAATAACCTCAGCGGCCAATTCCTCACGGCCCTGTGGCGCCTGGACCCGGAAAGCGCGATTTCGGTCGGCAAGTACGATGGCGCCGCCAACCTGAGCATTCCCGACGCGGCCAGCCGCCAGAAGCAACTGGCCTTCATCGAAGAATGGCTGGGCAAATTCGGCAAGCTGAATGCCGGCAAGATGTCGGACAAGCAACGCACCGACCTGGCCTTGCTGACGAATAAATTGCTGTCGGACCGCTGGTATCTGACCACCTTCCGCGAATTCGAATGGAATCCCGCCCAGTACAACGTGGCCGGCTCCATCGATTTCATCCTGAACACGGAATACGCGGCCCAGCCGCAGCGCCTGCGCACCTTGCTCAAGCGCATCGCCAGCGTGCCGCAATACTATGCGGCCGCCCGCGCCAGCATCGTCAACCCCACGCGCGAGCACACGCAGCTGGCCATCGCCCAGAGCGCCGGCGTGCTCAGCGTGCTTGACGACCTGAACAAGACGGCACAGGGTTCCATCCTGACGCCGGCGGAAAAACAGCTGTACAACGCGCGCATCGCCGCAGCCCGCACGGCCGTGCAAGGCTATGCGGCCTGGCTGACGGAACAGGATGCCGCGCTGGCGCAGAACGGCAATGCGCGCTCCTTCCGCATCGGCAAAGATTTATATGAACAGAAATTCGCCTACGATATCCAGGCCAGCGTGAGCGCCGAGCAGATGTACCAGAAAGCCCTGGCCGCGCGCGAAAAGCTGCTCGAGCACATGGATAGCCTGTCCGACGAGCTGTGGGTGAAAACCATGGGCAGCACGGCCAAGCCGGCGGACCGCACGGCGAAGATCGGCATGGTGATCGACAAGCTGTCCAGCAAGCACGTGGCCCCCGCCGATTTCGTGCCGGAAATCCGCCGCCAGATCCCGGAATTGCAGGAATGGGTGACCAGCCACAACCTGCTGACGATGGACCCGAAAAAGCCCCTCGTCGTGCGTGAAACGCCCGCATACCAGCGCGGCGTGGCCGGCGCCAGCATCGAGGCGCCCGGCCCCTACCGCCCGCAGGACCGCACCTATTACAACGTGACGCCGCTCGACGGCGAAACGCCGGAACAGGCGGAAAGCAGCTTGCGCGAGTACAACCACTGGATCTTGCAGATCCTGAACATCCACGAAGCCATCCCCGGCCACTACACGCAGCTCGTGTACGCGAACAAGTCGCCGTCGCTGGTCAAATCGATCTTCGGCAATGGCGCCATGATCGAAGGCTGGGCCGTGTATGGCGAGCGCATGATGCTCGAATCGGGCTATGGCAACAACGCGCCGGAAATGTGGCTGATGTATTCGAAGTGGAACTTGCGCAGCGTCACCAACACCATCCTCGACTACAGCGTGCACGTGCTGGGCATGACGGAAGCGCAAGCGCTCGACCTGCTGACGCGCCAGGCCTTCCAGACCAAGCGTGAAGCGACGGAAAAATGGCGCCGCGTGCAGTTGAGCTCGGTGCAACTGACCAGCTATTTCAGCGGCTACAGCGAAATCATGGACTTGCGCGAACAGCGCAAGCAAGCGCTGGGCAACAAGTTCGTGCTGAAGGATTTCCACGAGCAATTCCTCAGCTACGGCAGTGCCCCTGTCAAAGTCATCAAGGAATTGATGAATTAAGCGGCGCTCGCCGTCAGCTTGCAAAGGGCGCCGCGGCGCCCTTTTTGCATGCGTTTGCGCCGCCGCAAACCACCAGCGCCCCTGTCCATTAAGCTGACGGGAAGGCAGGCGCCACCGCACTCCTCACTGGCAATTGCCGATTTTTCTGCTAGGGTGAGAGTCAAGAGCGTCCATGCATATGCCCATCCAGTTCGACACCCTCGATTACGCCAAACGCCTCGCCTCGGCAGGGGTGCCCACGCAGCAGGCGGAAGCCCATGCCACGGCCTTGGGCGAGGTACTGGGCTCGGCCGTCGTCGTGCATGGCGAACTGGCGCTGGAGCGCAATCTGCTGGGGGAAATCAAGCTGGTGTCGCAGAACGTCGATACCAAAGTGGGCGCCCTGGAGATGAAGATCGATGCGCTGGAGCTCAGGCTCGACACCAAAATTGACGCCCTGGAGCAAAAATTCGACGCCCGCCTGGAACGCCTGGACTTGCGCCATGGCGCCGACATGAAACACGTCTACTGGATGATGAGCACCTTGATCCTGCTCAACCTGGGCATCCTCAGCAAACTGATGCTGCAGTAAGCGTGCACTCACTTTCCTGGCAACAAAAAAGCCGCTGCTCCCGGGGGAGGTCAGCGGCTTTTGCTTGCGAGTATAGTAAAGCGTCTAGGACGCCTCTTCCGGCGCCTGGGTAGCCTTGACGAAGATGGGCGCCACCAGCAGGCCCAGCTCGAACAACAGGCACATCGGGATGGCCAGCGAGAACTGGCTGACCACGTCCGGCGGCGTGACGATGGCGGCAATGACGAAGGCGCCGACGATGATGTAGGGGCGCACTTCCTTGAGTTTCGCGATGGAAACCAGCCCCATGCGCACGAGGATCACTACCACCACGGGCACTTCGAACGTGGCGCCAAAGGCCAGGCACATCGACATGACGAAATCGAGGTAGTTTTCGATATCCGGCGTCACCGCGATCGACGACGGCGAAAAGTCGCTGATGAAGTGAAACACGCGGCCAAACACAAAGAAATAGCAGAAGGCCACGCCGGCCATGAACAGCAGCGACGACGAGATGACCAGCGGCGCGATCAAACGCTTTTCATGCGTGTACAGGCCGGGGGCGATAAACGCCCACATCTGGTACAGCACCCAGGGCAAGGCGACGATAAAGGCGATCACCAGCGTCACTTTCATCGGCACGAGGAAGGGCGAGATGACGCCGGTGGCGATCATTTTCGAGCCGGCCGGCAGCGAGGCGATCATCGGCGCCGCAATGAAATCGTAGATATGCGAAGGGCCGGGCCAGTAAAACAGCACGGCGCAGACGACGGCGATGCCGATCGACGCCTTGACGAGGCGGTTGCGCAGCTCGACCAGATGCGAGATAAAGGTTTCTTCCACCGGAGATTTGCTACTCATGAGTAAAAGGAGGAGGAACTGGCGCGCGGACGGAAACGCGCCACGCGGGCGGCCGCCGACTGCACGTGCAGCTTGCCGCCATGGCGCTGCTTGTACCAGCCAGGGATGGCGGAATTGCGCACCAGTTTCTTGCGGCGAAATTCGCGCGCCTTGCGGGCCAGGTCATCGTTGGTGGCGCGCAGCATGGCCTCATGGGCGTCGTGATGCCCCTCATACGAACTGGAATCGCCGCGCCAGGCGTTTTCCACCTCGGCCAGGTTGCCGGAAATCGAATTTTCCACGCCATGCATGGATTTCTCCACACTTTGCTTGACGGAATGGGCCGCCTCCTGCACTTCCTTCTGCAGGTTTTTCAGCTCTTCCAGCTCGATTTCGCGCGTGACTTCGGATTTCACCTGGTTCAGGTAGCGTTGCGCGCGGCCATACAGGGTGCCGGCCATGCGCGCCACTCTCGGCAACTTTTCAGGGCCGATGACTATCAACGCAACCACGCCGATGATGGCGATTTTAGAGAGACCGAGATCGATCATAAGCGGACAAGGCTGTTACCGGACGAGGCAAGCGCCCCGCCACGCTATCAGGACTTGCTTTTCTCTTTCGTTTCGACGTCGATGGTGCTTTTGTCGGCCACTTGCGATGGCGCAGCAGGAGGGGTATTGGCTGCCGGCGCGTCATCGTCGCCCTTGACGCCATCCTTGAAGCCTTTGACGGCCTTGCCGATATCACCGCCGATATTGCCCAGTTTCTTGGTGCCGAAGACCAGCATCACGATAACCAGAACGATCACCCAGTGCCAAATACTCAATGAACCCATCACATTCTCCTTGCGGGACGGTGCCCGAATAGCGTCAACCAATGCCGGTAGTATACACGCGAACCCGGCGCACGGCGAAATCAGTGCTGGCCGCGCCAGGGACGGGGACCGCCGTACACATGCATGTGCAGGTGATACACCTCTTGCCCACCGTTCGGGCCGCTGTTGATCATGGTCTTGAAGCCGCCGGCAGGCGTGCCATCGGCGTCATAGCTGACGGCGCAGCCGAACTCGGCGGCGAGTTTCGGCGCCAGGCGCAGCAGCTTGCCCAGTATTTCCGTATGGCTGTCGTCGCAATCGGACAGGCTGGCCACGTGGCGCTTCGGGATCAACAGCAGATGCACGGGGGCGGCCGGGTTGATGTCCTTGAAGGCCAGCAAGTCGTCATCCTCATACACGATGGTCGAGGGAATTTGTTTTGCAGCAATCTTGCAGAAAATACAGTTATCCACGCACGCTCCAGTAGGTCAGTGTTTGTCTGTTTCGCCAGCGTCGCGCAGCTCGTCCTTGCGCGCCGCCTTTTCCTCGAGGCCGGACAGGCCTTCGCGGCGCGCCAGCTCGTCGAGCACCTGCTGCGGCGTCAGGTCGAACTGCGCCAGCATCACCAGCGAGTGAAACCACAGGTCGGCGCATTCGTACAAGACCTTCGACGGGTCGTTGTCGCGGCGCGCATCCTTGGCGGCCATCACCGTTTCCGTCGCTTCCTCGCCGATTTTTTTCAAAATGGCATCATCGCCCTTGGCAAACAGGCGCGCGACATACGAGGTGGCGGGGTCGCCGCCATTGGCCAGCTTGCGCGATTCGATCACGGCGGCCAGGCGTTTTAACGTTTCACTCATTTGCTCTTGCTTTCCGCATAAATCGTCTCAGGGTCTTTCAGGACGGGGTCGGTGATCTGCCATTCGCCCGTTTTCTCGTCGCCTTCGAACTTCTGGAAGAAGCAAGAATGGCGACCCGTATGGCAGGCGATGCCGCCCGCTTGCTCGATTTTCAGCAAGACCACGTCTTCGTCGCAATCGAGGCGGATTTCCAGCACCTTTTGCGTGTGACCCGATTCTTCGCCCTTGTGCCACAGTTTCTTGCGCGAACGGCTCCAGTATACGGCTTCGCCCAGCTCCACCGTGCGCGCAAGCGCGTCGCGGTTCATCCAGGCGAACATCAGCACGTCATTGCTGCCCGCTTCCTGCGCGATCACGGGCACCAGGCCGTGCTCGTCCCATTTGACCTTTTTCAGCCACTTGGCATTGCTTGCTAAGATGGTTCCGTTCTGCATGTTCTTCTATCCCGCTGATATTGACTTGCTTGTCTTTACGCCAGGCGCATGGGGATGCCCTGCTGCGCCATGAAGCGCTTGGCTTCCTGCACCGTGTGCTGGCCATAGTGGAAGATGCTGGCGGCCAGCACGGCGTCCGCCCGGCCCACCTTGATGCCGTCGACCAGATCCTGCAAGCCGCCCACGCCGCCCGAGGCGATCACGGGAATGCTGACGGCGTCGGACACGCCGCGCGTCAGGCCCAGATCGAAGCCCACCTTGGTGCCGTCGCGGTCCATGCTGGTGAGCAAGATTTCACCGGCGCCCAGGCTTTCCATTTTACGCGCCCATTCGAACGCGTCCAGGCCCGTGGCCGTGCGTCCGCCATGGGTAAACACTTCCCACTTGCCGGGCGACACCTGCTTGGCGTCGATGGCGACGACGATGCATTGCGAACCGTGCTTTTGCGATGCCTCAAACACGAGCTGGGGGTTCGTCACGGCCGAGGTGTTGATGCTGACCTTGTCGGCGCCCGCATTGAGCAGCCGGCGCACGTCTTCCACCACGCGCACGCCGCCGCCCACGGTCAGCGGAATGAACACTTGCGACGCCACCGCTTCGATGATGTCGAAGATCAGGCCGCGGTTGTCGCTCGAAGCGGTAATGTCGAGGAAAGTGATTTCGTCGGCGCCCTGCTCGTCATAGCGGCGGGCGATTTCCACGGGATCGCCCGCGTCGCGCAATTCCGTGAAATTGACGCCTTTGACGACGCGGCCATTGGTCACGTCGAGGCAGGGGATAATACGTTTTGCAAGCATGATGGGTTCCAGATTGTCGCCAGGCCAGGACACGCGCAGGCGCGCCCCGGCCGGGCAGGCTTAAACGGCGGCGTCGGTCAGTTCGTCGGCGCGTTCCTGCGCTTGCGCCAGGTCGATCGTGCCTTCATAGATGGAACGGCCGCAGATCACGCCTTCGATGCCTTCGGCCTGGACTGCGCACAGCGCTTCCACGTCGCCGATGTTGTGCAGGCCGCCCGAAGCGATGACGGGGATCTTGACGGCTTGCGCCAGCTTGACGGTGGCTTCGATATTGATGCCGCCCATCATGCCGTCGCGGCCGATGTCCGTGTAGATGATCGATTCGACGCCGTAGGCTTCAAATTTTTTCGCCAGGTCGATCACTTCGTGGCCCGACATCTTGCTCCAGCCATCGGTTGCCACTTTGCCATCCTTGGCATCGAGGCCGACGATGATGTGGCCCGGGAAGGCACCGCAGGCGTCGTGCAGGAAGCCGGGACTTTTCACGGCCGCCGTGCCGATGATGATGTAGGTGATGCCGGCGTCGAGGTAACGCTCGATGGTGTCGAGGTCGCGGATGCCGCCGCCCAGCTGCACGGGGATTTCCTCGATGTCGTTTTCCACGGCGAAATCCTGCACGGCTTTCAGGATGGCTTTCACGGCGCCTTCGTTCTTCGGCTTGCCGGCAAAGGCGCCGTTCAGGTCGACCAGGTGCAGCCGGCGCGCGCCCTGCATCAGCCAATGGCGGGCCATTTCGGCCGGGTCTTCGGAAAATACGGTGGCAAGTTCCATATCGCCTTGTTTCAGGCGTACGCAGTGACCGTCTTTCAGGTCGATGGCGGGAATAAGCAGCATGGTCAGTGTGGTTTAAAAGTGAGTGAGAGGCGGAAAAAAAGCCGGAGAGCCAACGTTAAGGTTGCCAGTGAACGAAGTTCTTGTACAGCTGCAAGCCAGCGGCAGCACTTTTTTCAGGGTGGAACTGTGTCGCGAAAATATTATCACGGGCGACGGCGCAGGCGAACGGCGCGCCATAGACAGTCTCGCCCACCGTGTGCGCTGCCTCTTGAGGTTGAGCAAAATAGCTGTGCACAAAGTAAAAATACGCGTTGTCGGCGATGCCATCCCACATGGCATGGGACGCCGTTTGCCGCACTTGGTTCCAGCCCATTTGCGGCACCTTGAAGCGCGAGCCGTCTTCCTGCACCTGGCCGTCGAGCTGGAAGCGCACGACTTTGCCTGGCAACAAGCCCAAGCCGGCCGCGTCGCCCTCTTCGCTGCCGTCGAACAGCATTTGCTCGCCGATGCACACGCCCAGCACGGGCTTGCTGTCGGCGGCGCGCAGCAGCGCCTCCAATACGCCCGATTCGCGCAGGCTGCGCATGCAGTCGGGCATGGCGCCCTGGCCCGGCAGGACGATGCGGTCGGCGCTGTCGATGTCGGCAGCGACACCGGAAATGCGCACGTCGGCTTCTGGCGCCACGGCACGCAAGGCTTGCGCTACCGAGCGCAAATTGCCCATGCCGTAATCCACCACCACAATTTTATTCATGTTTGATCCCGGAATCTACAATATAGCGAGAGCGGCGCTCACAGGCTGCCCTTGGTCGATGGAATGATGCCGGCCGCGCGCTCGTCGAGCTCGGCAGCCATGCGCAGCGCGCGGCCAAAGGCCTTGAACACGGTTTCGCACTGATGGTGGGCATTCGTGCCGCGCAAGTTGTCGATATGCAAGGTCACGCCCGCGTGGTTGACGAAGCCGCGGAAAAATTCCAGCGTCAGGTCGACGTCGAAGCCGGCGATCATGGCGCGCGTAAACGGGATGTGGTATTCGATGCCAGGGCGGCCCGAGAAATCGAGCACCACGCGCGACAGCGCCTCGTCCAGCGGCACGTAGGCGTGGCCATAGCGGCGGATGCCCTTCTTGTCGCCGATGGCCTTGGCCACGGCCATGCCCAGCGTGATGCCCACGTCTTCCACCGTATGGTGGTTGTCGATATGCACGTCGCCCGTCGCTTCGATATCGAGGTCGATCAAGCCATGGCGGGCGATCTGGTCCAGCATGTGGTCGAGGAAGGGCACGCCGGTATTGAGCTTTTGCTGGCCCGTGCCGTCCAGGTTGAGGGCGACGCGAACTTGCGTCTCATTGGTGTTGCGCGTGATTTCTGCGGTGCGGTTCATGGGAGGCTCTGGCGGTAGGCTAAACGAGGGATGCCTTGAAGGCATCGTAAAAAAGGGAATTTTCTTCCGGGGTGCTGACGCTGATGCGCAGGCAATTGGCCAGCGCAGCATGCATTTTACTCATATTTTTAATTAAAACCCTGCGGGCAAGCAGTTTTGCGCAAACATCGTCGGAATCCGCCACACGAATCAGAAGAAAATTTGCCTTCGAGGGAAATACCGTCACGCCGGGCAGCTCCGCCAGGCGCCGTGCCAGGTCGTCGCGCGCGCTGTTGAGCAGGGCCGCCTGCGCGTTGAGCACGTCGAGGTGCTCGAGCGCGAATTCGGCCGCCGCCTGCGTCAGCACATTCACATTGTACGGCGGACGCACTTTCTCGAACTGCGCCAGCAAGGCCGGCGCGGCCGACATGTAGCCGAGGCGGATGCCGGCCAGGCCCAGTTTCGACACGGTGCGCATCACCACCAGGTTTTCATATTCGGGCAGGCGGCCCATGAAGCTGCGCTGCGCGAACGGCTCATAGGCTTCGTCGACGACGGCGATGCCCGTGTCGCCCAGGGCGGCCAGGATGCGTTCGATATCGGCAGCGGCGAACAGGTTGCCCGTCGGGTTGTTCGGATAGGCGAGGAAGACCAGCGCCGGGCGGTGCGCTTCGATGGCCGCCAGCATGGCCGGCATGTCCAGGCTGAAGTCGGCCTGCAGCGGTACGCCGACGAAATCCATGCCGGCAAACTGCGCCGAACGGGCATACATGACGAAGGCCGGCACGGGCGCCAGCAGCACGGCGCGCTGGCCCGGCGCCTGGCGGGCGCAGGCCATGGCCAGGATGGAAATCAGTTCATCGGAGCCGTTGCCCAGCATGACGTCGTAACCGGCGGGCACGCCCAGTTTGGCGCAGATGGCCGCCTGCAGGCTGGCGTACGACGGCGGATAGCGGTTCAGCGCCACGCCGGCCAGGCGCGCGCCCAGTTCCTCGCGCAGATGCTGCGGCAGCGGATACGGGTTTTCCATCGCATCGAGCTTGATGTAACCGCTGGCATCGGCTACCTGGTAGCTCTTGACGGCCCGCACATCGGCGCGCACGGTGTTGCTGATTAACTGATCGAGGAAAGACATGCTGCAAACACTCCTGATGAAATGAAATGGAGACTAAATGACGACGTCTTCCGGCACGCTAGCGCTGCGCGCCTTGCGGGCCGGCGCTTTTTTCACGGCGGGCGGCTTTTTCACGGCAGCCGTTTTTCTGACCGCCGCCGGCTTTTTCGCCGCCTTGGCGGGCTTGGCCGCGGGCGATGTGGCCGGTTCGGCCAGCTCCTGCGCGAGGGCCGCCAATCGCTGTTCGATGATGGCGCAGTAGTCGGGATTGAGTTCAAAACCGACGAAATCGCGCCCGCAGCGTTTCGCCGCCAGCGCCGTGGTGCCGCTGCCCATGAACAGGTCGAGCACCACGCCGCCGGGCGGGCACGACGCCTTGACCATGCGCTCGATGATTTCGAGCGGCTTTTGCGTCGGGTGGTCGGCCCGTTCCGGGTGTTCCTTGTGCAGGCGCGACACGCTCCACAAGTCTTTCGGGTTGTAGCCCACTTCCAGCCATTTGGCGCCGATGAAGATCGAGCGCGAACGGGCTTTCTTGGTGGCCGCGTCGTAGGCGATGCGCACCGCGTCAAGGTCGAAGTAGTAATCCTTGCGCTTGACGAAGAAGCCGATGGTGTCGTGCACCGATGAAAAGCTGCGCACGCTGCCGCCCATGGACGGCACGCGGCGGTCCCAGATGATTTCATTCATCATCGCCATGCGCTGTTTCAGCATGACGAAGATTTCCGGCGAATAGCGCCAGGTGAGAAAGATATACAGGCTGCCGTTGGCTTTGAGCTTGGGCAGCGCCGCATCGATCCACTGTTCCGTCCAGCGCAGGTAGTCGGCCACCGACTGCTGGTCCGAGGTATTGCCGTAATCCTTGCCCAGGTTGTACGGCGGATCCGTCAGGATCAGGTCCACCGAGCCATCGGGAATGCGCGCCAGCCCCGCCAGCGCATCTTCGCAATAGACCCGGTTGACCCAGTCCGGCCGCTCCGCCATATTCGTCATGGCTGCGGCTTCAGACGCAGTTCGGCGCTGCGCGCGTGCGCCTGCAAGCCTTCGCCATACGCCAGGGTGGCGGCGACACGGCCCAGGGTTTGCGCGCCCGCCTCGCTGACGTGAATGATGGACGAACGCTTCTGGAAGTCATACACGCCCAGCGGCGACGAAAAGCGCGCCGTGCGCGACGTCGGCAGCACGTGATTGGGACCGCAGCAATAGTCGCCCAGCGATTCGGACGAAAAGCGCCCCAGGAACATGGCGCCCGCGTGACGGATCTGTTCGGCCCACTGCTGCGGGTTGTCCGCCGAGATTTCCAGGTGCTCGGCGGCGATGGCGTTGGCGATCTCGCACGCCTCTTGCATGCTGCGCACCTTGATCAGCGCGCCGCGGTCGGCCAGCGAAGTGCTGATGGTGGCCTGGCGCGGCATCGTCGGCAGCAGCCTGGCGATGCTCTCTTCCACTTTCGCGATGTAGGCCGCATCGGGGCACAGCAGGATCGCCTGCGCCAGTTCGTCGTGCTCGGCCTGCGAAAACAGGTCCATCGCGACCCAGTCCGGGTCCGTCGTGCCGTCGCACAGCACGAGGATTTCGGAAGGCCCCGCGATCATGTCGATGCCGACGATGCCGAACACGCGGCGCTTGGCGGCCGCCACATAGGCGTTGCCGGGGCCGACGATTTTGTCGACGGCGGCAATCGTCTGCGTGCCGTAGGCCAGCGCGCCGACGGCTTGCGCGCCGCCGATGGTGATCACGCGCGTCACGCCCGCGATCGCGGCGGCGGCCAGCACCATCTGGTTTTTCACGCCATCGGGCGTCGGCACCACCATGATGATTTCGCCCACGCCTGCCACGTGCGCGGGAATGGCGTTCATCAGCACGGACGACGGATACGCGGCCTTGCCGCCCGGGACGTAGATGCCGACCCGGTCCAGCGGCGTGATCTTTTGCCCCAGCACCGTGCCATCGGGCTCGGTGTAAGTAAAACCGCGCAATTCCTCGCGCTGGCGTTCGTGGAAGGCGCGGATGCGCTGCGCGGCGATCTGCAGCGCCTCGCGCTGGGCCGACGGCAGGCCGTTCAGGGCCGCCTGCAGTTCGGCTTGCGAAATATCGAAGGCCGCCATTTCCGCCGCGCCGCCATGCGGGATGCGGTCGAAACGGTTGGTGTATTCCAGGACGGCGGCGTCGCCGCGCGTTTTCACGTCGGCCAGGATTTTTGCGACCGACGTTTCAATCGCTGCATCGGTGCCCGCCTCGAACGCCAGCAAGGTGTCGAGCGATTGTTGGAAACCTTCCTGGCTTGAATCGAGCTTGCGTATCTGTATCGGCATAATCGGCTTTCTGCTACTGAATGTGTCTAGGCTTGCGAGGCGCGTTCAAACGCCTCGATAATCGGCTGCAAGCGCTCGCGCTTGAGCTTTAATGCCGCCTGGTTAACCACCAGGCGCGACGAAATTTCCATGATGTGCTCGACCTCGACGAGGTTGTTTGCGCGCAAAGTGCTGCCCGTGCTGACCAGGTCGACGATCGCGTCGGACAGGCCGACCAACGGTGCCAGCTCCATCGAGCCGTACAGCTTGATCAGGTCGACGTGCACGCCCTTGGCGGCGAAATGCTCGCGCGCCGTGTGCACGAACTTGGTGGCCACGCGCAAACGCGCGCCCTGGTGCACGGCCTTTTCATAGTCGAAACCGGCCTGCACCGCCACCGACATGCGGCAGGAAGCGATATTCAGGTCGATCGGCTGGTACAGGCCTTCGCCGCCGTGTTCCAGCAGCACGTCCTTGCCCGCCACGCCGAAATCGGCCGCGCCGTACTGCACGTAGGTCGGCACGTCGCTGGCGCGCACGATGATGACGCGCACGTTCGGATCGTTGGTGGCCAAAATCAGCTTGCGCGAGGTCTCGGGGTTTTCCAGCACCTTGATGCCGGCCGCTTCCAGCAGCGGCATGGTGTCTTCAAAAATGCGGCCCTTCGAGAGCGCCAGGATCAGCTGGGAGCTGTCGCCGTTGTTCGATCCGTTCATGCTCGTTCCTTACTCATTTATGATTTACAACACCTGACAAAACCGTAGCGAGCGAAAGTGATTTGTGGTCGAGAAGCGCAACTGTACGAAGGTACAGTGAGCATCGCAGGCCGCAAAGCACGACGCGCAGTAGGTTTTGACAGGCGTTACTTGATGCGTACGATGTTGGCGCCAACTGCCGACAATTTGACTTCCATGCGGTCGTAGCCGCGGTCGAGGTGATAGATGCGGTCGATCAGGGTTTCGCCGTCGGCGGCCAGGGCCGCGATCACCAGCGAGGCCGAGGCGCGCAGGTCGGTCGCCATCACGGGTGCGCCGCGCAGCTGCTTGACGCCGGCGATGATGGCCGTGTTGCCCTCGATGGTGATGTCGGCGCCCAGGCGGTTCATTTCCTGCACGTGCATGTAGCGGTTCTCGAAAATCGTCTCGGTGACGCGGCTGGCGCCGTTGGCGATGGTGTTGACGGCCATGAACTGCGCCTGCATGTCGGTCGGGAAGCCCGGGTATTCCGTCGTGCGGAAGCTGACGGGGTTCGGACGGGCCGACATCTCGGCACGGATCCAGTCGGCGCCGAAGGTCATCGTCAGGCCCATGGCGCGCAGCTTGTCGAGCGCCGCGTCGAGAATGTCGGTGCGCACGTTGCGCAGGGTGATGTCGCCGCCGGTGGCCGCCACGGCGCACAGGAAGGTACCCGTTTCGATACGGTCGGCGATCACCGCGTGCGAGGCGCCGTGCAAGGCGTCCACGCCCTGGATCACCAGGCGGCTGGTGCCGATGCCGTCGATCTTCGCGCCCATGGCCACCAGCAGGTGCGCCAGGTCGGTGACTTCCGGTTCGCAGGCGGCGTTTTCCAGGATGGTCTCGCCTTCGGCCAGGGTCGCGGCCATCAGCAGATTTTCGGTGCCGGTGACGGTGATCATGTCGGTGACGATGCGCGCGCCCTTGAGCTTGGCGCACTTGGCGTAGATGTAGCCCGCTTCGATGCGGATCTCGGCGCCCAGCGCTTCCAGGCCCTTGATGTGCTGGTCGACGGGGCGCGAACCGATGGCGCAGCCGCCCGGCAGCGAGACCTTGGCTTCGCCGAAGCGCGCCAGCATGGGGCCCAGCACGAGGATCGAGGCGCGCATGGTTTTCACCAGCTCATACGGCGCTTCCAGGGTGTCGATGGCGCTGCCGTTGAGAACCACGCGGTCGCCGTCCTGCTGCACTTTCAGGCCCGTCTGGCCCAGCAATTTGAGCATGGTGGCCACGTCGTGCAAATGCGGCACGTTGGTCAGGTCCAGGTCGCCCGCGGTCAAGAGACCCGCGCACAGGATGGGCAGGGCGGCGTTTTTCGCGCCGGAGATGGCGATGTCGCCGTTCAGGCGGTTGCCGCCGTTGATGAGGAGCTTGTCCATGTGCTTATCCTTGGAATTCTTCAGGTGTCAGGGTTTTCATCGACAGCGCGTGGATTTCTTCGCGCATGCGGTCGCCCAGCGCCGCGTAGACGATCTGGTGACGCTGGATCAGGCGCTTGCCGGCAAACGCGGGCGAGACGATCACGGCCTGGAAGTGCTGGCCATCGCCCTCCACTTCGAGGTGCGTGCATTCGAGGCCGGCCGACAGGTAGCCGTGGATCAGTTCTGGAGTGGTGGTCACGATAAGTCCTTGATATTGAATAATGTAGTGATGTGATGTGCCGTAATCAATGGCGCAATCTGTAACCGCTTTTCAGCAGGCGGATCGATGCCAGCGCCAGGATCACGAGGAAGCCGGCGACGATGGAAAGACTGAGCCACGGGCTGACGTCGGACACGCCGAAGAAGCCGTAGCGGAAGCCGTCGATCATGTAGAAGAAGGGGTTCAGGTGCGATACCGTCTGCCAGAATGGCGGCAGCGAGTGGATCGAATAGAACACGCCCGACAAAAAGGTGGCCGGCATGATCAAAAAGTTCTGGAAGGCGGCCAGCTGGTCGAATTTCTCGGCCCAGATGCCGGCGATCAGGCCCATTGTGCCCAGCATGGCGGCGCCGAGAAACGCGAAGATGACGATCCACAGCGGCGCGACAAACGACAGGTCGGCGAACCAGCAGGTGATGGCAAACACGCCAAAGCCCACGGCCAGGCCGCGCGCGACGGAAGCGAGTACATACGCCGAGAAGATTTCCCAGTGCGACAGGGGCGTGAGCAGCACGAACACCAGGTTGCCTGTGATCTTGGACTGGATCAGCGAGGACGAGGAATTGGCAAACGCGTTTTGCAGCACGCTCATCATCACCAGGCCGGGAATCAGAAAGGCCGTGTAGCTGACGCCGGGGCTCGGCTCCACGCGGCCGTCGAGCACATGGCCGAACACCAGCAGGTACAGCATCGACGTGAGCATGGGTGCGGCCACGGTTTGCGTCGCCACTTTCCAGAAGCGCAGCGTCTCTTTGTAGACGAGGGTGCGGAATCCTGTCGAAATCATACGGTACCTTTATCCATGATCTGCAAGAAGATATCTTCCAGGTCGGCTTGTTGCAATTGCATTTCATCGATCTCGACGCCCGCCTCGCGCAGGCGGGCGAGGATTTTCTCGACTTCGCTGTATTCGTTGACGCGCAGGCTGAACTTGTTCGGCGCCTGCTGTTCTTCCGGGTGCAGCACCAGGTGCTGCAGGTCGGCCGGCAGGCTGCCGTGTTTCAGGTGCACCTGCAGCTGCGAGCCGGCGATGCGGCGGATCAGCGCCGACATGGTGTCGAGCGCCACCACCTTCCCGCTTTTCAGCATGGCCACGCGCTGGCACATGGCTTGCGCCTCTTCCAGGTAGTGGGTGGTCAGCACGACCGTGTGGCCGCCTTCGCGGTTCAGGCGCGAGATGAACTTCCACAGGGTCTGGCGCAGTTCCACGTCGACGCCGGCCGTCGGTTCATCGAGCACGATGACGGGCGGCTTGTGCACCAGCGCCTGGGCCACGAGCACGCGGCGCTTCATGCCGCCGGACAGGGCGCGCATGTTGGTGTCGGCCTTGCCGGTCAGGTCGAGGTTTTCCATGACCTCGTCGATCCACTTGTCGTTGTTCGGCAGGCCGAAGTAGCCGGACTGCAGGCGCAGGGTTTCGCGCACGGTGAAAAACGGGTCGAACACGAGTTCCTGCGGCACCACGCCCAGGTTGCGGCGCGCATTGCGGAAGTCCTTGACCACGTCATGGCCGTGGATCTTGACGGTGCCCGCGTCGGGGCGTATCAGGCCGGCGATGATGGAAATGAGGGTGGTCTTGCCGGCGCCGTTGGGGCCGAGCAGGCCAAAAAACTCGCCTTCTTCGATGGCCAGCGACACGCCGCCCAGCGCCTTGAGCGATTTATAGCTCTTTTCTACATTCGTTATTTGAATTGCGGTCATGTGCTTGTTTCAAGTGTAATGCGTCTGGTGTGATGCGCCAGTTGCCGGAGACATCCAGGCCGGCAGGCCGGTGCAGGGCGCCACCTTCAGGCGAGGACGGCGCAACAGTCAATTATAGTTGGAAAATTCGTGGAACACTTGGAGATCAATCCGGCGGCGCTGCTGGCCTGCCGGCTTGAAAGCTACTGCTGATGCGGGGAGTGGGACAGGATCAATGATGATGCAGGTCGGACGGGCTGCGTTCGGCGTGGCCGCCGGCGCTGGCGCAGTCGTCGGCCGTCAACGTGCTCGAGACGAGCGAGCAGACGCCATACAGCTTGGTGAGGTTTTTCAGGTTGTTCGGCAGGTTTTTCAGCTCCAGCACGGCGCCCGCATCCTGCGCCGCGCGCTGCCACGTCAGCATGACGGACACGGCGGCCGAATCGACGGCCTTGACGTTGCGCAAGTCGAACTTGGTCTGACCCGAGCGGATGGCGTCCAGACCCTGCTCCAATGCCGAAGTGGCATTGTGCACGGTCAGGGAAGTCAGGGACTGCAAGGTGTCGAGAGAGTCGGGCATGGCGTCGGGCTGCGCTGGTCTGGAGCTGGGTCTGGAGCTATATGATAGCCGATTATTTGGCTTTGGCAGCGGGACGGCTGGCCAGGGCCTTGTTTTTTGCCTGCAAGGTCTTGATCAGGCCATCGATGCCGCCCTTGCTGATCTCGCTGGCGAAGCTGCTTTTGTACGTTTCCACCAGCCACGCGCCCAGCACGTTGATGTCATAGATCTTCCAGCCGGACGGGGTTTTCGCCACGCGGTAGTTCAGGGGCACGGGTTCGCCGCGCGCCACGTTGACCTGCGAACGCACTTCCACTTCCGTGTCAGCCGGGTCGGCGCGCAGCGGCTTGAATTCCACGGTTTCGTTCTTGATCTGCGACAGGGCGCCCGAATACGTGTAGATCAGCAAGGTGCGGAATTCCGCCGACAGCTGCTTTTGCTGGTCCGGCGTGGCGTCGCGCCAGAAGCGGCCGGCGGCCAGGGCCGTCATGCGCTGGAAATCCACGTAAGGCAGGATTTTGCTTTCCACCAACTCGGTGACGCGCTTGATATCGCCAGCCTGGATGGCCTTGTCGTTCTTGGCCGTGTCGATCACATCCTGGCTTATGCGCTTGACCAAGACGTCCGGCGCTTCGACAGCAGGAGCGGCCTGGGCGGCGGTGGCAAAGGCGATGGTCGCCATCGCCAGCAGTTGTTTCATCAATTTCATGGTTCTACCTTTCATGGTGTTGCTATGCACCGGCTGGCGTTGATCGCAGCCGTGGTGTTTCTGTACCGGAGTTTACTCCTGGGGCCTGGCCTCGGAAGCAACGGTATTGCTACCAGATGTTACGAGGTCCGCTGGCGCCACCTCGGCGGCGGCCGTGGCCGCAGGCGCGTCATTGGCAACTTGCGGTTTTGCCTCGTACTCCGGCTCGTAATCGCTGCTGTCGTTTTTTGGCACTTTGCGGTCGCGGCGGTCCGTATCGCCGTCGAAAACCTTGCTTTCACGCGCTTGCAGGAAGCCGTCGCGGATGAATTCATAACGGTCCAGCGCGGCCGCTTCCATCAGGTTGGTCGCGTCGAGCAGCGCGGCGCGCTTGTCGACCACGCGCGTCACCGTGCCGATATTGCGTACATTGACGGGATCCTTGTAGCGCCATGGGTCGCCCGCGATATCGAGCGGCAAGGCCACCGTGTCGCGCACGGTCGATGGGCCCAGCAGCGGCAGCATCACGTACGGACCCGACTGGACGCCGTACCAGCCCAGGGTCTGGCCAAAGTCTTCGTTATGCTTGGGAATGCCGGCCTGCGACGCGATGTCGATCAGGCCGAGGATGCCGAAGGTCGAGTTCATGCTGACGCGCACGACGTCTTGCAAGCCCGCTTCACCCTTGCCTTGCAGCAAGTTGTTCACGGCACTCCACACATCGGCCAGGTTGCCGAAGAAGTTGCCCACGCCCGTTTGCACGAACGACGGCGTCACCGTCTTGTAGGCCGTGGCGACCGGTTTCAGGGCCACCTGGTCAACGGTATCGTTGAACTTGAACATCGCGCGGTTATACCCTTCCAGCGGGTCGCGCGGATTGGTGCCGGTGGCGCAGGCGCTCACGCTGGCGGCGATGGCCATGGCCAGGCCGATACGCGCCAGGCTGCCTTGGGGTTTCTTGGTCGACTCGCTCATTTGCTGTCCTTTCCTTCCGCTGCCTTGCTGTAGATGAACTGATTGATCAGGTCTTCCAGCACTGTGGCCGATTGAGTACGGGCGATCTTGTCGCCCTCTGCCAGGTTCGCCAAATCGCCGCCTGCTTCCAGGCCGATATATTGCTCACCCAGCAAACCGGCCGTCAAAATCTTGGCCGAGCTGTCTTTCGGAAATTTGTAGCCATCTTCGATATCGAGTTTCACCAGCGCCTGATACGTCTTGTCGTCAAAGCGGATCTCCGCCACGCGCCCCACCACCACGCCAGCGCCCTTGACGGGCGCCTGCGGCTTGAGGCCGCCAATATTGTCGAACTTGGCCGTAATGGTATACGTCTTGCTGAAAGACAGCGAGCTCATATTGCCGGCCTTGAGCGCCAAAAACATCAATGCCGCCACACCCAGCAAGACGAACAAGCCGACCCAGACATCCAAAGATTTACGTTGCATAAACAATCCTAAATAATTTTTACTTGCCGCCACCTGCGCAGAACACTGCCCAGGCCGATAATTTTGTCGCCTATCGGCAATTACTTGCTAAACATCAACGCCGTCATCATGAAATCGAGCCACCACACCATCAACGACGAAATGACCACCGTGCGCGTGGTGGCGCCGGACACGTCTTCCGGCGTCGGCTGTGCCTGGTAACCCTGGAACAGCGCGATGAAGGTCACCGCGATGCCGAACACCAGGCTCTTGATGGTGCCGTTGCCCACTTCTTTCCAGACATCCACGCCGCCTTGCATCTGCGACCAGAACGAGCCTTCATCGACGCCGATCAGCACCACGCCGACCAGGTAGCTGCCGATGATGCCGACGGCCGTGAAGATGGCGCCGAGGATCGGCATGGCGATCACGCCGGCCCAGAAACGGGGCGCCAGCACGCGCTGGATCGGGTTGACGGCCATCATTTCCATGGCCGACAGTTGCTCGCCCGCCTTCATCAGGCCGATTTCCGCCGTCAGCGAGGTGCCGGCGCGGCCGGCGAACAGCAGCGCCGTGACGACAGGGCCCAGTTCGCGCGTCAGCGACAGCGCCACCAGCAAGCCCAGCGACTGCTCGGCGCCATACGTGGTCAAGGTGTAATAGCCTTGCAAACCCAACACCATGCCGACAAACAGGCCGGAGACGGCGGTAATCACCAGCGAGCGGTTACCGATAAAAAACAGTTGCTCGATCACCAGGCGCGGACGGCGCCACAGGCCGCCCGACGAGGCGATGATGATAAAGAACGAACGCACGGCAAAGCCGAGGTCTTGTACCGAATTGCGCAACCATGCTCCGATCGACGCGAGGAAACGCGCGATCATCGGCCCGCTCCCGCATGCAGGCCCAGGTCGTCGGCCAGCGACTTGCCCGGGTAATGGAACGGCACGGGGCCATCGGCCTCGGCATTGACGAATTGCTTGACGTACGGATGCGTCGACACGGCCATCTCGGCCGGCGTGCCGTGCGCCACAATTTTGCCCGATGACAGAAAATAGACGTAATCAGCGATGGCGAAACACTCCTTCACATCGTGCGATACCAGGATAGACGTGGAGCCCAGCGCATCGTTCAAATTGCGGATCAAATTGGCCGTCACGCCCATGGAAATCGGGTCCAGGCCGGCGAACGGCTCGTCGTACATGATCAGTTCAGGGTCGAGCGCGATGGCGCGCGCCAGCGCGACGCGGCGGCCCATGCCGCCAGAAATCTCGGCCGGCTTCAATTGCGCCGCATTGCGCAGTCCCACGGCGTGCAGCTTCATCAGCACCAGGGTGCGGATCAGCTCTTCATTCAAGTCCGTGTGTTCGCGCAGGGGGAAGGCCACGTTTTCGAACGCCGTCAGGTCCGTAAACAGCGCGCCGTGCTGGAACAGCATGCCCATCTTGCGGCGCAGCTGATACAGCTCGTCGGTTCCCAGCGTATGCACGATCTGGCCGTCCACATTCACGGAACCGGAACTGGGGCGCAACTGCCCGCCGATCAGGCGCAGTACGGTCGTCTTGCCACTGCCGGAGCCACCCATGACGGCCACAACTTTTCCACGTGGGAAATCCATTTGAAGGCCCGATAAAATCGAACGTTCTCCATAGGCAAAGTGTAAATCACGGATCTCAACAAGATTTGGCACGACGAAGCTCACTATTTTAATGGCGTATTGTAGTGCAGAAACGCCAACCTCTGCTGAGACACCCCTTGGGACAGCCCCGTAAAGGGGAAGAATACAACACTAATGAATCGAAAGTCAGATATTGTAGTGGAAATTTGACCTGCGCATCGCGCCCCCATCCGCCGGCGTTCATGGCCGTCCACTTGATAACTAAAATAACAAGGGCCACGCCGCAATCCGCGCCGTGGCCCTGTCAAAAAAACGAACAGTTGCTCGTTAATTAGCGTGGCAGCACGGATGCCCCCATCAGGAACTCATCGACGGCGCGCGCGCACTGGCGCCCTTCGCGGATGGCCCACACCACCAGCGACTGGCCACGGCGCATGTCGCCGGCCGCAAACACCTTGGCCACCGAGGTCTGGTAGCAGCCGGCGCCATCCGTTGTCGCCTTGACATTGCCGCGCGCATCCGTATCGACGCCGAACGCTTGCAACACTTGTTGTACTGGCGAAACAAAACCCATGGCCAGGAAGACCAGATCCGCCTTCATCTCGAATTCCGAGTTCGGCACTTCGCTCATCTTGCCGTCTTTCCATTCGACTCTGCAGGCGATCAGCTTTTCCACCTTGCCGCCCTTGCCTTCGAAACGCTTGGTGGCCACGGCCCAGTCGCGCTCGCAGCCTTCCTCGTGCGAGGACGAGGTGCGCAGCTTGGTCGGCCAGTACGGCCAGACCAGCGGCTTGTTTTCCTGTTCCGGCGGCTGCGGCATCAGTTCGAACTGGGCCACCGAGGCGGCGCCATGGCGGTTCGAGGTGCCGACGCAGTCGGAACCCGTGTCGCCGCCGCCGATCACCACCACGTGCTTGCCCGTCGCCTTGATCTGGTCCTTGAGCTTGTCGCCCGCGTTGACCTTGTTTTGCAGCGGCAGGAAATCCATGGCGAAGTGCACGCCTTTCAAGTCGCGGCCCGGCACGGGCAAGTCGCGCGGCTGCTCGGCGCCGCCGGCCATGATGACGGCGTCGAATTCTTTTTCCAGGTCTTCCGGGAAAATGGTTTCCTTGGCCCAGTTGTTGACGTTGGCAGGGAAATCCTTGCCGACCAGCACGCTGGTGCGGAACACGACGCCTTCGGCCTCCATCTGTTTCACGCGCAGGTCGATGTGCGACTTTTCCATCTTGAAGTCGGGGATGCCGTAGCGCAACAAACCACCGACCCGGTCGCTTTTCTCGAACACGGTGACGGCATGGCCGGCGCGCGCCAGCTGCTGCGCCGCCGCCAGGCCGGCGGGACCGGAGCCGACGATGGCCACTTTCTTGCCGGTGCTAAAACTCGCCGGCTGCGGCGTGACCCAGCCGTGCTCCCAGCCCATGTCGATGATTTTATGCTCGATCGACTTGATGCCGACCGGATCTTCATGGATACCCAGGGTACAGGCCGATTCGCACGGCGCCGGGCAGATGCGGCCCGTAAATTCCGGGAAGTTATTCGTCGAATGCAAGATATCGAGCGCTTCGCGGTAGGCGCCGCGGTATACCAGGTCATTCCAGTCGGGAATGATGTTATTCACGGGGCAACCCGTGGTGCAGAAGGGAATGCCGCAATCCATGCAGCGCGCACCCTGCACGGTCGCTTGCGCGTCCGACAGGTGCAAGACGAATTCCTTGTAGTTCTTCAGACGCGCGGCAGGCTCCAGATAGTGTTCGTCCTGGCGCTTGAATTCCATGAAGCCGGTAATTTTACCCACGATATTTCCTTTGTATTTGGCTGGCGGGGAGCGGCATGGCCGCTCCCTGGTCATTCATTTGGCAATGAGCTTGGCTGGCTCAGGCGGCGACGGCTTGCACTTCCATGGCGGCATCCGCTGCCATCTCGATCAGCGCGCGCTTGTATTCGTTCGGGAAGACTTTCACGAACTTGCCGCGCGCCGCAGCCCAGTCGTCGAGCAGGACGCGGGCACGGGTGCTGCCCGTGTGCTTGAAGTGACGCTCGATCAGGCGCTTGAGGATGACTTCGTCCGCTTCCGGCACGCCGTCGCGGTGCTGCGTGTGCCAGGCGTCGCGGTCGACATGCTGTTCCGCTGCCGACACGACCTTGTCCAGGCTGACCATGGCCGTGTTGCACTTGCTGGCAAAGTCGCCGGCCGGGTCATACACGTAGGCGATGCCGCCCGACATGCCGGCCGCGAAGTTGCGTCCCGTGTTGCCCAAGACCACCACCGTGCCGCCCGTCATGTATTCGCAGCCATGGTCGCCCAGGCCCTCGACCACCGTGGTGGCGCCCGAGTTGCGCACGGCAAAGCGTTCACCGGCCACGCCGTTGAAGAAGGCTTCGCCGGCGATGGCGCCGTACAGCACCGTGTTGCCGATGATGATGTTGTCCACGGCCCAGCCGCGGAACTCGGTATTGGGCCGCACGATGATGCGTCCGCCCGACAAGCCTTTACCGACGTAATCGTTGCCCTCGCCCACCAGGTCGATCGTGATGCCGTGCGCCAGGAAGGCACAGGCCGACTGGCCCGCCGTGCCTTGCAACTGGATGTGGATGGTGTCGTCCGGCAAGCCGGCGTGGCCGTATTTCTTCGCCACTTCGCCGGACAACATGGTGCCCACCGTGCGGTTCAAGTTGCGCACAGGCGAGATGAAGGAGACGCGCTCGCCCTTTTCCAGCGCCGCGCGCGCTTGCGCGATCAGCTTGTGGTCGAGCGCCTTTTCCAGCGCATGATCCTGGAATTCCACGTGGCGGCAAGCCTGGCCATCCGGGGTTTCCGGCTTGTAGAATATGGACGAGAAGTCCAGCCCCTGCGCCTTCCAGTGCGAAATCGCCTTCGATTTGTCGAGCAAGTCGACACGGCCGATCAGCTCGTCATACGTGCGGATGCCCAGCTGCGCCATCAATTGACGGGCTTCCTCGGCAACGAAGAAGAAGTAATTGACGACATACTCGGGTTTGCCCGAGAACTTGGCGCGCAGCACGGGATCTTGCGTGGCCACGCCCACCGGGCACGTATTCAAGTGGCATTTGCGCATCATGATGCAGCCTTCGACCACCAGCGGCGCCGTGGCGAAACCGATCTCGTCGGCGCCCAGCAGGGCGGCGATGACCACGTCGCGGCCCGTCTTCATCTGGCCGTCGGCCTGCACGCGGATGCGGCTGCGCAAACCGTTCAAGACCAGCGTTTGTTGCGTTTCAGCCAGACCCAACTCCCACGGCGTGCCTGCATGTTTCACGGACGACAGAGGCGAGGCGCCCGTGCCGCCGTCGTGGCCGGCGACGACCACGTGGTCGGCCTTGGCCTTGGTGACGCCGGCAGCGACCGTGCCGATGCCCACTTCCGACACCAGTTTCACGGAAATCGAGGCGCGCGGATTGGCGTTCTTCAAGTCATGGATCAGCTGCGCCAGATCTTCGATCGAATAGATGTCGTGGTGCGGCGGCGGCGAAATCAGGCCCACGCCCGGCACGGAAAAGCGCAGGCTGGCGATGTATTCGGACACCTTATGGCCCGGCAACTGGCCGCCTTCGCCCGGCTTGGCGCCCTGCGCCATCTTGATCTGGATCTGGTCGGCCGAATTCAGGTAGGCGGCCGTGACGCCGAAACGTCCCGACGCCACCTGCTTGATGCGCGAACGCATGGAATCGCCTTCCTGCAGCGGAATATCGACGACGATCTGCTCGGCGCCCACGACGGACGCCATCGTGTCGCCCTGGCGGATCGGAATGCCCTTCAATTCCTGCGTGTAGCGGTTCGGATCTTCGCCGCCCTCGCCCGTGTTCGACTTGCCGCCGATGCGGTTCATGGCGACCGCCAGCGTTGCGTGCGCTTCCGTGCTGATCGAACCGAGCGACATGGCGCCCGTGGCGAAACGCTTGACGATTTCCTTGGCCGGTTCCACTTCATCGAGCGGGATCGCCTTGGTCGGGTCGAGCTTGAACTCGAACAGGCCGCGCAGGGTCAGGTGACGACGGCTCTGGTCGTTGATGATTTGCGCGTACTCCTTATAGCTGGAGAAATTGTTGCTGCGCGTGGAGTGCTGCAATTTCGCAATCGCATCCGGCGTCCACATGTGGTCTTCGCCGCGCACGCGGAACGCATACTCGCCGCCCGCGTCGAGCTTATCGACCAGCACGGGATCGTTGCCGAAGGCCAGCGCGTGCAGGCGCAATGCCTCTTCCGCCACTTCAAACACGCCGATGCCTTCCACGTTCGAGGCCGTGCCCTTGAAGTATTTGTCGACCAGCGACTTGTTCAGGCCGATGGCTTCGAAGATTTGCGCGCCGCAGTAGGACATGTAGGTCGAAATGCCCATCTTCGACATGACCTTCATCAAGCCCTTGCCGACCGCCTTGGTGTAGTTATAGATGGCTTTGTCGCCCGACAAGTCGCCGGGCAAGCCGTGCGCCATCTCGGCCAGGGTTTCCATGGCCAGATACGGGTGGACGGCTTCCGCGCCATAGCCGGCCAGCAAGGCGAAGTGGTGCGTTTCGCGGGCCGAGCCCGTTTCCACGACGAGACCGGTGGACGCCCGTAAACCCTTGCTCACCAGGTGCTGGTGTACGGTGGACGTGGCCAGCAGCGCGGGGATCGCCACCTGGTCGGCGCAGATGGCGCGGTCCGAGACGATCAGGATGTTGTGGCCGGATTTCACGGCGTCGACGGCTTCCGCGCACAGCGAGGCCAGGCACGCTTCCACGCCTTCCTTGCCCCAGGCCAGCGGGTAGCAGATGTCCAGCTCGTACGACTTGAACTTGCCGCCCGTGTGGGCGCTGATGTTGCGCAGACGCGCCATGTCGTCAAAGCCCAGCACGGGCTGCGCCACTTCCAGGCGCATCGGCGGGTTGACGTTGTTGGTATCGAGCAAGTTCGGTTTCGGGCCGATGAAGGACACGAGCGACATCACCATCGCTTCGCGGATCGGGTCGATCGGCGGATTCGTCACTTGCGCGAACAGCTGCTTGAAGTAGTTATACAGCGGTTTCAGCTTGTTCGACATGACGGCCAGCGGCGAGTCATTGCCCATCGAGCCCGTCGCCTCTTCGCCGGCCAGTGCCATCGGCGCCATGAGGAATTTCAAGTCTTCCTGCGTGTAGCCGAACGCCTGCTGGCGGTCCAGCAGCGACGGCTGGGCTTTTTCGCCCTGGGCGCGGTCTTGCTTGGCTTGTCCTTCGGCCAGCTTGATCTCGTCGAGCTTGATGCGCACCGAGTTGATCCACGCTTTATACGGCTTGGCGTTCGCGTAAGTGTTTTTCAGTTCCTGGTCGTCGATGATGCGGCCCGCTTCCAGATCGATCAGGAACATTTTACCGGGCTGCAAGCGCCATTTCTGGATGATCTTCGACTCGGGAATCGGCAATACGCCCGATTCCGACGCCATCACCACCAGGTCGTCGTCCGTGACGATGTAGCGTGCCGGACGCAAGCCGTTGCGGTCCAGGGTGCCGCCGATGTGGCGGCCGTCCGTGAATGCCATGGCGGCGGGGCCGTCCCACGGTTCCATCATGGCCGCGTGGTATTCATAGAAGGCGCGGCGGTTGTCGTCCATCGTCGTGTGGTTTTCCCACGCTTCCGGAATCATCATCATCATCGCCTGGGCGATCGGATAGCCGGCCATCAGCAGCAGTTCCAGCGCATTGTCGAAGCAGGCCGTGTCGGACTGGCCTTCATAGATCAGCGGGAACAGTTTCTGCAGGTCGTCGCCCAGCACGGCCGACTTCATCACGCCTTCGCGCGCGCGCATCCAGTTGAAGTTGCCTTTCACCGTGTTGATCTCGCCGTTATGGGCGATCAGGCGGTACGGGTGGGCCAGCGGCCATTCGGGGAAGGTATTCGTCGAGAAACGCTGGTGCACCAGCGCCAGGGCCGAGATGCAGCGCGCGTCCTGCAAGTCCTTGTAGTACACGCCCACCTGGTCGGCCAGCAGCAAGCCTTTGTAGACGATGGTACGGGCCGACATCGACGGCACGAAGAATTCCTTGCCGTGCAGCAGTTTCAAGGCCTGGATGGCGTGGCCCGACGATTTGCGGATCACATACAGTTTGCGCTCGAGCGCGTCGGTGACCATGATGTCCGGGCCGCGGCCGATGAAGATCTGGCGGATGACCGGTTCCTTGGCGCGCACGGTGGGCGACATCGGCATATCGGTATCGATGGGCACGTTGCGCCAGCCCAGCACGACCTGGCCCTCGATGCGCACGGCGCGTTCGATTTCCTGTTCGCAGGCAATGCGCGACGCGTGTTCCTTCGGCAGGAAGACCATGCCCACGCCGTATTCGCCAGGCGGCGGCAATTCCACGCCCTGCTTGGCCATTTCTTCGCGGTAGTACTGGTCGGGAATCTGGATCAGGATGCCGGCGCCATCGCCCATCAGCGCATCGGCGCCCACGGCGCCCCGGTGATCGAGGTTTTTCAGAATCAGCAAACCCTGTTCGACGATCGAATGGGTCTTGTTGCCCTTGATATGGGCGACGAAACCGACGCCGCAGGCATCGTGTTCATTGGCTGGGTCGTACAGGCCTTGCGCTTTCATGGGCTTCTCCGCTGCATATGACTATCGAAAAACTAGAGTAGTGCAACGCAACAAAAAACTCAACCAGAACAATTAGGGTCGGAGTCGAATTAAATTCGATTCCGTCGCTCTAAAAATTTAATAGGGACACAGTCGAAGCCATTTCAATAAAACGTCAGAAAGAAACCATTTTTTGTTTTAAATGCGAATGCTTTTCAATTGGCGTCCGTTGCGGCCGCGACTTTGCGGGGACGGCCCCGCTTGGCGGGCAGTACTTGCCGCTGCATTTTCTGCTCCAGCGCCTGCTTGAAAGCGTCGGAACCAAGCGGCCAGCCCTTCAAAACAGCCTGTTCCACGGTTTTCACCTCGCTGCTGCCCAGTCCCTGCTCGAACAGGCGCAGATACGCCGCCTCGCGGTCGAACGGCGTGTTGCCCAGCGCCCAGTACAGCGCATGGTCGGTGATGACGGGATCGGGCCGCACACCGGCATGGTGGGCATAGCTGGACCAGCTGTAATCGAGCGCCTGGCCCGCCAACCCCGTTTGCACGGGCACGCATTCCAGGTAACGGCAGCAAGTAAGGAAGAAATTGTCGGAATCGATGACGGAAGTTTTGTAGCGTCCCTGCCACAGCGCCCCTTCACGGCCGTATTTCTGGTTGAAATACGGCACGTAATAGCGTCCCAGCCACTGCATCAGCTGTCCCAGTCCCGTCGCATCGGCTGGCGTCGCCAATAAATGTAGCTGATCTGGCAATAAAACGTAGGCATGGATGGCCACCTTGAACATTTTCGCGCCCGTTTTCAGCCAGGACAGAAATTGGGCATAGTCCGCCGCGTCCTGGAACACGCTCTGGCGGTTGCTGCCGCGCTGGATCACGTAATGGGGCAGTGCAGGAATGATGAGGCGGGGCAAACGGGCCATGGCAAAATCGAAAAGTGAAGGCTAAGGCCTTGATTTTACACACTTGCGAGCGCAGGACGCGACTCTGACCCTGTTTTATTTGAAATGCTGGAAAAAGCGATTGACTCTGTCCCTGAATTGTCCTGCAGGAGACTATGCACCTTCGCAGGCGGCAAGTTGGTAGTCCCAACGACCACCATGATCAAGGCAACTATCAATTTTCCACTCCTTGCGCAGCCAGAGAGCGGCACTGGCCAGTGCAACGATCAACAACAGGCCAGATAGGAATCGCCGTTTCATGCTACTGGCCGCCTCTGGCGGTCAGGACAGGTTAAAACTGGCCGACAGGCTGTAGCCCTCGCCATACGCGCTGCGCAGCGGCAAGTCCTGGCCCAGGCCCGTCTTGGCTTTCTTGCGCAGGCGGTACACGAGCATGTCGACGCGGCGGCCCGCATCCGGATCTTCGCCGCCCATGCCGGCCACGATGACGTCGCGCGGCACGGGGCGGGTATTGATGGTCAGCAGGTGCAGGAAGTTGAATTCCTTTTCCGTCAGGGCGATGACGGCGCCCATCAATTCAAGTTGGCGAGCGCTTACTTTCAAGGTCCACTTGCCCGGCTCGGGCACGGGATCTTGCGGGCCGACACGGCGGTCGAGCGCCTCGATGTGGGCGGCCAGTTCGGGGAATTTGATCGGCTTGGTCAGATAGTGGTCGGCACCGAGGCGCAAGCCGAGGATGCGGCTGTCGAAGGCGACACGCCCCGTCAGCACCAGCACGCCGATCTGCGGATACAGCTGGCGCATGCGGGGGATGACGTTGAAGCCATCCTCATCGGGCAAGCCCAGGTCCAGCACGACCACCCCGACATTGCCATGGCTCAACGCCGTCCACATCCCGCCAGCGGAGCTGGTGATATGCACTTCGTGTTCGAGCTCAACGAGAAACTCCGCCATGTCTTCGGCGTAGTCCAGATTGTCTTCGACGATCAGTATTTTCGTCATTGCAACGCCATTCTTCCATTAGTGAGCTACCGTGGGCAAACCATGCCATTCACTTCTGCACCATGATGGACGGCACAATAGGTTTACGTCAAGGAATTATCACGGTTGCCTTCAGCGGAAGCAACTTTTTTCTAGTCTAGCCAGGAAGCGGCAGCCAAATGCGGAAAATAGCCCCGCCTTCGGGCAGATTATGCCCCTGCAAACTCCCGCCATGCACGTCCACCACGGCGCGCGCCATGTACAGGCCCAGGCCCGCACCGGCATGCGTGGCATCGGTTCCACGGAAACCTTTTTCGAACAGCTGCGCCAGTTCTTCTTCCCGCAAACCGGGCCCCGCATCGCGCACGCACAGCGCCACGCCGCCCTCGGGCACCAGCTTGCCAGACACGGTTATGCTGCTGCCCGGCGGGCTGAACTTGACCGCGTTGTCGAGCAGGATTTTCAGGCACAGGGCCATACCGGGCACGTCGCAGCGCAGCCGGGCCGGCAAGTCTTCATCGAGTTCCAGCTGTACGCGGTGGCTGGCCGGCACGGTGGCGGCCGCCTGCTGCAGCAAGGCCAGCGGCGCGATGCCATCGGCGGCCCGTTCGCGGCCGATGGCCGCCATGCGTTCTGGCGACAAATAGTCGTCGATCATGGCCAACAAACGGTCGACGGCCGTCTGGATTTTCACGTAGCGCTTGCGGGTGGCCTCGTCGGCGTCTCGGGATGTCGAGACGAGGCGCTGGATGGCGCCGTCGATGGTGGCCAGCGGCGTGCGGAATTCATGCGACAGCATCGAGGCGAAACGCTTCTGTTCCTTTTCCCGCTCGGCTTCCTGCGCGTGGGCGACGCTGACGTCGCGCACCGTGCCGACGATGGTGATGCCCCGTTCCCTCGCCGACGCGGGCACGATGGTCGAGCTGATTTCCAGCGCCAGCAGGCGGCCGTCGGCGTGCGGCAATTCCACTTCGCGCAGCAGGGTCAAACGGCTGGTGTCGCCATCGCGCCAGCGCTGCAGCCGGGCCGGCACGTCCGCCGCCAGGCGTGCCGCGTGTTCACGCAAGGCTGCCTGGTCGTAACCGGTCAGGCGTTGCGCCGCGGGGCTGATGTAGCGTAATTCGAGGGTGGTGGCGTCGAGCAGGAAGGCGGCGTCGCGCCCATGTTCGGCCAGCAGGCGGAACGTCGCTTCGCCGGCGCGCGCGCGCAGCAGGGCGCGGCGCAACTGGACGAAGCGCAGCGCCATGAGGACGGCGCCGGCAAGCAGCAGGAGGAAAATAGGCAGCATGCGTTATACCTGGCAAGAAAGAATTGCCAAGTATAAGCGTGCGCTGCCCTTAATCTTCCAGCGGGGCGAAAATCTGCTGCAAGTCTTCCTGCGTGAGGGCCATCTTCTGCGATTCGCCTTCGGCCAGGATCGATTGCGCCAGCTCCGATTTCTTTTGCTGCAGCAGCTGGATTTTTTCTTCCAGGGTGCCCTTCGCAATCAATTTGTAGACGAACACGGGCTTATCCTGGCCGATGCGCCAGGCGCGGTCCGTGGCCTGGTTTTCCGCCGCCGGATTCCACCACGGATCGTAGTGGATGACCGTGTCGGCGGCCGTCAGGTTCAGGCCCACGCCGCCCGCCTTCAGGCTGATCAGGAAGATCGGCACGGCGCCCTGCTGGAAGGCCGCCACCTGCGCGCCCCGGTCCTTCGTTTCGCCCGTCAGCAGCGCGTAGGGGATGTCGCGCGATTCCAGCTCTTCCTCGATCAATTCCAGCATGCTGGTAAATTGCGAGAAGACGAGGATCTTGCGCCCTTCGTCGAGCAAGTCTTCCACCATCTGCATCAGGTCGAGCAACTTGGCCGAACCGGCCGACTGCTTCTTCGCCGGCAAGGATTTCACCAGACGCGGGTCGCAGCAGACCTGGCGCAGTTTCAGCAGCGCTTCGAGGATGACGATCTGGCTGCGCGCCACGCCCTTCTTGTCGATTTCTTCACGGACCTTTTGATCCATCGCAAGACGCACGGTTTCATACAGGTCGCGCTGCGGCCCCGTCAATTCCACCTTGCGCACCATTTCCGTTTTCGGCGGCAATTCCTTGGCCACATTGTCCTTCGTGCGGCGCAGCAGGAACGGTTTGATGCGGCGGTTCAGCAGCATGCGGCGCAGCGGATCGTCCTGGCGCTCGATCGGGTGGCGGAACTGGGTGTTGAACGTCTTCTCGTCGCCCAGCAAGCCCGGCAGCAGGAAGTGGAATTGCGACCACAGTTCGCCCAAATGATTTTCCAGCGGCGTGCCGGACAAGCACAGGCGGTGGCGCGCGCGCAGCAGGCCCGCGCTTTGCGCCGCCTTGCTGCGCGTATTCTTGATGTAATGCGATTCGTCGAGAATGACCAGGTGGAAATCGTGCTCGCGCAAGGTTTCCTCGTCGCGCGGCAACAGCGCGTACGTGGTCAGCACCAGGTCGCACTGGTCGATCTGGTCGAATTGCTGGGCGCGGTCCTTGCCTTGCAGCAGCAACACCTTCAGGCTGGGCGCGAACTTGGCCGCCTCGTCCTGCCAGTTGCCCATCAGACTCGTCGGTGCAATCACCAGGGCCGGATGCGTAAGGCGGCCCGCTTCCTTTTCCACCAGGATATGCGCCAGCGTTTGCACCGTTTTACCTAAGCCCATGTCATCGGCGAGGATGCCCGCCAGGTCGTGGTCGCGCAGGAATTGCATCCACGCCAGGCCGTCGGCCTGGTAATCGCGCAAGGTTGCCTGCAGGCCGGCGGGCGCCGCCACTTTTTGCACGGAACCGAACTGGCTCAGCTTGCGGCCCATGGCGCGCAGCTGTTCGCCGCCCGTCCACTGCATGTCCAGGCCCCGCGCCAGCTCTTCCAGGCGCGCCGCATCGAGCGTCGACATGCGCACGGCACGCTTGATCTTGTCGCTGAAATACAGTTCGCCCAGCGTGTTCAAAATCGGACGCACGCGGCCCCACGGCAGGGCCACGCGCGTGCCGTCCGGCAAGGTTGCCAGCATCTGGTCATCGTCCGCATGTGCTTCGATGACTTTCGGATTGAAATCGTTGGGCGCGTTGCGGATCAGCTGCACCAGCACGGGCAGCAGCGGCACGCGCTCGTGGTTGACGACGATGCCCAGTTCCAGCTCGAACCAGGCGTTGCCGCTGTCCGGATCCTGGTCATCGATTTCCGCGTACCAGTCGCCCACGTCGCTCACGTCGTAGCGGTACTTGGCCGTCTTTTCCACGATCCAGCCCTGCGCCAGCAAGGCGTCGATGCCGGACTCGGCAAAACGCAGCCATTCCGCCTGGGAAGGCAGCAGCAAGGCGCCCTTCAAGCCGCTCAAGGGAGCCGAGCCCGGCTTCTTGAATTGCAGCTCGGCCAGGGTAGCCAGCGCGCGCGCTTCATCGACCGTATTTCTCTGGATAATTTCCGTCACCTCGCCCACTTGCCGCACCACGCGCTGCGACGGGTCGAACGAGACTCTTTCGCCATCGTAGTCGTAGGACAGCACGGCGAAGTCGCTCCAGCGCTGCAGGCTGCCATCGGCCAGCATGGCGCTGTCCAGCAGCAACACCGGTTGCGCCGGCACGTCCTTGCGCAAGCGCTGCGGCAACGGTTGCGGCAGCGGCATCAGATGCTGCAAGCCTTGCGCCAGCAGCAACTGCGACACGCGCACCTTGTCGTTCGCATTCAGGGGCGGCGCCTGCGCCACCAGCGCCTGCAGGTCGGCCAGGGAAATGTCGGAGCCGCCCTGGTTCAGTTCCAGCACGCCGCACGACAGATTGTCGATGTACCACGGCGGATCGGTGGGCAGCATGTAGTCGATCTGGTCGGCGCCATGGTGCTTCGCGCCTTCCGGCGGGTCCACTTGCCAGCCCAGGCGCATGGTCTTGCCTTCGTCGCGCCAGAACAGGCGGGCGGGACGCACGGGACCTTCCTTCAATGGATACACGAGACCATTGCCGACGTCGGCCCAGGAATTGGCCCACAACAATTTATCCTGCTCTGCCAGCATTTTCAGCAGGGCCGCACCCACCTTGCCCTTCGGCTCCGTGGCGCTGCCCGTCTGCGAATTCTGCCCGCTGCGCATGGCCACGAAGAAACGCACGAGGTCTTCGTCGGCCGGCGTCAAAAACGTGGGCGGCGCCGACAGCAGGGAAAAGATTTCGCTGATGGGGGACGCCGCCGCCACATCGCCGTTCGGCCGCAGCCGCGCCTTGTACAGGCACAGGGCCACGTGGCGGCCGCCGCTGGTGGGCGCCAGCACGTAGATCAGGCGGTGCTGGTTGAGTTTGGGATCGGGCTCGGCAATCGTCAGCACGGCCTTCGGATGGGCGGCAGCCTCCACCCGCTGCAGCCAGGTGGCGACGGCATACGGCAAAGGCGCTCCCGGCGCGCTGGCCGGGGCAACTGGGGTTTCACTGGTTTCGTCGCGGGTAAAATCCATGGGGCGCATTTTTGTGTAAAGGTCGTATCCAAATCGGCAACAGGCAATATTATCCGCCATACAGGCGTTGCTGGCTTGATTCACACACGCTCTTTGAGCAGTTTTAATGCGCGATGCCTAAAAAATAAGTATTTAATACGACACTTGGGGTCCGCTGACGGCAAAAAAGGCCCGTCACGGGCCTTTTTTCGCCGCCTGTGGAGGGCTTATCAGGCCGGCACAGTTTCTTCTTCGGCCACGCTGGCGGCCTCGACTACCGGTGCCGTGCTCGTATCGGCCGGCGTAAAGTTGCGCAAAAACAAGAAGAACTGGCCCATCATCTGCGTCCACAGTTGCAGATTGATATTCAGGTACTCATTGCTGACGCCGCCGGCGACCAGCACATCCATCTCCAGCACGACGAAATCGCCATGCTGGGCCACGCGGGCAAAACGCTTGCTGCGGTGCCATTCGGCCAGCAAGCCGGCCGGCAAGTCGCCGCCCTGCACGCGCAGCGGGCAGCTCAGGGTCAGGTCCGCGTACTGGCCAGGCGCGGCTTCATTACCCCACAGCACCTGGAAACCGATGCCATGGCTGGCGCTGTGCAGGCGCACGACACCGTCGTGTTCGATGCTGGTGACGGCGCAGCCGGCCGCCTTGATGGCCTCGGCCGTTTGTTCCGCATTCAGGGTGGTCAGCAAGCTAGTCGTGTTTTCCATCGTCATTCCATTCATTTCAAAAAGTAAAAATTATTGGGGTGCCGGCGCGGGCGCGGCCGGCGTTGCTGCCGCTTCGGTTTGACGTGCATCAAAGCGGCCCTGGTACAGCTGGTCGCCGTACTGCTGCGCGATTTGCTCGAGTTTCACCCGGCTTTGCGCGGCGAACGGCTGGCGCGCTTTCATGACGTCCAGCACGTCCAGGCTTTCATACGCTTGCAGGATCTCTTTCCCGGCCGCATACAGCTGGGCATTCTTGCTTTCGCAGCGCGCCAGGGCACTGCGCTGGGCCGTCACTTCGCCGTCCAGGCGCGCCCGCTCCGCTTCGATCTGCTTGCCCGTGGCGGCCAGCCGTTCGCCGGCCTGGCGGTACTGCGCCAAATTCGCGGTTGCCTCCTGTGCGGCGGCGGCGCTGCGCTGCTGCTCGGCGGCCAGTTTTTCCCGCTGCGCGCGTTCCTGCGCCAGCTGCGACTGGCTGCGCGCCAGCTCCTTTTTCACGCCATCGCTGGCAGGCGCCGCGGCGGCGGCGGGCGCCGCCTTGGCGGCCGGCACGCCCTTGGCTTTCAGCGCTTCCAGTTCGCCGCGCGTCTGCTGCAGCTGCGCCGTGACATTGCGCAACTCGGCGCGCAAACGCTCTTCCATGCTTTGCCCCTTCTGTCCCTGCGCCTGGGCGGTGCCGGCGGCCAGCAAGCTCAACAGCAATAAAGGCAGGCGCATTTTGTTGGATATCAACATCATGGCTCCTTAAAAACGCGCGTTCAATTCGATTTGCAGGGTGTCGATCGACAGTGCCGAACCGAACACTTCGCGGCTCGACGTCCAGCGGCCGTTCAGCCAGGTATTCTTGTCGAGCGCATACGCGCCACCGAGGTAGTAGCCGCGCGCATTCGTGCCGCCCAGATGGAAGGTGGAATCGTTGTAGGCGTCAGGCAAGGCGTCCGGTTCGATGCGCTTGTAACCAAGCAGCACGTTCCAGTCGCCGCGCGCCGCCGGGCTGGCCTTGCCCAGGGTCGCCTGCAG
This sequence comes from Janthinobacterium sp. GW823-FHT01H08, assembly GCF_058797855.1. Taxonomy (NCBI): domain Bacteria; kingdom Pseudomonadati; phylum Pseudomonadota; class Betaproteobacteria; order Burkholderiales; family Oxalobacteraceae; genus Janthinobacterium; species Janthinobacterium sp. GW823-FHT01H08. Next base: position 169,972 of record NZ_CM179504.1, read on the forward strand.
CATGTAGGCATTGCCGCCGCTCTTGAAATCGGCTTGCGAGACGCCGCCCGTGCCGCCGAAGTTATTCATGATGCCGCCCTTGGCGCGCGCCCACATTTCATTCTTGTCGTAGGCCATGTTGCGCACATAGTCGCCTTCGATGCGCAAGTCCGTGCCGCCCGCGACCTTGCTATCCCAGCGCGCATTCAGGTTGGCCAGGCGGAATTTCGACGCCAGGCCCACGAATTGCGGCTGCGGCGTGTTGGCCGGATCGAGCGGATTCAGGGCGATATTGCGCAGCAACATCAAGCTATTGCCCTTTTGCATGCTCGATGGACGCGACCAGTCCGTGCTGCAGCCATCGGCGCCCGCGTACAAGGCGCACGGCTGCGAATACTCGCCGCTGATGTTGCGGAAGTTGTAGTAGGCCAAGGCGCCACGCAATTGGTGGTCGCTATTGATCTTCCACGACGCGCCCACTTGCGCACCGAGCAGCCATTTGTTTTCGCTCGACATTTTTGCCTGGCTGCGGCTAGGCGCATTGTCGGACGAATACTCGAGCGGAATCAGGCCCAGAGTGCCGAACACGGTGACGTCCTTGCTCTCGCCGACCGGCTGCTGCACCTTGGCGGCGATGCCGTCGAAATTGAGTTCGCTGGAAAACAGTTCGTCGCCGGACACGAATGGATTGTCGAAGCGGCCCGCCGTCAGTTTCAGCCACGAAGCAGGCTGGTAGGACAGCCAGGCCTGGTCCAGCCAGATGTTCTTCTTGCCCAGGCCGCCACCGAGAGTTTGCGTGGTCGATACCGGGCTGTCGTCATTGCCGCTGGCCAGGCGGATGCCCGCTTGCGTAGTATCGGAAATGTCGGCCAGGATGCCGAGGCGGGCACGGGCGCGCAGCAAGTGCTTGCGGTCTTCGCGCGTGTTCAGCAACGCCGGCAGGGCCAGGTTGCTGTTCGAATTGACGTCGTAGCCGCTGCCGCTGTTGAGCGAGCGCCAGTCGATCTCGATATTGCTGTTGGCCATGTCGTAGTAGCGCGATTCGTAGCGTGCGCGCACGTCGCCTTCCACGCGGATGCGCTTGGTCCAGGCCGGCGTTTCATTCGGCGCCGCCCAGCCGCCCGCTTTTGCTTCGGCCATGACCTGGCCCTTGATCTCGTCGCGGATCTGCTCGCGCACGGTTTGCGAAATATACGGCACGCGCACGTCGCCCGGCTGCACTTGCGCCAGGGCGGCCGGCGCAGCGGCCGGACGGGCTTGCGCCGCGGCCAGCGCTTCGCTCTGCGCCTGCGCCAGCAAGGCTTCGCCGGCATCCTTGTTCAGGGCGCCGCTCTGGATCAGGCCGCGGATCAGCTTGACCATGGTGCTGTCGGCCGGGACGGCCTGCGCCTGTACCGCGCCTGCCGCCACGCTCAGGGCGAAAGCGGCCAGCGCCAGCGGAAGGCGGCGCGCACGCTGTGGGGAAGAAAATATGAGGTTCATCGCTTCTTTCGGTAAAAATGAATATGAATTAAGGACGCTATGGCCTGCGGCCTTTAATGGATACGCGGGCCGGGAAACGCAGGGATGCCGGCGGCCGCTCATCGGCGCGGAAGTCGCGCACCATGGCCAGCACCTGCTCATCCGTCTGCGCATTGCCCGTGCCTTGCACCAGCTGCACTTTCGTCGCCCTGCCTTCCGTATCGAGCCACAGGTCGACGCGGATATCGCTGAACGCCAGCTGGCGCGTGCGCGGGTCGCGGGCGAACGCCAGCTGCAGCGCGTTGGCGACATAGCGGCCATACGATCCCGCGCCGAGTCCGCCGCCACCGCCACTACCGCTCATGCCGCCGCCGCGCCCGGCCTGGATGCCGAACGCGTCGCTGCCGGCCTGCGCCGCGCCGTCGATGGTGACGGGGTCGCCCTTGTCCGGCGACGGGCTTTCCGGCGCGTCATCCATGGGCTTGTCGGCAGGCGTCGGTTCCGGCTCGGACACTTCCGGCACCACCTTGTCCGGTGTCGGTTCCGGCAGTTTTTCCGGTTCCGGCGGCGGCGGTGGCGGCGGTGGCAGCATCAGCATCGGCGGCGCCGCCACTTCGCGCTTGGTGGCCGCCGTATCGGACAGCAAATACCAGACCAGCGCGGCCAGCGCAGCGGCCAGCAGCGCGCCGCCGGCCACGCCGCCCCAGCGGCGCCACCACTGCGCCGCGCCCGACGATTCCGAGCCGGCCATCTTCATCATGTCGTCACGCTTCACCTTGCGCTCCTCATGCCGGCTTGCCGGTCACCAGGCCCACCTGGTTCAGGTCGATGCGGCGCAGCAGGTCCAGCACTTCGACCACTTTCGCGTATTGCACGGCGGCGTCGCCGCGCACGATCACGGGGAAGTCGGGCGTCAGCGCCTTTTCCGTGCGCAAGCGCTCTTCCAGCTCGGGCAAGGTGACGGGATAGGCGTCGAGGAAGACCTGGCCCGCGTTGTCGATGGTGATGGCCTTGGTCTTCGGTTTTTCCAGCGCCATGGCCGAGCTGGCCTTGGGCAGGTCGACCTTGATGCCGGGGATGCTGGCGTTGCTGGTCAGAATGAAAATCACCAGCACCACCAGCAGCACGTCGACGAAGGGCGTGATGTTGATGCCGCCGCTACGCTTGCGGGGGGTAAACTTGGCGGAGGTGGCCATGGTTATGCGCCCCTCACGCCTGATGCAGCGCGGGACGCATCTGGCGTCCGTCGCCCTGCTCTTCCGCCAGACGCGTGGCGAATTCATCGACGAAGACGGCCATATCGGCAACGATGGCGTCCGAACGCGAGGACAGCCAGTTGTAGCCGAACAGCGCGGGAATCGCCACGCCCAGGCCGGCAGCCGTACACAGCAGCGCTGCCGCCATGCCCGGGGCCACCGAGTTGATGTCCACGGCGCCCGCCATGGCCGCCACGACGAACACCAGCATGATGCCGATCACGGTGCCGAACAGGCCGACATACGGCGCGCCTTCGATGGTGGTCGAGAGCCAGATCATGCGTTTCGACATGCGTTCGCTTTCGCGCACCATCACGCCATCCATGGCGGCGCGGATGGCGCCGATGGTCGCGTTCGAGACGGCGTTCAAGTCGTAGCCGCGGTCGTGGCGGCGGCGCATCTCGTCGATGGCCACGTCATACAGACGCCACAGCGAGGAATCCGTTTTCACGGAAGCGCTCAGCTTGCCGTTGCGCGCCAGGTGATCGAGCGGCGCGCCGGCCGCTTCGTGGAACGACTGCATGAACTGGGCATTGGCGCGCGAGATGGCGCCATAGCTGCGGCCCTTGCCGATCATGATGATCCACGACAAGACCATCATCAGGCCCAGCACGCCGACGACGATCCAGGCGTCGAGCGGCATGGCGGCGATGATGAAGCCGAAATGGCTTTTGCCGGCCTGCTGTTCATCGGCGCCAAACACGGCCAGGCGCGATTCGGAGCCTTGCGAGACGGCGTCGGCCAGCAGCAGGGCGTCGGGACGGGCCGTGCGCGACAGGCGCAGCTCGTCGATGGCGCCCGTGAAGTTGGCCAGTGCGGCGCCACCGGCGACCGGCGGCGCGTCGGTACCCACCGAGGCGGCCGTGCTGAATGCCGGCAGGGCGGTGGCCAGCGAGACGGCCGGACGGCCGCCCACGTACAGGGCCACATTGTTCTTGTCGGCCTTGACGGCCAGGTGCGACCATTGCGCGGCCTGGATAGGCTGGCCCGGCTTGCTGCGCTGGCCATTGACCTGCACGAAGGGCACGCCCTGGTCCACGCCGATCAGCAATTCATTGGCGCCGTCGCGGCGCGCATACAGCACTTGCTGGGCGCCCAGGCTGTCCGGACGCACCCAGGCGGAAAAGGTGAACGGCGCGCCGGCGGCCAGCGCCAGCGAAGGCGAGGCGGGCAGCATCAATGGCGTGGTGCCCAGGCGGGCGCCGGCGCCGATGACGGAACCGTCGAGCGCCGGCACGGCCGTCTGGGCATGGTTGCCGTAGGCGGTGCTGTCGCGCGAGGGCACGCCCGGTTCGCTGAAGTGATATACGAGGCTGTAGTCGGGGTCAAACGTACGCTGGCCGTTGCCGGAGGCGGGCGCCTTCGGATTGCCGTAGTACATCCACAGCTGCTGCGGCGTACCGGCCGTCAGGGCCGGCACGTCGACCCAGATCAGGGCGATGCCCAAGAGCGGATTGAATTGCTCGATCTGGTGGTTCAGCACCGTTTTATCGTCGCCCGCCACGAAGCGCAGGTCGGCGCCGTTATCGCTGACGCCTTCGAAGTTGAAGTTACCCGAATGCAAGCGCAGCAGCACGGGGATGCGGCCGGGATCGCCGCCCACCGCGCCCGCCTTCGGGCCGGCGTCGACGGTGACGGGTTTGCGGTAAGCCCAGTCGGGCTGCCACCAGGCATGCGCCAGGCCGGGAACGAGCGTGCCCAGGATCGTGAGCAGAAAAAGAAAACGTTGCATGACAGTGATTCTCCGAAGAAAAGTCTAAAAAAGTGCAGTGCTGTTGAGCTGGCCCGTCAGTAGCTGGCCGACAGGTTGAAATTGATGCGGCGCACGTGTTTGTGCGTGCGCGGGCCATCGCGCAGCGGATACGAAAAATCGATGCGGCCATTCAGGTAGCGCAGGAACTGGAAGCTGCTGCCCACGCCCACGGAGGCCAGGCCGAACAGGTCTTTCTGCTCGATCATCGGATCGCGCAGGCGCAGGCGCGCGCCATCGGCAAAGGCGAATAAACGCCAGTTTTCCAGGCGGCTGAAATACGTCAGCTGAGGCGTACGCCATTCGACGGTGCCGGACACGCCGTAGTCGCCCGTCGCTTCGGCCGACAGGTAGCCGCGCACGGAATTGGCGCCGCCGGCCGCCATCTGCTCGCCCGACACGAGCGCCGCATCGGCCAGCTGGCCCGCCAGCTTGCCGTACAGCTGCGCGCCGCTGCCCAGGGTATAGGTGGCGTTGGCGTCGCCCTTCAACACGAGGAAGCTGGGCGAGGCCTTGTAGCGCTTGTTGTCGTAGGCGGCGCTGTCGCTGCCGTAGCCGAACGAAGCGCGCGTGCCGGCCACCAGCGACAGGCCGAGGCCATACGTCGCCGCCTCCGTCTGCGCAAAGCCGTTATACGACACGCTGAGCGGCACATATTTCAGGGGAACGCTGGAACCGGCGCCATTGAGCTTGAGCGCTTCCTGGTTATCCTTGAAATCGATGCCGGCAGAAAAACTGTGCCACCAGATGCCGCTATTGGGCACCGTGTAGTTGACTTTCATGCCCAGCGCATGGCCCTTGCCCAGCACGCTGGTACCGCCCGTGCTGGCCACATTGCTGTTCGACTGGTAGCCGGTCGCTTCCACGCTCCAGCCCTGCGTGCCGATCGGCGCCACGTACGAGGCGGACCACACCTTGGTCTGGTTCAGGTCGCCCGGCGTGCCGAAAAAGCTGATGGTGGCGCTATGCCCGAGCTGCCACAGATTGTCGTGGCCGACCGACATGCTGGTACGCAATTTCTTCGTATCGGCGCTGTAATCGTTGTTCAAGCCCACGCTGGCGCGCCACGGGCTGCTGTCGTCCACTTTCAGGTCCACGTCCATGGTGCCGGGCAGGCTACCCTGCTTGACCAGCGGCATCACCTGGCGCTTGGGACCACGGTTCAGGGCCGTCAGTTCCACTTGCGCCTGCGTAAAGTCGGGCACCGTGCCTTCCGTCAGGGCCGGCACTTGCTGGCGCACGTCGAGCGGCGAGTTGTATTGCGCGCCGACCACGCGCAAGCGTCCCACCTTCGTTTCGCTCACCTGCAGCACCACCACGCCCTGCTCCACCTGCTGCTCCGGCAAGTCCACGTAGACGGACTGGTAGCCCCGGGATTGATATGCAGCAACGAGGGCGTCGCGCGCCCCTTCCACGTCCTTCAAAGTGCGGCCCGGCCCCAGGAAGGGCGTGACCGCCTCTTCGATGGCGCGGGCGTCGAGCACGGTATTGCCGCGCACCAGGTATTCCTCGATCGTCACTTGCCGTTCCGGCGCGGCCACGGGGGCCGCCGCCGGCACCGCATCCTGCGCGCGCGCCATGCCGGGCAACGCCAGCATGGCCAGGCACAGCATCGTCAAGGCGGTTGCAGGCGCCGCTGGCGGCACGCCCCTGCCCTTGGTTGTCATTTCACGCATCTTCCATTCACCTTAAAATCAAACGGTTGCCCTGTATTGCGGCGCTGGGCCGGCGTTTTTTTGTTGCTGATGTTCATCTACTGATGCCTAGACAGCCGCCGCGCGCGACGACTGCCGAATGTCATCAAATGTTCATAAAACTCACGGTTGCAGTCCGCGCCGCTCGTTCGGCGTGAGCGCCTGCAGCTGCGGCGCCGTCAACGGTCCCGCGCCCAGCACCTGCACCACGCCGGCCGGCTGGTAGCTGGACGCGTGCGGCTCGCCGCCCTGCTGCTTGCCGGTGCCGCCCTCATCCGCCTGCTCGTTGCCAAAACCCAACACTTTCACGGTGAACAACGATGGCTGCGCCTGGCGCGTGGCGGCCCGTTCGCGCTGCAGCACGTCCTGCGCCGCCGTCACGGCCTGTGTCGCGGCCGCGCTGGCATTGCTCAGTGCTCCCACGTTCACCGAGGCGACGGTTGGCACGCCCGTGGACTTGCCCTGCACCTGGATGTTTTCCGCATTCACCACCTGCAGGGCGGCCAGATTGACGTTGCCCGAGACGCGGATGCCCGCCTCGCCCGCATCGATGCTGCCCAGCGGGGCGATCAGGTCGATGTCGCCGGGCGGCACCTCCGGGATCGGATTGAGCGTGGCGATGCCGGCGCCCGTCGTCGGCGTGCTCGGCGACAGGCTGACGAGGCCGATGCTGTCGTACGCGCGGCGCTGCGGCGTGTAGACGACGGTGGACTTGGTGCCGCGGCCCGCGTTGATGTCGCCCGTGGCCGACCAGGCCAGGATGTTGCCGCCGAAGGTAGTAAAGATGCGGCTCTGGCCCAGCAGGATGCTGTCTTTCGCATACATCTGGATGTCGCCCTGTCCCTGCGTCAGCACGCCCGAGCCTTCGCCCGGCGCATAGCCGCCGTCGACGCCGATCAGCGCGCGGCCGCCCGGCACCGTGATGCCGATGTCGCCGCCGAAATCCGTGTGGATGCCGGCATCATTGACGGTCACGTAAGGCACGTTGTAGTCGGGACGGCCCGCCTCGGCCCATTCCTGCGGGCTCAGGTAGCGCACGCCCGCGACGGGACGCTTGGTGAACACGCCGCCGTATCCGCTGACGGTGTACAGCGCGCTGCTGAACATCGTCAGATCGCCCTGGTACTCGATCTTCTTGCCCGCCTTGTCCTGCGCCGGGAAGAGGGTAGCGATGGCTTCGCGGCCGCGCAGATAGCTGCCGCGGCGCGCGCCGTCCGCATCGTTGTACTCGCGTCCGGCCGCCTTCAGCTCGGCAAAGTAGACATTGCTCAGGTACACCTGCTGCTGTTCCTTCGGCAAGGCGGCAAAGAAGCTGCGCGCATCGGTGGCCGGGTCGTAGCGGATGCCCAGGCCGCTGTCGCCGCCAAAGCGCGTCGTCAGCCAGTTCACCAGGTGCAGCTGGCTGACCTGCGCGTATTCGCGCGCCAGGTCGCGCCGCACGCCGCCCGTCTGCGCCCCTGCCTTTTCCAGTTCGGCCTGCTTCGTGCCGAGGAAGGCGGCAGCGCCCGCCTCGTCGCCGCTGTAGGCGAACTGGCCGCGCAGCCAGTCGGCCAGGGTCAGCTTGCCGCCGTAGACATACACGGCGCTGCCGGCCTGGTCGGCCAGCGGCTTGCTTGGGTCGGCCAGCTTGGCCGGGTCCAGGTAGCGCGCCGCGAAGGCCGCATAGTCGGGACCGTTGCGGCCCACGCCGGCGGCCACGCTGATGCCGGCGCCATCGCCGCGCTTGTCCTGGCCGACATTGACGATGGAGCCGAGGCTGCGCAATTCCGCCTTGTCGGCCATGTACAGGTCGCGCCCGGCGCTCACATTGAGCTGGCCCGGCCCCGCCACATAGAAGGTGCTGTAGCGGATATCGCGCCCGGCGCTGACGACGGAAACGTCGTCGGCATGGCGGTGCACGAACAGATTGCCGCGCGCCGACGAGCTGCCGAAGACGACCGGCTTTTCCGGCAGCTCGGGACTGTTGGCAAAGGGCTGGCCGGTCCATCCCGCCGCGCCGTCCGGCACGCTCTCGACCGTTCCCAGCGGCGTGCCGGAGTTGACGATGTCGCGTCCGGCACGCACGGCCACGGCGCCGCCGCCCTCGTACCACAGGCCCAGCGGGCCCGTTTCGCCCTTCAGCTTCGCCCGGTACACGATGCCGCCCGTGCGCAGGCCGACGATGTCGCCGCTGTTGGCATAGAAGTGCGCGGGCAACTGGCCTGCCGGCACATAGTCGGAGACCGTCGGCGGCGTCATGCTAAACAGCGGATACACTTGCTGATTGGCATCGCTGGCGCCATTCGACGTCGTACCAAACCATTTCAATGGCCCCGGCGCCAGCGCATCGGCGCTGACGTTATGCAGCGGCAGCAGGCCAAACCAGACCTTGTCCAGTGCGCCGACGAAGCCCGGATTGAACGGATTCGGCAGCAGGCGCGGGTCGGCGCCCGATGGCGTGATCGGATAACCGGCCGCATGGATGGAGTCGGCGGCCAGCATTTCCAGCTGCCCCGTGCCCGTCCTGACAAATTGCGGCGCCACTGGCGACGGCGCCAGGATCACGCCGTTTTGCGGCATGTCCACCTTGCCGCCATCACCCAGCCTGCCCAGGCTGGCATTGCCGTAGTACAAGCTGCCGCTGGCGGCCACGGCGCGCAGCACTGATGGCATGACGAAGCGCCCGTCCGTCGGCGCGTGGTTGTCGCCGGCCATCGCATTGATCCAGGACGAGGTGGGCGTCAGGTTGCCGCCCGCGCTGAACAGGTCGATGGCCGTGGCCGGCGTCCACAGCGAGAACCAGCTCCAGCCTTCGCCCGTGCGCTCCACGCCCTGGTAGCTGAACGGCGAACCATAGCCCAGTTGCTTCACGCGGCCCGCATCGGCCACGCCGCCCAGCACCACGTCGCCGCGCGCATCGATGCGCACGCCGCTGTCGCCCGGCACCAGGATGGGCCCGCCGCTGGCGATCGCCGTGCCCGCCGTGTAGGTTTCGTACGGCCGCGATTCCGTCGGATCGGCGCGGTCGAAGCGCAATTCGATGCCGCCCACGGCGCCCGCCTCCAGGCGCAGCGCGCCGCGCAGGTTGGTGAAGGTGCTGTTGAGCGTGGGGTACTGGCGCTCGAAGCGCGTATCGGCATTCGCGAAGTCGCCGTTGCGGTCGAAGCTGCGCACCTCGGCCACGGGGTTCAGCCCGCCGCCGATGCGGATATCGAGGTCGCCGCCGCCCGTCAGCAGCAGCTTGCCGTCCGGCGTCACCCTGCCCGTGCTGCCCACGGCCACGTTCAGGCCCTGGCTGCGCGGCGCGAACTCGCCGCCCGGATCGGCGCGCGAGGCCAGCATGCCGGCGTCGCCGCCCGCCTGCAGCAGCAGATTGCCGCCGCCCAGGGTGCCGATGCCCGTGAAGCCCGACAGCCCCGGCAAGCCCGAGAACAGGTCGACGCCTTCGGGACGCGCGACATAGGTGCCGAAATTGATCCACCATGCCGTCGGCACGCCGCCCCCCGTGCTGCCGCTGCCCTGGCGCCACAGCCAGGTGCCGATGTCGCTGGTGTCCTGCTGCGCGCGCAGCCAGCCGATGGCATCCTCGCGGCGTTGCGTGGAGGTGCCCAGCGTATCGCCCTTGACGTCGCCCTGGGCGCGCAGCAGCAGATTGCCGCCGTGCTCGGGATACCAGGCGCGGTACAGGCTCTGGCTGCCGCCATCGACAAACGGCGTAAAGTCCGTGCCCAGCGCACCGAGCAGCTGGCCCTTGGCGTTCAGGCCGCGCGGCAGGTTGAACAGATCCTTGCCGCCGACCAGCGGCGAGGCCGACTGCGTGCCCGCCGTGTAGACGCCATACAGCGAACGCATGTCGAAGTCGCCCGCGGCGAGCAAATCGAGGTCGCCCGTGCCCGTGCGCAGCACGCTGAACAGGGGCTGGCGCGCCGGCTCCACGCTGGTCACCTTCTCAGGCGGCGTGCCGTCGGCCACCTTGACCACCAGATACGCGGCAAACTCCAACATGGTCTCTTCATTACCAAAGTACATCTCGATATCAACCTCGCCTTCGGGATATCCTTCGAGGAGAGCCGCTTCGCTGAAGATATATTTGGCCGGCGAACCCGTACCCGGCACGATGGAAGTCACCGCGTCCAGGCCGTAATGCGTATCGGCCAGCATCAGATGGGCGTCCTTCGCATGCGGTTTCAACGCGCGCGTGTCGGCCGCCGCCGTATCGGCGCCGCCCACCAGGCGCAGCGACCACGCTTGCGAACCCTGGGCCAGCATGGGCGCCAGCGCCAGGTTGCGGCCCTGGCTTCCGCTGCCATCCGCGCTGCGCAGCGACACCATGGTGACGTCGCCCGGCAGCCTGACCACGGTGCCGGCGGGCAGCACGCTGCCCTTGTCCAGCGCCAGCGCCGAGGCCAGCACCACGCCATTGACGGCATTCGTGCCATCGGCCACGTCCCACGGCCGGCCTTCCGGGAAAGGCAGGGCCACGTTCGCCGGCCACACCATGGCCGCCACCTGGGCCGCGCCAGGCAGGCGCAGGCCGGCATCGAGCTGCATGCCGCTCGATAAGGTCAGCGCCTTCGGCAAGACGGTGCCGGCCGCGTACAGCACGCTGCCGTCGGCATTGCGCACGGCGCCGCCCAGCACGCTGCCTGCAGGCAAGTTCAACTCCGCCGTCAAGGTGGCGCGCGCCGCCAGCAAGGTACCGCTGCGCAACTCCATGGCTTTCATCGGCACGGCGAAATTGACGCTCGTGCCCGATTTGAAATAGGTGTTTTCGGCCAGGGTCACCAGGCCCGCTTGTGGCACGACGACCTCGCCGCCCCACGGCAACCGGCCTTTCACCAGCTGCCAGCCCTTGTCATCGATCGTGACGGGCAGGACGCTGGTATCGAAACCATCGGTGATGCTGCCAAAGACGCTGAGCTTGCCGCCGGCGCGCAGCACCAGCGCACCGGCTTCGCCCGAGCCGTACACGCCGCTCAGGCGCGCCAGCGGATTGACGCCGTCATAGCGGTGGCCGGACAGGTCGATGTCGCCATCGATATGCAGGTCGCCGCCCGGCGTGGCGCTGACGATCTCGACGCCGGGGCGCAGGTGGAAAGCATTGGCGTCGCCGCGCAAGCCGCGCAGCTTGTTGTTCATCAAGTTGCCGTTCGCCAGCGCATTGGCCATGAAGGCCTGGCTGTCCCCGTGTTTCTCGTTCAGGTAAGCCTGGTTGATGCCCTGGTAGCTGCGGCCGTCCGCATCCTTGCCCGTGCCCGCTGGCGCATCCTTGTATTGCCAGAAGGCATTGACGTTGATCGTGCGCGCGCCGGCGATGTTCAGCGCACCGGCCGCGTCGATGTCGATGTCGTCGCCCGTGGCGCCGCCGAGGCGGCGCGCGTTCAGGTCGATGCTGCCGTAGTTGCCGCCCTTGTCTCCGCTGCGCAGGTCGAAACGCGCGCCGTTTTCCAGGGTCAGGCGGCCGCCAGGCGCGGCCAGTTCGATCACGGCGCGGTTCGGCGCCTCGATCACCTGGCCATAGCTGTCCGTGCGCAGCACCGTGCCGTGCGCATCGAGCACGGCGCCCGATTGGATGGTGACGCCGTCGCGGCCGGCCAGGCGGATGCTGCCCACCTGTTCGCCGCTGGCGTCGATGCGGCCGTTCACCGTCAGGCTGCCGGCATCGACGGAGACGCTCACTTCGCGCGCCTTGAGCTCGTCGCCGATGGCCAGATTGCCCTGTTTGAGCTGGAAGCTGCGGCTGCCGAACACCTTGCCCGTGGTCAGGCGCTGGTTCAAGCCGGCGAAATCGCCGACATGCTGGGCGCGCAGTTCCAGGCCGCCCGCCGCGTAGGCCACCTGAGTGCCGCCCGCGTCATAGCTGCCGCTGGCGCCGCCCAGCAGGCTGCCGCGCAAGTCGGCCGTGCCGGCCGCCTCGCCCGTGGCGATTACACTGAGCTTGCCGGCGCGGTTGTTCACGGCCGACACGTCGATCACGGAAGCGGCCGCCTGACGCACGTCGCCCTCGCGGCTGTCGAGGATCACGTCGCCGCCCCAGCTGTACTTGCTGGTGTCGTAGAAATCGATCTTGCGGCCCGCCAGGTCCAGCTTGGCCTTGTCACCCAGCAATACATCGCGCTCGGCCGACAGGGTCAATTTTCCGCTCGGCAAGACCACCGACGTATCCACGCTGACACTGTTACCGCTGAGGGCCACTTCTGCGCCCAGGGCACCGGCCAGCGCCGCATTCGTCGGCGTGGCGGCGGCGGCACCGGCCGGTGCGCTCACCTTGACGGCGCCGCCCGCCGTGATGCGGTTGACGGAACCGGCCGCGCCCGTCAACAGCGGCGTGTTGATCAGCAAATCGCCGCCGCTGTAGCGGTAGCCATTGGTGGCCGTATCCCACGCGCTCTGCGACTGGTAGACGGACAGGCTGCCCTTGTTGTTGGCCGTCAGCTGTTCGCTGGCATTGAGCGCCACCTGGCCAAAGCCCAGCACCAGACGGTCCAGCTTGTGGATGGTGTCGGGACGGCTGTCCGGCGTGAAGCCGAATTCGATGCGCCTGGCGTCGACCTGCAGGCGGCCGCTGCCCGTGCCGGGGCCATTGGCGACGACGGCGCCGGGCGCATTCGTCGCGCCCTGCCACACGAGGGTGTCCGTGTGGATGCGCGCCAGCGCGTCGGTGCCGCCATAGCCGTAGATGGCAGGCGTGTTGAGCACCAGGCGCGACAGCGACGACTTGCCCGTGGCCGCATCGATGGTCGACAGCTGCGACGAATCATAGAAATTGAAGGAATTGCGCGCCGTCAAACCCAGGTTTTCCAGCGCCGGTGCGCCCGTGCTGGTGTCGCCGCGCAGCAGGCGGTCGAGCACGCCCTGGTTCAGCGCCAGGCCGTCCGGCAGGGCGCCGCGCGCGCTGGCGTCCGCCAGCGACGCCTCGCTGCCGACATTGATCGACCCCATCGCCAGCACCAGGTTGCGCGTACCGTAGCGCACGTTGTCGCGCAGGGTAAACGCGCGCTCCGTCACGGCGGCGATGGTGCCCTCGGAATACAGCGAGGTGCTGCCGCCGCAGGCGCCGCCCGTTTTCGCACACGCGCCGATATCGATGATGCCGGGGCCATACGATTCGGACGACGGCGGCGCGGCCGGCAGCATGTCCAGCCAGCCGTTCGAGACGGCCAGCACGCTGCCCATCGGTTCGTACACATAGCCGTCGCGGGAATCCCAGGCGGCCTTGCCGCGGCCCAGCGTATTGATGCCGGAACCCTGTTCCAGAATGATGCCGTCGTCTTTTCTCGCCGTCACCAGAAACACTTCGGCCGCCTTCAGCACGGCGCCGTCGCGCAGCACGATGCCGCCCGCCGATTCCTTGATGGCGGCGATATTGGCGCGCTGGTTGCTGCCCGTGCCAAAGTCGCTGTAGGTCACGCGCGGCAAGCCGCCGATGCCCACGCGCTGGGCGCCGAAGGCATTGATCTGTGACGCATGCACGGAGACGCCATTGAAATCGGCCAGCGGCGCCGTGCCGTCGGCCAGCACCTCGTAGCGCGTCGACGCATGATTGCCCGTGCCCAGCAGCAGGGAGCCGCCGAAGCCGCCCTCGGCCGGCGCATACAGGGCGCTGCCATCCATCATCAACGGCGTATGGTTGTCCTTGACGCTGTGCACGGACGGGGCGATCAGCTGCACGCGCACGCCCTTGGCATCGCGCTCCAGCGCGGCGCGCGGCACGCCGTCGCGCGTGGCCTGCGCCACGGCGAAGGCGGCATAGCCCGTCTCGTTGTATTGGGAATAGGTGCGCAGCACGTCGGCCGGCGTGAGGATGGCCTGGCGCGCCACCACGTCGCGGATCGCCGTGCCGGCCACGCCCGTCTGCGCCGCCGTCGCATACGAGCCATTGCGCATGGCCACCGTGCCGCCCGCCTCGACGGCGCCCGCCAGGCCATTCAATTCCACGCGGAACGCACCAGGCAGCAGGGCGAAATTCGACGGCAGCAAGGTGTAGGTGCCGGCCGCCAGGCCGGGCACGCCCGCGCCGATAGTGATCTGACGTCCCACGGCGGGCTTGCCCGCGCCTTGCTCGGCCGTCAAGGGCGCCACGTCCGGCTGCACGCCGGGAAGGATGGCGTACACGGGGTTGGTGTTCAGGCCGGGCAGGGTGAAACCGCCGTTCGGCTTCATCTGCACCAGCGGATTGAGGCGCGCGTCGGTGGAGCCGCCGCGTCCGGCCAGGAAGGCCGCGCCCGTCAAGGTGCCGCCGCCCGACATGTCGAGCACGGCGCCTTGCTGCACGTCGATGGCGGCGCCCGTCAAGGCGATCTCCGGGCCGTTGCCCACGCCCTTGAACACGACATCATTGCCGTCATACAGGTAGCTCAAGCCATCGAGCGTGCCGCCGTAGGGCATCGTCAAGCCTTTCGCGCTGACCGAGGTCAGGCTGCCAGGCAACAAGTTGACGCGGCCCGTATTGGCTTCAAAGCCTTCGGCGCCCAGGTTGATCTGGCCCAGCGGCGCGCGCAGCACGCCATGCTGGTTGATGGTGGGCGCAACCAGGCTCAGGGTGCCGAACACGGAGAACGGCTGGTTCGGCATGGCGCCGTCGCCGCTGCGCCCGATATTGAGCGTGCGCAACGGGTCGAGCGTGACGCGGATATTGCCGTATTCGTCGATGCCGCTCTTCTGGCCCACCGTGACCATGCCGCTGTCGCCCGTGGCCGGGTAGATCTGCGCGGCGACCAGGGTGGCATTGCCGGGCTGGTACAGGGCGGCGCTGTTCGACAGGCGCATGTCGCCGCGGCTGCTCAGGGTCAGCTGCTCGAAGGCGTCGCGTTCGACCACCAGGTCGGCGCCGCTGCTCTGCGCGATGGTGCCGCGCGTGCCCATGTTGACCTCGCCCGCGATATCGAGCATGCCCGCATCGATCTGCAGCAGGGAATCTTCGGCCACCAGCGGCACGCCCAGCATGCCGCGTCCCTTGCCCAGGTTCTTCGAGCCTTTCACGGCATTGGGCACGATGTAATCGTCCTTCTGCGCACGCGCGGCCGTCCCCAGGCGCACATACGGCGCCGCCAGGTACACCTGGCTGGCGAGGCTGGCCGCCTTGTCCTCGCCATCGGGCAAAGGCTGCTGCGCCAGCCCCAGCGAACTGGCGCTCAGGCGCAGGCTCTGGCCCAGCGACAGGCTGACGTCGCCGTCAAAACTGAGCATGCCGTTCACGTGCAGGGCCAGGTTGTCGAAGCCGCCCGCCTGCACGCGGTCGGCGCCCAGGCGCGCGCTGCCGTAGCGCAGCGCCGCATCCTGCTGGCCGGCGCGCAAGTCGTCGGGCAAGGCGCTCTCGCCCTGCACCTGCGCCAGCTGCATTTCGCGCGGCACGCGCACCGCGTTGTCCACGTTGTCGCCTTGCAAGTTGTAACGGTTGACCTTGCCATAATTGGGCGTGTCCAGCGCCAGCGCCAGGGTGCCGCCGGCCGCCCCGGCGCCACCGGCCGCCGCGCGCAGGGTGCCGTCGGCAAAGATGCCGTTATACGAACTGAGCGAGATCAAACCGCCGTTGCCAGCCACGTTGACGGTGCCCTGCTGCGGCAAGTCCAGCGTGGCGTGCGCGCCGCTGGCGTCGAGCAGCGCGCCCGGACGCACGACGACAAAGGCATCGGCCGCGTCGACGCTGGCCGCATCGGCCTTGTAGCGGGCGCCGATTTCGATGCTGCCGCCCTGGTCGGCACGGCCATAGCGCCCGCCGCGCATGTCGGTGGCGACCGTGGCGCGGCCGGCCACGTCGAGCACGGCCTTGTCGCCGATCCAGATCGAGGTGGCTTGTCCCTTGCCGTTCGGCACATCCACCTCATTGCCCGTGCCAAACGTGCCCGGCAGGATGGTGATCTTGCCGCCCCAGGCGTCGAGGCGGCCGTCGATGGTGATCTGGTCATTGCCCGTCAGGCTGATCTGGCGGCCCGGATCGACCTTGATGGCGGCGCCTTCCTGCACCGCCAGGGCGCCCTTCACGTAGGAGCTGCCGGCCGTCAGCGACAGGTCGGCGCCGGTACGCTGCGTCAAGCGGGCCTTGCGCGCATCCTCCTGGTACAGCGGCGGCGTCCACACTTCCAGCGCGGCGCCCGGGTCGGTGCCGCCTGCCACCGTGTGGCCGGTGGCGGGATTAAAGCGCAGCACGGGCATGGTGACGTCGATGTGCGCGTCCTTGACCACCACCACGCCATCGCGGCCCGTGACGGCATAGTCGGCAAAGCCGCTCTGGAACAGGCTGGCGTCCAGCGCCAGCAGCGGCTTGACGGTCACGTCGCGCCCCAGCACCGTGCCGGCCGGCAGCAGCATGCCGCGCGGCGCGCGCAGGTCGTCGGTGGCGATGCTGCCGGCCGCATACTGCGTCGTCACCGGCGGGATCGGCAAGCCGTTCGGAAAGACCGCCGCCGAGACCACGAAGCCGACCGGCAGGTTGTTGACGGCTGTCAGCACGCTGCCGGCGCGAACGATGGAACCCTGGTAGACAGACGTGCCGCCGGCGATGACGACATAGGCGCCTGACGGCACCAGCAGGTCGGCTCCCAGCACCAGCGGTTTCTGCGCCGACACGTCCGCCGTCACGGGTTTGCTCAAAACCTGGCCCGGCTTGATCAGGCTGGTGCTGAGCGCAAGATCGAAGGGGATCTTCTCGCCCTGGGCGATCAGGAATTCATCGGCCAGGCGCAGGCCTGGCGCAGCGCCGGTCCCCGCCGCCAGCACGTCGCCGCCCTGCAGCTTGCCGCCGATGCTGACGGCCGCGCCGCTGTCGATCACCAGGCGTCCGCCGCCCTTCACGCCATGGCCGCGCAATTCGCCGTCGAGCTTGAGCATGGCGCCCGTCGGCGCTTTCTCCGTCGGCAGGTCGACGGCCAGGGTGATGTCGCCGCCCCGCCCGCCCTGCAGGCTGCCATTGCCCATCAGGGCGGCGCCGGACGAGACGTCGATGACGCTGCCGCCCGTCAGGTCGATGCCGCCGGAGCTCTTCAGGGTAACCTTGCCGCCATTCACATACGGCAAACCGGCGACCGCGCCCGGGTCGAGTTCCAGGTTGCTCCACAGGCCGCGCGCATCGAGGCGCACGCCGGGCGCCACGCGCACACCGGCCGTTCCCGTGGGACGGTTGTCCGGCACCAGCTTGCCTTCAGCCCATACGTCGCCCGCCCCCGCCAGGTAGCGCGAAACGATGTCGCCGGCGGCGATGCTGCCGCCGCGCGCGCTGACATTCGCCTTGATGGCCACGTCGGTGGCGTGCAGGGCGATGTCGCCGCCATCGGCCACGCGCACGTCGGCATTGACGTCGAGCTTGTCGTAGGCGTAGATATTCAGGGCACCCAATTCCAGCCCGTTGAGCCAGTCCGCATCGAGCTGCAAGGTCTTGCTGCGCGCGGCCGGCAAGGCTTCGCCCAGCAGCTGGCCATCGGCGATGCCCGCCACCTTGCTGATTTGCACCTTTTCCAGCACGGCTTGCGGGCTGTCGCGCAGCTGGCCCGCCTTCGGATCGAAGACGGGCGTCATTTTGCCAACGATCAATTGACCGGCACGCGCCGCCGCCGTCTGCGCCTGCTTGTAGCTGTCCATGCCGTCATCGCGCTTGCGCTGCTGGCGCTCGCCCTGGAAGACGGAGGTGTCGATATCGCCTTCGAGCACGGCGGCGCCCGTGGACACGATCAGGCGGCCCGCGTCGCGGCCCACCGTATAGCCGTTTTCCAGGCGTTCGCGCGGGCCGATCAGGGCATTCGCGTACGTTTCCGTCGTGTTCGCGCCCCAGCGCGCATGCGTGCTTTCATAGCCGCGGTACAGGCCCGTGTACAAATTGTCGCCGGGCGCCGTGCTCAGCTTGTACATCGCGCCATCGGCGCCCTTCAGCCACGTCTGCTTGACCATGCCCGTCTGCACGTCGAGCGAGCCGCCGGCGATGTTGATGCGCGAACCGGCCTGCGTCACCACTTCGCCGCCGCCAAAGCCGACGGTGCCGCCCTGGGCCGCCCATTCGCCGATGCCGTGGCCGCTGGTGTTCAGGTAGCCGCTCACTTCCAGCAAGCCGCCGGCCGTGTACCAGCGGTCCGTGGCGTAGCCATTCGTGCCGGCCGGCACCAGCACCAGGTCGCGGCGGTCAACCCACACGTCGCTGTTGTTCAGGTATTTCGCGTCGCGGCTGCCCGGTGCGTCGCGCTGTTCGTTGCCTTGCACGTTGATCAGCACATTGTTGCTGCTCATGTCGACCTTCACGCCGACGGCGCCCGAGACGTCGATGGCGGCGTCGCGCGCCACGTGGCTGCGGCGGGCCGCGTCGACCAGCACCTGGCCGCCCGTGGCCAGGGTCAGCGAATCGCCTTCGAACTCGACATTGCCAGCGGAGACGATGCGCACCAGCGACTGGTCGCGCCGGTCCTGCGGCGTGTCCGTGCCCTTGCCCGTGTCCTTCAGCAAGGTATCGCGCTGCACGTCGAGCGCCGTGGCGCCGTTGTCGTCGATGACAATGGCGCTGACGCTGCCGCGCGCCAGGGTGACGCCGGCATTCTCGCCCGCCGCCGCCAGGTGGATGCTGCCGCGTCCGTTGACGCTGGTGCTCGACAGCAGCACGCCATCCTGGCGCAGCGTGTTGCCGCTCAGCGTGATGTCGCCGCCGGCCGCCTGGATCAGCCCATTGTTGACGACGCTGCCCGCCTTGCTGTCCGCCGCGCGCAGCATCTCGACTTCATTGCCGCGCGTGCTCGAGTACTGGTTCTTGTCCGTGCCCTGGCCCGGGCGCACGATGATGGCGTCGCCGGCGGCCAGGGTGGTCTGGCCATTCGGCGTGGTGATGGCACCCGCGTTGTCGACGCTGCGGCCGGCCAGCAGCACGTAGCCGCCGCCTTCCGTCACCGTCTGCGGCTTGCGCGTGTCGATGCGCGCGCCGGCGGCGACGACGACGTCCGCCTCGGCCTTGCCATGCGTGGAGGTATTCTGGCCCAGCAGCAAGTCATTCGCGAAGGTCGGCACGGCGCCCGTGCCCTGCGCCTTGCCGTACAGGCCGCTCTTGAACTGGCTGTCGCTCATGCCCATGGCGGCCGCCGCCAGGTTGCGCGTATCGACCTGGCTGCTGCCCGTAAACACGATGCCGTTGCGGTTGACGATCATCACCGTGCCGTCGGCCTTGATCTGGCCCTGGATCTGGCTGGGGCGCGCCAGCGGATCATTGACCCGGTTCAATACGGACCAGTTCGATTTCTGGTCGAATTGCAAGCTGGTGTTCTTACCGACGTTAAAACTTTCCCAGTTCAGTATCGCCTTGTCGTCCGTCTGCACGACCTTCACGACGGTCTTCCCGTCGGCCTGGGTCTGCACAGGGCCCTGGGCATTGAGCCAGCCGGCCGTCAGGCTGTTCGTGTCGACCTGCAAGCCGCCCTTGACCAGGCCATCGGGCGCGCCGCCCGCCGCCAGCGCCGCCTGGCGCGCGGCCGCCTGCACCGCCTGCTCGGCGGCGATGCCGCGCGCGGCCAGCAACAGGTTATTCAGCGATTGCTGCAGCTTGCCTTCGGCCTTTTGCTGCTGCAGCAGGGGATTGTTCAGCGAGGTAGCCGGCTGGCCATTCGGCAGGCGCCCCGTGGTGGCGGCCGTGCCCTGCTGCGCACCCTTGCCCGCGAACCAGGCGCCGCTGAACGGCTGCTGCGCCTGCGCGCCGCCCGCCTGCAGCAGCATGGCGATGGCCAACGCCAGCGGTTTCAGACGCACCGGGAGACCGGTCCGGTTGCCCGCCATGGCGGATGAGGATGCGTGTTTCGTGACCGACTTGCTTCGCTGCATGGCGACATTCCCTTTTCATGTTCCGTTGCTGACCGATATCGCGAGGCGGCGCGCACCACGCACGGGGCGGGCGGCAGGCACTGATTCGCGGCTTCCAGCAGCATTGACAGGGAACAAGGTCCGGGACTGCAAAAGGTCATCAAAATGTCATAATTGGCGCTCCGCCTTGGCGCGCCAAGGCGGGGTTCAGCCGAACAGCACGATGCCGCCCGGCAGCCGCGTCACGCGCGCGCCATACGCATCCTGGATCAGGGCGATCACGTCGTCGAGGCGGTCGAGCGAAAAGCTCGCTTGCACGCGCGTCTGTTTCAAGGCGTCGCCATTGAGGATCAGCTTGCCGGGACGGTAGCGGTTCACCTCGTCCACCACCTCGGCCAGGGTGCTTTGTTTAAAAACCAGCAGCCGGTGGCGCCAGGCGCTGACGTCGCTCTTGGCCACCGCGCGGGCAATGCCGAAATGCTCGGGCCGGTAGCGCAGCTGCTGGCCCGCCGCCAGTTCCGCATCGTGGCCGGCCTGCGCCACGCGCAAGCGGCCCGCCAGGCACGTCACGCACACTTCCTGGCCGAACAGGCGGATATTGAAGCGCGCGCTGCCGGCCGACACGCTGCCGTCGCCCGCCTGCACGCGCACCCGCGCCGCGCCGCGCAGGCCGGCCTGGAATTCCGCCTCGCCCGCCAGCAGCACCAGCGATGCGGCGCCGTCCTGCACGGGCGCCGCGTCGAGGCGCGTCTGCGTATTCATCTGCACCAGCACGCCGCCATCGAGCGCCACTTCGCGCTGCTCGCCCGTGCCCGTGGCGTAGTCGGCGGCCAGGCCCGCCACGGCCGGCCACAGGTCCGTCGGCGGGCGCAGCACCAGCAAGCCCAGCGAGGCGGCCACGCCGGCGCCCAGCCAGGCGCGCCGCGCCGTATTCACCGGCGCCTGTGCCCGCTTGACGGCGCGCGCGGCCGGCGCCATGGCGCCCCACACGGCGCGCGCCTCGGCAAACGCCGTCGCATGCCTGCGGCTGCGCGCGCACCAGTGGCGAAACACTTGCGCATCGCGTTCGCTGACCTGGCCCGAGGCCAGGCGCACGACCCATGCCTGCGCTTCCTTCTGGATGACACTCATGTCGTCTTCCGCTTGTTCAATCATGATGTTTAGACGTTTTTCCCGCGCCGGGACCGAAGCGCTGAATGAAATCGCGTCCCATGCGCTCGCAGCAATGTTCGAGGCCGGCGCGCAATTCCTTCTCCACCGTGCGGGCGGAAATGCCGAAGCGTTCGGCGATGTCGCGGTGCGGCAACTGGTCGACGCGGGCGGCGATGACGATGGCGCGCCGGCGTTTCGGCAACTCCTGCAAGGCCCGTTCCAGTTCTTCCAGTTCGGCGCGCGCGCTGAAGGTGCGGGCCGGGTCGGCCAGCTCGTCGGCCATCTCGTACAAGTCGTCGATATCGGGAAGGCTGAGCAGGCGCGCATTGTCGCGGCGTTGATCTTCCGCAATGTTGATGGCGATGCGCATCAGATACGCGGATGGGTAGCTGATCGCCTCGGGCGCGTTCATCCGCTCCACGCGCAAATACGTTTCATGCAGCGCGTCGTTGGCCAGGTCTTCCGAGCCCAGGCGGCGCTGCAGGTGGCGGCGAAACTGTCCATAGCGTTCCAGGAACAGCTTGCGCAAGGTGGCTTTCAGCAAGTCCGACATGCTCAAGTCGCTCCGGCCGGCAGGTAGGGCGCACAATCGGCAGCTGGGTCGGGCCGCGGCGTCAACAGGATCGTCAGCGGCTGCGGCAAGCCCGCCGGTGGCGCGCCGTCCATCAGCAGGCTGCGCAGGCGCTGCACTACGGCGTTGTCGCGCTGTTCCACACCGCTCGCTTCCAGCACGTGCACGGCGCGCACCTTGCCCCGCTCGTCGAGCCACAACTGGAAGGCCAGGCGGTAGCGGCCGAAAGCGTCCGGATGCAAGCGGCACAGGGCGCGCGTGAGCGAACGCTGCAGGATGACCGCATAGCCTTGCAGCGGTGGCGCGGCAGGAGCGGCCTGGGCCGGCAAGGGCGCCGGCGCTGCCGGGGCGTCGGCCAGCGCCAGCAAGGTAAACGCATTGCTGCCGCTAAAGCGCGCGCCCAGTTGCGTGCCGGCCAGCAAGCGCTGCAGCGCTTCAGCCGGCGTGTAGTCGCCGCGCACGGGCGCTGCCACTCTGCCGGCCGCCAGCTGGCTGCTGACGAGCACGGAATACCCGGTCACTTCGCCAAACGCCACCAGGGCCGCGTCGAGCGGCTGGGCAGGCAAGTCGAAGCGCAGGGTAGAGTGCGCGCCGGCATCAGCGCCATCCGCACCGGTAGCGGGCCGCGCGAATGTCATCAATGTCATCAATGTCATCAGCAAGCAGGCGGACAGGGCATTGCCCCTTGCGGCGCGGCGGTGGCTTAGTGTCATTTTCCAGGGGACGCAACGAAAAATCCTGCTCATGAAGTGTCTTGACTGCAATGTTGTCTGCAGAATGGCAGGATGGTAGCTTCATAAAATGACAACTGCATGACATGGCGCCAGCCCGCGTCCCGCTCTGTGTCATCGCCGCGACACATGACCTTGCTATGCTGGACGCTTATTCACCGCTCCGGGAGCCGCCATGGCACGCCTGTTATCACTGTTGCTGTTGATCTGCGCCGCCCTGCCCGCGCAGGCGGACGAGCACACCGTCGTCGTGAAGGCCGCCGCGCCGCCAAAGGGCTGCGTGGAAGTGGAAGCGAATGGCCGGCGCGCGCCATCGATGTCTTGCCTGAATGAAAAATTATTGCCGAATAGCAACACCATGAACGGGCCGCCGCCCGCCCTGTCCGGCGCCGAAGCGATCATGCAGCGGCCATCGAACCAGCTGGGCCTGTACAACCGCGCCGCCCTCGAACACCGCATGGGCAATGCCTTTGGCAAGTCCGTCACGCCGCAAAGGCCGCCAGCTCCCACGCCCGCCAGCCCGCTGCTGCCGGCTCGCTAGGCCGCTTGTCAACGCACAGTCCATTTGCGCTGTCAAGATTGCGCAATCGCGCCGATTGCGTATCATTCCAGGCTTGATCGCTCTGGAAACAACCATGCTGCCCACTATCGAACAACGCCTTGCCCTTGAACTTGCCGCCAAACCGGTGCAGGTTGCCGCCGCCATCGAACTGCTCGACGAAGGCGCCACCGTGCCCTTCATCGCCCGTTACCGCAAGGAAGCGACCGGCGGCCTCGACGATATCCAGCTGCGCCTGCTCGAAGAGCGCCTGCGCTACCTGCGCGAACTGGAAGAGCGGCGTGCCGCCATCGTGGCGTCGATCACGGAACAGAACAAGATGACGCCCGAGCTGCTCGACGCCGTCATGCACGCGGAAGACAAGACCCGCCTGGAAGACCTGTATTTGCCATACAAACAGAAGCGCCGCACGAAGGCGCAGATCGCCATCGAAGCGGGCCTGATGCCGCTGGCCGACGGCTTGCTGGAAAACCCGGAACTGACGCCGGAAATGGAAGCGGGCAAGTTCCTGCGCGAGGCGTTTACGAGTGCCGACGGCAACAACCCGGGCGTGGCCGACACCAAGGCGGCCCTCGACGGCGCGCGCCAGATCCTGATGGAGCGCTTCGCCGAAGACGCGACCCTGCTGCAAACCTTGCGCGAATACGTGCAGGAACACGGCATCGTCGAATCGAAAGTGGTGGAAGGCAAGCAGGACGAAGGCGAGAAATTCGCCGATTATTTCGACTACTCGGAAACCATTTCCACCGTGCCATCGCACCGCGCGCTGGCGCTGCTGCGCGGCCGCCGCGAAGGCATCCTCGACGTCACCCTGCGCCTGGACACGGAAGCGGAAAAACCGAAATGGGATGCGCCGCACAATCCGTGCGAGGGCCGCATCGCCGCCCGCTTCGGCATCAAGCAGCAAGGCCGTCCGGCCGACAAGTGGCTGGCGGACACGGCGCGCTGGACCTGGCGCGTGAAAAGCTTCATGCACCTGGAAACTGAACTGATGGGCGCGCTGCGCGAACGCTCGGAACTCGACGCGATCAACGTCTTCGCCACCAATCTGAAAGCGCTGCTGCTGGCCGCGCCGGCCGGCCAGCGCGCCACCATGGGCCTCGATCCCGGCTTGCGCACGGGCGTCAAGGTCGCCGTGGTCGATGCCACCGGTAAAGTGGTCGACACGGCCGTGATCTACCCGCACCAGCCGAAGAACGACTGGGATGGCTCCTTGCACACGCTGGGTCGTCTTGCCGCCAAGCACAATGTGTCCTTGATTTCCATCGGCAACGGCACCGCGTCGCGCGAAACGGACAAGTTGGCGCAGGATTTGATCAAGCAGCACCCGGAAGCGAAGATGACGAAGATCGTCGTCTCGGAAGCGGGCGCGTCGGTGTATTCGGCGTCCGAGTTCGCCTCGAAGGAATTGCCGGACATGGATGTGTCGTTGCGCGGCGCCGTCTCGATCGCGCGCCGCTTGCAAGACCCGCTGGCCGAGCTGGTCAAGATTGACCCGAAATCGATCGGCGTGGGCCAGTACCAGCATGACGTGAGTCAAAGCCAGCTGGCTCGCTCGCTCGATGCCGTGGTGGAAGATTGCGTAAATGCCGTGGGCGTGGACGTCAACACGGCGTCCGCTCCCCTGCTGGCGCGCGTGTCCGGCCTGTCGGCCAGCGTGGCGCAAAGCATCGTCACCTACCGCGACATGAAGGGCGCGTTCACCTCGCGCGCGGCCTTGAAGGCGGTGCCGCGTCTGGGCGACAAGACCTACGAACAGGCGGCGGGCTTCCTGCGCGTGATGGGCGGAGAGAACCCGCTGGACGCCTCGGCCGTCCACCCGGAATCGTACCCGCTGGTGGAAAAGATTTTGGCCGACATCAAGAAGGATATCAAGGCCGTCATCGGTGAGACCGCCTTGCTGAAAACCCTCAGCCCGGCAAAATACGCGGATGAAACCTTCGGCGTGCCGACCATTAGCGATATTCTGAAGGAACTGGAAAAGCCGGGCCGCGACCCGCGTCCGGAATTTACCACCGCCACCTTCAAGGAAGGCGTGGAAGAAATCCGCGACTTGCGCCCGGACATGATTCTCGAAGGCGTGGTCACCAACGTGGCCGCCTTTGGCGCCTTTGTCGATATCGGCGTGCACCAGGATGGCCTCGTGCACATCTCGGCCCTGTCGAACACGTTTGTGAAAGACCCGCACACGGTGGTGAAAGCAGGCCAGGTCGTGCGCGTGAAAGTGCTGGAAGTCGACGAGAAGCGCAAGCGCATCGCGCTGACCATGCGCCTGACGGACAGCGCGCCGCAAGCGGGCAGCAAGCCCGAGCAGCGTGGCGACCGCAACGACCGCCGCAGCATGGCGCAGCACCAGTCGCAGTCGCGCAACGCGCCCGAGCCGGCCGGCAGCATGGCCGCCGCCTTCGCCAAGCTGCGCGGCTAAGCCCATGGCCGCCGGGCGTGACCTCGTCATCCTGGCGGTGGACGCCGCCAGCCCGGATGCCCAGCTGCTGCTCGACGCATTGTCGGACGCGCTGCTGCGCATCAATGGCGACAGCGGCCGTTCCTCCTTCGATGTCGAAGCGGCAACGCCGCGCGGCGGCTTTTACCTGGCCCGCGATGCGGCTGGAGCACTGCTCGGTTGCGCCGCCCTGCGCCCGCTGGGCGGGCCGGACAGTTCCATAGGCGAACTCAAGCGCATGTATGCGCATCCCGGCAGCACAGGCGTGGGCGCGGCCCTGCTGGCCCACGTGGAGGCGCAGGCGCGCCGGCATGGCTATCAGGCCCTGCACCTGTCCACCCGCGTGGCAAATGCCCGCGCGGTAGCGTTTTATGCCAGGCACGGCTATGTGCCGGTCCTTGCCTGGGGCAAATACGTGGGCGCGGCACAATCGACCTGTCTGGGCAAAACCTTATAAGCGTCAACGTGGCTGACTTGCCCGATTTATGACTTGAGCGCATACCCGTGCCGTCGTTTTCTTATAAAATGACGGCATCTATTTATTTACCCATCAGAGGCAGCTATGAGCGACGTACAAACCTGGATCAAAGAAACCGTGACGAACACGCCAGTCGTGCTGTTCATGAAGGGCACGGCCCAGTTCCCGCAGTGCGGCTTTTCCGGCCGCGCCATCCAGATCCTGAAAGCGTGCGGCGTGGAAAACATCGCTACCGTCAACGTGCTGGATGACCCGGAAGTTCGCCAAGGCATCAAGGATTACTCGAACTGGCCGACCATTCCGCAGCTGTATGTCAAAGGCGAGTTCATCGGTGGTTCCGATATCATGAATGAAATGTTTGAATCGGGCGAATTGAAGTCCCTGCTGGATGCCTAATCAGCAGCAGCGGCCGCGCCGTGTCGTCGTGGCCATCACGGGCGCCACGGGTGCCGTGTATGGCTTGCGGCTGCTGCAATTGCTCGGCGCCATCCCCGGCGTCGAGACGCATCTGGTCCTGTCCGATGCCGCTGTTTTGACCCTGCACCAGGAAACGGGCGTGGGACGCAAGGACGTCGAAGCGCAGGCGCACGTGGTGCACAAGCTGCGCGACATCGGCGCGTCGATCGCCAGCGGCTCGTTTCAATCCGATGGCATGGTCGTCGCGCCGTGCTCGATGAAGACCCTGGCGGCCGTCGCGCACGGCTTGTCGGATAATCTGATCACGCGGGCCGCCGATGTGGTGCTCAAGGAGCGCCGGCGCCTGATCCTGATGGTGCGCGAAACGCCGTTCAACCTGGCGCACCTGCGCAATATGACGGCCGTGACCGAAATGGGCGGCATCATCTTCCCGCCCTTACCGAGCTTTTATCACCACCCGCACAGCATTGCGGACATGGTCGACCATACGGTGGCGAGGGTCATCGACCTGCTCGGCATCGAGCACGACCTGGCACCGCGGTGGAATGGTCTTAAAGCGTCAGAAACCTGACATCACCAACGCAATCAAAGCGGGGAAACCCCTGCCAAGTCACGATGCCTGACAAAAGCGTAGCGAGCGTCAGTGATTTGTGGCCGAGAAGCGCAACCGTGCTGAAGCACGGTGAGCATCGCCGGCCGCAAAGCGCGACGCGCAGTAGCTTTGGTCAGGCATCCCTCACCGCTTGTCGAACTGATGAGCACTGGCCTGCTTCAAATCCCTGGCTTCTTCAACCATCCTGCGGTGGGCGATCCGTTTGCGCATCACTTCCGCATGTTGCGCGGCAGTCATGGGGGGCACGGTCATCAAGTCCTTCAGCTGCGCGGTATTGCTGTAGTTACTTTTCATAAGACGGCTCAAATGCTCGGCTCCGTAGTGGATGAACTGGCTGCTTCTGATGTGATTATGCGCTGGTATTGGCCGCTGCGCCGCTGCGTACGGGATTATTGTCAAATAATTCCGCTGCAGCGCAACATGCGAGGTCTTATTGTGCGGCAAAATCATGTCTCCAGTATGACCTTGCGCAAATAAAAGGACAGGGGGAGCGCCGCCAGCGTAAGGCGGACGGCGCCGGCCGGGGAGGGCCTGGATGCTTACTTTTGGTAGTTGACTCTCACCAGCATGCGAATAAATTCTCGCGCGATTTGACGATGATGTTCATCTAATCTTTGCAAATCGGCAATTAATTTCACATCGGCGGACTCAAAGCGCGATAAAGCGCTGCCCGCTTCGCCATTCGGCGTGGCGCTTTCCGGACCGCCAAAACGCAACCATTCCGCGGGAACGCCCAACCATTGGGCAATCATGCGCAATTTTTCTTGCGTGGGAATTGCTTCACCTACTAACCATTTCCTAGCTGCATGCACAGTAATCGGGCGTCCATCGAAACGGATGTTGAATTCCCGGGCCAGTCTGGTCGGGCTGTCTGGAGAGTAATGGGCGTTTTTGAGAGCCAACTGAAGTCGCTGGCTGAAGCTTTCGCGTTCGTTAGAAGAATTCATAGGTGTACTATTTCATGTTGTAACATGAAAGTCAGTTTCTTGAATGACCATACAGATTGTTACATTTGAAAAGAGTATCAATTAACAATTAACACTCCGGCCGGGCTTTTCAGGTCAAAAAGTGGGCCGAATTTTCTCTTGCGATTCTGCGTGGCTTCGGGTCAAATTCGCGGCTAGCCTTGATTTTCGCACTGCAGCACGATTCAAAGCCTCGGTTTGGCATTACAACGTACGGTATCGGATAATGCCCTCCTCTACCGATACATGCAATGCCCATGTCATACAATTTCTTGTAGACAAAGTTTTCAGAAGGGCCATTTTGTTTCCAATATGGAAACGACATGAACAACGTGTTCATAGTGAAACGTTGTTTTTTGATCGTGCCTACTGGAAAGAATCTGCACCTAAAAAATTTTACTGCCATCGCAGCGAAAAGAATGTCGCCGTTATGCCAGGAAAGCTCTTTTTGGTGTCATCTTGGCCACCAACTCTCGATCTTAAGCTCGTTTGTGCAAGAAGAATCAATTTATTTTCAGTAATTGTTGTCTGATTCGCCAAATTCTCCCTTTACGCCTTCTTTTTTCTTTGTTGCAGCACGGGCAGGGCACGCTACAATAGTATTGACGTTGACGTAAACGGCACTTTGCCACCACCTGTCTCGCCGCATCCCATCTGACGACCGACCACCCATGCAACCGACACCGCCCGCACCCATGACGACCTATACCATTACCGAACTGGCGCGGGAATTCGACATCACGGCGCGCGCCATCCGTTTCTATGAAGACCAGGGCTTGCTCAGCCCGAAACGCGAAGGCGCAGGCGGCCGCAGCCGCGTCTACACGCCGCGCGACCGCACCCGCCTGAAACTGACCCTGCGCGGCAAGCGCCTGGGCCTGGCCTTGTCGGAGATCAAGAGCCTGGTCGACATGTACGAGTCGCCGAAGGACACGCGCGCGCAGATGGACCGCTTCCTGGGCGTGCTGGCGCAGCACCGGCAGACCCTGGAGCAGCAACGCATCGATATCGAAATGGCGCTGGCGGAAATCAGCGCGCATGAAGACGCGTGCGCGCGCATGCTGGCGGACTTGAACCTTGATAAGGCGCAAACAAGCTAGCAAGGCAAGCGGCGCACACCTGCCGCGCGCGCCACTTTACGTTTACGTAAACGTCACAACTGAGTATCATAGCTTCACTGACCCGGCACCCATGACCGCCACACTTATAACGACGACGAGGACGACATGCTCCATCTCCCAGGCTTGACCTTTGACCACGGCGACGACATCGCCTCCCTGCGCGAAGCGATCCAACAATTTGCCGCCGCCGAAATCGCGCCGCGCGCGGCCGAGATCGACCGCACCGACCAGTTCCCCATGGACCTGTGGCGCAAGATGGGCGACATGGGCTTGCTCGGCATCACCGTCAGCGAAGAATACGGCGGCGCCGGCATGGGCTATCTGGCGCACATCATCGCCATGGAAGAGATCTCGCGCGCCTCGGCTTCCGTCGGCCTGTCCTACGGCGCCCACTCGAACCTGTGCGTGAACCAGATCAAGCGCAACGGCACGGCCGAGCAAAAGGCGAAGTACCTGCCGAAACTGATCACGGGCGAGCACATCGGCGCCCTGGCCATGTCGGAACCGAACGCGGGCTCGGACGTCGTCAGCATGAAGCTGCGCGCCGACTTCAAGGGCGACCGCTGGGTCTTGAACGGCACCAAGATGTGGATCACCAACGGTCCCGACGCGGACGTGCTGGTGGTGTACGCGAAGAACGACCTGGAAGCGGGTCCGCGCGGCATGACGGCTTTCCTGATCGAAAAGAATTTCAAGGGCTTTTCCATCGCGCAAAAGCTCGACAAGCTGGGCATGCGCGGCTCGCACACGGGCGAACTGGTATTCCAGGATTGCGAAGTACCGGCCGAAAACGTGCTCGGCGGCCTGGGCAAGGGCGTCAACGTGCTGATGTCGGGCCTCGATTTCGAGCGCACCGTGCTGTCCGGCGGCCCGCTGGGCATCATGCAGGCCTGCATGGACCTGGTCGTGCCCTACGTGCATGACCGCAAGCAATTCGGCCAGCCCATCGGCGAATTCCAGTTGATGCAAGGTAAGCTGGCCGATATGTATTCGACCATGATGGCGTGCAAGGCCTATGTCTACGCCGTGGGCCAGGCTTGCGACCGCGCCACCACGCCGGAAGCCGTGCGCCAGTTGCGCAAGGATGCGGCCGGTGCCATTCTGTATAGTGCGGAAAAGGCGACCTGGATGGCGGGCGAAGCGATCCAGGCGCTGGGCGGCAACGGCTACATCAACGAGTATCCGGCTGGCCGCCTGTGGCGCGATGCCAAGCTGTACGAAATCGGCGCCGGGACCAGCGAAATCCGCCGCATGCTGATAGGCCGCGAACTGTTTGCGGAAACCAAGTAAGCACGGGCGCGCGGCGATCGACTGGGTGAGGAGCCATTCATGCGAGCACAGCTATGACGCACATTGCCTTCCCCAAATTGCTCTCTTCCCAGATTGCATTCGATATCGCGCGCACCATCCGCGACGGCTTCGACAAGCATTACCGCCTGTTCCGCGCAACGAGCCAGCAAGCCAAGCGGTATTTCGAGCAAGGCGCCTGGAGCGCGGCACAGACGGCGGCCCGCGAACGCATCGACTTCTATGACAAGCGCGTGCAGGAATGCGTGCAGATGCTTGAAGATGAGTACGAAGAGTCGGAGTTGAGCGACGAAGTGTGGCGAGAACTCAAGCTGCACTACATCGGCATGCTGACGGAACACAAGCAGCCGGAACTGGCGGAAACCTTCTTCAATTCCGTCTGCTGCAACATCCTGCACCGCACGTATTTCAATAACGACTATATTTTCGTGCGCCCCGTTGTTTCCACGGAATACATCGAAACGCAAGACCCCGCACCCACCTACCGCGTGTATTACCCGGGCCAGGACGGCTTGCGCGATACCCTGACGCGCATGGTGAACAACTTCCAGCTGGACTGCGCATTTGCCAACCTGGAGCGCGACGTGGCCCAGGTGGAAGCGCGCCTGCAGCAGCTGTTCGGCAGCGACCGGCTGGAGCCGAACCACCAGCTCCAGGTCCTGACCAGTTTGTTCTACCGCAACAAGGGCGCCTACCTGGTCGGCAAGGCCATCAACGGCAACCGCGAATACCCGTTCGTCGTACCCATCCTGCACAACCGCCACGGCAAGCTGGTGCTCGACACGGTGCTGTTCGAGCAGCAGCAGATCGCCGTGCTGTTTTCGTTTACGCGCGCGTATTTCCTGGTGGATATGGAAGTACCGTCCGCCTACGTACAATTTCTCCGAAGTTTGCTCCCGCGCAAGCCTCGCAGTGAGATTTATACGATACTGGGCTTGCAAAAGCAGGGCAAGACCTTGTTTTACCGCGACTACCTGCAGCATTTAAAACACTCGTCGGACCACTTCGAGAGCGCCCCCGGCATTCGCGGCCTGGTGATGCTGGTATTTGCCCTGCCGTCGTTTCCGTATGTCTTCAAGGTGATCAAGGATTTCTTTCCTCCTCCCAAGGAAACCACGCGCGCGCAAGTCCAGCAAAAGTATTTGCTGGTGAAACACCACGACCGCGTGGGCCGCATGGCCGACACGCTCGAGTATTCCAACGTGGCTTTTCCCCGCGCCCGCTTTGCCGCGGAACTGCTGGCCGAGCTGAAGCAGTTCGCCCCCTCGCTGATCGAAGAAGAGCACGGGCAGATCATCATCCGCCACCTGTACATCGAGCGGCGCATGGTGCCGCTGAACATGTGGCTGAGCAATGCCGAGAAGGAAGGCCGCGATGACCTGGTGGAACACGCCATCATCGAGTACGGCAACGCCATCAAGGAATTGGTGGCGGCGAATATTTTCCCTGGCGACATGCTGTATAAAAACTTTGGCGTGACCCGTCATCAGCGTGTCGTATTTTACGATTACGATGAAATCGAGTACATCACCGATTGCCAGTTCCGCGTCATCCCGCAAGCCCGCACGGAGGAGGAAGAAATGTCGGCCGAACCGTGGTATCCCATCGGCAAGCACGATGTGTTTCCCGAACAATTCGGCACCTTCCTGCTGGGCAATCCCCGTATCCGCAGCTATTTCATGCAGCACCATGCCGACCTGCTGACGGCCGCCTACTGGCAGGCGCGCAAGCAGCGCATCGAAGACGGCCATATCGAGGACGTCTTCCCGTATCCGCAGCACCTGCGTTTTTGTATGCAGTCACCTTCCCACCCCTCAACCGGAGATCCAACATGAATGATCCAGTCGTAATCGTCGGTGCCGCGCGCACCCCCATGGGCGCCTTCCAGGGCGACTTTGCCAACGTCACCGCCAGCGACCTGGGCGCCGTGGCCATCCGCGCCGCCGTCGAACGGGCCGGCGTGGCGCCGGATGCCGTTGAACACGTGTTTTTCGGTAATTGCCTGATGGCTGGCCAGGGCCAGGCGCCCGCGCGCCAGGCCTTGCGCAAGGCAGGCTTGCCCGATTCCACGGGCGCCGTGACCCTGTCGAAAATGTGCGGCTCGGCCATGCAGACGACCATGTTCGCGCACGACACCTTGCTCGCCGGCAGCGCCGACGTGGTGGTGGCGGGCGGCATGGAATCGATGACCAACGCCCCCTACCTGGTGCCGAAGGCGCGCGGCGGCTACCGCATCGGCCACGGCATGATCTATGACCACATGATGATGGATGGCCTGGAAGACGCCTACAGCCGCGACGAAAAGGGCAATGCCCGCTCGATGGGCACGTTCGCCGAAGAGTGCGCCAGTCAGTACAGCTTCACGCGCGAAGCGCAGGACGCGTTTGCCATTGAATCCGTGAAACGCGCGCAGGCGGCCACCAAGGATGGCAGTTTCGAATGGGAAATCGTGCCCGTGACCGTTTCCGGCCGCGGCGGCGACACCGTCGTCAGCATCGATGAAGGCCCGCAAAAAGCCCGCCTGGAAAAAATCCCGACCCTGAAGGCCGCATTCAAGAAGGATGGCACCATCACGGCCGCCTCGTCCTCGTCGATCAACGATGGCGCGGCAGCCCTGGTGCTGATGCGCGAATCGACGGCGAAAAAACTGGGCTGCACCGTCATCGCGAAAATCCACGGCCACGCCACGCACGCGCAGGCGCCGAACGAATTCACCACGGCCCCCATCGGAGCCATCAAGAAGCTGTATGCGAAAACGGGCTGGAGCAGCAGCAAGGTGGACTTGTTCGAGATCAACGAAGCGTTCGCCGCCGTGCCGATGGCCGCCATGCACGACCTCGACATTCCGCACAGCAAGATCAACATCCACGGCGGCGCGTGCGCGCTGGGCCATCCGATCGGCGCCTCGGGCGCGCGCATCATCGTCACCCTGCTGGGCGCCCTGAAGAAAACCGGCGGCAAGCGCGGCGTGGCGGCCCTGTGCATCGGCGGCGGCGAAGCGACGGCGATGGCAATCGAACTGGTATAAGCTGTTCCTGAGCACGGGCGCGCACTGCGGTTCACGGTGCGCGCCTTTCATTTTATTTTCAGGGAGAAAACATATGCCTACCGCATTGATCATCGGCGCCTCGCGCGGCATCGGCCACGAAATCGTCCGTCAATACCGCCACGACGGCTGGCGAGTGATCGCCACGGCGCGCACGCCGGACGCCTGCGAGGCCCTCAAGCAACTGGGCGCGGAAGCGCACCAGCTCGACGTGACGGATGTGGAAGGCTGTGCCGGCCTGGGCTGGAAGCTCGACGATGAAAAACTCGACGTGGCCATCCTCAACGCGGGCGTGTATGGCCCCCGCCACGACGGGTTTCCTGCGCAAGCCGATTTTGACCTCGTCATGCACACGAACGTGCTGGCGGCCATGCGGCTGCTGCCGATATTGGCGCCGCTGGTGGCTAACGCCAAGGGCAAGCTGGCCGTGCTGTCCTCGCACATGGGTTCCCTGAGCGAGCGCGGCAACCCCAGCGGTTCGCTGTACCGCGCCAGCAAGGCCGCCTTGAATTCCGTGCTGATCGACACGTCCCTCGTGCATGGCCCGCAAGGCGTCAGCTGCGTCGCTTTCCACCCGGGTTGGGTACGCACGGACATGGGCGGCGCCGGCGCTGATATTTCACCGGAAGAAAGTGCTGCCGGCATCCGCGCCACCCTGGCCAGCCTGCCGGCCACGGACAAGGCCGTGTTCCGCAACTACGACGGCAAACCCATCGCCTGGTAATTCCCTGAATCCACCATAAAAACAAACGAGACGACGTCCCATGATACTCAATGAAGAACAATCGATGATCCAGGAAGCGCTGCGCAGTTTTTCGCGCGAGCGCCTGGCGCCCAATGCGGCTCGCTGGGACAAGGAACATCATTTCCCCAAGGAAGAATTGCAGGAACTGGCCGCGCTGGGCGCCTTTGGCGTGGCCGTGCCGGAAGCGCTCGGTGGCGCCGGCCTCGACTACGTGTCCTTGGCCCTGGTGCTGGAAGAAATCGCCGCCGGCGATGGCGGCACGTCGACCATCATTTCCGTGAATAATTGCCCCGTGTGCAGCATCGCCATGATGTATGCCAATGATGCGCAAAAGGAACAGTGGCTGCGTCCGCTGGCGCAAGGCACGATGCTGGGGGCGTTTTGCCTGACGGAACCGCACACGGGCAGCGACGCCTCCGCCCTGCGCACCACGGCCACCCGCGATGGCAATGCATATGTAATCAATGGCACGAAGCAGTTCATTACCAGCGGCAAGTATGCGGACGTGGCCATCGTCATGGCCGTCACCGACAAGGCGGCCGGCAAGCGCGGCATCAGCGCCTTCTGGGTGCCGACGAACACGCCAGGCTACATCGTGGCGGGACTGGAACAGAAGATGGGCCAGCATTCGTCGGACACGGCGCAAATCCTGTTCGAGAATTGCCGCATCCCCGCGGAAAATCTGATAGGCGAAGAGGGCCAAGGCTACAAGATCGCCCTGTCCGGCCTGGAAGGCGGACGCATCGGCATCGCTTCGCAAGCCGTGGGCATGGCGCGCGCCGCGTATGAAGCAGCCTTGCAGTACGCACGCGAGCGCGAAAGTTTTGGCAAACCCATCTATGAACACCAGGCCGTGCAATTCCGCCTGGCCGACATGGCCACGCAGATCGAAGCGGCGCGCCAGCTGATCCGCCACGCGGCGGCCATGAAGGATGCGGGCCTGCCCTGCCTGAAGGAAGCGGCCATGGCCAAGCTGTTTGCGTCGGAGATGGCGGAAAAAGTGTGCTCGGACGCCATCCAGGTGCACGGCGGCTACGGTTATGTGTCCGATTTCCCCGTCGAGCGCATCTACCGCGACGTGCGCGTGTGCCAGATTTACGAGGGCACGAGCGATATCCAGAAAATCCTGATCGCCAGGGCCTTGTAAAAGTATTTGGAAGTAACAGTCTCGGCGCTTTTAGAAACCGTAGCGAGCAAGCCCGATATCGGATTGAGTAACGCAGCCGTACTTCGGTACGGCGAGTAACGCCGATTCGAGAGCGGGCTGCGCAGTAGGTTTATAAACGCGCCCACCAGACGAAAAAAAAGCCCGCTAGCGCGGGCTTCGTTCCAATGTATTACCAATGCTTTAATCGTGTCATGGACGCCAGTGCTATCTGCAAAGTGCCTCCTGATTTTCGGACTCCCATGCTATCTGCATGGTGACTCCAAGGTGTAAATCGACCATCGTATCCGGAATTACAAAATCCATTTCTTCGCACTGTCACGCCATCGACATTACACCTGTCGGTCGCCGCGCTGAAACTGGATGGCGAGATAATTTGTTGCCAAATCTCAATCACTGAACGGAGTATAGCACAGCTTTTTGTGCAATGCAACAATGAATTGAAGCCATACGTTAAATCAAGTCCTTAGCGCCAGCGGCTTGTCTTCTTCGCCGCCACGGGCCACTCTTTCGTACTCGGAAATCACTTGCGCGCCCAGCAGCAGCAGGGTGGCGCCGATTTCCAGACTGAACATGACGACGATGGCCGTCGTCATCGAGCCGTACACGACATTGACCTGCGACAAGGTCGAAAAATACCAGACCAGCACATGGCGGGCAATTTCCCACAGCAGGGCCGCCGTCACGCCGCCGATCAGCGCATGCGTGATCGACAATCTTCCCACCGGCATGACCAGGTAAATAGAACTGAGTACGAGGATTTCGCCACCCAGCCCCAGCAGATACAGCAGCACGCCGGACACGCCTTCCAGGCCCCAGTCGTGGCGTAAGAAGCGCACGCTTTCCTCGCCCATCACCTGCAGGCTGCCCGCCACCAGCGTGATGAGCAAGATGCCCACGCCCAGGCACAGGATGTAGCAGTACGGCAGCACGGCGGAAATGAGGAAATGGCGGCGGCGGATGGCGACGCGGTGGACAAAGATCACGCTCATGGCGTTTTCCAGCACGGTAAACGCCAGCGAGCTGAAAAAGAGCATGGTCAGCAGCAGCAGCCAGCCGATCACGCCCCGGTTGTCGAGAAAATGCGCAATCTCGCCCACGATGGCCTTCGATTGCCCCGGCACCAGCCATTCCAGGTAATGGCCGATTGTCTGCAGCAATTCATCCTGCGCGATCACGTGCGACAGTGCCACCACCACCAGCATCAGCAAGGGCACGATGGACAGCAGCGAGTAATACGCGACGGCGCCCGCCAGCAGCAAGCCCTGGTTGGCGCGGAAACCCTTGAGCACCTGCAGCGCGAAGGCCAGCGGGTGGCTGAGGATGTAGGTACTGGCGTGGCGGTTGATCATGTCGGATGCGGTGAGGAAGGCGGCGCGGCCTCGTGCCACGCCTTATCACACTAGCATACTGACAATCGCCCCGCTGCACCGTACGCTAGCAGACGGCCGGCTCCAGCAGGGTCAAGGTTTGCCGGTCCGCATCCAGGGTCGCCAATATGCCCATCGGTAGCGTGAACTGGTGGCGGATGTGGCCAAACGAATAACCGCTGACGGCCGGCACGCGCAAAGGCTGCAGATGCTGGTCCAGGGTAGCATCGAGGGTCAGCGCCGTGTCGCCCTCGGCCGCCTCGCAATGCTCGAAGATGCCCAGCATCAAGGCCGCCGCGTGCTTGAAACCGACGGACAGGTCGAGCTGGCATAGCATGCGGTCGATGCGGTACGGCACTTCATTGATTTCTTCGAGGAAAAGGATATGCTCGCGGAAATCGGCCGCATACGGCGTGCCGGCCAGCGCGCTGACCATGCACAGGTTGCCGCCCGTCAAGCGTCCCGTCGCCTGGCCGCCATGCACGGCGCGGATGGCGAAGTTCGGTTGCGTCTGCGCGCGGCGGTGGTTGTCCAGCGCCATCGGTATCGTGTAGCTGTCTTGCGGCGTCATCAGCACATTGCGCAGCTGCGTCACCGTGTAGTCGGAAAACGTGGACGAGGCCACGGGCCCATGGAAAGTCACCAGGCCCGTCTGGCTGGCGATGCCCAGATGCAGGGCCGTGATGTCGGAATAGCCGATCAGCACTTTCGGATTGCGCTGGATCAAGGCGTAATCGAGCAGCGCCAGCAGCGAAATGCAGCCGGAACCGCCACGGATGGCCCAGATCGCCTTAACCTCGGGATCGGCGAACGCCGCATGCAGATCGTCGAGGCGTTGCTGCACCGTGCCCGCATAGTTGCCGTGCACGGCGCGGATGTTGGCGCCCAGACTGGCGCGCAGTCCCAGCGATTCGATATTGCGCTGGGCCTTGGCGATGGATTCCTCATCCGTAAAACCGCCCGGCGCGATGATGGCCACCAGGTCGCCGTCGCGCAGGCGCGCCGGTTTGATCAATGCGTGGTGCTGTTGCATGCGTTTGTCCTTCCCTTGCGCGGCCGCCGCCCACGCCGGTGTGCCTACCGCCCCCACGGTGGCGGCCAGCAAGCCGCCGAAGCGGCGCCGGCTGAGATTGGTCTGACTGGACATGCGGCCCTTTCCTGGAATAAAAACGGCGACGCCAGGCGCCGCCGCACGAGGTTAGCATGCCGACGGGATCGCCGCCGGCATGACCGCCTTACATGAACTTGTACTTCAGCTGGAACGACAGCGAGCGGCCGCGCGGGTCGGCCACGCGCGGGTCCCAGCCGGCGCCCACCACGTCATCCACGTTGTGCGCAGTGAATGGCGGGTCGCGGTCGAACAAGTTCTGGATACCCACTGTGATGGTGGTATTTTTGAAGCCCGTGTACGTGCCCGACAAGCTGTACGTGGTGTAACTGGACACATCGGATTTGAAACCTGGTGGCGGCGTCCCCTTGCCATCATTCGGTACCTGGTCCTTGTAGCCGGAAGCAAAACTCTGCACGAGCAAACCGCTCCAGTCGCCGCGCGATACGCTGAAGCTGGCATTGTGTTTCCAGCGCAAGTACAAATCACGCGTGTAGAAGTTGCCAACCAGCTCCTTGTATTCTTGCCCCTTGTATTCGGCAAACTTGAAGCTGTCCATATACGTGCCGTCCAGGGTTGCAGTCCATTTCGCGTCCTGGACCTTGCCTTCGCCGCGCAAGCTCACGTCCAGGCCGCGCACGCGGCTGCCACCCGCATTGAACCAGCCCGCCTGCACGTAATCGATGGTGCCATCGGGTTTGCGGAAGATGTACTGGTTCAGCGCCTGGTAATTGGCCAGCACGACTTGCGGCGTGCGTTTCAGGAGCTGGTCCTGGGTATTGATGGCCCAGTAATCGAACGAGGCGGAGTAACCCTTCACCGGTTCGATGACGATACCGACGCTGCCCTGCTTCGACGTCTCCGGCTTCAGGTTCAGGTTGCCGCCCGTCGTGTAAATGAGGCGGGGAATGGAACAGTATTCGGTCACGCCGGGATGCTTGATACAGCCTTCCGGATCTTTCACACCATTCGGCAATTCCTGCGTCAATACACCTGAATAGAGCTGGTCGAAACTCGGCGCCAGGAATCCCTTGCTGGCCGAGGCGCGGAACAGGACGAACTCGGCCGGTTGGTAACGCAAGGCAACCTTGGGATTCGTGGTGGCGCCCACTTGGCTGTAATCGTCACGACGCACGGCCAGCTGCATTTCCAGGTCTTTCATGATGGGTACCAGCAACTCGGCATACACGGCCTTGACGTTGCGACTGACATCCTTCAAGGCGGCATTTCCTGGCGCCAATAGAATCAGGTTGGCATCGACATCCTGTCCAAAACTGTAGCCCTCGCGGCGTAAATCAAAGCCGGCGGCCATCGCCACGGCGCCAGCCGGCAGTTGGAACAGCTCGCCGGATACGGAACCGTCGATCTGCGTCAGGGTCGTCTTGCCATGCTGGAAGTCGCCACGGAACTTGGTCGATTCGATCAATTGCCTGGCCGCTTCCGTCTGGCTCTGGCCGGCGCCCACCCATGGATTGATGATCCCTGTCCCCAAGGCCGCATATAACTTGTCCGTGTAGGAATAGCCATCTGTCAGCTTGGTCTTGGTGGTACTCTGTGCGTAGGAAACGCCGGTCTTGTAATCCCACTTGCCGAAGTTGCCTTCAAAACCCAGCAGCACGCGCGCATTGTCGGTGGTGTTTTCCTGCGTGCGGTTACCGATCTCATTGGCGCGCCATTTGTAGGCAATCGGCTTGGTATTGTCGAACGTGGGAATATAGGCCGATAAATCCTGGTAATACGCGCCGCCCACCGGATACACGGCCTTGTTGGCGATGCTCGTCTGCACCTGCATCGGCGTCAGGATCGCCGTGGCCTTGGTGCGCGAACCGAGCACTTCTACAAACATGCGGTGGTCGGGCGCCAGTTGGACAGTTCCACGCGACAGGAAATTGGCCCGCTCGACGGGAAATTGCAGCACATAGTCGGCGCCGTAATCATACGCACACGAATGCGTGGTGCTGCGCGGTGAGGTCACGTCTTTCCACAGTGCCGTCTGATACTGCGACATGCCGGCGATGCTGTCGCACTTGCCCTGGAAGCTCAGGGGATTGGCTTGCAGATACACCGTCGGGTCGCCAGGCAAGGTGTAACCGCCAATAAACGTCCCTGGTTTTGTCGGATCAGGATTGGGGATTTGCAGTGCCGTGCCCGGCCCCGACATCTGGTTGGCGAATGGCGTGCCCGTGGTGTCGGGCGACAGGCCACGGCCCGGCTGGTAGCCGTTGACGAAGGAGCGGTCACGGCCATTGAGCTGTTGCGCTTTATCGACGGTCAGGCTGGCCATGATGTTGTAGCGGTCTTCTTCCAGCGAACCCCTGCCGGCCAGGAGCGAGGCGCGGCGCGTGGCGCCGCCGCCTGCCTGCGTATCGTTGGTGGAAACGGACGCTTCCACGCCGCTGTAATTGGTTTTCAGAATGAAATTGATCACGCCGCCGATGGCGTCCGTGCCGTAGATGGCCGAGGCGCCATCCTTGAGGATTTCCACACGAGAAATTGCGCCCAGCGGAATGGAATTCAAGTCGACGGCACGGCCACTGGCACCGTGCGTGGCCACGCGGCGGCCATTCAGCAGTACCAAAGTCGCGCCCGGTCCCAGCCCGCGCAGCGAGGCGAACGAGGCGCCACCGGCAAGACGGTCGGCGTCGGCGCCAAACACGTTATTGCCCGAAGTCATGTTTTCGGCACCTGTGCCATTCGCCGACAGGGTGCGCACCAGTTGCTCGGCCGTCGTGATGCCCTGCTTTTCCATCTGGTCAAAGGTGATGACTTGCACCGGCAGCGCGCCTTCCTTGGCCACGCGCTTGATGCTGCTGCCCGTCACTTCGACCCGTTGCATTGCTGGCTCCGCCGCTTCCTGTGCCATCACCGGCCCCACCACCCCCATCAATGCCACCAACTGCGCTAGTTTCTTCAATTTCACTGGTCTCTCCTTGTTGGGCAATCGAAACTTGAGTTCTCAAGTCCAGGCTGTTTTGTAAGGTCGCGGCGTCTGTCTCGCGGTACATTTTTTTATGACGCCAGCGCTTTACTTTATTTGTTTTCATTTTCAGAGTAGCGCGATGCGTCCGGGCCCAGCCAATGAAAAATGCTTTCCTAACCATAACTTTTTGGAATGAATGCCCTTTTCAGCGACGTGGTCACTTGCCTGCGGGGCGGCCCTTGGTTTTATCCACGTCCAGATAGCGCCAGGACGTGAATTCCACGGGGTGGCGCCTGTAGTTTTTTAGCCACGGTTGCTGCAGGTCGGCAGAGATGGGATGCGTCAGCAGCACCCACGGCGTGTAAGCGTGGATCAGCTGAAACAGGTCGAAGTACAGACTGCGTCGGCGCGGCGTATCGGATAGCAGGCGCGCCTCCTCATAGCGTTTATTGTAATCGGGCAAGTTGAAGCGGGCATAGTTGGCGCGGCCGACGTTGCCGCCATACAACAATTGCATAAAGTTATCACCATCGGGGAAGTCGGCGATCCAATTGGTCTCGAACATCTGCACCTTGCCCAGGCGCGACGCCTTGATGATTTCCGTCTTCTTGTCGCTTTTAAACTCCACGCGCAGGCCGATGGCGTTCAGGTTGCGCCGCCACAATTCATCGCGCAGCCGGCCCACCGTGCTCGGCTCCGTGTGCATGGTGAGGATCAAGGGCGTGCCGTCGGGCTGCGTGCGGAAACCGTCGGCGCCCGCCTTGTAGCCGAAGCGCTCCAGCAAGGCGCGCGCCAGCGCCGGATCGTAGCCGACGGGGCTGCGGTAATCCTTGTCGTAGCCGAGCACGTTGGGCGGCAGCGGCGACTGCGCCGGCAAAGCCAGGCCTTTCTTTAATAACGCGATGTCTTCGCGGCTGTTGTAGCTGAGGGCGATGGCACGGCGCAGGGCCAGCTTGTCCTTGCTCATGCCGCCCAGCACGGGATCGTCCATATTCATCCACATGTAATACGTCTGCAGCACGGGAAAGCGCGTCAGCTGCAAACCCTTGGCAGCCAATGCCGGTTTCAGGGCGCCGTTTTCCAGCACCATGTCCGTCATCGATTCCGGCACTTGCTCCAGGTAATCGAATTCGCCTTTCAGGAATCCCAGCATGCGCGATTGATATTCCTCAACGATCCGCACCTCGATGCGCCCGACCAGGGGCAAACGTTTACCCTCCAGCGCGGCGGCGATGGCGCGCGCGTCGGCCGGCAAGGCGGCCAGCGCAGTGGTTTCCGTATGGAACACGGCAGGACGGAAAGTCGGGTTGGCTTGCAGCACGATCTTGTCGCTGCGCTTCCATTCCTTCACCAGGAACGGTCCCGTGCCCACGGGATGGTTGCCGATCTGCCCTGCCGCCGGGTACGCTTCAGCCACTTCGCGCGCCACCACGGCGGTCGCCGGCATGGCCAGGTAGAACAGGAAATTCGGATCGATGGCGTTCAGGCGGATGCGCAAGGTGTATTTGTCCAGCGCCTGCAAACCGGCGATCGGCGTGTCGTAGCTGAATTTGGCTTTCAGGGCCGCGTCGCCGACTAGCTTGTCTTCCAG
Organism: Janthinobacterium sp. GW823-FHT01H08; assembly: GCF_058797855.1. NCBI lineage: Bacteria > Pseudomonadati > Pseudomonadota > Betaproteobacteria > Burkholderiales > Oxalobacteraceae > Janthinobacterium > Janthinobacterium sp. GW823-FHT01H08. The sequence goes on from NZ_CM179504.1 coordinate 212,158, forward strand.
CAAGAACAGCCACGGCGACTTCAGGCTGGGGTCATACAGCCGCGTCAGGCTGTACACATAATCCTGCGCCGTCACTTCGCGCGGCTGGCCCTTGAAAGCGGGATCGGGGGTGAAGAAAATACCCGGCTGCAAGTGAAAGGTATACATGCGGCCGCCGTCTTCCACGGTCGGCAAGCCGCGCGCCGTATTGCCCTGCAGCTGTACCGGGCGCGCCAGGTAGTCGTAGCGCAGCAAGGGGTCAAAAATGTTTTCCATCAAATTCAGGCTGGCCAGGTCCGAGGCCACGGCCGGGTCCAGGCCCGTCTCGCTGGTGCTTAAAAATAAGTGCAGGGTCTTGTTCGCGCGGGCATCGGTGGCGGCCTCGGCGGGCGCGGTAAACAGCGTCAACAGGGCCAGGCCGGCGGCGCAGGCGGTTTTGCGTAAAAACATCATCAGTGATCCAGTGCAGACAAGGGTAACGAACAGCGATAAGCGACAGACATCCCCCACACTACGCGGGCAAGCTACGGGGCGCCAATGAAAACAGGCTGCCAGCTTATAACTTTTTGGCATGCGATTGCTGCATTCTTTCATCAACTCGTATCGGGCTGCCTCTATACTTTGCTTGCAGCACCTTTTCACCTCCCCGAAATACAGAACTGATCGCATATGGCACTTAATTACATCTGGTCCGGCTTTTTCCTCGTTGGCTTCCTGGCCGCAGTGCTGCAGTGGCTGTTTCTCGGCGATACCGATATCTTCAAGCGCATCATCGACGGCACGTTCGAAACGGCGCGCATGGGCGTGATGGATATCGCCCTGCCGCTGGCGGGCGTGATGACCTTGTGGCTCGGCATCATGAACATCGGTGAAAAGGCGGGCATCGTCGGCTGGCTGGCAAAAGTCATCGCGCCGTTCTTTTCGCGCATCTTCCCGGAAATTCCGAAAGACCATCCGGCCACGGGCCACATGGTGATGAATTTCTCGGCCAACCTGCTGGGCCTGGACAATGCGGCCACGCCGTTCGGTTTAAAGGCCATGGAAAGCCTGCAAACCTTGAACCCGAACAAGGAAGAGGCGACGAATGCGCAAATCATGTTTTTGGTGCTGCACACCTCGGGCCTGACCCTGATTCCGCTGGCCATCATGGCGCAGCGCTCGATCCTCGGCGCGGCCGATCCGTCCGACATCTTTATCCCGTGCATGATCGCCACCTATGTCGCCACCATGGTCGGTATCATCACGGTATCCATCAAGCAGCGCATCAACTTGCTCAACAGGGTTGTGCTGGGCTGGATGGGCGGCATGACGAGCGCCATCGTCGCCATGATCTGGTATTTCACGCAGTACCTGACGAAGCAGGAAATCGAGCTGGTCTCGAAAGTGGTCAGCAACCTGGTGTTGATCAGCGTCATTGCCATCTTCATCATCGGCGCCCTGCGCAAGAAGGTGAACGTGTATGACGCCTTCATCGAAGGGGCGAAAGGCGGCATCCAGACCTCGATCACCGTGATTCCCTATCTGGTCGGCATGCTGGTGGCCATCAGCGTCATCCGCAACGCGGGCGTGTTCAATTTCCTGATGAGCGGCATGAACTGGTTTTTCGCCAACCTGGGCATCAATACGGACTTCGTGCCCGCCCTGCCGACGGCCATGATGAAGCCGCTCAGCGGTTCCGGCTCGAAAGCCATGATGATCGACGCCATGAATACCTACGGCGTCGACTCCTTCGTCGGCCGCCTGGCCTGCGTCTTCCAGGGCTCGGCCGACACCACCTTCTATATCGTGGCCCTGTACTTCGGCTCGGTGGGCATCCGCAAGACGCGCTATGCCATTACGGCCGGCCTGATCGCCGATCTGGCTGGCGTGGTCACGGCTGTCTTCGTCGCCTACGTCTTTTTCCATTAAGGAGCGCCATGTTTCGTCCCATCCTCATCGCCGCCTTGCTGGCTGGCATCGGCTTGTCGAATGCCCAGGCGCAATTGCCCGAATCCGTCAGCCTGCTATTGCGCAGCGCGAATATCCCCGAAGACGCCATGGGCGCCATCGTCTTGCGCGGCAACACCACCGTGCTGTCGCATGGGGCCGAGCGCAGCATGCAGCCCGCATCCACCATGAAGCTGGTGACGACGGCCGTGGGCCTGGAACAGCTGGGCCCCATCTTCCGCGGCCGCACGGAGCTGCGCACCAGCGCCGACGTCATCAATGGCGTGCTGAAGGGCGACCTGATCCTGCGCGGCGGCGCCGACACGGATTTCAACGGGGACGTGCTGGCGCACATGCTGCAAACCCTGCGCAACCAAGGCATCGTGAAAATCAAGGGCGACCTGATCCTGGACCGCCAGCTGTTCCAGCCGGCCCGGCCCGACATCGGCGCGCCGCCGTTCGACGAGTCGGCCGAGTTCCGCTACAACGTCATCCCCGATGCCTTGTTGTTGAACACTAATTTGCTCGATATCAATATGAACTCGACGGACCGGCAATTGAGCATCCTCATGCAGCCGCCGCTCGAGAATGTCAGCATCACGAGCGACATGAAACTGGTCAAGGGCAATTGCGCGCGATGGGAAGATGGCTGGCGTCCGCCAGAATACCGGCGCGATGCGAGCGGCAAGCTGCAAGTGATTCTGCACGGCACTTTCCCGCAAAACTGCAGCAAGGCGACCAGCATCAATGTGCTTGACCGCAACGATTATGCAGACCGCTTGTTCCGCGCCACGTGGAAACGCCTGGGCGGCACGATTACGGGCACGGTGCGCGAAGCGCCGTTGACCGGCTTGCCGCCGACGGCCGAACCCGTCGGCACGCGCATGCTGGCCGACCACGTGGCGCGCGCCTTGCCGGAAGTATTACGCGATATCAACAAGACCTCCGACAACACCCTGGCCCGCACCCTGTTCCTCAGCTTGGGCAGCTTGCAAAGCGATGGCTGGCTAGGCAGCCGCCCCGTCGCCATGGCTGCGCCGGAAGACACGGCCAGCCGGGCGCGGCAAGTGATCCAGGAATGGTTTCAGCGGCACCATATCGACACCCAGGGCATGCTGGTCGACAACGGTTCCGGCTTGTCGCGCACGGGACGCATTGCGCCAGCGCAAATGGCTGGCGTGCTGCAGGCGATGCAGCAAAGCCCGTGGGCGCCCGAGTTCCAATCCAGCCTGCCCATCGTGGCGCTGGACGGCACCATGCGCAAGCGCTTGCTGAACAGCCCGGCCGCCGCGCGGGCCCGCATCAAGACGGGGACATTAAAAAATGTGGTCGCCATCGCCGGCTACGTACCTGATGCGAATAATCAACAGTGCGTAGTGGTCGCCATGATCAATAGCGACTTGGTGGGCAACGGCAATGGCCGCGCCGCCGTCGATGCGCTGATCGAGTGGGTGGCCAGGAGCGGCGCCGTGCCGGTGGTGGCCGGCCAATAAGGCCGGTAGCGGCCTAGCGTGGTGCGCTGGCAAACGCCAGGCGCAGCACATACGCGGCGACAGCGCCGATTAGCAGGATCGTCACCAGCGACGCTTCCACACCGAAGGCGCCGCCCGTCAGCATGACATTGCCCGCCAGTTCGCCGCGCAGCAGGCCGTCCGTGGCCGCGTGGCCCGATACCGTCGAGGAAAACACTTGGCTGACACAGTAATTCCAGCCGACATGCGTGCCGATGCACACCCACAGGCGGCGCGTCCGCATGTACAGTGCGGCCTGCAGCACGCCATAGGTGACAATCGCGGCGATGGCCAGCAGCGAAAAACCGGCATTGGGCAAATGGGCCAGGGCGAACACCAGCGATGAAATCACGATGGCGGCCTTGCTGCCCAGCGCACGTGCCGTCACGCCGAACAGGATGCCGCGAAACATCATCTCCTCGGCCATGCCGACCAGCACGAGTTCCGCCAGCGGCAGCAGCAACATGAAGCTCGGGGCGTTGACGCCGCTAAACTGATATACGCCCAGCGCTGCCAGCACGACAAAGGTGAGAAAGACCAGTCCGGCGCCGAGCAGCAATCCGCGTCCCAGTTCACGCGCCATGCCCGGCATTGCCAATTCGGCCGGCTGGCGCTTCTCGATGCACCGCACATAGAAACGGTAGCCGCACCACACGAGCAGCGCCGCCAGCAACTGCGGCCACAGGATGCGGTAGGGCTTTTCCACCAGTTGGGAAGCGGTGCCCATTACCAGCGGTATCCCGGCAAAGGTAAGGACCATGCCCAGCACAATCTGCACCAGGGGATAGGCCATCAGGCGGGCCAGAGGGGATTTTTTTGTTGCCATGCTCAGGGTATTGTCCATCGTCGCTTTCCTCAGATAGTTTTCAGGGCGTTGTTTTTAGCTGCTTGCTTGTATCGCGGATACGCTCGCCAAATGAGCGCTGTTCCAGCATCGTGATGGCTTGCGCCAGGCATGTGGATAAAGGAAATGCCAATTCCGCATCCAGGCTGTCGGCAGCACACTTGGTCGCCTGCCAGCACCTCTGCAGATGGGGCAGCAGGGCCTCACCCTGGCTACTCAGGCGTACCACGCGCTGACGGCCATCCTCGCCACCGGCTGCCACCAGCAGCAAGCCTTCCTTTTTCATCAATGCCACCGTTTGGGTGACGGCCGGCTGCGTGATGCCCGCCAGCTCGGCCAACTGGCCGATGGTCGCGCTCTGCTGTTGCGCCAGCACCCGCATCACGGGCGTGTAGCGCGGCCGGTAATCGAGACCCGCGTCCGCGTAGGCTTGCTGGACGGCGCCGTCCAGCAGTTCGATCAGGTGGCGTAGTTGTGTTCCGAGTCCTTGTTTCATGTAGCGATAGTAACAGCATTTACATAAGCACTTATATAAATGCTGAAAGCTGTTGCATTTTATGCACAAAGTAGCAGGGGGTAGCTGAAAAGAGGAGGAGTGGCGAGGAATCGCCAGACGAAAAAAAACCCCACCGGAGTCCGGCGGGGTTTTTCTCTACTGCGAATAACAAGCCTGACGATAACCTACTTTCACACTGGTTGCAGCACTATCATCGGCGCAAAGTTGTTTCACGGTCCTGTTCGGGATGGGAAGGGGTGGGACCAACTTGCTATGGTCATCAGGCATAACTTGTACCGGCGTTTGTCTCCTGTAGGACGACAAGGCCATGAATCTGGAAGAAGCAAAGATTGGGGTAATGAATTGGTGTATCAACACACACGCAACGTTGTACCGTCTTATCCTCTGTACCTGCTAAGGTTATAGGGACAAGCCGTACGGGCAATTAGTACTGGTTAGCTTAATGCATTACTGCACTTCCACACCCAGCCTATCAACGTCCTGGTCTCGAACGACCCTTCAAAGAGCTCAAGGCTCTGGGAAATCTCATCTCAAGGCAAGTTTCCCGCTTAGATGCTTTCAGCGGTTATCTCTTCCGAACTTAGCTACCCGGCAATGCCACTGGCGTGACAACCGGTACACCAGAGGTTCGTCCACTCCGGTCCTCTCGTACTAGGAGCAGCCCCCTTCAAATTTCCAACGCCCACGGCAGATAGGGACCAAACTGTCTCACGACGTTTTAAACCCAGCTCACGTACCACTTTAAATGGCGAACAGCCATACCCTTGGGACCGGCTACAGCCCCAGGATGTGATGAGCCGACATCGAGGTGCCAAACTCCCCCGTCGATATGAACTCTTGGGAGGAATCAGCCTGTTATCCCCAGAGTACCTTTTATCCGTTGAGCGATGGCCCTTCCATACAGAACCACCGGATCACTATGTCCTACTTTCGTACCTGCTCGACTTGTCAGTCTCGCAGTTAAGCACGCTTATGCCATTGCACTATCAACACGATGTCCGACCGTATCTAGCGTACCTTCGAACTCCTCCGTTACACTTTAGGAGGAGACCGCCCCAGTCAAACTGCCTACCATGCACTGTCCCCGATCCGGATAACGGACCAAGGTTAGAACCTCAAACAAACCAGGGTGGTATTTCAAGGTTGGCTCCACGAGAACTAGCGTCCCCGCTTCAAAGCCTCCCACCTATCCTACACAGATTGGTTCAAAGTCCAATGCAAAGCTACAGTAAAGGTTCATGGGGTCTTTCCGTCTAGCCGCGGGTAGATTGCATCATCACAAACATTTCAACTTCGCTGAGTCTCGGGAGGAGACAGTGTGGCCATCGTTACGCCATTCGTGCAGGTCGGAACTTACCCGACAAGGAATTTCGCTACCTTAGGACCGTTATAGTTACGGCCGCCGTTTACTGGGACTTCAATCAAGAGCTTGCACCCCATCATTTAATCTTCCAGCACCGGGCAGGCGTCACACCCTATACGTCCACTTTCGTGTTTGCAGAGTGCTGTGTTTTTATTAAACAGTCGCAGCCACCAGTTTATTGCAACCCTTTCACCCTTCTGGAGTAAACCAGTCAAGCTACCGGGGCGTACCTTTTCCCGAAGTTACGGTACCAATTTGCCGAGTTCCTTCTCCCGAGTTCTCTCAAGCGCCTTAGAATACTCATCTCGCCCACCTGTGTCGGTTTGCGGTACGGTCTCGTATGACTGAAGCTTAGAGGCTTTTCTTGGAACCACTTCCGATTGCTTCGTGAACAAGTTCACTCGTCCCATCCCCTTGAATTCCGCGCCCGGATTTGCCTAAGCGCCTTCTATGAGACAGAAACTGACTATTCCAACAGTCAGACAACCTTCCGCGATCCGTCCCCCCATCGCATCATACGACGGTGCAGGAATATTAACCTGCTTCCCATCAGCTACGCATCTCTGCCTCGCCTTAGGGGCCGACTCACCCTGCTCCGATGAACGTTGAACAGGAAACCTTGGGCTTACGGCGTGGAGGCTTTTCACCCCCATTATCGCTACTCATGTCAGCATTCGCACTTCTGATACCTCCAGCATCCTTTACAAGACACCTTCGCAGGCTTACAGAACGCTCTCCTACCATATATATCTGTGATAAATCACAGAACAATATCCGCAGCTTCGGTGACTGGCTTAGCCCCGTTACATCTTCCGCGCAGGACGACTCGATCAGTGAGCTATTACGCTTTCTTTAAATGATGGCTGCTTCTAAGCCAACATCCTGACTGTTTTAGCCTTCCCACTTCGTTTTCCACTTAGCCAATCTTTGGGACCTTAGCTGGCGGTCTGGGTTGTTTCCCTCTTGACGCCGGACGTTAGCACCCGACGTCTGTCTCCCAAGCTCGCACTCATCGGTATTCGGAGTTTGCAATGGTTTGGTAAGTCGCAATGACCCCCTAGCCATAACAGTGCTCTACCCCCGATGGTGATACTTGAGGCACTACCTAAATAGTTTTCGGAGAGAACCAGCTATTTCCAAGTTTGTTTAGCCTTTCACCCCTACCCACAGCTCATCCCCTAATTTTTCAACATTAGTGGGTTCGGACCTCCAGGGCGTGTTACCGCACCTTCATCCTGGCCATGAGTAGATCACTTGGTTTCGGGTCTACACCCAGCGACTGATCGCCCTATTCGGACTCGATTTCTCTACGGCTTCCCTATGCGGTTAACCTTGCCACTGAATGTAAGTCGCTGACCCATTATACAAAAGGTACGCAGTCACGGAACAAGTCCGCTCCTACTGTTTGTATGCACACGGTTTCAGGATCTATTTCACTCCCCTTCCGGGGTTCTTTTCGCCTTTCCCTCACGGTACTGGTTCACTATCGGTCGATTACGAGTATTTAGCCTTGGAGGATGGTCCCCCCATATTCAGACAGGATGTCACGTGTCCCGCCCTACTTGTCGTACGCTTAGTACCACCGGTCCGATTTCACATACGGGGCTATCACCCGCTATGGCTCCTATTTCCAGAGGATTCTGTTATCGGTCCGACTATCACGTACAGGCTCTTCCCATTTCGCTCGCCGCTACTTTGGGAATCTCGGTTGATTTCTTTTCCTGCAGCTACTTAGATGTTTCAGTTCGCCGCGTTCGCCTTGCATACCTATGTATTCAGTATGCAATACCCTAAAAGGGTGGGTTGCCCCATTCGGAAATCTGCGGATCAAAGTGTGTTTGCTCACTCCCCGCAGCTTATCGCAAGCTACTACGTCCTTCATCGCCTGTAATCGCCAAGGCATCCACCATGTGCACTTATTCGCTTGTCCCTATAACGTTAGCCTCTGATCACCGAGGTGATCAAAGAGCGCTACAGGGATAAGAAAGTACAACGTTGTTGCTTGTTTGTTGATACATACAATCATTACCCATCGATTTGCTTTTTACGGCAAACCGATCAATAAATAATCTTTACTTCTTCCAGATTGTTAAAGAACGAAACAGCTTTGATCGCTAAAAGATCAAATCTAAACCTGAGTCTATTTGACTGGCTTACATTTGCACTTTCGGGTAAAACTTTGGTGGAGGATGACGGGATCGAACCGACGACCCCCTGCTTGCAAAGCAGGTGCTCTCCCAGCTGAGCTAATCCCCCAGGATATTTCTACGACTCGGGTCTTACTGGTAGGGCTGGTTGGACTCGAACCAACGACCCCCGCGTTATCAACACGGTGCTCTAACCAGCTGAGCTACAGCCCCAACGCGGAACTTCTACGACTACTGTTTCTTCTTTGACTAACAGCCGATAAGTGTGAACATTTGATGCGTGAATCATTTACATGATTCGTGCAAACTCTAGAAAGGAGGTGATCCAGCCGCACCTTCCGATACGGCTACCTTGTTACGACTTCACCCCAGTCACGAATCCTACCGTGGTAAGCGCCCTCCTTACGGTTAAGCTACCTACTTCTGGTAAAACCCGCTCCCATGGTGTGACGGGCGGTGTGTACAAGACCCGGGAACGTATTCACCGCGACATGCTGATCCGCGATTACTAGCGATTCCAACTTCATGCAGTCGAGTTGCAGACTACAATCCGGACTACGATACACTTTCTGCGATTAGCTCCCCCTCGCGGGTTGGCGGCGCTCTGTATGTACCATTGTATGACGTGTGAAGCCCTACCCATAAGGGCCATGAGGACTTGACGTCATCCCCACCTTCCTCCGGTTTGTCACCGGCAGTCTCATTAGAGTGCCCTTTCGTAGCAACTAATGACAAGGGTTGCGCTCGTTGCGGGACTTAACCCAACATCTCACGACACGAGCTGACGACAGCCATGCAGCACCTGTGTACTGGTTCTCTTTCGAGCACTCCCCAATCTCTCGGGGATTCCAGCCATGTCAAGGGTAGGTAAGGTTTTTCGCGTTGCATCGAATTAATCCACATCATCCACCGCTTGTGCGGGTCCCCGTCAATTCCTTTGAGTTTTAATCTTGCGACCGTACTCCCCAGGCGGTCTACTTCACGCGTTAGCTGCGTTACCAAGTCAATTAAGACCCGACAACTAGTAGACATCGTTTAGGGCGTGGACTACCAGGGTATCTAATCCTGTTTGCTCCCCACGCTTTCGTGCATGAGCGTCAATCTTGACCCAGGGGGCTGCCTTCGCCATCGGTGTTCCTCCACATATCTACGCATTTCACTGCTACACGTGGAATTCTACCCCCCTCTGCCAGATTCTAGCCTTGCAGTCTCCAATGCAATTCCCAGGTTGAGCCCGGGGATTTCACATCAGACTTACAAAACCGCCTGCGCACGCTTTACGCCCAGTAATTCCGATTAACGCTTGCACCCTACGTATTACCGCGGCTGCTGGCACGTAGTTAGCCGGTGCTTATTCTTCAGGTACCGTCATTAGCAAGAGATATTAGCTCTCACCGTTTCTTCCCTGACAAAAGAGCTTTACAACCCGAAGGCCTTCTTCACTCACGCGGCATTGCTGGATCAGGCTTTCGCCCATTGTCCAAAATTCCCCACTGCTGCCTCCCGTAGGAGTCTGGACCGTGTCTCAGTTCCAGTGTGGCTGGTCGTCCTCTCAGACCAGCTACTGATCGATGCCTTGGTAGGCTTTTACCCTACCAACTAGCTAATCAGATATCGGCCGCTCCACGAGCATGAGGTCTTGCGATCCCCCACTTTCATCCGTAGATCGTATGCGGTATTAGCGTAACTTTCGCTACGTTATCCCCCACTCCAGGGTACGTTCCGATATATTACTCACCCGTTCGCCACTCGCCACCAGAGCAAGCTCCGTGCTGCCGTTCGACTTGCATGTGTAAGGCATGCCGCCAGCGTTCAATCTGAGCCAGGATCAAACTCTTCAGTTTAATCTCTGTTACTTTGCCGTTTTACCGGCACCGTCATTGCTGACGGGTCGCTCACTCAAAAAACTGACAGGCCACTACTTTCGTAGCGCCTATTTCATTATTTCTTGTGAACATTTGATATTTTAAGTTAGACGCCAATCCGAAGATTGACGCTGCACTTACATCAAATGCCCACACTTATCGACTGTTAATTGTTAAAGAACTGTATTCGGTGCTACTTTCGCGCTATCGACAAAGCGTTGTGTTTGTCAGCTGCGAAGAAGGAAGATTATGAAGCATTTCGCTAAATCCGTCAACCTTCTTTTTACTACCCTCACCGTTTCCAGTGATCCCGTTGTTTCGCAAACTGCAGCGTCTCATTGGGGAGGCGAACTATAGCAAAGCTATGCGAAGGCAGCAAGGTTTATTCTAAGAAAGTGTGAACTATCATTATTCAATGCTATATCAACATCAAATCGACCAGATAATTACATTCGGAATACCCGGCTAGCTGTTTCTACAGGTGCATTAAGCGGCATATTCATTGCATCTGCATTGGGTGGCGCCGGCCAGGCAACTGCACCAGGGCTGGTCGTAGGGTCGAATTGATCGGCTGGCATTGTTGTCGGATTACGCTACGCTAATCCGACCTACTGAACTTTACATGAGCGTAGGTCGGATCAGGCCGCAGGCCGTCATCCGACAACACTACGCTAATCCAGCCCACCCGACTTGGTCGATGTCGGTCGGCGCAGGCCGGCGTAGGTCGGCGCAGGCCGGCGTAGGTCGGCTTAGCGCAGCGTAAGCCGACACACCGCCAGCACATCCAACCACCAGACGAAAAAAAACCCCACCGGAGTCCGGCGGGGTTTTTCTCTTACTGCGTATAACAAGCCTGACGATAACCTACTTTCACACTGGTTGCAGCACTATCATCGGCGCAAAGTTGTTTCACGGTCCTGTTCGGGATGGGAAGGGGTGGGACCAACTTGCTATGGTCATCAGGCATAACTTGTACCGGCGTTTGTCTCCTGTAGGACGACAAGGCCATGAATCTGGAAGAAGCAAAGATTGGGGTAATGAATTGGTGTATCAACACACACGCAACGTTGTACCGTCTTATCCTCTGTACCTGCTAAGGTTATAGGGACAAGCCGTACGGGCAATTAGTACTGGTTAGCTTAATGCATTACTGCACTTCCACACCCAGCCTATCAACGTCCTGGTCTCGAACGACCCTTCAAAGAGCTCAAGGCTCTGGGAAATCTCATCTCAAGGCAAGTTTCCCGCTTAGATGCTTTCAGCGGTTATCTCTTCCGAACTTAGCTACCCGGCAATGCCACTGGCGTGACAACCGGTACACCAGAGGTTCGTCCACTCCGGTCCTCTCGTACTAGGAGCAGCCCCCTTCAAATTTCCAACGCCCACGGCAGATAGGGACCAAACTGTCTCACGACGTTTTAAACCCAGCTCACGTACCACTTTAAATGGCGAACAGCCATACCCTTGGGACCGGCTACAGCCCCAGGATGTGATGAGCCGACATCGAGGTGCCAAACTCCCCCGTCGATATGAACTCTTGGGAGGAATCAGCCTGTTATCCCCAGAGTACCTTTTATCCGTTGAGCGATGGCCCTTCCATACAGAACCACCGGATCACTATGTCCTACTTTCGTACCTGCTCGACTTGTCAGTCTCGCAGTTAAGCACGCTTATGCCATTGCACTATCAACACGATGTCCGACCGTATCTAGCGTACCTTCGAACTCCTCCGTTACACTTTAGGAGGAGACCGCCCCAGTCAAACTGCCTACCATGCACTGTCCCCGATCCGGATAACGGACCAAGGTTAGAACCTCAAACAAACCAGGGTGGTATTTCAAGGTTGGCTCCACGAGAACTAGCGTCCCCGCTTCAAAGCCTCCCACCTATCCTACACAGATTGGTTCAAAGTCCAATGCAAAGCTACAGTAAAGGTTCATGGGGTCTTTCCGTCTAGCCGCGGGTAGATTGCATCATCACAAACATTTCAACTTCGCTGAGTCTCGGGAGGAGACAGTGTGGCCATCGTTACGCCATTCGTGCAGGTCGGAACTTACCCGACAAGGAATTTCGCTACCTTAGGACCGTTATAGTTACGGCCGCCGTTTACTGGGACTTCAATCAAGAGCTTGCACCCCATCATTTAATCTTCCAGCACCGGGCAGGCGTCACACCCTATACGTCCACTTTCGTGTTTGCAGAGTGCTGTGTTTTTATTAAACAGTCGCAGCCACCAGTTTATTGCAACCCTTTCACCCTTCTGGAGTAAACCAGTCAAGCTACCGGGGCGTACCTTTTCCCGAAGTTACGGTACCAATTTGCCGAGTTCCTTCTCCCGAGTTCTCTCAAGCGCCTTAGAATACTCATCTCGCCCACCTGTGTCGGTTTGCGGTACGGTCTCGTATGACTGAAGCTTAGAGGCTTTTCTTGGAACCACTTCCGATTGCTTCGTGAACAAGTTCACTCGTCCCATCCCCTTGAATTCCGCGCCCGGATTTGCCTAAGCGCCTTCTATGAGACAGAAACTGACTATTCCAACAGTCAGACAACCTTCCGCGATCCGTCCCCCCATCGCATCATACGACGGTGCAGGAATATTAACCTGCTTCCCATCAGCTACGCATCTCTGCCTCGCCTTAGGGGCCGACTCACCCTGCTCCGATGAACGTTGAACAGGAAACCTTGGGCTTACGGCGTGGAGGCTTTTCACCCCCATTATCGCTACTCATGTCAGCATTCGCACTTCTGATACCTCCAGCATCCTTTACAAGACACCTTCGCAGGCTTACAGAACGCTCTCCTACCATATATATCTGTGATAAATCACAGAACAATATCCGCAGCTTCGGTGACTGGCTTAGCCCCGTTACATCTTCCGCGCAGGACGACTCGATCAGTGAGCTATTACGCTTTCTTTAAATGATGGCTGCTTCTAAGCCAACATCCTGACTGTTTTAGCCTTCCCACTTCGTTTTCCACTTAGCCAATCTTTGGGACCTTAGCTGGCGGTCTGGGTTGTTTCCCTCTTGACGCCGGACGTTAGCACCCGACGTCTGTCTCCCAAGCTCGCACTCATCGGTATTCGGAGTTTGCAATGGTTTGGTAAGTCGCAATGACCCCCTAGCCATAACAGTGCTCTACCCCCGATGGTGATACTTGAGGCACTACCTAAATAGTTTTCGGAGAGAACCAGCTATTTCCAAGTTTGTTTAGCCTTTCACCCCTACCCACAGCTCATCCCCTAATTTTTCAACATTAGTGGGTTCGGACCTCCAGGGCGTGTTACCGCACCTTCATCCTGGCCATGAGTAGATCACTTGGTTTCGGGTCTACACCCAGCGACTGATCGCCCTATTCGGACTCGATTTCTCTACGGCTTCCCTATGCGGTTAACCTTGCCACTGAATGTAAGTCGCTGACCCATTATACAAAAGGTACGCAGTCACGGAACAAGTCCGCTCCTACTGTTTGTATGCACACGGTTTCAGGATCTATTTCACTCCCCTTCCGGGGTTCTTTTCGCCTTTCCCTCACGGTACTGGTTCACTATCGGTCGATTACGAGTATTTAGCCTTGGAGGATGGTCCCCCCATATTCAGACAGGATGTCACGTGTCCCGCCCTACTTGTCGTACGCTTAGTACCACCGGTCCGATTTCACATACGGGGCTATCACCCGCTATGGCTCCTATTTCCAGAGGATTCTGTTATCGGTCCGACTATCACGTACAGGCTCCTCCCATTTCGCTCGCCGCTACTTTGGGAATCTCGGTTGATTTCTTTTCCTGCAGCTACTTAGATGTTTCAGTTCGCCGCGTTCGCCTTGCATACCTATGTATTCAGTATGCAATACCCTAAAAGGGTGGGTTGCCCCATTCGGAAATCTGCGGATCAAAGTGTGTTTGCTCACTCCCCGCAGCTTATCGCAAGCTACTACGTCCTTCATCGCCTGTAATCGCCAAGGCATCCACCATGTGCACTTATTCGCTTGTCCCTATAACGTTAGCCTCTGATAGTCGAAACCATCAAAGAGCGCTACAGGGATAAGAAAGTACAACGTTGTTGCTTGTTTGTTGATACATACAATCATTACCCATCGATTTGCGTTTTACGGCAAACCGATCAATAAATAATCTTTACTTCTTCCAGATTGTTAAAGAACATACAGCACTTGATCTCGAAAAGACCAAACCTAAATCCCGGCGCCATCTGCGCTGATTTACGTTTGAACTTTTGGTGGAGGATGACGGGATCGAACCGACGACCCCCTGCTTGCAAAGCAGGTGCTCTCCCAGCTGAGCTAATCCCCCTATGGGTATTTCCAGACTACAGAAACTGGTAGGGCTGGTTGGACTCGAACCAACGACCCCCGCGTTATCAACACGGTGCTCTAACCAGCTGAGCTACAGCCCCAAATGCTGTTCTTCTTTATTAACAGCCGATAAGTGTGAACATTTGATGCGTGAATCATTTACATGATTCGTGCAAACTCTAGAAAGGAGGTGATCCAGCCGCACCTTCCGATACGGCTACCTTGTTACGACTTCACCCCAGTCACGAATCCTACCGTGGTAAGCGCCCTCCTTACGGTTAAGCTACCTACTTCTGGTAAAACCCGCTCCCATGGTGTGACGGGCGGTGTGTACAAGACCCGGGAACGTATTCACCGCGACATGCTGATCCGCGATTACTAGCGATTCCAACTTCATGCAGTCGAGTTGCAGACTACAATCCGGACTACGATACACTTTCTGCGATTAGCTCCCCCTCGCGGGTTGGCGGCGCTCTGTATGTACCATTGTATGACGTGTGAAGCCCTACCCATAAGGGCCATGAGGACTTGACGTCATCCCCACCTTCCTCCGGTTTGTCACCGGCAGTCTCATTAGAGTGCCCTTTCGTAGCAACTAATGACAAGGGTTGCGCTCGTTGCGGGACTTAACCCAACATCTCACGACACGAGCTGACGACAGCCATGCAGCACCTGTGTACTGGTTCTCTTTCGAGCACTCCCCAATCTCTCGGGGATTCCAGCCATGTCAAGGGTAGGTAAGGTTTTTCGCGTTGCATCGAATTAATCCACATCATCCACCGCTTGTGCGGGTCCCCGTCAATTCCTTTGAGTTTTAATCTTGCGACCGTACTCCCCAGGCGGTCTACTTCACGCGTTAGCTGCGTTACCAAGTCAATTAAGACCCGACAACTAGTAGACATCGTTTAGGGCGTGGACTACCAGGGTATCTAATCCTGTTTGCTCCCCACGCTTTCGTGCATGAGCGTCAATCTTGACCCAGGGGGCTGCCTTCGCCATCGGTGTTCCTCCACATATCTACGCATTTCACTGCTACACGTGGAATTCTACCCCCCTCTGCCAGATTCTAGCCTTGCAGTCTCCAATGCAATTCCCAGGTTGAGCCCGGGGATTTCACATCAGACTTACAAAACCGCCTGCGCACGCTTTACGCCCAGTAATTCCGATTAACGCTTGCACCCTACGTATTACCGCGGCTGCTGGCACGTAGTTAGCCGGTGCTTATTCTTCAGGTACCGTCATTAGCAAGAGATATTAGCTCTCACCGTTTCTTCCCTGACAAAAGAGCTTTACAACCCGAAGGCCTTCTTCACTCACGCGGCATTGCTGGATCAGGCTTTCGCCCATTGTCCAAAATTCCCCACTGCTGCCTCCCGTAGGAGTCTGGACCGTGTCTCAGTTCCAGTGTGGCTGGTCGTCCTCTCAGACCAGCTACTGATCGATGCCTTGGTAGGCTTTTACCCTACCAACTAGCTAATCAGATATCGGCCGCTCCACGAGCATGAGGTCTTGCGATCCCCCACTTTCATCCGTAGATCGTATGCGGTATTAGCGTAACTTTCGCTACGTTATCCCCCACTCCAGGGTACGTTCCGATATATTACTCACCCGTTCGCCACTCGCCACCAGAGCAAGCTCCGTGCTGCCGTTCGACTTGCATGTGTAAGGCATGCCGCCAGCGTTCAATCTGAGCCAGGATCAAACTCTTCAGTTTAATCTCTGTTACTTTGCCATTTTATTGGCACCGTCATTGCTGACGGGTCGCTCACTCAAAAAACTGACAGGCCACTACTTGCGTAGCGCCTATTTCATTATTTCTTGTGAACATTTGATATTTTAAGTATTACAGCGACCCGAAAATCACTGCTGCACTACATCAAATGTCCACACTTATCGACTGTTAATTGTTAAAGAACTGTATTCGGTGCTACTTTCGCGCCATCGACAAAGCGTTGTGTTTGTCAGCTGCGAAGAAGGAAGAGTATGAAGCATTTCACTACATCCGTCAACTCCTTCTTTTCCTGCTCATCGCCGTTTCCGGTGATCCTCAAGTGCCGCATTTGACTGCGTCTCATTGGGGAGGCGAACTATAGCAAAGCGCCCCAGCGGAAGCAAGGCTTTTCCGGGGCTTTTGCGGCCAACTGCTACAATTTCGCCCCCTCCGCGCCAAACGGCGCTTGTCTATATATAGAACCATAGAAGATTCACCATGAAACAACAAGCTCAAGGATCAGGCCTGACCCTGAAACGAGCTGGCTTTACCACTGGCTTCGGCGTGCTCGCCGCCACCCTCGGTTCCGCAGTCGGTCTCGGCAATATCTGGAAGTTCCCCTATCTGACAGGCGCCAATGGCGGCGCCGGCTTCCTGCTCATCTATCTGCTCGCTACCTTATTGGTAGGCCTGCCCGTGATGATCGCGGAAATCACCCTGGGGCGCCGCGCCAAAGTCAATCCCATCTCCACCATGGAACAGCTGGCACCGAAGGGCAAGCCCTGGTGGCTGGTCGGCTTTATCGGCATGGTCGCCGCCTTCCTGATCGTCGCGTTTTATTCGGAAGTGGTGGGCTGGGTGTTTGCGTACATCGCCAAGGCCATCGACGGCTCCATCTTGAGCAGCGACAAGCTGGTGACGGAAGCGGCCTTCGCCTCGCTGATCAGCAATCCTTTGCAATCGCTGTTCTGGCAATGGGGCGTGCTGCTGTTTATCGGCGGCATATTGATGCTGGGCGTGACCAAGGGCATCGAGGCGATCGCCAAGAAGCTGATGCCGCTGCTGTTCCTGCTGCTGCTGTTGCTGTGCGCGGTGAGCCTGTCGCTCGATAAGGCGGGCGAAGGCTTGGCTTTCCTGTTCCGCCCTGATTTTTCCAAGCTGACGGCTTCCGTCGTGCTGACGGCCATGGGCCTGGCCTTCTTTAAATTATCCGTCGGCATGGGTACGATGATGACCTACGGCAGCTATTTCCGCGATGACCAGAATATCCCCGTCACCACTTTGCGGGTGATGGCGGCCGACCTCGGTGTATCGATGCTGGCCGGTATCGCCATCTTCCCCGCCGTGTTCACGTTTGGCTTCGCCCCCAGCGCGGGACCGTCGCTGGTGTTCATCACGATTCCGGCCGTGTTTTCGCAAATTCCCATGGGACAAGTGCTGATGGTGGTGTTCTTCATCCTGGCCGCTGTCGCCGCCACGGGGGCGATGCTGTCGCTAATGGAAGTGCCCGTGGTGATTTTCCACGAACGTTTCGGCTGGACGCGCACCAAGTCCACCATCGTGACCATGCTACTGCTGGCCGTGCTCGGTTCCGTGTGCGCGCTGAGCAACAGTACCCTGGCGGACTTCAAGCTGTTTAACTTGAATATGTTTGATCTGTTCGACTTCGTCTCATCGAATATCTTCCTGCCCGTGGGCGGCATCGCGATTGCCTTGTTTACAGGCTGGGCCTGGGGCAAGCAGCATTTCATCGAGGCGATCAGCAATCATGGCCAGTTGCAAAATCAAACTCTGGCGCACGTACTGCTGTTCCTGCTGCGCTTTGTCTCGCCAGTGCTGATCCTGATCGTGATGCTGAAGGGATTAAAGGTCTTCTAATCAGAGTACCCGGGTGTAGGTCTGGCGCACCAGCACCCGGTCGCCGCAATCGAAATGCCACCATTCGCTGTTGATGCCAAAAAAGCCCGCCTGGAACATGGCGTCGCGCAACAAGCGGCGGTGCGCCACTTGCTCCTCGGTAATTTCCCCCTTTTCCAGCAAGACGAGCTCCAGTGCCGGGTGCGAGCGCTCACTCAGATCATCAAAACCCGTGCCCATGTCCAATTCCCGGCCGTCCGGGCCGACGATGGTGATGTCGAGCGCCATGCCGAACGAGTGGATGGAGCCGCGCGACGGCTCGGCGATGTAGCCCAGTAACTCCGTTCCCTGCAGCGCATCCCACAATTGCTGCTGCACCCGCTGCGGGCGCAGGGCGTCGAGCACCAACAGATGATGATCGGGGCGATGCGCGGCCAGCCAGGCCACGGCCTGCTCCAGCGCGGCGGCCGCATCGCGGTGCAGCCAGGCGCAATCGATGGGGCTGTATAAGTCGCGGCCGACGAAATTGTCGGGCGTGGCATAGCGCAAGTCGACGGCAATGCCGGCGATGCTGCTCAGGTGGCGAAATTGCGGGTCGCTGCCGACCGCTTCCAATTGCGAACTTGCAACAGACATCAGACTCCTCTTTCCAGGCAGTTGCGCGCCGCCACGCCAATGCTGTCGGCCAGGCGCCGCGCGCCATGCGACAGCGGCGAGTGGCTCGCCGTCAATAAATACAGTTGGATCGGTATCGTGGGCGCCCAGGGACGGCGCTGCAGCCGCTCGGGCGAGCCGGACGCCGCCGTAAACGGGTCGACCACGGCCATGCCGGCGCCCGCTTCCACGAGGGAACGGGCGATTTGATACGTCTGCACCACGGTGGAAAACACGGGATGGATATCCTGCGCCTCGCAGGCGGCCACCACCAGTTCGCCCAGCGGATCGTTGTCCGCATGGCCGATCAGCTCGCCGTTCAGGCCATGCGCCGTCAACGGTGTGCCGCAATCGGCCGCATGCCAGGTGCCGGCTGGCGCGATGACCGTCATGACGCCCTGCGCGATCGGTTCGGCCACGATGCCCGGATGGCGCGGGTCTTGCAGCGATACGGCCAGGTCCGCTTCACCGAGGCGCAAGGTATTGACGATCTCGCCCGTGTGGTGGGTAGCCAGCTGGCAGCGCGTGTGAGGAAAGTCGCGCCGCCACTCCGTCATGGCAAACGGCAAGACGCTGATGGCAAGCGTCGGCGTGGACACCAAACGGATGGTTTCCACCGCATGGCCCTTCAGGCTAGCCGCCAGGCGGCGGATGCCCAATAAATCGCGGTTGAGCTTTTCCGTCTCGACAAACAAACGGTGCGCCTCGGGCTTCGGGTACAGCTTGCCCCGCACGCGCTCGAACAGCGGCATGCCCAGTTGCAACTCGCAATGCTGCAAGACCTTGGTCACAGCCGGCTGCGAGATATGCAGCACCTGGGCGGCGCCGCTGATGGTGCCAACTTGCATGATGGCGTGAAACACTTCGATATGACGCAGCCGCATGAGCTATTCCTTTACCTTGCCGTGGCCGCCTGGGCCGTAATGTTCAGCATATAAGAAAAAGTCATGGGCTGGAACGGCCATGCTACTTTGTTGCAACAGCTGTGGCCGGTGTCGTCAGCACTTCCAGCAGGGCTGCCGTCTCGCCGTCGGGCATGCCGTCAAAGCGCGTATTGCGGTACTTCATCTGGAAGGCGATCAGCACATTGCGCGTCGCTTCATCGAATATGCCCGTATTTGGCGTCGCATAGCCGTGCTGGGCCAGCTTTTTCTGGAACCAGACGGCATCAGGTACTTGCTGCTCAAAAATGAGGCGCTGCGCGGCCACGCGGTTGGCATCGGGCCAGACGATCAGGCCCGCATCGGCCAGCTGGCGCCATGGAAACAACGGACCCGGGTCCTGCTTGCGCTGCGGGGCGATTTCGTTGTGGCCCAGGATATTTTCCGGCGCGATGTTGTAGCGGGCCTGGATATCTTTCAACAGCGGAATCAGTTCATCGATCTGTGCCTGGGGGAAGGGATACCAGAGGCGGCCTTCCGGCGTGTCCTTGTAGCCAGGGTTGACGATCTCGATGCCGATCGAGCTGACATTTAACTGTGTATAAGTCTTCCAGTTACTCACACCCGCGTGATTGGCCTGGCGCGATTCGTCGACCAGCACGTAAAACTTCGGCTTATCCGTGTCCGTCAGCAAATAATGGCTGCTGACTACTTGTTCCGTCAGGATCTTGATCGAACGGGGCAGGTCGCTGACCGTGTAATGGATGACGATGAATTTCACGCGCGGGCTCTGGCTGCGCGCCGTCAAGCTATGGTCGAGGTGCGGCGCGGGCGTGGTACACGCGGAAAGCAGTGCCACCAGCAGGGCGAGGGCGATTTTTTTCATGAAAGATCCGTGTTCGGGTTAATAAAATAGTCAGTACTTGACAATACGCTGGCTCGCCGTCCTGGCCGCCAGCTTGGCCGCGGCCTCATGCGAACGGGCAACTTTTTGCTCCATCATCAACGATACAGGCAAAGCGGCGCGCATGGCAGCCGCGATGGCCGGGTGCAATTGCGCCGCGCGCCCTGCCAGCACCACGGGACGGGGACCGTAGCGCGCCGTCAGCGCCAGCGCCAATCGCGCCAGTTCCTGTCCCGCGCGCTGCAAGATGTCCAGCGCCAGCGGGTCGGCATCTGCACTGGCGGCCACGGCCAGCGCCAGCCGGCCGATGGCGCCCCGGTCCTGGCCATACATGAAGGCGCGCGACAGCGACCAGTCGCTGCCGCCCAGTTGCGCAAATACGGCTTCGGCCATAGGCGAACTGTGCCAGCTGCCGGGCGCCTCGTCTTCGCGGCGCCAGATGTGACGCAAGGCTTCGCGCGCGATCCAGTAGCCGCCGCCGCCATCGTCGAGCAGCACGCCGCGCCCGCCCGCGCGGTGAAAGCCGCCATCCACATCGATCCAGGCGGCGATCGAACCCGTGCCAGCGTAGACCAGATAACCTTCGCCAGGTTCAAAACTGTCGCGATAGGCGATTTCAATGTCGTTGCCCAGGCTGACGTCAGCGGCATCCAGCACCAGCAGGCTGGCCAAGGTTTGCGCCAGCACAACATCGTCGCCGCCAAAACCCGTCAAGCCCGCCACCACGGCACGCGGTTGGCCGACGGCCAGCACGGCCTGGCACAGCCGGGCAAACGTGGCGTGCACGGCGGCGCGGCCCGCATCGCTGCCCATTTGCAAGGCAGACAAGCCTTCGACTGCGCCGTCGGCCACGATGGCGCCGTCGGCGGTGGCCAAGGCCCAGCGCGTCTGCGTGCCGCCCGCGTCGATGCCCAGCCCGAGCACGGCAGTATCAGTATTGGTTGCAGGGAAGGAAATCATGGCATGAGTGTAAAGCCAAGCGAAGCTTGCAGGCATGAAAGCTTGCGCATGTTTCATGCCTACAGGTTATGGACTAGCGGTGAACGCTCAACAATTACTTGGCAGGGGCCGTAAACGGTGCGCGCACGGTGACGCGAGGGCTTTCATTGCCGAGGCGGTCCACGGCGCTGACCACCACCGCATTGACTTTACCGATGGCATCATCAACCAGGGTCAGTTCAGCCTGCACGCCAGTGACCACGGTGAAACGCCAGTCTTCGCCGTAGCGGGCCCAGACGGCGTATTGCGCCACGGGTTTGCCGCCGCCCGACGTCAATTTGACGTTCAGGCTGCTGGAATCGCGGCGCAAAGCCAGCACCGGCGTGCCCGGCGCTTCCTTGCCCAGCCATGGCGTGGCGGGGATCAGGGCCGGGCTTTGATACACGCTCGCCTTGAGTTGCTCGCTGACACCCTTGCGGTTCTGCATCAGGGGCACCATGCTGAAATGCACTTGGCCATTCGCGCCGGGGCGCGTGCGCGTCACTTCGATCTGCTTGATGATCTCTTGCGGCGTGAAGGACTTGGCGGAATTGTCGATGCGGCTCGTATATAAACCGGGCCACACGTGGCGGCCATACGGATTTTGCGCCAGCCAGTAGTCGAGCAGCACGCCAAACGCTTGCGGCGCCTGCGCCACGGGCCAGTACAGCTGCGGCGACAGATAATCGAGCCAGCCCTTGGCCAGCCATAGTTCCGCATCCGCATACAATTTATCGTACTGGCTGAAGCCGACGATGCCGGCAGGGCGGCGGTCGGGACGGCCTATGCCGAACGGGCTGATGCCGAAACGCACCCAGCTCTTTTCGCGGTGGATGCCGGTATATAAAGCTTCGATCAGCTGGTTGACGTTCTGGCGGCGCCAGGAAGCGCGGTCGAGATCGCCGCCGGCCAGCAGATATTGCTGCCAGGAAGGCTCATCGGGGAAGGGCAGTTCGCGCTTGGCGCCGCCATTGCCCGCGTCCAGCGCGGCCGTCTCGGCTCCCGCACCGGCGCCAGGCGCGTCGATCGGGTATGGATAAAAGTAATCGTCGATGTGCACGCCATCGATATCGTAGCGGCGCACCACGTCCAGCACCACGTCCGTCGTGTGCTTCGAAGCGGCCGCATCGCCCGGGTCCATCCACAGGTAGCGGCCGTATTGCTTGACGGACGCGGGGTTGGTGGACGCGAAACTGTCGCGCGCCAGCGGCGACTTGGCCGTCGCGTGACGAGCCCGGTACGGGTTGAACCAGGCGTGCAATTCCAGGCCGCGCGCATGCGCCTGCGCCACCCAGAAGGCCAGCGGGTCATACATGGGCAATGGCGGCTGGCCTTGCTTGCCCGTCAGATATTCCGACCATGGCTCCAGTTGCGAGGGGTAAATCGTGTCGGCGCTGGGGCGCACCTGCAGCACAATCGCGTTCAGATTCAAGGACTTGGCGCGGTCGAGGATGGCGATCGCTTCGGCTTGCTGCTTGGCGACAGGCAAATTGCTGCGGCTGGGCCAGTCGATATTGGCCACCGTCGAGACCCAGGCGGCGCGGAATTCGCGCGGCGCCGGCGGCGGCACTTCGCCCGTGATGTGCTGCACGGGCGGCACGGCCGGCAAGCCCGCTTCGCCTGGCGTCACTGCGGACGGCATTCTGGTGCTGGTACAGCTGCTGAGCAATGTGGCGGTGGCCAAGGCGGCCAGCACGCCGGCCGTGGCGCCCAGGCGTTTTTTGAAAGTAGACAACAAAACAATTCCTTGCAGTGGTAAAGCGCAGGTCTATCGGTGCGGGCATTTTACTGTGCGCCCGCCATCCTTGCGGGCGCACGGTTCAAAAGAATCAGGCCTCGGCCTTCTTGCCGAATTCAGGATCGATCTTGACCAGCGCGGCCATGATGAAAGCGGGAATCGTGGCGATGCAGACCCAGATGAAGAAGTGCTGGTAGCCGAGCATTTGCTGGATCCAGCCGCTGGCCATGCCCGGCAACATCATGCCCAGGGCCATGAAGCCCGTGCAAATGGCGTAATGGGCCGTTTTATGCGCGCCATCGGAGACCATGATCATGTACAACATGTACGAGGCGAAACCAAAGCCATAACCGAATTGCTCCAACGCAATGCCCCCCGCGATCACATAAATGTTGCTGGGCAAGGCGCTGGCCAGGTAGACAAACACCAGGTCGGGCAAGTGCACGGACAGCACCATGATCCACAGGCAACGCTTCAAGCCGAAGCGGGAAATGATGAAGCCTCCCAGCAAGCCGCCCAGGGTCAGGGCGATCACGCCGATGGTGCCGTAGACGAGGCCCACCTGTTCCGTCGTGAGGCCCAGGCCGCCCTTGGCGACGGGGTCGAGCAGGAAGGGCGCGGCCAATTTGAGCAGTTGCGCTTCGCCGAGGCGGAACAGCAGCAAAAAGCCGAGGATGACGACAATATCCTTCTTCTTGAAGAAGGCCGCAAAGGTGGCGATGAACTCTTGCAACGGAGAAATGCCGGCGTCCTGGATGCTGGGGCGGTCGTCCTTGGGTTTCGGCAAGATAAAATAGTGGTACAGGAAGAGGGCGATGAACAGGCCCGCCAGAATCGCGAACACGACGGACCAGGCCAGCTGCACATTGCCCGTCGCATGCGTCAGATAGCCGGCCAGATACACGAGGCCGCCCTGGCCGGCGATCATCGCCAGGCGGTAAAACGTGCTGCGCACGCCGACGAAGGCCGCCTGCTGGTGCTCTTCCAGGCCCAGCATATAAAAGCCGTCGGCGGCGATATCATGCGTGGCGGAACTGAAGGCCATCAGCCAGAAGATGGCCAAACTGATCTGGAAAAAGTGGGGCAAGGACGTCGTCAAGGCCACCAGCGCCAGCGCGGCGCCGATCACCAGCTGCAGGCCGACGATCCAGAAACGCTTGGTGCGGTACATATCGATGAAGGGCGACCACAGGGGCTTGATGACCCAGGGCAAGTACAGCCAGCTCGTGTACAGCGCGATATCCGTATTGGAAAAGCCGTAATTCTTGTACATGATCACGGACAAGGTCATGACCACTACGTAGGGGATGCCCTGGCCGAAATACAGGGAAGGGATCCACAGCCACGGATTATTTTTACGCGCCGGGGCGGGTTGTTTCACTAGCTCCATACATCCTTCTTGGTCTCCCAGACAGAAGAATGCCGCGCCATCGGATCACGCCGCCAGTGCCGCCCGCACACTGCCGCCCGCGCCGGCCAACAATGCCTGTGCCTGGTTTGTATTGATTTTTTTGATCAAGGCAACAATCGCCACCTTGACGTGATAGTGGCATTGTTCCAGCACGGTCCTGGCCTGCACCTCGCTGGCGCCGGTGGCATGCATGGTCAGACGCACGGCCCGCCAGATCAGCTTGGCGTTGGTCGGCTTCAAGTCTACCATCAAGTTTCCGTAAGTTTTGTGCAAACCGACCATCAGGGCGCTGGAAATCGTGTTCAGGGTGATTTTTTGCGCCGTACCCGCTTTCAGACGCGTGCTGCCGGAAATGACTTCCGTGCCCGTGTCGAGCACGATGCCGCATTGCGCCTCGTGCGCCACGGGGGCGTCCACATTGTTGGCAATGCCTATCGTCAAGGCGCCCGCCTTACGCGCGGCCAGCAGGGCGCCCAGCACGTACGGCGTGGCGCCGGAGGCGGCCAGCAGGATCACGACATCATTTTCTTGCGGCAACAGGGCCAGCACATCGCGCTCGCCTTGCTGTACATCATCTTCGGCCCCTTCGACGGCCGTGAACATGGCGCCCGCGCCGCCGGCCAGGATGGCCATAGCCCGCTCGGGCGGCCAGGAAAACGTGGGCGTCAATTCAACGCTGTCGAGCACGCCCAGACGTCCCGACGTACCGGCGCCCACGTACAGCAAGCGGCCGCCGGCAGCGATGCGGGGCAGGGCGGCCGTGATGGCGGCCCCGATTTGCGGCGAGGCCAGCCGCACGGCTTCGACGGCCCAGAACTGGTCGTCGACCAGCGCCGCCACCAGTTGCTCCACCGGATACAAGTCCAGATCCGGATGCCGCCGGCTCGGGGTTTCAGTTTTCAACATGATTTCAGAACATGGTTGAAGGTGAAACCAGTTTAATACCAACGAGCAAGATCAGCCATGAAAGGATGGCGGGCGGGCATAACGGGAGTTTATGGGTGCACGCGGATCGTGGCGGCCGCCTTCTTACGGCGCGCGGCGCATCTCGGCCACGAAGTCGTAATGGTCGCTGCGGCAATACGAATGCGTCAGTTCCACCGCTTCGCCCGTTTCCAAGTAGGCGATGCGCGTGATGAACAGCACGGCCTGGCCATCGGGGATGCCCAGCTGCTCGGCCAGCACGTCCGTCGCATTCATGGCGCGGATGTGCTGCAAGGCGCGCACGGGGGCCTTCTTGATGCTGCTCAAGTATTCATACAGCGAGTCGCCCATGGCGGCCGGGTCCGGCACGACGCTGAAGGGCAGCACGCTCACTTCATATGCCATCACCACGTCGTCGGCCAGGCGCAGGCGCTCCAGGCGCGCCACTTTCGTGTTCTGCGCCAGGCCCAGGCTCAGCTGCTCGTCGCTGCTGGCGATGACGACTTCGCGCTTGAGCCAGCGCGAGCCGGGACGGTAACCGCGCTGCTGCAGCTGCTCGGAAAAGCTCGACAAATTCGACAGCGGCTGCTCAATGCGCGGGGCAATATAGTTGCCCGAACCGCGGCGGCGCACGACGAGGCCTTGCTCGACGAGCTGGTCGATGGCCTTGCGGGCAGTCACGCGCGATACGTCGAGCAGTTCGGACAGGGTACGTTCAGATGGCAGGGCCTGGTCTACCTGGTAACGGCCGTTGCGTACGTCATCGCTCAGCTTGCGGGCGATCTGCATATATAAAGGCGAATTGTCATTTAAATCGACCTTGAGTTCTACGCTGGTCTGGCTCATACAGTTCTCCTTGTCCTCCTAGTGTAATAGCGATGGCGCTTGTGCGTATCCCGTCCACCCATGAATAAATGGAAAATGACCATAAATAACGGTTATACATTTAAAAAAACAATGTTTTACCGTACGTATAGCTTTGCATTATAGATAAATAAGCAATTTTCATTAGCCTGGGAAACGATCCCGCCCTATGCTGGCGATGCCTCCACCACATCGCGAAACAGAGAAACATGCATAATAAAATGACGGGTTTGCTGGGCTTGCTGCTGCTGGGCACAACCTGGAGCGCGCTGGCCGCCCCGCCCGGCAGCGGCAAGGACCAGCAGCCTGCGCTCGATGCGGCCCTGTCCGCCATCGTCGGGGATGCGGCCCACCCGCTGGCCAGCCTGTCCGTGTTGGCCATTCGCAATGGTAAGGTGTCGTATCAGCAACAATTTGGCTACCGGCACATCGGCGCCACGCCGGCTGACAGCTTGCCCGTGACGCCGGACACCCTGTTCCGCATCGCTTCCGTATCGAAGATGATGACGACCCTGGGCCTGATGCGCCTGCTCGAGCAGGGCAAGCTGAGCCTGGACCAGGACGTGGGCATTTATTTAGGCTTTTCCCTGCGCAACCCGCATTTCCCCCAGCGGCCCGTGACCTTGCGCAGCCTGCTCAGTCACACTTCCTCGCTGCGCGACGCGGGCGGCTATGCCTGGGGGCCGGAACGCAGCCTGCGTGACGTGTTTACGGCCGGCGGCGACGCGATGTGGGATTCCAGCGCGGCACCCGGCCGCTACTTTACGTATTCCAACCTGAACTGGGGCGTGATCGGCACGGTGATGGAGCAAGTCACGGGCGAGCGCTTCGACTTGCTGATGCGGCGCCTGCTGCTCGATCCCCTCGATGTACGCGGCGGCTACCATCCGCCGGCATTCACCGCGGACGAGATAGCGAACACGGCCACCCTGTACCGCAAGCGCACGCTGGAGACGGAAGAGTGGCGGCCGCACGGCCCCTGGATCGCGCAAGCCGACGATTTTGACCAGCATCCGCCTGCCGGCATCGCGCGTTATGTGATCGGCAGCAACGCCACCGTCTTCAGTCCCACGGGCGGCTTGCGCATCTCCGCCGCGGGACTGGGCACCGTCATGCAGATGCTGCTCGACGGTGGCCGCTATCAGGGAAAGCAACTATTGCAGCCGGCCAGCATCGCGCTGATGTTTGGCCGCCAATGGCAGCTGGCGCCGGACGGATGCAATGGCAACAGCGAACGGGGCTTGTACCGTGTCTGGGGCCTGGGCAACCAGCAGTTCGATGCTGTGGCTGGGCAGGGCAATGGCCTGGTCGAGGGCGCCAGTTTTCATGCGGTCGGCCACCTGGGCGACGCGTATGGCCTCGTCTCCGCCTTCGTGCTCGATTTCAAGCACAGGAATGGCATGGTGATGCTGGTGGGCGGCACGGGCAGCGATCCCGAACGTTATCCGGGCACGTATTCCGCCATGGGGCGCAGCGAGGAATTGATCCTGACCACCTTGTACCGTGGTGCGATTGACAAGCATGAATCATTGCACTGAAATAGTGCATTCCTGAAAGTTATGGCTGCACCATGATGTTTCATTGGCTCACGTGATGGCCAGCCTCTAAGCTCTCATCGAATGCTCCCGCACCATGGGAGCGCAACGCAGCGAGGCAACATGCAGCAACACGTCATCATCATCGGCGGCGGTGTCGTCGGTCTGACATCGGCCTGGTGGCTTGCCGAGGCCGGCTACAAGGTCACTGTACTGGAACGCAATGAACAAGTGGCGATCGCCGCCAGCTACCGCAATGGCGGCCAGCTCAGCTATCGCTATGTGGCACCGCTGGCGGACGCGGGCGTGCCCTTGAAAGCCCTGCAATGGCTGCTGCAGAAAGATGGCCCGCTGCGCTTCCGTCCCGAAGCGGACTGGCGCCAATGGCGCTGGCTGGCCAGCTTCCTGCGCAATTGCAATGCAGCCAGCAATGCCCGCACGACGGCCAAGCTGCTGCAGCTGGGCGAATGGAGCCGCGCCGGCATGGCGCAGCTGGAACTGACGGTGCCGCCCGAGGCGTATGCCTGGCGCGATGCGGGCAAACTCATCGTCTACCGTTCGCCCGCCATCTTCCAGCGGGCCGTGGCCCGGCCGGAATCGGAAGAGGCGCGCGTCGTGCTGTCGCCGCAGGAAGCCGTGCAGCGCGAACCGGCGCTGGCCGCCCTGCAGGGCGCGTTGGCGGGCGGCATTTTTACCGAGGGCGAGGCGGTGGCCGATTGCCACGCCTTTTGCCTGGCCCTGGAAGCGCGCCTGCTGCAGCATCCGAATTGTTCGCTCATCTTGAAAGGCGAGGCGCGCCGTCTCGTCACACACAAGGGCAAGATCACGGGCGTCGACACCAGCCTGGGCCTGCTGCAAGCGGACCATTACGTGCTGGCGGCCGGCATCCAGAGCCGCGACCTGGCCGCCACGGCGGGCATTTACCTGCCCCTGTATCCGCTGAAAGGCTACAGCCTGACGGCGCCCATCCGCGCGCAGCACCGGGCGCCCGAGATCAGCATCACGGATTTCGAGCGCAAGGTGCTGTATGCGCGCATAGGCGGCGACCTGCGCGTGGCCGCCATGGTCGACATGGTGGGCGCCGACAACAGCATCGACTGGAACCGCATCGCCGGCCTGACGCGGCTGGCGCGCGAAGCGATGCCGCACGGCGCCGACTACGACCAGGCTACGGCCTGGGCCGGCCTGCGCCCCGCCACGCCGAACAGCGCGCCGCTGGTGGGCGCCAGCAAAGTGGGCAATCTGTGGCTCAACGTGGGCCATGGCCCGCTGGGCTTTACCTTTGCCGCCGGCACGGCGCGCATCCTCGCCGATCTCATGGCCGGCAAGGCGCCGCCGTTCGCGCTGGACTTCCTCAGCCCGAAACAATAGCCGGCCAGGGCGGCGCGCACGCGCCGCTGCCGATATGGCGGATAATTGCGGAACTTTTATGTTCCTGTCTGCCAGCGCATGTCCACACCCTCAAAATTGTCCGCCTGCCCCTGTGGCGGCGCCTCCTACGCCAGCTGCTGCGGCCCGTATATCGCGGGCGACGC
The DNA here is from genome assembly GCF_058797855.1 of Janthinobacterium sp. GW823-FHT01H08. Lineage (NCBI taxonomy): Bacteria > Pseudomonadati > Pseudomonadota > Betaproteobacteria > Burkholderiales > Oxalobacteraceae > Janthinobacterium > Janthinobacterium sp. GW823-FHT01H08. The sequence goes on from NZ_CM179504.1 coordinate 241,613, forward strand.
CTTGCCGCCCACGGCCGAAGCCCTGATGCGTTCGCGCTACACGGCGTTCACCTTGCGCGACGAAGCGTATCTGCGCGCCACCTGGCACGCCAGCACCCGTCCGGCCGACGCTTTATTTGCCGAAGAAGAAAAAGTCCACTGGCTGGGACTTGAGGTAAAATCTGCTTTACGTTTACGTCAACGTAAAGCAGAATCAGCAGATCAAGCCGAAGAGATACACCGCGATACCGTCGAATTCGTGGCCCGCTACAAGGTCAACGGCCGCGCGCACCGCCTGCATGAGGTAAGCCGCTTCGTGCGCGAGGCGGGCGAGGGCGGTGGTGCCCTGCGCTGGTTTTATCTCGACGGCAGTTTTCCCGAATAGCGCGACCCGAGAGACCGGGCGATCATAAAAAGGAACCGCAATGCCGCACATCGAAAGCAAACTCAATCCGCGCAGTGAAGATTTCAAGGCCAATGCCGCGGCCATGCAAGCCATCGTCGACGATCTGCGCGACAAGGTCGAGAAAATCGCGGCCGGCGGCGGCGAAGCGGCGGCCGCCAAGCACCTGGCGCGCGGAAAACTGCTGCCGCGCGACAGAGTCCAGATGCTGCTCGATCCCGGCACGCCCTTCCTCGAGTTTTCCCAGATGGCGGCCTACGCCATGTACCAGGACGCCAAGGGCGTCGATGCGGCCCCTAGCGCCGGCATCATCACCGGCATCGGCAGGGTCTCGGGCCAGGAATGCGTCATCGTGTGTAACGACGCTACCGTCAAGGGCGGCACCTATTACCCGATGACGGTAAAAAAGCATTTGCGCGCCCAGGAAATCGCCGACCAGAACAACCTGCCGTGCATCTACCTGGTCGACTCGGGCGGCGCCAACCTGCCGAACCAGGACGACGTCTTCCCCGACCGCGACCATTTCGGCCGCATTTTCTATAACCAGGCGAATTTGTCCGCCAAGGGCATCCCGCAAATCGCCGTCGTGATGGGCTCTTGCACGGCGGGCGGCGCCTACGTGCCGGCCATGAGCGACGAATCGATCATCGTCAAGGAGCAGGGCACGATTTTCCTCGGCGGCCCGCCGCTGGTGAAGGCGGCCACGGGCGAAGTGGTGACGGCGGAAGACCTGGGCGGCGGCGACGTGCACACGCGCCTGTCCGGCGTGGTCGACCACCTGGCGCAGAACGACTTGCATGCGCTGTCGCTGGCGCGCACCATCGTTTCGAATCTGAACCGTAAAAAACCGCAGCAGATGGCGCTGCGCGAGTCCGTCGAACCGAAATACCCGACGCAGGAACTGTATGGCGTAATCCCCGTCGATACGCGCAAACCGTTCGACGTGCGCGAGGTGATCGCGCGCATCGTCGACGGCAGCGATTTCGACGAATTCAAGGCCCGCTACGGCACCACCCTGATCTGCGGCTTCGCGCACATCTATGGCGTCAAAGTCGGCATCATCGCCAATAATGGCATCTTGTTCTCTGAATCGGCCTTGAAAGGCACGCATTTCATCGAATTGTGCTGCCAGCGCAAGATCCCGCTGGTATTTTTGCAAAATATCACCGGCTTCATGGTGGGCCGCAAATACGAAAACGAGGGCATCGCCCGCAATGGCGCCAAGATGGTCACCGCCGTGGCGACGGCGGCCGTGCCGAAATTCACCGTCATCATCGGCGGCAGCTTCGGCGCCGGCAACTACGGCATGTGCGGCCGCGCGTTCTCTCCCCGTTTCATGTGGATGTGGCCCAATGCGCGCATTTCCGTCATGGGCGGCGACCAAGCGGCGTCCGTGCTGGCGACCGTCAAGCGCGACGGCATCGAGGGCAAGGGCGGCGCATGGAGCGCGGACGAGGAAGCGGCCTTCAAGCAGCCGATCAAGGATCAATACGAACACCAGGGCCACCCGTACTACGCCACCGCGCGCCTGTGGGACGACGGCGTGATCGACCCGGCCGACACCCGCATGGTGCTGGGCCTGGGCCTGTCGGCCGCCCTGAACGCGGAAATCCCGGACACGAAGTTCGGCGTATTCCGCATGTAAGCGGCACTCAGGGAGAAGAGAATGGAATTTGAAACCTTAAAGCTGGTCATCGAGGGCAATGTCGCCACCGTGACCCTGAACCGCCCGGACGTGCGCAATGCCTTCAACGAGACGACGATCGCCGAACTGGCGCGCGCCTTCGAGGGGCTGGGGCGCAGCGACATGGTGCGCGCCATCGTGCTGGCCGCGAACGGCGCGGCCTTTTGCGCCGGTGCGGACCTGAACTGGATGAAGAAGATGGCCGGCTACACGCATGCCGAAAACCAGGCCGACGCGCTGCAGCTGGCGCAGATGCTGCGCACGATTTACCTGTGTCCGAAACCCGTGGTAGCGAAGATCCAGGGCGACTGCTATGCGGGCGGCATGGGGCTCGTCGCCGCATGCGATATCATTCTGGTTGCGGAAGACGTGCATTTCTGCCTGAGCGAAGTGCGGCTGGGATTGATCCCGGCCACTATTTCACCGTATGTCATCAAGGCCATGGGCGAAAACGCGGCACGCCGCTATTTCCTGACGGCGGAGCGATTCTCCGCCCGGGAAGCGCTGCGCATCGGCTTTGCCCACGAGGTAGTCGAGGCAAGCGCGCTGGACGCGAAAACCGCCGAGGTACTGAAAGCCCTGACGGGCAACAGCCCGCACGCCGTGGCGCAAGCGAAAACGCTGGTGCGCGAGATCGTCGGCCAGCCGGTCGATGACGCGCTGCTGGCGGACACCGCCGAGCGCATCGCGCAGATCCGCGCCTCGGAGCAGGGACGCGAAGGCGTGCAATCGTTCCTCGACAAGCGCAAGCCGGGTTGGCTCATGGGCTAGTTAATAGTCCAAAGCTCATGGACTAAGAATATCATTGGAGCAGTTTTGAAAGCAGAAAAACAATCGGGCTGGGTCGAACGCAGTCTGCGCAGCGTGTGGCATCCGTGCACGCAAATGCAGCACCACGAGACGGTTCCCTTGATCCCCGTCAGCCATGGCCGCGGCGCCTGGCTGTATGACCACGAGGGCCGACGCTACCTGGACGCCATCAGCTCCTGGTGGGTGAACCTGTTCGGCCATGCCAACCCGCGCATCAATGCGGAACTCAAGGATCAACTGGACCGCCTGGAACACGCGATGCTGGCCGGTTTTACGCATGAACCGGTGATCGAGCTGTCGGAAAAGCTCTCCGCGCTCACCAATGGCGTGCTCGGTCACAGTTTTTATGCGTCCGATGGCGCCTCGGCCGTGGAAATCGCCCTGAAAATGAGTTTTCACGCCTGGCGCAACAGCGGCAAGGGTGAAAAACAGGAATTCGTCTGCCTGAAAGGCAGCTACCACGGCGAAACCATCGGCGCCCTCGCCGTTACGGACGTGGCACTGTTCAAGGATGCCTACGGCCCCCTGCTGCGTGCCTCGCAGACGGTGATGTCGCCCGACTTCCGCCAGGCGGCAGACAACGAATCGGCGCAGGACGTGGCGCGCCGCGCCGCGGCCGACGTGGAACGGCTGTTCCAGGAAAAGTCCGAAAGAATCGCCGCCATCATCATCGAGCCGCTGGTGCAGTGCGCCACGGGCATGGCCATGCACGACCCGCTGTACCTGTCACTGGTGCGCGCCCTGTGCGACCGCTATCAAGTCCATCTGATCCTCGACGAAATCGCCGTCGGCTGCGGCCGCACGGGGACGTTCTTTGCATGCGAACAGGCCGGCATCTGGCCCGATTTCGTCTGCCTGTCCAAGGGCATCAGCGGCGGCTATTTGCCGCTGTCCCTCGTGATGACGCGCGAAGATATTTATCAGGCGTTCTACAGCACCGACGTGCGCCGCGGCTTTTTGCATTCGCACTCGTACACGGGCAATCCGCTGGCGTGCCGCGCGGCGCTGGCGACCCTGTCGATTTTCGAGGAAGACGACGTGCTGGCCACCAACCGCGAACGTGCCGGAAAAATCACGCGCGCCCTGGCGCCGCTGGCGCAGCACGAGCGCGTAAAACACTTCCGCCAGCAGGGCATGATCTGGGCGTTTGACGCCGTCGATGCGGCGCCCGATTTTTCGCGCCGCTTCTTCAGCACGGCGCTGGAACACGAACTGCTGATGCGCCCCATCGGCTCCACCGTGTACCTGATGCCGCCGTACATCCTCGACGACGCCGAAATCGCGGGCCTGGGCCAGCAGACGCTGGCCGTCTTCAACCAAGTGATCGGAGCCTGAGATGGAACTGCTCACACGCTTGAAGCAGCAGCTGCAGGGGCTGGAAGAGCGCAGCCTGATCCGCCGCCGCCGTACCGTCGACACGCCGTGCGCGCCGCGCCTGACGGTCGATGGGCGCGACATGCTGGCCTTTTGCAGCAATGACTATCTGGGCCTGGCCGCGCATCCGCGCATCGTGGACGCGCTGAAAGAGGGCGCCGACCTGTATGGCGCCGGCAGCGGCGCTTCGCACCTGATCAGTGGCCACAGCCGCGCCCACGCGCTGCTGGAAGAGCGCCTGGCCGCGTTTGTCGGCGCCAACCTGGAACAGGCGCGCGCGTTGTATTTCTGTACCGGCTACATGGCCAATTTAGCCGTGCTGACGGCCCTGGCGGCCGGTGATGCCGAAGCCGAGATCTTCTCGGAAGCGCTGAACCACGCTTCGCTGATCGACGGCACGCGTTTGTCCCGCGTCAAGACGCGCGTGTATCCGCATGCGGATCTCGACGCCTTGGCGGCCCTGCTGGCGGAAAGCAAAGCCAAAACGAAAATCGTCGTCACCGACAGCGTCTTCAGCATGGATGGCGACCTGGCGCCGCTGCCCGCGCTGCTGGCCCTGTGCGAACAATATGGCGCCTGGCTGGTGGTCGACGACGCGCACGGCTTCGGCGCGCTGGGCGAGAATGGCCGCGGCGCGCTGGAATACTTCGACCTGCATTCGCCGTATCTGGTCTACGTGGGCACGCTGGGAAAATCGGCCGGCGTGGGCGGCGCCTTCGTTTGCGCGCACGAAGCCGTGATCGAGACGCTGATCCAGAAGGCCCGCCCCTACATCTTCACCACGGCGGCCGCGCCCGCGCTTGCGCATGCGCTGCTGGCCAGCCTGGACATCATCGCCGGTGAAGAAGGAAAACAACGCCGGATGGACCTGGCCGCGCTGGTGGCGCAATGGAACGAGGGCTTGCAGCTGCAGCGCTGGCAAGCCTTGCCATCGCTCTCCGCCATCCAGCCCGTCATCATCGGCGAGAATGCGGACATGCTGGCCGTCGCCGCGAATCTGTACCAGCAAGGCCTGTGGGTCGGCGCCATCCGCCCGCCCACCGTCCCTGCCGGGTCGGCGCGCCTGCGCGTGACCCTGTCGGCCGGCCATACGGCACAGGAAGTGACGCAATTGATCAACGCAGTCAACACCCTGGAAAGGACTCGCCATGAGCCTTGATGACCCTATCGTGGCGGAAGTGCTGGCGGACCTGGCGCCGGCCGTGCAGCCGGCACCGGCCACCATCGGCCTGCCATCGCGCTTTGCCTGTTTCGTCACCGGCACCGACACGGAAATCGGCAAGACCCTGACGTCGTCGGCCCTGCTGCACGCGCTGGTGGCGCGCGGCGTGCGTGCCTGCGGCATGAAGCCCGTGGCCGCCGGCGCCGAGATGCGCGACGGAGAACTGCATAATGAAGACGCCGACAGCCTGATCGCCGCCGGCAACGTCACCATGCTGCGCAATATCACCACGCCGTATATGCTGAAGGAACCGGCCGCGCCGCACATCGCCGCCGCGCTCGAAGGCGTGAGCATCGAATCGGTGCCGATCCTGGCCGCCTACCTGGAAATCGCCGCCGCCTCGGACGCCGTCGTGGTCGAAGGCGTGGGCGGTTTCCGCGTGCCGCTGTCGCCCGGTTTCGATTCGGCCGACCTGGCGCAGCAGCTCGACCTGCCCGTGATCCTCGTGGTCGGCATGCGTCTGGGCTGCATCAGCCAGGCCTTGCTGACGGTGGAAGCCATCGAAGCGCGCGGCCTGACGGTGATCGGCTGGGTCGCCAACACCTTGGAAGTGGAAATGCGCTTCCTCGACGAAAATATCGATGCGCTGATCGAGCGCATCCCGGCGCCGCTGCTGGGCAGGGTGCCGCGCCTGGCGCAGCCCAGCGCGGAAGCGGCGGCCGCGTATCTCGATTTCACCGGCTTGCCCAACTGGCCGGCGCAGCATCCCAACACTTAAACGTATTCAAAAATAGAAACGAAGGAATCACATGTCTCACGTCCAAGAAGCAGCAAAAACCGTCGAACTGCACCGCCCAGCGGCGCGCATCACCGTGCCGGAAGCGGCCACCTGGCCCGTCGCCGACGTGCTGGCCCTGTTCGACCTGCCATTCAATGACTTGATGTTCAAGGCCCAGCAAACCCACCGCGTCAATTTCCCCGACGGCGACGTGGAACTGGCGACCCTGTTGTCGATCAAGACCGGCGGCTGCGAGGAAGACTGCGGCTACTGCCCGCAGGCGGCCCGCTACGACACGGGCGTGGAAGCGAAGAAAATTCTCGACATCGACACGGTGCTCGACGCGGCCCGCCAGGCGAAAGCCAATGGCGCCACGCGCTTCTGCATGGGCGCCGCCTGGCGTGGCCCGAAAGACCGCGACATGGACAAAGTCGAAGAGATGGTCAGCAAAGTGAAAGCGCTGGGCCTGGAAACCTGCGCCACCCTGGGCATGCTGGAAGAAGGACAAGCGGACCGCCTGAAAAACGCGGGCCTGGACTTCTACAACCATAACCTCGATACGGCGCCCGAGTTCTACGACAACGTCATCTCGACGCGCGAATACCAGGACCGCCTCGATACTTTGGGCCGCGTGCGCGAAGCGGGCTTGAAAGTATGCTGCGGCGGGATCGTCGGCATGGGCGAGACGCGCTTGCAGCGCGCGGGCCTGATCGCCCAGCTGGCCAATCTGAATCCGTACCCGGAATCGGTGCCCGTCAACCACCTGGTGCAGGTGGAAGGCACGCCTTTGTTCGGCCTGGAAGCGCTGGACCCGTTCGAATTCGTGCGCACGATCGCCGTGGCCCGCATCACCATGCCGAAAGCGCGCGTGCGTCTGTCGGCCGGCCGCCGCCAGATGGGCGAAGCCGTACAGGCGATGTGCTTCCTGGCCGGCGCCAACTCCATTTTCTATGGCGACAAGCTGCTCACCACCGACAACCCGGAAGCGGAAGACGACCGCACCTTGCTGGGTAAGCTGGGCTTGCAGACGCGCGGCGCCATGCTGGAATCGGTACAGAAAGAGAAGTGCGGCTGCTGATCCAGCCCTGTCGGGTTACGCCGTGCCGGCTAACCCGACCTGCGAATACCGCCTCACCAATGCGTAGGTCGGCTTAGCGCAAAGCGCGTAAGCCGACACGCCAGCACACAACGTCCATGACAAGAGACAGCTGCCCCTTTTTGAGAGAATAGAGAGAGACCATGTTCACTAAAATCCTGATCGCCAACCGCGGCGAAATCGCTTGCCGTGTCGCCGCTACCGCGCGCCGCATGGGCATCCAGACCGTCGCCGTGTATTCGGAAGCGGACGCCAACGCCAAGCACGTCGCCGTCTGCGACGAAGCGGTGCTGATCGGCCCCGCGCCGGCCAAGGAAAGCTATCTGTGCGGCGACAAGATCATCGCCGTGGCGCTGGCCACTGGTGCGCAGGCGATCCACCCCGGCTACGGCTTTTTGTCCGAGAACGCCGACTTCGCCGACGCCTGCCACGCGGCGGGCCTGGTCTTCATCGGCCCGCCGGCATCCGCCATGCGCGCCATGGGCTCGAAATCAGCCGCCAAGTCGCTGATGGAAAAAGCGAACGTGCCGCTGGTGCCCGGCTACCACGGCGAGAATCAGGATGCGGAATTTTTGCACGGCCAGGCCGACAAGATCGGCTATCCCGTGCTGCTGAAGGCATCCGCCGGCGGCGGCGGCAAGGGCATGCGCGTCATCGAGAACAGCGCCGACTTCAAGGCCGCGCTGGCCTCGTGCAAGCGCGAAGCGATCAGCTCTTTCGGCGACGACAAGGTGCTGGCCGAAAAATACCTGTCGCGTCCGCGGCATATCGAAATCCAGGTGTTTGCCGACACGCTCGGCAACTGCATCTACCTGTTCGAGCGCGATTGCTCGGTGCAGCGCCGTCACCAGAAGGTGCTGGAAGAAGCGCCGGCGCCGGGCATGCCGGCGGAACGCCGCGCCGCCATGGGCGAGGCGGCCGTCGCCGCCGCCAAGGCCGTCGGCTACGTGGGTGCGGGCACGGTGGAATTCATCGCCAACCAGGATGGCTCGTTCTACTTCATGGAGATGAACACGCGCCTGCAGGTGGAACACCCGGTGACGGAAATGATCACCGGCACCGACCTGGTGGAATGGCAATTGCGCGTCGCCTTTGGCGAGCCGCTGCCGAAAAAACAGAATGAATTGACGATCCACGGCCACGCCATCGAGGCGCGCATCTACGCGGAAAACCCGGAAAAGGGCTTTTTGCCGTCGATCGGCACCGTGCGCCACATGCAGTCGCCATCGGCCGTGACGTTCGAACTGGGCGGCACGCTGGTGCCCGCCGCCGTGCGCATCGATTCGGGCGTGCGCGAAGGCGACGCCATCTCGCCGTTCTACGACCCGATGATCGCCAAGCTGATCGTCTGGGGCGCGGACCGCCGCGAAGCGCTGGCGCGCATGGCGCAGGCGCTGGCCGACTACCAGATCGTGGGCCTGGCCAGCAATATCGCCTTCCTGAAGCGCCTGGTCGAAGGCCAGGCGTTTGCCAGCGCGGACCTCGATACGGGTTTGATCGAGCGCAATCAGGCGTCGCTGTTCCCCGCCCTGCAAGCAGCGCCCGACACGGCCCTGGCGCTGGCGTCCGTCGCCCTGCTGACGGAAGAAAAAGCGGCGTCCGAAGCGCAGTCGAGCAACCCCGCCGACCCGTGGGGCAATGCCCTGGGCTGGCGCTTGAACAGCACCCTGGGACGCAACCTGGCGTTTGCCGATGAATTCGCACTGGCCAGCGACGACAAAACCTATGCCGCGCGCATCGCCTACAAGACCGATGGCTGGCTGTTCAACGGCCAGCCCCTGAGCTTGACGGCGCGCACAGGCAACGAGCTGCACATCAAGCTCGGTGAACGTGCCGTGCATGGCACGGTGCTGCGCGACGGCGAGCAGTTCCACGTATTCACCGGCGGCTTGCATTACACGCTGCACTACAGCGACCCGATGGCGCATGCGGGCGAAGTCGAAGCGGAAGGCGGCCGCCTGACGGCGCCGATGCCGGGCAAGGTCGTCGCCGTGCTGGTCAACAAAGGGCAGGACGTCAAGAAGGGCGAGCCTTTGGTCATCATGGAAGCGATGAAGATGGAGCACACGATCGCCGCGCCGCATGACGGCCTGGTGGAAGACGTGCTGTACGCCGTCGGCGACCAGGTGGCCGATGGCGCGCCGCTGCTGGCTTTCAAGGCTGCCGCATAGAGGCAGCCACGATGCGCATCCTTTTACAACGCTCGGACGGCAAGGAAGCGGCGTGGATCGCCGATTTTAAAGACTTGCTGCCCGAAGCTGAAATCCACTTCTGGCGCGAAGGCGAGACGTTCGCGCCATGCGATTATGCCGTCGTGTGGCAGCCGCCCGCCGCCATGCTGCCGGCATTGAGCGAAGTCAAAGCCATCTTCAACACGGGCGCCGGCGTCGACGCGCTGCTGAAATTCGGCGATGCGCTGCCGGCCCACGTACCGCTGGTACGCCTCGACGACGCGGGCATGGGCGTGCAGATGGCCGAGTATGTGAGCCACGCCGTGCTGCGCCACTTCCGCCGTTTCGACGATTACGAGGCGCAGGGCCGCGCCGGCATCTGGCAGCCGCTGCCCGCCTTCGACAAGCTGGATTTTCCCGTCGGCGTGCTGGGCATGGGCGTGCTGGGCACCCGCGTGCTGCAAGCGCTGGCGCAGTTCGAATTCCCCCTGCGGGGCTGGAGCCGCAGCCGCAAGCACGTCGATGGCGTCGCATGCTTTGCGGGCGAGGAAGGGCTGGAAGCCTTCTTGCACGGCACGCGCGTGCTCGTGTGCATGCTGCCGCTCACGCCGGACACACACAACCTGCTCGACCGCGCGCGCCTGTCGATGCTGCTGCCAGGCGCCTACATCATCAACGTGGCGCGCGGCGCGCATCTGGCCGAACCGGATCTGCTGACCCTGATCCGCTCCGGGCATATCGCCGGGGCGACCCTCGACGTGTTCCGCAACGAGCCGCTGCCGCAGCAGCACCCGTTCTGGCAAGAACCGCGCATCACCATCACGCCGCATATTTCGGCCGCTACCCTGCGCCGCGAAAGCGTGGCGCAGATCGCCGCCAAGATGCGCCGCCTGCACGCCGGAGACGTGGTCGCCGGCATCGTCAACCGTTTGCAAGGATATTGAGATGAACCCTACTACCAGTTTGCCCAAGCAGGTCAAGATCGTCGAAGTGGGGCCGCGCGACGGCCTGCAAAACGAGAAGGAAACCATCAGTGCCGCCGTCAAGATCGAGCTGGTCGACCGCCTGACCCTGGCCGGCTTCGCCAATATCGAGGCGGCGTCCTTCGTCTCGCCGAAATGGGTGCCGCAGATGGCCACCAGCGCGGAAGTGATGGAGAGAATCGCGCGCCGCTCCGGCACGATTTATTCGGCGCTGACGCCGAACATGCAGGGTTTCGAGGCCGCCTTGGCGGCAAAAGCCGATGAAGTGGTAATTTTCGGCTCGGCCTCGGAGGCGTTCTCGCAAAAAAACATCAACTGCTCGATCGCCGAATCGATCGCCCGCTTCGAAGGCGTGGCGAAAGCGGCCAAGGAACACGGCCTGCGCCTGCGCGGCAGCATCAGCTGCGCCTTCGGCTGCCCCTACCAGGGAGACGTGCCGCTCGACGCCGTGGCCGACGTGGTGGGCCGCATGCGCGACCTCGGTTGCGACGAGATCGACATTGCCGACACCATCGGCGTGGCCACGCCGAGAAAGACGCAGGCGGTGATGCAGCGCGCCATCGGGGCTTTCCACGTGGGCGGCCTGTCCGGCCACTTCCACGACACCTACGGCCAGGCGCTGGCGAACATCTACGCCAGCCTGGAAACGGGCATCGCGATCTATCATTCGTCGGTATCGGGCCTGGGCGGCTGCCCGTACGCCAAGGGCGCCACGGGCAACGTGGCCACCGAGGACGTGCTGTACATGATGCAGGGACTGGGCATCGCCACCGGCATCGATCTGGACCTGGTGGTGGACGCGGGGCAGTTCATCTCGCAGCAGCTGGGGCGCAAGGGATCGAGCCGCGCCGGCAATGCACTGGCGGCGAAACGGGCCGCGGCGTAGGTCGGATTAGCGTGGCGGAGCCACGCGTAATCCGACGCCACCAGCGCCATGGCCATGGCCAACACTGTTGTCGGGTTACGCGCTTTGCGCTAACCCGGCCTACCCGACCAATGCGACCCGTACAGACGAAAAAAAACCCAAGAGCCGAAACTCTTGGGTTTTTTTCTACAAATTTGGTCGGAGTACAAGGATTCGAACCTTGGACCCCCTGGTCCCAAACCAGGTGCGCTACCGGGCTGCGCCACACTCCGAAGACCAAGATAATACAGGCCGTATCGACTTCGGTCAAGGGTCAGGTGAAACTCTGTGTAAATTATTTACGGACGACACTGAGATGCATGTATTTTTCAAAACGATTGAAGTATGCGACACTGGCTTGGCAAGTTTTCCCGATCAGACATGAAGGCGACGACGGCAATGGAGTTCAGGATAGAAAGAAGCGGCGGCGGCCAGCCCGTGCCGAACCGCCGCGGCATCGTGCTGGGCATCGCCGTGTCCTTGCTGCTGCATGGCGCATTGATCACTCTGTGGCGCCACGTGCAACCATCTGTTCCACCAGACACGGCCCCGCGCGTGGAATCGATCGCCGTGTGGATACGTCCGCTGGCGGCCAAGCCGCCCCCGCCGCCGGTCGAAGTCGTCAAGCCGAAGCGCGAACCAAAACCCATCAGCAAGCCGAAACTCGCCACGGCCCGGGAAACGCCGGCGGCGCCCACGGCGCCAGCATCGAGCCCGCAAGCCATCACGGTCGTACCGGCCTCACCAGCCACGCCGGCGGCCAGTCCCGACACCTTCAGGCAAGAAACTGCGGAAACGCCAAAGTTCGACATGGAAGCGGCCAGGAAGACGGCGCGCAAGATGGCGGGCGAACGCGACCCGTCAAAGGTGGGCACGGCCGTGGGGCAAATCCCCGACAAACCGCTGCAAACGGAAACCCAGCTGGCGCGCGACATCGCCCAAGGCAAGCGCGGCGATTGCCGCACCGCCTATTCCGGCGCAGGCTTGCTGGCGCCCGTGCTGATGTTGCTGGACAAGAAGGATAGCGGCTGCAAGTGGTAACGATCTGGCAATATTTCCATCTTGGCTAGGCCATCATCACATTATTCCTGCCCCTTCAACTGCAACGCCCGCTCATACAGGGCGTTTTTCTTGCGCCCCGTGATTTGCGCCGTCAGATTCGCCGCCTGCTTGACGCTGCATTCGGCCAGCAGGATGTTGAGGATGCGTTCCGCTTCCACGTCTTCCGCGTCCTGCGCTTGCGTGGCGCCTTCCAGCAGGACGACGAACTCTCCCTTTTCGCGGTGCGCGTCGGCACGGATCCAGCTTTCCGCTTCCGACAGGGGGCAGCGGTGGATTTCCTCGAACAGTTTCGTCAGTTCGCGCGCGAACACCACCTGGCGCGTCGGCTCGAACGCTTCCGCCAGGGCCGTGGCGCAATCGAGGATGCGGTGCGGCGCTTCATAAAACACCATGGTCGCCGTCACGCCGCGCAGGCTGTGCAAGATGTTTTCGCGCTGCTTGGCCTTGGCCGGCAGGAAGCCGACAAAGTAAAACTGGTCATTCAACAAGCCGCTGGCGGAGATGGCGGTGATCGCCGCCGACGGGCCGGGCAGGGGCAGCACGCGCAATCCCGCCGCGCGCACGGCGTCGACGATGCGCGCGCCGGGGTCGGACACGGCGGGCGTGCCTGCGTCGGAAACGAGGGCGATGCGCTCGCCCGCGTGCAGGCGCGCGATCAAGGTCTGCGCCACTTCGCGCTCATTATGTTGATGCGCCGCAATCAATGGCTTGTTCAAGCCGAAGCGCGTCAGCAGGTGCGCCGTGTTGCGCGTATCTTCACAGGCGACGGCATCGGCAAGGCTCAGCAAGTGCAGCGCGCGCAGGCTGATATCGGTCACATTACCGATGGGCGTGGCCACTATATACAATGTTGCGATAGGATAGACCTGGTGCGCCGCCTCTGTCATGATGGGCAGGCTGGCGATGGAACTGATTTCTTGTACGGTCATTTTGGAGGTTGAATGCTTGCTAATAGTGTGAAGTTACTGCTTGTTTGTGCCGCGACCGGCATGCTGAGCGCTTGCAGCACGCCTTGCGACGCGCCCGGGCAATTGTGCGCGCCTATTGAATCTAACACAAGGGCGCTGCCGCCACCGAAGCCGCTGCCGCCTCCCGTGCCGCCCAAGCCGCCCGCGCCAGAACCGGTGACGTTTGCCGTGGCCGTGCCCGACATTACCGCGTACGACGGCAGCGGCGCGCCGCTGGCGCCCACCGCCACCAAGCCGGCAACGGGCACGCCGCAGGACATGCCGGCCGCCACGGCACCGGCGCCGTCCGACGGCAATCTGCACCATATCGGCCTGCTGCTGCCGCTGCGCTCGGCGTCCCTGGGTCCGGCCGCCGAACTGCTGCGCGCCGGCTTCATGGCCGCGTATGAGCGCGACCGCAGCGGCTTCGAAGTAACGGTGATCGACACGGGCGACGGCAGCAGCGACGTGCTGAACAAGTTTGCGCAAGCGCAAGAGGAACAGGACGTCGTCGTCGGACCGTTGTCGCGCTCGGCCGTGACGGCCGTGGCGAACAGCGATCTGGTACGCAAGCCGACGATCGCCCTGAACCACCCGGACAACCGCGGCGAAGCGCGCCTGCCGGCCAAGCTGCTGGTGATGGGCCTGTCGATCGAGGCGGAAGCGCGCCAGGTCGCCGCCTGGGCCGCCAGCGAACAGCCGGGCGCCAGCGCGCTGATCCTGTCGGCCGGTTCGCCTTCGCAGCGCCGCATCAGCGCCGCCTTCAAGCAGGAATGGCTGCGCCAGGGCGGCAAGGTCGATGCGATGGACTTGACGGCCACGAATGGCTACCTGAGCGATGCGGAGCTGGTGCAGCTGCGCGCGCGCCTGGCCGCCACGCCGCCGGGCCTGCTGTTTGCCGCGCTCGACGCCGACCAGGCGCGCCAGCTGCGCGTGGCCATCGGCAGCGATCTGCCTCTGTATGGCACCTCGTCACTGAACCCCGGCGCCGGGCGCGGCGCCAGCGGCCCCGAACTCGACGGCGCGCGCCTGCTGGACCTGCCATGGCAGGTGCGGCGCGACCATCCGCAAGTGATGGTGTATCCGCAGCCGCCGCAACCGGCAGACGCCCGTTTGACGGCCGACATGGAACGTCTGTACGCGCTGGGCATCGACGCCTTCCGCGTGGCGCGCGAAGTGGCGCTGCGGCCAAACGCGCCATTCACGCTCGACGGCGTGACGGGCCGCCTGGCCGTGCGCTTTGAGAATGATCAAAGCGTGTTCGAACGCACGGAACAGGCCGCCACCTACCAGCAGGGCGTGCTGGGCACCTGGCCACCGGCTCCGCCGCCACCTGCCACCATGCCGCCGGTACAATAAGGACACCGCCATGCCGCCCTTCTGGAACAAACGGGAACGGGGACGGCAGGGGGAAGACGATGCGCTCGCGTATCTGTTGCTGCAAGGCTTGGTGCTGCTGGAACGCAATTATCTATGCAAGGGCGGCGAGCTGGACCTGATCATGCGCGATGGCGCCTCCATCGTCTTCGTCGAAGTGCGGCTGCGCAGCAGTGCGGCCTTCGGCGGTGCCCTGGCCAGCATCACGCCCGCCAAGCAGCGGCGCATGGTGGTGGCCGCGCAAACCTGGCTGCTGGGACAAAAAACCGTGCCGCCCTGCCGCTTCGACGCGCTGGCCATCGATGGCGGGCGCATCAGCTGGCTGAAGAACATCCTCGATATGTAAGCATTTTTAACAGTGCTTGTCCGCCATGCCGCGCGCCTGCACTATAATCGGCAGACTATGAATAATCAACGCATCCTCTCGCACTTCCACGAAAGTGCCGAACTCAAGATCCAGGCCGCCACCGTACTGGCGCAACCCATTGCGCAGGCGATCGACCTGATGTTTTATGCATTGTCCAACGGCAACAAGATCCTCGCCTGCGGCAACGGCGGTTCCGCCGCCGATTGCCAGCATTTCGCGGCCGAGCTGGTCGGACGCTTCGAACGCGAGCGCTTTCCGCTGCCGGCCCTGGCGCTGACGACGGATACGTCGATCCTGACGGCCGTGGCGAACGACTACAGCTACCGCGAGATCTTCTCGAAGCAGGTGCAGGCCTTCGGCCAGGCCGGCGACATCCTGCTGGCCATCTCCACGTCGGGCAATTCGGCCAACGTGATGGCCGCCGTGGAAGCGGCGCTCGAGCGCGAAATGCGCGTCGTGGCGCTGACGGGCAAGGACGGCGGCGCCATCGGCAAGATGCTGACGGACGCCGACGTGCATATCTGCGTGCCGGCCGAGCGCACGGCGCGCATCCAGGAAGTCCACCTGACCACCATACATTGCATCTGCGACGGCATCGACGTCGCGCTATTCGGAGGAGACGTGAATGACTAAATTCGGTACTGGCCCAGGCTGGAAACGCGTACAACGCCCGCTGGCCACCGCACTGCTGTGCGGCGCCATGCTCACTTCGCTCACCGGCTGCATCGAATTGATGGTCGGCGGCGCGGTGATGGGCGGCGTTGCCGCGGCGGACCGCCGCACCCTGGGCGCCCAGACCGAAGACAAGTCGATCGCCGTCAAGGGCGAGGCGCGCATCCCGTCCATCGTCGGCGATGCGGGCCACGTGAATGTCACCAGCTTCAACCGCCGCGTCCTGCTGACGGGCGAAGTGCGCGACGAGGCGATGAAAAATGCCGTCGAGCGCGAAGTGCGCAATATCGAGGGCGTGGAGTCGGTGGCCAATGAGTTGATCATCGCCGGACCGGCCAGCTATACCTCGCGCTCGAACGACGCGCTGATCACCACCAAGGTCAAGGCCAGCCTGGTCGACATGAAAACCATCTCGGCCGCCTCGTTCAAGGTCGTCACGGAAAACGGCACCGTCTTCCTGATGGGCCGCGTGACCCAGCGCGAAGGCACGGTCGCGGCCGACGTGGCGCGCGGCGTGGGCGGGGTGCAGAAAGTGGTCAAGCTGTTCGACTACATTTCGGAAGCGGAACTGAAGCAATTGCAGCCCGATCCGCCGCAGCAGCGCACGACCAGCACGGTCAGCGATACGGTCCAGCAATAAACGCCTCCGCCGTTTGACCTACGGCGCCAGACTGACGATGCGTCTATAATGGCCGCATCGTTGCTCTACATTAGTGAAACTTTGCCATGTCCACTTCGCCCTCCGCAAGCAAGTCCTGGATCAAGCCAGCCCTCATCGCCGTGTTCGTGGCGGGCGTGGCGGCGGCCGGCTATCTGTCGCTCAATGACAAGCAACGCGCGCCGGACGTGACTTTCCACGGCATCCATGGCGAGAAAATTACCTCGGCCAGCCTGCGCGGCAAGGTGGTGATGGTCAATTTCTGGGCCACTTCGTGCACCACCTGCGTGGCGGAAATGCCGGACATGGTCGACACCTACAACAAGTACAAGGGGCAGGGACTGGAATTCGTGGCCGTGGCCATGAAATACGATCCGGCCAACTACGTGCTGAATTTCGCCGAAACACGCCAGCTGCCATTCAAGGTGGCGCTCGACGTGACGGGCGAGGCGGCCAAGGCCTACGGCGACGTGGCCCTCACGCCCACCACCTTCGTGCTCGACAAGCAGGGCAAGATCCTCAAGCGCTACGTGGGCAAGCCGGAATTTGCCGAACTGCACAAATTGCTCGAAACGGCCATCGCGGGATAACACGGCACAAAACCCTGTTGCCAAGCGTTGTCAATCTGTTATAACCTTCCCAGGCGTGATCCCATTCACCTTGTGAAGGCCAGCCGTGTCCCCAGCCGCTCAATCGCTCGACCCGCAGCAACTGAAAACCTGGCTGCTTGCCACCGGGAACAAGGACGCCACGGCGTTCCGCCAGCTATATAACTCCACCTCATCGAAACTGTTTGGCTTCGCGCTGCGTATATTGCATAAGCAAGAGCTCGCTGAAGAAGCCTTGCAAGAGGGTTTTGTCGCCATCTGGAACAACGCCGCCGCTTACCAGAGCCATCTGGCCGCGCCGATGACCTGGATGGCCACCATCGTGCGCAACAAGGCGTTCGATGTGCTGCGGCGCAGCGACGATACCGTGGAAATCGATGCCGAACAGTTTGATAGCGAAGTCATGAATGCACTCCGGGACCCCCAGGCCACGCCGATCGAATCACTGCAGCTGAGCGGTGACGCCAAGGCGCTGGCGTTTTGCATGTCGGCCCTGGAAGGGCTGCACCGGCAGGTGGTCGCCCTGGCCTTCTATCACGACCTGTCGCACAGCGAAGTGGCGCAGCAGATGTCGCTGCCGATCGGCACCGTGAAGACGTGGATACGCCGCAGCCTGGAACGGCTGCGCACGTGCCTGGCGAAACGGGAGGCATCATGAATATCCGCGGCAATGACGCGCTGCGCCAGAAACTGGCGTCCGAATACGTGCTGGGCACCCTGAAAGGGGGCGCGCGGCGGCGTTTCGAAGGCTGGCTGCACAACGACGCCGATTTGCGCAATATCACGGCCGAATGGCGCCAGCGCCTGGAACCGATGGCCGAATTCGCCACGCCCGTGGCGCCGCCCAAGCGCGTGTGGCAGCAGATCGAGCAGCGCCTGCACCTGAAGCCGCAGGGCCGCTGGTCCTTGTTCCGCGATGCGCTGTCGTTCTGGCGTTCGCTGGGCATGGCGTCGAGCGCCATCGCCGCGCTGCTGGTGATCGTCGTGGCCACGCGCGTGATGGAGGCGCCGCAGATCAGCTATGTCGCCAGCCTGACGGACGAAAAAGCGCAAACTGCCCTGCTGCTGACGGCCGACAGCCGCCACGGCGCGCTCGAGGTGCGCATGGTGGCCAACGCGCCCGTGCCTGCCGACCGCGACCTGGAACTGTGGGCCGTGCCGAAGAGCGGCAACCCGCGCTCCCTGGGTTTACTCGCCGACAAGGGCAACGTGAAACTGGCCCTGTCCCAGCGCGCCATCGGCAACGACGTGGCCTTGCTGGCCGTCACCCTGGAGCCGAAAGGCGGTTCGCCGAATCCGAACGGACCGACGGGACCAATCTTGTATAAAGGTAACTGGGTAAAAATTTAACCCTAACGCAAAAATCCGGGGTCAGACCCGTCGGGTCTGACCCCAGCAGTTGATTTGGGTTGCTTACCTTACTTTGGATACAGAATCATCTGCGTACAGCGGAACAGGGCAATCGTCTTGCCCGTTTCCTTGCTTTTCACCACGGCATCCCACACTTGCGTGTTGCGGCCCTTGTGCTCGACCTTGGCGGTGCAAGTGAGCGTGCCTTCACGGGCCGTGCCCAGGTGGTTCGATTTCAGTTCGATGGTGGTGAAATTCGTCGCGCCTTCGGGCAGGTTGACGATGCAGCCGTAGCCGGACGCCGTGTCGGCCAGGGTCACGACGCTGCCCGCGTGCAGATAGCCGTTCGGCGCCAGCAGGTGGGGCAGCACGGGCAATTCCGCCGTCAGCTGGCCGTCGCCCACTTCCGTGATGACGATGCCCAGGTGGCCGGGCAAGCGGCCCGTGCCGCGTTCATTCAACATTGCTACGGTGATGTCGGGATTGCTCATGCTGGTCCTTGTGCGGGTGGGTCCGGACAGCGGATCTGCCGGAAAATACTATGATGATAGCAACTTTCCCGGCAACGGTTTGAGCGCAGCTATTTTTTGCCGCGCCGCCGTTTCCACCACACCAGCGTCCCCGTCAGCAGGAACAGCAAGGGCATCAAGCCAAACAGCGTAATGAAGGCGCGCCCGGCCATGCCGAACGCTTGGCCCGAATGCAGAGGGAATTGCCAGCCCAGGAAGACATCGCCGGCCGGCGCCCGCAAGGGATCGCGTATGCGCAGGGGCAAGCCGCTGCGCGCATCAAGGGTGATGCGCGTGGCGCCGTCGCCGTGGGCAATCTCGCCGGGCTGGCGCACGCGCACGTCATACGGCTGGTCCTTCTTGGCCGGCAGCACGATGCGCGACACGCGCGCATGCGGATACAGCTGCTGCGCGGCGGCCATCGCCTGGCCCGCATCGAGCACGGCGCCGTCCTGCTGCACATTCTTGAGTTTTGCCGTGTCCGGCACCGTCGACACGAGCTCCACCAGGGGCACGATCAATTGCGGCAAATTGAAATAGATGCCGGAAAAGGCCAGCACGGCCAGCACGGGCGCGGCAAAGAAGCCCGCCGCCTTGTGAAACGTGTAATTAAAACGGGGCCAGGAGCCGCCATGCGACACCGTCAAGGCGCGCCGGATCGCCGTCCACTGCAGGCGCGGCCACCACAGATAAATGCCGCTCAGGGCCATCAGCAGCAGGGCCACGCCGGAAATGCCCGTGATCGTCTTGCCCGCGTCGCCGGACAATACATAGCGGTGCAAATGAAACATGCCCGACATCAGCAATGGGCGCGTGAGGCCGAAGCGCCCCCAGTCGCGCTCGCCTTTGACTTGCAGGGTGTACGGGTCGACCATCACCTGGCGCACGATGGCCTGGCTGAAGAGGGATGGTTTGCCTGGCTGGCGGTACGAGGCCACGTACACGTCGCGCGCGTCGGCGGGCGGATTGAGCTGGCTCGGCTTGCCGTAGGAGGGGTCGGCCGTAAGCCCATCCACCACCGCCTGCACCGTGCGCGGCGTCACCTGGAACACCTGGCCAGGTGCGGGCGTGCTCGCCTGTAACAAGTTGGGATTCAGGTAAGCGTCGAGTTCCGGCATCCAGGCGATGGCGGAACCCGTCAAGCCCAGCAGGACGAACAGGGCGCCGAACCACAGGCCCACGTACAGGTGCAGTTTGCTGAGCAACCACTTGATCGAGCGTTGTGACATGGAAACTTTGGGAAATTTGGGCTGCGAAACGATAGCATGAAAGCCCTGCGGGGAAAATCACGCGCAGCAAGAAAGGAAGGAATAGAACAACACGCTCATGACAACGGCAGATTCGGATAAAAACGAGCGTTTCGGCACCATCAGCGAGCGCATCGGCATCGCGCGGTTATGTTGCGCGGCATACACTTTCCCCTATACTTATCGAAAGGAAAACTATGACCGCCTCCCGCTTCCTCGCCGCCACCTTGGGCCTCGCCCTTCAACTGGGCGCGCACGCCGCCGATTTCACGGTCACCAGCACCGACATCGCCCCCGGCCAGCGCCTGGCGAGCGCGCAAGTATTCCAGGGCTTCGGCTGCACGGGCGGCAACCTGTCGCCGCAATTGTCATGGAGCAACGCACCGGCCGGCACCAAAAGCTACGCCGTCACCCTGTACGACCCGGACGCGCCCACGGGCAGCGGCTGGTGGCACTGGAGCGTATTCAATGTGCCGACCAGCACCACGTCCTTGCCTGCGGGAACGACAACCGCCACCCTGCCAGCCGGCGCCGTACAAGGGCGCAACGATTACGGCGACAGCGCCTACGGCGGCGCCTGCCCGCCACCGGGCGACCAGGCCCACCGCTACCAGATCACGGTGTGGGCGCTGAAAACGGACAAGCTTCCCTTGGACCGGCACGCCAGCGGCGCCATGCTCGGCTACATGCTCAATGCCAACGCGCTGGGCAAGGCACAGCTGACGGGACTGTATGGCAGATGACATGGAAGCGGTGGCCCTGAGCGAGCTGCGCATCGCCCACGGCACCATCGAGGCGCGCCGCGCGCAAACCCTGCGCCGCGTGCCCGTCTTCCAGAGCGCCCTGTGCCGCGTGCGGCAGGGAACCAAGCTGCTGGAATGGGGGGCGCGCCAGGCGCGCGCCGGCACGCACGACGTGGTGATGATGCCGGCGGGACAGGAACTGGGCGTAGCCAACCTGCCTGACGCGCAAGGCTATCGGGCGGAAGTGCTGAGTTTTTCGCCGGCCCTGATCGCCCGTTTCCGCGCGCGCCATGGCGGCCTCGTCGATACCCAGCTGCGCCAGGCGGCCACGGCCAGCCTGTGCGTGCCGCTCGATGCCCACGCGGCACTGGCCTGGGACCAGCTGACGGCCAGCCTGGCGAGCAGCACACCGCCCGCGCTGCTGGCGCACCAGGCGGAAGGCTTGCTGCTGGCCCTGGCACTGGGCGGCCATTGCGGCCCGCTGTTGCTGGACCGCCGCGATCCGCTGGCCGCGCGCGTGCAGCAAGTGCTGCTGCTGGACCCGGGCGCCGACTGGAGCGTGGCCAAGGTCGCCAGCCATCTGCACCTGGGCGCCTCCACCCTGCGCCGCCAGCTGGCCCTGGAACAGCGCCATTTCCGCGCCATCCTGGAAGACGTACGCCTGGGACTGGCCTTGCAGGAATTACAATCTGGCATCTTACCCATCGGCGACATCGCCGCCGCCTGCGGCTATGCCTCGCCATCGCGCTTCGCGGCCCGTTTCCGCCAGCATTACGGCCTGTCGCCGCGCGACCTGCGCGCCACCTTGTAAGCCCGCTCTGGCGCAAATCAAGCAACAAGCGCTGACAGCGCGGCGATTTTCTTGCTACTATGCGCCCATGTCTTCCCGCCAGCCATCCCGCAAGCCTTACCCGGCGTCCGCCCTCGCGCGCACGCCGTGGCAGCTGTGCGTGGCGCTGTTCAGTGCGCTGGCCCTCGTGTTCCTGCTGTCGACGGCCGCCTCGCACCTGCACAAGACGACGCTCGACGCGGAAGAGTGCGCGCTGTGCGCCACGGTCATCGACAAGGTGGCCGACATCGCCGTGCCGCCGGCCATCGCCGAGCCGCCCGCCCAGTTACTGCCGTACCGCCTGCTGGCCATCGCGCCCGCTACCCTGGCGCCCGTCGCCGCCATCCTGCTGCCGCCCGTGCGCGGCCCGCCTGCCGCCTCACTGTAGTTCCCACGCTGTTTTTATCCTTTTCAGGCTGCCCCTTGCCGCACTTTCATGCGCGCCGGGCCGCCTGGCGTTGACTATTTTCGAGGTTTACCATGCAACACACTCCACGTCTGAGCGCGCTGTCGCTCGCCCTTGCCAGCCTGTTTACCGTTTCCGCCCATGCCGCCGAGCCTGCCGAAGCCAGTAGCGATACCGCCCCGCCGGAAATGCAAAAGGTGGAAGTCACCTCCGCCCATCTGAAAAGCGCGCGCATCGAACTGTCGCCGAAAGTCGGCACCACCATCTACAGCATCGACAGCCACATGGTCGACATGCTGGGCCAGGGCGACAACACGCCGTTCAATGAAGTGCTGCTGCGCCTGCCGGGCGTGTCGCAGGATTCGAAGGGCTCCGGCGCCCTGCACGTGCGCGACGACCATGCCAACGTGCAATACCGCATCAATGGCGTGCAGTTGCCCGAAAGCATCAGCGGCTTCGGCCAGTCGATCGACACGCGCCTGATCGACAAGACGGATTTCATGACGGGCGCCTTGCCGGCCCAGTTCGGCCTGCGCACGGCCGGCATCGTCGATATTGAAACGAAGGAAGGCGGCTTGAGCCCTGGCGGGCGCATCGGCATCATGGTGGGCAGCCACGACCACGTGGAGCCGAGTGCCGAATTTTTCGGCAGCGTGGGCAAGTTCAATTACTACCTGTCCGGCAGCTATCTGGGCAATGCCCTGGGCGTGGAAAACCCGCAAGCCACGCGCAGCGCCCTGCACGACAAGACGCGCCAGAACAAATCGTTCGGCAGCCTGTCGTATTTCCTTGATGACAACACCCGACTGGGCGCCATGTTCGGCACGTATAACGGCCGCTTCCAGATCCCGAACAACCCGGACCAGGCGCCGGCATTCAGCTTGGCCGGCCACAGCGATGCGCAGGCGGGCACGTCCAGCATCCCTTCCTCGCAGCTGAATGAAAACCAGCGCGAAGTGAACCGTTTTCTCGTGCTGTCGCTGCAAAAAAGCCTGGGCGACGTCAATTACCAGGTGTCGGCCTTCCACCAGTATTCGGAACTGCACTTCACGCCCGACGCCATCGGCGACCTGATCTACAACGGCGTGGCCTCGGACTCGCGCCGCGCGAACAGCGCTTCCGGTGCCCAGTTCGACATCAGCTACAAGTTGCACCAGGACCACACCGTGCGCGCGGGCCTGGCCTACACGCGCCAGAAAACGACGAGCGACAACACGGTGGCCGTCTTCCCGGCGCTGGACGGCGCGCAAACCTCCACCACGCCGATCAGCATTCTGGACAACAGCGGCAAGACGGGCACCCTGGCCAGTGTCTACCTGCAGGATGAATGGCATATCAGCAAGCCTTTGACCCTGAACTACGGCGCCCGCTTCGACAAGGTCTCGGCCTACACGAGCGAACAGCAATGGAGCCCGCGCGTCAACCTGGCCTACCAGATCGCGCCGGGCACAGCCCTGCACGCCGGCTATTCGCGCTACTTCACGCCGCCGCCGCAAGAACTGGCCGCCCAGGGCAGCATCGACCTGTACGCGAACACGACGAATGCGCCGGCAATCGGCCAGTCCGACAACGTCAAGGCCGAGCGCACGCATTACTACGATATCGGCATCAGCCACCAGGTCAATTCAAAACTGACCGTGACGGCCGATGTGTACTATAAAAAGATCAACAACCTGCTGGACGAAGGCCAGTTCGGCCAGGCGTTGATCCTGACGCCGTTCAACTATGCGGATGGCTACGCCAAGGGCCTGGAGCTGTCTGCCATCTACAGCGAGAAAAACTGGGGCCTGTTCCTCAACGCCAGCACGCAAAAGGCGCAGGGCCGCAACATCAATTCGGGGCAAGCCCTGTTTGGCGCCGATGAGTTGAACTACATCAGCCAGCACTATGTCTACCTCGATCATGACCAGAAATACACGCTGTCGGGCGGCGGCCACTATCACTTCGGCGATTCGCAAGTGAGCGCTGACTTCCTCTACGGCAGCGGCCTGCGCATGACACCGGACGGCGGCGCACCGAATTCCGGCCATTTGCCGGCTTACTTCACCGTCAACACGGCGCTCACGCACACGTGGAAGAACACGCCGGTGGGCAAGGTGGAAGGACGGCTGGCCCTGATCAACCTGTTCGACAAGTCGTATTTGCTGCGCGACGGTTCCGGCGTGGGCGTGGGAGCGCCGCAGTATGGCGCCCGCCGCAGCATCTACGCCGGCCTGTCGACCAGTTTTTAACCGTTACCACCGTTACGCGCGAAGACAGCGGCAGGGAGCAACGCCTGCCGCTGTCGGTTGCCGTTGAGAAACGATCTCGCGGCGTCTATCGGGATGCTGTTTTAATGGGGAATATCGGCGATGGGTAGCAGCATGGTCAGCGGATCATCGGGGAGAGGCGTAAAACCATACTGTTGATAAAACTGCGTACCTTGCGGCTCTTTGGCATCGACAAACAGGGCAAAGCCGCCCACCTCCGCTGCGACCGATTGCACGCGCTTCATGGCCGCGACCAGCAGCAATGCGCCAAAGCCGCGACGCTGATGCCGCTGCGCGACAGCAAGCCGCGCCAAGGTAAAGCCGGGTACGTTGCTGGGCAACTTCTTCATCATGGCGATGGGAATAGCCTCCTTGGGGGTCATGGTACGAATCGCCAGTGAAAAATAGCCAATAATTTCCGTAGGATCAGTTTCATCGACCAGCACGAACGTTCGCGATGCGCCATGCCGCTGATGCTGCCTTGCTATTGTCTGCAACCACGTATCCAATACCGGTGTGCCGCAATGAAACCTTGTTACATCATGTATTGCTTTCAGTGCTGTCACGAAGTACGCCATTCTCTACTTTCTGTGCATAATTTTCAAAAGCCTTCGTCAAAGCCGCATTCGGCCCCTGCGGGTTTTCCAGCAAATCGATCATCATGGCGGCGTCACGACGGGAATAGCGGATCAGGTATTCGCGATCGATGATCATTTCCGCCTTTTCCAATGCAGCTTGCACGAGGAATTGATTCAAGGTAGCGCCGGTCAGCTCAGCCGCTTCTTGAAGTTTCTCGGCAATTGAGCCGGAAACCCTGGCCGTAATACGGCCGCGTTCTTCAGTCACACTCATTATTTAGCTCGTGTCGTCGGGTTTGTTCGGGTGTCGTCGGGTATCCCAATGAGCATAGCACATGATGGGGACAAAGCAACCCTTATTGGAGACAAAATGTCACCACTATTCATTGCCCCATTTGATTTCGGCATGGTGATGCGCCTGCAGATACGCATTTGCCTGGCTGAACGGCTTGCTGCCAAAGAAACCTTTGCTGGCCGACAAGGGCGAAGGGTGGGGCGCCGTCAGCACCAGGTGCTTGCCGGGGTCGATCAGGATGCGCTTGGCTTGCGCATAGCCGCCCCACAGGATGAACACAAGGTGTTCGCGCTCGGCGGACAGGTGGCGGATGGCGCTGTCCGTGAGCTTTTCCCATCCCTTGGCTGCGTGCGAACCGGCCGCCCCTGCGCGCACCGTCAGCACGCTGTTGAGCAGGAACACGCCTTGCTCGGCCCAGTCGGACAAATCCGTGCGCGTGCGCGCCACGCCCATGTCGCTGTGTAATTCCTTGAAGATATTCTGCAGGCTCGGCTGCGGCGGCGTGCCTTCGGGAATCGAAAAGCACAGCCCCATGGCGGCACCGGGCGTGTGATACGGGTCTTGCCCCAGGATCACCACCTTGACTTGCCCGAACGGCGTCAGGTCGAAGGCGCGAAAAATGAGTTTACCGGGAGGACAACACGGCCCCGCCGCATATTCGGCCTTGACGAAGGCGGCCAGGCGCTCCCAGTAGGGCTGGGCAAACTCCCCCTCCAGCCGCGCCTTCCACGATGCGTCGATGCGTACGTCCATGGCTCCCCCGTCAATCATGTTTTTAAAACATCATTGATCAGTATAGCCGCGTCACGTCCGGTACCGCGTTACGGTACGGCTGGGCAATGCCTATTTGTCGTCATAGTGATAACGGCAGGCCGCCACGTAGATGCAGCCCGCGTCGGGCAGATACACGAGCCGGTGCTGGCGGTCGATGCGGCGCGACCAGAAACCCGTCAGGTCGCCTTTCAGCGGTTCCGGCTTGCCCGTGCCCTTGAACGGATCGGCCAGGCATGCATCGAGCAAGTCGTTGATTTTTTGCAGGATTTTCAAGTCGTTCTCTTGCCAGAACAGATAATCCTCCCAGGCATGATCGGTCCAGGCCAGCACGGCGGCGCGCGCCTGCTGCTTGTTTTCAGTCTTCCGGTTTTTCATGCCGCGCCAATGCCCGTGGCTGCGCCTTGCCCGCCTTGATCTGCGCCACGGACGCCATCAGCCGGCTGGCATTCTTTGCCGTGCCCAGCAAATACAGGGTTTCCTCGATGCTGTTGTAGTCCGACAAGGACAGCATCACCACATGTTCGCCATTCACGCGCGTGATCACCGTAGGCGTATGGTCGTTGCAGACGTCGTCCATCACGCTTTTCAGGCCCGCGCGCGCCTCGCTGAAAGTCAGGATATTCATGCGGTGCCACCACTCCATGGAAAGTACATGCCAATAATTGTACAGGATATTGTACATCACCTCAATCAGGCAAAAAAAAGCCGCCACGCTATCGCGGGCGGCTTTGATGTGGCGCAAGCTGCTTAGAAATTCAGCGCCGATTCCACGCCGGCGCTGTGCGCCTGTTCATCCGCGTGGTACGAGCTGCGCACCATGGCGCCCACGGCGGCGTGGGTGAAGCCCATTTTATAGGCTTCCTCTTCGAACATTTTAAACACGTCCGGGTGCACGTAACGGCGCACGGGCAGGTGGCTGTTCGATGGCGCCAGGTACTGGCCGATGGTCAGCATGTCGATGTCGTGCTCGCGCATGTCGCGCATGACTTGCAGGATTTCCTCGTCCGTCTCGCCCAGGCCCACCATGATGCCGGACTTGGTTTTGACGTCCGGGTACATGGCCTTGAAATCCTTCAGCAGTTTCAGCGAGTGCATGTAGTCGGAGCCGGGACGTGCTTCCTTGTACAGGCGCGGTGCCGTTTCCAGGTTGTGGTTCATGACGTCAGGCAAACCATCCTTGAACAGATCCAGGGCTTTTTCCAGGCGGCCACGGAAGTCGGGCACCAGCACTTCGATGCGGGTGTTCGGCGACAGGGCGCGCGTTTGCTGGATGCACTCGACGAAATGGCCGGCGCCGCCGTCGCGCAAGTCATCGCGGTCGACGGAGGTGATGACGACGTAGTTCAGGCGCAGCTTGGCGATGGTTTTCGACAGGTTGGCCGGCTCTTCCTTGTCCAGCGGGTCCGGACGGCCATGGCCGACGTCGCAGAACGGGCAGCGGCGCGTGCACTTGTCGCCCATGATCATGAAGGTGGCCGTGCCCTTGCCGAAGCACTCGCCGATGTTCGGGCAGCTGGCTTCCTCGCACACGGTGACGAGCTTGTTTTCGCGCAACACATCCTTGATTTCATAGAAACGGGTCGAAGCCGAAGCGGCCTTGACGCGGATCCAGTCCGGCTTTTTCAGGCGCTCGATCTGCTCGATCGGGACGATCTTGATCGGGATGCGCGAAGTCTTGCTGGCGCCTTTTTGCTTTTCGCTCGGGTTGTAGGCGGGAGCGGCGGGGGCGGTGCTGGAAATGGTCTCAGAAGTCATGGCTGCAAGCCCTTGACGGGCATGTTGGTTTGTTTGCTCAGGCATCCGCTGCCTGAGGCGCGCCTGCGGCGCTGTTTACTTCGCTTACATCGAGTAATACGGTCAATTCCTGGGCCAGGGCCCGCTGCACCTCGGCCAGCGGCGCCACGACGCCCATGCTGCGCATGTCCGCCGTCTTCAGGCCGGAATAGCCGCAAGGGTTAATCCAGGAAAACGGCGCCAGGTCCATCGCCACGTTGAGCGATACGCCATGGTAGGTGCAACCGTTGCCGCGCACTTTCAAGCCCAGCGCGGCGATCTTCGCACCCTTGTCTGGTCCGCCAGCAATATAGATGCCAGGCGCGCCATCGATGCGCTCGCCAGCGAGATTATACGCCGCCAGCACGTTGATGATGGCTTGCTCGATTTTATGCACGAACTGGCGCGCATACAGCTTGCCGCCCGGCTTGTTGCGGCGCAAGTCCATCAGCAGGTAAATCACCACCTGGCCGGGGCCGTGGAACGTCACTTCGCCGCCCCGGTCCGTCTGCACCACGGGCACACTCTCGGCGCCGGCCAGCAGATGGCCGCGGTCGGCCGCCAGGCCCAAAGTAAATACGGGCGGATGTTCGACGATCCACAGTTCGTCGCGCGTGTCCGTCGTGCGCGCATCGGTAAAGGCGCGCATGGCGGCAAAGGTCGGCTCGTAATCGACGCGGCCCAGCTCGCGGATCAGCGCCGTTTCGGTGCGGGTGGTGGTCATGACAGATTCTGTAATCAGCTGCCGGCGCCCTGCGGACGCTGCGGCGAAGCCGTGATTATAAGCCAGGCCGCCGTTTCATTCAGCCAAGGGCGCCTCGTCGTTGCCAGAAGGCAGCAGCAAGCTGCCCAATTTTTGTGCAGCGTAGCGCACCTGGGCCAGGCTCAAGGCCGTGTAACCGAGCAGCACGGCCGGCGCCAGCCTGGCGCTGTGGCAAAAATCGCCGAGCGGCTGCAGCGCCAGACCCTCCTGCGCCGCGCGCGCGCAAAAGGCCCGTTCATCGCCATCGGGCGGCAGCCACAGCACGCAATGAAAGCCCGCCTGCTGGCCGGAAATCGTGTAACGCCCGGGGGCCGTCTGCTCGAGGCAGGCCAGCAGCAGGTCGCGCCGCTCCTTGTAGGCCAGCCTGGCCTGGCGCAGATGGCGCACGAAGGCGCCTTCTTCCATCCAGGCGGCCAGCGCCAGCTGTTCCGTCACGCCCACGGACCTGCCCGTCAATTGCACGATGCGCAGCAGCTGCGGGCGCAAGGCGGGCGGCAGCACCATGAAGCCCACGCGCAGGCCGGCAAACAGGGTCTTGTTGAAACTGCCGCAATAAATCACGCGCTGGTACTGGTCCAGTGCCTTCAGGGCCGCCAGCGGCGCGCTGTGGTAATTGAATTCGCTGTCGTAATCGTCTTCCACCACCCAGGCGCCGCTGTCGTTCGCCCATTCCAGCAAGGCCAGGCGGCGCGTGACGGACATGGTCACGCCCAGCGGCGACTGGTGCGCCGGCGTCACGTACGCGAGGCAGGCGTCCGTGTGCGCGGCCAGGGCGGCGCAATCGATGCCCTCGGCGTCGACGGCAATATCCACGGGCACGGCGCCGGCCAGGGCAAACAGGGCGCGCGCGGCCGGGTACCCCGGTTCTTCCAGGCACACCTTGTCGCCATCGCGCACGATGCCGCGCGCCAGCAAGTCGATCGCGTGGCGGATGCCGGTCGTGACAACGATATCTTGCGGGTCGCAGCGGATGCCGCGGTACTTGGCGAGGAAGTCGGCAATCTGCTGGCGCAGCTGGGGCAAGCCGGCCGGATCGGCGCTGCACAGCTGCTCCGGCGTGGCGGCCGCCAGCGCCCGCGTGGCGCACTTGGACCAGGCTGCCATGGGAAACAGGCTGGCGTCGGCGCGCCGCGCCACGAAGGGCAAGCCGTCGCGCACACCCGTGTCCGACGCGGGCGCGGGCACGCTGGCCGGCGCGGCCGGGGCGGTATCTGCAAATCCTGCCATCAAAAAGCGCTCCGGCACCACGGCGCACACGCGCGTGCCGGAACCGGGCACGCGCGTCACATACGCTTCCGCGTGCAGGCGGTCGAACACGGTTTCGATGGTGCCGCGCGACAACTCCCACCGTTCGGCCAGGGTGCGGCTCGATGGCAGCCGGCTGCCCGCCGGCAGCATCTTCGTCAGGATGGCCGAGCGCAGCGCTTCATACGCGCCATCCTGCTTGTTGACGCCTGCCTTGTCGAGCCAGCTGGTGGGACGAGGCAAGTCCAGGGCGTGCGGTGATTTTCCTCGCGGCATGATGATCGTCCAAGTGGTCCAATGAGTTTTCTGATGAGTGGCACTTCGCATTACACCACAACCAACCTACTCTCATCGTTCCGGTGCGCCAGCGGGGCGCACGTTTGCAAGGATCGTATAAAACAATGCAGAAACACATCGCTTTATGGGCCTGGGGCGGCATCGTGCTGCTGCTGGTCTGCCTGTCGCGCATCAGCATCGACATCTATCTCCCTTCGCTGCCGGCCATGGCCGATGCCCTGCATGCCAGCGATGCCCAGTTACAACTGACCCTGAGCCTGTTCATGGCCGGCTCCGCCGCCTCGATGCTCGCCTGCGGACCGCTGGCCGACCGCTACGGACGCCGACCCGTGCTGCTGGCCGGCACGGGCATTTTTGTGCTCGCCAGCATCGTCTGCACCTTCACCAGCGATGTGCACGTGCTGATCGCCGCACGCGTGCTGCAGGCGTTCGGCGGCTGCAGCGGCACCATCATCGGCCGGGTCATGGTGCGCGACCGCTTCGACCCCGCCACGCAGGCGCGCATGCTGGGCAGAATATCGATGGCGATGGGTTTGTCGCCGATCCTGGCGCCGCTGGCCGGCAGCGTGCTCGACGCGGCATTCGGCTGGCGCGCCGTATTTGGCGTGCTGTGCCTGCTGGGTGCGCTGTCGCTGTGGCTGATCGCCGCCTGGGTGCCGGAAACCAAGCCGGCCAGCGTCGTACCACAGGGCAATACCCTGGCGCTGTACTACCGCCTGCTGGGCGACAGATATTTCCTGCGCTATGCGCTGGCCATCGGCTGCGTGTATTGCACGTATTTCCCCTTCATCGCGGAATCGTCCGTGCTGCTGCAAAGGGGCATGCACCTGTCGCCTGGCGCGTATGCGCTGGTGTTCGGGCTGACGGTGAGCGGCTATATCGCGGGGTCGAGCCTGTTCCGCGCGCTGGGACCGCGCCTGGGCGCCGATCACATGCTGGGCGTGGCTGTGCTGCTGAATGTGGCGGGGGCGGCCAGCCTGTTGCTGGCGGGTACGTTGGCGCCGCAGCATGTGGCGTCGCTGGTGGCGCCCATGCTGCTGGTGATGGTGTCGGTAGGCATGGCGATTCCCGCCTGCCAGCTGGCCGTGCTGCAGCCGTATGGCGCCCAGGCGGGCAGCGCCTCGGGCCTGTTCTTCTTCGTGCAGATGGCCATCACGGCCGCCTGCGGCGCCGTCATCGCCGCCATCACGGACGGCAGCGAAAAACCGCTGCTGTGGGTGACGGCGGCGGCCAGCGGCGCCTTTGCCGCCGTCTGGCTGCTCACGAAGAGCCGGGCCAGCGTGGCGGCAGCCAGCCTTACATGACGATCTTGACCATCGGGTGGCCCGACAGCGCCATGTACAGGGCGTCGAGCTGCTCGCGGCTGATGGCGCGCACGGTCACGGTCAGGCCCGTGTAATTGCCCTTGCCCGATGGACGCTCTTCCATGCGGCCCACATGGAAGGTCGGATCGTGGCTGATGACCAGCTCGAGCATGGTCGGCGCGAAATCGACATGCGTCGGACCCATGATCTTGATGGGAAAATCGCTCGGGTATTCGATCAGCGATTCGCTGGGAGGAATCGTCACTTCGGTCGGTGGGGTGGTTTGCATGGGAAATCCAATCAGTGCCGGTCAGAACAGGCAGCGCTTATCGCGCGGCGGCTGCATAAAGGCGTATTGTAGCCAACTTTGGCAGCGCCTGCGCCGGCCGCCATGGCCCCAGGGGCGCGGAAAAAAAAAGCCAGCTGGGTAAGCTGGCGAAAACTATTTCGTTTGGACAAAATAGCCGGAAAAGTCGATGCTGTCACTTGGAGGATAAGCAGTGGCCGTACTGTAGCCAAACCACGGCAGCTTTACCTCCGGTATGTGACGAACTGCGCATTTCGCGGCTTGAACGTCGATACGGCGCGACAGACGGCACGGCCGTCAGCGCTCCACTTCCTGCATCCGGCCATTGCGGCCGGGACCGCCGCGCTCGTTGTTGCGCTCATTGTTGCGTTCACGCGGCGGATTGGGACGCTCGGCGCTGCGCGCTTCCTGGGGCGGACGGGCGGCAGGGGCCGGCATCGGCGGCGCAGGCAGGGAGGGCGGCGGCGCCGTCTGCAGCACCTCGCGGCGGGGGCCACGCTCGGCGCGGGGCCAGTCGGCGCGGGGCCGCTCCTCGCCACGCCAGCCGGGACGGGCCACATGGTCATGCACCGGTGGCAAGACCGGCATCGCCGGCATCACGGGCTGCGCCGGCATGGGGGGCTGCTGCGGCTGGGCCGGCACGGGCGGGCGGTTCGGCTGCATGGGATGCGGCGCCAGGTGCGTCTGGCCGTCGTCCGTCTGCAGGCGGCCAGGGCGGCTACCCCAGTCGCGCCGGGGCTCCCGGTCGCCGCGCGGCGCCTCAACGGGACGCTGCCAGTTGTCGGCCGGTGCAGGCGCGGTGCTCAACGGCAAGCTTTGCATGACGGGCGGCGGCATGGTGGTGCGGTTGCGGCGCGGCACGTCGACCGTGCGCGAGGCGCCAAAACGCTCGCCGGGCAGCATGGTCATGCCTTCGCGCCGTTCGCGTTCGCCCGCCACGAAACGGCGCCCCTCGGCCACGCGGTTGATGCGGCGTTCATAGTCCGCGCTGGCGCGGTAGCCGGGCACGTAGCGGTCGTGCGGCGACAGGGGGAACCAGCCGATACCGGGTCCCGGCCGCTGGCCGTGCTGCTGCCCATGGTTGCCGCCGACCCAGCCCACCAGGGCCGGCGCCCACGGCACGCGGCCGCGCTCGCGGCCGGGCGCCCAGCCCCAGCGGTGGCCCAGCAGCACCCAGCGGCCGTAGTGCGAGGGCGCATAGCCCCACGGCGCATTGTCGACCCAGGTCCAGCCCCACGGCGCGATCCACGTCCAGCGCCCGTCGCTGTACGGCGCCCAGCCGACCGGCACGCTGCTCGGCAGCCACAGGGGGCCGTATTGCGCGTCTTCCTGCCAGGCGCCGTAGCGGTCCAGCTCTTCATAGCCGGTGGTATCGTCCGTGACATAGCGCAAGGCCGGCGCGGCGGCGGGCAAGGCTTCGGGCCAGTTGTCGAAGGCGATCCGCTGCAAGGCGCCCGTGCGCAGCTCCTCGTCCGTCAGCTCGGCGCGCTTGCCGGCACGCAAGGTCACGCTGCCCGTCGCGCCATCCACGTCGGCCGCGCCGTCGAGCACGCTGACGACGCTGGTGCCGGGCTGGCGTCCCGCCTCGATGCGCACCCAGCCCGGCTGGGTCAGGACCACGCGGGCCTGGGCCGTGGTCAGCTCGAAGCCGCGCAGCGCGTCCGGGTTGCGCACGCGCACGCTGACCGTGCCATAGCTGAGGTGCAATTTGAAACTGTCGTCATCGAGTTCGCTCACTTCCAGCTCGGAATCGCCATCGAGGCGCACGGCGGCCGCGCCCACGCGAAATTCCGCCAGCGCACCGCGCAGGGTGCTCAAGCGGTTATCCGTCGTGACGGGCCAGTTCAAGAGGGCGTTTTGCGCGTCGCCATCGCCGGCGCGCACCAGCACTTGCCCTTCGACGGTGGAAATGCGGCCCACGCGGGCGGGCGGGTCCTGCGCCAGGACGAAGGCGCACGCCGACGACAGCAGCACGGCGCACACGGTGCGCAGGAAGGGGAGAGTCAGGGTCGGACGCATGGCAGCGCTCCAGGCAGGACTTACAGGGATGATTGCTACCGATTACATCCGCATTCGACGGACCTCGCAAGCGGGCTTACAAATGTTTGCATATTGACTTCGTTCAGGATGCCGCCTGGCTGCCCCGCTTGACGAAGAACAGGGCCGCGCCGACGGCCATCAGCAAGCCGCCAAAGAAGCGGTTCTGCTTTTTCACGGCGCGCGCATCGCGGAAAAAGCGCTGCATCGAGGACGCCAGGAAGGCGTAGCTGTGCATGACGATCTGATCGATCGTACACATGGTGACGGCCAGGATCAGCAGCTGCGGCAGCAGCGGCGCTGCCGGGCTGATAAATTGCGGCAACACCGCCACCATGAAAATGATGCCTTTCGGGTTAGTCACGTTGGTCAGAAAGCCCGTCAGCACGCGCCGGCGCATGGAAGGCACCACGGCGTCGGCATGCAGGTCGCCCGTGACGGCCACCTTGGCGCGCCATTGCGACAGGCCCAAATAGATCAGGTACAGGGCGCCCACCGTCTTGACGATATTGAACGCCACTTCCGAGGCCAGCAGCAGGGAACCGACGCCGGCGCCGGCGATGCCCAGCACCACCAGCAGTCCCAGCTGCAAGCCCAGAATCGTCGCGCTGGCCTTTTTCACCCCGTACGACAGGCCGTGCGACATCGACAGCACGGCGCCCGAGCCGGGCGAGACGGCGATGATGGAAGCGGCGATGACAAAGGTGATCCAGGTGGCGAAGGGCATGCGGTATCCAAAAAATGGTGACGATGAGCAATTTTAACCCGGTCGGTGCGGCCTTGCCGGCCCGCCCTGAGGTAAGATCGCAGTCACACACTTCCTTGCCGTACAACCAAGAATAACATCATGAAAAACAACACTTTCCTCGCTCCACAATTTCCTGCCGCTACCGTGGGAGCGCGCTGAGATGGCCGGCTCCAGTCTGCTGGCCCTGCTCGACGACATCGCCAGCATCCTCGATGACGTTTCCCTGATGACCAAGGTGGCCGCCAAGAAGACGGCCGGCGTGCTCGGCGACGACCTGGCCCTGAACGCGCAGCAAGTGGCCGGCGTGCGCGCCGAACGCGAACTGCCCGTCGTCTGGGCCGTCGCCGTCGGTTCGCTGAAGAACAAGGCCATCCTCGTGCCCGCCGCGCTGGCCATCAGCGCGTTTGCGCCGTGGGCCATCACGCCATTGCTGATGGTGGGCGGCGCCTACCTGTGCTTCGAAGGTTTCGAAAAGATTGCCCACAAGTATTTGCATCCGGACGACAGCCACAAGGCCGAGCTGGCGCAGGCGCTGCGCGACCCGCAGGTCGACCTCGTCGCCCTGGAAAAGGACAAGATCAAGGGCGCCATCCGCACCGATTTTATTTTATCGGCGGAAATCATCGTCATCGCGCTGGGCACCGTGGCCGCGGCCACCTTTGCCGAGCAGGTGGCCGTCGTCGTCGGCATTGCCATCATCATGACGGTGGGCGTGTACGGCCTGGTGGCCGGCATCGTCAAGCTCGATGACGCGGGCTTTTATTTGTCCGCGCGCAAGGGTGCGGGCGCGCTGATGGATGGCGTGCGCGGCTTGGGCCGCATGCTCGTGTCGGCGGCGCCGAAACTGATGAAATTCCTGTCCGTCGTGGGCACGCTGGCCATGTTCATGGTCGGCGGCGGCATCCTGACGCACGGCTGGCCGTGGGCCAGCGCGATGCTGCACCATGCGGAAGAAGCGGTGGGCAGCGTGGCCGGCATCGGCCCCGTGCTGGCCGCCGTCACGCCCAGCCTGATCAATGCGGTGGCCGGCCTGATCGCCGGCGGCCTGGTGCTGGCCGGCGTCACCGCCGTGTCCGCTTTGTTGCGCATGATCAAGCCAAGCAAATAAACTTTCTGGTCTGATGAGGCGGCAGGCGCATCCGTGCCTGCCGCCCCGGCCATGCCGGCGGCGCCCGCTGCCCATGGAGACCTTATGCAGACTTCCCCCGCCCCACGCCCCAGCAGCGCCTTTATCGGCGCTTCCTGGGCGGCATTGCTGATCGGCATCGTCACTTACCTGTCCGGCCTGTGGAACGCCAGCATGGCCCTCAACGAGAAGGGCTATTACTTCACGATCCTCGTGTACGGCCTGTTCGCCGCCATCTCGCTGCAGAAATCCGTGCGCGACCGCGCCGAAGGCATCGCCGTGACGGGGATTTACTTTGGCCTGTGCTGGATTTCCGTGCTGCTGGCCTTGCTGTTATTGACTGTCGGCCTGTGGAACGCCACCCTGCAAAACAGCGAAAAAGGGTTCTATGCCATGGCGTTTTTACTCAGCCTGTTCGCCGCCGTGGCCGTGCAAAAGAACGTGCGCGACGTGGCGCGCGCCACGCCGCTCGCGCCGCAGGACGTGCCGGGAACTTAAACGCCACCGCCCCGTCTATCTCCGTATCCATGTCGGGAGGGGATGATGGGCGACCAGCAGAAACGTTTGCAGATGGCACTGGAGGCGGCGCACATGGCCATCTGGGATTCGCGCATCGTCGATGGCCAGGTCATCGACGGCACGGTCAGCTGGTCGGCCAAGGGCGCTGCCTTGCTGGGCCTGGAAGAACGCGCGCTGACGCAGCCATTTCGCGCCTTTCTCGACTGCGTGCGCGCCAGCGACCGCGACAAGGTCATGACCGTGCTGCAGGACGGCGTGCGCCGGCGCGAAGGCTACGCCCTGCAATACCGCGTCGTCTGGCCCGACGGCAGCGAACATTGGCTGGCTGCCAAGGCGCAAATTTTCATGGATGCCGACGGGCATCCCGAACGCACCCTGGGCATCATCTGGGATATCACCGAGCACATGGAGCGCGAACTTCTGATCGCCGAAAGCAAGGAACTGGCCGAAGTGACGCTCAGCTCCATCGGCGATGGCGTCATCACCACCGATCCTCAGGGCAAGACGCGCTACCTGAACCGGGTGGCCGAGCAATTGACGGGCTGGAGCAACGAGCTGGCGCAGGGCCTGGACATCTGGGAAACCCTCAAGCTCGTCGATGAACACACGGGGGCGCCGCTCGAACACGTGGCCATCAAGTGCTTGCGCCAGCGCCAGGCCATCGGCATTTCCACGCATGCGCAGCTGGTCACGCGCGAAGGGCGGCATATCGCCGTGGAAGACTCGGCCGCGCCCATCTGGTCGCGCGACGGCGAGATCCTCGGTGCCGTCGTCGTGTTTCGCGACGTCAGCCACGAACGCAAGCTGAGCCAGCAGCTGTCGTGGCAAGCCACGCACGACGCCCTGACGGGCCTGATCAACCGGCGCGAATTCGAACATCTGGTGGCCGGCGCCCTGCACACGGCCAAGCAGGACGGCCACACACATGCGCTGCTGTACCTGGATCTGGACCAGTTCAAGGTCATCAACGACACCTGCGGCCACGGCGCCGGCGACGTGCTGCTGCAGCTGCTGGCCAAGATGCTGCAGGGGCGCATGCGCGACAGCGACATCCTGGCGCGCCTGGGCGGCGACGAACTGGGCGTGCTGCTGCCCCACTGCCCGCTCGATCACGCGCGGCAGATCGGCGAACAGCTGCGCCAGTCCATCCGCGATTTCCGCTTCGCCTGGGATAACCGCAGCTTCGAGCTGGGCGTGAGCATCGGCATCGTGGAAATCAACCAGGACAGCAAGTCCATGAGCGAGCTGCTGAGCGCTGCCGACCAGGCGTGCTACCTGGCCAAGGAGCAGGGCCGCAACCGCATCCATATCTACCAGGAATCGGACGTCATGCTGGCGCAGCGGCACGGCGAAATGCTGTGGATTTCGCGTCTGAACGAAGCGTTCGCACACGATTATTTCCGCCTGTACGCCATGCCCATCGTGCACCTGCACGACCGCGAGGAACACCACGACGAAGTGCTGATCCGTATCCGCAACAGCAAGGGCGACCTGATACTGCCCGGCGCCTTCATTCCCGCCGCCGAACGCTACGACATGATGCTGCCCATCGACCGCTGGGTCATCCGCGCCGTCTGCGCGCATATCGAAAGCGTGCGCGACAGCCTGCCGCCGCTCGAGGCGCTGGCCGAAAGCCGGCGCCGCGCACCGGCCCTGTATTCCGTCAACCTGTCGGGCATGTCGCTGGCTGACACGGGCTTGCACGACTACATTACCGAGCAGTTCGTGCAATTCGCGATTGCGCCCGAGCAAATCTGTTTTGAAATCACGGAAACGGCCGTCATCGCCAACCTGCCCAAGGCGCAAGTATTCATGCGCCAGCTCAAGGCCATGGGCTGCCGCTTCTCGCTCGACGACTTCGGCAGCGGCTTTTCCTCATTCGGCTACCTGAAGGCCCTGCCCGTCGACTATCTGAAGATCGACGGCGTCTTCGTGCGCGACATCGCCACCAACGCCATCAACCGCGCCATGGTCAAGGCCATCAATGAAGTGGGCCACGTGATGGGCCTGCAAACGGTGGCCGAATACGTGGAAGACGAAGCCACCCTGGCCGTCATCCGCGAGCTGGGCATCGACTATGCGCAAGGCTACGCCGTGGGCGGCTTGCGGCCGCTGACGGCGGGCGTGGATTAGCGGCCAGGCTTCAGAGCTCGCAGGCCGGCGCCGCCGCCACGCACTGCGCATCGGGAAACGCGCGCACGCGGTAGCGCACCGGGTAGCAATCGATTTGCTCCATCAGGCCGCCGCCGATGGCTTGCGCCTCGTCCCACGCCAGCAGCTTGCTGCCGCTGCGCTCGCCATGCTCGTCGCGCACCTCGAGCGCCACGACATCGGTGCGCGGCAGCAAGGTATGCACGTCGCGGGCCCAGCTGCTCACGGAAACGACGCGCTCGCCCGGCTGCCGTTCGATCAGCAGGCAGCTGGCGACGAAGACATCTTCGCCCGTGCTCGTGTTGAGTTGCTCCCACTCTTCCTTCTGTTGGTTGTAGAGATCGGCGCGCACGATCGTCTGGAAACGCCGCAGCGCCGTGGCGACGGCCGCATCGGCCGGTTCGCAGGCGACGATTTTCCCGTCCCGCACGCCATACAGGGCGGTCGAGACCTGCCGCCCCTCGTCGCGCGCCAGTTGGTCGGCCAGAGCCACCATGGCCAGCTGTCCTGCCGCATGGTGCGACGACGCCAGCAGGAAGCGGCCGCGCGTGGGCACCATCACCAGCGGTTCGCCGCCTTCGCAGGCGCGGTACAGCAAGTCCGGCAGCAACAGGCGCGAAGAATCATAGGCGTCGTTCCAGTCGCCCAGCAGCAAGCCGTTGCCCAACGCGACGAAACTGTGCGCCGTGCGGTCACGCAAATTGTCCATGGCCGCCGCCAGCGCCTGTTCGAACGTCACGCCCCACTGCGCCAGCGTAGCCTGGCCGATGGTGGCCATATTCGCTTCCGTATCGTAGGCCAGCATGACGACCGCATCCTCGCTGAAGTCCTGGCAGGCCGTGGCAAATGCAGGACGCTGCGGCTCGGTCTGCGCCAGCAGGCGCAGATGGTCGCCCTGCCGGCGGCTGCGCAGTACGGGCATCAGGCTGGCGCGGGCGTCGGCAAAGCTGGATGGCACGCCGGGAGCCGAGTAGATGCTCAGGTAGTGCTGCACGACGTGTGCACGCTGCTTGCGCGGCGCGGCGCAATAGTCGCGGTAGGCATTGTCCAGATTGAAAACATGCCCGTCGTCGCTGCCCGACACGATGCGAAACTGTTCCCGTTCATAGCGGCTGTCGGATGCCAGGCCATCCTGGCCGATCTGCCGCAGGACGAGCTGCGCAAAGGCATCGCGCGAGGGAGGGCTGCGGAAAAAATCGAATAAACCCATGGGTCTCCTGAATCCAAAGAAAGCCGCCAAGGCAAATAGTGCCAATTAGCAAAAGAAATAGCCAATTTGGCACTATAAACGAAAAGCTACCGGGACGAAATGGGACTGGCTTGAGAGCTGCGGCAAATTACCCGAGCCAATCTGGAGGATTTTGATCTACATCAATAAATTTGCGCAGGCGACTCCTTACACTGATCTCCATTCTTGCAATCGTGCAAGTCTTACTTACCAATTGCTCATTTAACCGACCAGGAAGCCGCGACCATGCGACAAAATTTGCCAGTGACTAACCGTGAAGTCCTCGTCCAGGACGACCAGGCCATCGTGTCGAAAACGGATATGAACGGCAATATCGTCTACGTGAATCCGTACTTCAGCCAGGTCAGCGGCTTCAGCGAGGCAGAGCTGCTCGGTTCGCCCCAGAACATCGTGCGCCACCCGGACATGCCGGCCGAAGCGTTTGCCGACCTGTGGGCGTCGATCCAGGCGGGCACGCCGTGGACGGGCCTGGTCAAGAACCGCTGCAAGAACGGCGATTTTTACTGGGTGCGCGCCAACGTCACGCCCATCCGCGAAGCGGGCAAGACCATCGGCTACATGTCGGTGCGCGTGAAGGCCGACAAGGACCAGGTCAAGGCGGCAGAGGAAGCCTACGCGGCCATCCGCAACAAGGAAGGCGGCAACATCGTCATCAAGCATGGCCAGATCGTGCGCCCGGGCCTGGCGCACCTGCTGCACAACCTGACGCACATGTCGCTCAACCTGCGCATCTGGGCCGCCACCTCCATCGTCAACTGCCTGCAGCTGCTGGTGTGCATCATCAGCCTGTTCGCCAGCGGCGGCAAGATCACCAATTACGCCATCTTCGGCGCCACCCTGTTCGGTTTCCTGATCAAC
The DNA here is from genome assembly GCF_058797855.1 of Janthinobacterium sp. GW823-FHT01H08. Classification (NCBI taxonomy): domain Bacteria; kingdom Pseudomonadati; phylum Pseudomonadota; class Betaproteobacteria; order Burkholderiales; family Oxalobacteraceae; genus Janthinobacterium; species Janthinobacterium sp. GW823-FHT01H08. The sequence goes on from NZ_CM179504.1 coordinate 282,005, forward strand.
GTCTTCCTCTGGTACACCTTGCGCATGTCCGTGCTCAAGCCGCTGGGCAAGGCCCTGAACGGCGCGCGGGCGATTGCCGCCGGCGACCTGTCGGGCAGTTTTGAAACGGACAGCACGGATGAAATGGGCCAGCTGCTGCGCGCCCTGCAACAGATGAACAGCAACCTGATCGCCACCATCCGCGACGTGCGCATCAACGTGGAAACCATGGCCGTGGCCACCAAGCAAATCGCCGTCGGCAATATGGACCTGTCGGGCCGCACGGAATCGCAGGCGGCCAGCCTGGAAGAGACGGCGTCGAGCATCGAGGAATTCTCGTCGACCGTGAAACAGAACGCGGACAACTCGGTGCAGGCGAATGAACTGGCCGTGGCCGCCTCGAAAGTGGCGGTGCAGGGCGGCGAGATCGTTTCCGAAGTGATCACCACCATGGACGACATCAACACCTCGTCAAAGAAGATCGTCGACATCATCGGCCTGATCGAAGGCATCGCCTTCCAGACCAACATCCTGGCCCTGAACGCGGCCGTGGAAGCGGCGCGCGCCGGCGAGCAGGGCAGGGGCTTTGCCGTGGTGGCGGGCGAAGTGCGCAACCTGGCGCAGCGCTCGTCCGTGGCGGCCAAGGACATCAAGCAACTGATCGAAATTTCCGTCGGCAAGGTGGGCGCCGGCATGCTGCAGGTGAACCGCGCGGGCGCCACCATGGAGCAGGTGGTCAGCTCCGTCAAGCAGGTGACGGCCATCATGCAGGAAATTTCCATCGCCTCGCGCGAGCAGAGCATCGGCGTCGACCAGGTCAACCAGGCCATCGCCCACATGGACCAGGTGACGCAGCAGAACGCGGCCCTGGTGGAAGAAGCCGCCGCGGCCGCCACGCGCCTGGCGGAAGAAGCAGCCAGCCTGTCGCAAGCCGTGAGCCTGTTCAATTTCGGCAAGATGCCGCCACCGCGCCGCGTCGCCATGCCCGGCGGCAAGGGCGGCGCCGCGAACGCCGGCAAACCCGCCATGAAACGCCTGGCCGCCTAAACCTTTCAAGACATCAAAACACATCATGCCTACACTCCTCAGCAGTGCTTCCGCCGACCTGGACGCCGTCGTCGAATTCGACCCGGTCATCATCGGCAAGATGAGCCAGTCCGGCCCCCGCTACACGTCGTATCCGACCGCCGACCGTTTCAGTGCCGATTTTGGCTACGGCAATTTCCTCGAAGCGCTGGCCGCGCTGCGCATGCGCGGCGGCCGCCGTCCGCTGTCGCTGTACGTGCACGTGCCGTTCTGCGACACCCTGTGCTACTACTGCGCCTGCAACAAGATCATCACGAAAGACCGCAGCAAGGCCGCCACCTACCTCAGCTACCTGAAACAGGAAATCGCCATGCAGGGCAAGCTGTTTGCCGGCATGAACCAGATCGAGCAATTGCACTTCGGCGGCGGCACGCCCACCTACCTGAGCGAAAAGCAGATGGACGAGCTGATGGCGCACCTGCGCCAGCATTTCGAGTTCGCTGCCGATGAAGACGGCGAATATTCGATCGAGATCGATCCGCGCACCGTGTCGCGCGAGCGCGTGTTTTCCCTGCGCGCGCAAGGCTTTAATCGCATCAGCCTGGGCGTGCAGGATTTCGACGCGGACGTGCAAAAAGCCGTCAACCGCATCCAGCCGGAAGCGGAAACGGTGGCCATCATGCAGGCGGCGCGCGACGCCGGTTTCCGCTCGATCAGCATCGACCTGATCTACGGCCTGCCCAAGCAAAACCTGGACACGATGACGGAAACCTTGCGCAAGGTGATCAACGCCAGCCCCGACCGCATCGCCCTGTACCACTACGCGCACATGCCGCACCTGTTCAAGCCGCAGCGCCGCATCCTCGACGCCGACATGCCCGACAGCGCCACCAAGCTGGCCATGCTGGGCCTGTGCATCGCGCGCCTGACCGCCGCCGGCTATGTCTACATCGGCATGGATCATTTCGCCAAGCCGACGGACGACCTGGCCGTGGCGCAGCGCCAGGGCCGCTTGCACCGCAATTTCCAGGGCTATTCCACGCGCGCGGAAGCGGACCTGATCGCCTGCGGCGTCTCGGCCATCAGTTCCGTCGGCGCCGTCTACAGCCAGAATGAAAAGACGCTCGACGCGTACTATGAAAAGCTCGACGAAGGCGTGCTGCCGATCGCGCGCGGCATCAAGCTCGATACGGACGATTTATTACGCCGTATCATCATCCAGATGCTGATGTGCAATTTCGAATTGTCGATCGCCACCATCGAGCAGGCGCACCCCGTGAAATTCCGCAGCTACTTCGCCACGGAACTGGAAAAGCTGCGCGAACTGGCGCGTGACGGCTTGCTCGTCATCGAGGAAGACTGGCTGACGGTGACGCCGAAAGGGCGCTTGCTGATCCGCAATATCTGCATGGTTTTCGACCGCTACCTGACCATGGCGCGCGCCAACGCGGCGCCGGACGCGGTGCAGCCGCTGCGCTACTCGAAAACGGTGTAACACCGCCCGATGAACGCCCTCAGCCTCGTGCCCATGTTCCTGGTCGGCCTGGCCGGCAGCGTGCACTGCATCGGCATGTGCGGCGGCATAGTGGGCGCCCTGTCGATCAGCGGCGGTGCCGCTCCCGCGCCAGCGCGCCCCGTGATCGCCATCGCCGTGGCGCGCCCGGCATTGCAGACAACCGTGCAGGCCAATGTGCTGCGCGTGCTGGCCTACAACGGCGGGCGCATAGGCAGCTACATGCTGGCCGGCGCCCTGGCCGGCAGCCTCGCCGGCGCGGGCATGCTGCACATGGCGTCACTGCAAGTGGCCGGCTACTGGCTGGCCAACCTGATGCTGGTGGCGTTGGGCCTGTACCTGATGGATGCCTGGCGCGGCCTGGCCCGCCTGGAAGCGGCGGGCAACGTCGTCTGGCGCCGCGTGCGCCCCCTGCTGAAACCGCTGATGCCCATGGATACGCCGTTCAAGGCCCTGGCCGTGGGCGGCCTGTGGGGCTGGGTGCCGTGCGGCATGGTCTACAGCGCCCTGCTGACGGCCATGATGCAAGGCTCGGCCCTGAGCGGCGCGGCCACGATGGCCGCCTTCGGCCTGGGCACCCTGCCCACGTTGCTGGGCATGGGACTGCTGGGCACGCGCCTGCGCGCACAGATGCAGCGCCGCCCCGTGCGCATCGCCAGCGGCGTGCTGGTGCTGGGCTTTGGCTTGCTGGGCCTGCTGCGCGCCGCGAATGGCGTCTCGCTGGGCTGGCTCGACGCCCTGTGCGTCACGGGCCATCCATGAAAAGACGCATGAAAACAAACTTATGAATGCAGTTTTACAACCCTCCGCCTGCTTCCATTGCGGCTTGCCCGTGCCCAGCGGCTCGAGCTGGCACGTCACCATCGACGACGTGCCGCGCGCCATGTGCTGCCCCGGCTGCGAAGCGGTGGCGCAAACCATCGTCGACATCGGCCAGAGCGCCTACTACCGCGACCGCGACGAATACGCCGTCAACGCGGCTGACGCCACCATGGTGCCGCCCGAACTGCGTTTGTACAGCAATGACGACACGCAATTCGCGCGCGACGCCAGCAGCTGCGAAGCGACCCTATCTGTCGAAGGCATCCGCTGCGCCGCTTGCGTCTGGCTGATCGAACGCCAGCTGACGCGCTTGCCCGGCGTGCAGGCGGCCAGCCTGAACGTCGCCACGGAGCGCCTGTACGTGCGCTGGAGCCGCGCGCAGTGCGAGCCGGGCGACATCCTGCAAGCCGTGCGGCAAGTCGGTTACACGGCCTATCCGTATGACGCCGTGCGCCATGGCGAACGCCTGCAAAAAGCCAGCAAGACGCTGGGCCGCCAGCTGTTCGTGGCCGGCCTGTCGATGATGCAGGTGATGATGTACGTGGCACCCGCCTACCTGGCGGCCGAAGACGGCACGCTGGACGACAATATGGCCAGCCTGATGCGCTGGGCCAGTTTGCTGCTCACCTTGCCGGCCATCTGCTATTCGGCCATGCCGTTTTTCCAGGGCGCCTGGGCCAGCCTGCGCGCGCGCACCCTGGGCATGGACGTGCCCGTGGCGCTGGGCATCCTGGCAGCGTTCTTCGGCAGCGTGGTGGCGACGTTTACGGGCCGCGGCGAGGTGTATTACGACTCGGCCACGATGTTCATTTTTCTGCTGCTGTGCAGCCGCTATTTCGAGCTGCAGGCGCGCCGCAAGGCTGCCTCGGCGCTGGAAAGGCTGCAGCATGCCTTGCCCGCGTCCGCCTCGCTGATGGCGGGCTTTCCCGACAACCGCGCCACCACCCTGGTGCCGGCCGGCAGCCTGGCCGTCGGTGACATCATCCTGGTCAAGCCGGGCGAGGCGATCGCCGCCGACAGCGTCATCATCGAAGGCACGAGCGCGCTCGATTTATCGCTGCTGACGGGCGAGAGCGCGGCGCAGCGCCGCAAACTGGGCGAGCGGGTGCCGGGCGGCGCAATCAATGCCAGCGCGGCACTGATCTTGCGCGTACTGAAACCGGCGCGCGAAAGCACCTTGTCCGACCTGTTGAAGCTGATCGAGCGGGCCGGCAGCGGCAAGCCGCAGATCGCGCAGTGGGCCGACAAGGTCGCCGCCTGGTTCGTACTGGGCCTGCTGCTGTTTGCCGTCGCCGTGTTCGCCTTCTGGAGCTGGCACGACCCGTCGCAGGCGTGGCCCGTGGCCATTGCCGTGCTGGTTGTCTCGTGCCCGTGCGCGCTGTCTCTCGCCACGCCGACGGCGCTGGCGGCCGCCACCGACAGCCTGCTGCGGCGCGGCGTGCTGATCGTCCAGCCGCACGTGCTGGAAACCCTGCACCGCGCCACCCACATCGTCTTCGACAAGACGGGGACATTGACCCTGGGCCGGCCCGTGCTGAAACAGATCGAGGGCCTGGACGGCATGACGGAAGACGACTGCCTGCAGGTGGCCGCCGCGCTGGAGGCGGGCAGCGCCCATCCGCTGGCACAGGCGATCCTGGCAGCAGCGGGAGAAACACCGCGCACGCATGCGGAACAATTACAGGAAGTGCAGGGGCAGGGCCTCGAGGGCCTCGTCGACGGCGTGCGCTACCGCCTGGGCAATGCGGCCTTTGTCGCCGCCATCGCGGGTCCGCCGCTGGGTGACACGGCCGTCGGCATGCAGGGAATGACGCCGCTGTACCTGGGCACGCAGGGGCGCTGGCTGACGCGCTTCCTGCTCAGCGACGCGCTGCGCCCGGAAGCGCGCGACGTGGTCGCGTATTTCCACCGGCACGGCAAGCAAGTCGTGCTGCTGAGCGGTGACCAGGAAGCGCTGACGCAAAGCGTGGCGGCGGAGCTGGGCATCGCCACGGCCTGCGGCGAATGCCTGCCCGATGAAAAGCTCGATTTCGTGCAGCAATTGCAGGCGACGGGTGCCGTGGTGGCGATGGTGGGCGACGGCATCAACGACGCCGCCGTGCTGAGCGGTGCCGACGTGTCCTTCGCCATGGGCTCCGGCGCCGCGCTGGCGCAAGCGCATGCGGACACGGTGCTGCTGTCGAGCCAATTGGTGTCCGTGCTCGACACGGCCAAGACGGCCGCGCGCAGCATGCGCATCATCCGCGAGAACCTGGGCTGGGCCACGCTGTACAATCTGACGGCCATCCCGGCCGCCGCGCTGGGCTTCTTGAACCCCTGGCTGTCCGGCGTCGGCATGGCTGCCAGCTCGGCCGTCGTCATCGCCAACGCCCTGCGCCTGCGGAAAGCCTGAACATGGAAGCACTGTATCTCCTCATCCCCCTGAGCGTCGTGGTCGTCTTCATCGCCCTGTGGGTGTATTTCACGGCCTCGGACAGCGGCCAGTTCGACGACCTCGTCGGACCGGGCCTGCGCGTGCTGCAGGACGACGATACGACGGTCAAGCCGGCGCCCGGCGAACCGCATCCCTGACTTCATCGCCCGGCCGGCGTCCCGCACGCCATGGCCGGCGCGTCTGCTCCACATGCCCTTTTTGCAGGGATCTTGTACGGCTTTTTTGATCGAAATATCACTTTATTTCGATGCCAGTTCGCTACGCTTATTTCATCCGGGGAATTTTGATCCACATCAAAGTTTTTTCGCGGTCAAACACTTACTCTCTGGCCACCATCATAAATAGTAATTCCAGGGAGAGTCTTTGTGGATCAATCGCTGAACTATAACTACAAGATCGTGAAGCAATTCGCGGTCGCTACTGTGGTATGGGGCATCATCGGCATGCTGGTTGGCGTTATCATCGCCGCTCAGCTGGCCTGGCCTGCCCTGAACCTCGACATACCATGGCTGACATACGGACGCTTGCGTCCGCTGCACACGAATGCGGTGATTTTCGCCTTCGGCATCTGCGGCCTGTTCGCCACCTCGTACTACGTCGTGCAACGCACCTGCCAGGTGCGCCTGTTTTCCGACAAACTGGCCGCCTTTACCTTCTGGGGCTGGCAAGCGGTAATCCTGTGCGCGGTCGTCAGCCTGCCCATGGGCCTGACCCGCGGCAAGGAATACGCCGAGCTGGAATGGCCTATCGCCATCCTCATCGCCGTCGTCTGGATCGCCTACGCCATCGTCTTCTTCGGCACCCTGATCAAGCGCAAGGTCAAGCACATCTATGTGGCCAACTGGTTCTTCGGCGCCTACATCCTGGCCGTGACGATTTTGCACGTGGTCAATGGCGCCGTCATGCCAGCCTCGTTCACCAAGTCGTATTCCGCGTATGCGGGCGTGCAGGACGCCATGATCCAGTGGTGGTACGGCCATAACGCGGTGGGCTTCATCCTGACCGCCGGCTACCTGGGCATGGTCTACTACTTCATCCCGAAACAGGCCGAGCGCCCCGTGTACTCGTACCGTCTGTCGATCGTCCACTTCTGGGCGCTGATCTTCACCTACATGTGGGCGGGCCCGCATCACCTGCACTACACGGCATTGCCTGACTGGACGCAATCGATCGGCATGGTCTTCTCGCTGGTCCTGCTGGCACCAAGCTGGGGCGGCATGATCAACGGCATCATGACCCTGTCGGGCGCCTGGCACAAGCTGCGCACCGATCCGATCCTGAAATTCATGATCGTCTCGCTGTCGTTCTACGGCATCGCCACCTTCGAAGGTCCGATGATGTCGATCAAGACCATCAACTCGCTGTCGCACTACACCGACTGGACCGTTGCCCACGTGCATGCGGGCGCCCTGGGCTGGGTGGGCTTCATCACCATGGGTTCGATCTACTACCTGCTGCCGCGCCTGGCGGGCCGCACGCAGATGCACAGCACGCGCCTGGTCGACGTGCACTTCTGGGTGGCCACCATCGGCATCGTGCTGTACATCGCCGCGATGTGGATCGCCGGCGTGATGCAGGGCCTGATGTGGCGCGCGGTCAATCCGGACGGCACCCTGACCTACACCTTTGTCGAGAGCGTGAAAGCAACGTATCCGTACTACGTGGTGCGCGTGGCCGGCGGCCTGCTGTACCTGTCGGGTATGTGCATCATGGGCTACAACACCTGGATGACTCTGCGCGGCAGCAAACTCCCCGTCGCCCGCATTCCGGAACTGAACGCGGCGCACGCCTGATAGGAGCGAAAGCAAATGAAATTTTCACATGCATGGATTGAGAAAAACCCCTGGCTGCTGATCGCCCTGGTCACGGTGGTGATCAGCATCGGCGGCGCCGTCGAGATCGTCCCCCTGTTCTTCCAGAAGAGCACGACGGAGCCCGTCGCCGGCCTGAAGCCGTATTCGCCGCTGCGCCTGGCGGGCCGCGACATCTACGTGCGCGAAGGCTGCTACAACTGCCACTCGCAGATGGTGCGTCCGCTGCGCGCGGAAACGGAACGCTATGGCCACTATTCGGTCGCCGGCGAGTTCGTCTACGACCGTCCGTTCCAGTGGGGTTCCAAGCGCACGGGGCCGGACCTGGCCCGCGTGGGCGCCCGCTACAGCGACGAATGGCACCGCACGCACTTGAACAACCCGCGCGACGTGGTGCCCGAGTCGAACATGCCGGCCTACCCATGGCTGGCGAAGACCAAGCTGGTGCCTGACGACATCATGCCGAAGATGCGCGCCCTGAAACGCCTGGGCCAGCCGTACAGCGACGAAGAGATCGCCGCCGGCCCCGCGCAGCTGCAGGACAAGACGGAAGAAGACGCCCTGGTCGCCTATCTGCAAGGCCTCGGTACATTAATCAAAACAAGGAATTAGCATGGCAATCGAAAACCTGTTTGACAGCGCCAGCAGCGTCATGACGGTGGTTTCCTTTATGACATTCGTGGGCATCCTGTGGTGGACGTTCAGCCGCAGCAATGGCGACTTCGACGCGGCGGCACGCCTGCCGTTCGCCGACGAGGCGCTCGACTATCCGGCCGATGCCGCGCCGGCACAAGGGGAGCGCAACCATGGCTGACTTTACCAATGGCTTCTGGAATATCTACATCGTCGTGCTGTCCCTGCTGGGCATCATCGGCTGCGGCGTGCTGCTGTACTCGCAGTCGAAAGTGAAAGTGGCCGCCGGCGCCCCCGCCGACGGCACCACGGGCCACGTGTGGGACGAGGACTTGAAGGAACTCAATACGCCGATGCCGCGCTGGTGGATGTGGCTGTTCTACATCACCATCGTCTTCGCGCTGGCCTACCTGTTCCTGTACCCGGGCCTGGGCACCTACGCCGGCAGCCTGGGCTGGAAATCGACGGGCCAGTACGAGGAAGAGCTGAAGAAGGCGGAAGCCGACTACGGCCCCCTGTTCAACAAGTACCTGAGCCAGGACTTGAAGACGGTGGCCGCCGATCCGCAGGCGCAAGCGATCGGCCAGCGTCTGTTCCTGACCTACTGCGCGCAGTGCCACGGTTCGGATGCCCGCGGCAACAAGGGCTTCCCCAACCTGACGGACAAGGACTGGCTGTATGGCGGTGATCCCGACATCATCAAGACCACCATCATGCATGGCCGCAATGGGCAGATGCCGCCGATGGGCGCCGCGCTCGGTTCCGAAAAAGATGTCGAGAACGTGGCCCATTACGTGCTGAGTCTGTCCGGTTCCACGTCGGACCCCGTCAAGTCCGTGCTGGGCAAGGCCAAGTTCGGCGCCTGCATGGCCTGTCACGGTGCCGATGCGAAGGGCAACCAGATGCTCGGCGCGCCTAACCTGACGGACAAGATCTGGCTGTACGGCGGCAGCGCCGATACCATCATGGAAACCGTGCGCAAGGGTCGCAACAACACCATGCCGGCCTTCAGCGACTTCCTCGGCGAATCCAAGGTACACGTGCTGTCGGCGTATGTCTGGAGCCTGTCGAATCCCCAGACGCCCGTGAAATGATGTAATGGAACCTCAAGTCATCAAGATGTATGCGGCCCGCGAGCAAATCTACCCTCGCGAGGCCAAAGGACGCTACGCTACCTGGCGATGGGTATGCGTATGGCTTACCCAGCTCGCGTTCTACGGCTTGCCGTGGTTGACCTGGAATGGCAGGCAAGCCCTGCTGTTCGATTTGACCACGCGCAAGTTCTACATTTTCGGCGTCGTGCTGTGGCCCCAGGATTTCATCTATCTGGCGGCCCTGCTGATCATCTGTGCGTATTTGTTATTCCTCGTCACGGCCATTGCCGGGCGGGTGTGGTGCGGGTTTTCTTGCCCGCAAACGGTATACACGGAAATCTTCCTGTGGGTCGAACGCCGCATCGAGGGCACGCGCAGCGCGCGCATGGCCCTCGACAAGCAGGGCCCCTCCGTGCGCAAGGCGTTCAAGAAGACGGCCAAGCACCTGGTATGGGGCGCCATCGCCCTGTGGACGGGCTTTACCTTTGTCGGCTACTTCACGCCGATCAAGGAACTGGCGCGCGAGGTGACCACCCTCAATTTCGGTCCCTGGGAATGGTTCTGGGTCTTGTTCTACAGCCTGGCAACCTACGGCAACGCGGGCTGGCTGCGCGAGCAGGTGTGCAAATACATGTGCCCCTACGCGCGCTTCCAGAGCGCCATGTTCGACCAGGACACGCTGATCATCACCTACGATGCCAAGCGCGGCGAACCACGCGGCGCCATGAGCAAGAAGGCCGGCAACAACGACAAGCTGGGCGACTGCATCGATTGCACCCTGTGCGTGCAGGTGTGTCCGACCGGTATCGATATCCGCAACGGCCTGCAGTATGAATGCATCGGCTGCGCCGCCTGCGTCGATGCCTGCAATACGGTGATGGACAAGGTCGAGCGGCCGCGTGGCCTGATACGCTACAGCACCGACCATGCGATGGAAAACAACTTCAATTCGAAGCAGATCCGCCAGCGCGCCATGCGCCCGCGCGTGCTGATCTACACGTCCATCCTGGCCCTGATCATCATCGCCGTGTGTACCTCGCTGGCCCTGCGCACGCCCCTGAAGATGGACGTGATCCGCGACCGCGGTTCGATGGGACGCGAGGTGGAAGACGGCATGATCGAAAACGTCTATCGTCTGCAGATCATGAACACCTCGGAGCAAAGCCAGCATTTCAAAATCAGCGCTTCCGGCTTGCCGGGTCTGACCTTGCTGACGCGCGACGAAGTGACCTTGCAGCCGACGGAAACGCTGGGCTGGCCGATCCGCCTGCGCGTGCCGCACGGCGTCGGCGAGAAGGGCTCGAACAAGATTGCGATCGAATTGCACTCGCTGGACGACCCGTCGCTGCATGTGCGCGAAAGCGCGGTGTTCATCGTGCCGCGGTGACGTTGATTTGGGGTCGGCCCCTCCGGGTCCGACCCCGTTATTTCGCCGTAGGGGTATCATCAATCATGCGTTAGGGTCACTTGATTTTCAACCCGGAAGCAAAAGCTGGAGTCGGACCCAAAGGGTCCACCCCCAAGGAGAACACAATGTCCGACAGTCTGAAACTGCAACCTCCCGTTGCCCCCTGGTACAAGCATCGCTGGCCATGGCTGCTGATGATCGGTCCCGGCCTGTCCGTGGTCGTCGGCAGCTTCATGGGCTATATCGCGTTTACGCAGCCCGACGCGCTGGTGGTGGGCGACTATTACAAGCAGGGCAAGGCGATCAACCAGGATTTGAAGCGCGACACGATCGCCAGCGACCTGGCCATGGATACGACCCTGTCGTATGACGTCGCTGCAGCGCGCCTCAGCGGCTCCGTGCACAGCTTCGGCAAGGCGTACCAGGGGCCTTTGCAGCTGCACCTGGCGCATGCGACCCTGCCGGAAAAGGATATCAAGCTGCTGGTGCAACCCGATGCGGCCGGCAATTTTTCCGTGACGCTGCCGATGCTCGAGCGCAGCCGCTGGCAAGTGCTGGTGGAAAACGACAAACGCGAGTGGCGCCTGTCCGGCATCTGGACCTGGCCTGTGCAACGCAGCATCGCGCTGCACGCGGATGAAGAGCTATAACGTACAGCGCCGGGAAAAAACCGTAGCGAGCGGCAGTGATTTGTGGCTGAGAAGCACAGCTGTGCTATAGCACAGCGAGCATCGCAGGCCGCAAAGCACGACGCGCAGTAGGTTTTGACGGTGCTGTTACTTGCAGACGTCGGTGCCGGCTGTAATAGCTTTTAACTTGGCCGGCTGCAAGATCTCGATCTCACGGTTGGAAACGCGCAGCCAGCCTTCCTTCTTGAATTTCGACAATAAACGGCTGACGCTTTCGATGGTCAGGCCCAGGTAGTTGCCGATTTCCTCGCGCGACATGCGCAACTGAAATTTGCTGGCCGAATAGCCGCGCGCTTCATAGCGCGACGCCAGGTTGACGATAAAGGCGGCAAAACGCTGCGTCGCCTGCATGTTGCCCAGCAACAGCATGACACTTTGCTCGCGCGTGATTTCCTGGCTCATCATGCGGTGGAAATGGCGCAGCAGGGTCGGCATATTGCCCAGCAATTGTTCCAGGCTGGAAAACGGGATTTCACACACTTCGCTGTCTTCCAGCGCCACCGCATTACAGTGGTGGCGGTCGGCGCTGATGGCGTCCATGCCCAGCAGTTCGCCCGCCATCTGGAAACCCGTCACCTGCTCTTCGCCGCCCGGATTGATCTGGTAGGTCTTGAAGTGGCCCAGACGGATCGCATACAGGTTCTGGAACGAGTCGCCGATGCGGAACAGCGAAGCGCCGCGCACGATCTTGCGGCGGCGGCCAATGATCTGGTCCAGTCTGTCCATGTCGCCCACGTCGAGGCCCATCGGCAGACACAATTGATGCATGCTGCAGGTCGAGCATCGCGCACGCAACGCTTCCACGGTCACTGTGGGCGAGGTTGGAGTGAGTAGCGCTTCAGTCATGTCGGTACCTTTTAGAAAATGCAACAACAAGTTTACTGCATACAGGGTTGCCGTGTGCCAATTTCACCGCAATTTCGCTGAATAAACGACGTTCCGACTTTAATTATATGGCAACATCGTCAAAAGCCCATGCGGAGAGGGCAATTTGCGTGGCGGCGCTTGCCAAGCTGGGGTATTGATAGGAAAATTCCTGACAGCATTATCTGCCGCCTGTGCCGCCCGGTACTGAAAAGGAAATCATGAAGCCTCTCGGCATCAAAGCAAAAGTCGCGCTGGCCACCAGCCTGACCTCGATCGCCATGATCGCGCTGGTCACCATGATCCAGGTGCAGCACATGCGCGACGATTTCACCAAGGTACTGTTGAGCCAGCAGTCGTCCCTGATCAGCCGCACCGCCGCCGAGCTCGACGACAAGCTGGGCATGCTGCTGCAGATCGTCACCCTGACGGCCCGGCAGCAGCCGCCAGAACTGATCACCCAGCCCGCCCAATTGCGCGAATACTATTCGCGCCGCTCGATGCTGGTGCTGTTCGACGACGTGCTGGTGCTCGACGCGCACGGCGCCGTCGTGGCCGACATGCCGGAAGTGGCGGGGCGCGCCGGCATCAACGTCGCCGAGCGCGAGTATTTCCAGACCGTGCTGCGCACGCGCCAGCCCATGATCACCGAGCCGATGCTGGGCAAATCGAGCGGCATGCCCATCGTGCAGATGGTCGCGCCCGTGCTGGGCGCCGATGGCCAGGTGGCCGGCGTGGTGATCGGCGTGCTGCGCCTGTACAAGGATAACCTGCTGGGGAGGTTGCGCTCGGAAAAGATCGGCAAGAGCGGCTATTACTTCGTCCTCACGCGCGGCGCCGTGCCGCGCTATGTGCTGCATCCCGACACCAGCCGTTTGCTGCAGCCGCGCCTGCCGAACGCCAACCTGACGACCACCCGGCTGCTGAAGGACGATGGCGAAGGCACCATGGTCAGCACCAACAGCCGCGGCATCACGGCCGTCAACAGCTTCAAGCGCCTGAAATCCGTAAATTGGCTGCTGGCCGCCTCGCTGCCCCTCGACGACGCCTTCGAACCGTTCGACGGCGTGCTGTACCGGCTGGTGCTGTGGAGCATCCTCGCCTCGCTGCTGGCGGCAGCCGTGCTGGGCTGGGTCACCGTGCGCCTGCTCTCGCCGCTGGTGCGCCTGCGCGACACCCTGCAGGCGCTGCGCACCAGCGGCAGCCGTTTCACTCCCGTGCCCGTGCAGCAGCGCGACGAGATCGGCGAGCTGACGGAAGCGTTCAACGGCCTGATGAGCGAGCGCGACCGCTTGCAGCAGGAGCTCGAATCGCGCGCGGCGGAGCTGGAACAGGAGCGCGACCGGGCCGAGGCGGCCAACCGCGCGAAGAGCGATTTCGTGGCGAACATGAGCCATGAAATCCGCACGCCCCTCAATGCCGTGCTGGGCATGGTGTATTTGCTGGGCAATACCAAGCTCGATACGGAACAGCGCAAGTATCTGACCATGGTGCGCGTGGCGGGCCAGTCGCTGCTGGGCATCCTCAACGACGTGCTCGATTATTCGAAGATCGAGGCACGCCGCATGGAATTGTCGCCCGTCGAATTCGACCTCGACGAAGTCATGAACACGCTGGCCACGACGATGACGATGAATGCGGGCGAAAAGGAGCTGGAACTGGCGATTGCCGTCGAGCCCGACGTGCCGCGCCGCCTCATGGGCGACGCCCAGCGGCTGCAGCAAATTCTCGTCAACCTGGCCGGCAACGCGATCAAGTTTACCGAGAGCGGCGAAGTGGTGGTGGCCGTCAGCCTGGCCGAGAAAGACAAGGGCCGCGCCTGGCTGCGCTTCGAAGTGCGCGACACGGGCATCGGCATGACGGAGTTGCAGCAACAGCAGCTGTTTGCCGCGTTTTCGCAGGGCGACCAAAGCATCACGCGGCGCTTCGGCGGCACGGGCCTGGGCCTGGCCATCAGCAAACAGCTGATCCACATGATGGGCGGCGACATCGCCGTCGCCAGCAGCGAAGGCAAAGGCAGCCGCTTCTGGTTCAGCGTGCCGTTCGAGATGCTGGCGCAGCCGGCCGAAACGCGGCGCACGCCCACCCTGGGCCAGCTGCGCCTGCTGGTGGCCGACGACAACCGCACCACGCGCGAACTGATCGTCAAGCTGATCGAGGCGTGGGGCTGGCTGGCCGACGAAGTGGACTCCGGCTTTGCCGCTATCGAACTGTACCGCGAGCGCCTGGCGCAGCAGCAGCCGTACGACGTGGTGCTGGCCGACTGGCACATGCCCGTGATGGACGGCCTGGCCACGGCCAAGGCCATCCGCCAGGCGGCCAGCGGCCAGCGCCAGCCCATCGTGGTGATGGTCAACGCCTTCGCCCGCAACCACCTCGAGGAAATCTCCAGCGCGGCCGAGGCCGACGTCGTGCTGATGAAGCCCATCACGGGCTCGAGCCTGTTCGACGCCCTGCACCAGGCGCTGATTACCAAGCACGACGGCGGCGAGCAGCGCATGCTGCAACAGCCGCTGGGCACGGAACTGGCCGGCGTGCATTTCCTGCTGGTGGAAGACAACCATTTGAACCAGGCCGTGGCGCGCGGCATCCTCGAACACATGGGCGCCACCCTCGACGTGGTGGGCGACGGCCTGCAAGCGGTGGAACGGCTGCGCACGGAAGCGCTGCGCTACGACATCGTGCTGATGGACATGCAGATGCCCGTCATGGACGGCTTCAGCGCCACCCACATCATCCGCACGGAACTACGCTTGAGCCTGCCCGTGATCGCCATGACGGCCGGCGTGCTGGCGTCCGAGCGCGAGCGCTGCATGACGGCCGGCATCAGCGATTTCATCGCCAAGCCCGTGGTGGTGGAAGAGATGATGGAAGTGATCCTGCGCCACCTGCCCAAGCGCCCGCCAGTGCAGACGGCCGGGCCGGCGCCCGTCGCCGATGAGGAAGTGTTTTCCATGGCGCCGCTGATGCGCGTGATGGGGCGCGACGCGAAAGGGCGCGGCGTGCTGCGGCGCATGGTGGAAGACGCGCTGAACAAGGGCATGACGCCCATGCGCGACGCCGAAACAGCATTGCAGGCAGGCCGCCACAGCGACGTGGCGCGCATCCTGCACAGCGTGCGCGGCTCCGTCGGCACCCTGGGCACGAAACGCCTGATCCGCACCGCGTTCGCCACCGAGGAAGCCATCGATGCGGGCCGCCTCGACGCAGTGCCGGCGCTGCTGGCGCAGACGGCGCAGGAACTGGAGCAGGCGCTGGCGGCGGCGGCCGATTGGTTGTCCAGGCTGAAGGATTAAGCCTGCAACGTAAAACTGGGGTCAGACCCGCCGGGTCTGACCCCGGAACCTTGTCGGATTACGCGCTTGCGCGCTAATCCGACCTACCCCATTTACGCTGGCACGCCCAGGATCACGCTGGACGCCTTGAAAATCGCCGTCACACTGCTGCCGATCTCGATGCCCAGCTCGGTGCTGCTCTGGTTGGTGATGATGGCGGCGATGGTGCCGCCGCGCGGCAAGTCCAGCACCACTTCCGTGTTGACGGCGCCCGTCTGCACCCGCGTCACCAGCCCGGCCAGCTGATTGCGTGCGGAAAAGCGCGCGCCTGCGCTGTCGGCCACGAGGATGATCGACGATGCCTTGATCAGCGCAAACGCTTCCGCGCCCGGCACCAGGCCCAGACTTGCGCTGCTGCCTTGCGTGACGATGGCCACGATGTGCTGGCCACCGGGCAATTCCAGCGTGACTTCGTCGTTGACGGCGCCCTGTTTCAGTTCAGCCACCTTGCCCAGGAATTGGTTGCGTGCCGTGGTTTTCATGGCCATTCTCCGTATGAGTAAAAGATCGTCGGCGATGCCTTCGGCCTGGCTGCCCAGCTGGCGCAGGTAGCGCGCATGCTCGCGCTCGATGATGCGGAAATTGTCGACCAGCTGGCGTCCCCGTTGCGTCAGCCGCGTGCCGCCGCCGCCCTTGCCGCCCGTCAGGCGTTCGACCAGCGGCTCGCCCGCCAGATTGTTCATCGCGTCGATCGCGTCCCAGGCCGCCTTGTAGCTCATCTTGACGAGCTTGGCTGCCTGCGTGATGGAGCCGCACTCGGCGATGGCGCCCAGCAATTCCACCCTGCCGGCGCCGCCCAGGTGCTCTCCGCCCACCGTCATCCATACCGAGCCTTGCAGGCCGATTTCCGCTGCCGCTGATTTATCCAATGCGTTCACCCAATGCCATGTGTTCTTCCCTGTTATCGATCTGTCCGTCGCGCAAGTACAGCACATGCTCGCCCAGGATGCGCGCATCTTCCGGATCATGGGTGATCAGGATCATGGGCACGTCCAGGCGCTGCTGCCACTGGCTCAGTTCCAGGCGCATTTTGACACGCAGGGCCGGATCGAGGGCGGCGAACGGCTCGTCGAGCAGCAGCGCGTTCGGCTCGGCCACGAGCGCCCTCGCCAGCGCCACCCGTTGGCGCTGGCCTCCGGACAACTCGTCGGGAAACTGGTGCGCCAGTTCCTGCAAGTGGAAGGCATCGAGCCAATGCTCGACCCTCTGCAATTTTTCGCGCGCACGCGGATTGAACCAGCCCCGCGCCAGGCCGAAGCCCACGTTCTGGCGCACCGTCAGGTGCGGGAACAGCGCGTAATCCTGGAACAGGTAGGCGACATTGCGCTGCTGCGGCGGCAAGTTGATGCCGGCGGCCGAGTCGAACAGGGTGCGCCCGTTCAGGCGGATATGGCCCGCATCCGGTGTAAACAGTCCGGCAATGGCTTTGAGGGTCATGCTCTTGCCGGCGCCGGACGGGCCATACATGGCGATGCGCTGGCTGCCTGAGGTGCATTGCACGTGCAGGTCGAAACGGCGTTTGCCGGAGCGCAAGGTAGCGCGAATGTCGAGGTCGAGTTGCATGGACGTCATCATAGGCCTCATTTGTGCGCGACGCGCCCCGGCGCCAGGCGGCCAGCCGACAGCAGCACCACGATGCAGACAGCGGAGGTGATCAGCACGAGGGTGTTGGCCACGTCGTCCTGGCCCGCCTGCACGGCTTCATACACGGCCACCGACAGGGTCTGCGTCTTGCCGGGAATGCTGCCGGCCACCATCAGGGTGGCGCCGAACTCGCCCAGCGCGCGCACGAAGCCCAGCAGCACGCCCGCGAGGATGCCGCGCCAGGCCAGCGGCAAGGTGACGCGAAAGAAAATCGCCAGCTCCGAGATGCCCAGCACGCGGGCCGCCTGCTCGAGCTGGCCGTCAACGGCCTCGAAGGCGGCGCGCGCGGGCTTGAAGACGAGGGGAAAGGCGACCACCGTGGAAGCGATCACGGCGCCCTGCCACGTAAAGATCAGGTTGATGCCGAAGTTGTCCTGCAGCCAGACGCCCAGGGTGCCGCGCCGGCCCAGCAGCACCAGCAGGTAATAGCCAAGCACGGTGGGCGGCATCACCATCGGCAGGGTCAGCAGGGCGTCGAGCAGCTCGCGCCCGGGAAAACGCGTGCGCGCCAGCAGATAGCCCGTACCGATGCCGAACAGCAAATTGAGCGCCGTGGCCCAGGCCGCCACTTTCAGCGACAGGGCCAGCGCGGTCCAGGCGATATCCATGCGGGCGCGGTGGCGTTAGGGTTTCTTGAAGCCGTACTTGGCCAGGATGGCTTGCGCCGGTGCCGTCTGCAAATAGCTGACGAAGCGCTTCGCTTCGGCGGCATTGCCGCTGCCCTTGATGGTGGCGATCGGGTACAGCACGGGCGCGTCGAGCGGCACGTCCAGCACCACGTTCACCTTGTCTTTCATGATGGCCGCGTCGGTGGCGTAGACAAAGCCCGCATCGACTTCGCCGCGCGCCACATAGTCGAGCGACTGGCGCACGTTTTGCGTGCCGATGGCTTTCGGCTGCACGGCTTCCCACAGCTTCGCCTTCTTCAGCGCGCCTTCCGAATAGCGGCCGACGGGCACGCTGGCCGGGTTGGCGATGGCCACGCGGGTCACGCCCTTGTGCGTCAGGTCGGCCAAAGCTTTGATGCCCAGCTTGCTATCGTGCGGCACGATCAGCACCAGGCTGTTGCCGACGAAGTCCATGCGGTCGGCCGGCAATACCAGGCCCTGCTTTTGCGCCGCATCCATGGTTTCCTGGTCGGCAGAGGCAAACACGTCGACGGGCGCGCCCTTGACGATCTGCTGCAGCAGCACGCCCGAGGCGGCAAAGTTCAGGGACACCTTGCTGCCCGGATACTGCGCCTCGTAGCTTTGCGCCGCATCCTTGAACGCGTTCGTCAGGCTGGCTGCGGCCGACACGACCACTTCGCCGGCAAGGGCGGAGGTAGCGGCAGTGGCGAGCAGGGTGACGCCAAGCAGGCGGGCGAGGGAGGTGAGGCGCATGATCGTATCCTTGATGAGAAGAGAACCAGGCCCGTAATATACACCGATATATAGCGTTCTGCCATTGCACAGATCAAGCCGGTATCAGGCCGATTCCCTGATATACTGTATATAAACACAGTATATCGAGGTGAGCCATGGAATTGACGGACAAGCTGGAAATCCTGGCCGACGCGGCCAAGTACGACGCTTCCTGTGCCAGCAGCGGCGCGCCGAAGCGCGATTCCATCGGCAAGGACGGTTTTGGCGCCACCTCGGGCATGGGCATTTGCCACAGCTACACGCCGGACGGACGCTGCGTCTCGCTGCTGAAGATACTGTTGACCAATTACTGCCTGTACGATTGCCAGTACTGCGTCAACCGCCGTACCTCGAACGTGCCGCGCGCGCGCTTTACGGTGGCCGAAGTGGTGAAACTGACCAGCGACTTTTACCTGCGCAACTACATCGACGGCCTGTTCCTCAGTTCCGGCATCATCCAGTCGGCCGACTACACGATGGAGCAACTGGTGCAGGTGGCGCGCGAGTTGCGCGAGGTGCACCAGTTCCGCGGCTACATCCACCTGAAAACCATCCCCGACGCCGATCCGGCCCTGGTCGCGCAGGCGGGCCGCTATGCCGACCGGCTCAGCGTCAACATCGAACTGCCGACCCAGGACAGCGTGCAGAAACTGGCGCCGGAAAAGAGCGTGCACACGATCAAGCTGGCCATGGGCGCCATCCGCCGCAAGCTCGATGAAAAGGCGGAAGAACCGCGCTCGCCGCGCTTCGCGCCGGCCGGGCAAAGCACGCAGATGATCGTCGGCGCCGACGCCAGCGACGACCAGCAGATCCTCGCCACGGCCGAAACCCTGTACGGCAGCTATAAACTCAAGCGCGTGTACTACTCGGCCTTCAGCCCCATCCCCGACAGCCCGAAAAGCGTGCCGCTGGCGCCGCCGCCGATGCTGCGCGAACACCGGCTGTACCAAGCCGATTTCTTGCTGCGCAGCTATGGTTTCCAGGCCAGCGAACTGCTGCCCGCCAGCGGCGGCAACCTGGCGCTCGACATCGATCCGAAACTGGCGTGGGCGCTGGCGCACCGCGAACATTTTCCGCTGGACTTGAACCGCGCGGCGCAGCACATGATCGCGCGCGTGCCCGGCATCGGCCTGCGTAACGCGCAGCGCATCGTCGACCTGCGCCGTTTGCGGCAAGTGCGCTATGCCGACCTGTCGCGCCTGCGCTGCAGCATGAAAAAGATTGCCCCGTTCATCATCACGGCCGATTACTTTCCCGCACGCGACACCACCGCCTCGGAACAATTGCGCCGCGCCATGGCGGACGCACCGCAGCAATTGAACTTATGGCCGGAGCTGCAGGCAGCATGAGCAGTGTCGTCCGGCTGGCGCAATCGTTCGACGCGTGGCGCGCGGCCGCGCGCGAACTGATCGCGCGCGGCGTGCCGCCTGCCGATGTGGCCTGGCAATCGCAGCCCGGCGACGGCGACCTGTTTTCCTCCACGCCAGAGGCCACGGATACCGGCGCGCCACCGCTGCGCCTGCCCCGCCAGCTGGTGGAACTGCTGGAGAGCGCCGCCTGTTTCAACGTGCATGACCGCTGGGCCTTCCTGTATCAGGTGCTGTGGCGCTGGCAGCAGGGCCAGCACGACGTGGTGTCGCCGGCCGACGCGGACGGCGCGCGCCTGCACGCCATGGTCAAGGCCGTGCATCGTGAAGAGCACGACATGCATGCGTATGTGCGCTTCCGCGAACGCAGCGAGGCCGAGGGCGCGCCCCGTTTTGTCGCCTGGTTCGAGCCCACGCACGAGGTGCTGCCGCAGGTGGCGCGCCACTTCGCGCGCCGCATGGGAAAGGCCAGCTGGCTGATCGCCACGCCCGGCGCCAGCATGCTGTGGGATGGCGCCACCTTGCACGCGGGACCGGCCCTGCTGCGTGGCGCGGCCGACATCGACGATGCGGGCGAAGCGCTGTGGCTGACGTATTACCGCAGCATCTTCAACCCCGCGCGCGTGAATGCGGACTTGCTGCACAGCCATATTCCCTCGCGTTTCTGGAAAAATTTACCCGAAGGCGCCATCGTGCCCGCCATGCTGAGCGGCGCGGCGAACGGCGAGCGGCGCACGGGCCAAACGGCCAGCGTGGGACAGCGGCAGGGTGCCGCCATGATCTCGATCAGCGCAGAGCGGGCCCAGCCGATGCGCGAGGTAGCAACTACCCTGGACCAGTGCCGACGCTGCGCGCTGTGGCAGCACGCCACGCAAGCGGTGCCCGGCATAGGCCCGCTCACCGCCCGCATCATGCTCGTCGGTGAACAACCGGGCGACCAGGAAGACCTGGCCGGACTGCCGTTCGTCGGCCCGGCCGGTACACTGCTGGACCAGGCCATGCAGGAAGCGGGCCTGGCGCGCGACAGCATCTATCTGACCAATGCCGTCAAGCATTTCAAGTGGGAACCGCGCGGCAAGCGCCGCCTGCACAAGACGCCTGCGCAGCGCGAGATCCTCGCCTGCCATGGCTGGCTGGAAGAAGAGATCGAACGTGGCAAACCACAGGTGATCGTGGCGCTGGGCAGCACGGCATTGAAATCCGTGCTGCAGGATGGCGCGGCCTGCATGACGCCGCTGATCGGCACGCCCATCGAACACGACGGGCGCTGGGTGGTGACCGTGTATCACCCGTCGTACGTGCTGCGCGCAGCCGATGCGGCGAGCCGGCGCCAGGCCTACGCGGTGATTGTCGATGGCTTGCGGCAGGCGCTGCGGCTACTGCAGGAGCCGCATCACGGCGTCGCCGCCGGCACTTCCTGCGCCTCGTCGCGCCGCGCATAGCGCTGCGCAATCACGGCGCAGATCATCAATTGAATCTGGTGGAACAGCATCAGCGGCAAAATCACCATGCCCAGCGAGTGCGTGGCAAACAAGACCTTGGCCATCGGTACGCCGCTGGCCAGGCTTTTCTTCGAACCGCAGAAAACGATGGCGATTTCATCTTCCTTGCTAAAGCCCAGGCGGCGGCTGATGAACGTCATCAGGCCCAGGACCAGGGCCAGCAGCACGATGCTGAACACGCCCAGAGCGACCAGGGTTTCCACCGAGATCGTGTGCCACAGGCCTTCACTGACGGCTTCGCTGAAGGCCGTGTAGACCACCAGCAAAATGGAACCCTGGTCGACGAACTTGAGCATGGCCTTGTGGCGGTCGACCCAGCGGCCTATCCAGCGGCGCAGAAATTGGCCGGCCAGGAAGGGCAGCAGCAATTGCATGACAATCGACAATACCGCGTCGACCGACGACTTGCTTTCCGCGCCTTTCGCCACCAGCAAGCCCACCAGGATGGGAGCAAGGAAGATGCCGATGAAATTCGAGGCCGAAGCGCTGCAGATGGCGGCTGGCACATTGCCGCGCGCCATGGCGGTCAGCGCGATCGATGATTGCACGGTCGACGGCAAGGCGCACAGGAACAGGATGCCCACGTACAGCTCGGGCGTGAGGAAGGTCAGCGCCAGCGGCCGCAGGGCCAGGCCCAGCAGGGGAAACAAAATGAACGTGCTGGCCAGCACCAGCAAATGCAGGCGCCAGTGCATGATGCCGGCCACCACGGCTTCGCGCGACAGCTTGGCGCCATGCAGGAAGAACAGGGCGCCGATGGCGACGGTGGTGATATTGCCGAAGACCACGGCCGTCTGGCCCGTGCAGGGCAGGAAGCTGGCCAGCGCCACGGTGACGAGCAGGGCGATGGTGAAGTTGTCGGGTTTCAGATTGCGCAGCAGGGCGGCGGAAGAAAAAGAAGACATGCGGTGGCCTGGTAGCGGCCCAGCCTTGCAACACTGCGCCATGGATGACAAAAAGCGCCGGAATCGGCGCCAGTGCTGGCTATTCTAACCCTATCGCCGGACTACCTGCCTGGAAGCAAGCGTGGCTTGTGGACACAATGGCACAAAAAAAATGCCCTGTCCGCAGACAGGGCAACCCGGAGTAAAGTACAGCGCGAGGGATTAACCGGCGGCTTTGACTTTCAGCTCGTTCTTGATTTCTTTCACGCCGCTCACGGAAGCGACGATCTGCACGACGCGGTCACCCGCTTCGGCGCTCGGCACGTCGCCCGACAGGACGACCACACCTTGCTGGGTTGCTACCTTGACTGGCAGGGCAGCGGCTTGCGCATCGGCGCTCAGGGCGGCCTTGGCCGAGGAAGTGATGGTTTCATCAGGGACGGCAGCGGCGGCGTTGGCGGCCACGACGGTGTCAGCAGGAGCTTGTGCTTTTGGGGCGGAGTCAGCTGCATGCGAAGCGGTGATCGAGGCGCCCGACAGTACGATAGCGGCAACCAGGGTATTGAACAGTTTCGATGTTTGCATGGTAGTTCCTCTCAATGAAGTTAAAAGCTTCTTACTTGGATAAAGCAACACTTTGAAGCGTCACATCTACCCATACAGCAAGCACCGTGCCAGCTTTTAAATTTCATTAAAAATCAACGACTTACATGCAAACTCGATTTTTCCAGCCCGTTTCCGCCGGATCCGGCCCGAAAAACGGGGCTTTTTGTCGCCTGTCAGCGACAGAATGTGGCAACAATATCAATGTTTCAGGCTAAGCCGCTGATTTTTAACGCTTTATTTTTGTCGCTAATCAGCGACAGGGTCGCCGTCGGCCCGGAACAGGGCCGGCGTCAGCTCGTATTTCTGCAATAAACGGTAGAACTCCGTGCGGTTGCGGTCAGCCAGGCGGGCCGCGTCGGCCACGTTGCCGTCCGTCAGGCGCAGCAATTGGATCAGGTAGTCGCGCTCGAAGCGCTGCTTGGCTTCGTTATAGCTGAGCGCTTCGAGCGACGGCACGCGCAAGGCCCGTTGCACCAGCGACAAGGGCACCAGCGGCGCCGTGGCCAGCGCGCAGACTTGCTCGACGACATTGACCAGCTGGCGCACGTTGCCGGGCCATGGCGCGGCCACCAGGGCCGTGAGGGCGTCGGGCGCGAAGCCGTTCAGGGTTTTTTGGTACTTGGCGGCCAGTTTCTGCAGAAAATGGTTCGCCAGCAGGGCGATGTCTTCGCGGCGCTCGGCCAGCGGCGGCAGGGTCAAGGTCACGACGTTGAGGCGGTAATACAGGTCTTCGCGGAATTGCCCTTCCGCCATGGCCACATCGAGGTCGCGGTGCGTGGCGGACAATAAGCGCACGTCGACGGGCCGCGTCTGGTCGGCGCCCACGGGCCGCACGGCCCGTTCCTGCAGTACGCGCAGCAATTTGACTTGCAGCGGCAGCGGCATGTCGCCGATCTCGTCCAGAAACAGGGTGCCGCCATCGGCCGCCTGAAACAAACCTTCGCGGTTGCCCACGGCGCCCGTAAACGAGCCTTTCACGTGGCCGAACAGTTCCGATTCCAGCAGTTGTTCGGGGATGGCGCCGCAGTTGACGGCGATGAACGGCGCCTTGGCGCGGCGGCTGGCGTTGTGCAGCGCGCGCGCCAGCAATTCCTTGCCCGTGCCGCTGGGACCGCGGATCAGGATGCTGGCGTCGGACCCCGCTACCAGCTTGGCTTCGGCCAGCAGCTCGGCCATCTGCGCACTGCGGCTGATCAGTTCGGCACGCCAGCTTTCATCGCCGGACGCGGGCGCCGGCATGACGGTGGACAAGTTGATGGCGTACGCCACCTTTTCCATCAGCAACTTTCCGTCGAACGGCTTCGTCAGGTAGGCAAACGCGCCGCGCGCCGTCGCATCGACGGCATCGGGAATGGTGCCGTGCGCCGTGAGCAAAATGACGGGCAGGGCAGCATGCTGGCGGCGGATCTCATCGAACAGGGCCAGGCCGTCGCGGCCCGGCAATTGCACATCGGTAATAACCAGGGCCGGCAATTCCACGGCCAGGCGCGCCAGCGCCGCTTCCGCGCTGCCCACGGCCGTCACGCGGTAGTTGCCCGCCTTCAAGCGGATGGTCAGCAAACGCAGCAGGTCGGGATCGTCGTCGACCAATAAAATGTGGGCGTGCTCGCTCATTTCGCCGCTCCCGCGGCAGGGCGCACGGACAGGCTGCGCTCGATGTTTTTCAGTGCTTCCAGCTTTTCATTGAGCTGGTCGATGCGGCGCTGGGCATCGCGCAGCTGCGTGTTGAGCTTGTCGATGCTGTCTTCCTGGCGGCGCAGTTCCGCATACTGGCTGCCCAGCAATTGCGCCAGCGGCGCCAGCAGTTGCGCGTCCTTGCCCGTGGCCGTGGCCAGCGGTTCCAGCAAGGCTTGCGCGCGGGCCAGGTCGCCGGGGCCGCGCACGGTCGCCTGCAGCATGGCGCGGCGGATCGTGTTGTGCGGCGCGTGATCGGCCTTGGCCAGGTCCAGCTGCGCTTTCGCCAGTTCCGACGGCGTCATCAGGCGCAAGGCGCTTTGATACGCGAGCAGTTCGGTCAGCTGGGGATCGGCCACCACCACCACGCGCGGCGGCGTCTGCACCAGCACGGGCGTCTGGGTGGGGGGCTTGGCGGCGCAAGCGCCCAACAGCAGCGCGCAGGCGGCCATGCCGGCCAGGGAAGTTCTCGTCATCATAAGGGCAGTTCTATCCGAAAATGCGCGCCAGCCTGGCGCGGTAAAAGAGTGACGCTGCCGTCGTGGGCGGCGATATATTCGCGCACGATGGACAGGCCGATGCCATTGCCGTTGCGCGCGCCGGCCGCCTGGCGCACTCCCTGGTAAAACGGTTCAAAAATGCGCGCGGCATCCTCGGGCGCCACGCCGGCCCCCTCGTCGATGCAATCGATGCGCACACGGCCGCCTTCGCAAGCCAGGCTGAAGCGCACGGTGCCGCCTTCCGGGCTGAAGCGCACGGCATTCGACAGCAGGTTTGCCAGGGCGGTGGCCAGCTTGTCGCGGTCGGCCTGCACGATCAGGGACTCGCCCTGCACCTCGACCGTCAAACGGCGCGCCAGCCATTGCAGGCGCTGCGCGGCCACCACATCTTGCAGCAAGACCAGCAAGTCGACCTTGCTGTGCGCCAGATGCTGGGCGTCAAAAGCGGCGGTATTGTAGCGCAGCAAGTCTTCGATCTGATTTTGCAGCGAGGCCGTGTTTTGCTGCAGGATGCCGGCGATTTCGCGCTGGCCATCGCTGAGCTTGCCGGCCACCTCGTCTTCCAGCAAGGCCACGCCTTCGCGCAGGGCCGCCAGCGGCGTTTTCAGCTCATGCGAGATATGGCGCAGAAAACGTTCCTTGTCGGCATCGAGGTCCGCCAGGCGCTGGCGCAGCCAGTCCAGCTGCTGGCCCAGGCGGCGCGTGTCGGCCGGGCCGCCGACGACGATGGGCTGGTCGTAGCGCTTCTCGCCCAGGCGCTCGATGGCCGTCTCGATGCGGCGCAGCGGGCGCGACAATAGAAAACCGAAGCAGGTGGCCAGCACGGCCGCCAGCAGCACGGCGCCGCCCACCAGCATGCCCAGCACGCGGCGCTGGCGTTCCAGCTCGGCCAACAGGGCGTCGTTGCGGCTGCCGATTTCCGTCTTGCTTTCGCGCGCCAGGCTGTCATTGATCTGCGTCATGCGGGCAAACGCGCGGTACACGACGGCGTGGCCATCGCGCTTGCGGCGTTTTCCGGCCTGCAACACTTCCCACGCCGATTGCGCCTGCGCCGTCCACTCGTCGGCCAGCTGCGAGGCAAACTCGGGCGTGGCGCGGTTCAGCACTTGCAGCGCCGCCGTCGCTTCGTCGCGCGCCGCCGCGTAGCGCTCGCGGAACACGGGGTCGTCCAGCACGAGGAACTGGCGCGCGCTGCGCTCCATGGCCAGGGTGCGCTCGGACAGGCGCTGCGACTGTTCCGTGAGGGCAATCGCCTGCGCCGCCGTCTCGCGCCCCAGCCGGGCCAGGTGCTCCAGGGTCAGCAGGGCTTGCACGGAAGTAGCCGTCAAGATACCCGTCGTCAAAATGAAGGCGGCAAATAACAGTTGGCGAAAGGAAAGTCGGGACAAGGTAGGCGCCTTCGGTTCAGTCTGGAGTGCAAAAGGCGCATGGTACGCTAAGCCCCCATCCCGGGGCGCCACCTGTCCAAAAATAGTTTATTTTGCAACATTGTTGCTTTTCCGGCGAACAAGCGGGGCCCGGCGGCGGCGCACGAATACTCCTAGTACAATAGGGAAAAACTTCACGCAGGCATCAAAGTGGCCCCGCCCCTGGCATTGCGCCACTTTGCCCCCACATGTGATGCAGCCCCACCGACACTCCGAATCACCTACCGCAGAGATCCCATACCGCATGAGCACATTTGAAAAAGTCAGCAGCAACTTCATTCCAGTCTTGCAGGCAACCATCGAGCAATATGTCGAGCCAGCAACGGGCATGCGCCATATCCACATGCATACCGAGCAGGCTGAGATGGTGTTCCTGGTGGCATTTCCCACTGTGCCGGAAGTGAGCGACGGACGCGCCCACATCCTCGAACACCTGGCCCTGTGCGGTTCGTCGCGCTACCCGGTGCGCGACCCGTTCTTCTCGATGCTGCGCCGCTCGACGGCCACCTTCATGAATGCGATGACCTATCCGGACCGCACCGTGTACCCGTTCGCCAGCACCGACCGCAAGGATTTCTTCAACCTGCTCGACGTGTACCTCGACGCCGCCTTCTTCCCGAATCTCGATTACCTGAATTTCCGCCAGGAAGGCTGGCGCCATGCGTTCGAAGGCGACAAGCTGGTGTACCAGGGCATCGTCTTCAATGAAATGAAGGGCGCCTTCAACAGCCCCATGCGTGCGCTCGACAGCGGCATCGCCAGCGCCTTGCTCAAGGGCACGACGTATGAAGTGGAATCGGGCGGCGATCCGCTCGACATCCCCGAGCTGACGCATGCCATGCTGAAAGAATTCCACGCCAGTCACTACCATCCTTCGCAAGCCGTGATCATGACCGCCGGCAATATCGAAGCGTCGGCCGTGCAAGAGCAAGTTGCGGAACGCGTGCTGTCCAAGCTCAGCGGCTTTAGCCCGCGCCGCCTGCCGCAGCTGGCGCCCGCGTGGACGGCACCGCAGGAAAACATCGTCAAGATTCCGTCGCAGGAAGCGCGCGACGATGAATTCGGCCTGCAATTTGCCTGGCTGATGGGCGAGTCGAGCGACCCCATCGCTTACTACCACGCGCATTTGCTGTCGCACGGCTTGCTCGGCGAATCGTCGGCGCCCGTCATGCGCGCCATGGAATCGGCCGGCTATGGCCGCCCATCGGACATGAATGGCCGCGACGCGGGCATCCGCCAGATGGTGTTCCACATCGGCATGGAAGGTTTGACGCAGGAACAGATCGCCGATGCGCACCAGCGCATCTGGACGGCCTTGGAAGAAACGGCGGAAGAGGGCATACCCGCCGCCGTGCTGCACGCGGCCTTGCGCGACATCAAATACAGCCAGCGCGAAATCAGCAGCGGCCGCATGCCTTACGGCCTGGGCCGTTTGCTGCACGCCTTGCCGCTGGCCATGTACGACGGCAACGTGATGGATGCCTTCGACAATGCGGCCATCCTGGAAACCCTGGAACAGCAGATCGAAGACCCGGCCTTCTTCAAGCAGCTGGTACGCGAGCTGATCGCCAACCCGACCCGTTTGACGACGCACGTGGTGCCCGATGCCGCCTATTTCACGGACCGCGCCGCGCAGGAAGACGCCAAACTGGCGGCCCTGCAGGCAAAGCTGACGGATGCCGAGCGCGAACACATCGTGGCCGAGTCGGCGGCGCTGGAAGCGCATCAGCAGCTGCCGTCAAATTCGGAAGTGCTGCCGCGCATCCGCCCTGGCGATGTCAGCGCCGCGCCGCGCCCGGCCCTGCCGATTCCACCGGCCGTCGATGGCGCCGTGGCGTTCAGCATTGCCTCGAACGGCATCAGCTATGCCAACGTGCTGTACGACGTGTCGGGCTTGCCGGAAGCGTCGTGGCCATGGCTGCGCCTGTACACGGACCTGGCGCCGGAACTGGGCGTGGGCGACATGTCGTTCGATGACGCCAGCGCCTGGCGCCAGAGCATGGTGCCGTCGTTCCACATCGGCCTGGAAGCCATCCCGCGCCCGCAGCAAGCGATGCGCGTGGAATTGTCGTTCTCGGCCAGCGGCTTGCGCGAAGAACACGCGGCGATCGCCGCCGTGCTGTCGGCCTGGATCGCCAAGCCACGCTTCGATGAAGAAGAGCGCCTGGCCTTCCTGATCGAAAGCCTGGTGCAGGACAAACTCTCCAGCCTGGCCGAATCGGGCAACCGCTACGCCATGCTGGCGTCGGCGGCCCCGCTGTCGCCAACGCGCCGCTTCGACGACATCGTCGGCGGCCCGGCAGCTTTGCCGTTCTACCGCCGTTTGCAGCAGTTGAGCAAGACGTCGGCAGGCTTGCAGGAAATCGCGCGCGAACTCGACACCCTGCATGCGCACATCATCGCCCAGCCGCCGACCGTGCTGTGCGCGGGCCTGGAGCAGGATGGCATCACCCTGGCACGTCTGCTCGAGTTGCCAGCGGCCAGCAAAGATGCGGCCGCGCCAGCCGTTGCCGCCGCTCCGGCTGCCTTGCCACTGGCCAACACGGCCCTGCATGCGACGAGCCAGATCAACCATTGCTTCGTTTCCTGGGCCGTGCCTGGCGTACACAATCCGGACGCGTCCGCCCTGGCCGTCGCCGCCGAACTGATGACCAACCAGGTGCTGCATACGGCCCTGCGCGAAAAAGGCGGCGCGTATGGCGGCAGCGCCAGCTACGCGGCCGGCGCCGGCACGTTCACGCTAAGCTCCTACCGCGATCCGCGCCTGGCCGGCACGTTCGCCGACTTCGGCACGACGCTCGACCAGATCCTCGACGGCGATTTCTCGCAAGAGCAGGTGGAAGAAGCCATCATCTGCGTCATCAAGGGCCTCGACAAGCCGCACTCGCCGTACGCGGAAGCGCTGACGGCCTGGAACATGCAGCAGCGGGGCACGACGGAAGCCGTGCGCCAGCAGTTCCGTACCGGCGTGCTCAATTGCACCCTGGCGCAGATCAAGGACGTCACGCGCACCTGGCTGAAAAACGGCCAGCAAAGCCGCGCCGCGTTTGCGGGCAATACGACGCAAGACCTGGCCGGGCTGGACGTGGTCGATCTGCTGGCGCTGGCTTCCTAAGCTGGCCGGAGACGTCGGATTACGCGCGGCGTTGCCGCGCTAATCCGACCTACCCGATCTGCCTGAGCCGTAGCGTAGGTCGGATTAGCGGCGGCACGCCGCGTAATCCGACACCACCACCGATCAGCCAGGTACGGCGCCTGCTTCCATGTACATCAATTCCCACTGATGCCCATCGGGGTCCTGGAAACTGTGGCCATACATGAAGCCGAAATCGATCGGCTCCTTGTAGATGCTGCCGCCCGCCTGGACGGCTTTTGCCACCAGCGCATCGACTTCGCCCCGGCTCTCGCCCGACAAACACACGAGCACTTCCGTCGCCACCTTGGTGTCGCACAGCTGCTTGGGCGTGAATTGCTTGAACTTGTCGTGCGTCAACAGCATCACGAAGATATCGTCGGCAACGATCATGCACGTCGCCGTTTCATCCGTGAAATGGGCATTGAAACTGAAGCCCAGCGCCGTGAAAAACGCCACGGAGCGTTCCAGCGACTGGACGGGCAGATTGACAAAGATTTTGCGGGCCATCATGTCTCCTTGTGGGTCGTAGTTATGGATGCTGCCCGCCGATTCTACACCGGCTTTTTACGCGCCCGCGCGTCCCACGGTCTTCGGCGCGTAGCCGAAATAGCGGCTGAAGGCGGCACTGAAATTGGCCGGGTGACGGTAGCCCGTTTGCCAGCCCGCCTGCGCCACCTGGCAACCATTTTCCAGCAGTAACTTTGCCCGCTGCATGCGCAGCGCCAGCAGGGTACGCTGGGGGCTGTCGTTGTAGCGGTAGCGCCATCCCTGCTTGAGCTTGAACAAACTCAAGCCCGCTTGCGCGCACAGGTAATCGAGCGTGAGTGCCTGCGCCATCTGCTCCTGCATCAGCGCGTAGACGCGTTCCAATTTGACGATGTCGGCCTCGGACCAGCGCGGTACAAGAACGGGCGCAGGCCGCAGTCCCCGCAACTGTTCCGCCAGGATACTGAGCACGCTGATATGCACGGCCAGCGGGTCCGTCGCGCGCAGCAGCGAACGGGCGTGCAGGGCGGAAGTCGCCGTGGTGGTGGCATGCGCCAGCTGGCGCGCGCCGCCGTGGGGCAGCAGGGACGCCAACCCCTCGGGCCAGTAGCGCGCCAGCGCGTCTTCATCGACCAGCACGCGCAACTGCGCCGCCCGTTGATGCGCCTCGAAACGGCGCTCGCCGCTGACGTGGCGAAACACCGTCATCGTCGTATGGCCGCCCTGGAAGCGCAATTGTTCGCCATCGCGCGTGGCGTAGGCGGACGCGCCTTCCAGGCCGATGGTGATCACCATGCCGCCCCCGTCGTCATGCTGCGATGGCTCGACGAGCGCAAGCCGTGGCCGGTAGTCGGAATGCACGAGCAGCAAACCCTGGTCGACCTGGCGCTGGTC
The DNA here is from genome assembly GCF_058797855.1 of Janthinobacterium sp. GW823-FHT01H08. Lineage (NCBI taxonomy): Bacteria > Pseudomonadati > Pseudomonadota > Betaproteobacteria > Burkholderiales > Oxalobacteraceae > Janthinobacterium > Janthinobacterium sp. GW823-FHT01H08. The sequence continues at coordinate 313,136 of NZ_CM179504.1, forward strand.
GGCGCGGCACTCTTTCAACCCCGGGTCCAGCTGGCGCCGCGTCCAGCCTGCCGCTTCCCTCTCCTGTCCCCTCATCGCTCCTCCCCGTTTTCCCGCGCGCCGTCCCGCATACGAAATACGCCGCCGCGCATACAAATGCAAATGATAATTATTCTCATTGTTGCATAAAATGATGCTGATGCCCACCTCGCCGAAAGGAAGATCATGTCATTCGATACGCAACACGCTTTGCAACCGTACTGGGACCTGGCCGTCGCGCCCGTCCAGGCCGATGGACTGGCCGCCGCCCTGGAACTGGGTATTTTCGAGGTGCTGGCAACGCCGCACACGCCGGCGCAACTGGCGGACGTCCTGTCGCTGCATGGGCCGCACACGGCCTTGCTGCTGGAATTGCTTTGGAGCATGCAGGTGCTGGAGCGCGACGGCGCCGATACTGAGGCACTACGCTACCGCTGCACGGCCACCACCTTGCAGTATTTCTGCCGCGACGCTGTTGCCTTTTGCGGCGACGCCTGGCTGTACCGGCTGCACGCGCTGCGCCATTTCGCCACACAGCTCAACACCCTGGTGCGCGACGGCGGAAAAGTAACGCCCTACAGCACGGCGAGCGGGGTCAACTGGGCCGCCGCCGCGCAGCAGCAGATCGGCCAGGAGCAGCGCGCCGTCACCATGCGCGCCGCCCTGTGCGTGATGCAGCGCGTCGCCCCGTTTGCGGACGGCAACACGCCGCTGCGCCTGCTCGACGCGGGCGGCGGTCCCGGCTGGGTGGCCATTGCGCTGGCGCAAGCCCATGCGGGCGTGCACGGCTGCGTTTTCGACTGGCCGGAAACGGTGGCCGTGGCGGCCGCGAACATCGCCCATGCGCAACTATCCGACCGCCTGGAGACCCTGGGCGGCGACCTGGACAGCGACGATATCGGCGGCGGCTACGACCTCATCTGGTGCTCGTCCGTGCTGCATTTCGTGCCAGACATGGCGGCTGCCTTGCGCAAGATGCAGGCAGCCTTGAAGCCAGGTGGCGTGCTCGTCTGCATACAGGCGGAAATCGCGGCGGCGCCGGGCGACGCGGCGCGCGTGCTGCCGTATTACTTGCCAATGCGCATGCTGGGCCGCACGGTGACACGGCACGGTGAATTGGCGCAGCTGCTGCGCGACACGGGCTGGCGGCAAGTGGAGCAATATGGCGCCAGCGATTTTCCCATGGCCCCCGTGCAGGTGCTGATTGCTCGTGCCTAACAATTACCATTTAGCAATTATCTTTTTTATAGCAAAAAAGGACGCAAATGCGCTAAGCTGTGCCGGCATTGATCGATGTCATCCGCAGCACTGTGCTGCCTTCACAAGGAACCCATCATGAGTCAAGCTATTGCAGGGAAAGTCGTCCTCATCACCGGTGCCAGCAGCGGCCTGGGCGAAGCCACCGCGCGCCATCTGGCCGCGTTGGGCGCCTGCGTCGTGCTCGGTGCGCGCCGCATGGATTTGCTCAATACCATCGCCGAGGAAATCACGGCCGCCGGCGGCCAGGCCGCCATTGCCCAGACCGACGTCACTCAGGCGGGCGACCTGAAGCGCCTGGTCGACACGGCCCTGGCCGTGTTCGGCAAGGTCGATGTGATGATTAACAATGCGGGGCTGATGGCCATCGCGCCGATGAGCGCCTTGCAAGTCGACGAGTGGAACAACATGATCGATATCAACATCAAAGGCGTGTTGAACGGCATCGCCGCCGTCCTGCCATACTTCCAGGCGCAAAACAGCGGCCACTTCATCAATATCTCGTCGGTGGCGGGACAAAAAGTCTTCAGCCCGGGCGGCACCGTCTACAGCGGCACCAAGTTTGCCGTCAGCGCCATTTCGGAAGGCTTGCGCCACGAGCTGGCGGCCAGCGGCGGCACCATCCGCACCACCGTCATTGCGCCGGGCGCCGTCGACACGGAATTGAGCCAGGGCAGCAGCCACGCCGAGAGCGCCAAGGCCGTCAAGGAGTTCTACCAGATCGCCATTCCCGCCGATGCCGTGGCGCGCGCCATCGCGTATGCGATCGAGCAGCCGGCCGACGTGGCTATCAATGAGATCGTGCTGCGCCCGACGGCGCAGGCGTTTTAAGCGGCATCCTGTTGCAGCGATTCGATGATCAAGCCGGCCAGGCGCTCGACGGGCGGCCTGGACACGCTTGAGGCGCGCAGCAATTCCAGCGACAGCGGAGGCAGGGCGGGCAAGCCCGCTTCCACGTGATCGAGCGCGCGCACGGTCGAGGGCAAGCCCAGGCCCGTGCGCACCGTCACGCCCAGCCCGGCCGCCGCCGCCGCCCACAGTCCCGCCAGGCTAGGACTGGTAAACGCCGTGCGCCAGGCGATGCCGGCCCCATCGAGCGCCTGCGTGGCGCAGCGCTGGAACAGGCATTCGCGGTCGAACGTAATGAGCGGCAAAGGCTCGCCCGACTCGGGGCGCCAGGCCAGGCTGGACGAGGCGATCCAGCGCATGGACGGTTCGGCAATATGCTGGCGCTGCTGCTGCGGATATTCGGCCACGTCGGCGATACAGGCGCCGCCCCACAGCAGGGCCAGGTCCAGCTGGCCCATTGCCAGCCCTTCCATCAAGGCCGTGTTGCGCGCCACGTGCGCCTCGATGCGCACTTTCGGATGCGCGCGGGCAAAACGCCCCAGCACGTCGGGCAGCAAGGCTTCGCCAAAATCCTCCTGCAAGCCCAGCCGGATCCACCCTTCCAGCTCCGCGCCGCGCAAGGCGACGGCTGCCTCATCGTTGAGTTCCAGCAGGCGGCGCGCATAGCCGAGCAGCACGTCGCCGGCCGGCGTCAGCGCCAGGCCCCTGCCATCCTTGCGGAACAGGGGCATGCCCGCCTGCTCCTCGAGTTTTTTCAGCTGCGCGCTGACGGCCGAGGTGGAGCGGCCCACCTTGTCGGCCGCGCGGGCAAAGCTGCCCAGCTCGATGCCAGCCACATAGCTGCGCAGAAAGGCGATGTCGAAATTAAGCAGGCTCATGGCGTGGAAGCAATCGTCCGGTTTTTTGGGATGGCACAGCGTAAATTATCTGATATTCAGAATGATCGTAGCGCGCGACACTGTCAGGGTCAACCACTTTTCTCTCCCTGCCATGAACACCAGTTGCCAAGCCATTCCTGTTCCTGTCCCCGTCACCGCGCCCGTGCTGGGCGACGCCCACCGCTGGAAAGTGCTCGCCGTCGGCGTGGCGGCCAATGCCAGCTTTTCCGCCGCCGCCAACGGCATGCCCACCACGGCCATCTGGCTGCGCAGCGGCTATCACCTGAGCAATACAGAACTGGGGGTGGCGCTGGGCGCCATGGGCCTGGGCGTGGCCCTGACCGAATTGCCATGGGGCATGGCCACCGACCGCTGGGGCGACCGCCCCGTGCTGCTGACCGGCTTGCTGGGCACCATGCTGGCGCTGCTGGCCTTGCTGCTGTGGATTACGCCCGCTGGCGGGTCCGTGCCGCCCTTATGGGCGCTGGCGGCGGGGCTGGCGCTGGTCGGCGTGCTGGGAGGCAGCGTGAACGGCGCCAGCGGCCGCGCCGTGATGCGCTGGTTCGGCCCCGGCGAACGGGGTTTTGCCATGAGCATCCGCCAGACGGCCGTGCCGCTGGGCGGCGGCCTCGGCGCCCTCATCCTGCCCAGCCTGGCATCGCGCTACGGCTTCATGCCCGTGTTTGGCGCCCTGGCCCTCGTATGCGGCCTGTCGGCGTTTTTTACGTGGCGCTGGATGCATGAGCCCGATTTCTCTGCCGAGGCCGCCAAGGGGCCGCACAATGCGTCCAAAAGCCTGTCCGGGGTCAAGCCACTGCCACCGTTACGCAATCGAAAGGTCTGGCGCATGGTGGCCGCCATCGGCTTGCTGTGCGTACCGCAGTTTGCCGTGCTCAGCTACGCCACCGTCTTCCTGCACGACCATGGCGGCCTGGGCCTGGCGGCCATCACGGCCGTGATGGTGGCCCTGCAGGCGGGCGCCATGGTGATGCGCATCTGGAGCGGACGCCATACGGACCGCCACGCGAACCGGCCCGCCTACCTGCGCGGCTCGGCCCTGGTGGCGCTGGCTGCATTCATTTTGCTGGGATGCATCGCCTGGCTGGAGTCGCCGGGCTGGCTGCTGATGGCCGCCGTGGTGCTCGCCGGCATCGCCGTGTCCGCCTGGCATGGCGTGGCCTACACGGAGCTGGCCACGGAAGCGGGCGGCGCCAACGCGGGCACGGCCCTGGGCATGGCGAACACGGCCGTCTACGTGGGGCTGTTCCTCACGCCGATGGCCATCCCGCACCTGCTGGCGGCCAGCAACTGGCCCGTCGTATGGTGGCTGGCGGGACTGGTGGCGCTGCTGACCTGGCCGCTGTTTCCGAAGCCTTAAGAAAGCGGCGAAATCCTGTAAACGCAGCGCATCGCGTTCGCCAGCACGTGCTGCTCGCGCACGATGCTGGCGCTTGGCCCCACCACTTCCTGGAACAGCTGCAGTTCGGAGCGGCAAAAGCCCTGGCAGGTGCGCGCCGCGGCGCAGATGGGGCAGTGGTCTTCGATCAGCAGCCAGTCGTCGCCGTCCACTTCCACGCGCGCCATATACCCCTCTTCATCGCGCACGGCGGCCAGCTGCTGCAGCCGCGTGGGCAAGTCCGGCGCCGAACACGCCAAGGCGTACGCGCTGCGGCTTTCCTCTTCGCGCTGCGTGATCAGTTTATCCAGCCCCGCCTCGCCGAACAGCTGGCGCACGGAACCGATCAGCTTGATCGTCAGCTGCGCATGCGTGTCGGGAAAGCGCGCATTGCCCGCTTCCGTCAAGACCCAGTTCTGGCGCGGCCGTCCCGCGCCCGCCTGCGCCTCCTGGCGTCCTTCGATCAGGCCCGCCGCCACCAGCTTTTGCACTTGCTGGCGCGCCGCCTCGCCCGTCATGTCCAGGGTCTTGGCCAGGGTCGCCGTGGAGACGGGTCCCTTGGTCTTGATGAAATACAGGATGCGCTCCGTCGTTTGCGGCGCTTCGCTATTATCCAAACGTTTACTTGTGTAATTCATTTCGCTCAACTATCATGGGGCCAGTTAACCAACTAATTGCTTGCATAATAGGCCGGTAGCTCCCCGCTGTCGAGGAGTTTCCACGTCCGCTTGCCGGCAAGACACTCTTTTGGACTGGAATCCCATGCAGCTGCAACACTCGATCTGGCTGTTTCACGCCATCCTCGCTACCGGCCTGGCCACTTGGCTGACCCTGGCTGCCATCAACAACCTGCACGCCTTCCACGGCTCCGTCTGGGCCATCGGCAACACCATGCGCATGGACCCGCTGCGCCAGGACCCGACCATCCAGACGCCGCTGCTGCGCCGCGCGCTCACCTCATTGACCTTGCACCGGCTCTCGCTGGGCGTGGTGCTGGCGCTGCAACTGCTGGCCGCCATCGCCGCCTGGACGGGCGTGGCGCTGTTGTTCGGCGGCGGCCTGGCCGCTGGCTTGCCCTGGCTGAACCTGGCCTTGTGCGCGATGGCCACCTTTTTGCTGCTGATGCACCTGGGCGGCCTGTGGTTCGGCTACTGGATCGCGCAGGAAGGCTTGCAGACGACGCACCTGGTGCTGCTGCTGTGGACCATAGCCCTGTTTGTACTCTTCAACGCGCAGCGGACCTGACCAGCCTCCGCTGCGCCTCTTCTTCCCTTTGTACTTTTCCCTCTTTGTACTTTTCCCTTTGTACTGCTGTAAAGGACTTCATCATGAATACGAAAATCGTCGGCGCCTCCGCGCTGGCCATCGCCCTGGCCGTCGCCGGTGCCGCGCTGTATCCCCGCGCAGACTCGCATGCGGCCGATGCCGCCGCCTCCCCCGCCACCAAGGTGGCGCTGGTCCCTGTCGTGCTGGGCACGCAGGAACGCTTTTTTGCGGGCGTGGGCGAGCTGGAAGCGGCGCGCCAGGTGCAGGTGGCCGCCGAAACGGGCGGCCGGATCACGCACATCCGCTTCGAATCGGGCCAGAACGTGGCGGCCGGCGCCGTGCTGGTACAGCTCAATGACGCCCAAGAACAGGCAATGCTGCTGCGCCAGCGCGCGCAGCTGAAAAACGCGGAAAGCAGCCATGCGCGCACGCTGCAGATGGTCAAGGAAAAGGCGGCCACGCAGGAGCAATTGGATAGTGCCCTGGCCGCGCGCGATGCGGCCCTGGGCGACGTGCGCCAGACGGAGGCGCTGATCGCGCAAAAGACCATCCGCGCGCCGTTCGCGGGGCAGCTGGGCATCCGCAAGGTGCACGCGGGCCAGTACCTGAACGCGGCCGACACGGTGGCCAGCCTGATCGACAAGAAGTCGCTGATGGTGAACTTCGCCCTCGATGAACAGAGCAGCGCCAAGCTGGCGCCGGGCCAGGCCGTGCAAGTGCTGGTGGACGCGTATCCGGGCGACGTCTTTACGGCGAAGATCAACGCCATCGACCCGCTGATCGCCCGCTCGCGCATGGTGCAGGTACAGGCGGCGCTCAGCAATCCGCGCGGCGCCCTGAAAGCGGGCATGTACGCGAATGTGCGCGTGGCGCGCGAAGCGGGCCAGCAGCTGACGGTACCGGAAACGGCCGTGACCTACAGCGCGTATGGCGATACGGTGTTTGTCGCGCAGCAGGAGGGCAAACAGCCGCTCACCGTCAAGCGCGTGGGCGTCAAACTGGGCGAGCGGGCAGGGGGCCGTGTCGCCATTATCGATGGCTTGCGCGAAGGGCAGCGCGTGGTCGCTTCGGGCCAGCTGAAACTGGCCGACGGCATGGCCGTGCAAGCCGTGGCCAACACCCTGGACGAGGCCAAGCGCGCCGCGCCCAAGGCCGGTTCGTAAGGAAAGGCCGCCATGAAATTTACCGACCTATTTGTGCGCCGCCCCGTGCTGGCGCTGGTGATCAGCACCCTGATTTTGATGCTGGGCGTGATCGCCATCCTGCAACTGCCGATACGCCAGTATCCGATGCTCGAATCATCGACCATCACGGTGAAAACCACGTATCCGGGCGCCTCGGCGGAACTGATGCAGGGTTTTGTCACGCAGCCGATCGCGCAAGCCGTGTCGTCCGTGGAAGGCATCGATTACCTGACCTCGTCGTCGGTGCAGGGCAGCAGCACCGTCACCGTGCGCATGGAACTGAACCGCGATTCCACGCAGGCGTTGACGGAAGTGATGGCCAAGGTCAACCAGGTGCGCTACAAGCTGCCCGAAGGTGCTTTTGACCCCGTCATCGAGCGCTCGGCCGGCGATTCCTCGGCCGTGGCCTACGTCGGCTTTGCCAGCGAGAGCGTCTCGGCGCCCGCACTGACGGACTACCTGGCGCGCGTGGTGCAGCCGATGTTCGCCACCATCGACGGCGTGGCCAAGGTCGACGTGTATGGCGGCCAGCAGCTGGCCATGCGTTTGTGGATCGACCCGGCAAAATTAGCGGCGCGCGGCTTGACGGCAGCCGACGTGGCCGACGCCGTGCGGCGCAATAACTACCAGGCGGCGCCGGGCAAGGTGAAGGGACAATTCGTCGTCTCCAACATCAGCGTCAACACGGATCTGACCAGCGTGGCCGAGTTCCGCGACATGGTCATCCGCAAGGGCGGCGATGACAGCGCGTCGCTCGTGCGCCTGAAGGACGTGGGCACGGTGGAACTGGGCGCGGCCGCGACGGAAACGAGCGGCATCATGGATGGCGTGCCGGCCGTGTACCTGGGCCTGTCGCCCACGCCGGGCGGCAACCCGCTGGTGATCGTCGACGGCATCAAGAAGCTGCTGCCCGAGATCCAGAAAACCCTGCCACCCGGTGTGAAAGTGGAGCTGGCGTTCGAGACGGCGCGCTTCATCCAGTCATCCATCGACGAGGTGGCGCACACCCTGCTCGAAGCGCTGCTGATCGTCGTCATCGTCATCTACCTGTGCATGGGTTCCCTGCGCTCCGTGCTGATTCCCGTCGTGACGATTCCGCTGTCGATGCTGGGCGCGGCGGCGCTGATGCTGGCCTTCGGCTTCAGCATCAATCTGCTCACCCTGCTGGCGATGGTGCTGGCCGTGGGCCTGGTGGTCGACGACGCCATCGTCGTGGTGGAAAACGTGCACCGGCATATCGAGGAGGGCAAGACGCCCGTGGCCGCCGCGCTGGTCGGTGCGCGCGAAGTGGCCGGCCCCGTGATCGCCATGACGATCACGCTGGCGGCCGTGTATGCGCCCATCGGCATGATGGGGGGCCTCACGGGAGCGCTGTTCAAGGAATTCGCGCTGACCCTGGCCGGCGCCGTGGTGGTGTCGGGCGTGGTGGCATTGACCCTGTCTCCCGTGATGAGCTCCTTGCTGCTGCAGCCGAAACAATCGGAAGGGCGCATGGCGCGCGCCGCCGAGCATTTCTTCGAAGGTTTGACCAGCCGCTATGCGCGCCTGCTGGACCGCTCGCTGCACCACCGCTGGCTGAGTGCCGGTTTCGCCGCGCTGGTGATGGTGAGTCTGCCGTTCCTGTACCTGCTGCCGCAGCGCGAACTGGCGCCGGCGGAAGACCAGGCCAGCGTGTTGACGGCGATCAAGGCGCCGCAGCACGCCAACCTCGATTACGTCGAGCGCTTTTCGTACAAGCTCGATGCCATCTACAAGCATATCCCCGAAACGCACTCGCGCTGGATCATCAACGGCGGCGAAGGTCCGGCATCGAGCATCGGCGGCATCAACCTGACGCCGTGGGCCGAACGCGCGCGCAACGCGGCCGTCATCCAGGCGGAATTGCAGCACGCCGTGGGCGACGTGGAAGGCACCAGCATCTTCGCCTTCCAGCTAGCGCCCTTGCCCGGATCGAGCGGCGGCTTGCCCGTGCAGATGGTGCTGCGCAGCGCGCAGGATTACGCCACCCTGTTCCGCACCATGGAAGACGTCAAGCAGCGCGCGCGCGACAGCGGCCTGTTTGCCGTCGTCGACAGCGACCTCGATTACAACAACCCCGTGGTGAAAGTGCGCGTGGACCGCTCGAAGGCGAACAGCCTGGGCATCCGCATGCAGGACATCGGCGAATCGCTGGCCGTGCTGGTGGGCGAAAATTATTTGAACCGCTTCGGCATGGATGGCCGCGCCTATGACGTCATCGCGCAAAGCCCGCGCGAACAGCGACTCACGGCGCAAGCCCTGACGCAGCAGTACGTGCGCGCCGACGATGGCAGCCTGCTGCCCCTGTCCGCCGTCGTCTCGGTGAGCGAACAGATCGAGCCGAACATGCTGACGCAGTTCAATCAGCAAAACGCGGCCACCTTCCAGGGCGTGCCGGCGCCCGGCGTGACCCTGGGCGACGCCGTCGCCTTCCTCGATAGCGTGGCGAAAACCCTGCCGCCCGGCTTCAGCTACGACTGGCAATCAGATGCGCGCCAGTTCGCCACGGAAGGCAATGCCCTTCTGCTGGCCTTCCTGGCGGCCGTCGTCGTGATTTACCTGGTGCTGGCGGCCCAGTACGAAAGCCTGACGGACCCGCTGATCATCCTGATCACGGTACCGCTGTCGATTTGCGGCGCCCTGATTCCGCTGGCGCTCGGCTACGCCACCATCAACATCTACACGCAGATCGGCCTGGTGACCCTGATCGGCTTGATCAGCAAGCACGGCATCCTGATGGTGGAATTTGCCAACGAATTGCAGGTGCATGAACAGCTCGACCGCATCACGGCCATCCGCAAGGCGGCGCAGATCCGCCTGCGCCCGATCTTGATGACGACGGCCGCCATGGTGGTGGGCCTCGTGCCGCTGCTGTTCGCTTCCGGCGCGGGTGCCAACAGCCGCTTCGGCCTCGGTGTCGTGATCGTCTCGGGCATGTTGATCGGCACCTTCTTCACCCTGTTCGTGCTGCCCACCGTGTACACCTTTCTGGCCCGCCGCCACACGGCCGACCATGCCACGCCGCGCGCCCGCGACCTGTCGCAGGCGCTGAAGGAATCCCCATGAAAAATTACCGCTATCTTATTGCCCTTTTCCCCGTGCTGGCCGGCTGCGCCGTCAGCCCCGCCTACGTCATGCCGGGCACGCCCGCCATCACCCTGGCCAGCCCGCAGCAAGCGCAATTCGCAGCTGGCACGGGCGCCGTCAGCGAGGCCGCTTGGTGGACGTTTTTCGATGATGCACGGCTGTCGCAGCTGATCGCCAGCGCGCTCGAACACAACCTCGATATCGCCCAGGCGCAGGCCAACCTGCTGGCCGCGCGCGCCGTCTTCGACGAACGTCGGCTCGACGAACTGCCCACTGTCACGGGCCAGGCCGGCTGGCAGCGCACGGTGCAGCAAAACACGCCCGACAGCCGCACCGCCAGCGCCAGCACGCGCGTGGGATTCGACGCGCAATGGGAGATCGACCTGTTCGGCCGCCTGGCGCACATGAGCCGTTCGGCGCAGGCGCGCGCCGATGCGGCGCAGGCGGACTTGCGGCAAGTGCGGCTGACGATCGCCGCCGAGGTGGCGCGCAATTATTACGAGGCGCTGGGCTACCAGCAAAACCTGGCGCTGACGCAGGCGCAGGTGCAAAGCTGGCGCGACACGGTGGCATTGATCGACGCGCGCATCCGTGCCGGCAGCGGCTTGCCGGAAGAACGCCACAACGCACTGGCCAACCTGGCGCGCAGCGAGGCGGCATTGCCACCGTTGCAGGCGGGCCTGCGCCAGGCGCAGTACCGGCTCGATGTGCTGAGCGGGCAAGTGCCTGGCGCCATCGCGCTGGCCACCAAGCCCCAGCAACAGGCGCCGCTGGCGGGCCAGCTGCCCCTCGGCGACGTGAATCAGCTGATCAAGCAGCGGCCCGACGTGGTGCGCGCCGAGCGCCTGCTGGCCGCCTCCAGCGAAGACGTGGGTGCCGCCACGGCCGACCTGTATCCGCGCCTCAGTCTCGGCGGCTTTCTGGGCTTCTTCGCACTGCGCGGCAGCGGCGTGTTCGACGGCGGCGCGCGCGCCTTTGAGGTGGCACCCTCCGTCAGCTATCCGGCCTTCCGCCTGGGCAGCGTCAGGGCACGCTTGCGCGGCACGCAGGCCGAGGCGCAGGGCGCGCTGGCACGCTATGAACACACGATGTTATTGGCGCAGGAAGACGTGGAAAACGCCGTCACGCAGCTGGCGGAAAACCAGACGCGATTGGCCTCCCTGCTGGAATCGGCGCGCCACGGCAACGCGGCCCTCGGCATCGCCAGCACGCGCTATGCGGGCGGTGCCGGCAGCTATCAGGCCGTGCTGGAAAACCAGCGCGCCTTGTACGATATCCGGCGCGAAGCGCTGCTGGCGGAGACGGCATCCTACATCGATGCGATTGCCCTGTACAAGGCGCTGGGATGGGGGCAAACTATGTAGCATTTTTCGATCAGGAGGAAATCCGATGTTCACGCAAGGCAGCTGGCTCAATCCACCGGAAAACTGGTCCGCCGACGGCGCGCAATTGCGCGTAACGACGGATGCGAACACGGATTTCTGGCGCAAGACCTCGTATGGTTTTATCCGCGACAGCGGCCACTTTTTCGGCACGGAAGTCGATGGCGATTTCACGGCGCAGCTGCACGTGGCGGCACAGTATTCCGCACTGTACGACCAGGCCGGCATGATGGTGCGCATCGACGAGCAACACTGGATCAAATGCGGCGTCGAATTTTCCGACGGCCAGCTGCTGTTGAGCACCGTGCTGACGGTGGATAAATCGGATTGGGCCGTCAGCATCGCGCCCGCCATGCCGGACGGTTTCTGGCTGCGCGTGACGGTGGAAAAGGGCGTCATCCGGGTGCAGTATTCGACCGATGGCAAGCTGTGGCCGCTGCTGCGCCTGGCGCCGTTTCCCGAGGCCAGCCACTACCGCGTGGGGCCCATGTGCTGCACGCCGGAACGCGGTGGCCTGGAAGTGGTTTTTTCGCAGTTTTCCACCGGTCCCGCGCTGCAAAAAGCGTTGCATGATTTAAGCTGATTTTCCAGCATAAAATCACGGCTGTTTATTCGTGCTGGTTGAGCGACCGGTGCACGTTTTTCGACTCGTTGCGCCCCGGCCTGTCATCTGCCAGCTTGCCCGCTTCGCTGTGCGGCTGCTGGGCCACGCCCTTGACGTGGTCGCGGTGTTCCGGCTGTCCCAGGCCAGGCAGGTTTTCCTGCTCCACGGCATCGGGCGGGCTCTGTGGCGTAATCACATTGTTCGCCCAGTGGCCGCTGGCGACATTGCCGCTGGCGGGCTTGCCGCCGCCCTGGTTGGCATAGGCGTCGCCATCCGCTTGCGCGGCAGCGGTCTTGTCCATGCCGCTATTGCGGGCCTGGTCTGCGGGCTTCGAGGGGGTATCGTTCATTGCGCTTCTCCTGCCAATAGTCGATAAAATCCCATCTTGAACCGATAATTCCTACTGCGCATCCAGCGCACGGCTAGTCTTCCTGTAGGAAAATGCCGCGCGCGGTGCTGCTTTACGCGGCCGCCGGCGCCACCCATGTCTCGTGCAAATGGCGCCACAGCAGGGTGCCGCTGGCCGCTTTTTCATACACGACGGTGGACCAGCGCTCGGTGTTTTCCGCGCCGGGCAGCGACTGGAATTCGCGATAGGACACGGTGGCGCCGGCCGCACTTTCCTGTATCAGAACGAGATCCGAAATGCGCATCTGCAAGCCCGGACGGCTGCCGCCGGCGGCGCGGAAAAACGCCGCCAGGCCAGCGCCATCGAGCTGCTTGCCACCCGGTGACACCATCGTGAAAGCGGGCGAGAAACGCGCGAGCAAATCAGCGCAATGTTCGGGCGCCGCGGCTGCGCCGGAAAGCCATTCGCGGATCAGCACATGCGTGGATAAAACGTCGTCAAAATAAAGATTTGTAGCATTCATTTTTTGCTTGCTCCATGGTGATGTAAAAGGTCGAGAACGGCGCGGTTATCGATGCGCAGGCACAGCGCCAAAGGCAGCACGCACGCGCTGGCGGCCAAGGCAAAGCACCAGTGAAACACCTGCGCCGCGCGCGCATGCAGGGCAGGGTCGTCCAGCGATGCGATACCGTGCGCCGCCAGCAAGCCATTGAGCAGTACGCTGAGCAGCGCCACGCCCAGGCAAAAGCCCAGCTGGCGGTTGATATTCCACACGGCGCTGGCCTGGCTCAGCTGCGCGTCCGGTGTGCGCAAAAACGCCGTGCTTTGCGCCGTGCTGCTGCACAAGCCGCCGCCAAAACCCATCACGGCATACGCGCCGGCCAGCCAGAATAATTGATCTGCAGAGTCCACCCGCAGCAGCATCAGCATGCCCGCCGCCTGCAGCAGGGCGCCCGCGATGAACAGCGGCTGCGGCCCCACGCGGCGGTAGCTTTTGCCGGTGAGCGAAATGGCCGCAAACGAGGCCAGCGCCCACGGCAGCATCAAGGCGCCCGCCGTCGATGCCGGCATGCCCAGCACGCCCTGCAGATACAGCATGGCCAACAGGCTCACGCCCATGAAGACGCCCGGCACCAGCAGATACATCAGCATGGCAATGCGCAGCAGCGGCTCGGCGGCCAGGCGCAGGTTGAGCAGCGGCGTCGACTTGCGCAGCGCGCCGCGCACGTAGGCCCACGCGCAGGCGGCGCCCAGCGCCAGCACGCCGGCGCCGGTCAGCAACTCGCCCGGCGTACCGAGCATGGTCAAGCCCAGCAGCAGCAGCAAAATCGCCGTGCTGCCCGCCAGCAGGCCGCCCACGTCGAGACGGGGCACGGCCGCGCGCGGCGGATCGGGACGCAGCCAGCAGGCGGCCAGCAGCAGCGCCAGCGCCGCGAACGGCACGTTCAAATAAAAAATCGCCCGCCACGACAGGCTGTCGACGATCACGCCGCCCAAGGCGGGCGACAGCGCGGGCGCCAGCAAGCCCACCAGCATGATGACGGAGGACAGGCCGGGGCGCTCCGCAGGTTGATATAGCTGGTAGGTCATGCTTTGCCCCAGCGGAATGAGCAAGCCGCCACCGAGGCCCTGCACGCAGCGCCAGGCGATCAGCGCCTCGATCGAGGGGGCCAGACCGGCGCCGACGCTCGCGCATAAAAAAGTTAGCAACGATGCCATGAACACGGTTTTGCCGCCATAACAGGCAGCCAGCCAGGCACTGGCGGGAATGACGATGGTCAGGCCGAGGATGTAGGCGGTGCTGATCCAGGCCAGCTGCGCCACCGAGGCGTGCAGGGCATGGCCGATGTCGGGGTAGGCGACGCTGGTGATGAACATGTTGATCAGGTCGACGAAAAACCCCAGCAGATAGATGGCCGCCACTTTTTTGCGATAGTCCATGGTGCTCCGAATGGCAAACGGCCAGCTTAAGCGCCCATCGTCATTTGCGTAACGGGCCAGCGCCGATTACACTGTCAAACCCATTTTGACAAAGCCCCGCAACCCGCATCTCTTCTTATTTATGATCAGTCTTGACCGCCTGGGTATTTTCATTGCCATCGTCGATGCCGGTTCGCTGACGGCCGCCGCCGCCGTGCTGGGCCAGAGCAAGGCCGTCGTCAGTTTTAATTTGAAACAGCTGGAGGCGGAGCTGGGCGTGTCGCTGCTCACGCGCAGCACGCGCAGCCTGGCGCTGACGGACGTGGGGCGGCGCTTTTACGAGGATTGCCAGCGCGTGCTGAGCGAAGCGCACGGCGCCATCGAGACGGCGCGCCAGGGCCAGCAAGGCTTGCGCGGCACCCTGCGCCTGACCACCACCGTCGAATACGGCAGCCGCACGGTGATCCCCGCACTGATCGCCTTTGCCGCCGCCCACCCGCAGCTGCAGATCCAGCATTCGTCTTCATCGTCGCACGAAGACCTGATCTCGGGCCGCTATGACCTGGCCATCCGCATGGGTTCCCTCAACGATTCGAGTTACCGCGCCGCGCTGATCGAGCCGTACGCGATCTGGCCCGTCGCCTCGCCCGCCTACCTGGCCAGCCGGCCCGGCACGAAGATCGCCACCTTGGACGACTTGCAGCGCGCGCGCTGGCTGGCGCACAGCCGCCTGGCCTCGCCGCTGCGCTGGGACGTGCAGACACCCGACGGCCCCGCCGCCTTCGCCGTGCAGGATGACGCCGCCATCCATTCCGACTCCGCCTCGGCGCTGCTGGGCTTTGCCCTGGGCGGCTGCGGCGTGGCCCTGCTGCCGCAGTGGCTGGTGGAAGGGGACGTGCGCGCGGGACGCCTGCGCCGCCTGCTGCCCGACGTCGTCTTCCCGGAACAGGGCGTGTATGCCGTGTATCCAAACACCCAGCATATTGCGGAAAAAGTGCGCGCCTTTATCGACTTTTTGCGCGCGTTCGTGGGCGCGCCCGACTGAGATTTCAATTCGTCAATATTTGATCACTGCAACGATTTCCAAGGGGCAAACGGGCGCCCCTTTCGGTGTGTACGGCCTACACTGAAGGGACGTTGTTCATCGAATGGAGACCATCATGGCACATACATTGGCAGCAGTTTTCGCCGTGCGCGACATGGCCGAGCGCGCCCGGCACGACCTGATCACGGCGGGATTTCCCAGCGCCAACATCCGCCTGCACGATGCGGGCAGCGACGAATTTTCCGCCACGGAAAATATCCGCCGCGACGACAGCGACAGCCTGCTCGACAACATCAAGCATTTCTTCACGGACCTGTTCGGCAGCCACGCCGACCGCCACATCTATGCGGAAGCCGTGCGACGCGGGCATGTCGTGCTGACCCTGGAAGGAGCGAGCGACGCCGATATCCAGCGCGCCACCGACCTCGTCGAGCGCTACGCGCCGCTCGACATCGATGCGCACGCCGAGCACTGGCGCGCCGGCGGCTGGCAAGGCGCGCCGCAAGACGACAGCGCGAGGCGCCAGGGCGCCAGCATGCAGTCCGGCGCGCCATCGCAGCAAGGCACGTCCGCCGGCAATATGAACGAGGCGCCAGGGTCGCAGCAGTTTGCCAGCGACATGGCGTCGCCGCCGCCGTCGTCCGGCGCGGGCGCCAACGTGCGCCGCTATCCCGGTGCCGATAACCTGCCCGGCACCAGCTACGACGACGAGCAGTACTACCGCAGCCACTGGAGCGCCACCTATGTCGCCACCGGCGCGCGCTTCGAGGACTACGATCCCGCCTACCGCTATGGCCATTCCATGGCCAACAGCGACAGCTACCGGGGCCGCCCATGGGACGAGGTGGAAGCGGACCTGCGTTCCACGTGGGAGCACACGTATCCCCAGTCGGCGTGGGACAACTTCAAGGCGGCCATCAAGCATGGCTGGGAACGCATGACGTCCTGACGCGCTGAGGGGTTTGCGCCCCTCAGCGCCCCTCTTGCGTGAGCTTGAGGAAGTGGTTCAGGATGTGGAAGTGGTCTTCGAAGAATTGCTCTTCCATGGCCGGCAGCGACGCCACGGGCACCCACTGCGCCAGCGCCGCATCGTCGGCCGCCGTCACGGCCGGCAACTGGCGCGTCTTCAGGTCGAAATAATGCGCGTGCGTGATGGTGCGCCCGCGCTGGCTGCGGTCCGGGTGGTCGAACACGGCCACGCCCACCAGCGCCTCGACGAGGGTGGGCGCCAGCACGCCCAGCTGGGTTTCTTCCGCCAGCTCGCGCAACGCCCCCTGCAGCAGCCGTTCGCGCGGCTCGAGGAAGCCGCCCGGCAAGGCCCACAGGCCCTTGCCCGGATAGCCGCCACGGCGCACGAGCAGCACGTGGCCGCCCGTCTGCACCAGCGCATCGACGGTCGTGAAGATGGGCGCATACGGCGCCACTTTCCAGCGCGCCTTGTAGGCCTCGATGGCGCGGTATTCCTGCACCAGCGGCGCGTACCACGGCAACAAGGTCCACGCTTTCAGATACTGGCCGATGGCCGGCGGCAGCAGCTGCGCCACGGCGCTCAGCGACACGTCGACGTCTTCCGCCTCGAACAGCACGTTGCGGATCGCCGTCGCGCCTATCGGTGCGCCAGGGTCGATCTCCAGATTCAGTAACTGCCAGTGGGGGAAGTGGTGCAGGTAATAGCTGGTGGCGTCCTTGAAGCAGGCCACCAGGGCGATGCGCTGCGCCGTGGCCACGGCGCCCGCCACGGCGCGCCGCACGGCGTCGGCCCACAGGCCATCGTCGTAGTAATCGCGCACGGCCACGTAATGCACGCGCGCGCGCTGATCCTCGGGCAGGGTGGCGGCGATCATGGCGGCCCGCTCTTGCCACGTAAACGGGTTCTTCGGGCTGCGCGCATGGAAGGCGGAACCGAGCACCACCACCACTTGCGCGGCCGTCGTCAGCGCCTTTTGCAGCAAGCCGGCATGGCCGTTATGAAAAGGCTGGAAACGGCCGATCAGGATGGCCGCGTCGGCGCCATAGGATAAGGTCATGCGTCGTCTCCGGTCGGGTAGTGGGCGGCGATCGGCAATTGACGCCCGCTGCCAAAGGCGCGCGAACGCACGCGGATGATGGGCGCCGCCTGGCGCCGTTTGTATTCGTTGCGGGCGACCATGCCGAGGATGCGCGTCACGAGCGCGCGCCCCTCGTCCGTCTCGCGCAGCTGGTCAACCAGGGTCAGCGCCTGTGCGCTTTCGGCCGCCGGCAAACGCCGTCCCTCGATATGCCACTTCAGAATTTCATCGAGCACGGGATACGGCGGCAAGCTGTCGGTGTCGCGCTGGCCCGGCGCCAGTTCCGCCGACGGCGGTTTATCGAGCACGGCCACAGGAATCAGTTCGCGCCCGGCGCTGGCGTTGATGTGGCGCGACAGGGCGAAGACCTCCGTTTTATACAGGTCGCCAATCAAGCCCAGTCCCCCGTTCGTGTCGCCGTACAGGGTGCAGTAGCCCACCGAGATTTCGCTCTTGTTGCCGGTGGTGAGCAGCAGGGCGCCGAACGCGTTCGAGTATTCCATCAATATCGTGCCGCGCACCCTGGCCTGCAGGTTTTCCAGCGGCAGTCCTTGCAGCTTGCCGTCGAAGGCGGCCGCGTAGCCGGTTTCGTATTGCGCCACGATGTCGCGGATGGCATGCGTGTACAGGGCGATGCCGAGGTTGGCGCACAGGGCGACGGAATCGGTGACGGAGCCGGCGCTGGAAAAGACGGATGGCATGGTGATCGCCACCACGTTATCGGCACCGAGCGCCTCGACGGCCAGGGCCAGGGTCAGCGCCGAATCGATGCCGCCCGAGCAGCCGACGACGACTTGCGTAAAGCGGCAGCGGTGCGCATAGTCGCGCAGGCCCAGCACGATCTGGCGGCGCGCAAATTCGACGGCGGGGATGCCGTCCGGGTCCGGCACGGGAAACGCTGCGCCGTCCTTCTGCGCGAAACGCCCATCGGCAAAACGCAGCAATTGAAAATCCTCGACGAAGCGGGCCGCCTCGAATTGCACGCCGACGCCCGGCGAGATGGCGAACGAGGCGCCGTCGAACACGAGCTGGTCCTGGCCGCCCACCTGGTTGACGAACAGCAGGGGCAGGTTGACGCGCTGGCAGGCGGCGCCAAACACAGCGTGGCGCTGCGCGCGCTTGCCGATGTCGGACGGGCTGGCATTGATGCTGACGATGAGATCGGGCCGCGCCGCATGCAGGGCCTCGAACGGGTTGACAGCGTAGGCGCGGCCGTCGTCGTTCCAGCCATCCTCGCAAATCATGAAACCGACCTTGCAGCCGGCGATATCGAGGGTACAGGCGCCGGGCGGGCCCGGCTCGAAATGGCGGCCCTCGTCGAAGATGCCGTAGGTCGGCAGCAGCTGCTTGTAGTATTCGGCCACGATATGCCCGTCGCGGATGGCCAGCAAGGCGTTGTAGAGGGGCTTGCCGACGCCGGGGTTGGGCCGCGCCGTGCCGATGACGGTGACCAGCGCCGGCCAGCGCGTGGACGCTTGCAGCAGCTTGTTCAGCGCCTGCTGCAGGCCGCGCAGGAAGGCGGCATCTTCGAACAGGTCGCCCGGGTAGTACGCGCACAGCGACAGTTCGGGGCACACGAGCAAGTCGGCGCCATCGCTGCTGGCGCGGGCCATGCGCGCGGTGATGGCGCCGACATTGGCGTCGAAGTCGCCCACGGTGGGATTCATCTGGGCGAGGGCGATGGTCAGCATGGTGATCCTTCAATTGGTTCCGCTTGAAACCACTATCCTGCCTGAAAAGTTTTCTGAGCGTACTGATGCAATCGTGCAAGCCTGCCGGTCGCTGCGCTACAAGGTCTTGCGCCAGGCCCGCAAGCGCGTGCACGCGTTCGCATACGGCGACGCCGTATTGAACTGGATCATGCGCCCCATCGTGTAATGCGTGTACCAGGGCTGGCCATATAATTGCGCGTCGTCGTGCGCGTCGACCAGCGCCAGCAGCTGGTTTTTCGCCTGCTCCAGGCGCTGCAGCAAGTCGTCCATGCCCAGTTCAGCATAGTCGGCATAAAAGCGCTGCGCCAGTTTCCCCAGAGCGTTCCACGTGAAACCTTCGGCGGGAAAGGCGATATCCTCGATGCGTTTGCCGTCGCGCAGCTGGGCGTGCCAGTGCAAGACCAGCTCGTTCCAGCCCACCAGATAGGCAAGCAGATCGCACACGCTCATGCGCGTGCCTTTCACTTGCCCCTCCAGCACGGGATCGCGTTCCAAGGCCGGCGGCACGCGTGCCAGCTCCTGCATCAGCTTGGCGTACGTGCTGTTGATGGCGTCGACCAGTTCCTGCTTGCTGTTCGGAATCGCCATTATGCCGCCTTCACAACAGGCAAGCCGGCCGCCTGCCAGTCGTCGTAGCCGCTGCCCAAACGGCGCGCCTGCAAGCCGTGCTGGCGCAGGGCCGCCACGGCTTGCACGGACAGCACGCAGTACGGGCCGCGGCAGTAGGCGGCGATCTCCGCGTTCGCGGGCAATTCGCCCAGGCGCCGCTGCAAGTCGTCAAACGGAATATTGATCGCGCCGGGCAAGTGGCCGGCGGCAAATTCCTGCGCGGGCCGCACGTCGAGCACGGTGATGCTGGCTTCCTGCATGCGTTCCCGCAGTTCGTCGCCCGTGATCGCTTCCACATGGTCGCCCCGGCCCAGCGCCTGCAGCTCGCTGCGCTGGTGCTGCGCATACACGTCCAGCGCAGCGAGCAACTGCATGACAGGACCGTTACCGAGCCGGTACAACACGCGCTTGCCGTCGCGTCGCGCCTGCACGAAACCGGCGCGCCGCAACTGTTGCAAATGCTGCGAGGTATTCGCCACGGACAAACCCGTCAACTCCACCAGCTGCTCCACCGCATACTCGCCGTGCGCGATCTGCTCGAGCAGGCGCAAGCGCGGCGCGCTGCCTAAAATATGGGCAAACCCGGCAGAACCGGTAAGCAATTCAATATCGGCATTTTTCATTGACACAATGCTAGCACCCTTATAACATTCAAGCAATCAATTGAATGTTATAAGGGAGACACGATGCAAATACTCTGGCTCGATGCCCTGGCGATCGGCGTGGGCGCGACGGCAGTGATGGATGTGTGGGCGGTGGCATTAAAGCGCTTCTGGTGCATACCCTCACTGAACTTGGCGATGGTGGGACGCTGGCTCGGCCATCTTCCGCGCGGTACCTTCACCCACGTCAACATCGCCCAGGCGGCGCCCGTACGCGATGAAGCCATCCTGGGCTGGACGGCCCATTACGTGATCGGCGTGCTGTTTGCGGCCGTGCTGCTGGCGCTGGTGGGACGGGAGTGGGTGCAAGGGCCGACGTTCGCGCCGGCCTTGCTGGCGGGCCTGGTGAGCGTGGCCGCACCGTTTTGCATCTTGCAGCCGGGCATGGGCGCCGGCCTGGCCGCCAGCAAGACGCCGCATCCGGCGGCCGCCCGCCTGCGCAGCCTGATGGCCCACACGGCGTTCGGCATCGGCCTGTACCTGGCGGCCCTGCTGTGGTCGACCGTGCGCTGACTTGTCCGGCTAGCTCGTCAGCGGCGGCACGGGCGCCGGTGCCGGTGCGGCGGCCACCGCTGACATGGCCGGCGCCTCGGGCTGCGCCGGCAAGGTGCTCAGCACCATCGTGCTGGGCTTGGCGATCGCGATGTGCGCATCGTCCAGGCGCTTGAGCAGTTCGAACAGCAGCGCGCTGCGGATGCCCGATGTCAGGCGCGGCGACGAGGCAAAGCCGGTGGCGTTGAACAACAACAGGCCATTGTCGATGCCATCGAGCTGTACGCTGGGCGCCGGCGTATCGAGCACGTCGGGATTGTCGACAAAGACGGACAGGATCAGCGCGCGCGCCTCCTGCGCATCCGTGCCCAGCGGCAGCGGCAGCTTGACTTGCACCAGGCCCAGCGGATTGGCCAGCGTGACATTGCGCACCGTCTTGGTAATGAATTCCGAGTTCGGCACGATCACTGTCGAACGGTCGCTCAGCTGAATTTCCGTGGCGCGCACATTGATGCGGCGGATATCGCCCTCCACGCCGCCGAGCGAGACCCAGTCGCCCACTTTCACAGGGCGCTCGGCCAGCAGGATCAAGCCGGAAACGAAGTTCTGCACCACCGCCTGCAAGCCGAAACCGATACCCACCGACAAGGCCGACGCCACCCAGGCGATGCGTTCCAGGCCGATGCCGGCCGCCGACAGGGCCAGCGCCACGGCCAGCACGCCGCCGATGTAGCCGAACAGGGTGATGAACGATACTTGCATGCCGGTATCGAGATTGGTGGTCGGCAAATAACTGTTTTGCAGCCAGCGCTTGAACAGGCCCAGCGCGATAAAGCCGACGACCAGCACCAGCAGCGCCTGGATCATGGCGGCCGGGCGGATCGCCACCTCGCCGATGGCCAGGCCATCCTGCAGCTTGCCCACGCGCTGGAACAGCTCGCCCGGACCTTCGCCAAACGGCGCCAGCAGCAGCATCAGGGCCAGCAGCACGACGATGGCGCGGCCGATGCCCGACAGCAGCACGGCCGCCTGGTCGCGTGCCTTGGGCGTGGCCAGCACAGGATGGGCGGCGTCCGGCGGCGGCGGGGTCGAGGCCAGCAGCATGCAGATATCGTCGACCAGCACCGTCAGCAGATAGGTGCTGCACAGCACCACGATGACCCAGGCGATTTGCTTGGCAATAAAACTGCCGAACGCCACATAGCCGACCAGCAAGCTGATGACGCTCGATGCCAGCGCCAGCCACAGCAGCACCGTGACGCAGCGCAGCCACAGCGGCGTGACCAGGGTGGCGGGATCGGCCTCGCGCAACTGGCGCCAGCAGCGCTCGGCGCGCATCAGGCCGTAGGCGATGGTCGTGCTCATCACCAGGGCGACGATGCAGTTGACGGCCACGGCCGTCGACAAACCCGCATTGATGACGATGGTGACCCGCTCCGTGGCCCACACGAGCACGACGATGAAGGAAAACATCGATGGAAAATTGCGCATGCGGTGCGCCAGCGCATCGGGCAGGGGCAGCAAGCGCCACGATACGCGGCGCGGCGACAGCAGCGCGTGGCCGAGCCCTGCCGTAAAGCCGGCAAAACAGATGATGCCGATCAAGCTGCTGAGGAAAGTCGAGGTTTTTTCGGACAGACCGCCATCCCAGCGCAGCCCCATGGCCAGCAATTCGGCCACCAGG
Source organism: Janthinobacterium sp. GW823-FHT01H08 (assembly GCF_058797855.1). Lineage (NCBI taxonomy): Bacteria > Pseudomonadati > Pseudomonadota > Betaproteobacteria > Burkholderiales > Oxalobacteraceae > Janthinobacterium > Janthinobacterium sp. GW823-FHT01H08. The sequence goes on from NZ_CM179504.1 coordinate 335,596, forward strand.
CCCGGCGTGGCCGCCGCCAGCACCAGCACGGCCAGCGCATGCAGCGAACGGCGCAAACGGCCATGCGGCACGCGCGTGGCCGTGATCACCAGCAGATAGCGCGAAGCCCAGAGGCTGGCGCCGAACACGGCCACGATGCCGGCCAGCAAGCCACCCCAGGCCGACCACGGCGTGGCGCTTGCCGCGTTCGTCAATTCCCCCTCCAGCGCCCGCAGGCGCTGCAGATTTTGCGGCAATTCCGCATGCAGTTGCTTCCAGAACGAGCCGGCCAGTATCGACGCCGTGCGTTCACCCAGGCGCGCCTGCAACTGCGCGCGGCGCACCGTCGACACTTGCTCCGACGCCTGCGTCGCTTCCACGGCCAGCAAGCGCGCCAATTTCACCTGCGCATCGAGCGCGCTGCTGGTGCGGTCCAGCTGGCTGCGCTGGGCCGCCACGTCGGGGGCGTCTTTCGTGCCCGCCACCGGCTTGCCCAGCTCGGCCAGCCGCGCCTGCACGCTCGACAGCGTGGGCACGAGCGCATCGGCCACCTTGTCGGCCTCGGCGCTGGCCGCCAGCGCATCGGCGCGCATCTGCGACAGGGTCGCGTCATCGAGTTCCGCCTCGCCATCGAGCGCCTTCTGGATGGTTGTAATCTGCTTGCGCAAGCCGTCGAGGCGCTGGTCGGCCGTGGCGGCGTCATCGACTGGTTGCGCCCAGGCGGGCGGCGCGGTCAATGAGCACGCCAGCAACAACGCCAGCAGGAAGGGAAAGCAATGGAGACGGAAAGAAGTCATGCGGACCTAAGGCTGAAAATGGGAAAAATTGCCGAATCGGCGGCGACGCCGGTCATGGCGTGCCGCCCGGCGGGTGCCTGCCAATATAGCTGAAAACACGCGCAAGCCGCAGAACAGGCGGAACCGGCGTGCATCCAAGGGGCGACTAGGCATATTGCCCTATGGAAATATCACATAAAAAGGTCTAGGATCGTCCTCCGCTTGGCGGCGCGGCCCCCAATCCGCAGCCGCCGACCTTTTGACCATTCCCTCCGTATTGAGACCGCCATGAAGTTTTTATCCAACCTGACCATCGGCACCCGCCTCGCCGTGGGCTTTGGCGCCATCGGCGCCATGCTGATCATCATCTCTTGCCTGGGCATTGCCATGCTGGGCAAGATCAACCAGGGCACCGGCCACATCGTGCATGACAGCATGCCCAAGATTGCGCTCGCCAACAGCGTGTCGGCCAACATCAACGACATCGCCATTGCCCTGCGCAACATGATGCTCAGCGCCGATCCCGCCGACCAGCGCAAGCAAACGGACGCCATCCTGGCCGCGCGCCAGGCGGCGGCCGGCAATCTCGGCAAGCTCGCGAACATGCTCGATTCGGACCGTGAACGCGCGCTGATGGCCAAGATGAACGACGCCAACACGCGCTACGCGCAGGGGCAGGAGGTGCTGCTGGCGCTGATCAAAAGCGGTACGCCGGACGACAGCAGCGCCTACCTGTACGGCCAACTGCGCCCCGTCTTGCTTGTCTACAAGCAGTTGATTGCCGAACAAATCAGCTTGCAAAACACCCTGGCCACCACGGCGGGCGACAACGCCAACACCACCTATGCCAATACGCGCACCTTGCTGATCGGCATGTCGCTGGCGGCGCTGGCCATCGCGGCGGCTTTGGCATACGGTATCACGCGCTCGATCACCGGTCCCGTCGCCACGGCGCTGCAGGTGGCCAACACGGTGGCCGCAGGCGATTTACGCAGCCGTATCACCGTGCAGTCGAGCGATGAAATGGGGCAACTGTTGCAAGCGCTCAAGCGCATGAACGACAACCTGGCGCACACGGTGGGCACGGTGCGCGCCGGCACGGAAACGATCGCCTCGGCCTCGTCCGAAGTGGCGGCGGGCAGCCTGGACCTGTCTGCGCGCACGGAGCAGCAAGCCAGTTCGCTGGAAGAGACAGCCTCATCCATGGAAGAGCTGACCTCGACCGTCAAGCAGAATGCCGACAATGCGCGCCAGGCGCACGTGCTGGCCGACACGGCCTCCGGCGTGGCGCAGCGCGGCGGCGCCGTCATCGCGCAAGTGGTGGCGACCATGCGGCAAATCGACGCCTCGTCAAACAAGATTGCCGACATCATCGGCGTCATTGACGGCATCGCCTTCCAGACCAACATTCTGGCCTTGAACGCGGCCGTGGAAGCGGCGCGCGCGGGTGAGCAGGGCCGCGGCTTCGCCGTGGTGGCCACGGAAGTGCGCAGCCTGGCGCACCGCTCGGCGGCGGCCGCCAAGGAAATCAAGACCCTGATCGACGACTCGACCCAAACCGTGGCGGCCGGCAGCGAACTCGTGCACCAGGCCGGCGACACCATGAGCGACCTGGTCGACAGCGTGCGCCGCGTCACCGACATCATGCAAGAGATCACGTCCGCCAGCGCGGAACAGACGGCCAGCATCGAGCAAATCAACCAGGCCATCAGCGAGATGGACAACGTCACCCAGCAAAACGCGGCCCTGGTGGAAGAATCGGCGGCAGCGGCGGCGGCCATGCAGGAGCAGGCGGCGACCCTGGCGCAGGTGGTGAGCGTATTTAAACTTGACGCCGGCAAGGCGCAGACCAAAGCGGCAGTCGCCACGCCAACCGCACCGCGCCAGCAAGCCGTCGCCTTGCGCGTGCCGGCGACAAGGAAAGCTGCGCCGGCAACAGCGGCGTCATCCGACTGGGAAGAGTTCTAAGACAGCAACGCTACAGGTGCCTCTCGGCACCTGTGGCGTCATGCAGCATAGGCTGCTTCTTGTTACGCGACCTGATCCATGTCAATAAACGATCAAGTTTGACACGGCGCGGCTAGGCCGAGATTTCTCTGCGGATGATCTCCGCGCCGGCACTGAGCGCATGCAATTTCCCTCTTGCCACGCCACGCGCCAAGGGCGCCATGCCGCAGTTGGTGCTCGGGTAGAGCTTGTCGGCATCGACAAAGCGCAGCGCCTTGCGCAGGGTGTTGGCCACTTCCTCCGGCGTTTCAACGGCATTGCTTGCCACGTCGATGGCGCCGACCATCACTTTTTTGCCGCGTATGAGTTCAATCAGGTCGATGGGCACGCGCGAGTTGTGGCATTCGAGCGAGATGATGTCGATATTCGATTGCTGCAGCTTGGGGAACGATTCCTCATATTGACGCCACTCGGACCCCAGCGTATTTTTCCAGTCCGTATTGGCCTTGATGCCGTAGCCATAGCAAATATGCACGGCCGTTTCGCATTTGAGGCCTTCGATCGCCCGCTCCAGGGTGGCGATGCCCCAATCGTTCACTTCATCGAAGAACACATTGAAAGCGGGTTCGTCAAACTGGATGATGTCGACGCCGGCCGCCTCCAGTTCCCGCGCTTCCTGATTGAGGATCTTGGCGAATTCCCAGGCCAGTTTTTCGCGGCTTTTATAGTGGCTGTCATACAGCGTATCGATCATCGTCATCGGACCTGGCAGCGCCCATTTGATCGGCTGCGTGGTCTGCTGACGTAAAAACCTGGCGTCGTCCACAAACACCGGCTTGGTGCGGCTCACGGCGCCCACGACGGTCGGCACGCTCGCATCGTAGCGGTCACGGATTCGGACGGTCTCGCGTTTGTCAAAATCGACGCCGCTCAGATGCTCGATAAACGTGGTGACAAAATGCTGGCGGGTTTGCTCGCCATCGCTGACGATATCGATGCCTGCCTGCTGCTGTTCCTGCAGCGACAAGCGCAAGGCATCCTGTTTGCCCTCAATCAATTCCTCGTCCTGTAATTTCCACGGAGACCAGAGTTTTTCAGGCTGCGCCAGCCAGGAAGGTTTGGGCAAGCTGCCGGCGGTTGATGTAGGCAATAATTTTTTCATGATCAGCGATTTCGTGTATTTGGATTAATCAGCGAGCGTGGCGGCAGCCCATTGTTCAAGAACATGCTTGTACGGCTTGATGAAGTGCTCTTCCGTATATTTGCCCTGCTTGACAGCCAGCTGGCTGCGCTCTTCCCGGTCATAGACAATTTGCGTCAACGAATAATCCTGATTCTTCAGGCTGGGCTGATAGCATTTCCCCGCCGCGGCATTGGCGTTGTAAATTTCGGGCCGGTAAATCTTTTGAAAGGTTTCCATCGTGCTGATGGTGGCGATCAGTTCAAGATTGCTGTAGTCGGCCAGCAGGTCGCCGATAAAATAGAAAGCCAGTGGCGCGGCGCTGTTTGGCGGCATGAAATAGCGCACCTGCATGCCCATTTTTTCGAAATAGGCATCCGTCGAGGAGAACTCGTTTTGCTGATACTCGACGCCCAGGATGGGGTGCTGGTTTTCCGTGCGCTGATAGGTCTTGCTGCTCGAAGCGCTGAGGCAAATGACCGGCGGCTTGCTGAAACGCTCTTGATAAGCATCGGATCTGACAAAGTGCTTGAACAGCTTGCCATGAAAATCGCCGAAATCATCGGGTGCACTGAATGCGGATTGATTATTGTTGTGCTCTGGCAGCACCACGCTGAAGTCGTAATCGCGCACGTAAGAGGAGAAGTTATTCCCCGCAATGCCGTCGATGCGTTGGCCGGTTTTTTTATCCAGGATATTCGGCTTCAATATCTCGATCAGCGGGATATTGCCGCCTTTGACATCGATATTCAACTCGACGGAAATGATTTCGAGTTCGACCGAGTAGCGGTCAGCGTTCGGGTTGTCCCAGTGCGCCAGGCTGTTGAAGCGGCTGTCGATCATTTTCAGGGTGTTGCGCAAGTTCTCCTGGCGGCTCTTTCCCCTGGCCAGATTGGCAAAGTTGGTCGTCAGGCGCGTAGTGTCCGATGGGTGATAGTTTTCATCGAAAACAATGCTCTTGATGCTGAATACAAAGTCGTTGCTCATGGTGATCTGCTGTCCTGATTTCTGCGAAAAGGTGAATGTGTTAATTGCTTGGTACCCGCGGTGATGCGTCTCAGGCTGCGGCCAGCTCGTCAGCCGTGGCCGAGCTCGCATGGCGCGTCAATCCGATCAAGGGCAAGGCCCGTTGCACCGCCAGTGCGGCCCGCTGGAGCAGCGCCTCGTCCTGCAGACGGTAGTCGAGGAAATCCTTGTCGGTCGCATAGACGCCCAGCGGCAAGGTGCGTGCCTGGAAAAAGCTGAACAGCGGCCGCAACTGGTGGTCGATCATCAGGGCATGGCGCTCGCTGCCGCCGGTGGCCGCCAGCAGGACGGGCTTGTCGATCAAGGCATCCTGATGAATGAAGTCGAAGAAGTGCTTGAACAGTCCCGTGTAGGCGCCGCGATAGACCGGGGTTGCCACCACCACGATATCAGCTTGCTCGACCGCCGCAAGTTCCCGCTCCACCGTCTCGGGCAGCTGCGAGCGCCAGACGGCGCCGGCCAGCTGCGGCGCCAGCTGACCCAGTTCGACCAGCCGTTGTTCGCACAGCACTTCGTCGGCGATCAGGTCCATCAGGTGCTCGGCCAGGGCTGCCGCCTTGGAAGGGCCTTGCAGCCCGCCGGAAACGGCGACTATACGCAATGGACGTGTCATGGTTGCTTTCATAGGGATGGATGCGCGAAGGCCGGTCAATGCCGGCAACAGGGAAGTGGATGATAGCGGGAGGAATCGATGAAGTATAATGGTCATATTTCATACATCCATGAATATGGCTCATTCTAATGCTTGAACGCATCCACCTCAGCATCGTCCAGCAGGTCGAAAAACAGGGCTCGTTGACGGCCGCCGCAGGCGTGCTGCACCTGACCCAGTCGGCCTTAAGCCACAGCATGAAGAAGCTGGAACAGCAGCTGGGCACCGACGTCTGGCTGCGCGAAGGGAGAAATTTGCGCCTGACGCAGGCCGGCCAGTATCTGCTGGCGGTGGCGAACCGGGTACTGCCGCAACTGGACCTGGCCGAAGAGCGCCTGGGCCAGTTCGCGCAGGGCGAGCGCGGCGCGCTGCGCATCGGCATGGAATGCCACCCTTGCTACCAATGGCTGCTCAAAGTGGTGTCGCCGTATCTGACCGCTTGGCCCGACGTGGATGTGGACGTCAAGCAGAAGTTCCAGTTCGGCGGCATCGGCGCGCTGTTCGGCTACGAAATCGACCTGCTGGTCACGCCCGACCCGCTGTACAAGCCGGGGCTGGCCTTCGAACCCGTGTTCGACTACGAGCAGGTGCTCGTCGTGGCCAAGGGCCATGCGCTAGCTGGGGCGGCATATGTGCAGCCCCGGCAACTGACGCAGGAAGTGCTCATCAGCTACCCCGTCGACATCGAGCGCCTGGATATTTACAATCAATTCCTCTTGCCGGCCGGTGTCACACCCAAGCGCCATAAAGCCATCGAAACGACCGACATCATGCTGCAGATGGTGGCCAGCGGCCGCGGCGTGGCCGCCCTGCCGCGCTGGCTGGTCGAGGAATACGCGGCCAAGATGGACGTGGTGCCGGTGCGCCTGGGCGCGCGCGGCATCGCCAAGCAGATCTTCCTGGGCGCACGCGAGACGGACACCGCCATCGACTACGTGCGCGCCTTCATCGCACTGGCGCGCCAGCCTGTCGTTGCGCCGGGAAGCTAAGCACGCGCGCGTGTTCACTGGGGCCGGCTACCGCGCGCCTTCCATGGCTTCCACGGTGTCGAACATATGCGCCAGCGCGCTTTCCATGGCGCCGGCCGTAGCGTCGCCGCTCTGATTGGTGATGATGAAGACGCCAAGCTGATATTTGGGAACGACGTAGGCGTAGCTTTGCGCACGGGGCACGCCGCCATGGTGGACATAATGCGTGCCCAGCTGGCGATTGCTGCCGATGTTCCAGAAATAGCCGATGCTGAAGTCGTCCTGAAAGCGCGCCAAAGGCTTGTGCGATTCAACGACGGCAGGATGGGCGCTCAATTGCAGGCGCAGGTATTTCGCCATGTCCGGCATCGTCGACTTCAGGTTGCCTGCCGCCCCCCAGGGCAGTTGCGGCATCGGCGTGGTGACGACGGGATTGTCGCTGTGGTAGCCCGGCGCCAGCCGGCCGGCATCCGCGGCGGTGATGCTCAGCCTGGTATCCTGCATGCCCGCTTCGCGCGCGAGCCATTGCGTGAGCAGGACGTCATAGGGCATGCCATAGATTGTTTCGAGCGTGTGCGCCACGAGTTCGGTACCGGCGCTGGAATAGGCGTAGTCCTTGCCGAGCGGCCCCTTGATGCTGACGGTGTGCAAGTCCTGCCAGAATTGCCGTTGTCCGTAGTTGGCATAGGCGGCATTGAGCTTTGCCGGCGTGGCATGTGCCGTGAAATCCTTCAGGACCGTGTTCACCTGCAAGGGCAGCATGCCCGGCATATTGCTCGTGTGCGTGACCAAATGGCGCAAGCGTATGGGCTGCCCCTGCGACTGCAGGTTCGGGTAGGCGGCCGGCAGGTACGTTTGTATGGGATCGTCGAGCGCCGCCTTTCCGTCGAGCACGGCATTCGCCAGCAGCAGGCCGGCAAAAGTCTTGCTGACCGAGCCGATTTCATACAGCGTCGTATCGTTCGGCGGATTGGCTTTGCCGGTCTCCAGCTCGCCTTGATGCAGCATGAATTGCTTGCCGCGATACACGACAGCAATCGAGGTCGCGTGCAGCAATGTCGACTGCAGCAGGGTGGTCGCGGTCTGGCGCATGGCCGCAGGAATATCGTGCGCAGGTGCCGTGGCTGCGGGCTTGCAAGCTGCCAGCACGAGTGTCATTCCAGTCATGATTGCGGCGAGTTTGGTCATCATGCGCACCATCGAAGGGGGACGGGCATTCTCGCACAATGGCTTCGGCGGCGGCAGAAAAAAGTCACGCGCATGGTTTTTCCAGACTAAAAGAAAACGCCACCCGGAGGTGGCGTTTTCTTTCTATTCCCGGCGGCCCGGGGCGGCCCCCGCCAGGCTTACTCCACCGTCACCGACTTGGCCAGATTCCTTGGCTTGTCCACATCCGTGCCGCGCGCCAGCGCCGTGTGGTAGGCCAGCAATTGCAGCGCGACCACGTGCAGGATAGGCGACAGGTCGCCGTAGTGCTCGGGCAGGCGGATCACGTGCAGACCTTCGCCGGAGCTGATGCGCGAGTCGACGTCGGCAAAGACGTACAACTGGCCGCCGCGGGCACGTACTTCCTGCATGTTCGATTTGAGCTTTTCGATCAGGGCGTCGTTGGGCGCGATGGTAACGACGGGCATTTCATTCGTCACCAGGGCCAGCGGGCCGTGCTTCAGTTCACCTGCCGGATACGCTTCGGCGTGGATGTACGAGATTTCCTTCAGTTTCAAGGCGCCTTCCAGGGCGATCGGGTAGTGCATGCCGCGGCCCAGGAAGAGGGCGTTTTCCTTGCGCGCGAATTCTTCGGACCAGGCGATGATCTGCGGCTCGAGCGCCAGCACGGACGCGATGGCGACGGGCAGGTGGCGCATGGCTTTCAGGTGCGCCGCTTCCTGCTCTTCGGAGAGGTGGCCATTGACTTGCGCCAGGCACAGCGTCAGCAGGAACAGGCCGGCCAGCTGCGTCGTAAACGCCTTGGTCGACGCCACGCCCACTTCCACGCCGGCGCGCGTGATGTAGGCCAGCGCGCATTCGCGCACCATGGCGCTGGTGGCCACGTTGCAGATGGTCAGGGTGTGCTGCATGCCCAGGCTGCGCGCATGTTTCAGGGCGGCCAGGGTGTCGGCCGTTTCGCCGCTTTGCGAAATGGTCACGACCAGGGTGTTCGGATGCGGCACGCTGTCGCGGTAGCGGTATTCGCTGGCCACTTCCACGCTGACGGGCACCTTGGCGATCGACTCGATCCAGTACTTGGCCGTCATGCCCGCATACGAGCTGGTGCCGCAGGCGAGGATCAGCACGCGGTCGATCTGCTTGAAGATTTTATACGCGTCGTCGCCGAACAGTTCCGGCATGATGCCCGTCACGCCTTCGAGCGTGTCGCCGATGGCGCGCGGCTGCTCGAAGATTTCCTTCTGCATGTAGTGGCGGTACGGGCCCAGCTCGGCCGCGCCCGTGTGGGCGTGCACGGTTTTCACTTCGCGCTCGACGGGCTTGCCGTCGACGTCGACGATCCAGCAGCGCGACAATTGCAGGTCGACCACGTCGCCTTCTTCCAGGTAGATGATCTGGTCCGTCGTGCCGGCCAGCGCCATGGCGTCCGACGCGACGAAGTTTTCACCGTTGCCCAGGCCGACGATCAGGGGCGAGCCCTGGCGCGCGGCGACCACGCGGTGCGGCTCGTCGCGGCAGAAGACAGCGATCGCATACGCGCCGTCGAGGCGTTTCACGGCCTGCTGCACGGTCTCGAACAGGTCGCCGTTATACATGTGCTCGACCAGGTGGGCGATCACTTCCGTGTCCGTCTGGCTCTGGAAGACGTAACCGAGGGCCGTCAGTTCGGCGCGCAGTTCGTCATGGTTTTCGATGATGCCGTTATGCACCAGTGCCACGCGGGCGTTCTCTTCCGTCGGGGAAAAGTGCGGGTGGGCATTGAACGAGACCGGGGCGCCATGCGTGGCCCAGCGCGTGTGGGCGATGCCCGTAAAACCGCTCAAGCCTTCTTCGGCGATCTGCTTTTCCAGCTCGGCCACACGCGCGGTGGAACGCGAACGCTGCAGCCGGCCATCCGCATGCAGGGCGATGCCGCAGGAATCGTAGCCGCGGTATTCCAGGCGCTTCAAGCCTTCGACCAGGATGGGAGTGATATTACGTTGCGCTACCGCGCCGACGATGCCGCACATGGAAACCTCTGTCTAAAATTTAATCAATGCACGCATGCTAATGCAGAGTGCGTGAAATATGCTTTCTAAATCCTTATATTTTTGACCGAATATTTCATGACTATTTCATGGTGAAATATTATTTCATTTATACTCGATATATTTTCCAATTCATCAAAATTATGAGCGAGCACAATATTACCCTCGATGAAATCGATCGTCGCATCCTGAATGCCCTGCAAATTGATGCGTCGCAAACCAACAGCGAGCTGGCGCAAGCCGTACACGTCTCGGCGCCCACATGTTTGCGGCGGGTCAAGCATTTACGGGAAAGCGGCGTCATCGAGCGGCAAGTGGCCATCGTCGCGCCGCAGCTGGTGGGCGCGCGCCTGACGGCCATCGTGGAAATCACGCTCGACGTGCAGGCAGCGGAACGCATGGCCGAATTCGAGCAACTCGTGGCGGACGAGCCCGCCGTGCTGCAATGCTACCGCGTCTCGCCCGGGCCCGACTTCGTGCTGATGGTGCAGGTGGCCGACATGCCCGCCTACCACGCGCTGGCGCACCGCCTGTTTGCCGCGCACGCGAATGTGCGCAACGTGAAAAGCTATTTTTCCACGTTTCGCAGCAAGTTCGAGACGCGCATCGCTGTGTGAAGCCGGCGGGCAGAAAAGTTATCCCCGCTTATCCCAGCCTTTCTGCCCGCTTATGCACAAGTTTATCCACAGTATGAACATCACGGATTTCCACGGCCGCCGCCATCCAGCCTCGCATGAGGCCTTTCAATAAATAGACATCAGTTCCCGGATAAAACTTATCCCGGCTTATCCAGCGTTTGCCCACGCTTTAATCACAGGCTTTTGCACAGCTTTACCCACAGCAAGGCTTTACAAATTTGTCTTAAATATCCTTGCAATACAATGACTTATAAGTTATTCATGACTTATTCGCCAATTACGCACAAGCTTATCCACAATCCGGGCAGGCAAAAATCTGAGGCTACTTTCGTCGTCTGCGAGACGAGCGTGTCTGCTGGGGCACCAAACTTCGCCAGATAACTTATCCCGTCTTTTCCACAGGTTTTTCACCATTTATACGCAGCTTATACCGGGCTTATCCATCGCTTGTCCGCCTGCTTGTTCACATGTTTATCCACACACCAAAATACAGCAGAAATACTTGATGGAAATAAAGCTGCGACTTATCCCGGGTTACCAGCCAGCTTTCCACAGGATTATCCACAGGCGTAAAAAAACGCCGCCAGCCCGGACAGGCTGGCGGCGTCATGCCGGGTGAGGGCGATATCGCTTACTTGGGGATTTTCACGGGACGCGTCCAGCCGTCGATGGTCACCTGCCGCGCGCGCGACACCGTCAGCTTGCCGGCCGGCGCATCTTTCGACAAGGTCGTGCCGGCACCCAGGGTGGCGCCCTTGCCGACGGTGACGGGCGCGATCAGCTGGCTGTCGCTGCCAATGAAGGCGTCGTCTTCAATCACCGTGCGGAACTTGTTCACGCCATCGTAGTTGCAGGTGATCGTGCCGGCGCCGATGTTGACCTTCGAGCCGATGGTGGCGTCGCCGATGTAGGCCAGGTGGTTGGCCTTGCTGTGCGCGGCGACCTGGCTGTTTTTCACTTCGACGAAGTTGCCGATGTGCACGTCTTCCGCCAGAACCGTGCCCGGGCGCAGGCGCGCGTAAGGGCCGATGATGGAAGCGGCGCCGACGACGGCATCCTCGAGATGACAGAAGGGCTTGATGTGCGCGCCGGCGGCCACGGTGGCATTGATGATGACGTTGTTGGCGCCCACGCGCACGCCGTCGCCCAGTTCCACGCGGCCTTCAAATACGCAGCCGACGTCGATGGTGACATCGCGGCCGCAAATGAGTTCGCCGCGCACGTCGATGCGGGCCGGGTCCAGCAAGGTCACGCCGCGCTCGAGCAAGGCTTGCGCGATATTGTTCTGGTGGATGCGCTCCAGCTGGGCCAGCTGCACCTTGCTGTTGACGCCCGCCACTTCCCACACGGCCGCCGGGTGGGCCGAGGTGACTGCCACGCCGTCGGCGACGGCCTGGGCAACGATATCGGTCAGATAGTATTCCCCTTGGGCATTGTCATTCGACAAGGCCGACAGCCATTGCTTCAGCTGCACGGTGGGCGCGACCATGATGCCGCTGTTGATCTCGCGGATGGCGCGCTCGTCTGGCGTGGCATCTTTTTCCTCGACGATGCGCACGATGGCGCCGTGCTCGCGCACGATGCGGCCCAGGCCGAAGGGATCGTCCTGTTCCACGGTCAAAATGGCCAGCTTGTCCTTGCCGGCCGCCTGCACCAGTTGCTGCAGGGAAGCGGCGCTGGTCAGCGGCACGTCGCCGTACAGGATCAGGGTGGGCACGCTGTCATCCAGCAACGCCACCGCTTGCTGCACGGCATGACCGGTGCCCAGCTGCTGCGTTTGTTCCGCCGCGTCGATCGCCAGGTCCTGCTTGGTCTTGTAGCCGTCCAGCAACTTCAGCACCGCTGCGCCCCCATGGCCGTAAATCACGCATAATCGGGACGGCGCCAGGACGCGCGCCGTGTCGATGACGTGCGACAACAGCGGCTTGCCCGCCAACGGGTGCAATACCTTGGGCAGTGCCGACTGCATGCGTTTGCCCATACCGGCAGCGAGAATGACAACGTTCATAGACCGTAATTTTATAAGTTAAGAATATGAAAAAGTTTAACACGCAGGCCCCGTCTTCCACGTCCTTCCAGCGGTTTACTTATGCCGTGCTGGCCATCATGCTCGTCGTCATGGCCGGCTGCAGCGGCTTGCGCTTGGCCTACAACAACGGCGATACCGTGCTGTACTGGTGGCTGAACGCGTATGTCGACCTCGACCGCGACCAGAAGGGCTGGGTGCGCGAAGACATCGACAAGCTGTTCGACTGGCACCGCAAGACGCAATTGAAGGATTACGTGGAAATCTTGCGCACGGGCCAGAAACAGCTGCAAGGCAATATCACGCAGGCAGACCTGATGGCCGACTACGGCGAGATCAAGCAGCGCACCCAGGCGCTGCTGCTGAAGGCGGCGCCCGACCTGGCCGACCTGGCGCGCTCGCTCAAGCCCGACCAGATCGCGCAGATGGAAAAGAAGTTCAAGTCGAACAATGACGATTACCGCAAGAAATACCTGAGCGGCGACCAGGACAAGCGCCAAAAACTGCGTTACAAGAAAGCCATGGAGCAATTCGAACTGTGGTTCGGCAGCTTCAGCAGCGCGCAGGAAGCCATCATCCGCAAGGCGTCCGACGCGCGTCCGCTGAACAATGAGATCTGGCTCGACGAACGCATGCGGCGCCAGCAGAATGTGTTGACCCTGGTCAAGAAAGTCCACCAGGAAAAACTCGGCAAGGAAGCGGCCGCGGCCTTGATCACGACCCTGATCAAGGACAGTTTCGAGCGCCTGGAACACTCGGAACGCAAGGCCTTTTTTGACGCCTACGAAAGCAGCACGGCACAGATGATCTTGACGGTGATCAAGATCGCCACACCGGCGCAAAAAGCCCATGCCGTCAAGCGCATGCAGGGCTGGATCGACGATTTCAATTCCCTGGCCACGCAAGCCAAATAGACAGCCAGCGCCAGCAGGGGGGGATGGGGCCATATGCTATAGTGGTCGCCATCGAATTGAAGAAATCCACATGCAAAAAAAGATCAAGAAACCCGCCAAAGTCCCCGTCCACCACGCGCCGCCACCGAACCAGGTGCGCATCATCGGCGGCCAGTGGAAGCGCTCCGTGCTGCCTGTTTTGCAGGCACTGGGCTTGCGCCCGACACCGGACCGCGTGCGCGAAACCGTGTTCAACTGGATCAACCACTTGCGCGACGGCGACTGGGCCAACGCCCAGGTGCTGGACCTGTTCGCCGGCAGCGGCGCACTGGGTTTTGAAGCGGCCAGCCGCGGCGCCGCATCCGTCACCATGGTCGATACGCATACGCCCGTGATCCGCCAGCTGGAAGAAAACAAGACGAAATTGCGCGCCGACAATGTCCAGCTGCTGCGCGGCGACGCCCTGCTGACGGCGCAAGGCCTGGCAGCGCGCGGCCAGCGTTACGACCTGATCTTCCTCGATCCGCCTTACCAGCAGGATTTCCTGGCGAAAGTGTTGCCGATGTGCGCCAACCTGCTCAAGGAAGGCGGCATCGTGTACGCGGAATCGGGCTTGCCGCTGGTCTTCGATGAAGCCAGCGCACTGGAAAAGCCCGAGTGGATGGCGCCATGGGAAGTCATCCGCGCCGACAAGGCGGGCACCGTTTATTATCATTTGCTAACTTACAACAAAGTGCCGGCAACTGCCTGAATCTGCCTATAAATGAGGCAAAAAGGCTCCCTGGCCCGAGGCGCAGCACCAAGGTGGTCACCAATTTCAGGCATAATGCGCGTCTATATTGGTGCATCATCAGGGAGCCGCAATGGTTGTAGCCGTTTATCCAGGAACATTCGATCCGCTCACGCGCGGTCATGAAGATTTGGTGCGCCGCGCATCGGGTCTGTTTGACAAGCTGATCGTCGGTGTGGCCGACAGCAAGAACAAGCAGCCGTTTTTCTCGCTCGACGAACGCCTGGAAATCGCCAACGAAGTGCTCGGTCACTATCCGAATGTGCAAGTGGAAAGCTTTTCCGGCCTGCTCAAGGATTTCGTGCGCAAGCATGAAGCGCGGGTCATCGTGCGCGGCTTGCGCGCCGTCTCCGACTTCGAATACGAATTCCAGATGGCGGGCATGAACCGCTACCTGCTGCCCGATGTCGAAACCATGTTCCTGACGCCATCCGACCAGTACCAGTTCATTTCGGGCACCATCGTGCGCGAAATCGCGGCGCTGGGCGGCGACGTCTCCAAGTTTGTCTTCCCCTCGGTGAACCGCTGGCTGCAAAACAAGATTGCCGCCAACGCTGCCTCATCGCAATAAGTAAGAGTGAAATCATGGCATTACTGATCACCGACGAATGCATCAATTGCGACATTTGCGAGCCCGAGTGCCCGAATGACGCGATCTACATGGGCGCGGAAATCTACGAAATCGATCCCAACAAGTGCACTGAATGCGTGGGGCACTTTGACGAGCCGCAATGCCAGCAAGTGTGCCCTGTCAGCTGCATCCCCTTCAATCCCGCCTGGCGCGAAAGCCCGGAGCAATTGATGGCCAAGTACGAACGCCTGCAGGCGGAACTGCCTGCCGCCAAACCCTAAGCATTTCTTCCTCGCCACTTCTGCGTGGCGCCAGCTTCTGCCAACTGTTCTACACTGTGTGCTTGTGCGGACTTATCCACAGCACATGTTTCTCTACGGAGGCAGAAGATGCAAATACGCACATCCCGTTTGGGCCGCTCCCTGGCCGTCGCCTGCCTGTGCGCGGGCTTGTGCGCCGCCCTGGCGCAACCTGCGCTGGCCGTCGAAGTGGGCGGCGTCAAGCTGGACGACACGGTGCAGCTGGCCAGCCGCGAGTTGAAACTCAACGGCGCCGGCGTGCGCTACAAGGTCATCTTCAAGGTCTACACGATTGCGCTGTACCTGCCGGAAAAGAAAACCCAGCTGGCCGACATCCTGGCACTGCCCGGGCCGCGCCGCCTGGAAATCGTCATGCTGCGCGACATCACGTCCGACGAGCTGGGACAAGCGTTCATGCAGGGCTTGAAGCGCAGTTCCGACCAGGCCGACCGCACGCGCCTGCTGAGCCAGACGATGCAGTTCGGCGCCATGTTCGAAACGGTGCCCGGGCTGAAAAAGGGCGACATCCTCACCGTGGACTGGCTGCCGGAAGAGGGGACCTTGTGCAAGCTGAACGGCAAACAGGTGGGCGACATGGTGCCGGACCTGGCTTTTTACAATGCGCTGCTGAAAATCTGGATCGGCGCCCATCCGGCCGACACGGTGTTACGCGCGCATTTGCTGGGCGACGTGGCGTGATCAGCTGGCGGCGGGCGTAAAAAAAGCCGGCGCAGGCCGGCTTATCATTTGCAACAGTTGACCGCTCAGGCGCGCGTCGACAGGGCGCGCAATTCTGCGGCGTTGCTTGGCGACACGCCATCCATCTTGCCCAGAGTGCGTTGCAAGGCTTGCGCTTCGCGCATCTGCTGGCGCGCCAGGCGCTCTTCACGGCTCAGCTTGGGACGCACCACCAGCACCATGGCGCGGGCAATGCCCACCAGCAATGGCTTGAACAGCAGGGCGAAGGCGCCCACGGCGACGATCACCAGCACGAGTTGCAGGGCGTTCAGCAGGGAAATCTCCAGCACGGGTGCGGATACTGCGTACAGGGCGGAGGCGAAGGTAGACATACTGTTCCAGTGCATTATAGAATTTGCCAGTACTATAGTGCAGTGCAACATATAAATCTAATTCCATTTCTTGATACCAATTATATGAATCGTGAATGGAAAACTGTAATATTTTTTAACGAGTGAAAATATTCGTGCCCGGCGCGGTTTACACTCCTAAGTAATCAATTTTAAGTAATCAATTCAACTTTTATCTTGGGCTTTCCATGAGTTTTCTGACGCTGGATCTGAACTTGCTGCGTGTTTTCGACGCCGTCATGACGGAACAAAACCTGACGCGCGCAGCGGGCCACCTGGCGATGACGCAGCCGGCGGTATCGAACGCCATCAAACGGCTGCGCGAGAGCCTCGGTGACGAATTGCTGATCCGCACGGCGTATGGCGTGAAACCCACGCCCCGCGCCGAAGCGCTGTGGCCGTCCGTACGCTCGGCCCTGGCCAGCCTGGAAGCGGCCGTCACGCCGGAAACCTTCGACGTGTCGAAGACGCACGCCACCTTCCGCATGGCCATGGCCGACGCGACGGCCGCGTTCTGGCTGCCTTCATTGATGCGCTCGATCGAACGCGAAGCGCCTGGCGTCAACGTGCGCATGATGCCGCTGACGACGCGCGAACCGCGCCCGATGCTGCTGCGCGGCGATATCGACCTGGCCGTGGGCTTCTTTCCGGGCGTGGCGGCGCAATTGTCGAGCGAGACGGGTTCGCCCATCCGCCACGAGCGCCTGTATTCCGGCAAGTATGTATGCGTGATGCGGCGCGGCCATCCGCTGGCCGACAAGGAATTGACCCTGGATAACTATTGCGCGGCCAACCATTTACTGGTGAGCTTTTCCGGCCGCGCGCATGGCTTGATCGACGAAGCGCTGTCGCAGATCCACCGCGAACGGCGCATTTTGTTGACGGTCAACCAGTTCTTCACGGCCGGGCGCGTCGTCGCCAATTCCGACCTGATCACGGTCTTGCCGCGCCATCTGATCGCCTCGACGGGCATGACGGAGTCTCTGCTGTACAAGGATTTGCCGTTGACCTTGCCGGCCGTCCACCTGGACATGCTGTGGCACGAACGCGACGCCCGCAGCCCCGCCCACAAGTGGCTGCGCAACCACCTGGAAAGCATGAACACGCCCACGTTACGGACGGCCACGGCGGCCGGCGGCGGCGTGGCACCGAAGCCGCACGTCGAATAACACCTGTACGTAACAAAAAAACGCCTGATGTCTCAGGCGTTTTTTTTATGCGTGATTGCTGGACCGATAACCGATTCTGAAACCGCCCCAGTGCTTGCCCTCGACGTGAATCGGCACGGATAAATCGTGCATGACTTCGCCCGTGTCGCGTTTATAGGTCTGCAACAGGAAGGGCTTGGTGTTGCTGCCGCAGCGCTTGCCCGTACGGTCGCTGAAGATGCGCTTGGTGCGGTTATTCACGATATCGGTGGCGTAGTCGCCCGTCAGCGGCTGGGAAAACTTCTTGTTATGCGTTGGAAAATAGCCATTGTTGTCGACGGCGCCCGCATACGCGAGATGGGGTAACGCGGCCAGCACGCCTTCCTGCAGGTCGGGCAGCACCTTGTCCGTAAAGGCATCGAACTTCGTGTTGTGCTTGGGCGGATTGGTGTTCGGGATGGGGCGGTAGTGGCGGTCGAACAGGGCTTCGCGCGTGATGCGGCCCGAGGCGATCGCCTGCTCGAACAGTTTGCCTACCTCGCGCGCGGCGCGCTGGGCCGCCTCGCGGATCTCGTCGTGCGGCGTGGCCACGCTCGATTCGCCCAGCGCGCCGGCGATCACTTCGGCCCGCTCGGCCAGGGCCATGGCCGACTGTGTGGCACGCGGCAATTCCGCATTCGTCGACAACATGCTGTCGCGGATTTGCAGGATGGCGTCGGCGATCAGCTGCGTCGTGTCGACGTGCTCGCGCGAGGCGCGGGCGATTTGCCCGATCTCGTCCTCGGACTCGCCCGACGATTCCTCGATATGGCTGAGCGAGGCATGCACGCTTTCGACATTGCGCGCCGCTTCCGTGACACCGGTCGCCAGCGAACTCATGCCACGTGCGGCTTTTTCCGCCTGTTCATTGATTTCGCGCACCATCACGCTGATTTCATCGGACGCTTCCTTGGTGCGCTGCGCCAGTTGCCGCACTTCGCCGGCCACCACGGCAAAACCACGGCCGTGCTCGCCGGCGCGCGCCGCTTCGATGGCGGCGTTCAGCGCCAGCAAGTTGGTGCGCGCGGAAATATCGGAAATGGCTTCCGTAAAGCCCGTGATGCGTTTGGATTTTTCCTGCAAGCTCAGCATGTTGCTGGAGGCGCCTTGCGCTTCCTCGCGTGCATGATTGATGCGGCGCAAGCCCTGGTCCACTTCGGCGCGCGCCGCCACGCTTTCCACACGCACACCGGCGGCCACCTTGGCGGCCCGTTCCGCATTGGCGGCGATCTTTTCCGTCATCGCGGCATTTTGCACGGAGCTATCGGCAATGTCGCTGGCCGTGCGCACGTCGAGTTCCACCTTCTGTTTGACGGAATCGACAAAATACGAAGTTTCCGCCGCGCCGATCATGATGGCGTCGATGGCGTTGCCCACGGTGCCGGCGAACTCGTGCAAACCCGGCTCGCCGCGCGCATGGCTGGCGAACGCCAGCAGCGCGGCACCGATGGCGGCGGCCACGCAAGCGATCAGATACGGATGGTCGCCGCCCGAGAGCAGCAACAGATAGGCCAGGCAACAGGCGATGGCCATGGCCAGGATCGTGAATACAAAGAAACGCACCAGCTGATGCTGCAACTGCTTCATTTGTCCCCCGCTGCGCGAACCCGTCACGTCCCGTTGAAGGGACGTGCTGTAACCGTATGCGGGTGGGCACGATTGCCCGCCTTGCACCCTGAACGTCACGTCTATGCGGCGTTTCAGGCGGCTACCGGATAGCAGATTTGTAGTTCTACCCTACAACATTTGTTCCGATAGCTCAATCAGAAAAGTGGGGCGGCTGCACCAAGGTCACTTAATTGGCAATTTGGTGGTGTTTTTGACCTCTTCCATGACGGCATAAGTGTGGGTTTCCCGCACACCTTTTTGCAGCAAGGTCTTGCCCAGGAATTCGCGGTAGGCGGCCATGTCCTTGACGCGCGCCTTGACCAGGTAATCGAAGCCGCCGGCCACCATATGACATTCCAGTACCTCTGGAATGATTTGTACGCTATGCTTGAAGGCGTCGAACACTTCCGGTGTTGTGCGATCGAGCACCACTTCGATGAACACCAGCAGCGACACGTCGAGCAACTGCGGGTTCAACTGGGCCGTATAGCCCATGATGTAACCGGATTCGTGCAACTTGCGCACGCGCTCCAGGCAGGCGGCCGGCGACAGGTTCACGCGCGCGGCCAGCTCCACATTGCTGATGCGTCCATCGCTCTGCAATTCCATCAAGATTTTCTTACTGATCTTGTCCAGCATTCCTATCACCCCCAAATTAATATTATTTGGTTAAATTGTCGCATCAAAAACTATCTATTGCTAGTCCCCTGTATTACCAGAATTAATCCATAAGAATCCCCTTTACAATCGAATCATCTTAACGTCCGACTTTCTGTATTTTTTTGCACCAAAAAAGAGCAAGAATTACGTCAGTTTTCGTCCCCTTTTTCCTTGTAAAGAGCACTTATGCACCCTGCAGGCCCCTCGGCTTTTACCCCGATTCCTTTTGCTGCGTTCCAGGCAGAAATCCTGCCCGAAGCGACACCACAACGCGCCGCCATCACTGCCGCCTATAGGCGCGATGAGGTTTCCGCCGTGCAGTGGCTGTTGCAACAAGTGCGCCCCAGCAGTACCGAAACGATCACCGAAGGACAAGCGCTGGCGCATCGCCTGGTCTCGAACGTGCGCCAAAAACGCACACGCGCGTCCGGTGTCGATGCACTGATGCACGAGTTCTCGCTATCGTCGGAAGAGGGTGTTGCATTGATGTGTCTGGCTGAAGCGCTGTTGCGTATACCCGACAGTCAAACGGCCGACCGTTTGATCGCCGACAAAATCAGCAAGGGCGACTGGAAGAAGCACCTGGGCGAATCGCCGTCGCTGTTCGTCAATGCCGCCACCTGGGGCTTGCTGATTACGGGCAAACTGGTCAGTACCAGCAGCGAATCGGGCCTCGGTTCGGCCATGACCAAGCTCATCGCCAAAGGCGGCGAACCGCTGATCCGCAAGGGCGTCGACCTGGCCATGCGCATGCTGGGCAACCAGTTCGTGACGGGGCAAACCATCGAGGAAGCGTTGAAGAACAGCCGCGAGAATGAAACGCGCGGCTACCGTTACTCGTACGACATGCTGGGCGAGGCGGCCCTGACACAAGCCGACGCGGCCAACTATTACGCCTCGTACGAAACGGCGATCCACGCGATCGGCAAGGCATCGAACGGGCGCGGCATCCGCAACGGCCCCGGCATTTCCGTGAAACTGTCGGCCCTGCATGCGCGCTACAGCCGCGCCCAGCGCGCCCGCGTCATGGAAGAATTGCTGCCGAAGGTCAAAGCGTTGCTGTTGCTGGCCAAACAGTACAACATCGGCTTCAATATCGATGCGGAAGAAACGGACCGCCTGGAACTGTCGCTCGACCTGATGGAAGCACTGGCGTTCGATGCGGACCTGGCCGGCTTCGACGGCATCGGCTACGTGGTGCAGGCGTATCAAAAGCGCTGCCCGTTCGCCATCGATTTCCTGATCGACCTGGCGCACCGCAGCGGACGCAAGTTCATGGTGCGCCTGGTGAAAGGCGCGTACTGGGATGCGGAAGTCAAGCGCGCGCAAGTCGACGGCCAGGAAGGCTATCCCGTCTACACGCGCAAGGTCTACACGGACGTCTCTTACCTCGTGTGTGCGCAAAAACTGCTGGCTGCCAGCAGCCTGATCTACCCGCAGTTTGCCACGCACAACGCGCAAACCCTGTCGACCATTTATACCTGGGCAAAACGCGACGGTATTACCGACTATGAATTCCAGTGCCTGCACGGCATGGGCGAAACCCTGTACGACCAGGTCGTCGGCCCCGACAACCTGGACAAGCCGTGCCGCATCTACGCCCCCGTCGGCTCGCATGAAACCCTGCTGGCCTACCTGGTGCGCCGCCTGCTGGAAAACGGCGCCAACTCATCGTTCGTCAACCAGATCGTCGACGAAAGCGTGGCCATCGATAGCCTGATCCGCGATCCGCTGGAACAGGCACGCCTGCAGGGCGGCTTGCCGCACCCATCGATTCCGCTGCCGCTGGACATGTTTGGCAGCGAGCGCAGGAACTCGGCCGGCCTGGACCTGTCGAATGAAGACACCTTGCGCACCCTGGCCACCGGCCTGGCGCAGCAGCAGACATGGCAGGCGGCGCCGCTGATCGATGGCGCCGTCAGCCTGAATACGCCGATGCAAGTCATCCACAATCCGGCCCAGCACGACGATGTCGTGGGCAAGGTCATGGAAGCCGGCCCGGCCGACGTGGAAACGGCGCTGGCCAGCGCCAGCGCGTATGCCATGGATTGGCAAATGACGGAACCGTCGGTCCGCGCGCAAGCGTTGCTGCGCGCCGCCGACCTGTTCGAGGAACACCATATTGAGCTGATGGCCCTGGCCGTGCGCGAAGCGGGCAAGTCGCTGCCGAACGCGATCGCGGAAATCCGCGAAGCCGTCGACTTCCTGCGCTACTACGCGGCGCAGGTGGAACACGCGCCAAACACCCTGGCGCTCGGTCCCGTCAC
This sequence comes from Janthinobacterium sp. GW823-FHT01H08, assembly GCF_058797855.1. NCBI lineage: Bacteria > Pseudomonadati > Pseudomonadota > Betaproteobacteria > Burkholderiales > Oxalobacteraceae > Janthinobacterium > Janthinobacterium sp. GW823-FHT01H08. The sequence continues at coordinate 357,345 of NZ_CM179504.1, forward strand.
CTGCATCAGCCCGTGGAATTTCCCGCTGGCCATCTTTACGGGCCAGCTGGCCGCCGCGCTTGCCGCCGGCAACGTGGTGCTGGCCAAGCCGGCCGAGCAAACGCCGCTGATCGCCCACCGCGCCGTGCAATTGCTGCATGCGGCGGGCGTGCCGCGCGGTGCGCTGCAATTCTTGCCCGGCAGCGGAGAAGTGGTCGGGGCCGGCCTGTGCAATGACGCGCGCGTGAAAGGCGTGATTTTCACGGGCTCGACTGAAGTGGCGCAGTTGATCAACCGCAACCTGGCCGCGCGCGCCGTGGCCGAAGGCATCGACATTCCCCTGATCGCCGAAACGGGCGGCCAGAACGCGCTGATCGTCGATTCGTCCGCCTTGCCGGAACAGGTGGTGCAGGACGTGATGTCGTCCGCTTTTGACAGCGCCGGCCAGCGCTGCTCGGCCTTGCGCGTGCTGTTCCTGCAAACGGAAATCGCCGACAAGACCATCCATATGCTGAAAGGTGCCATGCAGGAATTGCGCGTTGGCAATCCTGACCGCCTGGCGACCGATATCGGTCCCGTCATCGATGCGGAAGCGCAAGGTAACTTGCTGGCGCATATCAACAAGATGAAAACCATGGCCATCGACCATTATTCGCTCGATTTGCCGACCGTCAAAGGCACGTTCGTCGCCCCGACCGTGTTGGAAATCAAGTCGCTGGCGCAATTGACGCAGGAAGTCTTCGGCCCCGTGCTGCACGTGATCCGCTACAAGCGGGCCGAACTGCCGCAACTGGTGCAATCGATCAACGACAGCGGTTACGGCTTGACCCTGGGCATCCATACGCGCATCGATGAAACCATCGCTTTCATCACCCAGCGCGCGCACGTGGGCAATATTTATGTGAACCGTAACATCGTTGGCGCCGTCGTCGGCGTGCAGCCGTTCGGCGGCGAAGGCAAATCGGGCACGGGACCGAAAGCCGGTGGCCCCCTGTATCTGAAACGCCTGCAGCGCAATGCGCCGGCCGGCGCGCAGCACCAGCGCCAGGCGCCGCCCGCGCTCGACGCGCTGACCGTGTGGGCGAAGATGCATGGCCACGACAAGGTCGAGCAACTGGCGCAGGAATACGCACGCACCACCTTGCTGGGCAGCACCACCGTCTTGCCAGGCCCGACGGGCGAGCGCAATACCCTGAGCTTTGCCGCACGGGGCACGATTCTGTGCGCGGCGGCCACCTCCGGCACCTTGATGAACCAGCTGGCGGCCGTCCTGGCCACCGGTAACCAGGCCCTGGTGCTGGCGCAAGCGCCGGAGCTGATCCCGGGTGATTTGCCGGCCGCGCTGAAGGACCGCATCCAGATCGTCAGCAGCCTCGAGTCGGTCAAGCAGGATTTCCAGATCGCCATGATCGAGCCTAGCCTCGATGGCCAGCTCAAACCGCTGCTGGCGGCACGGGAAGGGGCCCTGGTGGCCACCATCGCCACCACGCAAGACGGTGCCATCCCCCTGTGGCGCCTGGTCGCTGAGCGGGCGCTGTGCGTGAATACGACGGCGGCCGGTGGTAACGCGAGTTTGATGATGCTCAGCGTCTAATATTTAAGCAGGTCATCAACGCAAAAAGGGCAGAACCAGTGGTTCTGCCCTTTTTTTATGCACGCTAGCTGAAACATCAGCCAGCCAGGCGCTGGCATAGCTGCTGAATCACTGCAAACGCATACGGCGAAGCGACGGATTGCACGAAACGCATGAAGTCGACGGCCGCCTCCTCATTCGCGTTGTCGGAAATGGTGCGCATGACCGTAAACGGCACGCCGAGTTCAAAACACACTTGCGCCACGGCGGCGCCTTCCATTTCGACGGCCAGCAAATCAGGGATATCCGCTTTCAGCTGGTTGATATGCGCGGCGCTGCTGATGAACTGGTCGCCGCTGGCGATCAGGCCGCGGTGTACTTTGGCGTGCTGCAAGCCAAATGCCGCGATATCGGCCGCCTTGAGCACGCTGGAAACATCGTCACGCAGGAAATCTTCCGCGGCAGCTGCCAGTTGCGTGCTCAATTCCAGATCCGTGGCGAAGCGCTGCAGTCCCGTCAGCGGCACTTCGAAGCGGGGAAACAAAGGTCGGGCGTCCATATCATGCTGCAGCAGCGATTCGGCCACCACGATGTCGCCCACTTTCACGTGTTTATCCCCACTGCCGGCCACGCCGGTGAAGACGATGTGGGTAACTCCGTACTTTTCCACAAGGATAGAAGCTGTCATGGCAGCGGCAACCTTGCCCAGACGCGACAGGACGCACACAGCGTCGATATTCCACAGGGTTCCCAGGGTGTAGTCACGCATGCCGTGCGAACGCCTCTGGGGGCCTTGCATGGCTTCTACCAGCCCCTGCTGTTCTTCGTGCAAGGCACTGATGATGCCTAAACGCATTTTTTTGTGTGAATTCATGCTGTTTTTACAGGTTTTTGAGATTGCAAAACGGTTTACAGGGTGAAAACAGCCGTTTCGGTGACTTTTCCACCGTGCGCGTTTGTCTCTGTGTTTTAAATAAAGATGTATACATAAAAATAGTAGTGATAGTAAACGGCCATTTTTTTGTGGATAAGTCGGTATACCATCGAAAAATCATCAACTTAGCGCACAAAAAAGTAGGCGCACAAGCATTGTATCCAGCGAGGACTTGTTTGGGATAAAAATTGGCTTGTGGACAAAGATCGACTTTTCCCACATCTCATCCTGTGGATATGCAGGCACTTATCCACACCGGCAAGCAAAAATCGCGTTTTTTCTTGCTGCAGTGACATGTTTGACGGGATTTGTGTGTACTGACTCCTGTCTGGCAATCGAAGCTGAGCGATCATGAACGCTGTTCTTTCACGAACATCGGCCTCCAGGTGATTCCTGGAAGACGGTTTGGCAGTGGGTAGCACTGTTGCCGTTGGCTTTTTTTCTGACGGTTTTTGCATGCTTTTTGGAAATATCCCCGGACTTCCGCTTTTTTTGTCGTTTTACAATAGAGCTATATATAAAAATAGTAGTAATAGTAAACGCGTTTTTTTCTGTGGATAAGTCACTTTTTTTCAACAGGATCAACCGTTTACGCGCAAAATAAAGCGTGCATAATCGCTGTATCCCGCGAGGAGCAAAATTGTATAAAATGCGGGCCTGCGCAAAAGTTCGTGTTTACTCACAAGTCATCCTGTGGATATCAAGTGACTTATCCACAATCGTCTCAAATACCCCCTCTTTTCGACATCGCACCGTCTCTTGGCCGAATACCTGGCCAGGACGGTTGACGTTTCCATTTTGCAAAACGGTTTGGCAGTGCAGTGCGCGTGATGCCGGCCGTGCCGGTTTTCGTCGCTCAGTTGTTGGCGCGATTTTTTTTTGTCAGTGAAAGCAGGTCGCCGTTTTTTTTTGAAGACAGGTTTGTGAATCTTCCCGAAGGAAAGGGCAGACAAAGCGCGCGTTGTCCGGTTTACCTTAACAAGATCGTATACAAGAATAGTAATAGTAGTTAACGGCGACATCTTCTGTGGATAAGTCCTGATTTATCCTTGTAAACAATCGCTTGGCGTACGGATAAACGCTGAGTAAGGGTTGTATCTGCCGGGGATGGTTTTGGGATAAAAAAAAGCGTCCAAAAAAATTTTCGTTTACTCACATATCGTACCTGTGGATATCCATACGGTTATCCACAGCTTGGCGGCCTTGTTTTTGAGCTTAGCGTGACGCTCGCCCATATCGCTGGCCACGATTAATGTCGCCCTGGCCCGGCACTGGTGGTAATCTCAAGGCGGCTCAGCAGCCATGCATGCATGAAGAAAGACAGACTCTGGTAAAGGGACGCGGTGGGGAGACACGCCGCGCGACAGCTTGATGGCATACCGAAAGGAGCTTCATTGGAATCGGCAGGCGAATACGACTACATCATCGTGGGCGGCGGCACGGCAGGTTGCGTGCTGGCCAACCGGCTCACGCGCGACAAGGATGCCAACGTTTTGCTCGTGGAAGCGGGCGGCAAGGACGATTACGTGTGGATCCACATCCCCGTCGGCTATCTGCATTGCATCGGCAACCCCCGCACGGACTGGTTGTATACCACGCAGGCGGACGCGGGCCTGGGCGGGCGCAGCCTGATCTATCCGCGCGGCAAAGTGCTCGGGGGCAGCTCTTCCATCAACGGCATGATCTACATGCGTGGCCAGGCCGGCGATTACGATCACTGGGCCGACCTGACGGACGACGCTTCGTGGCGCTGGGACAAAGTCTTGCCGCTATTTAAACAAAGCGAGGATTATTACGGCGGTGCCTCGGAAAACCATGGCGTCGGTGGCGAGTGGCGCGTGGAAAAACAGCGCCTGTCGTGGGATATTTTGAATGCGTTCCGCGACGCGGCGCAGCAGGTGGGCATCCCGAAAACCAGCGATTTCAATGGCGGCGACAATAGCGGCAGCGCGTATTTCGACGTCAATCAGCGCCGCGGCATTCGCTGGAATACCTCGAAAGCGTTCTTGAAACCGGCCGCGCGCCGGCCGAACCTGACGATCATGACGGGCTGCCACGTGGAACGTCTGCTGCTGGAAACGACGGAAACGGGGCCGCGCTGCACGGGCATCGTGTTTACGGGCGGCGGCACGCAGTGGCAGGCGACGGCCAAACGGGAAACCTTGCTGACGGCGGGTGCCATCGGTTCGCCCCAATTGCTGCAATTGTCCGGCATCGGCCCGGCCGCCTTGCTGCGCGAACACGGCATCACGCCCGTGCTGGACTCGGCTGGCGTGGGCGGCAATTTGCAAGACCATTTGCAGCTGCGTATGGTGTACAAGGTGCAGGGCGTCAAGACCTTGAACGTGATGGCCAGCAATATCGTCGGAAAAATGCAGATCGGCTTGCAATATGCGCTGTTCCAGAGCGGGCCCATGTCGATGGCGCCGTCGCAGCTGGGGGCGTTCGCCAAGTCCGACCCGCAGCAAGCCACGCCGAATCTGCAATACCACGTGCAGCCGCTGTCGCTCGACAAATTCGGCGAACCCTTGCATGCGTTTCCCGCGTTTACGGCCAGCGTCTGTAATTTGCGTCCCACCTCGCGCGGCCATGTGCACATCGCCAGCGCCGACAGCTATGCGGCGCCGAAGATCGTGCCCAATTACCTGAGTACCGAGCAGGACCGCGCCGTGGCGGCCGACGCCTTGCGCCTGACGCGCGCCATCGCCGCCGCGCCGGCCCTGAAAAAATTCGCTCCCGAAGAATACAAGCCGGGCGTGCAATTCCAGAGCCAGGAAGAGCTGGCGCAGGCGGCCAGCCAGATCGGCACCACCATCTTCCACCCGGTGGGCACCTGCCGCATGGGTCTGGCCAGCGAGGCCTCTAGCGTGGTCGACAGCTCCCTGCGCGTGATCGGCGTAGATGGTTTACGTGTCGTCGATGCCTCGATCATGCCGTACATTACTTCTGGTAACACGAACTCGCCCACCGTGATGATCGCGGAAAAAGCGGCGCAAATGATACACGCGGCCTGGAAATAGCGGGGCAAGCGTGCGAGTTTGCGCCATTCGGGCTGGCGAAAAATCCCCGTAGTTATACTGTATTGTGCGTTAAATTTAAGTTGTGTATTATAAAAATGACTAAGTAGTACAAAAAGTACAACTAGGAGACACGATGTCAAACGTAATCTTGGAAACAAGAAATTTGACCAAGGAATTCAAGGGTTTCACCGCTGTGAGCGAGGTGAACCTGAAGGTAGAGCGGGGCCATATCCACGCCTTGATCGGTCCTAACGGCGCCGGCAAGACCACGTGTTTCAACTTGCTCACCAAATTCCTGGTCCCCACATCCGGACAGATCCTGTTCAATGGGAAAGATATCACGGCCGCCAAACCGGCCCAGATCGCGCGCATGGGCGTGATCCGTTCCTTCCAGATTTCCGCCGTCTTCCCGCATCTGTCCGTGCTGCAGAATGTGCGCATCGGCTTGCAGCGCCAGCTCGGTACCTCGTTCCATTTCTGGCAAAGCGAACGTGCCTTGAACCAGCTCAACGACCGCGCCATGGCCTTGCTGGCCGAAGTCGACCTGACGGAGTTTGCCGACACCATCACGGTCGACATGCCCTACGGACGCAAGCGGGCGCTGGAAATTGCCACCACCCTGGCGATGGAGCCGGAAATGATGCTGCTCGATGAACCGACGCAAGGCATGGGCCACGAAGACGTGCACCGCGTCACCGAGCTGATCAAAAAAGTGTCGGCCGGCCGCACGATTTTGATGGTGGAACACAATATGAGCGTGGTCTCTGGCATCTGTGACAAGATTTCCGTCCTGCAGCGCGGCGCCATGCTGGCCGAGGGCAGTTACGCGGAAGTGTCGCGCAATCCGCAAGTGATGGAAGCCTACATGGGCACCACCCACGCCGAACTGGAAGGGGCGCATTGATGGCGACACAAGTGAATGGTGGCGCACCCGCGCTGGAAATTACGCAACTGCACACCTGGTATGGCGAATCGCACATCCTGCACGACGTCAACCTGAAAGTGGAGCAGGGCGAAGTGGTGACTTTGCTGGGCCGCAACGGCGCCGGCCGCACGACCACCTTGCGCGCCATCATGGGGCTGACGGGCGCACGCACGGGCTCCATCAAAGTCAATGGCAGCGAAGCGATAGGTTTGGCCACGCACAAAATCGCCCACCTGGGTATCGGTTACTGTCCTGAAGAGCGCGGCATTTTCTCGTCGCTGTCGACCGAGGAAAACCTGCTGCTGCCGCCGACCCTGGCCAGCGGCGAGAAGGGCATGTCGGTGGAGGAAATCTACGCCATGTTCCCGAATTTGCAGGAGCGCCGCCACAGCCAGGGCACGCGCCTGTCGGGCGGGGAGCAGCAGATGCTGGCCGTGGCGCGCATCCTGCGCACGGGCGCCCGTTTGCTGCTGCTCGATGAAATTTCCGAAGGCCTGGCACCCGTCATCGTGCAGGGCCTGGCGCGCATGATTACCACCCTGAAGGCAAAGGGCTACACCATCGTCATGGTGGAACAGAATTTCCGGTTTGCCGCGCCGCTGGCGGACCGGTTTTATGTGATGGAGCACGGTCAGATCGTCGAGACTTTTGCTGCATCCGAACTGGAAGCCAAGATGCCGGTATTGACCGAGCTGCTTGGCGTGTAATGCCCATGTAGTTCCGTATCGTCGTCGAGCAATCGTTTAAATAGCAAACAATAATCCCAACGGAGACACTATGAAACGTAACGCTATCGCCATTGCCACCGCCACTCTTTGCGCCCTGGGCTTTTCCGCCGCCGCGCACGCCCAGGTATCGGGCGATACCATCAAGATCGGTTTTATTTCCGACATGTCAGGCGTGTATTCCGACGTCGACGGCCTCGGTGGCGCGGAAGCCATCAAGATGGCGATCGCCGATGCCGGCGTGGTACTGGCCGGCAAAAAGGTGGAATTCATTTCCGCCGACCATCAAAACAAGGCCGACATCGCCGCCTCGAAGGCACGCGAATGGTTCGACCAGCAGGGCGTCGACATGCTGATCGGCGGCACCAATTCCGGCGCCAGCCTGGCCATGGCCAAGGTCGCGGCGGAAAAGAAGAAAATCTTCATTGCCATCGGTGCCGGCTCCTCGCGCCTGACGAACGAAGAATGCACGCCGTACACCGTGCATTACGCCTACGACACAGTGGCGCTGGCGCGCGGCACGGGCGGCACCATCGTCAAGCAGGGCGGCAAGAACTGGTATTTCATGACGGCCGACTATGCGTTTGGCCATTCGCTGGAAAAAGACACGGCCGAGGTCGTCAAGGCGGCCGGCGGCAAGGTGCTGGGCAGCGTCAAGCATCCGCTGGGCGCCTCGGATTTCTCGTCCTTCCTGCTGCAGGCGCAAGCGGCCAAACCGCAGATCCTCGGTCTGGCCAATGCGGGTGGCGACGCCATCAACAGCATCAAGGCGGCCAACGAGTTCGGCCTGACGAAATCGATGAAACTGGCCGGCTTGCTGATCTTCATCAACGACATCCATTCGCTGGGCCTGAACCTGACGCAGGGCATGTACCTGACCGATGGCTGGTACTGGGACTTGAATCCTGAAACGCGCGCCTGGTCGAAACGCTATTTCGCCAAGATGAAGAAGGAGCCGTCGATGCTGCAGGCGGCCGACTATTCGGCCGCGGCGAACTACCTGAAAGCCGTCAAGGCGATCGGCACGGATGACACCGAGAAAGTCATGGCGTATCTGAAGAAGACCAAGATCAACGACATGTTCACCCAGAATGGCGAAGTACGCCCCGATGGCCGCATGGTGCACGATATGTATTTGATGGAAGTCAAGAAACCGTCCGAGTCGAAATACCCATGGGATTACTACAAGGTGGTCGCCACCGTGCCCGGTGCACAGGCGTATGTGACCAAGGCCGAATCGAAGTGTTCGCTGTGGAAGTAACGCTGTAGCAATCCCTGTGGATCGCCCGCCGCCGCGCGGGCGCTCTGTCCTGCATGCGCTTCGCTCGCAGGGTTCGCCTTGCGCCGCCGCACCCGTTTGCGGTGGCGCGTTTCCCTTGATACCACACCGCTACCCGGCGGTGCTTTTTATACTGTGATGCCATGGAAATTTTCGGCGTTCCATTACAAGCGATGATGAGCCAGCTGCTGCTGGGTCTCGTCAACGGCTCGTTCTATGCCATGTTGTCTCTCGGTCTGGCCGTCATCTTCGGCTTGCTCAACGTTATTAATTTCTCGCACGGCGCCATGTATATGATGGGTGCCTTCCTGGCCTGGATGGGCCTCAGCTATTTCGACATCAATTACTGGGCCATGCTGGTCATCGCCCCGATCCTCGTCGGCCTGCTCGGCATCCTGATCGAAAAGACCATGCTGCGCTGGCTGTATAAACTCGACCACCTGTATGGCTTGCTGCTGACCTTCGGCATCACCCTGATCATGGAGGGCGTGTTCCGCTCGTTTTATGGCGTCTCGGGTCAGCCGTATGCCGTACCCGAAGCGCTGGCCGGCGCGACGGACCTCGGCTTCATGATCTTGCCGAACTACCGCGCCTGGGTGGTGATCGCCTCGCTCTCCGTCTGCCTGGCCACCTGGTTCGTCATCGAGAAAACCAAGCTCGGCGCCTACCTGCGGGCCGGCACGGAAAACCCGAAACTGGTGGAGGCGTTCGGCATCAACGTGCCGCTGATGGTGACCTTGACCTTCGGCTTCGGCGTGGCGCTGGCCGGTTTCGCCGGCGTGCTGGCGGCGCCGATCATCCAGGTTTCGCCGCTGATGGGCTCGAACCTGATCATCGTCGTATTTGCCGTGGTGGTGATCGGCGGCATGGGTTCCATCATGGGTTCCATCCTGACGGGCCTGGGCCTGGGCGTGATCGAGGGCCTGACCCGCGTGTTCTACCCGGAAGGCTCGGCCACCGTGGTGTTCGTGGTGATGGTCATCGTGCTGCTGCTGCGTCCCGCCGGCCTGTTCGGCAAAGAAAAGTAATCCTCATCAGTCATGTATTGGAGCTACCACGATGAATAAGAATGTAGGCTACGCCATTGCCCTGCTGCTGGCGTTGGCGGCCCCGTTTTACGGCTACCCCGTCTTCCTGATGAAGTTGCTGTGCTTTGCCCTGTTTGCCTGCGCTTTCAACTTGTTGATCGGCTACACGGGTTTGCTGTCGTTCGGCCACGCGGCATTTTTTGGCGGCGCCGGCTATGTCACCGGTTATGCGCTGCGCACCTGGGGCTGGCCGACGGAACTGGGCTTGCTGGCGGGCGTCGCCACGGGCGCCTTGCTGGGCCTGGTGATCGGCGGCCTGGCGATCCGCCGCCAGGGCATCTACTTTACGATGATCACCCTGGCGCTGGCGCAGATGGTGTACTTCCTGGCCTTGCGCCTGCCGTTCACGGGCGGCGAGGACGGCTTGCAGGGTGTTCCACGTGGAACCTTGCTGGGTACGATAGACCTGGCCAACGACACGGTACTGTACTACGTCGTGCTGGCCATTTTTGTCGCCGGCTTCGCCCTGATCGTGCGCACCATCCATTCGCCGTTCGGACAGGTGCTCAAGGCGATCAAGGAAAACGAACCACGCGCCATCTCGCTCGGCTACGACGTCAACAAGTACAAGCTGATGGCCATCGTGCTGTCGGCGTCGCTGGCCGCCCTGGCCGGCGCCACCAAGACCCTGGTGCTGGGCTTTGAGACCTTGACCGATGTGTACTGGGGCATGTCGGGCCTGGTCGTGCTGATGACCTTGGTGGGCGGCATGGGCACCTTGTCCGGCCCCATCCTCGGCGCCGTGCTGATCATCGCGCTGGAAAACAAGCTGGGCGATGTCGGCACCTACCTGGCCACGCACACGGGCATCGAGTGGTTCGGTACCCTGGGCGAATCGGTGGGCATGGTCACGGGCGTGATCTTCGTCATCTGCGTGCTGCTGTTCCGGCGCGGCATCGTCGGCGAAGCCATCGCGCGCTTCGGCGGCAGGGCGGCCAAAGCCGCTGTCTGATTTTCAAGCAACGCCGGACGATTCGTCCGGCGTTTTTCATTGTGCGTCCACTGTTACTTCAACGGAGAGAACCACCATGCAAATGACGATCACGCGCGCGGGCACTGTTGGCACGAGCCTGTGCACCCTGCTGGCGTTGGCAGCCTGCGGCAGCAACCATGCGCCGGAAGAGCTGAACCAGATGCCCGGCTACCTGGGCACCATCACGCGCGCCGACTACGACGGCAAGACGAACGATCTGCTGACGGCCGGGCTGGGCAAGACTGGGCTGGCGGGCGCCACGCCCGCGTATGCGAATGCGGAACAGCCGACGCCGCTCGAGCTGCGCCGCAATGCGATCTATGCCAATTACCGCGCCGTGCTCGACATCGCCGCCAACAGCGGCTACGGCACCCTGTACGGGCCGAACGTGGATGCAGCCGGCAACGTGGGTAGCGGCGAGGGCCTGGTCGCGGGCAGCGAATACATCGCCTATGCCGATAATGGCACGGGCAAGAAAAACGTCACCCTGATGGTGCAGGTGCCGGCCAGCTTCGACCCGGACCGCGCCTGCATCGTCACGGGCACGTCCAGCGGCTCGCGCGGCATTTACGGCGCCATCGGCAGCTCGGGCGAATGGGGCCTGAAAAAAGGTTGCGCCGTGGCGTATGCGGACAAGGGTTCCGGCACGGGCCTGTATGTGTTCGAGGACGACAGCGTCAACCTGCAGAACGGCGTGCGCGCGGGCAGGGTCGCCGCCGGCAAGAACGCGCTCTTCGCGCCCGACTTGAGCGACGCGGACCGGCTGGCCTGGTCTGGCGCCTATCCGAACCGCATCGCCTTCAAGCATGCGCACTCGCAGCAAAACCCGGAGAAGGACTGGGGCAAGGTCACCTTGCAGGCGGTCGAGATGGCGTTTTACGTCTTGAATGAACGCTACGGCGTGCTGGCCCGCGACGGCAGTTCGCGCATCGTGCGCCTGACGCCAAAGAACACCATCACGATCGCCTCGAGCATTTCCAACGGCGCCGGCTCGGCCTTGCTGGCGGCGGAACAGGATACGAAAGGCTTGATCAGCGGCGTGGCGGCCAGCGAACCGCAAATCCAGCCGGCGGCATCTAACGCTTACAGCGTGCGCCAGGGCGGGGCGGTGGTGGCCAATCCGGGCCGCGCGCTGTTCGACTACGCCACCTATGCGGCCCTGTATCAGCCGTGCATCGCTTCCGTGCCCGGCAATGCGGGACGCTGCACGGCGCTGGTGGCCAAGGGCTTATTGAACGGCGCCGACCTGGCGGCGCAGCAGGCGGACGCGAAGCAGCGCTTGCGCGCGTATGGCTGGTTGGTCGATTCCGATCCGCTGCAGGCTTCGCACGCGGGCACGAACATCCTCGTAGCCGTCACGTATGCGTATGCCTACGGGAAATTTTCCGTGACCGATAAAGTGTGCGGTTTCACGTTTGCGCAGACGGATGGCAGCGGCAATCCGATCGCGTTCACGTCGGCGCAAAAGGCTGCCAGCTTTGCCGCGCAAAACGGCATCCTCGGCAATGTCGTGTACGACAACAGCGTGGGCGGCGCCAAAGTCTACACGGCCGGCGTGTCGCCATCGACCAGCCTGGCGGACCAGTCGCTCGACGGCTTCCTGTGCCTGCGCAGCCTGGCGACGGGGCGCGACGCCGTCAGCGGCGCCAACTTGCAGGGCACCCTGGGCGGGCAGAGCGTGCGCGTGCGGGCCGGCATGGCCGAAGTCGCGGCCAGCGGAAAGTTGCAGGGCAAGCCGGCCATCATCGTGCATGGCCGCAGCGACACCTTGATTCCCGTCAATCACGCCTCGCGCGCCTATCTTGGCCTGAACGCCGCCGTGGAAGGGGCCGCCAGCCGGCTACGCTATATCGAGGTGACCAATGCCAACCATTTCGATTCCTTCAGCAGCGCCTTGCCGACCCTGATCGTACCGCTGCACGTCTACCTGAACCGGGCGCTGGACGCCATGTATGCGCACTTGAACGCCAAGCAAGCCTTGCCGCCATCGCAGGTAGTGCGCACGGTGACGCGTGCCGATGCGTCGACCCTGATCACGAATGTCAACGTGCCAGCGATCGCCACGGCGCCGGCGCCCGCCAATGCCGTCAGCGTGACGGGCACGCAGGTGGATATTCCGAACTAGGCTGTATCGCTTGTGAAACCTGCGGCCACGTTTCACGTGGCCGTTTTTATTCCCAGGCCGACTCGGCGATCTGGCCCAGTCCCTGGAAGACGGGCTTGGAAAACCAGTAGCCCTGCATCAGTGAAATGCCGCAGCTGGCCAGGAAGTCGCGCTCGGCGCGTGTCTCGATGCCTTCGGCCAGCACGCGGATACCGAGCTCACGGCACAGGCTGGCGATGGCGCGCACGATGGCCTGGCGCGGCGCCTGCGTATCGATGCCGCGCACCAGGTCCATGTCGATCTTGATGATGTCGGGCTGATATTCGGCCAGCAGGTTCAAGCCCGCATAGCCGGCGCCGAAATCATCGATGGCCGTCTGGAAACCGAAGCGCCGGTAGGCGCGGAAGATCTCGACCAGGTGGGGACGGTCTTGCACCCGTTCGCCTTCCGTCACTTCAAAGATGATCTTGTCGGTAGGGAAGCGGTGCAGCCTGGCCGCTTCCAGGGTGCTGCGGATGCACACTTCCGGGCGGTAGACGGCGTTGGGCAAAAAATTGATCGACAGGAAGCCCTGCATGCCGAGGCGCGCTGCACCGGCCACGGCCTTGACGCGGCACGCCTGATCGAAGCGGTAGCGGTTGGCGTCGTTGACTTGCGCCAGCACGCTGGCCGCGCTTTCGCCGTTCGGGCCACGCACCAGCGCCTCGTGCGCATAGATGCTGCGCGTGGCCAGGTCGACGATGGGCTGATAGGCATACTCGAAGGCAAACGGCAGCGGCGCGCTGTCATGGCAGCCGGCACAGGCACCGTAGGGAAAGTGGGTGCTGTCGGGATGAATGGGGATGTCGGGAGGCGTCATGGCGTCAGTGTAGCTGGGCGGGTTGGCAGATTCCGTCTGCTGGTTCACAGTGCGGCCGCATAGATGGCGCGCGCATCGGCGCGCATGAGGGGACGGGGATTGTTGCCCAGCAAGCGCGTTTGCAGCATGGCTTCATCGGCCAGGCGGTCCAGGTCGCCGGACGTGATGCCCACTTCGCGCAAGGTGCGCGCGATACCGGTAGCTACGGCAATGTCCTGCATGGCGTCGATCAGGGCCTCGGCCCGCGCTTCCTCGCTGCCCGTGATGCCGGGTTCCAATACGGTCGCCAGTTGCGCATACAGGGGCGCCGCATGGGATAGATTAAAACGCAGCACGTGCGGCAACACCAGCGCGTTCGACAGGCCATGCGGCACGTGGAACAGGCCGCCGATGGGATAGGCGAGCGCATGTACGGCAGCCACGGGTGCGTTGGCAAACGCCTGGCCGGCCAGCATGGCGCCCAGCAGCATGGCTTGCCGCGCCGGCAAGTTGCTGCCATCGCGGCAGGCTGCGAGCAAGTTGCTGGAGAGCAGCGACAGTGCCTGGGTAGCCAGCATGTCGGACAAGGGATTTTTCAGCAGGCGGCTGGTGTACGCTTCGATCGCATGCACCATGGCATCGATGCCGGTGGCGGCCGTCACTGCGGGCGGCAAGCCCAGGGTCAGGCTGGCGTCGAGGATGGCCAGGTCCGCATACAGTTGCGGCGCGACGACGCCCATCTTGCTGGTGGCGCCCGTGGTGACGATGGCGATGTGCGTGACTTCCGAGCCCGTGCCGGCCGTCGTCGGCAATTGCACCAGCGGCAGGCGCTGACCGTGCACGTTGCCGATGCCGTACAGCTGGGTCAGTTCCTGGTGGCCGGGCGCCAGCACGGCGATCAGCTTGGCCACGTCCAGCGAGCTGCCGCCTCCAAGGCCGATAATCAGTTCCACGTGAAACATCTGGGCCTGGGCCACGCCAGCCAGCACGACGGCTTCGGGCGGATCGGCTTGCACGTCGGAAAAGACATGCATCTCGATGCCGGCCGCTTGCAAGCTGCGCAACGGTGCATCGGCCAGACCCGTGCGTAAAAAGCCCGCGTCGGTGACGACCAGGGCGCGGCGCACGGCGGGGAAGTGGTGGGCGATATGGGCGCCCAGTTGGGCCGCGGCGCCCGGTTCAACGATCAGATGCGGCACGGTACGGAACTGGAAGGCGGACATGCATGCTCCTGACAGTAAAGACAGAAGTCCAGCATACTCCGCTTTCCTGTCACGTGCCTGTTTCACGTGGAACCAAAAGCGGCGCTTACTCCCACTCGAGCGCGCCGCGCTTCCATTCATAGGCCAGGCCAATGGCCAGCACGCCGAGAAAGCCCATGACGGCCCAGAAGCCGGGCAAGCCCAGTTCGTTGACGTTGGCCGCCCACGGCATCAGGAAGAGCACCTCGATATCGAACAGGATGAACAGGATGGCGACCAAGTAGAAGCGGATGTTGAACTTCACGCGCGCATCGCCGAACGCCTCGAAGCCGCATTCGTACGGTGACATTTTTTGCGGATCGGGCTTGTGCGGCCCCAGTACGCGTCCCAGCAGCATGGGCACGATGCCGACCAGGATGCCGATCAGAATGAACAGCAGGACGGGAAAATAGTGTTCGAGGAGCATGGGGATTCCTCTCAGTGGCTCGATGACAGTTTCATCAGCACGATACCGCACACGATGAGGACGGCGGCGAACACGCGCATGGTATTGACTTGCTCGCCCAGAAAGACGATGCCAACGATAAAGGCGCCGACGGCACCGATGCCCGTCCAGATGGTGTAGGCCGTACCCAGGGGCAGGGTGCGCATGGCCAGCGACAGCAAGCCGAAGCTGGCCATCATCATGAGCACGGTAATCACGGAGGGAGTGAGTCTGGTGAAACCCTCGGAGAGTTTCATCGAGTATGCCCACACGACTTCAAACATGCCGGCAATTATTAAAAGTATCCAGGCCATGGCGGCTCCTATACAGAGCGGGCCGTCCCGGTGTGTTCCCATGATGGGGGAGGCCGTCCTCCTGGATGATCGTCGCGCTGGCCACTGGCGTGAACATGGGGCGAACGATGCGGCAATTGTAGCAAACATTGCCGGACCCCGCAGCGCGGCGCGGGCCTGTCCTGGCGCCTGGGCGTGTTCCACGTGAAACAAAAATCGCTGTCGACTTGCCCTCACTGAGTAAAAATTAAGCAAAAATTGGCCCATGGAAGGTTGCGTTCGCAAAAAGACTCTATAATCGGAGCTCTCTTCCCGCATTTTTACTTGCACTGTTACCTATTTATCATGTTATTTCCTACAGAATTCGACGTCATCGTTGTCGGTGGTGGTCACGCCGGTACCGAGGCGGCCCTCGCTTCGGCCCGCATGGGGCAGAAGACGCTATTGCTCACGCATAATATTGAGACACTGGGCCAGATGTCGTGCAACCCCTCCATCGGCGGCATCGGCAAGGGCCACCTGGTCAAGGAGGTCGATGCCATGGGCGGCGCGATGGCGATTGCCACCGACGAGTCCGGCATCCAGTTCCGCATCCTGAATTCCTCGAAAGGCCCGGCAGTCCGCGCCACGCGCGCCCAGGCCGACCGTATTTTGTACAAGGCCGCCATCCGTACGCGCCTGGAAAACCAGAGCAACCTGTGGCTGTTCCAGCAAGCGGTCGATGACCTGATCGTCGAAGGCGACCGGGTCGTCGGCGCCGTGACGCAGATCGGCCTGAAGTTCCTCGCGCGCGCCGTCGTGCTGACGGCCGGCACTTTCCTCGACGGCAAGATCCACGTGGGCTTGAATAATTATTCGGCCGGCCGCGCCGGCGACCCGCCCGCCATCTCCTTGTCGGCCCGCCTGAAAGAGCTGAAACTGCCGCAAGGGCGCCTGAAAACGGGCACGCCGCCGCGCATCGATGGCCGCACGATCGACTTTTCTGTGATGCAAGAGCAGCCGGGCGACCTCGATCCCGTGCCCGTGTTTTCCGTGATGGGCAACACGGCCATGCATCCGCGCCAGGTGCCGTGCTGGGTCACGCACACGAATAGCCAGACGCATGACATCATCCGCGCCGGCCTGGACCGCAGCCCCATGTACACGGGCGTCATCGAAGGCGTGGGCCCGCGTTACTGCCCCTCGATCGAAGACAAGATCCACCGTTTCTCGGGCAAGGAATCGCACCAGATCTTCCTCGAGCCGGAAGGTTTGACGACGCATGAGTTCTATCCGAACGGCATCTCCACGAGCCTGCCGTTCGACGTGCAGATCGCCCTGGTGCAATCGATGAAGGGCATGGAAAACGCGCATATCCTGCGTCCCGGCTACGCCATCGAATACGATTATTTCGACCCGCGCGGCTTGAAGGCGTCGCTGGAAACGAAGGCCGTCGCGGGCCTGTTCTTCGCCGGCCAGATCAACGGCACCACCGGCTACGAAGAAGCGGCCGCGCAAGGCATGCTGGCGGGCCTGAATGCGGCCTTGCTGACGCAGGACAAGGAAGCCTGGGTACCGGGCCGCTCCGAGGCCTATCTGGGCGTGCTGGTCGACGATCTGATCACCCAGGGCGTGCAGGAACCGTACCGCATGTTCACCAGCCGCGCCGAGTACCGTTTGAGCCTGCGCGAAGACAATGCCGACATGCGCCTGACGGAAATCGGGCGCGCGCTGGGCTGCGTGGGCGACGCCCAATGGCAAGCGTTCGAGACCAAGCGCGAAGCGGTGGCGCGCGAGCTCGAACGCCTGCGTTCCACGTGGGTCAATCCGCGCATCCTGGCGGCCGCCGAATCGGAACGCATCGTGGGCCAGGCCATCGAGCGCGAGTACTCGCTGGCGGACCTGCTGTGCCGCCCGAACGTGGCCTACGACACCCTGATGAGCATGACGGGCATGGAAGGCCAGGCCCTGGCCGGCCCCGGCGTGGAAGACCCCGCCGTGCGCGAGCAGGTGGAAATCCAGCTCAAATATGCGGGCTACATCGAGCGCCAGAGCAAGGAAATCGAGCGCCACGAACACTATGAAAACCTGGCCTTGCCGGAAGGTTTCAATTACCTCGATATCGGCGCGCTGTCGGTCGAAGTGCGGCAAAAACTCGACAAGCAGCGCCCGGAAACCCTGGGCCAGGCATCGCGCATATCGGGCGTGACGCCGGCGGCGATTTCGCTGCTGCTGGTGCATCTGAAAAAGCGCGGTTTTGGCGCAGGGCAAGCCGAAATACAGACCACCACTTTAAAGGACGAGGTTGTTGAATGAAGCAGTTTGACCGGGCCGCATTGGCCCCCATTTTGAATGAAGGCATCGCCGCGCTGGGGCTCGACCTGAGCGCGGATCAGACGGAAAAACTGCTCGATTACCTGGCCTTGCTGGCCAAATGGAACAGCGTGTACAACCTGACGTCGGTGCGCGATCCCCTGCAGATGCTGACCCTGCACGTGCTCGATTCGCTGGCGGCCGTACCGGCGTTCGCGGATGCAAAGCATGTGCTCGACGTGGGCGCCGGCGGCGGCTTGCCGGGCATGGTCCTGGCCATCGCGCGGCCCGATGTGAAGGTGTCGATGATCGACACGGTGCATAAAAAGACGGCTTTTCTGACGCAAGTGAAGGCGGAACTGGGCCTGGCCAACGTCACCGTGTACACGAAACGGGTGGAACAGCTGGAAGTGGCGCAAAAATTCGACGTGATCACCTCGCGTGCCTTTGCCGACCTGTCCGACTTCGTCAACTGGTCGCACCACGTGCTGGCCGAGGGCGGGCAATTCATCGCCTTGAAAGGGGTGGCGCCGCCAGACGAGAGAGAGCGACTGCCGGCAGACTGGAAAGTGACGGAATTACGGGCGATCCAGGTGCCAGGGCTAAATGCAGAGCGTCATCTGGTCTTTATAGCAAGAATTTAAAGGCCGCGGAATTAAACGGTATAAATCATATAAACAGTTTATACGGTATAAATAATATAAACCGTATAAACGATTTATATCGTATAAATAAAATAAACAGTATAAATCGTTTCGGCCAGATGCCGGGGCGCACGATGAAGTTTGCATCTCTTTACAACTAGAAGATACATGGCCAAAATTTTTTGTGTAGCAAATCAAAAGGGTGGTGTTGGTAAAACCACAACGAGCGTCAACCTCTCCGCCGGTCTGGCCAAGTTGAACCAGCGCGTGCTGCTGGTCGACCTCGACCCGCAGGGCAATGCGACCATGGGCGCCGGCATCAACAAGGCCGGCCTGAAGGCGTCGACCTATGAAGTCATGCTGGGCGAGTCCGATGTGAAGACGGCACGCCAGCGTTCGGAAGCGGGGCGCTTCGATGTCTTGCCGTCGAACCGCGAGCTGGCCGGCGCCGAAGTGGAGATGGTCGAACTCGACAACCGCGAACGCCGCCTGAAGGATGCGCTGGCCGAAGTGGACGGCGAATACGATTTCATCCTGGTAGATTGCCCACCGGCATTGTCGATGCTGACCCTGAACGGTCTGTGCGCCGCGCATGGCGTGATCATCCCGATGCAGTGCGAGTACTACGCGCTGGAAGGCTTGTCCGACCTGGTCAACACCATCAAGAAGGTGCATGCGAACCTGAACCCGGATTTGAAGATCATCGGCTTGCTGCGCGTGATGTTCGATCCGCGCATGACATTATCGCAACAAGTGTCGGCGCAGCTGGAACAGCACTTCGGCGACAAGGTCTTCAATACCATCATCCCGCGCAACGTGCGCCTGGCCGAAGCGCCGTCGTACGGCTTGCCCGGCGTGACCTTCGACCCCAGCTCGAAAGGTGCCCAGGCGTATATCGCCTTCGGCGCCGAGATGGTCGAGCGCATCAAACATATGTAAACAAGAGGCGGGCGCCTGCACGGTTTGATGTAAGCGCTTACTCTGAAAACACGATTAGGACAGCATGGCTACGAAAAAATTAAAAGGACTGGGTCGCGGACTCGACGCCCTGTTGGGCGGCGGCAGCGATTTTGCCAGTCCGGACACGACACAACCGTCGAACTTGCCCGTATCACAAATGCAAGCCGGCAAGTACCAGCCGCGCACGCGCATGGACGAGGGGGCCTTGAATGAACTGGCCGCTTCGATCAAGGCGCAAGGGCTGATGCAGCCGATCCTGGTGCGCCCGATCGGGCAGGACAGCCTGAGCGGACTTGTCAAATATGAAATTATCGCGGGCGAACGCCGTTTCCGCGCCTCGCAGCTGGCCGGCCTGACGGAAGTGCCGGTGCTGGTGCGCGACGTGGACGATCTGGCCGCCGCGGCCATGGCGCTGATCGAGAACATCCAGCGCGAAGACCTCAATCCTTTGGAAGAGGCGCAGGGCATCCACCGCCTGATCGCCGACTTCAGTTTTACGCATGAGCAAGCGGCCACTGCGCTGGGACGCTCGCGCAGCGCCGTGTCGAACCTGTTGCGTTTGATGAACCTGGCCAGTCCCGTGCAAACCATGCTGATGGCCGGCGATATCGACATGGGCCATGCGCGCGCGCTGCTGGCCGTCGATGCGGCCAGCCAGATCACCCTGGCGAACCAGGTCGTGGCCAAGCGCCTGTCGGTGCGCGAAACGGAAAAGCTCGTCACCCGCACGCTCGAGGAAGCGGCCAACCCGGTCGAGCCGCGGCAAAAGGAAAAGTCGGGCGACATCGCGCGCCTGGAAGAAGAGCTGTCCGATGCGCTGGCTACGCCCGTGGTGTTCAAAATGGGCAACAAAGGCCGTGGCCAATTGGTCATCGATTTTGCCGATCTTGACGTGCTCGATGGCTTGTTGACACGTTTGCGTGGTTAAATAGCAAGCTGCAAAGACAGGGGCCATGCGGGTGTGGCCGATCCGGCCATGCTTTCCGGATGCACCACGTGATTCCTTGATAACACGGCTGGAAGCGGCCAGACAAGCGACTTTGCCATATAGTGGTGCAAATGGCGGCGAATAGTCGGTAAAGCGTCAGTTTCACGCAGCAATTGCCCTGCTGCGGTGCACCAACGTTTGACTCTATAGATCAAAGCCAACTATAATCCCGTGTCTTTGCGTGTGTAGATTTTTCTGGGAACTTGGCAATTGAGTGATTCACAACAAAGTATTGCCAAGCCAGTCTACAAAGTAGTTGCATTGCAGCTAGCAATCGCTATCAGTTTTGCCACGGTTACCCTGTTTTTTGGTGGCAGTGTCAGAGGCTGGTCCGCCGCATACGGCGGCGCTATCGCAGTCATCGGTAGCCTGGTGTATGCCCTGTTGGTGGTTCGCGGTTCTAGCGACGCCAATAAGGCATTCCGGGCGCATTTGCGCGCAGAAGTGGTGAAAATATTTATCACAGCGGTGCTGTTTATATTGGCACTGGTGTTGTTTCAGTCGGCCGCCTGGTTATGGCTGATCTTGGGTTTCGCGGTGGCAACCTTAGCATACTGGTTTTCATTGCTCGCTGTTTAATCATTGGTTTTGGGGCCTGTTGAGCTCTGAAACGACAAATCTAAATTCATTATGACCACAGAACACGCTATTGAAGCGGGCCATGCTGCCCCGGCCAACGCCACAGAATACATCAGTCACCATCTGGCCCACCTGAGAAGTGCCGACGGCATGATCAATCTGGATACGTTCTGGATTTCGGCCATTCTGGGCTTTGTTTTCCTGGCTGTTTTCTATATGGCGTCGCGCCGCGCGACGGCTGGTGTCCCTGGCAAGTTGCAAAACTTCGTCGAAATGGTCATGGAAATCGTCAATGACACTATTAATGGGGCCTTCCACGCGAAAAGCAAGGTCATCGCGCCGCTGGCCATCACTATTTTTGTGTGGGTCTGGTTGTTGAACGCGATGGACTTCCTGCCGGTTGACCTGTTGCCGAAGATCCTGAGCTGGTTTGGCGTGCATAAACTGCGCGCCGTGCCGACCGCCGACGTCAACCACACCTTCGCCATGTCGCTGTCGGTCGTGCTGTGCGTGATCGCCTTCTCGATCAAGGCCAAGGGCCTGGGCGGCTGGATCAAGGAACTGTTCACGGCACCGTTCCATGCGAGCGGCCTGATCGGCACGATCGCCCTGGCACCTGTCAATTTCTTGCTGCAAATGGTTGAGCTGGTTGCAAAACTGATCTCCCTGTCGCTGCGACTGTTCGGCAATATGTATGCCGGCGAACTGATTTTCATCTTGATCGCGTTGTTGCCTTGGTGGGCACAGTGGGCGTTGGGTGGTCCATGGGCAATTTTCCATATCTTGATTGTAACTTTGCAAGCTTTTGTGTTTATGGCGTTGACGGTTGTGTATCTGAGCCTCGCGGTTGAGAAACATTAATCATTAACTTTATATTTTGTTTTTTTAGTATCTTTCGTTTTTAAATTTAGGAGAATTTTATGCAAGCTCTGATCGCACAAGTACAAAGCATGACCGTTCTGGCAGCAGCAATCATCATCGGCCTGGCCGCAATCGGCACCGCTCTGGGCTTCGCTATCTTGGGTGGCAAATTCCTGGAAGCTTCGGCACGTCAACCAGAACTGATGCCACAACTGCAAACCAAACTGTTCGTTATCGCTGGTCTGCTGGATGCTATCTCGATGATCGGCGTTGGTGTTGCTCTGCTGTACACGTTCGCTAACCCGTTCCTGTCCGCTCTGACGGCTGTTGCTCAGTAATTCGCTCCAACCCTAGGAGAAACTTTTAGTTAGGAGCAAAGGTATGGACATCAATATGTCGCTCATCGGCCAGATGATCACCTTCGCGGTGTTGGTCTGGTTCTCGATGAAGTTCGTATTTCCAGCGCTGAACAACGCGCTGGATGAGCGTGCCAAACGAATCGCGGATGGATTGGCTGCGGCCGATCAAGGTCAGGCTTCGATGGCAGTCGCTGAAAAGCGTGCGCAAGAGGCATTGAACAGTGCACGTGAAGAAGCGTCGCAGCGCGTTGCGGACGCTGAAAAGCGCGCGCAGCTGGTTGCTGAAGAGATCAAGCAAAATGCACAAGCTGAAGCTGCGCGTATCATTGCGCAAGCCCAGTCGGACGCCGAACAGCAACTGTCGAAAGCACGCGAACAATTGCGCGCTCAGGTGGCTGACCTGGCTGTCAAGGGTGCCGAGCAGATCCTGAAGCGTGAAGTCAACGCTACGGCTCACGCCGAAATGTTGCAGCGTCTTGCTGTCGAGCTGTAATCATGGCAGAACTCGCAACCGTCGCCCGTCCCTACGCGGAAGCTTTGTTCCGCGTAGCCCAAGCTGGTAAGGAGTCAAGCAACCTCGCGGCGTGGTCCGAGCTGGTGTCCGAACTGGCACAGATCGGTAGCCACCCCGAGGTACAGGCGTACGCGCGCAATCCGAAGGTTTCGGAAAGCGACGTCGCCGCCACCATCCTGTCGTTGTTGAAATCGCCGCTCAATGAGGAAGTGAAAAACTTCGTCACGATGTTGATCGAAAATGGCCGCATCAGCCTGCTGCCGGAAATCGGCGCGCAATTCCATGCCTTGAAAAATGGCCTGGAAGGTGCGGCTGACGCCGAGATCACGAGCGCTTTCGATCTGAGCGAAGGCCAAACGGCCGAGCTGGTCGCAACGCTGGAAAAGAAATTCAGTCGTAAGCTCAACCCTGCCGTCACAGTGGATCCATCGCTGCTCGGCGGCGTGCGCGTGGTTGTTGGCGACCAAGTGCTCGATACCTCGGTGCGCGCCAAGCTGCAGCAACTGCACGCTGCACTGGTGTCGTAAGACACGCGCTTCGGCAGGCCAGCTTAGACAGACCCTTACCCCTCGCGCAAGCTGAGAGAAACACTTTTAGGAGTTAGTATGCAACTCAACCCATCTGAAATCAGCGAGTTGATCAAGAGCCGGATCCAAGGTCTTGACGGCGGCGCTGAAGTGCGTAATCAAGGCACGGTTATTTCCGTTGCCGACGGTATCTGCCGCATCCACGGTTTGTCGGACGTGATGCAAGGCGAGATGCTGGAATTCCCAGGCAACACGTTTGGCCTGGCAATGAATCTGGAACGCGACTCCGTCGGTTCCGTGATTCTGGGTGCCTACGAGCACATCTCCGAAGGCGACACGGTGAAATGCACCGGCCGCATTCTGGAAGTGCCAGTCGGTCCTGAGCTGCTCGGCCGCGTTGTCAACGCGCTGGGCCAGCCGATCGACGGCAAAGGCGCCATCGAGACCAAACTGACGGCCGCGATTGAAAAAATCGCTCCGGGCGTGATCGCCCGTGAATCCGTTTCGCAACCGATGCAAACCGGCCTGAAGTCGATCGATGCGATGGTTCCCGTTGGCCGCGGCCAGCGCGAACTGATCATCGGCGACCGTCAAACCGGCAAGTCGGCCGTGGCGATTGATGCGATCATCAATCAAAAAGGCCAGGGCATGAAATGTATCTACGTCGCGATTGGCCAAAAAGCCTCGTCGATCAAGAACATCGTGCGCTCGCTGGAACAGCACGGCGCGATGGAATACACCATCGTTGTCGCCGCTTCCGCTTCGGAATCGGCCGCCATGCAATACATCTCGCCGTACTCCGGTTGCGCCATGGGCGAATACTTCCGTGACCGCGGTGAAGATGCACTGATCGTCTACGATGATCTGTCCAAACAAGCTGTTGCATACCGTCAAATCTCGCTGCTGCTGCGCCGTCCACCAGGTCGCGAAGCGTACCCAGGCGACGTGTTCTACCTGCACAGCCGCCTGCTGGAACGCGCAGCACGCGTGAACGCCGACTACGTCGAGAAGTTCACCGACGGCGCCGTCAAAGGCAAGACCGGTTCCCTGACGGCACTGCCGATCATTGAAACGCAAGCTGGCGACGTGTCCGCATTCGTTCCAACCAACGTGATTTCGATTACCGACGGTCAGATCTTCTTGGAAACCTCGCTGTTCAACGCCGGTATCCGTCCTGCGATTAACGCCGGTATTTCCGTATCGCGCGTCGGTGGCGCCGCCCAGACCAAGGTCATCAAAAACCTGTCCGGCGGTATCCGTACCGACTTGGCGCAGTACCGTGAACTGGCCGCGTTTGCGCAGTTCGCTTCGGACCTGGATGAATCGACCCGCAAGCAGCTGGACCGCGGTGCCCGCGTAACGGAATTGCTCAAGCAAGCCCAGTACTCGCCACTGTCGATCTCGCTGATGGCCGTATCGCTGTTCTCGGTGAACAAAGGCTTCATGGACGACGTGCCAGTCAAGCAAGTGCTGTCGTTCGAAGCTGGTGTCCACGCTTACATGAAGACCAAGCAAGCTGCTCTGCTGGCCAAGATCGAAGAAACCAAGCAACTCGACAAAGACAGCGAAGCAACTCTGTCGGCGGCCATTGCTGATTTCAAGAAATCCGGCGCATATTAAGCGGCCAGGCGGCGCCCACCTCGAGTGAGGCGCCGCCCTACGCGCAGAAGGAGTAAGGACTCATGGCATCAAGCAAAGAGATACGAGGCAAGATCAAGAGCGTAGAGAATACGAAGAAGATCACCAAGGCGATGGAAATGGTCGCCGCGTCCAAAATGCGCAAGGCGCAAGACCGGATGCGGGCCGCTCGTCCCTACAGTGACAAGATTCGGAATATCGCCGCCAATCTGGCGAACGCCAATCCGGAATACACGCACCCGTTCCTGGCAGTTGCCCAGGGTACGCAAGCGAAGGCAGTGGGTTTCATCGTTGTCACGACCGACAAAGGTCTGTGCGGCGGCATGAACACCAACATCCTGCGCCAGGTGACGTCGAAGTCGCGCGAGCTGGAAGCAGCTGGCAACCGGATTGAAGCAGTTGCCATCGGTAACAAGGGTTTGGGTTTTTTGAATCGCATCGGCGTCAAGATCGTCGCCTCTGCCATTCAAACCGGTGATACGCCGCACCTGGATAAATTGATCGGACCTGTCAAGGTCATGCTCGAAGAATTCCAGGCTGGCAAGCTCGACGCAGTGTACCTGTGCTACACCAAATTCATCAACACGATGAAGCAGGAACCAGTGGTCGAACAGTTGCTGCCGTTGACGGCTGACAAAATGGTCGCCGACAAGAGCGCACACTCGTGGGATTACATCTACGAGCCGGATGCACAAAGCATCATCGACGAATTGCTGGAGCGCTATGTAGAAGCGCTGGTGTACCAGGCAGTCGCGGAGAATCTGGCGTCCGAGCAATCGGCACGGATGGTCGCGATGAAAGCTGCAAGCGACAACGCGGGTAGTGTGATCGGCGAATTGAAGCTGATCTACAACAAGACCCGCCAAGCTGCGATTACCAAAGAACTCTCCGAAATCGTCGCCGGTGCGGCTGCGGTTTAAACGAATTTAACTATATTGAAGGAACGAACATGGCTGATGGCAAAATCGTTCAGTGTATCGGCGCTGTGGTGGACGTTGAGTTTCCCCGCAACGCGATGCCTAAGGTATTTGATGCCTTGAAGATGGCAGGCTCGGAACTGACCCTGGAAGTACAACAGCAGTTGGGCGACGGCATTGTCCGTACCATTGCACTCGGCTCGTCCGATGGCCTGCGTCGCGGCATGATGATTCAAAATACCGGCAAACCTATCATGGTGCCAGTCGGTAAAGCAACCCTGGGTCGCATCATGGACGTGCTGGGCAACCCGATCGACGAATGCGGCCCCGTGTCGCACGAGCAGATCGCGTCGATCCACCGCACCGCTCCCGCATACGACGAACTGTCGCCATCGCAAGAACTGCTGGAAACCGGCATCAAGGTGATCGACTTGGTGTGCCCGTTTGCAAAAGGCGGTAAAGTTGGTCTGTTCGGCGGCGCTGGCGTAGGCAAGACCGTGAACATGATGGAACTGATTAACAACATCGCCAAAGCGCACAGCGGCGTGTCCGTGTTCGCCGGCGTCGGTGAGCGTACCCGTGAAGGTAACGACTTCTACCACGAGATGGCTGACGCGAAAGTGGTCGATCTGGAAAACCCAGAGAACTCCAAAGTGGCGATGGTCTACGGTCAGATGAATGAACCGCCAGGTAACCGTCTGCGCGTCGCGCTGACCGGCCTGACGATCGCTGAATCGTTCCGTGATGAAGGCAAGGACGTGTTGTTCTTCGTCGACAACATCTACCGCTTTACGCTGGCCGGTACCGAAGTGTCGGCACTGCTGGGCCGTATGCCGTCGGCTGTGGGTTACCAACCGACCCTGGCGGAAGAAATGGGCCGTCTGCAAGAGCGTATTACGTCGACCAAGACCGGTTCGATCACCTCGATCCAGGCCGTCTACGTTCCAGCCGATGATTACACCGATCCGTCGCCTGCTACCACGTTTGCTCACTTGGATTCGACCGTTGCGCTGTCGCGTGACATCGCTTCCCTGGGTATCTACCCAGCCGTGGACCCACTGGATTCGACCTCGCGTCAGCTCGATCCGTTGATCGTTGGTCAAGAGCACTATGACACCGCGCGTGCCGTGCAAACGACCCTGCAACGCTACAAGGAATTGCGCGACATTATCGCGATTCTGGGTATGGACGAGCTGGCACCGGAAGACAAACTGCTGGTTGCCCGTGCACGTAAGATGCAGCGTTTCCTGTCGCAGCCTTTCCACGTCGCTGAAGTCTTTACCGGCGCGCCTGGTAAATACGTTTCGCTCAAAGACACGATCAAGGGCTTCAAAATGATCGCTTCGGGCGAACTCGATCACCTGCCGGAACAAGCGTTCTACATGGTCGGCACGATCGAAGAAGCAATCGAAAAAGCCAAGAAACTTAACTAAGTTAAGTCTGGGCCTAACCCCGCCCGTTAGACGGCGGGGTTCTTCAACCCGATAGGACACACATGGCACACACAATTCACGTTGACGTGGTTTCCGCTGAAGAACTGATTTTTTCAGGCGAAGCAGAATTCGTCGCGTTGCCGGGTGAACAGGGCGAGCTGGGTATCTACCCACGCCACACGCCTTTGATTACCCGCATCCGTCCGGGCGCGGTCCGCATCAAGGTAGTCGGCCAGGCTGAAGAAGAGTTCGTCTTCGTTGCCGGCGGCCTGCTGGAAGTGCAACCGGATACCGTGACCGTCCTGGCCGATACCGCGATCCGCGGTCACGACCTAGACGAAGCGAAAGCGCTGGAAGCGAAGAAGTTGGCGGAAGAAAATATCCACAACAAGGATTCGGGCATCGACTACGCGCAAGCGCAAGCCGAGCTGGCCAGCGCGATTGCGCAGCTGGCAGCGATCCAGAAGCTGCGCAAGCATTAATTTGCTCGCACGCAGTAATACAAAAAGGCAGCCTGCGGGCTGCCTTTTTTTATGCTTCAGCCGCCTGGCTTATTCGCAGCTTGGCTTCCAGGCGCTATCGCGCAACTGGGCAGCCAGGCTGGCATTGCCCTCATTGACCAGCTTCAGGCTAGCCTGCCTGCCAGCCGCTGACTGGTCCGCGCCCGCCGGTGTCTTTACCGCATATTGAAACTGCAGCAGGCCACCACAGGCGGCAGCGCCATGAAAGCTCTTGCTGACGTTCGATTCATACACGGGATTGGCCGCATCCGGTTCATATACCGACCGCATCAGCACGTGGCCGTTCTCGACAGTGACGGAGGAAATGGGTTCCGGCTTGGTGGCTGCCAGCGACTTGAGCAGGGCGGCCGAGAAGTCCAAGGGATCGGTCTTGGAATTGCCTTCGTAGAGTATGGTAATCAGGCTGCTCCATTTTTCCACCGCTTCGCCATTCGTCGTATATTCATACAAGGCCCGTTTGCTGTTGCGACCCTGCGGCGCGGTAAACGCCAGCGTGTAGACTTTGTCGGCATGGTGAATCTCTTGCGGCACGATCAGCTTCTGCGCGAACAGCGAGCTGCTGGCGAACAGGCAAGCTGACAATGTACTCAGTAGTAAAACGGTTTTTCCCTTGAACACAGTGCATCCTCATGTCATGGCTGGCGGACCGCGCGCATTGCGTGCGGGGCATCTCTGTTGGTAGTGCATTTGACTATACCTTGCATATTTCTCAATTGCAACTTTGATATATTCCAGCATCCTGGCTGCGGCTCGGCTGTTCACGCCATTCCATCCTTGTCACGTTGCCTGAAGGCCTTCATCGTCACTTTCCACTTGGCGCGCGCGGCAATGCGCTCGAGCGGCGTCTCCTCGCTGCGGCGCGCGTCGCGCAGCAGCTTGTGATAGTTGCGCAGGCGATCCGCATCGACGGCGCCACGCACCTGGCAACCGGGTTCGCTGGCATGCTGGCAATCGCGAAACTGGCACGTTGCGGCAAGCGCCGCGATGTCGTCGAACGTGGCCGCCAGGGTCTGCGCATCGGCGTCGGCGCGCCAGCTGCGCAAGCCCGGCGTGTCGATGATGCAGGCGCCATCCGCACACAGGTGCAGCGAGCGGGCCGTTGTCGTGTGCCGGCCGCGGCCGTCGCCGTGGCGCACGCCGTTGGTCGCTTGATCCGCCGCGCACAAGGTATTGGTCAGGCTGGACTTTCCCGCGCCCGATGAGCCGAACAGTACCAGGGTCTGGCCGGCACCCAGCCAGGGTTCCAGGATGGCCACGTCATACGCGTGGCGCGTATCGATGGCGAACAGCGGCACGTGGGGCGGCAGGCGCTGCCTGAGCTGGGCCAGTTTTCCCGGCACGTCGTCGGCCACGTCGGCCTTGCTCAGCACCACCACGGGCGTTACGTGCGCCGCCAGCACGATGGCCAGGTAACGCTCCAGGCGGCGCGGATTAAAATCCTCGTCGAGTCCCATCACCAGCAGGGCCGTGTCGATATTGCTGGCCAGCACCTGGCGCCGGCCGTCATTGCCGCGCCGGGCGATCTGCGTGACTGGGGATAAGTGCGCCGTTATCCACAGCGTGCCGTGAAGATCGGGTTCGGCGGCGATCCAGTCGCCGACAGCAAGGATGGTGTCGTGTTCCAGCAGCGCGTGCAGCAGGCGTGGCAGGATCTGCGCCGGCTGTTCCAGGCTGCCGTCGTGCACGCCGATGCTGTCGCGGTGCACGGCGCTCACGCGCATCAGCTGCGCGGTGGTGGAAGATACGTTGAGTTGGGTGGCCGCGCCGGCGATAGCCTGCTGCAGTCCGATAAGGCGTAGTTGCGCAAAATCGAATGCGATCATGGTAGCGTGATTCCAAATTCTGTCGTCCGCATGCGGACGTATAGCCTGCGCGTGCAGGCACCGCCAGTCGCGATGACTGGCACGAAAGAAGGGAAGTCGGCTACGCGATCACGCGTATGGGGAATGGCGAGCTAAAAAGGCTTAGCAGGGGAAAACAGTGATCAGGCAGCCGACAGCACGGCAGTATCCGAATGGCGCATGTTGTCTACTCCTGTTGTGTGATGGAAAACGCCAGTGTGCCAGCGGCATGCGCCGCCGTCAATGGATGGTGTGGCTCAGCTGCACATGCCGTATGCCTGGCGTTCGGGGAAATAGCGGTACGTAAACGTGCGTACCGGATAGTGCTTGCCGCCGACGAGCATGTCGGGCATGGACAGATCAAAGCGCTGCGGCAGCTGGCGCGGCAGTTGCAGGCGCAAGCGCCACTGGGTTTCCTTGCTGTTGCCGACGGCGGCAAACATGATGGGCAACTGCTCGATGACGTCGACGATCTCCGCCTTCTGGTTCATGCCGCGCTGGTAAATGGTGAGTATCTTGGCTTCCGCGAAAGGCGGCTTTTTCGGTTCTTCCAGCAGGAAGGACAGGCGCGTAAAACTGGCTTGGGTGCCGACGGGCAAGGTAAAAATCAGCGCCAGCTCCGTGCCGCCTTCTTTCAGGGTGACAGGTGGCGTGGCGTAGATGCTGATACCGCGCGGCAGTTCGAAACGCGAGCCATCCGTCCACGTCTTGCACTCGGGCGTGGTGGCCTGGTACAGGCTGGGCGCCGTGTAGTCATCGCAGGCGGAAACCAGCAGCAGCAGGGGCAGGGCAAGGAGGGCGGAACGGCGCATGGGAGTCACGGTTGGGGGATCAGCCGACAGTGTAAGCGATCCCCGCGCGATCCACCAGCGACGCCAGGCCTATCCGGGCGGGGCGCGCCGCACGGACTGCAGCTGGCAATGCGCCGGTTGTAGCGCCGCCTGGATGATGTCCAGCGCCAGCTGCGGCCGGGCCGCGCCGCACATGAAGATATCGACGGCGGCAAAGCCCACTTCGGGCCAGGTATGCAGCGAGATGTGCGACTCGGCCAGCAGCAGCACGCCCGTGACGCCCTGGCCCGGGCCAAAGCTGTGGAAATGGCCGTGCAGTACTTGCGCGCCGGCCGCGACGGCCGCCTCGCGCAGCAGGCCTTCGAGCGCGGCGCAATCGCGCAGGCGTTCCGGCGCGATGCCCGACAGGTCGGCCAGCAGATGGATGCCCAGGGGCAGATGCGGTGCGGACGCCATGCTTATTTGTGGCTGCCGCCGCTGGAGCCGCCGCCATAGCTGCCGCCGCCGCTGCCCGTGCGCGAACTCCAGCTGCTGCCGCCGCTGCTGCCGCTGCTGCCGCTGCCGGCCACCTTGAACATGCGCACCCAGTTGGCGGCCGTGACACTGAAGGTCACCATCAGGGCGTAGATCACGTATTTACTCATGGGGATTCTTTGCATTCTTGTCGAGGAAAACGGCGGGCAGGAACAGCGCAAGGCAGCCCAGCAAACTCCACATCAAGGTGCTGGAGAACGACACGAACATGGGGATCGCATTCAAGACCAGTACGATGACGATGAAGACCTTGGCGATGCCGCGGTGACTGAGCTGGATATTCCGCACCTGGTCGCCGCCATGGAAGGCGGCGCCGAACCAGGCGGCCATCTGGTCGTAGGCGACGGGCACGGAGCGCGACCAGGTCATTTCCTCGCCCGTGAGTTCCGCCGCCAGCTTGGTCTGTCCCTGCTCGAATTCAAACACACGCGTGCTGTCGCCGACGGCCACCTTCCAGTTGAAGGCGCCGGCCGCATACACGACCTGCGAGCCGTAGTCATACAGTTTGCGGTAGGTGGCGCCATCGAGCGTGCAGCTGGCGGCGTCCAGCGAGGCCCAGCTGGGCCAGTTCGGCAGCACGTTCGAGCGCGACCAGCCGTCGTCCGTCTCCACCAGCCAGAAGAAGCCGGCACGCGCGTTGTACAGCAGGTATTCGTTCCACTCGCTGCCCTCGTCGTCGGCGCGGCGCATCATGCCGATCACCGTGAAATCCACATTGCTGATCTTCGCGCTGGCGCCCAGCTCCAGCGTGATGTCGGCGTTCTCGTGCACCTGCTTGCCGATGGCCAGCACTTGCGCTTCCGGGCCGCTGGCATCGAGCTGCGCATGGCAGGCGGGACACACGAGCTGCGCCGCGGCGCCAGGGACGTACTGGATGCCGCTGCCGCAGGAGGGGCAGTCGAGCGCATCGAGCTTGCCGCGGTACTTGCCGGCGCTCCTGGCGATGGCCTCGTCGTCGCGCAGCAGCTGGCATTGCAAACTGTCCAGGGTGACGGCGACGCCCTGGTAGACGACCGGTTGCGGGCCATCCGTGTAGTCGAGCGTGACGAAGCTCGCGTAGTTGCGGAAGTCCGCCACCTGGATGCGCCAGCCGGCGCCCACCTTGAACGGCAATTCGCCCTGGCCGGCGATGCATTCGGCATTGCGGATCTCGGCGGCCGTGTATGGCTCGCCGCAGATCGTGTAGCGCCTGCCCGGCGCCAGCTCGCCAAAGGCGGGCAGGGCATCCTGCGTGCCGCGCTCGCGCGTCAGCGTGTACAGGCCGGACGAGTCGCCCAGCCACGCCGTGCTGGCGTCGTCGAACAGCAGATACCACTCGTTCCACGTGCCGGCGCTGTAGCGCTGCTGGATGCGCCCGACGACGGTGAAGTGCACGCCGTCGTGCACGCCGGCCGTGCCGATCTGGATCGGTGAATAGTCTTCCAGGACGGCCGACATCTTGCCCACGTCCCTGACGGAATCGGCGTCCTTGAGGATGGTGCTGTGGCAGTACTCGCACACGGCGAGCACGGAAGCGTGCGAGCGGAAATGCACTTCCGCGCCGCAGCTGGGACAGGAAACAGTTTGCATGCAGTCGTATTTCGCCCTAATCAGCCGATCAGTTTTTTCAGCAGTTCAGCCTTGGCGCCATCGTAGTCGGCGGGCGAAATGAGTCCCTTGTCCAGTAAACCCTTGAGTTTTTCCAGGCGCGCCTCGATCGGTTCCTCGGCAGGTGGCGCCGCCGGAGCGGGGGCCGGGGCGGGCTGCTGCAGCGCACCGCCCATGCTTTGCGCCATCACCTGGCCGATCGACAGCCCGGCGCCGAGGCCCGCGCCGATGCCGGCCATCCCGCCCTCGTTCTGCGCCGCCAGCGGGATCGCGTTGGCCACCTGGAATTTGGTGTAGCCGCTCATCTTGTCTGCGCCCAGGCCGCCCTTCATGCCGGCGGAAATACGCTCGTCGAGCGCCGCCTGCAATTCCTCGGGCAGGCTGATGCTGGCCACGTTGAATTCATCGAGGCCCACGCCGTAGCGGGCAAACGCCTGCGCCAGGCCATCCTTGACCTCTTGCGCCATCAGCGCCTGGTTGGCCGCCATGTCGAGGAAGGGGACATTCGCGCCGCCCAGCGAGCTGGCCATACTCGACATCAGAATGCCGCGCAACTGATCTTCCACCTCGTCGCGCGTATAGACTTCGCGCGTGCCGCTGATCTCGGTGAAGAAGGTGCGGGCGTCGGCGATGCGGTACGAATACATGCCGAAGGCGCGCACGCGGATCATGTCGAAATCCTTGTCGCGGATGGTGATCGGCTGCGGCGTGCCCCACTTGCGGCCGGTCTGCACGCGCGTGCTGAAGTAATACACGTCCGACTTGAACGGCGAATCGAACAGCTTGTCCCAGTTTTTCAGGTTGGTCAGCAACGGTAACGTTTGCGTCGTCAGCTTGTGCGTGCCGGGACCGAAGACGTCGGCGATCTTGCCTTCATTGACGAAGACGGCGACCTGCGATTCGCGCACATTCAGGATGGCGCCGTTCTGGATCTCGAAATCCTGCATGGGGAAGCGCCAGGCCAGCACGCCTTCCGTCTCTTCGTTCCACTGCAGTACGTCGATAAACTGCTTCTTGATAAAGCTGCCGAGGCTCATGATGGATGTCCTTGAATAAATAAAGCGGTGTCAGGAAATGCAGGCGGCGTTGATGGCGCCGATCGACAGCGAAATGGCGCCCAGCAGGCCGCCGAAGGCGCTGTTGTTCGATTCGATCTGATCCCTCGACATGCGCAGCAGGCGCGTGGTGACCACATACGCGAGCAATTGCACCACCATGGCGCCGAAGGCCCAGGCGAAGAATTGCTGGTAGTCGGCCGTGTGCATCAGGGACGAGGCGATGGTGGCGGAAAAGCCCAGCAGCGCGCCGCCCAGCGACAGGGCCGCCGCCTGGTTGCCCTGTCGGATCAGCAGCACTTCGTTATACGGCGTGACGCGCGTGTAGATGATAAAAAATACAATCAACAGCCCGGCGGCCAGTAAAAGATGGATCAGATAGTTTAGGATGGCGGGCACGGCTTTCCTCGCAATGAGTATTTGATAACGTCAACGCATATTAGAACAAAAAAAAGTCCAATGAACAAAAAGATTCTGATTTTGTCCGTCTTCGTGGTCGCCTCCTGCGGCCTCGCGTATGAACTGATCGCCGGCGCCATGTCCAGCTACCTGCTCGGCGATTCCATCCTGCAGTTTTCCACCATCATCGGCTGCTACCTGTTTGCCATGGGGGTGGGCGCCCACTTTTCCAAGTATGTGCGGGACGACGACGTGCTCTCGCGCTTCGTCGACATCGAGCTGGCCGTGGGCCTGATCGGCGGCCTGTCGGCCGCCATCCTGTTCATGACGTTTTCGTGGATGGCCGCGCCCTTTCGGACCTTATTGTATGTGATGGTGTTCCTGATCGGCGCACTGGTCGGCATGGAAGTGCCGCTGGTGATGCGCGCCCTGAACTCGCGCCAGACGGAGTTTTCCGAGCTGGTCAGCCGCGTGCTCACCTTCGATTACCTGGGGGCGCTGGCCGTCTCCCTGCTGTTTCCGCTGGTGCTGTCGCCCTACCTGGGCCTGGTGCGCACGGGCTTTTTGTTCGGCATGCTCAACGTGGGCGTGGGCCTGTGGACGATTTACGTGTTCCGCGCGGAGCTGAAGAACCTCACGGGGCGCTTCCTGCGCGCCTGCGCCGTGATGCTGGTGCTGGTCGCCGGCTTTGCCATGTCCGACCGCCTGGTGGCCTGGGGCGAGCACGGCCTGTTCGGCGACCAGATCGTGTATTCCACCACGACGCCTTACCAGCGCCTGGTGATCACGCGCTGGAAGGACGATACGCGGCTCTACATCAACGGCAATCTGCAGTTTTCCTCGCGCGACGAGTACCGCTACCACGAGGCGCTGGTGCACCCCGTGCTCGAAGCGCTGCCGTGGGCGCGCCGCGTGCTGGTGCTGGGCGGCGGCGATGGCCTGGCGCTGCGCGAAATCCTCCGTTATCCACAGATCGAACACGTCACCGTGGTCGACCTCGATCCTGCCATGACGGCCGCGTTTACCACGCGCCCGGAACTGGCAAAGTTAAATAACAACGCGTTCTCGGACAAGCGCGTCACCGTCGTCAATGCCGATGCCGCCGTCTGGCTGCGCAACAACGGCGACATGTTCGACGCGGCCATCGTCGATTTCCCCGATCCGTCCAGCTTCGCGCTCGGCAAACTGTACTCGGTGCCGTTCTACGACCTGGTGAAAAAGCATCTGGCGGCCAAGGGACTGATGGTGGTGCAATCGACGTCGCCGTTCTTTGCCCCGCACGCCTACTGGACCATCAATTCGACCCTGCGCGAAGTGGGCATGCGCACCTGGCCCTACCACGCCTACGTGCCTTCGTTCGGCGAATGGGGTTTTATCCTTGCCTCGCCCCAGCTCGACTACGCACCGCCGACGCAATACCGCCTGCCGATGCGCTACCTGAATGCGGACACCACGCGCGAGATGTTCATCTTCCCGCCCGACATGCAGCCGCTGCCCATGGCGCCGAACCGCTTGAATACCCAGTCGCTCGTGCATGAATTCGAGCAGGACTGGAACCGGGTGATCCGCTGATGCAGCGCCGCTCCTTCATGCTGTGGGCCGCCGGCGGCACCGCGGCGGCAGCCGCCGGCATCGGCAGCATCGCCGCGTATCTGCGCTGGCAGGAAATCACGCCCAAGGTGCTGTATCCGGGCCGCAGCGAGGGGCATTATTTGCGCAAGCTGCTGCGCGAGGGCACGGCGCTGCCGCCGCCTGCACGCACCTTGACGACCGACGTGGCCATCCTCGGCTCCGGCATCGCGGGCCTGACGGCCGCCTGGCGCCTGAACAAGCTGGGGCACGGGGACTTTCTCATGATCGATGGCCCGCAGCCGTATGGCAACGCGGCCGGCGGCCACTTCGGCGACCTCGCTTATCCGACCGGTGGCCATTACCTGCCGTTGCCGTCGCCCGAATCGACCCATGTGCGCGAGATCCTGTTCGACCTGGGGATTATCCAGCGCGATCCGCAGGCGGAAAAGCCATATTACGACGAGCGCTACATCCTGCACGCGCCGGAAGAGCGATTGCTGTTCAACGGCCACTGGCAGGACGGCTTCATTCCCACCGAAGGCGTGCCGCCTGCGGAACTGGCGCAGCATGAGCGCTTCTTTGCCGAGGTGCGGCGTTTGCGCCAGGCGCATGGCAACGATGGCAAGCGCGTCTTCGTTTTTCCTACCGTGGAGTCGTCGCAAGATCCGGCCTGGCAGGCGCTCGACACCATCACCTTGAAGCAGTGGATGGAGCGCGAAGGCTATACCTCGCCCACCCTGCACTGGTATCTGAATTACTGCTGCCGCGACGATTACGGCACGCGCTACGACCAGGTCTCGGCCTGGGCCGGCCTGCATTACTACTGCAGCCGCTGGGGCCAGGCGGCCAACGCGGGCAATGGCGCCTGGCTGACCTGGCCGGGCGGCATGCAGCCGGTCGCCACGGCCATGGAACAGGCGTCCAAGGTCCGGCGCCATGCGGGCACCGTGGTGTCCGTGACCACCACAAAACAGGGCGTGGAAGCGCTGTGCCTGGAGCTGGTCGACGGCCAGCCGCGTACCTACCTGGTCAAGGCGCGCAAGGCCATCTGCGCCATGCCGCTGTACGTGGCGGCGCGCGTGGTGAAGAACATCGCCGATTATGGCTTCGACGCGCAGCGCGATACGCCCGCGTATGCGCCGTGGCTGGTGGCGAATTTTCTACTGAAACGCTTTCCCGACGAACTGCCGCATGCGCCCCTGTGCTGGGACAACGTGGTGTACCAGGAACCGGGCCTCGGCTATGTCGTCTCCACCCACCAGGACATCCGCGTGCGCCCGCCCGAGAAAACCGTCTTCAGCGCTTACGTGGCCCTGTCCGACCGCACGCCGCAGCAAGCGCGCAAGTGGCTCGACACGGCCAGCCCCGAAGAACTGCTGGCGCTGGCCAGCGTCGATTTAAAGACGGCGTATGGGCGCGATTTTGCCAGCTGCGTCGAGCGCGTCGACATCACCGTGCGTGGCCACGCCATGGCGGCACCCTTGCCGGGATTTCGCAGCAACGCGGGCTTGAAGGCCTTGCGCGAGCACGACGGCGCCATCCTGTTCGCGCATGCGGATTTGTCGGGCTTTTCCGTGTTCGAGGAGGCGGCATGGTGGGGGGATAGGGCGGCGCGGCTGGCGGCTGTCTGACGCGATGCAAAAGTCGCCTTAGATGATTTCTGTCAACCTCTTCATTTTTTTCCAAAACATAATAAATAGCTGTACCGCTTGTGCGGACAGCTTTCTTTTTGTGTTAACAATGGAGCGAAAATGAAGCAGACAAAGCATCGGTTTGAGGACGGCAGGATGGAAAAAATACGCCGTAGTGTCACGTCTATTTTCTTTCCGCTAGCAAAGTGGCGCTACTTTGTGCTGTTTCAATCCAAGGCCCAGGCAACTTCCTGGATCGTTACCCTGCTGATATGCATGGTAGCCATCACTTATCTTTTTTCTCTGGATCGTGAATCGAAGGCGCCACTTGAGGTGGTATTGCTGGGGGCGGGGATAGGATCGTCGTTCTCGCTGATAGCCGTCCTTCCGGCCGCATTCAAGGTACGGGATAATGGACTTGGCATGCTTGGGGAAATAGAAGTGCGTCTGTTAAAAATG
This sequence comes from Janthinobacterium sp. GW823-FHT01H08, assembly GCF_058797855.1. NCBI lineage: Bacteria > Pseudomonadati > Pseudomonadota > Betaproteobacteria > Burkholderiales > Oxalobacteraceae > Janthinobacterium > Janthinobacterium sp. GW823-FHT01H08. The sequence goes on from NZ_CM179504.1 coordinate 394,864, forward strand.
CATTATGTCGAGGAAGCGCGCCATACTGGCATCGTTATCTATCGGCAGAATTTGCCGCGCTTGCTGCGCTGGGATGAGGGCAATATCGAGATCAGGAACGAGGAAGGTGTTTTCGTGGTCAGTGGTGGGTATCTTTCGTTGCGAAAGCTTCGTGGTGGCTTGCTGAAATCATATTGATGATGTGAATGGAATAAAAAAGGCCGGCGCGAACGCCGGCCAGAGCCCCCTAAGGCTCGAACCTGTGCTTCCTTGTTCTTCTCATTTATTTTTATTAATCACGTCAATGAACACGGCCGCCAGCAGCACCAGGCCTTTGATCACTTGCTGGTAGTCGATGCCGATGCCCATGATGGACATGCCGTTGTTCATCACGCCCATGATGAAGGCGCCGATGACGGCTCCCATCACCTTGCCCACGCCGCCCGAGGCCGAGGCGCCGCCGATGAAGCAGGCGGCGATCACGTCCAGCTCGAAGCCCGTGCCCGCCTTCGGCGTGGCCGTGTTCAGGCGCGCCGCGAAGATCAGGCCGGCCAGCGCGGCCAGCATGCCCATGTTGACGAAGGTGTAGAAGCTGACCCGCTCCGTCTTGATGCCCGACAGGCGCGCCGCCTTTTCGTTGCCGCCCACGGCGTACACGCGGCGGCCCAGCACGGTGCGGTTGGTGATGAAGGTATAGGCGACGATGAGCAGCGACATCACGGCCAGCACGTTGGGAAAGCCGCGGTACGACGCCAGCAGATAGCTGAAATACACCATCACGGCGGCGAAGATGGCGTTTTTCAGCAGGAAGAAGGCGCGCGGCTCGTTTTCCATGCCGTGTTTCAGTTGCTTGGCGCGGCTGCGCAGCGAGGTGACAATCAGCGCCGCGGCGGCGATCACGCCCAGCAGCAGCGACAGGCCGCGCAGGTTGTCGCCGCCGAACGGGTCGGGCAGGAAGCCCGAGCTGAGCATCTGGAAGCCTTCCGGGAAGGGGCCGACCGACTGGCCTGCCAGCAGCGCCAGGGTCAGGCCCTTGAACACCAGCATGCCGGCCAGGGTGACGATGAAGGACGGGATTTTAAAGAAGGCGACGAAATAGCCTTGCGCGCCGCCGATGACGGCACCGGCCAGCAGGCAGAGGATGCTGGCGGCGACAAAATGCATGTGGTAGTTGACGATCAGGACGGCGGCCAGCGCGCCGACGAAGCCGACCACCGAGCCGACGGATAAATCGATATGGCCGGCCACGATGACCATCAGCATGCCCAGCGCCATGATGACGATGTAGCTGTTTTGCAGCACCAGGTTCGTCAGGTTCAGCGGCTGCATCAGGGTGCCGTCCGTCATGTACTGGAAAAAGCCCATGATGACGATCAGCGAGAGCAGCATGCCGTAGTCGCGCATATTGTTTTTCAAGAAGCCGGCATAGCTTTTCGCTTGCGGCGCGGCCGCTGGCGCTGCTGCCGGCGCGCCTGCTGTCAGTTTATTGTCCATTGTTTTCTCCGTGTGTAACGATCGCGCGCATGATGCGTTCCTGCGATGCTTCTGCCGCGCTCAGTTCTGCCGCGAAGCGGCCTTCGTTCATGACATAGATCCGGTCGCACATGCCCAGCAATTCCGGCATTTCCGAGGAAATCATGATGATGCATTTGCCTTCGGCGGCCAGCTCGCTGATGATGCTGTAGATCTCGTACTTGGCGCCCACGTCGATGCCGCGGCTCGGTTCATCGAGGATCAGCACGTCGGGGCGCGAAAACAGCCATTTCGCCAGCACCACTTTCTGCTGGTTGCCGCCGGACAGGTTGACCACCTTCTGCGCCACGCTCGAGCAACGGGTCTTGAGCTTGCGGCGGAACTCCTCGGCCACGCCGAATTCACGCTGTTCGTCGATCACCATGTGCCGCGAAATCGCGTCCAGGTTGGCCAGGCTGGTGTTCTTCTGGATGTCTTCCTCGAGGATCAGGCCCAGGCCCTTGCGGTCTTCCGTGACATAGGCGAGGCCGTGCGCGATCGCCTTGCCGATGGTGCTGACGTCGATCTCCTGGCCGTGCTTGAGCACCGTGCCGCTGATGCGCTGGCCGTAGGCGCGGCCGAACAGGCTCATCGCCAGTTCCGTGCGCCCGGAGCCCATCAGGCCGGCGATGCCGATGATCTCGCCCTTTTTCGCGTGCATATTGATGCCCTTGATGACGGGGCGGTCGGCATGCTCGGGATGGAAGACGCGCCAGTCGCGCACTTCGAAAATGGTCTCGCCGATGGTGGGCGTGCGCGGCGGATAGCGGTCGGCCATTTCGCGCCCGACCATCTTTTCGATGATGCGGTCTTCGCTGACGGGCTCCGTGCGGCAGTCGAAACTGTCGACCGTGTTCCCGTCGCGCAGCACCGTGATGGCATCGGCGACCCGTGAAATTTCATTGAGCTTGTGCGAAATCAGGATCGAGGCGATGCCCTGGGCTTTCAGGCCCAGCAGCAGGTCGAGCAGGGCCGCGCTGTCGCTCTCGTTCAGGCTGGCCGTCGGCTCGTCGAGGATCAGCAGCTTGACGTCCTTGCACAGCGCCTTGGCGATCTCGATCAGCTGCTGCTTGCCCACGCCCAGATTGGTGATCAGGGTGTCCGGGGACTCCTTCAGGCCGACTTTCTGCAGCAGTTCGCGCGTCTTCGCTTGCGCGTATTCCCAGTCGATGACGCCCATGCGGGACGGTTCGTTGCCGAGGAAGATATTCTCGGCGATCGACAGCTGGGGCACCAGCGCCAGTTCCTGGTGGATGATGATGATGCCGATTTCTTCGCTGTCCTTGATGCCGCGGAAGTGCCGCGTCTGGCCCAGGTAATCGATGTCGCCCGTATAGCTGCCATGGCCGTAGACGCCGCTCAGCACTTTCATCAGGGTCGATTTGCCGGCGCCGTTTTCGCCGACGATGGCGTGGATCTCGCCGCTGCGTACCCGCAGGTTGACATTGTCGAGCGCAACGACGCCCGGGAATGTTTTGCGTATCCCGCGCATTTCCAGGATAGTGTTCGTCATATAACCTCTCTGGCACGGCCGCGCTGGTGGGCAGCGGCCGTGCGGCAGTCTTGTTCTTGATCGTGCGTGAAGCGAAAGGCCCGGCAGTGCCGGGCCTTCAGTACCTTGGATGCTTATTTCACTTGCGCTTCCGTGTAGTAGCCGCTGCCGGTGACGAGCACCTGCTTCCAGTTCGCCTTGTCGACGGTGACCGGTTTCAGCAGGTAGGACGGCACGACCTTCACGCCGTTGTTATAGGTCTTGGTATCGTTGACGGTCGGCGTCTTGCCGCTCATCATCGCGTCGACCATGTTCGCCGTCACCTTGGCCAGTTCGCGCGTGTCCTTGAACACGGTCGATGCCTGTTCGCCGCGGATGATCGATTTCACCGACGGGATTTCCGCATCCTGGCCCGTCACGACGGGGAACGGTTGCTTCGGCGTGCCGTAGCCGACGCCCTTGAGCGAGGACAGGATGCCGATGCTCAAGCCGTCATACGGCGACAGCACCGCGTCGACGCGCGCATTGCCGTAGTAGGCGCTGAGCAGGTTGTCCATGCGGGCCTGCGCCACGGCGCCGTCCCAGCGCAGGGTGGCGACCTTTTCCATGCCCATCTGCTTCGAACGCACCACCAGCTTGCCGCTGTCGATGTACGGTTTCAGGACCGACAGCGCGCCGTTGTAGAAGAAGTGCGCATTGTTGTCGTCGGCCGAGCCGCCGAACAGTTCGATATTGAACGGACCCTTGCCTTCCTTGAGTTTCAGCGCCGATTCGATATAGCCCGCTTGCAGCACGCCGACCTGGAAGTTGTCGAAGGTGGCGTAGTAATCGATGTTTTTCGTGCCGCGGATCAGACGGTCATACGAAATGACCTTGATGCCCTTGTCGGCCGCCTTTTGCAGCACGTTCGACAAGGTGGTGCCGTCGATGGCGGCGATCACCAGCACCTTGGCGCCCTTGGTGATCATGTTTTCCACCTGCGCCAGCTGGTTCGGGATATCGTCGTCGGCAAACTGCAAGTCCGTCTTGTAGCCGCGCTCCTTGAATACCTTGACCATGTTGTCGCCGTCGGCGATCCAGCGCATGGACGACTTGGTCGGCATCGAGATGCCGATCGCGCCCTTGTCTGCGGCGCTTGCCACGGGCATTACCGCCATGCCGGAGATGGCCAGCGCCAGGCTCGCGGTCAGCATTTTCATTGTTGTTTTCATTTCAGGTCTCCACCGTCTTCGATAGTTGAATGTGCCAGGGCCGTCGTCCAGCGGGCGGGCTCCGTGCGAATGGCCGATTGCGGGCCACGGCTGATACTAGTTTGTCCCTCCATCCCTCACCAATCACTTTTTTCGCATAGCCGATATCCAAAACGATATCGATAGGCCAATTGATGCGATGCGCCATTGCATGCTTTCCCGCCTGCGGAAAGGACGGGAACGGGGGCCGGGCGGCGGCTTTTTTTGGTGCACTGCAATACCAATAATCATCATTCAATTTGGTGATTTTCGTAATTGCGGCGACACAGGGCGGCGCGCAGAATCGGTCCGGACTTGAAGACCAGCCATCCCGTCACGACCTTTTGAAAGCTTGCCATGCAGCCGATTTCCCCCGCCTCCCTGTTGCCCACCGACCTTGCGCAGGCCCTCCTCATCGGCCGTATCTGGCGCGACGGCCCCTGCGTCGTTGCCGTGCGCGGCGGCGAGGTGGTCGACATCACGCAAACGGTAGCGACGGTGGCCGAGCTGTTCGAACGCAGCGATGCGCTCGATATCGCCCGCCATGCGCCCGGCACTGCGCTCGGCTCCGTGCAGGCGCTGCTGGAGCAGGCGCTGGCCGCGCCGGCCGGCGAGCCTTTGCTGCTGGCGCCGTGCGACCTGCAGGCCGTCAAGGCCTGCGGCGTGACCTTCGCCGTCAGCCTGCTCGAACGGGTGATCGAGGAACAGGCGGGCGGCGACGCGGCGCGCGCGGCAAGCTTGCGCGCCGCGCTGCAAACGACGCTGGGCGGCGACTTGTCCGCATTAAAACCCGGCTCGGAGGCGGCGCAGCGCTTGAAACAGCAGCTGCAACAACGCGGCGCCTGGTCGCAATACATGGAAGTGGGCATCGGCCCCGATGCGGAAGTGTTTACCAAGGCGCAGCCGATGTCGTCGGTGGGCTGCGGCGCGCAGGTGGGCTTGCTGCCATCGTCCGCCTGGAACAACCCGGAGCCCGAGATCGTCCTGGCCGTCAACAGCCGTGGCGAGGTGCTGGGGGCGACCTTGGGCAACGACGTCAACCTGCGCGACATCGAAGGGCGCAGCGCCCTCTTGCTGGGCAAGGCCAAGGATAACAACGGCTCCTGCGCCATCGGCCCCTTCATCCGCCTGTTCGACGAGCACTTCACGCTCGACACCGTACGCCAGGCGGAAGTGTCGCTGCTGATCGAAGGCGCGGACGACGGCTTTGTGCTCGAAGGCGCCAGCTTCATGCGCGAAATCAGCCGCGATCCGCTCGACCTGGTGCGCCAGACGGCAGGCCAGTACCACCAGTATCCGGACGGCTTCATGCTCTTCCTCGGGACCATGTTCTCGCCCGTGAAGGACCGCGGCGCGCAAGGCGGCGGCTTCACGCACCACCTGGGCGACCGCGTGACGATTGCCAGCGCCGCGCTGGGTGCGCTGGTCAACGAAGTGCAGCGCTGCGATGCGATTGCCCCCTGGACGTTCGGCGTGCGCGCGCTGTACCAGAACCTGGCGCAACGCGGTTTGCTTTGATCCGATTTTTTGAAAAGAGAGACACCATGCAGCATGCAACCTATCCCAGCCTGGCTGATAAACGCGTCGTCATCACGGGCGGCGGCACCGGCATCGGCGTGGCCATCGTCGAGGCGTTCGCGCTCCAGGGCGCCCACGTCACCTTCCTCGACATCGCCCGCGAAGCGTCGCTGGCGCTGCAGGAAAAGCTGGCGCACCTGGCGCAGCCGCCCGTTTTCCGCTATTGCGACCTGACGGACCTGGGCGCCCTGGCCGCCACCTTCGCCGAGATCGCACACAGCGCGGGCGCCACGGATATCCTCGTCAACAACGCGGCCAATGACGACCGCCACCAGCTGCAGGACGTCACGCCCGCCTACTGGGACGAGCGCATGGCCGTCAACCTGCGCCACCAGTATTTCTGCGCCCAGGCAGTGGCGCCGGCCATGCGCGCCAAGGGCAGCGGCGTGATCCTCAACCTCGGCTCGATTTCCTGGCACCTGGCGCAGGCGAACCTGTCGATCTACATGACGGCGAAAGCCGGCATCGAAGGGCTGACGCGCGGCCTGGCGCGCGACCTGGGTGCCGACGGCATCCGCGTCAACTGCATCATTCCCGGCGCCGTGCGCACGCCGCGCCAGGAGCGGCTGTGGCATACGCCGGAAGCGGAAGCCGTGATCCTGCAGGGACAATGCCTGCAGCTGCGCGTGGAGCCGGAAGACGTGGCGGCGCTGGCGCTGTTCCTGGCGTCCGACAACGCGGCCAAGTGCGCGGGCCGCGAATACTATGTCGACGCAGGCTGGTACGGCGCATGAGCACCCCAGGCAACCGCCAGGCGCGGCGCTTCCGCTCGCAGGACTGGTTCGACAATCCCGACCACATCGACATGACGGCGCTGTACCTCGAGCGCTTCATGAACTACGGTATCACGGCCGAGGAACTGCGCTCGGGCCGGCCCATCATCGGCATCGCGCAAAGCGGCAGCGATATCAGCCCCTGCAACCGCATCCATCTGGAGCTGGCCCAGCGCGTGCGCGACGGCATCCGCGACGCGGGCGGCATCCCGATGGAATTCCCGCTGCACCCGATCTTCGAGAACTGCCGCCGTCCCACGGCCGCGTTGGACCGCAACCTCGCGTATCTGGGCCTGGTGGAGGTCCTGCATGGCTATCCGATCGACGCCGTGGTGCTGACGACGGGCTGCGACAAGACCACGCCGGCGCAATTGATGGCCGCCGCCACGGTGGACATTCCCGCCATCGTGCTGTCGGGCGGCCCCATGCTCGACGGCTGGATGGACGGCGAACTGGTCGGCTCCGGCGCGGCCATCTGGAAGGGCCGCCGCCAGCTGTCCGCCGGCTTGATCGACAACGACAAATTCCTGCAGATCGCCGCCGCCTCGGCGCCGTCGGCCGGCCACTGCAACACCATGGGCACGGCATCGACGATGAATGCGCTGGCCGAAGCGCTGGGCATGTCGCTGACGGGCTGCTCGGCCATCCCCGCGCCGTACCGCGAACGGGGCCAGATCGCCTATGCAACGGGGTGCCGCATCGTCGGCATGGCGCATGACGACGTGCGCCCGTCGAGCATCCTCACGCGCGAGGCATTTTTGGATGCCATCATCGTCAACGCGGCCATCGGCGGCTCCACCAACGCCCAGCCGCACCTGATGGCCATGGCGCGCCATGCGGGCGTGGCATTGCATTCGAGCGACTGGATGGAACATGGCTACGATGTGCCGCTGCTGTTGAACATGCAGCCGGCCGGGAAGTATCTGGGCGAGCGTTTCCACCGCGCCGGCGGCGTGCCGGCCGTGATGTGGGAGCTGCAGCAGGCGGGCCTGCTGCACGCGGACCGCTTGACGGTCACGGGCCAGAGCATGGCGGCCAACTTGCAGGGCCGCGAGAGCGCGGACCGCGAGATGATCCGCCCGTTTGCCGCGCCGCTGAAGGAAAAGGCCGGTTTCATGGCCTTGCAGGGCAACCTGTTCGATTTTGCCATCATGAAAACCAGCGTGATCTCGCCCGCTTTCCGCGAGCGCTACCTGTCGCGTCCCGGCAGCGAGGGCGTGTTCGAGGCGCGCGCCATCGTCTTTGACGGTTCAAGCGACTATCACGCGCGCATCAATGACCCGGCGCTCAATATCGACGACAGCTGCATGCTGGTCATGCGCGGCGCCGGCCCTGTCGGCTGGCCCGGTTCGGCCGAGGTGGTCAACATGCAGCCGCCCGACGCCTTGCTCAAGGCCGGCATTTTGAACCTGCCGACCCTGGGCGACGGGCGCCAGTCGGGCACCTCGGACAGCCCCTCGATCCTGAACGCGTCGCCGGAAAGCGCCGTGGGCGGCGGCCTGGCGCTGCTGCGCACGGGCGACATCATCCGCGTGGACCTGAACGGGGGCCAGTGCGACATGCTGGTCGATGCGGCTGAACTGGCGCGCCGCGCCCAGGAACTGCCGCCGCCCGTCAACGACAGCGCCACGCCGTGGCAGGAAATCTACCGCGCCAGCGTGGGCCAGCTGGAAACGGGCGCCTGCATGGAGCTGGCCCTGAAATACCGCGCCGTGGGCCAGACCCTGCCGCGCCACAACCATTAGCAGTCGCAGCACGTAGGTCGGGTTAGCGCTTCGCGCGTAACCCGACACCACCACAGACATAAATTTTTTCAGCAGTACCCGCAGTTAAAAAATGTAGCTAAAAAATCCACAAGGAGACACACAATGAACAAGATCATCAGTGCAGCCATCATGACCGCCATGCTGGCATTGAGCAGCAGCGCCGCCCTGGCCGATGCGAAAAACCCGAAGATCGGCTTTTCCATCGACGACTTGCGCGTGGAACGCTGGACGCGCGACCGCGATTTCTTCATCGCCGCCGCCGAAAAGCAGGGCGCCAAGGTCTTCGTGCAGTCGGCCGACGCCAGCGAGCAGCGCCAGATTTCGCAGATCGAAAACCTGATCTCGCGCGGCGTCGATGTGCTGGTGATCGTGCCGTTCAACGCCACTGTGCTCAACAACACCGTCAAGGAAGCGAAAAAGGCCGGCATCAAGGTGTTGTCGTATGACCGCCTGATCCTGAACGCCGATATCGATGCGTATATCTCGTTCGACAACGAGAAAGTGGGAGAGATGCAGGCCGAAGGCGTGACCAAGCTGCAGCCGAAGGGCAATTACTATTTGCTGGGCGGCTCGCCCACCGACAACAACGCCAAGATGCTGCGCGAAGGCCAGATGAAGGTGCTCAAACCGTTCATCGACAAGGGCGATATCAAGATCGTCGGCCAGCAGTGGGTGAAGGACTGGAGCGCCACCGAAGCGCTGTCCATCGTGGAAAACGCGCTGACGGCCAACGGCAACAAGATCGACGCCATCGTCGCCTCGAACGACGGCACGGCCGGCGGCGCCATCCAGGCCCTGGCCGCGCAAAAACTGGCCGGCAGGGTGCCGGTCTCGGGCCAGGACGCCGATCTGGCGGCGGTCAAACGCGTCATCGCCGGCACGCAGTCGATGACCGTCTACAAACCCTTGAAAACCATCGCCGCCGAAGCGGCCAAGCTGGCCGTGCAACTGGCGCGCAATGAAAAGCCCGCCTACAACTCCAGCTATGACAACGGCCTGAAAAAAGTCAGCACGGTGCTGCTCAAACCCACGCCCTTGACCAAGGCGAACGTGAACATTCTCATCGACGACGGTTTCTATACCAAGGCGCAGCTGGGTAATTGATTACCCGCTTGCTGTCGGCTTACGCGCTGCGCGCTAAGCCGACCTACGATTGCCCGCATCGGCCGTTATCCGACAATCGCCGGCTCCGGAAACGCCGGTGGTGGTGTCGGCCGTCCGCATCGACCGTAGGTCGGATTAGCGGCGCCATGGGCGCCGCGTAATCCGACATTTCCCCCGTATCCGCAACGAGAGTGAGCATGTCCGACTATCTGCTTGAAATGAAAGGCATCGTCAAACAGTTTGGCGGTGTCCGCGCGCTCGACGGCATCGACCTGCAGGTGCGGGCCGGCGAGTGCATCGGCTTGTGCGGCGAGAATGGCGCCGGCAAGTCGACCCTGATGAAGGTGCTGTCCGGCGTGTACCCGCACGGCACCTGGGATGGCGAGATCCTGTGGGATGGCCAGCCCCTGCGCGCGCAATCGATCCGCGACACGGAAGACGCGGGCATCATCATCATCCACCAGGAACTGATGCTGGTGCCGCAGCTGTCCGTGGCCGAGAATATCTTCATGGGCCGCGAGCTCACCCTGCCCGGCGGGCGCATGCATTACGCGGCCATGTACAAGCGCGCCGACGAGCTGCTGCGCGAACTGAAAATTCCCGAACTGAACGTAGCGCAACCCGTGATGAATTACGGCGGCGGCCACCAGCAGCTGGTGGAAATCGCCAAGGCGCTCAACAAGAATGCGCGCCTGCTGATCCTCGACGAGCCGTCGTCGTCGCTGACGGCGTCGGAAATCGCCGTGCTGCTCGATATCCTGCGCGCGCTGAAGGCCAAGGGCGTCACCTGCATCTATATTTCGCACAAGCTCGATGAGGTGGCGGCCATCTGCGACACCATCGTCGTCATCCGCGACGGCAAGCATATCGCCACCACGCCGATGGCGCAGATGAACGTCGAGCGCATCATCGCGCAAATGGTGGGCCGCGAAATGAGCCAGCTGTATCCGCAGCGTGCGCAGCCGGCACCTATCGGCGAAGTGCTGTTCGAGGCGCGCCACGTAAGCTGCATCGACGCCGACAACCCGCAGCGCAAGCGGGTCGACGATGTGTCGTTCACCCTGCGAAAGGGCGAGATCCTCGGCATCGCCGGCTTGGTGGGGGCGGGGCGCACGGAGCTCGTCTCTGCCCTGTTCGGCGCCTACCAGGGGCCGTGCCAGGCCGAAGTGTGGCTCGATGGCCGCCGCATCGACACTGCGTCGCCGCAAAAGGCCATCGCCATGGGCCTGGCCATGGTGCCGGAAGACCGCAAGCATCACGGCATCGTGCCGGATCTGGACGTGGGGCAGAACATCACCCTGGCCGTGCTGGAGGAATTTTCGCGCGCCACGCGCATCGATGGCGAGGCGGAATTGACGGCCGTGCGCGGCGAAATCGCGCAGCTGGAACTGAAGGCGGCCAGCCCGTCGCTGTCCATTACCAGCCTGTCGGGCGGCAATCAGCAAAAGGCCGTGCTGGCCAAGATGCTGCTGACGCGCCCGCGCGTGCTGATCCTCGACGAGCCCACGCGCGGCGTGGACGTGGGCGCCAAATATGAAATCTACAAACTGATGCTGGCGCTGGCCGACCGGGGCGTGGCCATCATCATGGTCTCGTCGGAACTGGCCGAAGTGCTGGGCGTATCCGACCGCGTGCTGGTGATGGGCGAAGGCCGCCTGCGCGGCGATTTTATCAACGATGGCCTGAGCCAGGAAACCGTGCTGGCGGCGGCGCTCGACCAGCGCCCGGCGCCCGCCGCCAACACCGCAAACAAGGAACCCGCAGCATGAAACCGCACAGTATCAAACAGCTGTTCACCCAATACAAGATGCTGGCCCTGCTGATCGCCGTGGCGCTGATCTGGGCCTTCTTTTCGTGGAAAACGGAGGGCAGCTTCCTCACGCCGCGCAACCTGTCGAATCTGCTGCGCCAGATGTCCGTCACCGGCATCCTCGCCTGCGGCATGGTGCTGGTGATTATCGCCGGCGAGATCGACCTGTCGATCGGCTCCCTGCTGGGGCTACTGGGAGGCATCGCCGCCGTGCTGGACGTCACGCAGCACTGGCCGCTGGCGCTGAACCTGATGGCGGTGCTGGGCTGCGGCCTGGTGATCGGCCTGCTCAATGGCTACCTGACGGCGTACCGGGGCATCCCGTCCTTCATCGTGGGACTGGGCGGCATGCTCGCGTATCGCGGCATCCTGCTGGGCATCACGGGCGGCATCACGATCGCGCCCGTCTCCGAGCCGATGGTCTACCTGGGACAGGGCTACCTGCCCGCGGTGCCCGGCATCGTGCTGGGCATCGGCCTGTTCCTGCTGGCCGCCTTCCTGACGTGGCGCGCGCGCGCCAGCCGCGCCCAGCATGGCTTGCCGCAGACGGCGCCCTGGGCCGACGGCCTGCGCCTGGCCGTCATCGGCGCCGTGCTGTATGCCTTCGTGCGGACCCTGAACGGCTATGAAGGCATTCCGCTGCCCGTGCTGCTGTTGCTGGCCTTGCTGGGGCTGTTCAGCTACATCACCAGCCAGACCGTGTTCGGCCGCCGCATCTACGCCGTGGGCAGCAATATGGAAGCGACGCGCCTGTCCGGCATCAACGTCAAAGCCGTCAAGCTGTGGATCTTCGGCATCATGGGCCTGATGTGCGCGCTCGCTGGCCTGATCAACACGGGCCGCCTGGCGGCCGGTTCGCCGTCCGCCGGCACCTTCAGCGAACTCGACGCCATTGCCGCCTGCTTCATCGGCGGCACCTCGATGCGCGGCGGCTCGGGCACCGTGTACGGCGCCCTGATCGGCGCGCTGGTCATGGCCAGCCTCGATAACGGCATGTCCATGCTGGACGTGGACACCTACTGGCAGATGATCGTGAAAGGCAGTATCCTCACCCTCGCCGTGTGGGTCGATGTCAGCACGCGAGCCGGACGCAGATAGCCGTGAAACGATCTGGCACGGGAGGAGACACCATGAAGATGCCGACCGCGCACCGGATCGCGCTGCTGTTTAACGGGAATAAGATCTACGACCGCGACATCATCGCGGGCATCGCCGCCTACCTGAACACCACGCGCGTGTCGTGGGACCTGTTCCTGGAAGAGGACTTCCGCTGCCGCCTGCCCGGCATCGAGCGCTGGCAGGGAGACGGCATCATCGCCGATTTCGACGATCCCGCCGTCTGCGCGGCGCTGGCGCACAGCCGCCTGCCCGTGGTGGCCGTGGGCGGCTCGTATGCGCGCGAGGACGATTACCCGGCCGGCATCCCGTACGTGGCGACCGATAATTTCAAGATCGTCAAGCTGGCCTATGAACACCTGGTGGAAGCGGGACTGAGCCGCTTTGCCTGTTTCAGCCTGCCCGAGGCCGATGTCAACCGCTGGGCTCAGGAACGCGAAACGGCATTTTGCGCCCTGATGGAGCGCGACCACATGCGCGCCGACGTGTACCGGGGCGTGGCCACCAGCGCGCCGTCTTGGGACGAGGCGGTGGAGCAGCAGATCGCCTGGCTCAACAGCCTGGAAAAACCCGTCGGCATCATCGCCGTGAGCGACGCGCGTGCGCGCCAGTTGCTGCAAGCGTGCATGCATGCGGGCATCGCCGTGCCGGAGCAAGTGGCCCTGATCGGCATCGACAACGACCCGCTGGCGCGCATGCTCACGCGCATTCCCTTGAGCTCCGTGATCCAGGGCACCGAGGAAATGGGCCGCACGGCCGCGCATTTGCTGCACCAGATGCTCAACGGCGCGCGCCTGTCCGGCACGCGCATCCTCGTGCCGCCGGCGGGCCTGAACGTGCTCGCGTCCACGCGCCACCAGCCCTTCCAGCATCCGCAGGTGATGCAGGCGCGCCACTTCATCCGCCAGTACGCCTGCCAGGGCATCAAGACGGAGCAGGTGGCCGATTACGTGGGCGTGTCGCGCTCCTCGCTCGAAGCGCACTTCCGCCACGAGCTGGGGCGCAGCGTGCACGACGAGATCCTGCATTTCAAGCTCGATGCGGCCAAGACCCTGCTGGCGCGCGGGCCGGGACAGGTGGCCGAGGTGGCCGTGCGTTGCGGCTTTACCACGGTGCAGTACATGCACGCCGTCTTCAAGCGCGAACTCGGCTGCACGCCGCGCGAATTCCAGCAGCGCAGCCGGCCGCCGCCAGCGCCCGGGCAGGCGCCATGATGCATCTGCTGCGCAATGCGCGCGGCATGCGCGTGGCCATCGACGCGCACGATGCCAGCGTGCGGGCCTGGTGGGCGCCCGACCGTTATGGCCGCCTGGCCGACGTGCTGGGCGCGGCACCCTCTGCGGCGCACGCGTCCACGGGCTGGCGGTGCGACCCGCCGGACGACGGCCGCTTGCTGCTGCGCCTGGCGCAGGACGGCCTGTCGGTGCGACTGGCCTACCGGCTTGACGACGATGGCAGCTTGCACCTCGACTGCGCCGCCACGGCCGATGCGGTTTCCCGTTTTGCGCTTGCCGCGCCCCGCTTCAATCTGCAGGGCGGCCGCGCTGCAGTGGGAGACCATGTGCTGCGTCTGGCAGCGGACCGCTACTGGCCTGGCGGCCACTCTTGCAGCGCTCCGCTCGACGTGGCGGGCAGCGCGTTTGACTTCCGCCAGCCGGCACCGCTTGCTTCACGCCTGGCCTGGCCTGCGCTGGCGCAATCGGCGGGATTCCGGCATGACTTTTACTGGACGGGCAGCGGCCAGCTGCGCGAGGCGGCGCGGGTTGCCGACCCCGCTTCCGGCCGCGTCCTGCGTTTTTCCAGCACCCAGGACAGCTGTCATCTGTATTCCGATGCGCGCTGTTTTTCCCTGCTGGCGCAGGGCGTGCAATTGCAGCCGGGACAGGTGAGGCGGTTCCAGCTCGCCTACCGTTTGGGCGTGCAGGATATCGATGCGTTTGACATATCCGAACCGGTATCAATGATGTCAAATAAGTGATTGGTCAGATATGCGGGGCAGTTCTACCATGGGGTAGTTTTTCCCTCATTTATTTTTGCCCTTACCGACGCTGCCAACCTGCCCATGAACATACTCACCATCGATGCCGGCACCACCAATACGCGTACCTTGCTGTGGCGCGGCGGCGCCGTCGTCGCCCAGGCGCAGCTGGAAACGGGCGTGCGCAATACCGCCATCGATGGCCATAACGGCGCGCTGAAACAGGCGCTGCGCGACACCATCGCCAGCGTGCTGGCCAGCGCCGGCATCGCGCCGTCGGCCGTGGACCTGGCGCTCGCTTCGGGCATGATCAGTTCGCCCATGGGTGTGCAGGAAGTGCCGCATCTGCCGGCGCCTGCCGGCCTGGCCCAGCTGGCGCAAGGCATGCAGGCGGTGGACTTGCCCGACGTGCTGGCGCAGCCCCTGTGGTTGATTCCCGGCGTGCGCAACCAGCATGGCGCCGTCGGCCTGCATAACGTCGAAGCGATGGACATGATGCGCGGCGAAGAGACGGAAGTCGTCGCGCTGCTCGAGCGCCTGCAGTTGCGCGGCGCGGCGACCCTGATCATGCCCGGCTCGCATACCAAATTGATCAGCGTGGACGAGCAGCGCCGCATCCTCGGCTGCAGCACCACCATCGCCGGGGAATTGCTGCAGGCGATCACGCAGCACACCTTGATCAAGCAATCGGTCGATGGCGGTTTTGCCCAGACCCTGGTGCCGAAAATGCTGCTGGCCGGCGCGGCCGCGGCGCAAAAAACGGGGCTGGCGCGCGCCTGCTTCAGCGTGCGCACCCTGGGCCAGTTCAGCGCCATCGAATGCAATGAGCGGGCCAATTTCCTGATGGGTGCCGTCCTCAGCGGCGACCTGCTGGCGCTGCGCAACAGCACCGCCATCCAGATGCGGCCCGATACGCCGCTCGTCATTACGGGCAAGCCCATGCTGCGCCAGGCGCTCGGCTTGCTGATCGAAGAACACGGATTTTTTTATGGCAAGCGCATCATCGTCGACGACCAGCAGCAAGACTATCTGGCCGGTCACGGTGCGCTGCTGATCGCCGCCGCGCGCGGCTTGATTTCCCCGCAGGAGACAGTATGAGCAGCAACAAGAACAAGCGTCCCTTGCGTTCGCAAGCGTGGTTTGGCGGCGACGACAAGGACAGTTTCATTCACCGCAGCTGGATGAAGAACCAGGGCTATCCCGGCGACGCTTTCGATGGCCGTCCCGTCATCGGCATCTGCAATACCTGGTCCGAACTGACGCCCTGCAATGGCCATTTCCGCGACCTGGCCGAGATGGTCAAGCGCGGCGTGCTCGAAGCGGGCGGCTTTCCCGTCGAATTTCCCGTCATGTCGCTGGGCGAGACGAATCTGCGCCCGACGGCCATGCTGTTCCGTAACCTGGCCAGCATGGATGTGGAAGAATCGATCCGCGCCAACCCCATCGACGGCGTGGTGCTGCTGACGGGCTGCGACAAGACCACTCCCGCGCTGCTGATGGGCGCGGCCAGCGTGGACTTGCCCACCATCGTGCTGTCTGGCGGCCCCATGCTGAACGGGAATTACCGGGGCAAGCCGATCGGCTCGGGCACGGACGTGTGGAAGTTTTCCGAAGACGTGCGCGCCGGGCGCATGACCTCAAACGAATTCAAGCAGGCCGAATCGTGCATGTCGCGCTCCGCCGGCCACTGCATGACCATGGGCACGGCATCGACCATGGCCAGCATGGTCGAAGCGCTGGGCGTGACCCTGCCCGGCAACGCGGCCATTCCCGCCGTCGATGCGCGCCGCAAGCTGCAGGCGCAGCTGACGGGCCGGCGCATCGTCGACATGGTGCATGAAGACCTGAAACTGTCGCAGATCCTCACGCGCGAAGCGTTTGAAAACGCCATCATGGTCAACGGCGCCATCGGCGGCTCGACCAATGCCGTGATCCACCTGCTGGCCATTGCCGGGCGCATCGGCGTGGACATGCGCCTGGGCGACTGGGACCGCCTGGGCCGCGACATTCCCTGTTTGCTCAACCTGATGCCGTCGGGCCAGTACCTGATGGAAGATTTTTATTATGCGGGCGGCCTGCCCGTGATCATCCGCGACTTGCTGGGCAAATTGCATGGCGGGGCGCTCACCGTCACGGGCGCCAGCATGGCCGTCAACGTGGCCGAGGCGGAAAATTTCAATCCCGAAGTGATCACGCCGCTGGCGCAGCCATTCAAGGACGAAGGCGGCATCGCCGTCCTGCAGGGCAACCTGGCCCCGCGCGGGGCCGTCATCAAGCCCTCGGCCGCGTCGCCCGAGCTGATGCAGCACCGTGGCCGCGCCGTCGTCTTCAACAGCATCGAGCATTACAAAAAGCGCGTCGACGATCCCGCGCTCGATATCGATGCCAGCTGCGTGATGGTGCTGCAAAATTGCGGCCCGCAGGGCTACCCTGGCATGGCCGAGGTGGGCAATATGGGATTGCCGAAAAAACTGCTGGAGCAGGGCGTGCGCGACATGGTGCGCATCTCGGACGCGCGCATGAGCGGCACGGCCTACGGCACGGTGGTGCTGCACGTGGCGCCGGAAGCGGCCGTGGGCGGGCCGCTGGCGCTGGTGCGCGACGGCGACATGATCGAACTGGACGTGGCGGGACGGCGCTTGCACCTGGACGTCGACGAGGCCGAGCTGGCGCGCCGGCGCGCAGAATGGCGCGCCCCCGAGCCGGCCATGAAGGGCGGCTACCAGTCCATGTACATCAAGCACGTGACGCAGGCCGACGAAGGCGCGGATCTGGACTTCCTCGTCGGCTGCCGTGGTTCGGCAGTACCACGCGAATCTCACTGAAAGAAGGAATAGACATGGGGACACAGGCCCAATTACTGGTCGATGCGCAGAATTTCCTGGGCGAGGGTGTGCGCTGGTGCGAACGCAGCGGCCGCGTTTTCTGGACGAATATCGAAGGCTGCCAGCTGCATGCGCTGGTGCTGGCCACGGGGGAGCGCCAGCGCTGGGACATGCCCGAGCGCCTGGCCTGTTTCGCGCTGACGGACCGCGACGACATCCTGTTGCTGGGACTGGCCTCGCGCCTGGCGTGGTTTGACGCGTGCAGCGGGGCCGTCACGCCCTTGCATACGGTGGAGGGCGACCTGCCCATGACGCGCCTGAACGATGGCCGCTGCGACCGCCAGGGACGCTTTGTCTTCGGCACGCTCGATGAGCGCCCGTGCCGCGATGCGATCGCCAGCTTCTACCGCCTCAACCTGGACTTGAGCCTGGAACGGCTGCCGCTGCCGCAGATCGCCATCTCGAACAGCATCTGCTTCAGCGTCGATGGCACGGCCATGTATTTTTGCGATTCGATGAAGAAGGCGATCTACCGCTGGGATGATTACCTGGGCGGCGACGCCAGCCGGGTACGTGTGTTTGCCGTGCTCGATCCGGGGCCGGGCGCCGCCGACGGCGCCACCATCGATGCGGATGACCACTTGTGGAGCGCGCAGTGGGGCGCGGGCAGGGTCTTGCGCTTCGCGCCGGACGGCAGCGTCGAACGGGCGATAGCCTTGCCCGTCTCGCAGCCCAGCTGCGTCAGCCTGGGCGGCCCGCATTACGATGAATTGTTCGTCACGACGGCGCAGGAAAGCTTGACCCCGGTCCAGCTGGCGGGCGAACCGCTGGCCGGCGGATTGTTTCATGCGCGCCAGGTGGGCGTGCGCGGTTTGCCGGAAGTGCGCTTTGGCGCCCTGCCGGCCTGACAGGAGAGAGCCGATGCAAAAGCACATGGTTTTCAATGGCATCCTCGGGCGGGGCATGGTCGGCATCGTGCGCGCCAATTCGGCGCAGGCGGCCGTGCAGATCGCCGAGGCGTGCATCGCCGGCGGCATCACGGCGCTGGAAGTGGCGTTCACCACGCCCGATACCCTGGGCGTGCTGCGCACCTTGCGCGAACGCCATGGTCCTGACGTGCTGCTGGGCGCGGGCACGGTGCTCGATACGGAGACGGCGCGCGCCGCCATCCTGGCCGGCGCGCAGTTCATCATCTCGCCCGGCGTGAACGTGGAGACGATTACGCTGTGCCAGCGCTACCAGGTGCTGTCCATGCCGGGGGCGATGACGCCGACGGAGATCGTCACGGCCCTGCAGGCGGGCGCCGACATCGTCAAGGTCTTCCCCGCCGAGATGTTCGGCCCCGCCTATATCAAGGCCCTGCGCGCCCCGTTGCCGCAAGCGCCGCTGATGCCGACGGGCGGCGTGACGGTGGAGAACCTGCCGGAATGGTTTGCCAGCGGCGCCGTGGCCGTGGGCATCGGCAGCAGCCTCAGTGGCCCGGGCGCCACGGGAGATTACGCGGCCGTGACGGCGCGCGCGCAAGCTTTCGTGGCGCAGATGGCGGCCGTGCGTATGGCTAAGAGCCTATCCCAGTAGATGAATACATCCCCTGCTGACGCCCCTCAGGAGCGGGGACTGCGTTGATCGTCGTCGCGTGGCTCGCCACGCGTCCTCCTCACGCCTTGTCCGCGCTCCTGATGCGTTGCCAGCAGAAGACGCTCCCTACCGGGATAGGCTCTAAGTCTTCTGGCTAGCTCCCGGCGGGACGGGAATCTGCTACGCTAGGCGGGCAATGTCGCACGCCTCATAGACCAGAATATGCCCAACATCGCCCGCATCCTGCAAGACAGCCGCATCATCGCCATCGTCGGCATGTCCGACAAGCCTGAACGCGCCAGCCACGAAGTGGCCGATTACCTGCTGCGGCAGGGCTACCGCGTGTTGCCCGTCAATCCGGCCCTGGCCGGGCGCGACGTGCTGGGCCAGCGCGCCTATGCCACCCTGGCGCAGGCCGCGGCGGCTGTCGCGCCGGCGCGCATCGACATCGTCGACTGCTTCCGCAAGCCGGCAGATATCCTGCCCATCGCCGAGGAAGCCATCGCCGTCAAGGCGGGCTGCCTGTGGCTGCAGCTCGACGTCATCAATGAGGAGGCGGCGCAGCTGGCGCGGGCGGCGGGCCTGGACGTGGTGATGGACCATTGCACAAAAATCGAGCACCGCAAGCTGGCGGTGGCGGCATGAAGGCGCGCACGCAATTCCGGGCCGGCAAAGGTTTTGATCTGAACGAGGAATTCGCCGGCAAGCGCCTGCTGGGCGCGGCCACCAAGGCGGCCAACAAGAAGCTGACCCCAGCCCAGTGCAAGGCCCTGGACCGCGAGGAAACCGTGGCGTTGACGGCGCAGATCGCCGAGTGCCAGAGCATGCTGTACGCGCAGCACAAAAAGAAGGTGCTGCTGGTCCTGCAGGGCATGGATACCTCGGGCAAGGATGGCACGGTGAAGGCCATCTTCAGCAATATCAACCCGATGGGCATCCGCGCCGTGGCGTTCAAGGGCCCCACCGATATCGAACTGGCGCACGATTACCTGTGGCGCGTGCATCAGCACGTGCCGGTGAAGGGCGAGATCGCCATCTTCAACCGCAGCCATTACGAGGATGTGCTGATCACGCGCGTGCAGGACATGATCGACAAGGCCGAATGCCAGCGCCGCTACGCGCAGATCCGCGATTTCGAGCGCATGCTGAGCGAGACGGGCACCGTCATCCTGAAAGTCTTCCTGCATATTTCGAAAGACGAGCAGCGGGGACGGCTGCAGGAGCGGCTCGACGATCCCGACCGCCAGTGGAAGTTCGATCCCAACGATATCGCCCAGCGCAAGAAGTGGGATGGCTACCAGCGCGCCTATGAAACGGCGATCCGCGAGACCGATGCCGATCACGCGCCGTG
Source organism: Janthinobacterium sp. GW823-FHT01H08 (assembly GCF_058797855.1). NCBI lineage: Bacteria > Pseudomonadati > Pseudomonadota > Betaproteobacteria > Burkholderiales > Oxalobacteraceae > Janthinobacterium > Janthinobacterium sp. GW823-FHT01H08. Next base: position 414,955 of record NZ_CM179504.1, read on the forward strand.
GTACGTCGTGCCATCGAATTCCAAAACGCAGCGCAACCTGGTGGTGGCCTCGCTACTGCTGGAAACGCTGCAGGCCATGAAACTCGAATACCCGGCGCCGGACCCGAAACTGTCGTCTTTCAAGGTCGAGTAGTTCCGCCCATCGCCTGCGGAATCGGCCGCGCTGTGGCATAGTATCCCTCGTCGATAATTCAAACCAGACCGGAGATCCATATGCTGCAGTTGAAAGATCCTACCTTGTTGCGTCACCAGGCTTACGTGAATGGAGCCTGGGCGGATGCCGATGGTGGCCAGACGATTAATGTGAGCAATCCCGCCACCGGCGAGCATATCGGCACGGTGCCCCTGATGGGCGCGGCCGAGACGCGCCGCGCCATCGAGGCGGCCAATGCCGCCTGGCCCGCCTGGCGCAAGAAGACGGCCAAGGAGCGCGCGGCCGTGCTGCGCCGCTGGCATGACCTGATCCTGGAAAACGCCGACGACCTGGCGCTGATCATGACCACCGAGCAGGGCAAGCCCTTGCCGGAAGCGAAGGGCGAAGTGCAGTTCGGCGCCTCGTTCATCGAGTGGTTTGCCGAAGAAGGCAAGCGCGTTGCAGGCGATACCCTGCAATCGCCGTGGCCCGACCGCCGCCTGGTCATCACCAAGGAGCCGATCGGCGTGTGCGCCGCCATCACGCCGTGGAATTTCCCTGCTGCCATGATCACGCGCAAGGTCGGCCCGGCCCTGGCCGCCGGCTGCCCGATGGTCCTCAAACCGGCCGAGGCAACGCCGTTTTCCGCGCTGGCGTTGGCCGTGCTGGCCGAGCGCGCGGGCGTGCCGGCGGGCGTGTTCAGCATCGTCACGGGCGCGCCGAAAGACATCGGCGGCGAAATGACATCGAACCCCATCGTGCGCAAGCTGACGTTTACGGGCTCGACCCAGGTGGGCCGTTTGCTGGCGGAACAGTGCGCGCCGACGATCAAGAAACTGTCGCTGGAACTGGGCGGCAATGCGCCGTTCATCGTCTTCGACGACGCCGACCTGGATGCGGCCGTGGAAGGCGCCATCGCCTCGAAATACCGCAACGCGGGCCAGACCTGCGTGTGCGCCAACCGCCTGTACGTGCAGGACAGCGTGTATGACGCGTTTGCCGACAAGCTGGTGGCTGCTGTGGCCAAGCTGAAAGTCGGCAATGGCATCGAGGCGGGCGTCACGCAAGGCCCGCTGATCGATGCGAAGGCCGTCGCCAAGGTGGAAGAGCACGTGGCCGACGCGCTGGGCAAGGGCGGCCGCCTGCTGGCCGGCGGCAAGCGCCATGCGCTGGGCAACGGCTTCTTCGAGCCGACCATCATCGCCGACGTGACGAACGACATGCGCGTGGCCACCGAGGAAACCTTCGGCCCGCTGGCGCCCCTGTTCCGCTTCAAGACGGACGATGAAGTCATCGCCCTGGCCAACAACACGGAATTCGGCCTGGCCGCCTACTTCTATTCGCGCGACATCGGCCGCATCTGGCGCGTGGCAGAAGGCCTGGAAACGGGCATGGTCGGCGTCAACACGGGCCTGATCTCGAACGAGATCGCCCCCTTCGGCGGCGTCAAGCAATCGGGCCTGGGCCGTGAAGGATCGACCTACGGTATCGAAGACTACCTCGTGATCAAGTACATCTGCATGGGCGGCATCTAAGGCCGCTTAACGCGAGCCGCGGCGCGCGGCGAGGCGGTCCAGCATGCCCTTGACCGCTTCCATCTGCGTGCCGCTCTTGCGGTAGAAATCCGGGTCGATCGGGTTGATGCTGGTGTAGCCCCAGAAATCCCAGCAGCCTTTCGGGTTGTACGGATAGACGGGGCTCGGTTCGGCCTGCGGATACAGCACGATGATCTTGTTGGCGTCCGCCACCTGGTTGTAGCCGGTGCTGGTATAGAAACGGTCGCCGATCGCCTGCGTCGTTTGCAGGCAGCCGTGGAACACCACGTGCACGCGGCAGCTCTCGCTGTCGCACGCTTTCGGGATGTAGGCGTAGCCCGTATTGTTCATGCTCGAATACGCGTTCTGGATGAAGCTGCGCTGGTTGAAGGCGATCAGCTTGCCCGTCAGGGTGGTCGACGACGGTTGCAGGTCCGGGTACAGGTGCTGCAGGATGTCGCGCGCCTGGACGTAGTCGCAGTCGTTGATGAACGGCGACTCCGTCACGGCGCACGGCTTGTCCTGATTGCTGTCGGTCAAAATGGCGTGGCCCGCGCCTAGCGTGTCGACGAAGCGGATCTGCGCCGCCGGCGTGCCTGCCAGTTGATAGAATTTCCCCACCTGTTCCACCACCGGCCGCGTCACGGTCTGGTCTTTCGTTCCGCTGAACAGATACACGCGCTGGCGTTTCAGGTTGGCCGTGTCATCGATGAGACGTTCGCGCGCAAAATCGTTCGCCGCGCGCAGCAATTCGCTGGCGACGGGCGGCGCCACTTGCGCGCTGCCCGGATTCATGCAAGTGGTCAGGGCATTCGTCAGGTAGGGAATATACGGGAAGCGGCCCGGCTGGCCCGAGCAGAAATACGGGCCGCCCGCGATGATGCCGGCGCCGGCGACGGTGGCCGAGTAGGCGACGGCAAACTGCGCCGCCATGAAGCCGCCCGAGGACAGGCCGGACACGGTGGTCTGGCTCAGATCGGCCTGGTAGGCGGGCAGGGCGGGGGCGTCCTTGGTTGCGGCGGGCTTGGCGGCTTTGGCCGTCGTGGCGGCGTGCGTGCTGGCTGGCGCCAGGATGAGCAGGCTGGCGGCCAGCAGGGCGGTGGGTAATGCGGTCAGGTGAGGGAAGGGCATGGCAACTCCACAAGGCAGGGACAGGAAGGCCGAGCATAGGTAAAAAAACTGTGCGCTGGGCAAGTACTGCACCGTCGTTGATGTCGCTCAAGCTATCGCTGTTGTTGTCCGTCTTGTACGCGCGCGCGGCGTTTGACATAGAATGGTTTTTTTCCGTTCAACCATGGTGCCCCTCATGTCCAAGACCCTTGCCCAGCTGTTTGCGCTTACCACCCTTGCCGCCGGCGCCAGCCTGGCCATGCCGGCCCATGCCGCCGAAACCGCGCCAGCTGCCATAGCTCCGGCCGCCTGCCCCGCCATCCTCAAGCAGACCTTCAACCGCCTGCAGGATGAAGCGCCGCAAAACCTGTGCCAGTACGCAGGCAAGGTCGTGCTGGTCGTCAATACGGCCAGTTATTGCGGTTTTACCAATCAATATGAAGGTCTCGAGGCGCTGTACGCCAAGTACGGCAGCAAGGGCCTGGTGGTGCTGGGTTTCCCGTCGAACGATTTCGGCAAGCAGGAGCCGGGCAACAGCAAGGAAATCGCCGATTTCTGCTACAACACCTATGGCGTGAAGTTCCCCATGTTTTCGAAGTCCGTCGTCTCCGGCCCCAATCCGAACCCGCTGTATGTGGACCTGATCAAGCAGACGGGCAAGACCCCGGCCTGGAATTTCCACAAATACCTGATCGACCGCCACGGTAAAGTGGTGGAAAGCTTCCCCAGCAAGGTGACGCCGGACGACAAGAAACTCGTTGGCGCGGTGGAAAAAGCGCTGGCGATGTAAATTGCAGATACACAAGCAGGCTTGAACGCCTGCTTTTTTTTTAATGCCGTGCTTGTCGTCTTGCCATCATTATCCTAAGCTGGTTGTTCGCGTTTGTCACAACAAAGGAGATCATCATGGCATATGTCGATGGATTTGTGGTGCCCGTACCGAAAGCCAAGCTCGATGCTTATCTGGCCATGTCGCGCAGTTGCGGCGCCGTCTGGCGCGAATATGGCGCGCTGGAATTTCGCGAGTGCGTGGGTGACGATGTCAAGCCGGGCAAGCTGACTTCGTTCCCGCAGGCGGTGGACTTGCAGGATGGCGAAGTGGTGGTGTTTTCATGGATTGTGTATGAGTCGCGCGCCAAGCGCGATGAAATCAACGACAAGGTCATGAAAGACCCGCGCCTGGCCGAGATGATGGACCCGGCCAAGCTGCCGTTCGATGGCAAGCGGATGATCTACGGCGGTTACGAGATGCGTGTCGATCTTTAAATAAGAGCAGCCGGCAGCGCCCCGCGCAGCGCATTGCACACGACGATCGCCTCGGCCCGCGCCAGCATGGCCCGCGTGATGATGGTTTCCTGCGCGTTCCAGGCGGGATCGGCCAGCATGGCTGCGCGCTGCACGCCGGGCAGCAGGCCGCAGGACAGGGGCGGCGTGTGCCAGCGGCCATCGAGCAGGACGAAGACATTGCTGCGCCCGCCCTCCGTCAGCTCGCCCCGCTCGTTAAAGAACAGCATGTCGAAGGCGCCTTGCGCCTCGGCCGCGCGCCACGCTGCGTCATAGCGCGCGCGCACGCTGCTCTTGTGGCGCAGGAACAGGTCGTCGGCATTCGTGGCCTCGGGCGCCAGCAGGATGTTGACCGTCTCCGGCAAGGGCGACAGGGCGCCGCTTTGCGTCGTAAACTGGCCGTCCTGGCGCAGCGCCAGGCGCAGGCGGAAGGGCGCATCGTCGGGGCGCGCGGCGCAGGCGGCCTGCAGCGCGGCGCGGGCCGCGTCCGCATCCCAGGCAAAACCGAAGTAGGCGCAGGAGGCGGCCAGGCGCGCCAGGTGGCGCTCCTGCTGGCGGCAGCCGCCGGCGCGGCTCGCGTGCAGGGTCTCGAACAGTTCGAAGTCATTGGTCAGCCCCGTCAGGAAGCGGGCCTTGAGCTGGCATTCCGCAAATTCCTCGTGCGGGTCGCTGTCCAAGACGATGCCGGCGCCCACGCCCATCTCGCCACGCCGCAGGCCGTCAGGGCCCGCCGGCTGCAAGGCCAGGGTGCGTATCGGCACGGACATGCAGAAGTCACCCACCGGGTGGGCCGCGCCGATGGCCGGCGGATCGAACCAGCCGATGGCGCCCGTGTAGATGCCGCGCGGCGCCGGTTCCAGTTCGGCGATGATCTCCATGGTGCGGCGTTTGGGCGCGCCCGTGATGGAACCGCACGGATACAAGGCCTGGAAGATGTCGGCCAGGCTGGCGTCGTCGCGCAAACGCGCCTGCACGGTGGACGTCATCTGCAGCACGCTGCTGTAGCGCGTCACCTGGAACAGGGCGGGCACCTTGACGGAGCCCGTGGCGGCGATGCGGCCGATGTCGTTGCGCAGCAGGTCGACGATCATCAGGTTTTCCGCGCGGTTTTTCGGATCATTGGCCAGGGCGGCGGCGCGGCGCGCGTTTTCGTCCGTTTGTTCAGGCGGGGCCGCCGGCGCCGTGCCTTTCATCGGGCGCGCCGTCAGCTCGCCCTGCGCATGGCGCACGAACAGTTCCGGCGACAGCGACAGCAGGGCGCCGCCATCGGGCAGCATCACCAGCGCGCCATACGGCACGGGCTGGCGTTCCCGCAGCCGTGCATACAGGGCCAGGGGCGAGCCGAAGGCGTCGAAGCGCAAGCGATACGTGTAATTGACCTGATAGGTGTCGCCGGCCACGATGTAGTCGTGGATGCGCCCCAGCGCGCGCGTGAATTCGGCCTGATCCACGTTGGCGCGGATGCCGGCGATGCCGGCCGGCGTTTGCGCCGCCGGCGTACGAGCGGCCAGCCACTGCAGCACCTCGTCCTGCGACAGCTGGGTGCAATGTTCGAAGACGAGCACCTGCGCCAGCGGCGGTGCGCCGGGATCCGCCGCGCGCGGCGGCATGGCCAGCAAGTGCGCGCCCAGCTCGTAGCTGCACACGCTGACGGCATACTGGCCGCGTTCCAAGGCCGCTTGCAGCCCTTCGAGCAGGGCCGGCCACTGTTCCCCCTCGCTGCACCGCAAGACCGCCGTCAGGCCCGTGTACAGGCGCGATGCGGCGCCGGGCGTGCTGGCGTCGTCGAGCAGGGCGAAACAGTCGGTATGCATGGGGACAGCCGCGGCGGTGACTTACCCCAGCAGCATGGCGATTTGCAGCGCCGCTTCCTGGGAGGGATTGATCTTGAAGCCGCTCTTGGCGTAGCGGTGCCAGCGTCCGATGACGAAGCTGACGATCAGGGTGGCGCGCGCCGCCACTTCGCTTTCCTTGCCATGGCCTTCGGCGGCGGCCACGCGCAAGGCCTGCTTGAGCGCCAGCTCCACGCGGTCGTAGAACTGGTTCATGCGCACTTGCAGGCGCTCGTCCTCATTGACCAGCGCATCGCCGATCAGCACGCGCGTCATGCCCGGATTGCTGATGGCGAAATTGAGCAGCATGCCGATGATGTCGCGCGTCTGCGTCATCCCGTCGCTGTGCTTTTCCGCGATCTGGTTGATCAGGCCGAAGACGCTCGACTCGATGAATTCGATCAACCCTTCGAACATTTGCGCCTTGCTGGCGAAATGGCGGTACAGGGCCGCTTCCGAGACGGCCAGTCTGGCCGCCAGTGCGGCGGTGGTGATCTTTTCGCCTTTCGGCTGCTCCAGCATTGCGGCGAGGGCCTGAAGAATTTGTAGCCTGCGTTGGCCCGGCGGTGTGCTTGCCATATTTTCTCTTGTCGTTAAAAAAAATGCTGCCTTGATGGGGAAGTCCGTCACCGCCGCTAGCGGTGCGGCTTCCGGCGTCAGCCGGAAGTCCAGGAGTCCCCTTCAACGCAGACGGTGAAGGCGGCGTGCCAAATGCCGGACAGATTTTACTTTGACATCGACGTAAGCGGGGCGATTTAACGCCTTGGGCAACTTCGCCACGCCGATCGGGTCGGCCATTTTCAGGTATTGCGTGACCCAGGCCGTGCGCAGGCCCAGTCTTTTTGCGCCCTTCAGGTTGGCGAGGGTGTCTTCCACCAGGATGCAGCGGCCAGGGCGGATCTGGTGCTTGCGCATCAGTTTGCGCAGCATCAGCGTCGATGGCTTGGGCCGCAGCTGGCGGTGCACCTGCATCGCCTCGATGGCGACGTGGTGTGAAAAGTGCCGGCGCAGTCCCAGGTGGCGCATCACGTCGCTCGAATAGCGCAGCGGCGCGTTGGTGAGTAAAATTTTACGGCCAGGCAGGCGTTTGAGTAAAGCCCCCAGTCCCCGCTCGGCGCGTATCATGGCGCGCAAATCGTCGAAGGCGTGCGTCTCGTGCAAAAAATGCGCGGCCTGCACCTGATGGTGCTTGACCATGCCCAGCAAGGTGGCGCCATAGCGGCGCCAGTAGGCCGCGCGCGCCGCATTGACGATGGCGTCGTCGGCCGGCGTCACGCCGTCGCCCAGCACCCGGGCAATATACGTGTTCATATTGGCCGTGATGGTGGGGAAGATGGCGTGCGAGGCATTGTGCAGCGTGTTGTCGAGGTCAAACAGCCAGACCGGCGACGAGCGGTTAAGATGGGACACAGGCACGAGAGTCTTTGCTAGCGAGAGAAGATGAAAAATTCAACAATCAGGAAAACCATGCGACGCCAGATTATAGTGATGTTTTGCGGATTATTCTTGCTGCCGTTGCAGGCGGCCTTCGCCGAAGCGCCGCCCGTGGCGCAAAACCGCGGCGCGCTGTTTAAGGTGCAGGACGTGGCCCACACCCTGTATCTGTTCGGCACCATCCATGTCGGCGCGCCCGATTTTTACCCGCTCGAGCCGACAGTAACGCAGGCGCTGCACCGGGCCGGGGCGCTGGCGCTGGAGATCGACCCCGGCGCCGATCCGCGCAAGGCTGTGAGCGCCGTGCTGAAATACGGCATGGAGGCGCCGGGCAGCAAAGTGCCGGCCGACTGCCGCCAGACCCTGGCCCCGCGCCTGGCGCCGCTGTTGCAAAAATACGGCATTCCGGCCGAATCGGTGGCGCCGATGAAGCCATGGATGCTCGCCAGCGTGCTGGCCATCGGCGAATTTTCCACCCTCGGTTACCGCTCCGACCTGGCCGTCGACAATTATCTGTCGCAGCAGGCCAAGGCGCGCAAGATCCCCGTGGTGGAACTCGAATCGATGGAAGGCCAGATGGCGCTGTTTGGCGCCATGTCGCCGTTTGAGCAGTGCCGCTTCCTGGAAGACGGCGTGGCGTCGATCGAGGATCAGGAACAAAGCCAGGAAGCGCGCGAGATCGCCGATGCGTGGCGCAACGCCGACGCGGCCGCCTTCGACAAGCTGGCGGCAAAGGCAGCGACGGACCCCTCGTTCGCCGCGCAGTTCGTGCAAAAGGTGTTGCTGGACGGCCGCAACCCGGCCCTCGCCGACGGCATCGCCAAACTCCTGGCGCGTGAAAAGCACAGCCTGGCCGCCATCGGCGTGCTGCACCTGGTCGGAGCAAAAAGCGTGCCGGATTTATTGCGTCAGAAGGGCTTGAAGGTCGAGCGGGTGTATTGAAACGCGGAGGCGATGCGGGCGACGGATAGCAGAGCAGATGGAAAAATGTTCAGGGCAAGGCGGGCTGACGAAGACAGTACGAATGTACGGCGAGGAAGGACAACGCCGCCATGGGCATTTTTACAGCTGCGGGGAAAGGATACTGGTGCCCTTGACGTGGATCGAACACGTGGCCTCTCCCTTACCAAGGGAGTGCTCTACCACTGAGCTACAAGGGCATAAAAAATCGGCGCTGGGTGAATTGCGCCGAATTATTTTTAGTGCGAACGGATCATAGTACCAAAAGCCTGCTCGGTCAACACTTCCAGCAATAATGAGTGTTCGATGCGGCCGTCGATGATGTGCACCGTGTTCACGCCGGACTTGGCGGCGTCGAGCGCGGACGAGATCTTCGGCAGCATGCCGCCCGAGATCGTGCCATCGGCGAACATCTCGTCGATTTCACGCGCGGACAGGTCGGTCACCAGGTTACCCTGCTTGTCCTGGACGCCGGCGATGTTGGTCATCATGATCAGCTTTTCCGCTTTCAGGATTTCCGCGATCTTGCCCGCCACCACATCGGCGTTGATGTTGTAGGCCTGGCCATCCTGGCCGAAACCGATCGGCGAGATGATGGGAATGAAGGCGTCGTCCTGCAGCGCCTTGACGACGGCCGGGTTGATCGCGTCGATCTCGCCCACAAAGCCGATGTCGAGGAATTCGCCCGGATGTTCGCGGTCCGGCATCTGCATCTTGCGCGCGCGGATCAAGCCGCCATCCTTGCCCGTCAGGCCGACAGCCTGGCCGCCGTAATGGTTGATCAGCATGACGATATCCTGCTGCACTTCGCCGCCCAGCACCCACTCCACCACTTCCATGGTTTCTTCATCGGTGATGCGCATGCCTTGCACGAAGGTGCCCTGCTTGCCGATTTTTTTCAGCGCGTTGTCGATCTGCGGTCCGCCGCCGTGCACCACGACCGGGTTCATGCCGACCAGCTTGAGCAGGATGACGTCGCGCGCGAAGCCGTGCTTCAGGCGTTCGTCCGTCATGGCATTGCCACCGTATTTGATGACGATGGTCTTGCCGTGGAAATTGCGGATGTAAGGGAGGGCCTCGGCCAGAATCTGCGCCTTGATTTGCGGCGACACCGCCGTCAAGTCGTCATTCATGTCCAGGTTCAAGTTAGCTAGTTGATTCATGGCGAGTCCGGAAAATAGATTTGTGCGATTTTACAGGGAAGAAGAAAATCCTGGAGGCATTATAGGGCGATCTTGTTGTATTTTCCCTGATGATCCTATAGTCTGGCCCGATATGTTCCCCAGCCAGCCCTTTTACTGCCCGTTACATCTGCGTCGCGTCCCGGCGCAGCATGACACACACTTGCCAATTCAAACACAGCCATGAGCCAGTGCAGCCTGTGCGGCGCCACCTTCCAATGCGGCCAGACCGACCCGCAGGCCAGCGGACCGTGCTGGTGCACGGCCCTGCCGCCCGCCATGCCCGTGCCCGGCAGCGCCGCCGTGGGCTGCTGGTGCCCCGCCTGCCTGCAAGCCCATATCGCCACCCTGGCACCTCCTGTCAAGCCTAACGTCGGCTAAATAAGTGCTTCGGCATGCAATTGCTTTGCAATAAACCTTGCATTTCGTAGGGGAATACGTTCAGACTTCGATTTTCAAGAATTTCTTATAGGAAAGTTATGCGCTTCAGGGATATCAGTATCGGCGTGCGCATCAATGCCGGTTATGCCATGTTGATCGTGCTAATGCTGGTCGTCATCGTCCTTTCCGGCAGCCGCATCTACGCCATCCGCGCCGAGACCGACGATATCCTGCAGCGCGACTGGGTCGCCGCCAAGGCCACCAGCAAGATCCACGGGCTGGCGCGCGAGGCGGCCACGCGCATCGGCAATCTGCCGAACCAGCACGAGCGGGCGCTGCGCCAGGCGAACCAGGCGCGCCTGGAAGCGATCAAGCAAGGCATCGATGAGCAGGTGCGCATTCTCGACGGTCTCGATGCGCGGCCCGAGGAACGGCGCCTGCTGGAACAGATGCACCTGGCGCGCGCCGAGTACTACGGCTCGCTCAAGACGATGTTCGAACTGGTCGAGCGCGGCGAGGATGCCCGCGCCGAGCAGGCCATACAGACGCAGACCTTGCCGATGCTGGAAAAAGTGCTGCTGTACGTGGGCCAGCTCGACGATTTGCAGCAACAGCTGATCCGCGACAGCGCGGCCAGGATACGCAACGACATCGACACTTCGCTGCTGCTGATGGGCGGCATCGGCCTGGCGGCCCTGCTGACGGGCCTGGCCTTTGCCTGGTCGGCGCGCTCGATCACGCGTCCGCTGGGCGAGGCGGTGGCGATCGCCACGCGCGTGGCCAATGGCGACTTCAGTTCCGTCATCGAGGTGACGTCGCGCGACGAGACGGGCGAATTGCTGCAGGCGCTCAAGAACATGAGCACCAGCCTGGCCGTCGAGCAGGACCTGCGTCACGCCGTCGAAGTGGCCGAGGATGCGACCAAGATGAAGTCGGACTTCCTGGCCAATATGTCGCACGAGATCCGCACGCCGATGAACGGCATCATCGGCATGACCCATCTGGCGCTGCAGACGGAGCTCACGTCGACCCAGCGCAACTACCTGGAGAAGGTGGAATCGGCTTCGAAGAACCTGCTGGCCATCATCGACGACATCCTCGATTTCTCGAAGATCGAGGCGGGCAAGATGGCCTTTGAAAAAGTCGATTTCTTCCTCGAGGACGTGCTGGCGCAGATCGCCGACCTGTCCGTGATGCGCGCGCAGGACAAGGGGCTTGAACTGCTGTTCGACATCGCCCCCGACGTGCCGAACGCCTTGCAGGGCGACCCGCTGCGCCTGGGCCAGGTGCTGATCAACCTGACCAACAACGCGATCAAGTTTACGGACAAGGGCGAGATCGTCGTCACCATCCGCCTGCAGCAGCTGGAAGAGCATGCGGCCGTGCTGCGCGTCGACGTGCGCGATACGGGCATCGGCCTGACGCCGCCCCAGCGCAGCAAATTGTTCCAGGCCTTTACCCAGGCCGACACCTCCACCACGCGCCACCATGGCGGCACCGGCCTGGGGCTGACCATCAGCAAACGCCTGGTGGAAATGATGGAAGGCGAAATCGACCTGGTCAGCGAAGCGGGCGTGGGCAGCACCTTTTTCTTCACGGCCCGCTTCGGCCTGGCCGCCGTGCCGCGCGATAATCTGCCGCAGTTGCAACATCAACAGCAGTTCCAGGGCCTGCGCGTGCTGGTGGTCGATGACAACCCCAGCGCGCGTGAAATCTTCGTCAGCATGCTGGCGGCGCTGGGCTTCGAGGCGCGTGCCGTGTCTGGCGGCGTGCTGGCCATCGGTGCCGTGGCGCAGGCGCGCGCCGAGGGGCGTCCGTACGGACTGGTGCTGATGGACTGGAAAATGCCGGGCATGAACGGCCTCGATACCCTGGCCGGCATCCGTGCCGATGCCGCCGGCATCGATGCGACGCCGGCCTGCATCATGGTCACGGCCTTCCATCGCGAAGCGCTGCTGGAGGCGGCGCGTCAGCGCGATTTGCCGCTCGACGGGATATTAAACAAGCCGGTCAGCGCCTCGACCCTGCTCGACCAGATATCGTTCGTGTTTGGCGGCGTGACGGGACAGAGCCGCAAGACGCAGCGCCAGAGCAGCTACCGCGACGACGAGCGCGCCCTGCGCGGCGCCTGGCTGCTGCTGGTCGAGGATAATGAAGTGAACCAGGAAGTGGCGCAGCATATTCTCAACGACGCCGGCATCCGCGTCGACATCGCGGGCAATGGCGCCATCGCGCTGGCGAAGATCGAGGAAAACGCCTATGACGGCGTGCTGATGGATTGCCAGATGCCGGTGATGGATGGCTACCAGGCGACGCGCAAGCTGCGCCAGGACCCCCGTTATTCGAATTTGCCCGTGATCGCCATGACGGCCAATGCCATGGTCGGCGACAAGGAAAAATGCCTGGACGCCGGCATGAACGATTTCATCGCCAAGCCGATCGACGTGGCGCAGCTGTTCGGCACCCTGGCGCGCTGGATCGCGCCGGCCGCGCCGCAGGCAATGACGTCGGTAGCGGCGCAGCCGGAAGCGGAGCTGCCCGTGATCGCCGGCCTGAAAATGACGGACGCCATGCGCCGCGTGGGCGGCAATGCCGCTTTGATGCGAAAATTGCTGGACCGTTTTGTGGAAACCCAGTTCGACGCCATGCAGCGCATCGTTGCCGCCATCGAGAACAACCAGCTCGAGACGGCGATCCGCGAAGCGCATACCCTGAAGGGCCTGGCCGGCAATATCGGCGCCGGCGGCCTGGCCGACAGCGCCGCGCGGGTCGAGCACTTGCTCAGCCTGGGTTCGCACGACGGTTTGCCGCAGGCGCTGGCCGCCTGCACCCTGGCGCTCGACGAACTGGTGCCGAAGATCGTGCTGGCCATGCAGTCGCGCGGCAATACGGCCGAAGCGGGCGGCGCGGCGGTGGCGCACGTGGCGCCGGTGGACCGGGCATACCTGGAAGCAGGCTTGCGCGAGCTGTCGCAACTGCTGCAGCAGGACGATGCGCAGGCCGTCAAGCACCTTGACGGCATCGGTCCCGTGCTGGTCGCGGCGGGGCAGGCGGAACATGCGCGCCAGTTGAAGCGCATGCTGGGACAATACGATTTCGAAGGTGCGCTGGCGCAGCTGGGCGAAGTGGCCGATGCGCTGGAGCTGACACTGTGAGAAGGATAACTATGCAGAACGAAGGACGGGTATGAGAGCGCCGGCAAGCAAGCCAACCATCCTGGTGGTCGACGACACGCCAGACAATATCGATCTGCTGCGCGCGGTGCTGGAAGACGATTACCGCACCAAGATCGCCGTCAATGGCGAGCGCGCCCTGAAGATTGCCGCCGGCAGCGACCAGCCCGACCTGATCCTGCTCGACATCATGATGCCGGGCATGAGCGGTTACGATGTATGCCGCGCGCTGAAGGCCGATGCCGCCACGGCAGGCATCCCCGTGATTTTCGTGACCGCCATGAGCGAAGTGGCCGACGAGCAGCTGGGCCTGGCCCTGGGCGCCGTCGATTACATCACCAAGCCGATTTCGGCACCCATCGTGCTGGCGCGCATCAAGACGCAGCTGGCGATGAAGCAGATGCAGGATTTCCTGCGCGACCAGAACCAGTACCTGGAAACGGAAGTGGAGCGCCGCGTGCAGGAAGTGGCGGCGCTGCAGGACGTCACCATCCACGCCATGGCCTCGCTGGCCGAGACGCGCGACAGCGAGACGGGCAACCATATCCGCCGCACCTCGCACTACCTGAAGGCGCTGGCCGAGAAGGTGCGCAACTTGCCGCGTTTCCGCGATTTTTTGACGGACAAGAATATCGAACTGCTGTTCAAGACGGCGCCGCTGCACGACATCGGCAAGGTGGGCATCCCCGACCATATCCTGCTCAAGCCGGGACGTTTCGAGCCGCATGAAATGGCCATCATGAAGACGCACACCACCTTGGGACGCGACGCCATCCTGGCGGCCGAGCACGAACTGGGCATCGAAGTCGATTTCCTCAAGTATGCGAAAGAGATCGCCTACAGCCACCATGAAAAATGGGACGGCAGCGGCTACCCGCAAGGCCTGGCGGGCGAAGCCATCCCGATTTCGGCGCGCCTGATGGCGCTGGCCGACGTGTATGACGCCCTGATCAGCCGGCGCATCTACAAGCAGGGCATGGACCACGCGCAGGCCGTGCAGATCATCGTCGAGGGACGCGGTTCGCACTTCGACGCCGAGATCGTCGACGCCTTCCTGCAGATCCAGGACCAGTTCATCGCCATCTCCAACCGTTATGCCGACGGCGTATGCGAGATCGCCGACAAGCAGCGGCAGATCGCGCCCTACACCGAAAACATCAGCTGACGGTCTTGAAGAAGCGCAGCATTTCCCGGCTGGCGTCCGGCCCTTTGCCGTCCGTATAACTGCCGTTATCGCTGCCGCCGGACCACGCGTGGCCGGCGCCGTGGATGACCCAGTGTTCGCCCAGCGGCGAGCCGTCGGCCTGGCTGTGCGTGGTGCGCGTGTAGCGGTGGCCGTTCGGCACGCTGCCGTCGACGGATGCGGCCTTGGCCGCCTTGCCGCCCGCCTGGCTGCGCACGCCCTGCGCGATCAGTTCATCGCCATTGCGCGGGTTGACGGTGGTGTCGCGGTCGCCGTGGAAAACGATGATGGGCACGCCGCCGGCCGGCGCCTTGCGCTGGGCATTGGGCATGGCGCCGCCCTTCATGGCTGCCAGCGCCGACGGCAAGTCCTGCGCCGAGGCGAAGGGCAGGCCGGAATGCACGCCGACGGCGGCAAACAGGTCGGGGTACAGGGTACCGACGATGACGGCCATGGCGCCGCCCGCCGACAGGCCGGCGACGAACACTTCACGCTCGTTGACCGGGTAGTCGTCGATGACTTGCTGGGCGATGCCGGCGATCAGCGACGGTTCGCCCTGGTCGCGCTGCTGGTCGATGGCGTTGAACCAGTTCCAGCAGCGCGAACTGTTGGCACCCTGCGTCTGCGCCGGGTAGACGACAAAACACTCCTTTTCTTCGGCCAGCGCATTCATCTGCGTGCCGGCGGCGAAATCGTCGGGATTTTGCGTGCAGCCGTGCAGCATGACGATCAGCGGCATGGCCTGGCCGTGGTAGCTGCTGGGGATATACAGCTTGTACGAACGCGTACCCGCATGGTTGCGGTACACGCCATCGATGAACTGCGCGCCGGCGGGGATTTCCACCGGCGTGGCGGCCGGCGCGTTGAAGCCGGGCGGGTGGAAATTCGGCAGTTCGAAACTGGGCATGTCGAAGCTGTGCTGGCCCAGGCCGGCCGGCACGCCCAGGCGCGCCATGAAATCCTGTGCGAAGTCCTGCGCCGCCTGCGCGGGCGTGGGCGGCACCGATGCCGCTTCCGGTGCGGCGTCAGCTTGCGGCTGCCCGGCCCGGGCCTGTGCCGGTGGCGGCGCAGGTGGCGGATTGATGTCACGCATCGGCTGCGGTGGCGGCGCTTGCGTGGCGGCCGCTTGCGGCGCCAGGCCGGCCGCAGACAGCGCCTGCTGGATCGCTTCGGTGGCGGCGGCAGGGCCGCTGCCCATCAGATTACGGGTCGCGGCGCGCATCTGCGCCAGCATGTTGAGAGGTAGTTTCATGACCATCCTTAACGGTGCCGCGCATCGGCCGGGTCATCGCCGCGAACCAATGCGCTAGTGAATTCGCCCTGCGAGCGCCGTCTTGACGACGGTGCTGGCGTGCAGGGCACCTAATACGAAAATCGACTCGATGGTGGCCAGTGCCAGTTCCACCGAGACGTCGCTGGCGATGCTGGCCAGTCCCAGCACCTGTATCTGCAGGCGCTGGCCGGCTGCCTGGATCGCTTCCAGGTCGGCGCGCGAGTAATGCTGCATGCCCAATACCAGGCTTTTACGGGCCACGGTTTGTTTCACCACGTCGGCGTGGATACCCAGCTGGTTGCGTATGGCCGTACGGATCAGATCCGTGCGGTTGGAATAAAATCCCTCCTGGACCAGCAGATCGATCTGCCCCAGGTCAATCAAGCCGAGGTTGATCGTGATTTTCTCGGATTCCCCAATTTTGGGCTTGCTGTCTTGCTTGGCCATATCTCTCCATAAACTCCACGTGGCATCCATTTGCCATCTGTATGGATGGTAGTATAGTTCTGAAATGACTCAAGTCAAGCAGGATCTGGGCTGATCGTGTTGTAGGACGGGCACCCGCAGAGTGAGAATGTGTGCAAAATATATTTCCGGAACAGCGGTTGTTGAGCATTGTTTCCCTGGAAAATATATTCACGGAAACATTGCAGGGCGATGCCATCGCCTCGCCGGCGCCGTTTCGCGGCATAATGAAAGTCTTCACGTTTACCGATGCCGCTCCATGATGGTCGCTCCCCCACCTCCGCCAGCCGTTCCGCTCCCGTCGCCGGTGCCGTCGCCCTGCGTCAGCCTGTGCAAGATGAACCGCAACAGCGGCTTGTGCGAAGGCTGCCTGCGCACGCTCGACGAAATCATCGCCTGGAGCAAGGCCGACGACGACTTCAAGCGCGCCGTGTGGGCCGAATTGCCGGGCCGCGAATCTTTGCTCGATTTCGAGCCCGACTACTGAGGAAGCCATGCCGCGATCGCCAGCGCTGTTCCCCGATGCCATGCAGGTGTTCGAACGCGGCTGGCTGTCGTCGAACAACATCCTGTTCCAGGGGAAGGATGACACGGCCCTGATCGACAGCGGCTATGTCACGCATGCGCCGCAAACCCTGGCCCTGCTGCGCCACAGCCTGGCCGGCCGGCCGCTGGACCGCCTGTTCAACACCCACCTGCACTCCGACCATTGCGGCGGCAACGCGCTGCTGCAAGCCGAATACGGCTGCCATACGGCCATTCCCGTGGCGGAAGCGGACAAGGTGCGCGCATGGGATGTCGATGCCCTCAGCTTCCAGGCCACGGGCCAGCAATGCCCGCGCTTCCGCTTTGACGCCACCGTCTCGCCCGGCGACACCTTGATTTTGGCCGGCATGGCCTGGCAGGCGCTGGGCGCGCCGGGCCACGACCCGCACTCGCTGATTTTTTACTGCGCCGGCGAGGGCATCCTGATTTCCGCCGACGCCCTGTGGGAAAACGGCTTTGGCGTGATCTTTCCCGAACTCGATGGCGGCTCCGGCTTTCCTGAAGCGCGCGCCACGCTGGACCTGATCGCCAGCCTGGACGTGCGCGTCGTCATTCCCGGGCATGGCCGGCCATTCACGGAGGCCGCCGGCGCCCTGCAGCGTGCGTATTCGCGCCTCGATTACCTGGCGTCCGACCCCGTGCGCAATGCGCAGAATGCGGTCAAAGTGCTGCTGAAATTTTTGCTGCTCGAGCGCCAGCGCATCGCCCTGACCGGGATACCGGCCCTGTTGCGCGGCATGCCCGTCTTCGAAGAGGCCAACCGGCGCTTCCTGCGCCAGGAGGCAGCCGCGCTGGCCGAGTGGGCCGTGTCGCAACTATGCAGGGCGGCAGCGGCGCGGGTCGAGGGTGAGTACTTGCTCAACGAAGGTTGAACCGGCCTTGCGATAAATTCAGCACGATCGTACTTTTTCTGCACTATAATCAACGTTCAGTGTGTCTTTCACGTCCGATCAACTTTCCAGCGAGTCCGCCATGGCATTGCCTGTTGCGTTGCAAAACCTCTCCTTACCCGTTATCGCCTCGCCGATGTTCATCGCCAGCGGCCCGGCCCTCGTCGCGGCGCAGTGCAAGGCCGGCATCGTCGGTTCCTTCCCTGCCCTGAACGCGCGTCCCGCCGAATTGCTCGACACGTGGCTGACCGACCTGCAGGCCGAGCTGGCCGCCTTCCAGGCCGCCCATCCCGATAAAAAAGTCGGGCCGATCGCCGTCAACCAGATCGTGCACCAGTCGAACGACCGCCTCGCGCATGACGTGGAAGTGTGCGTGAAACACCAGGTCCCCATCATCATTTCCTCGCTGCGCGCGCCGCCCAAGGAAATGCTCGACGCCATCCACAGCTATGGCGGCATCGTGCTGCATGACGTGATTTCGATCCGCCACGCGAAAAAGGCGCTGGAAGCGGGCGTCGATGGCTTGATCCTGGTCGCCAGCGGAGCCGGCGGCCACGCGGGCACCCTGTCGCCGTTCGCGCTGGTAGGCGAAGTGCGCAAATTCTTCGACGGTCCGCTGGCGCTGTCGGGCTCCATCGCCACGGGCGACGCCGTGCTGGCCGCGCAAGCGATGGGCGCCGACTTTGCCTACATCGGCTCCCGCTGGCTGGCGACCAAGGAATCGAACGTCAGCGACGGCTACCGCGAGGCCATCGTGGAGTCTGCCGCGGCCGACATCGTCTACACGAACCTGTTTACGGGCGTGCACGGCAATTACCTGAAAAAATCGATCGAAGCGGCCGGACTCGATCCGGAAGCCTTGCCCGAAGCGGACAAGAGCGCGATGAATTTCGGCTCCGGCAGCGCCAAGGCCTGGCGCGACATCTGGGGCGCGGGCCAGGGCGTGGGCTTGATGGATGACGTGCCGAGCGTGGCAGAGATGGTGGCGCGCCTGAAGGCCGAATACGATGCGGCGCGCGCGCGGTTGAAGCTGTAACGCTGGTGGGTTTGTCGGATTACGCGCGGTGCGCTAATCCGACCTACGCCACCGGGCACTGGTAGGTCGGATTAGGCCAAAGGCCGTAATCCGACAACACCACAATCACTCCTGTTTCAAATCCTCGGGCTTGATAGCCCACAAACCTGGCAAGTTGCGCCAGTAGCCGTACGCATCCATGCCGAAGCCGACGACGAAGCGGTTCGGTATCACCAGGCCGACGATGTCGGCTTGTACGGGCTTTTTCTTGCCGATGGCCTTGTCGGCGAACACGGCCAGGATGACTTCGGAGGCGCCCATGTCCAGCAAGCGCTGCTTGACGTGCGCCAGGGTTTCGCCTTCGTCGAGAATATCGTCGAGCACGATGACGGTGCGGCCCGCCACGTTCGAGCGGGGGATGACTTTCCACACCACTTCGCCACCCTTGTCGTCGTCGCCGTAGCGGCTCACATGGATGTAGTCGAATTCGAGCGGGAAGCTCAGTTGCGGCAGCAGGCTGCCCGTAAACACGACGGCGCCGCCCATCACGCCCAGCACCAGCGGGAACTCTTTCGAATCCTCGGCGTTGAAGCGCGTGTTGAGCACATCGGCCATGCGCGTGATCGACGCCTGCACGGTATCTTGGTCGAACAGCAGTTCCGCGTTCTTGATCAGGTCACGGGCACGGTTGTGATGAAATTCTTGCATGGACTCTTGCATGGCGATGAAAGGGGCTGATGGTCAATGCCGGTATTATCCCGCAAATCGGCCTTATTTGTAATCGCGCATGTCGTCGATGATTTTCCCATCCTGGGCCAGACTGCCCACCGCCACCAGTACCACGTCGCCGCGCAACTTGGTCAGTTCGCGGATCGAACCGATGATGGCTTCCACGCCGCTGGCGTCATGCGGATCGTCGACTTCGCAATGCAAGGCCATCTCGTCGTTGGCCATGCGCCCCGACACCACCAGCCGCGCCTTCCTGATTTGCGGGTGGCGGCGCGCGATTTCATGCACCTGCGACGGATGCACGAACATGGCGCGCACCTTGGTGGTTTGATCGGCGCGCCCCATCCAGCCTTTGATGCGCGTATTCGTGCGCCCGCACGGCGACTGCGGCGCGTCCATCAGCACGGCCGACAGATCGCCGGTGGCAAAGCGGATCAGCGGGTAGTCGGCATTGAAGACGGTGACGACGACTTCGCCCACCTCGCCCGGCGCGACGGGAATGCCGCTGCCCGGATGGACGATCTCGAGCAGCACGTTCTCGTCGACGACCATGCCTGGATTGAGCTTGCCATGGCTGGCCGTTTCATAGGCGATGCTGCCGATATCGGCCGAGGCATAGGTCTGGAACACGTGCGGCACGCCGTTCTCGGCAAACCAGCTGCGCAAGGATTCGGGCAGCGCTTCCGCGCCCATCACGGCCTTGGTGACGCTGCTGATGTCGGCGCCCATTTCGCGCGCTTTTTCGATGATCAGTTTTAAGAATGAGGGCGTGCCGATATACGTGTCCGGCTTCAGGTCGGCCATCGCCTGCACCTGCATTTCCGTCTGGCCGATGCCGGCCGGGATGACGGTGCAGCCGATGCGCGCGGCACCCCCTTCGACCATGAAGGCGGCCGGCGTGAAGTGATACGAAAAACAGTTCTGCAGCAGGCCGCCGGCGCGCACGCCGGCCGCATACATGGGGCGCGCAAAGCGCCACCAGTCGGGGCCGCGGCCTTCCGGATCGAAGATGGGACCGGGCGAGACGAACACGCGCGACAGGGCGTTTTTCGGTGTCGTGTTCAAGCCGCCGAACGGCAGCTGCGCGTGCTGCAATTGCTTGAGGTCGGACTTGCGCGTCACGGGCAGCTGCGCCAGCGCGGCGCGGCTGGTGATGCCGGCCGCATCAACGCCGTCGAGGATGCGGGCCCAGCCCGGCGCCTGTTGCGCGCGCGCGATCAGCTGCGGCAGGCCGGCCATCAATTCGCGTTCGCGCGCTTCGGGGGCGCGTGCTTCCAGACTGTCGAGCGTATCGGTCATGTCAGTCATTCTCCAATTGTCATTGCATGTTGATTCGCACGCCTAGCCATCAGGACCGCCGGGCGCGTTGCAGCCAAGGTTTTTGATGGATCACGCCAGCCAGCGCTTGCGGCGGCGGTAGAACTTCATGTCGCGGAAGCTCTTGCGCCCGGCGCTGGACACGCCCAGGTAAAACTCTTTGACGTCTTCGTTGCTGGCCAGTTCCTGCGCTTGCCCTTCCATCACGACGCGGCCGTTTTCCAGGATGTAGCCGAAGTCCGCGTAGCGCAGCGCCACGTTGGTGTTCTGCTCGGCCAGCAGGAAAGACACGTTTTCCTTGTGATTCAAATCCTTGACGATGCCGAAGATCTCTTCGACGATCTGCGGCGCGATGCCCATCGAGGGCTCGTCCAGTAAGATCATCGACGGCTTGGCCATCAGCGCGCGGCCGATGGCGCACATCTGCTGTTCGCCGCCCGAGGTATAGCCGGCCTGGCTGCTGCGCCGCGTTTTCAGGCGCGGAAAGTAGTGGTAGACCTTGTCCAGCGCCTCTTTCAGCTCGCCGCGCGACAGGCTGCGCGTGTAGGCGCCCGTCAGCAGGTTTTCCTCGATGGTGAGGTGGCCGAAACAGTGGCGGCCCTCCATCACTTGCGACAGGCCCCGCTTGACCAGCTCATTCGGCGTCAACTGATCCACGCGCTCGCCCTTGAACTGGACTTCGCCCTTGGTGACGTCGCCGCGTTCGCCGCGCAGCAGGGTCGAGATGGTTTTCAGGGTGGTCGACTTGCCGGCGCCGTTGGCGCCCAGCAGCGCCACTATCTTGCCCTGCGGGACTTGCAGCGACACGCCCTTCAGGACCAGGATCACGTGGTCGTAGATGACTTCGATATTGTTGACCGACAGGTAGGGCGGCGCGGTGTCTGGTGTTTGCGTGGCAGTGGGTGTCATGGCTGCTTCGTTTTCATATGTGTTGGCGATGCTGTCGGATTACGCTACGCTAATCCGACCTACGTGAATGCGGTGTTGGTCGGCGTAGGTCGGGTTAGCGCGTAGCGCGTAACCCGACGCCACGTCGAGAGCCGCTTACTTCATGCACGCCGGCGTGATCTTTTTCTCTTCGGCGTACTTGCCGGACGATTCCTCGACCAGCTTGCGCACCAGGGCCTTGTCGCCGACGATCCATTTCGGCGTGATGGCGGTCCACTTCTTGCCGTCCCACTGCTGCACCTTCACGGCGCCCGAGCCTTCATGGTCGTCGCAGCTGGTTTTCACGGTGGGGAACATGCCCAGCGCACCGACGGCCTTCTGGCGCGCATCGTCGACGTTCAGGTTTTCCAGGCCCCAGCGCATCTGCTCGCCCGTGATCGGCTTGCCCTTGCCGAATTTTTCCTGCGCCGTGCGGATCGCTTCGACCCACAGGATGCCGGCCGTCACGCCGCGCATGTGGTAGACGGAGCCGATGCGCGACTGGTCGGACAGGTTGCCCTTGCCGGTGGCGTAGAGTTTCTTGCGGATGTCGTCGAGCACGGGGTAGTTGCCCGGCGTATTGAACGTCATCGCCGTGTAGCCCTTGGCCGCGTCGCCCGATGGAATCGTGTCTTCCTCGGAGCCGGCCCACCAGACGCCCAGCATTTTGTCGCGCGGGAAGCCGTTGCGCTGCGCCGTTTTGATGGCAACGGAGTTCATCACGCCCCAGCCCCACAGGATCACGTGGTCCGGCTTGGCCTGGCGGATTTGCAGCCATTGCGATTGCTGTTCGCTGCCGGGCGGCGCGACGGGAATCTTGATCAGTTCGAAGCCGTACTGTTTCGACAGCGCTTCGAGCACGGGCAGCGGCTCCTTGCCGAAGGCCGAATCGTGGTACAGGTGGACGATTTTTTTCCCTTTCAGCTTGTCCATGCCGCCATCCTTGTCGCCCAAATACTTGATCATGGCGGCGGCCTGGCTCCAGTAGCTGGAGATCAGCGGATACACATACGGGAAGACCTTGCCGTTGGCGGCGTCCGAGCGGCCGTAGCCGATCATCGTCATGGGAATCTTGTCCTGCGCCACGCGGTCGAGGATGCCGTAGGCGACGCCCGTGGACAGGGTTTCGACCAGGGTGGCGCCGCCCTGCTTGGTTTTCAGGCGTTCATAGCATTCGACGCCGCGCGACGGGTTGTATTCGGTTTCGCATTCTTCCCAGCTGATTTTCACGCCATTGACGCCGCCGGCCTGGTTGACCAGGTTGAAGTAATCGATGATGCCGCCGTAGAAACCGGAGCCGCCGGCCGCGTACGGACCCACGCGGTAGGAGGGCAGGGCGATGTACTGTTCCTTGTCCTGCGCCTGCGCGCTGCCGGCCATGGTGAGTGCGGCACTGGCGATGGCGGCGGCCAGCATGAGCGATTTGATGTGTTTCATTGTGTGTCTCCTCTTGTTTTATTTGGTATTCAAGTGAACCGACATCGACTGCAAAAACTTAATGGGGGAAGGGCCAGAGTCGCAACTTTTCCTTGGCGATCTGCCACAGCCTGGCCAGGCCGTGCGGCTCGACGATCAGGAAGAAGATGATCAGCGCGCCGAACACCATCAGTTCCAGGTTCGAGGCCACACTGGTCGGCAACGCCAGGCCATGCGCGATGGTGTTCAGGAAGACGGGCAGCAGCACGATGAAGGCCGCGCCCAGGAAGGAACCGAGGATAGAACCGACGCCGCCGATGATGATCATGAACAGGATGCGGAAGGACAGGTCCAGGTTGTACGCTTCCGGCTCCACCGTGCCCAGGTAGGCGTACGCATACAGGGCGCCGGCCACGCCGCAGTAGAAGGAGCTGACGGCAAACGCCAGCAGCTTGGTGCGCATCAATCTGAAACCGATCACCTCGGCCGCCATGTCCATGTCGCGCACGGCCATCCACGAGCGGCCCACGTTCGAGCGGATCATGTTCTTGGCCAGCAGCGCCATGCCGGCGACGATCGCCAGCACCAGCAGGTATTTGCTTTGCGGCGTGTCGAACTGGTAGCCGAGGATGGTCATCTTCTGCACCGTGATCACGCCCGAGGAACTGTAGTTGGTCAGGTACGGGATCTTGGTCAGGCACCAGACAACGAAGAACTGCGTCGCCAGGGTGGAGGCGGCCAGGTAAAAGCCGCGGATGCGCAGGGAGGGCAGGCCGAAGGCGATGCCCACCATGGCCGCGCACAGGCCGCCCAGGATGAACGACACCAGCAGCGGCAGGCCGGGCAGGCGCGCCATGAAGTTATACGAGGCAAACGCGCCCACGGCCATGAAGGCGGCCGTGCCCAGCGACAGCTGGCCCGCGTAACCGGTCAGGATGTTCAGGCCCAGCGCCGCCAGAGCGAAGATCAGGAACGGGATCAGGATCGCCGACAGCATGTACGGCGAGGCGAAATACGGCAGGAGGAAGACGGCGACGAGCAGTGTGGCCGTCAGCGCCAGGCGGTCTTGCCGGATAGGGAAAATCTGGTTGTCAGCCTGGTAGCTGGTCTTGAATTGTCCTGCTTCACGGTAAATCATGGCGTGTCCTTTGCTCACTGTTGGGGTGTTTGTCGGATTACGCCTTCGGCTAATCCGACCTACGATGCTCTTGGGGCCTTATATTCGACGGATGATCTTCTCGCCGAACAGGCCTTCCGGGCGCACGAGCAGGAACAGCAGGGCCAGCACATACGGGAACCAGCCTTCGATGCCGCCGCCCACCATGGGGCCGAGGTAGACTTCGGCCAGCTTTTCCGAGGCGCCGATGATCAGGCCGCCGACGATGGCGCCTGGCACCGAGGTAAAGCCGCCGAGGATCAGCACGGGCAGCGCTTTCAGGGCGATAAAGGTGAGGGCGAACTGCACCCCGTTGCGCGCGCCCCACAGCAAGCCGGCCACCATCGCCACCAGGCCCGCCACGCCCCACACCACTGCCCAGATGCGCTGCAGCGGGATACCCACGGCCAGCGCCGCCTGGTGGTCGTCGGCGACGGCGCGCAGGGCGCGGCCCACCTTGGTTTTCGAGAACAGCAGGGCCAGGCAAATCACCAGCAGCGCGCAGATGCCGGCCGCCACCACGTCGAACTGCGAAACGATGATGTTGAAATGGTCCATCAGGAAGGGCATCGGCACGTCTTCGATGGGCAGGTCCAGCTTGTGTACCTGCGAGCCCCACATCAGCTGCGCCAGGCCTTCGATGAAAAAAGTCAGGCCGATGGTGGCCATGAAGAGCGTGATTTCCGGCTGGTTGACGAGCGGCCGCAAGACCACCCTTTCAATCGCCATGCCCAGCACGATCATGGTGAGCATCGTCAGCGGGATGGCCAGCCACAAGGACAGGCCGAACTTGTCCATGATGCCGACGCAGGTGAGGGCGGCGAAGAACACCATCGCGCCCTGCGCGAAGTTGAACACGCCCGAGGCCTTGTAGATCAGAACGAAGCCGATCGCCACCAGCGCGTACATGACGCCCGACAGCAGGCCGCCGATCAGCACTTCAAAGAAAAAATTGATATTCATTGCTATTCCTTGTCTGGAGCTAGTGCGCGACACCCAAATACGCGTTGATGACATCCTGGTTGCTGCGCACCTCGTCGGGCGTGCCGTCGCCGATCTTCTTGCCGTAGTCGAGCACCACCACGCGGTCGGAGATATCCATCACCACGCCCATGTCGTGCTCGATCAGCACGATGGTCGTGCCCAGCTGGTCGTTGACGTCGAGGATGAAGCGGCACATGTCCTGCTTTTCTTCCACGTTCATGCCGGCCATCGGTTCATCGAGCAGCAAAATTTCCGGTTCGGCCACCAGCGCGCGGCCCAGCTCCACGCGCTTTTGCAAGCCGTAGGGCAGGCGCCCCACGGGCGTCTTGCGGATGGCCTGGATTTCCAGGAAGTCGATGATCTCCTCGGCCTTCTTGCGGTGCTCGATTTCCTCGCGCCGCGCCGGTCCCCAGTACAGGGCCTGCAGCAGGAAATTCGACTTCATTTTGAGGTTGCGCCCCGTCATGATGTTGTCCAGCACCGTCATGCCCTTGAACAGGGCGATGTTCTGGAAGGTGCGCGCGATGCCGGACTTGGCGGCCGCGTAGCAATCCATGCCGCGCCGATGCTCGCCGCGGTAGATGATCTCGCCCTGCTGCGGGCGGTACACGCCATTGATCACGTTGAGCATCGAGCTTTTGCCCGCGCCGTTCGGACCGATGATGGCGCGGATTTCATGCTGCTTCACGTCGAACGAGATGTCGGTCAGCGCTTTCACGCCGCCGAACGACAGCGAGATGTTCTTCAGGTCGAGGATCACGGGACCCGTCTTGCGGGCCGTGCCGAAATGGGCGTCGGGTTCGTTCATTTGCATCGTGCTGTGCTCCATCATGCGGCCAGGCCCTGGGGCCGGTACGTTTTGCTGTCCCAGATCTGCAGGTTGGCGCTGGTCGAACCAAGGCGGCCATCCTCGAATTTCACCTGGGTCTCGATGTATTGCGTTGCCTTGCCCTCGTACAGGGCGGAAATGAGCACCGCGTATTTTTCGGCGATGAATTTGCGGCGCACCTTGCGCGTGCGGGTCAGCTCGTCGTCATCCGGGTCGAGTTCCTTGTGCAGCACGAGGAAGCGGTGCACCTGCGTGCGGTCCATCAAGGGGTCGGCCGCCAGTTCCGCGTTGACCTGCTCGATGCAGTCGCGGATCAAGCCATAGGTTTCGGCGCGCGCCGCCAGGTCCGTGTAGCCGGAGTAGGCGATGCCGCGCCGTTCGGACCAGTTGCCCACCGCTTCGATGTCGATGTTGATGAAGGCGCACACCTGGTCGCGCGCATGGCCGAAGGCCACCACTTCCTTGATGAAGGGGAAGAACTTGAGCTTGTTCTCGATGTAGTTGGGGGCGAACATGGCGCCGCAATTCATCTTGCCCACGTCGGCCGCGCGGTCGATGATTTTCAAATGGCCTTCGCTGTCGAACACGCCCGCGTCGCCCGTGTGGAAGTAGCCGTCGTTGTCGATCACTTCGGCCGTGGCGTCGGGACGCTTGAAGTAGCCGCTCATGGTGGCGGGCGACTTGACCAGCACTTCGCCATTGGCCGCCAGCTTGACTTCCACGCCTGGCGCCGGCAGTCCGACGCTGTCGAACTTGATATTGCCGTCCGGTTGCAAACACACATAGGCGCAGGTTTCGGTGGAGCCGTACAGCTGCTTGAGGTTGACGCCGATCGAGCGGTAGAAGCGGAAGAGGTCGGGCCCGATCGCGGCGCCGGCCGTGTAGGCGACGCGCACGCGCGACAGTCCCAGCACGTTTTTCAGGGGGCCGTAGACGAGCAGCTCGCCCAGCTTGTAGCCGAGGCGGTCCGCCAGCGAGATTGGTTTACCGTCCAAAATCTGCGCGCCGCAGCGCTTGGCCACGTCCATGAAATGGCTGAACATGCGGCGCTTGATGCTGCTCGCGTCTTCCATGCGTATCATCACGCTGGTGAGCATGTTCTCGAACACGCGCGGCGGCGCAAAGTAGCAGGTGGGCCCGATTTCGCGCATGTCGATCATCACCGTGTCGCCCGACTCCGGGCAGTTGACGGTAAAGCCGGCCACCATGGCCTGCGCCAGCGAGAACAGGCAGTCGCCGACCCACGCCATGGGCAGGTAGGACAGGATGTCTTCCTCGTCGGTGAGCTGGTCGAAGGCGACGCCGCCTTCGCCGGCCGCCAGCAGCGCCGTATGGCTCTGGCACACGCCCTTCGGCTTGCCCGTGGTGCCCGAGGTGTACAGGATCACGGCCGAGTCGCTGCCTTGGACCGCTGCCACGGCGGCGTCGAAAAAGCCCGGGTGTTCGCGGTCATAGGCGCGGCCCAGCGTCTGCAGGGCGGCAAAGGACGTCAGCTCCGGCTGGCGGTAATGGCGCATGCCGCGTTCATCGTCATAGGCGATGTGGGCGACGTGCGGATACAGGGCCTTGAGTTCGAGCAGCTTGTCGACCTGCTCCTGGTCTTCGACGATGGCGTAGCGGATTTCCGCATCCTGCAGCACGTAGGCCATGTCGGCGGCCGGCGCGTCCTGGTAGAGTGGCACGGGCACGCCGCCCAGGCTTTGCGCGGCCAGCATGGCCCAGTACAGGCGGGGACGGTTGTCGCCGATGATGGCCAGATTCATGCCGCGCCGGAAGCCGATGGCGGCCAGGCCGCAGGCCAGCGCGCGCACTTCCTCGTTCACCTCGGACCAGGTCCAGGTTTGCCAGATGCCCAGGTGTTTTTCGCGAAATGCGGGCTTGTCGGATCGTACTGTCCCGTGTTGCAATAAGCGCCGCGGAAAAGTCGGCATTGCTGCTGTGGTATTCGTTTGCACCAGTGTCTCCCTGTTGCTTGTCTCAGGCCCCACCTCGTTGGATGGCGCTCTGTGTTTTTTATGTGTAAGGCGTTTGTGCAATGATAGTAGCCTGCGTTAGTTTGCCAAGTTGTCTTTTCGGGGACATTTACCCACTTTTCGATGGTGCATCGCACAATGATCAATCCTGATATCAGCCTCAAGGATGCCGTGCGCGCGGCCCACTGGGCGCAGCTGCTCGACCCCGTGCAAATGGCCCGGGTCGAGGCCGATGTGTTCGAGACTTTCGTGCCGAAAGGCGGCTTTGTCTGCCGCAAGGGCGAGCCGGTGGACAACTGGATCGGCGTCATCAGCGGCATGGTCAAGATGAATAATTTTTCCGCTTCCGGCAAGGCCATGACGTTTACGGGCTTGTCACCGGGCAGCTGGTTTGGGGAAGGTTCGCTGCTCAAGCGCGAGATGCGCAAATACGACACCATCGCCGTGCGCGATACGCGCGTGGCGCGCCTGCCCGCCACCACCTTCCACTGGCTGCTGGAAACGAGCCTGCCATTCACGCGCTTCCTGCTGATGCAGCTCAACGAGCGCCTTGGCCAGTTCATCGGCATGATGGAAAACGAGCGCCTGCTCGACCTGAACACGCGCGTGGCGCGCTGCCTGGCCTCGATGTTCCACTCGCACCTGTACCCGAGCGTGGACACCCTGGTGCAGCTGTCGCAGGAAGAAATCGGCCTGCTATCCGGTTCCTCGCGCCAGCGCGCCAACCAGGCCTTGCAGGTGCTGGAAAAAAAGGGTTTATTGCGCCTCGATTACGGCGGCATCCGCGTGCTGGACCTGGAAGGCTTGCGCCGCTACGAGGCCGATGATGGAGACTGAGATCTCCAGCCGTGCCGCAGCGCTGCGTGCACGCCTCGAGGGCGCTGCCGTCGACCATGCGCGTTTCGCGGGGCCGCCGGTCGATTTCAGCGACTGGACACCGGAAGAATTGGGCGCCATCTGGGGTGCACTGCACCGCGCGGCGGGCTTCGGCCATGACGATTATGCTCGGCGCGAACTGGCGCTGGCGCTATTGGCGCAAGCGAGCAGCATGAACCTGGCACCGGCGCTGGCAGGCGAGATGTTCCTCGACGCGCTGGACGCGGCCCGCGTGCACGACTGGGACTACGCAATCGGCTGCCTGGCTTGCCTGCGCGGCGCGCCACCGGAAGGCAGCGCGCAGCTGGCGCTGCGCATCCTCGATGAACCGAAGCATTGGGGCGAACAGCATTTTGCCGCCTGGCTGCTGGCGCAGCTGGCCGGCGGCGACGCCCTAACCCAGTTCGGGCAGATGATGGATGAGCGTCATGCGCGCTACCCGATGCCCTTGACCTTGCAGGAACTCACCGTGCTGCCGCAGCTGGCGAAAACGTCGCTGCTGGCGCTGGCCGGCTCGCGCTACAGCGGCCACTGGAACCGCGACAGCATCGGCGAGGCCGATCCCGCCGACGTGCTGGCCGACGATGCGGTGTATGTCGATTTTGCGCGCACGATACTGGAGCAGGCGGCGCGCCATATCGCCGCCATCCATGACGGCAGCGTGCCGTATGCTGCCGATGCCGCCTTTGCCACGGCAGATTCTCCGGTGCTGGCGCGCGCCGCGCGGGTGGCGTCCTATCGCGACGATGCCTGGTTGAGGCCCGTGATCACCATCCTGTTGCCGTTGGCATGCGTGGCGCCCGGCGCGGCCAAGAGCGCGCCGTCGCAATCGTTGGCGATGGCGCTGGGCCATGCGGTGGAAACCATTCCCACGCCCGAAAGCCTGCAGGCCCTGCGCGCGGCGCTGGCCCAGGTGCGCCATGCGGGCATCCGCAAGAAACTGGAACGCAATCTGAAACCGGCCGAACGGGCGCTGGCCGAACGGCCCGATATCGCCTGGAGGATCGGCATGCCGGGTCCCATGGGCAAGCGGCGCCAGACCATGCTGGCGCGCCGCCTGGAAGCGGGCTACGCCAGCGAGGTGTGGTTTGGCCTGGACCAATGGCGTGGCCTGCGCGACGATGCCGATATCGACGCGGTGGCGCGCGCGCTGGTCTGGCGCACGGGCGATGGGCTGGCCTTCATGCTCGACGGGAAGGGCGCCATCGATGCGCAGGGGCAGCCGGTGGATGTGCCGGAGCAAGGCGAGATCGGCCTGTGGCACCCCTTGCATGGCAGCGGGGAAGAGCGCGCCGCCTGGCAAGCCCTGCTCGCTCGGCGGCGCCTGCGCCAGCCGCTACGCCAGGTTTATCGCGAAATATATGCACCGCCCGGCGACGGCGGCGCCCCATTTGCCGGCTACCAGCTGTCGTTGCCCACCTTGCTGGGACTGGCGCGCCGCGAAGGCTGGCGCCTGGACCACGATGAAGGCCTGTCGCGCCAGTTCGGTGCCTGGTGCGTGTCGCTGCGCATCGAGGGACACGTGTATCCGGGGGCGGGCGGCGCCTGCACGTCAAACGGGCTGGCGCCCGCGCAGATGATGCCGATGGCGCCGGTGGCGTATTCGGAAGCGTGCCGCGCGGTGGACCTGCTGGTCAGCGTCAGCGCCTTGGCGCTGGTGGAGGAAGAGCAAAGCGTGGAGCGCGAACAGCGCCTGTTTTACCTGGCCAACCTGGCACCGGGGCCGATGGCGGGCATGCGGCGCGCCGTGCTGGAACAGGTATTCGCGGACCAGATCGAGGATGGCCGGATGACGCTCGAAGCGCGCCACCTGATGGTGGGCCGGCATGCGATCCACCTGACCACCGGCAGGGTCACGAAGGATGGCGCCGAGGCGGTGATCGAGGCGGTAGCGCAGGGGAACAAGCTGGGCGCCGTGCCGTGGCTGCCCTACGACGAGGCGCTGCTGGAAAAAATCGCCGCCGCCGCCGGGGCGCTGCTGGCGTTGCAGCGAGTGCAACCCGGCTGCTAATCGCGGTATCATAGACGCTTCCCAGCACCGCTCCATTTTCGCTCCCATGCAGACACCAGACCAATCCACCCCCGCCTCCCGTTTGTCGCAGCTGCGCGGCGCCATGCGCGCGCAGCACATCGATGCCCTGATCGTGCCATCGGCCGACCCGCATTTGTCCGAGTACCTGCCGGCCCGCTGGCAGGGCCGCGAGTGGCTGTCGGGTTTTACGGGGTCCGTCGGCACCCTGGTCGTGACGCAGGATTTCGCCGGCGTGTGGACCGATGGCCGCTACTGGGAGCAGGCGGAAGACGAA
Source organism: Janthinobacterium sp. GW823-FHT01H08 (assembly GCF_058797855.1). Lineage (NCBI taxonomy): Bacteria > Pseudomonadati > Pseudomonadota > Betaproteobacteria > Burkholderiales > Oxalobacteraceae > Janthinobacterium > Janthinobacterium sp. GW823-FHT01H08. The sequence goes on from NZ_CM179504.1 coordinate 445,863, forward strand.
CTGGCCGGCAGCGGCATCGTCCTGAAGAAAATCCCGTCCGGCGCCAGCGTGCTGTATATCGACTGGCTGGGCGAGACCATGCGGCCGGGGCAGACGGTGGCCGTCGACGGCGCCGTGCTGGGCCTGGCCAATGCGCGCCTGCTGCAGCAGGCGCTGGGCGCGCAAGTGACTCTGCGCACGGATACCGATGTGCTGCAAGCCGTCTGGCCGGATCGTCCGGCCATGCCCGCCGCGCCGGTGTACGAGCATGCGGCCGCGTATCCAACGCTGTCGCGCATGGAAAAACTGGCAGCCCTGCGTGCCGGCATGGCGGCGCACGGCGCCAGCCACCACGTCATTTCCACCCTCGACGATATCGCGTATTTGTTCAACCTGCGCGGCGCCGACGTCAACTACAACCCCGTCTTCCTCGCCCATGCGCTGGTGGGCCCCGAGCGCGCCACCCTGTTCGTCGCCGACGGCAAGTTGCCAGCGGCCCTGCGCGGCACGCTGGAGAGCGAAGGTGTGGACGTGGCCGCGTATGACCGCGCGGCCGCCGCGCTGGCCGCCCTGCCGGCCGGCGCCACCCTGCTGCTCGATCCGCGCCGCATCACGTTCGGCACGCGCCAGGCCGTGGCCGACGGCGTGCGCGTGGTCGAATCGATCAACCCGACCACCCTGGCCAAGTCGCGCAAGACGGACGCTGAAGCGGCGCACGTGCGCGCCGCCATGGAGCAGGACGGCGCCGCCCTGTGCGAATTTTTCAGCTGGTTGGACGCCACCCTGGCCGACACGCAACGCGCGCCGTTGACGGAAATCGGTGTCGACGAACACCTGACGGCCGCCCGCGCCCGCCGCGCCGGTTTTGTCAGCCCCAGTTTCGGCACCATCGCCGGCTTCAATGCGCATGGCGCCATCATGCATTACCACGCCCATGCGGGCAGCGAGGCCACCATCGAAGGCGACGGCCTGCTGCTGATCGACTCGGGCGGCCAGTATTGGGGCGGTACCACGGACATCACGCGCGTGGTCCCCGTCGGCACGATCACGGCAGAACACCGGCGCGATTTCACCCTGGTCTTGCGCAGCATGATCGCCCTGTCGCGCGCGCAGTTCCCGCGCGGCGTGAAGTCGCCCATGCTCGACTCGATTGCCCGCGCGCCCCTGTGGGCCGAAGGCATCGACTTTGGCCACGGCACGGGCCATGGCGTGGGTTTCTTCCTGAACGTGCACGAAGGGCCGCAATCGATTTCGCAGTCCGCCATGCCGGAGCCGCAGACGGCGATGGAACCGGGCATGATCACCTCCATCGAGCCGGGGATCTACCGTCCCGGCCAGTGGGGCATCCGCATCGAGAACCTGGTGCTCAACATTCCCGCAGGGACGACGCCCTTCGGCGAATTCCTGCGCTTCGAGACATTGACCCTGTGCCCGATCGATACGCGCTGCGTGGAACGCTCGCTGTTGCGCGACGACGAGGCGGCCTGGCTCAACGACTATCACGCCACCGTGCGCGCGCGCCTGGCGCCGCACCTGGCGGCGCCGGCCGATGCGCCTGCGCTGGCGTGGCTGGAACAGCGCACGGGAGCCATCTGATGCGCTCGACCCGCGCCACGTCCGCCATCGAGCGGCTCAAGGAACGCACCGGCAACCGCCTCTACACGATGGCGCGCACGGGCGATGAACTGTTCTTCCTCACGGAAGGCCCCGGCTTGCCGCCCCTGTGCCCGCCGCTGGAACTCGACGCCTTTGTCGCCTTCGTCAATGGCCTGGGACCGCAAAAGGCGCGCCGCGTCAGCAAGCTCGACGTGGCGTTTGAAAAGCAGCTGACCAAAAAACCCCAGGATTAAATGCCGACCATCGACTTCCTGCGCGCCTACTGGTCGCCGGCCGAGCTGGCGACGAATGGCGTGATCCTGCTGAACCTGCTGGGCGCGCTGCTGCTGGGCTTGCTGGTGGGGTACGAGCGTTCGTATCACGGGCGCGCGGCCGGCATGCGCACCTACAGCCTCGTGTGCATGGCCTCGGCCGCGCTGACCGTGCTGGGCGGCTATCCCGAGTTCTGGTACGGCGGCCATGGCGCCATCGTCGGCAGCGATCCCACGCGCGTCATCCAGGGCATCGTCACGGGCGTGGGTTTTCTGGGCGCCGGCGTCATCATGCGCGAGGGCTTCAATATCAGCGGCCTGACGACGGCCGCCTCGATCTGGGCTTCGTCCGTAATCGGCATCATGGTGGGCATCGGTTTTTATCTGTCGGCCATGGGCCTGGCCTTTCTGTGCGCGATGGCGATGATTTTTCTGTCAAAATTGGAGAACTGGCTGCCGTCGCGCCATGCGGTGGCCATCACCATGCGCTTCAAGCAAGGCTTCATTCCGCGCGAGGATGCGCTGCGGCGCATGGCCGCCAAGCGCGGCTACGACATCGCGGGCGGCTCGCTGACCATCGGCAGCACGGACGGCATGCAGGAATGGCGCTTTGTCGCCATCGCGCATGGCAAGAACACGGGCGCCAGCCTGTCGGCCATGTCGGCCGAACTGGCCGCCTTCGACGGCATCGCCGGCTTCCAGCTGTCGCATGCACGCAACTGAAAAGGATGGACATGGACCCCCAGGCTCAAAAAGTACTCGATTTCTGGTTCCTGCCGCCGGATCACCCCGGCCACGGCCAGGCGCGCATGGAATGGTTCCGCAAGGATGACGGTTTCGATTTGCTGATACGCGCGCGTTTCGGCGCGCTGATCGATGCCGCCATAGCCGGCGGCTTGGGTGAATGGGATGCGACGCCGCACGGCGCGCTGGCGCGCCTCATCGTGCTCGATCAGTTCACGCGCAATGTGTACCGCGGCACGCCGCGCGCCTTTGCCGGCGACGCCTGGGCGCTGGCGCTGGCCGTCGCCATGACGCAGCAGGGGCTGGACCAGCAACTGCCGCCGATGCTGCGCGCCTTCGTGTATTTACCGTTCGAACACGCGGAAGACCTGGCCATGCAGGCGCGCGCCGTCGAGCTGTTCCAGCGCTTGTCGCAGGCGCAGCCCGGTTTTGACAGCATGCTCGACTACGCCGAGCGCCACCAGGAAGTGATCGCCCGCTTCGGCCGCTTCCCGCACCGCAACGCCATCCTCGGTCGCCCCTCGACCCTGGAAGAAGTGGAATTTTTGCGCCAGCCGGGATCGAGCTTTTAGACAATCATCATGAACGTGACATTGAATATCATCGGCGCCGGCCACGTGGGCAAGGTGCTGGGCCGTCTGTTCGCCGGCGTGGACGGGATCGCGGTGCAGGATGTGCTGACGCGCTCGATGGCGTCGGCGCAGACGGCCGTGGACTTCATCGGCGCCGGCACCCCCGTCGACAGCTATACGGCCTTGCGCCACGCCGACGTCACCATGCTGGCCGTGTCGGACGACCAGATCGGCCCGGCCTGCGCGGCGCTGGTGGCCGAGGGGCGCCAGGCGGGCGCCATCGTGTTTCACTGCAGCGGCGCGCTGGCCTCGAACGTGCTGCTGGCGGCCACGCAGGCCGGTGCCTTTGTCGCCAGCGCCCACCCGATCCGCAGCTTTGCCGACCCGCAGCAGGTGGCCGCCACCTTCGACGGCACGTTTTGCGGCGTCGAAGGCGACCCGCTGGCGCTGGTTTTCCTCACGCCGGCCTTGATCGCCATCGGCGCGCGCCCCGTGCCCATCGATCCGGCCGCCAAGACCCTGTATCACGCCGCTGCCGTCTTCGCCAGCAATTACCTGGTGACGGTGCTCGACGCGGCCTTGCGCGCCTACCAGGCGGCCGGCATTCCCGAACCGGTGGCGCGCGAACTGGCGCAGCCGCTGGTGACGGAAGCGGTGGCGAACGTGTTTCGCCTGGGGGCCGCGCCCGCGCTGTCCGGCCCCATCGCGCGCGGCGATTCGGCCACCGTGCAACGTCAGCAGCTGGCCGTGCAAAGCTGGGATGCGGCCACGGGCGAGTTGTACCGGGCGCTGGTGGCGCCCACGCAGGACCTGGCCCGGCGCAAGTCCGCGCTTTAGGCGGCGTGCAGGCGGTTGCGGCCCTGCTCCTTGGCCTGGTACAAGGCGCTGTCGGCGCGTGAAAAGAAGGCCGATTCGCTTTCCTCCGGCCGGTACTCGGTCACGCCCAGGCTGATCGTCACGGGGACGCGCGGCTCGGGCAGACCGAAATCGTGGCGTTCGATGGCGGCGCGCAGGCTTTCCGCCACTTCCGCCGCTTTGGCCAGGCTGCAGTCATTCAGCAGCACCAGGTATTCCTCGCCGCCCCAGCGCGTGATGACGTCGCTTTCGCGCACGGTGGCGCGCGCCACGTCCGCCACGCCACGGATGACCTTGTCGCCCCACAGGTGGCCGTGGGTATCGTTGACGCGCTTGAAGAAATCGATGTCGAAGAGGATGGCCGACATCGGCTGCTCATTGCGTTTGGACAATAACATCGCGCGCTGGAACAGCAATTCCAGCGACTGGCGGTTCAATAGCCCGGTCAGCGCATCCGTCGAGGCGATGCGCTCGATGCGGCGCTGGTAGCGGTTCACCGTCAGCAGGGTCAGCAGCAGTACCAGCAGGGTGACGCCAAAGCTGATGGCCAGGTTGAAGATGAACACGCGCTGCAGCGACTGGACTTCGTCGCTGACGTTTTGCTCGACCACCAGGTACCAGCCCAGTTCGGGAATGAAACGCGAGTTGACGAGGATTTGCGCGCGGCCGAGCTGGTACGACAGATGCGTCGGCTCGCTGCGGTGGTTGATGATCTGCTCGGCAATGGCGTTCACGCCGGGCAGGCTGCGGATGTTGCCGTGCCCGTTGCGCACGCTCTTGCCTGCCAGCACCAGGGAGCCGGCGGCATCGACAAAATAGATGTTGCGGTGGAAGCGCGCCTGGTAGCGGTCGATGATGTGGCTCATGGTGGCCAGGGTCAGGCCGATGCCGGTGGCGCCGATGAACTGGCCATCGTAGTCGACCACGCGGTGGTTGATGAAGATGGTCATGCTGTCGCGGTTGGCCATGTCCACGTCGACATTCGTTTCATAGTCGGTCTTGTCCATGGCGCGCACGCGGTAGTACCAGATGTCGCGCGTCGCCTCCGGACTGACGGATTTCAAGGTGCCTTCCGCGTAATAATATTTGCTGCTCTTGTCCGAGACGAGAAAGCTGGTGATGGCGCCGTACTTTTTCTTGACTTCGGCCAGGTAGCGCACGATCTGTTCCGGCTTGTTTTCGCCGGCCAGTATCCAGTCGCGCACGAAGGTGTCGTGCGCCATCAGCGAGGAGATGAAGACGGGGCGCAGCATGTCCTTCTGGATTTCCGAGTAAATATTGTCGCCCGTCAGCGGCAGGGTCTGGTCTGCGATGCCGTGCTCGATGGCCTGGCGCGAAGCCAGGTAGCTGGCCAGGCTGGTGGCCATGAAGCCCGCCCCCAGGATCAGGGTCAGGAGGATAAGCAGGCGGTATTTGATCGACAGAAGACGCATGGAGACGAGGTAGTGGCAGGCGGGAAGGCCATGGTGAGGCAAGCTAAAAGTATGCAGCAGGGCGGATATTGGCGCAATGATAACTGGTTTTATTGACAATTTATGCTGGCGAACGCGACAAGATAACCACGACTTACCAAATAAAAGTGCCGATTTGTCGACAAAGATGCAAATTAGCAATAAGATTTGATGAGGGGAATCATTGCGCATCGCCCCTGTCTTGCCGCCCGTTTCAGGCGCGGGACATTCCGCGCAGGGAGTGTTGCATGTTATTTTTAAAGAGTACGTCCGTTAGCAAGGCCCCCGGCATCTACGAGGTCGACATCGCCGCCAAGCCGCCAGGCAAGACCTTCGGCATTTTTCTTGCCACCGATCCCGACCATCCGCCGCTGGCCTTGCTGGAGCAATTGAAGGCGCTCGGTTTCGAGAACACCTATAGTTCGCCCTACCTGCACAAGGATTCGGGCAAGGTGCTGGACCTGCATTTCCAGAAGGATGGCACGGATATCTTCAAGGGCTGGAAAACCGAGGAGTGCACGCACAACCTGGCGGCCATCACTGCCCTGTTCGAAGAGCACGGCATTACCATCGCGCCACGGGTGATGTCGATGGCCGAAGCCTACGCGTAATTTATCTCAACCGCTTCAACCCGCCTCCACGCCGATGTGATACAGCGCCCACGGGCAGCTGGCGAAGCGCTCGGCCAGGGGCAGGGCCGCCACGGCCGCGATGCGGTCCGCGTCGTGGATCGCCCATAGCGGCCCCAGGCCGCCCAGCGCCATCGGCTGCCCATCGAGGTGGGTGGCGACAATAAAACGCTGTGCGCGCGCCTGCGCCATGGTCAGCGCCGCCGCATAGCCATCCACGGCGCGCAGCAGCAGGCGGACCTCGCCTTCCTCGGGGGCGCCCGCCGCCTTCAAGACATCGACCAGCAGCGGACCGCGCAGCGCATGCGCCTTGCCGTCGTATTCCAGGGTGGGGCGAATCGTGTGTGCCGGCAAGTTCGTCAGCGCCGCAAAGTCGAATGCCCGCGCCCGCTCAAAACTGATTTTCTGCTTGTGCATCATCTGGTCGCGCACGGCGTCGAACGGGCCCCGGTTCGGCTTGTCGACGCTGCCCGTGACGGTCAGCAGGGCAGGGCCGCGCAGGCCGGCGGGCGCCGCCCGGCCGATGGCCGGCAGGGTGGCCGCCGCCATGGCGGCGGCGAGAAACTGGCGTTTGTGCATGCACTGCTCCTTCGGACTGAAAATCATTAATGTTCTTAAGTCTAGCTTAAGTTCGTTCAACGGTGCGCATTTTACGGTTATTGTCAGTTTGCAATCTCCGCTTACATCTTGTCACAGTTCTTACGCAATGGAGAAAGACGTAGCTTTTTTCGGCTGTTATTGTGTACTCATCGCACTTCGCTGAACTGCGAATCCAGGCACCATTCACTAATTGAGAGAGAGAGAACATGATGAAGAAGAAAATCCTGTTTGCAATGATCGCTTCCGTTACTGCACTGACCGGCATGAGCGCCGCACACGCCGAAGGCGCCTATGTGGGCGCCGGTGTCACGGGCAACCGCTACAACTTCGATATCCCTGGCGCCACCAGCGCCGATAATCACAGCGGCTACAAGGCCGGCGCCAAGATCTTCGCCGGTTACGATTTCGATAAAACCTGGGCGGTCGAGGGCGGCTACGCCGATTTCGGCAGCAAGGATTACAGCTATGTCACCGGCGCCGGCAACGGTTCCGTGAAAAGCGATTCGCACGGCTACTACCTGGCCGGCAAGGCCACCATGCCCGTGAGCGATAAAGTCGGCGTGTTCGGCAAGCTCGGCGTGGCCAAGGTCAAGAACAGCTTGAGCGGCACGGGCCTGTCGACCGGCATCAGCGGCAACGACAAGACGGGCGTGTACGCTTCCGTCGGTGCCCAGTACGCGATCAACGAGAAAGTCTCGCTGACGGCGGAAGTGGAACACTTCGGCAAGAGCGCCGACCAGGGCCGCAAGGCCACCGGTTTGGCACTGGGCGCACGCTACAACTTCTAATTTACTGGAAGTTTGCTGAAAAAAAAGGCAGTTACCGCGAGGTAACTGCCTTTTTGCATTGCCGGACCTAAATTACGTGGTCAAAGGCTTGTAGCGGATACGCTTCGGTTTCGCGCCTTCTTCACCCAGGCGCTTCTTCTTGTCGGCTTCATATTCCTGATAGTTGCCGTCAAAGAAGGTGACCTGTGAATTGCCTTCGAACGCCAGGATGTGCGTGGCGATACGGTCGAGGAACCAGCGATCATGGGAAATGACCATGACGCTGCCGGCAAATTCCAGCAGGGCGTCTTCCAGCGCGCGCAAGGTTTCCACGTCCAGATCGTTCGACGGTTCATCGAGCAGCAGGACGTTGCCGCCCATCAGCAGGGTTTTCGCCAGGTGCAGACGGCCGCGTTCACCGCCGGACAGGTTGCCCACTTGCTTTTGCTGGTCCGAGCCCTTGAAGTTGAAGCGGCCCAGGTAGGCGCGCGACGGCATTTCGAAGCGGCCGACCGTCAGCATGTCGGCGCCGCCGGAGACGTCTTCGAACACGGATTTGTTGTCAGCGAGACTATCGCGGTTCTGGTCGACGATGGACACGCGCGCCGTCTGGCCGATGGCCACTTCGCCGCTGTCCGGCGTTTCCTTGCCGGTGATCATCTTGAACAGGGTCGACTTACCGGCGCCGTTGGGGCCGATGATGCCGACGATGGCGCCTGGCGGGACGGTAAAGCTCAGGTTATCGATCAGCAAGCGGTCGCCGAACGCTTTCGACACGTTCTTGAACTCGATGACTTCATTGCCCAGGCGCTCTGCCACGGGAATGAAGATCTCCTGCGTTTCGTTGCGCTTCTGGTATTCGTGCTCGGACAGCTCGTTGAAGCGGGCCAGGCGGGCTTTCGACTTGGCCTGACGCGCTTTCGGGTTCTGGCGCGACCATTCCAATTCCTTCTGCAGCGCTTTCTGGCGCGCCGATTCCGTCGCTTCTTCCTGCTTCAGGCGGGCTTGCTTCTGGTCCAGCCAGGTCGAGTAGTTGCCCTTCCATGGAATGCCGTGGCCGCGGTCCAGCTCCAGGATCCACTCGGCCGCGTTGTCGAGGAAGTAGCGGTCATGGGTGATGGCTACCACGGTGCCGGGGAAGCGCAGCAGGAATTGTTCCAGCCAGTCCACCGATTCCGCATCCAGATGGTTGGTCGGCTCGTCGAGCAGCAGCATGTCCGGTTTCGACAGCAGCAGCTTGCACAGCGCCACGCGGCGCTTTTCACCGCCGGACAGCACGCCGATGGTGGCGTCCCACGGCGGCAGGCGCAGCGCGTCGGCGGCCATTTCCAGCTGCAGATTCAGATTGCCGCCGTCGGAGGTCGAGATGATCGCTTCCAGGCGTGCCTGTTCCGTGGCCAGGGCGTCGAAATCGGCGTCTTCCTCGGCATATGCGGCGTACACGGCTTCCAGCTTGGCTTGCGCTTCAAACACTTCGCCCAGGCCCGACTCGACTTCCTGGCGCACGGTTTTTGCCGGGTCCAGCTGCGGTTCCTGCGGCAGGTAGCCGATGTTCAGGCCCGGCATCGGCACGGCTTCGCCCTGGATGTCGGTGTCGATGCCTGCCATGATTTTCAGCAGGGTCGATTTGCCGGAGCCGTTCAGGCCCAGCACGCCGATCTTCGCGCCTGGGAAGAAGGAGAGGGAAATATCTTTCAGAATCTGGCGCTTGGGCGGGACGATTTTGCCCACGCGATTCATGGTGTAGACGTAATTTGCCATTAGAAATCTCGGGTGATATACAAAGACGGACAGGATACGGTAAACGCCCGCTTCCGGCCAGCGCTGCGCGCTGCCGGAACGGACCGATCAGGCGGCCAGGCGCGCGCGGCGGCTACTCCACAGGCCTTCGGCCGCATACAGGCCCAGCGCCGTCCAGATGACGAGGAAGCCCAGCATGCGTTCGGGCGTGAACGATTCGTGGAAGACCCATACGCCGATCAGGAGCTGGCCCGTGGGGGCGATGTATTGCAATAGCCCCAGCACGGCCAGCGGCAGGCGGCGCGCGCCGGCGGCGAACAGCAGCAGGGGAATGGCCGTGATGGGGCCGGACGCCAGCAGCAGCGCGCGCGTGGCGGTGGAATCCGTATTGACGAAGCCGCTCTGGCCATGCCAGGCCAGCCACAGCATGTAGGCCAGCGCCAGGGGAAATAAAATCAGGGTTTCGAACGACAAGCCTTCCAGCGCGCCCAGCGCGGCCGTCTTGCGCAGCAAGCCATAGCCGCCGAACGTGGCGGCCAGCAGCAGGGCGATCCATGGTACTTGCCCCGCCTGCCAAGTGAGCCAGGCCACGCCGCAGGCGGCCAGGCCGATGGCCAGCCACTGCAGGCGGCGCAGGCGTTCGTGCAGCAGCAAAAAGCCCAGCATGACATTGATCAGGGGCGTAATGAAGTAGCCGAGGCTGGCGTCGACCACGTGGCCGTTGTTGACGGCCCAGATATAGATGAACCAGTTGGCGGACAGCAAAAACGCGCTGGCGACGAAGCTGGCCACCACCTGCGGCTGGCCTTTCAGGGCGCCCAGCCAGCTCCACTGGCGGCGCACGGTCAGCACGATGCCTAGAAACAACAGCGACCAGACCATGCGGTGCGCCAGGATTTCCTGTGGTGCAATCTCGCCGATGGCGTGGAAATACAGGGGAAACAGGCCCCAGCACAGGAAGGCGAGGGAGGCGTACAACATGCCTGGATTCATGATGGGCTTCGCTGGAGAGTAGACAGTCTGTCATTATGGCTGAAAACATCGGGGGCTGCCCGGCGCCGCTGGCGAAGCGTAGAATGGCAACAAATCAATGGCCGCAAGCCCGCGCAGCAAGGCGGAGCGGCACAAAACCACGACTTTGGGGCAGCCCGTAACCATGCAAAAATACTCTTGCTATTTGCTAATACCTATCATATTGTGCGATGCAACAAAACAAAAACGGGTGCAATCTTGACGTCGGAACATAAAAAAAGCGGCCTGGCCGGCTTGACGCTGGCGGCCGTCGGGATCGTTTACGGCGATATCGGCACCAGCCCGCTGTACACCCTGAAGACGGTCTTCGACCCGGCCCACGGCCTGGCGCTCTCGCCCGAGAATTTGCTGGGCATCGTTTCGCTGATTTTCTGGGGCCTGACGCTGATCGTCTCGCTCAAGTACGTGACCCTGGTGCTGCGCGCCGACAACCGCGGCGAGGGCGGCATCATGGCCCTGATGGCGCTGGTGCTGTCGTCCGTCAGCCGCCTGTCGCGCTGGCATTTTCCGCTGATGGTGATCGGCGTCTTTGGCGCCACCCTGTTCTATGGCGACAGCGTGATCACGCCGGCCATTTCCGTGCTGTCGGCGATCGAAGGCCTGGAAGTGGCCACGCCCGCCTTCAGTCCCTACGTGGTGCCGCTGACCATCGCCGTGCTGGTGGGCCTGTATTCCGTGCAGTCGCACGGCACGGCCGGCATCGGCCGCTATTTTGCCCCCGTCATGGTGCTGTGGTTTGCCGCGCTGGCGGGCATGGGCGTGGTCAACATCATCAAGTCGCCCGCCGTCCTGGCCGCACTCAATCCCCTGCACGCGGCGACCTTCCTGATGAATAACGGCTTCGTTGCCTTCGTCGCCCTGGGCGCCGTGGTGCTGGCGCTGACGGGTGCCGAGGCGCTGTACGCCGACATGGGCCACTTCGGCAAGAAACCGATCCGCCTGGCCTGGTTCCTGATCGCCTTCCCCGCGCTGGCGCTGAACTACCTGGGCCAGGGTGGCTTGCTGCTGGCCCATCCCGAAGCCGTCTCGAATCCGTTTTACCAGCAGCTGGGCGCGTGGAGCGTGTATCCGCTGGTGATTTTGTCGACCATGGCTACCGTGATCGCCTCGCAGGCCACCATTTCCGGCACCTTCTCGATGACCAAGCAAGCGATCGCGCTGGGTTTCCTGCCGCGCATGCGCGTGCGCCACACGTCGGAAAGCGAAATCGGGCAGATCTACATCCCCGCCGTGAACTGGCTGCAGCTGGCCGTGGTGCTGCTGGCCGTCATCGGCTTCGGCTCCTCGGAAAACCTGGCCGCCGCCTACGGCATTGCGGTCACGGCCACGATGCTGTCGACCACCATCCTGACCTTCTTCGTCATCCGTTACCGCTGGAAGATGAACCTGGCCCTGTGCTGGGCCGCCACGGGCTTTTTCCTGATCATCGACATCAACCTGGTGTCGGCGACCGCCTTGAAACTGTTCCACGGCGGCTGGTTCCCGCTGCTGCTGGGTTCGATCTTGTTCATCGTCATGCTGACCTGGAAACGGGGCCGCCAGCTGGTGTTCCAGAACCTGGAAAAGCATGCGATTCCGCTCAACGATTTCCTTTCGTCGCTGTTCATCGCGCCGCCGCTGCGCGTCCCCGGCACGGCCATCTTCCTGCGTGGCGAAACGGATGGCGTGCCGCATGCGCTGCTGCATAACTTGCTGCATAACAAGGTTCTGCACGAGCGCGTGATTTTCCTCACCGTCTTCATGCATGAAGAGCCGTGGGTGGCGCCATCGGAGCGCGTGCGCGTGGTGGAGCTGGGCCACCAGTGCTACCAGGTCAACGTGCATTACGGCTTCAAGGATGAACCGGACATTCCGGCTGCGCTGGCGCAGTGCGCGCAGCAGGGACTGGACTTCGAGATGATGGAAACGTCGTTCTTTATCGCGCGCCAGACTATCATCTCGACGCCGGGCGCCGGCATGATGCCGTGGCGCGAGCACCTGTTCGTCACCATGTCGCGCAATGCGCGCACGGCGGCCGACTACTATCAGATCCCGAGCAACCGGGTAATCGAACTGGGCACGCAGGTGGAAATCTAGACGCGACAGTGCGGCGGAATGGTTGTTGTGACAATGTTGTATTGTTGCGCAATCTTCCGCCGTGCTTACGTCTGCTTACAAATTGGCTGCGCGACTCCTGTTAAACTGCTGCTCGCACTGGTCCGCACCGTACGGGCTGAGCCACACACCAATATTTAAAGGGAAACCATGAAATCGGTATTTCAAATGATCGCCACCCTCGCTTGCGCCGTGGCCCTGACCGCTTGCGGTGCCGCTGCCAACACCGAGAAACCGGTCGTGCTCGATCCGAATACGCAAGTGAAAGAACTGACCATTACCGATACGGTGACCGGCACCGGCACGGCGGCGGCAGCGGGCGACACCTTGCTGGTGACTTACACGGGCTGGCTGTATGACGCAAGCAAGCCGGGCAACAAGGGCGTGCAGTTCGATGCGAGCCCGGCAGGCAGCGGTTTTACTTTCCCTCTGGGTGTCGGCCGGGTCATCCTGGGCTGGGACCGCGGCCTGGTCGGCATGCAGGTCGGCGGCACGCGCACCCTGGCCATTCCGTATGACCTCGGTTATGGCAAGGCCGGCAGCGCGCCGAAGATTCCTGGCTACGCCGGCTTGCTGTTCGAGATCAAGCTGGTGAGCGTGACGAAAAAATAAGCACGCGCAGCGCACATGAAAAGGGCGATTCCACGGAATCGCCCTTTTTGCTTTGCGGCCCGGTTTAAGCGGGCGCCAGCTCCTGGAAGTAATACGTGGCGCCGCCCAGGTCGGCCGGCGCGTCATATTGCAGCACTTGCGTGCGGCGCAGCGCCACGGGGGCGCTGAAGGCGGGGCCGTCGTAGACGAAGGTGTGGAATTCGCCGTTTTCGCCGCAGGCATCGACGCCGGGCGGCAGGTCGGCCAGGAAGGCGGCGTCGAACTCGCGCCCGCAAAATTCACGCGGCAGATGCTGGCCATTGATGCACACGACGATGGCCTTGAAGCCGGCGGCGAGAAATTCGTCGACCAGCGCGCGCCGCGCTTCGCCCCACAGCGGCAGGTGCGCCGTCAGGCCGGCGACCGCGCAGACTTTTTCTTCCCAGTCGCGGTGCGGCTGCAGGTCGATGTCGCCGAAGATGGCGTGCTCGATGCCCTCGGCCTTGGCCGCGCGCAGCGTGGCGACGAACTGTTCTTCATAGCTGGCCCAGCTGGCGTGATAGCGCTGCAGGCGCGCGCCCAGGCTGGCTGCCTGCGCTTCGAGCAACTCGGGCGGCACGCCGTGCGAGCGCGACTTGCGGCCATCTTCATCCATGGCCGTGATCAACAGCGGCACGTCCATGCCGGCGTTGCGGGCGCGCCACAGGGCCAGGCAGGAATCCTTGCCGCCGCTCCAGGAAATCAAGGCCGTCGTCATGCCGCTGGCTCCGCGCGCAGCATGTCGACGTGCTGGATGCCGTCTTCGTCATACGGCGCGCTGACGGTGACAAAGCCGAACGATTGATAAAAGCGTTCCAGATAGTGCTGTGCGCCGATGCGGATGGCGTGGCCCGGATGCTGGCGCTCGGCCCGCGCGATGCCCTCAAGCAACAACTGCTTGCCGGCGCCGCTGCTGCGCGCCTCGGGCGCCGTCAGCACGCGGCCCAGCGACATTTCCACATACTTGGCGCCCGGCGCCAGCACGCGCAGGTAGGCGGCCAGCCGGCGCTGGCCATCGACCGTTTGCCAGCCCAGCAAGTGCATCGCCTGCTGGTCATGGCCGTCCAGGTCCGGATAAATGCACTGCTGTTCGATGACGAACACGCGCTGGCGCAAGGCCAGCACCTGGTACAAATCGTGGGGGCCGAGTTCGTCGAACGTGTTCCATTGCCAGCTGATCATGGTTCATCCTTGATTGAGAGTGGCGTGATTTTACCGGCTTCACGCCCCCGGCGTGGGATAGCGCTGCGCATACCACTGCTTCAGGTGCTCGATGCAGCGCGTCACGCGGGGCGCCACCAGCTGGCGCGACGGGTAGATGGCGAACAGCGCCAGGCTGGGGCGCTCGATTTCCGGAAACAGCTCGACCAGGGCGCCGCTGGCCAGCTCCTCGCGGCAGACAAAGGTGGGCAGGATGCCGATGCCCAGGCCGCGCAGGATCAGGCTGCGCATGAACAGCGTGTTGTTGGTGCGCACCCAGTTCGGCACTTCGATATCGCTGTGCAGCCCCGCATGGCGCAGCGGCCAGCGGTTGCCGAACAGGGCGTGGCTGTAGATGAAGCAGCGCTGGCGTGTCAGGTCCGTGGGTTCGGCCAAGGGGCCGTGGCGTTCCAGGTAGGCGGGCGCGCAGCAGATGTGCAGGCGGTAGTCGTGGATGTGGCGCGCCACATAGCTCGAATCGGTGAGCGCGGTGGTGACGCGAAAGCCCAGGTCGTAATTGGCGGCCGCCAGGTCGACATATTCATCCTTCAGGTCGACATCGAGGCGCAGCGCGGGCCAGTCGGCCATGAAATCGGCCAGGCCCTCGGCCAGCTCGCCCACGCCCAATGTCAGCGGCGCGTTGATGCGCAGGCGGCCCGTCACGTGCGCCGTGGAATGGGCCACCATGTCCTCCGCCTGCGCCAGCTCGTCGAGCAGCTTGCGGCAGTGCTCGAGATAGGCGGCGCCCGTTTCCGTCAGGGCCAGCTGGCGCGTGGTGCGCGTCATCAGGCGCCCGCCCAGTTCCTGCTCCAGCTGGCCGATGCGCCGGCTCACGTACGAGGCCGACAAGTCCAGTTCATCGGCCGCGCGGCGAAAGCTGCCCAGCTCGGCCACGCGGCGAAACAGCTGCATCGCGTGCAATTTATCCATCCCGGCTCCATTCAGTCGTATTCCGCATCAGTGCTATGCATTATTCATCATTTTTTCGCATTTTGATTCGGAATATGCTGGTGTCCACTCTACAGAAAGGCCACACCATGAAAAAATTACTGATCAGCAGCCTGTTGCTCGCCGCCTTTTCCACCGCCCAGGCGGCCGACGTCCTCGTCGTGCTGTCGGATGCGAATCACCTCGACTTGCGCGACGGTAAGGTCTTCCAAACGGGCTTTTATCTGAATGAACTGATGCAACCCGTGAAAAAGCTGCTCGACGCGGGCCACACGGTGACGTTCGCCACGCCGCAGGGCCAGGCGCCGACCCTGGACGCCAGCTCCGATACGGACGCGTATTTTGGCGGCGACGTGGCGGCCCACGCGGCGCACAAGGCCTTGCTCGAGCAGCTGGCGCTGACGGTGCCGGGCCGCTCGCCCGTGATCAGCCTGAAACGGGTGGAGCAGATCGGCTATGGCCACTATGCGGCCGTGCTGGTGCCGGGCGGCCACGCGCCCATGCAGGACTTATTGAAGGACGCCAGCCTGGGCGCCTTGCTGCGCCAGTTCCACGCGGACGGCAAGCCGACGGCGCTGCTGTGCCATGGTCCCATCGCACTGCTGTCGGCCCTGCCGCAGGCGGCGCAGTTTACGGCCGCGCTGGAAGCGGGCCGGACGCCGCCCACGCCGGCTGACTGGATCTACAAGGGCTACCGCATGACGGTGATCAGCAATGAGGAAGAGCTGGCGGCGCAGGGCGCGCTGAAGGGCGGATTGATGAAGTTCTATCCGCAGTCGGGCTTGCAGGCGGCCGGCGCGCAATATGTGCAGAACCAGGCGCCGTGGACCAGCAATGTGGTGGTCGACCGCGAGTTGATCACGGGACAGAATCCCGCCTCGGCGCCGGCCCTGGCAGACAAGCTGCTGCAGGCGCTGCGCTAAAAAAAAGCCCCGGCGGCGCCAAGGCGCGGCCGGGGAGTTACAGTGCGTGCAGCGTGGATTACACGATCGTCAGCGTGACGTCGATGTTGCCGCGCGTGGCGTTCGAGTACGGGCACACGATGTGGGCGGCGGCGACCAGCGCTTCGGCGGCGGCGCGGTCCATGCCCGGCAGCGAGATTTTCAGTTCCACTTCGATGCCGAAGCCCGTCTCGATGGCGCCGATGCCGACGTTGCCTTCGATCGACAGGTCCGCCGGCACGGCGATCTTGTCGCGGCCGCCGACGAATTTCATGGCGCCGATGAAGCAGGCCGAGTAGCCGGCGGCGAACAGTTGTTCCGGATTGGTGCCGACGGCGCCATTGCCGCCCAGTTCTTTTGGCGTCGTCAGCTTGACGTCCAGCACATTGTCGGATGACACGGCACGGCCTTCGCGGCCTCCGGTGGCGGTGGCTTGCGCGCGGTACAGGACTTGTTTGATCGACATGATGGTTTCCTTTAGGTAGATAAATAGGTGACTACTAAATAGTGTGCTACTTGTTTCGCGGGCCGTGGCCCCAGGATGCCCGTCTGAAGAAGTAAATCCGGCGTCCATGTGTGCAATATATATCGTGCGCTATTTAATTGCAAGCGATTTTATTCATGAAGTCACGACACCTGACAAAACCGTTGCGAGCGGAAGGGAGAGGTGGTCGAGACGCGGAACCGTACTTTGAGTACGGTGAGCATCGCAGGCCACCTGTACCGACGCGCAGCAGGTTTGGTCAGGTGTCTTGAACCTTTATTTTGATGCCTTTGTCGCCACTACCGGGCTTCCATCGCATAATGGCCACCGCCGCCGGGGCCGATGATTATGCTGGTCTCACTTCAATACCCAAGGAAAAATCATGACCAGCCTCTTCTTTATCCTGCGCCTCACCCTGGCCGCGATGCTCACGTACATCATCGCCACGGCGATCCTGGTCGAGAACTTTCTGCGCTATCTCTTTGGGAATACGGAAGGCTTCTTTGTCATCATCGGCGCCTTGCTGGCCTGCGCCGTCGTCACGAATGCGTTTTCGCACGTGCGCCGTGTGCGCCTGATCGCCGGCGCCGTCAATGCCGCCACCCTGTCGAGCCGCCAGCGGCGCCAGATCGAGATTCCGTTCGAGGCGGGCGAGGCGTTCGACATGGTCGATGCGGCCATCCGCGAGCTGCCGGGCAGCGAAGTGGTCGAAAGCGCGCGCGACAGCCTGCAGGTGCAGGCCCGCGTGCGCCGCGCGGCGCCGTATACGCACACGGGCTTGCCCCGCATGCGCGTGCTGGGTTTCCTCGAGCCGCGGCCGAATCAGATCCTCGCCACCGTCACGCCGAATGGCGAGGCGGGCAGCGTGACCCTGATCTGCGAGCCGGCGCGCAATGCGTGGACCGACTGGTTCCTCGTCGACCATGGCAGCAACCTGGAAAACGCGGAGGCGGTGACGCGGGCCATCACGCGCCGGGTGGCGCAGCGCCGCCGCGGCGAGCAGGCCGAGGCGCGCCAGACGGTGACGGAAAAGGAACTGACGGTGGCCAAACTGAGCCTGCTGCATGCGCAGGTGGAGCCGCACTTCCTGTACAACACGCTGGCCAGCGCGCAGCTGCTCACGCGCAGCGACCCCGTGCGCGCCGACGCGATGCTGGGCAACCTGATCCTGTACCTGCGCCACTCGCTGCCGCGCACGGAGCAAGCCATGTCGACCCTGGGCACGGAGCTGGAACGGGCGCGCGCCTACCTCGACATCCTGAAAATCCGCATGGGCGAGCGTCTGAACCTGCAGATCGAGGTACCGCAATACCTGCGCCAGGTGGAGCTGCCGCCGATGATGCTGCAAACCCTGGTGGAAAACGCCATCAAGCATGGCCTGGAGCCGAAAAGCGGCGGCGGCACCATCTGGATCATGGCGCGCAGCGGCAATGGCACGGTGATCGTCACGGTGGCCGACGACGGCAAGGGCTTCAGCGACGACGGCGCCGGCACGGGCATCGGCTTGCGCAATGTGCGCGAGCGCCTGCGCCTGACCTACGGCAATGCCGCCGCGTTTGCCATCGTTGCCAACTTCCCCGATGGCGTGACGGCCACCATCACGGTGCCGGACAGCACGGCGCAAGGAGTGTCGTATGCATCCGCCTGAAATGACCTGCGTCATCGCCGAAGACGAAACCCTGCTGCGCGATGCGCTCGTGGCCCTGCTGGCCGAAGAGTGGCCGGCACTGCGCATCGTCGCCGCCTGCGACGACGGCGGCACGGCGCTCGAGGCCATCGCCACGCGCAAGCCCGACGTCGCCTTCCTCGATATCCGCATGCCGGGCCTGACGGGGCTGGAAGTGGCGGCCGGCGCGCTCGAAGCGAGTCCCGCCACGCAGGTGGTGTTCGTCACGGCCTACGACCAGTACGCGATCGACGCCTTCGACAAGGGCGCCGTCGATTATTTGTTGAAACCGGTCGCCCGCGAGCGCCTGCAGGCGACCCTGCAGCGCGTGCGGGCACGGGCCGGCAAGGCCCGGGCGGACGACGGCGCGCTGGCCGGCCTGCTGCAGCAATTGAGCAGCGCCTTGCCGGCGGCAGCCAAGTCGCCGCCGCTGGTGTGGCTGACGGCCAGCAGCGGCAAGGATACGCGGCTGATCATGGTGGAAGACATCGCCTATTTCCAGTCCGACACCAAATACACGGCCGTCATGACGGCGGACGGCGAGGCGCTGCTGCGCAAGCCGATCCGCGAACTGCTCGACGTGCTCGACCCGGCCATTTTCAAACAGATCCACCGCTCCACCATCGTCAACATGAAGATGGTGGCCTCCGTCACGCGCGACGAGGTGGGACGCGGCGCCCTGCGCCTCAAATCGCGGCCGGAAACCCTGGCCGTGAGCCAGCCGTTCATGAGTTTGTTCCGGAATATGTAAAGCCGGGGTCAGACCCCCGTTTGTGTTGGCACTGAGCTTGACGTTAGCGGTGTTGAGGGTCTGACCCCACTAGCTCCGCTAGTTACTCCGCCGTCTCAAAACCTTCCAGCACGTTCACCACATTGATGCCGATTTCCTTGACCGCATAGCCGCCTTCGAGGATGAAGGCGGTGGGCAGGTTCAGATGCGCGAGGCGTTCGCCCACGCGCAGGTAGTCGCCGCTTTGCAGGGAGAAATGCGACAGCGGGTCGCCCACGAAGGTGTCGACACCGAGCGACACCACCAGCGCGTCGGGCGCATACATCTTGATGCGCAGGCAAGCCGTTTCCAGCGCGGCGAACCAGCTGGCCGTGGACGTGCCGGCCGGCAGCGGCAGATTGACGTTGTAGCCGAGCCCCGCGCCGCTGCCCGTTTCGTCGGCGTGGCCCAGGTAAAACGGATATTCGCTGCGCGGGTCGGCGTGGATGGAGGCGAACAGCACGTCGTCGCGCGCATAAAAAATGCTCTGCGTGCCGTTGCCGTGGTGGTAATCGATGTCGAGGATGGCGACCTTGCGCGCGCCATCGTCGAGCAGGTGCTGCGCGGCCAGGGCTGCGTTGTTCAGAAAACAGTAGCCGCCAAAGAAATCGCTGCCCGCATGGTGGCCCGGCGGGCGCGTCAGGGCAAACGTGGCCCGTTCGCCCAGGCGCAATGCGTGCGCCGCATTGACGGCGCAGTCGGCGCCCGTCTTGGCCGCCGTCCACGTGCCGGCCGTCAGCGGCGTGCCGTTGTCCATCGAGTACAGGCCCA
Source organism: Janthinobacterium sp. GW823-FHT01H08 (assembly GCF_058797855.1). Classification (NCBI taxonomy): domain Bacteria; kingdom Pseudomonadati; phylum Pseudomonadota; class Betaproteobacteria; order Burkholderiales; family Oxalobacteraceae; genus Janthinobacterium; species Janthinobacterium sp. GW823-FHT01H08. Next base: position 465,603 of record NZ_CM179504.1, read on the forward strand.
GCTTGGCCGTGAAGTCGTCCGGTTCGATATCGCTGCGCAAGGTGCGCACGGGCCACACGGACGGCAAGGCATCCTTGCCCCCGTTGTCGGGGTCGAGCGCCAGCCAGTCGTGCCAGGCATGGCGCAGGAAATGCAGGTAACGGGGCGTGTGGATGCGCTCCAAGGAGGTCAGCGGCACGCCGTGCGGCGTGACGATGCGGCCCAGGTTGCGCCGCCCCAGCTCGGCCACCACCATGTCGGCCCGCTCCGGTGTCTCGAAGCAGGGCACCATGGTGCCGCGAAACATCTCGAAGCGGCCCCGGTGCTGGCTGTGCAATTCATTGTAGAAGGTCAGCATGGGGCGCCAGGCAAAAAGTCAGGCAGGATCAGGTGTGCGAACACAGGGTGCTGGCGCGGTAGGCGGCGACGAAGTCGTCGAAGCTGCCGGCGGGCGCCGCTTCCATGGCACGCTGCTCGGCCAGCGAGCTTTCCGCCATCGCGTCGAAATACGCGCTTTGCTCGGGGGTGGGCGGCTGCGCGCGGAACCAGGCAGCGTGGCGTTCGCTTTGCTGCAGGCCGAAGGCGGCAAACGAGCCGCCGTTGGCGCGCAGCGCGGCCAAGACCTTGGCCGATGGCGTCGTGTCCGGGTCGGCCAGTTTACGGGCTTGCGCGGCCAGGCTGTCCGCGTGCTGCGTGCCGCCCTGGCGCGCGTCGAGCAGGGCCGCCACGGGCGCGATACGCGCCAGCAATTCCTCGCCCCAGGCTTGCAGGGTAATGTCTTCGCCATCGCGGCGCAGGCTCAGGCCCGGCTTGCGGCCTTCCTTGACGGTGCGGGCGAAATTGTTCGTGTAGCAAGCACTTTGCTCGGCAGAAATCGGCGCGCTGTCGTCGAGCGCGCAGAACAGCAAAAACGCGTCGAGGAAGCGGCCCGTTTCCAGGCTGATGCCCACTGGTTCGAACGGGTCGACATCCATGCAGCGCACTTCGATGTATTGCACGCCGCGCAGGCACAGGGCCTGGATGGGGCGCTCGCCCGTGCGGATCACGCGCTTCGGACGGATGGTCGAATAGTATTCATTTTCGATCTGCAGCACGTTGGTGGACAACTGTATCCACTCGCCATCCTTTTTCGTGCCCAACGCCGCGTACGGCGGATACGGGTCGTTGACGGCGTGCGTGAGCGCGTTGACGTAATCATCGAGGCTGTTTTCGTGCGGGCGCAGGCCGGACTGGGCGTCGTTCTGGTAGCCGAGGTCGCTCATGCGCAGGCTGGTCGCGTACGGCAGGAACAGGGTATCGTCGGACAAGGTGTCGAGCTTGTGCGCGCGGCCGCGCAGGAAGCCGGCGGACAGGGCCGGCGAGGCGCCGAACAGGTACATCAACAGCCAGCTGTAGCGGCGGAAATTGCGGATCGTCGCCAGGTAGCTTTCCGACTGCACGTCTTTTGGCGTCGCGGCTGCGTGCGTGGGGCTGGCGCTGGTGTCCGGATGGCTGGCCAGCACTTGCCACAGCTGCTCGTCGAGCGAATAGTTGTAATGGATGCCGGCGATGCATTGCATGGCCTTGCCGTAGCGCAATGCCAGGCCGCGCCGGTAGACGTGCTTGAGCATGCCCATATTCGACGTGCCGTAGTTGGCGATCTCGATGTCCGCTTCGGGCGGCAGCTGGCACGGCATCGACTGACTCCACAGCAACTCGTCACCGAGGCGGCTGTAGGCGTGGCGGTGCACGGTATCGAGCTTGTCGAGCGTGACGGCGATGTCGGCTTCGGCCGGGGTGATGAATTCGAGCAGCGCTTCGGCGTAGTCGGTGGTGATTTCAGGGTGCGTCAGCGCCGAGCCCAGGGCGGCGGGGTGGGGCGTGGAAGCCAGATGGCCGGCGTGGTCGACGCGCAGGGTTTCACGCTCGATGCCGCGCAAGCCGCCCAGCAGCGCGCGGTTGGCATCTTCGGTCAGCAATGCCAGGCGGCGAGTCAACAGGTTGGGCAATTTGAGCTTCCTTTCTTGTGCAGCATATAAATAATTTGTGCTGAGATTAACCGAATTTTGGCAAATGCGTCGGCGCCGGCCCAAAAAACGCCGCGTCGCCAGCGTCCGCCCCGGGCAACGGGGGCGGCGCTTCGGTCAGGAATTCGCTTGATATTTTAACAAACTGCGGGGGGATCTGGCGCGCCGCCGGGTCAAGCTTTGCGCAGGTGGCAACGGTCAGCCCAGGCGGGCGCCGCTGACCCGTTCGATGCCGGCCAGGTCGCGCCAGCTTTGCACCTTGTTGTAGCCGGCAGCGGCCAGCAGCTCGCGCACCTGGGCAGCCTGGTCGTAGCCGTGTTCCATCAGCAGCCAGGCGCCCGACGCCAGGTGGCGCGCGGCGCCGGCAACGATGGTGCGCAGGGCCGACAGGCCGTCCGCATGGTCGGTCAGCGCGCCCGCCGGCTCGAAGCGCAGATCGCCTTCGGCCAGGTGGCGGTCGCCGCTGGCGATGTAGGGGGGATTGGAGACGATCAGGTCGAACTTTTCCGTGCCCAGCGCTTCGAACCAGTCGCTGGTCATGAAGGTGATGTTGACGCCGTTGGCGCTGGCGTTGCGGCGCGCCACGGCCAGCGCCGTGCTGCTCACGTCCAGGGCCGTGACGACGGCGTCGGGCCGCGTGTGCGCCAGCGCGACGGCGATGGCGCCGCTGCCCGTGCCCATGTCGAGCACCCGTCCGCCTGGCGGCAGGCGCTCGAGCGCCAGTTCCACCAGCACTTCCGTATCGGGGCGGGGGATCAGCACGGCGTCGTTCACTTCGAACGGCAAGCCGAAAAATTCGCGCTGGCCGACGATGTAGGCGATCGGCTCGCCCTGCAGGCGGCGCGCCAGCAAGCCCGATAACCGCTCGGTTTCATCAGGAGTAAGGACTCGCTCCGATTGCGTGATCAAGCTGACGCGCGACAGGCCCAGCGCATGGCCCAGCAGGATGCGGTTGTCGAGCGGGTCGAGCAGCGGACGGATTTGCAGGGCGCCGACAGTGCTGCCGGCAGGGATCAGTGTTTCTGGCATAGATAATTGATTATTGTTTGCGGCGCAGCAAAGTCCACAACATGGTGATGGCGAAGATGGCGAACCAGATGAATGCCCATTGCGGAATCGACAGGCCGAAAAACGGCTCGCCGGCATTTTCGCAGGCGCCATACGATTCAAACATGAAGGGCATGAGTTCGGCCGTGAAGACCTTGTTCAGCGCCGTTTCCACCGGATCGATGCCGCACGAGAAGCCGGGATTGGCCAGCACGTACAGATGCTTGGCGCCCACGCCCATGCCGCCCAGGGCCGCCAGCAAGCCGACGCCGGCGCCGATCTTCGGACGGTTGGCTGCCGCGCCCGCCAGGCAGGCGATGCCGATGGCGAGGAACAGGTAGCGCTGGATCACGCACAGCGGGCACGGCGCCATGTTCATGGCATGCTGCAAATACATGGCCACGCCCAGCATCAGGAAACACAGGGCGGCGGTCAACAGGAGGACGGTGCGTGAATTTTTCATGGGCGACACGGTGAGGTGGATGGAATCGAGCTGGTCATTTTCGCACAAGGGCCGATTTTTATTGCTTAGCCGCTACTTAAAGCTGTCGGCTTACGCGCTGCGCGCCAAGCCGACCTACAAATTGCGGCGTAGGTTGGCGTAGGTCGGCGTAGGTCGGCTTAGCGCAGCGTAAGCCGACACAACGGAGCCAGCGTTTAGTCGCCTAAAGCAGCCAGCAGTTCCGCCTGGTGCTCCGCCGCCAGCGCATTCGTCAGCTCCGTCAAATCCCCATCCATGATGAAGTCAAGCTTGTACAAGGTCAGATTGATGCGGTGATCCGTCAGGCGGCCCTGCGGGAAATTATAGGTGCGGATGCGCTCGCTGCGGTCGCCCGAGCCGATCAGGCTCTTGCGCGTGGCCGCTTCCTTCGACTGCTGCTCGCGCAATTGCACGTCCTTGATGCGCGCGGCCAGCACTTTCATCGCCTGCGCCTTGTTCTTGTGCTGGCTGCGGTCATCCTGGCACTCGACCACGATGCCGGTCGGCAAGTGGGTGATGCGCACGGCCGAATCCGTCTTGTTGATGTGCTGTCCGCCCGCGCCCGAAGCGCGGTAGGTGTCGATGCGCAGGTCGGCCGGGTTGATGTTGACGTCTTCCACCTCGTCCGCTTCCGGCATTACGGCCACCGTGCAGGCGGACGTGTGGATGCGGCCCTGCGTTTCCGTGGCCGGCACGCGCTGCACGCGGTGGCCGCCCGACTCGAATTTCAGCTTCGAATACGCGCCATTGCCGACCACGCGCACGATCACTTCGCGGTAGCCGCCCAGGTCGGAATCGGACGAGGACACCAGTTCCACCTGCCAGCGGTTGCGCTCGGCAAAGCGCGTGTACATGCGCAGCAGGTCGCCGGCGAACAGGGCCGATTCATCGCCGCCCGTGCCGGCGCGAATTTCCAGGAAGATATTGCGCTCATCGTTGACGTCCTTCGGCAGCAGCATGGTCTGCAGTTCGCGCTCGAGCCGCGCCATGGTGGCCTTGGCCGCCTCGATCTCTTCCTGGGCGAATTCCTTCATGTCCGGATCGCCCAGCATCTCTTGCGCCGTGGCGATGTCGTTGCCCGCTTCCTGGTAGGAGCGGTACAGGGCCACCAGCGGGCCCAGTTCGGCGTGCTCGCGCGTCATCTTGCGGTAGCTGTCCATGTTCGACGTGGCGTCCGGATGCATCAGCAGTTCGTCGAGTTCGACCAGGCGGTTCGCCAGTTGATCGAGTTTGGCCAGCATGGATGGTTTCATAGCGATTCGCGGTAAAAAGAGTGTAGGAATGATGCAAGCCCGGCAGGCGGGCAGGGGTAGCCGCGCGCGGGCGGCCAGCGGGGCTGCGCTAACGGCGGGGGCGGAACAGTTTCGGCAGCAGGGTGACCAGCTGCTTGCGCTCGTCGCCTTGCGCATGGTGCAGCGCTTGCTGCGGGCCGTGCAGGAACTTGGCCGTCAAGCCTTTCGACAGCGCTTCGAGTACGGCGTCGATGTCGGCGCCCTTGGCCAGCATCTTGCGCGCCCGTTCCACTTCCATCAGGCGCAAGGTTTCGCTGTTTTCATGCAGATGCTGGATGACGGGCACCATGGCACGGTCGTCGACCCAGCTCATGAAGGATTGCACGCGCGTTTCGATGATGGCTTCGGCTTGCGCCACGGCCGCTTGGCGGCTTTCCAGGCCCGTCTGCACGACCTTGCCCAGGTCGTCGACCGTGTACAGGAAGACGTCGTTCAAACGGCCCACTTCCGCCTCGATGTCGCGCGGCACGGCCAGGTCGACCATGAACATGGGCTTGTGGCGGCGCGCCTTGATGGCGCGCTCGACCAGGCCCAGGCCCAGCAGCGGCAAGGACGATGCCGTGCACGAGATGACGATGTCGAACTGGTGCAGCTGCTCGGGCAAATCCGCCAGGCGGATCGCCTTGCCGTTGAAACGGTGCGCGAGTTCCTCGCCCCGTTCCATGGTGCGGTTGGCAATGGTGATGCTTTTCGGGTTTTGCGCGGCAAAGTGCGTGGCGCACAATTCGATCATTTCGCCGGCGCCGATGAACAGCACGTTCTGCTCGGCGATCTTGTCGAAGATGCGCTGCGACAGGCGCACGGCGGCGGCCGCCATGGATACGCTGTGGGCGCCGATTTCCGTGCTGCTGCGCACTTCCTTGGCCACCGAAAAGCTGCGCTGGAACAACTGGTGCAGATACGTGCCCAGGCCGCCCGCCTCGTCGGCCGTGCGGATGGCGTCCTTGATCTGCCCCAGGATCTGCGTTTCGCCCAGTACCATCGAGTCGAGCCCGGAGGCGACGCGGAAGGTGTGGCGCACGGCATCGTGCTGCGGCAGCATATACAAGTGGGGGCGCAGCTCGCTGTAGTTGAGCTGGTGGTAGTCGGCCAGGAAATGCGCGCCCGCGTCGAGCGGATTGGGCACATGGCTGGCCGCATACAGCTCGGTGCGGTTGCAGGTCGACAGGATGGCCGCTTCGTCGTTGTCGCGCAAGTCGATGCGCTGGAACCAGGTGCGCGCCGCCATCACCGCCTGGCCCAAGTGCTCAGGCGCAAACGCCAGCTGTTCGCGGAGCGACACTGGGGCGGTGGTATGGTTGAGGCCGACGGCGAGCAGTTGCATTTCAGGGCTGTTGGATGACTTATGGCGACATTATAACGCTTTGTGCCCGCGCTTTGAGCAGGTCAGCCGTTTGCCGCCGTTCAGCCGCCCAGTTTTTCCAGGCGATAACCGTAGCTGTAGACGGGCACGAGCCTGTAGCCGTGTTCCGGTTTCAGCTGCAGCTTGTTGCGCACGCGCGAGACGTGGGTATCCATGGTGCGCGAGGGCAGGGCCGTGTCGCGCTGCCACACGGCTTCGTGAATGTAGGCGCGCGACAGGGGACGGCCCAGGTTGCGGAAAAACAGCAGCGCCAGGGCGAATTCCTTGTGTGTCACGTCCAGCACTTCGCCATCGCGCAACAGGCGGCCGGGACGGGTTTCAAACGTGTAATGACCGAATTGCAAGTACTCGGCGCCATTCTGGGCCGGGTACGCCACGCGCAGCAGCGCCTGGGTGCGCAAGGTCAGTTCGCTGCGCCGCAGGGGCTTGATCATGTAGTCGTCGGCACCTGCCGTCATGCCCGCCACCACGTCGTCTTCGCCGGAACTGTTGGTCATAAACAACACGGGCGCCTTCGGCGCCAGTTTTTCCCGGGCACGGCGCAAGACTTCCGCACCGTCCAGATCGCTCACATGCCAGTCGAGGATGAGCATGTCGCAACTGTCCTTGCGCAGCTGCCCCAGCATTTCCTTGCCACTCTGAAACTCGTGGCAGGCGTGGCCGGCGGCGGTGAGCACCTGGCATATCAGTTCTGCCTGGCTATGGTCGCTATCGAGTACGGCAATTCGCATAATTGGCTGGAGTGTGTAGCAACAAACAGACGACCTGCTCTGCTTATCGTAATGTTAAGGAATGCTCAAGTGAAATATAACAGAGATTGCAACTGTGTCCAGTGAAATCGGAGGGCAGATCCTTTACGTTACACTTGTTCATCTACCCCTACTAGCGGAGAAGCGGCCATGCCAGACAAGAGCACTACCGATTGGACACTGATACCGGCCAGTCGTGCCGAAATCGAGCAAGTGCGCGAGCGTTGCCGGCGCCTGGTGCAGCGGCGCGCCATGATGTCGGCGGGCGCTTCGGCCATTCCCATTCCCGGCATCGACCTGATGTCCGACGTGGGTCTGTTTTCCATGTTGATCAACGATATCAACCACGAATTCGGCCTGACGCCCGAGCAGATCGAGCGCCTGAACCCGCAGTTCAAGATGATGGCCTACCGCGCGGCGGTGGGCATGGGAGGCATGCTGGTAGGAAAGCTGGTGTCGCGCGAACTGATCCTCCACCTGCTCAAGCGCAGTGGCGTCAAGATTGCCACCAAGCAGGTGGCGCGCTTCGTGCCGTTCGCCGGCCAAGCGGTGGCGGCAGCCATCGGCTACGCCGTGTTCCGCCAGATCGGCAACCAGCACGTGAACGCCTGCGCCGCGGTGGCGCAGGAATTGCTCACGGTCAGGCCGGAGTAAAGCTGATTCCATTATGTTGAAATCAACGTGTGCTTGATCGCGGTGGAAAATGGCAGATATGCTGTCGCTGCCAGTTCGTCTTTATATAATTCGAGGCATTGCTCGCGTGTCAAATCACCAGATTCCACTATCTCAATGAATTCCATTCCTAATTCGATGTAACCGGCGATGGCGCTGCGCCGCATTTCACGTAAGGCGCCATTAAGATTGAAAATGCGTATGGTTTCCATTGCGCGTTTTTTATCCACGGCATTTAATCCTTCGCGCACGGCTACGCTACCGTCGCTGACGAACAGGAAAAAGTGTTCAGGGTCTTCCTCGTCCGGTTTGATCAGGTCGGCAGGATCGTAAGGTGGCAGTTCATCCTTGAATTTGCCGCAATTGTCCGGTCGATTGCAGGAACCAAAAAGGTTTGTCCAGAGAAAGATTACCTTCGAATCCCTTCGGTTTTGACGAAAGTGTTCGATATGCTTCTTGTCGGTGCGCAAAGAACCTTCGCAATAGGCGCAGCGATGTTGCTGCATCTCATTAAGCCTCTCCCATATCTCGCGCTTGTCTTCGGCAGTGACGGCCTTCCAGTTGTCTCGACCATGCCGATAGTTGGACAAGCACGCCGGCGCAGCACCGCGTTGCAGCTTATGCATCATCAGCCTCGCGCAACGGTAGTTTGCGTTTGAAGGCTTGCAGGCGTATCAAGCGGTCGCACTCCAGCATTTTTGGATGGTCGGCACCAAAATGCGCGTTCAGTTCTGCACGTAGCGCCTTGCCATCAGGCTCGTCATGCAAATTCTGTTGAATTAACGCCATGTAGTGACTGAGTTGGCGCGCCGGTTCGACATCGGGGACGGGATCGATACCCATCACATTGGCCAGTACGTCCGAACTGGCCACGCCCATGGTTTGTTGGTCGATCGTATTGACCGCCATGCGCTTGCGCCCGCTTTCTTCGTCCAGCTCCCAATCCAGCCGGCGTATGCAGTGCGCGTCAATGCTGCTGAGCACTTGAGGGCTGTGGGTGGTCACGATGAACTGGATATTCGGGAATGCATTTTGCAAATCAGGCAATACGGTCTGCTGCCACTCCGGGTGCAAATGCATGTCGATTTCATCGATCATGACGATGCCATGCGTTAGCTGGGCCGCCTTGTCGCCATAATGGGTATTGAGTTTGTAGCAGCGGTAGGCAATGTCACCGACGAGCGCCAGCATGTTGCGTATGCCATCGCTGAGTTGGCTGACCTTGAGCTTGCCCTGATCAGGATGTTCCAGTACTAGATCGTCGTGTTCGGCGCTATATTCCAGCCAATGCCAGCCAGTATGCGGTTCCAGAATCACGTCGATGGCCTGTTGCACGGCGCGTACGGGGGCAAGCAAATCGTTGGCGACTTTCGCATCGGGTCCGAGTTTCTTTTCGAGATTGCGGATCTGTGCATCCCTTAGCGCCTTGAATACCCTCGTGTACCACTGGGCAAAGTCCTTATAACTTGACGAAGGTGCGAGGCAATCGCGATAGGCCCAGGTGCGGGAAAACGATGCCTGATCCACTTTATCCGATTTGCCAGCCAGCTTCTTCTGGCTCCACAATCGGCCTGTGCCGTAATATCCGAGCATCGGCAATTCGTCTGCTTCAACCTCACCATTGGCAAAGACGCGCCTTTCCAGCACCTGCGCATGGCCGTAAAGCGCTATTGCGTCGGAGAACGCATTGTTTTTTGTTTTGCTGGATCTTTTGACGCTGTCGCGGAAACGTTTCCCATGCCATTCCAGATCAGTACGATCTGGGTCATGGACCATCGGCTCAACAGTGCCAAATGACTCAATCACGCAAGGAAGACGCCATTCCATTTGATGCGCTGCGAGTTTTTCGCGAAACACATCGTCGATCTGTATGCCGGTAGTATCGAGCGACATGCTGCCCAGGTCAAAGCCGGCAAGATACGGCCACAAGGCAATCTTGATCGCATCGAGCATGGACGATTTTCCCTGACCGTTGAGTGCGACGATGACGGTCAACCGGGGATCGAAAGCGAGCTGCACATTTTCAAAGCAACGGAAATTCTGCAGAGTGATCCGTTCGATTTTCAATGTTGGCTCCAGTACTGCATAAGTGAATGTCGTCGCGGACAACGCGAAAAGGGCTGACTGAATGTCAACCCTTTGATTATAGTACTGTTTTTGCCCGCCTCTGTTGCTTGGCCAGCTCTACGCGTCCGGCAGCACCACGTTCACGTCGAGGACTTCCAGGTTGCCCTGGCGGTCCAGCGAGATCTTGATGTCGTCGGCATTCACCTTGGTGTACTTGGAAATGACGGCGATCAATTCCTTGTGCAGGGCGGGCAGGAAGTCCGGACCATCGCGTCCGCTGCGTTCGCGGGCGATGATGATCTGCAGGCGTTCCTTGGCCGCGGTGGCCGTCTTCGGCTTGGGGGGGAAGAGGAAAGAAAGCAAGGCCATATCACTTCGCCCCAAAAATGCGCTGGAGTAATCCAGGCTTTTCATAGTTGGTAAAGCGCAACTCGACCTCTTCGCCGAGGAAACGCGAGACCACGTCTTCATAGGCTTGCGCCACGTCCGTGCCCGTGAAATGGATGGCCGGATTGCCCTGGTTCGAGGCGGCCAGCACTTGCTCCGACTCGGGAATGATGCCCACCAGCGGGATGCGCAGGATTTCCTGCACGTCCTGGTAGGACAGCATTTCATCCGATTCCACGCGTTTCGGCGAGTAGCGGGTGATCAGCAAATGTTCCTTGACCGGCTCGCCGCCCGTCTGCGCACGGCGCGACTTGGCTTGCAGGATGCCGAGGATGCGGTCCGAATCGCGCACCGACGACACTTCCGGGTTGGTGACGATGATGGCTTCGTCGGCGAACGTCAGCGCCATCAGCGCGCCATGCTCGATGCCGGCCGGCGAATCGCAGATGATGAACTCGAAACCCATGTTGATCAGGTCGTTCAACACGCGTTCCACGCCTTCTTCCGACAAGGCATCCTTGTCGCGCGTCTGCGAGGCGGGCAGGATGAACAGGTTGTCGCAGTGCTTGTCCTTGATCAGGGCCTGGTTCAGGGTTGCTTCTTTATTGATCACATTGATCAAGTCATACACGACGCGGCGCTCGCAACCCATGATCAGGTCGAGGTTACGCAGGCCCACGTCGAAATCGAGCACGGCTGTCTTGTGGCCGCGCATGGCCAGGCCAGTGGAAAAACTGGCGCTAGAGGTCGTCTTGCCGACACCGCCCTTGCCGGACGTCACAACAATAATTCTTGCCACAAATAATCCTTTTCAGATATCTCTTGAATTGTGCAGCTTAAGAGCGGTTCACGGGAGTGACCGGATTGACAGAGTGTATATCGATTCTGTCTCCAGCCAAACGAATTTGCGCGGGTCCGCGCGCCATTTCTGCAGGGAAACCATCCTCGAACGTGCGGTACACGCCCGCGATCGAGACCAGTTCCGGTTCCATGGCCAGCGCGAAGATGCGCGCCTGGGGATTGCCCGAGGCGCCGGCCAGCGCGCGGCCGTACAGCGAGGAATACACGTGGATGCTGCCGTCGGCGATGATTTCGGCGCCATTGTTGACGACGGCGGTGATGATCAGGTCGCAGCCGCGCGCATAGATGCGCTGGCCGGCCCGCACGGGCGTGTCGATCACCATCACCTGGGCGTCGGCGCCCGACTGGGCCGCCGCCGTGGGCGTATCCTTGGGACCATCCTTGGGCGGCGCATCGTCGCGCGTCTTGCCGCTGTCGAGGCTCAAGCCTTGCGCCAGGATGGCGTCATGCATGTCGGCCGGCGCATTGCGCACGGCCACGGCATTCAAACGGTATTTTTTCAGCAGGGCCACGAGGGCGGCCCAGTCGATGGGCACGCTGCCGGGCGGCAAGGCCGCCACGTCCAGCACGGCCAGGTCGTCTTCGAAAAAGTCCGCCACGCCTCCCGTCATGTCGCGCAAGGCGGCATCGAGTGCCTGCGTATCGGCGCTATGCAGGATGGCGGAGACAGCAACGACGGTGGAAATCTTGATTTCGATAGGCTTCTGCGACGGGCTTTTGGACATAAACATTTATCAAAGTGAAACTGCGGCAGGCCAGATGTTCCGTACGGCAACAATGGGAGCAGTAAATTTCTTGCATTCTACTGCAAAAAAATCAGCGTCAGGGGCCTGGCGCATGCTATTCCGCAGGGCAATACCTACTTCATGTCAAAAAAAACGGGCGGCGCCCCGGAAAACCGGTGCGCCGCCCCGAAAGCCGCCGCCCATGCGCCCTCAGGCGCCATGTCCGATTACGCTGCGCGCATCTGCCGTGCCGCCTCCACCATATGACGCAACGCTGTTTCCGTTTCCAGCCAGCCACGCGTCTTCAAGCCGCTGGCTTTTTGCCGTAATGTCACCATGTCGACGGCGGTGGAGATGCGCGGCGAGTGGATGCCGTACACGCCGGGGCCGATTTCGTTCGAGTACTGGAACTGGACTGAGCCCGTCAGCGGTTCCACGTCCGAGCGGCTCGTCTCTATCGTGATGACGTCGGCATCCATGGCGGCGATCTGCGGCAGGATGTCGTTGAACTCGGCACAGCACATGTGGGTATGGATCTGCGTCGTGTCGCTGACGACGGACGCGGCGATGCGGAAGGCGCGCGTGGCCCAGTCCAGATAGGCGTCCCGCTGGCCGCGGCGCAGCGGCAAGCCTTCGCGGATGGCCGGCTCGTCGATCTGGATGATGCCGATGCCGGCCGTTTCCAGGTCCTGCACTTCGTCGCGGATGGCCAGGGCCAGCTGCAGCGCCGTGGCGGCGCGCGGCTGGTCGTCGCGCACGAACGACCATTGCAAGAGCGTCACCGGGCCCGTCAGCGTGCCCTTCATCGGTTTGCTCGTCAGGCTTTGCGCATGGGCCGTCCATGCGACCGTCATGGGGGCCGGACGCTGCACGTCGCCGTAGATGATGGGCGGCTTGACGCAGCGCGAGCCGCACGATTGCACCCAGCCGTGACGGGTCAACACGAAGCCGTCCAGTTGCTCGCCGACGTAGTCGACCATGTCCTTGCGTTCCGCTTCGCCATGCACGAGCACGTCCAGGCCCAGCGCTTCCTGGCGGCCCACGGCGTGGGCGATTTCGGCGCGGATGGCCGGCGTCTGCGGGAAGGCGCCAATGGTCGTCGTCGGGAAGTCGGGCAGGCGCAGGCGTGCATGCTGCGCGGCCTGGCGCAACGGGAAGCCGGAATCGCGGCGGTCGATGGTGGGCGACAGCGTCTGCAGGCGCTGCGCGACCGGCGCACGGTGCACGCGGGGGCTGGCGCGGCGGCTGGCGATGGCCCGGCGGGACCTCGCCAGCGCGGTATCGTCGGGATGGCCTTCCAGTGCGTCTTTCAGCAGCGCAAGTTCCGTGAGTTTTTCCGTGGCAAACGCCAGCCAGCTATTGATGTCGCCATCGAGGTCCGTCTCCGCTTCCAGGCTGAACGGCACGTGCAGCAGCGAGCACGACGGCGCCAGCCACAGGTGCCCGTTGCGCTTGGCGGCCAGCGGCTGCAGCACGGCCAGGGCAGCGTCGAGGTCGGTACGCCAGATATTGCGGCCATCGACTATACCGATCGACAAGACTTTATGCGCGGGCAGCCAGTCCGTGACACTGATCAATTCATGCGGCGCGCGGATGCCGTCCACGTGCAGGCCGGCCACGGGCAGGCGGCATGTCAGGCTGAGGTTTTCTTCCAGCGGCGAGAAATACGTGGCCAGCAGGATGTTCACCCCCACCTGGTTCAGCTGCCAGTAGGCACTCTCGAAGGCGCTGCGCCAGGCATGGGGCAAGTCCAGGCCCAGGATCGGTTCCTCGAGCTGCACCCACGCCACGCCTTGCTGTTTCAGGCGGTCGAGCAGGGCGCCGTAGACGGGCAGCAATTGTTCCAGCAGCGCCAGGCGCTCGAAGCCCGGTGTCTTTTCCTTGCCCAGCCACAGGAAGGTGAGGGGGCCGATCAGGGCCGCCTTGACTTGGTGGCCGAGCGCCTGCGCCTCGGCCACTTCCGCCAGCAGGCGCTCGCACGCCAGCGAAAATTGGGTGTGCGGCGACAATTCGGGCACCAGGTAATGGTAATTGGTGTCAAACCACTTGCTCACTTCCAGCGCATGGCCGTGGCGGCAGCCCGCGTGCTCGGCGTGCGTCTCTGCACCGCGCGCCATGGTGAAATAGCGCGACAGCGACGACTGCTCCGGCGCAAAGCTGAAACGCGCCGGCTCGCAGCCCAGCAGCTGGATATGGCTGGCCACGTGGTCGTAGAAGGCGAAGTCGCCCACGGTGACGTAGGCCAGGCCCGCGTCCCTTTGCACGGCCCAGTGGCGCGCGCGCAATTGCCGGCCCGTCGCTTCCAGCGCCGCCTGGGACAGCTCGCCGCGCCAGTGGCTTTCCAGCGCCAGTGTCAGTTCGCGCGTGGCGCCGATACGGGGAAAGCCAAGGATGTGCGTACGAATGGGCATGATGTCATCGAGATTTAATGTGAATGCGCTAGAGTGTGCGGCAACTTGGTCTATAATCAAAACGAAACATTTTGCCGAATAACATGAAAATCATTCACGTATATCCTCCAATTTCCCGATGCTAGAAATTCGCCACCTGCGCACCTTGAGTGCCCTGCGTTCCTCCGGCAGCCTGGTGCGCGCCGCGCAGCTGCTCAACCTGACCCAGTCGGCCCTGTCGCACCAGATCCGTTTGCTGGAAGAGCGCTACAAGGCGCCCTTGTTCGAGCGCAAGTCGATGCCGATCGCCTTCACGGCCACGGGCAGCCGGCTGCTGGAGCTGGCCGACAAGCTGCTGCCCGAGATCGAGCTGGCCGAGCGCGACGTGGCGCGTTTGTCGCAGGGCGACAAGGGGCAGCTGCGCGTGGCGCTCGAATGCCATACCTGTTTCGACTGGCTCATGCCCGTGATGGATGCGTTCCGCCAGCGCTGGCCGGAAGTGGAAATCGATCTTGTCTCCGGCTTTCACAGCGAACCGGCGGACTTGCTGCGTTCGGGCGAGGCGGACCTCGTGATCGGCTCGCCGTACGGCCCCGATTTCACCGTGTTTCCCCTGTTCCGCTTTGAAATGCTGGTGGTGATGGCGCAGAAGCACCGGCTGCAGGCCCAGCGCCGCCTTGCGGCGAGCGACTTTACGGGCGAGACTTTGATTACCTATCCCGTGCCGGAAGAGCGCATCGACCTGATCCGTGAAGTGCTGCGGCCGGCCGGCATCCAGTTTGAACGCCGCACGGCCGAATTGACGGTGGCCGTGCTGCAACTGGTGGCGAGCCGGCGCGGCATCGCCGCCTTGCCGAACTGGGCCATCAAGAATTACGTCGATTACGATTATGTGGTGGCGCGCCCGGTGGGCGAGCATGGCTTGTGGAGCGATTTGTACGTGTCCGTGCCGGAGCCGTTGCAGGACAAGGCCTATGTGCGCGATTTCGTCAGCGTGATACGCGAGCAGTGCGCGGCTACGCTCGATGGTATCAAGTTGTCGTCTTGATCAACGTTGAGGTGGAAACAAACCAACAGCAAAGCTTGATAAATATCAAGGTTCAGCAATGAACCACCGCTTACAGTTGAGCACTGTGCGGCGCAACATGGCGCTGCCTACTCTTTGGGGAGGAACGACATGTTTTTATTTTCCGAACAATGGGCATTGGCTGGCAAGGCCGTGGTGGAAGCGCAATTGATCAGCGCGCAAGCGTATGCCCAGGCCGCCGTCGACAGCGGCGCCAGCGTGCTGGAGTTGCAGCTCGATGCGGCCCGCGCGGCGCTGGCTGCCGCTACGGTGGCGGGCAATCAGCTGCTGTCCGTGAAGGATACGCAAGCGCTGCTGCAACTGTCGCGCACCCAGTCGCAACTGGCCATCGAACGCATCGGTGCATATGGCCGCCAGGCAAAGGATGTTGCTCAAGAAACCCAGGAGAAATTTGAGACTGTGACAAAGGGTGAGTTTGCTGCATCGCGTCAAAAATTTGGCGAGCTGTTGCAGGTGGTAAAGCAAACACCCGTGCCCCTGATTATTCCCTTCAATAATTTTCTAAAAACCACTTTCGGCGGTGCCGATGAAGGGTATGATAAAAATAAAAACACGCGTCCTGCTCGCCAGGCCTAAGCGTTTTGCGGCCCGGCAGCGGCTATCCGCCGCGCCAGGTTGCCCGCCGCCACCGCAAGCAGGCTGTCATCGCCGCCGCCAGCGGTGCGGCGCTGGAACTGCGGCGCATGCCGCGCTAGAATGAAACGCAGCTTGCTGTGTCTTCCCGGATTCACTGGATTCCAATTGGATTCTATTAGCACCTTGACCTTGGCCCTCGTGGCCAGCATATCGGAGAAATAAATGGATGATGTCGTAATCGTGGCCGCCGGCCGTACCGCAGTCGGCAAATTCGGTGGCAGTCTGGCCAAGATTCCTGCGTCCGAACTGGGCGCGCATGTAATCAAGGGCTTGCTGGCACAAACCGGCATCGACCCGAACCTGATCGGCGAAGCCATCCTGGGCCAGGTGCTGACGGCCGCCGTCGGCCAGAACGCCGCGCGCCAGGCCGTCATCAAGGCTGGCTTGCCCAGTTCCATCCCGGCATTCACCATCAACAAGGTCTGCGGCAGCGGCCTGAAGGCCACGCACCTGGCGGCGCAAGCGATCAAGTGCGGCGACGCCAACATCATCATCGCCGGCGGCCAGGAAAACATGAGCGCCTCGCCGCACGCGATGAACGGTTCGCGCGACGGTTTCCGCATGGGCGACTTCAAGATGATCGACACCATGATCGTCGATGGCCTGTGGGACGTGTACAACCAGTACCACATGGGCATCACGGCGGAAAACGTCGCCAAGAAATACGAAGTGACGCGCGCCGAGCAGGATGAATTCGCGCTGCAGTCGCAGCTGAAGGCGGAAGCTGCGCAAAAAGCGGGCAAGTTCAAGGATGAAATCCTGCCGCTGGAAATCGCCAACAAAAAAGGCACGGTCGTCTTCGACAGCGACGAATACATCAAGCCCGGCTCGACCTTGGAATCGCTGGCCGGCCTGCGCCCTGCGTTTGCCAAGGACGGCACCGTCACGGCCGGCAATGCCTCGGGTCTGAACGACGGCGCCGCCGCCGTGATCATGATGTCCGCTTCGCAAGCGAAGGAACTGGGCTTGAAGCCGCTGGCGCGCATCAAGGCTTATGCCTCGTCGGGCCTGGACCCGGCTGTCATGGGCATGGGCCCCGTCTCCGCATCGCGTCTGTGCCTGAAAAAAGCCGGCTGGACGCATGAAGAGCTGGACCTGATGGAAATCAACGAAGCGTTTGCCGCGCAAGCGATTGCCGTGAACAAGGAAATGGGCTGGGATACCAGCAAGATCAACGTGAACGGCGGCGCGATCGCCATCGGCCACCCGATCGGCGCCTCGGGCGCGCGCATCTTGGTCACCCTGATCCACGAAATGATACGCCGCGACGCCAAGAAAGGCCTGGCAGCGCTGTGCATCGGTGGCGGCATGGGTGTCGCTTTAGCGATCGAGCGTGATTAAGTAGCTGGCACCGAACCCCGCCGTCGCGCGCAGTGCGTGACGGCGGGGTTCGCGGCGGTACGCCGCTGTAATTCTCGGCGGAACTGGGTTGCTTTCACTAAATAATTAACTTTTTGGCAATAGAACGACACTGAGGGGATGAAAATGGCAAGAGTTGCATTGGTAACTGGTGGCATGGGTGGTCTGGGCGAAGCGGTGTGTTTCAAGCTGGCGGCGCTTGGCTATCGCGTGGTGACCACATATTCCCCAGGCAATCCGAAGGTCGAGGAATGGCTGGCGACGACCAAGGACATGGGCTACGACTTCAAGGCATATCCGTGCGACGTGGCCGACTACGATTCGGCCGCTGCCTGCGTGGCGGCAGTGGAAGCGGAAATCGGTCCTGTCGACGTGCTGGTGAATAACGCCGGCATCACGCGCGACATGACGTTCAAGAAGATGGACAAGACGAACTGGGATGCCGTGATGAGCACCAACCTCGATTCCGTCTTCAACATGACCAAGCCCGTCTGCGACGGCATGGTGGAACGCGGCTGGGGCCGCATCATCAATATCTCGTCCGTGAACGGCCAGAAGGGCGCTTTCGGCCAGACCAACTATGCGGCCGCGAAAGCGGGCATGCATGGTTTCACCAAGTCGCTGGCGCTGGAAGTGGCGCGCAAGAACGTCACCGTCAACACCATTTCGCCAGGCTACATCGGCACCAAGATGGTCATGGCGATTCCGCAGGAAGTGCTCGACAGCAAAATCATCCCGCAAATTCCGATGGCGCGCCTGGGCAAGCCGGAAGAAGTGGCCGGCCTGGTCGCCTACCTGGCTTCCGATGAGGCAGCGTTCGTCACGGGCGCGAATATCTCGATCAACGGCGGCCAGCACATGTCGTAATCGGTATTGAGGTAAAACAGAAAAGACAGCTGCGGCTGTCTTTTTTTATGCTGGCCAGCAAAACAAGGAGATCGCCGGATTTACCTTAGAATCAGTATTTCTCCACTGCATCATCTCCATGACCCTTGTTCCCGCCTTGCGCCGCGCCAGCGTGGCCGCCATCCTTTTCCTGGGCGCCAGCGCGGCCCAGGCCAGCGTCGCGTTCCACGTTACGGTGGTTACCGAGCGCGTCAACCAGCCCGGCGTGAAAACCAGCCTGCCCGTGCGTGATACGCAGGACAGCGATGTCGTGCTGGGTCCCCATTACCTGAGCGTGCGCGATGGCAAGCGCTTGTCCGTGCTCGACTTTGCCACGCGCCGCCGCCACGTCATCGATACGGCGGCGTCCACCTACGACACGTATTCGCTGTTCGACGTGGTGGGCTTTCGCGCCGCCGAGCTGCGCCACCGGCAGGGGCTTGGCGGCATGCTGAAGGCGGGCGGCCTGGAGCAGCACGCAACGCCTCGCGTGTATGAGGAGCAGGCTTTGTCGGTGCTGGACAACAAGCGGCGCGGCGCTCTGCAGCCGCAAGTGCTCGACGGCGCCGTGCTGTGGTCGCTTGACGGGCAGCCCCTGTTGCGCCTGGGCATCGCGGGCAGTCCCGTCAGCGGCGACGACGCCACGGCCTTTGCCCAGTACTTGCGCTACACCTGGGGCGGCCACCCGCTGGTGCTGAAGATGCTGGCCGACGGCAAGCGCATTCCCGCCGACTTCACCTTGCACTACCAGGAGGTGGGCGGCGCGGTGACGCGGCAGTTCCGCATCAGCGCCATGACGGCGGGCGCACCGGCCACCTATACCTTGTCCGCCTACCGGCCCCGTCCGCTGGCGGCCGATGCGCCCCCGCTCGAGCGCGTGCTGGCGCAGGCGGCGCTGTTGCCGCCGCCGGGACCCCAGGCGCCTCAGGCACACCCTGCGCTGCGGGCCGAAGCGGAAAAACTGTTTGCCGCCGACCAGCCTTTCGAAGCTTTCTTGACCATGCTGGAAGATCATTTTTCCACGGGCGAACTGGTCGACAAGCTGTCGCCCCAGCAGATACTGGCCATGCAGGAATGCCAGCCCATCCACGATTTGACGCGAGGATTGCTTGCCAAGGACCATGAAGGCATCGCAGCCGCGCTGGCCACCGTGCAAGAGTTAAGGACGCAAACGGGGATGGCGCAGCCCGTGCTGGCCTTGTTCGAGGGGAATTTGCGCGCCAAGCTGGGGCAATGGCCGCAAGCGACGGCCTTGTATCTGCAAGTGCTGCAGGCAAAACCGCAGATGGCGGCCGTGTATCAGGACCTGGGCGACGCCTTGCTGGCGCAGTTCGATGCGCCGAACGCCTGGCGCAGCTGGGATGCGGGGCGGGCCATGGCGCCGGCGCTGCGGCAATTTCGCAAGGTTAACGACCTCGAGCGCAGCCTGCTGAACGATTACCCCGCCTTCTTTGCCGGCGGAGCGCCGCTGCCGCCGACAGTTCAGCCCAGCACCAGCCGCCCGGCCAGCAAGACGAAGACGGTGGGCAGCACGAACTTGCCGTAAGGCGAGGGTTTACCGCGCAGGCGGTGCGCCAGGCGCGCGGCCAGCACGGCGTAGATGGCGTCGAACAGCAATCCCACCAGTACCAGGATGGCGCCCAGGCGCAGGTATTGCAGGCCAACGCTGTCGCTGCCCATGACGAATTGCGGCAGGAACATGCTGCAAAACAGCAGTGCCTTCGGATTGAGCAGATTCGTCAGGAAGCCGCGCACCAGGCTGGCACGGGCGCTGTGCGCCGTGGCGGGGGCGGCTTTTTCCTCCGTTGTTTTGGCCGACAGGGCCGACTGCAGCAGGCGCAGCGCCAGGTACAGCAGGTAGGCGGCGCCCGCCCATTTGACCCACTGCAAGGCTTGCGGATGCGTGACCATCAGCGCCGCCAGGCCCGCGCCCGACAGCGCCACGTGCACGGCGCGCGCGCCGGCGATACCCAGTGCCGTCACCAGCGCCGTGGCCACGCCGCGCGCGGCGCCCGTCGCCAGCACCAGCGCCATGTCGGGGCCCGGCAATAAAAAGGCGCCGGCCAGTGCCAGCAGGTACATCAGGAAGGTAGAATCGGACATGGCTCAGTCGAAAAGAAAGCGGGAGCATGCGCACGCTGCAGCCTGCTCGCCGGGCCCCATTATGTTCTTGACGCGATGAAATGTGCTTGCTTTTCCTGCCCTGCATGCCCTAGTATTCGGGTAGATTCCACTCGTATCAAAACAAAAATTAGATGAAAATTCCAGAAGTTAGCCTCGACGCCACCGATTTGCAGATACTCAGGCTGTTGCAGGATGAAGGACGGCTGTCGAATGCGCGACTGGCCGAGCGCTTGAAGCTGAGCGAAACCCCCGTCTGGCGTCGTCTGCGCCGCCTGGAAGAGGAAGGGTTTATTACCGGCTACCAGGCTTTGCTCAACCGGAAGAAGCTGGGCATCGGCCTGGTGGCCTTCGTACGCGTCGTGTTTGCCAACCATGGCGGCGAGCAGCCGTCGCAGTTCGAGCAAGCGATCGCGACGATTCCCGAAATTCTGTCATGCCACAATGTGGCGGGCGAGGCCGATTATTTCCTGCAAGTGGTGGCGCGCGACCTGGAAGCGTATGGCGAATTCGTCTCGACCGTGCTGCGCCGCCTGCCGGGCGTGGCGGAAATCCAGTCCAGCCTGTCGATGCGCGAGATCAAGTCGTCGAACCGCCTGCCCCTGCTGCTGGCCTGAGCCGGCGGGGGCGCACTATAATTGGAGCAGTTGCCAGGAATCGTGCCTGGCGCCCTGACCGCCATTCCAAGGACCGCTCGCCATGCCCGATTCTTTGTCACCCCTGTTTCCCGCCCTGACGCCGAACCGGCACGGCATGCTGGCCGTCGATGACATCCACACCATTTATTGGGAAGAGTGCGGCAACCCCGACGGCATTCCCGTGCTGTTCCTGCATGGCGGCCCGGGCGCGGGCCTGTCGCCGCAGCACCGCCGCTTTTTCGACCCGCAGCGCTACCGCGTGATCCTGTTCGACCAGCGCGGCGCCGGCAAGTCCACGCCGCTGGGCGAATGGCGCAACAACACGACGCAGCTGCTGATCGAGGACATCGAACGCCTGCGCGCCCAGTTCGGCATCGCCCAATGGCTGGTGTTTGGCGGCTCCTGGGGTTCGACCCTGGCGCTGGCATATGGCCAGGCGCATCCGGCGGCCTGTCTCGGTTTCGTGCTGCGCGGTATTTTCCTGTGCACGCAGGCGGAAATCGACTGGTTCATCGAAGGCGTGCGCTGGTTTTATCCGGAACTGTACGAGGAATTCTCCGCCCCGATTCCGCTCGAGGAGCGGGGCGACCTGCTGGCGGCTTACGTGCAACGCATCCTCAGCAGCGACCCGGCCGTGTACTGGCCGGCCGCGCGCGCCTGGAGCCGCTTCGAAGGCCGCCGCGTGTATCTGATGCCGCAGCCGGAAGACGCGCCGAACGATGCGCTGGATCTGGGCGTGGGCCGGCTCGAATCGCATTACATGGCCAATCTCGGTTTCTTCGAAGAAGACCAGCTGATCCGCAACATGGGACGCATCGCGCATTTGCCGGCCGTCATCGTGCAGGGACGCTACGACGCCATCTGCCCGCCGCTGTCGGCCTACCGCCTGCAGCAGGCCTGGCCTGGTTCCCAGTTGGAAATGATTCCCGACGCGGGCCATGGCGCGCTCGAGCACGGCATCGCTTCGGCGCTGGTGCGCGCCACCGAGCGCTTTGTGCCGGGGCGCGGCTTCGCATGACCTTGCAACACGCCGGTTGGCAAAGCGGCCAGCCGGCGTGCGCCACCTGCTACACTATGGCCTGTGCTGGCGCCAGGGTCGGGCGCCGGTGTGAACCCACGACTTTTTATCCATGAACATACAGATCGGCGACATCGGCCATATCATCCAGCTGGCGATTGCGCCGGTTTTCCTGCTGACCGGTATCGGCACCATGCTGGTGGTACTGACCAACCGCCTGGGCCGCATCATCGACCGCACGCGCGTGCTGGAAGACCGGCTCGACATCGGCTACAACGATTTCTATATGGATGAGCTAGATACCCTGTATCGGCGTACCCATCTGATCAATTATTCGATTTCGCTGAGCACGGCGTGCGGTTTCTTCGTCTGCGTCATCATCGCCATGCTGTTTTTGGGCGATATTCTGAACCTGACCCTGGACAAATATATCGCGGCCTTCTTTGTGCTGGCCGTGATTTGCCTGATCGGCTGTTTTATTTATTTACTGCGCGAAATTTACCTGGCTGCCAGGGCCCAGCGCATCCGGCGCCACATCCGCCCGCCCCGCTAGGCGGCGCGCCGGTTTACCCTACTATTGAAGAACGAGTCCAGCATGCACGATTACAAACGTCCCCCCACCCTGCACCGCTACGGCCAGTGCAGCGAACTCGAGCTGGCGCTGAGCCTGGGCCAGTTCCGCCTGATGCCAGCGGGCAATTGTTTGACCCTGAGTTTTTCGCAAGTGTGGGACAAGCAACTGTTCGACCTGTTCGCCCCTGCCGACGCTTGTTTGATCATCCACAATACGGAAGAATTCGGCGAACGCCTGCACCGCGCCGTGCAGCGCACCTTGCCCAGCTGGGCCGGCATCGATGGCCTGGTCGAATACGGCCAGCGCGCGGCCCTGGGCGCCGCCTTCACCAAGACGCGTGCCGAAGCGCCCGAACAGGAATGGCTGTTCGCCTGGCGCTCGATGCAGCCGCAAGCGAGCCTCAACCCCGTCACCGTAAAACTGGGCAGCCTGGAAAACTTCGCGGAAATCCGCGACCGCGATACCTATCTGGCTTGATTTAACCTGCCTTTTCCGCGTACTGGCTGTCGATGCGGGTGAGTACGGCCGCCATCATGCGTTCGATATCGCCACGTATCATGGTCGTGCCCAGCATGCCGGGCACATAGAAGCCCGGCATCAGCCGGCTGGAAAAGACGATGCGCGTGCCGCCCGTCTCGGGCACGGGATACAGATTCCAGCGCGATTCGTAATGCCGCATGTCGCCCGAGATCAGGGCGATGTCGATGGCCGTCAACGGCGTTTCCGTGGCCCGCACCACCAGGTGGATGGGGTGGTTCATGAACAGGAAGCGCGCCATGCCCTGCTGCTCGATGATGACTTCATTGCCGTTGCGCGACAGCACGCGGCAGGAACTGAGGTCGGGCACGAATTCGCTCATGCGCTCGTAAGTGGTCAGGGTCTTCCACACGGAGGCCGGAGGCGCCTGCACGCTGCCGCTGGCATCGACTTCATACATGCGCTGCCCGTCAACCTCGATGCGCTTGACCTCGACCTTCAGCTTGTCCAGGCGTATCGCCTGTGCCAGCGCGGTAGCGGGGACGGCGCACAGCATCAACAGGCAGAGGAAGAGTCGCTTCATGCCACCTAGCCTACGGGAAAGTACCGCCCGGCACAAGCTGTACGCACCGCCGTCGGGCGCGCCGGGCGATTTAGAACTCCCGGTCTAGAGAAAGTCGCTGCGGCGAGCGGCAATGCTTGCTACCGTACGGCCTGCAACCACCTTACCGGACCGATCACCATGACTGCCTACCCCCATCTGCTGGCCCCGCTCGACCTGGGTTTTACCACCTTGCGCAACCGCGTCATCATGGGGTCCATGCACACGGGCCTGGAAGACCGTTTTTATCATTATGGCAAGCTCGCCGCGTTTTACCGCGAACGGGCACGCGGCGGCGTGGGCCTGATCGTTACGGGCGGCATCTCGCCGAACCGGCAAGGCTGGCTGCTGCCGTTCGGCGGCACCTTGAATTTCCTTGGCGACGTGCCCAACCACCGCAAGGTCACGCGCGCCGTGCACGAGGAGGGCGGCAAGATCGTCATGCAGATCCTGCACGCGGGCCGCTATGGTTATCAACCGTTCGTCGTCTCGGCATCGGCCAAGAAATCGCCGATCTCGCCGTTCCGCCCCCGTCCCCTCACGGAACGGGGCATCGAGCGCACCATCTGCGACTACGTGCGCTGCGCGCGCCTGGCGCAAAAGGCCGGCTACGACGGCATCGAAGTGATGGGCAGCGAGGGCTATTTATTGAACCAGTTCCTGTGCGCGCGCACGAATCTGCGCCAGGACCGCTGGGGCGGCACGATCGAGAACCGCATGCGCCTGCCCGTGGAGATCGTGCGCCGCATCCGGGCCGCCGTCGGCCCCAACTTCATCATCATGTACCGCCATTCCCTGCTCGACCTGGTCGAGGGCGGCAATACCTGGGACGACGTGGTGACGGTGGCCAAGGCGCTGGAACAGGCGGGCGTGACGATTCTGAATACGGGTTTCGGCTGGCATGAGGCGAGGGTGCCCACCATCGTCACCTCGGTGCCGCGCGCCGCGTTTGCCAGCGTGGCGGGCCGGCTGCGCCGCGAAGTGACGATTCCCGTGGTGGCGTCGAACCGCATCAACATGCCGCACGAGGCGAATGCCATCCTCGAGCGGGGTGACTGCGACCTGGTATCGATGGCGCGCCCTTTCCTGGCCGACCCTGACTTTGTCGCCAAGGCGGCCGCGGGTCGCGCGGACGAGATCAATACCTGCATCGGCTGCAACCAGGCCTGTCTCGACCACACCTTTGCCAACAAGCGCGCCAGCTGCCTGGTCAACCCGCGCGCCTGCCATGAAACGGAACTGGTCTATGCGAAAAAGGCCGTGCCGCGCCGCGTGGCCGTCGTCGGCGCCGGACCGGCCGGCTTGTCGGCCGCCACCGCGGCTGCCGAATGCGGGCACGAGGTGACGCTGTTCGACAGCAGCGACAGCGTCGGCGGCCAGTTCAAGGTGGCCATGCAGATTCCGGGCAAGGAAGAATTTACGGAAACCATCCGCTATTTTGCCCGCCGCATCGCCTTGTCGACTATCAAGCTGCGCCTGGGCCAGCGCGTGACGCGCGAGCAATTGCTGGCCGGCGGTTATGACGACGTCATCATCGCCACCGGCATCAAGGTACGCCTGCCTGCCATTCCCGGCATCGACCATCCGACCGTGCTGTCCTACCTGGATGTGCTGCAAGCCAAAAAGCCCGTGGGCGCGCGCGTGGCCATCATCGGCGCGGGCGGCATCGGTTTCGACGTGGGCGAGTATTTGCTGCACGACCCGGCGCACCCGCTGCCGCAGCCCGTATCGACCTGGGCGGGCGAGTGGGGCGTGGACTTGAATGCGGCGACGGGCGGCGGCCTGGTGCCGCCCGCAGCGCCGCATCCCGTGCGGCAGATCTTCCTGTTGCAGCGCAAGACGTCGAAAGTGGGCGCGGGGCTGGGCAAGACCTCGGGCTGGGTGCACCGCGCGGCGCTGGCGCGCAACGGCGTGGCCATGCTGGCCGGCGTCACCTACGACAAGATCGACGGGCAAGGCTTGCACATCACCGTGGGCGGCGAACAGCGCCTGCTGGCCGTGGATAACGTCATCATCTGCGCGGGCCAGGACAGCTTGACGGAACTCATGCCGGAAACGGACAAGGATGGCAAGCCGCTTGCGTCGGGCGGCCCCCGCTTCCATAAAATCGGCGGCGCCGCGCTGGCGGCGGAACTCGACGCCAAGCGGGCGATACGGGAAGGGGCGGAGCTGGCCGCCAGCCTGTAAAAAGAAAGCCTGCCGGCTGGGTAGCGGGCAGGCTTGCTGGTTGCAGAGGGCGCTGGCTTAGTGTCCGCCATGCCCCTTCTTCGCCGTCTCAAAACTCTGCAGCACGTGCTCGGCCATGCCATGGGCCAGTTCGTGCTCGCCGATAAACACCTTGCCCACGTTTTCCGCGCGCAGCAATTCCGCCTCTTCCTCGCTGTGCGTGCGTACCACCGTCAGGATGGCGGGGTTCAGCGCGCGCGCCGTCTCGATCATGGCGCGCACGTGGAAGGTGTCCGGCGTGGCGATGACGAGCATGGTGGCGTGCGTGATGTGCGCCTGGATCAGTACGGCCGGTTCGCCCGCATTGCCGGCCACGGCCGGGATGCCTTGCTTGCGCAGCTGATCGACGATCTCACGGTTTTCCTCTGCCACGACAAAGTGGATGCCCCGCTCCATCAGGGCGGCGGCGATGCGCCGGCCCACGCGGCCATAGCCGACCAGCACGATCTGGCCCGACAGTTTTTCCTGCGGCACCGTCATCGGCAGCTCGGCCAGCGGGTCCGTGGTGCGTTCGAACTTGCGCGCGAACTCGCTGTTGCCGATCACGCGCAGCAGCGGCTTGGCCATGCTGAAGACGAGCGGGTTAAGGGCGATCGACAGGATGGCGCCGGCCAGGATCAGGCTTTGCCCTTCCTGCGGCATCAGGCCCAGCGACAGGCCCAGGGCGGCCAGGATGAACGAGAATTCGCCGATCTGCGCCAGGCTGGCCGAGACGATGATGGCCGTTTTCGGCGGATAGCGCAGCGCCATCACGAGCAAGAAGGCGGCGATCGACTTGCCGAAGATAATGATGGCGCACACGGCCAGCACTTGCAGGGGCTTGTCGATGAGGATGGTCGGCTCGAACAGCATGCCGACGGACACGAAGAACAGCACGGCGAACGCGTCGCGCAAGGGCAGGGACTCTTCCGCGGCGCGGTGACTGAGTTCCGATTCGCGCAGCACCATGCCGGCGAAGAAGGCGCCCAGCGCGAACGACACGCCGAACAGCTTGGTCGAGGCGTAGGCGATGCCGACGGCGGCGGCGATCACGCACAGGGTGAACAGTTCGCGCGAACCGGTGCGCGCCACTTGCCACAGTATCCACGGGAACAGCTTGCGGCCGACGACCAGCATGAAGATGATGAAGCCGGCCACTTGCCCCAGGGTAACGGCCAGGGTTTGCCACAGGCTGACGGCTTCGGCATCGGGCGCGACCTTGCCGCCGAGCACACTGGCGAACGCCGGCAGCAGCACGAGGACCAAGACGGTGACCAGATCTTCCACCACCAGCCAGCCGACGGCGATGCGGCCGTTGAGCGAGTCGAGGATGCCCCGTTCTTCCAGCGCGCGCAGCAGCACCACGGTACTGGCCACGGACAGGGCCAGGCCAAAGATCAGCCCGCCACCGAGGGTCCAACCCCACCAGTGGGCCAGGCCCATGCCCATCGCCGTGGCGACGCCGATCTGCAGGATGGCGCCAGGCAGCGCGATCTTGCGCACGTCCCACAAATCTTCGATGGAAAAGTGCAGGCCGACACCGAACATCATCAGCATCACCCCGATTTCCGCCAATTGTCCCGCTATTTCCGCATCCGCCACAAAACCGGGCGTGGCCGGTCCGATGATGATGCCGGCGGCCAGATAGCCGACCAGTGCCGGCAGTTTCAGGCGCGCGGCGATGAAGCCGAAGATGAGGCCAAACCCGAGGGCGGCGGCGATGGTGGTGATCAGGCTGATGTCATGGGGCATGCGTGTGGGGTTCCTTATGGGGACGTGCGGGTAGAAAAAGATGTTGCTCAGCGGCCAAGTATAAACGCATCAAAGCCCTTGCCGGAATGTTCCTGCGGCTTTATTGCAAAAAACCTGTGCTATATCTTCGTCCAGGTGGCCGCGAACGCATGCCTATCCGTCACGAACATCGCCTAATTCAGGAATCAGGCGATGTTACACCCATGCGCTCAGAGCTTGCGCACGACCACGCAGCCGATGGAATAGCCGGCGCCGAACGAGCAGATGACGCCGGTGCTGCCTGCCGCCATGTCATCCTGATATTTATGGAAGGCGATGATGGAACCGGCCGACGAGGTGTTCGCGTAGGTGTCGAGGATCACGGGCGCTTCATTTGCTTCCGCGTCGCGGCCCAGGATCAGGCGGGCGATCAGCAGGTTCATGTTCAGGTTGGCCTGGTGCAGCCAGTAGCGGGAAACTTGCGCCACTTCCACGCCGGCCTTGGCCAGGGTCGCCTTGATCATCTCGGCCGCCATCGGGCACACTTCCTTGAAGACCTTGCGCCCTTGCTGGCGGAACAATTTGTCGGCCTTGCCCACGCCGGACTCGTCAAAACGGTTGAGGAAGCCGAAATTGTTGCGGATGGCGTTAGAGAAGCGCGTTTTCAGTTCCGTGCCGATGATTTCGAACTGGTGCGTAGAGACGGCCGTGTCTTTCGCTTCGACGATGATGGCGGTGCAGGCGTCGCCGAAAATGAAATGGCTGTCGCGGTCGCGCCAGTTCAGGTGGCCGCTGGTGATTTCCGGATTCAAGACCAGCACGGCGCGCGCCTGGCCGCTTTGCACGGCGGCCACGGCTTGCTGGATGCCGAAGGTGGCGGACGAGCACGCCACGTTCATGTCAAAACCATAGCCGTCGATGCCGAGCGCATCCTGCACTTCCACGGCCATGGCCGGGTAGGCGCGCTGCATATTGCTGCAGGCCACCAGCACCATGTCGATGTCGGCCGGCGTGCGGCCGGCGCGCGCCAGCGCGTCTTTGGCGGCGGCGACGGCCATTTCCGCCTGCAAGGACAGTTCGTCATCGCCCCGTTCCGCGATGCGCGAGACCATGCGCGCCGGGTCGAGGATGCCTTCCTTTTCCATTACGAAGCGCGACTTGATGCCGGACGCCTTTTCGATGAAGGCCACGCTCGACAGCTCCAGCGCCGTCACCGTGCCTGCGGCGATCGCGTCGGCGTTGTCGGCATTGAACTTTTCCGCGTAGGCATTGAAGCAGGTGACCAGCTCTTCGTTGGAGATCGAAAAGGGCGGCGTGTACAGTCCGGTACCGCTGATGACGACTTGTTTCATGGTTAAACTTTCAAATTTGGCAATCGGCGCGGCGCCGATAAGTGAAGCAAATTTTACACAAACGGGCTCGACTGTAGAGAGTTTCGTGTTGCGGGGCAGGGGGAAGTGTGGCGGAAGATTGATTTTTGTCGCGTGGACGGGTGCTGGGGGTATTGCGTGTGATGGGGTCAGACCCGGCGGGTCTGACCCCAAACTGCCTACTTTTTCTGTTCTTTCTTGACGTCGGCCTGCACCACCACCGGTTCGGCCTTGGCCAGCTGCACGGGCAAGCCCTTCAGGTGGTTCAGCGCCTGGTGCAATTGAAAATCGTCCTGGCTGCCAAATTCCAGCGGCTTGCGGGTCTTTTCCAGGGCGATGATGCGCAATTGCTCTTCCATCTCGTCGTTGACGGGTGCCGCCTTGGCACTTTCTTGGTCGCGGTCGTTGCTCAGGTGCTTGGTCAGGTCCGCTTCGCGGATGCGCAAGCCGTTCAAGCCGTCGCCGTCCGCATTCTCATCGACCAGCAGGTCGGGCACGATGCCCTTGGCCTGGATCGAGCGGCCGTTCGGCGTGTAGTAGCGGGCCGTCGTCAGCTTGACGGCCGTGTCGGCCGTCAGCTGGCGGATGGTTTGCACGGAACCCTTACCGAAGGTTTGCGTGCCGATGATGGTGGCGCGCTTGTAATCCTGCAGGGCGCCGGCGACGATTTCCGAGGCTGAGGCCGACCCCGTGTTGACGAGCACCACCAGCGGTACTTTCTTGATGGCAGCCGGCAATTTCGCCAGCGCGTCGCCTTCCGAGCGGAAG
The DNA here is from genome assembly GCF_058797855.1 of Janthinobacterium sp. GW823-FHT01H08. NCBI lineage: Bacteria > Pseudomonadati > Pseudomonadota > Betaproteobacteria > Burkholderiales > Oxalobacteraceae > Janthinobacterium > Janthinobacterium sp. GW823-FHT01H08. The sequence goes on from NZ_CM179504.1 coordinate 495,092, forward strand.
GTATAGTATTCGGCGCGGCCGTAGAACACCTGTTTCGAGTCCGGCAACTGGCCGTTGGTCGAGACGATGGGCGCGTCCTTCGGCAGGAAGGCGGCCGAGACGCCGATGGCGCCCTGCAGCACGCCGCCCGGATCGTTGCGCAGGTCCAGCACCATGCCCTTGATGTTCGGGTCTTGCTGGTATAGCGCCGTGATCTGCGCTGCCATGTCGTCGACGGTCGGTTCCTGGAATTGCGACACGCGCAGCCAGGCGTAGCCGGGTTCGACCATCTTCGCCTTCACGCTCTTTTGATGGATTTCCTCGCGCGTGATGGTGAACGCCAGCGGCTGCGGTTCATCCTTGCGGGCAATGGTAAGCGACACCTTGGTGCCCGGTTCGCCGCGCATGCGCTTGACGTTGTCGTCCAGGCTGACGCCTTTCACGGGCTGGCCATCGAGGCGGGTAATCAAATCGCCGGCCTTGATGCCGGCGCGGTAGGCGGGCGAATCCTCGATGGGCGAGACGATCCTGATGTAGCCGTCTTCGCTCAGGCCGATTTCGATGCCCAGGCCGACGAACTTGCCTTCGGAGCCTTCGCGCAGCTCGGCATAGGCTTTCTTGTCCAGGTAGGCGGAATGGGGGTCGAGCGAGGCGACCATGCCGGCAATGGCGTCTTCCAGCAGTTTCTTGTCTTCCACCGGCTCGACGTAATCGGACTTGATCAGGCCAAACACGTCGGCCAGCTGGCGCAGCTCTTCCAGCGGCAGGGGCGGCTCGACGGTTTTTTGCGCCATGGCGGAAAATTGCAGCGACACGGCGACGCCGGCCACCACGCCCAGGCCGATCAAGCCGGTATTTTTGAGTTTGCCCATCATTGCACCTTTGCAGCTAGCGTGTCTTGCACAAGCGCCAGTCCCCTTGGAGCGGCGCTTTGTTGAAAGTATAGACCTGAATCTCTGCCGGCGTGGGCCGGCCGCGGAAAAAGCATGCCTTGGCCCAGTCTACGCGCGAAAACGGGGCTGCCAGCTTGCCATATGTTGCGGTTTTGTATGCGATGTATAGGGGGTCTTGAGGGGAGTAAGCATTTGTAAGAGTCGAAAAAAAGCGTGTGCGGCGGCCCTATAGTGGACTCGCATTCTCGACCCGAAGTGGTTTTGCCTGCGTCCGCGGACGCAGGCTTTTTTTTGTCGGCGGGTTCAAGCTCATTTAGACTGGCGCTTCTTCCTTGGCAGCGGATAAAAAATGTTAACTGATTTGCAGGCACGTGCCGCGCTCACAGCGCTGATTGAAAAGTATCTGCGGGGGCGGTATCCCGATGCCGGCCTGCTGATCGACATCGTTCAGGATCCGTCACGGCAAGTGCCGATTCGGGGTGTGCTCGAAGATATCGGACAGTTCAACGACACGCAGTTCACGCAACAGGAGCTGGCGCTGATCGACGACTTGCTGTATCTGTATGGATAAGCTCCAGCCCACGCCATGCGCGCCTGCCTGGACAATGAAAGCCCCTTGAGCCTGGCCGAACTGAGCGGCGATTCTCAGGGTAGTCAGGGGGCAATATTGGCCAAAGGGCATGGCCGCGTGCTACATTCCTGCAGCGCCTGGCGCGGCAGGCTATCCGCCCGCAGCTATCTGCCCGGTCTTTTTGACATGCCCCATAAGGACAATTCGTGAATCGCTATCTCTTAAGCAGTCTGACCCTGACCCTGTTGGCTGCGTTTGCCCATGCCGCCGAACCCGTATCCGCCGTGGCCGCGCCGACCGTAGCCCCGAGCGCCGCGCCTGCCGCGGCCGGCGTCGTTTCCGGCATCGATGTGCAGTACATCGACCCCGCCGTGCGCGTGCAGGATGACTTCTTCACCCATTTGAACGGCAAGTGGCTGGCCACGACCGAGATTCCTGCCGACAAATCGAGCTGGGGTTCGTTCGCCAAGCTGCGCGACGACACGACGCCACAGTTGCGCGGCATCATCGAGTCCACGCAACAGGACAAGAACAAGAAGGCCGGTTCCGAAGCGCAGAAGATTGCCGACCTGTACGCCAGCTACATGGATGAAGCCAAGCTCGAAGCGCTGGGCACGAAGCCGCTGGCCGGCGAACTGAACCGCATCCGCTCGCTGCGCGACAAGAAGGGCGTGCCCGCCCTGATCGCCCACCTGAGCCAGACGGGCGTGTCGACCCCGTACGCCGTCTACGTGGGCCAGGATGCGCGTGCCTCGACGAAATATGCGGCTTACGTGAGCCAAAGCGGCCTGGGCATGCCCGACCGCGACTATTACCTGGAAGCCAAGCAGGCGGGCGTGAAGGAAAAATACCAGGCGCACGTGGAAAAAATGCTGGCCATGGCGGGCGACAAGAACGCCGCCGCCCGCGCCAAGGCCGTCGTTGCCCTGGAAACGGCTCTGGCCGAAGTGCAATGGACCAAGGTCGAGAACCGCGACCCCGTCAAACGCTACAACAAGACCGACATCAATAAACTGAACGACCTGACCCCGGGCTACGACCTGAAGTCGGGCCTGGCCGCCCTGGGCATCGCCAACAAGGTCGATTACGTCATCGTCAACCAGCCGAGCTACCTGGCCGGCTACGACAAGGTGCTGGCCGCCACGGACCTGGACACCCTGAAAGCGTATTTCGAATGGCAGTTGCTGCGCAGCTATGCCAGCTACCTGTCGAAAAACTTCGTCGACGAGAGCTTTGCCTTCTACGGCACGGTACTGAGCGGCGTGACTGAAAACCAGCCGCGCTGGAAGCGTGGCGTGGGTGCCGTCGAAGGCGTGCTGGGTGAAGCCGTCGGTAAGCTGTATGTGGCGCAATATTTCCCGGCCGAGCGCAAGGCGCACATGCAGGAACTGGTGAAAAACGTGCTGGCCGCCTACAAGGACAGCATCGACACCCTGGACTGGATGAGCCCGGAGACCAAGAAGGAAGCGCAAGCCAAGCTGGCCAAGTTCACGCCGAAGATCGCGTATCCGAACAAATGGCGCGATTACACGAAGCTGCAAATCGTCCAGGGCGACCTGGTGGGCAACATGATGCGCGCCGCCAACTTCGGTTCCGCGCGCCAGGTGGCCAAGCTCGGCAAACCGATCGACCGCGAAGAGTGGGGCATGACGCCGCAAACGGTGAACGCCTATTACAGCTCGACGATGAATGAAATCGTCTTCCCGGCCTCCATCCTGCAGCCGCCGTTTTTTGACGCCAACGCGGACGATGCCGTCAACTATGGCGCCATCGGCGCCGTCATCGGCCATGAAATCAGCCACGGTTTCGACGACAAGGGCAGCCAGTCTGATGGCGACGGCAACCTGCGCGACTGGTGGACCCCGGCCGACCGCAAGAACTTCGCCGCCAAGGCCGACGCGCTGACCAAGCAGTACGATGGTTACAGCCCATTGCCGGGCTATCACGTCAACGGCGCGCTGACCCTGGGCGAAAACATCGCCGACAACTCGGGCGTGGCGATCGCCTATAAAGCGTACAAGATCTCGCTGGGCGGCAAGCCGGCGCCTGTGCTGGACGGCCTGACGGGCGACCAGCGCTTCTACATGGGCTTTGGCCAGGTGTGGCGCAGCAAGATGCGCGAAGCGCAGCAGATCGTGCAGATCAAGACCGACCCCCATTCGCCGGGCCAGTACCGCGCGAACGGCACCATGGTCAACCAGCCTGGCTTCTATGAAGCGTTTGGCGTGAAACCGGGCGACAAGATGTATGTCGCCCCGGAAAACCGCGTGATCATCTGGTAAGTGTCATCCGACATACCGATGGCGCTCACCATGTTGTCGGCTTACGCCCGCCGGGTTAAGCCGGCCTACGTCATGTAAACGTTATCTTGTCACAACAAAAGAGACCACCGCGCGTGGTCTCTTTTGTATTTCTGTCAAAGTTCTTTCTGTCATTTCGGCCGGTATGCTACAGTCAAAAACCGGGCCAGAAGCCTAGGGCCTTCTGACCCTTATATTTCACACAATACAATATAGAGGACAACCGTGAATCGTTATTTGTTAAGTGCATTGACCTTGAGTTTGCTGGCTGGCGTGTCCGGCATGGCTGGCGCCGCTGATTCTGCCAAGAAAGCCGCCGCCGCTCCCGCCACGGCCGCCGCATCGGCCGCGCTGACGTCCGGCATCGCCATCGAATACGTCGACCCTGCCGTGCGCGCGCAGGACGATTTGTTCCAGCACCTGAACGGCAAATGGCTGGCGGAAACCGTGATTCCTGCCGACAAGTCGAGCTGGGGCAGCTTTGCCAAGCTGGCCGACGATACGCAAACGCAGCTGCGCGGCATCGTCGAAGGCGCTGCCGCCGACAAGGCCCGCGCGGCCGGTTCGAATGCGCAGAAAATCGGTGATTTCTATAACAGCTTCATGGACGAAGCCAAGCTGGAAAGCCTGGGCCTGACGCCCTTGAACGCGGAACTGGCGAAGATCGCCGCGCTGCAGGATAAGGCGGAGCTGCCTGCCGTCATCGCCCACTTCAGCAAGCTGGGCGTGACCTCGCCATACGACTTCGGCATCCACCAGGACGCCAAGGATTCCACCAAATACGTGGCGGACATCGTGCAAAGCGGCCTGGGCCTGCCTGACCGCGATTACTACCTGGAAGAGGGCAAGGCCGACACGCGCGCCAAATACCTGGCCCACGTGGAAAAAATGCTCAGTTTGGCCGGCGACGCGAATGCTGCCGCGAATGCGAAAGCCATCCTCGCGCTGGAAACGGAGCTGGCCAAGGCCCAATGGAGCAATGTGCAGAACCGCGACCCCGTCAAGACCTACAACAAGGTGGAACTGGCGAAACTGGCCAGCGTGGCGCCAGGCTATGACTGGGCCCGCTACCTGAAGGACACGGGCATCGCCGGCAAGGTCAATTATGTGATCGTCAGCCAGCCCAGCTACCTGAAGGGTTTTGCCGAGATCGCCAACAAGACGCCGCTGGAAACGTGGAAAGCCTATTTCCAGTGGCACTTGTTGCATGCTAACGCCGGTTACTTGCCGAAAGCCTACGTCGACGAAAACTTCGCGTTCTATGGCACCACCCTGACGGGCGTGACGGAAATGCGTCCGCGCTGGAAACGCGGCGTGGGCGCCGTCGAAGGCGCGCTGGGCGAAGCCGTGGGCCAGCTGTACGTCGAGCAGTATTTCCCGGCCGAGCGCAAGGTGCGCATGGAAGCGCTGGTGAAAAACCTGATGACGGCCTACAAGCAAAGCATCGACAAGCTCGACTGGATGAGCCCTGTCACCAAGAAACAGGCGCAAATCAAGCTGGCCAAGTTCACCACCAAGATCGGCTACCCGAACAAATGGCGCGATTACTCGGGCCTGACGGTGGCGCCCGATGATTTGATCGGCAACATCCAGCGTTCGCACCTGCTCAATTACAACCGCGAATTGAACAAGCTGGGTCAGCCTATCGACCGCGACGAGTGGGGCATGACGCCGCAGACCGTGAACGCCTATTACAACCCGGAACTGAACGAAATCGTCTTCCCGGCTGCCATCCTGCAAGCGCCGTTCTTCGACGCCAAGGCGGACGACGCCGTCAACTACGGCGCCATCGGCGGCGTGATCGGCCATGAAATCAGCCACGGCTTCGACGACCAGGGCGCCCAGTACGACGGCGACGGCAATCTGCGCGACTGGTGGACCAAGGCCGACCATAAAAACTTCGCCAAGAAAACCAAGCAGCTGGTGGCGCAGTACAACGGCTTCAGCCCCGTCAAAGGCCACTTCGTCAACGGCGAGCTGACCTTGGGCGAGAACATCGCCGACAATTCCGGCGTGGCAATTGCCTACAAAGCGTATAAATTGTCGCTGAACGGCAAGCAAGCCCCCGTCATCGACGGTTTCACGGGCGAGCAGCGCTTCTACGCGGGCTTTGCCCAGGTATGGCGCATGAAGATGCGTGAAGCGCAGCAACTGGTGTTGCTGAAAACGGACCCGCATTCGCCAGGCCAGTTCCGCGCCAACGGCACCATGCGCAACCAGCCAGGTTTCTATCAAGCCTTCGACGTGAAACCGGGCGACAAGATGTATCTGCCGCCGAAAGACCGCGTCATCATGTGGTAAGACGCTAAGTAATCCTCGGGAAATTAGTGTGAATTTATGACGAATAGAACCGGATGCTATGCAAGGCGCTCACTGCGACGCAGTGCGAGCACTGCTAGCGGCGAGCAAGCCTCGTCGGCCACCTTGCAGAGCGCCGGTTATAGAAGTCAGAAATCACAATAATTTATTGGGGGTTACTTAGTTCAAGGCATAAGTTGCCAGCCGCCCCGCGCAAGCCGGGCGGCTTTTTTACGGCCTGATGTAACGCAACGGCGGGTAAAAAAAAACCGCCCCTGCGGGCGGTTCCTCGATACGGGTGCTGCGCTGCTTACTTGGCAGGCTCGGCGGCTGGTGCGCTGGCGCCGTCAGCGGCTGCGGCCGGTGCCGGCACTTCCGGTTCCTTGAACTTGCCGCCCGACGCGTTGGCGATATAGACCACGGCGCGCGCCACTTCCACATCGTCGAGGTCGGGATTGCCGCCCTTGGCCGGCATCGCGCGCAAGCCTTCGATCGCGTGTTTCAGGACCGTATCGTAGCCCTGGGCCAGGCGGGCCGACCAGCTGCCCGCATCGCCAAATTTCGGTGCACCGGCTACGCCGGCGCCATGGCAGGCCACGCATGTGGCCGTGTAGACGGCTTCGCCGCTTTGCAGCACTTTCGGGCCGCTGGCATCCTTGAAGGTAAAGCCTTCATTGGCCACCGGGCTCAAGCGGGCATCGATGGCTTCCGGCGACTGGCTGTCCGTCCCGGCGCCCGTCAGTTTTTGCGCCGTGACGAACTGCACCAGCAGGATGATGCCGATGACGGTGACGAGGAAGAAGCCCGCTACGGCGGCAAGCAATTGTTTAGGCGTTTTGATCGCTGATTGTTGTTCGTTATGTGCGTCGCTCATGATGTCCTTAGTCCAGATTTGAAACTGATGGCCGTGTAAGGTAGCATTTTTACATGCTTGTATGTAAACCTTTATGAAACCCACAATTATAGGCACAAAAATTGAGCAGTGACATGCAATTGCCGACGATACGACAGTTTCCGTAGACGTAGGTAAAGAAAAACGGTATCCTTCGCATCACTTCAGAAATTCCCCCTACGCGGCTGTAGCTCAGTGGATAGAGTATTGGCCTCCGAAGCCAAGGGTCGTGGGTTCGATCCCCGCCAGCCGCACCAGTTTCCTCTATACAAATCAGGTATTTCTTCGTTTCATTCGTTTGCGATGTAATGCCAATTAGTTACTTCATCGTTAGCGGTTCGAGACCCCTGACAGCTAGCTAAGCTGGATTGCTAGATCCTTCGCAAACGGTACTGATCTGATACACTGACCAGCCGCGCCGTAACATATTGGCGCGCCTTTGCATTGTCAATCTTGGCCAAGGTCTGCAGCGAAACTGGCAAGGAGATGCTCGAACGTTTTTTAAGTGAATTGATGTCTAATCTAGCTGAAGCAATATCCTCCCTGCCGTCGTTAGCCACCGAATATATCGGTAACAAGCGTGCTTTACTCGATTTTGTGGCGGGCACTATCGTGGACGAGAGTGGTAGTGGCAAGAAGGAGATTTTGGACCTCTTTTCGGGTACAGGCGTGGTTTCAGCCGCATTCAAGACCTTAGGTTACGCCGTCACTGCCAATGACCATCTTTCCACATGCTTTAACCTTACATCTGCGGTTCTACTAAACCATACCGAGCCGAGCTTCTCGGGTCTCTCCTCGTCGCTTGTCGGCAGGATTTCGGCCGTGGGCCCCTATGAAGCAATTCTTGATCATCTCAATAATTTACCCTTGAGACCAGGGGGGTTCGCCCATAAGAATTTTTCCCCTGCATCTGCGATCGAAATCGAGACCGAGCGTCGTTATTTTACAGAGATCAATGCCCAAAAAATTGACGTAGTTCGTGATCAAATCGAGTCCTGGAGACCAGTGCTCACAGATGCAGAACATGCTTTACTGATCAGTGACCTTGTCCGAGCGGTCAGCGCAGTCAGCAACGTCGCCGGCACTTTTGGATGCTACCTAAAGCAGTGGAAGGTGAGGGCTTTAAATCCCTTGGTTCTGAGGCCGAGCGGGTTTGTTGATGGTCGTCGCAACGGCCATTCGGTATTATCGATGGAGGCCCATGACGCCGTTCCGCAAGCAAAGGCACGAATCATTTATGCGGACCCTCCTTACACGAAACGACAATACGCAGCCTATTATCACGTTTTAGAAACCATTGTTCGCAATGATAAGCCGGTTTTAATAGGTTCTACCGGCCTCCGTAACTGGGAAACCCATGCCTCTGATTTCTGCTATAAGCGCCGTGCTATCGGCGCATTGGACGCCCTCTTGAGCGTTATGGACTGTGAGCATTTCTTCTTAAGCTACAATGAAGATGGCCAAATGGAGCACGATCAGATTCTCGACGTTCTCGGGGGGTACGGCAGTGTGGGCTTCCGTGAAATGTCTCTTCGTCGATATAAGAGCAGTGCACTTCCTCATAAAGGGCCGAATGTGGCCGAGCGTATTTACCATCTTGCCGTGAGCTAGGAAAAGTCAATGCTAAAGCGTGTGAGTGCCATACTTTGGCGAAAATGTAACCAAGCCACCTTCGATACGCTAAACGATTCATCAAAAGGTCAGTACCATATCGGCCTCAGTACGCACGACTATGAAAATTTCTTTCTTGGCGTGGGCAGGATAGACGCCACCGAAAAAGGTGGATTTTCTATGGACGTCTCACTTGAACCATTTACGGGCCCATCACCTGTTGAGGCAACCTCAATTAAGGTGCGTTTTATGGGGAACTCGTCAGTACGAAAAGATTGGAACATTCCCTCGCAACGGATGGGCACGGCGTACCCTCTGTGGCGGCCGGGCCGAGGGGTTAGCAAAGTGTTTAAAGCGGATGCAAATGAGTTCATGTTGCTAATTCGCGACGTGGATGGAAAATTCCACGCGCGATGGATACATCATGCCGATTTTAGTGCTCTTCCACAGGATATTCAAAATATCCTCAATCGGAGCGAAGTGGGATGGGAGAAATTAAATTGAGCGTTACAGTTGCTGAGATTATCGATGCGCTTCGTCGCCATAAGAACGTCCTCCTATATGGCCCTCCCGGAACCGGCAAGTCTCATTTAATGAACGAAGTTTCTCGCCGGTTTAATGTCGAGAGCAATGGAGCGGCAGTCAATCACGGCATTTTGGTCGACACTGACGCCGAACAGGTTCCCTTAGTCGTAGCTACTGCTGCTCGGACGCCCAGTCGATGGGTCACGTTTCATCAGGGCTACTCGTACGAAGATTTTATCCTGGGCCTCAGACCTCATGCCGAGCCTGGCGGTGGTTTTTCGCTATTACCGCGTCCGGGTGTTCTTTTGGAACTTGCTGCTGAGGCCCAAAAGGGGGCTGGTCTTCTACTTATCGATGAGATAAATCGAGGGAACACTTCGCGTATTTTCGGAGAATTCATAACGTTGATGGAACCGAGTAAGCGATTGGATGCTGCGGGCCTGGAGACGACAGAAACTATTACCCTAACGTTGCCATATTTGGCCCCGGGTGAGACTGTCAAAATTCAAACCACGGGCGGCGGGGAACATGAATTTCATCGAAATTTCGCAATGCCTGAAGGGGTTTATACCCTAGCAAGTATGAACTCCGTGGATAAGTCCATTGCACCGATTGATACCGCCTTGCGACGCAGATTCCACACGATCAATCTGTTTCCATCCACTGATGATCTTCGTTCAGCGGTCGGCCTGGCGGCCGACGACAATGTCCCGCTTGACTCAATCGGAAATGTCAAAACTAATGAAGGTGTCGCCCGTCTGGCGGTGCGCATTATGGAGAAGCTCAACCGCGGAATCGGGCTTCATCTGGGACAAGACTTTATGCTGGGTCATTGGTATCTGCAATCGGTACAAGCAAACCCGGGCAGCGCGAATCCGGGTGCGCTGGTCGAGACTTGGCGGTTTCGAATTCTTCCGCAGCTCATTGAACTTTTTCATGGCCGCACCGAGGTTCTTATTGCACTCCTGGGCCTTGATTCTAGTGATACAGGCTCTGGTGTACAGGTTTATGAACCTGACTCTGATGAATCTGAGGCCGGGGCGATAGCATACTTGGCGTCCGCCGAGCCGGCGCCGCAGGTGGGGGACGTCCTGAAATTTCTACAACGGTTCGCTGGAGCTCCGGAAGCGGAAAGCATTGCCCCATGATTCCCTTAGGTCGGAGGCTCTCGTTGTGAAATCGGTAGACCGCCTTCTTCTCGAAAACGGTGACTGGCAACCCTGGGACTGCGGCTTTTCCGCAGGTCGCGGGGACCCGGACAAGCTACGAGCTTCGTTGGAAGCGTTAGGGAAAAAATTTCGAAAACAGTTGGGATTACGCGCGGACCCGTTCACATTTCGAAGTGGAATGGGCGGTGCGATTGAAGTTCGTACCTCAGGTATAGCGGGGACTGTGAGCATCGGTGATCTGGTGTTTGATATTGCCCCCAAATTCACGCCACTCGGGAACGGTTTGCAAGACTGGACCGCAAGTATGTTACTGCTCATGCAGTACGCGAGGAAACGTGATTTGGCTCTTAACCGTGCTAGACATTTGGCTGTTGAGCGCCACAGTTTCGTCGACTTGCTTGCCATGGCCTTTTCGGACGCTACCGAAGCCGGACTGGCTGATCAAGCCATCCAGACCTACCGAACAAGCCCCCAATGTTTGCCTGTTCTACGCGGACGCTTGAACCTCCCCCGACAGATGAAATCCGTCTTCGCGAGACCTCACTTGCTCGAATGCGACGTTGATGAACTCGATTCTGACAATGGATATAACGGGCTGCTCAAATGGGCGGCGTTGGCGTTCGCAGCGGCCGTTAGAGCGCCTAGCCTTCGCCGCAGGTTGGCCGACCTGGCGGTGAGAATCCCGGGGAAGCCCAGCCGGAGAATAGCACTACAAGGGGGGCGCATACAGCCGCCGCCGCAGTTTCGGGTCTGGACGGAAGCGCTCGAAATTTCAGCGCTTCTATCATCCGGCCTGTCGCATTCAACAGGCCGTGGGATTGCCCAAGGTTATTCATTCGTGTTCAATATGGAGCGCCTGTTCGAGCATTTTGTTGAACTCACCCTTGCACGCGCAGTTTCGAAGTTAGCTCAGCAAGGTCATAGTGCTCAAACTCAAGTCTCTACGGCCTACGCCGAGCCCCAGCCAGGAACAAGAATACGGTTCTTTTCCCGCCCAGATAACCTCGTGTTGAGAGACGGGGTGCCCTCAGTTGTAGTCGACGCAAAGTACAAGCGACTCTCGGACGCGGAGGGGATGCGAAATCGGAAGCCGGTAAATGCGGACGTATACGAGCTAGTGGCGGCAATGACCGCTCACAATTGTCGTTGTGGACTACTCGTGTACCCTCGAGTACTTGGTGACTCCGTCCTCAACGACCACGAGCTTCATACTTGGACCATTAGCTCGTTCGGCACGACGCTTCGAGTTGGGGCGCTTGCGCTGGACTTGAGCGAATTGCGCGTTCACGCAGATTTAGAAAAGATTGATAGGACTCTGGCTAGGGCGCTTGAGTCGCTATTAGCCCCCTAGTTTTAAGATTTTAAGAATGAATAGTGAAATGATTTCTCTACAAGAAGCAGTCGGTAACTTAGTAGTGTACTACGCGAAGCAGGCTATGGCAGTGGACGTCGTAGAGCCTCCAGACCTGCATGAACTGGCAATCGCGCGAGCAATGGACACCGCGTTGTCCAGAGTTTTTCGAAGACTGGGCTTGCCGGCGAGCCCTGCAGCGACACAACAAACTTCGCACGCGTCGACGCAGTTTGACGAAGCGCTCGGAGGAATGGTCGGCGGTGCCGACCAAATCGCGGCGCATCTCGGCACTGCGTTTGAGACGATTCGAGGAACCCGCCTCCTGATCAACAGCGATGCAGATGTTGTCATTGAGACATCTCCAGAGCGTAGGGGGAAAGGTATCTATTTCACGCCGGTCGCGCTGGCGGAGGCGATTGTCAGGCAAGCCTTATCAAAGGTTTTAAAAAACGTTCGCACGGCAGAGGACCTTGCCGACATTTCCGTCATTGATCCTGCTGTGGGGTGCGGTGCGTTTTTGTTAGCAGCTGTGCGAATTGGATCTGAAATCTTGTGTGCTCGTAAAGGGTTCAACAAAATGTCCCGTCCGGAAATCCGTGCGGCGATTGCGTCGCATTGCATTTTCGGAGTGGATATAGACCCACTCGCAATTGCGACGACGCGAGCGTTGCTGCGTGCAGAAGTTGGGCTTCCCGAATGGGATGGGCACGAGCTCGATCGGCACCTTCGTGTAGCCGATTCCATTAGTGTACCTTTGTCGGACTTCCACGCCTGGTTCCCTCAGGTCTTCCCTGCCGGATTCACTGCCGTGATTACCAACCCGCCGTGGAGCAAACTCCGGCCACTGCGTCACGAGTTCTTTGAGCATATGGACGCTCGAGTTCGACTTTATCAAGGTACTGAACTCGGCCGCTATTTGGATGCGCATCTTGCCGAACTTGTGAGCGGGGCGTGGGTGGAGCACGCTGAGAGAACGCTCGAATTGTCGCGCACACTCCGTGAGTCTGCCGAGTACTCGCTTAATCGTGACGGCGCCGGCGACGCAGACCTCTACAAATATTTTACCGAACGTTCGTTAGCGTTGCTGTCACCTAAAGGAATCGCTGCGCTCTTACTGCCATCAGGTGTCTTGCGTGCCCAAGGCTCGGCGGCCTTACGAGGCCTATTTCGCACCCAGGGCACGGTCACGCAACTCATAGAGTATATAAACCGGAAAAAATTGTTTGATATCCATTCGATGTACCGTTTTTGCACAGTCCTATTTGAGAAGGGGACGGCAGGCGGAATCGACGCCGCGAGTTTTGGTAGAGAGGACGTCGAAGGTAACGAAACGGACCCGGTAGAACTCAGTCTGGATTTTCTCGGCCTAGTCGGTGGCCCCGATTTGCTAGTTCCCGAGGTTCGCTCGGTTAGAGAGCGCGACATGATCAAACGAATCTACCAAAGATATCCCACGGTTGGTCAACCGACTAGCGGATGGGATTTTGGCTTCAAAAGAGAAGTTGATATGACCAACGACTCCGACGCTTTCATTCCTGTGGATGCGGCGCGGAAGAAAGGTTACTCACTTCAAGAGGACGGACGCTGGTTGTCAAGTCGATCCATCGTTGCGCTGTTACCGGTATATGAAGGACGCATGGTTCATCAGTTTGATAGCGTGGCGAAGATTCACGTTTCGGGACAGGGGCGATCAGCGACTTGGAGGGTGCCAACAATATCTGAGCGTCATGTTCGGCCACACTACCTCATACCTGAAGATTACCTGGTTAAACGTGGATGGACGCCAACAGTTCGAGTCGGGTACTGTGAGATTAGCGGGCATGCGAATGAACGTACTCTTTTGGCTGCGTTATTGCCGAAAAATTGTGTTTGTGGAAATAAAGTTCCAGTGCTTAAACTTAACTCGGGTGGGCCTGACGGCGAGTTATTGTGGCTTGCACTGGCCAATTCTCTGGTAGTCGATTGGCTAATGCGTCGTTTCGTCTCGACGACGGTGAACCATTTCTATTGGCAAAATATGCCGTTGCCGACCCGAGGTGCGAATCCTACGGAGGAAGCTCTGCTTGTCGAGGCCGCGCGGATGCTGTCATCCCCTTCAGACGGGGCAAAAGACACGGCAGTCTGGTTAGGGAGGCGGGCGCTCATTCGCGCAGCAATCGATGTTGTCGTAATGAAACTCTACGGTGTAAATGAGTTAGATTTGGTAGTTATTCTCGACGATTTTGAAAAATTAAAGGTAGCGCATACTAGGGGGGGGCCGGACGGGATATCTCTGGCTGAATTGTTGTCAAAAGCAAACTGCGCCTTGGCAGAGGGTAAGCTGGAGTTGACCAATCTAGAAGCGTCATTTGGCTCCGCAGCGAGATTTGCTGCTGCCTACACGCCCCGCGACCAAGCAAAGCATCTGTAGAAAATTGGCAACCCTTGTTTCGTAGCACACCGGTATCCTTAAGTACTGAACTGAATTTCTGGGAGGAATGGGGGGAAAAACGATGAATTTTTTGCATTGTCGCCGCTAGTTGTCTGACGTTGCTCATTGGCATATTCTGTAAAATCAAGGAGTTGTCGCTTGAACGAGGCCAACTGACAATTTTTAGGTTGGCCTCCGAAGCCAAGGGTCGTGGGTTCGATCCCCGCCAGCCGCACCAGACAAATCAAGACTCCGTGTTATCCAGCCGGCATTGCCATGCGGCTGCATGCTATATCCCCCACTATTACTTCAGCAAGCCTGGCAAGGCCTGTATCGCTGCTTGCCAGCTTGCCGGGGATGCCATGTGCGCAGTCCTCCCGGAAACACCCCTGACGCCCCTGCCGTTGTCGCTTCACACCCTCCAAAGTCCCTCCATCGCCGATATCGAAATTGATATCGAAACAGTGAAAAAATTGATTGGAGAGATTATCGCCCAGCCCCTAAGATAAACGCCGAGCATGCGAACGACATGCAAGCAGCACAAAAAATATCAATACAATATCTGGAGATTCATGATGCGCAACGCCACCGGCCCGCTCGCGGCCACTTTCCCTCGTCCATTCATGTTGAAGGCAGCCGTTGCGGCATTGGCCGGTATCGGCTTGCTGAGCACGGCTTCGGTGTGGGCGCAGGAGGCGGTGGCGGCCGATGCCAGTGCCGAGCCTGCCGCGGAAGTGGCTGTCGTGACCGTCAGCGGCGTGCGCCGCTCGGCGCAGAACTCGCAGCAGATCAAGATGCGCTCGGACCAGGTCATCGATTCCATCGTCGCCGACGACATCGGTAAATTCCCCGATAACAACGTGGCCGAGACCCTGGCGCGCATTTCCGGCATCCAGATCCGCCGCGATTCGGGCGAAGCCAGCGCCGTCATGATCCGCGGCTTGCGCGATGTCACGACCCTGCTCAACGGCCGCGAGCTGTTCACCACCACGGGCCGCTATGTCAACCTGGCCGACATTCCCGCCACCATGCTGCAGCGCGTGGACGTGTACAAGTCGCAGGGCGCCGACCAGGTCGAGGGCGGCGTGGCCGGCATCATCGACGTGCGTACGAACCGCCCGTTCGACTTCAAGGATTTCACGGCCAGCGTCAACACGCGCGCCGTCTACAGCGACAAATCGAAAGCCACGGACCCGAACATCAGCGGCATGGTGGCGAACCGCTGGAAGACGGGCATCGGCGAAGTGGGTGCGCTGCTGGGTCTGTCGCAGCAGCAGCATCGTTATCACGAGGAACGCGCGTTCAGTACGGCGCCTGTGGATAAGAGTTTCCTGTCGCCGGGCTTGACGGGGCCGGACCAGGTGGGTTTGTTGCCGATCAAGGGCGACCGCCGCCGCACGACCGCCAATGCCGTGCTGCAATGGCGTCCGAACGCCGACGTCGAACTGTATGCCGAAGGCATGGCGACGCGCTTCCTGCTCGACGCCGAGTCCGATTACTTTGTCGGCTTGCCGTGGTGGGGCACACCCGTGTCGGCGACCAAGATTCCCGGCAGCAACCAGCTGCAAACCCTGACCTCGACCAACGTCAACACCATCATGTCGACGCAGGCGAACAAGAACCAGACGAAGACGCACCAGTTTGCCGTGGGCGGCTTGTGGGATATCAACCCGGAATGGCGTTTCACGTCGGAAGTGGCCAGCACCAAAAGCACTTATAACTGGCGCAATCCGATTCTCGACGCCATCACCGTCGTGCCGAACGCCACCATCAATACCAACCAGAACGGCACCCTGCACGTCGACTACACGGGCATCGATCTGCAAGACCCGTCGAACTACTATCTGAAGGGCTTTTTCGACCGCTACGGCAAGGACCAGGGCAGCTCGAACGATGTGCGCGCCGACCTGGCGTACACGCCGAGCGCCGGCGGCATCTTCAAGGAAATCAGCGTCGGCGTGCGCGGCGTCAAGCGCGAAGCCGAATCGATCAAGAGTTTCGAGGGCAATGCGGAAGCACCGGACGTGTCCGGCGCCGCATTTCCGTTCGGTCGCCAGAACGTGACCTCGATCCCGGGCCTCAATTGCATGTCGGAACCGATGTCCGGCGGCGGCCCCGATTATGGCTTGAAGCAATGGTACACGCCGTGCGCCAGCTTCCTGCTCAATAACACGGGCGCCGTGCGCCAGGCCGTCACGGGCAGCAGCGCGGCGCGCGCCATGGATCCGGGTTCGTTCTTCAAGGATACGGAAAAGACGTATTCGATCTATACCAAGGCGAAGGTCACCTTCAAGCTGGGCACCTACCCCGTCGACGGCACCGTGGGTGTGCGCGTGGTGCGCACGGAGCAAAGCCTGCAAGGCAACAGTTCGCAGGATGGCGTCTACACGTCCGTCATCAGCGACACGGCCAGCACCGACGTGCTGCCGAGCGTGGCCCTGAAAATCAAGCTGCGCTCCGACCTGGTCGGCCGCTTCGCTGCGGGCCGCACCATCAGCCGTCCCGGCTTTGCACAGTTGAACCCGGGCGTGGCCCTTGTCAACTCGACGGAAACGGTGAAGGCGACGGGCGCGGGCGGTAATCCGAATTTGAAACCGGTGACGGGCGACAATGTCGATGCGGCCTTGGAATGGTATTTCGCGCCGGCCGGTTCCGTCACGGCCACCGTGTTCCACCATAAGTTCGACGGCTATATCCAGCAACGCATTGCCAGCGAAACCATCGGTGGCAAGGCCTACGACGTGGACCGCCCGTACAACACGGCCGCCGGCAAGCTGCAAGGCCTGGAAATCGGCTACCAGCAGTTTTATGACGGCTTGCCCGGTATCCTGAGCGGCCTGGGCCTGCAGGCGAACGGCACCTACATGAGCGGCACCACCGACGACGAGACGGGCAGCCATGCCATCACGGGCGTGTCGCGCTATGCCTACAACCTGGTGGTGCTGTACGAAAAGGATGCCTGGTCGGGCCGCCTGGCCTACAACTGGCGCTCGAAATTCATCGACAGCTACAACCAGGGCGGTCCCGGCCTGGACTTGAAAGTGGCGCCGACGGCCCAGCTCGACGGTTCGCTGTCGTACAAGATCAACGAGCAGTTCACCGTGACTCTCGATGGCAATAACTTGCTCGACACCAAGTTCAAGGATTACTGGAACGAGCCGGGCGTGTATGCGCGCGATACGCGGCGCTATGACCGGACCGTTGGCGTATCACTGCGCTGGAAAATGTAAGTTGATCACATCGTAAAAAATCAAGGGCGTTGCCATGGTTTCGGCCGGCAGCGCCCGTGTCAGTTGGGCAGTCACGCACGATTCATCATCAAAAGAATGGACGGAAAGCATGGAGACGCAAAAATTATCCACCGTTGAAAAGGTCGGCTTCGGCGCCGGCGACATGGCGCTCAATGTCGTCATCTCGTCGATGATGCTGATCATCACCTTTTTCTATACCGATATCTATGGCTTGAAAACCACGGATCTTGCCCTGCTGTTCGTGGCCGTGAAAGTCATCGGCGCCATCGCCGACCTGGTCATGGGCCAGATCACCGACCGCTACAGCTTTGCCTCGGGCCGCTACCGCCCGTATCTGCTGTGGCTGGCCGTGCCGTACGGCGTCAGCGTCTTCTTCGTCTTCAGCACGCCCGAGTGGCAGTATGACGCCAAGCTGATCTGGGCATATTCGACGTATATTTTGATGACCATCATGACGGCTGGCGTGGGCATTCCCTACATTTCCCTGATCAGCGGCCTGACCAGCGACCCCCAGGACCGCCTGTCGGCCAACGGCTACCGCCTGTTCTTCGCCAAGATCGGCGCCTTCATGGTGACCATCGTCGTGCCTATCCTGTCGCAGCGCTGGGGCGGCGGCAACCCGGCCGTCGGCTACCAGGCGGCCATGGCCGTGATGGCCGTCATGGGCGTGGCCCTGTTCCTGTTCTGCTATTTCTCCACCACCGAGCGCGTGGTGCACGTGGTGGAAAAGCAATCGTTGCTGGCGCAGTTGAAAGTGCTGCTGCAGAACGACCAGTGGCTGGTGCTGTGCGGTGTGTGCGTCACGGGCACCATCGGCTACGTGGTGCGCGGCTCCGTTGCCATCTATTACGCGAAATACTATCTGGGCGGCAGCACGGAAACGGTGGCCGCCTTCCTCACGACGGGCGTGGTGGCCGCCATCCTGGCCATGATCGCCTCGACCTGGATCACCAAGTTTTACTGCAAGGTCAAGCTGTTCCGCTACACGCAGATCGGCGTCGCACTGATCAGCCTGGCGATCTATTTCTTCGTGAAGCCGAGCGACACCGTGCTGGCCTTCGCCCTGTATTTCCTGCTCTCCTTTGTCGTGGACTTGCACGCGCCCGTGTTCTGGTCGGCCATCGCGGAAACCATCGATTACGGTCAAGTCAAGACGGGCAAGCGCGTCTCCGGCTTCGCCTTTGGCGGCATTTCCGTCTGCCAGAAGGCAGGCATGGCGGTGGCGGGCGGCCTGGTGGGCGTGCTGCTCGCGTATTTCGACTACCAGCCCAACCATGAACAAACGCAATTCGCCCTGAACGGCATCGCCCTGATGCTGTCGATCATCCCCGGCTTCTTCCACCTGTTGATGGGCTTGCTGATGTTCAAGTACCGCATCAGCGACAGTTATTACACGGGCGTGAAGTCGGAAATGCACAAGCGCGGTTTTGTCTCCGCGTAAGAATAATTGAATGGAGCAAGCAACATGGCAGACATCTTGAAACCGCTGATCGAACAGCGCGCAGACCCGCATATCTACCGCCACAGCGACGGCTATTATTATTTTACGGCCTCGGTGCCCCAGTACGACCGCATCGAATTGCGCCGCGCCGCCAGCATCGCGGGCCTGGCCGATGCGCAAAAAGTTGACGTGTGGCACAAGCCGGACACGGGACCGTACAGCGAGCTGGTATGGGCGCCCGAGCTGCATTTCAACCAGGGCGCCTGGTATGTGTATTTCGCCGCCGCGCCGAGCCGCGAAATCAAGCATAAGCTGTTCCAGCACCGCATGTATGCGATCCGCAATGCCAACGCCAACCCCTTGGAAGGCGAATGGGAATTCATGGGATCGATCGACACGGGCATCGACACCTTCTGCCTGGACGCCACCACGTTCGAACACGACGGCGTGCTGTACTACCTGTGGGCGCAGAAGGATGTGGCCATCGAAGGCAACTCGAACCTCTACATCGCACCGATGGCCACGCCGTGGCAGCTGGCCGGCCCGCCCGTGATGTTGAGCAAGCCGGAATTCGACTGGGAAATCCGCGGCTTCTGGGTTAACGAGGGACCGTCCGTGCTGAAACGCAATGGCAAGATCTTCATCAGCTACTCGGCCAGCGCCACCGATGAAAACTATGCGATGGGCCTGCTGTGGGCTGACGAGTCCGCCGACTTGCTCGACCCGTTTTCCTGGACCAAGTCGCCTGATCCCGTGTTTGCCACCTGCTACGAGCACGGTATCTATGGCCCCGGCCACAACAGTTTCACGACGGCCGCCGATGGCGATGGCGTGTTGCTGGTGTACCATGCCCGCACGTACACGGAAATCGTCGGCGACCCGCTGTGGAACCCGGATCGTCACACCTTTGTGAAGCCGCTGCGCTGGGATGCGCAAGGCATGCCCGTGTTTGGCCGCTCATCGACCCTGTAACGTTCCGGACCCGACGCCATGACCCCAGTTGATTCTGTTTCAGTGACGCAAGCGCCGTTCGGCATCCTGCCCGATGGCCAACAAGTGACGGCCTTTACCCTGACGAACCGCCAGGGCATGCAGGTGAAAGTGCTCGACTTTGGCGCCATCATCAGCGAAATCCACGTGCCTGACCGCGACGGCCGCTTTGCCGACGTGGTGCTCGGTTTCGATCGCCTCGAACCGTATTTGCACAACAGCGCTTTCCTGGGCGCCGTCATCGGCCGTTACGGCAACCGCATCGCCGAGGGCCGTTTCAGCCTCGACGGCAAGGAATATCAGCTGGCCGTGAATAACCCGCCCAATCACTTGCATGGCGGCAACCAGGGCTTTCACCAGGCCATGTGGCAAGCCGCGCCGTTCACCAGGGACGACGCCGTCGGTATCACGTTCACGCGCAGCAGCCCGCACGGTGAAGATGGCTACCCGGGAAAGCTCGACGTCACCTTGACCTATGCACTGGACAACGACAATGCGCTGAGCCTGCGCTACCACGCCGTCACGGACCAGGCCACGCCCATCAACTTGACTAACCACAGCTATTTCAATCTGGCGGGGCAGGGCACTATCCTCGGCCACGCGCTGTCCGTCAACGCGGACCGCTACCTGCCCGTCGATGCGGGGTCTATCCCCACGGGCGAACTGGCGGACGTCACCGGCACGCCATTCGACTTGCGCCAGCCCACCGTCATCGGCGACAGCATAGCCCTGCCGCATGAACAGCTGCGCATCGGCCGCGGCTTTGACCATAACTTTGTGCTCAATCAAAAGCCGGGGCACAGACTGAACCTGGCCGCCAGCGTGCGCGAGCCGCAATCGGGGCGGGTGATGCAGGTGTACACGCAGGAGCCGGGCATCCAGTTTTATTCCGGTAACTTCCTCGACGGCAGCCAGCACGGCAAGCAGGGCCCCATCCTTTACCGCGGCGCGCTATGCCTGGAAACCCAGCATTTCCCCGATTCGCCGAACCAGGCGCATTTCCCGAACACCATTTTGCGCCCGGGTCAGGTGTATCAGACGGAGACCGTGTACCGGTTTTCCGCAGATTAATCGTCTAACACCAAACGAAATCCGGGGACGTTCCCTGCGGGATCGGAATGCGCCCATTGGACGCATTCCCCCTCAGGGTACGCCGCCCAATACCTTCCACGCCCTGCCGCCATGCGCCCGCAGGGCGTTTTCATTGGGGCATGCCGATATCGTTTTCGATATCGGAACGCATTAAAAATTGATTGGAAAGGCATGGCAGGATTCTTTAGTATTCCAACATCGCTGCCCGGGCCGACGACCTTAGATCCGGCATGGCACAACCAGGAGAATGGCATGTCTGAGACAAAAAAGAAGGTAGCCCTGCGCTCGGCCGAGTGGTTCGGCTCGCAGGACAAGAACGGCTTCATGTACCGCAGCTGGATGAAGAACCAGGGCATACCTGACCACGAATTTCACGGCAAGCCCATCATCGGCATCTGCAATACCTGGTCCGAACTGACCCCCTGCAACGCGCATTTCCGCCAGCTGGCCGAACACGTCAAGCGCGGCATCCTGGAAGCGGGCGGTTTCCCAGTGGAATTCCCCGTCTTCTCGAACGGCGAATCGAATCTGCGCCCGACAGCCATGCTGACGCGCAACCTGGCCTCGATGGACGTGGAAGAATCGATCCGCGGCAACCCGATGGACGCCGTCGTGCTGCTGGTCGGCTGCGACAAGACGACGCCGGCATTGCTGATGGGCGCGGCCAGCGTCGACATTCCCACCATCGTCGTCAGCGGCGGCCCCATGCTGAACGGCAAACTCAATGGCAAGGACATCGGTTCCGGCACGGCCGTGTGGCAGTTGCACGAGCAGATGAAGGCGGGATCGATCACCTTGCACCAGTTCATGTCGGCCGAATCGGGCATGTCGCGCTCGGCCGGTACCTGCAACACCATGGGCACGGCCTCGACGATGGCCAGCATGGCCGAAGCGCTGGGCACGTCCTTGCCGCACAACGCGGCCATCCCAGCCGTCGATTCGCGCCGCTACGTGCTGGCCCACATGTCGGGCATCCGCATCGTTGAAATGGTGCACGAAGACCTGCGCCTGTCGAAAGTGCTGACGCGCGAGGCGTTTGAAAACGCCATCAAGGTCAACGCGGCCATCGGCGGCTCGACCAATGCCGTGATCCACCTGAAAGCCATTGCCGGACGCATCGGCGTGCCTTTGGAACTGGAAGACTGGACGAAAACGGGCCGCGGCACGCCGACCATCGTCGACTTGCTGCCGTCGGGCCGTTTCCTGATGGAAGAGTTTTACTACGCGGGCGGCTTGCCGGCCGTGATACGCCGCCTGGGCGAGGGCGATTTGCTGCCGCACAAGAATGCGCTGACCGTCAACGGCAAGTCGATCTGGGACAACTGCGTCGAAGCGCCGATCTACAACGACGAAGTGGTGCGCACCTTGGACAACCCGTTGCTGGCCGATGGCGGCATCTGCGTGCTGCGCGGCAACCTGGCACCGCGCGGCGCCGTGCTGAAACCATCGGCCGCCTCGCCGCATTTGATGCAGCACCGGGGCAAGGCCGTCGTTTTCGAAGACTTTGAACATTACAAATCGCGCATCGTTGATCCGGATCTGGACGTCGATGCCAATTCCGTGCTGGTGATGAAAAATTGCGGCCCGAAAGGTTATCCGGGCATGGCGGAAGTGGGCAACATGGGCTTGCCGCCGAAACTGCTGGCGCAAGGCATCACCGACATGGTGCGCATCTCGGATGCGCGCATGAGCGGCACGGCCTACGGCACCGTCGTGCTGCACGTGGCGCCGGAAGCCATGGCGGGCGGCCCGCTGGGCATCGTCAGGGACGGCGACATGATCGCCCTTGACTGCCACGCCGGCAGCCTGAATATCGACATCAGCGACGCGGAAATCGCCGAGCGCCTGGCGGCCCGCGAGCTGGGCAGCGCGCCCGGACCGAAGAGCGGCTACCAGCAGCTGTACATCGAACACGTGTTGCAGGCCGATGAAGGCTGCGATTTCGACTTCCTGGTCGGCAATCGCGGTTCCGCCGTGCCGCGCCACTCACACTAAGCGGAGAATCCCATGCTGTTGCTGCAATTTACGAATGAACATGGCGGCCGCCTCGTCGGCCTGCTGCAAGACGACCAGATCCGCGTCATTGAAGGCTACAACACGACCTATGCGCTGGCGCAAGACGCCATCCGCAAGCGTATCAACCTGGCGGAACTCGTGAACGCCAGCGTCGGCAACGCCACGCATGCGTATGCGGACGTGGCCGCCAGCGGCCGTTTGCTGGCGCCGCTCGACCATGTGGACGAGGCGCACTGCTACGTGACGGGCACGGGCCTGACCCATTTGGGCAGCGCCGGCGCGCGCGACGCCATGCACAAGAAGATCGGCGGCGACGCCGAGTCCCTGAGCGACTCGATGAAAATGTTCCGCCTGGGCGTGGAAGGCGGCAAGCCCGCCGACGGCACGGCCGGCGCCCAGCCCGAATGGTTCTATAAAGGCGACGGCTCCATCGTGCGCGCCAGCGGCCAGCCGCTGCGCATGCCGGACTTTGCCCTCGATGGCGGCGAAGAGCCGGAAATCGCCGGCCTGTACGTGATCGGCGATGACGGCCAGCCCTACCGGGTCGGCTACGCCATCGGCAATGAATTCTCGGATCACGTGACGGAACGCCAGAATTATCTGTACCTGGCCCACTCGAAGCTGCGCGTCTGCAGCGTGGGCCCGGCCCTGCTGGTGGGCGAATTGCCCGCGCATATCGCCGGCACCTCGCGCGTGCTCGATACGGCCGGCAATGTGCGCTGGGAAAAAGCGTTCGTCAGCGGCGAAGACAATATGTCGCACACGATCGCCAACCTCGAGCACCATCACTTCAAGTATCCGCTGTTCAAGCGCCCTGGCGACGTGCACGTGCACTTCTTCGGCACGGCCACCCTGAGCTTTGCCGATGGCGTGAGCGTGGCGCCGGGCGAAACCTTTGAAATCGAAGCGCCGGCCTTTGGCCCTGCCTTGCGCAACCGCCTCGACGTCTTCCCAACCGAATTTGCGAAAGTGAGCACATTATGAGTTTCAATATCACCGGTGATGCATTGATCGGCGGCGTCGCCGTCAAGGGCAATGGCGGCTCCTTCGAAGCGTGGGACCCGGCCGCGCGCGCACACATCGCGCCCGCCTTCCACATGGTTGACGTAGCGCAAATCGACGAAGCCTGCCGTCTGGCGCAAGCCGCGTTCGACCCGTTCCGCGCCACCAGCGATGCGCAGCGCGCCGACTTCCTCGACACCATCGCCGCGCAAATCGGCGAACTGGGCGATGACTTGATCGTGCGCGCCATGACGGAAAGCGGCTTGCCGCGCGCGCGCCTGGAAGGCGAACGCGGCCGCACCGTCGGTCAATTAAAACTGTTCGCCGGCTTGCTGCGCGAAGGCTCGTGGACCGATGCGCGTATCGACAGCCCGCTGCCGGACCGCGTGCCGCCGCGTCCTGACTTGCGCTTGCGCATGATCGGCCTGGGTCCCGTCGCCGTGTTTGCGGCCAGTAACTTCCCGCTGGCCTTCTCCGTGGCCGGCGGCGATACGGCCTCGGCCCTGGCTGCCGGTTGCCCTGTCGTCCTGAAAGCCCATTCGGCCCATCCGGGCACATCCGAGCTGGTGGCGCGCGCGATTGTGAAAGCGATTGCCATCTGCAAGCTGCCGGCAGGCGTGTTCGCCTTGCTGACGGGCACGGGCAACGGTATCGGCCAGGCGCTGGTCGCCCATCCGGCCATCCAGGCCGTGGGCTTTACGGGTTCGCGTTCGGGCGGTATCGCCCTGATGAAGGTGGCGGCGGAACGTCCGCAGCCGATCCCCGTGTATGCGGAAATGAGCAGCATCAACCCCGTGTTCGTGCTGCCGCAAGCCTTGGCTGCCCGTGGCGCGGCGATCGCCAGCGGTTTTGCCGCCTCGCTGACGATGGGCGTGGGCCAGTTCTGCACCAATCCCGGCCTCGTGCTGGGCCTGGAAGGTCCGGACTTTACGGCGTTTGCCGCCGCCGCCGCCGAAGCGCTGGCGCCGGCCCCTGCCGCCACCATGCTGACGGCTGGCATCGCCAGCAGCTATGCCAAGGGCGTGGCCGCGCTGGCGCAGCACGCGGACGTGACGCCGCTGGTGCAAAACACGGGCGACGAAGGCAAGGGCGCCGCCGCCCTGTTCGTGACCTCGGGCGAGGCCTTCCTGGCCAGGCACGATCTGCGCGACGAAGTGTTCGGTCCCGCCTCCCTGCTGGTGGCGTGCCGCGACATGGAGCAAATGCTGGCGATCACGGAAAGCCTGGAAGGCCAGCTGACGGCCACCTTGCAGATGGATGCGGGCGATCTGGAAGACGCGCGCCGTTTGCTGCCCGTGCTGGAGCGCCGCGTGGGCCGCATCCTGTCCAACGGTTTCCCGACGGGCGTGGAAGTGTCGACGGCCATGGTGCACGGCGGCCCGTTCCCGGCCACGTCGGACGGCCGCAGCACGTCGGTCGGTACGGCGGCCATCAACCGCTTCCTGCGCCCCGTGTCCTACCAGAACCTGCCGCAGGACTTGCTGCCGGAGTCGCTGCGCGATGATAATCCGCTCAGTATCTGGCGCCGCAAGGACGGCGTGTTGGGCAAGGAATAACAACACGGCGAGCCGCATATCGAATGCGGTACGCTGTGGTGCACGTGTACATAAAAATAAACAGGTGGAGACAAGATGAAGCAATTGGCGAAATATGGCAGCTTGCAGGGCAAGCGCGTGTTCATCACGGGCGGCGGCAGCGGCATCGGCGAATCCCTGGTGGCGGAGTTTGCCGCCCAGGGCGCGCTGGTGGCGTTTGTCGACATCGCCGTGGAAGCGAGCGAGGCCCTGTGCCGCCGCCTGGCTGAAGCGGGCCTGACGGCGCCCCTGTTCCGCCATTGCGACATCACGGATATTCCATCCTTGCAAGTCGTCATGGCGGAACTGGCGCAGAAGCTGGGCGACTTCGATATTCTCGTCAACAACGCGGCCAACGACCAGCGCCACCAGGCGCAGGACGTCACCCTGGAATACTGGAACGAGCGCATTGCGATCAATCAACGTCCCATGTTCTTCACCTGCCAGGCCGTCTTCGAGGGCATGAAGCGCAAGGGCGGCGGTTCCATCATCAACGTCAGCTCGATTTCCTGGCACATGAAGTCGGGCGGCTATCCTGTGTACGCCACCACCAAGGCGGCCGTCGTGGGCCTCACGCGGGGCCTGGCGCGCGATTACGGCGCTCACAATATCCGCGTCAACACGGTCACGCCCGGCTGGGTCATGACGCAGCGCCAGATCGACCTGTGGGTCGACGACGCGGCCAAAGCGGAAATCAAGAAAAGCCAGTGCTTGCCCAATAAACTGATGCCGCAGGACATCGCCGCCATGGTGCTGTTCCTCGCGTCGGACGACGGCGCGATGTGCTCCAGTCAGGAATTCATTGTGGATGCTGGCTGGATATAAGCCTTACCGCATCGTTTAATTCGCGCCGGCACTGACCGGCACCTCAGATCTTGAAGCCGCCCTCTTGCCGCCCCAACCCCGCGGCAGGAGAGGCATCGTCACATCCAGATTGCGCCGGGGTTGACCCCGGCCCTTGCTTTTCACTAAAAAACAGGAGACAGCATGAAATTCATCCATACCAGCATCGTGGCCCTCAGCCTGGCCATGGCCGTCGGCAGCGCCTTTGCCGCGCCCGTCAACGTCACCATCGACGTGGCCAAGCCTGGTTCCGTGATCAACAAGAACATCTACGGCCAGTTCGCCGAACACCTGGGGACCGGCATCTACGAAGGCATGTGGGTGGGGCCGGACTCTGCCATCCCGAACACCAAGGGCTGGCGCAATGACGTGCTGGGCGCTCTGAAACAGTTGCATGTACCGCTGGTGCGCTGGCCGGGCGGCTGTTTTGCCGATGAATACCACTGGAAGGACGGCATCGGCGCGCGCGACAAGCGCCCGACCAAGGTCAACACCAACTGGGGCGGCGTGGAAGAGTCGAACGCCGTCGGCACGCATGAATTCTTTGACCTGGCCGAGTTGCTGGGCGCGCAGACCTATATCAACGGCAACCTCGGTTCCGGCACGCCGCAGGAAATGTCCGAGTGGCTCGAATACATGACGTCGGACAGCAAATCGACCCTGGCCGAACTGCGCCGCAAGAATGGCCGTGCGCAGCCGTACAAGGTTGATTACTTCGGCATCGGTAATGAAGCGTGGGGTTGCGGCGGCAACATGCGCCCGCAGTACTACGCCGACCTGTACAAGCACTATCACACCTTCATGAAGACGCCGGAAAGCGCGCGCCCGAAATTCATCGCCAGCGGCGGCAATGACGACGACATCAGCTGGTCCAGCACCCTGAGCCGCGAGATCAAGCCGAACATGATGGATGCCATCAGTTTCCACTACTACACGGTGCCGACCGGTGTGTGGGAAAAGAAGGGCGCCGCCACGGGCTTTGGTGAAAATGAGTGGATTTCCACTCTGAGCCGCACCCTGCGCATCGATAGCTTGATCAAGAACAATCTCGCCGCCATCGACAAGAACGACCCGTCGAAAAAGACGGGCCTGTACGTCGATGAATGGGGCACTTGGTACGACGTCGAGCCGGGCACCAACACGGGTTTCCTGTTCCAGCAAAACAGCTTGCGCGATGCGCTCGTCGCTGCCCTGAACTTCAATATCTTCCATGCCCACGCGGACAGAGTGCGCATGACGAATATCGCGCAAATGGTCAACGTGCTGCAGGCGATGATCATCACGGACAAGGATAAATATTTCCTCACGCCTACGTATCACGCATTTGAAATGTATGTACCCTTCCAGGACGCCACTTCGCTGCCGGTCGCCATCGCCGGCAATGGCAAGTACAGCCTGGGCAAGGTCAGCATTCCTGAAGTGAGCGCCTCGGCCGCGCGCGCCAAGGATGGCAAGGTGTATCTGTCGCTGGTCAATACCAACCCGCACAAGGCCGTCGACGTCAGCGTGGCGCTGGCAGGTCAAAAAGTGACAGCCGTGAATGGCCGCGTGCTGACCGCAGGCAAGATGGATGCCGTCAACAGCTTTGCGCAACCGCAAGCCGTGCAGCCGGTGGCGTTCAATGCCCAGGCGCAGGGCGGCAAGCTGACCGTGTCGGTGCCAGCCAAGGCGGTGGTGGTGGTGGCGGTCGAATAAACCTGCCGATTTTGAGGTATCCAGCCGGCCCGCATGACGGGCCGGCTGGCCATGTGGAGAACACGATGCAATTTTCGACAATGATGGCCTTGGCGGCCATGCTTGCGTTCAGCCCCGTCCAGGCGGCCCAGGTCAGCGTGCACGACCCCGTGATGGCCAAGGAAGGCGACACGTATTATTTGTACAGCACGGGTCCCGGCATCACCTTCTACAGCTCGAAGAATATGCGCGACTGGCAGCCGGAAGGGCGCGTCTTCGCGGGCCAGCCGACCTGGGCCAAGACGGCCGCACCGTCGTTTGACGATCATATCTGGGCGCCCGATGTCCAGTTCCATGACGGCAAATATTACCTGTACTACTCGGTGTCCGGCTTCGGCAAGAACACCTCCGGCATCGGCGTGACCGTCAATACCACCTTGAATCCCCGCTCGCCCGATTACCGCTGGGTCGACCAAGGCATGCTGCTGCAATCGGTGCCCGAGCGCGACGAGTGGAATGCCATCGACTCGAACATCGTCACCGATGCCAAGGGCACGCCGTGGATGGCCTTCGGCTCGTTCTGGAACGGCATCAAACTGGTGAAACTCAACGCGGACTGGAAAACCATTGCGGAACCGCAAGAGTGGCATTCGCTGGCGCGCCGCGTGCCGCTGCCGCCACGGGCGGGCGAATTCAAGCCCGCGCCAGAGGAAATCGAGGCGCCGTTCATCTTCCAGCGCGGCAATGAATACTTCCTGTTCGTCTCCTGGGGCTTGTGCTGCCAGAAGGAAAAAAGCACGTATCACCTGGCCGTGGGCCGGTCAAAAAGCGTGACGGGGCCGTATCTGGACAGGGAGGGCCGCGACATGGCGCAGGGCGGCGGCACGGTGGTCTTGAAAGGCGACAAGGACTGGCAAGGCCTGGGCCACAACAGCGCCTACACGTTTGACGGCAAGGATTACCTGGTGCTGCACGCCTACGAAACGGCGGACAACTATTTGCAGAAGCTCAAGATATTGCCCATGACGTGGGACAAGGACGGCTGGCCGCAGGTGGACCCGCGCGACTTGAACCGCTACCAGAGCCGCGAATTGCCGGCCGCCAAACGATAAGCGGACCAGGGGATGGGCGGCAGGTGATACGCAAATCGGTATCGCAAGCGAAAAAGAATTGATTGGATGGCTATGTTGCTTTCTCCTACCATGGGTTCATAAAAAACCGCCCATCCGGCATCCGGCTGTGATGGTATTCCAAAAAAAAACTGGAGACAAGAATGAAATTGACACGCCGTACACTCCTCGCCAGCGCCATGCTGCTGGCCGCTTCCGCCACCACCTTCGCTACCTCGTCCGCGTTTGCCGCCAAGCCCCTCGTCATGGGCTTTTCGCAGGTAGGCGCCGAGAGCGAGTGGCGCACCGCCAATACCGTCTCCATCAAGGAGGCGGCCAAGAAAGATGGCGTCACCCTGAAATTTGCCGATGCGCAGCAAAAACAGGAAAACCAGGTCAAGGCCCTGCGCTCGTTCATCGCGCAAAAGGTCGACGTGATCGCCTTCTCGCCCGTCGTCGAATCGGGCTGGGATACGGTGCTGCGCGAAGCCAAGGCCGCCAAGATTCCCGTCATCCTGACGGACCGCGCCGTCAACGTGGCCGATAAATCGCTGTACGTGACCTTTATCGGGTCCGATTTCGTGGAAGAGGGCCGCCGCGCCGGCCAATGGCTGCTCGAGCACGCCAAGAAAACCCCGGATGCCACCCTGAACATCGTCGAACTGCAGGGCACGGTCGGTTCCGCGCCGGCCATCGACCGCAAGGAAGGCTTCCAGGAAGTCATCGGCAAGAATCCCAAGCTGAAGATCATCCGTTCGCAAACGGGCGACTTTACGCGCGCCAAGGGCAAGGAAGTGATGGAAGCGTTCCTGAAGGCCGAAGGCAAGAAGATTAACGTCTTGTACGCGCACAATGACGACATGGCCATCGGCGCCATCCAGGCAATCGAAGAAGCGGGCATGAATCCGGGCAAGGACATCATCATCATCTCGATCGATGGCGTCAAAGGCGCGTTCGAAGCCATGATCGCCGGCAAGCTGAACGTCACCGTCGAATGCAGCCCGCTGCTGGGCCCGCAACTGATGTCCATCGCCCGCGATGTGGTGGCCGGTAAACCCGTGCCGGCGCGCATCACAACGGTGGAAGGCGTGTTCCCTGCCGAGGTGGCCGCCAAGGAATTCCCGAACCGTAAGTACTAAGCTTGCCGCATGATGAAGACGCAAGCGCATCACTCTGCCGCGCCAGCTCCCTTGCTGGAGTTGCGCGGCATCAGCAAGTCCTTTCCCGGCGTCAAAGCCCTCAGCGACGTTGCCCTTCGCCTGTATCCGGGTGAAGTGCACGCTTTGATGGGGCAAAACGGCGCCGGAAAGTCGACCCTGATCAAGGTGCTGACGGGCGTCTACACGCCCGACAGCGGCCAGATTTTGTTTGACGGCAAGCCCATCGCCCCCGCGTCCACCTCGGATGCGCAGGCGCTCGGCATCAGCACCGTGTACCAGGAAGTCAATCTGTGTCCGAACCTGTCGGTGGCGGAAAACATCTTTATCGGCCGCTACCCGCGCCGTTTTGGGGCTATCGACTGGCGTGCCATGCAGCAACAGGCGCGTGCCTTGCTGCTGCAGTTGCAGATCGATATCGACGTCACCGCGCAACTGTCCAGTTTTCCGCTGGCCATCCAGCAAATGGTGGCCATTTCGCGCGCGCTGAATATTTCGGCCCGCGTGCTGATCCTCGACGAACCCACGTCCAGCCTGGACGAGGCGGAAGTCCATCTGCTCTTTTCCGTGCTGCGCCGCCTGCGCGAGCAGGGCATGGCGATCCTGTTCGTGACCCACTTCCTCGACCAGACCTACGCCATTTCCGACCGCATCACGGTCATGCGCAATGGCGAGCGCGAAGGCGAATACGCGTGCAGCGAACTGTCGCGCCTGGCGCTGGTCAATAAAATGATCGGCGTGGCGGCCGATACCGTGGCGCAAGAGCTTGACCTGGCGCAAGAAGCGGGCGCCGCCAGCTTCGGTCCGACCGTGCTGGAAGCAACAGGACTGGGTCGCAAGGGCGCCTTGCTGCCCATGGATTTCCACATCCGCCAGGGTGAATTGCTGGGCCTGGCGGGTTTGCTCGGTTCGGGCCGCACGGAACTGGCGCGCTTGCTGTTCGGCGCCGACAAGGCCGACTCGGGCACGATCACCATGCAGGGTCAGCCGCGCCAGTTCACCGTGCCGCGCGACGCGATTGCCCGCGATATCGGTTTTTGCTCGGAAGACCGCAAGCACGAGGGGGCGATTTTGTCGCTGTCCGTGCGCGAAAACATCATATTGGCCTTGCAAGCCCGTACGGGCTTGCTGCGCGCCATCCCGTTCAAACGCCAGCAGGCGCTGGCCGACGAATATGTGAAGGCGCTGGGCATCAAGACGACCAGCATCGAAACGCCGATCGGCAGCCTGTCGGGCGGCAATCAACAAAAAGCCTTGCTGGCGCGCTGGCTGGTGACCTCGCCCGCCATGCTGATTCTCGACGAACCGACGCGCGGCATCGACGTGCGCGCCAAGCAGGAAATCATGAGCTATGTCAGCAAACTGTGCCGCAAGGGCATGGCGATCCTGTTCATCTCGTCCGAACTGCCCGAAGTGCTGCGCTGCAGCGACCGTATTCTGGTCATGCGCGACCGCAAGGCTTGCGGCGACTATGCGCGCGGCGAGCTCGATGACAGTTCCGTGCTGCAAGTGATTGCCGGAGAGACAGCATGAGCATGACCACACCGTCGCCCGCCGCCCCTGCGGCGCGGGCGGCTGCCACCACGGATTCTTCCATTGTGCATACCGTTTTACACCATCCCCTGAGCCGGCCCCTGGCCGCGCTGTGCTTGCTGCTGCTGGTCGATCTTTTTGCCATCCCCGGCTTTTTCCACCTGGAAATCCGCGATGGCCATTTGTACGGCAGCGTGATCGATATCGTCAACCGCGCGGCGCCCTTGATGCTGGCGGCCCTGGGCATGACCCTGGTGATTGCCACGCGCGGCATCGACATTTCCGTGGGCGCCGTCGTGGCCCTGTCTGGCACCGTGGCCGCCATGTTGATCGGCGGCACCATGGTGATGGACAACGGCGTGCCCACTTACGTCAGCAACATCCCCATGGGCTGGGCCCTGGCGGCGGCGCTGGGCGCGGCCCTGCTGTGCGGCGCCTGGAACGGCGTGCTGGTGGCGGGCCTGGGCTTGCAGCCCATCGTCGCCACCCTGATCCTGATGGTGGCGGGCCGCGGCCTGGCGCAATTGCTGACGGATGGGCAGATCGTCACCGTCTACTATCAGCCGTTCTTTTTCATCGGCAGCGGCTATCTGTTCGGCTTGCCGTTCTCGCTGTTCCTCGTCGCGGCCGTGTTTATCATCACGGCCCTGCTGATGCGCAAAACGGCCCTGGGCCTGTTCATCCAGGCCGTCGGCATCAACCCGGTCGCCGCGCGCCTGGCCGGCATCAAGACGGCGACCCTGATTTTCTTCGTCTACGTGTTTTGCGCCGCCTGCGCGGGCTTGTCGGGGCTGATGATCAGCTCGAACATCAAGAGCGCGGACGCGAACAATGCGGGCCTGATGCTGGAACTGGACGCCATCCTGGCCGTCACCCTGGGCGGCACGTCCCTGGCCGGCGGCAAGTTCAGCTTGGTCGGCAGCATGATAGGCGCGCTCATCATCCAGACCCTGACCTACACCATTTATTCGCTCGGCGTGCCGCCCGAAGTAAACATGGTCGTCAAATCGGTTGTCGTCTTCCTCGTCTGCCTGTCGCAATCGTCGGAATTCAAGCAATTGCTGCATCGGAGAAAAGCATGAAGGGCTTGCTGCACACCCCGTATTTCACCTCGCTCGTCACGGTCTTGCTGCTGGTGGTGATGCTGGGCCTCGGCGGCGCCGCCTACCCGGGCCTGCTGTCGACGCAAGTGATCTTTAACCTGTTGATCGATAACGCCTTTTTGCTGGTGATCGCCGTCGGCATGACCTTCGTCATCGTTTCCGGCGGCATCGACCTGTCCGTCGGTTCCGTGCTTGCCCTGTCGACCATGATCGCCGCCTGGCTGCTGAACGTGGCGCACTGGCCGCCGCTCCTGGTGATCGTCACCGTGCTGGCGCTGGGCACCGTGTTTGGCGCCGGCATGGGCGCGCTGATCCATTACTTCAAGTTGCAGCCCTTCATCGTCACCCTGGCCGGCATGTTTTTGGCGCGCGGATTGTGTTATTTGATCAGCATCAATTCCATCACTATCGACGATCCGCTGTTCGTCGCCATGTCGCAGACGCAACTGGGCTTTCTCGGCGGCTTCGTCTCGCCCGGCGTCGTGATCGCCGTGCTGACCTTGCTGCTGGCCATCTGGCTGGCGCACGCCACGCCGTTCGGCCGCGCCGTGTATGCGATCGGCGGCAATGAGCAGTCGGCCCTGATGATGGGCTTGCCCGTGGGCCGCACCAAGGTCCTGATCTATGCCTTCAGCGGCTTTTGTGCTTCGCTCGGTGGCGTGCTGTTTTCGTTCTACATGCTGTCCGGCTATGGCTTGCATGCGCAAGGCACGGAACTGGACGCGATTGCCGCCGTCGTCATCGGCGGCACTCTGCTCAGCGGCGGCTACGGCTATGTAGCGGGCGCGCTGTCCGGCGTGCTGGTGCTGGGGACCATCCAGACCCTGATCGCCTTCGACGGCACGCTCAGTTCGTGGTGGACCAAGATCGTCATCGGCGGCCTGCTGTTCGTCTTTTGCGTCGTGCAAAGACTGATGGCCATGGGCCAGAAAAATACCAACGGGAGTTAATCTGATGTTCAAGCAACACACACGTGCCGCCATCGGCATGGCGGCGGTGCTCGCCTGCGCGGCATGCGGCGCGCAGGCGGCCAACCCCATCGTGAAAAATATCTACACGGGCGACCCGGCCGCGCTGGTCGACAATGGCAGGGTGTACCTGTACGTGGGCCACGATGAAGCGAGCGCCACGGATACGGATTACCGCATGCACGAGTGGCGCGTGTATTCCTCGTGCGACATGGCGAACTGGACGGACCACGGCTCGCCCGTGCGCTTTTCCACCTTCGCCTGGGCCGGCAAGGATGCCTGGGCCGGCGACATCGTCAAGCGCGGCAGCAAATACTATTTCTATTCGACCGTCGACCACAAGACCATTCCCGGCAAGGCCATCGGCGTGGCCGTCTCTGACAGCCCGACGGGACCGTTCGTCGACGCGCGCGGCAGCGCCCTGATCACGAACGACATGACGAAACAGACGGCGATCCTGTGGGACGACATCGACCCGGCCGTCTTCATCGATACGGATGGCCAGGCCTACATTTATTGGGGCAACACGGTCTTGAAATACGCCAAGCTCAAGGCCAACATGACGGAGCTCGATGGCCCGATTTTGACCTTCGGCATGGATGCGTTCACGGAAGCGGCGTACATGCACAAGCATGCGGGCATGTATTACCTGTCGTACTCGCGCAACTTCCCGGAAGAAACGGCGTATTCGACGGGGCCGACGCCCACGGGCCCGTGGCATTTCCGTGGCGCCATCATGGACAAGAATGCCGTCGTGAAAACCATCCACCAGGCCATCATCGAGTTTAACGGCAAGTCCTACATCTTCTATCACAACGACAAGTTGCCCGGCGGCGGGGAATACCGGCGTTCCGTGGCTGTGGAAGAGCTGAAATACAAGCCGGACGGCACGATCGAATTCATCCAGCAAACGGCTGGCCCGGCACCCAATCCCAGCGCCGCCTGCAAGGCATCGTGACCGCTCGTTGACCACGCACAAAAAGGAGACACACCGATATCAATAAGATCGATATCAGTGAGAAACTGATATCGATCATGATATGATTTATTCATGGATACCCTCAACCCCAACTGGTTCTTGCGAGCCCGCCTGAAGACGCGGCAATTGCTGCTGTTGATCGCCCTTGACGAGCAGCGCAACATCCATCGCGCGGCGGAAGAATTGCACATGACGCAGCCAGCCGCGTCCAAGCAAATCAAGGACCTGGAAGAGATGCTGGACGTGCGCCTGTTCGACAGGTTGCCGCGTGGCATGGAGCCGACCATCTACGGCGAAACGATGATACGCCACGCGCGCATGGCGCTGACGAGCCTGTCGCTGGCGCATGACGACATCGTCGCCCTGAAGTCAGGCCTGACGGGCCAGGTGGAAGTGGGCGTCATCATGACGCCGGCCATGGCCTTGCTGCCGCGCGCGATTGCCCGCATCAAGCAGCAGGCGCCGCTGATGCGCATCGGCGTGCACCTGGAGCACAGCAATACCCTGATGGACATGCTGCAGCACGGCACGCTGGACTTCATGATCGGGCGCATCCTGGAAAAGGAAAGCAGCGCCGGCCTCATCTATGAAGAATTGACGGAAGAGCCGGCCAGCGCCGTGGCGCGCAATGGCCACCCGCTGCTGTCGCGCAAGAATCTGCAATTGAAGGACCTGGCGGGCCAGCCGTGGATATTGCCGCCACAAGGCAGCATCCTGCGCCACCGTTTCGACATGATGTTCCGCCGCGCCAGCCTGGAGCCGCCCGTCGACGTGGTCGACACGACGGCCTTGCTCTTGATCACGTCATTGCTGCAGCAGACGGATTCCCTGCACGTGATGCCGACGGAAGTGGCCCATTACTATGAATCGCTGAACGTGCTGAGCATTTTGCCCATCGAACTGCCGTGCAAGATGGATGCGTTCGGCATCATCCGCCAGCAGGATCATTTGCTGTCGCCGGGGGCGGATATGCTGTTGAAAGCGGTACGGGCGACGGCCGCCGACATGTATTGACCCGAGGCGGTGGTTGTGTCGGATTACGCGCTTGCGCTAATCCGACCTACGCATGGTCCGGTGACTGGTAGGTCGGATTAGCCCGCAGGGCGTAATCCGACAATTGCCCGTTACGCCTAATCCGGCACCTCAAAGAAAAACAGCTGCACCAATCGTCCATTTTCCGGCGCGTCGCCAAACACATTGCTGATCGAGTGAAAGTAGTGCCCCTTGTACACGATCAACCGGTTATGGCGCATCGGCACTTCCAGCAGGGCTTGCCAACTGTCGCGCTGTTCCTGTAAATCGTTGAATTTCTGTACTTTACTGTTCGGCAGCCAGCGTTTCTGGAAATCCTTGAAGCTGGCGTAGCCGCCCGCCTTGACGTCCGCCTCGGGCAGTCTCCGGTACCAGCCGCTGGGCTGGTGGCGCCAGAACGTGGTGCCGCCCTGGCACTGCTCGGGCGGGTTCAGATACAGCACGCCCGCATAGAAATTGAAGTTATTCCCTGTCTCGTTGTCCACGTGGATATCCGTGCGCGCCATCGCGTCCGCATAGCTGAGGCGATACGAACCGTTGTCGGGCGAAATAAAACGGATGGGGCGGCCCAGCGCCGTGGCGATGCGCTCCATGATGGCTTGACTGGGCTGGCCCGCCGTCTGGCTGCCCGGATAATTCTGTCCCGCATAGCGCTGCTGCTCGAACGGTAAATTGAGCGCCTGGGCGCGCCAGGCGGCCGGATCGGGCAGGAAATCGTCGAGGATGTGCAGGTCGGTTTCACGGATAAAATCGTGTATGTCATTTGCGGCATTGAGCGGCGTCAATGTTTCTGCCTGTTCCGCTTGCGGACTGGCAAAGCCGATGCAGCACGTTTGCGCCAGCGCCGGATGCAGCGCCAGGGCTTGCGCATAGCGGGCCAAGGCCAGTTCCTGCTGTCCCGTGCGGTAATACAGCTCGGCCAGGCCTTGCAGGGTTTGCCAGCGCTGGGGGCGCAGGGCGTGGGCACGTTCCAGTTCGGCGATGGTCTCCATCAGCTGCTGTTTCCCCATCAACAATTCCGCATGGCTGATGGCGAAATCGTGCTCGTGCGGCGCCAGCCGCGCCGCCGTGGCGTAGCTGGCCAGCGCCGCCTCGCTGTCCGTGCCACGCAGTACATTACCGAGGTTGTAGTGGAACAGAGGGTTCTCCGGCTGCTGCCTGAGCGACAGTTTCAACAGGCCCAGGCCGAAGGCGCCCTGGCCCAGTTCCAGCATCGCCAGGCCCTGGAAATGCTGCGCTTCGGCCAGGGCCGGATCTTGCTTGTAAGCAGCCTGGTAAGCGTTGATCGCTTCGATCAGCTTGCCTTGCTGCTGCAGTTGCCGGCCCTTGGCCAGCTGTTGTTCCGCCAGTGTCTGTTCGCCCACGTCAGTATCCCGATGCAATGTGGCGAACAGTGTAACCGAGCTCGTTCTACAGTGCCTGGCTGACAGGAATTTCCTGCCCGTTCAGCTTGATCGCCACCTTGACGATCTGGGCCTTGACCTGGTTGCTGGCCATGTCCGCTTCCTGGGCGTAGGCGTACACGATGATGGCGAAATCCTTGTAGCCGCTGCGCGCCGCCTCGATCTTGCGCGCCGCCTCCTGGTCCACCTTCAGCAGCGCGTAGCCGTCGCCGTTGGTAAATGCCAGCTTGTAGTCGCCGTTGTCGTACATGTAGTAATACGTGCCCGCGTCGGCGAACTTGGCGGGGAAGGCGGCCTTGTCCATGGCGTACGGAGACAGCGCGCCCTGGCCGTTGATCTGATAGCGCAGGTAGCGTTTCGTTTTCGCTTCATTGACCTTGGCGTCGATCTGCGGTTTCAGCGCGTCGAGCACTTCCTGCTTGCGGAAGGCGTCGTTGCTGCCCGCATATTCGCGCGAGATGCGCTGCGCCACCGCCGCGTAGTCGGGCGGCACGCCGGACAGGGCGATGTAGCTGTACATCAGCTGGTTGCCGCTGGTGATGTCGATATAGCTGGCGTTTGGCGTGGCCGGGTCCGCTTGCGGCAGGCTGGCGGCCGCCGCTTTTACCTGGGCTTTGGCAGCCATGTCGGCGACATTCGCGGCGACGGGGGCGGAGGCGGCCGGTGTGGCGGTGTCGGTCTTGCTGCAGGCGGACAGGATCACGGCGATGGCGAGCAGGGCGGGCAGGGTACGGTTCATGATATTTCCTTTAGTGAATGTGTGAGGTGACTTAGCCGATGGTTTTACGTTTGTATTCGCCGATGCCGTAAGCGGCCAGGACAATGCTGGCCGCCAGCACCAGGTAAAAGCCGATGCCGAACGACAGCCCCTGCCACACTTGTCCCAGCATTTCGCTGGCCATCTGTTCGGCCATGCGGGCCGCGCGGCTGCCCATGATGCCGCCCATGGCGTTGCCCGCGTCGCTGACGGCGCCCTTGATCTTGATGAACAGCAAGCTGCTGTGGATGACGATGAACAGCAGCGGCGCGCACTTGCCCAGCGCCGCTTTCGGGTGACTGCTGGCCATGGTGGCGCAGCAGGCGGCAATCGCCAGCAGGAAGAAGAATTGGGCCGAGGTAAAACCGCTGCCGCCATCGCGGGCAAAGCTTTCCAGGCTGTCGGCGGACAGGCCCAGCAGCTGCCAATAGGTGCGCGAGACGGAGGCGAACAAACGGATGCCGATGGTGTTGAAGATGAAGGCGCCGGCGATCAGCACGCCAAGAGCCCCCAGCACCTGGATGCCGAGCGCCGAGACGGCCCGGCCCCACAGTTGCTGGCCCTTGTCGCGCGCCAGCTTGGCGGCACCGGCCATGTCTTCCTGGGCCAGCTGCTGGGCGGGAATGGCCGTGACGGTGGCGAGGCCGCCGGCATCATCGAAGCGCACGTCGACGACGGCGTTGATGGCGGGCGCCACGTCCGAGCGCCAGTGGGTGGCTACGTCGAAGGCATGCTGGATGCCGGCCACGCTGACGGAACCTTGTCCGCTCGGTTGGTAGGCGAGGATGCGGCCCCGTTGGCCGGTGGTAATGGTTGCTGCCGGGCTGGATGTGTGCATAAGATTTCCCTGGTCACTGTCATGCTGTATTGCATGTACCCACGGATAACGAAGGCAGTTCAGGGAAATCCAAAATTATTTTGAGTTATTTTTTCGGCGGCTGTAATACGTCCTTGGCGGCGCCCTGGTAGTCCTTCATCAAGCCCATGAAGGCATCCTGCAGATGGCGGGCCGCGTCCTGCGGCGGCGCGCCCGTGCGCCGCGCCAGGTCGAATTTATACGCATGGGCGGGGCTGTAGCCCGCCTGCGAGGCGGCGTCCAGCAACACACCCGCCCGTTTCAATGAGGCCGGGTCACCCTTGACCATCAGCAATTCGGCCAAGTAGGTTTGGGCGATAGGAAAATCTTTCGCGGCCGCTTTTTCCAGCCACTGCATCCCCGCCTTCGGCTGTTTGATGCCCGCGTCGCCGCCGCCGATGCCGTAGCCGAGCGCCGTCAGCGCCACCAGATCGCCGCCCCGCGCGCGCTTTTCCAGCTGCTGGCGGGGAAAGGGCCGGGCCGCGATCTGCATGCGGATTTCATAGTTGATGTCTTGCAGCACATTGCCTGGCCACACCTTGGCACCGGGGGCGGCCGACTTTTCCACCGCTGGCGCAGGCGCCGGGACCGGTGCGCGCATGCCGCCCTGTCCTTGCGCGCCGGCCAGCACGCTGGCTGGAGGCTGGCTGACGCCCTTGCCGCTGCCCATGTTCAGCACGAGGCGCGCCGACGTTTCGCCGAACGACACGCGCGGTTTTTGCACGTCGTGCGTCATGGCGGCGACCCTGGCCGCCACTTGCGAGAAGACGTCGCTCATGGGCAGACCCGGGGCGTCGAGCGCGTCGAGCAGGGCGCTGGTGTATGGGCTGTTGCGCGAATCGGGCGACCAGAAATCGCGCGCCAGGGCGCCCGGTCCGGCCGAATAGGCGATCACCACGCCGCGTGGCGCTTGCGTGTCGGCAAAGCCGTGGCTGGCCGCGTTGCCGCTGCCAGGGACCATCACGGCGCCGCCGCGCGTATATTCCTGCCGGCAAGCGTCGAGGATCAGCACGGCGCCGCGCGCGCCCGTGCGCTGCAGGTCGCCCGCCAGGCTGGAAACGGACACGCCCTGCGCGGCGATGGCCGCGGCACTGAGCGCATTCATGTTGGCGCCCAGCGGCAACACATAATTGGTTTCGCCCGCCTGTGCGCCGTGGCCCGCGTAAAACACGAGGGCGATATCGGCACCGCGCGCCTGCGTGGAAAACTCGGCCGACGCCTTTTGCAGCTGTTGCGCATTGATGTCCGTGCGCAACAGCACTTCAAAGCCCAGGCGGCGCAGGCGCTCGGCCATGGCGCGCGCATCGTTCACGGGATTCAATAGCGGCTGCGGATAGGCCGCGTTGCCGATCACCAGGGCGATGCGCTTGCCGGGAGCCGCAGGCGCGGTGGCGTGCGCGACGTTGCTGAGCAGTAAAAAGAACAGGCTGAAAAACAGGGGAATCAGGCGTTGCATCGGGGTCTCGGGGATTGTCGTGAAAGTAACAAAAGTTAGCGATTTTTACTGTGATATGAGAAAATTGCCTAAATGCATTTTACCTTACTGACAAGTTTCTCTTGTCTGGCCAGCGCACGGTGGGTATCGCCGCCGGCCAGTGGCGCGTGCCGCCCAACACACGATCGGACCGGCTTTGCAATCGGAACAATTTGAACGGATTCATGACTTCTGGACGCGCCGCCAGCGGCTGACACAAGGCGAACTGGGCGAGTTTTACCAGCGCGTCATTGCCGCGCTGACGCCGTGCCGCCCGCGCGAGGCGGCCTCGCTCGGCGATTCGCTGGTTGACTTGCGCCACCAGTTTTTCATTGAAAAAGTCCTGCACGGCGACAGCGACGCCGCGCCCCACCACGTCGGCGCCTTGTACCTATACTTCAAGCGCTTCATCATCGACCAGCTGCGCAAGCAGCGCGATGACGACGACGCCGATGCGCAGGAGGGCTGCGACTTGCAGGCGCCCGACTCTTATGCCGAACCGCTGCGCGACTACCAGCTCACGCCGCAGCAAGTGCGCGAAGCGGCCGACGTTTTTATCGCCACCTTGCCCCGCGATTTGATCTTGCTGTTGCGCCATTGCGGCTGCGGCGGCATGCCCGTCAAGGAACTGGCCGAGCAGATCGCTTCCGCGCATTACCATGGCGGCAAGCTGGGCCTCGTGCACCGGCAGAAGGGCGATCCCGCCAGCGCGGGACGCCAGGTGGTCGAGCCTGCCCACCGCGCCACCTTGCTGGGCAGCTGGGTCTTGATCCTGCTCAAGCTGCGCGTGGGCGATGCGCTGACCGCGCGCGACCTGCAGGCGGCGCAAATAGTTTTGGATATTCTGTGCGTGGCCGCGTTATCCCTGCACATGGACCCCGTGTCCACCCACCCGAACCCTGATGAAAGGCCACCGGCATGACTGCATTGACGCCCTCGCTGGCCATCGTTGCCGCGCGCCTGCCATCGCCGCCGACTTCCGCCGAGCTGCTGGACGCGGACGTGGCGGGCACTCCCCCCGACTGGCGCGGCATTGCCGTGCCGGAGCACTTGATGGAACGCTTTGCGCGCCGCAGCGACGCGGCGCCCTTGGCCGGGCGGCCCATCGCGGGCGGACAGATCCACCTGCTGGCGCGTTGCCCCGGCTTTGGCGCCGTGCTGCTCGACGCCTGGGACAGCACACGCCAGCGCTGGCGCGGCTGGCTCGTCACGCCGGACACGTCCTATGCGGATGCCTGCGGCCTCGTGGTCGAGGAGCGCGACGCGCCCGCCGACCCCCGCGCGGGCCTGGTGTTGTGCGACATGCCCATGACCCTGGCCGTGACGGATCTGGGCGCCTGCCTGGGCGTGTTCAGCCAGGAGCGCCTGCAGGCGGCGCGCTGGCTGGAAACGCATGGCCGTGCCAATGGGGCCACGGCGGCGCCGGGCGTCATCGCCCG
This sequence comes from Janthinobacterium sp. GW823-FHT01H08, assembly GCF_058797855.1. NCBI lineage: Bacteria > Pseudomonadati > Pseudomonadota > Betaproteobacteria > Burkholderiales > Oxalobacteraceae > Janthinobacterium > Janthinobacterium sp. GW823-FHT01H08. The sequence goes on from NZ_CM179504.1 coordinate 536,787, forward strand.
CGTGGCCTTGCCTGGCGACGGCTATGCGCTGACGGGCACGCCCCTGTCGAGCGAGCTGGGCAAGGATGGCCGCGTGGCCTACCGGCAATTGCTGCGCCAGGGGCTGCAGCAGTTGCAGATCGCCCCGGCCGATGCCGCCGCGCCACAGTTGACGCCAATCAAGGCGGCCAATGCCAGCCGCTGGCTGAAGATCGTCACGGCCGTGGCCGCCAGCGTGATGGTGGTGCAATCGGCGTGGCTGTTCCTGCCGAAAGATCAGGCTGTCGTCGGCAATGCGGAATTCCGCAGCGGCAGTGGCAGCGGCGTCGAGACGGGCGTGCGCACGCGCGTGCTGTTCCGCGCCGAGGCGACGGAGGCGGAGATCCGCACCTGGCTGCAGCGCGAGCAGCTGGAAATCGTCGCCGGACCGGACACCCTGGGCGCCTTCACCGTGCTGTCGCGCAACCGCCAGAAAGTCTTGCCGCCGCCAGGCCCGGGCAATCCGCTGGCCGTCATCAATCCCTGAATCCTGAAATAAGAGAAAGTTATCGAGCATGACAACGTATAAGAGTTTTGCATCCGCGCACTGGCGCACACTGGCCATGGGTGTGGCCGCCGGCGTCTTGCTGACGGGTTGCGCCATGACGCCGAACGGCCGTGGCGGCGTGATGATGGGCCTCGATACGGCCGAGCTGTTCGGCACGCCGCTGTCCACCTTCCGCCTGCGCGACGGCACGGAAGGCACCTTGCGCAAGGATCCGCAAGGCAAGTATTCGATCAAGCTGTCGCAGGCGTTTCGCGTCGTGCCGCTGGCCAACGCGATCACGGCCCGCGTGGCGCGCGTGGAAAACGTGGGCGAGCGCACGGTGGTGATCGTGGAAACGCAGGAGCGCGGCTGCGCCTACCGCTATGAAGTGCTGGCTTTCCAGGGCACGGACGTGCTGCAGTGGACGGTGGGCAATTGCAAGGACCGCCCCCGCGTGGAACTGGCGGCGGACGCGAAATCGCTGAATATCGACTTTCCCAACTACAACCGCCTGTCGCGCATGATCTACACGGACAACCGTCTGCTCAACGCCAGCGTGGCCGTGCCGCCCGGCGTCGATACCCGCGCCCAGCCGTTTGCCGACGACGGCTTGCGCGGCACGGGACCCGCCATCGCCACCCTGCCTGGCAGCGGCAGCGACAGCGGCCGCGTGATTCCCGCGCCGCCGGCCCCGGCATCGGCCCCGGCCGCCGCGCCGAAAGCGGGCAGCCGCGCCAGCGCCAAGCCGCGCCGCCAGGAAACTCCGGCCAGGGCGGCGGCACCCGCCATCAGCGTGCCCGCCCCGCGCGGTGCCGCGCCGGCGGCCGCGCCGATGATCTTCCAGGCTGAAGAGATCAAGCCCGTCGTCATCGATCTGAGGAAATAAGATGGCCGCTAGTCTGCGCAGTCTGCAAATCCGGCAGACCTTGATCCTGATCGTCCTGACGATCATTTATTTGTGCTGCGAGCTGGGCTTCAATGCCCGTTTGCTCGACGTGGTGGGCGGCGACGTCAAGCCGCACGACGTGGAAGGCGTGGAATTCTATGGCCGCAGCCTGTCGGGCATCGCCGCCGCGCTGGTGGTGCTGCAACTGATGTGGCGCCGCCGCCTGAAGAACAATGGCAGCGGCCCCAGCTGGAAAAAGATCATCTTCTGCTGCATCGCCACGGCCGCGGTCGTATTCGGCATCCTGAAGACGACGGTCACGGTGCTGGTGGAAACGCGCGATGCGCAATTTCGCCGCCTGGCCTTCAACACCACCCTGATGCAGCGCTCGCTGGTGGGCGGCAGCCTGCAATTGCAGGGCCTGGTCGACGATGCCACCCTGTTTGCCAAGCCCGAAGGCAAGGCTTTCCTCGCCCTGTTTCCGTTTCTGGCCGTGTCGGTGGGCCACCTCGACGAGCGCATGGAGCCGGCCAAGGAGCAGTTGATCAACTTTAATGTCCGCAAGATCGCCGGCGGCGCGGCCGGTTACTACGACAAGTACCAGCAGGCGATCGGCGAAGTGCATGACAAGTGGAAATTGTATTCGGGAATCATTCCCGACGACGATGCGGGCTTGCGCCAGCAGCAGGAATCGGCGTGGAACGATTACCGCCAAAGCCTGTCGCGCCATGGCTGGCAGCCGCATTCCGTGCCGGCGCGGCGCAAGGCGGCCGTGGTCAACAATGTGCGTAAAAAGGTGCCCGTATCGGCCAACTGGCACCCGGCCGACCAGCTATCGTTCCGCCTGGCCGTCAAGCGCCGCTACGCGTCGGAAGCGGCCGGCAAGGGCTTGACTATCAAAGGCGACCGCATTCCGCCGGGCCTGTCCTTCCCCGCCTTCGTCGCGCGCCCCGGCATCCAGGCCGTGCTGCGCGACGGGCCGGACGGCGGCGACGGCAGCGAAGCGGGCAAGGGCTTGCGGCTGCCCAGGGGCGCCGTGGTGCAGGACGCGTATGCGAGCCCGGCCGAGTTCAGCCGCCTGTTCGACCAGTTCGCCGCGCGCCAGACGGCGGAAAAGCTGGTCGAATACCGCGCCAGTCGCAGCGACTTCGAAGTGCATGGCAAGTATTATGCGGAGGGCAAGGAAGCGGCGCGCGCGGCCATCGTGCCGCCCGTGGCCCTGTTCTTTTCGCTCCTGGGCGCCATCGGCCACTTTTCGAAACTGCTGTACCTGATCGCCACCGTGGGCTTGCTGGTGCTGGCGGCGCGCCGGGGCGAGCAGGCGGGCGCCGATGGCCAGCTGAGCCGCCGTTCCGCCTGGATCGCCACGGGCGTGCTGGCCGGCGCCTTCCTGGGAACCTGGGGCATTTTCAGCCTGTCGGACAACAATGTCACGAAGAGCGAGCTGTTCCGCCAGATGCTGGACTGGAACCGCCAGGCCGACGGCGACAGCACGCGCTGGCAAATCGCCGGCAAGGGCTTGCTGGCCAATATCACGCACGTCGTGGCGGTGGGGCAGGGCTACAGCTACCCCGTCAACGAAGCGATCCGCATCAATATTTTGCAGGGACTCGAATATGGTTATCACCCGGAAAAAAAATAAGGCGGCCGCCCTGGCCTTGCTGCTGTGCATGGCCAGCACGGCCGTCCAGGCCGACTGCCTGGGCATGAAGGTGCACGCCCACCGCGGCGCCGGCAATGCGCCGGAAAACTCGCTGAGCGCGCTGCGCAACACGTATTTCGGCACCTGGGACGGCGTCGAGACGGATTTGCAGCTGCTCGGTGACGGCAGCTGGGTGGTGCACCACGATCTGCTCACGGGCCGGGTGGTCGACACGGGATCGCCCCGTACCGTGAAACAATTGACGGCCGACGACTGGCGCGCGGCCAGCATGAAGAACCGCGGCGTGGCCACGCCGGAAACGCCGCCGTTCGTCAGCGATGTGGCCGACCTGGCCACCGCGTTCCCGGCCAAGACCCTGAATGCGGAAATCAAGGATGTCGTGCCGTCGTGCGCGCCCATCAATACGCTGGTGGCGCAGTTGCGCGCCAACATCAAGCATGGCAACTGGTTTTTGACGTCGGGCGTGCCGAACAACCTCGCCTGTGCGCGCCGTGCCGATCCGCACGGTTACCTGGGTCTGCTCGTGTTTGATGCGCGCAATGCGCAGGCGGCCGGCGCCAACCGGGTCAGCCGCTATATCACGAAAAATGCCCGTCCGCCCAAGCTGGACAAGCCCTGGCTGCAGCGCGTGCAGCAGCAGATCGGCATGCCGACGGGCGTGCACGTGGACGCGCGCAGCCTCGACGCCAATCCGAATTTGCTGGCCGATGCGGCCAGCCTGAACATGCCCGTCTTCGTGTATGCCGTCGACGGCGACTCGGCCCTGGCCGCGTCCCTGCTGCGCGCCCAGCAGCGCAGCCACCGCTGGCCCAGCGGCGTCATCCTTGACGGCAATCCGGAAACGTTTTGCGCGATGATGAAAAATTGATGGAAGGCGGTGTGGATATTTATGACACTGCTTTCAAAAAAAATAGCCAGCGATGTTCTCTGGTTTACTCTTGGTAAGTCACGGAACATCAAAATTTACAACAAACGTAATAAAGTGGAAAAATACTTTTGATTGCTTGATGAGAAATAAGTTACAATTTATGCTATTTCCATGAGGCAATAGAGGTTGGTTCGTGTGGTCGAAATCCAAGATATCTGCAGTTCTGTCATTTCAACTGATTTTTTTCCTGCTCGCGTTCCCAGCCTCTGCCGCTGATATAGCGGTAGCCGGATTTGCATTTTCCGGTGACTCCGCCACGGCCGGCGTTCGTTTTCCATATTCCCATCAAGTATATATGCGCTTGCGTGCCGATAAGTCGGGGCAGAACCTTTCGCGCATTATTCACGACCGTAGTGGCAAGGTGGCCAATCCTGCCCTCAGTCTGTTGCCGCCCGCATCTCTCGTTAATCTCAAGAAAAGTGATCAGGCCTTGATCACGGTGCTGGTACTGACCGGCGAAACGGTATTGACGGAAAATTTCGGCAGTTATTACAAGACCTTTGTCAATTTGCGTGGCGATGCCCTGATTTTCGATTACAAGAGCAAGACCGTGGTACGCAGTTATCCCGTCAATGCCGCCCTGTTTGATGCCACGCCGGACGCACCCGATGCGGCACGTATCAGCGGATTCATCGAGCAGTTATTGTTGAAGGAAGAGGGCAAGGGCCTGGTGACGCAATACCTTGATCGCCTTGCCCACGCGACTTTGCCGACCCCAGGCCAGCGCACGATCCAGATCCGGCGTGCCAAAGTGGCGCCGGAAGCGCTGGCTGTCATGCCCGACGCGCTGCGTAGCCAGCCGCAACTGATGGAAAGCATGGTGGTTGACGCCTTTGCTTCGGTACTGTCCGCCAAGGCTGGCGTACCGTTGCTGCCGAGCAAGGCTGGCGACGCCTTGGGACGCATGTCGCTGCGGCTCGAGAATGGCGATGACGTCGATTTGAATATCGGTGAGGGTGATTATGTTTTTGATATTGCTCTGAATAAGTTTGCCAAGATTAAAACGGCGGAAACCGCTGTCGCGATATCGTATGTATATGGTGCCTATGCGCATGTACAGTTCTCTGAGCCGTTGCTCAATTCCGATTTTCTGAATACAGACTTGAAAAACGGTGAAACGGCAATTGTTCCTGCCGGCCGTATTGGTTCTGATGATTTCGCTGCATATCAAGATGCCTTACGCGGTCTGTTTTTAAAACTGACCGCCGCATTTGAGGGTGGCGACATGAAATGGATACAGACCGCGGCTGGCGCCAAGGATATTGGTAAACAACTCGAGGCAACTCGGGTGATATTAAAGGCGAGTAAATAGATGAAAAAATTGATGTTGTTTTGCCTGGGCTTGCTTTTGGCAGGCTCTTGTTTTTCCCAGGTTGTTCAAATAAAAGGCGCGGCGACGGTGAAATATGCGGCCATGTTGACGGATGCCGACAAGGAAATGGCTTATCAGAAGGCGCAAATGGCGGCGATAGAACGCTATTTCGCTGAAAGCGGCGAAGCGGAATCGGAGAACTTCGAGGCGATCCAGGCAAAGATAGAGGCCAATCTGGATAAATTCTTGCTCAGTACTGTTGTCCTGAATGAGCAGGATCAGACCAGTTTGCGTAAATATTCCGTGGCGGTGCGTGCCGAACTCAATGTGGCGAAACTGAGGAATACCCTGAAAGGCGCCAGTGCCACCGGTCGGGTATCGAACGGGGAAAAATCGCAGATGGTGTATGTCTTTGTTGGCCGCGAAGTGGCCAGCGTCAAGGCATTTGATGAGCGTGTCGTCAAGCGTGCCGAGCTGACCCTCGACGGCAGCGCAAAAACGAGCGGCAGCGTGAATGGCCGCGAAGGCGAATCGCTGAGCGGCGGGGCCATTGCCACCAATGCCAGCGTGCGCCGGAATGAAAACGTTGCCCTCAAGCAGACTATCAAGGTCGAAACCGGTGGCAGCACCGTGCGCAAGGCCGATGAAACCGATTACCGTGTGTTTTCGCTGGCCAACCAGAAGACGGCCGTGACGAGCGTGTTTTCGCAAGCAGGGTACCTGGTCGCCGATCCTGAGTTCGTACTCGGTGACAAGGACATTCCATCAGTGAATAAAGATTTCTCCAAAGGTAATGATTTGGCGCCTGCGACCTTGCGCTCCATCGTTGCCGCCTTGCGCAAGGCGAATGTGCCCCTGCTGGCATTAGCCACGTTTGATGTCAATCCTGCCGCGACCGATGAAGCGACCGGCTTGCAGCGCGTCGTGGTATCGGTCACCGGCCGCGTACTCGATTTGCGTGGCGCATTGCCACGTGAAGTGGCGGCCGTGCCACCGGTACAGTATTTTGGCCTCGGTGCGGACAATGCGACAGCCCAGACCAAGGCCTTGAAGGACGCTTCCGCACTGGCGGCAAAGGAAATTATCAGCCGCTTGAGCGCTGCTGGCGTGTATTGACATACCGGTGCGGGCGGCAGGTCGAACGCCCGCATCTTCCATTTTCTCGACTGTTTCCCATTCTTTTTATAAAAAGGCAAGTCATGAAGCATATCCGTATTTCCGCATTGTTGGGTGCGACCCTGTTGGCAGTTTCGAGTCTGGCATCGGCTCAATTCGGTAGCCTGTCCGGTGCGCTGGGCGGCGGCAAAGGGGTTACAGCCGAGCAGATCGTCAAGAAATATGTCGGCGGCACGCAAAGCGTCATGAAAGCCGATGCGACCATGCTGGCCGCGTTTGGTTTGAAGGAACAGTCGGACAAGGCCGCCCTGGAAGCGCAGAACCTGACCGAAGGCGCCACCAAGGATAGCCTGCAGGGTGCAAGCAAGATGCAAAGCGAAAACAGCAAACTGCTGGAAGAGCAAATGAAGGGCAAGAAAGTAGCCATGGATGATGCGAGCAAGCAGCGCTTTACCGAAGGCTTGATTGATCTGTCGAAAGGCGTGATCCAGTACGTCGGCATGAGCAAGGATGTCGGCAGCTTCAAGCCATCGGTCACCGCTCTGGGCGCATCGGCCAATTCGGCCCTGTTCATTGCACAAAACCTGCCGTCGTCGATCAAGGCCGTCGGCAGCACCTTGAAAGTGGCGATCGACTTTGCCAAGAACAATAACATTCCGCTGCCAAAAGAAGCCAGCGACGCTACAGCATTGCTGTAAGTCAAAAGCGCACAGGGAAGACAGCAGGGCGACTGGTTCGCCCTTTTTTTTTGGGGACAATGGAATTGCCTATGAAGATCATAATGAAATCCGGTATGCCAGCCATACTGCTGAGTATTGCCTTGGGCTTGGCTGCTTGTGGCGAGAAAGCTGCGCAGCCGCCTGTTGCGTCCAGCGCGCCTAAGCTGACGCAGACAGCTGACGTCGGACAGGTCGAACAAGTCACTACGACGGCAACTGGCAGCGGCATTTCGCCCGGTGCCGCGCTCAATGACGCGCTCAAGCTGGCCATCATGCAAGTCAATGGTGCCACTGTGCAAGCCAGTTCGAGCAATGCGAGCATGTTTGAGCAGGTGACGGCAACGCTCGATGTCGATTCGACGGCCGGTTCGGGGAGCGCCAGTATGAAGGCGACCATGCAGGGCCAGGCATTTGCCGAGCAGATCATCAGTCAATCGAAGGGCGTGGTCTCCTCGTTCAAGGTGCTTGACATGGCATCGCCATTTTCCAAGGGCGGTCTTTACAAGGTGGAGATCGAAGCGCGCATTGCCAAGTTCAAGGCGCCAGCCGATAGTGGCAAGATCAAGATCGTCGTGGCGCCGCTGCGCAGCGAGCAAGCCAGCTTCAACATTGGTGGGCGCGTAGTGCCGGCGCAGGAAGTGCTGGCGCCGATCCGCCAGCAGATCATTGACGCCCTGTCGCAAACGGGCCGCTTTACCGTGCTGGATCGCCAGTTTGAGGGCGAGTTGCAGGATGAATTGAATATGATTACCTCGGGTAATTCCCCCAGTACCGATCTTGCCAAGCTGGGACAGGCGTTGAGCGCGGATCTGGTGTGGGTCGGCGTGGTCAATGAATTCGCTTACCAGCGACATGCACGCAGGCTGCAGACCTCGGACCGCGAACTGGTGTCCTATGCCGGTGCCTGGTCTGTCTCGCAACGCATGATCAATCTGGCTACGCGGCAGATCCTGCAAGCGACCACCCTGCATGGCGAGCCGCCAGCGATTGCCGCCACGACTCTGGGCAGTAACTTCAATGAGAGCCAGACGCTACAGAACATGCAAACAGCGATCGTCAAACAGGCTACCGAGGCTATCTTGCTGCGCACTTTCCCCATTTCCATCGTCGAGCGTGATGGTGATAACGTCGTATTGAGCCAGGGTGGCAATGCGGTGGTGCAAAACGGCCGCTATCGTGTGTATCAGCAAGGCAAGGAGATCAAGGATCCGCAGACCGGCCAGTCACTGGGCAATATGGAAAAACTGTGCTGCGAGGTACGTATCGAACGCGTGACGCCGAACTTGTCGTATGGCATTCTGGAAAACGTCAAAATCAAGCTCGATGGTATCGCTGCGGGCGTGTTGCAGGTGCGGGAAGCAGCACCGGTAGACAAGGCCATCGTCAAGGCTGAGCCTGCCGTGGCGCCACTGAAAACCCAGGTGAAGCGCAGTACATCCACCGCTGCCGCCAAAAATGCCACTGCGGATGGTGGCGACAAGGACTGGTAAGTCTCTACGGCTCAACGGATCCAGACAAGTCGACACGGATCCTTGTCGTTGGGTCGGCTTGGGTACCGAGCGGATATTGTCGGTGCCCATTTCTCCCTGATAAGCCATTTTGCCACGCAACATTGGCGCTCCAGCCCCGAAAATCTATACTGATGGTGGCCCGCACCGGGCCTGTTTTTTGCGCATCGCAGCATCGATAATGTTTGCATCGCGCGCGTGACTGGCCTATAAATGTAATCGATTACATTTATGTGAAAAGCCCCATGCCGCCAGCCGTCCCGTCTTCCTTGCCGACAGAAACCGTTTCCATCAGCGCCGTCGCCGCACATGCGGGCGTGTCGGTGGCCACCGTCTCGCGTGTGATGAACGAGCAGGCAGGGGTGCGGGCGCCCACGCGCGACAAGGTGCTCGCGTCCGTGGCCGCGCTCGGCTACCGCATGAACCACCTGGCGCGCAGCCTGCGCACGGCCGAGAGCCGCATGCTGCTGACCATGGTGCCCGACATGGGCAACCCTTTCTATGCGCAGATCGTGCGCGGCATCGACACGGTGGCGCGCGAACACGGCTACTTTGTATTGCTGTGCGACACGGGTGCCGATGCGGGCCGCGAGCGCTCCTACTTCGACTTGCTGCGCATGCACCGCGCCGACGGCGCCATCTGCCTGGACCCGGACACGGTGCAGCATGCGCTGTCGCATGAATCCGTCAGCCTGCCGTGGGTGGCCTGCTGCGAATTCGACCCCGGCGTGGCCGTGCCCTATGTCGGCATCGACAACCACCGGGCAGCGTCGGATGCCGTCGCGCATCTGCTGTCGCGCGGCCATACGCGCATCGGCCTGATCAATTCTGACGAACGCTATCTGTACGCGCGTCAACGCCAGCAAGGCTATCTGGACACCCTGGCGGCTGCCGGCTTGCCCGTGCAGCCGCAGTGGGTGCACACGGTGCAAAGCCTCGACTATGAAGCGGGCACGGCCGCCACCCTGCGCATGATGGCGGGACCGGACGCACCGACGGCCATCTTTGCCGTCTCCGACACCCTGGCCATTGGCGTGCTGAGCGCGCTGCGCCAGCTGAAAAAACGCGTGCCGGAAGACGTGGCCGTCATCGGCTTCGACGATATCGCCATCGCCGCGCAGATCGATCCGGGCTTGACCACCATCGCGCAGCCGATGCGCGAGCTGGGCGAGACGGCGGCGCGCTTGCTGCTGCAGCGGCTGGCTAACCCGGCAGCCAGCGTGCCGGGCGTGCTGCTGGAACATAACTTGGTCTTGCGAGGGAGTGCATAGTGAGCGTTGCCGTCGGTTTCGAGGGAGTGTGCAAGGATTTCGGCCCCGTGCGCGTCTTGCATGGCGTCAGTTTTACCCTGTCGCCCGGGCGCGTGTATGGCTTGCTGGGCGAAAATGGCGCCGGCAAGTCGACCCTGATGAAAATCCTCGCCGGCTACGAAGGCGTGAGCGAAGGCCAGCTGCTGATCGATGGCCAGCCCCGGCGCTTCGCCAGTTCGCGCGCGGCGGAAAGCGCCGGCATCGTGCTGATCCACCAGGAATTCAACCTGGCCGAGCACCTGACGGTGGCGCAAAACATGTTTTTAGGCCACGAAAAGACGCGCGGCTGGCTGCTGGACGAGGCCGCCATGCGCGAAGAAGCGTCGCGCTATCTGAAACAGGTGGGGCTGGACGTCTCGCCCGACACCAAAATACGCGACCTGATCGTCGCCGAGAAACAGCTGGTGGAAATCGCCAAGGCCCTGTCGCGCCGCGCCCGCTTTTTGATCATGGACGAGCCGACGGCCACCCTGACGTCGTCGGAAACCCAGCGCCTGTTCGCCGTCATGGCGCAGCTGAAAAGCGATGGCGTCACCATCCTCTACATTTCCCACAAGCTCGACGAAGTGGAGCGCAATACGGACGAGGTCATCGTCATGCGCGACGGGCGTTTCGTCACGCGCGAGCCGACGGCCAGCCTCACGCGTCAGCAGATGGCGAACCTGATGGTGGGGCGCGAATTGTCCGACATGTTCCCCGCCAAGGTGGCGCTGCCGAAAGAAGCTCCTGTGTTGCTGAAAGTCGAGGGGCTGACGGTGCCGGGTTGGTCCAGGGACTTGTCCTTCGAGGTGCGCGCCGGTGAAGTGCTGGGCTTTGCGGGCCTGGTGGGCGCGGGGCGCACGGAATCGTTCGAGGCCTTGCTGGGCTTGCGTCCGCGCAGCGCGGGGTTGATCCATCTCAATGGCCAAGCTATGGATATCCGCACGCCCAGGCAAGCGATGCAGCACGGCATGACGTATCTGAGCGAAGACCGCAAGGGAAAAGGACTGCACGTAAACCTGGGCTTGCGGGAAAACCTCACCATGATGACGATGGAGCGCTATGCGCGGCCGTGGCTGGACTTGAAAGCGGAAAAGGCGGCGCTGGCCAGGGCGGTTGACGATTTCAATATCCGCACGGGCGACCTGGACAGTCGCGCGCGCATGCTGTCGGGCGGCAACCAGCAAAAGCTGGCGCTGGCGAAATACCTGCATTCGGACCCCCGCGTCGTCGTGCTCGATGAACCGAGCCGCGGCGTGGATGTGGGCGCCAAGCGCGATATTTACTTTCTGATCCACCGCCTGGCTGCCGAAGGGCGCGCCGTGATCGTGATTTCATCGGAATTGATCGAATTGATCGGCCTGTGCCACCGCGTCGCCGTGATGCGCGCCGGCACCCTGCAAGCCACCCTGTCTGCTGACCACCTGACCGAAGAGGAGTTGATTGCCCATGCAACCGGCACGCACTGACACCACCGTATCCCCAATCTCCCGATTCGGCGCGCGCATCAAGGGCTTCGGCCCCGTGCTGGGCTTGTTATCTCTGTGCATCGCGGGCACCCTGCTCAATGGCGACTTCGCCACCGTGGACAACCTGATGAACGTGCTTACGCGCACGGCCTTCATCGGCATCATCGCCGTCGGCATGACCTTCGTCATCATCTCGGGCGGCATCGACCTGTCGGTCGGCTCCATGGCGGCGCTGATCGCCGGCTGCATGATCTATTTCATGAATGCGCTGGCGCAAGGCGCGGGCGGCGACCTGGCACCGATCACCATGCTGGTGCTGGGCATCGCCATGGCGCTGGTGCTGGGCGCCGGCTTCGGCCTGATGCACGGCTTGTTGATCAGCAAGGGCAATATCGAACCGTTCATCGTCACTCTGGGCACCCTGGGCATCTTCCGCGCCGTGCTCACATATCTGGCCGATGGCGGCGCACTGACCCTGGACGCCACGCTGTCCGAGCTGTACAGCCCCGTCTACTACACGAGCGTGCTGGGCGCGCCGATCCCGATCTGGATCTTTCTGTTCGTCGCCGCGGCCGGCGCTATCATCCTCAACCGTACGACCTTTGGCCGCCACGTGCAGGCGATTGGTTCCAACGAGCAAGTGGCGCGCTATGCGGCCATCAATGTCGACAGAGTCAAAATCGCCACCTACATGCTGCTGGGCGTCTGCGTCGGCATCGCCACGGTGCTGTACGTGCCGCGCCTGGGTTCGGCCACGCCGACGACGGGCTTGCTGTGGGAACTCGAAGCGATCGCCGCCGTCGTCGTGGGCGGCACGGCGCTGAAGGGCGGCGAAGGGCGCATCGTCGGCACCGTGATCGGCGCCATCCTGCTGTCCGTGATCAGCAATATCCTGAATTTGACCAGCATCATCAGTGTCTACCTGAATGCCGCAGTGCAAGGCGTGGTGATCATCGCCGTCGCCTTCCTGCAGCGAGGCCGCAAATAAAAACACAGCGGCGTTCTGAAAGGGCGGCCAACGGGCGCCCACAACCTTGGAGGAGAGCAGCATGAAGAGCTTTATACGGGTAGCAGGGATGGCAGTGCTGGTGATGCAGGCGTGGGCGCTGCCGATGGGGCCGGCGCAAGCCGCTGACAAGCTGGTCGTCGGCGTGGCCATCCCCACGGCCACGCACAGTTTTACCTCGGGCATCGTGTGGTGGGCCAACCAGGCCAAGGCGGAACTCGAGAAAGCCCATCCGGGCGTGAAAATCATCGTCAAGACGGCCGCCACGGCGCCCGAGCAGGCGAACCAGTTGCAGGACATGTTGACGGTGAACAAGATCAACACCCTGGTGATCTTCCCCATCGAATCGGCCTCGCTGACGCAGCCCGTGGCGCAAGTGAAAAACAAGGGCGTGTATGTGACGGTGGTGGACCGCGGCTTGACGAACACGCAGTCGCAGGATACGTACATCGCGGGCGACAACACGGCCTTCGGCAAGCTGCCGGCCGAATACCTGGCGAAAAGCCTGAATGGCAAGGGCAATATCGTCGTGCTGCGCGGCATGCCGACCACCTTGGACAACGAGCGTTTTGACGCGTTTTCCGCCGTCATGAAGGGCCATCCCGATATCAAGGTCTTGGATGCCAAGTACGGCAACTGGAACCGCGACGATGCCTTCAAGGTCATGCAGGATTATCTGACCCGTTTCAAACAGATCGATGCCGTCTGGGCCGCCGATGACGACATGGCCATCGGCGTGCAGAAGGCCATCGCGCAAGCCAAGCGCACGGACATCAAGCAGGTGTTCGGCGGCGCGGGCGCGAAGGGCGCCGTGAAAAAGATCATGGACGGTTCCGACCCGCTGATCGTGGCCGACGTGTCGTACTCGCCGAAGTTCATGTACGACGCCATCAAGCTGACGACGGAAGCGCGCCTGAAAGGTGATAAATTGCCGGCCAATACGATCATCCCCTCGGTGCTGATCACGCGCGAGAACGCCAAGCAGTTTTACTTTCCGAACTCGCCTTTTTAAATTCTGGGGTCAGACCCCCTCGCCCGCCAGCAATGACTTTTGCGTTAGCGGCATTGAGGGTCTGACCCCGGCTTTCTCCAACAGGACATTGACATGAAAACCATCCAGGGCCCGGCCATCTTCCTGGCCCAGTTTCTCGGCGACGAGCCGCCGTTCGACTCGCTCGAGCACCTGGCGCAATGGGCGGCCGGCCTGGGCTACAAGGGCTTGCAGCTGCCGACGGCGCCGCGTTTGTTCGACCTGGAGCAGGCGGCCGCCAGCCAGCAGTACTGCGACGACGTGGTCGCCTTGCTGGCGCGCCACGGCTTGCAGGTGACGGAATTGTCGACGCATTTGCAGGGCCAGCTGATCGCCGTGCATCCGGCCTACGACGCGCTGTTCGACGGCTTTGCGCCAGAACTAGTCCGCGGTGATCCTGCCGCGCGCACGGCCTGGGCCGCGCAGCAACTGCTGTGGGCTGCCACCGCCTCGCAACGCCTGGGCCTCAAGGCGCACGTGACGTTTTCCGGCGCGCTGGCCTGGCCGTATCTGTATCCGTGGCCGCAGCGCCCGGCCGGACTGGTGGAAACGGCATTCGCGGAACTGGCCAGGCGCTGGCTGCCCATCCTCGACGCGTTCGATGCGGCCGGCGTGGACCTTTGCTATGAATTGCATCCGGGCGAGGACTTGCACGACGGCGTGACGTTCGAGCGTTTCCTGGCCGCCGTCCACGACCACCCGCGCGCCTCGATCTTGTACGACCCCAGCCACTTCGTGCTGCAGCAGCTCGATTACCTGGCGTTCATTGATATTTATCATGCGCGCATCAAGGCCTTCCACGTCAAGGACGCGGAGTTCCGGCCCAACGGGCGCCAGGGCGTGTATGGCGGCTATGGCGACTGGCAGGACCGGGCCGGACGCTTCCGCTCGCTCGGTGACGGGCAGATCGATTTCAAGGCGATTTTCTCGAAGATGGCGCAGTACGACTTCCCCGGCTGGGCCGTGCTGGAGTGGGAATGCTGTTTGAAACACCCGGAGGACGGGGCGGCCGAAGGCGCGCGTTTCATCCGTGACCATATCATCCACGTGGCCGAACGCGCGTTCGACGATTTCGCGGGCAGCGCCGTAGACCAGGGCCAGATCAACCATTTGTTGGGATTGAAATAGGGAGACGACATGCAGCGACGCTTACGGCTGGGCATGGTAGGGGGCGGGCAGGGCGCATTCATCGGCGCCGTGCACCGCATCGCGGCGCGCATCGACGACCAGTACGAACTGGTGGCGGGCGCCCTGTCGTCCGACCCGCAGCGCGCGCGCGATAGCGGCGCGGCGCTGCACCTGGCGCCCGACCGTTGCTACAGCGATTACCGCGCCATGGCGCAGGCCGAAAGCCTGCGGCCCGACGGCATCGAGGCCGTGGCCATCGTCACGCCGAACCATTTGCACGCGCCCGTCGCCACGGCGTTCCTGGAAGCGGGCATCCACGTGATCTGCGACAAGCCGCTGGGCATCTCTCTGGCGGAAGGCCAGGCGCTGGCGGCGCTGGCCAGGCAGAAAAATCTGCTGTTTGCGCTCACGCATACCTACAGCGGCTACCCGCTCTTGCGCCATGCGAAAGCCATGGTCGAGGCGGGTGACATCGGCGAATTGCGCCTCGTGCAAGTCGAATATTCACAGGACTGGCTGGCCGACGCCATCGCGGCGGGCGGCATGAATGAAGGCAACTGGCATAACGACCCGCAGAAGGCCGGCCCGGGCGGCACCCTGCTCGACGTGGGCTTGCACGCGTATCACCTGGCGCAGTTCGTCAGCGGCTTGACGCCGCACGCCGTGCTGGCGGAACTGTCGACTTTTGTTCCGCACCGCACCCTGGACGACCACGTGCAGGTGATGCTGCGCTATGCCAACGGAGCCAAAGGTACCTTGTGGGCCAGCCAGGTGGCGACCGGTTGCGAAAACACGGTGCGATTGCGCCTGTTCGGCAGCAAGGCGCAGCTGGACTTTGACCAGGAACAGCCGAACGCGTTATGGTTCACGCCGCAGGGCGGCAACCGCCAGCTGCTGCGTCCGGGCCGGGTCGACAGCGCCGCCGCGCGCCACGCCACGCGCGTGCCGGCCGGCCATCCGGAAGGGTATCTGGAAGCGTTCGCCCAGCTGTACCTCGATGCTGCCTTGGCCATTCGCGCCCTGCAGGCGGAGACGCCGATACCGGAAGCGGCGCGCTGGCTGCCGACGGTGGCCGATGGCGTGGCGGGCCTGGCCTTTGCCGAGGCCGTGCTGCGCAGCCATGCGCAGGGCGCTACCTGGACCACCCTGGCGGACTGTTAAACTGGGCGCATGAGCGCGCCCCTCACCATCCCCACCTTTACCGTCACCATCGTCCCGCAAGGCTGGCAATTCCGGGCCGAGGCGGGCACCACCGTGCTGGCCGCCGCCGAGCTGGCCGGCATCCGCCTGCTCAGTTCCTGCCGCAACGGCACGTGCCGCACGTGCATTTGTCACATGCCCGAAGGAAAGATCCGCTACACGGTGGACTGGCCCGGCATCAGCCCCGATGAACGGCTCGACGGCTACATCCTGCCCTGCGTGGCCGTGGCCGAAAGCGATATCACCATCCAGGCGCGCGCCGTGCGCAAGTAAAGCATTGTTGTGAGTATCTGTTAGATTTTAACAATGTTTCTCATGCTATAACATTCAGTCCAGGTTTCCAGCACACCTCCATTGGGGAGGAAATGAAACCTCAACATGGACATTGCATGCGCACATTATTCCCTTCGTTGTGGCAGGCCGCCGCATTGGCGCTGGCCATCATGACTACCTTGTCCGCCTGTGGCGGCGGTTCCGGCAGCGCCGTTGGCGTGCCGCCTGGCTTGCAGGAAAAACCCGGCATGACGCTGGCGGAGGTGAGCGGCAGCTGCACGGCCCAGCCTGGCGCCACCTGCGATGATATTCGCGTGACAGTGCGCCTGGCCGATGGCGTGAGCGATGCGCGTCCCCAGCCGCAGGAAAAACCCGCCAGCGGCACGGCGCTCGTGCTGCAGGCGGCCGACCGTCAGAAGCAGGCCGATGGCAGCTGGCGGCTGACGTTCAAAACGGTGCCTGGCCTGCTTCCCGGCGAGTACACGGGCAAGATCGAGCTGTCCTTGCCCGCCACGGTAGGCCTGTACAAGACGGAAAGCATGGATTACAAGGTCATTGTCGCGCCGCTCGCCGGCAGCATGGGCGCCTTGCAAGCCCTGCCCGGCGTGGACGACTGGGAAGGCGTGAATGGCAATGCCGCGCATACGGGTCTGGTGCCGGCCACCTTCGACAGCCGCCGCTTCACGCGCCGCTGGACCTGGCTGGGCGCGAGCTCCCCGCGCGCGGTCGTCGGCAGTCCCGTGGTGACGGCCAACGGCCTCGTGTATGTCAGCCAGCAGTCCGCCGCGCCGGCGGAAGGCAGCAGCAAATATGTGACCACGTCGACGGTGACGGCGCTCAGCGAGAGCGACAGCCAGGCGCGCTGGACCCAGTCGCTCACGTCGGACGGTTACCTGGGCGCGCCGGCCGTGTCGGGCGGCAAGCTGGCCATGGCGGGCAGCGATACCGTGTATGTCTTTGACGCGCTTGCTGGTGGCGCGCCGCTCGGCGTGCGTCCGCCGAATACGAATGGCGCACTGCTGGGTGTTTCCCTGGCGACGGCGCCCACCTTTTTGGACGGCAATGTCTACCTGGGCGGGAATAACGATGTGAGTGCCATCGGTGCGGCGACGGGCCAGACACGCTGGTCTGCCAGCCTGGGCTTGTCCAAGCTGGGCAATGTTGATGAGTGGACACCCGCCGTCAATGCGAGCACGGTGTACAGCCATGCGGCAGGGGCATTGACGGCGTTCAATATCGCCGATGGCACGACGCGCTTCAGCGTGGCGGTGCCGGGCCAGGTGCTGGGCGGCTTGAACAAGAGCAGCCTGCGCCAGGCGCCCGTGCTGGCCGAGGCGGGCAGCGTGCTGGTGCTCAATCAGCGACCGCTGGCCGGCGAGGCGGCGGATAACAGCTTGAGCCTGGTTGACGTGGATAGCCGCGCCGTGCGCTGGACGGTGCAGGGGCAGTTCAGCACGCAGCCAGTGGTGGCGCGGGGCGTCGTGTACGTGGGCAACCAGGCCGGTCAGGCGCTCGAAGCACGCCAGCTCGCCGACGGTGCGCTCCTATGGCGCTGGCCCCTGGATACGGCCCTTGATGGGTATTTTGGCGGCGATCTGATCGTCACCGGCAATCTGCTGTTTGTTGGCGGGCGCAACAATACCTATGCTATCGACCTGGCCAGCCGCAAGACCGTCTGGACCTACCGCATGGGCGGCAGCCTGGCGCTGTCGCGGCATGGCGTGCTGTACATCCGCCAAGGCACGGATTTACCTGGCAGCAGCATGGTGTTGACCGCCATCAACCTGCAATAGCGGCTTGCCGCGCCGTAGTCAGGGCTTGCCCGGGTTCTTCAAACGCTGCAGCAGCGCTTCCACGCTGTCGCTGACGGGCAAGCCGTGGCGGCGCAGCAACTGCACGTGCAATACGAGGTTTTCCAGCACCAGCTTGGCCGCCACGGCCAGCAGGGCCAGGTTGCGGTCTTCCGGGCTGAAACTTTCCATGGCGTCGGCCATCTCGCACAGGTGGTTGGCGATCAGTCCGCGCAATTCCTGCTCGTTGAAGGGCAGGTCGGCAAAATCGATCGGGTCGGCCACTTCCACTTCCTGCATCAGCACCGCTAGTTCTTCCGGGGTAATCGTCATGCCTGGCCTCCTTGTGTGCTTGCCGCTATTGTAGCGGTATCGCCGTTGCATCGTCGGCGAATCGGACTAGAATGAGTCCAGGCCGATGACGTCGAAGGCAGCATGGCGCACTTGCATTTTACCCAACAACTGGCACGCTTCCTGAACGTCCCCACGGTGGACGTGTCCGCGTCAAGCCTGCGCGTCGCCTTGGACAGCGTCTTTGCCCAGCAGCCGCGCCTGCGCGGCTACGTGCTCGACGAGCAGGGCGCACTGCGTCCGAACGTCGTGATCTTCATCGACGGCGCCCGTTGCCGCGAGCGGCGCGAACTGGACGACGCCTTGCGGCCCGACAGCCAAGTTTATATCTTGCAGGCACTTTCCGGAGGTTAATCATGGGACCAGGCAGGGCGCAACGCGCGTATCTCGGCACCCGCAAGGGGCTGTTCCAGTTCGATGTCGATGCGGCCGGTGCCTGGCAGCTGGCGCTGGTGCAGTTTGCCGGCGATCCCGTCTCCATGCTGCTCCACGATGGCCGCGACGGTACCGTGTACGCAGCCTTGAACCTGGGTCACTTCGGCGCCAAGCTGCACCGCCTCGACGCGGGCGCCAGCGCGTGGCAGGAAGTCGCCGTGCCCGCCTATCCCGCCAAGCCCGAGGGCAGCAGCGATACGCTGGACTGGACCTTGCGGCAGATCTGGTCGCTGGCGGCCGGCGGCGCGGACCAGCCCGGCGTGCTGTGGGCGGGCACCCTGCCTGGCGGCCTGTTCCGCTCAAGCGACCGCGGCGACAGCTGGCAACTGGTGGAAGCGTTGTGGGACGTGCCGCAGCGGGCGCAGTGGTTTGGCGGCGGCTACGACGTGCCTGGCATCCACAGCATCTGCGTCGACCCGCGCGACAGCAATACCGTGCTGGTCGGCGTGTCCTGCGGCGGCGTGTGGCAAACGCACGATGGCGGCGCCAGCTGGGCCTTGAGCGCGACGGGCATGCGCGCCGACTACATGCCGCCCGAACTCGATGAAAACGAAGCCGTGCAAGACCCGCACCGCATCGTGCGCAGCGCCGGCACGCCGGACGCGTTGTGGTGCCAGCACCATAACGGCATCTGGCGCTCGCTTGACGCGGGCTGGCACTGGCAGGAAGTGACGACGGCGCCGCTGTCGCATTTCGGCTTTGCCGTGGCCGTCCATCCGCGCGATGGCGACACGGCCTGGTTCGTGCCGGCGCAGGCGGACGTGCTGCGCATACCCATCGACGGCGCGCTGGCCGTGACGCGCACGCGCGACGGCGGGAAAACGTTTGAAGTGTTGCGCGCGGGATTGCCGCAGCAGCATTGCTACGACCTCATCTACCGCCACGGGCTGGCGCTGGCCGACGACGGGCGCAGTTTATTGATGGCGTCGACGACGGGCGGCGCCTGGTATTCGGGCGACGAGGGCGAACATTGGCAGACGCTGTCTGCCCACTTGCCGCCCGTTTATGCCGTCTGTTTTGCCACGCCGTAATAGCACAGGAAGATATCGACGGCCAGTGCCGTCACTTCGCGCTGGCGTGCCGGGCTCAGCAGCGGTTCACCGAGGGTGATCTGTGGCCAGAAGGCAAAGGTCTTCAATGGAGCCATCAGCAGGTGTCCCACTTCCAGCGTCTCGCCCGCCTTGATGCGTCCGTCTTGCTGCGCCGCGCGGATCCAGATATTCAGGCCCGTTTCCTTTTCATTCAGGCGCGCCACCATCGCTTGCGCGCGCTCGGGCGAGTGGATGGTTTCGCCAAAGATCACGCGCGCCAGGTCGATGAAGGCCGGATCGCACAGCAAGGCCATCTTCTGCTCGACCAGGGCCAGCACTTGCGGGCGCAGCGGCTGGTCGGCCACATAGGGCACGGCGGGCTGGGCCATGCTGCTTTCCCACATGCGCTGCAGGATTTCCGCGAACAGCTCGTCCTTGCTGGGGAAATGGTTGTACACGGTGCGCTTGGACACGGCGGCCGTGGCGGCGATCTTGTCCATGCTGGTCGCATCGAAACCGTGCTCGCGGAACTCGGCGATGGCGGCATCGACGATGGCGACGCGCTTGCGGTCGGTGAGGCGTTGCGGTGCGGCCATGGCTGAAAATCTCCTTTGAAAACAATATTTTACACCTCCTGGTTTACTTTGCCAGAAATAGGAACTACACTGTGTAGTGTAATTTAATCCTTGTATTTTATTGACCGGGCTGCATATGTACCGCATCTTATTCTTGGGAGTTCTGATCATCATGAGTTCTTGCACCTTGCGCGCCGCGCCCGTCGCGCCGACCGAATCACCGCAACGCCTCGAAGGCAAGTTCCGCAATCCCGTGCAAATGCACAAGCTGGGCACGGCGGCAACGCTCAAGCTGATGTGGACATTTCTCTTTGATAAGCCCGACAGCACGGTACCGGCTGCGGCTGTGCCCGTGCAAGCGCTGACCCGGGCGCAACTGCTGGCCGCGCCGGACAACAGCCTGTTTCGCCTCGGCCATTCGACCCTGTTGCTGAAACTGAATAACGAATTCTTCCTCACCGACCCCGTGTTTTCCGAGCGCGCCTCACCGGTGCAGTGGGCGGGACCCAAACGTTTCCACCAGCCGCCCATCAGCATCGCCGACTTGCCGCCGATCAAGGCCATCATCCTGTCGCATAACCATTACGACCACCTCGACCATGCCGCCGTGCTGCAACTGGCCGCCAAGACCGAACACTTCGTCGCGCCGCTGGGCGTGGGCGACACCCTCGTCGAATGGGGCGTGCCGAAGGACAAGGTGCAGCAGTTCGACTGGTGGCAGGGGACGACGATTGCGGGCGTGAAGCTGGTGGCGACGCCATCGCAGCATTTCTCGGGGCGGGGCTTGTTTGACAGCAATCAAACCCTGTGGGCGTCGTGGGTCATCGACGCGCCGGACGTGCGCGTGTTTTTCAGCGGCGACTCCGGCTATTTCGACGGTTTCAAGCAGATCGGCGACAAGTACGGCCCGTTCGACGTGACCATGATCGAGACGGGCGCCTACGACAAGCTGTGGCCGGACGTGCACATGCAGCCGGAGGAAACCCTGCAAGCGCACCTGGACTTGCGCGGCAAGTGGCTCATGCCCGTGCATAACGGCACCTTCGACCTGGGCCTGCACGCCTGGCACGAACCGTTCGACCGCATCACGGGACTGGCGGCCAGGCAGGGCGTCAACCTGGCCACGCCGCAGATGGGCGAGGCGGTCGACCTGGCGCAGCCGAAGAAGGGGGAAAAGTGGTGGCTGGCGATGCTGGAAGAGGAGATGGCGAAGTAAGCTGGCTCAAGCCGTCACGTCGATCAGGCGGCCCAGGGTCTGGCCATAGCCGTTCAGCTGGGGCGTGCTTTTCGGCGCGGCCGGGATGGCTTGCTGCGGCACGGCCACCTTGATCGCCTGGTCCAGCTGCGGCGCCTTGATGGCGGCCGGGGCATCGGCCTGCGCTTGCTGGCTGCTGCGCTGCGTCTGGCTCAGCGATTCCTGTTCCCGCGCCAGCAACTGGCGGCTTTGTGCCAGCTGTTCGCTGTCGCGCTGTACCTGGTTCTGGCCTTGTTCGACCCGGCGCTGCGCCGTGGCCAGCGAAGCTTGCAGATTGTTGACGGACGTTAGCGATACCACATTGTTCACCTTTGAAAGTATGCCCAGGCGTGTACACAAGAGGAAGAATGCAGGCCAGGGGCTGCGGCATGTCTGCAGGCAATCTTTACCTTAGTCAAGAGTAGGATAAATTCTCGCACAGTTCCAGTGAATTATGTTTTCTTGATAATCTTATCGTGCGCGCTATGCCGTGCCGAAGCGGCATGCTGCACGTGGCGCGATAGAGAGTAAAGTAAGTACACGCTATCGATAACAGCATTTGTTTTCGTGCCATTCATCATGCCATGTTGCTGACTCGGCAAACACGCTTGTTTTTCAAAAGACAATTTTTAAAAATCCAATAAGTTGTTGTTTTTCTACCATGTTGGCGCACGGTCATGTGCCGCCTGTTTGGCGCTCTGGGCTATAATGGACGGTCAGAGTTGGTTTCTTTTGCCATACAGACAGGTAGTTAACATGAATCTCAAGAGCCTCGCAATTGCCCTCGGCATGTCGAAAACGACAGTCAGCAGGGCGTTGAACGGCTATCCGGAAGTCAATTCCCGCACCCGTGAAATCGTCCTGGCCGCCGCCAAGAAAGTCGGCTACCGGCCCAACCCCCTGGCGCGCAGCCTGGCCGTCGGCCGCACGAATGTGCTCGGCATGATCTATCCCTTGCTGCCCAGCGACCTGGGCGACAGCGTTTTTCTTTCCGTGGTCAATGGCATGTCCGACGCCGTCGAAGCGTCGAAGATGAGCCTGATCATCGCTCCCGTGTCGCCGCAGAACGAACAGCCGTCATATGAAAACATGGTGCGCGGGCGCCAGGTCGATGGCCTCGTGGTGGGCCGCACCAAGGTGGTCGACGAACGCATCGCGTATTTGACGAAAGTCGGCTTTCCCTTTGTCGCGAACGGCCGCACGCGCATCGACGCGCCCTACGCGTATTTTGATTACGACAACGATACGGGCATCGACCTGGCCGTGTCTTTCCTGGCGGCGCATGGCCACCAGCGCATCGCCCTGCTGAGCGCGCCGCTGGACTTGCACTTTGCTTACGAGCGCAAGGAAAGCTTTATCCGCTGCATGGCACAAGCGGGCCTGCCGGTCGATCCCACCTATCTGCTCGACAATACTTTTGATCGCCGCAGCGGTTACCAGGCCATGCAGCAATTGCTGGCCTGCTCGCCCCGTCCCACGGCCGTCATCGTCGACAACCACCTGTCCGGCGTGGGCGTGGTGCGCGCGCTGATGGATGCGGGCATCGAGATCGGCAAGGAGATCTCCGTCATCGTCTGGGGCAATGTGGAAGATACTTTGATCGGCATCAACGTCACCACCATCGACCAGCCCGACCTGCGCCGCGCCGGCGCCAAAATGGTGGAAATGCTGCAATCCCTGCTGGCCGGCACGCCGCCGGAACGGCTGCAGGAAATCTGGCAACCGGTGCTGTTGCCGGGGGCGACCGTGGGGCGCTGTCCGGAATAAAAAAACGCAGAGCCGAGGCTCTGCGTTGTCTTTTATGCCGCGTGCTTGCTTCCATCCGCCAGCACGGCCAGCAACCTCGCCTTGTCCTTGCGGTAAGTATCGACGGCCGCTTCCTTGACGTGGCCGAAGCCGCGGATTTTCTCGGGCAAGGATGCCAGTTCCACACAGGTACCAAGGTTGTCCGCCGTCAGGTTCACCAGCAGTCCGGCCAGCAGTTCGCGGTATTCGACGATCAGCGCGCGTTCCATCTTGCGCTCGGCCGTATAACCGAAGACGTCGAAGGTGCCGCCGCGCAGCCCCTTGGCTTTCGCCAGCAGCTGGAAGGCGCGCCACATCCAGGAACCGAACTCCGCTTTCACCAGATGCCCCTTCGCATCTTTCTTGGCAAACAGCGGCGGCGCCAGGTTGAATTTCACGGAGAAATTACCCTCGAACTGCTGCTGCAACTGCTCGACGAAACGGCCATCCGTGTACAAACGCGCCACTTCATACTCGTCCTTGTAGGCCAGCAACTTGAAATAGCTCCTGGCGACGGCCGTCGACAGCTTCTGGCCCAGCCCGAGGGTGTTTTCGCGGTCGCGCACCTGCTCCACCAAGGTGGCATAACCATCCGCATACGCGGCGTTTTGATACGCAGTGAGGAATTCCACGCGCTTTTTGATGACGCTATCGAGGCTTTGCGGCATTTGCACGATGATCGCTTGCGCCGGCGTGGCGATTTGCGTGACACGGCGCACGTCGACGGCGGCGCGGCGGCCCCACAAAAAGCTTTTCTTGTTCGATTCGATCCCCACGCCATTGAGTTCGATGGCGCGCAGCAGGGCCGCTTCCGTCAGGGGGATGCGGCCCTTTTGCCAGGCGTAGCCGAGCATGAACAGGTTGGCGGCGATCGAGTCGCCCATCAGCGCGGTGGCCAATTTCGTCGCGTCGATGAAGTCGGCCGCGTCCGCGCCGCCCACGGATTCCTCGATCAGCTGGCGCACTTCCGCCGCTGGATATTGCCAGTCCGCATTTTGCGCAAACGTGCCCGGCGGTTGCTCGTGCAGGTTGACGACGGCCAGGCTGCGGCCAGGACGCATTTTCGACACGGCATCCTGCGCGCCGGCCGTCAGCATGTCGCAGCCCAGGATCAGGTCCGCTTCGCCCGTGGCGATGCGCTGCGCGCGGATGTGCGCCGGGGACTTGGCGATCTTCACGTGCGAGGTGACGGATCCGTTCTTTTGCGACATGCCCGTCATGTCCAGCACGGACGCGCCCTTGCCTTCCAGGTGGGCCGCCATGCCCATCAGCGCGCCCACGGTGATGACGCCCGTGCCGCCGATGCCGTTGATGAGGATGTTGTACGGCGCGTCGCAATCGGGTAATACAGGTTCCGGCAGCGGACCGAAGTTGTCCGTCTCGCCTGCTTTACCGGCGCCCGTCTTGGTTTTTTTCAGGCTGCCGCCTTCGACGGTGACGAAGCTGGGGCAGAAACCCTTGGCGCATGAGTAATCCTTGTTGCACGAGGATTGGTCGATGGTGCGCTTGCGGCCAAATTCTGTTTCCTTCGGCAAGATCGACACGCAGTTCGACTGCACGCCGCAGTCACCGCAGCCTTCGCAGACGGCGTCGTTGATGACCATGCGCTTGGGCAAATCGGGATACTCTCCTTTTTTACGGCGCCGGCGTTTTTCGGCGGCACAGGTCTGGTCGTAGATCAGCACGGACACGCCTGGTACCTCGCGCAATTCGCGCTGCACGGCATCCATGTCCTTGCGGTCGTGCAAGGTGAGGTGGGCGGGCAGGTTGCTGCGGTCGCTGTAGCGGCTCAAATCCTCCGTGACCAGCGCGATGCGGGCGATGCCTTCGGCCGCCACCTGCTGCGCCATCATCGGTACGGTGATGAGGCCGTCCACGGGCTGGCCGCCCGTCATGGCGACGGCGTCGTTGTACAGAATCTTGTAGGTGATGTTGACCTTGGCCGCCTGGGCGGCGCGGATGGCCAGGTAGCCCGAATGAAAGTAGGTGCCGTCACCGAGGTTCTGGAACACGTGCGGCAATTGCGAGAACGCGGCCTGGCCGATCCACGGCGCGCCTTCGCCGCCCATGTGCGTGGTCAGCTTGTTCATCTCCGGGTAAATCGACGTGGCCATCACGTGGCAGCCGATGCCGGCCAGCGCCAGGCTGCCGTCCGGCACCTTGGTCGAGGTATTGTGCGGGCAGCCGGAGCAGTAGAACGCGGGGCGGAACGGCGTATTCACGGCCTTTTTCAATACCGCATCCTTGGCGTCGAGGAAGCTGAGTCTCGCCTTGATCAGGTCGCAGGTGACGGGATCGGAAATCAGGCGCGCGATGCGGCTGGCGATGACACGCGCCACTTGCGAGACGGAAAAATCCGCCTTCGAGGTCAGCAGCCATTCGCCGCGCGGCGCCACCCATTCGCCTTTTTCGTCGAACTTGCCGATGACACGCGGGCGCACGTCGTCGCGCCAGTTGTACAGCTGTTCCTTGAGCTGGTATTCGACGATCTGCCGCTTCTCTTCGACCACGAGAATTTCATCGAGACCTTGCGCAAACTCGCGCACGCTGTCCGGTTCCAGCGGCCACGGCATGGCTACCTTGAACAGGCGCATGCCCACGTCGGCCGCCATCTGTTCGTCGATGCCCAGCTCTTCCAGCGCTTCGAGCACGTCCAGGTAGGATTTGCCGGAGGCGATGATGCCCAGCTTGGCGTTCGGACTGTCGATGGTCGTATGGTTGAGCTTGTTTTCGCGCGCATAGGCCAGCGCCGCATAGATCTTGTAATCCTGCATCAGCGCTTCCTGGTTGCGCGCCTGCTGGCCCAGCGGGATGCTCGACAGGCGCGCGTTCAGGCCGCCTTCGGGCATGACGAAGTCCTGCGGAATCTTGACTTCCACGCGGAACGGGTCGGCGTCGATGGAGGCCGACGATTCGACCGTGTCGGCCAGGGCCTTGAAGGCCACCGTGCAGCCGGAAAAGCGCGACATGGCCCAGCCGTGGATGCCCAGGTCCAGGTATTCCTGCACATTGCATGGATACAGGACGGGGATCATCGAGGCGGAGAACAAATGGTCGGACTGGTGCGGCAGGGTCGATGAGTATGCGCCATGGTCGTCGCCGGCCACCAGCAGCACGCCGCCCAGTTTGGATGTGCCCGCATGGTTCATGTGCTTGAAGACATCGCCGCAGCGGTCCACGCCCGGACCCTTGCCGTACCACATGGCGAACACGCCGTCGTACTTGGCCGGGCCGATCAGGTCGACCTGCTGCGAACCCCAGACGGCCGTGGCCGCCAAGTCTTCGTTGACGCCGGGCACGAACTGCACGTGGTGCGCTTCCAGCTGCTTTTTCGCTTTCCACAGGTTTTCGTCGAGGCCGCCCAGCGGTGAGCCGCGGTAGCCGGAAATGAAACCGGCCGTGTTCAGGCCGGCAGCCTGGTCGCGCAAGCGCTGCATCATGGGCAGGCGCACGAGGGCCTGGATGCCGGACAGAAAGATGGCGCCGGATGTGGCCGTGTATTTGTCGTCGAGGCTGACGGTGGTCAAACGGGATGTGTCGGGGGGCGTAGATGGCGCGGCACCGGCGTTTCTAGCGAACGCTGCGGAGCCGTTTTCCGTGGTCACGGACATGGCTGTCTCCAAAAGGGTGTTTCAGATATCGGCTGTACCAGGGACGCGCCCGGTAAGGCGCGCGCTGTGCAGACGGGATGGCCGCGTGTGGGCGGCACATAACTAGTTTAAATTTAAAATAGTTAATGTGGTCAGTGTAGAACGACCGTGAGGAAGGGGCAAATACGCTTTGACGATGGGGGTATAAGAAAAAATGATGGCCTGCCTCGCGCCGCAAGACAGGCCATGTCTGCCGTGCCCGCTTAGGGCTGCGTCCATTGCAGCTTGCGCGCGCGCAAGGGATAGGCGACGGGCGTCAACTCGGGCAGCAGGGCATTGAGCGAGTCTTGCGTCAGTTCCAGGGCTTTTTGGGGGCTAAGCTCATTGACGCTGAGACTACTCATGAAACCTGTATCAACGCTCAGGTATACGGGAGGACCATTTTCCTTGATATTGACGGTCGTGCGCTTTTTGTAGAAGGCGAGCTCGTATGTGCCCGGTGCCAGCTCCAGCGCCACATGTGTCCTGGAATCATGATAGTAGAGGTTTTTTTTCGCGCTGCCCTGCAGATGGCTGGTCTCGATAGTGTAGAAGGTGCTGCCATCTTCGAATTTCTCGCTATCTACCGTTTCTTGCGGCATGCGGTTAAAGAGGATCAGATTGGCTTTTCTGTTGAGTACCGTGCCCGCTTGCCCAGGCGCATTTGACGGCTCCAGGGCGGTCGTGCGGCGCATGCCTTGTTCCTCTGCTTCGTGCTGGGCTTTGTGCCCCATGATCCCATTCAGCGCAATAGAGACGTTAAGTGGCCCCATGGATCTGGCCTCTTTTGCATCGTAGTGAAGGTCCTTCATGGTGGCACGCGTCGTTTCTATGGAATGCCAGATGGTTTTACCCGCCACTCGGTCATATACCACCGCTTCAATGAGCATGATGAGGGAGGAATGGCAGCCATAGCTATTACATTTTCCTAGCGTGGTATCGGCATATTTCCAGTCGATCAACGCCACGTAGCGCCGCCCCGTCGTGCTGGCAGGCAGTCCCTGCACGGTGTCGAGGATGGATGGTCGCTTGAACGCGGGTGGCATGGGGACGAAGGCGAATTCTTCTTTCGGATCCTTGGCAGCGTCGACATAGGCACGGCAAGCCCAGCTTTTGAACAGGGAGGTGTTGTCCGACGAGACGATGGTACCCCAGGTACTTTCATGGGTCTTGGGCGTACAACTTTCCGGCGCAATAAATACCACCACCTCGATTTCTTTTCTTTCGATGGGCTGCGCAACATCGCTGAGCAGCACCTCGCGCAAGGGAAATTCGGATTGAGGGCGCGCGGCTTGAGCGCCCTGCATCAGTAGCAGCAGGACGGCGCTTGCCGCCAGACGGCGCAAGGAAGTGGTAAGCAAGAACATGATGACGATGGTGAAATGAATAAGACCATCATTTTATTTCTTTTGAGAAATTATTGTTGGAAAAATAATTCACGCTACAGCACGTGCGCCCCCACCCAGCGTCCGCTGCCGCACAGTTCGGCGGCCACTTGCAGCACGAGGTTTTTCACGGCGTTGCCTGCATTGGTGAGGGGAATGTTTTTCGAGGCGCACAGGGCCACCGTGCGCGACAGCACGGGGCTGTGGATGGCGTAGCTGCGCATGGCGCCGCTGTCCAGTTCGGCCAGCAGGGGCGCGGCCGGCAGGATGGTGGCGCCCATGCCGGCCAGGATGGCCGATTTCAGGATGGCGATCGAGTTGATCTCAATCACGTTCGCCGTCTCCAGTGCCAGTTCGCGGGCGCGGCTGTCGATGCGGGGGCGCACGCCATGCTGCAGGCCCGGCAGGATCAGGGTGGCGCTCAATGCCTGCGCGAATGACAGCGCCGTGCCCGGGGGCGCGAACGGCGAATCGCTGCGGCAGATAAAACGCATTTCTTCCTCCACCAGGGGGCAGCAGGAAAACGGCGTCAGCTGACCATCGTCGAACAGCACGGCCAGATTGATGCGGCCCGATTTGAGCTGTGCATTGAGGTTGCCCGTGATTTCTTCCGTCAGTTGCAGGGTGATCTCGGGATAGCGTTCGCGCGCGGCCAGCAGCAGGGGCAGGGCCAGGGCGCCGGAGATACTGTGCGGCAAGCCCAGGGTGACATTGCCGGACGGCCGCGTGGCGCTTTGCGTAACGGCCGAGCGGGCGTCCGCCACCTGTTTCAGGATCGCCTGCGCATGTTCGTAAAACACCTTGCCCGCATCCGTGCTGAGCACGCCCTGGGCCGAGCGGTGCAGCAGCTGCACGCCCAGTTCCTCTTCCAGCTGGCGCAGCTGCTGCGTCAGGGCCGGCTGCGCCACGTGCAGGATCAGGGCCGCGCGCGACAGCGAGCCGTGGTCGACGATGGCGACAAAGTAGCGTAATTGGCGCAGTTCCATGGGTCCCAATAGCGGTGCGGTGAGCGGAAAAAACAGGGTGTTGCGCCGCAGCGCCGAACGCGGCCAGCAGAATAACAATTTTGTTATACTCATTCTAGCGCCTTCGGTGCTCCAGCCGCGTATTTGTGGGATGACAGCATGCTCAAGAAAGTTGATTCGTCTCAATTAAAAGTGGGCATGTACATTCATGACCTCAGTTGTGACTGGATGACGCATCCGTTCGTGCGCAACCGTTTTCTGTTGCGCAGCGACGATGAAATCCGCAAGATCGTGCAGGCCGGCATCCACGACGTGGTGATCGACAGCGGCAAGGGCCTCGACGTGCAGGATGCGCCCACCGTGGCGCAGGCGCGCGCCGAGACCGAGCGCGAACTGGTGCAGATCGCCGCGGCGCCGCAGGTGGTCACGCGCGTGTCGTTGGGCATGGAACTGGCGCGCGCCGCGCAGGTGCGGCGCCAGGCGGCGAGCCTGGTACGCACGGTGATGGCCGACGTGCGCCTGGGCAAGGCGGTCGAGCTCGACCGCGTGCAGCACACGGTGCAAGATATTACCGAATCGATCCTGCGCAATCCCGGTGCCCTCGTCGGCTTGTTGCGCATCAAGACCAAGGATGACTACACCTTTTTGCATTCCGTCAGCGTGTGCGCGCTGCTGGTGGCGTTTTGCCGCTCGCGCGGCATCGATGCGGCCACCACGCACCAGGCGGGCCTCGGTGGCCTGCTGCACGACACGGGCAAGGCGCTGGTGCCCGACAGCGTGCTGAACAAGCCCGGTCCCCTCACGTCCGAGGAATTTGCCCTGATCAAGCGCCATCCGCGCGATGGCTACGAGATCCTGCTGCAGTCGCCCGACCTGGGCGCCATTCCGCTCGACATCGCCTTGCATCACCACGAGCGGCGCGACGGCAGCGGCTATCCGGACCAGCTGGCCGGCGACGCCATCAGCGAGCTGGCGCAGATGGCCGCCATCGTCGACGTGTACGACGCGCTGACGTCGGACCGCAGCTATCACAAGGGCATTCCCGCCGCCGAAGCCCTGCGCAAGATTTACGAGTGGAGCAAATTCCATTTCAACCCCGTGTTCGCGCAGGATTTCATGCGCTGCGTGGGCATCTATCCGGTGGGCACCATGGTGATGCTGGAATCGGGCCGCCTGGCCGTCGTCGTCGAAGCGCACGAAAGCAATCTGCTGGCGCCGAAAGTGAATGTGTTTTTCAGTACGAAGAGCAAGACCTACATCAAGCCCGAGACGGTCGACCTGTCGCGCGGCTTCGGTTTTGGCGGCGCCGACAAGATCGTCGGCCATGAGTCGGCGGCCAAGTGGCAGGTCGATCCCATGCGTTTTATCTCGCTGGCGGATGCATGAACGGTGTGTGTTCTTTGAAAAAGAGCGCCTGAAAAACGTTCAGGGCAAGGCGCTGGCGCGAAGACAGTACGACGAGTACGGCGAGCGCCGGCAACGCCGCGATGGACGTTTTGTCAGGTGATCAGAAAAATTCCGCCGTATCGTTCGAGGCAATGGTCGTTAACAAACCTTTCGCTACCAGCTCGTCGTAATGGCAAGCCAGGTTGCGGCCATGGCTCTTGGCGTAATACAAGGCCTGGTCGGCGCGGCCGAGGATGATGACGGGCGCCTCGTAGGCGTTGATGCTGACGAAGCCCACGCTGACGGTGACTTTGCCCACTTGCGGGAAGTCGTGCGCCTCGACATTGGTGCGGAAGCGGTCGATGATTTTCTGCGCATTTTCCAGGGTGATCGAGCGCAGCAGCACGACGAATTCCTCGCCGCCGAAGCGGAAGATGCGGTCTTGCGAGCGGAACGACGATTGCAGCTGGTTGGCGATCAGGATCAGCACTTCATCGCCATACAGGTGGCCAAACTTATCGTTGACCAGTTTAAAATGATCGACGTCGATCACGGCCAGCCATTGCCGTTCCGTGTCCGTATGGTGGCGCCGCTCTTCATCGACGGGACGCGGCTTGTCCGCTTCCGGTTCGCCGCGGCTGTGCAGGATTTTCGCCAGCTGGTCGTCAAAGGTCTTGCGGTTCAACAGGCCGGTGAGCGAATCGCGTTCGCTGTAGTCGAGCAGGTTCTGGAAATTGCGGTACACGCTGACGATGCCGCCGATCACCTGGATGGTGGCGCCCGTGTAGGGCGTGGGGTTGGTGATTTCCAGGCAGGTGGTGACCTGGTCGCCGATCCAGATGGGCAGCCACAGCAGGTGGCGGCCGTCGGCGCACAGGGTGTCGGCGCTCGCTTCATGGCGCTTGATGCAGGCGGCCAGGGCCGGGTAGTCGGACAGCGGTTCGCCTGGCAGGGTTGGGTCGGTATGCTCTTCCATGCGGGCCACGCTGCCCGCCACGATGATGGCCCGCGACCGCACGAACACCTGGCCACGCACGGTGGTCAGGGCCAGCACACGGGTCTGCGACGCGGCAGCGAGTTCCTGCACTGCCGAGATCACGGAAATGTCGAGCATCGTGTGGTCGCGGTGCCCGGTCATGTCCACCATGTGTTTCAGTAGGGAATCCATTGTCGTTCTCTGGAAAGTAGTCACACAAGTGTCGTCATACCAGCATTGCATCAAGCAAGAGCATGTTCGCGTCCGTCTACAAGAAGCCAAGATTTATTTGGTGGCATGACGCTCTGTACCGCCGGGCGAGAGGCCTTTCCAAAGAAGAGCTAAGCAGGATAATGTCTTTTTGCCTAATAGGCAATTAACGTATGCAATATTTCATGTAAATACATGAGATTCATGCACTACATTGCAAAAAACTTGCCCTGACGAAGGCTTTCAATCCGGATCGCAACATTTGTTTGCGCCAGCCGCCATGTCGACAAGGTTTGATAATTTCCATATGGAAACTTGTGGCGCGTCAATTTGCCAAAACGTGGACGCTTTATAGTCAATGCAATGGCGCAGAAATTTACGGCAGGAAACATATTAGCAGGAAAGGGCAATGTTTCACACCCGATTGCGCCAGGGACTTGTGATTCACTTTTGGGAGCTTGTCATGCATACCTTCCTGTCGGCAGTACAGCAGTTTGTCAAGGATGAGGATGGCATTACGGCAATCGAATACGGCCTGATTGCGGCCTTGATGGCCACCGCCATCACGGCCGGATTCTTGCTGATCAAGACCAACTTGCTGGCCGTCCTCACCGACATCTCGTCGAACCTGGTGTTGACGCCCTAAGCGGGTGCCCGCTGCTGGCCGGCCGGCAGCGGGTTTTTTCGGGAGGTGTGCCATGCCTGCAACTGCCTTGTGCGACCTGCTGTTGCTGTGCTTCGTGACGGGGGCCGCCGTCAGTGATCTGATCCAACGCAAGATTCCGAATTGGCTGGTGCTGGCCGGCATGCTCGCCGCGCTGGCGCTGCATTTGTGGTTGTGGCCACACCGCGTGCCGCAGCTGGTGCTGGGCGGCATGGCGACGGGCTTCTTCCTGTTCCTGCCTCTGTATGTGCTGCGCGGCATGGCCGCCGGCGACGTCAAGCTGATCGCCATGGTGGGCACCTTTGCCGGTCCCTGGCCCGTGCTGCAGATCTGTTTCGCCACGTTTGTCCTGGGCGGCCTGATGGCCGTGCTGATGATCACGTACCAGGGCAAGTGGCGCGCCTGCCTCGGCAATCTGCGCCAGCTGCTGTGGCCGATGATCGCGCGCATGGCCGGCATTCCCCTGGCGCCGACCGCACTGGGCAGCCATGCCAGCGTGGGCAACATGCCGTACGGACTGGCCATTGCCCTGGGCTGCCTGGTGGTGCAAGGGCAGCATTATTTCTGATTGGCATTCATTGCTCTGAATCAATGGGCGCCAGTGCCCGCTCGCTAGAATGAATTCTGTTCAAAGCAGTCTTAACCGGCTAGGAGACGCAGCATGACCGAGGTCGACTATTCCATGAGCACCGACAGCGTTCCGCGCCCCGCCGACGCGAACCTGATGCCGCCCTTGCCGCCGCAGCCGAAGAGCTTGCGTGAAACGGGGCTGGAGCGGCCGCTGGTCGTCGAACTGATTGCCAAGCTGATGTTTGTGGGCGGCAAGACGCATCTGTCCGCGCTGACGACGCGCTTGCGCCTGTCGATCAATGTCTTGCGCGAAGTGCTCGATTTCATGGTGACGGAGCAGATGGCCGAAGTGGCCTGGCGCGGCGAATCCGACATCGACGTGCAGTACCAGCTGACGGGCGCCGGCAAGCAGCGCGCCAGCGCTTTTCTCGAACGCTGCGCGTATATCGGCGCCGCTCCCGTCACCCTGGAAGCGTACCGCGCCATGGTGGCGCGCCAGTCGTGGCTGGCACAGGAACAGCGTGTCGGCAGCGATGACCTGGCCGCCGTGCTGGGCGGTGCCCATGCGGGGCCGGGCATGCTCGACGTGGTGGGCGCGGCCCTGCATTCGGGGCGCTCGCTGCTGCTGTACGGTCCGCCCGGCAGCGGCAAGTCGACCCTGGCGCTGCAGCTGGGGCAATTGCTGCACGGGCTGGTCGCCGTGCCCTACGCCATCGTCGTCGGCCACGACATCATCCAGTTGTACGATCCGGCCCAGCACCTGCCGCCCGCGCCGCAGCACGTCAGCCATGCGCGCCAGGCGCTGGAGCGGCGCAGCACGGATATCCGCTGGGTGCTGTGCCAGCGTCCCGTGATCCACGTGGGCGCCGAGCTCGACGCCGGCACGCTGGAGCTGCGCCTTGACGCCAGCGGCGGCTGCTACCAGGCGCCGCCCCATGTGCGGGCCAACAATGGCATGCTGATCATCGACGACCTGGGCCGCCAGCGCCTGGGCGCGCAAGAACTGCTGACGCGGCTGATGCAGCCGCTGGCACGGGGCAGCGATCAGCTGGGCCTGCCCGGCGGCGTGCAGATCAGCGTGCCCTTCGATAACGCCCTCGTGCTGGCCACGAATGTGCCGCCGGGCGAGCTGTTCGATCCTGCCTTGCTGCGCCGCATCGGCTACAAGGTGCAGGTGGGGCCGCTGGCCGAGAACGCCTATCGCGCCCTGTTCCGCCAGCAATGCCGCCTGGCCGGCATGACCATCGACGAGCTGGCCCTGAACCATCTGCTGCAGCTGCATGGCGCGCAGGGACGGCCCCTGCTGGCCAGCTATCCGCAGGAATTGCTGGCGCGCATAGGCGACTTCGCCGGCTTTGCCGGCAGCGAGGCGCGCCTGACGGTGGGCGCCCTGGAGCAGGCCTGGAGCAGCCTGTTTGCCAGTTGCGACATGCCGGCCGCCAGCCTGTGCGAGCGCATCGCATGAAAAACCGGCGCGCCCTGCTGATGATGGGCCTGGCCGTGGTGCTGGGTCTGCTGGCCGTGCTGCTGGCCTCGCACTGGCTGCTGCGCCAGACGCCGGCCGGCAAGGGCAAGATCGTCGTCGCCTCCAGCGATGTCAACCTGGGCCAGCGCCTGACGCCAGAGATGCTGCGCCTGGCCGAATGGCCGGCGGAAAGCTTGCCGCAAGGGGCGCTGCAAGACCCGGCGAAACTGGCGGGACGGGTGCTGAAAACCAGCGTGCTGCGCGGCGAGCCGCTGAGCGAAGCCAAGCTGGCGCCCGTGGGGACGTTGGGCGGCCTGTCGGCCCTGATAACGGAAGGGCGGCGCGCCATCACCGTGCGCGTCAACGACGTGATCGGCGTGGCCGGCTTCGCCTTGCCGGGCAATTATGTCGACATCATCGTCAGTACCCAGCAGGATGCCGGCGACCGCGCGTTTCCGCAAAGCCGCAACATTTCCAAGATCGTGCTCGAACGCATCCTCGTGCTGGCCGTGGCGCAGGAAGTGGGACGCGACGAGACCAAGCCGCGCGTGGTCAATGCCGTGACCCTGGAAGTGACGCCGGAACAGGCGGAAAACCTGGATCTGGCGCGCAGCGTGGGCAGCCTGTCGCTGGTGCTGCGCAACCAGGTCGACCCGCAGCCGGGCGTGACGGCGGGTGCCACCAAGCTGACCCTGCTGGGCGGACCGCATGAAGCCGAGCCTGCTCCCGCCGCCGCGCCCGTGCCGGCCGTGGCGCCGCGTCCCGTGCGCGTGGCCAAGGCGCCGCCGGAGCCCAAGCGCCAGTGCAGCGGCGTCATCGATGGGACGCGCCAGTCGCGCGAATGTTTTTAGCCTTGTTGCCTTGATCAACCATGGACACGCTCATGAACCGCGCCCTGCTGACACTGTGCTGCCTGCTGTTGCCGCCTGCCGGCGCGGCAGCCGATCCTGGCCCCCGCTGCGGCGGCGAAGCGGCGACGCCCGGCAACTTGCAGCTGCAGGTGGGCAAGTCGAGCATGTTGCACCTGCCCGAGGCGGTGCTGGCCCGCAGCGTCGGCAATCCGGCCATGCTGCAAGCCATGCTGGTCGCACCCGACACCTTGTATGTAGTCGGTGTCGACGTGGGCAGCACGAATATGATCATCCAGGGCAGGAGCGGCGTGTGCAGCGTGGTGAACGTCAGTGTCAGCATGGACCCGTCCGGCCTGCAAACGACCCTGGCGGCCCTGATGCCGGAAGAAAAAGCCATCCGCGTGACGGCCGTGGCCGATACCCTGGTGCTGTCGGGCACGGTGCAGGATGCGGGCGCCGTGCTGCGCGCCGTCGAGCTGGCGCATGCGTATGTGCGCCGCGCCACCGCACCGCTGGCGCTGCCCAAGCCAGCCGATGGCGCCGCCTTGCCGCTCGCGGCCGCTGCACCCGGCGGCGCGGGCAGCGCGAACAGCCGCGTCATCAATATGCTCGACGTCAGCGCGCCGCAGCAGGTGATGCTGGCCGTGCAGATCGCCGAAGTGTCGAAGTCGCTGCTGGAACGGCTGGAAGTGGGCGCCACCCTGCGCTTCGCCTCCGGCAGCTGGGCCACCACCTTGCTGTCGAATTTCTTGAGCGGCACGGCCAATGGCTTGCTCGACGTGCGCAAGTCGAATGGCCAGCAGCTGACCATCGAGGCGCAGAAACAGGATGGCCTGGTACGCATCCTGGCCGAGCCGACGGTGATGGCGATCAGCGGACAGGAGGGCAGTTTTCTGGCCGGCGGCAAGATATTCATTCCCGTCGGCCAGGACAACAACAAGATCACGCTGGAAGAGCGCGAGTATGGCGTCGGCCTGCGATTTACCCCCACCGTGCTGTCGGGCGGGCGCATCAATTTGAAGGTGGCGCCGGAAGTGTCGGAACTGTCGCGCGAAGGGGTGGGCATTTCCGCCGCCGGCGTCAGCGGACGTTCTATTTTGCCCGTCATCACCACGCGGCGCGCTTCGACCACGGTGCAGCTGTATGACGGCCAGAGCTATGCCATCGGCGGCTTGATCAAGAACAACCAGGTGAGCAACATCGCGGGCGTGCCGTGGCTGAGCGAACTGCCCATCCTCGGCGCGCTGTTTCGCAGCACGGACTTCCAGCATGACCGCACGGAATTGTTGTTCGTCATTACCGCGCACCTGGTGAAACCCTTGCCGGCCGATGTCGTGCTGCCGACGGCGCAGCTGGCGCCGCCTTCGCGCACGGACTTGATGTTGCGCGGCAAGATGGAAGCCACCGTGCCGCCAGCGCCGCCGTCCGTGCCGCCGCCGCGCGCGGCCAACGGCTTCGAGTTGAAATGAGACGGGGAGACACGCCATGCCGAATTCGCTCCTGATAGGGCTGCGGCGCCTGGCCGCGCTGACCCTGGCGCTGCAGCTGGCAGCCTGCGCGCACAGCAGTAGCAGCACGCCGCAGCTGGACCCGCGCTTCGGCGACGCCGTGCGTCTGGCCATGGCGCAGCAGGTGCGCGATCCGGCCAGCGCGGACAATCGCCAGCCTGCCGACGGGCTTGACGGCCCCAGCGCGCACGCCGTCATGCAGCGCTACCGCGCCTCGTTCGCCGAACCGAACGGCCAGACGCCGCAGCCGGTGCAGTTCATGCTGGGAGGCGCCAATGGCAAATAGACGCCGGCGCGAGCGCGGGGCGATGCTGATCGCCTTTTCCATCCTGCTTATCCTGGTGCTGGGCTTTATCGGCCTGGCGCTCGACGTGGGACAGGTCATCGGCCGCAAGACGGAATTGCAGAACCTGGCCGACAACGCGGCGCTGGCGGCGGCCGCCGAACTGGTGGGCACGCCCGAAGGCTTGCTCGCTGCCGTGGACAAGGCCAAGCAGAGTGCGGCCGACAAGAGCGCGTGGCGGCGCCGCATGCAGGGCGCGATCCTGTCGGACGCCAGCATCCGCTTCGCCAGCGCGCCCGGCGCGCCCGCCAGCGAATGGCATGCGGCGGGCGCCGTGCCCGACGCCGCCACGGCGCTGTTCGTGCGCGTCGATACGCAGGCCAATGCACCGTCGCTGGGGCGGGTGGCGACGGCGTTCCTGGGCGCCTTGTCGCCGGCGCTGCGCACCCTGGACACGGGGGGGCGCGCCGTGGCAGGACGTACCAGCCTGAACCTGACGCCGCTGGCCGTGTGCGCGCTGTCGGCCAGCGCGGCCAGCCCGCGCACGAATGCTGCGCTGCTGCCGGCCGTCGAGCTGCTGGAATATGGTTTTCGCCGCGGCGTGGCGTATAACCTGTTGAAACTCAATCCGCACGGCCCGGCGGCCGAACACTTCGTGCTCAATCCCCTGGGCCAGCCCGGCGTGGTGGGCTCGTCGCTGCAGGTCGGCGAGTCCAGCGTGCTGCCGTTTGTGTGCAGCGGCACGGTGCTGTACCCGCGCATCGGCAGCGCCCAAGTGCATGTGCACCGGCCGTTTCCCGCCGCCTTGTGGCCGGCCTTCAACGCGCGCTTCAACCTGCATGCGGGCAGCGGCTGTCATCCCGTCACGGCGCCGCCCGACACGAATATCCGCGCCTATCCGAATACGGCCACGAACTGGTGGATGACGAACACGCCCGACGCGCCGAGCGCCCTGAGCACCGGCAATCCGCTGCTGTCCGTGGCCGATCCGGAATCGAACGCGACGCCGCCTGCCGTTGGCAGTTACGGCCCGCTGTGGTCGTTTGGCAAGGCGGTCAAGTACAGCAGTGTGAAGCCGGCCGGCGGCTACGTGCCGTTTGCCACCAGCGACTGGGCCAAGCTGTATCCGGCTAGCCCTGCCGCGCCGGCCGCCAAGCCCGGCTACCCTGCCACGCCGCCATACCAGACGCTGGCTTACCAGACGGCGCCGACCGGCAATACGGGCGTGGCGCAGCGGCGCCTGCTGCATATTGCCCTGCTGGCCTGCCCTGTGCCGGTCGGCAGCGACGTGCTGGCGCAGGTGCGGGGCATCGGCCGCTTCTTCATGACGGCGCCGGCCAGCAACGGCGTGTTGAGCGCCGAATTTGACGGCCTCGTGGCCGAGGGCGCGCTGGCGGGCCCTGCGGAGCTGCTGCAATGAGGCCGCCCTGCCGCGCGCGACGCCGCCAGGAGGGTGTCGCCGCCATCGAGCTGGCGCTGATCCTGCTGTTTTTCATGGCGCTGCTGCCTTTCGTGCTGCTGTTCGGCCGCGCGCTGCTGGTGTACACGGCCCTGCAAAAAAGTACGCACGATGCGGCGCGCTACCTGGCCACCATGCCGCTGTCGCAGATGGCCAGGGGCGACACGGCGAACCAGGGTGCCGTGTTTGCCCGGCAGATGGTGGTCGATGCCATGGCGGAAAGCTGGCCGGCCATGCAGCCATACCTGATCAGCGTGGAATGCGTGTATGCCGACGATTCCTACAGCTGCGGCACTTATGCGGCGGCGCCGCTGCAGGTGCGCATCAAGTTGTCCGTCGACATGCCGGTGGATTTCCTGCCCGAACTGACCCGCAAGTGGCTGCCGCAGCTGGCGCCGATCCCGCTGCGCGCCAATGCGACAGTACGCTATGTTAATTAACCTGCGCCCCCGCCGACAGCGCCAGGGCGGCGTCTTCGCCGTCGAGTTCGCCATGCTGGCGCTGCTGTTTTTTCTCTTCCTGTTCGCCATGCTGGAAGTGGCGCGCGCCGTGTATCTATGGAATATGGTGCACGAGATTACCCGGCGTGCCGCGCGCGGCGCCGCCGTTACCGATTTCAGCAATGCAAGTGCGCTGCAGGCCGTGCGCGCGCAAGCCGTGCTGCGCGCCGCGCCTGGCGTGCTGCCGCTGGGCGGCGGCATCAGCGACGCGTATGTGCGCATCGATTACCTGTCACAGTCCAGCGGCGGCGCCGCGCTGGCGGCATTGCCGGTGACGGTGATGCCCGGTTGTCCGCAGCGTAACCGCATCAATTGCCTGGACGATCCGCATGGCGCCAGCTGTATCCGTTTCGTGCGCGCGCGCCTGTGCGTGCCCGGCGATGGCGGACGCTGCGAGAGCGTGCCGTACCGGCCCATCCTGCCGCTGCTGGCAGTGATGTTTCCTTCCGGCGCAGGCGCCGTGCGCCTGCCCAACGGCGCCACCATGGCCGTGGCCGAGTCGCTGGGTTATCCGGACAATCCCGGTTTTTGTCCTTGAGCGCCACTTGGCGGCGCAGCCGACTGTGTAGACCTGAAAGAAGCGAGGAAGTGCGATGAAAGCCCTGATGATTAGCCGCGATGCCAGCTTGCACGATGAAATTGCCGCGCAGGGGGCGGCCCGCATGCCCGTGCTGCGGCTGCTGGAACGGCGCAGCGGCCTGCGCGACGCCGTCGAGCGCATGCTGCCGGAAGCGCCGGAACTGGTGATCGTCGACGCCAGCGGTATCGATGCCGACGAAGCCGACCTGCTCGAGCGCCTGGCGCGCCAGTATCCGCTGGCCGTGCTGATGCTGCTCACGCGCGGACAGCAGCAGGATGTGCTGATCCGCGCCATGCGCGCCGGCATGCGCGAAGTGCTGCAGCTGCCGCTGGTGCACAAGGCCTTCCACGAGGCGATGGACCGGGTCGATATCCAGGCCGGCGTGACGCAGATGCGCGACGGTAAAGTCCTCGCCTTCATCTCGTGCAAGGGCGGCAGCGGCGCCACCTTTCTATCGACGAATTTTTCCTACGCGCTGGCCAGCCTGGCCGGCTGCAAGGTGCTGCTGATCGACCTGCATGGCCAGTTCGGCGACGCCACCCTGTATGTCTCGGACCAGAAGCCGGCGATGACACTGTCCGATATCTGCGCCCAGATCGCGCGCATGGACGGCGCCTTCCTCGCCTCGTGCCTGGTGCACGTGACGCCGAACTTCGGCGTGCTGGCGGCGGCCGACGACCCCGCGCACAAGGTCGACATGCAGCCCGAGCACATGGACCGCATCCTGGCCGTGGCGCGCCAGCACTACGACTACATCGTGCTCGACGTGGGACGCCAGATCGATGCGCTGTCGCTGCGCGCGCTCGACAACGCCGACGCCATCTATCCGGTGCTGCAGCTGGCCTTGCCCGACATCCGCGACGGGCGGCGCCTGCTCGACATTTTCCGCTCGCTCGGCTATCCGGGCGAGCGCCTGCGCCTGATCGTCAACCGTTATGAGAAGGGCGGGCGCCTGCGCCTGGCGGACCTGGAGCAGGCGCTGGGCGCGGAAGTGGTGCACACGGTGCCCAACGATTACATCGCCGCCACCGATTCCGTCAACCAGGGCATCCCGCTGCTGCAGCTGTCGCGCACCAGCGCCGTGGCGCGCAGCCTGGCCGAGCTGGTGGAACTGGTGACGGCGCGCCGCGTGACGGAAAGCCGCGGCCTGTTCGACCGCCTGTTCAGCCGCAGCGAGGTTTAGGACAGAAACATATGTCAAGGCTCCCGCCGGGGGCCATCATGGGAGCCGAGATGACTTTACGCGAACGCCTGGCGGCAAATGAAACGGTGCGCCCCGCCAGCAATGGACAAGGCGCGCTGGCGCTGCACGCCTACCAGGAACTGAAAAAAACCATGCACCAGACGATACTCGACCGTATCGACTTGGAACGCCTGAAACGCCTGACGGCCGAGCAGTTCAAGCATGAGCTGGCGCTGCTGGTGCAGCGCGTGATCGAGGAAGAGCGCATCGTCCTCAACCAGCACGAGCGGCATAGCCTGGTGCTCGACATCCAGCACGAGATGCTGGGCTTTGGTCCGCTCGAACCCCTGCTGGCCGATGCCAGCGTGTCCGACATCCTCGTCAATACCTGCGACAAGGTGTATGTGGAGCGGGGCGGGCGGCTGCAGCTGACGGACGTGACCTTCCACGACAATGCGCACCTGATGAAGATCATCGAAAAGATCGTCTCGCGCGTGGGACGGCGCGTCGATGAATCGAGCCCGATGGTCGACGCGCGCCTGCCGGACGGCTCGCGCGTGAATGCCATCATTCCGCCGCTGGCCGTCGATGGCCCGATCCTGTCCATCCGGCGCTTTGCCGTGCAGCCTTTGAGCATCGCCAACCTGCTCGACTACAAAAGCCTGACGCCGCCCATGGTGCAGGTGCTGCAGGCGCTGGGCCAGGCGAAGATCAATATCCTGATCTCGGGCGGCACTGGCAGCGGCAAGACGACCCTGCTCAACGTGCTGTCCGGCTTCATTCCCGGCAGCGAGCGCATCGTCACCATCGAGGATGCGGCCGAACTGGCGCTGCGCCAGCCGCACGTGGTACGGCTGGAAACGCGCCCGCCGAATATCGAAGGCAAGGGCGAAGTAAGCCAGCGCGCGCTGGTGCGCAATGCGCTGCGCATGCGGCCCGACCGCATCATCCTGGGCGAGGTGCGCGGCGCCGAGGCGCTCGACATGCTGCAGGCGATGAACACGGGCCATGAAGGGTCGCTGGCGACCATCCATTCGAACACGGCGCGCGATGCGCTGGCGCGGCTGGAAAACATGGTCGGCATGGCCAACGTGAACCTGACGCCACGCGCCACGCGCCAGCAGATCTGTTCGGCCGTGACGGTGGTGATGCAAGTGTCGCGCCTGACGGATGGCGCGCGCAAGCTGGTCAGCCTGCAGGAAGTGACGGGGATGGAAGGCGACATCATCGCCATGCATGAAATCTTCCGCTTCGAGCAGACGGGCGTCGATGCCGATGGCAAGGTGCAGGGCCACTTTTGCGCCACGGGCGTGCGGCCCCGCTTTACGGAGCGCTTGCGCATGTTCGGCGCGCCGGTGCCGGACACGGTGTTCGACCCGGACCGAATTTATGAGTAAGGGGGAGGGATCATGGACCTGGTGTTCTACGGCTTTGCCGTGCTGCTGTTCGCCGCCTGCATTCTGATGGTGGAAGGGGCCTGGCTGTGGTGGTCGGGCACGCATGGCAGCGCGGCGCGGCGCATCAACCGGCGCCTGCGGCTGATGGCGGCGCGCGGCGAGGCGGGCGGCGAGCGCGTCTCCATCCTCAAGCAGCGCCGCTATGCGCGTTCGCCCGGCCTGGAGCGGCTGCTGCGGCGCATGCCGCAGGCGGCGCGGCTGGACCATTTGCTGCTGCAATCGGGCTTGTCCTGGTCGGTGGCGCAATTCCTGGGCGGCACGGGCGCCTTGCTGCTGGCGGCCTTGCTGCTGTTGGCGGCCTGGTCCATGCCCTTGCCCGGCGCCTTGCTGCTGCTGTCCTGCGCCGTGAGCGCACCGTGTTTGTTCGTGCTGCGCGCGCGCGCGGCGCGGCTGAAAAAGATCGAGGCGCAACTGCCGGAAGCGGCCGATTTCCTGGCCCGCGCGCTGCGCGCCGGGCACTCGTTTTCGAACGTGCTGCAGATGGTGGGAGACGAACTCAATGAGCCGATCAGCGGCGAATTCAAGACGGCGCACGAAGAGATCAATTACGGCGTGCCGATGAACGAGGCGCTGCAAAACCTGGCTGCGCGCATACCGCTGACGGACTTGCGCTACCTCGTCATCGCCGTGCTGGTGCAGCGCGAATCGGGCGGCAACCTGGCCGAGGTGCTGGTCAGCATCGCGCGCATCATCCGCGCCCGCTTGAAGCTGCTGGGACAGGTGCGCGTGCTGTCGGCCGAGGGGCGCATGTCGGCCTGGGTGCTGGGCCTGATGCCGGTGGTGATGATCGGTGTCATGGCCCTGGTCAACCCGCAATACATCCGCCTGCTGTGGACCGATCCCAGCGGCATCAAACTGCTGTGGTACGCGGCTGGCATGGTGGCGCTGGGCGTCGTCTGGATGCGTAACGTCATCCGTATCCGTATTTGAAGGGCGCGCCTGAAAAAAAGTCCATGGCGTTGTTGCGTCGCCTCGCCGTACGTCCGTACTGTCTTCGGCGACGCGCCTAGCCCTGAACGTTTTTTCAGTCGATCAGAGGAGGAATACTTCATGACCGGTGCACAACTGCTGTTCTTGTTGATCGTCTTTGCCGTGGTGGTGGCGCTGGCCCTGCTGGCGTGGCTGATCTTCTTTCCCGGCACCTTGCGCCAGCGTCTGTTCGGCGCCACGGCGTCGGCCGCCAGCGAGGCGGTGGCCGATACTGGCTGGGTCGAGCGGGTGGTGCGCGTGGCGCAGCCGTTCAGCAAGCTGTCGCTGCCGGAAGAGGGCTGGGAACGCTCGCCGCTGCGCACGCGTTTCATGAACGCGGGCTGGCGCCAGGCGAGTGCGCCGGCCCTGTACTTTGCGGCGAAAAGCGTGCTGGCCCTGCTGTTTCCCACCGTGCTGGGCCTGTATGCGGCCAGCGCCATGGCGGCGCAGCTGCGCAGCGTGCTGCTGTTGCTGCTGTGCGTCAGCGCCACCATCGGCTATTACCTGCCCAACCTGGTGCTGGCCAGTACGGCCAAGCGGCGCCAGCGCGACATTTTCGAAAACATCCCCGATGCGCTCGACTTGCTGACCGTGTGCGTCGAAGCGGGCCTGAGCCTGGAGCGCGCGCTGGTAAAGGTGTCGGGCGAGATCCACATCAAAAGCGTGGTACTGGCGCAGGAATTGCAACTGGTGCTGATGGAAATGCGCGCCGGTTTTTCCAAGGAAAAGGCGCTGCGCAACCTGGCCTTGCGCAGCGGCGTGGAAGACGTCGATACCCTGGTCGCCATGCTGATCCAGTCGGAACGCTTCGGCACCAGCATGGGCGATTCGCTGCGCGTGCATTCGGAAAATCTGCGCGGCAAGCGCAGCCTGCTGGCCGAGGAGGCGGCGGCGAAGATCGCGTTAAAGCTGCTGTTCCCGCTGATTTTTTGCGTCTTTCCCACCCTGATGCTGGTGCTGATGGGGCCGGCCGTGATCGAAGTCTATCGCGTGCTCGTGCCGGCCATGGCCAGCCGCTGAAAGGAGTCTCACCATGCGCTTGACGATATCCCGCCTGGCCGCCGCGTGCGCCTGTCTGGGCCTGGCCGCCTGTACCACGCAGCTGGCCCATGCACCGGCGCCGCAGTGGCCTGACGCCGATGCCGCCTATGCGGCGGGGCGCCAGCATGTCGAGCGGGGCGACCTGCCCGCGGCGCAAGCGGCTTATGAGCAAGCCCTGCGCCATGCGCCGCGCCACGTGAACGCGCGCAACGGACTGGCCGTGCTGCACGCGCAGCGGGGCGAGCATGACGCGGCGATCGCCCATTGGCTGGCCTTGACGCAGGAGGCGGGTACAC
Source organism: Janthinobacterium sp. GW823-FHT01H08 (assembly GCF_058797855.1). Lineage (NCBI taxonomy): Bacteria > Pseudomonadati > Pseudomonadota > Betaproteobacteria > Burkholderiales > Oxalobacteraceae > Janthinobacterium > Janthinobacterium sp. GW823-FHT01H08. The sequence goes on from NZ_CM179504.1 coordinate 581,397, forward strand.
GGCAGCCGCAGCAGGCCTATCTGTTCAGCAATCTCGGCTACGCCTATTATTTAAGCGGACGCGACGCGCAAGCCTTGCCCGTGCTGGAACAGGCATGCCTGCTCGATCCGCTCAATGCGCTGGCCTGGCAGCACCTGGCGCAGGTACTGGAACGGCTGGGACAGCACGAGCGCGCCGCCGTCATGCGGCGCCAGGCGGCCAGCTTGCAGGAACACGATGTGCGGCGCGATCTGGCCTTGTTGCGCGGCGAGGCGCCGCCGCAGGGCGTGCCCGCGCCGGTGCCCGATGCGCCCGCCATGGCGCGCGTGGAGATCACGCAGAGCGATGGCATGGCCCGCCTGAGACGCGTGCCGGCGGCGGTGCGCAGCCTGACCGTTAGCCCATTGGTGCCGGCTGCGCCTGTGGCTGGCACGCCGCGTCCGCGCCTGGAAATTGTCAACGGCAACGGCGTGCCGGGCCTGGCCGCCGCGCTGGCGCGCAGTCTGGCAGGAGCGCCCGTGCAGGTGGTGCGCCTGGCCAATGAAGCCAGCTTCCAGGTGGCGCGCACGCGCGTCGAGTACCGGCCCGCGCAGGAACAGGCGGCGCGCCAGCTGGCCCGCCAGTTGGGTACGCAGGTGCAGACCCAGGTGCAGACCCAGGCCGCCGATTGCCCCGCCAGCGAGCTGCGTCTGGTACTGGGGCGCGACTTGAGCGACCCCGCCATGCTGCACCGCTATTATCTGCAGCAATTGCAGCTGGCGCGCCAGGCGCTGGCACGGCTCGGTTAACACGCATCGGCTGGCATAAAAAAACGCGGCGCCTTTTGCGGGCGCCGCGTGCTTTTGAGCGTGCCAGTGCTTATTTAGCCTGGCGGCGGCGCGTAAAGGCGAGGGCGGCCAATCCCGTCCCCAGCAGGAACAGGGTGCCTGGCTCCGGCACTTGCAAGGGATCGATGACGACGATGTCGGTGCGCGTGGACTTGGAAAAATTCAAGGTGTAGCTGCCGGCGGGCAGGGCGAAATTCGAGGTCAGGGAAAACATCGCGAAGCCATTCGTGAAGGCGCGCCCGGTGGCCGGGTCGTTGGTGCCGGCCGTCATGTTCAGGCTGAACGGGTCCAGGCTGCCGACCGTATGGTTGCCATTGATGTCGCTGCCATTACTGGCATCGCCATCAGGCGCGAACTGGAAGATCACGCCGTCGGCATTCGCATGCGACAGGCAGCCGACGGGACTGGCGGCATTGCACGAGATATTGAAGATATCCATGATCGACACGTTCGACTTGTCGCCCATGGTCGTCACGCTGGTGCGCAGGTCGCGTCGGCCCATGAAGCTGAAGGTGATGAAGCCGGCGCTCGACAGGGTCAGGTTGACGGAGCCGGTCAGCGTGTCGCCGGCCGTGGCCGTGGCGGCGCCCACCGTGTTGCGCTGTGCTTCCGCCACGGCGCTCACGGTCGAGCCGGTGCCGTTGAGCATGTTGCCGAAGGCGTGCGCATCGCCGCGGGCGAACTCCAGGGTGGAGCTGGGGCTGGGCGCGTAGTGGTTTTGCGGCAAGCCGCTGCAGCCGCCGCCCGAACATACTTGCAGCACATCGGCGTTGGCGGCCGGACCCGTATTGACGGCGCGCGGATTGACGGCCACGCCGCCTTCGAAAAAGGCGCTGTCGCTGGCATTGCGGTTGGCGCCAGCCAGCGACAGCGCGCCGGCGCTGGTGGTGATACGGAAATTGTTCAATTCGTTGACGGCCAGGCCGTACGCGCCTGCCTGCGCCTGACCGCTGGCCAGCAGACTTGCCGCCGCCAGTGCGCCCAGCCAACCCAGGGTCTTGTTTCGTGTGTGATCGACGTTCATCGCAGCCTCTTATCGTAGTCAGTCTCGGGAAATCCGGGGGACAAAGAATCCAGAATGGCTTGCCTGGACTCATCTCGTAGACAGTGATAAGCAGCTTGCGTGCCACACAAGAAAAGCATATTGAATCAAACACTTGCGTAAAGCGGGCTGAGCTGGAGAGGGTAAAGTGTAAGAAAGGCCGACGCCGCCTGGCGGGCAGCGCCGGCCAGCCTCAGGTACCGCGGTGATAGCCCAGGTGGCCGCCCGAATTGCGCGCGCAACCGCAACCGATGCGCGCCACTTCCTCGCCTTCCGTCAATTTCCAGTTGGTAATCGTCGTGTGCTGCCAGTCGATGTCGCTTTTCTTGACAGGTTTTACCGTCAGGGTGCGTGCTTGCGCATCCGTGTATTCCATCAGTTCCTCGTCGTCGGCGATGTCGAAATGGCGGTGGATCAGGGAAATGCCGAAGCGGTCGAGCGCGCCATAGCGTTGCAGCACATCGCGCAGTTCGCGAAAGCAGGCAAGATCCTCGGGCAGCAGCGGATCGACGGCGGAAATATCGGCAACGGGCTGCCATTGCATGGCGTGGATGTTCAGGCTGTGCATGATAGGCTCCTGTGCCCCATGATGATAGGCCCAGGCTGGCAGAGGGGCGCTGGCACGCCTGGCGGAATGTCCATCGTGGCCGTAAAGTCACTGCGCCGCTTGCGCCAGATCAAAGGTGCGGCACATCACCTCTCGCCCGATCATTGCCCGGTAAAATAGGCCATGGCAAACAAAATCCCCACCTTCCCCGGCGCGCGCACGGGCCGCGGCCAGGTCCTGGCCGTGCTGCTGTCGAACCGCGACCAGTCCGGCGCCGAACCGCTGCAAGGCCGCGTCTCCCTGGCCGCCATCGTCAAGGCGCTGAAACGCAAATACCACTGGCCGATCGAGACGCACAGCTTTCCCGCCAACACGCAGGATGGCCGGGCCAGCTGGGCGACCGTCTACAGCTTGCCGGACAAGGTGATCGAGGCCGCGCTGGAGGCCGGCGGCCGGGAGTGGCTGGAGAGCCGGGGAACGGTCGGGCGGCGGTGACTGCGCCGCAGTACGTTATTCGAGCCGGAAGCCGACCTTCAGCGTGACCTGGAAATGCGCCACCTTGCCATCGACGATATGCCCGCGCGATTCCGTCACTTCATACCAGTCCATGTGCTTGACCGTCAGCGCCGCCTTGGCAATGGCATCGCGTATCGCCTGATCGCTGCTCTCGGTCGACGTTCCCACCAGTTCGATCAGCTTGTAAGTGTGTGCGGACATGATATTTCCCCAGGTAGGCAAGCCAGACATCGGGAGCCTGCTTTGCGCAGGCACGTGCTCATCTTGCGCCTAAATGTGCTGATAGTCATTGCGCGGTGCAGCAATGCACGTAAAATCTTCGATCAAGGTAAGCTACTTCAGTTGCTCGTCAGTGGCTCACTTAGATGCGATGTGGAGGAGTGGACGGAGTAACAAACAACATAAAAGACTTAATGCATTGAATTTCACTCATCGTATGGATTAATGCTCAAACGCTGGCTCTAGCGTTGGTAACATTCGTTTACGACTCAGTAATCGCTGCCGGCTCTTCGAGGCAAAGACGGTCACGATCCGTCTTCCTAGAAGTTCCTGTTGGCAATCTGGAATTGTTTATCTCGTCTTACACGCAACCAGCATAGTGCGTTCTGATGTTTTTACAGCCGATGCGCCGAATGAGCCGTTGCTTGCTGCGGCGCTCGCTATCGACACAGCTTCACTCGATTTATCGAGGACATCATAGCCTGTGCTGCCACAAATGTTACCTGCCGCCGCAAGGCATTTGTCCCAACCTCGCACTGTACCGCTGCAGTTTAATGCGTAGGCTTTTCTACCATCTGGGCCATAACTTTCTTTCACTGTTGCGCAGCCGGCCAAGGTCAGGAGCCAAAGCACAGCGAAGCCTAAACTGCAAAAACTGCAAAAACTGCGAGAAATTTTCATAAGTTACCTTTAGTTGTTATATGTGAAATTCTATCGCAGAGTGGAGTTGAGCATACTATTAGAAAACGACCGTTTTCCAACATCTATCAAAGTCAACGATTACTCATGTTGGAAATATAGGGGTTGCGATTTCTAGTAGGTGAGAATATTCGAACAGTATTCTCTAACACCACTTACCCGGAAATCATCATGGCAACCTTCGCATACGACCGCGTCAGCACAAAAGAATAGGCCGCTGACAATCAGCGTCTTGAAATTGAGGGCGCCGGCTACCAAGTCGATTAGTGGTTATCCGACACCATCAGTGGCAGACAAGCGCAACGAACGGCGATAATTGCCGAGTACGGGCGGGGCGGGAGCTTCAGTGCACTGGCTTGTAGGTATGGCGTGTCGCGCGCCAGTATTTTGAGCATAGTAAACAAGGGCTAAAGTCCATCCGCGATTCCCCGCTTTTGCCAGGCATCCGGCCGGCACTTTTCTAAAAATTTTCCCTCTGCGCGGAGTATTCAAAGGGATGGGTTAGGCATGCCCATAAAATAATAATTGTCTAAGTTGACATGTCGGTCCGGTACATCGATGTAGCCGGTGCTTCTCCCGCTGGAAAGCGATGCTACATAAGCTCGTTTTCCTGCTCGCATCACAGCCTCAATAAGAGGGCGATAGTCGACGTCACCGGACACCAGATATACAGCATCCAAGGCGTCGTTTTTCACATACTCCATAACATCAACACAAATACTGATGTCGACGGATTTTGTTTTCGTCTTACGTGCTTCTTTCTTGAAAATCTTTGGCAGTACTCGAAGTCTCGGCCGATAGTACCCTCTGAAAAAACCTACACAATGCCTACACGATTCGAATAAAAAACCAAAAAACAAAAAGGGTTACAAGCATAAGCATGTAACCCTTTGATTTTCCTACTGAATTCTGGTGCCGACTGCCGGTTTCGAACTGGCCACCTGATGATTACAAATCAACTGCTCTACCAAATGAGCTAAGTCGGCAAAAACTGTGCGTTGCGAATTATACGCTATTTAATGCGTGTCAGGGTCGGGCGGCCGCCTTTTTTTGGTGGCTCGTCGTCGCCGGGCGTGGCGTTGTCGCGTTGTTCGGGGGAGCTGGCCGGCACGGACGACAGGGTCGGGCCGCTGGCGGCGGGGGCGAGCACGGGCGGCGGCACGTCGGCGGAAGCGGGGCTGTCCGTCGGTTGCGCGTCGGGGTCATCGTTGCCCAGCACGGGCTCGAAGGCCATGCCCTGGCCGTTTTCGTTGGCGTAGATGGCCATCACGTTGTCGACCGGCACGTAGATTTCGCGCGAGACGCCGCCAAAGCGGGCGTGGAAGCGGATGGCGTCGTTGTCCATCTTCAGGCCGCTGGTGGCGCCGAAGCTGATGTTGAGCACGATTTCGCCCTTTTTCACGTATTCCATCGGTACCGTGGTGCGCGAATCGACTTTGACCGCGAGATAAGGCGTGTAGCCGCTGTCGGTGCACCATTCGTAGATGGCGCGCAGCATATAAGGTTTGGTTGAGATTTCAGACATGATAGGCACTGTGAGGCGGGAGCGCCCCCGTCAGCATGAGGCGGGCGCACCGGTAGTTCAAAAGACTGGGACAGCGCAAAAAACAACTTTAACACGTGGCCCAAGATGCCCCAGAAAGCGTCGCGAGCAAGCCCGATATCGGCTTGAGTAACGCAGCCGTACTTCAGTACGGCGGGTAACGCCTAGTCGAGAGCGGGCTGCGCAGCAGCTTTATGGGGATATCTTTTAGCGGCGCATGACTTTTTCGGATGGCGTCAGCGCTTCGATGTAGGCAGGACGCGAGAAGATGCGTTCGGCGTATTTCATCAGCGGTGCAGCCGTCTTCGACAGTTCGATGCCGTAGTGGTCCAGGCGCCACAGCAGCGGCGCGACGGCCACGTCGAGCATCGAGAATTCGTCGCCCAGCATGTACTTGTTTTTCAGGAACAGTGGCGCCAGGGTCGTCAGGCGGTCGCGGATTTCCGCGCGTGCCTTGTCGTGGGCCTTGTCGTTGCTCTTGGCGCGTTCGCTTTCCAGCACGTGCACGTGCACGAACAGTTCTTTCTCGAAATTGAACAGCATCAGGCGCGCGCGGGCACGCATCAGCGGATCGGCCGGCATCAGTTGCGGATGCGGGAAGCGCTCATCGATGTACTCGTTGATGATGTTCGATTCATACAGGATCAGTTCGCGTTCGACCAGGATGGGCACCTGGCCATACGGGTTCATGGTCGAAATGTCTTCCGGTTTGTTGAACAGGTCGACGTCGCGCACTTCGAAGTCCATGCCTTTTTCAAACAGGACCAGGCGGCAGCGTTGCGAAAATGGGCAGGTTGTACCCGAATAGAGAACCATCATTTTTTATAGTTCCTTAGAAACAAAGGGGGTGAAGCCGCGAACGGCTCACCCCAGGTCGCTTGTCCACTCATGCGGACAACGCAGAAACAGGCATAAACCGGCCTAAGGCCGGCGCCTCACTTATTTGACTTCCTTCCAGAACGACGCGTTAAGGCGCCATGCCAGCAGAGCAAAGACCGACAGGAACAGCAGTACCCAAACGCCCAGGCGCTTGCGTGTCTGCTGTGCCGGTTCGGCCATCCACTCCATGTAGCCGACCAGGTCGGCTACCGCATTGTCGTACTCGATCTTGTTCAACGTACCTGGCTTGACCTGCTCGAAGCCGGTAAATTTGTGGATCTTCTTGCCAGCTTCGTGCGGATCGTTCTCTTCCACGAACTTGGCAGTCTGGACACCTTGCAATTCCCATAATACATGCGGCATGGCAACATTCGGCACGACCATATTGTTCCAGCCGGTCGGACGAGTGTCGTCTTTATAGAACGTACGCAGGTAAGTATACAGGTAGTCGCCGCCTGTGCCAGCGGAAGATGATTTCGCGCGCGAAATTACCGACAAATCCGGCGGTACGACGCCAAAGAAGGCCTTGGCGTCCTGCGGCGCCAGGCTGGTCGTCATCAAGTCGCCGACTTTATCGCCGGAGAACAACAGATTCTGCTTGATCTGGTCTTCCGTCAAGCCCAGGTCGCGCAGGCGGTTGTAGCGCATCGACACGGCGGCGTGGCAATTCAAGCAATAATTGACGAACAATTTGGCGCCATGTTGCAGCGCTGCCATGTTGGTCTGGCGGTCAGGCGCCTTGTCCAGCGGAAAGCCGCCTTCGCTGGCGAGAGCCATGGCGGGCACGAGTGCCAGGATGGCGAGCAGTTTTTTTGCAATCTTCATATGATGTATGTCCTTTGAGCGTGGCGTGAGAGCGGCTTAGTGCGGGTGAAACGTCACACGCGACGGCACGGTCTTGAACTTGCCCATGGCACTCCACCATGGCATCAGCAGGAAGAAGCTGAAGTAAATCAGGGTGCACACTTGCGACACGATGGTTCTGAAGTCCGTTGGCGGCTGGGTCCCGAGGTAGCCGAGGATCAGGAACGACAGGCCGAAAATGGCGTACACATATTTGTGCCAGTTCGGACGGTAGCGGATCGATTTCACGGGCGAATGGTCGAGCCATGGCAGGAACGCCAGGATCACGACGGAACCGCCGAAGAACACTACGCCCCAGAATTTCGCATCGAGCACCTGCGGCAGCATGCCGATGATGGCGACGATGGCGATGCCGGCGATGATGGACTTGATCGTCGTCGACAGGCGCGACTTGAGCCAGATGAACACCACGTAGGCGGCCACGGCACCCATCAGCACGTACATGAAGTCGGCCGTGGTGGCACGCAGCACCGAGTAGAACGGCGTGAAGTACCAGGTTGGCGCGATGTGCAGCGGGGTTTTCAGCGAGTCGCCCGGCAGGAAGTTGTTGTATTCCAGGAAGTAACCGCCCATTTCCGGCGCGAAGAAGACGACGGCGCTGAAAATGACGAGGAAGATCGAGACGCCGAACAGGTCGTGCACGGTGTAGTAGGGATGCGAAGGGATCGAATCGACAGGGTGGCCATCGGCGCCCAGGTTTTCCTTCACTTCGATGCCGTCGGGATTGCTCGAGCCGACTTCATGCAGGGCGATCAAGTGCGCTGCAACCAAGCCCAGCAGTACCAGCGGGATGGCGATCACGTGGAAGGCGAAGAAGCGGTTCAGGGTGGCGTCGGACACCACGTAGTCGCCGCGGATCCACAACGACAGGTCAGGGCCGATGAACGGGATGGCGCCGAACAGGTTGACGATCACTTGCGCGCCCCAGTACGACATCTGGCCCCATGGCAGCAGGTAGCCGAAGAACGCTTCGGCCATCAGGCACAGGAAGATGGCGAAACCGAACAGCCAGATCAGTTCACGTGGCTTGCGGTACGAACCGTACAGCAGGCCGCGCGTCATGTGCAGGTAGACGATGATGAAGAAGGCCGAGGCGCCCGTCGAGTGCATGTAGCGCACCAGCCAGCCCCACGGCACTTCGCGCATGATGTACTCGACGGAATTGAAGGCCAGGGCCGCATCCGGTTTGTAGTGCATTGTCAGGAAGATGCCGGTGACGATCTGCAAGACCAGCACCAGCATGGCCAGCGAGCCGAAGATGTACCAGAAATTGAAGTTTTTCGGAGCGTAGTACTTGCCCCATTGGTCGTTCCACAGCTTGGTCAGGGGAAAGCGGTCATCGACCCAGCCCAGCGCTTTTTCGGCGGCGGGAGCGTCTGCCGGGAACTTCGTTTCTTTGAAAGCAGCCATGATCAAGCCTCGCCTTTCTCGTCTTTACCTATCAGCAATTTGGTGTCGCTCAGGTACATATGGCGCGGCACTTGCAGGTTGTCCGGCGCCGGCTTGTTCTTGAACACGCGGCCTGCCATGTCGAAGGTGGAGCCGTGGCAAGGGCACAGGAAGCCGCCTTCCCAGTCATCGGGCAGCGATGGTTGCGGGCCGGGGGCAAATTTCGAGGAAGGGGAGCAGCCCAGATGGGTGCAGATGCCGACGGCGACGAGAATTTCAGGCTTGATCGAGCGCCATTCGTTCATGCAATACGACGGCGTGAATTCGGCGGGGTTGCGCTGGGAATTGGCGTCGGCGACTTTGCCGTCGGTCTTTTTCAGCGACGCGACCATTTCCGGCGTGCGCTTGAGGATCCAGACCGGCTTGCCGCGCCATTCGACGGTGCGCATTTCGCCGGGTTGCAAGGTGGTGATGTCTACTTCGACCGGCGCGCCAGCCGCTTTCGCGCGCTCCGACGGCTGGAAGGTGCTTACCAAGGCTCCCGCGGTTGCCAATCCAACTACACTGCCCGCCGCGCACGTGGCGACGAGCAAGCCGCGACGGCCTGAATCGACCTGCTTTTCGTTACTCATGCAAACCCCAATCAGTCAAAATGCGAATCTTTATTATGAGTGGCAGCCGCGAAAAACCCGTCGCCGAAGCTCTATCCCACTGATTGCCGCAACCCGCATCTTTGTACGGTAAAGTGGCAACATCCCTGCGGAACTTCGGACTATGGCGCAGCCCGTGCCAGTTTCTTGTTGATTATCCGGAAGTGAAAAAGCCACTTCTGGCAACCGCAAATTATAAGTGAAGCAAACAACGAATAAAACAAAAACGTTGCTTGTACCATAATTTATATACTTTTGCAGGAGGTGGCTAGTTCTTTCGAACTAGATGCGCGCGGCTGTGCACGAATTGGTCCTGCCGGCAACCACAAGTTGGTATCCCCAGGAATCAATAGTATGATCGGCATGTTTTTTATACATATCCGAAGGAGAAATTCATGGCAATGATGAAGGAATTTAAAGAATTTGCAATGAAAGGCAACGTCGTCGATCTGGCGGTTGGTGTCATTATCGGCGGCGCCTTCGGCAAGATTGTCGATTCCTTGGTGCAAGACGTGATCATGCCGCCTATCGGCCGTATTTTCGGCGGCCTCGATTTCGCCAATTACTATCTGCCCCTGAATGGCCAGGCGACGACGATGACCCTGGTGGAAGCGAAAAAAGCGGGCGCCGTGCTGGCCTACGGTAACTTCCTCACCATTTTGCTCAACTTCATCATTCTTGCCTTTATCATCTTCCAGATGGTGCGCCTGATGAACAAGGCCCGCCGCAGCGAACCGGTCGCGCCGGCCCCGGCACCGGCCACGCCGGAAGACATCGTGCTGCTGCGTGAAATCCGCGACTCCCTGCAGCAGAACGCACGCAACAGCAACAATCTGGCAAAATAAGCCGTTCCGGCACCGGCCGGCTGACCTGGGCAGAGAACTGTATGCGACGATTCTGGTTATTGTTTGCGCAAACCGTGACGATCGCGTTGGCGCTGTACTTTGTGTACGGCGCGCTGCGCCCGGCCAGCCGGGTACAGCAGCTGGGTTCTCCCGCCAAGCCGGTGCCCGTGGTGGAAACGGCGTCGAGCAGCCTGGCGCCCGGTTCCTACCGCGACGCGGCGGCGCGCGCCATGCCCGCCGTCGTCAACATCCTCACCCTGCAAGTGCCCAAGCGCGGCGCCCATCCGCTGGCGCGCGATCCCTTCTTTAAACGTTTCTTCGGCGACCGCGACCCGGACGGCGAGGATGACGAGGACTTGAAAAACAGCCTCGGCTCGGGCGTCATCGTCAGCCATGAAGGCTATGTGCTGACCAACAACCACGTGGTCGAAGGCGCCGACGAAATCGAAGTGGTGCTCACCGACGGCCGCAAGGCGCCTGCCAAGGTGGTGGGGCTGGACCCGGAAACGGACCTGGCAGTGATCAAGATCAACCTCGACAAGCTGCCCGTCATCGTGCTGGGCCAGTCGGAACTGGCGCGCGTGGGCGACGTGGTGCTGGCCATCGGCAACCCGTTCGGCGTGGGCCAGACGGTGACCATGGGCATCATCTCCGCCCTGGGCCGCAACAACCTGCACATCAACAGCTTTGAAAACTTCATCCAGACGGATGCGGCGATTAACTTCGGCAACTCGGGCGGCGCCCTGGTCGATACGCGCGGTAATCTGATCGGCATCAATACGGCGATTTACTCGCAAAGCGGCGGTTCCGTCGGCATCGGCTTCGCCATTCCCGTTTCGACGGCCAAGACCGTGATGGAAGCCATCATCAAGGATGGCCACGTGGTGCGCGGCTGGATCGGCGTGGAAACGCAGGACATCACGCCCGAGCTGGCGCAAAGCTTCAACCTGCAGCGATCGAGCGGCGCCATCATCGCCGGCGTGGTGCGCAACGGCCCGGCCGACAAGGCGGGCATCGTGCCCGGCGACATCCTGCTGACGGTGCAAGGCAAGCCTGTCGGCGACACGACGGAAATGCTCAACCTGATCGCCCAACTGCCGCCCGGCGAAAAAGCTAAAATGACGGTGCTGCGCAAGAATCGCGAAGCGGCACTCGACGTGATGGTGGGCAAGCGTCCCATCCCGAAAGAGCTTTCCAAATAGTTGCTGATCGGAATTTGACACATGCATGTGCGTGATTTGACCCAATTTTTACGTGAACTGAGCGACAACAACAACCGTCCCTGGTTTGTCATGAACAAGCCCCGCTACGACATCCTGCGCGAGGAATTCCTCGCCTTGGTGACGTCGCTGATCGGTGAGCTGGGCAAGTTCGATCCGGCCGTGAAATACTGCAATCCGAAGAAGGCCTTGTTCCGCATCAACCGCGACGTGCGTTTCGCGCACGACAAGAGCCCGTATAAAACGCGCTTTTCGGCCGCCATCGCGCCGAACGACATGCGCCGTCCCAGCAAGGCGGGCGGGCCCACGTATTATCTGCAGATCGACGGCCAGGGCAATCTGCTGTTCGGCGCCGGCGAATACATGCCGCCACCGGGCCGCCTGAAGGCGCTGCGCGAGCACATGGTCAACGACGCGCCAGGTTTTTCCAAAGTGCTGAAGAATAAACGTTTGAAGGCCCGTTTCGGCACCATCCAGAACGAGGGCAAGTTGCAGCGCCCGCCCAAGGGCTTCGAGGCGGATGCCGAACATATCGAATTCATCAAGCTGAAGAGCTTTTTTGTCTGGACCGAAGTGCCGCTGCCCGTGAACGCACCCGAGAAACTGCTGCCGACCCTGGCGGAAGGCTTGAAGGATGCGTGGCCGCTGGTCGAGTGGATGCGCGGCGCGAAAGAGCCGGAGGAAGTCACCGAGTAATTGCCGAAGGAGCACATGATGGCACTGGAGCACGCAAGTTCAGGACAGGTGATCGAGGTGCTGCGCCGGGATGGCGACGACCTGTCGCAGTTTTCCGCCATCGCGCTGGCCAGGACGGATGAACTGGAATTGATCCGCATGTGCATGCCCAAGGGCAAGACCATGCCCGAGCATCATGTGCTCGGTGAAATCACCTTGCTGTGCCTGCAAGGGCAGGTGGCGGTGACGGCGCATGGCGGCGAGCACCTGCTGGGGCCGGGGCAGATGCTGTACCTGCTCGGCGGCCAGGCGCACGCGCTGGAAGCGCGCGCAGACAGTTTATTGCTGCTCACCATACTCATGCACAAGGCGGGCCGCTAGGCGCCGCCCGGTTTATTCTCAGGCCGCCTCGGCGCGCGGGTCGCGCGACAGCAGCTGCTGCACCATCACGTGCGGCAAATCGCCATCGAACAGCACGCCGGCCACCGCATTGGTGATCGGCATGTCGACGCCCATGCGGCGCGCCAGTTCGCGCACGGCCTTGGCGCAGGGCACGCCTTCGGCCACATGACCGAGTTCGGCCACGATGGTGTCCAGTGCCTTGCCTTGCGCCAGGCCCAGGCCGACCCGGCGGTTGCGCGACAGGTCGCCCGTGCAGGTGAGAATCAAGTCGCCCATGCCCGTCAAGCCCATGAACGTTTCCGCCTGACCACCCAGGGCCGTGCCCAGGCGCGTGATTTCCGCCAGCCCACGCGTGATCAGCGCGGCGCGCGCATTCAAACCCAGGCCCAGGCCGTCGGCCACGCCCGTGGCAATGGCCAGCACGTTCTTGACGGCGCCGCCCACTTCCACGCCTACCAGGTCTTCGCTCGCATACACGCGGATGGTGCCGCCATGCAAGGCCGAGACGACGGCGCCGCGCAAGGTGGCGCTATGCGAGGCGATGGTCAGCGCGCATGGCAAGCCGCGCGCCACTTCCTGCGCAAACGAGGGGCCGGACAGGGCGCCGCCGGCCACCGCGTCGCCCAGCACTTCCTGCACGATCTGGTGCGGCAGCAGGCCCGTGCCGCCTTCAAACCCCTTGCACAGCCATACCAGGTTCGGGATGGCCTTGTCTTTCAGCTGCTGCAGCATGGGGCGCAAGCCCGCCACGGGACAGGCGGCGATCAGGAGGTCCTGTTCGCCCCTGGCATGCGCGACGGCCGCGTCGAAATCGGCGCTGATGCGCAGTTGCGGCGGCAAAGGGAAGCCCGGTAAATAGCTGTTTTCGCCGCTGGCGGCCATGGCGGACATGGCCTCGGCATTGCGGCCCCACAGCAGCACGTCGTGGCGGCCGGCCAGGGCCATGGCCACGGCCGTGCCCCAGGCGCCGGCGCCGAGGATGGTGATCTTGCGGGGCAGGGCCTTGGCGGCGGGAGATGTATCTGGAGAAACTTGCATGCAACCTCAGTGGGGCGGAAGAAACGGGTGCGGCGCCCGGGCCGGTCGCCCGGTGCGCAGGGCGGGGCTTACAGGCCCCACACTTCGCTGGTCTTGACGTAGCCGCTCTGGCCATCCTTGTGGCGCACCTTGACCCAGCCGGAGCTCGGTTGCTCGCTCATTTCCAGCAGCACGCCCTTGTCGACGAGGATGATGGCGGAGGCGGTGTCGTCGGGGCTGGCGCGCACCTTGAGGTTCGCGGCGCGCGCCACGACGTTGCGCTTGGCGGACAAGCCCTTGGCTTCCGTCCAGGCCATTTCGCCGCTGGCGTCGCGCACCTTGACCCAGTCGCCGTAGCTGAGCACGACTTCCAGCGGCATGCCGCGCGGCGCCACGTACAGCTTGCCGCCCTTGCTGGACGGCGCGTCGTACAGGATCACGGGGTTGGCTCCCACCGTTTTGAAATCGACGGCGTGGCTGGCGGCGGTCGCCAGCAACAGTACGGCGCCGGCCATCCAGCGGAACTTGCTCAAGAGCGCACTTTTCAACATGATATTTTGAACCTTAACGAAACACGGCGGCCAGGCCGCCGTGTCAGGCCAGCCTTGACGGCCGGCGGGGTCTTGCAAGAGCTTAGTGCGTTTCGCTGGCTGCTGGTGCTGCTGCAGCGGCGTCAGCAATAGCTTGCAGACGTTGTTGGTAGAACACTTCGAAGTTGATCTCGGCCAAGTGCACTGGCGGGAAGCCGGCACGGGTGATCACGTCGGCGATGTTGGCGCGCAGGTAAGGGTAGATGATGTTCGGGCAGCCGATTCCCAGCAGCGGATCGAGTTGATCGGCAGGAATATTGCGTGCTTCGAAGATACCGGCTTGCTTGCCTTCGACCAGGAAAGCGACTTTATCGCCGACTTTGGCGGTGACGGTGATGGTCACGGTGGCTTCGAAGATGCCGTCGGCCAGAGGTGCAGCGCCCACGTCCAGAGCTACTTCGATCGCTGGCGCTTCTTGTTCCAGGAAAATAGCTGGGGAATTTGGTTGTTCCAGCGACATGTCTTTCAGGTAGACGCGTTGGATTTGGAAGACTGGTTGCAGGTTTTCGTCAGACATGGAACGCTTTCGTTGTAAAGGACAAGAACGGCACACCGTTCAAATATGGTGCTTGCGGTATTCAAACCGCGCCGGATAGGCGCGGCCAGATCAGGTGCGAGGGCAATTGTATCAAAACAATACGACAAAAAACCAAGCAATTTCTCGAACCCGCTTTATATCAGGCTGCCGTGCCATTTAACAAGGGGTCGAGCTTGCCAGCTTGATCGAGCGCATACAAATCGTCGAATCCGCCCACGTGGGTGTCGCCCACATAGATTTGCGGCACCGTGCGGCGGCCCGTGCGTTCCATCATCTTGATGCGCTCTTCCGGGTCGAGGTCGACGCGGATCTTTTGCACGGCGACGCCCTTGGCTTCCAACAGGCGCTCGGCGCGCACGCAATACGGGCACACGGCGGTGCTATACACAATTACGGGGACGGTCATGATGATTCCTTCTAGTTAAATGCCGGCTTACTTCGCCAGCGACAGGGTTTTCAATGGCAAACCCTGCTTTTTCCATTCGTCGAGGCCGCCTTCCAGGCTTGTTGCCTCAGCGAAACCGGCTTTGCCCAGCAGGCCGACGGCGGTTGCCGAACGCGAACCTTTCTGGCAAACCACTACAATGGGGCGCGTTTTGAATTTTTCCAGCTCGCCCATGCGTTTTGCCAGTTCCGGCAGCGGAATATTTTTTGCGTCAGGCAAGTGGCCTGTGGCGAATTCTTCCGCGCTGCGCACGTCGACGATGATGGTCTTGCCACGGTTGATCAGTTGCGTGACTTCCAGCACGGTCGCGCGCTTGCCGCGCATCGACAGCAGTGGCCAGAGGAGGGCGCCGCCGGAAATAATGACGATGGCAAACAGAAAAATGTGGTCGATAATGAATTTCACGTAGGGTCCAATGGTTTAAGTCAATCCGCGCATTATAAAATAGAAGCTGGACGAGGTCTTTTTACGTTTTGCTTTTTTGATTTGAACCCCTTGAGAAGATAGAACTATGTACAAAATCGTTTTCATGCGTCACGGCGAGTCCACCTGGAACCTCGATAACCGCTTTACCGGCTGGACCGACGTCGATCTGACGGAAAAGGGCGTCAACGAAGCCAAGGCCGCCGGCCAGATCCTCAAGCAGGAAGGTTTTACGTTCGACGTGGCCTACACTTCCGTCCTGAAGCGCGCCATCCGCACCCTGTGGCTGGCGCTCGACGAGATGGACATGATGTATTTGCCGATCAAGAACGACTGGCGCTTGAACGAGCGTCACTACGGCGCCCTGCAAGGCCTGGACAAAGGCGAGACAGCCGCCAAGTATGGCGACGAGCAAGTACTGGTGTGGCGCCGCAGCTACGACACGCCGCCGCCGCCGCTGGAAGCGAACGACGACCGTGCCTCGTACAACGACCCGCGCTATGCCGGCTTGCCGAAAGCGGCTATCCCGCTGACCGAATGCCTGAAAGACACCGTGGCGCGCGTGATGCCGGCCTGGGATGAGGAAATCGCCCCGGCCATCCGCGCCGGCAAGAAAATCATCATTTCGGCCCACGGCAACAGCCTGCGCGCGCTGATCAAGATGCTCGATGGCATCAGCGACAGCGACATCGTCGGCCTGAACATCCCGAACGGCCAGCCGCTCGTGTATGAACTGGATGCCGACCTGAAACCGATCCGTCATTACTACCTGGGCGACCCGGCAGCGATTGCGGCAGCGCAAGCTGCCGTGGCGAACCAAGGGAAGGCCAAGTAACTTGTTGTCTTTCTTCCGCGGCACAGCGATCGCCCCCTCTGCTGAACGACCCCTGCCGGCGTGGCGCGCCGGCGCCATGCTGTGCGCAGCGCTGCTCTTCTCGAGCGGTGCCGCACAGGGTGCCAAGCCCACCGAACGCAGCAAGCAGAAAGCGGCCGCGGAAGCACAACGTGCTGGATTGCAACAAAAGCTGACGGCGCTCAAGCGCGACATCAGCCGCACGGAAAGCGCCAAGGATGACGCGGCCGATACCCTGGCCGAGTCGGAAGAGGCCATTTCCAACGCCAACCGCGCCTTGCGCGACCTGGCGCAGGAACAAAGCGAGACGGGCGTGAAGCTGACGGCGCTGGGGCAGGAGCACCAGCAGCTGACGGCCACCGTCGAGAAACAAAAGACGCAGCTGTCAAAGTTGCTGCGTGAACAATATGTCGCCGGCAACGAAGACCGCATCAAGCTGCTCTTGTCGGGCGATAACCCGAACCGCATCAACCGCGACTTGCAATTGATGGCGTATGTGTCGCAGGCGCAGGCGCGCCTGCTCGATGCCTTGCGCGCCAACTTGCTGGCCGTGGAGAAAAACCAGGCGGACGTGCAAAACGCCAAGGATGAGCTGGAAGAAATCGCGCAGGAAGAGCGCGACCAGAAGGCTTTGCTGGTGCAGGAGAAGGCGCGCCGCGCCGCCTTGCTGACGAGTTTGTCGCAGCGCCTGGTGGCGCAGCGCAAGGAAGTGGGCAATGTCGAGCGCGACGAACAGCGCATGGGCAACCTGGTCGACAAGCTGGCGAAACTGATCGAAGAGCAGGCCGCGGCCGCCGCGGCCGAAAAGAAACGCCAGCAATTGCTGGCCGAGCAGCGCGCCGCCGCGAAAGCGGCCGCCGACGCCAAGATTGCCGCGGAAAAACGCGAACGCCTGTTGGCCGCGCGCGCCAAGGCCGCCCAGGCGCAGGCCGAACGCGAACGCATTGCGAAAGAGCAACAAAACAAATCGGGCAAGATCAAGCCGCAGACGCCGCCAGCGCCGCCCGTGAAGCTGGAACCGATCGATGACGACGAGCCGCCGCAAGTGGCCAAGGTGGCACCCAAGCCCGAGCCGAAGCCGGAACCGGAGCCGGAACGCCCAAGCCTGGGCCCGGCCGCGCCGGCCGGCGCCTTTGCCAGCATGAAAGGGCAGCTGCGCGCGCCCGTGGCGGGCAAGATCGCCGCCCGCTTCGGCAGCAAGCGTGGTGACGGCCCCAGCTGGAAGGGCGTGTTCATCCGCACGGGCGAAGGCAGCGAGATCCACGCCATCGCCGGCGGCCGCGTCGTGTTTTCCGACTGGCTGCGCGGTTTCGGCAATTTGATCATCGTCGACCATGGCGGCCAGTACATGAGTATTTATGGCAATAACCAATCCTTGCTGAAACGCGTGGGCGATGCCGTCAAGGGCGGCGACGCCATTGCCAGCGCGGGCAACAGCGGCGGCAACGAGGAATCAGGGCTATACTTTGAATTGCGTCATCAGGGCCGCGCCTTCGACCCCGCCACCTGGGTGAAGTTTTAAGTTCCCACCATTGCTGCGGCAGCAAAATTGTAGATTGCGAAGAATTCATGGGTATCAAAGTCAAAAGTATCGGCCTGATCGGTCTGGGCGTACTGGCCGGCATCGGCATGTCGCTGCAGTTCCCGGCCGTGGCGCAGAAAATCACGAATGCCCCGCTGCCGCTCGACGAGCTGCGCCAGCTGTCCGACGTCTTCGGCCTGATCAAGACCGATTACGTCGAGAAGGTGGAAGACAAGAAACTCTTGACGGAAGCCATTTCCGGTATGGTGTCCTCGCTGGACCCGCATTCCGTCTACCTCGATAAAAATGCCTTCAAGGAAATGCGCGAAAGCGTGCAGGGCAAGTTTGTCGGCATCGGCATCGAAGTGAGCATGGAAGACGGCTACGTGAAAGTCGTCTCGCCCATCGAAGACAGCCCCGCCGCCAAGGCCGGCATCCAGGCGGGCGATTTCATCACCCGCCTCGACAATCTGCCGCTGAAGGGCATGCAGCTGGAAGAAGTCATCAAGAAGATGCGCGGCCAGCCGGGCAGCAAGCTGGTGCTGACCATGTCGCGCAAGGGCGAAAGCAAGCCGCTGGTCTTCCCCATCGTGCGCGAGGAAATCCGCGTGCAGAGCGTGAAGGCCAAGATGGTCGCGCCCGGCTATGCCTGGCTGCGCATCGCCCAGTTCCAGGAACCGACCGTCGATGACATGGTCAAAAAGATCAACGCGCTGTATGCGCAAGACCCCAAGCTCAAGGGCCTGGTGCTGGACTTGCGCAACGATCCCGGTGGCGTCGTGCCGGGGGCGATCGGCGTGGCGACAGCGTTTCTTCCTGGGAATTCCGTGATCGTCTCGACCAAGGGCCAGTTGCCGGAATCGAAACAGGTGTTTTATGGCCGCCGCGAATTTTATGCGCCGCCGGGCGCCAAGGCCGACCCGCTGGCCAAGCTGCCGGCCGCGCTGAAAACCGTGCCTCTGGTGGTGCTGGTCAATGCGGGCTCCGCGTCCGCCTCGGAAATCGTCGCCGGCGCCTTGCAGGATTACCAGCGCGCCACCGTCATCGGCACGCAGACGTTCGGCAAGGGTTCCGTGCAAACCTTGCGCCAGATCACGGCCGACACGGCCGTCAAGCTGACGACGGCCCGCTACTACACGCCGAAAGGCCGGGCCATCCAGGCGCGCGGCATCGTGCCCGACCTGCTGGTCGATGAAACGGCCGAGGGCGACGGCTGGAACAGCCTGCGCGTGCGCGAAGCGGACCTGGAAAAACACTTGAGCAGCGACGATGGCAAGCCGGAAGCGGCCAAGCCGACGATGGAAGGCATGCAGGATCAGCTGGAAGAAGAGCAGCGCCTGATCGCCACGGCGAAAAAGCGCAAGCCGCTCGAATACGGCGCCAAGGATGATTTCCAGCTGCAACAAGCCCTGAACCACTTCCAGGGCTTGCCGGTGCAGCTGGCCAAGGTGGACCCGAAGGTGGAGAAGATCGGCGCCAAGCCGGAAATCGCTTCCGACATCAAGGCGGACGACAAGAAGATTCCCGTGCGCAAACCGTAGTCGCCGCCATGAACGACGCCCAACTGCTGCGCTATTCGCGCCACATCCTGTTAGACGAGATCGGCATCGAAGGCCAGCAAGCCTTGCTCGACGCGCATGTGCTGGTGATCGGCGCGGGCGGGCTCGGCTCGCCGGCGGCCATGTACCTGGCCGCCAGCGGCGTCGGCAAGCTGACCCTGGTCGATGACGATACGGTCGACCTGACCAATCTGCAGCGCCAGATCGCCCACACGACGGCCCGCGTGGGCCAGCCGAAAGTGCTGTCGGCGCGCGAAACCTTGACCGGCATCAATCCCGAGATAGCCATCATCGCCTTGCAGGAGCGTCTGGACGGCGCGCGCCTGGCCGAACTGGTCTGCTCCAGCACGGTGGTGCTCGACTGTACCGACAACTTCGCCACGCGCCACGCCGTCAACCGCGCCTGCGTGGCGCACAAGGTGCCGCTGGTGTCGGGCGCCGTGATCCGTTTCGACGGGCAAGTGAGCGTGTTCGACCCGCGCACGGGCACGCAACCCTGTTATTCCTGCCTGTTTCCGCAGGAGCAGCAGTTCACGGACGAGGCGTGCTCGACCATGGGCGTGTTCGCGCCGCTGGTGGGCGTGGTGGGCGCCATGCAGGCGGCCGAGGCCTTGAAACTCATCATGGGCGTGGGCGAATCGCTGGCCGGACGCCTGCTGCTGCTCGACGGCTTGCACATGGAATGGAGCAGCATGCGCGTCGCGCGCGACCCCGGCTGCGCCGTTTGCGGCGAAGTGGTCTTGCCCGCCTGACGGCCGCCGCACAAATTTTTCCCCATATGACAGGCTTTGTCATATTTCCGCTTTATACTCTGCTCTCATTACTCACCTTCTTCTCTCTTTCATATGCAAAACGCAGCAAACCATCCGATACGCCAGCGCCGCGCGCGCGGCTTCACTTTGATCGAAATCATGGTCGTGGTGGTGATCATGGGCATCCTCGCCTCGCTGGTGGTGCCCAAGCTGATCGCCCGCACGGGCGAGTCGAAAGTGGCGGCGGCGAAAGTCGACATCGCCACCGTGATGCAAGCCTTGAAACTGTACCGTCTGGATAACCAGCGCTACCCGACCACCGAGCAGGGCTTGCAGGCGCTGATCGAAAAACCGACCACGGGACCGGCCGCGAATGGCTGGAAAGCGGGCGGCTATCTGGAAAAAATGCCGAAAGATCCATGGGGCAATCCATACCAGTACCTGTCGCCGGGCGTGAAGGGCGAAGTTGACCTGATCTCGCTGGGCGCCGACGGCCAGCCTGGCGGTAGCGGGGACGATGCCGATATCGGTTCCTGGGAACTGTAAGTTTTCCATTGCATGCCTGCCATGACCACCGGTCGCGCACTGCCCCGGCCACGCGCCAGCGGCTTCACGCTGATCGAGTTGCTGGTGGTGATGGTCATCATCGGCGTCACCCTGGGCCTGGTGTCGCTGAATGCGATGCCGAACGGCCAGCAGGCGCTGCAAAAGGAAGCCGAGCGCATCGCCCTGCTGCTGCAGCTGGCGCGCGATGAAGCCATCGTGCGCAGCCGGCAGGTGGCGTTCGAGGCGGACGAAAATCAATACCGTTTCCTGGTCCTCAATGAAAAGCTGTGGCAACCCGTGACGCAGGACGATTTGCTGCGCGAGCGCGCGTTTGCGAATACTCCCATGCTGCTCAGCGTGCAGCCGTCGAGCAGCGTGGCCCAGCCGCTGCGCATCATCTTCGGCCGTGAACCGGTCGACAAGCCTTTCGTGCTGACCCTGGCCAGCGGCGAGCGCAGCGTGGCCATCCGCGCCGACGGCATCGGCCACTTCACGGTCGAGCAATGATGCGGCGCTCGTTTCGCCGCCAGCGCGGCTTCACCTTGCTGGAAGTACTGGTCGCCCTCGTCATCGTCGGCACGGCCCTGGGCGCCTCCTTGCGCGCCGTCGGCAGCCTGACGCAGAACAGCGACGGCTTGCGCAGCGCCATGATGGCCACCTGGTCGGCGGAAAACCACCTGGTGCGCCTGCGCCTGGCGAAGACGTTCCCGCAGACGGGCAAGCGCACGGTCGATTGCCCGCAGGGCGACTTAAAACTCATCTGCGAGGAAGAAGTGGTGGCCACGCCGAATCCCCGTATCCGCCAGGTGCGCGTCAACGTATATGACGTGCAATATCCGGCCCGCCGCATCGTGCGCCTGGTCTTGCTTTCCTTTAACGACTGATGGCGCGCCGCCCTGTTCCTGCTGACGGTTTCACGCTGATCGAGCTGCTCGTGGCGATCGGCATCCTGGCCATGGTCGCCGTGCTGGGCTGGCGCGGCCTGGACAGCATCATGCGTTCGCGCGAAGTGCTGACCAGCCAGCTCGAGCAGGCGCGCGGCATGCAGCTGGCGTTTGCCCAGATGCAGAGCGATTGCGACCACCTGGCCGGCGCCGGCCAGAACAACAATCTGCTGAATGGCCGCACCAACCTGACAGCCGAGACCGACCGCCTGACCCTGGTGCGCCTGGCCGCGTCGGAGCAGGAGCCGCAGCAGTTGCAAGTGGTCACTTACCGCCTGCGCGGCGGCGTGCTGACGCGGCGCGAGTCGAACGGCACGCGCGACCTGGCCGTGCTCGACACCCTGTGGCAGGCGGCGCGCGACGATACCGATACCTCCAGCGCCGACGTGACCCTGATGCGCGGCGTCGACAGCATGGTCATGCGCGGCTGGAACAACGGCGCCTGGAACGTACTGACGGCGGGCGCCACCATCTCCACGCAAGTGCCGGGCCTGGAAGTGACCTTGCAGATGCCGGGCCAGGATGCGGGCCTGTCCAAAGTCTTTTTATTGGGACCGGGATGAAGCCGTTTATTCGCCCCGTGCGCCAGCGCGGCGTGGCCGTCATCACGGCTCTGCTGCTGACGGCGCTGGCCATTACCGTCGTCGCCAGCCTGTTCTGGCAGCAGCAGGTGCAGGTGCGCTCGATGGAAAACCAGCGCCTGCGCCTGCAGACGCAGTGGGCCATGCGCGGCATGGTCGACTTCGCCCGCTTCTGGCTGCGCCAGGACAATCCCATGCTGACGGCGCTCGATGGCGTCTGGGCCACGCCCATCGAGGAAGCGCGGCTCGACGATTACGTGGACCGCGAAAAGGTCGACACGGAAAAATTCGATGCCACCGTCTCGGGCCGCGCGCTCGATGCGCAGGCGCGTTTCAATATCACCAACCTGGCCACCGCGACGGGCATCGTCAGCCAGCCCAACGTGCAGGCGTACCAGCGCTTGCTGGCTAACTTGCAGCTCGATAGTTCCCTGGCGCAGGCGACGGCAGATGCCGTGCTGCGCGCGCGGCCGAAACCACGCACCGCCGACAGCGGCGCCGACGGCAAGACGCCCGCCGCCAAGCCGGCCACGGGCGGCGGCAGCGAGCCGGTGGCGTTCACGCAGGTCGAGGATTTGCTGGCCGTGCCCGGCTATACGCCGCAGGCCATCGAGAAGCTGCGCGACTTCGTCATCGTCCTGCCGGAGCTCACGCCCGTGAACGTGAATACGGCGCCGGCCGAGGTGCTGGCGGCCGTGACGATGATGTCCTTGTCCGAGGCCAGTGCCCTGACCTTGAGCAATCCGCGTAAAAAGTTTGTCGATTTTGCAAACTTCAAGAATAATATTAATGGCAATGTGATTGAGGGCGTCGAGCTTGACGTGAAGAGCCGCTACTTCCTTACCGTCATCCGCGTGCGGCTGGACCGTGCCGCCTTGGATGCCGTGGCCCTCATCTATCGACAGCCAGACCGGGAGCGGGCAACCCGTCTGGTCTGGCTGCGGGAAAATTAACAGCTGAAAGCGAGTCACTTTGACAATATTGTATATCCGTCACCCGGCCAAGGCGTCCACCGACAGCGCGCCCGCCTGCTCCTTCGTGCTGGCCGGCGACGGCGGCGCCTTGCTGCAGCAGGGCAGCGCGCCGCTGGGCAGCCTGGGCCAGCTGATCGCCGGCGCGAAGCAGGTGGTGGTGCTGCTGGCGGCGGCCGACGTGACCCTGCTGCGCCTGAAAACCCCGCCGCTGGCCGGCGCCCGTCTGCGCGCGGCCTTGCCGGGACTGGTGGAAGAACACATCCTCGGCGACGCCCAGGATTGCCTGCTGGCCGCCGGCGCGCCCGACGCGTCCGGCATGCGCACGGTGGCCGTGGCGCAGCGCGCCTGGGCCGAGGTACTCGTGAAAGCCTTGCTGGCGCAGGGCGCGCGCAAGGTGGCGCTGCTGCCATCGCAGCTGTGCCTGCCCTTGCAGCCGGGCAGCGTGACGGCATCCTTGCACGCGGCCGGCGACGGCCTGGAACTGGCCTTGCGCC
Source organism: Janthinobacterium sp. GW823-FHT01H08 (assembly GCF_058797855.1). Lineage (NCBI taxonomy): Bacteria > Pseudomonadati > Pseudomonadota > Betaproteobacteria > Burkholderiales > Oxalobacteraceae > Janthinobacterium > Janthinobacterium sp. GW823-FHT01H08. Next base: position 604,931 of record NZ_CM179504.1, read on the forward strand.
AGGCGCCGCAAGAGGGCCTGGGCCTGGTATTGCCGGCCCAGCCGCAGCAGGCGCTGCTGACGACGCGCGCGTTTGCCGGCGACGTGCCCCTGACGGTCTATGTGGCGCAGGCTGAGTTGGCGCAGTATCAACAGCTGGCCGCCGGCATGGACGGCGTGACGGTGGAATCCGACCACTGGGCGCACTGGATCGCCGGCGCAAAGGGCGCGGGACTGGACCTGGCGCCTGCGCTGGGCACGGCGACGGGATCGGCTACCGAGTGGCGGCGCTGGCGCTGGCCGCTGCGCTTGGCGCTGCTGGCCGTGGTCGTCAACCTGGCCGGCATGAATATCGAATGGATGCGCTTGAAGCGCGAGGCCGCCACCGTGCGCACCTCGATGCAGCAAACCTTCAAGGCCGCGTATCCGAACGAAGCGCCCGTGTATGGGCTGGAAGCGGAGCAGATGCGGCGCAATATCGCCGCCGCCCGCCTGCAAAGCGGGCAGGCAAGCATGGATGACTTCACCAGCATGAGCGCGGCCCTGGGCGAGGCGCTGGGCGGCCTGGCCGGACGCGGCGTGGTGGCCTCGCTGGAATACCGCGAGCGCAGCCTGATCGTCAAGCTGAAGCCGGACATGGTCGACGCCAGCGCCCAGGCGCAGGTGCGCGACGGCCTGGCCGCGCGCAAGCTGGCCTTGAATGAAACGGCGCCTGGCGTGTGGAAAATCACGCCGGCCACGGGAGCAAAAGCATGAGTGCAGCAGTGAACAAGGCGCGCGCCGCGTGGATGGTCAAGCAGCAGGCCGTGCAAGCCTTCTGGGCCGAGCGCACGCAGCAGGAGCGCAAGCTCTTGAGCATCGGCGGCGTGGTGGCGGGGCTGGCCCTCGTCTACGCCGTGTTTTTCGAGCCGGCCTGGACGGGCCGCATCGCCTTGCAAAAGAGCTTGCCCGAGCTGCGCCAGAACGCGGCCCAGCTGCAGGCGCTGGCGCGTGAAGCGGGCGAGCTGGCGCGCCAGGCGCCCGTGCAGGTGGCACCCATGAGCCGCGAAAGCCTCGACGCCTCGCTCAAGGCGCGCGGCCTGGCGCCGCAATCGCTGTCGCTGACGGGAGAGTATGCGCGCGTGCAGTTGAACGGCGTGCCGTTCGCCAGCGTCATGCTGTGGCTGGACGGCTTGCGCCGCGAAGGCCGCATCGCCGTGCAGGAAGCGAAGATCACGGCGCAGACGGTGCAGGACAAGGCGGTGGCGGGCCTGGTCGACGCCAGCCTGACCCTGCACCAGAGCCCGGGCGCGGCACGATGATGCGCCTGCTTGGCTGGCTGCTGGCCATCATCGTCAGCGTCTGCGTCACCCTGCTGGTGTTTTTCCCGGCCAGCTGGGTCGCTGGCATCGTGGAAAAGCAGACGGGCGGACGTTTGACCTTGGGCGACGCGCAAGGTACCCTGTGGCGCGGCTCGGCCTTTATCGGCGGGGCGGCCAGCGCGAATGGCGCCGTGACGCCCCTGCTGCCGGGGCGTTTCAGCTGGCGCATTTCTCCCTCGGTGCTGTGGGGATCGGCGGACGTGGAACTGCAGAATCCGCAGGCGCTGTCGCAGCCGGTGAACCTGCGCGGCTCGTGGTCGCACTGGCAAGTCAGCCCGGCGGCCCTGCTGCTGCCGGCCGACGGCCTCGGCGGTCTCGGTGCGCCGTTAAATACCGTGGCGCCGACGGGCAGCATGCGCCTGTCGTGGAGCACCTTGCAGCTGGCCCTGGAGCAGCGGCAGTTTTCCGCCATCGGCCGCACCACCCTGCAGATGACGGACATGGCCTCGCGCCTGTCGTCCTTGCGTCCGCTGGGCAGCTACGAGCTCGATTTCGATTGGCAGGGGCAGCAGGCGACGTTGACACTGCGCTCCATCAAGGGACCGCTGCTGCTTGACGGCAGCGGCAGCCTGCAACAGGGGCGCATGCAGTTTTCCGGCCAGGCCCAGGCCGCAGCAGGATATGAAGAGACCTTGGCGAGTTTGTTGAATTTGCTGGGACAGCGCCGTAGCAATAGCGAAAAAAACATCATCGCCTTAGAGTTCAGACAATGAAAAAACCATCCGTGAGCCCAATTACTTCCTCCTTCTCGCTGCGCCGCCTGTCGGCCGCCGCCTTGCTGTGCTGTTCCGTGGCCGGCATGCCAGCGCCCGTCTGGGCCGCGCCCGGCGATGAGGCGGCGCTCAATTTCGTCGGCGCCGACATCGAATCGGTGATCAAGGCGGTGGGCCATTACACCAACATCAATTTCGTCATCGACCCGCGCGTCAAGGGCACGATCACCCTGGTGTCGGAAAAATCGATCAGCAAGTCGCAAGCGTTCGGGCTGCTGGCTTCCGCGCTGCGCCTGCAGGGCTACGCGGTGGTCTCCGGCGACGGCTATGCCAAGGTGGTGCCGGAAGCGGACGCCAAGCTGCAATCGGTGCCGACCCAGGTGGGCAATGGCAGCAGCCAGGTGAAGGGCGACCAGATCGCCACCCAGGTGTTTTACCTGAACTACGAATCGTCGGCCAACCTGCTGGCCGTGCTGCGGCCCCTGATTTCGCCGAATAACACGATCAATGCCAACCCGGGCAACAACTCGCTGGTGATCACCGATTACGCCGATAACCTCAAGCGCCTGGCGAAAATCATCGCCGCGCTCGACGTGCCCGCCTCGACGGACCTGGACGTGATCCCCGTGCGCTATGCCATCGCATCCGACCTGGCATCGATGGTGAATAAACTGATGGAAGGCGGGAATGCGGGCGCCGCCGCAGGGGCAGACGCGGGCAAGGTCTCCGTGCTGGCCGACCCGCGCACCAATTCGCTGGTGCTGCGCGCGCCGTCGGCGGCGCGCGCCAACCTGGCCAAGTCGCTGATCTCGAAGCTGGACCAGCCCACCACGCAGCTGGGCAATGTGCACGTGGTGTACCTGAAAAATGCGGACGCCACCAAGCTGGCGCAGACCCTGCGCTCGGTGGTGACGTCGGACGGCACGGCCGCCACGGCGCAGCAGGGCGTCGGCAACCAGAATACGAATAACCAGATCAGCCAGAACAACAGCGGCATGAACAGCACTGGCCTGGGCGGCAATACGCAAAGCGGCACCACGGGCGGCGCATCGCTGAGCAACGGGCCGCAGCAGCTGTCGTCGGGCGGGGCGGCCGGTTTCATCCAGGCCGATGCTTCTACCAACACCCTGATCCTGACCTGCAACGAAGCCGTCTACCGCAACCTGCGCGCCGTGATCGACCAGCTCGACGTGCGCCGCGCCCAGGTCTACATCGAGGCGCTGATCGTCGAAGTGACGTCGGCCAAGGCGTCCGAATTCGGCGTGCAGTGGCTGGGGCTTTCCGGCGACAGCACCAGCAACTACCGCGTGGGCGCGCTGCAGTCGTTCGCCAGCGGCACCACCAACAACATCGGCGCCATCGCCACGGGCGGCGGCAAGGTCTTGCCGACGGGCGGCCTGACCCTGGGCATCTTCAAGCAGATCAACGGCGCGCTGGGCCTGGGCGCCGTGGCGCATGCGCTGGAATCGGACGGCAACGCCAATATCCTGTCGACGCCGAACCTGATCACCCTGGACAACGAGCTGGCGACCATCAAGGTGGGCCAGAACGTGCCTATCCTGACGGGCCAGTACACGAGCACGGCCGGCACCAACACGAATCCGTTCCAGACCATCGATCGCAAGGAAGTGGGCCTGACTCTGAAGGTGCGTCCGCAGATTTCCGAAGGCGGCACGATCAAGCTGGGCATCTATCACGAGACGTCGAGCGTGGACAAATCCACGGCGTCGGCCGTCAGCGGCATCACCATCAACAACCGCGTGATCGAAAACAATGTGCTGGCCGACGATGGCCAGATCATCGTGCTCGGCGGCCTGATCGAGGACAGCACGGGCGACAATGCCGAGAAGGTGCGCGGCCTGGGTGACATTCCCGTGCTGGGCAACCTGTTCAAGTACCAGACGCGCGAGCGCAAGAAAACCAATCTGATGATCTTCCTGCGCCCCGTTATCGTGCGCAACAAGGAGCAGAGCGGCAGCCTGGCGGCCGACCGCTACGACTACATGCGCTCGGCCGAGACGGCCGCCGTGCCGGCCACGGGCAACCTGATGCTGAAAGACCTCGGTACGCCCGTGCTGCCGGCCCTGCAGGATGGCCAGCCCGTGGGCGGCAACATGGTGACGCGTCCCGTGCCGCCGGCACCGACGCCGCCGCCAGGCGCGCCGGCCAATGCCGCTACGCCGCCGCAGCCGCTGCTGCAGCAGTATCAGCAACAGCCGCAGAAGTGATGGGGCAGTCATGAGCAATCTGCTTCCCTACGCCTACGCGCGCGATTTCGGCCTGCTGGCCCGGCCCGGCGCCGTCGACGGCGCCCCCGTCGAGGTACTGGTGGCCGCATCGACGGCGCCGGCGGCGATTGCCGAAGTGTCGCGCCGTTTCGGCCAGATTCAATTGACGGTGCTGCCGCGCGGCGAGCTCGATGCGGCCATTGCCGGCGCCTACGCGGGCGGCGGCGGCGATGCGTCGCAGATGGCCGATGAATTCGACGCCGACCTCGATCTCACCAAGCTGCTGCAGGACGTGCCGGCCATCGAGGACTTGCTCGAATCGTCCGACGACGCGCCCGTCATCCGCATGATCAACGCGCTGCTGACGCAGGCGCTGCGCGAAGGCGCGTCCGACATCCATATCGAGCCGTTCGAGCAAACGTCCGTCGTGCGCTTCCGCATCGACGGCAGCCTGCGCGACGTGGTGCGTCCGCGCAAAGCCATCCACGGCTCGCTGATCTCGCGCATCAAGATCATGGCGCAGCTCGACATCGCGGAAAAACGCCTGCCGCAGGACGGCCGCATCACCCTGCGCGTGGGCGGCAAACCCGTCGACGTGCGCGTCTCGACCCTGCCCACGGGGCATGGCGAACGGGCCGTATTGCGCTTGCTGGACAAGGAAGCGGGCCGCCTCGACCTGCAGCACCTGGGCATGAGCGCGCCCATGCTGGCGCAGTTCGATGGCCTGATCACGCAGCCGCACGGCATCGTGCTCGTCACCGGTCCCACCGGCTCGGGCAAGACGACGACCTTGTATGCGGCGCTGTCGATGCTCAACGCCACGACGACGAATATCCTGACGGTGGAAGACCCGATCGAGTACGACCTGGCCGGCGTGGGCCAGACGCAAGTCAATCCGCGCATCGACATGACCTTTGCCAAGGCGCTGCGGGCGATTTTGCGGCAAGATCCCGATGTGATCATGATCGGCGAGATCCGCGACCTGGAAACGGCGCAGATCGCCGTGCAGGCGTCGCTGACGGGCCACCTGGTGCTGGCGACCCTGCACACGAACGACGCGTCGGCGGCCGTCACGCGCTTGCTCGACATGGGCATCGAGCCGTTCCTGCTGTCGTCGTCTTTGCTGGGCGTGCTGGCGCAGCGGCTGGTGCGCAAACTGTGCGGCGCGTGCAAGACCTTCGATGGCCAGTACTGGCAGGCGGTCGGCTGCGAACATTGCGGCCAGACGGGCTACCAGGGGCGCGTGGGCGTGTATGAATTGCTGCGCACGACGGAGCAGATCCGCGCGCAGATCCACAACCGCGCGTCGGAGGCGGAAGTGCGCGCCGTCGCCCTGCAGGACGGCATGACGAGCATGCGCGACGACGGCGAACGCTGGCTGCGCGACGGCACCACCACGCAGGCCGAATTGCTGCGCGTGACCAAAGACTAGGCCCGCCACCATGCCCGCATTCCGCTATGAAGCCGTCGACGCCCAGGGCGCTACCCGCAAGGGCGTGCTCAATGCCGACAGTCCCCGTTCCGCGCGCGCCGAGTTGCGCGTGCAAGGCCTGGTGCCGCTGGCCGTCGAACCGATCGCCGCGCAGGTCGACGCCGCCGGCGTCACCAGGCGGCGCGGCTTCGGCGAGCGCCTGTCCAGCACCGAGCTGGCGCTGTTTACGCGCCAGCTGGCCAGTTTGCTCGAAGCGGGCCTGCCGCTGGAGCAGGCCTTTTCCGCGCTGCTGGAACAGGCCGAGCGGCCGTATCTGCGAGACCTGATCGCCTCGATCCGCTCCGAAGTCATCGGCGGCGCCGCGTTTTCCGACGTGCTGGCGCGCCACCCGCGCGATTTCGCGGAAATTTACCGGGCACTGGTGGCGTCGGGCGAGCAGATCGGCCATTTGTCGCGCGTGCTCTCGCGCCTGGCCGACTATATCGAGCGGCGCAATGCGCTGGTGCAGAAGGTCAAGCTGGCGTTTACCTATCCGGCCATCGTCACGGTGGTGGCGTTTTCCATCGTCATTTTCCTGCTCACCTACGTGGTGCCGCAGATCGTCTCCGTGTTCGCCAATACCAAGCAAAAGCTGCCCATGCTCACCGTGATCATGCTGGCGCTGTCGGACTTCGTGCGCAATTACGGCATCGTCGTGGCGATCGCCCTTGCCGGCGCCTGGTTCGCCTGGCGCCGCGCGCTGCAGCAGCCGGCATTGAAACGGCGCTGGCATACCTGGCTGCTGACGGCGCCTTTGTACGGCAAGTTCGAACGCAGCCTGAATACGGCGCGCTTTGCCAGCACCCTGGCCATCACCACGGGGTCCGGCGTGCCGATTCTGCGCGCGCTCGACACCAGCCGCGACACCTTGACCAACGTGGCGATGCAGGAACTGGTGAGCGATGCCAGCGGCGCCGTGCGCGAAGGCGTGAGCCTGGCGCGCGCGCTGTCGGCGCAAAAGCATTTTCCGCCCATGCTGATCCACATGATACGCGCGGGCGAAATCACGGGCGAGCTGCCGGCCATGCTGGAACGCGCGGCCAGCGCGCAGGAGCAGGACCTGGAGCGCCGCACGCTGACCATCGCGGGCCTGCTGGAGCCGGCCCTGATCCTGGCCATGGGCGTGGTGGTGCTGCTGATCGTGCTGGCCGTGCTGATGCCGATTATCGAAATCAATCAGCTCGTCAGATAAGAAAACCAAGGAAGCCATGAAGCGTTTGCCTCAATTTACAAGTTTGCTCGCCGTCGTGGCGCTGTCCGTGTCGCTGGCCTACTGGGCCATGCAGCTGTTCAAGGCGCCGCAGCGCCCCATCAATCCACCGGCCATACCGGTGGTGCAGGATGCCAGCGTGGAGGCGGGCGCCTCGCTGTTCGGCGGCCAGGTCAGCGTGGCCACGGCCAGCAATTATCAGCTCAAGGGCGTGGTCGCCGCCGGCAATGGCCGCGGCAGCGTGGCCATCATCTCGACCGATGGTAAGCCCTCCGTCGCCTTGCCGGAAGGCGCCGAGGTGGTGCCCGGCGTGACGGTGCTGGAAGTGCATGCGCGCCACGTGCTGCTGCGCGATGGCGGCGTAAGCAAACGCATCGACCTGGTGGCCGACGACAAGGCGCTGGCCTTGCCGGGGCCAGTGTCCGCCACCCCCGCGCCGGCACCGGCCCCCGCGCCGGCAACGAACCTGGTGCCGCCGCCGCTGCCGATGGAACAGCAGCGTCCGGCGACCGTGATGCCGGCGCCGCCGCAGGTGACGACCAGTACGCCGCCGCCGTCGAATTAACGCCAATTAACGCTGTTCTTATCGTATTTTGCCGATGGCGCCATGCCGCCGTCGCGACAGGAGTCTTCATGTTCTCGATCCGTGCCGTCCTGGCGGGCTGCGTGGCGGCGCTGTGCGTCTTGCCGCAAGCCGGCGCCGCCGCTGACGTTCCCGCCGCCGCTTCCTCCGCTCCCGCACTGGCCGTTTCTGCGCCGGCACCGGCGCGTCCGCGCATCGCCCTCGTGCTGTCGGGCGGCGGCGCGCGCGGTCTCGCGCATATCGGCGTATTGAAAGTGCTGCAGGAGCTGCACGTGCCGATCGACATGGTGGTGGGCACCAGCATGGGCGGCGTGGTGGGCGGCGCGTATGCGGCCGGCGCTTCCGTGGCGGACCTGGAAAAGATGGCGCGCGAGACCAACTGGGCGCGCGTGGTGGCCGACCGGCCGCCGCGCGACGAACTGGCGTTCCGCCGCCGCGAGGAAGATTTATTGCTGCCGTCGCGCATCGAGTTCGGCACCAGCCGCAACGGCATTTCCACGCCGCCGGCGGCGGCCAGCAATGCGGCGCTGGAAATGGCCTTGAACCGGCTGCTGCCGGCCGGCATGCGCGACCGTCCCGCCAGCCAGCTGCCGCTGCCTTTCCGCTCGGTGGCGTCGGACCTGGTCAATGGCGAGCTGGTGGAGCTGGTCGATACGCCCCTGTTCCTGTCGATGCGCGCCTCGCTGGCCGTGCCGGGCGTGTTTGCTCCCGTGCGCGTGAACAACCGCCTGGTGGTCGACGGAGGCCTGGTGCGCAACCTGCCCGTCGACATGGCGCGCGCCATGGGCGCCGACATCATCATCGCCGTCAACGTGGGCACGCCGCTGGCGCCGGAAAAAGAGCTGGGCAGCGCCATCGGCGTGGCGCAGCAGATGCTGCAGATCCTCACGGAGCAGAACGTGCAGCGCTCGCTCAAGGAGCTGCAGCCGCAGGACATCCTGGTGGCGCCCGATCTGACGGGCGTCAGTTTCCTCGACTTTGAAAACTATGCGCGCGCCATGCGCGCCGGCGAACAGGCGGCGCAGGCACTGGCCGCCCGCCTGGCGCCGCTGGCGCTGTCGCCGGAACAGTATGCGGCGCGCGAGCAGCTGCGCCTGGCGGCGCCGGCCCTGCTGGACGTGGCCTTGCCGCTCACGCGCCTGGCCGTGGAAAGCGAAGGCGATATCAATCCGCGCATCCTGCAGGCGCAATCGGGCCTGGTGGAAGGGCAGGCCGTCAGCCAGGAAGATGTGCTCAAGGCGGCGGCCAGGCTGTATGGCCGCGGCGACGTGGCGCGCGTGGAGACGGAAGTGGTCGACGCAGGCGAGCAGCGCGCCGTCACCATCAAGGCGGTCGAAGCGCCGTGGGCCAGCAGCCGCTTGCGCGTGGGTCTGGAAATGGCCAGCGATTTCAGGGACAGCAATACCTTTGCCCTGAAGCTGCTGCATGTGCGCTCGAACTTGAACAGTTGGGGCGGCGAATTGCGCAGCATGGTGCAGATCGGCACCGCGCGCAATTTCGGGGTGCAGTACTGGCAGCCGCTGGGCGCCGGCAACCCGTGGTATATCGCGCCATCGTTCCAGTACACCTCCCAGGCGGTCGACCTGTTCGACAAGGGACGGCGCAATGCGCGCGTCGCCTACAGCGGCCAGGGCGCCAGCCTGGTGCTGGGGCGCCAGTTCGGTTTCTGGGGCGATCTGCAGTTCGGCGTCACGCGCAGCGAAGTCAAGGCGGACGTCAGCATCCCCGCCGACCCGAGCTATCCCAAGGAGCGGGCGCTGGGCACCAACCAGTTCGTCCAGTTCCGCGTCGATACGCTCGATTCGCCCGGTTTCCCCACGCGCGGCGTGCTGTTCGACGCCACCTGGACGCGCTCCGCGACCACCGGTACGGGCGAGTCGGGCCTGGGGCGCTCCGCCATCACGGGCCTGAAGGCGTTTGGCAGCGGCAACTGGGCCGGCCATGTGTATGGCGAATGGGCGCGCGCGCAACGGGGCGAGGCGCCGCTCAGCCTGGGCGGCTTCCTGCGCCTGTCCGGCACGCAGTTCGAGTCGGTGACGGGGCGCAGCGTGGCCCTGGCGCGCTTCGTGATGGCGCGCCGCATCGGTTCCCTGCCCAGCACCCTGGGCGGCGCCGTGCGGGCCGGCTTTTCGCTGGAAATGGGCGGCGGCTTCGATCAGAGCGAGCGCTGGAAAGCCACCAAGTTCACGCAGGCCAGCAGCGCCTTCATCTCGGTCGATACGCGCTTCGGTCCCGTGTACGTGGCCTCGGGCGCATCGAAGGGCGGCGAGAGCACGCTTTATCTGTTCCTGGGACCGGTCTGGTAAGGCGCCGCCGGGGCGGCGGACGCCGAGCTGCGGCGCAGGGCCGTGAAGGCGGCAAATTCCCATGAGCGAAAGCCCAGCAGCAGGGTAAAGCCGTCGCGTTCCTGCGGCGGCAGGCGGCGGTCGTTCTGATGCAGGCGCGCCAGTTCCTCGGCCAGCTGGCGGATCTTCTGTACCAGCTCCTGTGCGCTCGACAGCGACAGGCGCGCCGGGATGCACATCAGGGTCTCGCCGGCGCCGTCAAAATGCCCGCTGAAATAATCGGCCACCACATATTCGCGGAAGTACTGTTGCACCGGGCCGTCGGCCAGCCAGTGGAAGGCGTTCGAGACGCGCAGGCTGTAACGGTTCAGCGGCTTGAGTTCGATCAAGCCCAACCGGTCCAGTTCGGCCAGGCAACCGATGCATTCGGCCTGCGTCAGCGCATACGTTTCCACCACCTGCTCCAGGCTCCAGTGGCCGAGGCAGCAGATCGCCACCAGCAGCAGACGCGGATGCGCCACCAGCGACTTTTCCTGCACCAGGGTGAGCGTGTCGGCATGCGGCGTGATGTCGGCCGCGCCGCGCAGCACGTCTTCCATGGCGATGCCCGATGCCTTGCAGATCAGGGCCAGGCGCGACAGCGACATGTCGTGCTGGCCAAACATGCGCTTGACGCTCGACTCGCTCATGCCGATGCGTTCGGCCAATACCTTGTACGTGATGCCGGCGGCACGCAGTTGGGTGCGCAGCACGCGCAAAACCAGTTCAGGTGAACTCACGGAATATCCTTTTTGGTAAGTTTGGTAGCGGGTGGCGGTACCGAATGTAGCCCTTAATGGAACTTTGCACAAGGTGATAGTACTTTTCGGCAAAAGCGATGACACTCCCGCTTGTGGCTCGCGCAGCGCGCTACAACCAGGCAATCCATCCACTTGTAGAGGTTATCCATGTTCCCATCTTTCCGTTTCCCCGCAGCGCTGCTGGCGCTGGCCGCCATCGCTCCCTTGCACGCCGCCGCCGCCGAACCGGCGCCGGGTCCCTTCTATGCGGGCGCCAGCTACGGCTTTCGCGCCAGCACAGGCCTCGATTGCATCGCCGGACAAAGCGATTGCGACAAAAGCAGCAAGCGCAATGGCAAGGCCTACCTGGGTTACAGTTTCGACGCGTTGCCGTTTCAGGGCGGCGTGGCCCTGCCTTCGGTTGAGTTGGTGGGGTACATGGGCGGCGAGGTCAAGTCCGGCTTCGATACGGACGCCGGCAAGCGCGCTGGCCGCGGCAAGTTCACGGGCCTCGGCATCCAGGGCGTGCTCGGCTACCAGTTCGACGCCTTTACCCTGAGCGGGCGCGCCGGCGCGGCGTACACGCAGGGCAAGGTCGATTATCTGGGCGGCGGTTCGGACAAGAAGGACAAGATCGGCCTGACTTACGGCATCGGCGCGGCGTATGCGCTGAACCAGAACTGGTCGCTGCACCTCGACTGGGACCGCGTGCCGGTCAAATACAGCAGCAAGCAAACGACCAAGGTCGACATGTTTTCGCTGGGCGCGTCCTACCGTTTCTAAGGGGATGATGCTGCGGCAGAGAGTGGCCTGATGGCGGACGCCCTATGAAAAGGGTGTCCGCGGGCGGCCTATTTGTCCGTCTCGACTTTCAGCAGCAATTTCGCCAGCAGGCGTTTTTCCTGCTGGCGCTGGCCGGACACGGTCTTTACGTGCGCCCCGGCGGTGCGCTGCAGGGCGGCCGTGGCGACGGGGTTGCGCGGTTTTTGCGAGGGTTCGACGCGGAACTGCATTTTCTGCCGCGTCGCCAATGCCTTGTTTGCCATCGGTCCCTCCTTGATTACAGCACGTAGCGCGACAGGTCCTCGTTGACCGACAGCGCTTCCAGGCGTTCGTTGACGTAGGCCGCATCGATCACCAGCAGGTTTTCCGTACTGCTGCTGCCTTCGCTGGCCGTAAACGACACTTCTTCCAGCAGCTTTTCCATCACCGTGTGCAGCCGGCGCGCGCCGATGTTTTCCGTGCGCTCGTTGACCGAATAGGCGATTTCCGCCAGGCGCGTGATGCCTTCCGGCGCGAATTGCAGTTTCAGGTTTTCCGTCGCCAGCAAGGCTTCGTACTGCATCGTCAGGCAGGCGTCGGTGCTCGTCAAAATGCGCTCGAAGTCCGCAATCGACAGCGATTCCAGCTCCACGCGGATGGGGAAGCGCCCCTGCAGCTCGGGAATCAGGTCCGACGGCTTCGACAAATGGAAGGCGCCCGAGGCGATGAACAGGATGTGGTCCGTGCGGATCATGCCATATTTCGTGTTGACGGTCGTGCCCTCGACCAGCGGCAGCAGGTCGCGCTGCACGCCGGCGCGCGAGACGTCGGCGCCGCCCGATTCCGAACGCGAGGCGATCTTGTCGATCTCGTCCAAAAACACGATGCCGTTCTGCTCGACGTTCTGGATGGCCTTCTGTTTCAGCTCATCTTCGTTGAGCAGCTTGGCCGCTTCTTCCTCGACCAGCAATTTGAGCGCTTCCTTGATCTTGACCTTGCGCGCCTTCTTGCGCTGCCCGCCCACGCCCGAAAACATGGACTTGATCTGCTCCGTCATTTCTTCCATGCCCGGTGGCGCCATGATTTCCATCTGCGGACCCGCCTCGGCCAGCTCGATCTCGATTTCCTTGTCATCGAGCTCGCCCTGGCGCAGGCGCTTGCGGAAGGTCTGGCGCGTGCTGTCGCCGCTGCCCGTGTCCACGGCCGCTGCCGTATTCGGCGTGAAGCCGAAGTCGCGCGCCGGCGGCACGAGAATGTCGATCACGCGGTCTTCGGCCGCATCTTCGGCGCGCGCGCGCACTTTTTTCATTTCCAGCGCGCGCGTCTGCTTGATGCCGATATCGATCAGGTCGCGGATGATGGTGTCGACGTCGCGGCCCACATAACCGACTTCCGTAAATTTGGTCGCTTCGATCTTGATGAAGGGCGCCTCGGCCAGCTTGGCCAGGCGGCGCGCGATTTCCGTCTTGCCGACGCCCGTGGGGCCGATCATGAGGATATTCTTGGGCGTGATTTCATGGCGCAGAGGCTCGGCCACCTGCTGGCGGCGCCAGCGGTTGCGCAGGGCGATGGCGACGGCGCGCTTGGCCTTGGCCTGGCCCACCACGTGCTTGTCGAGTTCCGTGACGATTTCCGACGGGGTCATGTTCATGATCATAGTTGGCTTTCTATTCTTTGCTCGCGGACGCTTAGTCGAGCGTCTCGATGATGTGCGACATATTCGTATAAATGCACAGCTCGGCGGCGATGGTCAGCGATTTCTTGACCACGTCGGCCGGCGACAAATCCGTGTTTTCCTGCAGCGCCTTGGCGGCGGATTGGGCGTAGGTGCCGCCCGAGCCGATGGCGCCGATGCCGTCTTCCGGTTCCAGCACGTCGCCATTGCCTGTGATGACCAGGGTCGACTCGCTGTCGGCCACCAGCAGCATCGCTTCCAGGCGGCGCAGCACGCGGTCGGTGCGCCAGTCCTTGGCCAGTTCGACGGAGGCGCGCAGCAAATTGCCCTGGTGTTTTTCCAGCTTGCCTTCAAATCGGTCGAGCAGGGTAAAAGCGTCGGCGGTGCCGCCGGCAAAGCCGACCAGGACCTTGCCCTGATACAACTTACGCACTTTGCGGGCCGTGCCCTTCATGACGATGTTGCCGAGCGTTACCTGGCCGTCGCCACCCAGGGCGACTTGCTTGCCGCGCCGGACGCAGAGGATGGTGGTGCCGTGAAATTGTTCCATAGTGACCTCAAAAGATTCGTGCCGATGCGTGCAAGGCCATGCGATTGCGCGCCCATGGTTCAAACGTGGGGATGGAAAAGGCAATTGCAAGCGGCATGTGCCGCTGTCGTGCTTGCTTCAGTGTAGTCGGCGCGGGACGAAAAAAAAGCACGCAACCGGAGTCGTGTGCTTTTTATCGCCAGCGCGGGACCGCTTGGGCGGCCGCGCAAGGGGAGGGGTGATCAGTCGCCGTACAGCTTTTGCTTCAGTTCGCGCCGTTGCTGGGCTTCCAGCGACAGGGTGGCGGTCGGACGGGCGATCAGGCGCGGGATGCCGATAGGCTCGCCCGTTTCTTCGCACCAGCCATAGTCGCCGGCATCGATGCTGGCGATCGATTGCTGTACTTTCTTCAGCAATTTGCGTTCGCGGTCGCGCGTGCGCAGTTCCAGCGCATGCTCTTCCTCGATGGTGGCGCGGTCGGCAGGGTCCGGTACGAGCACGGTTTCACGCAAGTGTTCCGTGGTTTCGCCGGCGTTTTTCAGCAGGTCTTTCTCGAGCTGCTGCAGGCGCGCCTTGAAGAATGCCAGTTGTGCCGGATTCATGTAGTCATCTTCGCTCATGGCGCGAATTTGGTCTTCGCTGATGAGAGGGATGTCTTGGTTGGCGGCCGGGGTCGATTTATTAGTTTTGGTCATAACTTCGCTTACCTTCGATACGACAGAGTTTTCAAATTGATCAGTTGATGCGGCGATACCGAGCAACTGTACAGGTTCCGCTTGGCATTGCTGTCCCGCTGTACTGCGTGCGACCTTGGCTTGCCGGCGAAAGCCAGGACTACCGGCCGGCCATGGTGCCATGTTGATAACTTTTTACCGCTCTATGCCAATCGCGCTCTGTGCGCGACAACGGGCGTGTTGGGTGGATCGCTTGCATGCCTGGCATGCGGCCAGCGGCAGTTTGCCAGCATTTCATGACAGGCTAACGACATGGGCCGTTTTCGTCGCTGATTTTGGCACGCTTTGCCTTATATTGCCATCCCGATTTGTTGACTAGCCGATCAGGGACGGCTACTTGTTGGTTTATGCCAGCAAGATCGGTGTCGGGCAGCGGGAAAGCGTGCTTAACTTTCCCTTTTGTTTCTGCTTTGCAAAGGATACTTTGCAAAACCCGGCTAGTTTATACCAAACATTGTTCGAGTCCGCGAATAAAAATGTCTTTTGGTAGATTTTTGCCAATAAAGACCATTTTGCTGCCACGCACTTCGTGTTCGCCCCATTTGGCGCCCAGGTCGCTGCCCATCAGCTGGTGCACGCCCTGGAAGACCACCTTGCGTTCGGCGCCCTGCATCAGCAGCACGCCCTTGTAGCGCAGCATGCGCGGTCCATACACTTGCACCAGGCCGCCGAGGAACTCGTCGAGCTTGGCACTGTCGAACGGTTGCGTGCTCTTGAAAACAAAGGCGGCGATGTCGTCGCTGTGTTGCGCATGGTGGTGGTCGGCATAACCGCAATCGGTGGCGCAGGCGTCGCTGTGCTCATGCGCGTGCGCATGGCCGTGTGCATGTACGTGCTCGTGCGCATGGTCGTGCGCTTTGTCGTGGTCATGCACGTGCGCCGTCTCTGTCTCCAGGAAATCCGGGTCCAGTTCCAGCTTTTCATTCAGGTTGAAACCGCGAATGTCGAGTACTTCGGCCAGCGGCGCGCGGCCGAAATCGACCCTGGCGATGGGGGCGCGGGGATTGATGCGTTTCAAACGGCGCGTCAGGGCGGCCACGTCGTCTTCACTGACGAGGTCGGTTTTCGACAGCAGCAGCTTGTCGGCAAAGCCCACTTGCCGCTGGGCTTCCTCGTATTCATCTAGTTGCTTCATCGCATGACGCGCATCGACCACCGTGATGATGGCATCGAGCATGTAGTGGCTGCCCACTTCTTCGTCGACAAAGAAGGTCTGCGCCACGGGGCCGGGATTGGCCAGGCCCGTCGTTTCGATGACGACGCGGTCGAACGCCAGCAGGCCGGCGTCGCGCTTGCGCGCCAGTTCCGTCAAGCCCACGATCAGGTCGCCGCGCACGGTGCAGCAGATGCAGCCGTTGTTCATCTCGATGATGTGTTCGTTGCTGTCCTGCACCAGGATGTCATTGTCGATGTTTTCCTGGCCAAACTCGTTTTCGATCACGGCGATGCGCATGCCATGGTCTTCCTGCAGTATGCGGTTGAGCAAGGTGGTTTTGCCTGCGCCCAGGAAGCCGGTGAGGATGGTGGTTGGAATCAGTGCCATGAAGGATGCCTATGCTGTAATCGGTGGTGCCGCCGCGCAAGCGGAAGAATGCGGACGATTATGCCGGAATTTTGCAAAAGCTTGCAAATGCGCGCCGATCCGCTTGATATGGATCAGGCTGGCCAACGGGCGCGGCCTACTTGACCTTGGCGCGCGGGTGCGCCTGGTCGTATACGTGCGCCAGGTGCTGGAAATCGAGGGCCGTGTAGACCTGGGTCGAGGTGATGCTGGAATGGCCCAGCATTTCCTGCACGGCGCGCAAGTCGCCCGACGATTGCAGCACATGCGAAGCGAACGAGTGGCGCAGCACATGCGGGTGCACATTCGCGGGAATGTCGGTCGCCAGCGCGTGCGCCTTCAGGCGCAGCTGCAGCACACGCGGCGAGATGCGCGTGCCGCGCGTGCTTAAAAACAAGGCAGCGCTGCCATCGGCCGCTGGCGGGCGCACGGCCAGCCAGGCCGTCAGGGCCACGAGGGCCGCCTTGCCGACGGGCACCTTGCGCATCTTGTTGCCCTTGCCTGTGACGATGACTTCGAAGCTGGCCATGTCGAGCCAGCCCAGCGAAGACTCCCGGCCGTTCTCGGCCTTGCAGTAATGGGTGTCCAGGCTGGTCAGTTCGGACACGCGCAAGCCGCTCGAATACAGCAGCTCGAACATGGCGCGGTTGCACAGTTGCTCCGGCTCGGCAGCGCCTTGCTGGTGTTGCGCGGGCGCCACGAGGCGCACGGCGTCGTCCACCGACAGGGCTTTCGGTAACGTTTTGGCCCGCTTGGGCGCGCGGATGCCGTCGACGGGATTGGCGTCGAGCGCCGTTTCACCGCTGAGCCAGTTGTAAAAGCCGCGCCACGACGACAGCTTGCGGGCGATCGAGCGCGGGTCCAGGCCGCCGGCATGCAGCTTGGCCGTGTAGCGGCGCACTTCGTTGTGCGCCAGCGCCGTCCACGGCGTATTGCCGCTCAGTTCCAGCAGGGCGCGCAAGTCGCGCCCGTAAGCGTCCAGCGTATGCGGCGACAGCTTGCGCTGCGTGGCCAGCTGCGCCAGGTAGGCGTCGAGCCACTCTGCCTTGCCGCGCGCCGCATGCATGGCTGATTCAGGCCGGCGAGCCGGCGCGCAGCGCGGCCAGGGCGGCGCCGGCTGTGGCGCCGATGTGCACGAGGAAGTCGGTGCCCATGCTGGAGGTAAAGCGTTCGCTGTCGGGCGAGCCGAGCACCAGCAAGCCGAAGGTACCCGTGGTGTTCGGGGCGCGCAGGGCGATCATGACGGTCGATTCGATCTTGTCCGCCTGCAGCCAGTGCACGGCTTCGAAATCGCGGTTGCTGCCGCAGTACGGCGTTTGCAGGCTGTTGGCGAACATGCGCACATCGGCCGTCACATCTTCCGTGAACCAGCCGTCGGCGTGTTCCGGCAGCACTTGCCACAGGCGCAGGCTGACGTAGGGCACGTCGAAATTGCTTTGCAAGGCATCGACCAGCACGCGCGGCATGTCCGCATCGTTGCGCACTTGCAGCATGGCCTGGTTCCAGCCGTGGAACTTGCTGGCGATATCGCCATTTTCCTCGGCCAGGCGGCTCAGCTTGGACATGCGCAGTTCGAGCGCCTTGTACTTGTCGCGCATCACTTCCATCTGCCGCTCCTGCAGCGAGATGGTGCGTCCCGTCAGCGGGCTGCTCAGCTTGACCTCGCCGAGCAGCGCGGTATGCTCTTCGAAGAACGTCGGATGCTCGCTCAGGTACTGGGCGACGGTGCTGGAATCGAGTGTGGCGGTCATTGATAGTGTCAGAAGATAGAAGGATGAACACTTGATTCTAACCGAGAGTGCGCCGCAATATGGAGCAAAAGCGCGCGCCCATGAAAAAAGCGGCATGGTTGCCCATGCCGCCTTGCTCCGTCTGACGAGTCACGTCACCCGTCGCGGGAGACGCGCGATGCCATTAGAAGTTGTGGTGTACGCCGATGCCGACGTAGTTGACGCTTTTCGCAACGTTGTAGTTGATACTGTCAGCAACAGCGGCTTTTTTGTTCGAGATATCTGCATATACGTAGGTGCGCTTCGACAGATTGTAGTCATAGCCCAGCGATGCTTGCTTGGTTTTGACGACGCCATCGGGCGTTTTCTGGCCATAGCCGGCGCGGATCTTGCCTGGGCCTACGTCGTAGTTGGCGCCCAGTACCCACGATTTGGTGCCGGTATTGATGATTTTGAAGTCATCATCTTTCTGGTGCTGGATCGACAGCATGACTTTCAGCTCAGGAATAGGATTGACCGAGGCAGCAACCGACCACAGCTTGGCTTGCAAGCCATTGCGCTCGTAGGCAGCCATGGCGGCAAATCCAGTCGAGGTGTACGTTGCGGAGATCGAGTACGGGGTCGACGTCGGCGCCACGTTGGCTGCCACGGCACGGTTGCCCGAAGCAAATGTTACCGAGTTGCCCGGCGCGCGCGCTGGTACTGCGCTGTTGTTATTAGCTTCCTTGGCAGCAACGGTGGCGTTGAGCTGGAAGCCATTGAACACTGGCGTGTTGTAGAACACGGCGTTCGAGAAGCGGTTACGCGAGTTGCCTGGTGCGCTCAGCGGATCGCTGGTGTAGCCGGCGACGGTCAGGTCGGTCTGAAAACCGGCTGGCGTAGGCATGCCCGACCATGGTTCGAACGAGGTGCTCACTTCCTGGTATGCGGTCAGGCCACGGCCCAGGCGTACGGTACCGAAGTCGCCTTGCAGGCCGACGCGGCTTTGACCCTGGAACAGCGGACGCGAATTGGCGCCCGACGTGTTTTCTACGGTGCCGGTGTCGGATTCATAGCGAATTTCCAGTTGGAAAATAGCTTTCAAGCCATTGCCCAGATCTTCCGTACCTTTGAAGCCCAGTTTGTTGTTGTCGCGCTTCGTGACAGCGGTGGTCGAACCAGTCGCTTTGCCCAGGCCTGCATCGATCGTGCCGTAGATTTGGACGGACGACTGCGCTTGTGCGGTTGCGGCAAAGGCGCCGAAGAGTGCGAGGGCAACGAGTGATTTTTTCATGTCTTATTCCCTATTAAAAGTGAGTTCCGTCCGAGATCCGAGCAGATTGAAACACGCCAACTGCCGCGTTTCGATGAATGAACCTTAATTCGTCGGCGCGCTAGACGCGTGGGATTGGTCAAATATGCGTGAAAAGATTGGTGAAAAGCGGCATAACTGCATGCCCCTGTTGTATTTTTGTAACGCGCGGTTTCTGCCAGTCCTGCGCCGATGGACAAGGTTCTCCCATCGCCACGGTATCGGCGCCTTGTGATATTGGCATGTCCTGACCGCGAGATTGTTGCGTTGAATCAAGTTCTTGCGGCCGCTTTGGCGGATTTATGACACAAGGACGTTACACTAAGGGACGGCCTGCACTGATGGGCCTGGAGACGACTCACTATTATTAGAATCATTGACTCAATATCGAGAATCGATGGCAAATCGCGAAACATTAGGATTGATCAAGGGGGCGCGTGCGGGCGACGTGGCTTGCCAACTGGCGTTGGGACGGGTGTATCTGTTTGGACAGGGTGTGCCGCAAAGCTTGCCGACGGCCTTGCACTGGCTGGCGCGGGCGGCCCAGGAGGATAGCGAGGAAGCGTGCCGGCTGATTGGCACCCACGTGCCTTTCGAAGTGGCGCAACCGGCAGCCAAGGCGCTGATCCCGTATTACGCGCAAGCGTTCGATGCGGGCCTGGTGCAGGCGGGCCTGGTACTGGCGCAACTGGTACTGGGCAACGCCGCCAGTCACTGTGAAGCCTTGCGCGCCAAGGCGCGCGTGGCGCTGGACGCTGCCGTACGCGCCGGCTTGCCCGATGCGCAATGGTTGTTGTCGCTACAAGAAAAATCATCGGCAACACCGGGGCCGGCCACCAGCGTGGCTGGCGAGCTGGCCTTCGATGGCGACGCGCCGCTGCACGCCTGGCTGGAGCAGGCTTGGCGCCAGGGCAACCATGCGGGTTTTCTGTCGCAAGGCTTGCCGCTGGCGCGCGAGCTGCTGCAGCGCCAGGCCGCCGCCGGGGCGCGCACGATCGCCCTCGGCGCGCAGCAGGTGTTGTTGCTGTCGCGTTGCGCCCAGGCATTGGCGCCTGGCGGCGATGCCGAGGGCTGGCAGTGCTGCGAGCTGGCCGCGCATGGCGGCGACCGCACTGCGCAGCTGGAGCTGGGACTCGGCTATGCGCGCATGGATGCGCACGGCCAGCGCCTGGCCACGCGCAACGGCGCGGCCAATTTCAAGCGTGCCGTGCGCTGGCTGACGCAGGCGGGCGAGCAGGGACTGGCCGAAGCCTGGTTCGTGCTGTCGCGCATCTATACGAAACCGGAATTTTCCCAGCGCAATGTCGTCGAAGCGCATTTCTGCCTGGAGCGCGCGGCCGACCTGGGGCATGGCCCGGCGCAGCTCGAGTGCGGCATGCATGCCTGGCGTAACCGCCGCGACGGCGTCAACAACGATGTGCGCGCCGCGTATTGGCTGCTGCAGGCGCAGGCGCAGGGCAGCCGTGAAGCGGAGGCGGCGCTGGCGAAAATCGCGCCTCGAGGCGAGCCCGGCGACTGGGGCCAGTGCGCCGCCATGCACGCCGACGGGCATGTGCGCCAGCTGGGCCAGAACCACCCCCTGCTGGCGGCGCGCCTGGAACTGGCGCGCTGCTTTCATCTGTCGCGTGCCGAGGCCTTGCTGCTCGATATCCATGCGGCCGACCAGGGGCATTGTCTGTTGATCGATATCAGCGCCACGCATGGCCGCGGCAAGCGGCGCCTGGTGCTGATCCGCACGGCGCAGGAGCGCCAGCTGCTCGATCAGGTAGTGCGCCTGTTCGAGCGCGTCGATTGCGGCGTGGCGGGACCGGAAGGCAATTACCGGCAGCGCCTGTATCGCTTGAAGTGCTACCTGGCGGAACTCGATGTGGTACAGGAACAGCAGTTCCTGGCCGCCTGACTTTTACTTCTGACCTTCACCCGTCTACAGCTCGATCGTGCCTTCGAACACGGTCACGGCCGGGCCCGTCATCAGGACGGGATGGCCGGGGCCTTGCCAGGCGATCGACAGTTCGCCGCCGCGCGCGCTGATGCGCACGGGGGAATCGAGCAGGCCGCGACGGATGCCGGCCACGGCAGCGGCGCAGGCGCCCGTGCCGCACGCGAGGGTTTCGCCCGCGCCCCGTTCAAACACGCGCAGTTTCACGTGCTGGCGGTCGACGATCTGCATGTAGCCGGCGTTGACCCGGCGGGGAAAGCGTGGGTGGTGCTCGATGCGCGGGCCCGTCACTTCCAGGTCTTGCGCATCAACATCGTCGACCACTTGCACGGCATGCGGATTGCCCATCGAGACGACGGATACCAGCACGGAAGCTGCGTGGCCCGGCAAGGCCAGGTCCAGCGGCCATAAGGTGTCGTTGCCTTGCGCTACACCGGCGAGGCCGGCCGCATCGAACGGTACCTGCTGTGGCTCGAGCACGGGCGCGCCCATGTCGACCGTGATGCTGCCGTCGAGTTCCAGGCGCGGCGCGATGACGCCGGCCATGGTTTCCACGCGGATGCTGGCCTTGCTGGACAAGCCTTTTTCGCTGACGAACTTGACGAAGGCGCGCGCGCCGTTGCCGCACTGTTCCACTTCGCCGCCATCGTTGTTATAGATGCGGTAGCGGAAATCGCAGCCGGGCAGGCGCGGCTTTTCCACCACGAGGATCTGGTCGGCGCCGATGCCGAAACGGCGGTCGGCCAGGCGCTGCCATTGGGCCGGCGTGAAGTCGATGTCCTGATTGATGGCGTCGATGACGATGAAGTCATTGCCCGCGCCGTGCATCTTGGTAAAGTGGAGTTTCATGTTCTGCCGTATCACTTGTGCTGGTTATAGAACGAGGCTTCGCCTTCCGGACGCGTCTTGAAGCGTTTATGCGTCCAGAAATACTCGGCCGGCGCTTCGCGCACGCGCTCTTCGATGAATTCGTTCATGCGGCGCGTGGCGGCCGTGATGTCGTCGCCCGGATAATCGTCCCACGCCGGGTAATAGGTCACTTGCCAGCCCTGGTAATTGGGTAAAAAAGTGGCGATGACGGGAATCACCTGCGCCTTGGCGGCCAGCGCCAGGCGCGCCGTGGCCGTCAGGGTGGCGGCTGGCACGCCGAAGAAGGGCACAAATTCTGCATCCTTTTCGCCGAAATCCATGTCCGGCAGCATGAAATACGGCAAGCCGTCGCGCAGCGCGCGCAAAATCGTCTTGATGCCGTCCTGGCGCGTAAACAGCTTGGGCGGCTTGAAGCGCGAACGGCCGTTGCGCAAGGCCTGGTCGAAGGCGGCATTCTTTTGCTGCACGTACATCGACGAAGCGGAAATTTCCATGGCCGTGGCGGCGCCGGCCACGTCGAGGCAGACGAAGTGCGGGCACAGCAAGATGGTGGGCTTGGCTGCGATCTGCTGGCCCGGGAAGGCGGGCACCTTTTTGATCAGGCGGTTCAATCGCGCTTCTGATGACCACCACAGAATGCTGCGTTCCCACACGCTGCGCGAATAGGCCTGGAAATGCTGGCGCGCCAGCGCCACGCGCTGGGCTTCCGTCAGTTCCGGCATGCACAGGCGCAGATTCGTCAGGGCGATCCTGCGCCGCGTGGGCATGGCGATGAACAGCACGCTGCCGACGGCCATGCCGAAGCGGCCGAGGATGGGCAAGGGCAGCCAGTGCAGCAGCCACATGAAGGCGATCAGCAGTCTCATGCCTGCTCCCCGGCGGCATCGGTCGTGGCGGGCGTGGGCGGCGCCGCGCCGCGCGGCACTTTATAGCGGTTGTAGCTCCACAGGTATTGCGCCGGGCTGCGCGCGATCAATTGCTCCATGGCAGCATTAATGGTGCGCGCCTGTTCGGCCGAGCTGCTGTCGAGCGACTCGGTGAAGGGCACGAAATGCACGACATAGCCGCGCCCGCCCGGCAGGCGTTCCGCGTAGGTGATGATGACTTCGGCGCCGCCCATCTGCGCCAGCTTGGCGGGTAGGGTCATGGTGTAGGCGGGGCGGCCGAAGAAATCGGCCCATACGCCTTCGCCTTCCTGCGGCACCTGGTCGGGCAGCAGGCCGATCGGTTGTCCCTTTTTCAGGCATTTGGCGAAGATGCGCACGCCCGACATGTTCGCCGGCGCCAGCATCAGGTTTTCGCGCGCGCGCGCCCCTTCGATCAGCGGTTTCAGGGCGGCGCGCTTGGGCGGGCGGTACATTACGGTGAGCGGCGTGCGCAGGGCGATTTGCTGGGCGACGATTTCAAAGCAGCCCAGGTGTGGTGTCAGGAAGACAATGCCGCGGCCATGCTGCAGCGCTTTTTCCACCAGTTCCCAGTTTTCCACCGTCGCATGGCGCGCCACGCGCTCGGCGGGGGCGCACCAGATGAAGGGCAGTTCCAGCACGCTCTTGCCCGCTTCGGCCACGGCCGTGTGCAAGTGTTGCGAAAACCCCGCACCTTGCATGTTCTCGCGCATGCGGCGGCGGTAGGATGGGGAAATGGCGTAAATCACCCATCCCAGCACAGCGCCAAGGCCATGCAGGACGGGCAGGGGAAAGACGGACAAGAAGCGGAAAATTGGGACTAACATGTATAAGCTATTTCCAGGAATGGCGTGTTGCCGTGCCAAAATTTTTTAAGAAGCGTAAAATACCACGTATGCAGTAACCGCTGAGTTAATAGACAACTTGCGATGCGGAATATAAATCTCGCTAAAGCGTCGCAGGCAAAATCCTCTTTACTGCGACAGAACATTCACATAGTAATCAGGAGCTTGCAATGTCAAACGACTATCTCTTCACTTCCGAATCCGTTTCGGAAGGCCATCCCGACAAGGTTGCCGATCAAATTTCCGACGCCATCCTTGACGCCATCCTGGCCCAGGATCCAGCCGCCCGCGTGGCCGCCGAAACCCTGTGCAACACGGGTCTGGTGGTACTGGCTGGCGAGATTACCACGCACGCCAATGTTGATTATATTCAAGTTGCGCGCGAAACCATCAAACGCATCGGCTACGACAACACGGAATACGGTATCGACTACAAGGGTTGCGCCGTGCTGGTGGCCTACGATAAGCAGTCGCCGGACATCGCGCAAGGCGTCGATGAAGGTGCGGGCATTGACCTGGATCAAGGCGCCGGCGATCAGGGCCTGATGTTCGGCTACGCCTGCGATGAAACGGCCGAGCTGATGCCCGCCGCCATCCACTACGCGCACCGCCTGGTCGAGCGCCAGTCGCAACTGCGCAAGGATGGCCGTCTGCCATGGCTGCGTCCGGATGCGAAATCGCAAGTAACCCTGCGCTACGTCGATGGCCGCCCCGTCGGCGTGCACACGGTGGTGCTGTCGACCCAGCATGCGCCGGAAATCTCGCACAAGCAGATCGAAGAAGCCGTCATCGAAGAAATCATCAAGCCCATCCTGCCGCGCGAATGGCTGACGGAGACCAAATTCCTCGTCAACCCGACGGGCCGTTTCGTCATCGGCGGTCCGCAAGGCGATTGCGGCTTGACCGGGCGCAAGATCATCGTCGACACCTACGGTGGCGCGGCCCCGCACGGCGGCGGCGCGTTCTCGGGCAAGGACCCATCGAAAGTCGACCGTTCGGCAGCGTATGCGGCCCGCTACGTGGCGAAAAACATCGTCGCGGCCGGCCTGGCGCGCCAATGCCAGGTGCAGGTCAGCTACGCCATCGGCGTGGCCAAGCCGATCAACATCACCGTCTACACGGAAGGCACGGGCGTGATTCCCGACGCGGAAATCGCCAAGCTGGTGCTGGCGCACTTTGATTTGCGTCCAAAAGGCATCGTGCAAATGCTCGACCTGCTGCGCCCGATCTACCAGAAGAGCGCCGCCTACGGCCACTTCGGCCGCGAAGAGCCGGAATTCACGTGGGAGCGCACGGACAAGGTCGCCCTGCTGCGCGACGCTGCCGGCCTGAAGTAATCTAGCCCGCTTGCAAAAGAAGCGCCCCGGCCAGCTGGCCGCGGGCGCTTTTTTTATATGTTGTTAGTTGGCAATGCATGGCGAACAAGCTGGCGCGCCGGCATTGACGATGTTAAAATCCACCGTCCGAGGAGCGTTGCGACGAAGAAATTCGCCAGGCTCGGAATATCCTGCAACCGCGCTCACGTACCTTTTTCAACAACTGAAAGGAGGGCGTGATGAACGCCGTACTCAAATCGCAACACGACTACACCATCGCCGATATCACCTTGGCCGCATGGGGCGACAAAGAAATCAAGATTGCTGAAACGGAAATGCCTGGCCTGATGGCCATCCGCGAAGAATTCGCGGCAGCGCAGCCTCTGAAAGGCGCGCGCATCACCGGTTCCATCCACATGACCATCCAGACCGCCGTGCTGATCCAGACCCTGGAAGCACTGGGCGCGCAAGTGCGTTGGGCATCGTGCAACATTTACTCCACGCAAGATCACGCTGCCGCCGCCATCGCTGCCGCCGGCACGCCGGTGTTCGCCGTCAAGGGCGAGTCGCTGGACGACTACTGGGAATACACGCACCGCATCTTCGAATGGCCGGATGCGGACGGCAAGGCTGTCTACTCGAACATGATCCTCGACGATGGCGGCGATGCTACCCTGCTGCTGCACCTGGGCGTGCGCGCGGAAACCGACCTGTCGGTGCTGGCCAACCCCGGTTCGGACGAAGAAATCTGCCTGTTCAACTCGATCAAGAAGCACTTGCTGGCCGATCCGACCTGGTACTCGAAGCGCCTGCCGGAAATCCTCGGCGTGACGGAAGAAACGACGACCGGCGTGCACCGTTTGTACCAGATGCACAAGGAAGGCAAGCTGGCTTTCCCTGCGATCAACGTCAACGATTCCGTCACGAAATCGAAATTCGACAACCTGTATGGCTGCCGCGAGTCCCTGGTCGACGGCATCAAGCGCGCCACCGACGTGATGATCGCCGGTAAAGTGGCCGTCATCGCCGGCTACGGTGACGTGGGCAAGGGTTCGGCGCAAGCCATGCGCGCCCTGTCGGCGCAAGTATGGGTGACGGAAGTCGACCCGATCTGCGCACTGCAGGCGGCGATGGAAGGCTACCGCGTGGTGACGATGGATTACGCGTGCGAACACGGCGACATCTTCGTCACTTGCACCGGCAACTATCACATCCTGACGCACGATCACCTGACGCGCATGAAAGACCAGGCCATCGTCTGCAACATTGGTCACTTCGACAATGAAATCGACGTCGCTTCGTTGAAACAATACGAGTGGGAAAACATCAAGCCGCAAGTCGACCACATCATCTTCCCGTCGGGCCGCCGCATCATCCTGCTGGCCGAAGGCCGTCTGGTCAACCTCGGTTGCGGCACGGGCCACCCGTCGTACGTGATGAGCTCGTCGTTTGCCAACCAGACGATCGCCCAGATCGAGCTGTACGCGAACACGGCCAACTACCCGGTCGGCGTGTACACCCTGCCAAAACACCTCGATGAAAAAGTCGCCCGTTTGCAACTCAAAAAGTTGAATGCGCAGCTGACGGAACTGACGCAAGAGCAAGCCGACTACATTGGCGTGCGCACGGAAGGCCCCTACAAGCCTGAGCACTACCGTTACTAAGATGGTTGCCTCATGAACCTACTGCGCGGCGCGGGGCGCGGCCGGCGATGCTCGCTGTACCTTCGTACAGCTGCGCTTCTCGGCCACGCCGCGCATCCGCTCGCTACGGTTCCTGAGGCAACAAGACTGATCGGTGTACTTTGAAAAGGCCGGCTATGCCGGCTTGCCCCTCTTTTTTGACAGGCTAGAGAAATGCGCTTGCTACTGATTTGGTTTATCAATGCGGCAGCCCTGTTTGCCGTCCCCTACCTGATGCACTCGGTGACGATGAGCAGCGGCTGGACCGCGCTGCTGGCCGCTGCCGTGCTGGGGCTGGTCAATGCGCTGATCCGTCCCTTGCTGATCCTGCTGACCCTGCCCGTGACGTTCCTGTCGCTGGGCCTGTTCATTTTGATCATCAATGGATTCCTGTTCTGGCTGGTGGCGCAGGTGATCGATGGTTTCCATGTCGCCAGTTTCTGGTCGGCCGTGGGCGGCGCCATTCTGTACAGCATCATTTCCTGGGCCCTGTCGACCTTACTTTTGAGTAATGACGATGGAAAAGCATAATTTCAGTATTGAGTTTTTCCCGCCGAAAACCCTGGAAGGGGCGGAAAAGCTGCGCGCCACGCGTGTCAAGTTGTCTGAATTGCATCCGAAGTATTTCTCGGTGACGTTCGGCGCGGGCGGCACCACGCAGCAGGGCACGCTGGACACCGTGCGCGAGATCCTGGCGGCCGGCGAACAGGCCGCGCCGCACCTGTCTTGCGTCGGCGGCTCGCGCGAATCGATCCGCGCCGTGCTGGCCGACTTCAAGGCGGCCGGCGTGAAGCGTATCGTGGCCTTGCGCGGCGACTTGCCGAGCGGCTACGGCGCCTCGGGCGAGTTCCGCTACGCCAACGAGCTGGTGGAATTCATCCGCGCCGAGACGGGCGACCATTTTCATATCGAAGTGGCCGCCTATCCGGAAGTGCACCCGCAAGCCCGTTCGCCGCAGGACGACCTGAACGCGTTCGCGCGCAAGGTGCAGGCCGGCGCCAATGCGGCCATCACCCAGTACTTCTACAATGCCGACGCGTATTTCCAGTTTGTCGAGCAGACGCAGAAGATGGGCATCAACGTGCCTATCGTGGCCGGCATCATGCCGATCACGAACTACACGCAGCTGATGCGCTTTTCGGACATGTGCGGCGCGGAAATTCCACGCTGGGTACGTCTGAAACTGGCCAGCTTCGGCGACGACAGCGCGTCCATCAAGGCTTTTGGCCTGGACGTGGTGACGGGCCTGTGCGAGCGTTTGCTGGAAGGCGGCGCGCCAGGCTTGCATTTCTATAGCATGAACCAGGCGGCGCCCACGACGGCCTTGTGGCAGCGCCTGGTGAAATAAACCGTCCTGACTTGTCAGAACAGATCGCCCTCGGTCACGATGTGATCGAGGGCGATGTCGTATTCGCCGTTGGGAAAACTTGCCGCCAGGCAGGCATACGCGATGCCGAGCGTACGCGGACGGGGTGTTTGGGCCAGCGTGCGGTCGTAATAGCCGCCGCCATAGCCGAGGCGAAAGCGTTCCTGGTTAAAACCCAGGCAGGGCACCAGCAGGGCGGCCGGCGCCGGGCGCAGGCGCAATTGCGCGGGCACGGTCACGCCCATGCCATCCTTGACCATGGGCTCGCCCGGCGTCCAGTCGGAAAATGCCAGCGGCGCATGTTTTTCCAGCACCACCGGCAAGCTTAATTGCACGCCGCGCGCGGCCAGCTGCGCATACGCGCCGTGCAAGTCCGGCTCGCCGTGCAGGGGCCAGTACACGCCCAGTTCCTTGACGTTTTCTTGCGCGCACCAGTCGAGCAGCCGCTGCGCGATGGCCGCATCCCACCTTGCTCGCGTGGTCTCGGGCAGGGCGCGCCTGGCCGCCAGCAAGGCTTTGCGCAAGCCGGCTTTTTCCTGTGGCGCAATGGGTGGCCGTGTAGCCGGATCGCATGTTATTCTAGGGTCGCTATTCATATCACCATCAAGTTAAGATTGAGAGTCGTACATTGATTTCCCCACTGAAATGGATTGCCGGCACGATGCTGTGTGTTGCATCGGCCTTGTCTCCCCTGGCCGCCCTGGCCCAGGTATCGACCACCGTCTCCCCAGCCGCCCCCGACACGCGCAGCGAGGACGATGCCTTCCTGCTGCTGCGCGACGCCGCGCGCAAGGATGACGCCGAAAAAGCCGACTTTTATGCGGGGCGCCTGACGAATTACCAGATTCCATCGTATGTTGACTATTATCGGCTGAAACCGCGCATCAAACTGCTGACCGAGGCGCAATTTCGCGATTACCTGAACCGCTACAAGGGCAGCGCCATCGCCGACCGTTTCCGCAACGACTGGCTGCTGGAACTGGGCCGCAAGCGCGACTGGGTCGTGTTCGATGAACAATATCCGCAATTCGCCCTCGACGACGATACCCAGCTCAAGTGCTATGCGCTGATGTCGCGCGCCGCCAAGGGGCAGAACGTGGCGTCCGAGGCGCGCAAGCTGCTCGTCGCGCCGCCTGGCTATGGCGAAGCGTGCGGCAGCCTGATCGCAGCACTGGCGCAAAATGGCCAGTTCGACGCGAACGACCTGTGGGCGCAGATCCGCCTGGCGGGCCAGACCAACGCCACGGGCCCGGCGCGCCGCATCGCGCTGCTGCTGGGCGCCTCCGACGCGAAGATGGCGCAGGCGATCGACTTGCCCGCGCTGGTGCTGGCCAAGGGCCCCGGTCTAAGTCGCGCCGACCACGAGATGTACCTCGTGGCCGTCGGCCGCATGGCGAAAAGCACATTAAAACTGGGCGTGGTGGCGCTGCAAAAGGCGAGTGCGCAGCTGACGGCACAGGAACAGGCCATCGGCTGGGCCAGCCTGGCCCTGCAGGCGTCGTATTCGCTGGCGCCGGAAGCATTCGAATATTGGCAAAAAACCAATGGCGCACCGTTGACCCAGGAGCAGATGCAATGGAAGGCGCGTATCGCCTTGCGTGAAGGCAACTGGCCGCAGGTGAAGGCGGCGATCCAGGCCATGCCGGCCTCGCTGCGCACGGACCCGACCTGGGTCTACTGGCTGGCGCGCGCGCAGCAGGCGGAAACGCCGGGCCGCCCGAATGCGCAGGCCGATGCCCTGTACCGCACGATCAGCGATCAATCGAATTTCTACGGCTTGCTGGCCAATGAAGAGCTGGGCAACCACCTGGTCTTGCCGCCGCCGGGCCAGCCCGTCACGCCGGCGGAAATCGCCGCCATGGCCGCCAATCCGGGCTTGCAGCGCGCCTTGAAATTCTTCAATATGCGCTTGCGCTTCGAGGGCACGCGCGAGTGGAACTGGGAATTGCGTTCGATGACGGACCGGCAACATCTGGCGGCCGCGGAATTTGCGCGCCAGAACAATGTGCTCGACCGCATGGTCAACACCTCGGACCGCACGCGCCTGGAAGTGGACTATACGCAACGCTACCCGACGCCGCACGACGACGTCATGCATCCGGCCACGCAAACCCTGGGCCTGGACAAGGCCTGGGTGTACGGCTTGATCCGCCAGGAATCGCGCTTCATCATGGATGCGCAGTCGCACGTGGGCGCGTCCGGTTTGATGCAGGTCATGCCGTCGACGGCCCGTTATGTCGCCAAGAAGATCGGCCTGACCGATTTCGTCACGGAAACCTTGAGCGATGTGCGCACCAACGTCTTGCTGGGCACGAATTACCTGAACATGGTGCTCGGTGGCCTCGACGGTTCGCAAGTGCTGGCCAGCGCCGCCTACAACGCGGGGCCGGGGCGCTTGCGCATCTGGCGCGCCACCATGACGCGGCCGCTGGAAGGCGCCGTCTTTGCCGAGATCATTCCCTACACGGAAACGCGCGGCTACGTGAAAAACGTGATGGCCAACGCCACGTATTACGCGGCCCTGTTCGAAAAAAGCCCGCAGTCGCTGAAAGCGCGCCTGGGCACCGTGGGGCCGAAGAATAGCGCCGTTTCTGCCGATTTGCCATCATCCAACTAAAGCTAGCCGACCATGCAAACGACCATCCTTGATCCCAGCCTGACGCAAACCCTGGCCGCCGCCCGCGAGCCGGGCCTGACCCTCATCATCGGCAACAAGAATTACTCGTCGTGGTCGATGCGCCCGTGGGTGGCCATGACGGCCTTCGGCATTCCGTTCCACGAAGTGCGCGTGCTGCTCGACCAGAGCGACACGGCCACCAAAATTGCCGAATATTCGGCTTGCGGCCGGGTGCCCGTGCTGCTGGCGGGCGAGATCACGATCTGGGACAGCCTGGCCATCTGCGAATACCTGGCCGAGCAGTTTCCAGATAAACACCTGTGGCCGCAGGATGTGGCCGCGCGCGCCATGGCGCGTTGTGTCTGTGCGGAAATGCATTCGGGCTTTACCGGCTTGCGCACGGATATGTCGATGAATATCAAGGCGAAGTTGCCGGGCCGTGGCCGCACGGCCGCCGCCCAGGCCGACATCGGCCGCATCAGCGAAATCTGGGAAGAGTGCCTGTCGCGCTTTGGCCACCACCAGTTCCTGTTTGGCGAGTTTTCCATCGCCGATGCGTATTTCGCCCCCGTCGTCATGCGTTTCCGCACGTATGGCGTGTCGCTGGCGCCGGCCCTGAACGCCTACTGCGAGCGCGTGCAGGCGCACCCTGCCGTGGCCCGCTGGATCGCGGAAGCGCTGGCGGAAACGGAAACGGCGCCCAAGCACGACGCGGAATTGCCTGATTAAGAAAAGAGTGTTATGAAGATATACACGGTCGGTGGCGCGGTGCGCGACCAACTGCTGGGCTTGCCCGTGAAAGACCACGACCACGTTGTCGTTGGCGCCACGCCGGAAGACATGCTGCGCCAGGGTTTCCGGCCCGTCGGCAAGGATTTTCCCGTCTTCCTGCACCCGAAGACGCAGGAAGAATACGCCTTGGCCCGCACGGAACGCAAGACGGCCCCCGGCTACCGCGGTTTTGTCTTCCACACGGCGCCCGACGTCACCCTGGAAGACGATCTGGTGCGGCGCGATCTGACCATCAACGCCATCGCGCAAGCCGAGGATGGGACCTTGACCGACCCGTTCGGCGGCATTCAGGATATCCAGAATAAAATCTTCCGCCACGTCTCCGACGCGTTCGGCGAAGACCCCGTGCGCATCTTGCGCCTGGCCCGCTTTGCCGCCCGTTTCGACGCCTTTACGGTGGCGCCCGCCACCATGGCCCTGATGCGCCGGATGGTGCTGGACGGCGAAGTCGACGCCCTGGTGGCCGAGCGCGTGTGGCAGGAAGTGGCCAAGGGACTGATGGAAAGCCATCCTGCGCGCATGCTGACGGTGCTGCACGAGTGCGGCGCACTGGCGCGCATCATGGGGGAAATTACCATCAGCGAGCGCTTGCTGCAGGTCGTCGACCACGCGGCCGCGCAAGGTCATGACTTGCCCGTGCGCTTTGCCGCCTTGATGCTGCATTTGAGCAAGGATGCCATCGAGCAGCTGAGCGAGCGCCTGCGCGTGCCCAACGAGTGCCGCGAACTGGCCGTCATGGCAGCGCGCGAGCTGGACAATATCAACGGCGCGCTGGATTTGGGCGCCGAGGCCATCGTCAGTCTGTGCGAACGCTGCGACGGCTTGCGCAAGCCGCAGCGCTTCGTGCAACTGTTGCAGGCCGTGGCCTGCGACGGACTGGTCACCGGCGGCTTTCCGCAGGCGGCGCGGCTGCAGGGCGGGCTGGACGCGGCGCGCGGCGTGAATGCGGGTGCGCTGGCGCAAGGCTGTACGGAGCCGAAACGCATCCCCGAAATCATCCATGCGGCACGGGTGGCGGCCGTGGCGGCCTTCCTGGCCCAGGCTTGAATGGTGGGAATAGGCTACAATGGCGCCATGATGTTGCACTGCACAATAACGGCCTGACGTGCCGCAGCACCGCCCCCAGGAGTCGACGTGACCTTACCCAAGCTGTTTCAAAACCCGTTTCGCCGCTGGCTCAGCCGTAGCGGCGGCGGGCGCCCGACCGTGCTCGTCAAGCAGTTGCATGAGCGCGACCGGCGCCGCATGATGAAGCATTTTCTGTCGCTCGAGAAAAGCGACCGTTTGCTGCGCTTCGGCAGCGCCTTGCCCGATGAACTCGTCGCGCAGTACGTGCAAAAGATGGATTTCTCGCGCGACATGATCTACGGCGTCTACAACAGCCTGTTCAAGCTGGTGGGCGTGGGCCATCTGGCGTTTGCGCCGAAGGACCAGTCGCCGGCGAAAAGCGTGGTGACGGACAAGGAGCAGGTGGCGGAATTCGGCGTGTCCGTGTCGAAATCGATGCGCGGCATGGGCGTCGGTTCGAAACTGTTCGAGCGGGCGGCGATTCACTGCCGCAACAACGATGTCGATACCCTGTACATGCATTGTTTGTCGTCCAACAAGACGATGATGCATATCGCCAAGAAGGCGGGCATGGAAATCCAGCGCGACTATGGCGAAGCTGATGCTTATTTGAAACTGTTGCCGCCAAATCCCTCCAGCATGCTGCAGGAAGCCGTGCAGGAGCAGTTCGCCATGTTCGACTACACCTTCAAGGCGAATGCGCGCGCCGCCAGCAAACTGTTCGAGCGCTTGCCGGGGCGCAAGAAGCAGCCCGGGCCGCCATCACAATAAGGGCAGGGCCGTCGTATCCTTGATGCGCTGCAAGGCAAAGCTCGATTTGACGTCCAGCACGGCCGGGTGGCGCAGCAGCGTGGCCATCATGAAGCGCGAAAAGTGTTCCATATCTTCCACGTGCACGCGCAACAGATAATCCATTTCGCCCGTCATCGCATAGCAGGCCACCACTTCCGGCCAATGCGCCACGGCCACGGCGAAGTCGGCGCGCGGCGAGGTATTCGTCACCAGATTCGGCGCCAGCACGCGGGCCGTGCTGTGGGCCGTGGCGTCGCTGTGCTTTTCCAGCCGCACGTTCACGTAGGCGAGCAAGCCCAGGCCGATCTTTTCCGGGTCCAGCAGGGCCACGTACTGGCGGATGACGCCCGCTTCTTCCAGCCGTTTGACGCGGCGCAAGCATGGCGATGGCGACAGGCTGACCTGCTCGGCCACGTCCTGATTCGACAGGCGGCCATCGGCCTGCAGGACGGCGAGGATCTTGCGATCCGTTTTATCCAGCGTAATTTTGCTCATGCTTCCTCCGGTGGTTCGTATTTCACGCAATATTATTGCGCAAATCATGATTGTTCGGGAGATCTTTGGCATTTAATGCCCGTGACCCACGCCTATACTGTGCGCTACTTCTTGGAGGAGACATCATGCAATTTCAGCCTTGGGATAACCCGATGGGTACCGATGGTTTCGAGTTCGTCGAGTATGCAGCACCAGACCCAAAAGCATTGGGCAAGCTGTTCGAGAACATGGGATTCACGGCCATCGCGCGCCACCGCCACAAGGATGTCACCCTGTACCGTCAGGGCGACATCAATTTCATCATCAATGCCGAACAAGATTCGTTCGCGCAGCGTTTTGCCCGCCATCACGGCCCGTCCGTGTGCGCCATCGCCATCCGTGTCGACGACGCGGCCTTCGTGTATCGCCGCGCGCTGGAACTGGGCGCCTGGGGTTTCGATAACAAAACGGGTCCGATGGAGCTGAATATCCCCGCCATCAAGGGCGTGGGCGATTCGCTGCTGTACTTCGTTGACCGCTGGCGCGGCAAGGGCGCCGACAAGCCGGACGCGGCCGCACCGGGCGGCATCGGCGACATCAGTATCTATGACGTCGATTTCGTCGCCATTCCCGGCGCCGTCGCCAATCCCGTCGGCCATGGCCTGACCTACATCGACCACCTGACGCACAATGTGCACCGTGGCCGCATGAAGGAATGGGCAAGCTTCTATGAAAACCTGTTCAACTTCCGCGAAGTGCGCTATTTCGACATCGAAGGCAAGCTGACGGGCCTCAAATCGAAGGCCATGACCTCGCCGTGCGGCAAGATCCGCATCCCGATCAACGAATCGTCGGACGACAAGTCGCAGATCGCCGAATACCTGGACCAGTACCATGGCGAAGGCATCCAGCACATCGCCCTGGGCACGGACAATATCTATGCGTCCGTGCAAGGCATGCGCGATACGGGTATCGATTTCCAGGATACGATTGAAACGTACTATGAGCTGGTCAACCGCCGCCTGCCGAACCACGGCGAGCAGCTGGAAGAACTGCGCCGCCTGCGTATCCTGATCGATGGCCACAGCACGGAAACGGAACGCGAACTGCTGCTGCAAATCTTCACGCAGACGGTGATCGGCCCGATCTTCTTCGAGATCATCCAGCGCAAGGGCGACCAGGGCTTCGGCGAAGGCAACTTCCGCGCCCTGTTCGAGTCGATCGAGCTGGACCAGATCAAGCGCGGCGTGCTGAAAGATACGAACGCGGCCTAAGCCGGGGGCTGTTTGTCGGCTTACGCCGTTCCGGCTAAGCCGACCTACACGAATGGCCCGGTAGGCCGGATGAGCGGGGCCGCCGAGGCGCAGCGTCATCCGACATTGCCAGCAAGCGGCCAATATCTGTAGGTCGGATGAGCGCAGCGTCATCCGACATTGCCGACATTGCCAGAAAAAGAAGCAGCAAAAAGGTAAAACACGGGAGTGCAGCGCAGCAAAGAACTGCGCGCCTTCCTGTGGTAGTCTACGACAAACAAGTCATTTTTCCGCACCGGCATTGCTCATAAAGCGCGGCCGGTACGTGTGAGTTCAACCGACCTGCACGCGTAGCACAGAGAATAATGGAGACAAGTAATGAATGCACCAATCAAGGGCTCGAGTCTTGAGCCGGGCGCGCACGCGTCCGAAATTTCCCTGAACGACAAATACACGCTCGAGCGTGGCCGCGCCTTCATGACGGGCACGCAAGCGCTGATCCGCCTGCCCATGCTGCAGCGCGAGCGCGATGTAAAAGCTGGCCTGAATACGGCCGGCTACATCACCGGTTACCGCGGTTCGCCTGTGACGTCCGTCGACATGACGGCGATCAAGGCCAAGAAATACCTCGATGAACACCACGTCAAATTCCACCCGGGCCTGAACGAAGACCTGGCCGCGACGGCCGTCTGGGGCACGCAGCAGACGAATCTGTTCGAAGACGCGAAATACGACGGCGTGTTCGGCATGTGGTACGGCAAGGGTCCCGGCGTCGACCGCTGCGGCGACGTCTTCAAGCACGCGAATAACGCCGGTTCCGCCAAGCACGGCGGCGTGCTGGTGCTGGCCGGCGACGACCATGCGGCGAAATCGTCGTCCACGGCGCACCAGTCCGACCATATCCTGAACGCCTGCGGCATCCCCGTGCTGTACCCGTCGTCGGTGCAGGAATACATCGATTACGGCTTGCACGCCTGGGCCATGAGCCGCTACACGGGCCTGTGGGTCTCGATGAAATGCGTGACCGACATCATCGAGTCGGGCGCCGCCGTCGATTTCGACCCGGACCGCGTGCAGATCACTTTGCCGACCGACTTCGAGATGCCGGCCGGCGGCTTGAACATCCGCTGGCCCGACACGGTGCTGGAACAAGAAGTTCGCATGAACAGCTACAAATGGTATGCGGCGCTGGCGTATGCGCGTGCCAACAAGCTCAACAAGATCATCTGGGACAGCCCGAAGGCGCGCATCGGCATCATCACGGCCGGCAAATCGTATCTGGACACGCGCCAGGCGCTGGCGGATCTCGGCATCGACGAGCAGACGGCGTCCGACATCGGCATCCGCCTGTACAAGATCGGCATGACCTGGCCGCTGGAAGCGGACGGCGTGCATGAATTCGCCAAGGGCCTCGACGAAATCCTCGTGGTGGAAGAAAAGCGGCAAATCCTCGAATACGCGCTGAAGGAAGAGCTGTACAACCTGAAGGACGGCGAGCGTCCGCGCGTGGTCGGCAAGTTCGACGACACGGGCGAGTGGAGCAACCAGAAGGGTACGGGGCACGGCGACTGGCTGCTGCCGGCCACGTATGAACTGAACCCGGCCATGATCGCCCGCGCGATCGCCAGCCGCATTTCGCGCTACTACGCGGGCCATCCCGTCGAGCAGCGCGTGAAGGAACGCATCGCCTACCTGGAAGCGAAGGAAAACGTCCTCAAGGCCATCAGCGTAAAACCCGATCCGCAAAAGGACCGCACGCCGTTCTTCTGCTCCGGCTGCCCGCACAATACCTCGACCAAGGTGCCGGAAGGCTCGCGCGCGCTGGCCGGCATCGGCTGCCATTACATGGTGCTGTGGATGGACCGCGAAACGTCGACCTTTACCCACATGGGCGCCGAAGGCGTCACCTGGGTGGGGCAGGCGCCGTTCACGAATGAAAAGCACGTGTTTACCAACCTCGGCGACGGCACGTATTTCCACTCGGGCATCCTGGCCATCCGCGCGGCCGTCTCGGCCAAGGTCAACATCACCTACAAGATTCTGTTCAACGATGCGGTGGCCATGACGGGCGGCCAGGAATTCGACGGCCCCCTGTCTCCGGCCATCATTTCGCGCCAGATCGCCGCCGAAGGCGTCGGTCCCATCATCGTCGTCACGGACGAACCGGAAAAATACCCGGACGATTACGCCTGGGCCGAAGGCGTTACCGTGCGCCACCGTTCGGAACTGATGGACGTGCAGCGCGAACTGCGCGACATGCCCGGCGTGTCGGCCATGATCTACGACCAGACCTGCGCCTCGGAAAAACGCCGCCGCCGGAAACGCAATGAATACCCGGACCCGGCCAAGCGCGCCGTCATCAACGAAGCCGTCTGCGAAGGCTGCGGCGACTGTTCCGTGCAATCGAACTGCCTGTCGGTGGAACCGCTGGAAACGGAACTGGGGCGCAAGCGCCAGATCAACCAGTCGTCGTGCAACAAGGATTTCTCGTGCACGACGGGTTTCTGCCCCAGTTTCGTGACGGTGGAAGGCGGCGGCCTGAAAAAGCCGAAAAAGGCGGCTGCCGCCGACAAGGATGCGCCAGCCGCACCGGCCTTGCCGACGCCAAGCATTCCATCGACGGCCGAGCCGTTCGGTATTCTGGTGACCGGCATCGGCGGCACGGGTGTCGTCACCGTCGGCCAGATCCTGGCCATGGCGGCCCACGTGGAAGGCAAGGGCTGTTCCGTGCTGGACATGAGCGGCCTGGCGCAAAAGGGCGGCCCCGTGATGTCGCACGTGCGTCTGGCGGACCGCCAGGAAGATATCCACTCGACGCGCGTCGGCACGGGTGCGGCCGACCTGGTGATCGGCTGCGATTTGATCGTCACGGCCAGCCGCGACGCCCTGTCGCGCATGGGAGAGGGGCGCAGCTGGGCCATGATCAACTCGACCAGCTCGTCGACGGCCGCCTTCGTGAAGAACCCGGACTGGCAATTCCCCGGCGCTTCGGCGCGCATGGAAATCGAAAAGGCCTGCGGCAGCGACCACGTCGACTTCATCGACGCGGGCCAGATCGCCACGGCGCTGATGGGCGACTCCATCGCGACGAATATGTTCATGCTCGGTTACGCCTGGCAAAAGGGCAAGGTGCCCTTGAGCGAAGCGGCCATCATGAAGGCCATCGACTTGAACAACGTCTCGGTGGCATTCAACAAGGCGGCCTTCAACTGGGGCCGCGCGGGCGCCCACGATGCGGCCAGCCTGGTGCGCATGACCACGCCAGCGAAGGTGGTGGAATTCAAGCGCATCGACACGCTCGACGACATCATCGAAAAGCGCGTGGCCCTGCTGACGGCTTACCAGGACCGCGCGTATGCGCAGCAGTATCTGGACTTCGTCGGCCAGGTGCGCGCCGCCGAAAGCGCACTGAACGGTCCGCACTTGCGCCTGACGGAAGCCGTGGCCCGTTACTTCTACAAGCTGATGGCCTACAAGGACGAGTACGAAGTGGCGCGTCTGTACACGGACGGCGCCTTCCAGGCGAAGATCGCGTCCATGTTCGAAGGCGACATCAAGCTCAAGTTCCACCTGGCGCCGCCGATCATGGCGAAAACGGATGCCCAGGGTCATCTGATCAAGAAGGAATATGGCCCGTGGATGCTGAAGGCCTTCGGCGTGCTGGCCAAGTTCAAGGGCTTGCGCGGCACGGCCTTCGACGTGTTCGGCCATACGGCCGAGCGCAAGATAGAGCGTGCGCTGATCGCGGAATACCGCGCGACGGTGGGCGGCTTGCTGCCGAAGCTGACGACGGCCAAGCTGGCGCAAGCCGTGGCGATCGCCAGCATTCCGGAAGACATCCGCGGCTATGGCCACGTGAAGGAGCGTCATTTGAAGGCGGCGAAAGAGAAGGAAGCGAGTCTCTTGATCGCCTTCAATGCGCCGACGCCGCTGCCGCCCGTCGTGGCAGCACCCGTGGCGGCCACCGTGGCGTGATGGGGTGAGTTCCTCGCTGTAGCAATGGCGCCTGCGGGCGCCATTTTTTTTGTATCAAAGAAAGCAACGCTTGCTGGCGAAACGCATTATAATTTTTCGATAATTTCTTTATGGAAAGTTTCTCATGCATTCCCTGCGACTTGGCTCCCTCGCTGTTTCCCTCGTATGTGTGTTGAGTGCCTGCGGCGGCGGAGGCGGCAGCAGCGACAGCGCGCCCGTCGTCCCGCCCGTGACTCCGACAGGGCCGACGGCGCTGGTTGCCTCCTCCACGGTGGCGAACCGTTGCGAGGCGCCGCGCAGCGGCAGCAGCATCGACAAGCCGGGCAGCTTGCTCGATGAGCAAACGTGGGTGCGCAGCTGGATCGATGAAACGTATCTGTGGTACCGCGAAGTGCCGACCACCTACCTGCCGCAAAGCTTTTCCACGGCCAAGGCGTATTTCGATGTGCTCAAAACAACGGCCACGACGGCGTCCGGCAAGCCGAAGGACCAGTTCCATTTCACGTATACGACGGCCGAATGGGAAGCCTCGCTCAACGGCGTGGAGCTCGGTTACGGCATGTTGCTGGCGCTGACGCGCACCACGCCGCCGCGCAAGGCCGTGATCTCGATCGTCGAGCCAGGCTCGCCGGCCGACCTGGCGGGCTTGCGCCGCGGCGATGAGCTGCAAACCGTCGATGGCACCGATTTCGTCAATGCCCCCGACGCTGCCAGCGTGAAGATCATTAACGCCGGCCTGTTCCCTGCAGCGCAAGGCACGCACACGCTGGCGTTCAGCCGCAATGGCTCGCCCCTCTCGGCGAACCTGCAGGCGGTGGAAGTGAGCACGAGCGCCGTGCAAAACGAGCGCATCATCGACACGCCCACGGGCAAGGTGGGCTACCTGACCTTCAACACCCACAACAACGTGGCCGAACGCCAGCTGGTCGAGACCATGCGCCGCTTCCAGGCGGCCGGCATCAGCGACCTGGTGCTTGACGTGCGCTACAACGGCGGCGGCTATCTCGATGTCGCCAGCGAGCTCGCCTACATGATTGCCGGTCCGCAAGTCACCACCGGCAAGACCTTCGAGCAGGTGCTGGCCAATGACAAGACGCGGCCGGAAGCGCCCGTGCCATTCCACACGCAAAGCCAGGGCTTTGCCGGGCCGAATCCCTTGCCCAAGGGCACGCCTTTGCCTTCGCTGGGCCTCAAGCGGGTGACCTTGCTGACGACGGGCAATACCTGTTCGGCCAGCGAAGCGATCATCAACGGCTTGCGCGGCGTCGACGTGCAGGTCAACCTGATCGGCGGCACGACGTGCGGCAAGCCCTATGGTTTCTATCCCACGCCGAATTGCGGCACCACGTATTTCGCCGTGCAGTTCCAGGGTGTCAACGCCAAGGGCTTTGGCGACTTTGCCGATGGCATGGCGCCAACGTGCGATGTGACGGACGATTACCAGCACGCGCTGGGCGATCCTGCCGAAGCCATGCTGGCGGCGGCGTTGCGCTACCGCGGCAGCGGCAGCTGTACCCCGGCCACGGGCGCGCTCAGGCTGTTGAGTTCGATGGCGAGTCCGGCCGACACGGCCATGCGCCTGCTGCGCCCGGCCTACAAGGAAATTGCTGTATTGAAATGATAAAACCCCATGTTGCCCCCCTTCCTGGATGAGGGTGGGGCATCTTTCTTCTCACAAATATTTCTATATAACAATTATGATATATAGAAAGACGAATCCATTCGTTCTGTAATTGCTGGCATCTTGATATCTTTCGCCTTCTCCCTAACCTTGAGAAGCGCAAAGATGCCTATACAATTCAAGTTACCACCGCTCACCGTAGCCGTACTGGCCATCCTTGGCGGTTCCGCATGGCAGGCGCACGCGCAGACGCAAGCGCCCGCAGCGGATCAGCAGCCGGCGGCCACCCCGCCAGCCGTCGTGGTCACCGGTTCGCGGATTCCCCGCGCCAGCCTGGAGGGACCATCGTCCGTCACCATCCTGACGGGCGATGAAATCACCAAGCAAGGGTACAAGAACGTCTTCGATGCGCTGACCAACCAGGTACAGAACAGCGGCTTTACGCAAGGCGAGGACTTCGGCAACACGTTTACGCCGTCGGCCAATACCATCAGCCTGCGCGGCCTCGGTCCGAACCACACCCTGATCCTGCTCAATGGCCGCCGCCTGGCCGACTTCCCCGTCGCCTACGAAGGCACGGTCAACTTCACCAACCTGGCGAATATCCCGTCGAGCATTGTCGACCGCATCGAGATCCTCAACGGCGGCGCCTCGGCCATCTATGGTTCCGACGCGATCGCCGGCGTGGTCAACGTCATCCTGAAAAAGCAGACGGAAGGTTTCGATATCAACGTCAAGGCGGGCGGCACCACGCGCGGCGGCGCCGGCAACCAGCGCGTGCAGCTGACGGGCGGCGGCAATTTCGACAAGCTGCATACCTTGTTCAGCGTGGAGCTGAGCCAGCGCGATCCGCTGTCGAGCCTGCAGCGCGACTTCATGGCCACCCGCTCGGGCACGCCGACGAATATCGCGTCGCGTCGCGTGGTAAAGGCGGGGTCTTCCGGCACCTATGTGGACCTGGGCGACACCTGCACGCAGTTCGGCGACCTGTTCGGCGGCAGCACCGTCAAGTATCAGGCGAAGAACGGCAGCTATTGCGCCAGCCCGAAAGTGGGCCCCACTTACTGGACCACGCAAACCAAGAACCGCAGTCAGAACGTGTTCGGCAGCGCCAACTATGAGCTGTCGCCGGAAACGACCTTGTTCGCCGACTTCCTGATCGGCAAGAACTCGACCGAGAACAACACGCGCGGCCCGACGTGGACGTCGTCGTCGACGGGCAGCAGCTATTTCCGCAACCAGAATACCGATCGCTACGAAGCGTGGACGCGTTATATCTCGCCCGAGGAAATGGGCGGCGTGGAGCGCTACAACCGCAAGTGGGACGACCTGGCCACGGCCATCTCGCTGGGTGCCAAGGGCCGCGTGCCGGGCACCAGCAGCTGGCAATACGAAGCCAATTACAATGCCTCTGTGTACAAGAGCGAAAGCCACACGCCGCGCGCGCTGGC
Organism: Janthinobacterium sp. GW823-FHT01H08; assembly: GCF_058797855.1. Classification (NCBI taxonomy): domain Bacteria; kingdom Pseudomonadati; phylum Pseudomonadota; class Betaproteobacteria; order Burkholderiales; family Oxalobacteraceae; genus Janthinobacterium; species Janthinobacterium sp. GW823-FHT01H08. The sequence continues at coordinate 646,787 of NZ_CM179504.1, forward strand.
CAATATCGACAGCTTCTTCCTGGGTCCGAAACTGGGCACCGATGCCGCCGGCGTGCCGGTCTACGCGCCGGATCCGGCCCGCCTGTCGCGCCGGGTGACGGCGGCCGAATTCGACAGCATCACGGGCAATTCCGACAGCGACGACAAGGCCTGGACGAATACCCTGAGCCTGGCTACCAACGGCGACCTGTTCCAGCTGCCCGCTGGCGTGGCGAAGATCGCCACCATCGCCGAAGTGGGCAAGCAGGGCTTCAGCAACGTGCCCGACGCGCGCCTGAACGAAGGTTACTTCAACGTCGCCACCAAGTCCGACATCACGGCCGGCACGCGCACCCGCTATGCGCTGGGGGCGGAAGTGAACCTGCCGCTGCATGAAAAGCTGACCGGCACCCTGGCCGGCCGCTACGACCGCTACAGCTTTGCCGGCCGCCATGACGGCAAGTTCACCTATAACGGCGGCCTGGAACTGCGTCCCACGCCGGAGCTGCTGTTCCGCGCCAACTACGCCACCAGCTTCCGCGCGCCGGACATGAACTACATCTACAAGGCGCGCGGCACCGGTTACTACTCGAGCACCACCGACTATTACCGCTGCGGCGTCGCCGGGCAGGCCATCGATGATTGCGACTACGCGAACAAATCGCCGGGCGCCGACTATGTGCAGAACGGCAGCAAGGATCTGCAGTCGGAGAAGGGCAAGTCGTTCGGCGTGGGCGCCGTCTGGTCGCCGACATCCAATTTCGACGTCTCGGTCGACTACTGGAATATCAAGATCGACGACCTGGTAACCAACCTGAGCTCCGACAAGATACTGCGCGATGAAGCCGATTGCCGCCTGGGCAAGACCGACATCAACTCGCCGACCTGCGTCGATACCCTGAACCGCGTCGAGCGCTTTGCCGCCAATGCGCTGAACCGTGCCGGCGAGATCAAGACCATCACCGTCAATCCGATCAACGCGGCCAAGCAGAGCAGCAGCGGCATCGACATCAGCGTCAAGTATTTGCTGCGCACGACGGACTATGGCCGCTTTGCCTTCAAGGCCAACTACGCCAAGGTGCTGAGCAATAAATCGCAGCAATTCGTCGGCGACGAAGAGATCGACGAGCTCAAATCGCTGAACAATTCGGACTGGCGCGATAAGCTCAACCTGAGCGTGAACTGGAGCGCTGGCGACTGGTCGAACACCTTGCTGGTCAGCCGCTACAGCAAGATCCCGAACGCCGCCGGCAAGGCCTATCTGACGCCGACGGCGCTGGCCAACATCAGCACCGTGTACCGCATCAACGACCGCGCCACCTTGTCGCTGATCGTCAACAACGTATTCGACAAGATCAAGCGCGACGACAGCGGCGGCTGGCCGTACTATCCGGTGGGCAGCTACAGCCCGCAGGGACGCCAGGGATGGGTCGAATTCAATTACCACTTCGGTAGCTGAAACCCGGGGTCAGACCCCCGCGAACGTTGGCGCAAGTCTCTGAGTCAGCGGCATTGAGGGTCTGACCCCAGCCTTTGCGGTGTTGGAGGTAAATAGAAAAGCCGGGAGCGCATATTGCTATCCTGGCTTTTATTTTTTTCGCTTATTTAGCCATATAATCCCCCGCTTCCCATCTGCCCGCTGGAGCCTCCCCCATGCTACGCCTCGCCCTGCTGTCCGCCGCCATATTGTCCGTCTTTGCCTCTCCCGCCCAAGCCGGCGCGCCGTTGACCACGGTGGCCGAACGCTCGGGCTTTGTCAGCACCGGCCGCTATGCGGAAGTGGAAGCCCTGTGCCGCCAGTTCCAGGCGCGCTATCCGAAGCAGGTGCGCTGCGTGGAATTTGGCCGCACGCCGGAAAACCGCCCCATGCTGGCACTGGCCGTCTCCAACACGGGCGCGCTGACGCCGGCCGAGGCGGCGCGCCGCAAGCTGCCCGTGCTGCTGGTGCAGGGCGGCATCCATGCGGGCGAAATCGATGGCAAGGATGCGGGCTTCCTGGCCTTGCGCGAAGTCTTGGAGGGCAAGGCGGCGCCCGGCGCGCTGGATAAACAAGTGCTGCTGTTCGTGCCCGTCTTCAATGTCGACGGCCACGAGCGCTTCGGTGCGTGGAACCGTCCGAACCAGCGCGGCCCCGTGGAAATGGGCTGGCGCAGCACGGCGCAAAACTACAATCTGAACCGCGAATACATGAAGGCCGATACGCCCGAGATGCAGCACATGCTGGCGCTGGTGAACGCCTGGGTTCCGCTGGCCTATGTCGACTTGCACGTCACCGATGGCGCGCAATTCGAACCCGATATCTCGATCCAGGTCGAACCCGTGCATGCGGGCGACGCGGCCCTGCGCGTGGCCGGCACGGCCTTGCGCGATCAGGTCCTGGCCGACCTGGCAAAGCAGGGCTCGGACCCGAAACCGTTCTATATTTCGTTTGCCGAGAACGACAATCCGCAGTCGGGCTTTGTCGATTCGGCGCCGAATCCGCGCTTCTCGCATGGCTATTTCCAGCTGCGCAACCGCTTCGGCATGCTGGTGGAAACCCATTCGTGGAAGGACTATCCGACCCGCGTGCGCATCACGCGCAACACCATCGTTTCGCTGCTGTCGCAAGTGGCGCAGCATGGCGCGCAGTGGCGGCAAACGGCGCTCGAGGCGGACGCGCGCGCCGCGCAGCTGGCCGGCGCCACCTTGCCGCTCACGTATAAAACGACGGACAAGCGCCGCATGATCGCGTTTCGCGGCTACGCCTACACGCGCACGCCATCCGAGGTGTCGGGCGCGCTGATGACGCGCTACGACGAAAGCACGCCGCAGATCTGGAACGTGCCCCTGCGCGACGAGATCGTGCCCGACCTGCAGCAGGCTGCGCCCAAGGCCGGCTACCTCGTGCCCGCGGCGCAGGCGCAGATGGTGGCGGCCAAGCTGCGCCAGCATGGCGTGTCGTATCAGGTGCTGGCCACCGCGCCCGGCACGCTGCCCGTCGAAACCTTCCGCGCCACGCAGGTGAAATTCGGCGCGCAGTCGTTCGAGGGGCGCCAGACGGCGGCCGTGCAGGGCGAGTGGCAGAAAGAGGAGCGTCCGGTCGGTGCAGGTGCGCTGTACGTGCCCGTCAATCAGGCCAAGGCGCGGCTGGTCGTGGCCCTGCTCGAGCCGCGCGCGCCCGATTCCCTGCTGGCCTGGGGCAGCTTCAATACGGCCTTCGAGCGCAAGGAATACATGGAAGAATACGTGGCCGAAGACGTGGCGCGCGCCCAGCTGGCGGCCGATCCGGCGCTGGCGGCGCAGTTCCACGAAAAGCTGGCCAGCGACCCCGCGTTTGCAAAAAGCCCGGCCGCGCGCCTGGAATTCTTCGCCCGCCGCCACGCCTCGTGGGATGAGCGGCTGAACCTGTACCCGGTGCTGCGCACGGATGTCGCGCCGGCGCTGAAGTAAGGGAAGCCGCGCGCCTTGCTAATTTGCAATGTGCGCGGCGTGGAAAATGGTATTGTGCCTGTTTTCCCGATCAGGGCTTCCAGTGGAGCACCAGCGCATGCCGCAGCAAACACCGAAAAAAATTCTTATCCTGAGCGTCTCGGCCGGCGCCGGCCATATGCGCGCAGCGCAAGCCATCGAGGCATACGCGGCGCGCGATGACGGCGCCGGCCCTGCGGCGCTGGCCAGCCATCTCGACATGATGGATTTCGTCACGCCCGCATTCCGCAAGCTGTACACGGATTTTTATATCAAGCTGGTCAACAAGGCGCCCGCGCTGTGGGGCTATCTGTACCATGCCACCCACGACGCGCCGCGCGACAGCTCGATGCAGCGATTGCGCCGCGCCGTCGAGCGCCTCAACACGCGCGCGCTGATGGCGCAGATCGCCGCCTTCCAGCCCGATGCGATCATCTGCACGCATTTCCTGCCGGCCGAACTGCTGTCGCGCGCGCTGCGCCAGCAGCAACTGGCCTGCCCGGTGTGGGTACAGGTCACCGATTTCGACTTGCACCGCATGTGGGTACACGAACAGATGCAGGGCTATTTCGCCGCCACCGACGAAGTGGCGTTCCGCATGCGCCACGAAGGCATCCCCGCCGAGCGCATCCATGTGACGGGCATCCCCATCATGCCCGCCTTTGCGCAGGCGCCCGGTCGTGCGCAGTGCGCGCAGGCGTTTGGCCTCGACCCGCGGCGCACGACGATTCTGCTGATGGGCGGCGGAGCGGGACTGGGCAGCCTTGAAACGGTGGCCGCGCGCCTGCTGGCGCTGCCGGGCGACTTCCAGCTGATCGTGCTGGCGGGGAAAAACGCGGCCGCACTGGCGGCGCTGCAGGCGCTGGCCGGCCAGTATCCGGGCCGTCTGCTGGCGCAAGGCTTTACCAGCGAAGTCGAGCGCCTGATGGCGTGTGCCGATCTGGTGATCACCAAGCCGGGCGGGTTGACCACGTCCGAATGCCTGGCCCTGGGCTTGCCCATGATCGTCAACTCGCCGATTCCGGGGCAGGAAGAGCGCAATGCCGACTATCTGCTGGAGCAGGGCGTGGCCCTGAAGGCATTCGACGCCGTCACCCTCGAATACCGCGTGCGCCTGTTGCTCGATCATCCGGAGCAGCTGCAAGCGATGCGCACGAAAGCGCTGGCCCTGGGCCGTCCGCGCGCCGCCCTGGATGTACTGGCGCAGGTGCTGGCTTGACAGGGGGCGTAGTAAAACCCTGGCAGATCGCCCTGACGCTGGCCTGGGTGGCCCTGCTGGGACTATTCTTCGCCCAGGTGGAAATCCAGATCGAGGGGCCGGCCGGGTGGGCCGCGAACCTGCCCACCTGGCGCATCGAAAGCCATTGGCTGCTCGATATCTTCTGGGGCGGGCGGCCGATGACGGGCTACCATGCCTGGGTGTTTCCCTTCATTGCCCTGTTCTTCCATTTTCCCATGCTCTTCCTGGCGCAATGGTCGCCGCGCCTCGAGTGCCGCGCCATCGGCTGCATCATGCTGTTCTGGATCATCGAGGATTATCTGTGGTTCGTGCTCAATCCCGCCTATGGCGTGGCGCACTTCAATCCGGCCCACATCGCCTGGCACAAGCACTGGCTGTGGTGGGCGCCGACCGATTACTGGGTATCGCTGCTGCTGGCTGGCGTGCTGCTGTGGTTTTCATACAAGAGGAAGTCATGACCTTATCGCCCTTGCCGCATCTTTTGCTGCTATTCCTGGCCCTGGCGGCCGGTTCCGCCGGCGCGCAAGCGCCCGGGGCGCCCGAGCGCAATGCCGAGTGGGCGACGCCGCTGCCGCACGTGTCGAACCTGCACCAGGTCACCCCCGTCCTGTACCGCAGCGCAAAGCTCGACAGCGCCGACGTGGCCCAGCTGCAGACGCTGGGCGTGAAGACGGTGATCAGCCTGCGCTCCTTCCACTCCGACACGCAGGTGCTCGATGGCAGCGGCATCCGCGCCGTCCGCATTCCCATCAATACCTGGGCCATCCGCGACAAGCATGTGATCGAGACCATGCGCAGCATCCGCGCCGCCGAACAGCAGGGACCCGTGCTGCTGCACTGCCTGCACGGCGCCGACCGCACGGGCCTGATGGCCGCCATGTACCGCATGCTGTACCAGGGCTGGCCGCGCGCGAAGGCGATCGACGAGTTGAAAAATGGCGCTTACGGCTATCACGCCGTGTGGAAGAATATCGAAAGCTACCTCAAGCGCGTCGACGTGGCGGCGCTGCGCGCGCAGATTGAACAGGAAAAACCATGAAGACCCTGCTGTTCGCACTGGCCGCCTGTTCCGCCTGTTATCCGCCGGCCGCCCTGGCGGCCACGCCTGCGCTCGATGTGCGCGATGTCAGCAAAGCCGGCATGCCCGGCAAGACCTTTGCCGCCACGACCAGCATGCCGGCCAGCGTGGACACCGTCTGCGCGGCCATCCAGGATTTCGCCGGCTATCCGCAGTTCATGCCGAACGTGGACAAGATCAAGGTGACGGCCGCCGGCGGTGGCGCCTCGCTGGTCGACGTCACGCTCAAGCTGCCAATGGGAAAAATCAAGCAATACCGCCTGAGAATGACGCCCAAGGTGCTCGACGCGAGCTGCAGCCTGGCCTGGAAGCTGGTGCCGATGGAGGGACTGAAGGTGGAGGACACCATCGCCGACACCAGCGGCTACTGGCAGCTGTCGCCCGATCCGCTCGATGCGGGCGCTGCCGCCGTCAGGTACCAGGTGTACACGGATCCGGGCCCCGTGCCGATGGGCCTGGGCTGGATCGTCGACAGCATGAGCCGCGACAGCATCCCGAAAATGTTCGACGCGCTGCGCGCGCGGGTGGCCGCGCGCAAATAGCCGGCGTGGCGGAGCAGCCACTTCACGCGGGCGCGCCACTTCAGGCATGATGTCGTTTCATCCACACATCCGCCCGGAATCCGCATGGAACACCACAGCTTTCTCATCAACATACTGTTTTACCTGGTCGCCGCCATCATCATGGTGCCGCTGGCCAAGCGTCTGGGCATGGGTGCCGTGCTCGGTTATCTGGTGGCCGGCGTCGTCATCGGACCGTGGGGCCTGGGCCTGATCAAGAATGTCGAGGTGATTCTCAGCTTTTCCGAGTTCGGCGTGGTGCTGCTGCTGTTTCTGATCGGACTGGAGCTCGAGCCCAGGCGATTGTGGCTGCTGCGCCGGCCCATCTTCGGCTGGGGCGGGGCGCAGGTGGGCGTCGTCAGCGCGGGACTGTGCGCCGTGGCCATGGCGTTCGGCGTGGACTGGCGCACGGCGCTGGTCGGTGCGCTGGGGCTGTCGCTGTCGTCGACGGCCATCGTGCTGGCCACCCTGGGCGAACGTAAACTGATGAGTACGCCGGCCGGTTCCGCCGGCTTTTCCATCTTGCTGTTCCAGGATATCGCCGCCATTCCCATGATCGCGCTGGTGCCGCTCTTGGGCGGCCTGGTCACGCATAGCGGCGAACCGGGCTGGCTGCGCGTGGCCAAGCTGGCCGCCGTGCTGGCCGCCCTGGTGATCGGCGGGCGCTTCCTGGTGAACCCCATCCTGCGCTTCATCGCCAAGACGGACTTGCGCGAAATCTTCACGGCCTTTGCCCTGCTGCTGGTGATCGCCATTTGCGTGCTGATGGAATCGGTGGGCTTGTCGATGGCGCTGGGCACCTTCATGGCGGGCGTGCTGCTGGCCGATTCCGAATACCGGCATGAACTCATTTCCGACCTGGAACCGTTCAAGGGTTTGCTGCTGGGCCTGTTCTTCATCGCCGTGGGCATGTCCGTCGATTTCGGCGTGCTGCGCGCCCAGCCGCTGCTGATCCTGGCCCTGGTGGCGGGGCTGCTGGTAGTCAAGACCGGCTTGCTGTATGTGTTGTCGAAGTTTTTCGACATTCCCCGCGGCCAGCAGCTGTTTTTTGCGCTGCTGTTGTCGCAGGGGGGCGAATTCGCTTTCGTCGTGTTTGCCGCCGCCGAGGCCGCGCATGTGTTTGCGCCGCAGACGGCCGCGCTGCTGGTCGTGGTGGTGACCCTGTCGATGGTGGCCACGCCCTTGCTGCTGCTGGCGCACGACAAGTTCGTCGCGCCGCGTCTGCAGGGCGAGAAGAAGCGCCGTCCCGACGACCATATCGAGGCGCAGGACAACCCCATCGTCATCGCCGGCTTCGGCCGCTTCGGCCAGATCATCGGCCGCCTGCTGGCGGCCAACAAGATCGGCGTGACGGTGCTCGACCACGACCCGGACCAGATCGAACTGCTGCGCAAGTTTGGCTTCAAGGTGTTTTATGGCGACGCCACGCGCGTGGACCTGCTGGTGGCGGCCGGCATCGAGAAGGCGAAGGCGCTGGTGATCGCCATCGACAATGTGGACGACAGCCTGGCCCTGGTCGACGCCGTGCGCCTGCGCCTGCCCGAGCTGACGATCCTGGCGCGCGCGCGCAACGTCACGCATTACTATGAATTGATGAAGCGGGGCGTGACCCTGATCGAGCGCGAGACGTTTGCCGCGGCCCTGTTGCTGGGCGAGCAGACCTTGCAGCAGGTGGGCTTCAGCGCCGAGCGGGCGCAGCGCGCGGCCGGCATCTTCGGCCGGCATAACCTGAAAACTTTGCTGGAAGTGGCGCCGCACTTCCAGGACCAGCAAAAAGTCATGTCCCTCACGCGCCAGGCGCGCGAGGAGCTGGAAGACATGTTCGAGAGCGATGCGGCGGCGTTTGCGGCGGCGGAAACGGAGAACGGTAGGTCGGATTAGCGGGAACCGCGTAATCCGACATCGTGTTGGCGGTGTCGGCTTACGCGCTTTGCGCTAAGCCGACCTACGCCTCCTGGCAAGCGGCTTATTTCCCCCGCTTCGCTTCGATCGTCTCGATCTGGTCCATGATGCCGTTCATGCGCGCCGCCAGCGCCTGGTACGGTTTCGGCGAGGCCAGGTCGACGCCGGCCGCCTTCACCAGATCGTAGGGGTAGGCCGAGCCGCCCGCACTGAGCATCTTCAGGTAGGCGGCCAGCGCGCCCGGTTCCTTGTCGAGGATGCGCTGTGCGAAATCCTGCGCCGCCGCGATCGAGGTGGCGTACTGGAACACATAGAAGCCGTGATAGAAATGCGGCACATACGCCCATTCCAGCGCGTAGGCGGGGTCGATGGTCATGACGCCCTGCGCTTCGCCGTGGTAGCGCTTGAGGATATCGGCATAGATGGCCGTGATTTCTTCGCCCGTCAGCGACGCTCCCTTGTCCACCTTGCCGTGGATGGCCGCCTCGAATTCGGCGAACATGGATTGGCGGAAGAAGGTGCCGCGCAGGTTTTCCAGCGCCGCGCCCAGGTACAGCAGGCGCTCGTCGTCATCCTTGGCCTGCTTCAGGCGCGCGTCGAGCAGCAGCGCCTCGTTCGTGGTCGAGGCGATTTCCGCGACGAAGATGCTGTACGGCGCATAGATCGACGGCTGCGCCTTGTTGGCCAGCACCGAGTGCATGGCGTGGCCCCATTCGTGCGTCAGGGTGCTGACGGCTTCGTAATTGTCCGTGTAATTGAGCAGCACGAACGGATGCACGTCATACGCGTCGCCATTCATGTAGGCGCCCGCCACCTTGCGCGGACGCGGATACACATCCATCCAGCGCGCGTCCACGGCGGCAGTGAGCGCCTTGACGTAGTCGGGGCCCAGCGGCGCGGCGGAAGCGAGCATCATCTGCTTGCCTTCGGCCAGAGGGAAGGTGCGCTCGCTTTTCAGCAGCGGCGCATACACGTCGTAGTACGCCAGGTCCTTGATGCCCAGCATGCGCGCGCGCAGCTTGAAGTAGCGGTGCAGGGTGGGCAGGTTGGCGTTGGTTTGCGCGATCAGGGTCTGGTAGACGGCCGGCGGCAAGTTGTCGGCATCGAGCGCGGCGCTTTGCGAATCGGCGTAACGGCGCACCTTGGCATACGCGGCATCCGTTTTCAGCTGGCCGTACAGGGTTTCGCCGAACGTGCGTTCGTACTCTTTCCACTTGCCGAAGAAGGCGTCGAACACCCGCTTGCGGTCGGCGCGGTTGTCATCGCCCCGGTATTTCGTGTACGCCGCCTGGTCGAGGCGCACTTGCTTGCCGTCCGACAGTGTGACGGTCGGCCACGGGATTTCCGCGTTGGCCAGGGTGCGGTAGACGCTGGCGGCCGAGCTTGTTGCCAGGCCGAACTGCGCCACCAGCTGTTCGCCGGCCGCGTCGAGCGTGTGCGGCGCGCTGCGCAGCATGTTACTCAATTGAAAGCGGTACAGCTGCAAGCCCTTGTCTTTCGCCAGCATGGCATCGATGCGCTTGCTGCCCAGGGCGAGGATTTCCGGCTGTAAAAAGGTCGCCGCCTGGGTGAACTCGTTGCCCAGCAGGGCGGCGCGCTGGTTCAGCTGGTTGCCCTTGCTGTCGCCCGTATCCTGGTCGTAATACTGCGCCGCATAGGTATACAGCGTGTTGACGCGCTTGCGCGCATCGGCGTACAGGTCCAGGCAGCTTTTCAGGCGGGCCGGCGAGCCTCCCAGCTGCCCCTTGCAGCCGCCCAGTTGCTGCAGCTGGGCCGACAGTTTTTTCGCGTCGGCGTCGAATGCGGCGTCGTTTTGATACAGCGCCGTCAAATCCCAGCGGTCGGCCTGCCTGTCGGTCTGAGCGGGGGCTGGCGCAGGAGCGGCAGAGGCGGTGGCGAGGCTGAGGGCCAGCAGGGAGAACAGCAGGGGGCGCTTGAGTGCGGATGGCGTCATGGTTCATTCCAGTGAGGTTGTCGGAAGAATGCGTGCTGACCGCCGGGCAGGGACGTGCGCGTGACACACCGCGTACCGGCAGAGTTACCTACGGTACAGCAAATGAGGGGAGGGGGAAAGAGGCGGGGCGCCGCCACCTGGGCGGTGGCGGCGAAACAACACGGGCTGAGAACAGCCGATTACAGCGCTTGCAGCGGAATCGTGCCGAACGTGGTCGGCGTCGAGCACGGCTCTTCGTCGAAGGCGATGTCGCCCATGGGGTTGGCCACGCCATCCGCCTTCAAGTCCTTGAAGCCGAACAGTTTCGGATCCATCAGGTGCGATGGCGCCACGTTCGACAGGGCCGAGAAGATGCTTTCCACGCGGCCCGGGAATTTCTTGTCCCATTCGCGCATCAAACCCTTGATCTGCTTGCGCTGCAGGTTTTCCTGCGAACCGCACAAATCGCATGGAATGATGGGGAAGCCCTTGACTTCCGCATAGCGCTGCGTGTCTTCTTCCTTCACATACGCCATCGGGCGGATGACGATGTGCTTGCCGTCGTCCGATTGCAGCTTGGCCGGCATGCCTTTCAGTTTGCCGCCGAAGAACATATTCAGGAAGAACGTTTCCAAAATATCATCGCGGTGGTGGCCCAGGGCGATCTTGTTGGCGCCCAGCTCGTCGGCCACGCGGTACAGGATGCCGCGGCGCAGGCGCGAGCACAGCGAGCAGGTCGTCTTGCCTTCCGGGATCAGGCGCTTGACGATGCTGTAGGTATCCTGGTTTTCGATATGGAAGGCCACGCCCAGTTCCGTCAGGTAGGCGGGCAGGATTTCCGGCGGGAAGTTCGGCTGCTTCTGATCCAGGTTGACGGCGACGATATCGAAGTGAATCGGCGCACGCTCGCGCAAGGTCATCAGGATGTCCAGCAGGGCATAGCTATCCTTGCCGCCCGACAGGCACACCATTACCTTGTCGCCGTCTTCGATCATATTGAAGTCGCCGATGGCCTGGCCGACCAGGCGGCACAGGCGCTTGTGCAGCTTGTTGTTTTCCAGGGCGATCTTTTCCGCCTTCTTGCGCGCCAGTTTCTGCGCTTCCACATTGGCCGGGAATTCCACGGCCGTCGTCGTCGTTTCCAGCACGGCGGTGTTGCTCATGTTGTTCATGCTTCATCCTTGATCTTGAATACTTCCACGCCCACGCCTTCGCAGTCGGGATACACGTCCGGTTTCATGCTCGACACGCGCGCGGCGCGCACGCGCGGGTGCGCCAGCATGGCGGCGAGCACGTCGTCGACCAGGCTTTCCTGCAGCTGCACGTGGCCTTGCGCCATGCGCCTGGCGATGGTTTCGCGCATGAAGTCGTAATCGACCACCTCTTCCAGCTGGTCATCCTTGGGCGTCGACAGGGCCAGGGGAATGTACAGGTCGACGTTGATGAGGACGCGCTGCTCGCCCTTTTTTTCGAAGTCGTAGACGCCGATGTTGATGAGGACTTCGTAATTGCGCAGGAACAGCCGGCGGCAATCAAGCAGGCGAGGGTGGGACAGGGCGGACGACATAGTTTTACCTTTTCGGGAATGCTGAATGCGGGTTGTTTGGCAGGGCTGCTGATTATTTGGTCAAAAACATGACGTCGCGCGGCAAGCCGATCAAATGCTGGCCGCCATCGACCAGCAGGGTCGTGCCCGTCAGCGCGCGCGCGCCGGCCACGTAACAGACGCTGTCGGCCACATCTTCGGGCGTGCTGGAGCGTCCCAGCGGCGTGTTTTCATGCGCCTTGGCAAAGTTCGCTGCCGTCTGCTCGCCGGAGACCATGGTGATGCCGGGGGCAATGCCCACCACGCGCACTTTCGGCGCCAGCGCCTGGGCCAGCATGGTGGTCGCCGACAGCAGCGCCGCCTTGGACAGGGTGTACGACAAAAAATCAGGATTGAGATTGTACAGTTTTTGGTCCAGCAAGTTGATGACCACGGCTTGCCCGCCTGCCGGGGTGGCATGGTACAGCGCTTGCGCCAGCAGGATGGGGGCGGCCAGGTTGGCGTGCATGTGGGCGTCCAGGGCGGCGAAGGAAAAATCGCCCGCATTGTCGTATTCAAACAACGATGCGTTGTTGACTACGCAAGTGACGGGCCCCAGCGCCGCCTGTGCCTGCGGCAGCAGCTGGCGCACGGCGTCTTCCTGCGCCAGGTCGCAGGCGAACGCTTGCGCGCGGCGGCCCAGCGCCGTGATGTCCGCCACCAGGCTGAGCGCTTCATCGCGCGAGTCGCGGTAGTGGACGGCGATATCCCAGCCGTCACGCGCCATGCCCAGCGCGATGGCGCGGCCGATGCGGCGCGCCGCGCCCGTGACAAGGGCGACGCGGGGAATGCTGTCGAAGGGCGTTGTCGTTGCTTCTGTCATGTCTTTGCTATGGTTGAGATATTCGGTGGACGCCACACTGGCGGCATGCGCCGCCGATTCGCTACAATGCGGGAATGTCTCTTCCCGCACCCGATAGCGACGCGCTGGCCGCGTCCCATGCCTTGCAGCACCAGATTGCCGCCGAAATCGCGCGCAATGACGGCGCCATTCCTTTTGTCCGCTTCATGGAGCTGGCGCTGTACGCGCCTGACCTCGGCTATTACAGCGGCGGCGCCGCCAAGCTGGGCAAAGATGGCGATTTTACAACCGCGCCGGAGATTTCGCCCCTGTTCGGCGCCACGCTGGCCCATGTGGCAGCCGCTATTATGGCGCAAACGGCCCCGCGCATCCTCGAATTCGGCGCCGGCACGGGCAAGCTGGCTTTCGATATCCTGACGGAAGCGGCGAATGCCGGCATCGCTATCGAACAGTATGCGATCGTCGAATTGTCCGGCGAATTGCGCGCGCGCCAGGAGCTGGCGCTGGCCGGCTTCCCGCAGGTGGTGTGGCTCGACGGCTTTCCCGACAGTTTTGAAGGCGCCGTGTTCGGCAATGAAGTGCTCGACGCCATGCCCGTCAACCTGATCAGCAAGACGCCCGCCGGCTGGTGCGAACTCGACGTCAGCATTGCCGACGGCCAGTTCGTGTTTGTCGAACGCCCTGCCGGCGCCGACGTGGCCGCGCAGATCGCCGCCCAGGTGCCGGACGCCGATGACTTGCCGGTCGGCTATGTCACAGAAATTCATGGCGTGGCCTGCGGCTTCATGCGCTCGCTGGCGCGCATGCTGACCAATGGCAAGGGCGGCGCGGCCGTGCTGTTCGATTACGGTTTTCCTGCGCACGAGTATTATCTGGACTTGCGCGCCACGGGCACCCTGATGTGCCATTATCGCCACCATGCCCACGCGGAACCGTTTTATCTGCCCGGTTTGCAGGACATCACGGCTCACGTGGATTTTACGGCCATGGCGGTGGCGGCGCAGGATGCGGGCCTCGACGTGCTCGCATACATGAACCAGGCGTCCTTCCTGCTGGGCTCCGGTATCGGCGACTTGCTGCTGCGCACCGACCCCGAGCAGGTCAAGACCTACCTGCCGCAGGCCAGCGCCGTGCAAAAGCTGGTGTCGCCGGCCGAGATGGGCGAATTGTTCAAGGTGCTGGCGGTGGGGCACCAGGTGGCGTTGCCGGAAGCGCTGTTGTCCAGTGACCGCAGTCACCGTCTGTAAGCGCGGTCAATATCAAGGCAGGGCCGTACCGCCCTGTAATTTCCTGTCCGCCGGTGGTTATTATCTTGTCATATCGTATATGATGACCGACACAGCACGGTTCCATCCTGCAAGAACCCGTCGCCGCGCACCGATTTCAAGATAGAACGATGGGAAAGATACATACACACTATGACAACCTGAAAGTGGCGCGCCTGGCGCCGCAGGAAGTCATACGTGCCGCGTATAAAGCCCTCAGCCAGAAATACCACCCCGACAAGAATCCCGGCGACGAAAAGGCCGCCCGCATCATGGCCATCCTCAACAGCGCCTATGGCACCTTGTCCGATCCGCAACGCCGCAAGGAACACGACGAATGGATCGCCGCCGAGGAGTGGGAAATCGAATGGCTGGAAAGCACCCACCACGAAGAAGGCAAGAGCCGCGATGGCCGCGCGAAAGGCCATGCCCAATCGCATGAGCACACCTGGGCGCAGGATGTGCCGCCGCCGAAGGGCAAGCCGCGGAGTGGGGCGCTGCCCATCTGGCGCAACTGGCGCTGGTGGCTGAGTTTGCTTGTCTGCCTGCTGCTGGGCTGGCTGGGCGCCTTGCTGATGCTCGATACCTCACCGCCCGTGCCTGCCGCGCTGGCGTCGGCCTGGAGCGGGCTGGCCCGCGATGGCGCCAGGGTGCACCCGGACACGGCAACGGCGGAGAGCGCAGCTACGCCGCCGGCAAAAAACGAGGCGGTGGCTATCGATAGCTGGGCCGTGGGCAAGCCGTATGCGGCCGAGCCCGCGCAAGCGAAGGCGCCCGAGATCCGCGTGCTGGCCGTGGCGCAGCTGAGCCTGAAAGCCAGCCGGCCCGCCTGCGATGGCGCCAGCCAGGCCGAGTCGGCGGGGCTGGTGGCGCCGAATGGCGAGCCTTGGCCGGCGCGGTCCGGCTATGTCGATGGCTTCCCGATCGGCAACAAGGGCGATGAACTGAGTTTGACCATCGATAACAGCAGCAATACGGCACCCGTCTTCGTCAAGCTGTATGACCAGGAGCGGCGCTCGAATGTGCGCTACCTGTATATCCTGGCCAATGACAAGCTGACCGTGGAGCAGCTCAGCGCGGGCAAATACGAAGTGCGCTACCAGGCCGTCGGGCCAGGCCAGGACAATTGCGGCGGCACCACGCGCAGCGGCGCCTCGATACCGGCGCCGGCGCCTGCCGCGGGAGAGGGTGGTACGCAGAATCCTGTTGTAAGCAGCATCTAATCTGATTATGCTTGATATGCGTCAACGCAGCGTCCACATCGAACTTATCCCTTAGGAGTATTCATGACCGACCTCAAAGCCGATGCAGATGATAACTGGCTGCTCGACGAAGATGAGCCGGTGGCCAGTCCAGCCGGGTTGGCCGCGCCCGACCAGCGCCTGTGGCGTGTGCTGATCGTCGATGACGATGTCGATGTGCATGCGGTCACGCGGCTGGCGCTGCGCAATGTCAGCTTCAAGGGCCGCGAACTGGAACTGTTTTCCGCCTACAGCGGCCGCGAGGGGTACGAGATCCTGCGCGACACGCCCGATATCGCGCTGGTGCTGCTCGACGTGGTGATGGAAACGGATGATGCCGGCCTGATCCTCGCCAAGCGCATCCGCGCCGACCTGAACAACTCCATCGTGCGCGTCGTGCTGCGCACGGGCCAGCCGGGCCAGGCGCCCGAGCAGCGCGTCATCATCGAATACGACATCAACGATTACAAGGCCAAGACGGAGCTGACGACGCAAAAGCTGTTTACCACCGTTATCTCGGCCTTGCGCGCCTACGAGAGCCTGATGATGCTCGAGCGCAGCCGCATCGGCCTGGGCAAGATCCTCGCCGGCGCCACCAATCTGTACCAGATCCATTCGCTGCGCGAATTCGCTTCCGGCGTGCTCAACCAGGTTAGCGCCATCCTCGACGTGGGTGCCGACGGCGTGCTGTGCCTGATGCAGGGCGGCGCCGGGCGGCCCGAGGTGGTCGCTGCCACGGGCACCTACGCCGTGCTGGCCGAGGCGGAAGCCATGCCGGCCGACCACGCGCTCACGCCCACCATCGACAAGGCGTTCGCGGAAAAACGCAGCCAGTTCGAGCACCCGGCCAATGTGCTGTTCATCCACACGGAAGGCAACCGCGAGCTGGCCATTTCCGTCACGCCGCCGTGGCCGCTGGCGCAGATCCAGCGCGACTTGCTGGAAGTGTTTTGCCAGCGCATCGCCGCCGCCTTCGACAATCTGTACATGTTCGGCCAGCTGCGCAAGGCGCAGGAAGCGACCGTCGTGGCGCTGGCCGACCTGGCCGAGTTCCGCGACAGCGACACGGGCGGCCACGTGCGGCGCGTGCAGCAGCTGTCCGACGCCATCGCCCTGCGCATCCAGCAGCGCGGGGTGTATGCCGACGAACTCACGCCGCAGCTGCTCGACATGATCGGCCTGGCCAGCATCCTGCACGACGTGGGCAAGGTGGCCACGCCGGACGCCGTGCTGCTCAAGCCGGGCCGGCATACGGACGAGGAGCGGGTGCAGATGCAGCTGCACGCCAGCGTCGGGCGCACCATCCTCGAGCGGGCCGCCAACATGGTCGACGGCGTCAGCTACCTCACGTATGGCGCGCAGATCGCGGGCGGCCACCATGAACATTTCGACGGCGCCGGCTATCCGAACGGGCTGAAGGGACGCGACATTCCCTTGGCCGCGCGCATCGTTGCCGTGGTCGACGTCTTCGATGCCTTGCTGCATGAGCGGCCGTACAAGGAGCCGTGGCCGTATCCGCAGGTGCGCGAATACATCGAACAGCGCAGCGGCAGCCAGTTCGATCCGGAAGTGGTGGCGGCGCTGCTGGATCTGATCGACAACGAGCCGCAACTGTGGCATCCGGAGCGCGCCACCGCTTGAGCAGCAACTTCGTTGGCGCTTTTCGGCACGGCCCCATTCCCTTGCGCGCGGCGCCGTCATATACTCGGCAGCCTCATGCTGGCCGGCGCCACGCACCGGTGTGGCGCGCCGCGGAGTTTTCGGACATCACGACATGAAAGAACTCAAGGGCCTTAGCGCACTGATCATCGAGCCGCATCCGGGCATGCGCGCCAGCCTGCACAATATGCTCAACCTGTGCGGCCTGGCGAAGATCGACGACGCGGCCAGCTCGGGCCAGGCGATCCGCATGCTGGGCAGCAAATCGTATGATCTGATCCTGTGCGAATACGACCTCGGCGGCGGGCAGGATGGCCAGCAGATGCTGGAAGACTTGCGCCACCATAAATTGATGCACGCGTCGACCATGTTCTTCATGGTCACGGGCGAAGGCAGCTTCGCCAAGGTGGTCAGCGCCGTCGAGCTGTTGCCCACCGATTACATCCTCAAGCCATTTACCGCTGACAACATGCTCGAGCGCATAGCCCGCGCGCTCGACAAGCGCAATGCCTTCGTGCCCGTGTACGAACTGATCGACGTGGGCAATGAGCGCGCGGCGATCGCCGCCTGCACCGAGGGCGCGAGCCTGTACCCCCGTTACGCCACGGATTTCCTGCGCCTGCGCGCGGAGCTGCATTTGCTGCTGGGCGAGGCGGCCGATGCCGAACCGATCTACACAGCCTTATACGAAAGCAAGTCCATCGGCTGGGCGCGCCTGGGGCAGGCCAAGACGCAGTTCCTGCTGGGCGAGTACGAAGCGGCGCAGGGCACCCTGGAAGGGCTGCTGGAAAACAACAAGCGTTTTCTCGACGCCTATGACTGGCTGGCGCGCACGCATATGGCGCAAGGCAAGCCGGAACTGGCGCAGGCGGCCTTGAGCGAAGCGGTGGCCCTGTCGCCGCATGCCGTGCGCCGCTTGCGCCGCCTGGGCGAGGCGGCCCTGGCGGCCGACGATATCGACATGGCGGAAAAATCCCTGAAACTGGTGGTCAGCAAGGCCAAATATTCGGAATTCCGCGATCCGGAAGACCATGTGCGCCTGGTGCAGACCCTGGTGCGCAAGGGAGATCCCTTGCAGGCGGGCGCCGTGATCCGCGACCTCGACAAATCGATGGGCGGGCAAAAGAATGCGGAACTGTGCAGCGCCCTGTGCAGCGCCATGCTGCATGCGCATACGGGCAACGAGGAGCGCCTGCAGCAATCGCTCGACGCGGCCCTGGCCGCCAACCGGCACAGCGTGGGCAGCTCGAATACGCTGAAAACGGAGCTGGCGCGCCACTGCCTGGCGCACGGCCGCGAAGACGGCGCGGCCGAGGTGATGCGCGAAGTCATGCGCAATGCGCCCGACAGCGCGGCCATGACGCGCGCCATGGCCGTGTTCGAACAGGCGGGGCGCGAGGAACTGGCCAAGGCATTGGCGCGGCAAAGCCGCCAGGAAGTGGCCGACATGGTGGCGGCCGGGGCAGCCCGGGCGGGCGAGGGCGATTTCCGCGGCGCCGTCGATCTGATGGGCGAGGCCGTCACGCGCCTGCCCGACAATCCGCAGGTGGTCTTCAATGCGGCCGTGGCCGTGCTGAAATGCCTGGAGCACGAGGGCTGGGATGAGCGCATGGGGCAGCAGGCGCTGACTTTTATCGCCGGCGTGCGCCGCCTGGACCCGCGCAATCCCAAATTGCCCGTGCTGTCGGGCCTGCATCAGCAGTTGTTGCGTAAATACAAGCCCTTGGGCAATGCCTGGATGCATCCGCCTGACGCAAGGTAAGCGGGGAAATGCGGGGCAAATGACGGGAAAATGCGGCTTGCCGGCAGGGGCGATAAAAAAAATACGAAAAAAGCTGACTTTTTCGCGCCAACCCTTGCACTTTCTCAAATCGGGAGCTTATAATCACGCCCCGAAGCAGCCAACTTCTTCTTTATACGCAAATGCAGCAGTCAGGCATCAGTGAATAAGGTTGACAGTTGTGAGTAGATGCTTCATACTCTGCGGTTCCCGCGGAGGGGTGGCCGAGTGGTTAAAGGCGACAGACTGTAAATCTGTTCTCTATGAGTACGCTGGTTCGAATCCAGCCCCCTCCACCAAGTTTTTGCAAGGAAAACTGGGTAGTAGCAAAAAGCAAGTGAAGATAAAGTGAACGATACCTCGCGGGTGTAGCTCAATGGTAGAGCAGAAGCCTTCCAAGCTTACGACGAGGGTTCGATTCCCTTCACCCGCTCCAGTTTCCGTTCAGATGCTTGATGCATCGCATGCAACAAATTACAGCCCTTGTAGCTCAGTGGTAGAGCACTCCCTTGGTAAGGGAGAGGCCACGTGTTCGATCCACGTCAAGGGCACCAGAATTCGCAGCAGGCAGCACAGAAGCAATTCAAACCAGACCGTCGGGCGTGTGCCTGAGCAATCTAATCAAATCATTAGGAGTTCAAAATGGCAAAAGGTAAATTCGAACGGACCAAGCCGCACGTCAACGTCGGCACCATCGGCCACGTCGACCACGGTAAAACCACGCTGACCGCTGCAATCGCAACGGTTCTGTCGAAGAAATTCGGCGGCGAAGCTAAAGCATACGACCAGATCGATGCAGCACCAGAAGAAAAAGCGCGCGGTATCACGATTAACACCGCCCACGTCGAGTACGAAACGGAAACGCGTCACTACGCGCACGTTGACTGCCCAGGCCACGCCGATTACATCAAAAACATGATTACCGGTGCAGCCCAGATGGACGGCGCGATCCTGGTGTGCTCCGCAGCTGACGGCCCAATGCCACAGACCCGCGAACACATCCTGCTGGCCCGCCAAGTTGGCGTTCCATACATCATCGTGTTCCTGAACAAGTGCGACCTGGTCGACGACGCAGAGCTGCTGGAACTGGTTGAAATGGAAGTGCGCGAGCTGTTGTCGAAGTACGAATTCCCAGGCGACGACCTGCCTATCATCAAAGGTTCGGCACGTATGGCGCTGGAAGGCAAAGAAGGCGAAATGGGCGTTGACGCAGTGCTGCGTCTGGCCGATGCGCTGGATGCTTACATCCCAACGCCAGAGCGCGCTGTTGACGGTGCGTTCCTGATGCCAGTGGAAGACGTGTTCTCGATCTCGGGTCGCGGTACCGTTGTGACCGGTCGTATCGAGCGCGGCATTGTCAAAGTCGGCGAAGAGATCGAAATCGTCGGTATCACCGATACCGTCAAAACGACTTGCACCGGCGTGGAAATGTTCCGCAAGCTGCTGGACCAAGGTCAAGCTGGCGACAACGTTGGTCTGCTGCTGCGCGGCACCAAGCGTGAAGACGTGCAACGTGGTCAAGTTCTGGCCAAGCCAGGCTCGATCAAGCCGCATGCGCACTTCACCGGCGAGATCTATGTTCTGTCGAAAGACGAAGGCGGCCGTCATACGCCATTCTTCAACAACTACCGTCCACAGTTCTACTTCCGCACGACGGACGTAACCGGTTCGATCGAGTTGCCAGCAGACAAAGAAATGGTCATGCCAGGCGATAACGTGTCGATCACCGTCAAGCTGATCAACCCGATCGCGATGGAAGAAGGTCTGCGCTTCGCTATCCGTGAAGGCGGCCGTACCGTCGGCGCCGGCGTGGTTGCAAAAATCATCGCATAAGGAAATGTTATGCTTCCACCCGGGGCGTCCTGGGTGGTAGAATAGCACTCCTCGAAAGTTTTACGTAGGGACGTAGCTCAATTGGCAGAGCGTCGGTCTCCAAAACCGAAGGTTGGGGGTTCGATGCCCTCCGTCCCTGCCACCGTCAAGGTGCAGGGCACCGAAAGTAGAAAAATGTCAAATCAATCCGTGCAAACCGTTAGCACGTCGAGTGACAAGATAAAAGTCGCGCTGGCAATAGTAGCTGCGATTGCAGGAGTAGTCGGGTTTTATTACCTGGCAGGCCAACCAGCTCTGGTGCGTGCAAGCGCGCTTGTGGCTGGTTTGGTTATTGCTGTTGCGCTCTTGTATGTCTCGACGACCGGCCGTGAATTTCTCAATTTCGCCAAAGAAGCTGTGCGCGAAACCAAGAAAGTCGTTTGGCCTACCCGCAAAGAAGCCACGCAGATTACCGCGATCGTGTTTGCCTTTGTGCTGGTCATGGCGATTTTCCTGTGGGGCACGGATAAATTGCTCGAGTTTTTGTTGTATGACGTAATTCTGGGTTGGAAAAAATAATGAGCGAAAATGTGCATGATGAAGCGGCGGAAGAGTCCGTTCCGGGCGACGCTCCGGCAGCGGATACTGGTGCAGCGCTGAGCGTGCCAGTGAGCAGCAAGCGCTGGTATGTCGTGCATGCTTATTCCGGCATGGAAAAAAGCGTCATGCGCGCACTGACCGAGCGCATCGAGCGCGCGGGCATGCAAGACCAGTTCGGCCAGATCCTGGTGCCGATCGAAGAAGTTGTCGAAGTCAAGAATGGCGTGAAGTCCGTCACCGAACGTCGTTTCTATCCTGGCTATGTGCTGGTTGAAATGGAAATGACGGACGAGAGTTGGCACTTGGTCAAGAACACCAGCAAGGTTACCGGTTTCATTGGTGGCAAGTCGAACAAGCCGACGCCGATCTCCGCGCGCGAAATCGACGGCATCATGAAGCAGATGCAGGAAGGCGTTGAAAAGCCCCGTCCGAAAACCTTGTACGAGGTGGGCGAGCAGGTACGCATCAAGGATGGTCCGTTCACCGATTTCAACGGCAATGTCGAAGAAGTCAATTACGAGAAATCCAAAGTGCGCGTCTCTGTCACCATCTTCGGCCGCGCTACCCCGGTAGAGCTCGAATTCGGCCAGGTCGAAAAAGTTTAAGGCGGTTCACAAAACCGTAGCGAGCGGATGTGGGTTGTGGCTGAGAAGCGGAGCTGTGCAAATGCACAGTGAGCATCGGAAGCCGCAAATCGCGCCGCGCAGTAGGTTTGAAAGCGCCACCAGGAGCGTTGCGGTAGTAACAGCAAAATCCGGTCAGAGGAGCCCCGCCAGGGTAGGATCGGCGGGGCGCTACTACTCAATCCAAGATAGGAGCCATCATGGCAAAGAAAATCATTGGTTTTATCAAGCTGCAAGTGCCAGCTGGTAAAGCAAACCCATCCCCACCAATCGGTCCAGCTCTGGGTCAACGCGGTCTGAACATCATGGAATTCTGCAAAGCGTTCAACGCGCAGACCCAAGGTATGGAACCAGGCATGCCGATCCCAGTCGTGATCACCGCGTTCGCTGACAAGTCCTTCACGTTCGTGATGAAGACGCCTCCAGCAACCTACCTGATCAAAAAAGCTGCTGCGATCACCAAAGGTTCGCCGAAGCCACATACCGACAAAGTCGGTACGCTGACCCGCGCACAAGCTGAAGAAATCGCTAAATTGAAAACCCCTGATCTGACCGCTGCCGACATGGATGCTGCTGTACGCACCATCGCTGGTTCCGCTCGTTCGATTGGTATCACGGTGGAAGGTGTTGTATAATGGCTAAGTTATCCAAACGTATCAAGGCTTTGAAAGCCAAAGTCGACCGTACCAAAGTGTACGCTTTCGACAACGCTGTCGCTCTGATCAAAGAGTGCGCAACGGCCAAGTTCAATGAATCGATCGACGTATCGGTACAACTGGGTGTTGATCCTAAGAAATCCGACCAAGTGGTGCGCGGCTCCGTCGTGCTGCCAGCTGGTACCGGCAAAACCGTACGCGTGGCAGTCTTCGCGTCGGGCGAAAAAGCGGAAGCTGCCAAAGCAGCTGGCGCCGACATCGTTGGTATGGAAGACCTGGCCGAGCAGATCAAAGCCGGCGACATGCCTTTCGACATCGTCATCGCTTCGCCAGATACCATGCGTATCGTTGGTACCCTGGGTCAGATCCTGGGCCCACGCGGCATGATGCCTAACCCGAAAGTCGGCACTGTTACTCCTGACGTCGCTACCGCCGTGAAAAACGCGAAAGCCGGTCAAGTTCAGTACCGTACCGACAAATCCGGTATCATCCACGCTACCATCGGCCGTAAATCGTTCGCTGACGCAGATCTGAAGTCGAATCTGGTCGCACTGATCGACGCACTGAACAAAGCCAAGCCAGCATCGAGCAAAGGCGTGTACCTGCGCAAAGTTTCGCTGTCGTCGACCATGGGCGCTGGCGTCCGTGTTGACCAGGCTAGCCTGGCAGCTTAAGTAACAGAATCAAGTCCTGTAGCGCCTTCGGGCGCTGCGGGCGCATCTTTGGGCTGTCTGCCTGGTGTTCACATCAGGCAGGCAGACAATCAAAGACCGTTGGGCCGACTGCGATTGCACATGCAGAAGGTTAATAGGCTTGCCGGCAACGGCAAGTGCCCAACGCAGATGGTGTACCCGAACAAGTTTTGTAGTCCTCATGCTGCGTGAATCCATCCGCTCAGTTTAGTACTTCTTGACTTCGGACGCCGTGTTCGAACCGATGCAAGGCGCTCAACCACTCGGTTGTGATCGCTGAACATCATTTAAGGAGGTTGACCGTGAGTCTCAATCTGAATGACAAAAAGGCCGTCGTCGCCGAAGTTTCCGCACAAGTAGCAAATGCGCAAACGATCGTCGTGGCCGAATATCGTGGCATCCAGGTTGGTCACTTGACGCAACTGCGTGCTAAAGCGCGTGCCCAAGGCGTGTACCTGCGTGTGTTGAAAAACACTCTGGCTCGTCGCTCCGTTGAAGGTACCGCATTCGCCAGCCTGGCAGATGCCATGACCGGCCCGTTGATCTACTCGATCTCGGCCGATGCCGTTGCAGCAGCTAAAGTCATCGCTGACTTCGCTAAAACCAACGACAAACTGGTCATCAAAGCAGGTAACTACGCAGGCAAGCCGCTGGATACAGCTGCTGTCACCGCGTTGGCGAGCATTCCTAGCCGTGAAGTCCTCATTTCGCAGTTGTTGGGCGTTATGCTGGCTCCGGTTTCGGGCTTTGCACGTGGTCTGGCTGCCCTGGCAGCGAAAAAAGGCGAAGGCGCCGAAGCTCCTGCAGAAGCAGCAGCAGAAGAAGCCCCAGCAGCCGCTTAATTGCGCGCGCTTTTTTCTCTCAGTACCAATCTGATGTAACTAACGTAATAAATTTAGGAGTTTCAAAATGGCAATTAGCAAAGACGATATCCTGGAAGCAGTTAGCGCCATGTCCGTAATGGACCTGAACGACCTGGTTAAAGCATTCGAAGAAAAATTCGGCGTGTCCGCAGCAGCAATGGCTTCGGCCGGTCCTGCAGCAGGCCCAGCAGCAGCTGCTGAAGAGCAAACCGAGTTCAACGTTGTTCTGGACACCTTCGGCGCAAACAAAGTTGGCGTCATTAAAGCAGTTCGCGAAATCACCGGCCTGGGCTTGAAAGAAGCTAAAGACCTGGTCGATGGCGCACCAAAAACTGTGAAAGAAGCAGTGTCGAAAGCTGACGCTGAAGCTGCAGTGAAGAAACTGGTTGAAGCCGGCGCAACCGCTTCGATGAAGTAATATCTGTACCGGCGGCAGTTAGCGCCCGAGTCAAAGTCTGAGGTTTCCCCTCGCAAGGGGGGAAATCCGACTTTGGCTCCTTTGTCGTCTGCATCGTATTTGTCATGTAGTTGTAGCAGCAGTTTTTATTCGATTCAAGCCGGAAAGCAGAGCCTTGAGGTTTCGTCTGTGTCACACGCAGCGGTGCAAACGAACACTTGCAAAACCTGAATTTTCTATCCTTTCTGTCACTCACGGAGTGTCCATGCACTACTCATTTACTGAGAAGAAACGCATTCGCAAATCATTCGCGAAGCGCGCCAACGTTCACCACGTTCCGTTCCTGCTGGCGACCCAGCTCGAGTCTTATCATAGCTTCTTGCAAGAGGACATAGCACCGTCCGGCCGCAAGAATGATGGCCTGCAGTCGGCTTTCACCTCGATTTTCCCTATCGTGTCGCACAATGGTTTTGCGCGACTCGAATTCTTGTCGTACGTTCTGGGCGATCCTGCCTTTGACGTCAAAGAATGTCAACAACGTGGCCTGACGTTCGCGTCGCCGCTGCGCGCGAAAGTGCGCCTGGTGATCCTGGACAAGGAATCGCCGACCAAGCCCGTCGTCAAAGAGATGAAGGAACAGGAAGTCTACATGGGCGAATTGCCGCTCATGACGACCACCGGTTCGTTCGTGATCAACGGCACGGAGCGGGTGATCGTTTCCCAGCTGCACCGTTCGCCTGGCGTGTTCTTCGAGCACGACCGCGGCAAGACTCACTCGTCCGGTAAGCTGCTGTTCTCCGCGCGTATCATTCCTTACCGCGGTTCGTGGCTGGACTTCGAGTTCGACCCGAAAGACATCCTGTTCTTCCGCGTCGACCGCCGCCGCAAGATGCCAGTGACGATTCTGCTTAAAGCCATCGGCATGTCGCACGAGCAAATCCTGGCGAACTTCTTCGTCTTCGACAATTTCAACCTGCGCTCCGAAGGCGCGGAAATGGAATTCGTCTCCGAGCGTCTGCGCGGCGAAGTGGCGCGTTTCGACATCGTCGACAAGTCGGGCAAGACCCTGGTGCTGAAAGACAAGCGTATCAACGCGAAACACGTGCGTGATATCGAAGCTGCCGGCATCAAGCACATTTCCGTACCGGAAGACTACCTGCTGGGCCGCGTATTGGCGAAGAATATCGTCGATGGCGACACCGGTGAAGTCGTCGCTTCCGCGAACGATGAGCTGACGGAAGACCTGTTGGGCCGCCTGCGCGACGCCAACATTTCCGAAATCCAGACCTTGTACACGAACGACCTGGACCAGGGCGCCTACATCTCGCAAACCCTGCGTATCGACGACACCGCCGACCAGATGGCTGCGAAAGTGGCGATCTACCGCATGATGCGTCCAGGCGAACCGCCAACGGAAGATTCCGTTGAAGCGCTGTTCAATGGCCTGTTCTACAACTCGGACCGCTACGACCTGTCGGCCGTGGGCCGCATGAAGTTCAACCGTCGCATTGGCCGCGATGAACTGACCGGCGCCATGACGCTGTCGAACGAAGACGTGCTGGCCGTGATCAAGATCTTGGTGGAACTGCGCAATGGCCGCGGCGAAGTCGACGATATCGATCACTTGGGTAACCGTCGCGTACGTTGCGTGGGCGAACTGGCCGAGAATCAATTCCGCGCCGGCCTGGTGCGTGTTGAGCGCGCCGTCAAGGAACGCCTCGGCCAAGCCGAAGCGGACAACCTGATGCCGCACGACCTGATCAACTCGAAGCCGATTTCGGCTGCGATTCGCGAGTTCTTCGGTTCGTCCCAGCTGTCGCAGTTTATGGACCAAACCAATCCTCTGTCGGAAATTACCCACAAGCGCCGCGTATCGGCTCTGGGACCCGGCGGTCTGACACGCGAACGCGCCGGCTTTGAAGTGCGCGACGTGCATCCGACCCACTACGGCCGCGTCTGCCCGATCGAGACACCGGAAGGTCCGAACATTGGTCTGATCAACTCGCTGGCTCTGTACGCCCGCCTGAATGAATACGGCTTCCTGGAAACCCCGTACCGCAAGGTCGAAGGCTCCAAGATTACCGATCAGATCGACTACCTGTCCGCCATCGAAGAAGGCCGCTACATCATCGCTCAGGCGAATGCGACCATCAACGACGCCGGCATGTTGTCCGATGAACTGGTCTCGGCCCGTGAAGCCGGCGAAACCATCCTGGTCTCCCCGGAGCGCATCCAGTACATGGACGTGGCGCCAGGCCAGATCGTTTCCGTCGCTGCCTCGCTGATTCCGTTCCTCGAACACGATGATGCAAACCGTGCATTGATGGGCGCCAACATGCAACGCCAGGCCGTGCCTTGCTTGCGTCCGGAAAAAGCGCTGGTCGGTACCGGTATCGAACGCACCGTTGCGGTCGACTCGGGCACCACCGTGCAAGCGCTGCGTGGCGGTATCGTCGATTACATCGATGCGGGCCGTGTCGTGATTCGCGTCAATGATGACGAAGCGCAAGCTGGTGAAGTGGGCGTCGACATCTACAACCTGATCAAGTACACCCGTTCGAACCAGAACACCAACATCAACCAGCGTCCTATCGTGCAAGTGGGCGACCGTGTTGCCAAGCGCGACGTGATCGCCGACGGCGCATCGACCGACCTGGGTGAATTGGCGCTGGGCCAGAACATGACCGTGGCCTTCATGCCATGGAATGGTCTGAACTTCGAAGATTCGATCCTGATCTCGGAAAACGTCGTCAAGGACGACCGCTACACCTCGATTCACATCGAAGAGTTGTCGGTGGTGGCCCGTGACACGAAACTGGGCGCGGAAGAAATTACGCGCGACATCTCGAACCTGGCTGAAAATCAGCTGGCACGTCTGGATGAGTCCGGTATCGTCTACATCGGTGCAGAAGTCCAAGCGGGCGACACCCTGGTTGGTAAAGTGACGCCAAAAGGCGAAACCCAGCTGACCCCGGAAGAGAAGCTGCTGCGCGCGATTTTCGGCGAAAAAGCCTCGGACGTGAAAGATACGTCGCTGCGCGTGCCTTCGGGCATGATCGGTACCGTGATCGACGTGCAAGTCTTCACCCGTGAAGGCATTGTGCGCGACAAGCGTGCCCAGCAAATTATCGATGACGAACTGAAACGCTTCCGTCTGGACTTGAACGACCAGATGCGTATCGTTGAAGGCGATGCCTTCCAGCGTCTGGAAAAAATGCTGATCGGCAAAGTTGTCAACGGCGGCCCGAAAAAGCTGGCCAAAGGCGCCAAGATCACCAAGGAATACCTGGCCGATCTGGACAAATACCACTGGTTCGACATCCGCCCTGCGGACGACGATGCCGCGGTAGCGCTGGAAGCGATCAAGGAGTCGATCAACGAGAAGCGTCACCAGTTCGATCTGGCCTTCGAAGAGAAGCGCAAGAAACTGACGCAAGGCGATGAGCTGCAACCAGGCGTGCAAAAAATGGTCAAGGTCTACCTGGCCGTGAAACGCCGCCTGCAGTCGGGCGACAAGATGGCAGGTCGCCACGGTAACAAGGGTGTGGTTTCCCGTATTGTTCCTGTGGAAGACATGCCATACATGGCCGACGGCACGCCAGCCGACGTTGTGCTGAACCCGCTGGGCGTTCCTTCGCGGATGAACGTTGGTCAGATTCTCGAGACGCACTTGGGCTGGGCTGCCAAGGGTCTGGGTATCCGCATCGGCGAAATGCTGAAGGCGCAAACCAAGGTCGAGCAAGTGCGCAAGTACCTGACGACGATCTACAACGACAACGGCCGTGCGGAAGACCTGAACGACTTCGACGATGAAGAGATCATGAAGCTGGCGGAAAACCTGAAAAAAGGTGTTCCATTCGCCACGCCAGTGTTCGACGGCGCCAATGAAGAAGAGATCCGCCGCATGCTGGACCTGGCGTATCCGGACGACATCGCCAAGAACCTGGGCATGACCGCTTCGAAAAACCAGGTGACCATGTATGACGGTCGCACCGGTGAAGCGTTCGAGCGCAAGGTCACTGTCGGCGTCATGCACATGCTGAAACTGCATCACTTGGTTGATGACAAGATGCATGCGCGTTCGACCGGTCCTTACTCGCTGGTGACGCAACAGCCGCTGGGTGGTAAAGCCCAGTTCGGTGGTCAGCGTTTCGGTGAGATGGAAGTCTGGGCACTGGAAGCGTATGGCGCGTCGTATGTCTTGCAAGAGATGTTGACGGTCAAGTCCGATGACGTGAATGGCCGTACCAAAGTGTACGAGAACCTCGTCAAGGGCGACCACGTGATCGACGCCGGCATGCCGGAATCGTTCAACGTGCTGGTCAAGGAAATCCGTTCGCTGGGTATCGATATCGACCTCGAACGCAACTAAACGACAGCACCCTGTCATTTGGTTTGGGAAACACAAAGCCCGGCTGGGAAACCACGCCGGGCAATGTAGTCTCAGGAATATAGAAATTTAATCACCTCTGGAGTGATACATGAAAGCACTGCTCGATCTATTCAAGCAAGTACAGACCAACGAGACCTTCGATGCAATCAAGATCGGTCTCGCTTCGCCTGAGAAAATCCGTTCGTGGTCCTACGGCGAAGTCAAGAAGCCGGAAACCATCAACTACCGTACCTTCAAGCCTGAGCGCGACGGCCTGTTCTGCGCCAAGATCTTTGGCCCGATCAAGGATTACGAATGCCTGTGCGGCAAGTACAAGCGCCTGAAACACCGCGGTGTGATCTGCGAAAAGTGCGGCGTCGAAGTCACCTTGGCCAAAGTGCGCCGCGAGCGCATGGGCCACATCGAGCTGGCTTCGCCGACCGCGCACATCTGGTTCCTGAAGTCGCTGCCGTCGCGTCTGGGCATGGTCCTGGACATGACCCTGCGGGACATCGAA
Organism: Janthinobacterium sp. GW823-FHT01H08; assembly: GCF_058797855.1. Classification (NCBI taxonomy): domain Bacteria; kingdom Pseudomonadati; phylum Pseudomonadota; class Betaproteobacteria; order Burkholderiales; family Oxalobacteraceae; genus Janthinobacterium; species Janthinobacterium sp. GW823-FHT01H08. The sequence goes on from NZ_CM179504.1 coordinate 675,790, forward strand.
CGCGTGCTGTACTTTGAAGCATACGTCGTGACCGATCCAGGCATGACCCCGCTGAAGAAGTGCCAGATCATGTCGGAAGACGACTACGCCGCCAAGTACGAAGAGTACGGCGACGACTTCACCGCCTTCATGGGTGCCGAAGGTATCCGTGAACTGCTGCGCTCGATCGACATCCACCGCGATGCCGAAACCCTGCGCGTGGAACTGAAGGAATCGAAATCCGAAGCCAAGATCAAGAAATACGCGAAGCGCCTGAAAGTGCTGGAAGCGTTCCAACGTTCGGGCATCAAGCCTGACTGGATGATCATGGAAGTGCTGCCAGTGCTGCCGCCGGAATTGCGTCCGCTGGTACCGCTGGACGGTGGCCGTTTCGCGACCTCGGATCTGAACGATCTGTATCGCCGCGTCATCAACCGTAACAACCGCCTGAAACGCCTGATGGAGCTGCGCGCTCCAGAGATCATCACGCGTAACGAAAAGCGCATGCTGCAAGAAGCGGTCGATTCGCTGCTGGACAACGGCCGTCGCGGCAAAGCGATGACCGGCGCCAACAAGCGTCCGCTGAAGTCCTTGGCCGAGATGATCAAGGGCAAGGGCGGCCGTTTCCGTCAAAACTTGCTGGGCAAACGCGTCGATTACTCCGGTCGTTCGGTCATCGTCGTGGGCCCGCAATTGAAACTGCATCAGTGCGGCTTGCCGAAACTGATGGCGCTGGAACTGTTCAAGCCATTCATTTTCAATAAACTGGAACTGATGGGTCTGGCGACCACGATCAAGGCAGCGAAAAAGCTGGTCGAGATCCAGGAACCGGTCGTATGGGACATCCTGGAAGACGTGATCCGCGAACATCCGATCATGTTGAACCGCGCACCAACCTTGCACCGTCTGGGTATCCAGGCGTTCGAGCCAGTCCTGATTGAAGGCAAGGCCATCCAGCTGCACCCGCTCGTCTGCGCCGCATTCAACGCCGACTTTGACGGTGACCAAATGGCGGTCCACGTTCCTCTGTCGATCGAAGCGCAGATGGAAGCACGCACCCTGATGCTGGCATCGAACAACATCCTGTTCCCATCGAACGGCGAACCGTCGATCGTTCCTTCCCAGGATATCGTGCTGGGTCTGTACTACGCGACCCGCGAAGCGATCAATGCGAAGAACGAAGGGATGATGTTCCCTGACGTGTCGGAAGTGATCCGCGCCTACGACAACAAGGAAGTCGAACTGACGACCCGCGTCACCGTGCGTATTACCGAATACCCGAAAAACGCCGAAACGGGCGAATTCGAGAAAACGGTTACCCGCTACGAAACGACGATCGGCCGTGCGATCCTGTCGGAAATTCTGCCGAAAGGCCTGCCGTTCTCCGTCTTGAACCGCGCGCTGAAAAAGAAAGAAATTTCCAAGCTGATCAACACGTCGTTCCGCAAGTGCGGCCTGCGCGCCACCGTGGTGTTCGCAGACAAACTGATGCAATCGGGTTTCCGCCTGGCGACACGCGCCGGTATCTCGATCTGCGTCGACGACATGCTGGTACCGCCTCAAAAAGTCACTTTGATCGCGACGGCCGAATCGGAAGTCAAGCAGATCGAACAGCAATACGCCTCGGGTCTCGTGACCGCCGGCGAGCGTTACAACAAGGTCGTCGATATCTGGGGCAAAACCTCGGATGAAGTCGGCAAGGCCATGATGGACCAGCTCAAAGTCGAAGACGTGATCCGCCGCGACGGCACCAAGTCGACGCAAGAATCGTTCAACGCCATTTACATGATGGCCGACTCCGGCGCGCGCGGTTCCGCAGCCCAGATTCGCCAGTTGGCCGGTATGCGTGGTCTGATGGCCAAACCGGATGGCTCGATTATCGAAACGCCGATTACCGCGAACTTCCGCGAAGGTCTGAACGTTTTGCAGTACTTCATTTCGACCCACGGTGCGCGTAAAGGTCTGGCCGATACGGCGCTGAAAACGGCGAACTCCGGTTACCTGACGCGTCGTCTGGTGGACGTGACGCAAGACTTGGTGGTGATCGAGGACGATTGCGGCACCATGAACGGTGCCGTCATGAAGGCACTGGTCGAAGGTGGTGAAGTCATCGAACCGTTGCGTGACCGTATCCTCGGCCGCGTGGTGGTGCATGACGTCGTCAATCCTGAAACCCAGGAAACGCTGTACGAAGCCGGCACCCTGATGGACGAAGACATGGTCGAAGAGATCGAGCGTCTGTCCATCGATGAAGTCAAGGTCCGCACGCCACTGACTTGCGACACGCGCTTCGGCCTGTGCGCCAAGTGCTATGGCCGCGACCTGGGCCGCGGCATGCTGGTCAACGCCGGCGAAGCCGTCGGTGTGGTGGCAGCGCAGTCGATTGGTGAACCTGGTACCCAGCTGACCATGCGTACGTTCCACATTGGTGGTGCGGCATCGCGTGCGGCAGTGGCATCGTCGGTGGAAGCCAAGTCGAACGGTACCATCCGCTTCACGGCAACCATGCGTTACGTGACGAACGGCAAGGGCGCGCAAATCGTCATTTCCCGTTCCGGTGAAGTGCTGATTACCGACGACCACGGCCGTGAGCGTGAGCGTCATAAAGTACCGTACGGTGCGACCCTGATCGTCAAGGACGGCATGGTCATCAAGGCCGGTACGGCCCTGGCAACGTGGGATCCGCTGACCCGTCCGATCATTACCGAATACGCCGGTCAAGTGCGTTTCGAGAACGTCGAAGAAGGCGTCACCGTCGCCCGTCAGGTCGACGAAGTGACCGGTCTGTCCACCCTGGTGGCGATCGATGCGAAACGTCGCGGTTCGCTGACCAAGACCCTGCGTCCGCAAGTCAAGCTGATCAACGACGCGAACGAAGAAGTCAAGATCGCCGGCACCGAACACTCGGTGGCGATCGGCTTCCAGGTCGGCGCGCTGATCATGGTCAAGGACGGTCAACAGGTATCGGTGGGTGAGGTGCTGGCACGTATTCCTACCGAATCGCAAAAAACGCGCGATATTACCGGTGGTCTGCCACGCGTTGCGGAACTGTTCGAAGCGCGCTCGCCGAAAGATGCCGGTATGCTGGCGGAAGTCACGGGTACGGTTGCGTTCGGTAAAGAAACCAAGGGCAAGCAGCGTCTGGAAATCACGGACATGGACGGCAACAAGCATGAGTTCTTGATCACCAAGGACAAACAAGTGCTGGTGCATGACGGCCAAGTCGTGAACAAGGGCGAGATGATCGTGGACGGCCCGGCCGATCCGCAAGACATCCTGCGCCTGCTGGGTATCGAAGCGCTGGCACGTTACATCGTTGACGAAGTGCAGGACGTGTACCGTCTGCAAGGCGTGAAGATCAATGACAAGCACATCGAAGTGATCGTGCGTCAGATGCTGCGCCGCGTACAGATCGTCAATGCCGGCGACACCAACTACATCGTTGGCGAGCAGGTAGAGCGTTCGGAACTGCTGGACGAGAACGATCGCATGGCCGTTGAGAACAAGATTCCAGCGACCTACGAAAACGTCTTGTTGGGTATTACCAAGGCATCGCTGTCGACCGATTCGTTCATCTCGGCCGCATCGTTCCAGGAAACCACCCGCGTGCTGACCGAAGCGGCGATCATGGGCAAGCGCGATGGTCTGCGCGGCCTGAAAGAGAACGTCATCGTCGGCCGTCTGATTCCTGGCGGTACGGGCCTGGCCTTCCACCGCGCACGCAAAGAGAAAGAAGCGTGGGAAGTGGAAGAGCGTCAAGCACTGCTGCTGGCCGAGAAAGCCTCGATGGCTGGCGAAGCTGCCGAAGCGCTGCAGGATATTGAGACCCAGCAACACCACGGCGACGAAGCGTAATCTGCGCTGCTAGCTGACAAGAACGGCATCTTCGGGTGCCGTTTTTTATGCCCGTTGCGCGGCCTTCCACGATGCACGCAAAGAGAAAGAAGCGTGGGAAGTGGAAGAGCGTCAAGCGCTGCTGCTGGCCGATAAAACCACGCTGGCCGGTGCAGCCACCGAAGATCTGCTAGAAAATCGAGACCCAGCAACACCACGGCGACGAAGTGTAATCTGCGCTGCTAGCTGACAAGAACGGCACCTTCGGGTGCCGTTTTTTTATGCCCGTTGCGCGGCCTTCCACGATGCACGCAAAGAGAAAGAAGCGTGGGAAGTGGAAGAGCGTCAAGCGCTGCTGCTGGCCGATAAAACCACGCTGGCCGGTGCAGCCACCGAAGATCTGCTAGAAAATCGAGACCCAGCAACACCACGGCGACGAAGCGTAATCTGCGCTGCTAGCTGACAAGAACGGCACCTTCGGGTGCCGTTTTTTTATGCCCGTTGCACAGCCTTCCACGATGCACGCAAAGAGAAAGAAGCGTGGGAAGTGGAAGAGCGTCAAGCGCTGCTGCTGGCCGATAAAACCACGTTGGCCGGTGCAGCCACCGAAGATCTGCTAGAAAATCGAGACCCAGCAACACCACGGCGACGAAGCGTAATCTGCGTTGCTAGCTGACAAGAACGGCACCTTCGGGTGCCGTTTTTTATGCCCGTTGCGCGGCCTTCCACGATGCACGCAAAGAGAAAGAAGCGTGGGAAGTGGAAGAGCGTCAAGCGCTGCTGCTGGCCGATAAAACCACGCTGGCCGGTGCCGCCACCGAAGATCTGCTAGAAAATCGAGACCCAGTAACACCACGGCGACGAAGCGTAATCTGCGCTGCTAGCTGACAAGAACGGCATCTTCGGGTGCCGTTTTTTTATGCCTGTCCGCATTGCCATGCGCGAAAAGATAGCGTGGCAGGCGGTAAATGATGGCAGCCCATTCCATTTGTCTATTCGTTTGGCATGCATATCGCCACGGCAGCACATCATTTATATCGCTCACTGAGGAACACGATTTTCGGCTGTCGCTTGTTCGCACCCATTCATTTTTATTTCGCAGCCTATTTATATAAATGGCAAGCGTAAAATGGAAGGGCAACGCATGCATTAGAAGTCATGCTCTTATTACTGGCCCAGATGACGAACAAGATTCCTATGCAGGCATGCATCCTGATACGCTGATAGCTTAATACGGCCGAGTTAAATTACGTCGAGCATGTTTGAATTGATGGACTAAAACCGTGTAACGCGGTTGACGCCAGACTCGTGCAGGTGCGAGGCAGGATGGGTAGACGTGGCGCCGACGAATTTGAAGTGAGCGCTTACAAGAATGGCTGCTTGCCGTTGACGGCTCTTGGCTACTGCTGTTGCGTCATCCCGCTTTGCTGCCTATGGGCTCGCCCAACTGCTGGTGATGACGCATCACGGCGTTGTTGTGGCGTCACGCCCCGTTGCCTGCGCCACGCCAGTTTTCAGTTCATTCATGCTAAGATTTGGCGCATGATTGCCCAAGCCCTGTTTACTCCCGCCCAGCAAAAACTGCTGGGTTTGCTCTTTGTCCGCGTGAATGAAGGCTTTCACTTGAACGAGATCATGCGCTTGACGGGGCTGGGCAGCGCGTCGGCGCAGCGCGAGCTGCGCCGTCTGCATGAGTCCGGCCTGATCATATCGGAGCGGATCGGTAATGTGCGGCGCTTCTGGCCTAACAAGGAAAGTCTCGTGTATCCGGAGTTGAGCGGACTGGTGCAAAAAACCTTCGGCATCGTCGGCGTGCTCAGCATGACTCTGGCTCCATTGCGTGCCCAGCTGCACCTGGCATTCGTGTCGGGCGCCACGGCGAAGGGACAGGACCTGCCTGGCAGCGCCATCGATTTGCTGCTGGTGGGCGAAGAAGCCAATTATGGCGATCTATTGACGGGATTGGCCCCGGCCGAGCGAACCTTAAGGCGTAAAATCAATCCCAACCTATATACGCTGGCCGATTATCGCCGGCGGCTGCGTGAAGGCCAGCCATTTCTGCTGCAGGTATTACAGCAGCCGAAGTTGTTTGTCATCGGCGATGAATCGCTATTGCAGGCGCTGGCATTACCGGATTCTTCATTACAAGCGAATGACATGCCATCTGTATTCTAAAGACCGGGCCTGGCATTCAATTTCAGGTACATGAAATTGTTGGCCAGAATAATATCTGAGGCGGATTGATCGTATGATGAATAAACTACAGGCTTTCGGTTTAATTGTTTCCCAAGCGGTGCGCGGAGAATTAACGTTTCCCACGAGCGTTAATTCAGCACTGCAATTGCAATTGGCCCTGGCTGAACCGGACTGCCATATCGACCATGCGATCAAGCTGGTACTGGCAGAGCCCCTGCTGGCGGCGCGCACGGTCGCGCTGGCCAATTCGGCCGTGTACAGCCGCGGCGATGCGGCGCCCGTGACCAGCGTGCGCGCCGCCGTCATGCGCATGGGCTACCGCAATCTGTACGCGCTGGTGGCGGCCATGGTAGTGCGCCAGTTCGGCAGCAAGATCATCGACCCCGTGCTGCGCCAGAAGGCGACCCAGCTGTGGGAGCACACTGCCCACGTGGCGGCGCTGGCGCACGTGCTGGCCCGCCGCGTGACGAACGTCGATGCCGATACGGCGCTGTTCGCCGGCATCGTGCATGAGGTGGGCGGTTTTTACCTGTTGTCGCGTGCCGATGAATTTCCCGGCCTGCTCGACGACGATGCCGATCACTGGATGGAGTCCGCCGAAGAAATTATTTCCCGCGAAGTCATGAAGAAGCTGCTGATTCCGCGGGCCGTGAGCGAAGCCATCGAAGGCTTGCGCGATGGCTTGCTGTCCATTCCGCCCGACTCTCTGCTCGACACCTTGTTGTTGGCCAAGCAACTGTCGCCCGTGCCCTCGCCCTTGCAGGTGACGTACGTGGAAATGCTCACGCCCTCCGATTCCGTCATCGATTTCATTATCGACAACGAGACCCTGCAAAGCATCCTGGCCGAATCGGACGAGGAAGTACGCTCGATGAGTGCCGCGCTGCTCGTCTGAGGTCAGCGTATTGCTTGTCTGACCCGCCCACGCCGTCTGCCAGCATGCCTGCCGGGACCGGTCAGGGGCCGGGATGCAGTACGACCTTGATGCATTGCTCCTGCTTCTTCTGGAAGATATCGTAGCCGTGCGGTGCTTCGTCCAGGCTCAAGTGATGGGAAATGATGGCACCGGGATCGAGCTCGCCCCGTTGTATCCGTTCCAGCAGCGGCTGCATGTAGCGCTGCACGTGGGTTTGCCCCGTCTTGATGGTCAATGAACGGTTCATGATGGAGCCAAACGGGATCTTGTCGCTGAAGCCGCCATACGCGCCCGGCACCGAGACGACGCCGCCGTTGCGGCATGCCATCAGTGCTTCGCGCAGGGCTGTGGGGCGGTCCGATTCCAGTTTCATCGTCTGCTTGAGGCGGTCGTAGATATAGCTGACGCCGGAACCGTGCGCTTCCATGCCGACGGCATCGATGCAGGCATCGGGCCCCCGTCCTCCCGTCATTTCCCGCAGGGCGTCGGGCACGTCCACCGCATCGAAATGCAGGGTTTCGGCGCCGGATAGTTCGCGTGCCATGCGCAGGCGTTCCGGGTAATGGTCGATGGCGATGACGCGCTCGGCGCCGAGCAGGAAGGCGCTCTGGATGGCGAACTGCCCCACGGGGCCGCAACCCCACACGGCCACCACCTGGCCCGGCGTGATGGCGCAGGCTTCGGCCGCCATGTAGCCGGTCGGCAGTATGTCCGAGAGGAACAGTACCTGTTCATCCTTGAGCTCGTCCGGCACCTGAATGGGGCCGACGTCGGCAAACGGCACGCGCACGTATTCCGCCTGGCCGCCCGCGTAACCGCCCGTCAGGTGGGAATAGCCAAAGATGCCCGCCCCCGAGTGGCCCCACATCTTTTCCGCCATGTAGGCGTTGGGATTGGAGTTCTCGCACACCGAGTACAGCTGTTGTTCGCAAAAGAAGCAGCGTCCGCAGGCGATGGGAAACGGCACGACCACCCGTTCTCCCACCTTGAGTTTGCGCACCGCGGAGCCCACCTCCACCACCTCGCCCATGAATTCATGGCCGAGGATGTCGCCTTGTTCCATGGTGGGCACGACGCCATTGTAGAGGTGCAAATCGGAACCGCAGATGGCCGTGGAACTGACCTTGATGATGGCGTCTCCGGGATTGAGGATGACGGGATCGGGTACTTGTTCGATCCGCACGTCGCGCTTGCCGTGCCAGCAATTGGCTTTCATGACACACCTCCGTTTGCTTGCGGTCGAGGGGCAGCGGCCGTGGCACCAGCCTTGTGCAGCAAGCGCGTCTTGAAGCTGCGCTTGCCCGACGGCTGGCCCTCGGTGGTGCTGACCTCGCCCGTTTCCATCCACTGCTTGAAGCGGCGCAAGGTGGTTTCGATCTGGTAGGCGGGCGCCTGGCTGAACAGGCCCGCCACGGCCGCGCCCACCTTGCCGGCCGGCGGCTGCATGTGCAGTTGCATGGTGACCACGGTGCCGCGCCCGCCGGGAGCGGGCGACAGTTCCAGCGCTCCCGTTTCGGCATGGTTCTGTGCCGCGCGCCAGCGCAAGCCCTGACCCGGACGCTCTTGCGTCAGTTCGCCTATCCACTCGCCCTCGACGCTGTGCCAGCGCGAGCGGCGCGCATTGATCACCTGCACCGACTGCAGGCCCGGCATGAAGCGGGGCAGGTTTTCCAGGTCGCGCCAGGCGCGGTAGCAATCGTCGGCGGAACGGTTGACGATGACGCTCTTTTGCAGCGCCAATCCCTCTTCGCCGGGCGCGGGTAATTCGCTCAGCTTGCGCGGCGCCAGTTGGGCGCTGGCGATGTAGTCGATGGCCGTCACGCCTGCCACCACGGCCGCCGTCGCCGCCAGGCGCGTGCGCGCATGGCGCCGGCTGGCCATGGCCACGCCCAGCAGCGACAGGTCCATGGCGTCGCCGGCGATGCGCGACCAGCGCCATGCCGGAGCGGTTTCGCCGCGCAGCAAGGCCACGCCGCACGCCATTTCGCGCAGGCCGATGGCGCGTATCCAGAAAGACGAGACGCCGCGCAAGCCGCTGGCCCGCGCCAGGCCGCGCGGCGCCACCAGCTGGGCCAGGCCCAGGCCGATGCTGAGCCAGCCAAGCGCCGTGATCATGGCAGGCTTGCCGCGTGCGGTATCGTCGGGAATGTGCCGCGGCGGCCGGCCATCGGCCTGGCCGCGCGCACTGGTGTAGTGAAGAATGGCGTCATGCCCGTGATAGGGCATCTCCGCTGACGTTTGCCATGCGGGCGGGCCAGCCGTGGCGGCGTCGTTCCTGTCTTCGCTTTGCATGCTGCCTCCCTTCTGTGTATGGGAATTAGGCAGCATTGTCTGGTACGCGTTCCGGCGGGCGTGCGCGACATACGCTGGATCTGTGCCAGATCAAATATCGGCACGAAAAAAAACGGCAGCCCCAACTGGCGCTGCCGTTCTCGCAAGAGTGGGCTAGCTTACTTTTGCTGCGCGATCCACCGGTCGACCTTGGCTTCCAGCAGTTTCAGGGGCAGGGTTCCGTCGCCGAGCACCACTTCGTGGAACTTCGGCAGGCTGAACTTGTCTCCCAACGCCTGCTGGGCACGCTGGCGCAGTTCGACGATTTTCAGCGAACCGATCTTGTAGCCCAGCGCCTGGCCAGGCCAGGCCATGTAGCGTTCCGTTTCGCTCCTCGCCACGGCGTCGTAGCCGAGGGTGTCGCGCATGTACTTGATCGTCTGCTCGCGTGTCCAGCCCTTGGTGTGCAAGCCCGTGTCGACCACCAGGCGCACGGCGCGCAGCATCTCGTCGTTCAAATGGCCGAAGTACTGGGCAGGATCGTCGAACAGGCCCATTTCCTTGCCCAGGGTTTCCGCATACAGGGCCCAGCCTTCCGTGAAGGCATTGTTGCCGCCGAAGCGGCGGAAGTTCGGCAAGTCCATCTCTTGCACCAGCGCCAGGTGGAAATGGTGGCCAGGTTTGCCTTCGTGCAGGAACAGGGTGGTCATGCCCGTGTCGCCATACAGTTTCGGATCCGTGACGACGGACCAGAACACGCCCGGGCGCGAACCGTCGGCGGCCGGGGCCGTGTAGTGATCGGCGGCCGTATCGCGGCTCAGTTCAGGTTCCAGGCGCAAGTCCAGCGGCGCTTTCGGCACCAGGGTGAACAGGGCGGGCAATTTGCTGTCCAGCAGCACGTTCAGCTTGCGGTAGACGTCGAGCACTTCCTGCTCCGTCTTGAACGGGCGGTATTTCGCCTGTTCCGACACCCACAAGGGCAAGCCGGCGGCCGGGCCGTTGTAGCCCATCTTCGGACCGACGATCGCGTATTGTTCCTGGATGCGCGCCACTTCCTTCAAGCCGATGGCGTGGATCTGCTCCGGTTTCAAATCCGTCGTGGTGCTGCTGGCCACGCGCGTCTGGTACCAGGCCGCGCCATCGGGCAGGGCGCTCCAGCCGCTGCTCGTGCGGCCGGCCGGCAGGTAATCGCGTTCCATGAAGGTGGCCAGGCGCTGCAGCGCAGGCATCAGCTTGGCCTCGATGATAACGGTGTAGGTTTGCGTCAGGCGTTCCCTGTCGGCGGCGGAAAAGCTGGCCGGCAAGTTCTTGATGGGCGTGTAATACACGCTGTCCTGCGGCGTGGCGCTGACGAGCTTCTTGAATTGCGGCAGGGCCGATTCCGTCAGCGCCTTCGGCAGCACGATGCCCTTTTGCATGCCGACTTTCATGTTGGCGATGGCCTGGTCTATCCAGCCCGGCAACTGGCCGATACGGCTCAGGTAAGCGTCATACTCCTTGACCGTGGTCAAAGGTTGCGATGCCTCGCCGCCCGCATAATTGGCCAGGGTGACGGGCATGCTGTCCATCTGGTTCAAAGGCAGCAGGTATTCGGGGAAGCGCTCGAAGCTCAGCGCCGTGGCCAGTTCATAGTCGAGGATATCGTAGTTGATCTGGTCTTGGTGCGACAGCTGCGCGCGGGCAATACCGCGCAGGGTCTTCTGGTACTGGCGGTACAGGGCGAACTGCTTTGCGCGCGCGGCGGGCACGATGGCTGAACCGAGCTGGTCGTCAAAACGGTTGTCGCCGCTCTCTGTGGCATTGATCGGCTCGAAACGGGCCAACGCATCGTAGTACTGGTCGGCCAGCACTTGCAGCTGCTGCTTGGCTTTTGGCGCGCTGACGGCCGGCGCGACGGCCGTTTTGGCCGCGGGCTGGGCCGCTTGCGCCATGGGCGCGTAGGCGAGCAACAGGGAGATGGCCAGGGTGCCGAGGGTGCCGGCGGCAAAACGATGCTTCATGCGCGAAATCCTTTGTAAGGAGGGAATGAACGGAGGCGTAGCGAGGTCGGAGGTGGCCGTTCAAGAAGGAACAGCCGGGGCGTAAGCATACGCCATTGCCCAGTGCGTTTGGATAAATTGTGCGGAAGAAATGTTGCTATTTTTCCGTAGGCGGCAGGGCCGCTTTCATCGCTGGCCAGTGACGGCTGGTCAAGGGTAGGCAGGCCGGGCAGGGCGTGGCGTCGATCAGGCTTTCGATCTGCTGCGCGCGCGCCGCCGTTTGCGGATGCGAGGAAATCCATCCCGGCACCTTGGCCTGATCCTTGCCATCGAGCCTCTGGAAAAAACGCAGCATGCCGTCGGGGCGGATCCGCGCGCGCTGCAAGGCCAGCAAACCCAGACGGTCCGCTTCCTCTTCCATATCGCGGCTGAAATACAGGGTGCCGGCCTGGTGCGCCAGCATGGCGGCCACGGCGCTGATGTCGCCGATGGTCAGGCCCACCAGGGCGCCCCAGCCCAGGCTGCTGATCATCTGCCGCAACGAATGGCGCTGTTCCACGTGCTGCACTTCATGCGCGAGCACGCCGGCCAGTTCGCCCGGGTCCCCCGCCTGGCGCAGTAAGCCCGTATGCACGACGATGATGCCGCCTGGCATGGCAAACGCGTTGACCGTGTCATCCTGCTTGACCAGCCAGCGGTACGGGTAGCGCGAACCGGCCGTCAGCGTGCGGCCGATGTCCTGCACCGTCTGCTGCGCCACGCCGCTCTCGACGATGCCGCCCTGCGCGCGCACTTGCGCCAGGGCCAGTTCGCCCAGCTGCTTTTCCGTCGACAGGGGAATCCATCCCGCCAGCACGCCGATGGCGTTGCTTCCTTGCCACCACAACAGGGCAGTGGCGACGACGGTCGCGCCCGTCAAACCGGCCAGCCAGCCCGACACTTGCCCCCGGTTGCGCTGGCGCTCGCTCCACAGGCGCTGCAGTTGCGGCTGCAGCGCGGCCGGCGCTTCTTTTAACACGATGGCGATGTCGTCCGCTGTCAGCGGCTTGAGCGAGGCTTGCCGTCCTTGTTCGTCGAGCCAGTTCAGGAACAGTTCCGGTCCGTCGACACCGCCCACGCTGACGACCAGCTGCGCCACGTCGACATCATGGCCGGGCGCATCGATGGCCAGCTGGCTGCCGAAAAAATGCGCACTGACGGCTGTGCCCGCCGGGCCGCCGTCGGGGCCGCTCAGCAGGGCCCGGAATGGCGTCATGCGGCGGCCTCGGCAAAGCGGCTTTCGTACAGGGCGGCCATCAGGTCGGACTGGCTGATGATGCCGGCCAGGCGTTCTTCCTCGTCGAGGATGGGAATATGGTGATAGCCGGCGTCGGCCATCAGGGGCACGAGATCGATGATGGGCGTGCCGAGGCGGGCCGTGTGCGGCGACGCCGTCATCAGCTGTCCCACCGCTTCCGGCTTGTCGCTGTGGGACAGGCCGCTGCGCTGCAGCAAGCCGCGCAGGCGCTGGCGCATGCCCTGGTAATCGTCGAGGCCGCCATGGCGCAGGAAATCCGTCTGCGTGATGATGCCGATGACGCGGCGCGCCCGGTTGACAACGGGCAGGGCGCCTATATCGTGCTCGCGCATGGTGCGCCATGCAACATCGAGCGGCGTGCCGAATTCCACGCTGAGCACGTCTTTCGACATGATGTCGGCGCAGGTGACGACGCCGAAGCGGCGCTGGTAGGCGCGCATTTCCGTTTGCAGGAAGATCGCCTGCAAATCGTCGCGGCTGATGTCGAGCACTTCACTGTGCTGGCGCAAGACGGCATCGAGGTCGTCCGGTGAAAAGCCCAGGCGGTTGCTGGGCACCTCATCCTTGGTGGCGTGCGGATGCGGCGCCACCAGTTGCTGGACGTGCGGGTAGCGGCGTCCCGTCAGGTTGTTGTACAGCACGGCGCAAGCGACCAGCACGGCGGAATTGAACAGTACGGTGATGAAGACGAATTCAAAGCCGGCCGCATGCACGCTGGCGCCGCCGACGACGGTGGTGAGCGCCACGGCGCCGCCAGGCGGATGCAAACAGCGTAGGGCAAACATGGCGCCGATGGCCAGGCAGGCGGCCAGCGCCGCCACGCCCACGCTGGATCCGAACCATTTGACGCAGGCCATGCCGACCAGGCCGGAGACGACGTTGCCGCCCACCACGGACCACGGTTGCGCCAGCGGGCTGGCCGGCAGGCAGAACAGCAGCACGGCCGAGGCGCCCATGGGCGCGATCAGGTAGACGCTGGCGCTGTCCGGGGCCAGCAGGAAATGGCAGATTAGGCCCGTCAGCAGCAAGCCGCAGATGGCGCCCGCGCAGGCGCGCAATTGTTCGCGGCGGCTGCCGTTGTTCGGTTGCGGCAGCCAGCGTGCCAGGAAAGAAGTCGTCATGGGGAGGGCGCGTTCGGGCCGCGTTGCTCAGTGTGAGCCCGATATTATCCCATGCGTTCCATTTCGCTGCCGGTGGGCATTAATCCTCGGCGCAGACGGCCTGCAAGCCGTGCCGTGCCAGCAGTTTCCTGGCGGCCGCGATGGCGGACGGCGCCGGCTCGCTGCTGGCGCAGGCATAGATGTCATTGAGGATCGTCGCCGCATCTTTGCCCGTGACGGCGGCCATCAGCTCGGTCAGGTTGCGGTCGGAAAAGTGTTCATACAGCAGGGCCAGCACGGCGAAATATGCCGTATCGGGCATGCCGCCGGGATAGGCGTCGCGCAACATGCGCGCGGCGCCGGACAGCGTTGGGGGTAATGTATCTGGCATGCTCAAGCGGCTTCTCCTGGGTGGTGCTCTGATACGTGCTTATATGTTTTCCGCATAAGCACAGTGCAATTAAATGGTGGATATTTCTTACAAGCAGGCATATTCTAGACAATCACGCCCGCTGGCAGCTGTTCAGCTGGCTTCACGATTTCTCTCAGGAGCCCTGCATGCGCCTTTCCCGTTTCGTCGCCCCATTCTTTGCCAGCCTGCTGCTTGCCGGTACCGCTATTGCCGCCGCCCCCACACCGGCCAACCCGGTCGCCACGCCGCATCTGCCGTACAACGCGGCGGCCGACGCCAAGGCCGACGTGGCCCGCGCGCTGGCCGAAGCCAAGGCGGCGCACGTGCCTGTCTTGCTGATCTTTGGCGCCAACTGGTGCGAGGATTGCCGCGCACTCGACAAGGCCTTGAAGGAAGGCAAGAACGCCGAGCTGATGCAACAGCAGTTCAAGGTCGTCAAGGTCGACGTGGGTAACTTCGACCATAACCTGGACGTGGCGCAAGCCTATGGCAATCCGCTCAAGAAAGGCATCCCCGCCGCCGTGCTGGTCTCGAGCGACAACAACCAGGTGCTGTACGCCACCAAGGGCGGCGAACTGGCGAATGCCCGCCGCATGAGCGAGAGCGGCATCTATGATTTCTTTAAACAAGCCGCCAGCGTGAAAGCGCCGGCGATTTAAGCGTTTTTCAAACTTCCTTAAAACTCTTCCCACGCATCGCTGGCCGGCGCTTTCGGGCGCGCTGGCGTGGGCAGCATGGGCTTGTGCGCTGGCTGCCGAGGCTGCTGCTGCTGCTGCTGCTGCGCCGCATGCCCCGTTTCTTCCAGCTTGAAAACGCTGACCACCTGCGCCAGGCGTCCCGCCTGGTCCTGCAGGGATTGGGCCGCCGCCGCCGCTTCTTCCACCAGCGCTGCATTTTGCTGGGTCGCATCATCCATCTGCGTGACCGTGGCATTGACTTGCGCGATGCCCTGGCTTTGTTCCTGGCTGGCCGACGCGATCTCTCCCATCAGGTCTGCGACTCTCTGGACGGAGACGACGATGTCCTGCATGGTGGTGCCGGCCGAGTCGACCAGCTTGCTGCCCGCTTCCACCTTGCTGCCCGAGTCGACGATCAAGTCCTTGATTTCCCGGGCTGCTGCCGCTGAGCGTTGCGCCAGGTTGCGCACTTCGGTTGCCACCACGGCAAAGCCGCGGCCCTGTTCGCCCGCGCGGGCCGCCTCGACGGCAGCGTTCAGGGCGAGGATATTGGTTTGAAAGGCAATGCCGTCGATCACGCCGATAATATCCGCGATCTTGCGCGAACTTTCCGTAATCGCGCCCATCGTCTGCACGACTTGGCCGACCACTTCGCCGCCTTTGACGGCGTGGCCCGAGGCCGACACCACCAGCTGATTCGCCTGGCGCGCGTTGTCCGCATTCTGTTTCACGGTCGACGTCAGCTCTTCCATGGCCGCCGCCGTCTCTTCCAGGCTCGATGCCTGGGCTTCCGTGCGGGCAGACAGGTCCAGGTTGCCCGACGCGATCTGGCTCGATGCACTGGCAATGGCCCCGGTACTGTCGCGAACTTCGCGTATCGTCACGTTCAGCGACGCGACGAAACGGTTGAAGGCAGCGGCCAGCGCGCCGACCTCGTCTTCCGATTCCACGGGCATGCGGCGGCTCAAGTCGCCATTCCCGCTGGCGATTTCGCTGAGCATATCCGCTGCCCGCGCGACGGGCGCGGCGATGGCGCGGCTGATGACATAAATGATGCACAGGGCGATACCGCCACCGACCAGGCCGGCAATCAGGGCGGCGATCAGGGCCGAGCGCGTGACATTGCCCAGCACTTCCGCTTCCGGCACTTCGGCCACCACATATAGATTGAGTTCCGGCACGAAGGACGCGGCGACGAACTGGCGTCCCGCAGGCGCGTCGTAGACGGCGTACGCGTATTTGTTGCCGGTCAGCAGGCTCTTGCTCAGGCTATCGCTAAATCCGGGTAAATCCTTGAGCAGGTGCTTGCCGTCGGACAGGGCCGTGTCGCGGTGCACCAGCAGCACGCCATTGGCGCGCGCCAGGTAGACATGGCCCGTCTGGCCGATCTTGTAGCTGCGGATGGTGTCGGCCAGCGCATTGATGGACAAGCCCAGGCCGGCCGCGATCTGCTTTCCGCCCGCCGTCTGGCCGCGCGCATTCAGATAGAGCATCAGGTCGCTGGAATTGTCCGCCTTGTCGATATCGAGCGTGTAGGCCTTGTCGCCGGCCAGCAAGCCATAAAACCACTGGTCGGCGGCCTGGTTCTTGTCCAGGGTGCGCAGCAAGCCTTCCGTGGTGAAGTATTTGCCCGTGCTGGCGGAAGCCCAGTTGATCGAGGCGGCCTTGTTCTTGTCCTTGACCACGGTAGCGTAGCGCTGGAAGGTGGCGATGCCGCTGTCGGGCAAGCCGGCGTCTTCCCAGTCTTGCAGATAGACATCGTTGGCCATGGTTTGCACCACCGACAGGGGTTGGCTGATCTGGCGCAGCACGTCGTTGCGGATCTCGCCCACCTGGGCCGGCAATTCCTGGCTGACGACGCGCTCGCGCACGTAATCGCTGCTCATGCGCACGCTGAGGAAAGACGAGATCGCCATGAAGAGCAGCAGGCACAAGCCCATGCTGAACAGGAGTTTTTTCTGGATGGAGAGGCGGCGGAGCAGAGACATGGAAGACCTTGGAGGATGGCCTGCACAATAGACAGAAAGCGGGCAGGCGAGCGGACAGTATACCGGCCGCGCTGCGCGTCCCGCCGCACGAATGCTGCTTTTTGTTTACTTATGTTGCGTTGCGGCAACGTACTTTCCCCATCTGCCCCGCATGGCCGGAAAACGCCTCAGGCAGGCAAGCCGTGGGCGATCAATTCCAGCGGCAATTCCGTGCTGCACTTAATTTGCTCCATGGAAAAGGCGGACGACACGCCCGTCAGTTGCGCGGCCTTGATGAGTTTTTTATAAAACGTGTCGTAGCCCTTGATGTCGGTGGTGACGACTTTCAGCAGGTAGTCGATGTCGCCGCTCATGCGGTGAAATTCCTGTACCTCGGGCAAGACGATGACGGCGGCGGCGAAGCGGCGCAGCCATTTTTCATCGTGCTGCCCCGTGCGCACGCTGACGAAGACGGTCACGGGCAAACCCACTTTTTGCCGGTTGACGATGGCCACGCGGCTCTCGATATAGCCGTCTTCCTCGAGGCGCTTGACCCGCTTCCAGCACGGCGTGCTGGACAGGCCGATCTTTTCGCTGAGGGCGGCGATCGACAAGGTGCCGTCCTGCTGCAGGGCGGCGAGGATGGCGCAGTCGAATTTGTCGAGCGAGGCGTTTGGTGAATTCATTTTAATATTCCGGTTTTTATAGCATGAACATGCTGCATAGTAGCGTAGTTGCAGTGTCTTTTGGCATATCTTCACGGGGACCGGCCGGTAGACTATCGAGATAGCCCAGCCGCCTGCGCTGCGCCTTTTTAACTGCGCCCTTTTTATAGAATATTCGGACTGCCATCATGAAAGACATCTACCTCGACAGCAATGCCACCACTTGCGTGCTGCCCGCCGCCGTTGCCGCCGCCCGGCAAGCGATGGAGCAGGGCTATGGCAACCCCAGCAGCACACATGCGACGGGTTTGCAGGCCAAGGCCATGATGGATGGCGTGCGCCAGCGTGCCAGCGGCTTGCTGGGCGTGGGCGACGGCCGATTGATGTTCAACAGCGGCGCCACCGAGGGCATCCAGACGGCCGTGCTGTCGGCCCTGTGCGCGCTGCGCGAACGGCGCGACGCGGGCAAGCGCATCGGCAGCCTGCTGCTGTATGGCGCGACCGAGCACAAGGCCGTGCCGGAGAGCCTGGCGCACTGGAACCGTTTACTGGGCCTGAACCTGGAAGTGCGCAAGCTGCCCGTCGATGCGCAGGGGCGCCACGACCTGCAGGCGCTCGATGCGCTGATCGGCGAGGCGGCCATGCTGTGCACGATGGCGGCGAATAATGAAACCGGTGTCGTCAGCGATTTGTCCGCCATCGCCCAGCTGCTGCAGGAACGCGGTGCCGACGCCTACTGGATGGTCGATTGCGTGCAGGCGCTGGGCAAGCTGAAACTGAACCTGGCCGCCACGCGCATCGACTACGCGCCGTTTTCCGGCCACAAGCTGTATGCGCCCAAGGGCATCGGCATGCTGTACGTGCGCGCCGGCGCCCCGTTTACGCCCTTGATGATGGGCGGCGGCCAGGAAGCGGGCCTGCGTTCTGGCACGGAAAACATGGCCGGCATCGCCGCGCTGGGTGCCGTGCTCGCCGCGCTGGACGATGGCAAGACCTTCCGCAGCCACGCCGACCTGGCCGCGTTCCGCGAGCAGCTGGTGGCCAGCCTGGAACACGCTTTCCCCGGCATCGTGTTCAATATGCCGTTCGATCTGTCCTTGCCGACGACGCTTAATTTTTCCGTGCCGGGCCTGTCCTCGAAAGAGCTGCTGGACCTGTTCGACGCGGCGCGCGTGCGCGTCAGCTCGGGCAGCGCCTGTTCCGCCGCCAAGGCGCTGCCCAGTTATGTGCTGGAAGCGATGCACGTGCCGCAATGGCGCGCCAGTTCCGCCATCCGGCTGTCGTTCGGTCCCCTGATCGATGCGGCGACGGTCGCTTCCGCCTGCGCGCGCATCGAGCGCTGCGGCGAAGCGCTGCGCAGCAGCTGTCTGCTGCCGTCGGCGCTGGCGCCATCGCCGCAGGACGGCATAATCCAGCTGAGCGTCGACGGCCAGTGCACCTGGCTGCTCAGCGACGCCGCCAGCGCCAGTTGCGTCGTCATCGATCCCGCCGCCGCGCTCGTGCCGCGTCTGGCCGCTTTCATCCGCTGCCAGCACCTGGCCTTGCGCGCTATCGTGCATACGACGGCGCCAGCGGACCATGGCGCCGCGCGTCTGGCGCTGCTGCAGGAACTCGCTATCGAGCAGGTGGGCCGCGTCGATATCGATGGCGAGCTGGCGCTGGGCCGGCAGCGGCTGCGCCGCATCGAGTGCGGCGAAACCCATGTGTACCTGCTGGAGCAGCGCTTCGCCTTCATCGGCTCCCTGGCGCCCGAGGCGCTGACCCCCTTGCTGGATGCGGCGCTGCTGACGCAGGACACCGTGCTGTGCGCGTCCGGCGACGACGGCAGCATCTGCGGCACCGTGCGCACGGTGCAGAACGGTAGCGTGCCGGCCGCCGAACTGCAGCTCGACGCGGCCGCCTTGCCCGCCTTCCTGCGCCAGCATCCCGACGCCATCCTGATCGACGTGCGCGAAGCGTATGAACACGCGGCGTGCGCCGGCACCGTGTTCGAGGGCTGCGAAGTGCGCAGCGTACCGCTGAGCCGCTTGGCGGGGCAGGTGGCGGCCTGGCTGCAGCAGCCGCAGCGCCCGCTGGTGTTTTTCTGCCGCAGCGGCAACCGCAGCGCACGGGCCGCCGCCTGCCTGCGCCGCCTCGGTCACGGCGCGGCATGGCAACTCAACGGCGGCATGGCAATGGCGGAGGCGACGCGCCATCCGCTGGCGATTGCGGCCTGAACTGCTTGAACTTTCTTTCATGAAATATTGCACCGTGCCATCATCGGCACGGTGCGCGTCGCGCCTTTTCTCCCGTTCATTTCCCACCGGCATTTTTCTGCCATTCAACACGCTGATTTCTTTGCTGAAACGTCCCTAAAACACGGAGTATGTACGCTAGCGCACGGTCTTGCCTGCGTCGCCCTCCTACGATGAAGTTCAGAAAATCTCTCTATACCCTGAGATTCGTCGCAACGCTCCGGCGCTTCGCTTTCCGTCTTCGCCAGTGTCCGATCGTGTTCTTCCAGACTGGGCCTGCATGACGGTGGCCGCTGGCTGCCTGCGCGCACCTAGCGAGGCTAAAGTTGAAAGAGTACACAGCAGTTGTCACGCAGCAGATCAAGGAACAGGTTTCCAAAGTCAAAGAAATCTTCCGCGACCATTCCCTTGCACCGGACACCTTCGACGCCGCGCGCGACGATGCCTTGCCCCTGCGTTCCGAGTTATTCAGCGCCATGCAGATGGCCGCCCACGGCAAGCATGTGGCCGCCGGCCATGCGGTGGGCAGGCATCATGGCCGCGACCGCCTGTTGGCGCGCCTGGCCGACAATGCGGCCCTCATCACGGCCACCGTCAACGAGCTGACGGCGACTGTCAAAAGCGGGCGCCAGGTCACGCCCGCCTCGGAGTGGCTGCTCGATAATTTTTATCTGATCGAAGAGCAGATCCGCACCACGCGGCGCCACTTGCCGAAGAATTACAGCAAGGAGTTGCCACGGCTGAGTTCCGGCGTGGATGCGGGCTGCCCGCGCGTGTATAAAATCGCGCTGGAAATCATCTCGCACGGCGATGGCAGGGTCGACCTGGAAAACCTCTGCCACTTCGTCGAGGCTTACCAGGACGTGGCCACCTTGACCCTGGGTGAACTGTGGGCCGTGCCCATCATGCTGCGTCTGGCGCTGATCGAAAACCTGCGCCGCGTTGCCGCGCGCGTGGCCGACGACCGCATGCAGCGCGACCTGGCCAACACCTGGGCCGACCAGATGACGGAGATCGCCGAGCGCAATCCCAGCGGCTTGATCCTGCTCGTGGCGGACATGGCCCGTTCGAATCCGCCGATGACCAGCGCCTTCGTGGCCGAATTGTCGCGCCGCCTGCAGGGACAGAGTTCCTCGCTGACCCTGGCGCTGTCGTGGCTGACGCACAAGCTGGCCGAGTCGGGCCTCACCATCGAGCAGCAGATCCAGTCCGAGATCGGGCAGCAGGCGGCCGACCAGGTCTCGATCGCCAACAGCATCGGTAGCCTGCGTTTTCTCGGCACCATGGATTGGCAGGAATTCGTCGAGACCATGAGCGTGGTCGAGCAAACCCTGCGCCTGGACCCGGCCGGCACGTATGGCTTGATGGATTTCGCCACGCGCGACAGCTACCGCCACGCCATCGAACGCATCGCCAAGCGCAGCGCGCGCAGCGAAGTGGAAGTGGCCGAGATGGCGGTGCAGCTGGCGCACACGCACGGCAATGGCAATGACGCGCGCCGCGGCCATATCGGCTTTTACCTGGTCGGGCGCGGCGTGCTGGTGCTGGAAAAGCAGGCTGGCGCCAGGCTGCCGTTCATCGAGGCGCTGCAGCATACGGCGCGCGCCGCGCCGCTGGCCAGCTATCTGGGCGCCATTGCGTTCCTGACCCTGGCGACGAGCGCCTTGCTGCTCGAGCGCGCCGTGCGCCATGGCGTGCAGGGCTGGCCCCTGGCGGCGCTGGGCGCGCTGGCGCTGCTGGGCAGCAGCCAGCTGGCCGTGGCCGTGGTGAACTGGCTGGCAACCCTGATGACGTCGCCGCATCCGCTGCCGCGCATGGATTACCGGTCCGGCATTCCGTCCGATGCGCGCGGCATCGTCGTGGTGCCGACCCTGATCTACAGCGCGGAAAACGTGGCGGCCCTGTGCGAGGCGCTGGAAGTGCGTTATCTCGCCAACCGCGACCCGAACCTGCGTTTCTGCCTGCTGACGGATTTTGTCGACGCGCAGGCGCAAACCCTGCCCGGCGACGAAGCCCTGCTGAACCAGGCGCAGGAGACCATCCGTGGCCTGAACGAGAAATACCGCGTGGAGGGAGCCGAGTTCAAAGACAATGGCGACCCGGCCGATCCGGAAGAGCTGGGCCATGCGGGGCCGTTCCTGCTGCTGCATCGTCCGCGCCTGTGGAATTCGCAGCAAAACGCGTGGATGGGGCAAGAGCGCAAGCGCGGCAAATTGTCCGACCTGCACGCGTTTTTGCGCGGCGGCGCGCGCGACAAATTCTCGCTGGTGGAAGGCGAGTTGCGCGGCCTGCGCACGATCAAATACGTGATCACGCTCGACACCGATACGCAGCTGCCGCGCGACGCGGCGCGCGAATTCATCGCCACCATGATGCACCCGCTGAACCGTCCCGTGCTCGACGCGGCCGGCACGCGCGTGGTGGCCGGCTACGGCATCCTGCAGCCGCGCGTGGCCGTGGCCCTGCCCAGCGCGAACGCGTCGCGCTACGAACTGCTGTGCGGCGGCGAACCGGGCATCGACCCGTACACGCGCACCGTGTCCGACCTGTACCAGGACGTGTTTTATGAAGGCTCGTTCATCGGCAAGGGCATCTATGACCTCGACATGTTCGAGCGCGTGCTGGGCCAGCGCCTGCCCGACAATAAAATCCTCAGCCACGATTTGCTGGAAGGCTGTTATTTGCGCGCCGGCCTGCTCAGCGACTCGCAGCTGTATGAAGAATATCCGGCCCGCTACGACGCCGACGTCAGCCGCCGCCAGCGCTGGATCCGCGGCGACTGGCAGCTGATCGGCTGGCTGCTGGGCCGGGTGCCGGGCCGCGCCGGCAAGCGCGAACGCAATCCTTTGTCGATGCTGTCGCGGTGGAAGCTGTTCGACAACCTGCGCCGCAGCGTCGTGGCGCCGGCCACCACCGTGTCCCTGTTGCTGGTGTGGGGTTTCCTGCCGCACGTGGCCTTCTGGAGCGCGGCCGTGCTGGCCATCATCTTCCTGCCGCCCGTGTTTTCGGCCCTGTACGATCTGCTGCGCAAACCGCGCGACACCCTGTGGCGCCAGCATCTGGCCGCGTTCGAGCGGCGCTGCGGCGTGCAGTTTTCGCACGCCATGCTGACCCTCGTCTTCCTGCCGTACGAAGCGTGGATCAGCCTGGACGCCATCGTGCGCACCCTGTGGCGCCTCGGTGTGTCGCACAAGCATTTGCTCGATTGGCGCGCCTCGAACCTGCACAGCTCTTCCGGCAGTCAAGCCGACAGCTGGCGCGCCATGTGGTGCTCGCCCGCGCTGGCGCTGGCCACCTTCGGCGCCTTGCTCTACTGGCGCCCGGCCGCCTTGCCGGCCGCCGCCGTGGTACTGCTGCTGTGGCTGGCCGCGCCAGCCATCGCCTGGTGGATCAGCCGCCCCATCGAGCGGGCCGTGGCGCGCCTGTCGGCCGAGCAGGGGCGTTTCCTGCATGGCGTGGCGCGCAAGACCTGGGCGTATTTCGATACCTTCGTCGGGCCGGACGACCACTGGCTGCCGCCCGATAACATGCAGGAACACCCGAACCTCGTGGTGGCGCACCGCACCTCGCCGACGAATATCGGCCTGGCGCTGCTGGCCAACCTGACGGCCTACGATTTCGGCTACATCACCCTCGGCCAGTTGATCGAGCGCAGCCGCGCTACCCTGCACAGCATGGGCGAGCTGGAACGCTTCCAGGGCCATTTCTATAACTGGTACGACACGCAAACGCTCAAGGCGCTGCAGCCGATGTACATCTCGACGGTCGACAGCGGCAACCTGGCCGGCCATCTGCTGACCTTGCAGCCGGGACTGGTGGAACTGTACGACGCTCCCATCATCGGCGCGCAAGTGGTGCAGGGCATCCGCACGACGGCGCAGGTGCTGCAGGAATTCATCGCCGCCGAAGGCGAGGGCAAGGCCATGCGCGAGAGCATGAGCCTGTTGCAGGCGTCCGCCGCGCCCGTCACCCTGGCCGAATGGCATGCTTATCTCGCCGCCGCGAACGGCGCAGCCGATGCACTGCTGTCGCTGACCCTGCAAAGCGAGGATGGCGAGCTGTCCATGTGGACGGGCGCGCTGGCGCGCCAGTGCCGCGCGGCGCTGGCCGAATTGCTGCAACTGGCGCCGTGGGCGGCGCAGGCGGGTGTCGATCCTGCTTGGCTGCGCATGCCGACCCTGCGCGAACTGGCCAACCTGGAAGTGTCCGAAGGCACGCCATCCGAGCTGGCCGCCCTGCTGGCGCAAGGCCGCGAACAGGCGGGCCGCCACATGCGCGACATCGCCCACGCGGCGGGCCAGGCGCGCGACTTCGCGCAGATCGAATACGGTTTCCTGTACAACCCGTCGACCAAGCTGCTGGCCATCGGCTACAACGTCAGCGAACGGCGCCTGGACCCCAGCTACTACGATTTATTGGCTTCCGAAGTGCGTCTGGCCAGCTTCATCGCCATCGCCCAGGGGCAGCTGCCGCAGGAGCACTGGTTCGCCCTGGGCCGCCAGCTGTGCATGGTGGCCGGCCAGCCCGTGCTGCTGTCGTGGAGCGGTTCGATGTTCGAGTACCTGATGCCGCTGCTGGTGATGCCGAACTACCCGAACACCCTGCTCGACCAGACCTACCATTCCGTCATCGAGGCGCAGATCGATTACGGGCGCCAGCGCGACGTGCCGTGGGGGATTTCCGAATCCGGCTACAACACGGTCGACGCCAGCCTGAATTACCAGTACCGCGCCTTTGGCGTGCCCGGCCTGGGCCTCAAGCGTGGCCTGGCCGACGACCTGGTGGTGGCGCCGTACGCCAGCATGATGGGCCTGATGGTGCAGCCGGAAGCGTCGTGCCAGAACCTGCAGCGCATGCAGGCGGCCGGCTACATGGGTCGCTACGGCTTTTTTGAAGCGATCGATTTCACCACCGCGCGCCTGCCGCGCGGGCAGGGCAGCGCCGTCATCCGGTCCTTCATGGTGCACCACCAGGGCATGGGCTTTCTGGCCCTCAGCTACCTGCTGCACGACCGGCCGATGCAGCGCCGTTTCGAGTCCGATCCGCT
Source organism: Janthinobacterium sp. GW823-FHT01H08 (assembly GCF_058797855.1). NCBI lineage: Bacteria > Pseudomonadati > Pseudomonadota > Betaproteobacteria > Burkholderiales > Oxalobacteraceae > Janthinobacterium > Janthinobacterium sp. GW823-FHT01H08. The sequence goes on from NZ_CM179504.1 coordinate 700,364, forward strand.
GCTGCAATCGGCCTTGCTGGTGCTGCAGGAACGCACGCCGCAGGCCGGCGCATTTTACTCGAACACGGCCGAACTGGCGGTGCTGCGCAGCGGCGCGCCCGAGCAGGCCATGCCGATGCGCATCCTCACGCAGGCCAACAGCGCCGTGCCCGAAACGCAGCTGCTGTCAAACGGCCGCTACCACGTCATGGTGAGCAATGCGGGCGGCAGCTACAGCCGCTGGAAAGACCTGTCCGTGACGCGCTGGCGCGAAGACAGCACGCGCGACAACTGGGGCAATTTCTGCTACCTGCGCGACCTCGACGACGGTGAAGTCTGGTCCACCATGTACCAGCCGACCCTGGCCGAACCGAAGAAATACGAAGTGATTTTTTCGGAAGGGCGGGCCGAGTTCCGCCGTGCCGACCATGGCCTCGACCTGTACACGGAAATCGTCGTCTCGCCCGAGGACGACATCGAAATCCGCCGCACGCGGATCAGCAATAATTCGAACCGCCAGCGGCGCATCGAGATCACCAGTTTTGCCGAAGTGGTGATGGCGCCGGCGGCGGCCGATGCGGCCCACCCCGCGTTCAGCAAACTGTTCGTGCAGACGGAAATCCTCGCGCATGAAAAGGCGATTTTATGCACGCGCCGGCCCCGCTCGAAAGACGAGCAGATGCCGTGGCTGCTGCATGTGATGACGGTGCACGATATCGAGCGCTACGAAGTGTCGTTCGAGACGGACCGCGCGCGCTTCATCGGCCGCGGCAACACGGCGCAGCTGCCGCAGGCGCTGCAGGACGACGGGCCGCTCAGCGGCGGCCACGGCTCCGTGCTCGACCCCATCGTGGCCATCCGCTACGTCATCACGCTCGAACCCGACCAGGCCGTCACCGTCGACAGCGTCACCGGCATGGTGGAGCAGCGCGAGGCGGCGCTGCACCTGATCGACAAATACCAGGACCGCCATCTGGCCGACCGGGTCTTCGAACTGGCCTGGACGCACAGCCAGGTGGTGCTGCGCCAGTTGAACGCCAGCGAAGCGGACGCGCAGCTGTATGCGCGCCTGGCCAACGCCGTGATCTACCCGAATGCGGCCTTGCGCGCCGAAGCGAGCATCCTGATCAAGAACCAGCGCGGCCAGTCCGGCCTGTGGGCGTATGCGATTTCCGGCGACCTGCCCATCGTGCTGCTGCAGATACGCGACGCGGCCAATATCGAACTGGCGCGCCAGATGGTGCAGGCGCATGCCTATTGGCGCCTGAAAGGATTGATCGTCGACCTGGTGATCTGGTACGAAGAGCAGTCGGGCTACCGCCAGCTGCTGCACGACCAGATCATGGGCTTGATCGCCTCGGGCATCGATGCGCAGGCGATCGACCGCCCGGGCGGCATCTTCGTGCGCCTGGCCGAGCAGATCGCCAACGAAGACCGCATCTTGCTGCAATCGGTGGCGCGCGCCATCATCAGCGATTTGCGCGGCACCCTGGCCGAGCAGGTCAAGCGTCCGCCGAGCCCCGTGCTGCGCATGCCGCCGCTGCTGCAGGACCCGGCACGCGAGCATGGCGGCGTGCCGCACCGGGCGCCGCAGCGCGAGCTGATCCTGGAAAATGGCCTCGGCGGTTTCACGCCCGATGGGCGCGAATACGTGATCACCACGGCAGAAGGCAAGCAGACGCCGGCGCCGTGGTCGAACGTGCTGGCCAATGCGCAGTTCGGCACGGTGGTGTCGGAAGCCGGCCAGGCGTACACGTGGAGCGAGAACGCGCATGAATTCCGCCTTACGCCATGGCAGAACGACCCCGTGTCCGACCTGTCGGGCGAAGCGTTTTATGTGCGCGACGAGCAGACCGGCCAGTTCTGGTCGCCTTCGTCCCTGCCCGCGCGCGGCAGCGGCGACTACGTGACGCGCCACGGTTTCGGCTACAGCATTTTTGAGCACAGCGAGGGCGGCATCGCCACCGAACTGTGCACCTATGTGGCGCTTGATGCGGCCGTCAAATACTCGGTGATCAAGGTGCGCAACGACAGCGGCGTGCCGCGCCGTCTGTCCGTCACCGGCTACGTGGAATGGGTGATGGCCGACCTGCGCGCCAAGTCCGGCATGCATGTGGCCACCGAAGTCGATACGATCAGCGGCGCGCTGTTTGCGCGCAATAACTACAACACGGAGTTTTCCGGCCGCGTCGGCTTTTTCAATACGGACGCCAGCATCCGCTCCATCACCTGCGACCGTAATGAATTCATCGGCCGCAACGGCAGCCTGGCGCAGCCGGCGGCGCTGCGCCGCGTGCGCCTGTCCGGCAAGGCGGGCACGGGGCTGGACCAGTGTGCCGCCATCCAGGTACCGTTCGAACTGCAGCCGGGACAGGAGCGCGAAATCGTCTTCCTGCTCGGCGTGGGCGGGCGCCGCAATGCCGACGCCAGCACCATGGTGCAGCGCCATGCGGGCAAGGAAGCGGCCCGCATGGCGCTCGACGCGGTACGCGCGCACTGGGACACCACTCTGGGCGCGGTGCGCATCGAAACGCCCGACCCGTCGCTCGACGTGATCGCCAATGGCTGGCTGATGTACCAGACCATCGCCTGCCGTTTGTGGGCGCGCAGCGGCTATTACCAGTCGGGCGGCGCCTACGGTTTCCGCGACCAGCTGCAGGACGCGATGGCGATGATCCACACGGCGCCGCAATTGCTGCGCAAGCACTTGCTGCTGTGTGCGGCGCACCAGTTTGTCGAAGGCGACGTGCAGCATTGGTGGCATCCGCCGTCGGACCGGGGCGTGCGCACGCACTGCTCCGACGATTACCTGTGGTTGCCGCTGGCCGCCTGCCGCTATGTGATCGCCACGGGCGACGTCAACGTGCTGTCGGAAGTGGCGCCCTTCATCGAGGGGCGGGTCGTCAAGCCGGAAGAGGATTCCTACTATGACTTGCCCATGCGTTCGGGCGAGTCGGCCGACCTGTACGAGCACTGCGTGCGCGCCATCCGCCATGGCTTGCGCATGGGCGTGCACGGCTTGCCGCTGATCGGTTCCTGCGACTGGAACGACGGCATGGACAAGGTGGGCGAACATGGCAAGGGCGAGAGCGTCTGGCTGGCCTTCTTCCTGTACGAAGTGCTGCAGCGTTTCGCCGAGGTGGCCATGCTGCGCGGCGACGCCGCATTCGCCCAGTTCTGCCGCGACGAAGCCGTGAAACTGGCGGCCAACGTCGAGGAACATGCTTGGGATGGCGAGTGGTACCGGCGCGCGTATTTCGACGACGGCACGCCATTGGGTTCGCACACGAACGAGGAATGCCAGATCGATTCGATTTCGCAAAGCTGGGGCGTGCTGTCGGGCGCCGCCAACAAGGAGCGGGTCGCCGGCGCCATGCGCCAGGTCGATGCGCGCCTCGTGCGCCGGGATTCCGGCGTGATCCAGCTGCTCGATCCGCCGTTCGACAAGGCCGACCTCAATCCCGGCTACATCCGCGGCTATGTGCCGGGCGTGCGCGAGAACGGCGGCCAGTACACGCATGCTGCCATCTGGACGGCGATGGCGTTTGCCCGCATGGGCGACGGCGAAAAGGCGTGGGAATTGCTGCGCATGATCAATCCCGTACGCCATGGCGTCGACGCGCAGGCGGTGGCGCGCTACAAGGTGGAACCGTACGTGGTGACGGCCGACGTGTATGCCGTGGCGCCGCACGTGGGGCGCGGCGGCTGGAGCTGGTACACGGGATCGTCGGGCTGGCTGTACCGCCTGATCGTCGAATCCCTGCTCGGCTTGACGCGCGAAGCGAACGTGCTGCGTCTGGCGCCGGCCATGCCGGCCGAATGGGGCAGCTTCAAGCTGCACTACCGTTTCGGCGCCAGCAGCTATGCCATCACGGTGGAGCAGGCGCAGGGGCGGCCCGAGGGGTTGTCGCTCGATGGCGTGGTACAGGGCGGCAACAGCATCGCCCTGCGCGACGAGGGCCGCGAGTATGCGGTGCTACTGCTGCTCTAGTTTTGCCACTTCTCGTGTTCGGGACGGCGCCGGCCAGCCAGCAGGATCAGGCCGGCGCCAAATAGCAGCAAATCGCGCGTGCGCACTTCGGGCGCGGATGGCGTCGCCGTCTGGTGGTGACGCAAGGGTGCCGCCATGGCGGCGGCAGGCTGGCTGGCGCAAGCGGCCAGGCACAGCGCCGCCACGTTTCTATTCAACTGCATACATTCCTCAAGAAAGCGCGCTGACCGTTCCGGATCGGCGCGCCGGTATTCATGCCGACGATATTGTAATTATTAGCATGAATATTGTAAATTGGAAATTATACAGGGTTGTCTCAAAATCCCAGGGCGGCGCCCGCGCCCAGCAGGGTGGCCACGCCCAGCACGGCAAAGACCAGGGCCGCGATACCATGCACGAGGCGCAGCGGGACGCGGTTGGCGATCCTGTCGCCCAGGTAGACGGCCGGCACGTTGGCCAGCATCATGCCGAAGGTGGTACCCAGCACGACGGAAACGATATCGTGGTAGCGCGCCGCCAGCGCCACCGTCGCCACCTGCGTCTTGTCTCCCATTTCCGCCATGAAGAAGGCGATCAGGGTGGTCAGGAAGACGCCGTATTTGGCCAGCTTGGTCTCGTCTTCATCGAGCTTGTCGGGGATCAGGGTCCAGGCGGCCATGGCCAAAAAGGAGACGCCCAGCACCCAGCGCAGCACGTCCGGGCCCAGCATGCCGGTGATCCAGGCGCCGACGGCGGCGGCGAACGCGTGGTTGGCGACGGTGGCGACGAAAATGGCCAGCACGATGGGCAAAGGCTTGCGGAATTTGGCGGCCAGCAGAAAGGCCAGCAGTTGGGTTTTGTCGCCGATTTCAGCGAGACCGACGATGCCGGTGGAGATGAGGAATGCTTCCATGAGATTGCAAGAGGTACGCGGGCCGGACGAATTAACCAATGATCCACGGGCGACTCCGGCCCATGCGGCCGCCCTGGATCAATGGTCTCGTCAAGTTTTGCAACCACCTGCACCATGGCCTGCGGGCCAATCATGTTGATACAGGTTCCCGCGGCAGGACCGCAGGACGACTACTCCCCAATGTTCGAGGCGCATCATACGCCTATGCGTGTTTCTGCGCCAGTGCCGCCGGCCCCGGGCGCCGTGCTGCGTGTGGGACTTCCACAACAATGATCGATTGCAAACAGACTCGACTTAGAATGCAGTTCTGTCCACGACTCCCAGATGGAATGCGCCATGCCGGTCCTTGTCCGCTTGCTTGCCCTGTGTTTGACCTTGTTTGCTCCCTTGCCTGGCCTGTGCGCCGCTGCGCCCTTCGACGACAAGTTCCGCCAGCTCGAAGAACTGCTGCCCACGCCGAACAGCTACCGCACGGCGTCCGGCGCGCCCGGTCACGCCTACTGGCAGCAGCGCGCCGATTACGTGATCCGCGCCACGCTCGATGAAGCGCGCCGCGCCATCACGGCCAGCGAGCAGATCACCTACCACAACCGTTCGCCCGACAGCCTTGCGTATCTGTGGCTGCAACTGGATCAGAACGGCTTGCGACAGGATGCCGACCAGCGCCGCGTATTGAGCGCGCCGTCGCGCCAGGCCTGGTTGAGCGGCAGCGAAGAGGAGGCGCTGAAATTCGAGGACTTGCGCGCCATCCACGCGGGCCGCGAATTCGACGGCGGCTTCAAGCTCACCGCCGTGAAAGCGGCCAGCGGCAAGCCGCTGCCGTATGTGGTCAACCAGACCATGCTGCGCATCGATTTGCCGGTGGCGCTGGCGCCCGGCCAGAGCATCACGTTCAACATCGACTGGTCGTACCGGATCAATGACCAGAAGGTGCTGGTCGAGCGCTCCGGCTATGAGTATTTTGAGGACGACAAGAACGCGATTTTCCAGATCGCGCAGTGGTTCCCGCGCATGGCCGCGTATTACGACGCCGTCGGCTGGCAGCACAAGCAATTCCTCGGCTCCGGTGAATTCACGCTGGAGTTTGGCGACTACGAGCTGTACCTGACGGTGCCGGCCGACCACGTGGTGGCCGCCACGGGAGAGCTGCAAAACCCTGGCGCTGTATTGAGCGCGGCGCAGCGCGAGCGGCTGGCGCGGGCGAAAAACAGCGCTGCGCCGCTGCTGGTGATCACGCCGGAAGAGGCGCTGGCGGCGGAAAAGGGTAAAGCCACAGGCATGAAGACCTGGCACTTCAAGGCGGCCAATGTGCGCGACGTGGCGTGGGCGTCGAGCCGCAAGTTCATCTGGGATGCGCAGGGGCTGAACAGCGGCGGCAAGCGCGTGATGGCCATGTCCTACTATCCGAACGAGGGCAATCCGCTGTGGCAGCAGTACAGCACGCGCGCCGTCGTGCACGCGATCGAGCAGTACAACAAGTACAGTTTCGACTATCCCTATCCGAATGCGATCTCCGTCAATGGCGCCGTGGGCGGCATGGAGTATCCGATGATTGCGTTCAATGGCGGGCGCCCCGTGAAGGACAAGAAGACGGGGGAACTCACGTATTCGAAGACGACCAAATATGACCTGATCGGCGTGATCATCCATGAAGTGGGCCACAATTATTTTCCCATGATCGTCAACTCGGATGAGCGCCAGTGGACGTGGATGGACGAGGGCCTCAATTCCTTCCTGCAGTACCTGGCCGAGCAGGCGTGGGAAGAGCATTTCCCCTCCTGGAATGGCGAGCCGCGCAAGATCGTCGACTACATGCGCAGCCAGAACCAGGTGCCCATCATGACCAATTCCGAGTCCCTGCTGCAGTTCACGGCGAACGCCTACGACAAGCCGGCCACGGCGCTCAATATCCTGCGCGAAACCATCCTCGGGCGCGAGCTGTTCGACTTCGCCTTCAAGCAGTACGCCTTGCGCTGGAAGTTCAAGCGCCCGACGCCGGCCGACTTTTTCCGCACCATGGAAGATGCGTCCGGCACGGACCTGGACTGGTTTTGGCGCGGCTGGTTCTATACCACCGATGCGGTCGACATCAGCATCGACGGCATCAGCGAATACGGCGTGAGCACGAAGAATCCGGAGGTCGAGAAAGCGTGGAAGAAGGCGCAGAAGGACGCGCAGCCCATCTCGATCTCGGACCAGCGCAACAAGGCGCTGCCGAAGAAGGTGGATACCGATCCAGCGCTGAAGGATTTCTATAACCGGCACGATGAATTCACGGTCACCAACAAGGACCGCAACAGCTATGCGGAAGAGCAGGAAACGCTGGAGCCGTGGGAGCGGAAGCTGCTGGAACAGCGCAACATGGGCAAGCATCTGTACCTGGTCGACTTCTCGAATCTCGGCGGCCTGGTGATGCCGCTGATCCTGGAAATCGAACTGAAAAGCGGCAAGAAAATCATCGAGCGCGTGCCGGCCGAAGTGTGGCGCTACGCGCCGCACAAGATCAGCAAGGTGATCATCACGGACGAGCCGATGGTGGGCCTGGTGCAGGACCCGTACTGGGAGACGGCCGATATCGACACCAGCAATAACGCCTGGCCGCGAAAGATCACGCCGTCGCGCCTGGAGTTGTTCAAGCAGGACCGCGACAAGCATAATCTGATGAAGGATTTGAATACGCCGCTGAAGGCGCCCGAGGCCAAGCCGCAAGCCAGGGCAGATGAAAAATAGGGAAACAGCGCCGGCCGGTCCGGCGCTTTTTTCTGCCGGCCTGCGCCGGAAGTGCTATTCTGCGCGACGCCCCGGCGCACACGGACCGGGGCTTTCGCAAATCATTCAAAAGACGACCATGCAAACTTTGACCTTCCTGCGCGCGCTGGGCTGTGCGCTATTTTGCCAGCTAACGCTGGCTGCGCACGCCGATCCCCTCAGCTATGCGCGCTACGACCAGGTGCGCACGCGCGACCTGCAGCTGGACCTGAAAGCCGACTTCAAGCAAAAGACGCTCTCCGGCTATGCCGAGCTGTCCTTGAACTGGATCGATCCGGCGGCGCGCACGCTGGTGCTCGATACGCGCGATCTGTCGATCGCCAAGGTGCAGGTACAGGACAAGCGCGGCGCCTGGCAGATGGCGCCGTACCAGCTGGACAAGGCCGACCCGGAAAAGGGCCAGGCGCTGCGCATCACGACCACGGGCCAGCCGGGCAAGGTGCGCGTCTACTATCACACGGCGCCGAACGCCATCGCGCTGCAGTGGCTCACGCCGCAGCAGACGATGTCGGGCAAGCTGCCGTTCATGTTCAGCCAGTCGCAAAGCATCAACGCCCGCTCGTGGGTGCCGTCGCAGGATACGCCGGCCGTGCGCTTTACGTATAGCGCGCGCATCGAGGCACCAAGCGGCATGCGCGTCGTGATGAGCGCCGAGAACGACGAAAAGGCGACCGGCAAGGGCGGCTGGAAATTCAGGATGCCGCAGCCGATTCCCTCGTACCTGCTGGCCATCGCCATCGGCGAACTGGAAGTGCGCAAACTCGGCCCACGCTCCGCCGTGTATGCGGAACCGCCGCGCATCAAGGCGGCCGAGTACGAGCTGGCCGATACGGAAAAGATGATCCAGGCAGCCGAGGCGCTGTATGGCCCGTATGGCTGGGGGCGCTACGACATGATCGTGCTGCCGCCGTCGTTTCCCTACGGCGGCATGGAAAACCCGCGCCTGACCTTCCTCACGCCGACCATGATTGCGGGCGACCGCAGCCTGGTCGACCTGATCGCGCATGAACTGGCCCACTCCTGGTCGGGCAACCTGGTCACCAACGCCTCGTGGAAGCACATGTGGCTCAACGAAGGCTTCACCACCTACGTCACGACGCGCATCGTCGAGCAGCTGTATGGCAGCGACGTGGCGCAGATGGGCGTGCAGGTCGACCAGGAAGAACTGGCCGCGTCGATCAAGGAGTTGCCGGCGGCGAAAACGGCGCTGATCACGCGCGATGCGGATGTCAATCCCGCGGAAACGTACACGGACGACGGCATCATCTACCCGAAAGGCGCCTGGTTCCTGGCCACCATGGAGCGCCGCGCCGGCCGCGCCGTGTTCGACCCCTTCCTGCGCGGCTGGTTCGACCAGCATGCGTTCCAGAGCGTGACGACGGAGCAGTTCATCGCCTACCTGCGCAAGAACCTGCTGGCGCAGCATCCGGACGTGATGCCGGAAGCGGAACTCGAGGAATGGCTTTATGGCACGGGCGTGCCGGCCAGCGCGCAGCGCGTCGTCTCGCCGCGCCTGGCGCTGCTCGACCAGCACCGCGACGCCTGGCTGAAAGGCGAACTTGCCACCAAGGATCTGGGCATGGACAAGTGGATCGCCATCGAATCGATGCACTTCCTGAACGACATCAACAACAAGGCCAGCGCGGCGCAATTGCGAGAGCTGGACCAGGTCTACGGCGTGGGCAAGAGCGGCAACAATGAAGTGGCCTACCGCTTCTACCTGGCCTCCGTGAACGCGGGCTACGACGTGCGTCAGCCCTTGCAGGCATTCCTGCTGAGCGTGGGCCGCCAGAAGTTCGTCGTGCCCCTGTACAGCGCCTTGATGAAGACGCCGCAAGGCCATGCCTGGGCCAAGGACGTGTATGCGCAGGCGCGCGAACGCTACCACCCGGTGACGCAGGAAAGCGTCGATAAATTGATGGCCGCGCAAGCGCATTGAATCTTCTTTGGATAACCTGACCATGCATACCATGAACCGCCTCGCCGCCGCCATCGTGCTGGCGTTTTCCAGCATCGCCGTGCCGGCGCTGGCATTTGACGCCGCCCCCGTCGTTGCCGCTGCGCCCGCGCCCGCGCCGGCCTTCGATCTTGAGCGCGACGTCGCCACCGCCCTGAAAGTGTTCGACGTGCCCGGCATGGCGATCGCCGTCGTCAAGGATGGCAAAGTCGTCACCGCCAGGGGTTTTGGCGTGCGCAAGCTGGGCGAAGCGGCCGCCGTCGATGCGCAGACCGTGTTCGAGGTGGCATCGAACTCGAAGGGTTTTACGGCCGCCGCGCTGGCCATGCTGGTCGACGAGGGCAAGCTGGCCTGGGACGATCCCGTCACCAAGCATCTGCCCGGCTTCCAGATGCACGATTCCTACGTCACGGGCGCCATGACCATCCGCGATCTGCTGACGCACCGCAGCGGCCTGGGCCTGGGCGCCGGCGACTTGCTGTGGTGGCCCACCACCACGTTCAGCACCGACGAGATTATCGAGAAGCTGCGCTACATCCGTCCGGCCACGAGTTTTCGCAACAGCTATGCCTACGATAACCTGCTGTACATCGTGGCCGGCAAGATCATCGCCGACAAGGCGGGAAAAAGCTGGGGCGAGGCCATGCATGAGCGCATCCTGGCGCCGCTGGGCATGACGGGCACCACCACCAGCCTGGCCGAGAATGCGGGCAATCCCGACGTCGCCAGCGCGCACAGCAAGATCGACGGCAAGATCGCCGCCGTCAAGTCGATGCCCGTGCCGAACGCCGTGGGCGCCGTCGGCATCAACACGAATGCGGAAGACATCGCCAAGTGGATGATGGTGCTGCTCGACGGCGGCAAGATCGCCGGCGTGCAGGGCAAGGACGGCAAGGAAGCGCGCCTGTTCAGCGAAAAGCAGGGCCGCGAAATGTGGACGGCGCAAACGCCGATCAAGATCCCCGAGCCGAAACCGGCGTTGGCCGCGACGAAACCGAACTTCAGCGCGTATGGCCTGGGCTTCCAGCTGCGCGACTACAAGGGCATGAAGGTCGCCATGCACGGCGGCGCGCTGCAGGGATTTTATTCGCGCGTGGTGATGGTGCCGGAAGCGAAATTGGGCGTGGCCATCCTCACCAATGCGGAAAATGGCGGTTCGATGACGGCGCTGCAATGGCGCATCCTCGACCATTACCTGCAGGCGGCGCCGTCGGACTGGCTGGCGCTGGTGGCCAAGGTGGAGCAGGACCAGCATGCGGAAGAAGTGAAAAAGCAGAGCAAGGCATCGAGCGCGCGCGCGGCGAAATCGCAGCCTTCGCTGCCGCTGGCGGCGTATGACGGCGAGTATGAAGACGCCTGGTACGGCAAGGTCGTGATCAAGCCGGAAGGGAAAAAACATATCCTCAGTTTTACGCGCACGCCAGACCTGACGGGCGAGCTGGAACACTGGCAGCACGACACCTTCATCGTGCGCTGGAAAGAGCGCAATTTCAACGCCGACGCCTACGTGACGTTCTCGCTCAATCCCGATGGAAGCATCGACCGGGTGAAGATGGCGCCCGTGTCGGCCGAGACGGATTTCAGCTACGACTTCCAGGACCTGAGCTTGGTGCCGGTGAAGCCGAAGGAAGCGAAGAAATAAAGGGTCGATACCAAAACCGCAGCCTGTGCTGCGGTTTTTTTTCGCCCGTTGCCATGCAAATGCGCGGCGCAAGGGCGGCGGGCCGGTTTTTATTCCATGAAATGGGGCGAAAAATAAACGTTATCTTGATTTGTGGTTTGCGTATTTACTAACTTTTCAAGGTGCTACTATTTCCACGCGTCATAAGCCCGGAGATGGCTGAATGCGGGCGGCTGGCGCTTGTGCCATGGTTTTTATATCGACTCAACTCTTGGGAATGGGATAAAAATGATCAATGTGAAAAAAGCCGTATTTGTCTTTTGCGCCGCCGTCGGTTTTGCCGGCGCCGTCAGTTCTTCGGCGTATGCCCTGCCGTCGCGCGAAACCTGCGAGGAAGCCCGCGATTCCTGTCTCGCCGATGGCAATGAAAACGACTGCGCGCTGGTGCGTCGCCTGTGCGGCGTGTACGGCATTCACGTCTGAGCGTGCTGCTGCCTGCGTGCACGCGCTGTTGTGATCTTCCAGTTCACTAGTTTCTAGATCGGCTCAACTCTTTGGGAGTGAAATAAAAATGATCGATGTGAAAAAGGCGATATTTGTCTTCTGCGCCGCCGTTGGTTTGGCCGGTGCCGTGAGCACCGCGTATGCGCAGCCGACACGCCGGGAGTGCATGCAGGCCCTGATTGACTGCACCGAAAATGGCACGGCGAGCCAGTGCATGCTTGTCTCGCGCTCTTGCGGCGTGTACGGCATTTACCTTTAAGGCGCGCTGCGCGCACAAGTCAATGGGGCGCGCCGTATCGGCCCGCCGCCATTGGCTTTTCTAGTGACTCAGGGTTTGACGAACTTCAAGGTCATGCGGTCGCTCTCGCCGATGGCCGTGTACCTGGCCCGGTCCACATCCTTGTTGGCGTAGGTGGGCGGCAGCGCCCAGACGCCGCCTTGATGGTCCGCCGTGTCTTTCGGATTGGCGTTGATGTCCGACTTGCCCGCCAGCTTGAAGCCCGCGCCTTCGGCCAGCTTGATCACATACGCTTCGTGCATGTAGCCGCTGCTGGCCGTGGCGTCCTGCGCCTTGTTCGCCGGCAGGCGATGCTCGACGACGCCGAAGACGCCGCCCGGTTTCAGGCTGTCATACACTTCCTTGAACATGGTCTGCATGCCCGCTTCGCCGATCGGTATCCAGTTGTGGATATTGCGGAAGGTGAGCACCATATCGGCCGTGCCCTTGGGCGCGATGCGGTAGGTGGTGGGCGGTGCGAAGGCGCCGATTTCCACCTTGCCGAAGGCGGCCGGGTTGGCGTCGAGTTTTTGCTGGAAGCGCGCCGCGCCGCGGCGTGCTCCTTCGCTGGCCGATTGCGGGTCGTTGCCGGCCGCGATCAGCTTGCCGTTGTCGCGCAGGTAGGGCGCCAGGATCTCCGTGTACCAGCCGCCGCCGGGCGCCAGTTCCACCACCGTCATGGTCGGCTTGATGCCGAAGAACGTCAGTGTTTCATACGGGTGGCGGGCGCTGTCGCGCAGCGCATTGGCCGGCGTGCGCGCGTTGCCGGCGATGGCCGCCTTCAGGGCCGCGTCGCCCGCATCGGCGGCCAGTGCCGCGCCGCTGCCGCCACAGGCCAGCATGACCGTCAGGGCCGCAGCCAGGGATACTCGCTTCATCATCATATGCTCCATGCGTGATTGTGTCGGTTTGTAACTTGGTGGCGATCGCCATCAACGCCGATCATCGGTCAAGCACGCCGGCCGGTCAAGCGGATTCCGTCCCCCAGGCGGCGGCATACGGGGGCAACTCGCAGGTGTTGAGCGCATCGGCGATGGCCGTGCCACGGCCGTGCGTAAAGGGCAGTTCGCCCGTCCAGACGGCATGCGCCATGTCGTCCGCGTCGTCGAGCGGGCCGCCCTGGCGCTGCTTGACGGCATATTCGTCGAGCGCAATGCGCAGCACGGTGGTGGCCGCGTATTCCTTGGCGCTGCCGCCGCGTACGTGCGCCAGGCGTCCCGGCACCAGCTTTTCCATCAGCGCGTCCATGGCCGCATGCTGCCGGCCGATATCGCTTACTTTTTCAAACTGCCCGTACACCATCGCCGAACGGTAGTTCATCGTGTGATTGAAGGCGGAGCGCGCCAGCACCAGGCCGTCGAGATGGGTGATGGTCACGCAGACGTCGCTCTCTTGCAAACGCTTGAGCATGCGGCTGCCGTTCGAGCCATGGATGTACAGGTGGCCATCGATGCGCCAGCAGGCGGTCGGGATGCAATGGCTGCCCTTGTCGTCGTGGAAGGCGATATGGCACAGGTAGGCGGCATCGACGATGGCGTACAGGGCGGCTTGCTCGTAGCTGGCCAGTTCGGCGACGCGGCGCACGCGGGTACGGGGGCTGGGAGGCAGGGCGGTAGCGTTCATGGCGGGAATCCGGTTGGTTGAAGAAGCAGGCCGCACTATAATCGGCATCTGGCCCTGAAAAAAGATCCAGAACTGCCAAATAATATAGAGCCACGATGAAAGGACGCATGGATTTCGCTTTGCTGCTGGGCGCGTTCGAGCGCACGCACCGCGAGCGGGGCTGGCCGCGCCAGCGCCTGCTGCATGAATGCCTGCGCGCGGCCATCCGCGGCGGCCAGCTGGCGCCGGGCACGCGCCTGGCCGCCACGCGCGTGCTGGCGGCCGAACTGGGAGTGGCGCGCAATACCGTGCTGTATGCCTACGAGCAGCTGGCCAGCGAAGGGTTTGTCTTGCCGGACCGGCGCGGCACCGTCGTCGCCGGCGGCGCCGGCATGCCGGTGACGTCGCCAGTGAGCGGCGGCCAGGATGGCTTGTCGCGCCGCGCCCGGCATTTGCGCGGCGTGTCAGGACAGGATGCCAGCGCGGCGTTGGTGTTTCCCGCCGACGCCATGGGCGCGTTCGCGCCTGGCGTGCCGGCGCTCGACGCATTTCCGCTGGCGCAGTGGCGGCGCATGCTGGACCGCGCGTGGCGCGCGCTGACGCCGCGCCAGCTCAATTACGGCGACCCTTCCGGCGAGCCCCAGCTGCGCATGGCCATCGCCGACCATTTGCGCGCCGCGCGCGGCGTCGTCTGCGATGCGGGCCAGGTGTTCATCACGGACGGCACGCAGAGCAGTCTCGATGTCTGCCTGCGCGCGTTTGCCGACCAGGGCGACACCTTGTGGATCGAGCATCCCGGCTATGGCGGCGCGCTGGCGGCGGGCCGTGGCGCCGGCTTGCAGGTGACCGGCGTCGCCGTCGACATCGATGGCATCGCGCCGACGGACGCCGACTGGCGCGATACGCCGCCGCGTCTGATCTACACGACGCCGTCGCACCAGTATCCGACGGGCAGCGTGCTCAGTCCCGCGCGCCGCATGGCGCTGCTCGAACGCGCGCGCGCGGCCGGAGCGCTGATCATCGAAGACGATTACGACAGCGAGTTTCGCCATGGCGGACCGCCCCTGGCGGCCATGCAGGGACTGGTGGCCGACGCGCCCGTCGTGTATCTGGGCACTTTCAGCAAGACCATGTTCCCCGCCTTGCGCATCGCCTTTATCGTCGTGCCGGCCGCGCTGGCCGGCGCCTTCGCGCAGATGCAGGCGCAGGGCGCCGCGCGGGGCCGCGTCGCCGAGCAGCTGGCGCTGGCCGAGTTCCTGCGCAGTGGCCTGTTTGCGCGCCACGTGCGCCGCATGCGTCGCCTGTATCGCCAGCGCCGCGACGCCTTGAGCGAGGCCTTGCGGCGCCATGCGTGCGCGGGCGCGGCCATCCATGGCGGCACGGCCGGCATGCACCTGGCGCTGCGTTTTCACGATAGCGCATGGGATGACCTGGCGCTGAGCCGCCGCGCCGCACAGGACGGCATCGTGGCGCTGGCGCTGTCCGCGCATGGCACGGGAGACGGGGCGGCCTGGAGCGGTTTCCTGCTCGGTTATGCGCAGGTGCCGGCCGAGAACATGGATGGCCTGGCGCGCCGCTTGGGCGCGCTGCTGCCGGCGTGATGCGGCGCTACCGCCTTACTGCTGATCCTGCATCCACTGCTTCAAGCCGTTGACCCAGTTCTTGGCGGGCAGGTTGAACTGTTTCTTGATGGTGGCGGCGCGTTCATATAGCTCGCTGAAGTCGAGCGATGGCGATTTTTTGAAGGCCAGCACGACGATGTTTTCATCTTCCATTTCCGGCACCCAGACGACGGCGTCGAAGACCAGTTCCATCGCCTGCAAGTTCTTGTCGTAGTTGGGGAAGTCGCCGAAGACATTCGTGCACATGATGCCGTCGTCCGTCAGGCAGTCAAAGCAGGCCTGGTAGAACTCGGGCGTGTCGAGCACGGGGCCGCGAGCGTCTTCGTCGTACAGGTCCACTTGCAGCGCGTCGACCGTGCCGTGGTTGGCCGGGTCGAGCACGAAGTCGAGCGCATTCATTTCGCGCACGTCGAGGCGAGCATCGTTCGGCGGCAGCGCGAACTGGGCGCCGCAGATGGCGATCACGTTCGGATTGAGTTCGATGGCCGTGACCGTGGCGTCGGGAAAGCGGCGGTAGCTGAACTTGGTCAGCGCGGCGCTGCCCAGACCCAGCTGCACGATGCGTTTGGGCTGCGTCTTGAACAGCATCCACATCATCATCATCTGCACGTACTCGAGCTCGATGGCGTCAGGTTTGTCCAGGCGCATGGCGCCCTGCACCCACTTGGTGCCCAGGTGCAGGTAGCGGATGCCGCGGTGTTCGGTGGTGGTGGCGGGCGGGTGGCCCGGGTGGCTGAAAGCGGTGTTGCTGGTGGAGATAAAGTCGGTCGTCATGGCGCCAGTTTAGCAGCCGCCAAAGAAAAAGACGCCGTGGCGTCTTTTGGTTAGAGCGCTCAAGATTGCTTGCGGCGTCGCGCCAGGAAGCCGAGTATGCCCAGGCCGGCCAGCAGCATGCCATAGGTTTCCGGTTCGGGAACGGGCGCCAGGTTCAGATTGAAGACGCCGCCATAGCTGCCGCCCTTGGTATTGCCGATGACGGTGAGGACCAGCGGGCCGTTGAACAGGAGGCTTGTAGGCGCCAGGACTTCGCCCTGGGCATAGCCAAAGGGGGTGGGGCTGCCAAACCCCGTCAGGCCGATGCCATTCAGGTTGGCGCTGCTGAAGCTGATGGAAGAGCTGTCCGAACCCGTGACGGACAGGTTGGCCAGGAAGGCTTGCGCGGTTGAACCGAAGGTCGCGTTGGGCGTGAACGTGAACGTATCGGTGAAGTCGCCGAGCGGGCTGGGAACGGCGCTGAAGCCGCTGGTCCACAGATTGCCCGTGGTATTGACGAGGTTGACTGTGTAGGCGGTGGCGCTGGCGCTGCCAATGGAAGCAGCGCTCAGGACTGCCGCTGCGATGAGTGATTTTAATTTCATATTGATCCCCGCGAAAAAACGATTAATGTTTCAAAAAAACCGTACCGCGTTGATAAATTATCGCCGAGACTAGTCATTGTCAATTAGTTATTTTGATATCATTATGCAAACTCAAATAGCTTATTTCTAACACACGGGCATGGCGCCCGTGTGGTTGCAATATTTGACATGATAATTATCAATATTGCACTGAAAAATAATTGCGGGTGATGTGATTTAAAGATCGTTACACAAGGAACTAATTTCTGTCGAGTAAGGGAAGAATCAAGGTCACCGCCAGGCCGCCGTCCTCGCGGTTGGCCAGGGTGATGCGCCCGCCATGGGCTTCGGCGATTTCGCGCGCCAGGGCCAGGCCCAGTCCCGTGCCGCTGCGCTTGGTGGAATAAAACGGCACCAGCGCGTTTTCCAGCACGGCGCCGCTCATGCCCGGCCCGCGGTCGCTCACTTCGATGCGCAGCTGCCCTTGCGCCTGGCTGACGTGCAGGCCGATATGCTGGAGCTTGGAGCCGGACTCCAGCGCATTCTTGAGCAGGTTCAGCAGCGCCTGCTGCATTTGCGCCGCATCGAACACGGCAGCCTGCGCGGGAGGCGGACCGTCCAGCGTGAAGGCCGCTTGCGAGGCCAGGCTGTCGAGAAAGGGTTGCCATTCGCATGGCGCCAGGCGCGGCGCGGGCAGCTTGGCAAAACGCGCATAGCCGAGGATGAAGGTTTCCAGGTGGCGCGTGCGCTCTTCGATGGTGGCGAGGATTTGCGGCAGGCGTTCCGTCTGGCCGCGGCGCACCAGCTCGGCGCCGGAATGGGCCAGCGAGGCCAGCGGCGCCAGCGAGTTGTTGAGCTCATGGCTGATGACGCGGATGACCTTTTTCCAGGTTTGCACTTCCTGGCGCCGTAGCTCCAGCGTCAGCTGGCGCAGCAGCAGCAGTTCGTGCTTGCGCCCGTTCAGGCTGAAACTGCGCCGCGCCAGGTGGTACACCTCTTCCTGTTCCCCTTCGCCGCTGGTAAACAAGCCGTCGTTGCGGCGCGCCAGCGCTTCGGCCAGGGCCGGCGCCGCCTGCCGCACGATGTCGGCCAGATGATGCCCTTCGAGCCGGCGCCCGTGGTGCAGCAGCTGGCGCGCGGCCAGGTTGGCGTAGACGATGGCGCTGCCCTCGGCCACCAGCAGCATGGCCACCGGCGTGTTTTGCACCATGGTGTCGAGCAGCAGTTCGCGCTGCACCAGGTCCAGGCGCTGCTTGCGCAGCACGTCGCCCAGCGCATTGTGGGCCGCCACCAGGTCGGCCAGTTCATCGTTCTGCGGCCAGCGCAGGCTGAAGCCGAAGTCGCCGTCCTGGTAGCTGGCGACCGTGCCGCTCAAGGCGCGAAACAGCGACAGCATTGCCTGCAGCTGCGCGCGGATGGTAATGACGGCCACCGGCAGCACGCACAGCAGGGTCCCGGCCAGCACCAGCAGCGGCTGGCCTGGCAAAAAATGCGCGAGCAGCAGGGCGATGACGATGCCCAGTACCAGCAAGGTGACGATCAGCGCCGTCCAGCGCGTGAGCAGGGAAAGACGCATGGGGCGGTCTGCCATCAGCCGCGCGCGATGCCCAGGCGCTCCATGCGCCGGTACAGGGCCTGGCGCGACAGTCCCAGTTCCTGCGCCGCCTGCGCCACCACGCCGTGCGCGCGCGCGAGCGCCGCGGTGACGCTGTCGCGGTCCGGTTCCACCGCGGCGGCATCCTGCGGCGCGCGCGGCGATGCCGCACCGGCCAGCGGCAAGCCCGTTTCCAGCGCGCCGATCACCGGGCCGGCCGTCAGCAGGCTGGCGCGCTGCATGACGTTTTTCAGTTCGCGCACATTGCCCGGCCAGCCGTGGGCCAGCAAGCTAGCCTGCGCCTGCGCGTCCAGCGTTTTTTCGCTGCCCAGGAAATGCCGCGCCAGCACGAGGATGTCCAGCGGACGCTGGGCCAGCGGCGGTAGCCGCAGTTCGATCACGTTCAGGCGGTAGAACAGGTCTTCGCGAAACGTGCCGGCCTTGATCATCGCCGGCAGGTCGGCATTGCTGGCGCTGATGACGCGCACTTTCACTTGCCGCTCGCGGTTCGAGCCGAGGCGTTCGAAGCGCCCCGTTTCGAGCACGCGCAGCAGTTTCATTTGTCCGGCCAGCGGCAGGTTGCCGATCTCGTCGAGGAACAAGGTGCCGCCGTCGGCCGCGTCGAACTTGCCGTCGCGCGCCCGTGTGATGCCGGTATAGGCGCCGGCCTCGGCGCCGAACAGTTCCGCCTCGATCAGCTCCACGGGAACGGCGCCGCAATTGAGCACGACGAAGGGGCCGCCGGCGACCTGGGAATTGGCTTGCACGATGGCGGCGATGCGTTCCTTGCCGCTGCCGTTCGGCCCCGAAATGAGCACGGGCACGTCGGCGCGCGCCACCTGGCACGCCAGGTGCACGACTCTTTCGGTGGCCGGGTCTTGCCATACCATGCCGCGCAAGTCGAAGTCGTGTTCCAGAGCGTGGCGCTGGCGCTGCTCGGCCAGCACGCGCTGGCGCAGCGCGCGGTTGGCCTGTCCCAGTTCCAGCAGGTTCTGCACGCTGGCGATCAGGCGTCGGTCATCCCAGGGCTTGGCCAGGTAGTCGGCCGCGCCGGATTTGATCAGGTCGACGGCCGCGTCGAGCTGGGTCCATGCCGTCAGCAGGATCACGGGCAGGTCGGGGTAGCGCGCGCGGATCGCGTGGAACAGCGCGCTGCCTTCCTCGCCCGACGTGGTGTCTGCCGTGAAGTTCATGTCCTGCACCACCAGGTCGATGGCGTGGCGCTCGAGCAGGCGCAAGCCTTCCTCTGGCGAGGCGGCGCGCACGGCGTCGATCTCGTGCAGGGAAAACAGCACGTCGAGCGCAATGGCCACGGCGGCATTGTCGTCAATAATCAGTACGGTAGGCATGCGCGCAGCATATCACTCAGGTGCCGGCTCAGGTACTGCGGGTGGCAGTGGCCGGCGAAATGCTGGCCGCGCGCCATGCCGGGCCGTACACGGCGCCCAGGCCCAGCAGCCAGAACACGAGCGCGCCGGCCAGCAGGTAGCCGGGCGGCAGGCGCGCCATTTCCAGCTGGCTTACCAGCAGCTGGTTCAAGCCCAGGGCCAGCAGCACGCCGCACGCCACGCCGACGCTGGTGATCATGAAATTCTCGGTCAGGAAGTAGCGCAGGATGTCGACGCGGCGGGCGCCCAGTGCGCGCCGCACGCCGATCTGCTTTCTGCGCTGCGTCACCCACAGGCTGGCGATGCCGACGATGCCGCTGGCCGTCACGAGCAGCAGCAAGGTCGACACGGCGATCAGCATCCAGGACAAGCCCTGGTCGGCCCGGTAGCGTGACGTGCGGTGCTTTTCCAGTGTATCGGTGCGTACCAGCAGGCGCTCGCTGGTGGCGCTGCGGATGGCTTGCTCGGCCTCCTTCATCAGGCGGTCGCGCTGGCCCGGCTCGGCCCGCACGGCGTACAGCAGCGAGTCGCGCGAACCCGTCAGGCGCGCCGGCAGGATCAGCGAATGCTCGCCATGCGCGCTGACCTGGCCGACCTGTGTCTGCAACCGCTCCACCACGCCGATCACGCGCATTTCGTCGTCATCGTCGCCGGTGCCGTTGAACAGGGTCTTGCCGACAAAGCTGCTTTCGCCAGGCCAGATCTTTTGCGCTGCGGCGAGCGTCACGATGACCACCTTGGGAAAGGTCTCATCGACTTTTTCATCGATTTCCAGCACCTCGTCGGGATGGAAATCACGGCCTTCCACCAGCTTGAGGCCGTATGTCTTGACCAGCGAGTCAGGCGTGAAATACATCGACGTGGTGGCGCTGGCCGTGGGCTGTCCACGCTTGATGGAGACATTGGTGCTGCTGCCGGAACGCGACAGCACGGCCTGCGAGGTCTGCGCCACGGAGAGCACGCCGGGCAGGCTGCGCAGCAAGGCGGCCTGGCGTTTCTGGTCGGCCAGCTGGCGCTGGTGGCTGCCTTTGTCCATGCTTTGGATATTGACATAAAAGATGTCGTTTTCAGCGGCCACGCCGGTGGGGCGGGCGGCGATCGCCTGGCGCAGGTTAACGATATGCAGGGCGTTGGCCAGGATGGCCAGGCTGATGGCGACCTGCACGGCGACGAGTACGGCACCGGTTTTGCTGCGCATCAGTGCCGACAGGATGGGGCGGATTTCCATGTTGAACCTCATTGCGGTACGGTGAATGTCATTGGGATTTGAGCTGTATCGCCGGCGTCACCTGGCAGGCGCGCCAGGTGGGCAGCAACCCCGCCAGCAGGGCGGCCAGCACGGAGACGGCAAACGTCAGCAGCAGCATCGGGATATCCATGTGCGCCACGGTGCCCAGTTCCTTCGATTGCGAACGCACGACGGCCAGCGCTGCATACGCCAACAGCAGGCCCAGCACGCCGCCGGCCAGGCCGATGACGCCCGTCTCGATCAGGAACTGGCGAAAGATGTCGCGCCGCGTGGCGCCCAGCGCACGGCGGATCCCCACTTCACTGGCGCGCACGGAAAACTTCGCCAGCAGCAGGCCGATGGTATTGACCAGGCATAGCAGCAGGAAGCCGAAGGCCAGCCAGGCCGCCAGCTTGTTGTCGTTGTCGACCACGTTCAGGAACACCATCCATTCCTTGACGTTGTACAGCGCGTTGGGCGCGTGGCGCGGCATGCGGCCCAGCTTGCGCTGCTCGGCAGCATAGCTGTCGAGATATGCCTGCAGCTCGCCACGCTGGCCCGCGTTTTCCATCTCGAACCAGAACTGCAGCCAGGTACAGTCCGACGCCAGGGTGCCCTGGAAGCCGGGGCCGCGTTCGACGCCGCTGCAGGCCATGCCGCCGTCATGCCGCGTTTCATGGCGGATGGCGCTGGCAAACGGAATGAAGAATTCATCTTCCGTGCCAAAGGCGCCCTTGCTGCCGATGATGCGGTGTATGCGCGGCACGGGATCCCAGTGATCGAGCACGCCGCTGACCAGATAGGGCTGTCCCAGTACCGTCACGCGCCGGCCCACGGGATTGACCGTACCCAGCAGTTTTTCCGCCAGCGAGCGGCTCAGCACGATGATGTCGGCGCCGCTGGCGTCATCGGTTTCGCTCCATGGCTGGCCATACAGGAAGGGGACTTCGAACATGGCGAAGAAATCGCGCGTGGGCGCCAGGCCCTGGGCCTGGAAGGCGCCGATATCCGTGCGTGCTGGCTCGACCGGGCCGGCCACGCCGTACATGACGGTGCGGCGCACGCCCATGTTGCTGGCCATGAAATTCTTCGCGTCGGTGTAAGCCAGCTGCGACTGGCCGAAGCTGGGCTTGGCGCCCGGCACATAACTTTTCAAGGGGACGACGTCGATCATCGGCACGAACAGGCGGTCGCTCTTGTGCGGCAGCGGGTCGCCCGACATGGCATGCAGGATGGTGACGGTCGACACGCTGGCGGCCACGCCGACGGCCAGGGTCAGCACCATCAGCGCGGTCAGGGCGCGGTTGCGGCGCAGGCTGCGCAGGCCCAGCGTGAAATAGTAGCGGAACATGGTCTCTCCTTACGCGGTCGCGGCGTGCTGCGGCCTGGCCGACAGCGAGGCGCCGTGCTGCACCAGGTCCGACACCTGGCCGTCGATGATGTGCACGTTGCGCTGGCTGCGCAGCGCCAGTTCCGGATCGTGCGTGACCATCAGGATGGTGGTGCCTTGCGCGTTGATGTCTTCCAGCAGCTCCATCACGCCGCGCGCCATCTGCGTGTCCAGGTTGCCCGTCGGTTCATCGGCCAGCAGCAGCTTGGGCGACCCGGCCAGCGCGCGCGCGATCGCCACGCGCTGCTGCTGGCCGCCCGACAGTTCGGCTGGATAGTGTTTCATGCGCGACGCCAGGCCCACCTTGGCCAGCGCGTCCTCGATGCGCTCCTTGCGCTCGGCGCGGTTGAAGCCCCGATAGCGCAGCGGCACGTCGACATTGTCGAACAGCGACAGGTCGGGAATCAGATTAAAACCCTGGAAGATGAAGCCCAGCTTTTCATTGCGCAGGCGCGAACGGGCATTGTCGTCCATGCCCCTGACGTTGACGCCGTCAAGGATGTATTCGCCGTCGGTGAATTCCTCGAGCAGGCCGGCGATGTTCAGAAAGCTCGTCTTGCCCGAGCCGGACGGCCCTGTGACGGTGACGAATTCACCTTGTTGTACGTGGATGTCGAAGCCGCGCAGGGCGTGGGTTTCGATCATGTGGGTGCGGTAGACTTTGCTCAGGTTGTGCATGCGCAGCATGGCGGGGCCTCTTGTGGGGTGAGATGAGTGAGATTCAGTTGAGCGAGACGCGGGCGGCGTTCTCGAAGTTTTCCGTGCCGGCGACGACCACCTTGTCGCCCAGCTTCAAGCCGTCGAGGATTTCCACGGCCGCCACGCTGGTCGCGCCCAGTTTGATCGGCGTGCGCATCGCCACGCCGTTGCGCACGACGTAGGCGAAACGGCCGCCTTCGGCTTCGACGAAGGAGCCGCGCGCCAGCATCAGCACGTCCGGTTTTTCATCGATCAGCAGGCGCGCCGCCACGCGCTGGTTCTGGCGCAGGCCGGCCGGCTGCGCGCCGTCGAAACGCACGCGCGCCAGCACCTGGTTTTTCACCACTTCGGGCGACAGCGCCGACAGCTTGCCGGTTGCCTTGACTGCGCCCGTTTCGATCTCGGCGCGCATGCCCAGGCCCATGTCGGCCACATAGGTTTCCGGCACTTCAAGCTCGACTTCCAGCTGCGACAGGTCGACCAGGGTCATCAGCGCGGTATTGGCTTGCACCACGCTGCGGTTGGCCACCGACAGGGTGCCGATGAAGCCGTTGACGGGCGCGCGCACGGTCAGCTCGTCGACCCTGCGCTGGGCGTTGTCGCGGACGAGGCGCTGGCGTTCCAGTTCGTTGACCTTGGTCTTCAGCGCCAGGGTCACGTCTTCGCTTTCCAGGCCCGCCGCCTGCGACGCGTGCTTGCTGCGGATATCGGCCGAATTCAGGGCATCCTTCGCCTTCTGGTAATCGATCTTGGCGATGATGCCCACCTGCGCCACGCTCTCATAGCGCTCCAGGGTGCGCTGCGCGGACAGGCGCTCGATCTCGGCCGTGTCGGCTTCACGGCGCGCCAGCAGTTTCTGCTTCTTGGCCAGGATCTGCTGGCGCGCCACTTCCGCCTCCAGCTGCTGCACGCTCGACTGCTCGCGCTTGAGGGCGTCGGACAGGTCAGGCGACTCCAGCACGGCCAGGATGTCGCCCTTTTTCACCGTGTCGCCCGCCTTCGCTTTCAGCGTGACGGTGGCCACCGTGGTCGAATACAGGGTGGGGCTGATCGAGGCGACCACGCGGCCCGTGACGGCCGCGTCGCGGATCAGGGTGCCGCGCGTGACGTCGGCGATGCGCAGGCGGCTGCTGTTGACGGAATGCTCGCTGTTGCGCCAGCCGGCAACGACCGCGACGGCGGCGCCGATGACGATGACGGCGCCGGCCAGCAGCAGGGCGCGTTGCTTGCGGCGCTGGCCCGGCGGGGCGGACAGTACGGCGTCTTGAGAGGAGGTATCGCGGATCATGGTCATGTCTCGTGAAGGATGACTTTTCCAATGCACGATCCATGCCAATAATTAAGTCGTTGATTTGACTGGGAAAAATATCGGGCGTCCGGCTGTCCGCCGTGTCCGTGCCGTCCGGCGTGTCCGCAGGCGCAGGCGCAGGCGGCACTTGATAAATTGGCAATCGCCTGCATCTGCGGTGGCATTCCCTTCATCGACTCCTCCGCAGGCGCCATGCATCCGTTCCTCCAGCAACTTTTCCCTGCCAGCGCCTTCGCGCCGGCGCTCGATTATCCTTTCGCGCGCAGCGACGTGGCGATGCTGCAGCGGCTGACGGGCGAGGCGCCATCGCTCGATGGCCAGACCTGGGACGAGCTGCTGCTTGACCAGTATGCGGCGCAGCTGGCGCGCGAGACCAGCATCTTCGGCCAGCAGGAGCTGCACCGGCGTCTGAGCGGCGGCCAGGCCGATCCGGCCTCTGTCGCGCGCGTCCGGCAATTGCTGGACGACCCGGCACAAGTGGCCAGCCTGGAGCGCGTCTGCCTGCCCTTGCGCCAGGCCGATACAGAGGTGAGCGAGACCCTGTTCGGCGCGGCGCTGGCACCGGCGCCATGGTGGAGTGCCTGGCTATGGCTGGTGCCGCTGGCCCTGTTGCTGGCCATCGCCGCCGCCTGGCTGGTGGGCTGGCCGGCGCTGTTTGGCGTGCTGGCCGCCTGTGTCGCGCTGATGGCCGTACAGGTGCGTTTTTACGAAAGCGCCAAGCAATGGGAGCGCACGCTCGATACCTTGCGCCTCCTGCTGAAAACCCGTGCCGCGTTGGCGCGGCTTGATGGACCGGCAGCCTTGCCATGGGCTGCCGGCGGCGCGCAGGCGGCCAGGCTGACGCGCGCCATCGAGCGCTCGCTCCTGCACTACGTGCCCTTCATCGATACGGTACTGGTCGAATATGGCGACTGGCTCCTGCTGAAAAACATCAAGCGCTATTTCCGCACGCGCCAGTTGGTGGCGCGGCAGCTGCCCTTTCTGCGCGACAGCTTCACCCAGGTGGCGCAGCTGGAAGCGGACCTGGCGCTGGCGCGGCACCTGCGCGCGCTTCCCGTGTTTTGCTGGGCGGGCACCGCGGCGCCGCGCTCCCTGGCCTTGCAGGGCATGCGGCATCCACTGCTGGCGAACGCCGCGCCGCTGTCGTTCGGCGTGCAGGGCAAGGGGGGCTTCATCTCCGGACAGAACGGTATCGGCAAGAGCACCTTGCTGCGTTGCATAGGCTTGAACCTGGTCTGCGCGCGGGCCTTTGGCTTTTGTCATGCGCACAGCGCCGATGTGCCGCGCCTGGCCGTGTATGCGAGCATGCAGAACGAGGACTCGCTCGATGGCGGCGAGAGTCTGTACATCGCCGAATTGCGCCGCGCGCGCGAATTGCTGGCGTTGGCCGAGGAGGGGACGCCGGCGCTGTTCCTGATCGACGAGATTTTTCGCGGCACGAACCACCTCGAATCCGTGGCGGCGGCTGCCGCCGTGCTGCATACGCTGGCCGCGCGCCACCTGGTGATCGTCTCGTCGCACAACCTGGTGCTGGGGCCCTTGCTGGAAGACTGCCTGGCGCCGTGGTGCGTGCGCCGCGACGATGCGGGCGCGCTGCTGCTGGCGCCCGGCGTGCTGCAGGCCACGAACGGCATCGCCCTGCTGGCGCAGCGGGGCTTTGACAGCGCCATCGAAGACAAGGCGGAACGCGTCTTCGACTGGCTCAGCATGCACATGGCGCAACCGGCCGATTGCGGCGGCGTGCTGGAACGGGCGTGATGGCCGCCCTTACTTGTCCTGCTTTTCCGGCGTGCTCTTGTCGATCACTTCGCGGCAATCGCCGCGGATGATGGCGTTGTCGTAGTTGGTCCAGCCGTAGCTGTCGACGTAGCGCTTGTGCTGCTTGAAGCGGGGGCTGGCGATGCTCCATTCGGGCTGTTCGCCGGCAAAGCGGATGTCGCCCAGGTCGAGCAGGGTGTGGAACATGTTTTCCGTCGACAGGCGCGCCTTCTGATGGCGCCGCAGCTGCGTCACCTTGTCCGGATAATGCTGCTGGAATTGCGGCGAGTACCAGACGAAGGCGGGCACGTGGAATTCGAACTGCGTGTTGTGCCCATGGAAGGCCAGGCGGCAGGTGCCGTCGTACAGGGTCTGGCCGTGATCGGCCACGTAGACGAGCGAGCTGCGCAGGGCGGTGCGCTGGCCGTCGTCCTTCAGCATGCCGATCACGTTCGACAGGAACCAGTCCGTGTACAGGATGGAGCTGTCGTAGCTGTTGTTCAGCTGCGGCTTGATGGCCGTGTCCGTGTAGACGGGCTTGTCGACGCCGAACAGCGACGGCTGCCACTTGTCGAACGATTTCGGATAGCGCTGGCTGTAGTTCCAGTGGCTGCCCAGGGTATGCAGCACGATGAGTTTTTTCGGCGCCGGGTCGGCCAGCGCGTTCCTGAACGGATCGAACAGGATCTGGTCGAAGTTCGAATTGTTGGTAAAGCCGCCCAGGTTCAGGAACTGCACCACGTCCGCTTCCTTGGCAAATACGGACACGGGCGTGTCGAA
Source organism: Janthinobacterium sp. GW823-FHT01H08 (assembly GCF_058797855.1). Taxonomy (NCBI): domain Bacteria; kingdom Pseudomonadati; phylum Pseudomonadota; class Betaproteobacteria; order Burkholderiales; family Oxalobacteraceae; genus Janthinobacterium; species Janthinobacterium sp. GW823-FHT01H08. The sequence goes on from NZ_CM179504.1 coordinate 727,061, forward strand.
CTGGCCGAACGAGATCTGGTTCGACAGCCAGTAAGTCTTGAAGCCCGCTTCCTTGTAGGCGGTGAGGAAGGATTTTTCCGAGAAGCCATCCTTGAGGCTTTGCGTGGCCGGCTTGCGCGAAATGATGACGGGCACGGACAGGCGCGTGGCGGAAACGGCCGTGATGACGTCGGCCAGCGGCACCAGGTTGGCTTCCTGCTTCAGCAGGGGATTGGTGTCGCGTTCGTAGCCGTTCAGGCTCCAGCGGTCGTAGCGCGACGATTCGCCGATCACCATGACCACCACTTCCGGATGGGGATCGGGCTGTTGCTGGTGCGCGCCGAAACGGAAGCTGCTGCTCTTCTGTCCCAGCTCGGCCAGGTACCGACGCTCCTTGTAGAAATCGAAGCCGCGCGCGGCCAGGCCGAAGGGCCAGGAATTGCTGACGGTGTCGAAGGCGTAGGGCAGGCGCGCCCAGTGGGGCAGGCTGGGCCAGCCCAGGCCCGTCTCGTCGGCGCCGGCGATGCTGGCGTTCTCGGGCTTGCTGCTTTCCTCGTCTTCCTCGGCCGTTTCGTCGTCGGCCGAACTGGCGTCGCCGAAGCCGGAGGCACCGGCCTTGCCGCTGGCCGCCGGATGGCTGGCCTTGGCGGATGCGGGGGCGCTGTGCAGCACCTTGGCCTCGAAACCGAATTCGTAGCCATACCACCAGAAGCCGCCCAGCAGGATCAGCAGCATGAAGGCGGCCGGGCGCGTCTTGCCGCGCCAGTCCAGGTCGCGCGTGCGCGTGGCCGCATACCAACTCAGGGCGCACCAGGCGATCACGCCCAGCATGACGGCGCCCATCAGCCATACTTTTTGCCCGAGGAATTCCATCGCTTCCTTGGGACTGGTTTCGAAGATGATGCCCAGGTGGTGCGTGGAAATACCCTGGCCATAGAAGATGAACAGGTAAATTTCCGTCGGCAGGGCCAGGAAGGCCGGCACCAGCAGCCAGTGGAAGTAGGCGGGGCGCTGGAACACGCTCCAGACGGCTAGCCAGGCCAGCAGCTCGAACGTGAGCATCTGCCACGGATGCTCGAGCGCGCGCCCCAGCAGCGTGGGGATGAAGGGCACGGCCGTCAGCAAGGCATACGTCAGGAGCAGGAACAGATTGGCAGGGCGAAGCAAGGAGCGCATAAGGGAAGGCAGCGAAAAATGTCCGCTATTATCAATCCTTTTGTTGTCTCGCGTTCATACAAGAATGCGACCGTGCATTCCGTGGTCGCTAGGAAAGAATGCCAAATCATCAATCGTTTTCGGATGCCGGCGTCCGTATGGTGTCGCCAGAAATTAGTCAAAATGCCACAAATACCCCCGTTCTTTGCCTTTTTTTATAGCAAAAAGCGGTAAACTGATTGACCCCCTGTAACACAAGGTCTAAACTAGCGAGTTCTCGATTTTATTCTGCTCATCGTTTACGCATTACTTGGCATTTCATGGCCGCTCCTTATCGAGTGGCTGCGGGCGCCTCCGGTGCGCAGTAGATGAAAGCGGGACGAGGTTTTAGTCGCCGGGCATCTTGCCCGGGTTATTAATCGTAGTTTTTTGTTGGATTTATAACGATGCCAACCATCAATCAATTGATTCGCAATCCACGCGTCGCTTTGACCGTGAAGAGCAAATCGCCGGCGCTGGAAAACAGCCCGCAAAAACGTGGCGTCTGCACACGTGTTTACACCACGACTCCAAAGAAGCCTAACTCGGCTCTGCGTAAAGTCGCTAAAGTTCGCCTGACCAATGGTTTCGAAGTCATTTCGTACATTGGCGGTGAAGGCCATAACCTGCAAGAGCATAGTGTTGTGCTGTTGCGCGGCGGCCGCGTCAAGGATTTGCCGGGTGTGCGTTACCACATGGTTCGCGGTGCCCTCGATACCCAAGGCGTCAAAGACCGTAAGCAATCGCGTTCGAAGTACGGTACCAAGCGCGCTAAAGCTGGCAAGAAGTAATAAGTTGTACGCAGCAAACCCAAGTTTCGCTCAGTGGCAACTAGCTAAGTGAATGTAGTCGACCGCATCTGGTCGAGTAAGTGGAAGACTATGATGGTCGTCCGCGAGTGTGCGAAGAACGCGCGCTCAACTGAAGATTGAAAGGAATTGATATGCCACGTCGTCGTGAAGTACCCAAGCGCGAAATTTTGCCAGATCCAAAATTCGGCAACACTGATGTCGCTAAATTTGTAAACGTGCTGATGCTGTCCGGTAAGAAATCGGTTGCAGAAAACATCATCTACGGTGCTTTCGAGCACATCGCAGCAAAATCGGGCAAAGATCCGCTCGAAGTTTTTGCTACCGCAATCAACAACGCCAAGCCATTGGTTGAGGTGAAATCCCGTCGCGTCGGTGGTGCAAACTACCAGGTGCCGGTCGAAGTTCGCCCAGTCCGTCGTATGGCCCTGTCCATGCGTTGGTTGCGTGAAGCTGCTAACAAGCGCAGCGAAAAATCGATGCCACAACGCCTCGGCGGTGAGCTGATGGAAGCGGCTGAAAGCCGCGGCGGCGCGATGAAAAAACGCGACGAAGTCCATCGTATGGCTGAAGCGAACAAAGCGTTCTCGCATTTCCGCTTCTAATATAAAGCCAGCTACCGCAAGGCGGCTGTCAAGCATCTGTTGTTCGAGGCCGGGCTCATTTTTGCAAAAAAATGCTGCTCGGTTTTGTCCATTCATTTAGGATTAATTATGGCCCGCAAGACCCCCATTGAGCGCTACCGCAATATCGGTATTTCCGCTCACATCGATGCAGGTAAGACGACCACGACCGAGCGCGTCCTGTTCTACACAGGCGTGAACCACAAGCTGGGCGAAGTCCATGATGGCGCTGCCACCACCGACTGGATGGCACAAGAGCAAGAGCGCGGTATCACGATTACCTCGGCTGCTGTTACGTGCTTCTGGAAAGGCATGGCAAACAACTTCCCAGCGCACCACATCAACATCATCGACACCCCAGGCCACGTTGACTTCACCATTGAAGTGGAACGTTCGATGCGCGTGTTGGATGGCGCCTGCATGGTTTACTGTGCAGTCGGCGGCGTGCAGCCACAATCGGAAACGGTATGGCGTCAGGCTAACAAGTACAAAGTGCCGCGTCTGGCCTTCGTGAACAAGATGGACCGTACCGGCGCCAACTTCTTCAAGGTCTACGATCAGATGCGTTCGCGTCTGAAAGCGAACCCAGTACCTATTCAGATGCCTATCGGCGCTGAAGACGTCTTCACCGGTGTGATCGATCTGGTCAAGATGAAAGCGGTTATCTGGGACGACGCGTCGCAAGGCATGAAGTTTGAATACGGCGACATTCCTGCACACCTGGCCGCTGATGCTGCCAAGTGGCGCGAGAACATGGTTGAAGCCGCTGCTGAAGCGTCCGAAGACCTGATGAACAAGTACCTGGAAGAAGGCGACCTGTCGGAAGCCGAGATCAAGGCTGCTCTGCGTCAGCGTACCATCGCCAGCGAAATCGTTCCAATGTTGTGCGGTACCGCCTTTAAAAACAAGGGCGTGCAAGCCATGTTGGACGCGGTCATCGAGTACCTGCCATCGCCTATCGACATTCCGCCTGTCCCAGGTCTGGATGACGACGAGCAGCCAGTCGAGCGCGCAGCTGACGACAATGAGAAATTCTCGGCATTGGCGTTCAAGATCGCAACCGATCCGTTCGTCGGTCAGTTGTGCTTCATCCGTTGCTACTCGGGTACCCTGAATTCGGGCGACTCGGTGTTGAACTCCGTGAAGCAGAAGAAAGAGCGTATCGGCCGTATCGTGCAGATGCAAGCGAACGAACGCGAAGAAATCAAGGAAATGCGCGCTGGCGACATCGCCGCCGTTGTGGGTCTGAAAGACACCACCACGGGCGATACGCTTTGCGACGAAAAAGCCAGCGTGGTTCTGGAGCGCATGGTCTTCCCTGAGCCGGTGATTTCGCAGGCAGTCGAGCCAAAAACCAAGGCCGACCAGGAAAAAATGGGCCTGGCGCTGAACCGCCTGGCTGCAGAAGATCCATCGTTCCGCGTGCGTACCGATGAAGAATCGGGCCAGACCATCATCGCCGGTATGGGCGAGTTGCACCTGGACATCATCGTTGACCGCATGAAGCGCGAATTCAACGTTGAAGCGACCGTCGGCAAGCCACAAGTGGCTTACCGCGAAACGATCCGTAAAGTGTGCGAAGAGTCGGAAGGCAAATTCGTCAAGCAATCGGGTGGTCGTGGTCAATACGGTCACGTGGTTCTGAAGATCGAACCGCAAGAACCGGGCAAGGGCTTCGAATTCGTTGACGCGATCAAGGGCGGTACCGTTCCTCGCGAATACATCCCTGCAGTTGAAAAAGGTGTGCGCGACACGCTGACTTCGGGCGTGATGGCTGGCTACCCAGTCGTTGACGTGAAAGTCACGCTGTTCTTCGGTTCGTACCATGATGTTGACTCGAACGAAAATGCATTCCGCATGGCCGCTTCGATGGCATTCAAAGATGGCTGCCGCAAAGCATCGCCAGTCATCCTGGAGCCGATGATGGCCGTGGAAGTGGAAACGCCGGAAGACTACGCCGGTACCGTGATGGGCGATCTGTCGTCGCGTCGCGGCATGGTGCAAGGTATGGATGAAATTGCTGGCGGTGGCGGCAAGATCATCAAGGCCGAAGTACCTCTGTCGGAAATGTTCGGTTACGCTACATCGTTGCGTTCGTCGACCCAAGGTCGTGCGACTTACACGATGGAATTCAAGCACTATGCTGAAGCACCTAAGCATGTGACTGAAGCAATCGTAAGCTCGAAAGCTAAGTAATAGAAGTTCCGGGCCGGCTTTCACGAGAATGCCGGTCCCTACATTTAAATCATTGTTCTAAGGAAGAATAAAATGGCAAAAGGTAAATTCGAACGGACCAAGCCGCACGTCAACGTCGGCACCATCGGCCACGTCGACCACGGTAAAACCACGCTGACCGCTGCAATCGCAACGGTTCTGTCGAAGAAATTCGGCGGCGAAGCTAAAGCATACGACCAGATCGATGCAGCACCAGAAGAAAAAGCGCGCGGTATCACGATTAACACCGCCCACGTCGAGTACGAAACGGAAACGCGTCACTACGCGCACGTTGACTGCCCAGGCCACGCCGATTACATCAAAAACATGATTACCGGTGCAGCCCAGATGGACGGCGCGATCCTGGTGTGCTCCGCAGCTGACGGCCCAATGCCACAGACCCGCGAACACATCCTGCTGGCCCGCCAAGTTGGCGTTCCATACATCATCGTGTTCCTGAACAAGTGCGACCTGGTCGACGACGCAGAGCTGCTGGAACTGGTTGAAATGGAAGTGCGCGAGCTGTTGTCGAAGTACGAATTCCCAGGCGACGACCTGCCTATCATCAAAGGTTCGGCACGTATGGCGCTGGAAGGCAAAGAAGGCGAAATGGGCGTTGACGCAGTGCTGCGTCTGGCCGATGCGCTGGATGCTTACATCCCAACGCCAGAGCGCGCTGTTGACGGTGCGTTCCTGATGCCAGTGGAAGACGTGTTCTCGATCTCGGGTCGCGGTACCGTTGTGACCGGTCGTATCGAGCGCGGCATTGTTAAAGTCGGCGAAGAGATCGAAATCGTCGGTATCACCGATACCGTCAAAACGACTTGCACCGGCGTGGAAATGTTCCGCAAGCTGCTGGACCAAGGTCAAGCTGGCGACAACGTTGGTCTGCTGCTGCGCGGCACCAAGCGTGAAGACGTGCAACGTGGTCAAGTTCTGGCCAAGCCAGGCTCGATCAAGCCGCACGCGCACTTCACCGGCGAGATCTATGTTCTGTCGAAAGACGAAGGCGGCCGTCATACGCCATTCTTCAACAACTATCGTCCACAGTTCTACTTCCGCACGACGGACGTAACCGGTTCGATCGAGTTGCCAGCAGACAAAGAAATGGTCATGCCAGGCGATAACGTGTCGATCACCGTCAAGCTGATCAACCCGATCGCGATGGAAGAAGGTCTGCGCTTCGCTATCCGCGAAGGCGGCCGTACCGTCGGCGCTGGTGTTGTTGCAAAAATCATCGCTTAATTATTGAGCGAATATAAAAGAAGACGCGTCGTCGCCCGGCGCCCTTCTTTTTATTCAACTGCCGGGGTTGGCAAGCATTTTGGTGCTATCATGTCGACCCTGACGGTTGTTGCGTCAGAAATTCCCGTATGACCTCATTGCCGTGCAAACCGCGCGGTTCGTTCTTTTAAGGAAATATCATGTCGGCACCAAACCAAAAAATCCGTATCCGCCTGAAGGCTTTCGATTACAAGCTGATCGACCAGTCCGCTCTGGAAATCGTTGAGACCGCGAAGCGCACCGGCGCTGTCGTCAAAGGCCCAGTACCACTGCCTACCCGTATTCAGCGTTTCGATGTGCTGCGTTCCCCGCACGTCAACAAAACTTCGCGCGATCAGTTCGAGATCCGTACGCACCAACGCCTGATGGACATCGTTGACCCAACGGACAAAACCGTTGACGCGCTGATGAAGCTGGACCTGCCAGCTGGTGTTGATGTCGAAATCAAACTGCAATAATCGTTTTTAAGAAGGCCGGCGGGGTATCCCGCCGCCTGAGATGGGGCCGGGCCTGCTCACGATCGTGAGTGCGCCCGGCCCCATTGCTTTTGTGCCGTGCAAAACCACTTTACAGTGCCGCCCCCGCCCGATAAAGTTGCCGCATGCTCAACGCCCTCGATACCCACCTGCTCAATGCAACTCCCCGTCAGCGCCTGCGCGGCTGGCCGCGCTTCCTGACCGAATTTTTGTATTTCGGCATCAAGGAGGCGAGGTCATGCCTGTTTGTGGGACTGTTTTTTGCTGCCGTCTTCCTGGTGCCGCGCGCCGGCCTGTTCGGCCTGCCGCGCTATGACGTGCTGCTGCTGGTAGCGCTGGCGATCCAGGGCGCGATGGTCTGGAGCGGGCTGGAAACGTGGGATGAATTGAAAGCCATCTGCCTGTTTCATGCGGTCGGCTTCGCGCTGGAGGTGTTCAAGGTGTCGGGGACGATACAGTCGTGGAGCTATCCCGACTTTGCCTACACCAAGGTGTTTGGCGTTCCCCTGTTTTCCGGCTTCATGTATGCGGCTGTCGGCAGCTACATCATCCAGACCTGGCGCCTGCTCGACATGCGGATCCGCCACCATCCGCCGTACTGGATGGCGGTGCTGATCGCGCTGCTGATCTACGCTAACTTCTTTACCCACCACTACATCGGCGACTATCGCTGGTACCTGGCCGCCTGTGCGCTGGGCTTGTATGCGCGCACCACCGTGGTGTTCCGCCCGCTCGACCGCGACCGCAGCATGCCCCTGCTGCTCGGTTTCGTGCTGGTCGGCTTCTTCATCTGGCTGGCCGAAAACATCAGCACCTTCTGGGGCGTGTGGCGCTATCCGAACCAGCTTGGCGCGTGGTCGGTGGTGCACGTCAGCAAATGGAGCTCATGGTCGCTGCTGGTGGTGATGACGTTCACCATCGTGGCCCACCTCAAGCACATCAAGGCCAGCATCCACGTGGCCCAGCCTTAGGCCCGGCTCTGGCAGTCGCTTATTACAGGCTGGCCGCCACCGCCTCGAAGCGCGCGCCCAGCGCTGCTTGCGGGCCGCCTTGCAGCTGTTTGGCGTACTGGCGCAGCACTTCCGCCGAATACGTGCGCGAGGCGGGCGACAGCTTCGGCAGCAGCGGCAGCACGCGTTCCAGATAGCCCGTGCCTTCCTGCCATTTGCCTTGCGCGGCCAGGGCCGACGCCAGTTCCACCATGCGGCGGCCGACGCGCGCATCGCTGCGCGGCTGCGCCGCCTCCTCCGTGGCCAGGGCTTGGCGGTACAGTTGCTCCGCTTCGGCATTCTTGCCCTGCAAGCGCTTGATGCGGCCCAGGTTGGACTGGCGCTGCGAGACGATGTCCGCGCTGGCTCCGGCCTGCTCGGCGCTGCGCAGCGCCTGTACGCAAGCCAGTTCCGCTTCGCCAAACTGGCCTTTGCGTTCGGCCGCCTTACAGGCATCTTGTTGTGCGTTGGAGGTGGCGAGTGTCGCTGGCGCCGCGCAGGCGGCCAGCAGGCTGACAGCGCATAGCAGGCTGATGGTATGGGTCTTCATAGTCTCCTCGGACGGGTGTCAAACACGGTGTATCGGCGGAGTCATGCCGTAATAAATATACTCCAAGTTTTTTGGGGCGGGTGGCTTTTCGCCGGCGCACGCGATGGACGCCGGATTGACGCCGCTTGCATGCTTCAGGGATACTCCGGGCTTGTCCACTAATGCGTGCCGCCGCCATGTCCAAGACTGTCCTGATCGTGGAAGATGAACAGGCGATTGCCGACAGCATCGCCTATGCCCTGCGCACGGACGGCTTTACGCCGCGCCATGTGATGTTGGGCGAGCACGCCCTGGCCGCGCTGCGCCCCATGTCCGGCGAAGACGCTCAGACGCCTGTTCTCGTGGTGCTCGACGTGGGCTTGCCTGACATGAGCGGGCTGGAAGTATGCCGCCGGCTGCGCCAGTTTTCCGAGGTGCCCGTGATCTTCCTGACGGCCCGCAGCGACGAGATCGACCGTATCGTCGGCCTGGAAATCGGCGCCGACGATTACGTCACCAAACCGTTTTCGCCGCGCGAACTGGTGGCGCGCATCCGCGTCATCCTGCGCCGCGCAGGCGTCGCCCAGGCGCCGCGCGAGGCGGGCATGACGATAGCTGCGCCTGTCGTCGCGACCGCGCCGGCGCGCTTCGAGTTGCGCGCGCTCGAGGCGCGGGTACTGTTTCACGGCCAGCCGCTGGACCTGACCCGCTATGAATACCTGTTGCTGAAAACCCTGCTCGCGCATCCGGGCCACGTGCTGTCGCGCGCGCAGCTGATGGAGCGCGTGTGGAGCGGGGCGCCCGACACGCTCGAGCGCACGGTCGATGCGCATGTCAAATCGCTGCGCGCCAAGCTGCGCGCCGTCGATGCGCAGGCCGATCCCATCCACACCCACCGTGGCCTCGGCTACAGCCTGGCCGGCGCATGAAGATCGGCCTGCGCATTCTGCTCGGCTACTTCCTGATCGTCGGACTGGCCGCGTGGTTCCTGCTGAATGTCTTCATGGAGCAGGTCAAGCCGGGCGTGCGCTCGACCCTGGAAGACACCCTGGTCGACACCTCGCAGCTTCTGGCCAGCCTGGTGGCGCCCGACGTGAAGGCGGGCACGCTGGCGCAGTCGCCCGTGGCCGCGCGCATGCAGGATTACGCGCGCCATGGCGTGGACGTCAATATCAATGGCGTGCGCAAGCGCACGCTCGATTACCGCATCACCATCACGGACCGGCACGGCATCGTGCTGTTCGACTCCAGCGGGCGCGACGTGGGGCGCGACTATTCGCGCTGGAATGACGTGTATCTGACCTTGCAGGGCAAGTATGGCGCGCGCAGCACGCGCAGCCGGCCCGACGACGAGATGTCGACCGTGATGCACGTGGCCGCGCCGATTCGCGACGGCAATGAGGTGATCGGCGTGCTGACGGTGGCCAAGCCGAACGCCAGCGTGCAAGCGTTTGTCGAGCGCAGCCAGCGCAAGATCCTGCAGCGCGGCGCCGTGCTGTTGCTGCTGTCGCTGCTGATCGGCCTGGCGTTCGCGTGGTGGCTGCACCATGCGCTGGGCAAGCTGATGACCTATATCGGCGATGTGGAAGCGGGGCGCAAGGTGGCGCTGCCGGCGCTGGGTACGAACGAGATCGGCACCCTGGGACGGGCGCTGGAGGCGATGCGCACGCGTCTGGAAGGCAAGGAATACGTGGAGCAGCTGATGCATACGCTGACGCATGAATTGAAAAGCCCGATCGCCGCCATCCAGGCCTCGGCCGAGCTGCTGCAGGAAGACATGCCGCCGGCCGAGCGGCGCCAGTTCCTTGCCAGTATCCTCGAGCAGAACGCGCGCCAGCGGCAATTGATCGACAAGCTGCTGGCCCTCGTGCGCGTGGAGAAGCAGCAGCGCCTCGACCACCCCGAGCGCATCGCGCTGGGGCCCCTGCTCGCGCAAGTGGCGCAGGATGCGGCCGCCACGCTGGCGGCGCGCGGCGTGCGCCTGCAGCTTCAGGCGGACGAGGCGAGTGTGGACGGCGATGCCTTGCTGCTGCGCCAGGCGCTGGGCAATCTGCTCGACAACGCGGCCGGCTTTGCGCCGCCGGGCAGCTGCATCGATGTGACGGCGCATCGCCAGGGCACGCACGTGGAAATCGCCGTGCGCGACCGCGGCGCAGGCATCCCCGCGTATGCGCTGGAGCGCGTCTTCGAGCGTTTCTACTCTCTGCCGCGCCCGAGCACTGGCAAGAGCACGGGTCTGGGCCTGCCCTTCGTGCGCGAGGTCGCTTCCTTGCATGGCGGCACGGTCGAGGTGCTCAATCATGCGGACGGTGGCGCCTGCGCGCGCCTGTGCCTGCCGCTGGCCTAGCACACTCTTAGCGCACTTTATTTGCCCGCTTCACACGGACTGCATCGTCAGCGCATACAGCTTTTTTACACTGGCCGCCTTACTTCAAGGATGCGCCATGCAAAAAACTCTGTTAGTCAAAGCGTTGATCGTGTTCGGCCTGATGCTGATAATCGGCCTGCCTTTGCTGATGATTCAGGAAACGATCAAGGAGCGGATGGAATTCCGCCAGGAAGCCGTCAACAGCATCGCCGCCGATTCGGTGCGCGAACAAACCATCATCGGCCCCATCCTGGTGATTCCCTACACGGAGCAGTATGAAGAGCGCGTGGAGGTGGCCAAGGGAGATGACAAGGAAGCGAAATCGGCGGTGCGCTCGGAGTTGTTGCGCCGCACGGTGCAGCGCCGTCTGCTTGTCTACCCGAACAATTTACTGCTCAACGGTAACATCGACACGGACCGCCGCTACCGCGGCATCCACCAGGTGCTGGTCTACAGCGGCCAGCACGCGTTCAAGGGCGACTTCACGGTGCCTGCCGGCAGCCAGCTGCCGCGCAAGTCGCCGGATTCGCGCGTGACCCTGGGTGCGCCGTTCGTGGCCCTGTCCATCGAGGACGTGCGCGGTATCCGTAATATTCCGAAAATCGACTGGGGCGGCCAGAAGATCGAGTTCGAGCAGGGCACCGACCTGTTTGCCTTCCGCAGCGGCCTGCATGCGCCACTGGGCGCCATGCCTTTGACGGCACCGCAGCAGGTGCACTTCAGTTTTGATCTGGGCCTCGACGGCATCGAACGCCAGCACTTCGTGCCAGTGGCGAAAAACAGTCAGATCAGCATCAAGTCGAACTGGCCGCATCCGCAGTTTGGCGGGCGCTTCCTGCCGTCGCCGAAATTCCGCCAGATCAACGCCGATGGCTTTCAGGTCGAGTGGAGCATCTCCTCGCTGGCCACCAATGCGCAAACGCAGCTGAGCACGATCGAGGGCGAGTTCAAGGTGCCCGACAGTGCGCCGCTGGGCCAGATCGACCGCTTCAGCGTGGGCTTCATCGAGCCGGTGAACGTGTATTCGCAATCGGACCGGGCCACCAAATATGGCTTGCTGTTCGTGGCGCTGACCTTTGCCGCCTTCTTCATCTTTGAAATCCTGAAAAGCCTGCCGATCCACCCGGTGCAATATCTGCTGGTGGGCCTGTCGCTGGTGATCTTTTTCCTGCTGCTGGTGGGCCTGGCGGAACACATCGCCTTCCTGACCGCCTATCTGATCGCCAGCGCCGCCTGTATCGTGCTGACCAGCTTTTATCTGGTGCACGTGCTGCACAACGCCTGGCGCGGGATCGGCTTCGGCGTGGGGCTGACCATGCTGTATGGCGCCCTGTATGGCTTGCTGAGCTCGGAAAACAATGCGCTGGTGATGGGCAGCATCCTGCTGTTTGCCGTGCTGGCCGCCATCATGGTGGCGACGCGCAAGGTGGACTGGTATCAGATTGGCAAAGGAGCGCCCCAAGAGTAAGACTTACCTGGGTGCCATGCGCCACCTTGCAGCCAGCTCGGACAGTGATATGCCCGGGCTGGCTTTTGCATTTTGCGCGGGGAAAGAACCGCAGCATTAATTGGTAGTTGGTTGGTATTGTTTACGGTATGCTATTGGCATTGCTTTTTAGGTAATGGCGGGCGCCGTGGCGTCTGCCCGGGGCGGTGCGAGGATGGCGTGGCGTCCTGGTTGTTTGTCCATCCGATAAAACGGAGATGCAATATGATCAAGAAGACGATGGTTTTTCTGTTTGCGTTGGGCCTGAGCGCCTCGTACGCGTTTGCCGCTGGCGACGTCACGCAGTGCTATAGCGAGTGCGGGCAAAAAGTGGCGAATTGCCGGGCGCACCTCGGCGGCAGCCCGATCTGCGAGGACCTGTACGAACATTGCCTGATCAACTGCCAGCAATAAGCTTTTCCGGGTGCCACGCCCAGGATGAGTGGAGCAGGGCGCGCATGCCATGGCGCGCCCTGCGTGTTTCTGGCATCGCCCGCGAGGCCGCATGCCGCCGTGCTTTGCGCCCGTGAGCTTGCCTTGCGGCAGCGTTTTTCAGGCGCGCCGGCAACTCCCGCAGGGGCGTCGCGCAACACTTTGACATACCTCGTGTTAACTTGTTGCGTCAAGGGTTTTTGTGCTATATACTAGCCGGCTTCGGTATGGATTCGTCTTTTTTGAGTCCTACGTTACTTTGTAGTTAAACAAGCCCCGCCCAATCGCAGGTGGGAATGGAGAAAAAATGAGCCTAGGCCTTCTCGGTCGCAAGGTTGGTATGATGCGCATTTTCACGGATGAAGGGGATTCGATCCCGGTCACCGTGTTGGACGTATCGAACAACCGTGTTGCGCAAATCAAAACCCCTGAAACAGATGGCTACTCCGCTGTTCAGGTCGCATTCGGTCAACGTCGCGCTTCCCGCGTGACCAAAGCTGTTGCTGGTCATCACGCTAAAGCTGGCGTTGAAGCCGGTACTCTGTTGAAAGAGTTCCGTGTCGACGCTGCCAAAGCCGCTGAACTGAAAGCTGGCGATGTTGTCGCTGCTTCCCTGTTCGAAGTCGGTCAAAAGATCGACGTGCAAGGCGTTACCATCGGTAAAGGCTATGCAGGCGTTATCAAACGTTACCACTTCGCTTCTGGCCGTGCAACGCACGGTAACTCGCGTTCGCACAACGTTCCAGGTTCCATCGGTATGGCACAAGATCCAGGTCGCGTTTTCCCTGGTAAGCGCATGACCGGTCATCTGGGTGACGTTAACCGTACGATCCAGAACCTCGTGATCGCCCGTATCGATGCCGACCGTCAGCTGCTGCTGGTTAAAGGCGCGATTCCAGGTGCGAAAAATGGCCAGGTAGTTGTCTCGCCAGCCATCAAAACCAAAGCCAAGAAGGGAGCTTAAACGATGGAACTCAAGCTTCTGAATGCGCAAGGTCAAGCCGCCTCGAACGTTGCTGCAGCCGATACGATTTTCGGCCGTGACTACAATGAAGCGCTGATCCACCAAGTCGTCATCGCTTATCAAGCGAATGCACGTAGTGGTAACCGCAAGCAAAAAGACCGTGAAGAAGTTCACCACACGACGAAAAAGCCATGGCGCCAAAAAGGTACCGGCCGCGCTCGTGCTGGTATGTCGTCGTCGCCACTGTGGCGCGGCGGTGGTCGGATTTTCCCGAACTCGCCTGACGAAAACTTCACCCACAAAGTGAACAAAAAGATGTATCGCGCAGGTATCTGCTCGATCCTGTCGCAGCTGGCTCGCGAAGAGCGCCTGATCGTCATCGACGATCTGACGATCGACGCGCCAAAAACCAAGCTGCTGTCGCAAAAATTGAACGGCCTGGGCTTTGATTCGGTTCTGATCATCACCGACGTTCTGAACGAAAACCTGGAACTGGCATCGCGCAACCTGCCTAACGTACTCGTCGTTGAGCCACGTCACGCAGACCCGATGTCCCTGGTGTTCTACAAGAAGATCCTGGTCACCAAAGCTGCATTGGCCAAGATTGAGGAGATGCTGGCATGAGCGCGATTTTGAAACATAGCGAAGAACGCTTGATGAAGGTGCTGTTGGCGCCCGTGATTTCCGAAAAGGCCACCATGGTCGCGGAAAAGAACGAGCAAATTGTATTCCGCGTACTGCCGGATGCAACCAAGCCTGAAATCAAGGCAGCGGTCGAACTGCTGTTCAAGGTTGAAGTTCTGTCCGTGCAAACTGCAAACCGCGAAGGTAAGCAAAAGCGCACCGGCAAGTTCAACGGTCGTCGTAACCATACCAAGCGTGCTTTCGTGTGCCTGAAGCCTGGCCAGGAAATCAACTTCTCCGAGGAGGCTGCATAATGGCACTCGTTAAGATGAAACCAACCTCGCCAGGCCGTCGCGGCATGGTGAAGGTGGTGAATGCCGACCTGTACAAAGGTCGTCCGTTCGCTGCCCTGGTTGAAAAGAAATCCAAGACCGCTGGTCGTAACAACAACGGTCACATCACCACCCGTCATATCGGTGGTGGTCATAAGCAACACTACCGCTTGATCGACTTCAAGCGCACCAAAGATGGTATTCCAGCGAAAGTGGAACGTATCGAATACGATCCAAACCGCACCGCGAATATCGCTCTGTTGTGCTACGCCGACGGCGAACGTCACTACATCATCGCAACCAAAGGCATGGCCGTTGGCGACAGCGTGATGAACGGTTCGGAAGCACCGATCAAATCGGGTAACTGCTTGCCAATCCGTAACATCCCAGTCGGTACCGTGATGCATTGCGTCGAAATGCTGCCAGGTAAAGGTGCCCAAATGGCACGTACCGCCGGCGCTGGCGTTGTGCTGATGGCACGTGAAGGTACCTACGCTCAAGTGCGTCTGCGCTCGGGTGAAGTACGTCGCGTGCACATCGAGTGCCGTGCAACGGTTGGTGAAGTCGGCAATGCCGAGCATAGCCTGCGTAAAATCGGTAAAGCTGGTGCGATGCGCTGGCGCGGTGTTCGTCCTACCGTTCGCGGTGTGGTCATGAACCCGGTCGATCACCCGCACGGTGGTGGTGAAGGTAAAACAGCAGCTGGTCGTCATCCAGTTTCGCCATGGGGCCAACAGACCAAGGGTAAGAAGACACGCAGCAACAAGCGTACTACTTCCATGATCGTCTCGCGCCGCGGCAAGAAATAAGGGGTAGCACATGACACGTTCATTGAAAAAAGGGCCGTTCTGTGACGCCCACCTGGTGAAAAAAGTTGAAGCCGCACAAGCAGCCAAAGACAAAAAGCCAATCAAAACCTGGTCGCGTCGTTCGACAATCATGCCTGACTTCATCGGCCTGACGATCGCGGTGCATAACGGCAAGCTGCACGTGCCGGTTTATGTTTCCGAAAACATGGT
Source organism: Janthinobacterium sp. GW823-FHT01H08 (assembly GCF_058797855.1). Taxonomy (NCBI): domain Bacteria; kingdom Pseudomonadati; phylum Pseudomonadota; class Betaproteobacteria; order Burkholderiales; family Oxalobacteraceae; genus Janthinobacterium; species Janthinobacterium sp. GW823-FHT01H08. The sequence continues at coordinate 742,383 of NZ_CM179504.1, forward strand.
TGGTCACAAGCTCGGCGAATTCGCACTGACCCGTACGTTCAAGGGCCATGCAGCTGACAAAAAGGCTAAGAAATAATGGAAACTAAAGCTATCCTCAAAGGTGTGCGCCTGTCGGACCAAAAGGGCCGCCTGGTTGCTGACCTGATCCGTGGCAAGAAAGTTGACGCTGCACTCAACATCTTGCAATTCAGCCCGAAAAAAGGTGCTGCGATCATCAAACGCGTTCTGGAATCCGCTATTGCGAATGCCGAGCACAATGATGGCGCGGACATCGACGAATTGTTCGTGAAAACGATCTACGTCGAAAAGGGCCCGGTCCTGAAGCGCTTCACCGCGCGTGCAAAAGGCCGTGGCGACCGTATTTCGAAACAATCCTGTCACGTTTACGTGACTGTCGGTAACTAAGGAGCCACGATGGGTCAGAAAATTCATCCAACCGGTTTCCGTCTGGCGGTCACCCGTAACTGGGCTTCGCGCTGGTATGCAGGCAACGGTAATTTCGCTGCCATGCTGAACGAAGACTTGAAAGCACGTGCTTACCTGAAAAAGAAACTGAAGAACGCTTCCGTTGGCCGCATCGTTATCGAGCGCCCAGCCAAGAACGCGCGCTTCACGATCTACAGCTCGCGTCCAGGCGTGGTCATTGGTAAAAAAGGCGAAGACATCGAAGTACTGAAGTCCGCGCTGACCAAGATCATGGGCGTGCCTGTTCACGTGAACATCGAAGAAATTCGCAAGCCAGAAATCGACTCGCAACTGATCGCCGATTCGATCGCTCAGCAGCTGGAAAAACGGATCATGTTCCGCCGCGCCATGAAGCGTGCCATGCAAAATGCAATGCGCCTGGGTGCTCTCGGTATCAAGATCATGTCGTCCGGCCGTCTGAACGGTATCGAAATCGCGCGTAAAGAGTGGTACCGCGAAGGCCGCGTGCCTCTGCATACCCTGCGCGCCGATATCGACTACGGTACCAGCGAAGCGTCGACCACCTACGGCATCATCGGTGTCAAGGTGTGGGTATACAAAGGTGACCGCGCGCCTAACGGCGATGCGCCAGTCATCGATACCCCAGCTGACGAGAAGAAAAGCCGCGGCCCACGCCGTGACGATGGCAAGCCAGCTGGCCGTCCACGTCCAGCCGGTGCCGGTGCGAAACCATCCACAGCACCAGGTGCACGTGTGCGTACCGCCGCTAAACCGGCCGCCGCAGCAGCACCAGCTGAGAAAGCAGGAGAATAATCATGCTGCAACCAGCACGCAGAAAGTATCGTAAAGAGCAGAAAGGCCGTAACACCGGTATTTCGCACAGCCGCGGCACCGCCGTGTCGTTTGGCGAATTCGGTCTGAAGGCAGTTGCGCGCGGTCGTATCACTGCGCGTCAAATTGAAGCGGCGCGTCGTGCAATGACGCGTCACATCAAGCGCGGTGGCCGTATCTGGATCCGTATTTTCCCGGACAAACCGATTTCGAACAAACCGGCTGAAGTCCGTATGGGTAACGGTAAAGGTAATCCTGAGTACTACGTCGCTGAAATTCAGCCAGGCAAAGTACTGTACGAAATGGATGGCGTTGATGAAGCGCTGGCACGGGAAGCATTCCGTCTTGCCGCCGCTAAACTGCCACTGGCGACGACGTTTGTCATCCGCCAAGTCGGCCAATAATTGGAGTTGTATATGAAAGCATCTGAACTCCGCGGCAAGGACCAGCCAGCTCTGCAAAAAGAGCTGAATGACCTGTTGAAGGCACAGTTCGGCCTGCGCATGCAAATCGCTACGCAGCAGCTGAGCAACACTTCGCAGCTCAAGAAGGTACGCCGCGATATCGCGCGTGTGAAGACGGTAATGAATCTGAAGGAAGCCAAATGAACGAACCAGTGAAACAGTCGCTCAAGCGCACGCTGATCGGTAAAGTGGTTTCGGACAAGATGGACAAGACCGTTACCGTTCTGATCGAGCGCCACGTAAAACATCCTTTGTATGGCAAGATCATCATGCGCTCGAACAAGTATCACGCGCATGACGAGACCAACCAAGTCAAGGCCGGTGACACGGTCGAGATCCAGGAAGGTCGCCCGATCTCCAAAACGAAGGCATGGACGGTGACACGTGTGGTTCAAGCCGCACCAACCGTTTAAATAAAAACCACCGTTTCGGCGGTGGCTTTTAATTAGTACTTGCAGGCCCGCAAATTGTATGTAATACTTGCGGGCTTCGTTCATGTAACGCCGCAAAGTGTCTGGCCACAGACAGTAGCATTCGCGGTCAGTTGATGTATGAAGGTCATGCACCCAAACAGTGAAGCCCAGCAGGGCGGCTCTGGCGGGACCAAGACTGACCGTGGGTCTACATTGTGTGGATTCTTCGGCTTAAGTTGGGAAAGAGAATACTATGATTCAAACTGAAAGCCGGCTCGAAGTGGCTGACAATACCGGTGCCAAAGAAGTAATGTGCATCAAGGTATTGGGCGGCTCCAAGCGCCGTTATGCTGGCATTGGCGATGTGATCAAGGTAACCGTTAAGGTTGCTGCGCCACGTGGCCGTGTCAAAAAAGGTGAAATTTATAACGCCGTGGTTGTGCGCACCGCTAAAGGTGTTCGCCGCCAAGACGGTTCCCTGGTGAAGTTCGACGGCAACGCCGCCGTTCTGTTGAACGCCAAGCTGGAACCGATCGGTACCCGTATTTTTGGACCTGTCACGCGCGAACTGCGCACTGAGAAGTTCATGAAAATCGTGTCCCTGGCACCGGAAGTCCTGTAAGGAGTCGTAATGGATAAGATTCGTAAAAACGACGAAGTCATCGTTCTGACCGGGAAAGACAAGGGCAAACGTGGTGTGGTACAGCAGCGTATCGATGCTGAACATATCGTGGTTGACGGCATTAACATCGCTAAAAAAGCGACTAAGCCAAACCCGATGACTGGCGTAACTGGTGGTATCGTCGATAAGACCATGCCAATTCACGTGTCCAACGTTGCATTGTTTAATGCAGCGACTGGCAAGGCAGATCGCGTGGGTTTCAAAGAAGTGGACGGCAAGAAAGTTCGCATCTTTAAATCCTCCGGCGAAGTAGTGAAGGCTTAAGAAATCATGGCACGTCTCCAAGAATTCTATAAAGAAAAAGTCGTTGCCGACCTGACCAGCAAGTTTGGTTACAAGTCGGTAATGGAAGTCCCACGCCTGACCAAGATCACCCTGAACATGGGTGTTGGTGAGGCTATCGCGGATAAAAAAGTTCTCGAGCACGCAGTTGCTGACTTGACCAAGATCGCCGGCCAGAAGCCAGTGACCACCAAGTCCCGCAAAGCGATCGCAGGCTTCAAAATCCGTGAAGGTTACCCGATCGGTACGATGGTCACCCTGCGCGGCGCTCGCATGTACGAGTTCCTGGATCGCTTCATTACCGTGGCTCTGCCGCGCGTACGCGATTTCCGTGGTGTGAACGGCCGTGCATTTGATGGTCGTGGCAACTACAACATCGGTGTCAAGGAACAGATCATTTTCCCTGAAATCGAATACGACAAGATTGACGCGTTGCGCGGTATGAATATCAGCATCACGACAACCGCTAAGACCGATGACGAAGCCAAAGCTTTGCTCGCCGCCTTTAAATTCCCTTTCAGGAACTGATCATGGCCAAACTGTCACTGATTAATCGTGAGATCAAGCGTGCTGACCTGGTGGCGAAATTCGCCCCTAAGCGCGAAGCTCTCAAGGCCATCGTCGATGACCAATCGAAATCGGAAGAAGAGCGCTACGAAGCTCGCCTGAAATTGCAGGCGCTGCCACGTAACTCGAACCCGACGCGTCAACGTAACCGTTGCGCCATCACTGGTCGTCCGCGCGGCACATTCCGTAAATTCGGTCTGGGTCGTATCAAGCTCCGTGAATTCGCCATGCGTGGTGAAATTCCGGGTATGACAAAAGCAAGCTGGTAATAGGAGAATATGCAATGAGTATGAGCGATCCTATCGCCGATATGCTGACCCGCATTCGCAATGCACAAGGCGTGCAAAAGACGACCGTGGCCATGCCATCGTCGAAAGTCAAAATTGCGATTGCCAGCGTCCTGAAGGACGAGGGTTACATTGAAGATTTCGCTGTTGCCGAAGCTGGTGGCAAAGCGGAACTGAAAATCGGTTTGAAGTATTATGTTGGCCGTCCCGTCATTGAGCGCTTGGAGCGCGTGTCCCGTCCGGGTCTGCGCGTCTACAAGGGTAAAGACGAGATCCCTGTTGTGATGAATGGCTTGGGTGTGGCGATCGTGTCGACTCCGCAAGGCGTCATGACTGACCGCAAAGCACGCGCTACCGGTGTCGGCGGCGAAGTTATTTGCTACGTGGCTTAAGGAGTTACACATGTCTCGAGTAGCTAAAATGCCTATCGTAGTGCCAGCTGGCGCCGAAGTCGCCATCTCCGCACAAGCGATCACCGTAAAAGGCCCGCTGGGCGTACTTTCCCAGGCCCTCACCGGCCAGGTTAAAGTGGAAAACAATGCAGGAACCCTGAGTTTCGACGTGGCGAACGACAGCCGCGAAGCCAATGCCATGTCCGGCACGCTGCGCGCACTGGTCAACAACATGGTTGTTGGCGTCACCAAGGGTTTCGAGAAAAAGCTGAACCTGGTAGGCGTGGGTTACAAGGCGCAAGCTCAAGGCGACAAGTTGAATCTGTCCCTGGGTTTCTCGCACCCTGTAGTGCATGACATGCCAGCCGGCGTTACCTGCGCAACACCAACCCCGACCGAGATCCTGATTAAAGGTATCGACCGTCAACAGGTTGGCCAGGTAGCCGCTGAAGTTCGTGCTTACCGCTCCCCTGAGCCTTACAAGGGCAAGGGCGTTCGCTATGCGGACGAAGTGGTTAAGCTTAAAGAAACCAAGAAGAAGTAATTAGGGGCTGACGATGGATAAGAAAGAATCACGGCTTCGCCGCGGACGCCAAACCCGCATCAAGATTGCGGAATTGAAAGTAAATCGCTTGTCGGTGCACCGCACCAACCTGCACATTTACGCCAACCTGATCAGCCCGGACGCTAAAGTTCTGGTTTCGGCCTCGACGGCTGAAGCGGAAGTTCGCGCTGAACTGGCAGGCCAATCCGGCAAAGGCGGCAATGCCGCTGCTGCAGCCTTGATCGGCAAGCGCGTCGCTGAAAAAGCGTTGAAAGCAGGGATTACCGAAGTTGCGTTTGACCGCTCCGGTTTCCGTTACCACGGCCGTGTGAAAGCGTTGGCAGAAGCCGCACGCGAAGCCGGTCTGAAGTTCTAAGGATCAATCATGGCAAAAATGCAAGCAAAAATGCAAAGCGACAAGCCGGATGATGGCATGCGCGAAAAAATGATCGCGATCAACCGCGTGACCAAAGTGGTCAAGGGTGGTCGTATCATGGGTTTCGCCGCGCTGACCGTAGTTGGTGATGGCGATGGCCGCGTCGGCATGGGCAAGGGCAAATCGAAAGAAGTGCCAGTTGGCGTGCAGAAGGCAATGGAAGAAGCCCGTCGCAACCTGATCAAAGTACCGCTCAAAAACGGCACCTTGCATCACACGGTTGTTGGTCGTCACGGCGCCTCCAAGGTCCTGATGAACCCAGCTAAGCCTGGTACTGGCGTTATCGCTGGTGGCGCAATGCGCGCTATCTTCGAAGTGATGGGCGTGACGGACGTGGTGGCGAAATCCACCGGTTCGAACAACCCATATAACCTGGTACGCGCTACGCTGGACGGCCTGTCGAAAATGAGCACTGCTTCCGATATCGCTGCCAAACGCGGCAAGTCGGTCGAAGACATTCTGGCTTAAGGTGGACAAAATGACAAACACAGTCAAAGTGCAATTGGTCAAGGGCTTGATCGGTACGCGCGAATCGCATCGCGCTACCGTGCGCGGTCTGGGTCTGCGTCGTGTAAATTCGGTTTCCGAATTGCAAGACACCCCATCCGTACGCGGCATGATCAATAAAGTATCGTATCTCGTTAAAGTTGTCGGGTAAGCCTTCGGGCTTACACGAACGGAGCAAATCATGGAATTGAATACTATTGCACCAGCCGAAGGCGCTAAGCACTACAAGCGTCGCGTCGGTCGCGGTATCGGCTCCGGCCTGGGTAAAACCTCGGGTCGTGGTCACAAAGGTCAGAAATCGCGTTCGGGCGGCTTTCATAAAGTCGGTTTCGAAGGCGGTCAGATGCCTCTGCAACGCCGTCTGCCTAAGCGCGGTTTCAAATCGATGCACGCAACCTTCAAAGCTGAAGTGCGCCTGTCCGATCTGAACAACCTGGCTGTTGGCGATGTCGACATTCTGGTCTTGAAGCAAGCTGGCGTTCTGGGCGTGTTGGCCCGTGACGTGCGCGTGATCTTGTCCGGCGAAATCACCAAAGCGGTGAATTTGAAGGGCTTGAAAGTGTCCGCTGGCGCGAAAGCCGCCATCGAAGCAGCCGGCGGCTCGGTAGCCTGAGTTGACCGCTAACAGCTTGATCGGAGCGAAAATTGGCGACTAATCCACAACTTGCTAAAAGTGCAGCGGCCGGTTTCCCTTGGGGACGGCTCTGGTTTTTGCTTGGCGCATTGGTGGTTTATCGTATCGGTGCTCACGTCCCGGTTCCCGGGATTGACCCGACACAATTAGCCTCGCTGTTCAAGGAGCACGAAGGCGGCGTCCTGGGCATGTTCAACATGTTCTCGGGCGGTGCCTTGTCTCGTTTTACAGTGTTTGCGCTGGGTATCATGCCTTATATCTCGGCCTCGATCATCATGCAATTGCTGTCGATCGTGTCACCGCAGATGGAAGCGTTGAAAAAAGAAGGCGAAGCAGGTCGTCGCAAGATCACCCAGTACACCCGGTATTTCACGGTTGCCCTGGCACTGTTCCAAGCGTTAGGCATTGCAGTCGCACTGGAGTCGCAAGCTGGTCTGGTGTTGGAACCTGGTCTTGCATTCCGCTTCGTGACGGTCGTCACTTTGTTGACCGGAACAATGTTTTTGATGTGGTTGGGTGAGCAAATTACCGAGCGTGGCTTGGGGAATGGCATCTCGATCATCATTTTTGCCGGGATTGCAGCAGGTCTGCCGTCGGCGTTGGGTGGCTTGTTCACTCAGGTGTCGAATGGTTCGATCGGCAGCTTCAGCGCGATTTTCATCGTGATTCTGGTAGCACTGGTAACGTACTTCGTTGTATTCGTCGAACGTGGTCAGCGCAAAATATTGGTCAATTACGCGAAGCGCCAGGTAGGCAACAAGATTTATGGCGGTCAAACCAGCCATTTGCCGTTGAAGCTGAACATGGCCGGCGTGATCCCGCCGATCTTTGCTTCTTCGATCATCTTGTTCCCGGCCACTATCGTGGACTGGTTTTCAAAGGGCGCCGACAACGCTAACCCTGCGGTGCGGTTCTTGAAAGATTTGGCAGCATCGATGGGGCCTGGTGAGCCTATCCATGCGCTGTTGTACGCAGTGGCGATCGTGTTTTTCTGTTTCTTCTATACAGCGCTGGTATTTAACAGCAAGGAAACAGCGGATAACTTGAAGAAAAGCGGTGCGTTCATTCCCGGGATCCGTCCAGGCGAGCAGACAGCCCGTTACATCGACAAGATCCTGACACGCTTGACACTTGCCGGCGCAGTCTACATCACCCTGGTGTGTTTATTGCCGGAATTTATGCAAGCCCAGTGGAAAGTACCATTCTATTTCGGCGGTACTTCTTTATTGATTATTGTAGTTGTCACCATGGATTTCATGGCGCAAGTACAGAACTACGTGATGTCGCAGCAATATGATTCGCTGCTGCGCAAAGCAAATTTCAAGGGCGGAATTCCGACGCGTTAAGCGCGGTAAACATACCGAATGGCAAAAGACGACGTCATACAGATGCAGGGCGAGATTCTTGAGAATCTCCCAAATGCAACATTTCGAGTGAAGCTGGAGAACGGACACGTGGTGCTCGGGCATATTTCAGGTAAAATGCGGATGAACTATATTCGCATTCTCCCTGGAGACAAGGTGACGGTGGAGTTAACGCCGTACGACCTGAGCCGAGCCCGCATTGTGTTCCGTACCAAGTAACACACTGAATCAAACCAAAGAAGCGAAAGAAAGAGCCCCAAAATGAAAGTTCTCGCATCAGTCAAGCGGATCTGCCGCAACTGCAAGATCATCAAGCGCAAAGGCGTAGTCCGCGTAATCTGCGTGGAACCACGTCACAAGCAGCGTCAAGGTTAATCGAGGAATAACAAATGGCACGTATTGCAGGGGTTAATATCCCAAATCATCAGCATACCGTTATCGGCCTGACGGCCATCTACGGTGTGGGCCGTCCACGCGCAGAGAAAATCTGTGCATCGACCGGTGTAGCAACCAACAAAAAGATCAAAGATCTGGATGACAGCGAACTGGAAAAGCTGCGCGATGAAGTAGGTAAATTCATCGTTGAAGGCGATCTGCGTCGTGAACTGTCCATGAACATCAAGCGTTTGATGGATCTGGGTTGCTACCGCGGCATGCGTCATCGTAAGGGTCTGCCTTGCCGTGGCCAGCGTACGCGTACGAACGCACGTACCCGCAAGGGACCGCGTAAAGCCGCTCAATCGCTGAAAAAATAATCCGCTAGGGAATAATTATGGCTAAGTCGCAAAATAACGCCGCATCAGCACGCGTGCGTAAAAAAGTTAAAAAGAACGTCGCTGAAGGCATCGCACATGTCCACGCATCGTTCAATAACACCATCATTACCATCACCGATCGTCAAGGCAATGCCTTGTCGTGGGCTACCTCCGGCGGTGCAGGCTTCAAGGGTTCGCGTAAATCGACCCCGTTCGCAGCGCAGGTCGCCGCGGAAGCCGCTGGTAAAGTGGCTGTAGAGTGTGGCGTCAAGAACCTGGAAGTACGTATCAAGGGCCCAGGTCCTGGTCGTGAATCCGCCGTTCGCGCGCTGAACAACCTGGGCATCAAGATCACCGAGATCCAGGACGTGACGCCGGTACCGCACAACGGTTGCCGTCCACCGAAACGTCGTCGTATCTAAGATAGTGTTGCAGAGGGCGCTTCGGCGCCAGCTGCTTTGCTGTCTGTTGTAACTCAGTACAGTTGTGTGAAAACGCTGGAGCAGGGAGCCGGAAACGGTTATACTGCCCGGCTGTTCTTGCCTGTCAAATTCTGTTTGACGGGTTTTTCGTTTTCAGCCACCGTCTGATTGAAACCAAATCAGACTAGCGCCTAACCGCATCAGTGTGTTTGATCATGCATGTGGCTGGGGCGTTATCATTTAAAAAAAGGAAGTATCGTGGCACGTTATATCGGACCTAAAGCAAAACTTTCCCGCCGTGAAGGTACAGACCTGTTCCTGAAGAGCGCCCGTCGCTCGCTGGACAGCAAGTGCAAACTGGACGTCAAGCCAGGCCAGCACGGTGTCAAATCCGGCGCCCGCACCTCGGACTACGGTAACCAACTGCGCGAAAAGCAAAAAGTCAAGCGCATGTACGGCGTGCTGGAACGTCAATTCCGCCGCTACTTCGCTGAAGCAGACCGTCGTAAAGGCAACACCGGCGAAACGCTGTTGAAGTTGCTGGAAACGCGTCTGGACAACGTTTGCTACCGCATGGGCTTTGGCTCGACCCGCGCTGAAGCGCGTCAATTGGTCAGCCACAAAGCGTTCACCGTGAACGGTATCGTTGTGAACATCGCTTCGTACGCAGTCAAAGTTGGCGACATCGTTGCTGTTCGTGAAAAATCGAAAAAGCAAGTGCGTATCGTTGAAGCACTGTCGCTGGCTGAACAAGTTGGTATGCCTAGCTGGGTTTCGGTTGATGCCAAGAAAATGGAAGGTACCTTCAAGTCCCTGCCAGAGCGTAACGAAATCGCTAACGACGTCAACGAATCGCTGATCGTCGAGCTGTACTCGCGTTAATAGTAGTCAGTAGCAAGATCTCCGCCCACTTTGCTTTTGTAAAGTGGGCGTTTCACTAATGCCATCAGCCTTATCGGTGTAATGAGCCGAGGGTATTGAAAAGGACATTTCATGCAAAACAGTTTGTTGAAGCCACGTATTATCGATGTTGAAGCTCTCGGTGCAGGTCACGCCAAGGTCGTGATGGAACCGTTCGAGCGCGGCTATGGCCACACATTGGGTAACGCGTTGCGCCGCGTTCTGCTGTCGTCGATGGTAGGCTACGCGCCGACCGAAGTGACGATCGCTGGCGTCGTCCACGAATATTCCTCCCTCGATGGCGTGCAAGAAGACGTCGTCGATCTGTTGCTGAACTTGAAGGGTGTGGTTTTCAAAGTCCACAACCGCGATTCGGTAACCCTGACCCTGAAAAAAGAAGGCGAAGGCGCGATCCTGGCCTCCGACATCGACCTGCCGCATGACGTCGAACTGATCAACCCTGACCACGTGATCGCCCACCTGACCGCTGGTGGCAAGCTGGACATGCAGATCAAGGTTGAAAAAGGCCGCGGCTACGTTCCTGGTAACGTGCGTCGCCTGTCGGAAGACACGAACAAGACCATCGGCCGCATCATTCTCGATGCATCGTTCTCGCCAGTGCGCCGCGTATCGTACTTCGTTGAATCGGCCCGCGTTGAACAGCGTACCGACCTGGACAAGCTGATCATCAACATCGAAACCAACGGCGTGATCTCGCCGGAAGAAGCGATCCGCCAGTCGGCCCGCGTCCTGGTGGATCAGTTGAATGTGTTCGCTGCCCTGGAAGGCACGGAAGCTGCCGCCGAAGCGCCATCGCGCGCTCCGCTGGTCGATCCTATCCTGTTGCGTCCAGTCGACGACCTGGAGTTGACCGTGCGTTCGGCAAACTGCCTGAAAGCGGAAAACATCTACTACATCGGCGACCTGATCCAACGTTCGGAAAACGAACTGCTGAAAACGCCAAATCTGGGCCGCAAGTCCCTGAACGAAATCAAGGAAGTGCTGGCATCGCGCGGCTTGACCTTGGGCATGAAGCTGGAAAACTGGCCGCCTGCCGGCCTGGAAAAGTAATTCGTAGTTGTAGCAAACTGCCTGGGACAGGTGTCCCAGGCTTTTATTTTGTAGTACCAAACCGGCCCGCGATGAAGCTTCTGCCTCATTGATCGAAGAGCTGGAATTTAAACACTCACCGAAAGGATTTATCATGCGTCACGGTCACGGCCTCCGTAAACTGAATCGTACCTCGTCCCACCGTCTGGCAATGTTGCGCAACATGACAGTATCGCTGCTGCGTCACGAAGCGATCAAAACCACCCTGCCAAAAGCAAAAGAACTGCGCCGCGTTGTCGAGCCAATTCTGACCCTGGGCAAAACCGACTCCCTGGCAAACAAGCGTCTGGCCTTCAACCGCCTGCGCGACCGTGAAATGGTCGTCAAACTGTTCGCTGAACTGGGCCCACGTTTCGCCAACCGTAACGGTGGTTATGTGCGTATCCTGAAAATGGGTTTCCGCGTCGGCGATAACGCTCCTATGGCGTTCGTTGAACTGATGGATCGTCCAGATACGACCGAAGCAGTTGAAGTTGCTGGCGAGTAATCCCAGTAATTGCATCTGAGAAAGCCAGGCCTAGCCTGGCTTTTTTGTTTTCTGCTGCAGCTATCCTTTCAGCGGTGTACTATTCTTCTTTCGCGCCGGCCCGGCACAAGCGCTGCCTGCTCCGCGCGTCCTCTGTCGAATGGTCGAAAAGGTAGTTCATGTCCCGTTTCCCCTCCAGCGCCTCCGCGCGCGCCGCTCCATTACATCAACTGCTGATCTGGCTTGCCGCCTGTTTACTGCTGGCCATGGCCGTCTTCGGCGCCAGTCATGCCCGCGCTGACGATGAGTTCCTCGATCCGGAACTGGCGTTCAAGTTTTCCGCCCGCATGCAGGATCCGTCCACCATCGCCGTCACCTACGTGATCGCCGACGGCTACTATATGTACCACGAGCGATTCAAGTTCGAGGCCGTGGGCGCCAAGCTGGGCACGCCCGTGTATCCGGCTGGCAAGGTCAAGTTTGACGACACCTTCCAGAAGAATGTGGAAACCTTCCGCAAGACCCTGACCATCACCATTCCCGTTGCGGCGGCCGGGGCGTTCACCCTGAAGGCGACGGGCCAGGGCTGCTCCGACAAGGGCCTGTGCTATGCGCCGCAGGATGCGACAGCCCAGCTGGTGGGCGGGGGCGGCGGCCAGAGCGTGGCGCCCGGCGCCGGCCTGCCGTCGAAATTCGCGTTGCCCGCCGCGCCCGCAGTCGACACGGCGGCCGTCAACGGTCCGCAGGCGCAGGCGTCGCCCGGCGTGTCCGTGCTGAGCATTCCCCAGGCCGATATTATCAGCACGCCAGAGCCGGTAGCGGCGGCGCCCGTGGCGGCAAGCGCCGCGCCCGCGCAAAGCGAGATGGGCAAGATCGAGGCGGCCCTGAAGGGCGGCAAGCTGCTCGTCATCGTGCCCCTGTTCATGCTGCTGGGCCTGGGGCTGGCGTTTACGCCGTGCGTGCTGCCGATGGTGCCGATTTTGTCGTCGATCATCATCGGCGATGGCGCCAAGGTCAGCCGCTCACGCGGCTTGCTGCTGTCGCTGACCTACGCGCTGGGCATGGCCATCGTCTACACGGCGCTGGGCGTGGCGGCTGGCCTGGCGGGTGAAGGCCTGGCGGCGCAACTGCAAAACCCGTGGGTGCTGGGCTTCTTTGCCTTGCTGATGGCGGGCCTGGCCTTGTCGATGTTCGGTTTTTATGAGCTGCAAGTGCCGGCTTTCCTGCAAGGCAAGCTGACGAGCGTATCGAACCAGCAATCGTCGGGCCGCCTGGCGGGCGTGTTCGTCATGGGCGCCATTTCCGCGCTGATCGTGGGGCCCTGCGTGGCCGCGCCGCTGGCAGGCGCCTTGCTGTACATTAGCCAGACGCGCGACGTCGTCATCGGCGGCAGCGCCCTGTTTGCCATGGCCGTGGGCATGAGCGTGCCGCTGCTGCTGGTGGGCGTGTCGGCCGGCACCTTGCTGCCGCGCGCCGGCGCGTGGATGGATGCCGTCAAACGCTTCTTTGGCGTGCTGCAGCTGGGCGTGGCCTGGTGGCTGGTCTCGCCCGTGCTGCCGGGCGCCGTGCAGATGCTGGGCTGGACGGTCTTGTTCGTCGGCTACGGCATGTATCTGCTGGTGGGCAAGAGCGGCGCGCAACACGCCTGGGTGGCCAAGGCCTTCGGCCTCGTGTTTGCCGTGCTGGGCGCGATGCAGCTGGTCGGCGTGGCCAGCGGTGGCCGCGATCCGCTGGCGCCGCTGGCACACCTCGGCGGTGGCCAGGTGCACGCGCAACCGTTTACGCGGGTAAAGACCGTGGCGCAGCTCGATGCGGCGCTGGCGCAGCTGGGTGGCAAGCCGGCCTTGCTGGACTTTTATGCGGACTGGTGCGTGTCGTGCATCGAGATGGAAAAACTGACGTTCGTCGACCCCGCCGTGCGCGCGAAGATGGGGCAAGCCGTGCTGCTGCAGGTGGACGTGACGGCCAATGACGCGGACGACAAGGCCATGCTGAAACGTTTTCAGCTGTTCGGCCCGCCGGGCATCATCATGTTCAACCCGCAGGGGCAGGAAATCGACCAGTCGCGCGTGATCGGCTTCCAGAACGCTGCCACCTTCCTGACTTCGTTGCGCAAGCTCGAGCAGTAGGAGGGGGGACGGGCAGGTCGGGTTAGCCCGTCAGGGCGTAACCCGACGCCACCGCATACGTCAACCATGTTGTCGGATGACGCGGCGTTGCCGCTAATCCGACCTACGATTTACCCTGCTTTCGGATGCTGCTGCATGCCATGGTGGCCACCGCGATGGCCGCCGTGCCGGCCGGCCGGCACGCTGTCATCAAACACTTTCTTTTGCTCCGGCGTCAGTGCGGCATAAAAGGTTTTCAACGAGGCCAGGCGGCTTTCCTGGTCTGCGATGCGTTCCTTCGACATGGCGATCCATTGTTCCATGCGCTCCGGCGCCGACAGCTTGGCCATCGCTTCGTGCCTGGCTTTCCAGTCGCCCATCGGCTTTTTCGGCGCATTGGCGGCCGTGAAGGTGGCCCAGGCCGGTTCCTGCGCAGCCGTCAGCTTCAGCTTGTCATGCAGGCGGGCCTGGTACTTGGCCATGCGTTCGGCCGGGTTGCCACCGCGGTGCTGGCCGCGCTGGCCTTCATGTTGCATCTTGGTGCTGGCCGCAGGCGCGCTGGCGGCCGCTTCCTGGGCGTGGACCGTCAGCGATGCCGCACCCATGCCGAGTACGCTCATGGCGATGATCAAATTCTTGCGCAAGGTTGTCATTGAGGCGTTCATCTGGATTCCTTTGTAAAAGTGAGGGATGTACATGTTGCTGCACATGAAGCCATGTTGGACTCGCCATGTTTCCCCGAAGTGTCCGCTGCCAGACAGTTTGTATCTATATGTTTCTTCGGGTCTTCTATATACAAGACGATACAAATGCGTTGTGCAAGGGCGGGGGAAGTGGGGATAATTCGTACCATGGAACCCACTTCTACAATTCTCATCGTCGACGACGACCGCGATATCCGCAGCTTGCTGGCGGACTACCTGGAAACGAACGCCTACCGCACCCTGGGCGCGGCGGATGGCACGGCCATGTGGAAAATCCTCGATGAAACGCGGCCCGATTTGATCGTGCTCGACTTGAACCTGCCCGGCGACGACGGCCTGACCCTGTGCCGCAAGCTGCGCGCGCAATCGACGGTGCCGGTGATCATGTTGACGGCGCGCAATGAGCCGCTGGACCGTATCCTGGGCCTGGAGATGGGCGCCGACGATTACTTGCCGAAACCGTTCGAGCCGCGCGAATTGCTGGCGCGCATACGCAGTGTCTTGCGCCGCAGCCATGCCATGCCGTCGAACGTCCCGTCGGACAAGGCGCAGCAAATCCGCTTTTCCGGCTGGACCCTCGACTTGACGGCGCGCCACCTGCTCAATCCCAGCGGCCTGGTGATCATGCTGTCGGGCGCGGAATTTCGCTTGCTGCGCGTGTTCCTCGAGCACCCGAACCGCGTGCTCAACCGCGACCAGCTGCTGAACCTGACGCAGGGCCGCGACGCAGACCCGTTCGACCGCTCGATCGATATCCAGATCAGCCGCCTGCGGCAAAAGCTCGGTGAAGATGCCCGCTTGCCGCAAATCATCAAGACCGTGCGCAACGGCGGCTACGTGCTGGCCGGCCAGGTCAATGTGGAGCCGCACGCGTGAAGGCCTTTCTGGGATCGATGACGGGCCGTGTCTTCATGTTTTTGCTGATCGGCATCGTCGCTTCGGCCGCGCTGACGCAGTGGCTGGCCGTGGGCGAACGCCAGCGCGCCATCGAGCAATACCGCGACTACCACGCCGTCGAGCGGGCCGAGCAGCTGGTGATGGCGGCCGACGTGGTGCCGCTGGCCTCGCGCGCCGCGTACCTGAAGGTGGCCAACAAGGGCAGCGTACGCCTGGAATTGCGTCCCGACGTCGAGCATGTGCCGGGCAAGCCGACGGAATTTTCCTCCGCCCTGCAAGCCAAATTGGGCGAAGGCTTCAAGGTCAGCGCGCTGGCCGAACGCCCGGAAGCCTGTGTCAAGCCGCGCCAGTCGCCGGGCATGTTTTCCGCCAAGCCATGGGGCGGTACCTGCGAAAACCTCGACGTGCGCATGCAGGATGGCCACGTGTTGCGCCTGATGGTCTTGCCGCCGCGCCAGCAGCCGCCGTTCAATGAACATAACGACTGGATGACCCTGCTGCCTTTCCTCATCAGCATCGCCATCCTCGCCTACCTGGTCACGCGCATGACCATGCGCCCGCTCAAGCAACTGGCGCAGGCGGCGAAAGACCTCGGTAACGACATCAACCATCCGCCGCTGACCCTGTCGGGCGCCAGCGAGATCCGCCAGGCCAGCGCAGCCTTCAATGCCATGCAGGCGCGTATCCGTCAGCATATTTCCCAGCGTACACAGATGCTCGCTGCCATCACGCACGACTTGCAGACGCCGCTGACGCGCTTGCGCCTGCGCCTGGAAAAAGTGGCCGATACGGAATTGTATGACCGCCTGGTGGGCGACCTGTCGGCCATGCAGAGCATGGTCAAGGAAGGGCTGGACCTGGCCCGTTCGATGGATAGCACGGAAGCGATGCAGGCGCTCGATCTCGATTCGCTGTTGGATAGCGTTTGCTCCGACGCGGCCGATGCGGGCCAGAATGTGACCCTGGCCGGGCAGGCCGGCATGGCCTTGATGGCGCGCCCGATCGCCATGCGGCGCTGCCTGGTGAACCTGATCGACAATGCCGTCAAATATGGCCAGTACGCGCAGGTGACCGTCGAGCGCATCGCCGGCGCGGCGCGCATCCGCATCCGCGATGGCGGGCCGGGGATTGCGCCAGATCAGCTGGCCAAGGTGTTCGAACCGTTTTATCGCATCGAGACCTCGCGTTCGCGCGAATCGGGCGGTACGGGCCTGGGCCTGACCATCGCGCGCAATATCGCCGAGCAGCACGGCGCCACGGTTTTGCTGGCCAATCACGTCGACGGTGGACTGGAAGTCACCCTCATCGTGCCAGAGTATTACGCAGGAAAGTGAGCATTTCCGTGCGACAATATTGTGCTTTAGGCTCCCTGGCACCTACATTCAACCTGCAGCCCCGCGCTGCGACAGCATGACAGAACAATGAAAAAGACTAGTCTGGCAATCCTCGTGGGTGCGGCCCTGTGTATCGGTGGCGGCATCTGGTATTTCAATCATCAGCCGGGCAAAACGGCCGCCGGGCAGGATGGCAAAGGGGGCAAGGGAGGACAGGCGCCGACGACGGTGAGCGTGGTCGCGCCGGTGCGCCAGGATGTGCCGATGCTGCTGCAAGCCAATGGCAGCGTGACGCCGATCAGCAGCGTCGACTTGCATCCGCAGACGACCAGCACGATTACCAAGGTGCACATCCGCGAAGGCCAGTTCGTCAAGCAGGGCGAGCTGATGTTTACGCTGGATGCGCGCAGCGAGCATGCGAACGTCGACAAGGCGCAGGCGCAGGTCTTGCGCGACCGCGCCTCGGTAGCCGATCTCGAACGCCAGCTCAAGCGCAACCAGGATTTGTTGAGCAAGAATTTCATCGCCCAGGGCGCCGTGGACACGCTGCAAAGCCAGCTCGACGCGGCACGCGCCTTGCTGGCCGCCGACCAGGCCGCCTTGCGCGCCGCCCAGGTCGACTCCAGCTACACCGTCCTGCGCGCGCCGCAGGCGGGCCGGGTGGGCGCCATCAATGTCTACGCGGGCAGCCTGGTGCAGCCGGCCACGTCGCTCACCAGCATCACCCAGCTCGACCCGATCGACGTGGTCTTCACCTTGCCGGAAAGCAGCCTGTCGGGCTTGCTGGCGGCGCAAAAGGCGGGTGAGGTACCCGTCACGGCCCTGTTGTCGGACGCGGGCGGCAAGCAGCTCGATGGCAAACTGAACTTTATCGACAATGCCGTCGACCCCGCTACGGGCGTCATCAAGGTCAAGGCGCGCTTCAACAATGGCGGCACCGACCTGTGGCCTGGCCAGTACGTGAATACGCAGCTGACCGTGCGCACGCTCAAGGATGCGCTGGTGATCCCGCAAAACGCCATCATCACGAGTACCGCCGGCACCTTCGTGTACTCGATGGAGGCGGACAACACGGCCAAGATGCGCAAGATTACCCGCGTGTATGCATTCGGACCGAGCGCCGTCGTCACCGGCCTGGCGGGCGATGAAAAAGTCATCGTCGACGGCAAGCAGAACTTGCGCCCGGGTAGCAAGGTGCGCCTGGCGGAAAAACACAAGGCTGCCGACGGCGCCGCCGCAGCGCAGGGCAAGCCAGCATGAACCTGTCCGAACTGAGCATCCGCCGCCCCGTCATGGTGGTGTTGCTGTCCCTCTCCATCATCCTGGCCGGCGTGCTGGCCTATCTGCAAATTCCCGTGGCGGCCTTGCCGAGCTACAACACGCCCGTCATCAACGTCAGCGCCGACCTGGCCGGCGCCAGCCCGGAAACCATGGCCTCGTCGGTGGCTTTGCCGCTGGAAAAACAGTTTTCCACCATTTCCGGCCTCAGTCTGATCACGTCCACGAGCACGCTGGGCAATACCTCGCTGACCCTGGAATTTGACGCCAGCATCAATGTCAACGAGGCGGCCGTCGACGTGCAGGCGGCCCTGCTGCGCGCACAGCGACAGTTGCCGACGGAAATGACGGATTTGCCGTCTTACCGCAAGGTCAATCCGGCCGATGCGCCGGTGCTGTTCATCCAGATGACGTCGCCCTCGCTGAACTTGTCGGATCTCAATGATTATGCGGAAAACCTGATCGCGCCCAGCCTGTCGACCCTGCCTGGCGTCGCCCAGGTCATCGTCAATGGCCAGAAACGCTTCGCCGTGCGCGTGCGCGCCCGTGCCGACCTGATGAATGCGCGCAACCTGACGATGGACGAGCTGGCTGTTGCTTTGCGCACCTCGAACACGAATTCCCCGCTGGGCATCCTTGACGGTCCGAGCCAGACCCTGACTATCCAGGGTAATCCACAAATGATGAAGGCGGCTGATTTTGCCGAACTGATCATCGCCAGCCGCAACGGCCAGCCCGTGCGCCTGAAAGACGTGGCCGAGGTGGAAGACAGCTTTCAATCGATCAAGTCCGTCGGCAGTTTCAACGGCGAGCGCTCGATCAGCCTGATGGTGCAGCGCCAGCCGGACGCCAACACCGTGCAAGTGGTCGACGGCGTGCGCCGTTTGCTGCCGGGCTTCAAGGAGCAATTGCCGCAGTCGATACAAATCAGCCTGGTCAACGACCGTTCGCTGTCGATCCGCGAAGCCATCCACGACGTCAATCTGACCCTGGCGCTGACGGTGGTGCTGGTGGTGCTGGTGATCTTTTTGTTCCTGCACCGCGCGGCCGCGACCTTCATTCCGGCCGTCACCATGCCGATCTCGCTGCTCGGTGCGCTGGCCCTGCTGTACTGGCTCGGCTACAGCCTCGACAACGTGTCCCTGCTGGGCATTACCCTGGCCGTGGGTCTCGTCGTCGACGATGCCATCGTGGTGCTGGAAAACATCGTGCGCCATATCGAGATGGGCAAGAAACCGATACGCGCGGCCCTGGAAGGGGCGAAAGAGATGGGCTTTACCATCATCTCGATTTCCGTCTCGCTGGTGGCCGTGTTCATCCCCATTTTCTTCATGCCGGGCGTGATCGGCTTGCTGTTCCACGAGTTCGCCGTCGTCGTCTCGCTGGCCGTGCTGGTGTCCGCCGTCGTGTCGCTGACCCTGGTGCCGATGCTGGCCAGCCGCTTCCTGCCGGCCGACTCGCGCGAGCACAATGACAGCGACCCCAGTCATGGCGAGAAAACCTTTATCGGCCGCCATTTCGAAGCCGGTTTCACGAAATTGCGCAACGGCTATGTGCATCTGCTCGACAAGGCTCTGGCGCACCGCAATGTGGTGCTGTTCGTTGCCGTGTGCACCTTTGCGCTGACGGTGCTGCTGTACGCGACCATTCCCAAAGGTTTCTTCCCCGAAGAAGACCTGGGCCAGATCCAGGTGAATACGGAAGCGTCGGAAGATATTTCGTCCGCGGCATTGCAGGACTTGCAAGCCCGCGTGGCGGCCGTGCTCAAGGCGGACCCAAGCGTGCAGGACGTGACGTCGTTCGTCGGCGGCGGCAACACGGGCCGCATGTTCATGGTCTTGAAACCGCGCAGCGAGCGCCCGAAAATGCCCGTGGTGCTGGAAAACCTGCGCCGCGCGGCGGGCACCGTGCCCGGCATGGCCGTGTATTTCCGGCCCGTGCAAAACTTGCAGCTGGGCGGGCGCCAGAGCAAGAGCCGCTACCAGTACACCTTGCAAAGCGTCAGTCCCGACGCCCTGAATGACTGGGCGGAAAAGTTCATTGCAGGCATGCGCACCGATCCCGCCTTCCGCGACGTCACCAGCGATTCGCAGATCAAGGGCTTGCAGGCATCGCTCCGGATCGACCGCGACAAGGCCAACCTGCTGGGCGTGCAGATGTCCGATATCCGCACGGCACTGTACAGCGCCTTTGGCGAGCGGCAAGTGTCGACCATCTATTCGTCGGCGGCCAGCTATTACGTGATCCTGGAAGCGGCCACGGCGGACCGCCAGTATGACGATGCGCTCACGCGCGTGTCCGTGCGCAGCAAGTCGGGCGAACTGGTGAAATTGTCGAGCATTGCCTACGTGGAACGCACGATCGGCCCCACCTCCGTCAACCACCAGGGGCAGCTGCAAGCCGTCACCATCGCCTTCAACCTGGCGCCGGACGTGCCGCTGGGGATCGCCACGGGCAAGATCGACGCAATGGCCAAGGACATGAGCTTGCCGGCCTCCATCATCACGCGCTACGGCGGCGACGCGGCCGTGTTCCAGAGCTCGCAATCGAGTCAGATCATCCTCATCATTGCCGCGCTGGGCGTGATCTATGTGCTGCTCGGCGTGCTGTATGAAAGCTATATCCACCCGCTCACCATCCTGGCCGGCTTGCCGTCGGCGGCCGTGGGCGCGCTGTTGACCTTGCGCCTGTTCGGCATGGACCTGACCATGATCGCCATCATCGGCATTTTGATGCTGATCGGTATCGTCAAGAAAAACGCCATCATGATGATCGACTTCGCCCTGCATGCGCAGCGCAACGAAGGGCTGGCGCCGGCAGAGGCCATCCGCCAGGCCTGCATCCTGCGTTTTCGTCCCATCATGATGACGACGGCGGCGGCCCTGATGGGCGCCTTGCCGATCGCTCTGGGCCTGGGCGCCGGCGCCGAGCTGCGCCAGCCGCTTGGGCTGGCCGTGGTCGGTGGCTTGTTGTTTTCACAAGTGATTACCCTGTTCATCACCCCCGTCATCTATTTATTCCTGGACAAGTACAGCGGCACGGGGCCGATGACGGACGAGCAACTGGTGGCGCTCGACAACAAGGCTTGAGCGCATGCGTGACTGATGACCCGTGACCGGCGCCCCATTTCTGCGTGAATGGGGCGCCGGTTTTGTATGGGCAGTGATACATACGGTAACAACCGTCAAGGGATGGCTCGGGTACTCTGGTCAGCGCTGCAAGGAATGTCGCTATCCTGTACGCTTCGGGTTGGAAAGGCCGAGGAAGTGTTCCCAAAAGCAAGGGACTCTGGCACTATGGCTGCCCTGTAATGTTATTTCTTCGCTACACAGAAAGCACGATTCATTTTGCATGACACGACCCATTTGTTGGCTGCCGATTCCGATGTTTGCCCCACCTGCGGGCAAGTGATCCAGCCACCTCCGGCCTACGGGTCCAAGACCAGCACCACGCGCAAGGTTGCGCTCGGCGTGTCGGTCTTGCTGCACGTGCTGCTGGCGGCCTATGTTCTGTTGCGCAGCGACACCATCGAAAAGATTCCGCCGCCGAAGAAGGAAAGCGCGATGGTCTACATCGCGCCGCTGAAGGACAAGCCGCAACCGAAGCCGCAGCCCAAGCCCACACCCAAGCCGAAGGACACGAAAGTGGCCAAGGTGAAACCGCCGCCGGCCCCGAGCAAGCGCGTGGTCACAAAAGACGTGCCGCGCGATAAACCGAAACTGGAAACCTACACGCCGCCGCTGGTGTCGAAAGTGCCGTTGCCGCCGCCGCCCGCTGAAGACATGAGTTCGATGATCGAGCAGCGCCGCAAGCAGCGCGAGGCGCAGAACCCCGCGCCGCCGGCCGAAGAAAGCGAAAACGACCGTGCCATGCGTGTTGCCAAGGCGAATATCGCCGGCGCGCAGGGACGCAATTCCGGCAGCGACCGCGAGGATTCGGGCGGCGTGTTTTCCATCGTCAACCAGACCTCGTTCAGTGCCGAAGTCAAGTTCAAGGGCTGGAACGGCAACTTCAAGCGCAACTGGCTGAAGCAGGAAAAAGTGGAATTGGGCAATGAGCCCGATATCGAAACGGCCATCATCAAGAAGATGATCCAGCTGATCCGTGCCGAAAAGCCCGGCGATTTCGTCTGGGAATCGCGGCGCCTGGGGCGTAACGTCAACCTCAGCGCCCGCGTGGAAGACACGGCCGAGTTGACTGCCTTCCTGCGCCAGGAATTCTTTTCCGAGAAGCGGCCAGGACCGGGACGGCGCTAGGCGCGCGGCGCCCGCGCAAGAAAAAAGGCTGCACCGTGTGAACGGGCAGCCTTTTTTTACGCAGCGTTGATGTCGATCAAGCCGGCTTGTCGGATTCCGGCTCGACGTCGTCTTCCATGTCGATCAGGTCGACCATCTGGGCCGCGCCATCTTCGCTGATGCCGGCCAGTTCCATGATCTTGTCGTTGGCTTCGTCGATGCCGACTCTTTTCAGGGCCGAGAACAGTTGCACGGTGAACGGGAAGCCGACGCCGTCTTCGTCCACATAGCTGTCGAGCTTGGCTTTCGCCTGGCGCAAGGCATTCACGGATTCATTGCGGTTCAGCTTATCGACTTTCGTCAGGATGCAGTGAATCGGTTTACCCGTCGGGGCGAACCATTCCAGCATCTGGATGTCCAGGTCGGTGAACGGGCGGCGCGAATCCATGATCAGGATCAAACCGGCCAATTGTTCGCGGCGCTGCACGTAGTCGCCCAGCAGGCGCTGCCAGTGCAATTTCGCCGAGCCCGATACTTCCGCGTAGCCGTAGCCCGGCAAGTCGACCAGCAGGCATTCGATCTCTTCGACGATGGTGGCATCCTTGCGGTGCTGCGCCACGTGGGCGCCGCCGATGGAGAAGTAGTTGATGTGCTGGGTACGGCCAGGTGTCTTGGAGGCGAACGCCAAGCCTTTCTGATTACACAAGATGTTGATGGCGGTCGATTTACCGGCATTGGAGCGGCCGGCAAAGGCGATTTCCGGCACCGTGGTATCGGGCAGGTCACGCAATTGGTTGACGGTCGTAAAGAAGCGGGCTTGCCAGAGTTTTGACATGGGAGTAGTAAAGCAACAAAAGGGAGCGATAAGGGAGCGATAACGCCAAGAAGCTATTGTACAATAAGGGGTTGTTTATTGTTGCCGGCGTAGCAGCGATGCGGCTTGCGGCCCTGAAAATAAAGCAAAAATCCACAGGGCGCGGCAATGTCCACCACTAATTTCTCACTGTCTCAGGGTGCCTGAATGAATCGTGCGTTTTCACCGTTGTTCAAATCCATGCTGCTCGCTTTGCTGGCTGTATCGGCAACTGCCTCCGCGGTCGAAGCACCAAAACCGGCCGTCAAGGCCGACGCTGCCAAGGGCGCTACCCTGTACGCCGATGGCGATGCGGCGCGCGGCTTGCCTGCCTGCGTCTCCTGCCATGGCGCGGCCGGCAATTCGACCATCACGGTCAATCCGAAGCTGGCCGGCCAGCACGAAAGCTATATCTACAAGCAACTGGTCGACTTCACCACGCCGGAACGCAACCAGCCCGTCATGACGACGTACGCGAAGATGCTCAGCGACGCCGACAAGAAGAATATCGCCGCCTACCTGGGCGCGCAGCTGTCCAAGCCGGGTGCCGCGAAAAACAAGGATACGATTGATTTGGGCAAGAAAATCTACCGTGGTGGCATTGCCTCCAAGCAAGTTGCCGCCTGCGCCAGCTGTCATGGTGCGACGGGCAATGGCATTCCCGTCCAGTATCCGCGCATCGCCGGCCAGCACCAGGATTACACGGTGGCCCAGCTGACGATGTTCCGCAGCACCAAGGCCGATGCCCGCAAGAACAGCGCGCAAATGCACACCATCGCCGCCCGCATGTCGGATGACGAAATCGCCGCCGTGGCCGACTATATCGCCGGCCTGAAGTAAGTTTTCATAGTGGCAAGAGATTGCCAGGCGCAGCAGCGCGCGTGAACAAGGGCGGCCGTTTCCACAGGCTGCCCTTTTTCATGGCAGGGGCCAAACAGGAGTATGCTGCCGCCTTGCGCGGA
The DNA here is from genome assembly GCF_058797855.1 of Janthinobacterium sp. GW823-FHT01H08. Taxonomy (NCBI): domain Bacteria; kingdom Pseudomonadati; phylum Pseudomonadota; class Betaproteobacteria; order Burkholderiales; family Oxalobacteraceae; genus Janthinobacterium; species Janthinobacterium sp. GW823-FHT01H08. The sequence continues at coordinate 766,236 of NZ_CM179504.1, forward strand.
GAAACACTCTGCTCCATGCCTACATTTCCTTGAAGATTGCATATCCCGTATGAGTATCCACGTATGAGCACTGGCACGACCGGAATCGAGTTAAAGACCCAACGCCGCAGCCTGGCTGAATTCGTCGAGCTGGTCTCGTCGATGCGCTTTGCCATCAGCTTGCTGACCTTGATCGCCGTCGCCTCCATCATCGGCACCGTGCTCAAGCAAAACGAGCCCATGCCCAATTATGTCAACCAGTTCGGGCCGTTCTGGTTTGCCGTCTTCGACAAGCTGAGCCTGTATTCCGTGTATTCGGCCTGGTGGTTCCTCGTCATCATGGGTTTTCTGGTCGCCTCGACCTCGCTGTGCATCGTGCGCAATGCGCCGAAGATGCTCAAGGACATGCGCAGCTGGCGCGAAAACGTGCGCGAGCAATCGCTGCGCAATTTCCACCACAAGCTGGAATGGCAGGCGCCGCTGCCGCGCGCCGTGCTGGCGCAGCAGATGGTGATGCGCCTGAAAGACGCCGGCTACGGGGCCAAGGTGGTCGAGAAGGACAACGCCACCCTGGTGGCGGCCAAGCGGGGTGCGGCGAATAAATGGGGCTATATCTTTGCCCATGGCGCCATCGTCATCATCTGCGTGGGCGGCTTGCTCGATTCGGAAATGCCGATCCGCGTACAGCAATGGTTCTTTGGCAAGACGCCGTTTTCCGGCAGTGGCGTGATCGCCGACATTCCCGCCCAGCACCGTCTGAGCCTGTCGAATCCTACTTTCCGCGGCAACACCATGATCCCGGAAGGCTCGTCGAGCAACACGGCCATCATTCCCCAGGCCGATGGCGTGCTGATCCAGGATCTGCCCATCACCATCCTGCTGAAGAAATTCCACATCGATTTCTACAGCACGGGCATGCCCAAGCTGTTCGCCAGCGATGTCGTCATCACCGACCATGCAACGGGCGAGACGTTCCCTGCAACCATCAAGGTCAACCAGCCGCTTCTGTACAAGGGCCTGGCCCTGTACCAGTCCAGCTTTGAGGATGGCGGCAGCAAGCTCAAGTTGACCGGTTTTCCCATGACGGGCAAGACGACGAAACGCTTCGATATCGGCGGCGAAGTGGGCGGCAGCACGCCGCTCGAGCGCAGCGACGGCAATTCCTACACGGTGGAATGGTCGGGTTTCCGTCCGTTTAACGTGGAAAACCTCAGCGCGGGCCAGGACGTGCGCGCCGTCAACAAGGCGGAAAGTTTCAATGATAAATTCGCCGTCGGCCTCGATAAGCGCCTCGGATCGGCCGCGAAAAACGCCAACAACAAGGATCTCAAGAACGTGGGGCCGTCGGTGCAATACAAATTGCGCGACAAGACGGGACAGGCGCGCGAGTACCAGAACTATATGCAGCCCGTCACGGTCGATGGCACGACGGTGTTCCTGGCCGGCATGCGCGTCAACCCCAGCGACCCGTTCAGCTATCTGCGCATTCCCGCCGACGACAATGTCAGCGTGAATGAGTGGATGCGTTTGCGTGCCGCGCTGCAAGATCCAGCGCTGCGCCAGCAGGCCGCCGCCCGCTATGCGGCGCGCGCCATGCCGCAGGCGAACGCGGAAGCCTTGCGCGGCCAGTTGCAGGAATCGGCGGCGAAAAGCCTGGGCATTTTTGCCGGCAACGGGCAAGAGGGCGGTTTCCTCGCCATTTCTCGTTTCCTGGAGAAAATTCCTGCCGCCGAGCAAGAAAAAGCGGCCGATATCTTCATGAAAATCCTCAATGGCAGCCTGTGGGACTTGTGGCAGGCGGCACGCGCCCAGGATGGCTTGAAAGCCGTCGAGGCCGATGACAAGCACGGCCGCTTCCTGCAGCTGGCCACGAATGCGCTGTCCGACAGCTTCTTCTATGGCGCGCCCGTGTACCTGCAGCTTGACGACTTTACGGAAATCAAGGCCTCCGTGCTGCAGGTGACGCGTTCGCCGGGCAAGAGCGTGGTCTACCTCGGTTGCCTGTTCCTCGTGATCGGCGTATTTTCCATGTTTTATATCCGCGAGCGCCGCCTGTGGGTGTGGATCAAGGATGGCGAGGGCGGCAGCGAGGCCCTGATGGCCATGAGCACGCAACGCAAGACGCTGGATTTTGAAAAAGAATTTGAGAACTTGAAGGCAAAGCTGCCGCAATCGGCGTAAGCTGCGCTGAGTTGGATTGGCTGAGTTTCGGGACGCTTGCGCGTCGCCGGGAATGGAGAAAATGATGGAATTGGCAAACAAGCAAATATATACGCAGGAAGCAGGATTTTTCAAGCGCCTGAGCCTGATCGATTGGCTGTACGGCGCCGGCTTGCTGGCGGCTTCACTGTTCGGCCTGATGCGCTTTGGCGCCTTCATGGATATCTATGAAAAGGCCATCCTGCTGGCCGCGGCACCCACGTTCGCGTGGCTGGGCTGGTACTGGAAGCCCGTGCGCTGGCTGATCCCGCTGGCGGCCGTGCTGTCGCTGTTCGCCATCGAACTGTATAGCGGCCACCTGGAGATGGCGAACCAGAAATTTTTCCTGAAATACATCTTGTCGAGCCAATCGGCCATCCTGTGGATGGGCACCCTGTTCGTGCTGTCGACCCTGTTCTACTGGATCGGCCTGGTGGCGCGTTCGGAATTCGGTTCGTCCGTCGGCTCCCTGCTGTGCTGGGCCGGCGTGGTGCTGGGTCTGACGGGCATGCTGGTGCGCTGGTACGAGTCTTACCTGATCGGCGCCGACGTGGGCCACATTCCCGTGTCGAACCTGTATGAAGTGTTCATCCTGTTTTCCCTGATCACGGCCATGTTCTACCTGTATTACGAGCAGCATTATGCGACGCGCCAGCTGGGCGCCTTCGTCATGCTCGTCATTTCGGCGGCCGTCGTGTTCCTGATGTGGTACACGGTCACGCGCGACGCGGCGGAAATCCAGCCGCTGGTGCCGGCCTTGCAAAGCTGGTGGATGAAGATCCACGTACCGGCCAACTTCATCGGCTACGGCACGTTTGCCCTGTCGGCCATGGTGGCGGCGGCCTACCTGCTCAAGTCGAGCGGCTACCTGGTCGACCGCCTGCCGTCGCTGGAAGTGCTCGACGACGTCATGTACAAGGCCATTTCCGTCGGCTTCGCTTTCTTCACGGTAGCGACCATCCTGGGCGCCCTGTGGGCGGCCGAAGCGTGGGGCGGCTACTGGTCGTGGGACCCGAAGGAAACGTGGGCGCTGATCGTCTGGCTCAACTATGCAGCCTGGCTGCACATGCGATTGATGACGGGCTTGCGCGGCCGCGTCGCCTCGTTGTGGGCGCTGGTGGGCTTGCTGGTGACCACGTTTGCCTTCCTGGGCGTGAATATGTTCCTTTCAGGTCTGCACTCTTACGGCAAGCTGTAATTCATTTTTGCATGACAGAAGCGTCATGAACGGCCCGGAAAAACTGGTGTAAGGTATATCCAATCACCTTTTTCCGGAGCCGCCATGTTGATCAAGCGCAGTCCCAACGGCATTGAGTTGCCGTACTCTTCCGAAATCACGCCGCGCGCCGTGTTTGAATCGCGCCGCAGCTTCATCAAGCAAGTGGCGCTGGGCTCGATGTCCAGCGCGGCCTTGCTGGAAATGGCCAGCCGCGAAGCCTTCGCGCAAGGCACGAATCCCAAGCTGGCAGCCAAACTCAATCCCGCCTATTCGGCGCTGGACAAGCAGACGGCCTATAAAGACGCCACCAGCTACAACAATTTCTACGAATTCGGCACAGACAAGAGCGACCCTGCGCAAAACGCGGGCACCCTGCGCACGCGGCCGTGGACGGTCAGCATCGAAGGCGAAGTGAAAAAGCCGATGACGCTGGACCTCGATGCGTTGCTCAAGCTGGCGCCGCTGGAAGAGCGCGTCTACCGGCTGCGCTGCGTGGAAGGCTGGTCGATGGTGATCCCGTGGGTCGGTTATTCCTTTTCGGAAATCATCAAGAAGGTCGAGCCGACGGGCAATGCCAAGTACGTGGAATTCATCACCCTGGCCGACAAGAAGCAGATGCCGGGCGTGGGCAGCCGCGTACTGCAGTGGCCCTATACGGAAGGCTTGCGCATCGACGAAGCGAACCATCCGCTGGCGCTGCTGACCCTGGGCATGTACGGCGAAACCTTGCCGAACCAGAACGGCGCGCCCGTGCGCATGGTCTTGCCGTGGAAATATGGCTTTAAATCGGCCAAATCCATCGTCAAGATCCGTTTCGTCAAGGAACAGCCGCGCACGTCCTGGAATCTGTCGGCGCCGTCCGAATACGGTTTTTATTCGAACGTGAACCCGAACGTCGATCATCCGCGCTGGTCGCAGGCGTCCGAGCGGCGCATCGGCGAAGACGGTTTTCTCGCGCGCAAGCGCAAGACCCTGATGTTCAACGGCTACAACGATGTCGCTTCCTTGTACGCGGGCATGGATCTGAAGAAGTTCTTTTAAGGAAAGACCATGGCCCTCAATCCCTCGACCAGGCAGTTGTCGCTGCTGAAAAGCCTGATCTTTTTGCTGGCGCTGCTGCCGTTCGCACGCATGGTCTGGCTGACGTACACGGGGCAACTGGTGGAGCCGCTGGAATTCATCACGCGCGGCACGGGCGACTGGACCCTGTATTTCCTGTGCATCAGCCTGGCGGTGACGCCCTTGCGGCGCCTCACCCAATGGAATTGGCTGATCAAGCTGCGGCGCATGCTGGGCCTGTTTGCGTTTTTCTACGCGGCGCTGCACTTCACCACGTTTTTATGGTTCGATCACTTTTTCGATCTGCAGGAAATGTGGAAGGATGTGCTCAAGCGGCCGTTCATCACGGTGGGCTTTATTGCCTTTGTGTTGCTGATTCCGCTGGCCGTGACGAGCACGAACGGCATGGTCAAGCGCCTGGGCGGCAAGCGCTGGCAGTGGCTGCACCGGTTGATCTATGTGATCGCGCCGCTCGGCATCCTGCACTTCTGGTGGATGAAGGCGGGCAAGCACAATTTCGCGCAACCGATCCTGTTCGGCTCTATCGTCGCGCTACTGCTGTTAATCCGCGTGGTTTTTGCCTGGAATAAGCGTGTCAAAACTGCCAGGGCGGCGCATGCCGCCGCCCCGGTGCGCTCCGTTTAGGTCGCCGGCACGATGACGGGCGGCGGCGGCACGGGGGCCGGTTCGACGGGGCCTTTGGCCGGTGCGCCCTTGGCCGCTGGCGGCTTGGGCAGATACAGGGGGCCGGGCTGGCCGCAGCCGGCCAGGACGCTAGAAACCACAATGGCGATGCCGATATAAAACGCTGAGGATGACTTCACGATTAGAATCACGGTTTGATTAAGATCTTTGGAGTGTAGCATGAGCGAATCGGAATTCCTGGCCCTGGCCGAAGCCACCCTGACCCAGATCGAGGCGGCACTGGACCGGCTGAACGATGAAGACGTGCTCGACGTCGAATGCAGCCGCAGCGGCAATGTGCTGGAAATCGAATTCATCGACAACGGCACGAAAATCATCGTCAACAGCCAGGCTCCCATGCGCGAAATGTGGGTGGCCGCCCGTTCCGGCGGTTTTCATTACAAGCGCGTGGGCGACGAGTGGATCAACACGCGCGACGGCTCGGAACTGTTTACGGCCTTGTCCGGCATGGCCAGCGAGCAGGCGGGCGCACCGGTGGTATTGAAGTAATTGTTTTAGCCGCGCGCAATAAAAAGGGCAGCCTGCATGGGCTGCCCTTTTTGCTTGCGTAATCCGACAACATTTGGCGCCGGCGTGGTGTCGGGTGACGGCCTGCGGCCTAACCCGACCTACTCCATGCGCTGCCGTCAGAACAACTCGTTCTTCACGGCTTCTTTCGCCTTTTCTTCTTCCGGCGTACCGCGCGCCGCGCCTTCCAGGCTGCCGACGCCCGTGCCCGGCGGATTTTCCGCATAGTAGTACTCATCGCCCACGCGGATCAGGCCTTCCGGCACGGCGCGCTCCTCGACGGGAATGCTTTTCAGGGCTTTCGCCATGTAGCTGATCCAGATCGGCAAGGCCAGGCCGCCGCCCGTTTCCCGGTTGCCCAGGTTGCGCGGCTGGTCGTAGCCGATCCAGGCGATGCCCACCAGCTTGGCCTGGTAGCCGGCGAACCACGCATCGATGGAATCGTTGGTCGTGCCCGTCTTGCCGGCCAGGTCAGGGCGCTTCAGGGCCATGGCCTTGTTTGCCGTGCCGAAGCGTACGACGTCGTTGAGCATGCTATTCATCATGAAGGCATTGCGCTCGTCGATAACGCGGTTGGCTTCCTCGCCCGCCAGGTCCGGCTTGGCTTGCGACAGGACATTGCCGTCGCTGTCGGTCACCTTGGCGATCAGGTACGGGTTGATCTTGTAGCCGCCGTTGGCGAACACGGCGTAGGCGCCCGCCATCTGCAGGGGCGTCACGTTGCCGGCGCCCAGTGCCAGGGTCAGGTACGGCGGGTTCTTGTCCGCGTCAAAGCCGAAGCGCGTCGCGTATTCCTGGCCATACTTGGCGCCGATCTTGTGCAGGATGCGGATGGAAATCATGTTCTTCGATTTCATCAAGCCCTTGCGCATGGTCATCGGGCCATCGTATTTGCTGTCGTAGTTCTTCGGTTCCCACGCCTGGCCGCCCGTCTGGCCCGCGTCGAACGAGATGGGCGCATCGTTGATGATGGTGGCCGGCGACAGGCCCCGTTCCAGCGAGGCGGAATAGATGAAGGGCTTGAACGCGGAACCGGGCTGGCGCCACGCCTGCGTGACGTGGTTGAACTTGTTGCGGTTGTAATCGAAGCCGCCCACCATAGCGCGGATGGCGCCGTCCGTGGTGCTGGCCGAGATGAATGCCGATTGCACTTCCGGCATCTGCGTCAGGACCCAGGCGTTGTTTTCCTGCATGACGCGGATCACGGCGCCGCGCTTGATGCGGCGGTTCGGCGCCGCTTTTTCCGACAGCCAGGCCGCACCGAAGGTCAGGCCGGGGCCGGTAATGGTGATTTCCTCGCCGGCCGAGGTGACAGCCTGCAACGATTTGGGCGATGCTTGCAGCACCATGGCGGCGATGATGTCGTCGCTGTCCGGGTGGTCGGCCAGTTCCGTCTCGATCGCGTCATCGGCTTCGGCCTTGGTCTTCGGAATATCGATATACGCTTCCGGGCCGCGGTAGCCGTGGCGTTTTTCGTAATCCATGACGCCCTTGCGCAAGGCGATGTAGGCGGCGTCCTGGTCGGCCTTGGTGATGGTGGTGTAGACGTTCAGGCCGCGCGTATAGGTGTCTTCCTTGAATTGCTCGTAGACCAGCTGGCGCGCCATTTCCGACACGTATTCCGCGTGCACGCCGAAGGCGCTGCTGTCGGTTTTCACTTTCAGCTCTTCATTTTTCGCTTCTTCGTACTGCGCCGGCGTGATGTAGCCCAGCTGCGCCATGCGCTGCAGAATGTATTGCTGGCGCATGCGCGCGCGTTTCGGATTGACGACGGGATTGTAGGCGGACGGCGCTTTCGGCAAGCCGGCCAGCATGGCCGCTTCGGCCACGGTGAGGTCCTGGATATTCTTGCCGAAATAGATTTGCGCGGCCGAGGCGAAGCCGTAGGCGCGCTGTCCCAGATAAATTTGGTTCATATACACTTCGAGGATCTGGTCCTTGCTGAGGTTTTTCTCGATCTTCCATGCCAGCAAGACTTCATACGCCTTGCGTTTCAAGGTCTGTTCGCTGGACAGGAAGAAATTGCGCGCCACCTGCTGCGTGATGGTCGAGGCGCCTTGCTTGGCGCCGCCCGTCAGGTTGTGCAGGGCCGCACGGGTGATGCCCAGGTAATCGACGCCGCCATGCTCATAGAAGCGGTCATCTTCGATGGCCAGCACGGCTTTCTTCATGACATCGGGAATATCCTTGATGTGCACCATGTTGCGCCGTTCCTCGCCGAACTCGCCGATCAGCACACTGTCGGACGTGAACACGCGCAGCGGCATCTTGGGCTTGTAATCGGTCAAGGTATCGAGCGCCGGCAGGTTCGGATAGGCCATGGCCAGGCCGAAGACCACCAGCAACACGCCGACGATGCCCAGGCCCAGCAGCGATGCCAGGGCCATCAGCAGGAAACGTTTGGGTTTGCTGCCCTTGGTGGGCGGCTTCGAGCCAGCGGGGCCAGCGGATTTTGAAGATGTCATGCGTCGTATGTCTTTCGGTTAATTATGCCGGCCAATTATAAGCGAGCTTGCCGGGGTGGCAGCGCGCCGTGGCGCTTGCCGGGGGAGTGTTGAAACTTGCCGATACTCTATATAAGCGTGTATTGGCCCGCTGGCAACCAGGATTTGGTAACAATTATCCTGCGCCAGATCACGGCCCCGCCAGATAGGCGCCGCGCGCCGCAGACACCAGCGTGAAATCCGTTTACAAGCCAGCGCTGCCGGGACTAGGCTTGCGGATGGCAGGACTTCCTTCCACGCTGACGTTTCTCTATGAAAAACATGTCCATCAGCAGTCTTCTTGGCACCGGCTTGCTGGGCCTCGACATCGCGGACGACGCCGTGCGTGTGGTCGAGTTGATACGCCGGCGGGGAACACTGGCGTGCCGGCATTGCGGCAGCGCCGCGCTGGCGGCAGGAGTAATGCGTGAGGGCATGATCGAAGATCTGCAGGGCCTGGCTGCCGCCGTGCGCCTGGCATGCCGCGACAGTGGCAGCGGCTGCACGCGCGTGGCGCTGGCCATGCCGGCCACGGCCCTGATCACGCATGCGATCCGCCTGCCTGCCGGATTGCCGGAGGAACAACTGGAAATCCTCGTGGAACTGGAAGCGGGACAATACATGCCGTTTGCGCTGGAAGACGCCAACCTGGATTTTTTCATTCTCGGCCCTGCGCCGCCGCTTGCCGGCCAGACCGGCAGCGAGATCGACGTGCTGCTGGTGGCGGCGCGGCGCGCCAGCGTGCAGCGCCGTCTCGATGCGGCCAAGGCGGCCGGCTTGACGCCCGTCATTATGGATAGCGAGGCGCTTGCCTTGCAGGCGGCGCTCGCGCAGGGCGGCTGGCAAGCCTTGCCCGGCGGCGGCCTGAACTATCAACTGGCCTGGGGCCTGGCCATGCACCGGTACGCCCGATGAAGGCCGTGGCGGAAGTGCCATGCATCAATCTTTTGCCGTATCGCCAGGCGGCACGCCGCAGGCGTATTCAGCGGCTGCTGTGGCAATTGGCCGGCGGGGCGCTGTTGGGATTGCTGACGGCCTTGGCGGCGGGCGCCTGGCTGCAGCACCAGCTCGACGTGCAGTTGCACCGCCAGGAGGGCTGGCGCCATGCCATGCAGCAAGTCAATACGGTCCTTGTCACAGGCAAGCGCGTGCAGGGCGAGACGGCGGCCCTGCTGCTGCGCCAGCAAGCCATTGCTAGTCTGCAAGCGCAGCGCAATGCCTGGGTACGCATGCTGGCGGCCCTGGCCCAGGCGATGCCGTCTGGCGTCGCCCTGCACAGTGTGCGCCAGGAAACGGCGATGGTGCGCCTGCAAGGGCAGGCCGTTTCGCAGGAAAAGGTCGCGGCACTATTATTGGCGCTGGAGCAGGCCGCGCCCTGGTCCCGGCCGGAAGTGATGGAAGTGCGCGGCGCGGCCGATGGCGCCGTGGAATGGACGATACGGCTGGCTTTGGCACCCGCTGGACAATCTTGGAGCCTATCCCAGTAGGGAGCGTCTTTTGCAGGCAGCACATCAGGAGCGCGGACAAGGCGCGAGGAGGACGCGTGGCGAGCCACGCGACGACTCCCCGCTTCTGAGGGGCGCTTGCAAGAGATGTATTCATCTACTGGGATAGGCTCTTAGTCGTGGAGGTTGATCATGCTGAGCTTGAAGACCGCGTCACTGTGGCCGCTGCCGGCGCGCCTTGCTTGCGCTGCGCTGGCCGGCATGCTGGTGGCTGCCCTGCTGCATGCCACATGGCTCGATGGACTGATGGCTGCAGTGCGATTGGCGCACAGTGAGGAAGCCCGCTTGCGCGCCGATTATCTGGCGGCGCAGGCCAGGGCAAAGCAGTTGCCGCAGTGGCGTGCAGAGCAGCGTCAGGCCGGCGCCGAGTTGGCCCTGCTGGAACAGCAACTGCCTGACCAGCAGGCGATGGCGGCGCTGTTGACGGACATTAATGCCGCCGGCCGGTCGCGCGGGCTGCAATTTTCACTGTTCAAGCCGGGCGCGGCGCGGCCGCAAGCGCCGTATGTCGCCTTGCCGATCACGATACAGTTGCGTGGCGGCTACCACGCCATGGGCGCGCTGCTGGCAGACCTGGCGCGCCTGCCGCGCATCGTCACGGTGCATGCGCTGGCCTTGACCCTTGGCAAGGATCGCTTGCTGACCCTGGATGCCGTGCTGCAGGCGTATCGTTTGCCCGAAGCGGGGGAGCTGGCGGCGCAAGCGGCATTGCCTTCAAAGGGCAGTGCGCCGGCATGGCGCCAGCTTGCCGCTGTCGCGCCGCATCCCTACGAGGCGGCGGCCCTGGCCGATCCATTTAATGCCTTGCCGCCTGCGCCCGGACAGCGTGGGGGCGTGGCGGGGCCGGACCCGCGCCGCGTGCGCGAGCCGCTGGAAAGCGTGGCCTTGCCTGCCATCACCATGGTCGGCAGCGTGCAACAGGACGGGCGCCTGAACGCGCTGCTGCTGGCGGGCCAGCGCGTGTACCGGGTGGCCGTTGGCCAGTATCTGGGACAAGACCACGGTGTGGTGACGGGCATCAGTGAACAGGCCGTGCAGTACCGTGAATTGCTGCGCGAGGCAGATGGCCCCTGGCGCGAGCGGCGCGGCAGCCTGGCCTTGCAGGTGACAGGGGCGAAGGCCAGCCTGCCCGAGGCGGCGCCATGAGGCCGCTCCGCATGCTCGTGGCCGCCATGCTGTGTCTGCATGCCGGTGTCCTTGCCCAGGAGGCGGTGGTGCAGGTGACGGCGCCGCGTCTGTATGCGGGCGATAAAATCTCCGTCGATTTCCAGAACGTGGGCGTGCGCGCGGCCTTGCACATCCTGGCCGATGCGTCCGGGCAAAACATCATCGCCAGCGACAGCGTGGCGGGCAATGTAACCCTGCGCCTGCGCGACTTGCCGTGGGACCAGGCGCTCGACGTGCTGCTGCAGGCCAAGGGCCTGGACATGCGGCGCAATGGCAACGTGCTGTGGATCGCGCCGCGTGAGGAAATCCTCGCGCGCGAAAAACTGGAGCTCGAAACGCGCGCGCAGATCGCGGAACTCGAACCCTTGCAATCAAACATCTTCCAGCTCAATTACCAGAAGGCTGAAGCGTTCCGCGCCGTGTTCGGCCTGGACGCGGGGGAAGGGCGCAGCCGGCTGCTGTCGCGCCGTGGCAGCGTGCTGATCGAGCCGCGCACGAATCAGCTGTTCGTCACCGACGTGCCGGCGCGCCTGGAGCAGATCCGTCAGCTGATCGCCAAGACGGATATTCCAACCCGACAAGTCATGATCGAGGCGCGCATCGTCGAGGCGAACGACAGTTTCAGCCGCAACCTGGGCGCGCGCCTCGGTTTTACGGACCAGCGGCTGGCGGCGGGCCAGGTGCCCGGTTTTTCGCTGGGCGGCAGCGGACGCCGCGCGGCCATCGGCGGCACGTATCAGGGCGTGGGCGAGGCGACGGGGCAAACGGTGGCGGGCAGCGGCGCCTTCGTGCCGAACACGCAATTCGTCAACTTGCCGGCCGCCAGCATCAATGGCTTGCAGCCGGCCAGCTTCGCCCTGAGCCTGTTTTCGGCGGCCGCCAACCGCTTTCTGAACCTGGAGTTGTCCGCGCTGGAAGCGGACGGCAGGGGCAAGATCATTTCCAGCCCCCGCGTGGTGACGGCCGACAAGGTGCTGGCGCTGATCGAGCAGGGCATCGAACTGCCGTACCAGGTGGCCACCAGCAGCGGCGCCACGTCGATCACGTTTCGCAAGGCGAACCTGCGTCTGGAAGTGACGCCGCAAATCACGCCCGACGGCAACGTGGTGCTGGAAGTGGACGTCAACAAGGACAGTGTGGGCCAGGAAACCCGCTCCGGTTTCGCCATCGACACCAAGCACGTGCGCACGCAAGTGATGGTGGAAGATGGCGGAACCGTGGTGCTGGGCGGTATTTATCAGCAATCGGAGCGGGGTACGGACAGCAAGGTGCCGCTGCTGGGCGACATCCCCGTGTTTGGTGTTTTTTTCCGCAGCACGGGCCGCAGTCAAGAAAAAACGGAACTGATGGTGTTTATTACGCCGAAAATAGTGGCAGATCGGCCAGCAACACGTTAATGTCACATCTTTACGTTTAAGTAACAATGCAAACGAAAGCGGACTGATGGCGACTATGCGGAATTTTTCTTTTGGCAATACTTCTTGGAGTAGGGTATCGAATTGGCTGGTCATGCTGGCGCTGGGCTCCTTGCTGGCCGCCTGCGGCGGCGGCGGCGGTGATCCGACCCTCGATGGCGGCAGCAGCGGCGGCACGACGGGCGGCGTGGCCGCGACGGTCATGGTGAGCCTGTTGAACGCCGCTGGCCAGCCTAGCAATGCATTGAGCAGCACGACGCCGCTGACGGCCAAGGCGCTCGTCAACGATAAAAATGGCGTTCCTATCAGCAATGCCGTGGTCACGTTTTCGGCCGACCCCGCGCTGGTAACGTTGTCATCGACCAACGGCACGGCGCTGACCGACGCCAAGGGCTATGCCAGTATCACCGTCTCGGCCTTGAATGCGACGGTCACCGGTGCCGGCAAGCTGACGGCCACTGTCGCGGCAGGCACCGCTATGGTCACCGGCGACGCCAGTTATGAAATCAAAACGGCCCAGGCATCGGGCGCCAAAATGACACTGGCGCTGCTCAATGGCGGCAGCGCCAGTAACGCGCTGTCGAGCGCCATGCCGCTGACGGCCAAGGCGTTGGTGACCGATTTGAACGGAAAACCGATCAGCGACGTGTTGGTGGCATTCTCGACTGACAATACCATGGCAGTGATGTCGCCATCGGTAGGGACGGCACTGACCGATGCGACAGGTACGGCCAGCGTAACGCTGCGTCCTTTCAGTCTGTCGGCCAGCGGCGCCGCCACGTTGCGGGCGACCACGACGGCCAATGGTGCCGTTGCCAGCAGCCAGATCAATTATGTGCTGGGAGCCACCGACCTGAGTGCGGAGAACATGCGGTTTTCGCCCGCCAGCATCCCGGCCTATGGCACCACCAACGTCACGGTTGATGTCATGGCTGGCACCAGCCTGTACACAGGATCAGGCCAGACGGTAAATTTCAGTTCGACTTGCGTGCAGGCCGGCAAGGCTAGCGTGACCAGCGGCGTGCCGGTAGTCAATGGCAAGGCCACAGCTGTTTTCCGCGACCTGGGTTGCAATGACTACGATATGGTCAATGCCACAGTGGCGGGCAGCGCTTCCATGTATCACGCGACGCTGCCGATCGGCCGCGTCGCGCCGGCATCGGTACAATTTTCCAGCGTCAGTCCGGTAGGAAAATCGATCGTGATTCAAGGGCAGGGCGGCATAGCGCGCACGGAAATGGCTACGCTCACTTTCCGCGTATTCGATACTTTCAACAAACCTCTGGTCGGCCAGGAAGTGACGTTTTCGTTGTTGAACGGCCCTGGCATGACGCTCAATAAAGTGAAAGACACCACGGATGCCAATGGTGACGTCATCACCACCGTGAATTCCGGCAACACCCCGACCACCTTCCGTGTTAAGGCCAGCCTGGCCTCTGGCATTTCCACCTTGTCCGATTCCATCCTAGTAACGACGGGTTTGCCTGTGCAAACGGCGTTTTCGCTCAGCTCCGTCAAGTCTAGCGTGGAAGGCTGGTCGTATGACAGCCCCTTAGGCACCCCTGCCACGACCGTCACTATCTTGCTGGCAGACCAAGCGGGCAACCCTGTTCCTGACGGCACGCCGGTGGTATTTCAGAGCAATTTGGGCGCCATCGGCTCGTCCAGCATGGGCGGCTGCACTACCATGAATGGTGGCTGCTCGGTCGACTTCCGCAGCCAGAACCCGCGTGTGGCGACCAATCCACCTGTCACGCCCTGCAATGATGTCAGCAATGGCGGCACGGCCGACAGCCTGTGGCCCGGTCTTGCTACCGTCTGCGCCAGCACTTCGGACGGCAACAAGACGTTGTTCGCGAAGATCGCCATCTTCCTGAGCGGCAGCCGTCCCGAGAATGTCATGCTGTTCGATCAGTCGGCCCAGGTAAGCCTGGATCGCAGCACCTATGATCTTGGAAGCGTTTCAGCCGCTGCAGTGCGTCAATTCAGCTTGAGATTCAGCGATTTGCATCAAAACCCCATGCCCTCTGGGACCACGGTCGCGATTACGAATATGATCAATGGCGTTGGATCCATTACTCCGGACAGCATACAAAATATCTATCCGCACAACACGCTTGGCGTGGATGACCGTACCGGAGGCAACATTCAAGGTAACCAGGGAGGCCGGCATGCCGTTACAATTAACAGTCTGACGCCGACAAATTGTGTAGCGAATGTGGTCAGCACGTTTAATGTAACAGTGACGACGCCGCTGGGTAACGCCACCAGTTACCCGTTTAGACTGACATTCTCCTGTCCTTGACGTAAGGGGAAACGGGCGCCGTAGAGGCGGCGCCTGCTTATTTTCTGATTGATATAAAAAGTGTCCGAAATTTCCAACAGTAATATCTTTCTTGTCGGCCTCATGGGCGCAGGCAAAACCACGATCGGGCGCATCCTGGCCCGCAAGCTGGGCTTGCGCTTTGTCGATTCCGACCACGAAATCGAGGCACGCACGGGAGCGACCATCCCGTGGATCTTCGAGATCGAGGGCGAGGCCAGCTTTCGCCGGCGCGAGGCCGAGGTCATCCGCGACCTGAGCGCCCAGGAAGGGATCGTCATGGCCACGGGCGGCGGGGCGATCCTCAACGCCGACAGCCGCGCCTACCTGAAGGAGCGGGGCACGGTCGTGTACCTGCGCGCCAGCGTCAGCAACATCCTGGCGCGCACCAGCCACGACAAGAACCGCCCCCTGCTGCAGACGGCCGACCCGCGCAAGAAGCTGGAAGAATTGACGGCGCAACGTGAGCCCCATTACATGGAAGTGGCCGACATTGTGATCGACACGGGCCGTCCTAACGTACAATCGATGGTTCAGACCATCCTGATGCAGCTGGCCAGCCTCGAGTGCGAGGCCTCGCCCAACTGCGTCATTCATGCAGAGCCTTCGATGAACGAGCAATCCAAAATGTTGTTGAGCGTAGACCTCGACGAACGCAGTTATCCGATCGCCATCGGTCCCGGCCTGCTGGCCGACGCCGATGCGCTGCTGCGCCATATCAGCGGCCACAAGGTGGCCATCGTCACCAATACCACCGTCGCGCCCCTGTATCTGGGCCGCCTGCAGGCGGCGCTGGCCAGCGATGGCCGCGAAGTGATCTGCATCGTCCTGCCGGACGGCGAAGAATATAAAAACTGGGCCAGCCTGATGCAGATCTTCGATGCGCTGCTGGCCAATAAATGCGACCGCAAGACCACGCTGGTGGCGCTGGGCGGCGGCGTGATCGGCGACCTGACCGGCTACGCGGCGGCCAGCTACATGCGCGGCATCGGCTTCGTGCAGGTGCCGACCACCCTGCTGGCGCAGGTCGATTCTTCCGTCGGCGGCAAGACGGGCATCAACCACCCGCTGGGCAAGAACATGATCGGCGCCTTCTACCAGCCGCGCGCCGTGATCGCCGACACCTCGACCCTGGAAACCCTGCCGGCGCGCGAGCTGTCGGCGGGCCTGGCCGAAGTGATCAAGCATGGCGCCATCATCGATGCCGCGTTTTTCGACTGGATCGAAGCGAACATGGACAAGCTGATGGCGCGCGACAAGGGTGCGCTCGCCTATGCGATCGCCCGCTCGTGCGAAATCAAGGCCGACGTCGTGCGTCAGGACGAGCGCGAAGGCGGCTTGCGCGCCATCCTGAACTTCGGACACACCTTCGGCCACGCCATCGAGGCGGGCCTGGGCTACGGTCACTGGCTGCACGGCGAAGCCGTCGGCTGCGGCATGGTGATGGCGGCCGACCTGTCCTGCCGCATGGGCTATATCGACCAGGCGGCCGTCGAGCGCGTGCGCAAGCTCGTCGCCGCCGCCGGCCTGCCGGTGAAAGCGCCGGACCTCGGTGTCGAGCGCTGGCTGGAACTGATGGAAGTGGACAAGAAGAACGAGGGCGGCGCCATCAAGTTCATCCTGTTGAAACCCTTGGGCAGCCCGTGCATCACGTCCGCGCCGCACGAACTGGTGCTGGCCACCCTGGCCGCCGGAGTGCAATAGCCATGACGCCGGAAGACGCCCTCGCCCAAGGATGGCTAGCCCCCTATGCCGCCCATTCGGCACAGGGGCAGGGACGTCGCTTTGCCGAGGCGGCGCACGCCTCGCGCAGCCAGTTCCAGCGCGACCGCGACCGCATCATCCATTCCTCGGCTTTCCGCCGCCTCGAATACAAGACCCAGGTTTTCCTCAATCACGAGGGAGACCTGTTCCGCACGCGCCTCACGCACAGCCTGGAAGTGGCACAGGTGGGCCGCTCCATCGCGCGCAACCTGCGCCTGAACGAAGACCTGGTCGAAGCCATCGCGCTCGCGCATGACCTGGGCCACACGCCGTTCGGCCACGTGGGCCAGGACGTGCTCAACGAGTGCATGCAGGCGCACGGCGGCTTCGAGCACAACCTGCAAAGCCTGCGCGTGGTCGACACGCTGGAAGAGCACTACGGCGCCTTCGATGGCTTGAACCTGATGTTCGAGACGCGCGAAGGCATATTAAAACACTGCTCGCTCGCGCATGCGCGCGAACTGGGTCCCGTGGCGCAGCGCTTCATCGACCGCACGCAACCGACCCTGGAAGCGCAGCTGACCAACCTGGCCGATGAAATCGCCTACAACAGCCACGATATCGACGACGGCCTGCGCTCGGGCCTGATCACCATCGCCCAGCTGGAAGAAGTGGAATTCTTCGGCCGCCTGTGGCGCGACGTGCAGCAGGCGTTTCCCGGCCTGTCGGGCCGGCGCGCCATCTACGAAACCCTGCGCCGCCTGATCACGGCCCTGGCCGACGATCTGATCGTCACGTCGAATGCCCTGATCCTCGACGCCGCGCCGCGCGACGTCAGCGAAGTGCGCGCCAGTCCGCCGCTGATCCGTTTTTCGGACGCCATGCGCAAGGATGCGACGGAGCTGAAGCGCTTCCTGCGCGCGAACCTGTACCGCCACTACCAGGTCAACCGCATGCGCGTGAAGGCCAGCCGCATCGTGCGCGAACTGTACGACAGCTTCATGGCCGAACCGGCCCTGCTGCCGCCCGATTATCAGGTCAACGGCGATGATGTGACTAAGCAGGCGCGCAAGATCGCCGACTATATCGCCGGCATGACGGACCGCTACGCGATCCGCGAGCATCGCCGGCTGTATTCGCTCGACGAGCTGTAACGGTCACTGCGTGGACTGACATGCCCGCGCGACGCTTCATGTCGGGTTACGCCGTGCCGGCTAACCCGACCTTGTATTATTCCCCTCATGCCGTTCGTGGTATTGCGAACGGTATCGACCGCTGTCAAAATCTTGGTAGGCATATCAAGACCGGGTAACTGGATGCCGTATCCGCCCTTAGGCCCCGAGCCAGCTCCGTAGATCTCGCACCAGTTACCCATCCTCCATGTCAAGATCGGACAGTATCTTTGGCACCGGCATGCCGGTTAGCCCGCATTTGCAAGGTAGATCGCAAGAGGACCACAGCATGTTTAATTTAGGAATCGACGTTGCCAAGGCCAAGCTCGACTGCGCGCTGCGCCTGCCCAACGGCAAGCATCGTAACAAGGTTGTCGAGAACAACCGTCAAGGATTCACCGCGCTCCACGCATGGCTGCTGAAGCATGCTGCCGGCAGCCCCAGGGTGTGCATGGAAGCGACGGGCACGTATTGGGAAGGGGTTGCCGAATATCTCGCTGGACTTGGCATGGTGGTCAGTGTCATCAATCCAGCCCAGATCAAGGCCTTCAGCGCTTCACGCCTGGTGCGCACCAAGACCGACAAGGTCGACGCACAGCTGATCGCCGACTTCGCCCATGAACGCCAGCCAGAGCCCTGGCAGGCGCCATCGCCGGCCGAGCAATCGCTGCGCGCGCTGGTGCTGCGCCTCGATGCCTTGCAAGCGATGCGCCAGCAGGAAAGCAACCGGCTTGAAGTGGCGCGCGCGGCGGTACGCCAGGGTATCGAGGATCATATTGCCTGGCTCGACGCCGAGATCAAGGCGCTGATCCTGGCGATCCGCCGTCATATCGATGACGACCCGGATTTACGCGGCAAGCGCGAATTGCTCGATAGCATCCCTGGCCTGGGCGAGCGCACGATTCCCGTGCTGCTGTCCTACTACGCCAATCCTGAGCGCTTCGACAGCGCCAAGCAGGCGGTGGCGTTTGCGGGCCTCGATCCGCGCCAGCACGAGTCAGGTTCCAGCGTGCGTGGCAAGCCACGCATGTCGAAGGTCGGCCACAGTTTCCTGCGCAAGGCACTGTACATGCCGGCCATGGTGGCAGTGCATAAGACGCCTTGGGGCAAGCGCTTCGGTCAGCGTCTGCGTGACGCCGGCAAAGCGCCCAAGCTGATCATCGGCGCCATGATGCGCAAGCTGGTGCACGTGGCATTCGGCGTGCTCAGGTCGGGAAAAATATTTGATCCGGCCTTGCACGCCGCTTGACGGGGATAACAGTATCTACCGATGCAAGCGGTCATGGGGAATCTGACGTAGGTCGGATTAGCGCAGCGTAATCCGACATGTCTGCGCGATACCACGACACTTCATGCCAACAATGTTGTCGGATTACGCGCTGGCGCGCCTCGGCGGCCCCGCTAATCTGACCTACTCCGCATTGTCGATCCTGTCAATTGGCATGATCATCTAGGTCCCCGCACGATCACCCCAATATCCGTACGGCAACTTCTTTTCTATCATGGCAGCAAGTCAACAAGGGCTTGCCGCCCATCGTCAAGGAGAGTGTCATGATCGAATCGCGCCGCAGTTTCTTGCGCGCCTTGCCCGCCGTTACCATCGGGGCGGCCATCGCGCCGCTACCAGGCAAGGCCGCCACCAGGGGCGAAGGCGGCCAGCGCTGGGCGATGGTGGTCGATGTGCAGAAATGCATCGGCTGCCAGGCGTGCACCGTCTCCTGCATCATGGAAAACGCCGTGCCGGAAAACAGCTTTCGCACCGTCGTCTCGACCTATGAAGTCAAGGAAGAGAACCGCTGCGGCACCTACATGCTGCCGCGCCTGTGCAACCACTGCGCCAATCCTCCCTGCATCCCCGTCTGTCCCGTGGGCGCCACCTTCCAGCGCAAGGATGGCGTCGTCGTCGTCGACGGCAACCGCTGCGTGGGCTGCGCCTACTGCGTGCAGGCCTGCCCCTACGATGCGCGCTTCATCAACCACGAGACGGGCAAGGCCGACAAGTGCACGTTCTGCGCGCACAGGGTCGATGAAGGCCTGCTGCCGGCCTGCGTGGAAACCTGCGTGGGCGGCGCGCGCATCTTCGGCGACCTCAATGATCCGGACAGCATGGTGCATCAGCTGCTCAGCGAGAACAAGGTGAAGGTGCTCAAGCCTGAACAGGGTACCCAGCCCCACGTGTTTTACCTGGGACTGGACACGCGCTTCGCCGGCCACGTCGAGGGCGAAGCGACACTTTGGCAACCGAGCAAACACGGGAAATAAACCATGGACAGCCACATCACCGAAATTGTCAACGTCACGCGCGAAGCGGCATGGCTGCCGTGGGCGGTGCAGTATTTTTTCCTCATCGGCCTCAGTTACGGCAGCTTCATGCTGACCCTGCCGTACTTCGTCTTCGGTCGCAAGGCGTATGAACGCCTGGGGCGCATCGCGCTGCTCGCGTCCCTCGTCTGCGGCATGACGGCGCCCGTGGCGCTGCTGGCCGACTTGCACGGGCCGGGCCGCTTCTACCATTTCTACATTTACTTCCAGCCGCAGTCGTGGATGTCGTGGGGTTCGTTCTTCATTCCCCTGTATCTGGGCTGTCTGATGCTGTACGCGTGGCTGGCGCTGCGCGGGGACTTCGCCACGCGGGGGCAGGGTCGGGACCGCCTGGCCTTTGCCTATCGCCTGCTGGGACGTGGAGGCGCCGCATCGCGCCAGGCCATCATCACCGCCGCCGCCTTCACCTTGCTGGCCGCCTTCGTGGTGGGGCTGTACACGGGCATGGAAGTAATGGTGGTGCGCGCCCGTCCACTGTGGTTCACGCCGTTCCTGCCGGCGCAATTTGCCGCCACGGCCTTTGTCGGGGCGGTAGGCCTGGCGCTGTTGTTCAACCGTTTCCTGCCGGGCCGCGACATGGCGCTGGAAGTGTCCTTGAACCGCGCGCTGGCGCTGTCGCTGGCGCTGGTGCTGGCATTGGGCGGCGGCTGGCTGTTCGTCAGCCTGTCCGGCGTAAGCGCCAGCCACAGCATGGCCTTTACCCAGGTGGCGGGCATGCCGCAATGGCAGTTCACGGCAGTCTGGGCCGTGCTGTCGTCGATCGTGCCGATGGCCCTGGCCATCTGGCGTCCCGCCACGAGTGGCCTGGTCAACGGCCTGATCGCGCTGCACAGCGCCTGGATGATGCGCTGGACGATTTTCATCGGCGGGCAGAACATCCCGAAGACGGGCGCGGGCCTGTACGACTACCACCTGCCGATGGGGAACGACGGCTTGATGGGGATTATCGGCACGGCCGGCCTGTGGATCGCGCTGCTGTTGCTGATGCTGGAATTTTTGCCATGGGCTGGACGCGTCGTTGCTGCACGCAGCCGTCCCGCCATGGCCACGCACTGAGGAGTCAACAATGAACGATCAAATACACAACGACGACCGCAACGACGTCCCTGAAGACGAAAAAGAAAAACGCCGCAAGCTGCTGCGCTACGGCGCCATCGGCGGCGGGCTGGCCGCCTTTGCCTCCAGCTTTTCCACCACGGCCGGCCGCATGGTCGACCACGCGCTGGGCAAGGACAAACCCGTACAGCGCTTGCACGGCAATTCGCTGGCGCCCGAGTTTTCCGTCGACACGGCCACGGGCAAACTGACGGTCAATCCCGACCAGCAGGTCAGCTACACCATGTGCATGGGCTGCACCACGTTTTGCGGCGTGCGCGTGCGCCTGGATAAAAAAAGCGGCAAGGTGCTGCGCGTGGCGGGCAATCCGTACAGCCCCCTGTCGGCCGATCCGGCGCTGCCGTACCAGACCCCGATACGCGACAGCTTCATTTCCCTGTCGCGTTTCGAGGAAAAGGGCTTGAAGGGACGTTCCACCGCTTGCGGCCGCGGCAACGGCGTGCTGGAACAGATGGAGTCGCCTTTCCGCGTGCTGGCGCCCATGAAGCGCGTGGGACCGCGCGGCGGCGGCCAGTGGGAGCCGATCGCCTTCGACCAGTTGGTCAAGGAAGTGACGGAAGGCGGCGACCTGTTTGGCGAAGGCCACGTGCAGGGCTTGCGCGCCTTGCGCGAGCTGGAAAAACCGATCGATCCGGCGCAGCCGGAACTGGGTCCGCAAGTCAATCAGGTGGGCCTGATGTGCAGCACCGACGATGGCCGTCTGGCGTTCGGCACGCGTTTTTTCAAGCAGTCGTACGGCAGTCTGAACCTGGTCAACCACGGCTCGTATTGCGGCGGCGCCTACCGCAGCGGCTCGGGCGCCATGTTCGGCGACATGAAGAAAATGCCGCATGCGAAAGTGGACCTGGAAAACACGGAGTTCTGCATCTTCGTCGGCACGGCGCCCGGCAATGCGGGCAACCCGTTCAAGCGCCAGGGCACCTTGATCGCGAAAGCCCGTTCGGGCAAGCGCGATTTCAGCTACGTCGTCGTCGACCCCGTGCTGACGAATGCGGACAGCCTGGCCGCGGGCGACCGCAGCCGCTGGGTGCCGATCAAGCCGGGCACGGATGGCGCGCTGGCCATGGCCATGATCCGCTGGATCATCGAGCACGAACGCTATGACCGCAACTTCCTCGTGCAGCCGAACCTGAAGGTGGCGGAAGCGGCAGGCGAAGCCGCCTGGTGCAACGCCACGCATCTGATCATCAGCGAGAAGGGCCATCCGCGCGACGGCCGCTATCTGCGCGCGTCGGACATCGGCGCGGTGGAACTGGCGGAAGAGGAGCGCTACAAGGATGGTGACGCGTTCTGCGTGATCGACGCGGCCACGCAAGCGATCGTGCCGCACAATGCCGCCAAGGGCGAAGCGCGCCTGTTCTTCGACGGCCCGCTGGACGTGGCTGGCGCGCCGCTGCACCTGAAGACGGCCATGACGATGCTCAACGAAGAAGCGCAGCGCCACAGCATGGAGGACTATTCCAGCGCCTGCGGCATCCCGCTTGACATCATCGAAGGCCTGGCGCGGGAACTGACCAGCCACGGCAAGCGCGCCGCCGTCAATGCGCACGGCGGCATGATGTCGGGCGCAGGTTTCTATAACGCGTATGCGCTGGTCATGCTCAATACCCTGATCGGCAATTTGAACCGCAAGGGCGGCACCCTGATCAACGGCGGCAGCTTCAAGGATGCGGGCCCCGGCCCGCGCTACAACCTCGAAAGTTTCGACGGCGAGATCAAGGCGACGGGCATGCCGATCGGGCGCAATGTGCCGTATGAAAAAACCTCGGAATTCAAGCTGAAGAAGGAAGCGGGCAAGGCGTATCCGGCCAGGGCGCCGTGGTATCCGAACGCGCCCGCGCTGGCCACCGAATGGCTCACCAGCGCCATGAACGGCTATCCGTACACCCTGAAGGCGCTGATCCTGTGGAGCTGCAATCCCGTCTACGGCATCACGGGCTTGCGCGCGCAGATCGGCAAGGAGCTGGCCGATCCGAAGAAGATTCCCCTGATCGTCGCCATCGACCCCTTCATCAATGAAAGCTCGGCGTTTGCCGACTATCTGCTGCCCGATACCTTGCTGTATGAAAGCTGGGGCTGGGCCGGCGCCTGGGGCGGCATGCCCGTCAAAATGAGCACGGCGCGCTGGCCCGTGGTCGAGCCGCGCGTGCAAAAGACGCCGGACGGCCAGAGCATCTGCATGGAATCGTTCTTCATCGCGCTGGCCAAAACGATGGCCTTGCCAGGCTTCGGCACGGAAGCCCTGCAGGACATGGAGGGCCAGCGCTTCCCCCTGCAGCGCGCGGAAGACTGGTATCTGCGCGGCGGCGCCAACATCGCCTGGCAAGGCAAGACGGCCGTGCCGGAGGCGAGCGACGACGATATCGCGCTGTCCGGCGTGGCGCGCATCCGCCCCGAACTGGAGCGCACCCTGAAGCCGGAAGAGTGGCGCAAGGTGGCCTTCATGCTGGCGCGGGGAGGGCGCTACCAGAGCTATGGCGAGATGTTCGGCCTGCGCCTGCCGCCGCCAGCGAATGCCAAGGCATCGGCGGCTGCCGCACCGGTCGTCGACGAGACGCCGTATCCGCAGGACTGGTCCACGCACCGCTACCTGAAACCGATGATGCTGTACAACGAGGGCCTGGGCGTGAGCAAGAATAGCCTGAGCGGCAAGCGTTTCCCCGGTACGCCCGCCTGGAGGGTGGCGGCGTTTGCCGACGGCACACCCGTGCGCAAAACCTACCCTGCCAGCGAATGGCCGTTCGAGTTGATCAGTTTTAAATCGGCGCTGCAGAACTCGTACAGCATCGGTGCGCGGCGCTTGCGCGGCATCCATCCGGACAACCCGGTCGCCGTGCATCCCGACGATGCGGCGCGCCTGAAGCTGGAAAATGGCGACCAGATTTATCTGGAGACGCCGGGTGGCAAGGCCAGGGCCACGGTGATGCTGCGCCATGGCGTGCAGCGCGGCGTGATCGCCGTCGAACACGGTTTCGGTCACAAGGAACACGGCGCGCGCGCCCACCGCATCGGCAAGCTGCGCCAGCCCGACGAACCGGCCATCGGCGCGGGCATCAACCTGAACGACCTGGGGCTGACGGATCCGAGCCGCGGCGACAAGAACGTGTTCGTCGATCCCGTCTCGGGCACGTCGGTGCGGCAGGGGCTTCCTGCCCGCATCGTGCGGGCCTAGATTTGCCCACCCGCCATCAGCAGCCGGGCTACCTCGGCTGCTGAATGCAGGCCCAGTTTCTCCATCGCGTTATGGCGGTGCACCTGCACCGTCTTGTCGCTGATGCCCAGCTCGCGGGCGATGACTTTCGAGGCCTTGCCTTCGGCCATCAGCAGCGCCACTTCGCGCTCGCGCGCGGTGAGCCTGGCCAGCGCCGTTTGCGCCGTATTCGCGCTGGCGGCGCTGCGGCTTTCTTCCACGCTGCGGGCCACGGCCCGGCTGACGGCATCGAGCAGCACCTGGTCCTTGCACGGCTTTTCCAGAAAATCGCAGGCGCCCGCCTTCATCGTCTGCACGGCCATGGCCAGGTCACCGTGGCCGCTGAGGAAAATCACGGGCAGGGAGATCGCATGGCGCGACAGCTCCTGTTGCAGTTCCAGTCCGCTCATCAGCGGCATGCGCACGTCGAGCAGCAGGCAGCCCGGCACATGGCCCTCGTAGCGCTGCAGGAAGTCGCGCGCCGATTCGAACGTCTGCACTTGCCAGCCGGCCGAATCGAACAGATAGGCCAGCGAGCGGCGCATGGCGGCGTCGTCGTCGACGACAAAGATGATCGCATCGCTTTCGTTCATGGTGTTTCCTTATCTACTTCCATATGCGTATCTTCGGGCAGGCGGAACCAGACCGTCAAGCCTGGCGCATCGGCGTTGGCGTGGGCCGACAGGCTGCCGCCGAACGACTCGATGATGCTTTTGCTGAGGGACATGCCCAGCCCCAGGCCTTCGGCCTTGGTGGTAAAGAAGGGCTCGAACAGGCGCGCCATCTGCGCCGCATCGAGGCCGCAGCCGGCGTCGCGCACGGCCACCGTGCAGGCGCCGTTTTCGCGGTGCAGCAGCACGCCGATCGGGTGCTGCGGATGGTCGTTTTCCACCTGCGCGTCGAGCGCATTTTTCAATAAATTGAGCAGCACCTGCTGCACTTGCTGCGGGTCGGCCAGCACGCGCGGTGCAGCGCTGGCCGCCTCGTGACGCCAGCTGATGTTCGCTTGCGGATGGGCCGCGCGGAACAGCGATACCGCCTGCTCCACGGCGTCGGCCAGCGCGAAGGCCGTGCTGTGCGCGGGACGCTTTTGCGCCATCGCGCGGATGTGCCGGATGATGGCGCCCGCGCGCTCGCTTTGCGTGGCGATTTCCTGCGCGCCGTCGAGCAAGGGCGCCGCGTCGAGCCGTCCCGCCGTGATGCGGCGCGCCATGCCGCGCGCGAAATTGCCGATGGCCGCCAGCGGCTGGTTCAATTCGTGCGCGATGGCGCTGGCCATTTCGCCCAGGATGGCCAGGCGCGCCGTGTGGTCGAGCGTGGCCTGGCGCTGGCGCGCCTGTTCTTCCAGCGCGCGCTGCTGGTGCTGCGCCGCGCGCAATTGCTCCGTGCGCCGGCTGACCAGGTATTCCACGCGCACCGTATGCACGGCCCAGGCCACCAGCAAGGCCAGCACCAGCAGCATCCAGCCCCAGTAGCGGCGCAGGGCCGTCTCGAACGTCAGCTTGTTCAAATAGGCGTAGGGGCCGATGCGCAGTTCGCGGAACAGTTCATCGACGATCTGGTAATCGCTGGGCACCGTCCAGCTGTAGCCTTCGCTGGTGCGCGGCATGGCCAGCAGGGCCTGCGCCACTTTTTTTGCCAGCGGGGGCGGCGTCTGGCGCAGGGCCACGAAGGGCCAGTCCGGATACAGCCGCGACGAGCTGGCGCAGCGAAAACCGGGAATCGGACGCGTGGTGATGACGCGCAGTTCCTCGGCCCGCACTTCGCCGCGCGCCACCATCTGTTCCAGCAAACAGGTGCGCACGATGCCGGCGTCCATGCGGCCAGCACGCACGGCCTCGACGATCTGCTGCGAAGGAAAGCCGCTGTAGCGCAGGCTGGCAAAATCGTGCGCGGGATCGATGCCCGCTTCCTGCAGTTCGCGCGCGGCGATCTGGTAGCCGCCAAACGCGTCGGGCGCCACCGCCATCACGTTCTTGCCTGCCAGGTCGGCCAGGTCGTGCAGCGGCGACGCGCTGCGCACGACGATGGCCGAGCCGATGGCCTGGCGCGGCGAGTCCGTCCAAGGCGACTCCAGCGTGGCGATGCGGCTGGCGCCGTCGCTGTGTTCGAGCGCCACGTAGTGGCCGCTGCTGGTGATGGCAAAGGCGATGGCCTGCGACTGCACGGCGCGCGTCAATCCCGCCTGGTCGTAGTCGGCCAATGTAAAACGGATGCCGGGGATGCTGGCCTGCAGGTGGCGCGTCACGTACGACCAGTCCTGCTGCACGGCGTCGCCGCCCTTGTAGGCGAGCACGCCTATTCTCACCTCTGGTACCTCCGGCAGCGCGTCAGCCGCTTGCGCGCCGTGCAGGCACAGCGCCGCCAGCGCCAGTGCTACAAGCCTGCGCACTAGAACATGCTGCGCTGCGCCGCGCGCGCATCGCCGAACAGGTCCAGCAGCAGTTTCTTGATCGGTGCGGGCAGCGGCGCGTCCGCGATCTTCGCGCCGTCGTACCAGACGTGCGTGGACTCTCCGGCCAGCGCCAAACGGCGCGCCAGGGTGATGTGGCAGGGGACGATGTGCAGCTTGTAGTGGGTAAACCCGTGCACGATGGGCAGCAGCCGTTCCTGGGTCTCGATTTCGCCGAACGGCGCCACGGCGCGCGCCAGGGCCTGCTGGCTTATCTCGCGCGGTGCGACTTCATCGGCCAGCACGTGGCCATCGAGTTCCGGCAGCGACAGCAAGCCGCCCCAGATGCCCGAGCCGGGGCGCTGCTCCAGCAGCACCTGGCCGTCGTCGATGATGACGAGCATGACGGCATGTTTTTCCGGACTGGTTTTCTTCGGCTTGCGTACAGGTAAGTCTTTGACCCGATGGGTGGCGTAGGCCACGCAGCGCGGCTGCAGCGGACAGCGGCCGCAATCGGGGCTGCTGCGCGTGCACAGGGTGGCGCCGAAGTCCATCAAGCCCTGCGTGTAGGCTTCGATACCTGTTTCAGGCAGCAGCGCCTCGGCGCGGCGCCACATGGCTTCCTCGACCCGTTTTTCGCCGGGATAGGCGTCGATGCCGAAGGTGCGCGCAAACACGCGCTTGACGTTGCCGTCCATGATGGCCGCGCGCGTGCCGCTGGAAAACGCGGAAATGGCGGCCGCCGTCGAGCGGCCGATGCCGGGCAGCTCGGCCAGTAGCAGCGGGTCGCTGGGGAACACGCCGTCGTATTCGGCCACCACGCGCTGCGCGCACTTGTGCAGGTTGCGCGCCCGCGTGTAGTAACCGAGGCCGCTCCACTGCGCCATCACGTCTTCCACCGGGGCTGCGGCCAAATCGCGCAGGGTGGGGAAGCGTTCGAGGAAGCGCGCGTAGTAAGCGAGTACGGCGGTGACCTGCGTTTGCTGCAGCATGATTTCGGACAGCCAGATCAGGTAGGCGTCGCGCGTGTTTTGCCACGGCAGCGCATGGCGGCCATGCTGCTTTTGCCAGGCGATGACGGTGGCGGAAAAAGTCGGGTCGACGTAATCTTCCAAAGGTGCCGCGCCCGTGGCGGGCGAGAGCGGATGCAGCAGACGTTTCATGCAGGATTCCAGGGTTGTATTCAGTGCGTAGGGTTCATGCGGCGCTGGCCGTGCGCAAGGCGGCCAGCAATTGCGCCAGCTGCGCCTTGTCGCGTTCGAGCGCCGCCAGGCTCGCTTCGAAGCCGGCGATTTTCTGTTCCAGGCTGCCCGTGGCGTCGTGGATGCGCTGGATCGAGGCAAAGCGCAGTTTCAGCTGTTCCTTGTACTCGACGATCTGCGCTTCGAGCGGCGCCATGATGACCTTCAGCCAGGCGCTGGCGTCGTCGTTGGCGTTGGTGAAACTGCGGCGCACGCGCGAGGCGATGGTGTCGAAGAATTTTTCCATCAGCACGACGCGGCTGGTGGTCAGCAGGGTCGCCGTGCCGAACTGCTTATGGTAGACGGCTTCGATGTCGGCGATCTCCTGGCGGTAGCGGGCCAGCGAAAACGGCATCGGCAAGGCCAGCGCCAGGCCATGTTCGGAAGCGAATTTGCGGTACATCACGTTCATCATTTCCGTGATCTCGGCCGTCTTGCCTTCCGAACGGTCGAGGTTCTGGCCGATGCGCTCGAAATACTGGCGCACGGCTTCGCGCAGGCCCGTGAAAAAGCGGCTGCGCTGCATGGCGGCGCGCACGCCGTCGATATCGTCGCGCACGATGTCCATGCCCAGGCTCGTGTACAGCTCCGTCGACAGGCGGGTAAACACGGCGCGCGTCGCCTGCAGCTTGAACAGGCTGCTGTCGAATTCCTTCTTCTCGATGTCGATGCGCCGCATCATGTGGGCGATCACGCTCTGGTTCTTGCCGCGCAGGCTGTGCAGTTCGTGCAGTTGCTCGGCGATGCCGCGCGCGCGGGCCGCCGCCTGCACCTGCTGCGCCGCTTCGATGGCGTCCAGGTCGAACGCCAGCTGGCGCCGGATGATGTCCTTGCGCGCGGGGATCAGCTCCTCGAACAGGGCCGTCTCCAGCGCCTGCAGGCGGCTTTTTTCCAGCAGCGCCGCATCGTGGTTGATCTTGCCCACCAGGGCCTTTTGCGCCGAGACGGGGAATACCTGGCCCGCGTCCAGCGTCAACAGGTGCGCCACGCTGGCCTGCTGGCGTTCGATCGCCTGCGCCACCTCGGCATCGCCGCGCAATTCATCCCACATGCTGTCGATCTTGTTGAGCACCACCAGGCGTCCCGCGCCGGCGCCGATATGGTTGCGCCACACTTCGATGTCGCTGCGCGTGACGCCCGTGTCGGCCGCCAGGATGAACAGCACCGCGTGCGCATTCGGGATCAGGTTCAGGGTCAGTTCCGGCTCCGTGCCGATGGCGTTCAAGCCCGGCGTGTCGAGGATGACCAGGCCCTGTTTCAGCAGCGGATGGGGGAAGTTGATGATGGCGTGGCGCCACATGGAAATTTCCACCTGGCCGTCCTCGTCGAGCATGGCGGGAGCGTCCGCATCGCCGGCGTCATACAGGCCGTAGCGCGCCGCTTCTTCCACGCTGACTTTTTTCGTCAGGCTGACCTGGCGGATGGCTTCCTGCATGTCGTCGCCCGCTTCGATATTCAGGGGCAGGACGGTCCAGGCGGCGGGCAGTTCGCGGTAGTCGCTGGTCGACAGGTTCTGCGCGCGCGTCTCGATGGGCAGCAGCCGGATCGATGGCGGCCAGGCCGCGTCGTACAGCAGCTCGGTGGGGCACATGGTGGTACGGCCCGCGCCCGAGGGCAGGATGCGCTGGCCATAGCCGGCAAAGAAGATGGCGTTGATCAGCTCGGATTTGCCGCGCGAGAATTCCGCCACGAAGGCGACGGATAAACGGTCATCGAGCAGGCGGGAGCCACAGCGCGCCAGGCGCAGCGCGGAGGCGCCGTCGACCAGGCCCGCCGCGCTGGCGGCTTGCCGGTATGCCTGCAAGGCGGCCTGCACGTCCTGCCGCCATGCGCTGTATTGTTCCAGGTCTCTGACCATCTGGCTCCCTCTGTGAGTGTGCTTACTTTTGACAATTCACGCAGTAAAACGTGGAACGCTGTCCCTGCACGATTTGCCGGATCGGCGCGCCGCAGACGCGGCAGGGCTTGCCCGCGCGGTTGTACGTGAAATACGTCTGCTGGAAGTAGCCGGACTGGCCGTTCACGCCGATGAAGTCGCGCAGGGTGCTGCCGCCTTGCACGATGGCTTCGGCCAGCACGTCGCGGATCGCCTGCGCCAGTTTCTCGTAGCGGGCCAGGCCGATGCGCCGGGCCGGCGTCTTCGGGTTGATCCCCGCGCGGAACAGGCTTTCGGAACAATAGATATTGCCCACGCCGACGACGATGTCGCCCGCCATCAGCACCTGCTTGATGTTGGTGCCCTTGTTGCGCGTTTTTTCGAACAGCAGCTGGCCCGTGAAGCCGCCTTCGAGCGGCTCCGTGCCCAGCCCGCGCAGCAGCGCGTGGCCGTCCAGCGGGCCGTCGGCCTCGTCGTGCCACAGCACGGCGCCGAAGCGGCGCGGGTCCGTCATGCGCAGCACCTGGCTGCCGCCGTCCGCGTCCTCCACGACGAGGTCGAAATGGTCGTGCTTTTGCGCCTGCGTCCCCGTCGGCAGCACGCGCAGGTGGCCGGACATGCCCAGGTGGATGATCAGGGTGCCGTGGCGGAAGTGGATCAGCAGGTATTTGCCGCGCCGCCCCGTCAGGCCGATGGTTTGCCCCGACAATTGTTCGCCCAGGGCAGGAGGGAAGGGCCAGCGCAGGCCGTCGCGGCGCAGCACGACGGAGCGCACGGCGCGCCCTTCGAGGTGGGGCGCGACACCGCGCCGTGTGACTTCGACTTCTGGCAATTCTGGCATAGGGCTCGAATGGTTGAAAACCGGGTAAAAAACAGGCGGCTTGCCGGCTGAGGGCTGGCTCTGGCAGGCTACGCCGCCACGACGCATATATTTCGTTACATACGTGAAGTACGCGATAGCCGCGTTGGGCGTAGAATCAAACTTTGCCGTTTAGCCAGGATCAGCCTTTGAAAAACGCTTTCGCCATTGTAACCTTGTCCGCCCTGATGGCCACGCATGCCATGGCACAGACGCCTGTCGCCCCCGCCGATGCCGCGGCCAGCCCCTCTGCGTCTGCGCCCGCCGCGCCGCAGGAGCCGGACGCCAGCTCCAAGGAGGGGCCCGCCGGCGATGAGCTGCCGAAGGTCGAATTGAGCAGCGACTTGCTGTACAAGCTGACCAAGGCCGAGATGGAATTCAAGAGCGGCCAGTGGCAGGGGCCGTACGTGACGATGATGGTGGCGGCGCAGCAGACGCGCGATCCGCGCCTGGCGCGCCGTGCTTCCGAAATGGCGCTGGCCGCCAAGCAGGGCAGCGAGGCGCTGGCGGCCATCCGCCTGTGGCGCGAGCTGGCGCCAGACTCGGACGAGGCGACGCAGTTCTTCCTCGGCTTTGTCGTGTTGACGGACAAGATCGAAGAAGCGGAACCGATTTTCGCCGAACGCCTGGCCAATGCGCCGCAAGGCGCACGGGGCGTGGCCCTGTTCCAGATGCAGCAGATTTTGTCGCGCTCGAATGACAAGCTGTATGCCTATTCGATGGTGACGCGTTTGGTGCAGCCTTACCTGGACATGTTCGAAGCGCACCTGGTGCTGGCGCAGGGCGCCCTGTCGATCGGCGAGCGTGACCGTGCCATCGGCGAAGCGAACAAGGCGCTGGCGATCAAGCCAAACTCCGAGCTGGCCGTGCTGACCCTGGCGCAAGTGACGGGCGAACCCGAGGCGGCAGGCAAGGTGCTGGCCGCTTTCCTGCAAAAGAATCCGGATGCCGTCGAAGTGCGCGGCGCATACGCGCGCCTGCTGGTCGAACAGAAGCAGCTGGAACCGGCGCGCGAGCAGTTCCTGCTGCTGCTGAAAAGCGCGCCCGATAACGTGGGCGCCCTGTATGCGCTCGGCATCGTGGCGCTGCAGCTGGAAGACACCAAGGGCGCGGAGCAGTACTTCAAGCGCTTCCTGGCCGTGCTCGAAAAATCTCCCGGCGACACGCGCGATCCGTTCAAGGCCCTGATGATACTGTCGCAGATCGCCGAGACGCGCGGCGACACGGCGGGCGCCATCGCCTGGCTGGACAAGGTCGACAACAGCGCATCAAGCGGCTATGTCGAGGCGCGCTTGCGCCGCGCCCAGCTGATCGCCCGCGGCGGCAATCTCGATGCGGCGCGCAAGGCGCTGACGGAAATCGAAACGGACGATCCGGCAAGCCAGGCGCAGGTGCTGCTGGTCGACGCGCAATTCCTGCGCGACGCCGGCTATGTGCAAAGCGCCTACACGGTGCTGGAAAACGCCTTGCTGCGCTTCCCCGACAATCCGGAGCTGCTGTACGACTACGCCTTGCTGGCCGAGCGCATGGACAAATTCGAGCGGATGGAGGCCAGCCTGCGCCGCGTGATGGCGCTGGCGCCCGACAACCAGCACGCGTACAACGCGCTCGGTTATTCGCTGGCCGAACGGGGCCTGCGCCTCGAGGAAGCCCATGCGCTGATCGAAAAAGCCTTGCAGATGGCGCCGGGCGACCCGTTCATAATGGACAGCATGGGCTGGGTGCAATTCCGCATGGGTAACCTGGCCGCCGCGGAAAACGCGCTGCGCCGCGCCTATGCCGTGCGCAGCGATCCGGAAATCGCCGTCCACCTGGGCGAAGTGCTGTGGCAAAAGGGCGACAAGGCCGAAGCGCAAAAACTGTGGCGCGAGGCGCAAGGCAAGGACCCGAAAAACGAGGCGCTGAAAAGCACCTTGGCGCGCCTGAATGTCAGTTTGTGATTGAATCGATTATCTCAACTATAAAAAACCAGCGCCATGGCGCTGGTTTTTCCTTGTACCCATGTTAAAAAAACTGCTTCCCCTCACACTCGTCTGCCTGTCACTCTCGGCCTGCTCGACCCTGAGTTCCCCATTCTCGTCAGGCGCCGCGCCATCCGCCAACACCGTCGCGCCCTACCGCGAACAGGTGGAGCTGACGGGCCGCCTGAACGTCGTGTACCAGAAAGATGACAAGCCCGAATCGGCCACCGTCAATTTCAACTGGCAGCAGACGGCGCAGCGCACGGACGTGACCCTGTATTCGCCCGTCGGCAGCACGCTGGCGACGATTGCCGTCACGCCGCGCGAGGCCGTGCTGACGCAAAGCGGCAAGGCGCCGCGCAGCGCGCCCGATGTCGACACCCTGAGCGCGCAGATGCTGGGCTGGTCCTTGCCCGTGTCGGGCTTGCGCGACTGGCTGCAAGGGTATGCCGTGGGCGCCGACGGCAAGCGCTTCGTCGCTTCGCCGGCCAACGACAGTGTGACGACGAAAGACGGCTGGCGCTTGCGCTATGTGTCGTGGCAAGAAGTAGGGCAAAATGCGGCCGACAATACACCGGGCGCCTTGCCCCAACCGCGGCGTATCGATGCCGAACGCAATGCCAGCGCGCAGGCCGATGCCGTGTCGCTGCGCATCGTCCTCGATCCCGCCCCATCCGCACCAGCACCATGACATTGACTACCCTGAATAACTGCCCGGCTCCCGCCAAGCTGAACCTCTTTTTGCACGTCAACGGCCGCCGCGCCGATGGCTACCATCTGCTGCAGACAGTGTTCCAGTTGCTCGACCATGGTGACACCCTGCACTTCGCGCTGCGCGACGACACGGCGATTGTCCGCGTGACGGAGCTGGCCGGCGTGCCGCAGGAGCAGGACCTGATCATCCGCGCCGCCAGGCTGCTGCAGGCCGAAGTGCTGCGCCGCACGGGGGCCTTGCCGCGCGGCGTCGATATCGCCATCGACAAGGTGCTGCCCATGGGCGGCGGCTTGGGTGGCGGCTCGTCCGACGCGGCCACGGCGCTGATGGCGCTCAATCGCCTGTGGCAGGCCGGTTTGACGCGCGAGGAACTGATGGCGCTGGGCTTGCCGCTGGGCGCCGATATCCCGTTTTTCATCTTTGGCGAAAACGCCTTTGCCGAAGGCGTGGGCGAAGCCTTGCAGCCCGTCGCCACGCCCGCATGCTGGTATGTGGTGATCGAGCCGGGCGTGCAAGTGCCGACCGCCGCAATTTTTTGCGCGGAAGGCTTGACGAGAAATACCGAACCCGTCACAATAGCGGACTTTTCCAGGTACCTCGCAGAAGGAAACGATGCGGGCGGGTTTGGAAAGAATGATTTACAGCAAGTGGCATGCAGTCTTTTCAAGCCGGTAGCAGATGCGGTAGAATGGCTGGGTGCTTACGGTGAGGCCAGGATGACTGGTTCCGGTGCTTGTGTATTTAGTGCGTTTGGCAGTCAGGAAGAAGCGGATGCGGTGCTCAGCAATGTGCCACCAGTCTGGGGCGCCTGGAAGGCAAAAGCGCTGAATCGCCACCCGATGCTCACCATGTTGTAGAGAGTAAAAAAAGATTTTGCTTAGCGTCAAATAGTCGGTATAATACTGGCCAACATGACGGCAAGCAGTCAGTAACGTAGGGGAATCGCCAAGCTGGTTAAGGCACTGGATTTTGATTCCAGCATGCGAAGGTTCGAATCCTTCTTCCCCTGCCACCATTTCACCGTAGTCTGTCGATGCGAAGTTGGCGTCCAGTGCGGGAAAAAGCAGATGTGCCGCCACGCGGCATATTCTAAACAATGACTGACCGGGCCTATGCCCGGTTAGTGCTTTTCAAGACTTCTTTATCACCTCTTGGGACTCCCATGGCTTACGAAAACCTGATGGTTTTTACCGGCAACGCGAATCCAGCGTTGGCAGAGGGGGTCGCAAAAAACCTCGGCATTCCTCTCGGTAAAGCAAACGTTTCGAAATTCTCCGACGGCGAAGTAATGGTCGAGATTAACGAAAACGTACGCGGCAAGGATGTTTTTGTTTTGCAATCCACCTGTGCTCCAACCAACGACAGCCTGATGGAAATCATGCTGATGGTTGATGCCTTGAAACGTGCTTCCGCTGGCCGCATCACCGCCGCGATTCCTTACTTCGGCTACGCCCGTCAAGACCGCCGTCCACGCTCCGCGCGTGTGGCGATTTCGGCCAAGGTGGTGGCGAACATGCTGGAAGAAGCCGGTGTCGAGCGCGTCCTGATCATGGACTTGCACGCTGACCAGATTCAAGGTTTCTTCGATATCCCAGTCGATAATATTTACGCTTCGCCAATTTTGCTGGGCGACCTGCAAAAGAAAAACTACCAGGATCTGCTGGTGGTGTCGCCGGACGTCGGCGGTGTGGTACGTGCGCGCGCCCTGGCAAAACGCCTGGGCTGCGACCTGGCCATCATCGACAAGCGCCGTCCAAAAGCGAACGTGTCCGAAGTGATGAACATCATCGGTGAAGTCGAAGGCCGCAACTGCGTGATCATGGATGACATGGTCGACACGGCAGGCACCCTGACCAAGGCTGCCGAAGTGCTCAAAGAGCGCGGCGCGAAAAAAGTCGTGGCGTATTGCACGCACGCGGTGCTGTCGGGCCCGGCGATCGACCGTATTTCGGCCTCGCCGCTCGATGAGCTGGTCGTGACCGACACGATCCCCCTGTCCGAAGCGGCCCTGGCCTGCGGCAAGATCCGTCAATTGACGTGCGCGCCGCTGCTTGCCGAGACGTTCAAACGCATCATCAAGGGTGACTCCGTCATCTCGCTGTTCATCGATTAATTCGGTAAGAGCAGCAACAGACGTAATGCCTGCGGCGCGACCGGCTTTTGCCTGTTGCGCCGCAGTGTTTTAGTTTTCGGGGTGTTTACACCCATTTTCGAGGATTCCTGGTCGCGGGAGTCCTCATAACACAAGGCGCAAGCCTTGTTCTTCTTGGAGTTTCACATGAAAGTTATCGCATTTAAACGCGAATTGCAAGGTTCCGGAGCGAGCCGCCGCCTGCGCATTTCCGGCCAAACCCCTGGTATCGTCTACGGTGGCGCTGAAGCCCCGGTGCTGATCTCGCTGGATCACAACGCTCTCTACCACGCGTTGAAAAAAGAAGTGTTCCACTCGTCGATCCTGGATCTGGAAATCGACGGCGTTTCCCAGCAAGTTCTGTTGCGCGACTTCCAAGTCCACGCATACAAACAACTGGTTCTGCACGCTGACTTCCAGCGCGTTGACGCTAAGCAAGCTATCCACGTAAAAGTGGCGCTGCACTTCGTAAACGCTGACGTTTCCCCGGCAGTCAAACTGCACGGCGCGACCATCAGCCACGTAGCCAACGAAATCGAAGTTTCGTGCCTGCCAGGCCAACTGCCAGAATTCATCAACGTTGACCTGTCGAACATCGACGTCGGTCACTCGCTGCACGTTGGCGACCTGGTCCTGCCAGCTGGCGTGACCGCTGTCACCCACGGCGCCAACCTGACCATCGCTACCGCTTCGGTACCGGCTGGCCACGTTGCTGCTGAAGCTGAAGCCGCTGCTGCTGAAGCCGACAAGAAGTAATTTTGCCGCCGCAGCAATGCGGTAGTCGCAAGGAAAAACCCGCCAGGTTCGCCGCGCGGGTTTTTTTCTGCCTGTTTTCACCGATAATGCTTTCTTTTACATTGCAGACACAGCCATGCCCATACGCCTGATCGTCGGCCTCGGCAACCCGGGACCCGAATACGAACAAACCCGCCACAATGCCGGCTTCTGGCTGGTGGACAATCTTGCCAACAGCCTGCCCGGTACGCGCCTGCAGCGCGATTCGCGCTACAACGCCATGCTGGCGAAAACGTCGATTGGCGGCAACGAAGTCTGGCTGCTCGAACCGCTGACCTTCATGAACCGCTCGGGCCAGTCCGTGGGCGCGCTGGCGCGCTTTTTCAAGATCGCCGCCGATGAAGTGCTGGTCGTGCACGACGAACTCGATTTGATGCCCGGCATTGCGCGCCTGAAAAAGGGCGGCTCGGCCGGTGGCCACAATGGCTTGAAAGACATCACGGCCGCGCTGGGCACGCAGGATTACTGGCGCTTGCGCCTGGGCATCGGCCACCCGCGCACCCTGAGCCTGCAGCAGCAGGTGGCCGACTTCGTGCTGCACCGCCCGCGCCGCGAAGACCAGGAGCTGATCGAGCAGGCGATCGACAAATCCCTGCAGGTCATGCCGCAGATCGTCGAGGGCAAGTTCGAGGCGGCGACGATGAAGCTGCACACCGCGTAATTATTTTCCCGCCTTGCCGAAGCCGGCCATGATGGTTTTCGCCATCTGCTGCTGGCTGGCCTGGGCGCTGCTGCCGTCGCCCGCGTTGGCGGCGATCAGCAGGCCGTCGCCGCTGCCGGGCGCCAGCGCGATCAGCGCGTGCCAGTAGCCGTTCGAGCCCAGGTGGGTGAGTACACGCTGCGGCGCCTGGGGCGGGAAGTGCATCACGCCCCAGCCCAAGGCCGCATGCGTGTCGCCCTGCGCCGTGTGCAGCAAGACATACGTTTCCTTCTTGAGCAGCTTGCCCTTGCCCTGCTCGCCATGCAATTGATCGAGCGCAAACTTTGCCCAGTCGTGCATGCTCAGGTGAATTTCCCCATCGGGTGCCATCATCAGCGGATTGCTGGCCATCAAGCCGGCGATCGGCTTGCCTTCCTTGTGGCCCAGGTTCTGTCCGCGCACGGTGGGGCCGAAGGCGGCCCGCATGCCCAGCGGGCCGAACACTTCCGCCTGCATCAACTCCTCGTACGTCTTGCCCGTGACACGCTCGGCGATGGCGGCGGCGATCATGGCGCCGCTGTTCGAGTAATGCGATTCGCCGCGCGGCGCGGCCACGGGCGCGTCCGCCAGCGCGCGCTGCGCGTACTCCAGGCGCAGCAGCGGCAAGGGGCGCGTGTCCGTGTAGGTGGCATTGATCCATGTCTCGTCCGGATTGGGCGGCAGGCCGGCGCGGTGCGACAGCAGATCCATCAGGTTGACGTCGCGGTACTCGGCGCGCATGCCGGCACTCAGCGCGGGCAGCATGCTTGACAGCGGCGCGTCCCACGACAGCAGGCCCCGTTCCACCAGCCGCGCGATCAGGGTCACCGTCATGGCCTTGCCGTCGGAGCCGATATTCCACACGTCGTCGGCACGCACGGCGTCGTTGCCGTCATTGGCCCGCACGCCCGCCTGCGCCTGCGCCTCGATCTTGCCGTCGCGAATGACAAGGATCGCCATGGCCGGCACGCTCTTGTCGGCCAGCGCCTGTTGCAGCATGGCGTTCAAGTCATGGGCGCGGGCGGCGCCGCTGAGCAGCAAGGTGGTGCTGCAAACGAGTGCGGCAAGCAGGGTTTTCATGGAGTCTCCAGTCGATAGGGTGAGGTGAATATGTTAAAATGGTCGCAAAACATGATTTAATTATTGTTTTACGATAATTTATTCTAACCACACTTGACACTTTCGTATACTTTTAAAGATGAAAAAAAATCCAACGGGGCCGGCGGCGCTGAGCCGGCGCGTGCGCTACGGCGTTTCGGGATTCTTTGTGTTGTACCTGCTGCTGACGGTGCTGGGCTGGCTGGCGCCTGCGCCGGCCGCGCAAGGCAGCCTGGGCGGCGCCGGCATGTATGAACTGTTGCTGCAATTGCAGAGCCAGCCATTCGAGCGCCTGGCCGCCATGCCCCTGTGGCAGCGGGGACTGGGTCTGGCGCTGGCCTTGCCGGCCTTGTGCGTGCTGGGCGATGCCGTGCGCCAGCTGGCCCTGGTCTTGCGCCAGTTCGAACAGGGCGTGTATTTCACGCCGCAGGTGGCGCGGCACTTTCGCCGCTTTGCCGGCGGCTTGCTGCTGGGAACGGTACTGACTTTGCTGGAACCGACCGTGCGCGGCATGCTGTTTGGCTTGCTGGAAGAGGGAACGCGCCAGTTGCGCCTGGTTATCGACATCACGGGCGGCGACCTGTGGACCTTGCTGCTGTGTTCAGTTTTCTTTGCGCTGGCGCAAATCCTGCATGAAGGCCAGAGATTGGCCGATGAAAACAGCGGGTTCATCTGATGGGTATCGTCGTGCGCCTCGACCTGGTACTGGCCAGGAAAAAAGTGAAATCGAAGGAACTGGCTGCCTTTATCGGCATCACGGAGCAGAACCTGTCCCTTCTAAAATCGGGCAAGGTGCGCGGCGTGCGTTTCGATACCTTGTCGAAAATTTGCGAGATGCTCGAATGCCAGCCCGGCGACATCCTGGAATTCGATGCGTCGCAGCCGGATGACGGGGATGGCGACAGTTAAGGTCGCCAGGGCGGTTTTTTTGAAGAGTAGGGTGCATAGAGGTACAATTGACCCCTAGAGCATGAATACAGCAAGATTATCCAGAAAACGCCCGCAACGGCCGTTTTGCACCAGCCGCTTGCCGGCAATATTGATTATTTAAAGGTTTTCCATGAGTCTCCAATGCGGTATCGTCGGCTTGCCGAACGTCGGCAAGTCCACCCTGTTCAATGCACTGACGAAAGCCGGTATCCCGGCTGAAAACTATCCGTTCTGCACCATCGAGCCGAACGTCGGCGTCGTCGAAGTGCCGGATCCGCGCATGGATGCGCTGGCCGCCATCGTCAAGCCGGAACGCATGGTCAACGCCATCGTGGAATTCGTCGACATCGCCGGCCTGGTGGCCGGTGCATCGAAGGGCGAGGGCCTGGGCAACCAGTTCCTGTCGCACATCCGCGAAACGGACGCCATCGTCAACGTCGTGCGCTGCTTCGAAGATGACAACGTCATCCATGTGGCCGGCAAGATCAACCCGCTCGACGATATCGAAGTCATCCAGACCGAACTGGCGCTGGCCGACATGGGCACCGTGGAAAAAGCCATCCATCGCGAAAACAAGAAAGCCCGCTCGGGCGACAAGGACGCGGCCAAGCTGCTGGCCATCATGGAACGCATGATGCCGTACCTGAACGATGCCAAGCCCGTGCGCGCCATGGGCCTGGACGCCGACGAAATGGAACTGATCAAGCCTTTGTGCCTGATCACGGCCAAGCCGGCTATGTTCGTGGCCAACGTCTCCGACACGGGCTTCACGAATAACCCGCTGCTGGACCAGCTGACGGCGTATGCGCAATCGCAAAACGCCCCCATCGTCGCCATCTGCGCGGCGCTGGAAGCGGAAATCGCCGACCTGGACGACGCCGACAAGGGCGCCTTCCTGGCCGACATGGGCATGGAAGAGCCGGGCCTGGACCGCCTGATCCGCGCCGGCTACAAGCTGCTGGGTCTGCAAACCTACTTCACGGCGGGCGTGAAGGAAGTGCGCGCCTGGACCATCCCCGTGGGCGCCACGGCGCCACAGGCGGCCGGCGTGATCCACACCGACTTCGAACGCGGCTTCATCCGCGCGCAAACCATCGCCTATGACGACTTCATCGCCTACAAGGGCGAAGCGGGCGCCAAGGAAGCGGGCAAGATGCGCGCCGAAGGCAAGGAATACGTGGTCAAGGACGGCGACGTGCTGAACTTCCTGTTCAACGTCTAAATCCCGGCAGGTCCCGTACGGGGCGAACATGAACCCTGCAAGTCATTGATTTGCAGGGTTTTTTATTGCCCGGATGGCCAGCATGTCTGCCATCGGCTGGTTCTCTAATCGTCGTGGCCCCGTGCCAGGCTGTCTGAGCGCTGCCACGTCCACATCAGGCCGATGCCGGCCGAGGTGCCGCTGTTCTGGCGCAACAGGGGACTGGCGCGGTTGGCGGCGCCCGTGTAATTGTCGTAGCGTAAAAATGCAAAGGCGCGCCAGTCCCGGTGCAGCCGGTACGAACCGCCCAGGCCCAGGCGCGTGAGCATCAGCCCGCTTTTGGCCGCATACGCGGGGCGCCCATCGGTGGCAAACGCGGGGCTGACGCCATACAAGTAATCGTTGATGGCGGCATTGCCCAGCACGGCGCCGACGCTGGCATCGACATGCCATGCCTGCCGCTCGCCTTGCAGCGCGTACACGAGGCGCGGTTCGAACGTGGCGCCCTGGCGGCGCAGGCCGCCGCGCGCTTCGATGACGGCGCGCAAGGGTAGTTCCAGGCCAAGGCGGCTGTGCTGCGTCGGCTCGGCCAGCTTGATTTTCAGGCGCGGGCCAAATTCCACCAAGGTGCCCAGGTCGGGCATGCCGCGCCGGGCCGGCACGTCGCTGGAGCGGGCCGGCAAGGACAGGGCAAAACCGATATCGAAGTCGAGGCGATCCGTATCGAGCAGGCGCGCGCCCACGCCGGAACGGTCGGCGCGCAATACTTTCCCGCGATAAATCAGATAGGGCAGGACCAGGCTGCGCGTCGAGCGTTCGCTGGCGCCAGGATAGGCGGGCGTGACGGCCGTGCCGCCGAAGACGCCCGCTTCCCATAGGGGGAGCGCCGGCTCGGCTGCGCACGCGGACGCCATGCCGGTAAAGAGGGTGGATGCTGCCAGCAAGGTGCGCGCGACGTTCATGGGGGAACTGGGCAAGGTTTGCCGGCCTGTAGCGATGCCAGCGCCTTGTCGCTGAGGGCGCTCGATGTACGGGCCTGCTTTTCCAGCGCGTTAGCCTGGCGGAAATGAAATGCGGCCGCATCGTAGCGGCAGGCGGCGCTGGCGGCGCGTCCCGCTTCGTGGTGCAGCCGCGCCTGCCAAGCTGCATCGCCATGGCCCAGTTCGGCATTCTCGGCCGCGGCCGCGTAGTTGCGCATGGCTTGCACCCAGTCGCCCTGGCCAGCGGCTTCACGTCCCCACTGCTCCTGCTGCGCCGCCGCGCGCAGTTCGACCTGCGTGGAGCAGGCGCCCAGCGCCATCAGGACGAACGGCAGGACGAGGCAAGAGCGGAAGGACGGGAGTGTGGACATGGCGCCACTGTAGCGCATGGGAAGGCGCGCACGTTTGCGCAGAACGCGTCAATCGGGACTTTTTTGCCGCACTGATGACATATAATTTGCACACGACTTTGTTATCTTTGACACATCACCGAACAGGAGCACCATGTTTTCACGCAAATTCCATTCTTGTGCACAGCTGATGCTGGCCACCTTGCTGATGGGCTTTGTTGCCGCGTCCCCCGCACGCGCGCAGCAGGCGGCCGTCAAATTGCCGAATGTGGTGATCCTGGCCACGGGCGGCACCATCGCCGGCAGCGGCGCCGACAGCACCACCACCGTCGGCTACACCTCGGCCACCGTGGGCGTCGAGCGCCTGATCGCGGCCGTGCCGGAATTGAAGAAAGTGGCGAATGTGAAAGGCGAGCAAGTGTTCCAGATCGCCAGCGAAAGCATGGGCAACAGCCACTGGCTGGCCCTGGCCAAGCGCATCAACGTGCTGCTGGCCTCGAACGATGTCGATGGCGTGGTCGTCACGCACGGCACCGACACCATCGAGGAAACGGCGTATTTCCTGAACCTGACCGTGAAAAGCCACAAGCCGGTCGTGGTGGTGGGCGCCATGCGTCCCTCGACCGCCATCTCGGCTGACGGTCCCATCAACCTGTACAACGCCGTGATGCTGGCCGGCAGCAAGGAAGCCGTGGGCAAGGGCGTGCTGGTGGCCTTGAACGACCAGATCAACGCGGCGCGCGAAGTGACCAAGACAAACACGTCCACCACCGACACGTTCAAGTCGCCGGAACTGGGCATGCTCGGCTACATCCAGGGCAGCAAGCCTTTCTTCTATCGCCAGTCGACGCGCAAGCACACCCTGGAATCGGAATTTGACATCAGCAAGCTCGACGCTTTGCCCCAAGTGGACATCGTCTACGGCTATGCCAACATGAACCGTGTCGGCATGGACGCCTTCATTGCCGCCGGCGCCAAGGGCATCATCCACGCGGGCGTGGGCGATGGCAGCGTGGCCGCGCAAATGAAGCCGGCCCTGGTGGAAGCGCGCCAGAAGGGCGTGCTGATCGTGCGTTCGAGCCGCGTCGGCCAGGGCATCGTGGCGCGCAATGGCGAAGCCAACGACGATGAACTCGACAGTGTCGTATCCGACACCCTGAACCCGCAAAAAGCCCGCATCCTGCTGATGCTGGCCTTGACCAAAACCAACAGCACGCAAGAAATCCAGCGTATTTTCTACACGTATTGATCATGACCGCGCCAGATTCAGCCTCATTGGCTGAATCTGGCTGATTTACGCTTGCCCGCTTTGCTGCCATACTTCGCTTCTGAATAATTTCCTGGCAGAAGCAGCAACACTGTTCCTTCTCCCCCTGTCCATGGCTATCCTGTCCGACATCATCCTGTATCCGATCAAATCGTGCGCCGGCATCCATTTGCGCGAGGCGGTCCTGACGCGCTCAGGGCTGATGAGCGAGCACGTGTTCGACCGCGAATGGATGGTGGTGGACCCGCAGGGCCGCTTTCTGACCCAGCGCGAGCATCCGCGCATGGCGCTGATCGTGCCATCCATCAAGGCCAGCACGCTGGAATTGCGCGCGCCGGGCATGCTGCGCCTGGAAATCGAGCTGGGCTTGCCGCATCCGCAACTGGCACCGATGCTGGAGGTGCAGGTGTGGGACGATACCGTGCGCGCCTACGATTGCGACGAGGTGACGGCGACATGGTTTTCCCAGGCCATCGGCGTGCCGTGCCGCCTCGCGCGCTTTCACCCGGACGTGGTGCGCGCCACGAGCACCAAATGGACGGATGGCGTTGCCGCCTCGACCATGTTTGCCGACGGCTACCCGGTGCTGATCGCGGGTGCCGCCTCGCTGGCCGATGTCAACGACAAGCTGCGCGCCGCCGGCCGTGAACCGCTGCCGATGAACCGCTTCCGGCCCAACCTCGTCATCGGCGATATCGGCGCCTTCGAGGAAGACTACGCCGCGTTCCTGCAATTGGGCGCGACGACCTTGAAACCCGTCAAGCCGTGTTCGCGCTGCCCGATCCCGTCGGTGGACCAGGCCACGGGCGTGCCCGGCCCGGATCCGCTCGACGTCATGCATGGCTATCGCGCCAAGCCCGAACTCGACGGCGCCATCTGCTTCGGCATGAACGCCATCGTCACCGAAGGCGGTGATGAGCGTATCGTGGTGGGGCAGGACATCGGTTTCGAACTGGCATTTTAAGCATGGCGCCCGTACACAAGGGTTTAAGGTTTCTATGAATCAAGCAATACCGCCGGACCCGCGCATTGCCAGCCTCGAAGCCGAAAACCAGGCCTTGCGCGCGCGCATGGCTTTCCTGCTGGAACAGGTCGAGCGCAACCACGACATCATGTGCCGCCACCAGGCGTTCGACCTGGAAATCGTCAGCGCGTCCACGTTTCCCGAGTTGATCGGCACCATTTTCCGCACCTTGCCCGTGATTTCC
Organism: Janthinobacterium sp. GW823-FHT01H08; assembly: GCF_058797855.1. NCBI lineage: Bacteria > Pseudomonadati > Pseudomonadota > Betaproteobacteria > Burkholderiales > Oxalobacteraceae > Janthinobacterium > Janthinobacterium sp. GW823-FHT01H08. The sequence continues at coordinate 809,984 of NZ_CM179504.1, forward strand.
GACCTCGACGGCGTCACCTTGAGCCTGCTCGACGAGGATGACGATATCGTGCTGGTGATGGAAAAGCTGGGCGTCGATTTCAGCGCCTTCCCACAGTTGCTGTTCGTGCATGCCGTGGCGGAGCTGGGGTTTACGTCGCCGGTGCCGGCGGCCGAGGGCGAAGCGGCCTTGCCGCCATCGCCGTTGCTCGGTGCCTTCGACGCGGCCGTGCATGGCCCGCGTTTTCCGCAGATCGCATCTCTGCGCAGCGTGGCGCTGGTGCCCTTGTTGCGCAACAAGCGCCTGATCGGCAGCCTGAACCTGGCCAGCAGCGACGTGACGCGCTTTACGCCCGCGCTGGGCACGGATTTCATCAAGCACATGGCGTCCATCATCGCCATTTGCCTGGAAAACGTGATCAGCAATGAAATGCTCAAATACATCGGCTTGACCGATTCCCTGACGGGCGTCTACAACCGCCGCTATATCGACCGCCGCCTGCTGGAAGAAATCGCCCGCGCGCGGCGCCAGAATTATTGCATCTCATGCATGTATATCGATATCGACCATTTCAAGCTGTTCAATGACAAGCATGGCCACCAGGGCGGCGATGAAGTGCTGCGCGAAGTGGCTACGCGCATCCGCACGGAATTGCGCCGCTCCGATGCGCTGGGCCGCTTCGGCGGCGAAGAATTCGTCGTGCTGCTGATCGACGCCGACCTCGACAGCGCAACGTTTGTTGCCGAACGCATCCGCGCCAGCATCGCCGGCACCATGTTCGACTTGCCGGGCAGCGCGCAAGCGTGGGTCAGCGTGTCGATCGGCGTGGCCAGTCTGGACGCGGACGCGGCGCTGCTGCCGATCGAAACGGTGGCGCAGCAACTGGTGGCGCACGCCGACCAGGCCCTGTACCAGGCCAAGGCCGATGGCCGCAACAAGGTCGTCAGCTGGCAGCCGCAGAGCAGCTGAGCAAGATCGGCTGATTATTTCAATAGCAAGGTTTCGGCTTTGGCCACGGCGTCGGCCGTGCCGCGCAGCACCACCACGTCGCCGCTGGCCAGCTGCGTCTCGGGGCTGACATCGAGGCTGCCGCGGCCGCGGCGGATGGCCGTCACAAACGCGCCGCAGCCGGCCACGTCGATCGCACTCAAGGGCAAGTCCACGCAATGCGCGCCTTCGCTGACGGTGACCGTATGCAGGCGCTCCAGTTCGGCATCGTCGCCCGCGTCGCTGGAACCGTGGAAGTAGCCGCGCAGGGACGCATAGCGCTCCTCGCGCGCCGCCTGCACCCGGTGCACCACGCGGCGCAGGGGCACGCCCATCATGATGAGCGCGTGCGAAGCGAGCATCAGGCTGCCTTCCATCAATTCCGGCACGACTTCGGCCGCACCCGCGCTTTTCAGCTGGTCGAGGTCGGTATCGTCGTGGCTGCGCACGATGACGGGCAAGGTCGGCGCCATTTCTTTGAGTAAATGTAATAACTTCAGTGCCGAGGGGGTATTCGCATACGTGATCACCACGGCGCTGGCCCGGTAGATGCCGGCCGCCACCAGGCTTTCACGCCGGCCCGCGTCGCCATATGAGACGTGGGCGCCGGCCAGCTGCGCTTCCTGTACCCGTTCCGGGTCCAGGTCCAGCGCGTGGTATTCGATCTTTTCCTCCGCCAGCAGGGTGGCCAGGCTTTGCCCGCTGCGCCCGAAACCGGCGATCAGCACGTGTTTCTGCGAAGCCATCGTGCGCGTGGCGATCTTCGTCAGGGCCAGCGATTGCATCATCCAGTCGTTGGCGGCCAATTTCATGACGATGGCGTCCGACTTGGCGATGAGGAAGGGCGCCACCAACATCGACAGCACCATCGAGGCCAGCACCACCTGTACGACGAACGGGTCCATCAGCTTGATGCCGCCGGCCAGATTCAGCAGCACGAAGCCGAACTCGCCCGCCTGCGCCAGCGCCAGGCCCGTGCGCAATGACACGCCCGTCGATGAGCCGAACAGCCGGGCCAGGCCCGCGATCAGGGTGAATTTCAGCAGCACGGGGCCGCACAGCAAGAGCAGGACGAGCCACCAGTTGTCGAGCACCACGCGGATATTGAGCAGCATGCCGACGGTGATGAAGAACAGGCCCAGCAGCACGTCGCGGAACGGTTTGATATCCTCTTCCACTTGGTGCTTGAATTCCGTTTCGGAAATGAGCATGCCGGCCACAAACGCCCCCAGGGCCAGCGACAGCCCGGCGCGCTCCGTGATCCAGGCCGCGCCCAGGGTGATCAGCAGCAGGTTGAGCATGAACAATTCTTGCGAGCGGCGCTTGGCGACGATGGTCAGCCAGCCGCGCACCATCTTCTGGCCGAGGAACAGCAGCAAGATCAGCACGACCAGGGCCTTGCCGCCGGCCCAGGCCAGGGTTTCGGCCAGGTTGTCCGAATCGCGCGTGAGGGCGGGAATCAGGATCAGCAGGGGCACGACGGCCAGGTCCTGGAACAGCAGGATGCCGATGATCTTGCGGCCGTGCTCGCTTTCGAGTTCCAGCCGCTCCGTGAGCATTTTCGAGACGATGGCCGTCGACGACATGGCCAGCGCGCCGCCCAGGGCGAATGCGGCTTGCCAGCTCAGGTGGATGTAGGCGGACAGGTAGCGCCCGACGAACCAGCCGAAGACGACGGTGGCGATGATGGTGGTGACCACCTGCGCCATGCCTAGGCCGAAAACGATGCGCCGCATGGCGAGGAACTTGGGCAAAGAAAACTCGAGCCCGATGGAAAACATCAGGAAGACGACGCCGAACTCGGCCAGGGTATGGCTGGCCTCGTTTTCCGCCGCCAGGCCCAGCGCATGGGGGCCGATGACGATGCCGACGGCCAGGTAGCCGAGCATGGGCGGCAAATGCAACATTCTGAAAGCGACCACGCCCAGCACGGCGCTGCCGAGTAACATCAGGGTCAGTTCAAGCGAGGAAAACATGGGTTGCCCGGTACGGTCAATGGAAATCGTTGTTTGTTGTGACTGGCAAGTTTTTTGCTTTCCTAATTCGTTTATACTTTGGGCATGAGTGTAACCCATGAAAAAACAATGCTGAAAGCTTTTGATCGAATTGACATGCAAGCGACGACCGAGCGCGCCGTCGCGCTGGCCCGCACCACCTTGCAGATCGAGTCCGACGCCATCAATGCGCTGCACGCGCGCCTGGCCACGGACGACAGCGTGGGCCGCGCCGTGGCGCTGCTGCTGCAGTGCAAGGGACGTGTCGTCGTCTCGGGCATCGGCAAGTCCGGCCATATCGCGCGCAAGATTGCCGCCACCCTCGCTTCCACCGGCACGCCGGCCCTGTTCGTGCATCCGGCCGAAGCGGCCCATGGCGACCTGGGCATGGTCACGTCGGACGATGCTTTTATTGCCATCTCGTACTCGGGCGAGTCGTCCGAACTGATGGCCATCATGCCCGTCGTCAAGCGCATGGGGGGCGTACTGATTTCCATGACGGGTAAACCGAATTCCAGCCTGGCCCAGCTGGCCGATGTGCACCTGGATATTTCTGTTGAAAAAGAGGCTTGTCCGCTGAATCTGGCGCCGACGGCCAGCACCACCGTCACCCTGGCTCTGGGCGATGCGATCGCCGTGGCCTTGCTCGACTTGCGCGGCTTCAAGGAAGAAGATTTCGCCCGCTCGCACCCGGGCGGCGCCCTGGGCCGCCGCCTGCTGACGCACGTGCATGACGTCATGCGCAGCGGCGAACGGGTGCCGAAAGTACCCGTGGACGCCTCGCTGCTGCAGGCGCTGGAAGAAATGACGAAGAAGGGCATGGGCATGACGGCCGTCGTCGATGCGGACAACCGCCCCGTGGGCGTGTTTACGGATGGCGACTTGCGCCGCATGTTCGAGCGCGTGCAGGACTTCACGCAAGTGGCGATCCGCGACGTCATGCATGCGCAGCCGCGCAGCATCGCGCCCGAACGCCTGGCTGTCGATGCCGTGGCCGTGATGGAACAGTTCCGCATCAACCAGATGCTGGTCGTCGATGCCGACGGCAAGCTGGTGGGCGCCCTGCATATCCATGATCTGACGCAAGCGAAGGTGATCTGATGGAGAGCGTAGCGGACAACCTGGCGCGCGCGGCCAAGGTCAAACTGATGATCTTTGACGTCGACGGCGTGCTTACCGACGGCAGCCTGCATTTCGGCCCCGATGGCGAAATGATGAAAACGTTTAATGTGTATGATGGCCTGGGCATCAAGCTGCTGCAGGAATCCGGTGTGCAGACGGCCATCATCAGCGCGCGCCGCTCGGCCATCACGGCACGCCGCGCGCAAGACCTGGGCATTACCCATGTGCACCAGGGTGGTCACGACAAGCTGACGCCGTTTCGCGAACTGCTGGCGCTGACGGGCTTGACGGAAGAGCAATGCGGCTACATCGGCGACGACGTCATCGATGCGCCCATCCTGCGTCGCGTGGGCTTTGCCGTCAGCGTGCCGGGCGGGCGTCCGGAAGCGCAGGGCCTGGCGCACCATGTGACGCAGGCTGGTGGCGGCCGCGGCGCGGTGCGCGAAATCTGCGAATTCCTGCTGCGCGCCCAGGACAACTATGCGCGCGTCATGGCGCCGTTCCTGGAGTGAGGTGCGCCTTGCCGCCAGTGACCTATGAAAGAGTGAAACCCTATGCGTAAGCCAGGAGGCGCCCATCGCTGGCGCATGATTTTTACCCTGCTGGGCGCGGTCGTCGTCGCGCTGGCCAGCTTTTGGCTGCTTGAAGTGATGAACAAGAATGGCCAGGACATCAAGGCCAGCAAGAATTTGGGTGAACCCGACTATTTCATCACCAATTTCAGCCTGGTGCGCATGGACTTGACGGGTAAGCCCAGCTATATCGTGTCGGGCAACAAGCTCACGCATTATCCGGCCGACGATTCGTCCGATATCGACCAGCCCTTCGTGCGCAAGCTGACGCCGGGCATGCCGCCGTTGAACATGAATGCGGAACTGGCGCATATCGACCAGGACAATACCCGGCTGCAACTGCACCGCAAGGTCGTGATCGACCGCGTGGCCAGTCCGAAGGCGCAGAACCTGACGGTCAGGACGGAAGCGCTGACGGTGTTTCCGGACGAAGAAAGAATGGAAACGGACGTGCCTGTCGATATCCTGACGGGCGCCTCGCGCATCAATGGTATCGGCATGAAGGCCAATAACGCCACCGGCGTGGTGGAAGTGCAGAATGCCTTGCGCATGGTCCTCCCGCCGAAACCGCGCCCGGCCGCGGCGGCAAAATGACAGAATGAAACAAGGAAACCATACTATGAAGAACATCTTGCTGTTGAGCGTATTTTCTCTGGCCCTCATGGGCGTGGCGCATGCCGAGAAGGCCGATTCCGAGAAGGAAGCCGTCATCACGGCGCGTAGCGGCCACGTCGATGACGTCAAGCAGATTCGTACCCTGACGGGCGACGTCGTGCTGGTCAAGGGCACGCTGACCATGAAGGCGGGCCGGGCCCTGATCACGGAAGACCCGCAAGGCTACCAGTTCATCACTTTCTGGGCCGATCCCGGCAAGCTGGCCACGTTCCGCCAGAAGCGCGATGGCGCCGGCGACCTGTGGGTCGAAGGCGAAGCGGAGCGCGTGGAATACGACAACAAGACGGAAGTGGTAAAGCTGTTTTCCAAGGCCAAGCTGACGCGCCTGGAGGGCACGAAAGTGACGGACGTGGCCAATGGCGCCTTCATCTCGTATGACAGCCGCAAGGAAGTATTCAAGATGGAAAATTCCGACAGCGGCACCAGCACCTCCGACGGCGGCAGCGTGCGCATGGTGATCCAGCCGAAGACCAAGGCGCCCGCGGCGGAGAAAGCGCCTGCCACACCTGTGCCAGGAACGAAATAATGGACAATACCCGTTGCGGCAGCACCCTGATCGTTCGCGGACTGCAGAAAACCTATGGCAAGCGGCAAGTCGTGCATGATGTCTCGCTGCAAGTCGAATGCGGCGAAGTGGTGGGGCTGCTGGGCCCGAACGGCGCCGGCAAGACCACCTCGTTCTACATGATCGTCGGCCTGGTGCCGTCGGACGGCGGCAGCATCGACATCAGCGGCGTGGACATTTCCAGCCTGCCGATCCACCGCCGCGCACAGATGGGCCTGTCGTATCTGCCGCAGGAGGCGTCCGTGTTCCGCAAGCTGACGGTGGAAGACAATATCCGCGCCGTGCTGGAAATCCAGACCGTCGAAGGCCGTCCTTTGAAGAAGGCCGAGATCGAGGAACGCCTGGATAAACTGCTGGCCGACTTGCAGATTGAAAAGTTGCGCGAGAACCAGGCGCTGTCCCTGTCGGGCGGCGAGCGCCGCCGCGTGGAAATCGCCCGCGCCCTGGCCACCGATCCCCGTTTCGTGCTGCTCGACGAACCGTTCGCCGGCGTCGATCCGATCGCCGTGATCGAGATCCAGCGCATCGTGCGCTTCTTGAAGGAGCGCAATATCGGCGTGCTGATCACCGATCATAATGTGCGCGAGACGCTGGGTATTTGCGACCGTGCCTACATCATCAACCAGGGCTCGGTACTGGCGTCGGGGCGCCCCGACGACATCATCGCGAACGAGTCGGTACGCCGGGTCTATCTGGGCGAACACTTCCGCATGTAAGCCAATGAAACAATCATTGCAGCTGCGCACTTCGCAGCATTTGGCACTGACGCCGCAGTTGCAGCAATCGATACGCCTGTTGCAATTGTCTACTCTGGAATTGCACCAGGAACTCGAGCAACTGTTGACGGACAATCCCTTGCTCGAGCGCCTCGACGATCCGCTCGACCGTTCGCTGCGCCTGCTGTCCGACGGGGCCTTGAGCTCCACGGCCGCGCCGGCCGAAGCGCCGCCCCAGCCGCCAGGCCAGGAGGCGCCCGCGGCGCCGGCCGAAGCGGAAACCTTTGACGGCGAGGCGGGCGAGGGCCCGGCCGCCGCGGATGGCGGCGACAGCGACTGGAGCGAAGCGAGCCGGGGCAAGGCGCCCGACGACGAAGATTCCCGCCCGCAACTGGAGGCCCATCACTGCACCCTGCGCGAACACCTGATGGAGCAGATGCGCGTGACGGTGCTCGAATTGCGCGACCGCGCGCTGGTCGAGCTGATCATCGACGCGCTCGACGACAATGGCTACCTGGAAGAGTCGCTCGACGACATCCTGGCGCGTCTGCCGGAAGAGCTGGAAATCGATGCCGACGAGATGCGCACGGCCTTGTCGCTGCTGCAAAGTTTCGATCCGCCCGGCGTGGGCGCGCGCAATGCGTCCGAATGCCTGGCGCTGCAAATCAAGCGCTTGCCGCACATTGCCATGGTGACGCGGCGCATGGCCCTCGTCATCGTGGAAAAGCACCTGGCCTGGTTTGCCCAGCGCGATTTCAACAAGCTGAAAAAAGCCCTCGATTGCGACGATGAAGACTTGCGTGAAGCGCAGACGGTAATTCGCCAGTGCAACCCGCATCCGGGCGCCGTGTTCGCTGCGGACGTGTCCGATTACGTGGTGCCCGACGTCGTCGTCAAGCGCGCGCGCAATGGCTGGCAAGTGACCCTGAACAACGACGTCATGCCGCGCCTGCGCGTCAACGCCATGTACGCCAACTTGCTCAAGCAGGGCAAGGGCGAGGGCGCCATGGGTGCACAGTTGCAGGAAGCCAAGTGGCTGATCAAGAATATGCGCCAGCGCTTCGACACGATTCTGCGCGTGGCGCAGGCGATAGTAGAAAGACAAAAGAACTTTTTCTCGCATGGGGCCGTTGCCATGCGCCCCCTTGTGCTCCGTGAAATAGCTGATACACTGGGTTTACACGAGAGTACTATCTCGCGGGTAACAACTCAAAAGTACATGCTGACCCCGCACGGCATGTTCGAGTTGAAATATTTCTTTGGTAGCCACGTCGCCACCGAAGCGGGGGGCGAAGCGTCATCGACGGCGATACGGGCATTGATCGTGCAACTGACAGGAGCAGAAGACCCTAAAAATCCTTTATCCGACAGTAAGATTGCGGACATGCTGGGGGAACAAGGCATGGTGATTGCGCGACGTACTGTTGCCAAATACCGGGAAGCGTTAAAAATTCCGCCAGTGAGCCTGCGTAAGTGTTTGTAAGTTTTTTTCGGTTCCTCTGCGGGCCGGATACGATGGACCGCACGAACCCGATCATCTTTAGGAGTGTGTATGAATCTCACCATCAGCGGACATCATCTCGAAGTGACACCAGCCATCCGTGAATACGTACAAACGAAGCTGGAGCGCGTGAAACGTCATTTCGATCAAGTTATCGATATCGCCGTGATTCTGACCGTGGATAACCTCAAAGAGAAAGAAAAACGTCAAAAGGCCGAAGTCAACCTGCGTCTGAGTGGCAAAACTGTCTATGTGGAAAGCCTGGCGCACGACCTGTATGCCGCGATCGATACCCTGATCGACAAGCTCGATAGGCAAGTGATGAAATACAAAACCAAAGTGCAAGGGCACGGTAAAGAGGCGATCAAGCATCTGCCAGACAGTTCGGAAGAAGAATTCGCCCCCGCCTAAGCGGCCCGCGACTTTCAACCGGCTGTGATCAACTAAGGGCGCACATTGCGCCCTTTTTTGCGTCCAGCGAAACGCAATGTTCGCCGCGCAGGCGCTAGAATGTTTGCACTTTCACTTCTTTCCTGCCTGCCATGAGCGACCTCGTCCAGATTTCCATCCGCCACCGCACGGGCCACATCGTGCTCGACCGTCCGAAAGCCTTGAATTCCCTGTCGCTGGAGATGGTGCGCGCCCTGAGCGCGGCCTTGCTGGCCTGGCGCGACGATCCGCAGGTGGACGCCGTCGTGATCCGCTCCAGCAGCGAAAAAGCCCTGTGCGCGGGTGGCGACATCCGTTTCTTTTACGACGCGGGCCTGGCCACGCCGCAGGGCGGCAGCGCCTTGCTGGAAGATTTCTTTACGGAAGAATATGCTTTAAATCATCTGATTCACTTCTACCCGAAACCGTATATCGCCGTCATGGATGGGGTGGTGATGGGCGGCGGCATGGGCGTGGCGCAAGCGGGGCCCGGCAACCGCCTGCGCATCGTCACGGGCCGCACGCGCATGGCTATGCCGGAAGTCAATATCGGCCTGTTCCCCGACGTGGGCGGCAGTTACTTTTTATCCCGTCTGGCGGGTCAGCTGGGCCTGTACCTGGGCTTGACGGGTTTGACGATCAACGCGGCCGACGCCCTGTACACGGGCCTGGCCGACGTGTATCTGCCCGAGGCGCAGATGGGGGCGCTGCTGGCCCTGTTCGAGTCCACGCCGGGCGAAGGCTTGCCGGTCGCCATCAAGGCGCTGGCGGCGCCTTTCCAGGCCGAGGCGGGCGCTTCCCCCCTGGCCACGGCGCGCGCGGCGCTGGACCGCCACTTCAGCGCGGGTTCGGTGGCCGCCATCATGGCCTCGCTGGCGCAGGATGACGGCGCGTTCGCGGCGAAGGCGCTGGCGGCCATGCGCCTGCGCTCGCCCTTGATGATGTCGGTGACCCTGGAGTTGCTGCAGCGGGGCGCCCACCTGGGCGTGGCCGATTGCCTGCGCATGGAGCGCACGGTGGTGCGCCACAATTTCGAACATGGCGAAGTGCTCGAGGGCGTGCGCGCGCTGGTGGTCGACAAGGACAATACCCCACGTTGGCAGCCTGCCAGCCTGGACGAGGTCGACGCGGCCATGGTGGCGCGCTTCTTTGCGCCCGTCTGGCCGGCGCAAGCCCATCCGCTGCGCCACCTCGACTGATTAAGAACGCTCGCGGTGGCGCAGCACGACTCTTTCTTTGGGGCCGAAATACTGCGCCAGCCGTTCCGCCATGTACACGGAGCGGTGCTGGCCGCCCGTGCAGCCCAGCGCCACCGTCAGGTAGCTGCGGTTGTCGGACTTGAACGACGGCAGCCATTTTTCGATGAAGGCGCGAATGTCGGCCAGCAGCTCCAGCGCGCTCGGTTGCGCGTCGAGGAAGGCGATCACGGGCGCGTCGCGGCCGTCGAGCGGGCGCAGGGCCAGGTCGTAATAGGGATTGGGCAAGGCCCGCACGTCGAAGACGAAATCGGCATCGAGCGGCACGCCCAGCTTGAAGGCGAACGATTCGAAGAACAGGGTCAGCGGCGCGCGCTCTGAGGCGACGATATCCTTGATCCACGCGCGCAGTTTGTTGGCGCTCAGTTCCGAGGTATCGATCACATGGCCCAGCTGTTCGATGGCCGACAGGCGTTCGCGTTCTTCCGAGATGCACTCGATCAGGGTGCGGCGGCTGGCCGGATTCTGGTTCGGACGCAACTCGTGCGACAGCGGATGGCTGCGCCGCGTTTCCGAGAAGCGCGCCACCAGCGAATGCGTGGTGGCTGTCAGGAACATGACCTTGACGTCATGCCCCTGGTCGCGCAACAGCGCGACATTGTGCGGCAAGCTGACGAGCGATTCGGCGCTGCGCGCATCGACGGCGACGGCCAGTTGCGGCGTGCCTTCGTCGAGCAAGGTTTGCACCAGGCTCGGCAGCAAGGCCGGCGGCAGGTTGTCGACGCAATAGTAGCCGGTATCTTCCAGCACATTGAGCGCGACGGATTTACCGGAGCCGGATATTCCGGTGATAAGGACGATATGCATAGCCCGATCATACAATAAAGACCGGCACCGCGCTCCCGATGCAATTATCTTTACAAATTATTGCAATTTGGGCTGTGATATTTCTTTGCTGCACGCGCCAACAATGCTGTCGGATTACGCGGGGCCTTGCCCCACCTCGGCGGCCCCGCTAATCCGACCTACGTTGTTAATCGCCGCTCATTGCCAAACGTTGCCGCTCCATGAACTCCTGCAAGGTATCGATGCCGCGCAGTTGCAGAATCGTGTTGCGCACGGCCGCTTCCAGCAGGACGGCGATGTTGCGGCCGGCGGCGACGGGGATGACGACCTTGCGCACGGGCAGACCGAGTACGTCTTCCGTGGGAAACAGGAAAGGCAGGCGCTCGACTTCCTCTTCCAGCGCGTTGCGGCGCACCAGATGGACGATCAGTTTCAGGCGCATCTTGCGGCGCACGGCCGTTTCGCCAAAGATGGCCTTGATGTCGAGCAAGCCCAGGCCCCGCACTTCCAGCAGGTTTTGCAGCAGGGGCGGGCAGCGGCCTTCGATCATGTTCGGCGCGATGCGCGAGAATTCGACGGCGTCGTCGGCCACCAGGCCGTGGCTGCGCGAAATCAGCTCCAGCCCCAGCTCGCTCTTGCCCAGGCCCGAATCGCCCGTGATCAGCACGCCCACGCCCAGCACGTCCATGAACACGCCATGCATGATGATGCGCTGCGCCAGTTTTTTCGACAGGTAGACGCGCAGAAAGTCGATCACTTGCGCGGCCGGCAGCGGGGTGGAGAACAGGGGGATGTTTTGCTCGTCGCAGATGGCGAGGATGTCGGGCGGCGTTTCCAGCCCTTGCGCGATGATCAGCGCGGGCGGACCGCCGGCGATCAGTTCGCCGATCACGTGGGTACGCGTGTTGACCTTCAGGCGCTGATAGTAGTTGATTTCCTGGTGACCGAAGACCTGGATGCGGCCCGGATGGATCAGGTTCAAGTGGCCTACCTGGTCGGCGGCCGACGAGACGTCGCCCGAGATCAGGCGCTCGCCGCCGGGGAAGCCGGCGAACCAGCCCAGTTGCAGACTTTCACGATTATCGTCGTACAGGCGTTGTATCGTCAGCGGCGTTTGCAACATGGCAGTCTTCTTCAGGAGTGGAGGAATACCTGAAGTTTAACCCGCCGCTTGCAGACTGGGTTGCCAATTGACGATGCGCGAATGCACGGATTTCGGTTCCGGATCCGTGGCCAATGCCGTACGGAAGGCGTCATCGGAAAACATTTCGGCGATTTCCGACAGGATTTCCAGATGTTGCTGGGTGACATGATCGGGAATCAGCAGGAAAAACAGCAGATTGACGGGCTTGCCATCGGGCGACTCGAACGGAATCGGTTCGGCCAGGCGCACGAAGGCGCCCAGCGGCGATTTCAAGGTCTTGCTGCCCTTGACTCTGCCATGCGGCACGGCCACGCCATGACCCAGACCCGTCGAGCCCAGACGTTCGCGGGCAAACAGATTGTCCGAGACGGTAGAGCGGGCGATGCCGTAATTGTTTTCGAAGATCAGGCCGGCTTGCTCGAAGGCGCGCTTCTTGCTGGAAACTTCCAGATCCAGCAGGACGTTTTCGAGGGATAATATTTTGCTAAGATTAGTCATGACACTCAATGAAATGGTGCAATGCGCAGAGGGCTTGCGAGCCGAATTATAGGCCTGTTTTCGCGGCCTGTAACGCCAATTCTCAACAGTATACGTCCGCTGCGGGCGCAGTGGGCGCTACAGCCAATGTGACCATCATTTTAGCAAAAAAATAACATCGGCGTGTATCGGCTATTTCTTGATTAAAAACACGCGGCGCGCCGGTTTTTCCGCCGCCGAATGCCGATTTTCCGATTTTTCAGCGTCTTTGACATGCTCTGCGGCACTACTGCAACGTTGTTTTAAAACACAGCCAACATTCCTGTTGGCATGGTTTTGGGGTGTTGCGCGGTGTTGCCTAGCGTTACTGGCGCGCGTTGCGCAGATTGCCCGGCATCGCTCCCGTGCTGAAGTTGCTGCGCCAGGGATTGATGTCGAGGCCGCCGCGGCGCGTATAGCGCGCATACACGGACAGTTTTTGCGGTTTGCACTGGCGCAAGATATCGACAAAGATGCGCTCCACGCATTGCTCGTGGAATTCATTGTGTTCGCGGAAACCGATCAGGTAGCGCAACAGGCTTTCCTGGTCGATCTGCGGCCCCGCATACGCGATCTGCACGCTGCCCCAGTCGGGCTGGCCCGTCACCAGGCAATTCGATTTGAGCAAATGTGACACCAGTTTTTCTTCCACGGGCGCCTCATCGAGCGCCGCCTTCAACAGCAGCGGCGAGGGCGTGTATTGCGTGATTTCCAGGTCCAGACGGTCGAGCAGCACGCCGTCGAACTCGCCCATTTTGAGCTTGCCGAAATCTTCCTGCAAAGTCAGTTCCACTTGCACGGGCGCGCCGAAACCGTTCGACAAATCCTGCTTGAGCACTGCCAGCAGGGCTTGCGGGCTGTCCAGCTTGGTCTGGTTGAACGAGTTCAGGTAGAGCTTGAACGATTTCGATTCGATGATGTTGGGCGAATCGGCCGGCGCGCTGACCTTGGCAATGGCCACCTGCGGCTTGCCGCGCTGGTTCAGCCACGACAGTTCGTAGGCGTTCCAGATATCGAGGCCGAAAAACGGTAATGTACCGTGCAGTTCCAGCTCGTCGCGCTTGCCCTGGCGCGGAATCGGAAACAGCAGTTCCGGCGCGTAATCGGTGCGGTAGGCGGAGCTTTTGCCCAGCGGGGATTGTTCGGCGAGGTCGTTGGTGGTGGTCATGGTGGCGTGGCTACAAATTCTGTGAAGGGTGAATGGTAGCTTATTTCAACCCAACGGCAAGGACCGGGGTCAGACCCGACGGGGGAATGCGCCCGGTGGGATGCATTCCGATCGCGAAGCGACTGACCTGTTATTGCCCGAGGAACAGCTTATACACGGGATTGCTGCTCTCATCCCAGTAACGATACCCGAGGGTATCGAGGAAGCGGGCGAATTCTCCCATTTCATCGGGCGGCACTTGCAGGCCGATCAGGATGCGGCCCACGTCGCCGCCCTGGCTGCGGTAATGGCACAGGGAAATATTCCAGTTCGGCGCCATGCTGTCGAGGAAGCGCATCAGCGCGCCCGGGCGTTCGGGGAATTCGAAGCGGTACAGCAGCTCGTCCTGCGCCAGCCGGCTCTTGCCGCCCACCAGGTGGCGGATGTGCGACTTGGCCAGTTCGTCGTGGGTCAGGTCGAGGGTCTTGAATTCGTGTTCCTCGAAGGTCTTCGCCAGCACGCTGGATTCATGCCTGTCGGCAATTTGAATGCCGACGAACACGTGCGCGGCTTTTTCATCGCTGATGCGGTAGTTAAATTCCGTCACGTTGCGCGCGCCAATGAGCGAACAGAAACGCTTGAAGCTGCCCCGCTGTTCGCGCATGGTAACGGCGAACACGGCTTCGCGGAATTCGCCCAGTTCGGCCCGTTCCGCCACGAAGCGCAGCCGGTCGAAATTCATGTTCGCGCCGCTGGCGATGGTGACCAGGGTTTCATTGTTGACGGGGTGCTTGGTCAGGCTGGCCCGTTCCACGTAGGCCTTGGCGCCGGCGATGGCCAAGGCGCCGGACGGCTCCAGAATACTGCGCGTATCCGTAAACACATCCTTGATGGCGGCGCAGATGGCGTCCGTGTCGACGGTGATGATTTCATCGACATACGCCTGCACCAGGCGGAAGGTTTCCTCGCCGGCCAGGCGCACGGCCGTGCCGTCGGCGAACAGGCCCACGTCGTTCAGGGTCACGCGTTCGCCTGCCTTCAGCGAGCGGGCCATGGCGTTCGAGTCGACGCTTTGCACGCCGATGATCTTGATGTCGGGGCGAATCTGTTTTACGTAGGCAGCAATGCCGGCGATCAGGCCGCCGCCGCCGATGGGGGCGAAGATGGCGTGGATGGGGCCGGCGTGCTGGCGCAGGATTTCCATGCCGATCGTGCCCTGGCCGGCGATCACGTCCGGGTCGTCGAACGGGTGCACGAAGGTCAGCTTCTGTTCCTTTTCCAGAGTCAGCGCATGGTTGTAGGCATCCGTGTACGACTCGCCGTGCAGCACCACTTCCACGTTCACGCCGCCGCGCCCCTTGACCGCCTCGACCTTCACCAGCGGCGTGGTAGTGGGCATGACGATGACGGCACGGCAACCCATGCGGGCGGCCGACAGGGCCACGCCCTGGGCATGGTTGCCGGCCGAGGCGCAAATCACGCCGCGCTTGCGTTCCGCTTCGCTGAGCTTGGACATCTTGTTATAGGCGCCGCGAATCTTGAAGCTGAACACGCTTTGCATGTCTTCGCGCTTGAAGTAAATCTGGTTGTTCAGGCGCTGCGACAGGGCAGGGGCCAGTTCCAGCGGCGTTTCGGTGGCGACGTCATAGACGCGGGCGGTCAGGATTTTCTTGAGGTAGTCGATGTTCATAGTCTGCAAGCAAGTGATTCTGGGCCAGAAAGGGTCTGGAGCGTGTCTGTCGATAGCGGCGGCGCGGCGGCGGATAGCCTGGCGACAATAATGCTCTGTGGAACTGCGGGCGGGTCTGCCTTTGCCAGCCGGCGCGATGTGTGCGGCGCCCAGGCTGCTCTTCATTATAATGGAGAGCCTTACCGCATCGCGAAGTGTTCCATGATCGAATCCGCAATCGCCTGGCTGCTGCAGCTGATCGCAGCACCGGAAGTCGGGCTGACATCGGTCTTTCTGATCAGCTTTATTTCCGCTACCCTCTTGCCGCTCGGCTCGGAGCCGGCCGTGTTTGCCGTGATCAAGGCCAATCCCGCGCTGTTCTGGGCCGCCATCGGCGTCGCCACCCTGGGCAATACCCTGGGCGGCATCGTCGACTACTGGATGGGCTACCGGGCCAAGCAGGCGTTCGCCAAGGAGCGCGATACGCGCTGGTTCCGCTGGCTGGCCCGCTATGGCGCCAAGACCATGCTGCTGGCCTGGCTGCCCCTCGTGGGCGATCCCCTGTGTACCCTGGCGGGCTGGCTCAAGTTGCCGTTCTGGCCCAGCGTGGCCTATATGGCCATCGGCAAGTGCGCACGCTACCTGACCATGACAGGCTTGCTGCTCTACGTCCCCGATGGTGTTTGGCACCAGATCGGCCAGATGCTGGCTTGAATGGGACGGCCTGCAACGCCAGTTTGCCCCATTTCGTGCAGTTCGATAGTTCGCAGCAGGGTCTGATTTTTGGTATTTTTTCGTTGAAAATTCGTGGAATCTGGTTTTTTATTCGGCAATGGAGGGCTTTTCCATATTTGCTATGGTGGCGGATGCGGTGCTTAAACCTTAGGCTGCCTAAGGCTGTTCCCGCATGGTGCGGCGCAATAAGATAAAATGGGTCTTTAGGGTCCAGTCCACATCGTCACCACACTCCATGAACGCTCCCGCACAAATCCAAGCTTTACTGGCAGAAACGCCGAATGGTCCCGCAGCAAGCCGCCTGCGCGAAATCCCGTATAACTACACGTCGTTTTCCGATCGCGAGATCGTCATACGCCTGTTGGGGGAGGACTCCTGGCGCCTGCTCGACGAGCTGCGCGGCGCCCGCCAGACGGGCCGTTCGGCCCGCATGCTGTACGAGGTGCTGGGCGATATCTGGGTCGTGCGCCGCAACCCCTATCTGCAGGATGACTTGCTCGACAATCCGAAGCGCCGCCAGGGCTTGATCGATGCCCTGCATCACCGCCTGGCCGAAGTCGACAAGCGCCGCCTGTCCATCGATGCGGCCGGCGGCGACGTGGCCGCCAGCGGCGAGACGCCGGAAGTGGCGCAGGCGCGCAGCCATAACGTCGAACTGCTGCTCAAGGCCGCCAGCAAGGCCGTGGCCGACTTTGGCGATGAATTCCGCAAGACCTACGACTTGCGCAAGCGCACGGTCAAGGTGCTGGGCCGCTACACGGAAAAACACAATGTGCGCTTCGACGGCATGACGCGCGTGTCGCACGTGACGGATGCCACCGACTGGCGCGTGGAATACCCGTTCGTCGTGCTCACGCCCGACACGGAAGAGGAAATGGCCGGCCTGGTCAAAGGCTGTATCGAGCTGGGGCTGACCATCATCCCGCGCGGCGGCGGCACCGGCTACACGGGCGGCGCGATTCCATTGACGCCGATGTCGGCCGTCATCAACACGGAAAAACTGATCACCCTGGGCGCCGTGGAAATGACGGTCTTGCCTGGCTTGACGCACGAATACGCGACGATCAATTCGGGCGCTGGCGTGATCACGAACAAGGTCTCGGAAGCGGCGGAGAAGGCCGGTTTCGTGTTTGCCGTCGACCCCACCTCCGCCCACGCCTCTTGCATCGGCGGCAACGTCGCCATGAATGCGGGCGGCAAGAAAGCCGTGCTGTGGGGCACGGCGCTCGACAACCTGGCCTCGTGGCGCATGGTCGACCCGAACGGCGACTGGCTCGACGTCACGCGCCTCGACCATAACCTGGGCAAGATCCACGATATCGCGCTGGCACGTTTCCAGCTGGAATGGCGTCACCCGAGCACGCGCGACGCGACAAAACCGAACGCGCCGTTCAAGACGGAAATCCTGGAAATTCCTGGCCGTAAATTCCGCAAGGAAGGCCTGGGCAAGGATGTGACGGACAAATTCCTCGCCGGCTTGCCGGGCATCCAGAAAGAAGGCTGCGACGGTCTCATTACGTCGGCGCGCTGGATTCTGCACAAGATGCCGAAGTTCGCCCGTACCGTCTGCCTGGAATTCTTCGGCCAGGCGCGCGACGCGATTCCGTCGATCGTGGAAATCAAGGATTACCTCGACGGCTTGCCGGCGAAAGGCGAGCAATACACGAGCATCCGCCTGGCGGGTCTCGAACACCTGGACGAGCGCTACCTGCGCGCCGTCGGCTACGCCACCAAGTCGAAGCGGGGCGTGCTGCCGAAGATGGCCCTGTTTGGCGACATCGTCGGCGACGATGAAAACGCCGTCGCGCAAGCGGCGTCGGAAGTGGTGCGCATCGCCAACACCCGCGTGGGTGAAGGTTTTGTGGCCGTCAGCCCCGAAGCGCGCAAGAAATTCTGGCTTGACCGCGCCCGCACGGCGGCGATCGCCAAGCATACCAATGCGTTCAAGATCAATGAAGACGTCGTCATTCCCCTGAACCGCATGGGCGAATACACGGATGGCATCGAACGCATCAATATCGAGCTGTCGATCAAGAACAAGCTGCAACTGGCGGACGCCCTCAGCGAATTCTTTGCCAAGGGTAACTTGCCAATCGGCAAGAGCGACGATGCGTCGGATGACCGCGTGGACGACGCTGAAATGCTGGGCGACCGCGCTGAGCAGGCGCAGCAGTTGCTGGCGCAAGTGACGGCGCGCTGGACCTATCTGCTGGCCCAGCTCGACCGTCCGCTGGTCGACGTGAAGGGCGAACTGGCCGAACTGGGCATGGAGCGTTTGCTGCCCGTGTTCGATGCGCGCCTGGAAACGCAGCCGAACGCCACCCTGTTCGACGTGGTACAGGACCGCACCGTGCGCATCACGTGGAAGCAGGAAATTCGCGCCCAGCTGCGCCAGATCTTCAACGGCGCCGCCTTTAAACTGATTCTCGACGAGGCCACGGCCATTCACGCGCGCATTTTGCGTAGCCGCGTGTTTGTCGCGCTGCACATGCATGCGGGCGACGGCAACGTGCACACGAACTTGCCCGTCAACTCGGACAACTACGAAATGCTGCAGGACGCCCACGAAGCCGTGGGCCGCATCATGATCCTGGCCCGCTCGCTCAATGGCGTCATTTCCGGCGAGCACGGTATCGGCATCACCAAGCTGGAATTTTTGACGGAAGAAGAGATCGGCGACTTCCGCAGCTACAAGCAGCGCATCGATCCGGAAGGCCGTTTCAACAAGGGCAAGCTGCTGAACCTGCCGGGCATGGGCGCCGACTTGCGCAATGCCTACACGCCATCGTTCGGCCTGATGGGCCATGAGTCGCTGATCATGCAGCAAAGCGATATCGGTGCCATCGCCGACAGCGTCAAGGATTGCTTGCGTTGCGGCAAGTGCAAACCCGTGTGCTCGACCCACGTGCCGCGCGCCAACTTGCTGTACTCGCCGCGCGACAAGATATTGGCGACCTCGTCCCTGATCGAAGCCTTCCTGTACGAAGAGCAGACGCGCCGCGGCATTTCCATCAAGCATTGGGAAGAGTTCGAGGACGTGGCCGACCACTGCACGGTCTGCCATAAATGCGTCACGCCTTGCCCCGTGAACATCGACTTCGGCGACGTGTCGATGAACATGCGCAATTTGCTGCGCAAGATGGACAAGAAGAGCTTTAATCCGGGCACCAAGGCGACGATGATGTTCCTCAACGCCACCGATCCCGTGACCATCAACGCCACGCGCAAGGTCATGATCGGCTGGGGTTACAAGGCGCAGCGCCTGGGCCACGATCTGTTGAAGAAATTTGCCAAGAAGCAAACCAAGGCGCCGCCGCCATCGACGGGCAAGCCGCCCGTCAAGGCGCAGGTGATCCACTTCATCAACAAGAAGATGCCGGGCAACCTGCCGAAGAAATCGGCGCGCGCGCTGCTCGACATCGAAGACGACAAGGTCATCCCGATCATCCGCAATCCGAAGACGACGACGGCCGATACGGAAGCCGTGTTCTACTTCCCCGGCTGCGGTTCGGAACGGCTGTTCTCGCAAGTGGGCCTGGCCACGCAGGCGATGCTGTGGGAAGTGGGCGTGCAGACGGTCTTGCCGCCTGGCTACCTGTGCTGCGGTTATCCGCAGCGGGGCGCGGGCGAGTTCGACAAGGCCGAGAAGATGATGACGGACAACCGCGTCCTGTTCCACCGCATGGCCAACACGCTCAATTACCTGGACATCAAGACGGTGCTGGTGTCGTGCGGCACCTGCTACGACCAGCTGGCCACCTACCAGTTCGAGAAGATTTTCCCTGGCTGCCGCATCATGGATATCCATGAGTATTTGCTGGAGAAAAACGTCAAGCTGGAAGGCGTGAACGGCACGCGCTATATGTACCACGAGCCATGCCACAATCCGATGAAGCTGCAGGAATCGGGCAAAACCATCAACTCCCTGATCAGCACGGTCGATAACGTGAAGATCGAGAAGAATGACCGTTGCTGCGGCGAATCGGGCTCGCTGGCCGTCACGCGCCCTGATATTTCCACGCAAGTGCGTTTCCGCAAGGAAGAAGAGATGGTCAAGGGCGCCGACAAGCTGCGCGGCGATGGGTTCACCGGCGACGTCAAAATCCTCACCAGCTGCCCGTCGTGCCTGCAAGGCTTGTCGCGCTACAATGACGATTCGGGCACGACGGCCGACTACATCGTCGTCGAGATCGCCAAACACTTGCTGGGAGAGAACTGGATGCCGGATTACGTGAAACGCGCCAATGACGGCGGCATCGAACGGGTGCTGGTGTGACGTCCTCGACCTGCGATCTGTGCAACTTGCTCGATGGCTTTGCCAAGAAGCAGGGCTGTGAGGTCTTGCTGTGGCGCAGCGAGCGCCTGTCCGTGGTGGCCGTCGACGACCCTGCCTACCCCGGGTTTTGCCGCGTGATCTGGAACAAGCACGTGAAGGAAATGACGGATTTGACGCCAGGCGAGCGCAATTATGTGATGGAAGTCGTGTGGCAAGTCGAGCTGGCCGTGCGCGAAGTGATGGCACCGGAAAAGGTCAATGTGGCCAGTTTCGGCAACATGACGCCGCATGTGCACTGGCACGTGATTCCCCGCTACCGTGACGACGCGCATTTCCCGCACCCCAGCTGGGCAGTCGTGCAGCGCGAGACGGCGCCCGAAGTACTGGCCGCGCGCCGCGCCCTGTTGCCGGCCTTGCGCGAGGCCATCATTCAACGTTTATCCGCATAAAGTATCGTCATGACCGAAAAAGCAGCAACACCCCAACCGACCGGCTTGACCGTGCACAACCAGTCGCGCGTGCTCGACGTGGCTTTCGACGATGGCAGCACATTTGCGCTGCCGTTCGAATACCTGCGCGTGTACTCGCCCTCGGCCGAAGTGCAGGGCCATGGCAAGGGCCAGGAAACCTTGCAATTAGGCAAACGCCTGGTCGGCATCACGGGCCTGGAACCGGTCGGCAACTACGCCGTGCAGCCTACCTTCAGCGACGGCCACAATTCCGGCCTGTACACCTGGGCTTATCTGTACAAGCTGGGCGCGGAACAAGCCACCTTGTGGCAAGCCTACCTTGACCAGCTGGCGGCGGCCGGTTACCCCGGCGACAGCGGCCGCGACGCCAAGGCCGACATGACCGTCAAGCAATCTTCCGGCGGCCACGTGCATGGACCCAGCTGCGGCCATAAGCATTAATTAAAAATAATGCGGTAATCTTGTCGGATTGCCGCCGCCCCATTCGTCGTATGAATGCCCGCGCTTGCGGGCATTTTTCTTTGGAGAAGAGACTATGGAATACATGATCCTGATCTACGCCGATGAATCCCGTTATGCATCCATGCCGGAAGGGCAGATGGCCAGCCTGATGGCAGACTTTGCCAGCTACACGCAGGCGCTGGAAGCGGCCGGCGTGCTGCGCGGCGGGGCCGAGCTGGCGCCGGTGGGCAGCGCCACCTGCGTGCGTGTGCAAAATGGCAAGCCCGTCATCACGGATGGGCCGTTCGCGGAAACCAAGGAGCAGCTGGGCGGCTACTATCTGCTGGACTGCGCCCACCTGGACGAAGCGCTGGCCTGGGCCGGGCGTTGTCCGGCGGCTTCCCTGGGCACGATCGAAGTGCGGCCCGTCACGGCTTGACCATGGCCGGCGACGCCGTTACGGCCGTCGAGCACGTCTTTCGCCAGGAAAAGGGCAGGGTGCTGGCCGGCCTGATGCGGCGTTTCGGCGACCTGGGCCTGGCGGAAGATGTGCTGCAGGAAGCGTGCCGCAAGGCCCTGGAACTGTGGCCGCGCACGGGCATCCCCGACAATCCTGCCGCCTGGCTCAGTGCCGTGGCGCGCAACGCGGCTCTCGACCACGTACGCCGGGTGGGCAAGAGCGTCAGCGATGCCGACGCCCAGCTGTCCTGCCTGCAGGCTGCCGTGGTGGAAGAAACGCAGGCCATCGAGGATGACCGCTTGCGCCTGCTGTTCATCTGCTGCCATCCCGCGCTGGCGCCCGAGGCGCAGGTGGCGCTGGCCCTGCGCACCCTGTGTGGCCTGTCCACAGGCGAGATCGCACGCGCCTTCGGCGTGGCGGAAACGGCCCTGTCGCAGCGCTTGTTGCGCGCCAAACGCAAGATCGCCGAAGCCCGTATCCCTTTCGAGTTACCGCCGGAACAAGAGCTGCAGCCGCGGCTGGCGCAAGTACTGCACGTGATTTACCTGGTGTTCAGCGAAGGCTATTGCGCCAGCGGCGGCGACACTTTGCTGCGCGCAGACCTGTGCGCGGAAGCGCTGCGCCTGGGGCGCCTGCTTGACAGCCTGCAGCCCGACCAGCCGGAAGTGCAGGGCCTATTGGCCCTGATGCTGCTGCAGGCGTCGCGCGGCCCGGCCCGCCTCTCGCCAGGCGGTGAACTGCTGACCCTGGAAGAGCAGGACCGGCGCCTGTGGGATGACGCCCTGATTGCCGAGGGGCTGGCCGTGCTGGCACTGGCCTTGCCGGCGCGCGCGCCAGGGGCGTATCAGCTGCAAGCCGCCATTGCCGCCTTGCACGCGCAAGCGCCCACGGCCAGCGGGACGGACTGGCGCCAGATCAGCGCCCTGTATGGCGCCTTGCTGCGGCACAAGCCGGAACCCATGATCTTGCTCAACGCCGTGATCGCCTGCGCCATGGCGCACGGCGCCGCACACGGGCTGGCCTGGCTGGCGCGGCTCGAAGCCGTTCCCAGCCTTGTCAACTCGCATTATCTGCACGCGGCCCGGGCCGACTTGCTGCGCCGCCAGGGCGACCGGCCGGGGGCGCTGGCGGCGTATGCGCGGGCGGCCATGCTGGCTGAGAATGCAGTGGAAAGGCAATACCTTCTCCGGCGTCACGGGGAAATGCGCCTGCCGCTTGTATAATGCTCCCAAGTTCAAACAGACTGCCTACCATGACCAATACGACCCATTTCGGATACAAAACAGTTGCAGAAGACGACAAAGTGCGCGAAGTCGCCAAGGTGTTCCATTCCGTCGCTGCCAAATACGACGTGATGAACGACTTGATGTCGGGCGGGCTGCACCGTCTGTGGAAGACGTTTACCATCGCCAACGCGGGCGTGCGCCCCGGTTTCAAGGTGCTCGACATCGCCGGCGGCACGGGCGACCTGTCGAAGGCGTTCGCCAAGCAGGCGGGTCCTACGGGCGAAGTCTGGCTGACCGATATCAATGAATCGATGTTGCGCGTGGGCCGCGACCGCCTCTTGAATCGCGGCTTGCTCACCCCCACCTTGTTGTGTGACGCGGAAAAACTGCCATTCCCCGATAATTATTTCGACCGCGTCAGCGTGGCCTTCGGCCTGCGCAACATGACGCACAAGGACGTGGCGCTGGCGGAAATGCGCCGCGTGCTGAAACCGGGCGGCAAGCTGCTGGTGCTGGAATTTTCCAAGGTGGCGGCACCGCTGCAAAAGCCGTACGACCTGTATTCGTTCTCGGTCTTGCCGTGGTTCGGCCAGAAAATCGCCGGCGACGCGGAAAGCTATCGCTACCTGGCCGAATCGATCCGCATGCACCCGGACCAGGAAACCTTGAAGACCATGATGGAAACGGCGGGCCTGGAACGCGTGCAGTACTACAATTTGACGGCAGGCATTGCCGCTTTGCACACAGGTATCAAGATGTAATGCATCAACGTTGGTGATTTTAGGAGATGGAATGAAATTGAAGAAATTTATGGTCGGCATGATGCTGGCCGCGGCCACGGTATCCATGCTGGGCGAGGCGCTGGCCCGTCCCATGGGCGGTGGCCGTTCGTTTGGCCGCCAGTCGCAAAACGTGGGCCGCCAGGCGCCCGCACCTGCGCCGACCCCGGCACCGGCCGCCGCGCCGCGCCAGGCGCAACCGGCTCCTGCCCCCGCACCGGCGCCTGCCGCCAAGGCACCGAGCCGCTGGAAGGGTTTGCTGGGCGGCGCCTTGCTGGGCCTGGGCCTGGGCGCCTTGCTGTCGCACTTTGGCCTGGGCGGCGCCCTGGCCAGCATGATCAGCACCCTGCTGATGGTGGCTTTGCTCGCTGGCGTGGCCTTCTTCATCTACCGCATGGTGCGCGGCAAGCGCGACAACAATACCAGCGGCAATGCACCGTTCGCCGGCTTCGGCAACCAGCCTGCGCCGGCCGGCAACGTGCCGGACATCGGCTCGCGCATCCCGCCGCTGCCGCCGCTGCAGCCCGTTTCGTCCGGCGTCGGCCTGGACAAGCCGGCACCGGCTGCCGCGCCATGGGGCGTACCAGGCGACTTCGACAAGGAAGCCTTCCTGCGCCACGCGAAAAGCAATTTCATTCGCCTGCAAGCGGCCTGGGACAAGGCCGACGTCAACGATATCCGCGAATTCACGTCGCCGGAAGTGTATGCGGAACTGCGCATGCAAATCCAGGAGCGGGGCGCGCAGCCGGACTTCACGGACGTCGTCACCATCGATGCCGAACTGCTCGGTATCGAGACGAGCGTCAACGATTACCTGGCCAGCGTCAAATTTACGGGCCTGATCCGTTCGGCGCCGGGCGCGGCAGCGGAACCGTTCGCGGAAGTGTGGAATATGTCGAAACCCGTCAGCGGCAACAGCGGCTGGGTCCTGGCAGGCATCCAGCAATTGAATTAATTGTCAAAACTTGCTGAATAATGGCTTAAGTTCATGCGGAATGCATGATGCTTGACAGATATTTCCTGCTGAACTGGTAAGATCGAAACCGCCCGCGTTGTTGTACGGGCGGTTTTTCATTTTTAGGGGCGCGTTTGGCGCGCAGGCACACGATGGCACCACTTTCCGATCTTTCCCTGATGACGCCCGTCATCGCCACTATCAACCATTTGCTGGCGCAAGAGCCGTGGGCGCGCCAGCAGCTGGCCGTGCACGCCGGCAAGCTGGCCTGCATCGACACGGGCGCCGTGGCCTTGCGCCTGCGCGTCGACAGCGCCGGCATGCTGGAGGCGGCACCGGCGGACGTAGTTGCCAATGTGACCATCCGCGTGAAATTGTCCGATGTGCCGCTGATCCTGCAAAACCGCGAGCGGGCGTTTTCCTACGTCAAGATCGAAGGCGATGCCGAGTTTGCCAATGCGATTTCGCAATTGAGCAAGGGTTTGCGCTGGGAAGCCGAGCACGACCTGGAAAAGGTCGTCGGCCCCATGCTGGCCACGCGCCTCGTTTCCGGTGCGAAAGATGCCGCCGCCTTTGTGCGCACGGGCCAGCAAAAGCTGGCGGAAAACGTGGCCGAATATTTTCTCGACGAACAGCCGATGCTGATCCGTCCTTCCACCCTGCAAGAGTATTCCGCTGGCGTGACGCGCGTGCGCGATGACGTCGAACGCCTGGCTAAGCGCCTTGCCCGGCTGGAAAAGGCGGCCGCCGCCGTCCAGCCGCAGTCCTCCTCACCGGATTTGTCTACATGATATTGAAATTCCTGCGCCTGTTTAAAATCATCCGTGTTTCCATCAAGTACGGTCTGGATGAGATAGCGATTTCTGGTCTGCAAGTTCCCCGCACCGCCAAATTGATCGACACCCTGATTTTCTGGCGCGACCTGTCGTCGCCGCGGGGCTTGCGCCTGCGCCTGGCGCTGGAAGAGCTGGGCCCGATTTTCGTCAAATTCGGCCAGGTGCTGTCGACCCGGCGCGATTTGATGCCGCCCGACATCGCCGAAGAACTGGCGCGCCTGCAAGACCGGGTGCCGCCGTTCGATTCCGACCTGGCCATCGCGCAAATCACCAAGTCGCTCGGTGCGCACCCGGATCAACTGTTTGCCCGCTTCGAGCGCGAGCCGGTGGCGTCCGCATCTATTGCCCAGGTGCACTTTGCCACTTTGAAAGACGGCCGCGAAGTGGCCGTGAAGGTCTTGCGTCCAGGCATGAAAAAGCTGATCGACGAAGATGTGGCCCTGATGCACATCGCCGCCGACTGGACCAGTCGCCTGTGGGCCGACAGCAAGCGCCTGAAGCCGAAAGAGGTGGTGGGCGAGTTCGACAAATACCTGCACGACGAGCTGGACCTGATGCGCGAGGCGGCCAACGCCAGCCAGCTGCGCCGCAACTTCGCCAACTCGGACTTGCTGCTGGTGCCCGAAATGCACTGGGATTATTGTTCCAGCAGCGTCATCGTCATGGAGCGCATGTACGGCATCCCCGTGTCGCAGACCGAGCGCCTGGTGGCGGCCGGCGTGGACTTGCGCAAACTGTCCAGCGATGGCGTGGAGATTTTCTTCACGCAAGTGTTCCGCGACGGCTTTTTCCATGCTGACATGCACCCAGGCAATATTCTCGTGTCGATCGCGCCCGACTCGTTCGGCCGCTACATCGCGCTCGACTTCGGCATCGTGGGTACCTTGAATGACTACGACAAGGATTATCTGTCGCAAAACTTCCTCGCCTTCTTCCGCCGCGACTACAAGCGCGTGGCCGAGGCGCACATCGAATCGGGCTGGGCGCCGAAGGACACGCGCGTCGACGAGCTGGAAGCGGCCGTGCGCGCCTGCTGCGAGCCGATCTTCGACCGCCCGCTGAAGGATATTTCTTTTGGGCAAGTATTGCTGCGGCTGTTCCAGACCTCGCGCCGCTTCAACGTGGAAGTGCAGCCGCAACTGGTGCTGCTGCAAAAGACCCTGCTCAATATCGAAGGCCTGGGCCGCCAGCTCGATCCGGAACTGGACCTGTGGCAAACGGCCAAGCCCTACCTGGAAAAATGGATGAGCAACCAGGTGGGGCCGCAAGGCTTCATGGAGCGCTTGCGCGCCGAGGCGCCCCGTTATGCGCACATTTTCCCGCAACTGCCGCGCTTGCTGCACCAGGCCTTGACCGTGCATGGCGAACCGCGTGAAAACGACGTGGAACTGATGAAAACCTTGCTGGCGGAGCAACGCCAGACGAACCGCTTGCTGAGTTTTATCGTGTACTTTGTCGGCGCCTTCGCCCTCGGCGCGCTGGGCTTGCAAGTGTTCATGCGCTGGCATCAACTGCCGTTTTAACTGGATCAGGACGTAAGTGATGGCTGACTTCCACAACCGCGACCCGCTCTCGCCCGCCTTCTGGGACGAGCGTTTCGAAAAGCAATTCACGCCCTGGGACCAGGGCGGCGTGCCGTCGCGCCTGCGCAGCTTCGTGGCCGGCAGTCCGGCGCCGCTGCGCTGCCTGATTCCCGGCTGCGGCTCCGCCTATGAACTGGTCTTCATGCTCGACCAGGGCTGGGATGCCACGGCCATCGACTTTGCGCCGGCCGCCGTGGCCGCCGCGCGTGCCCAGCTGGGCGAGCGGGCAGGGCAGGTGGTGGAAGCGGATTTCTTTGCCTGGCAGCCCGAGGCACCGCTGGACCTGATCTATGAACGGGCGTTTTTGTGCGCCATGCCGCGCGCCATGTGGCCGCAAGTGGCGGCCCGCTGGGCGCAGCTGCTGGCGCCGGGCGCCATGCTGGCCGGTTACTTTTTCTTTGACGACAACGCCAAGGGGCCGCCGTTCGGCATTTCGCGGGAGAAACTGCAGGAATTGCTGGTGCCGCATTTCGACTGCCTGGCCGATGAGGCCGTCGACGATTCCATCGCCGTCTTCGCCGGCAAGGAGCGCTGGATGAGCTGGCGCCGCCGGGCGGACTGAAGCGGGCGGGGCATTTTCCGCTGGCGACAAAGGAAAAGCTTTATAATTCAGGGTTTTTGAAGTTTTTTCTCGGAGTAGAGATGCCGATTTACGCTTACCGTTGTGACGAGTGTGGTTTTGCCAAGGATGTCTTGCAAAAGATCTCCGATCCAGTACTGACGGTGTGCCTGTCGTGCGGCAAGCCCAGTTTCAAGAAACAATTGACGGCCGCCGGTTTCCAATTGAAGGGCACTGGCTGGTACGCGACCGATTTCCGCGGAGGTACGGCGCCCACCACGGCCATTCCGACGGGCCCGGCCGATAACGCCAAGCCTGCCCCGGCCGCCGAGAGCGCGCCTGCCGCTGCGCCTGCGCCCGCTCCTGCTGCCACCGCGCCGAAAGCGGACTGAAAAGCGCGCCGCGCCGATACGATCCATTACCGAGAAACTGATGCGTAAATACTTTATTACCGGATTACTGATTTTGGTGCCCCTGGCCATTACGGCCTGGGTGCTGAATCTGGTCATCAGCACGATGGACCAGTCGCTGTTGCTGGTGCCCGGCAGTACGCAGCCCAGCGTCTGGTTCGGCCACAAGATTCCCGCGCTGAGCACCATTCCCGGCCTGGGCACGGTATTGACGGTGCTGATCGTGTTCTTCACGGGCTTGCTGACGAATAACCTGGTCGGCAATTACGTGGTGAAACTGTGGGAAAAATTGCTGCAACGCATACCCATCGTCAATTCCCTGTATTCGAGCGTCAAGCAAGTATCCGATACCCTGTTTTCCCCGTCGGGCAATGCCTTCCGCAAGGCCGTGCTGGTGCCGTATCCGCACCAGAACTCCTGGACCATCGCTTTCCTGACGGGCGTGCCGGGCGGCGATGCGGCGAACCACCTGGTGGGCGACTATGTCAGCGTGTATGTGCCGACGACGCCGAACCCGACCTCAGGCTTTTTCCTGATGATGAAGCGCAGCGATGTCGTCGAACTCGACATGAGCGTCGATGCGGCGCTCAAATATATCGTCTCGATGGGCGTGGTGGCGCCTGCGGAAGTTGTTGCTGTACCGGCCCCGGCAGCCAAAGAATAAAGGCAGGCGTCCCATGCGGGACGTGGCCGGATTGAACACTCACTAACCTGAACTGAGAATTTTATGTCTATGCGTACTGAATACTGCGGCCTCGTTACCGAAGCCATGCTGGGACAAACCGTCAGCCTGTGCGGCTGGGTACATCGCCGCCGTGACCACGGCAGCCTGATTTTCATCGACTTGCGCGACCGCGAAGGCCTGGTGCAAATCGTCTGCAACCCGGAACAAGCGGAGATGTTCAAGGTCGCCGAAGCCGTGCGCAACGAATTCTGCCTGCGCGTGACGGGCGTCGTGACCAACCGTATCGAAGGCACGATCAACAACAACCTGAAGTCGGGCAAGATCGAAGTGGTCTGCTCGGAGCTGGAAGTGCTGAACCCGTCCGTGCCCGTGCCGTTCCAGCTGGACGACGACAACCTGTCGGAAACGACGCGCCTGACGCACCGCGTGCTGGACCTGCGCCGCCCGCAAATGCAAAACAACCTGCGCCTGCGCTACAAGGTGACGATGGAAGTGCGCAAGTACCTCGACGCGCTGGGCTTCATCGACATCGAAACGCCGATGCTGACCAAGTCCACGCCAGAAGGCGCGCGCGATTACCTGGTGCCGTCGCGCGTGAACGCGGGCAGCTTCTTCGCCTTGCCGCAATCGCCACAGTTGTTCAAGCAACTGTTGATGGTCGCCAACTTCGACCGTTACTACCAGATCACCAAGTGCTTCCGCGACGAAGACTTGCGCGCCGACCGCCAGCCTGAATTCACGCAGATCGATTGCGAAACCTCGTTCCTGACGGAACAGGAAATCCGCGACCTGTTCGAAGACATGATCCGCGTCGTCTTCAAGAACACCCTGAACATCGACCTGCCGAACCCGTTCCCGGTGATGGATTTCGCCGAAGCGATGGGTCTTTACGGTTCCGACAAGCCGGACATGCGCGTCAAGCTGGCCTTCACGGACTTGACCGAAGTCATGAAGTCGGTCGAGTTCAAGGTCTTCAACGGCGCCGCCAACATGAAAGGCGGCCGCGTGGTGGCCCTGCGCGTACCGCAAGGCGGCAGCATGCCCCGTTCGGAAATCGATGCCTACACGCAATTCGTCGCCATCTACGGCGCCAAGGGCCTCGCTTACATCAAGGTCAACGAGAAAGCCAAGGGTCCTGAAGGTCTGCAGTCGCCGATCGTCAAGTTCCTGCCTGCCGACGTGCTGGCCACGATCCTCGAGCAGACGGGCGCGCAAGACGGCGACCTGATCTTCTTCGGCGCCGACAAGGCGAAAGTCGTCAACGACGCCATCGGCGCGCTGCGCGTGAAAATCGGTCACAGCGAGTTCGGCAAGAAAGCCGGCCTGTTCGAAGACGTGTGGAAGCCATTGTGGGTGGTCGACTTCCCGATGTTCGAGCACGACGAAGAAGCGGACCGCTGGACGGCGACCCACCATCCATTCACGGCGCCGAAAGACGGCCATGAAGACATGCTGGAAAGCGATCCGGGCGCCTGCATCGCCAAGGCCTACGACATGGTCTTGAACGGCTGGGAACTGGGCGGCGGTTCGATCCGTATCCACCGCGAAGAAGTGCAGTCGAAGGTGTTCCGCGCGTTGAAGATCGATGCGGAAGAAGCGCAGCTGAAGTTCGGCTTCCTGCTCGACGCCCTGCAATACGGCGCGCCACCGCATGGCGGCCTGGCATTCGGCCTGGACCGTATCGTGACCATGATGACGGGTTCCGAATCGATCCGCGACGTGATCGCCTTCCCGAAAACCCAGCGCGCGCAAGACTTGCTGACCCATGCGCCGTCGGAAGTGGACGAGAAGCAATTGCGTGAACTGCACATCCGTTTGCGCAGCGCCGAGCCTAAAGTAGTGTAATGAAGCATGCGGCTGCCCCGGCGGCCGCTGTTTGATCCACTATGCAAAAAAAGGCGCTGTCGTGGCGCCTTTTTCATTGTTGATATGACTCATAAAATTCCTGTTTCCGTGCTGGTCGTCATTCATACGGCTGACCTTGACGTCTTGCTGATCGAACGCGCGGGCCAGCCCGGCTTCTGGCAATCGGTGACGGGTTCCGTCGATGCCGTCGACGAACCGCTGCTGCAGACGGCCGCGCGCGAACTGTGCGAGGAGACCGGCATCGTTGCCGATGGATGCGATATCGTGCTGCGCGACTGGAACTTGTCGAATGTGTACGAGATCTATCCGATCTGGCGCCACCGCTACGCGCCCGGCGTGACGCGCAACACGGAACACGTATTCAGCGTGCAAGTGCCGCGCGACATCGCCATCACCCTGAGCCCCCGCGAACACCTGCAATACGCGTGGCTGCCCTACCTGGCGGCGGCCGACCGTTGTTTCTCGTCGTCCAACGCGGAAGCGATTCTGCAATTGCCGGCCATGACGGGCCTGGCGCACCATCGTTGATCTCATTCGAAAGCCTTGCATGTTGAACTGGTTTAATCTCTCCCTGCAACAAAAACTGGCCGGCACATTCTGCCTGGCGCTGTGCCTGGTCGTGATTGTGGCGGCCAGCCTGTACACGCCGCCCGAACGCACGCCGCCCGTCGGCTTGCCGCTGATGGTGGTGGGACTGCTGTTGCATCCCGGTATGTTTAGCAAGGGCAAGCGCACGGTGGCCTGGCGCGGCGCACCGTTGCTGGTCAAGGTGGTGTGGTCCGCCGGCATCGCGGCGGCCGGCGTCAGTGTCGCCAGCGGCCTGGCGCGCATGTTTGCCTGAGCCAGGCGAGGCCGAAGGCGAGCCAATCGAGGCATTAGGTGCGCACGCGCACCTACGCTGGCGCCGCGCGGGGCCCGTCTGGGAGTAGAATCCATGCATGAAAATCCGCGTAGCAACTTATAATATCCACAAGGGCGTCTCTTCCGTGCGGGGCTTGCCCAGAGTCCACGCATTGAAGCAGGCGATCGCCCTGTTCCATGCCGATGTCGTCTTCCTGCAAGAGGTGCAAGGCAAGCACGACCGCAATGCGGCCCGCTTTGGCGCCGAGAAAAATGGCCACAAGCATTGGCCGGAAGCGTCGCAGCATGAATTCTTTGCCGGCGCCGAGCACCATTCCGCCTACGGCATGAATGCCGTGTACGACCATGGCCACCATGGCAACGCCTTGCTCAGCAAATTTCCCATCGCCTCGCAAACCAACCATGACGTGTCCGACCATGCCTACGAGCAGCGCGGCATCCTGCATTGCGTGCTCAAGACGCCGCAGGCCGACGTGCATTGCTACGTGGTCCACCTGGGCCTGTTCGAATCGGGGCGGGGACGGCAGACGCAGGCGCTGATCGATGCCGTGATGGAATCGGCGCCGAATGGCGAACCCGTCATCATCGCGGGCGACTTCAACGACTGGCGCAACACGCTCAGCGACAAGCTGCGCAATGCGCTGGGCGTGGTGGAAGTGTTTGACCAGCGTGCATCGAACTCGGCCCTGGGTGACCTCGTGCGCACCCTGGCGCGGCGCCAGACGAAAACACCCGTCCCCGTACCGGCACGCACCTTTCCCGCCGCCTTGCCGTGGTTCCGCCTGGACCGCATCTATGTGCGCGGTTTCCACGTGGAAGGCGCGCAAGTGATGCATGGCACCCTGTGGGCAAAATTGTCGGACCACGCGCCGATAGTTGCCGCTTTGAAACTCGCGTAGACTGCCGGCATGCGCACAGTCAATTTCATCGCCCACAACGACATCAAGCTGCTGTATTGCGGCACCGATTACTTTCCCGCGCTCATAGCGGCCATTGACGGCGCGCGCTCGGAAGTCTATTTCGAAACCTATATCTTTGCCGATGACGCCACGGGCACCCTGGTGCTCGACGCCCTGAAACGGGCGGCTGCGCGCGGCGTGCTGGTGTGCATGATCACGGACTGGTTCGGCACGGGCAACCGCCGCGTCAAGGCCATGCATGCGCAGCTGGAAGCGGCCGGCGTGCACCACCGCATCTTCAATCCCTGGTTCCGGCGCGGCATCACGCGCACGCACCGCAAGATCTGCGTCGCCGATGGCGAGATCGCCCTGGTGGGCGGCATCAATATCAACGACGACATGTTTTGCGACTACGATCACAGCATCAGCCTGGAAGCGCCGCGCTGGGATTTCGCCGTGCAGGTGAAGGGGCCGCTGGTGGACGCCATCCATGAAGAGGTGCAGGCGCAGTGGGCGCGCCTGGGCAAGATGAACCTGGTGCGGCGTATCAAGCTGTACCGCAAGATGCGCATCGTCAGCAAGGAGCTGGCGAAAAACCCCGTCGTGGCCGGTTTTGTCGTGCGCGACAACCTGCGCAACCGCCGCACCATCCAGCGCGCCTACCTGCAGGCGCTGGGCCAGGCGAGGAAAAGCGTGATGCTGGCCAACCCGTATTTCGCGCCCGGTCACAAGCTGCGCCACGCCCTGGCCCAGGCGGCCCAGCGGGGCGTCGACGTGGTACTGCTGATCGGCGTGGGCGAATTCCGCATGCAAGATGCTGTGGCGCACTCGTTTTACCCGAAACTGCTGGCTGCCGGCGTGAAAATCGTCGAATACCGCAAGACGCAGCTGCACGCCAAGGTGGCCGTCGTCGACGACGACTGGGCGACGGTGGGTTCGAGCAATATTGACGCGCTGAGCCTGTTTTTGAACCAGGAAGCGAACGTGGTGATCAAGGACGTGGCCTTCGCGCAAAGCCTGCGCCAGCATATCGAGCAAGGCGTGGCCGACGGCATCGTGATTCACCAGGACGACTTCAAGCACATCGGTCGTTTCCGGCGCATCGGCTATGAAGCCGCCTTCCTCGTGTACCGGCTGGTGATGCGCATTTTTTCAGTAGGCAAGTACGCATGAACGAGATGACAACGGTCAGGCTGGACAAATGGCTGTGGGCGGCGCGCTTCTTCAAGACGCGCTCGCTGGCCAGCGAAGCCGTCGACACGGGCAAGGTCAAAGTGGGCGGCGAGCGCGTGAAACCGGCGCGCAGCGTGCGCGTGGGCGACGAGCTGGCCATCGACAATGGCGCGGAGACGTGGGAAGTGGCCGTGCTGGGCCTGTCCGACAAGCGCGGCGCGGCACCCGTGGCGCGCCTGCTGTATGAAGAAACGCCGGCCAGCATCGCCCGCCGCGAGCAGCTGGCCGAGGAGCGCAAGCTGTTCCGCGAGCCGGGCACCACCATCAAGGGGCGGCCGACCAAGCGCGACCGCCGTCAACTGAGCAAGGCTGGCGGCCTCGACTGAGGCGCGATTGTTACTATAAGGCAAGGGCGCACGGCGCTTTTGCCGTTTGAAACCGATACAAACACGCAGTCAGAAAATGCTGCGCTGCACCAATAGAACGCCGGCTCTAAAGTTCCCGTTTGACTTTTACGTGGTAGTGGATAATAGTACGAGCGTTCGGATTTTTTCGAAGCGTGCTTTTTTTTTACCCTCGCTTCAGTCCGCCAAATCGGCAACATCACTTTTAGAACGGACATCTTGAATACTTCAGTCAAATTCATGCGCAAGGGCGAGCTGACCCGTGCAGCCATCCTCGACGTGGCGCTGGACCTGTCCAGCCGCGACGGCCTGGAGGGCCTGACGATTGGGCTGCTTGCGGACAAAATGAACATGAGCAAGTCGGGCGTGTTTGCCCACTTCGGCTCGCGCGAGGACTTGCAGATGGAAGTGCTGAAGCTTTATCACTATCGTTTCGAGCAAGAAGTCTTTTTCCCCAGCATGAAAGAACCACGCGGCATCCAGCGCCTGCAATCGATGTTTGCGCGCTGGGTCAAGCGGGTCAGCGTGGAAATCGCTTCCGGCTGCATCTATATCAGTGGCGCCGTCGAGTATGACGACCGTCCCGGTCCCATCCGCGAGGCCCTGGTGGCCATGGTGCGGGCCTGGCAGGGCGCGCTGCTGCGCTGTGTCGAGCAATCGATCGCCACGGGCGACCTGAAAGCGGACACGGACGCCCAGCAGCTGGTGTACGAGATGTATGGCCTGATCCTGGCCCTGCATCACGACGCGCGCTTCCTGCGCGTGCCGGGCAGCATCGAACGGGCGCAAGCGGGATTTGTCCGCCTGCTGGCGTCGTACCAGAATTGCGCCACAAGTAAATAAGCCGTCAGGCAGTATCCGCAACAACGCACACGCACTACAAGTACAACACTTTAGCTAATCGCCTTCAGGAGAAAATTATGGGTCAATACGTCGCGCCAATCCGGGATATGCAATTCGTCCTGCATGAGTTCCTGCAAGTGGAAGAAGAACTGAAGCAAATGCCGTCGTACGCCGACGTCGACGCCGACATCATCAACCAGGTGCTGGAAGAGGGCGGCAAATTCACCTCCGAAGTATTGTTCCCGCTGAACCACTCCGGCGACCGTGAAGGCTGCCACCACGACCCCGTCACGAAAAGCGTGACCACGCCGAAAGGTTTCAAGGAAGCCTACAAGCAGTACGTCGAAGGCGGCTGGGCGGCGCTGGCTTGCGATCCGGAATACGGCGGCCAGGGCTTGCCTGTCGTGCTGAACAATTCGTTCTATGAAATGCTGAACTCGTCGAACCAGGCCTGGTCCATGTACCCGGGCCTGTCGCACGGCGCCTACGAGTGCCTGAAGGAACACGGCACCGACCACCAGAAGGAAGTCTACCTGCCGAAGCTGGTGTCGGGCGAATGGACGGGCACCATGTGCCTGACCGAACCGCACTGCGGCACCGACCTGGGCCTGCTGCGCTCGAAAGCGCTGCCTGAGGCGGACGGTTCCTGGACCATCACCGGCAACAAGATCTTCATCTCGGCCGGCGAGCACGACATGGCGGAAAACATCCTGCACCTGGTGCTGGCCCGCGTGCCGGACGCGCCGGAAGGCTCGAAAGGCATTTCGCTGTTCCTGGTACCGAAATTCCTGCCGAACGCGGATGGCACGGTCGGCGAGCGCAACCCGATCACCTGCGGCGCCATCGAAGAAAAAATGGGCATCCACGGCAATTCGACCTGCCAGATGAACCTGGACGGCGCCAAAGGCTGGATCATCGGCCAGCCGAACAAGGGCCTCAACGCCATGTTCGTCTTCATGAACGCGGCCCGCCTGGGCGTGGGCATGCAGTCGCTGGGCCTGACGGAGATCGCCTACCAGAACGCGCTGATCTACGCCAAGGACCGCACGCAAATGCGTTCGCTGTCCGGCATCAAGAACCCGGAACTGCCGGCCGACCGCATCATCGTGCACCCTGACGTGCGCCGCATGCTGCTGACGGGCAAAGCCTACGCGGAAGGCGCGCGCGCCTTCACCTCGTACGTGGCGCTGCAGATCGACCGCGAACTGCACCACCCGGACGCCGACGTGCGCAAGGAAGCGGCCGACGAAGTGGCGCTGCTGACCCCCGTCATCAAAGCCTTCATCACCGACAACGCCTGGATCGCCACCTCGGACGCGATGCAAGTGTTCGGCGGCCACGGCTACATTTCGGAATGGGGCATGGAGCAGTATGTGCGCGACGCGCGCATCAACATGATCTATGAAGGCACGAACACGATCCAATCGCTGGACCTGCTGGGCCGCAAGATCCTGGGCGACAACGGCGCCAAGCTGCGCAAGTTCGGCGAAAAAATCAAGGCTTTCGTCGAAGACAACGGCACCGATGAAGCGATGAGCGAATTCGTCACGCCACTGGGCGACCTGGGCGACAAAGTCACCAAGCTGACCATGGAAATCGGCATGAAGGCCTTCCAGAATCCGGACGAAGTGGGCGCGGCCTGCGTGCCTTACCTGCGCGTCGTCGGCCACATGATCTACAGCTACCTGTTCGCGCAGATGGCCAAGATCGCCCTCGAAAAAGAATCCAGCGGCGACAAGTTCTATACCGCCAAACTGGCTACCGCACGTTTCTACTTCGCCCGCTTGCAGCCTGAGACGGCAACCCTGATCCGTCAGGCGCGTTCCGGTTCGGCCAACCTGATGGCACTCGACGCAGACCTGTTCTAAGACTTGAGGAAAATATGACCAATTTCATCGTTAAAAAAGTAGCCGTCCTCGGCGCCGGCGTGATGGGTGCGCAGATCGCCGCCCATTGCATCAACGCGAAAGTGCCGGTCGTGCTGTTCGACCTGCCGGCCAAGGAAGGTCCAAAGAATGGCATCGTGCTGCGCGCCATCGAGAACCTGAAAAAACTGTCGCCTGCGCCGCTGGGCAACAAGGATGACGCCGCGCTGATCCAGGTGGCCAACTACGAAGACAACCTGGACTTGCTGGCCGGTTGCGACCTGATCATCGAAGCCATCGCCGAGCGCATGGACTGGAAACACGATCTGTACCAGAAGGTGGCCCCGCACATCGGCCCGAACGCGATCTTCGCCTCGAACACCTCGGGCCTGTCGATCACCAAGCTGGCCGAAGGCTTCGACGCCGACCTGAAATCGCGCTACTGCGGCGTGCACTTCTTCAACCCGCCGCGCTATATGCACCTGGTCGAGATCATCCCGACCGCGTTCACCAAACCCGAGATCGCCGACCAGCTGGAAGGCTTTTTGACCACCACCCTGGGCAAGGGCGTGGTACGCGCCAAGGATACGCCGAACTTCATCGCCAACCGCGTGGGCGTGTTCGGCATCCTGGCCATCGTGCACGAAGCCGAGAAATTCGGCCTGTCCGTGGACGTCGTCGATGACCTGACCGGCTCCAAGCTGGGCCGCGCCAAGTCGGGCACTTTCCGCACGGCGGACGTGGTCGGCCTGGACACCATGGGCCATGTGATCAAGACCATGCAGGACTACCTGCCGAACGACCCGTTCGCCGCCGTCTACAAGACGCCGGCCGTGCTGGCGCAGCTGGTGGAAAAGGGCGCGCTGGGCCAGAAGAGCGGCGCGGGCTTCTACAAGAAGGTCGGCAAGGAAATCCAGCGCCTCGACTTCGCCACCGGTGAATACGTGGCCGGCGGCGCCAAGGCCGCCGACATCATCGCCCGCATCCTGAAGGAAAGGGATCCGGTCAAGAAGATGAAGGCGCTGCGCGAATCGACGAATCCGCAAGGCCAGTTCCTGTGGGCGATCTTCCGCGACGCCTTCCACTACATCGCCATCCATCTGGACACCGTGGCCGACAACGCGCGCGACATCGACTTCGCCATGCGCTGGGGCTTCGGCTGGAACGTGGGCCCGTTTGAAACGTGGCAGGCATCGAACTGGCTGCAAGTGGCCAACTGGGTCAAGGAAGACATCGACGCCGGCCACGCGCTGTGCAACGCGCCTTTGCCTGCCTGGGTATTCGAAGGCCCGGTCGCTGAAAAAGGCGGCGTGCACACGCCGGAAGGTTCGTACTCCGCCGTGTCGAACAGCTTCGTGCCACGCTCTAACCTGTCCGTCTACGACCGCCAGCAGTTCCGCGCGCCGGTCCTGGGCAGCGGCGCCATCGACGGCAAGACCGCCGGCACCACCGTCTTCGAAGACGAATCCGTGCGCGTCTGGCATACGGGCGACGACGTCCTGATCATCTCGTTCAAGACGAAGATGCACGTGATCGGCGAAGGCGTCATCAATGGCCTGAAACTGGCCCTGGCCGAAGCGGAAAAGAACTTCAAGGGCCTGGTGATCTGGCACGCGGACGCAGCCGAAGGCGGCGCCTTCTCGGCCGGCGCCGACCTGCAATCGGCCCTGCCGGCCTTCATGCAAGGCGGCGTGAAAGCCGTCGATCCGATCATCGCCGAACTGCAGAACACCTTCATGTCGCTGAAGTACGCGAACGTGCCGGTGATCGCCGCGGTCGCCGGCCTGGCACTGGGCGGCGGTTGCGAGCTGGCGCTGCACGCATCGAAGCGCGTGGCCTCGATCGAGTCGTATATCGGCCTGGTGGAAGTGGGCGTGGGCCTGATTCCTGCCGGCGGCGGCTTGAAGGAAGCGGCGCAGCGCGCCTACAAGGAAGCCAAGGGCAACGACATCCTGCAATTCCTGAAAACGGGCTTTACCAATGCGGCCACCGCCAACGTGTCGAAATCGGCGCTGGAAGCGAAGAAGATGGGCTACCTGAAGGAAGACGACGTGATCGTGTTTAACGCCTACGAGCTGCTGCACGTGGCCAAGGTCGAAGCGCGCGCCATGTTCGACGCGGGCTTCCGTCCGGCGCTTCCTTCGCTGATCCAGGTCACGGGCCGTTACGGCTGGGGCACCATCAAGGCGCAGCTGGTCAACATGCGCGACGGCGGCTTCATTTCGGCGCACGATTTCAAGCTGGGCGAGATGATCGCCGAGATCGTATCGGGCGGCGACGTGGACCAGGGCAGTTTCGTCAGCGAACAGTGGCTGCTGGATATGGAACGTAAGGCATTCCTGGAGCTGTTGAACCATCCGAAAACCCAGGAACGGATCATGGGCATGATGCAGACCGGTAAGCCGGTACGCAACTAAGCACAGCGTCGATGACGATCCTGTCCCTCGTATTTAAAGTACTGCTGCGCGTGAGGCCAAGCATGGTGTATGACCGTATCAAACAACAGATGATGGACACCTTGCCCTTCGTGCGGCTGCTGGGGATCAGCATCGACGAGATCGGCGCCGGCACCTCGAAGGTGTCGCTGCCGGACGATCCCAAACTGCATAATCACCTGGGCACGCAGCACGCGGGCGCCTTGTTTACCCTGGCCGAAACGGCGTCCGGCGCGGCCATGGCTGGCGGCTTCGCCGAGCTGATACTGGGCTTGCGCCCGGTGGCCAAGGAGTCGCGCATCGCCTACCAGAAGGTGGCCCGGGGTGCGACGCGCGCCGAAGGCCGCGTGCCGGGCGACCTGGCTGCCTTGAAGGCGCAGCTGGCGCAGGATGGCAAGGTGGCGTTTCCCGTGGCAGTCGATATTTTCGATGCCGAAGGCACGCTGGCGGCACAGGTGACGGTGGACTGGTATCTGTCGCAGAAGCGCTAAGCGGCAACCTGACTACCCCCGGACATTCGACAGAACACGAACCTCGTTCAACATCTTTGAAAGAACAAAATGAGCAAACAACTTCAAGACGCCTACATCGTCTCTGCAACCCGCACCCCGATCGGCAAGGCGCCGCGCGGCATGTTCAGAAACACCCGCCCGGACGACCTGCTGGTGCGCGTGCTGCAATCGGCCCTGGCGCAAGCGCCTGGCCTCGACCCGGCATTGATCACCGACGCCATTATCGGCTGCTCGTTCCCGGAAGCGGAGCAGGGCTTCAATATCGCGCGTAACTCGGTGCTGCTGGCCGGCTTGCCGAAAACCGTCGGTGGCGTCACCGTCAACCGTTACTGCGCCTCGGGCATCACGGCCATCGCCATGGCGGCCGACCGCATCCGCGTGGGCGAAGCCGACGTGATGATCGCCGGCGGCATCGAATCGATGTCGATGGTGCCGATGATGGGCCACCACCCATCGATGAACCTGGACATGTTCAGCGACGAGAACATCGGCATGGCCTACGGCATGGGCCTGACGGCCGAAAAAGTGGCGCAGCAATGGAAAGTGTCGCGCGAACAGCAGGACGCGTTCTCCGTCGAATCGCACCGCCGCGCCATCGCCGCGCAGCAAGCCGGCTTCTTCAAGGCGGAAACGACGCCAGTGGAAATCATCACGCGCACGCCGAACCTGGCTACGGGCCAGGTGGACGTATCGCGCCGCACCGTCGACACTGACGAAGGCGCACGCGCCGATTCGTCGATGGAGTCGCTGGCAAAACTGAAACCAGTGTTCGCCGCCAAGGGCACCGTCACGGCCGCCAACAGCTCGCAGATGTCCGACGGCGCCGGCGCGCTGCTGATCGTCAGCGAGAAGATTTTGCGCGAACATAACCTGACCCCGCTGGCGAAATTCTCCTCGTTCGCCGTGCGCGGCGTGCCGCCGGAAATCATGGGCATCGGTCCGAAATTTGCCATTCCAGCAGCGTGCGCCGCCGCCGGCATCACGCAAGACCAGCTGGACTGGATCGAGCTGAACGAAGCGTTTGCCGCACAGGCATTGGCCGTCATCGGCGACCTGGGCCTGGATCCATCGAAGGTCAACCCGATGGGCGGCGCGATCGCCCTGGGCCACCCTCTGGGCGCCACCGGCGCCATCCGCGCCGCGACCGTGATCCATGCACTGCAGCGCACCAAGCAGAAGTACGGCATGGTGACTATGTGCGTAGGCGCCGGCATGGGCGCCGCCGGAATTTTTGAACGCGTCTAAGTTCGACGGGCTAAAGCAATAAAACAGGGCGCTGCGGGATTACCCCGGCGCCCTTTATCTTTTTGGAGACGACATGGATATTTTGTGCAGCAAGAGCGAGGGCATTCTGACCCTGGAATTCAACCGCCTGGAACGCAAGAATGCGATCACGGGTGCCATGTACCAGACCCTGGCCGACGCGCTGGTGGCGGCAGAGACGGACGACGCCGTACGCGCCATCCTGATCTGCGGCAAGCGCGAGATTTTCACGGCTGGCAACGACCTCGATGACTTCATGAAGACGGCGCGTCCGAAGGATGGCTCGCTCGACCATGACCGTCCCGTGTTCCAGTTCATGCGCGCCCTGTACGGCAGCAGCAAGCCCGTGGTGGCGGCCGTCTCCGGCCCCGCCATCGGCATCGGCACGACCTTGCTGATGCACTGCGACCTGGTCTACGCGGCAGACAACGCCAGCTTCTCGATGCCGTTCACGCAGCTGGGCCTGTGCCCGGAATTCGGCTCCAGCCTGCTGCTCACGCAACTGGCCGGCTACCCGCGCGCGGCGGAAAAGCTGATGCTGGGCGAAGCGTTCCCGGCCAGCGAAGCGCTGGAAATGGGCCTGGTCTCGAAGGTCGTGCCCCTGTATGACTTGATGACCTTCGCGCAAGGCCAGGCGGCCAAGCTGGTGGCCCTGCCGGCGGCCTCGATCCGCGCCACCAAGCGCCTGATGAAGCAAAGCCGCATGGAACCGATGAAGGCGGCCATCGCCGAGGAAAACAAACTGTTCAGCGCCATGCTGGGCGGCGCCGAGGCGAAGGAAGCGTTTACGGCCTTCTTTGAAAAGAGGAAGCCGGATTTCAAGAAGTTCGCCTAAGGCAGGGTCTGACATCGCGTCGGACCTTCACCATCTGATGCGGAAATGACGATCGACAATGAGAATGCGGTGGCCGGTCAGCGCGAAAACGACCACGTTTACAGCCGCTGCCGCAACTCATTGAATATAAAAGAAGTTTCTCAGCTGCGCCCCTGCAACGGGGGCTGGTCTTGACGTCGCGGCGAGCCTGATTGAAAACAGGGCCCAATAACGATTGCTTGGTGCGGCTACGGCTGCCGACAAGCAAACCTGACATTTTTATCTTTTATGATACTTTCCTGATGAATTTCATGTTTTATGCTAATGCATGGATTGCGACAGTTTCCATTCTCAAATGATGTGAAAGTTCATCGTCATGTATTTTCACGGCCATGACGACCAGTTGACGCGTATTGTCCGGGTATTGCTGCTGCAGGTAAAACAGGAGGAGCATTCATGATTCGATTGGTGTTGCTGTTATTGGGCGTTGAATATCTACGCAAGCGCTGGCGCAGTATCCTGCTGATCGGATTGATATGGCTGCTCGCAGGCCTGGTCATCTTTATTGACGCGCTCGACAATGCGATGTACTTCCCGATCAATTTTTTTGCTTACCTGTTCCTGGTCGAAGGTCTGGCAACGCTGGCTGTGGCATGGACTGGCGTCGGCGGACAGCGCATCTTGCGCTACGTGAAAGGCTACGCCGTGGTGCTGGCGGCGATGCTGATCTTCGCCGGTCACCACCATGGCAATTTCCTGTTATCGATGATTTTTGGAACGCTTTTTCTCGCCGACGGACTGATACAGTGCGTCTCTGCCTACATGGTCCGCTATCGGCGCTGGCGCGTGGCGTTTTCCTGGGGCCTGGCCGAGATTGCGCTGGCAATCTTCTTTTATCAGCCATACCCGACGCATTATGTTGGAACACTACCGTATTGCCTGGGCTTGTTTCTGATGTTTGGCGGCGCCAATTTGATGGGGCTGGCAAGCCGTGTTCGTCGCATGAGCGGTAATCCGGCCCTGTTGGAATCGGCGCATTCCGCAGTCCAGCCGGATGAACACCTTGCTTCTGCATATACCCAAGTGGAGTGGGACGGTCCTCCAGCGGAGCATGAACAGGCGCTGACGGTGCATGTCTGGACGCCTGCCGGTTCAGCCAGGTCGCCGACCCAACATTATCCGATTGTCGATCGCTATATCGCCGCAGTCGATGTCAACGGCGTGATCTCTACCGGGCATGCGGCATTGGAATCGCCGGAAGGTATTTATATCAGCCTGTATCCGCGCACAGAGATCGACCGTTCGCCGGACGATTTCGGGCGCCTGCTGCGCGCCACCCGGGAGAATGACGTGCCGGGCGTATTCCAGCCGGATTATGCGACAGAATCCAAGGCATGGTGCCCGTCCACCGTTCAGGTCCGTATCCGGAATTACGACCCGCGCCAGCTGCAGGCTTTCTGGCGACAGTATCGCTGCGACGAGACTTACAATCTCACGCATCGTAATTGTTCCAGTACTGTTGCCCGGGCATTGGAGGCGGCGATCGACGGCGCCGTTGGCCGCCTGTACGGGGATCGCGCAGGCTGGAGAGTGTTTTTCCGCATCCTGGCGACGCCGGAGTTGTGGGTAGCCGCCCAGATCCGCAAGCGTGCCGTGACGATGGCGTGGACGCCCGGGTTGACGCTCGATTATTCCAGGGCGCTCAGCATGCTGGCCGATCCGCGTCCATTCGCCTGGTGGAAATTGGCGAGGGCCGCCTTCAACAGGATGGCGCAATTGCGCCGCGAATGGCGTGCCCAGGACCATGGCGCCATCGATCTGCGCGAGAATGCTGGTGAAGACGCCATGCGTGACAAGCGCGCGTAGTTCGCCGTCGCTGCATTGAAATAGACGGATCTAGACGACTGGTCTAATTGTGCTACAATGCCCCGCATGAAAGCTGAATACACCGACGTGCGCCAGCACATTATCGACCAGGGCAAGGCCATCATCACGCGCAAGGGTTTTGCCGGCGTGGGGCTGAACGAGATTTTATCGGCCGCCGACGTGCCCAAGGGCTCGTTCTACCATTACTTCAAGTCCAAGGAATTGTTTGGTGTAGCGATGCTGGAAGACTACGTAACGCGCTACCTGGACGAAATGGAGCGCGTGCTGGGCCAGCCCGGCCGGAACGCGGCGCAGTCGCTGATGGCGTATTGGGCCAGCTGGACCAGCGACAGCCTCGATGGCAGCGGCTGCGACTGCCGTTGCCTGGTGGTCAAGCTCAGCAGCGAAGTGGCGGACATGTCGGAACCGATGCGCGTGGCGCTGCTTGGCGGCACCGACCGCATCATCGCCAGGCTGGCCCTGGCCATCGCGCGGGGCAGGGTGGACGATACGCTGCCATCGGTGGCCGACCCGGCGCAGATGGCCGCCACCTTGTACCAGCTGTGGCTGGGCGCGGCCATGTTGACCAAGCTGCGGCGCGACGCCAGCGCCTTGCAAACGGCCTGGCGGGCGACCCTGGCCATGCTGCAGCTGCCGCCGGATCAATAAGGGCGCCAGGTACGCGGATGACAGACATCCGCGTTTTTTTGAGCCGCATTCTAGACGACCAGTCTAATAATAAAGGAGCAGCATGAAGAATTTTGAATTCCACAACCCGACCCGTATCGTCTTCGGTCTTGATACCGTCATCAAATTGTCCACGCTGGTGCCGCACGATGCGCGCGTGCTGATCTTGTACGGCGGCGCCAGCGCGGAAAAGACGGGCACCCTGGCCGAAGTGCGCACGGCTCTTGCGCTGGGCCAGCGCACGGTGCAGGAGTTTGGCGGCATCGAACCCAATCCCAGCTATGAAACCCTGATGCGCGCCGTGGCCCAGGTGCGCAGCGAGAAGCTGGACTTCCTGCTGGCCGTCGGCGGCGGCTCCGTGATCGACGGCACCAAGTTCGTCGCCGCGGCCGCCCTGTATGACGGCGAGCCGTGGGAAATCGCCGAGCGCGGCGGCGCCAACGTGCAGCGCGCCCTGCCGTTCGGCACGGTGCTGACCTTGCCGGCCACCGGGTCGGAAATGAACAGCGGCGGCGTGGTGACGAAAAAAGCCACGCATGCCAAGCTGAGTTTTCGCAACCCGCTGCTGTACCCGCAGTTTTCCGTGCTCGACCCCGGCAAAACGTTTACCTTGCCGGCCACGCAGGTAGCCAATGGCCTGGTCGACGCCTTTGTCCATACCACGGAGCAGTATCTGACCTATCCGGTGCAGGCGAAGGT
This sequence comes from Janthinobacterium sp. GW823-FHT01H08, assembly GCF_058797855.1. Classification (NCBI taxonomy): domain Bacteria; kingdom Pseudomonadati; phylum Pseudomonadota; class Betaproteobacteria; order Burkholderiales; family Oxalobacteraceae; genus Janthinobacterium; species Janthinobacterium sp. GW823-FHT01H08. The sequence goes on from NZ_CM179504.1 coordinate 854,644, forward strand.
GCAGGACCGCTTTGCCGAAGGCTTGCTGCAGACCCTGGTTGAGATCGCGCCGCAGGCAGTCGCCTCGCCCGACGATTACGCCACGCGCGCCAACCTGATGTGGACGGCAACCCTGGCCCTGAATGGCCTGATCGGCGCCGGCGTGCCGCAGGACTGGGCCACCCACATGATCGGCCACGAATTGACGGCCCTGTACGACATCGACCATGCGCGCACCCTGGCCCTGGTGCTGCCCGCACTGCTGGACGTGCAGCGCGAGCAGAAACGCGGCAAATTGCTGCAATATGGCGAACGTGTCTGGAACATCACGGAGGGCAGCGACGACGAGCGCATCGCCGCCGCCATCGCCCGCACCCGCGCCTTCTTTGAAGGGCTGGGCATTCCGACCCGTTTGTCGGCCTATCAGCTGGGCCAGGAAGCGGTGGAAGCGGTTTTGACGCAACTGGAAGCACATGGCATGACCTCCCTCGGCGAACACCGCGATATCGACCTCGCGCGTAGCCGCCGTATCCTCGAAGCAGCATTGTAACCCTGACATAAAAGGAAACAACATGAACATCCTGATGGTACTGACCTCGCACGATCAACTGGGCGACACGGGCAAGAAAACCGGCTTCTGGCTGGAAGAATTCGCCGCGCCCTACTATGCCTTGCAGGAAGCGGGCGCGCAGCTGACGGTGGTTTCGCCCAACGGCGGCCAGCCGCCGCTGGACCCGAAAAGCGACGAGCCCGATTCGCAAACGGACGCCACGCGCCGCTTCAAGCAGGACGCCGCTGCGCAAGCCGTGCTGGCCAACACGGGCAAGCTGGCCGAGGTGAAGGCGGCCGACTTTGACGCCGTGTTCTACCCGGGCGGCCATGGCCCGCTGTGGGACCTGGCTGAAGACCCGCACTCGATCGCGCTGATCGAGCAGATGATCGCCGCCGGCAAGCCCGTCGCCGCCGTCTGCCACGCGCCTGGCGTGCTGCGCCACGTGAAGGCGGCCGACGGCTCGCCGCTGGTGCGCGGCAAGCAGGTGACGGGCTTTACGAATACCGAGGAAGACGCCGTCGGCTTGACGGCCATCGTGCCTTTCCTCGTCGAGGACATGCTCAAGCAAAACGGCGGCGTTTACTCGAAGCTGGGCGACTGGCAGCCGTACGCCGTCACCGATGGCTTGCTGGTCACGGGCCAGAACCCGGCCTCGTCGGAAGCGGCCGCCCAGGCGCTGCTCAAGCTGCTGGCTTGATGCCCCGCTAGTACGGCCGGCCGCCGGGCGTCATCCACCGCTGCGTCCGGCGGCCATGCCCGCCAGGATCAGGCCGACGGACGCATGCCAGGCCGTCTCGCTGGCGGGCCTGCCCGCCAGCGCATAGCCGTGCAGGAAATCGACGAGCGCATCGCGCCCGCGCAAGCGGGTTTTTTTATCCAGATCGAGGGCCTCCACGGCCAGCTCGAACAGCGTCGTAAAGCGCTCAGCCACATCGGTTTGCGTCACGAGTCCGCGTGCCATCAGGCGCACGAAATACGGTGTGGCGCTGACCAGTTCCAGGTACAGCGCGCACAGCGCGAGCAGGCGGCGCTGCGGCCCCTGGCGTTGCGTAAACGGCGGCTGGCGCGGATCGAGCGCGGCAAAACGCTGCGCCATCAGGGCCAGTAATAACTCCTCTTTTCCCGCATAGTAGTGATACAGGGCCATGGCATCGACGCCCAGCCGCTGCGCCAGCGCGCGCATGGAAAACGCTTCGCCTTGCTCTTCCAGCAGGGTCAAGGCCGCTTGCAGGATGGCGGTGCTGTCCAGCGCGGGCGCCACGCGGCGCGGACGTCCGGCACGGCGCACGGGAGATTCCAGGTCTTGAAGTTTTGGGGTTTTCATGGGCATAATTCTACACCGTAGAATTAATTGAAGGAACATCCATGAAAAAGCCTGTTGTCAGCGTATTTCTCGGCATCAGCATCGACGGCTGCATCGCCGGAGAAAACGGCGACCTGTCCTGGCTGGCCGAGCTGGCGCCCGACTCGCCCGACGCCACCGGCTACACTGCCTTGATGGAGCAGGTCGATACCTTGCTGATCGGCCGCACCACGTATGACGCCGTGCTGGGATTCGAGCCGTGGCCGTATGCGGGCAAGCGCGTGGTGGTATTGAGCCACCGCGACTTCGCGCCGCGCCATGGCGAGCAGCGCCGCGAGGGCAGCGTGCGTGAAGTACTGGAGGGGCTGGCCGAAGACGGCTGCCGCCACGTGTATCTCGATGGCGGCGCCGTCATCCGCGCCGGCTTGCGCGAGGGCGTCGTCGACAGCCTGACCTTGTCCGTGCTGCCCGTGGTGCTGGGCAAGGGCGTGCGCCTGTTCGAGGATTGCTTGCCGCGCAGCGACTGGCGCCTGGACCACACGCGCCAGCTGCCCAGCGGCGTGGTGCAGCTGCGCTATCTGAAAAATTAAACCGTGCCGGCGAGATCGACGATAAAGCCGGAATCGTAGCGATCGTTTTCCGGCGTGCCGTCGGGCCGCTTGTAGCCGCAGGGATTGCAGACGACGCGGCAGCCTTGCACGCGGTAGTCGAGCGAGGCGTGCATGTGGCCATGCACCCACAGGTCGGCCTGGGTTACCAGCTCGTCCAGTTGCGAGGCGAAAGCGGGCGAGCCCAGGTTTGTCGCGTATTGCTCTTCCACCGACAGCATCGACGGTGCCATGTGCGTGATGACGACCGTCTTGCCCTCGAACGGTTGCGCCAGCTGCTGCTCGAGCCACGAGCGGTGCTGCGCGTGCAGCTGCGCCGTGTCGCTGGCGCACAGCAGGCGCGGCGTGTCGCCGCCCGTGCTGATGCGCTTGTAGTCGGGCATGTAGCTTTGCGCCGCGCTCAAGGCTTCATCCCGGCGCTCGGCGCCGAACAGCAGAAAATCCGTCCACAGCGTGACGCCGAGGAAGCGCACGCCATCGAGCGTCACGGCGTCGCCGTCGAGCAGGCGGATGTTGGCGCCCTGCGCATTGGCGCTGGCGCAGGCGTCGCGCACGGCGTCCTGCATGCGTTCGAGCTGGTGGCCATACCCCTCGTGATTGCCATGCACGTACAGCACGGGCAGGGCGCCGAAGGTGCGCGCGGCCCAGGCGATGGCGTTGCTGCCCGTGTCGATGTCGCCGGCCAGGATCACCACGTCGGGGCGGCTGGCGGCAAGGTCGATGGCGGGCGTGTCTTCACCCCAGACTTCCAGGTGCAGGTCGGACAGAATCAGCAAACGCATGGCAATAGGGCGGCAGGGCGCACGAAAGTGTATGGACCTCTATCGTAGCGCAAGTCCGGATGATGGCTTGCTTGACCGCGCGAGGGTAGCGACGTTACTCTTTGGCATCGATTACCGCACACTCATTACTGGAGCCGCATGCCGCCTTTCTTCCTTCCCAAGTCCCTGCTCAGCATCGCGCTGGCCGCCCTGGCGCTGCCCTTGACGGCGCATGCCGCCACGCCCGCCGTCGATCCCTTGACGCAGCCGATCGCCTCGCCGTATGCGGCGCAGTGGAACCGCCCGCAGCAGCCGGCACGCATCCACGGCGACACGTATTACGTGGGCGTGGGCGGCTTGAGCGTGGTGCTGATCGATACGCGCGACGGCTTGATCCTGATCGATGGCGCGTTGCCGCAGTCGGTGGCCGCCATCAAGGAACATATCCTCGAGCTGGGCTTTCGCCTGGAAGACATCAAGTTCATCCTGAATACGGAAGCGCATTTCGACCATTCGGGCGGCATCGCCGCCCTGGCCCGCGACAGCGGCGCGCAGGTGGTCGCCAGCCCGCTCGGTGCACAGGCGCTGCGCGCGGGCTCGGTGCTCGCCATGGATCCGCAGGCGGGCGAAATCGACCCCATGCCGGCCGTGGAAAACGTGCGCGAGATCGCCGATGGCGAAACCCTGCAACTGGGCGAGGTGACCGTCACGGCGCGCTACACGCCTGGCCATACGCCGGGCAGCACCAGCTGGACCTGGGTCTCGTGCGAGGATGCCGAGCGTCAGGAATGCCTGAACGTGGTGTTCGGCGCCAGCCTCACGCCGGTGGCGGCCGACGATTTTCACTACCTGGGCGATGACCGCCATGGGGACCTGACGCCGGCCTTCCGCCGCGTCATGCAGGACTTTGCCAAACTGCCGTGCGACATTTTGATCTCGGCCCACCCGGACCACTCGGGCGGCGACCTGAAACTGACGCAATTGCTCGAAGGCGTCACGCCGAATCCCTTCATCGATGCGCAGGCGTGCCGCAATTACGCGGCCAAAAATGAAGTCAAGCTCGATGCCCGCATCGCGAAGGAAAAAGCGGCTGCGACAAAATAACAACGTTGGCGTCTTCGCCATGAAAAGCGGTTGACGCACTGCAGCATAAGGTGCAGAATCATCGTCCGCAGTTCAGCGCAGTTCAGATTAACCAGACAAAAGAAAGGAAACCCATGTTCGAGCAGGCTGGCAGCAAGTTGTACTACCACTAGCCCCGTGCATGACGCTCGGGGCCATCGGCACATTGCCGATCCCGAGCCGGTGTCCTGCAAAACCCCGGTGAGGAAACTCGCCGGGGTTTTTTTCTTTTAGACGACCCCGGCATAACGACAATACCAAGGAAGACGTTATGCCCATTCATCAGACTCTGCGCGGCGCCCATGTGCCCGTGCATATCTTTACCGACGATATCGACGCGCAGGCGCTGCGCCAGCTGCACAATATCGCCAGCCTGCCCATCGTCCATCCGCATGTGGCTGCCATGCCAGATGTGCATGCCGGCATCGGCGCCACCGTCGGCAGCGTGATTCCCACGCGCGGTGCCATCATCCCGGCCGCCGTTGGCGTCGACATCGGCTGCGGCATGAACGCCGTGCGCACGACCCTGACGGCCAGCGACCTGCCCGATAACCTGGCGCGCCTGCGCAGCGCCATCGAAGCGGAAGTGCCCGTCGGCTTCGAACAACATGCATGGAGCCGCGTGCAAGGCTCGCGCCAGGCGCGCGCCGTGCGGCCGCTCGGCGACCGCCTGGCGCACATCGTCGAGCGCCACCGGGGCATCGCCAAGATGCTGCGCCAGTTCGAGCGCACGTGGATTTGCCAGGCCGGCACCCTGGGGGGCGGCAATCACTTCATTGAAATCTGCCTCGACGAGGAGCAGCGGGTGTGGATCATGCTGCATTCGGGTTCGCGCGGCATCGGCAACGTGATCGGCCGTTACTTTATCTCCGCCGCGCAGAAGGACATGCGGCGCCACCAGCTGCAGCTGCCGGACGCGGACCTGGCGTACCTGAGCGAGGGCTCCACGGTATTTGACGACTATGTGGAAGCGGTGGATTGGGCGCAGGATTACGCGCTGCTCAACCGCAGCGAAATGATGCGCCGCGTGCTCGACGTGCTGGCGAAGTTTGCTCCGCCGTTCCGGCTCGACGGGGAAGCCATCAACTGCCACCACAACTACATCGCGCGCGAAACGCATGGCAATGAGGATTTATATGTGACGCGCAAGGGCGCCATTTCGGCGCGGCAGGGCGAGCTGGGCATCATCCCCGGCAGCATGGGCGCGCGCAGCTTCATTGTGCGCGGCAAGGGCAAGCCGGAATCGTTCTGTTCCTGCTCGCACGGGGCGGGGTGCAGCATGAGCCGCAGCGAGGCGAAGCGCCGCTTCAACCGCTTCGACCTCGCCGAGCAGACGGCCGGCATCGAGTGCCGCAAGGATGGCGGCGTGATCGACGAGATCCCCGCCGCCTATAAAAATATCGACGCCGTCATGGCGCATCAGAGCGACCTGGTGGAAGTGGTGCATACCTTGCGCCAGGTCGTCTGCATCAAGGGTTGAAAGGAGTGGCCATGAAGATCAAAGTGAAAATCCCGCCCAAGCCGCGCAACCCGCTGGTGGCGGCCGCCAGGCTGCGCGGCGGCGCCGGTGTGCATCAGTCGGAAGCGTCGCCGCGCGCGGCGCGCCGGGCCGGCAAGCACCGGCTGCAGCAACTGCTGGCGGGACGCCTGAAGCCCGAGGAGTAGCGCGCTGGATTAACGCAACGGCAGTTCGACGATGAAGTTCGGGTTGAACTGGGGATTTTGCGGCGTGCCGCTGCGCGTCTTGTAGCCGCAGGGGTTGGCTACGACGCGGCACGGGCCGATGCGGTAGTCGCGCGAGACGTGAATATGGCCATGCACCCACAGGTCCGCCTGCGCGGCCAGATCGTCCAGGCGCGAGGCATAGGCAGGCGAGCAGCCCTCGCTGCCGTAGGCGTCGTCGACCGAGCGCAGCGACGGCGCCATGTGGCTGATGACCACCGTGCGGCCGTCGAAGGGCTGCGCCAGTTCGCGCGCCAGCCAGGCTTTTTGCTGCGCGTGGAACATCGCCGTGTCGGCCGCGCGCAGCTTGCGAAAGCCCATGCTGGCCAGGCGGATGCGCTTGTAGTCGTTCATGACGGCTTCCGCGTCGCGCATGGCCGCTTGCCGCGTGTCGTCGCCCAGCAGGCGGAAATCCGTCCACAGGGTGGCGCCCAGGAAGCGCACCTTGCTGCCTGCCGGGTCGGTGAAGACGTGGGTATCGGCGTCGAGAAAATGCACGTTCGGCGTGGCGGCGCAGGCCGCGCGCAGCTCCTGGCGCACCTTGTCGAGGTGGTGGCCATAGCCTTCGTGGTTGCCATGCACGTACAGCACGGGCAGGCCCGCAAACGCGGTGGTGGCCCAGGCGACGGCGCGCGCGCCCGTGTCGATGTCGCCGGCCAGGATCACGGCGTCGGGACGGCTGAGCGCGAGGTTGCCCTGCGGCGCTTCGTCGCGCCATAGCTCATGGTGCAGGTCCGACAGAATCAATAAACGCATGCGGTATCCAGGCGATTCGGGAGTACGCCATCGTACCTGAAAACCGTCACTCCTCCTCCAGCGCGGCGAAGCTGTGCGCCAGGTAGTCGATCAGCGCGCGCACGGCCGGCAGCAGGCCGCGCCGCGACGGGAAGACGGCGTGGATGATTTCGCGCTGCGGCCGCCATTGTCCCATCAGCGGCAGCAGGCTGCCGTTGGCCACCTGTTCGGTGATCATCATGGTCGGCAGCTGCACCACGCCCACGCCGGCCACGGCCGCGTCGCGCAGGGTCAGCATGTCGCCCGTGACGAAGCGCGGCACGTGGCGCAGCTGGGCGCGCGCGCCATCGGGGCCATATAAATCCCACTGGTAGTGCTGCTGCGGCATGCCCAGGGCCAGGCTGGGCCAGTCCGCCAGGTCGGCCGGGGCTGTCGGCAGCGGCGCGTCGCCGAACAGCAGCGGGCTGCCCACCATGCACTGGCTGCGTTCGGCCAGCACGCGCAGCACCAGGTCGCTGTCGGGCAGCGGCGGCGGGCGCACGCGGATGGCCACGTCGATGCCCTCGGCCACCAGGTCGACGCGGCGGTTGCTCGCTTCGAGCAGCAGGGTCACCTGCGGATGGTCGCGCATGAAACCGGCCAGCATGGGAGCGACCAGGGAATGCAGCAGGGCGATGGGGCAGGACAGGCGCACCGTGCCGCGCGGCGCGGCCCGCGTCAGTTCGATCGCTTCCTGCGCCGCCTCCGCTTCCACCAGCATCGCCTTGCAATGCTCGTAAAACGTCTGCCCCACATCGGTGACGGAAAAATGCCGCGTCGTGCGCTGCAGCAGGCGCGCGCCCAGGCGCTCTTCGAGCAGTGCGATGCGCCGGCTCAATTTGGACTTCGGTATGCCCAGCGCGCGCCCGGCCGGGGCGAAGCCGCCATGGTCGACCACCTGCACAAAGTAATACAAATCGTTCAAATCCTGCATGCCGCCTCCTTGATCGTTCTATTTTTGGAACGCTGATGGCGAATTTTACCGTCTACCGGCTTCATCGTTGCAAGCGTATTCTGTTTCCATCGTAATGCAAACCAACAGGAGATCGAGATGAACACAGTCACAGGTATCTACAGCGCACCGCGCCAGCACTGGGTCGGCGACGGTTTTCCCGTGCGCTCGATGTTTTCGTATAACGGCCATGGCAAGCAGCTGAGCCCCTTCCTGCTGCTCGACTATGCCGGCCCCGCCGAATTTGCGCCCGGCACGCGTCCGCCCGGCGTCGGCTCGCACCCGCACCGCGGTTTCGAGACGGTGACCATCGTCTACAAGGGCGAAGTGGCGCACCGCGATTCGACGGGCCAGGGCGGCGTGATCGGCCCCGGCGACGTGCAGTGGATGACGGCCGGCGCCGGCATCCTGCATGAAGAGTTTCACTCGCCTGCCTTCACGCGGTCGGGCGGCACGCTGGAAATGGTGCAGCTGTGGGTGAACCTGCCGGCGAAAAACAAGATGACGGCGCCCGGCTACCAGGCCATCACCAGCGACACGATTCCCGCGGTAGCGCTGCCCGACGGCGCCGGTGCCGTGCGCGTGATCGCCGGCGACTTCGACGGCCGGCATGGCCCTGCCCGCACGTTCTCGCCGATGCAGGTGTGGGATGTGCGCCTGGCCCAGGGCAAGCTGACGGCGCTGCCGGTGCACGCCGGCTGGAGCACGGCGCTGATCGTTTTGCATGGCACGGTGCTGGTCAATGGCGAGAGCGTGGTGCGCGAAGCGCAGATGGCGCTGTTCGGGCGCGACGGCGACAGCATCACCGTCGAGGCGAACAGCGACGCCGTGGTGCTGCTGCTGAGCGGCGAGCCGATCGACGAGCCCATCGTCGGCCATGGCCCCTTCGTCATGAACACCGAGGCGGAAATCGCGCAGGCGTTCGAGGATTTCAACAGCGGCCGCTTTGCCCGCATCGCGCCGTAGTCATTTTATGCAGTACCCATGCCGCATTCCGCGGCATGGTTTTTCAGGAGACCACGATGAGTACCCCCGCCAACTTCCAAGGTTTGCCACCGATGATCGATCCCGACGACGCCGTCATGCTGCTGATCGACCACCAGAGCGGCTTGTTCCAGCTGGTGCGCGACATCGAGCAGCACGTGCTGCGCGGCCACGTCACGGCGCTGGCCAAGCTGTCGCGCCTGGCCAATATGCCGACTTTTACCACCGCTTCCGTGCCCGACGGCCCGAACGGCCCCTTGATCCCGGAAATCCACCATTTCAACCCGGAAGCCGTCTACATCCCGCGCACGGGCCAGATCAATGCCTGGGACAACCCGGCCTGGGTCGAGGCCATCGAAAAGACGGGCCGCAAGACCCTGCTGATCGCCGGCACGCTCACCAGCGTATGCATGGCCTTCCCCACCATCAGCGCGCTGGCGGCCGGCTACAAGGTGTTTGCCATCATCGATGCCTCGGGCAACTGGTCGAAGATGGCCACCGACATCACCATGGCGCGCGTCACGCAGGCGGGCGCCGTGCCGATCGACACGTATGCCGTGCTGGCTGAAGTGATGAGTACCTGGAACCGCGCCGATGCGATGGATTTCGCCGCCATCATGACGGACCACATCGTGCCGCCGTACCGCGCGCTGATCGAGAGCTACGACAAGGCGCAGGGCGTGCAAAAGAATGGCCGCGAGACCAAGCTGGAAATCCTCGAGGCGGCCAGCAAGGGCTGATCGCCTTACGGCGCGTCGTAGCGGGCGCGTATCGCCGCCAGCACGCCGCGCTGCTCCAGGCGCGTGATGGCGGCGTTCAGGCGCGCCAGATCGGCCGTGCTGGTGCTGCGCGCATTGAGCATCAGGTGCACGGGCGCGCGCAGGGCGAGGAAGGGCGGGGCGGTCAAGGCGACGCCCTGCAGGCGCGCTTCGTGGCGCACGGCCAGCACGTCGCCCAGCAACAGGTCGGCGCGGCCCGCGTCGAGCATGAGGATGCCTTGCCGGAAGCTGCCGAAGGTATTCAGGCGGCCGTCTTTTTCCAGCGCCGGACGGGCCGCGGCGTACTGCGCGCCATACCAGCCCACCTTGGGCGCGAGCAGGGTGGCCTTGCCGCGCGCCAGCTGGCCGAAGCTGCCGACATGGCGCTGCGCGGCGGGCGTGCCGGCCTTGCCGAAGACGCCGACGGCTTCATCGCGGTACGAGATGGAGAAGCGGGCGTAGGACTGGCGTTCCGGCGTTTCGGACGCGGCCAGCATCAGGTCCAGTCCGCCTGTCTGGAACAGCAGCTGGCGCCGCGCCGTGGGCAGTTCCGGCAAGGTGACCAAGGTGCAGTGCGCTTCCTTGAAGATGGCCTGCAGCAATTCCAGGTCCAGACCCGTATAGCTGCCTTGGGCGTCGCGATACAGGTACGGCGGCCATTGCTCGAGCGCCATTGTCATGCGGCAGGCCTGGGCGGGCAGGGCCGATACGCCGAGCACTGCCGCAAACAGGAGATGGCGCATGCGCATACGGGTGCTTCCATAGAGTTTCAACTTGATATTCAATTTGCCAGAATGGCCAGGGAAGTCAAGCATGGCATCCACTTTTCCCTATACGGAGGACTTAAAGGGACCCGACACAAGGGCTCTGCGCAAGATGCATCGGCCGGTGACAGCATTTTCTCTTTTAAAATATCTATTTGATAATATTAAAAAACAGTGGTTTAATTGTTTAGTTGCTAATTTTGGCAACTGCCACTTTGAGGAATCTATGGCACATCAATTGTCCGCTCTGGCTGCCGTTCTGGCTTTTTCCCTCTCATCCAGTGCATTTGCTGGTACCACGATAGGAACGCAAGGTTTTACGATTAAGGATACTTGGGGCGAGGGCCTCAGGTTGATCTCCGATAGCAACAATGTCGCCAAGTTCGACCTGACAAATATCGCCGGACTCAACTATTCGTTAACGGATACGAATCCTTGGTCGGCTGGCAATGGGACACTCGATTTTTTCGATGTCAGCGCGCGCGATGGCTATCGCGTGATCAGCGTTGAGTATAGCGGCGTGATCAGCGGCGAATTGATACCGGCACCTGATTACCCCGACAGTTGGCCTTATTCGTATTGGGGGGGCACCGCGACAAACAATTCGCAGGCATATTTTGGTACCTACGCCGAAGACACCGACCTGGCCAATAATTCGCAAAAAGTATTAACTTTCACAGATCTTAATGGCACTGTGCCGTTTTCCCTGAAAAATAGTACGCAGCAGCTGCCGCAAACGTTTAAGATTTGGCTTGAGGTCTATGCTTGGGTTTCGGGGACGCCAGGTGGCGGACAATGGTTTCCGGGAGAGGGAGATGACGGCTACTATTCCTGGATGACACCATCGACTGCCAAGCTGGGCATTCTCAATCCCGTTCTGACGCTCACCTATGCCCCGCTCTCGGCCGTACCGGAACCGTCCACGTACGCGATGTTGCTGGCCGGCCTGGCTTTATGTGGCATCGTGCGTCGTCGTCGGGCAGGCTGATACTGCATCGCGTGATGCGGGGGAGCAAATCGGCTATAGTGGCGCGGTGCCACCACTGCCCCGCAAAGGAAATCCGCTTGACTCCCCCGCTCGAGATCGCCGCCAATGTTTTGATGACTGCCTCCATCATCCTGGCTGGACGCAATAATATCCATTCCTGGTGGATCGGCATGGTCGGCTGCGTGCTGTTCGCCGTACTGTTTTTCCAGGTCAACCTGTACGCCGACGTGATGCTGCAGCTCTTTTTCATCGTCACCTGCGTCATCGGCTGGCTGCAATGGCGGCGCGGCGCCGGCGGCAAGCCCTTGCCGATCACGCGCACGGGCCGGCGCATTCTGGCCTGGGTGGTGCCGGCCGGTATCGCCTCCGTGGCGATCTACGGCATGCTGCTGCACCGCTTCACGAATGCCTACGCGCCCTTCATCGATTCGGCCGTGCTGGTGTTCAGCATCATCGCGCAATTTTTGCTGATGAGCCGGCGCATCGAAACGTGGGCCTTCTGGCTGCTGGTCAACACTGTGGCCGTGCCGCTCTACTACAGCCGCGGTTTGCACCTGACGGCCGTGCTGTATGCGGCCTACTGGGTCAATGCCGTCATTTCCTGGTACTGGTGGAGCGTGCAGGCGCGCCGCGCGGCGGCCGCGCCGCAGGCGATGGCCGACGCCTGATATTGCCAAAGACCAAGTCCTTAGATTCAAATCGTATATACAATCAATTTTTAATTCGTTCACGCCATAAAGACGCCGGGATATAGTGGCCTTTCCACGCTCACCGGTGTCTTTTATGTTGCGCATTAGTCCTTCTCCCTGTTTTTATGCCGTCCGGCACCAGCTGACCATGCAATGCATGGCGCAGTGGATGCCGGTGCGTGCCCGGCCACGCATCCCCTAAGTCATTCCCATCCGTTTCGTTGTCGTTTGCCCGCTGGCCTACCCGGTCCGCGTGCCCCTGCTCGGCCTTTTTATCGGAAAAAGGCTGCAATCCCAATAAGAGGAAACCATGTTCAAACCACTCGCCATCAGTCTTGCCATCGCCGCCGCCTTTCCCGCCGTCTCCACCATCGCCCATGCCGAGGACGACATGTTGCGCGTCAACGTGACCGGATCGAATATCCGCGTCAGCGAAAAAGAGGGTGCCAGCGCCGTGCAGGTCATCACGGCCAAGGAATTGAAAGCCAGCGGCAAGACCAGCGTGTCGGATGTGCTGCGGGCCATCTCCGCCAACAGCGGCAACAGCTACAACGAACAATATACGGGCAGTTTCTCGGCCGGCACCTCGGGCCTGTCGCTGCGCGGCATCGGCCAGAAAAATACCTTGATCCTGGTCAATGGCAAGCGCGTGGCCAGTTATGCGACGGCGCAAAACCTGCAGGAAACCTTTGTCGACCTGAACAGCCTGCCGATGGCGGCCGTGCAGCGCATCGAGGTGCTCAAGGATGGCGCCTCGTCCGTCTATGGTTCCGATGCCGTGGCCGGCGTGGTCAATATTATCCTGTACAAGGAGTTCACGGGCACGGACATCACGGCGCAGTGGGGCGGCTCGACCGAAGGCACGGGCCAGCATGAAAAGAGCGCGGCGCTGCAGACGGGTTTCGGCAAGCTCGAGGAAGATGGCTACAGCCTGGTCTTCTCGGTCGATGCGCAGCAGCGCGACAAGCTGCAGCAAAGCGATGTGGCGTGGATGCGTGATGCGGACTTCCGCAACCAGCAGCGGGGCAGCCTGGGCTGGGCCATCACCAACTATGCGGGCACGGACCCGACGAAGACCCTGGGCGGCGTGCGCGGACCATTGCAGCTGGTTAATTATGGCGACATCACGCCCGGCAAGACGGGACAAGTGCTGGCGTATAACCCGTCGCCATATAAAACCCTGATTCCCGGCATCCAGCGCGTGCACACGGCCGCGCGTGCCACTTTCAAACTGAATGCGGATACGGAAGCGTATGTCGACCTGCTGCACAGCTATTCGCGCGCCGACCAGACCTTCAGCGCGCCATTGACGGTGAACAACGCCACGCGCGTGTGGAACAACGCTACCCAGGCGCTCGACACGATTCCCGTCGTGCTGCCCGTGGGCCATCCGAACAATCCGGGTACGACGCCCCTGCCGTTCACGGCCACCCTGTTCGACCTGGGGCCGCGCCTGAAACAGGACAAGGTCACGTTCTACCGCGCACTGGCGGGCGTCAAGGGCACTTTGGCGGGCTGGGACTGGGATGCGGCCGTAGGCCACTCGAGCAGCAAGCTGGAGGAAACCGTGCAGAACTTCGTCAACCGCTACGCATTCCAGCAGGTGCTGGCCGACAGCAGCTATAACTTCTTTGATCAGGCACAAAACAGCGAAGCGGTGCGCAACCGCCTGCGTCTGTCGACCCTGCGTCCGGCCGAATCGACCCTCGACACCGTCGATTTCTCGGCCGCGAAAGACCTGTGGCAGTTGCCGGCCGGCCCGCTGGGCTTTGCCGCCGGCGCGCAGTGGCGCCGCGAAAAGATGGATTCGCAAACCTCGACGGCCGTCTTGTCCGGCACCGAGCTGCGCCCGGCGATCAACATCATCAACGGTTCGCGCAGTGTGTCGGCCCTGTTTGCCGAATTGAACGTCCCGGTGGTGAAAGACCTGTCCGTCAACCTGGCGGGCCGCGCCGACCATTACAGCGATTTCGGCAATGCGTTTTCGCCGAAGGCCAGCGCGCGCTACCAGGCGGCGCCGTGGCTGCTGGTGCGCGGCACCGTGTCGCGCGGCTTCCGCGCGCCGTCGCTGCCGGAAATTACGCAAAGCACGGCCGTCAGCTATGTCAGCGTGCTCGATCCGAAGGACCCCGTCACGCCCACGCAGACGCGCGGCGTGACGGCCATCACCATCGCCAATACGGCGCTGCGTCCGGAGCGCTCGAATAACCTGAACCTGGGCGTGGTGGTCTCGCCCACCAGCAGTTCGAGCATCGGCCTCGATTACTACCGCATCAGGCAGGATGGCGTGATCGGCACGGAAAGCGCCACCACCACGCTCGCCAACGAAGCATCGGCGCCGCAAAAGATCACGCGCGACGCCGATGGCCGCATCACGACCCTGTACCGCCAGTACCGCAACCAGGGCCAGCGCGAAGTGTCGGGCATCGACCTGGACCTGCGCCAGCGCTTCGTCGACAAGGACTGGGGCAAGCTGACCCTGGCCGGCCAGCTGAGCCGCGTGCTGCGCTTTGCCGAACCGCTGTCGGACGGCGCGCCGCTCACCGATGGCGCCGGCACCAATTATTTCGGCTCCATCCCGAAATGGCGCGGCGTCACCTCGGCCACCTGGGAACAGGGCAAATGGTCGTCCACGCTGACCTGGAATTACGTGGGCAGCTATGCGCAAAATACGCATCTCGATGAATCGGTGGCCGCCTTCAGCACGTTCGACGTGACCACCAGCTGGCAAGTCACGCCGGCGGCGAACGTCACCTTCATCGTGCAAAACCTGGCCAACAAGCGCGCGCCGTGGGATTACTCGGCCTCGGGCTTCGACTATACGCAAGCCGATCCGCGCGGGCGTTTCGCGTCGCTCAAGCTGAACTATAAGTTCTAGGGTGCGGGGGGCATGCGTGCCCCTCAGTGCCCGTTCGACACCTGCCGCTGCCCCGCCTGTTCATGCAGGCGCTGGCGGTAGGCGCTGGGCGTGACGCCCATGCGTTCGCGGAAGGCCGTGGCGAAGTTGCCCGCGTTGTGAAAGCCGATCAGGAGGGCGACATCCTGCACGTCGATTTCCGTCTGCTGCAGCAGTTCCACGCCGCGCGCGATGCGCGCTTCGCGGATGAAGGCGAAGACCGTCATGCCCGTCTGCTCGCGGAACATCAGGGTCAGCTTTTCCCGGTAGGTGCCCACGCTGCGGGCGATTTCGGACAGGTTGGGCAGGCTGCCCAGGTTGTCGAGGATCAACTGTTTGACGGCATTGACGAACACGAGGTCCGGATGTTGCTGCCGGTCGCCGACCGGGGGCGCCGCGGGTAATGTGCTGTTGCTTTTACGCATCAATCCCAGGTGGATATGGATGCGCGCGGCCAGTTCTTCCGGCAGGAACGGCTTTGCAATGTAATCGACGCCGCCCACCTGCAAGCCCATGACGCGCTCCTTGGCGGCGTCGGCGCCGCTGAGAAAGATCACGGGAATCTGTTCCGTGTCGGGATTGGCCTTGAGCAAACGGCACGCCGTGTAGCCATCCATCTCGGGCATGCGCACGTCGAGCAGGATCAGGTCGGGATGCGTGGCCAATGCCAGCTGATAGCCCTGGTAGCCATTGAAGGCAATGCTGAAGCGGTAGGGCTGCTCGCTGAGCAGCTCCATCAGCATGCGCTGCTCGAACGCGGAATCGTCCACGATCAAGATGTTTTTTCTGATGGTTTCGCTGGTCAATGGCATGGCATGGATGACTTAACCAAATAGCAAGTTGTGGCTTATTATGCCTCGCTTTTTCTTTTTTTTCTGCTTTTCTCGTATTTCAAAAGATGTTTCTCCGCGAGAAGAAGCGCGGATTTCCTATATCGCCAATAATTCACTCATGCATTGATTTTAAGCAATGTCGATTGCCAAAAAATCTGTTTTGCCAATGCTGCAAACAATGCCGGAGTCCCTCGCTTTCTGACTCTCGGCGCAAGTATGTTGTCGTCCTGGTTTGCGTGCCCCAGAAAACGCCGGCAATACCGTGACTATCCTCGAGCCCTTCATGCCGATGGGCGCATTAATGATGTTCCGTCATCAGGAGGTATCATGTTGCGAGTTATTTCACCCCGCTTCACCGCTGCCGCCAGTGTCGTCCTTGCCGCGACGGCCCTCCTGCCTGGCTACGCCGATGCCGCCGTGTATCTGAACGGCAGCAATACCACGACCTTTGACGTGACCCTGAAAATCATCGCCAACTGCACCATTGCGGCTGCCAATCTCGACTTTGGCCAAAGTCAGGGCGTACTGGCTACTGCCGTGAACGTCAATACGACCGTGAATGTCACCTGCACCAATACCACGCCGTACAACGTGGGCTTGACGGCGGGTACGGGCACGGGCTCAAGCGGCACCACGCGCTATCTGAGCGGCACGGGCGGCAACCTGGGGACGGTGCAATTCAACCTGTTCCAGACGGCCGGCAGCACCTTGTGGGGCGATACGCAGGGCACGAATACCGTCGGCGGCACCGGCAACGGCGCGTCGCAGCCGCTCACGGTGTACGGCAACATTCCGCCGCAGGCGACGCCGGCGCCTGATACCTACAAGTCGACCATCACGGCCACCGTGTACTTTTAAGCCAGGCGCTGCGTGAACGCCGGTTCGATGTCGCTGCTGAAAAGCGTACTGGCGCTGCTGGCCTGCTGCGCCGCCGGCGCGAACGGCGCCAATTTGCAGATTTCGCCGGTGACGCTCAATTTGCGCGCCGCTCAGAATGCCGCGGGTATCAACTTGCAAAATCTCGGCGACCAAGCCATCTACGGGCAGGTGCGGGTGTTCGCCTGGGACCAGCGCGATGGCGAAGAAGTGCTGGCGCCGACGCAGGAGCTGGTGGCCAGTCCGCCGATCGTCGAAATCGCCGCCAACAGCCGGCAGACCATCCGCCTCGTGCGTGCCCAGGCTGGCCCTGTCGCGCAGGAAAAGACGTATCGCGTGCTCATCGATGAAATCAGCCGCGAGGATGATGCGGGTCGCAGCGGCGTCGATATCCGCCTGCGCTATTCTGTGCCCGTTTTCGTGCTGCCGGCCGCTGCGCCGGGCAAGGAAGTGCTCGACTGGCAAGTCTTCCGCGAGCGGGGCGAGTGGATGTTGCGTATCAAGAACAGCGGCAATGTCCATGCGCAGATCGGGGCGATGACGTTGACGAACCAGGCGGGCAAGGAGTTTGCCGTCAGCAAGGGGCTGTTTGGTTATGTCCTGGCCGAACGCATGCGCGTATGGCGCCTGCCCGTCGCCAGGGAGGCCGAACTGGATGGGCCGTTGAGTATTGCGGTCAATGTGAATGCGAAGGCGCTCATTGCCAAGAATTCGACACCTTGAACATGGCCGCCATGGCGGGCGCGACCGGCGTGAACCATGAAACGCGCGCTGGCAGCGTTGCTGTTGCTGGTCATGGCGCCGCTGGCCAGGGCCGATGGCGCGGCAGCCGTGACGGGCGCCGATCCGGGGCCGGCCAGCTTGCCCACCGATCCGGCGGCGCCGAATGAACTGTATCTGGAGGTAAGTGTGAATGCTGTTTCAACCGGGCTGATCTTGCGTTTTACCCAGGTGGGCAAAACCTTGCGCAGCAGTGTGGCGAACTTGCAGCAGCTGGGGCTGGACCCGGCGCGCCTGGTCGCGCCCGGTCAGACCGAGGTGGCGCTCGATGCGGTTCCGGGACTCAGCTATGAATATGATGCGGCGCGCCAGAGCGTGTCGCTGCAGGTGACGGACGACTTGCGCGCGCCGTACCGCATCGATGCGCGCCTGGCGGCGCAGACGCCGCCGTCGCGCGTCACGCCCGGCGCCGTGCTCGATTACGAAGCCTATGCGGAACTGGGCCGGACACGGCGCGCGGCCATCTTCAACGACTTGCGCTATTTCAATGACAGCGGCGTGTTCAGCCATACCGGTACCGTGAACCTGGGGGGAGACCAGCGCAAGTACATGCGCTTTGACACCTTCTGGAGCCATGCCGACCCCGAGACCCTGCAAACGTGGCAAGTGGGCGACCTGATCTCCTCATCGCTCAGCTGGAGCCGCGCCGTGCGCGTGGGCGGCGTGCAGTGGCGCAAGAACTTCCAGCTGCGCCCGGACCTGCTGACCTTTCCCGTCGCCTCCGTCGATGGCACGGCGCTCGTGCCTTCGTCGCTGAGCCTGTATGTGAATGGCGTGCAGCAATATGCTGCCAGCGTGCCCAGCGGTCCGTTTGTGCTGAACCAGGTGGCCGGCATCAATGGCGCGGGACAAGCCACCCTCATCACGCGCGATGCACTGGGGCGCAGCGTGACGACCGTACTGCCCCTGTATGTCGATACGCGCATGCTGGCCAGCGGCTTGAGCGATTATTCGGTCGAGGCGGGCGCCGTGCGGCGCGACTATGGCCGCCGCCTGTTCGGCTACGAGCGGCAACTGCTTGCCAGCGCTTCCGGCCGCCATGGCGTCAGCGACAGCTTCACCATCGAAGGCCATGCGGAACTGGCTGCCGGCCTGTACCAGGCGGGGGCGGGCGCGCTGGTGCGGCTGGGCCAGGCGGGCGTGCTCAGCGGCTCGCTGTCGGCCAGCGCCGGCCGCAGCCGTGGTGCGCAGCTGGGCGCCGGGTACCAATATGTGGGGCCAAGCTTCAGCGTCGATGCGTACAGCGTGCGCGCCAGCGCCGGGTTTGGCGACCTCGCTTCGCGTGATGGCAGCCCCGTGGTGCGCGCGGCGGACCGCGTCACCGTGAGCCTGCCTTTGCCGGCGGGAAGCAGTATCAGCAGCAGTTATATCGGCTACCGCACGCCTGGCGCACCGCCATCGAAGCTGGCCACCTTGGGCTATTCGGCGACCCTGTTTCACGGCCTGTTCCTGAATGCCAGCCTGTTCCAGGATTTGCGGCAACGCGAGAAGCGGGGCTTTTATGTCGGCTTGAGCATGGCCTTCGACAACAATCTGGCCATCAGCACGAGCGGCAGCCGGCAAAACGGCGAGAGCGGCCGCAGCGTCAGCGCGCAGCGCGCGGCGGACTTTGGCGGCGGTGTCGGCTGGAACTTGCAGGCTGGCACGGTGGGCCGCAATGCCTATCGGCAAGCGCAAGTGGAATACCTGGGCAATAACGGCCGCGTGGATGCGCGCACGCAAAGCGGCGGCATGGGCAATGCCTCCTCGCTGGGCGCGGCCGGCGCGCTGGTGCTGATGGATGGGCATGTCGAGGCGGCGCGCCAGGTGGGCAGCGGTTTTGCGCTGGTGTCCACTGGCGGTGTGGGCAATATTCCCGTGCTGCATGAAAACCGCCAGATCGGCGTGACGGACAGGGGCGGCTATCTGCTGGTACCGAATTTGAATCCTTATGGCAATAACCAGATCAGCATCGCCACGGATGAGCTCGACGTTGACGCGCGCGTGCCCGTGACCAATATGAATGTCGTGCCGCAACAGCTGGCGGGCGTGCTGGCCGCCTTTCCCGTCGAACGCTACAGCGCCGCCACCGTCATCATGCAAGGCGCCGACGGCAAGCCGCTGGCCACGGGCTTGCCCGTGCTGCATGTGCAAAGCGGCAAGCAGACGGTCATGGGATTTGACGGCATGGTGTTCGTTGACGATCTGCTCGAGCAGAATCAGCTGCAAGTCGGCGAGGGCGACAGCGCGTGCACGGTAGGTTTTGCCTATGTGCGTCCTGCCGCGGGCGGCTTGCCCGTGATCGGGCCGCTGCGCTGCGCTGCCGCCGGCGCCGGGGGAGGCCGCTGATGCGCCGCCTGCTGCCATGTCTGACCCTGCTGCTGGGATGCGCCTGGGGCGGCGCGGCGCAGGCGGCCGATACCTGCACGGTGAGCATGACGAATATCGATTTCGGCGCCGTCAGCCCGATTTCCGGCAGCGATTACGTGGCGCAGGCAACGGGCACCTTCAGCTGCCTGTTTTCGTCGCTGAACCTGGGGCAGTTGCTCACGCCCAACGCACAAGTGTGCATCTCGCTGGGGCTGGGCACGAATTCCACCTCGGCCCTGCCGCGCAAGCTGGGCAATGGCAGCAACCGCATGGAGTACAACGTGTACGTGGACAATTCGTATGCCACGGCGAAGATCTGGGGCGGCGCCGGCGTGGCGGGCGCGCCGTCGACCTTCGGCATCATTTTGTCGGCCGGCTTGCTGGCCCCGCCCGGCACGTATTCCACCACCTTTACCGTGTATGCCAGGATACCCGCTGGCACGGCCCTGGCCGCCGTGCCCACGGCCGCCAACGCCAATACGGTGTACACGTCGAGCTTTGCCGGCCAGGGCACCTACACCTACACCACGTATGGCCTCGTCAACCTGTTTGGCTGCACGGCCAGCAGCGGCAGCTTCGGTTTCGCGGTCAATGCCACGGCCGTCAACGACTGCACCATCGCGGCCAGTCCGATGGCGTTCGCGAACGCTTCCATCCTGACGGGCAACTTGCGCAGCACCAGTACCTTGTCCGTGCGCTGCGTGAACAACAATGCCTACCAGATTGCCCTGAACGGCGGCAGCGTGGCGGCCAACGTGGCGAACCGGCAAATGAAAAACATTGTAACGACGGACAAGGTCAGCTACCTGCTGTCGTCGACGCTCGATGGCCCGCTCTGGGGCGATGGCACGTCAGGCACCAGCATGGTGACAGGCACGGGCACGGGCGCCAGCGTGCCGCTGACGATTTACGGCCGCGTGCCGGCGCAGGTGTCGCCGCGCCCCGGCGACTACAAGGACACGGTGACGGCAACGATCTATTTTTAGAACGTGACGGTGATGAGGCCGGTGTCCGATGGCGTCGCCTGCTGTTGCAGCAGATAGGGCGTGTTGTACTGGCAGCGCACCTGGGTGCTACCGCGCTGCGAGACGACGGTGCACGCTTCGTGGACGACGAAGGTGGCCTGGAACGATGCGGAGGAAACGGTGGCGGCGGCGGTGGTCTGGCAGAGGGAGAGGGCGAGCAACATTGGCAGGGAGGCAAATTTCAAAGAAGTCATCGTAAGCGTATCAGGTGAAAAACGGACGGGAAACAACATTCTCTGACGCCGTTTCGCACACCGGGACGGGAGAAGCTGGACTAAGCATGATTGTACTGGAGCAAGAAAAGTGTGATTTTTCGCGTATTTTCAAGCCCTCCACGGGGCGGGAGACGGCTTGCAAAGCGATAGTAAGTAAGTTTCCGTGTGGCAACCGTAGGATTTTTTTTTAATTGTTGTGTTGGATCAACGTGAGGAGACGGTCATGAAACATACCAACTTTAATAATTTGCCTTGCCCCATTGCGCGCAGCCTGGGCAAGGTCGGCGAATGGTGGAGCATCCTCATCCTGCGTGAAGCGTTTTATGGCAAGACGCGCTTTGACGAATTTGAAAAAAGCCTCAAGATCGCGCCCACCATCCTGACGCGCCGCCTGGCCGACCTGGTGGAAGGGGGCTTGATGACGCGCCGCCTGTATTGCGCCAAGCCGCCCCGCTACGACTATGTGCTGACCAAGTCCGGGCGCGCCTTCAAGCCCGTCTTGCTGGCGTTTATCGCCTGGGGCAATGAAAACTTCGCGCCCGAAGGCGCCAGTCTCGTCATCGCCAGCCGCGACACGGGCCTGGCCGCCGATCCGGTGCTGGTCGACGCCACGACGGGCTTGCCCATCAATGATGAGTATTACGCGTTCGCGCCAGGGCCTGCCGCCAGCGACAGCATGCGCAACATCATCCTCGATGCGGAAAAAAGCAGCGGCATCGCGCCCAAGCCGAAGGCGCCAGCAGCCAATCGCGGCTGGGTGGCGGAAGGGCATCTGGTCTGAGGCCGGGTGGCGGGCGCGCGCCAAGTTTGTCGCAAAGCAAGACGGACTGCACGGCATGGCGTTACTGTCGCACCATGCAACTCAAGTGCGGCGCAGACCCGGCTGTGCGGGCATGGCGCCATCCGTGATCCGATGTCCGTTGAAGGAGTACTGCGATGACCACATTGCCGCAACACCTACGCCGCGCCGCCAGCGTGCTGGCGCTGGCCGCCCTGCTGGGCGCCTGTTCCCATGGCCCGCATCACCCGGGCGGCCATGACGTCACCCTGACGGGCGCGCAGGAAGTGCCGGCCAATACCAGCACGGCCACCGGCAGCAGCAATATCCGCGTCGCGCACGACCGCAGCGTCAGCGGGGGCGTGCGCTACACGGGCATGGTGGCCACCGTCGCGCATATCCATGAAGCGCCCGCTGGCGCTAACGGCCCCGTCATCGTGCCGCTGGTGAAAACCGCCGAAGGCATGTTTGCCGTGCCGCCGAACACCATGCTGACGCCGCCCCAGTATGCGAGCTACCAGGCCGGCAACCTGTATGTGAACGTGCACAGCGCGGCCTACCCGGCCGGCGAGATCCGCGCCCAGCTCAAGCCATAGCCTGCCACCGGCGTTTTCTCCGAAACCTCCTTGGGCCGCGCGAGCGGCCTTTTTTTGCGCCAGCCGGCCGGCCAGTGCGGCGCGCTACAATGGCGTTTCATGCTGACCATCCTTGCCATCACCTTTCCCTTCTTCGCCCTGGTGCTGTGCGGCTATCTGGCCGTGCGGCGCACGCTGCTGCCGCTGGCCGCCATCGGCGGCTTGAACAGTTTTGTCCTGTACTTCGCGCTGCCGTGCATGCTGTACCGCTTCGGCGCCGCCACGCCCGTCGCGCAACTGCTCGACGCCAGCGTGTTCGGCGTCTATCTGCTGTGCGCCCTGATCATGGTGGGCGTCACCACGGCCATGACCCTGAGCCACCGCATCGACTGGAACAATGCCGCCTTCGGCGCGCTGGTGGCGGCATTCCCGAACACGGGCTTCATGGGCGTGCCCCTGCTATTGACCTTGCTCGGACCCCGTTCCTCGGGCCCCGTCATCGTCACCATCGTCGTCGACATGCTCATTACCAGCTCGCTGTGCATCGCCCTGTCGCGCATCGGCAGCGGCGGCGCGCACGGCAGCCGCGCCGCCGTCGTCAACGCCATGAAGGGCATGGCGGGCAACCCGATGCCGTGGGCGATCGTGCTCGGTGCCCTGTCGTCGTGGCTGGAACTGGCCTTGCCCGAGCCTTTGACTCAGACGGTGGGCCTGCTGGCCGATGCCGCCTCTCCCGTTGCCCTGTTTACCATCGGCGCCGTGCTGGCCCGTTCGCAGATGAGCACGAGCGACCCGGCGCCGCTGGGAGAATATGTGCCCGTGGCGCTGAAAAAACTGCTGCTGCATCCGCTGCTGGTGTGGGGCATCGGCCACGTGGCCATCGCGCTCGGTGCGCCGCTCGATCCGTTCGCGCTGACCTGCATGGTGCTGGTGGCCTGCCTGCCCAGCGCCAGCAACGTCGCGCTGCTGTCGGAACGCTTCGGCGCGAACACGGCGCGCATCGCCCGCATCATTTTAGTGTCGACGGCGCTGTCGTTTTTGACGTTTTCGGCGGCCGTCAGCTGGCTGGCGTGAGGGGACAGTCAACGTCACGGGGCGCGCCCCGCGCCTTGCGCATCATCGGGAGCACAGCGACGACGCGCATCGCCCGCATCATTTTAGTGTCGACGACGCTGTCGTTCCTGACGTTTTCGGCGGCCGTCAGCTGGCTGGCGTGACGTTGGCGGCGATCAGCGCGCCCAGCGCCTGCGCCGGGCCGGGGTGATGATCGAGCGCCAGGCCATGCGCCATGCTGGCCTGGTCCTGCATGCTGCGGTTCTGGCCCAGCTTCCATTTTCCTTCCAGGCGCGTGAGGGGAATCTCGATGCCGACGATGGCTTTCAATAGCTTGTCGATATAGCCGGCCGGCGCGTCGCCCACCTTCCACGGCGCGGCTTGATCCGCCTCGTGGCGCGCCGTCAGCCGCTCCACCAGTCCCAGCAGCCACGCCGCGTCGTCGATGGCGCGCAGGGGGCCATGCGCGTGCACCACCGCATAGTTAAAGGTGGGCACCTCCTTGCCGCTGCGCTGCTTTTCCGCATACCAGGCGGGCGTGATGTAGGCGTGCGGCCCCTGGAAGATCACCAGTGCGTCGTCGCTCCCGCCGGCGGCGCGCCAGAGCGGGTTGGCGCGCGCCACGTGGGCGCGCAGGATGCCGAATGGCGCATCAAGCGTGGGCGCGGCGATCTCGAACGGCAGATGGTCGGCGCACAAGCCATCGGCACCGTGGCGCACGAGCGCGCCCAGCGGGTGACTGTCGATCAGACCATGCAGCACGTCGAGGCGCTCTTCGCGGAAGGTGGCGGGCGTGTACATTTACTAGGCTCCTTGCACGACGACGTCGGCCGTCAGCGAATTGGCGATGTAGCAGCGCTCGTGCGCATCGTGGTGCAGGGCGGCCAAGGCCTCGGGCGAGGGCGGCGTTCCCGCGAAGGCGATGCGCGGACGCAGCACGATGCGCGTCATGGCCAGGCGGCCTTGTGCATTCTTGCCCAGTTCGCCGACGGCATCGTCGCGGTAATCGTCGATGACGTAGCCGCGCTGGGCCGCCAGCGACAGGAAGAACAGCATGTGGCAGCTCGACGTGGCGGCCACCAGCGCCTCTTCCGGGTCGATGTTTTCCACCACCGACATGGGCAGCGGCACGGACAGGGGCGACGACGAGGCGGGTACCGTCAGGCCGCCGTCGAACTGCCATTCATGGCCGCGGCTGTAGCGCTGGCCGGCGAAATCCTGGCCGTCGCGCTGCCAGGCCACGGTGGCGAAAAACTGATGCATGGGTACTCCGCAAAAGTAGAGGGATGCGCCATCTTAGCGTCAGTCTTGGCTATTTAAAACAGCCAATAAGTGCTATCTTGAAGATACCAATTCGAGAGCCACACTATGCCAGCTTCCCACCTGAACCAGCTTATCGCCGCCTTGCCGCTGCAGCGCGGCGCCAGCGAACCGCTGTTCCGCCAGCTGTATGCGGCCATCAAGGCGGCCGTCCTCGACGGGCGCATGAGCCCCGGCATGCAGCTGCCGCCCACGCGCGATTTTTGCCGCCTGCTGGCCGTGTCGCGCCAGACGGTGCTCAATGCGTATGCGCTGCTGACGGCCGAAGGCTACCTCGATGGTGCCGTCGGGCGAGGCACCTTTGTCAGCCGCGAGGTGCCCCTGCCTGTGCCGCCGGCAGCTGTGCCCGGCCTGCTGCGGCCCCTGTCGGCGCGCGGGCAGGGCGTGGTGACGGCCATGCGCCAGGTGGCCTTCCACCGGGGGCCGCTGCGCGCCTTCCGCGTCGGCATGCCGCGCATCGACCATTTTCCATTTGACGTGTGGAACCGCCTGGAAGCGCGGCGCTGGCGCCGTCCCGACCACCAGTTCGGCTACGGCGACCCGGCCGGCTACCTGCCGCTGCGCGAACTGCTGTGCGTGTACCTGAAGGCGTCGCGCGGCGTCCAGTGCACGCCGCAGCAAATCGTCATCACGTCCGGCTCGCAGCAGGCGCTGTTCATGCTGTCGACCATCCTGCTGGCGCCCGGCGACGCCGCCTGGATGGAGTCGCCCGGCTACCGGGGCGCCAGCGGCCCGCTGCGCGCGGCCGGCGCGCGCGTCTTCCCTGTTCCCGTCGACGCGCAGGGGCTGGACGTGGCCTACGGCGTGGCGCACTGCCCGCAGGCGAAGCTGGCCTACGTGACGCCGTCGCATCAGATGCCGCTGGGCGTGAGCATGAGTTTGCCCCGCCGCCTGGCCCTGCTGGCCTGGGCCGCGCACAATAAAGCCTGGCTGGTGGAAGACGATTACGACAGCGAATACCGCTACTCGGGCGCGCCGCTGGCGTCGCTGCAAAGCCTGGACCGGACCGGCTGCGTGGTCTACGTGGGGACCCTGTCGAAAGTGCTGTTCCCCGGCCTGCGCCTCGGTTACATGGTGGCGCCGCCCGCGCTGGCCGAAGCGCTGGTGCAGGCCAAGGCCGTGATGGACCGGCACACGGCCATCGTGCCGCAGATGGCGCTGGCGGACTTCATCGCCGAGGGCCACTTTGGCCGGCATATCCGCCGCACGCGCGACAGCAATGCCGAACGGCGCGATCTGCTGGTGCGCGGTCTGGCGCACGAACTGGGCGACCAGCTCGCGTGCGGCCCGGCCGACAGCGGCCTGGAACTGTGCGCGTATTTTCGCGGCGATCACGATGAGGAAGCGGTGTCGCGCGCGGGCCTGGCGCGGGGCATCGAACTGCGCCCGCTGGGACACTATGCCGACCCGGCGGCGGGGCCCGAATGCGCCACGCCGCCCGGGCTGCTGCTGGGCTTTGCGGCGATTCCCCCGGCCGAGATGGCGCACGGCTTGCAGGAGCTGGGGCGCATCCTGCGCGGCCGATAAACTATACTGGCGGTTGCCCGCACATGAAGAACCCGACCATGACCACCATCCGCTGCTCCTGGGCCAATCCGGCCAATCCCCGCTACCTTGCGTATCACGACACGGAATGGGGCGTGCCTTGCCACGACGAGCGCCGGCTGTTCGAGATGCTGAACCTGGAAGGCGCGCAGGCTGGCCTGAGCTGGGAAACCATCCTCAACAAGCGCGACACCTACCGCGCGGCTTTTGATAACTGGGATGCGGAAAAGATCGCCGCGTATGGCCCGGACAAGGTGGCGCAGCTGCTGGCGGACCCTGGCATCGTGCGCAACCGCCTGAAGGTGGCGGCCGCCATCACGAATGCCCAAGCCTATTTGAGCCTGCGCGCGGAAGGGCAGACCCTGGACAGCTTTTTGTGGGCGTATGTCGACGGCCAGCCCATCGTCAACAGCTGGCAGCCGGGCGAGTTTCCCGCCAAGACGGCCCTGTCCGACAAACTGTCGAAAGACTTGCTCAAGCGTGGCTTCAAGTTCGTCGGCTCGACCATCATCTACGCCTACATGCAGGGCATCGGCATGGTCAACGACCACGCGCCCGCCTGCTTTTGCCGCGCGGGGCGCTGATGCGCCGCGCCCTGGTCCTGCTCGACACGGATTTTGACGGTGCCCGCCTGCGCGCCGCCTGCGCCGCGCATGGCGGTCGCCGCCTGCATTACATCGCGCTGGCGCCGCGTCCCGTCGATGCGCATCACTTGCCCGACGAGTGGCGCGCACAGTGGCCGCCCTGCGTGCCGGGCCTGCACCGCATGGTGTCGCACGATGGTCTCGTCACACTCGATGTGCTGATCGGCGAGCCCGATGCCTGTCTGGCGCAATTGTCGGCGCGTGTCGATGAAGTGCACCTGGCCTGGGTGCCGGCGGCCACGCCGGTGCTGGCGCGCCTGATGGCCGATGGCGCGCACTTGCAAGCCGTGCACCTGGACGAGGCGCAGCGCACGGCGCTGCAAAAGCATGGCTTTGTTTTTGACGAGAGCCGTTTGCGCGCCGTGTTTTATGCGCGGCGCGACGAGTACGCGGCCGTTGCCGCGCCCGAGCGGTGCGCCGTCGTCATCGGCGCGGGCGTGGCCGGCGCGGCCGCCTGCGAACGGCTGGCCGCGCGCGGCTGGAAGGTGACCTTGATCGAACGCCACGCGCAGCCTGCGAGCGAAGCGTCGGGCAACCTGGCCGGCATCTTCATGCCGCTGATGTCAAAGGACGACAATATCGCCACGCGCCTGGTGCGCGCCGCCTTTCTGTACTCGCTGAAGCGCTGGAAAGACCTGGGTGGTATCGGCGCCGCCATCGAGGGTGCGCAAAGCGGCGTGCTGCACCTGGCGCGCGACGGGGCGCATGCGCAGGTGCAGCGGCAGATCGCCGCCAGCGGCCTGTATCCGCGTGAATTCGCCCGCTGGCTGGAAGCGCCTGAGGCAACCGCCATGCTGGGCGCGCCGGCGCCCGATGGCGCCTGGTGGTTCGAGCAGGGCGGCTGGGCGCGCCCGTCTTCCGTCTGCACGGCCATGCTGGACGCCTGCGGCGCCTTGCTCACGCGGCGCTTTTCCAGCAGCGCCCTGCGCCTGGAACGTGGCGACGGCGAATGGCTGGTGCGCGATGCGGACGGTGCCCTGATCGCGGCGGCACCCACCGTCATCCTGGCGGCGGGCACGGGGGCCGTGGATTTCGAACAGGCGGCCGGCTTGCCGCTGGACGCCGTGCGCGGCCAGGTCACGCACCTGGCCGAAGGCAGCTTGCCGTCGCTGCCGTTCGTCGTCTGCCGCGAAGCCTACGTGACGCCGGCGTACCAGGGCGTCGTGTGCGTGGGCGCCAGCTACGATGCGGACGCGGACCCCGGCTTGCGCCCATCGAACCAGGAAGACAATATCGCGAAGATCGCCGACATCCTGGACGTGGCCCCGTTCGAGGCGCCGCTGGCCGGGCGCACGGGCTTTCGCTGCATGGCAGCGGACCGCCTGCCGCTGGCGGGCGCCTTGCCCGACCCCGGCATACCGGGCCGCTGCGAGCGCCTGCGCGACGTGCCGCGCTGGCCCGGCCTGTTCGGCTTGCTCGGTTATGCCTCGCGCGGCCTGATCTGGGCACCGCTGGCGGCCGAGCTGCTGGCTTGCCAGCTGGAGGGGGAGCCGTTGCCGCTGGAGAGTCAATTGGCCGCCGCCCTGGATCCTGCCCGTTTCTTGCTGCGCGAGCGCCGCCGCGCTGGTTGAGCGTTGGCGCAGAGCAGGCAAGGGCTGGGGTCAGACCCCCAACACAGCTGACGCAAAGCCTGGCGCCAACGCGCGTGAGGGTCTGACCCCATATGCGGACGCTCCGCGCGTAGTCCCCATATCTGTTTTTCAGCTTTCCAAACTCTTTTTAATTTGTTTTCCGAACAACATAAGTTCGCTACAGTGGACTCGTGCTGGTTTTTGACGACGGAATAAAGAGGTGGACAGATGGCTGCTGCAGAACTGATTTTCGATCCCCGCGCCGCGCACGGCGAGGCGGCGTTTGATGAAGTACTCCATCTCGCGCGCAGCCAGGCGCAGGCGCAGGGTTTGCCGTATGCGGGCATCGTCAGCGCGCAGGATGCGTGGCAACTGGTGCAGGCCGGCAAAGCCGTGCTGGTCGACGTGCGCACCAACGAAGAACGCACTTTTGTCGGCTACGTGCCCGCCTCGCTGCACGTGGCGTGGGCCACCGGCACGGCCATGAACCGCAATCCCCGTTTTACCCGCGAGCTCGAAGCGAAGGTGGGCGGCAAGGATGCCGTCGTAGTGCTGCTGTGCCGCAGCGGCAAGCGCTCGGCCGCGGCTGCCGAAGCGGCCGCCAAGGCGGGTTTTACGCACGTCTTCAATATCGCGCAAGGCTTCGAGGGCGACCTCGACGCACAGCAGCAGCGTGGCCACAGCGGCGGCTGGCGCTGGCATGCGCTGCCCTGGCTGCAAGATTAACCCGCTTCCCGGGACCACCATGAACCAGCGAGCCCTTCCCCCCGTCTCCCTTGCCGCGCAGCCGCAATGGGAGCTGCACCAGATCGTCGACGAGTTGCGCGCCGTGCGCGCGCAGTGGCGCGAAGGATTGGCCGGCAGCCAGGAATGCGGTGCGCGCGAATTCCCGTCGCGCCAGCATTTGCACGACATCATCAAAGCCCTGTGCGCGGCCCTGTTCCCCATGCGTCTGGGGCCCCTCGACCTGCAGCAGGAGAGCGAGGATTTCTTTGTCGGCCACACGCTCGACACGACGCTCACGGGCTTGCACGAACAGGTGCGGCGCGAACTCAGTTACCACGCGCGCCAGCACGGCTTGCAGCAGACGGTGTCCATCGAACAGCAGGCGCTGGCCATCGTGCAGCGCTTCGCCCGCGCGCTGCCGCGCATCCGCGCCCGGCTCGACACGGACGTGGCGGCCGCCTTCCATGGCGACCCGGCCGCGCACAGCGTCGACGAAGTGCTGCTGTGCTATCCGGGCATCCTGGCCATCATCCACTACCGCCTGGCGCACACCTTGTATGCGCTCGGCGCGCCGCTGGTGGCGCGCATCATCGCCGAAGTGGCCCATTCGCAGACGGGCATCGACATCCACCCGGGCGCCATCATCGGCAGCAGCTTTTTCATCGACCATGGCACGGGCGTGGTGATCGGCGAGACGGCCATCATCGGCGAACGGGTACGCATTTATCAAGCCGTCACCCTGGGCGCCAAGCGCTTTCCAGCCGGCTTTGATGGCGTGTTGAAAAAGGGACTGGCGCGCCATCCCATCGTGCAGGACGACGTGGTCATTTATGCGGGCGCGACGATCCTGGGACGGGTGACCATCGGCCAGGGCTCCGTCATCGGCGGCAATGTCTGGCTGACCCGCAGCGTGGCGCCCGGCAGCCATGTCACGCAAGCGCACAACCAGCAGGAGGCGCCGGAATCGCCGGCGCCATCCCACCCCGCCTTTGCCCACCACCCATGAGGACAGCATGTTGATCAAACAGTTTGGACTGGCCGTGCGCCAGTTGCGCGAAGGGCATGGCTGGTCGCAGGAGCGCCTGGCCGAAGCGGCCGACTTGAACCGCTCGTTCATCGGCGAAATCGAACGGGGCGCCGCCACGCCATCGCTGCTGACGGTGGAAAAACTGGCCATCGCGCTGGGCATCGGCCTGGCGGGATTGATGGCGCGCTGCGAACCGGAACTGGTGGATTAATCGGGTGGATCAAGCGTCACGATGATGGCGATAGCATGTTGAGAGAAGAGGGGAGACGTCCGATACTTTATTTGTTTTTCAGATAAGCATATTCACTTTTCTCATCAGGAGTAGTCATGACAGTAGCAACAGAGAGCCAGTTTGCGCTGGGCGACAACGCCGCGCGCCAGCTGGCCAATGCAAGCAAGAGCGTCCCCCAGCTGTCCACGATCACGCCGCGCTGGCTCGTGCACCTGCTGCAATGGCTGCCCGTGGAAGCGGGTATCTACCGCCTCAACCGCGTGAAAAATCCGAAGGACGTGCGCGTGGCCTGCTCGCAGCGCGACGAGTCGGAACTGCCGCAAACCTTCGTCGACTACGACGACCAGCCGCGCGAGTATTTTCTCAATGCCGTCAGCACGGTGCTCGACGTGCACACACGCGTGTCGGACCTGTACAGCAGCCCGCACGATCAGATCAAGGAGCAGCTGCGCCTGACCATCGAGACGATCAAGGAGCGCCAGGAAAGCGAATTGATCAACAATCCCGACTACGGCCTGCTGGCCAGCGTGCATGACGACCAGCGCATCTTTACGCTGACGGGCGCGCCCACGCCGGACGACCTCGACGAACTGCTGACGAAAGTGTGGAAGGAGCCGGGCTTTTTCCTGGCGCACCCGCTGGCCATTGCCGCCTTTGGCCGCGAATGTACGCGCCGTGGCGTGCCGCCGCCCACCGTCAGCCTGTTCGGCTCCCAGTTTTTGACGTGGCGCGGCGTGCCGCTGGTGCCGTCCGATAAGCTGCCCATCGAAGACGGCAAGACGAAGATCATTTTGCTGCGCGCGGGCGAGCAGCGGCAAGGCGTGATCGGCCTGTTCCAGCCTGGCCTGGCGGGCGAGCAAAGCCCGGGCCTGTCCGTGCGCTTCATGGGCATCAACCGCCACGCGATTTCGTCCTATTTGATTTCGCTGTATTGCTCGCTGGCTGTGCTGACCGACGATGCGCTGGCCGTACTGGAAGACGTGGAGATCGGTAAATACCATGACTACCCAGACACCTACAAGTGATGGCGCGGCAGGCTTGCCTGCCGTCCCGTTTTTGCCTGACGAAGCGACCCTGAACCGCCTGGCCGGCGAGTTTTTCGCGCGCTTGCCTGGCCTCGCGCCTGCGCTTGACAAGTCGCCCAGCCTTGGCGGCTCGGGCAGCGTGCTCGATGCGGCACCCCGTTATGCGAACCGTCCGCCGCCCCAGCCCGGCCCGTCGTTCGCCGCCATCGCGCCTGGCGTGGCGACGGCGCAGGTGCCGCCCGTGACGGCGCCGCTGGAAGCACCGATCGCGCCGGCGCCGGCATCGGTACCCACGCCGCGCGCGTCCAGCCTCGGTGCGCCGTCGCCCTACTATTTTGTCGGCGGCGCGCATGGCTATCCGGCGTCGAACGGCAAGCTCGATGGTCTGGCGCAGCAGGGACTGGGACAGGCCGCGCCCGACGCGTTTGCCACGCCGCAGCGGACGCCCGCGCGCCAGCTGCCCGTATCGCCATCTGACAGCCAGCCCGCGTTCTATTTCCAGACCGAGCTGCCTGCGCGGCCGCAAGGGCATGGCCAAACCCCCGCGCCATTCGACGTGCACGCCGTGCGGCGCGATTTTCCCGTGCTGGCCGAACGGGTCAACGGCAAGCCGCTGGCCTGGTTCGACAATGCGGCCACCACGCACAAGCCGCAGTCGGTGATCGACCGGGTGTCGTACTTCTATGCGCACGAGAATTCGAACATCCACCGCGCGGCCCACGCGCTGGCGGCGCGCGCCAGCGATGCCTATGAAGCGGCGCGCGCCAAGGTGGCGAGTTTTCTGGGCGCCGCCTCGGCCAATGAAATCATTTTCGTGCGCGGCGCCACCGAGGGCATCAATCTGATCGCCAACACGTTCGGGCGCAAGTACATCGGCAGCGGCGACGAGATCATCGTCTCGCAGCTCGAGCACCACGCCAACATCGTGCCGTGGCAGCAGCTGGCGGCGGAAAAGGGCGCGATTCTGCGCGTGATTCCCGTCGACGACAGCGGCCAGATCCTCCTCGATGAATTCCGCAAGCTGCTCAACGGGCGCACCAAGCTGGTGTCTGTGACGCAGGTGTCGAATGCGCTGGGGACGGTGACGCCCGTGGCGCAGATCATCGCGCTCGCGCATGCGGCCGGCGTGCGCGTGCTGGTCGACGGGGCGCAAGCCGTGTCGCATTTGCGCGTGGACGTGCAGGCGCTGGGCGCCGATTTCTATGTGTTTTCGGGGCATAAAGTGTTCGGCCCGACGGGCATCGGCGCCGTGTATGGCAAGGCGGACTTGCTCGAGCAACTGCCACCATGGCAGGGCGGCGGCAACATGATCGCCGACGTCACGTTCGAGCGCACCGTCTACCAGGGCGTGCCGAACCGTTTCGAGGCGGGCACGGGCAATATCGCCGATGCCGTCGGTCTGGGCGCGGCGATCGATTACGTGCAGCGCATCGGCCTGGAAAACATCGCCGCCTACGAGCACGCGCTGCTGGAATACGCGACGCACCAGCTGCAAGCGATTCCCGGCGTGCGCCTGATCGGCACGGCGCTGGACAAGGCCAGCGTGGCGTCGTTCGTGCTGGCCGGCTACGAGCCGGCGGAAGTGGGGCGCGCCCTGAACGACGAGGGCATCGCCGTGCGCTCGGGCCACCACTGCGCCCAGCCGATTTTGCGCCGCTTCGGCGTGGAAGCGACCGTGCGGCCCTCGTTCGCCTTCTACAACACGTATGAGGAAATCGACCGCATGATCGTCGTGGTCAAACGCCTGGCGGGCGCGCGCCGCTGATCTTGCCCGCTTGTCAAGCTGATGCCGCCCCTGCGCAAGCGGGGCGGCATTGTTGCGTCAAATCACGGACTTTGCGCGCGGCTGGCTGGCGCCCGCAGGCTGGCGGTATAATTTATCCTTGGCAATATTCAAGCTGCGGCCCAAGGAGATATCCGGTGGAAGATCAACACAGCTCGCCCGAGCTATTCCTGTTCCTGGCGTCGACCGTGCACGACATGAAAAATTCGATCAGCGTCGTCAGCGGCACTTTGGAGTCGCTGCTGGCGGCCGAGCAGGCCAAGCCGACGCCCCAGGCCGACCCCGCCTATCTGCAGATGGCGCAGATGCTGTACCAGACCAAGCGCCTCAACGATAACCTGATCCAGCTGCTGGCCCTGTACAAGGAAGTGGGCAAGCCCGGCTACCCCTTCGACGTGCAGCCGCAACTGGTGAGCCAGGTCATCGACCAGGTGGTGGACCAGGAAAAGATCCTGCTGGCCTCGAAAGGCATCCATCTGCAGACGGCCTGCCCGCCGGAGCTGATCTGGACCCTCGATGAAGACCTGGTCATCGGCGTGCTCGCGCATGCCATCAACAACGCCATCCGCTACACGAAGGATACGATACGCCTGTCGGTGCGGGAGCACGACGATATGCTCGAGCTGCGCGTGGAAGACAATGGCGACGGCTATACCCAGGCGCTGCTCGACGCGGGCAGCGCGGCCATGGATGGCATGACCGCCGGCGTGAATTTTTCCACCAACAGCACGGGCCTGGGCCTGTATTTTTCCAGCGAAGTGGCAAAGATGCACAAGCACCGGGGCAGCAGCGGCAGCATCGCCCTGGAAAATGGCGGCGCCCTGGGCGGCGGCTGTTTCATCCTGCGCCTGCCCTGAACGAGGATGCCATGACGACAGACAGCCACGCCACCGCCGCCGAAGCGGGCAGCACCGACTGGGCCGACAAACATTATCTGCTGGTCGACGACTTCATCGGCATCCGCATCCTGCTGCGCGAATCGCTGCGCAACCTGGGCGCGCGCCATATCGACCAGGCGGCCAGCGGCGGCGAAGCCATGAAGCTGCTGGCCAAGACGCGCTACGACGTGGTGCTGTGCGATTACAACCTGGGCGAAGGCAAGAATGGCCAGCAAGTGCTGGAAGAGACGCGCGTGCGCAACCTGACGGCGCCGTCGAGCGTCTGGCTGATGGTGTCGGCCGAGAAAAGCGTGGAATCGGTGATGGGCGCGGCCGAGCACCAGCCCGACGCCTATTTGATCAAGCCGATCACGGAAGGCGTGCTGCTGACGCGCTTGAACCGCGTGTGGCACAAGAAGCAGGTGTTCCGTGAAATCGACCAGGCTTGCATGGAAAAGGATTATCTGCGCGCGGCCAAGTTGTGCGATGCGCAGATCGAAGTCAACAAGCTGCACGAGCTGGAATTGCTGCGCATGAAGGCGTCGTTGCTGCTGAAAAGCGGCGAGCCGGAAAAGGCCCGCGCCGTGTACGAAAAAGTGCTGGCCGAGCGCGATTACAGCTGGGCCAAGGCAGGCCTGGGCAAGATCCGCATGAATAACGGCGAGCACGAGGCGGCGCGCCAGATCTTCCAGGGCGTGATCGTCGAGAACAAGTACTACATCGACGCCTACGACCAGATGGCCGTCGCCTACCAGCTGATGGGCCAGCACGAGGAAGCGTGCGGCGTGCTGGAAAAGGCGGCGCGCCTGTCGCCCAATTCCGTGCCGCGCCAGCGCAACCTGGGCCTCGCCGCGCTAAAGATCGGCAATGTCAGCATGGCGGAAAAGGCTTTTCGCAAGTGTATTTCCATCGGCGAGTTTTCCGTCATGAAGACGCCGGACGCCTATCTGGGACTGGCGCGCGTGTGCGGCCTGAAGAAGGATGCCAAGGAGGCGCTGCAGTGGCTGCTGCTGGCGCAGCGCGAATTCTCGCCCGAGCAGATCGGCTTGCGCGCGAAGATCACGGAAGGCATGGTGCACCACGAAACGGGCGATTACCGGCGCGCGCGCAAGTGCGGCGACGAACTCGAAGCCATGCTGCTGGAAGACCCGGCGCGGCCCGAGAAAAGCATCTGCATGGAACTGGCGACCCTGCTGTTCGCCGTCGGCGTCAAGGATGCGCCGGCCGGCCTGCTGTGCTACGTGGTGAAGAACAACCACGACAACCAGGTGGTGCAGGACGAGGTGCAAAAGATCTTCGACAAGGCGAAGATGGGCGACGAAGGCACGAGCCTGATCATCGCCTCGCGCAAGGAAGCGTCGGACTTGATGAACAAGGGCGTGCTGCTGTGGAAGACGGACAAGCTCAACGAAGCGGTGGCCTGGATGCGCGCGGCGCGCGAAAAACTGCCGAACAACCTGCGCATCCTGTTCAATTCCGCGCAAATCATCGTATCGTTCCTGGAGCAGCGCGGCTACCAGGCGGACTTGGCGGCCGAGGCGATGGAAGTGTTGTTGTATGTAGACAAAATTGCACCGGGCCAGCAGCGCTTTGCGCAATTGATGGAGCAACTGGTGCAGCTGACGCCCCCGCCCGGGCCGGAAGAGGCTGTCGAGGTGGCGGAAAAAGCGCCGCCGGCGCCGGAAAAAGGGGGAAAAGCCGTGCGGGAGCGTGCCGGATGATAAACTAGGGGCCAGCGTGGGTTCGCCCGTGCTTGAGTTGCTCTACAACAATAAGGAAGAAACTATGCGTGATGTGGTCAATGAAGTATACAAAAAAATGAAAGTCGGCGCCGTTGCCTGGGTACGCCCGGTGGCCGCCAAGGGAGACACGCTGGAAACATTCCAGTCTTCGTACGAGCACGCCAAGGCGCTGGCCGACGAAGGCCTGATCACGATCGGTGACGTAAAACGCCAGGCCGACAATCAGATCGAGGCGATCCGCATTCATCGTATCGCCTGATCACATCGCCTCTCCGCGACGTCAGGATTTGCCTGGCGCCTTGGACTTGGGTGCCGCGCGTTTTGCCGGCGCCTTGCGCAGCGGGGCTTTGGCCTTGGCTGCCATGCCTGCTTCTGCCGGCTTGGCGGACTTGCCGGCCGTGGCTCCACCGCCAAAACTGGCCGCTGCCGCGCTGGCTGCATCGGGCGACATCGCTGTCGACACGGCCTGCTTGAACTGATCTTGTAACAAATTCCACCAGGCACTTGGATTGGCCAGCTGGGCTGCCGCCTGGCTGCCGGCATCGTTGGGCGCCGCCGCAGCCGGTTCGGGCGCGGGCGCGGGTGCAGGCGCCGGTTTCGGTTCAGGCGCTGGCGCTGCGGGTGCCGCTTGCTGGAAAAACGCGGAAGCGTAGGGCACCGATTCAAACACGGTTTTCTCGCTGGCACCGGGCTGGGTGATGGCCGCGGCCAGGGACGCGCCCATCGATTTCAGGGTGGCGATGGTGCCGCGCTGTACTTCCAATGCCTGGATACTGCCGCGCAGCATGCTGGTATTGAGGTTCAACCAGGCTTCGACGGCTTTCAAGTCATTGATTTTCTTGTCCAGCTCTTCCACCGACATGGTGGGCGCAGTGATGCCGGGCACGCCCATGCCGGGCACGCTCATGCTGCCCCACAGGTTTTTGACGAAGTCGAGGGTGTCGGTCACAACTGCTGCGCCCGGCATTTGGGGCATTTGCGGGTTTGCCATGCGAAATCTCCTGGTAGGTGGATGTGCCTAGCGTAGCAGATATCAGCTTGCAACTGACGCAAAGCCGCCAACATTTTCTTACATAAAACAGCAGGAGTTGAGCACAGGCAAGAAGCAGGAAGTGGGGGGAAGGCGTTACACTACGGCCTATGATGCCTGACTCCTTCTTTTCGCCACCACGCCGCCGCACCGTCATTTTTGTCGCGGTCATCGGCGCACTGCATTACGTGGCGCTGGAATGGCTCACCTCGCATGCCAGCATGGTGCCGCTGGGGCAGGATCATGCGCAGGTGGTGAGCATGGCATTGATCGCCGAGGCGCCCAAACCCGTGCCGGTGGCGCCGCCGCCGCCGCCCAAGCTGCGGCCCTTGCCCGAGCCCCGCTTGCCGCCGCCACCGCCGCCGACGGAGCTGCCGTCGAGCGAGTCGGCCCAGTTGACGGCGCCTGCCAGCGACGCGCCGGAAGGGCCGGTGACGCCCGCGGCACCGGCGGCCAGCGCGCCAGCCATCACGGCGCCCGCGCCCGCCGTGGCGGAAGCTGCCGCGCCGGCTCCCGCGCCGCCGCCACCGCCCGTCGAGCAGGCGCGGCGCTACAAGACGAATGCGCCCGCTTCGGCCCAGTTCGACCTGCACGTGGACCGGCGCGATGCGGACGGCACCAAGTGGCAAGGCGTGGCCGGCATGGCGTGGGAAAACCGGGGCGACACGTACCAGCTGAAACTGGAAGTGGGCCTGAGCATGCTGATCACACGCATCAACCTGCTGGTGCTGACCAGCGAGGGCCTGATCGACGGCAGCGGCATCGTGCCTGTCACGGCCACGGAAAAACGCAAGGGCCGCGCGCAAACGGCCACGCATTTCAACCGCGACGCCAAGACCATCACGTTTTCAGCCACGACGGCGACGGTGCCATGGCAGGAGGGGGCGCAGGACAAGGCGACCGTGCCGTTCCAGCTGGCCGCCATCGGCCGTGCCGACGTCAACCAGCTGGCGGGCAATATCGACATCCTTGTCGGCGAGGAAAAGGAAGCGACCGTGTTCCGCTTCCAGCTGGTGGGCGAGGAAGAGCTGGACACCAAGATGGGCCGCCTGGTGACCTGGCATTTGCGCCGGCCGCCGAAGCCGGGCACGTATTCGTCGCAGCTTGATATCTGGCTGGCGCCGTCCATGCAATGGTATCCGGTACAAATACGCAATACCGAAGCGAACGGGGCGCTGACCACGCAAACCGTGACCCAAATTCGCGTCAATGACGCTACAGGAAAATAAATGACTACTTTAATAACTTTGAAACGCGTTCTGATCGCCAGCCTGCTGGCCGCCACCCTGAGTCCCGCCATGGCGGCGAACGAGCCCGTGGACCATCCTGTCGTCAAGCGCCCGTACAAGCTGGCGCCGTCGGCTGACCTCGTCTATTCGATCAAGGCCAGGCAGCGCGGCATTGCGCTGTCCGGCGAATCGCTCAGCAACTGGCGCGTGGGCGATGGCAAGTACTCGCTGCTGGCCGAAACCAAGGCGGCCCTGTTCGGCAAGATCCTCGAACAGCGCAGCGAAGGCGCGGTCGACGATTACGGCCTGGCGCCCGTTCAATTCGTGGAAAAGCGCTTCCGCAAGGATGCCGTCACGACCACCTTCAAGCGCGACAGCAAGACCATCGTCTTTGGCGAAGGCGATGAAACCTATCCGCTGAAAGGCGGCGAACAGGACCGCAATAGCGCCGTCTGGCAACTGGCCAGCGTGGCGCGCGCCGCGCCCGAGAAATTCGTCCCCGGCTCGGAATGGGCCTTCTTCGTCGCCGGCGCGCACGATGCCGAGCCGTGGACCTTCAAGGTGGTCAAGGAGGAGACGGTCGCCACGGGCATGGGGGAGGTCGCCGCCATCCACCTGGTCAAGGCGCCGCCGCCGGACAAGAAGGGCCAGCAAGTGGACCTGTGGCTGGCGCCGTCGCTGGAATGGTATCCCGTGAAGGTGACATTCGCCGACGCGGACGGTGGCGATTATGTCGAGCAAACCTTGCAGAAGATCGTCAAGAAGTAAGTGCTTGCTATCATAGCAAATATTGATTTTCTCTATTTTTCACCCCTAACGGCAAATGCTGGGGTCAGACCCGCCGGGTCTGACCCCGGATTTTCGCTGTTGGTTTTTTTGCTGATGCAACACTCGGCTTGTCGACAGCGCCATCGCCCCTCTTCCACAAGTCGAATTGCATGTCAGAACTGATATACTGACGCCCCCGCCCCGCAGCGCTGCGTTAGCCCGCCGCGCCGCCCGCTGAACACTCATCCGGAAAAGAATGATTGATATAATGGCAAGTGCAGCCGTGGCTACGGATGCAAATCAGACAGAGCAAGAGCATCACGATTCCTTGCAGGCGCATTTCCAGCCCAATATTTCGGCCGATGAAATCGAGCAAGTATTTCACTTGAAGCGGGCGCAGCCCTTGCTGCAAGTGTTTACGGCCCTGTTTCACGGCGGTTTCGATGGCGTGCTGGTGCGTCTGCTGGTGTTGCGCGAGCTGGCGTCCGATGCCGCCACGTCCGCCTACACGCGCGCCGATATCAACACCAAGCTCGCGTATCTGTTGCCGGAAAGTCTGGAAACGGTCTTGCTGCGCCTGCGTTCGAACCAGCTGCTGGCCTGGGATGCGCAGCAGGGCGTGTACCGCGTCACACCCATGGCGCGCAATGTGCTGTCGGCCATCGACAGCTTGCTGGGCCTGGGCCAGACGGAAGACGAAGCGGAAATGGGTTTTCTGCTGTCGCAGGTGGCGGGCGCGCAAGCCGTGGGCGGCGTATCGGTCGAACAACTCCAGCATTTGCTGGGCCGCCTGGTGGACTTGACGGAAGAGTTTTCCGACGCCATCGCTTCCGGCTCCGAATTCCGGCTGCGCACGGCGCAGGCGAAGTGGAACATGGCTTGCGACTGGGTGGAAAAGGGTTCCGAGATTCTCGTGGCCATCACCTCCGATGAAAACGCGGACAGCGCCACGCACAAGGCGGCGCAGGCGATCGGCCGGGCGCAAAGTAAATTGCTCAACATGCAAGGCATGTTTTCGCGCGCCCTGAACCAGATCGAGCGCCAGCGCGTGCACCTGGGCCAGTCCGGCCTGTCGACCACCGACATCAAGCGCTGGCTCTTGCTGCACGACGACCTGGCCAGCCTGGCCGAAGGCGCCATCGACCAGCCCGTCGTCCCCCTGTTCTCCACGCCGGCCGAAATGATCGACGTGGCCGAAACGGAACTGCTGTCCGAACGGGCGGCAGGCGTCATCAACACGGGCCTGCCCAGCGGAGAGGACGCGCCCACCACCATCAGCGACGGTCCCGCCATGCAGCTTGAACTCGATGATTTGCTCGAACGCCTGTCGAACTTTGCCAGCCTGGGCAATTTCCCCAGCATCGGCGAAGAAGGACCGAAATCGGTGCCCGTGCAGGATTCGCTGCTGCCGGCCAGCTTTGCCGTGGCGTCCTACCGCGCCTCGATGCTGCCGCTGCTGGGCGACGTGTCCGAAGCGAGCTTGCAAGGCTCGACGGCCGAACTGGCCCGTCTGCCGATCACCTTTACACCGACCGACGAGATGGTCCAACTGACCGACCCCCACGTGGCGGCCATGTCGATCGCCTCGCTTTCACTGAATGTTTCACTTGATTTAGATAGCGGCACCGCCGATGAATGACGATTCCCAAATCCTGATTGCGCGCCTGCTCACGCATCAAACCCTGCGCCGCGACGACAAGCTCGTCAAGCGCGTGCTGTCCGACGAGCTGTTCCGCGCCGAAATCGATGCGCGCCTGCTGGCCTGCGGCTTGAAGCTGCTCGACAACGTGTATGCCGACCATGTGACCCTGGCCCTGACGCGCACCATCGAGCCGAAGATCTTCGGCGCGCGCGACGTGTGGCAAAACAACAACTTCGGCCTGGCCCGCGATGGCGTGGCCCTGCTGGTGGTGCTGTGGGCGCAGATCATCCTGCCCAAGCGCGAACGCCAGGAAACGCACCAGCACGCCGATGATGATCAAAATGACATGTTCGGCACGGAAAAACCGCTGCCGCGCGCGGAAGACGCGTCGATCGGCATTTCCTACAAGGCGCTGCTGTCCGACTTCGGTGACAAGCTGGGCAAGAAGACGCGCATGGACATGAACCTGGGCACCCTGGCCAAGCTGGGCTTCATCGAGCGGCGCGGCGATGTCATCCTGGAAGGCCCGCTGCTGGACCTGATGATGGATACGGACGTCTTGAAAGAACGCATCATCAACGGCGCCCTGGCCGACGTGTTCAAGCGGGCGCCGGCGCGCCTGGTGGCCGTCGACCTGGACGCTGACTTGTCCGCCGACCTGTCCGGCGACATCGGCGACCTGCCTGACGCAGGCGACGAGCCCGTGTCCGATCTCCCTCACTGAAAGCGCCCATGTTTCATATCAAATCACTTGAACTGGTGCACTGGGATTACTGGCAGCGCATCAAGAATATTCCGCTCGACGCGAAGATCATCACCATCGCGGGGCAGAACGGCTCGGGCAAGACCACCTTGCTCGATGCCTTGCGCACCCTGTTCGGCCTCGACTGCTCGATGGGGCGCACGTATAAACACTATGCGCGCCATTCGGGCCAGCAGACGGCCTGGCTGCGCGCCGTGGTCGACAACAAGAACGTGGGCAAGCAGCTGTCGAACCGCCCGTTCCGCAGTTCCGGCTTCTTCAGCGATGATGAAGTAACGCTGTTTTGCCAGATCCAGAAGAATGGCGGCGACTGGAAGCGCCAGTATCTGATGCGTCCGGGCAATGTGCAGATCGAGGACATCACGGACGCCAACGACTGGCTCGGCGTGGAAAACTACCGCAAGCGCCTGGCCAATGCGGGCCTGTCGCCGGCCATGTCGAAAGTGCTGGCGCTGGAGCAGGGCGAGACGGACAAACTGTGCGAATACGCGCCGCGCCAGCTGCTCGACCTGGTGTTCCAGGTGTTTGGCGACAAGGAAGTGCTGGACGCCTACGACGAAGCCAAGCGCCACCAGCGCGATACGGAAGTGGAGCTGAAACGCTTCGAAACGGAACTCGAAGCGTCGAAGACCAACCTGGAAGGCTTGCGCCTGCGCGTGGCCAATTACCACCAGTGGGAAGGTTTACATAAGGAACGCCGCAACCTGCTGGAAGAAGTGCTGCCCAGCCTGCAATATCACGAGGCGCGCGAAAAGGCGGCCATCGCCAGCCGGCAATTGCGCGATGCGCGCAAACCGATGGCGCAGGCGGACCAGCAACTGACGGATAAACGCAATGCCCTGGCGGCGCAGGCGAAAGCCCTGTCCGACGCGCAGATGAACGAAACCCTGCTGGAGCAGGAATCGATCGGCTTGCAGAGCCGTTTGTCCTTGATCAATGCCAAGCTGAAACCGCTGGACAGCCTGCTGGAACAGAAGGACCGCCTGCACAAGCTGGCGGCCGACTCGGGCAGCGACATCGCCGAAGTGGCGGCCCAGCTTGAACAGAAGGAAGCGCAATTGCTGCAGCAGCGCCAGCAGCGCGACGCCTTGTCGGCCCGCATCGCGGGCGAGCAGGCGACGATTGCCGCGCTGCAAGGCAAGACGGCCATGCCGGAGCCGGACAATGTACGCGGCATGCGCCGCGCGCTGCGCGACGCGGGGATCTCCCACGCCATGCTGTCGGACATCGTCGAAGTGACGGACAGCCGCTGGCAGGGCGCCGTCGAAGGCGTGCTGGGCGGTTACGCCTCGGTGGTGCTGCTCGACAAGGCCAAGGATGCGGCCGCTGCCTACCGCCTGGCCGAGAAGGAGCGCTACCGCCACTTCATCGTGCCGGACCTGGTCACGGCGCCCGTCGCCAAAGACGAGAGCTTGCTGGCGGTGGTGAAATTTTCCGCACCTGTGCCCAGCTGGCTGATCGAGCAGCTGTCGCGCATTGCACGCGTCGACTCCGTCGAAGCCGGCTTCAAGCTGGGCAACCACGAGGAGTGG
The DNA here is from genome assembly GCF_058797855.1 of Janthinobacterium sp. GW823-FHT01H08. NCBI lineage: Bacteria > Pseudomonadati > Pseudomonadota > Betaproteobacteria > Burkholderiales > Oxalobacteraceae > Janthinobacterium > Janthinobacterium sp. GW823-FHT01H08. The sequence continues at coordinate 897,438 of NZ_CM179504.1, forward strand.
ATCACGCCCGAGGCGTATCACCGTGAACGCCGCGGCGGACGCTCGCTGTTCGTCGAAGCGTCGCGCTACCGCTTCGGCCAGGCTGGCCGCAGCGGCCGCCTGGAAGCGCTGCTGCGCTCCTTGCCGGGCCTGGAAGGGCAGGAAGACACGCTCACCCTGGCGATCTCGAAACTGGCGGCGGAAGTGGGCGCCTTGAAAGCGCGCATCGCCGGCGTCGACGCGGCCAAGGAACTCAGTGCGCGCCAGGAAGAATTTGCCGAAGCGCTGCGCAATTCGAAGCCGCTCAAGGAAGAGCGCCTGGAAGTGGGCGGCCGCCTGGGCGAGTTGCAAAATCTCACCAAGAACGCTACCGTGGCGCGCACGCGTGCCGATACCGTGTGGCAAAACGCACGCCTGGCCCTGTCCGAAGCGGAAGCGGGTTCGCGCCTTGGCTACAAGAAACAAATTGAACAGCGCGCCGAGCATGCGCGCGCCTTGCTGGCGCTGCGCCATGCGTGGCGCCATTTGCCGAAAAGCTGGCGCCGTCCCGCGCGCCGCGCGGCCCTCGTGGCCGAGCACCAGAATGCGCACCAGGTCGACTTGCGCGTTGCCAGCCTGCAAAACAGCCTCGCGCGCGACGACTGGGAACTGGACGCCACCGTCATCGACCAGCACCACCGCCTGTCGGAGCAGCTGCATGGCCGCCAGTCGGAAACGGACGAGCGCCGCTACCAGAACAACCGCGCCATCGAAGCGACGGGCAATGCCCGCGGCGCCTACATGGAACGCTTGCGCTACACTATCAAGACCTACAGCAAGAACATCAAGGAGCTGGGTGAACTGGCCGGCATCGAAGTGCATGCCGACCCCGTGCGCCTGGAAAACGACGATGTGCAGCTGTCGCAGGCGGGCTTGCACGTGCGCTTCAAATTCGACGGCAAGGGCGTCATCGGCATGAACGATGGCGAGGCGTCGGGCGGCCAGCAGGTCATGAAGTCGCTGGTGCTGCTGATCGGCTTGCTGAAATCGGAAGACGGTTCCGGCGGCTTCGTCTTCATCGACGAACCGTTTGCCCACCTCGATATCCGCAACATTCAATTGGTCGGCGAATTCCTGAAAAATACGGAAGCGCAATACCTGATGACGACGCCGTTGACGCACAACACGGATGTCTACGATCCCTCGGAGCTGACCTTGATCACCAGTAAGAAAAAGAAGGATACCCAATGGGCGCAACCGATTTTCGTGCTGCAGCGCCGGATCGAACCCGCACCGGGCAAGGCCGCATGATGGCCGTGCGCAAGCTTGTTCTGGCCGCGGCCCTGGCGCTGGCGTGTTCGGCGCCAGCCATGGCCAACGACGGCATCGGCTCCGTCAGCGCGGGCGGCATCCTGTTCGGCAAGACGGATGCCGTGGCCATGAAAAAGGAAGTGCTCAGCGTGAGCACGGACTTGATCAAGGTCGAGTATGAATTCCTCAATGAATCGGCCAAGGATGTGGAAGAAACGATCTTCTTCCCCTTGCCCGAATACTCTTCCGGCTACCATGGCTCGCCCACGTATTACGGTCAGCCGCAGCAGTTTACCGTCGACGTGGACGGCAAGCGCAAGGAGTATAAAACCACGTTTGTCGCCAAGCTCGGCAGCGCCGACGTGACGGCCCGCCTGCGCCAGCTGGGCTTGTCCGACGCGCAGATCGCGTATTTCCCTTCGCACACGCCGTTCGACAAGAAAGTGGTGCCGCTGACGGCCGCGCAGAGCAAGATCATGATCAAGGAGGGTCTGCTGGCCCAGCTGTACGACGAGGAGTGGGTGCCGGCCTGGACCGTGAAAGTCATCTACTTGTGGCAGCAGAAATTCCCCGCCGGTAAAGTCGTGCGCGTGCGTCATCAATATGCGCCGTTCGTCGCAGCCGGCCCCGGCGCTTCCTACCTGGGCGATGGCAATACCTTTGAAAAGAAATACTGCGGCGACAAAGCCTTCTACAAGACGTGGAACCGGCTGGCGGCCCAGCAGGGCGAAGGCGGCTTCGTCAATGCCGTCTGGGTGTCGTACATTTTGACGACGGGTAACACCTGGAAGAATGGCATCGAAGACTTCACCTTGAACCTGGTCAAGGGCAAGCCGGACGAGCTGGTCAGCCTGTGCTTCCCCGGCACATTCACCAAGATCAATCCCACCACTTTGCAAGTCAAGTTGCGCAACTTCCGTCCGAAGCAGGATCTGGACGTGTACTTCGGCAATGTCGAAGGCACGGTGAGCAACGACGGCGTGGCGCCGCAGATCCGGCCATAGGAATGAGCACGCAGGAAGCGCTGGCCGCGCGCCTGCGCGCCATCGTCCGTGCCACGCCATGGTGCATGCAGATGCTGCAGGCCGTGGCGCAGCTGGGCTTGCCCCACTGCTGCATCGGCGCCGGCGCCGTGCGCAAGCTCGTGTGGGACGCCTTGCACGGTTTCACCCAACCGTCGGCATTGAACGACGTCGACGTGGCGTATTTCGACGCGCACGATGTGCTTGCGGAAAGCGAGGTGCGGCTGCGCCAGCGCCTGGAAACGGCGCTGCCCGGCGTGCCGTGGGAAGTGTGCAACCAGGCCCGGGTGCACCTGTGGTTTGAAGACGAGTTCGGCTACGCCGTGCCGCCCTTGCTGTCGCTCGATGACGCCATCGCTTCCTGGCCCGAGTTCGCCACGGCTGTCGGCATCTATCTGCAGCCTGACGGCGAGATCGGCATCGTCGCGCCGCATGGCCTCGATGACTTGTTCAATATGGTGATCCGGCGCAACCCGGCGCGCATCAGCGAAGACGGCTATGCGCAGCGCCTGGCCAGCAAGGACTATGCGGCGCGCTGGCCGCGCGTCACCATCATCGCCTGATTGGATGCAGTATGGATATAGATTGCCTATAATTGCCAGTTATCCAATAGTGTTCTTCTGATCCCATGTCCCTGTCGATTTCCCCGCCGCTGTGCCGCATCGGCCGCCTGTTCTGCCTTTCCTCCGCCCTCGTGGCGCCCGCCGCCTGGGCCGACAGCTATACCGATTTCCAGCAAGCCAGCGGCCAGCTGGAAGCGCTGATGGCCAAGGCGACGCCGCAGGCCGGTCTGCCGCGCCTGGGCGACCCTGGCGTGGCGCAGCTGTTTGCGCAGATCGCCGACGGTCCGCGCCTGTTCCAGGCGCCCGTCGCCGCGCTGCAGGACGTGAACGAGAGCGTGGCCGTGTGCGAAAAGGCCATGCGTCTGGGAAAAACATACTATGCGTTTGGCCTGGAACGGCCGTTGCCGCTGTCAGGCGCCGAGCTGCAGCAGGCGCGCAAGGAACAAGTGACGCGGAACCTGGCCAATTATGGCGATGAAATGAGCACCTTGTTTGCTTTCAGCATGCATTGCCATGGCCATTTGATCGGACTGATGGAGCAGGAATTCAGCGCCCAGCCGGCCGATGCGGTGAGCGGGCCCGAGCGTCTGCGCGCGCGGGCGTTCAGCAAGAACACGGCCGTTGTTTTCACGAGCGTGGTGCAGTTCGTGCAAGTGCCGTTCTGGAACGTGGCGCAAAAGCAGCGGATGCTGGAAGCGGCGGCGCAGCACGCCACGGCGAATGCCAATCTGATGGCGCCGCCCTTGCGCGAGCGTTTGCTGGCCAGCCTGGCTGATGCGGACAAGGATCTCGATCCGGTCCTGGCGCCGGCGCTGGCGACGATACGCCAGGCGCTGTCGGTGACGACGTGTACTGGCCTGTGCCAGTACTACTGAGTTATTCGGCGGCTTGCAGCGGTTTGTTGTGCTGGCGCCAGCGCACGAGGCCCCACGCATACACGGCGTAGTAGCCGATGACGAGGCCGTAGGCGGCCATGGTCAGCGGGCTCTGGCCGAACGGCGGCGGCGGCACGGGCACGTCCAGGCGCGTGTTCAGGTAGATTTCCATGCCGCGGTACAGCAAGCGGGCGATGAACAGCATCGTGATGGCCAGGCCCAGATAGCGGTGCTGGGTAAAAAAGAAATCCTTGCCGACTTGCTCGAAACGCGTCAGCTTCAGGCCCAGCACACCGAGCCAGCCGCCGGCCAGCGCGCCTGCGCCCAGGCTCGACAGGGGCAGCAGCTCGAATTTCGTCGTCGTCGCCAGGAACAGCAGCAGCGCGGGAAACGCGACCGCCACGCTCCAGTGCCGCCATAGCTGCGACTTCTGGCGCGCCACCAGTTTCTTCAGGCGCGAATAAATGCGCCAGACCAGCAGCGGGACCAGGAACAGCAGGGCGAGGGTAGTGGTTTCCATGTAGGCAATCGGGTGCGGGTAAAACAGCGATTGTAAGCCAGATGGGGATGGGCGGCGATGCTTGTCAAACGGTAAAAGTTGCTGGTTGACATTTACTTGGCCTGAACGCACTATGCCCTGTCACAAAGCGCCGCCATGAGCGGTGCGGTGCGCTCGCTTGTTGTCACCACCTTCATACACTGGAGTTCCATGTCTACACGTTTGCCTTTGCTGCCCATCACTGTTGGCTTGATGGCCTCGTCTTCCCTGGCCATGGCGCAAGATGGCGCTTATCAAGCCCCGCCCGCGCCCCTGCAAGCCATCGTCGATGCGCCGCGCGCGCCGACCCTGAGCCTGAGCCCGAAACGCAACCTGGCCGCCGTGCTGCCCACGCCATCCCTGCCCGGCATCGGCGAAGTGGCGCAGCCGGAACTGAAGCTGGCGGGCTTGCGCATCAATCCGCGCGCGTATTCGGCCAGCCGCTTCAGTTTCCACACGGGACTGGGCTTGCTCGACATCGATACGCAGAAGGAAATCAAGGTCAGCGGCCTGCCGGCGGCACCCCGCATCGCCGACCTGGCCTGGTCGCCAGACCAGCGCTACCTGGCCTTTACGCACATCGCCTTTGCCGATCCCGCCAGGGGCGTGAAGGAGTCGGGCGTGGAGCTGTGGCTGCTCGACGTGCAGACGAAGGCGGCGCGCAAGCTGTCCAGCACCCCCCTGTCGGCCGTGTATGGCCGCGGCTTTTCCTGGATGCCAGACTGCAAGACCTTGCTGGTGCAGCTGAAGCCGGCCAAGCTCGGCGCGGCGCCCGTGGCCAGCGGCATCCCGACGGGCCCGTCCATCCAGGACAGCGTGCCGGGCGGCGGCGTCAAGCAATTGCGCACCTATCCGGACTTGCTGAAAAACGAACAGGATGCGCAACTGTTCGAACACTACATCACGGTGCAGCTGGCCTTGCTGGACGTGGCGGGCAAGCAGCGCCTGGTCGGCCAGCCGGGCCAGTTCTCGCGCGTCTCGGCCTCGCCCGATGGCAAGCACCTGCTGACGACCAGCATCGTGCGTCCGTATTCGTATATCGTGCCGGCGCATGATTTCGGCCACAAGATCGACGTGCGCGACCTGAATGGCAAGGTGGAGCACGCAGTGGCGGCCCTGCCGCTGGAGGAAGGGCTGCCGCCAGGCAATGATGCCGTGTCCGCCGGCGTGCGTTCCGTCAGCTGGCGCGTCGATGCGCCCGCTACTTTGGTATGGGCCGAAGCGCAGGATGGCGGCGACCCGGCCAGGGCGGCCGAAATCCGCGACATCGTCTACACGCAGGCGGCGCCGTTCACCGCCAAGCCGGCCGTGCTGGCCAGGCTCGGTTCGCGCTACGCGGGCGTGGCCTGGGGCCGCGGCGACCTGGCCCTGCTCGGCGAAGCGTGGTACAAGACGCGCGCCGTCAAGCAGTGGCGCATTGCGCCAGATCAACCGTCCACGCCGGCCGACCTCGTGTACGCGGGATCGTTCGAAGACCGCTACAACGATCCGGGCCAGCCCGTCATGCGCGCGGACGCGGCCGGCTTGCCGCGTTTGCTCATCGCCGCTGACGGTTCCATCCTGCTCGACGGCCAGGGCGCATCGAAGGAGGGCGACCGGCCGTTCATCGACCGCCTGAACCTGGCGACGAAGCAGAAGGAGCGCCTGTTCCAGAGCGCCGCCCCCTACTATGAAAACGTGGTGGCCGTGCTGGACGAGGAGGGCAGCCGTTTGCTGTCCACGCGCGAATCGCCGACCGAGCAGCCGAATTACTATGTGCGCAACTTGAAGCAGCAGGGCGCGGCGCAATTGACGGCGCTCACGCATTTCCCCCATCCGCTGCCGCAACTGAAGGACGTGCAGAAAGAGCTGATCCGCTACAAGCGCGCCGACGGCGTGGACTTGACGGCGACATTGATGCTGCCGCCGAACTACGACGTCAAGCGCGACGGCCCGCTGCCGACCCTGATGTGGGCGTATCCGCAGGAATTTAAGACGGCCAGCGCCGCCAGCCAGACCAAGGGCTCGCCCTACAAATTCAATGCCGTCAGCTACTGGGGCCCGGCCGCCTTCCTGTCCATGGGCTACGCCGTGCTCGACAATCCATCGTTCCCCATCGTCGGCAATGGCGAGCAGGAGCCGAACGACACGTATCTGCCGCAGCTGGTGGCCGATGCCGAGGCGGCCGTCGACGAGGTGGTGCGCCGTGGCGTGTCCGACCGCAACCGCATCGCCATCGGCGGCCACTCGTATGGCGCCTTTATGACGGGCAACCTGCTGGCGCACACGCGGCTGTTCCGCGCCGGCATCGCCCGCAGCGGCGCCTACAACCGGACCTTGACGCCATTCGGCTTCCAGGCCGAAGAGCGCCCGTTCTGGCAGGCGCCGGCCGTCTACCAGACCATGTCGCCGTTTAATTACGCGGACAAGATCAAGGATGCGCTGTTGATGATCCATGGCGAGCAGGACAACAATTCGGGGACCTTCCCCATCCAGAGCGAGCGCATGTTCCAGGCCGTCAAGGGACTGGGCGGCACGGCGCGCCTGGTGATGCTGCCGAACGAGAGCCACGGCTACCGCGCGCGCGAATCGATCATGCAGATGCTGTATGAAAGCAACAACTGGCTGGAGAAATATGTGAAGAACGCGGCGCCGCCGGCCGCCGACGTCAAGCCTGCCGGCAAATAAGGGCGGCGGTGCGCAACTCGTGGTATGGTCTTCTTTTGTCTGCAGGGAGGCCAGCCATGACCGTCATCCATGCCCACCGCGCGCCCGACCCGGCGCCCGTCGATGAACCCATGCCGGCGCCGGAGCCGCAAGAAGCGCCCGGGCACCATCCGGGGCCCGTGCACCCGGTGCCGCAGGACGATCCCGTGCCGCACCCGCATCCTAATCTCGTCAAGAAAGGCTGTTTTAGATGGCAATTGTCAAGGAAGTCTACACACGCAAAGTCAGCGGAGAATCGTTCGACTATGAACTTGATTACACCCAGGGCGCGGACGTGGCCTGGATTGCGCGCGTGTACCACGACGGCGTGCTGAAAGGCTCGCCGCACGGCGCGCTGACGGCCAACGTGCTGTCCGGCCCCGCGCTGGAGCAGTATCTGCGCGCGTATGTCGAAGGCATGATCGAGCGGGGGCTCGACGTGGCCGAGTAAGTGAGTGCCGGGGTCAGACCCGCCGGGTCTGACCCCAGTATTTTCTTGGGTTGGCAGTAGAAACAGCAAAGGGCGCCGAGGCGCCCTTTGTTGTTTCGGTGGTGTCGGATTACGCGGCTGCGCCGCTAATCCGACCTACGTGGATGCACATGGGCCGTAGGTCGGATTAGCGGGGCCACGCCCCGCGTAATCCGACAACGTTGTTGGCCGCCACTCTAATCAAACGCCCACGTATACAACACGTCGAGCGCATTGTTCGTGCCCGTCTGGAACTGCAGGGTGATGCGGCGGTTCAGCTTATAGCGCAGCTTGACCAGGCTCGTCGCCGTGCTCGTGCCTTGCTCGAACGTCAGGTAGGCGCGCGACGACAGCCGCTTGCCGACGGTGACGACCGTGCTTTCCAGTCCTTGCGCCTGCGACAGGCCCACTTCGTCGAGGCCCAGCGAATTGGCCAGCTTGCCCTGCAAGCCGCCGCCGGAGCCGCCGAAGAGGGCGCCTGCGGCCGTCGTCAAGAGCGCCATTTCATCGCCGGCCGCCGTTTCCGCGCCGTGACCGAGGATCAGCCAGGCCAGCTTGTCGCTGTCTGACACGCTCGGCGTGGACACCAGCTTGGCCGTCGGCGCCTGTGCCGTGCCGCGCACTTCCACGCCCGCTTCCACGTTTGTTTCCGACAGCGCTTCGCCTTCGGGACGCTTGCGCACGGCCAGGATATTCAGTGACGGGTTGTCGTAGGCGCCCGTGAAGGCGATCAGGCCACGCTCGATCGACAGTTTCTGCCCGTAGGCCGCGTATTGACCTGTGACAACCTTGATGCTGCCCGTCACGCGCGGCGCGGCGCGGTTGATGACTCTGGCGCGCACATTGCCGGCCAGATCCGCGTCGAGCCCCATGCCGCGCAGGTGGAAAGCGTTGCCCAGGTCAAACTCGAGGTCGATATTCAGGGGCAGCGAAGGCGCTTCCTTGCTGCCCTTGATTTCCTTGCCCAACACCACCACGTCGCTGCTTTGTGTGGGGGTATCCTGCGGCGCCAGTTCGATCAGCGCGCGGTTGGCCTTGAACTTGCCCTCGAAGCTGAAGCGCTTGTCGTTGCGCACCAGGGTGCTGTTGCCCGACAGGACCAAAGTGCGGTCCGGACGCGACAGCGCCTGCAGGCGGTCGGCCATCAGTTTCAGTTCCAGGCTCGCTTCGCCATTGGCAAAGCGTACCCAGCCATCGGCCTGCACCTTGCCGTCGCCGCCGTCAAAGCTCAAACGCTGCAATTGCAATTGATCGCCGGCCAGCTTGGCTTGCAGCACGCCATTGCGCAATTTCAAGCCCTGGTCGGCCCAGTTCACCAGCAGCTTGCTGCCGTTGATGTCGCCATTCAATTGCGGCGCGCCGATGGTGCCGCTGCCGGACAGGGCCACCTTCAAGGCGCCGCCCAGTTCCAGGCCAGGCTGGCCCGTCAGCGGCGCCAGCCACGCCAGCGAATCGATATTCGTGGTGCCCGTCAGGGAGAGGGCGCTGTCGTTGCTGATGCGCCCGCCCAGCATTTGCACGGTGGCATTGATATCGCTCTGGCCCGCGCGTGCGCCATCGAGTTTCACGGCCAGGCGCAGCTGCTGGTTGGCCACATCGATGCGGGCATCGAAGGTGCGCAAGCCCAGCGCCAGCGGCTGTTCCACGCCCACCGTCACGTCGCCTTTTTCGCGGTAGATGTGCAGCATGCCGGCCAGCGAGGGATCTTTCTGTTTCGCCGTTGGCACCTGCATGTCGAGCGACCATTGCGCGCCGAGGGTCAGGTCGCTGCGCGCGTTGGACTGCAGCGATGGAATGACCTGCGCCAGATAGGTCAGGGCCACGCCGGCCGCCTGGCCGGAACTGGTCCAGCGGGGGCCGTTCTTGACCAGGTTTTGCATGGTGATGCTGCCTGCCGGCAATTTGATGACGGTGTTGCCCACGCTGATCTGCTCGGGCTGGCCCAGGCCCGCCACGCCGCTGCCGGCCGGTCCCGCTACTTTCACGGGCACGGGCGCTTGCAGCACGAGCGCATAGCGGCCCTTGTTTTGCAGGCTGTCGATGCTGCCCGTCCAGGCGGCGCCGCTCTGGCTGCCGCGGATTTGCACGGTGGCATCGAAATCGTCATTGCGTGCCGTCAAACTGACCGTATGGCTGCCGCGCGTGCCCGTCGTGCCCAGGCGGGCGCTGGTCAGCTTGAAGGTGGGCGTGCTGTAGCCCGTGATCTCCAGGCTGCTGACCATGGGGTCGAGCGCGCCCTGGCCGGCACCCACGCTGGCGCTGCCTTTCACGGCTTTCAATTGCTGGTCGCCAAAGAAGGTCAGATCCTTGCCATCGAGCGTCAGCTGCGCGGCGGGCGCGTCCATCTTGCCCGAGACGGAACCGGCCGCATGCAGCACGCCGGCAAACTTGGGGCCCAGGGTCGACAGTTGCGGCGCATCGAGTTTCCACGTCAGATGGTCGGAGGCGCCGCCCAGCGCGCCCTTGGCCAGCAGGCTGTTCGGCCCCAGGCGCAGTTCCGTATCCACGCTGTCGATGCGTTTCGCGTTGGCCGACAGCTTGGCGTAGCCGGCCAGCGGGGCGTTTTGCAGGGTCGATTCGTGCAGGGCCAAGTTGAGGGCCACTTGCCAGTCGCTGGTGAGGCGGCCGCTGCCGTTGAAATCCGCATTCACGTTGCCGTTGGGCAGCGATGCGCCAAACGCGGCCGGGTTGATCTTTTGCAAGGAACCCGTCATTTTCAGTTCCGCCTGCTGCTTCGGACCCGTCAAGCCCACTTCGCCGCTGGCGTGGATGGCGCTGTCGGGCGCGGGGCGCTTGCCGCTGGTGAGGCCCAGTCCTTTCGCGTCGGCCACAAAGCTCGTGCGCGGCTGCTGCATCGTGCCCTGCACCACGCCGCTGGCCAGCACCGTGCCCAGCAAGTCGCCCTGCAGGGCAGAAAGCTGCCGTGCATCGACATTCCAGTTGAGCTTTTCGCCGGCGCCGCCAAAGTTGCCCTTGGCAGTCACGTTGTTTTTGCCCAGTGCCAATTGCACGTCGATGCCGCTGAAGTGGGCCGCATCGGCCGTCAGCTTGCCCTTGCCGGACAGGGGCTGGTCGAGCAGCTTGCTGGGGCGCACGGTGAAGTCCGCGTTCGCCAGCCACTTGGGGGCCACGTGGCCATGGGCACGCACGTCGAGGTTCAGGTCGGCCACGGGGAAGGCGCCGAAGTCGGCGGGATTGAGGCGGCTGGTGCTGGCCACGGCCTTGAACGGTTGCTCATCCTTCAGGCTGATCTGGCCCGTCGCGTTGACGCTGCTTTTGCCTGCCTGCAAGGTGGCCTTGCGCAGTTGCACGAGCGAATCGGCCAGGGTGGCTTCCACGTCCAGGCGCAGCTTGGCTTCGCCGAGCTTGGCGCGCAGGGTTTGCGTCTTGCCGTCGCTGTCGAGCACGATGTCGCCGACGATCTTCGTGCTGTTGATGCTGCTGTAGATGTGCTGCAAGTCGATCTTGTCCGTGTGCAAGGTCAGTTGCGCATTGCCGATGGGGCCATCGACGGCGTCGCGGTTGAGTTTGCCGCCGCCCGTGAACTTGCCCGCGTTGCCGAAATCGATGATGGCCGATTCCAAGGTCGTGGCCGTCAGGGTGCCGCCCAGGCGCGCCTCGAACTGGCGCAGCGGCAGCTTTTGCTGGTCGATGGGGCCCGGCGTGGCGTGGTTGAGGATGGCCAGCTTGCCTGATACGGTTTGCTTCGTCGGCCGGGTGTCGATGGCGGCGTCGAGTTCCAGGCTCAGGTCCGCCTGCGGCAAGGTGGCGTCGAACTTGCCCGGATTGATGTTGCGGCCTTTGATGCTGGCCGAGCGCAGGATGATGACGGGGTCGAACGGCGCCAGCGCCAGCTGGGCGTCGGCCGTGGCCGCGCCCGCATTGCCCTTGGCCGTGACGTTCAGCACGTTCAGGTCGCCGCCCAGTTGCAGCGCCAGGGCGGCCGGTTTTTCGCCGGCGGCAGGGTTGATCTGCGTCAAGCCCGCCTTGCCGCTGAGCTTGAACGGCTGCGTGGCGGCAATCGTCGCGCTGGCCGTAGCCTGACCGAACGGCGTGACGGCCGAGGCGTCTTCCAGCTGCCATTGCGACTTGTCGCCCGACAAGCTGAAATGGATTTTTTCAAATACCGTGTTGCCGCCCGCGCTGACGAGGGTCACCTTGTCCAGGCGCGCGTCGGCAATGCCGATTTTAAAAGGCGCGGCCAGGCTGGCGGGCATGGTCGACGGTTCCTCGGACGGCGCCGTGCTTTCCACGGACAGGCTGGCCACGTGCAGTTCGCTGATGGCGATGCCTTCCGAGAAGAACTGGAACGGCGACCAGTTGATGTCGATGTTGTCGGCCGTGATGTGCTGCGTCTTGCTGCGGTAGCTGACGTGGCCCAGGTGCATGCGGTTGTACAGCGAGCCGGACACGCCCGACACTGCGATGTCGCCGCCGCTGGCGCTGGCCACTTTTTGCACCAGCATCTGCAAGGTCGATTCGCGGCCCAGGAACCAGAAGGCGCCGCCCAGCAGCACGGCCAGGCTGGCGACGGCGATCAGCACATAGCGCACCCAGCGGCGCGGTTTTTTCGCCGGCGGTGGCGGCGCGGCGTCGTGGGACTCGGTAGAAATATCGGACATCAGAAAGTGAATCCCAGAGAAAAGTGCAAACGGTAGGCGTGGACGGCGTGGCCATACGCCACATCGACATTGATGGGGCCGACGGGGCTCTTGTAGCGCCCGCCCAAGCCATAGCCCGATTTCGGCGTCATGGCCGCTTTGACCGTGTCGGCCGCGTTGCCGGCGTCATAGAAGGCGGCAATGGCCCATTTCGGCTTGAACCAGTACTGGTATTCGGCGCTGCCGGTGAGCATGTAGCGCCCGCCGATGGTGGCGTCGCCTTCCTTCACGCCCAGTTCCTGGTAGCCATAGCCGCGCACCGACTGGTCGCCGCCCGCGCGGAACAGGTAAACGGCCGGCACGCCGCGTTTTTCCTTCGAGCCCAGCGCGCCCATTTCGCCGCGCACGATCAGCTCGCCCTTTTCGCCGAGCGGACGGTAATACACGGCCTTGCCGGCCACGCGCACGAAGCGCTCGTCCGTCAGCAGGGGCAGCAGGGCGCCGCCCACCTGGGCATTGATGACGTAGCCCTTGGTGGGGAACAGCAGGCTGTCGAGGCTGCGCTTGGTGATGGCATAGGTCAGCGGCAAGCTCTTGCTGCGCGTCTGTTCCAGGCCCACCACGGTCTTGTCTTCGCTGAGGAACTCGAACGTCAGGCTGCGCTCGAGGTTGGTACCGCCCCAGTTGCGCTTGGCCGAGATGGTGGTGACGGCCGTGATTTCGTTGGAAATGTCGCTGCGCTCGAACGAGGCGCCCGCGCTGTCGTTGTAGCCGCGCTCGGTGGTCGGAAAGTAAAAATTGGCGTGCGCTGCCTGTTTCTTCGTTTCCATGGTGATCGCGCTCTTGAAGCGCGTGCCCCATACGTTGAGGTTGTCATAGTTGAGCTGGGCGCGATTCCCCGTATTCGTACTGAAACCGAGACCGGCGCTGACGTTCTGCTGCTTGTTTTCCGTCACGCGCACGACCAGCGGCAACAGCGGCGCGGGGCCGCGGTTGGCGGGCCTGGCTTCTGGCGCGGCGCCGGCGGCCTCGGCTTGCTGGCTTTCCTGGCCTGCCTCGATCTGCTCGCCCAGGATGCTGCTCATGTCGGCACTGACTTCCACGCTGGCAAAGTAGCCCGTGTCCTGCAGGCGCGCCTGGAACGATTGCAGCGCCGATTCGCTGTAATAGTCGCCTGGGCGTATCTTGTCGAGGTTGCGGATGATGCTGGCATCGTAACGCTTCAAGCCTTCGATGCGCAGCTCGCCGAAGCGCAGCTCGGGGCCGCTGTCGAGCACCACCAGCAAGGAGACCTTGTGTGTTTCCGGGTCGACCACGGCTTGCGTATCGACCAGCTGGGCGCGCGGGTAGCGCGTCTGCACCACTTCGCGCAGCAGTGCGCGCTTGGCCGCTTCCCATTCCGCCTGGCGGAACACGCTGCCCGTCTTCAGGGCCCAGCTGCGCTTCAGTGCTTCCGTATCGTAGGGTTCGGAAGCGGCCAGCGGCGGCGTGGGATCGAAGCCGCGCAATTCCAGCTCGACCTTGTCGATGGTCACCGGCTGGCCCGGGTCGACGTCGACGATGACGACGGGTTTGGCGCCCGTCGTGTCGACGCGCACCGTGACGACGGGCGTGTAGTAGCCGGCCGTGGCGATGAGGTTTTTGGCTTGCTCGGGCGTATCGCGCACGAGGCGCTGCAATTGCTCGCGGTCCATGCGCGGGTTGCCGCGGAAGCGTTCCAGGTCCAGGTTTTTTTCCAGCAACTCATCGAGGTCGCCGGGCGCGTTGACCTTGACCTCGTACTGCAGCGGGGCGGGCGCCGTTTCCGTGGTGGGGCTGTCCGCAACGGCATCTTGCGTGCGTTCCTGCGTACCCTCCTGCGCGCCGGCATGGGCGATGGGAAACAGCGAGATGACACTGCCGGCGGCCGCCAGTGTCAGTTGACCCATTGCTTTTGTCACTACTTGTGCCAAAATTCGTGGTCGTATCGCCTTGCCGGCAGCCGTATGCCGTATGGGTCGTGCAGAAAACATGGTGCTCCAGATGAGTAAATGCTGACTGCATGTTACCGGAATAGGTAAACTGATGGCGGACGAATAAGTATTTTTTGCGCTGGGAATCATGTTTCTCCGCGCACAATTGGAACAGAATCAAACTGAAAAGAAAGAAATTATGCTAGCAACGGACTCCGCACTGGTGCTCTTTAGCGGTGGACAAGATTCCACCACCTGCCTGGCCTGGGCTCTCAAGCACTATAGCCGCGTCGAAACCATCGGTTTTGACTATGGACAGCGCCATGCGATCGAGCTGACCGTGCGTCCCGGCGTGCTCGAGCAGATGCGCCGGCAGTCGCCCGAGTGGGACAGCCGCCTGGGCCAGGACCACATGATCGATTTGTCCCTGATTTCCGCCATTTCCGATACGGCCATGACGCAGAACGTCGAGATCGTCATGCAGGAAAACGGCTTGCCGAACACCTTCGTGCCCGGCCGCAACTTGCTGTTCATGACGGTGGCCGCCACCGTGGCCTACCGCCGCGGCTTGACGGTGCTGGTGGGTGGCATGTGCGAGACGGATTTTTCCGGCTACCCGGATTGCCGCGACGACACAATGAAGGCGCTGCAAGTGGCCCTGAACCTGGGCATGAATACGCGCCTGAAGCTGGAAACGCCGCTGATGTGGCTGGACAAGGCGCAAAGCTGGGACCTGGCGGAAGACCTGGGCGGCCAGCCGCTGGTCGACCTGATCCGCAGCGGCACGCACACCTGCTACCTGGGCGAGCGGGGCGAATTGCACGACTGGGGCTACGGCTGCGGCACTTGCCCCGCCTGCGCCCTGCGCGCGAACGGTTACCAGCAATATGCGGCGAGGAAGGCGGCGAAACCGGCCCTGAAATAATCAGTTTGCGCCGTTTCTTCAAGCGGCGCGGCAGGGGGACAAGCCATGCTGTGGTTTTTGCCACAGGAGCGCCTTGCCATGACATCCCTCTTTGCCGCGCTGTACGGCCCCGTCTTCTGGGCCGGCTTCATCGGCGCCGCCGCTTGCCTGATCGCGGTGTGCCACTATTCCCTCTGGGTCTTGCCGCCCTTGCTGCTGCTGGCCCTGCTCACGTCCTTTCTTGCCGAACGCTACCTGCCGTATGACGGCGCGTGGAACCATGCGCACGGCGACGGCTGGCGCGATGTCGTGCATGCGCTCGTCAACGAGGCGCTGTACCTGCTGGGCCTGGCTGCCTTTCCCTTGCTGGCAGGGCACCTGGCGCTGGGCGCATTCTGGCCAGTCCAGCTGCCGTTCTGGGCGCAACTGCTGCTGGCCATCCTCATCGCCGACTGCGGCATTACCCTGGTGCATTACCTGAGTCATCATTATTACTTTCTGTGGAAACTGCATGCCGTGCACCACAGCGTGCAGCGCCTGTATGGTTTCAATGGCTGGATGAAACACCCGCTGCATCTGCTGCTGGAAGCGGCGGGCGGCATGCTGCCCTTATTGCTGCTGGGCATACCTGAGCGTGTCATGGCCGTGCTGGCGTTTGCCGTAGCGATCCAGCTGTTGCTGCAGCACGCGAATGTCGACATGCGCATGGGGCCGCTGCGCCACGTGTTTGCCTGGGCGCCGCTGCACCGTTTTCATCACATGAAATACGGCACGGCCGGCGACGTGAATTTCGGCCTGTTTTTTACGTGCTGGGACCGCCTGCTGGGCACCTGTTTCGACGCCCCGGGCTACCGCATGCGGAGCGAGGACCTGGGCATCGGCAGCCGGCCCGATTACCCCGTCGCATATGGGGCGCAATTGATCGAGCCGTTCCGCGCGGAAGAGGGCGTGCGCGCGCCCGAGCTGCCGGCCGGCTTGCGCCACGGGTCGTAGCCGGCAGGTCAATCGAGCAGCTTGACGTCGAGCTGGCGCAAGCTGCGGTCGGCGCGCACGCCGAACAGGCTGCGCATGGTGCGCGAAAAATGCGCGGCATCGGCAAAGCCGGCGCCGTGGGCCGCGTCCGTCAGAGTGCTGCCGAGCAAGATGAAACGGATGGCCAGGCGCAAGCGGCGCCACAGCACCAGCCGCCGCACGGGCAAGCCCAGCTGGGCGCTGAACAGGCGTTCCAGCTGGCTCAGCGACAAATGCGCGGCCCCGGCCACGGCGGCCGCGCTGACCTTGCCCGACAACAATATGTCGACCTGCTCCAGCGCGCGCCGCACGCGGGCGTCGGACAGGATTTCCCGGGGCTGGGCCTGCAGGGCGGCGGCGATGCCGTCCAGGGTGGGAGCGCCTGCGCCGCCGGCGGCCGCCAGCAAGGCGTCACCGCCCAGGCGCTGCGGTTCCGCATAGATGGTCAGCATGGGCGCCGGTGCGGCGACGATGGCGTGCGTGCGCAGGCTTTCGACCAGCAAGTGCCGCGCTGTGTGGACGATGCCGTCGAGCTCGACCGTGAAGGGCGCTCCCGTGCTCAGCATCAGTTGGTGCGCATAATGGGCGTGGCTGTCCGTGGCGCCCGCTGCGCCATGCAAGATGGCAAAATCCGGCGCCAGCCACAGTGTTCCCTGCCAGCTATCGTGCTGCAAACGCGGCTCCCTGATGATGGATGACGGGGCGATCATAGCAGCCGGCGGGAATGGTTTTCATGGCATTGAATTTTCCTGGAGTACACATCATTGCATCGATGAAATATGTGGTCTTTTTAATACAATATTCGGCATTGCAAGGCCGCCCGCTGTAACGTACTATCATTCTCATCGACTACCGATGGTAATCGTGCAGCCCGCTGCCAGCCATGTTGCCGGCAGTGTCGCGGTTTGATGTCGTCCTGCCTGTCAGCCTGCCATGTCTACACGCGCGTCTTCGTCGTGGTTTTCCCGGCCAGTGTCGCACTGGGTGGGGCCGCGCGCCTTGGCCACGCTGGTGCTGGCGCTGTGCCTGGGATTGACGTATGGCGCCTGGCGCAATGCCCACGACGCCAGCGAACAGCAGGTGCAGGCTGATTTCGATTTCCGCGTGCGCGAACTGGTGAACAACATCGCCGGCCGCATGCGGACCTATATCCAGGTGCTGCACGGGGTGCAGGGACTGTATGCCAGTTCGCAGGAAGTCACGCGCCGCGAATTCCATGCCTATCTGGCGGTGCAGCAGGTCGACCGAAACTTTCCCGGCATTCACGGCATCGGCTACCTGCCGCTGGTGCCCGGCGCCGCCCTGGCGCGGCACGAGGCCAGCGTACGCGCGGAAGGCTATCCCGGCTATGCCGTGCGTCCACAAGGCCAGCGGGTCTGGCATGCGCCCATCACGTATCTGGAACCTTTAAGCGACAGCAACCTGCTAGCCTTCGGCTATGACATCTGGTCCGAATCCGTGCGCCGCACCGCGCTCGAGCAGGCGCGCGACACGGGCCAGGCCGCCATGACAGGCAAGATACACCTGGTGCAGGATGGCGGCAGCGACCAGGCGCATGGTTTCCTGGTTGTGCTGCCCGTGTATGACAACGGCTTGCCGCATGCCAGCGTGGAGCAGCGGCGCGCCGCCTTGCGCGCCTGGGTGTTTGCGCCGTTCCGCATGGGCGACCTGATGGCGGGCGTGGGCGGCGAGGCGGCGCGCCAGCTGGACCTGGAAATCTATGACGGCGCGCAGCTGGCCGAGGCGGCCCTGATGTACGACAGCCTGCCGGGCGGCTTGTCCTCTGCCGCCTCGGACAGCCTGTTATCGCGGCAAGTCATCACCATCGCCGGCCGGCCGTGGACCTTGCGCGTGCGCGCCATGCCGGGCTTCGATGGCGAGCTGCTGGCGCGGCCGCGCCTGGTGGCCTGGACCGGTTTGCTGGCCAGCATCGTGCTGGCGCTGGCGGCCTGGCTGCTGGCGGCGGGCCGCGCCCGCGCCCAGGCGGCGCTGGCGCGCTCGAGCGAGCTGGCCGGCCAGCTCGAGCAGGGGCAGGCGAGCGTGCTGGCGATGGCCGAGGCGGCGCAACGGAGCCAGGCCATGCTGCGCAGCATCCTCGATTCGACCATCGACGGCATTCTGGTCGACAATATCAATGGCCGCATCTTTACCTCGAACCGGCGTTTCCGCGACCTGTGGCAAGTGCCCGACGCGCTCGACTGGCAAGCCGATGGCGCGGCGCTGGTGCGGCATGTGGAAGGCCTGCTGGAGCAGGCGGCGCCTTTCCTTGGAGCACGCGCCCATGCGCCGCACGGCCACCGCGAGCGGCGCGACGTGCTGCACCTGCGCGATGGACGGGTGGTCGAACAATATGTGCGCAGCATGCAGTTGGGCAATGAGCAGGCGCGCCTGTGGACCTTCCGCGATATCAGCGAGCGCAGCCAGATGGAGCGGCGCGAGCATACGCGGCGGCAAGTGCTGGAAATGCTGGCCACGGGCGCGCCGCTGGAACGGGTGCTGGAAAGCGTGGTGCTCAGCGTGCAAGCCGACCATCCCGCCATGCTGTGCAGCATCTTGCTGCTCGATGAAAGCCGCCACCGCCTGGTGCTGGGCGCGGCGCCGAGCTTGCCCGCGTTTTTCAACCTGTCCAGCCATGGCCACGACCTCGACACCCTGCAGGGCGTGCATGGCATCGCCGCGCAAGCCGTGCGCGACGGCCAGCGCGTGATCGTGGGCGACCTGCATGCCAATGTGCAGGAAACGATGGAACTGGCGTACCGGGCCCAGCTGCAATCATGCTGGGCCGAGCCCGTGCGTGGCGGCTCGGGCAAGCTGCTCGGCGTGCTGATGGCATATCACCGCCAGCCGACCTTGCCGGGCGCGGCGCATCTGGCGCGGCTCAGCGAGGCGGCGCACCTGGCCGGCATGGCCATCGAACAGGCGCAGGTGGCGCTGGCCCTGCGCGCCGGCGAAGCGCGTTTCCGCAGCCTGTACGACCATGCGCCCGTGGCCCTGTGGGAACAGGACTGGTCGGCCGTGCGCGCCGCGCTCGACGCGCTCGAGCAGGCGGGCGTGCGCGACCTGGGCGCCCACTTCCAGGCCAATCCGGATGCGCTGCGGAAGCTGGCGGGCCTGGTGCGCATCATCGATGCGAACGGCGCCGCGCTGGCGCAGGTACGCGCCAACGAGGACGACCAGCGCCGCGGCGCGCTGAGCCTGGCACAGAATTTCGATGACAGCGCCTTGCCCCGTTTCGGCGATGCGTTGCTGGCGCTGGCTGGCGGCGCCCACCTGTACGAGTGCGAAAGCAGCTTCGTGCGTCTCGACGGCGCGGCGCGGCAAAATGAATTGAGCCTGCTGGTGATGCCCGGGCATGCGGACAGCCTCGATTTCGTCATGGTGTCTTCGCTCGATATCACCGAGCGCAAGCGCATGAACGCGGAACTGCTGCAGCTGGCCACCACGGATTTCCTGACCGGCTTGCCGAACCGCCGCCACTTCATGGCGTCGCTGGAAAACGAACATGCCCGCTTGCAGCGCGAGCTGGCCAGCTGCGCCAGCGTGCTGATGCTCGACATCGATCACTTCAAGCGCGTCAACGACGAGCATGGCCACGCCGTGGGCGATGCCGTGCTGCGCCACCTGGGCGCGCTGATGTGCCAGGCGCTGCGCAAGGTCGACGTGCCGGGCCGCGTGGGCGGCGAGGAATTCGCCATCTTGCTGCCGGGCACGGATCTGAGCGCCGCCGCCGTGTTTGCCGAACGGCTGCGCCGGCGCGTGGCGGAAAGTTCGCTGACCATCGATGGCGGCATTGTGCTCACCATCACGGTGAGCATCGGCATGGCCGCCATGGTCGGTACCGATGCCGATTGCGACGCCGTGCTGGCGCGCGCCGACGAGGCGCTGTACCGGGCCAAGCGGGGCGGGCGCAACCGCATCGAACAGAATGACGGCGGCGGCGACGGCGTGCTCAGCAAGTTCATGGCGCAGTGATTACAGGCTGTGCTGACGCGTCTGCGCCTGCTTGCGGTTGCGGCTGACGATCAGCCAGACGATGGCGACGGGAATCAAGAGCGGCAGCAGCACGGGCGTGCTCAGCGCCAGTGCCAGCGCCACGCACAGGGCCACGACGGCGATCAGCACCACGCCCACGCCGGCCAGTACCACGCCCGTGACGACGGCGCCGCACACCAGCGCAATGGCGGCGATCAGCAAGCCGCCGCCGGCAAACACCAGGCCGAACAGCCACTCCAGCGGTCCGTCGATCTCGTCGCCGTTGAGCTGCATGTGCATGTCGCTGCCGCCGATCTTGTCGAGGAACAGGCAGGCGAGCATGACGATGAGGACGAAGGTGAGCAATTTTTTCATGGTAAGCCTCGCTGTGTGGGTGATGGGGTATTGCATGGTCACACTGTAGGCGCGCGCCCCGCTTGCCGCCAGCGGCGTGCGACAGGCCGTCATTTTCACGGTATGGAAGGCGCTGGCGGCCAGAAAACACTGATTTGGAACAAGATTTCTTTTCTTGTAATGTGCGCAAGCCGTCCTATACTGAACACCTCAGTCTCGCAAGGAGGGCAACATGCTTTTGTTTGCAGATACCGGGGATCAATCGCTATCCCTTTTTCACCATCGAACCACGCGCCAGCGTAGCGCCACGCAGTCCTGCGCCGAGCCTGTCGGCGCGCCATCGGCGATACCGCCGATCATCATCAATCCTTTTAATTATCATGCGCCGCTGCCGGCCATCGACCCGCGCTGGATACCGCCCGGCCCGCCGCTGACCTGGCCCAACCGGCCTGCCATGTCCATGTGCTGACAGTTGCCTGGGAAGATGCCGGACGGAAGCGTTGAAGGTTCACCGTTGCCGCCGGCAAGGCGGCACGGGCGGGCGTTTTCGACTATCATGCTAGCCCCGACCTTCCATCACGAGCACCGCCATGAGTACCGATTTCCCCGACTTTCCCGACGAAGCAGCCGAGCAGGACAATGACGCCCCGATCCAGGAGCCGCGCCTGTGGGTAGGCAATGGCTGGACGGCGCGCGTGATCAAGAACGAGGAAGATGAAGGCTGGGCCGTGGCCATGATCAAGGATGGCGAACCGGAGCCGGCCCTCGTGGGCCCGTGGACCATGGGCCGCGACAAGAAAAACCCGAAGCCGCTCGACGTCAACGCCTTCAACACGCTGGTCAAGACGGCGTCCGAGGTGCTGCGCCGCCACGAGCAGCAGCTGCATGCGCAACTGCACAAGAACCTGTTCGTCGCCACCGACGAGGGGCAGATCAAGGTGATGTTCGACATCGTGCCCGACGAAGACCACCCGTACGCGGAACTGAGCGCCTACGACGCCGACGGCGAACAGATCGCCAAGGTGCGCACCTCGGCCGCGTTCAAGTTCAACGCCACGTCCGCCGCGAACTGGATCGAAGGCGGCTACCGCCGGCCCTAAGCTGCATATTGTTGGCGCCGATGCTGGTGTCGGATGACGCTCCTTCGGAGCTAATCCGACCTGCGTCCGCGGAACCGACGCATGGCCAGGCGGGTCGGATCAGGCCTGCAAGGCCGTCATCCGACGTTACCGCCAGCGTCAACAATGTGTCGGATGACGCTCCTTCGGAGCTAATCCGACCTGCGTCCGCGGAACCGACGCATGGACAGGTAGGTCGGATCAGGCCTGAAAGGCCGTCATCCGACGTTACCGCCAGCGTCAACAATGTGTCGGATGACGCTCCTTCGGAGCTAATCCGACCTACGCCCGCGGAATCGACGCATGGCCAGGTAGGTCGGATCAGGCCTGCAAGGCCGTCATCCGACGTCACCAGCAGCGTCAACAATGTGTCGGATGACGCTCCTTCGGAGCTAATCCGACCTGCGTCCGCGGAACCGACGCATGGACAGGTAGGTCGGATCAGGCCTGCAAGGCCGTCATCCGACGTTACCGCCAGCGTCAACAATGTGTCGGATGACGCGCTTGCGACCTCGGCGGCCCCCGCTAATCCGACCTGCCTCTTACGGCATACACCAGCCGGTACAACAGCGGCAGCACCAGCAGCGTCAATGCCGTCGACGATAAAATGCCGCCGATCACCACGGTGGCCAGCGGACGCTGCACTTCGGCGCCCGTGCCCGTGGCAATGGCCATCGGCACGAAGCCGAGCGATGCCACCAGCGCCGTCATCAAGACGGGCCGCAAACGCGTGATGGCCCCCTCGCGTATCGCATCCTGCAAGGGCATGCCCTGTTCGCGCAGCTGGCGGATGTAGGCGATCATCACCAGGCCGTTCAGCACGGCCACGCCGGACAGGGCGATGAAACCGACAGCTGCCGAGATCGACATGGGAATGTCGCGCAGCCACAGGGCGACGATGCCGCCCGTCAAGGCGAACGGGATGCCGCTGAAGACCAATAGCCCATCCTTCACGTTGCCGAACATGGCGAACAGCAACACAAACACGAGCGCCAGCGCCACGGGCACCACCAGTTCCAGGCGTTTCGTGGCCGATTGCAGCTGCTCGAACTGGCCGCCCCAGCTGGTCCAGTAGCCTGCCGGAATAGCCACCTGCGATTGCAACTGCTGCGTGGCGTCGGCCACGAAGGAGCCGATATCGCGCCCGCGCACGTTGGCGCTGATGACGATGCGGCGCTTGCCGTCTTCGCGGCTGATCTGGTTCGGCCCCGGCGCCACTTGCAGGCTGGCCACTTCACCGAGCGGGATGAAGCGGGCACGGCCTTCCGCCGCCGCGCCCAGGGGCAGGGCGATGGGCAGGCGTTTGAGTTGCTCCAGGTCGCTGCGCAGGCTGTCGGGCAGGCGCACGACGATGTCGAAGCGGCGGTCGCCCTGGAACAGGGTGCCCGCCTCTTGCCCGCCGATGGCCGTGGCGATCGCCGCTTGCACGTCGGCAATATTGAGGCCGTAGCGGGCCGTCTGCTCGCGGTCGATCTGCACCGTCAGCATGGGCAGGCCCGTGGTCTGCTCGACTTTTACCTCTGTTGCGCCCGGTATCTTGCCCAGCACGCCCGCAATCTTCGCCGCCGTGCTGTCGAGCACGCTCATATCGTCGCCGAACAGTTTCACGGCCACGTCGCTGCGCACGCCGGAAATCAGTTCATTGAAGCGCAGCTGGATCGGCTGCGAAAACTCATAGTTATTGCCCGGCAAGCTCGTGGCCGTCGCTTCGATTTCCGCCAGCAATTGCTCGCGCGACTTCTTCGGTTCCGGCCATGCGTCGCGGGGTTTCAGCATGATGTAACCGTCGGAGATATTCGGCGGCATGGGGTCAGAGGCGATCTCGGCCGTTCCAGTGCGGGCGAACACGCGCGCGATTTCCTTGTGGTTTGCCATCAGCTTGCTTTCCAGCTGCTGCTGCATGGCCAGCGATTGCGTCAAGCTGGTGCCGGGGATGCGCAGGGCCTGGATGGCGATGTCGCCCTCGTTCAGGCTGGGCACGAATTCGCTGCCCATGCGCGTGGCCAGCAAGCCGGACAGCACGACGGCTACCGCCGCGCCCGTCAACACGACGGGCGTGTTGCGCATCACCTGGTCCAGCAGCGGCGCATACCAGCGCTTGGCGGCGCGCATGATGGCGTTTTCCTTCTCCGCCACCTTGTCGCCGATAAACAGCGCGACGGCGGCGGGAATGAAGGTGATCGACAGCAGCATGGCACCGAGCAAGGCAATCACCACCGTCAGGGCCATCGGCGTAAACATGCGGCCCTCCACGCCCGTCAGCGCGAAGATGGGCAGGTACACGACCATGATGATCAGCTGCCCGTACAGCAGGGGCCGGCGCGCCTCTTGCGATGCCGCAAACACTTCATGAAAACGTTCCTGCAAGGTCAGCGGCCGTCCCAGTTTCTGCTGCGCATGGGCCAGGCGACGCACGCAGTTTTCCACGATCACCACGGCGCCATCGATGATGATGCCGAAATCGAGCGCCCCCAGACTCATCAGGTTGGCGCTCACATGGTATTGCACCATGCCCGTAAACGTGAACAGCATGGCCAGCGGAATCACCATGGCCGTGATGACGGCCGCACGGATATTGCCGAGGAACAAAAACAGGATGGCGATCACCAGCACGGCGCCTTCGAGCAGGTTTTTCTTCACCGTATTGATGGCCTTGTCGACCAGCACCGTGCGGTCATACACGGTGACGGCGTGCACGCCTTTCGGCAGGCTGCGGTTGATCTCGATCATCTTTTTATCGACGGCTTGCGACACGGCGCGGCTGTTCTGCCCGATCAGCATGAAGACGGTGCCGAGCACCACTTCGCGGCCGTTTTCCGTGGCCGCGCCCGTGCGCAGCTCGCGCCCCAGCACCACGTCGGCCACGTCGCGGATGCGGATGGCCACGCCCTGCACATTGGCGACGACGATGTTGCCGATGTCATCCTTGGACGCCACCTGGCCCGGCGCGCGTATCAGCAACTGCTCGCCCTGCCGTTCGATGTAGCCGGCGCCCACGTTGCTGTTGTTGCGCTCGAGCGCCGTCACCACGTCTTGCAGGCTGATGCCGTAGGCGGCCAGTTTTTCCGGATACGGCGCCACCTGGTATTGCTTGGCGTAGCCGCCGATGGCGTTGATTTCCGTGACACCCGTGACATTGCGCAACTGCGGCTTGATGATCCAGTCCTGGATTTCGCGCAAGTCCGTCGGCGTGTAGGGCGTGCCGTCCGGCTTTTTCGCGCCGCTTTCCGTTTCCACCGTCCACAAATAGATTTCACCGAGGCCCGTGGAGACGGGCCCCATCTTCGGCGTGATGCCGGCCGGTAAGCTTTCCTTCGCTTCCTGCAAGCGCTCGTTGATCATCTGGCGGGCAAAATAGATGTCCGTGCCATCCTTGAAGATCACGGTCACCTGCGACAGGCCATAGCGCGACAGCGAGCGCGTCTGTTCCAGGTTCGGCAAGCCGGCCATGGCCGTCTCGATGGGGAACGTCACGCGCTGTTCGGTTTCCAGCGGCGAATAGCCGGCGGACTGGGTATTGATTTGCACCTGCACGTTGGTGATGTCGGGCACGGCGTCGATGGGCAGCTTTTGATAGCTATAGATGCCCAGGCCGGCCATCGCGGCCACGGCCAGCATCACCAGCCAGCGCTGGTCGATGGCGAAGCGGATCAAGCGTTCAAACATGATGGTTTCCTTAGCTTTGACGTGATCAATGTTCGTGGCCGGCAGAATCTTTGCCCAGCTCGGACTTCAGGACAAAACTGCCTTGCGCCGCGTACGGCGTGCCGGCGGCCAGGCCCTGCTTGATGTGCGTCAGATTGCCATCGCTGCGGCCCAGCACCACGGGCGTGGCCTGGTAGCCGTCCTTGATCTGCACGAAGACGACGGGCTTGTCTTCCACCGTCTGGATGGCCGTGCTGTGCACGGTGACGGGCGCGTCCGCTTCACCGGACACCACTTCCACCGTGACGAACAGGCCCGGGCGCCAGGCCATGTCCGGGTTCTGCAAGCTGATGCGTGCCTTGGCCGTGCGCGTCTGCTCGCCCAGCAGTGCGCCCACGTAGGTGATCGTGCCTTGCGCGCTGGCATCGAAAGCGCTGGCTTTCACCTCCGCCTTGCCTCCCATGCGCACGGTGGCCAGGTCTTTCGCCGGCACGGCGATTTCCGCCCACACGGTCGACAGGTCGGAAATAACGAAGATGTTCGCGTCTTCCTTGACGGCTTCGCCCAGGGTGATGTGTTTTTCCAGCACCATGCCGTCGAACGGCGCGCGGATCTCGTAGCGGTTCAGCGGCCCTTTGCTGGCCCCGGTCCCGGCGCCGCTGGCGCCCAGCGCGCTGAGTTTTTGCTGCGCATTCTGCACGGCGATTTCCGCCTCGCGCCACGCCTGCTGCGCCTGCAGGTAATCCTGTTCGGCCGAAATTTTCTCGCGCCACAGTTTTTCTTCGCGCTCGTATGTAGAGCGGGCCAGGGAGAGCCGCCGCTGCGCCGACAGCAGCGCGCTGCGCTGTTCCGACAGTTCCGTGCTGGCGATGACGGCCAGCACTTGCCCCTTTTTCACCAGCTGGCCCAGGTCCGCCTGCACGGCTTCCACCACGCCGGCCAGACGGGGCACGACGTGGGCCGTGCGGTCTTCATTGAAACGGATTTCGCCGGGCAGGGCGACCGTCGTCTTGATGCGGCCGGGCGCGGCCGTGGCGATGACGACGCCGGCTGCCTTGCTTTGCGCCGCCGTCAATTCCAGCCTGCCTTCCACCTCTTCGTGGCCGTGTTCGTCTTTCTTTTCAGCGTGGGCTTCCGCCTTGGCGGCGGCGGGCGGCGCGGTCCTGGAATTGCCCGTGCCCAGGATGAGGATGGCCAGCACGATGCCGGCGGCCGCGATGGAGGCGATGGCGATCGCCTGCTTTTTGTTCAGTGTGATGTTCATGGAAGGTATTCCTTACAGGGGAGCTGGTGTGCCCAGCAGGCGCTCGATCTCGGCGGCGGCGTGCTGCGCTTCCGTCAGCGCGCGCAGGTATTGGTTTTTGGCTTGCAGCAAGGTGCGCTGGGCATCGAGCACGTCGAGGAAGGCGAACTTGCCGAACTCAAAGCCCTTGCTGGCCGCGTCGTAGGCGCTTTGCGCGCCGGGCAAGATATCCAGGCGCAAGCTTTCCACGTCGAGCCGGGCCGTGGCCAGGCGTTCGCTGGCGGCGGCCACGTCCGTCTGCACGGCGATGCGGGCGGCGGCCAGCTCGTCGCTGGCCTTGTCGCTGCGGCGCAAGGCGTCGAGCTTGTTGCCGGCATTGCGGTCGAACAACGGCAGCGGCAAGGCCAGGCCGATGATGGCCTGGTTGCGGCCCAGTTCTTCCGAGCGCTTCATGCCGATGCTGAGCGTGACGTCGGGCGTGGCGCGACGCTGTTCCACGTCCAGCATGGCTTGCCGTTGCGCCAGTGCGCTGCGCGCCTGGCGCACGGCCGGCGCCTGCTCCAGCCGTGCCGCCAGTTCGCTGCGTGGCGGCAGCTCGGGCAAGGTTTCCAGCCGGCCCTCGGCTACGCTAAAGCGGGGCGCGGCATTGCCCCACAGGGCGGCCAGGCGCTTGCGGGCGCTGGTCAGCGTGCTGCGGGCCAGGTTCAGTTCCAGCCGCACGCTCGCTTCGGCAACCCTGGCGCGGGTTTCCTCGACAGGGGAGGCCTTGCCGGCCGTCACCCGGCGCGCCGTGATGTCGCTGGCGCGCGCGGCCAGGGCTTGCGCGCTGTCGGCCAGGCGCAAGCCTTCCTGCGCCGCCAGCACGTCGACAAAGGCGGTGGTCACTAGCGCGCGCGTGTCGGCTTGCTGCAGTGACAGGCCGGCCTGCGCCAGTTCCTGGCCCTGCTGCGCGACGGCGGCGCGCGCACCCCGCTTGCCGCCCAGTTCTATGAGCTGGTTCAGTTGCACGGTGGTGCTGCGCGCGCCGCGCCGCGTGTCTTCCAGCACGGTTTGCAGTTCCGGGTTGGGCAGGGCGCGCGCCTGCTGCAGGGCGCCGCCCTGGGCCGCCAGTTCATGGCGGGCGGCCGACAGGGTGGCGTTGCCGTCTTCGGCCAGCAGCAGCGCGGCGGGCAGGGTCAGGGGACCGGCGGGTTCCGCAGGTGTTTGCGCGTGCGCAAAGTTGCCGGCCAGTAGGCCAGCGGAAAGTAACAAGATGATTTGGTACATCGAATTCTCCAGGGAATGGAAAAAGAATTCGACGGGACGCGCAGGCTGGCGCCTGCTTTAGTCAGGCCCGCATATTGCGATCAGTGAAAGAAACGTCCCGTCGGCCTAGATGGCCGACGACCAGTCAGGGCGCTTGGGAGCGTCCGGGATGTGGGAAGCGTAAAAGAAGGGGGACGTGTCCGCGTTGACGGACGCCATGTCGCCGACGGGCAGGCTGGAGCCGGCCGGCAGCCATGCGTGGCCGATGCCATGGCAGACATTGCAATCGCTGTGCGGCTGGCCTTTTTTCTGCTGCTCAGCTTTATCGCCGGCGGGTTTTTTGTCCGCATCGGCCTTGTGCTGGTGGCTGTGGTGGCCCAGGTGCTGCGCCGCCTTGCCTTCCTCGTGCAGGCAATACGCGCTCGCCGCGGCCCAGGACATCTGGAGCGGAAGCACGAACAGCAGCAAAATGAGGAAGAATCGTCGCATGGTGACGCCTATTGTACAGAAAGTAGCGCTTAGCGTGGCTGGGCGCGCCACGCCTTCAGCTGCGCGGCGATGGCCTTGCCCTGGAATAGCTGCGGCTCGGAATGCTCTTCCGCCTCCATGCCGCCTTCGAGGAAATCGGCCGCCTCGCGCGCCTGCACCAGCACCTTGGCCTTGTCGAAGGCCTCGGCAAAGCCGGCGCTCTTGGGCAAGGCTTCCTTGAAATACGCTTCGCTGAAGTAAGTAAAATCGTTCTGGTCGTCGCAGCCGAACGAGGTGCGGTCGCTGCGCGCGGCCGTGATGATGAGGGTGTTGTCATCTCTCAAAGGCGCAATGAAGCCGCCCGCGTAGCAGGCCGAGATCACGATGACTTTCCAGCGGATGCCGCTGTGCTTGAGCATGCCCGCCAGCTCTTGCGCGGGCAGGCTGTGCAAGTCCATGCCGTTTTGCGCCAGCGCCAGTTCGTGCTCGGGCGAGCCGTGGCTGGTGAGGAATAAAAACAGGATGTCGTTGGCCTTGTCCATCTTCGCGCCCAGGGCGTCGAGGCTGGCGGCGATGCTGGTGCGCGTGGCCATCGGCTGCTGCGCCACCGTGTTGCGGCTATTGACGAGCATCAAGGAGCGGCCCACGGTGCCGTAATCGCGGTCGAACTGGCGCTGCACGAAGGCTGTTTCGCGGTGAAACACTTCCTGCGCGCCATCGCCGGCCACGCCCAGCAGGTACAGATTGATCTTTTTCGCCGCATCGCGCGGCGCGATCCGGGCCAGGGCGCCGTCGAGCAGGCTGCGCTGGTTGTACAGGGCCAGCTCGATATTGTCGCGCGTGAGCTTGTCTGCGGCCGGGTCGTCCAGCTGGCCTTCCGTCCAGTTGCCGCTGTCTTCGCGCCGGCCGTCCGCCTGCGCCACGGCATAGCGCAGCACGCCCTTGCCGTCGAACTGGCCATTCTTGAAGCCGCCCCGGTATTCGTCGCCGTCGGCCGTGCGCAGCACGCCTTCGCCCTCGAATTTCCAGTCTTTCAGCTCGCCTTCATAATGGATGCCGTCGCTGGTGGTGACCTTCGCCTTGCCCTGCACCTGGCCCTGGACGAATTCGCCTTCGAAGACGGTGCCGTCCGTGTCGGTCAGCTTGCCGGCGCCGTGCGGGCGCCAGTGCTTGAAATGGCCCTCGAAGGTGGCGCCGTCGGCGCCCTGGAAGCGGCCTTGCCCCTCGAAGCTGCCGTTGACGAAGCTGCCCGCATAGATTTCGCCCTTGGGCGAGGTGTAGCGGCCGATGCCGTCGAAGGCGCCCTGGCGGAAGGCGCCCGTGTATTCGACGCCGGACGCCTGGCGCAGCTTGCCCTGGCCGGAAAACACGCCGCGCGCGAAGCCCCCTTCGTAAAACGCGCCGCTCGCGTATTCGAGCCGGCCCTGGCCGTGCATCTTGCCCGCGACGAGGGGACCGAAATAGCGTCCGCCATCGGCCGTTTCCGCCGCCGGCGCCTTGGCTGGCGCGGCGCACAATGGCGGCATGCCCAGCGCGGCAAAGGCCAGCAGGCCGGCGAGGGTGTAGGGGCGAAGCGAGGCGCGTAGCGTGGCAGTCATGAGGACGGTCTGGTCTGTAGGAAGGGGCCTAGTCTGCCACTGTATCGGCCAGGTGGCAAATGCGCGCGTGGCGAGTGTTGCTATCGCTCAAGGCAAGATTCTGCGTTTTATGCCGTGCCAAGGCTGGGCTGAACTGATAATATTGATTTTCAGAACATATACTTGCACAAGGTACATAGTCACCCATGGAAAGCCGTCTCAGCCGCCTGGAAGCCGTTCAAACCGTGTTGCTGGAAATCGGGCAGCGCTCGAGCACCTGCAGCGATATCAGCGAATTCCTGCAGGCGGTGCATGCGGCGCTGGGGCGCATCATGTATGCGGCGAACTTTTACGTGGCGCTCAGCGACCGCGACGACGGCCTCGTGCGCTTCCCGTATTTTGTCGACGAATTCGACGCCGCGCCCGATCCGGACGAGGGTGTGCGCCTGGCCAGCGCCGCGCAGTCGCCCACGGCATGGGTCATCGTCAACCGCAAGCAGCTGGTGATGACGGCCGACGACGACGCCATGCGCGCCATCGGCGGCGGCGCCTGGGGCGGCGGCACGGCGGCCGAGCACTGGATAGGCTGCCCGCTGCTGGACCAGCAGCACCAGGTGCTCGGCGCCATCGTCATCCAGAGCTACGACGCCCAGCACCGCTTCAGCCTGGAAGACCAGGCCCTGTTCGCGCTGATCGCCACGCACGTGTCGAGCGCCCTGCAAGGCATGCAAAGCATGGACCGGCTGGAAAAGGCGGTGCAGGAGCGCACGGCCCTGCTGGCGCACGAGGTGGCCGAGCGCCGGCGCGCGGAAAATCTGCAGCACGCGCTGTATGAAATTGCCAACCTGTCGGCGCAGGCGGCCGACGCGACGACCCTGTATGCGCGCCTGCACGCCATCATCAGCGAACTGGTGACGGCAAAGAATTTCCTCATCGCCCTGTACCACCCGGACAACAAGGACATCACGATCCCGTATTTCGTCGACGAGAAAGATGCGCAGGCGCCCGTAAAACGCTTTCATTACGGCATCGGCATGAGTTCCTATGTGCTGGCGCGCCGGCAGGCGTGCCTGCTGGATGCGGACAGCTATGCGGCGCTGGTGGCCAGCGGCGAGATGGACGAGCCGCTGGGCAATGTGGGCATCGCCAGCTGGATGGGCGCGCCCATGCTGCTGGGCGAGAGAAAGTATGGCGTGATCATCGTGCAAAGCTACGACGAATCCGTCGTGTATGGGCAGGCGGAACTGGACGTGCTGGCCTTCATGGCCAGCCATGTGGCCGTGGCGATGGCCCGCATCCAGGCCGACAGCGCCATGCGCCAGGCCAAGGAAGCGCTGGAAGAGCAGAATGCGGCCCTGAACAGCGCCTTGAGCGCCTTGCAGGAAGCGCAGTCGGAACTGGTGCGCCAGGAAAAGCTGGCATCCCTGGGACGCCTGGTGGCGGGCGTGGCGCATGAAATCAATACGCCGCTGGGCATCTGCGTGACGGCCACCAGCCACCTGGTGCAGGAATTGAAGCTCACGCGCGAAGACCTGGACGGCGGCCAGCTCGATGAAGACGGCTTGCGGCAATTTTTCGACATCATCGACCAGACCCTGCGCATCATGACGACCAACACGCAGCGCGCCGCGGCGCTGGTGCGCAGCTTCAAGCAGGTGGCCGTGGACCAGTCCTCGGATGAGCTGCGCAGCTTTAACTTGCGCAAATACCTCGATGAAATCCTGCTGTCCTTGCAACCCAAGCTCAAGGGCAAGCCGGTCAAGGTGGAGATCGATTGCGCGCCCGAGGTGCAACTGCGCAGCTATCCGGGCGCCGTCTCGCAGATCGTCACGAACATGGTGGTCAATTCACTGGTGCACGGCTTTGCGGAAGGCGAGCCGGGCAGGATCAAGATCAGTGCCAGGACGGCTGGCGACATGCTGGAACTCGACTACAGCGACGACGGCATGGGCATGGACAGCGCCACCCTGGGCCAGTTGTTCGATCCCTTCTTCACGACCAAGCGGGGCTCGGGCGGCAGCGGCCTCGGTGCGCACATCCTGTACAACCTGGTGACGGGGCCGCTGGGCGGGACGGTGAAGGTGGTCAGTGCGCCGGGGATGGGGTTGCATTACAAGATACGCTTTCCGCTGGAGCCACGTAGGTCGGATTAGCGGCAAGGCCGCGTAATCCGACGCCGGCGGCTAGGCTAAAAACGGCGGGCCGGAGACGCGGGCCTGAGAAAATGCCGATGGCGGCGTTGCGGCTCCTTGCCGTACATGCGTACTGTCTGCGTCGCCGCGCCTTGCCCTCGACATTTTTCAGGCTCGCTTGGCCCGGAATACCTGTGTTGGGGGCTTGGGCCGAGGCGTGTTTTGCTGGTGTGCAGATCGCGTAATCCGACAACACCGTTGGCGTGGCCGGTGGTGGTGTCGGATTACGGCCTGCGGCCTAATCCGACCTACGCCAGCTTTTTATCGGGGAAGCGTTAGTTCAAGGCATGCCACGTAGGTCGGATTAGCGGCAAGGCCGCGTAATCCGACACCACCGTTGGCGTGGCCGGTGGTGGTGTCGGATTACGGCCTGCGGCCTAATCCGACCTACGCCGGCTTTTAATCAGGGAAGCGTTGATTCAACGCCAGCCAGGTAGGTCGGATTAGCGGCAAGGCCGCGTAATCCGACACCACCGCCAGCTTTTAATCGGGGAAACGTTGATTCAGCGCCAGGGCCTCGTCCAGGTTCGCAATCAGCAACTCCACATACTGCGGGTCCAAATGGCTGCCGCTCACTTCGCGCAGGTAGCTGACCACGCGTTCCAATGGCCAGGCATCCTTGTAGCAGCGCTTGTGCATGAGGGCGTCGAAGACGTCGGCGACGGCGGCGATGCGCGCGTATTTGTGGATGTTTTCGCCCACCAGGCCTTGCGGGTAGCCGCTGCCGTCGAATTTTTCATGGTGCTGGTGGGCGATCACGGCGGCCGCCTTCAAGAGCGGGCGCTGCGAGCCGTCGAGGATGGACATGCCCACCGTCGGATGCTGCTTCATGATTTCCCACTCGGCCGCGTCGAGCTTGCCAGGTTTCAGCAGCACGGCATCGGGCGTGGAAATCTTGCCGATGTCGTGCATGGGCGCCGCGTGGCGCAGCACCATGGTTTCCTCTTCCGACATGCCGGAGGCCTGCGCCAGCAGCTGGCACACTTCGGCCATGCGGCGCACGTGGTTGCCGCCTTCGTGCGAGCGCGATTCGACCACGTCGCCCAGGCGCAGGATCAGCTCGGCCTGGGTGTCGGTGATTTCCTGCGTCAGCAGGATGTTGTCGAAAGCGATCGCCACGCCGGAACAAAATACTTCCAGCAATTGCGCGTCGAGGTCGGAAATCTCTTCCACGCCCTTGAGCACCAGCAGGGAGGCCTTGCCGCTGCTGTTGGGGAAATAGCCGACATAGGTGTCGCCATGCAGGCGCGAAATTTTATTGCTCTTGGCGTCGTCCAGCTGCGACAGCAGGGACGGGCTGAGGATGCCGCCATCGGCTTCATGGTCGCCGATCTGCGCGAGGATTTCATAGTCCTGCTCGCCCGTGATGGCGCTGGCGCCGCGCAGGCGCAGCAGCATGCTCGTTTCCAGGCGCAGCAGGGCGACGACTTGCTGCAGCAGGCCGCTGGCGAAGTCGCGCAGGTTGCGCTGTTTGAAAATGTGCGCCGAGGCGGCGATGACGCGCTCGAGGCCTTCGCGGTAGTGCAGCTGGGCCTGGCGCGCCTCTTCCACCTTCATGATGTCGCGGTAGGCGCGCAGGGCGGCAAAGGTGGTGGTAAACAGCTTGGTGCGGTCGAGCTCGGTTTTTTCCTTGTAGTCGTTGATGTCGTAGTTGACGATCACCCGTTCTTCCGGCGCCTGTCCCGGCTGCCCCGTGCGCAGCACGATGCGCGTAAACTGGTTGCCCAGGTCTTCGCGCATCCAGCGCGCCACCTCCAGGCCGCTGTCTTCGCGTTCCATCACCACGTCGAGGAAGACGAGCGCGATGCCTTCTTCGCGCGCCAGCACCTGCTTGGCCTCGGCGCCGCTGTACGCATGCACAAAGCTCAGGGCGCGGCCCTCGAGACGGAAACGGCTCAGCGTGAGTTCGGTGATGTCGTGGATGTCGGGTTCATCATCGACGAGCAGGACTTTCCAGGGAGGTAACTTGGGCGATGCAGATGACAAAAATGACATAAGGGCGAGTTCCGCTAAAAGGCATAACTGACGCAATGCTGAGACGCCCGCGCCAGGAATTCCTGTGCGCCATGACCGGCGTTGCGCGTTTTTCGGGCGCATTCTGTCGATTGTAGACCGACCGCTAAGTATTAACAATAAGCAAGAACAATTGACTAAAATCATGCAACACACGTGCTAAAAAAGCACTTTAAATCCATGCTGTCTACACTATCTATACTTTATCGCTTAGGCAACTATATTTTCAAGACAATACTTTGTTTTAATTAATATTGCTAATGAATCTGCAAAAAAATACGGCGTCTTTCCTTCTTGGCGAAAAACCGGAAAAGTAACAAGGTATGAATTACGCGCCAGAAGGGACTGGAGCGCGCTATATTGGACAGGCATAAGAAGTGGCTCCATGCCACTCACATTTCCTGAAAGGGTACATCATGCAAAAGCAAACGACGCGCGCCCTGATCGCCGGCCTGGCCTTGCTGGCCAGCAGCGCGGCCTGGGCAGGAACTGAAGTGCGGTTCAGCAAACCGGATCAATACACGGACGTTCCGTTCAACCCGCAGGACCGTGACGAGGTATTGAAGGAACTGAGCCGGCATTTCGAGAAACTGGGCGCCTCGCTGCCGCCCGGGCAAACCTTGAAAATCGACGTCACGGACGTGGACCTGGCGGGACGTGAAAATCCATCGCTGCGTGCCGGCCAGGATATCCGCGTCATGAACGGCCGGGTCGACTGGCCGCGCATGCGCCTGCACTATGTGCTGGAACAGGATGGCAAGGTCATCAGCAGCGGCGATGCTGCCCTGTCCGACATGTCGTACCTGACCCGTCTCAATCCTTACTTCAGCAATGAAAAGTTGCGCTATGAAAAGTTGATGATCGATGACTGGTATGCCGATACCTTTGGCATCAAGGTAAAGCGCCACGCGCGCAAGTAAGCGGCCCGGTCAGCCGCGTGGCGCCACGCGAAACGTATTGCGCTACGGAAATGTTCACTTCAGGCTATAGTCAGGCAGGGTAGGCAGAGGCCGGCATGGAGCTGCCGCCGGGCCGTGAACTTTCTGGAGGGAAGGCATATGCGTATTTCCACGATGGCGAAAACATGGATAGCCGCCTTGGCGCTGGCTGCGGGCAGCAGTGCCTGGGCGGGCGTCCAGGTGACGTTCGAAAAACCCGACGACTATTCTGACGTGCCGTTCAGCTCGCGCGACAGGGAGCAGGTGCTGGCGGGCCTGGCGGATCACTTCAGCTGGTTGGGCAAGAGCTTGCCCCCCGGTCAGGACCTCAGGATCGAAATCACCGATGTCGACCTGGCGGGACGCGAAGACCCGGCCCGCCGCGGCGCCTTCGATGTGCGCGTGATGACGGGCCGTGCTGACTGGCCGCGCCTGCGCTTGCGCTATACGCTCGAGCAGCATGGCAAAGTCATTGCCAGCGGCAACGCTTATCTGTCGGATATGTCCTATTTGCAACATATCAACCGTTATTCCAGCAACGATGCCTTGCGCTATGAAAAGCGCATGATCGACGAGTGGTTCAAGAATACCTTCGGCGTCAAGCCCCAGGGCCGCAGCAGTCCCGTCCTGACCTTGCAGCCGCGCGCCGTTCAGCGCAGGTAATCAACGCAAATAAGCGTCTTCGATGTGCGCCAGCTGGCCGTTCTGCCGCATGGCAAGCAGGGCGGCATTCATTTTCTCGATGAAATCGGTCTTGTAGGAAGGCGTGTTGCGCGCGCTGTAGGCGATGTAGGTGGCTTCGGACGACAGTTCCAGCACTTCGCGCAAGTGAAAACCGTAGCCGGCCAGTTCGCCTTGCAGCCGGCGCGCCGTATGGCGTGCCGCGCCGCGGTCGCTGGCGTAGCAATCGATGCGCCGCAGGGCCAGTTTCTTCAGATTCGCCTCATTGCCCTTGGCCGCATCCAGGCGCAGCAGCCCCTGGCGGGCGGGCGCCATTAACTTTTCTGACAGTAAAAATCCTGTGTTGACGCCGATGGTCAGGCCCGCAAAGTCGGCCGGGAAGTGCGTGCGCGGCGTGCGCATGACGGCGTCATGGCAAAACAGCACCACCGATTCGCGGTGCAGCATGGCCGAGTACGGCTGCACGTATGGCCGTTCCGTCTTGCGTCCGGGCGGGAACAAGCCGAAAACCTTGCCTTTTTCCAGCGCATCGAGCCCCCGTTTCCAGGGGCGCGGCTGCAGTTCCAGCCGGTACCCGGGCATCCGGCTGGCCGCCTGGCGCAGGATATCGATGTACATGCCCTTGAAAGCGCCGTTTTCCACATAGCTGTACGGCGCATAGTCATCGTCGCCGTACAGGATCACGGTTTGCGGCGCGGCCAGGGCGGGCGGCAACATGCCCAACAGGGCCAGGGCCAGGCAGAGTCTTGCCGTGATTGCTGATTGCATGCCGCTCCAGATTTAATGTCTTCCTGATAAGCATACAGCATGGCGGCATGACGGCCCGTTTAATCGATCCTTCAATCGATCCAGTTCACCAGTGGAAACTTGCTTGCGAACTCTTCCGCCATGGGCACGACCTGGCTGCGCTTGTAGTTGAAGAAGACAAAGCCGGACTTGGCCATCGCGATCAGGGTGTTGTCGCGCGGACGCGTGATGCGGAAGGTGATGTCGCCGCCATACTTGTTGAAATCCATGACGCCCACTTCGAACAGCAGCTGGTCGCGCGCATGGGCTTCGGCGCGGTAGGTGGTGGCCAGGTCGGTGACGATGATGCCGGTGCCGTCCGCTTCGATGTCGCGCACGCCATATTCGAACAGGAAGCGGGCGCGCGCCTCGGAAATCATGGAAATCATGGAATCGTTGCCGAGATGGTTGCCGGCGTTGATGTCCGTCGTGCGTACCGTCAGTTGCGAGGAATAGCAGTACTGGTCTTCGGGGAATTCAAGTTTCAAACGGGCCATGGTGTTCTCTTGGGCTGGTGCGCAGGGCGCGGCGAAAAAATCCAATTCTAGCCGGTTCGCCGTGCCCCGTCGAAAAACACCGCCTCAGGCGTGCGCTGCCATGACTGCTTGCGCACGCTGACTGGCCTATGCTTATTTACGGACAATCCGGTACACCTTGCCCGTGCCGCTCAGCATGTACAGCTCGTTTTGCGCATCCTGGCCAAACGACAGGATGTTGCCCACGTTCGTGATGCCCCAGTCCGTCACAGCGGAGGCGGCGCCATTGCTGTAGCTGAAACTTTTCAGCCAGCCGCCGCAGTAGTCGGAATACAGGTATTGTCCCGCCAGTTCCGGCAAGGCCGTGCCCCGGTACACATAGCCGCCCGTGATGGAGCAGTTGCCCGCACTGCCGGTGTCGTATTCGATAACGGGCAATACCAGACCCGCCTGATTGCAACTGGCGCTGTTGTAACAGTGCGCGCCTTCCATGATGTTCCAGCCATAGTTGTTGCCCGCCTGGCCCACGGGACGCACATCGACTTCCTCCCAGTTGGCCTGGCCCACGTCGGCGATGTACAGCAGCTGGGCCGGCACGTCGAAGGCGTAGCGCCACGGATTGCGCAAGCCGTAGGCCCAGATTTCTCCGCGCCCGCCCGCCGTGCCGGTAAATGGGTTGCCGGGCGGAATGGCGTAAGGCTGGCCTACCGTGCTGGCGTTGACATCCAGGCGCAGCAGCTTGCCCAGCAGCACATTCGTGTTTTGCGCATTGCGGGGCGGGTCGCCGCCACCGCCGCCGTCGCCCGTGCCCGCATACAGATAGCCTTCCGGCCCAAAACTGAGCAAGCCGCCATAGTGGTTGCTGAACGTGGGGTGGGCAATCGTGAGGATGGTCAGCGCGGACAGGGGATCGGCCACGTTGGCGTTGCCGGCCGACACTTGCCTGCGCTCGATGACGATATCGCCGGCCAGGTTGGTGTAGTAGATGAAAAAATAGCCATTGCTGGCGTACTGCGGATGGAAGGCCATCGACAGCAAGCCCCGTTCGCCGCTGGTGGTGGTGAGCGTGCTGATGTCGAGGAAGGGCGTGGCCAGCAGGTTGCCGTTCTGCACCACGCGGATGCGGCCGGGACGCTCCACGATGAAAAGGCGGCTGTCGCCGGGCGGCGCCGTGAGGAAGAGGGGGGAGCTCAAGCCGCTGGCCACTTCCTGCAGGCGCAGGGCCAGCGGCGCGGCCGCCGCATACAGGACGCTGGCGCTGGCCGTGGTGCCCGCATTGACTTGCACCTGTTGCGTGACGGGCGTGGGCGCCAGGCTTCCCGTGCCTTGCGCCACGCTGGTGGCATTGATGGTGTAGGCGCCGGGCGCCAGGCTGGTGAGCGTGGTGGTGGCCGTCAATGTCTTGCTGTACGACGCAGGCCCCGTGACCGTGACGGCGCCCGCCACGCCGGCCGGCAAGCCGCCGATGGTGACGGTCAGATCGCCCGTGGTCGCGCCGGGCACAGGGTGGTGATGGCCGCCGCCACAGGCGGCCAGCAGGGCCAGGCAGCATGCCAGCAGCAGGGCCAGCCAGGGGCGGGCAGAGCGGTGAAGGAAAGGGCGCATGTCAGTCTCCTGCGGGAACGCGGCAATGGCTGCTCGATCG
This sequence comes from Janthinobacterium sp. GW823-FHT01H08, assembly GCF_058797855.1. Classification (NCBI taxonomy): domain Bacteria; kingdom Pseudomonadati; phylum Pseudomonadota; class Betaproteobacteria; order Burkholderiales; family Oxalobacteraceae; genus Janthinobacterium; species Janthinobacterium sp. GW823-FHT01H08. The sequence goes on from NZ_CM179504.1 coordinate 935,680, forward strand.
GTGCTGGGCTTGTGCCAAGAATGCGCGTCTGTAGGGCGGGAAGATTGAGCTGGCACAAACGTGCGGCGCCATCGGACAAATGCGCCGCGTTTTCAGACAAGCGCGGGGTCCCTTGCGCCGCCCCGCTCACCGGCGTCCGATAATGGCGCATCTGAAACCGAGCAGGAAGACACCCCATGAAAACCAAAGCCGCGATTGCCTGGAAGGCGGGTGCCCCGCTGACCATCGAAGAAGTCGACCTGGCCGGCCCGCGCGCCGGCGAAGTACTGGTCGAGCTGAAAGCCACGGGCATTTGCCATACCGATTACTACACCTTGTCCGGCGCCGATCCGGAAGGCATCTTCCCTGCCATTCTCGGCCATGAAGGCGCCGGCGTCGTCGTCGACGTGGGCCCGGGCGTGACGACCCTGAAAAAGGACGACCACGTCATTCCCCTGTACACGCCGGAATGCCGCCAGTGCAAATTCTGCCTGTCGCAAAAGACGAATCTGTGCCAGGCCATCCGTTCGACCCAGGGCCGCGGCCTGATGCCGGACGCCACCAGCCGCTTTTCGCTGAATGGCCAGCCGCTGTTCCATTACATGGGCACGTCCACCTTTTCCAATTACATCGTCGTGCCGGAAATCGCTCTCGCAAAAATCCGCGAAGACGCGCCGTTCGACAAGGTCTGCTACATCGGCTGCGGCGTGACGACGGGCGTGGGCGCCGTGCTGTTCTCGGCCAAGGTCGAGGCGGGCGCTAACGTGGCCGTGTTCGGCCTGGGCGGCATCGGCCTGAACGTGATCCAGGCGGCGAAGATGGTCGGCGCCGATAAAATCATCGGCGTGGACATCAACCCGGCGCGCCAGGCCATCGCGCGCAAGTTCGGCATGACGCATTTCATCAACCCGAACGAAGTGGACAACGTGGTCGACGCCATCGTGCAACTGACGGACGGCGGCGCCGATTATTCGTTCGAATGCGTGGGCAACACGACCCTGATGCGCCAGGCGCTCGAGTGCACGCACAAGGGCTGGGGCAAATCGTTCATCATCGGCGTGGCGGCGGCCGGGCAGGAAATTTCCACGCGTCCGTTCCAGCTGGTGACGGGGCGCGAATGGCGCGGTTCCGCCTTCGGCGGCGCACGCGGCCGCACGGACGTGCCGAAGATCGTCGACTGGTATATGGAAGGCAAGCTCAACATTGACGACCTGATCACGCACCGCTTGCCGCTCGAACGCATCAACGAAGGCTTCGACCTGATGAAGAGCGGCGAATCGATCCGTTCCGTCGTGTTGTACTAATCGTATCGGATGTCCTCATTGCGCAACACTTGACGGACGGGGTTGGGCGGCAGGCTGTACTTCGCTGCCTGCCCCTGCTAGTGTGAAGACATCATGTCTTGCTTTGGGAGCCGTCCATGTTTGCCACTGCCTATCTCGCGACCTTGCGCCGCATGCTGCCCGTCTTCCTCGGCGCGGCCCTGTCTTCCCTGCTGGCCTTGTGGTGGAGCAATGTCGCCATCCTCGCCACGCCCGCCATCTGGCTGGCGCTGCTGGCCACCTATCTGCTGTGTGCGCTGATGTTCACGCCGCTGGCCCGGCAAAGCCGCCAAGTGGCCACGCGCCACGTGCGTCACGGCAAGCCGCGCTGACCTTCGTTGCGCCTAGCGCGCCGTGCTGGAAAAGCGCTCGCGGTAGTCGCGCGGCGTGATGGCGAGTTTCTTTTGAAACAGGCGCCGCAGCCTGTCCTCGCTGTGCAGACCCGCCTGCACGGCCACCTGTTTTAAGGAAGACACATTGTCTTCCAGTAAGCGGCGCGCCACTTCGAAGCGCGCCGTGTCGATGAATTCCGTGGGACTGGTGCCCGTTTCGCGCTGGAAGACGCGCGTAAAATTGCGCTCGCTCATGGCCAGCCTGGCTGCCAGCAGCGGCACCGTGAGCTCGTCGGCAAGATGCTCCATGATCCAGCCCTGCAACTGGCGGATGGTGGGATGCGTCGTCATCTGGCTCGACAGGTGGACGGAAAACTGCGACTGGCCGCCGGGCCGCTTCAGATACACGACCAGGTCGCGCGCCACTTCGAGCGCGATATCGCGGCTGAAATCGTCTTCCACCAGGGCCAGCGCCAGGTCGATGCCGGCCGTCACGCCGGCCGACGTCCAGAATTTCCCTTCCCGCACGAAAATCGCATCCGCATTGACCTGTATCTGGGGGTAGCGCTGGCGCAGGCTGTCCACGGCGCTCCAGTGCGTGGCGGCGCTCTTGCCGTCGAGTACACCGGCCTCGGCCAGGAAGAAGCAGCCCGTGCACAGCGCCGCCAGCGTATCGATGCGGGGCGCCGCCTCGGCCACCCAGGCGGCCAGGGCGGGAATGTCCTGCAAGACTTGCTCGACGTGGTGGCAGCCGACGATGACGGCCAGGTCGGGCAGGCGGCTGGCGTCAAGCGCCTTGCTCGCGTGCAGCGACATCAGGGTGTCCGACTCGACGGGGCCGATGGCCGTCGAGGCGATGCGCACGTCGTAGCCTCCAGGCAGATTGCGCAGGCGCAAATGGGTGTTGGCGTAGTCAAACACTTTCATGGCGCCGATAGCTTCGAGCGCCTTGAAGCCCGGGTAGACGATGATGTCGACGGTGCGCAGGGGAAATTCTTTGGGACTTTGCTTGATCATGCGATATGCGTGAAGGAGATAAATACTGCCATAATGCAATAACAGCGATGGCGTAGATTAGCATGGAATAATCCGCGCGCCCGCTGGCTCCCCACCCACCGGATTCCTCGATATCGTGCGCTTACTTCACTTTTTTGCCGCCCTGACATTGCTGCTGGGCTCCTCGCTTGCCCACGCGGCCACGCTCAACTTCAATGGCGGCACCGTCAGCGGCTGCAGCCTGAGCACGGACGGCTTGCAATACACGTGCGCCTCGCTGGCGCTGGGCTCCACCGACGTCATCGTCATCGGCAGCGCGTATGGCGTGACGGTCAACAGTTCCCTGGCGATGAGCTACAACCAGGGCTTGACGATGAGCGGCAATGCCGCGCTGACGGTCAAGGGCAATCTCGACATCAAGGACATCAATCCGTCGAACCTGAAAGTGACGGGGGGCAGCTTGAGCGCCGAGGGAGGCACTTTCCTCATGGGCGCGCAGGAACAGACCATTACGGCAAATATTTCCGCCACCACCATCAAGATGGGCTCGAACAACGTCAAGGTGACTGGCAAGATCAGCGCCAAGGGCCCGGTGGAAATCGCTTCGGGTTCCGTCATCAACGGTCCCATCAGCGGCACCGTCGTCAATATCCTGGCTTCCAGTACCCGCATCCAGGGCGATATCACGGCGACCACCTCGCTGACCATCGGTTCCGGCAGCCAGGTGACGGGCAATCTGAAATCGCCGACGATCGACTTGAAGGCATCGGGCCTGCTCGTCACGGGCAACGTGGACGCCAGCAATTCCTTGTCGATCGCTTCCGGCAATGGCATCAAGGGCAATGTGGACGCCGGCGAGGTGACGCTCGACTCGTCCAACGCCTATATCACGGGCAACGCCAAGGTCGATCACATCACCCTGGGCTGGCAGGGCCGCGTGCAGCAGACGATCACTTGCAAGGCGTACACGCCGTCGAACCCGTGCAGTTGCGTGACGAACAACAGCGGCTGGGCTTTCAATGAGCCGATGGGGCCGAAGTGCGGCCCGGGCACCCAGGCCGGGCCGGATCACTTCCAGATCACGCATCCGCCTTCGGCGCTCAGCTGTGCGCCCGCGCCCGTGACCGTGACGGCCTGCGCCGACGCGGCCTGCAGCACCGTCTACACGGGCGCGGCCCAGGTCACGCTGACGCCGGGCGGCGCCGTGGCACAACTCAACGCGACCCTACCGGCGACAGGCACGGCCGCGTCCAGCGTGGCGCAGACCACGCCGGCCAGCAACGTTCCCTTGGGCCTGAGCAGCACGCCGGCGACGACGGGGGCGCTGGTCTGCAAGAGCAGCGTCGACGGCAGCGTGACCAATTGTCAGATGGCATTTGTCAGCAGCGCGCTGCAGGTGAGCGGCCTCCCCCGTTATGCCGAGGCCGAGGGGCCCATCGCCATCAGCGCGCTGCAGGTGTCGCCGTCGAACCCGCGCGCCTGCGTACCCTTGTTTGCCAACCAGAACAAGACCTTGCAGCTGCGCTGCAACTACGCCAATCCCGGCACGGGCACCTTGCCCGCGCGCATACAGGACAAGGATGGCACGTATAAACCCCTGGCCGCCAACGCGGGCAGCGCCTGCAGCGCGACCGGTGCGCCCGTGCAACTGGCCTTCGATGCCGACGGCCTGGCCACGCCGAACATGCTGTACGCCGATGCAGGCGCACTGGGCCTGACGGCCACGTATGCCCCGACCAGCGGCAGCGACAGCGGCCTGACCATGACGGGTAGCGGCACTGTCATCGTGGGGCCCCGGCGTTTCGTGTTCAGCGCCATCGCCACGCCGCAGCGGGCGGGCCTGGCCGCGTTGCCCGTGGCGCCCGCCACCCGCATCAGCGTGTCGGCCGTGAACGTGGCCGACGCCGTGACGGCCAATTTTGGCAGGGAAACGACGGCGCAGACGGTGCTGCTGGGCAGTAGTCTCGTCGCGCCCACCTTTTCCGGCGCCGCCAACCCCGCAGTCGCGGGCAGCCTGACTTTTAACAACGGCATCGGCACCGCCAGCAACCTGAGCTGGGCGGAAGCGGGCACCATCCAGTTTACGGCGACGATGGCCACCTACCTCGGGGCCCCGCCGCCCGCCGTCAACGGCGTCATCCCGCCGTTCACCACGGGCGCCAGCAACAGCGTGCAATTCATCCCGCACCACTTCGTCACGGAGGTGCCTGGCACTGAGCCCATGCCTTGCAAGGCGCCATTGTCCTGCGCGGCGGGCAGTTTCATCTATGCGCAGCAGCCGTTCAAGCTGCGCGTCACGGCGCAGAATGCCGCGAACGGGACGACGCTCAACTTCGACGGGCGCGACACGGCCCTGACGGCCCAGGTGGCCTTGCGCGCCTACGATGCCGCCACGGGCCTGACGGTCTTTCCGCCGGCGGCGCCGTCGGGCAGCCGGCTGAGCGACGGGACTGCCGCGCAAACGACCGTGACGGGCATCGCGCCGGCCAGCTTCACGGCGGGCGTGGCCAGCAGCCAGATCGCCTACCGCTTTCCCGGCGCATTTGCGGTACCGGCCGGTACGGTCGCGCTGGCGCCGCCGACCGACGTGCTGTTCCGTGCCACCACTACCTATGCCGGCGGCACCGCCGTGACGTCGGCGCCGTCCGATGCCGGCACGGAAGCGAAGCTGACCATACTTACGGGCCGCATCATGGTGCCCCATAGCTACGGTTCCGAGCGCCTGCCGATACGCCTGCCCGTACAGGTGCAATACTGGAATAGCGGCTGGCTGGGCAATGTGTCCGATAGCGTCACGCAGTTCGGGAGTGCCGGGGTCACGCTAGCCAACTGCGGCAAGGGATTTACCTCGGGCGCTGGCGCGTGCAATGGCGTTCTGAAAGTGCAGGGCGGCACCTATGCATTCAAGCAAGGCGCCTTGCCTCCACCCAATGGGCAACTGGTCTTGCTGGCACCCGGCGTGGCGGGTAGCGTCGACGTGTCTGTCAGCGGCTTGCATTACCTGCCCAGCACCCTGGGGCACGTCGTCTTTGGCATCCTCAGATCGGGTCCCGTGATTTACCTGCGCGAGATGTATTGAGCCTGGACCAAGGGCGGGCGCAGACACGGCGAAAAACCAGTAACATGCCTGCTTGTGGCATCCTCCCCCAACCTCAGACTGGAGTTTCTATGAGCACAACTTCGCAGTGGATCGATATCGCCGGCCCGGACGGCACTTTCCAGGCTTACCTGGCCGTGCCGCACGTGGGCAAGGGCCCCGCCATCATCCTGTTGCAGGAAATTTTCGGCGTCAACGAGCATATCCGCGCCGTGGCCGACCAGTACGCGGCCGATGGCTATGTGGTGCTGGTGCCGGACCTGTTCTGGCGCGCCGGCGCGCACATCGAACTCGGCTATGACGCGGACGGCTGGAAGCGTGCCGTCGAACTGATGCAGGCCACCGACAATCCGCACGCCGACGCCGATATCGCCGCCACCGTCGCCGTCCTGCGTGCGCGTCCGGAAGTGACGGGCAAGCTCGCCTCGGTCGGCTACTGCTTCGGCGGCCGCCTGTCGTTTCAAACGGCCGCGGCCGGCCTGGTCGACGCCGCCATCGCCTATTACGGCGGCGGCATCCAGAACAAGCTGGACCTGGCTGACAAGATCCAGGTGCCGCTGCTCATGCATTTCGGCGGCCAGGACAGCCATATTCCGCCGGAAGCCGTGCAAACGATCGCCGAGCGCTTCGAAGACCGGCAAGACGTGGAAATCCATATCTACCCGGGCGCCGAGCACGGTTTCAACTGTACCCACCGCGACAGCTACCAGCAGCGTGCCGCCGCCCACGCGCACGGCAATTCCTTGATTTTCTTGGCGGAAAATCTGTAAGGCAGCCACCCCAGGCTGGCCAGTTGCCATGCTTTGCTCAGCAGCAAAGCCGCATGGGCGCTAAAATAGCGGCTGTGCCGGGCAACTCCGGCCGGCCGGGCGCGGCGCCCGGCAAACCTGGATGAGGAACCGAATTAAAGATGGCCCAAGTAATTGTTTCTGTAACATTGGCGGCAAGCGCCGAACGCGTGTGGGATTTTATCGGCGGCTTCCAGTCGCTGAATGAATGGTCGAGCTCCATCAAGACCAGTTTGTCCGAGCATGGCGGCCGCGTGCGCCGCCTGAAAACCACGGACGGCGCCATCATCGCCGAACGCCTGCAAAGCTACAGCGAAGCGGACAAGAGCTACAGCTACACCATCGTCTCGGGCCCGATCCCCGTCAAGAACTACCGTTCCACCCTGCGCGTCACGGGCGAACCGGGCGCCGCTTCCTGTGTGGCCGAATGGTCGAGCGAGTTCGATGCGGCCGAAGGCGTGGAAGAGGTCATGGTGGGCGCGTTCCAGCATTTGTACGAGACGGCATTCGTCGACCTGAAACGCATCATGGCGATTTGAATCAAGGAGCGTAGGTCGGATTAGCGGCTACGCCGCGTAATCCGACACCACCAACTCTGCTGACAATGTTGTCGGATTACGCGGGGCGATGCCCCGCTAATCCGACCTACGCTTGACGTCAGCGCTTCACTTTTCCAAACGCCTCGCCCTTGTTCCACACCGGCAAATTCTTGTCGTTCGCCACTTCGTAGCCCAGATTCAGGGTGAACTGCGCCTGCTGCACCATGCCGGACAAGTCCCACGACGGGTGATACTCATCGGTGACCTGGTGGTAATCCTTTTTGAACGCAACCAGACGCTCGCTGGACGCTGTCGGCTCCTTGACGAAGTCGAACGAGCCGTCGCCGGAAAACACGGCCGAGCCCACGTTGAAGGCGGGCACGCCGGCCTTGGCGAAGGCAAAATGGTCGGCCCGGTAAAAGGCGCCGGACAGGTCGGGGATGGTCGGCGCCAAACGCAAGCCCATGCGCTTGGCGACCTTGGCGGCGCTTGCGTACAGGCTGCTGCGCTCGGCGCCGGCCACGCCGATGTCGTGCGTCTTGCCGACGAAATTCATGCTGTCGAGGTTCAGGTCGGCTGCCGTCTTGGCCAGCGGCCACAGGGGCGCGCGCGTGTAAGCCGTGCTGCCCAACATGCCCGTTTCCTCGCCGGCCGGCCACAGGAAGATCTGCGTGCGCCGCGCCGGCTGTTTCACGGCCACTTGCGCCATGGCCAGCAGGGCCGCCGCGCCCGAGGCATTGTCGATGGCGCCGTTGTAGATATGGTCGCTCTGTCCTGCGCGGGCGCTGCCTTCCTCATCCTTGCCCAGATGGTCCCAGTGGGCCGAGTAAATGACGGCTTCGTCCTTGAGCTTCGGGTCCGTGCCCGGCACGATGCCGGCCACGTTGAATTGCTCGATGCTGCGCACCTGGCTATTCAGTGCCACCCTGACCGTCGCGTTCAGGGCCACGGGGCGGAATTCGCGCGTTTCGGCCTGGGCGCGCAAGGCGTCCAGGTCCTGTCCGCCCGCCTGGAACAGGGCGCGCGCCATATCTTCCTGCAGCCAGCCTTCCATCGCATTGCCCGCGCCGGCCAGGTTGAAGCGTTCATGGCCGAAACCGTTGGCGGGCACCGACCACGGGTAGGAAGCGGACTCGGTCGTGTGGATCAGCAAGACGCCGGCGGCGCCCTGGCGCAGCGCTTCCTCGTACTTGTAGACCCAGCGGCCGTAATACGTGAGGGACTTGCCGGCAAAACGGTTTGGCTCGGCGGCGGTCGGCTGCGGGTCGTTGACCATCATGATGACGAGCTTGCCCTTCAAGTCGATGCCCTTGAAATCGTCCCAGCGTTCCTCGGGCGCGCGGATGCCGTAGCCGGCAAACACCACGGGCGCGTCGAACGCCACTGTCTGCTGGCCATTCGCCGCGCCAAAGACGATGTCCTTGCCGAAGGCGGGAGACAAGGTCTTGCCGCCTGCGCTGAAGGTCACTGTGCTCGATGGCAAGGCCTTGCTGCCGACGATGGTCAGCGCCTGGCGGTAGCTGCCATCTTTCAATGGCTGCAAGCCGGCCACGGCCGCCTGCGTTTCCAGGTAGCGCACGGCCAGGTCGCCGCCGCGCTGGCCCGTGCCGCGTCCTTCGAGCAAATCGTCGGCCAGGAAGGACAGATGGGCGCGCAAGGGCGCTTCGGCAACGAGCGGTTGGGCGAGGGCAGCCGTGCTGAACAGGCTGGCGGCGAGGACGACGGGAAAGCGCATGACAACTCCAAAAGTGAATACGGGAAAGCAAAGCAGCGGCAATCTTACTCTACCGCAATGCTCTGGCGTAGCGCGCGGCGTGCGCAAGCCGATTGCGGCCACAATGGCCGCTGGCCCACCGACAAGGAGCGTTCCATGACTACCCCTGACTTGCATTCAACCAATACTCTGCGTACCGCCGACGGCACCTTGATTTATTACAAGGACTGGGGCAGCGGCCCGCCCGTCGTCTTCAGCCACGGCTGGCCATTGTCGTCCGACGCCTGGGAAGACCAGATGTTTTATCTGGCCGCGCGCGGCTACCGCGTCATCGCGCACGACCGGCGCGGCCATGGCCGCTCCAGCCAGCCCTTCGACGGCAACGACATGGATACCTATGCCGACGACCTGGCCGCGCTGATAGCCGCGCTCGACCTGACGGGCGCCACCCTCGTCGGTCACTCGACGGGCGGCGGCGAAGTGGCGCGCTACATCGGCCGCCATGGCACCGAGCGCCTGGCGGGCGCCGTGCTGGTGGGCGCCGTGCCGCCGCTGATGCTGCAAACCACGGAAAACCCGCTGGGCTTGCCGCTGTCCGCGTTTGACGCCATCCGCGCGGGCGTGCAGGCCGACCGCAGCCAATTCTTCCGCGACTTGAGCGAGGCCTTTTATGGCTACAACCGGCCCGGCGCGACACCGTCGCAGGGCGTGCGCGACAGCTTCTGGCGGCAAGGCATGCAGGCGGGCATGCCGGCGTCCTACCTGTGCATCAAGCAATTTTCCGAGACGGATTTCACGGGCGACCTGGCCAAATTCGACGTGCCGACCCTGGTGATCCATGGCGACGACGACCAGATCGTGCCGATCGCCGCCTCGGCGCGGCGCACGGCTGAGCTCATCATCGGCAGCAAATTGCTTGTGTATGCGGGCGCGCCGCACGGCCTGGCGACGACGCACAAGGACCGCCTGAACGAGGACTTGCTGGAGTTCTTGCGCCACTCGGTCGATGCGGCAAGCAATATCGAGGCGCATCTGTAAAACAGCCGAATCTATTGCAAAACACATAATATTGCTTGGTTTTTGCACCAATTGCGTGCGGATCGCCGATTTTTCTGCGTTTTAGAATGCAAAAAATGGCGTTCTGCCGCCTCGTTCCACCCGGTAAGGTCCAGTAAAGAGTAAACTAGCAGATACACTCTTTCGCATTGGGCGATTCGAGCGAACTTGTGAGTGATTTCATGTCTGATACACCAATTTCCTTATTTTCCGACCTTAACCTGAGCGAGCCGCTGATTCGCGCGCTCAAGGATGTCGGTTACGAAACACCGTCGCCTATCCAGGCGGCCACGATTCCATTATTGCTCGCCAACCGCGACGTGCTGGGCCAGGCGCAAACGGGCACGGGTAAAACCGCCGCCTTCGCCTTGCCTATCCTGTCGCGCATCGATCTGAAACAAAGCTCACCCCAAGCCCTGGTCCTGGCACCGACGCGCGAACTGGCCATCCAGGTCGCCGAAGCGTTCCAGGTGTACGCCGCCCACATTCCCGGCTTCCACGTGCTGCCGATCTACGGCGGCCAAAGCTACGGCCCGCAGCTGTCGGCCCTGCGCCGCGGCGTGCACGTCATCGTCGGCACGCCTGGCCGCGTCATCGATCACCTGGACAAGGGTTCGCTGGACCTGTCCAAGCTGAAAACCCTGGTGCTGGATGAAGCCGATGAAATGCTGCGCATGGGCTTTATCGACGACGTCGAACGTATCTTGAAAGAAACGCCAGACGGCCATCAAACGGCCCTGTTCTCGGCCACCATGCCTTCCGTCATCAAGCGCATCGCCACCACCTACCTGGTGAACCCGGCCGAAGTGACGGTCGCCGCCAAGACGGGCACGGCCGACAACATCCGCCAGCGCTACTGGCTGGTGTCGGGCATGCACAAGCTCGACGCGCTGACGCGCATCCTGGAAGCGGAAGCGTTTGACGGCATGATCATCTTCGCCCGCACCAAGCTGGGCACGGAAGAGCTGGCCAGCAAGCTGCAAGCGCGTGGCTTCTCGGCCGCCGCCATCAATGGCGACATCCAGCAAGCTCAGCGCGAGCGCACGATCCAGCAGTTGAAAGACGGCAAGATCGACATCCTCGTGGCAACCGACGTGGCCGCCCGCGGCCTGGACGTCGAGCGCATCAGCCACGTCGTCAACTACGACGTGCCGCACGATCCGGAAAGCTATACCCACCGCATCGGCCGCACGGGCCGCGCCGGCCGCAGCGGCGAAGCGATCCTGTTCATCACCCCGCGTGAAAAGAACTTGTTGAAAGCCATCGAACGCTCGACCCGCCAGCCGATCGGCATGCTGGAATTGCCGACGATCCAGGCCGTCAACGACGTGCGCATCGCCAAGTTCAAGGAACAGATCAGCGAAACCTTGGCCCTGGGCGAACTGGAGCAGTTCCAGTCGCTGATCGAGGATTTCGAGCGCGAACAGAACATTCCCGCCATCGAGATCGCCGCCGCCCTGGCGAAGATGGCGCGTGGCAATACGCCGCTGCTGCTGGACAAGAACAAAGCGCGCGAGCAAGCCACGTGGCAAGACGACCGTCCTGTGCGCCAGGACCGTTTTGAGCGCAACGACCGTCCGGAACGCGGTGACCGTTTCGACCGTAACGAGCGCAGCGAACGCCCGGCCTTCCCGAAAAAGGAACGCATCCAGCGCCCAGCCGACGCCGGCATGCAGACCTTCCGTATTGAAGTCGGTCATCAGCATGGCGTGAAACCGGGCAATATCGTGGGCGCCATCGCCAACGAAGCGGGCATCGATTCGAAAAACATCGGCCGCATCGAAATCTATGACGACTACAGCGTCCTGGACTTGCCAGACAGCATGCCGAAAGAATTGCTGGATCAGCTGAAGACCGTGTGGGTCGCGGGCCAGCAGCTGCGCATCAGCCGCGATGGCGACGCGCCGGACCTGGCGCCGCCAGCCGCGCCGCGCAAGCCGTTCGCCGCCAAGTCCGCGCCAGCGTTCAAGGATGCGCCAGCGGACGCGGGCGACGCAGCACCTGCACCGCGCGCGCCGAAGAAGGAACGTCCACGTCCAGGCGTGACGGCTTACCGCATCGAAGTGGGCCGCGAGCACGCCGTGACGCCAAGCAACATCGTGGGTGCCATCGCCAACGAAGCGAACCTGGAAGCCAAGCATATCGGCCGCATCGATATCTTTGACAACTACAGCGTGCTGGACCTGCCGGAAGGCATGCCGCCGGAAATCCTCGACCACCTGAAATCGGTCGTCGTGTCGGGCCAGAAACTGCGCATCAGCCTCGATGACGGCACGACGGAGCGCAAGCCTGCGCCGCCGCGTCCGAAATCGCCACCGCGTAAATCATTCAAGTAAGCTGTCCCTGCACAGGCGCCTCCCCGGCGCCTGTGTAGCGGATTGGAGACAGTTCCCCCACTGGCGCGTTCGCGCCAGTTTTTATTTTCCCTCAAGAAATGTTCGTGGTTGCGGCGTTATGGTTGGCGGCAGGTCCCGTCATGGGCCGGCGCATATTGCGGCGCTTGCGCGTTTTTTTATCGGCGCAAACACCATATTTATTGGCTGCCGCATCGATACATAATTTTTTATTAATTATTGTGTCTGCGTTCAATTTGAATTTTACATTCAATAAAATCAATCTAGTTGAATCAAAGTAAATTCTAAAACATAAATGAATTGGTTTTTATTAAATTTTTTGACCAGTGTCACTGCCGCCGGGGCGATATATCATGGGTGCTTGATGTGGTATATTGTTTTTATGATTTTGTTATGCTAGTTGATAAAAATAGAGGAGCGACGATGCGGGTCAATACGCCTATCACGCAAAATGAATACGTATTAAATGAAGGCATGACGATTGTTTCCACCACGGATTTACAGGGAAACATCAATTACGCCAATCAGTATTTCATTGAGGTCAGCGGTTTTTCAGAAATGGAACTGCTGGGTGCGCCACAGAATATCCTGCGTCATCCCGATATGCCGGCTGAAGCGTTTGCCGACCTGTGGGACACCATCAAGACGGGCATGCCGTGGACCGGCATGGTCAAGAACCGCTGCAAGAATGGTGACTTTTACTGGGTCTTCGCCAATATCACACCCGTCATCGAAAACGGCCGCCCGATCGGCTATATGTCCGTGCGCACCAAGCCCACGCGCGAGCAGATCAACGAAGCGGCAGCTCTGTATAAAAGTTTTAAAGACGGCAATAGCGCGAACCTGGCGATCCGCAATGGCCGCGTCGTGCGCCAGGGCTGGGCCGCCAAGCTGGCCGAGTGGCGCAAGCTGAGCCTGTCGCAGGACATCGCCCTGCATTGCATCATCTTGGGCGTGGTGCTGGCCATCCTTGGCTGCGCCGTGTGGAATATCGACGGCGACACGAGCACGGCCACGCGCAGCTGGCTCAGCGGCGCGGCCGCCGCCGCCGTGGCGCTGATGCTGTATTTCTGGGCCCATCTGCACAACTCCATCGTCGCGCCGCTGGGCGACGCCATCACGGTGGCGCGCAAGATGGCCGGGGGCGACTTGACGGGCGTGATCGACAAGGTGCGCGACGATGACATGGGTCAATTGATGGCGGCCTTGCGCCAGACCAATATCAACTTGCACAGCATCATCGGCGACGTGCGCGCCAACTTCGAGGATATCCGCATCACCACGGCGGAAATCGCCACGGGCAATATGGACTTGTCCAGCCGCACGGAATCGCAGGCGTCCAGCCTGGAGCAGACGGCGGCCAGCATGGAAGAGCTGACATCGACCGTGCAAAACAGCGCCGACCACGTGGCCACGGCCAACGACCTGGCGGTGCAGGCATCGACTATCGCGGCCAGGGGCGGCACCATCGTCAGCGAAGTGGTCACCACGATGGACGAGATCAGCTCGTCGTCGCGCAAGATTCTCGACATCATCGGCTTGATCGACGGCATCGCCTTCCAGACGAACATCCTCGCCTTGAACGCGGCCGTGGAAGCGGCGCGCGCAGGCGAGCACGGCCGCGGCTTCGCCGTCGTGGCGGGCGAAGTACGCAGCCTGGCGCAGCGTTCTGCCACGGCGGCGAAAGAGGTGAAAAACCTGATCGACCATTCGATCGCCACCGTGAATGCGGGCAGCGTGCTGACCAGCAATGCGGGCGCCACCATGACGGAAGTGATCGCCTCGGTGGCCCGCGTGACGGAAGTGATGGACGAGATTTCCTCGACCACGCGCGAGCAGAACCAGGGTATCGGCCAGGTCAACCAGGCCGTCATCCACATGGATGGCATCACGCAGCAGAATGCGGCCCTGGTCGAGCAGGCGGCCGCGGCCGCCACCAGCCTGGCGCAGCGCACCGAGAGCGTGGCCCAGTCGATCGGTATCTTCAAATTGAAGGCCTCGCCCAAGCGCAAGGCTGCCGGCGTGGGGCGTAGCGCGGGCGCGGGCGTGGCGGCACGGGCCTTGCTGAAGGCAAGATAATTACCCCAACGGCGAAAGGCTGGGGTCAGTCACTGCGTGACCGGAATGCTTCCCATTGGGAGCATTCCCCCCGGGTTTTGTCTGTGGGGTTACTCTTACTTCTTCACCCGGTACACGTCCCCGCTGCGCACCTTCTTCACCACCCCATCCCCGCCAAACAAAATGACATATTCTCCCTGCGCGCCAGAGGCGGCCGGGTAGGTGTACATCCACACTTCATTGCCGCTGTCGAAACGGATGGCCGTGCTCTCGCCCAGCGCGGCGCGCACCTGTTCGCGCGTGCTGCTGCCAAGGTGTACCGTCTGTTCCAGCGTAGCGTAAGGTACGTTCTTGCTTGCCTGCAAGGCGCGCGTGCCGGAACAGGCGGCCAGCAATGCCAGCACGGGAAATACCAGCCACTTCATGGCGCCACCTCGTCCATATAGTCAAATTCCAGCAGGGTATTGTCGGGCCAGCTGGCATCCCACAGGGGCGCGTAATACGTGCGGTCAAGCAAGACCTGGCAATCGCAATAGGGCAGCGAGGCGGGCGTCTGCTCGCCGCCCGCATACAGCATTTTGAACGGCAGGGCCAGGCGCCGCTCCCCATGCACGAGGGTCACGCCGAACAGGGGCCGGTCCGTGAAGAACAGATAATTGCCGTCCGGCTGCGAGCAGACCTTGTCGGTGCTGTAGAGCATGCTGGACAGCCAGGCGATGATTTGCGGGTCGTTCGAGATCAGGCCCGAATCCATGCCGGCGCGGCATTCCAGGCGCAGGTCGCCCAGGCGCCGCGTGCCGGGCGGCAAGCCGGGCGTGATGACCTGCGCGCGCCAGCTCATGGTGGTCGCCTTGCGGTTGGCGATCAGCACGGCATCCTCGCGCGCGGCCTGTGCATTGCGCACGGGGGCAAAGCTGTTGTCCTCGGCCAGCGGCAAGGGGATGCTGACGGTGTCGCCGGCGATGCGCAGCTGCACGCCCGTCATGTCCACGCCGGGCTGGCGCGGCAGCAGACGAAAGCGCAGCACGGCCTGCGGCGCCAGCGCATGGTCGCGCTCGAAGCGGTCCACGCCCTGCAGCATCTTGCGATACGATTTATCGACGGGGTCGCGCGTGGCGTCCACCTTGACTTGCGGCACTGGCGCGGTTTGCGCCAGCGCAACAGTGCCATGGAACAGCATTGCCAGCAGGGGCAGCAGAAGAGGGCGGTAAGTAGGCATGGCTTGATGCTACGCCTTTTTGGGCGGCAGCCACGCACGGGTGGGCCTATCAGTACTCGCTATATTTGCGCGCGTCGCCACGTACCTGCTGCGCCGGGTATTTTTGCGCGTTCAGTGCCATCTTTTCCAGCACGGCCGCATGCAGGTCGACGCCGCTCTTGTCGGCCAGGCGCACCAGATACATCAGTACGTCGGCCAGCTCGTGGCGGATGCCCGTGCGTTTCGCTTCGTCCAGTTCGCCATCCGCGCCCGTGGACAGCCACTGGTAGTGCTCGGCCAGTTCCGCCACTTCCACGGACAGGGCCATGGCCAGGTTTTTCGGCGTGTGGAACTGGTCCCAGTCGCGCTCGTCGGCAAAGGCGCGCAGGCGCGCGCGGATGTCGAGCAGGCTGTCGGATGGGGCGCTCATGGCGCCGCCTGCAGCGGTTTTTCCATGAACACGCTGAACGGATCGTCGGGATAGTCGCCGTACGGCCCGCGCCGCTGGTAGCCGTGGCGCGCGTACAGGGCGATGGCCTCGGGCTGGTGGATGCCCGTCTCCAGGGTCAGCAGGCGGCAGCCGCGCGCCAGCGCCTGCTCTTCCAGCACGGCCAGCAGGCGCTTGGCCAGGCCCAGGCCGCGGCTGTCCGGGTGCACATACATGCGCTTGACCTCGCCGAAAGCGGGCGTGACGACGATGGCGCCGCAGGCGCGCGCTGCGCCTGCCGCATCGCGGGCGACGGCAAACAGCAGGGTTTCCGGCGGCAACGATGCCAGGTCCAGCGAGTAGACGCATTCGGCCGGATACAGCGTTTGTTGATAGGCATCCAGCTCGGCGATCAGGGTTTGCACGTCCGCTTGCTGCGGCGATTCCAGGTGAATTTGCATGGGGAAAGCACGTTGACTGAGATTCCCCCATGGTATCACTGCGGCCGCGCCAGGCGCATCGTCAGGCCGATGGGCGACATCACAAACCCCATCAGTTCCTGCGCCTCGCCGCCATCGGGCGTGTCGACGCCGGCGATGTCGAAGCTGCCCAGCAGCATGGCCATGGCAATCTTGATTTCCAGCAAGGCCAGGTAGCGGCCCGGGCACGTGCGCAAGCCGGCGCCGAAGGGCATCGAAGCGCGCTTGTTGTTGGCCTCGCCGCTGTCCGCCAGCCAGCGCTCGGGCTGGAAGGCCAGCGGGTCGGGAAAGTGCGCATCCGATACGGTGTCGTTGCGCATCACGCACCAGACGAGGGTGCCGGCCGGCACGGCGATGTCGCCGATGACCGTGTCGCGCAGCGCCTCGACGGGAAGGAAGGGCGCCACCGGCTTCAAGCGCATGGCTTCGCTGGCGCAGGCGCCCAGGTAGTCGAGGCTATCCATCTGCTCGATCGTGAACTGGGCCGCGTCGGGCGCCAGGCGCCGCACTTCCTCGCGCGCCTTCGCCAGAGTCTGCGGATTGCATTGCAGCAAATAAATCATCCAGGACACCGTGTTGGCCGTTGTATCCTCGCCCGCCAGCAGCATGGTCAGCACATTGCCGGCCACGTTGCGGTCCGTCACGCCGCTGTCTTCCAGATCGGCGGCGGCGATCATGGCTTCGAGCAGGTTGGGCGGATGCGCGCGGCGCGCCGGGTCGTGCGCCATGCGCGCGCGCGCCTGCTGCACCAGGTCCGCCACGGCGGCGGACAGGGCCGCCACGTCGCGGTCCAGCCGGCGGTCGATGGGCAGCTTGACATAGCGCCAGTACGGGAACATGGACAGGCTGCGCCGCGCCACGGCGGGCAGGATGTCGTCCATGTGGCGCTGGATCACGTCTTCGCCCGATTCGAGCGTATTGACTTCCGTGCCGAAGGCCAGGCCGGCGATGATGTCGACCGTGTAGCGTTTCAGGTCGCCATCGAGGTCGATCGCCTGGCCTTGCGTGGCGGCCAGATGCCAGCGCCGCTGCAGGCGCTGCGCCACCGTCACCAGCGCGGGGAAGTAGGCCTTGATGGCGCCCGGCGCCATGCCGGCCATGACCATGCGGCGCTGATTGCGCCACTCCGTGCCCTCGGCCAGGAACAGGCCGGGCACGCCGCCCATTTCGTCGGAGACCACCGAACTGCTCAGGGGGCGGCGAAAACCGTCGGGCCGGTCGCGCAGCACGGCGCCGACGGCCTCGCTGTCGGCCACCACCAGTACCAGGGTGCGGCCGAACCAGGCGCGCATGAAGGGGCCGTAGCGCTGTACCCATTGTTCCACGTCGCGGTGGATGCGCGTGAGTTTGAGCTGCAGGCTGTTGCCGACGATGGGCAAGGCGAAGGGCCCCGGCAGGCGGCGGATCTGGCGCAGGGGCGTGGCGACGGCGGGGGCGGCGTGGTCGAGTGGCGGCATGAACATCTCCTGTCGATACGGTAAAAGTACGAGGATTGCTTGCAATAATGGCCACACTCTACGCGATTGCGGCCCGTTTGTATTGAACGAATACGACATCGTGCGCGGCCAGAAATTGCCGGTACAATCGTCGCCATGCCAGCCGCCCCTAAGCCCCTGACCCGTTTGATCTCCCCGCGCGCCGCGCTCGCTTCCTGCGTGCGCGCCATCCTCGTGCGCGACACCACGGGCTGCGCGCCCTTGCCGCCGGCGCAGCGCCTGAACCGGTTTCCCGCCGCGCCCATGTGCAGCATCGTCTGGACCGTCGCCGGCGACGTGGAAGCGGCCGCGCCGGGCCTGTCGCTGGCGGACGTGCGCATGCCGCCCGCGCTGTTCGGCGGCCCCCGTTCGTATCCGCTGGTCAGCTACAACCCCGGTCCCGTGCACTCGTTTGTCGTGATGTTTTATCCGGCCGCCCTGCATGCGTTGACGGGCATATCGATGGATGCCTTGCTGGACCAGTTCCGCCCCCTCGGCGCGCTGTTCGATGCCGACTGGCTGTCCCTGTCCGACGCCGTGCTGGCCGCGCCGGACGACGCGGTCCGCGTCAGGCTGGTGGAGGATTTTCTGGCGCCGCGCTGGCTGCTGGCGCGCAAGAATGGCGACCAACCGGCCGGCGCCGTGCAAGACTGGGTGCGCCGGCTGGGCGTGCAGGCCGCATCGACGGGCCTGGCCAGCAGCGCGCGCAACATCGAGCGCCGCATCAAGGCCTGGGCCGGCCAGCCCATGCGCACCTTGCGCCGCATGCGCCGCGCGGAACAGCTGTTCCTCGACGAGCGCGGCGCCATCCTGCAGGGCACGGCGTCATGGTCCGACGTCGCCGCCAGCGGCGGCTACGCCGACCAGGCGCATTTCTGCCGCGAGACGCGCGAAATCACGGGCTTGAGTCCCACGGAACTGGCGCGCGCCATGAAAGAAGATGAAAGCTACTGGATCTACCGGATATGGGCGTAGGTCGGATGAGCTCGTAGAGCGTAATCCGACCACATCGTTGGCGCGGCCGGTGGTGGTGTCGGATTACGCGAGGCGTTGCCCCGCTAATCCGACCTACCGGCCGCTGTACATTTTGCCCTTATAAGGCAGCTTCATGGCGCCTCGTGCCGGGCGCCATCATGGGAAAGCTGGCGTAGGTCGGATTAGCTCGTAGAGCGTAATCCGACCACATCGTTGGCGAGGCCGGTGGTGGTGTCGGATTACGCGGCGTCCCGCCGCTCATCCCACCTACCGTTCCTTGTACACCTTGCCCTTGGATAAGGTCACTTCATGGTGCCCCGCGCCGGGGGCCATCATGGGGAAGCAGTTTTCCGCGCCGTGCACGCGCACGTCGAGGAAGTACGGGCCTTCGGACGCCAGGCAGGCCGCCAGTGCCCCGTCGAGGTCTTCGCGCCGGCTCACCGTGTGCGCCTGCCAGCCGAATGCGCGCGCCAGGGCGACGAAGTCGGGCAGCGCTTCGGTGTAGCTGTGGCTGTAGCGCCCGCCGTGTATCAGTTCCTGCCACTGGCGCACCATGCCCATGTAGCCATTGTTCGACAGCACCACTTTCACGGGCAGGCGGTGCTGCACGGCCGTGGCCAGTTCCTGGATATTCATCAGGATCGAGGCGTCGCCGCTGACGCACACGACGCACTTGTCCGGGTGGGCGATCTGCGCGCCGATGGCGGCCGGCAAGCCATAGCCCATGGTGCCGGCGCCGCCCGAGGTCAGCCAGCGGCGCGGCTGCTCGAAGCGCAGATGCTGCGCCGCCCACATCTGGTGCTGGCCCACGTCGGTGGAGACGATGGCGTCGCCGCTGTCCATGCTGTCGAGCGCCGCCTGCAGCCGCCGCATCAGCGCCTGCGGCGCGATGACGTCGGGCGTGTCGTCGAACGCCAGCGAGTCCTGCGTGCGCCAGCCGTCGATGCGCTGCCACCACGGCTGGCGGTCCGCCAGCAATCGCCCGCGCAGCTGCACCAGCAGAGCCGCCAGCACGGGCGCGCAGTCGCCGCGCAGGGCCACGTCGGCGCGCACCACCTTGCCGATCGACGCCGGGTCGATATCGACGTGGATGATTTTCGCGCCGGGACAGAAGGCATCGAGACGTCCCGTCACCCGGTCGTCGAAGCGGGCGCCCACGCAGACGATCAGGTCTGCATGGTGCATGGCCAGGTTCGCTTCCAGCGTGCCGTGCATGCCCAGCATGCCCAGGAAGGCCGGATGCGAGGCGGGAAAGGCGCCCAGGCCCAATAAGGTCAGGGTGCACGGCGCGGCCGCCAGTTTCACCAGTTGTTGAAACGCGGCGCAGGCCTCCGGGCCGGAATTGACGAGGCCTCCGCCGCCATAGAACACGGGCTGGCGCGCGGCGGCGATCAGGCTGGCGGCCCGTTCAAGATCGGAGGCTGCCGGCATCGGCACCGGGGCCGGCGTGGCAGGGGCCAGCACCGTCGCTTCCTGCACCGGTGCCAGCTGCAGATCCTTGGGAAAGTCGACCAGCACAGGGCCGGGCCGGCCTTGCGTGGCTTGCGCATACGCCTCGCGCACGACGGCCGCCGTTTCCTCTGCCGCGCGGATTTGCCGGTTCCACTTGGTGACGGGGCGCGAAATGCCCAGCGCGTCGCATTCCTGGAAGGCATTCGTGCCGATGCTGGTGGTAGCCACCTGGCCGCTGATGCAGATGACGGGTATCGAATCGCACAGGGCGTCGAGCAAGCCCGTGGTGGTATTGCTCATGCCGGGGCCGGACGTGACGAAGACGACGCCGGGCCGGCCCGTGCTACGTGCGTAACCTTCGGCCGCGTGCACGGCCGCCTGTTCGTGGCGCACGAGAATATGGCGCAGGCGGGGCTGGGCGTGCAGCGCGTCGTACAGGGGCAGCACGGCGCCGCCCGGATAGCCGAAGACGGTATCGACGCCCAGCGCCAGCAGGGTGTCGATCAGGGTGCTGGCGCCGTTGTGGGATGCGTGAGCAAGGAGGGGAGCGGGATCGGGTTTCATGGCCTTATTTTCTGCCTGATGCGGCAGAAAAGGCTGCTGGTTTTCTCGTATAGAATGCAGTATTCAGCAAAATTTGCTGTGAAATAAGGAATTAACAGAATGAAGCTCGACAAATTCGACCTCGCCATCCTGAGGGCCCTGCAGCAGGACGCCCGTATCAGCCTGCACGACCTGAGCGCCAAGGTGGGCCTGACCTCGTCGCCATGCTGGGCGCGCATCAAGCGCATGGAAGACGATGGCGTCATCGAGGGTTATACGGTGAACGTCAACGCGGCCAAGGTGGGATTGGCCGATACCGTCATCGTGCAAGTCACCCTGGACGACCATTCCGACCAGGCCCTGTTTGAATTCGGCCACGCGCTGGCCATGATCCCGGAAGTGCTGGAAGCGTTTCTTGTGTCCGGCGACTACGACTACTACCTGCGCATCGCCGTGAGCGACACGCGCGACTATGAACGGCTGCTGCGCGAGCGCCTGTATAAAATTCCCGGTATCCGCCACAGCAAATCGAGTTTTGTCTTGCGCCAGCTCAAGCAAAGCTATCTTCCCTTGCAGCGCTGACTTTTGTTATCCCTTCCCAGCACGGCGGGAGTTTTTCCCTAGGCCATCCCCCGGTGGCTGTCCGATACTGGGCAGTAATAAAAAACACGATAAATCGGGGACCTGCATGAGACTGACCTTATTCGCGGCCGCCGCCATGGCGCTGTGCCAGGCGCAAGCCGCCGAGCTTGCCCATCCTGCCAACCTGGAGCCGGCGTACGATTTGCCCACCGTCATTATCACGGGCAGCATGCCGCTGCCCACCGTGGAGCGGCCGCGCGATGCCTTTGCCGCGCCCGTGCAGACGGCCAGCGCGCAGCAGATCACCGGCAGCGGCGCGCTCGACATTTCCGCCTTCCTGCGCCGCAACCTGGGCAGCGTCTATGTGAACGAGGTGCAGAACAACCCCTTCCAGCCCGACGTCAGCTACCGCGGCTACACGGCCTCGCCCCTGCTGGGCACGCCGCAAGGACTTTCCGTGTACCTCGACGGCATGCGGCTGAACCAGCCGTTTGGCGATGTCGTCAGCTGGGATTTGATCCCGCGCATGGCCATCGCCTCGCTGACCCTGATGCCAGGCTCGAACCCCCTGTTCGGCCTGAATACCCTGGGCGGCGCGCTGGCCCTGCAGACCAAGGATGGCAAGAGCAATCCCGGCACAGCCGTCGAGGCGCGCCTGGGTTCGCATCAGCGGCGCGCCGTCGAATTCGAGCATGGCGGCAGCCATGCCAGCGGCTGGCACTGGTACGTGACGGGCAACCGCTTCAAGGAAGACGGCTGGCGCGATGATTCCCCGTCCGACGTGCGCCAGATCTTCGGCAAGCTGGGCTGGAGCGATGCGCGCACGGACATCGCCGTCACCGTGGCCCACGCGGACAATGCGCTGACGGGCAACGGCTTGCAGGAGCAGCGCCTGCTGGCGCGCGATTACCGCAGCGTCTACACCAAGCCCGATTTGACGGAAAACAGGTCGACCCTGCTGAATGTGACGGGCAAGCACCAGGCCGGCGCTGGCTTGCTCTTGTCCGGCAATGTGTACTACCGCAAGATCGACACGCACACGTTCAATGGCGACTTGAACGACGAGTCGCTCGACCAGTCCGTCTACCAGCCCGGCGCGGCCGAGCGGGCGGCCCTGGCGGCGGCCGGCTACACGGGCTTTCCCGCCAGCGGGGCGAACGCGTCGAATACGCCTTTCCCGAAGTGGCGCTGCATCGGCAACGTGCTGCTGAACGATGAACCGGCCGAAAAATGCAACGGCATGCTCAACCGCAGCCATACGCAGCAGGAAAACTATGGTTTGTCGGGTCAGTTCACGGCGCTGGCCGACCTGGCCGGGCAGC
This sequence comes from Janthinobacterium sp. GW823-FHT01H08, assembly GCF_058797855.1. Taxonomy (NCBI): domain Bacteria; kingdom Pseudomonadati; phylum Pseudomonadota; class Betaproteobacteria; order Burkholderiales; family Oxalobacteraceae; genus Janthinobacterium; species Janthinobacterium sp. GW823-FHT01H08. The sequence continues at coordinate 958,368 of NZ_CM179504.1, forward strand.
GCCACGCCGTCACGGTCGGCGCCGCCTTCGATGCCAGCCACGCCACGTTTCGCCAGACCAGCCAGTTCGGCTATCTGAACCCGGACCGCAGCATCACGCCCGTCGACTTCTTTGCCGACGGTACGGAAATCGACGACGACGGCACGCCCGTCGATAACCGCGTCGACTTGAGCGGGCGCATGCGCACGTGGAGCGTGTATGCGAGCGACAGCATGGCGCTGAATCAAGCATTGACCCTGACCATCTCCGGCCGCTACAACCGCAGCACCGTGCGCAACCGCGACGCCATCACGCCCGGCGGCGGCAGCGGTTCGCTCGATGGCGACCACCGTTTCAGCCGCTTCAATCCCGCCATCGGCCTCGCTTATGCGCCGGAGAAGGGCGTGGGCGCCTATCTCGGCTACAACGAAGGCAGCCGCACGCCGACGGCCATCGAACTCGGCTGCGCCGACCCGGACAATCCCTGCCGCCTGCCCAACGCCATGGCGGGCGACCCGCCCTTGAAACAGGTCGTCACCAAGACGTGGGAAGCGGGCCTGCGCGGCAAGCTCGCCGACGTGGCCCGCTGGAGCGCGGGCGTGTTCCGCGCGGAAAACCACGACGATATCCTGTTCGTGGCCAACAATCAGGCCGGTTTCGGCTACTTCAAGAATTTCGGCAAGACGCGCCACCAGGGCGTGGAGCTGGCGGCGGGTGGCAAGGTCGGTGCGCTGGACTTCGGCGTCAACTACACGTGGCTGCAGGCGACGTATCAAAGCCGCGAGCTCGTCAACGGCAGCGCCAACAGCAGCAGCGATGCGCAGGCGCCCGGCCTGGAAGGCAATATCGTCATCACGCCCGGCAACCGCATTCCGCTGACACCGAGCCATATCTTCAAGGCGCACGTGGATGTTCAGGGCGGACGCGACTGGACGGTGGGCCTGGCCATGACGGCCGTATCGAGTGCCTACGCGCGCGGCAACGAGAACAACCGGCACCAGGCGGGCGGCCCGGCATACCTGGGTTCCGGCAAGAGCGGCGGCTACGCCGTGGTCGAGCTGAACGGCAAGGTTCAGCTGACGCCACGGCTCAGCGTGTTCGCCCAGGTGAATAACCTGTTCGACCGCCAGTACGCGACGGCGGCGCAACTGGGCGCCACGGGCTTCGACGCCAGCGGCAATTTTGCCGCCCGCCCGCTGCCCGCCGTGAACGGCGACTATCCGATGGTCAATGCGACGTTCTATGCGGCCGGCGCACCGCGCAGCGTGAATGCGGGTCTGCGCTACGCGTTTTAAGGGAGGATATGCTCGATGACGCCATTGCGTAAGGCCATGTGCACGAGGGCGGCGGGGCCGGGCACGTCGAGTTTTTCCTTGATGCAGGTCTGGTGGTTGGCCACCGTCTTGCTGCTCAGGTGCAGCAGGCGGGCGCAGTCGGCGGCGCTGCGCCCTTCGGCCAGCAGGCGGAAGATTTCGAATTCGCGCTGGCTCAGGCTGCTCAAACGGTCCGCTTCCATGCGGGCCGTACCGTGCAGCACGCCCGGTGCGCTGTGCGGATCGAGGTAGCGGCGGCCCGCGTGGGCGGCGCGCACGGCGTCGACCAGGTGTTCCGGGTCGGCCTGCTTGCTGACGAAGCCGCAGGCGCCGCCGTCCAACGCACGCGCGATCAGCTGCGGCGTGTCGTGCATGGTAAACACGAGCACGCGCGCGCCTGCGTCGCGCGCGAGCAGCTTGCGCAGCAATTCCAGGCCGCCGATGCCGGGCATGGACAAATCCGTCACGCAGACGTCGGGCGCGTGCTCCTGGTGCAGGCCATACGCCGTTTCGCCATTGCCGGCCTCGGCCACGACGGCGATGTCGCCGCCCTGTTCCAGCAGCCGCCGGTAGCCCGTGCGCACCACCGGGTGGTCGTCGACCAGCATCACGCGGATCGGGGTCATGGCCGCGTTCATGCCGCACCGGCCGCCAGCGGCATCACCACTTCGATGCGCAAGCCGTTGCCCAGCGCGCTGATCCAGCGGATATGGCCGCGCAGGCCGGCCACTCTTTCGCGCATGCCCAGCATGCCGAAGCCATCTGCTGGCGTTCTATCCGGACCAAAACCCTGGCCATTGTCTTCGATGGCCAGGTGCAGCACGCCGTGCGCATCGGCGCGCAATTCCACCGTGGCACGGTCGGCGCCCGCGTGGCGCGCCACGTTCGTCAAGCCTTCCTGCACCAGGCGGTAGACGGCGGTGGCGGTGCAGTCGTCGAGGCTGGCGGGGACGGCGTGCGGCGCGAAATGGCAGGCGATGCCGTGCTGCTGGGCCCAGCTGTCGCACAGCGCCTGCAGGGCCGGCGCCAATCCCAGGCTGTCGAGCACGGGCGGACGCAGCCGGCGCAGCATCGTGCGCACCATCGCATGCAGCGCTTCCGACGAGCGGGCGATGCTGGCCGCGCAGGCCTGCACGTTCGCCTGGTCGCCGTCGCGCGCGCGCAGGATGTAGCTGGCGGCGGCGCGGATGGCCGTGCAGTCCTGTCCCACTTCATCGTGCAGCTCGCGCGCCAGCGCGCAGCGCTCCTCTTCCTGCGCGCGCAGCAGGCGCTGCGTGAGGGCGCGGTTTTGCGCCAGCAGCAGCGCCACCTGGCGTCCGCGCCGCACGGCAAAGCCGGCCAGCGTCAGCGCCAGCAGCAACAGGCTCAGGGCCAGTTCATCGAGTTGCCAGCGTTCCTGGCGCCAGAGCGCGTGCATCAGCCGTTCGGCCAGGTCCAGCCTGGCGGCCAGCAGGAAAAAAGCCAGTGCCAGCGCGCAGCACACGAGGATGCGCCGGGCCGGCCGCGTGCCTGCGCGGCCGCTGCCGGCCAGTTGGTAGTGTTCCATGATGCTGCTCCCTGAGCACGGTCGATCTCTTTGTTGTGCAAGCTTCATGCCATCGGCGCAGGGGCCTCTGGGGGCGCGTCATGCGGGGCAGGGGAGGAGATGACTGTTCCAGGATGGAACAGGTGTACCGCGATGTGACGGTGGGCGCTTGCGCTGGCCGCAGGCACGGTTTTCGAGCTTATCTGAAGTCGCGCCGGCACGCTGGCGCGCACGCCTGCAGTGCGATGCATTGTTGTTCCAATGTAACGTTGAGCTTACTCAAACTTTCATAGATAAAACAAAACAAAGTTTCGCAGGCTTAGATAAAAAATAAATAAATGATATTAAAAATATGATATTTGTTTTATGCGATTTGCTATATTTGTTGACACTTTTGTGAAAAAGCTGAAAGCGGGCACCAGACCTGCCGACCTATCTATCCACAACAAACAAGGGAATAGAATGAATCGTCCATCACATGCGCGGGTATCACCCGCCACCGTTTATCCGCCCGCTACCCGCGGCCGCACCACCGTCCTGGCCGCGCTGGCCGCCGTGTCCGTGCTGGTCTCGGCGCCGGCCATGGCCGATGTCCTGACCTTCGATAATTTGCGTCCCGACGTGTATGAAAGCGGCCAGACGCTCAATACGTCGAGCTACAACCTGCGGTTCCTGGCCGACCCGACCACGGCGGCCGGCGGCGGCGTCAGCGGCGTGGGCGCCATCCTCGATGGCCGCGCGGGTTCGTCGTGCGATATCGCCGCCTGCCCGCAGGGCGCCACCGGCAACTACCTGGCCATCCTCAACGATGGCGGCGTGAATTTCGCGCGTGCCGACCGCCAGGCGTTCAGCCTGGCCGGATTCGACTATTCCTTCATCGCGCCCGTCTCCGGCTTGCCCAACATGCAGTGGGGCGAACTGCAGCTGAGCGGTACACTCAGCAACGGCCAGGTGGTCAGCACCTCGCTGGCGTTTCCCGGCCAGGGCAGCGATGGCAATTACCATTTCCAGGGCGCTTCCCTGCTGGGCGGTTTCAGCAACTATGCGTTCACGGGCCTGACCTTCAACGCCTGCATTTTCAATGACACTGGCGTGTGCAGCAATTCCATCGATTTCCCCGCCTTTAACCAGGGCCAGTTTGCGCTCGACAATATCAACGTCAGCGCCGTGCCGGAACCGTCGACCTACATGCTGCTGCTGGCCGGCCTGGGCGCCATCGGCATGCTGTCGCGCCGCCGCAGCGGCAAGGTCGCCGCGTTCACCGTGCAAGGAGCGTGAGATGAAGTTACGTCCCGTTTCACTCGCCATCCTCCTGCTGGCCGCCAGCCTGGCGCAAACGGCGCAGGCGCAGGAACGCCGTTCCTACATCGTGCAGCTGGTCGACAAGCCGGCCGCCACCTATACGGGCCAGGTTGACGGCCTGGCCGCCACCAAGCCGGCCCCGGGCGCGCGCATCAATGTGGGCGCCGCCGACGTGCAGGCCTATTTGAGCTACCTCGACAGCAAGCAGGCCGCCGTGGCCGGCACCGTCAGCGCGGCTGAAATCACGCACCAGTACAGCGTCGTCTTCAACGGCTTTTCCGCCTTGCTGACGGACGATGAAGTGCGGGCCCTGAAGAAAAACAGCGGCGTGGCCAGCATCAGCGCCGACTCCATCCTGCAGCTCGACACCACTTACACGCCCAGCTTCCTGGGCCTGGACAAGCCGGGCGGCCTGTGGGAGCAGCTGGGCGGCAAGGCGCACGCGGGCGAAGACATCGTCATCGGCATCGTCGACAGCGGCATCTGGCCCGAGAACACGGCCTTTGCCGACCGCCTCGACGAAAACGGCGTGCCCAGCCACAGCGGCAGCAATGTCGTGTACGGCGCGCCGCCGGCCAGCTGGCAAGGCACGTGCCAGACGGGCGAAGGATTCTCCGCCGAGAATTGCAACAACAAGCTGATCGGCGCGCGCTACTACCGCGCTTCCACGGCGGCGCTGCACTGGACGGAATTCCTGTCGCCGCGCGATTCCGTCGCCGGCCTGACGGGGCACGGCGGCCATGGCACGCACACGGCCTCCACGGCCGGCGGCAACAATGGCGCCATCGCCACCTCGAACGGCGTGTCGCTGGGCAAGGCCTCGGGCATGGCGCCGCGTGCCCGTATCGCCGCCTATAAAGTCTGCTGGACGGCCGCGTCGACGGGCCGCAACGGCTGCGCCACGGCCGACAGCGTGGCCGCCATCGACCAGGCGGTCAAGGATGGCGTCAACGTCATTAACTTCTCCATCGGCCCGAACGCGGGCGGCGGCGCCTTCGACGAACCGACGGAAGTCGCCTTCCTTGGCGCGGCGGCGGCCGGCGTGTTTGTCGCCACCTCCGGCGGCAATTCCGGTCCATCCACGCCGGCGCCCGACGTGCCGGCGCCCGTCTCGCACATCAGCCCCTGGCTGGCAACGGTGGCCAATTCCACCCACAACCGCCTGTACGCGGGCAACGTCATCCTCAGCAACGGCAGCAAGCTGGAAGGCGCATCGAGCAACGCGAAGACGCCGGCGCTGCCGCTGATCCGCTCGCGCGACGCGGGCCTGGCCGGCGTGCCGCCGACGGACGTCAATCTGCTGCGCTGCTTCGGCGCGGCCGATGCCGCACCGGCTTATCTGGACCCGGCGAAAGTGGCGGGCAAGATACTCGTGTGCGACCGCGGCGGCAATGTGCTGGTCAACAAGAGCGCGAATGCCAAGACGGCGGGCGCGGCGGGCGTGGTCATCGCCAACGTGGCCGGCGGCGCCAATACCATCATCAATCAGGCGCACGTGCTGTCGACGGTGCACCTGGCGCAGGCGCAGGGCGACGCGCTGAAGGCTTTCATGGCGGCCAATCCGGACGGCACGGCGGCATTGGGCGAAATCCACACCATCGCCGACACCACGGTGCAGGCGCCGATCGTCAGCGACCGCTCCTCGCGCGGGCCGAACGTGGCCAACGCGAACATCCTGAAACCCGACCTGTCGGCGCCCGGCACCAACATCCTGGCCGGCGTGACGGCCGACCTGACGCCGGCGCAGCGCGATGCCGTGGCCGCCGGTGGTGTGGCGCCAGCAGCGGAGTGGGATTTCTATTCCGGCACCTCGATGGCCAGTCCGCACGTGGCCGGCGTGGCGGCGCTGCTCAAGCAGCAGCATCCGAGCTGGTCGCCCGCGGCCATCAAGTCGGCGCTGATGACGACGGCGTTCAGCACGTATCCCGATGGCTTGAACGGTTCCGTGTCGTGGGATGCCACGGCGAAGAACTCGGGCCAGTTGCCGTGGGGCCAGGGCGCCGGCCACATCGCGCCGAACGGCGCCGCCGATCCCGGCCTCGTGTACGACGTGTCGGAAATCGACTATGCGCGTTTCTTGTGCGGCCTGAACCTGAAGGTCTACAGTCCCGCCACCTGCCAGGCCGTCGGCACCATTCCCGCCTACAACCTGAACCTGGCGTCACTGACGGCGGCCAACGTACTGGGCACGCAAGTGCTGACGCGCACGGTGACCAACGTGGGTGCCAGCAGCGCCGTCTACAACGTCTCGGCCAGCCTGCCCGGCTACACGGTGGCGGTGACGCCAACGAGCCTGAGCCTGGCGCCGGGCGCCAAGGCGCAGTACCAGGTCAAGCTGACGCGCACCACGGCGCCGGCCAATACCTGGACCTACGGCGCCCTGAGCTGGACGGATGGCACGCACACGGTGCGCAGCCCGCTGACGGCGCGCGGCACTTCGCTGGCCGCCATTCCGCTGGTCAGCAGCGAAGCGGCCACGGGCAGCAAGGTGCTGACCCTGGGCACGGGCTTCTCGGGTGCGCTGGTCGGTGTCAAGTCGGGTCTCGTCGAAGCCGTGCGCCAGACGCGCACGATCGGCCAGGCGACGACGGGCGCTGCCGCATCGGCTGCCTGCAAGGCGGGCGGCGCCACGGGTGTGAACGTGCACAACGTGGTGATCCCGGCCGGCACCCTGGCGGCGCGCTTTGCCACCTACGACGCGGAAACGACGGGCGGCGCGAATACCGACATGGACATGGAGGTCTACAACGCCGCCAATGTACTGGTCGGCAGCAGCGGCAATGAAAGTTCCAATGAGCAGGTGGAACTGCGCCTGCCGGCCGCCGGCACGTACAAGGTGTGCGTGATCGGCTTTGCGCCGCAAAACGGCCAGGCCGACTACACCCTGTCGTCGTGGGTGCTAGCGCCGGGCTTGAACAACGGCAACTTCAAGGCGCTGATGCCGGGCACGGCCTACACGGGCGGCACGGCGACGGTCTCTCTGAGCTGGTCCAACCTGGCCGAAGGCAAGCGTCACCTGGGCGCCGTCGGCTACCAGGTCGCTGGCGTGGTGCAGGGCGTCACGGTGGTCGAGGTCAATACCAACGATCCCGTGCCGCTGTTCCAGAACGCGCGCGCCGCCAGGCCGGTGCTGGCTGAATAAACCGTTCTTTTCGTGAACGCAAGGCGTGCCTCCTGGCACGCCTTTTTTTTATGCACCCCCCCGTTCGGGAGGAATAGCACTTGCATGGCGGTAACGCCCCCGGTATCTTGTCGGATAGCCATGGCTTTGTGTCCTGGCATTCTTGGGGAGTCGCGCGTGACCAGTTTCCGCACCAATACCGACCGCCTGCTGGAAGTGCGCCTGCAGGATGAAAAAGTGCTGGCGATTGCCGGCGCGATGGTCGCCTATACGGGCAGCATCAAATTTGAAAAATCCCTGCTTGGCGGCGAGGGCCTCTTCGGCGCGCTCAAGCGCAAGGTGACGAACGAAGGCATGCAGGTGATGCAGGCCGCCGGCACGGGTACCGTGTTTTTCGCGCAGAACGCGGCCGAAATCACCGTCATGGCGCTGGCCGGCGAAAAGCTGACCATCGAAAGCAGCAGCCTGCTGGCCTACGACACGAGCCTGAAGACGGGCACCAGCTTTGCGGGCCTGCGCGGCGCCAGTTCCGGCCAGGGCCTGTTTTCCACCACCGTCGAAGGCCATGGCAACCTGGCCGTCATTTCGCGCGGCAACCTGATCATGCTGGAAGTGACGCCGGCGCACCCGCTGCGCGTGGACCCGGACGCCTTCGTCGGCTTCAAGGGCGATATCCGCCAGGAATTCGTTTTTGATGTCAACTGGCGCACCATGATCGGCCAGAGCTCGGGCGAATCGTACCAGCACAAATTCACAGGCCAGGGCGTGGTGTTCATCCAGCCCGCCGAACGTTAAGTCAGCGAGGACCCGCGATGCCTGTCTATCAGCAAATCAATGAAAAGATGCTCGAGGTTAAACTCGGCAATGAAGAAGTGTTCGCCCGCAAGGGCGCCATGGTGTCCTACCAGGGCGACGTGGCGTTCAGCCGCTCCTTCCTGGCCGGCCAGGGCGTGCAAAGCCTGGCCATGCGCGCCGTCACGAACGAGGGCTATGCCCTGATGTCGGCGCGCGGCACGGGCAGCGTGTTTTACGCGCAGGGCGGCCTGTTCGTCACCATCGTGCCCGTGCGCGGCGAAACGTTCTATGTGGAAAGCGACTCCCTGCTGGCCTTCGATGCGCGCCTGACGGCCGGCACCATGTTCCTCGGCAACCAGGGCGGCGTGCAGGGCGTGGTGCGCGGCATGGCCTCGGGCCAGGGCTTGTTTACCACCACCCTGCAAGGCACGGGCGAAGTGGCGATTTTGTCTGATGGCAATGCCATCGGCTTGCCCGTCACGCCGGACGTGCCCGTGTTTGTCGACCCGCAAGCGTATATCGGCCACACGGGCCAGCTGAGCTCGACCATCGTCACGGACCTGAACTGGAAAACCTTTGTCGGCCAGGCGTCCGGCGAATCGTACCAGGTGAAGTTTACGGGCCAGGGCACGGTCTACATCCAAGCGAGCGAAAGGTAAGCCATGACGATTTACAACCCCGATACCTTGCCGAAGAACGATAACCTGAACCGTTTTTCGTATGTCATCGACGTCAAGGAACAGATCTTCATTCGCAAGGGCAAGATGATTGCCTTCTATGGCGAGCTGCGCTTCGAAGCCATGGGCAGCAGCGTGCTCGACTTGATCGTGCGCAATGCCTTCAATGCGCCGAAGTATGTGCACCACTTTGTCGTGGCGCAAGGGCAGGGTCAATTGATTTTGGGCGACAACGGCAACGACCTGGCGTGCTACGACCTGGACAACGCCAACATGACCATCCGCGCGAAAAACCTGCTGGGTTTTACCAAGGACGTGATTTGCCAGGAATCGACCTTGCCCGGCTATCTGACCATGATAGGCACCGGTAAAGTGATCGCCTCGTCGAACGGCCCCGTGCACTTCCTGGAATTGCCGTGCCGCGTGGACGAGCAGGCCGTGCTGGGCTGGGCCGATTGCCCCAGCCCTTCCTACCACTACGACTACGCCCACGTGCAGGGCTGGGCCTCGGCCGCCGGCGCGCTCACGGGTTTTACCCTGTCGGGCGAGGAAAAGCAGATTGACTTCACGGGTGCCGGCACGGTGCTGGTGCAGTCGTCCGAGCTGGACGTGACGGGCAGCTCGGCCCTGATGCAGCTGCTGGCGCAATTGCCGCTGCTGGGCAAGGAAGACCTCGGCACCTTGAGTCTTTCCGTGCAGCAGCAGATGAAGGACAGTCGTTAAGACCAGGAAGTCCAAGAGTACCTGACAGAACCGTAGCGAGCGGAAGGGAGAGGTAGCCGAGAAGCGCAACCGTACTGAAGTACGGTGAGCATCGCAGGCTGCCTATACCGACGCGCAGTAGGTTCGGTCAGGTACTCAAGGCCGCGCCCAGCCGGGCGGCCGCTTCTCTAAAAAGGCGCTCACGCCTTCCTCCGCATCCTCTTCCATCATATTGCGCGCCATCACGTCGCCCGCGTACGCATACGCCTCGTCCAGCGGCAGCTGGCGCTGCCGGTAGAACATCTGCTTGCCGTAGCGGATGGCCGTCGGGCTTTTCGCCATGATCTGCTGCGCCAGGCGCGCCACGGCCTCGTCGAGCGCCGCGTCGGCCACCGTTTCATTGATCAGGCCCCAGTCGGCGGCCGTGTCGGCGTCGATGAAGCGGCCCGTCACCAGCATGTCGAAGGCGCGCTTGGGCGACACATTGCGCGACAGGGCGACGGACGGCGTGGCGCAAAACAGGCCCACGTTGATGCCGGAGACGGCAAAGCGGGCGGACGCGCCCGCCACGGCCAGGTCGCAGCTGGCGACCAGTTGGCAGCCGGCCGCCGTGGCGATGCCATGCACGCGGGCGATCACGGGCACGGGCAAGGTTTGAATGGCTTGCATCACGCGCGAGCATTGCGCGAACAGGGTTTGATAGTAATCAAGCTGGCGCGTGGCCTGCATCTGGCGCAAATCGTGGCCCGCGCAAAACGCCTTGCCTTCGGCGGCCAGCACCACGCAGCGCACGTGCGGCTGCTGCGCGATGGCATCAAACGCTTCCTGCAGCGCGGCCAGCATGGCTTCCGACAGGGCATTGAATTGCAGGGGACGGTTCAGGCGCAGGGTGACGAGCCCACCCTCGTCCTCGTGCAGCACCAGCGGCGCATCGTTATCTTGTAAAGCGGTCATGCGGTCTCCAGTGGCCTGATGGCCTGTTTTTATGGAAAAGCTTACTTGGCGGCGTTGACGCTGCCGATGCCCGCGATCGACTTGTGCACGATCTTCGGCTTGCCGTAATACGTCAGTTCGCCCATGCCGCGCACCACGGCGTTCAGCTCGCCCGAGGAATACACCTTGACGGAGCCGATGCCCTCGAAATTGACGTCGACGTTTTTCGCCAGCAAGGCTTTCGTATCGACTTCGCCCACGCCCTGCGCCTTCAGGCGCAGCCAGTCGACCTGGCCATCGGCGGCCAGGCGGCCCGCGCCCTTGTAGCTGATGTCGACTCTTGGACCATTGATCTTGGTCAATATCTTCTCGCCCGCGCCTTCCGCGATCAGCTTGCGCAAGGTAGGCATGGTGATGATGATGCGCGGGTCGCCCTCGGTCTTCTTGATATCTTTATCCTTCATGGAAATTTTCAGCTCGCCATCGACCACTTCCGTGATCACGCCGCTGAGGAATTTCTGGTCGCCGCGCAGCAGCAGGCTTTGCTCCTTGCCCGATTCCACTTCCATGCTGATGGGGCCGCGAATGTCGATGGCGTTGAAGGCGGCGACCGTGCGGGTTTGCTCGTCGGCATGCGCGACGGTAGCGAGGCAAGCGAGGGACAGGACTGGCAACAGGAACAGAGGACGCATGGCGGTTTCCTTGAGTAGTTGATCAGTGTATTCTATGTTGCAACATCTCCAACGGGGAGAAATTTGCAATGAACGGCGCAAATCGCGGCGCGGATGACACGCCGCCATCGCCCAGCCGCGCGCCCGCGAAGGCGCCGTTGGTCTATGCTATGGCGTACCGCGTCCTGGAGAGCAGATGAAAAATTATCACAAAGAAGATTATCCCGTCGCCGATATCCGCCGCTTCCTCGAGCCGGGCCCGGTGGTGCTCGTCAGTTCAACGTGGCAGGGCGAAAGCGACGTCATGACCATGGCCTGGCACATGCTGATGGAGTTTACGCCATCGTTGCTCGGCTGCTTTATTTCCGACGCGAATCACAGCTATGAAATGATCAAGCGCAGCATGGAGTGCGTGATCAACCTGCCCACGGCCGACATGGTCGACCAGGTGGTCGCCATCGGCAATTGCAGCGGCGAAGACACGGACAAGTTCACGGCCTTCGGCCTGACGCCGCAGCCGGCCGAACAGGTGGGCGCGCCGCTGATCGCCGAGTGCTATGCCAACTTCGAATGCAAGCTGGCCCAGGTGGCGGGCAACCCGAAGGGCGGCTTCTTCATCTTCGAGTGCGTGAAAGCCCACGTGGCCACCTCGCCCAAGCTGCCCGAAACCCTGCATTACCGGGGCAATGGCGAGTTCATGGTATCGGGCAGGACCATCAGCCGCAAGAGCCTGATGAAGCCCGAGATGTTGTAGGTCGGATTAGCGCGGCAACGCCGCGCATAATCCGACAATATTGTTGACGCTTGCGGTGGTGTCGGCTTACGCGCTTCGCGCTAAGCCGACCTACAGTTAAATGACACCCTGCGCCAGCATCGCATCGGCCACTTTGACGAAGCCGGCGATATTCGCGCCATCGACGTAGCTGACCGTGCCGTCGGCGCGCGTGCCGTATTGCTTGCACGCCGCATGGATGCCTTGCATGATCTGCAGCAAACGCGCGTCGACTTCTTCGCGCGGCCAGGAAATGCGGGCCGCGTTCTGGCTCATTTCCAGGCCGGAAGTGGCCACGCCGCCCGCATTGCTGGCCTTGCCCGGCGCGTACAGCACGCCGGCCGCCTCGAAGGCCTTGGCTGCCTCGATAGTGGTAGGCATGTTGGCCCCTTCGGCCACGCATTGCACGCCATTGGCGATGAGCAGGCGCGCATCGGCGATATCGAGTTCATTTTGCGTGGCGCAGGGCAGGGCGATGTCGACCGGCACATGCCATGGCGACACACCCGCTTCGAAGCGCACGCCCGTGCGCGCGGCGTAATCGCTGACCCGGCCATACAAATGATTCTTGATTTCCATCAGGATGGCCAGTTTGTCCGGCGTAAAACCGTCTTCATCGATGACGGTGCCGCTGGAATCGGAGACGGTGATGACTTTTGCGCCCATGGCCATGGCTTTTTCCACCGCGTATTGCGCCACGTTGCCCGAACCGGAAACGGACACGCGCATGCCTTCGAACGAGCGGCCCCGCGTCTTCAGCATTTCTTGCGCAAAATACACGGTGCCGTAGCCCGTCGCTTCCGGCCGCATCAGCGAACCGCCGAAGCTGGCGCCCTTGCCCGTAAACACGCAGTCGGCGCGGTTGCTGAGCTTTTTCATCATGCCGGCCATATAACCCACTTCGCGCCCGCCCACGCCGATGTCGCCGGCCGGCACGTCCGTATCCGAACCCACGTGACGGAACAGTTCGCTGACAAACGCCTGGCAGAAGCGCATCACTTCGCCCGGGCTCTTGCCCTTCGGATCGAAATCGGCGCCGCCCTTGCCGCCGCCCATGGGTAACGTGGTCAGCGCATTCTTGAACGTCTGTTCGAAGGCAAGGAATTTCAGCACGGACAGGGTGACGGAAGGGTGGAAGCGGATGCCGCCCTTGTACGGCCCGATGGCCATGCTGTGCTGAATGCGGTAGCCGCGGTTGACTTGCACCTGCCCATGGTCATCGACCCACGACACGCGGAACATCACCACGCGCTCCGGCTCGATCAAGCGTTCCAGCAAGCCTTGTTCCGCGTATTTCGGGTGCTGCTCCAGGAACGGCCACAAGCTCTCCATGACTTCGGTGACGGCTTGCAGAAACTCGGGCTGACCTGGATTGCGTGCGGCGACATGCTGGACATACTCGTGAGCAGATGCGTATTTCATCAGAATTCCATGGAGGTAATCGGTTATTTGGGCAACTATCATCGCAGATTTCGCACAAAAATGGTGCAAAAATTTGGTTTCGAGGGGTTTCTGCTACATTGTGGGGAGTTTTCAGGACACTGCGGCCGATGCGAGCAGTAAACGACAACGCCAGCCCGAAGGCTGGCGTTGTCGTTGCAAGCTTGGCTGGTCAAGCCGGGATGGGCATCACCCCGCCATGCCGCGCAAGATCAAGCCCGTGATGTAGGCGCCGTAGGTGCCCAGCGCGTAGCCGAGCACGGCCAGCAGGACGCCCACGGGCGCCAGGGCCGGGTGGAAGGCGCTGGCGATGACGGGGGCCGAGGCGGCGCCGCCGATGTTCGCCTGCGATCCGACGGCCATGAAGAACAGCGGCGCGCGGATCAGCTTGGCGACGAGCAGCATCAGACCGCCATGCACGGCGATCCAGATCAGGCCCAACAGGAACAGGAAAGGCTTGTCGAACAGGGCTTTCAAGTCCATGTGCATGCCGATGGTGGCCACCAGCACGTACAGCATGGCCGAGCCGATGGTCGAGGCGCCCGCGCCTTCCAGGCTGCGCGCCCGGGTAAAACTCAGTAGCAGGCCGAAGGTGGTGGCGAGCACGACGATCCAGAAGAAGTTCGACGTCAGGCTGTAATCCTGCAGGCGCCATTCTGCCGGCAGGGTGGTGATCCAGCTGATGATGGGGCCGGCCAGGAAATGCGACAGGCCCGTCACGCCCAGGCCCACGCCGAGGATGATCATGATGTCGGTCAGGGTGGCGACGCGCGCGTGCTGGGCACGGTAGCTTTCGATGCTGTCCTTGAGCGCGTTGATGGCGGACAGATCCGCGCCGGTCCAGCGGTCGAAGGCGCCCGCGCGGCCGGCCAGGAACAGCAGCACGGCCGTCCAGACGTTGGCCACGAGCACGTCGACGGCGACGAACTGGCCGAACAGGGTGGCGTCCACTTCAAACACTTCCTTCATGGCGGCCTGGTTGGCGCCGCCGCCTATCCACGAGCCGGCGACAGTCGTCATGCCGCGCCAGGTATCGCCCGCCACCGTTTCCGGGTGGATCAAACGCAGCGCCTCGAACGAGACGAGGGCGCCCAGCATGACGCCGAGGGTGCCGGTCAAAAACATGATGATGGCCTTGGGACCGAGGCGGATAATGCCGCCGAAATCGATGGCCACGCACAGCAGCACCAGCGCGCTGGGCAGCAGGTAGTCGCGCGCCACGGCGTACAGGCCGGAAGCGTTGCCATCGATGATGCCGAAGGTGTTGAGCAGCGCCGGGATCAGGTAGCACATCAGCAGCGACGGGATATAGGTATAAAACTTTTTCCAGAAGCCGTTGGCGCGCGAGGCGGTCCAGAAGACGGCCCCCAGGGTCATGGCGAGCAGGCCGAGGACGACGGCGTCGTTGGTGATCAGGGCAGAGGTGGCAGGTGGCATCGGGGATTCCGGTGAACGTGTCAGGGATGCCCGGGATGCCGATCAGGCCCCCGGGCGCAGGGTGGCCGTATCGTATAGCAATGTTGAAGCTTAAACAAATTGTTTAAGCGGTGGTCTGCAGATTTTTTCTTGTCAAATCAAACACTTGTAAACTGCTCGCCACCGCGCGCGCCAGACTGGCGGTTACAAATAGCGCGCCAGCAAGGCCTTGTTCAGCGCTCCGTCGAGTTCGATGCGCACGAAGTGGCCGCTGCCGGGCGCCACCTGGATTTCGCTGCCGTCGTCGGCCAGCATGCGGGTAATGGTGAAGTCGCGGTTGCCGCCCGGATGCAGGGCTTCGATGCGGTCGCCCACGGCAAAACGGTTTTTCACGTCCACCCTGGCCCAGCCATCCGTCACGTCCAGCACGTCGCCCACATATTGGCTGCGGTCCGCCTCGGAAGCGCCGCGCATATAGTTCTGGTGCGTTTGCGTATGGTGGCGCTGGTAAAAACCGTCCGTGTAGCCGCGGTTGGCCAGGCCTTGCAGCTGGCCCAGCAGGCTGATGTCGAAGGGGCGGCCCGCCACGGCGTCGTCGATGGCCTGGCGGTAGACTTGCGCCGTGCGCGCCGCGTAGTACAGCGACTTGGTGCGGCCTTCGACCTTCAGCGAATCGACGCCGATCTTGACCAGACGTTCGATATGCTCGACGGCGCGCAAGTCCTTCGAATTCATGATGTAGGTGCCGTGCTCGTCTTCGAGTATCGGCATCAGCTGGCCCGGCCGCTGCGCTTCTTCGATGAAGTAGGGCTGGTCGGCCAGCGGGTGGCGCGGCTGCTGGTGCAGGGCGGAAAAGGCATTGTTGTCCGCCTCGGCCAGCGCCTGGTGAAATTCCAGCGGCACCACCTGCATGCCGCCCAGGTCGCCGCTGGCGTCTTCGGCGGCATTTTTCACCTTGTAATCCCAGCGGCAGGAATTCGTGCATGTGCCCTGGTTCGGGTCGCGGTGGTTGAAATAGCCGGACAGCAGGCAGCGGCCCGAATAGGCGATGCACAAGGCGCCGTGCACGAACACTTCGAGTTCCATTTCCGGGCAGCGCTGGCGGATTTCCTCGATCTCGTCGAGCGACAGTTCGCGCGACAGGATCACGCGCGTCAATCCCATGCGGTGCCAGAACTTCACGTCGGCCCAGTTGACGGCATTTGCCTGCACCGATAAGTGCACGGGAATCTCCGGCCACTTGTCGCGCACCATCATGATCAGGCCGGGATCGGCCATGATCAGGGCGTCGGGGCGCATGGCGATCACCGGCTCCATGTCGCGCAAATACGTCTTCAGCTTGGCGTTGTGGGCGAAGATATTGCTGGCGACAAAGAATTGCTTGCCCCGCGCATGCGCGCCATCAATGCCCTCCTGCAAGGCTTGCAAGGTCGAAAAATCGTTATTGCGCACGCGCAAGCTGTAGCGCGGCTGGCCCGCGTAGACGGCGTCGGCGCCATAGTCGAAGGCGGCATGCATCTTGGCCAGGGAGCCGGCAGGCAGGAGGAGTTCGGGAGCGTGGCGCATGGGCGAGGGGCAAAGCCGGCGATTGTAGGCGGGCTGGCGCCAGATTGCCTTGCCTTGGGTCAAGGGATTGACATCCGATACCCGGCAACGTCAGACGTAAGGCGTGCCCGCCAACGCTGCCTTCAGGCCGACATGCCCCTGGTCCACCAAGGACAGAAAGCAGGTCTTGGCCAGCTGCGCGTCGCCATGCCGCGCGAAGGCACGGTGCGCTTCGATCAGGGCCGTGCTCCAGGTGGCCAGCAGCAGGCTGGCCGCCAGCCGGGCCTGGGGATCGTGCGCGTCGCGCCCCGTGCTGTCGGTCAGCGCCGTTGCCACCACTTGCGCCAACTCGTCGCGGATCGCCCGCGCCCGCGCTTTCAGGGTCTCGCTGGCCTCGATGGTGGCAATAAAACCCTGGCCGGCGGCGGAAAACGTGACGTAGGGACTGTTTTCGGCCACCAGGCGGTGCGCCAGCAGGCGCAGCGTTTCGACCGGGGGCACCATGGGATCGCGCTGGCGCAAGGCGGCGCGCAGCAGTTCGCGTCCCTCTTCCTCGCGGTCGAAGAACATGTCTTCCTTGCGGGGGAAGTGGTTGAACACCGTCATGCGCCCCACGCTGGCAGCCGCCGCGATCTCGTCCACCGTCACCTGCTCGAAGCCACGCACGAAAAACAAACGCGTGGCGGCATTCGAGATGGCTTGCCGGGTGGCAAGGCGTTTGCGGGAGCGGAGGTCGGAAGGAATCGTCATGTTGCCCCGATCATACACGAAGTGTACTGAGTATAGATAAGGCTTGATGGTGCAGCCAGGCTGGGCGTACTATTTATGTACTGAGTACATATTTAGATTGAGTATATGAAAATAGCCATTCCGGTGACAGCGCTGCCTGTCATCTTTGCCACGGTCGTGCTCGATGCGATCGGCATCGGCCTGGTCTTCCCCATCCTGCCCGCGTTGCTGCGCGACGTCACGTATGCCGATAACGTGGCGGCGTACATCGGTATCATGACGGCCCTGTATGCGTTGATGCAGTTCATCTTTGCGCCCGTGCTGGGCGCGCTGAGCGACCGCCTGGGGCGGCGCCCCGTGCTGCTGCTTTCGCTGGCGGGCGCGGCCGTCAATTACCTGTTCCTCGCGTTTGCGCCCAGCCTGTGGATGCTGCTGCTGGGGCGCGCCATCGCCGGCTTGACGAGCGCCAATGTGTCCGTGGCCACGGCCTACATCACCGATATTTCCCCGGAAGAAACGCGGGCGCGCCGCTTCGGCTTGCTCAACGCCATGTTCGGCGCCGGCTTCATCATCGGCCCCGTGCTCGGCGGTGCGCTGGGCGATTACGGGCTGCGTTTGCCGTTCATGGCGGCGGCGATCTTGAATGCCGGCAACCTGCTGCTGGCGTTGCTGACGTTGCCAGAATCACGTCGGCCCACGGGCGAAAAAATCGACCTGCTGGCATTGAATCCATTGCGCCCGCTGCGCTGGGTGTTATCGCAGAAAAGCTTGCTGCCGATCACCGCCATCTTCTTTACCTTCAGCGCGGCGGGCGAGGTGTATGGCGTGTGCTGGGCGCTGTGGGGCCACGATGCGTTCGAATGGAACGGGCTGTGGATTGGCTTGTCGCTGGGCGCCTTCGGCGTGTGCCAGGCGCTGGCCCAGGCCTTCCTGCCCGGCCCGGCCGTGAAACTGCTGGGCGAGCGCGCCACCATCCTGGCGGGCGCGGCGTGCGCCTGCGTGGCCCTGGTCGTCATGGCCTTCGCCACCCGCAGCTGGATGATCTTCGCCATCATGCCCGTGTTCGCCCTGGGCGGCATCGGCGCGCCGGCCCTGCAGTCGCTGGCCACGCGGCAAGTTGCCGAGGACAGGCAAGGCCAATTTCAGGGCGTGCTGGCCTCGTCCGTGAGCCTGGCATCCGTGCTGTGCCCGCTGGTATTTTCCAGCATTTATTTTGGCGTCAGGGCGTACTGGCCCGGCGCCGTCTGGCTGTCGGTGATCGTCGTGTATGCGGCACTGGTGCCGCTCGTGCTGGGCTTGTCGTTGGCCTCGACCACGCCGGCGTCATCGCGGGGATAGGCGTCCGGCGTTTCGTGCGCTGCGGCGGGCGCAAAATCGTCGACCTGGATCAAACCATCGACCAGGCGTGCATATTCCAGCAAGCTATTGTGCTCCTGGCAGTTGACGTTGCCTGTGGCCTTGGCCGCTGCCAGCCACGGCTGCATGGCGGACAGGCTTTGCGGCAGGTGCCGCAGGGCCGCGCCTTCGGGCGTGTCCTTCAGGCGTTTTTCGATGTGCAAAACCTCGGGCAGCAGGGCCAGCGCCCGCTCGGCGCAGGCGACGGGATCGTTGCCCTCGCTGGCGACATGGCCGTCGGCCAGCAGGCGTTCGCGGTCCGCGCCCGGTGTTTGCAGGGCCAGCGCCACTTCGCTGCCCAGCTCGTCGGACGGCGGGCGGTGGGGCAGGCCGAACGGGAACAGCAAGGTGCGCAGCAGCACGGCCAGCACGCGCGCGGGGAAATTGTCGAGCACGCCCGTCAAGCCCTGCTGCGCCTTGACCAGCGCATCCTGCAGCGACCAGTGCACGTAGGGCAGGTCGGCCTCGGGCCGGCCATCGTCCTCGTAGCGCTTCAGCACCGCGGAGCACAAATACAGCTGCGCCAGCACGTCGCCCAATCTGGCGGACAGCCGCTCGCGGCGCTTGAGTTCGCCACCAAGCACGAACATCGACATATCCGTCATGACGGCAAACGCCGTCGACAGCCGCGTCAGGGCGCGGTAGTAGGGCGCCAGCGCGGGCGCGCCGGCATCGGGCACGGCCCCCAGGCGGGCGCCGCCCAGCCCGTACCACAAGCCCCTGGCCAGGTTGCCCAGCACAAAGCCCACGTGGCCGAAGAAGGCCGCATCGAAATCGCGCAAGGCCTTGCGGCCGTCGCTTTCGTTGACGGCGGCCATTTCCCTCAGTACATACGGATGCGCGCGGATGGCGCCCTGGCCGAAGATGATCAGGCTGCGCGTGAGGATGTTGGCCCCTTCGACGGTGATCGCGATGGGGATTTGCTGGTAGGCGCTGGCGAGGAAATTGTTCGGACCCACGCAGATGCCCTTGCCGCCGAGAATATCCATGCCGTCGTTGACGAGCGCGCGTCCGCGTTCCGTCACATGGTATTTGACGATGGCGGAAATGACGGCCGGCTTTTCGCCCAGGTCGACGGCGTGCGCGGCCAGGGTGCGGGCCGCGTCCATCAGGTACAGGTTGGCGCCCATGCGGGCCAGCGCTTCCTGCACCCCTTCGAACTTGCCGATGGGCATGTTGAACTGGCGCCGCACGGCCGCATACGCGCCGGTGCCGCGCACGGCCATCTTGCCCATGCCCACGCTGGACGAGGGCAGAGAGATGGCGCGTCCGGCCGCCAGGCATTCCATCAGCATGCGCCATCCTTTGCCCACTTGCGCCTGGCCGCCGATGACCCAGTCGATGGGAATGAAGACATCGTTGCCGGACGTGGGGCCGTTCTGGAAGGCGGCGTTCAACGGGTGGTGGCGGCGGCCGATCACCACGCCGTCGTGGCTGGCTGGGATCAGGGCGCAGGTGATGCCGGGCGCGTCGTTGTCGGACAGTAAGTGGTCGGGATCGCTGGTCTGGAATGCCAGCCCCAGCAAGGTCGCCACGGGCGCCAGGGTGATGTAGCGCTTGTTCCAGGTGAGGCGGAAACCCAGGGTAGCTCTCCCCTCATGCATGCCCATGCAGACCACGCCCAGGTCGGGAATGGCGGCCGCGTCGGAACCCGCATACGGGCTGGTCAGGGCAAAGCAGGGAATCTCGGTGCCATTGGCCAGGCGCGGCAGGTAGTAATCTTTTTGGGCTTCGGTGCCGTAGTGCAGCAGCAGTTCGGCTGGTCCCAGCGAATTGGGCACCATCACGGTCACGGCCAGCGCCGAGCAGCGGCTCGACAGTTTCATCACCACTTGAGAATGCATGTAGGCGGAGAACTGCTTGCCGCCGTACTGCTTGGGGATGATCATGCCGAGGAAACCCTGGCTTTTCATATAGGCCCAGGCTTGCGGTGGCAAATCGAGTTGCTGCTGTGTTTTCCAGTCGTCGACCAGTTCGCACAGGCGCTCGACGTCATGCTCGAGAAAGTGGCGCTCCTCGGCAGTGAGCGTGGCGCGGCCATACGCCAGCAATTTTGTCCAGTCGGGCTGGCCGGAAAACAGATCCGCATCCCACCAGGTGGTGCCCGCCTCGAGGGCGTCGCGTTCCGTGTCGGACATCGTCGGCAAGATGCGTTTGAACAGGGCCAGCAGGTGCGGGGTAATCAGGGCGCGGCGCACGGGGCCGGGCGCGAACAGTACAACCAGGCCCAGCAGGGCCACCATCAATATGATCGTCAGCATGCGATATCTCCCTGTGTCATGACGACAGGGTAGGCCGATGCGGCCGATGTGACTGTGCGGTACAGCGCATATGCAGCAACGCCAACCGCAGGGGTTGGCGTTGTGGTGTCTGGGGTGAGGCGTATTAGCGTTGCGGAACGACAATCACCGTATCGCCCGTCTTGCCCTTGGCGCCGTCGTCGCCCTTGGCGCCATCGTTGCCTTGTGCACCGGTAGCGCCCTTGGCGCCATCGTATCCGGCGGCACCGTTGTCGCCGGTCTGGCCCGTGGCGCCGGTGGCACCGGTCGCGCCGGCAGGCGCTTCAGCGCCCTTGGCGCCCGTGGCGCCGGCAGGACCAGGCGCGCCGGCAGGGCCGGGAACGACTTGGACGACGGTCGGTGCGGGTGGCGCTTCGCGCTGGCAAGCGGTCAGGGCGAGGGTAGAGGCGAGCGCGAGCAATATCAGGGTAGGTTTCATGATGCATCCTTTGGCAGTGAGCCGTAATGTACGGAACGGCTCGACGGCGTCGGGCGCGAGTTTCGCATGGCGGTGTGGCGGGAGAGCTGACCAGCCGACCCATCAGCCGTGTCGCGCAGGGCGCTGGCGGCGGGAGGGAAAGTGATGGTCTGCCTGCAGCATGGGCTCTTGGGCGGCTGCAGTCCGTTCGTTTGCGTACATAGCGGCGATGGATGACGCAAGCCGGAAAACAAAAACAAACAAAAATGTTGGTTGTTTTTGCTAGGCCCTCTAATCCTGAGCCGCATGTTCTTATCGACGTTGGGTATCTGTGAAAATTCGTCTATTGATAGGTACTTTAGATAGTTCAGAAGCTGTCGTCAAAGTGAGGAACGTCCCCTAGTGCCTAGTGGCTGCATTCTTTCAGTCTCCCTTTTTTCGCTCAATCTGGTGCGTCGACTATAGTTCCCCATGCATCGCAAATGGTGCCATTGCGTACGTGCACGATCAGCAGCCGGCACGTATCGCTACCAAGCTCTTTCGCCACGTTTTCCGCTACTTGATTATGATCACCAATAAAATCCACATGATCTGCTCGTTGTAAGCAAAGTACGCACGGGAAATTTTCTTTGACTATGATACGTCTATGTGTAACCACGTTAAGTTGGGAGAGTTCAGCATCAATAAATTTCTCCAATTGCTCACTTATCGTTGTACTGAGGTCCCGAATGATTGTATCGGTTCGGAGGAAGCCAGGACTGCGTTTACCGTCAAGTGCGTTCAAAATCTGCCGCAACCAGTGCGGAAAAGAATGTCGAGGTGGACTTGCCTGTTCCCATTTTTCCAGATTGAAATACATATCGACGGGTCTTGCGGGATGCATGTTCATGATCCTGTCTATTCCCTGCGATACAAAGAAGTCGGCCGCGATATCGTAGCGCATATGGCTAACATATAGCCCAAGATGATCGGCTTCATCTACAAGCATTACCTCACGGATGCCAGCTATTCGTTGACGAACCATTAAATAATGCATTAGTTCACCAGTTGTCGGCAGGAAACGATTCAGAACGAACAGATCGTCAATAGCCATGGAGATAAACGGGAATCTTCCTAAGATCGCCTCTACATTGGGAAGTTGTTTGCTAGCGGCTGAAAAAGGAACGAAGCTTTCAATGGTTAATCCGATTGGGAAAACAAGCCGATAGTCGCATAGCCGCAGTTTGCCAGCAGGTCGTTTTTTGTTGTGTTCATCTTTTCTAAATAGTGTTACTTCATTGCCGGAGTTTGCGTATTCGAGGAAGCGTTTGCTTTGATGGTATGCATCTTGTATCAACTTTTCAACCTTTGTCCGATACTTGTCAAAATCAAGCTCCGGCGAATGAATTGGCATCACACCCCCCTTTACCTCGACGACGAACAGAACGTCATCTTGCATAATAAGAAGGTCGAGCTCGCACCAATCTCCGGTCTCAACTTCTCGATAGTAGACTGAACGTAACACCTTTGAGCCAACAAGTTGTTTATGGAAAATTTTAGCAAATCCTGCTTCTGTGGCTTCCGTTTGTCGCTTTGTCCATTCAGCGTCGTTCAAAGGGAGCCTTTTGCGCATACCGCGTTGGATAGCACGGTATGCGCTGTCGCGTAAAAAATAAGGATCACATGCGTAGTAGCCGTCATTGAGGTGGATGAGCGGTTTTAATCGACCCGGTAGCGTGCGTAAAGGTGTAGCGCAGAGCGGGCCGGACGCAAAGAACTCGGAGTTTTCGCCAGGTGTATAAGATAGATCGTCCAGTAAGGAAGCTGGGAGTTTACTAGTGCGACTGACATTGTTGAGTTCGAGGGCAAACAGTTCGATTGAGTCGCCTGACTTGTTTGGCAATGGCAGGTGCGGTTCTCCCCTCGTTTTTATTAAGGTGATAACGGAAGCCTGCAGACCCTTCGCAATGGCGTCGGAGTCGACACCGTAGGCTTCCTGTAGCGACTTGGAGTGTGGTTCGAGTACAAATTTCAGAAATTCAGATTCCAGCACCGCATACCGATAAGCACGACTAAGTATCCAAGTGCTTAAAGCCAAGAAATGCAGTTCACCTGAATGCTGGAAAAATTGCCTGTCTTGGTTTTCGTTGTTGACGCGATTGGAATAGTCCATGCTGGCTTTGCGGACATTAGCTGCGTGGTGCAGGACGTCATTGACGGATTCGACGGACGTTTCAGTGCCCCAAGCGTCTGCGCTATAGCTCGACAGGACCGCATGTAAATATTCCATTGCCATAGTGACGTCGCATGCTTCAACTTCCACCAAGGCTTTGTTTCGATTGACGCCGACATCGTACGTACTCGCCTGCTGCCAAAGAAAGACTAACAAGAACTTGGGGGCGCATATGAGGATGGCGTCGCGTAACTGAGCAGCTGCTAGCTCTAGCGTGGCTTTTGCGCTGGCTGAAGATGAACCGTATAGATCGTCTGTCACTGTCAATGCCTCGGTTGTTTGCATACTCATCGCTGTAATTGTCTCGACGATCCCTGATATCGTCCTCACTAAAGCACACTTTGGTACACAATTATGATAAGCGCAAGAGTTCTGCTCATTAGTAATTCCGTTTCGTCGACTTCACGCGGCCTACGAAATGGCTTGATTTGTAGCACTTGCAACGCGCATCTACGTTGCATGCTGCATTTCACAGGCTGATGAGCGAAATTTTGAGCAGAAGTGGCGAACTGTAAAGGCGAATTCTCTCGTTTGATGAGGGCAGGTTCGAAATTGTCAACAGATCGTTTTTGATTCGTACAAGAGCGGGCCAATAATGGTCTGTATCGTTGAAACAGTTACAGTTCGCCCCTGTGCAATTTTTCATAGCAAGAAGCGTTTCAATAGAAACGGACCAGTGTTGAAGATCTTCTTGTGAAAAGAAAAAGCCACCCGAAGGTGGCTTTTTGCTATGTACTGCTGAATTCTTGGTGGCCCGGGGCGGAATCGAACCACCGACACAAGGATTTTCAATCCTCTGCTCTACCGACTGAGCTACCAGGCCAAGGCGGCGAATTATAGCAGAAAGACTTTCCACCTGACCAGAGCTAGCTGTGTTCAAATGCAACAGATGGCCAAAACATGGTGTTTTGGCATCCTTGTATGAGCTGAAGGGATGTGGCGATGCGGCGACGTATTGGAGTGCAGGGCCTGGCGGCTGCGGGCTTGTTCAGTTTGTTTTGCGGTACGGCGCGGGCCGACGGGCTGGCCGATCTGAATGCGGCGCTGGCGCGCTTGCAGGGCCAGCTGCCCATCAAGGCGCAGGTGGAATCGAAAACCTGGCGCCGCGAGGGCGAGGGCAAGGCGGCGGAAGAGGATAGCGGCCAGGCCACGGTGGCTGTCGAGGGCGGACCGGCGGGCTTGCAAGTGCTCTACAGCAAGGATTTGCTGGCGAAAGTGGAGGGCGAGCAGCGCGCCAGGGTGAAGGATCCGAAGGTCAAGACGCCGATCGGCTTTGCGCTGGGGGAGATGAAGGCGGCGGAGTTGCGTTCCATGGTGTCGGCGGCCGATTCCCTGTCGCGCGAGATCGAGGAAGCCGTGTTCAGCGGGGAAAAGATCGATAGCTACAAGGGCAAGCCCGCGCGCCTGCTCAGCTTTACCTTGTCGCTCGACAAGGTGCCTGAGAAAGACCGCAAGTATGTGAAGAAGTTCGAAGGCGGCATCGAGGTGTGGATCGCCGCCGACGGCACGCCGCTGGCCAGCCATTTCCACTTTGACGTGAGCGGGCGCGCCTTTGTCGTCGTCAGCTTTACGCAAAAGACGGACGAGACGCGCCAGTATGGCGTCAGCGGCGACCATTTATTGTTGCTGCGCAAGGAAAGCAAGAATGCCACCTCGGGTGCGGGCGAGAAGGTGGAAAGCAAGATCGTCAAGACCTTGCAGCTGCAGTCCTGACGTGTTGCAGCATCACGCAAGCCGCTGATCCAGCGGCTTTTTTTACATCGCCGAGCTGCCGCCCATGGCGCTCTTTTGCAGCACGCAGCGTCCCGCCTCGCATGTGGCGCCCGGGTCCGTGACGATGGAGCAGGTCGACATCATGCCGTCCGCCTGCTGCTGCTTGCGGCTGGCCTCGGCTTGCGCCTGGGCCAAGGCCTTGAGTTTTTTGCCGTCATAGTCCTTGCTGGACCAGGCCAGGTAGCGCTCGGGGCCGCCGCAGGCTTTGGCGCCGATGGCGATGGTTTGGCATTGCTGCGTGGAATCGCAGGCGGCGGCGCCCACTTCCGCCTGGATTTGCGCCAGCAAGCCGGCATTGCCGGGCGCGGGCGGCGCATCTTGTGCGGGGGCGCTGCCGCAGGCACTGGTGGCCAGCAGCAGGATGGCGGCGCACGCGGCGCGCAGGGCGGAGTAGGTAGGTGTATGCATGCCTTCATCATGTGCCACGCTTGCCCAAATGGCAAGCGCGATTCGCGCGCTGGACGATCCTTGACGCCGGTCATTTTCATTATCAAGCCGTTAAAGTTAATATAAATCAACATCCAATCAGCGATGGTCGGGTGGCGACCGGGCCGCCGCGCTGCATTCCCGCGCCGGCGTGCACCGCCGATTCGGGAATGCTTCCAGGAGTTAGACTATGCGCCGTACCCTCTCCCCCTTTGTCTTCATCGCCAGCCTCGCTTTCAGCGGCACGCTGCACGCCGCCAGCAAGGAGCCGATCCAGCCCATCACGGCCGCCAAGGTGGCCAATCCGGCCATGGTCGAACTGGGCAAGAAACTGTTTTTCGATCCGCGGCTGTCGCGTTCCGGATTTATTTCCTGTAATAGCTGCCATAACCTGAGCATGGGCGGCACGGATAACATCAAGACGTCGATCGGCCACAACTGGCAGCGCGGACCCATCAACTCACCGACGGTGCTCAATTCCAGCATGAACGTGGCGCAATTCTGGGATGGCCGCGCCAAGGATTTGCAGGAGCAGGCGGGCGGCCCCATCGCCAATCCGGGCGAGATGGCTTTTACGCACGAGCTGGCCATCGACGTGCTGGCCTCGATTCCCGCCTACCGCGCGGAATTCCGGCAAGTATTTGGCCAGGATAAATTGACCATCGAGCAAGTCACGCGTGCCATCGCCGCCTTCGAGGAAGTGCTGGTGACGCCCGGTTCGCGTTTCGACCAATGGCTGATGGGCAAGAAAAGCGCGCTGACGAAAGACGAGCTGGCCGGCTACCAGCTGTTCAAATCCAGCGGCTGCATCGCCTGCCATAACGGCCCCGCCGTCGGCGGCAATACTTTCCAGAAGATGGGTGTGGTGGAACCGTACAAGACGGCGATGACGGCGCAAGGGCGCTCGGCCGTGACGGGCAAGGATGCCGACCGCTTCAACTTCAAGGTGCCGACCCTGCGCAACGTGGAATTGACGTATCCCTACTTCCACGATGGCGAAGCGGCCACCCTGACGCAGGCCGTCGACGTGATGGGCCGTTTACAGCTGGGCCGCACGTTTGCGCCCGATGAAAACGCGCAACTCGTCGCTTTCCTGAAAACCCTCACGGGCAAGCAGCCGCACCTCGTGCTGCCGATCCTGCCGCCATCGAGCGACACGACGCCGCGGCCGGTGCCGTTTGACTGAGTGCTTGTGGTGGGTGTGGTGTCGGATTACGCCCTTGCGGGCTAATCCGACCTACACCTCAGCGAGTAGGTCGGATTAGCGGCGCAGCCGCGTAATCCGACATTTTTTGTTGATATCGCTTATTTCAACGTACGATTGAACAGCTGATAGATACGGCGGTACTGGTCATACCACGCTTCCGGCTGCACGAAGCCGTGGCGCTCCATCGGGTAGCTGGCCATTTCCCAGTTGTCCTTTTTGAGCTCGATCAAGCGCTGCGCCAGGCGCACGGAATCCTGGTAAAACACGTTGTCGTCGATCATGCCGTGGGCGATCAGGAGGTTGCCCGTCAGCTTGTCGGCGTATTCGATGGGCGACGAGATTTGATACGCCTGCGGATCGACGTCCGGCGTGTTCAGGATGTTGGCCGTGTACTCGTGGTTGTACGTGGTCCAGTCCGTCACGGGACGCAGGGCGGCGCCGGACTTGAAGATTTCCGGCGCGCGCATCAGGGCCATCAGGCTCATGAAGCCGCCATAACTGCCGCCATAGATGCCCACGTTCTTGATATCGCCCTGGTGCCGGGCTGCCAGCCAGTTGGCGCCATCGATGAAATCTTCCAGTTCCGGGTGGCCCATCTGGCGGTAGATGGCCGTGCGCCAGGCGCTGCCGTAGCCGAGCGAGGCGCGGTAATCGACGTCGAGCACGATATAGCCCTGCTCCACCAGCAGGTTGTGGAACATCTGTTCGCGGAAATACACGGGATAGCGCTCGGTCACGTTCTGCAGGTAGCCGGCGCCATGGGCGAACATGACGATCGGATACTGTTTGCCCGCTTCCAGCTGCTTTGGCCGGTACAGCTTGGCCCAGATCGGTGCCGCGCCATGCGTGGACGGCACTTGCACCAGTTCCGGCATGACCCAGCTGCGCGTCTTGAAGGCCTCGCTGCGCGTATCGGTCAGGATAGTCGCCTTGCCGCCCGTCACGGGAATGGTCGCCAGCTGGGCCGGCATATAGCTGCTCGAGTAGCGCAGCAGCAGTTTGCCGCCATCGGGCGACAGGCCGAAGTTTTCCACGCCTTTCAAATTGGTGATTTCGCGCGCGCCGCCATCCCTGGCCGTGCTGGCACACACTTCATACGTGCCTGGCGCTTGCGGGTTGCACATAAAATAGGCGGTCTTGCCGTCGCGGCTCCATTCGACGGCGCTCACTTCCCATTGGCCGCTGGTCAACGCGCGTGCCGGGGCCGCGCCTTGCTTCGTGTACAGGTGGGCGTAGCCGCTTTCCTCGGACAGATACCACAGGGTGGCATTGTCGGGCAGCCAGCCGAATTCCTCGGCGCGGCGGTTGACCCAGGCCGTGTCGCTGATGCGGTGCGCGGGAACGAGGGCGCCATTGGCCAGGTCGACGGTGGCGAGCCAGCCGTCCTTGTTGTCGATGGCGCGCACGCGCACGGCCGCTTTGGAACCGTCATCGGTCCAGGCGATGCCGTCGCGCTGGGCGTCGATGCGCACGGGGCGGTTGCCTTTCAGCGGCGGCAGCTTCTGTTCGGCGCGCAGGCTGGCCAGCGGGTCGGTGGCGATGCCGGGCAGGCTGTCGAAAGCGATTTCGCGCACCTGGCCCGTGCGCAAGTCGGCCAGCTTCAGGCTTTGCGCGATCGGCATGTTGCGGCCCACGCGCGTGCGCTCGTCGTCCGCTTCCGGGTAACCCGTTTCCGTGACGTAGCGCGCCAGTTTGCCCAGCTTGCCCTTCTCGGCGGCCTTGTCTTGCGTGACGAACAGCAGCCAGCGGCCGTCCGGCGACAGGGCGCTGCCGGCAATGGTCACTTTGTCGCCCAGGTAGATCGGTTCCGGCGCGCGCGTGCCGTCCAGGCGGCGCTCTTCGTGGCGGCGTTCGCGGCTCGCGTCGCGGTCTTCCTTCTGGCGCGCCAGGTTGACGATCAGGCGCAGCTGCAGTTCGCGCAGGGCGTCCGCTTCCGGCTTGGCGTCCGGGTCCTTGGCCGCGCGCAGCAGGGCGACGGGGGCGCTCAGGCGGTCAGCGCGGCTCCAGCTGAACCAGTCGGTTCCGCTGCGGTACTGCACGGCGCCGCCGTCGGCGGAATACTGCGGGTCGCTGATGGCAGTGACGCCCCGCGTGATCTGGACCAGGGCGCCGTTCTTCAGGTCGCGCTCGAACAAGTCGCCGTTGCGCAGCAGGATGGCGCGCGTGCCGGCCCGGTTGACGACCATCTGCTGGCCATCGAGGTTCGCCAGTTGCGCATCGTCAACCTTCTTGCCGCTATTGAGTTTCGCATGCGCGCCCGATACGTGAAACGTGTCGCGCAGGGGCGAGCCGAGGCGTTTTTGTTTGTAGTAAAGCTGGCCATTCCAGCCCCACCATGCCGCTTCGACGGGTGTGCCGATCCAGTCGGGATCGGCCATGGCCTGGTCCAGCGTGATCGGCGTGGGCGCGGTGGCAGAGGGGGCCGCGTTGGCGGCGGGCAGCAGAGATAGCAGCAGGAGCGGCAGCAGGGGAAGAACCAGACGCATCGGAGATCACTTTAACGAGAGGGGATGGTGAAGGTACAGGCTATGAGGCCGGTATTCTAGCGGAGGAGTTTCGTGCAGGAAATGTCGGAAAGCTAAGCTTGATGCCGGGCCAGCCAGACGAGAAACTCATCGAGCGGCATCGGCCGCGCATACAGGAAGCCTTGCAAGCCGTCGCAATCGTGGGCGACGAGGAAGTCGGCCTGCTCCCGCGTTTCCACGCCTTCGGCCACGACGCGCAAGCCCAGGTGGCGCGCCATGGCCAGGATCGCCTGCACGATGGCCGTGTCGCGCGCATCGTGCGGCGTGTCGTCGATGAAGCGCTTGTCGATTTTGAGTTCGTACAGCGGCATCGAGGTCAGGTAGGCGAGGCTGGAATAACCGGTGCCGAAATCGTCGATGGAAAAGCGGATGCCCAGGTCCGCCAGTTCGCGCATGCGCGCCAGCGAGGCGTCGCGCTGGTCGATCAGCAAGCCTTCCGTCAGTTCCAGGATCAAGGCGCCGGCCGGCGTGCCGTGTTCGGCCAGCGCCGCCTGCACGCGGGACGCGAAATCGGGCTGGCGAAACTGCGCCGGACTGACGTTCACGGACAGGGGGACGGGCCGGCCCGCCTGCGCCAGCAGGCTGGCGGCGCGGCACGCTTCGCGCAGGGCCCAGTGCCCGAGCTTGACGATCAGCCCAGATTCCTCGGCAATGGGAATGAAGATATCCGGCGCGATATGGCTGCCGTCCGCCTGCGGCCAGCGCATCAGCAATTCGGCGCCCGTCACCCGGCTGTGGCGGTCGACCTGCGGCTGTACGTGCATGCACAATTGCCCCAGGTCGAGGGCGCGCGCCAGCGCCCGTTCCAGGGTCAGGCGGCGCTCCACGCCCGCCTGCATGGCCGCTTCAAAGAAGGCGATGCCGTTGCGTCCTTCCGCCTTGGCGCGGTACATGGCGATGTCCGCTTCGCGCAGCAGGTCGTGCGCCTGCTGGCCCGCTTTCGGCAGCAGGGTCACGCCGATGCTGGCGCTGCAATGATAGGACTGCGCGCCGATCTCGAAGTCGCGCGCGATGGCGGCGCGGATTTTCTCGGCCACCTGGGCCGCCGCGCGGGCGGCGCTGTCCAGGTCATCGGCCAGGTGCGCCAGCAGCACGACGAATTCGTCGCCGCCGATGCGCGCCACCGTGTCGGCCTTGCGCATCAGCTGCGCCAGCCGTTCGCCCGCCAGGCGCAGCAGCGCGTCGCCCGTGGCGTGGCCGCGCGCGTCGTTGATGTGCTTGAAGTGATCGAGGTCGATGAACATCAGCGCGCTGATGGTCTGGTTGCGCGGCGCGGCGGCCAGCAGGTGGCCGATGCGGTCCGTCAGCAGGCGCCGGTTGGGCAAGCCCGTCAGCACGTCGTAGAAGGCCAGGCGGTGGATGTCCGCTTCCGATTTCTTGCGCTCGTCGATTTCCCGCTCGACGGCCACCCAGTGCGTCTGCCTGCCTTCCGCATCCGTGAACGGCACCAGTTCCGCTTCGACCCAGTACGCCTTGCCCGCCTTGTTGTAGTTCAGTAATTCCGCCCTGGCCGGCTGGGCACGGGCCATGGCGGCGGCGATGCGCGCCAGTTCGTCCGCATCGGTGGCGGGGCCTTGCTGGAACAGCAGGCTGCGGCCCAGCACCTCGGCGCGCGCATAGCCGCTGCTGCGCTCGAAGGCGTCGTTGACGAAGATGATGCGCGTGGCCGATACCGTCCCGGCGCCGGGGGCGGGCGGGCCGTCCAGCACTTCGGCGATCATCACCATGTCGTTCAGGCGGGCCAGCGCCGTGGCCGTCAGGCGCAGCTCGGCGTTGAGTTGCGACAAGGCCTGGCTGCTGTCTTCCAGGTGCCGCAGCAGGAAGGCGCAGGACAGGGTCAGCACGGCGGCGATGAACAGGAAGTTCAGGGCCACGATCAGCGCGCGCAGCACGGGAGAATCGGGCGTGCCCGGCAGGCGCAGGGCGACGTCGGGATGCAGGCCGAGGAAAAAGATGGTCAGCGTGGTCAGGACCAGGGTCGACAAGGCTGGCCGCATGCCCAGCAGCAGTGCCGCCAGCACGGGCATGAGCATCATGTAAATCTGGCTGACGGGACCGATTTTCAGCAGCAGGCCCACGCCCACCAGATAGGCGACGATGAGGAATTGCCACACGCGCCAGCGGTAGGGCATGGCGCGACTATGCCAGATGAGGCCGATCCAGCCGATGGCCAGCAAGTCGAGGACGACGATGGACCAGATCGCCTCGCTCGCGGCCAGCAGCGCGCTGGGAATGGCCGTGACGATGCCAAGCAGCAGCACCACCTGCAACAGGCGGGTAAAGACCAGGCCGCGCCAGTGCGCGAGATCGCTCGATATCGCCACGCTGCCATCCTTCCCCTGGGGTAAGCTGCCGCCGCGCCGTGCATTACTGCTGAGTAAATATTACGCGCTATCAATCCTCTTGTCATCTTGATCATTGGTCATGATTGCCGGCGTTCCGCGTGGCTGCCTCATTCATCGGCCCTTTGGCGGGGATGGTCATTCTGCCCTGGGCGCCGCGCCGTTTGATGGGAGCAAAAAAAAAGCCAGCCTGTCGGCTGGCGCTGTGCAGTGAAGCGCACACGGGCGCTTCGAAGCGGCGCTTATTTCTTTGGCGCGCTCAGGCATTCTTTCATGAACGCCTTGCGCGCGTCGCCCTTCATGTCCTTGGCGTCGACATTGCACGCCTTCATCTTGTTTTGCTGCGTCATGGCCGGCGCCGGCTTGGCGCTCAGGCATTCCTTCATGAAGGTTTTGCGTTCATCGCCTTTCTTGCCGGCGGCATCCGCATTGCAGGTGGTCATTTTCGACTGTTGCGCCGTCTTGGCGACGGGCGCCGCTTCCGGTGCGGCGGCAAAGGCGGTGCTGGCAAACGCGGCAGCGATGCAGAGGGCGATTAATTGTTTCATGGCAAATCCTTTAGACGCAAACGATGGAAGGGGCATGCAATCGGCTATAAGTGCCGATATGCAGAACGTAACTAACTATATGACATTTATCAACAAAATTTCCACTCGAGTGTGTCTTTTTGTTACTGCCAGGCGCCAGGCCTCCGCCGGCTGGCCCGGGCCGCCATGTTGCGGCGGCAGCGGCCCCGTTTTTTGCTATGCTAGCGTCTTTCCACCGGCCGATGCCGCTGCCTTGGCCGGCGCACCCTCATTACGGAGTAGTTATGGTCTCGTTGCAAGAGCAGTTTTTAAAGGCCGGCCTGGTCGACAAAAAGAAGGTCAAATTGGCCAATCAGGACAAGAGCAAGCAGAAAAAGGACGAGCGCAAGAGCGGCACGCAAAGCGTCGACGAGGTGCGCCTGGCCGCGCTCGAGACCCAGCGCAAGAACGCGGAACGCGCGCGCGAACTGAACGCCCAGCGCGACGCGGCCGCCAACCAGAAAGCCATCGTGGCGCAAATCGCGCAAATGGTGCAAAAGAACCGCCAGAGCAAGGGCAACAACGGCGACGTGCCGTATAACTTCACGTTCAACAACAAGATCGAGCGCATCTATGTGACGGCCGCCGTGCAAGCCCACCTGGTGGCGGGCCGTCTGGTGATCGTCTGCCTGGGTGGCGCCGTGGAGCTGGTGCCGCGCATCATCGCCGACAAGATCGCCGAACGCGACCCCGCCATCGTCGTGCGCGTGAAGCAGGCCAGCACGCAAGTGGACGAGGACGATCCGTATGCGGCGTTCCAGATTCCTGATGATTTGATGTGGTAAGAGGGTGATTGCCCGGTGCCGACGGTACCGGACTGGCGTAACTGCGGGCCGGAAACGGCCCGTTTTTATGTGGACTACAAACAAAAACGCCACCCGAAGGTGGCGTTTTTGAACGTGAAACGAATTCTTGGTGGCCCGGGGCGGAATCGAACCACCGACACAAGGATTTTCAATCCTCTGCTCTACCGACTGAGCTACCAGGCCAAGGTGGCGAATTATAGCAGACCAAAACGGGAATGCAAGAGCCGGCTGCGACTTTTCCTGCATTTCCAGGATTCACCCTCCATTACTTGCGCCCGGATCAAATATGATTTGATATAAACGGTATTTTTCTCAACAAAGGATGGGCGCATAGTGTGGCCATCGAAATGTATTTGAGAGGATTACCGCATGCACGCCATTACCCAACACACCGCCATCCCTGAAATCGGTCTGGGCACCTTCCGCCTGCAGGGGCAGGTCGTCATCGATTCCGTCACCACGGGCCTCGACGTCGGCTACCGCCATATCGACACGGCGCAAATCTACGGCAATGAAGCCGACGTGGGTCAGGCGATCGCGGCCAGCACCGTTGCGCGCGACGAGTTGTTCGTCACCACCAAGATCTGGATCGACAATCTGCAGCGCGACAAGCTGATTCCCAGTTTAAAAGACAGCCTGCACAAGCTGCGGCTGGAGCAGCTGGATTTGACGCTGATCCACTGGCCGTCGCCGCAAGACGCGATTCCCGTGGCCGAGTACATGGCGGCGTTGGCGCAGGCCAAGGCGCAGGGGCTGACCAAAGCCATCGGCGTATCGAATTTCACGAATGCGCAGCTGCGGCAAGCCATCGATACGGTGGGCGCGGCGGAAATCGCCACGCAGCAGGTCGAGACCCACCCCTTCCTGCAAAACCGCAAGGTCATCGAGTTCGCGCGCAGCCAGGGCATCCACATCACGGCCTACATGCCGCTCGCGTACGGTAAGGTGGTCGTCGATCCGGTCATCATGGCGATTGCCGCCAGACACGGCGTGACGCCGGCGCAGGTGGCCCTGAGCTGGTCGCTGCAGCAGGGCTTTGCCGTGATTCCGTCGTCGACGAAGCGCGCCAACCTGGAAGCGAACCTGCATTTCCGGCGCATCACCCTGTCGCCGGACGAGATGGCGCAGATGGCCGCCCTGGAACGGGGCGAGCGCCTGACCAACCCGGACGGCCTGGCGCCGCAGTGGGATTGAGATGGGCGCCATGACGAAGCTGGGGCAGGGCGGTTTCAGTATCGGCCTGGAACTGCCGCTCGATAATGACTGGTCGTCCACGGGGCGCCAGGCGCATGCGGCCTGCGGCCGCGTGCCGGGCGAGCCGGACCTGCAACAGCATGCGGCGCTGGCAAAGCTGGCCGACCGCCTGGGTTTCCGGGCGCTGTGGCTGCGCGACGTGCCCCTGTACGATCCGTCGTTCGGCGACGCGGCCCAGGTCTTCGAGGTATTTACGTATCTGGGCTACCTGGCCGGCATCACCGAGAGCATCTTGCTGGGCACGGCCGCCGTGGTGCTGCCGCTGCGCGAACCGGTGCTGACTTTAAAAGCGGCGGCCAGCGTCGACCAGTTGAGCGGCGGGCGTTTGCTGCTGGGCGTGGCCAGCGGCGACCGGCCCGTCGAGTATCCCGTCTTCGGCCGCGATTTCGCGCAGCGCGGTGAGGCTTTTCGCGAGCAGGTGGCCATGCTGCGCGACTGGGGAGATATACGCCTGCCGCCCGGCATCCGCCTGCTGCCCAAGCCGGCCGCACCGTTGCCGCTGCTGGTGGCGGGGCTGGCGCAGCAGTCGCCGGCCTGGATAGGCGCGCAGATGGACGGCTGGCTCGCCTATCCGGGCACGCCGGAAGACCATGCCCGGCGTTCCGCCCAATGGCGCGCCGTGGCCGGGGACGACAAGCCGTATGTCAGCTTCATCCACCTGGACCTGGATGACGATCCGACCTTGCCGCTGCAGCGCTTCCGCTTCGGCGGGCGTACGGGGCGCGATGGCCTGATCGCCGAGCTGCACGCCATGCGCGCGGCCGGCGTGCGGCATATTGGCCTGCAGCTGCGGCAGAACCGGCGCCCGCTGGCCGAGACGATGCAGGAGATCGGCGAATACGTGCTGCCCGTGTTTCATGGCGCCGCTTGACCTGGGGCATGCGTTCTGTACTTCCTGACTAGCTGAAACGGGGGCGGCAAACGCTATAATGACCGCATGAACAGTCCCACTCCCCCCACCATGCGGCGCTTCATGCACAGCCACAGCGACGTTTGCATCGTCGGCAATGGCGCCATCGCGAAAACCACGGCGCTGGCGTTTGCCCAGGCAGGACAAAGCGTCACGCTGTTATCCCCGGCGAACCCTCCGGCACCCACCGCCAGGCCGGTCGAAGCCAGCTGGGATGTGCGCGTGTATGCGCTCAATCATACTGCGCACCAGCTGCTGTCGTCGCTGAAGGTATGGGGCGCGCTGGAGGGCGACAGGGTGGCGCCCGTCGATGCCATGCTGGTCAACGGCGACGGCGCGCAGGCGGGCGGACTCGGTTTCGACGCCTACGGCGCCCATGTGGGCGCACTGGCGTGGATCATCGAAGACCGCAACCTGGGCCAGGCGCTGGACGCCGCCCTGAAATTCGCGCCGAACGTCAGCGTGCTGCAGGGCCGCGCCAGCCGCCTGGAATGGACGAACGACTCGGCCATCGTGCACCTCGACGGCGGCGACACCATCACTTGCGCGCTGGTCGTGGGCGCCGACGGCGCCCAGTCGTGGGTGCGGGGCCAGTGCGACATCGGTCTCGATTACCGCTCCTACGGCCAGCGCGGCGTGGTCAGCAACTTCGCCTGCGAAAAGCCGCACCATGGCGCGGCCCACCAGTGGTTTACGGGCAGCGAAGGCATCGTCGCGCTGCTGCCGCTGCCGGGCGAGCGCGTCTCTCTCGTCTGGTCGGCGCCCGATGCGCTGGCCGATACCTTGATGTCCGAACCGGCCGACGCCCTGGCCGCGCGCCTGGCCGCGTATTGCCACGATAAGCTGGGTAAACTCACGCCGCTGCAGCCGGAGCTGGTGCGCGCGTTTCCTCTGACCCTGATGCGCCCGCACGCCATGGTCGCGCCGCGCGTGGCTT
The DNA here is from genome assembly GCF_058797855.1 of Janthinobacterium sp. GW823-FHT01H08. Taxonomy (NCBI): domain Bacteria; kingdom Pseudomonadati; phylum Pseudomonadota; class Betaproteobacteria; order Burkholderiales; family Oxalobacteraceae; genus Janthinobacterium; species Janthinobacterium sp. GW823-FHT01H08. The sequence goes on from NZ_CM179504.1 coordinate 994,338, forward strand.
TGGTCGGCGACGCCGCCCACGTGGTCCATCCGATGGCCGGCCACGGCATGAATCTGGGTTTTGCCGACGTGGCGCAGCTGGTCAAGACGATCGGCGAACGCGAAGCGCACCGCGGCATCGGCGACGAGCGCGTGCTGGCGCGCTATGCGCGCGCGCGCAAGGAAGACGTGCTGTTGATGCAGCTGGCGACCGACGGCCTGGCGCGGTTATTCGGCGCCGATCTGGAGCCGTTGCGCGTGGTTCGCAATTTGGGATTAAACTTGCTGGATAAATTACCTGCGCTGAAGCGAAAAATGATCTCGCACGCATTGGGACATCCGTAAATATCAGCGTATCTTAAGATATCGCCGGATAATGGCAGCAGTGAAAATTCAAGGTCGCCGCAGCTGGTCTGCGGCGATCGTTTTGTCGAAAAGATAACGACGCCGGGCCAGAGGCCAGTCCCGCCGGGCGTTTCAAGTGGAGAAGTGATAGTGATCAAAATGAGCAGAATCGCATTGGTACTGGCCTCGGGCCTGATGATGTCGTGCGCCGGCGCGGAAACGCCGACGGAAGCGAGCATCAAAAAGCTGATCGAGCCGCGCCTGGGCGAAGGCGCCAAGGTGGACTCGGTCAAGGAAACCCCGTACGGCGGCCTGTACGAAGTGCGCACGGGCGGCGACATCCTGTACACGGACAAATCCGCGCAATACCTGTTCGTCGGCCACGTCTTCGACGCCAAGACGTCGCAGGACCTGACCAAGGTGCGCCTGGACGAAGTCAACCGCATCAAGTTCTCGGACTTGCCGCTCGATTCGGCCATGAAAACCGTCAAGGGCAATGGCAAGCGCGTGATCGCCGTGTTCGAAGATCCGAACTGCGGCTACTGCAAGCGCTTCCGCCAGAACGCGCTGAAGGAAATCGACAACGTCACCGTCTACACCTTCATGTACAACATCCTGTCGCCGGACTCCATCGTCAAGTCGCGCAATGTCTGGTGCGCGCCGGACCGCAACAAGGCCTGGGATGACTGGATGTTGAACGGCAAGGCGCCAGCCACGGTCGCCGCCACTTGCGCCAACCCGCACGAAAAAATCCTGGCCCTGGGCCAGCAATTGCGCGTCTCGGGCACGCCAGCCATCTTCTTTGCCGACGGCAGCCGCATTCCGGGCGCGGTCGATGCGAAGACGCTGGAACAGAAATTCTCGACCATTAAGTAATCCGGGCTGTCGCCAGGAAGGCTGGACGGCGCGCCCTCGCAAGGCGCGCTTTTTTTTGCGTTTTTTTCCGCTGTCGTATCATCAAGTGTAGTTCGTAGACGCCATAACAATCCAAAAAAGGGGAAGCAGCAGATGATTACCTTGAATATCAACGGACGCGACACGCAAGTCGACGCCGATCCTTCCACGCCCATCTTGTGGGCGCTGCGCGATAACCTGAACATGACGGGCACCAAGTTCGGTTGCGGCGCGGCCCTGTGCGGCGCCTGCACGGTGCACCTCGACGGCCAGCCGATCCGCTCGTGCATCACGCCCATTTCATCTGTGGGCGCGCAAAAGATCACCACCATCGAAGCGATGGAAAACGACCAGGTGGGCAAGGCCGTGCAGGCAGCATGGGTGCGCCACGACGTGCCGCAATGCGGCTACTGTCAAAGCGGCCAGGTGATGAGCGCGACGGCGCTGCTGCGCACGAACAAGGCGCCCAGCGATGCCGACATCGACGGCGCCATGAGCGGCAATATCTGCCGCTGCGGCACCTATCAACGGATCCGCGCAGCCATCAAGGACGCGGCCAAGACCCTGGCCTGAGGAGAGCGACATGCGTATCGAATGGTTGAATCAGGAAGCATTGCAGCATGGCGCAGTGACCTTGGGCACGGCGCTGGCATCGGCGCCGGTGGCCGATGGCGTCTCGCGGCGTGGATTCATGAAGGCCGGCGCGGCGGCGGGCGGCGGCTTGATGCTGGGATTTTTCCTGCCCGGCGCGGGCAAGCTGGCGCAGGCGGCCGATGCCGCCCCCGCCAAGCCCGTGTATGCGCCGAACGCCTTCTTGCACATCGCCCCAGATAACACGGTGACGGTGCAGGTGAACCGGCTGGAATTCGGCCAGGGCGTGCAAACGAGCTTGCCCATGCTGATCGCCGAGGAACTCGACGCCGACTGGAGCCTGGTGCATGGCGCACTGGCGCCGGCTGGCGAGCAGTACAAGGATGCCGCCTATGGCATGCAGATGACGGGCGGCTCGGGCAGCATCGCCCATTCGTTTACGCAGTACCGCGAAATCGGCGCCAAGGCGCGCGCCATGCTGGTGGGCGCCGCCGCCGCGCAGTGGAAAGTCAATCCCGACCAGGTACGGGCCGCCAAGGGCGTGCTGTATGGCCCCGGCGGACAAAAGGCGACGTATGGCGAGTTTGCCGACGCGGCCATGCGCCAGCCCTTGCCCGCCACCGTCAAGCTGAAGGACCCGCGCGAATTTTCCATCATCGGCAAACCCGTGAAACGCCTGGACGCGGCCGCCAAGTCCACGGGAAAACAGCAGTTCGGAATCGACTTCAAGCCGCCCGGCGCGAAGGTGGCCATGGTGGCGCGCCCGCCCGTGTTTGGCGCGAAGGTGGCGAAATTCGACGCCAGCAAGGCGAAAGCCATCAAGGGCGTGCTGGAGGTGCTGGAAGTGAAAACCGACCGTGGCGGCAGCGGCGTGGCCGTCATCGCCGACGGTTACTGGCCCGCCAAGCAGGGGCGCGATGCGCTGGTGATCGAGTGGGACAGCAGCGCCGTGGAAAAGGTCAGCAGCGACCAGCAACTGGCCGCCTTCAAGGCGCTGGCCAGGACGCCGGGCACGGTGGCGCGCGCATTCGATGTCTCGGCATTGGCCAAGGCGCCGAAGAAGATCGAAGCCGTCTACGAATTCCCCTACCTGGCGCACGCGCCGATGGAGCCGCTCAATTGCGTGGTCGACCTGCAGGCCGACAAATGCACGATGTGGGTCGGTTCGCAATTCCAGACGGGCGACCAGGCGGCGATTGCCGCTACTTCCGGCCTGAAACCCGAGCAGGTGACCCTGCACACGATGATGGCGGGCGGCGGCTTCGGCCGGCGCGCCGTGCCCTCGTCCGACTACGTGGTCGAAGCCGTCAACGTCGCCAAGGCGTACCGGGCTGCGGGCAAGAGCGGTCCATTAAAGCTGATGTGGAGCCGCGAGGATGACATCAAGGGCGGCTACTACCGGCCGACGCATGTGCACCGCGCGCAGATCGGCCTCGACGCCAAGGGCAAGATACTCGCCTGGGATCACACCATCGTGGGCCAGTCCATCATGGCCGGCACGCCGTTCGAAGCGTTCATGGTGAAAAATGGCGTCGACGGCACCATGGTCGAAGGCATGGGCGAGCCGTACACCTTGCCGATGAAGCTGTCCGTGCATACGGCCAAGGCAAACGTGCCCGTGCTGTGGTGGCGCTCCGTCGGCTCGACGCATACGGCCTTCGTCATGGAAACGCTGATCGACGAAGCGGCGCACGTGGCGAAGATGGATCCCGTCGCCTACCGCAAGCAGCTGATCGACGCCAGGCACACGCGCCACATCGCCGCGCTGGACCTGGCCGTGGCCAAGTCCGGCTATGGCAAGAAGAAGCTGCCGAAAGGGCAGGCCTGGGGCGTGGCCATGCACGAGTCGTTCAACTCTGTCGTCGCCTACGTGGTGACGGCCTCCGTGGTGGAGGGGGCGCCCAAGCTGCACCAGGTATGGGCGGGCGTGCATTGCAACCTGGCCGTCAACCCCTTGACGATCGAGGCGCAAGTGCAGGGCGCCGCGCTGATGGCGCTGGGCATGACCATCCCCGGCGCGGCCATCACGCTCAAGGATGGCGTGGTGGAGCAGCAGAACTTCGGCGACTACCCCGTGCCGCGCATGCCCGACATGCCTGTGATCGAGGTGCACCTGGTGCCGTCGGGCGATGCGCCGACGGGCATGGGCGAACCGGGCGTGCCGCCACTGGCGCCCGCGTTTGCCAACGCGCTGTTCGCCCTGACGGGCAAGCGCCTGCGCAAGCTGCCGTTCGACCTGGCGGCCGCATGACGGCAGCGGCTTTTTGAGTACGGTCGGCATCTTGCTGGCAGCCGGAAGGGGACGCAGGTTCGACCCTTCCGGCGTACAGAACAAATTATTGCAACCGCTGGCCGAAGGCCCGCATGCGGGCTTGCCCGTGGTAGTGGCAGCGGCCAGGAACATGCTGGCGGCCCTGCCGCGCGTGCTGGCCGTGGTGCGCGCCGACGATACGCAGGTGGCGCGCGTGCTCGGCGCGCTCGGCTGCGAGGTACGCGTCTGCCATGACGCCGACACGGGCATGGCCGCCTCGCTCACCTGCGCCATCGATCACGTGCGGGGCGCGCCGGGCTGGCTGATCGCGCTGGGCGACATGCCTTTCGTGGAAGCGGCTACAATCGCCGCCTTGTCGCAAGCCGTCGGCGATGGCGCCCGCATCGCCGTGCCCGTGTTCCAGGGACGGCGCGGCAATCCTGTCGCATTCAGCGCCTTTCACTTGCCGCTGCTGCTGGCGCTCGATGGCGACCAGGGCGCGCGCAGCATCGTCAACAGCCATGCCGTGTGCGAAGTGACAGTGGACGACGGCGGCATCTTGCGCGATATTGATACCCCTGACGATTTGTCGCCGGTGCCTGGCGCGCCCGGGCGATTGTAGAACATCCATGCCAGACACGAGGAAAACATGAAGAAAGCACCGATTCAAAAAATCACCGCCAAGGCGGGAGCCAAGGCAAGCGGCAAAGCCACAAGCAAAGCCGCGGCGAAAACCGCAGTGAAAATCGCAGTGAAAACCACGCCGGCCGCCGGCATCATCTACAGCATCGCCGCCGCCGATCTGGCTGGCCACATGTTCAAGGTGACGTTGACCGTCAAGTCGCCAGCCGCCATCGGCCAGGTATTTGCCTTGCCGGCCTGGATCCCGGGCAGCTACATGATCCGCGAATTTTCGCGCAACATCGTCAGCATCCGCGCCGAGTCCGAGGGCAAGGCCGTGGCGCTGACCAAACTGGACAAGCATTCGTGGCAAGCCGCCCCGTGCAAGGGCCCGTTGACGGTCGAATACGACGTCTATGCCTGGGACCTGTCCGTGCGCGCCGCCCACCTGGACCAGAATCACGGCTTCTTCAACGGCACCAGCGTGTTTTTGCGCGTGCTGGGCCAGGAATCCGACGCCCATGAAGTGCACATCGTGCAGCCCAAGGATGCGGCCTGCAAGACCTGGCGAGTCGCCACCACCCTGCCGGAACTGAAGGCCAAGCGCTACGGCTTCGGCAGCTACCAGGCCGCCAACTACGATGAGCTGATCGACCACCCGGTGGAAATGGGCGACTTCGCGCTGGCCACCTTCACCGCATATGGCGTGCCGCACGATATCGTCGTCACGGGCAAGGTGCCGAACCTGGACTTGCCGCGGTTGTGCCGCGACCTGAAAGCCATCTGCGAAACGCAGATCGCCTTCTTCGAGCCGAAGACAAAAAAAGCGCCGATGGACCGCTATGTGTTCATGACCATGGCCGTCGGCGATGGTTACGGCGGCCTCGAACACCGCGCCTCGACGGCGCTGATCTGCGCGCGCGCTGACCTGCCGACGACGGCCTCCAACAGCACGGAAATCGGCGACGGCTACCTGAAATTCCTGGGCCTGTGCAGCCACGAGTACTTCCACACCTGGAACGTCAAGCGCATCAAGCCGGCCGCCTTTGCGCCGTACAACCTGCAGGCGGAAAGCTATTCGCCGCTGCTGTGGTTGTTCGAGGGCTTCACCAGCTATTACGATGACCTGATGCTGGTGCGCGCGGGTCTGATCGACGAGGCGGCCTATTTCAAACTGCTTGGAAAAACCGTCAACAGCGTCCTGCGCGGCAGCGGCCGCACCAAGCAAAGCGTGGCCGATTCGAGCTTCGACGCCTGGGGCAAGTACTACCGCCAGGATGAAAACGCGCCGAACGCCATCGTCAGCTACTACACCAAGGGTTCGCTGATCGCGTTGGCTTTCGATTTGACTTTGCGCAGCAAGACGAATGGCGCAAAATCGCTGGACGACGTGATGCAGGCGCTGTGGCAGCGCTATGGCCGCGATTTCTACAAGGGTAAAGCACGCGGCGTGACGCCGGCCGAAGTCGAAGCCCTGTTCGACGAGGTCTCCGGCACGCGCATGAAACCGTTCTTCGAGCGCTACATCCGCGGCACGGACGACGTGCCGCTGGCGCGCCTGCTGGCGCCGTTCGGCGTGAAATACAGCGACGCGCGCAAGGCGGAAAAAGCCAGCCTGGACGTCAACCTGGGCCGCGACGGCAACGACGCCAGATTGGCGCAGGTGCACCAGGGCGGCGCCGCCCACGTGGCTGGCCTGTCGGCGGGCGACGTGCTGGTGGCCGTCGATGGCTTGCGCGTGACGGGCAACCCGGCGAACCTGGACACCTTGCTGGGCCGTTACGCCGTCGGCGCCAAGGTGGCCATTCACGCCTTCCGCCGCGACGAGCTGATGACATTCACCGCCGTGCTGCAGGGCGACCGCGTGCCGGGTGTCAGCTTGACCCTGCTGCCGGCCCCAAAGAAAGCCACGGGGCCGAAGCGTCCTAGCGCGGCATGATGCTGTTTATCGTGCAGTAAGACAGAAACCGGCCGTCACTGGCCGGTTTTCTATTTCAGGCAGCAATGTCTCAATGTAACGCCTCCCCTGAAATTGGCGTATTGCCATCATATTTACTGCAAATGAACTAATTTTTCTTTAACTAAACTAAAATTGCCGAACTGATTCTTTTCGACCGCGCCCAACGTGCAAACCCTCGATCCTCGAACGATTATGCTGATGACGACCCTGATGTGCGGGGCGATGAGCATCGTCATGTTCTCGGTGTATCGCAGTTTCCGGCGCGAGGTGCATGGCCTCGGACATTGGGCGGCCGGTTTGCTGCTGCTGGTGTGCGCGTCCCTGCTGTTCGGCACCCGCGAAGTGCTGCCGCCGGCATTGTCCATAATCGCGGCCAATGCGGCGCTGGTGGCCGGCATCGGCCTGTCGATGCTGGGCACGGAGAAGTTCTTTGGCCTGGCGCCCAGCCGCCGTGCCTATCTGCTGATACTTGTCCTGGCCATCGCCGGCAATTGCTGGTGGCTGCTGGCGCACCCCGACTTCTCGGCGCGCGTGGCGGTATTCTCCCTGCTGGTCTTCCTGTTTTATGCGCGCCAGGTGCAACTGGTATGGCGCCATGGCGAGCGCCATTTCTCGAGTTTTTTCTTTGGCGCGCTGATGCTGATGCAAGCGGTCGTGGTGCTGGTGCGCGGCGTGTCGGCCTTGCTGCATGGCGGCGCCAGCGTGAACCTGACGGTGGCAGGCACGCCGGCCGGCATCTATCTGGCGGTTGCCAATTTCATGGCGCTGCTGCTGACGGTAGGCTTCATGACGGTGGCGACCCGGCGCCTGCAGCAGATACTGGAGCGCCGCTCGACCCATGATCCGCTGACGCAGGTGCTGAACCGGCGCGGCTTTGGCGACGCCTATGCGCGCGAGATAGGCAATTTGCGCCGCCGCCGTTTGCCGCTGACACTGCTCAGCATCGACCTCGATTACTTCAAATTGATCAATGACCGCCACGGTCACGCGGTGGGCGACCAGGTGCTGGCGCATGTGGCCGCAGTTATCAAAGGCGCCCTGCGCGAATCGGATTGCGTGGCGCGTTTCGGCGGCGAGGAGTTCGTCGTGCTGATGCCGGATATGCCGGTGCATAACGCGCTGGGCGTGGCCGAACGCATCCGCGCCTTGCTGCGTGAGCCCAGTCATGCGGGGCTGCCACCGTGTACGGTCAGCATCGGCGTCGCTTGCCAGGCATCGGTGGTGGAAGGGCTGGAACAGTTGCTGTCGCGCGCCGATGCGGCCCTGTACCTGGCCAAGGAGCGGGGACGCGACCGCATCGAACTCGATGCTTGTGCGTTTACTGAGGACCGGACAATGTCCGCAGCTGGAAGCGGTACTGGTCGTTGAAGAGGAAAGTTTCGGAAAAATCGAAGGTGCGGGCGTGGCGGCGCATCAGGTGTGCGGCCGGCGGAAAGAAGACCTGCACGCGCCGCACGGCGGCCAGCGCGGCGGCCGATGCTTCGCTGTCGCGCGAACGGTGCACGTGCACGCTTTTCAGTTCGCCATCGGGACCCACGCTCAGGTCGAGCACGACGATGGCCGGCAGCATGAGCGGCAGGCGCCCGCTGAACGTGTATTCTGCGTTGGCCGCCATGATCTGCTGTGCCACCAGCGCCTTGTAGGCGTCGATGCTGGCGGCAAGCTGTATCGCGGCCGGCGTGCGGGGCATGCGCTCCGCTGGCGGGGGCGCAGTCTGGCAAGCCGACAGCAGGGCAGCAGTGGCAAGGACGGTGATCGCGTGTCTCATGTCTGCCAGACTACCATGGTTTAACTGAACAGGCGTTCCAGCTCCACGCCGGGGTCGGGTGCGCGCATGAACGCTTCGCCCACGAGGAAGCTGTGGATGTGCGCATCGCGCATGCGTTGCACGTCGGCCGTGCTGTGGATGCCCGATTCCGTGATGATCAATTTGTCCTGCGGGATGCGCGGCAAGAGATTGATGGTCGTGTCGAGCGACGTTTCGAACGTGCGCAGGTTGCGGTTGTTGATGCCGATCAGCGCGCTCTTGAGCTTGAGCGCCGCCGTCAGTTCTTCGCCGTCGTGGCTTTCGATCAGCACGCCCATGCCCAGTTCGTGGGCGCACGCTTCCATCTCGGCCATCAGGCCATGGTCGAGCGCCGCGACGATCAGGAGGATGCAGTCGGCGCCCATGGCGCGCGCTTCATAGATCTGGTACATGTCGACCATGAAATCCTTGCGCAGCACGGGAATGGCGCAGGCGGCGCGCGCCTGCTGCAGATAATCCACGGATCCCTGGAAGAACTGTTCGTCCGTCAGCACGGACAGGCAGGCCGCGCCATGCGCCGCATAGCTGACGGCGATGTCTGCCGGACGGAAGTCGGCGCGGATCACGCCTTTCGACGGTGACGCCTTTTTGACTTCGGCGATGATGCCGGGCTTGCCGGCGGCGATGTGCTGGCGCAGGCTCGCTTCAAAGCCGCGCAGGCCGGCACGCAGGGCGCTGTCGCTTTCCACGTCGCCGCGCAGGCTGGCCAGGCTGCGGCGGGCTTTGGCCTTGGCCACTTCATCGGCTTTTACGGCCAGGATTTTATCGAGTATGTCGGACATGATGGTCGCTATTCTATCAAGGAGGGCGGAGAGCTTACGCTTGCGGCGGGGTGCCCAGCTGCTGCGTCACGCGCACGAATTGGTCGAGTTTCGCCAGCGCGGCGCCCGAACTGACGGCGGTGCGCGCACGCGCCAGGCCGTCTTCGATCGAGCTGGCCACGCCGGCCGCGTACAACGCCGTGCCCGCATTCAGGGCCACGATGTCGGCGGCGGCACCAGGATCGCCGCGCAGCGCTTCCATCATCTTCGCTTTCGATTCGATGGAATCGGCCACCTTCAGATTGCGGCTGGCGATCATCGACATGCCGAAGTCTTCGGGATGGATTTCATATTCGCGGATCTCGCCGTTGATCAATTCGCCCACCATGGTGGCCGCGCCCAGCGACACTTCATCCATATTGTCGCGGCCATACACGACGATCGCATGCTGTGCGCCCAGGCGCTGCAGCACACGCACCTGGATGCCGACCAGGTCGGCGTGGAACACGCCCATCAGGATGTTCGGCGCGCCGGCGGGATTGGTCAAGGGACCGAGGATATTGAAGATCGTGCGCACGCCCAGCTCCTTGCGCACGGGCGCCGCATGCTTCATGGCCGCATGGTGGTTCGGTGCGTACATGAAGCCGATGCCCGTTTGCGCGATCGACTGGGCGATCTGCTCGGGCTGCAGGTTGATGTTGACGCCCAAGGAATCGAGTACGTCGGCGCTGCCGGACGAGGACGACACGCTGCGCCCGCCATGCTTGGCCACGCGCGCGCCCGCCGCCGCCGCCACGAACATCGAGGCGGTGGAAATATTGAACGTGTGCGCGCCGTCGCCGCCCGTGCCGACGATGTCGAGCAGGTTGGTGGTGTCGGCCATGGGCACCTTGGTGGAAAACTCGCGCATCACTTGCGCGGCGGCGGCGATTTCGCCGATGGTTTCCTTTTTCACGCGCAAGCCCATGGTGAGGGCCGCGATCATGGTGGGCGACATTTCGCCGGACATGATCTGGCGGAACAGGTACAGCATTTCGTCGTGAAAGATTTCGCGGTGTTCGATGCAGCGCAGCAGAGCTTCTTGTGGGGTGATCGGCATGATGCTTCCTTCTTCAATGATGGCGCAGGAGGACACTGATGGCACGCCGGGGCGTGCGCATGGAATCAGCGCTCGAGGAAATTCTTCAGCAGGGCGTGGCCGTGCTCCGAGAGGATCGATTCAGGGTGGAATTGCACGCCCTCGATATCGTATTCCCGGTGGCGCACGCCCATGATTTCGCCGTCGTCCGTCCACGCCGTCACTTCCAGACAGGAAGGCAGCGAGGCGCGTTCGATCGCCAAAGAGTGGTAGCGGATCACTGTGAAGGGGCTGGGAATGTCCTTGAAGACGCCCACGCCCGTATGCGCGATGAGGGAAGTTTTGCCATGCATGACTTGCTTGGCGCGGATGACCTTGCCGCCAAACGCATCGCCGATGGCCTGGTGGCCCAGGCATACGCCCAGTATCGGCTTCTTGCCGGCGAAGTGTTTCAGTACTTCCACCGAAATGCCCGCCTGTGCCGGCGCTTTCGGGCCGGGCGAGATGCAGATGCGGTCCGGGTTCAGCGCCTCGATCTGTGCGATCGTGATTTCATCGTTGCGGTAGACCCGCACGTCTTCACCCAGCTCGCCGAAATACTGCACGATGTTGTAGGTGAAGGAGTCGTAGTTGTCGATCATCAGCAGCATCTTAAAACCCTCCATCCAGGCCATCTTGCACTTGTTCGGCGGCACGCAGTACGGCGCGCGCCTTGTTTTCAGTTTCCTGCCATTCCATTTCGGGGATGGAGTCGGCCACGATGCCGGCCGCGGCCTGCACATACAGCATGCCGTCCTTGACCACGCCCGTGCGGATGGCGATCGCCACGTCCATTTCGCCGCCAAACGACAGGTAGCCGCAGGCGCCGCCGTAGATGCCGCGCTTGGTGATTTCCAGTTCGTCGATCACTTCCATGGCGCGCACTTTCGGCGCGCCCGTCAGGGTGCCGGCGGGGAAGGTCGCGCGCAGCACGTCCAGGTTCGACAGGCCCTCCTTGAGGGTGCCTTCCACGTTCGAGACGATGTGCTGCACATGCGAGTATTTTTCGATGACCATGCGGTCGGTGACTTGCACGCTGCCCGTTTCGGCGATGCGGCCGATGTCGTTGCGCGCCAGGTCGATCAGCATCACGTGCTCGGCGATCTCTTTCGGATCGGCCAGCAGTTCGGCCGACAGCTCGGCGTCGCGCTCGGGCGTGGCGCCGCGCGGACGCGTGCCGGCAATCGGACGCAAGGTGACTTTCTTGCCGCCGTCCGCCGTCGTTTCGTTGCGCACCAAAATCTCGGGCGAGGCGCCGATGATCTGCATGTCGCCGAAATTATAGAAGTACATATACGGCGATGGATTGAGCGAACGCAAGGCGCGGTACAGGGTCAGCGGCGAATCGACATATGGCTTGCGGATGCGCTGGCCGATCTGCACCTGCATCAGGTCGCCCGCCATCACATATTCATGCGCCTTGGCGACCGCCTTCAGGTAGTCTTCCTTGGAAAAATCGCGGATGGTTTCCGTGCGCACGGAAGCGCTGGTGACGGGCGCATCGACACCGCGGCGCAGCATCATGCGCAAGTCCTTCAGGCGCTGCTGTGCTTTCGAAAACGATTCGGGCTGCGTCGTGTCGGCGTAGACGATCAGGTACAGCTTGCCGGACAGGTTGTCGATGACGGCCAGTTCTTCCGTCACCATCAGCTGGATGTCGGGCAGCTTCAAGTCATCTTTCTGCGCGCCGCCGGCCAGCTTTTTCTCGATGTGGCGCACGGTGTCGTAGCCGAAGTAGCCGGCCAGGCCGCCGCAGAAGCGCGGCATGCCGGGGCGCAGGGCGACCTTGAAGCGCGACTGGAATTGTTCGATGAAGTCGAGCGGATTGCCTTCGTGTTCTTCGATCACGCTGCCGTTCTTGACGATTTCGGTGCGTTTGCCGTAGCTGCGCAACACGGTCGTGGCGGGCAAGCCGATGAAGGAGTAGCGGCCGAAGCGTTCGCCGCCGACGACGGATTCGAGCAGGAAGGTGTTCTTGCCGCCGTGTTGGGCCTGTGCCAGTTTCAGGTACAGGGTGAGCGGGGTTTCCAGGTCGGCGAACGCTTCCGCGATCAGGGGGATGCGGTTGTAGCCTTGCTGGCCCAGCGATTTGAATTCGAGTTCGGTCATGTTTCTCTCCATGCCGTCAGGGTATGAGTGTGCATAGTGCACAAACCCTGCGGTGGGTTATCAAAAAACTTGCCGGTACATGGAACTTGCGCAAGAGGCGCAAAGGACGCGTGTGCAGCCGGCAGCAATCGTAACGGCTCGGCCCTTAAGCCTGCCAGGATTGCCAGCGTCGCCAAAGCCAGGCCTCAATCGAGCCGGTTTGGGTGACATTGTGTTTTTTGATGAGAAACGTGTTCACGATATGGTGTTGGGTTTGGTCAGTATGCCGTTTAGTTTTGCATGCCAATAAAACGTGCTGCTTCGAGCAGTGTCTTTACTATACCATCGGAATCGGTATCGTGTATAGAGTGTCCGTGATTGTAGCCATACGGTACCGTCAATACGGGGCAAGCCGCAGCCCTGGCCGCTTGCGCGTCATTCGAGGAGTCGCCGATGGCCACCACTTTGGCGGGCGGCAGGTCGAAGTCCGCGCACACTTGCAGCAGCGGCATCGGGTGCGGTTTTTTCTTTGGCAGCGAATCGCCGCCGTAGACGATCTCGAAATACTGGTCCAGGTTTTTCAGTTTCAGCAGGGGCAGGGCGAAGGCGATGGGTTTGTTGGTGACGCAGGCCAGGCGCAAGCCCGCCGCCTTCATCGCCGCCAGTCCCGCTTCCACGTCCGGGTACAGGGTGCTGAACTGGCCGTTGATGGCCAGGTAGTGGCGCTGATAGCCCTCCATCGCCTGTTCGAAACGCTGTTCCACGCCGGCCGCATCGAAGTCGAGGGCCAGCACGGTGCGGATCAGGTTTTCCGAGCCTTTGCCCACCATCAGCTTGATGGCCTCGGCGCTGATGGGGGCCAGGTCCAGTTCAGCGCGCATGCCATTGATGGCGACATGAAAATCGGGCACGGTGTCGAGCATCGTGCCATCGAGGTCGATGATGGCGGCGCGCACGCCGGCCAGTACGTGGTCTTTCACCGTGCCCGCTTGCATCAGGCGCCCTTGACGGATGCCAGCTCGGCGCGCATGGCGTCGATGACGGCCTTGTAGTCCGGCTTGCCGAAGATGGCCGAGCCGGCGACGAAGGTGTCGGCGCCTGCGGCGGCGGCGGCGGCGATGTTGTCGATCTTGATGCCGCCATCGACTTCCAGCATGATGTCACGGCCCGATTCGTCGATCATGCGGCGCGCTTCGGCGATTTTCTTCAGCGCTTGCGGGATGAAGGACTGGCCGCCGAAGCCCGGGTTGACCGACATGATCAGGATGATGTCGATCTTGTCCATCACGTGTTCCAGGTAGTGCAGCGGCGTGCCCGGGTTGAAGACCAGGCCCGATTTGCAGCCGTTGTCGCGGATCAGCTGCAGCGAACGGTCGACGTGATCCGACGCTTCCGGGTGAAAGGTGATGATGTTCGCGCCAGCCTTGGCGAAATCCGGGATAATGCGATCGACAGGCTTGACCATCAGGTGCACGTCGATCGGCACTTGCACGTGTGGGCGGATCGCTTCGCACACCAACGGGCCGATGGTCAGGTTCGGCACATAATGGTTATCCATCACGTCGAAGTGGATGATGTCGGCGCCGGCGGTAACGACGTTGCGCACTTCCTCGCCGAGGCGGGCAAAATCGGCGGACAGGATGCTGGGAGCGATACGGAATGTTGTCATGGTGGCTAAAGGCTGAGAGTAGAAAATGCGAAGATGCGCTATTTTACGCTTGACGCCGGTACCATGCTTCATTGAAGGACCGTGAAACACAGAATACGCATCGCGCGATGGTCAATGCGTCGCGCGCGGCACACAATACGGCTGGCAATGTCTGAATAGGAATGACGATGGCGACTTATGAATTTACGGTAACGGTCAAAACGCAATATCTGCCCGAACAATCGGCACCGGACCAGGGGCGGCACGTGTTCAGTTACACGATCCGCGTCGTCAACACGGGCACGGCTGGCGCGCAACTGATTTCGCGCCACTGGCTTATCACGGATGCGAACAACAAGGTGGAAGAGGTGCGCGGTCTGGGCGCCGTCGGCCACCAGCCGCTGCTGCAGCCGGGCGAGCAGTTCGAATACACGAGCGGCACCATGCTGGGCACGCCGCAAGGCTCGATGCGCGGCGAATACTTTTGCGTGGCAGAAGACGGCCATCAGTTCGAAGCTTCGATTCCCGAGTTCGTGCTGTCGGTGCCGCGCACCCTGCATTGATGCAACGCCGGGGGCTTGGCCCCTTATTTCAGTTTTTCGGTGCTGTCCTGTTCTTCGCTGAGTTGCTGGCGTGCCGGTGGCGCGGGTTTTTTACCCGAATACATGGTCCACCAGACTATAAATGCCAGCAAGAAGAACGCCACCAGCGCCTCTATCATCAAGATCCACATACGCACCCCTATGTTATTTACCCGCAGCTTAGTATTTACCCGCCGTCTGTTGACACGCGGTAGTCTACCCGTTTCCATCGGCGCCGTCGCGCTTGCGCTTTCCGCCTGTACCACGCCATCGGCGCCACCGGCCGCCGCCGGCGGCAAGGCGCCGCCCATCGCGCCGACCGTCGTCAGGCACGTGCCCGCCAAGCCGGCCGACGCCAAGGATGCCGCGGATGTGGCAGCTCCAACCTTTGTGCCCGCCAAGTTCGCCGCCTTGCCTGGCTGGGCCCGCGACGACATGCGCGCCGCCTGGCCGGCCTTCATGGCTTCGTGTGGCGTGCTGGTGAAGCGTCCGGACTGGAAGGAATCGTGCACGATCGCGCGCCAGGTGAATGCCGACAGCGACAAGGCCATCCGTCTGTTCTTCGAGACCTTCTTTGTGCCCAATCAAGTCATTACGGCCGATGGTGCCAGCACGGGCCTCGTCACCGGCTACTACGAGCCGCTGTTGCACGGCGCGCGCAAGCGCGGCGGTCCATACCAGACGCCGCTGTACAAGGTGCCCGACGACCTGGTCTCGGTGGACTTGTCCGGCGTGTATCCGGAACTGAAAAACATGCGCTTGCGGGGCAAGCTGGTCGGCAAGAAGGTGATCCCGTACGCGACCCGCGCCGACATCGAGCGCGCCACGTCCGTCACGGGCAAGGAATTGCTGTGGGTGGATGACGAAGTCGAGGCGTTCTTCCTGCAGGTGCAGGGTTCCGGGCGCGTGCAGCTTACCGATACGCAGGAAACCGTGCGCGTAGCGTACGCGGATCAAAACGGCCACCCCTACAAGTCGATTGGCCGCTACCTGGTCGACAAGGGTGAGCTGACCCTGAGCCAGGCATCGGCGCAGGGGATCAAGGCGTGGATTGCCGGCCACCCGACGCGCAAGGATGAATTGTTCAACGCTAACCCCAGCTATGTCTTCTTCAAGGAAGAGCGTTTGCCCGATCCGAAAGTGGGGCCGAAGGGTGCGCTGGGCGTGCCGTTGACGCCGCAGCGCTCGGTGGCCGTCGATTCGCGCTTCCTGCCGCTGGGCGCGCCCGTGTTTTTGTCCACGACGCAAGCCAATAGCGAGATTCCCATGCAGCGCCTGGTGATGGCGCAGGATACGGGCGGCGCCATTCGCGGGCCGATCCGTGTCGATTATTTCTTTGGCTTTGGCGCGGAAGCGGCCGAGAATGCGGGCCGCATGAAGCAGAGCGGCGCCGTGTGGGTATTGTTGCCGAAGCAGGCACCGGCGCGGTGAGTTGCTGCGCACGACGCCGGGGTAGTTATTGTCTGGCTTAACGCAGAACCATGACCGGCAAATGCGTATGCGCGAGCACTTTTTGCGTTTCGCTGCCCACGAACAGCTTGTTCAAGCCCTTGCGGCCATGCGAGGCCATCAGGATGATGTCGCAATGGTAGGTTTGCGCCGCATTGACGATTTCGTCGTGCGGGCTCGGTGACACTGCCACCACGCCTTCGAAAGCCACGCCGGCGGCGCGCGCCGCTGCGCCGATCTTGTCGATCGCGCGTTGCGAAGCTTCCTGCATCTGCTGTTCATACAGGCTGGCGTCGAGCACGATGCCGCCGTCGGCCATCGGCGAGAACGGGAACGGTTGCACCACGCTGATGGCGACCAGCTTGGCCTTGTTCAATTGGGCAAAGGCGAGGGCGGTCTCGGCGGCTTTGTCGGACAACGGCGAGCCGTCGGTGGGAAATAAGATGGTGTTAAACATGGCGTGCTCCTCAAGTGATATAAGACAGCTTATGGATTTACATCAATTAAAACCTTGATGTAAATCAAACCTCACAGGCTTTGGCATGAATAGTGTCGCCAAGGCAATCTTTCATCAGTGTATGCCCGTTCCTCGCTTCAGGTGCGCACGCTACGCAGCGGCGTGCCCCATACCATGGCGACCGTCAACGCAATGCTGCCTGCCGCGATGCAGGCCAGGCCATTGCGCACGCCAAAATGTTCCGCGACCCAGCCGGCGGCCAGCGCGCCCAGCGGCGCCGTTGCCACCGTCAGGAAGCGCATGGTCGATGTCATGCGGCCCAGCATGGGATCGGGCGTGACTTTCTGGCGCAAGCCCAGGTAGGGAATAAAGAACAGCATCACGCCGCAATCGAAAAAGAACATCAATATGGCATAGGCGACGGCACTGGCCGCCGCGCTGCCGAACAGCGCGGCGGGAATCGTTGGCGTCAGGGCAAAGCAGAGCGAGGTCGAAGCCAGGCCGATCAGGATGGTGCGGCCAGCGCCGTAGCGCTTCGTCAGCGGCTTGACGATGAAGGCGCTGAGCAAGACGCCGGCGCCGCCCAGCATCTGCGTCATGCCCAGCACGCCAGGGCTCATGCCCAGGTCGCGTGTGGCGAACAGCACCGTCAAGGCCATGCTGGCATAAAACAGGAAGTGCCAGATGCCGGCGCCCCAGGCCAGCGCGCGCAGCAGCGGCTCGCGCCAGACGAACAGCAAGCCGTCGGCGATGTCGCGCAAGGCGTGCTTGTCAGAGGGGGCCGGCCGTGGGTCGCGCACGCTCATGGCGCGCAAATTGAAAACGGAAATCAAGTATCCGCAGGCCGTGCACAGGATGGCGACGGGCGCCGACAGCATTTGCACCAGCACGCCGGCCAGGCCGGGGCCGATCAGGCGCGAAGCCGATTCCGTGGCGGCAAATTTCGATTGCGCATCGATCAAGCCATCGCGGCCCACGAGGAAAGTCAGAAACACCTGTTCGGCGCCGCCGCCGACGACGAAGCCCGTGCCGATGATGAATCCCACTATATATAACCATGGCATCGACAGCACGCCGCACCAGTAGGCCACGGCCACGCTGGCCAGGGCCAGGCCGGACATGCTTTCGCTGAACAGCATGATCGGGTGCTTGCTGCGCCTGTCCAGCAGCACGCCGACGGGCAAGCCAAACAGGGCGAACGGCAGCGCCTGTAGCGCGACCAGTACGCCCATCTGTTCCGGCGTCGCATGCAGCAGCAGTACCGCGCAAAGGGGCAGGGCCAGCGAGGTGATCTGGGCGCCGAAGCAATTGAGGCCGTTGCTGAACCACAGGCGGCGGAAATTGACGCTGGCGGCGCTGCCGTCGCCGCGCAGATAGCGGGTGCAGTACTGGAAGAAGGAGGAGAAAATACGCTGCTCGATAAAGGTGATCGGACTCACAATAATAGCAGCGCACCTGCCGCGCCGCTGCCGTTAGCCGCTACAATCGTTGCACCGTTCATCGAGAGGAGACACTATGCAATACGAAGACCTGATCATCGACATCCAGGACAAAGTGGCGGTCATCCGCCTGAACCGTCCCAAGGCCTTGAATGCCTTGAACGACAATATGATGAATGAGCTGGGCCACGCCTTGCTGAAGTTCGATGCCGATGAGAATATCGGCTGCATCGTGCTCACGGGCAGCGAAAAAGCCTTTGCCGCCGGCGCCGACATCGCCGCCATGGCTGACTACACTTATCCCGATACCTTTACCCAGGGCTACATCAGCCGCAACTGGGAACATATCTTGCGCGTGCGCAAACCGGTGGTGGGCGCGGTGGCCGGCTATGCGCTCGGTGGCGGCTGCGAACTGGCCATGATGTGCGATTTCCTGATCGCCGCCGACAGCGCCAAATTCGGCCAGCCGGAAATCAAGGTTGGCGTCACGCCGGGCGCGGGCGGTACGCAGCGCCTGCCGCGCGCCATCGGCAAGGCCAAGGCCATGGATCTGCTGCTGACGGCACGCACCATCGATGCCGCCGAGGCGGAACGCATCGGCCTGGTGTCGCGCGTGGTGCCGGCCGATAAGTTGCTGGAAGAAACCCTGGCTGCCGCCAAGACCATCGCCGCCATGCCGACCTCGGTGGCCATGATGATCAAGGATTGCGTCAACCGCGCCTTTGAAACGACCCTGACCGATGGCGTCGCCTACGAGCGCCGCTTGTTCCAGGCTGCCTTCGGCACGCCTGCACAAAAAGAAGGCATGCACGCTTTCCTGGAAAAGCGCTTGCCAAACTTCGACGGTCTTTGATATGATTCGCCTCCCCGATGAGACGCACTAGTTTGCGGCACAAAAGGGGCGGCCTTCCGGGGCTGGGTAGTAAAAAAGAAAGTTGACGAATTAGCCGAAATGCTTCATACTCTTCCTTCTTCGCAGCTGACAAACACAACGCTTTGTCGATAGCGCGAAAGTAGCACCGAATACAGTTCTTTAACAATTAACAGTCGATAAGTGTGGGCATTTGATGTAAGTGCAGCGCTGCGCAAGCAGCGTAAAACTTAAAATATCAAATGTTCACGAAGAAATAAATGAAATAGGACGCTTCGCAAGAAGTGGCCTGTCAGTTGTTTTTGAAGTGAGCGACCCGTCAGCAATGACGGTGCCGGTAAAACGGCAAAGTAACAGAGATTAAACTGAAGAGTTTGATCCTGGCTCAGATTGAACGCTGGCGGCATGCCTTACACATGCAAGTCGAACGGCAGCACGGAGCTTGCTCTGGTGGCGAGTGGCGAACGGGTGAGTAATATATCGGAACGTACCCTGGAGTGGGGGATAACGTAGCGAAAGTTACGCTAATACCGCATACGATCTACGGATGAAAGTGGGGGATCGCAAGACCTCATGCTCGTGGAGCGGCCGATATCTGATTAGCTAGTTGGTAGGGTAAAAGCCTACCAAGGCATCGATCAGTAGCTGGTCTGAGAGGACGACCAGCCACACTGGAACTGAGACACGGTCCAGACTCCTACGGGAGGCAGCAGTGGGGAATTTTGGACAATGGGCGAAAGCCTGATCCAGCAATGCCGCGTGAGTGAAGAAGGCCTTCGGGTTGTAAAGCTCTTTTGTCAGGGAAGAAACGGTGAGAGCTAATATCTCTTGCTAATGACGGTACCTGAAGAATAAGCACCGGCTAACTACGTGCCAGCAGCCGCGGTAATACGTAGGGTGCAAGCGTTAATCGGAATTACTGGGCGTAAAGCGTGCGCAGGCGGTTTTGTAAGTCTGATGTGAAATCCCCGGGCTCAACCTGGGAATTGCATTGGAGACTGCAAGGCTAGAATCTGGCAGAGGGGGGTAGAATTCCACGTGTAGCAGTGAAATGCGTAGATATGTGGAGGAACACCGATGGCGAAGGCAGCCCCCTGGGTCAAGATTGACGCTCATGCACGAAAGCGTGGGGAGCAAACAGGATTAGATACCCTGGTAGTCCACGCCCTAAACGATGTCTACTAGTTGTCGGGTCTTAATTGACTTGGTAACGCAGCTAACGCGTGAAGTAGACCGCCTGGGGAGTACGGTCGCAAGATTAAAACTCAAAGGAATTGACGGGGACCCGCACAAGCGGTGGATGATGTGGATTAATTCGATGCAACGCGAAAAACCTTACCTACCCTTGACATGGCTGGAATCCCCGAGAGATTGGGGAGTGCTCGAAAGAGAACCAGTACACAGGTGCTGCATGGCTGTCGTCAGCTCGTGTCGTGAGATGTTGGGTTAAGTCCCGCAACGAGCGCAACCCTTGTCATTAGTTGCTACGAAAGGGCACTCTAATGAGACTGCCGGTGACAAACCGGAGGAAGGTGGGGATGACGTCAAGTCCTCATGGCCCTTATGGGTAGGGCTTCACACGTCATACAATGGTACATACAGAGCGCCGCCAACCCGCGAGGGGGAGCTAATCGCAGAAAGTGTATCGTAGTCCGGATTGTAGTCTGCAACTCGACTGCATGAAGTTGGAATCGCTAGTAATCGCGGATCAGCATGTCGCGGTGAATACGTTCCCGGGTCTTGTACACACCGCCCGTCACACCATGGGAGCGGGTTTTACCAGAAGTAGGTAGCTTAACCGTAAGGAGGGCGCTTACCACGGTAGGATTCGTGACTGGGGTGAAGTCGTAACAAGGTAGCCGTATCGGAAGGTGCGGCTGGATCACCTCCTTTCTAGAGTTTGCACGAATCAGTAATGATTCACGCATCAAATGTTCACACTTATCGGCTGTTAGTCAAAGAAGAAACAGTAGTCGTAGAAGTTCCGCGTTGGGGCTGTAGCTCAGCTGGTTAGAGCACCGTGTTGATAACGCGGGGGTCGTTGGTTCGAGTCCAACCAGCCCTACCAGTAAGACCCGAGTCGTAGAAATATCCTGGGGGATTAGCTCAGCTGGGAGAGCACCTGCTTTGCAAGCAGGGGGTCGTCGGTTCGATCCCGTCATCCTCCACCAAGTACTTTGAAAGTGCAAACGTAAGCCAGTCAGGTTTAGGTTTGATCTTTTAGCGATCAAAGCTGTTTCGTTCTTTAACAATCTGGAAGAAGTAAAGATTATTTATTGATCGGTTTGCCGTAAAACGCAAATCGATGGGTGATGATTGTATGTATCAACAAACAAGCAACAACGTTGTACTTTCTTATCCCTGTAGCGCTCTTTGAGGACTTCGGTCTTCAGAGGCTAACGTTATAGGGACAAGCGAATAAGTGCACATGGTGGATGCCTTGGCGATTACAGGCGATGAAGGACGTAGTAGCTTGCGATAAGCTGCGGGGAGTGAGCAAACACACTTTGATCCGCAGATTTCCGAATGGGGCAACCCACCCTTTTAGGGTATTGCATACTGAATACATAGGTATGCAAGGCGAACGCGGCGAACTGAAACATCTAAGTAGCTGCAGGAAAAGAAATCAACCGAGATTCCCAAAGTAGCGGCGAGCGAAATGGGAGGAGCCTGTACGTGATAGTCGGACCGATAACAGAATCCTCTGGAAAGTGGAGCCATAGCGGGTGATAGCCCCGTATGTGAAATCGGACCGGTGGTACTAAGCGTACGACAAGTAGGGCGGGACACGTGACATCCTGTCTGAATATGGGGGGACCATCCTCCAAGGCTAAATACTCGTAATCGACCGATAGTGAACCAGTACCGTGAGGGAAAGGCGAAAAGAACCCCGGAAGGGGAGTGAAATAGATCCTGAAACCGTGTGCATACAAACAGTAGGAGCGGACTTGTTCCGTGACTGCGTACCTTTTGTATAATGGGTCAGCGACTTACATTCAGTGGCAAGGTTAACCGCATAGGGAAGCCGTAGAGAAATCGAGTCCGAATAGGGCGATCAGTCGCTGGGTGTAGACCCGAAACCAAGTGATCTACTCATGGCCAGGATGAAGGTGCGGTAACACGCCCTGGAGGTCCGAACCCACTAATGTTGAAAAATTAGGGGATGAGCTGTGGGTAGGGGTGAAAGGCTAAACAAACTTGGAAATAGCTGGTTCTCTCCGAAAACTATTTAGGTAGTGCCTCAAGTATCACCATCGGGGGTAGAGCACTGTTATGGCTAGGGGGTCATTGCGACTTACCAAACCATTGCAAACTCCGAATACCGATGAGTGCGAGCTTGGGAGACAGACGTCGGGTGCTAACGTCCGGCGTCAAGAGGGAAACAACCCAGACCGCCAGCTAAGGTCCCAAAGATTGGCTAAGTGGAAAACGAAGTGGGAAGGCTAAAACAGTCAGGATGTTGGCTTAGAAGCAGCCATCATTTAAAGAAAGCGTAATAGCTCACTGATCGAGTCGTCCTGCGCGGAAGATGTAACGGGGCTAAGCCAGTCACCGAAGCTGCGGATATTGTTCTGTGATTTATCACAGATATATATGGTAGGAGAGCGTTCTGTAAGCCTGCGAAGGTGTCTTGTAAAGGATGCTGGAGGTATCAGAAGTGCGAATGCTGACATGAGTAGCGATAATGGGGGTGAAAAGCCTCCACGCCGTAAGCCCAAGGTTTCCTGTTCAACGTTCATCGGAGCAGGGTGAGTCGGCCCCTAAGGCGAGGCAGAGATGCGTAGCTGATGGGAAGCAGGTTAATATTCCTGCACCGTCGTATGATGCGATGGGGGGACGGATCGCGGAAGGTTGTCTGACTGTTGGAATAGTCAGTTTCTGTCTCATAGAAGGCGCTTAGGCAAATCCGGGCGCAGGATTCAAGGGGATGGGACGAGTGAACTTGTTCACGAAGCAATCGGAAGTGGTTCCAAGAAAAGCCTCTAAGCTTCAGTCATACGAGACCGTACCGCAAACCGACACAGGTGGGCGAGATGAGTATTCTAAGGCGCTTGAGAGAACTCGGGAGAAGGAACTCGGCAAATTGGTACCGTAACTTCGGGAAAAGGTACGCCCCGGTAGCTTGACTGGTTTACTCCAGAAGGGTGAAAGGGTTGCAATAAACTGGTGGCTGCGACTGTTTAATAAAAACACAGCACTCTGCAAACACGAAAGTGGACGTATAGGGTGTGACGCCTGCCCGGTGCTGGAAGATTAAATGATGGGGTGCAAGCTCTTGATTGAAGTCCCAGTAAACGGCGGCCGTAACTATAACGGTCCTAAGGTAGCGAAATTCCTTGTCGGGTAAGTTCCGACCTGCACGAATGGCGTAACGATGGCCACACTGTCTCCTCCCGAGACTCAGCGAAGTTGAAATGTTTGTGATGATGCAATCTACCCGCGGCTAGACGGAAAGACCCCATGAACCTTTACTGTAGCTTTGCATTGGACTTTGAACCAATCTGTGTAGGATAGGTGGGAGGCTTTGAAGCGGGGACGCTAGTTCTCGTGGAGCCAACCTTGAAATACCACCCTGGTTTGTTTGAGGTTCTAACCTTGGTCCGTTATCCGGATCGGGGACAGTGCATGGTAGGCAGTTTGACTGGGGCGGTCTCCTCCTAAAGTGTAACGGAGGAGTTCGAAGGTACGCTAGATACGGTCGGACATCGTGTTGATAGTGCAATGGCATAAGCGTGCTTAACTGCGAGACTGACAAGTCGAGCAGGTACGAAAGTAGGACATAGTGATCCGGTGGTTCTGTATGGAAGGGCCATCGCTCAACGGATAAAAGGTACTCTGGGGATAACAGGCTGATTCCTCCCAAGAGTTCATATCGACGGGGGAGTTTGGCACCTCGATGTCGGCTCATCACATCCTGGGGCTGTAGCCGGTCCCAAGGGTATGGCTGTTCGCCATTTAAAGTGGTACGTGAGCTGGGTTTAAAACGTCGTGAGACAGTTTGGTCCCTATCTGCCGTGGGCGTTGGAAATTTGAAGGGGGCTGCTCCTAGTACGAGAGGACCGGAGTGGACGAACCTCTGGTGTACCGGTTGTCACGCCAGTGGCATTGCCGGGTAGCTAAGTTCGGAAGAGATAACCGCTGAAAGCATCTAAGCGGGAAACTTGCCTTGAGATGAGATTTCCCAGAGCCTTGAGCTCTTTGAAGGGTCGTTCGAGACCAGGACGTTGATAGGCTGGGTGTGGAAGTGCAGTAATGCATTAAGCTAACCAGTACTAATTGCCCGTACGGCTTGTCCCTATAACCTTAGCAGGTGCAGAGGATAAGACGGTACAACGTTGCGTGTGTGTTGATACACCAATTCATTACCCCCAATCTTTGCTTCTTCCAGATTCATGGCTTTGTCGCTCTACTGAGGACAAATGCCGGTACAAGTTATGCCTGATGACCATAGCAAGTTGGTCCCACCCCTTCCCATCCCGAACAGGACCGTGAAACAACTTTGCGCCGATGATAGTGCTGCAACCAGTGTGAAAGTAGGTTATCGTCAGGCTTGTTATTTGGTGAAACAGCCCCCGGCTGTTTTACCTAGAAAAAAACCCGATCAGCAATGGTCGGGTTTTTTTTCGTCTGGCGATTTTGCGGGGTGCTGCGGGTGGTTGTCGGCTTACGCTGCGCTAAGCCGACCTACGCCGGCCTGCGCCGACGGACATCGGCCGACATCGACCAAACCAGGTAGGTCGGATTAGCGCGCAGCGCGTAATCCGACAACACTGTTGGCGTCCGAGGGGAGACTTATGCGCTTGCGCGCCAAGCTGACCTACGGTATAATTCGCCTCCTCAGATCAGATGGTTTGCTGCCCCGTTGGGAGCAGGCTGTTGAAAAAGTTATGCCTGATGACCATAGCAAGTTGGTCCCACCCCTTCCCATCCCGAACAGGACCGTGAAACAACTTTGCGCCGATGATAGTGCTGCAACCAGTGTGAAAGTAGGTTATCGTCAGGCTTGTTATATAAAAAAACCCCGCATCAGCGGGGTTTTTTTTCGTCTGCAGCATTCATCGGACTAGATGCCCCAGGTGATGCTTTCATTTTCCGCCTTGGCCGAGCGCAGCATCTCCATCAAGGGATAGGCGCGCTGCGAGAAATGCACTTTTTGCGCGCGCGCATGGGCGCCCGTTTCGCCATCTTCCAGCGTTTCCGGCGTATGCGCATCGTGTTCGACGTCATTTTCCGGATGTAGTTTGCTTTCCGCGACTTCTTTTTCCAGCAGGGCCAGGGCATCGCCCGCTTCGGCTGGCGTGATGACGCCGCGTGTGGGGTTCTTGTGCAGGATGTCGAGGATGCGCTGGGCATGTTCCTGGTACATCAGCACTTCAGGGGAGGATTTGGATTTGAATGAGATCAACATAAGCGCTTTCTGAAACTTGTTGTTAGTGTCGAAACAATATCACGACTTGAAATGTCGCACAGGCCGTCCGATTGCCCGGATTGCACATTTGCAAGCCGGATAGGGCCATCTGTTGGACAACGCACGCATTTACAAGAGCTTGCTTGCGGTGAAAACACCCGTTTAAGCGATCGTTAAGTCTCAATCCAGTTTCACCGAGTCCATGAAAGTGTCGATGGTGTCACGCGACAGCTTGCTTTCTTCACCGAGGATGATGATCTGGAAAATCCGTTTATCCTGCGCCACAAAACGGCCGACCAGCAAGACCGGCTTGCCTTGCTGCGTGCCTTTGGCCTCGATGCTGAGCGAACTGCGCTGGTGTGTTCCGGCCGCCGTGCTGCTGGCCGTCGATGCCGATTTTTCGCTGCGCACGGTGCCGTTGATATTTTTTAACAAGGCAGTCTGCATGGCGGGCAGGGCCGCTTGCGCCTGTTCTGCGCTGTCGAGCAAGGCGCTGCCGATGGCGAAGGTATTGCCATCGACCTCGCTTGCCGTCATGGTCAGGCTGATTTTCCTGCCATCAAGATCGATCTCGCGCGTCAGCACAGCCGGTTTGCCTGGAAACAAGGCCGTGAACTGGGCGTCGGGGCTGCGGTAGTCGCGCCAGTCGAACTTCGGACTGCAGGCCGACAAGATGCCGGCGGCCGCGAGCGTAGCCAGAAAGAGGGCAAGTGATGGTTTTTTCATCAGCAGATGGTAGCAGCGCCGCCAGTCGTGCGCAATCGTGCACGTGCGGCACTTACGGGCCGCCTTATATTTCACGCAGCACGCGCCGGTACTGGATCGCTTCGGCGACGTGCGGCTGCGTGATGCCGGGGCTAGCCTCCAGGTCCGCGATGCTGCGCGCCACGCGCAGTACGCGGTGGTAGGTACGCGCCGACCAGTGCAATCGCGCCATGGCGCCATGCAGCAGCTGTTCGCCATGGGCTTCCAGGCGACAATGCTGTTCGATTTCCGTGCTGCTCAGGCGCTGATTCGCCTTTCCCTGGCGTGCCAGCTGCAGGGCAAAGGCTGCCGCTACCCGCGTGGCGATGGCTTGCGTGCTTTCTCCGGCGCCGGCGTGCCGGCCCAGCGCCGCCGGCGGCATGGCGGCCACTTCAATCTGCAGGTCGATACGGTCGAGTAGCGGACCGGACAGGCGGCTGTGATAACGGAGCACGGCGTCCGGCGTGCAGCGGCAACGTCCCGAAGCGTGGCCCAGATAGCCGCACGGGCAGGGATTCATGGCGGCGATCAGCTGGAAGCGGGCAGGAAACTCGGCCTGGCGGGCCGCGCGTGAAATGTTGATCACGCCCGATTCCATGGGCTGGCGCAGCACATCGAGCACCCGGCGCTGGAATTCGGCGATTTCATCGAGAAACAGCACGCCGCAGTGCGCGAGCGAGATTTCTCCGGGGCGCGGCACGTTGCCGCCGCCCACCAGGGCCACGCCGGACGCCGTCTGGTGCGGGGCACGATAGGGGCGGCGTTTCCAGTGTTCCACCTTGAAGTGGCCGCCCAGCGAATGCACGGCGGCCGATTCCAGCGCCTCTTCGTCGCTCATGGGCGGCAGCACGCCGGGAAAACGGCTGGCCAGCATGGTCTTGCCCGCGCCCGGCGGCCCGACCATCAGGACGTTATGACCGCCTGCGGCCGCCACCTCCAGCGCCCGCCGCGCCTGCTGCTGCCCTTGCACATCGGCAAAGTCGGGATACGGAAAGACGTGCGCTGCCAGCATGGGCTGATGGCGTTGCAGGGAGGTCTGGCTGCCGTGCGCGGCAAAATGCGCGCAGACTTCGAGCAGGCTGTGGGCGGGATAGATGCAGGCATCGCTGACGAGCGCCGCCTCGTCCGCATTCGCCTGCGGCAGGATGAAGGCGCGTGGCGCACCCGCCGGGCTGCGCTGCATGGCAAAGGTCATGGCCAGGGCGCCGCGGATGGGCCGCAACTGGCCAGAGAGCGACAGTTCGCCCGCGAATTCGTAGTGATGTAATTGGTCGCCCGGCAACTGGCCCGAGGCGGCCAGGATACCCAAGGCAATAGGCAGGTCGAAGCGCCCCGATTCCTTGGGCAAGTCCGCCGGCGCCAGGTTGGCCGTGATGCGCCGCGCCGGCATCTCAAAGCCGCAGTTTTGCAGCGCGGCACGGACGCGGTCGCGCGATTCCTTCACTTCCGTATCCGGCAGGCCGACTATCGTAAATGAAGGCAAACCGTTGGCAAGGTGGACTTCGACACTTACCTCGGGCGCTTCCATGCCGGCCAGGGCGCGGCTTTTCAGGACGGCCAGACTCATCAGACTCCCCTGTGGCGCGGGCGCGGGCAGTCTCAGTCTAGCGCGTGAAACGCCGTCAGGCTTGAGCTATGCCAGCAAGGCCGTCAATAACGTGGTCTGGCTGGCGTCACCTTACAACCTTACACCTTGGCCTTGGGCTCGTTCAGACGCGTTTCCAGTTCGATCAGGCGCAATTCCAGTGCGTCGAGCTTGGCGCGGGTCTTGGCCAGCACTTGCGCCTGAATATCGAATTCCTCGCGCGTGACGAGATCGAGGCGGGCGAAGCCCTGGGTCATCATCGATTTCACGTTTTTCTCGATATCCTTGGCCGGCGAGTTCTCGATGGCCTGGTGGATCTTGCCTTGCAAGTCGTTAAAGAAGGTATTCATGTCCATGTTCAGTCCTTTTATGGTGCGGCATGTGCATCGCACCATTGCGGTGCACAGCGGTGTTAATCTGGTGCGAAAATAGGCAAATCCACAACGCTTCAGCAGCGTATTTCCGCATGCCCAGCGGCTTGCAGGGTATGTATGGCCGGAAACGCACCTGTCAAGGTGGCAAGAGAGCTGGCACGTATTCTGCTAAAGAAGGTATGAACGCTTTGTGATCTCCAGCCAAGATTTTAAACCTCAACCGCTTTAAAAGTTCAATAAAAGGGAATCGCCATGAAGAATCTGTCCAAGAACATGACTTTAGCTGCAGCGTTGACGCTGGCCATGACCGCCTTGTGCGGCAGCGCCATGGCCCAGGATGCAGTGGCGGCGCCTGCTGCGGCCGAAGCCGTACCTGATAACGTGGTGAGCTACAACGTGGCGCTGACCAGCGACTACCGCTACCGTGGCGTGTCGCAAAGTCGTCTCGACCCTGCCATCAGCGGCGGCGCCGACTATACCCACAACCCGACGGGTTTGTACGTGGGGACCTGGCTGTCGAGCATCAAATGGATCAAGGACGGCGGCGGCGATACCAACCTGGAATGGGATATCTACGGTGGCAAACGTGGCGAGATCAGCAAGGATTTCACCTACGATGTGGGCGGCCTGTACTACTTCTATCCCTCGAATGGGCTGAGCACCAACGCGAACACCTTCGAACTGTACGGCCAGCTCGGCTATGGCCCGGCCTACATCAAGTACTCGCATTCGACCAGTAATCTGTTCGGCGTGCCTGACAGCAAGAACAGCGGCTACCTCGATGTGGGTGCCAACGTCGATGTGCACGATGGCTACATGCTGAACCTGCATGCCGGACGCCAGAAGGTCGCGCACAACGATTCCCTCAGCTATAACGATTACAAGATCGGCGTGACCAAGGATTTCGGCGTGGTGACCGTGGCTCTGGCCGCCGTCAAGGCCAACATCACGTCGCTGGCACCGAATGGCAAGAATCTGGCGAAATCCGGTCTCGTGCTGACCGTATCCAAAACCTTTTAAGCGAGACTGCCATGAAAATGATTACTGCAATCATTAAGCCGTTCAAACTGGACGAAGTACGCGAAGCCTTGTCGGCTATCAATGTGCAAGGCATTACCGTCACCGAAGTCAAAGGTTTCGGCCGCCAGAAAGGCCATACGGAACTCTACCGTGGCGCCGAGTATGTCGTTGATTTTTTGCCAAAAACCAAGATTGAAGCAGCCGTCGATGACGCCATTGTCGACCAGGCCATCGAAGCGATCGAAGGCGCCGCGCGTACCGGTAAAATCGGCGACGGCAAGATTTTCGTCTACAACCTGGAACAAGTCATCCGCATCCGTACCGGTGAAACCGGCAACGAAGCGCTCTAAGGGGAATATTGATGCGTAAAAATATAACAAAATTGCTCGCTGGGATAGCCTGTCTGTGTGCGTTTGGCGTCGCCACGCCGAGCTTTGCCGATGCCCCTGCCAAGACGGAGGCGGCCACGACCACGGCCGTTGCCGCCCCCGCCGTCACGCCCGTGCCTGATGCCGCGCCCGCTGCCGCCGCCCCGGCCCCGGCCGCTGCCGCTGCCGCACCGGCTGCCGCCCCTGTCGCCAACAAGGGCGATACCAGTTTCATGATGATTTCCACTTTGCTGGTGATTTTGATGACCATCCCCGGCCTGGCCCTGTTCTACGGCGGCCTGGTGCGCTCGAAGAACATGCTGTCGGTGCTGATGCAAGTGTTCATGGTGTTCGCGCTGGTCATCGTGCTGTGGTGTATCTACGGCTACTCGGTCGCCTTTACGGAAAAAACCGCCTTCTTCGGTGGCTTCGACCGCCTGTTCCTGAACGGTATCTGGGATCCGGCCAAGGGCACGTTTGCCGCCGCCGCCACCTTCAGCAAGGGCGTCGTCATTCCCGAGTTCGTCTTCGTGGCTTTCCAGGGCACGTTTGCCGCCATCACCTGCGCACTGATCGTCGGCGCCTTTGCCGAGCGCGCCAAGTTTGCCGCCGTGCTGGCCTTCGTCGTGCTGTGGTTCACGTTCGCCTACCTGCCAGCGGCCCACATGGTGTGGTTCTGGACCGGTCCTGACCTGATCACCAATGCCGCCACCTCGGCCAGCGAAGCCCTGAAAGCGGGCTGGATCTGGCAAAAAGGCGCGCTGGACTTCGCCGGCGGCACCGTGGTGCACATCAATGCCGCCGTCGCCGGCCTGGTGGGCGCGATCATGATCGGCAAGCGCGTCGGCTACGGCCGCGAATCGATGGCGCCGCACTCGCTGACGATGACCATGATCGGCGCTTCGCTGCTGTGGGTGGGCTGGTTCGGTTTCAATGCCGGTTCCTCGCTGGAAGCGGGCGACGTGGCGGCCCTGGCCTTCGTCAACACCTTGCTGGCCACTGCCGCCGCCACCCTGTCGTGGGTATTTGGCGAGTGGATCAGCAAAGGCAAGCCATCCATGCTCGGTGGCGCGTCCGGCGCCGTGGCCGGCCTGGTGGCGATCACCCCGGCGGCCGGCTTTGTCGGCCCGATGGGCGGCCTGGTCATCGGCCTGCTGGCCGGTATCGTCTGCTTGTGGGGCGTGAATGGCCTGAAACGCCTGATCGGCGCCGACGATTCGCTCGACGTGTTCGGCGTGCATGGCGTGGGCGGTATCCTCGGTGCCTTGCTGACGGGCGTGTTTGCTGCACCACAATTGGGCGGCCAGGGCATCTTCGACTATGTCACCAACAAGATGTCGGCCGATCCGTATTCGATCGGTCATCAGGTGTGGGTGCAGGCGCAAGCGGTCGGCACCACCATCCTGTGGTCGGCCGTCGTCTCCGTCGTCGCCTATAAACTGGTCGACATCGTCATCGGCTTGCGCGTACCGGAAGAAGAAGAGCGCGAAGGCCTCGACATCACCAGCCATGGCGAGCAAGCGTATCATGGTTAAATAACAAGGATCTGACATGCCAGCGCCCCGGCGCGGCATGTCCGGCCAGAAAGGCGCCTCATTGAGGTGCCTTTTTTTCGTTGTGGGAATGGAAAAGGTCTTTAAAACAAGGGTTTTGCCCCGATTTGGGGTACTTACACGGTAATATAGTCGGCAGTTCTGTGTGCTTTTTTGAATACTGCACATAATTTAAGGATGTAACTATGGTTCCCCATCTCGTCACGGCCCTGACCGGACCGCTGCTCGACCTCGAAAAAAAGATTCTGGCCGCGACGCCGGCCATTGAGCGCTGGTTTCGCATGGAGTGGCAAGAACACACGCCGCCCTTCTATTGCTCGGTAGACTTGCGTAACGCCGGCTACAAACTGGCGCCCGTCGATACCAATCTGTTCCCTGGTGGTTTCCATAACCTGGCCACGGAAATGCTGCCCCTGTCCGTGCAGGCCGCCATGGCTGCCATCGACAAGTATTGCCCGGACGCCCGCAACCTGCTGATCGTGCCGGAATTGCACAACACCACGCCGCAATACCTGCAGAACGTGGCGCGCCTGATGCAGATCTTCCGCCAGACGGGACTGCACGTGCGCTTCGGTTCGTGGTCGCCCGAGATCACCCAGCCGACACCCTTGGCGTTGCCGGATGGCAACATGCTCGTCATCGAGCCCCTCGTGCGCCTGAACAACGGCCGCCGCCTGGGCTTGAAGGATTTCGACCCGTGCACGATTCTGCTGAATAACGACTTGTCGGACGGCATCCCTGATATCTTGCAAAATATTCATGAACAAAGCTTGCTGCCGCCCTTGCACGCGGGCTGGGCCTTGCGCCGCAAGAGCAACCACTACACGGCCTACGATGAAGTGGTGAAAAAATTCGGCAAGATGATCGATGTCGACCCGTGGATGCTCAATCCCTTCCACGCCAAGTGCAGCGACGTCAATTTCCAGGAAGGCGAGGGCGAAGACGCGCTGGCCGCCAGCGTCGATGTGCTGCTGGCCAAGATCCGCAAGAAATACAAGGAATACGGCATCAAGGAAAAGCCCTTCGTCATCGTCAAGCCCGATGCGGGCACGTATGGCACGGGCATCATGACGGTGCGCGACGCCAGCGAAGTGCGCGACCTGTCGCGCAAGCAGCGCGACAAGATGTCCATCGTCAAGGACGGCAAGGTCGTCACCGACGTCATCATCCAGGAAGGCGTGCCCACGTTTGAAAGCATCAAGGATGCCGTGGCCGAACCCGTCGTCTACATGATCGACCGCTATGTGGTGGGCGGTTTCTACCGCGTGCACGCGGAAAAGGGCGTCGACCAGAACCTGAACGCGCCCGGCTCGCAGTACGTGCCGCTGGCGTTTGCCCAGCAGCATGCCGTGCCGGACTTGAAGGCCAAGCCGGGCACGGCCGCGCCGAACCGCTTCTATGTGTATGGCGTGGTGGCGCGCCTGGCCTTGCTGGCCGCGTCGCTGGAAATGGAGCGCACGGACCCGAATCCCGAGGTGTATTGATCCCTCCCCGCAGCTTGCCGGGCGCGGTGACTACCGCACCTGGCGATCTCGGCTAGAATCAAGCATTCCTTATCCAGGCTCCCCGATTGGACGCACCATGAAAATTGCATTCCTTGCCGACCCGCTGGCAGGCTTCAAGACTTACAAAGATTCCACCTTCGCCATGATGCGCGAGGCGGCCAAACGCGGCCACGCCGTGTACGCGTTCGAGCAGAAGGACATGGCGCTGGAAGAGGGCATCGTCACGGCACGGGTAAAACACATCGCGCTGACGGGCGACGAACACGATTGGTATAAGGTCGTCTCGACCGAGGAAGTGCGCCTGTCGGCCCTGGACGCCATCATCGAGCGCAAGGACCCGCCGTTCGACATGGAATACGTGTACGGCACGTATTTGCTGGAGCTGGCGGAAAAGCAGGGCGCGCACGTCTTCAACAAGCCGTCCGCCATCCGCGATAACAATGAAAAGCTGGCGATTGCCCAGTTTTCCGAATTCACGTCGCCGACCCTGGTGACGTCGGATGAAGCGCGCTTGCGCGCCTTCCACGCCAAACACCAGGACGTCATCTTCAAGCCGCTCGACGGCATGGGAGGCACGGGCATCTTCCGCGTCAAGGCCGATGGCCTGAACCTGGGCGCCATCATCGAGACCTTGAGCGAGAACGGCGCGCAGACCATCATGGCACAGCGCTTTATTGCCGACATCGTCAAGGGCGACAAGCGCATCCTCGTCATCGGCGGCAAGCCGGTGCCGTTTTCGCTGGCGCGCATCCCGCAGGCGGGTGAAGTGCGGGGCAACCTGGCGGCCGGCGGCACGGGCGTGGCGCAACCATTGACGGCGCGCGACCTGGAAATCGCAGAAAAGCTGGGCCCGATCCTGGCCGCGCGTGGCCTGATGCTGGTAGGATTGGACGTGATCGGCGACTATCTGACGGAAGTCAATGTCACCAGCCCGACCTGCTTCCAGGAAATCATGCAGCAGACGGGTTTTGACGTGGCTGCCATGTTTGTCGACGCCGTCGAGCATGGCGTTGCGCAAGCGCAGCAGCGCTAGAGGGTATTGACTATGGTAGGGATTTTGCTCATGACACATGCACCGCTGGGACAGGCTTTCATCGCTGCCTGCGCGCATGTGTTTCGCGGTCCAACGGAGCGGTTTGAAGCCATCGACGTCGTCGCCGACCAGGACCTGGCGGAAGTGCAAAAGCTGGCGTCGGACGCCATCTGCCGCCTCGACGACGGTTCCGGCGTGCTGGTGATTACCGACGTGAAGGGCGGCACGCCGTCGAACTGCTGCAACAAGCTGGCCGATGCGGGCAGGGTGGAAGTCATCGCCGGCATCAGCCTGCCGATGCTGCTGCGCGCCATCACGTATCGCCGCGACACGCTCGACGTGGTGGTGGAGATGGCGCTGGCCGGCGCGCAAAGCGGCGCCGTGCGCGTCGATAACCGCATTCGCGTGGGCGAGTAAGGAAGTACATGGCCGCCGCCCTGAAGGCGGCGGGTTTTATAGGCCAAGATTGTCATCAGCGTAGTGCATTCAGGGATAGAGACCATACAAAAATGATTCAAAAAGAACTCGAAATCATCAACAAGCTGGGACTGCACGCACGCGCCTCCGCCAAATTTACCCAGCTCGCCGCCAAGTTCAAGAGCGACGTCTGGCTGACCCGCAACGCGCGCCGCATCAACGCCAAGTCCATCATGGGCGTGATGATGCTGGCCGCCGGCAAGGGCGCGAAAGTGACCCTGGAAGCCGAGGGCGATGATGAGCAGGCATGTGTCGATGCGCTCACCGCCCTGATTAATGACAGGTTTGGCGAAGGCGAGTAATGCCCGCCGAACGCAGCCGCAGCCGCATTCCGACAGGTCAACCCATGGCATCTTTCACGCTCCACGGCATCCCGGTTTCCCGCGGCATCGCCATCGGCCGCGCACATCTGCTGGCGCCGGCCGCCCTTGACGTCAAACATTACCTGGTCGCCCAGGAACAGATCGAAGCCGAAGTCCAGCGCCTGCAAAGCGCCATCGCCACCGTCCACAAGGAACTGCAGACCCTGTGGAACGAGCTGCCCAAGGATGCGCCCACGGAGCTGGGCGCGTTCATCGACGTGCATGCGCTGATCCTCTCCGACCCGATGATTTCCGAAGCGCCGCTCGACATCATCCGCAAGCGCCATTACAACGCCGAATGGGCGCTGTTGACGCAGATCGATGAGTTGTCGGCGCAGTTTGATGAAATCGAAGACCCGTACCTGCGCGAACGCA
The DNA here is from genome assembly GCF_058797855.1 of Janthinobacterium sp. GW823-FHT01H08. Classification (NCBI taxonomy): domain Bacteria; kingdom Pseudomonadati; phylum Pseudomonadota; class Betaproteobacteria; order Burkholderiales; family Oxalobacteraceae; genus Janthinobacterium; species Janthinobacterium sp. GW823-FHT01H08. Next base: position 1,029,001 of record NZ_CM179504.1, read on the forward strand.
AGGCCGACATCCAGCAGGTGGCCGAGCGCGTATTGAAAGTCTTGCTGGGCACGGAGCAGCTGCTGCCCAAGGCCGCGGCCGAAGACGAATTGATGGCGCAGATGATCGTCGTCGCGCACGACATCTCGCCGGCCGACATGCTGCAGTTCCGCGACCGCTCCTTCATCGGTTTCATTACCGACGTGGGCGGGCAGAACTCGCACACGGCCATCGTCGCGCGCAGCCTCGACATCCCGGCCGCCGTCGGCATGTCGCAGGCGTCGATGCTGATCGACCAGGATGACTGGCTGATCATCGACGGCGACGCCGGCGTCGTCATCGCCAACCCCAGCGCGCTGGTGCTGGAACAGTACCGCGAGCGCCAGGTGGCCATGCAGCGCGCGCGCAAGAAGCTGGGCAAGCTGAAAAAGACGCCGGCCGTCACCAAATGCGGCACGCCCGTCACCCTGCTGGCGAATATCGAGTTGCCCGAGGATTGCGCGTTTGCGCTGGAGTCGGGCGCCAGCGGCGTGGGGCTGTTCCGCTCCGAATTCCTGTTCATGGGCCGCGCCCACAAGATTCCCACCGAGGACGAGCAGTTCGAGGCTTACCGCAACACGGTGCAGTCGATGAAGGGAAAAGTCGTCACCATCCGCACGCTCGACATCGGCGCCGACAAGCCGCTCGACCAGTCCGACCATACGGCCTTGAATCCCGCCCTGGGCCTGCGCGCCATCCGTTACTGCCTGGCCGAGCCGCAGCTGTTTCTGACGCAGCTGCGGGCGATTTTGCGCGCCTCCGCCTTCGGCAAGGTGCGCATCCTGATTCCCATGCTCGCGCATGCGTTCGAGATCGACCAGTCGCTGGCCATGATCGCGCAGGCGAAGGCCAGCCTGCGCGAGGAGGGCATCAAGTTCGACGACGAGGTCGAAGTGGGCGCCATGATCGAGATTCCGGCCGCCGCGCTGGCTCTGCCCATGTTCGTCAAGCGCATGGATTTCCTGTCGATCGGCACGAACGATCTGATCCAGTACACCCTGGCCATCGACCGGGTCGACTACGAGGTGGCGCATTTGTACAATCCGCTGCACCCGGCCGTGCTGCAGCTGATCTCGATGACGATCGCGGCCGGCCACAAGGCGGGCATCGACGTGGCCGTGTGCGGCGAAATGGCGGGCGACGTGAAGCTCACGCGCTTGCTGCTGGGCATGGGCTTGCGCGAGTTTTCCATGCATCCGGCGCAGCTGTTAGCGGTCAAGCAAGAGATCCTCAACAGCGACCTGGGCCTGATTGCGCCACAAATGCGCAAAATTATGCGTTCGATGGAACCAAATGTGATCGCGGAAGCCGTCCAGCAACTGCAGCTCATGTAAACTGTCACCTTAAGCATCAGGACACATCGCGCGCGGCAAGAGGTGTCCTGATGTTAAAGTTGCAGCACCTATCATCGCGGTGCTGCATCGACCATGGCCCGTGGGGCCGCCCCCCTTTTATAAACCGACACACATGTCATCCATTGGAATCGTTTCGCCGCAAACCATGTATTTTGCGCAACCCCTGCAGCTGCAAAGCGGCGCATCGCTGCGGGACTATATGTTGATGTATGAAACCTACGGCACCCTGAACGCCGACAAATCGAACGCGGTGCTGGTCTGCCACGCCCTGAACGCCTCGCACCACGTGGCCGGCGTCTATGCGGACGAGCCGAAAAGCACGGGCTGGTGGGACAATATGGTCGGCCCCGGCAAGCCGCTCGACACGGACAAGTTCTTCGTCATCGGCGTCAACAACCTCGGCTCCTGCTTCGGCTCGACGGGCCCCATGCACACCAATCCCGCTACCGGCAAGCCGTATGGCGCCAGCTTCCCCGTCGTGACGGTGGAAGACTGGGTCAGCGCGCAGGCGCGCCTGGCCGATGAACTGGGCATCACCCAGTTCGCCGCCGTGATGGGCGGATCGCTGGGCGGCATGCAGGCGCTGGCGTGGAGCATCATGTTCCCCGAGCGGCTGCGCCACTGCGTGGTGATCGCCTCGACGGCCAAGCTGTCGGCGCAAAACATCGCCTTCAATGACGTGGCGCGCCAGGCCATCCTGTCCGACCCCGATTACCATGGCGGCGACTTCTATGCGCACGGCGTGGTGCCGAAGAACGGCTTGCGCGTGGCGCGCATGGTGGGCCACATCACGTATCTGTCGAATGACGACATGGCCGAGAAATTCGGCCGCAAGCTGCGCGACGCGGCGCAGACGGGCGACTACAAATTCGGCTTCGGCATCGACTTCGAGATCGAATCGTATCTGCGCTACCAGGGAGACAAGTTCTCCGAGTACTTCGACGCGAACACGTATTTATTGATCACCAAGGCGCTCGACTATTTCGATCCGGCGCGCGCGCATGGCGGCGACCTGGCCAAAGCCCTGTCGGGCACCAAGGCCAGGTTCTTCCTCGCCTCGTTTTCCACCGACTGGCGCTTCTCGCCAGAACGCAGCCGCGAGATCGTCGAAGCGCTGGTGTGCAACCGCCGCCAGGTCACGTATGCCGAAATCGACGCGCCGCACGGCCACGACGCCTTCCTGCTGGAAGATGCGCGCTATATGAACATGGTGCGCGCCTATTATGGCCAGGTTTGGAATGACATCGGGGCGGGCTTGCCCGCTCCTGCACCGCACACTGCCGTCCGCCAGGGCGCCAAGGAGACCGCATGACTTTTGACGAATTGAGCGCGCTGCGCCCCGACCTGGCCTTCATCGCCCATTGGGTGCCGAACAACGCGCATGTGCTGGACGTGGGCTGCGGCGAAGGCGTGATGCTGCAGTATCTGCAAAGCGACAAGGAGTGCAGCGGCTATGGCATCGAGATCGCCGACGACAAGGTGCTGGCCAGCACCCTGCGCGGCGTGAACGTGATTCAGCAGGACATGGAAAAGGGCCTGGCCATCTTTGGCGACAACAGTTTCGATACGGTGTTGTGCCTGTCGTCGCTGCAGATGATGAAGCAGGTCGAGCCGCTGCTGCGCGACATCGTGCGCGTGGGCGCCGAGGCTATCGTCTCGTTCCCCAACTTTGCCTACTGGCCGCACCGCGTGGCCTTGCTGAAAGGCCGCATGCCCGTGTCGAAGTCGCTGCCCTACCAGTGGTACGACACGCCCAACGTGCGCTGCGCCACCATCAACGACTTCCGCGAGCTGGCCGAGGAATGCGGCCTGGAAGTGATCGAATGCGTGGCCCTGGCCGAAGGCAAGATGGTTTCCGTGCTGCCGAACCTGCGCGGCGACCTGGCCGTCTTCCGCCTGCGTAAAAAAGCGGTGCATTGATGAGCACAAGCCCGGTGCCCGGCTGGCGTTCCTATGCCAATGGCCGCATGCTGGCCGTGCTGGTACTGGGCTTCAGTTCCGGCCTGCCCCTGTTCATCCTGCTGTACCTGCTGCAGGCATGGCTGGCCAAGTCGGGCTTGAACGTCAAGGCGCTGGGGCTGTTCGCCCTGGTGCAGTTCCCCTACATCTGGAAATTCCTGTGGGCGCCCCTGATGGACCGCTACCGCATCCTGGGACTGGGACGCCGGCGCGGCTGGATGGCGCTCACGCAAGTGGCGCTGTTCTTTTCCATCGGCGGCATGGGCATGCTTGATCCGCTCACGCAGATCGGCCTGATCGCGGCCGCCGCCGGCGGCGTGGCCTTTCTGTCGGCCAGCCAGGATATCGTCATCGACGCCTACCGGCGCGAAATCCTGTCCGACAACGAGCAGGGCCTGGGTGCCGCCGTCATCGTCAACGCCTATAAAGTGGCGGGCATGGTGCCGGGCGCGCTGTCGCTGATCCTGGCCGACCGCATGCCGTGGCAGCCCGTCTTCTGGATCACGGCAGCCTTCATGCTGCCTGGCCTCGTGTGCACCCTGCTGATCAGGGAGCCGACCGTGTACGGTTCGCCGCCAAAGACCATGCGCGAAGCGATCATCCTGCCATTCCAGGAATTCATCGCACGCGATGGTTGGCGTAACGCAATGTGGATACTTGCCTTCGTATTACTCTACAAAATCGGCGACAGCATGGCCACGGCGCTGGCGACGAAGTTTTATCTGGACCTGGGGTTTTCCATGACGCAGATCGGCCTGGCCGCCAACACCACGGGTTTCTGGGCCAGCCTGGCCGGTGGCGTGGTCGGCGGCGTGTGGATGCTCAAGCTGGGCATCAACCGGGGCCTGTGGGTGTTTGGCGCGCTGCAGGCGATCGCGATTCTGGGTTTCGCCTGGCTGGCGCAGGTGGGGCCGAATACCATGCTGCTCAGCGCCGTGATCGGTTTTGAAGCCTTCGCCAGCCTGGGCCTGGGCGCGGCCGCCTTTGTCGCGTTCCTGTCGCGCACCACGGACCCGCGCTATACGGCCACGCAATATGCCTTGTTTTCCAGCCTGAGCGCCGTGCCGCGCACCCTGATCAATGCCTCGGTGGGCTTTCTGGTCGCGGAATTGGGCTGGTTCTCGTTTTTCATCGTGTGCTTCTTCCTGGCCTTTCCGGCCATGATGATGCTGCCTAAAATTGCTCCATGGAGGTCTGCCAATGGCACCAATATCCCTTAAACGTTACGCCATCCTGGCCAGCCTGTGCGCGGCCACCGCGCTGGCGCCCCTGTCCGCCCATGCCCAGCAGGCGACGGTCCAGGACGGCATCAAGGTGCGTCCCCTGTCGACGTCGCGCATCTTTGCCGGCGGCGCCGATTTCAATGCACAATCGAAGCAGCAATATGCGCAGCTGGTCAACGAGGCGAAGGAAAAAAATGCGCTGGTGCCCGACAGCGATCCGCAAGTGAAACGCCTGCGCGCCATCGCCCAGCGCATCATCCCGTTTGCCACGCGCTGGAACGAGGCGGCGGCCGACTGGAACTGGCAGGTCAACCTGCTCAATTCCGACCAGGTCAATGCATTCTGCATGCCGGGCGGGCAGATCGCTTTTTACAGCGGCATCATCACCAAGCTGAATCTGACCGACGACGAAGTGGCCATCGTCATGGGCCATGAGATTTCGCACGCCTTGCGCGAACACTCGCAGGCGCAGGCGGGCAAGGGCAACCTGGCCGCCGTCGGCGCCAAGCTGGCCGGCGCCGGACTGTCGGCCTGGCTCGGTGTCGATCCGAGCATCACCAGTACCGCCACGAATATGGCGGCGCAGGGCGTGATGCTGAAGTTTTCGCGCGACGATGAACGCGAAGCGGACTTGATCGGCATGGACCTGGCCGCGCGCGCCGGTTTCGACCCGCGCGCCGGTGTCATCCTGTGGCAGAAAATGGCGGCCGTGAGCAAGGGCGCGCCGCCGGAATTCCTCTCGACGCACCCGTCGGGCAAGGACCGTATCTCGCAGATGAACAGCCACATGGCGCAAGTGCTGCCCCTGTACGCGCGCAGCAAGGGCGTCAGCGTGGACGCCTTGCCGCCATACCGCAGCAACGCCATCGCGCAGCGCTAGGATGACCAAGCGTCACGCCGCCGCACCTTTGCCCATGCGCGACGGCGTGGCGGCCAGCTACCTGTGGCTGCCGGAAGGGCAGTGGCCGGACATGCTGTCCTTTCTGGTCGAGCGCTATCCGCAGATCAGCGCCGCGCAATGGAGGGACCGCATGGCGCGCGGTGAAGTGGTCGATGGCGACGGCGCCGTGCTGGCGCCCGGCAGCGGATACAAGCGCGGCATGCGCATTTTTTACTACCGCGAGCTGGAGCGGGAAACGCCGATTCCCTTCCAGGAAGATATCCTGTTTCAGGACGAGCATCTGATCGTGGTCGACAAGCCGCATTTCCTGCCCATGACTCCGGGCGGGCGCTTCGTGCAGGAGACCTTGCTGACGCGCCTGAAGAAACGGCTCGATAGCGCTGACCTCACGCCGATCCACCGCCTCGACCGCGAGACGGCCGGCGTGGTGATTTTTTCACGCCAGATCGCCAGCCGGGGCGCCTACCAGTCGCTGTTCCAGCGCCGCGAGGTGCGCAAGACGTACGAGGCGCTGGCGCCCGTGCTGGCGGGACGCGATTTCCCATTCACCTACCACAGCCGCATGGTCGAGGGCGCGCAGTTTTTCCTCATGCGCGAGGAAGCGGGTGAGCCGAATTCGGAAACCGTCATCGATGTGATCGAAGAGCGCGGCGGCGTGAATCTGTACCGGCTGCAGCCGCACACGGGGCGCAAGCACCAGCTGCGCGTGCACCTGGCCTCGCTGGGCATCCCCATCGTCAACGATGCGTTTTACCCGGTGGCCTTGCCGTGCAAGGAAGACGACATGTCGCAGCCCTTGCAGCTGCTGGCGCGGGCCATCGATTTCACGGACCCGCTGTCGGGCGAGCCGCGCCATTTCGAAAGCCGGCGCGTGCTGGCGTGGCATGCTTAATCCGCCACCATCACTGACGTGCCAACAATGCTGTCGGATTACGGTCCTGCGGACCTAACCCGACCTACAGCAGATTCAGCGTAGGTCGGGTTAGCGCGCAGCGCGTAAGCCGACACCACCACGGACGTATCAGATCAGCCCTTGACCGTGTAATCGATGATCAAGGGTGCATGGTCGGAAAACCGCTCGTCCTTGTAGACGCTGACCGTATGCGCCTGGGCTGCGATGCCGGGCGTGGCGACGTGGTAATCGATGCGCCAGCCCACGTTCTTCGCGTAGGCTTGTCCGCGGTTGCTCCACCACGTGTACTGGTCTTCGCGCTTGTCCAGGCCGCGGTGCACGTCGACAAAGCCCACTTCGTCGAAGACGCGCGTCAGCCACGCACGCTCTTCCGGCAGGAAGCCGGAATTCTTTTTGTTGCCCTTCCAGTTCTTCAGGTCGATTTCATGGTGGGCGATGTTCCAGTCGCCGCAGATGACCACTTCGCGTCCCAGCGCCTTCAATTCGAGCAAATGCGGCAGGAACAGTTCCATGAAACGGAACTTGGCTTCCTGGCGTTCCGGCCCGGACGAACCGGAGGGGCAGTACACGGAAATGACGGACAGGTTGCCAAAATCGCAGCGCACGTAGCGGCCTTCGGCATCGAATTCAGGGCTGCCGAAACCGATATGCACGGCGTCCGGCTCCACCTTGCTGTACACGCCCGTGCCGGAGTAGCCCTTTTTCTCGGCATAGTGGAAATGGCCATGGTAGCCGTGCGGGTTGAGGAATTCCGGCGTCATGTCGGGCAGCTGCGCCTTCAATTCCTGCACGCAGATGAAATCGGCCGTCTGCGTGCCCATCCAGTTGAAAAAGCCTTTTTTGGCGGCGGAACGGATGCCGTTCAGGTTGGCGGAGATAATTTTTGGCATAGAGTGAGAATGAAAAGGGCGCTGGACGGGGCCGGCGGGCGCGGCATGGCGATTGTCTCGCCGCTGCGCGCGGATTAAAATACAGGCACTTTTAAAAAATGAGGCTAATGTGAATAATTTACGCCAGCAGTTTATCGCGTTTTCAGTATCCAAGGGAGTCTTGCGGTTTGGCGAGTTCACCACCAAGGCCGGGCGATCATCGCCGTACTTCTTCAATGCGGGCCTGTTCCATGACGGCGCCACCCTGGCCGAACTGGCGCAGTTCTACGCGCAGACCCTGCTCGACTCGGGCGTGGAATTCGACATGCTGTTCGGCCCCGCCTACAAGGGCATCACCCTGGCGTCGGCCACCGCCGTGGCGCTGGCCGGCAAGGGCCGCAACACCTCGTTCGCCTTCAACCGCAAGGAAGCCAAGGATCACGGCGAAGGCGGCACCATCGTCGGCGCCAAGCTGCATGGCAAAGTTGTCATCATTGACGATGTGATCTCGGCCGGCACCTCGGTGCGCGAATCGGTGGACATGATCCGCGCCGCCGGCGCCGAGCCATGCGCCGTGCTGATCGCCCTGGACCGCATGGAGCGTTCGGGCCCGGACGGCCAGCTGTCGCCAAGTTCGGCGGTGCAGGAAGTGTCGAAACAGTACGGCATTCCCGTCATCTCGATCGGCAACCTGGACGACTTGTTCGGCTACCTGAACGGCGCGGGCGCCGATCCGGAACTGCTCCAATACAAGGATGCCGTTTCCGCGTACCGCACGCGCTACGGTATTTAAGTCGTCTTTTCCAGCAGCGCCCGCAGCCGCGGGTCGCTGCAGGCGGCGCCAGCTTGCGGATGGCATTGCAGCAGCCGCTGCAGCAGCGCGCCGCCGATGCCGCGCCGGCGGAACGGCGGTTTCACGAACAGCATGTTCACCGTCACTTCATCGGCCTCTCTGCTGATATCGAGCATGGCCACCTGCTGGCCGTCGATCCACGCGCACAGCGCGCTGTCCCCTTGCCAGTCTATCCGCATCACGCCAGCCATGGTTTGACCGCCGCATGCAGGCCCAGGGCGAACAGGCCGATAAAAAAGCAGCGCTTGAATACCTGCTGCGCGATGCGCCCGCGCAGCCATTGACCGGCCAGCATGCCGGCCAGCGCCGGCAGCAGCGCATACGCGGATGCGCCGGCCGCGCCGAGGCTGAAGTCGCCGTGCAGGGCCAGGCTGGCCGCCAGCGCCACGGTCGATGCCGTAAAGGCCAGGCCCAGCGCCTGCACCAGCGCATCGCGCGCCAGCCCCAGTCCCTGCAGATACGGCACGGCGGGGATCACGAACACGCCCGTGGCGGCCGTCACCAGTCCCGTCGCCGCGCCGGCCAATGGCCCCAGCCACGCTTCGTGCCGCGCCGGCACGCGCAGCTGCAGCGAGAACAGGCCCGCCAGCGCGTACAGCATCAGCGCCACGCCCAGCGCGACGACGGCCCAGGCGCCGCTGTCGGCCGGCAGCAGGGCGCCGCCCGCCACGGTAGCGGCCATGACGGCCGCCAGCATGGGCCACAGGCGGTGCAGCAGCGCGCGCAGGCCGGGGCCGGCTGCCAGTTGCCAGATATTCGTCACCATCGACGGCACGATCAGGAGGGCTGCCGCCTGCACGGGCGGCATGACGAGGCTGAGCGTGCCCATGGCCACCGTCGGCAAGCCCAATCCGACTACGCCTTTGACGAAACCAGCGACGAGGAAGCTGGCGCCGACGGCCAGCAGAAATGACGTCTCCATTTTTTCTGTTCCACAGTGAATTGCGTGGATTCTGCGCGCGCTGGGCGGTTTCGCCAAGGTGGATTATTTTGAGTCAGCCTCAGTAAAATACGAAGGCTGGTAAGATGGTGAAAAGGGGAGCCGTCATGCGCTTTGATCTGGTCGATTTGCAGCTGTTCGTCAACGTGGTGGAAGCGGGCAGCCTGACGGCGGGCGCCGCGCGCAGCCATCTCGCATTGGCCTCCAGCAGTGCGCGCGTGCGCGGCATGGAAGAGATGCTGGGCATGCCCTTGCTGCTGCGCGGACGGCGCGGCGTGGAGCCGACGCCCGTGGGCCAGACCTTGCTGCATCACGCGCGCCTCGTCTTGCTGCAAATGGAGAAAATGCGTGGCGAGCTTGGCGAGTTTGCGCGCGGCTTGAAAGGGCAGTTGCGCCTGCTGTGCAATACGGCCGCGCTCAGCGAATTTTTGCCCGAGGCGCTAGGCGCTTTTCTCGACCGCCATCCGAACCTGACCATCGACCTGGAAGAGCGCCTCAGTTACGATATCGTCAAGGCCGTCTCGGAAGGGCTGGCCGACATGGGCATCGTGTCCGACTCGGTCGACATGCGCGGCTTGCAGACGTTTCTGTTCCGCCCCGACCGGCTGGTGGTGATCGCCGCGGCCGACGGCGTGCATCACCGCGCCCTGGGCCAGGATGGCGTCGTCGCGTTCTCCACGCTGCTGGATCACGATTTCATCGGCCTGGCCGACGACAGCGCGATGCAGCAGTATCTGGGCATGCATGCGGCACGCCTGGGCCGCCCCTTGAAGGTGCGCGTGCGCCTGCGCAGCTTCGATGCCGTGTGCCGCATGGTGGCCAGCGGCGTGGGCATCAGCGTGGTGCCGCTGGCGGCGGCCAGCCGCTGCCAGCAGACGATGGCGCTGCGCTGCCTGGAATTATCCGATCCCTGGTCGGTACGCAATCTGACGATCTGCGTGCGCCAGTTCAGTGAATTACCCCTGTATGCGCGCCAGTTGATCGATCATCTGAAGGCGTGACAGGGCATGACAGGAGCAGCGATGCGTTTTTCAGAAGACAAGATGGCCAGCCTGCTGTGCAGCGACCGGATCGAGCGGCCCATCCACATCTGGCAGCCGGAGCATCCCCGCGCCGTGATCCTGGCGATCCACGGCGGCATGGCGCATGCGGGCGACTACGTCACGCCGGCGCTATACTTCCGCCAGCACGGCATCGCCACCGTCAGCTTCGACATGGTGGGCCACGATGGCAAGCGCAAGGTGGACATCCCCTCGTTCGACGCCTTCCTCGACGACGAGGAGCTGTTCCTCGCCTGGGTCAAGCAGGCGTATCCGGGCGTGCCGATCTTCGTCATGGGCCACTCCATGGGCGGCCTGATCGCCACCCACCTGGGGCTGCGCCGCTTTGCGGGCGATCCGGCCATCAAGGGATTTGTGATTTCATCGCCGTATTACGTGAATGCGATTCCCGTGCCGAAGGTGCTGCAGATGCTGTCGGGCTGGCTGGCGCGGCGCTTCCCCACGATGAAGGTGCCGCTGGGTAACCTGACCATGCTGCTCACGCACGATCAAACCATCACCGCGCGTCATTTCCAGGACGAGCGCGACGGCATCCGCGCCAGTGCGGCGTCGGTGCGGTTTGCCCATGCGCTGACGTCGGCGCAAAAGGAACTGGCGGGCGGCCTGTCGGACTGGCGCTTCCCCCTGTTCGCCGCAGTGGCGGGCGACGACAAGCTGGCCGACAGCCGCGCCACGGAAAGCCTGCTGCGCAGCGTGCCAGATGGCTTGCTCGACTATCATTTTTATCCGGCCAATTATCACGAGAATTTCAATGAAGTGAACCGCGAAGCGATCTTTGCCGCCATCCTGGCCTGGATGGAGAAACTGCTGGCACCCGTGCAGGCTTGAGGGCCGAGTATCGTTATAATCGGCTTGACTGCATTTACCGCCGGCGCCTGCCGGCCCGGTCCCCGCGGCACAGGGGAATACTCAAGGAACGAACGATGCGCTTGCTGATTGCCCTGTTACTCCCATGGCTGACCTTTTTCACGATCGGCCGTCCGATCGCCGGCATCATTTGCCTGATCCTGCAAATCACCTTGATCGGCTGGCTGCCGGCCACGATCTGGGCCGTGTATGCGCTGAGCCAGTACAAGACGGACCAGAAGATCGCCGACGCCATGCGCCGGCGTTGATATAGGGCTAAGGCCTGTTTAAGCTGCGCTTCCTATCTTGATTCAACCGACATGAGGAGAGTGAGATGGCATCAAACAGACGCGGTACCCTGAGCCTGGCGGCGGCGATGCTGGCCGCCGGGCTGTTGCTGGGAAGTGCGGCGCAGGCGCAAACCGACGGTGCACTGCCGCCCGTGCAGAAGAGCGGGGCGGTGGAGTACCTGAGCGGCGGCATCGGCCTCGATGAGTCGACGGCCATCAAGAGCGCCAGCCGGCATTGGCCCTTGAGTCTCGTGTTTTCCGTGCAGGCGGCGGGCAAGGCGGAATTTGCCTCCGACGTGAAGCTGGAAATACGCGATGCCAAGGGCGCTCCGGTGCTCGATACGACGGCCAGCGGACCGTTCCTGCTGGCGAAACTGCCGCCGGGCAGCTACAGCCTGCGCGCCACCCTGGCCGGCAAGTCGCTGGAGCGCAAGGTGCAGATCAAGGCGGGCAGTTCCGCGCGCGTGGAGCTGGTCTGGCCGGCGGGAACGAACCAGGGCCGGCCTTGATGTCTGGCGACGGCAAGGCGCCCGAACGGGACTTGTCGGCGCGGGGCTTGTCGGCGCATATCCTGCCCACGTCGGCGACGATGGTCGGCGTGTGCATGACGGTGCTGTCGATCGGGCATCTGGCGCCGCGCGGCGACATGCGCGTGGCCATCGACAAGCTGCTCGCCGTCGATGCCATCGTCTTTCTCGTCAGCGCAGTGCTCTCGTTCATGTCGCTGCGCCCCGGCCAGTCGCGCTTGCGCTACGAATCGTGGGGCGAACTGCTGTTCATCTGCGGCCTGGCCCTGCTGGCGCTGGGCGCCGTGGTGCTGGCCTTCGTCATCAACTGACCGCGATCAGCTGACATCGAATCAGCTGACCGCGAGCACGCGCCCTTCGGCAGCGCTTTGCAAGGCCAGTTCGATCAGGCGTATCGTCGCTGCCGCATCCTCGGCCGCCACCGGCGCCGGTGCGCCGTGGCGGATGGCGTCGGCCATGCCCTGGTAAAAGTCCTGGTAGCGGCCCGCCTGCATTTCGAGGTGTTCGCAATGGCCGTCCGGCTGCGTGCCCAGGTGCAGCGCGCCGCGCACGGGGGCCACGCCCCAGCCGGGCTGGCCCGGCCTGCCGCCCGCCTTAAGCGCATCTTCCTGCGGATCGAGGCCGAATTTCACGAAACTGCCCTTTTCGCCATGCACGGCGAAGCGCGCCGTCGGCGCCTTCACCAGGCAGCCCGCTTGCAGCACCACGCGCAGCCGGTCGTAATACAAAACGATGTGCATGTAGTCGACGGCTTGCGCGCCATCGCGCTGCAGGACGATATCGGCGTACAGTTTTTCCGGCTTGCCGAACAGCTGCATGGCCTGGTCCAGCATGTGCGGACCCAGGTCGTACAGCAAGCCGCCGCCCGGCGCGCCGGATTCGCGCCAGCGCTGGCGGATCTCGGGGCGGAAACGGTCGAAGTGCGATTCGACGCTGGCGATGCGCCCCAGCGTGCCTTGCGCCAGCAGCGCTTGCAGGGTCAGGAAGTCGCCATCCCAGCGCCGGTTGTGATACACGCTGAGCACCAGCTGGCGCTCTTTCGCCAGCGCGATCAGACTCTGCGCCTCCGCGCTGGAAATGGTGAAGGGCTTGTCGACCACCACGTGTTTGCCCGCCTGCAGGGCCACCTGCGCCAGGCTGAAGTGCGCCTCGTTGGGGGCGGCGATGACGACCAGCTCGATGGACGGATCGGCAAACAGCTGCGCGGGTTCCGCATACACGGTCGCGTGCGGCCAATCCTTGTGCACGAGCTCGGGCTTGCTGGAGGCGACGGCCGCCAGTTCCAGGGCATCGATGGCGGACAGGACGGGAGCGTGGAAGGTGGAGCCGGCAAAGCCGTAGCCGACCAGGCCGGTTTTGATCTTGTTCATGGCGGATTCACAGGTGCGTGGAAGAATCCATGATCATACCCGCAAGCGGGCGGCGGCACCGCTGCAGCAATGCTGCCACGATGTGCCGCCGCGCATGCTTTAGAGCCTATCCCAGTAGGGAGCGTCTTTTGCAAGCAGCACATCAGGAGCGCGGACAAGGCGCGAGGAGGACGCGTGGCGAGCCACGCGACGACTCCCCGCTTCTGAGGGGCGCTTGCAAGAGATGTATTCATCTACTGGGATAGGATCTTAGTGCAGGCTCCAGACGTATTGCACCTTGACGCTGGCGCTGACCGGCTTGCCGCCAGCGAGGGCCGGCTTGAACGTGCACTTGGCAATGCCAGTGCGCGCCGCCTCGTCGAGGGCAGGATGGCCGCTGCTCTTGACCACGCTTGACCCTTGGACCTTGCCGGTGGCGTCGACATCAAAGGACAGGTTGACCGTGCCCGTTTCCTTCGCCTGCAGCGATGCGGGCGGGTAGACCGGTTTGCCGCACACGCCAAAGTCGATGACGGGGCGGCGCTCCAGCACGGGTGCGCTGTCGGCGGCGACGGCCTGGCCGTAGATGCCGAGGCAGGCGCCGGCCAATGCCAGCAGCGGCACGGCCGCCTTCCAGTTCAGGGCTTGTGGTGCGGGGCGCAGCAATCGTTTGATACGTGACATAAGATCTCCTCCGTTGGCCGCCTGGGCCAGGTGGTGGGTTGAGAACTGGAGACGTTCCAGTTCCGAGAGTGCAAGAGCCAGACGCCGCGGTTCGCCCAGTTGTCTTGCTGCGAAATCATCTGCAATATGTTCGCGTTCGAGGCGCACGCCGCGTGAAATCCACCAGACGGCAGGGTGGAAGAACAGCAGCGCCTCGATGGCGTTTTGCAGCAGGTTGACCAGATAATCGTGGCGCCGGATGTGCGCCAGTTCATGCGCCAGCAGCGCATCGAGCAGGTGCGGCGGCATGCCGGTGATCAGTGCCGCGGGCACCAGCACCATGGGGCGCCAGATGCCGGCCGTGAGCGGACTGGCGATGTTGTCGAGCACGCGCAGCCGCACAGGCCGCGCCACGCCGGCATCGTGCGCCATGCGCGACAGCCTTGTCTGCAGCTGTCCATGCGTGGCGCCCGTGTTCCTGGCGCTGCGCTCTATCCACAGCATGCCCAGCGCCATGCGCACGGCCAGCACGGCGGCGCACAGGGCCCACACGCCGACGACGGCGCGCAGCAGCAGGTCCAGGTCGGGCAGGCTGTCGGGCGCCAGCAGGGCGGCGGGCAGCAAGGCGCTGGAGTACAGCGCGCCCGTGGCATCGGCCCCGGCCAGGCGCAGATACAAGCCCGCCGCCGGCCACGCCAGGCAGGCCAGCAGGGCGCCGCAACCGACGGCGTAGCGCGCCTCGGGACGCGCATTGCGCAGGGCCGCCCACGCCAGCGCCGTGGCGCAGCCGATCAGCAGCCCTTGCCACAGGAAGTGCAGCAGGGTCCAGCCCAGCGCCGGCACGAAGCCGCTCATGACTGATCGTCCTTGAGCATTTTTTCGATTTCCTCGCGTTCGGCGCGCGACACGCCCGTGCGCAGCGCCGCCAGCACCAGCGCCTTGGCCGAACCGGCAAAGGCCTTCTGCATCAATTCCTTCAGCAGATTCGTCTGCAGGCTGTCCTGCGCCTGGGCCGGCGCATACACGTGCGAGCGCTGGCTTTCGTCGCGGATCAGCAAGCCCTTGCCATGCATGATCTGCATCAGGCGCAGCACGGTGCCATAGGTGATGGCCGGCTTGGCCAGCGCCATCGCCTCGTGCACCTGCTTGGCCGTGGCCGCACCCAGCGGCCACAGCGCCTGCAGCAGATCGAGCTCGGCTGCCGTCGGTTTCGGGGTGTCGTGCGTCTTGGCCATGCGGTTTTCCTCTTGCCTGAAATTCAATATGGCTAGATTAAACCTTGTAGACAAAAATGTATACTTTAATTTTCAGTGGCGTATAAACGCTTGTCAGACGTGACATAAAACGTAGACAAGCTTGTTTATAAGGAGACCCGGCAGGCAAAAAAAAAGACGCCGCAGCGTCTTTTTTTGGGGCGAGTGAAAATTATCCAGCCAGCTTGGCCTTCAGCAGTTCCGTCAGCTGGGCCGGGTTGGCCTTGCCCTTGGATGCCTTCATGGCCTGGCCGATCAGCGCATTGATCGCCGCTTCCTTGCCGGCGCGGTACTGCTCCACCGATTTGGCATTGGCCGCCAGTACTTCATCGACGATGGCTTCCAGCGCGCCCGAGTCCGAGATCTGCTTCAAGCCCTTGGCGTCGATGATGGCGTCGACCAGGTGCTCGTCGTCCGATTTCGCTTCCCACATGCCGGCGAAGACTTCCTTTGCCGCCTTGTTCGAGATCGTGCCATCGGCGATGCGCTTGAGCATGGCGGCCAGCTGGGCGGCCGAGACGGGGGCGTCGTCCAGGTCCACGCCTTCGCGGTTCAGGGTCGACGAGACGTCGCCCATCAGCCAGTTGGCGGCGGCCTTGGCGTTTTCCTTGCCGGCCTTCTCGACCACGGCGACGAAGTAGGTGGCCATGGCTTTCGATTGCGTCAGCACCAGCGCATCGTAGTCCGGCAGTGCGTATTCGCTGATGAAGCGGGCGCGCATGGCGGCCGGCAGTTCCGGCATCGAGGCCTTGACCGTGTCGATCCACGCTTGCGAGATGACCAGCGGCGGCAGGTCAGGGTCCGGGAAGTAGCGGTAATCCTGGGCGTCTTCCTTGCTGCGCATTTCGCGCGTTTCCTTGCGGTCCGGATCGTACAAACGCGTCGCCTGCACGACCTTGCCGCCGTCTTCGATCAGTTCGATCTGGCGGCGCACTTCGACGTGCACGGCTTCCTCGATGAAGCGGAAGGAGTTCAGGTTCTTGATCTCGCAGCGCGTGCCGAATTCCTTCTGGCCGACGGGACGCACGGAAACGTTGACGTCGCAGCGGAACGAGCCTTCCTGCATGTTGCCGTCGCAAACGCCCAGCCACATGACCAGCGAGTGCAGGGCCTTGGCGTAGGCCACGGCTTCGGCGGCGCTGCGGATTTCCGGTTCCGAGACGATTTCCAGCAGCGGCGTGCCGGCGCGGTTCAAGTCGATGCCGCTCATGCCGGCATAGTCTTCATGCAAGGACTTCCCGGCGTCTTCTTCCAGGTGGGCGCGCGTCAGGTTCACCGTCTTGGTGACGAATTCGCCATCCTTTTCGTAGCCGAAGGTCAGTGCGCCGCCGATGACGACGGGGTCTTCGAACTGGCTGATCTGGTAGCCCTTGGGCGAATCGGGATAAAAATAGTTTTTGCGGGCAAAGACCGAGTGCGGCGCGACGGTGGCGCCCACGGCCAGGCCGAAGCGGATGGCGCGGTCGACGGCCTGCTTGTTCATCACCGGCAGCACGCCCGGCAGCGCCAGGTCGACGGGGCTGGCCTGCGTGTTGGCTTCGGCGCCGTACTTGATCGGCGAACCGCTGAAAATTTTGGATTCGGTCGTGAGCTGCACGTGGTTCTCAAGACCGATGACGACTTCCCATTGCATAGTGTTCTCGCTTAATTTGGTGGCGCCGCCTGGGCGGCGCAAATTTTTTCTTAGATGCCGGCCGTTGCGTTGCCTGGAGCACGCGTATGCCAGTCCGTCACTTGCTGGAATTGGTGGGCCACGTTCAGCAGTTTGGCTTCGCCAAAATAATTGCCGATGATTTGCAGGCCGACGGGGCGCTTGCCATTCTTCTCTCCTGCACCGAAACCGCAAGGGATTGACATGCCGGGCAGGCCGGCCAGGCTGGTCGACAGGGTGTAGATGTCGGCCAGGTAGTTCGCCACCGGGTCGTCCGTCTTGTCGCCCAGGTCCCAGGCGACGGTCGGCGCGACGGGGCCCATGATGACGTCGCAGACGGCGTCCGGGCCATTCAGGACGGCGTCGAAATCCTGCGCGATCAGGCGGCGGATCTTTTGCGCCTTCAGATAGTAGGCGTCGTAGTAGCCATGGCACAGCACGTAGGTGCCGACCATGATGCGGCGCTGCACTTCCGGGCCAAAGCCCTGGGCGCGCGACTTCTTGTACATGTCCTGCAAGTCCTTGTACTCGGCCGCGCGGTGGCCGTAGCGCACGCCGTCGTAGCGCGACAGGTTCGACGATGCTTCGGCCGGCGCGATCATGTAGTAGGCGGGAATCGACAGGGCCGTATTCGGCAGCGAGATGTCGACCAGGGTGGCGCCCAGCTTTTCATACTGCGCCAGCGCGCCGCGCACGGCCGCTTCCACGTCCTTGGCCAGGCCTTCGCCGAAATACTCGCGCGGCAC
The DNA here is from genome assembly GCF_058797855.1 of Janthinobacterium sp. GW823-FHT01H08. Taxonomy (NCBI): domain Bacteria; kingdom Pseudomonadati; phylum Pseudomonadota; class Betaproteobacteria; order Burkholderiales; family Oxalobacteraceae; genus Janthinobacterium; species Janthinobacterium sp. GW823-FHT01H08. The sequence goes on from NZ_CM179504.1 coordinate 1,046,418, forward strand.
GCCGATGCGCAAGCCCGTCAACGGCTGGCCCAGTTCACGTGAAAAATCTTCCGCCACGCCGCCCTGTTCCGGGGACAGACTGGTCGAGTCGCGTTCGTCGAAGCCGGCCATGGCGGTGAGCAGCAGGGCGCAGTCTTCGGCCGAGCGGGCCATCGGGCCGCCCTGGTCCAGCGACGAGGCAAAGGCGATCATGCCGAAGCGCGAGACGCGGCCATAGGTCGGCTTGATGCCGGTGATGCCGCAGAAGGCGGCCGGCTGGCGGATCGAGCCGCCCGTATCGGTGCCGGTAGCCGCTGGCGTGAGGCCGGCGGCGACGGCGGCGGCCGAGCCGCCGGACGAGCCGCCCGGCACGGCTGTTTTATCCCACGGGTTCTGCACGGCGCCGAAGGCCGAGTTCTCGTTGCCGGAACCCATGGCGAATTCATCGCAGTTGACCTTGCCCAAAGTGACCATGCCGGCCGCCTGGAATTTTTCCACCACGGTGGCGTCAAACGGGCTGGCGTAGTTGGCCAGCATTTTCGAGCCGGCCGTCGTGCGCCAGCCTTTCGTGACGAACAAGTCCTTGTGCGCGATCGGCACGCCCGTCAATGGCGTGGCCGTGCCGGCGGCGATGCGCGCATCGGCGTCGGCTGCTTGCGCCAGGGTCAGGGCACGGTCGACGTGCAGGAAGGCGTTCGAGTTGTCCGCTTCGATGCGGTCGAGGAAATGCGTCGCCAGTGCAACGGCGGAAATTTCCTTGTTCTGCAAAAGCGTGGACAGCTGTTTGATGGATTTTGTATGCATGGCGTTTCTATTGTGATATTCGGCAAGAAGGCGGGAACGGCGCAACGGCGTGTTTATTCGATAACCTTGGGCACCAGGTACAGGCCATCCTGTACCTTCGGCGCCACGGCCTGGTAGGCGTCGCGGCGATTCTGTTCCGTGGCGACGTCTTCGCGCAGGCGCAGGGCGATATTGTCCATGTGGGCGGCCAGCGGGTGGCTCAGGGGCGCCACACCATCGGTATTGACGGCTTGCATTTGTTCCGCCAGTGCGAAAATCTTGTTCAATTGGGCCAAAGACGTGACGGCCTGGTCGTCGGCCATTTCAAGTTGGGCCAGGTGGGCGATGCGTTTTACGTCGGAGAGTGTCAGGGACATGGCGAATGGCGCGGAGTGCCGCGCATTAGTATTAAGTTGGCGTTTTGATAAAACGCGGGTATTTACTGCTATTTTGCTCACAAAAATCGAGGAATGCCGCGTAACTCGCGGCTGCAAGAGTCGCACTTTTCCATGGTTTTTGAGCAAATCGCATTCAAATTATAAGGTAGAATGGCGGGTTAATGCGTTGCCGGCGCTGATGGACCGCTGCCGCAGCATAGAAAAGATTGCGCAAGCGCCAAGCGAAACCCGAAAAAATCGCCTCCACGGATTTTCAGGGTGCCTGAAAGCGCCCGCTTTGAAACTCCCCATAAACAGCTTTTGCGCAGCTCGATGCGCTACAGGACACTCATGTTTGGTTTTTTACGCAGGTATATCTCCACCGATCTGGCCATTGACTTGGGCACGGCCAACACCCTTATTTATGTACGCGGCCTCGGTATCGTCCTGGACGAGCCATCCGTCGTCGCCATCCGCCAGGAAGGCGGTCCGAATGGCAAGAAGACCATTCAGGCAGTCGGCAAGGAAGCCAAGCAGATGCTGGGCAAAGTGCCGGGCAATATCGAAGCGATTCGTCCGATGAAAGATGGCGTGATCGCCGACTTCACCGTGACCGAACAAATGCTCAAGCAATTCATCCGCATGGTGCATGACTCGAAATTCTTCCGTCCATCGCCGCGCATCATCATTTGCGTGCCGTGCGGTTCGACCCAGGTCGAACGCCGCGCGATCCGCGAATCGGCTCTGGGCGCCGGCGCCTCGCAGGTGTACCTGATCGAAGAACCGATGGCAGCGGCCATCGGCGCGGGCTTGCCCGTGTCGGAAGCGACCGGCTCGATGGTGGTCGACATCGGCGGCGGCACGACGGAAGTGGGTATCATCTCGCTCGGCGGCATGGTCTACAAGGGTTCCGTGCGCGTGGGCGGCGACAAGTTCGATGAAGCCATCGTCAACTACATCCGCCGCAACTACGGCATGCTGATCGGCGAACAGACGGCCGAAGCCATCAAGAAGGCCATCGGTTCGGCTTTCCCTGGTTCGGAAGTGAAGGAAATGGAAGTCAAGGGCCGCAACCTGTCCGAAGGCATTCCGCGTTCGTTCACCATTTCCAGCAACGAGATCCTCGAAGCGCTGACCGACCCATTGAACAACATCGTCTCGGCCGTGAAAAACGCGCTGGAACAGACGCCGCCGGAACTGGGCGCCGACATCGCCGAAAAAGGCATGATGCTGACAGGCGGCGGCGCACTGCTGCGCGACCTGGACCGCCTGCTGATGGAGGAAACCGGCCTGCCGGTGCTGGTGGCCGAGGACCCGCTCACCTGCGTGGTGCGCGGTTCCGGGATGGCACTGGAACGTATGGACAAGCTCGGCTCGATCTTCTCCTACGAATAATCTGACAGAAGGGCCGGAAACCATTCCGGCCTTTTTTTGGTTTTGGCGCCGGCGTCTGACCGGGGCCTGCACGTTGGCGCACTGCGCCTGGCCTGATTATTGGAAGTCATGGAATACAGTCCTCCGCCACTTTTCAAACAAGGCGCCTCCGCCCGCGTCAAGATGATGGTGTTCGCCGGCATTTCTATCGCCCTGCTGCTGGTCGATTCGCGCATGCACGCGCTGACGGCCGTGCGTCAGGCGGTCGGCACCGTGCTGTATCCGGTGCAGATGGCGGCCCTGGTGCCGCGCGACGTGGCGCTGGGCGTCGGCAATTACTTTTCTTCGCTGTCGGCCCTGGAAAAACAGGTGCGCGACCTGAAGCACGAACAGATCGCCTCGGCGCAGATCCTGCAGCAGGCGCAGCTCAACATCGTTGAAAACAACCACCTGCGCAAGCTGATGGAAGCGCGCGAGCGCGTGCCCGTCAAGACCATGATGGCCGAAGTGCTGTACGACACGCGCGATTCGGCCTCGCGCAAGATCGTGCTCGATCGCGGCATCCAGAATGGCGTGGAACTGGGCCGCCCCGTGATCGACAACCTGGGCGTGGTGGGGCAGGTCACGCGCGTGTTCCCGTTCACCTCCGAAGTAACGCTCTTGACCGATGAAGAGCAGGCCATTCCCGTGCAGCTGCTGCGCAACGGCGTGCGCAGCGTGGCCATCGGCCGCGGCAAGTCGGGCACCATGGAGCTGCGCTTCACGGCCCCCAGCGCCGACATCCAGATCGGCGACATCGTCATCACCTCGGGCCTCGACGGCCTGTACCCGGCCGGTCTGGCCGTGGCGCGCGTGACCCTGGTCGAGCGCAATGCGCATGGCCCGTTCGGCCGCGTCGTGTGCCAGCCGCTGGCCGGCATCGAACGCAACACCCAGCTGCTCATCCTGATGACGTCGCCCGATATTCCGCCGCGCCCGCCCGCCGAAGATGTCAAGACGGGCCGCAAGATCGCCGGCAAGATGGCGCCGATCAAGGACCCGGCCAAGGAGCCTGCCGCCGCCGCGACAGCCCCCGCCGCGAAGCCGCCCGCCAGCGCCGCGCCGAAACCGGCGGCGCCGGCAGGACCTGCCGCAACGCCTGTAACAACGCCAGCACCTGCCGCCGTGCCACCGAAGGAAGCGACACGATGAACCGCCCGCATTACATCCTGCTGCCGGTCAGCCCCCTGTTCATCGGTTTTTCCCTGCTGTGCGCTTTTTTGCTGAATCTGCTGCCATGGGGCCAGTTTGTTGGCGTGCCCGATTTCGTCGCGCTGGTGCTGGTCTTCTGGGGCATCCACCAGCCGCGCAAGGTCGGCATCGGCGTCGCGTTCTTCATGGGCCTGATGATGGACGTGCACGATTCGACCCTGTTGGGCGAGAATGCCTTGGCGTATACCTTGCTGTCGTATTTCGCCATCATGATGCACCGGCGCGTGCTGTGGTTCCCCATCCTGACGCAGGCGCTGCACGTGCTGCCGCTGCTGCTGCTGACGCAGGCGCTGCAATTGCTGACGCGGCTGATCGTCTCGGGCCGTTTCCCCGGCTGGCTCAATTTCATCGAGAGCTTCGTCGCCGTCGCCCTCTGGCCTTTCGTGACGTGGATCCTGCTGGCGCCGCAGCGCCGCGCCGTGGACCGCGACCATAACCGGCCGATCTGACGGGCGCCTGCCATGACCGAACTGAAAAATACCGAGCGCGAACTGCATTTTTTCCGCATGCGCCTGACCATCCTGGGCGCGCTCGTCTTCGTCTGCTTTTCGCTGCTGCTGGCGCGCTTCATCTGGCTGCAGGTGATCAAGCACGAAGACTACGCGACCAAGGCTGAAGACAACCGCATCGCCGTGGTGCCCATCGTGCCCACGCGCGGCCTGATCCTCGACCGCAACGGCGTGGTCTTGGCGCGCAATTACTCGGCCTACACGCTGGAAATCACGCCGTCGAAATTGAGCGTCAGCCTCGATTCGGTGATCGACGAGCTGTCGACCCTGGTGCAGATCGATATCAAGGACCGCCGTCGCTTCAAGAAGCTGCTGGAAGAATCGAAGAACTTCGTCAGCGTGCCGCTGCGCACGCGCCTGACGGACGAGGAAGTGGCGCGCTTCACGGCGCAGCGTTTCCGCTTCCCCGGCGTGGAAGTGCAGGCGCGCCTGTTCCGCCAGTACCCGATGGGCGAAATCGCCTCGCACGTGGTGGGCTTCATCGGCCGCATCAACCGCAATGAAGCCAAGGCGCTGGAAGAGGGCGAGGACGCGGCCAACTACAACGGCACCGACCATATCGGCAAGGAAGGCCTGGAAAAAAGCTACGAAAAGCAGCTGCATGGCACCACCGGCTACGAAGAAGTGGAAGTGTCGGCCGGCGGGCGCGCCATGCGCACCCTGTCGCGCACGGCGGCCACCCCCGGCAACAACCTGATTCTGTCGATCGACATCGAACTGCAGAAGGTGGTCGAGGAAGCGTTCGGCGAATGGCGCGGCGCTGCCGTGGCCATCGACCCGGCCACGGGCGACATCCTGGCCTACGTCTCCAAGCCAGGCTACGACCCGAACCTGTTCGTCGACGGCATCGACCAGCAAAGCTGGAACGAACTCAATACCTCGCTGGACCGGCCGATGGTCAACCGTCCCCTGTCCGGCACCTACGCGCCCGGTTCGACCTTCAAGCCCTTCATGGCGCTGGCCGCGCTGGAACTGGGCAAGCGCACGCCGAGCCAGTCGATTTCCGATCCCGGCTTCTTCATCCTCGGCGGCCACACCTTCCGCGACGACAAGGTGGGCGGCCATGGCACGGTGGACATGCACAAGTCCATCGTCGTCTCGTGCAACACCTATTACTATCAGCTGGGCCGTGACATGGGCATCGACGCCATCCACGACTTCATGAAGCCGTTCGGTTTCGGCCAGCTGACCGGCATCGACCTGAATAATGAAAAGACGGGCGTGCTGCCGTCGACGGAGTGGAAGCGCAACCGCTTCAAGACGCCGCAGCAGAAAAAATGGGTGGGCGGCGACACGATTTCGGTGAGTAACGGCTCCGGCTACAACTCCTACACGCCGCTGCAGATCGCCCACGCGACGGCCAACCTGGCCAATAACGGCGTGGTGATGAAGCCGCATCTGGTGAAGATCATCGAAGACGCGAGCACGCGTGCGCGCACCCTGACGGTACCGAAGGAAAGCTACCGCATCGCGCTCAAGCAGGAAAACATCGACATCATCAAGCGCGCCATGGTGGGCGTGACCAGCGAGCAGGGCGGCACGGCCGCGCGCATCTTCACCGGCGTGCAGTACACTGTGGGCGGCAAGACGGGCACGGCGCAGGTGGTCGGCATCAAGAAAAACGAGAAGTACAATGCCAAGCTGCTGGCCGAGCGCCTGCGCGACAACGCCCTGTTTACGGCCTTCGCGCCAGCCGACAAGCCGCGCATCGCGATCGCCATCGTGGTGGAAAACGCGGGCTTCGGCGCCGGCGTGGCCGCGCCGATCGCGCGCAAGGCGCTCGACTACTACCTGCTGGGCAAGCGCCCGAGCGACAAGGAAAAGGACACCACCAAGGTGCCCAAGGAAGATGTCGACGAAGTGCGTACCCTGGAAGAAATCACCGACGAGCAGGCCGCCCCGGCGCCGCCTGCCAGGCAATAAGGAAGCACATGCCCATTAACGAGAGGCGCTCGCTGTGGCGGCGCGCCAAACCCTACCTGGCGGTGTTCGATCCGCCGCTGATGATCATCATCCTGATGCTGCTGTGCACCAGCCTGCTGACCCTGTATTCGGCCAGCATCGGCATCCCCGGCAAGATCGAGGACCATCTGCGCAACATCATGCTGTGCTTTTTCGTCATGTGGGTGGCGGCCAACGTCACGCCGCAGATGATGATGCGCATCGCCGTGCCGGCGTACACGGTATCGGTGATCTTGCTGGTGGCCGTGGCGCTGTTCGGCACCATCAAGCTCGGTGCGCGGCGCTGGCTGCATATCGGCGTGATCGACATCCAGCCGTCCGAATTCCTGAAGATCGCCACGCCGCTGATGCTGGCCTGGTTCTTCCAGCATAATGCGGGCGCCCTGCGCTGGAAATCGTTCCTGATGGCGGCCGTGCTGCTGCTGGTGCCCGTCTACCTGATCGCGCGCCAGCCCGACCTGGGCACGGCGCTGCTGGTGGTGGCGGCCGGCTTTACCGTCATCTTCCTGGCCGGCCTGTCGTGGAAGGTGCTGGCCGGCTTGCTGATCACCTTTGTTTCCTGCCTGCCGATCGCCTGGTCGCACCTGCATGATTACCAGCGCGACCGCGTGATGATGCTGATCGACCCGACCAAGGACCCGCTGGGCAAGGGCTTCCATATCATCCAGTCCATCATCGCCATCGGTTCCGGCGGCATGACGGGCAAGGGCTGGACGCACGGCACGCAGGCTCACCTGGAATTCGTTCCGGAGCGCACCACCGACTTCATCTTCGCCGTGTATTCGGAGGAGTTCGGCCTGGTCGGTAATCTGATTCTGATGCTGATGTATTTACTGCTGGTGGGACGGGGCATGATGATCGCCGCCAACGCCCCCAGTTTTTTCACTCGCCTGCTGGCAGGAGCGATAACTATGATTTTCTTTACGTATGCGTTTGTCAACATGGGCATGGTCAGCGGCATCGTGCCGGTGGTCGGCGTTCCCCTTCCATTCCTCAGCTATGGCGGCACCGCGCTGCTGACCCTGGGCGTGGCCACCGGTATCCTGATGAGTATTCAGCGCCACCGCAAGCTGGTGCAGACCTGATGCGGGCGCCTGTCGATACCTTCGCCATGCGCGGGCTGAGCCTGGCGGCCTTGCTGACCCTGGCCGCCTGCGGCACCGCGCCGCACAAGCCCGCATCGAACAACGTGCCGCTGCCGTCGGGCGGCAAGGTCAAGGTGCCCGTGCGCCAGGATCCCACCTTGCCGGTCTTGCCGGCGGCCGGCTCCGGGCGCGGCGGCTACTACAAGGATGACGGTCCGGGCGACAATCCGCCTGCCAACCTGCGCGACGTGCCCGATGCGGAAGTGCGCAACGAACCGTATTCGACGCGCTCGAACCGCCCGTATGTTGTCTTCGGCAAGACGTACACGCCGATCACCGACAACGAGCCATTCAAGCAGAAGGGCACGGGCACCTGGTATGGCAAGAAATTCCATGGCCAGCGCACCTCGTCGGGCGAAATCTACGATATGTACAAGATGACGGCGGCCCATCCGACCTTGCCGATTCCATCGTATGCGCGCGTGACGAGCATCGACAGCGGCGAGCAGGTGATCGTGCGCATCAACGACCGCGGCCCGTTCCACGCCACGCGCGTGATCGACGTGTCGTACACGGCGGCGCTGAAACTGGGCTTTCTCGGCAAGGGCAGCCACCAGGTGGTCGTCGAACGCCTGCTGCCGGCCGATATCGATGCCATCCTGGCGGCCCGCGCGGCGCCCAAGCCGGTGCCGTCGGTGGTGGCCATCTCCATCGATACGCCGGCCGACAGCGAACCGGAAATGCGCGCCGTGGTGCAGCCTGAAATCACCGCGCTGTCAGCGGTCGATGCCACCGTGGCCGCGCCCGCGCCAGCGGCGCTGGCCACCGGCTTCTACCTGCAGCTGGGCGCCTATTCGCGTGCGGACAATGCGGAAGCGGGCCGCGCGCAACTGGCGCCGTATGCGCAAACGCTGGGCAATCTTGATGTGGTGCCGGCCGGCCCGTTGTTCCGCCTGTACGGCGGACCGTTCACGAGCCGCACCGATGCGGCGCGCGCGGCGGCCAGCCTGCCGGCGTCGGCGGGTGTCAAACCGATCGTCATTGAGAGATGAGCGTAGGTCGGATTAGCGTGCAAGCGCGTAATCCGACACCATGGTTGGCGTCGCTGGCGTTGTCGGATTACGCGCAAGCGCTAATCCGACCTACCTGGCTGAAGCACAGTGAGCATCGCAGGTTGCCTATGCCGGACGCGCAGTAGGTTTGGTCCGGCGCTTATTTACAGGAGCGCAGTTCCTGCTCGTCGAACTGCTTCGTGATCTCGGCCAGCCGCGCGCGCGTGGCGGCGTCGAGGTCGCGGAACTGGTAGGCAAATTGCTTGCTGGCGCTGTAGCGCGGCGCGACGCGGGCGCTGTGCACGCCCTGTTTGTTGAGCGATGCCAGCTGACTTTGCGCGCTCGTTTCCGACTTGAAGACGCCCAGTGAAATGCCCCAGCGCAGTGGGCTGTTTTCGTTCATGATGAAGTAATTCGTCACGCCCAGCTGCTTCAATTCGCCGGCCTTGCGGTCGGCGCCTTCCTTGCTGCCCTGCGGCGGGATGTACACCATGTAGCTGGAAATGTCCTGGCCGGCGACGTTGCGGCGCGACTGGCGGTCGCCCAGGCTCAGCGCGGCCACTTGCGCTTCGAAGCGGCGGCCATCGGCCAGCAGGAAATTGCCCACCTCCGTGCACGCATACGATGGCGGCGGCGCCGGCGTTTCTGCGGCGACCGGCGCAGGCGCTGTGGCCATGGCCGGTGCGGTCGCCTGCTCCTGCGTCAGCAAGGTGAGCTTGCCCGCCTGCAGCTGGTTTTTCAGGCGCGCCGGTTCGCGCGTCTCGCTGCGAAAACTGCCCAGATAACCCTGGCCGATGGCCAGCACCAGCAGGTTGACGCCGGCCAGCAGCCAGAAGACGAATTTCAGCATACGTGGTTTCCTTGTGTTCCTGCGGCCCCGGCGCGCGCGGCCGCCTGCAGGCCGATCATGACGATATTGTCGACCAGGTGCAGCGGCACCGCCAGCGCCAGGGCCGGTGCGATGCGCAGTGCGGCGCCGCCCGACAACAGGCAGGCGCTGGCGCCGTGCATGCGCACGGCCCGTTCGATGGCGCCCGCCTGCGCCGCCAGGCAGCCGGAGAGGATGGCGTCGTCCGTGTTGTCGGCAAAGCCGGCCGGCAGCACGGCGTCGCTGGCGATGTGCGGCAGCTGCGCCGTATTGCGCGCCAGCGAGCTGGCCATCAGTCCCAGTCCAGGCAAGATCATCCCGCCGAGGAAAACGCCGTCGGCCGTGATGGCGTCGATGGTGGTGGCGGTGCCGCAATTGGCGACGATGACGGCCTGGCCAGGCGCCAGCGCGTGCGCGCCGATGGCGGCGGCAAAGCGGTCGCAGCCCAGCTGCGACGGCGCGCGGTAGCCGTTCGTCAGTCCGGCCAGCTGCGGCAGCGAGACAAAGTCACGCGGCACGACCGGCAACATGGCGCGCAGGCGCGTGCCGATGACGGCGCCCGCCACGTTCGACAGCAGCGCTTCGCTGATGGCCAGTGGTGCCCAGTGCGCGGCCAGGGTGTCGATCTGCGCATGCGCGACGGCGCCGCTGGCCAGCCAGCCGCCGGCCGCGCTGTCGGCGGCCACGAGCGCCCATTTGATGCGCGTATTGCCGGCGTCGATCAGCAGCAGCATGCGCTCACTCCCCGGCCAGGCGCAAGGACACGTCACCCGACATGACTTCCTGCAGGCCGCCATCGGTGCGCAGCAGCAAACGGCCCAGCTGATCGACGCCGGCCGCCACGCCTTGCTGCAGCAGCTGGCCGTTGTCGAGGATTTTCACGTGCTGGCCCTGCCACGCGTGCAGCAGGTTCCAGCGTTCCGCAAACGGCGCAAAGCCGGTGTCGTCGAATTCGGCCAGCACGCCGGCCAGGCGGCTCAGCAGCGCCGCCACCAGGGTGTTGCGCTCCATCTGCGCCAGCCAGGGCACGGCCGAGACGCTGCGCCCGATCTGCCGTTCCAGCGCATCGGGCATCAAGAGATTGATGCCGCAGCCGATGACGGCCCACATGCCGCCGCTATCGTCGCCCTGTGCCTGCTGCGTCTCGACGAGGATGCCGGCCAGCTTGTGGCCATCCTTGAGCAGGTCGTTCGGCCATTTCAGTTGCACCGGCACGCCCAGCGCCGTCATGCTTTCGGCCAGCGCCACGCCGACGGCCAGCGGCAGGCCGACCAGCTGGTGCAGCGGCCCCTTGAAGCGCCAGGCCAGCGAGAACATCAGGCTGGCGTCCGCCTGCGACACCCACGGCCGTCCGGCGCGCCCCCGTCCGGCCGTCTGCTGGCCGGCGATGCGCAGGGTGGGGCCGGCCAGGCTGGCGCAGCGCGCCAGCAGGTCGGCGTTGGTCGATCCCGTTTCATCGACCACTTCGATGGCAACGTGCGAGGCGCCGGTGGCGCAATGGGCGGCGATGGCCGCGCTGTTCAAGTCTGAGTGCTTCGTCATGTTGGTCAGTTCAGTTGCGCGCCTTGTGCGGCGCATTCGCGAAGGCCCGGTCGTAGACGGCATTGGGCAGCGCGCGCAGCAGCTTGGCGACGACGCCCATCTGCCACGGGATCACGCGGTAGCTGTCGCCGTCGGCGATGGCGCGCGCGGCGCGCACGGCGAATTTTTCGGCCGGCATCAGGAAGGGCATGCGGTAGGCGTTGTGGCGCGTCATCGGCGTGTCGATGTAGCCGGGCGTGATGGTGACGACCTTGATGCCCGCCGGTTTCAATTCCAGGCGCAGCGATTCGCAGTAGCTGATGACGGCCGCCTTCGAGGCGCTGTAGGCTTCGGCGCCGGGCAGGCCGCGGATGCCGGCCACGCTGCCGATGCCCACCAGGCGTCCGCTGCCCTGGTTTTTCATGGCGGCGATGAAGGGCGTGAAGGTGGCGACGGTGGCCGTGACGTTGATGGCGATGAGGCGCGCGAAGGCGTCGAGGTCTTCCGCGTGTTCGCTCAGGGTGCCGTAGGACACGCCGGCGCTGGCGATGACGACGTCGATGCCGCCGGCGTGGGCGATGAAGTCCTGTGCTGCGCCTTTCAGGGCGGCGTGGTCGCACACGTCGACGGCGTAGGCGCGGTGGCGTTCAGGGTGGGGCAGGGAAGCGATCAGTTGCTGCAGCGCGTCGCCGCGGCGGGCCAGCAAGCCCAGTTGGGCGCCATGGCGCGCGTACTGCAGCGCCAGGGCGGCACCCAGTCCGCTCGACGCGCCCGTGATGAAAACGCGATGCATCAGGCGATGCCCGGGCGCGCCAGGGAAGTGGCCATGCTTATTTCTTTTCCGCTTTGGCTTTCGCGACCAGCACGTCCATCACGGTGAGCGCCTGGGCGTTCAGCTGCTCTTCGTTCTTGGCCGACTTGCTGCCCTGATCGGCTTGCGAAGGCGAGGTGATGTAGCGGCCGTCGATGGCGATCATGGGCCAGAACGTCACGTTATAGCCCTGCATCATGGCGTCCGCGCGGCGCACGCGGGCCGAGACGCCCATCGAACGGTAGGTGTCGATGAATTTCTGGCGGTCCACGCCCTGCTTGGCGACGAAGTCGAAGACGGCGTCGTCGGTGTTCAGGCGGTTGCGTTCCACGTGCATGGCGTGGAAGACGCCGGTGTGCAGCTTGTCGACCAGGCCCATGGCTTGCAGGGTGAAGAACAGCCGCTGCTGCGGCGCCACGCTCTCGTCGCGCGACACGTGCACGCGCTTGAAGACGATATTGTCGCCCTGTTTCTTGACCCACGCCGCCAGCTGCGGTTCGAGCACGTTGCAGTGCGGGCAGTAATAGGCGAAGAATTCCGTCACTTCGATTTTCTTGCCCGACTCCGTCGCCTGCGGCGCGGGCAGGGTTTCGTATTCGACGCCGTTCTTCGGCTCGGCCGGCGAGGCCGATGCGCCCAGGGCGATGGTGCAGAGGGCGGCGGCGAACAGGATTTTCTTCAGAAAACGCATGCTGGTTCCTTATTTTTGGTTGCGGACGACGGCGACATCGATGCCGTTTTCAGACAGTTTGGTGCGCGCGCGGTTCATCGCTTCGAGCTGGTTGAACGGCCCGATGCGCACCCGGTGCAGCACGCCGGCGTCGGTGCTGCGGTCGCTGATGGCCGCTTCGAAACCGAGCAGCGCCAGTTTGCCGCGCGTGCTTTCGGCGTCCGACATGTCATGGAAGGCGCCGGCCTGCAGATAATAAATCCATTTGTCGCTGGCTGCATCGGCCTTGGCTTCCTTCACGTCTGCCTTGGCTTGCGGTGCTGGCGCCGCTGGTGCGGCCGCCGGCGTTTTCGGCGCCGGCTTGTCCTTCAAGGTACCGATCAATTCCTGCAGCGCGTCCGGCGGCGGTGCCTTCGGCTGCTGCGCGGGTGCGGGCGCCGGCGCCGGCGCGGCAGGCTGCGTCGGCGTGACGATCTCGCGCGGCTCCTTGGAGAAGTCGCGCGCCGCTTCCTTGGCCGCTTCCTTGTTGCCGTACATCGGCTTGTTCGGGTCGGCGATCTGGCCGGCCGTCGGTTCGGCCGACTTGCCGGCCTTGCCCGATTTGTCGGTGAAGGGCGAGGCGCCCTTGGTGATCACCAGGGCGACCACCACGGCGATGCCCAGGCCGATGACCAGGCCGATGATGATGCCGACCAGGGTATTGCCCTGCTGGCGCCGGGTCGAAGAGAAGCGGGAAGCATGATTCATTGACGGTTTGACCTTCGCGATTACATTTTGTTTGGCGCGGACACGCCGATCAGTGCCAGGCCGTTGCGCAGCACCTGGCGCGCGGCGACGACGAGGGCCAGGCGGGCCATCTTGACGGCGTCGTCCTCGACCAGCACTTTTTCGGCGAAGTAGAAGCTGTGCAGGTTGGCGGCCAGCTCGCGCAGGTAGAAGGCGACCTGGTGCGGTCCCAGTTCCGCTTGCGCGCGCGCCAGCATTTCCGGGTAGGCGGCCAGGGTCGCCAGCAGGGTCGCTTCGGTCGGCGCCGTCAGCGGGGACAAGTCCACGCCGGCAAGCGTGCTTTCATCGCCGCCCCAGTTTTCCAGGATGCGGCAGATGCGCGCATGCGCGTACTGCACGTAATAGACGGGGTTTTCATCGGTGGTTTTCAGCGCCACGTCGACGTCGAAGACGAATTCCGTGTCGGCCTTGCGCGAGATCAGGAAGAAGCGCACGGCGTCGCGGCCTTTGGCGATGTCGCCGCCGCCCGACCATTCGATCAGGTCGCGCACGGTCACGTAGGAGCCGGCGCGTTTCGAAATCTTGACTTCTTCGCCGTCCTTCATGACGGTGACCATCTTGTGCAGCACGTAGTCGGGGTAGCCTTGCGGGATGCCCATGTCGACGGCCTGCAGGCCGGCGCGCACGCGCGCGATGGTGCCGTGGTGGTCGCTGCCCTGGATATTGATGGCCTGCACGAAGCCGCGCTGCCATTTCACCAGGTGATACGCGACGTCGGGCACGAAATACGTGTAGGTGCCGTCAGTCTTGCGCATGACTCTGTCCTTGTCATCGCCGAAGTCGGTCGTGCGCAGCCACAGCGCGCCATCCTGCTCGTAGGTGTGGCCCGCCTTGATCAAGGTTTCCACCGCGCTGTTGACCTTGCCGTCCGCGTACAGCGACGATTCCAGGTAGTAATTGTCGAACTTCACGCCAAACGCCTGCAAGTCGATGTCCTGCTCGTTGCGCAGGTAGGTGACGGCGAACGGGCGGATCGAATCGATGTCTTCCACATTGCCGTTGGCCGTCGCTGGCAAGCCGTCGCTGGCCGCAACCGTCTTGCCGGCCTTGAAGTCGCTGGCGATGTCGGCGATGTAGTCGCCGTTGTAGGCGGACTCGGGCCATTCGGCGTCGCCGGGCTTGAAGCCGCGCGCGCGCGCCTGTACGGAGTTGGCCAGAGTCTGGATCTGCACGCCCGCGTCGTTGTAGTAGAACTCGCGCGTCACCTGGTAGCCTTGCGCGTCGAACAGCGAGGACAGGGCGTCGCCCAGGGCTGCCTGGCGGCCGTGGCCCACGTGCAGCGGACCGGTCGGGTTGGCCGAGACGAATTCCAGGATCACTTGCTTGCCGGCGCCTGCCGTGCTGCGGCCATAGCTGTCGGCCTCGCTCAAGATGGTTTTCACCACGGCCTGCTTGGCGGCGGCGGAGACGCGCACGTTGATGAAGCCGGGGCCGGCGATTTCCACTGCCTCGATCAGGCCCTTGCCGGCCGGGTTGGCCAGCACGGCCGTCACGATGGTTTGCGCCAGTTCGCGCGGGTTCTGTTTCAGCTGCTTGGCCAGTTGCATGGCGATATTGCAGGCGACGTCGCCATGCGATGCATCGCGTGGTCGCTCGAGCACCACGGATGGCGTCAGCGAAGTGCCGGCCAGGACGGGAGCGAGGGCGGCCTGGAACAGGGCGATGATTTCTTGTTTCTGTTGGGCGAGCATGAGCAGGATGGCGGTGGAACCGCGTTAAGAATGAATAGAATGAATCAAAAAGCAAAACGGACGGCAAGTATCCAAGCCGCCCAGACTGCGTTAATTATACTGGTTTGCCGCCGGGAACAATACGCTTGCCGGCAGTGTCCCCGTGCTGGCGCGTTTCACGATATTATCAGGACAGCATGCCCATGTTGGTGCGCGAAAACATCAGCATGGCGCATTCTGCTTGTATATATGCAGTTTTTTGCCGCAATTTACATGTATCGCTGCAATCGCTTGGGTCAGAGGACGCCACAAACGCTACAATCGACCCTTTATTGATGACGCGCGGCCGCGACTTTGCCTCCATGCAGCCCGCCGCGCGCAGCCACACCGGATAACTATGAACAAGCGCCCCACGCTGAAATTGAAAACCAAGCCGGCGCCAGGCCAGGCGCCTGCCGCACCGAAATTGCGTCCCAGCTACCATCCCGACCTGAAACCGGTCTTGCAGCCAGGCTTCCAACCCGATTTGCGCGCCGACTCGCTGGCGTTTTGCCTGCTGGGCGCGGCCAATGCCGTGGCGCAAGTGCGCACGGGCACGGCCCTGCCGCAGGCGCTGGCCAAGGTGTTTGCGCAATCGAACGCCAGCCCGCAGGCGCGCGGCGCCATCCAGGATATTTCCTACCGCACCATGCGTCAGCTGGGCCGCAGCGAAACGCTGGTCGGCCTGATGACGTCGAAGGCGCCGGAGCCGCCGATGCTCGCAGCCCTGCTGTGCTGCGCGCTGTCCTTGATGTCGGCCGAGCCGGGCGAGCAGCCGTACGAAGAATTCACGGTGGTCGACCAGGCTGTCACGGTGGCCACCTCGCACCCTGACCTGGCGCATGCCAAGGGCATGGTCAACGCCGTCTTGCGCCGCTTCTTGCGCGAGCGCAAGTCCTTGCTGGAAGCGGCCTTGCAGCAACCTTTGGCGCAATGGAATTATCCGCAGTGGTGGATCGATTCGCTGCGCCTGGCTTACCCGCGCGACTGGCAAGCCATTTTGACGGCCGGCAATGCCGTACCGCCATTGACCTTGCGCGTGAATCGCCGCAAGAGCACGGTCGAAGCCTACCTGGCCGTGCTGGCGGAGGCGGGTATCGCCGCGCGCCAGGTGGGACCGTTTGCCGTGCGCCTCGACAAGCCGATCGGCGTGGCGCTGATCCCCGGCTTCGAGCAAGGTGTCGTCTCCGTGCAGGATGCTGGCGCGCAACTGGCCGCGCCGCTGCTGGATTTGCAGGACGGCATGCGCGTGCTCGATGCCTGTGCGGCGCCGGGCGGCAAGACGTGCCATATCTTGGAACTGGCCGACGTGCACGTGACGGCCATCGATGCGGACGCCAAGCGCCTGCCGCGCATCGCGGAAAACCTCGAACGCCTGGGCCTGGACGCGACCTTGAAGGCGCAGGACGCGCAATCGAGCGCATGGTGGGACGGCCAGCAGTACGACCGCATCCTGGCCGACGTGCCGTGCACGGCCTCGGGCATCGTGCGCCGCCATCCCGATATCCGCTGGTTGCGCCGCAAGGGCGACGCGTTCCAACTTGCAACACTTTCATCCAAAATTCTGGACAACCTGTGGCAGATGCTGCGCCCCGATGGTAAATTGCTGTTCGTGACATGTTCGTTGTGGCCGCAAGAGTCCGAGGCACAGGCGGCGGCATTTGCGGTGCGCAATAATGCGACCCGATTGACAGCGCCTGGCCAGCTGTTGCCGACCGGCAGCGCGGAGCAGGACCACGACGGTTTGTTCTATGCGCTATTCCAAAAAAATGCGGCTTGAGCGATTCGTCGAACCTTTTCTCACGGACACTACCGGCACACTTGTGACAACACGACTCTTCCGACTCCTGGCCCTGCTGCTGATGCTGGCATGTACCATGCCACGCGCGCATGCCGCCGATATGGTCGAGATCACCCGTGCCTACATCGAGGCCAGCGAAGAGGGCTACAAGCTGGCCGCCACGTATTCCTTCGAGCTCAATCATGACCTCGACGATGCCGTGCAGCATGGCGTGCCGCTGTATTTCACGACGGAAATCGAACTGACCCGGCCCCGCTGGTACTGGTTCGATGAAAAAGCCATCGTGGCGCGCCAGACCAGCAAGCTGTCGTACAACGTGCTCACGCGCCAGTACCATGTGTCGGGCGGCGGCTTGCAGCAAAGCTTTCCCACGCTCGACGATGCGCTGTTCCTGATCCGCCGTCCCAGCCGCTGGCTGGTGGCGCGGCGCGGCGAGCTGAAAGTGGGGCAGACGTATAACGTCACCTTGCGCATGGGCATGGACCGCGACTACCTGCCCAAGCCGATACAGGTCAATGCCTTCAATAACAGCGACTGGCGCCTGGCTTCGAATAAAAAAACCTTCTTGTATACGGCGGAGTAGTGAGTCAAGCATTGCGCTATCTGCTGGTGGTGGGCGGCGGCATAGTCAGTATCCTGCTGTTCCTGCTGGCGTCCGCTTCCGATAATTCCGGCTTTTTCGACCGTTACTACACCTGGCTGCTGGGCCTGAACGCGGCCGTGGCCGTGTCCCTGCTGGCGCTGGTGGGTATTTCCCTGGGGCGTCTGTACGCGCGCTACAAGAGCGGCAAGTTCGGCTCCAAGCTGATGACGCGCCTGGTGATGCTGTTCGCCGCCGTCGGCATCCTGCCGGGCCTGGTGATTTTCCTTGTCTCTGTGCAATTTGTCTCCCACTCGATCGAATCCTGGTTCAACGTCAAGATCGAAGCGGCGCTGGAATCGGGGATTGAGCTGGGCCGTGCCGGCCTCGATGCAGCCCTGGTCGAACTCGATCACCGGGGCCACAAGGCCGTCGAAGAAATGGGCGCCGACCCGGTGGCCGGCCCGGCCGTGCTGACCAGCCTGCTGCGCGAAGAGGGCATGCAAAATGCCATGCTCGTCAGCGGCGACGGCGTGCTGCTGGCCAGCGCCGGGCCGCACAGCGCGGCCGACTTGCCGACGCCGGCCATGCTGGTGCAGGCAGCCTTGCCGGCCGGCTATGCCTCCGCCGAAGGGGGACTGGAATTGCACGACGACGGCACGGAGTCGGGCGGCGGCGGTTTCCGCTCGGGCTTGCCGGCGTCGCTGGAAACGGCGGCCAGCCTGCGCCTGCGCGTGCTGGTGGCCGTGCCGGGACCGTCCGTCTCGCCCCGCTACCTGCAACTGCTGCAATCGGTGCCGCCCAAGCTGGCGACGAATGGCGAGGTGCTGCGCGCCGCCTACAGCGAGTACAAGGAACGTTTCGTCGCGCGCGTGGGACTGCGCAAGATGTACATGGAAATCCTCACCTTGACCTTGCTGCTGGCTATCTTTGGCGCCATCGGCAGTGCTTTCCTGATCGCGGGCAACCTGGCCCAGCCCCTGCTGCTGCTGGCAGAGGGCACGCGCGCCGTGGCCGAGGGCGACCTGTCGCCGCGCCCCATCGTCGCCACCAAGGATGAACTGGGTACCTTGACGCAATCGTTCAACATCATGACGCGCCAGCTGCTCGATGCGCGCACGGCCGTGGAAAGCAACCGCGCCGCGCTGCAAAACGCCAAGGCCCACCTGGAATCGGTACTGGCGAATATGTCGGCCGGCGTGATGGTGCTCGATGGCGACTTCAAGCTGGTGACCTGCAATGAATCGGTCGAGCGCATCCTCCAGCATTCCGGGATGAGCATGGTGGGCCAGCCGCTGGCGCAGATTGCTGGAATGGAAGAATTTGGCGGCGCCATCATCAGCGCCTTCACGGCGCAAAGCGCGCAATCGGCGTCGGGCCGCAACCAGCAGCGCCTGCATTGGCAGCGCCAGATCGAGATTCCGCGCCGTCTGGGCAGCAGTGCCGACGAGCATGACATCACCTTGCTGGCGCGCGGCTCGCGCCTGCCGCTGGAGTCCGGCAGCGGCTACATCGTCGTGTTCGATGATATTTCCGACGTCATTTCCGCGCAGCGCTCGATCGCCTGGGGCGAGGTGGCGCGCCGCCTGGCGCATGAAATCAAGAATCCGCTCACGCCCATCCAGCTGTCGGCCGAGCGCCTGCAGATGAAGCTCGAAGGCAAGCTGGAGCAGCCTGATGCCGATCTGCTCAGCCGCGCCACCACCACCATCGTCAAGCAGGTCGATGCGATGAAGCGCATGGTCGACGACTTCCGCGACTATGCGCGCACGCCGCCGGCCGTGCTCGTGCCCCTGCGCCTGAACGAGCTGATCGAAGAGATCCTGAACCTGTATCTGCGCGGCGACGATGGCGACATCATCCACCCGCTGCTGGCGCCGAATCTGCCGATGGTGATGGGCGATCCGACCCAGTTGCGCCAGGTGATCCATAACCTGCTGCAGAACGCGCAGGACGCCATGGCCGACCTGCCGCCGGATTCGCCGCATCCGCGGATTGACGTAAGGACGGAAGCAATTCATTATCGCAGTGCGGACGGCGGCGTGAATATCGCCGTGCGGCTGGCCATCACCGACAACGGTCCCGGTTTTGCGCCAAAAATCCTGGCGCGCGCCTTCGAGCCGTATGTGACCTCGAAAGCCCGCGGCACGGGATTGGGCCTGGCGATGGTCAAGAAAATTATCGATGAACACGGCGGACGCATCGATATCGAGAACCGGGTCGACGGCAATGGCGCTTCGGTGGTCATTTTGCTGTTAAAGTTAGCTCCCGACACTCCTGCCCAGGAATTCCTGGCGTGAGGGTCTGGTTTAGTATTTAAAACACTAATAAAATCATAGTTGTCCGCCGTGTACATCTTGTGCGCGACGGCCGGCGAAATGAGGAAGGCAAGACACGAATGGCAAACATACTCGTAGTGGATGATGAAATGGGTATCCGTGAGTTGCTCTCGGAAATTCTGGGCGACGAAGGACATGCTATCCAGCTGGCCGAAAATGCGCAGCAGGCGCGCGAAGCGCGTGCCGCCGGTGCGCCGGATCTGGTATTGCTGGATATCTGGATGCCCGACACCGATGGCGTCACCTTGCTCAAGGAGTGGCAGCGCGATGGCTTGCTGACCATGCCGGTGATCATGATGTCGGGCCACGCCACCATCGATACGGCGGTCGAGGCGACGCGCATCGGCGCCATGAATTTCCTGGAAAAACCGATTGCCTTGCAAAAGCTGCTGAAAGCGGTCCAGCAAGGCTTGACGCGGGCACAGGAAACCGTGCGCGCGCCGAGCGTAGCGCCGCGTCCCGCGGCACCCGTGGTGACCGAGGAAAGCAGCCATCCCGTGCCCAGCTTTGGCGGCAGCGCGCCGCAACAGCTGATGGTGCGCCCAGGCATCGCCGTACCGGCGGTGGCCGAAGGCCATGGCTACAACCTGTCGTTCGACTTGCCGCTGCGCGAGGCGCGCGATGCGTTCGAGCGCATGTATTTCGAACACCACCTGGGCCGCGAAGGCGGCAGCATGACCCGCGTGGCAGAAAAAACGGGCCTCGAACGCACCCATTTGTACCGCAAACTGAAACAGCTGGGCGTCGAACCGGGCAAGCTGGCCAAGAAAGGCCTGTGACGCCAGCCGTACGGCGTCCGACGCCGCTGACCCTGGTCAGCGGTGCTTGCGCGGCCGGGCGCGAGGCGGCCATCGCGCAAGCCTTGCAGCCTGGCCAGCGGACCGCCGTGATCCTCGAGGGTCTCGCTGACGGCAACGCCATCCTGGCCGACCTGGCCGAACAAATTTCTCCTTCTTCATCGTTTCCACTGCAACTGTTGCGTATTGCGCCCGGCTGCCTGTGCTGCAGCGGCAATCTCGTATTGCGTGTAACATTAAATCGTCTGCTGCGCCATCCACCCGCGCGCCTGTTCATCAGCCTGGCCGACGCCTCGCATATCGAACAGCTGCGCACCTGGCTGACGGCCAGTCCCTACGATGTCCTGCTGGCGCTGGAACCGGACCTGCTTGTTTCCTGAACGCGGCTTTCTGACGGTATTACCGCAGTCGCAGTTTGCATCTCGTTACAACTCTGTAGCCCGCAGGGTGGCCCGGCCGCTTGAAATGGCGGCGTGGGGACCCCACCTCTGTCCTGAAACCGCAAGAGTTTCTCTTGCTTGAGCGAAGGATGCAAAATGAACCTGATCTATAACAGCGAACAATACAGCGTCGTGGAATTCGGCGTCGATGGCGACCTGGAAGCCCTGCGCTTCGGCGGCTATGAAATCGTCGACAAGGGCGGCAAACGCGAGACTTTCATCGCGGGAGTCCTCGCGCAAAACTTCCGCCGCGACGTCACGGAATTGATCGCCAGCGAACCGAGCATGGAAGAGATCGATGAATTTTTGGGCAGCTATGATTCCCTCATGAGCCAGCCGGTCCTGTTGCACTGATTCTGGCTGTCTGATGGCCATCGCCACCATACCAATCCGCAAGGCGGCGTGGTATGGTGGGCATGTTATCCTGCTGCAAACAGACCATGTGCCAACTTCTCGGAATGAATTGCAATGTCCCCACGGATATTGTCTTTAGTTTTACCGGCTTCGCCATGCGCGGCGGCCATACCGATACCCACCATGACGGCTGGGGCATCGCCTTTTTCGAGGGCGCTGGCGTGCGCCATTTCGTCGACCACCAGGCGGCCATCGCCTCGCCCGTGGCCGAACTGATCAAGCGCTACCCCATCAAGTCGCGCAATGTCATCGCGCACATCCGCAAGGCCACGCAAGGCCAGGTGGCGCTGGAAAACTGCCACCCGTTCGTGCGCGAACTGTGGGGCCGCTACTGGGTCTTTGCCCACAATGGCGATTTGAAGGAGTTCAACCCCGTGCTGACGGGCAGTTACCGCCCCGTTGGCTGCACGGACAGCGAACTGGCTTTCTGCTACCTGCTGCAGGAGCTGCACGCGCGCTTCGGCGACGCCCCGCCGGCCTTGCCGCAACTGCATGCCGCGCTGGCGGAGCTGCTGCCCGGCATCGGTGCCCACGGCACGTTCAACATGATGCTGTCGAGCGGCGAGGCGCTGTTTGCCCATTGCTCGACCAGTTTGCACTATCTGGTGCGACAACATCCGTTTCCAACTGCTAAACTCTCCGATGAAGACCTGAGCGTGGACTTTTCCCAGGTGACGACGCCCCAGGACAGAGTGGCCGTGATCGTTACCCAGCCGCTGACGACGAATGAACAATGGACGGCGTTTGCGCCCGGCGAATTGAAATTATTTGTCGATGGGATGGTGCAAGACACGCCAGTGGCCTGATTTTTGACGACAATAGCCTTGATTACTGCCAAAATACCCACAGCGCGGGCGAAATTCAGCTAAAGTATTGTCAATAGTGAACCTTGATGCGGGCGCCGCGCGGCCGGTGTCACTCGACGTGATTGATGAAGAGTTAATGATCGATATTTCCAGCAACGACATCACCCCGAAACCCTTGCGCGTGCGCGAGTTCTATCTGGGGCGACAACCTATCCTCGACCGCAACCAGGCCCTGTTCGGCTATGAGTTGCTATTCCGCAACGCTCCGGTCGGTCCCGCCAACATTACCAGCGACCTGTCCGCCACGGCCTCCGTGATCGCCCACGCTTCCCAGCTGGGCATGGAAAAAGTCATCGGTGACGCGCTCGGTTTCGTCAACGTCGACGCCGACGTGATCATGAGCGACATCTTCGTTTTCCTGCCGCGCGAAAAAGTCGTGCTGGAAATCGTCGAATCGATGCCCGTCACGCCGGAAGTGCGCGCGCGCATCAGCGAACTGGTGGGCCACGGCTTTACTTTCGCGCTGGAAAACGTCGTCTCCGATACGGCGCAAGTGCAGGAACTGTTGCCGTTGGTGCAATACGTCAAGATGGACATGAGCACGGTCGACCCGAAAGTGCTGGCAGCGCTGGCGCCCCGTTTCAAGCAGGAAAACAAGAAACTGGTGGCGGAGAAGGTCGAGACGCGCGAAGAATTCAAGTCGGGCCTGGACCTGGGCTTCGATTATTTCCAGGGTTATTATTTTGCCAAGCCCGCCATCATGACGGGCAAGAAGCTGTCGCCGTCGCAACTGGCCGTCATGGAACTGATGACGCTGGTGACCTCCGATGCCGACAACATGGACATCGAGCGTGCCATCAAGCGCGACGTGTCGCTGGCCCTGAACCTGTTGCGCCTGGTCAATACGCCGGCCGTGGGTGCGCGCCAGCGCATCGATTCGCTGAGCCAGGCCGTGACCGTGCTGGGCCGCCGCCAGCTGCAGCGCTGGCTGCAAATCATGCTGTACGCGGAGCCAAGCAAGCGTGGCCATAGTATGACGCCGCTGCTGATGCTGGCGACCACGCGCGGCCGTTTACTCGAATTGCTCGCGCATAAACTGCGCCCGAACCATGCCCATTCGGCCGATATCGCCTTTACGGTCGGCATCATGTCGCTGATGGATACCCTGTTCGGCGTGCCGATGTCGGAAATCCTCAGCCAGATCGAAGTGATCGACGAAGTGGCCGAAGCGCTGCTGTCGCGCGAAGGCTTCTACGGCGACCTGCTGCGCCTGGCCGAATGCATCGAACGCATCGAAGACATGGAAGGCGAGATCGTGCCGACCTTGCGCGACCTGGCCATGTCGCCGGACGACCTGGTGGAACTGGAAATGGCGGCCTACGAATGGAGCGATAACGTAGTGCGTTATGCGCTGTAAGTTGGATTAGGTGGGGCCGCCGAGGCCCAAAGGGCCGTAATCCGACACAACATTGTTGGCACTGACCGGTGTTGTCGGATTACGCGCAAGCGCTAATCCGACCTACCCGCTGTAACGTCCCGGATTTCCACTTTTAAAAAACCCTGCACGGCATGCCGTGGCAGGGTTTTTTTACGCCGGTAGCTGCGCTACGCGGCAGCGCCGGGCCAGTGCTTGTGCAGTTCGGGGTCGGTGCGCAGCTCCCACAGGGCCAGCACGGCGACGGCGATACCGACGATCAGCTCGTTCCACATGACGACGCGCTGATCTGCCAGCCGCAGCACCCACGGCGAGGCGGCGACCCAGATGCCCACCAGCAGGTTGACGACGACGGCCCAGAAATAGGTCTTGTACAGATCGAAGGCGGCCAGCACGGCGATGACCAGGCCCGAGACAAAGGCGTTGATCATCTGCGGCGAGCCTTCGGGATAGGAAAAGGCCCAGGGCGAGACGAGCAGCCACAGGCCCAGCAACAGGATCACTTGGTCCTGCCAGCGTTTCAGTTTGAAGTTGGTTGCCATATTACCTCCTTGCCGGTTGGGGAACGGGCCGGAGCGGGCATGCAGCATGCCGGCCGGCATACTGCGTTAGTGCGCTGCGGCGCGCGAAAAGTTCCGCGCGCCGCAGCGCAAGGCGATGGTGCTTACGACAAGTTGGGCGCCAGCCAGCGTTCCACGTCTTCGATGCTGGCGCCACGGCGCTTGGCCATGTCTTCCACCTGGTCCATGCCGATCTTGCCGACGACGAAGTATTTCGACTCCGGGTGGGCAAAATAGAAGCCGGAGACGGCCGCGCCTGGGAACATGGCATACGATTCCGTCAGCTGCATGCCGATTTCCTCGGCCTGCATGACCTCGAACATCTCTTTCTTGACCGTGTGCTCGGGGCAGGCCGGGTAGCCGGGCGCCGGGCGGATGCCCACGTATTTCTCGGCGATCATGTCGTCGTTGCCCAAGTGTTCATCGGGCACGTAGCCCCACAAATCCTTGCGCACGCGTTCGTGCAGGTACTCGGCAAACGCCTCGGCCAGGCGGTCCGCCAGGGATTTGAGCATGATGGACGAGTAATCGTCGTGCGCATCCTCGAAGCGCTTTTCATACTTTTCGATGCCCAGGCCGGACGTGACGGCAAACATGCCGATGTAATCCTTCACGCCCGACGCCTTCGGCGCGATGAAGTCGGCCAGGCACTGGTTCGGGCGCTGCACGCCGTCGACCACGGGTTTGACGCCTTGCTGGCGCATGCCGTAATACGTGAACGCCACCGTACTGCGCGTATCGTCGGTGTACACCTCGATATCGTCGTCATTGACGCTATTGGCTGGCAGCAAGGAGACGACGCCGTTGGCCGTCAGCCAGCGTCCGTCGATGAGTTTTTTCAGCAAGGCCTGGCCTTCCGCGTACACCTTGGTGGCCGCGTCGCCCACCACTTCATCCGTCAAGATGGCGGGGAAGGGACCGGCCAGGTCCCAGGTCTGGAAGAATGGGCCCCAGTCGATATAGTTGGCCAGCGTGGCCAGATCCACGTTCTTGAACACGCGGCGGCCGATGAACTTCGGCTTTACGGGCGTGCACGGGCCGTCGAACGGCACGACCATCTTGTTCGCGCGCGCCTGCGCCAGCGGCAGGATGGGCAGGGCCTTCTTGTTGGCGTGCTGTTCGCGGATACGCGCATAGTCGAGTTCGATGTCTTCCACGTACTTGTCGCGCTGTTCCGGCGTCAGCAGCGATTGCGCCACGGACACGGAACGCGAAGCGTCCGGCACGTAGATCACGGGGCCTTCGTAGTTGTGCGCGATTTTCACGGCCGTGTGGGCGCGGCTGGTGGTGGCGCCGCCGATCAGCAGGGGAATCTTCAGCATGCGGAAGTGTTCGTCGCGCTGCATTTCCTTGGCGACATACGCCATTTCTTCCAGCGACGGCGTGATCAGGCCCGACAGACCGATGATGTCGGCGTTTTCCACCTTGGCGCGGGCGAGGATTTCCGAGCACGGCACCATCACGCCCATGTTGACCACTTCGAAGTTATTGCATTGCAAGACTACCGTGACGATATTCTTGCCGATGTCATGCACGTCGCCTTTCACGGTCGCCATGATGATCTTGCCCTTCGGCTTGGCGACGATGCCCGTGCGCTGCTCTTCGAGCAGCTTTTCTTCCTCGATGAACGGAATCAGATGGGCCACGGCCTGCTTCATCACGCGCGCCGATTTCACCACTTGCGGCAGGAACATTTTACCTTGGCCAAACAGGTCGCCGACCACGTCCATGCCGGCCATCAGCGGTCCCTCGATCACGTGGATGGGGCGCCCGCCATTGTGCAGCAGTTCCTGGCGCGCTTCTTCCGTGTCTTCCACGATGAATTGCGTGATGCCATGCACGAGCGCGTGCGACAGGCGTTCCTGTACTGTTCCCTCGCGCCAGGCCAGGGTTTGCGCTTCGGCCTTGCCGCCCGCCTTCAGGGTGCCGGCAAATTCGATCATGCGCTCGGTCGAGTCTTCGCGGCGGTTCAGCACCACGTCTTCCACGCGCTCGCGCAATTCCGGGTCCAGGTTGTCGTACACGCCCACCATGCCGGCGTTGACGATGCCCATGGTCATGCCGGCCTTGATGGCGTGGTACAGGAAGACGGTATGGATGGCTTCGCGGGCGGGATCGTTGCCGCGGAAACTGAAGGACACGTTCGACACGCCGCCCGAGATCTTCGCGTACGGCAGGTTTTCCTTGATCCAGCGCGTGGCGTTGATGAAGTCGACGGCGTAGTTGTTGTGCTCTTCGATGCCGGTGGCCACGGCAAAGATGTTCGGGTCGAAAATGATGTCTTCCGGCGGGAAGTCCAACGCATCGATCAGCAGGTGGTAGGCGCGGGCGCAAATCTCGATCTTGCGCTCGAAGGTGTCGGCTTGCCCTTTTTCATCGAAAGCCATGACGATGACGGCGGCGCCGTAGCGGCGGCACAGTTTCGCCTGGCGCAGGAATTCCTCTTCGCCTTCCTTCATGGAAATCGAGTTGACGATGGCCTTGCCCTGCACGCATTTGAGGCCCGCTTCGATGACCGACCATTTCGACGAGTCGACCATGATGGGCACGCGCGAAATATCGGGTTCCGAGGCGATCAGGTTCAGGAAACGCGTCATGGCGGCCAGCGAATCGAGCATCGCCTCATCCATATTGATGTCGATCACTTGCGCGCCGTTTTCCACTTGCTGGCGCGCCACGGACAAGGCTTCGTCGTATTGCTCGTTGAGAATCATGCGCGCGAACGCCTTGGAACCCGTGACGTTGGTGCGCTCGCCCACGTTGACGAACAGCGACTCGTCGTTGACGACGAACGGTTCCAGGCCCGCCAGGCGCAAGTCGTGCGACGGGGCCGGCACGGTGCGCGGCGTGTTTTTCGACAGCAACTCGCCGATGGCGGCGATGTGCTCGGGCGTGGTGCCGCAGCAGCCGCCCGCCATGTTCAAAAAGCCCGCGTCGGCAAACTCGCGCAGCAGGGCGGATGTGTCGGCTGGCAACTCGTCGAAGCCCGTGTCGCTCATGGGATTGGGCAAGCCCGCGTTCGGGTAGATGCAAACAAAAGTGTCGGCGATCTTGGCCAGTTCTTCCGCGTACGGGCGCATCAGGGCGGCGCCCAGCGCGCAGTTCAGGCCGATGGTCAGCGGTTTCGCGTGGCGCACGGAATTCCAGAAGGCGGGCACGGTCTGGCCCGACAGGATGCGGCCCGAGGCGTCCGTGACGGTGCCGGAAATCATCAAGGGCAGGCGCACGACGGTAGGGTTTTGTTCATAGAACAGGTCGATGGCGAACAGGGCCGCCTTGCAGTTCAAGGTATCGAAGATGGTTTCCACCAGCAGCACGTCGGCGCCGCCCTCCACCAGGCCCTGCGTCTGCTGCAGGTAGGCGGCCACCAGCTGGTCGAAACTGACGTTGCGCGCGGCCGGGTCGTTGACGTCGGGCGAGATCGAGGCCGTCTTTGGCGTGGGTCCCAGGGCGCCCGCGACGAAGCGCGGCTTGTCCGGGGTGGAATATTTATCGCAGGCGGCGCGTGCCAGCTTGGCCGCCTGGACGTTCATTTCATAGGCCAGGTGGGCCATGTGGTAATCGTCTTGCGCGATCGTCGTGGCGCCGAAGGTATTTGTTTCGATCAGGTCGGCGCCCGCCGCCAGGTAGCGCTCGTGGATTTCCTGGATGATGTGCGGCTGCGTCAGGGTCAGCAGCTCATTGTTGCCCTTGACGAACAGTTCGCGTGCGCCGCTGTCGGCCGGTGCGGCGAAATCGATGAAGCGGCCGGCGGGACCGCCACGGTACGCTTCTTCGTCGAGCTTGTACTGCTGGATGATCGTGCCCATGGCGCCGTCGAGGATCATGATCCGCTGCGCCAGGATGGCGCGCAAGGTGGCTTCGGTCGGGGACATGGCGGGGATCACGGTATCGTTCATTTCATGCTTTCAATAGGCAAACGGGCGGCGGCGCGGCGACAAGACAGGTACGGGGCGGTTGCGGGCCAGCAGGATCAGCTGACGGAGTGTGCCCGCCGGGTAGGGCAGGCAGAAGGTGGCAATCGCCTGAATCACCGGGTCTAAAATTATACGGCATCAGGCTGCTTTGGTTTTAAGCAAAAGCGGCCGTTCGCCTCGCGGCAGGCTTGCTTGCAACAGATCGGCTTGCGCCGCGCCTGATTCTGAAATGACATTCCTGAAAATCTTACTCAAAGTGTTAATTCTTCCGCCAAAATTGCCAGGAAGATATGTCCTCCAGGCTGTGGAAAAATTCCCACATTATTGGCGCCATAGCAGCCTGTTTTTAATAGATTGTATGGCAATAACTGCAAAGGAAAATAATTTTGATTCAAGGCCATGTAGGTGGGGGCGAATAATTCTTAGATAAATATTTCCAGACGAATACTTTATTATTATCAAAACCAATTGAATCAAAAGCATTAATAGTTGTCTTTGGGAATCGAATTAACCGATAATATGGGTTCTTCGAAATCACATTCTCACCAAAAGTCACCAATATGTCACATTTCTCTCGTGTCCTCCCCGGCATCGCGCTGCACCAACATGGTTGCCATCCATGAAAAACCATCTGCTTGTTGCATTGTTTCTTGTGCTGGGCCTGTCCGCTTGCGGCGGTGGCGGCGGTGGTGACACGGCGGTGGCGACCACGTCGGGCAATCCTGCCGTGGTTCCTGCCGTAACGGCCGTCTCGGCGGCGAATGTCGCCGTGGGCGGCAGGCTGGTGGTGACGGGCACGAATCTGAGCCGCGTGACGGCTTTCCAGGTAGGCGGCGTGAACGTTGCCGCCAGTGCCAGCAGCGACACCAGCGTGACCCTGGCCATGCCGGGCACCCCTGTGACGGGCGCCTTGAGCCTCGTCAGCGCCAGCGGCACGGCGACCACCAGTTATAACGTCAATGTGTACTTGCCGCTGAGCGTGAGCAGCATCGCGCCAGCGACGGGCGGCGTCGGTTCCAGCGTGACGATCGCGGGCGGCGGCATGGGCGCCGTGACGGCGGTGCAGTTCGGCAGTGGCGCGGCGGCAACGCCGCAAAGCCAGACAGCCGGCAGCGTGACGGTAGTGGTGCCTGCGGGCGCAGCGACAGGCGCGCTGACGGTGCGCGGTCCGTACAACGATGTGATCAGCAGCGACACGTACACGGTCCTGGCGAGCGTGGCAGTGACGTCGATCACGTCGGCCGTCAACGGCGCGACCTTGTCGGTGACGCTGCAGGGCAGCAATCTGGACCAGGTCAGCTCGGCAACGGTGGGCAGTACGCCAGCCGTCATCGTCAGCGCCAGTAGCAGCCAGCTGCTGCTGTCTGCGCCAGCGTCGGCAACGGGCAACGTGATGCTGTCGGCCGCTTCGCGCATCGCCGTGAATGCGGGCACGGTGTCGGCCTTTACCTTGGGCAGCATTGATTTCGCGCAGGTACTGAACTTGAATTCCAGCGATGCCGCCTTGCGCCTGACGCGCGGCAAGCCGGCCGCCGTGCGCGTCTCCGTGCTGGCCACGCAAACAGGCCAGACCAGCCCGGCCGTGATCTTGAATGCGACCGCCGCCAATGGCGGCAACCTGGGCAGCATTACCATGAGCGGCCCATCGGTCTTGCCGACGGTGAAAAGCGATTACAGTTTCAACGGCAATTTCAGCGCCGTCCTGCCTGCTGGCTGGATCTTGCCCGGCGTGCGCGTGCGCGTGACGGCAGTGGGCAATGACGGCGTGCAAGTGAGCCAGGAAGCGGCGCCCGTGGTGGGCAGCGCAGCGAAAATTCACCTGGTGCTGGTACCGCTGAGCACCGATGATGGTGTGGCGCAATTGCCGGACGCCGAGGTGATCCGTGCTGCACTGACGCGCGTGTATCCGTATGCGGCGGAAAATATCAGCATCACCACGCGCACGGCGCTGAGCATGCCAGGCAGCAGCACGGCCGACAGCTGGTGGAGCGATGCCTTGGACAAGCTGGACAACAAGCGTGCACTGGAAGACCGCGGCGCCTATTATTATGGTTTCGTGCCGAGAATGTCTTCCACGCGCACCGCCGGCCTGGCCTACATCAACCCGACGGGCAGCAGCAATGCCTTCACGGCGGCCATCGGCCTCGATGCCAGGTTCAACAGCATTGCCTCCGTCGATCCCTTTGGCAATAGCTGGCCTGAATGGCTGACCACGCTTGTGCATGAGCTGGGCCATAACCACTCGCTGCAGCACGTCGCCTGCGGCGGTCCAGCCAGTGCGGCCACCGACTACCCGTATCCGAATGGCGAACTGGGCCCGCAACCGCTGTACAACAGCGACTATGCGGGCATCATTGGCCAGTTGAGCAAGGCCGTGTATGGCGCTACGCCGATGAAGGACGTGATGAGCTATTGCAGCGGTGCCTGGTTCTCCGACTACAGCTATGTGCGGGTACAGCAATTCCTGGAAAGGCGCAGCACGCAGGTGACGGGCAGCAATGTGCTGGCCGCCAGCATGTCCGTGGCCGAGAACGGCTATCTGACCATTTCCGGCCGCATCACGCCAGCCGGTGTGGGGCTGCGTCCCGCCGTTGCCTCATCTGCGCGCATCGGCCCCGCTGCCGGCGGCAGCGGCCATGCATATACCCTGCGCGTGCTGACGGCGTCGGGACAGACTATCGACTTGCCTTTTGATGGCGTTTCCGTGGCTGATCATGGCGGCAACGCCATGAGTCATTTCCGCGTCAGCTTCGCCAACCCGGGCGACATCAGCGACGTGCAAGTGCTGCAAAATGGCAAGGCTTTAGCCAAGCTGGAGCGCTCTGCGCGCCGCAGCAGGGCCGCCGCCAACGATGCCACGTTCGATGCGACACAAAGCGGCGGCAAGCTGGCGCTGGTCTGGAATGCCGATGCGGAACCCTACGCCGCCGTGCTGCACGTGGCCGCCGATGGCCGCAAGACGGTGGTCGCCAGTGACTTGACGGGCGGCAAAGCCAGCGTCGACGTCAGCGCCTTGCCGGCCGGCGGCCGTTTCGAGGTCAGCCTGTCGTCGTCCGTGGGCGCACGCCTGATGAGGGTGCAGCGCCGCTAAGCCAGCGGGCTCGATGCAACGAGGGCTTGCCGCGGCAAGCCCTTTTTTTTTGTGTGGAATATGCACAGATCCTGTACCTGGCGAGGGCTGCCGTTTCACCTCCCGCCTGCCTAGAATGGGGCTTCATCCACTTGCGGAGCATCCCATGCCCATTCTGAACCTGCGTTTGTCCACCACGCCCGATGCGCGCCAGTCGGCCGCCATCGCCGCCACCTTGAGCACCTTGACGGCACAGTTGCTGCACAAGGCGCCCGAACTGACGTCGGTGGCGATCAGCCATCTTGACGCGGCGCACTGGTTTGTCGGCGGGCCATCCCTGCAGGTGCAGGGCAAGGCCAGCTTTTTCCTAGATATCCTGATCAGCGATGAAACGAATACGGCGGCGGAAAAGGCCGCGTATATCGCCGCCGTGTTCGCCGCCATGCATGAGCATCTCGGCGCCTTGCATGACGTCAGCTACATCCACGTGCACGACGCGCGCCAGGCGGCCTGGGGCTACGGCGGCTTGACGCAGCAGTTCCGCGCCGTGCGCAAGGCGCTGCAGCCGGCCTGATCAATCCCAGCGGTGATTTTGATAGTGTTGCACGGCAAAATCGATGAAGACCCTGACCTTCGGCGACAGCTGGCGGCTGTGCGGATACAGCGCGTACAAGGTGCGTGGGCGCAAGGTGTAGCCGGGCAAGACTTCCACGAGCTGGCCGCTGCGCAGCGCGTCGCGCACGATGAAGCCGGCCGCGCCGGCAATGCCCATGCCGCCCACGGCAGCCTCGCGCAGGGCCACGCTGGTATTGGCTTGCAGGCTGCCGCGCACGGCTACCTTGTGCACGGCGCCGCCCGCATCCGTGAACGACCACTCGGCCGGCTTCTCGCCGGAGCTGTACATCAGGCAATCGTGCTGCGCCAGGTCGTGCGGCGTGGCTGGATGGCCATGGCGGGCCAGGTAGGCGGGCGAGGCGACGGCCAAGGTGCGGCTGCTGCCCAGCTGGCGCGCCACCAGGGTGGAGTCGGGCAAGCCGCGCGCCAGGCGCAGCGCCACGTCGAAGCCATCGTCGATCAGGTCGACGATGCGGTCATTGCAGACGAGATCGATGTGGATGTACGGGTAGTGGCGCGTAAAGTCGGGCAGCCAGGCGGCCAGTTCCAGGGTGCCGAAGGCCATCGGCGCATTGATGCGCAGGCTGCCGGACGGCTGCGCCTGGTGCATGGCGACGGCGCGGTCGGCCGCATCGAGGGCGTCGAGGATGTCGCGGCTGGCCAGATAGTATTCCTGGCCGGCGGCCGTCAGGGCGAAGCGGCGCGTGGTGCGGTTGAGCAATTGGGCGCCCAGCTGGCTTTCCAGCTGGCGGATCTGGCGCGACACGATGGAGTGGGAAATGCCGAGCGCGGCGCCGGCGGCCGTGAAACTGCCCAGTTCCACGACGCGGCGCAAGGCGCGCAGGGCGGTCAGCTGGTCCATGGGCGCTTGCCGCCGGTATCGATGGCTTAATTAAACGAAACGCTTGCCTTCGAGGGGGAAGCCCTTGATGAACTCGGCTGCGGGCAGGCGCTTGCCGCCCGGTTTTTGCAGTTCCGTCAGGCGCAGCGAGCCATTGCCGCAGGCCACGACGATGCCATGCTGGGCGTCGGCCGCCAGCACCTGGCCCGGCGCTTCCTTGCTGTCCGCGTCGAGTACCTCGGCGGCCCAGATCTTGATGGTGACGCCATCGACCTGGCCGCAGGCGCCGGGAAACGGATTGAAGGCGCGGATTTTCAGGCCCAGTTCCAGCGCCGGCAAGCTGAAATCGAGCGCCGCTTCTTCCTTGGCGATCTTTGCCGCATAGGTGACGCCCGCTTCCGGCTGCGGCACCGCTTCCAGCGGCTGCTGCTGCATCTTGCGCAGGGTCTCGACGATCATCTTGCCGCCCAGTTTGGCCAATTTGTCGTGCAGGGTGGCGGTGGAGTCGCCCGCCTCGATGGGCGTGCGCTCGATGGCCAGCATGGGGCCCGTATCGAGGCCTTCTTCCATCTGCATGATGGTCACGCCCGTTTCATCGTCGCCGGCCTCGATGGCGCGGTGGATCGGCGCGGCGCCGCGCCAGCGCGGCAGCAATGAACCGTGGATATTGATGCAGGGTTTGATGTCGAGCGTACTGCGCGGCAAGATCAAGCCGTAGGCCGCCACCACCATCACATCGTAATCGGTGGCCAGCAGGCGCTCGTGGGCCGCTTTTGCCTCGGCGGCGCGCTGCGGGTCCTTGCTGTCCATGCGCAAGGACAGCGGCTGCAGCACCTCGATGCCGTGCTGCTGCGCGTACTGCTTGACGGCCGAGGCGTGCAGCTGCATGCCGCGTCCGGCAGGACGGTCGGGCTGGGTCAGCACCAGCGGAATCTCGAATCCCGCTTCGTGCAAGTCTTTCAGGGCCGTGGCGGCGAATTCAGGCGTGCCTGCGAAGATCACTTTCATAGCGTTCCTTGACGTGAGGTGCGCAGGCCCGGGCCGGAGGCGCCAGGCTGGCGTGGTGTTACGACTATTGTTGCTTAGTCTATCAGCAGCGGCTTAGAAACGACGGTTCTGTGCGCGCAAGCTCGCTTCGCGCTCGAGACCGCGGATTTCCTTGATCATCTTGGTCTTGATGCGGTTGCGCTTGAGCGGCGACAGGTATTCGACGAATACCTTGCCCAGCAAGTGATCCATCTCATGCTGGATGCAGACGGCCAGCAAGCCATCGGCTTCCAGCTCGTACTGCTTGCCGTGGCGGTCCAGGGCGCGCACCTTGATGCGGGCCGGACGCTCGACGCCGTCATACACGCCGGGCACGGACAGACAGCCTTCGTCGTAGACCTGCTTTTCTTCGCTGGCCCAGGTGATTTCCGGGTTGATGAATACTTGCAGCTGGTTTTTTTCTTCGGTGGTGTCGATCACCATCATCTGGATATGCTCGTCCACTTGCGACGCGGCCAGGCCGACGCCCGGGGCGTCGTACATGGTTTCGGCCATGTCGTCGATCAGGGTTTGCAGGCGCGCGTCAAATTCGGTGACGGGCTTGGCGATCGTGTGCAGGCGAGGATCGGGGTAACGCAGGATATTTAATATGGACATACGGATTCGACTGGTTAAGGTGGGCGCCGGTGCGCCGGATTATTCATGCCTGGGCCATGCGAACGATGGCAGGGCTATTTTATTTTTGAGTACGCTACGGTTGGGCGCGTGTGGCGCAACGGCGCGGCAGATGCGTTTGCCAGTGCGCTATTCGTTTGCTGCAAAGGGAAATTTTATCACAGACGCCCATGGCCCTGTGGACGGCGGGCCGTTTTGCGGCGTCATTGCACGCATCCTTGCGCGCGTCGGTATCGCGTGCGCGCCATGGCGCTAGCATGGGATGCCACAGTACATAACGAGGTTGTCATGCATGCACTTGCAACGATGGCGGACACGGCCACGGAACTGGCGGGCTGGCTGCGCCTCCAGCATCTGCCCGGCGTCGGGCCGGTGGCGGCGCGCGCCTTGCTGGCCCGCTTCGGCTTGCCGCCGCAAATCTTTGCCACGCCGTTCGACATCCTGCGCGAGGTGGTGCCGGCCAGCGTGGCGCGCGCCATCGTGCAGCCGCCCAAGCCGGTGGCCAACAGCCAGCTGGCGCTGACCCTGCAATGGCTGCAGCGGCCCGGCAATACCGTGCTGACCCTGGCCGATGCCGCGTATCCGCCCCTGCTGCTGGAAATCGCCGATCCGCCGCTGTTGTTATAT
The DNA here is from genome assembly GCF_058797855.1 of Janthinobacterium sp. GW823-FHT01H08. Taxonomy (NCBI): domain Bacteria; kingdom Pseudomonadati; phylum Pseudomonadota; class Betaproteobacteria; order Burkholderiales; family Oxalobacteraceae; genus Janthinobacterium; species Janthinobacterium sp. GW823-FHT01H08. Next base: position 1,081,059 of record NZ_CM179504.1, read on the forward strand.
GTGCGGGGACGGGCGGAACTGCTGTCGCGTCCGGGCGTGGCCATCATCGGCAGCCGCAATGCCAGCGCGCAAGGCATGCAGAACGCGGCCGCCTTTGCGCAAGCGCTGAGCGCGGCAGGCTTGACCATCATTTCAGGGCTGGCGCTCGGCATCGACACGCACGCGCACGAGGGCGGCTTGCGCGGCGCGGGCGCCACCGTCGCCGTGATCGGCACGGGCGCCGATTTGGTGTATCCACGCCGTAACCTTGATCTGGCGCAAAGAATTGCCGAACAGGGCTGCATCGTCAGCGAATACGCGCTGGGGCTGCCTGCCATGCCCGGCAACTTTCCGCGCCGCAACCGCCTGATCAGCGGCCTGGCGCGCGGCGTGCTGGTGATCGAGGCGGCGGCCCAGTCGGGTTCCCTGATCACGGCGCGCCTGGCGGGCGAGCAGGGGCGCGACGTGTATGCCTTGCCCGGCTCCATCCATGCGACTTTGGCCAAGGGTTGCCATGCACTCATCAAGCAGGGTGCCAAGCTGGTCGAGTCGGCCGATGACGTGCTGCAAGAGCTGCAGTGGCTGGGCGGCGTCCCCAGCGTCCCGGCCGCGGTGGAAGACGAGCCGCCGCTACTGGCCGCGCTGGGCCACGATCCCCACGACGCCGATACCCTGGCCGCGCGCAGCGGCCTGGCCATGGGCGCACTGATGGGGCAATTGCTGGCGCTGGAGCTGGCGGGCCGGGTCGAACGCTTGCCGGGAGGACTGTTTCAACGCTGCAAATGACAGCTTGTCACTTGTGTGGCGGCCTTGCCGCACGGGCGCGCTTTGTCTGCGCGCACCCTTGTGTCTTAGCGAGCTTAGCTGCTAGAGTAGAGCCATGTTCGATATCCTGGTGTACCTCTACGAGACTTACTATCGCCCCGATGCCTGCCCCGAGCCGGCAGTCCTGGCGCGCAAACTGTCGGCCGTCGGTTTCGACGACGTGGAGATTTCCGAAGCGCTCGTGTGGCTGACGGACTTGAACGCCATGGCCGGCGCCGAACAAACCCTGACGGCCAGTTCCACGGGCACGCGCTTCTACGTGCAGCAGGAAAGCGACGTGCTGGGCACGGCCGCCATCGGCTTCATCCAGTTCCTGGAAAGCGCCAAGGTGCTGTCGCCGCTGCAGCGCGAAATCGTCATCGAACGGGCGCTGGCGCTCGACGAGGCGCCCGTGTCGCTGGGCAAGCTGAAAGTCATCGTGCTGATGCTGTTGTGGAGCCAGGGCAAGGAACCGGACGCCTTGATGTTCGACGATTTATTCGTCGACGACGAAGACCTGCCTCCCCGCCTGCTACACTAATATAATACAGCGCTTGCTGGCTGCTCCTCCAGCCGTCGGCCTGACACCCCGGCGCCGCTGCCGCGCCATCCCCTTTAAGATGCACAGCACCGGCGCGCACGCCAGTCCATTGTGTTTGCGCCTGCGCATTCTTGCTTGCAGATAACTTGCCGAATTCTTCAATAGGCGCTTATCATTGGCCGCTTGACAAGACCACAAGTCACAAGGCCTTGCGCAGACAAAAGCGTCGGCGCCTGGCAATGCACTGTATGATGCGCATGCTGAAACTATCCTAGAGCATTTTTCGAGACCAAAAAATATGACAAAAACCCTCATCATCGCCGAGAAGCCTTCTGTCGCGAACGATATCGCGAAGACGCTTGGCGGCTTCACCAAGCACGATGAGTACTTTGAATCGGATGAATACGTCCTGTCGTCGGCGGTCGGCCACTTGCTGGAGATCGCCGTACCGGAAGAATTCGACGTGAAGCGCGGCAAATGGAGTTTCGCGCACTTGCCGATGATTCCACCGTATTTCGCGCTCAATCCCATCCCGAAGACGGAAGCGCGCCTCAAAGTATTAAACAAGCTGATCAAACGTAAAGACGTTTCCACCCTCATCAACGCATGCGATGCGGGGCGCGAAGGCGAGCTGATTTTCCGCCTGATCGCGCAAAACGCCAAGGCCAAGCAACCGGTCAAGCGCCTGTGGCTGCAGTCGATGACGCCGGGCGCCATCCGCGACGGTTTTGCGCACCTGCGCAGCGACGAAGAAATGCTGCCGCTGGCCGACGCGGCCCGCTGCCGTTCGGAAGCCGATTGGTTGATCGGCATCAATGGCACGCGCGCCATGACGGCGTTTAATTCGAAAGAAGGCGGTTTTTACCTGACCACCGTGGGCCGCGTGCAAACGCCGACCCTGTCCATCGTCGTCGAACGCGAAGACAAGATCAAGAAATTCGTGCCGCGCGACTTCTGGGAAGTGCGCGCCGAATTCGTCTGCGCGGCCGGCATTTATGAAGGCCGCTGGCTCGACACGAAGTTCAAGAAGGACGAGAACGACCCCGAGAAGCGCGCCGAGCGCCTGTGGAGCAAGACGGCTGCCGACTCGATCGCCACCGCCTGCCGCGGCCGCCAAGGCATCGTCACGGAAGAATCGAAACCGACCACTTCGATGGCGCCGGGCCTGTTCGACCTGACCAGCCTGCAGCGCGAAGCGAACTCGCGTTTCGGTTTCTCCGCCAAGAACACGCTGGGCCTGGCACAGGCGCTGTATGAAAAGCACAAGGTCTTGACGTATCCGCGTACCGATTCGCGCCACCTGCCGGAAGACTACATGCCGACCGTGCTGCAGGCGCTGGAAACGGTCAAGGAAAACAGCAACTACCACCAGTTCGCCAAGCAGATCATCGACAAGGGCTGGGTCAAGCCGAACAAGCGCATTTTCGACAACACGAAAATCTCGGATCACTTCGCGATCATCCCGACGACGATCGCGCCAAAGAACTTGTCCGAGCCGGAACAGAAGCTGTACGACCTGGTCACGCGCCGCTTCATGGCCGTGTTCTTCCCGCCTGCGGAATTCCAGGTCACCACGCGCTATACGGAAGTGTCCGGCCATCAGTTCAAGACTGAAGGCAAGGTCATGACCAATCCGGGCTGGCTGGCCATCTACGGCAAGGAAGCGTCGACGGACGCCGACAAGGAAAGCAATGGCAACGGCAACCTGGTCCCCGTCGCCAAGGGCGAGAAAGTGCAGACGGAAAGCGTCAGCGCCAACGGCCTGGTGACGAAACCGCCAGCGCGCTTCACGGAAGCGACCTTGCTGTCGGCCATGGAAGGCGCCGGCAAGCTGATCGACGACGACGAGCTGCGCGACGCGATGGCCGGCAAGGGCCTCGGCACGCCAGCGACGCGCGCGGCCACCATCGAGGGCTTGCTGACGGAACGCTATCTGATCCGCGAAGGCCGCGAACTGATTCCGACGGCCAAGGCGTCGCAGCTGATGACTTTGCTCAAAGGCCTGGGCGTCAACGAATTGACGGCACCGGAGCTGACGGGCGAGTGGGAATACAAGCTGTCGCAGATGGAAAAAGGCAAGATTTCGCGCGAGGAATTCATGCGCGAAATCGCGCAGATGACGCAAATCATCGTCAAGCGCGCCAAGGAATACGATAACGACACGATTCCCGGCGACTACGCGACCCTGGAAACGCCATGCCCGAATTGCGGCGGCGTGGTGAAGGAAAACTACCGTCGTTTCGCCTGCACCAAGTGCGAATTCTCGATGAGCAAGACACCGGGTTCGCGCCAGTTCGAAATCGCCGAAGTGGAGCAATTGCTGAAGGACCGCACCATCGGCCCGCTGCAAGGCTTCCGCTCGAAGATGGGCCGTCCGTTCGCCGCCATCCTGCGCATCGTGCGTGATGAAGAGATCAAGAATTTCAAGCTGGAATTCGATTTCGGCCAGAACGACGAGAGCGAAGATGGCGAAGGTGTCGATTTCACGGGTCAGACGCCTGTGGGACCGTGCCCCAAGTGCAATGCCGGCGTGTACGAAATGGGCCTGGCCTATGTGTGCGAACACAGCGTAGCCAAGCCGAAGACGTGCGATTTCCGCAGCGGCCGCATCATCTTGCAGCAGGAAATCTTGCCGGAACAAATGGCAAAACTGCTCAACGATGGCAAGACGGACTTGCTGCCGGGCTTCGTATCGCAGCGCACGCGCCGTCCGTTCAAGGCTTTCCTCGTACGGGGCAAGGATGGCAAGGTGAGCTTCGAGTTTGAAGAGCGCAAGGCCAAGCCGGGTGCGAAGACAAAGGCTGCAGCTGCCGAGGTCGAAGGCGAAGAAGGCGCGGCGCCAGCGAAGAAAACGGCCGTCAAGAAAGCGGCAGCCGTCAAAAAGGCACCGGCCAAGAAGGCCACGGCCGTGAAAAAGCCGGCCGCCAAGAAGGCGCCGGCGAAGAAGGCGGCAACGGCCGAGTAATCGGACGCCAGCCAGACAAAAGCCAGGGATTTCCCTGGCTTTTTTTATGTCCCGAGGCTGGCTTAGTCCAGGTAGTCGGAGTACTCGCGCTGCGCGTAATTCTGCAGATTTGCCCATGGCTGCGCCTTGCTGACGGTCGGCTGCAGCTTGACGTCGACCCGGCGATAGAAGGTATTCGCGCGGTCGCCGCTTTCGATGATCAGGGGAATCTGCTTTTGTTCATCCCACAGGATGCGCTGGAACACGCCGTTCTTTTCCACTTCGCGCCAGCGCGCGCCCGTCACGTTCGATGCCTGTTTCGACAGCGGCATGGCGGCCACCAGTTTCGGGTCCAGCAGATAAAAACTGTTTTCCCAGGAGCCGTCGAAATTGACGTTTTCGTATTCGGCCTTGGGAATCGAGACGACGATCTTGTCGTGCGCATCGATGTATTCCACGCGCACGGTGTTCTTTTCCAGCATCACGTGGCGCGGAATCAGCACGGGATTGAAATGCTTGTGTTCATGCTGCGTGGCCGCAGTCGACGTTTTCAGGGCCACCTTGGTGTTGTCGCCATGCTTGTGGCCCGCATGCGCGTCCGTCGACGGCGCCAGCACGCGCTCGACCCACACGTGGCCGGGGCGGCGCAGCATCTTCTCTTCGTAGCGGCTTTCGCGCGTCACGCCTTCCGGCGTCAGGACGCGGCTGTAATAGGTGATGCCCAGGTCCAGGTCGGCAGGAGCAGCAGCGGTGGGGGTGGCTTGGGCGCTGGCGGCAAAGCCGGCGGCGAGGAGGACGGCGATCAGGGACGATTTCATGGTGGTGCCTTTACGTGCAGAGGGGCGGAGGGCATACGCCATCCGCCCCGGTGGGGTTGCCGTGTTGATGTGGATCAGAAGCCGAAGGCCGCCTTCAGCAAATCAAACACCTTGGTGTTGTCCAGGGTGCCCTTGAAGGTCTTCGCGCCGGCGCCCGTGGCCAGCAGCTTGACGTCGCCGCCGCCATGGGTTTCGCTGGCCAGGCGCACGCCTGTTTCTTGCAGGTAGTTGTCTTTCAGCGCCGTGGCGCTGTCGACGTTGCTGCGCAGGTCAGGGCGGTTCGGGCCGTTGCCGAAGACCAGGGTGGTGTAGGTATTGCCATCGGCATCCTTGCTTGGCTGGTTATCCTTGTAGCCGCGGTTGATGTCGAGGATATTGTTGCCGCGCTTGCCGTAGCCGTTGAAGGCCAGCGTGTGGTCATGGTCGGCCGTGACGACGATCAGGGTATTGGCCAGGGTCGGGTCGGTTTCCTTGATCTTGGCGATGGCCGCCTTGATGGCGTCGTCGAAGGCGATGGTGTCCGTCAGCGCGCGCTTGGCATTGATGCCGTGCAAGGCGTGGTCGATGCGGCCGCCTTCGACCATCAGGAAGTAGCCGTTCGTGTTTTTCGACAGCAAGTCGATGGCTTTCAGCGTCATTTCCGACAGGCTAGGCTGGGTCGCGCCTTCGCCCAGCGGCGGCGTGGCCGTGCGGTCCAGTTCATATTCGAGGTGGCTGCGGGTGCTGTACAGGCCGATGAATTTCTTGCCGCTCGGCGCTGCCGCCATTTCCGCTTTCGTCGCGGCCACGGTGTAGCCCTTGGCGGCAAATTCCGTCAGCAGGTTGCGGCCATCGGCGCGGCCGTACTTGTTGCTCGTCGACCAAGGCGTGAAGTGGTTGCGGCCGCCACCCATCAGCACGTCGACGCCATCGCCGAGGGCTGCGTTGTAGCCGGCGCCGCCTGGCGCCGTTTGCGCGGCGATCGCGTATTGCGCATTGCGGTTGCAGATGTGCGAGAACGTCGTCGCCGGCGTGGCGTGCGTCAGTTCCGTGGTGGTGATGGCGCCCACGGCCTTGCCCTTGGCTTTCGCCAGTTCCAGGATGGTCGGCACGGTCTTGCCGCCGGCCGGGCAATTGTCCACGCCCAGGTTGCCGTTGGCATCGCGGCTCGGTTCCTTGGCGATCGTGTCCTGCGCCATCGAGATGACTTCATTGTTCATCTTGACGCCGGTCATGTAGGCGGCCATCGATGGCGCGCTGTCCGTCGTTTGCGCATCGTTCGAGAACGTCTTGATGCGCGCCGTGCGTTCCAGCGTATCCATGGTCAGGCTGCCGTCTTCGCCGTATTTGTAGATGCGCGACGCCGTCACGACGGACGGGCCCATGCCGTCGCCGAGGAAGAAGATGACGTTCTTCGCGTCGGCGGCGTAGGCGCTGGCGACGCTGGCGGCCACGAGCGTGGTCAGCAAGGAGAGTTTCAGGGCGGGTTTCAATGCGAGTTTCATGTGCTTGTCCAATTCTTGTCTCTTGGGGATTACAGACCGCCGGCGGTCTTGACCAGGCCGAATACTTTGGTGTTGTCGATGGTGCCCAGGAAGGTTTCCGAACCCTTGCCGATGGCGCCCAGGAAGACGTCGGTGCCGCCGTGGGTTTCATTGCCTGCCGTGGTGCGGATCACCGCTTCCTGGTGATAGGTATTGGCGCTGGTGACGGTTTCATCGAGGCTGGCCATGGCGGCGCGGCTCGATTGCGTGCGGTTTTCGCCATTGCCGAAGCCGATGATCGAATACGGTGCGCCGTCCAGGTCTTTCTCGACCGCGCCGGTGACGTAGTTCTTCACCACGCCCAGCACGCCAGGGTTGCCGGCAGCCGTCTTGCCCGTGCGCTTGGCGTAGCCGTTCAGCACCAGAGTATGGTCATGGTCGGCCGTGACGACGATCAGGGTATTGGCCAGGGTCGGATCGGTGAGCTTGGCTTTTTCGATGGCGGCCTTGATGGCGTTGTCGAACGCGACCGTGTCTTGCAGCGCCTTCTTGGCGGTCGTTTCGTGCAGCGCATGGTCGATGCGGCCGCCTTCGACCATCAGGAAGTAACCCTTCTTGTTCTTGGCCAGCACGTCCATGGCCTTGGTGGTCATTTCCGCCAGGCTAGGCTCCTTGGCCGCATCGCGGTCCAGGTCGTAGCTCATGTGGCTGGAAGTGAACACGCCGAACAGGCGGTCCGTTTTGGCCGGATCGACGGCCTTGAAGTCGGTGGCGTTGTTGGCGACCGTGTAGCTCTTCGCTTTCAGTTCGGCCACCAGGTCGCGGTCGTCGGAACGCTTGCCGCCGCTCTTGAATGGCGTAAAGAATTGCGCGCCGCCACCGAGGACCACTTCCAGGCCGGTGGTGCCCAGCGCGCTGTTGTAGCCCGTGCCGCCTGGCACCAGGGCCGCGGCGATATCGTTTTCCAGATCGCGGTGGCAGATGTGCGCGTAGGTCGCGGCCGGCGTGGCGTGCGTCACGCGCGCCGTGCTGACGACGCCGGCGGCAAAGCCCTTGGCCTTGGCCAGTTCCAGCAAGGTGGTGGCGGGCGTGCCGTTGCCGGTGCCGCATTTGTTGACCAGCTTGTTGCCGTTCGCATCCGTGCCCGGATCGATGGCGACCGTGTTGGCCGACATCGAGATGACTTCATTGTTCATCTTGACGCCGGTCATGTAGGCGGCCATCGATGGCGCGCTGTCGGTCACTTGCGCGTCGTTCGAGAACGTCTTGACGAAGGCCGTTTCCGGCAGGGTGTCCATGGTCAGCGAACCGTCTTCGCCCACCGAATAGATGCGCGCGGCCGTCATGGTGGTCAGGCCCATGCCATCGCCGAGGAAGAAGATGACGTTTTTCGGCGGCGCTTCAGCCACTACCTCTTCTTTTTTTGCATCGCTGCCGCAGGCGGCCAGCATCAGGGTGATGGCGACGCTGCAGCCAGCGACGGAAATTTTTCTGCGTGTCATGTGGTTCATCCGGCTAGGTTTGAAAGAGCTAGCAAGATAGCAATCCAATGTGACACCCTCATGACGCTGTGACATGTTTTGTGACGGCGCCACACCGCCGCAGCGGCGTGGCTTTCGCGCACGTCTACGCCGGAAAAATACGCCGTACCGTGCCCGCCATCGGTAGATTGCATCGAAATAAGCAACAAACTATTGCGATTTAAAGGGTTTTTCTACCGAATCAAGCAACGTAAGATGCCGTCATCCCAATCATTTTGTGAAGGCAGATCATGTTCTCCAAATCCATCAGCAGCGTTCTTGTTTCCACCCTGTTTGCCGCCGGCGCCGCTTCTGCCGCCGCCAGCGCTCCCTTGAGCCTGGAAGTCTTCAACCCGGGCGAAGCGGCGATTTTCCCCGTCGCTTCCGTGCTGGTGGCGGGCAAGCATGACGCCGTGCTGATCGATGCGCAGTTTTCGCGCGCCGAAGCGCAAAAGCTGGTGGAGAAGATCCGCGCCAGCGGCAAGAAACTGACGACGGTCTATATCAGCCACAGCGATCCCGATTTTTACTTTGGCCTGGACGTGATCAAGGCGGCGTTCCCGCAGGCAAAGATCGTTGCCACGCCGGAAACGGTGGCCGAGATCCGCCGCAAGGCTGACGCCAAGGTCGCCTACTGGGGTCCGATCCTGAAGGACAATGCGCCGCACGGCATCGTCATTCCCGAAGCATTGAAAGGCAAGCGCATCAGCCTGGAAGGCCAGTCGCTCGATATCGCCGGCCCGACGCCAGCGCGCACCTATGTGTGGATTCCATCGATCAAGGCCGTCGTCGGCGGCGTGGTGCTGTTTGGTAACTTGCACGTCTGGACGGCCGATACGCAAAGCCTGGAATCGCGCCAGGACTGGCTCAAGACCCTCGACGGCATCGCGGCGCTGCAGCCCGTTACCGTCGTGCCTGGCCACTTCAAGGTCGGTTCGCCCCTGACACCCGACAGCATCGGCTTTACGCGCGACTACCTGGTGACGTTTGAAGCGGAAACGGCCAAGGCCGCCAACTCGGCCGCCCTGATCGCCGCCATGAAACAGCACTACCCGCAACTCGGCCTCGATGGCGCTTTAGAAACGAGCGCCAAGGTGGCAAAGGGTGAAATGCAATGGTAAGCGGCAAGGCCGGCATGCCCACATTGCACTACATTTTCGACCCCCTGTGCGGCTGGTGCTACGGCGCGGCGCCGCTGGTCGAGGCGGCGCGCGCCGTGCCCGGCCTGACGGTGGCGTTCCACGGCGGCGGCATGATGACGGGCAGTAATCGCCGCCAGATCACGCCCGCCTGGCGCGGCTATGTGCTGCCGCATGACCGGCGCATCGAGCAAATGTCGGGCCAGCCCTTCGGCGACGCCTATATCAATGGCTTGCTGAACGATACGACGGCCATGATGGATTCCGAACCGCCGATCACGGCCATCCTGGCGGCTGAATCGCTGGCCGGCAAGGGCCTGGACATGCTGCAGCGCGTGCAGCGCGCCCATTACGTGGACGGCTTGCGCATCGCCGACGTGCCCGTGCTGCTGTCCTTGGCGCAAGAGCTGGGCATGGACGGGGCCGCATTCGGGGCGGAATATGCCCGGCAGGCGGGCGCCGCCACGCAACAGCACATCGACGCCAGCCGGGCCCTGCTGGCGCAGGTGGGCGGGCAGGGCTTTCCCACGTTCGTGCTCGACGATGGTAGCGGCAAGCTGTCCGTGATCGATATCGGCGGCTTCCTGGGCCAGCCGGCGAAGTTGCAGGCGGAACTCGGTGGCGTGTGCGACGCTCACGGCTGCGCATTGTAAATAACTATCGGTTCGATAAAATCAATTAGCTTTTCCTTTGTTGTTGACCTCGTTACACTAGGTTTCATCAGTCAATAACGAAGGAAAAGCAGTCATGAGCCAACAGCCGCCATTCAGTACCGCCTCGGGCATCCCCGTCGCCGACAACCAGAATTCCATCAGCGCCGGCCCCCGCGGCCCGCTGCTGCTGCAAGACTTCCATCTGATTGAAAAACTCCAGCATTTCAACCGCGAGCGCATCCCCGAGCGCGTCGTGCACGCCAAAGGCTCGGGCGCTTACGGCACCTTTACCGTCACGCACGACATTTCGCGCTATACCAAGGCCAAGCTGTTCAGTGAAGTGGGCAAGCAGACGGCCACCTTCGCCCGTTTCTCCACCGTCGGCGGCGAACGCGGCAGTGCGGATACGGAACGCGACCCGCGCGGCTTCGCCGTGCGTTTCTATACGGAAGAGGGTAACTGGGACCTGGTCGGCAACAACACGCCGATGTTCTTCATCAAGGACCCGATCAAGTTCCCCGATTTCGTCCACACGCAAAAGCGCGATCCGCAAAGCAATCTGAAATCGGCCGAGATGATGTTCGACTTCTGGAGCCATGCGCCGGAAAGCCTGCACCAGGTCACCATGCTGTTCTCGGACCGCGGCACGCCGGACGGCTACCGCCACATGGATGGCTTCGGCAGCCACACGTATAGCCTGATCAATTCGGACGGCCAGCGCGTGTACGTGAAATGGCATTTCAAGACGCGCCAGGGCATCAGGAATTTGCCTGCGGCGGAGGCGGGCCGCCTGGCCGGTGCCGATCCCGACTACGCCCAGCGCGACCTGTTCGGCGCCATCGAACGCGGCGATTTCCCCCAGTGGGAAGTCAAGCTGCAGGTGGCGACGCAGGAGCAGCTCGATGCATGGGAGCAGCGTACGGGCTGGAACCCGTTCGACCTGACGAAGGTGTGGCCGCACGCGGATTTCCCGCTGTTGCCCGTCGGTATTTTCGAGCTGAACCGCAATCCGGACAATTACCACGCGGAAGTCGAGCAGGCCGCCTTTTCGCCGGCCAACGCCGTGCCCGGCATGGGATACTCGCCGGACAAGATGCTGCAAGGCCGCTTGTTCGCCTACCACGATGCCCAGCTGTACCGCGTCGGCACGAACCACCAGCATTTGCCCGTGAATGCGGCCCGCTGCCCCTTCCATAACCAGCAACGCGATGGCGGCATGGCCATCCACAACGGCAGTTCTGCGCAGAACTACGCGAACGTGGCGGCGGCAGGCACGCAGCCGCAAGGGCTGGGCCATGGCGAAGGGGCGCTGGCGCTGGCTGGCGGCGCGGCCCGCTACGATGGGCGCGGCGTGGAAGACGATTACACGCAGGCCGGCAATCTGTTTCGCTTGATGTCGGCCCAGGCCAGGCAAAACCTGTTCGACAACCTGGCCGGCCCCCTGAGTCAGGTGCGGCCGGAAACCTTGCAGCGTCAGCTCGCTCACTTCGACCAGGCCGACCCAGCCTACGGCGCCGGCGTGCGGGCCGCCTTGCAGGCCCGCGGCGTGGCACTGTAATTGTGTGTGGCAGGCGGAATAAGCTGGTTCCGCCTGTTTGATGCAGCACAAATGAGAGCTTATTAGAGCTCGATGCCAAATATTGCCGTATGGACATATTTGCCTTCCATGCGTAGACTTGTCGGTCTGATGATCGCGCCGCCTTCCTGGCGGCGTCCTGACTAGAAAGTCTTGCAATATGAATATGGCGAAGCTGTGCGTGCATGGGGACGACCCCACGCTCAAATCCATCCTCGAAGTCTTGCCTACCGATCCGGAGCGGCAATGGCGCAAGGGCGAGGCGAAGGGCGCGAATCGCGTGCATCTCGATTCCGGCTTCGACGTGCTGATCGCGCAAGCGCCCAAATCGCAAGTGTTGCCCTCGCGCATACGCAGCTACCTGGCCGAATGCCGTTCGCGCGGCGTGACGTTCACCATGCCGCGCATCGTGGCCGAGCTGCAACTGGAGCTGAATGGCGACGACACGGTCGACGCGCCGCTCGACTTGAGCCTGGCCGACATGCAGCACCTGACGGAAATGGGCATCAGCCTGAGCCTGGTGACGCGCTGCGCCGCAGCCTGATTCCCGTGTGACACGCAAAAAAATGGCCGCCCATCAACGGGCGGCCATTTTTCGTCATGGCTCGTCGAGCTCGACGGTGACCATATTGTCATCGGGCTTGCGGTCGATCAGCTTGTTGTCAGGATCGATGCCCGCCTTGCCGGGGCGGCTGCCGACGATGACGGTGTAGCTCGCTTCACGGGCCGTCATGCGCAGGCGTTCGCGCAGCAGCGGATGGCCATTCGCGTCGTCGACGCCGATCTCGATCCAGTCATGCAGCGGCGCGTCGTGTTCCTCGCCCTGTTCGCCGGCCGTCAATTTGCTTGCCTGCACCTTGATGGTGACGGCGTACTTGCCATCGCTGCGTTTCTTGGCCGTGGCCGACAGGGCGCGGTTGTCGAACAGCACGATTTTCTCGAACAGGTCGTCGATCAGGTAAGCCTGCTCGGGCGGCGTGACCTGGCGCAAGCCCTGGACCAGCGCCGTCACGCTCGCATACGGCGGGCCTTTCTGGCCGTAGGTCTTGAGCAGCTCGCGCAGCACGCCGTTGACCTTGTCCTCGCCGATGATGTCTTGCAGCAAGTACATGGCCAGGCTGCCCTTGTGATAGTGGATGTAGGCCTGGTTTTCATTCTCGGCCAGCGGCAATTCCTTCTTGCGTTCCTCGCTACGCCCCATCAGGTATTGATTCAGGTCATAGCGCAGGAAACGGCGCATCTTGGCCGGTCCCACGGTCTTCTTCATCACCATCAGGGCCGAATATTCGGCCAGGGTTTCGCTGAGCACGGTGGCGCCCCGCGTATTGCCGCCCACCAGTTGATGCGCCCACCACTGGTGCGCCACTTCATGCGCCGTGATGTAGAACGGATAGTCGATGTCCTTCGGGTTCTTGTCGTCCACCTTGGCAATAAAACCCAGGCCTTCCGAGTACGGTATCGTGTTCGGGAACGATTGCGCAAACGTGGCGTAGCGGGGGAATTCGACGATGCGCAGGATCTTGTGCTGGTAGGGGCCGAAGTTCTTCGTGTAGTACTCGAGCGCTTCCTTGCTGCCGCGCACGAAACGCTCGAGGTTGTATTCATGGCCAGGATGGTAATACACGTCGATGGCCACGTCTTGCCAGCGCTCGTGCTTGACGGCGTAGCGGGCCGACTGGAACGCGTAGAAGTTCAGGATAGGCTGGTCCATCGTGTAATGGAAGTAATGGCGGCCCTTGGCGATCCAGTCGTTGTCCAGCATGCCCGGCGCGATGGCCGTCTGGCCGTCGACGGTGCTGACGGTGGCGTCAAAGTTGATGCGGTCGGCGTCGTTGCTGACGTAATTGTCGGCCAATCCCTTCGCATCGTCGCGCGGCAAGGCCCGTTCGCGCGCGGGCAAGCCGTGTTTCTTGCGGTCGCGCGGGTCCGTCAATTCCAGCTGCGGCTGGTAACCGATGTGCGGCAGCACGGCATTCGTGAAGAAAGTGCCGTTGGCCACCACGGGCGTGTCCTGGCCCAGGCCGAAGATGCCGCGCGGCGCGTAGCGGATGTCGAAATCGAGGCCCAGGGTGGCGCCCGGCGCCAGCGGCGCGGCCAGGCGGTAGCTGTAAAAGCCCAGCTTGCCGTCATCGAGGCCGGGATGCACGCGCGTATCGAAACGCAGGCGCATGGTGGCCGTCGGGTCTTGTTGCACAAAAATGTGGCTGATCGGCAGGCTGGTCTTGTTTTGCAGCAGATAGCGGCCCGTGACGGCCAGGGTGCGCTGCGCCGGGTAGATGGCCACGTCGAGTTTCACGTCGGTGATTCTCGGCTGCGGCGTGGCGGCAAACTTGCGGTACTGGCGCTCGATGCTGGCGCGGTCCGCATCGCGGGAAAATTCGGACTGGTAATCGTTGGCCACGTGGAACACGTAAAACAGCACGCCGCCGGCGCCGACGAAGATCAGGGCGCCGACGGCAAAGCTGGCCAGCACGCCATGCGTGAGGCCATGGCGCGCCAGGCGCAGGCGGATGCGCCAGCTGTCCTGCGCGCCGCGGGGCCAGAACAGCAGCGACAGCACCGTCAGCATGACGGCCGCGCCGCTCCAGTACAGCAAGTACCAGCGCTCGCGCAATACAAAGTGGCCGGCGCCGTTCATGGCCGAATACACGACCTCCGGCGTGCTGCCGTACAGCAGCAGCGGGTCGCCCAGGCCCAGCGAGGAAAAGCTGATGCTGGCGATGTGGTACAGAATCATGGCGAAATACGCCAGGTATTTCTGATTGATCAGCACCTGCACGAAGATGGCCAGCACGGCGACCAGCGCATAGTAGGGCAGGTGCGACAGGAACAGCGATTCCACGTACAGGCCGGGGTCGAGGCGGTAATAGCCCTTGAAGACCTGAATCGACATGCCGCACAGCATGATGACCAGGCTTAGCAAGGCTTGCAGGCCGACCAGCGCACAAAGTTTCGACAGCAGGGGCAGCCAGTTCGGCACGGGCAGGGCGTCGAGCATCAGATACGTGCCCGCTTCCCGTTCGCGCCACACCAGCTCGCCCGCGTAGAAGGTGGTAATGATCAGCATGAACAGGGCGAACGAGGCGCTGACCATGTCCAGCACCTTTTCCGTCACGGGATAGGTATTCGTGCCGTACATGGAACCCATGTCCAGCGCGCCCGCATACATGGTCAGCACGCCGGCCAGCACGATGACGACGAAATAGATGTTCTTGATGGTCTCGCGCAGGTTCAGCCAGCTCATCTTGAGGAGCAGGGCGGCCAGGTTGCGTTGCGCGAAGTCCGGCGTTTCCTGCGTGGACAGCGAAGCGTTCGACAAGCGCTGCGGCGCCTCGCCCTCGCTGCGGCGCCGGGTGGCGCCCGCGTCCGTCGTCGCGTGGAACTGGAAGCGCCAGTAGCCGAGCAGCAAGGCCACGAGGGCGAAGCCGGACCAGATGGCGCGGTTCAGCAGGTACACGCCTTCCAGGGTCACCAGGCGCGTGTTGCGTTCCGCGTTCGGCCAGTATTCCGTCAGGCGTATCAGCGCCGTGGTGCCGAAAGGGTCGATCAGGGCCGCCAGGGTCTTGTAGTCGAGGTCGCGCGCCAGCGACGGCGCCACCAGGTAGCCTATCAGCATGACCACCGAGCTGATGTACACGGGCAGCATGCGCCGCGTCAGGGCCGCGATGACGAAGAAGATGGCGCCGAAGATGAACAGGTTGGGCAGCAGGGTAAAGACGTAGGGCATCAGGTAGGCCAGCGCCCGTTGCGGCCCCAGCCGTTCGGGATCGATGCCGGGCAGCCAGGCGCCCAGCCAGGCACCGATCACGATGCTGGAAAACACCACCGCCAGCACCAGGTAGGCGCCGAGGAAGCGGCCGAAGACGTACTGGTACTTTTTGATCGGCGCGCTGAAGAAGAAATGCTGCATGCCGTACTCGAAATCCTGCTGCACCGAGCGGCCCATCATGGCGGCCACCACCACGGCGCCGAAGCAGCCCAGCACGCTGCACGTGAACGCCAGCGAACGGGGGGCGTTGATCAGGAACTTGCCGCCGAAACTGATGCTCGCTTCCTTGAAGACGCCGCCGGCGGCCGCCATCCACAGCATGGCCAGCGCCAGGAACATGGCGAAATACACCCAGGTGGACAGCAGCTTGAGCCGCTGTCGCGCTTCAAAGCGGGCGATGGCAAACATGGCCGCCCCCTCAGTCGCATTGCGGGGCGACGCGGTGGCGCCCGGCAATGGTGGCGAAATACAGGTCTTCCAGGTCGCCGATGGCTTCCTCAAAGCCGTCGCCCGGGTCGTCGTCGCTGTAGACGTGGATCAGGGTGCGGCCCGACAGCAAGCGCGTGGAAATGACGGCGTGGCGCTGCTGGAAGCTGGCCAGTTCTTTCTTTTCGACGAAGCGCGCCCAGATCTTGCAGCTGACTTCATCGATCAGTTCCTGGGTCTTGCCGCACAGCAGCAAATGGCCCTTGTTGATGATGGCCATGTTGGCGCACAGGTCGGCCACGTCGGACACGATATGGGTCGACAGGATCACCGTCTTGTCTTCGCCGATGTCGGACAGCAGATTGTGGAAGCGGACTCTCTCCTGCGGGTCGAGGCCGGCCGTCGGCTCGTCGACGATGATCAGTTTCGGGTCGCCCAGCAGGGCTTGCGCGATGCCGAAGCGCTGGCGCATGCCGCCGGAAAAGCCGCCCAGGCGCTGGTGGCGCACGTCGAACAGATTGGTTTGCTGCAATAGCCCATCGACGACTTCGCGCCGGCGCGCCCGCTGCGACAAGCCTTTTAACATGGCGAAGTGGTCGAGCAGCTCGTAGGCTGTCACTTTCGGGTACAGGCCGAAGTCTTGCGGCAGGTAGCCCAGCATGCGGCGGATTTCGTCCTTGTCGTCGAGTACGTCGTAGTCGCCGAAGAAGATGGAGCCGGAATCGCATTCCTGCAAGGTGGCCAGGGTGCGCATCAGGGTCGACTTGCCGGCGCCATTCGGGCCCAGCAAGCCGAACATCCCGGGCGGTATCGTCAGCGAAACGTTGTCCAGCGCCACCACGCCATTCGCGTAGGTCTTCGACAATTTGCGAATCTGCAATTCCATACAACTCCTTGCTCATGCTGTTGCAATCCCATGTGACGGGACTTCTCTATGCTGGCATTGTATTGAATTTAGGACGTACTGGGCAGTTGCATGCGATACACGGCATTTTCGCATGCCCAGAGTGCAGTTGGCGAGGGCGGATGGCGGGCCGGTCCTGGTCTTGTCGGCCGCGCCACGAGAGTGTCAGTTACGGAACAAAACCGATTCCCGGTTAAACCACCAGCGGCACAGCATCAGCAGCGCGCCGGCGATCACCGTCGTCGAGGCCAGGATCACGCCGAACATGCGGTAATCCATGGTGCCTTTCACCAGTTCCTTCATGGCCAGCGACACGTTCGTCAGCGGCACCATGGCCCACATCCAGTTCAGCTCGACGCCGGGCAGCATGGCCGTCACCGTGGGCAGGATGACAAACAGCATTAGCGGCGTGATCATGCCGGCCGCCTCCTTGTAGCTCTTCGCGTAGATCGAGATCGACAGCAGCAGCGAGGCGAAGATGGCGGCCGTCGGCACCAGCATCAGGGTCACCATGGCCAGGTCGGGCAAGCCGATGCTGTGCACGAGGATGGCCATGTGGCCTTCCAGCGAGCTGCCGAAGATGGCCAGCAGGACGCCCATGCTGCCCACCATCAGCACGGCGGAGGTCATGCCCACCGTAAACAGCACGAGGAACTTGGCCAGCACGATGGCGCTGCGCGGCACGGGCGCCAGCAGCAGGGTTTCCAGCGTGCCCCGTTCCTTTTCGCCGGCGCCCAGGTCGATGGCCGGATACATGGCCGCCGTCAGGCACACCATCAGCAGCAGATACGGCACCATGCCGCCGATGATGGCGCCCATCTGTTCGCGCTCGTTGGCCGTCGATTGCTTGTCGAGCACGATGGGATTGAGCGCATAGGCCAGCTGGGCAGGGCTCAGGTTCAGGGCGGACAAGGCTCCTTCGCGCAGGCTGGCGTTGTAGGCGTCGACGATTTCGCGCACGCGCTGGTGCGTCACGTCCACCGAGCTGGCGCTGTTGTAGTGCAGGGTCACCTTGGCTTGCGCCTGCTGCTTCAGCGCTTGTTCAAAATGCGGCGGGATGACGACGGCAAACTTGATGGTATCGTCGCCGATGGCGCGGCGGATGTCCGCCTCGCTGGCCAGCGGTACTTCGCGCAGGTTGTGCTGCTGCGCAAACCGCGCGCTCAGGCCCGGCGAATGGTCCTTGCCGAACAGCGCGTAGCGCAGTTCCGCCGTTTTCGCGTTCTTGAACATATTGCTGGAAACATAAGCGAAGCCGCCAAAGATCAGCGGCATGGCAAAGATGGGGATGAGGATGGTGAAAATCAGCGTCTTGCGGTCGCGCGTGAGTTCCAGCAACTCTTTCAGATAAATGGTCCACATGGCTCAGGCTCCCTGGTTGATGACGCTGACAAAGGCGTCGTACAGATCGGTACTGCCGCCCATGTGGCGCAGTTCGTCGACCGTGCCATGGAAGGCGGTGGTGCCGCGGTTGATGATGCAGACGCGGTCGCACAGCTTTTCCACCTCGTGCAGGTGGTGCGTGGAAAAGATCAGCGGCACGCGCAGCGCCTTGTAGCTGGCGATGAAGTCGAGCAGGATCTTGGCCGACATCACGTCCAGGCCCGTGGTCGGCTCGTCGAGGATGACCACTTGCGGCTCGTGCACGACGGTGCGGGCGATCGCGCACTTCTGTTTCATGCCCGTCGACAATTGATCGGCCCGCTTGCCGCCGTATTCCTCCATGTGCAGCAGGGCAAACAGTTCATCGCAGCGGCGTTTCAGCTTGTCGGCCGGCATGCCATGCAGGCGGCCAAAGTATTCCACGTTTTCGCGCGCCGTCAGGCGGCCGTACAAGCCCGTCGAACCGGACAGGAAACCGATGCTCTGGCGCGCCACCAGCGGCTGGCGCAGCACGTCGACGCCATTGACGAGGGCGCTGCCCGCGTCCGCCTGCAAGGCCGTCGACAGCAGGCGCAGGGTGGTCGTCTTGCCGGCGCCATTCGGACCCAGCAAGCCCAGCACTTCGCCGGGGGCGCAGCTGAAACTGACGTCGCGCACGGCGTGGAACCAGCCCTCATGTTCGCGCGGATCGCTCACGTGCACGCCCTTGCCCTTGTGGGGCGGCATGCGGAAACGTTTTGCCAGGTGCTTGACCTCTATCATGTGCTTCATCCATTCAACGGTGAACAACGAGAGTAGCATGCAAAAAATGTAACTTGCAAGGTGGAAATATCGTTTGGTCTATTGAAAAAAACAGCATCTTCATGCAAGCTGGCCCGGTGGGCGCCGGCGGACGGCGCGGGAGAGCGCAATGCAAACGATCGATCAGGCGATGCAGGACAAGGTATTGGCCGTGGCGCGCGCCGGCATGACCAGTGCCGAAGCCATCGGTTTCTTCCGCGTCAGCCTGGGACTGTACTATCTGGCCGGACTGATGACGGAGGAAACCCTCGATTTCAAGCAGATCGACGCGAAGTACAACCGTTTTATTTACCACTCGCTAGGTGGCGGGCACAGCATCGCCAGCGTGCTGCAATTCATGAGCGGCGAGAAAGTCTTGCGCGTGCTGCAATCGGAGCGTTTTCGC
This sequence comes from Janthinobacterium sp. GW823-FHT01H08, assembly GCF_058797855.1. Lineage (NCBI taxonomy): Bacteria > Pseudomonadati > Pseudomonadota > Betaproteobacteria > Burkholderiales > Oxalobacteraceae > Janthinobacterium > Janthinobacterium sp. GW823-FHT01H08. The sequence continues at coordinate 1,100,164 of NZ_CM179504.1, forward strand.
GCCGCGTTTGCCGAATACTGCCCGGACATTCCCGTCGACAGCATTTCTTTTCTGATTTCACTGAACCTGGGCGTGGCGAAAAGCCTGTCCGGGCTCGATGCCGTCGGCCCCGTGGTGGACTGGATCGAGCAGGAAAAAGCGCGCACAGGTCAATAAAGCCCCGTTCGGCCCGCGCGCGGCGTGGGGACGGCTGGCCCTGATCGTCCTATAATTCATGTTTTCCCTTACATGAATAGCCCACGATGACCGCGAACCGCCATTTTGACCCCCTGGATCGTTTGATTGTTGGCGCCGACAAGGCCTTGCGCGTCATCGCGGGCGTGGCTTCGGCCTCGCGCCCCACGCCGGCCGCGCATGCGCCCGATGCGGAGCTGAGCCCGGCCGAGCAGCGTCACAGCGCCGGCTTGATGCGCGTCAACCATGTGGGCGAAGTGTGCGCGCAAGCCTTGTACAACTCGCAGGCGCGCTATGCGCACAGCCCGGCCATCCGCGCCCAGTTCGACGAGGCGGGGCGCGAAGAGGAAGACCACCTGGCCTGGACGGCGCAGCGCCTGACGGAGCTGGGCTCGCGTCTGAGCCTGCTCAATCCCCTGTGGTATGCGGGTTCGTTTGCGCTGGGCACCATCGCCGCGCGCATGGGCGACGGCCGCAGCCTGGGTTTTGTGGTGGAAACGGAACGCCAGGTGGAAGCGCACCTGGCCAGCCACCTGCAGGAATTGCCGCCGCAAGACGCCAAGTCGCGCGCCATCGTCAAGCAGATGGCCATCGACGAGGTGGAACACGGCGCCGCCGCCCAGCGCCTGGGCGCCATCGATACGCCTGCGCCCGTGAAGGCGTTGATGGGCCTGATGGGGAAGGTCATGACCAAGACGGCGTATTACTTGTAGGTCGGATTAGCGCGGCAATGCCGCGCGTAATCCGACACATTGTTGGCGTTACGGGTGTCGTCGGATTACGCGCTCACGCGCTAATCCGACCTACTCCTCGATGATTTCAAAGGAATGCGTAATTTCCGCAGTTTTCGCCAGCATGATCGACGCCGAGCAATATTTGTCATGCGACAATGAAACGGCCCGTTCCACGGCCGTCGGTTTCAGGGCCTTGCCCCGCACGGTGAAGTGGAAGTGGATCTTGGTAAAGACTTTCGGATCGGTGTCGGCGCGCTCGGCCTTCAGGGTCACTTCGCAGCCACTGACGGCTTCGCGGCCCCGTTTCAGGATCAGCACCACGTCATAGGCGGTGCAGCCGCCCGTGCCCAGCAAGACCATTTCCATGGGGCGTGGCGCCAGGTTGTGGCCGCCGCCATCGGGCGCGCCATCCATGGTCACCAGGTGGCCGGAACCGGTTTCTGCCCGAAAACTCATGCCCGACGGGCCATTCCAGCTGACTTTGCATTCCATCGTACTCTCCGAAAATTGTAAGCGTTTTGTATTGTAATAGAGGAATGCCCATCCATGTGCCGGCCGCCAGCCCGCAGCCTGTCTGCATTGCGGCTTGACGCGGCAGGGCAAAGCCGCTTATACTTGTCGGCTTTCCGTTCGCTCAGGAAAAGTAAATAAGGCAGAGTCCGCACAGCAACATCGGCGGAACCACCATTTGAGCGTGTAATCTATTAGGAAGTCAACATGAAAACATTTTCCGCTAAAGGACATGAAGTCCAGCGCGATTGGTTCGTGGTTGACGCGACGGACAAAGTCCTCGGACGTGTTGCCAGCGAAGTGGCACTCCGACTGCGCGGCAAACACAAACCAGAATTTACTCCTCACGTCGATACCGGCGACTTCATCGTCGTCATCAACGCAGGCAAACTGCGTGTGACCGGTACCAAAGCTACTGAGAAAATTTACTACCGTCACTCTGGCTATCCAGGCGGCATCTACGAAACCAACTTCCAGAAAATGCAACAGCGTTTTCCAGGTCGCGCGCTTGAGAAAGCGGTCAAAGGCATGCTGCCTAAAGGCCCACTCGGCTACGCAATGATCAAGAAGCTGAAAGTGTACGCGGAAGGTTCCCATCCGCACGCTGCTCAGCAACCTAAAGCACTTGTTCTCTAAGGAACTGACATGATCGGTAATTACAATTATGGAACCGGCCGTCGCAAAAGTGCAGTGGCTCGGGTTTTTATCAAAGTTGGCACAGGCTTGATCGTTGTTAACGGCAAACCAGCAAACGAATACTTTTCGCGCGAAACGGGTCTGATGGTCATCCGTCAACCACTGGAACTGACCGGCAATGTCGAGCGTTTCGACATCAAAGTCAACGTCCATGGCGGCGGTGAGTCGGGCCAGGCTGGTGCAGTTCGTCACGGCATCACCCGCGCTCTGATCGACTACGATGCAGCGCTGAAACCGGAACTGGCGAAAGCCGGCTTCGTGACCCGCGATGCACGTGAAGTCGAGCGTAAAAAAGTTGGTCTGCGCAAAGCACGTCGCGCAAAGCAATTCTCGAAGCGTTAATTTCTACGCTACAGCACCTTGCGGGGTGCTGGTCGAAAAGCCGCTGGACTTCGGTCCCGCGGCTTTTTTGCATTTCAGCGTGACTCTGCGTTGCGCTGTAAAATACGCGGAAAACCCGCAGGGGGAGCGTTTCCCTTCATCTTTATGCAATCTATACACAAGGAAAGAACATGATCAAAGTTGGCATCGTCGGCGGCACTGGATACACGGGCGTGGAGTTGCTGCGCTTGCTCGCTACCCATCCAGATGTCGAGTTGACGGCGATTACCTCGCGCAAGGAAGATGGCTTGCCCGTTGCCGACATGTATCCTTCCCTGCGTGGCCACGTCAAGCTGGCGTTTTCCTCGCCGGACAAGGCGAACCTGGAGCAGTGTGACGTGGTCTTCTTTGCGACCCCGCATGGTGTTGCGATGGCGCAAGCACCAGCCCTGCTGGCCGCCGGCGTGAAAGTCATCGACCTGGCCGCTGACTTCCGCCTGAAAGACCAGGCCAAGTTCGAGCAGTGGTACAAGATTCCCCACACGGCCCCCGAGCTGATAGCCGAGGCCGTGTATGGCTTGCCGGAGCTGAACCGCGAAGACATCAAGCAGGCAAAGCTGATCGCCAACCCCGGTTGCTACCCGACCACCATGCAGCTGGGCTTTTACCCGCTGCTCAAGGCGGGCCTCGTCAATGCGGGCGGCTTGATCGCCGACTGCAAGTCGGGCGTGTCCGGCGCCGGCCGCAAGGCGGAAATCGGCATCCTGTTCTCGGAAAGCAGCGACAGCTTCAAGGCCTATGGCGTGGCCGGCCACCGCCACCTGCCGGAAACGACGGCGCAACTGCAGCGTTTCACGGATGAGAAAGTGGCGCTGACCTTCACGCCGCATCTGGTGCCGATGATCCGCGGCATGCATTCGACCCTGTACGCGCAGCTGAACAAGGATGTCAGCAATGAAGAATTGCAAGCCTTGTTCGAAACGCAATACAAGGACGAGCCTTTCGTCGACGTGATGCCATTCGGCTCGCACCCGGAAACCCGTTCCACGCGCGGCTCGAACATGCTGCGCCTGGCCTTGCACCGCCCTGAAGGCGGCAATACCGTCATCGTGCTGGTAGTGCAGGATAACCTGGTCAAGGGCGCTTCGGGCCAGGCCGTGCAGTGCATGAACTTGATGTTTGGCTTGAAAGAAACGGCAGGTTTGCAACATATCGCCTTGCTGCCGTAAAAATAGGCAGCCGTGCTTGCGCGGGTCCGGCGCCTTTTTGCCGGACCTGTGCTAAATTGGACTGCCACGTATACCAACAGGATGACGTTCATGTTCGAGCGCAACGCGAAAAACCCCATCGACACCCTGATTGGCGCTTCCACGCGGATCGAAGGCGACTTGCTGTTTTGCGGCGGCTTGCGCATCGATGGCCATGTGCGCGGCAACGTCACGGGCGAGGCGGGCGAGCCCACGCATATAGTGCTGGGCGAGGCAGGGCGCATCGATGGCGAGGTGCGCTGCTCGAGCCTGGTTGTCAGCGGCGAGATCAATGGCCCTGTGTATGTGTCCGAAATGCTTGAAATCCAGCCAAAAGCCCGCATTGTAGGAGAGGTCTATTACAAGGTGCTGGAAATGCACAGCGGCGCATTGGTGCAGGGCAAGCTCAGCCGCCACGACAGCGCCGACCCCGTGCTGCACCTGGCCGTGTCGGAAATGTGAGCAGGAACAACACTATTTTGCAGGCCGCCAGGCAAAACCGTCGCGAGCGGCAGTGATTTGTGGCTGAGAAGCGCAACTGTACTAGAGTACAGTGAGCATCGCAGGCCGCAAAGCGCGACGCGCAGCAGGTTTTGACGGTGGGCCGCAGCGCGACTTGCGCCAACAGTCTATAATGACTTAATGTTTTCTAGTAGGAGTGCCTGATATGAATGCCGTCGCTGAAATGCAAGATGTGATCCCTTCCCCTATTATCTTTACCGATAGCGCCGCTGAAAAAGTCGCGCAGCTGATCGAAGAAGAAGGCAATCCCGACCTGAAATTGCGCGTCTTCGTGCAGGGCGGCGGCTGTTCCGGCTTCCAGTATGGCTTCACCTTTGACGAAATCGTCAACGAAGATGACACCACCATGGTCAAGAACGGCGTCCAGCTGTTGATCGACTCCATGAGCTACCAGTACCTGGTCGGCGCGGAAATCGACTACAAGGATGACCTGGAAGGCGCGCAGTTCGTGATCAAGAATCCGACGGCTACCTCCACCTGCGGTTGCGGTTCGTCGTTCTCGGTATAAGCTGGCACACCTGAGAAAACGTCCATGGCGGCGTTGCATTGCCTCGCCGTACTCTTCGTACTGTCTTTGGCAATGCGCCTTGCCCTGAACGTTTTTCAGGCGCGCCAGTTTACAGGCGCAATATAAAAATAGCGGATCATCGATCCGCTATTTGTGTTTCTGCGCCCGCTTAGCGCGGGTAGAGCGCGCCCAGCACCCGCAAGCCTTGCGCACCCGTCACGGCCGGCAAGTTGCCCGGCTTGCGCTGAGTAAAGCGCCAGGCCAGCCAGGCAAACGCCAGTGCCTCGACCTGGCTGGGCGCCACGCCCAAGGCCTCCGTCGACTCCACCGCCATGCCCGGCAATTCCCGGGCCAGCGCTGCCATCAGCGCGGCGTTCTGCGCGCCGCCGCCGCACACATACACGGTTTCCGCCTGCGCTCCGTCGCGCGCGATGGCCTGCGCCAGGCTGACGGCCGTCAGCTGCGTCAAGGTCGCCTGCACGTCGGCGGCTTGGGCGCCACGGTGATTCGCCAGCTTGCCTTGCAGCCAGTCGGCGTGGAACAGGTCGCGGCCCGTGCTTTTCGGCGCCGGCAAGTCAAAATAGGGATCGTCGAGCAAATCCGCCAGCAGGGCGGGGATGACTTGGCCCGTGGCGGCCCAGGCGCCGTTGGCATCATACGGCTGGCCCAGATGCCGCAAGGCCCAGCCATCCATCAGCGCATTGCCGGGACCCGTGTCGTAGCCCGTTACCGCGCCGTCCGCGTGCAGCACGCTGATATTGCTGATGCCGCCGATATTGGCCAGCACGCGCGTGTGGCCGGGCAAGTTGAAAATGGCCTGGTGAAAAGCGGGCACCAGCGGCGCGCCCTGGCCGCCGGCCGCCACGTCGCGGCTGCGCAAGTCGGCGATGACGTCGATGCCCGTCAGTTCCGCCAGCAGGGCCGGGTTGTTCAACTGGCGCGTAAAGCCCAGCTCGGGGCGGTGGCGGATGGTCTGGCCATGCGCGCCGATGGCGGCGATGGCGTCCGGGCCGATGCCCGCGTCGCTCAACAGCAGGGCGACGCAGTCGGCGTAATGGCGCACGAGCTGAGTGGCCGCCAGCGCTTCGCGTTCGATTTCATTCTGGCCGGCACTTTGCAAGGCCATCAGGTCGGCGCGCAGGCTGGCCGGAAAGGGAATGTAGGCGTCGCCCAGGCTGCGCGTGCCGCCATCGTCGGAAAAGTCGACCAGCGCGCCGTCGACGCCATCGAGGCTGGTGCCAGACATCAGACCGATATACAGCATGGGGTTGTCCTTGAATGCATAAGTGATGGGGTGCATTGTGCCGCATTTGTGCCGTGCGTAACAGCACGCGGGAAAAAACAAAGGCACCGGCCATCTGCATGGGCGGTGCCTTTATGGGTTGCCCGAAGGCAGTGTTGCAATGTCGTTTAACGCGACGCCAGTGCCGTGTCGTTCGGACGCAGCAGGGTGAAGCGGTGCATCATGTCGGCGGAGACCATGCGGAAGCGGCTCAGCTCGGCGGCCGTCAATGGCGCCTGGGCTTGTACGTTCAGCTTGCTTGGATCTTGTGCCACGCCGCCGACGCGGAATTCATAGTGCAAATGGGCGCCCGTGGACCAGCCGGTGGTGCCGACGTAGCCGATCACATCGCCCTGGCTGACTTTTTGACCTTTTTTCAGGCCCGAAGCGAAGCGGCTCATGTGGGCGTAGGCGGTGCTGTAGTTGGCCCAGTGTTTCAGAACAACAACATTACCGTAGCCGTTCTGGCTGCCGACGGAATCGACCACGCCGTCACCGGAAGCGCGGATAGGCGTGCCCGTTGCTGCGGCGAAATCGATGCCCTTGTGCGCTTTCCAGTTGCCGGAAATCGGGTGCACGCGCATGGAGAAGCCGGACGAGATGCGGGAAAATTCGAGGGGGGATTTCAGGAAGGCTTTTTTGAGGGACTTGCCGTCGAAACTGTAGTAACCGCCGCCTTGCTTGCTGGCTGGGTCTTCGAACCAAACGGACTGGTAAGTCGTGCCGCGGTTGGTGAATTCACCGGCCAGGATGCGGCCCGCTCGGACAAATTCGCCATCTTGCCAGAATGTTTCGTAGACCACATTAAACGAGTCGCCGCGTTTCAGGTCGGAGCGGAAGTCGATATTGGTCGAGAACATTTCCACGATTTGCGCGGAAATCGAGTCTGGCAGGCGGGTACCGTCCAGGCTGGAGTCGGTGGCGGCAAACAGGGTGGAAGTGATCTTGCGCGCGTGCATTTCAACGCGGCGTTCCAGCTGGGCTGCCACTTCCGTGGCCACGAACTTGTCGCCCTTGCGGGTGATCAGGATGTTCTTGACCGATTTGTCGGTGCCGTCGACGAGGGTGGCGCGCATCCAGTTGAGGTCGCCGTTTTCGGTCGTTTGCGCTTGCACGCGCTTGCCCGATTTCAGCAACATCACGCCGCGCGCGATCTTGTCGGTTTTGATGAAATTGGCGGCCGCCGGATCATCCACGCCGAGACGGGTCAGCAGGGTGGCGAGGGTATCGCCAGCGCGGACTTTTTCTTCGTGGGTGAAATTCTGGTCTACCTGTTCCATCGCGGAAATTTGCGAGGCGAGATCAGGCATTTCCAGGTTCTGGGCGATGGACGTGACCGGCAAGTCCGATGCGTCGGGCGCCATGGGCGACACAGCGACCGCGCCGAAGGCGGCCACGGCGAGCAGGACCGCGGATGCGCCAATAATGCGCGCCTTGCGTGTCGTCGTCAGCTGTGTGTACAAGCGTGAGCCTGTGATTTTATGTATAGGGTTCATGCAATCAGTTAAAATTTGCCCTTGAACGTGACCTGAACTAGTGCTCTTTGTTATTGTTATTTTGGTTCGTTTTCATACGGCAAGATTGATGGGATCGAGCATTATAGCAAACTCCGCAAACCTACCACCATTTTGAGATTTATAGTCAAATTTTATGGAAATCAACACCACCGCATCGCCTACAAAGGCTAACGCCGCTCAGACCGCGCTCCCACTGTCGGACAGAGTACAAGAAGCCCTCGCGATTACCAAGCGTGGCGTCGACGAACTCTTGATCGAAAGCGAATTTGCGCAAAAATTAGCGCGCTCCGAGAAAACTGGTGTTCCACTGCGCATCAAACTGGGCCTGGACCCGACTGCACCCGACTTGCATCTGGGCCACACTGTCGTGCTGAACAAGATGCGCCAGCTGCAAAACCTCGGCCATCAAGTCATTTTCCTCATCGGCGATTTTACTTCCATGATCGGCGACCCTTCGGGCCGCAACGTCACGCGCCCGCCGCTGACCAAGGAACAGATCGAGATTAACGCGATGACGTATTTCGCGCAAGCATCTTTAGTGTTGGATGCCAGCAAGACGGAAATCCGCTATAACTCCGAGTGGTGCGATCCGCTGGGCGCGCGCGGCATCATCCAGCTCGCTTCCCACTACACGGTGGCGCGCATGATCGAGCGCGACGACTTCACCAAGCGCTTCCAGGGCGGCATTCCGATTTCCGTGCATGAATTCCTGTACCCGCTGATGCAAGGCTACGACTCGGTGGCCCTGAAATCGGACCTGGAACTGGGCGGCACGGACCAGAAGTTCAACCTGCTGGTGGGCCGCGAACTGCAAAAGCAGTACGGACAGGAGCAGCAGTGTATTTTGACCATGCCGCTGCTGGAAGGTTTGGATGGCGTGGAAAAAATGTCCAAGTCGAAGAATAACTACATCGGCATCACGGAACCGGGCAACACCATGTTCGCCAAGCTGATGAGTATTTCCGACGTCATGATGTGGCGCTACTACGAGCTGCTGTCGTGGCGCTCGATCGCCGAACTGGCCCAGCTGAAGCGCGAAGTCGAGGAAGGGCGCAATCCGCGCGACGCCAAGGTTGCGCTGGCGCAAGAAATCGTCGCCCGTTTCCACTCGCAGCAGGCGGCCGAAGATGCGCTGGCCGACTTCGTCAACCGCTCGAAGGGCGGCATTCCCGACGATATCCCGGCATTAACCCTGGCCGGCGCCCCGCTGGGCATCCCGCAATTGCTGAAACAGGCGGGCCTGTGCCCGTCGACATCGGAAGCCATGCGCAAGATCGACCAGGGCGGCGTGCGTATCGACGGCACCGTCATCAGCGACAAGGGCCTGCAAGTGGCGGCCGGCGAATTCGTGTTGCAAGTTGGCAAGCGCAGTTTCGCGCGCGTCACCTTGACGGCATGATCGCGCTGCTGCAGAGAGTCACGCAGGCGAAAGTCGACGTCGGCGGCGCCACCGTCGGCGCCATCGACGCCGGCCTGATGGTGCTCGTGTGCGCGGAGCGGGGCGATACGGAAAAGGAAGCGGACGCCCTGCTGACCAAACTGCTCGGCTATCGCGTGTTTGCCGACGAAGCGGGCAAGATGAACCGCAGCGTGACGGACGTGGCCGGCGGCTTGCTGCTGGTGCCGCAGTTCACCCTGGCGGCCGATACCAAGTCCGGCACGCGCCCGTCGTTTACGCCGGCGGCCGCGCCGCCGGACGGCTTGCGCCTGTTCACGCATTTCGTGGATCAGGCGCGCAGCCGCCATGCGACCGTGCAAACGGGGCAGTTCGGTGCCGACATGCAGGTGTCGCTCACCAATGACGGCCCTGTCACATTCTGGCTGCAGGTGAACGCTAAATAAGCGTCAAACAATAACTATAAAGAGGAGCAAGCGATGAAATTGTGGAGCGAGACGTTTCGTGATGGCGGCCTGATGCCGGCCGACTATGCCTTTGCCGAGATTGATCCGGCCAGCCGCGTGCGCCTCGCCGGCAACCGCAATCCCCATCTGGCCTGGGACGAGGTGCCCAACGGCACCGAGTCGCTGGCCCTGTTCTGCATCGATCCCGATGCGCCGCAAGACGCCCGCCTGGCCAACCGTGACGACCAGTCCCTGCCGCTGACGGCGCTGCGCGGCGACTTTTATCACTGGAGTTTGCTCGACTTGCCGCCCGCCATGCGTTCTATTGCCGCCGGCGAATTTTCCAGCGGCATCACGCCGCGCGGCAAGGCTGCAGGTACTGGACTGCGCCAGGGTATCAACGACTACACGGGCTGGTTTGCCGGCGATGCCGCCATGGCCGGCGATTATTACGGCTATGATGGCCCGTGCCCGCCGTGGAATGACGAGCGCATCCACCACTATATTTTCCGCCTGTATGCGCTCGACGTGCCGCGCCTGGAGCTGCCCGAGCGTTTTACGGGGCAGCAAGCCCATGCCGCGCTCTACGGCCACATCCTCGACGAAGTCCAGCTCGTCGTCGCCTACTCGCTCAACCCCGAGTTGGCACTTACCCTGAAGAAATAACGCATGAGCACCACGATTTTATTGATACGCCATGGCGAAACGGCCTGGAATGCGGGCCGCCGCCTGCAGGGCCATATCGACATCGCCCTGAACGAGGCGGGCCTGGCGCAAGCGGCCGCGCTGGGGCAGGCGCTGGCCGACGAAGCACTGGCCGCCATCATCGCCAGCGATCTGCAGCGCGCGCAGCAGACGGCGCAAGCCGTTGCTCAGTTGAAAGATTTACCCGTGCAGACCGACCCCTTGCTGCGCGAGCGCTGCTATGGCGCCTTCGAAGGCTTGCTGTATGTGGACATCGCCGCGCGCTATCCGCACGAGTATGCGCAATGGCAATCGCGCCAGATCGATGCCGTGATGCCGTCGGGCGAGCGCGACGCGGAGAGCTTCCGCCAGTTTTACGCACGCGCGAATGGCGCCATCGCCCGCTGGGCCGAACGCTATGACGGCCAGACGATCGCCATCGTGGCGCACGGCGGCGTGCTCGAGTGCGCTTACCGCGAGGCGGTCGGCATGACGCTCGACAGTCCGCGCGACTTCCAGGTCAAAAATGCCAGCGTCAACCGCTTCTCGTATGCGGACGGCAAGCTGCATTTAGTGCACTGGGGAAATATCGAGCACCTGAGCGCGCCCGCGATGGACGAGCTGGGGTAAGAGTGCCCTAAGCGGCGCCATCCTCACTCTGACGCACTGATCCAAAAAAATAGTGCTTATTAAATAGGCAGGGAATCGGTTAAAATAGCAGGTTCCTCCGTCCATTCCAGGTTCTTCAGTGCAAATCGGCCCTCACATTCTGCGCAACAATGTTTTCGTCGCTCCCATGGCGGGCGTGACGGATCGGCCTTTCCGCCAGTTGTGCAAGCAGCTGGGTGCCGGCTATGCCGTGTCGGAGATGGCGGCGTCGAATCCGCGCCTGTGGGCAACGGAAAAAAGCGCGCGCCGCACGGATCACGACGGCGAAATGGAGCCGAAAGCCGTGCAGATCGCCGGCGCCGATCCGCAAGACCTGGCCGACTGCGCCAGGTTCAACGTGGACAGGGGCGCGCAGATCATCGACATCAACATGGGTTGCCCCGTCAAAAAGGTGTGCAACAGCTGGTGCGGTTCGGCCCTGCTGCAAGATGAAAGCCTGGTCGAAAAGATCCTGCACGCCGTCGTCAACGCCGTCGACGTGCCCGTCACCCTGAAGTTTCGCACGGGTTGGAACCGTTCCAACAAGAATGCCCTGACCATCGCCCGCATCGCCGAGCAAGCGGGCATCCAGATGCTGACCCTGCACGGCCGTACGCGTGCCGATGGCTACAAGGGCGATGCCGAATATGAAACGATTGCCGCCGTGAAAGCCTCGGTGGGCATTCCCGTGGTGGCCAACGGCGACATTACCAGTCCGGAAAAGGCCCGTTTTGTGCTGGATCAAACGGGCGCCGATGCCGTCATGATCGGCCGCGCGGCGCAGGGCCGGCCGTGGATTTGCCGCGAGATCGACCATTTCCTGCGCACCGGCACCTTGTTGCCGGCGCCGTATGTGGATGAAGTGCGGACCTTGATGGACGAGCATTTGCGCGCCCATTATGCGTTTTATGGCGAGTTTCTCGGCGTGCGCACGGCGCGCAAGCACATCGGCTGGTATGTCAAGGATTTGGAAGGCGGCGAAGCGTTCCGCCAGGAAATGAACTTGCTGGAGTCGACGGATGCGCAGTTGCTGGCCGTCGATCAATTTTTTGAGTCGCAATGGAAATTTGGCGAACGGTTACAATATCGCCTCGCCGAATCCAGTGAAAGTGGCCTGATCGATACGATCAAACCTGCGGCCACGGCAGCATGAGCAGATAGCAACAAGCAGGGTAAATCAGTTAGCAGCAGTACAAGGGCGAACGCCTATACAGAGCGTCATGCAATATTAATTACAACACCGAGGCAAGAGGGCAGCACGCGGACCGCATGAGCGGCGCGGCGCCGGATGGCCAGGTGTTCAGCCGGTTGAAGCATAAAAATGAGCAAAGAAAGCATTCAGGAAGTCGTACAGAAAAGTCTAGAAGATTACTTCAATGACCTGGGCGAACAGCAAGCATCGAATATCTACGACATGGTCGTGCTGACCGTGGAAAAGCCCATCCTGGAAGTCGTGATGACACGCGCCGATGGCAACCAGTCGCACGCCGCGCAGATGCTGGGCATCAACCGCAATACCCTGCGCAAGAAATTGCAGGAGCACGGTTTGCTGTAATGCCGGCATGCAAGTGACGCCAAGATTTGAATCCGCCGCAGCGGGCCCGGCCTGATAGCTGATTGCTGCGCCATTCGCCAAGAACACTTAACCACCTAGCCACAGCCATGATCAAACAAGCTCTCCTCTCCGTTTCCGACAAGACCGGCGTTCTCGACTTCGCCCGCGCCCTGTCTGCCCTCGGCGTCAACCTCCTGTCCACCGGCGGCACCGCCAAATTGCTGGCAGACAACGGTGTTCCTGTCACGGAAGTTGCCGATTACACGGGTTTCCCGGAGATGCTCGATGGCCGTGTGAAGACCCTGCACCCGAAAGTGCACGGCGGTATCCTGGCGCGCCGCGATTTCCCTGAGCACATGTCGAAACTGGTCGAGCACGACATGCCGACCATCGACATGGTGGTGGTCAACCTGTACCCGTTCCAGGGCACGGTCGCCAAGGCCGATTGCACGCTGGAAGACGCGATTGAAAACATCGATATCGGCGGCCCGACCATGCTGCGTTCGGCGGCCAAGAACCACAAGGATGTGGTCGTCATCTGCGACCCGACCGACTACGACGCGGTGCTGGCGGAAATGCGCTCGGCCGACGGCCAGGCCGGCGACGTCAGCTATGACACCAAGTTCATGCTGGCGAAAAAAGTCTTTGCGCACACGGCGCAATACGACGGCGCCATCACCAACTACCTGACGAGCCTGGGCCCGACGAAGGTGCACGCCGAGCGCGGCGCCTATCCGCAAATCCTCAACGTTGCATTTGAGAAAGTGCAAGACATGCGCTACGGCGAGAACCCGCACCAGAGCGCCGCCTTCTACCGTGACCTCGTCGCCACCGACGGCGCGCTGGCCAACTACCGTCAGCTGCAGGGCAAGGAATTGTCGTACAACAACATCGCCGATGCCGATGCGGCCTGGGAATGCGTGAAGAGCATGGGCGGCTTCGAGCAAAGCGCCGCCTGCGTCATCGTCAAGCATGCGAACCCGTGCGGCGTGGCCCTGGGCAAGAACGCAGCGGAAGCGTACGCGCGCGCCCTGCAGACGGACCCGACCTCGGCATTCGGCGGCATCATCGCGTTTAATACCGAACTGGACGGCGCCACTGCCGGCGAAATCGCCAAGCTGTTCGTGGAAGTGCTGATCGCCCCGTCGTTCTCCGCCGAAGCGAAACAAATTCTGTCGAGCAAGCAGAACGTGCGCATGCTGGAAATCCCGCTGGGCAGCGGCGTGCACGCCATGGACTTCAAGCGCGTCGGTGGCGGCTTGCTGGTGCAATCGCCGGACGCGAAAAACGTCGGCATCGGCGACTTGCGCGTGGTCAGCAAGCTGCAGCCTACGCCGCAGCAACTGGCCGACCTGATGTTCGCCTGGAAAGTGGCGAAATTCGTCAAGTCGAACGCCATCGTTTTCTGCGGCAATAACATGACCCTGGGCGTGGGCGCAGGCCAGATGAGCCGTATCGACTCGGCCCGCATCGCTTCCATCAAGGCGCAAAACGCGGGCTTGTCGCTGACCGGTTCCGTGGTGGCGTCGGACGCCTTCTTCCCGTTCCGCGACGGCCTCGACGTTGTCGTCGACGCGGGCGCGACTTGCGTGATCCACCCGGGCGGCTCCATGCGCGACCAGGAAGTGATCGATGCGGCGGACGAGCGCGGCGTCGTCATGTTGTATACCGGAACGCGTCACTTCCGTCATTGATAGTGAAGAGAGTAGGTCGGATTAGCGGGGCCGAAGGCCGCGCGTAATCCGACAAGCGCAGTTGGCGACGCATGTCGGATTACGCGTACCGCTAATCCGACCTACAGCTCTCGATAAGGTACTCAGCGGCAGGCACCGGTTATTCACCGGTGCCTGCCGTATTCATTATAGAATCTGGCGATGATTATTCTTGGCATCGATCCTGGCCTGCGCACGACCGGCTTTGGGGTCATTGAAAAACACGGCAACAAGCTGCGCTATATCGCGTCGGGCACCGTCAAGACGGGTTCCGAAGGGGAATTGCCGCCGCGCCTGAAGGTCATCCTGCGGGGCGTGAGCGAAATCGTCGGCACCTACCAGCCCGATTGCGCGGCCATCGAAAAAGTGTTTGTCAACGTCAACCCCCAATCGACCTTGCTGCTGGGCCAGGCACGGGGCGCGGCCATTTGCGCGCTGGTCCACGCCGACCTGTCGGTGGCCGAATACACGGCCCTGCAAGTGAAACAGGCCGTCACGGGCCACGGCAAGGCGGCCAAGGAGCAGGTGCAGGAGATGGTATCCCGCCTGTTGTCCTTGCCTGGTTTACCCGGTACGGATGCGGCCGATGCGCTGGGCGTGGCCATTTGCCACGCCAACAGCATCGATGCGCTGGCCATGCTCGGCGCGCTGGCGCCGCAATTGCAGGGCTTGCGCATGAAGCGCGGCCGCCTCGTTGGATAAAGCATCAATCTAAAATTTAACATTAGGAACACGCGATGATAGGCCGTCTCTCCGGTATTTTGCTTGAAAAAAATCCGCCACAATTGCTGGTCGATTGCCAGGGCGTCGGCTATGAAGTCGACGTGCCGATGAGCACCTTTTATAACCTGCCCCACGTGGGCGAAAAAGTCGTGCTGTTCACGCACCAGGCCATCCGCGAAGATGCGCACCTGCTGTTTGGCTTCGGCAATGCGGCCGAGCGGGCCGTGTTCCGCCAGTTGATCAAGATCACGGGCGTGGGCGCGCGCATGGCCTTGTCGATTCTCTCGGGCATGACGATTGCCGACCTGGCCCAAGCCATTACCTTGCAGGATTCCGGCCGCCTGGTGAAAGTGCCTGGCATCGGCAAGAAGACGGCCGAACGGCTGCTGCTGGAATTGAAGGGCAAGCTGGGGGCCGATATCGGCGCCGGCGGCGCGCACGCGGCGCCCGATGCCCAATCGGACATCCTCAATGCGCTGGTCGCGCTCGGCTATTCCGACAAGGAAGCGCTGGCCGCCGTGAAAAACGTGCCGGCCGGCAGCGGCGTGTCGGACGGCATCAAACTGGCGCTGAAAGCGCTGTCGAAAGGCTGATAGGGCATGAGCATCCAGACCGACAGCTTCACGGAACAGCGCATCATCGACGCGGCGCCCATCTCGCACAACGAAGAGGCGATCGAACGGGCCTTGCGCCCGAAGCAGCTCGACGAGTACGTGGGACAGGAAAAGATCCGCGACCAGCTGGAAATTTTTATTACGGCCGCGCGCCAGCGCAAGGAAGCGCTCGACCATACCTTGCTGTTCGGCCCGCCTGGCTTGGGCAAGACGACCCTGGCGCACATCATCGCGCGCGAAATGGGCGTCAATCTGCGCCAGACCTCCGGCCCCGTGCTCGAGCGCCCGGGCGACCTGGCGGCAATCCTGACGAACCTGGAAGCGAACGACGTCCTGTTCATCGATGAAATCCACCGCCTGTCCCCCGTCGTCGAAGAGATTTTGTATCCGGCGCTTGAAGATTATCAGATCGACATCATGATCGGCGAAGGCCCGGCCGCCCGCTCCGTCAAGCTCGATCTGCAACCGTTTACATTAGTCGGCGCCACCACGCGCGCCGGCATGCTGACCAATCCGCTGCGCGACCGCTTCGGCATCGTCGCCCGGCTGGAGTTCTACAACACGGGCGAATTGACGAAGATCGTCACGCGCAGCGCGGCCTTGCTGAAGGCACCGATCGACCCGGAAGGCGCGCATGAAATCGCCCAGCGCGCGCGCGGCACGCCCCGTATCGCCAACCGCCTGCTGCGCCGCGTGCGCGATTTCGCGGAAGTCAAAAGCAATGGCGAGATCACCAAGGTGGTGGCTGACCGCGCGCTGGCCATGCTGGACGTCGATTCCGCCGGTTTCGACGTGATGGACCGTAAATTGCTCGAAGCCGTGCTGTTCAAGTTCGGCGGCGGCCCCGTCGGCATCGGCAATCTGGCCGCCGCCATCGGCGAAGCGGCCGATACCATCGAAGATGTGCTGGAACCGTACCTGATACAGCAAGGTTTCTTGCAGCGCACGCCCCGTGGCCGTGTCGCCACGCCGGCCGCTTACCTGCACTTCGGCGTCAGCGCGCCGCGCATGGGCCCGGGCGGCGAAGCGTGGGAACTGTGATGGCGGAAGCGGGTGAGCAAGCGAGCGTGGGCATGCAGATCTGGATCGACGCCGATGCCTGTCCCGTCGTCATCAAGGAAATTTTGTACAGAGTCGCCGACCGCCTGGAGTTGCCGCTCACCCTGGTCGCCAACCAGGGTTTGCGGGTGCCGCCCTCGCGTTTCATCCGCACCGTGCAAGTGCCGTCCGGCGCCGACGTGGCCGACCAGGAAATCGTGCGGCTGCTCAATCCCGGCGACCTCGTCATCACGGGCGACATCCCGCTGGCGGCCGACGTCCTGGCCAAGGGCGGTTTCGCGCTGAACCCGCGCGGCGAGTTTTATACGAAAGACAATATCGCCCAGCAATTGACGATGCGCGCCTTCATGGAAGAATTGCGCAGCGGCGGCGTCGACACGGGCGGCCCGGCCGCCTTCAGCCAGTCGGACCGGCAACAGTTCGCCAACAGCCTGGACCGGCATCTGAGCAAGCATCACCGCAAGCCGGCAGCGCCGCAGACGTAAAAAAACCGGCGCAAGCCGGTTTTTTGTGCGCCTAAAACTTAACGCATGACTTTGCGCGTGCCCACGACTTCCACCGTCACGCGGCGGTTCTTGGCGCGGCCGGCGGCACTCGTGTTGTCGGCCACGGGCTGGGTTTCTCCCTTGCCTTCCGTGTAGACGCGGCTCGTCTCGACACCCTGCGCCACCAGATAAGCCTTGACGGCTTCGGCGCGGCGCAAAGACAGCTTCTGGTTGTAGGCATCGGAGCCGACGGCATCCGTATGGCCGACCGTGACGATGACTTCCAGGTCCATGCCCGTCAGTTGACCGAGCAGCTGGTCCAGTGCCGCCTTGCCTTGCGGCTTGAGCGTCGATTGATCGAAATCAAACAGCGCTTCGGAAGCAAACGACACTTTTTCCGACACGGGGGCTGGCGCCGGCTTGGCCTCGATCACCGGTGCCGGCATGGCGACGACGGGGGCGACTTCGGGCGCCGGCTGGTAGGCGGGCGTGGCGCTGGCCGGACGGCCCAGTTTATACACGAGGCTGACGGAATACAGGTCCGCATCGCCGCGGTTGCCGACGGCGTCGTTCAGGCGATAACGCTCGACTTCGCCGCGCAGGGCCAGCGCTTCGCTGAACTTGTATTCGAGGCCCAGGCCCAGCTTGGCGTTGAGCTTGCGTTCGCTGGCATGGGTATTGCTCGAACCCAGCAGGCGGTTGCCGCTGAATTCCGTGTTGGTCTTGGTGTAGTGCATGCCGACACGGCCCAGCAACGACAGGCGCTGCGACAGCGGCAGCTGGCCCAACAAGTCCAGGTTTACGCCGCGAAAGGCCGCTTGTCCGTTCAGTACGCCGTTGCCGCTGGTGGTCGACTTGAAATCGAACTTTCCCAGGTCAAAGTAACCGGCTTCCACGGCGACATACTGGTTCAGTTGGCGGCCGACAAACAGTTTATAGCCGGTGTCGCGCTGGTCCTTGCTGAAACCGGTGACGGTTTCGCCGTTGGCGGCCAGGCTGGCGCGCAGGCGCGGTTCATCGATGGTGGCGCGCGACTGGCCCGCGCCCGCGCCGATGTACCAGGCGCTGTTGGCCCAGTCCGGGTTGATGAAGGTGTTGTCCTGCGCCTGCGCCGATTGCGCCGCCAGCAAGGCGCCGGCCATTACGCTCAGGGCGCCCAGTGTGTGTGCGATAGTCATGGTCATGTCCCGATTATTTGGTGATCTGATTGTTGCGCAGGGTAACGGCGGCGGCCGTCAGCACGCGGCCATTGAGCAGGGTCGTATTGTCGCCCACCGTGATGGCGGCCGACTGGCCCAGGATATTGCCCTTGAAGATGCTGTTGGCGGCCAGGGTGGTGGGGCCGACGGGCAGCCAGCTGACGTTGTCGGCCGTGGCGCCATTGTTCAGGGCAACCACCGAGTTGACGGTCGAGTTCAAGGTCAGGGCCGTGCGGAAGATGTACACGCCGGGACCGTTCAGGGTCAGGGTGCCCGTGATGCTGATGGCGCCCGCATAGCAATACACGCCGGGACCGAAGGTTTGGCCGCCCAGGTCGATGCCGCCGGCAAAGCTGACGTCGCAGCTGCGGCTGTTGCCGTCCGTGATCGCCGCTTGCAGGTCGGTCATGGCGCCGTCCAGGATGGCGCCCGACTTGTAGTTGGTATAGCCAGCCGCCTGGGTCGGATCGACCGTTTGCGAAGGTGAGCCGACGTCGCCCGTGATCAGTGTGGTGCCGCCCGAATTGTTCGTGATCGAGGTGCCTGCCAGCACGCCGAAAGGTGCCGCGCGGCCCAGGAAGATCGGGTTCAGGACGGGCGGGATGGCGACAGCGGTGACGGTCAGCATCGCGCTGCCCGACTGGCCGCCGGCCGTGGCGGTGATGCTGCTGGTGCCGGTGGCAACACCGGTGGCGATGCCCGTGTTCAGTACCGTGGCATTGGCAACGGTGCCCGAGGTCCAGGCGGCGCTGTTGGTGACAATGGCGTTCGAGCTGTCGGAATAAGTGGCGGTGGCAATGAATTGCTGCGTGGCGCCGACAGCGATGCTGGCGGTGGCCGGCGTGACGGCAATGCTGACGATGCTGGTGGCCGGCACGGTGATGGTGGTGCTGGCCGTCTTGCCGTTGAAGCTGGCGTTCATGACGCTGGTGCCAAAGGCAACGCCGGTGACGAGGCCGCCGCTGGCGACGGTGGCGAAAGCGGGCGTGACGGCAAGGAAGCTGCTGCTGGCCGTGACGTCAGCCGTGCTGTTGTCCGAGTAGGTGGCAATGACGGCCAGCTGGCGCGTCGCGGCGACGGGCACGATGGGGCTTTGCGGCGTGACGGCGATAGCCAGCAAGGTCGCTGGCGTGACGGTCAACTGGGCCGCTGCGCTCTTGCCGCCAAACGCGGCACTGATGTTGCTGTTGCCGGCAGCGATGCCGGTGCTCAAGCCTGTGGCGGCATTGACTGTCGCGCTGGCCGGTGTGGCCGACGCCCAGGCCGCCTTGGCGCTGACGTCTTGCGACGAGCCGTCGCTATACGTGGCGATGGCCGTGAATTGCTGGCCCGCACCGATGGTGACCGTGGCCGTGGCTGGCGTGACGGCCAGGCTGGACAAGGTGGCGCCCGGCAAGCCGAGGATGGGATCGCGTCCCTGGTCGCCGCCGCCGCAACCGGCAAGGGCGGCCATGGCCAGCAAACCTGCCGAGACGAGCAGCGGATTCAGATATCGCTTGAAGAGGTTCATATAGTTCCTTTGTGCATGGCAATCATTGCCGGGCATCCGCGGATGAGGTCATCCGGCAGAGCCATGCCGCTTTTCGCTACAGGCGATGGCGTCACAGGCATGCACTATTTCATTTAGGAAACTTCAAGTATGTTCGGTGGCGCGCATAGCCTGCCTTTGGTAGGAAAATGGCGCAAACGCGAGCGATTCGGCCTGGAAAACAACGGCCGTGTGCGGAATACAGACACAAAAAAGCCGGCGCAGCGACCGGCTTCGACAGGGCATACGTGTGCTGCTTAGTCTTCGCGTACCCACGTCTGCGAGCGGCCAAACATCGGCACGCCGACATAGCCGCGCACTTGCAGCTTGGTGCCGCCTTCAATCAGTTCGGCCTTGCTCTTGTAGGTCTTGCCATTGGCCGGGTCCATGATTTCGCCGCCCGTCCATTCCTTGCCGTCATATTTCAGGCCGGACAGGATCACCAGGCCGACGATGGGCTGGTCCTTGTTGGCGCCCGTGCACTTGTCGCACTTCGGATTTTGCTCTTCATTCGGGGCGCGGAACAGCTTGTCGATCTTGCCTTGCAAGACGCCGTTGCTTTCCGTGATGACGACGAGGGATTTCGGCTTGCCGCTGGCATCGTCGATGGTTTTCCAGGTGCCGACAGGGGTGTGGTTGTCATCGCGCGCGATGGCGCTGCCGGCGATGGCCAGGGCGGCCACCAGTACGCTTGCTTGAATGCTTGCTGTGAATACTTTATGCATCGCTAGTCTCCAATGGTTTTTTTTGATCGGGTCACGAACAGTTTATATACCAAGGCAAGACCAGTGGTGCTGCGCGGCGTCACGGGGACGCCGCGCAATCCTTCCAAACCTGCCTTATGCGCTGGCTAGTTTAGCAAACTGTTCGCGCAGTTTTTCAATTGTCGCCGAAAAACTGAGCAAACGCTCGTTTTCTTGCGCAACGATGGCGGCCGGGGCGCGCGCGACGAAGCTTTCATTGCCTAATTTGCTGTTTACTTTGGCAATTTCCGCTTCGATGCGGGCGATTTCCTTGCCCAGGCGCTCGCGTTCGGCCGCCACGTCGATTTCCACTTTCAGCATCAGCTTGGTGGTGCCGACGATGGCGACGGCGGCCGGCGAGTCCGGCAGCGCATCGACGATCTGCACTTCAGCCAGCTTGCCCAGCGACTGGATGTACGGTGCGTACGACGCCAGCGCGGCCTTTTCCGCCGCATTGCCCGCTTCGACGATCAGCGGCACGCGCACGGATGGCGAGATCTGCATTTCGCCGCGCAGGTTGCGCGTCGCGTCCGTCAAGGCTTTCAGCTGCTGCATCCACGCTTCGGCCGACTCATCGATCTTGTCGGTGTTGGCGATCGGATACGGCTGCATCATGATCGAATCACCCTCAGCTTTCAGGGTCTTGCCGGCCAGCGGCGCCACCGTCTGCCACAGGGCTTCCGTGACAAACGGGATGATCGGGTGGGCCAGGCGCAGCACCACTTCCAGCACGCGCAGCAGGGTGTGGCGGGTGGCGCGCTGCTGGCCTTCCGTGCCCTGCTGCACTTGCACCTTGGCTACTTCCAGGTACCAGTCGCAATACTCGTCCCAGACGAACTTGTAGATGGTGGCGGCGATATTGTCGAAACGGAAGTCTTCAAAGCCCTTGGCCACGTCCAGTTCCGCTTTTTGCAGCAGGGAGATGATCCACTTGTCCGCTTGCGACAGGTCGGCCTCGTTCGGGGTGCAATCCTTGCCTTCCGTATTCATCATGACGAAACGGGTGGCGTTCCACATCTTGTTGCAGAAGTTGCGGTAGCCTTCGCAGCGGCCCAGGTCGAAGTTGATGTTGCGGCCCAGCGAGGCGTAGCTGGCCATGGTGAAGCGCACGGCGTCCGTGCCGTAGGCGGAAATGCCTTCCGGGAATTCTTTGCGCGTCGCCTTGGTGATCTTTTCCGCGTCGCGCGGGTTCATCAGGCCCGTGGTACGCTTGACGATCAAGCCTTCCAGGTCGATGCCGTCGATCAGGTCGATCGGGTCGAGCGTGTTGCCCTTCGACTTGGACATCTTCTGCCCCGTCGAATCGCGCACCAGGCCGTGCACGTAGACGGTTTCAAACGGCACCTTGCCCGTGAAGTGCGCCGTCATCATGACCATGCGCGCGACCCAGAAGAAGATGATGTCGAAACCCGTCACCAGCACGGACGAGGGCAGGAAGGCCTTCATGTCCGGTGTTTCTTCAGGCCAACCCATGGTCGAGAACGGCACCAGGGCCGACGAGAACCACGTGTCGAGCACGTCGTCGTCGCGTTTCAAGGGGCCCGTGCTGCCGGCGGCCTGCGCCTTGGCGATGGCTTCCGCTTCTGTCTTGGCAACGAAGATATTGCCCTTGTCGTCGTACCAGGCCGGAATTTGATGGCCCCACCACAGCTGGCGCGAGATGCACCAGTCCTGGATGTTGTTGAGCCACTGGTTGTAGGTGGTGCTCCAATTTTCCGGCACGAACTTGATTTCGCCATTGGCGACCTTGTCCAGCGCCGTCTCGGCGATCGACTTGCCGGGGAAGAAGGTGCCTTCCGGGGCCGGCTTGCTCATGGCGACGAACCACTGGTCCGTCAGCATCGGCTCGATGACGACGCCCGTGCGGTCGCCGCGCGGCACCATCAATTTATGCGGCTTGACCTGTTCCAGCAAGCCTTGCGCATCGAGGTCGGCGACGATCTGCTTGCGCGCGGCGAAACGGTCCATGCCGCGATACGCTTCGGGCGCGTCGTCGGTGATCTTCGCGTCCAGGGTCAGGATGACGATCTGCGCCAGTTTGTGGCGCTGGCCCACGGCGTAATCGTTCATGTCGTGCGCGGGGGTGATCTTCACGCAGCCGGTGCCGAATTCCTTGTCGACGTATTCGTCGGCGATGATGGGGATTTCGCGGTCCGTCAGCGGCAGTTTGAGCATCTTGCCCACCAGCGCCGTGTAGCGCTCGTCCGTCGGATCGACGGCCACGGCCACGTCGCCCAGCATGGTTTCAGGACGCGTGGTGGCCACCGTCAGGAAACCGCTGCCGTCGGCCAGCGGGTATTTGATGTACCACATGGAGCCGTCTTCTTCTTCGGACACCACTTCCAGGTCGGACACAGCCGTGCCCAGCACGGGGTCCCAGTTGACGAGGCGCTTGCCGCGGTAGATCAGGCCTTGCTCGAACAGGCGCACGAAGACGTCGGTGACGACTTTCGAGCGCGGCTCATCCATCGTGAAGTATTCGCGCTGCCAGTCGGCCGAGGCGCCCAGGCGGCGCATCTGCCCGGTGATGATGGAACCCGATTTTTCTTTCCACTCCCACACTTTTTCCACGAATTTCTCGCGGCCCAGGTCATGGCGCGAAATCTTTTGCGCGTCCAGCTGGCGTTGCACGACGATTTGCGTGGCGATGCCCGCGTGGTCGGTGCCGGGAATCCAGGCCGTGTTGTGGCCCAGCATGCGGTGGTAGCGGGTCAGGCCATCCATGATGGTCTGGTTGAACGCATGGCCCATGTGCAAGGTGCCGGTGACGTTCGGCGGCGGCAACTGGATGCTGAAGGAAGGTTTTCCGGCATCGAGGGTGGCGGTAAAGTAACCGCGCTGTTCCCACTCGGTGCGCCAGAATTGTTCAATGTCGGCGGGCTCGAAAGACTTGGCTAATTCCATGATTTGGCGTGTGATTGGCAAAAGGAACCATTATAGATGACGCGGCAACGCCTGCAGCGTGGCAAGCGGCCTTTTTCAGTGTTTTGGCGGCCTGGCGGGCCGCGAACTAACAACAGAGGGCGCAATAAAACGGGGGAGAAAGGGCGGCCGATGCTATAATGCCGGCCTCGGCGCCTCCTGCCCCATCCTTGCGGACGGCGCCAGCAGACGCGGTGGTATCGACGTTTCATATCCAGCACCCGTCCGCGTCTCACGGCCAGCGCATCTGCGATGCCAGCCACCTTCAGCGCGTCCCCTTCGGGCCGGGCGCCTGAGCCACGCGCACCGCCAGCGGTGCACCATTCACGGCGGAATCAAAGCGGCACGTCCATTGCACGCCGCTGCCGCCACAGCTTAGCCAGGATCTGTTGTCCGGCGCGTCGTCTTTTGATACGGCATACCCCGCTTGGCGCCTTGCCGCCTGCGGCCTTGCCGTGGCCGCCGCTTTCCTGGTTGCGCTTTTACAAGGAAATCATCATGAAAAAAATCGCCATCGTTGCCGGTCTTGCCACCACTCTGGGCGCCTTGCCTGCCGCCCAAGCCCAGTCGTCCGTTGATGTCTATGGTCTGATGGACGCGGGCCTGGTACAGGAAGGCGGCATCAGCAAGCTCACCAGTGGCATATCGGCCGGCTCGCGCCTGGGCCTGCGCGGCACGGAGTCGCTGGGCAATGGCTGGCAAGCCGTGTTCACCCTGGAAGCGGGCGTGCAGGGCGATACGGGCCGCTCGGACCAGGCGGGGCAATTGTTCGGCCGCCAGGCGTTTGTCGGCCTCGACAGCCCGCTGGGCATGCTGACCGTGGGCCGCCAGTACAACCTGCAAAGCCAGGCCTTGACCGACGTGGCCGACCCGTTCGAAGGCGGCTATGCCGGCGCGGCGACCAACCTGGCCGGCTATTCGGCCACGCGCATCGACAATACCGTGCGCTACACCTCGCCGGAATGGCGCGGCGTGACGGGCACCGTCATGTATGGCGCCGGCGAACACACGGGTGTGGCGGCGGACCAGCGCTCGCTGGGTCTGGCCCTCGGCTATGTCAACGGTCCGTTGACCTTGCGCCTGGCGCGCCAGAGCCGTGCGGGCGAGCCGGGTAAGGCCGACGCGAACAACACGATTCTGGCCGGTAACTACAACTTCGGCGTGGCCACGGCGTTTGCCGGCTATGGCCGCAACACGGGCGAGGGCAGCACCATGTTCTTCGCGGAAAACCCATATGGCGCGGCGCAGGCGCCCACCGCGTCGAACGACAGCCGCGACGCCATCGTTGGCGTCTCCGTGCCGCTGGGCGCGACGACTTTGCTGGCCTCGTATGTGCGCAAGGATGACCGCGACAGCGCCAACCGCGATGCGCAGCAGCTGGCCATCGGCGCCACGTACGCCTTGTCCAAGCGCAGCAAGGTGTATCTTGCCTACGCGCATATCCGCAACCGCAACGACGCCGCCTACATGGTGGGCAATGCCACGGAAGTGGGCACGGGCAACCGCGCCTTCAACGTCGGCTTGCGCCACGCGTTTTAACGCCTGGTCAACCCATCGCCAGGGCCGGCAACATGCTGCCTTGGCGTAATAATGCTTCGAAGGCGGGCGCGGCCAGGGGGCGGCTGAACAGATAGCCCTGCATCTGGTCGCAGCCATGCTGGCGCAGGAAGGCCAGCTGCTGCGCCGTTTCCACGCCTTCGGCGATCACTTTCAGGCGCAGACTGTGCGCCAGCGAAATAATGGCGCGCACGATGGCCGCATCGTCGTCGCTGTGCGTGATGTCGCTGACGAAGGTTTTGTCGATCTTTAATACATCGATGGGGAAGTGGCGCAGGTAGGCCAGGCTGGAATAGCCGGTGCCGAAGTCGTCGATGGACAGTTGCACGCCCAGCGCCTTCAGGTTGGCCATGATGGCGGTGGCTTGCTCCACGTTATGCATGACCATGCTTTCCGTTAATTCCAGTTCCAGATGGGCGGCGTCGAGACCTGTCTCGGCCAGCGCCTGTGCCACAGCGTGCAGCAGATTTCTTTGCTTGAATTGTCGTGCCGACAGGTTCACGGCCAGGCGCAGCGGACCATGGCCTGCCAGCTGCCAGGCGCGTGTCTGGGCGCACGCCGTGCGCAGGACCCAGTCGCCGATGGGCGTGATCAAGCCCATTTCCTCGGCAAGGCCGATGAAGCTGGCAGGTGGAATACGCCCCAGTTGCGGATGTTGCCAGCGCAGCAGCGCTTCCATGCCCACCACCGCGCCGCTGGCCAGATCCAGCTGGGGCTGGTATTCGAGGTGAAACTGCCCGCGTTCCAGGGCGTGGCGCAATTCGCTCTCGAGTCCCAGTTGTTCCAGGGTGCCTGAATTCATGCCCGAGGCATAGAATTGCCAGTGGCCCCGTCCCTGTTCCTTGGCGCGGTACATGGCGATGTCGGCGTGCTTGATCAAGGTGTCGGCATTCTGGCCATCGTCGGGATACACGGCCACGCCCATGCAGCAGCTGAGAAAAAATTCATATTCGCCCAGTTGCAGCGGCTGCGCCACGGCGTCCTGGATGCGCTGCAGGATGGCGGCGCCCGGTTCGCCAGCGCCATGCTGTGGCAACAGCAGCACGAATTCGTCGCCGCCCAGGCGTGCCACCGTGTCGACTTCACGCGTGGCGTCGCGCAGGCGCTCGGCCACGTTTTTCAGCACCAGGTCGCCCGCATCGTGGCCCAGGGTGTCGTTGACGAATTTAAAGCGGTCGAGATCGATGAACACCACCCAAAGGGGCTGGCCGCTGCGCCGCGTCACGGCCATCGCCTGTTCCAGCCGTTCGCGCAGCAGGGCGCGGTTGGCCAGCCCCGTCAGGATATCGTGCCGGGCCTGGAATTCCAGTTCCTGCTCGAAGCGCATGACGGTGCTGATGTCGTATTGCGCCACGACAAAGTGGCTGACGGCGCCATCGCCATCGTCGCGCACGGGCGCGACGAACAGCTCGCTCCAATAAGTGCTGCCATCCTTGCGGAAATTGCGCACGATGGCCTTGCCTTCGCGCTGTTCGCGCAGTGCGGCCGTAATCTGATGCATGTCTTGCCGCCCCTGCTCCGGACCCTGCAAGTCTTCCAGGCGCTGGCCGATGACTTCGCCGGCCGCATAGCCGGTGATGCGCTCGAAGGCGGGATTGACGTATTCGATCAGGTAGCCGGGTGCGTCGGCGCTGCACAGGATGATGGCGTTGGCCGACACTTCGATGATGCGTTCGCGCAAACGCAGCGACTTTTCATTGCGCATGCGCGCCGCGATGTCTTCGGACAGGCGCAAATTGGCAAACTGCAGCGCCGCCGTGCGTTCGCCCGTGATGCGGGCAATCACGAAATTGCGCGACACCAGCTGGTATACATAGGCCGTTGCCAGCAGGCTCGACAGCAGTCCGCCCAGCAGCACATACAGCGAACCGCGATGGTTGGCATCGGGCGCCATGCCTTTGGCCGGCAGCAGGGCCGCGCCCAGCGTATGCCCGCTGGCGTAGTACTGCAGCAACAGCTTGCTGCTTTCCGACTCGATCTGGCGTGCCGAGGCGTAGCACAGGGCCGTCAGGCACAGCCCGACCGTCAGGGTGATCAGGGCCGAGATGGAGACGGAAATGGAGATACGTTTGAAGAATGATTGCATGATGGCGTCCGGTAGCAGCGCCGGCGCCGATCCATGATCCGGCAGCTCTGGCAGTGACTGACTGTAGGGCGGCAGGCGCCGCGGGGTCCGTTCGCTGGCGAACGGACAAGCATGCTTGCAAGAAATATAGTCGGGCCACTGTGCAGGCGCTGTGTTACGCTGCTGCATATGGCGCCCCTCGTTCGGACGTCTTTCACTTCTCTCCCTAGCTGACGACTGGAAACCAGGAAAACTGCCCATGTCGAGTCCGCATGCCCAGCTGCACAACCCGAATCAAAACCATTTACTCGCCGCCATGCTCGACGCCGATTTCGCGCGCCTGGCTCCCCATCTGGAGCAAGTCTCCATGCTGCTGGGCGATGTGATCTACGACTCGGGCGACAAGCTGCAGTATGTATACTTTCCCACCACGGCCATCGTTTCCATCCATTACCTGCTGGAAAACGGCGGCTCGTCCGAGATCGCCGGCGTCGGCAACGAGGGCATCGTGGGCGTGTCGCTGTTCATGGGCGGCAACTCGACACCGAGCCGCGCCGTCGTGCAGACAGGCGGCGTCGGCTACCGGCTCAAGGCCCACCTGCTGATGGAAGAGTTCGACCGCGCCGGCCCCGTCATGCGTTTGCTGCTGCGTTATACGCAAGCGCTGATCACGCAAATGTCGCAAACGGCCGTGTGCAACCGCCACCATACGGTGGAGCAGCAGCTGTGCCGCTGGCTGCTGCTGACCATGGACCGCCTGCCGAACCGCGAGCTGACCATGACGCAGGAACTGATCGCCAACATGCTGGGCGTGCGCCGCGAAGGCGTGACGGAAGCGGCGGGGCGATTGCAAGCGCGCGGCCTCATCAGCTACCGGCGCGGCCATATCACGGTGCAGGACCGCGCCGGCCTCGAAGGCCAGGTGTGCGAATGCTATGGCGTCGTGAAGAAGGAATTCACGCGCCTGCTGTCGGACGTGCGCCAGCGCCAAGGCCGCTAGGCGCCGCATTTCCCTCTCTTTATTGTTGTCATAGCCCAGGCTACCCATGCACTCAGTTGAAAATAACCCTAACCGCGCCCCGTCGCGCTGGCCCATGGCATTGGCGTTCGCGTTCAGCGCCATCGTATTGGTGGTCATCGGCGTGCTGGCCTGGCGCGCGCCGCCTTTTGATGCGGCGATCCTGATCGAGGCCCTGGTATGCCTGCTGTTGCTGATGCTGGTGGCGCTGTACCGGCGCACGGTGTCGGCCAGCCTGCCGCGCCAGCTGCTCAAGGCGGGCGCCTTGCAGGATGCGATTTTCAACAGCGCCAATTTCTCGTGCATCGCCACCGATGCGCAGGGCGTGATCCAGATCTTCAACGTGGGCGCCGAACGCATGCTCGGCTACGCAGCCAGCGACGTGGTCGACAAACTGACGCCGGCCGGTATTTCCGACGCGCAAGAAATCGTCACCCGCGCCGCCGCCCTCAGCGCCGAGCTCGACACCGTCATCACGCCGGGCGTGGAAGCGCTCGTGTTCAAGGCCACGCGCGGCATCGAAGACATCTATGAGCTTACCCACATCCGCAAGGATGGCAGCCGCTTCCCCGCCATCGTCTCCGTGACGGCCTTGCGCGACGCGCAGAGCAAGGTCATCGGCTATCTGCTGATCGGCACCGATAACACGGTGCGCAAGCAGGTCGAGGCGGAACAGGCGCTGCTGGATCAGCGCCTGCGCGAACAGCAGGCGTATACGCGCTCGCTGGTCGAGACCAATAATGCCGAGTTGAAAAAGGCGCGACTGGTGGCGGAAAAGGCCAACCGCGCCAAGTCCGAATTCCTGTCGAGCATGAGCCATGAATTGCGCACGCCCTTGAATGCCGTGCTGGGCTTTGCCCAGCTCATGGCGTCCGACGTGCCGCCGCCCAGCCCGCCGCAGCAGCGTTCGATCGAGCAAATCCTCAAGGGCGGCTGGTACCTGTTGCGCTTGATTAATGAAATTCTCGACCTGGCCATGATCGAATCGGGCAAGGTCACCCTGTCCCAGGAAGCGATGTCGCTGCTCGACGTGCTGCAGGATTGCCAGGCCATGATCGCGCCGCAGGCGGAAAAGCGCGGCATCCGCATGCATTTCCCCCGCTGCGGCAAGGCGTTCTATGTGCATGCGGACCGCACGCGCGTGAAACAGGTGATGATCAACCTGCTGTCGAACGCCATCAAGTACAACCAGGGCGGCGGCGCCGTCACCGTCGAATGCAGCCGGCATGGCGAGCGCGTGCGCGTGAGCGTGCGCGACAGCGGCGCCGGCCTCGACGCGGCCCAGGTGGCGCAGCTGTTCCAGCCGTTTAATCGCCTGGGACAGGAAAACAGCACGGAAGAGGGCACGGGCATCGGCCTGGTCGTCACCAAGCAACTGGTCGAATTGATGGGCGGCACCATCGGCGTCGACAGCGCCGTCGGCGTGGGCACCACGTTCTGGTTCGAGCTGGCCGCCAGCAGCGCACCGGAACTGGTGCTGGGCGACGGCGATGCGCTGCCGCAGGTGCAGGAACCGCAGGAAAGCCAGCGCACCTTGCTGTACGTGGAAGACAATCCCGCCAACCTGGCGCTGGTCGAGCAATTGATCGCCCGCCGCAGCGACTTGAAACTGCTGACGGCCATCGATGCGCATCTGGGCATCGACCTGGCGCGCACCTATCAGCCCGACGTGATCTTGATGGATATCAACCTGCCCGGCATCAGCGGCTACGGCGCGCTGCATATCCTGCATGATGATCCCCTCACCAGCCACATTCCCGTCATGGCCCTGTCGGCCAATGCCGTGCCGCGCGACATCGAAAAAGGCTTGCAAGCGGGCTTCTTCCGCTATCTCACCAAGCCGATCAAGGTGGTCGAGTTCATGGATGCGCTCGATGTAGCCCTGCACCATGCGGCCGCGCACGGCCTGGCCGACGACACTCACGCAATACGCTAATTCAGCAATCAATTTTAGGAATACCGCCATGCTTCAAGCCACCGAGATCCTGAACGCCAGCATCCTCATCGTCGATGACCAGGAGGCCAACGTCATGCTGCTCGAACAGGTGCTGCGCAATGCCGGCTACACGCGCATCACGTCCACCATGGACCCGCAAGCCGTGCGCGCGCTGCATCAGCAGCACCGCTACGACCTGATCCTGCTCGACTTGCAGATGCCGGAAATGGATGGCTTCGAAGTCATGGAAGGCTTGCGCGATCTCGAGGCGGGCAGCTATCTGCCCGTGCTGGTGATCACGGCCCAGCCCGGTCACAAGCTGCGCGCGCTGCAAGCGGGCGCCAAGGATTTCGTCAGCAAGCCCTTCGATCTGGTGGAAGTCAAGACGCGCATCCACAACATGCTGGAAGTGCGCTTGCTGTACCAGAAGCTGGCCGAATACAACAAGTCGCTGGAACAGATGGTGGAAGACCGCACGGCGGAATTGCGCGAAAGCGAAGCGCGCTTCCAGCGCTTCACGGAACTGTCTTCCGACTGGTACTGGGAACAGGATGCGCAGGGCAATTTGACGCGCTTTTCCGGCCCCGTGGCCGAGATGCTGGGCATCGGCAGCGAGGAAGAGCCGCAGCGCTGGAATGCCGCCGAGCGCGCCTTGCTCGATGCAAAAATTGCCGCGCGCGAACCGTTCCTCGATTTCATCTACAGCCGCGCCAACCTCGACGGCAGCACGCAGTATCTGCAGGTCAGCGGCGAACCGATGTTCGACAATGGCAGCCGCTTCATCGGCTACCGCGGCATCGGCCTCGATGTCACGGAGCGCTTGCGA
Organism: Janthinobacterium sp. GW823-FHT01H08; assembly: GCF_058797855.1. NCBI lineage: Bacteria > Pseudomonadati > Pseudomonadota > Betaproteobacteria > Burkholderiales > Oxalobacteraceae > Janthinobacterium > Janthinobacterium sp. GW823-FHT01H08. Next base: position 1,130,791 of record NZ_CM179504.1, read on the forward strand.
GGGGCGTGATTTATACTTGGTGCTATCCACATCGACAAGGAAAGCATCATGGCTGACAAATCACCACCGCAATACTGGTTTCCCGCCAAGACCTATGGCTGGGGCTGGGGCTTGCCCATCACCTGGCAGGGCTGGCTGGTGTTCCTGGCCGCGCTGGCGCTGTTCGCCTGCGGCGCCTTCCTGTTCCCGCCGCAAACCATGCTGGTTGGCTACATCGTGTATGAAGCGGCCATCGTCGCCGTGCTCATTTTCATCTGCCAGCTGAAGGGCGAACCGACCGCCTGGCGCTGGGGCAAGAAGAAATAAGCGTGCCGGCATCTGCTGCATTGCAGCAGGTGCGCAAAGACGACACCTGCAAGAAATCATCTGGCCACGCGGCGCGAACCGCGTATAATTGGCTCGCTGCCGCAAGGCGGCAAACGCTAGGGGTCCTGCCTTTCGCTGTGGAAACACAGTGCAAGCGCGGGTGAGAAATACCCTCCGAACCTGATCTGGATAATGCCAGCGAAGGGAAGCTTTAGGATGAACGCACCCCGCTTTTCCGCGTGCGTAATTCCGAACCTCCTTAGCTGACTCCAGGCTTAAAAATAGTCTAGCCAAGGAGCCAAAATGAACGCCAACCCGAAATTCCTCTCCGCCACCGCCACGGTCGACGAAGCCGCCATCGCGCCGCTGCCCAATTCGCGCAAGATCTACGTGCAGGGCAGCCGCCCCGACATCCGCGTACCCATGCGCGAGATCAGCCAGTCCGACACGGAAGCATCGTTCGGCGGCGAAAAGAATCCGCCGATCTACGTCTACGATACCTCCGGCCCGTACACGGACCCGGACGTGCAGATCGACATCCGCTCGGGCCTCGATACGCCGCGCCTGCCATGGATCATGGAGCGGGCCGATACGGAAGAGTTGCCCGGCCCCACCTCCGACTATGGCATCGCCCGCCTGGCGGACCCGAAGCTGGCCGAGCTGCGTTTCAACCTGCACCGCAAGCCGCGCCGCGCCATTGCCGGCAAGAATGTTACACAGATGCATTACGCGCGCCAGGGCATCATCACGCCGGAAATGGAATTCGTCGCCATCCGCGAAAACATGCGCCGCCAGGAATATCTGCGTGAACTGAAAGCTTCCGGTCCCATGGGCGAGCGCCTGGCGGACCTGATGGGCCGCCAGCACCCGGGCCAGTCGTTCGGCGCCAGCATCCCGGCCGAAATCACGCCGGAATTCGTGCGCGAGGAAATCGCCCGCGGCCGCGCCATCATTCCCGCCAACATCAACCACCCGGAAGTCGAACCGATGATCATCGGCCGCAATTTCCTCGTGAAAATCAACGCGAATATCGGCAACTCGGCCGTCACCTCGTCGATCGGCGAGGAAGTGGAAAAGATGACCTGGGCCATCCGCTGGGGCGGCGATAACGTGATGGACTTGTCCACCGGCAAACATATTCATGAAACGCGCGAATGGATCGTGCGCAACAGCCCCGTACCGATCGGCACCGTGCCCATCTACCAGGCGCTGGAAAAGGTCAATGGCAAGGCCGAGGATCTGACGTGGGAAATCTTCCGCGACACCCTTATCGAGCAGGCCGAGCAGGGCGTCGATTACTTCACCATCCACGCGGGCGTGCTGCTGCGCTACGTGCCGATGACGGCCAAGCGGCTGACGGGCATCGTCTCGCGCGGCGGCTCCATCATGGCGAAATGGTGTTTGGCGCACCACCAGGAATCGTTCCTGTACACGCATTTCGAAGAAATCTGCGAAATCATGAAGGCCTACGACGTGTCGTTCTCGCTGGGCGACGGCTTGCGCCCCGGTTCCATCTACGACGCCAACGACGAGGCGCAGCTGGGCGAACTGAAAACTCTGGGCGAGCTGACGCAGGTTGCCTGGAAGCACGACGTGCAAGTGATGATCGAGGGCCCGGGTCATGTGCCCATGCAACTCATTAAAGAAAACATGGACTTGCAGCTGGAGCAGTGCGGCGAAGCGCCGTTCTACACGCTGGGACCATTGACGACCGACATCGCGCCAGGCTACGACCACATCACGTCCGGCATCGGCGCGGCCATGATCGGCTGGTACGGCACGGCCATGCTGTGCTACGTGACGCCGAAGGAACACCTGGGCTTGCCCAACAAGGCGGACGTCAAGGACGGCATCATCACCTACAAGATTGCGGCGCACGCGGCCGACCTGGCCAAGGGCCATCCGGGCGCGCAGATCCGCGACAACGCGCTGTCGAAAGCCCGCTTCGAATTCCGCTGGGACGACCAGTTCAACATTGGCCTGGACCCGGACAAGGCGCGCGAATTCCACGATGAAACCTTGCCCAAGGATTCGGCCAAGGTGGCGCATTTCTGCTCCATGTGCGGCCCCCACTTCTGTTCGATGAAGATCACGCAGGAAGTGCGCGAATATGCGGCCGGCATGGGCATCGCGGAAGACAAGGCGCTCCAGCAGGGCATGGAAATCAAGGCCATCGAATTCATCAAGAACGGCGCCGAGCTGTACCGCAAGGTCTGAAGGAGAGCGTGATGCCTGCATTGATATCCATCACGCTCAACGGCGCGCCGCACCAGGTGCCGCCGGGGCAAACCCTCGATCAACTGATCGCCGCGCTGTCGCTGGAAAACCAGGCGCTGGCGCTGGCCGTCAACCGCAACGTCGTGCCGCGCAAGGCGTGGCCAGGACAGGTCTTGCAGGTGCAAGACCAGGTTGAAATAGTCCGCGCCATCGGCGGCGGCTGAAAACGTCCAAGCAAACCTACTGCGCGTCGCGCTTTGCGGCCTGCGATGCTCACCGGCTCGGCGCCCCCGTGCTCTAGCACGGTTGCGCGTCTCGGCCACAAATCATCGCCGCTCGCTACGGTTTTCTTCGGACGTTTAAAAACTTAAGGAAAAGCACATGAATACCGCAACACATGACGACCTGCTGACCATCGCAGGCAAGCAATACCAATCGCGCTTGCTGGTGGGCAGCGGCAAGTACAAGGACTTGCCGCAGACGCGCGAGGCGACGGATGCGGCCGAGGCGCAGATTATCACGGTGGCGATCCGCAGGGTCAACATTGGCCAGGACCCTAACGCGCCCAGCCTGCTGGACTTCGTGCCGCCGGACCAGTACACGATACTGCCGAACACGGCCGGCTGCTACAACGCGAAGGACGCCGTCTACACCTTGCAGCTGGCGCGTGAACTGCTGGGCGGGCGCAACCTGGTGAAGCTGGAAGTGCTGGGTGATGAAAAGACCCTGTTCCCGCACATGCCGGAAACGTTGATTGCGGCCGAAGCGCTGGTCAAGGATGGTTTTGACGTGATGGTCTACTGCAGCGACGACCCCATCCAGGCGAAGATTCTGGAAGAGATCGGCTGCGTGGCCGTCATGCCGCTGGCGTCCCTGATCGGCTCGGGCATGGGCATCCTGAATCCGTGGAACTTGTCCTTGATCATCGACCAGGCGAAAGTGCCCGTGCTCGTCGATGCGGGCGTGGGCACGGCGTCAGATGCGGCCATTGCCATGGAACTCGGCTGCGATGGCGTGCTGATGAATACGGCCATTGCCGGCGCGCGCGATCCCGTGCGCATGGCGCGTGCGATGAAGCTGGCCGTGCGGGCCGGGCGCGAAGCGTTCCTGGCGGGACGCATGCCGCGCAAATTTGCCGCTTCCCCATCGTCGCCGATGGCGGGCCGCCTGACGTGATGGTGCCAACGTTGCCGACGGTGCTGGTGTTTGCCGGCGCCGACCCGTCGGGCGGAGCCGGCATCGCCGCCGATATTGTCGCGATTGCGGCGCAGGGCGCGCATGCCTTGCCCGTGATCACGGCGCTGACGGTGCAGGACAACGACAGGGTCTTCGGCGTGCAGCCGGTGGCGCCGGAATGGCTGCGCCGGCAGGCGCTGGCGCTGATCGACAAGATGGTAATCAGCGCCGTGAAAATCGGCATCCCGGGCAGCGCCGCGAATGCGGCCGTCATCGCGCAGCTGATCGCGCAATTGCGCCAAAGCCGGCCGGACTTGCCCGTGGTGCTCGATCCCGTGCTGGCCAGCGGCCATGGCGACGTGCTCAGCCGGGACGATGCCGTGCTGGCGCTGGCGCCCTTGCTGCCGGTGACGACCGTGATCGTACCGAACGGGCCCGAAGCGCTGGCTCTCGGCGGCGAAGCAGCGTTGCGCGCGCAAGGCTGTGGCCACGTGCTGGTGACGGGCGGCCATGGCGAGGGCCAGACGATCATCAACCGCTGGTTTGACGCCGCTGGCGGGGAGCGCGAATGGCGCTGGCCGCGCCTGCCCGGAGAATTTCACGGCAGCGGCTGCACCCTGGCCTCGGCCATCGCGGCGCGCCTTGCACTGGGACAGGCATTGCCTGAAGCGCTGGATCTGGCGCAAAGCTATTGCCATGCGGCCCTGGCCGGCGCGTATGCGATTGCGCCAGGTCAGCTCATGCCGCAACGATTCATTCAATAAGGAAACATCATGCGTGGACTGTATCTGGTTACCCCGAATTGGGACGACAGCGACCGCCTGCTCGACGTGAGCGAGCAAGCCTTGCAGGCAGGCGTGGCCCTGCTGCAATACCGTCACAAGAGCGCCGAGGCGCAGCAGCGGCGCGAGCAGGCGGGCGCCTTGCTGGCCCTGGCCCGCAAGTATGGCGTGCCCTTCATCATCAATGACTTTATCGAGCTGTGCGAAGAGCTCGACGCCGATGGCGTGCACGTGGGCGGCCTGGACGCGTCCGTGGCGCAGGTGCGCGCCCGCCTGGGCAAGGACAAGATCGTCGGCGCTTCCTGCTATGGCGACATGGCCCTGGCCAGGACGGCCGAGGCCGGCGGCGCCAGCTATGTGGCCTTCGGCGGCTTTTATCCTTCGCTGGTGAAAAAGTATCCGGTGACCACGCCCCTGGACATCGTGCTGCAGGCGAAACGCGAGATCGCCTTGCCCTGCGTGGTGATCGGCGGCATGACGCCGGAGAACGCAGCGCCGCTGGTGGCGCGCGGCGCCGACATGGTGGCGGCCATCAGCAGCGTCTTTAACAATGCATACGAGGCGGACGATGTGAATATTGCGGTGCAGCAATTCAATCAATTATTCGCGGCATGAGCATGGACATACGGGGCTGATTTGGGGCAATAATCGGCATATAATAAGAACATCATTCATTACCGAGGTTCCCCACCCATGAGTCAGCCAGCCGCCGCGAAACGCCTTATCCTGATCGTTGACGATGACCAGCTCCTGTTGGAATTCCTCGGCGAAGTCCTGCGCCATGCCGGCTACGAGACGGCCCTGGCCCATTCGGCCGAAGTGGCGCTGCAGCTGGTCGCCCAGCGCGAGCCGGACCTGGCTTTGCTCGACATCCACATGCCGGGCATGTCCGGCCTGGAACTGGCCAAGCGCCTGCATGGCGAGACGGGCGTGCCGTTCATGTTCCTGTCCGGCAGCGGCGACAGCGAATCGGGCAAGCAGGCGGCTGCCTATGGCGCCGTCGGCTACGTGGTCAAACCCGTCGACGAAGGCCGCTTGATGCCGGCGTTCGAAGCGGGCCTGGCCCGTGCCGACGAGATCCGCCAGTTGCGTCGCACCGAGCTGAACCTGAACGCGGCCCTGGCCGCCGGCCGCGAAACGAGCTTGGCCGTCGGTTTGCTGATGGGCAAGTTCCAGACGGACCGCAACACGGCGTTCGAAGTGCTGCGCGACCATGCCCGTTCCAGCCGCCGCAAGATCAATGAAATCGCCAGCCAGCTGTTGCTGGCCGAGGAAACCCTGAACGGCTTGCACGGCGCATTTTTGAACCGGGCAAAGACCAAGTAAGCGTATCCTCTCGCGCCCGCATGCCTGCCTTGCTATGATGTGGCGATACGGCGCGCTGGCGCGCCTGGTTCAACCATAGACAGGACATACATGAAAACCAAAGCAGCGATTGCATGGAAGGCGGGCGCGCCTTTGACCATCGAAGAAGTCGACCTGGCCGGCCCGCGCGAGGGCGAAGTACTGGTCGAGATCAAGGCCACGGGCATTTGCCACACCGATTACTACACCCTGTCGGGCGCCGACCCGGAAGGCATCTTCCCGTCCATCCTGGGCCATGAAGGCGCCGGCATCGTCGTCGACGTGGGCCCGGGCGTGAAAAGCCTGAAGAAGGATGACCACGTCATCCCGCTGTACACGCCGGAATGCCGCCAGTGCAAATTCTGCCTGTCGCAAAAGACCAACCTGTGCCAGTCGATCCGCTCGACCCAGGGCCGCGGCCTGATGCCGGACGCCACCTCGCGCTTCTCCATCGACGGCAAGCCCATCTTCCACTACATGGGCACCTCCACCTTTTCGAACTACATCGTCGTGCCGGAAATCGCGCTCGCAAAAATCCGCGAAGACGCACCGTTCGACAAGGTCTGCTACATCGGCTGCGGCGTCACCACCGGCGTGGGCGCCGTGCTGTTTACGGCCAAGGTCGAGGCGGGCGCGAATGTCGTCGTGTTCGGCCTGGGCGGCATCGGCCTGAACGTGATCCAGGCGGCGAAGATGGTCGGCGCCGATAAAATCATCGGCGTGGACATCAACCCGGCGCGCCAGGACATCGCGCGCAAGTTCGGCATGACGCATTTTGTCAACGCCAACGAAGTGGAAAACGTCGTCGACACCATCGTGCAGCTGACGGACGGCGGAGCCGACTACAGTTTTGAATGCATCGGCAACACCACCACCATGCGCCAGTCGCTCGAGTGCTGCCACAAGGGCTGGGGCCAGTCCATCATCATCGGCGTGGCGGCGGCCGGCCAGGAAATTTCCACCCGTCCATTCCAGCTGGTGACGGGGCGCGTGTGGAAAGGTTCCGCCTTCGGCGGCGCGCGCGGCCGCACGGACGTGCCGAAGATCGTCGACTGGTACATGGAAGGCAAGCTCAATATCGACGACTTGATCACGCACCGTCTGAAGCTCGACGACATCAACCAAGGTTTCGACCTGATGAAAAGCGGCGAATCGATCCGCTCCGTCGTGCTGTATTAATTGAAATACGCCGTACCACGGCGTTTTTGCGGAGGCTGCGGCCTCCGTTTTTTTTTGCCCCGCGTGCCATCCATCGTCCATGTCTGCCATCCAGGCAAGTCTTTTTGCAGCCTGTCGCACCGCGCTGGAGCCGTGCGCCATCCATCGCTACAGTCAATGCTCCACTACTTTTGCGACGAGGCAGCCATGTCCACTTCCCACCGTTTGATCCTCAGCCTGGCCGGTATTGTGCTTGGCGGCAGCGCGCTGGCCGTGCAGCCGTCGCAGCCGCCCGCGCCGCCGGCCGCACCGGCCGCGCCGAGCAAGAAAATCAATATTTCCATGGGCAGCGGCGATGGCTATGCGCTCGTCGACAGCAGCGAGGATAGCGTCACCATGGCCGGCACCGATGTCGACGGCCAGCAGATCAAGCAGCTGCAGCGTTCGCTCAAGGGGCAGTTCTTGTGGTTCCGCGACCAGGGCAAGGGCTATGTGACGCAGGATGCCGCGCTGCTGGCCCGCGTGCGCGACGCCTGGAAGCCGTCGCAAGATCTGGGCTTTCAGATGAGCGGCCTGGGCAAGCAGATGAGCGAACATGGCAAGGCGATGGGCGAACTGGGCAGCAAGATGGGCGCCCATGGCGCGGCGCAGGCGAACGTCGGCGCGCGCGATGTGGCGCAACTGCAGGCGCTGGGCCGCCAGCAGCAGGAACTGGGCCGCAAGATGGGCGAGGCGGCACGCCGCCAGGCGCAGGCCACCACGGAGACGGCGCGCCGCGCGGCCGGACGCGAGGTGGAACGCCTGCAGCAGCAGATGGAAGATGCGCAGGACGCCATGGAAGAGGTCAACGACCGCATTGCCACCGCGCAAGAACGCGAGGCGGACAAGGTGGATGTGCTGTCGCGCCAGATGGATCAGCGCGGCAAGCCGATGGAAACCCTGGGCAAGCAGATGGAAGCGCTGGGACGCCAGCAGGAAAAAGCCACCAAGGCAGCCGACAAGGCCACACGCCAGGTGATTGCCCAGGCGCTCAGCGAAGGCAAGGCCAAGCCGGTGCGCTAGACTTGGTTCCAGCTGGCGGCCACGGCCCGGTATTGCGCCGGCAGCTGCGCCCTGGCCTCGTCTTCGCTCGCATACACCTCATCCTGCAGCGTATCCCAGCGAGCGTCGCAGCTGAAACGGTAGACGCGCGCCTCGCCCGCATACTGGCACACGGCCAGGCCGTGGATGGCGACGGGGGCGGTGCCGTCTTCACTGGCGACGTGGCCGAAGGGCTGGTCGGACCAGGCCCAGGCCAGTACGCGGGCGCCGTCGAGGTGGGTGGGTGGTGTCATGGGGATAGAGGCCGTTGTGTCGGGATGCCGATTGTAGCGCGCGTGGGTAAAATGGCGCGACCGCTGGACAAATGCACAGTATTTTTAGCCATGCCGGTATAATCACGGGATGCAAAATCTTCTTCACAACCTCAATCCCGAACAATTGGCTGCCGTCACCCTGCCGGCCCAGCATGCGCTGATCCTGGCCGGCGCCGGTTCGGGCAAGACCCGCGTGCTGACCACCCGTATTGCGTGGCTGATCCAGACCCAGCAGGTATCGCCGCCCGGCATCCTGGCCGTGACCTTTACGAATAAAGCCGCCAAGGAAATGCTCACGCGCCTGTCGGCCATGCTGCCGATCAATACGCGCGGCATGTGGATCGGCACCTTCCACGGCCTGTGCAACCGCTTGCTGCGCACGCATTACCGCGACGCGGCCTTGCCGCAGACGTTCCAGATCCTCGATTCGCAGGATCAGCTATCCGTGATCAAGCGCCTGTTGAAGGCGAACAACATCGATGATGAAAAATTCCCGCCGAAGACGGTGATGTATTTCATCAACAATGCCAAGGACCAGGGCTTGCGCGCCACGGACGTGGAAGCGTATGACGCGCACGAGCGCAAGATGGTCGAGCTGTACCAGCTGTACGACGACCAGTGCCAGCGCGAAGGCGTCGTCGATTTTGCGGAATTGCTGCTGCGCACTTACGAGTTGCTCAGCCGCAACCAGCCCTTGCGCGAGCATTACCAGGCGCGTTTCCGCCATATCCTGGTGGACGAGTTCCAGGATACGAACAACCTGCAATACAACTGGCTGAAATTGCTGGCCGGCCATGGCAGCCGCGATGGCGGCGCCCTGTTTGCCGTCGGCGACGATGACCAGAGCATCTACGCCTTCCGCGGCGCGAATGTCGGCAACATGAGCGCCTTCGAGCACGAGTTCCAGGTGAAGAACTTGATCAAGCTGGAGCAGAACTACCGCTCGCACGGCCACATCCTCGACAGCGCCAACGTGTTGATCGCGAACAATAGCAAGCGCCTGGGCAAGAATTTGCGCACGGACGCGGGCCATGGCGAGCAGGTGCGCGTGTATGAAGCCAGTTCCGATTTGCAGGAAGCGCAGTGGATCATCGAAGAGGCGAAAAGCCTGATCGCCGACGGCGCCTCGCGCAGCGAAATCGCGATTCTGTACCGTTCGAACGCGCAGTCGCGCGTGATCGAACACGCGCTGTTCTCGGCCGCGATTCCATACCACGTGTATGGCGGCCAGCGTTACTTCCAGCGCGCCGAGGTCAAGCACGCGATTGCCTATTTGCAATTGATGGACAATCCGCACAATGACTCCGCTTTCTTGCGCGTGGTCAATTTCCCCACGCGCGGCATCGGCATGCGCTCGATCGAGCAATTGCAGGCCGCGTCGGAACAGTACGGCATTTCGCTGTACGCATCCGTGCCGTATGTGGCGGGCAAGGCGGGCAGCGTGCTGGCCGGTTTCGTCAAACTGATCGAAGGCGTGCGCTTCGAAACGCAGCAATTATCTCTGCCGGAAATGGTCAGAGTCGTGCTGGAAGCGAGTACCTTGCTGCAACACTATCAGAATGAAAAGGAAGGCGCCGACCGCATCGAGAATCTGGAGCAGATGGTCAGTGCGGCCAGCCAATTCATTTCCGAGGAAGGTTTTGGACAGGGCGCACCGGCCCACCTGGGCCCAGCAGCCCAGGCGCAGTCGGGCGCGCCCGTCGTCAACCAGGATGGCATCGAGATACTCGACGCGGACGCGCCGCTGCCGGCCGTGATGTCGCCGCTCTCCGCCTTCCTCTCGCACGCGTCGCTGGAAGCGGGCGACAACCAGGCGCAGGCGGGCCAGGATGCGCTGCAGATGATGACGGTACATTCGGCCAAGGGCCTGGAATTCGACAATGTGTTCATTACGGGCCTGGAAGAGGGCCTGTTCCCGCACGAAAGCAGTTCGAAGGAAGACAACGGCGTGGAAGAGGAACGCCGGCTGATGTACGTGGCCATCACGCGCGCGCGCAAGCGGTTGTACATGAGTTTTTCGCAGACGCGCATGCTGCACGGCCAGACGCGCTACAACATGAAGTCGCGCTTCTTCGATGAGTTGCCGGAAGAGTCCTTGAAATGGCTGTCGCCGAAGGTGCAGGCCAACTGGTTCGGCAACCGCAAGTCGGCCTGGGACGAGGCGCCCAAGGTGGCCAGCCTGGGTTCGGACAATGCGATTGCACAAAAGATCGCGCAAAAAGCCACGGGCGGCGGCTGGCGCATCGGCGAATCGGTGGCGCACGCCAAGTTCGGTGAAGGCGTGATCGTCAATATCGAAGGCGGCGGCGGCAATGCGCGCGCGCAGATCAACTTCGGACAGCACGGCATGAAGGTGCTGGACCTGGGGATTGCCAAGCTGGAACGTCTGGGACGGTGATGTGGTACGCGGGATGGCTGACGATGGCGTCGGATTACGCCTTCGGCTAATCCGACCTACGCCAGGAACGGTGATCTGGTCTGGCGCGTAGGTCGGATTAGCGTAGCGTCATCCGACATCATTGTTGGCCTCGCAGCGTCGGATTACGCGGCGTGCCGCCGCTGATCCGACCTACGCTGTGGCATTGCAAGGCATTCGAGAGCGCGTAGGTCGGATTAGCGCAGCGTAATCCGACATCATTGTTGGCGTTGCAAGGCATTCGATATATAAAAAAGGGGCAGCCTGCGCAGGCTGCCCCTTTTTATATCTGGCCGGTGATCACTCTCCGGTCTTGTCCAACGACACCGTCTTGCTCTCATCGACGGGCAGGCCGAAGATTTGCCGGTAGGCGGCGTAGAACGAGCAATGCATGATGATGGTGAGTATCATCGACAGGGGCATCATCAGCTGCATCATCAGCGGCGTGCGGCCAAAGATGACGGCCAGTAACTGGCTGGTGACGACGCTGATGGCGAACCAGGTGGCGGCGAAGACGATGAAGGCCGACAGCGAACGCCAGACGGCGAAAAAGCTGAAGAACAGCGCCTTGCCCAGGCCGGTTTGGCGCCAGTAGATCAGCGGCGCGGCAAAGCAGAAGGCCATGGCGGCCGGCACATACAGCACGATGGCCAGCAGGATGCCCAGGCCCAGGCGCGAGTCGGGGATGGCGGCGCGTGCCGCTTCTTCCGTCAGTTGCCCCGTGACCAGTTTCCACAGCAAGCCGTCGTCCACCAGGGTCGAGGCGCCGATGGCAACGATGGCCATCAGGATGTACAGCACGCCCAGGCCGAACAGGGAAGGAAACGCGGGTTTGCGGAAGCCCGAAATCAAGAGGCTGGGCAGGACGCGCTTGCCCTGGTCGATATTCAGGCAACCTTGCACGAAGGCCACGGAAAACACGGGCACCAGGATGACGGGCAGCAATTGGCCGAGCACGGGCACGATGCTGACGGCCAGCATGCAGAACATATAGCCGAGAAACAGCATCGACATGCCGCCAGGTTGCTTGCGAAACAGGGCGAATCCCTGTTTCACCCATTGCCAACCTGTACTTGCAGGTAATTTTTCCATGTTTAAAACAGTTCCGGAGCAGGTGTGGCGATACGTTCGCGCAGAATGCGTTCGAAATGCGTGGGATCGTGCGGTGTCAGCATTTCCGCTTCGCGCGGCTGGTAATAATCGTACAGGCGCGACAGCCAGAAACGCAGCGCGGCGGCGCGCAGCATCGGTTGCCATGCCGTTTGTTCTTCGTGCGTAAACGGGCGCACGGCCTGGTAGGCGTCGAGCAGGGCGCGCACGCGCACCTTGTCGAGCACGCCCGTGGCCAGGTCCACGCACCAGTCGTTGACGGTGACGGCCACGTCGAACAGCCAGGTGTCGCAGCCGGCAAAGTAAAAGTCGAAAAAGCCCGTCAGGCGCTCGCCGTCAAACATGACGTTGTTGCGGAACAAGTCGGCATGCACGGGACCGCGCGGGATGGCTTTATACGTATCGCAGGCGGCAAAGGCGTCCTGGAAGTGGATTTCCGCGCGCAGCAGGTGCGCCCTGGCATCGTCGAGATGGTGCAAGACCAGCGGCGTGGTAGCGTTCCACCAGTCCAGTCCCCGCAAATTCGGCTGCTGCAGGGGGAAGTCCTGCGCCGCCAGATGCATCTTGGCCAGCATGGCGCCGACGGCGGCGCAATGCACGGCTTGCGGCGCCATCTGCGAGCTGCCGTCGAGTTTGCTGACGATGGCGGCCGGCTTGCCTTGCAGGGCCGTCACCAGTTCGCCATTGGCATTGGCGATCGGCGCGGGCACCAGCACGCCCCGGTCCGCCAAATGGCGCATCAGTTGCAGGTAGAACGGCAATTGCTCGAAGCTGAGGTTTTCAAAGATCGTCAGCACATACTCGCCGCGCTCCGTGCTCAGGAAGAAATTGCTGTTTTCGATGCCGGAGGCGATGCCCTTGAGCGCCAGAGGTTTGCCAAGTGGAAACTGCGTGATCCACTGGCCGATATCGTCCAGGTGTAGCGCGGTAAAAACTGCCATGGGAAAGAGAGGAATGGTCTAAAAGGTCAAAAAAAGCCGGCTGCCCCCGCGCATGGCCGGGGCAGGGCAGAAGAGAGTGGCTGCTTACTTCGCTGGTGCGGGCGGTGCTGGCGCGTCCGCTGCCTCTTCATCGCGTTGTTTCTGTTTCTTCTTGCCCAGATCAAATTCCAGTACTTTCCATTGCGGGCCGCGCAGGGCGCCGCTGTGGGCCTGGTCGGCGCCGGCGGCCGGCTTCATGTAATAGGTGCTGCCGCCGCTGGTGACCTTCACTTCGCTGGTGACGCCCGCTTCGCGTTTTTCGGTAATCTGCTGCTTGGCGGCGGCCGGCGCCACGGTGATGGGCGCTTCGCCCATTTCCTCGATGCGTTCCAGTTGTGGCGGCGCGTCGCTCGGTTTGGCCGGCGTCTGGGCGCTGGCAATGGCTGAACATGCCAGCAGGGGCAGGGCGAGGAATGTCCAGAGTGTCGATGTACGCATCATGATGGGTTCGCTTCCATGTGTGGGACTGCAGCGCGTGCAGTGGTGTAATGCCGTCAATTTATCTATAAGGCATTGTAACAAACTGATAGGCAATGCTGTTTAAATGAACGGAAATGGCTGGCAGCGGCGGCACGCATGCCAGTTCGGGGCCGCCAGGGTGGCAAAAACGCCAGGAGCGGCACGCATTGCGGCCGGTGGCGCGGCCCTAAACTCTGCGATAATTGGACGATATTCCACCCGCCCGCCGCTGTTTCTTCCCGGCTGGCGTGGCTCACCTTATTTTATTGGCATTATGCAAAACACCCTGCTGTTAGTCGACGGTTCCAGTTACCTTTATCGTGCCTTCCATGCGCTGCCCGACCTGCGCAGCCCGGACGGTTACCCCACGGGCGCCATGCACGGCATGGTCAACATGCTGCGCCGCCTGCGCGCCGATTACCCGGCCGCCTACATCGCCTGCGTGTTCGATGCCAAGGGTAAAACTTTCCGCGATGACATGTATCCCGAGTACAAGGCCACGCGCGCCTCGATGCCGGACGACCTGCGGCTGCAGATCGAACCGATCCATGAAGCCGTGCGCGCCATGGGCTGGCCGATTCTGATGGTCGACGGCGTTGAAGCGGACGATGTGATCGGCACCCTGGCCGTGCAGGCGGCGGCCGCCGGCATGAACGTGGTGGTGTCCACGGGCGACAAGGACTTGGCGCAGCTGGTCAACAGCCAGGTGATGCTGATTAATACCATGAGCAATGAAAAGCTCGACGAAGCGGCCGTGCTGGCCAAGTTCGGCGTGCCGCCCAACCGCATCATCGATTATCTGTCGCTGATCGGCGATACGGTCGACAACGTGCCGGGCGTGTCGAAATGCGGGCCGAAAACGGCCGTCAAGTGGCTGACCCTGTACGACAGCCTGGAAGGCGTGATGGAAAACGCGGCCAAGGTGGGCGGCGCCGTGGGGGAAAACCTGCGCACGGCCCTGCCATGGCTGCCGCAGGCGCGCGCCTTGATCACCGTCAAGACCGATTGCGATCTGTCCGGCCATATGACGACGATCGCCGATTCGCTGGTGGCGAAACACGAAGACAAGGAAGCGCTGCTGGCCTTCTTCAACCGCTACGGCTTCAAGGCCCTGCTGCGCGAACTGGGCGCCACGCCGCCGCCGATGTCGCCCGTCGGAGCGCCGCCTGCCGCCGGCGTTTCCGTCGTCAACACGACGGGCGACATGTTCGCCGATGCCGCGCCAGCGGTGGAAGCCGAGTATGAAACCGTGCTGACGGATGCCCAGCTCGACAAATGGATCGCGCTGATCGATGCGGCTGCCCTGACGGCCGTGGACACGGAAACCACCTCGCTGGAACCGATGACGGCGCAAATGGTCGGCATTTCCCTCTCCGTGGCCGAGCACGCCGCCTGCTACATCCCGCTGGCCCACGATTATGCGGGCGCGCCGGAGCAGTTGACGCGCGAACACGTGCTGGCGAAATTGCGCCCGTGGCTCGAAGATGAAACCAAGCCCAAGCTGGGGCAGAACCTGAAGTATGACAGCCACATCTTCGCCAACCATGGCGTGATTCTGCGCGGCATCGCCCACGACACCTTGCTCGAATCGTATGTGTTCGAGTCGCACAAGAAGCACGACATGGACAGCCTGGCCCTGCGCCACCTGAACTACACGACTATCCCGTTCGAGGACGTGTGCGGCAAGGGCGCCAAGCAGATCACCTTCAACCAGGTCGAGGTGGAACAGGCTGCGAAATACGCGGCCGAAGATGCCGACGTCACCTTGCGCTTGCACAATGCCATGTGGGGCAACGTGGCGAACGATGAAAAACTCACCTTCATCTATGAAAAGATCGAGATGCCGACGGCCGTGGTCTTGCAAAAGATCGAGCGCAACGGCGTGCTGATCGACGACGAATTGCTCAACATCCAGTCGGCCGAGCTGGCCGTGAAGATCCTCGAGCTGGAAAAGAAGGCGTATGAACTGGCCGAGCAGCCGTTCAACCTGGGTTCGCCCAAGCAGATCGGCGAAATCTTCTTCGAGAAATTGAAGCTGCCGGTGGTCAAGAAGACCCCGACGGGCGCGCCCTCGACGGATGAAGAAGTCTTGCAAAAGCTGGCCGAGGATTATCCGCTGCCCAAAGTGCTGCTCGAATACAGGGGCATGGCCAAGCTGAAGTCGACCTACACGGACAAATTGCCGAAGATGATCAACGTCACCACGGGCCGCGTGCACACGAACTATGCGCAAGCCGTGGCCGTGACGGGGCGGCTGGCGTCGAACGACCCGAACTTGCAGAATATCCCCATCCGCAGCGCGGAAGGCCGCCGCATCCGCGAAGCGTTCATTGCGCCGCCGGGCAGCCACATCGTGTCGGCCGACTATTCGCAGATCGAATTGCGCATCATGGCGCATATCTCGGGCGATGAAGCGATGTTGCGCGCGTTTGCCGACGGCATCGACATTCACCGCGCTACGGCCGCCGAGATCTTTGGCGTGCCGGCCGCGGAAGTGCAGAGCGAGCAGCGCCGCTACGCCAAGGTCATCAACTTCGGTTTGATCTACGGCATGAGCGCTTTCGGCCTGGCCGGTAACCTGGGCGTGGACCGCACGGCCGCACAAAGCTATATCGACCGTTACTTTGCCCGTTTTTCCGGAGTGAAACAGTACATGGAAGACACGCGCCAGCAAGCCAAGGCGCGCGGCTACGTGGAAACCGTGTTTGGCCGCCGTTTGTGGTTACCGGAAATTAATTCGCCGAACGGCCCGCGCCGCCAGGGCGCGGAACGGGCCGCGATCAACGCGCCGATGCAGGGCACGGCTGCCGACCTCATCAAGCTGGCCATGATCGCCGTGCAAGGCTGGCTGGAAACGGATGGCTTGCAGACGAAGATGATCATGCAGGTGCACGATGAACTGGTGCTGGAAGTGCCGGACGCGGAACTGGAACTGGTCAAGCGCAAGCTGCCGGAACTGATGGCCGGTGTGGCCGCGCTGAAAGTGCCGCTGACGGCCGAGGTAGGCGTAGGCAGGAACTGGGACGAAGCGCATTGATGCTGCGTCGGCTTACGCGGGGCATGCCCCGCTAAGCCGACCTACATGTTTAATTCAGCAATGACCGTAGCCCGAACACATGTTTACTTGAGCAATGACCGTAGGTCGGCTTAGCGCAGCGTAAGCCGACATTGTTTGTCAACACACCTTTCAGGAGTAACGCATGAGCGACATGATCACCGATTGTGAAAGTTTGCTGGGCCAGAGCAGCGTGTCCGGGCCGGACGGCAGGCGCGGTTTCCTGAAGGTGGCGCTGGGCGCGGGCTTTGCCGTGGCCGTGCTGCCCGTGGCGGCGCAAAACGTCATCAAGACGGATTCCGCCGGGCTCGTCACGGGCACCATGTCGGTGATGGTCGATGGCCAGGCCGTGCCCGTGTATGCGGCCCAGCCGGAAGGCAAGACGGGTTTGCCCGTGGTATTGGTTATTTCGGAAATCTTTGGCGTGCATGAACATATCGCCGACATGGCGCGCCGCTTCGCCAAGCAGGGTTACCTGGCGCTGGCGCCCGACCTGTTCGTGCGCCAGGGCGATCCCACCAAGGTGGCCAGCATCCCGGAATTGATGAAAGGCATCATCGCCAAGACGCCGGATGCGCAAGTGATGGCGGACCTCGATGCGGTTGTTGCGTGGGCGAAACAGAATGGCGGCGACACGAGCCGCCTGGGCATCACGGGCTTTTGCTGGGGCGGCCGCATCACGTGGCTGTACGCGGCGCACAATCCGGCCGTCAAGGCGGGCGTGGCCTGGTATGGCCGCCTCGTGGGCGAAGCGACTGCCTTGCAGCCGAGCAACCCCATCGACATCGCCGCCACCTTGAAAGTGCCCGTGCTGGGCTTGTATGGCGGCAAGGATACGGGCATCACGCAGGAATCGATCGCGAAGATGAAGGAGGCGCTGGCCAAGGGCGGCAACCAGTCGGAATTCGTCGTGTATCCCGATGCGGGCCACGCCTTCAATGCCGATTACCGCCCCAGCTATGTGGCGGCCGATGCGAAAGACGGCTATGCGCGCTGCCTGGCCTGGTTCAAAAAGCATGGCGTTGCCTGAGGTTGCAAGCTGAACGGCGCTAAAAGTGCCTGATTGCCACATTTTTTTCCAGAAGTTGCCGCGAAAGGCGCACCGGGCTGTAAAATGCCCGGTTCGCGTCAATGCAGTACAATTGCATCTTCAATGCGCCACGCTGCCGCCAAGCGCGCACAAGATTGAATAATAAGCAACACCATACAGATCAAGCCAGACGCCAGCATTGCGGGCGCCCGTAGGCCGGCGCCATTTTGAGGTAAGAAAATCATCGATCCCGTCCTTATATCCATTTTGCTCGCGACCACGATCGCGGGCGTCTTCAGCATTACTGCGGCGGCGATCTTTTCGTTTGCATTCCTGTCCAAAGTGGTCGAGCGCATGGTCAGCTTGTCCGTCGGCATCATGTTGTCGACGTCCTTGCTGCATGCCTTGCCCGAAGCGTTCGAATCGCAGGCGGACCCGCGCAGCCTGTTCGCCACCCTGCTGGCGGGCTTGCTGGCCTTTTTCATGCTGGAAAAATTCGCCATCCTGCGCCATTCGCACCACCACGAAGGCGACGGCCACCACCATGCGCACGGCCACGACAAGCACGAGGCGGGCAAGGCCGGCTGGATGATCCTCGTCGGCGACGGCATGCACAACTTTACGGACGGCATCTTGATCGCGGCCGCCTTCCTGGCCGACCCGAAGCTGGGCCTGGTCACGGGCCTGGCCATCATCGCGCATGAAATCCCGCAGGAAATCGGCGATTTTATTGTACTGCTCAACGCCGGTTTCTCGCGCCTGCGCGCCTATGTCTTCAATCTGCTGTGCAGTCTGATGGCGGTGGCGGGCGGCCTGCTTGGCTATTTCACCCTGGACCGCGCCAGCAACCTGATCCCGTACGTGCTCGTGTTCGCCTCGTCCGGCTTCATCTATATTGCCTTGTCCGACCTGATGCCGCAGATGCAGCGCCGCGCCACCTTGCGCGAAACCATCCCGCAAGTGCTGCTGATCGCGCTGGGCGTGTGCATCGTGCTGTTTTTGACGCATAAGCGCCACGGCGGTTGATGCACTGATTCGGTGCCGCAGTACCACTTATGCTATATTGCCTTTCTGACTAACTTGCACAGAAAGGAGGAAAATATCATGGAAGAAAACTTGTTGCTCGCCTTGTGGCGCGCACGCTCTTTTAGCGCATTTGCCAGCTCTTGCCCACGTTCTATCGCGCTGCGATAACCTGGCCAGAGCAAAGTTACCCTCCTCTACGAGTCCTTTCCTGGTACTCCGTTGTCGTTAGCGCTCCTGTTAACGCGGATGCTTGCATCCCGAACAAAGACAAGAGCCATGACTACCCTGATTTCTACCCAAGCTTTACAACTGGATACCCACGACGGTTTCCTCTTCAACGAACTCGCCTTTACCCTGCGCCAGGGCGACCGCATCGGCCTGATCGGCCACAATGGCTGCGGCAAATCCACCTTGCTGGGCCTGCTCAGCGGCACGCGGGAAGCCACTGCCGGCACCATCCACTATGCCCGTGCCTGCCGCCTGCAGCACGTGGAGCAGCACTTGCCGCCGGAACTTGCCAGCCTGAGCCTGTACGACGCCTTGCTGGCGCCCGTGCTGGAGCAGCCCGAGCTGCATTGGCGTGTCGAGAGCCTGCTTGCCGAGTTAGGCTTCGAGCACGAGACGGCGCAAGTGCCCGTGCATTCCCTGTCCGGCGGCCAGCACACGCGGCTGCTGCTGGGACGCGCCCTGCTGCAGGAGCCGAACGTGCTGCTGCTCGACGAGCCGAGCAATCATCTGGACTTGCCGTCGCTGCTGTGGCTGGAGCAATTCCTGCTGCGCTGGCGCGGCGCCTTCATCCTCGTCTCGCACGACCAGCGCCTGCTCGACAACGTGGCCACGCGCAGCTGGATCTTGCGCGATAGCCGCCTGTACGACTTCGACTTGCCGTGCGGTCCCGCGCTGGCGGCCCTGGCCGAAGCCGATCTGGCCGCTGCCGCCCGGCATGCGGCCGAACAGAAGGAAATCGACCGTTTGTCCGCCAGCAGCGCCCGCCTGGCCCTGTGGGGCCGCACCTATGACAATGAAGACCTGGCGCGCAAGGCCAAGACCATGCAGCGGCGCATCGACAAATTGAAGGATGCGCAATCATTCGTCAGCGATGGCGCACCGTGGCGTTTGAGTTTGCGCGGCAAGCCGCTGGCGGCCGACCAGTTGCTGGCGCTGGACGCCCTGGACGTGCGCGCCGTGCCCGCTTCCCCGCTGTTGTTCCACACCGGTCAGCTGTGGCTGAAACCGGGCGACCGGGTCGCCTTGCTGGGTGCCAACGGCAGCGGCAAGTCGTCCTTGCTGCGCCTGTGCTGGCAAGCGATCCAGGAACAGGAGGAGCGGGCGGACTTGCGCTGGCACCACGCCGCCAGCATCGGCTATTACGACCAGTCGCTCAGGCAACTGGCCGATACGGCCGATTTATCCGACGCCCTGTACCCGTTTGCCGTGCAGAACGAAGCTGCGCGCAGCCAGGTGGCGCGCAAGCAAGCGTTGATCTCGGCCGGTTTCCCGTATGCGCGCCATGGCCAGACGGTGGCGACCCTGAGCGGCGGCGAGCGGGCGCGGCTGTTGTTCCTGGGGCTGTCCCTGGCCAGCTATCATTTATTGTTGCTCGATGAACCCAGCAACCACCTGGACATGCAGGGCAAGGCGGAACTGGGGCAAGCCTTGCGCGGCTTTGCAGGCGGCTGCCTGCTGGTGTCGCACGACCGCGACCTGATCGAAACGGCCTGCAACCGCTTTTGGGTAGTGGCCGATGGCCGGCTGGAAGAGTGGCCGGATGCGGCCAGCGCGTATGCACGCCTGAGTGCCGAGGATGGACAGGCGCCGTTGCCGGTGCCGCGCGTGGAAACGGCTGCGCTTGCGCCAGCGCAAACCGACGTTGATGTTCAACTGGAACGCTTGTGCGAACTGGAGCAATTGCTGGCGGAAGACCTGGCGAGAAAACCGCGCCACCAGAAGCCGGCCAGCCAGCAGGCGTGGCAGGCGGAACTGGCGCAGTTGAATCAATCGCTGGGGATAACATCATAGTTATCCACTGGATATGAAAAAGCGGACCGAGGTCCGCTTTTTTTTAGTTGCCCGTCGCCACCGGCCGCGCCGGATCGGCGCACCATTCGCTCCACGAACCGGGATACAGGGCCGCGCCAGGTAAACCGGCCACTTCCAGGGCCAGCAGGTTGTGGCATGCCGTCACGCCGGAGCCGCACTGCATGACGGCCGCTTGCGGTGCGTCAAACAGGGCGCTGAAATCGCGCCGCAGTGCTTCCGCGCTTTTAAAGCGGCCGTCCGCCTGCAAGTTAT
The DNA here is from genome assembly GCF_058797855.1 of Janthinobacterium sp. GW823-FHT01H08. NCBI lineage: Bacteria > Pseudomonadati > Pseudomonadota > Betaproteobacteria > Burkholderiales > Oxalobacteraceae > Janthinobacterium > Janthinobacterium sp. GW823-FHT01H08. The sequence continues at coordinate 1,151,497 of NZ_CM179504.1, forward strand.
CCTTGAAGAAACGGTTTTTCGCGCCCGGGATGTGGCCGCCCACGGGGTCGATGGTTTCGTTTTCGCCGCGGTAGCGGTCGGGGGCGCGCGCGTCGATCACCGTCAAGGCTTGCGTTTCCAGGTTGGCGACGACGTCCTGCACGCTGACCGTGCGCGTCAGGCTGGCCTTTTCCGTCAGCTTGCCGACAGGGCGCGGTGCCACGGGCGTGACCAGCGGCAAGCCTTGTGCCTGCCAGGCGGCCAGGCCGCCGTCGAGCACGGCCACATTCGGGTGGCCGAGCCAGCGCAGCAGCCACCACAAACGGGCGGCGAACATGCCGCCCTGGCCATCGTACGCCACCATTTGCGTGTCGTCATCGATGCCCCAGCCGCGCAGGGTGGCCAGCAGCGCGTTGCGGTCGGGCAAGGGATGCCGGCCCGTAAATGCCGGGCCACGGGCCGTCTTGGGGCCGGACAAGGCCGTGTCGATGTCGGCGAACTGCGCGTTCTGGATATGCGCGGCGGCAAACGCGTCGCTGCCCGCTGCCGGGTTGAGCAAGTCGTGGCGGCAATCAAGGATGACCCAGTGGCTGTCATTCAGGTGGTCGGCCAGTTCGCTGGCCTGGATCAAGGTGGTGTACATCAGCAACGCTCCTTTACACTTCGCTGGCGATGGGATCCGTGCGCGCGATGGCGGCACCACGGGCCGTGTTGCGGGTATTGTAATAGGTGGCCGCGATGCCCGAGACGAGAATGATGGCGATGCCGGCCCAGCCATGCCAGTCGAACAGGTCGCCGAAGATCACCACGCCCCAGAAGCTGGAAAAGACGATGCCTGTGTACTGTAAATTGGCAACCACGAGGGTCTTGCCCAAGCGATAGGAGCGCGTCATGGCCATCTGCGCCATGGTGGCGCACAAGCCGATGGCGGCCAGCAAGCCGATGCCGTAGGCGCTCGTGTGCATGTGCCAGACGACGGGGCCGCCGCCGGCGCTGGCCACGTGGCCGATCACGCCGGCCAGGAAATTGACGACCGAGAAATAGAACACGACCCGGTATTCGGGCTCGCCCAGCAAGCCCAGTTTGCGCACCTGCAAGTAGGCGAGGGCCGACAGCATGCCGGAAATCAAGGCCGTGATGGCGCCGCTCAGCTGGTCCGTCTCGAACACGGGTTGCAGCAGCAACGTCACGCCGACAAAGCTCATGGCAATGGCCGCCACCAGCGGCCACTCGACCTGTTGCATGCCTTTCCACCAGCCGCCCGCGAGTAAAATCACGGCGATCCAGATGGGCGCCATGTAATTGAGGGTCATGGCCGTGGCCAGCGGCAGGATGGCGATGGCATAAAACCACAGCCACAGGGCGATCACGCCCACCACGCCGCGCCACAGATGCTGGCCCGGCATCGTGGTCTTAAAGCTGCCGCCCTGGTACAGAATCGTGCAGCTCATGACGAGCATGCCGATGATGCCGCGGTACATGACGATTTCCGAGGTCGAATACAGATCCGACGCCAGTTTCACGCACACGCCCATGATGGCGAACATAAAACTGGCAAACAGCATCCATAAAGATTGCATGAGTAAATCCTGACGATGAAAATGAAAAAGGGCCGCGCAATGCGGCCCTTGAGGGAATTACAGTTCGATATTGTTGCGATACCACTCGTGGAAATGCTGCATGCCGTCTTCCATGGGCGATTGGTAAGGGCCCACTTCGTTCACGCCGCGCGCCATCAGGACCTTGCGGCCCGCATCCATGCGCTGGGCGATTTCATCGTCCTCGACGCAGGTTTCCATGTAGGCAGCCCGTTCCGCTTCGACGAAGTCGCGCTCGAACAGCACAATTTCTTCGGGGTAATAGAACTCCACCACATTGCGCGTTTTTTGCGGGCCGTCGGGCCACAGGGTCGAGACGACCAGCACGTGCGGATACCATTCGACCATGATGTTCGGATACAGGGTCAGCCAGATGGCGCCATACGGCGGCGCTTCGCCGCCGCGGAATTGCAGCACCTGCTCCTGCCATTTCTTGTAGGCAGGCGAGCCGGCCTGCTGCAGGCCGCGGTGCACGCCCACCGTCTGCACGCTGTAATCCTTGCCGAATTCCCAGCGCAGGTCGTCGCAGCTGACGAAGCTGCCCAGGCCCGGGTGGAACGGTTCGACGTGATAATCCTCGAGGTAGACTTCGATGAAGGTCTTCCAGTTGTAGTCGCACTCGTGGATTTCCACGTGGTCGAACATATAGCCGGAAAAATCGAGGTCTTTCGAGACGGACAAATCTTTCAATTTTTCCATCACGTTGTAGCCATTTTGCTCGAACAGCAAGCCATTCCAGCTTTGCAGCGGCGTTTTCGACAGGTTCAGGCACGGCGTCTCGGGGAAGTGCGGCGCGCCGATCAATTCACCCTTGAGGTCGTAGGTCCAGCGGTGCAGCGGGCAGACGATGTTATTTGCGTTGCCGCGGCCATTGAACATCAGCGCCTGCCGGTGGCGGCACACGTTGGACAGCACTTCGATGCCATTGGCGTTGCGCACGAGCATGCGCCCTTCGTTCTCAGACGCCAGGGTCGCAAAATCGCCGGTTTCCGGCACCATCAGCTCGTGCCCGACATAGCGCGGGCCGGCTTGGAACAATTGCTGCATTTCACGCTGCAACAGCGTTTCGTCAAAATAGACGTGGACCGGAAGTTGCGCGTTTGAACGCGCCAGCTTGGCGTGAGTAGCCAGATCGGACATCCCAACCCCCCATAAATGTACAACGGTCAGCAGTGCCCCAGGCCATTCCCTGGGCAACCGCTACAGAGAGAAAGAATCCGCAAAGACCTGAATTCAAATTTGTTGAAACGGTATTTCGGACAGAACCGGCGATTATAGCGCGTATCGGCCTCGGCATTATCAAACCCGCCCGGTAAATGCACTACTTTAATGAGAAACATTGTCATTTGGCGTGCAATTTCCGGTAGCAAGGGGCGATTCGGCTAAAATCCACTGACAAGCTGGCAACGCTATTGACTTTGAGCGCGCCGATTGCGCTTAAGTTTTCACTTAATAGTGTGGTTTGTTCTAAAATAACGCTTCTATGCTGGCCGGGAGTCCCCGGCGTCTCCCTACAAGCCCCTCGTGCCACGAAGAGATCTGAGTCTATGTCGAAGAAATTAACTGCCGCTGCCGCAGCGCCGGCCTCGTTTGAAGAGGCGATGGCGGAACTGGCGCAGCTGGTAACGCAAATGGAAGCGGGCCAGTTGCCGCTGGAAGCATCGGTCGCGGCGTACCAGCGCGGCTCGGAACTGGTCAAGTATTGCGCTACCCAGCTCGACAGTGTCGAAGCGCAGGTGAAAGTACTGGAAGGCGACATGTTGAAACCGTTCGTGGATGCCGGCGAGGCCGCCCAATGATGGCCAATGTGCAACAAGACGGCGTGACCTTCGGCGACTGGATGCAAGCGACCCAGTCCGGCGTGGAAGGCCGGCTCGACCAATTCCTGCCGGCGGCAGACGTCGTGCCGCACAAGCTGCACGCTGCCATGCGCTATGCGCTGCTGGGCGGCGGCAAGCGCGTGCGTCCGCTGCTGGTGATGGCGGCCGGCGAACTGTTTGACGCCGATCAAGACACGCTCGCGCGCGCAGCTTGCGCGCTGGAAATGATTCACGTGTATTCGCTCGTGCATGACGACATGCCGTGCATGGATGACGATGCCTTGCGCCGTGGCAAGCCCACCGTGCACATCGCCTACGATGAAGCGACGGCCCTGCTGGTCGGCGACGCGCTGCAATCGCAGGCCTTCATGCTGCTGGCCGACGGCGCGGCGATTCCTCCCGCGCGGCAAATGGCGATGATCCGGCTGCTGGCGCACGCTTCCGGTTCCGCAGGCATGTGCGGCGGCCAGGCGATCGACCTCGACAGCGTCGGCCTGGCCTTGACCTTGCCGCAGCTGGAACAGATGCATCAACTGAAAACGGGCGCCTTGCTGCGCGCAGCCGTGATCCTCGGCGCGCTGGCGGGCAAGGATTTGACGGCGGACGAGATGTCGGCGCTGAACGCGTATGCGCGCGCCGTCGGGCTGGCGTTCCAGGTGGTCGACGACGTGCTCGACGCGACGGCCGATTCGGCCACCCTGGGCAAGACGGCGGGCAAGGATGCTGCCGCCAACAAGCCTACCTACGTATCGATACTGGGGCTGGAACCATCGCGGGCCCTGGCAGAACAATTGCGGTGCGACGCCCATGCGGCGCTGGCGCCATTCGGGGACAAGGCACGCCGTTTGCGCGAGCTGGCGGACCTGGTCGTGCAGCGGAAGGCATAAATGAAACTGTTAGAAACCATCAATGAACCAGCGCAAGTGCGCAAGCTGGCCCGCTCGCAACTGGTGCCGCTGGCGCAGGAATTGCGCAGCTTCCTGCTCGATTCCGTTTCCAAGACGGGCGGCCACTTGTCGTCCAACCTGGGCACGGTCGAGCTGACCGTCGCGCTGCATTACGTCTTCAACACGCCGCACGACCGCATCGTCTGGGACGTGGGCCACCAGACCTATTCGCACAAGATCCTGACGGGCCGCCGCGAGCGCATGCATACCTTGCGCCAGAAAGACGGCATTTCCGGCTTCCCGAAGCGCGACGAGAGCGAATACGACACCTTCGGCACGGCGCACTCGTCGACGTCGATCTCGGCCGCGCTGGGCATGGCCCAGGCCGCCAAGATCAAGGGCGACCCGCTGCATGCGATCGCCGTGATCGGCGACGGCTCGATGACGGCCGGCATGGCCTTCGAGGCGATGAACAATGCGGGTGTGCAGGAAGACGTCAACCTGCTGGTGATTTTGAACGACAACGACATGTCGATCTCGCCGCCTGTGGGCGCGCTGAACCGCCACCTGGCGCGATTGATGTCGGGCCAGTTCTATGCGGCGGCGAAAAATGTCGGCAAATCCGTGCTGCCCGGCCCCGTGCTGGAATTGGCGAAGCGCTTTGAAGAGCACGCCAAAGGCATGGTCGTGCCCGCCACCATGTTCGAGGAATTCGGTTTCAATTACATCGGCCCCATCGACGGCCACGACCTCGATTCGCTGATCCCGACCTTGCAAAACATCAAGCAATTGAAGGGTCCGCAATTCCTGCACGTGGTGACCAAGAAGGGGCAGGGCTACAAGCTGGCCGAGGCGGAACCGATCCTGTACCACGGCACGCCGAAGTTCAATCCCTTGGAAGGCATCAAGCCGGCCACGGCACCGGGCAAGATGACGTACACGGAAGTGTTCGGCAACTGGCTGTGCGACATGGCGGCGCACGACAAGCGCCTGGTAGGCATCACGCCGGCCATGCGCGAAGGCTCGGGCATGGTCAAGTTCGAACAGCAATTCCCGAACCGCTATTTCGACGTCGGTATCGCCGAGCAGCATTCCGTGACGTTTGGCGCCGGCCTGGCCTGCGAAGGCTTGAAACCCGTCGTGGCCATCTATTCGACCTTTTTGCAGCGCGCCTACGACCAGCTGATCCACGACGTGGCCCTGCAAAACCTGGACGTGACGTTCGCGCTGGACCGCGCCGGCCTGGTGGGCGCCGACGGCGCCACGCACGCGGGCAATTACGACATGGCGTTCCTGCGCTGCATCCCGAACATGGTCGTCATGGCTGCGTCCGATGAAAACGAATGCCGCCAGATGCTGACGACGGGCTACCATTATCCGGGCCCCGCCGCCATCCGCTATCCGCGCGGCGCCGGTGCCGGCGTGGCCATCGTGCCGGAACTGACCAGCATCGAGATCGGCAAGGGCGAGATCAAGCGTCACGGCAAGCGCATCGCCATCCTGGCCTTCGGTTCGATGGTGGCGCCGAGCGTGGCGGCCGGCGACAAGCTCGACGCGACGGTGGCCAACATGCGCTTCGTCAAGCCGCTCGACGTGGCACTGGTGAAGCAGCTTGCTGCCGAGCATGATTACCTGGTGACGGTGGAAGAGGGCTGCATCATGGGCGGCGCCGGTTCGGCCGTGGCCGAAGCGCTGGCGGCGGAAGGCATCGTCAAGCCGATTTTGATGCTGGGCTTGCCCGACACCTTCATCGACCATGGCGACCCCGTGCAACTGCTGAAAAGCGTGGGCCTGGACGCCACCGGCATCGCCGCGTCGATCGAGCAGCGTTTTGGCGGCTCCCAGCCGCGCCTGGCTGTCGTCAGCTAAGATTGCTTGTACGCATGAAAGCGGCACTGCGGTGCCGCTTTTTTTTCGACGGCAGGGATTTTACGCTGCACTGCAACATTTTTCGTCCGGGAATGCTACGATGACGCTTTGATACCCCTTTCAAAGCCGATCTTGCATTTCAGGAAACTCCACCGCCGTTCCCGCATGCTGGCAAGCCGCTGGCTGACGGGCATGCACGCCTATACCGACAAGCTGGCGCAGCGCCGTCCCCTGTGGATGGTCAGCCTGGCCATCGACGAAACGAATCTGTCCGAAGGCTTGCGGGCCGCCTGCGCCTCGAGCGCCATGCTGCTGCTGGGCCTGCTGTTCGACCATCCCGATTTTTCCTGGGCCGCCATCGGCGCCTTCTGGACCTGCCTGGCCGACGCGGCCGGCACGCGGCGCATGCGTTTCGTGTCGATGGTGGGTTTCGGCCTGCTGTCGACCGTGGCCGGCGGCCTGACGGCGCTGGCGGCCGGCCATGGCGTGGTGACGGCGGCCATCGCCGTGCTGCTGTTTTCCTGGGCCGGCGCGCTGGCGCGCATCTGGGGCGCGGCCACGGCGCAGGTGGCCATCCTGGCGGCCACGGCCTGCGTGGTGATGGTCACGCATCCATTGCAATCGATGACGCAGACGGCGCCTTTCCTGGGGCTGTACATGTTCGGCTGCCTGTTCGCCACCGTGCTCAGTTTTACGGTGTGGCGCATCCACCCGTTCGGCCCGAGCCGGCGCGCCATCCGCGCCGCGTATTCGCGCCTGGCCGGCATCGCGCGCGACAATGCGCGCTTCCTGGAACAGGGCCCCGCATTGCCGGACGCCGCCGCGCATGGCGCCAGCTACCGTTCGCAGGCGCGCGCCGCGCTGGAAGCGGCGCGGGTGGCGCTGGCCGCCGTGCCGCCCGCGCGCGCGGGCCGCAGCGCCCTGTACGACAATCTGCTGCTGGCGCTCAGCGACGCCGAGCGCATCTTCGCCTATCTGATCGCCGTCACGCATACGTGCGAGCGCGAGCAGCACCGGCTGCGCCAGGACCCGCGCGCGCGGCGCAGCCTGGAAGTGATGGCCGTGCTGCTGCGCCGCCTGGGGCAAGCCGTGCAGCGCCAGCCGGAAACGCCGCCCCTGGAATTGCAGCGCCGCCTGGCCGGCTGCGGACGGCGCCTGGAAGCGGCGCTGGGCGCCTTGCTGCCCTTGCGCCTGAACGTGGAATTCATGGAGCTGGGCTTGCCGCGCGCGACGCAGCTGCCGTGGCGCGAGGCGGCCTTCCTGGCGCTGGGGCAGGCGTGGCAAACGGCGAAAGTCAACGCCACGCCGCAGTCGCTGAGCTGGCGCCACGCGGCGCGCGTGTCGCTGGCGACGACGGCCGGCTTCCTGCTGGTCGAGGCGCTGCATATTCCGTTCGGCTACTGGGCCACCATGGCCACCTTATTGATATTGCAGCCGTCCGTGTCCACCACCTGGCCGCGCGGCATCGAGCGCGTGGCGGGCAGCGTGCTGGGCGCCGTGCTGGCCGTGCTGATCGGCCTCGTCATCTACACGCCGCTGGGCATCTCGCTGGTGGTGTTTCCCCTGATTGTCGCCACGATGGCCTTGCGCCGCGTCAGCTACAGCCTGCACGTGCTGTTCATGACGCCCGCCTTCGTGCTGGTGGCCGACTATGCGGCGCCGGCCAGCGAGATGGTGTATGCGATGAGCCGCCTGGGCAACAACGTGCTCGGCTGCGTGCTGGCCCTGCTGGCCACGTTCTTCCTGTGGCCGGACCGCGAGGCGGACGACCTGGACCAGCGCCTGGCGAAAGCCGTGTCGGCCAACCTGAAATACCTGCTGGCCGTGCTGGCGGCCGGTGGCAAATGGGATAGCGCCATCGCACGCCTGCGCCGCGAGGCGGGGTTGGCCAGCAATAACGCGGAACAGGTCTTGCAGCGCCTGCGCATCGAGCGCCGCCTCGACCGCAGCAGCGGCGTGGGCCTGGCGGCGCTGCGCACCTTGCCGCTGCTGCGCCGCGTGGCGGGCAGCACGGCGCGCATCAGTCTGAGCCCGCAGGCCGAGCCTGCGCCGCCCGAATTGCAACGCTGGATCGCCGAGGTCAGCGGGGAAATCGATGCGCTGCTGCGCGGTGACGCAGATGCCGGCGCGCCTGGCCCCTGCGTTGCCGAGGGCTTGACGGCCCTGCAAGCCGACGCGGTGGCCCAGGTGCAGCTGCTGCGGGGATTATTGCGCGAACATGTGCAGGCGCAGCCCGTGAGCCTGCCTGTGCCGGCCTGAATATAGCCGCCGGCCGGCTGCGCCCGCAACCGGCCTCTCCTGCTTGCGGCGCCAATATTGTATAGACGTTTGACGCCTCCCAATCTCTCCAAATTCCACATTCCATGCGCTTTGCCCGTATATTTTCCAAACTGGAAATTTATCGAAATGAAACGTTGACTCTAAAATAAGTGCGGTCTATATTCGTTTTCGTAGCAAGCAAAGATGACATTTCTTACGACTGGTCTGCCGCGATTGCCTGAGGCAATCGCTCACATGGAGAGTAGTAAATGAAAAAGATTGCAGCATTTATTTTCACCCTGGGATTGAGCGCTTCCTATGCCATGGCTTCCGATATCGGCTGCTCTACCTGCGAGGAGGAGCTGCGGGAATGCACGATGCAAAATGGCGACAGATCCCCGTTTTGCATCGGCAGTTACAAAGCCTGCCTGAGGGTCTGCGACATCGGCTCCTGATCTCCGTGCATTGCCAGGCGGCGGGCAAGCGCATGCTGCGCCGGCCGCCCTCGATCATCTACGTCTCTGATACCTATGATGCAGAAAAAAATGAAAACCATCGCCATGTATGGCCTGATCCTCGCTGCCGGCCTGGGCAGCGGTTATGGCCTGTCCTTGTTGCCGGGCTTGTTCAAGTCGAATTACACCGAGGGCAATTACGCGGCGTATTTCCCGAACGCCCAGGCGAAAGTGGTCTTGTACGGCACGGACTGGTGCGGCTACTGCGCCAAGACGCGCGCGTACTTCAAGGAAAACAAGATCGAATTCGTCGATCTCGATATCGAGAAATCCCCGGACGCGAAAAAAGCCCATGCGGAACTTGGCGGCGGCGGCGTGCCTGTTGTGCTGATCGGCAACCGCAAGATCCAGGGTTTTAATGCGGGCGCGCTGGAAGCGGCGCTGAAGAAAATCTGACGTTCCCACTTGTTAACTTGAAAGGCTGACCATGTTCAAAAAGATTGCCGCTTTCCTGTTTGCCGCCGGCGCCGCCCTGTCTTTCAGTGTCCAGGCTGGCGGCCCTGACTGCACCTTTGTCTGCGAGCGCAACTTGCTCGATTGCGTGGAATTCGGCCAGCCGGCCTGCATGGAAAATTATCAGGCTTGTCAGAAGGAATGCCTGCGCCCGCCGCATAACTGACGCGCGGAAGCACTTATGGATGACGCGTAAGGGACGGCGCGCCATGGATGTTGCTCATCGTCTCACAATTCAACAGGAGTACTTATGTTCAAAAAACTGGGTTTCTTTTTGTTTGCCATGGGCGTCAGCGCATCGTATGCGATGGCCGGCGGCGGCGAGCCGGAATGCTATGCGCAGTGTGACGATGATCTGGTGCAGTGCATGACCGACCATCCGACGGCGCCAGGCGCGTGCACCAAGATTCACCGGATGTGCATGAAAAGCTGCGATCCGATCTTGCCATAGATCATGATTGCCGGCTAACCAGTCAGTACGCTGGGCAGGCCGGCTGCGTCACTTCATCCATCCTGCCGTCCCTCATTTCCACAAAGGAGTACTTATGTTCAAAAAACTGGGTTTCTTTTTGTTTGCCATGGGCGTCAGCGCCTCGTATGCGATGGCCAGCAGTACCGCCGACATTTCGGAATGCCAATCCGAGTGCTATATGGCGCTCGACGCCTGTGTCATGGAGTTCAGTGTGCCTTCATGCGTGCGTGTCAATAAGGCGTGTCTGCAGGCCTGCGGCTAGCAAGCGCCTGTCAGCTTGATGCAACACGGCGATGCCTGTCAAACTGCATCGCCGTTTTTTATTTAGCCCCGCGTGCGGTCATGCCGCCACAGCACGTCGCTGCCGCCGGCAAAGCGGTTGAGCACGCGCGACAGCACGAACAGCAGGTCCGACAATCGGTTCACGTACTGGCGCGGATGTTCGTGCAGGGGCTCCGCATTGGCCAGGGCGACGATGCTGCGCTCGGCGCGGCGGCAGACGGTGCGGCACACATGCGCGAGCGAGGCGGCGCGCGAGCCGGCCGGCAGGATGAATTCGGAGAGGGCCGGCAAGTCCGCATTGTATTTCGCCAGCAGGTCGTCGAGGCGCAGCACGTGCTCTTCCTTGATCAGCTGGTAGCCGGGGATGCAGATTTCTCCGCCCAGGTCGAACAGGTCGTGCTGGATGGCCACCAGCTCCTCGCGCAAGGCGTCGGGCATGGCTTCGCACAGCAGCAAGCCGATGTTGGAATTGAGTTCGTCCACGTCGCCCATGGCGTGGATGCGGGCGCTGTCCTTGCTGGTGCGGCTGCCGTCGCCCAGGCCGGTGCTGCCATTGTCGCCCGTGCGCGTGGCGATTTTCGAAAGTCGGTTGCCCATGATGCTGATCCTGTAAAGAAGAATGGGGGCAGCATACGACACTGTGCGCCGCCCGGCGCCGGATTTGCAGGCAAATCGGACAAAAAATGCGGTGCGCGCCACTTTTGTGCTTACAATCGTTGCACGTCCATGCCTCTTGCCATCCATCTTATGCTCAATGCCGCCCCTGAACCCGGATTGACCGCCGCGCGCCAGCAAGCCGTCGTCGCGGCCCTGCTGGCCGTGCTGCCGGCCCGCTGCGTGCTGTCCGACGCCGAAGACACGCGCCCGTACGAATGCGACGGCCTGGCCGCCTACCGCCAGCTGCCGATGGTGGTGACCCTGCCCGACACGGAAGAACAGGTCATCGCCATCCTCGGCGTCTGCCGCGAACTTGGCGTGCCGATCGTGCCGCGCGGCGCCGGCACGGGCTTGTCGGGCGGCGCCTTGCCCATCGCCGACGGCGTGGTGCTGTCGACGGCGCGTTTGAACCGCATCGTGCGCCTCGACGCTTATGCGCGTACGGCCGTGGTGCAGCCGGGCGTGCGCAACCTGGCCATTTCCGAAGCGGCGGCGCCCCACGCGCTGTACTACGCGCCCGACCCGTCCTCGCAGATCGCCTGCAGCATCGGCGGCAACGTGGCGGAAAACTCGGGCGGCGTGCATTGCCTCAAATACGGCCTGACCGTGCACAATGTGCTGCGCGTGCGCGTCGTCACCATCGACGGCGACGTGCTGGAACTGGGCGGCGAATGCCTCGATTCGCCCGGCCTGGACCTGCTGGCCGTCTTCATCGGTTCCGAAGGCATGCTGGGCATCGTCACGGAAGTGACGGTCAAGCTGATCCCGAAGCCGGCCACGGCGCGGGTCATCATGGCCTCGTTCGGCGACGTCGTCACGGGCGGCAATGCCGTGGCCAATGTGATCGCCGCCGGCATCATCCCGGCGGGCCTGGAAATGATGGACCAGACTTCGTCGCGCATGGTCGAACCGTTCGTCAAGGCCGGCTACGACACCGACGCGGCGGCCATCTTGCTGTGCGAGGCGGACGGCACCCACGAGGAAGTGGAAGAGGAAATCGCCCGCATGACGGCCGTGCTGGAAGGGGCGGGCGCCAGCGCCATTGCCGTCTCGCAGTCGGAAGCGGAGCGCATGAAGTTCTGGTCCGGCCGCAAGAACGCGTTTCCCGCCGCGGGGCGCATCTCGCCCGACTACTACTGCATGGACGGCACCATTCCGCGCAAGCGCCTTGCCGAAGTCCTGACGGGCATCGCCGCCATGGAAACGACGCATGGCTTGCGCTGCGCCAACGTGTTCCACGCGGGCGACGGCAATCTGCACCCGCTGATCCTGTTCGACGCCAACAAGCCCGGCGAATTCGAGCGCGCCGAGGCGTTTGGCGCGGACATCCTGGCCCTGTGCGTGGCCGTGGGCGGCACCATCACGGGCGAACATGGCGTGGGCATGGAAAAGATCAATTCCATGTGCGTGCAATTTACGCGCGCCGAACTCGATGCCTTCTTTGCCGTCAAGCGCGCCTTCGACCCCCACACCTTGCTGAACCCGGACAAGGCGATTCCCACCTTGAACCGCTGCGCCGAATTCGGCAAGATGCATGTGACGGCGGGACGCCTGCCGTTCGCCAACCTGCCCCGTTTTTAATTTTCCGGAGACCCCATTGCAAGCGATAGCGGAACAATTCAGGCAGCAGATTCTGGCGTCCAGCGCGGCGGGCAAGCCCTTGCGCCTGCGCGGCGGCGGCACGAAAGACTGGTATGGCCAGCAGCTCGATGGCGAGGTGCTCGACACGCGCGCGTATGCGGGCATCATCGATTATGAACCGACGGAGCTGGTGATCACGGCCCGCTGCGGCACGCCGCTCGCCGAGATCGAGGCGGCGCTGGCAGCGCGCAATCAGATGCTGGCTTTCGAGCCGCCCCATTTCGGCGCTGGCGCCACGCTGGGTGGCGTCGTCGCCAGCGCCTTGTCCGGGCCGCGCCGGGCCAGCGCGGGCGCCTTGCGTGACTTCGTGCTGGGCGCCGTGCTGATGGATGGCCATGGCGAACGCCTGGCCTTTGGCGGGCAGGTCATGAAAAACGTGGCCGGCTACGATGTCTCGCGCCTGCTGGCGGGGTCCATGGGCACGCTGGGCCTGATCCTGGAAGTGTCGCTGAAGGTGCTGCCCCTGCCGCTGCGCGAAGCGACCTTGCGCGTGGCGTGTGCGGAAATCGCCGCCTTGCGCCTGCTCAATGAATGGGCTGGTCAACCGCTGCCGATATCGGCCAGCTGCTGGCACGATGGCGTCTTGAGCGTACGCATGTCCGGCGCCGAGGCGGCCGTGTCGGCGGCGTTGCATGCGCTGGGCGGCGAGGTGCTGGCGCCCGATGACGCGGCCGCCTTCTGGATGTCCGTGCGCGAGCAGACGCACGCCTTCTTTGCGGGCGCGGGCAGCTTGTGGCGGCTGTCGCTGCCGCCGCACGCCAGCGCCGTGATCGTCAAGGGGCGCCAGTTGATCGAGTGGGGCGGGGCGCAGCGCTGGCTCAAGCTCGACGCCGACGCCGATGCGGCCGGGGCGCTAGACATCCGCCGGGCAGTGGCCGCGCTTGGCGGCCACGCCACCCTGTTCCGCGGCGGCGACAAGGCCGTGGGCGTATTCCATCCGCTGGCGCCGGCCGTTGAAAAAATCCACCAGCGCCTGCGGCAGGCTTTCGACCCGGCTGGCATCTTCAACCCGCACAGAATGTATTGAGCGCGCATGCAAACCAATCTCGCCGATTTCATCAAGAACACGCCGGCAGGCGACGAAGCCGAAGCCATCCTGCGCGCCTGCGTGCATTGCGGCTTTTGCACGGCCACCTGTCCCACCTACCAGCTGCTGGGCGACGAACTCGATGGCCCGCGCGGGCGCATCTACCTGATCAAGCAGGTCTTGGAAGGCGCGCCCGTCACGGCCAAGACGCAGACGCACCTGGACCGCTGCCTGACCTGCCGCAACTGCGAGTCGACCTGTCCCTCGGGCGTGCAGTACGGGCGCCTGGTCGACATCGGCCGCAACGTCGTCGAGCAGCGCGTGCAGCGCCCCTTGCGCGAACGCGCGCTGCGCTTCGCCCTGAAGGAAGCCTTGCCGCGCCGCTGGCTGTTTACGCCCGTGTACAAGGCGGGGCAGGCGCTGCGCCCGCTGCTCTCGAAAAGCTTGCAGGACAAATTGCGGCCAGGCGCCGCAGCCGGTGCATGGCCGGTGCGCCGGCACGCGCGCACCATGTTGCTGCTCGACGGCTGCGTGCAGCCGGCCATGTCGCCGAACATCAATGCGGCCACGGCGCGCGTGCTCGACGCGCTGGGCGTGCAATTGATCGTCGCGCCCAAGGCGGGCTGCTGCGGCGCGCTGCGCCATCACCTGAACGACCAGGATGCGGCGCTGGACGACATGCGCCGCAATATCGACGCCTGGTGGCCCTATGTCAGCGGCATGGACAGCGCCGAAGCCATCGTCATGACGGCGTCCGGCTGCGGCGCCACGGTGAAGGAATACGGCCATCTGCTGGCGCACGATGCGCAGTATGCGCAGAAGGCGCGGCGCATCGCTGAACTGACGCGCGATCTGTCCGAGATCATGCCGGCCTTTGAGAACGAACTGGCGGCGCTGCTGAAGGGGCGCATAGTGAAAAAGGTGGCGTACCACCCGCCGTGCACCCTGCAGCACGGCCAGCAGATCCGCGGCAAGGTGGAGCAGGTGCTGCGCGCCGTCGGCGTCGACGTGCGCCTGTGCGCGGACAGCCATTTATGCTGCGGTTCGGCCGGCACGTATTCGATCCTGCAGCCGGCCCTGTCGCAGCAGCTGCGCGACAACAAGGTGGCGAATCTGGAAGCGTGCGAGCCGGAGATGATCGTGTCGGCCAATATCGGCTGCCTGAGCCATTTGCAGTCCGGCACGCAGACGCCCGTGCGGCACTGGATCGAGCTGATTGATTCGGCCTTGACGCCTAAATAGGTATTTCGCTGTACTGCGCGATGCGCCATTGCGGGGCGGGGATGAACGTGTTCGCCCACTCCAGCACGGCGTCGGCCGGCATGGGGCGGGCGATGCCGTAGCCTTGCGCCAGGTCGCAGCCGAGCTGGATCAGGCGCGCGCCATGCTCGACGCTTTCCACGCCTTCGGCGATCACCGTCAAGCTGAAGGAACGGGCCAGGCCGATGACGGCGCGCACCAGGTGCAGGTCGTCGCGGTCGTTGAGCATATTGCGCACGAAGCTCTGGTCGATCTTGACGATGTTGGCCGGCAGGCGTTTCAGGTAGGACATCGACGAATAGCCGGTGCCGAAATCGTCGAGCGCAAACGTGATGCCCAGCGCCTGGCAGGCGCGGATGATGCGGCGCACGTCCTCGATGTCGTGCAGGGCCGACGATTCGAGGATTTCCAGTTCCAGCATGCTGGCGCGCACGCCGGGAAATTCGCCGAGGATGGTTTCCAGGCGCGAGACGAAGTCCGGTTGCTGGAAGTGGCGCGCCGCGATGTTCACGCTGACCACCCAGTGCTTGCCGGTTGCGCTCCAGCGCTGCATCTGCCACAGGGCCTGGCGCAGCACCCATTCGCCGATATCGATGATCAAATCCGTCTGTTCCACCAGTGGCAGGAATTGCGCTGGCGCCAGCACGCCGCGGCGTGGATGCTGCCAGCGCAGCAGCGCTTCCATGCCCACCACCGTGCCGGCGCGCATATTCACCTTGGGCTGGTAGTACAGCCGCAGTTCGCCGTTGATCAGGGCGTGGCGCACTTCCGTGCGCTGGTTGTGGTGGGTGCGTACTTCCTCGTCGAGGTTGGTGTCGAAGAAGTGGTACTGGTTGCGCCCCGTCAATTTCGCCTGGTAGACGGCGTGGTCGGCGTGGCGCAGCAGGCTTTCCGTATTCAGGTCCTTGCCCGCGTAGACGGCGATGCCGGCGCTGGCCGTCATGTGCAGCGCCTGCTGGTCGCACTGGTAGGGACGGCTCAGCTCAGTCATCAGTTGCGTGACGTTCTGTTCGATGCTGGCGATGCTGGCCTGGCCGCACAGCAGCATGACGAATTCATCGCCGCCCAGGCGCGCCGCATAGTGGACCTGGCCCGTAAAGCCGTGCAGGCGGCCCGCTACCTGCTTGAGGATTTCATCGCCCGCCTCGGCGCCGTAGCGGTCGTTGATGGCCTGAAAGTGATCGAGGTCGAACAGGCAGACGGCCAGCAGGCGCTGGCGTTCGCGCGCCAGGAACAGTTCCTGTTCGAAGCGGGCGGCCAGCGCGGCACGGTTGGGCAGGCCCGTCAGCACATCATTATAGTTTTGCCAGGACAGCTTTTGCAGCGCCTGTTGCATGTGCACGGTTTCATTCAGCTGTTCGCCCAGCTGGCGCTGGCTGGTCTTGAGTGAGGTCAACAGTTCTTCGATATCGCCGGCCATGCCGTTGAACGACTGCGACACGGCTTGCGCCTCGGGCGTGGCGCCGGCTGCCAGGCGCACGGCGAAGTTGCCTTCGCGGAAGCGGTCGGTCGCCTGCACGAAGCGCGCCAGCAGCTTGCGGTGCGTGGCCAGGATCAAGCCCAGCAGCAGGAAGACGAGCACGATATTGATGCTGCTGAGGATGGCTTGGTCGCGTACCCGGTGCCACACTTGCGCCAGGGGCAGGCCGGGCGTGTAGTGCAGGTTCAGGGTGCCGTCGCCGCCGTCCGGCAGCGCCACCGTCAGGCGGCTGCGGATGGCATTGATACCCGCCAGGCGCGCGAACCACGCCGGCACCGTGGCCAGCGTGTCGGCAAGCTTGCTGTCGGCCAGCACCTCGACATGCCCGCCAGCCGTGTCCCAGCGGGCAGAAACGAGGCTGCGGTTCAGCGGCAGGGCGCTGCGCAGTACCTGGCGCACGCTGTCGTGCATCGCGTGACTGTCCGCGTGCACGGCCAGCGGCAGCACGCTATTGGCGAGGAACAGGTCGAGTTGCCGCGCATCGCTCTGGTAGCGCGCATTGGCCAGCGCCGTTTCCGTGCCGAGCAGGGCGTGATAGCGAACGGCGGAAACGGCGAGTATCAGGAAGAAAATAGGAAGAAAGAGGCGGGAATAAATTCCCATCCGCATCCATGAAGATAATATTTTCCCAAAGACTGGCATCGTTTTTTGATCGATATCTGCGAATAATTATGCAAACATTATCACTGAAATTTGCTATTGGAAACACAATATTGATATCAAGCATGAAATAAACACGGATTCATTGATTTGAGCAATTATTGTTTTTAATCAAACCGTCGAATGGCTATTCCTGTAGCAATTGCCGAATGTCGTCCGCCAGGCTGGCCGGTTTGCTGGCCGTCGCGTAGCGGCGAAATACGCTGCCATCCTTGCGCACCAAAAACTTGGTGAAATTCCATTTGATCGACTGCGTGCCCAATATGCCGGGCGCCGCCTGTTTTAATTGCGCAAAGACAGGGTGCGTATGCGGGCCATTCACATCGATCTTGGCAAACAGGGGAAAGGTGACGCCGAAGTTCTTTTCGCAAAAGGCTTTGATTTCCCCATTCGAGCCCGGTTCCTGCTGGCGGAATTGATTGCAGGGAAAGCCCAGCACGACCAGGCCCTGCTCGTGGAATGCGCGGTACAGCGCTTCGAGCCCCTGGTATTGCGGCGTGAAGCCGCAGGCGCTGGCCGTGTTGACGATCAGCAGTACCTTGCCCTTGTAGCGGGCCAGGTCGATCGGCGTGCCGTCCAGCGCCTCGGCCTGGAAATCGTGGATGCTGGTCATGTCAGAGGAGTCCCAGTTTGGTGGCGCCCGTTTGCGGGGCGGGTTCCGGCGCCGTGGCGCCCTTGAGTTTGATCGCCAGGCGCAGGTCGTTGACGGAGTCCGCATTGCGCAGCGCGTCTTCGTAGCTGATGGCGCCCGCTTCGTGCAGGTCGAACAGGGCCTGGTCGAACGTCTGCATGCCATGCTCGCGCGATTTTTTCATCAATTCCTTGATCTCGTGCACCTGACCCTTGAAGATCAGGTCGCTCATCAGCGGCGAGTTGAGCAGGATTTCCAGCGCCGCCTTGCGCCCGCCGCCATCCTTGTTGGGGATCAAGCGCTGCGAAATCATGCCCTTCAAATTCAGCGACAGATCCATCAGCAGTTGCTGGCGCCGCTCTTCCGGGAAGAAATTGATGATGCGGTCCAGCGCCTGGTTGGCGTTGTTCGCGTGCAGGGTGGCCAGGCACAGGTGGCCCGTCTCGGCAAACGCGATGGCGTGGTCCATCGTGTCGCGGTCGCGTATTTCGCCGATCTGGATCACGTCGGGCGCCTGGCGCAAGGTGTTTTTCAGGGCCGTGGCCCAGTCGTCCGTGTCGACGCCCACTTCGCGCTGGGTGACGATGCAGTTGCCGTGCGGATGGATGAATTCCACGGGGTCTTCGATGGTGATGATGTGGCCATGGCTGTGCGCGTTGCGGTGGCCCACCATGGCGGCCAGGGTGGTCGACTTGCCGCAGCCCGTGGCGCCCACCATGATGACGAGGCCCCGCTTGCTCATCACGATGTCTTGCAGGATGGCGGGTAAACCGAGCCCATCGAGCGTGGGGATGGCGGTATTGATCAGTCGCAAGACCATGCCTGCCTGGCCCATCTGCACGAAGGCGGACACGCGGAAACGCCCCAGGCCGTCCGGGCTGATGGCGAAATTGGCTTCGCGGCTCGATGCGAACTCGGCCGCCTGGCGTTCGTTCATGACGGCGCGCACGTAGCCGGCCGCCTGCTGCGCGGCCAGCGCGCCGCCCGCCAGCGGCGTCAGCTTGCCGTCGAGCTTGATGGCGGGCGGAAACCCGGCCGTGATGAACAGGTCGGAGCCGCCCCGTGCGCGCATCTGCGCCAGCAGCGCGTGCATGGCGCCATAGTGTTCGTGCGTCGTCTGCATGGCTTATCCGGGGAAGTTTTCGGGCGACTTGGCGGCCGAGCGGGCAGTTTCCGCCGAGATCGTGCCGCGCCGCACCAGGTCGGACAGGCACTGGTCCAGCGTCTGCATGCCCACGTTGCTGCCCGTCTGGATGGCCGAATACATTTGCGCCACTTTCGCTTCGCGGATCAGGTTGCGCACGGCCGGCGTGGCCAGCATGATTTCATGCGCGGCCACGCGCCCAGCGCCGTCTTTGGTTTTGAGCAAGTTCTGCGAAATGACGGCTTGCAAGGACTCGGACAGCATGGCGCGCACCATTTCCTTTTCCTCGGCGGGGAAGACGTCGATGATGCGGTCGATCGATTTCGCCGCCGACGAGGTGTGCAGGGTGCCGAACACCAGGTGGCCCGTTTCGGCCGCCGTCAGCGCCAGGCGGATGGTTTCCAGGTCGCGCAATTCGCCCACCAGAATGACGTCCGGGTCTTCGCGCAGGGCCGAGCGCAGCGCATTGCTGAACGAATGCGTGTGCGAGCCTACCTCGCGCTGGTTGATCAGGCATTTCTTCGGCTCATGCACGAATTCGATCGGGTCTTCGATGGTCAGAATATGGTGATTCAGGCGCTCGTTGACGTGGTTCACCATGGCCGCCAGGGTGGTCGACTTGCCCGAACCCGTCGGGCCCGTCACCAGCACGAGGCCCCGCGGGCGCATGGCCAGTTCGCCGAAGATGCGCGGCGCGTTCAGGTCTTCCAGGGTCAGCACTTTCGACGGAATCGTGCGCAGCACGGCCGAGGCGCCGCGTTCCTGGTTGTAGGCGTTGACGCGGAAGCGGGCCAGGCCGGGAATTTCGAACGAGAAATCGCACTCGAGCGCCTCTTCATACGCCTTGCGCTGGCTGTCGTTCATGATGTCGTAGATCATGCTGTGCACTTCCTTGTGCTCGAGCGGCGCCACGTTGAGGCGGCGCACGTCGCCATTGACCCGTATCATCGGCGGCAGGCCGGAAGACAGGTGCAGGTCGGAAGCCTTGTTGCTGACGGAGAAAGCGAGAAGTTCGGAGATGTCCATTTATAATCCCTGTGCCTGCATTGATGGGCTGGCGCACTGTGCCGCCGCCCCTATACACTAGAAAATGATTATGTCCACAATCGAACAGAACTTGCAAGCCGTGCGCGACAGTATTGCGCAGGCGGCCGTGGAGGCGCAGCGCGCGCCTGCCGACGTGACCCTGCTGGCCGTGTCAAAAACCTTCGGCGCGGACGCCGTGCTGGACGCCATGCGCGCGGGCCAGATGGCGTTTGGCGAAAACTATCTGCAGGAAGCGCTCGACAAGATCGCCTTTGTGAAGGAGGCCTCGCCGCAGCACGTCCCGGCATGGCATTTCATCGGCCCCATCCAGAGCAACAAGACGCGCCCCATCGCCGAGCACTTCGACTGGGTGCATACGGTGGAACGGGAAAAGATCGCCGCGCGCCTGTCCGAGCAGCGCCCTGCCGGCTTGCCTGACCTGAATATCTGTCTGCAAGTCAATATCAGCGGCGAAGCCAGCAAGAGCGGCGTAACGCCGGCTGACTTGCCGGCGCTGGCGCATGCCGTGGCGCTGCTGCCCCGCCTGCGTTTGCGCGGCCTGATGGCAATTCCCGAGCCGGAAACGGATGTCACGCTCCAGCGCCGTGCGTTCGCGCAATTGCGCGCGCTGTACGAACAATTGCAGGCGGACGGGCTGGCGCTCGACACCCTGTCGATGGGCATGTCGGCCGACTTGCGCGCCGCCGTGCTCGAGGGCGCCACCATCGTGCGCGTGGGCAGCGCCATCTTCGGTTCCCGCAACTATTCCTGATGAAGAGAGAACAAGCATGACGACAGAATTGAATATCGCATTTGTAGGCGGCGGCAACATGGCCGCGGCCCTGATCGCCGGCCTGGCGGGCAAGCTGACCCTGGGCGGCAACATCCACGTGATCGACCCGCACGCGCCGGCGCTGGAAAAACTGCAGGCGCAGTTCGGCGTCACGACGGCGACGTCCGCCAGTGACGCGTTGCGCGGCGTGGACGTGATCGTGCTGGCCGTCAAGCCGCAAAGCATGCGCGACGTGGCGGCGCAGCTGCTGCCCTTCCTCGACGGGGAAAGCGCGCCATTGGTCCTGTCGATCGCGGCCGGCATCCGCGCGGCCGATCTGTCGCGCTGGCTCGGCGATTATGGAGCCATCGTGCGCTGCATGCCGAACACGCCGGCCCTGATCGGCATGGGCATCACGGGCATGGTGGCCAGCAGCGGCGTGAGCGACGAACAGAAAAAGACGGCGGACGCCATCCTGCGCGCCGTTGGCCAGACCGTCTGGCTCGACGACGAAGCGAAGATCGACCCCGTCACGGCAGTCTCCGGCAGCGGTCCCGCCTATGTGTTTTACTTTATCGAAGCGATGCAGCAGGCAGCGGCCGAGCTGGGCTTGACGCCCGAGCAGGGCACGCAGCTGGCCATTGCCACGTTTACGGGCGCGGCGCAGCTGGCGGCGAACTCCAGCGAACCCGTGTCCTTGCTGCGCGAGCGGGTCACGTCGAAGGGCGGCACGACCTATGCGGCCTTGACCAGCATGGAAGAGAGCGGCGTGAAGGCGGCCATCGTCAAGGGCATCAAGGCGGCCGCGCAGCGCGGGCGCGAGATGGGTGACGAGCTGGGCAAATAATCCGCTCTACATCACTTTCACGGCGCGGCCGATGTAGAGCACCGGCCCTGTCGGCCGGCCCGTGGGCGAGCCCGTTTCCGGCTCCAAGGTGATTTCAAACAATTGCTCGGGCTGCAGCGGCGGCAGCTTATCCAGGGTCAGCTTGACGCTTTGCCCCGGCTTGACCAGGCCCAGCGAGACGGGCGCGCCCCAGTCCTTGCCCTTGGTCCAGAATTGCAGGGCCTTTTGCTGCGGCACGCTGGTCGGCCCCAGCGGGATCAGGCTCAGGTCGCGGTTCTTGCCGCCGCGTCCGCCCGTCTGCACGATCCAGCCCGGCGATTTGTCCTGCGGCGCCACCAGCACCACCAGATAACCGGGTCCGCTCGGCGCTTGCAGTTGCACGCTGATCAGCACGGCCAGCACAGCTGTCGCCACCAGGCCGCCGCCGGCCAGCAATCTCCAGAAGGCCAGGCTGTTCCACCACGCTTGCCAGCCGCCCGCCTGCTGCACGGTTTTCGGCGTGAACAGGCTGGCGCTGATGCGCGGCCACAGCTGGGCCGAGGGCGTTTCGGGCGGCGCCAGGGTGGTCAATGGCAGCAAGCGCTGTTCCCAGGCATCGACGGCGTCGCGCAAGGCGGCATCGCGCGGCAAGCGCTGTTCCACTTCCGCGCGTTCGGCCAGTTCCAGGGTGCCCAGCACGTATTCGCCGGCCAGCCTTTGCCATTCCTCGTCGCTGTCGATCATCCCATGCACTCCCGCAAGGCGGCCAGGCCCCGCTTGACCCAGGCCTTGACGGTGCCCAGCGGCGCTTGCAGGCGCTGCGCGATTTCGCTATGGGAACAGCCATCGACGTAGGCGTACAGGATGCTGTTGCGCTTGGGTTCGTCCAGGTGGCCCAGGCAGTCGTGCAGCCTGCCCATGTTCGCCTGCAGGGCGTAGGCGTCCGAGGTGGCGTCGGCATCGTTGCCTTCGCGTTCATGCAGCAGGGTTTCCACGGTATCCTCGTCGGCTGACAGTTCATGGGCGCGGGCGCGCGCCACGTTCAGCGCCTGGTGCCGCACCACCACATAGATCCAGCCCTTGCCGCTGCCGCGCGTGGCGTCGAAGCTGCCGGCGCGGCGCCAGATGTTCAGGAAGGCGTCGTGCAGCACGTCTTCGGCCAGCGCCCGCTGGCGCACGATGCGCAGTGCCACGCCCAGCAGATAGCGGCTTTCCTGCTGGTACAGGCCGTGCAATGCCTGCTGCTCGCCCCTGGCGCAGGCGCGCAGGGCGGCATCGTAATCGTAAGGGGCGGCGTGGGCTGGCAACGTCGGCGCAATCGTTGAGTGAACGGTTAGCAAGTTTTCAAGGCCGAGTATAGGTCAGAAACCCGCTTGCCAACCGTCGCTTGAAAGGATTTATGCCGATTTCCAGAAGATGTAGTCGGCCTGGTAGGGCACCCATTGTTTGGCGCCGACGGACTCCATGCCGCAGGGGCTGCTTGGCGCCACGCCGCCGCGGGTGGCCACGCGCTGGATGTAGCTGACGCCCTGCATGGCGCCGCTGCCCGTGGCCGGATTGGCTTTCACCAGCTGATACGGGATATTGCCCGCGCCGGCCGGTGCCACAGCCACTTGCGTCGCCGTCACTTTCGAGCCGTCCAGGTTGGCCCAGGTGGCGGGTGGTCCCACATACGTGCCCACTTGCATGCCGCTGCGGTCGTTCAGGGCCGCGTCCGGTCCCACGAAGACCCATTCATGCCCCGTCATGTCTTTCTTCGCCTTGCATTCGTAGGCGATCTTGCCCACGCCCACCGTCTGCATGGCGACCTGGTGGCCATCGGGCACCTTGACGGCGTTCGGCAATTGTTCCTGCGAGTAGCGTGCGCTCATCGGTGCGCAGGCAGCCACGAGCAGGGCGGCGCACAGGACGGTGAGCGAAGGGGCGGTATGGCGTGGTGCGGTGGTGGCATGCATGGCAAGCTCCTGGTAGTTGGCTCAACCGGCTGGTTGATACCATTACTACGCAGAGGCCGGCCATTTGGATGCAGCCAGGCAAAAATATTTTAGTTCGGCGTGTCTTTCTTGCTGAAACGCTGCGCCAGCGCCAGCACGACAGGCATGGCGGTGGTGGCGTGCTTGAGCAGTGCGCCGCTGGCCCGCAGCAGCGGCAGGAAGCGGCGCGGGCGCACCAGCAGCAAACCCAGCACGGCGCCGCCCACCATCAGGGGAATTTTAAAACGCGTGGTCAGGGTGTGGCGCAGATTGCCGCCCGTTAAAGGTTCCAGCAATTGGCGCGTCTGCACGCCCAGGGCCAGGCGCTGCAGCGCGCATTCGGCCAGCAGCGCGTCGCGCCGCTGCGCCAGGCTGGCGGCCGTGTGGACATGCGACAGTTTGGTGGGATGCGTGGTCATGGCCGCTCCGATCCCCGGCGGGCCAGCAGTTGCAGCTCGTCCAGGTCTTTGTTCAGTTCGGAAAGTGTGAAGGACAGCAGTTTCGGCTTGCTGCGGAAACTGGCGCGCACGCCCAGCAGGGTGGCGACGGCGGCGACGATGAAGACGGCGGCCGTGATGGCGATGGCGGCGATGCGGTGCGTATCCCAGAACAGCACGATGACGAGGAATACGATCAAGACCAGGCCGACGAACAGGCACAGCAGCGCCAGCATGGCCAGCGCCAGATAGGACAGGAAGCGCAGCGACTCTTCTTCCATTTCCACGGCCGCCAGGGCCAGACGGGTCTGGACGATGGCGGCGAGGGTCGCTGCGACTTGGGCGACATGGTGCATGATAGCCATATGCTGCCTTTCGCGTCAGGGGAGGCGGCCTGCGCCGCCGGTACTCCTACTACTAAGTAACCCCCAATAAATTATTGTGATTTCTGACTTCCATAACCGTCGCTCTGCGGCGTTGCTCACTGCTAGCAGTGCTCGCACTGCGTCGCAGCGAGCGCCTTGCATAGCATCCGGTTCTGTTTGTCATAAATTCACACTAATTTCCCGAGGATTACTTAGCGGCGTGACGAGGAAAGCAGCAGGCCGAACAGCACGCCCACGACGGCGCCCGCACCGACAGCTTTCCATGGATTGTCCTGCACGTATTCGTCGGTGGCCTTGGCCGCCTTCTTGGTACGGTCGAGCAAGTCTTCTTCCAGCTTGATCAAATCTTTCTTGGCCGTTTCCAGGGTGGCGATGAACTTGTCCTTGACGGCTTTGACATTCTCGCCAGTCTGATCCTTGGCGCCATCGAGCCAGCCTTCCGCTTCATTGATGACGTTTTTCAGGTCGCCGACCAGTTTGTCGCGGGCCTTGTCGGCGTCGGCGAGGATGCTGTCGCTGCTGGATTTGCCGGTATGTATCGAGTTCATGTATTACCTCATGGAAGTGAAACTGCACAGTGAAATACCAGTGTAGGCAGCTGCGGCCAGGCCTGTGTTGCGCCGCCTCAAGGGCTGCCGCGGCGCAAAGATCATTGCTTAACGGAAAGCAATGTCCAGTACCACGCCCGCAAACACCGCTGCTCCTAGCCAGTTATTATGCCGGAATGCCGCAAAACACGGCATACGCTCGCGTGCGCGGATCAGGGTGTAGTGATAAACGGCGCAGCCGGCCGCCACCAGCAAGCCCGCGACGAACCAGTAACGCAAGCCCAGGTACCAGCCGCATGCCAGCCACAGCAGCAGGAAAACGGCATAGCAGAACATGACGATGGCCACGTCGTAGCGGCCGAAGGTGATGGCCGAGGTCTTGATGCCGATTTTCAAGTCGTCGTCGCGGTCGACCATCGCATATTCCGTATCGTAGGCCACGGCCCAGAAGACATTCCCCAGCAGCAGCAGCCAGGCGACGACGGGCACGGAATCCGTGATGGCGGCAAAGCCCATGGGAATGCCGAAGCCGAAGGCGATGCCCAGATACGCTTGCGGAATCGCAAAGAAGCGCTTGAAGTAGGGATAGGTGCCGGCGATGATGACGGCCGCCACGGACAGTTGCTTGGTCAGCGCATTCAGGGGCAGGATCAGGCAAAAGGCCAGCACGGTCAGCACGCTGGCCACGGCCAGCGCTTCCTTGCCGCTGATGCGTCCGCTGGTGATGGGACGGTCCGCCGTGCGCTTGACGAATTTGTCGATATCCTGGTCGGCGTAGTCGTTGATGGCGCAGCCTGCCGAGCGCATCAGGAAAGTGCCGAGAGTGAAGATGAGCAGCAGCCGCCAGTCCGGCACGCCTTGCTGCGCCAGCCACAGCGCGCACAGGGTAGGCCACAGCAGCAATACGGTACCGATAGGCTTGTCCAGCCGTATCAGGCGGAAATACAGCGCCAGCTTGTTCATGGAAGACTCGATCTTGTTGAAGAGAAAGGTCGATTATCGCAAATAGTATGCAAATGTACTATTCGTCGTCTTCGCACAAGGGGGTGATGCCAGGCAAGTTGCAGCCGGCGATGGCCGCGCACAGGGCGTCGATGGCCGCCTTGCGCGTAAAACTCTTGCGCCACAGCATCACTACCCGGCGCGATGGCACGGGGGTGGCGAAGGGCCGGTATTCGAGCATGCCGTCGGTGGCGTGCATATTGGCGACCGAGGCGCGCGGCAAGACCGTCAGGCCGATACCGCTGGCCACCATGTGGCGGATGGTTTCCAGAGAGGAACCTTCGAACGTGCGCTGCATGCCGTTGCCGGGCGAGGAAAAGCGCGCCATTTCGGGGCACACTTCCAGCACCTGGTCGCGGAAACAGTGGCCATTGCCCAGCAACAGCATGGTTTCCGATTTCAAATCCTGTGCGGCGATTTTTTCACGCGCCGTCCACGGATGCTGGCGCGGCATGGCCACGACGAACGGTTCGTCATACAGTTCCTGCATGGCCATGCCGTGATCGGGCAGGGGCAGCGCCATGATGGCCACGTCCAGTTCGCCCTGGCGCAGCAATTCGAGCAGGCGAACCGTGAAGTTTTCCTGCAAAATCAAAGGCATCTGCGGTACCTGGTCTATCATGGCCTTGACCAGCGGCGGCAGCAGGTAGGGGCCGATCGTATAGATCACGCCCAGGCGCAGGGGGCCGGCCAGCGGGTCCTTGTTCTGCTTGGCGAGTTCCTTGATGGCGGCCGTCTGTTCCAGCACGCGCTCGGCTTGCGCGATGATCTGCGCGCCCAGGGGCGTGACGGAGATTTCCGCGCCGCCCCGTTCGAACAGGACCACGCCCAATTCGTCTTCGAGTTTCTTGATGGCCACTGACAGGGTGGGCTGGGCAACGAAACAGGCTTCGGCGGCGTGGCCGAAGTGCTTCGCTCGCGCGACTGCAACGATATATTTCAGTTCAGTCAGTGTCATAGGTTGATTGAAACACAGGAAGTACTTACTTGCAATGAATGAAAGGTGGCGCAAACGTGAAACTGTGGCGCCGATGGCGTATTGTAGCGGATCGCCCCCTATAATGCGGGAGCGGGCGGCGGAAGGAGGGGGCGATGGAACTGCGGATGCAGGCGCTGGAAGCGGCGATCAATTACTGGCGTGCCCGGCAACCGGCGCGCGGCAATGAATATGCGCTGTCGCTGCCCGTCAGCCGCCTGGCCGGCGTGTATGCGCTGATGATTTATTACCGGCAAGATCGCATCGCCGAAGAGGGCCTGGATCCTGCCGTTCTCGCCTTGATCGATGCCTGGCGCCGCCATGCCGCTGGCATCCAAGGCGATAGCCACGCCTGAGTGTGACCGTATTTAACCCAACAAGAGATATCCATGCCTGAATTTGAAAACAAACTGTGCGGTCGTGACGAACTGCGTGCCCGCGCCGCGGCCCTGCCGAAACCGGTGGTCGTGACGAACGGCGTGTTCGACATTTTGCACCGCGGCCACGTGACGTATTTGGCGCAGGCGCGCGCGCTGGGCGCTTCGCTGATCGTTGCCGTGAATACTGATGCATCAGTGAAACGTCTGGGCAAGGGCGACGACCGTCCCCTGAACAGCTGCGAAGACCGCATGGCCGTGCTGGCCGCGTTGGAAGCGGTGAGCCTGGTCGTGCCGTTCTCGGAAGACAGCGCCCTGGAAGTGGTGCAGGAGATCGAACCGGAAATCTATGCCAAGGGCGGCGATTACGACATGGCGGCCATCCCCGAAGGGCGCGCCGTGCTGGCGTATGGCGGCCAGGCCGTGGCCATCGATTTCGCGCACGACCGCTCGACCACCAAGCTGTTGACGAAAGTGCGGACGCAGCAGGGCTGAGGACCGTCGTCAATGTTTCCATACAGATAAAAAGACGTTACTATGAGAACTGCCAGGGCTGCGACTTCGTTTCGACAGCCCCAGCACGTTACACCGTCTGATATGCATTGCTTGTCATAGAAAATACATGGATCATAAAACTTCTGGGGATTGGCCACTGCCCTCCGGCGTCTGGTACGTCGATGACGCGGGCGCGTGGACCATGCAGCGCAGCGCGGACGGCCAGAATGTCTCGCCCTTGGTGAGCCAGGCCGATATCGGCAAGCTGATGCTCGCGCGGCGCCTGCCCGCGGCCGCCGGCGCGCCCGTGCGGCAGTTTCCGCCCGAATTTGCGTTCGACCCCGCCTCGGGCGCGGCCTTGCAAGTGCCGCCCGAGGCGGCCGCCACGCCGTCCGGGGTGGCGCCTTGGGTTCCTCCTTTCGGCGCGCATCCTGTCAGCGATGTGCCGCCGGCCGGTCCGGCCGGCTTGCGCCAGGCCAGCGTACCGCTGAAGCTGGCCGATCAGCGCGCGCGCGAAGAGCATGCGCAAGCCGATGCCTCGCTGCCCATGCCGCCGCCCGGCGAATACGAATTCTTTTCCGCCCCGTTCGGCACCAGCGCGCCCGCGCTGCTGGCGCTCGACCCGCGCAAGGCCGTCCTGCACGCCTGGCTGCCCGCCTCGAAACGCTGGCTGGCGCTGGACCCCGACTATGGCAGCTTGCTGGCCGAATCGGACCTGGCCCACGGCGCCTGGCGCGCCGAGCTGGTGCCGGAATTCAATAGCGTGCTGGTCTTGCCGACCAGCCATGGCCTGGCCTGCATCCGTCCCGACGTGCCTTCGCTGACCTACGTGGTCGAGCACGTGGGCGGCGCGCCGTGCGTGGCCGCGCCCGTCTGGTTCCAGAACCGCCTGTGGGCACCGCTGCGCGACAACGATGGCCGCATCCGCTTCGTCAACCTTGATGCGCAACAAAAACCGGGCAGCGACGTGCTGCTCGACGGCGTGGTCGACCTGGGCACCGTCAGCGCCCCCGTCGCCTACAACCGCATGGCCGTGTGGCCCTGCGCCAACGGCCAACTCCGGCTGCAGCTGCAGCCGGACGGCAACGTGGCCGCTTCGTTTACGCCCTGGCCCGAAGGGCTGGTGCCGCATTTCGAATTCGGCAGCCCGTACGTGTCGCGCGATGGCGGCCTGTGGCAGCTGTGCTTCGAGCGCAGCCGCGGCACCTATGTCTACGTGAAACTGGGCGCGCAATCCGAGCGGGCCGACGCGCTGGCGCCGCGCCTGTGCTCGGGCAGCTTCAATTACCGCTTCGCCGCCAAGCTGAAAACGGCGCCGTGGGAAGAACCGGAACACGGCGACGATGGCGGCAAGAACCAGGCCGTCATGCCCTTGCTGGAATCGGGCGGGGGCAGCAGCGTCTTTGGCGTCAAGTTCGCCACCAGCGCCGGCCTGTCGAGCGTGCTGCGCTCGAGCGAGCGCCTGGCGGCCCAGCTGGTGCAGGACGACGAGTTGCGCGAAACCGTATTTCACACGTTCGCCGTCAGCGAGCCGTGGCGCGTGCGCCTGTTTGTGCATGAAGGCATGCTGTGGGCCTACCACCCGCTGCTGTCGCGCATCGATGGCTGGGCCTTGCAGGCATGAAGGCGCGCTTACTGACCGTGGCTTGCGCCGCGTTTTTCAGCGCCGCCGCCGCGCATGCGGCCGGCATCCAGCAAGCGTTTCTGGTGCAAAACTCGGGCTGGATGGAGCCGTTTTACACGGATGAGCATTCACAGCTGAAAGCCCTGGTGGGCGCCGTGGCGCAGGCCGCTACAAACCCGTCCGACAAGGTCTACACCCTGGCCTTCAGCCAGAGCAGCGGCAGCAATGTGTCGCCAGCGCTGATCGGGCAAGGGCAGGGCGGCGCCGGCGTGGCGGGCCAGCTGGCCCATCTCGGCCTGGCGCGCAAGAGCGCCGGCGGCGCGCTGGCCGACACGGATTTTCAGGAAGCCGTGACCAAGACCATCACGGGCCCGTTCCAGTCCGCGTCCGGCATCGTGTGGATCTTTACGAATAACAAGAACAGCCCGAACAACGACAGCCAGACGGCCGAGCGCAACCGCGATTTTTACCGCTTGCTGCACCTGGAACCGTCGATCACCAAGACGGTGGTGTTTCCGCTGCGCATGCCCGTGCAGGGCAAGCTGTACAGCGCCAAGGGCTTGATGGTGTATGCGCTCGCGTATGGCCAGCCCGCGTCCGAGGCGTTGACCCGCATCCTGGCCGAGGGCCGGCTGTCGCAAGTGCTGACGCGTCCGCCCGCGCGGCTGAAACCGGTGGACCAGGATGCCGTGCGCATCGTGCCCCAGTCCGTCAAGAACAGCGCCAATGTGCACGCCAGCCTGGGCCGCGACGGGCGCACCATCGTGCTCGACGTCGATGCGGCGAACCTGGTGCCGCAAGTGGTGCTGGAGGCGTCCTTGCAAAACATGTTTTTCCCGTACGTGATCGACAGCGCCAGGGTGCACGCCAGCCTGGCAGGCCAGAACGCGCCGCTGCACGTTGCGCCAGATCAAATCCGCCAGCTGCAGCCGGGTGCCAGCCAGTCCGTGCAGGTGCAGTTCGCGTTGCCGATGGCGCAGATTCCGTCGCCGTGGTCGGCGCAGGCGATCGCCGCCATGGGCAAGCAGGTGCTGCTGCCCATGCAGGCGCAGGTGGGCCTGTCGGAACAGCGGCTGGCGCTGGCGTCCAGCTTCGGCAAGGATTTGCAGGAACTGTTTCCCGGCGATCCGATCTCCGGCATGTTCACGCCGCCCGACAGCGTGCGCGCGTCGCAGGCGACGATCCCGCTGCTGGTGCGCATCCAGTATCCGCTGCTGCCCGTGCTGGTGATACTCGGCGGCGTGCTGGCGCTCGTGCTGGGTTTGCTGGCGCTGGGTTTGCTGGGCACGCGCGCCACGCGCTACAAGGTGATGGCCGACGGCGTGCAGCGGCAAGTGCTGCTCAAACCCTTCAAAAGCGTGCAGATCCGCGACGATGACGGCCGCGATATTGGCGAACTCAAGCGTGGCCTGGGCAAGCCGGCCGTCGTGCGCGTGGCCGAAGGCCATACCCTGAGCCTGGCCTGATAACGATTTCCTTTTAAACTATTCAAATCCACCAGAGGCATACCATGGCGCAAGAGACTCCAAAAGACAACAGCGGTTTTACCTTGCCGGCCCCCGCATCCGCGCCACCGGCCGCCGATGCGCCGGGCGCACCAGCATCCACCACGGCCACCACCGAAGCTGCGCCCGCGTTGGACGCCGCTGCCACGACCGACACCTCGTCGCGCGACACGCTGATCGGCGGCGTCGTGCTGTTGCTGCTGTTCGTCGCCTTTTTCTTTGCCAAGAATGCCTATGCGAATGGCCTGGTGGCCAAGCGCGTGCCGCCGAACAAGGCCAATGCCTCGGGCTGGTGGCTGTTCATTTTCCTGGCCAGCCTGGCGACCGGTGTCGTGCTGGCGGCCGTGAATGCGCATAAATTCCTCGCGCCATTGTTCATGGGACCGCTGGTGCTGGTGGGCCTGGTAGCGTTGCTGTTGACGTTCACCTCCAGCCGCCGCTAAGAATACGCCGTTGCACGCATCATCGAAGGAATCACCATGGCAGAGAACCTGAACCAAACCATCACCGGCGGCGCCAGCGAGCGCAAGCAGGACAAGATCATCGAACTGCGCCCGACCCTGTTCATCGGCATCGGCGGCACGGGCATGCAGGTGCTGATGCGCGTGCGCCGGCGCATCCTCAACACGCTGTGGGGCGGCGCGGGCAACCGCACGCGCATCGAGGGGCTGGCCGACTTCCCCATCGCGCAATTCATCCATTTCGACCTCGACAATGGCGCCGTGATCGAGAGCGGCGAGTCGCAGGCGAAGGACTTGCAGTTCGACCAGGTGAAGTTCACGGACGATGACAAGGTGGTCGAATCGTTCGACATGGACAAGTACAGCCGCGATGAAGATTCCTTGGAGAAATATCCGCACATCAAGGAATGGTTGCCGCTGACGCCGCAGCGCATCCGCGAGCTGCGTTTCGACATGAGCAGCGGCGCCGGGCAGATCCGCGCCGTGTCGCGCCTGTATTTCTTCGACAAATACGCGAAGATCCGCGACAAGATCCGTTTGAAGCTGAAAGCGCTGAAGGCGGGCCTGTCGCACGAGCGCCAGCTGGCCGAACTGGGTTTGCGCATGGAAACGAACCGTTTCCGCATCGTCATCGTCGGTTCCGTGGCGGGCGGCACGGGTTCCGGTTCCTTCCTCGACATGGGCTTGCTGGCGCGCTGGCTGGCGCGCAGCGAAGTGGGCGCGGCCGACGTGGAGCTGATGCTGTTCTTGCCGACCGGCTACACCAAGGCCAACAAGGACCGGGTCGAGGCCAACGGCTATGCGGCGCTGATGGAGCTGGAATCGGCCATGATGGGCAACAAGGGTTATGTGGGCCGCTGGGATGCCTACGACCGTCCGGAGCTGACGCGCGAGCCGTACAGCGAGGTGTACCTGATCGATTCGGGCAATCTTGCCCAGCAGCACACCAAGGATGTCAGCGACGTCTACCACATGGTGGCCGACTCGCTGTTCGAGGATTTTGCCTCGGCCGACTTTGCCCGCGCCAAGCGCTCGATCGCCGTCAACCAGGCGCAACACAAGAATTCGCTGTACAACGCGCCCGTGCCGCAAGACCGCTTCGGCGACATGCGCCTGTATTTCTCGAAGCGCTTTTCCTCGTTCGGCATGGCCGTGCTCGATACACGCCAGGAAGCGGCGCGCGACGAGCGGGCCCACCGCTGGGCCGGCGCCATGCTGCAAGCGTTCTTTGGCGTGGGCGGCACGGATGCGGGCGCCAACCGCGCCACGGATACGCAGCGCGATAATTTTCTTGCTGCAAATATGTTCCTGAAGGGCACGCCCTTCAGCGATTTTCCCGAGTTTTCCGACAAAAGCATCGAACTGAAGCGTTCCAGTGGTGACTTCATCGATTTCCGCGTCGTCGACGAATTGCTGGAAGACCGCCACGGCCACTTGCTGGCCGGCGTGGAAAACCGCGTCAATACGCGCATCAACGATATCCGCACGGGCTTCGACCGCAGCGAATGGCCGGCGCAGGTGCGCGACGCCATGAAACACCTGGAACGCGACGCCGTGCGCGACCAGGATTCCACGGCCGACACGACGGAAGACCGCATCAGCAAGCGCCGCCGCGAAGTGCTCGACGACGTCAAGAAAGTCGTGCGTGACCAGTTGTATGGTTATCTTGATAATAAAGAATTCGGCGGCCTGGAATACGTGCTGTCGCTGGTGGAACAGATCAAGGACCGCATCGAGGCGCCGGGCAGCGGCTTGACGGCGCAGATCGGCGCGAATGCCGAGCGTTACCGCGAAATCAAGGAAGCCGTGCGTTCGCGCGAATACGAGCGCCTGTTGAACAACCTGGAGCAGACGCGCAGCACCTTCGGCTTCCTCAGCAATGGCGAAAAGCAGGCGGGCGTGGTGATGGATCATTTGCGCACGGAAATGGCGAATGCGCTGAAATTCCATCTGCGGGCCAAAGCGGCGGACGAGTCCGTCATCCTGCTGGGCGAGCTGTCGCGCTGGCTGGGCAACCGGGTCGGCGTCGATGCGCAGGGCCGCGCGCAGTGGAATGGCCTGGTGGGCGAGCTGCAAACGGGCCGCGAAGGCGTGCTGGCCATGCTGGCGGAACTCAAGACGGCCAATACCATCCTGCAAAAGGACCTGGACAAGGAACATGCGACCCTGATCGTCATTCCCGTCACGGAAAAAGACATCGCGCTGCCGTCGGCGGCCACCTTGCGCCAGTGGGCCGATGAAGCGTTCAAGGACATGGGCGGCTCGAAAGCGCTGTTCCCCATGCTGGGCGAACCGGCGCAGCGGGGTTTGATCCTGGCCAAGGTGACGCGCATGGCCGAGAACATGATCGCCACGGCGGGCCTGGCGGAAGGGGCGACGAGCACGCCCGACCCCCTGTTCGAGGCATTGGAACAGATGGACGTGTCCGAACGCCTGGACCGCTTCCGCAAGCTGCTGGCCTGCTCCATGCCCTGGATCGACGCCAATATGGCGGGCGACTTCACGGTCGTGTCGGACCAGTTCAAGTGCGTGATCGGCGTAGCCAACGCGGCCGCCTTCAAGGCGAAGTTCGGCGCCGAACTCGAATCGTGCGTGCCGACCCAGGTGGGCATCACGGTGAGCCAGCTGGAAATCGTCGAGACGGGCATCCGCGGGCGCGCCGTCTGCTATTGCGAGCTGGCCGGTGTGCCGATGACGGTGCTGCGGGGCCTGGAAGGCTGGCGCACCAGCTACCGCAAGGAAGGCGACAACGACAAGGCGCCGACCCACACGCATATCGATCCGACGCAATTCACGCACCCGATCGCGCCGAATACCGATGAAATGAAGCGCCTGGCCGAGGATTTCGGCGAGTTCCTGCAGGCGATCATGCTGGGCGTGCTGACGCGGCACACGGGCAGAGTCGTGCCGCCAGGCCAGTACCAGTTTGCCGTCGAACCGGGCGACCTGCGCCGCATCGGCAACGAACGGGCCATCCGCCAGAACGGCATGCCCGCCTCGTACGAGAAAAATATCGCGCTGCGCATCGAGGAAAAATTGACGGCGCTTGACGCCGTGCAGACGGCGGCCATGGCCGCGCTGGCAAAATACTATGAACGCACGGTGTATGCGCCCAAGCTGGTGGCGCAGGCCGACGGCTCGCAGCTGCCGTACGTCGGCTTTGGCAGCGCCATTTCCGCCGAGCTGGGCGCGCGTTTGCGCGAGTCGGCGCGCCGCAAGGGCATGGCCAGCGATGAGCTCGAGCGCACGGTGCAAGCCTTGCTGGGGCGCCTGAAGGAATGGGCGAACGTCATCGGCGACTCCGACGGCGACGCCTACGACTGGGAAGTGCGCGAGCCGGAAGCGGACGGCCAGCCCCGGCTGAAATATGCGATCAAGGGGGAAATGCTGGAAGCGGGGCGGCTCGAGCAATTGCTGCGCCCGGCCAGCGCGCCGGCCGCTGCCGTGGCGCCGGCCTTCGGCATGGCGCCGCCACCGCTGGGCGGCATGCCGCCGCCCCTGGTGGAGTACCAGTATTTCCTGGGCATAAACGGCCAGCAGCAGGGACCGTTCACGGCCCAGCAGATCGTGCAGTACGTGCAGGCAGGGCAGGTCGCACCCGGCACCACCAAGGTGTGGCGCGCCGGTTTGCCGGCCTGGGCCGAGCTGGCCCAGTTCCCCGAGCTGGCGCCCTTGTTCCTCAGCGCGCCGCCACCGTTGATGCCGCCGCCCTTGGGTTGAGTGCTGGAGTGCTGGAATGACGTTGGAATGAAGGATTAGTTTTGGATATCTGTAACAAATGCAAGACGGGCCTGTGGACCGTTGTCAGCCATTGCCCGTACTGCGGGCAGGCGCAGGCTGGCGTAGCCAAGCCAGCCGCGGCCGTGCCGCCGCCGCTGCCTGTGCAAGCGCCTGTCCCAGCGCCTGTGCCGCCTGTGCCAGTATCGCCGCCTGTGGCGCCCAAGCCGCCGCCTCAGCCGGTGACACCGGCGCCTGCGCCGAAAGCGCCACCCAAGCCGGCTCCGGTGCCGCCGCCAGCCGCGCCGAAGCCCGTGCCGGTGCCGCCATCGGCGCCTGCAACGGCAGTCCCGCCGCCGCGCAAGTGGCTGCGCTGGCTGGGCGGCGCCGTCGTGCTGGCGGCCGTCATCGTCTACATGAATGGCAAGCCGGGCGGCAAGAGTGAATCGGCCTGCAATGACGCCATCGACAGTGGCTTGAAGCTGGTGGCGAATGGCAGCCTGGACGGCGCCCGCCAGAAGCTGGCGACGGCGAAAAATGTGTGTACGGGCAAGTCGAGCGCCAAGGCCGACGATCTGCAGGCGGCGATCGGCAAGGCGGGCGCCGCATCGGGCAGTTGCCAGCGCGGCGTGCGCGCCATCGAGCGCAATATTGACGGCCATCAATTGCAAAGCGCCGCCAGGGGCATTGCCGGGCTCGACATCGATTGCGCGGGCGCTGCCAGCGTGGATTCCTTGCGCAAGCAGCTGGCGCGCCAGCAGGCGGCAGCCGCGTCCGTGCTGGTCGGCGTGCGCCAGGCGCTCGATGGCAAGGATGCGACGGCGGCCCGCAATGGCATCGCCAGGCTGGAAGCGATCGACCGCGAAGCGGTGGAATTGCCGCAGCTGAAGGCCGACGTGCAGGCGCTGTCGATGGTGGCGCCCGTTTCTGCCCCGTTACCGGCCCCGGCGCAGGCAGCAATGCCGGCACAGCAGGAACTGGCGCCCGCGCGCGTGGTCGAACGTCCAGCGGTGACCGAACGCCGTCCGCTGGAAACGTCGCCCGTCGATAGCGGCGCGGCCATGCGCAACGAAATGGCGCAATCATTCCTGCGCGATGCCGAACGTTCATTGCTGGAAGGTAAGTTCGATGCGGCCAAGACGTATCTGGAAAGCGCGCGCCGCATCGATCCGGGCAATGCGCGCATCGACAATCTGTCGCGCCGCATCCGCGAGCGCGAACGGCAAGTGCTGCAGACGGAAACAACGATCAATTAGTCATCCGGGAGTTACCATGCTGAATCACACCACCTTGCGCGCCGTCGCTGCGCTGACCATCGCGGCCATGCTGACCGGCTGCGCCACGGCGACTATGAGCCCGAACGGCGTGCGCCAGGACAGTTCCTATCCGCAAGGCGGCGCCCAGGCGGCCACGGATGAGGATCCGTGCAGCGTGGGCACGTCGGCGGCGGCCGGTGCGGCCGTGGGCGCGCTGCTGGGGGCGCTGGCGGGCGGCAAGAATGGCGCGCTGAAGGGCGCGGCCATCGGCGGCGGCCTGGCGGCGGCCGGTTGCCTGGCCATCAATGTCAATTCGCGCCAGACCAAGACGGCGGCGCAGG
This sequence comes from Janthinobacterium sp. GW823-FHT01H08, assembly GCF_058797855.1. Taxonomy (NCBI): domain Bacteria; kingdom Pseudomonadati; phylum Pseudomonadota; class Betaproteobacteria; order Burkholderiales; family Oxalobacteraceae; genus Janthinobacterium; species Janthinobacterium sp. GW823-FHT01H08. Next base: position 1,187,853 of record NZ_CM179504.1, read on the forward strand.
CGGACCGCGACTACATCCGTACGCGCGGCGCCTTGCCGCGCGAGCCGCAAGTGGTGTCGTACACGCCGCAGCTGAGCGCGTCGACCGTCAAGCGCGGCCAGCCGTTCAAGGTCAACTCCGTGGTGGAGCTGGTCAACGGCAGCGCGCAAAGCGTCAACGACGTGCGCGAAGAACTGGTGGTGCTCGACCCGCAAGGCCAGCCATTCAAGTCCGGCTCGAAAGCCCTGGCCAGCAACAACAAATCGGGCGGTCGCTTTGAAAACTCGTTCGAGCTGACCTTGCCGGCCGGCGTGTCGCAGGGTGTGTATGGCGTCAAGACGAATTTATATGTCAACGGCAAGCTGGCCGCCACGCGCGATTTGCGCACGCAGCTGGTGATGCTGGACGACAATAGCGGCGCGGCGCGGCTGGCGCTGCGCTGATCGCCGTATGCAAATGCGTAGGTCGGATTAGCGGGGTAAAGCCCCGCGTAATCCGACAACACCACTAACGCCAACAATGTTGTCGGATTACGGCCCCTTGGGCCTAATCCGACCTACGCGCCGCCGGCGTATCCATGCTGGCGCCAGGCCTCGTAGACAACGACGGCCACCGTATTCGACAGATTCAAACTGCGGTTGTCGGGGCGCATGGGCAGGCGGATGCGTTGCTCTGCCGGGAAACCGTCGCGCAGGGCCGGGTCCAGGCCCTTTGTTTCGGAACCGAACACGAACACGTCGCCGGGCAGGAAGGCCACGTCGCCGAACGGGCGCGAGCCGCGCGTCGTCATGGCGAACATGCGGGCGGGGTCGGGCTGGGTATCGGCCAGGAAGGCTGCCCAATTCTTGTGCACCTTCATCTTCGCGTAATCGTGGTAATCGAGGCCGGCGCGCTTCATCTTGGCATCGTCGAGGGGAAAGCCCAGCGGTTCGACCAGATGCAGCTGCGCGCCCGTGTTCGCGCACAGGCGGATGACGTTGCCCGTATTGGGCGGGATTTCAGGTTCTACCAAAACAACGTGAAACAAAATGCTCTCCTTGGTCTATCTCTCATATATACAGCGAATTTAATGCGGCGGCGTGCGCGCCACCACCAGGATGCTGACCCTGGCCGCCCCCGCGCGCTTGCAGGCGGCGGCCAGGGCGTTGACGGTATGGCCGCTGCTCATCACGTCTTCGACGATGCCGACATGGCATCCTGGCAATAACGCCGCATGGTCCGGCGCGATGGTGAACGCGTGCGCCAGGTTGGCTTGCCGTTCCTGCGGCGCCACGCCGCTTTGCGCCCGCGTCTCGCGCACGCGCAGCGCCAGCCGGGGCTGTAAAGGCACGTCCAGCAGGCGCGCCAGCGGGCGCGCGATTTCCAGCGCCTGGTTAAACCCCCGCTCGGCCAGCCGGGCCGGGCCCAGCGGCACAGGGCACAGCAGATGCGGCGCTTCCCATCCTTGTTGTTGCTGAATGGCAACATGCAGCAGTTCTGCGAACAGGGGCGCCAGCGCCAGGTGCGCGCCGAATTTCAGCTGCAGCAGCAACTGGTCGACGGGCGCCGCATAGTCGAACGCCGTGACGGTGGCGTCATATGCGGGCCGCTGGCGCAAACAGCGCCCGCACAGTTGAGCCACTTTACTGTCAGCGAGCGGATTGGCGCACTGGCGGCAGCGGTGGCGCAGTTGCCCGCGTCCTTGCCCCAGGTACTGCGCGCGGCAAGGCGGGCACAGCACTTGCGGGCAACCGATGCCGCACAGCGCGCATTGCGCCGGCAGCACGGTGTCGCCCAGCCACAGTCGCAGCGCCCGCCAGGCGGCATCAAGGCGTTGCCGGGTGGCGGTCCGCATCGCGATGGCGTCGTTCCATGTACACTGCCGACATTATCTCACCTCACCCGATTCAACATGCCAGTTCCCACCAGTCCGCCCAAAATGAGTGCGCCCATCGATGCGGTGCAAGTACGCGATTTCTTTTCCCGTCCCGCGCGCGTCGCGCCGTCGGACTTCCTGCGCCGCGAAGTGTCGGCACGCATGCACGAGCGCCTGGAGCTGGTGAAAATCACGCCGCATCGCGTGCTTGACGCCGGCTGCGGCCCAGGCGCGGACCTGGCGCAATTGCACAAGGATTATCCCGCCGCGCAGATTATCGGTCTCGATGCAGCGCAAGCGATGATGCAGGCGGCGCGCGCGCCCGCGTCGAAACTGGCCAGCCTGAATCAGTTCCTCAGCAAGTTGCTGCCGGCCAAGACAGGCGTGGATTTGTTGTGCGGCGACCTGGGCGACCTGCCGCTGGCGCAGGGCAGCATCGACCTCGTGTGGTCGAATCTGGCGCTGCACTGGCATGCCCAGCCCGACCGCGTGTTTGCCGAATGGCGGCGCGCGCTGCGCCTCGATGGCTTGCTGATGTTTTCCTGTTTCGGCCCCGATACCTTCCGCGAAGTGCGCGACGCCTTTGCCGAGGCGGATTTATATCCGCACGCCTTGCCCTTCGTCGACATGCACGATTTTGGCGACATGCTGGTCGAGACGGGCTTTTCCACGCCCGTGCTGGACATGGAGATCATCACCGTCACCTACGATACGGCGGAAAAACTGCTGGCGGACGTGCGCGCCTTTGGCGGCAACCCGCTCACCACGCGCCGGCGCGGCCTGATGGGCAAGGCGGCCTGGCAGCGCATGCTGGCCGCGCTGGAAAAGACGCGCCGTCCCGACGGCAAGCTGGGTCTGAGTTTCGAAGTGATCTATGGCCATGCCTTCCGTCCCGCGCCGCGCGTGACGCGCAATGGCGAAGCGATCATCCGCTTCGATCTGCCGCGCAAGCCCAAATAAAAGGGCAAAGAAACCGACACTTGGTCGCATTCGCGCGCGATGTGGCAACTTGGCGTTGCAAAGCGCGCGGCGGCCGGGAGAAGGGCGCGCACAAAGCCGATTATTGCTTGATGGATTCAAGTTTACTTGATTATAATCGTTGATTGTTTGTCAGCTTGCTAATTGAAAAAAACAAGGGCTGCATACAAAATAAAAAAAACAAAGCGAGACTTATTCGAAGTTACTGCATTAGTATAGTAACCATCTTCCACACGAGGCCATTTCGATGTGGGGAAGAAAAACAGGGTTCCAGCATGGTTGCGCGCCGCCGTTTTTTGCTGCGGCAGCCAGCATGGAATTCGCTGGTGCTTGACGCACATGGCCGCATTCCGGCCGTGTTGCTTTCATGGAGGAGCGGCAGCGGTCCAGTACGGAGAAATCCGCAGCCGTTTAAAATATCATTATTTTTGGGTGGTTGGGGAAAACATGACACATGCAAAGCGACTTCAATCGTTGCTGCTCGGGCTGTCTTTGACAGCGTTTGGCATCGGGCGATGGGCCACGGCGGCACCGGCTGCCAGCACCTATCCCGGCACCGGCGGTCCCGTGCCGTTCGAAATGAATCTGCAACCGCCGGCGACACAGATCGCCCATGAAATCTACGATTTGCACACCCTGATGATGATCATCTGCCTGGTGATCTTCGTGGCCGTGTTCGGCGTCATGTTCTATTCCATCTTCAAGCACCGCAAGTCCCTGGGCCACAAGCCGGCCACTTTCCACGAAAGCACCACCGTCGAGATCGCCTGGACCGTCGTGCCTTTCCTGATCGTCATCGGCATGGCCCTGCCTGCCACGCGCACCGTGGTCGGCATGAAGGACACCTCGAACGCCGACATCACCATCAAGGCCACCGGCATGCAGTGGAAATGGGGCTATGACTACCTGAAAGGCGAGGGCGAAGGCATTTCCTTCCTCTCCAACCTGGCCACGCCGCGCTCGCAAGTGGGTGCGCCAGGCGCGCCGCCGACGGAAAAACGCGGTGAAAACTACCTGATCGAAGTCGACAACGAAGTCGTCGTGCCGGTCAACAAGAAGATCCGCGTGGTACTGACGGCCAACGACGTCATCCACGCCTGGTCCGTGCCCGCCTTTGGCGTCAAGCAGGATGCGATTCCCGGCTTCGTACGCGACACCTGGTTCAAGGCCGACCATATCGGCACCTTCCGCGGCAATTGCGCCGAGCTGTGCGGCAAGGAACATGCGTTCATGCCCATCGTCGTCAAGGTCGTCTCCGCCGACGACTACAAGGCCTGGGTTGATGTAAAACAAAAGGAAATGGCCGCATTGGCTGATGATCCAAGCAAGGTGTGGACCATCGACGAATTGAAGGTCAAGGGCGAGAAAGTGTATACGGCCAACTGCGTGGTCTGCCACCAGGCGACCGGCAAGGGCGTACCGGGGGCATTTGCGCCGCTGGACGGCTCGGCCGTGGTGAACGGCCCGAAAGCTGATCAGATCCACGTCTTGCTGAACGGGCAAAAGAGCGGCAAGTATCCCGCTGAAATGCCGGCATGGAAACAGCTGTCCGACACGGAAATTGCCGCAGTGATCACTTACACGCGCAATTCCTGGTCGAACAAGGCCGTAGAGAACATCGTTCAACCAGCCGAAGTCGTGGCTGCACGCAAGTAATTAGGAGCCGCATATGAGTACGAGCACGAGCACCTTGGACCACGCCGGTCACGATCACGACCATGCCCACGACCACCCGACCGGCTACCGCCGCTGGCTGTTTGCCACCAACCACAAGGATATCGGTACGTTGTACCTGTGGTTCTCGTTCATCATGCTGCTGTCGGGCGGCGTGCTGGCCCTGATGATCCGTACGGAACTGTTTCATCCGGGCTTGCAATTCTTTCACCCTGAATTTTTTAATCAACTGACCACCATGCACGGCCTGGTGATGGTGTTTGGCGCCATCATGCCGGCCTTCGTCGGCTACGCCAACTGGATGATCCCGCTGCAAGTGGGCGCGTCCGACATGGCGTTTGCCCGCATGAACAATTTCTCGTTCTGGCTGCTGCCGCCGGCCGCGCTGCTGCTGGCCACGTCATTCCTCGTACCGGGCGGCGCCACGGCTGCCGGCTGGACCCTGTATGCGCCGCTGTCGACGCAGATGGGCCCCGGCATGGACATGGCGATTTTTGCCATGCACCTGATGGGCGCCTCGTCCATCATGGGTTCGATCAACATCATCGTCACCATCCTGAACATGCGCGCCCCCGGCATGACCCTGATGAAAATGCCGATGTTCTGCTGGACCTGGCTCATTACCGCGTATCTGTTGATCGCCGTCATGCCCGTGCTGGCCGGCGCCATCACCATGACCCTGACGGACCGCCATTTTGGCACCTCGTTCTTTAATGCGGCGGGCGGCGGCGACCCCGTCATGTACCAGCACATCTTCTGGTTCTTCGGCCATCCCGAGGTCTACATCATGATTCTGCCGGCCTTCGGCATCGTCTCGCAGATTCTGCCCGCGTTTGCCCGCAAGCCGCTGTTCGGCTATGCCTCGATGGTCTACGCCACGGCGTCGATCGCGATCCTGTCCTTCATCGTCTGGGCGCACCACATGTTTACCACCGGCATGCCGGTGACGAGCCAGCTGTTCTTCATGTACGCGACCATGCTGATCGCCGTGCCGACGGGCGTGAAAGTGTTCAACTGGATCGCCACGATGTGGAAGGGCTCGATGACGTTCGAAACGCCGATGCTGTTCTCGGTGGGCTTCATCTTCGTGTTTACCATGGGCGGCTTCACGGGCCTGATCCTGGCCGTCACGCCGATCGACATCCAGCTGCAGGATACCTATTATGTGGTGGCGCACTTCCACTACGTGCTGGTGGCCGGTTCGCTGTTCGCCCTGTTCGCCGGTTTCTACTACTGGTCGCCGAAATGGACGGGCCATATGTACAACGAGACGCGCGGCAAGATCCACTTCTGGCTGTCCCTGATCACGTTCAACGTGACCTTCTTCCCGATGCACTTCCTGGGCCTGGCCGGCATGCCGCGCCGCTACGCCGACTATCCGGCGCAGTTCACGGATTTTAATATGATCGCCTCGATCGGCGGCTTCGGTTTCGGCCTGATGCAGGTGTACTTCCTGTTCTTCGTCGTCTTGCCGACCATCCGCGGCGGCAAGGCTGCGCCAGCGAAACCTTGGGAAGGCGCGGAAGGCCTGGAATGGACCGTGCCGAGCCCGGCGCCGTTCCACACGTTTGAAACGCCGCCCACCGTCAAATAATGTCAGTGTCACGGGCCGGCGTGTTGCGCGGCCCGTCTTGAATAAAGTGCCTGCCATGACCGAAGTGAAAACTGAGCGCAAGAAACCGAACAACCTGCGTACCGGGCTGATCTTGGCCGCCCTGGCGGCCTTCTTCTTCCTGTCCGTGTTCGTCAAGCGCATGTGGCTCTGACGTGACGACGCCCCACCAACAGGAAACGCGCGGCCTGAACCGCAAGATGCTGGGCAAGCTGCTCGTCATTGCCGTGCTGATGTTCGGCTTTGGCTATGCCCTGATTCCCGTCTACAAGCAGATTTGCGAAGTGATGGGCATTAACGTGCTGACGCAAAAAGATGGCACGGTGGCTTACGACAACAATACGCAGGTCGATACGACGCGCAGCATCACCGTCGAGTTCGACGGCAATGCGCAAGGGCCATGGCGCTTCCGCCCGACCGTCTCGAGCATGCAGGTGCATCCGGGCGAGCTGGTGACCGTCCTGTATGAAGTGGTCAACACGCAAAACCGCGTCGTCAACGCGCAAGCCATCCCCAGCTACGCGCCGCAGAGCGCCACGCCGCATTTCAAGAAGGTCGAGTGCTTCTGCTTCAAGCAGCAGACCTTGAAGGCCCACGAAGCGCGGCAGATGCCGGTGGTGTTCTTCCTCGATCCGGCCCTGCCGAAAGAGGTGAAGACCATCACCCTGTCGTACACGTTTTTCGAGATTGCCGGTCTGAGCCAGGCTCAGACGCCGGCCGTCCAATAGGAGAGTGCTATGGACGAATCCAAGCAGCCTGAAAAAGCGTCGTTCCTGTATTCGCTGCGGGCCGTCGTCTGGTCGTTCACGGGACTGCGCCGCAAGAGCGATTTCGACACGGACTCGGCCAAGCTCAATCCCGTGCACATCGTCATCGCCGGTTTCCTGGTGGTGGCTTGCCTGATCGGCATCCTGATTTCAATTGTTAAATTCGTCGTTTTATAAATTATAAAAAACCACCCTATAAGTTTTTGAGGAGATGATGATGAGTTCCAACCACGCCGCCGTACCTTATTATTTCGTGCCCGGCCCGTCGCGCTGGCCCATGCTGGGCGGCGCCAGCCTGCTGCTGACCATGATCGGTGCCTCGGCCTGGGTCAACGACGTCTCCTGGGGACCATACGTGAATTACCTGGGCATCGCGGGCATCCTGCTGGTGCTGTATTTCTGGTTCGGCGACGCCATCAGCGAATCGGAACAGGGCCTGTACAGCGAGCGCATCGATCACTCCTTCCGCTGGAGCATGAGCTGGTTCATCTTTTCGGAAGTCATGTTCTTCGCCGCCTTCTTCGGCGCCCTGTTCTACGCGCGCAGCATCTCGATGCCGTGGCTGGCCGACCTCGACCACAAGGTGATCTGGCCCGATTTCGCCGCCCACTGGGGCAATACGGGCCCGGCCGGCACGGTGCAGGAATTCACCACCATGACGCCGTTCTGGATTCCGACCATCAATACGGCCCTGCTGCTGACGTCGGGTGTCACCCTGACGATTTCCCACCACGCGCTGCGCGCCGGCCACCGCGCCATGACGGCCCTGTTCCTGTTCGCCACCATCGTGCTGGGCGCCATTTTCATGGGCTTCCAGGTCTACGAATACATGCACGCCTACAGCGAACTGAACTTGAAATTGACGTCCGGCATCTACGGCGCCACCTTCTTCATGCTGACGGGCTTCCACGGCTTCCATGTGACCCTGGGCGCCATCATGCTGTCCGTCATCCTGTACCGCGTGCTGAAAGGCCACTTCACGCCCGAGCACCACTTCGGCTTCGAAGGCGCCGCCTGGTACTGGCACTTTGTCGACGTCGTCTGGCTGGGCCTGTACGTGGTCGTGTATTGGTTATAATGGCGGGGCAGGGCGCGCGTTGTTGAGGGGCGCGCCGGCACCATAAAAAAAAGCCGTACCGGGACATCCTGGGTACGGCTTTTTTCTTAGTGTGAAGAATTTTGCTAAGCAAGCAACGTCGTTGGCAACGGGGTCAGACCCGTCGGGTCTGACCCCAGCCGTTAATGTATTCCCGTCGGCTGGATGTAACCCAGATGATGCGCCAGCAGGATCAGCAAAAACAGGGTGATCGACAAGCCCACGCGCAGGGCCAGCGCCTGCACGGTGCGGTTGCTCTTGCCCTTGTCGCGCATGAGGAAGAACAGGGCCGAGCCCAGGCTGCCCAGGATCAGGATGAAGGCGATGGCAACGAGGATTTTCATGGATGGTAGCGCCAGGCTTGAGGAGGTTTCATTGTAATGCGTATCCGCTTCCATTTTAGATGGATTCCATTTGTTGTAATGCTGCTACTGGTGGCGTTGGGCGTGTCGCTGGCGCAATGGCAGCAGCGCCGTGCCGATGAAAAAGTCGCCCGCGCCGCCCGGCTCGAGGCGGGCAACCAGGCGGCGCCGCTGGCCTTGACGGCCGCACCGCTGCTGCCGGACGATGCGCAAGCGATCGAATACCGCCGCGTTACCGTCACGGGCCATTTCGTGCCCGCCTGGACGGTCTACCTGGACAACCGCCCCTACAAGGGCCAGGCCGGTTTCCACGTGCTCACGCCATTTCAAATAGACGGTTCCCCCATGCACGTACTGGTGGCGCAGGGCTGGTTGCCGCGCAACAATGCCGAGCGCACGCGCATTCCCGACTACGCCACGCCCACGGGTACGGTGACGATCACCGGCATCGCGCGCCTGAACGCGGGCCATGTGATGGAACTGGGCACGGCGCCGGCCCTGGCGCCGCACGCCATCGTGCAAAATGCCGATATCGGCCAGCTGGCCCGGGCCAGCGGCCTGGCCCTGCAGCCCTTTATCCTCGAACAAACAGTCGACCCAGGTGATCCGCCAGCATCCGGCCAGCTTCCCGTGCGCGACTGGCCGGCGCCCGACCTGGGCGCCGACAAGCACCGCGGCTATGCTTTCCAGTGGTATGCACTGGCACTGATGGCTTTTTTATTTTTTGTCTTTACAGGATTTCGACGTGCAAACAAACAGCCCTGAAGCAACGCAAGACAACAGCAACAAGCAGGCACAGAATACGGGACGGTGGAAACTGCTGGCCGTGGTGGCCGTGTGCGCCTTTCCCATCATCGCCTCCTATTTCACGTATTACATCATCAAGCCCACGGGCCGCAACAATTACGGCGCCCTGATCGACCCCCGCTTGCATCCGATACCGGAAGCCCAGCTGCAGGTGACGGAACTGGACGGCAAGCCCGCGCCGCTGGCCCAGTTCAAGGGCAAGTGGGTGCTGCTGCAGACGGGCCCGTCCGATTGCCAGGAAGCGTGCAAGAAGCAATTGTTTGACATGCAACAACTGCGTTTGATGCAAGGCAAGGAGCGCGAACGCCTGGAACGGGTCTGGCTGGTGACGGATGGCCAGCCGCTCGACACGCTCGTGATGCGCGAATTCGACGGCACCAGCATGCTGCGCGTGAATAATGACGCCTTAAAGGCGTGGCTGCCCGTGGAGCCGGGCGGCAAGACCAGCGACCACTTATATTTGATCGATCCGCTGGGCAACCTGATGATGCGCTTCCCGAAAGACGCGGACCCGAACAAGATCAAGAAAGACATCGCCAAGCTGCTCAAAGCTTCGGCGATCGGTTGAGGAGTCTGCATGCCGACGATGCATCTCTCCGCGCTGGCCCAGCTGGGCTTGACGGGTCTGCTGGTGGCGCTGCTGCCGTTGACCATGGTCTGGGTGTCCGCGGACGCCAATAAATACCGCAAGCTCGTGTGGATCGCCGTCTTCCTGACGGTCGACCTGATCATGTTCGGCGGTTTTACGCGGCTGTCCGATTCCGGCCTGGGCTGTCCCGATTGGCCAGGCTGTTATGGTTCCGCCAATCCTTTCCTCGCGCACGAACACATCGTCGCGGCGGAAACCCTGATGCCGACGGGCCCCGTGACGGTAGTGAAAGCGTGGATCGAAATGACGCACCGCTACCTGGCCATGGCCATCGGCGTCTTGATCGTGGCGATGATGGTGCAGGCGTGGCGCCAGTGGAGAAAGAGCAAGCGCGAGGAATTCGCCCCCGCGCTGCCGACGGCGCTGTTCCTGTTCGTCTGCCTGCAAGGCGCGTTCGGCGCCTGGACCGTCACCTTGAAGCTGCAACCGGTGATCGTCACCATCCACTTGCTGCTGGGCATGGGCTTGCTGGCCATGCTGACGTGGCTGGGCGGGCGCCAGGATCATGCCGTCAAACCCCTGCTGCGCGCCGATGCGGACGCTGCCGTGCTGCGCCCCGTGCGCGCGCTGGCTGTCATGTCGCTCGTGCTCTTGACGGTGCAGATCGCGCTCGGTGGCTGGGTGAGCACCAACTACGCCACGCTGGCCTGCACGGATTTCCCCCTGTGCGGCGGCAAGGTCATTCCGGAGATGGATTTCGAGCATGGTTTCCACCTGTGGCGCGAACTGGGCAAGACGGCCGCCGGCCACTATTTGCCGTTTTCCGCGCTGACGGCCATCCACTGGGTGCACCGCAACTTCGCCTTCATCGTGCTGGCCGGCATCGGCTATACCGTGTGGCGCGCGTGGAAATTGCCATCCTTGCGCGGCACGGCCCGCTGGGTGGCGCTGGTGCTGGCCCTGCAGGCGGCCACGGGCCTGGCGACCATCTACCTGAGCTGGCCATTGTCGATTGCCGTGCTGCATAACGGCGGGGCGGCGCTGCTCGTGTTGTTGCTGACCATGTTAAACTACAAGGCTAAATTCCAACTCGATGTAGCGCGCAATGTTCAGCGCGCTTGCGCCGCCGCGCCAGTGCCCTCGGCACCAGCCAGTCCTTCCCGTACCGCATAAATGACTACTCAGACCATCAGCCGTAAACCATCCCCCCGCATCGCCCAGTACTGGGCGCTGACCAAGCCCCGCGTCACGCAGCTGGCCGTATTTTGCGCCGTCATCGGCATGTTCCTGGCCAGCGAGGAGTTGCCGGACTGGCATGCGGTGGTGTTCGGCACCATCGGCATCTGGCTGCTGGCCGGCGCCGCGTTTGCCGTCAATTGCCTGGCCGAGCGCGAGATCGATGCGCGCATGGCCCGCACGGCGCGCCGTCCGATGGCCATGGGCGACATCACGGTGAAACAGACGGTGGTGTTCGCGCTCGTGATCGGCGGCCTGGGCATGGCGATTTTGTATCACCTCGTCAATCCGCTGACCATGTGGCTGACCTTTGTCACCTTTGTCGGCTATGCCTTGATCTACACCATGGTGCTCAAACCCGCCACGCCGCAAAACATCGTCATCGGCGGCCTGTCCGGCGCCATGCCGCCCGCGCTGGGCTGGGCGGCCGTCGCCAACGACGTGCCGATGCAGGCGTGGCTGCTGGTCCTGATCATTTTCGTCTGGACGCCGCCGCACTTCTGGGCGCTGGCCATGTACCGCCGCGACGATTACGCGCGCTCGGGCCTGCCCATGCTGCCCGTCACGCACGGCATGCAATTTACGCAATTCCACGTCTGGCTGTATTCGATCGCGCTGGCCGCCACCACCTTGCTGCCGTATGCCGTGCGCATGAGCGGCCTGATCTACCTGGCTTCGGCCGTGCTGCTCAATGCGGGCTTCCTGTATTACGCGTGGAAGATGTACCGCCACTACACGGACTTGATCGCGCGCAAAGCGTTTACTTTTTCCATCATCTACCTGGCATTGCTGTTCGCGGCCTTGCTGGTCGATCACTACATTCCCCTCGGCACATGAAAAAATACCTGACCTTGTTGTTGGCGGCCGCGCTGGCCGTCGTCCTCGCCGGCTGCGGCAAGCCTGCCGCACCGAAGCTGGCATTCAAGAACACGGACGTGACGGGCCTGGGCTACGCGCGCGAATTCGCGCTGACGGACCACACGGGCCACCCGCGCACGCTGGCCGACTACAAGGGCAAGCTGGTGCTGATGTTCTTCGGCTACACGCAATGCCCGGACGTCTGCCCCACGACCATGGCCGACATGGCGCAGGTGATGAAGGAAATGGGTCCGCAGGCGGACCAGGTGCAGGTGCTGTTCGTCACCGTCGACCCCGAGCGCGACACGCAGCAATTGCTGGCGCAATACGTGCCGGCCTTCGACAAGCGCTTCGTGGGACTCTATGGCAGCCTGGAACAGACGGCCAGGGTGGCCAAGGAATTCAAGGTGTATTACGCCAAGGTCGAAGGCGAAACGGACAGCAGCTACACGGTCGACCACACGGCGGGCACCTATGTGTTCGACCGCGAAGGCAAGATCCGCCTGTTCGTGCGCCACGGCGAAAAGCCTGCCGCCATCGCGCACGATCTTAAACTTCTGCTATCCTGATCCGGTCGCGCCCCCGGGCGCCATCTTCAGGATTTGCAGTACATGGACAAACGTTTCGAGCCCCACGCCCGCCTGGCAGCCATCATCTTCTTGTTGATTGGCTGCTTTTTCGTCTTGCGGCCCTTCCTGGCCGCCATGCTGTTTGCCGCCTGCGTGGGCATTTCCAGCTGGCCCTTGTATCTCCTCCTGCTCGACCGCCTGAAAGGCCGACGCAACTGGGCGGCCGCCATCATGACCCTGTCATTGCTCCTGGTCATCGTGCTGCCGCTAGCCCTCGTCACCTACAACCTGGCCGATAACGTCTCGCGCATCTATGAACAGTTGCGTACGGCGCTGGAAACGGGCGGCCTGCATCCGCCCGCCTGGCTGGCCAGCATTCCCGTGGTGGGCGAAACCATCGCCGGCTACGTGGAGCGCCTGCTCGCCGATCGCGAGGAATTATTGAATTTGGGCAAGACGATGCTGGAGCCGGCGCGCCATTTCCTCGCTTCCGGCGGCATCCTGCTGGGCACGGGCCTGGCGCAGACCAGCCTGGCCGTGTTCGTCAGCTTCTTCCTCTACCGCGACGGCCAGCAGCTGAGCCGTGCCTTGATGACGGGCGCCGGCCGCATCATCGGCGACAGCGCGCCCGGCGTGGGTTTGACCATCAGCCGCACCGTGCGCGGCGTCATGTATGGCTTGCTGGGCACGGCGCTGGCGCAAGCGCTGGTGGCCGTGGTGGGCTTCCTGATCGCCGGCGTGCCGGCCGTCGCGCTGCTGGGCGTTGCCACCTTCATTTTTTCGCTGATCCCCGTGGGTCCGCCTCTGATCTGGGGCGGTGCCGCCATCTGGCTGTTTTCAGACGGCCAGACGGGCTGGGGCATTTTCATGCTGGTGTGGGGCGCGCTGCTGATCAGCGGCGTGGACAACGTGGTCAAACCCATGCTGATCAGCCGCGGCAGCAGCCTGCCGTTTTTGCTGGTGCTGCTGGGCGTGCTGGGCGGCGTGCTGGCCTTCGGCTTCGTCGGCATCTTTATCGGCCCGACCCTGCTGGCCGTGCTGTACAGCCTGCTGCAAACGTGGACGGTGGGCGAAACCACCGTGCCGCAGGGCAAGGATACGATTACGTTGAAGAAGTAATCAGTCGCGCAAGTCCGCATCGAGATCGCGTTCCTGCTTCGGAATCACCTTGATCAGCACGATGCGGGGCCCGTTCATCTTCTTGACGACGATGTCGAAGTCGACAAAGGTGATGCGCTGGCCCTGCTTCGGAATGTCTCCCAGCTTGACCATGATCAAGCCGCCCACCGATTCCACGTCGTCCAGCCCCAGTTCCTCGTTTTCGATATCGATGCCGAGGATGCGTTCGAGCGAGAAGATGGGCAGGCTGGCCTTGCCGATCAGGGTGCCGTCGCTTTGCTTGAGCCAGTCGTTTTCATTGCGGCGGAATTCGTCGCGGATTTCACCGACCATGGCGCCAAGCAAGTTATCGAGCGTAATGAAACCCAGCGGACGCTTGCCCTTTTCGCCGATCAGGGCGAAGTGCGGCGCGCCGTCGCGAAAGCGCCGGAACAGTTCCAGTGCCGGCGTGCGCGCGGAAATGATGTCGACGGGACGCAGGAACGGCGTGAGCGAGGTGATCGGCTTGCCCGCCTGCTGGGCAAAGAACAGGTCTTTCAGGTGCACCACGCCCAGCACGTCGTCTTCATTCGTGTCGAAATACGGGTAGCGGCTGAAGCGGTTGCGCAGCACCGTGTCGAGGTTTTCTTCCAAGGTGTTCGAGGCGTGCAGGGCGATCACTTCATTGATCGGGCGCATCAGGTCCGATACCGTCATTTGTTCGAAATCAAGCGACTGGGCCAGGATGTTACGCTCGTCGCGCGTAAACTTTTCGCCGGGCTGGCTGGTGCGCAGGATCAGTTTCAATTCTTCGGACGAGTAATGGGCATCGTGGCCGCCCTTGCCGGACAGGCCCGCCAGGCGCAGCACCCAGTTGGCGCTGGCGTTGAGCAGGTAGATGGCGGGGTACATGGTCCAGTAAAAGCCGTACAGGGGAATCGCGCTCCACAGGCCGACGGCTTCCGGGTTGCGGATGGCCATCGATTTGGGCGCCAGTTCGCCCACGACGATGTGCAGGAAGGAAATCACGCTGAAGGCGAGGACGAAGGAGATGCCGTGGATCAGCTCTTGCGAGGTGACGCCGATGGCGCCGAACAGCGGCTCCAGCAAGCCGGCAAACGCCGGTTCGCCGACCCAGCCCAGGCCCAGCGAGGCCAGCGTGATGCCCAGCTGGCAGGCGGACAGGTAGGCGTCCAGCTGGCCATGCACCTTGGCCAGGATGCGGCCCCGCAGTCCCTGTGTCTTGGCGATGGCGCGGATGCGCGTGCGCCGCAAGGTGACGATGCCAAACTCGGCGGCAACAAAAAAACCGTTCAGCGCGACCAGGAAGAGGGCGAGCAGGACTAGCAAGACATTGTGCATGGGGGCGCAAAAGATGGGCTGTTAAAACGTCATCTTAAACGACGAAGGCCGCCATAGCCTAATTTAGCCGCGCGCCCCGCCCGTGCAGGCGGGCGCGCGCGGCCGGTCTTGCACGCTTGTTCAGCCTTTGGCCGCCGTTTGCGGCCCGCCGCGCATGGCAAACACCATGACGGCCGAGACGATGGCGGGGATGGCGACGACGAGGAAGATCGTGCTGTTGGGCCAGTTCAGGCGGATCAGCTCGCCGCCGAGCACGGGGCCGATGATGGAACCGATGCGGCCCACGCCCAGGCTCCAGCCGATGCCCGTCGAGCGCAGGGTGGTCGGGTAGTAGCTGGCCGCCAGGGCGTTGACGGCAGGCTGGCCGCCCACCACGCAGAAACCGGCGATGAAAATGGTGATGAACAGGAAGGCCAGCGACACGTCGGGACGGCCGATCAGGGCAATGGCCACGGCAGCGACCAAAAAGCACGGCAGCAGGATGCGGCGGAAGCTGGAACGGTCGATCAGCTGGCCCATGACGAGGGTGCCGATGGTGCCGCCCACTTGCAGGGCCGTGCCCGCCAGCACGGCGTTGGCCGTCGACAGGCCCGCTTCCTTGGCGATGGTCGGCAGCCAGTTGGACAGGAAATATAAATTCAGCAAGTTCATGAAGTTGATGACCCACAATAAAATCGTCATCTTGGCGCGGCCGCCCGTAAACAATTGCAGCACGGGCGCGCCCTTGTGTTCCTTTTCATGCACGACGTATTGCGTGTCGGCCGTGATGTTGACGGTGGGATCGATGCGCTTGAGCCACTGGGCGACTTTATCCAGCTTGCGTTTCTTGAGCACCAGGAATTGCATCGATTCCGGCAGCAGGAAGAACATCAGCACGCCGATGACCAGCGGCACCACGCCGCCCACGTAAAACACGGATTGCCAGCCGAAGGCGGGAATCAGCGCGGCGGACAATAATCCGCCCAGCACGGCGCCCAGGGTAAAGCCGCACGAGACGAGCATCATCAGGGTGACTTTCTTGCGCAGGGGGCTGTATTCGCCGGCCAGCGCCATGGCGTTCGGCATCACGGCGCCCAGGCCCAGTCCCGTGATAAAACGGATCAGCTGCAATTGCTCGATGTTTGTTGCCAGCGGCGTTACCAGCATGCACAGCGAAAAGAAGATGGTCGAGCCGATCAGCACGGGGCGGCGGCCGAACTTGTCGGCCGTGATGCTGAAGACGAGCGAGCCGACCAGCATGCCCAGCAAGCCCGCGCCAAACACGGGGCCCAGGTTGGCCTTGCTGACATGCCAGTCGGCAATGATGGCGGGCGCCACATAGCCCATCGCCTGTACGTCGAAGCCATCCATGATGACGCACAGCCCGCACAGGATCAGCATGCCGATCTGGAAGGAGCCGATCCTGTTGTTATTGATGAGATCGGGAATATCGATCGTCTTGCCTGCCGTGGACATGGTGATGCTCCTGTTTTTTATGGTGATCGCACCCTGCCGGCGAGGGTGGGGCGCGTGTTTGTCTCAGGCTTTATTACAATCGCTTTTGATTGATTATTCAAACGTTATTTTCGAATGGATTTATCAGCTTTCCTTGTGAATCTTTGGCTGGCCCTGGATGGCGGCCAGGATGACGTCCAGCGCCGGGTGCATGATCTTGCGTTCGTTTGAAATGACATAAAACTGTTCGCGCAGGGATGAGGCGTCGCCGACCAGCACGGCGCCGAATTGCTCCTCGATATCGGCCGCCAGGCTGGCCGGGGCGAAGAACAGGCCCAGGCCCTTGCGGCCGAAGGCGTTGAGCATGGCGTTGTCCTCGAATTCACCCACCACATCGGGCCGCACGCCTTGCTGCACCATCCATTCATCGATGCGCCCGCGCAAGGCGTTATTGCGCGCCGGCAGCAGGAATGGCGCGCCATGCAGGCTGTGCGGGAAGTTGTCGCGGTATTGTGCGGCCAGCGCGGGGATGCCGAACAGTTTCATGGCGCTTTCGCCCCACAGGTGGCTGGACACGCGCAGGCTGGCGCCGGCGGGCACGGCGCGGTCCGTCAACACCAGGTCCAGCTTGTGCAGGGCCAGGTCGGCCAGCAAGGATTCAAATTCGTCTTCCAGGCACACGAGCTTGACGGGCTGGTCCAGGCTGCGCGTGGCGTCCAGCATGCGGTAGGCCATCAGTTTCGGCAGGGAATCGGAAATGCCCACCGTCAAACGCATCTTTTCCGCGTCCGTATCGGCCAGCGCATCCTGCATCTGCTCGCCCAGCAAAAAAATCTGGTCCGCATAGCCGAGCGCCAGCCGGCCCGCTTCCGTCGGCACCAGGCGGCGTCCCTGCGGCTGCAGCAGGGAGCGGCCCAGTTCCTTTTCCAGCAGGGCCAGCTGGGTGCTGATGGTTTGCACGGCCAATCCCAGCCGTTCGGCCGCGCGCGTCACGCCGCCTTCCTTGGCGACCACCCAAAAGAAGTACAAATGGCGGTAATTGAAGCCTGTGGTTTTCATCGCGATATCCTATCTTCTGTTTTTACGAAGTAATACTTCCATTATCTTCTATTTTTAAATGTGTGACATGTCCCTATACTATGTTTCATTAAATCTAGATAACGGGGAACTATCGATGAAGCATTTCAGAGTGTCATTTCTAGTGACATTTATCTGCCTGGGCATTTCCGCCTGGTGGGGTTACACGCACGGTGGCGTGCAGACGATGCTGGCGGCGCTCGGTATCGCGGTGATCCTGGGCGTGATGGAAGTCTCGCTGTCGTTCGACAACGCGGTGGTCAATGCCTCGGTGCTGAAGAACTGGGACAAATTCTGGCAAAACCTGTTCCTGGGCGTGGGCATCATCATCGCCGTGTTCGGCATGCGTCTGCTGTTCCCGCTGGTCATCGTGGCGCAAGCGGCGGACCTGGGCTTGATGGAAGTATGGAATCTGGCACTGAGCAATCCGGAACAGTATTCGATGCACCTGACGAATCACCACGCGGAAGTGGCGGCATTCGGCGGCATTTTCCTGCTGCTGGTCTTCCTGAACTTCCTGCTGGACTCGGAAAAAGAAACGCACTGGCTGGGCCGCATTGAAGAAAAACTGGGCGCGCTGGGCAAGATTTCGTCGATTTCGGTGATGATCGCGCTCGGTACCCTGATGGTCAGTCTGTCGATGATCGAAGAAGGCCAGAAGCTGGTGGTCCTGACGGCCGGCCTGTGGGGTATTTTGACCTACGTGGGCGTCGATGTGATCAGCGGTTTGCTGGAAGGCGACAACGGCGACGGCAACATGGGCGATATCATCAAGCGCGGCGGTATTGGCGGCTTCCTGTACCTGGAAGTGCTCGACGCCTCGTTCAGCTTTGACGGCGTGATCGGCGCGTTTGCCATCACCAAGGATGTCGTGATCATCATGCTGGGCCTGGCAATCGGCGCGATGTTCGTGCGTTCGATGACGGTGTTCCTGGTGCGCAAGGGCACGCTCGACGAGTTCGTTTATCTGGAGCACGGCGCGCACTATGCGATCGGTATCCTGGCCGTGATCATGTTGGTCAGCATGAAGTTCCACATTCCCGAGATTTTCACGGGTCTGATTGGGGTGGCCTTCATTCTCGCCTCGCTGTGGTCGTCGATCCGCTACAAGCGCAGGATGGCCCTCGAAGAAGGCCGGACGGAAGCGCTGGAAGCGGTCAAGGCAGTGTAAAGAATGCGCGGCAAACGACTACACCCGTTTGTCGGCAAGTTGCAGCAAGCGTCGCCGCCGGCCTGGGGAGTCAGGCCGGTGGAGGACGCCAGGTGTTTGATCATATACAACCCACATAGGAGAAATACATCATGGCAATCAGTCTGCAAAAAGGCGGCAACGTCAACCTGAGCAAGGAAGCCCCCGGCATTTCGAAGATGATCATCGGCCTGGGCTGGGATGCCCGCGCCACCGACGGCGCCGCGTTCGACATCGACGGTTCCGTATTCCTGTTGAAGGCCGACGGCAAGGTTCGCGCCGACGTCGACATGATTTTCTATAACAACCTGAAGTCGAGCGACGGTTCCGTCACCCACTCGGGCGACAACACCACGGGCGCCGGCGATGGCGACGATGAAACCGTCGTCGTCGACCTGGCCACGGTGCCAGCCGAGATCGACAAGATCGCCGTCTGCGTGACGATTCACGATGCCGAAGCGCGCAAGCAAAACTTTGGTATGGTATCGAAAGCGTACGTGCGTTGCGTCAACGCCAACGGCAACACGGAAATCGCCCGCTTCGACCTGTCGGAAGACGGTTCGGCGGAAACGGCCATGGTCTTCGGCGAAATCTACCGCAATGGCGGCGATTGGAAATTCAAGGCCATCGGCCAGGGATATAAAGGCGGTCTGGGCCCACTCGCCGCGTCTTTCGGCGTCGGCGTATAAGTTGTAAATAATCAAGGCGGTCCGCAGCGCGGGCCGCCGCCATCACCATCATCGTTGAGGAAGGAACAGTTGAATGCCGGTTTTTAATGTAACAGGGGACGTCGACCCGTTTCTGCATGTGTCGCTGGCCAAGGGCGAGAAGATTTATTGCGAATCCGATGCGATGGTGATGATGGAAACCAATCTTGAGCTGAAAGGCAAGATGACGGGCGGCATCGGTGCGGCGCTGATGCGCACCTTTGCCAACGGCGAATCGTTCTTTCAGCAGCATATCGAGGCTGTGCGGGGCGACGGCGACTGTCTGCTGTCGCCCACCTTGCCCGGCGCGATGCGGGTGCTCGAGGTGGGTGCCCAGCAATACATGATCAACGACGGCGCCTTCGTGGCTGCCACGTCTGGCGTGGAATTGAAGGTGAGCACGCAAAGCCTTGGCAATGCGCTGTTTGCCCAGAGCGGTGGGTTTTTCATCACCGAGACGGCAGGCAGCGGCCAGTTGGCGGTGTCCGGTTTTGGCGCGATGTCGGAACTGGAAGTGACGCCTGGCAAGGACGTGGTGATCGACAATTCGCACGTCGTATGCTGGGACAACCGCCTGCAATACGAAATTTCCATCACGACCGGCAGCAGCGGCGGCTTTCTGGGTAATTTGATCAATAGCCAGACCAGCGGCGAAGGCATGGTGCTGAAGTTTTCAGGCACAGGAAAAATCCTCGTGTGCTCGCGCAACCGCGCGGCCTTCCTCGCCTGGACCCAAAGCAAGCCGGCGTAACTAATATTTGATGTAACCAAGCAAACAGGAGCTATGCGTATGTCTGTCAATTTGAGCAAGGGCCAGAAGATTTCTCTGGACAAAGAAGCTGGTACCACCCTGACCCGTATCACCATGGGCCTGGGCTGGGATGCGGCCAAGACCAAGGGTTTCCTCGGTTTCGGTTCGAAGACGGAAGCCGTCGACCTGGACGCCTCGTGCGTCATGTTCGACGAGAACAAGGGCACGTCCGACATCGTCTGGTTCCGCCAGCTGAAAAGCAAGGACGGCAGCATTGTCCACACGGGCGACAACCGCACGGGCGCGGGCGATGGCGACGACGAACAGATCAATGTCGATCTGTCGAAGGTGCCGGCGCACGTGAAAAGCCTGGTCTTCACCGTCAACAGCTTTACTGGCCAGAACTTCTCGCAGGTGGAAAACGCCTATTGCCGCATCTTGAATGCGAGCAATAACCAGGAAGTCGCGCGTTTCAACCTGTCTGTGCAAGGTTCCCACACGGCACAGATCATGGCCAAGCTGTACCGCCATAACGGCGAATGGAAGATGCACGCCATCGGAGAAAACGGCAACGGTCGCACGTTTGACGACCTGATGCCCCAAATCTCAGTGCATCTATAAGGAGCAGTACGCAGCGGGCGGGGGACGGACCGGATACCGGCCCTTGTCCGCTGCTCTATTTTGAAGGAGAGTATGTCGTGATGCGATTGCTGATAGCCTTGCTACTTCCGTGTCTCACGTTTTTCATGCTGGGGCGCCCGCTGGCCGGTGCCGCCGCCTTGATCTTGCAGTGCACTGTGATCGGCTGGGCGCCGGCGGCCCTGTGGGCCCTGTACACGGTGAACCAGCATAAAACGGAGAAGGAACTGGAAGGTGCGTTAAGCCGCAGCTACATGCGCAGGCGTAGTCGCTTGATTTAAGGTCGATTGATCTAAATCAACCGGGCGCCAGGAATCCTTGCGCTAAAGCCCGTACGAGCGATCGTGCGGGCTTTTTTGTGCGCGTGCGAGGCGCTACTCATCGCTTTCGGCTGGGCATATTGCCGCTTGTGCGGCCTCTTGCGAGGAGGTTTCCGCTGCCGCCAGCAGGGTGTCGACGGTGCTGGCGTCAACGCGCTTCATGTCTTTCGACCACGATACGAGTAAGGCGAAAGACAGCAACAGGCTGATCACGCCGATGACTAGCGTAAGACCGATGCCCCATTGCGACCACTTTCGTTGTACCAGGTTGAAGTGTTCAACACTTTGCCATTTTCCATTTTTCCAGGCCATCTCACGGCCTTTGATGCCCAGCCAGATGGCAACCCCGATGCCAACGTAGGGGATCAGTGCGAGTAAGCCTATCCACGTGCGGTTGCCGATCGCCCATATCCAGTTCAGCAGGAAGGCACCCCAGCTCCAGCCAGCCACACCGGCAGGCAGTGCCTCGGCGGCGTCACTGCGCGCGCCACAGTTGGCGCAAAAGTGCGTCTTGCCTTCCGCTTGCTGCGTCCCGCATGCCGTGCAAAACATGGGCTATCCTACACGATGAATGGTGACCAGGCGGCTGCGGTGCATGGGTTGATCCCCCGCAACAGCCGTACAGTGCATTCTTCTTCGTCGACGTCATGGCTGTCTTGATTACAATCAAGAGTTACCCTTGTCGTGACAGGCAGCTCATTTCTTGCAGCGTATCGGCACGTTCACGGAATTGCCGTCCGAACTCAAGTTGCGGTATTGCAAATCTTCGCTTTCGATGGCGAAGCGGGGCACGGCGTGCACGTAGCGCTGCTTGCAGACCGTGTCGTCATTGATCAGTTTGCCCGCCAACATGTAGTCGCACAGGGCGAAGCGCGATTCCTCGTCGTCGAGGATCAGCACGCGCGCGGCGCTGTACAGCGCCGATTGCAAGACGTCCGGGCTGCAGTTTTCCGGGCCCGTCAGTTTCAGATGGGTCTTCGTCTGCGTGGCCAGGCGCTGCAGCTTGACGAGGGCGGCGCGCTCTTCCTTGCGGGCACTGTCGACTTGGGCGTCGCCGCTGGACAGGCGCAGCGCCAGCGAGGCGATCTGGTCGATGGAAATATGCCAGGCAAAGCCTTCGAGGCGCGTGCGGATCTGGCCGGGCAAAGGATCGGCCGCATCGACTTCGCAGCGGTACTGGCCCAGGTGGGGACGGCACAGCACGGGAATGGCAAAGGCCGAGGTGCGCTTGCCCTTGACGAATTTCTGGCTCAGGTCGCCAAAGTTTTCATGCGTGATGGTATCGAAGCGGGCTTGCCCAAAGCCCATCTTGACGAGATTTTCCTTGCGCTGGCGCGAAAACAGGGCATCGACGGCATCGTAGATATTCTTGTTGAAGATGCGGTCCAGCGGCTGGCGCTCGTCCGACATCTTTTCGAACACGGCGCTGGAATTGGGCGCGTTGGCGTCGATGGAAATGAGGATGAAGGGCTTGCTGTTCAGGCGCGGCGGCACGACGGCCATGTCGTTGCCGTACAGTTGCGTCAGGGCCACGTCCCACAGGGTTTCCACGCCCAGGTTGTCGGCCGCGCCGCCGTCGAACAGGTGCACGTAGGACGGCGATTCGCGCGACTCGGAACCGAGTTCCGGCACGAACGTATTTTTCGGACGGAAACGCTCGAAGGTGACGGAATCGAACACGCCGGGAAAGGCGGCCGAGGTGGCCACGGCCGTGGCCAGGCGGATATCCTGGATCGGCGAATGCAGGGTGCCGTAGAAATACTCATAAGAAAACACCACGCGCTTGCCGCCATCGGTGGCATCCGTCGCGTTGGCCAGGAAGATGGGGCCGTCGTGCGGCAAGTCCTCGTAGGTTTTCTTGTCGTACAGCACATCGTCGAATACGTCGGACAGGAAGGACGTGCGCGTCTTGTTCGTCAACAACATCGTCGTCAGGTTGGCCGGTTTCAAAATGGTCTGGCCGAAGAAATCCGTTTTCAGCTTGCTGCGCAGCAAAGGCCAATCCGTCTGCCTGCCATGCAAGGCATAGTAGCCGCCCGCGATGGCGCCGCCGGACACGCCGGAGATGGCCGAGGCGCCGCTGACGAGACCGAACTGCTCCAGCTGCTCCAGCGAGGCGGCCGAGAAATTGGCTGCGCGGCTGCCTCCGCCGGACAGGGCGATGCCGATGAAGTGGTCGTTGGGCATCGGGTTCTGGATGCGCGCCTTGGGCGCGTCGATGCGCAGGCGCGGGGCTTCCTGCACGGTGAACGTGCGGTTTTCCACGCCGCTGTTGGGGCGCAGGGCGAGTACCGTGCAGCCGCTCAGCAGCGCGACGAGGATAAATGGTGCGAACAAGCGTGGCTTCATGCGTGATCTGTGCGTAGTCATTGGTTGGGATACGGACGGAAACGTGTGCGATTCTAGCAAACTTGCTGGTGATTAAGCATGCAGCTGATATGCGAGGAGGGCGGCGTTGTAGCCCGCGTGTACCAGCATGGGCGCCAGCAGCGCGCCGCTGCGTTCGTACGCGAGGCCCGCGCACAGGCCCAGCACAAAGGCAGGCAGCATGGCGGAGGGCGGATGCATCATGGCAAACAGCGCGGCGCCGATGGCGATGGCTTGCCAGGCCGGCAGCGAACGGCGCAAGCCGCCCTGCAGCAAGCCGCGGAAAATGAATTCCTCGCATAGGGGCGCGGCCAGCACGCCCAGGGCCAGCAGCCACAGGCTGTCCCACGAACTGCCGCCCGCTGCCGCCGCAGGTGCTTGCAGCACGAGCGTGCAGGCGATGCCGCAGAGAGCCGATACGGCCGCGCCTGCCGTACCCCAGCGCCAGGGGTGCCGGCCTCGTGCCATGCGCGGCACGCCGGCCGTCTTGCTGCGCCAGTAGACCAGGCGCAGCAGCACATACGTGAGCACGCCAGCCACCTTGTCCTTGAGCAGGATCAACAGCAGGATTTGCAGAATAAAAAACAGCATGGCGGCGATCAGGCCGTCGGCTGCCGTGACCCTGGCCGGCGGCGAGGCGGACGGGTCGAGCAGGTAGGGCAGCGCATCGCGTGCTTTTTGCCACAGGGCCACGGCCAGCGCCGCCGTCAGCACGACAAACACCAGTTGCTGCGCCAGGCTGCCGGCGGCCAGCGCGGCGATGTACAGGCCGGTCAGCAGCAGGTATAGATACGTGTAGGCCGGCCGTATCTTTACCGCCGCCTCGGTGGCCAGCGGATCGCTGGCAAACACGCCCAGCGCCACGGCGATCGCCGAGTACAGGGGGATGCCGGCCAGGGCCAGCAGCATCAAACCCGCCATGTCCCACCGCCAGGCGTCTTGCCAGGCCAGCGCCGCGCTGAACAGGATCAAGGGGTAGAGCAGGGCCAGCGCGGCCCACAGCTGGGCTTTTTGCCGCAGCGCCTGGTCGACGGCGACGGGAAACGTGTACAGCAGCCACAGCGCGCCGCCTTCCTTGTTGAGGGTCTGGAAGGCCGACATCATCAGCACATAAGTGCCGAGGAAAAAGCCGGTAGAGGCCAGCAAGACGGGGCTGGACAGCAGCTCGTGCAGGTCGCGCGCCTGGCCCGAGAACAGGGCCTGGCCACCGAGGATCAGCAAGGGCAGCAACAGGGTTTGCACGAGAAAATTGCGGTCGCGCAGCAGCAAGGTCAGCTCGCGGCGCTGGATCACCGTGCCGGGGCGGGCGCGCCACTTGCCAGCGGACTGGTTCGCAGGGGAGCGCTTGCGGCCGGCCTCGCGCTGGCCCGCGCCCACCACGCCGTGGCGCAGCTGGCGGCGCAGCAGGGCCATGCCCAGCTGCATCAAGCACAGGCATTGCGCCAGCAGCAGGACGGCCGGCAAGGCTGCTGCCGCACCTTGGGCATTGAGCAAACTCACCAGCAGGCCCGGCGGCGTCCAGCCGGTCCAGGCCGGCATGGCCGCCGCCCACGCGTGGGCAAAGCCGCCCGTACCCATGCCGAACGACATGCCCATATACATGGGAAACAGGCCGGCCACCGACAGCAGGGCCTGCAAGTTGCCCAGCTGCGCAGGACTGAGCGACAGGCGCAAGCCCGTGTCGATCAGGGTACGCAACATGGCTGCCAAGGCCAGCAGGAGCAGGCAGGCAAACAGCCCCGACAGCGGCGAAAACCAGCCCTGGCCCGAATACCAGGCGATCATGGTGGTGCCGGGCCACAGCACCAGCAGGCCGAGCGGGTTGACCAGCGTGCGTTCGAGCACGCGCGCCCACAGCAGGGTGCCCTTGTCGACGGGCAGGGTGACCAGCCATTCCAGGTCCCAGTCCGGCTTCGACAGTTCTCCCATGCCCAGCGGCAGCAGCAGGCTCACCAGCCACAGCAGCGCCAATTGCAAGGTCAGGGCACCCGCCAGCGCCGCACTGAACGGTTGCTCGATCAAGTGGGCGATGACGGGCGCCATCACGCGCTCGCCTGCCTGCAGGCTGCCCTTGGCCTGGCAAACGGTCACCTGGTCGAGCAGGCAATGCATGTTCAGCAGGTTGTGGCGGGCGATATTGCCGGAGGCAAATAGCATGGGCAAGACCAGCAGCGCGCCCAGCAGCCATCGCCCTCGTTTCTTTCCTGGCGTGGCGGGCCGGCTCTTGCCTCCCCGATGGAACGCCAAGCCCTTGCCGCTGACGTTGAGCAGGCGCTGCAGGCGCAAGCGGGTCAGCAGCCAGACGGCGCGCCAGGCGGTGGGCGGCGCCGGTGTCATGCGGTTTCGTCGGTGAGTTGCAAAAAGAGGTCTTCCAGGCTGCCGTCGCTGGACAGCTGCTGGCGGATCTCGTCCAGGCTGCCCGTGGCGACCAGGGCGCCACGGTGGATGATGGCAACCCGGCTGCACAGCTTTTGCGCCATGTCGAGCAAATGCGTGGAAACAAAAATGGTGGTGCCGGCCGCGGCGATGCGCAGCAAGCGTTCCTGCACGTCGCGCGACGCGCGCGGGTCGAGGCCGTTGATCGGTTCATCGAGGATCAGCACGGCGGGATCGTGGATCAGCGCGCACGCGAGGCCCAGCTTTTTCTTCATGCCCAGCGAATAATTGACGGCGAAATCCTCGCTCGCCTCGTCCAGGCCGAATTCCGTCAGCAGACGCGCCGTGCGCGTGGCCGCCTCGGCGCGTGGATAGCCATGCATTTCGGCCACGAATTGCAGGATTTCACGTCCCCGCAAATAATCGTAGAAGATGGGATTGTCGGGCAGGTAGCCCACCTTGCGCTTGACGGCGGCGCCATCGCGGTGGCAATCGAGGCCATCGATCAGCACGCGCCCGCTGCTGGGCACGAGGATGCCCATCAGCATGCGGATGGTGGTGGTTTTACCGGCCCCATTCGGGCCCAGGAAGCCGAAGACCTCTCCTTTGCCCACTTGTAAGGTCAGCGGCTTGACGGCCTCGAAGGTGCCGTAGTGTTTGGACAAACCTTCGAAGCTGATCATGGCGCACCCAGCGCGGCCAGCAGGCGCCGCTCGCCATCGGGCGTGAGGCGCAGGGCACGGCTGTCGAGTTCGCGCTCGGCCCAGCGCCGGCGCAGGGCCAGCTGCAGCAGGCCCGCCCCCAGCGCCCCGCCCAGGTGGGCGCGCCGTTCGCTCCAGTCCAGGCAGGCACAGGCAAAGCGGCGGCGCTGACGCTGCAATTGCGGCACGTCGATGCCCAGCGCCGCCATGCCGGCCGCACCCGCTTCCGACAGGCAATATTTGCCTTCGCCATCATCGTCGAGCAGCCAGCCTTGCGCGTGCAACTGGTCGTGCATGGCGACGGCGACCGTGCCGGCCATGTGGTCGTAGCAGGTGCGCGCATGGCGCAAGCGGTCCGGCGTGGAGGGTGTAAACGGCGTTGCGGGCACGCCGGCCACCACCAGCAGCGCTTCCAGCGCCCGCGCCACCTCCGTACTGGCCAGACGGTAGTAGCGGTGCTTGCCCTGCGCCAGCATCGACAGCAAACCGTCGTCGCGCAAGCGCGCCAGATGGGCGCTGGCCGTCGAGGCGCCTACCTCGGCCAAGGTGGCCAGTTCCGTGGCCGTGCGCGCATGGCCATCGAGCAGGCTGCACAGCATGCGCGCGCGGGCCGGTTCGGCGATGGCGCCGGCCAGTTGCGCCAGGCCCATGTCGGCCGAGGGAAGTTTGTCATCCATGATTCGTCCGTGGGCGAAGTGTTGTGGTGGAAGGGGCAGCATACTCGTGTCCCCACCTCACTGCAATGGAATGCGCATGCCGCTCGCCGACCCTTTTTCCGCCGTCACCCACGCGGCGCCGTATGACTACTATCGCCGCCTGGCGGAAGGCCCGCCGCTGCGTTTCGAGGCGTCGCTCGATTGCTGGCTGGCAACGGGCGCGGCCGGCGTGCGGGCCGTGCTCGAGCATCCCGCTTGCCGCGTGCGCCCGCCGGGGCAGGCCGTGCCGCTCAACCTGGCAGGCACGCCGTGCGGCGCCATCTTTGCCGAACTGGTGCGCATGAACGAGGGCGAGCGGCATGCCGTGCAGAAACAGGTGCTGGCGCGGGCGCTGGGCCAGGTGGACCTGGCGCGCCTGCATGGACGGGTGATGCAGTTTGCCGGCGACCGCGTTCCCGGCAGCGCCGCGCAGCTGAACGAGGCGATTTTTGAGCTGCCCCTGTTCGCCATGGCGGACTTGCTGGGCTTTGCGCCAGCGCAATGGCCGGCGCTGGCCGCCTGGACGCGCGACTTTGTCGCCTGTTTGTCGCCGCTGAGCAATGGAGAACAACTGGCCGGCGCGCAGCAAGCGGCCGATGCCTTGCTGCACGGTTTTACCGTATTGCTGCGCGAGGCGGATGCCTTGCCCGGCAGCTTGCTGCACGACATCGTGACCGGGGCGTATGCCGTCGGCTGGCAGGCGTCTGGCGGCGTACTGGCCAACCTCGTGGGCTTGCTGTCGCAGACGTGTGACGCCACGGCAGGTCTGCTGGGCAATGCCACGGTCGCTTTGTGCACGCAGCCGCAGTTGTTCGCGCAACTGCGCGCCGCACCCCAGCGATGGCCGGCTTTGCTGCGCGAGGTCAGCCGGCATGACCCCGCGATCCACAACACGCGCCGCTACACGGGCGATGCCGTGGAATTGCCCGGCGTGCGCATACCGGCCGGGCAGACGATCATCGTCGTGCTGGCCAGCGCCGGCCAGGCGGAGTCGGGTTTTGGCCATGGCCGCCACGCCTGTCCGGGCCAGTCCATCGCCCAGACGATTGCCACTGCATGCCTGCAGGCATGGGCCGACGGGCTGGAAGACATGCCGCTGGTCTGGTCGTACCGGCCTTCGCTGAACGCCCGCATCCCCGTTTTCAGCAATGGAGAAATAGCATGATTGCCGTGATTTTCGAAGTCTGGCCCAGCGCCGAAGGACGCCAGCAGTATCTGGATCTGGCGGCCGCGCTGCGTCCCTTGCTCGCTGAAGTCGATGGATTCATGTCCATCGAGCGCTTCAGCAGCCTGAGCGAGCCAGGCAAACTGCTGTCGCTGTCTTTCTTTCGCGACGAAGCGGCACTGGCGCAGTGGCGGCAGCTGGAAGCGCACCGCGCGGCGCAATCGGCGGGCCGGCATGGCGTGTTCGACGATTACCGGCTGCGCATCGCCGGCGTGGTGCGTGATTACGGTATGCTGGAGCGGCAACAGGCGCCGACCGACAGCCGCCAGCGCCACGATGTCTGATGCTTAGCGGGGCAGGGCGCCCTGCGTGATTTTTACCTTGACCCGGTAGGTGGGCGCGGCCGCGTCCAGGGCGGGCGGCGTGGCCGGATCGACGTCGAGCAGGGTGAACGTCAGGTGGTTGACGGTCACGGAGCTGGCGGCGCCGGGCATGGACTCGGACAAGACGATATCGGTGGCGCCCGCGCTGTTGAGCAAACTGAAACTGTAGCTGACGTAGCCTTTCCACACGCACACGGCGCCCTTGCGGCAGCGGCTGTCGTTGACGCGCTCGAGTTTCAGGGTATCGGTGGCCGTGATGGCGACCTGTTCGCCCGGCGAGAGCACGTGGGTGACGCTGCGCGGCGTGTTTTCCGCGTCGCCGGCGCTGCCAGCCGCGCCGCAGCCCGCCAGCACGGCCAGGCAGGCGATGAACAAGGGTAACAACCACGTTCGGTACGATTGATGTAGATAGTGCATGTTTTTCCTTTCAGGTAGAGCGTCCCGGCGTGGCGTCCACGCGTGGGATGAAAATGATAATAACAAAATGATATTTTTCTGGCGCACTATTGGCGCGCTGCCGATGAATTGACGCGCCGGCCACGCGGCGCGCCGATTACTGCGTAGAATGGCTGTTTTGAAAATCAGGAAACAACCATGAAAAAAACCGACCTGGCCAAAAGCGATGCCAAGAAACTGATGGGAAAGATGAATGTTCCCGGCGCCGGTGCATTCGGTAAGGAAGCGGTGGTCGTCGACCGCCGCGAGCAGCGCAAGCGCGATCAGGCGCTGGGCCTGGTGCCGTTCGCCGTCAAGCTGAACAGCGATCTGGTGTTGCAATTGCAGACCCTGGCCAAGGAGCGCGGCGCGGATCTGAATGAATTGGTCGCCGAGCTGATCACCAAGGGCTTGGCTGCAGCATAAAGGCTGACAATGTTTATCTGTTGATAAATATCATTTATAAAACTAAAAGGCGCCTTGCGGCGCCTTTTGCATTGCGGCATTGCTTTCGATTACACGTAGGCCGCCAGGGCGCCCTTCATTTTCTTCAGCGCCGCCACTTCGATCTGGCGGATGCGCTCGGCCGATACGCCGAACTCTTCCGCCAGCGCGTGCAGCGTGGCGCCGGAACCGTCGTCGTTGGCCAGCCAGCGCGTTTCGATGATGCGGCGCGAACGGGCGTCCAGTTTGGACAAGGCCGTTTCCAGGCCTTCCGATTGCAGGCGCGTCACTTGTTCCGCTTCCAGCACCTTGGTCGGCTCGCTTTGCTCCGACGACAGGTAGGCGATCGGCGAAAACTTGTCGTCTTCATCGTCGGTCGGCGATTCCAGCGCGATGTCGCGGCCGCTCAAGCGCGTTTCCATTTCGATCACTTCTTCGCGCTTCACGTCGAGCAGCTTGGCCAGCGCATCGATCTGCTTCGGCGTCATCGCATCGAGGCCCGTCTTGTGGCTGCGCAGATTGAAGAACAGCTTGCGCTGTGCCTTCGTCGTCGCGACCTTGACCAGGCGCCAGTTTTTCAGGATGTACTCATGCATCTCGGCTTTCACCCAGTGCATGGCGTACGACACCAGGCGCACGCCCTGGTCCGGATCGAAACGTTTCACGGCTTTCATCAAGCCGATATTGCCTTCCTGAATCAGGTCGGCATGCGGCAAGCCATAGCCCAGATAGCCACGGGCAATCGAGACCACCAGGCGCAGGTGCGACAGCACCAGTTCTTGCGCGGCGGCCAGGTCATTTTTTTCGCGCAGGCGTTTCGCCAGCGAAATTTCTTCGTCGTGGGTCAACATGGGCAGACGGTTCACGGCCGAAATATAGGCGTCGATATTGCCCAGATTGCCAGTGAACCCGAGGCCCAGCGCATTACTTTTGGTCGGAACCAATGCGGATGTTGCGGACATCATAGTCATGTTTTCTCCCTCGTAGTCTTGCTTTGTTCCAGTTGGCCACATCACACGACGTGGCCCGATTGTCTGTTCTGTTTTGCGTATTCGGTCTTGCACTTTGCAGATCGCGGCACCATCTTCATCTGGCGTCCATGGCGGTTCTGCTGTTGGTATGTCCCTATATTAGCACTCTCTGCCTGAGAGTGCCAATCAGCACATTTAATCGTCCTGATAGCCTAAATGCTATGGCGAATGAATGCTTGATAAATATGTCTGAACAGCGATCTGAACAGCACTGCAGGCCGCTTCACGACAACATGGCTAGTCTACGGCCTCTGGCTGAAGCGAGCCTTAAGAATACTTGCTAAATATCAAGATAACAGCAGATGGGGATGGCGAGGCGCATGGCGGCGCCAGGAGCGCCGCCATGGAAAGGAAGGTCAGTTCAGGCGCGCCAGGTGGCGCTGCACGCAGAGGAAGGCGCCGATCAGGCCCAGGCCGGCGCTGACGGCCAGCAAGCCGGCCATCGGCAGCGGCGCCAGCGGCACCAGCTGGAATTCGGACGCATACAGGCGTGCAAACTCGGCAATCGCGGTATTGAGCGGCTGCAAGGCCAGCGCCACGGCGCCCAGGGCCAGCGCACCGGCGCACAGGCCCAGCAGGGCGCCCGTGTAATAGAAGGGGCGGTGGATGAAGGTATCGGTGGCGCCGATCAGTTTCGAGATGCTGATTTCATCGCGCTGCTGCATCACTTGCAGGCGGATGGTATTGAAGACCACGGCGATGACGGCCACGCCCAGGGTGATGGCCAGCAATAGCAGCACCAGGCGCAGCACGCCCAGCAGGGCCGCCAGACGCTTGACCCAGGCCGAATCGACTTGCGCCGATTCCACGCCGGGCAGGTGGCGCAGCTGTTCCGCCACGGCATCGACGTCCTGCGCTTCGCTGGCGCTGCTGAAGGCGTCGAGTTTCAGCACATAGCTGTCGGGCAGGGGATTGTCGCCCAGGGTGCTCAGTACGTCGGCCAGGCCGTTCTTGTTCTTCAGCGTATCGAGCGCCTGTTCGCGCGGGATGAAGACGATCTTCGCCTTTTGCTCGCCGACGATCTTGCGCATGGCGCTGGCCAAGGCCACGGCTTGCTCGCGCGGCGTGTCTATTTTCAGGAAAACGCTGATTTCCGGGTCGACGGACATTTGCTCCGACATCGGGCGCACATTGTCGAGCATGGTCAAGCCGGCGAACGGCAGCGACAGGGCGATGGCGACGACGAGCACGTTCAGTAAAAAGCCGCCTGGCGACTTGCGCAAGTGAATCAGCGCCGAACCGAGCGCGAAGCGGTGTTGACGGAACCAGCCTCTCATGCCTGTTCTCCCTGCGCGTCGTCCTGGTCGGGAGCGGGCGCAAAGTCGGGATCGGGCGGGGCGAAGACGGGCGCTTGCGTGGCCTTGTCGATGGCGACCAGCTGGCCGTTCTTCAGGTGGATCACGCGGGCGGCGGCGTCGAGCATCTGTTCGTCATGGCTGGAAATGAGGCAGGTCACGCCCACCGAGTGGAATGCTTTGAGGGCGTCGAGCACCTTGTTGGCGCTGGCGCGGTCCAAGTTGGCTGTCGGTTCGTCGGCCAGGATGATCTGCGGCCGGTTGACAATGGCGCGCGCGATCGAGACGCGCTGCTGCTCGCCGCCCGACAGCGACAAAGGGCGCGCCATGGCGCGGTCCAGCAGTCCCACCTTGTCGAGCGCGGCACGCGCGCGCTGCTCGGCGGCAACTTTATGCGCGCCGACGACGAGCAGCGGCAGCATGACGTTGGCCAGGATGGAGCGGTCGTTCAGCAGTTTTTGCTGCTGGAAGATCAGGCCCATGTTACGGCGCAAAAACGGCACGCCGGCCGGCTTGATCTTCGCCATGTCCTGGCCATTGACGATCAGCTTGCCCGACGTGGGGCGTTCCATGGCGGCGATCATCTTCAGCAAGGTGGACTTGCCGGCGCCGGACGGGCCGGCCAGGAAGACCAGCTCGCCCTTGGCAATACTGAGCGAAATGTCGCTGAGCGCCACGGCGTCGGGGGAGTATTGCTTGGAGACGTGCTGAAATTCAATCATGTATAGGCTTATCCGAGCAGCGCTTCGACAAATTCGGCAGCCACGAAAGGCTGCAAGTCTTCAATTTTCTCACCGATGCCGATGAAATACACGGGCACGGGGCGCACGCGGGCAATCGCCGCCAGCACGCCGCCCTTGGCTGTACCGTCCAGCTTGGTGATCACCAGGCCGCTCAACTGCAGGGCATCGTCGAAGGCCTTCACTTGCGTGAGGGCGTTCTGGCCCGTGTTGCCGTCGATGACGAGCAGGGTTTCATGCGGTGCGCCCTCCATGCCCTTGCCGATCACGCGCTTGATTTTCTTCAATTCTTCCATCAAGTGCAACTGCGTCGGCAGGCGGCCGGCCGTGTCGACCATGACCACGTCGATGCCGCGCGCCTTCGCCGATTGCACGGAGTCGTAGGCCACGGCGGCCGGGTCGCCCGATTCCTGCGAAATCACGGTAACGTTGTTGCGCTCGCCCCAGACCATCAGCTGCTCGCGTGCGGCGGCGCGGAAGGTGTCGCCCGCGGCCAGCAGCACGGACTGGTTGTTCGACTGCATGTGCTTGGCCAGCTTGCCGATGGTAGTGGTCTTGCCCGCGCCATTGACGCCGGAAATCATCATCACCAGCGGCTTGTGGCGGCCCAGCTCGAAGCGCTTTTCCAGCGGCGAGAGCAGCTCGATCAGCAGCACTTTCAGCGCGGCCTTGACGGCGGCTGCGTCGAGCAGCTTGTCTTCCTTGACCTTTTTCTTCAATTCCGTCAGCAGGAATTCGGTGGCGTCGATGCCGGCGTCGGACATCAGCAGCGCCGCTTCCAGCTCTTCGTACAGGGCGTCGTCGATCTTCGCGCCGACGAACAGCACGGACAAGGTGTTCGAGGTTTTCGACAGGCCCGCCTTCAGGCGCGTCATCCACGATTTTTTCTCGGGTTCGGCGGCCACGATCACGGGCACGAGCTCGGCCGGCGCGCCGCTCAGGGGCGTAGCGGCTGGCTGCGGTGCGGGCGGCGTGGCGGGAAGGACGAGGGGCTCGGCTGGTGCGGCCTCGGGAGCGATGGGTTTTTTCTTGAAGAAACTAAACATGGATGTGTGGTGGCGGGTGCTGACCTAAGGCCCGGCGGCGCCGGACACTGTGTTACGGGCTATTCTACCAGAGCGCGCCCGGCCCTTCATGCTTTACTGTTCGATTGGCAACATTGCGCGCCTATCCACGGAGATCGCCGCAGTTGCCGCGCTTTCCAGCCGGATCAATGGGTTTGCAGGGCCAGCGCCTGGTGGCGGCGGCGCCAGTCGGCGATGCTTTCGTCGACTTGCCGCAAGTCCAGCACATGCAGGAAGGAGGGCGGCTGCTTGTACAGCACGGGACTGCGTCCCCCGGCCCACAATTCCATCCCTGGTGGCAAGTTCGTATGCAGTTGCTGCAGGCTGTCGCGCGTCTGCCGCTGCTTGCTGGCGCTGGAAAACGACAGCGCCACGATATCGGCCCGCTGCGCGCGGGCGGCCGCGACGATGTCCGTCAGCGGCGTTTCCACCCCCAGCGACATGCAATGGGCGCCAGCCGCCGCGCACAGCGCCTCGGCCATCAGCAGGCCCAGGCCATGACGCTCCTGCGGCAAGGTACTGAGCACGATGCGTGGCGTGCGCGTCGATGGGCTGCTTGCCTGCGGCAGGGAAAAGATGGCGTGGCGCATCACCGTTTGCAAGGTTTCGCTATACAGATGCTCTTCATACACGGCCAGGTCGCCGCAAGCCCACGCCTCGCCCACCATGCCCGTCAGGGGGGCGATGACGTCGATGGTGAACGCTTTCAAGCCCAGCACGGCCAGCGCCTGGCGCAGGGCCTCACCCAGTTCCGCCATCTGGTGGCCGCGGCACAGCGACAGGTAGTGTTCGAGCTGCGGGGGCGGCGTTGACGGCGCCGCACTGCCGGCGCTGGCCAGCTGCTGCAGTTGCACGGTGCTGTGCTGCATGATTTTTCCCGGACGAAAGCCGAGGTCCAGCAGGCGCTTGACCATGCGCAACTTCTGCACTTGCTCGGCCGGGTAGCTGCGCTCGCCAAAGGCGTCGCGCTGAGGCTGGGGAAAAGCGTAGCGGCGCTCCCAGACACGCAAGGTTTCCTTGGCCAGCCCGGTATCGCGCTCGACATCGCTGATGCTGAAGGCGGAAGTAGGTTGCAGGTCAGTATCCATACCAGGGGCTTGCTCGCATGCCAAAAAGAACGTGGAGTGCATTTTACGCCTTCCGCCGCCCCGGACCAAATAGCTGAATCCGATTGGAAATTGCCGACGTATAAGTTGTGGAACGGCCGAGGGCGCTCATTGACATAAATCAATATTTCATCGATTATCCATGAGGCTCGTTTTGTCCAGGACAAACTTAATACAGGTGTACTCATGAAAATTGCCGTCGTCGGAGCAGGAATTGCAGGTTTGTCGTGTGCCTATCGCCTGGCGCAGGCGGGCCAGGACGTGACCTTGTACGAGGCGGGCGACTATTTTGGCGGCCACAGCCATACGGTCGATGTCACGCTCGATGGCGTCACGCATGGTGTCGACACGGGTTTCCTTGTGTTTAACCACGCCACCTATCCGAACCTGGTGCAACTGTTTGACGAACTCGGTGTCGAGGCGGCCGACAGCGACATGTCGTTTTCCGTGAAGATGCCGCTGGGCACCTCGTCCGATGCCCGCGTGCTGGAATGGGCGGGCGCCAATTTCGATACCGTGTTCACGCAGCGCAGCAATCTGTTGCGCCCCGCCTTCCTGCGCATGCTGCGCGATATCGTGCGCTTCAACCGCCAGGCCAGCGCCCTGGCCATAGCCAGCGTGCCGGCGCCGGCCATGTCGCTCGGCGAGTTCCTTGATCTGCACAATTATGGCGACGAGTTCCGTCACTGGTATCTGTTGCCCATGGCCGCCTGCATCTGGTCGTGCCCGGCGCGCCAGATGCTGGCCTTTCCCTTGGCCACCTTCATCCGTTTCTGCCACAACCACGGCTTGCTGCAGGTGAGCAACCGGCCGCAATGGCGTACGGTGCGCGGCGGTGCGCGCGTGTACGTGGAAAAACTGCTGGCAGGCATTGCGCAGCAGCGCCTGGCGTGTCCCGTGCTGGCCGTGCGCCGCCAGGGGCACGGCGGCGCACGCATGGTCGAGCTGCATACGGCGGCCGGCGTCGAGCATGCCGATCATGTGGTACTCGCTTGCCACAGCGACCAGTCGCTGGCCCTGCTGGCGGACATCCGTGACGACGAGCGCTCCGTGCTTGAAGCCGTGCGCTACCAGCCGAACCGGGCCGTGCTGCATACGGATGCGTCTTGCCTGCCGCAGCGCCGCCGCGCCTGGTCGGCCTGGAATTACCAGGGACGGCCGGCCGCGCAGGAGGGCGAATCGCCGCAGGTATGCGTGCACTATTTGCTGAACCAGTTGCAGCCGCTGCCGTTTACGACGCCCGTCATCGTCTCGCTCAATCCGCTCGACGAGCCGGACCCGGCCAAGGTCATCGACGCGTTTTCGTATGCCCACCCCGTGTTCGATGGCGCGGCCATTGCGGCCCAGGCGCGCCTGGCCGGTTTCCAGGGCGCGCAGCACACGTGGTTCGCGGGCGCCTGGACGGGCTATGGTTTCCATGAAGACGGTTTGAAGTCGGGCCTTGCCGTGGCGCAAATACTCAATGGCATGGCGGCGGCGGAGCTCGGTCATGCCGCGTAATTCAT
This sequence comes from Janthinobacterium sp. GW823-FHT01H08, assembly GCF_058797855.1. NCBI lineage: Bacteria > Pseudomonadati > Pseudomonadota > Betaproteobacteria > Burkholderiales > Oxalobacteraceae > Janthinobacterium > Janthinobacterium sp. GW823-FHT01H08. The sequence goes on from NZ_CM179504.1 coordinate 1,224,119, forward strand.
CGCCGTCCGTGCCGCCGCAGCCCCAGCTGTGTCTGGGGCGGGTGCGGCATGCGCGGCTGCGTCCGCGCGCGCATGCTTTCAGTTACGGCATGTTTTATCTGCGCCTGCCCTTGCGCAGCCTGGGCGCGCACGATTTTCCTGCCCGCTTGATCTCGCGCAACGGCGCCAATGTGCTGTCCTTCCGCGACAGCGACCATGGCGATGGCACGACGCCGCTGCTGGAGTGGATCGATGGCTTGCTGCGCCAGCAAGGCGTGCTTGACGCGGGCGGCGAAATCTGGCTGCAAACCATGCCGCGCATGTTCGGCTATGTTTTCAATCCCGTCAGCTTCTGGTTTTGCCACCGTACGGATGGCGCCTTGCGCGCCGTGGTCTGCGACGTGCGCAATACCTTCGGCGAGCGCCACCTGTACCTGCTCGAGCAGGGCGGGCCCATCGCGTATGGCAGCGAATTGCAGGCCAGAAAAATTTTCCACGTGTCGCCATTTTGCAAGGTGGAAGGGCATTACCGCTTCCGTTTCCTGCGCAACAGTGAAGAGGATGGCGAGCGCCACCTGGCCCGGGTCGATTACGACGACCTTGACGGTCCTGTTTTGCAGACGAGCTTGTCCGGTACGGCGCAGACGCTGCGCGATGGCGCCATCGCCTGGGCTCTGCTGCGCTACCCGCTGATGACGTTCGGCGTGATGGCGCGCATCCATTGGCAAGCCTTGCGCCTGTGGCTGCGCCGCGTGCCGTTTTTCAGCAAACCCCACCCTCCACAAGAAAAGGTGTCCCGATGAGCTCCGACTCCCTGCCGACCGGCCTGCATGCGCGCAGCAGCGCGTGTCCCGCGCACTTGCCCGACCACACGCACCTGGATATGCCCGCTTCCGGGCGCATGATCGTGCGCCTGCTGCAAAAATTACAATATGGCGCCCTGCGTCTGCGCACGCCGGATGGCAGCATCTTGCTGTACGGCGACGGCAGCCACCCCGTCACCCTGGACTTGCACAACTGGCGCCTGTGTTCCGCCGTGTTGCGCTCGGGCGATATCGGCTTTGCGGAAACGTTTATCGCCGGCGACTGGCGCACGGACAATTTGCCGGGCTTGATCGAGCTGATGATACGCAACCGCGCACAGATCGAGTCCTTGATCTATGGCAACTGGTGGGGCAACCTGGTCTACAAGCTGCGGCATTTGCTCAACCGCAATTCGCGCGCTGGCAGCAAGAAGAATATCCACGCCCATTACGATATCGGCAACGCCTTTTATCAGTTGTGGCTGGATCCGTCGATGACGTATTCGAGTGCGCTGTTTGCCGAAGGCGCCAGCCTGGAGCAGGCGCAATGGGCGAAATACCGGCGCATTGCCGATCAGCTTCAACTGCGGCCAGGCGCCAAGGTGCTGGAAATCGGCTGCGGCTGGGGCGGTTTTGCGGAAACGGCGGCGCGCAGCTACGGCGCCCACGTGACGGGCCTGACCTTGTCGACCGAACAGCTGGCGTATGCGCGCCAGCGCCTGCAGGACGCGGGGCTGGCGGCGCAGGCCGACTTGCAGCTGTGCGATTACCGCGACAGCGCCGGCCAGTACGACGCCATCGCCTCGATCGAGATGTTCGAAGCCGTGGGGCAAAGCTACTGGCCAAGTTACTTTGCCTGCGTGGCGCGCAACCTGAAGCCGGGCGGCCGCGCCTGCATCCAGACCATCGTCATCGCCGACGACTTGTTCGAGCGCTACAGCAAGAGCACGGATTTCATTCAACAGTATATTTTTCCGGGCGGCATGCTGCCGTCGCCGGCCGAGTTCCGCCGCGCCGCCGAGGCGCAGGGCTTGCGCGTGGAAGACGCCTTCCGCTTTGGCCTCGATTACGCGCAAACCCTGCGCCAGTGGCGCGCCAGCTTCCTGGCCCAGCGCACGGCGCTGGAAAAGCAGGGTTTCGATGGCCGTTTCCTGCTGACCTGGGAGTTTTACCTCGCGTATTGCGAGGCCGCCTTCCAGGCGCACAACACGGATGTAATGCAATTTACTCTGGTGAAGGACTGACCATGCGCCGCTTGCTTGCCACTGTTGTGCTGTCATTGGCCATGTTGGGCGCCGCGGCCGCGCCGTCTGTCTTTGTCGCTGCCGACGTGCCCGAGGCCCGGCTGGCGGGGGAGGGCGAATACACGTGGTTCGGCATGCGTATTTATCGGGCACAACTGTGGGTGGGACCGCAGGGCTACCAGGGCGCGGCGTCCGAAACGGCGCCGTTTGCGCTGGAATTGCGCTACGCACGTTCGCTCGATGGCAAGAAGATCGCCGAAGCCAGTTATGAACAGATGCAGAAAATCGGCGCCGGCACGCCGGAGCAGCGCCTGGCGTGGCTGTCCACCATGCAGCGCATCTTTCCTGACGTCAAAGAGGAGCAGCGTATCGCGGGCGTCTACCGAGCCGGCATCGCGCCCGGCGTGCGCTTTTATCTCGATGGCAAGGTGCTGGCCGACGTGAGCGATGGCGATTTCGCGCGCGCGTTTTTTGCCATCTGGCTCTCGCCGTCGACCACGGCGCCCAAGCTGCGCGCGGCCTTGCTGCAGAATGCGGCGGCGCTGCCATGAACGCCGGGGCCAGCGCGTTGAGCTTGCCGGCCCTGTTCAGCTACGGCCTGTTCGGCTTGCCGCTGGCCATGCTGGCGCTGCCCATCTATATCTATGTGGCGCCGTTTTATGCGCAGCGCAGCAACCTTGACCTGGCGCAGATCGGCGCCGTGCTGCTCGCGGCGCGCATCGCCGCCGCCTTCATCGATCCGGCCCTGGGCGCCTGGATGGCGCGTGGCGGGCGCAGTTATGCCATGCTTGTCGGCGCCGCGTTGCCCTTGCTGCTGCTGGGCTTTGGCGCGCTGTTCCATCCGCCATCGATGCCGCAAGCGGCGACGCTGGCTTGGTTCCTGGCAGCCTTGCTGCTCGTCTACACGGCCTATGGCCTGGCCGGCATCGCGCACCAGAGCTGGGGCGCGGCGCTCACCCAGGCGTCCACGCAGCGGGCGCGGGTGGCGGCCGTGCGCGAAGGCTGCGGCTTGCTGGGCGTGATCCTCGCGGCCGGGCTGACTTCCGTGCTCGGTTATGACGGCTTGTCGCTGGCCTTTGCTTTTTGCCTGCTGGCGGCGGGGGCGCTGCTGCTGGCGCGCGCGCCGCGTCCCGTTGTGCGCAGTGCCGGGGAAGCGGTTTCCGGCAATGGCTGGAAGCTGCCGTTTCGCCAGCGCGCGTTCCGCTGGCTGTTCTCTGTTTTGCTCGTCAATGGCGTGGCGGCCGCCATTCCCGCCACCCTGTTCCTGTTCTTTGCCGGAGACTACTTGCGCCTGGGCCATTACGCGGGGCCGTTCCTGATCGTCTATTTTTGCGCGGCGGCCGCCTCGATGCCCGTGTGGGTGGCGCTGGCGCGCCGTTTTGGCGAGGCGCGCGCCTGGGGCGGCGCCATGCTGCTGGCCGCGACCGTGTTTGTCTGGGCATATGGCCTGGGCGCGGGCGCCGCCTGGGGCTTTGCCGCGATTTGCCTGCTGTCGGGCCTGGCGCTGGGCGCCGACCTGGCCTTGCCGCCGGCCCTGCTGGCAGGGCTGATCGGCGCGGCCGGCCATGCCGGGCGGCACGAAGCGGCATATTTCGGCTGGTGGAACTGGGGCGTGCAAATGAGCCTGGCGCTGGCGGCCGGCATCGCCTTGCCCCTGCTGGCCTGGCTCGGCTATGTGCCTGGCAACAGCAGCGGCGGTTTGCCGGCCCTGGCTGCCGCCTACGCCTTGCTGCCCTGCGCCTTGAAACTGCTGGCGGCGCTGCTGCTGTGGCGCGCGCCGCTACAACATATATATAGTGAACCCGGGGAGTATCGACCATGTACCTGATGAAATGCTGCCGGCGCGGCATGACGGCCGCCGCCTTGCTGCTGGCGCTGGCCGCCTGTTCCACGCCGCCCACGCCCGCCACTTACGCGCAGGAAACACCCAAGCTGGACCTGCAACAGTACTTCAACGGCACGCTCGACGCCCACGGCATCTTCCAGGACCGCTCCGGCAAGGTCGTGAAACGCTTCACCGTCGTGATGCGGGCCAGCTGGGCGGGCGAGACGGGTACCCTGGACGAGGATTTCACGTATTCGGACGGCAGCCGCCAACGGCGCATATGGACCTTGCGCAAGACGGCGCCCGGGCGCTTCATCGGCACGGCGCCCGACGTGATCGGCGAGGCCGTCGGCGAAGTGGCCGGCAATGCCTTGCGCTGGCAATACGTGCTGGCGCTGCCCGTCGATGGCACGGTCTACCACGTCGACTTCGAGGATTGGATGTTCCTGATGGATGACAAGGTCATGCTGAACCGCGCCGCCATGAGCAAGTTCGGTTTCAGCCTGGGCGCCGTCACTTTATCGTTCAGCAAACGTCCGCAGGCGGCCCCATGAATCGCAAGATCACCAGTTGGGCCGGCAAGCACGTATGGATCATCGGCGCTTCCAGCGGCATCGGCGCCGCCTGCGCCACCTTGCTGCTGGAGCAGGGCGCCAGCGTGGCCTTGTCGGCGCGTCACCGCGCCAGCCTCGAGCAGTTGTGCGAGGGGCAGCCGCTGGCGCAGGCATTGCCGCTCGATGTCACCCAGCACGCGCAGCTGCGGGCCGTCTGCGTGGAGTTGCAGCGGCAGTGGACGCATATCGACCTGATACTGGTGGTCGCTGGCGGTTATCAGGCCATGCGCGCCGATAGCTTCGACCTTGAGGCGGCGCAGGGCTTGCTGGCCCTGAATGTGGGCGGCGTCTTCAATTGCCTGGAGCAGGCCTTGCCGTGGCTGTTGCGCCAGGGCAGCGGCGGCATCGGCATCGTCGCCTCGGTGGCCGGCTATGGCGGCTTGCCCAAGGCGCTCGCATATGGCGCCAGCAAGGCTGCGCTGATCAATCTGACGGAGTCGCTGTATCTGGACCTGCATCCACGCGGGATTGATGTATATCAAATCAACCCCGGTTTTGTCGCCACGCCTTTGACTGCGGACAACGATTTCACCATGCCGGCCCTGATGACGGCGCAGGACGCGGCCGCCGCCATGCTCGATGGCATCGAGCGGGGGCAGTTTCACATCCACTTTCCCAAACGCTTTACCAATACCCTGCGCCTGGCGCGGCTGTTGCCGTACCGCGCCTATTTCTGGCTGATCCGCAAGGTGACGGGCGTATGAGCACAAGCATGCTGGACACGGAAGGCGTGGAACAGGCGCTGGCGCGTCTGGTGGCATTTTACGAGCACCTGAGCCTGGAACGCCTGGCCCAGCTGGGGGCCGTGTACGCGCCGGACGCCCATTTCAAGGACCCGTTCAACGAGGTGAAGGGGCATGCCGCCATTCTGGCCATCTTCGAGCACATGTTCGTGCAGGTTGATGCGCCCCGGTTTGTCGTGCTGGAAAGCCTGGGGCAGGGGCAACAAGCCTTTCTGACCTGGGAGTTTCGCTTCCGCATGAAACGACTGGTATCTGGCGAACAATGCATACGCGGCGCCACACATGTGCGCTTCGATGCGCAGGGACGGGTGCTCGTGCACCGCGATTATTGGGATGCGGCGGAAGAGTTGTATGAAAAACTGCCGTTGCTGGGCTCTTTCATGCGCCTGCTCCGGCGCGCAAGCCAGCGTTAAAGCTTGTTTCTCTATGCTTTTAAGAAAAAAATGCAAAAAAGAGAAAGTAAAGATGTGAAATGGGGCCGCTGAAAACTTGATTTCGGTCAAAGTGTCGTTTTTTAGACACAAAAATATCAAAATATTGAGAAGGCAACATTGTAAGAAATTGTTTCAAGTGATGCGCAATTTGCAAGCAAGAGTCGTACTCATCCGTTCCAATCGGATGGTGGAAGCGTGGTCTGAAAAACATGGAAAACATTTCTATGTGAGCAATTTAAATTACCGGAAAGTCAGTAATTGTGTTGATACTCTGCCTATTTTTTTGACGCGTGCGCCGACGTCGAAAATAGCGCCTACGCCCCTGAATAATGCGGCAACGCACCAAAAATGGGCGCATGCATTCCCGTTTTTGGGCATTCGGCAGCAAACATTGCCGATGCCGTGTATGCTTCGTCCCGTTTATCCATTATCGCCTGACAAATTGTGCGCTTTGTCGCGTAAATCTTGGAGGGCAAATGAGGGGTAAAGCATGTTGACGTTTTAATCACTCGCCTGATACTGTTGCACTAATACAACGGGTGTCGACTAGGCATGCGCTATGATGGAATGGTCAATCAGGCCAATGCATTGGTTGGCAAGGGGCACTGGCTCTGTCGCGTAGTACGGTTGGCGATGGTCGGGATGCCTGAAAAAGCCCCCGGCCTGGTACCGGAAGTAACATGTTGGAACTTGATGGAATGTGAAACGGTCGTTATAGTGCCGCTTCCGGTGCCGTTTGAGCACCGAACCGGCGCACGAATAACGGTCGTTATGCAGCCTTCAAGCTTATCGGTGCAATAGCGTGCCGATACCGATATGAATGTTCCTCTGACCGGAACAGCAATGTGGCAGGTGGAGACCTTGCCCTCACTCATAAAAAGCGCTCTGCTAGAGCGCAGCTCGAGATGCATAGGCTGTATTACTTTTTGCTTCAAAAATTAAAGGAAATCGCAATGAAAAAAACTCTGATCACCCTGGCAGTTCTGGCAGCAGCCACTGGCGTAGCCCAAGCTCAATCGAGCGTTGTTATCTACGGTACCGTTGACGCTGGTTTCGTCAGCGAGCGCGGCGGTGTTAACGGCAACGTTAACAAACTGGACAGCGGCATTGCTTCGGCTTCCCGTATCGGCTTCAAAGGCACCGAAGATCTGGGCAGCGGCCTGTCGGCACTGTTCGTTCTGGAATCGGGCTTCGGCGTTGACAACGGTCAACAAGACGTTGCAGGCAGCTTGTTCAACCGTCAAGCTTACGTTGGTCTGAGCAGCAAAACGACCGGTACCCTGACCCTGGGTCGTCAATACACCCCTTGGTACAACACCCTGTCGAAAGTTGCTGATCCATTCGCAGCTGGCTACGCTGGTTCCGCTAAGAACCTGTTCCCATCGAACACCCGCACCAGCAACACCGTGCTGTACACCTCGCCAAACTTCAACGGCTTTGACGCTGACGTGGCTTACACCTTCGGCGAGCAAGCTGAGTCGAACAAAATCGGCCGCAAAATCGGCGCGTCGGCTGGCTACTCGAACGGTCCTTTGAACGCTCGTATCGCTTACAACAACACCAGCAACGACACCGCAACGACCGAAACCGGTAGCGGCCGTAACTGGTTGGCTGCAGCTAACTACGACTTCGCAGTTGCTAAAGCTTACATCGCATACGGCGCAAACAAAGGCCAAAACAGCGCCATCCGCAACAACGGCAATGTTAACGCGTTTAACTACACTTCGGCTGGCTACAGCACCGACAGCAACAACATCCTGGTCGGCGCAACCGTACCTGTTGGCCCAGCTGGCACCGTAATGGCTTCGTTCATCCGCACGAACGACAAAACCGCTGCTAACGCTGATGCTGATCAATGGGCACTGGGCTACTCGTACGCTCTGTCGAAGCGCACCAGCACCTACGCTTCGTACGCTAAAATCAAGAACAAAAACAACGCTGGCTACACCGTTGGTAACAACAGCAATGTTGGTACGGGCGACAAAGCCTTCAACGTTGGCGTTCGTCACTCGTTCTAATATTCGCGCAAGCGAAGCTTAGTACCGCTGCAGCCATCCCTCCGGGGATGGCTGCCAGCAAAGAAACGCGTCTCCAGGCTAGTCCTGGCGGCGCGTTTTTGCATTGGCGGCGCCAGTTATAATGGCGCCGTTACCCAAGTAAAGGAATGCCATGTATTCATTCACCTCGCCGCGCCTGGCCGCCATGCTGGCCGCGCTGCTGCTCGCTGGCGCCACGGGCGCCGCTGTTGCCGCCGTCAAGGGCAAGAAGCCGGCCGGACTGGAGCGCTATGGCGTGGCCGTCTATTCGGACCTGTGCCTGCAAAAGGATAGCGGCGAAATCGGCGGCCAGCGCGTCACCCTGCACCGCTTTGCCGAGGCCGATTCCGTCATCTATGAATTCACGGCAGGCGCCCTGAGCTGGCCTATCGTGGCCAACGACGTCAACCTGGACGCCGCCACGGGCGCTTTCGACTTCACCATCGCCGGCGCCGACAGCGAGGAACGCACCATCGTCGGCAAGTTTTCCAAAGACGGGCAGACCCTGACCCTGGAAGGTGATTATTGCGGCGGCAACGTGCGCATGCCGATGAAACTGAGTCGCGTGCGCGATTTCGGCCGTCCCCTGAAAAACTGCACGCCATGCCCGCCGATGCCGGAAGCGCCGGCCGAGGCGGCGCCAGCCCAGGAAAGCGCGCCAGCGCCCGCCGCCTGAGCGATCGCCGCTGTCAGCAAGAAAAAGGCCCGGTATCGACCGGGCCTTTGTTATTTCTCGCCTTGCAAGAGGCTTATTTGGCCGCTTGCGCCTTTTCCGCATTCGCGCGGATCGTCGCCAGTGTCGCGTTTGGCGTGATCAGGTTGCCGTCGTAGCGCAGCTCGATCAGGGCCGGCAAGTTGTGCGCCCTGGCATGCGCCAGCGCCTGCTGCAGCGCAGGGGCAAACTCTTCCGTCGTATTCACCACTGCGCCATGCGCGCCGTACGCCTGCGCCAGCGCCGCAAAATCGGGGTTGTGCAGGGTCGTGCCCGACACTCGGCCCGGGTAATCGCGTTCCTGGTGCATGCGGATGGTGCCGAACATCTGGTTGTTGAAGACGATGATGACGACGCCCGCCTGGTATTGGACGGCCGTGGCCAGTTCCTGGCCATTCATCATGTATTCGCCGTCGCCGGCAAAGGTAATCACGGTGCGTTCCGGATGCACGATCTTCGCCGCCACGCCCGACGGCACGCCGTAGCCCATGGCGCCGTTCGTCGGCGCCAGTTGCGTGCGCATGCCGCCGTAGCGATAAAAACGGTGCGCCCACGAGGCGTAATTGCCGGCGCCGTTCGTCACGATGGTGTCGGCCGGCACCTGCGCCATGATTTCCTGCGTCACTTGCCACAGGTCCAGCGGCGCCTGGCCATCCTGGAAGATGAGCGGCTGCTCCTGGTAGGCGGCCAGTTCGGCCTTCGCTTCCGCCGGCGTATGTTTCCACGCGGAAGTATCGACGGGGACCATGGCGGCCAGCATGGCGCACACTTGCGGCATGCCGCTGTTGATCATCAGCTCGGCCTGGTAGACGCTGCCCAGCTCCTCGGCGTCCGTATGGATGTGCACCAGGCGCTGGCGCGGCACGGGCGAGTCGAACAGGGTGTAGCCGCCCGTCGTCATTTCGCCCAGGCGCGGGCCGATGGCGATGACCAGGTCGGCATTTTTTACGCGCGCGGCCAGTTTCGGGTTGATGCCGATGCCGACGTCGCCGATGTAGTTCGGGTGTGCATTGTCGAGCAAGTCCTGGAAGCGGAAGGCGCAGGCGACGGGCAGGTGGTTGCTTTCCGCGAACTGCTGCAGGTCGGCGCACGCTTGCGGCGTCCAGGTGGTGCCGCCGAGCAAGACCAGCGGCTGCTTCGCCGTCGCCAGCATGGCGCGCAGCTGCTGCAGCTGGGCGTCGGACGGCGCCGCCTGCACGCTCCGGTAGGCGCGCGTGTCGGCGACAGTCGCCATGGAAATGAGCATGTCTTCCGGCAGGGCCAGCACGACGGGGCCGGGACGCCCGCTAGTGGCGACCTGGAAGGCGCGCGCCAGGTATTCGGGGATGCGCTCGGCGCGGTCTATCTGCGCCACCCACTTGGCCATCTGGCCGTACATGCGGCGGTAGTCGATTTCCTGGAACGCTTCGCGGTCGACGAAATCGTTGCCCACCTGGCCGATGAACAGGATCATCGGGGTGGAGTCCTGGTAAGCCGTGTGCACGCCGATCGAGGCGTTGGTGGCGCCCGGACCGCGCGTGACGAAACAGATGCCCGGCTTGCCCGTCAGCTTGCCGTAGGCTTCGGCCATGAAGGCGGCGCCGCCTTCCTGGCGGTTGATGATGAAGCGGATGCCCGAGTCGTGCAGGGCGTCGAGCACGTCGAGGTAGCTTTCGCCAGGCACGCCAAAAGCGGTGTCGACACCGTGGATCTGCAGGGCATCGACCAGGATCTGGCCGCCGGTACGGGGTTGTTGCGTCATGTTCGGCTCTTTATATTCTAGTTGGGTGGCAAAGAAATGGGGCAAGCGGTGTGCATGCGCCTGCATGCAGGCGGCTTGCCCCATTCATTCTATGTGAGCCGATTTGGCCCGGCTTTTGAAATGGCGACACCGAATTACATAATCCCCCGGGCCGGAGCCCGACGCGGGGCCCGGCGAGCGGTATCGTTCCCGCACAGGCCTTTTTGCAGAAACATGCTGCGGCGCGGTACAATGGCGGGTGAAGCAGGCCAGACAGTCGCTGGCCGGCGCAGCAATGCGCTGGCGGGAGGAAGGTCCGGACTCCATAGAGCGGGGTGACGGTTAACGGCCGTCCGTCGAAAGCCGCAAGGTATAAGGCGAGGAATAGGGCCACAGAGACGAGCGTATTAAGTTACGGTGAAACGCGGTAACCTCCACCTGGTGCAATTTCAAATAGGCACGCGATGATGCTGCTCGCGGAGCGTGCGGGTAGAAAGCTTGAGCGCCCGAGTAATCTGGCGCCTAGAGGAATGACTGTCATAGCGCCAACCTGCAAGGGAAGGCGCCGTAACAAAATCCGGCCTATCGGCCTGCTTCACTTGAATTCCTGCTCCCTGGCTTGCCGGGGAGTATCTTGGTCACCGCAGTTTGCATGCTGCGCACCAAGCAAAAGCCCCCGCAACGGGGCTTTTTTTGTTTCTAAAAATAGTGCAGCGAAGATAAAGTTGTATAGACAACTAAAGATGGACAATTGGTTAAAGTTTCTTGGTTCTAATTAATTGCTGCAGTGCAAAAATAATTTTCCTGTGTCAGGCCAGGCCCGGAAAACAGGGCAGGTATGCGCCATGGGCAAGGGTTTTATGCTTTAAACCAAGTCTTTCTCTGCAGCTGCTGGCCGTTGTGCCTGCATGACGAAAGTATTGTCATGTGTCAACTAACTGTAAAAAATTCAATTTTTTGATTTCGTTTTTTTCGATGTTTACGGTAGGAAAACACATGTGTGCAGATGAGGTAGCACATTCACTATCTTTCATAAGTATCTAATTTATCGATATATTTTTATTTGAGACTCCTTCAACGATCTGCGCTAAGTCCTTAATTTCATTAATAAAATTCCTGTTTTGCCAATCGGAAACCGCTTGACCACTATCTTTGCTTCCTCTAAAGTGGGCAACTGTGTGAAAAAGTGTGTTTTTGTGGGAAATTTTCCCTTTCCATCGCGATGCGCAAGCGTTGCAAGCCAAGCTCAAAAAAAGGTCTTCCGTGTTTCAAGGCGCGTCCGCAATCAATCTCGATGCCAAAGGCAGGATGTCTATCCCTGCCAAGCACCGTGACGCGCTGGCGATTCAATGCGAAGGCCGTTTGACGCTGACCAAACACCCCGATGGCTGCCTGCTGTTTTTCCCCCGTCCCGTGTGGGAAAGCCACCGCCAGCAAATCGCCGCCTGGCCCATGTCGGCGCGCGCCTGGCAGCGCATCTTCCTCGGCAACGCCGTCGACGTCGAGCTGGACTCGGCGGGCCGCGTGCTGATCTCGCCTGAATTGCGCAATGCCGTCGGGCTGGCGCGCGAAGTGATGATGATCGGTATGGGCAGTCACTTTGAAATATGGGATGCCGCCAAATTGGCCGACAAAGAACAGCAGGCGATCGATGCCGGCACCCCCGATGTACTTTCCAATTTTTCTTTCTAAGGCTCCGTAATGACACAACTCACGGTGCCGGAATTTCAGCATCGCACGGTGCTGCTCGATGAAGCGGTCGATGCGCTCGACCTGTCGGGCGACCGCGCGCACGGCATTTACGTCGATGGCACGTTTGGCCGCGGCGGCCATAGCCGCCTGATCCTGTCGCGCCTGGCCGATGACGCGCGCCTGATCGGCTTCGACAAGGATTTGCAAGCCATCGCCACGGCCGAACAGATTGCCGACCCCCGTTTTCAGATCGTCCATGACAGCTTTGCCACCATGACGGCCAGCCTGGCCGAACGCGGCGTGCAGCAGGTGGACGGCATTTTGCTCGACCTGGGCATCTCGTCGCCGCAGGTCGACGACGCGGCGCGCGGTTTCAGCTTCCGCAACGACGGACCGCTGGACATGCGCATGGATACCACGCGCGGCGTCTCCGCGGCCGAGTGGCTGGCGGTGGAAACCGAGCAGAATTTAGAGAAAGTGATACGCGATTATGGGGAAGAACGGTTTGCTTTTCAGATTGCAAAGGCGATTGTTGCTGGCCGGGCAGTCCAGCCAATTTCAAGCACACGACAGCTTGCCGGCATCGTGGCAGGCGCCGTCAAGACCCGCGAGAAGGGTAAGGACCCCGCTACCCGCACCTTTCAGGCAATCCGCATTTTCATTAACAAAGAGCTCGAGGATCTCGAGATCGGTCTGAACCAGGCGTATGCCTGCCTGGCGCCCGGCGCGCGCATGGCCGTGATCAGTTTTCATTCGCTCGAAGACCGCATGGTCAAGCGCTTCTTCGCCTCGAAGGCGAACGTGGAGCAGCCTGACCGCCGTCTGCCGATCCGCGCGGTCGACTTGCCGCAGCCGGAAATGAAGCTGATTTCGAAAATGAAGCCGTCCGACGCCGAGATCGAGGGCAATCCCCGTTCGCGTTCGGCCGTGATGCGCGTGGCGCAGCGTTTGCCCATTCCAGTTAGTGGCGGCGCCCGATGACTGGCAAGCTGTGTGTCGTGCTGTCGGCCCTGCTGGTGTGCTGCGGCCTGTCGCTGGTGAACGCGCAGTACCAGTCGCGCCACCTGCTGATCGACCTGGAACGCGCGCAAGCGCTGTCGCGCCAGCTCGACATCGACTGGGCGCAACTGCAGCTGGACCAGTCCACTTTGGGCAAGCATGAACGCATCGAATCGATCGCGCGGCGCGACCTGAGCATGACGCCGCTGACGGCGGCGCGTACGCAATACCTGACGGAGGGCGAATAATGAAGTTGGGCGGTAATAGCAACGGCCGGGTGGCGGCATCGAAAGGCGTGCCATTCTCGAAGAACCCCGTACTGGCGGTGCGTCTGCCCGTCTGGCGTTCGCGCGTCGTGCTGTTCCTGCTGTTCTTCGCTTTCGCCGGCCTGGGCGCGCGCGCCCTGTGGCTGCAGGGCGTGTCGACGCAGTTCCTGCAAAAGCAGGGCAAGGCGCGCTATGAGCGCACGCTGGAATTGCCGGCCACGCGCGGCAAGATCACCGACCGCAACGGCCAGGTGCTGGCGTCGTCCGTCCCCGTGAAAGCCATCTGGGCCATTCCCGACGACGTGCTGCAGGCGTCGCCCGAAAAAATCAATGCGCTGGCCGGCCTGCTGGAAATGAACGTCAACGAATTGCGCAAGAAGCTCGATTCGGACCGCAGCTTCGTTTACCTGAAACGCCAGGTCGAAATGGACGTGGCCGACAAGATTTCCAAGCTCGGCATCGACGGCATCGACGAGCGCAAGGAATACAAGCGCTTCTACCCACAGGGCGAAGTGATGACCCACGTGGTGGGCTTTACCAACGTGGAAGACGTGGGCCAGGAAAGCATGGAACTGGCCCAGCAGAAAACCCTCGTCGGCACCACCGGCAGCCGCCGCGTGATCAAGGACCGTCTGGGCCACATCGTCGAAGACATCGGCTTCATCCACGAACCGCATGACGGCAAGGACCTGACCCTGTCCGTCGACAGCAAGATCCAGTACATCGCCTTCACGCAGCTGAAGGAAGCGGTGGAGAAATTCAACGCCAAGGCCGGCGGCGCCGTAGTGCTCGACGTGCACACGGGCGAAGTGCTGGCCCTGGCCAATTACCCGAGCTACGACCCGAACGACCGCCGCAAGCTCACGGGCCAGCAGCTGCGCAACCGCGTCATGACCGATACTTTTGAGCCCGGTTCGACCCTGAAACCGATCACGGTGTCGCTGGCGCTCGACACGGGCCGGGTCAAGCCGACCACCCTGATCGACACAGGCCCGGGCCGCTACACGATCGCCGACCGCACGATTACCGACACCAAGCCGCACGGCGTGATCAACGTCTCCGAGATCATCGAGATGTCGTCGAATATCGGCACCTCGAAGATCGCGCTGGGCATGCCGTCGCAGGAAATGTGGGAAATGTTTACCAAGGTCGGCTTCGGCCAGCAGCCGAAATGGGGCTTCCCCGGCGCCGTGGCCGGCCGCGTGCGTCCGTATAAATCGTGGCGCCCGGTGGAACAGGCGACCATGAGCTACGGTAACGGCATTTCCGTGTCGCTCATCCAGCTGGCGCGCTCTTATATGATGTTCGCCCGCGACGGCGACACGATTCCCCTGTCGTTCCAGAAGGTCAATGAACTGCCCGTGGGCCAGCAGGTGATCAAGCCGAAGACGGCCGCCGACATGCGCGCCATGCTGGAACTGGTGGTCTCCGGCGCGCACGGCTCGGCCAAGCGCGCCCAGGTCGCCGGCTACCGCGTGGGCGGCAAGACGGGTACCGCCTATAAGGTGGAAAACGGCCGCTATGCGATGCCGCGCAAATACATCGGCTCTTTCGTGGGCATGGTGCCGATGTCGGCGCCGCGCTTCATCATCGCCGTGATGATCGATGAACCGACCGGCCCCGCCCACTATGGCGGCCAGGTCGCCGCTCCCGCTTTCGCGGCGATTGCGACCAACGCGCTGCGCGCGATGAACGTACCGCCCGATTCCTCCGTTACCGAAATCGTGGTCCCGGCCAATGCCGGCCCGGAGGCCATGTGAAGTCACTCATGACCATACAAGACATCAGTTTGTGGATCAAAACGGCTGCCCCGTCCGGGCAGCTGACGTCCGATTCGCGCCGCGTGCAGCGCGGCGACGTGTTTTTCGCCTATGCGGGCGCCACCGATTTCATCGCCGCCGCCATCGCGCAGGGCGCCGCCGCCATCGTGCATGACGCCGTGGAATGGAACGCCGCATGGAGCGTGCCGCACCTGCTGGTCAGCGACCTGAAACGCCTGGCCGGCCCCGTGGCGCATGCTTTCTACGACATGCCCGACAGCGCCATGTTCAGCGCCGGCGTAACGGGCACGAACGGCAAGACCTCGTGCGCCTTGTGGCTGGCGCAAGCCCTGGCGCGCCTGGGCGAGCCATCGTCCGTCATCGGGACGTTGGGCGTGGGCCTGTGCAAGCCGCGCGGCGCCATCGAATTTGACGTCACCGGCTACACCACGCCGGACGCCGTGCTGCTGGCGCGCAAGCTGGCCGCCATGCGCGATGCGGGCGCCAAGGCCGTCGCCATCGAAGTGTCGTCGATCGGCCTGGACCAGGACCGCGCGGCCGGCATGCATTTCGACGTCGCCATGTTTACCAATCTGACGCGCGACCACCTCGACTACCATGGCGACATGGCGGCCTACGAGGCGGCCAAGGTCAAGCTGTTCGACTGGCCCGGCCTGAAAACGGCCGTCATCAACCTGGACGACCCCATGGGTTTGCGCCTGGCGGCGCACGTGGATGGCAAGCCGGCCGGCGAATATCCCGTCATCGGCTACACCCTGCAGGATGCGGCCGCCTTGCCCGACCTGCCGGGCGTGCTGATGCTGCGCGCCAGCCAGTTCCGCAGCCGCAATGCCGGCACTGACTTCCACCTCGAATGCGCGCTGGGCGTGGCGCTGGTCAAGACGCAGCTGGTGGGCCACTTCAATATCAGCAACGCGCTGGCCGTGCTGGGCGCCTTGCTGGCGCACGGCACCGGCCTGCGCGCGGCCATCGACGGCATCGAATCCTTGCAGCCGGCCCCGGGCCGCATGCAGCAGGTGGGCGGCCAGGAAGCGCCGATGGTCGTCATCGATTACGCGCATACGCCGGACGCGCTGGAAAAAACCCTGGCCGCCTTGCGCCAGGTGGCGCAGGAGCGGGGCGGCCAGCTGTGGTGCGTGTTCGGCTGCGGCGGCGACCGCGATCCGGGCAAGCGTCCGCAGATGGGCGCCATCGCGCAGCTGGCCGATCACGTGCTCGTCACCAGCGATAATCCGCGCAGCGAAGACCCGCACGCCATCATCGCGCAGATCGTCGCCGGCATGCGCGCAGACGGCCCGCAGCCGCAAGCCATCGAAGACCGCGCCGCCGCCATCCTGTCGGCCATCAAGCACGCCGCCAAGCCGGACGTGATCCTGTTGGCGGGCAAGGGCCATGAACCGTATCAGGAAATCAAGGGCAAGAAACTGCCGTTCTCCGATGCCGACCATGCGCAGCTGGCCCTGTCCGCGCGCCTGACCATGATGAGGACGAACTGATGCGCGGCACCCTGACAGAACTGATGCCGTCGCTGGACGGCGCGCAGCGGACGGGCGACGCCGTTTTTGACGGTGTCTCCACCGACAGCCGCAGCGCCCAGGCCGGTTCGCTGTTCGTCGCCCTGCGCGGCGAGAGTTTCGATGCCCACGACTTCCTCGAGCAGGTGGCCGCGCGCGGCGTCGCCGCCGTGGTGGTCGAGCGCCTGCCCGCAGGCTGGGACAGCGGCAAGGTGGCGGCCATTGTGGTGCCCGATACCCTGGCCGCGCTGGGACGCATCGCCAACCACTGGCGCGGCCGTTTCAATGTGCCCGTCATCGGCGTCACTGGCAGCAATGGCAAGACCACCGTCAAGGAGATGATTGCATCGATCCTGGCGGCGGCCTTTGGCGAAGAGGCGCGCCTGGCCACGCGCGGCAACCTGAATAACGAGATCGGCGTGCCGTTGACCCTGTTCCGCCTGAATGAAGAACACAAGGCGGCCGTCATCGAGATGGGCATGAACCATCCGGGCGAAATCGCGCGCCTGGCCGCGATCGCCGCGCCGACCCTGGCGATGGTCAACAATGCGCAGCGCGAACACCAGGAATTCATGCATACGGTGGCAGCGGTGGCGCGCGAAAACGGCGCCGCGCTGGCGGCATTGGCCGGCGACGGCGTGGCCGTCTTCCCGCATGGCGACGAATTCACACCCTTGTGGCGCGAGCTGGCCGGCGCGCGCGCCGCCATCACCTTCGGCCTGTCGAAAGAGGCGGACGTGAGCTGCACGCACCGCGCGGCCGAGGATTTTGGCAGTGACCTGTTCGTCAGCGTGCGCGCGCAGGACGGCGCCTTGCGCCAGTTCTTCGTCGGCCTGCAGGCGGCGGGCGAACACAATGTGCGCAATGCGCTGGCCGCTGTGGCATGCGCCGTGGGCGCTGGCATCGCCATCGAACATATCAAGCAGGGCCTGGAGGCGTTCGCGCCCGTGAACGGCCGCCTGCAGAAAAAACGTGCCGCCAACGGCGCCACCATCATCGACGACACGTATAACGCCAATCCGGATTCGGCGCGCGCGGCCATCGATGTACTGGCGCAGGCCGCGGCACCACGCATCCTGGTGCTGGGCGAGATGGGCGAAGTCGGCACGCAGGGGCAGCAGTTCCACGAAGAGATCGGCGCCTACGCCGCCGCCAAAGGCATCGAACACGTGCTGGCGACGGGCGGCCTGGCGCGCCATCTGGTGAGTGCGGCGCAGGCAGCCGCCAGCCAGGAATCGGGCACGGTCGTGGAGTATTTCGAACAGTTCGACGGTTTGCTGGCGGCGCTCGATGCGCATTTGTCCGGCCGTTCGGATGCAACAGTATTAATCAAGGGCTCCCGCTTCATGAAGATGGAACGGGCCGTGCAGCATTTGATTGGTTCAAACAACAATAACAAGGAAGCTCACTAATCATGCTGCTCTGGCTCGCTCATTATTTCCAGGACGACATTGGCCCATTGCGGGTCTTTAACTTCATCACTTTCCGCGCCGTCTTCGCCACCTTGACGGCGATTTTGATCGGCCTGTGCGCCGGCCCCGCCGTGATCCGCATGCTCACGCGCATGAAGGTCGGCCAGGCCGTGCGTACGGACGGCCCGCAAACGCATCTGAAAAAACACGGCACGCCTACCATGGGCGGTGTGCTGATCCTCATCGCCATCGGCATTTCCACCTTGCTGTGGGCCGACCTGTCGAACCGCTTCATCTGGCCGGTCCTGATCGTCACGCTGGGCTTTGGCGCCGTCGGCTGGGCCGACGATTACCGCAAGGTGGTGCACCAGGACCCGGAAGGCATGCGCTCGCGCGAAAAATACTTCTGGCAGTCGCTGATCGGCATCGTCGCCGCGTTTTACCTGGCGTTTTCCGTCTCCGTGTCGGAACCTGACGCGGGCCACGTGTGGAACCTGATCTATGCCTGGGTACAGTCGGGCTTCGCCATGGACCTGCCGCCGAAGGCCGATCTGATCGTCCCGTTCTTCAAGACCATCAGTTATCCGCTGGGCGTGTGGGGCTTCATCGCGCTGACCTATTGCGTCATCGTCGGCACCAGCAACGCCGTCAACTTCACGGACGGTCTCGATGGCCTGGCCATCATGCCGACCGTGATGGTGGGCACGGCCCTGGGCCTGTTCGCCTACCTGACGGGCAACGCCACGTATGCGCGCTACCTGTTCATCCCGCACATTCCGGGCGCCGGCGAACTGGTGATCTTCTGCGGCGCGCTGGCAGGTTCCGGCCTGGCCTTCCTCTGGTATAACACGCACCCCGCGAAAGTGTTCATGGGCGACGTGGGCGCGCTGGCACTGGGCGGCGCACTGGGCACCGTCGCCGTCATCGTGCGCCAGGAAATCGTGCTGTTCATCATGGGCGGCATCTTCGTCGTCGAAACGCTGTCCGTGATCATCCAGGTCGTCTGGTTCAAGTACACCAAGAAGCGCTTTGGCGCGGGCCGCCGCGTCTTCCTGATGGCGCCATTGCATCACCATTTTGAACAAAAAGGCTGGAAGGAGACGCAGGTTGTCGTGCGTTTCTGGATCATCACCATGATGCTGGTGCTGCTCGGCCTGACCACCTTGAAGCTGCGCTGATGATGTACGACGCTAAAACCGCACTGGTACTGGGCCTCGGCGAATCGGGGCTGGCGATGGCCCTGTGGCTGGCCCGCAGCGGTGCTTGCGTGCGCGTGGCCGATACGCGCGAAGCGCCAGAGCGCCTGGCCGCGTTGCAGGCTGCCGTGCCGCAGGCGCAGTTCATCGCCGGCGCCTTTACGGCCGAGCTGCTCGATGGCGTCGACTTCGTTGCCGTCAGCCCAGGCCTGGCGCCGGGCCGCGAGCTGGCTGGAATCGCCCCGGCCGCACTTGAGAAAAACATCCCCGTGTGGGGCGAGATCGAACTGTTCGCGCAGGCACTGGCCGCACTCAAGGCGGAACGCGGCTATGCGCCGAAAGTCATCGCCATCACGGGCACGAATGGCAAGACGACCGTTACCAGTCTGGTAGGCCTGCTGTGCGAGCGCGCCGGATTGGTCACGCGCGTGGCCGGCAATATCAGCCCCGCGGCGCTGGACGTGCTGCGCGAAGTGCTCGATGCCGAGCCCGCGCCACAGCCGGTGGAGGCGGACGCTGAAGCGGCGGAACCCGTCGCCGGCACCTTGCCGCAGGCGTGGATACTCGAGTTGTCCAGCTTCCAGCTGCACACCACGTTCAGCCTGCAGGCCGATGCGGCCACGGTCCTGAATCTGTCGCAGGATCACCTGGACTGGCATGGCGACATGGCCGCGTATGCCAAGGACAAGGCGCGCATCTTCGGCGAGCAGACCGTGCGCATCCTGAACCGCGACGATGCCTTGGTCATGCACATGGCCGATCCGCTGGCCGAGACGGTCACCTTCGGCACGGGCGAGCCGGCGGAAGTGGACAGCTTCGGCCTGGTCAATGAACGCGGCATCTTCTGGCTGGCGCAAGCCGTGCCCAGCGAAGAAGTGATCGAGAAAAAACGCAGGAAGAACGATCCGGCGCCGGAACCGGTGCCGACGATGGCCAAGAAACTGATGCCGGCCGACGCGCTGAAAATCCGCGGCCAGCATAACGCCTCGAATGCGCTGGCGGCGCTGGCCCTGTGCCGCGCCATCGGCTTGCCGTTCGCGCCGCTGCTGCATGGCTTGCGCGAATACCAGGGCGAACCGCACCGCGTGGAGCTGATCACGGCCGTGGGCGAGGTCGAATATTACGACGACAGCAAGGGCACCAACGTGGGCGCGACAGTGGCCGCGTTGTCCGGCCTGGGCAAGGCGTTTGGCGGCGCGGAACAGCGCCTGGTGCTGATCGCCGGCGGCGACGGCAAGGGGCAGGATTTCTCGCCGCTGGCCGAACCGGTCTCGCGCTATGTGCGCGCCGTGGTGCTGATCGGCCGTGATGCGCCAGCCTTGCGCGCGGCGCTCGAGCCGGCCGGTGTGGACATCATCGATTGCGCCACCTTGCCGGAAGCCGTCAAGCGCGCCAGCAGCCTGGCACTGGCCGGCGACGCCGTGCTGCTGTCGCCCGCTTGCGCCAGCCTGGACATGTTCAAGAACTATGCGCACCGCGCGCAGGTGTTTGTCGACGCCGTGCGCGACATCGCCCTGGAAAACGGACAGGATATCTGATGGCCTTCCAACTGCCTTTCCGCTTTGGTTCCGGCTCGGCTGCCAAGCCGCTGGATAGCCGCGCGCGGCAGTCGAAGATGATGGACTATGACAAGCCGCTGGTGTGGGTGGTCCTGCTGCTCATGTTGCTGGGCATGGTGATGGTGTATTCGGCGTCGATCTCGCTGTCGGACGCGCGCAAGTTTGCCGCCTACACGAACAATTATTTCGTCGTGCGCCAGGCGCTGTTCATCGGCGTGTCGGTGATCGCCGGCGCGCTGGTGTTCCGCATCCCCATCGCGACCTGGCAAAAAATCGCGCCGTGGCTGTTCATCGGCACCCTGGTGCTGCTGGTGATGGTCCTGATACCGGGCCTGGGCGTGTCGGTCAACGGCGGTCGCCGCTGGCTGAATCTGCCGGGCCTGCGGCCGCAGCCGTCCGAGCTGATGAAGGTGGTAATGGTGCTGTACGCCGCCGACTACACGGTGCGCAAGCAGGAATACATGCACAAGCTGACCAAGGGCTTCATGCCGATGGCGCTGGCTGTGAGCTTCGTCGGCTTGCTGCTGCTGATGGAACCCGATCTGGGCGCCTTCGGCGTGATCGTCTGCATCGCCATGGGCATCCTGTTCCTGGGCGGCGTCAACGCCATCTGGTTCGGCGGCATCGGCGCCATGCTGACGGCGATCTTCGTCACCATCATCGCCCTGTCGAAATTCCGCCGCGAGCGGTTTTTTGCGTATCTCGATCCGTGGCAGGAAGACAATGCGCTGAACAAGGCGTATCAGCTGACGCACTCCTTGATCGCCTTCGGGCGCGGCGAGCTGTTTGGCGTGGGCCTGGGCGGCAGCGTGGAAAAACTGCATTACCTGCCCGAAGCGCATACGGACTTTTTGCTGGCCGTGATCGGCGAGGAACTGGGCCTGGTGGGCGTGCTGGTCGTGATCGGCATGTTCTACTGGATTATCAAGCGCGCGTTCGACATCGGCCGCCAGGCGATCGCCATCGACCAGACCTTTGCCGGCCTGACGGCGAAAGGCATCGCCATCTGGATCGGCGTGCAGACCTTCATCAACATGGGCGTGAACCTGGGCCTGCTGCCGACCAAGGGCCTGACCTTGCCCTTGATGAGTTATGGCGGCACGGGCGTACTGATTAACTGTATCGGCCTGGCGATTTTGCTGCGCATCGATTACGAAAACCGGATCCTGATGCGCGGAGGCCGGCTATGAACAACGTGACGAATTTGAAAACGACGAAAAGACTGATGATCATGGCGGCCGGCACCGGCGGCCATATCTTCCCGGGCCTGGCGATTGCGCAGACGATGCGCGCGCGCGGCTGGGAAGTGAGCTGGCTGGGCACGACCCATGGCATGGAGCAGGAACTGGTGCCGAAAAGCGGCATTCCCATGGATGCCATCGAATTTTCCGGCATGCGCGGCAAGGGCCTGGCGCACACGGTCAAAGGCGGCTTCAGGATGCTGGCCAGCTTCTTTGCCATCCGCCGTTTCATCGCCAGCCGCAAGCCGGACGTGGTGATGGGCATGGGCGGCTACGTCACCGTGCCGGGCGGCCTGATGGCGCGCCTGAAGGGAGTGCCGCTGGTGCTGGTCAATGCCGACGCGGCGCTGCTGCTGTCGAACAAGACCCTGGTGCCGCTGGCGCAGCAGGTGTGCTTCGGGTTCCCCGCCGATTTCGGCAGCGCCGCCGGCAAGGCCGTCGTCACGGGCAATCCCGTGCGTGCCGAGATCCTCGCCATGGCACCGCCAGCCTCGCGTTTCGCGGGACGCAGCGGACAGCTGCGCATCCTGGTGGTGGGCGGCAGTCTGGGCGCGAAAGCGCTGAACGACAGCCTGCCTGCCGCGCTGGCCCTGATGCCGGAGGGCGAACGCCCGCTGGTGACGCACCAGTCGGGCAAGAAGAATATCGACGCCCTGCACGCTGCATATGCGCAGGCGGGCGTGCAAGCGAACGTGGTCGACTTCATCGACGACATGGCCAGGGCGTATACCGAGGCCGACCTGGTGATTTGCCGCGCGGGCGCCATCACCTTGTCGGAATTGACGGCGGCCGGCGTGGCCAGCGTGCTCGTGCCGCTGGTGGCGTCGACCACCAGCCACCAGCGCGACAACGCGCAATGGATGGCGAAGCAAGGCGCGGCGATTCATCTGCCGCAGACGGAAATGAGTGCAGTGTCGCTGAGCACTCTGCTGGCGTCCTTGACGCGCGAGACCTGCCAGCAGATGGCGCAGGCGGCACTGGCAGCAGGCAAGCGCGACGCCAATGAGGCGATCGCACACGTATTGGAAAAATTGGCATGAGGTTAGCTCTGTGAAGCATAAAGTAAACAATATCCACTTTGTCGGCATTGGCGGCAGCGGCATGAGCGGCATCGCCGAAGTGCTGGTCAACCTCGGCTACAAGGTGTCGGGCTCCGACCTGGGCAGCAATGCGGCGACGCAGCGCCTGGCGAGCCTGGGCGCGACCGTCATGCTCGGCCACGCGGCCGAGAACATCGGCGACGCCGATGCGGTGGTGACGTCGGGCGCCGTCCCGCAAGACAATCCGGAAGTGGCGGCCGCGCGCGCGCGCAAGATCCCGCTGGTGCCGCGCGCCGTGATGCTCGGTGAATTGATGCGCCTGAAACGCGGCATCGCCATCGCCGGCACGCACGGCAAAACCACCACCACCAGCCTGGTCGCTTCCGTGCTGGCGCAGGGCGGTCTCGACCCGACTTTCGTCATCGGCGGCCGTCTGACCAGCGCCGGCGCGAACGCCAAGCTGGGCTCGGGCGACTACCTGGTGGCCGAAGCCGATGAATCGGACGCCTCGTTCCTGAACCTGACGCCGATGATCGAAGTGATCACGAATATCGATGCCGATCACATGGACACCTACGAGCACGATTTCGAAAAGCTCAAGCAGGCCTTCGTGCAGTTCACGCACCGCTTGCCGTTCTATGGCCGCGCCATGCTGTGCATTGACGATCCGCACGTGCGCGCCATCATCCCGTCCGTCACCAAGCCCGTCACCACCTACGGTTTCGCGGAAGACGCGCAAGTGCGCGCCATCAACGCGCGCGCCGTGGGCCTGGAAATGCATTTCATCGTGCTGCAGGAAGGTTATCCGGACCTCGACGTGGTGCTGAACCAGCCCGGCATGCACAATGTGCAGAATGCCTGCTCGGCGATCGCCATCGCGCGCGAAATCGGCATCGCCGACAGCGCCACGCAGCAGGGCCTGGCCGAGTTTTCCGGCGTGGGCCGGCGTTTTACGCGCTATGGCGACGTGGCGCTGCCGAACGGCGGCACTTTCGCGCTGGTCGACGATTTCGGCCACCATCCGGTGGAAACGGAAGTGACCCTGGCCGCCGCGCGCGCCGCCTATCCGGGGCGCCGCCTGGTGCTGGCTTTCCAGCCGCACCGCTACAGCCGCACGCGCGACCTGTTCGAGGATTTCGTCAAGGTGCTCGGTGCGCCCGACGTGCTGCTCTTGTCCGAAGTGTATGCGGCGGGCGAGGCGCCTATCGTCGCCGCCGACGGCCGCGCCCTGGCGCATGCGCTGCGCGCGCGCGGCAAGATCGAGCCGATTTTCGTCGAGTCCATGACGGACATGGCCGACACCATCATGAGCGTGGCGCGCGACGGCGACGTCGTGCTGACCATGGGCGCCGGTTCCATCAGCGGCATCCCGAATCAACTGACAACGTATCAATCTCACACTGTAAAGGCCTGACGTGAACCAAGCTTCAGCTATCGACGTTAAACAATTGGGCAAGGTCGGCGTCCTGTTCGGCGGCCGCTCGGCCGAGCGCGAAGTGTCGCTGATGTCCGGCGCGGGCGTGCTGGCCGCATTGAAAAGCCATGGCGTGGATGCGCATGGCTTCGACACGGGCGAACGCAGCCTGGCCGAACTGGCCGCTGAGAAGTTTGACCGCGTCTTCATCGCGCTGCACGGCCGCTTCGGCGAAGACGGCAGCCTGCAGGGCGCGCTGGAACAGCTGGGCATCCCGTACACCGGCAGCGGTGTGATGGCTTGCTCGGTGGGCATGGACAAGGTCTATACCAAGATGATCTGGCTGATGCACGAGCTGCCGACGCCGAAGTACGCGGTGCTGGACGACAGCTCCGACCTGGCCAAGGTCGCCGCGGAACTGGGCTTGCCGCTGATCGTCAAGCCGCCGCATGAAGGCTCGAGCATCGGCATCACGACGGTCAACGAGGCCTCGGCCTTCCAGGCGGCTTACGACATCGCCGCCGGCCTCGATGATTCGGTGCTGGCCGAGGAATTCATCAAGGGCCGCGAATTCACCGTGGCGATCCTGGGCAAGGGCGCCGCGGCGCGCGCGCTGCCGCCGATCGAAATCGTCGCGCCGCAAGGCAATTACGATTACCAGAACAAGTACTTCACGGACGATACGCAGTATTTCTGCCCGCCGCAGCTGGACCCGGCGATCATCGCCGAGATGGAACGCATCGCCCTGGCGGCCTACCGCGCCCTCGGCTGCGAAGGCTGGGGACGGGTCGATGTGCTGATGCGCGCGGCCGACAGCAAGCTGTTTTTGCTGGAAGTGAATACCTCGCCAGGCATGACGGGCCACTCGCTCGTGCCGATGGCGGCGCGCGCGGAAGGCACCAGCTATGAGGACCTGTGCCTGGAAATCGTTTCCGGCGCAAGCCTGAAAATGCACAAGGGACAGCGCTGATATGTGGCATGACGCTAAAAGCCTCAATACGACTGCCAACGGCTTGCTGGCCGCGGTGCTGGTCGTGTGCGTGGCCGCCGGCGTCTGGTGGGTGTCGCAGCGTCCCATGTTCGACCTGCGCACGATCAAGGTGGAAAGCGCGGACGACAAGGGCCTGCGCCACGTGAATTACCTGACCCTGCGCAGCGGTACTTTGGGCCGCATCAAGGGCAATTTTTTCACGACCAACCTGGAAAGCGTGCGCGGCGTGTTTGAATCGGTGCCCTGGGTGCGCCGCGCCAGCGTGCGGCGCGAGTGGCCGAACCAGCTGATCGTGGCGCTGGAAGAACATGAAGCACTGGGCACCTGGGGCGAGGATGGACGCCTGCTGTCGGTCAAGGGCGATGTGTTTACAGCCAATGTGGCCGAAGCCGAGGACGACCATGAGTTGCCCGCGTTTGCCGGCCCCGATGGCAGCGAGAAGGAAGTACTGGCCACCTATGTGCAGCTGGCAAAGTGGTTTGCGCCGTTGAAGATGGTGCCGGAAACCCTGTCGCTGTCGAGCCGCTATGCATGGACGGTGAAACTGAATAACGGCATGAGTGTGGCGCTGGGGCGCGAGCAGAATCATACAACCCTGAAAGCGCGGGTCGACCGGCTGGTGGGCATCTACCCGCAGCTGGCGAGCCGGCTGGAAAATATCGACACGATCGATATGCGCTACCAGAATGGCCTGGCGCTTAGTTCAGCCGGCCTGGTGATACCGGCCGAAGGCAAGGATGGCAGGCCGGCGCCGGCGATCAAGAAGAAAAATGGCAGTCCGATTAAAAAACCGGCTTGACCGAATACTCAATTAATCAATTAATAGCCCAAAAAACTAGGCGAAAGAAATGACAAAAGACGCGAAAAACCTGATCGTCGGCCTCGACATCGGCACCTCGAAAGTGGTGGCGGTGGTTGCCGAAGTGATGTCCGATGGGCGCCACGAAGTGATCGGGCTGGGCCAGCACGAATCGAAGGGCCTGAAAAAAGGCGTGGTGGTCAATATCGAGGCCACGGTGGAGTCCATCCAGCGCGCGCTGGAAGAGGCCGAGCTGATGGCCGACTGCAAGATCCGCAATGTGTACGCAGGCATTGCGGGCAGCCATATCCGCAGCTTCAATTCCAGCGGCATGGTGGCCATCAAGGACAAGGAAGTGACGGCGACCGACGTGGCGCGCGTCATCGAGACGGCAAAAGCGGTTAACATTCCGACCGATCAGCAATTGCTGCACACGGTGCCGCAAGAGTTCATCGTCGACAGCCAGGAAGATGTGCGCGAGCCTATCGGCATGAGCGGCATCCGCCTGGAGGTGAAGGTGCATATCGTCACCGGCGCCGTGTCGGCGGTGCAGAACATCGTCAAGTGCGTGCGCCGCTGCGGCCTGGAAGTGTCGGACCTGATCCTGCAGCCGATGGCGTCCGCCGATGCGGTGCTCACGCCCGACGAGAAGGAACTGGGCGTGGTCCTGATCGACATCGGCGGCGGCACGACCGATGTGGCGGTATTTTCCGATGGCGCGATCCGCCATACGGCAGTCATTCCCATCGCCGGCGACCAGATCACCAACGACATCGCCATGGCCTTGCGTACCCCGACCGCGGAAGCGGAAGAAATCAAGATCCGCTATGGCGTGGCCAAGCAGGTCCTGGCCGACCCCGGCGAATCGCTGGAAGTGCCTGGCCTGGGCGACCGCGGCCCGCGCAACCTGTCGCGCCAGGCGCTGGCGGCAGTGATCGAGCCGAGGGTCGAGGAGCTGTTCGCGATGGTGCACCAGGTGGTGCGCGAATCCGGCTACGAAGGCGTGCTGTCGTCGGGCATCGTGCTCACGGGCGGCACGTCCATCATGCCCGGCATGGTGGAAATGGCCGAAGATATTTTCCTGAAACCGGCGCGCCTGGGCACGCCCGAGTATCGGGGCCAGCTGGCCGACGTGGTGCGCAGTCCGCGCTATGCCACGGTATTGGGCCTGCTGCTGGAAGCGAAGAAGCAATACCTGCGCGGCCACATCGTGACGCGTCAGGACGGCTCGGTGAAGGCAGTCTGGCAACGCATGAAGGAATGGTTTTTAGGGAATTTTTAAGGGCATGATTTACGCCCGGCAGTACAGGTTTTTTGGCAGCATCGCAGGTACACACACATAACTTTATTTTATATTTAACCGCAGTTTTCAATCTCCAGTTCTCCTACCAATATGAGGCCTGGCGCTTGGAAACCGCATCTGATAGGAGCACATCATGGAGTTCGATATGGTCGATAACACAGCTTTAGGTACCGTCATCAAGGTCGTCGGCGTCGGCGGTGCGGGTGGCAATGCAGTCCAACACATGATCAACAAAGGCATGTCGGGCGTGGAGTTCATTGCCGCCAACACCGACGCACAGGCCCTGTCGACATCGAAGGCCCACAACATCATCCAGATCGGCGATACCGGTCTGGGCGCCGGCATGAAGCCTGCCGTCGGCCGCCAGCTGGCCGAAGAATCGCGCGCACGCATCGCCGATTCGCTGCGCGGCGCGCACATGGTCTTCATCGCCGCCGGCATGGGCGGCGGCACGGGCACGGGCGCCGCTCCTATCGTGGCCGAAGTGGCCAAGGAACTGGGCGCCCTGACGGTGGCCGTGGTCTCCAAGCCATTCTCGTACGAAGGCCAGAAATGCATGGACATCGCCGACGAAGGCCTGGAGCAGCTGTCCCTGCACGTCGATTCGCTGATCATCATCCTCAATGAAAAACTGGAAGAGATCTACGAAGACGAAAGCATGCTGGAATGGATGCAGCACGCCGATGATGTGCTTAACAACGCGGTGGCCGGCATCGCCGAAATCATCAACGTGCCTGGCCATATCAACGTCGACTTCAACGACGTGAAAACCATCATGGGCGAGCAGGGCAAGGCCATGATGGGCACGGCGACGGCGTCCGGCGTCGACCGCGCGCGCATCGCCGCCGAACAGGCTGTCGCTTCGCCGCTGCTGGACGGCATTGATCTGTCTGGCGCGCGCGGCGTGCTGGTCAACGTCACGGCCAGCCGTGGCCTGAAAGGCAAGGAGATCAAGGAAGTCATGGCTGCCGTGCGCGCGTTTGCCGCGCCGGACGCGTCGATCGCGCAAGGTATCGCCTACGACGACGCCATGGGCGACGATATCCGCGTTACCGTGGTGGCCACGGGCCTGGGCCGCGCGAAGAAAAACATCCAGCTGGTACCGCAGCAAGTGCTGCGCACCGGTACCCACAACAGCCCGCTGACCCCGTCGGCTGCCATGGGTAGCGCTCAAGCGGCGACGACGACGGTTGGCGTAGCCACGCCGGCAGCCGGTTTTGACGGCATGAAGGCACCGGCCGTATGGCGCCGCGAATCGGCTTCCGAGCAAGTGCGCGCGATGGAAAAGAATGGCATGGAAACCTACGACATTCCAGCGTTCCTGCGCAAGCAAGCAGATTAAGGTGATCTGATGTCAGTAACGATGACGGCGGCCTGAGGGCCGCCGTTTTTTTTGCCGTTTTTTGATTTTTGGCTTTGCCTTTCCGGCCGCTTTCTGCACAAATGCGGCAAGTCAGGCATACTATCGCGCAGTGCCGGCATCATGCCGGCAGAACCAGATCACGGGCGCCGTCCGCTCCATGGAGCGGGCGGCGTCCTTAACCGACAGTACACAAGGAGTCAACATGACCATCAAGATCGGCGACACCCTGCCAGAAGGCACCCTGGCCGAATTCATCGAAAGCGAAACCGAGGGTTGCGCACTGGGCCCGAACACGTTCAACGTGCAAGACCTGGTCAAGGGCAAGAAGATCGCCATTTTCGGCCTGCCAGGCGCCTACACCCCGACCTGCTCCGCACAGCACGTGCCAGGCTACGTCAAGCACGCTGCCGACCTGAAAGCCAAGGGCGTCGATGAAATCTGGTGCATCTCCGTCAACGACGCGTTCGTGATGGGCGCCTGGGGCCGCGACCAGAAAGCCACCGGCGTCGTACGCATGATGGCTGACGGCAATGCCGCCTACAGCAAGGCACTGGGCCTGGACGCCGATTTCTCCAAGCACGGCATGGGCACGCGCTCGCAGCGCTACTCGATGCTGGTCGACAATGGCGTCGTGACGCAATTGAACGTCGAGCAGGGCGGCAAGTTTGAAGTGTCGAATGCCGAGACCTTGCTGGGCCAGCTGGCCTAAGCAGATCGCAGGTCGGCGTAGGTCGGCTTAGCGCAGCGTAAGCCGACGAGCGGAATTGGCATCACGTTTGCTCTGGCATTGTTGGATTACGCGCTGCGCGCTAATCCAACCTACGCAATAAAAAACGGCCCCATCGGCGCCGTTTTTACGTTTACTGTACCGATGGCTTGGTCGCTTCGAACATGGCCGCATCGATGCTGAACGAATAGTCGTCCTGCAGCGCGAAATACCGGCGCGCTTCCTCTGGCGCGCCATCGAACAGGTTGCGGATGGCCGCCACGCGCTCGTCCGGCGTGCGCATGCGCGCCACCCACTCGTCGAACTGCATCGTCAGTTTCCATACGCTGCGCAAGCTGTGCGTAAAGCCCGCGTTGTCGAACTTGGCGCCCCATTCGCACGTGCGGTAGTCGCGCACGTGCGAGGCGTCGCGCAGCATTTCCACCGCCTGCAAGGTGCTGTCGTACAGGGCCGTCTTGGGCGCCACGATATCGACCACCAATAACGTGCCGTTCGGGCGCAGCACGCGCCACGCTTCGGCCAGGGCGCCCGCCACGTCGTTCCAGTGGTGCGCGGAAAAGCGCGTGACCACCATGTCGAAGCTGGCATCGGCAAACGGCAGACGCGCCACGTCGCCCTGTTGCGTGCGGATATTGTGCAAGCCCCGCTGCGTTCTGGCGTGCTCCACCACGTCGAGCATGGGTTGCGCCAGGTCGTAGGCGACGACGGATGCCGCCACGGGGGCGACGGCAAAGCTGGCGTGGCCGGCGCCGCAGCCCAGGTCCAGCACGGCCGGCCGGCCATGGCGGCGCGCGCATTCCTGCATCAGCACCAGGTCGGCGCCTTGCGCATGGATCGCGCTGCTCAGGTAGGCATGGGCTGTCTTGCCAAACTGTTCGGTAACGACATCGTGCTGCTGCATGGTTTTCTCCTGTTGATGGCTGAGTTCCTGCAGAATAGGGATAAAATTATCCTGTAACAAGACCATAACTTATACTGGTATATCCACTACCATGCATCTGTGCCATGTCGAACAAGCTCGCTGAATTCATCCGCGCCCGGCGCGAAGCCGTCACCCCCGCCATGGCTGGCTTGCCCGGTGGCGGGCGTCGGCGCACGCCGGGCCTGCGGCGCGAAGAGCTGGCGCAGCTGTGCGACGTCAGTCCCACCTGGCTGACGTGGCTGGAGCAGGGGCGGCCCGTGTCGGCGTCGGCCAAGATGCTTTCTCGCCTGGCGCAGGTGCTGCGGCTGAGCCAGGCCGAGCGCGCCTATCTGTTCGAGGTGGCCGACAAGCATGACCCCAGCCATGGCACAGGCGAGGGCGGCGGGCCTGCCAGCGCCGAGCTGGCGGCCATCGTCGCCGCCATCGACGCGCCCGCCTACATCCTCGACCGCGAATGGAGCGCCGTGGCGTGGAACGGAGCGGCGTCCGCCTTGTTCACGGGCTGGCTGCATGGCGACGGGGACGCGCCGAACCAGCTGCGCTTCATGTTCCTGGAACCTGGCGCGCGCGACCTGATCGTCGGCTGGCCCGAGCGGGCGCGGCGGCTGGTGGCGGAGTTTCGTGCCGATATCGGCCGCCAGGCGGACCAGGCGCCGCTGGCCGGCCTGATCGCGGAGCTGGCCGACGCCAGCCCTGAATTTTGCCAGTGGTGGAGCGCGCAGCAGGTGCAGGGCCGCGATGGCGGCTTGCGCCGCTTCCAGCATGCGCAACAGGGGCTGCTGGAGTTCAATCAGGTCACCTTGCACCTGGCGCGCCAGCATGAATTGAAACTGGTGATGCTGTTGCCTGTGTAGTTGCTCCTTTGAAAATGTAAAGCGGCCGCGCTTGCTATAATCGGCTTGATGGTTTGGCCTTGCCATGCTGTCCTGGCTCCGGCCGTCGCCATGATGACGGTCCCGCTCTTTCGCCAGGAGTCTGTCCTGATACCCCGCAATCCTAACCTGCGCAGCATCTATGTGATGCTGGTCGCCGTCGCCATGTTTTCCCTGATGGACACGGCCATGAAGCTGTTGTCCGCCCACTATCCGCCCATGCAGGTGACGGCCTTGCGCGCCCTGTCGTCATTGCCGCTCGTTTGCCTGTACCTGCTGTACCGGGGCGCGTTCAAGAATGTGCTGCAGGTGCGCTGGCCGCTGCACTTGCTGCGCGGCGCGCTGGGCGTGCTGATGATTACCCTGTTCGCGTATGGCTTGAAGCGCATGTCGCTGGCCGAGACGTATGCGCTGTTTTTTGTTGCGCCCTTGCTGATCACGGTGCTGTCGGTTTTTATCTTGAAGGAAAAAGTCGACGTCGCGCGCTGGTGTGCCATCGCCGTGGGTCTGCTGGGCGTGCTGGTGGCGCTGCGTCCCGACGGTTCGGGATTCTTTTCGCTGGCCGGGCTGGCCGTGCTGGGCTCGGCTGCCTGTTACGCCATTTCCGCCGTCACGGGCCGCATCCTGAGCCGCACGGATGCCAGCGAAAGCATGGTCTTCTGGCTGATGGTGATGATGGCCGCCGGCGGCGTGGCCTTGTCGGCGCACGAATGGGTGAGCATCCGCCGCGAAGACTGGTGGCTGCTGGCCGGCTTGTCGCTGAGCGGCTTCCTGGGGCAGCTGGCCATCACGGAGGCATTTCGTTTTGGCAAGGCATCGAGCGTGGCGCCGTTCGAATACTCGGCCCTGGCCTGGGGCATGGCCCTGGACTGGATGCTGTGGCGCGCCTTGCCCGACGAATACACCTTGATCGGCGCGGCCATCATCATCGGCAGCGGCATTTACCTGGTGCGGCGCGAAGCCGTGCATGCGGAAAGCGAACATCCGTGAGGAACGGTTGTGGTATTTCTGGCGTAGGCCATGCCGCACCGCAACGAAAATCCGGCAAATAGATATAATCGACAGATGTTAAAACAACGCACCATCAAACAACAGGTCCGCACCATCGGTGTCGGTTTGCACTCCGGCACCAAGGTTGAGCTGATTCTGCGTCCCGCCGCGATCGACACGGGCATCGTGTTTCGCCGCATCGACCTCGATCCCATCGTCGAGTTTCCCGCCAGCGCCATGGCCGTAGGCGATACGCGC
This sequence comes from Janthinobacterium sp. GW823-FHT01H08, assembly GCF_058797855.1. NCBI lineage: Bacteria > Pseudomonadati > Pseudomonadota > Betaproteobacteria > Burkholderiales > Oxalobacteraceae > Janthinobacterium > Janthinobacterium sp. GW823-FHT01H08. The sequence continues at coordinate 1,256,568 of NZ_CM179504.1, forward strand.
ATGGCGTCCGTACTGATCAAGGACGGCGCCAGGGTTTCCACGGTGGAACACCTGATGTCGGCCGCAGCCGGCCTGGGCATCGACAATATGGTGATCGACGTGAATGCGGAAGAAATTCCCATCATGGACGGTTCCGCCTCGTCCTTCGTCTACCTGCTGCAGCAAGCCGGGGTGGAAGAGCAGCAGGCGCCGAAGAAATTCATCAAGGTCATCAAGCCCGTGGAAGTGCGTCAAGGCAAGGGCGACGCGGAAAAATGGGCGCGCCTGTCGCCGTACGACGGCTTCAAGCTCGATTTCTTCATCGAATTCAACCATCCTGCCGTCGATGGCACGATGCAGCGCGCTTCCGTCGATTTCGGCGACGTGTCCTACGTGCACGACGTGGCGCGCGCGCGTACCTTCGGTTTCATGCAGGACGTGGAAAGCTTGCGCGGCATGGGCCTGGCCCGTGGCGGTTCGCTGGAAAACGCCATCGTGATGGACGAGTACCGCATCCTCAACGCCGATGGCTTGCGCTATGAAGACGAGTTCGTGCGTCATAAAATCCTCGACGCCATCGGCGACCTGTACCTCGTGGGCCACCCGTTGCTCGCGTATTACACGGCGCACAAGTCCGGCCACGCGCTGAACAACCAGCTGCTGCTGGCGCTGCTGGAGCAGCCGGAATCGTATGAAATCGTCTCGTTCGATACCAATGAGGCGGCGCCGCAATCCTACCTGCGCCAGATGGAGCGCGAGTGGTCGTTGACGTAGGTCGGATTAGGCCGCAGGCCGTAATCCGACAACCCCGCAGGCGCCAACAATGTTGTCGGATTACGGCCCGAAGGGCCTAATCCGACCTACGTGCTGCCGCCTGGCGTTGCTAATCTTTAGGTTCGCGGTGGTGGCGCACCATATTGCGCAGCGCCGCGATCAACTGCTCGTTCTGCTTCGATGGCGGCAATGCCGTGCTCAGCTCTTCCAGGGCCGACATGGCCTTTTCCGGCAAGACCAGCGCCCGCGTATGCACGATGGGCGCGATGCTCTTGATGACTTGCACTTTCAGCTTGATGCCTGCAATCTGCCAGCCCTTTCTTTCCAGTTCCCCTTGCAGTTTCGGCAATTGCTGCTTGAGCTTGGCCGCCAGCGCCGCGTTCGGCGTGGCCAGCACCAGCTGCCCGCCTTCGAATTGCAGGATGTCGCAATGCTCGAACATCGCCGGCAAGGCCTTGGCGCAATCTTTCTGCAGGGCGGCCAGGCGCGTGACGGTGGGCATCAGGGAAGCCATCGTCGCGTTGCCGCGCAGAAAATCAGTTGCCCCCGTCGCGGCCGGGCCGGAACGGGCAAAGCCGTAGCCGCGGCGCGGCGCCGGAGAATAAGTGGGAGTTCGCATGGCCGAAACATAGCACACTCGCCCGCGCATGACGAGTGCGGCGGCGGGTGCGGCGCAGGCGGGCAGGTCGTATTGCCTTACAGTATGGGAAATGTCCGCAATTTCTGCCATTTGTTTGTCATTAAGCTATTGTTATATGGTGCATTACCCCAACCTTGGCGGGAACGCATGATAAAATCATCGTCTTTTGCCATAGTCGAACTCCGTGCGGTGACGCGATTACTACCTCGTTGTTCCCTACCGAGCTTTTTTTAACGGCGTTTTTTCAAGAATTCAAGCATGTCATTACTGACCCAGATTTTCGGTAGCCGCAACCAGCGGCTGCTCAAGCAATACCAAAAAACGGTACGCGAGATCAATGCGCTCGAGCCGGCCATCGAAAAGCTGTCGGATGCCGAGCTGCAAGCGAAAACGCCTGCCTTCAAGGAACGCATCGCCGCTGGCGAATCGCTCGATGCCTTGTTGCCGGAAGCGTTTGCCGTTTGCCGCGAGGCCAGCAAGCGCGTCCTGCGCATGCGCCATTTCGATGTGCAGATGATCGGCGGCATGGTCTTGCATTTCGGTAAGATCGCGGAGATGGGCACGGGCGAGGGCAAGACCCTGATGGCAACCTTGCCAGCCTACCTGAACGCCTTGTCGGGCAAGGGCGTGCATATCGTCACCGTCAATGACTACCTGGCGCAGCGCGATGCCGAGACCATGGGCCGCCTGTATGCATGGCTGGGCCTGTCGACGGGCGTGAACATGTCGCAGATGGAGCACAGCGCCAAGCAGCAGGCGTACAACTCCGACATCACGTACGGCACGAACAATGAATTCGGTTTCGACTTCTTGCGCGACAATATGGTCTACGAAGCGCGCGAGCGCGTGCAGCGCAGCCTGAACTTCGGCATCGTCGATGAAGTCGACTCGATCCTGATCGATGAAGCGCGTACGCCGCTGATCATTTCGGGCCAGGCCGAGAACCACACGGACCTGTATCACAAGATCAATGAACTGCCTGCGCGCCTGACCCTGCAGATCGGCGAAGAAACGCCGGACGGCAAGGGCAAGGTTGAAGTGCCGGGCGACTACACCAAGGATGAAAAAGCGCACCAGGTGCTGCTGACGGAAGCCGGCCACGAAAAGGCCGAAGGCATCCTGATGGAGATGGGCCTGCTGCCGGAAGGCGCGTCGCTGTACGATTCGGCCAACATCACCCTCGTGCACCACCTGTATGCGGCCCTGCGCGCGCATGCGCTGTACTTCAAGGATCAGCACTATGTGGTGCAGAACAATGAAGTGGTGATCGTCGATGAATTCACGGGCCGTCTGATGACGGGCCGCCGCTGGTCCGACGGCTTGCACCAGGCCGTCGAAGCGAAGGAAGGCGTCAAGATCCAGAACGAGAACCAGACCCTGGCCTCGATCACCTTCCAGAACTACTTCCGCATGTACGCCAAGCTGGCCGGCATGACCGGTACCGCCGATACCGAAGCGTACGAATTCCAGGAAATCTACGGCCTGGAAACGGTCGTGATTCCGCAAAACCGTCCGCTGCAGCGCAAGGACCGCCAGGATCAGGTCTACAAATCGTCGGCGGAAAAATACAACGCGATGTTGAACGACATCCGCGACTGCTACGAGCGCGGCCAGCCCGTGCTGGTGGGTACGACCTCGATCGAGAACTCGGAACTGCTGTCGGGCATCCTGACCAAGGCCGGCTTGCCGCACAACGTGCTGAACGCGAAGCAGCATGCGCGCGAAGCGGAAATCATCGCCCAGGCAGGCCGTCCGAAAGCCATCACCATCGCCACCAACATGGCAGGCCGCGGTACGGACATCGTGTTGGGCGGTAACGTCGAAAACCAGATCAAGTTCATCGAAGCCAATGCTGAGCTGAGCGACGCCGACAAGGCAGCCCAGTCGCAGACCTTGCGCGATGAGTGGCAGTCGCTGCACGACCACGTGGTCAATGCGGGCGGCTTGCACATCATTGGCACCGAACGCCACGAATCGCGCCGCGTCGACAATCAGTTGCGTGGCCGTGCCGGCCGCCAGGGCGATCCGGGTTCCTCGCGCTTCTACCTGTCGCTCGACGACGCGCTGCTGCGCATCTTCGCCGGCGACCGCGTGCGCGCCGTGATGGACCGTTTGAAAATGCCGGAAGGCGAACCGATCGAGGCAGGCATCGTCTCGCGTTCGATCGAGTCGGCCCAGCGCAAGGTCGAAGCGCGCAACTTCGACATCCGCAAGCAATTGCTGGAATACGATGACGTCGCCAACGACCAGCGCAAGGTCATCTACCAGCAGCGTAACGAGCTGCTGGAAACGACCGATATTTCCGAGATGATCGGCTCGCTGCGCCATGGCGTGTTCACGGACCTGGTGCACGAATACGTGCCGCGCGAATCGGTGGAAGAGCAGTGGGATATCAAGGGCCTGGAAAACACCCTGGCCAGCGAATGGCAGCTCGACCTGCCGCTGCAGCAAATGCTGGAAGCCGATTCGACCCTGACGGACGAAGAGATCCTGGAAAAAGTGCTGGCCGCGGCCGATGCCGTGTACCAGTCGAAGATCGATATCGTCGGCAAGGAATCGTTTGGCGGCTTCGAGCGCAATGTCATGCTGCAAAGCGTGGACAGCCACTGGCGCGAACACCTGGCGGCGCTCGATCACCTGCGCCAGGGTATTCACCTGCGCGGTTATGCGCAGAAGAACCCGAAACAGGAATACAAGCGCGAAGCGTTTGAACTGTTTGGCCAGATGCTCGACATGATCAAGAACGACGTCACGAAACACGTGATGACGGTGCGTATCCAGTCGCGCGAAGAAGTCGATGCGGCCGAACAGGCGATGCAGCAGTCGCACGTGGAAAACGTGCACTACCAGCACGCCGAATTCGACCCGAACGCTGCGCCGGAAGAACTGCTGGCGCCGACGGCTGGCGACAGCAACGACCAGTATGTCGACGACATGAGCGTGAGCATGGGCGTCAAGGTCGGCCGCAACGATCCATGCCCTTGCGGCAGCGGCAAGAAGTACAAGGCTTGCCACGGCAAGCTGGCTTAAGCGCGGTTTGTCAGCGTGAACAAAAAACGGAGACTGCGGTCTCCGTTTTTTTATGCTTGCTTTTCTGTCGCAGTCAATGCCAGCTCAAGGAAATTCCCAATACCGCGGCACGGGTAATGGCCTGCCCCGCAACCCGCCACGATCTTTTGCCCGCAGACCCGCCTTGATCATGGTGGCAACATCGGTCAGTACGACACGATTGCTGACAAGATAGTCGTGGCCGATAAAGTTCATTGTCACGTTCGAGGCATCGATAAAATCAAGGCCGGGAATGTTGACGATGGGGCCGCGGATGTCGCCAATTTTGTCCCAACCGGAATACCTGTAGGACAAACGCATAGCCATGTCATTCTTCGATGCATACAGCGTGACTGGCAAGCCCAGACTGGCAAGGCGAGGTGCGATCTGCTCGCGGAATACATCGGCGTTGATGTCCGGCGCCGCCAGCACCACTTGCTTGAAACGCGGCAGCAGTTCCGGGCGTTTTTCCAGCAAGTTGGCCAGGGCCATCGTCGTCGGGCGGTTACCCATGCTGTGCGCAATGATGTAAATATCGGTGGCATCGGAGCGGTCGGCGAAATCAGCGAGGAAGTTTTGCAGATGTGCCTGCGTCCATTGAGCAGAGTTGTCATCAAAACGATAGCCGGTAAATTCTCCCTTCGATGGCCAGCTGTAAAACACGGGCATGGCGTTGACATTAAGATCGACAGCCATCTGCGCAGTGCGCAAGGCGGCATCGTCAAACGCATTGTAGTATCCATGGATATAAATGAAGGCGGCCCGCCTCTCCGGGGGGAGAGAGGCTGCCAGCCGCGTTTTGACTGTGGCAAAAAACCTGGCGGCCGACCAGCGCTCCAGGTCCATGATGAGCATGTATTTTCGGGCGTCGCCGCCTTGACCTAAAATCCACCACGGCGTTTTTGTTACGGTGCCGATTTTCCTATCCTCGGGAACACTGACCAATACGCTGCCGTAACTTAAATGAGGCGCTTTGCGGTTTGGTTGCCAGCTATAGTTTTTCTTGTCAGCTTGAAATTGCCGGTCGGTGGCGTAATAAACCCTGACCAGCGTGCTGCCCGCTTGCGCCGCTACCTCTGCCGGCAGTCCGCCCGATACCGGCGGCGGGGCCGGAGCAGACCGTGGCGGCGGGGGAGGCGGAGGCGGAGGCGGCAGCGAAGCCGTTGCAGGCGCTTCCGGGGCGGGCTCGATCGTGCTGATCGATGCTGGTGGCGTCAGGGATGCGCATGCGCTCAGCACACTGCACAATAGGGCCAGGGACAAAGGCCCGGCTGTCACACGATATGATTTGATCAGGCAAACGCATTTCTGTTGATTCAGCATGGCATTCTCTCTTCTGTTGGTGCCGCATTGGAAGGTCGCACGCGAAGTACCGTGCACTCTCACCTTAGGCACGCATGTCTCTGCCATCATGACAAATCGCAAGCTTGCGAGCCGGGGCAGGAGCGAATGTTCGTCGAGTATAAGGGCGCCCGCATGGTCAATGCCGCCGCGAAGGCGCTACAATAGCGCTTCCCTTTTCCCTCGCAGAAGAACTCATATGGCCGTCAATTCTCCCAAGCCCGTCGCCGCCGACTTGAAAGCCGTCGCCGGCATTGAAATCGGTGTTGCCGAAGCCGGCATCAAGAAACCCAACCGCAAGGATTTGCTGGTATTGAAACTGGCTCCGACGGCCACCGTGGCCGGCGTGTTCACCCTGAACCGCTTCTGCGCCGCGCCCGTGCAAATCTCGAAAGCCAACCTGGCCGCCGTGACGGCCGGCGCCGCGCCGATCCGCGCGCTGCTGGTCAACACGGGCAACGCGAATGCGGGCACGGGCGAATCGGGCCTGGCCGACGCGCAGGCCAGCTGCGCCGCTCTGGCGGAGCTGCTGGGCTGCACGCCGCAGCAAATCCTGCCGTTTTCCACCGGCGTGATCCTCGAACCGCTGCCCGTGCAGCGCCTGGTCGCCGGCTTGCCGCAAGCCGTGGCCGCGCTGACTTCGGATAACTGGTTCTCGGCCGCCGAAGCCATCATGACCACCGACACGCAGCCGAAAGCCGGTTCGCGCACGGTCGCCATCGGTGGCCACACGGTGACCCTGACGGGCATCAGCAAGGGCGCCGGCATGATCAAGCCGAACATGGCCACCATGCTGGGCTTCCTCGCGTTCGACGCCACCGTGGCCCAGCCCGTGCTGGACCAGCTGGTGAAACAGGCGGCCGACAAGTCGTTCAACTGCATCACCATCGACGGCGATACGTCCACGAATGACTCGTTCATGCTGGTCGCCACGGGCGCCGGCAGCCTGGTCATCGATTCCATCGATTCGCCGCATTATGCGGAACTGGCGGCCGCCGTCACCGAACTGTCGACTTTCCTGGCGCAAGCCATCGTGCGCGACGGCGAAGGCGCCACCAAGTTCATGACGGTGACCGTGGAAGACGGCCGCAACGTGGAAGAATGCCGCAAGATCGCCTATTCCATCGCCCATTCGCCGCTGGTGAAGACCGCGTTCTTTGCCTCCGACCCGAACCTGGGCCGCATCCTGGCCGCCATCGGCTACGCGGGCGTGGACGACCTGGACGTGGGTCAATTGAACCTGTACCTGGACGACGTGTGGGTGGCCAAGAACGGCGGCCGCAACCCCGATTACCAGGAGCAGGACGGCCAGCGCGTGATGCAGCAAAGCGAAATCACCATCCGTGTAAAACTGGCGCGCGGCGATGCCACGGCCACCCTGTGGACGTGCGATCTGTCGCATGATTACGTGTCGATCAACGCCGACTACCGCTCATGACCGCCCTCGATCAATTCCTGATCCGCGCCGAGCGGGTGCTGGCGCGCCTGGAGTCGATCTTGCCGCCGGCCTTGCCGGCGACCGACTGGAACAGCTTTGCCTTCCGCTGGCGCCGGCGGCAGGGCGCCGCCAGCCATCTGCAGGCGGTGGCGCACGTGTCGTCCATCGCCCTGGATGACTTGCATAACATCGGCACGCAAAAAGCGCAGATCGAGCAGAACACGCGCCAGTTCGTTGCCAGCCGTCCCGCCAACAACGTGCTGCTGACGGGCGCGCGCGGCACGGGCAAGTCGTCGCTGATCAAGGCATGCCTGAACCAGTTCGCCGGCCAGGGCCTGCGTCTGATCGAAGTGGACAAGGCGGACCTGGCCGACTTGCCCGACATCGTCGACCTGGTGGCGGCGCGTCCCGAGCGCTTCATCATCTTTTGCGACGACCTGTCGTTCGAAGAGGGCGAAAGCGGCTACAAGGCGCTGAAAGTGGCGCTCGACGGCAGCATCGCCGCGCAATCGGACAATGTGCTGATCTACGCCACCTCGAACCGCCGTCACCTGATGCCCGAACGCATGTCGGACAACAGCAGCTACAAGACGGACGACGATGGCGATTTGCATCCGGGCGAGACGGTGGAAGAGAAAATCTCGCTGTCCGAGCGCTTCGGCCTGTGGCTGTCGTTCTACCCTTTCAAGCAGGACGATTATCTCGATATCGCGGCGCACTGGCTCGCCTCGTTCGGCTGCACGCCGGAACAGATCGCGCAAGCGCGCGGCGACGCCCTGCGCTGGGCCTTGCAGCGCGGTTCGCGTTCGGGCCGGGTGGCGTGGCAATTCGCGCGCGATTATGCTGGGAAACTACCTGCGGGAAAGCTGCCGCAATGAGCGAGATGAAAGTGAAACCGGTTGATGTGGCCGTTGGCATCCTGATGAAACCGAATGGCGACGTGCTGCTGGGCCAGCGTCCGGCCGGCAAGCCGTATGATGGTTATTGGGAATTTCCTGGCGGTAAAGTCGAACCGGGCGAAGCCATTTTGGACGCCTTGAAGCGCGAGTTTGTCGAGGAGCTGGGTTTATACATCGACAGCGCCGAAGCCTGGTGCGGCGTCGAATATGTGTATCCGCACGCCCATGTGCGCCTGCATTTCTATATCAGCCGCAACTGGCGCGGCGAGCCGCAAAGCCTGGAAGGGCAGGCGTTCGCCTGGCAGGGCACGGTCGGCGTGGAACCCTTGCTGCCGGCCACCATTCCCCTGCTGGAATGGCTCGACGCGGTACGCCGGGAATCCCTGATACCTGCCTGATCTCCACTTGTGCCGGCGGGCAGCACCATGCTGCATGCTGGCGCAAGCTTTGCTGTGACTTTCCTTGTATCGCGCGCGCTTTGCGCTACAGTGCTTTCATCAAGCACCGGGGGAGTCTCGCATGCCGCTGACACTGACCTTTACCGATACCGATGAATTGCTGATCGCCGCCTTGCACAAGCGTGCCCGCGCGCATGGGCGCAGCATCGAAGACGAGCACCGCGACATCCTGCGCAGCGCCTTGCGGCCCTTGCCGAAGCGCCCGCTCGACGATATTTTGCGCGGCATGCCCGACGTGGGCCTGGACGCGGATTTCGAGCGCCGCCCCTGATGCTCCATGCCTATGCCCGCCTACCTGGTCGATACGGATGTGATCGTTGCCGCGCGCAAGGGCAGTGCTGCGCCGGCGGGCGTGGCCGATTTTTTCGAGCGGGTAGCGCCCGAGATGCGTTATGTGCCGGTGCAGGTGATCGCGCAATTGCGCGCAGGCATACAGTGCAGCTGGCGGCGCGAAGCGGCGCTGGAAGCACTGGCGCTGGAGGGCTGGCTGGAAGCCGTGCTGGCGGAATATGCGCCGCGGCTGCTGGAATTCGACCTCGATTGCGCGCTCGTGTGCGCGCGTCTGCATGGCCGTAGTCACGCGCATGGCGTCGATGGACAGATCGCGGCGATGGGTATTGCCTATGGCTTGACGGTGGTCAGCGGCAGGCTCGACAGTTTCGCGGCGCAGGGGCTGCGCCTGGAAAATCCATTCAAATGAAGCTTACTGGGGCTTGTTGTCTTCGTCTGCAAGGGGATCTTCGAACGGGTCGGCGGCGGGGATCGTGTATTTCTCTTCCGCCCAGGCGCCCAGGTCGATCTGCTTGCAGCGTTCCGAGCAGAAGGGGCGGTATTTATTGGCCTCAGTCCATTCGACTTTGGCGGCACAGGTAGGGCAGTTAACGACGGTCATGATGGGGCAAATAAGTAACAGTTAAAAATTACAGAGCGTGAGCTCGAATGGTACATCTTCCTCCAGCGGCTTGGGTTTCAAGTCGCCGCCCTGGGTAGTGAAGCGTACCCACAGCATGTATTTGTTGGCGGAAATTTCCGGGATGGCGCCGCTGTTTTCATCGAGGCTAAGGCGCAGCATCTGATACACCTTGCCTTGCAGCATTTGCTGGTAGCTGCCGCCATTGGCGATCAGTTTCACTGGGCCGCCGGAATCGCGCAGCAGGCGCAAGACCAGGGCCAGCGCGTCGAACAGCGGCGCCAGCGGGGCGAACCACGCGTGGATATCGGTCAGGCGCTGCTCGCAGCTGCGCTTTTGCCAGGCGAAGTACGAGGGCAAGTCGAATTCGCAGGCGCCGCCCGGGATGATGGTGCGGCCGCGGATGCTCATCAGCCATTCATTGTCGCGGATATTCTGGCCCGTCTTGCCTTGCGCCGCCACGAGGGCGCCGCTGACACTGTCGAGTTCGCCGAGGATGGCATCCAGGGTTTCCGGTTCCACATTCGGATTGCTGCGGTAGCCCAGCAGGCTCTGGCGCTGGCGCTCGAGTTCCTGCAGCAGGTCCGATTTCAGGTCGGCGCGGCCGGCCACTTCAAGCATATCGAAAATAGTTGCCAAAGCAACATGGTGCTGCATTGCATGCTCTTGCTGGATGAAGAACTTGAATTTGTCGTACAGGTCTTCCAGCCGCAACAAGGTACGTATGCGTTCGTTGAAAGGGTATTCGTAGACAATCAAAATAATTCCCTTAAGTAAGGACCTGCAAACAATCCCGTGATTTTGAACCAAGCGTCGACAAATTACAAACGTTGCGGCCCGATTCCAGCCATTCTTTTTGAAAATGCCAGATATAAATCGTGCAACTGGGCAATCTGCGGCGCCAGGGCCGCCAAATCGCCATTATTGTCGATCACATCGTCCGCCGCCGCCAGGCGCATGGCGCGCGTGGCCTGCGTGGCCATGATGGCTTGGACTTGTTCTTCCGACAAGCCATTGCGCGCCATCACGCGCGACACTTGCAGGCTTTCCAGGCAATCGATGACCAGTACGCGGTTGACCCGCTCCACCCAGCCGCCGGACTCGACCAGCAGGGGCACGGCAAAGATCACATAGCTGCCCGTTGCTGCGGCGGCCGCCTCCAGGGTCGCCTGGCGGATGCGCGGGTGCAGGATGGCTTCCAGTTTCGCCTTGGCGGCGGCGTCGGAAAACACGAGGTTTCGCATTTTTGTACGGTCGAGGGCACCGCGTGCATCGGCGTAGCCGGGGCCAAATTCCGCCACCAGGGCTGGCATGGCCGCGCCATTGGGCGCCGTCAGGCTGTGCGCGATCTGGTCGGTGTCGACGATGGAGGCGCCGCGCGCGGCGAACAGGTCGGCCACCGTGCTCTTGCCGCAACCGATGCCGCCGGTGAGTCCGACGCTGAAATAGGGGGCGTTTTGTAATTGCATGTGTGTATCCATAAGGGGCCGGTCAGCCGGTCAGGCCCAGCGTGAGCCGCGACAGGGGCGTGCCGTACAGCAGCGCGATCAGGCCTGCCGCCGCCAGGTAGGGGCCGAAGGGAATCGGTTTGTCGCGTCCCCGCTTGGCAAACACGATCAGGCCGATGCCGACCACGGCGCCGACCACCGACGACAACAATATGATCGTCGGCAACATGGTCCAGCCCAGCCACGCACCGAGCGCCGCCAGCAATTTGAAGTCACCATAGCCCATTCCCTCCTTGCCTGTCGCCAGCTTGAAGGCCCAGTACACGGCCCACAGGGCCAGGTAGCCGGCGGCCGCGCCGATGACGGCGTCCTGCAGCGGCACGAAAGTGCCGTTGATATTGACCAGCAAGCCGGCCCACAGCAGGGGGAAGGTCAGGTCGTCGGGCAGCATTTGCGTGTCGGCGTCGATGAAGGTCATGGCGATCAGCAGCCAGGCAAACACGAGCGTTGCCAGGCCCGTCCAGCCGCTGCCGAAATGCCAGATCAGCAGGGCCGACAGCGCGCCCGTCAGCAGTTCCACCAGCGGATAGCGCACGGAGATGGGGGCCTTGCAGGCGCTGCATTTGCCGCGCAGCAGCAGGTAGCTGAGGACGGGGATGTTTTCCATGGCCGTGATGCGGTGGCCGCAGGCGGTGCAGTTCGAGTGCGGCAGCATCAGGTTGTAGCGGTCCGTGTGCGGCAGGGGCAAGCCGCTTTCCTCCGCCACGTAATTAGCGGAGTCGCGCTCCATCATTTTCGGTACGCGGTGGATCACCACATTCAGAAAACTGCCGACGATCAGGCCGAACAGGGCGGCGACGAGGGCGACGGGCAAATTGCCGGGCGCAGCGAACAGCAGGGTATCTTGCAGCATGGTGGCGTTGTCTGAGGTGATGATATTGCCGCGCAAACATTGCTTGGCACTGCCGCAGTGTAAAACATCTGCCGGCACATGGGGATGTTTTGCGCAGGGTGCTGGTCGAGGGATGACGTCGGGCCAGCATGGCGGCCGTAGTTTTCGCGTGGATCGAATTCTTCCAGTCGCTCACCGATGTGTGGGTTTGTCACCCGGCTTGCGGAGGCTATCCCGCAAACCGGACGCTGTAAACTTCTGCGCTGCCTTTAGATGGTCAATATTCGCTTAGCGGCAACAATGAGGTCACCTTTCTGGCTTACGGTGCACCTTGTCGCGCCGGTTGACCGCGCGCGCCAACAGCGAGCGAGTCAGGAACTTATGAAACGGCATGATGATAAACAAATAAACTCTTCCAAAGAGATTGTTTATTTTAACCAAGGTTGAAATCGTCACTTCCGATCCCTTCAGACTCGGTTGAATGCTTATCCAGATCCGAAAATCCAGATGCTTGTCGTCACCACCGACGACGACTTCAGTGCCCGTACTTGAAATAATCGGAAACATGCCAATCTTGCCCAGCCCGCGATCGCTAAAGCTAATACTTTTCTTTAGTCCCAGCGGTGCGACGATTCCATTGCGCAGAATAATGAGCCAGGCGAGCATGCGATGCGGTTCAGCGAACACGGCGCGCCCCGCTTGTTCGGCGTCCACGTAGGTTCTATCCCCCTGACCGGAATAGCCGTCGGAGAAATCAATGCGCGTCAATCCGGACGCCGACATGGCTGCTGTCGGTGCGGCAATGAGGAAGACTTTGTTTGCTTCGTTTGTCATGAATAAAACGCTCTCTGTAAAGTGAGTGACGGTCGGACTGCGGTTGTTTTGATTGGCGCGCATTCCAAGTTTGCAAACGTGCACTGGCGAACGGAGTGCTTGCATAGTGGTCACATGGGCCGGAATGCTCCGTCTAATATTGCGCCAACGCCTGCTTTCGGGGCAATGGCGTCTCGAATACTCGTATCAATTAGTCGTTCATAGATTGCGCTTTGGCCGGCCGGAATAAGTTCTCTGAGTGTTTCTTTACGTTTGTCCCGGCCGAACAAGGCCTCAACGGCCCAAGCGATCAGATACACGGCAGACAAACAGCCGCCTGCGGTCGCCACATTCCCTTCGCATACCAGGGGCAAATCGAGAACCTCAATTCCCAGGGCTTGCAGTTCCTCTTTGGCATCGGGATGAGTCGTGGCTGGCCCCTTTGCCAGCAGACCCAACTTGGCAAGAATGAAGGAGCCGGCACAGATCGATCCGATGAGCTGCGTATCTGGATTCAGGGAAAATGCACGCATGAAATCCTGGTCGGCGATGGCGCCTTTCACGCCAACTTTACCGCTGGAAAACAAGACAAGGTCTGCGTCATTCGCTTCGCTGATGCACCCGTGGGTCTTGATAACCAGACCGTTTGCGGATTGATGCGCTTCCTTTGTTCCCAATATCTTCACTTGCCAATCCGTCTTATTCCTCCCAAGGATGTCCCACATCAGGAATAAATCCAAATCGGTGAAATGATCAAAAATCACGATGACTATTTTCTTCATGTTGCGCTCCGCCGTTTGCGTTGATTCAAAATGAGACCACGGACGAGCACCACTTTTTTTTGCGTCCGCAGTTGTGACTAAGTCCGTCAAATATCTGTTTGGGAGGAACTTCTTTTCCTGATTGGAGGGGGCTCAGTGCTGGCCCGCCAGGACAGTTCTTGCCGACTGCGCGTCGGCTTTCAGTGCGAAGTAGGTCCACATTCCTCCAAGCAGATCTGCGACGCCGAAAAAAACGATCATTGGGCTGGCAAGGCCTATGGCAGCGAAGGTCGTGAAGGCCGCGAACACGAAGAGGCGCGTGTATACCGACGCTACCAGAAACGGCTTGTTTTCGTGCTTGGCTGCGACCCACGCATAGACGCCAATCATGCATACAATAACGCCAAGCAAATGAATCCAGACCTCGGAGGTTGGCGGCATTTGTAAGATCGACAGCAAGAAGTTCGGCGCGACGACTAACACTGGCCCAACGACGAACAAGTAGATGGCGAATACTTTGGCGCTATACGCAGACTTGGACATGTTTTTCCTTTTCGAGAGCGTTGCCGATAGGCTTGGTGGTTTCAAGGCGGGTGATTGAACTGTGGTGGCAATACTGCGCAAGCGCGGCACGGCTGCTGCCAGGCATGATGAAGACCGCGCATCGCGGAGGCGGAAACGTGGTATGCATTTAACGAATCCAGGCGTTGGCGGTACGTACACGTGCACCGAGGGTTTTGAGAAGCTGGATCAGACCTAAATAGGCCCGGTCTACGTAGGGCAGTTCCTCCGGCAAGGACTGCAGGTGCTGAAGTGCCTGGCGCTGATGCTCGGCTGATGGACGTGGGTATGGCGGGTGTTGCGCAAAGTCATACACCGCCACGGTAAACGGCAACTTCTGCCAGGCATGCCGCTCGGCCATTGCCGGCAGCAGTTGCTGGCAAAAGTCCTGCTCATTCAGATTCGGCCCAATCAGGCCCAAGTCCCGATAGGCCTGCTGCATGGCACTGTGGTCCGCCGGGTCGCGCAACTGTGCTGACCAAAGCGCGCTGAGCGCTTGGCAAAAGTCAGCGTCCAGCGTGCGGGTGCAGCCAAAGTCCAGCAGGCCCAGTCGGCCGTCCGGCATGAACAGATAGTTGCCCGGATGCGGGTCGGCTTGCAAGCGGTGCAGCACAAAGGTGCAATGAAAGAAGGCGTCAAACAGCAACTGACCAGCCTGATCACGTGCGGCTTGATCAGGTTCGGTCAGCAACCATTCGTTGAGATGCAGTCCCGGCAGGCGTTGCATGGTCAGCACGCGGCGTGTGGTGCGGTCCATTACCGGCTGGGGGATCACCAGGCCCGGCAGCGTGAGATGCTGTGCAAACCATTGCATGGTCTGTGCCTCGTGCAAATAGTCCAGCTCCTCGGCCAGTTTCTGTTCGATGTCATCCATCATGCGCGCGATGATATCGGCTTTGGGCATCATCTCCGAGCGTTCCCCCCAGGCTTGCAGCAGGCTGCGCAGCATACGCATGTCGCTGCCAATGGAGTCCGCCATTCCGGGGTATTGTAGTTTGACGGCCACTGCCAGACCGTCGCTCATGATGGCAGCGTGGACCTGACCCAGACTGGCGGCAGCAAAGGCGATCGGATCGAATTGCTGGAACAGGGCTTGCGGATCCTGGCCAAACTCCTGGCGCATCACTTTGATCACCAACGCGCGGTTCAGCGGCGTAACCTGGTAGTGGGCGCGGGCCAGTTCCTGGCGCATGCCCTCGGGTAGAAAGCCTAGTTCCATGCTGAGCAGCTGCGAGGCTTTGAGTGCCGTGCCCTTGAGCTGGTTCAACGCGGCAAACAGGATGCGCCCGAGTTCCGCCTCATGTGCCACGCGGGCCTGCTCCGTTTTCGCATCGTCGCGCGTCATCGACTTGGCCTTATGGCCCAGGTGGGTCAGCCCGGCCCGCGCCACTGCCATGCCGACAATCGCGCCACGCGAAAGACGTCCGGTACGCGGCAACTGCGCAACGTTGTTCGTCCTGGTCGTGGGCTTCATGAGCGTGCCCCGCCCAGGCCGCGGCGGGCCAATTGCAGCAGGTCCAGCAAGCCATTGCCGTCTTGCATCAGGCGCGCCAGCTGGCTGCGCACCATGAAACCGCCCAGCTCCAGCAGCTTGTCCACCAGGCCGCTGCGCAAGGCTAACATCAGCACGCCCAAACTTAAATCGACCATTTGCGTGGTGTTGGAAAATTGCTCGGAGGTGTCGCGCAGCCAGTACGCAATGACGCCGTACACATAGTCGGCCAACAGTCCGGCCAGGCTGGGCTTGAAGCCGCAAGGCACGATTTCACCGGTCGTCTCGGCCTGCTCCAGCATCTGGAGGAAGGTTTGCTGGAGCAAAGGCTTGCCGGGTAGTTGCTCGCCCAACAGCAGCGTGGGCGCACGCTCCACCATGCCGCGCGCCAGACCCACAAATTCGCGGTCGGCCAGCAAACCTTCCAGCAGACTCTCGATCACCAGTTGCAGGCGCTCCTGCAGCGAAAATTCGTTCTGTCCCTGCGTCTTGTCGGCCTGCGCCACTGCGTCTGCAATTGCTTGCTGAAAGTAGGCGGTTACCAGTTTCTCCTTCGTAGGGAAGTATTTGTAGATGGTGGCATCACCCACGTCGGCGGCACGTGCGATCTGCTTCATCGTGGTGCCCTCAAACCCATGCTGGGTCATCAGGTCCACTGCGGTCTGAATGATCAGCCGATGGTTTTTGGCTTGTTGGGCTTTGGAAGTACGCATGATCGAAATTTGAAGAAGAGTGGAATGTCGGGGCGGGGCAAAACAATCAAGTCTGGCCCAACCATGTAAGAAATGCGACGGCGAGCAGGCCGATCGTTGCCCCCGCAGCTACAAAATATCCATTCATAGAATGCCTGGCGAGAAAGGTGCAGCCACGTGCCTCTTGAACTTGACGACGCCACAGACGACGCGTGCAAGCCCCGACCAGTACGTGAACCAGACCACTGTATTTGCCATATCCATTCTCGAGATTACCTCATGCCCTACATTGCGATATGAATATACGATACTTACTATCTATTCGTTTAATATATTTCACATCTATTGCATAGTCAATGACTATTATTTGATAAAGAGGTCGATGTATTCCAAGCATGGCTTCATGCCGGGTGTCGGTGGCAATCCACCGAACTTGGCAGCGCCGCGCCTCGGCACGGCTTCTGACTCATGGATTTGTGCGATTCCGGACGTGGAGCCCGAGGCTGCGATTTGATGATGCCAGAGCGGTGCCAGTAGGCGAGCGGCAACGCGCCATGTGGGCCTAAGTAGTACCGGGCGACGGCATGGCCCTGCTCAGTAGCTCGTAAGAACCATATTCTTGCGGCTACGTAGTCGATTCGGACACCGTCCCTGGAGATGCATGAGGACTGGCGACATTGATTTGGGCATCGGCACGTCTAAGCCCGGCTTCGAATGCCCATCGTGATACGGCATGTTGCACCGAGTACTGACTCATCGAACGCTTCCATCATGTCTCATCACTGATAACCTACAGGCGCGCAGTCAAATCACGGCCCCCAACTTGAAAATCGGCAAATACAGGGCAATCACGAGGGAGCCGACGAGCACACCCAGCACCACCATCAGCGCCGGTTCCAGCAGGGCCGACAGGGTGGTCACGGTGGCGTCGATGTCCGCCTCGATGATCTCGGCCGCCCGCGACAGCATGGCGTCGAGCGCGCCCGATTCCTCGCCGATCAGGGCCAGTTGCGTCAGCAGCGGGGGAAACACGCCGCTGTGCTCCATGGCCAGGGCCAGGCTGCCGCCGGCGCGGATTTCACGCTCGATGCGCGCTGTCGCTTCCTGGTACAGCGCGTGGCCGGAGGCGGCGCCCACGAGGCCCAGCGAGTCGAGCAGCGGCACGCCGGCGGCGAACATGGCGGCCAGGGTGCGCGTCCAGCGGGCGATTGCCGCCTTGCGCAGGAGCGGGCCGAACACGGGCAGGCGCAGTGCCCGCAGTTGCGTGTTGCGCCTTAAGGCGGGCCAGCGGCGCCAGGCCAGGTGCAGCAGCACGCAAGCGAGCACGAGCGCTGCCAGCAAGACCAGCCAGTAGCGGACCAGAAAGGCGGACACGCCCATGACGGCCAGGGTGGGCAACGGCAAGGGCGCGCCGAAGCTGTCGAAGACCTGGCGGAAGGCGGGCACGACCACGCTCATGATGATGGCCGTGACAACGATGGCGACGAGTACGATGACCAGCGGATACATCAGCGCGCCGCGTAGCTGCCGCCGCAAGGCGATGGCCTTTTCCTGGTGCGTGGCCAGGCGCGCCAGCAAGTCCTGCACGATGCCGGCCTGTTCGCCCGCCGCCAGCAGGTTGCAATACAGCTCGTCAAACAGCAGCGGGAACTGGCGGAACGCTTGCTGCAGGCTGCTGCCCGCTTCGATGTCGTGGCGCAGGTCGCGCATCAGCTCGGTGATCGCGGGTTTGGCGTGCCCCTTGCCGGCGATGTCGAAGGCGTGCAGCAGCGGCACGCCGGCCGCCATCATGGTCGACAGCTGGCGCGTGAACAGGGCAATATCCTTGCGCGTGATGGCCTTGCCCGGCGCGCTGCGCGCAGCCTGCACCCGGGTGGCCAGGATGCCCTGGCGTCTTAGCGCGACCGTGGCTGCGCCGGCGTCGGCGGCGCGCAAGACGCCTTCGGCCGCCTTGCCATGGCGGTCCGTGCCCTTCCATGCAAAGCGCCGCTCGGCCGCCATGTGCACCTCCTGCCGTCACGGTAGCAGCGCCGGACAAAAGCACCAGCGGCGCTGGCGGCAGGCTTGATGTGGCTCAGCCTTTTGTGGTTTGCACTTCCGTCTGCACAACGGCCTGGGCCTTCACGTCGGCCGCATCGTCCTCGTCGCTGTCCGTGCCCTTGCTGATGCTTTCGCCATCGTCGCGGCGCAGGGTCCAGAAGGTCAGCGAGGACAGCACCGTCAGCGCGGCCAGGGTCAGGAAGGCGTGGTGCAGGGCCGTACTGAGCATGGCGCGGTCCGACTGCGGCATGTCGCCCAGGTACCAGCCCGTGATCAGCGAGCCGAAGGCGAGGCCAAAGCTCATCGACAGTTGCTGCATCGAGCTGGCGATGGTGCTGGCCATGCTGGAATCGGCCTTGTCGACGTCGGCATACGCGATGGTGTTCATGCTGGAAAACTGCAGCGAATTGAAAAAGCCCATGCACAGACTGATGGCGACGATCACGTACAGGGGCGTGCCCGCGCCCACCTGCGAAAACATGGCGATGGTGATGCCGATCAGCACGGTGTTGACGATCAGCACCTGGCGGTAGCCGAAGCGGGCCAGCACGCGCGCGGAAATGAATTTCATGCCCATGGCGGCGGCCGCGGACGGCATCATCAGCAAGCCCGATTGCCAGGCGGGCAAGCCCAGGCCCAGCTGGTACAGCAGCGGCAACAGGAAGGGCAGGCCGCCCACGCCCAGGCGCGTGACGAAGCCGCCCACCACCGAGACGCGGAAGGTGCGGATCTTGAACAGGGTCAGGCGCAGCAGCGGGTGCAGCACTTCGCTCGAATGCCAGGCATACGCGGCCAGCAGGCTGATGGAGATGAACAGCAGCACGGCAAACGAAGTGCCGTCGATGCGGTGTTCGCCGAAGATTTCCAACAGCCACGACAGCAGCGCGATACCCGTGCCGAACAGCACCAGGCCGATCAGGTCCAGCGGACGCGGCTTGTCCCCGTAGTAGTCGGGCATGTAGCGGTGCGCCAGGTACAGCGCCGCCAGGCCGACAGGGACGTTGACGAAGAAAATCTCGCGCCACGACAGCCAGTGCACGATCAGCCCGCCCACCGTGGGACCCAGCAGGGGGCCGATCAGGGCGGGGATGATGACGAAATTCATGGCCGCCAGCAATTGCGACTTGGGAAAGGTGCGGATGATGGTGAGCCGGCCCACCGGCATCATCATGGCCGCGCCCACCCCTTGCAGCAGGCGCGCGGCGACCAGCATGGGCGCATTGACGGACAGGCCGCACAGGATGGAAGCGATGGTAAAGATGGCAACGGCGGCGGAAAACACGCGCCGCGTGCCGAAGCGGTCGGCCATCCAGCCGCTGATGGGAATGCACACGGCCAGGCTCAGGATGTAGCTGGTGACGACGGCCTTCAGGCTCAGCGGCGTCACATGCAGGCTGGCGGCCATGGCGGGAATGGCGGTGTTGACGATGGTGGAGTCGAGTTGCTCCATGAACAGGGCGGTGGCGACCACCCAGGGAAGGTAGCTTTTAATCGGGGAACTGGTCATGGATGCGAGCCTGAGGAGGTAAGACGGAGCCGACAGTACGATGAATTGTCACATAAATGGCGCCCGCGTGCCGCCCGCGCCATTCATTCTGGCAGTGCGCCGGGGGCATCGTCCATGGAACATTTGTTCCATGGCAATAGATTACTGGCAAGGCTAGCATGTGTTTTCCGGCAGTTCCCGCCCCTCCTTCCCGAAAGTCCTATCACATGAAAAATGCACTTACCTTCCTTGCCCTGAGCGCCGCCCTGTCCGCCTGCGGCGGCGGCAGCGATGGCGGTACGCCGGAAGCGCCAGTCACGCCGCCCGTCGTGGTCACGCCCGTCGCCGATCCCGTGACGGTCGCCTCGCAAGCGGTCGCGGCCCAGGCTGGCCTGGCCGTGATCGCCGGCGCCAATGCGGACGAGACGGTGTATGACGTGGCGGCCGATATCGGGGACACGTGGCGCATCACGTTCGACAGCGCGAAGAAAACCTACGCGATCCGCGTGCTGTCGACGCAGTTCGGCTTGAGCGACCGCAGCGGCACGTTCAGCGCCGTCACCGTCGGCAATCTCACCACTTACACGGCAACGGATTTCAGCGTCACCGTCGATGCGCGCACGCGTCTTCTTTCGGGCAATATCAAATTGGGTAATATGGTCTCGACCGTCAGCGGCACCGGCTATGCGGTGGGCGACGTGGCCAGGCTGGCCGGCAGCTATATTTTCCTGGGGGCCATGCGCAATGCCTCGAACGGCGGCGACCGTTTCAATCCGAAAGGCAGCCTCAAGGTAGCGGCCGACGGCAGCGCGCAACTGTGCAATGGCGGCGTGTTCAATGCGCAAGGCGTGTGCTCCGCGGTATCGCCGCAGCTGGAAGCGGAAAACGCCGACCTGACCCTGGTCAAGGATGCGAAGAATGGCTTGCTCGTCGCCCGCCAGGGCCAGCAGGATTTCGGCATTGTCCACGTGCATGCGGGGGACCGGGGGCTGGCGCTGTTCATCGACCGCTACAGCCGCAACCAGGAAAACGTGCTGCGCGTCGGCACCATCGTGGCCGCCAAACAACAGAAGATCGGCAGCGAAATCGCCGGCAGCTACGCCTGCGCGGCGCCGGGCATCAGCGCCAAGATCGAGATTGCGGGCAACACCGCCACCTTGACGAATAACACGAGCGGCAAGACGCACGCGGAAACCATCACCGCCAACAAGCTGGGCCTGGGCGCGCAGGCCGTCGATTTCGATGGCATCGCCGTGTTCAAGGACCCGGCCGACGTGCCGGCAGATTACTCGATGTTCATGCCGGTGTCGTCGAGTATGGCGGTCGAGTTTTCGACCGACCGCTCGTATATGGGCACATGCTTGAAAAATTAAGGGCTAGGTGTCGGATTACGCGCTCACGCGCTAATCCGACCTGCCACGGGTCGGTGCAAGCAGGTCGGGTTAGCCGGTACGGCGTAACCCGACAACATCATCAGCCCGGCAATCGTTCCAATGCCTCCATCAACGGCATCGCCGCATCGGCAATCCGCTCCAGGCTCGCTTCGCGCAGGGCGGCGGTGTCCACCGTGTGGCCGGAGTCCAGCCCCGCCCAGCGCAGCAGCGCCGCACACGCGGCGGGCGTGTCGAACATGCCGTGCAAGTAGCTGCCCAGGATTTGCCCGTCGTCCGATACGGCGCCTTCCGGCCGCCCGTCGATGACAAAGGCCGGCTGCGCCAGCGCCGCGCCATGCGAGACACCCATGTGGATTTCATAGCCTGACACGGGCGCTTCGGCCGCGCCGGCAAACGCGCAATGGCCGGCGACTTGCTGCAGGCGTTTTTCCGCTGTCAGCTCCGTCACCAGGTCGAGCAGGCCCAGTGCTATTGACTCTCCCGCCGCGCCTTCCACGCCCCGCGGATCGCGCACGCTTTGCCCCAGCATCTGGAAGCCACCGCAAATGCCGAGCACCTTGCCGCCATAGCGCAGGTGTTTCGCCAGGTAGGCGGGCCAGCCCTGCTGCTGCAGCCAGGCCAGGTCGCCGCGCGTGTTCTTGCTGCCGGGCAGGATCACCAGGTCGGCCGCTGGAATCGGCTGCCCTTGCTGGATGAATTGCAGGTCGATACCGGGGTGGGCGCGCAGCGCGTCGACATCCGTGTGGTTGCTGATGCGCGGCAGTTGTGGCACCACCACCTTGAAGGCGCCCCGTTCGGCCTGCGTCGCTTCGACGGCATCCTCTGCGTCGAGGAACAGGCCTTGCAGGTAGGGCAGCACGGCCAGCACGGGCTTGCCCGTCTGCTGTTCCAGCCACTCGATGCCGGGCGCAAGCAGCGAGATGTCGCCGCGGAAGCGGTTGATGACGAAGCCGACGATGCGTGCGCGTTCGCTGTCGGACAAACACGCCAGGGTGCCGATGATGTGGGCGAAGACGCCGCCCCGGTCGATGTCGGCCACCAGGATCACGGGGCAGTCGACGGCTTCGGCAAAGCCCATGTTGGCGATGTCGCGTGCACGCAGATTGACTTCGGCGGGGCTGCCCGCGCCTTCGACGACGACAGTGTCGTACTGCTGGCGCAAGCGCGTAAAGGATTCCAGCACGGCGCCCATCGCGATGGTCTTATATTGCTGGTAGTCGCGCGCATCCATCTCGGCGCGCACCTTGCCGTGGATGATCACTTGCGCGCCCGTGTTCGACGACGGTTTCAAGAGCACCGGATTCATGTCCGTGTGCGGCGCGATGCCGCAGGCCAGTGCCTGCAAGGCCTGGGCGCGGCCGATCTCGCCGCCGTCGCTCGTCACCGCGCTGTTCAAGGCCATGTTTTGCGGCTTGAACGGCGCTACCGTCACGCCACGCCGTTTCAATAAGCGGCACAGGGCCGCGACGACGGTGCTCTTGCCCGCGTCGGACGTCGTGCCCTGCACCATCAGGACGGGAAAGGGAAGCTTCATGCCTGCTGCTCCTGCAGATGTTGCCAGCGCGCGATGATGTCGCTGATCTGGCGCAGCCCTTCGGTAATCGCCGCCGGGCCGGGCGACAGGATGTCGGGCGACTTGATCTCGAACAGCATCTGGTTTTTCACGGCGGGAATCGCATCCCAGCCCGGGCGCGCCGCCAGCTGTGCCGGCTGGAATTTCTTGCCGCACCAGCTGGCGAGGATGATGTCGGGCGCGCGGGCGACCACGTCATGGGAATCGGCGATGATGCGTTCCTTTGCGCCCGGCTGCACGGACAATGCCGGGAAGGCGTCCGTGCCGCCGGCGATGGCGATCAATTCCGCCGCCCAGCCGATGCCGCTCATCAGGGGATCGTTCCACTCTTCAAAGTAAATCACGGGCTTGCGCGTCCACGACATTGCGCGGGCCTGTGCGGCGGCGATGTCCGCGCGCAGGCTGGCGATCAGCAATTTTCCCGCTTCCTCGCGCTGCACCAGCGCGGCCAGCACGGCGATCATGCGCAGGATGCCGTCGACCGTGCGCTGGTTGAACTGGTGTACTTCGATGCCGGCCTTGACCAGGTCGCGGCAAATATCGGCCTGCATGTCGCAAAAGCCGATCACGAGATCCGGTTCCACTGCCAGGATGCGTTCCAGGTTCGTGGACGAAAAGCCGCTGATCTTGGTCTTTTCCTCGCGTGCGCGGGGAGGGCGCACGGTGAAGCCGGATATGCCTGCGATGACGTCTTGCGCGCCCAGCGCATACAGCGTTTCCACAGCTTCCGTCGACAGACAGGCGATGCGTTGGTAGTGGCTCATGATGCGGACTTGGCGCGGCGCTGGCGGGCCGCTTCCAGCTGTTCGCACATGGCGGCCGTGCCTTCGATCATGCGCGGGCCGGCGCGGTTGAGCAGGTCGCCATTCAGGCGGAACAGGTTATTTTTGCGCACGGCCGTCATCGACGGGAAGGCGCGCCACATGGCCAGGCCGCCTTCGCTGCGCGGGTCGCTTTTTTCGCTGGTGCCGAAGATGACTTCCGGGTCTTCCTGCAGCACGCCTTCCGGCGTGACGACGGGCGCCACCACCTTCATCGCGGCGAACACATTCTGGCCGCCGCACACGCGCATCGAATCGCTGATGATGCTCGCGCCGCTCAAGGTATATAGAGGTTTGTCCCATACCTGGTAAAACACGCGCACGGGCGGGCGCTGCGCGTATTGCGCCGTCAAGCTGGCCAGTTTGGCGCGCAGCTGGGCGGCGGCCGGCCTGGCGATTTTTTCCGTGCCCATCAGCTGGCCCAGGCGCTCCATGCTGTCGGGGATATCGGCCAGCTTGCGCGGCTCGCTGTGATAGATGGGCACCTTCAGCTGGCGCAGCATGGCGATCTGGCGCTCGGCGCTGCCATGCATCCACACGACGATCAGGTCCGGCTTCATGGCGATGATGCGTTCCATGTCGTACTGGCGGTTGTCGCCCACCTGAGGCAGTTTCTTGGCCGCTTCCGGGTAGTCGCTGTAGCTGACGACGCCGGCGATCTTGTCGCCGCCGCCGGCCGCGAACAGCAGTTCCGTGACGTGCGGCGCCAGCGCCAGGATGCGCTGTGCTGGTTTTGCCACGGTGACGGTATTGCCGTCGTCGTCGCGCACGGTGATGGCGGCATGCGCCTGCAGCGAGACCAGTCCGGCCAGCAGCAGCGATATTTTCAGGATTTTCATGTGTGCTTCCATGTGGTAAGGGCCTGCTGCAGGCGCAGCCAGGCATGTTCGTCGGGGGGCAGGCCCAAGCGGATGCCGTGGGCGGCGTGGCGGAACAGGCGTACCCAGATGCCCGATTCCGCCATGTGGCGCCAGAGCGCCTCGGCGCGTGCTTCAGGCCACCATTGAAACAGCGCCGTGCCGTTGCTGGCGATGCCGTGCGCCGCCAATAACTGGTGCAGGCGGGCGCCTTCGCCGCGCAGGCGCTCGCGCATCGCTTCCTGCCAGTGCGTGTCGTTCAGGGCGGCCAGCGCCACTTGCTGCGCCGGGCCGCTGACGGTCCATGGCCCCAGCAGTTCGGCCAGCTGGGACAGCAAGGCGGGAGGGGCGGCGACTAAGCCCAGGCGCAATCCCGCCAGGCCAAAGAATTTGCCCACCGAGCGCAGCACGATCAAGCCTGGCCGATGCGTATGCGGACCCAGGCTGGCGTCTGACTCCGTGTCGCCAAACGCTTCATCGACCACCAGCCAGCCGCCGCGCGCGGCCAGCTTGCCGGCCCACTCCAGCAGCAGTTCCGGTGCGATGCGTTCGCCCGTGGGATTGTTCGGGTTGCAGACGACCAGCACGTCGCAGCTGTCCACGGCGGCGGCCAGTTGCGCATACGGCACCTGGCGTAAATCGTGGCCGTGCTGGCCCCAGTGGTGCGCGTGTTCCGCATACGAGGGCGCGGCCACGACCACGCGCGACGGCGCGCGCAGCCGGGGCAGGGCCTGGATGGCCGCTTGCGTGCCTGCCACGGGCAGCATGGCTGGCGCGTCGTAATACGCGCAGGCGGCAGCCGCCAGCGCGGGATCGGCTTCCGGCAGCCGGTGCCAGGCGTTGGCGTCGGGTGCTGGCGCTGCATACCAGTGCGGGTTGATGCCGGTCGACAGGTCGATCCAGTCGGCGATCGGCCGGTCGTATTCACGCGCCGCGTCGCGCAGATTGCCGCCATGTTCAAGCAAGATACTTCCCTTTCAGGTAGAACAGGCCCGCCAGCAGCGCCACCCAGATCAGCCACAAGACAGCCGTTTCGGCGACCAGGCGCCAGGCGCGGTCGATGTCGCGCGCTTCGGCGGGACGGCCGGCGCCCAAAGGCGGGCGGCGTTCCAGTTCGCCGTCATAGATGGCGTCGCCGCCCAGGGCCAGGCCCAGGGCGCCGGCGCCGCTGGCCATCACGGGCCCCGCATTCGGGCTGCCCCAATTGGGCGCCTGCGTGCGCCAGCAGTGCCATGCGTTTTTTTTGTCCGCCATGCTCTTGCCCAGCAAGACATAGGACAAGGCCGTCAGACGCGCCGGCAGGTAATTGAGGATGTCGTCGATGCGCGCGGCGCAGCAGCCGAACCAGTCGTAGCGCGCATTGCGGTAGCCCCACATGGCGTCGAGGGTATTGGCCAACCTGAAAAGCACGGCGCCCGGACCGCCCGCCACGGCAAACCAGAACAGGGTGCCGAAGACGGCGTCGTTGCCGTTTTCCAGCAAGGACTCCGTGCTGGCCTTGGCCAGGCTGGCCGCATCGGCATTGGCCGTGTCGCGGCTGACGATGCGCGCCGTCAGCAGGCGCGCGTTGTCCAGGTCATCGATGGCCAGGGCATCGGCGATCGGTTGATTGTGGTCGCGCAGGCTGCGCAAGCCGAGGCACAGATACAGCAAAAGGACGTGCAAGGCCGCCCCGGCCAGGCCGCACAGCCACCAGGCGGCATAGCTGAGGGGCAGCACGGCCAATGCCCATGCCAGCGCGCCGCGCAGGAAACGCCCACGGCCCCGGTTCAGCAGGCGCTCGAGCGCGCTGGCGAGGCGGCCAAAACCCACCAATGGATGCCAGCGGCGCGTTTCTCCCAGCAGCATGTCGAGCAGCACGCCGGCCGCCATCAAGGCGGCCAGCATGGGCAGCGACAGGCCGCTCAGCATGGGCTGCCTTTCAGGTACAGGGGCAAGCCGGCGGCGACAAAGACAGCCTTGTCGCACACGGCGGCCACGGCCTGGTTCAAGCGGCCCGCTTCATCGGTGAAGCAGCGCGAGATGGCGCCGTAGGGGACGATGCCCATGCCCACTTCGTTCGAGACGAGCACGAGGTCGCAGCCGGTGTCTTCGATTTCGGCCAGCGCGTACAGCAGATGCGCGCGCTCGCTGTGGAACAGTTCGGGCAGGGCCAGGTCGCCCACGTCCGGATACGTCGCGCCGCCGGAAAACATCAAATTTGTCAGCCACAGTGTCAGGCAGTCGACCAGCAGCAGCCTGCCGGGCAGTGCTTCCCGCAGGATGGCGTCGCCCAGGCGCAGCGGTTCTTCCAGTGTTGTCCACCCGGCCGGGCGCTGGGCACGGTGATGCGTGATGCGCGTAGCCATCTCGTCATCGCCCGCCTGCGCGGTGGCGATGTAGAGCACTTCCTTGCCGGACTCGCGGGCCAGCTTTTCGGCATAGGCGCTCTTGCCGGAGCGGGCGCCGCCGAAGACCAGGGTGCGCGTCATGGCGCTGTTACCACTCGGTGCCGATTTGTGCGCCGATGCCGGCCGCGTACGCATGCTTGACGACGGCCATTTCGGTGACGGTGTCGGCGATGGCGATCAATTCGTCCGGCGCGCCGCGGCCCGTGATGACCACGTGCTGCATGGCCGGGCGTTCCAGCAGGTCGGCGATGACTTTATGCACGTCGAGGTAGTTGTACTTGAGGGCGATATTGAGTTCGTCGAACAGCACCAGGCCGTAGCTGGGGTCGGCCAGGAAGGTTTTCGCCTGCTCCCATGCCAGTTCGGCTTTTTCGATGTCGCGTTCGCGGTTCTGCGTTTCCCAGGTATAGCCTTCGCCCATCGCATGAAAACTGATTTCATCGGGGAAGCGGCGCAGGAATTTCTCTTCGCCCGTCGACATGGCGCCCTTGATGAACTGCACCACGCCTACTTTCATGCCGTGGCCCATGGCGCGGATGGCCATGCCGAAGCCGCTCGAGCTCTTGCCCTTGCCGTTGCCCGTGTTGACGATGATGATGCCGATTTCCTTGTCGGCCTTGTCGATGGCCGCGTCGATGATGGCCTTTTTTCTCTCCATGCGCACGCGGTGGCGTTCGTTGATTGCGGCTGTTTCTACGTCGATAGGTTTGTTGTCGCTCATGTCAGTCCTCTTTCGGTATGAATATCTTGCGTTTGCCGTGATCGATGATCTCGATAGGGTGGCCCAGGTAGTCGCCCAGGATGGAGGCCTGCATCACCTCGGCCACAGGGCCGGCCAGCCAGCCGCCGTCGCCCATCAGCAGCAGCGCATGGGTCGAGACGCTGTGCGCCAGGTTCAGGTCATGGCCGACCATGACCACGGTTTTATTCTGTTCGCGGCACAGCCTGGCCAGCAGGCCCATGACGCTGACCTGGTGCGCCAGGTCCAGCGCGTTGGCCGGTTCATCCAGCAGCAGCAGGGGCGTGTCCTGTGCCAGCATGGCGGCGATCGCCACGCGCTGGCGTTCGCCGCCGGACAGGCTGCGCACGTCGCGCTCGGCCAGGTGGTCCACTTCCATCGAGGCCAGTGCCGCCAGGGCGATGCGCTGGTCGTCGCTGCCTTCCCAGTAATGGTTGTCGTGATACGGGTGGCGCGCCGACAGCACGGTTTCGATGACGCGGTACGAGAACGCGTCGTGCCGCGCCTGCGCCAGGAAGGCCCGTTCGCGCGCCAGTGCTTCCAGTGGCCAGTCGATCAGGGCGCGGCCCTGTATCGTCACGTGGCCGGCATCCGGTTCGCGCAAGCCGGCCAGGGTGCGCAGCAAAGTACTTTTGCCGGCGCCGTTGCGGCCGATGACACTCCAGCATTCGCCGTCTTTGATCTGCCAGGTGAGGTTTTCCACGAGGGAGCGCGTGCCCGCCTTCAGGCCAAGTTGGTAGGTGCGTATCATGCTTTTTTCATCTCCTGCGCAATCGATGGAGCTGGTACAGGAAGACGGGTGCACCGATCATGGCTGTCACCACGCCGACGGGCAGCTGCAAGGGTGCCAGCACGGTGCGCGCCAGGGTATCTGCCAGGACGAGGAAGGTGCCGCCGGCCAGAGCGGCGGCCGGTATCAGCAGGCGGTGATCGGGGCCGCAGGCGAAGCGCAGCGCGTGCGGCACGATCAGTCCCACGAAGCCCACGCTGCCGGCGCTGGTGACGGCGCTGGCCGTGAGCAGGCCGGAACAGAAGAACAGGCCCTTGCGCAGGGCGCCCACGCGCACGCCCAGGGTGCTGGCCGCTTCCGCGTGCAGGGCCATGACGTTGAGCGAACGCGCGCAGCGCAGCGCAAAGACCATGGCGCCGGCCAACACCAGCCAGGGCATCAGCCGCGCGGGCGCGCCGGACAGGTCGCCGATCATCCAGAACACCATGCTGCGCAAGCGGCTTTCCGGGGCGATGGACAGCATCAGGGTGACGATGGCCATGCAGGCCGAGGCCAGGATCACGCCCGTCAGCAGCAACAGCGAGGCGCCGCCTTCGGCCGCCGTGCCGCCGCGCAGGTCGCGCCGGGCAAAGAAGTACAGCAGCATGGACACGCCGACGGCGCCGGCGAAGGCGGCCGCGTCGACCACCCACAGCGCGCACATGAACAGCAACGCGGCCAGCGCGCCAACGGAAGCGCCGGCGGAAATGCCCAGCACGTAAGGATCGGCCAGGGGATTGCGCAGCAGCGCCTGCATCATCAGGCCCGCCAGCGACAGCGCCGCGCCGGTGACAAAGGCGGTCAGCGCGCGGCCCAGGCGCAGGTCGAGCAGGGTGGCGGCGAGGGTATCGGTCTTGCCCTGCACGACATGGAACAGGGCGGAAGGCAGGTCGGCGAGCGGAATCGCGATCGAGCCGATCATGCCTGAGAAAATCAGGCTGGCAATCGCGCACACGATCAGCACCGTGAGGATCACGGTGGCGCGGTGGCGCATGTTGCGGAAAAATGGGTGCATGTACTGCCTTGGAAACGGGGACTGCCGAACTGCATCTGCGGGCGATGAAAGCAATGCCATCGCCCGCAGCTTACATCATTACTACGTGCTTATTTCATGCCGTAGCGTACACCGACGAAGACTTTCGAGCCTGGTGTCGCGTAGAAGCGCGCCAGTTCGTAATCCTTGTTGGCGATGTTGTTCCAGCGCGCCAGCACCGACCAGTCGCGGGTGAACTGGTAGGTGGCGTACAGATTGACCAGACCATATCCGCCCAGGACGTTCTTGTTGGCGGCATCATCGAAACGTTTGCCCGACAATTGCCACTCGGCGCCCGACGTCAGCGCACCAGCCGTGTAGTCGATGGCGAAGTTGGCGTGCTGCTTGGCGCGGCGTACCAGTTGCTTGTCCTTGGTTTCATCGCGCGGGTCTTGCAGGTCGATGTTGCCGCTGACATTGAACGCGCCGAACTTGCGTGCGCCAGCGATGGTCAAGCCTTCCAGCAGCGCCTTGTTGACGTTGTAGGCGCAGCCGTAGCCGGTGAACAGCGGATCGGGGCAAGGCGAGGTATTGAGCAGCAGGTCGCTGACCTTGTTGTGGTAGTAGCTGGCGCTCAGTTTCGACACGCCGTCGTCGTAGCGCAGACCCACTTCGGCGTTGCGGCCCGTTTCCGGCTTGTTCGTCGCCAGGCCATAGCCCGGGTAGTACAGCTCATTGAAGGTTGGTGCACGGAAGCTGGTGCCGTAGCTGGCGTTGGCGCGCAATGCGTTGGTGATGCGGTAGCCGTAGGCGACGCTGCCCGTGTTGTGCGTGCCGAATGCCGAGCTGTCATCACGGCGGCCGCTGATGCTGACCAGGTGCGCGCCGCGTACCAGGTTGTACGACGCAGCGAAGGATTTGGTGTTGCGTCCACCGGTGACTTCTTTATTCAGGGTCGACGTCACATCTTCATCGCGGTAGCTGGCCAGCAGTTGCAGGTTGTCGCGGCCGAAGCGGATGTCATTTTGCCAGGTCAGGTCGGTCTGCTTGGTGTTGATCTGGCTCTTGCTCCACGAATCGGTGCCGCCATCATTGCCGGCCTTGTCGCGCGCTTCCGCATAACGCAGTTCGCTGGTCCAGTTGGGCAGGAATTCGTTCTTCGTGAAGACGGAGACGTTTTCCAGTTTCTCGTTGCTGCGTGCATCGTAACCAGGACCGGCGTCATACTGCGCTTTCAGTTCGCTATTCAGGAATGTCAGGCCCACTTCATGGCCTTTGGCCATCTGATAGCCGAACTGGCCGCTGAAGCTTTCCTTGTCGTAGCCATCTTTGTCTGGATTGTAGGTGTATTCAGGCGATGCACCGAGCTTCGAGGCCGAGAAACCATCCGATTTTTCCTTGCCTGCAGCCAGCGCATAGCTGAAGCTGTTCGGACCAGCGGTGGAACCGGCCACTTGCGCTTCGACCTGGCGCGTGTTGTTGCTGCCGTAACCGGCGAAGGCGGAGACGCGCGTGGCGCCATCGCCTTTTTTCGTGAAGATCTGGATCACGCCGCCGATGGCGTCGGCACCGTACATGGTGCTCAGTGGACCGTAAACGATTTCAATGTGGTCGATGCTGGAAAGGGGCAGGGCGCTCCAGTTGGCCGTGCCCAGGGTGGACGAGCCAATGCGCACACCATCAACCAGCACGATATTCTGGTTGCTGTTCGCACCGCGAATGAATACGCTGGCAGAGGTGCCTGGGCCGCCGTTACGCGCCACTTCGATGCCGCGTTGTTTTTGCAGCAGATCGACAATCGAGCTGGCACCCGAACGCGCGATGTCTTCCGCGCTGATGGTTTGCGTATCGCTCAAGACTTCGCTCAGGTGCTGTGGGTAGCGGCTGGCGGTCACGACGATCGGATCGAAGGTGTCGGGTGTGGTCTGGGCGAAAGCGGCAGGCGCGGCAATGGCTAGCGCGAGCGACGTGAGCGCCGCGTGGCGGGAAACAGCATGGGTCATGATAATTTTCAGTAAGTAATATGCAACCAGCCGACGTCCCCGTAGGCCAGATTGAACAGAAGTGGGAACTGAAGATGACGATCGAAGATGGCCATCGGCCATTCGGATCGCGAACATCCCCGTTCGCACACTTCCACCTGTCCTGGCCGGTATCCGGGCTGGCAAGTACGGCTATCCCACCTTCCCATGCTCGATGATTGCAAGCACAGTGGTTGTCAGAGATAGCTTGTCGTCCGCTTCCTGTAGAGAGGGGCGACACTTGCTTACCGTTGCGGGGGCAGCACACGTTCGCCGCGGTTACGGCATCGTGTTTCCCGTTTAACTGCGCTCATGGACATGAGCGCGGGCACCAAAACCCGGTCATTATACGTGCAGTGAGCGTGGACTGATATGGCTGGCTGGACGATTCGCTATCAGAAATCGATGACGACCGTCGCACCATAGGCGATTTTGTGGGCGGAATGGGCGGCCAGCAGGGCCGTTTCCTCCAATGGCAGCCGCGCCTGCAATGCCGACAGCAGGCGGATGGTGCCCGCATGGCAGATGATGACCGCCGTGTCGTGTTGTTCGCGCAACAGATCGCCTAAAAATGCATCGACGCGGGCAGCCATCGCCAGCACATTTTCGCCGCCGCCGGGGCGGTACCAGGCCAGGTCGGCGGCCCAGGCATCGATGTCCGCGCGCGCAATCGCGTGCCATGGCTGCATTTCCCAGGTGCCGAAATCCATTTCGGCCAGCCTGGCATCAAAGTGTAGTTCGCTCGCAGGCAGATCCTGCGCCAGGGCCGTCGCCAGGCTGGCGCAGCGGCGCAGCGGACTGGCGTAGAGCGGCACACCGGGTGGCAAGGTCGCTTGCAGATGGGCGCGCACCCTCGCGATTTCATGCGGCGCCACCGCCACGTCGCTGCGGCCATAGCAGGTGCCGCTGGTGACTTGCGGCGCGGGGTGGCGCACTAAAATCAGTCGCATATTAATAGAAGCGTATGGGAGGCTGAAAGCTGGAAAGGATGGCCAGGTAAATCGCCACTTCCGCCAGTTGCTGCACGGCGCCCAGGCAGTCGCCCGTGTAGCCTTGCAGGCGGCGCTGGCATTTGCGGCCCAGCCAGAATGCGGCAGCTGCCGCCGCGACGATGGCAAAGACCAGCGCCGCCCAGTCAACTATCCCCAGCAGGGCGCAGGCGATGGCAGGCAGCAGGGCGCAGACGGCGGCGATGATGAATTCCCCCGTCGTCATTTCCTGCGCCATCGGTTTGGCCTTGCCTTCGTCGCGCGCATAGTCCATGAGCCAGATCAGCGAGACGGCGGCCAGGCGCGAGAGCGGATGGGCGATGAACAGGGTCGCCACCACGGAGGCAGGCGGCAGCGAGGCGAGTGCCGCGCACTTGATGGCCAGCAGGCAGACGATGCCGATGGCGCCATAGGCGCCGATGCGCGAATCCTTCATGATTTCCAGCACCCGCTCGCGCGTCAGGCCTCCGCCGAAGCCGTCGCACATGTCGGCAAAACCGTCTTCATGGAAGGCGCCCGTCAGGTAGATGCCGGCGGCGACGGCCAGCAGCACGGCCACCGCCGAAGGCAGGAGCCAGCTGGCCAGCAGATACACGGCGCCGCTGATGGCCGCCACCACCACGCCGACCAGCGGAAAGTAGCGCGAGGCGTGTTGCAGCCAGGCCGGCTCGAAACCCACCCAGCGGGGGATCGGCAAGCGCGTGAAGAACTGCAGCGCGATAAAGAACAGGCGGCACTGATGGACTGCGGCGGAAACGGGGTTGCTCATGATCTTAGTCTGGCGTGGACTTTTCGCTGACCTGGGCCGAGGCAAAGGTGGCCATTTCGCGCATGAAGTTGACGGCCGCGTGCAGCAGCGGCAAGGCCAGCGCCGATCCCGTGCCTTCACCGAGGCGCAAATCGAGGTGCAGCAGCGGACGCGCTCCGAGGCTGGCCAGCAGTTGGCGATGGCCGTTTTCATCGGAGCAGTGCGAAAACACGCAGTAATCGAGGATGGCTGGCTGCAAACGGGCCGCCACCAGTAGGGTGCTGCTGACGATGAAGCCGTCGATCAGCAGAATCATGCGCCGTTCGGCTGCCTTGAGCATGGCGCCGGCCATCATGGCGATCTCGAAACCGCCAAAGGTGGCCAGCACGTCGAGCGGCTCATGGATTGCTGCATGATGGGCGACGGCCGCCTCGATCACCTGCTGCTTGTGCAATATGCCTTCCTTGGACAGGCCGGTGCCGGCACCGACGCAGTCGGCAACCGGCGTTTGCGTCAGCTTGTGCATCAGTGCGGCAGCGGCCGTGGTGTTGCCGATGCCCATTTCGCCAAAGCCCAGCACATTGCCGTCCAAGGTGGCGGCCAGGTCCATGCCCGCCTGCATGGCGGCCAGGCATTGTTCCTGGCTCATGGCGGGTTCGTTGGCAAAGTTGCGGGTGCCGGGAGCTTGCTTGCGGTCCAGCAGGCCGTCGCGCGGGCCGAAATCGTGGTTCACGCCGGCGTCTACTATATAGAGGGCGCAATCGGCCTGGCGGGCAAAGACATTGATGGCGGCGCCGTTGCCGAGGAAGTTCTCCACCATTTGCCAGGTCACGCTTTGCGGATAGGCGGAAATGCCTTCGGCGACGACGCCATGGTCGGCCGCGAAAACGATGATGGCGGGTTGGCGCAATGCCAGTTGCGTGCTTTGCTGGATCAGGCCGATCTGGCGCGCCAGGGTTTCCAGCATGCCGAGACTGCCCAGCGGCTTGGTCTTGCTATTGATGGCATGTTCGAGGGCGTTGGCCAGGGCGGGATTGGCGGTGGGGACGATGTGTGGGATAGGCATGGAAGTCAAGGTGATGGGGCAGGGGATTGTCGGCACTACGATATCACACAGCAATATTTGCCCAGCTGCAAATTAGCGCTTGCGGCGCGCGCAGGGCAGGGCTATAATTCGCCCCCTCGCTGAACGACGCATGCAAATGCCGAGTAAAGCAGGGTGAAAAAAGAAGGTTGACGAATGAGCCGAAACGCTTCATACTCTTCCTTCTTCGCAGCTGACAAACACAACGCTTTGTCGATAGCGCGAAAGCAGTACCGAATACAGTTCTTTAACAATTAACAGTCGATAAGTGTGGGCATTTGATGTCAGTGCAGCAGTGATCTTCGGATCGCTGTAAAACTTAAAATATCAAATGTTCACGAATAAATAAATGAAATAGGACGCTTCGCAAGAAGTGGCCTGTCAGTTGTTTTTGAAGTGAGCGACCCGTCGCAAGACGGTGCCGGTAAAACGGCAAAGTAACAGAGATTAAACTGAAGAGTTTGATCCTGGCTCAGATTGAACGCTGGCGGCATGCCTTACACATGCAAGTCGAACGGCAGCACGGAGCTTGCTCTGGTGGCGAGTGGCGAACGGGTGAGTAATATATCGGAACGTACCCTGGAGTGGGGGATAACGTAGCGAAAGTTACGCTAATACCGCATACGATCTACGGATGAAAGTGGGGGATCGCAAGACCTCATGCTCGTGGAGCGGCCGATATCTGATTAGCTAGTTGGTAGGGTAAAAGCCTACCAAGGCATCGATCAGTAGCTGGTCTGAGAGGACGACCAGCCACACTGGAACTGAGACACGGTCCAGACTCCTACGGGAGGCAGCAGTGGGGAATTTTGGACAATGGGCGAAAGCCTGATCCAGCAATGCCGCGTGAGTGAAGAAGGCCTTC
Source organism: Janthinobacterium sp. GW823-FHT01H08 (assembly GCF_058797855.1). NCBI lineage: Bacteria > Pseudomonadati > Pseudomonadota > Betaproteobacteria > Burkholderiales > Oxalobacteraceae > Janthinobacterium > Janthinobacterium sp. GW823-FHT01H08. Next base: position 1,291,463 of record NZ_CM179504.1, read on the forward strand.
GGGTTGTAAAGCTCTTTTGTCAGGGAAGAAACGGTGAGAGCTAATATCTCTTGCTAATGACGGTACCTGAAGAATAAGCACCGGCTAACTACGTGCCAGCAGCCGCGGTAATACGTAGGGTGCAAGCGTTAATCGGAATTACTGGGCGTAAAGCGTGCGCAGGCGGTTTTGTAAGTCTGATGTGAAATCCCCGGGCTCAACCTGGGAATTGCATTGGAGACTGCAAGGCTAGAATCTGGCAGAGGGGGGTAGAATTCCACGTGTAGCAGTGAAATGCGTAGATATGTGGAGGAACACCGATGGCGAAGGCAGCCCCCTGGGTCAAGATTGACGCTCATGCACGAAAGCGTGGGGAGCAAACAGGATTAGATACCCTGGTAGTCCACGCCCTAAACGATGTCTACTAGTTGTCGGGTCTTAATTGACTTGGTAACGCAGCTAACGCGTGAAGTAGACCGCCTGGGGAGTACGGTCGCAAGATTAAAACTCAAAGGAATTGACGGGGACCCGCACAAGCGGTGGATGATGTGGATTAATTCGATGCAACGCGAAAAACCTTACCTACCCTTGACATGGCTGGAATCCCCGAGAGATTGGGGAGTGCTCGAAAGAGAACCAGTACACAGGTGCTGCATGGCTGTCGTCAGCTCGTGTCGTGAGATGTTGGGTTAAGTCCCGCAACGAGCGCAACCCTTGTCATTAGTTGCTACGAAAGGGCACTCTAATGAGACTGCCGGTGACAAACCGGAGGAAGGTGGGGATGACGTCAAGTCCTCATGGCCCTTATGGGTAGGGCTTCACACGTCATACAATGGTACATACAGAGCGCCGCCAACCCGCGAGGGGGAGCTAATCGCAGAAAGTGTATCGTAGTCCGGATTGTAGTCTGCAACTCGACTGCATGAAGTTGGAATCGCTAGTAATCGCGGATCAGCATGTCGCGGTGAATACGTTCCCGGGTCTTGTACACACCGCCCGTCACACCATGGGAGCGGGTTTTACCAGAAGTAGGTAGCTTAACCGTAAGGAGGGCGCTTACCACGGTAGGATTCGTGACTGGGGTGAAGTCGTAACAAGGTAGCCGTATCGGAAGGTGCGGCTGGATCACCTCCTTTCTAGAGTTTGCACGAATCAGGTAACTGGTTCACGCATCAAATGTTCACACTTATCGGCTGTTAGTCAAAGAAGAAACAGTAGTCGTAGAAGTTCCGCGTTGGGGCTGTAGCTCAGCTGGTTAGAGCACCGTGTTGATAACGCGGGGGTCGTTGGTTCGAGTCCAACCAGCCCTACCAGTAAGACCCGAGTCGTAGAAATATCCTGGGGGATTAGCTCAGCTGGGAGAGCACCTGCTTTGCAAGCAGGGGGTCGTCGGTTCGATCCCGTCATCCTCCACCAAGTACTTTGAAAGTGCAAACGTAAGCCGGTCAACAAGACTGTGGTTTAGGTTTGATCTTTTAGCGATCAAAGCTGTTTCGTTCTTTAACAATCTGGAAGAAGTAAAGATTATTTATTGATCGGTTTGCCGTAAAACGCAAATCGATGGGTAATGATTGTATGTATCAACAAACAAGCAACAACGTTGTACTTTCTTATCCCTGTAGCGCTCTTTGATGGTTTCGACTATCAGAGGCTAACGTTATAGGGACAAGCGAATAAGTGCACATGGTGGATGCCTTGGCGATTACAGGCGATGAAGGACGTAGTAGCTTGCGATAAGCTGCGGGGAGTGAGCAAACACACTTTGATCCGCAGATTTCCGAATGGGGCAACCCACCCTTTTAGGGTATTGCATACTGAATACATAGGTATGCAAGGCGAACGCGGCGAACTGAAACATCTAAGTAGCTGCAGGAAAAGAAATCAACCGAGATTCCCAAAGTAGCGGCGAGCGAAATGGGAAGAGCCTGTACGTGATAGTCGGACCGATAACAGAATCCTCTGGAAAGTGGAGCCATAGCGGGTGATAGCCCCGTATGTGAAATCGGACCGGTGGTACTAAGCGTACGACAAGTAGGGCGGGACACGTGACATCCTGTCTGAATATGGGGGGACCATCCTCCAAGGCTAAATACTCGTAATCGACCGATAGTGAACCAGTACCGTGAGGGAAAGGCGAAAAGAACCCCGGAAGGGGAGTGAAATAGATCCTGAAACCGTGTGCATACAAACAGTAGGAGCGGACTTGTTCCGTGACTGCGTACCTTTTGTATAATGGGTCAGCGACTTACATTCAGTGGCAAGGTTAACCGCATAGGGAAGCCGTAGAGAAATCGAGTCCGAATAGGGCGATCAGTCGCTGGGTGTAGACCCGAAACCAAGTGATCTACTCATGGCCAGGATGAAGGTGCGGTAACACGCCCTGGAGGTCCGAACCCACTAATGTTGAAAAATTAGGGGATGAGCTGTGGGTAGGGGTGAAAGGCTAAACAAACTTGGAAATAGCTGGTTCTCTCCGAAAACTATTTAGGTAGTGCCTCAAGTATCACCATCGGGGGTAGAGCACTGTTATGGCTAGGGGGTCATTGCGACTTACCAAACCATTGCAAACTCCGAATACCGATGAGTGCGAGCTTGGGAGACAGACGTCGGGTGCTAACGTCCGGCGTCAAGAGGGAAACAACCCAGACCGCCAGCTAAGGTCCCAAAGATTGGCTAAGTGGAAAACGAAGTGGGAAGGCTAAAACAGTCAGGATGTTGGCTTAGAAGCAGCCATCATTTAAAGAAAGCGTAATAGCTCACTGATCGAGTCGTCCTGCGCGGAAGATGTAACGGGGCTAAGCCAGTCACCGAAGCTGCGGATATGCGTAAGCATATGGTAGGAGAGCGTTCTGTAAGCCTGCGAAGGTGTCTTGTAAAGGATGCTGGAGGTATCAGAAGTGCGAATGCTGACATGAGTAGCGATAATGGGGGTGAAAAGCCTCCACGCCGTAAGCCCAAGGTTTCCTGTTCAACGTTCATCGGAGCAGGGTGAGTCGGCCCCTAAGGCGAGGCAGAGATGCGTAGCTGATGGGAAGCAGGTTAATATTCCTGCACCGTCGTATGATGCGATGGGGGGACGGATCGCGGAAGGTTGTCTGACTGTTGGAATAGTCAGTTTCTGTCTCATAGAAGGCGCTTAGGCAAATCCGGGCGCGGAATTCAAGGGGATGGGACGAGTGAATTTATTCACGAAGCAATCGGAAGTGGTTCCAAGAAAAGCCTCTAAGCTTCAGTCATACGAGACCGTACCGCAAACCGACACAGGTGGGCGAGATGAGTATTCTAAGGCGCTTGAGAGAACTCGGGAGAAGGAACTCGGCAAATTGGTACCGTAACTTCGGGAAAAGGTACGCCCCGGTAGCTTGACTGGTTTACTCCAGAAGGGTGAAAGGGTTGCAATAAACTGGTGGCTGCGACTGTTTAATAAAAACACAGCACTCTGCAAACACGAAAGTGGACGTATAGGGTGTGACGCCTGCCCGGTGCTGGAAGATTAAATGATGGGGTGCAAGCTCTTGATTGAAGTCCCAGTAAACGGCGGCCGTAACTATAACGGTCCTAAGGTAGCGAAATTCCTTGTCGGGTAAGTTCCGACCTGCACGAATGGCGTAACGATGGCCACACTGTCTCCTCCCGAGACTCAGCGAAGTTGAAATGTTTGTGATGATGCAATCTACCCGCGGCTAGACGGAAAGACCCCATGAACCTTTACTGTAGCTTTGCATTGGACTTTGAACCAATCTGTGTAGGATAGGTGGGAGGCTTTGAAGCGGGGACGCTAGTTCTCGTGGAGCCAACCTTGAAATACCACCCTGGTTTGTTTGAGGTTCTAACCTTGGTCCGTTATCCGGATCGGGGACAGTGCATGGTAGGCAGTTTGACTGGGGCGGTCTCCTCCTAAAGTGTAACGGAGGAGTTCGAAGGTACGCTAGATACGGTCGGACATCGTGTTGATAGTGCAATGGCATAAGCGTGCTTAACTGCGAGACTGACAAGTCGAGCAGGTACGAAAGTAGGACATAGTGATCCGGTGGTTCTGTATGGAAGGGCCATCGCTCAACGGATAAAAGGTACTCTGGGGATAACAGGCTGATTCCTCCCAAGAGTTCATATCGACGGGGGAGTTTGGCACCTCGATGTCGGCTCATCACATCCTGGGGCTGTAGCCGGTCCCAAGGGTATGGCTGTTCGCCATTTAAAGTGGTACGTGAGCTGGGTTTAAAACGTCGTGAGACAGTTTGGTCCCTATCTGCCGTGGGCGTTGGAAATTTGAAGGGGGCTGCTCCTAGTACGAGAGGACCGGAGTGGACGAACCTCTGGTGTACCGGTTGTCACGCCAGTGGCATTGCCGGGTAGCTAAGTTCGGAAGAGATAACCGCTGAAAGCATCTAAGCGGGAAACTTGCCTTGAGATGAGATTTCCCAGAGCCTTGAGCTCTTTGAAGGGTCGTTCGAGACCAGGACGTTGATAGGCTGGGTGTGGAAGTGCAGTAATGCATTAAGCTAACCAGTACTAATTGCCCGTACGGCTTGTCCCTATAACCTTAGCAGGTACAGAGGATAAGACGGTACAACGTTGCGTGTGTGTTGATACACCAATTCATTACCCCAATCTTTGCTTCTTCCAGATTCATGGCCTTGTCGTCCTACAGGAGACAAACGCCGGTACAAGTTATGCCTGATGACCATAGCAAGTTGGTCCCACCCCTTCCCATCCCGAACAGGACCGTGAAACAACTTTGCGCCGATGATAGTGCTGCAACCAGTGTGAAAGTAGGTTATCGTCAGGCTTGTTATTCGCAGTAAGAGAAAAACCCCGCCGGATTCCGGTGGGGTTTTTTTTCGTCTGGCGGTTGGATGTGCTGGCGGTGTGTCGGCTTACGCTGCGCTAAGCCGACCTACGCCGGCCTGCGCCGGCCTGCGCCGACCGACATCGACCTACGTCAACCTGCGCTTGACTCCGGTACTTCGCCGTTGGGGAATGCTGGACGAAAAAAAGCAGCGCTGTGCGCTGCCTCTGTTATCTAATACTGTCCCATTCCAGGTCAAAGCGGGCCAGGAATTTCTTGAGCCGGTCCGCATCATTCGGTTTCGCTTTTGCCTCGCGCGAAACGGCATACAGCTTGCGGCCCGCATCGGACAGGCTGTTGGACTGTCGGCACACCTGGATGACTGCCTGCAGCTGCAGCGCATCGAACAGATCGAGTTGCGCTGCCGCCTGCTCTCCCATCAGCTCTGCCAGGTCCACTTCCGGACGACCGGTTCGCCCATCATGATGCTGCCACATCCGGTTCAGGCGCTGGATCTCTTCGTCGACCACACTATCCGTGATGCGGCCCGCTTCCGACAGCGTGGCAAGGCGCGTGACGGCGGCGGACAGGTCGCGGAAATTCCCCTTCCATGCGGAGGTAGGCAGGCTGGCGAAGTGCATGAAGCGGTCGCGCGCCTCCTTGTTGAAGCGCACTCTTTCGCCCGTCTCCGCACCGTACTGCGCCAGCAGGTAGTCCAGGTTCGGCTCAATATCCTCGGCTCGCTGCGCCAGACCTGGTAATTCGTACGTCCACAGGTTGATGCGCGCATACAGGTCTTCGCGGAAGCGGCCGGCCGCCACCTCCTTGCCCAGGTCGCGGTTGGTGCCGGCGATCAGCTGGAAGTCGCTTTGCACCTCCGTATCGGCGCCGACGGGGAAGAAGCGTTTTTCTTCGATCGCTTTCAACAGCATCGCCTGTTCATCGAGTCCCAGCTCGCCGATTTCATCGAGAAACAGCAAGCCCTTGTGCGCGCTGCGCAACAAGCCTGGACGGTCCGCACCGGCGCCCGTGAATGCCCCCTTGATATGGCCGAACAAGGTAGAGGCTGCGCCATCGCCATGCAGGGTGGCGCAATTGAGGTCGATGAATTTGCCGTCGATCTGATGGCGCGATTTTTTCAGTTCATACACGCGGCGCGCAAGAAAGGACTTGCCGGCACCGGTAGGTCCCATCAGCAGCATGGGAGCGCGCGACTTGATGGCGACGCGCTCGATTTCCTCGATCATGCTGTTGAACTTCGCATTGCGCGTGGCGATGCCGGACTTCAGGAAGGCCACGCCCTCGGCCTGTTCGCGCGTAAAACGCTGGGCGATCTGGTCGTAGCGCGACAGATCGAGGTCGATCAGCGCGTAGCTGCCTGGATTGCCGGCGGCCTGCCGTTTCGGCGGCGACGTTTGCACGAGGCGGCCCGGGAAATAGCGCGCTTCCGTCATCAGGAACATGCAGATTTGCGCCACGTGGCTGCCAGTGGTGATGTGGATCCAGTACTCCTCCTTGTCCGGATCGAAGGCGTAGCTGTTGGCAAAATCGTAGAGCGCGCCGTACACGTCCTCAAAATCCCAGGCATCGCTGATGGGTAGTTCATGGGCGACCAGCCTTGTTTCAGGCGAGACGCTGGCGATGTCCTGCGATACCTGGCGCACCAGGTTATCGAACTGCCTGCCTGCATACAGCAGTTCGAAACGGTCGATGATCTTGTCTTCATGCTGGGTCAGGGCGACGCTGGGGCGCCACTTTTCCCAGCGTGCCGCTCCTCGGCCATTGTCGAGCTGCGTGCCGAGAAAGCCGATGACGACGGTGCGTTTTGCTTGCATATCTTGGATAAAAATTTATCTGAAAAGATAATTGTATTCGAAATCGTAATCGAGGGGATAGTTTCAAGGCAAAGCATGCATGAGAATATTATTCCAAAAAATCAATGGCTTACATTTGTTTTTGGGAAAATTATTAGAGCTGGCACAGCGCTTGCAATAGAGGAGATACCAACGAGATAAACGTAGAGAGCAGAGAGGAACGAAAAATGGCCAACGCCCAGCTATTCCAGAGCGCACAACAGAGCGCGACCTTGCCTTCGGCACTGGCACGCAATGCCGAAGGCGCGCCAGCGTATGCACTGACGCCACGGCATCAGTTGGCGCAATATGCTGCCACCGGTTGCCTGAACACGACGTTCTATGCCAGCGCCGAAGCGCAGCTGGCGATGGTACTGGAACTGTGCAAGGCGGTCGAACCAGCCTTCATCGCACAAACGGCCGTGTACTGCCGCGAACGGGGCTACATGAAAGACATGCCGGCCTTGCTGGTGGCCGTGCTGGCGGGGCAGGGTGCTGCAGAATTTACGCAGGCCTTCCAGCGCGTGATTAACAACGGCAAGATGCTGCGCAATTTCGTGCAGATCATGCGTTCGGGCGCCGTGGGCCGCAAGTCGCTGGGATCGCGTCCGAAAAAGCTGGTACAGGCATGGTTGAACAACGCATCCGAGCAGGCCTTGCTGGCCGCTGCCGTGGGCAATGCGCCGTCGCTGGCCGACGTGGTGAAAATGGTGCATCCGAAACCGCAGGCAGCGTGGCGGGAGGCATTCTTTGCCTGGCTGATCGGCAAGGAATATACACGCGATGCCTTGCCGCCGGCGCTGGCCGCGTTCGAGGCATACAAGGCCGATCCTTCGCAGCCGATACCGGCAGTGCCGTTCCAGATGCTGACGGCGCTGCCCTTGAGCGCGCAGGATTGGGCGCAGATCGCCCGCCAGGGCAGCTGGCAGATGGTGCGCATGAATCTGAATACCTTTGCCCGCCATGGCGTGTACGCGATCGATGGCATGCCGGAACTGATCGCCGCCAAGCTGCGCGATCCCGAAGCGATTGGCCGGGCGCGGGTCTTTCCCTATCAGCTGATGTCGGCGTACATGGCCGCCGGCGACAAGGTACCGCGCATCGTGCACGCAGCGCTGGAGCAGGCGCTGGAAATATCGCTGGCGAACGTGCCGCGGATCGCGGGCAAGGTGGTGGTGTGTCCTGACGTTTCCGGCTCGATGGCCTCGCCCATTAGCGGTTTTCGCGGCAGCGCCACCTCGAACGTGCGCTGCATCGACGTGGCGGCTCTGGTGGCGGCAGCCATGCTGCGCAAGAATCCGGACGCCGTGGTGCTGCCGTTCGAGCACAACGTGGTGCAGTGCGCACTTGGCGCCGATGACAGCGTAATGGCGAATGCGGCCAGGCTGGCGGCCATCGGCGGTGGTGGCACCAATTGCAGCGCACCCCTGCTGCGCATGAACAGCAGGAAGGAGCTGGCCGACCTGGTGATCTATGTGTCTGATAACGAATCGTGGATCGACGCGAAGCGCAGCGGCGCCACGGCGACGATGGGACAGTGGACGGTTTTCAAGCAGCGCAATCCGCAGGCAAAGCTGGTGTGCATCGATATTTCGCCGCATGCCACGACACAGGCGATGGAGCGCGAGGATATCCTGAATATCGGCGGTTTTTCCGACGACGTCTTCAAGATCATCGCCGCCTTTGCCGCCGGTCAGCTGGACCCGGCCCACTGGGTGGGAGAAATCGCCACCATCGATATCGCGGTACCAGCGTGTTGAAGTAACGCGCACGAATGCGGACAAGACTACATGTGAGACGTCCTGTCCAGGTTTGTCATGCGCCGCAGTACCCCGAATGCCGACAGGATTACATCGATCAGCCGCGTCAAACCGGCCTGCCAGACGCAGTGCGCCTGGCAGAAAATCCTGTCCCCCCTTGTCGGGTTGTCGTACTGATGAATGCCGGTGGAACTACATCCAGAGCCGATGCGTCGGCAATGTTTCACCAATCCTTGTCATCACCCCTTATACAATAGAAGAAGAGCATAGCGATGAAAAACGAAGAATACGAAGTTCTGCATACCGAAGGCAGCCGTCCCGTGAAAATGTGGACGCGTGGCGTGCCTGTCGAAGAAGCGGCCAAAAAACAATTGCGCAACACGGCGACCCTGCCGTTCATCTACAAGCATATCGCCGTCATGCCCGACGTCCACCTGGGTAAAGGGTCGACCATCGGCAGCGTGATCCCCACCCTGGGCGCCGTGATTCCGGCAGCCGTGGGCGTCGATATCGGTTGCGGCATGATGGCGGCGAAAACCACGCTGACGGCCAGCGATTTGCCCGATAACCTGGGGCCGCTGCGCAGCGCCATCGAGCGCGCCATTCCGCACGGGATGTCGCCGAAGACGCGCGGTCACCGCGGCCGCGACGAGGGTTCCTGGCAGACGCCGCCCTCGGTGGTCGATGCCGCGTGGCTGCAGCTGAAGGATGAATTCGACGCCATCTGCCTGAAAACGCCCAAGCTGAAGAACACGAATAACTATCGTCACCTGGGAACTTTGGGCAGCGGTAACCACTTCGTCGAAGTCTGTCTCGATGAACAGGGTTCTGTATGGTTCATGCTGCATTCCGGTTCGCGCGGCGTGGGCAATGCCATCGGTACGCATTTCATCGAACTGGCCAAGCAGGATATGCGTACCCATTTTATTAACCTGCCCGACCAGGACCTCGCCTATCTGGCCGAAGGCACGCGGCATTACGACGATTACGTGGAAGCGGTGGGCTGGGCCCAGCGTTTCGCGCGCAACAACCGCGAAGTGATGATGCAAAACCTGATCGCGGCCGTGCGCACGGTCATCCATAAGCCGTTCCAGACGCATGTGGAAGCCGTCAACTGCCACCATAACTATGTGCAGAAGGAGCACCACTTCGGCAAGGACGTGCTGGTCACGCGCAAGGGCGCCGTCTCGGCCCGCGCCGGCGAACTGGGGATCATTCCCGGTTCCATGGGCGCGAAGAGTTTTATCGTGCGCGGCAAGGGTAATGCGGACAGTTTCCATAGCTGCAGCCACGGCGCGGGACGCACGATGAGCCGTACGGAAGCGAAGCGGCGCTTCAACCTGGACGACCAGATCCGCGCCACGCAAGGCGTGGAATGCCGCAAGGATGAAAACGTGATCGATGAAATTCCAATGGCCTACAAGGATATCGATGCGGTGATGCTGGCACAGCGCGAGCTGGTCGACGTCGTGCATATCCTGAAGCAGGTCGTTTGCGTCAAAGGTTAATAAAGAGAAAGTACAGATGATAGAAATTGATGGAGCGCAAGGTGAAGGCGGCGGACAGATTTTGCGCTCGGCGCTGAGCCTGTCGATGATCACGGGACAGCCGTTCCGGCTGACGAATATTCGCGCGGGACGGGACAAGCCAGGCTTGCTGCGCCAGCATTTGCTGGCCGTGCAGGCAGCGACCGCCATTTGCGGGGCGCGCACGACGCCGGTGGCGCTGCGCGCGTCGAGCCTGGAATTCGTGCCTGGGCCCATACGCGGCGGCGATTATCGCTTTGCCATCGGCAGCGCCGGCAGCTGCACCCTGGTGTTGCAAACCTTGCTGCCGGCTCTGCTGCATGCGGATGGGCCGTCTACCGTGCGCATCAGCGGCGGCACGCACAATGCCATGGCGCCGCCCGTGCATTTTTTGCAGCGCGCGTATGGCCGCATCCTGGAACAGATGGGCGCCGAGGTGGAGATTACGCAGCAGCGCTATGGCTTTCATCCCGCAGGTGGTGGCGAGGTGCTGGCCACCGTGCAACCGTGCCAGCGTTTGCGGCCTATTTCACTGCTGCAGCGCGGCGAGCGGAAGGCCGGGTATGCGGAAAGCGTGGTGGCGGGCGTGCATGTGAACGTGGCGCAGCGCGAGCTCGAGCGTGTAGCCGACGGCATGGGCTGGAGCGGCAAGCAGCTGCGCCTCGTCGGCTTGCCGGCGGAGCAGGGACCGGGCAACGTCCTGTTGCTGACATTGGAACATGAGCACGTCACGGAAGTATTTACGTCGTTCGGCGAAAAGCACTTGCTGGCCGAATCCGTGGCCAAGCGCCTGTTGAACGAAGTGCGCGCCTATCTCAAGACGGACGCGGCCGTGGGCGAGCACCTGGCGGACCAGCTCCTGCTGCCGATGGCGCTGGCCGGCGGCGGTAGCTTCAGTTGCAGCAAGGTGTCGCAGCATGCGTTGACGAATGCCGAAGTGATTGCCCGCTTCTTGCCCGTGCGTATCACTTTCGAGCAGCAGGAGAGGCACAGCATTTGCACGCTGGCCGCCGCCTAACGTGCGCCGTGACACAATCGCTGTTGCAGCTGTTCCAAATTGATACATGGGCCGCCCGATGTGGGGCATATACGCATGGCATGGCATTTGCTCTTCTTGGATATTCACTAAAAAAACCAAGGAGACCAGCATGACCTATTCCATCCGTACTCTGCTCGGCATGGCCGCCGCCGGCGCCGTTGCCCTCACCTCCCTGCTGACCTTGCCGCATGCCTATGCGCACGGCAATGTCACGCCGCAAGGCGTCGACACCACGGGCTTGCCCAAGGTGGGCGACAAGTGGCTCGAGCAAAACCCGTATCGCGGCAACAAGCTGGCCCTGACGGTGGGCACCTCGGCCTATAACCAGAATTGCGCGCGTTGCCACGGCATCGAAGCCATTTCGGGCGGCATCGCGCCGGACTTGCGCCAGCTGGACCGTGATTGCTTCGGTATCAAGAATGAGACAAAGAAACAGGCGTGCTACAAGGAAACGGATAATTATTTCCTGGCGACCATCCGTCACGGTAAAGTGCGTAATGGCGCCGTGTACATGCCGCCGTTCGAGGGCGTATTCAACCAGGAAGCGATGTGGGCCATCAAGACCTACCTGGAAACCCGCCGAGAGTCTAATTAGGTCGAACTGATAACGAAGGAGTTCCATGCGTTCATTTCAACTCCGTGGCGCGCGCGCGATGCTCTCGCTCGCTTGCATGGCGCTGTGCGCGGCCGCGCCGGCGCGCGCCGATTGGCAGAAAGTGCAGCAGTCGGGCAGCCTGAAGGTGGCTGTGTATAACGAGCTCGCGCCGTTTTCCGACAAGGGCGCGGGCATCGATATCGACATCGCCGAAGCGCTGGCGAAAAAGCTGGGGCTGAAACTGAGCTTGCTGCCCTTTCCCGCCGGCGAAAACCTCAACGACGATTTGCGCAATATGGTGTGGAAGGGGCATTACCTCGGCTATGGTCCCGCCGACGTGATGCTGCACGTGCCGGTCGACAAGAAATTGATGGCGGACAACGACAAGGTCGAGATATTCGCCCCGTATTACGTGGAAACCGTGCGCCTGGCCCGCAGCGCGCAAGCCGTGCCGCAATTCGATGGGGTCGCTTCGCTGGCGGGCAAGCGTATCGGCGTGGAAAAGGTCTCGATCGCGGCCATGCTGATGTTGGGCGAAGACAATGGCAGATATCGCGACGATGTGCGCATCTTCGATACGGCCGCCGAAGCCTTGCAGCAATTGCAGGCTGGCCAGCTCGACGCCGTGTTGGCGAACCGATCGGAAATCGAGTCGGTGCTGAAAAGCGATCCTGCTTTCCCCTTGAGCGAAGTGGCGTTCGCCCGCTTGCCGCGTGCCGGCTGGGCCGTGGGCCTGGCCGTCAGCAAGCAACAGCTCGACGTGGCCAAGTTACTGCAGGCGGCCATGAACGAGATGGCGGCCAGCGGCGAATTGAAAGCCATCTTTGAGAAGTATGGCGTGAAGGAAGCGCGGCCCTGAAGTAGCCTGCTTGAGTTGAAAAGCCCGCGCATCGGAAGAGGCGCGGGCTTTTTCATGAGAACGCCTGAAAAATGTTCAGGGCAAGGCGCATTGCCGCAGGCAGTACGAATAGTACGACAAGGCAATGCAACGCCGCCATGGACTTTTTCTCAGGTGTTCTTAAAAGGAGTATTGGGCGCTCACACCCAACAACCAGTTACGGCCTGGCGCCGCTTCATAGTAGCGCTTGTTGCTGTCGCCGACGATGACGGAGCCCACGTAGGTCTTGTCGAAAAGATTATTCAGGCGGGCAAACTCCTTGAAGCGCCAATTCCCTACGTTTTGCTTGGCGTTGAAGCGGGCATTGAACACCGTGTAGCCGGGTGCCGGCTTTTCGATGTTGCTGTCTTCCGCGTAGACCTGGTTGCTGGCCACGCTTTCCAGTGCCGCGCCGAAACGGTCGAGCGTGTCTTTCCAGGCCAGTTCCGCGAACAGGTTGGCGCTGGGCACGCCCGGTAAACGGCTGCCTTCGCGCACGCTGCCGAAGGCCTGGTCATACACGGCGTGCAGGCTGGTCAGCGCCACTTTTGTCGTGAAACCATACGGCAAGCTGGAGTCGAGCGACACTTCCATGCCTTGGCGTAAGGTCTTGCCCGCATTGCGGTAGCTGGTGCGCCCGCCGCTGGAACTGTCGACGACCAGTTCATCGTTGGTCTTGATCTGGAACACGGCCGCGTTCACATGCGTGTTGTGATTGATCCTGGCCTTGATACCCGCTTCCAGGTTGGTGCTGGTGGCCGGTTTCAGCTGGTAATTGAAGCCGCCGCCCGTGCCCGAGTAAAACAGTTCGTTCAGGGTGGGTGCTTCGAAACCGCGCGCGGCGCTGGCGTACACGTTGACGTTGGGCGTCAGTTTATACAGCAGGCCCAGCACGGGTGTCGTGTGGCTGAACTCCAGGCTGCCGCTGTCGTTGCCATTGCCGAGGAAGCGGTCGTTGACCGACACTTTCATTTTGCTGTAGCGCACACCTGCGCTGAGCAGCCATGGCCCGCTCTGCCATTCTGCCTGGATATACGGATCGAGGCTGGAGACGACATCCTGCTCGTCGCGGCGCAGCTTGCCCTTCACGCCAAACGTGTTGCCGATGTAATTTTCATAACCGGTGCGGTCATCGCTGGAGCGGCCATAGTCGATGCCGATGGTGGTGCTCAGCTTGCCACCGGCCAACTGGCTGACGTGCAGCCAATTGGTGTCGATGCCGTAGAACTCACGCTGGAAGTCGACCACGCCGCCCGAATGGCTGGCCGGTGCCTGGAAACCCTTGGTGAATGCCTGGTACTGGATCACGTCGCGGTTGCCGCCGTAGGCCGTCACGTGCAGGCGGTCATCGCCGAACGACTGTTCATAGGTGGCGCCGATTTGCTGGTGGTCGATGCTCTTGCGCGTGTTGTAGCGTTCGGCCAGGGTGCGTTTCGGGTTTTGCGTGTCGCTCGCATCGATTTCGCCGGCGCGCGGATCGCGGGAAAACGTGGCCCAGGTGGCGCCCAGCGGATCTTGCGTATTGCCCTGGTGCAGGCTGTTGGCGACGATGGTCAGCTTGCTGTCCGTATTCGGCTTGACCGTGATCTTGCCGAACGCCTGTTCGCGCGTGGCGGCGCTGTGGTCTCGAAAGCCATCCGTGCGGAAGCGCGAACCGTCGAGCACGTAGCCGATGCCGCCTGCCTGGCCCTGCGCCGACAGGTCCACCTTGCTGGTGCCGAAGCTGCCGCCCGTCACGTTCAGTTCGACGGAGGGGGGATTTTTCCCATCCTTGGAAAACAGCTGGATCACGCCGCCCGAATGGTTGCCATAGATGGCAGAAAACGGCCCGCGCAGCACTTCGATGCGCTCGGCCGTATCGAGGTTGAAGGTGGCGGCCTGGCCTTGCCCGTCGGGCATGCTGGCGGGAATGCCGTCGCTGATCAGCTTGACGCCGCGCACGCCGAAGGCCGAACGGGCGCCGAAGCCGCGCGACGAGATTTGCAAGTCTTGCGCGTAGTTTTGGCGGTTTTGTACGACCAGACCCGGCACGGCGGCCAGCGCTTCCGAGGCATTGACGCGGATTTGGCCCTCCTGGATGCGGGCGCTGTCGACGACGTCGATGGACGCGGGCACTTCCTGGCTGGGGTGGGCGATGCGGCTGCCGCTGATGACCACCGTATCCATGAGTTGCCCGGCGGCCAAGTCAGCGGGCTCGGCGGCAAAGACGTGGGGGGCCAGGGTGGCGCTGCCGGCGACAAACAGGCTGGCGATGGTGTTCAGGCGGAAACGATGCTGCATGCGGATTCTCCAATGTGAATAAAAGCCTGCTTGAGCGCGTGAGCGGCGCAGGTCTGCATAGTTGTATCAAGCAATATGCCTGCCATGTCTCCATTGGTGGGCGGAAATTATACGCGTGTCAGTGGCACGGCGTTTGCATGCAGCAATTATCAGATGCGCCGCTACCGCGCGCTTTTCCTGTGTTTTGCCATTGAAAAGGTGATTATGCCCAACTTCTTCCCGCGCTTGCGCCAGGTGTGCTGGCTGCTGCCTGCGCTCTTCAGCACGGCCCTCCAGGCCGCTCCTTTTGCCTATGTCCCCAATGAAAAATCGGGCACCGTGAGCGTGATCGACACGGCGACCGACCAGGTCGTGCGCCAGATCGCCGCAGGCAAGCGTCCGCGCGGCATCGCCGCCGACCCCACCGGGCGGCAATTGTTTGTCACCGATGCGGCCAGCAGCGCCTTGCTGCTGATCGATAACGAAGCTGGCGCACCAGTCCGCATGGTGGCGCTGGGCAAGTCGCCCGAAGGCGTGAGCGCCTCGCACGACGGTCGTTACGTGGCCGTGGCCGTCGAGGAAAACAATAGCGTGGCCTTGCTCGATGGCCAGACGGGCGTCGTGCTTGCCGATATCAAGGTGCAGGGACGCAACCCGGAACATGCCGTGTTCAGTCCCGATGGGCGCTGGCTGCTGGTCAGTGCGGAAGAGGCCGAGCAAGTCGATGTCATCGACGTGGCGCAACGCCGCCAGGTCGCGTCCATTGCCGTGGGCTTGCGTCCGCGCGGCATCGGTTTCAGTCCGGATTCGGGCCTTGCCTACGTGGCGTGCGAACTGGTCAATGCCGTCTACGTGATCGATATGACGGCGCGCAAGGCCATTGCCACCATTCCAGCGGGCAAGAATGCGAATGGCATCGTCGTCCATCCCGGTGGCAAGCAAGTGTATGTATCAAATGGCACGGACGGCACGGTGATGGTGATCGATACGGCCAGCAAGCAGGTGACGGCCACCATTCCCGTCGGCAAGCGCCCGTGGAACATGGCCATCACGCCCGACGGGGCCAAGCTGTACGTGGCCAATGGCCGCTCGAACAGCGTCTCCGTCATCGATACGGCCAGCGCGCGCAAGGTGGCCGATATCGCCGTCGGCGAATTGCCATGGGGCGTGGTGATTCGGTAGCGTTACAGGAACAGGTGTTCCAGTCTGGTACACCTGTTCCATTGTGCAGCGGCGACGGGCCGCAGCAGCAGGGCTGGCCCGGATTGGAACAGGATGCCTTCACCTTGTTCAAAACGCAAACAGGCTCGCTCCCGCGGCTCAAGCCCGGGCATGCGCCGAAAAGCACACCGGTATTGAAGCCGCGCCCTTGTAACAGGGGTAAAAGCGGCTAAGTTTGTAGTGGGATGGCGAGCTGGCACGGCATTTGCGGAAGACTGCGTGTACTCACCCCATCTGTACCAGGACGTTTGATTTTAATTAAGTAACTCCATTCTAATTAACCCGATAGAGGACGACATGAATCTCGCAGACATCAGCAAACTGGGCGTAGCCAATCCCTTCAAACAACGCTATGACAATTACATCGGCGGCAAATTCGTTGCACCAGTAAAAGGTGAATACTTTCCTAACATTACGCCGATCACGGGCTTGCCGTTTTGCGAAATCGCCCGTTCCACGACGGAAGACGTCGAGCTGGCGCTGGATGCCGCGCATGCCGCCAAGGAGGCCTGGGGCAAGACTTCGCCTGCCGAGCGCGCCAACATCCTGAACCGCATCGCCGACCGCATCGAACAGAACCTGAGCTTGATCGCCACGGCGGAAACGATCGATAACGGCAAGCCGATCCGCGAAACGATGAACGCGGACATTCCGCTGGCCATCGACCATTTCCGTTACTTCGCCGGCTGCATCCGCGCGCAGGAAGGTTCCGTCGCGCAAATCGATGCGGAAACCTATGCCTACCACTACCACGAGCCGCTGGGTGTCGTGGGCCAGATCATTCCGTGGAATTTCCCGATTCTGATGGCCGTGTGGAAACTGGCGCCAGCCCTGGCCGCCGGCAATTGCGTCGTCCTGAAACCGGCAGAGCAAACCCCCGCTTCCATCATGGTGTTGATCGAGCTGATCGGCGACCTGCTGCCACCGGGCGTGTTGAACATCATCAACGGTTTCGGCCTGGAAGCGGGCAAGCCGCTGGCCTCGAGCAAGCGCATCGCCAAGATTGCCTTTACGGGCGAAACGGGCACGGGCCGCCTGATCATGGGCTATGCCGCGCAAAACCTGATTCCCGTCACCCTGGAGCTGGGCGGCAAATCGCCGAACATCTTCTTTGAAGACGTGATGGATGCGGACGACGAGTATTTCGACAAGTGCCTGGAAGGCTTTGCGATGTTCGCGCTGAATCAAGGCGAGGTGTGCACCTGCCCATCGCGCGTGCTGATCCAGGAATCGATCTACGAGAAATTCATCGAACGGGCCCTGAAGCGCGTGGCCGCCATCAAGCAGGGCAATCCGCTCGATTCTTCCACCATGATCGGCGCCCAAGCGTCGCAGGAGCAGCTGGAAAAAATCCTGTCCTACCTCGACATCGGCCGCCAGGAAGGCGCCGAGGTGCTGGCTGGGGGCGAGCGCAACACGCAGGCGGGCGACCTGGAAGGCGGCTATTACGTGCGTCCGACCGTGTTCAAGGGGCACAACAAGATGCGCATCTTCCAGGAAGAAATTTTTGGACCGGTCGTGTCCGTGACCACCTTCAAGGATGAAGCTGAAGCGCTGGCGATTGCCAACGATACCTTGTACGGCTTGGGCGCCGGCTTGTGGACGCGTGACGGTTCGCGCGCCTTCCGCATGGGCCGCGCCATCCAGGCGGGCCGCGTGTGGACCAATTGCTACCACCTGTATCCAGCCCACGCCGCTTTCGGCGGCTACAAGCAATCGGGCATCGGCCGCGAAAACCACAAGATGATGCTCGACCACTACCAGCAAACGAAGAACTTGCTGGTGAGCTATAGCCCGAAAGCGCTGGGCTTCTTCTAAACCGGCAACAGGCGCCGCGCCCGTAGTCCAGGCGCGGCGCGCAGAAAGGGATGCCATGAGTGCAGCAATTGCCAGGGTGGTCGCCACCGATGCGGCGCTGGAAATGATGGACAAGTTGCGCCAGCGTCACGGCCCGCTGATGTTTTTCCAGTCGGGCGGCTGCTGCGACGGCAGTGCGCCCATGTGCTATGCGCTGGGCGAGTTCGATGTCAGCGATACCGATATCTATCTCGGCAATTTGAATGGCGCACCGTTCTACATGGGACTCGAGCAATTCGAGTACTGGGAGCATACCCAGTTGATTATCGATGTGGTCGATGGCAATGGCGGCATGTTTTCACTCGACAACGGCACGGGCAAGCGCTTTTTGACGCGTTCGCGCCTGTTCACCGATGAAGAGTGTGCGCTGTTGCATGCCCAGCCGCATGAGCACCGCAAGACTTGACACACATACTAATAAAACAGAGGGAGATGATTGTGCAGAAAAAAATCATGGGGATACTCATCGGTTTGGGTGTGGCATCACTGGCCCAGGCGGCCGACGTGGGCAATGTCACCACCGCCATGCTTGACAGCACGGCAAAGAATCCGTCCAGCGTCCTGTCGTTCGGCATGGGCACGCAGGGCCAGCGCTATTCGCCGTTGACGCAGATCAATGACAAGACCGTGGCCAAGCTGGTGCCGGCCTGGTCGTTCTCGTTTGGCGGCGAAAAACAGCGGGGCCAGGAATCGCAGCCGTTGATTCATAACGGCAAGATGTTCGTCACGGCATCGTATTCGCGCATCTTTGCCGTCGACCTGAAAACGGGCGCCAAGCTGTGGAAATATGAGCATCGCTTGCCGGACGGCATCATGCCCTGCTGCGACGTGGTCAACCGCGGCGCCGCCCTGTACGGCAACCTGGTGATTTTCGGCACGCTGGACGCCTACCTGGTGGCGCTGGACCAGAATACGGGCAAGATCGTCTGGAAGGAGAAAGTTGACGATTACGCGGCCGGCTACTCGATGACGGCGGCGCCACTGATCGCCGAAGGCTTGCTGCTGACGGGTGTGTCGGGCGGCGAATTCGGCATCGTCGGCCGGGTAGAGGCGCGCAACCCCATGACGGGCGACCTCGTGTGGAGCCGTCCGACGGTGGAAGGCCATATGGGCCACCGCTACGACAAGGATGGCAAGGCCATCGATAACGGCGTGTCCGGTACCGTGAACAAGACCTGGCCGGGCGACCTGTGGAAAACGGGCGGCGCCTCGACGTGGATGGGCGGCACCTACGATCCGCAGACCAAGCTCGCTTACTTTGGCACGGGCAACCCGGCGCCGTGGAACAGCCACTTGCGCCCCGGCGACAATCTGTACTCGTCGTCCACCGTGGCGCTGGACGTGAAAACGGGGCAGATCAAGTGGGCGTATCAGAATACGCCGAACGATGCCTGGGATTTCGACGGCGCCAACGAGTTCGTCACCTTCGACATGGATGGCAAGCGCTACGGCGGCAAGGCCGACCGCAACGGTTTCTTCTACGTCATCGATGCGGCCAACGGCAAGCTGCAGAATGCCTTTCCGTTCGTCAAGAAAATCACCTGGGCCAGCAGCATCGACCTGAAGACGGGACGGCCGAACTATATCGCAGCCGGCCGCCCTGGCGACCCGACCAAGGGAGAAGAAGGCAAGAAGGGTTCGACCGTGTTTGCCGCGCCGGCTTTCCTCGGTGCAAAAAACCAGATGCCGATGGCGTACTCGCCGCAAACCAAGCTGTTCTACGTGCCCGCAAATGAATGGGGCATGGATATCTGGAACGAGCCGATTAGCTACAAGAAGGGCGGCGCCTTCCTCGGCGCCGGTTTTACCATCAAGCCCTTGTTTGACGACTACATTGGCGCCATGCGCGCCATCGATCCGAAGACGGGCAAGATCGTCTGGGAAATCAAGAACAACGCGCCGCTGTGGGGCGGCGTGATGAGCACGGCCGGTAATCTGGTGTTCTACGGCACGCCGGAAGGCTTCCTGAAAGCCGTCGACGCGAAGACGGGCAAGGAGCTGTGGAAATTCCAGACGGGTTCCGGCGTCGTGGCGCCGCCCGTCACCTGGCAGGATGGCGACACGCAATACGTGGCCGTCGTCTCCGGCTGGGGCGGCGCCGTGCCGCTGTGGGGCGGCGAGGTGGCGAAGAAGGTCAACTTCCTGGAACAGGGCGGTTCCGTGTGGGTATTCAAGCTGGCGTCGAAGTAACGGGGTGAAGCGCCCGGGCCACACGGATGGGTGTCTCCCTGTCCGCCGGGTGCTTTCTTTTTGCTGACGGCCCAGGCCGTCAGTTTTTTGTTTACGCAGTTGCGCGATCAGCGTGCTGGCGGTCAAAAAAGGAACACCGTGCGGGGCGATTGATCCGCTGCTGCACACGTCAAACACGTCATTTCTCTTTCTCCCTGTGAGCCGTGCTGGGCACGCTTATTGCCAAAGCTTGAGGTACATCAATCACTGATGTGCACACTAAAAACAGAGAAGAAAGAGGAGACGCAATGAACACATTGAGCAAGCTGGGGAGCGTGGGTGTCATGACAATCGCAGCGGTGGGGCAGGCGCAAGCCGTCGACATCAAGGCGGGCGACTGGACCGTGTCGGTGGGCGGCATCGTCAATGCCTATTACACGCAAGTGTCGTGTTCGGGCGATGCCGTGGGCGGGCTGGCGCTGGGCGGCCAGGCGCTCGGTTGCGGCGGCGAAAAGGACCGCACCACCATCGGCAACGGCCTGCTGCCGAATGGCTTGATTACCTCGGCTTCGTCGCGCCTGGGCGAGTACGACGTGAAAGCCTTGATCGGCATCTATAACTCGACAGCCACGGACAGTGCCATCAGCCAGAACAGCGTGGTCGACGTGCGCCAGGCCTTCTTTACGTTTGGCAATGAACAGATGGGCACCTTCAAGCTGGGCCGCGACTACGGCATCTTCGGCGCGAATGCGATCCTGTCCGACATGACCTTGTTGGGCTCGGGCGCGCCGGTGCAGGCGACGCAGCGGGGCCGGGTGACCCTGGGCCATATCGGCGCCGGCTATACCTATCTGGGCAACTATGGCCAGATCATGTACAGCACGCCGAAGTCCAGCGGTTTTGGCGCCGATGTGGCGCTGGTCAGCCCCGTTTCCGATACGCCCATCGTGGCAGGCTCGACCTATTCTTCGAAGTCGAGTCCGCAAGTGCAGGCGCAGCTGACGTATGCGCAAGAGGGCTTGAAAGCCTGGCTCGGTGTGAAGTCGCAAAAATTCACATCGAAAACGCCTGGCGTCGATGACCTGACCATGCGCGGCGTGGAAGTGGGCGGCTCGTACCAGATGGGACCGGCTGGCGTGCTGCTCAATTTCCAGGGCGGCAAGGGATTGGGCATTCTCTCCGATGCGGACCAGGGCGATACCAAATCGAAGAACTGGCTGCTGCAAGGCACGTATAAAACGACGGACAAGCTGAAGCTGGGCTTGTCCTACGGCATCAGCAAGAACGACGACAACACGGCCGGCACGGGCGGTTTGAAGTCGAACGCCAACCTGACCCTCGGTGCGTATTACTCGCTCAACAGTGCGATCACCCTCGTGGGGGAGCTGGGCCAGACGCGCTCGAAAGGCTTTACGGGCGGCGAAGCGAAGATGAATGGCGTATCCCTGGGCGGCATTATTTTCTTCTAACCAATGAATGCGGCGCCGGAAGCTGCGGCGCCGCACGGAGTGCAATGCATGCGGATAATGCGGTTATTCATCGGATGCTGGCTATTCCTGTTTATCCTGGGACAGGCGTGGGCCGGCGTGCTCACCAAGGCCGAGCTGGCGCGGCGCTTCCCTGCGCCCCTCGTCGTCGGCGACAAGGAAGCCGAGCTGCCCGTCTGGCCCCTGTTCAAGCAAAACGCCACGGCAACGGAACTGGTCGGCTATGTCTTCGAGTCGGTGGACCTGGCGCCGATTCCCGGCTTTTCCGGCGTTCCCGTCAATTTATTGATCGCCATCAATCCGCAGGGTAGTTTTCTCGACGTGGCCGTGCTGTCGCAGCACGAACCCGTGTTTCTCGATGGCCTAGGTGAAGCGCCGCTGTTCCAGTTCGTCAAACAGTACCAGGGCCTGTCGTTGAAACAGAATATCGCCATCGATGCCAGGAAGAAGCGCGCCGCCGATGCCACGCACGCTGATATCGACGGCGTGTCGAAGGCGACGGCTTCCGTGCGCATCATCAACCAGAGCGTGCTGGCGTCCGCCTTGAAAGTGTCGCGCAAGAAACTCGGCTTCGCGCAGGGGCGCGATCCGGACCAGATCGCCCGCATCCGCATGGATGTGTTCGAGAAACGCAGCGTGGCAAAGATGCTTGAGCAGGGCTTGATCCAGCATGTGCGCCTGAGCAACAAGGACGTCGAAACCCTGTTTGCCGGCAGTCCCGGCGCGGGACTCGATGCCGAGGCACAGCGCGAGCCGGACGGCCTGTTCATCGATCTGTATCTGGCCTATGTCTCCGTGCCCACGGTGGGACGCAATCTGTTGACGGAACGCAGCTGGAACAAGCTGCGCAACCGGCTCGACGAGGACGACCACGCCATCCTCGTCATGTCGCGCGGGCGCTACAGCGTGCTGGGCGACGATTTCGTGCGCGGCACCGTGCCGGACCGGTTGTTGCTGAAGCAGGATGGCTTGCCCATCGACATGCGCGACCTGGACTTGGAATTGAGCTTGTCGGAGGCGGGACCGTTACCGACTGAAAATATCGCCGTATTGCGCGTCATCAGCCAGGCGGGGCTTGATGCGGCCAGCCCGCTGGCATTTGCTCTCCCCATCACGCGCAGCAAGGGCATCGTGTATCCGGAGCGCATCGCGCGCAACGTCGATTTCAGCTACCGTCTGCCGGCCGGGTTTTATACAGCGCCGCAAGGCGACGATGCCGGCTGGCGCGGCACGTGGAAGGCGCGCCGGGCTGAACTGTTGATCTTGCTGGCCGGGCTGGCGCTGCTTGCCGGCGCATTGGCATGGCAGAAACGCCTGGTGCGTAATGGCCGGCAATTTGCATGGTTCCGCCGCCTGTTCCTGCTGTTCACCATCGGCTTCATCGGCTATTACGCCCAGGGGCAATTGTCGATCGTCAACATCACAGGGGTGATCCAGGCGCTGCTGGCGGGGCGCAGCCTGGGCTTCTTCCTGTTCGACCCGATGACGGTGATCCTGTGGGCTTTCGTTCTGCTCAGCCTGTTCATTTGGGGCCGCGGCACGTTTTGCGGCTGGCTGTGCCCGTTTGGCGCCCTGCAGGAATTCACGGGCAAGCTGGGCCAGTGGCTGCGCTTGCCGCAGTGGAAGATCAAGCCGCGCCTGGACGGGCGTTTGAAGTGGATCAAGTATGGCTTGCTGGCGGCCATTCTGGCCAGCAGCATGTTTTCCAGCCAGATCACGGACAAGCTGGTGGAACTGGAGCCGTTCAAGACGGCCATTACCCTGAACTTCGTGCGCGCCTGGCCCTTCGTCGCGTATGCCGTGGGCTTGCTGTTGCTCAGCGGTGTTTCCTATAAATTCTTTTGCCGCTACCTGTGCCCGTTCGGTGCGGCGCTGGCGCTGCTGGGGCGCTTTCGCCTGTTCAACTGGATTCCCCGCCGCAAGGAATGCGGCACGCCATGCCAGACTTGCCGCCACCGTTGCGAGCACCATGCCATCGCGCCGAGCGGCAAAGTCGATTACGGCGAATGTTTCCAGTGCATGGATTGCGTGGTGATCTATGCCAGCGATGAAAAATGCGCGCCCTTGATGCTGGAAATCAAGCGTGCCCGCACGATACCCATTGTCCGGGCCACGGCAGAGGAGAGCAGCAATGCAGCGTAGAACCTTTATATCCGCAGCGATAGGCAGCGTGGCCGGCATGGCGGGCTTGTCTTTGCCGGGCAGCATGGCGCGCGGCACGGCCACGGCATCCGGTGTGCGCCCTTATCAAGGTGCAGCCCTGGCGTTTGGCACGACAATCGCCGTCACCGTGTTGCATCACGACCAGCGCCAGGCCGAGCTGGCCATCGAAGATGCCTTGCATGCGGCCAGGAGTGTCGACCGCCTGATGAGCATTTACAGTCCTGCCAGCCAAGTCTTCCAGCTGAACCGCGATGGCCGCCTGGCCCGGCCGAATGCCCATCTGCTGACGGTGCTGGCGCAGGCGCAAGCCTTGTCGCAATGGAGCGACGGGGCGTTTGATATCACCGTGCAACCCTTATGGCGGCTGTTTCGGTCGGCGGCAGATCAGGCAAGTTTGCCGGCGGAAGCATTGCGCCGCGAAGCGCAGGCGCGGGTAGGCTGGCGGCAACTGGCGTGGGATCGCCGTGAAGTGCGTTTTCTCCAGCCCGGCATGGCGCTGACCTTGAATGGCCTGGCGCAAGGCTACGCGGCGGACATGGCACTGGCGGCCGTGCAGGCGCGCGGCGTGCGGCACGCGCTGCTCGACACGGGCGAGTTCGTCGCGCGCGGGCAGCGTACCGTGCGGCGCCCGTGGACTTTGGGCATCCAGGACCCGCGCGACGCAGAAATCTTGGCGGCCACCTTGAAAGTGGAGGGGCGCAGCGTGGCTACGTCGGGCGATTACGAATGCACGTTCACGCCCGACTTCGTGCATCACCACATCTTCGATCCTGCGAAAGGCGATTCGCCGCGCGAGCTGGCCAGCGTGACGGTGCTGGCGCCCACGGGCTTGCTGGCCGATGGCTTGTCGACGACCTTCATAGTGACGGGGGCGGCGCGTGCGCATGCGATGGCCGCGCGCATGGACGGAGTCGACCTGATGACCATCGACAAGCAGGGCCGGCGCAAGATGTCGCCCGGCTTTCCCCGTCTACTCTAGGCTATTTCAGGTGCGGCACCTTGCGATAGATCGTGTTGCGCGACACGCCCAGAGCCCGGGCCGTGGCCGAGACGTTACCGCCGTGGGCATCGAGTGACTTGAGGATCACGCTTTGCTCCATTTCCTCCAGATTGGCGCCGGCCGCGATCATGCGGTCCGTGCTGGCGCTGGCGGCAGTCGCTTGCGTCATCTCAATATCGTCGAGGAAATCATCGGGCATGTGGCGCAAACAGATTTCATGCTCGTCGCCGGCCATGACGATGGCTGTGCGCAACAGGTTCGTCAGCTGGCGGAAGTTGCCTGGCCACTTATGCTGGTGGAACAGGCGCAGGATATCGGGTGCCACCGTGTAACGCGTATCGGGCGCTTCCGTCGCGAGGATTTTTTTCACGACCGTGTCGAGGTCCGTGCGCTCGCGCAGCGACGGCAGTTTCACCACCAGGCCATTCAATCGGTAATACAAGTCTTCGCGAAATAAACCCTTGGCCATGCGTTCGCGCAAGTTGTGATTCGTGGCGCAAATGAGTTCCACATTGACGGTGATCGATTTGCTGCTGCCCAGCGGCGTGACCATGCGTTCCTGCAGCACGCGCAACAGACGTGCCTGCAAGCCGAAGGGCATGTCGCCGATTTCGTCGAGGAACAAGGTACCGCCATTGGCTTGCAGGATCTTGCCGATCGCCCCTTTCTTGCGCGCGCCCGTAAACGCCCCGTCTTCATAGCCGAACAGTTCGGACTCGATCAGGGTTTCCGGGATCGACGCGCAATTGACGGCAATAAACGGTCCCATGGCCCGTGGCGAATCGTTATGGATGGCTTGCGCCAGCAATTCCTTGCCCGTGCCTGTTTCGCCCATGACGAGGATGGGAATATCGCGCCCCAATACCTTGTTGACCTTTTCGATCACCAGTTCCAGTTGCGGATCGCCCGTGCGCAGGTAGCGCAGGCCAGACAGGCGGCGCGCCGCGTTGGCCGCATGGCTGGCGGGTGCGGGAACCTGGGCCGGCACGGCGTTGATATCGCTGTGATCGGTGCTGGCAGTAAAACCGTGCTGGAAGACGCTATTGGACAGGCGCAACTGCGCGCGCCCATACACGCGCACGCCGCTGTGCATGCACAGGTTCAGCAAACCGGGCGAGGCCGTGCGGTAATGCTCGTACAGGGCGGACACTGGCAAGCCGAACAGGGAGCTGAACGTGTGCGATTGTAGTGCGGCAAATGACAGGCCCAACTGGAACAAGCCATTCTTGTTGGCCGATAAGAACCGGCCGCCCGGCGTGAACGAGGCGATGCCTTCCATCAATGTGCCGATGAATTCGGGGCGCGCGTGGAAGTGCACGGTGATGGCGTCTTCGAAGGTGGCGGAAAACAGCTGATTTTCGATCATCAGGGCCGACATGCGCACGAGGGCCATCGTATGCTTGTGAAAACTGCGCTGGTCGCTCGAGACGTCCAGCACGCCGATGACATTGCCCCGGTGGTCGGTAATCGGTGCCGCAGAGCACGTCAAGAAGTGATTGGCAGCCAGGTAATGCTGGTCCGCATGGACCAGAGTCGGTACTTTTTCCGTGATGGCCGTGCCGATGGCATTCGTGCCGCGGCTTTGTTCCGACCACGCTACGCCCGGCTGCAGGGCGACGCGGTTTGCTTTCTCCAGGAAATCATCGTCGCCCAGCGAATGCACGATTACGCCATTGGCATCCGTCAAGATCACCATATTGTGCGTGTTGACGATTTGCTGGTACAGGGTTTCCATCGCGGGCAGCGCGTGCGTGTGCAGCATGCGGTTTTGCTCGATCAGCAAGGACAGGTCGGATTTGCCGGCTGGCGTAAAGTCAGGCGTGGCCGTGGGCGACAGGCCAAAAGCGACGGAACGCTGATGGGACGTTTCGATGATGACGGGGACGTTGTCCTGTCCTGCCGGCAAAGTGTTCGCGTCCGCGATGGACGAAAACGGTGCGCTACGGTAAGTAGCTGATGGTTGATACATGATCTCGTTGCCTCCGTTGGGCCCTGTACTGCGGCGCTCTTTTGAATATCGAGAGTGTTCCATAATGTAGCACCTGTCACAAATGGGAGCAAAGCAAAGCGAGCCGGGCTGTCCCCAGTGTTGCTGCCAGGCCCAGAGTTGCTCTCATCAGTGGACAGTGCATAGGGCTGTATAAGCAAGTGCGGTGCCAGGGCCGTTTCACGGCGCGGGAAAATAGCCCTTGCGGCGCGCGCAGGGCAGGGCTATAATTCGCCCCCTCGCTGAACGACGCATGCAAATGCAGCGTGAAGCGAGAAAAAAGAAGGAGTTGACGGACGTAGTAAATTGCTTCATACTCTTCCTTCTTCGCGGCTGACAAACACAACGCTTTGTCGATAGCGCGAAAGCAGTAACCGAATACAGTTCTTTAACAATTAACAGTCGATAAGTGTGGGCATTTGATGTCAGTGCAGCGTCAATCTTCGGATTGGCGTCTAACTTAAAATATCAAATGTTCACGAAGAAATAAATGAAATAGGACGCTTCGCAAGAAGTGGCCTGTCAGTTGTTTTTGAAGTGAGCGACCCGTCAGCAATGACGGTGCCAATAAAATGGCAAAGTAACAGAGATTAAACTGAAGAGTTTGATCCTGGCTCAGATTGAACGCTGGCGGCATGCCTTACACATGCAAGTCGAACGGCAGCACGGAGCTTGCTCTGGTGGCGAGTGGCGAACGGGTGAGTAATATATCGGAACGTACCCTGGAGTGGGGGATAACGTAGCGAAAGTTACGCTAATACCGCATACGATCTACGGATGAAAGTGGGGGATCGCAAGACCTCATGCTCGTGGAGCGGCCGATATCTGATTAGCTAGTTGGTAGGGTAAAAGCCTACCAAGGCATCGATCAGTAGCTGGTCTGAGAGGACGACCAGCCACACTGGAACTGAGACACGGTCCAGACTCCTACGGGAGGCAGCAGTGGGGAATTTTGGACAATGGGCGAAAGCCTGATCCAGCAATGCCGCGTGAGTGAAGAAGGCCTTCGGGTTGTAAAGCTCTTTTGTCAGGGAAGAAACGGTGAGAGCTAATATCTCTTGCTAATGACGGTACCTGAAGAATAAGCACCGGCTAACTACGTGCCAGCAGCCGCGGTAATACGTAGGGTGCAAGCGTTAATCGGAATTACTGGGCGTAAAGCGTGCGCAGGCGGTTTTGTAAGTCTGATGTGAAATCCCCGGGCTCAACCTGGGAATTGCATTGGAGACTGCAAGGCTAGAATCTGGCAGAGGGGGGTAGAATTCCACGTGTAGCAGTGAAATGCGTAGATATGTGGAGGAACACCGATGGCGAAGGCAGCCCCCTGGGTCAAGATTGACGCTCATGCACGAAAGCGTGGGGAGCAAACAGGATTAGATACCCTGGTAGTCCACGCCCTAAACGATGTCTACTAGTTGTCGGGTCTTAATTGACTTGGTAACGCAGCTAACGCGTGAAGTAGACCGCCTGGGGAGTACGGTCGCAAGATTAAAACTCAAAGGAATTGACGGGGACCCGCACAAGCGGTGGATGATGTGGATTAATTCGATGCAACGCGAAAAACCTTACCTACCCTTGACATGGCTGGAATCCCCGAGAGATTGGGGAGTGCTCGAAAGAGAACCAGTACACAGGTGCTGCATGGCTGTCGTCAGCTCGTGTCGTGAGATGTTGGGTTAAGTCCCGCAACGAGCGCAACCCTTGTCATTAGTTGCTACGAAAGGGCACTCTAATGAGACTGCCGGTGACAAACCGGAGGAAGGTGGGGATGACGTCAAGTCCTCATGGCCCTTATGGGTAGGGCTTCACACGTCATACAATGGTACATACAGAGCGCCGCCAACCCGCGAGGGGGAGCTAATCGCAGAAAGTGTATCGTAGTCCGGATTGTAGTCTGCAACTCGACTGCATGAAGTTGGAATCGCTAGTAATCGCGGATCAGCATGTCGCGGTGAATACGTTCCCGGGTCTTGTACACACCGCCCGTCACACCATGGGAGCGGGTTTTACCAGAAGTAGGTAGCTTAACCGTAAGGAGGGCGCTTACCACGGTAGGATTCGTGACTGGGGTGAAGTCGTAACAAGGTAGCCGTATCGGAAGGTGCGGCTGGATCACCTCCTTTCTAGAGTTTGCACGAATCAGGTAACTGGTTCACGCATCAAATGTTCACACTTATCGGCTGTTAGTCAAAGAAGAAACAGTAGTCGTAGAAGTTCCGCGTTGGGGCTGTAGCTCAGCTGGTTAGAGCACCGTGTTGATAACGCGGGGGTCGTTGGTTCGAGTCCAACCAGCCCTACCAGTAAGACCCGAGTCGTAGAAATATCCTGGGGGATTAGCTCAGCTGGGAGAGCACCTGCTTTGCAAGCAGGGGGTCGTCGGTTCGATCCCGTCATCCTCCACCAAGTACTTTGAAAGTGCAAACGTAAGCCGGTCAGTGACTCAGGTTTAGGTTTGATCTTTTAGCGATCAAAGCTGTTTCGTTCTTTAACAATCTGGAAGAAGTAAAGATTATTTATTGATCGGTTTGCCGTAACAAGCGAATCGATGGGTAATGATTGTATGTATCAACAAACAAGCAACAACGTTGTACTTTCTTATCCCTGTAGCGCTCTTTGAGGACTTCGGTCTTCAGAGGCTAACGTTATAGGGACAAGCGAATAAGTGCACATGGTGGATGCCTTGGCGATTACAGGCGATGAAGGACGTAGTAGCTTGCGATAAGCTGCGGGGAGTGAGCAAACACACTTTGATCCGCAGATTTCCGAATGGGGCAACCCACCCTTTTAGGGTATTGCATACTGAATACATAGGTATGCAAGGCGAACGCGGCGAACTGAAACATCTAAGTAGCTGCAGGAAAAGAAATCAACCGAGATTCCCAAAGTAGCGGCGAGCGAAATGGGAGGAGCCTGTACGTGATAGTCGGACCGATAACAGAATCCTCTGGAAAGTGGAGCCATAGCGGGTGATAGCCCCGTATGTGAAATCGGACCGGTGGTACTAAGCGTACGACAAGTAGGGCGGGACACGTGACATCCTGTCTGAATATGGGGGGACCATCCTCCAAGGCTAAATACTCGTAATCGACCGATAGTGAACCAGTACCGTGAGGGAAAGGCGAAAAGAACCCCGGAAGGGGAGTGAAATAGATCCTGAAACCGTGTGCATACAAACAGTAGGAGCGGACTTGTTCCGTGACTGCGTACCTTTTGTATAATGGGTCAGCGACTTACATTCAGTGGCAAGGTTAACCGCATAGGGAAGCCGTAGAGAAATCGAGTCCGAATAGGGCGATCAGTCGCTGGGTGTAGACCCGAAACCAAGTGATCTACTCATGGCCAGGATGAAGGTGCGGTAACACGCCCTGGAGGTCCGAACCCACTAATGTTGAAAAATTAGGGGATGAGCTGTGGGTAGGGGTGAAAGGCTAAACAAACTTGGAAATAGCTGGTTCTCTCCGAAAACTATTTAGGTAGTGCCTCAAGTATCACCATCGGGGGTAGAGCACTGTTATGGCTAGGGGGTCATTGCGACTTACCAAACCATTGCAAACTCCGAATACCGATGAGTGCGAGCTTGGGAGACAGACGTCGGGTGCTAACGTCCGGCGTCAAGAGGGAAACAACCCAGACCGCCAGCTAAGGTCCCAAAGATTGGCTAAGTGGAAAACGAAGTGGGAAGGCTAAAACAGTCAGGATGTTGGCTTAGAAGCAGCCATCATTTAAAGAAAGCGTAATAGCTCACTGATCGAGTCGTCCTGCGCGGAAGATGTAACGGGGCTAAGCCAGTCACCGAAGCTGCGGATATTGTTCTGTGATTTATCACAGATATATATGGTAGGAGAGCGTTCTGTAAGCCTGCGAAGGTGTCTTGTAAAGGATGCTGGAGGTATCAGAAGTGCGAATGCTGACATGAGTAGCGATAATGGGGGTGAAAAGCCTCCACGCCGTAAGCCCAAGGTTTCCTGTTCAACGTTCATCGGAGCAGGGTGAGTCGGCCCCTAAGGCGAGGCAGAGATGCGTAGCTGATGGGAAGCAGGTTAATATTCCTGCACCGTCGTATGATGCGATGGGGGGACGGATCGCGGAAGGTTGTCTGACTGTTGGAATAGTCAGTTTCTGTCTCATAGAAGGCGCTTAGGCAAATCCGGGCGCAGGATTCAAGGGGATGGGACGAGTGAACTTGTTCACGAAGCAATCGGAAGTGGTTCCAAGAAAAGCCTCTAAGCTTCAGTCATACGAGACCGTACCGCAAACCGACACAGGTGGGCGAGATGAGTATTCTAAGGCGCTTGAGAGAACTCGGGAGAAGGAACTCGGCAAATTGGTACCGTAACTTCGGGAAAAGGTACGCCCCGGTAGCTTGACTGGTTTACTCCAGAAGGGTGAAAGGGTTGCAATAAACTGGTGGCTGCGACTGTTTAATAAAAACACAGCACTCTGCAAACACGAAAGTGGACGTATAGGGTGTGACGCCTGCCCGGTGCTGGAAGATTAAATGATGGGGTGCAAGCTCTTGATTGAAGTCCCAGTAAACGGCGGCCGTAACTATAACGGTCCTAAGGTAGCGAAATTCCTTGTCGGGTAAGTTCCGACCTGCACGAATGGCGTAACGATGGCCACACTGTCTCCTCCCGAGACTCAGCGAAGTTGAAATGTTTGTGATGATGCAATCTACCCGCGGCTAGACGGAAAGACCCCATGAACCTTTACTGTAGCTTTGCATTGGACTTTGAACCAATCTGTGTAGGATAGGTGGGAGGCTTTGAAGCGGGGACGCTAGTTCTCGTGGAGCCAACCTTGAAATACCACCCTGGTTTGTTTGAGGTTCTAACCTTGGTCCGTTATCCGGATCGGGGACAGTGCATGGTAGGCAGTTTGACTGGGGCGGTCTCCTCCTAAAGTGTAACGGAGGAGTTCGAAGGTACGCTAGATACGGTCGGACATCGTGTTGATAGTGCAATGGCATAAGCGTGCTTAACTGCGAGACTGACAAGTCGAGCAGGTACGAAAGTAGGACATAGTGATCCGGTGGTTCTGTATGGAAGGGCCATCGCTCAACGGATAAAAGGTACTCTGGGGATAACAGGCTGATTCCTCCCAAGAGTTCATATCGACGGGGGAGTTTGGCACCTCGATGTCGGCTCATCACATCCTGGGGCTGTAGCCGGTCCCAAGGGTATGGCTGTTCGCCATTTAAAGTGGTACGTGAGCTGGGTTTAAAACGTCGTGAGACAGTTTGGTCCCTATCTGCCGTGGGCGTTGGAAATTTGAAGGGGGCTGCTCCTAGTACGAGAGGACCGGAGTGGACGAACCTCTGGTGTACCGGTTGTCACGCCAGTGGCATTGCCGGGTAGCTAAGTTCGGAAGAGATAACCGCTGAAAGCATCTAAGCGGGAAACTTGCCTTGAGATGAGATTTCCCAGAGCCTTGAGCTCTTTGAAGGGTCGTTCGAGACCAGGACGTTGATAGGCTGGGTGTGGAAGTGCAGTAATGCATTAAGCTAACCAGTACTAATTGCCCGTACGGCTTGTCCCTATAACCTTAGCAGGTACAGAGGATAAGACGGTACAACGTTGCGTGTGTGTTGATACACCAATTCATTACCCCGATCTTTGCTTCTTCCAGATTCATGGCCTTGTCGTCCTACAGGAGACAAGCGTCAGTACAAGTTATGCCTGATGACCATAGCAAGTTGGTCCCACCCCTTCCCATCCCGAACAGGACCGTGAAACAACTTTGCGCCGATGATAGTGCTGCAACCAGTGTGAAAGTAGGTTATCGTCAGGCTTGTTATTCGCAGTAAGAGAAAAACCCGTCAAGCAATTGGCGGGTTTTTTTTCGTCTGTGCTTTTGTGCCGGTGGCTGTCGGCTTACGCTGCGCTAAGCCGACCTACGCCGACATACGCCGACCTACGCCGGCCTGCGCCGACGGACATCGGCCGACATCGACCAAACCAGGTAGGTCGGATTAGCGCGCAGCGCGTAATCCGACAACATTGTTGTATGGTGGGATCAGCTACCGCGATAGGTCGAGTATGACCACGGCGATACCACCAGCGGCACGTGGTAGTTCTCATCCGTATGCGCAATGCCGAAGGACAGGGTCACCAGATCGATGAAGCGGGGTGAAGGCAATTCCACGCCCTGGGCGGCGAAATAGTCGCCGGCATTGAACACCAGCTCATACTGGCCCGCCTTCATGCTGTCGCCTTCCAGCAAGGGCGAGCTGCAACGGCCGTCGCTATTGGTCATATCCATCTTCAACAACACTTTGCCTTCCGGCGCGACTGAAAACAGGGCCACCTTGACGCCGGCTCCCGGCCTGCCGTGGGCGATATCGAGTACATGCGTGCTGAGTTTTCCCATTTGCTATCCTGTATATAGGGTGAGTGAATGTGCTTATCTTGCAAATCATATACCTGCATCAGCGGCTGGCTATATGATTGGGCATATAACCAACATTGTCTCCTATAGGCGAGCCACCGCATGAGTACTTATGAAAATTATCCGCGCGATTTGATCGGCTATGGCCGCACGCCACCTCACCCTCAATGGCCGGGAAAAGCCCGCATCGCCCTGCAATTCGTCCTCAATTACGAGGAAGGGGCGGAAAACAGCGTGCTGCATGGCGATGCCGCCTCGGAAACGTTTTTGTCGGAAATGATCGGAGCGGCGGCTTTTCCCGCGCGCCACCTGAGCATGGAGTCGATTTATGAATACGGTTCGCGCGCCGGATTATGGCGCTTGCTGCGCATGTTCGAGGAGCGGCGCCTGCCGTTGACCGTGTTTGGCGTCTCGATGGCCCTGAAGCGCAATCCGGAGGCGGTGGCTGCCTTCCAGGAACTGGGCCATGAAATTGCCTGTCATGGCTTGCGCTGGATTTCCTATCAAAACATGGATGAAGCGACGGAGCGCGCACACATGCACGAAGCCGTGCAGATCATCCGCGAATTGACGGGTTCCGCCCCGCAAGGCTGGTACACGGGGCGCGATTCGCCCAATACGCGCAAACTGGTGGTCGAGCATGGCGGCTTCCGCTACGACGCCGATTATTACGGCGATGACTTGCCATTCTGGGAAAAAGTGGCGTACACGGATGCGGCCGGCATGCCGGCCATGCAGCCGCAGCTGATCGTGCCCTACACCCTGGACACGAACGACATGCGCTTTGCCGCCATGCAGGGCTTTAATTCGGGCACGCAGTTTTTCGATTACCTGAAGGATGCCTTCGACGTGCTGTATGCGGAAGGCGATCCGAACGGCTTGAACCAGCCGAAAATGCTGTCCGTCGGCCTGCATTGCCGCCTGGTGGGGCGGCCGGGCAGGGCCGCGGCATTGGCGCGCTTTCTCGACTATGTGCAGCGCCATGAACAGGTGTGGATCACGCGCCGCATCGATATCGCCGAACACTGGCATGCGACGCATCCCTGCATTGCCTGAGAATGCCTGATAAGTATTGATATTGGATGATAAGTAAAATCAGTCTTTGCATATAGTTGTCCCATATGCCGGTGTTAATCTCCTATACTGGGACTATACCGAGGCCAGCATGTCAGAACCGATCCGCTTTTACTACCGTGGTGCCGTACAGGAAGTACGCAACGCCGCCCCTACGCAGACTGTGTTGCAGCACCTGCGCGAGGACTTGCATTGCACGGGCACCAAGGAGGGCTGCGCGGAAGGCGATTGCGGCGCCTGCACCGTCGTCATCGGCAGCCTGGTTGACGGCCAGGTCGAGATGAAGGCCGTCAACGCCTGCATTCAGCTCACGCCGACGCTCGATGGCAAAGCCCTGTTTTCCGTGGAAGACTTGCAGCAGCCCGATGGCGCCCTGCATCCGGTGCAGCAGGCGATGGTCGAGTGCCACGGCTCCCAGTGCGGTTTTTGTACGCCCGGTTTCGTCATGTCCTTGTGGGGCATGTATCTGGAGAAAAACGGCGCCACGCCCACGCGCTGCGAAATCGACGATACGCTGTCGGGCAATCTGTGCCGCTGCACCGGTTACCGGCCCATCATCGACGCGGCCAGGCGCATGGGTGAATTGCCGCATGTCACGTTTGATCGGGATGCCCTGGCGCAGCAATTGCAAGCGCTGCAGCGCGCTAGCGTGAGCACGTATGAACATGGCGGCCAGCACTTCCACGCGCCGCGTACCATTGAGGAACTGGTGGCGCTGCGCGCGGAAAAACCGCAGGCCTGCCTGCTGGCCGGCTCCACCGATATTGGCCTGTGGGTGACTAAGCAACTGCGCGACCTGGGCGACATCATTTATCTGGGCAACGTGGCTGCGCTGAAAACCATCGGCATTGTTGACGGCAAGCTGCACATCGGCGCTGGCGCCAGCCTGAACGATGCGTATGCGGCGCTGTGCCGGCATTATCCGGACGAATTGTCGGAACTGTGGCAGCGTTTTGCTTCTTTGCCGATCCGCAACGCGGGTACCCTGGGCGGCAATGTGGCGAATGGTTCGCCCATCGGCGACTCGATGCCGTGGCTGATTGCGCTGGGCAGCGATATCGTGCTGCGCGGTCCTGCCGGACAGCGGATCATGCCGCTTGAAAAGTTCTATTTGGGTTATCAGAAGAAAGACTTGCAGCCCGGCGAATTCGTCGAAGCCGTGCGCGTGCCCTTGCCCCGCGCCGAGGTGCATTTCCGCACGTATAAACTGGCCAAGCGCTTTGACCAGGATATCTCGGCCGTGTGCGCCGCGTTCGCGTTTGAACTCGATGGCGAGCGCATCGTCGATGCGCGCATCGCCTTTGGCGGCATGGCGGCCACGCCGCAGCGTGCTGCGCAAACGGAAGCGTTTCTGCGCGGACAGACATGGAGTGAGGAAAATCTGACTATGGCCATGCGCTTGCTGGCCGACGATTACGCGCCCCTGTCCGACATGCGCGCGTCGAACACCTACCGCATGACGACGGCGCAAAACCTGTTGCGCCGCTTCTGGCTGGAAACCCGTCCCGGTGCGCCATTGCCACCGACGTCCCTCAACGCCTACGCTTGCCGCGCCTGAAAGGACCAGCATGAACCATCCTGCCACGCCCGAACTGCAAGCGGCCGCCTGGAGCGCCGTGGGCAAGCCCAGCCCCCATGAATCGGCGCAACTGCATGTGCTGGGGCAAGCCACCTACACGGACGATATCGCCGAATTGCAAGGCACCTTGCACGCGGCGCTGGGCCTGTCGCAAAAGCCGCACGCGCGCATCACGGCCATGGATTTATCTGCCGTGCGCGCCGCTGCCGGTGTTGTCGCCGTCTACACGGCGCAGGACATTCCCGGCACCAACGATTGCGGTCCCATCATCCATGACGATCCCATCCTGGCTGCTGATCTGGTGCAATACGTGGGCCAGCCCATCTTCATCGTGGTGGCCGATACGCATGACCATGCGCGCCGCGCCGCCCGCCTGGCGCAAGTGTCCTATGACGAGTTGCCCGCGATCATGACGCCGCAGGCGGCCAAGGCCGCGCAATCGTATGTGCTGCCGCCCATGCAGCTGACACGCGGCAACTACCAGGCCGCGTTCGAGAAGGCGCCGCATGTGGTCAAGGGCCAGCTGTATGTGGGCGGCCAGGAACAGTTTTACCTGGAAGGACAGATTTCCTACGCCATTCCGAAGGAGGCGCAGGGCATGCTGGTGCTGTGTTCGACCCAGCATCCGAGCGAGATGCAGCACGTGGTGGCGCATGCGCTGGGTGTACATTCGCACAACATCACCGTCGAATGCCGGCGCATGGGCGGCGGTTTCGGCGGCAAGGAATCGCAATCGGCCCTGTGGGCGGCGGCCGCATCGATTGCGGCGGCGAAACTGAAACGTCCCGTCAAATTGCGTGCCGACCGCGACGATGACATGCTGGTGACGGGCAAGCGCCACTGTTTTTACTATGAATACGAAGTCGGTTACGACGACGATGGCCGGATCCTGGCCGCCAAGGTCGACATGACCACGCG
The DNA here is from genome assembly GCF_058797855.1 of Janthinobacterium sp. GW823-FHT01H08. NCBI lineage: Bacteria > Pseudomonadati > Pseudomonadota > Betaproteobacteria > Burkholderiales > Oxalobacteraceae > Janthinobacterium > Janthinobacterium sp. GW823-FHT01H08. The sequence continues at coordinate 1,327,982 of NZ_CM179504.1, forward strand.
CGCAGGGTATTCGGCGGACTTGTCCGGTCCCGTCGCCACGCGCGCCGTCTGCCACTTCGACAACACCTATTATTTGTCCGACGTGGACATCCGCGCCGCCTGCGGCAAGACGAATACCCAGTCGAACACGGCTTTCCGGGGCTTTGGCGGGCCGCAGGGCGCCATCGCCATCGAGTATGTGATCGATGAAATCGCCCGCCATTTGCAACGCGATGCGCTCGATATCCGCCTGCTCAATTTCTATGGCCGCAACGATGCGGAAGGGCGCAACGTCACGCCGTACGGGCAAAAAATCGTCGACAATGTCATCCATGAGCTCGTCGCGGAACTGGAAGAGAGCAGCGACTACCGCGCGCGCCGCCGCGCCATCGATGCGTTCAACGAAGCCAGCCCGGTCTTGAAGAAGGGGCTGGCATTCACGCCCTTGAAATTCGGTATCGCCTTCAACGTCACGCATTTGAACCAGGCCGGCGCCCTCGTGCACGTGTATGTGGATGGCTCCGTGCTGGTCAATCATGGCGGCACGGAAATGGGGCAGGGAATCAATACCAAGGTGATGCAGGTGGTGGCGCACGAGCTGGGACTGGACCTCGAATGCGTGCGCGCCACGGCCACCGACACCAGCAAGGTGGCGAACACGTCGGCCACGGCGGCATCCACCGGCGCCGACCTGAATGGCAAGGCGGCGCAGGATGCGGCGCGCCAGATCCGTGAACGCCTGGCCGATTACGCGGTCAAACTGTACGGTGGCGATGCTGGCACTGTGCGCTTCTTCGACAACCATATCCACGTCCATGGTCACGTCGTACCGTTTGCCGAGCTGGTGCAGAAGGCATATCTGGCTAGAGTGCAATTGTGGTCCGATGGTTTTTATGCCACGCCCGGGCTGTCGTGGGATGCGAAAACGATGACGGGCCATCCGTTTTCCTACTATGCCTATGGCGCGGCCGTGGCCGAAGTGGTGGTCGATACCCTGACGGGCGAGTGGAAACTGCTGCGCGCCGATGCCTTGTACGATGCGGGCCAGTCGCTCAATCCCGCGATTGATCTGGGGCAAGTGGAAGGCGCATTTATCCAGGGCATGGGCTGGCTGACGACGGAGCAGTTGTGGTGGAATGCGGCGGGCAAGCTGATGACGCACGCGCCATCGACCTATAAAATTCCCGGCATTTCCGATTGCCCGGAAGATTTTCGTGTGAAACTGTTCCAGAACCGCAATGTGGAAGACAGCATCCACCGTTCCAAGGCCGTGGGCGAGCCGCCGTTATTGTTGCCGTTTTCCGTGTTCTTTGCCATCCGCGACGCCATTTCCAGCGTGGGTCACCACGCCGTGCAGCCACCGCTGAATGCACCGGCCACCAGCGAGGAAATCCTCAAGGCGGTCATGGCCGTCCAAGCGGCGCATGTCGGCGCCTAGGAGCAGAAGATGAGCGACTGGCTGACAGTGATGGACAACGACACGCAGGCATCCGTGCTGGTGACGGTTGTCCTGGTCGAAGGTTCCGGGCCGCGCGAGGCGGGCGCGAAGATGCGCGTCACCCTCGATGGCGAGGTCGACACCATCGGCGGCGGTCACCTGGAATTGCGTGCCGTCGAAATTGCCAAGACCATGCTGGCGACAGGAGACACGCATGCGCGGCTCGAGCGTTTTGCGCTGGGCCCCAGCCTGGGCCAATGCTGCGGCGGCGTCGTCCACCTGGCATTTGAATATGTCGATGCCGGCCTGAAAGAATTGCTGGCAGCCTTGCGCGAACGCCGCCAGCAGGACAGCTGGCGTTTGACGGCGCTCGATGGCGAACCCGCCTCTGCGCTGTTCGATGCTGACGGCAGCTTGATTGCCGGCACGCCAGGCCAGGCGCCCGATACGTTTTCGCGCGAGCGCGCAACCCATGTCGCGCAGGGGAGTGAAGGGCGGCGCTGGCTGGTCGATCCCTGCCTGGCGCCGCGCGCGCATCTGACCTTGTTTGGCGCCGGCCACGTGGGCGCCGCCATCGTGCGCGCGCTGGCCCACTTGCCCTGTAATATCACCTGGGTCGATGAACGCGAAGACATGTTTCTCGCAGCATTGCCGGCGGGGTTGCCAGCTAACGTGCGCATCGCCGCCACCGACACGCCCGAGGAATTCGTTGCCATGGCGCCGCCGGGCGGTAGTTTTCTCGTCATGACGCATAGCCATGCGCTCGATCAACGCTTGACGCAAGCCATCATGGAGCGCGAGGATGCGGGCTGGTTCGGGCTGATCGGTTCGCACACCAAGCGCAAGCAGTTCGAGCACCGGCTGCAGGCGCGCGGCGTGCCGGACGAGCGCATTGCGGCCATGGTGTGTCCGATCGGCATGCCCGGCATCCGCAACAAGGCGCCGGCCGTGATCGCCTCCTCCGTTGCCTGTCAATTACTGACGGTGTGGGAGGAAGCGGCCGCGGCCGCCCTGGCCGCACCGCTGCGGCTGGCTTCTGCCAGCGCGCCACCGCGCCGCCGGACACGCGCCGCCATTCATCCGTTATAGAAAGAAGTCATGCCGATTGTTCCTGCCACATTGCAAGCCTACCGAGCCAGCTTGCTGCACTTCCACGCCGATCCCGCTTTTAATGAGGTTGCGCACGCCTGGCATGCGGATGGCTTGCTGATCGTGGCCGACGGCAAGATCGTCGCGGCCGGCGATTACGCGCAGCTGCAAGCCACTTTGCCGCTTGGCACCGAGATCGTCGATTACCGGGGCAAGCTGATCGTGCCGGGTTTCATTGATACCCATCTGCATTTCCCGCAGACGGAAATGATTGCCTCGCCCGCGCCGGGTTTGCTGCCATGGCTGGAAACGTACACCTTCCCTACCGAGCGCGCGTTTGAGAATCCCGAGCATGGGCGCGATGTCGCCGAGTTCTTTCTCGATGAACTGCTGCGCTGCGGCACCACGACGGCCATGGTGTATGGCAGCGTGCATCCGCAATCGGTCGATGCCTTCTTTGGCGCCAGCGAGGCGCGCGGCTTGCGCATGGTGGCGGGCAAGGTCATGATGGACCGCAACTGCCCCGAGTTCCTGCGCGACACGGCCGAGTCCGGCGCGCGTGAAAGCGAGGAATTGATACGCCGCTGGCACAAACACGGCCGCTCGCTGTATGCGATCACGCCCCGCTTCGTGCCGACATCGACAAATGAACAGATGCACCTGGCGGGCGAGCTGGCGCGCGCCTATCCGGATACCTATCTGCAGACCCACGTGTCGGAGAACGAGGATGAATGCCGCTGGGTGCGCGAACTGCATCCGCAGGCGCGCAGCTACCTCGATGTATATGACCACTACGGCATGCTGCGCCCGCGCGCCATGTTCGGCCACTGCATCTGGCTCGATGAGCGCGACCGCGCGCGCATGGCGGAAACGTCCTCGGCGGCCGCCATTTGTCCTACATCCAACCTGTTCCTCGGTAGCGGCCTGTTCGACTTTGAGCGGGCCGATGCGGCGAAAGTGCTGCTGTCGCTGGCGACCGATGTGGGCGGCGGCACCTCGTTCTCGATGTTGCAAACCATGAACGAAGCCTATAAAGTAGCACGCTTGAAAGGCAGCTATCTGCCTGCCTTGCGCATGTTTTACCTGGCGACCCTGGGCGCCGCGCGCGCCATGCAGCTGGAAGGCACCCTGGGCAATTTCACGGCAGGCACGGAAGCGGACTTCATCGTGCTCGACAAGCAAGCGACGCCGCTGCTCGAGCGCCGCACGGCTGGCTGTCAAAGCCTGGAGGAATTGCTGTTTGCCTTCGCGCTGCTGGGTGACGACCGCGCCGTGGCCGCCACTTATTCAGGCGGGCAATGCGTGCATGTGCGGGGGCAGGGCTGACCTACCCGTTGTTCAACACGAATTATCCTCAGCGAGAACGCGAATGCACAAGAAACTCACTGGCCTGGCGCTTGGCGCCGCGCTGGCATTGACCGGAACGGCGCAAGCCGCCAAGGCCGTGGCCACTCCGTCTTCCAACGAAGCGGCCACGGCGCGCCATTTTGCTACCCTGGTGTCCGGTGCACAGCCGAAGACAGCCGAGTTGAGCCTGTTCTTTTCCATGATGCCCAAGGGCGGTGATTTGCATCACCATTACTCGGGCGCCATTTATGCCGAGCAATTTCTCGACTGGGTCGACAAGGAAAACTATTGCGTCAACAAGACAACCTACCGTATCGAAAGCAACAAGGACGTCGTGGCGGCCGAGCGCGCCAAGCCGGCCGCACAGCGCAGCTGCCTGTCGTCCACGGAAGTGTTTGCCGATGCGGGCCTGTATGCGGAATTGCTGCAGCGCTGGTCGACCAAGGATTTCTATAACCACGGCGCCATCCAGACGCCGCCGGACCGTACCTTTTTTGACACCTTCGGCTACTTCGGTCCCGTGGCATCGACGAATACGGCCGATGGCCTGAAAACGCTGAAGCAGCGTGCCATCGCGGAAAACCTCAGCTACATCGAGACGATTTTCGAGCTGTCGCCCTTCGTGCAAAACGCGCAGTTCGACCAGCAAGTGCTGGCGCCGGGCTTGCCGCCGGCCGCGTTGCAAGCGCTGCTGGCCAAGTGGACCGCCAGCCTGGACCAGGACGCCAGCTTCCAGAAAAGCATCACCGCCTATAACGACAATGTGAACGCCAGCAGCGCCGGCATCGACGATGCGCACTTCACCATGCGCTACCAGGCGTATGTGCTGCGTTTCCTGTCGCCATCGCAAGTGTTCTCGTCCATGGTGGCCGCGTTCAAGGCGGCCAGCCTCAATCCGCTGCTGGTGGGCGTGAACATCGTGGGCCAGGAAAGCGTGAACGTGTCCATGCGCGATTACAGCTTGCACATGGAAATGTTCAAGTTCCTCAAGACAAAATATCCGAACGTCAAGATCGCCCTGCACGCGGGCGAGCTGGCGCTGGGCATGGTGCCGCCGGAAGGCATGGCTTTCCATATCGCCGAAGCCGTCGATGTGGCGGGCGCCGACCGTATCGGCCACGGCATGGATATCGCCTACGAGCACAATGCGCTGGCGACCATGCAAAAGATGCGCGAGCGGGGTATCCCCGTGGAAGTGAACCTGACCAGCAACGATTACATCCTTGGCATCAAGGGCCAGGCGCATCCGGTCACCCTGTACCGCAAGTATGGCGTGCCCTTCGTCATCTCCACCGATGACGCGGGCGTGTCGCGCAACACCTTGTCGAATGAATACGTGCTGTTTGCCAGCCAGTACAAGACCGATTATGCGGAAATCAAAAAGCTGTCGTATAACAGCCTGCGCTATTCCTTCCTGGCGGAAGCGGACAAGCAGCGTTTGCTGAAAGCGCTCGATGCCCGTTTCACCCGGTTTGAAGCGCAAATTGCCGCGGCCGACAAGGCAGGCAAGAGCGGCAAACCGTAAGTTACGCGACTTTCCCAACTGATACTCTCAGGGCGGCCGGATCTTCCGGCCGTTTTCCATTTCTCCCCTCCCTTTCTTGTGATGTGTTTTTGTTAATGTTGTGGCGGCCATGCGACACAATTAACAGCAGATACACGACTTTATCCAATTTCCTGGATGAATCAATTTCAAGTACATATTGCTCATTTATAATCTCGCGCCATAAGCCCGAACGCTGTCAGCACGATATCAATCCAGCTAGTTACCCCATGCTATTTATATTTTAAATATATAAATATGTAAAAAAAATCGTATTTGTCATCCATTTTTTGATGATGCATAGTGAGATGAAGATGATATTAAAAAGTCACAATTCATCTGGGCGATATCGTAAGAAGATGGGTATTTGCAGTAAATAAAGGTGAGATGCAGAGTGAAGCAAACAGTCGCGCAGCTAAATCACGACATTCTTCTGCATTTTGCCGCCGTGTCACAGTCTTGAAATATTTAACAATTACACTCGCGGCTTGCCATGTTGGCCGGCTAAGCATGTGGGATGAATGACACAGGTGCTAGCGCCCTGGGTCATACGGATCGGTAGCAGTTTTTTCCACCGTTATTGTCTGGATATAAATAGTTGTGATGTGTGGAGCGGCGTTTTGTGATGGTCTTGTCAGGACCGCAGCCAGTCCCGCCGGCGTAACAGTTGCAGCATCGTAAAGAGGAGATCTTGTGTTTGTGTTGCTGTGCGGCGCAGCCGGACGGTGGGCAATCCAGGATGTTCAAAAATAATAGTCTTTTCTGGGGTTAAAGATGATCAATCACAAGCGACTTCGGCTAACGCAAATCGCGTTCAGCCTGTCTATTGCACTGGCGGCGGCACCATCGTTCGCACAGAACACTACGTCTTCCATCGGCGGCCGTATCTCGGCCACCGACGGCAAGCCGGCAGCTGGTGCCACCGTTACCATCGTGCATACCGAATCGGGTTCCGTCAGCAATGTGACGACCGATGCGGAAGGCCGCTACGTCGCCCGCGGCTTGCGCGCCGGCGGTCCATACACCATCACCATCACCAAGAATGGTGAAGTGGAAAAACGCGAAGGCGTGTACGTGCAGCTGGCGGAAACAGCCAATGTGGACGCGACCCTGGGCGCCCAGATGCAAACCGTGAACGTCACGGGCACGGGCGCACGCGCACAGATTTTTAACCGCAGCAACATGGGTGCGGGCACCAACATTGGCGCGAACGAATTGGCCATGCAGGCGTCGATCCAGCGCAATCTGCAAGATTACGCCCGTTCCGATCCGCGTGTTTCTCAAACGGACAAAGAGCGCGGCGAATTGTCCGTTGCCGGTCAAAACTCGCGCTACAACTCGATGACCATCGATGGCGTGGCCGTGAACGATACGTTCGGCCTGGAATCGAACGGCAGCCCGACGGCCAAGCAGCCGATCTCGATCGATGCGATCCAGTCGGTGCAAGTGAACGTCGCCAACTACGACGTGACGCAAAAAGGCTATACGGGCGCCAACATCAATGCCGTGACCAAGTCCGGTACCAATGATGTCAAGGGCAGCGTCTATTATGTGTTCCGTAATGACAGCATGGCCGGTGACCGTTACGACAACGTCAAAGACAGCTATTACGCACCTGCGCCGTTCCGCGAAACGACCAAGGGTGTTTCCGTCGGCGGCCCGCTGATCAAGGACAAGCTGTTCTTCTTTGCCAACAAGGAAAAGCTGGAAAGCACTCGCACTGCGCCAAACTTTGGTCCCATTGGCAGCGCGATGACGAACGTCGGTATTACCGAGTCCGCTATTGCCGCTTTACAGACGATTGCCAAGGATAAGTACAACTTGCCAGTCGGTACCACGGCCGTCCCCGCAGGCACGAAGTTGACGGTAGATGATGTCTTGCTGAAACTGGACTGGAACATCAACGACAACCATCGCGCGATGGTTCGCTACTCCAAAACCGATCAATCCGAGCCGATGTTTACCGGTGTATCGGATAGCGGCATCGCCTTAAACTCGGCCTGGCGCTCGCAGGAAAAGTCGATCGAAACCATCGTCGGCCAGTGGTTTGCCGACTGGACGCCAAATTTCTCGACGGAATTCAAAGTATCGTCGCGCGACTATGAAAGTCTGCCGAAGAACAATTCCACCCTGCCAACCATGTCCCTCAAGTTTACGGGTGATGTGCCGGCAGGATCGCCTGCAGGCGTGTCGACCAAAGACCGCTACCTGAACTTTGGTACCGACCAGTCGTACCAGTTCAACGTCTTGCGCACCAAGACCAAGGATGCCTACCTGGGCGCCAACTGGGCCTTGGGCGATCATGAAGTCAAGTTCGGCACCGACTTCAGCAAGAACGATGTCTACAATGCGTTCCTGCAGAACATCAACGGCAACTACACCTTCGGCTGTATCAATAATGTCGGATACTCGTTTGTCAAACCGAACCCTGACGGCAGCACTACTTTCAACTGCAACAGCTCGGCCGCTCTTCAGGAACAAGCCGTACTGGAAAATTTCCGTACCGGACGCCCGAGCTCTTACCAGGTGCAAGTACCGTTGCCAGGTGGCTCGCTGGAAAACGCCATTGCTGATTTCAGCCTGAAAAACTATGGCTTCTTCGCTCAGGACGTATGGACCGTCAACAAACAGTTGACCGTGCAGTATGGCGTGCGTGTCGACAAGGCCGGCATCAGCGACCGTCCGCTGTATAACGCTGCTGCGGCTGCACCTATGGTGGCTGCCAACGCGCAGACGGGCAAGGCACAAAGCGGTGGTTTTGGCCTGAACAATACGCAAACCATCGATGGTCAGACACTGTGGCAGCCACGTGTGGGCTTCAACTACAAGTTTGACAGCGCCCGTCCTACCCAGTTGCGCGGCGGCGTCGGCCTGTTCCAGGGCGCGGCAGCCACGGTCTGGATGTCGAACCCGTTCGCCAATCCTGGCGTGGCAACCCGTATCGTCGGTTGCGGCACCAGCGGCTTCAAGGCTTGCCCATCGGTAGGTGGCTTGTTCAATCCTGATCCGAACACCCAGCCGACGAACTTCCCTGATGCCGCCCCTGCAGCCAACGTCGACTTCCTGTCGCCTAACCTGCGCCAGCCATCGATCTGGAAGGGCAACCTGGCATTCGAACATGAGTTGCCATGGATGGGCCTGGTTTTCGGCGCGGAATACCTGCGCACGCAAAACAAGGATGCCATTTACTATGAGCATCTGAACCTGGGCGCGGCGACGCGTACCGGTACCGATGGCCGTGCGTTGTACTATTCGAACACTGCCTACAATACGAACTGCTGGACTTCCACCGGTGGCTTGTCGTCGACCAATGCGGGTTGCGCGGGTTCCTTCGCCAAGGCACTCAAGAACCCTGCGTTCAACAACGTCATGGTTGCGCAGAAAACGGACAAGGGCGCGGGTAATCTGGTGACGCTGTCGGTCAGCCAGCCGATGACCAAGGGCTTTGGCTGGTCGGTTGCCTACACCTATACGGATGCAACGGAAGTGTCGCCGCTGACCTCGTCGGTATCGACATCGAACTTCAACGCCCGTTCGATCTTCAATCCGAATGAAAACGTCGCCGCCAATTCCGGCTACCTGGTGAAAGACCGCTTCAATGCTGTGTTGAACTTCCAGAAACGCTTCTTCGACAACTACAAGACCAGCTTCGGCCTGTTCTATGAAGGCCGCAAGGGCAAACCATACAGCTGGACCTACAGCAATGACTTGAACGGTGACGGCGTCAGCGGCAATGACTTGATGTATATCCCATCGAAACCAGGTTCGGGCGAAGTGGTATTCCGTGGCGATACGGCAACCAACCATGCCAACGAAGATCGTTTTTGGGCATTTGTGAACGCAAACGGCGACCTGCGCAGTTCGAAAGGCGGCGTGGTGAAGCGTAACGACAGCTTCTCGCCTTGGACCAACAGCTTCGATATGCGTGTCAGCCAGGAAGTCCCAGGCTTCTTCAAAGGCAACAAAGGCGTTTTCACGATGGACTTCTTCAACGTGGGCAACATGATCAACCGCAAGTGGGGCCGTATCAATGAAATGGCTTTCCGCTCGGCTGGCGGTCAAACGCGTAACTTTGTTGATTTTGCCGGTCTCGATGCTCAAGGTCGCTACATCTATCAAGTGCGTGACAAGGTAGAAGACTACACCGTGCGTCAACAAAAGGGTGAGTCCCAATGGGCGATCCAGGCGACGGTCAAGTACGAGTTCTAATCTCGACGCTTGATTGACGTTCCGAACGGCTGGTGGCGACACCGGCCGTTTTTTCGTTTATGTTGTGCTTTCTGGTAATACTCTGATGGGCTTGCGGCGCACGGCGTCCCCCCGGATGAGACGGCTTTTTTGAATACTGATAACCATGTGGGGACCATGAAACATCATCCGACACCACTGGCCGCCGCGGCGGCCCTGACTGTGCTGCTGGCCGCCTGTGCCACGCCTCCCGCGCCTAGCGCGACGCCCATCGATATCAACCTGGTCGCCCTGAACGACTTCCACGGCAACCTCGACCGCAGCAAATTCACCTACACGAGCGCCGCCGATGCCGGGAGCAAGACGGTGCAGGCGGGCGGCATCGATACCTTGTCCGGCGCATTGACAGCGTGGCGCCGCGAAGATGCGCAGCTGATTTTTGTCGGCAATGGCGACCTGATCGGCGCCAGCCCCGCCATGTCGGCGCTGTGGGCGGACGAACCGAGCATCGTCGCCATGAACATGCTGGGCATGAAAGCCAGCTCCGTCGGCAACCATGAATTTGACCAGGGCAAGGCGGAATTGCTGCGCCAGCAGCGCGGCGGTTGCGAGTCATCGCGTGCCGACAAGGCCTGCAAGTTCACGCCCGACTTCAAGGGCGCCAGCTATACCTATATGGCGGCCAATGTCATCGACACGCAGACGGGCAAGTCCCTGCTGCCCGCCTACCGCATCGAAGAGGCGCATGGCGTCAAGGTGGGCCTGATCGGCGCCGTGCTGAAAGATACGCCGTCCGTGGTGACGGCCGCCGGCATTGCCGGCCTGCAGTTCGGCGATGAAGCGGACGCCATCAACGCCACCTTGCCGCAGTTGCGCGCGCAGGGCGTGGGCGTGTTCGTCGTGCTGCTGCACCAGGGCGGCGAGACGAAGGAAGCCGTCGACCAGCCCGACTGCAGCCACCTGAAGGGCGAAGTGGTCGACGTGGTCAAGCGCCTCGACCCGGCCATCCAGCTGGTCATCAGCGGCCATTCGCACCAGGGCTATCTGTGCCGCGTCGATGGCCGGCTGGTGACGCAGGCACAGATGGGCGGACACATGCTGACGCGCATCAAGCTCAAGGTCGATCCCGTCAAGAATGCCTTGATCGATGCCAGCGCGCAAAACGTCGTCATGCTGCCAGGCATGTATGAGCCGGCCCCGGCAGTGGCAGCCTACCTGGAATCGGTCAAGCAGCGCAGCGCGGCCGAATTGTCGCGCCCCGTGGCCGCCATCGCCGTGCCGAACGTCGGCCGCAGCACCAAGGGCAGCGGCGCTTCCGCGCTGGGCGACCTGGTGGCCGACAGCACCCTGTTCGGCGCACGCGCTGCCGACGCGCAAATCGGCTTGATGAACAATGGCGGCATCCGCAAGGACCTGGAAGCGGGTGCCGGCCTGATGACGAATGTGGGTCAGAACCAGGCAGTTGTCCCGTTCGGCAATACCCTGATCGTCGTCAGTCTGTCCGGCGCGCAAATCCGTACCTTGCTCGAGCAGCAATGGCCGGGCGCCGAAGCGGAGGAGAACAATCTGCTGCAAGTGTCCGAAGGTTTCAGTTATCGCTGGGACAGCACGCGGCCCCAGGGCCAGCGCGTGCTGCCGGGCAGCATCATGCTCAATGGCATTCCTCTGGAAGACAATCAACAATACCGTGTCGCCGCCAACAGTTTCCTCGCTGGCGGCGGCGACCGCTTCACCGTGCTGGCGGCCGGCACGCGCCGGCTCGACACGGGCGTGCGCGACATCGACGCCTTCAGCGATTACCTGATCGCCCGCGCGCGCGCCGGCAAACCGGCCGGCAGTGCCACGGCGGCGGGCCGCATCGTGCGCGTCAAATAATCTACAAGGAATAACCATGCGTCATTTATCTGTTTCCCTGCTCGTCACTACCCTGTTCGCGGGCACGGCCCACGCCGATTTCACGATACCCGGCTTTGAGCTGGTGCACACCTCGCCCGTGGAAACGAGCTTGACCAATCCCGACCTTCGCGAGCCCGTCGCCGTGTGGAGCGAGCTGTTCGATTCGGCCAAGAAAGAGATCGTCATCGCCCAGTTCTATGCCGTCAGCAAACCGGGCACGGCCTTTGAAAAGGTGCTGGCCAGTTTGACGGCCGCCGGCCAGCGCGGCGTGAAGATCCGCTTCCTGCTGGACCAGAAGGGCGTGGGCCTGTCGGAAGCGGCGACCATCGCCCGCATCAAGGCGATTCCCAACCTGGACTTGCGCCTCATCGATTTCAATAAAATCACGGGCAACGGCATCGTGCACGCGAAATACCTGGCCGTCGATGGTGAAGTCGCGTACATCGGCAGCCAGAACTTCGACTGGCGCTCGTTCGAGCACATCCATGAAACGGGCTTGAAGATCACGGAACCCGCCATGGTGGGCCAGGTGCAGGCGATTTTTGAACAGGATTGGCAAGCCCAGGCGCTGACGTCGCAAGGCAGCCGCGCCACGGTGCTCAACAGCAAGGTCGTGCCGGCCAATTACGCGCAAAACGCTTTCCTGCTGGCCAGCCCGAACGCCTACAACCCGGCCGGCGTGGGCGACTCGGAAACGGGCTTGCCCGCCCTGCTGGCGGAAGCGAAAAACGAAGTGCGCATCCAGTTGCTCGACTATGCGCCGCTGTCGTATGGCCCGAACCGCACGCGGCCGTACTACGCCGTGATCGACAACGCCGTGCGCGCCGCCGCCCAGCGTGGCGTCAAAATCAAGCTGATGGTGTCCGCCTGGAATACGGAAGCGCCGGCCATCGCCTACCTGAAAAGCCTGGCCCTGGTGCCGAACGTGGAAATCCGCATCGTGACGATTCCCACGGCCTCGACGGGTTTCATCCCGTTTGCGCGCGTGATCCACAGCAAGACCATGAGCATCGATGGCAAGCTGGCCTGGGTCGGCACGAGCAACTGGGCGGGCGGCTATTTCGATTTGTCGCGCAACCTGGAAGTGGTGCTGCGTAACGATGCCATGGCGCAGCGCATTGCCGCGCTGCATGAGCAGACGTGGAGCTCGGCGTATGCGCAACCGATCGACATCAACAAGCGGTATCCGAAGCCGGCGAAAGCCACGCCGCAAGCAAAGGAATAAGCATGAAGAAACTATTCTGCGTGCTGGCGCTGGGCGCCGCATTCGCTTCCAGCAATGTGCTGGCCTGGGGCAATGACGGCCACCGCGCCGTGGGTGCCATCGCCGATCAATTGCTCAAGGGCAGCGTGGCCCAGGCGCAGGTGGCCAGGTTGCTGTTGCCCGGCGAAAGCCTTGAAAAGATCGCCAACTGGCCCGACTGCGTGAAGGGCACGTATTGCGGCCCGCAATCGCCGGAGATGTTGAGCTATGTGGCGGCGAATCCCAAGCATGGCGAATATCACTACACGAACGTGCCTTTTCAACATGCGCATTACCACGACCATGGCGTGGGCACGGCCGATGACGATATCGTGCAGACGCTCAAGTGGGCGATCCTGGTGTTGCAGGGCAAGGCCGATGCGGCCAGCAATCCGCACGGCTTCAGCCAGCGCGAAGCCTTGATCCTGATCACGCACCTGGTGGGCGATATCCACCAGCCGCTACATGTAGGCAATGCATTTCTCGGCAAGGATGGCCAGTTCTTCGTGCCCGCCACGCAGGCGCAGATCGACGACGTCGCCGTTTTCAATGCGCGCGGCGGCAACGACTTGCTGCTCGACGATGCGAAGATGACGGCGCTGTCGGACGCCGTGATCCCCGCGCCGCTGCCGGCGGAAGCGGGCGATGCCAAGCCTGCCAGCAGTTATCCGAAGTCGCCCACCAGGCCCCTGCATTCCTACTGGGATACGACCGTGGTCGATTACGCCATGCGCCGTTTGAGCACGCGCACGCCGCAGCAGTTCGCGCGCACCGTGATCGCCACCGCGCCCGTAGTGAGCGCCAACAGCGGCGACCCCGCCACCTGGCCCTATCAGTGGGCCGATGCCGCGCTGGCGGCGTCCAAGATTGCTTTCACGGATGTGGTGGCCGGTCCCGCCACGCAGCAGACCAGCCGCAAGGGCGAGGTCTACAACGTCTGGAGCTTGACGGTGCCGGACAATTATCCGGTACCGAGTTCTGCGCTGGCGAAGCAGCAGCTGACCGAGGCGGGCTATCGCCTGGCCGCCGTGCTGCAGGCGATTTGGCCACAGTAAAGATGTCATGTGAAAGCGGCCTGCGGGCCGCTTTTTTCATGCCAGGGTGATGGCGATTCCCATCTCGCGGAACGGCGCGACGAGGGCGTCCTCCACGTCGCGGTGCACGATGATATCGTTGACCTGGCTCATGGGTGCGATTTGAAACGGCGAAGCCGTGTTGAACTTTTCCGGCGAGGCCAGCACGACGGTGCGGTTTGACGCCTCGCTCAAGGCACGCTTCACGCACGCTTCTTCATAGTCGCCCGTGGTGATGCCCGCTTGCGGATGCAGGCTGGATACACCCATGAAATACAGGTCGGCGCGGATGCGGCCGATGGCTTCCACGGTGGCCGCGCCGACGCCCACGATCGAGTGCTTGTACAGGCGCCCGCCCAGCATCAGCACCTCGATGAACGGGTGATGCACCAGCTCGACGGCAACCGAGGGGCTGTGCGTGACGACGGTGGCGCGCAAATCGCGCGGCAGCTGGCGCGCCAGCTGCACGGCGGTCGTTCCGCCATCGAGAAACACCACTTGCCCCGTTTGTATCATGGCGCCCGCCGCGCGTCCGATGGCGGGCTTGGCTTCGGGCGAAATCTGTTCGCGGGCCGCAAACGGTGCCAGCGCGGGCGAACTTGGCAGCAAGGGGAGGGCGCCGCCGTGCACGCGTTCCAATAACCCTTCTTTCGCCAATTCGCGCAGGTCGCGCCGTATCGTGTCTTCCGACAAGCCCAGACTATCGCTGACGGCCTTGGCGACGATCTGCCCTTCGCGCTGGAGCAAGTCCAGCAGATATTGTTTGCGTTGATGTGTCAGCATGGTTTTTCTTGAGTGTTCTTGTATTTTCTTGATATTGCACGAGTTTGCATGATAAAGTCGGCGAAGGCAAGCACAAGGAGATGATATGCACGAAGATAATTCGAGACAGCAACGGGTCCGCATCCAGCAGGTGCAAACCCTGTCGCACGACTGGTATCTGCTGCAAAAGACCACGTTCGATTACCTGCGCCACGATGGCGAATGGCAGACGCAGACGCGGGAAACCTATGACCGCGGAGATGGCGCCACCATCCTGCTCTACAACAAGGCCAAACGCACGGTGATCCTGATCCGCCAGTTCCGCTTTCCCACGTATCGCGAGGGCCACGATGGTTTCCTGATTGAATCAGCGGCCGGCTTGCTGGAAGAGGCCAGCGCGGAACAGCGCATCCGCGCCGAAGTGGAAGAGGAAACCGGTTACCGGGTGGGGCAGGTGCACAAGGTCTTCGAAGCCTTCATGAGTCCCGGCTCCGTGACGGAACGCCTGCATTTCTTCGTCGCTGAATACGACCCCGCCAGCCGCATCGGCGACGGCGGCGGCCTGGCGCACGAGGGCGAAGACATCGAGGTGCTGGAGTTGCCGCTGGCGCAAGCGATGCGGATGGTGGCGGACGGGCGCATCTGCGACGGTAAGACCATCATGCTGCTGCAGCATGCGCAGCTGCATTTGATGCCAGGCAAACGGGGGCAGCAGATTCTCGTTGCCGGCCCTTACCGTTCGGGCACGGGCGACGACCCGGCCCTGATGGCGGCGAATGTGGCAGCCATGGAAGCCGTCTGCCTGCCGCTGTATGAAAAGGGCCACATGCCCGTGCTCGGTGAATGGCTGGCTTTGCCCATGCTGGCGCTGGCCGGTTCAACCCAGGTGGGCGACGCCGTGTATGAGGAACTGTTCCACGCGCATGCGACGCGTTTATTGAGCCATTGCGATGCCGTGCTGCGTATCGGCGGCGCATCGGCTGGGGCAGACCAGATGGTGGACGTGGCGCAGGATCTCGGTTTACCCGTGTATTTCTCGCTGGACGAGATTACCCAGGCGTAAAAAAAGCGAAGCCCAAAGGCTTCGCTTTTTGTCATTTTAGGGAGCGCCTGAAAAATGCCCAGGGCTAGGCGTCTTGCCGAAGGCAGTACGAATGTACGACGAGGCAAGGCAACGACGCCATGGGTATTTTCTCAGGTGCTCTTAACGGGACTTGACAAAGGGGATGCCGATGGCTTTCGGCGCGATGGATTTCGCCATCAAGCCCGCCAGCACGATCACGGTGACGACGTACGGCACCATCTGGATCAGCGAACCGGGGATGCGGCCCACGACGGGCAAGTCCACGCCTTCAATCTGAATCTGGATGGCGGCGAAGAAGCCGAACATCAGGCAGCCGAGGAAGGTGTAGACGGGGCGCCAGTTGCCGAACACCATGGCCGTCAGTGCCAGGTAACCGGCGCCGGCCGACATGTCGCGCAGGAAGAAGCCGCTTTGCACGATGGCCAGATACGCGCCCGAGAACGAGCACAGGATGCCGGCCACCAGCATGGCCAGGTAGCGCGTCGCTTCCACGCTCACGCCGGCCGAGTCGGCCGCATGCGGGTTTTCGCCGCAGGCGCGCAGGCGCAAGCCGAAGCGCGTGTGGTACAGCAGCCAGTGCACGAGCGGGATCAAGAGGAAGGCCACGTAGACGAGGATGGAATGGCCGCCGATCAGATGGGCATACACCCAGCCGATGAAGGGAATGTGTTCCACGTACTGCGTGCCCGGCAAGACGACGTCGAACAGGCGCGCCGAACCGAGGTCGGGCGTGCGGCCGCCTTGCTGGAAGAAAAATTGCGCCAGCACGAAGGTCAGTCCGCTCATGGCGATGTTGATCGCCATGCCGGCCACCAGCTGGTTGCCCTTTTGCGTGATGCTGACGTACGCCTGCAGCAGGGCCAGGGCGACGCAGACGAGCATGCCTGCAGCCATGCCGTAATACGGGTTTTGCGTCGTGTAGGCGACGGCTGCGGAAGCGAAGGCGCTGGCCAGGATCTTGCCTTCCAGGCCGATGTCGATCATGCCGCTGCGTTCGGCAAACAGGCCGGCCATGGCGGCAAAGATCAGGACGGGCGCATTGCGCACGGTCGATACCAGGATGCTGGCGAATTGAAAGTCGTCGAGTGTCATGGTGTTAGCCTTTGGTGCGCTTGAGCAGGGCTGAAATGGCCGGTGCGTAGAAGTTTTCCATGGCGCCGCAGAACAGGATGATCAAGCCCTGGATGAAAATGAACGTTTCCGTCGGGATATTCGGTTTTTCCAGCGACAGGTCGAAGCCGCCCTGGATCAGCGCGCCGAACAGCACGGCGGACAGGAAGATGCCGACCGGATGCTGGCGGCCCATCAGGGCGATGGCGATGCCGATGAAACCGGCGCCGCCGACAAAATTGAGCGACAGGTAATGGGTCGAACCCATGATGGAATTGACGGAACCCAAGCCCGCCAGCGCGCCCGAGATCAGCATGACGACGATGATCATCTTGCTGATCGACACGCCCGCATAGTGGGCCGCGTGCTTGTTGAGGCCCGTGGCGCGCAGCTTGAATCCCCACGACGAACGCCAGACCATCACGCCGTAGATCACCAGCGCGGCGATCGCCAGGATAAAGCTGATGTTCAGCGGCGTGTCGCCCAGCGACGGGAACCAGGTGGAGAGGCGTGGCATTTCGCCGCTTTCCGCAAACACGCGGCTGGCCGTGTTCTGCTCGCCCGGCGGAATCAGGTACTTTACGATAATAAAATTCATCAGACTGGCGGCGATGAAGTTGAACATGATGGTGGTGACCACGATGTGGCTGCCGCGCTTCGCTTGCAGATAGCCGGGCAAAAAGCCCCACAGGGCGCCGAACAGGGCCGCGCCGATCATGGCGGCAGGAATCAAGAGCCAGGCGGGCAGGGTCTGGTCGAAGGCCAGCATGGCCACCGTCAAGCCCAGGCCGCCGATATACATCTGGCCTTCGGAACCGATATTGAACAGCCCGGCCTGCATCGCCACGGAAACCGACAGGCCCGTGAAAATGAAGGTGCTGGCGTAGAACAGGGTGTAGCTCAATCCTTCCGGATTGAGGATGGCGCTGTGGACGAGGATGGACAGCGATTCGGCCGGGTCTTCGCCCAGCATATAGATCACCAGGGCCGCGACCAGCAAGGCCGACAGCAGGTTTAACATGGGCATGACAAAGGCTGTCGCCCAGCGTGGCAAGTCGTTATTCATGATTTATGCATTCCCCCCATCAACAGACCGATGCGGGTGGTATCGAATTCTTCAATTTTCAGTTCGCCGGTGATGCGTCCGCCGCACATGACGAGAATGCGGTCGGCCAGCGCCCGCACTTCTTCCAGTTCGACGGACACCAGCAGGATCGCCACGCCCGCGTCGCGCAGGGCCAGCAATTGCGTATGGATGCTTTCGATGGTGCCGATGTCGACGCCGCGCGTGGGTTGCCCCACCAGCATCAGTTTCGGCTTGGCCAGCACTTCGCGCGCGATCACCACTTTTTGCTGATTACCGCCGGACAGTAAGCCGATGCGCAAGTCCGGATTGGCCGGGCGCACATCAAACGTTTTCAGCAGTTCCGCGCAGCGGGCGCCGATGGCCTTGAAGTTGAACAGGCCCCAGCGGTTTTTCAGGTGATCCTGGTAACCGAGGATGGTGTTCTGCATGACGGAGAAATTCTTCACCACGCCATCGCGCAAGCGGTCTTCCGGAATGTGGGCGATGCCCAGCTCGCGGAAGGCCAGCGGCAAGCCGTCGGCATCGTGGCGCTTGGCAAACGGCAAGTCCTTGTCGAGAAAACGCAGCTTGCCGGACGTGGGCAAGCGCATGCCTGACAGAATTTCCAGCAGCTCGCTCTGGCCATTGCCGGAAACGCCCGCGATGGCGACGATTTCGCCGGCGCGCAAATTGAAACCGATATCGGCCAGCAATTTGACTTGCTGCTCGTCGGCCAATTGCAGATCAGCCACTTCCAGCACCGTGGCGCCCGGATTGTACGGTGCGCGGGGCAGGTGGCTCTGGATGGGGCGGCCCACCATCATGTTGGCCAGCTCCTCTTTCGAGGTGCCGGCCGTTGCCACGGCGCCGACCACCGTGCCGCCGCGCATGACGGTGACGTTGTCGGTGATTTCCAGGATCTCTTGCAGCTTGTGCGTGATCAGGATGATGGTCTTGCCTTGCTCCTTGAACAGGCGCAGGATTTCAAACAGCGAGGCCGTTTCCTGGGCCGTCAGCACGGCCGTCGGCTCGTCGAGGATCAGAATACTGGCGCTGCGGTAAATCTGCTTGAGGATTTCCACGCGCTGCTGCGCGCCGACGGACAAGTCTTCGATCTTCGCCAGCGGGTCGACGTCGAGGCGGTAGCGCGCGCAAATCTCGCGCAGTTTCGCTTCCGCTTCCGTGCGGTGGCTGGCCAGGCGAAAACCGCCTTCCGTGCCCAGCATGATATTGTCGAGGACGGTGAAGTTCTCGACCAGCATGAAGTGCTGGTGCACCATGCCGATGCCGAGGTTGATCGCTTCCTGACTGTTGCGGATAGGCTGTACTTTCCCGTCGAGCAGGATTTCTCCGCCGTCGGCACGGTAGTACCCGTACAGGATGCTCATCAAGGTCGATTTTCCGGCGCCGTTCTCTCCCACCAGGCCGTGGATACTGCCCTTGGCGATGGAGAAGCTGACGTCGGCGTTCGCCTTCACATGTCCAAACTGCTTGGAAATGCTGCGAAATTCTACTGCTGGCTGCATAGGTTCATAACTGGATAGTTTCATGGAAACGCGCCGCGCGGAGACAGGCCCCGGCGGCGCGCTAAAAGATACGGAGAAAAATTAAACCGGGCAGCTGCTGCCGACGCGGTAATCGATCACTTTGATCTTGCCATCGATAATGTCCTTACGCGCACCCAACACGCGTTTTTCGATTTCCGGCGTAATCAGCTTGCGGTTGTTCTCATCGAGGGCCCAATCCACGCCGCCCTCTTTCAAGCCTTTATAGCTGACGCCGCCCTTCCAGGTGCCGTTCTTGACTTGCATGAAGCTGTCGTAGACCGTGTTGTCGACGCGCTTGACCATCGAAGTCAGGATGCTGCCTGGATACAAATGGTTCTGGTTCGAATCGACGCCGATCGCCAGCTTGCCTTTTTCCTTGGCCATTTGCAGGGTGCCCATGCCGCTGCCGCCGGCGACGGCGAAGACGACATCAACGCCGCGCTCGAATTGCGAGCGGGCCAGTTCGCCGCCCTTGGCCGGGTCATTCCAGGCGCCGGACGTGGTGCCGACCATGTTTTGCGTGATTTCCGTCTTCGGATTGACTGCCTTGACGCCTTGCGCGTAGCCGCAGGCGAAGTTGCGGATCAGGGGAATATCGATGCCGCCGATGAAGCCTACTTTCTTGCTTTTGCTGGCCATGGCTGCAGCCACACCGACCAGGTAGGAGCCTTCTTCTTCCTTGAAGACGACGGAGTTGACGTTGCTGCCGGCGGCCTGGCCGTCGATCAGCACGAATTTTACGTTCGGAAATTCCTTGGCGACCTTTTGCACGGCTTGCGTTTGCGCAAAGCCGATGGCGGCGATCATGTCGAGTTTCTTGCGGGCCAAGCCACGCATGACTTGTTCAGCCTGCGTATCGCTCGATGCCTGCACTTCGATGAAGGAAATGCCCGTGTCTTTTTTGAAGCGCGATGCGCCTTCGAAAGCGGATTGGTTGAACGACTTGTCGAACTTGCCGCCCGCGTCATACACGACACCCAGTTTTGGGGTAGCCGCGGACGCTTGAGCAGTCAGAAATACGGCTGCGATCGTCAAACTAAATTGTGTAAGTTTCATGAATTGGCTCCTGGAAGATCGATATTGTATATTTTTTATAGGTGAAACATATAATTTGGGGCCGATTTAGCCTGTTTTTGATGCACGAGGTGATAATTCCTTATCAACATTGCACTGTATCGCACAAGATCATTGCTGACCTCGCGTGCTTTCATGTCGACAGTGTGATGCTCATGCAACAGTCGCGCCCCGTCTCTTTTATAGGTACAACATCGAATGGGGCTGCCGGAGCGGGCTGGGATGCGCCGTCAGTGGACGGGCAGGGCAGGCACGGAACCGGCGCCGCGATGGGCGTCCGAATCACTATGCATCATGCCAGATATGTATGACAAATACGTTTTTGTTTAGCTATTTATATGATCGCCATATAAATTGGAATGCAAACCCAAAACGAAGGGCTGGGGTCGGACGGGGACGCCGAGTCCCTGAGGGTCCGACCCCGGTCTTGCTGCTTTTCGGGTTGGCGTTGCTTGCTGACGCTTGAGGCTTTGCCTCAATTAGCTGGGGGATTGATGATATTCAGGAAAGCCCGCACGACGGGAGCGTCGTCGAGCGTCGTGTAGCTGATGTACAAGTTGGCCGACGGCGGATTGGTCTTGATCGGCAGAAATACCACGCCGGGCCAGCCGATGCGGCTCGTCGTTTCCGGCACCAGGGTCACGCCCAGGCCCGCGCCCACCATGGCCAGCAGGGTCTGCGGCTCGCTCGCTTCCTGGAAAATCACGGGTTCGAAACCGGCGTTGATGCAGCATTGCACCAGGTAGCGGGGGAACGCGGACTTGTCCAGGTTGAGGGTCAGCATCGGCTCGTGGGCGATGTCGATCAGCTCGATGGCCGTGTTTTTTGCCAGCGGATGGTGTTCATTGACGGCCACGCAGACGTTTTCGCGGAAGCACAGTTCCTGGCGCAGATTATCGTGGCGCAAGTCGTCGTCGTTGAGTTTGGGTTCGCGCCAGAAACCCACGTCGATCTGTTTGGCGCGCAAGGCTTCGTATTGCACCGTGGGACCGAATTCATGGATGGTCCAGGTGACGCGGGGAAATTTGGTCTGGAATTCTTCCAGCAGGCTGGGGATGGGGCCCCACATGGCCGAGCCGACGATGCCCACGCGCAAGCGGCCCACTTCGCCGCGGTCGATCTGGCGGATGGTATCGATGGTCATGCGCATCTTGGCCAGCAGCTCGGCCGCCTCGTTCATCAACGCCTTGCCCGCCACGGTCAGCTCGAAGGTGCGCGTGGTGCGCGCAAACAGGCGCACGCCCAGTTCGCTTTCCAGTTTCATGATCTGCTGGCTCAGGGGCGGCTGCGAGATATGCAGGCGCTCGGCCGCGCGGCTGAAGCTTTTCTCCTCGGCAACGGCAAGAAAATACTTTAACTGTTTCAGATCGATGGACATGCTTTCCTTGGCGTTGCGTGGTGCCTGGCGATGGAACGGCGCGCGGACCGGTAACGGCGCGCGCGCTTTCTTTACAGCGGTCCTATTATCGTGCCACGACCGCCTGCATGGCAATGGCCAGCGCGGTGCCGACTTGGGCATTGTGTTTGACCAGGGCGATATTCGTCGCCAGGCTGCGGCCATCCGTCAGCTGCTTGATGCGCGACAACAGGAATGGCGTGACTTGCTTGCCCTTCACGCCGCCCGCGTCCGCTTCCTGCAAGGCTTGCGTGGTGATCGCATCGATCTCTTCCTTCGGCATCGCTTGCGCGGCCGGCACGGGGTTGCTGACGATCACGCCGCCTTTCAAGCCCAGCTGCCACTTGGTGCCGATGAAGGCGGCCTGCTCGGCGGCCGTGTCGAGGCGGAAATCGGCCTTGAAGCCGCTTTCGCGCGTGAAGAAGGCGGGGAAACCTTCCTGGCCCACGCTGATGACGGGCACGCCGTGGGTTTCCAGGTATTCCAGGGTCAGGCCGATGTCGAGGATGGATTTGACGCCCGCGCAGACGACGGCCACGGACGTGTGCGCCAATTCCTGCAAGTCGGCGGAAATGTCGAAGCTCGTTTCCGCGCCGCGGTGCACGCCGCCGATGCCGCCCGTGACGAACACGGCAATACCGGCCAGTTCCGCGCAGATCATGGTAGCGGCCACGGTGGTGGCGCCCAGTTTGCCCTGCGACAGCACGAACGGCAGGTCGCGGCGGCTGACCTTCATGGCGTCGGGCGAGGTGCCCAGCAATTCCAGCTGCTCCGGCGACAGGCCCACACAGATCTTGCCGCCGATGATGGCGATGGTGGCCGGCACGGCGCCGCCGTCACGGATGATCTGCTCCACTTCGCGCGCCATTTCCACGTTTTGCGGATACGGCATGCCGTGCGAAATGATGGTCGATTCCAGCGCCACGATGGCCTTGCCGGCGGCGCGCGCATCGAGCACTTCTTGCGAGAACGAGAGGAAATTATTCAGTTGCGTCATATGTCAATCCTGTTGAAAGAGGGTAGGGGGAGGCGGCGCCAGGTCGGCGTCGTCGATGTCGTCGAGGGCGCCGGCCGAAATCAGGGGCGAGACGGTGGCAGCCGATTCCAGGGTCATGGCCGCCAGCTTCAGGCCGCGCCGGCAAGCCAGTTTCAAGTCGCTGATGTCGTGGTACAGCGACCAGCAGACGGCGGCGGAAAACGCGTCGCCTGCGCCCGTCACGTCGACGGCGTCCACTTCGCGCGCGGCCAGGTGCACGATGGGTGCATCAAGATGGTCGCCATCCGTGAAATACACGCCTTCGCCGCCGCAGGTGACGATCACCTGGCGCGCCCCCTGGCGCTGTACTTCGCGGCAGGCGGCGCGCACCTCGAACGCCGTCGGCAAGGCGCGCGCCACGCGCGTTTCCAGTTCGCCCCGGTTCAGGATCAGCAGGTGCAAGCCCGTCAGGTCTTGCGGCAGGTGCGCCATCTTCGGCTGCGAGACGGCGACGATGACGAGCGGCGTCGCGCGGGCCGCGTCCTGGCGCGCATCGGCCAGCAGTGCCTGCACGCTGTCGTGGCTCAGGTTCAGGTCGCAGACGGTGAGGGCGGCGGCGGCGCGCTGCGGCTGGCGGCTGTGCAAAAAGGCCGGCGTCAGCTGTTCGTACAGCTGCATGTTGGCCATCGCCAGCAGCATTTCGCCATGCTCGTCGAGCACGGCGGTATAGGTGCCGCTGCTGGTGTTGCTTAAATGCAGGCTGCCGCGCATGTCGATGCCCGCGTCTTCCGCGTGCGTCTGCAGCGCGTGGCCGGCCGCATCGTCGCCCAGGGCCGTCAGCAGGGCAACGGGAATCGACAGCCGGGCCAGGTTTTCCGCGATGTTGCGGCCCACGCCGCCAAACACTTCTTCCGAGCGCACGGGATTCGAGGTGCCCATCTGCAGGGTCGCCAGCGTACGCATCTTGCGGTCGAGGTTGGCGGCGCCTATGCACAGCACGGGACGGCTGTCGGGCAGCACGTAGGCGCGTCCCAGCAGGCGTCGCTCGCGGATGAGTCCGGCGATGTGGCCGGCGACGGCCGAGCGCGACAAGCCCAGCTCGCTCGCCAGGTCTTGCTGCGAGATGAAGGGGTTGTTGCGGATCAGCGCATATAGCTGGTCTTTTTTATTGGTATCGGTCACAAGGTTTCACTGAAAGGATAAACATTTGTCCGAAACTTTAAACATTTGTCCGATTGGTGTCAAGCGTGCATAAAAAACCTTCGTATGGAGCTTGTATGCATGCATTTCCCGGGCATGGCGGGCCTGGGCTAGCCTCGACTATAATATCGGCCATTTATATTTGAATTGTATAAATGGGCAAGAAAAATGGTATTTGCCATACATATTCCGTTTGATGCATAGTGGCGGCAAATACAGCCATACGCATTTCGATATACCAGTAACACCATACATACCCGCTACCTGGGCCGCAGTCCATACCGGGCACGGCCGTGCAGGCAGCAACCAATCATCATTAGTCAATCAGAGGATAACCATGTCGAACAACACCCCTTTCCACGCCGCCGAAATCATCCGTGCCCGCGCTCCTGAAAATTTCAAGCCGCGCGTGGCGATGATCCTCGGCTCCGGCCTGGGCGTGTTGGCCGAGCAAATGACGGACGCCGTCAGCATCAGCTTTGACGAATTGCCGGGTTTCCCGATCAGCACCGTGCACGGCCATGCCGGCGAACTGGTGGTCGGCACCTTGTCGGGCGTCGCCGTCGTCTGCATGAAGGGCCGTGGCCATTTCTATGAAGGCTATGGCATGGGCGTGATGACGAGCGCCATCCGCACCCTGAAACTGCTGGGCTGCGAAATGCTGTTCGTTACCAACGCCGCCGGTTCCCTGCGCCCTGAAGTGGACGCCGGCAGTCTGGTCGCCATCAGCGACCATATCAACCTGTTGCCAGGCACGCCGATGGTCGGCCCGAACGACGACCGCTTCGGCCCGCGCTTCTTCAGCATGGCCAACGCCTACGATGCGGACCTGCGCAAGCTGGTCAAGGACACGGCAGCCGCCAGCGGCATCACCCTGCACGAAGGCGTGTTCGTCGCCTACCCTGGCCCGAACTTCGAGACGGCCGCCGAAATCCGCATGATGGCGCGCCTGGGCGCCGACACGGTCGGCATGTCCGTGGTGCCGGAAGTGGTCTCGGCCCGCCATTGCGACCTGAAAGTGGTGGGCGTGTCCGTCATCACCAACCTGGCCGAAGGCATGTCGCCATTCGCCCTGTCGCACGAACAAACCCTGAAATACGCGGCCATCGGCGCGAAAGACCTGGTCAAGCTGATTCTGGCCTTCCTGGCGACCGTATCGGCTACGCCGCAAGCCTAAGCACTTTTTTATGCAGCAGCGGCGCGCCGGCCATCGGCGCTGCCGCGCGGCAGGCCGGGAAAATCCGGCCTACACTGACCGCATCATCTTTGCATCACTCCATAAAGCGAGCCTTATCATGTCACGCGCATTTATCCTCCTGCTTGATTCCTTCGGCCTTGGCGCGACGCCAGACGCCGCCAAGTATGGCGACGCAGGTGCCAATACCTTTGGTCACATTGCCAGCACTGTCGCCAAAAGCGGCAAGACCTTGAAACTCCCGAACATGGAACGCCTGGGACTGGGCGCCGCGGCGCACCTGGTCAGCGGCGAATGGGCCACGGGCTTCGACCAGCGCGACGGTTTCACCGGCGCCTACGGCGCGGCGCGCGAGCGCTCCACCGGCAAGGACACGCAGAGCGGCCACTGGGAAATCGCCGGCGTGCCCGTCGAATTCGACTGGGGATATTTTCCCCGCACCACGCCGTCGTTTCCGGCCGACCTGACCGACAAACTGAAAGCCCTGTCCGGCGTGCCGGGCTTCCTCGGCGACTGCCATGCCTCGGGCACGGACATCATCAACAAGCATGGCGACGAGCACGTCGCCACCGGCAAGCTGATTATCTACACCTCGGGCGACTCGGTGATGCAGATCGCCGCGCATGAAGAATCGTTCGGCCTCGAGCGCCTGTACGAAGTGTGCGAAATGGCCTTCAAGCTGGTCGAGCCGTACAACATCGGCCGCGTCATCGCCCGTCCGTTCACGGGCAGCAACGGCAACTACACGCGCACTTCCAACCGCCACGACTATGCGGTGGCGCCGCCAAGCAAGACCCTGCTCGACCACGTCAAGGATGCGGGCGGCGAAGTCGTCGGCCTGGGCAAGATCAGCGACATTTTCGCCACCCAGGGTATTTCCAGAGTCGTGAAGGGTGTCGACAACATGGCGCTGTTTGAAGCGCTGTTGAAGACGGCCGATGAAGTGCAGGACAAGTCGCTCACTTTTGTCAACTTCGTCGATTTCGACCAGGCATTCGGCCACCGCCGCAACGTCGAAGGCTATGCCGACGCGCTGCGCGAAATGGATGCGCGCCTGCCGGAATTCATGGCCAAGCTGAAGGAAGGCGACCTGGTCGTGATCACCGCCGACCATGGCTGCGACCCCACCTGGCACGGCTCCGACCACACCCGCGAACACATTCCGATGATCTTCTTCGGTCCCGGCGTCGCCCCGCGCGCGCTGGGTATTTCCGAGACGTTCTCCGATATTGGCCAAACCCTCGCCAAGCACCTTGGCGTACCACCACTTGCTAATGGAACCAGCTTGTTATGACACTCATGCACCCCGAATTCAAGCGTAACGAGGCCGTTGGCCTCGACCTGGGCTGGATCAACCAGATCCGCGTCAACCGCGCCGCGACGGACCGCCGCGCGGCCAGCCTGGCGAACCGCCGTACCGTGAAAAAGGAATACCAGGCCGCCTGGCTGGTGAAAGCCATCCAGATGATCGACCTGACCACCCTGGGCGGCGACGATACGCCGGGCCGCGTGGAGCGCCTGTGCATGAAGGCCATGCGCCCGTTGCGCGCCGACCTGATGGACGCGCTGGGCCTGACGCAGCTGAGCACCGGCGCCGTGTGCGTGTACCACGAGATGATTCAACCGGCCGTGAAAGTCATCCAGGGCCGCTTGCCCATCGCCGCCGTGTCGACCGCCTTTCCTGCCGGCCTGACGAACATGGAAACGAAGCTGCGCGAGATCGAACTGTCGGTCGCCGCGGGCGCTTCGGAAATCGATATCGTCATCACGCGCCAGCATGTCCTGAACGGCAACTGGCAAGTGCTGTATGACGAAATGCTGGCTTACCGCAAGGCGTGCGGCGAAGCGCACGTGAAGGCGATTCTCGCCACGGGCGACTTGCTGACCATGGAAAACGTGGCCAAGGCGTCGTGGGTGTGCATGATGGCGGGCGCCGATTTCATCAAGACCTCCACCGGCAAGGAAAGCGTCAACGCCACCATTCCCGTGGCCCTGACGATGGTGCGCACGGTGCGCGAATACTATGAACAGACGGGTTTCAAGGTGGGCTTCAAGCCGGCCGGCGGCGTCAGCTCGGCCAAGAGCGCGCTGCAATACCTGACCCTGATGAAGGAAGAGCTGGGCAACGAATGGCTGCAGCCGCACCTGTTCCGCATCGGCGCTTCCAGCCTGCTGACCGACATCGAGCGCCAGCTCGAGCACTACGTCACCGGCAGCTACTCGGCCAATCATCGTCACGCACAACCTTAAAGAACAATCGTCATGCCTACAATTAACGAGATTCTCACTACTATGGACTACGGCCCTGCTCCCGAAAGTCAAAAAGAAGCGCAAGCGTGGCTCGACGGCCATCAGCGCACATTCGGCCTGTTCATCGACAACGCCTGGAGCGAGCCGGCCGAACTGTTCGCCTCGACCAATCCTGCCGACGGCACGCAGCTGGCCGAGCTGACGCAAGCCACCGACGCCGACGTGGAACGCGCCGTGGAAGCGGCGCGCCGCGCGCTGCCCGTATGGCAAGGCATGGGAGGCCATGGCCGCGCCAAGGTCATGTACGCGCTGGCCCGTCTGCTGCAAAGGCATTCGCGCCTGTTCGCCGTGCTGGAAACCCTGGACAACGGCAAGACCATCCGTGAAACGCGCGATATCGACCTGCCGCTGGCCGCGCGCCATTTCTACCATCACGCCGGCTGGGCGCAGCTGCAGTCGGAAGAATTCGCCGACTACCGCGCCGTGGGCGTGGTGGGCCAGATCGTGCCGTGGAATTTCCCCCTGCTGATGCTGTCGTGGAAAATCGCCCCGGCCCTGGCGGCCGGTAACACGGTCGTCTTCAAGCCGGCCGAATTCACGTCGCTGACCGCCATGCTGTTCGCCGAATTGTGCGTGCAGGCGGGCGTGCCGGCCGGCGTGGTCAACATCGTCACGGGCGACGGCAGAGTGGGCTCGGCCATCGTCAACCACCCCGGCGTCGACAAGATCGCGTTTACGGGTTCCACCGAAGTTGGCCGCTTGATCCGCGAAGCGACGGCCGGCAGCGGCAAGAAGCTGTCCCTCGAATTGGGAGGCAAGTCGCCGTTCATCGTCTTCGAAGACGCGGACCTGGACGGCGCCGTGGAAGGCCTGGTCGATTCGATCTGGTTCAACCAGGGACAAGTGTGCTGCGCCGGCTCGCGCCTGCTGGTGCAGGAATCGGTCCAGGAGCGCTTCCTGAACAAGGTGCGCGCCCGCATGGAAAGCCTGCGCCTCGGCTCGCCCCTGGACAAATCGATGGACGTCGGCGCGCTGGTCGACCCCGTGCAGCGCCAGCGCATCGCCGCGCTCGTCGATTCGGCCCGTGCCGAAGGCTGCGACGTGTGGCAGCCCGCGTGCGAACTGCCGGCTGACGGCTCGTGGTTCCCGCCGACCCTGATCACGGGCGCGTCGACATCGGCTGCCGTGGCGCAGGCTGAAATCTTCGGCCCCGTGCTGGTGGCCATGAGCTTCCGTACGCCGCCCGAAGCGGTGCAGCTGGCGAACAACACGGTGTACGGCCTGGCCGCCAGCGTGTGGACCGAGTCGATCAGCCTGGCCCTCGATATCGCGCCCGCCATCAAGGCCGGCGTGGTGTGGATCAACAGCGCCAACCAGTTCGATGCGGCCTGCGGCTTCGGCGGCTACCGCGAATCGGGCTTCGGCCGTGAAGGCGGCCGCGAAGGCATGCTGGAATACATGACGGCCCTGGCCGAAGATGCACGTCCGGCCTTGCCGGTGGTGGAAGCGAAAGCCAAGGCCAACGTGAAGCCGGCGGCAGCGGCCCCCTTCGCCATCGACCGCACGGCCAAGATGTACATCGGCGGCAAGCAGGCGCGCCCTGACAGCGCCTACAGCGCGCCCGTGTTCGGCGCGAATGGCGCCTTGCTGGCCGAAGTGGGCGTGGGCAGCCGCAAGGACATCCGCAACGCCGTCGAAGCGGCCCATAAAGCGTCCGGCTGGACCAGCGCCACGGCGCACAACCGCGCACAAGTGCTGTACTACATCGCCGAAAACCTGGCTGCGCGCGCCGACGAATTCGCCGCCCGCATCGCCGCCATGACGGGCAGTAAAAATCCGGAGAAGGAAGTGCAGGCTTCGATCGAGCGCCTGTTCTATTACGCCGCCTGGGCCGATAAGTACGACGGCCTGGCGCACCAGCCGCCGACCAAGGGCATCACCGTGGCGCTCAATGAAGCGGTCGGCGTAATCGGCATCGTCTGCCCGAATGAAGCGCCTTTGCTCGGCTTCATTTCGCTGGTGGCGCCGGCCATCGCGCTGGGCAACCGCGTGGTGGTGGTGCCGTCGGAAGCGCATCCGCTGTCCGCGCTGGACCTGTACCAGGTGTTCGACACGTCCGACCTGCCGGGCGGCGTCGTCAACATCATCAGCGGCAACGCCGATGAACTGGCGCGCACCCTGGCCACGCACGCCGACATCGACGCCGTCTGGCGCCATGACGGCTCCGCCGACGGTTGCGCGGAAGTCGAGCGCCTGTCGGCCGGCACGCTGAAGCGCACCTGGGTCGGCGGCGCCAAGGGCCGCGACTGGTACAGCGCCGCCCAAAGCGGCGGCCGTGCCGTGCTGGCGCATGCGTCGCAAGTGAAAAACGTGTGGATTCCTTACGGCGTTTAACTGACTGATCATTGGTATCGCAAAGCTGGGGTCAGACCCGTCGGGGGGGATACGCCAATGGGCGTATCCCGATCCCGCAGGGACTGACCCCAAACCTATTTTTATTGGAGTTATTCCATGTTTTTGACCCAGGAAATCATCCGCAAGAAGCGCGACAAGGGCGTCCTGAGCGCCGAGGAAATCCAGTTTTTCGTACGCGGCATCACTGACGGCAGCGTCAGCGAAGGGCAGATCGCGGCGCTCGGCATGGCCGTCTATTTCAACGACATGAACATGGACGAGCGCGTGGCGTTCACCCTGGCCATGCGCGATTCCGGCCAGGTGCTGGACTGGCGTTCGCTGAACCTGCCGGGCCCCATCGTCGACAAGCATTCGACGGGCGGCGTGGGCGACGTCGTGTCCCTGCTGCTGGGCCCCATGGTCGCCGCGTGCGGCGGTTACGTGCCGATGATCTCGGGCCGCGGCCTGGGCCACACGGGCGGCACCCTCGACAAGTTCGACGCCATTCCAGGCTATTGCACGGTGCCGGACAATGCACTGTTCCGCAAGGTGGTGCAGGAGATCGGCGTGGCCATCATCGGCCAGACGGCGCAGCTGGCGCCGGCCGACAAGCGCTTCTACAGCATCCGCGACGTCACCGCCACGGTGGAATCGGTGGCGATGATCACCGGCTCCATCCTGTCGAAGAAACTGTCGGCCGGGCTGGACGCGCTGGTGATGGACGTGAAAGTGGGCACGGGCGCCTTCATGCCGAGCTACGACAAGTCGGTGGAACTGGCCGAGAGCATCGTCGCCGTGGGCAATGGCGCGGGCATGCAGACGTCGGCGATTCTGACGGACATGAACGAGTCGCTGGCGCCGTACGCCGGCAATGCGCTGGAAGTGCGCGGCGCCATGGATTACCTGACGGGCCGTTCGCGTCCCGCTCGCCTGCACGAAGTCACCCTGGCGCTGTGCGCCGAGATGCTGGTGCTGGGCGGTCTGGCCGCCACCGAACAGGAAGCGCGCGTGAAATTGATCGCGGCCCTCGATTCGGGCGAAGCGGCAGAGCGCTTTGCGCGCATGGTGTCGGCCCTGGGGGGCCCGGCCGATCTGGTCGAGCATCCTGATAAACACCTGGAACAGGCGCCGTTCGTCGTGCCGGCGCCAGCGCCGTCGGCCGGCTTTGCCAACGTGCGCGATTGCCGCGCCATCGGCCTGGCAGTCGTGGCATTGGGCGGTGGCCGCCGCCGTCCGAGCGACAGCATCGATTTTGCCGTCGGCCTGACGGACCTCGTGGGCCTGGGCGAGCAAGTGGCTGTCGGCCAGCCGCTGGCCATGGTGCACGCGCGCACGGAAGCGGCGGCGCAGCAAGCCGTCAGGGAAATCCAGCAAGCGTATGACATCAGCACGGTGGCGCTGGCGGGCAATCCGGTGATTTATCGTACCATTCGACCGTAGTTGAAAACTGGGGTCAGACCCCCGTTTGCGATGGTGCTGAGCTATGTATCAGCGGTGTTGAGGGTCTGACCCCGGCCTTAATGATTTCAAAGGTATAACAGAAAAAATGAACAACCAAGAACTGATCGCCGAAGCCAACGCCGGCCGTGAACTGGCCTACGCGCCATACTCGCGTTTCAAGGTGGGCGCGGCGCTGCTGTGCAAGGATGGTCGCGTCTTCCGCGGCTGCAACGTGGAAAACGCCGCGTATGGCCTGTGCAACTGCGCCGAGCGCACGGCGTTTTTCAGCGCCGTCGCGCATGGCTGCAAACCGGGCGACTTCGCCAGGCTGGCCGTCACGGGCGACACGGTCGAGCCGATTTCCCCATGCGGCGCCTGCCGCCAGGTGATCTTCGAGATGGGCGGCGCCGACCTGCCCGTGATCCTGACGAACCTGAAAAACGATGTCATGGAAGTGACGGCGGGCTGGCTGCTGCCGCACGGCTTCGGCAATTCCGACCTGGACATGAAGTAACAGGATCCGCTTGAACAAGACGATCGACATCCAGGCTGCCGTGGCGATAGCCGCGGCCGAAGCCATGGCGGCGAAGACGCAGGGTACCTTTGGAGTGGGCGGCGTGCTGCTCGACGGCGCCGGCAACGTGCTGCAATCGATGCATAACAACGTCGTGCGCCAGGGGCTGGTGTTCGACCCCACGGCGCATGGCGAGCGCCAACTGGTGGACTGGTATTTCGCCGAGCGGGCCAAGGGCGCGCTCTTGCCGCCGCCGGGCGAACTGACCATCGTCACTTCGCTCGACCCCTGCTGCATGTGCACGGGGGCGATTCTGGCGGCAGGCTTCAACGTGGTGGTGGCCGCGCCCGACGTCAAGGCGGGCATCAATTACGATGGCAGCGCCACGTTTACGGCCTTGCCGGCGCCGCTGCAGGCGCAGGCCGGCCGCAGTTTTTGCTATCCGGCCGTGCGCGGCGCCACCGAGTATGCGCGCCTGCCGTCCGGCGCCGCGCCCAAATCTTTTTTCATTGGCAAGAGCATCCATGAGGCGACGCAGGCACTGTGCTCGCTCGTGTTCGAAGCGACATCGGCGCAGGTGATGCAGCTGCTGAACGCCGGCGACGACGTGCCCCTGCGCGATCCCGCCGCCTTGCCGCCCGAGCATGTCGTGGTGCGCGCCTTGCGCCGCCGCTATCCCGACGCCCTGACTTACCGCTGCGACCCGCACGCGCCCGATGCGGGCCTGGCGCCATTCCTGCAGGCGGCCATGGAGCAGGACCTGCGCGATGGCGGCCAGGGCGATGCGGCCGCCTTGCTCGATTCCTTCGGCAACCTGCTGCTGTGCATGCCGGGAAAGTTGAGCCAGTCGGCCATCCGCACGCCGTTCATGGAATGCACGCGCCAATACGCGCAGCTGCGCTTCGAGTTGATGGCGAGCGCCGATCCTGCGCTGCAGGAAGACATCAAGAGCTATCTGGGCCACCCCAAGCACGGCACTTTCGTGCAGGCCATCGGCCCGGACGACAGCGCCGCCAGTTTCATGACCCTGGGCGCCTACGGCTCCACCATGGAAGGGGCGCTGCCGGAGAATAATCCCGCGCAATTCCAGTACGTGCACCCGGCGATGGCGCAAGACGCGCTGCAGGCGCTGTGCGAGTCGATGCCGCCGCTGTACCGCAAGCTGATACGCATCCGGCCGCGCCAGGTGGCGGACCAGGCCCTGGTCCAGGCGCTAGGTTAGTCTAGGCGTCATCGTCGGGCAGGTTCTTCAGCAGGAAGTCGCGCACGTTTTCGCCTGCCACGCGGCGGATCTGCGCTTCCGACAGTCCAGCATCCAGCAGCGCCTGCGTCAAGCGCGGCAAGCCCGCCGCGTCGATGGCCGTGGTGACGGCGCCGTCGAAGTCCGAGCCATAGGCCACGTGTTCGGCGCCGATCAGTTTGACCGTGTACTTGATGGCGCGCGCGATGGAGGCCACGTCCTTGCCGCAGACGGCCGTATTCCAGAAGCCGATACCCACCAGGCCGCCTTGGGCGGCGATGCGTTTCAGCTGGGCGTCGCTCAGGTTGCGCCCGTTGGCGCAGGTGCCGCGCACGCCCGTGTGCGACACCATCACGGGGCGTTTCGCCAACGTCAGTACGTCGTCGATGGTGGCCGGCGAGGCGTGCGCCAGGTCGACGATCATCTTGCGCTGCTCCATGGCGCGCAACCATTGCTTGCCCAGCGGCGTCAGGCCGCCTTTTTTCAGGCCGTGCTGGGAGCCGGACAGTTCCGTGTCGAAGAAATGCGTGGGCGCGGCCATGCGGTAGCCGGACTGGTACAGGGTGTCGAGATTGTCCAGCTTGCCTTCGAGCGCATGCGCGCCTTCCAGTGTCAGCCAGCCGGCCAGCAGGGCGGGGTCTTTTTCGCGCGCGGCGATGAAGCTGCGCAACTGGGCGCGGCTGCCGATGACGCGCACCTTGCCATGACTCTTTGCCGCTTGCTGGCGCAGCTCGTCGGCCTGCCAGGTGGCGCGCGCCAGCAGGCTGTTCCACGTGGCTGGCGGCAAGCCTTGCGCCACCACCAGGGCCGTGATGTTGTCCGTGTCGCTGCCATTACGCTCGATATTCATCTTGCGCGGCGTCTTGGTGACGACGGAAAAGGCTTGCAGCGCCACGTTGGCCCGCTGCAGGCGGGGAAAGTCGACGTGGCCGCGCTGGCTGTCGCGGTTCAGGTCGCGTTGCCATAGCAGGCTGTCGGCGTGCAGGTCGGCGATCCACAGGCTCTGATGCAGGGCCACAGTGGCTGCCGACGGCGCCTTGCCGGACGGGGGATGAATGCGGTTGAGATGTTCGTCGACGAGGACGGGAGCGGACAGGAAACCGCCGATCAGCGCAAGGCTGGCGGCGGTGAGGGTAGCGACAATCATTGTTCTCCGTTTTACCATGGATCGTAGGTGCCCAGGCTCCAGATGTGGCCTTCCGGGTCGCGGCAGGTAAAGCCCCGTCCGCCGTAATCTTCATCCTTGATGTCGAGCACGATCTCGGCGCCGGCTTCGCGCGCGCTGCGGTAGACGGCGTCGGCGTCGCTGACGACCAGGTAGCAGTTTTGCGTGTTGGCGCCGCCGATGTCGCTTGGCAGTTTCATCAGGCGGCCGTAGTCGCTGTCGAGGGCGGGTGCCACCATGACCATGCCGTTGCCAAAGCTCAGTTGCGCATGGGCGACACCACCATTGCCGTCAGGCACGATCAATTGTTTTTCGAAACCGAGTGCCTTGCACAGCCATTCGATGGCGGCGGGCGCGTCGCGGTAGCGCAGGCAGGGAATGGTCGTATTTACTGTAGCTTTTGCTGTCGTGGTCATCAGAAAACTCCTATGGCTGAGGGGGAGTAGCTTCGATCATGGATACTGCGTAGCGTTCCGTATCAAATCCTTCCATTTGGATGGTTTTGATGCCCGTCAGTGCCGCGCCCATCCATAGTGCCATAGAACCATCATTGCACTCTTGCCACGCCGCAAATTTTTATTGCGGCGAATGCTGCGAACCCGACGCTTTCTGATCTGTGCCGGCATCGTCGTTGTTGCTTGCCCATCTCAGCAGCATGACGAGGGCAAACAGCATGATGGCCAGCGGCAAGATGGTGATCAGGAACGCCAGGCCCAGGCAGCAGACCAGCAGCATGGGCCAGGACATGGCGCGCAAGGCAGCCATCCCCTGGCGCGCGTAAGCGCACAGTTCGTTCCAGAAAGCGCTGAAGGAAGTGCTGCCCGGTGCCGAATTGATGTCTTTCATGCCGTTCTCCTGTCGTGTGGGTGCCGCTGCCGTATGCATGCTGGCAATGAAACCACTATAGGCAAATCCTTGCTGCCGGGTATGGCGTATGCGACGAATGGCAGGAATGGCGGACCGAACGGCGACAGGCAACGACAAACGGTTACTCGAATACCTTCAGTTTCAGCTGGAAACTGAGCGCGCCATACAGGCGGTCCTTGTAGGAGGGTACGATGGCGATATTCACGCCCACGCGCTGGTATTCATAGCTGATGGTGGGGACCAGGGCCGGGAACCAGCCGCCATCGCGCATCTTCGGATAGCCGCTGAAGCCGCCAACGACGGCGCCGATGCGCAGCGGGCCCACCTTGATCGGCTGGTAGTACACGCCCAGGTAATTCGAGTAGGCGCGGTCGCTATTGTAGAAGCGGCCGGCCGTGACCGACGCGACCGTGGAGAAGCGGTATTCGGCGCCCAGGCCCGGATTGCTGTCGTTCAGGTTCTTGTCGCGCTGAAAGTGATACGAATAAAAGCCCGCGTTGAGCCAGGTTTCGCTGAGCGGCTGGTTGTCGATCATGTTAAACACATCGGCGTGCGCGCCGCAGGCATATGCCAGCATCAGTGCGCCTAGGGACAATCGTTTCATGCGTGCTTCATCCTTATGATTTCATACTTTGTGGGCTGGCCTGGTCTGGCGCTGCCGCGATCGTATCACCAAGTTGGCTGCGCTTCTAAGCAATATTGAAAGTGCAGAACAGACGGCTGTTTGCCCGTCTGTTTTCAGCGTCAGCCGGATGGCTGCGGCGTTCTCCGGGCAGCGCCAGGAGAATGATTCCCGTCGAGCAACTATGTTTTCATTATTGTTACAAAAGTTGTTGGTTTGCGACATATTAAAGCGAATGGATATGATATTCTGACGTCAAGTTAATTTTCTTTTTGGAAATAAAATGTCAATCATGCCTAAATCATCATTCGTTCTCGTTCTGTCGACCGTGTTTGCCGCCGGCGCCGCGCAAGCCGGTGTTGTCGATTTGGGCATCGGTGGCGCCAATTTGTATTCCCTCAGTAACTTCAGCGCGTCCGGCAGCGATGTCGAAGGCGGCGTGCTGGTCGCCGGTAACTTGACGGCATCGAACTATTCGGTCAATGACAAGAACAAGGATGCCTACGTCACGCATGGCAACACCGGCTATGCGCTGGTGGTTGGCGGCAACCTGAACTACAGCTCCGGCTCGATCAAGAACGGCAATTACTATGTGGGCGGCAGCACGACGACGAGCAGCGTGGGCCTGAACACGGCTAGCAAGACCACGGTGTCGCCCGTGTCGTTCGCCACGACGTCGGCGCAGCTGAAAAACACCTCGACCTCGCTGGCCAACGTGGCCGCGACGGGCAGCAGCTCGGTGGCCTATGGCGGCATGACCCTGAAGGGCGGCACGGGCAATGTGCAAGTGTTCGACCTGACTTCCGCGGCGCTGGGCTCGGTGAACAACTTCAAGTTCAGCAATCTGCACACGAACGACACCCTGATCCTCAATATCAGCGGCACGAATGTGAACCTGTCCGGTGGCTACGGCGATTTCAGCAAATACAATGTGCTGTACAACTTCTATGAAGCGCAAACCATCACCTTGAACGGCGTGGGCCTGTACGGCAGCGTCCTGGCGCCGCTGGCGACCCTGGCCGGTGGCAATGGCCAGATCAACGGCAGCGTCGTGGTGGGGAACTGGGCCTCGAACATCCAGGTCAATGCGAACCATTATTTCAACGCTACCAACGTGTCCGGTTATGTGTCGGCCGTGCCGGAACCGGAAACCTATGCGATGCTGCTGGCAGGCCTGGGCATGATCGGCTTCATGGCGCGCCGCCGCAAGAACAGGACGGCTGCGTAAGCGTTCGCGCCGTTCAGAAAACCGCCTGTCGAGGCGGTTTTTTTTCGCCTGCCGGCGGCATGGCCACCGCCGCCAGCACCATGTGCGCGATCAGGATTTCGGCGTCCTCATAGTCCTTGCGCGTGAGCTGCTTGCGTTCCAGCACCAGGGCCATCTGTGCCGAAAAATCCGCATACGATTGGGTCATGGCCCAGATGGCGAACATCAGGTGCGTGGCGTTGACAGGCGCGATCCGGCCGGCGGCGATCCACGCTTCGAAGACGGCGATATCCTTGCGCAGCAGGGGCACGACCCGGTCGCGTATCTGCGCGCCGTACAGGGGCGCGCCATTGATCACTTCCAGCGCATACACGCGCGAGGCCCATGGCTGTTCGCGCGAAAAACGCAGCTTGGCGCCGATATACGCGCGCAGCACGTCGCGCGGCTCGTCGTGTTCATTGGCCAGCATGTCCATGCGCGCCAGCCAGTCGTCGAGCACGTCGTCGAGCACGCGCTGGTACAGCAGCTGCTTGGACGGGAAGTAATACATCAGGTTTTGCTTCGACAGGCCGGCCCGCTCGGCGATGGTGGCGATCGACGCGCCCTCATAGCCGCATTCGGCGAACGCGCGCACGGCTTGCTCCAGGATGTCCGCTTCCAGGCGGTCGCGGTTTTGCAAACGCCGGCCGCCGGCATTTTTCACGGGAAGGGCAGGGGATTTGTCGCTGACCATGGCGGTTTCTTTAGCGTGGGCGTATCGATTGCAGGAAGGCCTGCAGCACGGGGGTATCGGTGTAGGCCACGTTGAAGCGGAACCACACCGTCTCGGGCGCGCGCAGCATGAAAAATTCGTTCGGCGACAGCAGGATGCCCGCCTTCAAGGCCATGTCGGCGATGACCTTGCCGTTCCATTCCGGCGTTTGCACGTCGGGCCAGCCGGCGCTGACGAACATGCCGCCGCGGGGCCGCGCCACGGGCGCCATGCCCGCCTGCGCCAGGCAGTCGATGCTGCGCTCGCGGGCCGCATCGAGCTGCGCCACGAGCCGTTCGACCATGCGCTTGTAGGGTCGCGCGCAGATGGCGTGGTAGACGGCGCGCTCGTTGATTTCCGACGTCGTCAGTCCCGCCAGCATTTTGACGCGCACCAGTTCGGCCACCAGCGGCGGCGAGGCGCAAATCGATCCCACGCGCAGCACGGGCGAGAGGGTCTTGGAAAAACTGCCCACGCGGATCACGCGGCGCAAGCCGTCCATCGCCGCCAGCGACGCTTCGCCGCGCGCCGCCAGTTCGCGGTAGATATCGTCTTCCACCAGCCAGAAATCGAATTGCTCGGCCAGTGCCAGCAGGCGGTGCGCCTGCGCCTGGGTGAGCGATGTACCGAGCGGATTTTGCAGCACCGTGTTGACGAACATGAGTTTCGGCTGCGTGCGCGCGGCTTCAACGGCCAGCGCATCGAGATCGAGGCCCGCCTCGCCGCGTGCAATGCCCACGGGGATGCAGCCGTGGTGGCGTATCAGCGACTGCAGATTGCTGTAGCCGGGGTCTTCCACCAGCACCGTGTCGCCCGGCTTGGTCAGGCTGCGCAGGATCAAGTCAAAAGCATGCGTGGCGCCGTGCGTCAGCAGGACCTGGTCCGGCTCGACCTGGAACAGCTCTTCCGACAGGCTGCTTGCCAGGTGCTGGCGCAGCGAGGGAAAGCCGAGAGGGTGGCCATAGCCGCGCAGGCGGCTGGCGGGAATGCGCATGGCCTGGCGCACGGCGTCGAGCACGGTCGCTTCGCCATACATCTCGGGCGGCAGCCAGCCCGCTCCCACGGGCAGCGCGTCTGACACGCCCGAATACAGGTCCGGCGTGAGGGCGTCGATGGCCGTGGGGCTGGCGTGCACAGCCAATTGCGGCGAGGCGGCGATGTCGTGGCGCGCGACGAAATAGCCGGAACCGCGCCGCGACGACAGCAAACCGAGGTTGACCAGGCGGTCATACGATTCGACGACGGTAAACGTCGACACGCCATTGCAGCGGGCGAACTGGCGCACGGACGGCATGCGCGTGCCGATGCGCAGGGCGCGGCTGCCCACCATGACGCTGATGGCGATGACGATCTGCTCGACGAGGCCGCCCTTCTTCTGGCGGTCGATGTCGAGCACAGGCCAGCCGCTGGCTTGCTCGGGGGCATCGTCTGTGCTGTCGCTGTGCTTCACGGTGGCTCCTTATGCTGCCTTGCACAAAAAACTGTAGTGGTTTTTCGACCTGTACGGTTGGGATACTTTGCCGTTTGTGTATCTGTGCCATTGGGGATGGCCTGTCTATTATTACATCAGCTTTTTGCCAACTGGTAAATTATTTTACGCTTCGTCAAAAACGATCCTGGCCCCGCGCCAGCCCATCCCAAGGAGAAGGTCATGAACGAAACAAGGCCGGAATCGATGTCGGCATTCTGGATGCCGTTTACGAATAACCGTGATTTCAAGGCCCATCCGCGTTTGCTGGTGTCGGCCGAAGGCATGTACTACAAGGACGTCGATGGCAACGCCATCCTCGATGGCACGGCGGGACTGTGGTGCGTGCCGTGCGGCCATGCGCAGCCGAAAATCGTCGGCGCCATCCGCGACATGGTGGGCCAGCTCGACTTCGCCCCCACTTTCCAGATGGGCCATCCGGCCGCCTTCGACCTGGCGGAAAAACTGATGGACTACACGGGCCACAAGTTCGGCCACGTGTTTTATACGAACTCCGGCTCCGAAGCCGTCGATACGGCGTTGAAGATCGCGCTGGCCTACCACCGGGCGCGCGGCGAGGGCGCGCGCACGCGCCTGATCGGCCGCGAACGCGGTTACCACGGCGTGGGCTTCGGCGGCATTTCCGTGGGCGGCATCGGCGGCAACCGCAAGACCTTCGGCCCCTTGCTGCCGGGCGTGGACCACCTGCCGCACACGCATAACCTGGACAAGAATGCCTACACGGTGGGCGAACCCGAATACGGCACCC
Organism: Janthinobacterium sp. GW823-FHT01H08; assembly: GCF_058797855.1. Lineage (NCBI taxonomy): Bacteria > Pseudomonadati > Pseudomonadota > Betaproteobacteria > Burkholderiales > Oxalobacteraceae > Janthinobacterium > Janthinobacterium sp. GW823-FHT01H08. Next base: position 1,367,875 of record NZ_CM179504.1, read on the forward strand.
ACCTGGCCGATGAACTCGAGCGCATCGTCGCCCTGCACGACGCCTCGACGATCGCCGCCGTCATCGTCGAACCGGTGGCCGGTTCCACAGGCGTGCTGATCCCGCCGAAAGGCTATCTGAAACGCTTGCGCGAACTGTGCACCAAGCACGGCATCCTGTTGATTTTCGATGAAGTGATCACGGGCTTCGGCCGCATGACGACGCCGTTCGCGGCCGACTATTTCGACGTCGAGCCGGACCTGATGACGACGGCCAAGGGCCTGACCAACGGCATGGTGCCGATGGGCGCCGTATTCAGCAAAAAGTATATCCACGATGCCTTCATGGATGCGCCACCGGGCATCGAACTGTTCCACGGCTATACGTATTCCGGCCACCCGCTGGCCTGCGCCGCCTCGCTGGCCACCTTGCAGGTGTTCGAGGAGCAGGACATCCTGGGCCACGCTAAAGCGATGCAGGCGTATTGGAGCGATGCAGTGCATTCCTTGAAAGGTTTGCCGCACGTGATCGACCTGCGCAGCATCGGCCTGATCGCCGGCATCGAACTCGATCCCATCGCCGGCAAGCCGGGCACGCGCGCCTTCAGCGCCTTCAAGCAAGCCTTCGCCGACGGTGTGCTGATACGCACGACGGGCGACATCATCGCGCTGTCGCCGCCGCTGGTGCTGGAAAAACAGCATGTCGACGAGCTGTTCGGCAAGCTGGCCACGGTGCTGAAGAACCTTGATTAAGCCCCGGGGTCAGACCCGCCGGGTCTGACCCCAGAATTTGCCCTTGGGGTAAAGAGAGGAAATAACGTGAACCAAATTAACACACAGCTCGACACCATCACCCACTACATCAACGGCGCCAAAATCGACACCCAAAGCGGCCGCTACGGCGACGTCTACAACCCGGCCCTGGGCGAGCCTGTGGCGCGCGTGGCGCTGGGCACCGTGGAAGACGTGGACGCGGCCGTGCAGGCGGCCTCCGCCGCCTTCCCCTCGTGGTCGGCCACGCCGCCGCTGACGCGCGCCAGGGTCCTGTTCCGCTACCTGCAGCTGTGCCAGCAGCACACGGACGAATTTGCCGCCATGCTCACGCGCGAGCATGGCAAGACCTTTGCCGATGCGCAGGGCGAAGTGGCGCGCGGCATCGAGATGGTGGAATTTGCCGTCGGCATACCGCAACTGCTGAAGGGCGAATTCACGGACCAGATTTCGCGCGGCATCGACGCCTGGTCCATGCGCCAGGCTCTCGGCGTGGTGGCCGGCATCACGCCGTTTAACTTTCCCGTGATGGTGCCGATGTGGATGTTCCCGGTGGCGATTGCCTGCGGCAATACCTTCGTCTTGAAACCGTCCGAGCGCGATCCGTCCGCGTCGCTGCTGCACGCGAAATTGCTCAAGGATGCAGGTTTACCCGACGGTGTCTTCAACGTGGTACAGGGAGACAAGGTGACGGTCGACGCCTTGCTCGACCACCCCGTCGTGCAGGCGATCAGCTTTGTCGGCTCGACGCCGATCGCCGAATACATCTATGCGCGCGGCAGCGCCAGCGGCAAGCGCGTGCAAGCCCTGGGCGGCGCGAAAAACCACATGGTGGTGATGCCCGACGCGGACATGGAGATGACGGTCGACGCGCTGATCGGCGCGGCCTACGGATCGGCGGGCGAGCGTTGCATGGCCATCTCCGTCGTGGTGGCCGTGGGCGACGCGGGCGACAAGTTGATCGATGCACTGGCAACGCGCACGGCCGCACTGAAAGTGCGCGACGGTATGGAAGATGGTGCGGAAATGGGACCGGTCGTGTCGCTGGCGGCCAAGCAGCGTATCGAAAAACTGATCGCCTCCGGCGTGGAGCAGGGCGCGACTTTGGTGGTCGATGGACGCAACCATGTGGTGCCTGGCCGCGAGAACGGTTTCTTTGTCGGCGGCACCTTGTTCGACCACGTGACGCGCGACATGAGCATCTACAAGGAAGAAATTTTCGGCCCCGTGCTGTGCGTGCTGCGGTGTCCTGATGTGGTGCAGGCAGTGGAGCTGATCAACGCCAACGAGTATGGCAACGGCGTGGCCATCTACACGCGCGACGGCGGCGTGGCGCGCGAATTCGTGCGCCAGATCCAGGTCGGCATGGTGGGCGTCAACATCCCCTTGCCCGTGCCGATGGCCTTCAACAGTTTCGGCGGCTGGAAGCGCAGCATGTTCGGCGACCACCACGCGTATGGCCCCGAAGGCGTGCGCTTCTACACGCGCCACAAGGCCGTGATGCAGCGCTGGCCGAACACGGCAAGCGCTGGTGTGGAATTTGCTTTTCCCCAGATGAAGTAAGAGTTTTAAGTCAAACATTGGCCGCACAAAAAAAGGAAACCGCGATGATCGAGTCCTTGAGTTATTTACCGCATTCCGCCCTGCCCAATGAGGAATTGGCGGGCCATTTCACGGACCTGGCGCCGCCCCTGACGGCGCGCCAGGCCGCCATCGAAAGCGCCCGCTGCCTGTATTGCTACGACGCGCCGTGCAGCCGCATCTGTCCGTCGGAAATCGACGTGGCCAGCTTCATCCGCAATATCCACGACAAGAACATCAACGGCGCCGCCGCCGGCATCCTGAAACAGAACATCCTGGGCGGCAGCTGCGCGCGCGTCTGCCCGACGGAAATCCTGTGCGAAGACGTCTGCGTGCGCAACCACGACGCCGAAGGCCAGCCCGTGAAAATCGGCCTGCTGCAGCGCTACGCGGTCGACCACATGCGGTTTGCCAGCCATCCGTTCAAGCGCGCGGCTGCCACCGGCAAGACCATCGCCATCATCGGCGCGGGACCAGCCGGCCTGTCGTGCGCGCACCGCCTGGCCATGCTGGGCCACGACGTGGTGATCTTTGAAAAAGAGGGCAAGGCGGGCGGCCTGAATGAATACGGCATCGCCAAGTACAAGCTGACGGACGATTTCGCGCAGAAGGAGGTTGAATTTTTAATGGGCATCGGCGGCATCGCCATCCGATGTCGCCAGACGCTGGGCGAAAACGTGCAGCTGCGCGACTTGCATGCGCAGTACGACGCTGTCTTCCTCGGCCTGGGCCTGGGCGCCAGCCGCAAGCTGGGCTTGACGGGCGAGGACGCACCGGGCTTGCTGGCCGCCGTCGATTACATCGCCGCGCTGCGCCAGGCGGATGACCTGGCCGCGCTGCCCGTGCCGAAACGCGCGATCGTGATTGGCGCCGGCAATACGGCCATCGACATGGCCGTGCAGATTCAGCGTCTGGGCGCCGAGGAAGTCACCCTGGTCTACCGGCGCGGTTTCGACGCCATGACGGCCACCCACCATGAACAGGAGATCGCCAAGGCGAACCAGGTGCGCATGCTGACGTGGGCCCAGCCGCAGCAGGTGCTGCTCGATAGCGGGGGCAAGGTGGCCGGCATGCGTTTCGAGAAAACCCGCATGCAGGGCACGCGCCTGGCGGGCACGGGCGAAACGTTCGACGTGGCGGCCGACGCCATCTTCAAGGCCATCGGCCAGAGCCTCGATACGCAGCTGCTGCATGACCCGATGGCGTCGTTGCTGCAGCGTGAAGGCGACAAGATCGCCGTCGACGCGGGTTTCCGCACTGTGCTGCCGGGGATCTACGCGGGCGGCGACTGCGTGGCGCCGGGGCAGGACTTGACGGTGCAGGCCGTCCAGCATGGCAAGCTGGCCGCACTGGCCATCCATTCCGATCTGTTCAATAAAGTGGAGGCTGCATAATGGCTGATCTCAGCATCGAATTTTGCGGCATCAAGGCGCCGAATCCCTTCTGGCTGGCGTCCGCACCGCCGACCGACAAGGCGTATAACGTGGTGCGCGCCTTCGAGGCGGGGTGGGGTGGCGTCGTGTGGAAAACGCTCGGTGAAGACCCTGCCGCCGTCAACGTCTCGTCGCGCTATTCCGCCCTGTACGGCAAGAACCGCGAAGTGGTGGGCTTCAACAACATCGAGCTGATTACCGACCGCTCTCTGGAGATCAACCTGCGCGAAATCACGCAGGTGAAAAAGGACTGGCCCGACCGCGCCATGATCGTCTCCCTGATGCTGCCTTGCGAAGAGCACTACTGGGCCGACATCCTGCCCAAGGTCGAGGCGACGGGGGCGGACGGCATCGAGCTCAATTTCGGCTGCCCGCACGGCATGCCGGAGCGGGGCATGGGCGCGGCCGTGGGCCAGGTGCCCGAGTACGTGCAGATGGTGACCGCCTGGTGCAAGAAACACAGCCGACTGCCCGTCATCGTCAAGCTCACGCCCAACATCACGGACGTGCGGATGCCGGCGCGCGCGGCCAAGGCGGGCGGCGCGGACGCCGTCTCGCTGATCAACACCATCAACTCGATCACCTCGCTGGACCTGGACCGCATGGTGGCCTTGCCCATCGTGGGCGGCGCCAGCACGCATGGCGGCTATTGCGGCGCGGCCGTGAAACCCATCGCGCTGAACATGGTGGCGGAAATCGCCCGCGATCCGCAGACGCGCGGCTTGCCCATTTCCGGCATCGGCGGCATCGGCAACTGGCGCGACGCGGCCGAATTCATCGCCCTGGGCGCCGGCTGCGTGCAGGTGTGCACGGCCGCCATGCTGCATGGCTTCCGCATCGTCGAAGAAATGAAGGATGGCCTGTCGCGCTGGATGGACGAGAAGGGCTATGCACGCATCAGCGATTTTTCCGGCAAGGCCGTGGCCAACACGACGGACTGGAAATACCTGGACATGAATTACCAGGTGATCGCGCAGATTAACCAGGACGACTGCATCAAATGCGGCAAGTGCTACGTGGCTTGCGAAGACACCTCGCACCAGTCGATTGCGCAACTGATCGACGCCGCCGGCACGCGCACATATGAAGTGATCAAGGAGGAATGCGTGGGCTGCAACCTGTGCGAAATCACCTGTCCGGTGCAGGGCTGCATCACGATGGTGCCGCAGGCCACGGGCAAGCCGTACATGAACTGGACGCAGGATCCGCGCAACCCCCGGGCATTGGCGGAATCGGTATAGGGCACGTTTTTTGCGTACGCATATTTTATAAACAGTTGCCCAACTTTGCAGTAAGCTAGGCCGCAGCCGTTTTTAAAACGCCCAACCTCCCAACCGATGGAGCAACCCTGTGAACCACGACTATTCAGGCAACACGCAACTCTGGAATGAAGACCTGGCGCCCACCACGGCGGCGCAGCGCACCTGGCGCTGGTATCACTTCGCCGCGCTGTGGGTGGGCATGGTGATGTGCATTCCCGCCTACACCCTGTCGGCCAGCCTGATCGACAGCGGCATGTCCGGCTACCAGGCCGTGCTCACGGTATTTCTCGCCAACGCCATCGTGCTCTTGCCCATGCTGCTGATCGGCCATGCGGGCACCAAGTACGGCATCCCGTATGCCGTGCTGGCGCGCGCCTCGTTCGGCACCATGGGCGCGCGCCTGCCGGCCCTGATGCGCGCCATCGTCGCCTGCGGCTGGTACGGCATCCAGACCTGGTTCGGCGGGCAGATGATTTACACGCTGATGGGCGTGCTGATGGGGCATGAGCTGGGCGGCGAGAAGATCGCTGGCCTGGGCATCAACGGTAGCCAGCTGCTGTGCTTCCTGGCCTTCTGGGCCATCCAGTTCTATTACATCCTGCATGGCATGGAATCGATCCGCAAGCTCGAGACCTACACGGCGCCCTTGAAAATCCTGATCTGCTTCGTGCTGCTGTACTGGGTGCACAGCAAGGCCGGCGGCGTGGCCAGCCTGCTGGACCAGCCATCGCAATTCATCCCCGGCGGCAAAAAGGCGGGCCAGTTCTGGAGCGTCTTCTGGCCGTCGCTCACCGCCATGGTGGGCTTCTGGGCCACCTTGGCATTGAACATTCCCGACTTCACGCGCTTTGCCAAGACGCAGCGCGACCAGATCGTGGGCCAGTCGGTCGGCTTGCCCGTGCCGATGGGTTTGCTGGCCATGCTGGCCGTGATCGTCACTGCCGGTTCGGTCGTCATGTACGGCAAGGCCATCTGGGACCCCGTCGACCTGGCCAGCCGCATGACGGGCGCCGCCGTGCTGATCGCCCTGATCATCCTCCTGATCGACACGGTCAGCGTCAACCTGGCGGCCAACCTGGTGGGGCCTGCGTACGACTTTTCCTCGCTGGCGCCGAAGCAGATTTCATACAAGATGGGCGGCTACATCACGGCCTTCATCGCCATCGTCATGATGCCGTGGAAGGTGCTTGAGTCGACACAGGGCTATATCTTCACTTGGCTGATCGGCTACTCGGCCTTGCTGGGCCCCATCGCCGGCATCCTCATCGTCGACTATTACTTTGTGCGCAAGACGCAGCTCGACGTCAGGCAGTTGTACCGCGACGACGGCGTCTACTCGTATGGCAATGGCTGGAACATGGCGGCGCTGATCGCCTTTGTCATCGCCGTGCTGCCGAATATCCCGGGCTTTCTGAATGCGGCCTTTCCCACGGCGTTTCCCGGCGTGGGCGAAGGCTTCAAAACCATCTATACCTACGCCTGGTTCGTGGGCGTGGCCATCGCCGCAGTCGTCTACGGCGTCATGATGAAGGGCAAGGTAGCTGCGCTCGTACAGCAGGCGCCCCAGTCCTGATCTTTTCGAGAAGGAGACAAGATGACTACACTGATACGTGGCGGTACCGTCGTCAACGCCGACCGCGCGTTTCGCGCCGATGTGCTGATCGAGGGCGACACGATCGCCGCCGTCGGCGAGAACCTGCCCGTGCCGGCTGGCGCCACCGTGATCGACGCGGGCGGCCTGTACGTGATGCCGGGCGGGATAGATACGCACACGCACATGAACCTCCCTTTCATGGGCACGGTGACGTCCGACGATTTTTTCACGGGCACGGCGGCGGGCCTGGCCGGCGGCACCACCACCATCATGGACTTCGTCATTCCCGCGCCGAAGCAGTCGCTGATCGAGGCGTATCACCAGTGGCGCGCGTGGTCGGCCAAGGCGGCCGGCGACTATACCTTCCACGTGGCGATCACCTGGTGGAGCGAGCAGGTACATGAAGAGATGGGAGTGCTGGTGCGCGAGCATGGCGTGAACAGCTTCAAGCACTTCATGGCCTATAAAAACGCCATCATGGCCGACGATGAAACCTTGGTGAAAAGCTTTACCCGCTCGCTGGAACTGGGGGCGCTGCCCACCGTCCATGCGGAAAACGGCGAACTGGTTTTCCAGTTGCAGCAAGCCCTGCTCAAAAAAGGCATCACCGGGCCGCAGGCGCACCCGCTGTCGCGCCCTCCCGCCGTGGAAGCGGAGGCGGCCAACCGCGCCATCGCGATCGCCAACGTTTTGAATACCCCCGTGTACATCGTGCACGTCTCGTGCGCGGAGTCGCTCGACGCCATCACGCGCGCGCGCGCCAACGGGCAACGCGTATATGGCGAAGCGCTGGCGGGCCACCTGGTGATCGACGACAGCGTCTACCAGAGCGACGATTTCGACTACGTGGCGGGCCACGTCATGAGCCCGCCGTTCCGCGGCAAGCACCATCAATCGGCCCTGTGGCACGGCCTGCAAAGCGGCAACCTGCACACGACGGCCACCGATCACTGCACCTTTTGCGCCGAGCAGAAGGCGGCCGGCAAGAACGACTTTACGCGCATCCCGAACGGCTGCGGCGGCGTCGAGGAACGCATGGCCGTGGTGTGGGATGCTGGCGTCAATTCGGGCATGCTCACCCCCTCAGAATTCGTCAAGGTGTCATCGACCAATGCGGCGCAGATCTTCAATATGTATCCACGCAAGGGCGTCATCGCCGCAGGCAGCGATGCCGATATCGTGCTGTGGGACCCGCAAGGCACGCGCACCATTTCCGCCGCCACCCAGTTCGCCAAGGGAGGCTTCAATGTCTTCGAAGGGCGCACCGTGCGCGGCATCCCCCGCACCACGATTGCCGCCGGCAAGGTGGTGTTCCACCAGGGCGAACTGACGGCCGTCGAAGGGGCAGGGCGCTATATCGAACGCCCCGCCTTTTCCGCCACGACCGCATAAGGAGTTGACGATGGATGCATTGCGTATCAATGGCGAGCGCCTGTGGGCAGCGCTGATGGAGCTGGCGCGGATTGGCGCGACGGCGAAGGGCGGCGTCAAGCGCCTGGCCCTGACGGATCTCGACAAGGAAGGCCGCGACCTGGTGGTGCGCTGGGGCAGGGAGGCGGGCATGAGCATCACGATCGACCAGATCGGCAATGTCTTCATGCGCCGCGACGGCATGGACAATACCTTGCCGCCCGTGATGACGGGCAGCCACATCGACACACAACCCACGGGCGGCAAGTTCGATGGCAACTACGGCGTGCTGGCCGGCCTGGAAGTGGTGCGCACCCTGAACGATCTGAAGATCAAGACGCAGGCACCGATCGAGGTGGCCTTCTGGACCAACGAGGAAGGCTCGCGTTTCGTGCCCGTGATGATGGGCTCGGGCGTGTTTTGCGGCGCCTTCTCGCTGGAAACCGCGTATGCGGCCAGGGACACGGAAGGCAAGACCGTGGGCGAAGAACTTGCGCGCATCGGATACAAGGGCGAGCAGGTGCCGGGCGACCATCCGATCGGCGCCTATTTTGAGACGCATATCGAACAGGGCCCCGTGCTGGAAGACGCGGACAAGGTTATCGGCGTGGTGCCGGCCGTGATGGGCCTGTCCTGGTACGACTGCGTGGTGACGGGCATGGAAGCGCATGCGGGCCCCACGCCCATGGGCTTGCGCAAGGATGCGCTGCAGGTGGCCACCACCATCATGCAGGAAGTGGTGGCGATTGCCAACCGCTACCCGCCGTACGGGCGCGGTACGGTGGGCATGGTGCAGGTATTCCCGAACAGCCGCAACGTGATCCCCGGCGAAGTCAAATTCAGCATCGACCTGCGCAACGTGAACGACGAGCTGCTCAACACCATGCACGGCGAGATCACGGCTTTCATCGATGCCACGCGCGAAAAAACAGGCTTGGGCATTTCACTGGAAAGAGTCTCCTACTACCCGCCATGTCCGTTCCACCCCGACTGCGTGGGCGCCGTGCGCAACGCCACGGCCAAACTCGGCTACTCCGTGATGGACGTGGTGTCCGGTGCCGGCCACGACGCCATCTACGCAGCCCGGCTGGCCCCGGCCGGCATGATCTTCGTGCCGTGCAAGGACGGCATCAGCCACAATGAAATCGAGGACGCCAGGCCCGAGCACCTGGAAGCGGGCTGCAACGTGCTGCTGCACGCGATGCTGGAGCGGGCCGTGGCCGTGTAGCCACGACCGCTATCCCTGCGGCTTGGGCTGGAAGTTGCGCAAAAACGCCAGCAGCGCGCGCGCCGCGATGTCGGCGTCGTCGGCCGTCATGGTTTCCAGCGGGTTGTGGCTGATGCCGCCATTGCCGCAGCGGGTAAACAGCATGGCCACGTCGGTGATGGCGGCCATGGCCATGGCGTCGTGGCCGGCGCCCGACAGCAGCGCATACGGTGCGATGCCGACGGATTCCACGGCCTGCGCCAGCTGTGCCATCAGCCACGGCGCGCACGGCGCCGCGCGCGCCGACAGCAGCAGTTCCAGCTGGTAGTCGATCTGGCGCCGCGCGCAGATGGCGGCGATGCCATCCAGAATATCGTCGACGGCTGCCTGGCGCACGGCATCAACGGCCGCGCGGATATCGAGCGACAGGATGCAGGCGCCGGCGATCACGTTGACGGAGCCGTTGGGCACCTGCAGCTGACCCACAGTACCCACCAGCGCTTCGCCGTGGCTGCAGCGCCGTTCCACCAGCAGGATGATTTCCGCGGCCGCGCTGGCCGCATCCTTGCGCATGGTCATGGGCGTGGTGCCCGCATGGCTGGCCACGCCCCCAAGACTGACCAGGTAGCGCGAGCTGCCGGCGATCGCCGTGACGATCCCCAGCGGCAGGTCGCGCTCGAGCAGCACGGGACCCTGCTCGATGTGCACTTCCACATAGCCGAGCAAGTCTTCGGGATCGCGCGCGATGGCGCCGATGGCGCTCGCCTCGTGGCCGGCGGCGGCCAGCGCGTCGCGCATGCTCACGCCATCCGCATCCAGCTGCTCCAGCAGCGACACGTCGAACTTGCCCGTCACGGCCGTGCTGCCCAAAAACGTGCTCTTGAAGCGCACGCCTTCCTCTTCGGCGAAACCGACGACCTCGAAATGAAACGGCAGCTTTTCGCCCCGCTCATGCAGGTGGCGCACGACGGCGATCGGCAGCACGATACCCAGGCGGCCATCGTACTTGCCGCCGTTGCGCACGGTGTCGTAGTGCGATCCCGTCATCAGGGTCTTCGCGCCCGGTGCGTCGGACAGATAGCGGCCGACGACATTGCCGACGGCGTCGATGTGCACCTGCATGCCCGCGTCCCGCATCCAGTCGGCCAGCTGCGCGGCCGTTTTGCGGTGCGCCGGCGTCAGGTAAGCGCAGGTCAGGTTGTAATCGCTGTCGCTCCAGCCGGCCAGCGTTTCCGCCTGCTGCATGATGGCGGGGCCGAAGTCCAGGCGCACGTCGAACAGGTCGTTCAGGCGCAGTTCGGCGATGCGCTTGATCTGCCGCAGCGATTCGGCCAGTTCATCGGCGCGCCGGTTTTTCAGGCGCCGCGCAAACGTGGCGATGATGTCCTGGCGCGTCAGGCCCTCGCCCGTCGGACCCTTGACGGCCAGGATGAAGGGAAAGCCGAACTTGGCGTTGTATTCGCTGTTGAGGCGCTGCAGGGTGGCGAATTCATCAGGGCTGCACAGGTTCAGGCCCGACTTGGCCTGTTCGCGCGTCGATTCCGCCGTCAGCTGCCCGGCGATGGCGGCCTTGCCGGCCAGCTCGGGGTGGGCGCGTATCAGTCCCAGCTGCTCTTCGGGCGAGGCTTGCGCCAGCACGCGCTGCAGCTCCGTCTTGAGGGCCGTCAGGCTGGCAAACGGCCGGGCGGCGGCCGCGCGCTGGGCGATCCAGGGCGAGTGTTCGTAGATGCCATGCAGGTGCGCGATAAAATCGGCCTGGCTGCCGGCGTTCAGGTCTGAAAGGGTGGTCATGGTTTTCCGATCATGCAAGCGGTGATGATAGCGCCCCGTTCCTGCCTCCATTATATGCGCGCGCTGATAGCGGCTATCGCTGCACCAGCGCCTTGGCGGCCGCGCTGACCTGGTCGCGCAGCCATTTGTGTTCGGGCGCCTGGTGCACGCGCTGGTGCCACAGCTGGTAAAAGCGCATCGGCGGGAATTTCAAGGGCACGGTGTACGTTTTCAGCGGCAGGGTCTTTTCATAGAAGCGCATGAATTGCCGGCCCGTGGTGAGCACCAGATCCGTCTGCGTCAGCATGTAGGGGATCAGGCCGAAATACGCCGACTCCACCACCACGTTGCGCTGCAGGTTTTGCCGTTCGAGGAAGGAATCGATCACGCCGTGGTAGCCGGGCATCATCTGCGACGGTGCCACGTGGGGCAGGCTCAGGTAGTCGTCGAGCGTCATGGCGTCGCTGGCCGTACGGCGCGCATAGGCGTTTTCCGCATGCATGGCGCAGATGATGGGGTCTTCGAACAGCTTCGAGATGTGCAGGTGCGCGGGCGGCTCGTCCCAGTTGGCGATCACCAGGTCCAGGCCACCGTCGGAGAGCTGGCGGATATGGTCGATGCCCGGCCCCAGGCTGTGCAGCACGACGCGGCTTTTCGGCGAGCCGCGGCGCAGCAGGGCCACCACGTTGGGCAGGAACTGGCTGTCCAGGTAGTCGGGCGCGGCGATATGGAAGGTGCGCGCCTCTTCCTGCGCCACGAACGGCGTCTTCTTGACGAACAGGCTTTCCGTCTGGTCGAGGATGCGCTTGGCCGGATTGAGCAGGCTTTCGCCATGCTGGGTCGGCACCATGCCGCGCGCGCCGCGCACGAGCAGCGGGTCGCCCGTCAATTCGCGCAGCTTGCGCAGGGAGGCGGAAATCGAGGGCTGCGGCTGATTGAGCTTGAGCGCCACGCGCGAGACATTCTTTTCCACCAGCAGCAGGTAGAGGATGCGGATCAGGTGCAGGTCGAGGTGTTGCGGCAGGCTGGACATGTGGCGGCGGCTCTGTTGTATATCGATTTGAATATGTCAAATATACGATATTTTTCATGTGATGGGCGGTAAATCCGTTTATCTTGTGTAGATTGGCACGAATATGGGTTCGGTCTGACTAGAGGAAATTTATGGAAGTATTTGCCTACCTGATTCCGTACGGCCTTGAGTGGCTGAACCTGATCGTCCGCTGGCTGCACGTCATCACGGGCATCGCCTGGATCGGTGCTTCCTTTTATTTCGTCTGGCTCGACAATTCCATACGTCCGCCCGCGCCCGGCTCCGAGCTGGCGAAGAAGGGCGTGTCGGGGGAATTGTGGGCCGTGCATGGCGGCGGCTTCTATAACCCGCAAAAATACCTGGTGGCGCCGGCCGAACTGCCGAAGGAACTGCACTGGTTCAAGTGGGAAGCGTATTCCACCTGGCTGTCCGGCTTTGCGCTGCTCACCATCGCGTATTACTTCAATGCCCAGGCCATGATGATCGACAAGGCCGTGGCCGATATCTCCAGCGGCCAGGCCGTCGGCATCGGCATCGCCACCCTCGTCATCGGCTGGACCGTGTACGACCTGCTGTGCCGCTCGAAGCTGGCGCAATATGAACTGTGGTTCGGCGTGACGGTGTTCGCGCTGATCGTCGGCGCCGCGTACGTGCTCACGCATTTGCTCAGCGGGCGCGCCGCCTACATCCACGTGGGCGCCATGATCGGCACCATCATGGTGGCCAATGTGCTGATGCTGATCATTCCAGGCCAGCGCAAGATGGTCGAGGCCATGGCCGCCGGCAAGCTGCCCGATCCCAAACATGGCCTGAAAGCCAAGCAGCGCAGCGTGCATAACAATTATTTTACGTTACCCGTGCTGTTCATCATGATCAGCAACCACTACGCGATGACTTACCGCAACGACCACGCGTGGCTGGTGCTGGCGCTGATCATGGCGGCCGGCGTCTTCATCCGCCACTTCTTCAACCTGCGCCACAAGGGCCGCGTCGAGTGGCGCTACCCCGCCCTCGGCGTGGCCCTGCTGGTGGCCGTGGCCGTGGCCATCGCGCCGAAAGCGCCCGTGGCCCTGGCGGCCGCGCCGGCGGTGGACCCGGCGGCGCAGTTCACGAGCGTGCACGCCATCATCGCCCAGCGCTGTGCCACCTGTCATTCGGCCCAGCCCACGCAGCCGGGCTTCGCCACGGCGCCGGCCGGCATGATGCTGGATAATGAGACGCAAATCCGCCAGCACGCGGCGCAAATCTACAAGCAGGCCATCGAGCTGAAAGCCATGCCGATCGGGAACCTGACCAATATGACGGAGGCCGAGCGCAGCGAACTGGGCGCCTGGCTGCAACAGACCATGCAAGGAGCAAAATGACTACGCACGCAGAAAAAATCACGGCCTGGATCGACGAGCACTTCGACGAGGAGATCGCCTTTTTACAGAAGGTGGTGCAGCAGCCGACGGATACGCCGCCCGGCAATAACGCGCCCCATGCAGACCTGGTGGCGCAACTGCTGCAGGCGTATGGCTGGAACGCGGAAAAACACGCCGTGCCGGCGGACCAGGTCGAGGCGTATGGCATGCAGAGCATCACCAACCTGATCGTGCGCCGGCCATATGCGGCAGGCGGGCCGACGGTGGCCTTGAATGCGCATGGCGACGTGGTGCCGCCCGGCGACAACTGGACGTATCCGCCGTACGGCGGCCAGATCGACGGCGGCTATATCTACGGCCGCGCGACGGCCGTGTCGAAAGGCGATTTCGCCACCTATGTGTTTGCCGCGCGCGCCCTGGAGGCGCTGGGCATTCCGCTCAAAGGCCAGCTGGAACTGCACTTCACCTACGACGAGGAATTCGGCGGCTTGCTGGGGCCGGGCTGGCTGCTGGAACAGCAGCTGACGAAGCCCGATTTCGTCATCGCCGCCGGTTTCAGCTACGGCATCGTCACGGCGCACAACGCCTGCCTGCAGCTGGAAATCACCGTGCACGGCAAGTCGGGCCACGGCTCCATGCCGGAAACGGGCCACGATGCGCTGCAGGCGGCCAACAAGATCCTCAACGCCATTTACGGCCAGCTGCCGGAACTGAAAAAGATCAAATCGAAAGTGGCCGGCATCGACTCGCCCACCATGCTGGTGGGTCGCATTGACGGCGGCACGAATACCAATGTGGTGCCGGGCAAGGTCGTCATGAAGATGGACCGCCGCATGATTCCCGAAGAAGACCCGGTGGCGGTGGAAGCGCAGGTGCGCGCGCTGATCGAAGACGCGGTGCGCGGCGAGCCTGGCATCCGCATCGAGATCCGCCGCCTGCTGCTGTCGCATGCGCTGCGGCCCTTGCCCGGTTCCGAACAGCTGGTCGGCAGCCTGCAGAAAAACGCGCAAGCCATCCTTGGCGAGACGATACCCGCTGTCGGCACGCCCCTGTATGCGGATGCGCGCCTGTATGGCGAACGGGGCATCCCCGCCGTGCTGTATGGCGCCGGCCCGCGCACGGTGCCCGAATCGAACGCGAAGAAGGCCGACGAGCGCCTGGCGCTGGACGACTTGCGCAAGGCCAGCAAGATCGTCGCCCTGACCTTGCTCGATTTCCTGGCGCAGAAATAGGGCGGGGCGCTTTGGCTTACAATGGGGCGACCACACTCTAGGTGAAGAAGAGCTCCATTGAATACCCGTTTTCTCGAAGCGTTTGTCTGGGCTGCGCGGCTGGGCAGCTTCCGCACGGCGGCCGACAAGCTGCACATCACGCAGGCGGCCATTTCCAACCGCATCGCCTCGCTGGAGCAGGACTTCGGCACGCGCCTGTTCGACCGCGATGCGCGTGACATCCGCCTGACTTTTGCCGGGCGCAACCTGCTTGTGTACGCCGAGCGCATGCTGGAGCTGTGCCGCGACATGTATGCGGCCAATTCCTCGCCCGCGCAGATCACGGGCGAAGTGCGCATCGGCGTCATCGAAACCATCGTGCATACCTGGCTGATCCCGTTTCTGCAGCGCGTGCAGGAGCGCTATCCGGGCATCGAGATTCAATTGACGTCGGAATCGACGCGCCGCCTGCACGAACAGCTGCAGCAGGGCGAACTCGATATCGCGCTGCAGACGGACATGCTGACGGGCGACCATATCCGCAGCACGGGCAGCGGCGCCATCGCCATGGGCTGGGCCGGCAGGGCCGCCGACTGGCCCGACACGGGCGTGCCGTTCACGGTGGCGCAACTGGCGCAGCATCCGATCATCACCATGAACCGCGGTTCGCAGCCGCATTCCGCCTTGAAGGCGCTGTGCCAGGACGAGGGCGTGCAGCTGGGCCGTGTCCACTGCGTCAGCTCGATTTCCGCCATCGTGCGCCTGGTCAAAGCGGGCTTCGGCATCGCCGTGCTGCCGCTGGCGCCCCTGCGCGAGGAAATCGAGCAAGGCAATATCGCGCTGATTCCCTGCGCCAGCAGCCTGGCGCCGCAGCGCATCGTCATCAGTTACAGCGAAGACATCACGACGGAAGCGATTCAATTGGTCGCTATGCTGGCGTGCGAGGAGGCGGCCAGGTTCACGCTGGCGCTGGGCGAGGAATATGGTGCCGGGTGATGTCGGCTTACGCTGATGCTAAGCCGACCTACGATGCATATTAGTCGGGTAGGTAGGATTAGCGGCGGGACGCCGCGTAATCCGACAACATTGTTGGCCCCACCCACAAGAAAAACTTATCAGTCGCGTTCAGAATAACCCGTTTGCCAAGTGATGGCGTGCCACCTATTCTGGGTTGGCACTCCACTTACAACGCAAACGGAACCCTCATGACGACGTCCACCACCACCTTGCCCGGCATCCTGTTCGTCTGGACCAGCGCCGACCCGGAACACGAGCTTGATTTCAACCGCTGGTATGACCGCGAGCACGTGGAAGAGCGCGTGCGCATTCCCGGCTTCGTCAGCGGCACGCGCTACCAGAGCGTGCGCGGTCCGCGCAAATACCTGGGCCTGTACCGCACCGTGTCGCTCGCCGCCTTCCAGACGCCCGACTACTTCAAGGCCTTCGGCCAGCAGACGCCATGGTCGCTGACGAACCTGCAGCGCATGGTCGATCCGATGCGCCGTGTCTGCGCCATCGAGGCGGAAACGGGCATGGGCACGGGCGCCTGGCTGGCCGTGCTGCGTCTGGGCGCGCCAGCCATCGGCCAGGACGCGCAAGCCGTGGCCGGCTTGGCCACGCTGGGAGCGACGCTGCTGCAGATCGACGGCGTCATTGCCACGCGCTTGCTCACGCCCGACGCCAATCTGTCCGGCCCCCTGCCGGAGGAACGGACGGAGGGCCGCGTGCTCGATCCGATCTTCCTGATCGACGCATCGTCCGAAAGTGCCGCCGTGGCGGTCGCCGATGCCGCCAGCGCGGCGCTGGGGCTCGACGGGGAACAGGCAGCCATCCTGCAACTGTCCTGGCAGCTGCGCGAGGCGGACCTGCACGCTGCCTGACGCGCCGCAAGCGCATCTTGCCGGCACTGATAACACGAGACACGGGCCACGGCGCAGGGCAAAGCATCCTGCGCCGGGCCTGCAATAAAACTGACGAGAGAGGTAGGCTATGACCACATATACGAACGCCGCGCATCCGGCAGCCCAGGCACCGGGCGAGAAGGCCACGACGGCCAAGACGGGCCGCCTGGCCACGGCCAGCATGGTCGGCACGACCCTGGAATGGTATGACTTCACCGTCTACAACACCATGGCCGCGCTGATCTTCAATCACCTGTTCTTCCCTTCCTTCGATCCGCTGACGGGCACCATCCTGGCCTTTTCCACGTATGCCGTCGGCTATATCTCGCGTCCGATCGGCGGCGTGATCTTCGGCCACCTGGGCGACAAGCTGGGACGCCGCTGGGTGCTCGTGGTGACCCTGATGCTGATGGGCGTGACGACGGGCCTGATGGGCCTCTTGCCCACGTATGCGACGGCCGGCATCTGGAGCCCCGTCCTGCTGGTGGCGCTGCGTTTCGTGCAGGGCATCGCTTTGGGCGGCGAATGGGCCGGTGCCGTGCTGATCTCCGTCGAACACGGTGCGCCGGACAAGCGTGGCCGCAACGCCTCGTGGACGCAGGTGGGGCCGTCGTTCGGCACCTTGCTGGCGACGGGCTGCATCGGTCTGATCACCTATCTGCTGCCGCATGAAGCGTTCATGGACTGGGGCTGGCGCATGCCGTTCATCGCCAGCCTGCTGCTGGTGGCGTTTGGCATGTGGATACGCAGCGGCATCGAGGAAACCCCGCTGTTCAAGGAACTCGACCAGCAGGATGCCAAGGCCGAAGCGCCGATCGGCGACGTGCTGCGCCTCTACTGGCGCCGTCTGCTGATCGCCGGCGGCGTGCGCATCGGCTCGGACGTGCTGTATGCGCTGGTGGTGGTGTTCACCCTGACGTATGTGACGACGGTGCTGCATCTGTCGTCGACCCTGGCGCTCACCGCCATCATGATCGGCACGGCTTGCAATGCGCTGTCGGTGCCGCTGTTTGGCGCGCTGTCGGACAAGATCGGCCGCCGCCCCGTGTATGCGCTGGGCGCAGCGCTGGGCCTCGTGTGGGCGTTTGCCTTCTTCACCTTGTTAGACACGGCCAGCCCGGCCGCCATCGTCACGGCCGTCGTCGTGGGTCTGGTCATCCACGCCATCATGTACGGCCCGCAAGCGGCCTTCGTCATCGAGCAATTCCCGACCAAGGTGCGCTATGCGGGTTCCTCGCTGGCCTATACCCTGGCCGGCGTCATCGGCGGCGGCTTCGCGCCGCTCGTCATCGCCAGCCTGTACCGCTCGTACAACAGCACCGTGGCCGTCTCGCTGTACGTGGCGGCGGCCTTGCTGATCACCGGCGCGGCAGTGTTTGCCGCACGCGAAACGGGCCGCGGCCCCCTGGAGGAATAAAATCATGGCGACATTGCGTTTTCAACTGGCAGGCCACGGTCCCGTCACCTTCGACATCGATCACCTCATCATCGCCGGCTGGACGGGCCGCGACATGGCGATGGTGGAACACCATATCGCCGAACTGGAAGCCATCGGCGTGGCGCGCCCGAAAAGCGTGCCGACGTTTTACCGCGTGGCGGCATCGCTGCTGTCGAGCGACGCCGCCATCGAAGTGCCGGGCGGCGATTCGTCCGGCGAGGCCGAATTCGTGCTGTTTTCCACGGAATACGGCCTGCTGGTGGGCATCGGCTCCGACCATACGGACCGCAAGGTGGAAAGCTATGGCGTGACGGTGTCGAAACAGATGTGCGGCAAGCCCGTGGGAGACACCCTGTGGCGCTATGCCGACGTGGCTGGCCACTGGGACCAGCTGCAGATGCGCTCCTGGCGAGAACGGGCCGGCGTGCCGGCCCTGTACCAGGATGGCCCCGTGACGCGCATGCTGTCGCCGGAAGACCTGATTTTGCGCTACACGGGACAAAGCAGCCTGCCCGTGGGCAGCGCCATGTTCTGCGGCACGCAACCGATCATCGGCGAGATGGGCCATGGCGACGCGTTTGAGCTGGAGCTGTATGATCCAGCCTTGCAGCGCCGCCTGCAGCACCGCTATGCCGTGCAAACCCTGCCCGTGGAAGGATAAGAGAATGACCGAACTGACCAAGACCATCCGCGAACTGGCGGCCGACCTGGCCGCCGGCCGCATCACCAGCGTGGCACTGACCGAGCGGATGCTGGCGCGCGCCGAGGCGCACCGGGCGCAGGGCGGCCATGCCTATGTCAGCCTTGATGGCGAACAGGCCTTGGCCGAGGCCCGTGCCAGCGATGCGGCGCGCGCCGCCGGCATCATTGCCTCGCCGCTGGCCGGTATCCCCATTTCGATCAAGGACCTGTTCGACGTCAGGGGGCAGGTCAGCAGCGCCGCCTCGCTGGCGCTGGCCGACGCGCCGCTCGCCGTGGCCGATGCGCTTGCCGTGGCGCGCCTGCGCGCGGCCGGCGCCGTTCTGCTGGGCCGCACCAACATGAGCGAATTCGCGTTTTCCGGCCTGGGCTTGAATCCCCATTACGGCACGCCGCGCAATCCGCACGACGGCGTGCGCGTGGCGGGCGGCTCCACCTCGGGCGGCGCCGTCACCGTGGCCTTGGACATGGCGGCCGGCGCGCTGGGCACGGATACGGGCGGCTCGATCCGCATTCCATCGGCCTTTTGCGGCCTGACGGGCTTCAAGCCGACGGCGGCGACTGTGCCGCTGGCCGGCACGGTGCCCCTGTCGCGCTCCCTCGACTCGGCCGGGCCCATCGCCCGCAGCGTCGATTGCTGCGCCATTTTGTATGCAGCGCTGTCGGGCCATGACATCGGCGCGCAGGCGCCGGCACTGAAAGGCTTGCGCTTCGGCTTTACCCTGGACTACGTCGGTACGCACGTGGAGCCGCAGGTGCAGCAGGCTTTCGACGCCGCGCTGGACAAGCTGCGGCAAGCGGGCGCCCTGGTGGAACAGTTCGATTTTCCGGAATTGCTGGAGCTGCCGACGATCAATGGCGGCGGCGGCCTGGTGGCGGCGGAAGCGTGGCACTGGCATCGCGCCCTGCTCGAGGAAAAGGGCGCGCAGTACGACCAGCGCGTGGCGGCGCGCATCCGCCGCGGCCAGCAGCAGGGCGCGTTTGACTACATCGACTTGCTCGATGCGCGCGCGCGCCTGATCGCCATTGCGCAGCAGCGCCTGGTGCCGTTCGACGCCTGGCTGATGCCCAGCGTGGCCATTCTGGCGCCGCAGGTCGCGCCGCTGGAAGCGGATGACGCCACCTTCTTTGCCACGAACGGCCTGGTGCTGCGCAACGCCAGCGTGATCAACTTCCTCGACGGCTGCGCGCTGTCGCTGCCTTGCCATGCCGACGGCGAGCTGCCCGTGGGGCTGGGCATCTGCGGCCTGGCCGGCGCCGACGATACGGTGTTGCAAATCGGCCGCGCCGTGGAGGCGTTGTTGCGGGGGAGTGGAAAAGAATAGTGCCGTAGTGCAGGAAAATGCCAATTCTGTCATGATGGCTGGCATTGACATGGGATAGTCGCGCTGCGGGCGCCGGCAAACTTCACACTGTGCACCGATACGACCTGATTAGCTGTCATGACTGCGGCGTGCTGTACCGCAAACGTCCGCTGCGTCCCAGCGAAAAGGCGCGCTGCATCCGTTGCCGCTCGGTGCTGTACCGCGGCGCTCACGCGCGGGGCGCATCGGCCGAATTGAGCAAGGTGGTGGCGCTCACCCTGGGCGCCGCCTTTGTCTTCCTGATCGCCCAGTTTTTCCCCATCGTCGAACTTGACGTCAATGGCCTCACTTCCAGCGCCACCTTGCTCGGCTCCATCCGCGTGCTGTGGTACGAGCAGATGCACATCGTGGCGACGATGGTCTTCCTGTTTACCATCCTCTTTCCCGCCATCGAACTCGGTTCGCTGCTGTATGTGGCGCTGGGCTTGCGCGGCGGCGTCAAGGTGCCCGGATTTAACCGCGTGCTGCGCGCCGTGCAGACGGCGCGCGAATGGGGCATGACGGAGGTGCTGATGATCGGCATCCTGATCACCGTTGTCAAGATGACCGGCCTGGCCACGGTGCTGCCGCAACCGGGCTTGTTCGCGTTTGGCGCGCTCACCGTGCTGCTGGCCATCGTCGTCTCGTTCGACCCCAAGGCCCTGTGGAATCTGGGCGACGACCTGACCCGGCAAGCGCTGCCCGGCATCCGCTACAAGGCTTTCGCGCCCGGAGAGAAGGTGGTGCCATGCCATGCCTGCGGCCTGGTGGCGCCGCCCGTGGGCAAGGGCAGGCACCTGGCGTGCGTGCGCTGCGGCACGGCCCTGCACGTGCGCAAGCCGGACAGCATCAACCGCACCTGGGCCTTGCTGATCGCCGCCATGATCCTCTACATTCCCGCCAACCTGCTGCCCGTGATGGTGACGCAATCGCTGTTCGGCGCGCAGGACGACACCATCATGAGCGGCGTCGTGCTGTTCTGGACCAGCGGCTCGAAGGGCCTGGCCATCATCATTTTCATCGCCAGCGTGGTCGTGCCCATGCTCAAGCTGGGCGTGCTGGCGCTGCTGGCGTTTACGGCGCAGCGGCGTTCGCGCTGGCGGCCGCGCCAGCGCACCATCTTGTACCGCATGGTCGAATTCATCGGCCGCTGGTCCATGCTCGACATCTTTGTCGTCACCCTGACGGTGGCGCTGGTGCGCTTCAAGTCGCTGGCCGTGATCACGGCGGGACCCGGCGCGCTGGCCTTCGGCGCCGTGGTGGTGCTGACCATGCTGGCGGCGATGCAGTTCGACCCGCGCCTGATCTGGGACCCCGTCGACGGGCAGGTGCCTGGCGAGGAAGAGCCCGTGGTGGTGGCAAATACCGGAAACAATACAGTGATTGGAGAACAGCATGTCTGACAAAGAAGCGGGCGGTCTTGCCGAAACGGGTGGCCAGGGCATCCCCCCGTTGCCGGAACCCGATGTGGAACAGGGCAGCCGCTGGCTGCCGTCGCTGGTATGGCTCATTCCGCTGCTGGCCGCGCTGATCGGCGCCGGCCTGGCCGCCAAGTCCATCTTCGACCAGGGACCCACGGTGACGGTCAGCTTCAAGAGTGCCGAAGGCCTGGAGCCGGGCAAGACCAAGGTCAAATACAAGGATGTCGACATCGGCCAGGTGCGCGCCATCACCCTGGGCGACGACTTGAGCAAGGTGCTCGTGACGATCGACATGAGCAAGGAAGCGCGCCGCTTCGCCACCGCCGATTCGCGCTTCTGGGTGGTGCGCCCGCAGATCGGCGCCAGCGGCGTGACGGGCCTGGGCACCTTGCTGTCGGGCGCCTACATCGGCGTCGACACGGGCAAGTCGGAGCAGAAGAAGGAGAGCTTCATCGGCATGGAGAGTCCGCCCGCCGTGGCGGGAGACCAGAAGGGCAAGCTGTACACCCTGCATGCGGACAGCCTCGGCTCCGTCGACGTGGGCTCGCCCCTGTTCTTCCACCGCCTGAGGGTGGGCAAGGTGGTCAGCTTCGCTCTGGACAAGGATGGCAACGGCATCACCATGTCGGTCTTCGTGAATGCGCCGTACGACCAGTTCGTCGGCAAGGATGCGCGCTGGTGGCATGCCAGCGGCGTTGACGTGCGCCTCGATTCCAACGGCTTCAAATTGAATACGCAATCGCTGGCTGCCATGCTGGTGGGCGGCATCGCCTTCGAGGCGGAAAACGGCCGCAAGCCCGTCGAACCGGCGCCGGCCGGCACCAATTACCGCCTGGCGGCCGACGAAGCGAGCGCCATGCGCGAGCCCGATGGCGAGGCGATCACCACCGTGTTCTATTTCGACCAATCGCTGCGCGGCTTGCAGCCTGGCGCCACGGTCGATTTCCGCGGCATCGTGCTGGGCGAGGTGCGTTCGGTCGGCATCGAGTTCGACCCCGTGAAGAAGAACTTCCGCATGCCCGTCACCGTCAATCTGTACCCGGCCCGCCTGGGCATGCGCTTCAAGGCCGCCGTCGACGATGAGGAAGGCTCGGCCGGCCACCAGCTGCTCGAACGCATGGTCAGCCGCGGCTTGCGCGCGCAGCTACGCACGGGCAACCTGCTGACCAGCCAGTTGTATATCGCGCTGGACTTCTTTCCGAAAGCGCCGAAGGTGGCGCTCGATCCGAACAGGTACCCGCTGGAAGTGCCGACCGTACCGAATACCCTCGATGAATTGCAGACGCAGATCGCCAGCATCGCCCGCAAGCTCGATCAGGTGCCGTACGCGGAGATCGGTAACAACCTGAACGCCACGATCAGGCAGGCCAATACCCTGTTCAAGCAGCTCGATGGCCAGGTGGTGCCGGAAATGCGCGATACCCTGACGGCGGCGAAACAGACGTTCGGCACGGCCGAACAGGTGCTGCAAAAGGATTCGCCGCTGCAGTCGGACGTGCGCCAGGCCTTGCAGCAGCTGACGCAAACCCTGCAATCGCTGAACGCGCTGTCCGATTACCTGGAACGCCACCCCGAGTCCCTGATCCGCGGTAAAAAAGGAGATGAAAAAAAATGATGAAGCCGATGTTTTCCGCGCTGCTGGCGGCCAGCCTGCTGGGTGCCTGCTCCACGCCCCAGCCCGAGCATTTCTATACGCTCAGCGGCGGCGCCGACGCGCAGCCGGCCAAGCCCGTCAAATACTATGTCGAGGTGCTGGCCGTCAGCGTGCCGCAGCAGGTGAGCCGCAACCAGTTTGTCGTGACGGCGCCGTCGGGCCGCATCGAATTGCTGGAGCAGCAGCGCTGGGCGGGGCCGCTGGCCGGCGAGATTGGCCAGGCCCTGTCCACGGCCGTGACGAACGACCTGGGCGCCATCGACGTGTTCCGCACGCCGCATCCGGACAATCTGCCCGTGTACCGCATCAGCACCAATGTGCAGCGTTTCGAGTCCGTGATGGGCCAGTATGCGCTGATCGATGCCGTGTGGAGCGTGCGCCAGCTGGCCAGCGGCAAGGTGGTCACTTGCCGCACAATCGCCAATGAAAAGGTGGGCGCCGGCTATGATGAACTGGTGCTCGGTCACCGCCGCGCCGTGAATCGCATCGCCGCCGATGCGGCCAGCGTCGTGCGTGCTTTTGACAACGGCAGCGCCGCCTGCCCGGCCGCCTGAGCACCTTTCCGCTACCCAGTCCCGGCGGCCGCTGGTAAAATGCGGCCATGGGAATGACCTTGTTCACGCGCCGCTTTGCCGCCTGGATCGCCTGTTTCGCGATCCTGCTGGCGGCGCTCGCGCCATCGATTTCCCGGGCCGTCGCCAACGCCAAGCAGGAATCCGGCTCCGGCTGGGCGGAAATCTGCTCGGTGGCCGGCATCCGTTTTGTGCAGCTTGATCAGGCCGATGACGGCGCCGCCGATGGCAAGTCCGGCGGCAAGGCCATGCAGATGGAGCATTGTGCCTTCTGTTCCACGCATGCGGGTTCCGTCGGCTTGCCGCCGGCCAGTCCCGTGCTGCCGCTGCTTGTGGCCAGCGGCACGGCCATCTTCCCGGCCCTGTACTACCAGTCCCCGTCTCCGCTGTTCATCTGGTCCACCGCGCAGTCGCGCGCGCCGCCCGGTCTCATTTAAGTTTTTGCATTTTCAATGCTGGCGCTGTCCACCTTGCGGTGTGACGCCCCGCATCCGCACACTTAAACGAGAATCACATGAACAAGAAATTATTGATGCTGGCGGCAGCCATTGCCCTGGCCTATCCCTGCGCGCAGGCGCAGCAACTTGACCACGCCATCGACACGGTCGTCGTTTCCGGCTCGCGCGCGCAATCGTGGCTGTCCGAGACGCCGCAGGCGATCGGCGTCGTCAATGCCAAAACCCTGGAGCGCGACAAGCCCAGGACCATGGGCGATATCCTCAACCGCATCGCCGGCGTGTACTGGAATGACCTGGGCAACGAGCAGCACAGCATGAGCATCCGCCAGCCCATCGGCACGAATGCCGTCTACCAGTACCTGGAAGACGGCATACCCATCCGCCCGCTGGGTGTCTTCAACCACAACTCGCTCAACGAGATGAACATGGCGGGCGCCAGCGGCGTGGAAGTGGTGAAGGGCGCCGCCTCGTCGCTGTACGGCAGCAATGCCGTTGGCGGTGCCGTGAATTTCCTCACGGCCGGCGCCAGCGCCACGCCGACGGCAAGCGCGGGCGTGCGGCGCGACAACGTGGGCGGCTTCACCCGCTACGACACGGCCGCCAGCGATACCTGGGGGCCGCTGGGACTGCGCTTTTCCCATTACAGTTCGCGCCGTTCGCGCGACAACTGGCAAGAGTACAGCTATGGCGACAAGGATTCGTTCTCGCTGCGCGCCGACTATGCGCTCGGCCCCGCGTCGCAGCTGCGCGCCACCCTCGTGCACACGGATCTCGATGCGGCCATGACGGGCAGCCTGTTCGAGAACGATTACCGCAGCAATCCCGGCAAGAGCCTGAATACGTTTACCTACCGCAAGGACAAGACCACGCGCATGAACCTGGCATGGGAGGGCGCGACGACGGCCAATGGCACGAGCACCGTCACCGTGTTTACGCGCAAGAACGACCATGGGCAGCTTCCCGCGTATTCCATCGGCAGCTGCGCGGGCATGCTGTGCAAGGGCGTCATCAACAACAACCATGTCGATTCGCTGGGGCTGGATGTGAAACACCAGCAGGAATTCGCGTGGCTGCGTTCGCGCCTGATCGCCGGCGTGTACGTGGACAAGAGCGACAATCCCTTTGTCAGCGACAATCTCTCCATCGTGCGCGATGCGGCCACGGGCCGCTATCTGCGCTACACCCTGGCCAATGCCAGCAATCCGCAGGGCGTGCGCGACTACCAGACGGACATCTTGAACACGGCCGTCTTCGCGCAGTGGGAATTTTCTCCGCTGGCGGGCACGCGCGTGGTGCTGGGTGGACGCTCGGACGCCATCCGCTACGACTATCATAACAATCTGGCGCCCGGCGGCAGCGTCAACTACGGCGCGCCCGACGAGTCGCGCAGCTTTTCTCATGTGAGCCCGAAGTTGGGCGCCACCTACGCCATCGGCCATGCGGGCAGCGCATATGCGAACGTCAGCCAGGGCTTTACCCCGCCCGAGGTCAGCCAGCTGTATGGCAAGACGGGCATCGCCGACTTGCAGCCGTCCGTCTACAACAACTATGAACTGGGCTTGCGCTGGGCCTTCCTGCAGGGCCGCTTGAAACTCGACACGGCACTGTACCGGCTCGACGGGCGCGACACCATCGTCAGCTACACGCTTTCGCCGGGCAACAGCGAAAACCGCAATGCGGGACGCACGCGCAGCGAAGGGCTGGAGCTGGGTTTGAACTACGACAGCGGGCCGTTCGACGCGCGCTTCGCCACGGCCATCGCGCGCCACCGCTACCTGCGCTACCAGGTCTCCAGTACCCTCGATTACAGCGGCCGCATCATGCCGCAGGCGCCGCGCGACATCACCTCGTTCGAGATCGGCTACAAGCCCGTGACGGGCGCGCGTATCGCACTCGAAGCCGTGCATCAGGGCCGCTACTGGATGAACAACGCCAACACGGTGGAGTATGGCGGCCACGCGCTGCTGAACCTGCGCGCCAGCTACCAGCTTGCGCGGGGTCTGGAAGCGTGGGCACAGGTGCGCAATGTGGCCGATAAGCGCTATGCCGATTCGGCCAGCAGCAGCTATGCGGGCACGGGCAGCTATGCGCCGAACAGCCAGAACCAGTACACGCCCGGTGCGCCGCGCAGCGTGATGCTGGGCCTGGCCTATACCTATGACGGACTGTGAGGATGGCCATGGACGACGCAACTTTTCTTGTGGCACGGCGCAAGAGCCTGTACTGGCGCATCCATTTCTGGGCCGCGCTGATCGCCTCGCCGTTTGCGCTGGTGGCCACCCTGACGGGCATTTTGTATGTGTTCACGCCGCAGATCGAGGCGCGGCTGTACCAGCACCTCGACCATGTGGCGCCGCAAGCGTCCATGCTGCCGCTGGACGCCGCCGTGGCGGCAGCGGAGCGGGCGGCCCCGCATGGCTGGACGGTGCAGCACGTGGTGCCGCCGTTTCAGCAGGACGACGCGGTGCAGGTGGCGTTCGCGCCGCCCGGCGGCGCGCCCGATGAACATGCGGGCCATGGAGGACATGCCGCACCGGTCAAGCCGAAGTTCGGCCTGCCCGCGCAAGCCGTGATCGTCTACGTGAATCCGTATGACGCGCGCGTGCTGGGCAGCCTGGCCAGCAGCGAACGTTTCGGCAACTGGGCGAAAAAGCTGCATTCGCGCCTGCTGCAAAACGATGGCTGGCGCTGGATGATCGAGCTGGCCGCCAGCTGGCTGATGGTGATGCTGGTGACGGGCGTGGTGCTGTGGTGGCCGCGCGGCGCGCAATCGGGCTTGCCGAAGCGGGGCGCGCAAGGCCGCAACGGCTGGCGCCAGTGGCATGCTTTTCTCGGCGTGGCGCTCGGCATCGTCAGTGTCGTGATCCTGACGACAGGATTGACGTGGAGCCAGCAGGCGGGCGGGCGCATCCGCACGTTGCGCGACGTCAGCGGCCAGGCGCCGCCACCCGTGCCGCGCGGCCTGCACTCAAGCGAAGAGGGCTCTCCGCTCGACTGGCAGGATGCGTGGCAAGTGGCGCGCAGTCACGCGCCCGCCATCGCCGTGCAACTGACGGCGCCGGCCAGTCAGGACGATGTGTGGCGCGCCACCATGGCCGACCGCAGCCAGCCCACCTTGCGCTTCGACCTGCAGTTCGACGCCTACAGCGGCAAGCCCCTGTATTACGCGGGGTGGGACGCGCAGACGGCGTTCGGCAAGGCCACCGCCATCGGCATCCCGTTCCACCGCGGCGAATTCGGCTGGTGGAACCAGGCCTTGCTGCTGCTGTTCGGCGCCAGCGTGCTGTTTTCGCTGGTGTCGGGCTGGGTGATGTTCTTCAAGCGGCGCCTGCCGGGCTCGCTGGGCTTGCCCAAGCTGCTGCCGGGCGCCTGGACCTCGCCGTCCGCGCTGGCCTGGCTGGCGGCGGCCGGCATGTGCGCGCTGATGCCGCTGCTGCTCCTGTCGGGCGGCATGCTGGTGCTGCTGGAATTGGGGCTGGCAAAATGTGGGCCGCGTGTCGGCCGCATGTGGCTGCGCTAGAATAAGGGATGCGGCCAGGCTCGTTGCCAAGGGCCGCGCCTTTGTAATGGCTGAACCATGGTATTCATCGATTTTTCCGCCTTGTCCGCACTGGCCGCCGCGTCGGCCGGTGTCACGCAAAAATGCAGTTGCTGCACCGTTCCGCTCGATGCCTGGCAGCGGCTGCCCACGTCGCTGGAACTTGACCGTTTCGAGGAGGTCGGCACCTTGCGCGCAGATCCGTACGAGGAACCGACGTTTGACGAGTACCACCCGCACGGCACGCGCTACGACAGCGTCGACGCGCCCATCGCGCCGCGCTTTTATCCCGCGAACCTGAGCCAGGTGGCCCGCTGCCTGAACTGCGGCCGCCACTACCTGCGCTACAACGAGGCGGGCGGCTATTTCACGGAGCTGCGCATCCGCGCGCTGCGCCCGGAATTGCTGGCCGATGCACCGCTGTCAAAGTGAGGGCTACAGGCTTTCCTTGACGTGCGCGATGCCGTGTTCATCGTAGATCGAGTACACGGCAGCGAGAAGGTTTTCCAGTTCCGGCGAGCGGTCCATATGCCGCATGCTGAATAAAATGGGCGAGAACGCATGCTTGTCGTCCAGCTTGCGGTACACGACGTTCCGGTGATGCATGGCCTGCACGCTTTCCGGCACGATGGAAATGCCCTGGCCGGCCGCCACCAGTCCCATGGAAATCTGCAGCTCGCGCACTTCCGTGACGGGACCGGGTGTGACATTGCCTTCGCTGAACATGGCCAGCACCTGGTCGGCAAAGCTGGGGCGCGGCGCTTTCGGATACACGAGCAGGGTCTCGTGGATCAGGTCTGTCAGGCGCAAGCCGCCTTCCCCCTTGGCCAGCCGGTGGCCGGGCGGCAGGGCCACCACGAGCCGCTCTTCGCGCAGCAGGATGCGGCGGATGCTGGGGTCTTCGCTTTTCAAGCGTCCGAAACCCACGTCGATGCGGCCTTCCTTCAGGGCCTTCAACTGCTGCACCGTCGTCATTTCATGCAGGGTCACATCGACCTCGGGATGGTGTTCGCAAAAGCGGTGCACGATGTCGGGCAATTCCCCATACAGCGTCGAGGCGACGAAGCCGATCGACAGGGTGCGTTCCAGCTTGCCCACGCGCTGCGTCATCGCCTGCAGGTCGCGCACCTGGTCGAGCAGGGGGCGCGCATGGGCGAGGAAAAACTCGCCCGCTTCCGTCAGCCGCAAGGGCCGCGACCCTTTTTCGATCAGCGCCACGCCCAAGGTTTCTTCCAGCTGCTGCATCTGCCGGCTCAGCGGCGGCTGCGCGATATGCAGGCGCGCGGCGGCCCGCGTGAAGTTCCTTTCCTCTGCGACCGCAACGAAGTAGCGCAAGTGCCGTAATTCCATCTTCATACCTTTCAGGTATAGGTTTGATACCAACTCGGTGTTGGACGTGGGGGCATTCGGGGAATATCGTGTCACCACTCCACAGAATTATACGGAATAAATATGATTCAAAATATCGAGACCTACCTGGTCGATGTGCCAACCATTCGCCCGCACCGGATGTCCGTCGCCACCATGAATACGCAAACCCTGGTGCTGGTGAGGCTGCGCTGCGCCGACGGCATCACGGGCTGGGGCGAGGCCACCACCATCGGCGGCTTGAGCTACGGCGGCGAAAGCCCGGAAAGCATCAAGACGAATATCGATACCTATATCGCCCCGCTGCTGGTCGGCATGGAAGCGAGCGAAGTGGCCAAGGCGATGGCCCTGGTGCGCAAGGTCATCCAGGGCAACCGCTTCGCCAAGTGCGCGATCGAGACGGCGCTGCTCGATGCGCAGGCGCGCCGCCTGAACGTACCGCTGTCGGAATTGCTGGGCGGCCGCGTGCGCGATGCGCTGCCCGTGGCCTGGGTGCTGGCCAGCGGCGACACGGCGCGCGATATCGCCGAAGGGGAAAAGATGCTGGACCTGCGCCGCCACCGCATCTTCAAGCTGAAGATCGGCCTGCGCGACGTGATGGACGATGTGGCCCACGTGCTGGAGATCAAGCGGGTGCTGGGCGAACGGGCCAGTGTGCGGGTCGACGTCAACCAGGCCTGGAGCGAGACGGACGCCGTGCGCGGCATCGCCGCGCTGGAAGCGGGCGGCATCGACCTGATCGAACAACCGGTGAAGGCGGGCAACCGCGCCGCGCTGGCGCGCCTGAAGCAGCGCTTCGACGTGGCCATCATGGCCGACGAAGCCTTGCACGGCCCCGCCGATGCGCTGGCGCTGGCGCAGGCCGATGCGGCCGACGTGTTTGCCGTAAAAATCACCCAGTCGGGCGGCTTGCTGCCCGCGCTGGAAGTGGCCACCGTGGCGCGCCTGGCCGGCGTCGGCTTGTACGGCGGCACCATGCTCGAAGGCGGCGTCGGCACGGCCGCCACGGCCCATGTCTGCTCGACGTTTGCCGAACTGGCCTGGGGCACGGAATTGTTCGGGCCTTTGCTGCTGACGCAGGAAGTCTTGCGCGAACCGCTCGTGTACCGCGACTTCATGCTGCAGGTGCCGACGGGCCCGGGTTTGGGCGTCGAGATCGACCTGGACAAGCTGCGTTCCATGCAACGCCAATAAGGAGAAACCATGTTATTCCATGTACGCATGAACGTGAACCTGCCGTTGAGCATGCCCGCCGAGCAGGCGGCGCAGCTCAAGCAAACGGAAAAGGAACTGGCGCAGCGCCTGCAGCACGAGGGCAAATGGCGCCACCTGTGGCGCATCGCCGGCCAGTACGCCAACGTCAGCGTCTTCGACGTGGACAGCGTGGACGAGCTGCATAATTTGCTCACCTCGCTGCCGCTGTTCCCCTACATGCAGATCGACGTGATGCCGTTGTGCCGCCATCCTTCGTCGGTGCGCGGCGACGATTCCTGAGGAGACATGCAATGACGCAGATAGGCAACGATACTGCCGGGAAAACGTGCGAGGTCGACGGTATCGGCCTGCATTACCGCACGGATGGCGAGCGCGGCAAGCCCTGCCTCGTCCTGTCGAATTCCCTCGGCACGGATCTGTCCATGTGGGATGCGCAGGCGGCCGCGCTGGCGGGCGACTTTTTTGTCGTGCGTTACGATACGCGCGGCCATGGCCAGTCCGCCAGCGCCGGCGCGCCGTTCGGCATCGGGCGCCTGGGCCTGGACGTGGTGGCGCTGCTCGACCACCTCGATATCGCGCGCGCCGCCTTCTGCGGCATTTCCATGGGCGGCTTGATTGGCCAGTGGCTGGGCATACACCAGCCGCGGCGCTTGACGCAGCTCGTGCTGGCGAATACGGCGGCGCGCATCGGCGGCGCCGCGCCGTGGCAGCTGCGGGCGGAACAGGTGCGCCGCGACGGCATGGCCGCGGTGGCCGACGGCGCCGCCGCGCGCTGGTTCACGCCCCAGTTTATCGCGCGCGAAGCGGACACGGTGGCGCGCATGGTGGCCACCTTGCGCAGCCAGGATGCCGGTGGCTACGCGGCCTGCTGCGACGTGCTGGCCCAGACGGACTTGCACGCCGGCGTCGGCACGATCAGCGTGCCCACCCTGATCATCGCGGGCGAGCACGATCCCGTGACCACCGTCGATGACGGGCGCTGGCTGCAGCGGCAGATCGCGGGCGCCCGCCTGGCAAGCGTGCCCGCCTCGCATATCTCGAACGTCGAAGCGGCGGACTTGTTCACGGCGCAGTTGCGGACCTTTTTGTTGTGAGGCTTGCTGTACCGTATAGGTATGGCAGGAATTTGACTTTCCCCTGAGCACCGCCACCGGCTCGTCCGGCATGCGGCAGGGGAAGCTTTCTTGAAAAATAATAATAAGAAAAGCAGACTTGGAGTAGACGGATGGAAAACAGATTGATCATCATCGCTGCGATCACGGTGGGCTATTTCGCCCTCATGTCGTACATTACCTACAGCGTGCGCAAGCATGCCAACAGCGCCGAGGGCATGACGGCGGGCGGGCGCAATTATCCCGCTTACCTGATCGGCGCGCTGTTGTTGTCGGAATTCATCGGCAGTTCGGTCAGCATCGGCACGGCCCAGAAGGGCTATGAACTGGGCATTTCCGCCGCCTGGAATCTGGTGGCGCTGTCGCTGGGCTTCTTGCTGCTGGCCATCGTGCTGGTCAAGAAATACAAGGAAAGCGGGCAGTCGACGATTTCCGGCATCCTGGCGCAAACGTATGGCGAGCCCGTGCGCTATGCGGCGTCCATCCTCACCATCGTCGCGCTGAGCATCGTCGCCGTGGCCCTGTATGCGAGCGGCGGCGCCGTGCTGGCGGCCGTGCTGCACATCAACAAAACGGTGGCCATCTTGCTGGTGGGCGCCATCACCGTGATCTATGTCAGCCTGGGCGGCATGCGCTCGGTCGTGTACACGAACTTTGCCCACTCCATCGTCAAATACCTGGGCGTGATCCTGGCGCTCGCGTATGCGCTGGAAGCCTCCGGCGGCATCGGCGCGCTGCAGGCGCAGCTGCCCGCCAAGATGTTCAACTGGGTCGAGATCGGCTGGGGCCAGATCATCGCCTGGATGATCGGCGGCATCGGTTCCATCTTCGCCACGCAATACGTGATCCAGGCCCTGGTCAGCACGGACAACCCGGCCGTGGCCAAGCGCGCCTGCTATTACGTGTCCTCGCTGATGATCCCGTTCGGCCTGATGGCGGCCCTGATCGGCATGTGCAGCGCCGTGCTGTATCCTGGCATGAAGTCGATCGACGCCTTTCCGACATTGATCGCGCACATGCCCGCGTTTTCCGCCAGCATCATGATCGTCGGCCTGGCCGGCGCCCTGTTCGGCGGCATTTCCGCCACCACCCTCGCATCGGCCACCCTGGCCATGAAGGATTTTTATGATCCCTGGTACAACAAGGCAAAGAATGACGCGAAATCGCTGATGTTCCTGCGCATCGCCATCGTCGTGGCCGGCCTGCTGCCGCTGGTGCTGGCGCTGTATGCGGAAAAACTGCTGATGATCGCCTTCCTCGGCAAGGCCCTGCGCGCCACCCTGGCCGTGCTGGTGCTGATGGCCTTCTATGCGCCGAAATTCGGCACGCCGCGCGGCGCCTTCGTCGGCGTGATCGTTTCCGTGATCGCCACCATCGGCTGGTTCCTGGCGGGCAATCCGTATGGCGTGGACAGTTCCTACCTGGCGCTGGCCGGCCCGCTGCTGACCATGGGCATCAGCCACCTGTTCAAGCCGGCGCACGCTGTGGCGAAGCCGGCATCGTCGTCGCGCCTGTAGTTTGCCCCGACCCTCAGACCAGTCCCGTCATGTAATAGAGGGCAATGACGAGGAACACGGCCACCGTCTTGATGACGGTGATGCCGAAAATATCGCGGTAGGACTGGCGGTGGGTGAGGCCCGTGACGGCCAGCAGGGTGATCACGGCGCCATTGTGCGGCAAGGTATCCATGCCGCCGCTGGCCATGGCCACCACGCGGTGCATGACTTCGAGCGGGATATGCGCCTGTTGCGCGGCCTGGATAAAACTGTCCGACATGGCCGCCAGCGCAATGCTCATGCCGCCCGAGGCCGAGCCCGTGATGCCGGCAAGGGTCGTGACGGAGACGGCCGCGTTGACGAGGGGATCGGGCACGCTGCGCAAGGTGTTGCTGACGGCAAGAAAGCCGGGCAGGGCGGCGATGACGCCGCCAAAACCGTATTCGGACGCCGTATTCATGGCCGCCAGCAGGGCGCCGCCCACGGCCGCCTTGGTGCCTTCGGCAAAAGCGGCGCGGATACGCCCGAAGGCCGTTGCGCACACAAGCAGGATTCCCAGCAACAAGGCGCCTTCCACGGCCCAGATACCGGTGACGGAGGCGATCGACGTGGATACGGGCGCATGCAAGCCCGGCAGGGCCTCGGCGGTGAGCACGTAGCTGGCGCCATACCAGTGGGGAATCAGCTTGGTCAGCGCAAAGTTGGCCACGCCCACCAGCACCAGAGGCGCCACCGACAGCAGCGGATGGGGCAGGTCGCCCGCGTCGGCCGTGGCCTTTTCGGCCTCGGCCCCATACCCTTCGCCCGTCGCCATGACGGAACGGCGGCGCCATTCCAGGAAGGCCAGCCCCATGATCACCGTCAGCACGGCGCCGATGGTGCCCAGCCATGGCGCGGCCCAGCCGGTTGTGTTAAAAAAAGTGGTGGGGATGATGTTCTGGATTTGCGGCGTGCCCGGTAAAGTATCCATGGTGAACGAAAACGCGCCCAGGGCGATGGCGCCCGGCATCAGCCGCTTGGGGATATTGCTCTGGCGATACAGTTCCGCCGCGAACGGATACACGGCAAACACCACCACGAACAGCGACACGCCGCCATAAGTCAAGGCGGCGCACACGGCGACGATCACGGCATTCGCGCGCGCGCTGCCGATGTAGCGGATGGCGGCCATGACGATGGACTGGGAAAAACCGGACAGCTCGATGAGTTTACCGAACACGGCACCGAGCAAAAAGACGGGGAAATACAGTTTGATGAAGCCCACCATCTTTTCCATGAAGATGCCGCTGAACACGGCCGGCACGGCCGACGGATCGGTGAGCAATACGGCACCGAGCGCGGCGACGGGCGCAAACAGGATCACGCTGTAGCCGCGGTAGGCGGCCAGCATCAGGAAGGCCAGTGCGGCCAGAACTATCAGGAAAGACATCGGTCAGGCCCTTGCGCGAGAAGTGATCAGGACATTAATGATGTAATTAATATCATATTTCTCGGCAACACACCAACGCGCAGGTCAAGAGTGTGCAGTGCAGGCAGAGGGGAAATGCTGGTCGGGGTGAGAGGATTCGAACCTCCGGCCTCTGCGTCCCGAACGCAGCGCTCTACCAGGCTGAGCCACACCCCGCTTACTGTTATTACAGCAGATGGCGGGGCGGGTTTCAAGCGGCTGCGTCAAGGTCTATTTCTTTTCCTGCTGTGCCTTGTTGATGTCCGCTTCGCTGACCTTTTTCGCCGGCGCATTCGTCGCAGGCGAGCTTGGCGCCTTGCGCGTGGCGTTCGCTTGCGCCATGACGGCGGCGCAATCCGTGTCGGGGGCTTTGTCGACGTTGACCAGCGGCAGCAGGGCGGCCAGCGGGGTGACGACGGTGGCCAAGGCCACGGCGGCGCCGGCCTTTAATGCCAGCGGGCCTTTTTGCGGACCCACGTCCGGGTTCTTGAACGTGCCTTTCGCATACAGCGGCGTGCGCAGGGTGATGATGCGCGCGCCCTTGGTGCGGGGCCGCACGTCGAGGTCCAGGGTTTCTGTTGCCAGGTTGACGTTGCCCGTGATATTCACCACGGCCGTGTCCGTATCGAGCACGAAGCGGCGCACGTCGGCCTGGCCATTCGTGACGGCGAAATCGCTGGCCAGGCAGTTCAGGTGCACCTGCTTGTCGCCGAAGATTTTCACGAAGACGGCGTTGGCCAGGTTCAGGCCGGCCAGTTCCAGCATGAACTGGCTGACGGAGCCTTCGCTGACGGTGGCCGCCAGTTCGCCATTCGCGCTGGCCAGCATGGCGGAAACGGAATTGCCGTGGCCCGTCAGCGCCGCATCGCCATACACTTCACCGAAGCTCGCCTGCATCGATTGCAGCTTGGGAAACAGTTCGCGAATCTTGAGGTGGCGCGCCGCCACCTTGGCTTGCGCGGCGATGGTTTTTTGACGGCCGTCGAGTGTGATGTTCGAGGTGATGTCGCCGCCGGCCATGCCGAAATTGAGCGGCGTCAAACTCAGCACCTTGTCTTTCATGCGGATAGTGGCGACGATATCGTTGAGCGGGATATCGTGCGTGCGCACCAGTTTCTTGCCCGTGAATTTCACGTCGGCGTCGAGCGCATCCCATTTCGCCGTATTGAACTGTTCCACCGGCAAGGCTTTATTGTCGGGCTGCACGGGCGTCTTGCCGCGCGCCTGTTTCTTGGCATTGCTGTCGGCGCCGATGGCGGGGCCCAGGTCTTCCAGGCGCAATTGCTGCGACGTCACCTCGCCGCGCAGCAAGGGGCGGGGCCGGCGCGGCAGGTATTGCAAGGTGCCGGCCAGGTCGCTCTGGCCCACCGTGCCCTTGAAATTCTGATAAGTCCAGTTCCAGCTGGCGCCGTCCTTCTTGCCCAGCAGGCGGCCTTTGGTGGCGTAGTCCGGCGTTTCCGGCAGCAGCAGGCCCGTCAGCGGATACAGGTCGGCCATGCTGGCGCCTGCCAGGCTCAGCTGCAAATCGATGCCGGACAGCGAGCGCGGGTCCGTCAGGGTGCCATCGATGCTGGCCTTGTTCTTGCCCAGTACGGCATGCGCCTGCACGGGATACACGGTGTTATTGTCGGTCAATGACAGCACGGCGCCCGCCTTGCCGCCGCCCGTCACGGGCGCCTTGCGGTAGCTGCCGCCCAGGGTGAAGGCGATGCCGTATTTCTGCCCGGGGACGTTGCCCTGCGCGTCGCCCGGCGTGGCGTCGGGCGCCGTCGAGCTGACATTGGCTTGCACGTCGAGCGCGATGCCTTCGTCCAGGTAGCGGATGGCGCCGTCGGCGAAGGCCATGCGCTGGATTTCCACGTCCCATGCCGAAGGACCGTTATCCTTCAAGGTCCAGCTGTTGCTGCCGTCGGCGCGCCGCTGCAAGGCGATATTGGGTGCGTCGAGCGCCAGGTCTGTCAGCACCACGCGGTGCTGCAACAGGGGCAAGGGATGGATGGCCAGGTCGATGCGTTTCGCGCTGGCCAGTTGCGGGCCGGCTGTCGCCCAGTCCGGGTTGCTCATGCGCACGTCGTGGGCGCTGATGACAGGCCGCGGCACGTAGCGGCGCCAGCCCGGTTCCGTTTTCAGGCCTTGCTTCCACTTCACCTGCAGGTCGCCGCCGATGACGAAGCTGCGGCCCGTGCTTTCCGACACTTTTTCGTTGATGTAGGGACGGGCGCGGTTCCAGTCGAAGGTCAGCACGAAGATGGCCACGATGGCGATGAGGGCAAGCAAGGCGGCCAGGCTCCAGCCGAGGATGTTGAGCGGGGTTGAGCGTGTCATGGGAATGCCGATCGCAGTGATTTTTCATCAAGGTAGACCGATAGGCCGGGACAGTCGGTGCGCTGGGTTACGTAAGACACCGCGCTTGAAATGATTCAATAATTCGACTATTATTGAAATATGGAAAATGAAAAGACAATAGCGAACCAGGCGACGCCGCTGACGAGCGCTTCCGCCATCGTGGCCCTGGCTGCGCTGGCGCAGGAATCGCGGCTGGCCGTATTCCGCCTGCTGGTGCAAGCGGGGCCGGAAGGCATGGCCGCGACGAAAATTGCCGACGCGCTGGCGATTGCGCCATCGTCGCTGTCATTTCACTTGAAAGAACTGGCGCACGCCAATCTGGTGACGGCGAACAAGGCAGGCCGTTCCATCATCTATGCCGCCAATTATGCGGGCATGAACGGCTTGCTCGCCTTCCTGACCGAGAACTGCTGCGCCGGCGCACCTTGCTGCGTCAGCGAACCCAATGTAAAGGACATCACACCATGACGATCACGATTTATCACAACACGGCATGCGGCACGTCGCGCAACACCCTGGCCCTGATCCGCAACACGGGCGTCGAGCCCGTCATCATCGATTACGTCAAGCATCCGCCTTCGCGCGAGGAACTGGTCGACCTGATCGAGCGTGCGGGCCTGTCCGTGCGCGCCGTCATGCGCGACAAGGGCGCCCTGTACGACGAGCTGGGCCTGGCCAATCCTGAGCTGAGCGATGCGGCCCTGCTGGACGCCATGCAAGCCCATCCTATTTTGATCAACCGCCCCATCGTCGTCACGGCACTGGGCGTGCGCCTGTGCCGGCCGTCGGAAAAGGTGCTGGAGATCCTGCCGCTGCCGCAGCAAGGGGCATTTGCCAAGGAAGATGGCCAGGCCGTCGTCGGCGCCGACGGCAAGCCGGTGAAATGAGCGGAGTATAAAAAACGGCGCCAGTGGCGCCGTTTTGTATTGCATATAAGTACAACGCGATCAGTGATTGCGGTCCACGGCAAACGAGCACAGTTGCAGCATCGATTGCTTGTAGATGCTGTCGGGCCAGCCGGCGATGGCATCGGCGGCGCGCTGGCCGGCGATTTCCGCCTGCTTGCGCGTGTAGTCGAGGGCGCCGCTGCTGGTGATGGCCGTCAGGACCGTATCGAAATGCTGTTCGTCGCCTTGCTCGATGCAGCTGCGCACCAGTTCGCGCTGTTCCGGCGTACCGTTTTCCATCAGCCAGATCAGCGGCATGGTGGGTTTGCCTTCGCGCAAGTCGTCGCCCACGTTCTTGCCGATTTCGGCGGCGTCGCCTGCATAGTCGAGCACGTCGTCGATCAGCTGGAAAGCCGTGCCCAGCGAGCGGCCGTATTCGGCAGCCGCTTCGATATCGTCTTCGCTGGCGCCGGCGATCAGGGCGCCCAGTTGCGCCGATGCTTCGAACAGCTTGGCTGTCTTCGAGCGGATGACGTTCAGGTAGCTTTCCTGCGTCACGTCCGGATCGTGCATGTTCAGCAATTGCAGCACTTCGCCTTCGGCGATCACGTTGGTGGCGTCGGAGAGGATTTGCATGACGCGCATATTATTGAGCGACACCATCAGCTGGAACGAGCGCGAGTGCAGGAAGTCGCCCACCAGCACCGAAGCGGCATTGCCGAACAGGGCATTGGCCGTCTGGCGTCCGCGGCGCATCGACGATTCGTCGACGACGTCGTCGTGCAGCAGGGTGGCCGTGTGGATGAATTCAACCACGGCGGCCAGTTCATGGTGCGCCGTGCCGCGATAGGCGTGGGCATTGGCCACCAGCAAAATCAGCACGGGACGGATGCGTTTGCCCCCTGCGCTGATGATGTACTCAGCGATCTGGTTGATCAGAATGACATCGGAGTGCAGCTTTTGGCGGATCACCGTATTGACTGCATCCATATCGGCGGCAATCGTTTGCACGATGGTGTTTTGGTTAACGTGTTTGTTAGCGTCAGACAAGGCGAACCTGCATTAGATTGTGGGTGCCGCGATTATACGACAAGGCTTGCGCACGCGTGATGTTTGCCTATGGCTGTAAGGCAATTGTTTGATCTTGTTGGCACTGCCGCGCGTTTTCCTGTCTGCCTGGCGCGAGCCTGACATGATGGTCAGGTTGTCGACATACCACGATCGTCAAGCTTTGTGAATACTTTTTGACGCAATTTCTCAGTCCGTGTATAATCGCTGGTTCCCCCTGTTGTGTACGGCTTGCTTTGCGTGACAGTGGGACAAATTCTTTCAACATTTGATGAGGTTTCAAATCATGTACGCGGTCATAAAAACCGGTGGCAAACAATACAAAGTTGTCGCTGGCGAAAAACTTAAAGTAGAACAGATACCGGCAGACATTGGTTCCGAAATCACCATCGATCAAGTTCTCGCAGTAGGCGCGGGCGACAGCATCAAGTTTGGTGCTCCATTGGTCGAAGGTGCAACGGTACTGGTTACGGTTGTGGCGCATGGTCGCCATGATAAGGTCAAAATTTTCAAGATGCGTCGTCGTAAGCACTACCAAAAGCATCAAGGCCATCGCCAGAATTTTACCGAAATCCAAATCGTTTCGATCAACGGCTAATCGCCGCTGTTTGACGCAGTTTGTCTACATAATCAGCTATCAAGGAGTCTTAAATGGCACATAAAAAAGGCGGCGGCACAACGCGAAACGGCCGTGATTCAGAATCAAAGCGTCTGGGCGTTAAAGTCTACGGCGGCCAAGCTATCAATGCTGGCGGCATCATCATTCGTCAACGCGGCACCCCAGTGCGCGCCGGCGAAGGCGTAGGCATGGGCAAGGACCACACGTTGTTCGCGCTGATCGCGGGCAAAGTGAAGTTCGTTGTCAAAGGTGCCGGCTCGAAGCAATTCGTGACCGTTGTACCAAACGAAGCAGTACCAGCGTAATTCATTGGCGGAGCGCCAGTTCGCTCCGCAATGATCGCATGATGTAAGGCGCAAGCCTTCAATCGAAAGGCTCTGCCCAAGGTAGAGCCTTTTTAGTTTTATGGCGGCAAAATTATGAAGTTTATCGACGAAGCAAAAATCGAAGTCATCGCGGGCGATGGCGGCAACGGCTGCGCCTCTTTCTGCCGTGAAAAATTCCGGCCTTTCGGCGGTCCCGATGGCGGCGATGGCGGCAAGGGCGGCACCATTTGGGCAGTCGCCGACCGCAATATCAACACGCTCGTCGATTTCCGCTTCTCCAAAATGCACAAGGCTCGCAATGGCGAGCCTGGCCGTGGCGCAGATTGCTATGGCAAGGGCGCCGATGACATCCACCTGCGCATGCCGGTTGGCACCTTGATCATCGACAACGCGAGCGGCGAAATCCTGGCCGATCTGACCGAACACGGCCAGACCGAAATGCTGGCCAAGGGCGGCGAAGGCGGCTGGGGCAATATCCACTTCAAGTCCTCGACCAACCGCGCACCGCGCCAAAAAGGCGAGGGCAAGGAAGGCGAACGCCGCGAATTGCGCCTGGAACTGAAAGTCCTGGCCGACGTGGGCCTGCTGGGCATGCCGAACGCCGGCAAATCGACGTTCATTTCGGCCGTCTCGAACGCGCGTCCGAAAATTGCCGATTATCCATTTACCACCCTGCACCCGAACCTGGGTGTGGTGCGCGTGTCGCACGAGAAGAGCTTTGTGATCGCCGATATTCCCGGCTTGATCGAAGGCGCTTCCGAAGGCGCGGGCCTGGGCCATCAATTCCTGCGCCACTTGCAGCGCACGGGTCTGCTGTTACACATCGTCGACCTGGCGCCGTTTGAAACCAACGTCGATCCTGTCAAGGAAGCCAAGGCGCTGGTCAAGGAATTGAAGAAGTACGACGAGTCGCTGGTCGACAAGCCGCGCTGGCTGGTGTTGAACAAGCTCGACATGGTGCCGGAAGAAGAGCGCAAGAAGATCGTCAAGGACTTCCTCAAGCGTTTCGCCTGGAAAGGTCCCGTCTTCGAGATTTCCGCGCTGAACCACCAGGGTTGCCCGGAACTGGTCAATGCCATCTACCAGCACCTGGAAGAGAAGAAACACAGCGAAAGCCGTGCCGAAGAAACGCAGATGACCGAAGAAGCACGCGGTATCTCGTCGATCGACCCGGATGATCCGCGTTTCAAGATCCTCGACTAAGCGCCTTACCCTGATGTCGGTACAGACGGTCGCTGCCGCGTTCGCACGCAAGCAAGCGTGGCAGCGCCGTGTATTGCATCTGATCGCGTATGCTTACGGGCTGAGCGCGGTCGCCTGTCTGCTGTTCGCCGATGACATGGCGGCCGGCATGGGCATCTTCCTCAACGGCGTCGATGGCTACAGCCAGTTCTACGCTTCCCATGTCGGTGTCTGGGGCGCTACCGCGCTCCTGGCGCTGTTCGCGGCACGGCAGGGCGAACCGCCTGTCCTCGGCGATATCACTGCAATGTTGGTCCTGGCGCAGCCCGCCGGCCGTCTGTTCGCGGCCATCAGCTTCGGCTTGCCCCAGGGTTTTGTGTTGTTCATGTGCGCAATGGAGTTGACGGCGGGGCTGGCCTTGCTGCTGCTGCGTCCTGCGCGCTGACGTCTATTAAGTGAAGAGCGCCGCCCCATGGATTCCGTGATTCAAAAAGCTACCCGCATCATCATCAAAGTCGGCTCCTCGCTGGTCACCAACGATGGCCGCGGACTCGACCATGCTGCCATCGCGCGCTGGGCTGCGCAGATTTCCGGCTTGCGTGCCCTCGGCAAGGAAGTGGTGTTAGTGAGCTCCGGCGCCATCGCCGAAGGCAT
The DNA here is from genome assembly GCF_058797855.1 of Janthinobacterium sp. GW823-FHT01H08. Classification (NCBI taxonomy): domain Bacteria; kingdom Pseudomonadati; phylum Pseudomonadota; class Betaproteobacteria; order Burkholderiales; family Oxalobacteraceae; genus Janthinobacterium; species Janthinobacterium sp. GW823-FHT01H08. Next base: position 1,409,233 of record NZ_CM179504.1, read on the forward strand.
GCTGCGCCTCGGTTTCGAGCAGCGCCCCACCGATATCCACGAATTGCAGGCGTGCGCCGCCGTCGGCCAGATGGGCCTGGCGCAAATCTATGAAAGCAGCTTCCGCGCCCACAGCCTTGGCACGGCGCAAGTGCTGCTCACGCACGCCGACCTGGCCGACCGCGAACGCTACCTGAACGCCCGCTCCACCCTGACGACCCTGCTGCGCCTGGGCGTGGTGCCGATCATCAATGAAAACGATACCGTCGTCACCGATGAAATCAAGTTCGGCGACAACGATACCCTGGGCGCCCTGGTCGCCAACCTGATCGAGGCCGATGCGCTGGTCATTCTGACGGACCAGCACGGCCTGTTTTCGGCCGACCCGCGCAAGGACCCGAACGCCTGCCTGATCACGCAAGGCATCGCCGGCGATCCGGCCCTGGAAGCGATGGCCGGCGGTGCCGGCAGCAGCCTGGGCCGTGGCGGCATGCTGACGAAAATCCTCGCCGCCAAGCGCGCCGCCAAGTCCGGCGCCCATACCATCATCGCCTGGGGGCGCGACAGCGACGTGCTCAGCCGCCTGGCACAGGGCGAAGCGATCGGCACGCAGTTGCTGGCGCAAACGGGCCAATTGACGGCGCGTAAGCAGTGGATGGCCGATCATCTGCATACGGCCGGCGCCGTCGTGCTCGATGCGGGCGCCGTGCAAAAGCTGCGCCAGGAAGGTAAGTCGCTGCTGCCGATCGGCGTGACGGGCGTGAACGGCGAATTCGGCCGCGGCGCCGTCATCACCTGCGTCGACGCGCACGGCGAGCCCGTGGCGCGCGGCCTGTCGAACTACACGAGCGGCGAAGCGCGCCGCATCATGCGCAAGCCGTCCACCGAGATCGAATCGATTCTCGGCTACATGGAAGGCCATGAGCTGATTCATCGCGACAATATGGTGTTGTTGTAGGTCGGATTAGCGGCGAACGCCGCGTAATCCGACGCCACCACCGGCCAACAAGGTCGTCGGATTACGGCGCCTTGCGCCTAATCCGACCTACGCAGCAACGACATCGGCCCTATTCGGGCCGTTGCTTTACACCACGGCCGGCACCGGCGACTTGTCCTTGTAGTCACACAGGTCGGCGATCATGCAGTTCCAGCATTGCGGCTTGCGCGCCGTGCAGGTGTAGCGGCCGTGCAGGATGAGCCAGTGGTGGGCGTCGTGCAGGAATTCCTTGGGCACGAATTTGAGCAGCTTTTGCTCGACGATATCGACATTCTTGCCCGGCGCAATGCCGGTGCGGTTTGAGACGCGGAAGATATGCGTGTCGACCGCCATCGTCGGTTCGCCAAACGCCGTGTTCATGACCACATTGGCCGTCTTGCGGCCCACGCCGGGCAAGGCTTCCAGCGAAGCGCGGTCGCGCGGCACTTCGCCGCCGTGCTGATCGAGCAGGATCTGGCAGGTGGCGATGACGTTCTTCGCCTTGGTGCGGAACAGGCCGATGGTGCGGATGTAGCTGGCCAGCTCGTCGACGCCCAGGGCCAGCATCTGGGCCGGCGTATTGGCGACCGGATACAGAAGGCGCGTGGCCTTGTTGACGGACACGTCGGTTGCCTGCGCCGACAGCAGCACGGCGATCAGCAGCTCGAACGGCGTCGTGTATTCGAGTTCCGTTTTCGGGGAAGGATTGGCGGCGCGGAAGCGCGTAAAGATTTCCAGGCGTTTGGCGGCGTTCATGCGTCTTTTTTCGGCGTGTTGGGGGCGGGCGGTTCGGTCTGGGTGCTGGCGGCGGCCTTGGCGCGCGCGCGCTCCATGGCGGCGGCGATGATGGCGCGCTTGCGCTCCTTTTCCGCCAGTTCATCTGGCGTGACCGGCACTTCCTGCGTCACTTCCTGCATCTTGGCGACGGCCTTGGCGGCCAGGCGCGCATCGTTGGCCTCCGCTTCGCGGCGCAGCCGCTGCGTGCGGAAATCGTGGCGCGCGCGCGCATCGTCCGCATCCATCTGGCTCCAGGCATCCCAGCCTGTGGCGTCGCCGCTGACCGGGTACATGACGATGCAGTCGACGGGGCACGGTGCCACGCACAGGTCGCATCCCGTGCACAAGCTGGTCACTACCGTATGCATCTGCTTGGCGGCGCCGACGATGGCGTCCACGGGACAGGCCTGGATGCACAGGGTACAGCCGATACACAGCGATTCGTCGATATAGGCGACAGATCGCGGACGTTCGAGGCCGTTGACGGGATTGAGCGGAATAACTTTTTTGCCCAGCAAGCCGGCCAGGCGCACGATGCCCTGCGCGCCGCCCGGTGGGCACTGATTGATGTCGGCGCTGCCTGCGGCTATCGCTTCCGCATACGGGCGGCAGCCGTTGTAGCCGCATTTGGTGCATTGCGTTTGCGGCAGCAAGTCTTCGATCTGGTCGGCAAGTGAGGCAGGGGCAGGGTGCGGCACGGTCATCTTCCACGGTAAAACGTCATTATCGGCCATCTGGGCCGCGCACAAGTAAAAACCTGTTTTGTAGGAGGGGATAGCGGGTGCCAGGGCCGGCTGTTGCAGGCGCGCCGCAATCGTATTTTATTTCCCTTTGGAATGTCAAAGTGCAAATAAACAACTTTGCAATTCCTTTTTTTTGTGGGAGCATGATTTTCATCAAGCTACTAATCAAAAAGCCGACCGCCAGTCCTGTTGTCGCCCCCTGTGAGGCGTACCAGGTCATAGGAGCAAAACATGCGTTTCCTCCGGACAGTTGGTTTGCCCTTCTGTTTATTCATGCACTCCACACTTGCCCTTGCATACGGGCAAGCTGGCTCTCCCATGGCGGCGCCGGGCGCTGCCAGCTCGCGCATCGTCCGCTTCGCGGCGGAAGACTGGCCTCCCTTTATTTCCCGCAGCCTGCCTGCCGACGGCATGTCGGGCGCCATGGTCAGCGCCGTCTTCGAACGCATGGGCTATGTCGTCAAATATGAGTATTTTCCCTGGAAGCGCGCCATGCAGTTTGGCCTGGCCAGTCCCCGCTACGCCGGTTTCCTGGCCGTCTGGCGCACGCCCGAACGGGAAAAACTTTGTCATTTTTCTGTTCCGGTTGGTAACACGCAAGGTGTGCTGGCCTACCTGAAGGAGGATGGCGTGCCCGGCGCCGCCCTGACTGATCTGGGCAAGCTGCGCATCGGCACCGTGGCCGGTTATTCGAATGGGGAGCAATTCGACGGCATGGTGGCGCGCGGCGAGCTGAGGACGGAAGAGGGCTTGAACGACGCGACGAATCTGAAGAAACTGTTGATCAAGCGTTATCGCGTGATCGTCATCGAGCGCCATGTGCTGCAGCACTTGCTGATGGGACGCAACTTCAGCAAAGCTGAACGGGAGCGCATCGCCATCATCGATACCGTCTTCAAGGAGCGCCCCGTGCATGTGTGCTTCCAGCGCGATGCCGAGGGGGCAGCCCGGCAAAAGCGCTTCAATGAGGCGGCGCGCGATATCGACACGGCCCGCCTCGAACGCGATTATTGGAAGCGGCTCGATCAGAGCCTGGCGGCGGCGACAGCTCATCCCTGACACTGCGCGCCGCTGTTGTTCGTTGCCAAAACGAAATATCTAAATACGAAACCATTCGTTCTTGTTTGTTTGTCCATCCTTTAGTCTGCAGCCACTGTGTTGACGACTTTGAAAGGATGTTTTCGTATGCCGGAATTGATTCACAAGCAAGAGCCCGTCCCCCGTTTGCTGCAATTGGCGCACGCCGTCTCGTTGGCCGTGCTCGTGCTGGGAGCGCCTGGCGCGGCCCATGCGCAAGCGCCGCTGGACACCGTCATCGTCACGGGTGCGCGCGGCACGGGCCGCACAGTGGCCAACAGCGCCGCGCCGATCGACGTGATCAGCGCGCAGCAATTGCAGGCCACGGGCAAGTTGAACCTGCTCGATGCGCTCGATACGGCCTTGCCATCGTTTAACTTGCCGGCCCGCGTGCAGCCCGACCTGGGCAGCATCGTGCGCGCGGGCCAGCTGCGCAACCTGGACCCATCGCATACCCTGGTGCTGGTCAACGGCAAGCGCCGGCATACGACGGCCATCGTCAATGAGGATGGCTTTCCCGGCTCCGTCGCCACCGACCTGGCCCTGATCCCCACGGGTGCCATTGCCCGCGTGGAAATCCTGCGCGACGGCGCCTCCGCCATCTACGGTTCCGACGCCATCGCCGGCGTCATCAACATCATCCTGAAAGCGGATGACAAGGGCAGCTTCAGCACGCAGCTCGGTTCCACCTACGATGGCGACGGCACGAACGGTTCCGCGCGCATCGATGGCGGCACGCGCCTGGGCGAACACGGCTTTGCCCACTTCGGCGCCGAAGTCCAGCGCCAGGGCATTGCCGTGCGTAACTTCGGCTTGAATCCCGGCTACCTGTCGTATCCGGCCGTGCGCAACAGCGATGGCCAGCTGGTCAAATTGGGGCCGAACAACAGCTTGCCGGCCGGCGCCTCGCCGAACCCGGCTGAAGCGACGCGCAACAGCAATCCCTGGCGCAATACGGGTGTGCCGCAAAGCACGACCGCCTCGCTCAGCGCCAATCTTGGCTATGACGTGTCGAACGAAGTACAACTGTACGGTTTCGGTACCTACGCGCACCGCAATGCCCGCTCGGCGCAGAATTTCCGCCTGCCCAATACCATTTTCAATAACAACAAGGGCTTGCTGGCCGTGTATCCCGACGGCTTCACGCCGTATGAAACGACGAGCGAAAACGACTTTTCCTTGACGGGCGGCATCAAGGGCGAGACGGCCGGTTGGTCCTGGGACCTGAGCACGACGTATGGCCGCGACGATATCGACGTGGGCGTGGAGCACTCGGCCAACTATTCACTGGCTTATCCGGGCGGCAAGACGAATTTTGACATCGGCAATCAGCGCTACAGCCGCTCGACGACGAATGCGGACGCACGCCGTCCCGTGCAGCTGGGCTTGAGCGAGCCGGCCGATCTCAGCATCGGTCTCGAGTACTCGCATGAAACGCAGCAGCGCAGCCCGGGCGAACCCGCTTCCTGGCAGGGCAGCGGTTCGTCGGCATTGGCTGGCTACCTGCCCGTCGATGCGTCCGACACGGCGCGCCACAGCTATGCGGCGTACGTCGGCCTGGGCGCGAAGCTGACGCCGCAATGGCTGCTCGACACGGCCTTGCGCGCCGAAAAATATTCCGATTTCGGCAGCAAGACGACGGGCCGTTTGTCCGCCCGTTATGACGTCACGCCCGCCGTGGCGTTGCGCGGCACCGTCAGCAACGGTTTCCATGCACCTAGCCTGGTGACGCAGTCATATTCGAACACGTCCGACCATGCGGGCGTGCCCTACACCCTGGCACAGCCCAATTCCGTTGCCGCGCGGGCCCTGGGCGCGCAAGCGTTAAAACCTGAAAAATCGACGAATCTGTCGGCCGGGTTGACCTTCAACCCCACGCCGACCCTGCGCCTTGCCGTTGACGCGTATCAAATCAAGGTCAGCGACCGCCTGGGCGTGTCGTCGAATATCGGCATCGACCGCAGCTCGGGCATGGCGCTCGATGGCAGTGGCCGGCCGCTGACGGCGGCGCAAGCGGGCGTCATTGAAAACCTGCTGCGCTCGGCGGGTTTGACGGTGGGCAATGGCCTCGTCGCGCATTACTTTGCCAACGTGGGCGACACGCGCACGCGCGGCATCGACTTCACGGCCGAGGATGTGCTGCGCGTGGCCGACGGCAAGCTGCGCTGGACGGCGGCCGCGAACATCAACCATACGAGCCTGGTGGGCAAGGCGGACCTTCCCGCCGTGCTGCAAGGCTTGCCGAACATCGGCACCCTGAGCAAATCGGCCGAGTACGACTTGCTGTACCGCGCGCCGCGCGACAAGGAAATCCTCACGCTGGCGTATGAAAAAGCCGGCTGGACATTCAATGTACGCGAGACGCGCTACGGCAAGCTCAAGCGCCTGAACGCCATTACGGGCGGCGATTACCAGCTGAAAGCGGCCTTCGTGACGGATGTCAGCGTCGGCTACGACATCAGCAAGCGCATCAACGTGACGGTGGGCGCCAACAATGTCTTCGACCAGAAGCCGAACCAGGTGCCGCGCGAAGCGCGCAGCGCCGCCAGCCTGGCGCAGTACGCGGGCGCGTATGACAACTCGGGACCGCTGGGCGTGCTGGGCGGCTATTACTACGCCCGCGCCACCGTCTCGTTCTGATTTTCCCCATCCTCTACCTCTCATCAAGAACAGGAAATCCTATGTCTGAACACAATCAACACGCCGCCATCGATCTGGAATGGGCCAGTCTCCTTTCGCCGCAGCGCCGCACGGTCTTGCGCGGCGGCGGCCTGGTGGCGGCGCTGGCCGCCTCGGGGCTGGCGGGGACGGCGCTGGCGCAGGATGGCGCGGTAAAACGAGTCAAGCCGCCACCCGGTAAAAGCCCATGGGGCGAGCATACGGATACGGCGCCCACGCCGCGCCCCGTCAGCGTGCGCCCCGGCGAGGAAACCTTGCCGAGCAAGCCGCGCGCCTACACGGATATCGAGAGTTATCACGCGCATATCTATTTTGACGAAGACAGTTACCAGAAGGCGGCGCTGATACGCAAGTGGGCGGCCGAGCGCTTCCAGATCGAGCTGGGCGACTGGAATCTGGAGCCGCGCGGCCCCCACGTGACGCCGTCGTTTTACTTTGGCTTTACGAATGACCTGTTACCGGTGATCGTGCCGTGGCTGCAGCTCAACAGCCTGGGCCTGACGATATTGATCCACCCGAATACGGAAGATCCGCGCGCCGACCACCTGTATTACGCGCTGTGGGTGAACCGTTCGCAGCCCGTGAACGGCTATGCGATGAAGAAGCCGGGACCGGGCGAGCCAAGGGTCGAGCAAATCTTTGTCAATACGCGCCCGACGGTGAAAATCGAACGGGCATGAGCGAGGCATAAAAGAAAACGCCACGCCAGTATGAACTGGCGTGGCGTTTCGATGGGTATGCCGTGTATCAGCCGTGTTTCTGGATGAATTCGCCGATCTTCGGGCAAATGATCTCGCGCCAGCGGCGGCCCGAGAAGATACCGTAGTGGCCGCATTTCGGCGCCACGAAGTCTTGCTGCATGTCGGCAGGGATGCCCGAACACAGATCATGCGCCGCCTGCGTCTGGCCGGCACCGGAAATGTCGTCCAGCTCGCCTTCCACGGTAAACAGGGCCACGTTCGTGATGTCTTGCGGACGCACCAGCTGACCGCCCACTTTCCATGTGCCCTTCGGCAGGCTGAATTCCTGGAAAACCGTTTTAATGGTTTCCAGGTAGTACTCGGCCGGCATGTCCAGTACGGCGTTGTACTCGTTGTAGAACTGGCGGTGGCCTTCCGCCGGCTCGTCATCGCCCGTCACCAGGTGCATGTAGAACTCGCGGTGGCTTTGCGCGTGGCGGCCCGGGTTCATGGCGATGAAGCCGGCGTGCTGCAGGAAGCCCGGATACACCTTGCGGCCAAAGCCTGGGTAGTTCGGCGGCACCGCGTAGATCACGGTGTTTTCAAACCACGAGAACTTCTTTTCCGTCGCCAGGTTGTTTACTTGCGTCGGCGAGCGGCGCGGGTCGATCGGGCCGCCCATCATCGTCATGGTTTTCGGCATGTGCGGATCTTTTGCCGTCGCCATCAGCGAGATGGCGGCCAGCACGGGCACGGTCGGTTGACAGACGGAAATCACGTGCAAATCAGGCGCCAGCAGGCGGATGAATTCTTGCACATAATAAATGTAGTCATCGAGGTGGAACGGGCCTTCCGTCAGCGGTACCATGCGCGCGTCCGTCCAGTCGGTGATGTAGACATCGTGCTCGGCCAGCAAGCCGCGCACGGTATCGCGCAGCAGGGTCGAGTGGTGACCGGACAGGGGGGCAACCAGCAAAACTTTGGGCTGTTGCAAGCCAGTGGCTTCTTTTTTGAAGTGAATCAGGCGGCAAAACGGTTTTGTCACGACAACGTGTTCGCGTATGTCGACGCTCTCGCCCTGGACGAGAACGGATTTGATGTCGAATTGCGGTTTTTCGTAGTCTTTGCCAAGGCGGTACATCAGCTCGTAGCCGGCTGCGATGCGTTGCGAAAACGGGGTGTGGGCCAGAGGGGAAACCGGGTTGGTAAATAACTTGGAGGACATGTCTGCCCATTGCATCACCGGAGTGAGGAAAGAGCGTTGCAGTTCGTGCAGTTGGTAAAGCATATAGAGTCCTTGTTTGATTCCAAGCGCCAATATCGGCTCAAATATCATAATCCAATTTTACGATATTTGTTGAGGACAAAATGTGCTTTACCGCGCATAGGTCCACTGTTTGCGCATAGTTGTGACAGCGCGCCACAGTTACGTGGATAGAGCTGCAACGATGCTTTAAAAGCAAAAAAAGCAGCGTTTCCGCTGCTTTTTGTCTGTTTTTTTGCCGCCACGCCCCTGCGGGGAAGAATATCCATCCCCGCCGGAATTGCCGCCGCAGCTGCCGTGCGCTTAGCGCACCAGCATGTCGAGCTTGTCCTTGACGTCCTTGTATTGCTCCGCTTCCGGCAAGGCAGCTTTCGTCTTGGTGATCGAAGGCCAGTTACGGGCCAGATCGACGTTGATCTTGATGAAGGCTTGCTGGTCGCCCGGCACGTCCTCTTCCGCGAAAATCGCGTTCACCGGGCACTCTGCCACGCAGACGGCGCAGTCAATACATTCGTCCGGATCGATTGCCAGGAAGTTCGGGCCTTCCCGGAAACAATCTACCGGGCAGACATCGACGCAGTCGGTATAGCGACAGGCGATGCAGGATTCGGTGACAACGTGGGTCATAACAGTCCTATCAATTTGGGGGAGGTGCTGTAGCGCCTGCAGGAACCTCGGCGGCGCATACTAAAGCAAAGCATTGTATTTTAAGGCAATTCGCTATTTCTCACAAATCCCGCTTATATACAATACATATAAGCAAATTCATTTTTTGGCAGTGTCATTGCCGCGCAGAGCGGGCAATTCAGCGACTATCCGGGACGTTGCCATGAAGAACGCGGCAAGAACGCGACAGTCGCCCGATGCTGCAGGGGGCAGGGCGGGGGATGTGCTGGCTTGCCGTGTGGTGTTTTTGTTTTACTCAAATCAAGATCGGCACAAATAAGTGCCGGAACACTCAGGCGCTGGCGCGTATTTGCGCCAGCAATTGCTGCCATCGTGCATTTTCAGCACTGCCATCCTCGGCAAACGTGATGGTGCGGCGCGCGGTGGGCGCATCGACGGTGATCTGCCAGCGGGGAATATCGGCGCCCACCTGTTCATCCGTGGCCTGCGGCTGCGTGAAAAAGCCGCTGCTGGCCAGTGCCGCTTCCAGCCTGGGGCCAGCGGGATGGGCTTGCGTATCGATCTCATACTGTTCGCTCAGGCCGGCAAAGCCGCCGCTGCTGCGGGCTGAAATTTTCATGCTGCTCCTTGCTGTTGTGGGTGGTGTGGGCCGCGTCATGGCCTGCCGCTGCTGCGGCTGGCCTGAAGCGGACGCGCCGGTGCGCTGCCTTGCATGGGACTGGTTACCGGGGACCGTAACTGCGGCACCAGGCGGCCAGCGCTTCGCGCTCCGCTTCGAGCAACTGGTCCGATTCGCTGTATTCCGCATGGTTCATGGTACCGCAGCAGGCGCGCCGGTCTTGCACGGCGCCGTCTTCGTCGACGATATCGGGGGCAAATGTCATTTGCCCCTCCTCCGTCATGGCATTGGCCTTGAGCACTTCGCGCACGGTAAAGCTGTTGCGGATAAAGTCCAGGTAGGCGCCGTTGCCGTCGGCCTGGGCGATCGTCAGCATGTGGCCGGCCACGTCGGCATAGGTGGCGGCCTGGTCCGGCGATGCCACCAGCGCGCGCAGGACCAGGCTGCGCAGGTAGTCGCCGCAGCGGTGCAGGACGGCCGCATCGTCTTCCAGCTGGGGCTGGCGTTCGTGGGCAAAGATGTCGGCCAGGATGTCGTAGATGGCGCCCGTAAACACTTGCGAGATGGCGTGCACTTCCGTGCCCGCTTCCGACAATTTGATGTCATTGTCGGCATTGCGCAAGCCATTCGGCCGGCCCAAGGCCAGGCCGAACTGCTCCGCCAGGTCGGCCAGGAAGGTTTTATCGTGCAGGTCGGATTTCGTTTGCGCGATCACCGCTTCCACCTGGTCCAGCTGCGACAGGGCCAGGAAGATGGCCGTCAGGTCGCCAAACGATTCGTGCAAGCCGCCCGTTTGCGGCGGATTGTTGCTGAGCAGCCAATTCGGCTTGAGGCCATCGAGCACGGCGTGCCCCGTTTCATGCGAGACGATGTCGAGCGAGCGGCAGGTGTAGACGCGCTCGGTGGCGCCGCTGGGGATGAAGTCGCCGAACTTGAGTGCCTTGTCGCTGCGGCTGTAATACGCATTCATGACATTGGGCAAGCCATGCGGGAACACGCGCAGCGGTGCCGTATTGCTGGCGCTGTTCCATTGCCAGGGCAGGGGCGGCGCCGTGTCGTTGCTGGCCAGCGCGCGCTGGTACATGGTGAGCGTCATGCGCACGATGGCAAACGTGTGCACGGCGTCGAACTGGTCGGTGTTGGGCGAGACGATGAAGTCGCCGAAGGCATTCGGGCTGACTTGCGCGATGCCCGGTTCGCCAAACGTGATGCGCGCGTCGCGCGGGCCTTGCAGGATCAGCCCGGGCAAAAAGGCTTTACGGGTGCCCAGGTCGCTGACGGACGGATCTTGCTTCCAGATCAGCACGCGTGAACCGACGGGCACGGCGGCCAGGTTGCGCACCGTTGCCTCCGTCAGGCGGGGCGGGCCCGGCTGCAGGGTCAGTTGCGCATTCTTGCGGTGCTGGCGGTAGGGCGCCGAGGGGGTAGGGACATAGCCGACGGGCAGGGACACGCATTTGGTCAGGACGGCTTCGACCGGCACGATGACTTTCTGGTCCATGGTAGTTCTCCAAGACACGCGCAACTGGAACTGGAACTGGAACTGGAACTGGAACTGGAATAGTCGTCCCGCTTGGGCGCATCCGGTTTGATTCCGCGCAAACGATGCGCGGGAAGGACGGGCTTTTTTGGCCGTCCGGCGCCCGCTGCGGCCGTGCCCGCCGCATGGCGGCTGGTATGATGCTGGCCGTATTGCCCCCGTTTTTATAATAAAAGGATCGTTTGATGGCGGATATAAATATAGTTCAGCAACATAAGCTGACAGCAGCAAAGGCGCGCGAAGCGGCGCAGCAAGTGGCCGACAAGCTGGCCCAGGAATATGACCTGGCGTGCGCCTGGGATGGCGATGTGCTGCGCTTCGAGCGCAGCGGCGTCGATGGTTCGCTGACCCTGGAAAAAGAGCAGGCGCAACTGCAAATCAAGCTGGGTTTCATGCTCAGCGCCTTCGCCTCCACGATTGAAGGCAAGATTGCCGAGAAAATGCGCAAGGTGTTTACCGAAGCAGTTTGATGGCATTTGGCCCGCTTGTCTGGCGCCCTGTTTGGTGCTAGGGAGCATGTCGCGGCGATGGGCGAAAAGACGATGAAAACATGTCGCTTTTCGCCTTTTTTACGTCCGACTGTACGCTGGCGAACATTGCTAGCACATTTCTATTTGGAAAGCCATTGGACTTTGATGGCTTTTTGCGTTATACTTGAGTCATATTTACAACAGCTACACCGCGTTTCACCTTCTGCTTCGCAGTACTCTCCGCTCGCTGAGTGGTGAATAATTCTTCGGGTTTTACACCCGCATCCAGTTTAAAAGTAGCTTGGTCGATTTTTTTTCGGTCAAATACATTTGGTGCCATGTATTTGCATGGCGCTAGCGTTGTTAAAAGTCCTGAACCACAGCCTCTTTTAGCACGCACACGGCACCCCGGCACCGGCTTTGGCCATCCGCTGGTCACACGCGTGTCACCCCCTGTTTCCTGTCGCTCCCGTGCGCATTGTGCGCCGTGGCGTAGCCGACGCAACAGGGTTTGCTGATTCCCGCCGCAAGCTAGCAGGCTTGCTGGGTTTCAATCCATTCGTCAAATCGAGGGAGAACCACATCGTGGCAAAACAAATCATTATCGACCATGTGTTCAAAGTGTTCGGCGACAAGCCAGAAGAAGCACTTGAACTCGTCCGTCAGGGCGCCAGCAAGCAGGACATCCTGGCCAAGACCGACTGCACCATCGGCGTCTTCGACGCCACCTTTACCATTGAAGCGGGCGAGATTTTCGTCATCATGGGCCTGTCCGGTTCGGGCAAGTCGACCCTGGTGCGCATGCTGAACCGCCTGATCGAGCCCACCGCCGGCCGCATCCTGATCGACGGCAACGACATCAATACCTTGCCGGACGCCCAGCTGCGCGCCCTGCGCCGCAAGGACATCAGCATGGTGTTCCAGTCGTTCGCGCTGCTGCCGCAAATTACCGTGCTCGACAACACTGCCTTCGGCATGGAACTGGCCGGCATGCCCAAGGCCGAGCGCCATGCGCTGGCCCAGCAAGCACTGGAGCAAGTGGGCCTGGACGGCTACGGCGCCAGCTATCCCGACGAATTGTCGGGCGGCATGCAGCAGCGCGTGGGCCTGGCGCGTGCGCTGGCTTGCGATCCATCGATTTTGCTGATGGATGAAGCGTTTTCCGCGCTCGATCCGATTATCCGTACGGAAATGCAATCGGAACTGCTGCGTTTGCAGCAAATCAAGCGCCGCACCATCGTCTTCATTTCGCATGACCTCGATGAAGCCATGCGCATCGGCGACCGCGTCGCCATCATGAAAGACGGTCACGTGGTGCAAGTGGGCACGCCGGAAGAAATCCTGCGCAAGCCGGCCAACGATTATGTGCGCAACTTCGTGCGCGGCGTCGATGCGGCGGCCGTCTTCAAGGCCAGCGATATTGCCCGCAAGAGCCAGATCGTCGTGTCGGAATCGCCGAGCCGCGGTTCGCGCGCCGCGCTGTCGATGCTGGAAGAGCAGGATCGCGCGTTTGCCTATGTCGTCAATCCGCAGCGCAAGTTCCTCGGCGTCGTCTCGGCCGATTCGCTGCGCAGTGCGCTCGACGGCCATGTGGGTCCGCTGGGCCTGGCGCATGCCTATCTGCCCGACGTGCAGACCATCGATGCAGACGAGCCCGTCGCCGGCCTGTTCGGCCAGGTGGCGCAACTGCCTTACGCCGTCCCTGTGGTGGCCAATGACGGCAGCTTCCGCGGCGCCATCAGCAAGACGACCTTGCTGAAGTTCCTCGACCGCGACACGCCAGCCATAGCCGAACAACAACAGAAAGGACAAGCATGAACCCAAGCACCGTTTCCACAGTAGAACCTGTTGTTGAACAGGCCGCCCAGATCAATCCCTGGGCGCTGACGCCGCCCACCGACGCCAGCACCGCCTGGCTCGACGCCGCCGCACCCGCCGTGCAGCCGGAACATGCGGCCGGCTTTCATCTGACGCAGATTTTCGACGGTTCGCTGCCGCTGGAAAGCTGGATCAACCAGGGCCTGGGCTGGGTCGTGGCCCATTTTCGCCCCTTCTTCCAGGCCGTGCGCGCGCCCATCGACAGCGTGCTGTCCGGCGTGGAAGGCGTGCTGCTGGCGGCCCCGTCGCTGACGGTGATCGCCATCATCGGCTTGCTGGCGTGGCAATTTACGAGCCGCACCCTGGCCATCGGCACCGTGCTGGCGCTGCTGCTCGTGTCGATGCTGGGCATCTGGCCGGAAGCCATGACGACCCTGTCGCTGGTGTTGACGTCGCTGGCCTTCTGCCTGGCCATCGGCTTGCCGCTCGGTATTTTCCTTGCCAGCAGCGACCGTGCACAGAATATCCTGCGCCCCCTGCTCGATGCCATGCAGACGACGCCCGCCTTCGTTTACCTGGTGCCGGTGGTGATGCTGTTCGGTATCGGTAATGCGCCGGGCGTGATCGTCACGATCATCTTTGCCCTGCCGCCGCTGGTGCGCCTGACCAACCTCGGCATCCGCCAGGTGCGTCCCGACCTGATCGAAGCGGCCCGCGCCTACGGTGCCTCGCCGTGGCAGTTGTTGACCCGCGTGCAGTTTCCGCTGGCCATGCCGTCCATCATGGCCGGTATCAACCAGTCGCTGATGCTGTCGCTGTCGATGGTCGTGATCGCTTCGATGATCGCCGTGGGCGGCCTGGGCCAGATGGTATTGCGCGGCATCGGCCGCCTGGACATGGGCCTGGCAACGGTGGGGGGGCTCGGTATCGTGCTGCTGGCCATCACCCTGGATCGCTTGACGCAAGCGATGGGCCAGCCACGCCGCGGCGTGCGCCACTGGTACCAGACGGGTCCCGCCGGTTTCGTGCTGCGCCTGGTGCGCGGCAACACGGAGAAAAATAATGTTGAACAGCAAGCAACGCTGGCCAACGTACAATAAGAAAGGATTTACATGCATCAAATTGACAATTTTAAAGTGACGCAAAAATCGCAACGCAAGTTCCAGCTGTTTTCCGCCCTGGCCATCGCCGCCATGGCCCTGACCACCAGCCTGGCCATGGCGCAGGCGCCGGCCGCAACGGCTGACGCGCTGCCCGGCAAGGGCGTCAAGGTGCAGCCGCTGCAAAGCTCGATTGCGGAAGAAACCTTCCAGACCATGCTGGTCGACAAGGCCCTGGAAAAGCTCGGCTACGAAGTGCAGCCGATCAAGGAAGTGGAATACCCGACCGCGCATATCGCCATCGCCAACGGCGACGCCACCTTCATGGCCGTGCACTGGGACCCGATGCACAAGGATTTCTATAACAATGCGGGCGGCGACGCCAAGTTGTCGCGCACGGGCCAGTATGCGGGTCCTGCGGCGCAAGGTTATCTGATCGACAAGGCGACTGCCGAGAAATACAACATCACGAATATCGACCAGTTGCGCGATCCCACCCTGGCCAAGCTGTTCGACCACGATGGCGACGGCAAGGCCGATTTGACGGGCTGCAACCCGGGCTGGGGCTGCGAAGCGCTGATCGAGAATCACATGGATGCGTACAAACTGCGCGAAACGGTAACGCACGTGCAGGGCAGCTATGCGGCCCTGATCGCCGACACCCTGGGCCGCTACAAGCGCGGCGAACCGATCCTGTACTACACGTGGACGCCGTACTGGGTCAGTGGCGTGCTGGTGCCGGGCAAGGACGTGGTCTGGCTGAAAGTGCCGTTCTCGGCCAATCCGGACAAGGTGAATACCCGCCTCGACGATGGCAGCGATTACGGTTTTGCCGTCAACACGGCGCGCATCGTATCGAACAAGGCCTGGGCGGAGAAAAATCCGGCCGCGGCCAAGCTGTTCGAGGTGATGCAATTGCCCGTGGCGGACATCAATGCGCAGAACGAGCGCATGCGCCGCGGCGAAAACACGCAAGCCGATATCGCGCGCCATACGGCTGGCTGGATCAAGTACCACCAGCAAAAGTTTGACGGCTGGATCGCGCAAGCGCTGGCGGCGGCAAAAAAGTAAATTACGGCTGATACAGGCGTAAAAAAAGTGGCTACCGGTTTGGTAGCCACTTTTGCGTTAGCGGCCTGTTTTGGTGGTTTTTGGTGAGTTTTCAGCCGTTTTCGGCCAGTTTCAGGTGCAAAATGGGGAAAGGCTTGCCAAAGGGGTCGCATTCCGAGCGGCTTTCCCCGATAAAACCCAGGTGGCGGTAAAAGCCGTGCGCTTGCGTGTTGTGCTCGTTGACGTCGACGGCCGTGGCGCCCAAGGCCGTGATGGCGTACTGGACCAGCGTGCGGCCGGCGCCGCTGCCGCGTTGATCGGGATGCACGAACAGCATCTCGATCTTGGCGTGCTCGACGCACAGGAAAGCGTAAGCGCTGCCATCGGCATCGCGCAGCACGTGCAGCAGGCGTTCGGCCGTCACTCTGGCCAGCTCATCGCGAACGAAGGGCATGAGGAAAGCGATATCGCTGTCGGCGAGGAAATCGTGGGTGGCGCGTACGGACAGGTGCCAGACGTCGAACAAACGGGGCAGGTCGGCGGCATGGGCCAGGGAAATCGGTGATGGTGTCATGCGGAAATAATAACATTGCCCCGGGCTGTGCCGGGGCAGGGGGATGATCAGTCCTTCAAGTCTTCGATCAGGTCGATGTATTGCTGCTGCGCATCTTCCTTCGACGTGCCGGCCAGGGCCGCCCAGGCGTCGAACTTGGCGCGGTTGACGAAGTCGGTCATGCCAGGGCGCTCGCCCGTGGCGTCGCCGCTCGAGGCTTGCTTGAACAAGGCGTAGATTTTCAGCAAGGTCATATTGTCCGGACGCTCGGACAGGGTCTTGGAATCGAGCTGCGCTTGGTCGAATTGCTCTTGTAAACTCATGATGGCTCCTGTGTGCTGATGGAATCGCTGGAAAAGTGCGGCAGGCGCGGCGGAGTGGCCACCGTGCGTGCTGCAGTGCCTGACATCATAGTGAAAAAAGCGCGCCGTGCATTAGAGGACACACTCAAAACAAAAGCGCCGCCGCTGAATGAACAGGGGCGGCGCCAGGTACAGTCGCTCGAGCGCTGTGGAGTCTGTTCTTATACGCCCAGCAGTTCGACGTCGAAAATCAGGGTCGCGTTCGGTGGAATTACGCCGCCGGCGCCGCGTGCGCCATAGCCCAGTGCTGCCGGGATGATCAGCTGGCGCTTGCCGCCCACTTTCATGCCTTGCACGCCTTCGTCCCAGCCCTGGATGACGCGGCCTGCGCCCAGCGGGAATTCGAACGGGTCGTTGCGGTCCTTGCTCGAATCGAATTTCGAACCGGCGCTGCCGTCGTCGTTCTGCAGCCAGCCCGTGTAATGCACGACAACATTGTTGCCGGCTTGCGCTTCAGCGCCTTCGCCGACGACGGTATCGATGTATTGCAGGCCGGAAGCGGTAGTGGTGGTGGTCATGATAATCCTTGTGTTGGCGATGAAAGCTTCAGATTGTAGAGCAATGAGTTGCAAAGCGCCATTCCAGGCCCGCTGCAGGGAAAATGGGGAAGTTACGACGAGGTTTGGCGACGGCTTGTATTTAAGGGGGGATTTCACACAATAAATACGGTGTTCCACGTAAAATGCATGTTTTGTATTTAACAGTGATTTCTTCCATGTTCCGCAGTCTACGCCGCCTTGTTTTTTCCTCGCTGTGCCTGGTTTCCGCAATATCGACGGCGCAAGCCGAAGTGGTGGTGGTACTCAATTCCCGTGATGCTACGGTGCAACTGCTGGACCAGAAAACCTACGCCCCCCTGTCCACCTTTGCCGTCGGCAAGGAACCGCACCACCTGATGGAGACGCCGGACGGCAAGTCGCTGATCGTCGCCAGCTCCGTCGGCAACGAACTGATCTTCCTCGACCCCGTGTCGGGCCAGATCCAGCGCCGCATCAGCAACATCCTCGATCCCTACCAGATCGGCTTTTCGCCGGACCAGAAGTGGTTCATCTCGAATTCGCTGCGCCTGGACCGCATCGACCTGTACCGCTACGACGGCAAGAACCTGACCCTGGCCAAGCGCATCCCGCTGCCAAAATTGCCCAGCCACATGGCCTTCACGGCCGACAGCAGCATGGCGTTCATTACGCAGCAAGGCAGCAACCAGGTCAGCGCCATCGACCTGGCCACGCAGACGGTGAAATGGACCATGCCCGTCGGCCCCGCGCCGGCCGGCATCACGATGACGCCTGATGGCAAGCATTTGCTGGTGGGCATCATGGGCAGCGATTACGTGGAAGTGATCGACTGGCGCACGCAAAAGACCGTCAAGCGCATCAAGGCGGGCGCCGGCACGCATAATTTCCGCGCGCTCGGTGACAACCGCATGACGTTCGTGTCGAATCGCGTGTCGAACACGATCAACATCATCGACCAGCAAACCCTGGAAAACGTGGGCACCATCAACGTGCCTGGCGGCCCGGACTGCATGGAAATCACGCCAGATGGCAAGACCATGTGGGTCACCCTGCGCTGGATCAAGAAAGTGGCCGTGATCGATTTGACCACGCGCAAGGTGATCAAGACGATCCCCGTGGGCCGCTCGCCCCATGGCGTGTATTTCGCCACGCACTCGCCGCGCATGTGATGACGGGTGTGATGATGAAACGCCTGATTTCCGCGGGCCATGTGCCCGCCGTGCTGCTGTGCGCCGGCACCATGCTGACGCCCGCGCATGCTGCCGCACCTGCCGCACCTGCCGCCGCTGCACCAGCCGCAGCATCAGCGCCGGCCGCCTGCAAGGGTACGATCTACATGACGTTCGACACCGGCAGCCAGTCGCAAGCGCAACTGATCGCCGACGTGCTGAACAAGCGCCAGATCAAAGCCACGTTCTTCCTGGCCAACGAAAAGACGACGCGCGGCGACTATTCGCTCGATCCGTCGTGGGCACCGTACTGGAAAGCCCGGGTCGCCGAAGGCCATGCGTTCGGCACGCATACGTTCGACCATGTGTACTGGAAGAAGGATCTGGCCAACGGCTTGATCCAGGTTAAGCCCCAGTTCGGCAAGGACGGCGGCAAGCTGGCGTCGGTGACGGATCAGCAGTTCTGCGAGGAATTGCGCCGCGTCGATACGCGCTTCCAGGAACTGACGGGCCGCAAGCTCGACCCGTTCTGGCGTGCGCCGGGCGGCTATACGTCGCCGCGCACCCTGGCGGCCGGCAGCGCCTGCGGCTACCAGCATGCGGGCTGGGCGCCAGCGGGGTATTCCGGCGATGAATTGCCTAGCGATAAGTATCCAAACGCCATGCTGCTGAAGAAAGCGCTGGCGAACTTGCGCAGCGGCGACATTTTCATTGCGCACATGGGCATCTGGTCGCGCAAAGATGCATGGGCGCCCGCCAACCTCGATGCCTTGATTTCCGGCCTGCAAGACAAGGGTTTCTGTTTTGCCACCCTGCGCGAGCATCCTGCCTACGCGCGGAAGAAGGGCCAGCCATGATCGCCGCCGACATCGTCAGTTTCGTCACCCCGATGATCGACGCCGTGGTCGACGCCTTTGGCGTGGCGCAAGGCTGGCTGTTCCAGACTGTGGTGAATCCCCTCGTCTATCACCTGGGCTTTGGCGAATTTACGGAAGAAGCATTCGAGGGCACGGAATGGCTGCTGATCGGCCTGTGCGAACTGGTGCTGCTGTTCCTCGTGCTGCGCCCGCTCGAAGCCCTGATTCCCGCGCAAAAGATCACCGACCCGCGCGCCCGCTGGAACGACTTCATCTACACGGTACTGCACCGCATCGGCCTGTTTTCCGTGCTGGTCTTCTTCACGCTCGATCCGCTGATGGATGCCTTGGCAGGCGCCTTGCGTTTCGACAATATCCATCCATTGAACCTGGAATCGCTGTTGCCCGGCATCAGTCCCTTAGTCAGTTTTATCATTTATTTTGTGATACTGGACTTCGTCGACTATTGCTATCACCGGGCCTCGCACCATTTCGGCTGGTGGTGGGGCTTGCACAGCCTGCATCACAGCCAGCAAAACATGAACTTGTGGAGCGATGACCGCAATCACTTGCTCGACGACTTTTTGCGCGACGTGGTGATGGCGCTGGTGGCGCTCGGCATCGGCGTGCCGCCGGGCCAGTACGTGCTGCTGGTGTCGGTTTCGCGCATCCTGCAAAGCTTGCAGCATGCGAATGTGAGGATACACTTCGGCCGCATCGGCGAGCGGCTGCTGATCTCGCCCCGTTTCCACCGCACGCACCATGCGATCGGCGTGGGGCATGAGTCGAAAGGCAAGGGCAGCATGGGTGGTTGCAACTTCGGCGTGGTCTTGCCGATTTGGGATATGCTGCTGGGCACCGCGAATTTCTCGGCCGGCTATGCGCGCACGGGCGTGCGCGACCAGCTGGCCCGTATCGACAGCCAGGGCGTGGGCCGGCCCGGGCGCAACTATGGCCGCGGCTTCTGGCAGCAGCAATGGCTGGGCCTGCGCCGCATGGTGGAATTTGCAAGAATCAAACGAAAAGGACGCCGTTGATGCGTAATGTGCTGAATTCGTATGGCCGTGCTTTCCTGTCGCAATTGCACGGCAGGATATTGCTGTTGAGCATAGCGCCGTTCATCCTGTCGCTGATCCTGTGGGGCGCCCTGCTGTATGTGGGCTTGCAGCCGCTGATCGACAGCCTGCATGCGCTGTTTACGCAATATGACTTCTTCCGCACCAGCGGCCAGGTGCTGGCCGCCTTTGGCCTGGGCATGCTGAAAGCGGTGATCGTGCCGTTGATCGCCATGTTCATGCTGTTGCCGCTGATGATCTTGACGGCGCTGATCTTCATGGGCCTGTTCGCCATGCCGGCCATCGGCCGACATATCGGCGGGCGGCATTTTCCGCAGCTGGAAAAGAAGCATGGCGGCAGCCTGCTGGGCAGCGTCGCCACTTCGCTGGCGACGTTCCTGCTGTTCATCATCGTCTGGGTGCTCATGCTGCCCCTGTACGCGTTTCCGCCGGCCGCGCTGGCGGGCCAGGCCGTGCTGTGGGGCTGGCTGACCTACCGCGTGATGGCGTATGACGCCATGGCCGACTACGCCAGCGTGGAAGAGCGCCACGCCATCATGCGCGAGCAGCGCTGGCCCCTGCTGGCCATCGGCATGGTCTCCGGCGCGGCCGGCGCCGTGCCGGGCATGCTGTGGATGGGCGGCGTGATGTCGGTGGTGTTCTTCCCCTTCCTGGCGGCGTTCGCCATCTGGCTGTATGTCTTGATCTTTATTTTTACGGGTCTGTGGTTCCAGTATTACTGCCTGGAAGCACTGGCGCGTTTGCGGGGCGTACGCGGCATGACCGACGTGGCGCCGGCGGACGCTTGAGTATTTTCATCGAATTCTACGAGGGAGCTTCATGGCTATCGGATTGATCATCATCGGCGACGAAATCCTGTCGGGCAAGCGCACGGACCAGCATTTTCCGAGAGTCGTGAGCATGCTCAAGGCACGCGGCTTGCAGCTGAGTTGGGCGGAATACGTGGGCGACGAGCCGGCCCGCCTGGTCGCCTTGCTCCAGCGCAGCTTTGCAAGCGGCGACATCGTCTTCAGCTTTGGCGGCATCGGCGCCACGCCGGACGACCATACGCGCCAGGCGGCGGCCGATGCGCTGGGCTTGCCGCTGGTGCTGCATCCGCAGGGCAAGCTCAATATCCAGCAGCGGATCACGGAAATGGGCGAGGAGGCGGGCGTGCCGGCCGATTTGAACTCGCCGGAAAACCTGCACCGCCTGAAAATGGCGGAATTCGTGCAGGGCGCCGAGCTGATTCCGAATCCGTACAACAAGATTGCCGGCTTTGCCGTGCGCGAGCATTATTTCGTGCCGGGCTTTCCCGTCATGTCCTGGCCCATGATCGAATGGGTGCTCGATACGCATTACGCCCACCTGTTCAACCAGGTGCCGCACGCGGAACATGCCTTGCTCGTGTATGAAACGGCCGAATCCTTGCTCACGCCGCTGATGGTGCGCCTGGAAGCGGAGTTTCCGCTGATCAAGGTGTTCAGCCTGCCCAGCGTGGGCGATGCGCAGACGCGCCGGCATATCGAACTGGGCGTCAAGGGCGAGCCCGTGCAAGCGGCGGCTGCCTTTGCCGAGATGCGAGCCGCACTCGATACCTTGCAGGCGGAATACACCACCATCTGAGATGCCGCCAGCCCGGCGCCGGCGGCTTTTTCGCTGGCGTCCAGCCCGCCATGCATCTATGTACGCCAGCGTACGTTCCAAGACGTTGTTTTTTTGCGAAAATCTTCAATGAAGCAAGATTTTTGTGCGCGCTCGTCAGTCGTTTTCATGCCGATGTGGTGGAATGGTGAACAGGGGCCTTGCGTGTCGAACGCGCGGTCGCCTGCCTGTGCAGTAGCGTGTTTTTTTGATTCACCGGTATGGACATCATGTTAAGCAAGTTTTGTTGTGACCGGCCCTGGCTGGCCCTCGTCTTATCCTGCGCGGAGCGGCATCGTTGCCGCCTTTTCCGCGCCGTCCAAACCCAACCTTACCCCAGCATCCCATGAAAGACACAGGCGTCAATCTGGCCGCGCAAGAGCGGCCCCCCTCTGATCCAGCTCCCGAGGCGCCGCCGCCGGCGAGCCCGCCGAAGAAGCGCCGTTCGCGCATCTGGCCGATCTTTGCCATCATCGTGCTGGCGCTGATCGCCGGCGTGGCGTGGTTCGTCATGCGCGAAGTGCGCACGTCGGCCCTGCAGGCAGAGTTTTTCACGCGCCTGGACCGCCAGCTGGCGTTCAAGGTCGAGCCCGGCCCTGCACCGGCGGGCGCCATCCGCTATCCGCAGCACGGCCCGTATGACGAGCGGCTCGGCTATGCCAGCTTGCCCGACTTCATCACCAAACTCAATGCGCGCGACTACGCCGTCACGGCGCAGGCGCGCATGTCGCCGAAAATGGTGCAGCTGGTCGACCGTGGCATCTTTGCCACCTATCACGAGAAAAATCGCGCCGGGCTGACCATCCTCGATTGCCGCGCCGCACCGCTGTTCGCGGCCAGCTATCCCGAGCGCATGTTCGACGGCTTTGCCGAAGCGCCGCCGGCGCTCGTGCAAAGCCTGCTGTTCATCGAAAACCGCGAGTTGCTCGACCCGGGCACGCCCGAGCGCAATCCCGCCGTGGAATGGGACCGTCTGAGCAAGGCGATCCTCGATAAGGCGCTGAACCTGTTCGGCGGCCACCGCGGTGGCGGCGGCAGCACGCTGGCCACGCAGATCGAAAAATACCGGCATTCGGAAGACGGGCGCACCAGTTCCATGCAGGACAAGCTGCTGCAGATGATCTCGGCCAGCCTGCGCTCGTACCAGGATGGCGAAAACACCATGGAAGCGCGGCGCAAGATCGTCGTCAATTACCTCAATACCGTGCCGCTGTCGGCAAAGAGCGGCTTTGGCGAAGTCAACGGCATCGGCGACGGCATGTGGGTCTGGTATGGCCGTCCGTTTGCCGAAGTGAAAACCTTGCTTAGTGGAAAAATGGACCAGCCGGGCAGCGCGCTGGCCTACAAGCAGGCGCTGAGCCTGCTGATCGCGCAGCGCCGTCCTTCCCATTATCTGGTGGCCGGCGGCGCCGACCTGGAAGAATTGACCAACAGCCATCTGCGTTTGCTGGCGCAGGCGGGC
This sequence comes from Janthinobacterium sp. GW823-FHT01H08, assembly GCF_058797855.1. Taxonomy (NCBI): domain Bacteria; kingdom Pseudomonadati; phylum Pseudomonadota; class Betaproteobacteria; order Burkholderiales; family Oxalobacteraceae; genus Janthinobacterium; species Janthinobacterium sp. GW823-FHT01H08. Next base: position 1,432,252 of record NZ_CM179504.1, read on the forward strand.
GTGATTTCGCCGCAGCTGCGCGATGCGGCCATCGCCGAGAAGCTGCGTCCGTCGACGGCGTCCGGCGTGCAATCGGAAGCGTCGACCTCGTTCGTTACGCGCAAGGCTTCGAATGCCGTGCGCAACCACCTGGCCACCATGCTCGGCGATCCGCGCTTGTACAACCTCGACCGCCTTGACCTGAAAGTGGTCAGCACGCTCGACGCGCAGGCGCAAAACGCCGTCACCAAGGTCTTGCGCGAGCTGCGCGACCCGGAAGTGGCGAAAGCGGCGGGCCTGACGGGCAAGGGCATGCTGGGCAATGGCGACCCCGCCAACGTGGTCTACAGTTTTACCTTGCTGCAAAAGGGCGAGCAGGCCAACTTGCTGCGCGTGCAAACGGATAACTTTGACCAGCCGCTCGACATCAACGAAGGCGCCAAGCTGGACCTCGGTTCCACGGCCAAGCTGCGCACCCTGGTCACGTACCTGGACATCATCGACCAGTTGCACCAGCGCTACAGCGGCATGGGCGCGGCCGAACTGGGCAAGATTGCCGTCGATCCCAAGGATATGCTGTCGCAGTGGGCGATTGCCTATCTGAAACCATTGCCGCTCGGCGAAGCGCGCAACCTGCCGGCCATGCTGGCGGCCGCCATGGAACGCAAATATTCGGGCAACCCGGGCGAAGGCTTCTTCACGGGCGGCGGCTTGCACCATTTCGGCAACTTCTCCAAGCTCGACGACAGCCGCATCATGACGGTGCAGCAGGCGCTGCGCCAGTCGACCAACCTGGTGTTCGTGCGCCTGATGCGCGACGTGGCCCGCTATTACATGTTCTCGCGTCCCGATTCTTCGGCCTCGCTGCTGGCGGACGCGGACGATCCGCGCCGCGCGCAGTACCTGAGCCGCTTTGCCGACAAGGAAGGGCGCGAATTCCTGCACCGTTTCTATCAGAAGTACCGCGGCAAGAGCGTTGACGAGCAGGAAAAGATTTTATTGGCCAGCATTCGCCCGACGCCCGTGCGCCTGGCGAATATCTTCCGCACCGTCAATCCGAAGGGCACGGTGGCGGAATTCGGCGATTTCCTCAACGCCAACCTGCCGTCGCAAAACGAAGTGCCGCCCGAGCGCGTCGCCAAGATGTACCAGCAGTACGCGATGGAAAACTGGTCCTTGGCCGACCGCGGTTATCTGGCCAATGTGCATCCGCTGGAACTGTGGATGGTGGCGTATCTACGCCAGCATGAAGGTTCCACCCTGACGCAGATGGTGGCGGCCAGCGAAAAGGAACGCCAGGAAGTCTACAAATGGCTGTTCAACACGCACCGCAAGCATGCGCAGGACCGCCGCATCGCCAACTTGCTGGAAGTGGAAGGCTTCCTGGAAATCCACCGCCAGTGGAAAAAGATGGGCTACCCCTTCGATTCGCTGGTGCCGTCGTATGCGACCACCTTGGGCGCGTCGGCCGACCGTCCCGCCGCGCTGGCCGAGTTGATGGGCATCATCATCAACGATGGCGTGCGCAAGCCGAGCGTGCGCATCGATTCCATGCATTTCGCCGCCAACACGCCGTACGACACCATGGTCAAGCGGGGCAGCAAGGTGGAGGCGGAGCAAGTGCTGTCGCCGGACGTGGCCAAGGCCGTCGCCAAGGCCATCCGCGAAGTCGTGTCGGACGGTACGGCGAAACGGGCGAAGACGGCATTCGTCGGCGCCGACGGCGTGCCGATCCCGATGGGCGGCAAGACGGGCACGGGCGACCAGCGCTTCGACGTGTATGGCGCCGGCGGCCGCCTGATCGAGTCGCGCTATGTGAACCGCTCGGCGACATTTGTGTTCAATATCGGCGAGCGCTTCTACGGCAGCATGACGGCGTATGTGCGCGGACCGGAATCGAAGAACTATGATTTCACCAGCGCCTTGCCCGTGCAACTGCTGGTGTCGCTGGCGCCGAGTTTGATGCCGCTGATCGAGCCGCCTGCGCCGGCCGAGGGTGTGGCCAGGCAGTGCACGAATTAACCGGCAGTATGCGGATTGAGCAAAACGCCAGCTTCCATGCTGGCGTTTTTTCTTGCTAGCCGGCAAACGCGGCCGTTTTATCTTCCAGGCGCGCGTGATAGGCGGCAATGGCCGGATACGCTGGACGTTGCATCGGGGCCATCAGCCAGCGCTTGACGGACAGGCCCAGCACGATATCGGCCAGGGTGAACGCTTCGCCGCAGACGAATGCGCCCGTGCGCTGCAGCTGCTGTTCCAGCACGCCCATCATCTTGTTCCATCCGGCAATACCGGCCGCCAGCTGCGCCGCATCCTGGTGGGCCGGGCTGTGGCGCACCAGCGACATGAAGGCGTAGCGCCAGCTGTTGTTCAAATCGCCCATCTGCCAATCCATCCATTTTTCCACTTCCGCGCGGGCGCGTGGCGTGCTTGGAAGCAAGTCGTCGCGGCCCGCCTGGGCGCACAGGTAGCGGCAGATCGTGTTCGATTCCCACAGCACCAGGTCGCCGTCCACCAGCACGGGCACCATGGCGTTCGGATTCAGGGCCAGGAAGGCCGGGTCGTCGGTACTGCGAAAGCCGCTGCCCCAGTCTTCGCGTTCGTAGGGCAGGTCGAGTTCTTCGCACGTCCACAGGACTTTGCGGACATTGATCGAGGCGGCTTTTCCAAGAATTTTCAGCATGCGGGGCTCCAGAGGGCAGGTGGTCGATCTGCCACTGTAGCGGAAATGGCCACGCCGCGCATGTGAAAGTGCCTTGCATAGTTGGGCTTTTCTTGGCATCGTAGCCACCCATGAAACCTATGCGCCACCACATGTCCAAAATCCTCGCGTTCAGCCGCTTTTCCGTGCGCGATTTCCTCGCCACCGCCGGTCCCACCCTGCTGCTGGTCGGCGCATTCTGTGCGCTTGCCTACTGGCTGGTCGACCCGGCGCCGCCGCGCCAGGTGAGCCTGTCGACGGGGCAGGACAATAGCGCGTATGAAGAGTTCGGCAAGAAATACGCGGCCACCCTGGCCAGGCACGGCATCAAGGTGACCTTGCAGCCATCGCTGGGTTCGCAGGAAAACCTGCAGCGCCTGAACGCGGGCAAGACCGATATCGCCTTCGTGCAAAGCGGCTCGACGGAACACGCTGATGCCGAGCGCCATGGCCTCATCTCCCTGGGCAGCCTGTTTACGGAACCCGTCTGGCTGTTCTTGCGCGAAGACAAGGCGGTGACGGAACTGACGCAATTGAAGGGCATGAAGATCAACCTGGGGCCGGAAGGCACGGGCGTGCCCAGCCTGTTCCGGCAGTTGCTGTCCGTGAATGGCGTGGAAGCGAACGAGCTGACGGTGAGTGCCTTGCAAAACACGCCCGCCACGGTGGAGCTGCTGGAAGGACGCATCGACGGTCTGGTGTTCAGTTCGGCGCCGGAAGCGCCGCTGATCCAGATGCTGCTGCAGACGCCGGGCATCAAGTTGTTTGATTTTTCGCAAGCGGAGGCGTACACGCGGCGCCTGCCTTTCCTCACGCATGTGGTCTTGCCGCGCGGCATAGTCGACCTGGGAAAAAATATCCCGGCGCAGGATTATCATCTGATCGCGCCGACCGCCACCCTGGTTGCGCGCGAAGACTTGCATCCGGCCCTCGTCGACCTGTTCGTGCAGGCGGCGGCCGGCATCCATGGCGGCACGGGCTGGTTCCAGCAGCAGGGGCAGTTCCCGTCCGCGCGCTACACGGAAATTCCTGTCGCGCCCGAAGCGCTGAAATTCTACAAGGATGGCGCGCCCGTGCTGCAGCGCTATATGAGTTTCTGGCTGGCTAATTTCTTCGACCGCATGTGGGTGCTGGTGGTGGCGCTCGGTGCCTTGATATTGCCCTTGTCGCGCGTGGTGCCGCCCCTGTACGTGTGGCGCATCCGCTCGCGCGTGTACCGCTGGTACGGCCAGTTGCGCACGGTGGAGCAGGCGCTGGAAGACGTGCCGCCAGCGCAGCGCGCGCAAGTGTATGCGGAGCAATTGAAGCGGCTGGACCAGATCGAGGACATGGTCAACCAGATCTCGATTCCCCTGTCGTTTGCCGATGGCCTGTATGGCTTGCGCAGCCATATCAATTTCGTGCGCAAGCGCATATTGACCTTGATGGGCGAGCATCCCGAGGCAGGCGAGGCGGCCTGAGCGCTTAAGTCGCTTAAACGAGGGTGACCGACAGCTTGCGTCCAAGCAGCGCGGCGGCCCGCTCCAGCGTGGAGAGCGTCACGTCGCTGCCGGGGTCGAGCAGGCGGTCGAGCTGCGAGCGGCTCGTCTGCAACAGGTCCGCCATGCGCGTCTTCGACAGCGATTGCTCCTGCATCGCCTGCGTCAGTTGCCAGGCGATCACTTCCTTGATGGCGCGGGTTTGCGTTTGCTCAAAGATGCCTTCTTCCTTGAGGAAGTCGTCGAGGCTGCTGCCGAGATGGGGGGCGGTGGCGTTCATGTCAGTTCCTTGTAGCGTTTGCGGGCCAGCGCCAGGTCGTCTTCCGGCGTCGTCCGGGTTTTCTTGATAAAGCCGTGCAGCGCCACCAGGCAATCGCCGTGATGGCAGATCAGCACGCGCGCGATGCGGTTGCCGGGCAAGCTGCTGCGCACCTCCGACAAGCCGTGCCCGAGATGCCGGCACAGGGGCATGCCCACGGGCCAGCGCCATTGCGCATGCATCAAGTCTTGTCCGATCACATGGCGTTCCTCGATGGGGAGCGACTTGAGCCAGTCGCGCACGGGTTCGCCGCCATTGCCATTCGCGTAGAACAGCAGGGTAATCTGCCGCAAGCCGGAAGCATCCATGACGCACCTCTACGTTGTACTATATAAGGTACATTTCTTCAAGGAGAATTTGCGCCGCAGTTGAAAAAATCGGGCGCGCATGGATGGTTGTAGTCGATGACGGGCCATCGCGTGGCCCGCCAGATCAAACACTGTTCAGATAGTCAGGCGGCCAGCGTCAGGCGCCCAGCCACGGCAGCCCGGCCTTGCACCAGCCGCCGATCTGCTTGCGGTGGCCGTCCGCATCCTTGTCGCCTTCAAACCCTTCAAGGATGTCGAAGCAGTTGATATAGCCGTGCTCGGTGGCCAGCTTGGCGGCATGGCGCGAACGCACGCCCGAGCGGCACAGGAACAGCAGCACCTCGTCTTTGCCGGCCTGGGCCGCCAGCTGCGCGAGGAAATCGGGATTCGGCACGCCGCCCGGGTAGGTGGCCCACTGCACCGCACCATGCTGGGTATCGGCGATGTCGACCCGGCCTACCCAGTCGCGCTCGGCGTTCGTGCGCACGTCGATGAGCTTGGCGGCTGCGTCCAGTTGCAGCAGCGCGTACGCTTCCTGCGGCGTCACGGCGCCGGCATACGGCGTACCTTCATTGGCCCGGCTGCGGGCGGTGGTCAGGATGTCGGCGGCGGTAGTCATGGCGTCCTCGATGAAAGTGGGCAGGTATGGTCGATTATAGTGCGCCATCCGCGCCCCGCAAACGGGAAACCACGGCGCCCGGCGCATGCACCACAACGAGGCATTTTTCAAGAATGCGCACAAAATGCACGATAATGGTGCGTTATTCGTTTTTTGCACTTGCATAGTGCATTCTTGATTTGATGCAAACTCAGCAGGAAAATCGCGGGCGGGAAAACTTTCATTGGGATAGCCGGTTTTTGCCTCTGGCGGCCAGGTCTCTTCTGGAGCTGGCATGGAATCTGCTATGATCCTTATGAGTTTTGGTGGCACGCAATGTTTGCTTCGCTTCATCAGCCCAGACGCACTAAGGTCGGCTCACCCCACATTCATTTAGGAGATACGCATGGCAATGACAGCCGCAGAAGTCTTGAAGATGGTAGAAGAAAACGAAGTCAAATTCGTTGATTTCCGCTTTGCTGATACCCGTGGTAAAGAGCAGCACGTGACGGTTCCCGTGTCGCACTTCGACATGGACAAATTCGAGTCGGGCCACGCCTTTGACGGTTCTTCGATCGCTGGCTGGAAAGGTATCGAAGCGTCCGACATGATCTTGCTGCCGGATCCAAACACGGCCAATATCGACCCGTTCATGGAAGAAACGACCCTGTTCATGCAGTGCGACGTGATCGAACCGTCGGACGGCAAGGGCTACGACCGCGACCCGCGCTCGATCGCGAAACGCGCCGAAGCCTACCTGAAATCGTCGGGCATGGGCGACACCGCCTACTTCGGCCCTGAGCCGGAATTCTTCATCTTCGACAGCGTGCGCTGGAAGATCGACATGTCGGGCTGCTTCGTCAAGATCGGTTCGGACGAAGGTTCCTGGTCGACCGGCAAGGATATCGAAGGCGGCAACAGCGGCCACCGTCCTACCGTCAAGGGCGGCTACTTCCCCGTGCCGCCAGTGGACAGCTTCCAGGACATGCGTTCGGAAATGTGCCTGATCCTGGAATCGCTGGGCATCCCGGTTGAGGTACATCATCACGAAGTGGCCGGCGCCGGTCAGAATGAAATCGGCACCAAGTTCTCGACCCTGGTCGAGCGCGCCGACTGGACGCAAAACCTGAAATACGTGGTGTGGAACGTGGCGCACAGCTATGGCAAGACCGCCACCTTCATGCCGAAACCTATCGTTGGCGACAACGGTTCGGGCATGCACGTGCATCAATCCGTATGGAAAGATGGCAAAAACCTGTTCGCTGGCGATGGCTATGCCGGCCTGTCCGATTTCGCCCTGTACTACATCGGCGGCATCATCAAGCACGCCAAGGCACTGAACGCGATCACCAATCCGGGCACCAACTCGTACAAGCGTCTGGTACCAGGCTACGAAGCGCCGGTGAAACTGGCGTACTCGGCGAAAAACCGTTCCGCCTCGATCCGTATCCCGCACGTGGCCAATCCAAAAGGCCGCCGCGTCGAAGCGCGCTTCCCGGATCCACTGGCGAACCCGTACCTGTGCTTCGCCGCACTGCTGATGGCCGGCCTGGACGGCGTTGCCAACAAGATCCATCCGGGCGAAGCCGCCTCGAAAGATCTGTACCATCTGCCGCCGGAAGAAGACGCACTGATCCCTACCGTGTGCGCTTCGCTGGAAGAAGCACTGGAAGCCCTGGACAAGGACCGCGAGTTCCTGACCCGCGGCGGTGTGTTCAGCGATTCGATGATCGACGCTTACCTGGAACTGAAAATGCAGGACGTGCAGCGCATGCGCATGACCACGCATCCTGCCGAGTTCGACATGTACTACTCGCTGTAATGGCGCCACGCCGGCAACGTGCCGGTAGTGAATAAAAAAACGCGGGTGAGGCGATGGTCTTGCCCGCGTTTTTTGTTATGGCGCCACAGTGCGTTGTTGTATAGTCGGCCCAGGAACGATGCGGCATGTGCCGACAGGAGTAGAGATTGACCAAGCATTACAGAATGGCGCTGATGGCAGGATTGCTGGGCGCGGCGGCACAGGCGCACGGGCAGTTGTATGTGTGCGCCGATGCGCAGGGACACAAGACGTACACGGACAGGCGGGCCGGCGCGCATTGCCAGCTGCTCGATTTGCCGGGCGCCCTGACGGAGCCGCCACGCAAGACGGCGCCGCTGGCCGGCGCGCCTGCCCGGTCCGCCACGCAGGCGGTGGCCACGGCGGCGCCTGCCGCCGGCGCGTTTCCCAAGGTCGATGGTGCGGAGCAGCGCGCGCGCGACCTGGACCGGCGCCAGATCCTGCAGGACGAATTGCGCAGCGAAGAGCAGAAACTGGCGGCGCAGCGCCTGGAATTTAACGGCGGGCAGCCCGAGCGCCAGGGCAACGAGCGTAACTATGCGAAATATCAGGAACGGGTGGCGCAACTGAAGGACAACATCAGCCGGACGCAGCAGAACGTCGAGGCCCTGAAACGCGAGATCGCGAATATTCGGTAAAGCACATGACACTAGACAACCATTCCAGCCGCCCGGCCCACCTGGCAGGCCTTGATCTGCTCGCTTCGGCCGTGATCCTGCTCGACGGCGACGGCCGCATCAGCTATGCCAACGCGGCGGCGGAAAACCTGCTGGAAAGCTCATTAAAGGCGCTGTCGCGGCAAAAACTGATGGCGCTGTTCCTCAATCCCGAGGAGCTGGCCGGCATCTGCGCGCAGGCGCTCGAACATAAATTTTCCGATTTGCGCCAGGACCTGAGCCTGGAACGCCTGGGGCGCGAGCCGCTGGGCGTGCACAGCATCGTCAGCGCCCTCGACGCACCGCGCGACGGCGTGCTGATCGAACTGCGCGAAAATGTGCAGCAATTAAAACTCGACCGCGAGGAGCGCATCCTCGACCAGAGCCAGGTCAACAAGGAGCTGATCCGCAACCTGGCGCATGAAATCAAGAACCCGCTGGGCGGCATCCGCGGCGCGGCCCAGCTGCTGGAGCTGGAATTGCCGGCCCTGCACCTGAGCGAATTGCGCGAATACACGCAAGTCATCATCAAGGAAGCGGACCGCCTGCAGACGCTGGTCGACCGCCTGCTGGCGCCGCACCGCCGCCCGCACATCGTGGGCGACGTGAATATCCATGAAGTGTGCGAACGGGTGCGCAGCCTGATCCTGGCCGAGTTTCCCAGCGGACTGACCATTTCGCGCGATTACGACGCCTCGATCCCCGAGTTTCGCGGCGACAAGGAGCAACTGATACAGACCGTGCTCAACATTGCGCATAACGCGGCGCAGGCGCTGGCCGAGCGCATCGAAGCGGGCGATGCGGAGCTGATTTTCAAGACGCGCGTGGCGCGCCAGGTGACCCTGGCCAAGGTCCGCTACAACCTGGCATTAGACTTGCATATCATTGACAATGGACCGGGCATCGCACCCCAGATCCGCGACCGGATTTTCTACCCGCTGGTGTCGGGCAGGGAAGGCGGCAGCGGACTGGGACTGACCTTGGCGCAAACCTTCGTGCAACAGCACCTGGGCGTGATCGAGTGCGAAAGCCGGCCTGGATACACCGATTTCAGGATCGTTCTCCCCTTGCCATAAGCGAGGCAGTATCCCACCCATGAAATCCATTGCGGGACGCACACACTAATGAAGCCAATCTGGATAGTTGACGACGACGAATCAATCCGCTGGGTGCTGGAAAAAGCCCTGGCGCGGGAAAATCTCGCCACCAAGAGTTTTGCCAATGCGCGCGACGCCATCGCCGCGCTGGAATTTGACACGCCGCAAGTGCTCGTGTCGGACATCCGCATGCCGGGCGCGTCCGGCCTGGAGTTGCTGCAAACGGTCAAGTCGCGCTTTCCCGGCTTGCCGGTCATCATTATTACCGCCTTTTCCGACCTCGATTCGGCCGTCGCGGCCTTCCAGGGCGGCGCCTTCGAATACCTGGCCAAGCCGTTTGACATCGACAAGGCTGTCGAGCTGATCCGCCGCGCGCTGGAAGAAAGCCTGCGCGAGACCAGCGTCGAATCGGGCCCGTCGGAAACGCCGGAAATCCTCGGTCAGGCGCCGGCCATGCAGGAAGTCTTCCGCGCCATCGGCCGTTTGTCGCAATCGAATGTGACGGTGCTCATCACGGGCGAATCCGGTTCCGGCAAGGAACTCGTGGCGCGCGCGCTGCACAAGCACAGCCCGCGCGCGGCGCAGCCCTTCATCGCCCTGAACACGGCGGCGATCCCGAAGGATTTGCTCGAGTCCGAACTGTTCGGCCATGAACGCGGCGCGTTTACGGGCGCGCAGACGACCCGCCGGGGCCGCTTCGAGCAGGCCGAGAACGGCACCCTGTTCCTCGATGAAATCGGCGACATGCCGTTCGACCTGCAGACGCGTTTGCTGCGCGTGCTGTCCGACGGCCATTTCTACCGCGTCGGCGGCCATCAGCCCATGAAGGCGAACGTGCGCGTCATTACCGCCACGCACCAGAACCTCGAGCAGCGCGTGCGCGACGGCCTGTTCCGTGAAGACTTGTATCACCGGCTGAACGTGATCCGCCTGCGCCTGCCCAGTTTGCGGGAGCGGCGCGAGGATATCCCCATTCTGGTGCGCCACTTCCTGGTGCAAAGCGCGCGCCAGCTGGGCGTGGAAGCCAAACGCATGAGCGAACCGACGATGCAGTTCCTCAGCAGCCTCGACTTGCCGGGCAATGTGCGCCAGCTGGAAAACCTGTGCAACTGGATCACCGTCATGGCGCCGGGCCAGACGGTGGAAATCAAGGACTTGCCGCTGGAATTGACGCAGGGGCAGGGCGATGGCGCCGCCACCGCCGCGGCGGGCGAGGCCGCGTCGCCAGCTGTTGCTCACCAGCAGGGCGGTCAGGTCTTCGAAGCGGCCGCGCCCGCCAACGGCGCGCCGCCGGGCTGGATCGGCTTGCTGGAATTGCAGGCGGCCGGCATGCTGGGCGCGGGACAGCAGGAAGTCATGGCCGTGCTGGGGCGGCAATTCGAATCGGCCCTGATCAAGACGGCGCTCAAGCATACGCACGGGCGCAAGAACGACGCCGCCGTGCGCCTGGGCATCGGCCGCAACACCATCACCCGCAAGATATCCGAACTGGGCATCGACGGCGCCAAGGACGATTGACGCCTTGCCGGACGGGGACTCTCCCGTCCGCTTTTTCTTGCGGTGTTCCTTGCACGCCACAACACCCACAGCAGGCGATAAGGTAAGCTGACGCCTGCCGGACTGTTTCGTCCGGTCTTCATTTGATTGTGGAACTGTATGCTTATAAACTGCGTGGCCTACCAGGATGGCAAAAAACTGGCCGACTTGCCGATCGACGATATCAGCGATTACGTCGAGCGCCCCGATTGCTTCGTCTGGGTGGCCCTGCTCGACGCCACGCCGGACGAGCTGAAACAGATGCAGCACGAGTTTTGCCTGCACGAACTGGCGGTGGAAGACGCGCAGCGGGGCCACCAGCGTCCGAAGATCGAGGAATATGGCGATTCCCTGTTTGCCGTGGTGAAAACCGTGGAAATGGTCGAGAATGAACTGGTGCTGGGCGAAGTCGATATCTTTGTCGGTGCCAATTACGTGCTTTCGTCGCGCAGCAACAGCTCGCAAGGTTTCCTCGGTGTCCGCGCGCGTGCCGAGCGCGAACCGCATCTGCTGCGCCAGGGCTCGGCCTTCGTGCTGTACGCGCTGATGGACGCGGTCGTCGACCGTTACTTTCCCGTGCTCGACGCGCTCGAATCGGAGCTGGAGCTGATCGAGGACCGTATCTTCGACCGTGGCACCGAGCGCGACAATATCGAACGGCTGTATCAATTGAAACGCAAGGTCATGGTCTTGCGCCACGTGGTGGCGCCCCTGATGGAAGCGGTGGGCAAGCTGCACGGCGGGCGCGTGCCGCCGCTGTGCCACGATACCCAGGAGTATTTCCGCGACGTGCACGACCATTTGGCGCGCATCAACGGCACGCTCGACACCATCCGCGATACGATCAGCACGGCCATCCAGGTGAATCTGTCGATGGTGGCCATCGACGAGAGCGAAGTGAACAAGCAGTTGGCGGCCTGGGCGGCTATCTTTGCCGTGTTTACCGCATTTGCCGGCATCTGGGGCATGAACTTCAAGTTCATGCCGGAACTGGACTGGCATTATGGCTATCCGGCCGCCGTGGCAGTGATGAGCTGTGTCTGCGGTTATATGTATTACTTGTTCAAGCGTTCCGGCTGGCTATAAAAATTTCCTGCGTATCTGTATTATTAAACAATAGCCAGGGGTACAATCGCGGCAAGTCCCCTGACCAGGGCCTTTGCTGAGGATCGCCGCGCCGGCAGCTTTGCCTGCGCTTCCCGTGCTGCGCAGGAGCATTCATGAGTATTCCGTTGTTCGATGTGAATTCGCAAGAACCCCTGTTCGATCCCGAGCAGCGGCGCACCCTGGCGGAAGCGGCCCTGCGCTCGATCACCGCCTCGACGGCGCACGCCCGTGGCGACGACTTCCTGCGCATCCTCGTCAAGGACCTGGCCGAAGCGCTCGACGTGCACTATGTGATCGCCGGGCGGCTGGTGCGCATGGACGATGGCAGCGAAGGCATCCGCACCCTGGCCCTGTGGGGCGGCGATGACTACCAGCCGAATATCGAATACAGCCTGCAGCACACGCCTTGTCAGGACGTGACTTGCCAGAGCATGTGTTTTCACGGCAGCGATATCCAGCGTCGCTTTCCACTCGATACCCTCCTGGTCGACATGCATGCGGAAAGCTATGTCGGCATGCCGCTGATCGATACCGATGGCAAGACCCTGGGCATCCTGTCGGCCATCGACACGCGTCCCATCGATGAAAACAAGCGCTTGCTGGCGCTGTTGCTGTTGTCGATCTTCTCGGCGCGCGGCGCGGCCGAGCTGCAGCACCAGGAGCGCACCCAGCAGCTGGAAGAAATCGTGCGCGTGCGCACCGAGTCGCTGCTGGCGGCGCAGGCCAACCTGATCGAGCAGGAACAGATGGCGGCCCTCGGTTCGCTGGTGGCGGGCGTGTCGCATGAAGTCAACACGCCCATCGGCGTGGCGCTGACAGCCGCGTCGAGCATGGGCAGCTATGCCGACCAGCTGGTGCAGCTGCTGGGCGGCGCCAAGGTCAGCCGCACCGAACTGATCGACATTGCCGAATCCCTGAAAGGCGCGGCGGCCTTGATCGAGCGCAACCTGGCGCGTGCCGCCGACCTGATCGGCAATTTCAAGCAGCTGGCCGTGGACCAGGTCAGCGAATACGTGGCGGACCTGGCGCTGCACGATTATGTGCACGGCCTGGTGTCGGCGCACAGCCCGGAACTGCGCAAGGCGGCGCTGGGTGTGGAACTCGATATCGCGCCCGATTGCCAGGTACGCCTGGCGGCCGGCAAGCTGTCGCAAATCCTCTCGAACCTGCTGATGAACAGCGCCCGCCATGGCTATCCGCAAGGCGGCCCGGGGCGCATCACGATCCGCGCGCGCATCGAGGAGGAGGGGGAAGACGCCGCCGGGCGCTGGCTGCTGCTGGACTTCTCCGATGACGGTATCGGCCTGGCGCCGGCCGTGCGCGAACACATGTTTGAACCGTTCTTCACCACCAAGCGGGGCCAGGGCGGCTCCGGCCTGGGCATGCACATCGTCTACACCATCGTGCAGCAACTGGGCGGCCAGGTGTGCGCGATCGACTGCACTCCCGGCTGTCATATACAAATCAGGCTGCCGCTGGCCAGCTGATGCCGCATGGCCTCGCGGCTAGCCGCGAGCGCGCCTTATCCCTTGTCGCCCCTGCTTTTCATATGTTGTATGTACGCCATACGCATGTTGAGTTCTGTTGACACTCATATTCTTGCCGTGATTCTATGTAGTTGTCTAGTTGACTTTTAGTTGCCTAGTTCCATTTCTGTACACGTGTCCCAGCGAACTTCACGGCGCCTGATCCGGTGCCGTGCGAGGCGTTTCCTTTAGATGAACGAGTGTAATCCGGGTAACAAATCCGGAGTCATATATAACCGTACAAATGAAAAAGGGTTCACCATGCTTAAAGAAACCGTCATCTCTCGTGCAGTTCGCATCGTCTGCGCCGGTGGTATGGCAGCGGCCTTGTCCGTTGCCTCGCAGTCTGCGGTAGCACAAGATGCGCAGGGCGCCGATGCGCAAATCCAGCGCGTTGAAGTCACCGGTTCGTCGATCAAGCGTATCGCTGCCGAAGGCGCCTTGCCGGTCACCGTGCTGACCGCCGAAGCCATCCGCACATCGGGCGCCACTTCGGTCACCGATCTGGTCAAGAAGCTCTCTTCCGCCCAGGGTGCCACGAGCGAAAGTTCCTCGGTTGGGGGAAGCACCTTCGGTTTCTCCGGTATTTCCGTGCATAACGTGGGGGAGACGCGTACGCTCGTCTTGCTGAACGGCAAGCGCCTGGCCCAGTTCGGCGGCCAGACGCTGACGGGTTTCGCCGCTGGCTTCGACTTGAATTCGATCCCTATCTCGGCCATCGAGCGTGTGGAACTGCTGACCGATGGCGCCTCCGCCCTGTACGGTGCCGATGCGATCGCCGGCGTGGTCAACTTCATTACCAAGCACGATACGACGATCGGTGATGTGTCCATCGGCTACTCCGCACCAAAAAACGGTGCGCGTGAGAAACGCCTCAGCGCCACCAAGGGTTTTGGCAACCTGGACGAAGATGGCTACAACGTGGTGCTGACCTTTGGCCACGACGAGCGCGACAAGCTCGCTTCCGTCGACCGCAAGTTCGCCAGCACGGGCAAGGTGCAATTCTCGGCCAATGGCAAGCGCTATCAGAAGCAACAGTTTTCGGCCAGCCCGATTCCGGCCAATGCCACCGATGACAATGGCCAGCTGATCAGCCCTTACCAGAAGGCCAACGGCTCCTGCCCGGACAAGACGTTCCGCGTGATCGAACCGTATAACGACGGCAGCGGCCTGGTCGATGACTACTGCGGCTACGACTTCACCAAGGACCTGGAAATCTATCCGGAGCGCAAGCGTGACAACTTCATGGCATCGGGCACCTTCAAGATCGCCGGCCAGGAAGTGTATGCGGACGTATTGCTGTCACGCACGAAACAAACTTCGCGTATCGCCCCCGTGCCTGGGGCGATCGCTGTCGATGCAGGCACGCCGCTGCATGACAAGTATTTAGTGCCAGCTGGTATTACCGGCGACAGCACGGCTTTTTACCGGCTGTTCGACATGGGCCAGCGTACCTCGAAAGATACGGCCGATTTTGCCAGTGTGGTGGTCGGCACGCGCGGCATTCTGGCCGGTTGGGACTATAACGCTGCTTATAACTTTTCCGAAAGCCGCGTAAAAGGCAGTATTTCCGGCTATCCTGGTGCCATTGCTGTCAATAATCTCACATCGAGCGGCCTGCTCGATCCCTTCGTCGGCCCGGGCAAGCAGTCCACCGCGGCACAGGAAGCCATCAAGGCTGCCGCGTACACCGGTTACTGGGATGGCGGCACTTCGCGCCTGCAAACGATTAACCTGAATGGCTCGACGGAACTGCGCCGACTGCCTGGCGGCGCGATGATGCTGGGCATGGGAGTCAACATCAATCGCGAAGAATTCTCCGCGAAGCCAAGTCCGTTTGCGCAAGGCATCCTGGCCGACCCCGTGAAGGGCACCTTGTGCGGCGGCACGACAGGACTGGAGTGCGACCAGCGTTTCGGCGATGCGGCCAGCAGCCAGCCGTACAGCGCCAGCCGTACGTCGAAGGGCATTTTTGGCGAAGTCATCGCGCCTGTGCTGAAAGAGCTGGAATTGGGCGCGGCCTTGCGTTTCGATGAATTCTCGGACTTCGGTGGCGCCACCACGGCCAAGGCCAGTTTTAAATGGACGCCGGCACCCACCTTGCTGATCCGCGGCTCTGTCGGCAACGGTTTCCACGCACCGACAGTGCCGCAAGTCAACGCCCTGCAGCGCGGCTATGGTGTCACCAGCGAGAAGTACACGTGCACGCCGGCACTGCAGGCGATCGCCACGCGTCTGAACGCACAATGCCAGCCAGGCAATCGCCAGTACGACCAGCTGGCCGGCGGCAACCGCGAGTTGCAGCCTGAGAAATCGAAACAGGCGACCATCGGCTTCCGTTACGAGCCGATCAGCGCCATTACCCTGGGCGCCGACCTGTGGCATGTGCAGATCCGCGATTCCTTCGGTCAGTTGACCGAACAGCTGGTATTCGGCAATCCGTCCAACTTCCCGAAATCCTGGGGCGTCAACAAGGACGTGGGCACGGGTACCACCTACCTGGCCTTCCTGGCGGACAACCAGAATCTGGGCAAGTCGTTTGCCACCGGTGTCGATATCGATATCAGCGCCCGTTACCGTTCCGGCATTGGCCTGTTCACGTCGCAGCTGAACGCGACGCAAATGCTGCGCGAGGATGTGCAGCTGGAACGCGGCGGCAAGTATTATTCGGCGCTGGGCAACTTCGCCGATCTGGGGACGGTGACTTTCCGCACGCGCGGCCAGTGGACGAATACCCTGAAAACGGGCAACTGGGCCAACTCGCTGACGGTCAACTTCCTGTCCGGCTACAAGGACCAGGAAACGTCGGTCGATGTACTTGACGCTTCGGGCGCCGTGACGGGCCAGGAAAAGATCCGCATGCAGGTCGGTTTCTATTCGACGCTCGACTGGCAAACGGTGTGGACGCCAAGCAAGAGCTGGGTCCTCACCGCCGGCGTGCTGAACTTGACCGACAAGAGTCCGCCATTCGTGCCATCGACGTCCGGCGCGAACCGCGGCCAGCAATTCGGCTATGACGACCGCTATTACGATCCGCGCGGCCGTACCGGCTACCTGAATGCCTCGTACAAGTTTTAAAGAGCGGGAGCAGGCATAAAAAAAACCGGCACTGTGAACTCAGTGCCGGTTTTTTTTCGTCCCGCCTGCAGGCAGAGGCTGGCGTAGCTTAGCCGCGCGCCGCCATCGACAGCGCCACCGCCTCGGCCACCTTGATGCCATCGACGGCCGCCGACAGGATGCCGCCCGCATAGCCGGCGCCTTCGCCTGCGGGAAAGAGGCCCCGTGTATTCAGGCTTTGCAAGTCGTCGTCGCGGCGCTTGATGCGGATCGGCGACGAGGTGCGCGTTTCCACGCCCGTCAGCACGGCGTCGGCCTTGTAGTAACCCTTGATCTGCTTGTTGAACGCCGGAAACGCTTCGCGCAGCGCCGTGATCGCGTACTCGGGCAAGGAGGGCGCCAGGTCCGTCAGATGCACGGCCGGCTTGTACGACGGTACCACGCTGCCGAATTCCGTCGAGGCGCGGCCAGCCACGAAGTCGCCGACCAATTGTCCTGGAGCATCGTAGTTGCCGCCGCCCAAGGCAAATGCGCGCTCCTCCAGCTCGCGCTGCAGGGCGATGCCGGCCAGCGGGTCGCCCGGGTAATCGGCCGGCGTGATGCCGACGACGATGGCGCTGTTGGCGTTGCGCTCGTTGCGCGAGTACTGGCTCATGCCGTTCGTCACCAGGCGGCCCGGTTCCGAGGCGGCGGCCACCACCGTGCCGCCCGGGCACATGCAAAAGCTGTAGACGGAGCGGCCGTTGCTGGCGTGATGCACGAGCTTGTAGTCGGCCGCGCCCAGGATAGGGTGGCCGGCGCTGGGGCCGAAGCGGCAGCTGTCGATCAACGATTGCGGGTGTTCCACGCGGAAGCCGATCGAGAACGGTTTCGCTTCGATGTACACGCCGCGGCGGTGCAGCATCTCGAAGGTGTCGCGCGCGCTGTGGCCGATGGCCAGCACGACGTGGTTGCTGGCGATGGTTTCGCCATTGTCCAGCACCACGCCGCGCACCTGGCCGCCATCGCTGCCCGGCTCGATGTCGAGATCGACCACTTTGCTGCTGAAACGGTATTCGCCGCCCAGCCGTTCGATATTCGCGCGCATTTCTTCCACCATCTTGACCAGGCGGAAGGTGCCGATGTGCGGCTTGCTCACGTACATGATTTCTTCGGGCGCGCCGGCCTTGACGAATTCCGTCAGCACCTTGCGGCCGTAGTGCTTGGGATCCTTGATCTGGCTGTACAGTTTGCCGTCCGAGAAGGTGCCGGCGCCGCCTTCGCCGAACTGCACGTTCGATTCCGGGTTCAGTTCGCGCTTGCGCCAGAAACCGAAGGTGTCGACCGTGCGCTCGCGCACCTGCTTGCCCCGTTCCAGGATGAGGGGGCGCAAGCCCATCTGTGCCAGGATCAGCGCCACGAACAGGCCGCAGGGGCCCGTGCCGATGACGATGGGGCGCGGTTCATTGGTATGGCCGGCCAGCTGTTCGCCGCCGGCGACGAATTTATAGTCGGTATCGGGCGCGGGCATCAGGTGGATATCGTGGCCCAGGCGCGCCAGCACGGCCGCTTCATTCTTGACGTCCACGTGCAGCGAGTAAATCAACACCACGGCGCTGCGCTTGCGCGCGTCATAGCTGCGCTTGAAGACGGTAAAGCCGAGCAGCTCATCCGCGGCAATGCCGAGGCGCGCCAGAATGGCGGCGGGCAGGGCCGCTTCGTCGTGTTCGAGGGGGAGTTTTACTTCGTTGAGTCGCAACATGGTGTGTATTTTTAAAAATTGCCGGGCTCCGTATCTAGCGGAGAGTGTGCGGTGCCGCGTGACGGCATCCGAGCGCTATTTTACCTCCACATCGTTCACTGCTTCGTTTACCCGGACTTTTTTCGGGGGGAAACAGGCGGCAGTGCCGTCTGTTCGCATGGTCGCCACCGTGCCGTGGCGCGATATGGCGGCGTTTCCTGGCTGCTACAAACTGGTGCAAAATCGGCGCGTTGCTGGTGCATCCGCCGCCCCTTGTTGGGGCGTGCAAATCGGGGCCAAATTTTCCCCGTAATTTGTGTTGCTTTTTTGTTGTGGCTGCTTGATTTTGTTGACGCCTTGCCATTGCGTGTGATTTGATAGTGTTTTGTTTCTTGCAGGTGCAATTCTGTATCTTTGCTTCGCACGCATTGAAGGAAATGAGCAGCGCTGACTCTTGCCGCTGTCGCGTCATCAATGGAATGCAGGATTTATTTTTGAGATGATGACGAGATATTTTTTTATATGGAACTATCCTGAAAAAATCTGATTGATTTATTGCGGGATGGATGTGCAATATATTCGGCCTCGTCCCGTAAAATAATTTCGACTTGCGCGTCATTTATTTTTCGGGCTTTTTATATTCATCTTTTTTTAGAAACAACTCTTCCTGCAGCATTCTGATGCCATTGGTGCAAAGCCACTGTTTGCAGGCATTCCAAGTAAATTTGATTATCGTCCGCGAGTGTTTTCATTCAGCCTGGATGCGCTTCTGCTCGTCTATTTTTTGTATAAATTGAAGTGTTGCGCCAACAGAACAGTTTTTCTAATTTTATTGACCAGCCCGTTTCAATATGTTCCGATGTGTCATTCTGTTTATTTTGCGTATGCAAAGTGGATCGAGAGGATGCCTTGTATGAAGGGATTACAAGGTGATGAGAGTAAAAAGCGTTCAAAAACGCATAAGTGTGAGTGATAAACTCCTTTACCAAAGCAGTAATACTGCGCTCATAAATAAATAGGGAATGACATGTTGAGAAAAACTGTAATAGCACGTGCATTAACGATCGCTTTCAGCGCATCGGTATTGAGCGCTGCGATTGTTCCAACGGTAATGGCACAGTCGAATGCCACGGGCAATATCATCGGCAAGATCGCGCCGGATGCCAGCGCATCGGTGCAGATCGTCGGTGCTGACAATGGCTTCAAACGGACCATTTCGCCCGATGCAAGCGGTACTTTCCGCATCACCTCCCTGCCAGTTGGCAACTACAAGGTGACCCTGCTGAAAGGCTCTTCCGTCGTCAGCTCGCAGGATGTGGAAGTGCGCATCGGCCAGGAAAGCGAAGTGGCGCTGCAGCAGGTGCAAACCGTGAACGTGACGAGCCGCCGCCGCGCGATCGATGTCACCAGTTCCAACTCCGGTTCTTCCTTCAATTCGCGCGAACTGGCTACCCTGCCATTGGCGCCTACGGTTGCCAACATCGTGCAATTGGCTGGCGGCACCACGCGCGCCGACTCGCGCTACGGCAACAACGCCGCCAGCTTCGGCGGCTCCAGCGCGTCGGAAAATGCGGCGTACATCAACGGTTTCCCCGTCACCAACAGCCTGTATCAGGTTGGTTACTCTTCCCTGCCTTTCGGCTCGATTGCTGAAGCGCAAATCATCACCGGCGGCTACGGCGCCGAATTCGGACGTTCGACGGGTGGCGTGGTCAACATCACCACCAAGAGCGGTACGAATAACTGGGAATTCGGCGCCGGCTTTACCTACGCGCCTGATTCGCTGCGCGGCAAAGCCAAGAACATCATGTTCCCGAATACGGGCGCCAATCCCAAGACGGATGGTAAGATCTACAACTACCGCGAAGGCGACAAGCTGACCGAGAAGGTCTATAACGCCTATGTCAGCGGCCCGCTGATCAAGGACAAGCTGTTCATCTATCTGGGTGGCGAATTTACCAAGATGGACCGCGAAACGGCGCGTCTGGCATCGACCAGCCAAGTGAACAACCAGACCGGCTGGCTGGTGCAGAAATCCGATGTGCCGCGTTATATCGCCAAGATCGACTGGAATATCACCGACAACAACCGCCTCGAATACACGCACATTTCGGACGAGTCGAATGTCAACGATCAATACTACGGCTTCAACTACGACACCAAGCAGCGCGGCTATGTGCAGAACGGCGGCGCCAGATTCAAGAACTATTCGGCAGGCGTGCTGTTCCTCAACGCCACCGGTGCCGCGCTGGCGGCAGCCCAGGGCTCGAACATCGACATCCTCAAGCTGACCAGCTATGTGACCGACGATCTGACCGTGCAAGCCCTGGTTGGCCAGGCGAAGACGCAACGCGAGCAAAATCCGTTCGGCTACATTCCAGGCTTGCGTCCAATCGTCGTTAGTTCTCCAGAGTTTAAGGTACCAGGCCTGAATTATTCGCCTAGCCAAGTGCAGGGTTTCAGCTCGGCCCTGCTGCGCGACGGCGCGCAAGACACCAACCGCGGTTATCGCCTGGATCTGGAATACAAACTGGCCAAGCAGCATACGATACGCGGCGGTCTTGACCACAACAAGATCAATGCCCTGAACGGTACGGAAGCGGCTGGCGGCGGTACCTGGACGTATCTGAAAACCGATCCGAACACCGTATTGTCTGGCCACAATATCTCGCCGGCAGCTGGCGGCGGTTATGGCACCCAAGGTTACTACGTGCGTGAAAACCTGCAGCGCGGCGGCTCCACCCCGACCGTCGAGCAGTCGGCGCAATACATCGAGGACCGCTATCAGGCCACCGAAAACCTGGTCGTGACCCTGGGCTTGCGCAATGAGTCGTTCAAGAACATGAACGGTATCGGCGAAACCTTCGTGGAACAGAAAAACATGCTGGCACCGCGTTTGAATGCGGCCTGGAATGTGTATGGCGACGGTTCCCTGAAAGTCTTCGGTACGGCTGGCCGCTACTTCATGCAATTGCCGGCCAACATGGCCGTACGTTTTGCCGGCGCTTCGCTGAACACCGACCGCTTCTACACCTACACGGGCGTCAACCCGACCACGGGCGCACCGCTGGGCTTGAACCCGATCAGCAATGTCGTGTCGGCTAACAATGAATTTGGCCAGGAAAAACGCGCCAATGAGCTGGCTTCGACCAACTTGAAGGCCCACTTCCAGGACGAGATCAACCTGGGCTTCGAGAAGGCGCTGACGCCTGACTTCAACGGCGGTATCAAGTTCACCTATCGCAAGCTGAAAAACACGATCGATGACTACTCGGATCCACGCGCCATTTCGGCCAAGCTGACAGGCGCTGAAAAAGAGTACTTCGACGATCATGGCTGGAACGGCGCCCTGTTCAATCCAGGCAAGGACAACACCTTCATGATCCCGGTGGGACCAAACGGTGCACAGCGCGCGGTGACGATTACGGCTGCCGATGCCGGCTTCCCGGAAAAAGCCAAGCGTACCTATACGGCGCTGGAATTCATGCTCGAACATCCGATGCGCAATGGCTGGTACGGCAAGATGAACTACACCTGGTCGCGCAGCGAAGGCAATCAGGAAGGTCAGACCAAGTCGGATAACGGCCAGGCCGACGTGGGCTTCAGCTCGGGATGGGACTTCCCTGAGACGATGATCAACGGCAGCGGCTTGTTGCCGAACAACCGTACGCACCAGTTGAAAACCTATGGCTACTATGAGTTCACGAGCCAGTTCGGCGTCGGTGGCAACTTGCTGGTGGCAACGGGCCGTCCTATGTCGCGTACTTGCAATATCCCAGCGTCCATGGATCAACAGGGCTTGGGCTTGTCGCAATACGGTTCGATCTTCTTCCTGTGCCCAACCGGCCCGAACGGCCGTGGCGCTTACGGCACGCTGCCAACGGAAATGCGCCTGGACTTGAACTTCATCTACAAGCCAGAGCAGATCAAGGGCATCGTGTTTAAAGTCGACGTGCTGAACGCAACCAACCGTCAAGTGGCGCAATCGATCGACGAGGCTTACAACACCAGCGCCGCTGGTACTGCCGTCAGCACGACCGCCGGCATGGTCAACTCCTACTCGAGCCCGCGCACCGTGCGCTTGTCGGCCCAGTACAGCCACAAGTTCTGATGTGATTCCCTCCTTGCCGGTTGACAGTCGTCAGCCGGCGGAGACGGGGATGCACGGACGGACGGATACAGCAAAGGCATCATCAGTCATGCCAGTAAAATGCCCCGCAAGCTGCAAAGCTTGCGGGGCATTTGTTTTGGCGGCACGCTCGGTGCCTGATCGTCGTACGCTGGCTTACATCCCGCCCCACAAGGCGCCCAAGGTGGCCAGCGCCGTCAGGCCCGCCGTTTCCGTGCGCAGGATGCGCGGCCCCATAGCCAGGCCGATGGCGCCGGCGGCCAGGGCCGCCTTTTCTTCCGCTTCCGAAAATCCCCCTTCCGGCCCCACCATCACGGTGATCGCCTGCGGCGGCTGGTGACGCGCCCAGTCGGCCAGCGACTGCTCCGCACGCGGCGTCAGGATGATGCGTTTATGTAAATCCTGCTGGCTGCTCCAGCTATTAAAATCTTGTAATGGCGCCAGCTGCGCCAGGCGGTTGCGCCCGCATTGTTCCGATGCGGACACGATGATCGCTTGCCAATGGGCCAGTTTTTTCTCCGCCCGCTCGGCGGACAGGCGCACGACGCAGCGTTGCGCCGCCAGCGGCACGATGCCGGCCGCGCCCAGTTCGATGGCTTTTTCGATGATCCAGTCCATTTTGGACGCTTCCGGCAGCGCTTGTGCCAGGGTCACGGCGTAGGGCAGTTCCGCTTCGCGCGCCGTGTGGGACTTCAGTTCGGCGCTGGCGCGTTTTTTCTCGACGTTGCACAAGACAGCCGTGTACTCGCCGCCCTCGCCGTTGAAGACGGTGATGGCCTCGCCCGGCATAAGGCGCACCACATGGACGTGGTGGGCGACGGCGTCGGGCAGAGCGATGGTGGCGCCTATGGCGAGTGGCTGGGGACAGAAAAAACGCGGCATGCAACATCCTGGCGGAGAGAAACAATGGGAGGTGCCGCGCCGCGCGCGGGTGGGGCGCGCGCGGCAGCGACTCGAGAGTGCAATTTTAGTGCCGCTGCGCGCGGCCGGGGGAAATTCTTGCCGCTGGGCCTGCGCGGCGCATCCGGGACGGGAAATTGCGTGGAGATAACAAGCTGACTAAAACGAAATGTTGTTTTTTGATTTCATAAATCATTGCATTATTGACAGTGATACTTTTGGCGTGGTTTGATGACTATACAAGTTGTGTTGAACGACATCAATTGTTTCCAGCAATGTCGTCCGTGATGTGATTCGGTATGGCATGGGGAGACGCCGCACGTTTCAATGCCCGGGCCTATGACCCCGGGCGCGTTGCGGCCAGCTTAAATTGGTTGGACAAGCATGCCACTGTAGCGGGAGGGGCCTTGCAGTTTTTCGCAAGACCATGAGAGATTTAAGTGATTATAAAAATACAAACTAATCGCTTATCAAGTGATATCAGGGATCATGAAAAGGAATAAGTTATGATGTTTCGCGAAAAAAAGAGTGTGCAGGTGGTGAGATTGGCGTTGGCCGCGTTCGCCGGCGTCGCAACGATGAGCGTGCATGCGCAGGAAGCGATCGATGCGCCGGTGCCTAAGGTGCAGCGCGTCGAAATCACCGGTTCGAGTATCAAACGCATCGAAGCCGAAGGTATTTCCCCGATCACCGTGATGACGCGCGAATCGATTGCCCGTTCGGGCGCGACGTCGGTGCTGGATCTGATGCGCAACCTGACTTCTGCTGGCGGTAACGGCGGTGAGCTGGCGACATCGAGTTCCTTCCGAAACGGCGCCACCAGCGTCTCGCTGCGCGGTCTGCCGACCCTGATTCTGTTGAACGGCTATCGCCTGCCGGCGTCCGGTTCGGACGATTATAGCGGCCAGACCTCCGTCGATCTGAACGCCATTCCGCTGTCGGCCATCGAGCGCATCGATGTGCTCAAGGACGGCGCCTCGGCCATCTACGGCACCGATGCCGTCGGCGGCGTCATCAACTTCATCCTGCGCAAGGATTACCAGGGCTTGACTCTCGACGCCAGCACCGGTTCGACCACCTATGGCGACGGGCAAAACCATAAGGTGTCCGTGTCCGGCGGTTTCGGCGACCGTGACGCACAGAAATTCAACGTGACTTATTCGGCCTCGTACGAAAAAACCAAGGCTATCCACGGCGTCGACCGCGATTGGGCGAACAGTACCGATTTCACCGGCCACAAGGGCGGCCTGTATCAGGGTGGCGTGTACGGCGCCAAGGGCCGCGATCCCGGCACCATATCGCTTGGCGGTTCGCAGCGCATGCCCGATCCGGAGTGCGACGCGGCCCACAGCAAGCCCTATCCGGATGCGCCGGAATGGGTGGCTGGGCCGAATCGCAGCTCCTGCATGTATTCCGCCGCTGAGTCGATAGACCTGGTGCGCCCGTCCACACGCTACGGCGGGGCGGTCACGGCGAACTGGGATTTGACGCCGGATGTATCGCTGTTCGCCAATCTGTTTTACAACCACTTCGACACGCGCGTCCAAGGTTCGCCTGCCTGGATCCAAAATGCCGACCGCTCCGGCGTGCTGCGTGTGGCGGCGAACAACCCCTTCAATACCTACGGCGTGCCGGTCAATATCCGCCGCCTCTTCCCTGCCGTCGAGGGTGGTACGGGCACCAATGTTGACACCACCTGGCTGGTTGGCGGCGCCACCGGCCGCGCAGCCAACTGGGATTGGACCGTGTCTGTGGGCCACAGCCAGGAGAAGGGCGAAACGCGCGTGTACGGCTCCTTCATGCACGATAAATTGCAGAGTTACCTGGCGCAGGGCAAGTTCAACCCCTTCGGCGGCAACCATAATTCGGAGCAGATCATCAACGAACTGACGGCCGACCAGTACACCAAGACCAAGTCCTCGACGGATTTTGCCAAGGTGACTGCTTCCAGCGAATTTGGCCAACTGCCCGGCGGCAAGATCGGTGTGGCCGTCGGTGCCGAGTACAAGCGCGAGAAGCTCAGCTACGATCCGTCGCAGGCTTGGCGCGATGGCGCAATCGGCATCTATTCGACCCTGCGCGGCATCGACGGCTCTGAGTCGCTCGGCGCCGTGTTCGGCGAGTTGGCCCTGCCGCTGCTGAAAAACCTGGAAGCGCAGGCGGCCGTCCGCTATGATCGCTACCAGTTGGCTGGCGGTACCACCAACCCGAAGCTTGGCCTGCGCTGGACCGCCTTGCCGACCTTGATGTTCCGCACCAGCTACAGCACCGGTTTCCGCGCGCCGACACTGTCGCAGCGCTTTAACGAAGGCCGCGGCGGTTTCGTCGCGACCAAGGATCCGAAGCGTTGCATCGTGGGTGACGCGTATTTTGACACCGCTTGCAGCGGTTCGGCGCTGTCTCTGCTGTCCGGCACGAAGGATTTGAAGCCCGAAAAATCGAAGCAGTTCAACCTGGGCGTGGTCGCCGAACCGATCAAGAACCTGACGCTGGGTTTAACCTACTGGAATATCAAGTGGAACGATCGCGTCGAGAATCTTGACAACGAAACCGTGTTGGCGGGCGAGGATGGTCAGTACAAGGACGCCGTCACGCGCTATGCCGTCACGGCGGAAGACCAAGAGAAGTATAACGCGCTGAGCGCCGCCCAGCGCGCGACGCTGGGTCCGTTGGTAGGTCGCCTGAAGCAGCTGCAGGTTGGCCTGATCAACCGCAGCAAGGTCGTCACCGACGGTCTGGATGTCGAAGCGTCGTACACGCTGCGCACGGCCGAGATGGGGCGTTTCAAGGTGTTCGGCGAGGCGAGCTACACGCTGTCCTACAACCGCACGCTGCTGCCTGACGATCCGGCGATCAATTGCCCCAACAACACGGCTTGCGAGGCAGGTGAATACGGCTATCCTAAGCTGCTGGCCAAGCTGGGTGTCAACTGGGACCGCGGTGCTTGGGCGGCGACGACGAGCGCCAACTTCACTTCGCATTACCACGTGGACCGGACACCGTCGGCGACGATCAACCTTTACTACGACGAGTACGCGAACGGCCTGATGATCCCGAGCGCGACCCTGGTTGACGCCTCGCTGTCCTACAGCGGCTTCAAGAACCTGGTGCTGCGTGGTGGCGTCAATAACGTGTTCGACCGTGCGCCGGCATTCGATCCATCGTCGAACATCGGCTACGACACCGCCTACGGCAATCCGCGTGGCCGCTACATCTACATGTCGGCGTCGTACTCCTTCAAATGACGTGAGGGTGGACTGACGGGTGGGGCGGGCCGATTTGCGGCGCGCCCCACAGCGGCGTACGTCGCGAAAAACCGGGCCTGGCCCGGTTTTTTTTCGCCCCTGCCGGGCGCAAGCGGCACAAGCTGCGGCGGCGCGCGTTGCGCGGTTTGATTTTTCCCCTTGCTGGTCTGGTAAAATACATAGCTCTGACTGCGCCCAGCTGCGCTGCAAACGAATTTAAACTCCGCGACTGACCCACACCATCATGACAACTACGCTCCCGACTACCAAAATGGCCAATGCGATCCGCGCACTGGCAATGGACGCTGTACAAAAGGCCAATTCCGGCCATCCAGGCATGCCGATGGGCATGGCCGAGATCGCAGTTGCCCTGTGGAGTGGTCACTATCGCCACAATCCCGCGAACCCGAAATGGCAAAACCGCGACCGTTTCCTGTTGTCGAACGGCCACGGCTCGATGCTGCACTACGCGCTGCTGCACCTGACGGGCTACGACCTGTCGATGGATGACATCAAGGCCTTCCGCCAGATGCATTCGAAAACCCCGGGTCACCCGGAAGTCGATATCACGCCCGGCGTGGAAACGACCACCGGCCCGCTGGGCCAGGGCATTGCCAACGCCGTCGGCATGGCCCTGTCGGAGCAATTGCTGGCCGCTGAATTCAACAAGCCTGGCCACGACATCGTCAACCACTACACCTACGCCTTCGTCGGCGATGGTTGCCTGATGGAAGGTATTTCGCACGAAGTGTGCGCACTGGCCGGCACCCTGGGCCTGAATAAACTGATCGCCCTGTACGATGACAACGGCATTTCCATCGACGGCAAAGTCGAAGGCTGGTTCACGGACGACACCCCGGCCCGCTTCGAAGCGTACGGCTGGAACGTCATCCGCGCCGTCGACGGTCACGATGTGGCCGCCGTCGCCGCCGCCATCGCCGCCGCCAAGACCGCATCGAAGCCAACCCTGATCTGCTGCAAGACCATCATCGGCAAGGGTTCGCCGAACCTGCAAGGCGGCGACAAGGTCCACGGCGCCGCGCTGGGCGACAAGGAAATCGCTGCCGTGCGCGAATACATCGGCTGGGATGCTGCCCCGTTCGAAATGCCGGCCGACGTGTACGCCGCGTGGGACGCCAAGAAGCAGGGCGCCCTGCTGGAAGCGGACTGGAACGAGCGCTTTGCCGCCTACAGCCGCGAATTCCCGCAGCAAGCCGCTGAACTGACCCGCCGCATGCAAGGCGAACTGCCACAGGCATTCGAAGCGGCCCTGAGCGCCGCCATCGCGTCCTGCGTGGAAAAGAAAGAAAACATCGCCACCCGCAAGGCCAGCCAGAACGCCATCCAGGCACTGGCTTCGTCGCTGCCGGAATTCCTCGGCGGCTCGGCCGACCTGACCGGTTCGAACCTGACCAACTGGAAAGAGTGCGTGGCCGTGCGTTCGGGCCAGCCTGGCAACCACATCAACTACGGCGTGCGCGAATTCGGCATGAGCGCCATCATGAACGGCATCACCCTGCACGGCGGCTACATCCCGTTCGGCGCCACGTTCCTGACGTTCTCCGACTACAGCCGCAATGCGCTGCGCATGGCTGCCCTGATGAAACTGCGTTCGATCTTCGTGTTTACCCACGATTCGATCGGCCTGGGCGAAGACGGCCCGACGCACCAATCGGTCGAGCACGTCTCGTCGATGCGCCTGATCCCGAACCTGGACAACTGGCGTCCGTGCGACACCGTCGAGTCGGCTGCCGCCTGGGGCGCCGCCGTGCGCCGCAAGGATGGCCCGTCGACCCTGATCTTCTCGCGCCAGAACCTGCCGTACCAGGAGCGTAGCGCCGAACAGATCGAGAACATCTACCGCGGCGGCTATGTGCTCAACGACGTGCTTGAGCCCAAGGCGATCCTGATCGCCACCGGTTCCGAAGTGGAACTGGCCGTCGCCGCCGCCAGCGCGCTGGCCTCGGAAGGCATCAATGTGCGCGTCGTGTCGATGCCGTCGACCGACGTCTACGACCGCCAGGACGCCGCCTACAAGGCCAGCGTGCTGACGAAAGGTGTGCCGCGCGTGGCCATCGAAGCGGGCGTGACCAGCTTCTGGTACAAATACGTGGGCCTGGAAGGCGCCGTGGTCGGTATCGACACGTTCGGCGAATCGGCGCCGGCTGGCGTGCTGTTCAAGCACTTCGGCTTCACGGTCGAGAACGTCGTCGCCAAGGTGAAAGCCGTTATCGCTGGCTAATATTGATTTTTAACGGTCCTGGCGATGTTGTCGCCGGGGGCGTGCATGTACCTTCTTTTTTAATCAGGAGCAGAGTATGACGATCAAAGTTGCAATCAATGGCTACGGCCGCATCGGCCGTAATGTGTTGCGCGCTTTCTACGAAGGCGGCAAGAAACAGGATATCCAGATCGTTGCCATCAACGACCTGGGCGATGCCAAATCGAACGCCCACCTGACCCGCTACGACACTGCGCACGGCAAGTTCCCGGGCACGGTCACCGTCGAAGGCGACAACATGATCGTCAATGGCGATCCGATCCGCGTGTTCGCACAGCGCAACCCTGCTGAAATCCCATGGGGCGAACTGGGCGTGGACGTCGTGCTGGAATGCACGGGCTTCTTCACCACCAAAGAGAAGGCTTCGGCTCACTTGAAGGGCGGCGCGAAAAAAGTCATCATCTCGGCGCCCGGCGGCAAGGACGTCGATGCGACCGTCGTGTTCGGCGTGAACCACTCGGTGCTGAAATCGACCGACACCGTCATCTCGAACGCTTCGTGCACCACCAACTGCCTGGCACCGCTGGTCAAGCCATTGAACGACGCCATCGGCATCGAAACGGGCCTGATGACCACCGTGCACGCCTACACCAACGACCAGGTGCTGTCCGACGTGATGCATGAAGATCTGCGCCGCGCCCGTTCGGCCACCATGAGCATGATACCGACCAAGACGGGCGCCGCCGCCGCCGTGGGCCTGGTGCTGCCTGAGCTGAATGGCAAGCTGGACGGCTTCGCCATCCGCGTGCCGACCATCAACGTGTCGCTGGTCGACCTGTCCTTCATCGCCAAGCGCGACACCACGGTGGAAGAAGTCAACGCGCTGATGAAAGCCGCGTCGGAAGGCGCCCTGGAAGGCATCCTGACCTACCAGACCGAACCGCTGGTGTCGATCGACTTCAACCACAACCCGGCGTCGTCGAACTTCGATTCGACCCTGACCAAGGTGTCGGGCCGTCTGGTGAAAGTATCGTCGTGGTACGACAATGAGTGGGGTTTCTCGAACCGCATGCTCGACACCACCGTCGCACTGATGTCGGCCAAGTAATTTTGTGACCGCATAAGAAAAAACGCCCTTCGGGGCGTTTTTTTATTCATGGCTGTGCGAATAAAAACGGCGCCGGTAGAAGCGCCACAAGACGCGCAAGTCGCGCAGCACGGGCACGCCCGATAGCAGGGTCAGCACGCCGGCGAGCAGGATGGTGGCGGCGGGAAAGCCGATGTGCTTGAAGGCCAGTGCGCCGCTGACGCCGCCGATGAAGAAGCAGCTGATCAGCAGGCTGTGCGTCCTGAGCTTGCCGCGGTTGACCTTGACCATGCGGTCCGGCAGGTGGCGCCGGTTGTAATACGCCATCTTGCCCAGTTCGATGCCGATGTCGGTGGACAGCCCCGTCACATGCGTGGTGCGGATGACGGCGCCCGAAATCTTGGTGATGATGGCGTTCTGCAAGCCCATGACAAAGCACAGCAGCAAGATGGTGACGGAGCCCAGCACGTCGGGCATGGCGGCCAGGTAATTGCCCGTCAGGCCGAACAGCAGCAACAGCGCCGCTTCCAGCAGCAGGCTGGCGGCAAACTGGCTGTGCAGCCGGCGCCGCTTGCCCCAGTTCACCATGATGGCCGTGACGGCCGCGCCGCTGACAAAGGCCAGCCAGGCGCCCAGCGCGGCCAGGGCTACCGTGACGTTGCCCAGCGCCAGGTCGTCCGCCATGCCCGAGACGATGCCCGTCATGTGCGAGGTATAGCCGCCGATGGCAAGAAAGCCGCCCGCGTTGACGGCGCCCGCCACCAGCGCCAGCACGCAGCCCAGCTGCAGATTGGCTTGCGTATCGCGCGCCGATCCGCTCAGACGGGACAGGTAATGGAGCGGCATGCGGGCGCGTTTTCCTCTTGCCGTGGCTTATTTATAGATGCCGGAGCCGACGATCATATTGTCGACCCGTTCGATGTAGCCGGATTTTTGTTCGACCACCTTGGTCAGGGGATTGGGCCACTTGAAGTCTACCCAGCCGCGTCCGGCCGGCGTGCTGGCCGTGGCGATCAGCGACTTGATGACGGCCTTGCCTTCATTGTCCTTCAGGTCGATCAGGTTCTTGCCGACCATCTTGGGATTGTTGCCGTGCGCCAGGGTGACGCCATTCATGTCGTACACATAAATGTACAGGTCACGGTCATGGAAGCTGGTGTTGGCGGGATCGGCAATGGCGGCAAAGGCCTTTTCCTTGCCGTCGGCCTTGATCATGGCCACGGCGCGCTTGGTCATGGCGATGGCTTCATCCGCGCTGCCTCTGGGGGCGGCCCATGCCGTTGCCGGCATGGCGCAAAGGATGAAACTGGCAACGAGGGCGTGGATGCCCGTTTTTACACTTGCCGTTTTTACACTTGTCTTCATACGCTGTCTCCTGGTATGGGCAACCCCGGCGCGGCCTGTTGTACGGCACCACTGGGAAGTGGAGTTGCCTGTACGTATCATACGCCGGCGCCGGGCTTATGCAATCGTTGCGGGAAAGATCGTGTGCCACAGGCGCATCACGTTGTCCGCATGCACGCGCACCCGCTCCGGTTCCACCCGGGCCAGGTCCTGCCCTTGCAGGCGCAGCTGATGCTGCAGCTTGCGCAGCGTGCGGTAGGCGTCGGCAACCGAAGCGGCCAGGCTGGCGTCGATCAGGCCCAGCTCGCCGCACAGGCGCAGCAGGGCGATATTGCCCGAGTTGGCCGTCAGCTGCGGATACTGCGCCGCATGCTGCAGCACCAGGTATTGCACCATGAACTCGATGTCGATCATGCCGCCCGGATCCTGTTTCAGATCAAAGCTGCCGGGACGGGGAGGATGCGCATCGAGCATCTTCTTGCGCATGGCCACCACTTCACCCTTGAGCGGACCGTTTTCCGGACGTTCCTTGCGCAGGATCGTGTCGCGGATGCGCTCGAAATGCTTGCCGATGCTGACGTCGCCCGCGCAAAAGCGCGCGCGCGTGAGCGCCTGGTGTTCCCACACCCAGGCCGCGCTGCTCTGGTAGCGCTCGAACGCCTGCACGCTGGACACCAGCATGCCCGAGGCGCCGTCGGGGCGCAGGGCGATGTCGATGTCGAACAGGATGCCGGCCGAAGTGTGCGAGGTCATCCAGGTGATGAAACGCTGCGCAAGCTTGGCGTACAGGCCGGGCGCTTCCTGGTCGTCGTCGTCGAACAGGAAGATGACGTCAAGGTCGGAGACATAGCCCAGTTCCTTGCCGCCCAGCTTGCCATATGCGATGACGGCGAATTTCGGCACCTCGCGGTGGCGCGCAGGTAACGTTTGCCACACGGCTTGCACGGTGGCGGCGACGATGATGTCGGCCAGCTGCGACAGGTAATCGGCCAGTTTTTCCACGCTCAGGTCGCCCGCCAGGTCTTGCGCCAGGCACTGGAACAGCTGCGCGTGGTGCATTTCGCGCAGGATATCCATCTGCCGCTCCGTGTCACCGGGGGCGTCGTCGAGCTGGCGCTGCAGGTCCAGCGCCAGCGCGGCCGGGTCGGGCACCGTGTTGCGGATGCGTTCATCGAGCAGCTCGTCGAGCAGGATCGGGTGCTGCGTGAGGAAGGTGGCGGCCCAGCCGCTGGCGCACACCATGCGCACCACGCGCTCGAGCGTGTGCGGGTACTCTGTCAGCAATGACAGATAGGCCGAGCGGCGCGCAATGGCTTCCAGGAAATCGAGCAGCCGGCCCAGGGTGGCCAGCTGGCTGGCATTGCCGTTGGACACGGAGCAATCGGTGATCAGGGGCAGGGCGGAATTGACGAGGGCCACCAGACGCGTGCGGCTCGCTTCGGGCAAGGATTGCAGGCGCGGTGCTTGCCACGTGGCCAGCAAACGGCGCGCGCAAGCTGCCGGTTCATGGAAACCCATGGCGGCAAAGCGCGCCTCGATGGCTTCCTGCTGGTCGGACGCGGCGCAGTCGTTCGAGGTTTGCGGGTCGATGCCCGTGTCGGCCGGCGGCGTGCCGCTGCTCTTGTCGCTGAACATTTCGTCAAATTGACCGGCGACAAACACGCGGTGCGCTTCCAGCTGGGCCAGCAGGGTAGCGACGTCGGGCAGGCCCATCATCTGCGCCACCACCAGGCGGTCGGTGTCATTCGCGGGCAGGGTGTGTGTCTGTGCATC
Organism: Janthinobacterium sp. GW823-FHT01H08; assembly: GCF_058797855.1. Classification (NCBI taxonomy): domain Bacteria; kingdom Pseudomonadati; phylum Pseudomonadota; class Betaproteobacteria; order Burkholderiales; family Oxalobacteraceae; genus Janthinobacterium; species Janthinobacterium sp. GW823-FHT01H08. The sequence goes on from NZ_CM179504.1 coordinate 1,464,873, forward strand.
GTCAAGATACTGCAGCCGGTGTTCGAGGTTGCGCAGGAAAGTGTAGGAACCAAGCAACTGTTCCACGATGGCCGGTTCCAGCAAGCCCTTGTCCGCCACCGTACGCAGGGTGGCGCGCGTGGAGCGCTCGCGCAGCTCGGCGTCGCGCCCACCGCGTATCAATTGGAATACTTGCGCGAGGAATTCGATTTCGCGGATACCGCCACGGCCCAGCTTGACGTTGTTGCTGCGGTCCGGATGCAGCCGTTCCTGGCGGTTGACCTCGGCGCGGATCTGGCCGTGCATGGTGCGGATGGCGTCGATGACGCCGAAATCGAGGTAGCGGCGGAAGACGAAGGGGCGCACGATGGCGTCGAGCGAGGCGATGTCCTCCGGCTTGCCCGTCACGGCGCGCGCCTTGACCCAGGCATAGCGCTCCCATTCGCGTCCCTGCACAATCAGGTATTGCTCGACCATGCCCAGACTGGCGGCCAGCGGACCCGAGTTGCCGTTCGGACGCAAGGCCATGTCCACGCGGAAAGTAAATCCGTCCTGTGTGATCTCGGCCAGGGCGGCGATCAGTTTCTTGCCCATGCGAATGAAAAACTCGTGGTTGGACAGGCTGCGCTGGCCCGGCAAGGTCGCTTGCGTGTCGCCATCTTCCGGATACACAAAGATCAGGTCAATATCCGACGAGACGTTGAGTTCGCCGCCGCCCTGCTTGCCCATCGCCAACACCATCAAGGCCTGTTCCTCGCCCGACTCCTCGCCGACAGGCATGCCGTGCAGGGCCACCATTTCGGCCATGATGGCGTCCACATGCGTGCGGATGGCGAAATCGGCAAAGCCCGTCATGGCCGTGACGACTTCATGCAAGTCGGCCTGACCGCCAAGATCGCGCGCGATCAGGCCGCAGACGAACAGATTGCGCAGGCGGCGCATGGCCCGCTCGGGCGGCAGCGGCGGCCTGGCTGCGTTCGATTGCCCGGCCAGCGCGGCGGCAAAGTCGAGCCCGTCCAATGGTGCGCGCACCAGTTGCGCTACCTGCGCGGCGCGCTCGGGGGCGGCGTCCAGCCAGCGCTGGTAGAAACGGGAGGCGAAGATCAAAGGCTGTGTGCTCATGGTATCGGTAAGGGTCTCGTGGATGCTGCGTGCATGTTCTTGTTTAACTTGGCGGCGAACGGCGGGGGATGCGGTAAAATTGTGCCGCCGGCCCAATACCGCCGGTAGTGCGTGCTCTTCCGAACGATGGTAAGGGAGGCTTTGCTCAGACGCAAGCGCAAGGATGCAGGCGCGCACCACGAATGCAGACGATTTTTGCCATTATTTGACGCCGGGCCAGTTTATTAGCTTATTGATGCAAAAACCGCCAGAAGCAAGCGTGACAGAGCATGTGCCCTTGGCCCTGCGCTGGCAGCGGCTGCGTGCCGCCTATCGCCTGGCCAATCTGGCCACCCACCATGTGCTGGGTTTTACCATCAAATTGGTGCTGCTCGCGTATTTCGCCTTCGCCGTGCTGTTTTTATTCCTGCGCTACGCGATCCTGCCGAATATCGATTATTACAAAGGCGATATCGAGCGGGCGGCCAGCCGCGCGCTGGGCAACCCTGTCAGCATCGCGCGTATTTATGCCTCCTGGCATGGCGTCCGGCCCAATCTCTTCTTCGGCGACGTGACCCTGCGCGACCAGGCGGGCCGCCAGGCGCTGAGCCTGCCGAGCATATCGGCCACCGTGTCGTGGTGGAGCGTGCTCGGTTCCGTGCGCTTCACCACCCTGGAAATCACGCGGCCCGACCTGGACGTACGGCGCAGCAAGGATGGCAAGCTGTATGTGGCCGGGGTGTTGATCGACAGCACGCAAGGCAGCGATGGCAAGGGCGCCGACTGGCTGCTGTCGCAGCATGACATCATTATTCGCGACGGCAAGGTGCGCTGGACGGATGAAGCGCGCGGCACGCCGGAGCTGGCTTTGTCGCAGGTCAATCTGCTGCTGCGCAACCGCTGGCGCAGCCACAGGCTGGGCTTGCAGGCGACGCCGCCCGCCAGCCTGGCCGCGCCCATCGATGTGCGCGCTCACTTCACGCATCCGCCTTTCAGCACGCGCATCTCCGATGTATCGATGTGGAAGGGCGAGCTGTACGCGGACCTGAAAAACGCCGACCTGGCCGCCTGGCGCCGCTACCTCGACTATCCATTCGAACTGAGCCAGGGCAAGGGCGCGCTGCGCGCCTGGTTGAGCCTGGATCACGCGCGCCTGGCCGGCTTCACGGCCGATGTGGGCTTGACGGATGTGCAGGCGCAGCTGGGCGAGCATATCGCGCCGCTCGACCTGCTGTCGGTCAGCGGACGCATTTCGGCCAAAGAAGAGCTGTCGGCGCAGGTGCCCGACGGCAAGCCCACCTTTGGCGCGAATGGCCATCAGGTGGAATTGACGAATTTCGCGGTGGAAACCCGCGATGGCCTCAGCCTGCCGCCCACGACCTTGTCCGAGCGTTTCATCGCTGCCACGAAGCGCAAGCCGGCGCGCACGGAAATCACGGCCAAGTCGCTCGATTTGCAAACCCTGGCCGCACTGGCCGACAAGCTGCCGCTGGGCGAGCAGCAGCGCCAGCGCCTCGACGCCCTGGCGCCGCGCGGGCGTTTGCAGGATTTTTCAGCGCAATGGGAAGGAGAGATGGGCACCCCCGCCAGCTACCGTCTGCGCGGCAAGCTCATCGATCTGGGCCTGAATGCGCAGCCGGCGCGCCTGGCCGTGGCGAAGACGGCGACCAGCCCCGCGCAGGCCGCCGCGCCCGCCATTCCCGGCTTCGATAAGCTCACCGGCAGCATCGACGCCAATGACAAGGGCGGCACCATTGCCATCGACGCGCAGGACCTGGTGCTGCAATTGCCCACGTACTTGAGTGAGCCGGCCTTGCCGTTCGAACAGTTCGAAATGGAGGCGCGCTGGGCTTTCCAAGCAGACAATATGCTACAAGTCGACCTGGACAGGCTTGATCTTAATCAACAAGGCATGCGAGTCGCCCTGCATGGTTCGCATCGGATGCCGCTCGACGGCAAGAACCTGGGCCAGGTCGACTTGGCGGGCACCATCGATAATTTCGAGATCAACACCATCGGCCGCTACCTGCCGCTGCAAACGCCCGAGCACCTGCGCCACTGGCTGACGGGGGCGCTGGAAGGCGGCATGGCGCACGATGTCAGTCTGCGCCTGCGCGGCGAACTCGAGCATTTTCCGTTCAAGGCCGATACACCCGCCCAGCGGAATGCCGCCCAGCGCAATCGCGGCGACTTCCGTATTGCCGGCAAGATCGAGAATGGCAAGCTGAACTATGCGCCCGGCGAATTTGCCGAAAGCGGCCCGCTGGCGGGCAAGGCGCCCCTGTGGCCGCAGGCGGAAAAGATCAAGGGCAGTTTTGTGTTCGAGCGGGCGCGCATGGAAATTCGCGGCGACACGGCCACCACGGGCGGCGTGGCCTTGACGAATGTCAAAGCCGTGATCCCCGACCTGACCGTCTTCGACACCTTGCTTGACATTGAAGGCAATGCGGCCGGACCGATGCAGGAATTCCTCAAGTACGTGACGGCCAGCCCCGTGCTGGGCTGGATCGAGCATTTCACGGACGAAACGACGGCGACGGGCAACGCCAGGCTGGCCCTCAAACTGCACTTGCCGATCGAGCGCATGCTCGAGTCGACCGTGCAGGGCAGCTTGCAGCTGGCGGGCAACGACGTGGTGCTGTTCCACGACATGCCGCCCGTGCTGGGCACGCAGGGCAAGATCGAGTTCAACGAAAAGGGCGTCAACCTGAATGGCTTGAATGGCAGCCTGCTGGGCGGGCCGCTGGCCATCTCGGGCGGCACGCAGGCGGACAGTTCGATTCAAGTGAAAATCGCCGGCAACATGACCATCGACGGCTTGCGCAAGACCTATCCGGCGCCCGTGCTGCAGCGCCTGGCGAAACATTTGAATGGCGGCGCGCGCTACAACGGCTTGATTACGGCGCGCGACCACCAGGTGTTGGTCAATGTCGAGTCGCCGCTGACGGGCCTGGGCCTGGATTTCCCCGCTCCCCTGAAAAAGCCGGCCGGCGACAGCCTGCCCGTGAAATTCACCCTGACGGGCAATGCGGCCAACGGCGCGGGCCTGCGCACGGATGATATCCGCATCGCGCTCGGCTCCGGCATCGCTGCCCGCTACCAGCGCCAGAAGCAGGGCAAGGACGCCTGGCGCCTGGTGCGCGGCGGCATCGGCGTGAACGTGCCGGCGCCCGAGCCCGATAGCGGCATGATGCTTAACGTCAACATGAAAACCCTGGACGTGGACAGCTGGATCGCCGTCGGCAGCGAGATCGCCGGCAGCGCCTCGGCGTCCGGCGACAGCGGCGCCGCCGACGATGCGCCCGATATCGCGCAATATGTGGTGCCGGACATGATGGCGGCCCGTGCCAGCGAACTGATGCTGGGCGAGCGCAAGCTGGAAAACGTCGTGGTCGGCGCCACGCATCAAAAGGATGTGTGGCAAGCCAATATCGACGCAAAACAAGTGTCGGGCTATGTGACGTGGCTGGAAACGCCGTCCGGCCTGGGCAAGATGACGGCGCGCCTGTCGTCGCTGATCATTCCGGAGTCGGCCGCCAACGACGTCAAGAATTTGCTGGAAGGAAAGAGTGGCGCCCAGTCGATCCCCTCGCTCGATATCGTTGCCGAGCAATTTGAACTGTTCAACAAGAAGATCGGCCGGCTGGAGTTGCAGGCCTATAACACGATGGCGGCGGGCGGGCGCGAGTGGCGCGTGGGTAAGCTGCAACTGTCGAACGCCGATGGCGCGCTGAGCGGCAGTGGAAAATGGGTCATCAAGGACGGACAAAGCACGACCAGCCTGCGTTTCGGCCTCGATATCGTCGATGCGGGCAAGCTGCTCGACCGCTTCGGCTTTGCCGACACGGTGCGCCGCGGCAAGGGCCGTCTGAGCGGCGATATCGCCTGGAATGGCTTGCCGTATTCGCTAGACATTCCCACCTTGTCGGGACAGATCGAGATGAAGGTGGAATCGGGCCAGTTCCTCAAACAGGACCCGGGCGCGGCCAAGCTGCTGGGCGTACTCAGCCTGCAAGCCTTGCCCCGCCTGCTGAAACTCGATTTCCACGACGTGTTTTCCGAAGGCCTGGCCTTCGACGGCATCACGGCCAACGCCAGCATCAAGCGCGGCGTGGTGACCACCGACAATCTCAAGATGCATGGCGTGGCGGCCACCGTGCTGATGGATGGCACGGCCGATATCGCCAATGAAACGACGAATTTGCACGTGGTGGTGATCCCCGAATTCAACCTGGGCACGGGGCCGCTCGTGTACGCGCTGGCCGTCAATCCCGTCATCGGCCTGGGCAGTTTCCTGGCGCAATTGTTCCTGCGCGCGCCCGTGATGAAGGCACTCACCTACCATATGCAGATCGCCGGCCCGTGGAAATCGCCCGTCGTGACCAAGCTCGATGGTGGTAAATTGGAACCTGTCGCCATGCCCGCAGCGGCGGCGAGCGATGCCGTGGCGAAATAAGTGCCATTCGGCAAGGTCGAATGTACAAGAGGTGAAATGATGCATACAGTTGCAGCAGTACAAATGATTTCCTCGCCTTCCGTGGAAGACAACCTGGCCACGGCGCGGCGCCTGGTGGCGCAGGCCGCCGCCGGTGGCGCGCAGCTGGTGGTGCTGCCCGAATACTGGGCCATCATGGGCAAGCAGGAAACGGACAAGCTGGCTCATGCGGAACAGCCCGGCCACGGGCCGATCCAGGATGGCATGGCGCAGATGGCGCGCCAGCACGGCATCTGGCTGATCGGCGGCACCTTGCCCCTGATTTCCGGCGAGGAGGGCAAGGTCCTGAACACCACGCTGGTGTACGACCCGCAAGGCGAGCCGGCCGGCCGCTACGACAAGATCCACTTATTCGGCTTTACGCGCGGCGCCGAGTCGTACAACGAATCGCGCACCATCGTGCCCGGCGCGCAGGTGCGTGCCATCGAGACGCCGTTTGGCCGCGTCGGCCTGTCCATCTGCTATGACCTGCGCTTTCCCGAACTGTACCGCGCCATGGGCGATTGCGCGCTGATCGTCGTGCCGGCCGCGTTTACCCATACGACGGGCAGCGCCCACTGGGAAGTGCTGCTGCGCGCGCGCGCCATCGAAAACCAGTGCTATGTGCTGGCCTCGGCGCAGGGCGGCCTGCATCCGAACGGCCGCCGCACCTGGGGCCACAGCATGCTGATCGACCCGTGGGGCGAAGTGATCGCCGTGCTGCCGGAAGGCGAGGGCGTGGTCAGCGGCGAGATCGACCTGGTGTTTTTGGCCGGCGTGCGCGAGTCCCTGCCCGCGCTAACCCATCGGACGATGTAAATTGAATGTTGAGAAAAGATAGCCATGATTCCATTTGAACCCAATCTGTCCAGCCTGGCCGTGGCGCGCGATATCCTGCTCACGCCGTTCGGCCTGGACGAAGACAAGCTGCTCAAAGCCCTGGGCACGATGTTTACGCACAAGGTCGACTATGCCGACCTGTATTTCCAGTCGACCAAGAGCGAAGGCTGGAGCCTGGAAGAGGGCATCGTCAAGACGGGCAGCTTTTCCATCGACCAGGGCGTGGGCGTACGCGCCGTGTCCGGCGACAAGACGGCGTTTGCGTACTCCGATGACATTTCCGAGCGGGCCCTGCTGGAAGCGGCAGCGGCCACGCGCACGATTGCGCGCGCGGGCGCCGGCAAAATCAAGATCGCGGGCCGGATGCAGCCGCAGGGCGGACGCTCGCTGTACCTGCCCAACGATCCGCTCGCCTCGCTCGATGCCACGGCCAAGGTGCAGCTGCTCGAGCGCGTGGAAAAGATGGCGCGGGCGAAAGACCCCCGGGTGGTGCAAGTGATGGCGGGCCTGGCCGGCGAGTACGACGTGGTGCTGGTGCTGCGCAGCGACGGCGTGCTGGCGGCCGACATCCGCCCGCTGGTGCGCGTGTCGCTGACCGTGATCGCGGAACAGAACGGCCGCCGCGAAACGGGCTCGGCCGGCGGCGGCGGGCGTTTCAGCTACGACTATTTCAGCGATGCCGTGCTGGAGCAATATGCCAGCGATGCCGTCAATTCGGCGCTGGTGAACCTGGAAGCGCGCCCCGCGCCCGCCGGGCCCATGACCATCGTGCTGGGACCGGGCTGGCCCGGCATCTTGCTGCACGAAGCGATCGGCCACGGCCTGGAAGGCGATTTCAACCGCAAGGGTTCGTCCGCGTTTTCGGGCCGCATCGGCGAACGCGTGGCGGCCAAGGGCGTCACCGTGGTCGATGACGGCACCCTGGCCGGCCGGCGCGGTTCGCTCAATATCGACGACGAGGGCAATCCCACGCAGTGCACGACCCTGATCGAAGACGGCATCCTGAAGGGTTACATCCAGGACACGATGAACGCGCGCCTGATGAAGATGCCCGTGACGGGCAACGCGCGTCGCGAATCGTTCGCCCACCTGCCCATGCCGCGCATGACGAATACGTATATGCTGGGTGGCGACAAGGACCCAGGCGAGATCCTCGCTTCCGTGAAAAACGGCTTGTATGCCGTCAACTTCGGCGGTGGCCAGGTCGACATCACGAATGGCAAGTTCGTCTTTTCGGCCAGCGAAGCGTACATGATCGAAAACGGCAAGCTCAGCTATCCGGTGAAGGGCGCCACCCTGATCGGCAACGGCCCGGACGTGCTCAACCGCGTCTCCATGATCGGCAACGACATGCGCCTCGACTCGGGCGTGGGCGTGTGCGGCAAGGAAGGGCAAAGCGTGCCCGTGGGCGTGGGGCAGCCGACCTTGCGCCTCGACGGCATCACGGTCGGCGGCACGGCCTGATTTTGCTGAACACGGGGCGGCCAACACGGTTGTCGGATTACGCCCTCCGGGCTAATCCGGCCTACTTTTCCGAGATGGCGCTCGCGTAGATCGGGTTAGCGCAAGGCGCGTAACCCGACACCACTGCCGGCGCGTCAACACGGTTGTCGGGTTACGCGTGGCTGCGCCCCGCTAATCCGACCTACGCTCCCGATTTTTCAGAACTTGTATTTCACCCCCGCACTGATGAAGCGTCCCGCCGCGCCCGCGTAGTCGAGCGGGTTGTAGCCCGTGGCGCCATACGTCAGCGGGTCGAGCGGGGCGATCTTGTCGAACAGGTTTTGTATCGTCGCAAACACTTCCAGCTTGGGCGTGGCCAGCCAGCGGGCCGTCAGGTCCACCGTGGTGAACGAGGCGATGCGGCAGCCGCGCGGCGCGTCCGTGCCGTCGGCAAAATGCGTGGCGCAGCCGTCCGGGTCATTCTTGAACCGCACGTTGTCGAGCGGGGCGCGGTAGTTGACGTTGGCCGTGACGCGCCAGTTCTGGCGTTCCCAGGTGGCGCCCAGATTGATGCGGTCGTCCGGCGTGCCCATGCAGTTGGACACGTCGCAATTGCCATGCGTGCCGGCAAAATCGCGCTGCGTGCCATCCTGTTCCGTGCGCAGCCATTTGTACAGGTGCGTCCACTTCAGGTCGAACACCAGGTTGCCATAGTCGCTGCCCAGGTTGAAGCGCTGGCGCGCGTCGATATCGATGCCGCGCACCGTCGTTTGCGCCGAATTCACATAGTTGGCCAGCACGGCCGTGATGGCGCCCGGATCGCCGGGAATACCGGTGGCCGTGGACGGGTCGCGCGCCACGTTGCCGGCGGCAATGGCCGCATCCGTCTGCTCCTGGTTGATTTCATTCTTGCGGCGGATTTGCCACAGGTCGACGGAAATGCTGCTGCGCGGCAGCGGGTCCCACACGGCGCCCACGGAATAGCTGCGCGAACGTTCGGGCGACAGGTTCGGATTGGGTGAGGTGATGACGGCGATCGGCGCCGGATCGCAGGCCACTTCCACGCCCAGCGCGCAGCGCAGCGGATCGCTGGCGGTGGAGAACGCGGCCAGGCCGCCGACGCCGTTTTCCGCCGCGCTTGGAGCGCGGAAGCCCTTGGCAAAGGTGCCGCGCAGGGCCAGTTCGCGTATGGGCGTCCATTTCACGCCCACTTTCGGCGTGTAGGAATTGCCCACGTCGGTAAAATGGTCGGCGCGCAGGGCGCCCGACAGTTCCACGGTTTTCAGCACGGGCGCCAGCACTTCGGCATAGATGGCCGAGGCGTTGCGGCTGCCCTTGTAGGCGGAATAGCCGAGGCCAATGATATTGCCCCGTTCCGTGCCCGTGGTGGGCTTGAGTTCCGTCGCTTCGTGACGGAATTCTGCGCCCACGGCCACACCGAGGCCGCCGCCGTCGAGCTTGGCCACCTCGCGGCTGGCCTTGAAGTCGATCTGCGCGATATGTGTCTTGGCGTCGTTCGAGATGCGCGGCGACAGGGCCGCGTACAGCGCGGGCGAATTGAGGCCCGCGTTTTCCGCGATGCGCCACAGGCTGCCCGCCGGCAGGGCCGCATACGCGGGGTTCAGGCTGGCAGCCGCCACATTGGCGGCTGTCGGGTTGAGCAGGGCGAAGGCGACGTCGCGCTGCAGATAGCCGTTCAAGTCGTTCGAGACCTTGTTCTGCGAGTACAGCAAGGCGCTGTCGATATCCCAGCCCGCCACGCTACCCTTGATGCCGGCCACGAAGCGCGTGAAGGTGGAGTCGACTTCCGACAGGCGCGGCCCTACGTCGGCCGCCAGGTAGCGCAGCCGCGCCGCCGTGCCGAAATACGGGTTGTCCGGGTGCGCAGCACCGAGCGACACGCCGGCATTGCTGACGGGGCCGCCCGGATAGCCGACCGAACCGCTGACCGTCGAGGGCGTGGTGACGGAATTCGATTCGCTGTGATACACGTTCAATTCGGCATACGTTTGCAAGGCAGGCGTCAGTTGCCAGGCGGCGCGGCCGAAGAAATTAATGTTCTTTTGCTTGGGCTGGATCTGGCCGTATTGCTGCGCGGCATCGGTCAGGCAGCCGCCGCCCGGGTCGCCCTGCGGATGTGTGGTGAAGTTGCCGCAGGCGGCGCCGGGGAAGGTGCGCGTAAAGCCCACGCCGGCCAGGTTGCCGCGGTTGTAGTAGTCGAGCGTGTCGGGATTGCGCACATTGCCGTTGACGGCGCTGCCGGCCGCGTTGTTGGTGGTGATGGCGCCCGCGCCGCTGAGGGTTTCCTGTGCGCTGAAGCCCAAGTCGCGCAAGTCGCTGCGGCCGACGGCGCCCCGTCCGGCCCGGTCGCGGTTCCAGATGGCGGCCTTTTCGCTGTACTCGAGGTTCAGCAGCACGTTGTAGCGGTCGCTGTCGATGTCGCCGAAGCCGTGCGTGATGGCGGCGCGCGCGTCGCGCCCGTCCCACTCTTTCGTTTTGCCGTAATTGCCCTTGATGGCCGTGCCCTGGTAGTCGCGCCGCAGGATCACGTTGACCACGCCGGCGATGGCGTCCGAACCGTAGATGGCCGAGGCGCCATCCTTGAGGATTTCCACCCGTTCCACCGCTTCCAGGGGAATGATGTTCAGGTCGGCAAATACCTTCTGGCCATCGTCGGCCAGGCCATATGGCGCCACGCGGCGCCCGTTCAGCAGCACCAGGGTCGAGGCCGTGCCCAGGCCCCGCAGCGACACGCCGGAAGCGCCGGCGGCAAAGCCGTTGCCGAAGGTAGTGGGCACGGAGCCCTGGTTGTCGACGGCCAGGGTCTGCAGCAGTTCGGCCACGCTGGACTTGCCCGATTTTTCAATGTCGGCCGCGTTCAGGGTTTGCACGGCCGACGCCGTTTCCGCCTGCGCGCGGCGGATGTTCGAGCCGGTGATTTCCACGCGGGCAATGGGAGCCGCTTCCTGTGCCAGGACGGGCAGGGCGAGCAGGGCGCTTGCCAGAGCCAGGCCCATGCGTGGCGGTGAAAATGGATGGACAGATTGTTTGTAGATCATGCGAGTCTCCGGAAGGTCAGACAGAAAAAGGTGAGGTACACCTTGCAGTCTTGGCCGTGCGGCCTGGCGGGGATTCGATCTACATCAGTAGTGCGTCGCTTCCCAAGGTCAAAACGGGCTGGCGTGGCGTGCGCGCCACGGCGGCCCCAGCGTTGTTGGCCAGCCGGTGCGGACCTGCAGCGCGCAACTTTTTACGCTTTTTGGCGTGTTTTTCAGTGTGAAACGGCAGCGGCATGCGGCTTTGCCGACAAATACGCTTGCCAACCCTTGCGATTTAGGTTTATAGTCGATCATCACTTAGGGATGACTCGCATGTTCGCTCGCCACTTTTTTACCGCTTATTTTTACTTTAGCAATTCCAACCCCAAAGGCGGTGGAGTAGCGGTCGGTTCACGTAGCAGCAAAAAACGAGACCCCAGCACATTCTAAAAAACCGCCACTGATGGCGGTTTTTTTTTACCCAGATGTTTTACCCATCCTTAAATTTTGGAGAAAATGATGCCCCGCACCGATGATTTGCGAATTCGCGAAATGAAGGAATTGACCCCGCCGTCCCACCTGATCCGCGAATTCGCCTGCTCGGAGCAAGCCGGACAGACCGCCGCCAGCGCCCGTATCGCCCTGCACCGCATTTTGCATGGCCAGGACGACCGCCTGATGGTGGTGATCGGGCCTTGCTCCATCCACGACACCAAGGCGGCGATGGAATATGCGCGCCTGCTGGTCAAGGAGCGCGCGCGTTTCGCGGGCGAACTGGAAATCGTCATGCGCGTCTACTTCGAGAAGCCGCGCACCACGGTGGGCTGGAAGGGCCTGATCAACGATCCGTACATGGACAACAGCTTCCGCATCAACGACGGCTTGCGCATGGCGCGCGAATTGTTACGCGATATCAATGAGCTGGGTTTGCCTGCCGGTACCGAGTTCCTCGACGTCATCAGCCCGCAATACATCGCCGACCTGATCAGCTGGGGCGCCATCGGCGCGCGCACGACGGAGTCGCAGGTGCACCGCGAGCTGGCGTCGGGATTGTCGTGCCCGGTTGGCTTCAAGAATGGCACGGACGGCAATGTGAAGATCGCCGTGGAAGCCATCAAGGCCGCCTCGCAGCCGCACCATTTTCTTTCCGTCACGAAGGGCGGCCACTCGGCCATCGTCTCGACCAACGGCAACGAGGATTGCCATATCATCTTGCGCGGCGGAAAAACGCCGAACTATGACGCGGCCAGCGTGGACGAGGCGTGCAAGGCCATCGCCGCGCAAGGGCTGGCGGCGCGCCTGATGATCGACGCCTCGCATGCGAACAGCTCGAAAAAACCGGAAAACCAGATCCCCGTGTGCGCCGACATCGCCAGCCAGGTGGCGGGCGGCGATGGCCGCATCGTCGGCGTGATGGTGGAATCGCATCTGGTGGCGGGGCGCCAGGATTTGATCCCCGGCAAGGAATTGATCTATGGCCAGTCCGTCACGGACGGCTGCATCGACTGGAGCGCCAGCGTGGCCGTGCTGGAAAACCTGGCGGCGGCCGTGAAGCAGCGCCGCTTGCAGGGCGACGCGGACTAACATGGCGCGCATGTCCAGTCCTAAAATAGGTTGACAGTATTTATTGCTGCACAAACGCCCGATGCACCGCATCGGGCGTTTTGTACTTCAAGGCCGTATGTGGTCGTTCCTGGTTGTATATCCGCACCGATTGCGCCACCATTTTGCTCGCCTGTTTCAGGTCTGCAGGTCGATTCAGCAAGAACTCGCCTTTCAGGATGCCGTTGATACGTTCGGCCAGCGCATTCTGATAGCAGTCGTAGCCGTCGGTCATGGAGCAAGTCAGTCCATGACGACGATGAATTTCTTGATAGTAAGTCGAGCAGTACTGGATGCCCCTGTCTGAATGATGGATCAGCGGCGTCTTGCGCTGTCGTGCTCGCAGGGCCATCTTCAAGGCCTCGCTGACCTCTTCGGTTTGCAGGCTTGCGTGCGCGTGATAGCCCACGATCTTGCGCGAATACGCATCCGTTACCAAGCTCAGATAGACGCATTTTCCGGCGGTCGGGAGATACGTGATATCGGCTACCCACACCTGCTCCGGCCGCGTGGCGAGCACTTGTCCCGGCCCCTCCCTGAGTAAATTGGGATGGCGCCGGAAGCGGTGATGGCTATTCGTGGTCTTATGATAGGCCCGCTGTGGTTGCACCAGCAGCCGCTCCTGGCGCAAGATATCAAAGAGTCCATCGCGTCCCAATTTGATTTTTGCACCGGAAAAGGCTGCACCGAGCATGCTGTGCAGCTTGCGCGTGCCGATGCGTGGCTGGCGCAGGCGTATCGGCTGCACCAGCTTGACGACAGTTTGCGCCCTGTCCAGGCAATGTCGCTCGCGCTGACAGCGCTGGTAATACGCTTGGCGGCTGATGCCGACACAGCGGCAGGCCCGTTCGACGCTTAATCCTTCGACTTGCTTGCGCGCGATGACCTGCCCAAAGGCTTTTTTACCGGCACCCCGTATTCGTCACGCAGGACGTCGAGAACCGCCTCGAACAGCGCGGATTTCTGTTTTTCTTCCTTGAGCTGACGCTCCAGCTCCTTGATGCGCTGCTCTGGCGTCAGTGGCCTGACTGGTGTGTCTGTCATGGTCGCTCTCCGTTGGCTTCGGCCCCTGGGATGCGTCCAATCCTGCAGGCCGTGTTTGCGACACCATACCAAAACTGTCGACCGACCCTGTATTCCGTAGCGCGTTTGCGCCTGCTTGTACGTCATCTCGCCTTTTTCAACCTGCTCGACAACGCTCAATTTAAAAGCCAGGCTGTAATCTCGCTGACTGCGTCGAAACCCTTGTTCCATCGGACACTCCTTCTCTGTAACGAAAAAGTGTCAACTTATTCCAGGACGGGTCAGCAGCATGAAAAAAAGCCCGAAAAGCTAAGCTTTCCGGGCTTTTTTAGTTTTCAGCTGACAGGAAGCTTAGAACTTGTAGGAACCGCTCACATAGAACTGGCGGCCCAGGGCGCTCGAGTACGATGGGTTGTAGCCTACTTGATGCGAACCCGTGTTACGCAGGGTGAACGGCGGATTGCGGTCGAACAGGTTCAGGATGCCGCCCGTGATTTCCACGTTCTTCAGCGGACGGTAAGCCGTCTGGAAGTCGAAGGTGGTGTAGCTCGGCACTTCCAGCTGGATGCCATAGCATTCGCCAGGGCTGCCGGCCACGATCACGGCGCAATCGTCAGCCGTCTGTTCCTTGTCCGTGTAGCCGTTGCGGTAGCTGGCGCTCAGCGTATGCGTGAACTTGGCCGTCTCATACGAGGTGGTGGCGCGGATGATGTTGCGGAAGCTGACCTTGTCGTTCGAACCGTAGCGATTCAGGCTGGTTTCCCATTGATCATCGGTGCCCGGCGTCGTGTAGCGCGAACGCAGCAGGTAGGTACCCATCAGGCGGCTCGTCAGGCGGCCGTCCAGCAGCTTCATCTTGTGGGTGAAGTCGTAGTCGATACCGCGGTTTTCCACCTTGCCGATGTTAATCGGCAGCAGCTTGATGGCCAGCACGTCCTTGCCCGTCGAGCTGATGTGCTTGGTGGTGAACAGGTTGGCGTACTTGGCAGGATCGTTGAAGATCAGGCCTTCCGAAACCGCCGTGACCTGGTCGCGGATTTCCACGTTCCACAGGTCGAACGACATCGACAGGCTGTCGATCGGCTCGAACACGGTACCGATGCTCCATTGCTTCGACGTTTCCGGCTTCAGGTCCGGGTTGCCGCCCTGGAAGGCTTCGAACTGCTGGCGTCCGACGCCGCTGCAGTAGCCGGCCAGCGGGTGGCCGCCCATGCCGTTCGCTGCCGTCAATGGGCATTGGTAGTTACCGCCCGTGACGCCCCAGTCTTCCAGTGGGCCAGCGATTTCCTGCATGCTGGCGGCGCGGAAGCCGGTACCGGCAGCGGCGCGGAACATCAGGCTCTTGGTGGCGGAATACTTGCCGCTGACTTTCCAGGTGGTGGCGTTTTCTTTCTTGCCTACCGTCTTGCCCGTCAGCTTGTCGTCGATGGATCCGATCTGGTCATAACGCAGCGAGCCGGTCATTTCCAGTTTTTTCGAGATCGGCATCATCAGCTCGGCGTAGGCGCCGGCATTGTCGCGCGCGTATTCGCTGTCGACTTGTGCATTGTCAAACAGGATCTGCGCCTGCCTGGCGACGTCGGCCTGCTTCACCTTGTACGAGGTGTTGCGGTAGTCGGCGCCCACACCCAGCATGGCCGTGCCGCCTGGCAGCGAGAACACAGGGCGCGAAGCGCGGCCGTCGATGCCCTTCATTTCCACGGTTTGCGTGTTGTAGGTGCCGCTGAAGCCCGTGCCCAGCAGGGCCTGGCGCATGGCGTCCGGCATGGAACCGACAGGGTAGGCGAACGGGTCGATATTGCCGGCGGCTACTTGCGCGTCGAATTTGTCGGCCAGCGGGAAGCCGCTGACGTATTTCTGCGTCTGCTTGTTTTTCGAGTACGTCACGGCCGAGTTGATGTCCCAGCCGAATGCATTGCCATCGATGCCGGCGACGATGTGAGTGGCCTTGGTGCCGTAGTCGTACACGCGGTTGCCCATTTCCGACAGGCGGTATTTGGCGACGGCGCCCGTGGCGTTGGCCAACTGCGCCGGCGTCAGGTTCGGTGCCAGATATTTGTTGAACAGCGGCGAGCCGACATCGACGGAGAAATCGGCCGGGTACGGCGCGATGCTGGCGACGACGCGCGCTTCGGTGTAGGCGAGGTCATAGAAACCCTGGAAGCCGGTTTTGCCCAGCTTGACGGTGCCCGAGCTGAAGATGGCGTCGCGCTTCGATTCGGGATTGATTTCGATGGTCGATGGCGAATCGAAATAGCAGTTGCCGTCGCCATAGAAATCCATGTTGCTGGCGGCGCATTTGCCGCCATGGGCCAGGGCGTACGGGTTCAGATTGACGTTGTCGATGAAGGGCTTGTTGGTCTCTGGATTGATGACCACATTACCGTTCGCATCGGTGCGTTTGTAATCGACCGTGGCATTGCCAGGGGCCGAGCGCGAGGAACCGTTGATGAATTGCAGTGCCTTGCCGGTCTTCGGATCGTTGAAATTGATGATGCCGCTTTTCGCGAAGCTGCGCTGCGATGCCTTCAGCGATTTTTGTTCGTCATGGCTGGCCGACACGAAGATGCTGTAGCCGTCTTCGTCGATATCGCCGAAGCCCTTGCTGATCGAGATCGAGTTGCTGGCGCCGCCTTTTTCTTCAGGACGCGAATACTTGGCATTGATTTCCAGCGGCGATGCGCCTTTTTTCAGGATGAAGTTGACCACGCCGGCGATGGCGTCGGCGCCGTACAGGGCCGAGGCGCCGTCCGTCAGCACTTCCACGCGCTCGATGGCCGACAGGGGGATCGAATTGAGGTCGATGGTGGTGCCGGAATTGGATGGCGCGATACGGCGGCCATTCAGCAGCACCAGCGTGTAGGCTGCGCCGATATCGTGGATCGAGGCCGTTGTGACGCCGCCGCCGCCGCCGCCCACCGAATCGGCGGCCACGGAGAAGCCCTGCATCGCAGGAATTTGCTGGATGAAATCGGTCACCGTGGTGACGCCGGTTTTCTTGATGTCTTTCTGGTTGAACGACTGCACCGGCAGCGACGCTTCGGAAGCGATGCGCTTGATGCTCGAACCCGTGACTTCCACGCGTTGCATGGTGCCATCTGTTGTTTCTTGTGCGTACGCGGCGTGCATACTCAGGGCCATGCCGCCTGCAAACATCAGGCGCAGCGACCGCGATATTACATTTTCTATCATCATCTGAAATTCCTTGTTATTGTGATAAAGGCGGCAATTATTTTGAAATAACTTGTTGCTTGCCAACAATTTATTTGCCTTTTTGAAAATCCACCAATGAAAATTCTGTAAATTTTCTGGGCCCTCATCAAAACATTCACGATTCAGATTGTCAATTTCACGCGGACTTTTTGGACGAAATGCAACATTTCCCTGTTTTTTTTGTAATCCTTCAGCAATAAAGTATCGTGAACCCTTGTCAGCCTTGCTCAGATGCGTAAAATAAAACGGCGCACATCATCGCTGATGGCGCCGCTTTTCTGTTGCTGGCACGCTGTTGCCAGCGCTGCCTGTTTTATCTATTGACCTGAAAATTCCCCTTAAAACGTATAGCTGCCGCGCAAGTACCAGGCGCGCCCGATCGGGTCCGTGTAACGCGGGTCGTAACCTTTCTGGAACAAGGTGCCCTGGTTCGAGAACGGCGGTTCCCTGTCGAACAGGTTTTTCACGCCGGCCGTCAGCAGCAAGCCTTTCCACGCGTAGCTGCCCGACACGTTCAGCAGGCTGTACGACGGCACATCGTGGCGGAACTGCGGATCCACCAGATTCTGATCCGTGTAGCCGGACTTGAACGATTGCGATACGGTGGCGCCCCAGTTGCCCATGCGCCAGTTCAGCGCGGCCGTATGTTTCCAGCGGAACACGGGATTGTTGTCCGCGTAGCGGCCCACGTTGGCAATGAAGGCGCCGCCCCGTTCGTTCTGGTAGTCATACTTGTGGGTCCACGTGCCATCGACCGACACGCTGACATCGCCATACGCGCCACGGGCCAGGCGCGCATTGAGGCTGACGTCGATGCCGTCCGTTTTCACTTCGCCGAGATTGTCGTTCAAGTCCAGGATGGCGTAGGGTGAACCATCGGGATTGCGCAGGAACAAGGCCTTGTATTTTTCGTAGTTGCCGAAGATCGATTGCTCGGGCAAGGACGAAATCTTGTCCTTCAAATGGATGTTCCAGTAATCGATGGCGAGCGTGACTTCCTTGATGGGTTCGAGCACAAGGCCGACGGCAAAGGTCGTGGATTTTTCCGGTTTCAGCTTTTCATTGCCGCCCTGTAGCTTGAATTGCTGCAGGTCGCAGTCGCGCAGGGGATTGGCACCGGGCTGCGGCACGCCGCCGGGGCACAAAATCGGGTCGTCGTAGGTGTCGTTGGTATCGTTCTTCGACGGCGGCGCATTCTTTTCAAACAGGGTGGGCGCGCGGAAACCCGTGCTGGCCGAGCCGCGCAGCACCAGCGCGCTGCTGGCCTGGTAGCGCAGGGCCACCTTCGGATTGGTGGTGCTGCCCACGTCGCTGTAATGGTCGAAGCGGGCGGCCAGCTGTACTTCCAGGTCCTTGATCAGCGGCAAGTTGACTTCGCCGAAGACAGCTTCGATGGTACGCGAACCGCTCTTCGACAGCGAGCCCGACAGACCGGAACTGGCAGCCTGGCCGGCGATGTCGCGGTTGACGTTGAAGTCGGCCTTTTCGCGTCGCGCCTCGCCACCCAGCGCGATTGCCAGCGGGCCGCCGGCCAGCTGCATCAGTTCGCGGCTGCCCTTGATGTCGAAGCCCGTGGTGGTGACCTTGGCGCTTTGCACTTCGCCGCGCAGTGCCGTGCTGGCCAGGTAAGCCTTGCCGGCCGCATCCTGCTCGCCGAAGGGATTGAGGATACCGTTCAGCACGCCGGCGGCAAAACCCGCATCCTGCACATAGCCGTTCGTGAATTTTTCCGACGACTTGCTGATGGCATGGCTCAGGCCCGTCTTGTAGTCCCAGCCGGCCAGCTCGCCTTCGAGGGCCAGCACCAGGCGGTCCGCCTTGCCGTCCGAATCGATCTGCCGCTGGCCCGCCTCGACGGGGCGCCAGTTGACGCTCAGCGGCTGGCCCGACAAGCCCGGCTGGGCCGGTACGCCGCCCGCATTGCCCGGATAATATTTGCTGCTGATGGGCAGAATCAGGCCCGTTTGCGGTGGCGGCGCCGTGCGTGCCTTCACCTTGTTTTCCGAATGCAGGTATTCCACCGTGGCCAGGTGGCCGCCGCCCAGCTTGAAGGCGCCCTTGCCGAAGAAGGCTATTTGCTGCTGTGCGGGCAAGTCGTCGATCTGGCGCGTGTAATCCTGGCGGCAGGTGCCGTTCGCCGGCACGGCCGGCACCGACAGCGGCGGCAGGCAGCCGCTGGCCGCGTAGGGGTTGCCGGCCAGGCCATTGCCGCCGTTGGCCGCCGCATCGAAGTAGTTGCCAGGAAACGTCGTGCCGCTGGTAATGGACAGGCCGCGCGAGGGGACGATGCCGGTGGCTGAAAAAGCACGGTCCTGCGACGTGAGCACGTTTTGCTTGTGGTAGTCGAGCACGCCGAAGATATTGTAGCCGTCCGTGTCGAGCTTGCCGAAACCCGTCGACAGGTTGATGCGGTGCTCGCCGCCGCCCTTGTGTTCGGGGGCGACCACTTCGGCCGTGATGTTCGTGACGTTGACCGAGCGCTTGGTGATGAAGTTGATGACGCCGCCGATGGCGTCCGTGCCATAGATGGCCGAGGCGCCGTCGCGCAGCACTTCGACGCGCTCGAGGGCGGCAATCGGAATGATGTTCAGGTCGACGCTGGCGCCGTCATACGGATGGTTGGCGATGCGCCGGCCGTTGAGCAGCACGAGGGTCTTGTCGCCGCCCAGGCCGCGCAAGTCGGCGCTGGCCTGACCGCCCGTGGGCAAGCCGCTGGTATTGCCGCCGACGGCATTGCCGCTGCCCATGCTGGACGCATTCGAGGGTATCTTGCTGAGCACTTCCTGGGCTGTCGTCAGGCCCTGTTTGGCGAAATCCTCGGCCTTGAAGATGGACAGGGGCGTCGCCGTTTCCGACACGAGGCGCTTGATCGAGGAACCGGTGACTTCGACGCGCTGCATGGCGGCAGGCTCGCCGGCGGCGCCGGTGTCCTGCGCCATGGCCGCATGGCCATACGCGCCGAGCAGGGCTGCGCACAACAGGCGCAAGGTAGGGGAGGGACTGCGGGTTTGCGTCATCTGACACTCCTGTGGCTTGGTCATGGGCCAAGTGGCCTGCAAGGGAGTTTTACAGGCGCACAGCAGGTCAGGTTTGCGCTGGCGCAATAGGCGTGTGGATGAGTGCCTTGCGCCACAGTCGCGGATGAAAAAAAAGGCGGTGATTGCTCACCGCCTTGCGCCAGGATACGGGTGTATGCTTAGAAAAACTTGTAGCTGGCGCCCAGTTTGAAGTAGCGGCCGATGGCGCCGCTGGCATCCATCGGGTTATAGCTCATGCCGCCGTAGGTCAGCGGGTCGAGCGGGGCGATCTTGTCGGTCACGTTGTTGATCGAGGCAAACAGTTGCAACTGTTTGTTGACGTTCCAGCGGCTCGACAGGTCGAGCGTGGTGAACGAGGCGAGCTTGCAACCGTTCGGCGCCGGCGTGCCGTTCGCCAGTTTGGAGGCGCAAGGATCGCCTTCAAACTTGATATTTTTCATATCCGAACGGTAGTTCAGCACGCCGCTGACGTTCCAGTTGCCCAGGTCCCACGAGCCGGTCAGATTGATCTTGTCCTTCGGCGTGCCGGCACAGTTGGAGGTATCGCAATTGCCATGCGTGCCGGCGAACTGGTAGCGCACGGTGGCCGACTCGGCGCGCACCCACGAGGCGATGTGGGTCCAGGTCAGGCCGAACGTGGCGCGGCCGTAGTCGCCCAGGCGCACGCGCTGCTTGACGTCCAGGTCGATACCCTTGATCTCCGTGTAGCTGGAGTTGCGGTACGGTGCCTTGGTGATCAGCAAGGTGCCCGTGTTCGGCACCACCACGCCATTGATGGTCAGGTTATTGTCGGCGCGCACGGCCGTCGGCAGGGCGGCCGCTTCGTTGTACGGCAGCGGGTTGATCTCGTTTTCGCGCTTGATCTTCCAGGCATCGAGCGACAGGCTGGTATCGTTGAACGGATCCCACACCAGGCCCAGGGTGTAGCCCTTGGACTTTTCCGGCTTCAGGCTCGGGTCGCCGATCTTGACGGCCGCCACCTGCAGTTCGCAATCGCTGGCATTGGCGCCCGGCAGGCGGGTGCCGCCCGGGCAGCGCACGGGATCGCTGACGGTCGAGGTGCCCGTCGATTGCGAATTGGCATTGCTTTCCGCCGGGCCTGGCGCGCGGAAGCCTTCCGAATACGTGCCGCGCACGGCGAAGGTTTTCACCGGTGTCCACTTTGCGCCCAGCTTCGGCGTGGTCGACGAGAAACGGTCATATTTGTCGTAACGCAAGGCGCCCGATAGCTCCACCGTCTTGATCACGGGCGCCAGCACTTCGAGGAACACGGCCGAGACCTTGCTGTCGCCCTTGGCCGCCACATAGCTGGAGTTGATGGAACCGTCCTGCGTGCCCGACAGCGAAGGATTGTCGAGCTTGTCGCGGCGGTGTTCCGCGCCCACGGCCAGGCCCAGGGCGCCGCCCGGCAACTGCATCAGCTCGCGCGAGGCCTTGAAGTCGATGATGTCGAGCTTGGTGGTGGAATCGGACGTGGCGTTCGTCACCATGGCCGCGTACAGCGAGGCGGGATTCTTGCCCGCCTGCGCGCCGATGTAGTACGGGAAATATTGGCTGTTCGGATTGCCCAGCGCATCCTTGACGACGGCCATGTTCAGCATATTGCTGTAATCGAGGTGCAGCTTCGATTCCGAGTGCGTATAGCCGGCATCGTAGTCCCAGCCCATGGCGTTGCCCTTGACGCCGAGCACGATGCGGTTGAACTCATTGTTGGCCTGGCGCGTGCTGGCGCCCGCATCGAAAGCCTGGTAACGCACGCGCACCGGCACGCCATACGGATTTTGCGGATGGTTGGCGGCCAGCACAATGGTGGTGCCGGCGCCGGAACCGTAGTTGACGACGCCAGTCGGGCTGGTGGCGTTCGGCGGGAAGGCGATGGTCGGCGTGATCGAGGGCGGGATCAGGGTGAAGGCCGTATCGCGCTTCGAGTAGCCCGCCTCCGCATACACCTGGGTATCGGCATTGACTTGCCAGGTGCCGCGCGTATACAGGTTGATCGATTCGATCTTCGGCTGCATCGAGCGGAACTGGTCGTGGTGCCACAGGCAGCCGCCCTTCGGATCTTGCGGCGAAGACACGGACAAGCTGGAGCAGCCGGGCAGGGACACATAGTTGTTGGTGACGGGGTCGCGGATCAGGCCCGTCGGCGAGGGATTGGCGTCGTTGTTGCCATTGATGTAGCCGCCGGCGAACTGGGTGTTGATCGCATAGCCATACGGACGCAGGTCGGCCTTGCCTATCCATTTGCGGCCGGCGCGGTCATTGTTCATCAGCATGTCCGATTTGCTGTACTCGGCATTGAGGACGAAGTTGAATTTATCCGTATCCAGGTTGCCCTTGCCGAAGGTCAGCGAGGCGCGGTGCTGCTTGGCGTCGCTGTCGCCGGAGATGCCCGTGTCGCCTTTCAGGGTCAGGCCTTCGAAGTCCTTGCGCAGGATGATGTTGACGACGCCGGCGATGGCGTCCGCGCCGTAGGTCGACGAGGCGCCGTCCTTGAGGATTTCGATGCGCTCGACGATCTGCATCGGCACGGTGGACAGGTCGGTAAAGCTCTTCTGGCCGTCATCGGCGCGCGCGAACGGCGCCATGCGGCGGCCATTGAGCAAGACCAGGGTCGAGGTGGCGCCCAGGCCGCGCAGCGAGATGGCCGTGGAGCCGGCGGCAAAGCCGTTGCCGAAGCCCGTCGGCAGGGAGCCGGCGCCATCGGCGGTCAGGGTTTGCAGGTATTCGGCCACGGTGGCCTTGCCCGATTTCATCAAGTCGTCGCGGGTGATGAGCTGTACCGGCGACGCGGTCTCGGCCGTAGCCCGTTTGATGCTCGAACCTGTAATTTCCACACGTTGTACATTGGCGTCTTGCGCCATTGCCGGCGCAGCCATCATGCCCAGGCTGAGCGCTGCTACGCTACCCGAAAAAATCAGGCGTACGGAGCGGGACATCACTGTTTCCATCATCATTCTCAGAACTCCGAAAGTATGCTCGGCCGGCCCTTGTGCGGCACAGCTTTGCCAGGGTGATAAAGATTGCTGCGTCGGCAATCGCTATGGATCAAACGGCATATCGTGTGAGCCGTCGTGATCGATAAGACCATTTGTCGAGAAACCTTGTCAACGCGCACACACCCGCTTTCAGCATGGAAACAACAGTGTTTTTTATAATGTTGACGTGTTTCAATATTTGCAATTATTTCAATGTTGCACTGCGATGCGCATTTTCCGTACTGCGATAAAAACGGCTGTCATTCGAATCCGTAAGGGTTACTGCCAGGCCGGTTTTTCATGGCGGCGACCTGTCTTTGTTGCGCTGCGCAAGATTCTCCCGGCGAGGCAGGTGAGCGTGGCGCCACGCCACGCCAGTGCTGCGGCTTTTCGCCCGGCGAACGGAATATGCGTTATCGTTACGCCTTTTTCCGGCTCGCCTGCTTGCAGGTCCGGCTGGCGATGAACAAGGCATAGATCTTGCGAGGATGGACTGGTTTTGGCGGTGGAATCCTGTATCCCAGGGGGAAGCCAGTACAAGCGCACCAATACGGTGCGACAGATAATCGAGATGAAGGGTATTACATGAAGTCACCATGGATGCGGCGCGTGGCGCTGCTCGCCTGCCTGGCCACCCTGCCGCTGGCGGCCGTGGCCGTTGACGCTGCCCCCGCGGCCGCGCCGGTCAAAACCTTGCGCTATATCCTGCCGGCCGCCGAGACGGGCTTCGATCCGGCCACCGCGCGCGACCTGTATTCGAACCACATCACGCAGGCCGTCTTCGACACCCTGTACACCTATGACTACCTGGCGCGCCCCGTCAAGGTGGTGCCCGGCGCGGCGGCCGCCATGCCGGAAGTGTCGGCCGACGGCAAGACCTATACCATCCGCCTGAAAAAAGGCATCCTGTACACGCCTGACGCCGCGTTCGGCGGCAAGCGCCGCGAACTGACGATGGCCGACTACGTGTATTCGTGGAAGCGCCTGTTCGACCCGCGCCTGGCGTCGCCGCACAGCTGGCTGTTCGAAGGCAAGGTGGTGGGGCTGGACGACCTGGCCAAGGACGCGGCCAAGTCGAACAAGCTCGATTACAGCAAGAAGGTGGCGGGACTGGAAATCCTCGACCCGTACACCCTGCGCATCTCGCTGACCAAGACCGATTTCAATTTCCCCATGATCCTCGCCTACGTGCCGACGGCCGCCGTGGCGCGCGAAGTGGTGGACAAATACGGCGACGTGAAGGGCGAAGTGGGCTCGAATCCCGTCGGCACCGGCTACTACACCTTGGGCGAATGGACGCGCGGCAACCGCATCGTGTTGAACCGCAATCCGCAGCACTTGCCGGAAACGTGGAATTTCATGGCTGGCGACGATCCGGACGACCAGCGCATCGTGCGCCAGATGCAGGGCAAGCGCATTCCCGCCATCGACCGCATCGAAATTTCCGTGATGATCGAAGACCAGTCGCGCTGGCTGTCGTTCCAGAGCGGCGGCACTGACGTGTTCTGGCTCGACGGCCCGCTGGCGCCGAAGGCGTTGCTGAATGGCAAGCTGCGTCCCGAGCTGGCGGAGAAGGGCGTGCAGTTGTCGCGTCTGCTGGACCCGGAAATCAGCTATTACTACTGGAATATGGAAGACCCCACCCTGGGCGGCTTCAGCAAGGAAAAGATCGCCCTGCGCCGCGCGATTGCCATGGCACACAATATCGACGAGGAAATCCGCATCATCTGGAATGGCCAGGCCAAGCGCCTCGACTATCCGATCCCGCCCGGCGTCGTCGGCTACGATCCGCACTATAAATCCCTGCTGCAATACGATCCCGTGTTGGCGAATAAATTGCTGGATAAATTCGGCTACAAGAAGGGCGCCGACGGCTGGCGCACCTTGCCGGATGGCAAACCGCTCTTGATCCGCTATGCTTCGCGCAACGAAGCCAACGGCGTGCTGCAGGCGGAAATGTGGCGCAAGACGTACAACTCGCTGGGCATCCGCATGGAAAACGACCGCATGATCTTTTCCGATATCTTGAAGACGGAAAAGCAGTGCAAGATGCAGACGCGCACGGCGCCGTGGCTGGCCGACTATCCGGACGGCGACAATTTCATGCAGCTGTTCTACGGCCCCAACACGCACCAGAACAACAACGGCTGCTACCAGGACCCCGAGTACGATAAATGGTACGCGGCCAGCCAGGCCATGCCGGCCAGCCCCGAGCGCGACGAGCTGTTCCACAAGATGGCGCGCCGCCTGGAAGTCAATGCGG
Organism: Janthinobacterium sp. GW823-FHT01H08; assembly: GCF_058797855.1. NCBI lineage: Bacteria > Pseudomonadati > Pseudomonadota > Betaproteobacteria > Burkholderiales > Oxalobacteraceae > Janthinobacterium > Janthinobacterium sp. GW823-FHT01H08. Next base: position 1,489,865 of record NZ_CM179504.1, read on the forward strand.
GCGCCCTGATCGGCTACGCGCGCTACCGCAACATGCTGGCGCAAAAGTCGGTGCAGGGCTACAAGAAGCACCCGATCCTGTTCCAGGAATGGGCGTACATGGATATCGACAGCACGGGCGCGCCAGCGGCGCCAGCCCCTGCGGCCTCGGCCAATAAATAAGCGACGCTTATAACAACAAGGAATCATTATGTTTGCTTATATCCTGCGCCGCTTGTGGCAGATGCTGCCCACCATGCTGGGCGTCGTCCTGCTGGTGTTTATATTGTTTAACTGGGTGGGCGGCGACCCCGCCTACATCCTGGCCGGCAAGATGTCGAGTGCGGAAAGCATCGCCAACATCCGCCGCCAGCTGGGCGTCGACCAGCCGTACTACGTGCAGCTGTGGATCTTCATCAAGCAGATCGTCACGTTTGACTTCGGCCAGAGCTGGGCGACCGGCGAGTCCGTGTCGCACATCATCACCTCGCGCCTGGGCCCGTCGATGATGGTCTTGATCCCGCTGACCGTGCTGGAAACGTTTTTCGGCGTGGCGCTGGCGCTGGCCATCGCGTTCGTGCGCGGTTCGCTGACGGACCGCATGGTGATGATCGCCTGCACGGTGGGCATGTCGATTTCCATTCTCGTCTACATCATCGTCTTCCAGTACGGTTTTGCTTACAAGCTGGGCCTGTTCCCCGTGCAGGGCTGGGGCGACAGCTTCTGGGAAAACCTGCTGCGCTATTCGACCCTGCCCATCCTGATTGGCCTGGCCGTGTCGATCGCGCCGACCCTGCGCCTGTTCCGCACCTTCGTGCTGGACGAGGCCAACCAGGATTACGTGCGCACGGCGCGCGCCAAGGGCCTCAAGGAAGGCCGCATCATGTGGGTCCACGTGCTGCGCAACGCCGGCATTCCCATCATTACCTATGTGATGTCGAACTTGCCGGCCCTGCTGATCGGCGCTTTCCTGCTGGAACGTTTCTTCGGCATTCCCGGCATCGGGCGTGAAGTGATTTTGGCCGTCGAGCGCAGCGACTTTCCGGTGATCAAGGCGATCACCGTGTATGTTGCCGCCGCCACCATGCTCTTCAACCTGCTCACCGACCTGCTGTACCAGGCGGTCGATCCTCGCGTACAACTGAAGTAGAAAGAGACGATGTCGAAACCTCATACATCGCCCGGCCTGTGGGCCCTGGCGTGGCGCCGTTTGCGCGGCGACAAGATTGCAATGGTATCGCTGGCCGTGGTCGGCGCATTTTTCCTGCTGGTGCTGGCGTCTGCCAGCGGCCTGGTGGCGGCGAACTGGGAAGACGAAGTGGCCGTCAGCTATGCGCCGCCCACGTTTGTCGGTGCCGACAAGGATGCGGCCGGCGCCGCCGACGGCGCCATTCCCCTGGCCGATGAGCGCAGCGCGCCCACGCCAGTCAACGTGCTCGACCCGCTGGCCGACGATATCGCCGAACTGCGCGCCCAGATGGGCAGCAATCCATCTGCCGGCGTCGAGATGTACGGCGTCACCGACCCGCTGGCCGACGACTTGACGGCCTTGCGCGCGGGCATGGGCAAGACGAAAAAGCTGATCGCGCACAAGGCGGCGACCTTGCCGTTCGGCGCCGACAAGTGGGGCCACGATATCGTGCAGAAAACCATCAAGGGCGGCGAGACGTCGATCGTCGTGGGCCTGGTGGCGGCCTTGCTGGCCGTGGTGCTGGGCACGATCTTTGGCGCCGTGTCCGGCTACTTCGGCGGCATCGTCGATGATTTCTTCAACTGGTTCTACAGCATCTTCACGTCGATCCCGTCGATTTTGATGATCTTGACGGTGGCGGCCGTGCTGCAGCAGAAGGGCGTGCTGACCATCGTGCTGATTCTCGGTTTGACGGGCTGGACGGGGCCGTACCGCTTGATCCGCGCCGAATACATCAAGCACAAGGCGCGCGAATATGTGATGGCGGCCGACGCCATCGGCGCCTCGCACTGGCGCAAGATGTTCTCGCACATTTTCCCGAACGTGAGTCACGTTGCCTTGGTGCAAATGTCGATTCTCGTCGTGGGCTTCATCAAGGCGGAAGTGATCCTGAGTTTCCTCGGCTTTGGCGTGCCGGTGGGCACCGTCTCGTGGGGCAGCATGCTCAACGAGGCACAAAATGAACTGATCCTGGGCAAATGGTGGCAGCTGACGGCCGCCGCCACGGCGATGGCCGTGCTGGTGACGGCGTTCTCGCTGTTTACCGATGCCTTGCGCGATGCGCTCGACCCCAAAGTGAAATAGGAGTTGCTCATGGACCAGAATAACCTGTTGGAAGTGCGCGACCTGCGCGTCACCTTCCGCCTGGACAAGAAGACCACGTTCGAAGCCGTCAAGGGCATCTCGTTCAACGTGCCGCGCAACAGCACCGTTGCCCTGGTGGGCGAGTCGGGCAGCGGCAAGTCCGTCAGCTCGCTGGCCGTGATGGGCCTGCTGCCGCCTGACAGCACCATCATCGATCCGCAATCGCGCATCCACTTCGGCGGGCGCGATTTGCTGCAACTGTCGATCGCCGAGCGCCGTACCATGTGCGGCAAGGATATCTCGATGATCTTCCAGGAACCGATGTCGTCCTTGAATCCCGTGTTCACGGTCGGCTTCCAGATCGCCGAAGTGCTGCGCCAGCACATGGGCATGAACCGCAAGCAGGCAAGGGCGCGTACGCTGGCGCTGCTCGAAGAAGTGGGCATACCCGACCCGGCCACGAAGATCGACGCCTACCCGAGCCAGATGTCGGGCGGCCAGCAGCAACGCGTGATGATCGCCATGGCGATCGCCTGCGAGCCGAAACTGCTGATCGCGGACGAACCGACGACGGCGCTGGACGTGACGATCCAGAAGCAGATCATGGACCTGATCGCGGCGCTGCAAAAGAAGCACCAGATGTCGGTGCTCTTCATTACCCACGACCTGGGCCTGGTGGGGGAGATCGCCGACCAGGTGATCGTCATGCGCCACGGCGAAGTGCGCGAGACGGGCGAGGTACGGCAAGTGTTCGAAGCGCCGCAAGACAGTTACACGAAAGCGCTGCTGCATTGCCGACCGTCCTTGGACGAGCGCCCGTGGCGCTTGCCCGTCATCGCTGATTATATGGAAGGCAAGGCTGGCCCCGGCGTTGAGGTGAAACAGCGCACGCGCGGCTACACGCCGGGCGACGAACCGGTGCTGGTGGTGAATAACCTCAGTAAAAGCTTTTATACGCGCGAGGGCCTGTTCGGCAAGCGCGAATTCCAGGCCGTCAAGGACGTGTCGTTCACTTTGCCGCGCGGAAAAACCCTGGGCGTGGTGGGCGAATCCGGCTCCGGCAAGACGACGGTGGGCCTGACCCTGCTGCGCCTGCACCAGGCGACGGGCGGCACGGCCATGTTCCACGGCAAGGATCTGATTGCCATGCCGAACAAAGAGTATTTGCCCTATAAACGCCGCATCCAGATCATCTTCCAGAATCCGTACGCGTCCTTGAATCCCCGCTTTACGGTGGGGCAGATTTTGCTGGAACCCATGCGCATCCACAAGATCGGCGTCGATGACAAGGAACGCATCGCCAAGGCCTACTGGCTGCTCGATAAAGTCGGTTTGCCGGAACAGGCTTTCCACCGCTATCCGCACGAGTTCTCGGGCGGCCAACGCCAGCGCATCGCCATTGCCCGTTGCCTGACCATGCAGCCGGAGATTCTGGTGTGCGACGAATCCGTCTCGGCGCTGGACGTGTCCGTGCAGGCGCAGGTGCTCAACCTGCTGCAGGATTTGCAGGATGAATTCGGCCTGTCCTACATCTTCATTTCGCACGATTTGTCCGTCGTCAAATACATCGCCGACCAAGTGATGGTGATGCACAAGGGGCAGGTGGTGGAGCTGGCCGATTCGGACGAGCTGTACCGCAATCCCGTGCATCCGTACACGCGCACCTTATTAAGCGCCATACCGAAGGGCGTGCAGTTGTAGGGGGCTTTTTACGGTAAGATAGCGGCCATGCCCAACCTCATTTATCTGCTCGAACATTACGGTGTCCTGATTGTCTTTGGCATCGTGCTGGTGGAGCAGCTCGGCTTGCCGATTCCCGCCTTTCCCATTCTCGTGGTGGCGGGGGCGCTGGCCGTCGATGGCGACATGAATGGGGGGCTGGTGCTGGCCGCCGCGCTGGGCGCCTGCCTGATCAGCGACTTCACATGGTTCCGCGCGGGCCGCCATTTCGGCAAGCGCATCCTGCGGCTGCTGTGCCGCATCTCGCTATCGCCCGATTACTGCGTCAGCCAGACGGAAGACAAATTCAAGCGTTGGGGCCCGAAAGCCCTGATCGTCTCCAAGTTCGTGCCGGGATTCAATACCGTGGCCGCGCCCATGTCGGGTGCGCTCGGCACGCCGCCGCGCCTGTTCTTCCTGTATGCGGGCCTGGGCGCCTTGCTGTGGAGCGGCACCGGCATCGCCGTCGGCGTGATCTTTCACGCCAGCGTGCAGCAGGTGCTGGACTTGCTCAGCACCATGGGCAGTACGGCCTTGCTGATGCTGGCCGCCTTGCTGGGCTTGTTCCTGCTGTACAAATTCCTCGAACGCCGGCGTTTCCGCCAGGCCTTGCAGATCGAGCGCATCGGCATCGACGAATTGCTTGAACTCATAGAGCAGGGCGAGGAGCCGCTGATGGTCGACGCGCGCAGCGCCACGGCGCAAGCGCTGGAACCGGCCGTGCCGGGCGCCTTGTTCTTCAATGGCAAGGAACCCGTGCCTGCCATGATCGCCATGGACAAGGACCGCCACATCATCGTGTATTGCAGCTGCCCCAATGACGTGACGGCCGCGCAAGTGGCCAAGCTGCTGCACCAGCACGGCTTTCACCGGGCCAAGCCCCTGCATGGCGGCCTCGACGCGTGGAATGCCGCCTACCGCTCGGACCAGCCGACACCCGCCAGCCTGCTGGGCGAAGGCTTGCCCTCCTGATCGGCGCATGCCTGCCGCATCGCCGGCGGACCGTAAAAACCGGTAGTAATAATACGAAAGTGCTGTCGTGGGGCCGCCAGGACGGCAGCGCCGCGCCAGCGCCGCCCCATATAAGCGGCTTTGCGCAAACTGCGGCATACTCTTGTTTTCAGGCGATTCCTGCTGCTATGCAGCATGCTTTTGGTGTATCTGTCGAGTGTAGGTACTTACTATAAATCATTGTTTTCGAGTAACTTTGGCCTTGCCTGTTGCATTTGGAGTGGAACTACCAATAAAGGCTTGTTTTGATGTACTTAAACTACAAACTTTGCTTGCCTCCGGGCGCATTCATCCTTTAAGCTTGGCGTCCCATGCGTCCCACTTCATCATTTAAAATCATGAGCGCTTCGTCTTCTCCCGTACTGCCGACTTCCGCCTTTGCCGATGGACCGCGCCTGCTGGCCGACGTGGGCGGCACCAATGCCCGTTTCGCCCTGGAAGTGGCCGCCGGCCACATCACCCTGGTCGAAGTGCTGCCCTGTGCCGATTACCCGAGCCTGTCCGCCGCCCTGCAAGCCTACCTGGCCCTGCCGCACATCGCTGCCGCAGGCGGGCAAGCCGTGCGCCATGCCGTGATCGCCATTGCCAACCCCGTCGACGGCGACTTCCTCAGCATGACGAACCACCACTGGTCGTTCTCGATCCGCGCCATGCGCGAAGAGTGCGGTTTCACGACCCTGGATGTGGTCAACGATTTCACGGCCCTGGCGCGTTCCTTGCCGCAGCTGTCGAGCGAACAGAAGCACCAGGTGGGCGCGGGCACGGCCCGTCCGAACACGGCCATCGGCCTGATCGGCGCCGGCACGGGCCTGGGCGTGTCGGGCCTGATTCCTTCGCACGGCGGCTGGATCGCCCTGCAAAGCGAAGGCGGCCACGTCAGCTTTGCGCCGTTCAATGAGACGGAAGTGAGCATCCTGCAATTTGCCTGGCGCGAATACGAGCACGTCTCGGCCGAGCGCCTGATTTCCGGCGATGGCCTGGAACTGATCTACCGCGCCCTGGCCGACCGCGCGGGCGTGCCGGCCGAAGCCTTGCCGGCGGCGGAAATCACGCGCCGCGCGCTGGCCGGCGAATCCCAGCTGTGCGACGACGTCATCGAAGCGTTCTGCTGCATGCTCGGCACGGTGGCGGGCAACGTCGCCGTCACCCTGGGCGCGCTGGGCGGCATTTATATCGGCGGCGGCATCGTGCCACGCCTGGGAGCGCGTTTCGACCGTTCCGGTTTCCGCGCCCGCTTCGAGCGCAAGGGCCGCTTCGCCAATTACGTGTCACAAGTGCCGACCTTCGTCATCACGGCGCAGTATCCAGCTTTCCTGGGTGCATCGGCCATTCTTTCGGAGAAACTCGCCTCCCTGTGATGCGCGAGGTACGGGCGATGTGTCGCGCCAAGGCCGGGTAAAACGCGTGTTTTGCCCGGTTTTGCGCTTTTCCGCTTTTTATCAGGTACAATTGGCATCGTTGGATGAAACGACGACTGTCGCTCTCCTGTCTGGCTGGTTCGCCGCCACGGGAAAAGCAGCTGCTCCGGAGATCGCTTCATTGCTGGTTACTTAGTGAAGGTTAATTAAGGCCAGCACCATGGATGGCAGGACTTTCACTGCATCCGCTTTAATCCCGCTTTGCGCGCATCGGCCAAGGCGTCGGAAAAACAGCCTCAACTAGTAACCCAGCACGGCGTCATTATCGATGTCTGCCATCTGTTACGTTGAAATGAACGTTTTTGATTTCTTTCTCTGCATACGAATTGCAACACACATCCGCACAGAATTGCTATGAATACAATTGAGGCTAAAAAAGTCCTCGAAACCGCGTTGCTGTGCGCTCGTGAATCGCTGACGATCCACAGCCTGAAAAAGCTGTTCGTCGATGCGGACGAGAATGGTCGTGTGCGCGGTGTCGGCGTTGGCGCCGACACGATCAAGCAATTGCTGGAAGAGTTGCGCGACGAGTGGGAAGGGCGCGGCATCGAGATCGTCAGTCTGGCTTCGGGCTGGCGCTTTCAAAGCCGCCCGGAAATGAAGATGTATCTCGACCGGTTGACGCCCGAGCGGCCGCCCAAGTATTCGCGGGCGACCCTGGAAACCCTGGCCATCATCGCCTACCGCCAGCCGGTGACGCGCGGCGATATCGAGGAAATTCGCGGCGTTGCCGTCAATTCGCAGACGATCAAGATGCTGGAAGACCGTGGCTGGGTCGATGCCATCGGCTACCGCGACGTGGTGGGACGGCCGGCCTTGCTGGCCACCACCAAGCAGTTTTTGGATGATCTGGGTTTGCAATCGCTGTCCCAGCTGCCGCCTTTGCAGCAAATCAGCGAGATGCAGGGCAATGGGCTTGAAGCCCTGGAAGCGGCCCTGCAGGAAAATTTTGACAAGGCAAGCAATGAGCTTGTCCCCCAGCTTGGTGCAGGTAGCAATACGGCTGTGACAGATGTAGATGTGACAGCAAGCCTTGATGCCGGCCCCGATGCTTCGCCCATGGACGAAGCCTACACTCACGACCCTGCGCCAGAATTAACGGTTGACGCTGCGCCAGGTCAGCACAGCCAAGAAACGAAGAATGAATAATCCGAACACACCCGAGACAGTAACCGCCAGCGACGAAGCCATCGTTGCCAAGCCCAAGCGCCGCACCAAGGCCCAGATCGAAGCTGACGCGGCTGCTGCCGGCACGGCTGGCGACGCTGTCGCCGCCAAGCCGAAGCGCCGCACGAAAGCCGACGTGGCCGCCGATGCGCCCGTCGCTGAAGCTGTCGCTGCCGACGCTGCGCCCGCCGCCAAGAAAACCCGCGCCAAGCCGGCCCTGAAGGCCGTGGCCGACGCCGCGGAAGCCGCAGCCGAGGCGGTTGCCGCCCCGGCGCCGCGTCCGCCGCGCGCCCGCGCCGCCGCCAAGGCAGCTGCCGCCGTCGCTGAAACGGCGCCGGAAGCCGTCGCTGACAAGCTGGCCGAAGCACGCCCGACCCGCGGTCCGCGCCAGATGCGCGGTGTGCAAGCGGAGCGCGCGTTGCGCCAGCCGCCGCGCGCCGAAGCGCCGCAGGCAGCCGATGCCGTTGCCGCAGCACCTGCCGCAGAGCAAGCTGCCGCGCCTGTCGCCGATGTGTTCGATGCCGAAGGCAACCTCGTGTCCGGCCCGCGCCTGCCGCGCGGTCCCCGCAACGACGTGCCGGGCGCCGGCAAGAATGCCGGCAAGAGCCGTAAAAAGGGCAAGGGCCGCCAGGCTGCGCCAGGCAAGCTCAGCGACGCTGATGCCGTCTTCTCGTTCGTTACGTCCGACGCCTTCGACAGCGAAGAAGGCGGCACGGGCCGTGTACAGAAAGCGGCCGTGCGCCGCGACCTGACGTCCGACGACGATGCGCCGAAGCTGCACAAGGTGCTGGCCGAAGCCGGTCTCGGTTCGCGCCGCGACATGGAAGATCTGATCATTTCGGGCCGCGTGTCCGTGAATGGCGAGCCGGCCCACATCGGCCAGCGCATCTTGCCGAGCGATCATGTGCGCATCAACGGCAAGTTGATCCAGCGCCGTGTCAGCAAGAAGCCGCCGCGCGTGCTGGTCTACCACAAGCCGGCCGGCGAAATCGTCAGCCACAACGACCCGGACGGCCGTCCATCCGTCTTCGACCGCCTGCCGACCATGAAGGCGGGCAAGTGGCTGGCCGTTGGCCGCCTCGACTTCAACACGGAAGGCTTGCTGTTGTTTACCACGTCCGGTGACCTGGCCAACCGCCTGATGCACCCGCGCTACGGCATCGACCGCGAGTACGCCGTGCGTACCCTGGGCGAGCTGGAAGAGGGCATGCGCCAGAAGCTGCTGGCCGGCGTCGAACTGGAAGACGGCCTGGCGCAGTTCTCGAAGATCGCCGATGGCGGCGGCGAAGGCATCAACAAGTGGTACCGCGTGGTGATCGGCGAAGGCCGTAACCGCGAAGTGCGCCGCATGTTCGAAGCCATCGGCCTGACCGTTTCGCGCCTGATCCGTACCCGCTACGGCGCCATGACCCTGCCGAGCGGCCTGAAACGCGGCCGCTGGGAAGAGATGGATGAAAACACCGTGCGCGACCTGCTGACCGCCTACGGCATCGAAAAGAAAATGCCGGCATCGGGCGACCCCCGTGCCGCTGGCGCCGCCAAGGGCCGCGAAGCGCGCAAGGCCAGCCGCGATGACGAGCCGAATGGCAACCGCATCGATGTGAGCAACCGCAACGCCGATCCGTTCCCTGTCGCGCCGCGCCGTGGCCAGCCGCAAGGCCAGTTTGCCCGTCCGCAAGGCCAGGGCCGCCCGGGCGGCGCCGGCCGTCCAGGCGAAGCGCGTGGTCCGGGCCGCGGCCAGCCGCAAGGTCCGTTCCAGGGCGGCCAGCCCCGTTCGTCGGCATCGTTCGAAGGTGCGCAAGGCCAAGGCCAGGGCCGTCCGCCGCGTGCGGCAGGCCAGGGCCGTCCGGGTGGCGAAGGCCGCGCGCCGCAGCGCGGTCCGCGCCAGCCCGATCCGCTGCAAACGGCCTTCGGCTTCGCCAACACGGGTCCGCGCCGCAATGCCGGCGGTGGTGCCGGTGGGCAAGCACGTTCCGGCGGCCAGCCGCGCGGCGGCATGGATCGCGGCGGCATGGATGGCATGCCGCGCCGCCGCAGCAAAGGTTAATCGGGAAGAGTTTCTTCTTGCGCGCCCGCCGATCTGCCGCGGGTGCGCGCTCTTGTAACTGTTGTAAGCCGGGCCGCTCCTCGTGTGCGGCATTGCGGCGAAGTTAATAAGAGGTTATAATCTGCAGCCTAATAAAAGTTCTCCGCAGGGTTGTTTGGTGGGGAGTGCTTTCATCTGGTTGGGAAAATACAAGAAGATGGGCAGATGCCCATTTTTTTTTTGTTGAACCGTTTGTAATGGCTCCGCAAGGGGCCATATATGACTTGAATGCGTGTTTTTGCATGTTGTCGGCGCTTATTGCGGCGCTGTCATGCCGAAAACGGGCCTTATTTCTGGAGAATTTCTTGCAGCAGTTGGGATTAATTGAAAAGACAGTTACAGGTCTGGGCTATGAGCTCGTTGATGTCGAACGTGCCGAGCGCGGGCTGCTGCGCGTCTTTATTGATTTCAGCGCCGCCGATGCCGCTGAAAAAGGTCCGATCACGGTCGAAGACTGTGCCACGGTCAGTCACCAGTTATCGCATGTGTTGACGGTAGAGAACGTTCCTTACGAGCGTCTCGAGATTTCTTCCCCGGGTCTCGATCGTCCGGTGCGCAAGCTGGAAGACTTTGTCCGTTTCGCAGGCCAGGAAATCATCGTCAAGCTGATGGTGGCGATGCCGGGTACGAACAACCGGAAATCGTTCCAGGGGATCTTGCAAGAACCCGTGGGCGATAAATTGTCGTTGGAATTTGAAGGTAAGGATGGTCCGGCGATGTTGGAGTTTACGCTCGCCGATGTGGATAAGGCACGCTTGGTGCCGCAGGTGGTTTTTAAGGGACGCAAAGCATGAGCCGCGAAGTTTTATTATTGGTTGACGCGCTGGCGCGCGAAAAAAACGTCGATAAAGATGTCGTCTTCGGCGCCCTCGAATTCGCGTTGGCGCAAGCCACGAAGAAACGGTATGAGGGTGAAGTAGACATCCGCGTTTCGATCGACCGCGAAACGGGCGAATTCGAATCGTTCCGCCGCTGGCACGTCGTGCCCGATGAAGCGGGCCTGCAATTGCCGGATCAGGAGATCCTGCATTTCGAGGCAAAAGAACAGATTCCCGATATCGAAGTCGATGACCATATCGAAGAACCGATCGAATCCGTTGAATTCGGCCGCCGTTTCGCCCAGGATACCAAACAGGTGGTCCTGCAGCGCGTACGTGACGCCGAACGCGAACAGATCCTGGTCGACTTCCTGGAACGCGGCGATTCGCTCGTCACCGGCACCATCAAGCGCATGGAGCGCGGCGACGCCATCGTCGAATCGGGCAAGATCGAAGCACGTCTGCCACGCGACCAGATGATCCCGAAAGAGAATCTGCGTATCGGCGACCGCGTGCGTGCATACATCTTGCGCATCGACCGCAATATGCGCGGCCCGCAAGTGATCCTGTCGCGCACCGCGCCGGAATTCATCATGAAGCTGTTCGAGCTGGAAGTGCCGGAAATCGAGCAAGGCATGCTGGAAATTAAATCCGCAGCCCGCGATGCCGGCGTGCGCGCCAAGATCGCCGTCTACACGGCCGACAAGCGCATCGACCCGATCGGTACCTGCGTCGGCATGCGCGGTTCGCGCGTGCAGGCTGTCACCGGCGAGTTGGGCGGCGAACGTGTCGACATCGTGCTGTGGTCGGAAGATCCGGCGCAGTTCGTCATCGGCGCCCTGGCGCCGGCGAACGTGTCGTCGATCATGGTCGATGAAGAAAAACACGCGATGGATGTCGTCGTGGACGAAGAAAACCTGGCAATCGCGATCGGCCGTTCCGGCCAGAACGTGCGCCTGGCCTCGGACCTGACCGGCTGGAAGATCAACATCATGACGGCCGAAGAATCGGCCGACAAAGCTGCCCAGGAAACGGCTGCCGTGCGCATCCTGTTCATGGAAAAGCTCGATGTCGACCAGGAAGTGGCCGATATTCTGGTGGAAGAAGGTTTCGCCAGTCTGGAAGAAATCGCTTACGTGCCAATTTCCGAAATGCTGGAAATCGAATCGTTTGACGAAGATACCGTCAATGAACTCCGTACCCGTGCGCGTGATGCGCTCGTGACCGAAGCGATCGCTTCGGAAGAGGGTCTGGAAGGCATGGACGAGGCGTTGGTGAATCTGGAAGGCATGGATCGCATCACCGCCGGCAAGCTGGGTCTGGCTGGTATCAAGACCGTAGAAGCATTTGCAGCACTGGCATACGACGAATTTGGCGCAATCCTGGCCTTGTCTGCGGACCGTGCGCGTGAACTGATTACAAGTGAATTTAAAGATGTGACCGACGATGAGATGAAGTTGGTTGACTCGAAATACGACGATCGTGCCAAGGCGTTGCAAGCCAAGGCATGGAGTCTGGCCGAATCCGCAAAGGCTTAATTTGAGTATCTTTATCATCTCCGCGACACATAGAAAAGAGGACTGAATGGCGAGTAACAACGTAGCCCAATTTGCCACCGAACTGAAGATGCCTGCAGATTTGCTGCTGACGCAGCTGCGTTCTGCCGGCGTCGAGAAAAGTTCGACGTCAGATCCATTGTCGAAAGATGATAAGGACAAGCTTTTGGATCATCTGCGCCGCACCCACGGCGCAGCGGCTGACACAGAAAAGAAAAAAATCACCGTGACCCGCAAGGAAACGACTGAGATCAAGCAAGCTGACGCCACCGGCAAATCGCGCACGATCCAGGTGGAAGTGCGCAAGAAACGCACTTTCGTCCAGCGTGACGAAGCTGCGCCGGTCGCGGCAGAACCGGTCGCGCCTGCCGCACCGGTGATCGATCCCGCCGACGTGGCGCGCCGTGAAGAAGAAGCCCGTAAACAGGCTGAACTGATCGCCCGCCAGGAAGCCGATCTGCGCGAAAAGCAAGAACGTCTGGCCAAGCTCGACGCGGAAAAAGAAGCCCAGGCGAAAGCCACGCAACAGGCTGAATTGGCTGCGAAGAAAGAAGCGGAAGCGGAAGCGAAGAAAGCGGCAGCCAAAGCCGCCGCCGCGCCTGCCGCCAGCGCCGCTGCGCCTGTCGTTGACGACGCCGCCGCCGAAGCGAAAAAAGCCGCTGCCGCTGAAGAAGCGAAAAAGAAAGCCGCCGCCGCTGCTGTTGCCGCCAAGGAAGCCGCTGACAAAGCGGAAGCCACCGAGCGTGCACGCAAGGCCGTTGCCGACGAAGTCGCCCAGATCAAGGCCATGATGAACGCGCCACGCCGCGCCATCAAGGCACCGGAACCCGTACCGGTTCCCGTCAAGCCGAAGGCGCCGGAAGGCACGCTGCACAAGCCTGCTGACAAGAAACCTGGCGACAAGCCGGGCGACAAGAAGCCTGCTGTCGCAGACAAGAAATCCATCAAGTCGGCCAATGTGTCGTCCACCTGGTCCGATGACGCGAAAAAACGCGGCACCACCGGTGGTCCCAAGCCACGCGGCAATAGCGGCCCAGGCGGCCGTGACAGCTGGCGCGGTGGCGCGAAGGGCCGTCGCCCGACGCACCATGACGACCGTGAATCGAACTTCCAGGCACCGACGGAAGCCGTCGTCAAGGACGTGCACGTACCGGAAACGATTACCGTGGCCGAACTGGCGCACAAAATGTCCGTCAAGGCATCCGAAGTCATCAAGCATTTGATGAAATTGGGCCAGATGTGCACGATCAACCAGGTGCTGGACCAGGAAACCGCCATGATTCTGGTGGAAGAAATGGGCCACAAGGCGTTCGCCGCCGAACTGGACGATCCGGAAGCGCTGCTGGCCGATGTGGGCGAACACGCGCACTTCGAAACCAAGCCACGCGCACCGGTGGTCACCGTCATGGGTCACGTCGACCACGGCAAGACCTCGCTGCTCGATTACATCCGTCGCGCCAAGGTGGCTTCCGGCGAAGCGGGCGGCATTACGCAGCATATCGGCGCTTACCACGTCGATACGCCACGCGGCATGATCACCTTCCTCGACACCCCGGGCCACGAAGCGTTTACCGCCATGCGTGCCCGTGGCGCCAAGGCAACCGACATCGTCATTCTGGTGGTTGCCGCCGACGATGGCGTGATGCCGCAAACGAAAGAAGCGATTGCCCATGCGAAAGCAGCCGGCGTACCGCTGGTGGTGGCGATCAACAAGGTCGACAAACCAGGCGGCAACGTGGACCGCGTGACGCAGGAACTGGTCGCCGAGCAAGTCGTGCCGGAAGAATACGGTGGCGAATCGCCATTCGTGCCGGTATCGGCCAAAACGGGCCAGGGTATCGACGACCTGCTGGAACAAGTGCTGTTGCAAGCCGAAGTGCTGGAACTGACGGCACCGGTCGATGCGCCAGCGCGCGGCCTGGTAGTCGAGGCGCGTCTGGACAAGGGCCGTGGTCCTGTCGCGACGATCCTGGTGCAGTCCGGTACCCTGAAGCGCGGCGACGTGATTCTGGCGGGCTCTTCGTATGGCCGTGTTCGCGCCATGCTGGACGAGAACGGCAAGTCCATCGCTGAAGCGGGTCCTTCGATTCCGGTCGAAATCCAGGGTCTGACGGAAGTGCCGGTTGCCGGTGAAGAAGTCGTCGTCATGGCTGACGAGCGCAAGGCGCGTGAAATCGGTCTGTTCCGTCAAGGTAAGTTCCGCGACGTGAAACTGGCCAAGCAGCAAGCTGCGAAACTGGAAAACATGTTCGACCAGATGGCCGAAGGCGAAGTGAAAAACTTGCCGTTGATCATCAAAACCGACGTGCAAGGTTCGCAAGAAGCGCTGGTCGGTTCGCTGCAGAAACTGTCGACCTCCGAAGTGCGCGTACAAGTGGTTCACGCGGCAGTCGGCGGCATCACGGAATCGGACGTCAACCTGGCAGTTGCCTCGAAAGCGGTCATCATCGGCTTCAACGCCCGTGCTGATGCCCAGGCACGCAAGCTGGCCGAGTCGAATGGCGTGGACATTCGCTACTACAACATCATTTACGATGCGATCGACGAGATCAAATCGGCGTTGTCGGGCATGTTGGCACCAGAGAAACGCGAAACCGTCATCGGCCAGGTCGAGATCCGCCAGGTTATCCTGGTCTCGAAGGTCGGCGCGATTGCCGGTTGCCTGGTCACCGATGGCGTGGTCAAGCGTGCTTCTTCCGTCCGCCTGTTGCGCAACAACATCGTGGTGTGGAGCGGCGAGATCGACTCCCTGAAACGCTTCAAGGACGATGCGAAAGAAGTTCGCGCCGGTCTGGAGTGCGGCCTGTCGCTGAAGAACTACAACGACATTCAGGTTGGCGACACCCTGGAAGTGTTCGAAGTCCAGGAAATCGCTCGTACCCTGTAATCGCAGCAGCAATGAAAACCGCGCGGACATACCGTTGTCCGCGCAAACACGTGGGGCGCATTGGTCAACGGGCAACCGTTTGACTCATGCGCCCTGCGGCACTTAGGACAGCATAAAATCATGGCTAAACATAGCAAAACCATGCCAGCGCGCGGCTTGCGCGTGGCCGACCAGATCCAGCGCGATCTGGCTGAAATCGTCGCCTACGAATTGAAAGACCCGCGCGTGGGCACGATGATCACCATCACCGAAGTGCAGATCACGCCCGATTACGCGCACGCCAAGGTGTTTTTCACGATGTTGAAAGACAGCAAGGAAGCCATCAAGAACACCACCGAAGGCCTGATGGCCGCGTCGGGCTTCATCCGTGGCTTGCTGGGCAAGCGCCTGCACATCCACACCCTGCCGATGCTGCATTTCGTGCACGACAGCTCGACCTCGCGCGGCATGGAAATGTCGCTCCTGATCGACAAGGCCAATGCCACGCGCGCGGCCGACGCCGAGCCGGATGTCAAACCAGAAGCGGACGAGCAATAACAGTGGCGGGTCCGAAGAAACCACCGGGCATCAAGCGGGTGCGCGACCTGGTCGATGGCGTCTTGCTGCTCGATAAGCCCGTGGGCTGGTCCAGCAACGATGCCCTGATCAAGGCCAAGCGCGTGCTGAACGCGAAAAAAGCGGGCCATACGGGCACCCTGGATCCGTTCGCCACGGGCTTGCTGCCGCTGTGCTTTGGCGAGGCGACCAAGTTCTCGCAGGACTTGCTGGAAGCCGACAAGACCTACGAAACCCTGGTGCACCTGGGGCAGACGACGGATACGGGTGACACGGAAGGCGAAGTGCTGGAAACGCGCGACGTCAACGTCACGCAAGAGCAGATCGAAGCCGTGCTGGCGCGGTTCCGCGGGCCTATCCTGCAGACGCCGCCCATGTACTCGGCCTTGAAAAGGGACGGCAAGCCCCTATATGAGTATGCAAGGGCAGGCATCACCCTGGAGCGCGAGGCGCGCCCGGTGACCATCCACAAGCTCGAGTTCCTCGGCTACGAAGCCCCGTTCCTGAAATTGTCCGTGATGTGCAGCAAGGGCACGTATATCCGCGTGCTGGGCGAAGACATCGGCCACGCGCTCGGTTGCGGCGGTCATCTGAACGCCTTGCGCCGCACGCAGGTGGGCAACCTGACGCTTGACGGCGTCGTCACCCTCGATGAGTTGACGGCGCATGCCGCGCCGCTGAGTCTGCTGGCGCCCGTCGATGCATTATTGTCGAGTTTCCCCGCCGTGCAGCTGACGGAAGAATTGGCCAAGCGTTTCCTGCATGGCCAGCGCATCGCGCTGGGCAAGGAAGACGTTGCCGTACCAAACGAGCCGGGCAGGGTGCGCGTGTATCACGACAGCAAGCTGCTGGGCACGGGACAGTTGCAGGAATACAGCATCCTCGCGCCCGAAAGGCTCATTGCCACGGCACATCAATAAAAGCTGGGGTCAGACCCCCTCGACCGTTGGCGCAAGCCTCTGAGTTGGCGGGATTGAGGGTCTGACCCCGGCATGCACTCTTCAAACAGTGTCGCTTTTTTAAACAATCCGTCCCCGACTGCGGGAGCCGCCAGCATTTTTAGATAGCGTTGCAACGCAACATGCTATACTACGCGGTTCCGGAAATAGATTAGCATTCGGGTATCTCGTACACCTTGTACGCACTCCGCAGTTTTTCAGTAACTACTACGACCATGTCAAATACAAAACGCGCAATTCGTAATATCGCCATTATCGCCCACGTTGACCACGGCAAAACCACGCTGGTGGATCAGCTGCTGCGCCAGTCCGGCACCTTCCGTGAAAACCAAGCGGTCGACACCCGAGTCATGGACTCGAACGACCTGGAAAAGGAGCGCGGCATTACGATTCTGTCGAAGAACTGCGCTGTTGAGTACGAAGGCACCCACATCAATATCGTCGACACCCCAGGCCACGCCGACTTCGGCGGCGAAGTGGAACGTGTTCTGTCGATGGTGGACTCGGTTCTGCTGCTGATCGATGCACAGGAAGGCCCGATGCCGCAAACCCGTTTCGTCACGCGCAAGGCGCTGGCACTGGGTCTGAAGCCTATCGTGATCGTCAACAAGATCGACCGTCCAGGCGCACGTCCTGACTGGGCCATCAACCAGACGTTCGAACTGTTCGACAAGCTGGGCGCAACCGACGAGCAACTGGATTTCCCTATCGTTTACGCTTCCGGCCTGAACGGCTATGCCGGCCTGACCGAAGACGTGCGCGGCGGCGACATGAAGCCGATGTTCGACGCCATCCTGGAACACGTTCCAGTACGTGACGACAATCCGGAAGGCCCGCTGCAAATGCAGATCACCTCGCTGGACTACTCGTCGTACGTCGGCAAGATCGGCATTGGCCGCGTCAACCGCGGTACCGTGAAAGTTGGTCAAGACGTGCTGGTCATCAATGGCCCAGGCGCCACGCCAATCAAAGGCCGCATCAACCAGGTGCTGAACTTCAAGGGCCTGGAGCGCGTGCTGGTGGACGAAGCTGTTGCCGGCGACATTTGCCTGATCAACGGTATCGACGAAATCGGCATCGGTTCGACCCTGTGCGCACTGGACACCCCGGAAGCGCTGCCGATGCTGACCGTCGACGAGCCAACGTTGACCATGAACTTCATGGTCAACAACTCGCCACTGGCTGGCCGCGAAGGCAAGTTCGTGACCTCGCGCCAATTGCGTGACCGTCTGGAAAAAGAATTGAAAGCCAACGTTGCTCTGCGCGTAGCGCCGACCGACGACGACACGATCTTTGAAGTATCGGGCCGCGGCGAGCTGCACCTGACGATTCTGATCGAAAACATGCGTCGCGAAGGCTTCGAGCTGGCCGTATCGCGTCCACGCGTGGTGTTCAAGATGGTCGATGGCGTGCGCCACGAGCCGTTTGAAAACCTGTCGGTCGACGTGGAAGAAGCCAACCAGGGCGGCGTCATGGAAGAACTGGGCCGTCGTCGCGGCGACCTGCAAAACATGGAATCGGATGGCAAGGGCCGCGTGCGTCTCGAGTACCTGATCCCGGCGCGTGGCCTGATCGGCTTCCAGGGCGAATTCATGACCCTGACCCGCGGCACCGGCCTGATGAGCCACGTGTTCCACGAATACGCGCCAGTCGACAACACCCGTGGCGAAATGGCTGGCCGTCGTAACGGCGTGCTGATCTCGCAAGATGACGGCGCCGCCGTTGCCTACGCTATCTGGAAACTGCAAGACCGCGGCCGCATGTTCGTGTCGCACAATGACCCAGTCTACGAAGGCATGGTCATCGGTATCCACTCGCGCGACAACGACCTGGTCGTCAACCCGATCAAGGGCAAGCAGCTGACCAACGTGCGTTCGTCGGGTACCGACGAAGCGGTGCGCCTGGTACCGCCAATTCAGATGTCGCTGGAATACGCAGTCGAATTCATCGAGGACGACGAACTGGTGGAAATCACGCCTAAATCGATCCGTCTGCGCAAGCGCTTCCTGAAAGAGCACGAGCGTAAAAAAGCGTCGCGCGACGCGTAATACCCGCGTGAGCATGGATTGACGTCCATGCCGCTTTCGGCCCGCTGCGCCGCATGACTTTAACCGGTGATGCGCGCAGCGGGTTTGTTGTTTGTAGAAGCTGTTGTGTATTGACCTGTTTTTATTGATCCTATGACTACGTCCTCCCTGCCTTCCCGCCGCCTGTCCGTCGCCCCCATGATGGACTGGACCGACCGCCATTGCCGCAAGTTCCACCGCGAAATCACGCGCCACACCTGGCTCTACACCGAGATGGTGACGACGGGCGCGCTCGTGTACGGCGACGTGGAGCGCCATCTGCGCTTCAACGAGGAAGAGCATCCGGTGGCGCTGCAGCTGGGCGGCAGCGATCCGACAGACCTGGCCACCAGCGCCAGGCTGGGCCAGCAGTGGGGCTATGACGAGGTCAACCTCAATTGCGGCTGCCCGTCCGAGCGCGTGCAAAAAGGGGCGTTTGGCGCCTGCCTGATGGCCGAGCCGCAACTGGTGGCCGACTGCGTGAAAGCCATGCGCGACGTGGTCGACATCGACGTCACGGTCAAGCACCGCATCGGCATCGACGACAGCGAATCGTACGGCTTCGTGCGCGACTTCGTCGGCACCGTGGCCGATGCCGGCTGCAAGACGTTTATCGTGCATGCGCGCAATGCCATCCTGAAAGGCCTGAGCCCGAAGGAAAACCGCGAAGTACCGCCCCTGAAATACGATTACGCCTACCGCCTGAAGCGCGATTTTCCCCAGTTCGAGTTCATCATCAACGGCGGCATCAAGACCCTGGACGAGATCGACCTGCATTTGCAGCACCTTGATGGCGTGATGCTGGGCCGCGAGGCGTACCACAACCCGTACGTGATGGCGCAGTTCGACCAGCGCTACTACGGCGACGACACGCCCGTGAAAACGCGCGAACAGGTGCTCGAGGCGATGATTCCGTACATTAGCGCGCAGCTGGAAAAAGAAGCGGGGCGTTTGAAACTGAACAGCGTCACGCGCCACATGCTGGGCCTGATGCAAAATCTGCCCGGCGCGCGCGGCTTCCGCCAGACCCTGTCGGACTCGAAGAAGCTGGCCTCGGGCGACCCCCGTTTGCTGCTGGAAGCGGCGGCGCGTTTGTCGCTGCCTGCCTGATGAGCGGCGACTGCCACAGCCTTGCGCGCGTGATCGATGGCTACTTGCTGGCCGTCGGCGCCCTGAAGGATGACGGCAGCTTGTTTCTTTGCGAGTACCTGGGACCCGTCGCGCCGCAGGCATCGCTCGACGCGCTGTGCCGCGCGCTGCGGATTGCGCCGGAGGGCTTGTCCTTGCAGCCGCTCGAGAGCGTGGTGTGCAGCGGCATCGCCTGCACGCCGCGCCAGTGGTTGCTGGAGCGTATTCGTCCCATGAGCGAGGCGGACCGCCAGCCGCTCGATGCGCGTTTATATGACGGTTTCGAGCGAGAACTGGTCGAACTGCTGCGCGGCGAGCCGCGCTGGTATCAATTGGTATCATCTGGCCAGATCAGCCTGACCGGGCAATTGGGCGCCATCTGGAGCGTCTTTGTCTTTGGCACAGAGTGCCACGCCTATGTGATGCATTGCAGCTGGGACAGCTGAGCCAACTTGTCTATACCGCTGCTTCTACGCAGTGGTATTGTCCGTACTCCCCCTTCCTCTGAGCACCTCTTCCAAAACGATGCAATATGGCTACGCCATGTGTTGTAAATGCGCCGTTTCGGCGCACGCCCGCACTGCCATGGGGCATTTCTAAGAGGCAAGAATCGGCGTTGTTGCCATTTCCCCGAAGAAAGTTAATCTGCCATTTATTCAGGTACTTATTGCTTGCTTTGAGGCAAAATTTACACCTATAATTGATTATAGACAAATATTTCTCATATGAATGTTTGATGTTGATCTCATATCATCAGTGTCAAAAATTCAGCGTGTGGAGCAAGTTTGCATTCGCAGTCACTGGCTGTTTCAGGGCTGGCGAAGGACCAGGAAGTACCCCAGGCTGCGTGCAGCCGGATACCGCCAGCATACCAATGGGTAAGGGCGGATACCGGTGTACCGCAGCCTTCGTCTTGTCGTGCCGGGCAAAAAATCCTTATCAATAGTTTCATTTACGAAGAGCCGAAATGAATTTAGCAAAAATGAAGGTTGGTACCCGCCTGGGCCTGGGTTTCGCCCTGGTACTGGTTCTGCTGGTGGCCGTGACCGTCCTCGGCATCGCGCGCATGGCGCAAATCCAGGAACGTCTCGATCACGTGATCAATGTCAACAATGTCGTCACCCGCCTGGTGATCGATATGCGTGGCAACGTCAGCGACCGCATCACCTCGCTGCGCATCCTCACCCTGATGACCGACGCGAGCGATATGGAGCCGGAAATGGCGCGTATCAAGACGCAGACGAGCACCTATCAGGAAACGCAGAAGAAGCTCGAGGAGAAATTTGCCATCGAGTCGACTGCCGAAGAAAAGACCCTGCTCGCTTCGATCAAGGAATACGAAGCGGCCGCCATGCCGGCCATCGCCAAGGCATCCGCACTGTGGATGGCCAACGATGCGGAAGGCGCCACGCGCGTGATGATCAAGGAAATCCGCCCGGTACAGAAAAAATGGATGGAAGCGCTGGAGCAGCTGGCCACCCTGGAAGACAAGCTCAATGAACAGATGCAGTCGGATGCCCGCAAGGCCTTCGACAGCGCGCGGCTGTTCATGATCATCCTCGGCGTGCTGGCCGTGGCGATGGGCGTGGCGGCGGCACTGGTGATTACCCGCGGCCTGCTGAAACAGCTGGGCGGCGAGCCTGACTACACGGCATCGATCGCCGGCAGCATCGCCAATGGCGACCTGTCGATCGGCATCCACACCCAGCCATCGGACAATTCCAGCCTGCTGGCGGAAATGAAGGAAATGCGCAACAGCCTGGTGGGCATCGTCGGCCAGGTGCGCGTCGGTACGGAAACCATCGGCACGGCATCGCGCGAGATCGCCGACGGCAATATCGACCTGTCGTCGCGCACGGAAATGCAGGCCAGCGCGCTGGAAAAAACGGCGTCCGCGATGGAAGAGCTGACCTCGACCGTGAAACAGAATGCGGACAATGCACGGGAAGCGAACAAGCTGGCCGCGACCGCGTCGGACGTGGCCCTGAAGGGCGGCTCCGTGGTGTCGCAAGTGGTTGACACAATGAGCTCGATCAACGAGTCGGCGAAGAAGATTGTCGACATCATCGGCGTGATCGACGGCATCGCCTTCCAGACGAATATCCTGGCGCTGAACGCGGCCGTGGAAGCGGCACGTGCCGGCGAGCAAGGCCGCGGCTTTGCCGTGGTGGCGTCCGAAGTGCGCAACCTGGCCCAGCGCTCCGCTGGCGCCGCGAAGGAAATCAAGATCCTCATCGACGATTCGGCCGAGAAGACGGAACGCGGTACGCGTCTGGTCGGCCAGGCTGGTGTGACGATGGGCGAAGTGGTCGACAGCGTGCGCCGCGTGACCGACATCATGAGCGAGATCGCCAGTGCCAGCCAGGAACAAAGCGCCGGCATCGAACAGGTCAACCTGTCGATCATCGAGATGGACGGCATGACGCAGCAAAATGCGGCCCTGGTGGAGCAGGCCGCCGCTGCGGCGCAAAGCCTGCAGGACCAGGCGGCCGAACTGGCCCACGTGGTCAGCATTTTCAAACTGGTCGAAGGCGAACAGAAACCGGCAGCGGCGTCTGTGCCGGCACCCGTGGCTGCCGCACCAGCGGCCGTGCGCAAGCCGGCGCCCGCATTGCGTCCGGTGAAATCGCTGACCCGCAAGACCGAAGCGGCCGCGCCCGTGGCTGCCGCGGCACCACGCAAGGCGGCAGGGGCCGGCAGCACCAGCAATGACGAATGGGAAGAGTTTTAAGCGCGGCCAACAGCGCACAGGAAGTTGTAATTACCGTATCTGATAATCATGGGGAAGCACATGTTTGAGAATAAGCGTTTGATGAGTGTTGCAGCAGCCTTGCTGGTGTCCGTTTCTTCCGCAGCCTTCGCTGCCGAGGTGCCGGCGTCGTTCGATGCCAAGAACTGCAAGGCGGACTATCCGAAAGCCTCGTTGATGAACGAAGAGCAGGGCACCGTGTCGATGTCCTTCCTGGTCAATGCCGATGGCAGCGTTGCCGATTCGAAAGTCGAGAAGAGCAGCGGCTTCAAGAACCTGGACAAGGCCGCCATCAAGGCCCTGTCCGCATGCAAGTTCAAGCCGGGCACCAAGGATGGTTCCCCTGCGCAAACCTGGACCAAGGTCGACTACGCCTGGAAGCTGGACTGATCCAGGCACTGCCGGGAGCGCGTCTCCCGGCATGACCGTATCCGCTACGGGCGGCGCCTGCGAGGGTGCCGCCCGTATTGTTATGTGCGGCAGCCAACGGCGCTGCCGC
Organism: Janthinobacterium sp. GW823-FHT01H08; assembly: GCF_058797855.1. Classification (NCBI taxonomy): domain Bacteria; kingdom Pseudomonadati; phylum Pseudomonadota; class Betaproteobacteria; order Burkholderiales; family Oxalobacteraceae; genus Janthinobacterium; species Janthinobacterium sp. GW823-FHT01H08. The sequence continues at coordinate 1,512,736 of NZ_CM179504.1, forward strand.
CCCCGATTCTGTTACCCTCGAAACATACCTTCGGGATATCCCACCACAAGAGGCCTACCATGCAGCGCATCCTGACACTTTCTTCCCTGGCGGCCACCGGCTTGCTGCTTTCCGCCTGCGCTTCCCTGGGCACGCCTGTGGGCTTGCAGGCGGGCCAGACCGTCGCCGTCGTCAACAGCTTGAGCTGGGACAATCCGCTGACGGGCAAGCGCGACGGTGTACGCACCAGCTGGCCCATCAAGGATGGCAAGATTGCCCCTGAATATTTTCCGCTGGCGCAATTGAAGCAATGCGAGGCCGGCGGCAAGGCTTGCAGCTGGGGTGTGATGCGGGCGCAGCGCAGCGCGCCGAAGCTGGCCTATGCGGACGGCGGCGTCGACCTGGCCGTGAACGTTGCGATCGACGTGGCGCGGCGCCAGGATGCGCGCCAGGGCGAGACGCAAACGGCGATGGCGATACCGCAGGACGTGCCAGCCCTGGCGGGCAAGCAGCGTGTGCAGCCCAGCTGGAAATTGAAGTATGGCAAGGTCGAGCAGGTCGAGCTCGATTACGGCGTGCGCTACCAGGTGTGTGTGCAGCGCTACGATGCGGCAGGCAAGGCCATCGACACGTGCGACATTCCATTTATCTGAGGAAACATGGCGCATGGGCCGCTTGTGGCGCCATTGCCACATTTCATGTTGCGGCGTGCGTCGGGGTGTAACAATCGGTAAAAGCACAGCAAAGCACGGCGTAATTTCTTATAGTACTTACTTGAGGTAGTACATATTAGGAGGATTGTGATGAAAACCCTGTTGGCAGTAATTTCGCTGGCCGCATTGGGTGGCTGCGTCGTGGCCCCGCCAGGGCCCGCGTATTACGGTTCGCGCGCGCCACAGGGGGCCTACAATCCCTATGAATGGCATACGGTCTCGTCCGAGCCGGTGCAGTCGGGCCGCGTGATGAGCGCGCCGCGCGTGGAATACACGAATGAGCCCGTCTACGTGCAGCAGTCGCCTGTCTACGTGCAGCAGCCCGTGTATGTGCCGGCGCCCGTGTACGCGCCGCAACCGTATTATTACAATCCGCCCGTATCGATCGGGCTGGATTTCATGTTTGGCTTCGGGCGCTATGGCGGACACCGCGGCGGCTGGGGCGGGCATGGACGTTACCACGGCCGCCGCTAGACGCGGGACGTAGTCCTTCTGGCGTGAGAAAGCGCGCCGTGCTTTACGAAGCACGGCGCGCTTTCTCATTGGCGATGACGAGCAGGGCCGCGAAGCTCAATCAGTGGAAATATACCGAACTCTGGTGCAGCACGTCCGCCGAGCACAGGATATACATCGCCGCCGCTGCCAGACCTATTTGCAAGGCGCCAAAGCTGATCGGGATGAGGCGGGACATGTCGTACTCCTGAATGGTGTGAGGTGGGTTGTCAGGCTTTCATCATAGGTCGAATAAATGCTCTCGGGCATCGGATGAATGTCCGCCACGATGTAGGACAACACCTCGTCGCTGAGGCCCCGCCTCGCTCTCCGGCGGCCTAAGTAACCCCCCAATAAATTATTGCGATTTCTGACTTCTATAATCGGCGCTCTGCGGTGTTGCCCACTGCTAGCAGTGCTCGCACTAAGTCGCAGCGGGCGCCTTGCATAGCATCCGGTTCTATTCGTCATAACTTCACAATAATTTCCTGAGGATTACTTAGCGGTTTTTCCAGCGCAGCACTGGCTCTTCCGGCGCCGTGTCCGGCACGTTCGAAATCGCCAGCCAGTGCGTCAGGCGTTCCGGATGCTTGAGATTGATGCCCATGCCATCGATGATGCCGACCTGTTCCAGCATGCGCGCGTCGATCTTCGCCTTCGACACCGTGGGTGCGCCCATGACCATGCGGTCATATGCCTTGCGCGCCTTGTGTTCCCATTTGTGCAGATTGCTTTCGTCGAAGCGGTTCGCTTCGAAGTACACGGTCAGGGTGCCGTCGAGGTTGCCGAAGCCGACAATGCCCGCGCCCTTGCGGATGGTGGTGGTGTTGTTGATGTCGAATTCCGCCGTGGGCACGAAAATGCCGGCGCGGCCATCGATGTCGGGACGTCCCACGGGTGTTTCCTTGCCGTAGGAACTCGTTTCGGTAATGGTTTTTTCTGCGGACATGGTGCGTGTGTGGTGGCCGTGCCGGGAGCGCAATCGGGTCCGGCAGCGCCAGTCATCCTGTTCAAAAAATGCGTGCTGATGATCAGGGCGGGGTAGGGGCCCTGGCGGAGCGATGCTTGGCATTGCTTGATACCCCGCTATTGTAGCGCCAATTTAATTCTTTTGGACAACATTTAATGCTGCAGTGCACGCTTCTTCGGACGAGAAAAAGCCGCCCGGCCAAACGGCGGGACGGCTGTTGCGTGGCGTCTGTCCGGACTCAGGCGGCTGTCTTGCGGCGTGCCATGAAACCCAGCAAGCCCAGGCCCAGCAGCATCATGGCGTAGGTTTCAGGTTCCGGCACGGCGGCCGTCACCGAGACGTTGTCCAGGTAGGAACCATAGGTCGGTGCGGAGACGGGGCCGATCGATTCGAAACGCAGCAGGCTCGAAGAGCCGAGTGCGGTCACGTTCTGGCTGTAGGTTTGCCACACGCCGCTCGTGTTGCCGATCAATGCCGTTGGCGTCAGCAGGGTCGAACCCCAGTAGACATTCATCAGGCTGTTCGCGCCGCCCGCCGTATCGGGACGGCCCGAGTAGGCAAACGACAGCGCATAGGTGCTGCCGGCCGTGGTGGCGATCGCTTGCGATACCGACGTCAGGCGGTCCGTATTGAGTTCCAGGTATTGCGTGCCGCTGGCGGCGACGGGGTTGAATCCGCCCTGGCCGCCTTGCGTGGCGCCTTTCTGGATTTCAAAGGCCGAATTGCCGCTGGCCGATGAAGTCCAGCCTGTCACGCTGCTGAGCGGAGCCCAGGCTGAGGCGATGACATTGTTTTCGAAACTGCCATTGACCACCAGTTCGGTCGCGGCGTTGGCGGCGCCAGCGGTGACCAGGGTGGCCAGTGCGGCGATCTTCAGGAGGGTGGCTGGCGTTTTCATGGGCTCTCGTCTGATTGATTAAAAGATAATTTGATTTCTTAAATGACATTTAAAGAATATCACCAAAACTCACAAAAAGAACACGTGCTCGCTAAAATTATTTGCAATTGTGAAATCATTTGTATTCATGTGGAAATTAATTTCCTCGATGAATGAATTGCTCTAGCGGTCCAGGGCGAACGCGACGTTGAACTTGCTTGCGTCACGGTATTTTTGTGACATCGGGACGTAAAAAAAACCTGCATCGTAACAACAACGATGCAGGTTTTTTTCAGGTAACTGCCGTGCGCAGCGGCATATCGATTTGATAGGCACCTGCGTGCGCAGGCATCAGAACGCCAGGCGGCCCTGCAGGTAGACCATGCGCGGCGCGCCCACCAGCTTGCCCAGGTTGCCATCCGAGGTGCGCGTGAAGTAGCGCTTGTCGGCGAGGTTGTTGACGCCGGCCACCAGTTCCAGGCCCTTCTGGCCCGGCACTGTCCATTTCACCTGCGTGTTCCAGGTACGGAAGCCGGGAATGACGCCCAGGCTGCCGGCCGTGTTTTCCGCCACGGTATTCGCCTCGTCGGCGAACTGGCGGCTCTGGTGGCTGCTCGACAGGTCGAAGCCCCAAGCGCCCAGCTGATAGTGGGCGCCGACGGTATCCGTGGTGCGCGAATAGAAGGGCACGTCGTTGCCCGCGTTCGCACCATCCTGCAAGGTTGCCTTGGTGTAGGTGTAGGTTGCATAGGCGTTCAAGCCGGCCAGCGGGCCGGACTTGTCGAAGCGGTAGTCGACGGCCGTTTCCAGGCCGCGGTGGTGCGTGGCGCCCACGTTGTAGAAGACGACGTTCTCGCCGCTGCCCACGGACTGGATCTGGTTGTCGAATTTGATGTTGAACAAGGTCGCTTCGGCCGACAGCTGGCCGCTCTTCCAGCGCGCGCCCAGCTCGGCTGTTTTCGCCAGTTCCGGTTGCAGCGGGTTCTTGCTCGACTGCGCATTGAGCTGCGTATTTTGCACGGCGCCAAACGAGCTGTTGTAGTTGCCGAACAGGGTCACGTTGTTATTGAGCAAGTAGGCGACGTTCAGCGAGGGCAGGGCCTTGTTGTTGAGCAGTTCGATCTTCTGGTTGACCGGCAAATGGTTGAAGCGTTCCGTCTTGATGTGCTCGTAGCGTACGCCCGGCGTGATGCGCCAGGCGTCGATGGCGATCTTGTCGTCGATATACACGGCCTGCGCATCGGTGGCATTGTCGGCAAAGCGCGTCGGCGCCTGCCGCACGCCGCTGGCGATGACGACGTTGTAGATGGCCTCGTCGGCGCGCTCGGCCAGGTAGCGGTAGCCGACGGTGACGTCCTGTGTGACCTTGCCGGTGATAAAGCGCTGCGTGTAGCGCGGCTCGATGGCCGTCGTTTCATAGTTGCGCGGCTGGTGGCCCAGGTTTTTTCCGCTGATCAGGGTACTTTCGCGCGAGCTCTTGTTGTAGTAGGCGCGTACCTCGAATTCCTGTGTGCCGGACAGGGCATTCAGGTAGCCGATGTCGAAGGCCTTGCGCTCGCCGCTCCAGAAGTCGGTGGGGCGCGTGTTCTGGAACGGGTCCTGCTTGTATTGTGCCGCGGTCAGGCCGCCCGGCGTGCGCGACGTTACGTCGTAGTAGGACAGCTTGCCGTACACCTCGGCCGTGGGGCTCAGGTCGTAGCGGAACTTCAGGGCGAAGTCGTTGACTTTTTCATCGCTGCCCACGCGCCAGTCGCTGCCGCGGATGCCGGAATACAGCACGGCCAGTCCCAGGCCGCTGTCGAGCTGGGTACCGGCAAACACGCTGGCCTGCGTGTTGTGGCCCACTTCGCTGTACGTGTTGTAGCGCACCGTGGCGTCGCCCGTGATGCCTGGCGTGGTGGGCACGCGGCGCGTCTTGAAGTTGATGATGCCGCCCACGTTTTGCGGGCCGAAGCGCACGGCGCCGCCGCCGCGCACCACGTCGACCGTCTCGACATTGGCCAGGCTGACGGGCGCGAACGACAGTTGCGGCTGGCCATACGGCGCGACCGACATCGGAATGCCGTCAAGTAACACCGTGCTGCGCGGCGAATAGCGCCCGGCCAGTCCGCGCACGCCGATGTTGAGCGAAATGGCACTGCCCGCGCTGCCCGAATTGTCGCTGATCTGCACGCCGGGAATGCGGCGCATCACGTCGCTGAGGCTGGATGCGCCCGAGTTCTCGATGTCGTCCTTTTGCACCACGGTGCGGGCGCCCGCGAAATTCTTCGTGCTGGCGGCCATGCTGGTGCCCAGCAAGTTGCTGCTGACCTGAATCGATTCCAGGATGGGACCGGCATTGTCGGCGCTATTGGCGTCCTGCGCCTGCGCGGCAAGCGGGGCGCCCAGGCAGGCGAGGGCGATGGCCAGCGCGCACGGGCGCAGCGAAAAGGGCAGTGTGACAGGTGTGGCAGCCATGCATGGATCTCCGTAATGACAATGTTTGCGCGGGCAATCGGGCGGCGCGACAACATCGTGGCGTGGACATCCGGCGCAAGGGGATAAGAATGATAATGATTCTCATTTTATCCGTCAATTGCGCAAACTGCGTAGCATGGGCTTTGCCTGGAGAAAGGCGGGAAGTGTTGCTGGCGCGGTACAGGAAGGAGTTTGGATTGCCGCTTGGCACCATTGCTGGGGTGCGGCGGCATTTTGCGTGCTTCTTGTATACTGCCGCTTTTGCAGCCGTCAGACGTGAACGTACAATGAGCCAGACAACTGAAACGACACCAGGCGATTCCTCCGTGGAACGCCGCCAGGGCGACCAGCCGGCAAGTGCTGCGCGCAAATTGAATCTGCTGGTGGTCGACGACAACCAGGAAGTGGGCGAATCGCTGGCCATGCTGCTCGAAGCGCTGGGCCACCATGCGGTGGTGGTGCGCAACTGGCAGATGGCCGTCGAGCAAGTCAAGCTGTGCGTGCCCGATGCCGTCTACCTCGACATCGAAATGCCCGGCATCAGCGGCATCGAAATCGGCCGCCGCCTGCACCACAATCCCGAGACGGCCAACGCCGTGCTGATCGCCGTCACCGGCCACAGCCTGCCCATGTACATGGACGACGCGCTGGCCGTGGGCTTCCGCCACTTCCTCGTCAAGCCCGTGCGCCTGGACGACCTGGCGACGACGGTGCAGTCGGTGCTGGCGGGATAGGTGTCCTGCAGTAAAAGACGAAGAGAGCCGGCTGCATGAACTGACCCCACATAGTTGGACGGTTTAGTTTGCTGGGTTGCCCAGGGCTGAGTTCTGTATTGCACGGGACTCAGCCCTTTTAGCTTGAGCTTGATGCGGTCGTGATTATAGTAGTGGATGTACTTTTTGATGCCGCGTTGTAGTTCATCGACGCTGCCGAACTTGTTCAGATAGAAGAACTCTGTCTTGAGCACAGCGAAGAAGCTTTCCATGGCCGCGTTGTCAAGACAGTTCCCTTTACGCGACATGCTCTGCACCACTTTTTTTTCTTGCAAGGCACGCTGATAAGCCGGCATTCGGTATTGCCAGCCTTGATCCGAATGCACGATGGGCCTCTCATCGTGCTTGAGCTTTTTCAAAGCCTTCCTGAGCATGCTGCCAACCAATGCGAACTCTGGATGCCTTGAGGTCTCAAATGCAATGATTTCGCCGTTGTACAAATCCATGACCGGCGAGAGTTACAGTTTCTCGCCGCGCACCTTGAACTCCGTCACATCGGTCACCCATTTTTGATTGGCGCCATTGGCCTCGAAGCATCGCTTCAGGATATGCGGCGCTGCTTGTCCGACCTCTCCTTTGTACGACCGATACTTTTTGGGCCGCACCAGCGACTTGAGGCCGAGTTTGCGCATCAGGCTTTGAACGGTCTTGTGGTTGACCTTCTCGCCCAATTGTCTGATGGCCAAAGTGATGCGCCGGTAGCCATACCGCCCCTTGTGGCGAGCATAGATGGCAGCGATCTGCTTCTTCAGTCCTGCATATTTGTCACATGCCTGGGCCGCTTTCTGCTGATAATAGAAGGTACTGCGTGGCATGCCAGCGAGCTCAAGCAATGCGCGCAACGGGAAATACTGCCTTAGCTCAGTAACTACTTGCGTTTTTTGCGCATTGTCGTACTCTGCCGCTTCTGCGCTTGAGCTAAGGCTTCTAACTTTTTTAGGTAAGCTACCTCCATGCGCAATTGGTTGACCTCAGCGACCAATTCGTCGTGGGTGCGTTCCGCGGGATCCGGAAGGGATTCGGACGGCTCTGTAGGTGGTGGTAAGGGCATTTGCTTGGGCTTTCCACGTGTGCGTGGCATCAGGGCTTCTAGACCACCGCTATGATAGCAGCGCTCCCAATGACGGATGATGCCGCGATTGCGGATATTGAATACGGCGGCGACCTGCCAGCAAGACAAATCAGCGGACCACATATGCTGCAACACAGAGAGCTTGAACGCTGCACTGTAATGGCTGCACTTTTTTACCAGACCGTCAATGCCATGCGCTGCATGCAATTTAATCCACAATCTCACAGTTGAATGATGAAGATTGTGCTTGTCGGCAATCTGTTTATACCCCGCAGAACCGGACAAATATTGCTCGATAATGCTGAGCTTAAATTGCTCACTGTACTTCGACATGAAAAACCCCAAAAGTTGGTGTCCAACTTTTGGGGTTCAGTTCAGCATGCCGGCTTTTTTGCAAGAATGCGCCTGGGATTGGAAAAACAGTTGTGCTTGCTTAAAAGCGCCGTCCCTGATCCGGCATAGAGTGGCATGACATCTATCTCAAGGAGATGATTCATGCCCTATATTTATTCCAATGTCGCCGAGTTGAAAGGCAGGCCCGTTGTCGGTAGTCGCCACTGCGTCGCTTTGGTGCAGTACTATGCTCGCGCGCCAGTCACGGCAAACTGGCACGAGGGCGAAGCGGTGTTGGGGAACGCCATCATCAAACCGGGAACCGCTATCGCCACATTTGTCAGGGGGCGTTACCCGAACCGACCACATGGCAATCATGCCGCCTTGTTCATCGGCCAGGCGATAGGCGGGATCTATATTGCAGACCAATGGAAAGCCGACGGCAAGACCGAAATTTCGGTGCGGCTGATACGCTCGCAAGGCAAGGACAAGCGCGGTAATTACATCCACGCCAGCGATAACGCCGATGCATTTTCCGTGATTGAATGAGGTTGGTCATGGCATACTCAAAAACGACAATGGCAGCACGAATCTGCTGGCCTGCAATGGCACTGCTGGCCATATCGTGCCTGCAATCGACAGCCAGCGCCGCGCCCGTTGCCTGCCCAGTGTCGATTTCCCAGGGCTCGCTGCAGCTTGCCGATGTACCGCAAGGCTGGACCAGCTATGTCGGTTCGCCACTTTACCTGCATGCGGCGGCGCCGATGAACGGGCCACCGGAGCAGTTGGGCGAGCTGTCGGACTTCCGGCAAAAGCGCTTGAAAAAAGGTTGGGTAGATACTTATCGGCTCGATGGCAAGTTTCCGGAGGGGAAATGGCTGGCCTGTCGTTACGGCGGCACGGGTCAGCTGACTTTGGCGATGCGGCTCGACGACAGTATCGACAGCTGTACTTTTACTTATCGGCAAGGTGAGCATGTCGGTGAGCGCAACATCGCCATCCTGTGCAGATAGTCATGGTGTTTGATTTACGCCATAAAAACCTGCTCTGAAATAGAAAAAGCCCGGTTCGAAAACCGGGCTCTTCTTTATTCTGTGGGGTGGCTGATGGGGCTCGAACCCACGACAACAGGAATCACAATCCTGGACTCTACCAACTGAGCTACAGCCACCACTGTCTTACTTGCCTGTTTAGCTGTTTTGCTGAACAGGTGCCGAATTATACAAAGAACTCGGCAAAGTGGCAAATCTAAATGCAGTCTTTTTTAAAGAATCGAAAGATTGCATGAAAACGCCTGTTTTCGCTCACACGGACAGGTGTTCGACAGGCGGGTGCAAGTCCAGCAAGCCGGCGAAGGCTTGCGCCAGGGATTCGACCTTGGCCGTCGTGTAGCCCTGCAGCTGGGGCGCATCGTTGTTGATGCGGCGTAAGCTTGCCGCGTCGAGCAAGCGGGCCAGCTGGCGCGCCACGGCGTCGCCCGTGTCGACCAGGGTGATCGTTTCCTGCGTATGCGCGCGCACCGTGCGTACGATGGCGTCCTGCACGAAGGGGTAGTGCGTGCAGCCGAGCACCAGGGTGTCGACGCCTTGGTCCAGCATGGGCGCGATGTAGCGTTCCAGCATAGCGCTGGTGGCGTCGAGCGGGTCGTTGCCCAGCTCGCACTGCTCGATGCGGTCGGCCAGGCCGATGCAGGGCTGCAAGATGAACGTGGCGCCCGTGGCTGCGCTCACCTGCTCGCGCAGGGCCAGCAGCTTGTCGCCGCGCAAGGCGCGTTCCGTGGCCAGCACGGCGATCTTGCCGTTACGGCTGATGGCGGCTGCCGGTTTCAAGCCCGGTTCGACGCCGACGATGGGCAAGTCCGGGTAGCGCGCGCGCAGTGCCTTGATGGCAGCGATGGTGGCCGTGTTGCACGCCACCACCAATGCTTTCGCGCCTTGCTGCAACAAGAAGGCGGTGATCGCCAGCGAACGGTCGATCACTTGCTGTTCCGTCTTGTCGCCATACGGCGCGTAGGCGGAATCGGCAAAGTAAATCAAATCTTCCTGCGGCAGCTGCGCGCGGATATGGCGCAGCACGGACAGGCCGCCCACGCCGGAGTCAAAAATGCCGATGGGCGCGTCTGGGCGGGCAGTGCTTGCAATAGAAGTCATATAAAGCCGAAGAAGATAAAAAAACGCCGCGCTGTGTTGCCGCGCGGCGTCTATGGTAGAGCTTGTTTAAGCAACCGTCACGGGAATCTTGCTGACGCTATTGAGTTGCTCGATCTTCGCCTGCCACTCTTTCGGGCCCGTGTTGTGCACCGACGTGCCCTTCGCATCGACGGCCACCGTCACCGGCATGTCGACGACGTCGAATTCGTAGATCGCTTCCATGCCCATGTCGGCAAAGCCCAGCACCTTGGCGTGCTTGATGGCTTTCGACACCAGATAGGCGGCGCCGCCCACGGCCATCAAATAGGCCGACTGATGCTTCTGGATCGATTCGATGGCGACCGGGCCGCGCTCGGCCTTGCCGATCATGGCGATCAGGCCCGTCTTTTCAAGCATCATGTCGGTGAACTTGTCCATGCGCGTGGCCGTCGTCGGACCAGCCGGGCCGACGGCTTCGTCGCGCACCGGATCGACCGGGCCGACGTAGTAGATCACGCGGTTTTTAAAATCGACCGGCAATTCTTCGCCACGGGCCAGCATGTCCTGGATGCGCTTGTGCGCGGCGTCGCGGCCCGTCAGCATCTTGCCGTTCAACAGCAAGGTTTGGCCCGGCGTCCACGAAGCGACTTCTTCCTTCGTCAGGGTGTTCAGGTCGACGCGCTTGGATTTTTCCGTGTCCGGCGTCCAGTGCACTTCCGGCCACGATGACAGCGATGGCGGCGTCATGTAGGCAGGGCCGGAGCCGTCCAGCACGAAGTGGCCGTGGCGCGTGGCGGCGCAGTTCGGGATCATGGCGACCGGCTTCGACGCGGCGTGCGTCGGGTGCATCATGATTTTCACGTCGAGCACGGTCGTCAGGCCGCCCAGGCCTTGCGCGCCGATGCCCAGCGAGTTGATCTTGTCGCACAGCTCGATGCGCAGTTCTTCCAGCTTGTTCTGCGGGCCGCGTTGCTTCAGCTCAAACATGTCGATGTCTTCCATCAACACTTCTTTTGCCATCAGCATGGCTTTTTCGGCCGTGCCGCCGATGCCGATGCCCAGCATGCCGGGCGGGCACCAGCCGGCGCCCATGGTCGGCACGGTCTTCATGACCCAGTCCACCAGCGAATCGGACGGGTTCATCATGATCATCTTCGATTTGTTTTCCGAGCCGCCGCCCTTGGCAGCGACTTTCACGTCGACGGTATTGCCTTCGACCAATTCCATGTGCACGACGGCTGGCGTGTTGTCCTTGGTGTTCTTGCGGTCGAAATGCGGGTCGGCGACGATGGAGGCGCGCAGCTTGTTGTCGTCGAAGTTGTACGCGCGGCGCACGCCTTCGTTGACGGCGTCGGTGACGGTGCCGCTGAAACCTTCGAAGCGCACGCCCATGCCGATTTTCAGGAAGACGTTGACGATACCCGTGTCCTGGCAGATAGGACGCTTGCCTTCCGCGCACATGCGCGAGTTGGTCAGGATTTGCGCGATCGCATCTTTTGCCGCCGGGCTTTGCTCGGCCGCATAGGCGCGCGCCAGGTGCTCGATGTAATCAGCAGGGTGGTAGTAGCTAATGTACTGCAACGCTGCGGCGACGGATTCGATCAGGTCTTCTTGCTTTATGACAGTCATGGTGTTCTCGCGGTGGATAAGAAGGGTAAGACTTTGATGCTGTTTGCTGTTTGCTGTTTGCTAATCAGTATAGGAGCGCCAGAAAAATGTTCAGGGCTAGGCGCCTTGCCGAAGGCAGTACGAATGTACGACTAGGCAAGGCAACAACGCCATGGACTTTTTTATGGATGCTCCTTAGTGGGGTGCTCGGGCTTGGTTCTGTGTCACCGTCATGATGCGGTCCGTGTACGCAATCGCCATCGCCGACAGGATGAAGACCATATGGATCACCGTTTGCGCGATGATCACTTCGATCTTGTACGAGTTGGCATTGATAAACGTCTTCAGCAGGTGGATGGACGAGATGCCGATGATGGCCATCGCCAGCTTCGTCTTCAGCACGGACGCATTCACATGCGACAGCCATTCCGGCTGGTCCGGATGGTCGTCGAGGTGCATGCGCGACACGAACGTTTCGTAGCCGCCGATGATGACCATGATCAACAGATTCGAGATCATGACCACGTCGATCAGGCCCAAGACCACCAGCATGATGGTCGCTTCATTGAGCTTGGTCGGCAGGGCGCCGCCCGGTACGGCCACGGCCGTCAAGACGTGCTGCAGGGCCGCATCATTGCCGAATACGGCGCCGATCAGGTCCGACAGTTCCACCCAGAAATGAAATACGTACACGCATTGGGCAAGGATCAAACCCAGGTACAGCGGCAGCTGCAGCCAGCGCGACATGAAGATGAAGGCGGACAGGGGATGCAGTTTGCTATGTTTGGGCTTTTGTAAGTGGTCGATCATCTGGAGTTTCCTGGGGGTAAATACCAATTTTTGGTATGCCCGACATTTTACACTTGCTGCTGATCACTGCGCATGCCCTCGATTTGGATTCTTGGGCTTGATGAAACACAAAGCGACGCCAACTAATTGACTTGTTATCAGTTTTTCCATCCAGAATGCTGGGCGGCGCGCGCTTGACGCCCGTCGCCGGTGGCGATTATGGTTAGAATGGATCGGGGAAAACGCCGACTGTAAGGCGTCCGTAAGACAGCAGGAATATTGTGTTAATAAACAATTACTACACTGGAGACTAGCATGGCCGCTATAGAGAACCAAGGGCAGGGCACCGAGCAGCAGGGACCGGAAGAGTCGCGCGTATTTGAACCGTCGGCAGCGTTTGCCGCACAGGCAACGATTTCCGGCATGGACGCCTACCGCGCCATGGTGGCCGATGCCGAACGCGATTACGAAGGCTTCTGGGCCAAGCTGGCGCGCGAGAACCTGAGCTGGAAAAAGCCGTTCACCCGCACCCTGAACGAAGACAACGCCCCGTTCTACAAATGGTTCGAAGACGGCCAGCTGAACGTGTCGTACAACTGTCTGGACCGCAACATCGAAAATGGCCTGGGCGACAAGACGGCCATCATCTTTGAAGCGGACGACGGCACCGTTACCAAGGCAACCTATAAAGAACTGCACGAAAAAGTCTGCAAGTTCGCCAACGGCCTGAAATCCAAAGGCATCGCCAAGGGCGACCGCGTCATCATCTATATGTCGATGTCCGTCGAAGGCGTGGCCGCCATGCAAGCCTGCGCGCGCATCGGCGCCACCCATTCCGTCGTGTTCGGCGGCTTCTCGGCCAAGTCCTTGCAGGAACGCATCATCGACGCGGGCGCAGTGGCCGTCATCACGGGCGACGAGCAATTGCGCGGCGGCAAAAAGCTGCCATTGAAATCCATCGTCGACGAAGCGCTGGCGCTGGGCGGCTGCGACTCCGTGAAAAACGTCATCGTGTATCAACGCACGGGCAGCGACTTGCCGATGGTGGCTGGCCGCGACACGTGGCTGCACGACCTGGTCGAAGGCCAGTCGGCACAATGCGAACCGGAATGGGTCGATGCCGAGCATCCATTGTTTATCTTGTACACCTCCGGCTCGACGGGCACGCCGAAGGGCGTGCAGCACTCGAGCGGCGGCTACCTGCTGTGGGCCGCGCTGACGATGAAATGGAGTTTCGACATCAAGCCCAACGACGTGTTCTGGTGCACGGCCGACATCGGCTGGGTGACGGGCCACAGCTACATCGCGTACGGGCCGATGGCCGTGGGCGCCACGCAAGTGGTGTTCGAAGGCATCCCGACCTACCCGAACGCGGGCCGTTTCTGGGAAACCATCAAGAAGCACAACGTCAGCATCTTCTACACGGCGCCAACGGCCATCCGTTCGCTGATCAAGGCGGCCGACGTGGACCCGAAAGTCCATCCAAGCAACTACGACCTGACCAGCCTGCGCCTGCTGGGCACGGTCGGCGAGCCGATCAATCCGGAAGCGTGGATGTGGTACTACAAGCATATCGGCGGCGAGAAATGCCCGATCGTCGATACCTTCTGGCAAACGGAAACGGGTGGCCACATGATCACCCCGCTGCCGGGCGCCACGCCGATGGTGCCCGGTTCCTGCACCCTGCCATTGCCAGGCATCATGGCCGCCATCGTCGACGAAGCAGGCCAGGACGTGCCGAACGGCCAGGGCGGTATCCTGGTCGTAAAACGCCCATGGCCATCGATGATCCGCACGATCTGGAACAACCCCGAGCGTTTCAAGTCCAGCTATTTCCCGGAAGAGCTGGGCGGCAAGATGTACCTGGCAGGCGACGGCGCCATCCGCAACAAGGACACCGGCTACTTCACCATCACCGGCCGCATCGATGACGTCTTGAACGTGTCGGGCCACCGCATGGGCACGATGGAAATCGAATCGGCCCTGGTGGCCAACCCGCTGGTGGCCGAGGCTGCCGTGGTGGGCCGTCCGGACGACACGACAGGCGAATCGATCTGCGCCTTCGTGGTGCTCAAGCAGGCGCGTCCGACAGGCGAGGAAGCCAAGAAGCTGGCCCTGGAGCTGCGCAACTGGGTCGGCAAGGAAATCGGCCCGATTGCGAAACCGAAGGAAATCCGTTTCGGCGACAACCTGCCAAAAACCCGCTCCGGCAAAATCATGCGCCGCCTGCTGCGCGTGCTGGCCAAGGGCGAGACGATCACGCAAGACGTGTCGACGCTGGAAAACCCGGCGATTCTGGAGCAGTTGAAGGAAGCGTCTTAAGAAGGTCAGTCCCTTCTGGATCGGCCTGCGCCCCACTGGGACGCAGGCCCCCTCAGGGGCCGACCCTAGTCCTTCCGGGTTTACTTTCGATGCCTGAATGTTTTACCCCACGGTAAATAACTTTGGCAGTCCGTAGAATCTTTGCTATAATCTGCGGCTTCGCGACAAGCGAGAAATAGTACGCAATGCGAGCAAGTAGACGCATTGCCTGCAGGAGAGGTGGATGAGTGGTTGAAGTCGCACGCCTGGAAAGCGTGTATAGGTTCATAGCCTATCGGGGGTTCGAATCCCCCTCTCTCCGCCAAGGATACAAATTGGCCAGTTCAAGGAAGTCCAAGAACGTCCACAAAAAACCGTTTTAGCCCGTGCTAAAGCGGTTTTTTTGTATTCTGGCGTCCAGTACTGTCCAGCTGCAGCCAGTAAAAATCGGAGCTAGATACAGATCAGCTTACCCCAAGTCTGGCAACCAAGCCCTCATTCGTCGGTCTAAAGTGATTTCTGACGCATATGCTGAGGAGACAGCCATGGCCAAGATCATTCCTCCCCTGACCGAGTTCCAGGTCAAAAATGCCAAGCCCAGGCAAAAGTCATACAAGCTGTTCGATGGCGGCGGCCTGTACGTTGAAGTGATGCCCAGCGGTTCGCGGATCTGGCGGATGAAATTCCGTCAATCGAACGGCAAGGAAAATACGCTGACCTTCGGACCTTATCCGGAAATTTCGATCATGGTGGCGCGTGAAAAGCGCACGGAGGCGCGCCGCTTACAGCTGCAGGGAATCGACCCTGGCAAGCATCGCGACGACGCCAGGCGGCTCGCCGCCGAAAAAGCATCCAATACCTTCGAGAAAATCGCCCGCGAGTGGTACGCGAACAAGGTGCCGACATGGAGCGAGCGTACTGCCAAGAACATGCTGCAGCGCCTGGAAGCCGATATTTTCCCAAGCATCGGCGACCGGCCGATCACGGAAATCCGGCACCGCGAACTGATTGCCACGCTGCGCAAGATCGAGGCGCGCGGCGCGACCGAGATTGCGCATCGCCTGAAAGCCGTCTGCTCGCAGATATTCAGCTACGCCATCCAGTGCGGCCTGGCCGACCGCAACCTGGTGGTGGACATGAAGGACGTTCTGAAGACCAAGCGCGTTTCGCACTTCGCCGCCATCAATGCCGATGAATTGCCCGTTTTCCTGGACACGCTGGCGCGCAACGAGGCGCGCATGTTCGAGCCGACGCGGATCGCGCTGCGCCTGATGCTGCTGATCTTCGTGCGCACCAGCGAACTGATAGAGACGCCATGGAGCGAAGTCGATCTGGAGAAGGGCGAGTGGGTCATTCCCTGGCAGCGCATGAAGCGTGGCAAGCTGACCGTCAACCCCGACACGACCAATCACCACGTCTGCCTTTCGCGCCAGGCGCTGGCCTTGCTGCGCCAGCTGCACACCATCACGGGCCGCGGCACGTACCTGTTTCCAAACCAGCGCGACCACGACAAGCCTCTGAGCAACAACACGCTGCTGGTGGCGCTGGCCCGCATGGGCTACAAAGGTCGCATGACCGGCCACGGCTTCCGTGCGCTGGCCATGAGCACCATCAAGGAGCGCATGGGCTACCGCCATGAAGTGGTGGATCGCCAGCTGGCGCACGCACCCAAGGACAAGGTGGCCAGCGCCTACGACCGCGCCCAGTTCCTGGCGGAGCGCCGCAAGATGATGCAGGAGTGGGCCGACTACCTGGAAGCCGTGGAACGCGGTGATACGCCGCCGCCAGGCCATCATGGAGCGCTGGAACTGGTGTGGCCAGCGCCGCATCGTTAAGGAGACAGCCATGCCAAGACGAATTGAACCCCTGACAGAGCAGCAGCTGATACAGGCCGAGCCTGGAGACAAGCCATTCAAGTTATTCGACGGCTACGGCCTGTATGTTGAAGTCATGCCGACTGGAACAAAGGTCTGGCGCATGAAATTTCGCCAGAAGGACGGCAAGGAAAATGCGCTGACATTCGGCCACTACCCGGAAGTCTCGTCGGCGCTTGCTCGATGCCGCCGCGCAGTCGCCCGCCAAATGCTGCACGAGGGGCTGGACCCGCGCACAGAATTCGACGCGGCCCATATGCGTCCACCGAAGCCCGTCAGGCGGCATTGCCTGCTTCCAGTTGCCATGGACGATAGAAAGGTGGAGCGCTGCGTAAGCCAGGTTGGAAGGCAAGCGCTGGAGCGGTTGCACGGCCTTGTATTCCCTGCGCTGAGCCGCGTCGTGACCGACGAAGGCGTGAGAAGCGACATGCAGATCATACTGGAGAAAATCCAGAAGGAGCGCAGTGCCGAAGTGATTGATTTGCTGTACGACTACTGCGCCGACATCATCTTTGGCTGCCTTGGATTGGGCATTGATGAAGATGATTTGATCGATGCCATGAGGGATGCCAGGGTGGCGCAGCGGCGGAGGTGAGCGTATCTATGCCGCAGGTATCCCGGTACTTTTCCCGCTTCATTTGGCTCAGGCTCCTTTGTTACCGATTGGCCTGGTGCTTGATGAATTGTCGATTATTGAGCATACCGTGTCTGCAGGTCTGCTGGCCTCGATACACGCTTGCATCCAGCGTAGCACCTCGCTCCTGAGCCAGGCGGAGGAACGTCCCTGCAGTTTTACGGGGGCAGGGAAGGTGCCTTCCTTGATGCCTGCATAAACGCTGCTGCGCGACTTGCCGCAGGTTGCCAGCACTTCGCCCAGGCGGATGAAGCGCTCTTCGCCCATGCGAGGTTCCACGCGGCGCTCTTTCAGGAATTCGGCTGTCGCTGCTTTCATGGCGTCCCCCTTCGTGAATCAAAAATGCCAGCGGCAGCACCGGGGCGAATGGCATATGCCGCAGGCCTTGCCCTGCGACCGATTCGTCCTTCATCGAGACCCGCTCGCAATCATTATTCCGAAAACATGGGTCCAGTATCGAATGCCGTAATCGCTGGTGCAACAAGAATCGGCCTGCCATGCCACTTGGATCAAGCCTGCCGCGCACTTTGTGTGAGATCAAGGCTGGACACAGGAGCGGGTTCGTGGAAGCTTTAGCAGCTAAAAAATCGGCAATCGACAGCGCATTCTTCATGCGATAGATGCATTGGCGCGGCCCCGATTTTATTGGTCCTGTTGCTGTATCGCCGCCACATGTGCATGCGACTGCTGGCATCTCACGCCATCAATACCTGTCAGCAATCGTTTTGACCGCCTCCAGGGGGAGCACTTTCTGTCCACGCGGAAAGGCGCAGCCATCGGAGGAGAAGCGCGCTATTGCCGTGTAGAACTCGTAAAGCAGACTATGAAAATTTGTTGCTGACATTGATCAAGGTCGGCCCAGATGCATGTCAAATGTTCCCACTTGGACGCTGCCTATTGCCGCTGATCAACCGTGCTACTTTCGGCATACATTCCTGCTAAATCTGCTCTCGTACCTGCAAAAAAATGGCTCGACCGAGGTATTACCCGGTGATTTAAGGGTTCAGTCGCTGCACGGGGCGGAACTACCGTGCTAGTTTCGGCATACATTCCTGCTAAATTTGCTCTCGTACCTGCAAAAAAATGGTTCGGTCGAAGTTGCGTCCGATGATTTTTGTGGTTTAGTCGCTGCGCGAAGCGGGGCAGGATAGGTGAAGTTAGCTAACCTTCGGTTAGCTAACTTCACTTCCCTTATTCGCACCTGCGGCGCTCAACGGGAACCTGCCCTGCGGGGTCGGGCGGTCCGCGCCGAAGCCGGAACCTGAAACTGCGTAAGGAAATTACGCGCCAGTTGCCGGGTTAGCCGTGAGATTTGGTGCATTTTCCTTCTGAGCAAGATGATATGCTTACCAGACAGGATTCGGACGAAAGCTGACTGCCATGATTTGAAGCTGCCTCGTCCCTCTTTGGTCTTTCATCCAAGCCAGTGATAAAGAATGATATTTTTTAAATTGCAACATGCTATGTTTATGGGAAAAAACTTATTCTTACAAATTCATCTCTGAGTGCAATTTATGCGCGTGGGCAGTTATCTACTGTGTGCCGTTTTTCCACTATTAACCGGGCTTCCAGCCTTCGGCGAAGAAGTTTACTCAATAGTAAAGGATGCGATTCTGATCGAACAGGATAACCAAAACACTCATTTGGGGAAAATATCTAACCCACATGACATCAAATACATATTTAATGAATATGGTGAGTACGGCAGCGAATACAGCACCAAGTTAATTTGGAATCAATATGGAAATTTTGGCGGTAAATGCAGTCCGTATTCGGCAGTCAACAAGTACACGAAAACTCCTCCAATGTTGATTAAAAATGCGAAATAATTGGCTGCCTTACGGTAAATAAATTTTTTAAACCATCGATTTCCCCAAATATTTTGAAAGAATTATATAAGGACGAGTTGTAATATCGGAGTGGTCACGTTTCGGTCAGTTGCAGAGGGGAAGTGAATTGAAACATATGCTGAAACCCGGTCATCTTTCCTCAATAGTGCGCAGCACTTATTTCGGCAGAGGGGGGCAAAACGTCTCAAACATTTGGTATCGCAAGCCGCTGATAGAGAAGTGCTTGGGGGCTGTGTGAAGAATCTGAAGGGTTAGGCCCTTAACAAACCGTAGCGAGCCGGTGAGCGTCGCAGGCCGCGAATACCGACGCGCAGTAGGTTTTGATAGGCGGTCTAGTCTCGCCGACGATTCTGGTGCTCCTGGGTTTCCTACATGGCCGCATCCTGATTATGCGCGGGATTGTGCATTTGGCCCTTGGGTAGGATGTTTGCCAGCGGGGGATTGAGGTCCACGAATTTGTTGGCGCGATTGGTTGCCGGATATGTCGGCACAGGGTGTTTCGATTGCAGCCTTTTCAAAATCCTTGATGCGTGGCGTTTGGATTTCCCCTAGCGAGCTAAAGCTACGCCTGCAGGAAGAACTAGCGAATACGATAGGCTGCTTAGTTGCATGGCCGTCTGCGGCCAATAAGGGACATTGTCGCACGTTCTAAAGCAGGCACCGACCGAAGCGGCAGTTCTCATACTACATGGTAACTGCTGCCACTGACCCTCAGTGTGTGCGGAGTATCCTATTGAACCACCCCGCACATCTCACCAAGGGATGTTTTATCTTTTGCTTAAGTAAGTAAAAATGGTAAAAACATGCGTTGAGGAATTGTTGCTGTATGCTAGTGTAAATTTAATAATTATTTTCCCTATGCCCCTAACGATCCATCAGTCCCAACTTCCTGCACTCTGTCTTCTCTCCAATTGGGTGGTGCGCGACGAGAGTAAGTTTATCCAAGCGATAGCTTGGCTATACCTTCAGAAAGATACCCACGCGGATCGTATCGCGAGAGCTTTACTTCCTCTTAGCTCAACTGGTCTACCTGGCAATCCATTTTTTGGTGCCCTTAAGAAGCTGAAATATAAACATGATGATCTAAAGGCAGACCTTTTAAGTTCGGATGTAAAAGTGAAAAAGAAGGCTCAGAAAGTGCTGGATACTCGGATTTCTCACCGTGACGGGCTTCTTTTTCAACATATTTCATGGCTTGCCGCTGCGATGGAATATCCTGGCTCGCTTAAAGCCGCACCTCATCCTCGCCAAGCCGATAAAGGCTTCGATGGTATCGTTTTGGAAATCGATAGAACGGCATTTGAAATTTCCAGACTGATCGTGTGCGAAGACAAGGCTTCTTCTGATCCGCGAAAGTTAATTACGACTGGTGTTTGGGGTGACTTCAAGCTTATTCTCAGCGGAGAGAGAGACGATGAGCTTAACCCAGAGGTACAGGGTTTATTGAAGACTTTACAGGGCGTTTCTGAAAACGACTTGGAAAAAATTCTAGAAGCTGTTAGTTGGAAGAAGAGACGCCACTTCCGTGTCGCGGTTGCCGCCGGGAAAAACCGAGAAAAGAGCGGCGCGTATGGACATCTATTTGAAGGATTCGACACGACTGTGCCTGATAGCGCCGAGAACGCTAGATTTGCTGCGGTTATGCCGATGAGCGATGTCAGAAATATTCTCAATGAAATCGCTGATAAGGTGTATTTAAAGGTGCAAGAGATGGAAAAAACATACGCTCGACCAGAAGGGGACAGATAGATGTTTGACCCAGTTTCGGAAGCAGTTATTAAGGGTGCGCGGCCCTTGTCTGGGTTAGACCCCAATACTTTATCTAGTGAACTGACAAGAGTCTATATTGAGATAGCTGGTGCTCGGCTGTCATCATCTGCACCGGACGCTATACACAATAGCGACGGGTTGGCTACCTTGGTCGAACGATTATCTAGACTGGCGGCGACCTATGAAGGTCAGATCATTCTCGGCTTGAATAAGAGCTTTACGAGGTCTATGGCTTTTGTTGCCGCTTCTGCTCGACAAGCTATCACACAAGCGGCGTACGCTGCCGGCCAGACTTCGATGCTGATTTTGAACGAACATTCTTTAGGATCTGCTCTCGCATCCTCAATATTGTTTCTAATCGCGGAACGTTCGTCTGACGCCTCAGAAGCTGCGAAGAATGTCGTCTGCGATAGCATCGCGAAACCCTACGCTCGCGCAGTAGCTAAGAGCATCCAGTCATATGCAAGAGGTGAGCTTCAAAGTCTCATCAGCATTGCTAGTTCCTTGGTTGATACGGATCTTCATGAGGTAGATCCAGGTGAATTATTGTTTCGAGAGATATTACAGGGTCTTTTGGTCATGGCCTCAGTCGGGCTCGGTCAAAGTAGCCCATCAGAAATCGAGCATGCTAGGAGGCGGTTTCGTACTGTCGCAGAGTTAGCAGTTCAGACTTCTAGGGTCAATTTGTTTGGCCAGGACGAAATCGCGGCGCACACCATCTTTGGTGCGTCTTATCAAATTGCGTCTCTGTTCCTGATTATCTCCGAAGGATTTTCTGATTCGGCAGTGGTCTTACTGCAACCACCTTTAGGCTCAGATTCCGCACAATGGGAAAGTTGGGTTAGGACTGAAGCGTCCAGAAGTCCATTTTTGTGGGAGACCCATCGCGAAGCGATTGCACTAGGATACTTAGACATTGGTAACTCGTTGGTGATGACGACTCCTACAGGGTCGGGTAAAACTACATTAGCCTGCCTTAAAATTGCGGCTACGCTTACAAGTGGTAAATCGGTGCTTTATCTAGCCCCAACTCATGCTCTAGTTAGTCAGGTTGAGAAGGACTTGACTGAGCGCCTTGGTCAAATTGAGACAGCAAAGAGTATTGAAGATATATCGTTAGATGATGATATCGACGTACTTCCTCCGATTTCGGTAGTGACGCCCGAGAGATGTTTTGCGCTACTGTCATTTGCGCCGGAAATTTTTTCTAATATCGGTTTGCTGGTATTTGATGAGTGCCATTTACTTGGGGCCGGAGCCAAGTCGAACGCCACCTTCAAGGCAGATCGTCGCAGCGTGGACGCTATGCTCTGTTTGTTGACGTTTATTGATGTCAATGGGGGTGCTGACTGCCTGCTACTTTCAGCGATGATTAACAATGGCGAGGAGGTGGCCAGCTGGATACAATCGCTTCTATTGCGACCGGTCTTTTGCTACGCAAGTAAATGGAAGCCAACCCGACAGTTGCGTAGCTGTGTCGTGTATCGATCCGAGGAGCTTCGCGTGCTAGAAAATGGTCTAAGAGCTAAGCCAGTTAGAGGCGAGGCAAAGCCAACTGCTGTCCCGTATGGAATCTTTTCGCTTGAGTCTGGATGGAATCCAGGATCTTTGGAAAAGCTATCCGTCAAACCGCTTACATCCAGAGCAATTCCATTAGGCGTGGGCAAGGGCAAGGTATCAAGATATCTAACCGCAAATCGTAATGACGTTGCAGCTTGTATAGCACTCAGCCTCGCATTACGAGGAATCAAAGTTATCATTTTTTGCGACAGCGTAACGAATTGTGTGAGCATCGCAAACGCCGTTAACAAAGTCATTCCTAAACCTACGCAACGACATAGTCTTGACCGTGATAAGTGGCGCACTAAATCCCTAAGTGAGGTGGGACAGTTGGAAGCGATGTATGACTCGGGATCACTTTGCGCTGCCGTTCATCACGGTGAGCTGTTACCAGAAGAAAGAGCGCTAGTCGAATCGTATTTTAAAGATAGAGAAAGTGGTGTTAATGTTCTTGCAGCTACCTCAACCTTAGCTCAGGGTTTAAATTTACCATGTGAGGTTGTCGTGGTAGCAGGCACGGACCGATTGGATGACTCAGACCCCGAGGAAAAGAAACGGGTTTCGCTAATGCCGCATGAGTTGCTGAATGCTATGGGGCGGGCGGGGCGAGCGGGTCAAGCCGCGCTTGGACTTTCTATCGTTGTTCCTGGTGCGCCGGTAAAGTGTTCTTTTGAAACTATGGATTTTGATAATGAGCGTGATCTTGAAATAATATTTGCACCAGATGATCAGTGCCTACCTTTGAAAGATCCACTGGAAACCTTATTCGATGAGATTGAAGTTTCTAAGCCCGCTACGGTAGAAGCACAGTATTTATTGCGCAGGCTTGCTGTATCACTCAGAGCTGCGGAGGATACTGAGGATAGTTTTGCCTATCTTGCGCGACGTACATTTGGCTTCTACCAAAAGAATAGGAAAAGTTCGGTTGCAGCTGAGGGATGGGTAAAGGATCGCCAGTCGGCGCTTGTTGGAAGACTCAGTTCTATCGAAAGCGTTACTCACGTCGATTGGATTGATCAACTCGCCGCCAAAACTGGAGCTAGCCCTAGCTTTATCAAAGATCTAGCAGAAAATTTTGATAAAGTTCCTATGGCGTCGGTTAGCGCTGAGGTATGGCTGAACTGGTTGCTAGATAGGCTTGACGATGATGGGGATGATTTCGATGTATTCCTGCGGCCAGAAACAATGGTTCGAGTTTTCGGTCGAGCTATAACTTCTACAAACGATGTGAAAATACAGCGGGTTCTAGCGCGAGAGTCGATACGCAATGTTGCTCAGCATTGGTTTAGAGGCAGGACGCTCATTGAAATTGAGAAGATAATCACGGAGTGGATTGCCGCCCTAGAGGTTGACGTGAAGCGCCCCACGACGGTGCATGCCAAAATAAAACGTGCGCGAAGATTCGTATTGAGAGTCGCGCCGGATCTCGCTTTTCTTGCAGGGATTTTGGTACAAGTCGGAAGGAAAATTTGCGAAGAGCGGGCAGTGCATTTTCCGAGGATTCTTCAGCTCCTGCCTCAACTTATCCGTAAGGGTTTAGCCACCCCGTATCATTATGCTATTGCCGAGGGCGGAACCGTAAATCGTGTTCAAGCTTTTCTGGATTATTCATTGATTAGCCAGCACGTAAGTCCTAATGCAGCTGACGACTGGCCGATGATTGCTGAAAAAATTCGCGTCGCGAAAGCTATGGCCGCGTTCGGTGCCGGGCGCGTTATTTAGTGGCAAGTTAGTAAGATTATCGAGAAAGAATCAGGTGCTATCGAATTGAGGCTCGGTAGCATCTTAGTCGCCACGAGTGTGTTAGAAACCCACGAGAAGTTCAAAATGCCAAATCTAGGCGGCTGCCGATTGAGATGATACCCAACCACTACTTTTTTTGGCGCGAGGAAGGTCCGCAACGAGGCGGAGCTGCCTGATCTACTGAATCTCTAATTCGCTCTCTCATTGGACTTTTGAAAACAGCTGATGAGCTGGAGATTGCTCTGGAATTGACGAGGAATTTTGTTTGCGTAGGTTTGGGGTATCGCTTAGGGTACACAATCAGCAGGCATAGGTCATCTCCGCTGAGCCTAAATTTTCCTCGTGAAAATTTGGAAGTGGAAAAGTAGGAACTAAAAATACGGCAATAAGTATAAATAATTGGAAATATCTAATCTGAAGCTAATTTTTGGTTGAGCTCCATTGGTAAAATAAAATTCAGAAATTATTGTGAGCATCTAAACTTTATTTAAATGGAAAGTTTTCGGGGTATAGATTGGGGTATTAAAAAATGATCGTACTGCAGGAAGCTATATTTGGCGGGCTTTCACGAACAATTGGAATCCCCCTCTCGCCACAGATGAAAAAGAAAAAGCTACCCTCGGGTAGCTTTTTTTTCGTCTGTACGCGGAGAGAAGCACGCCCCCTGCGGGGCGTGCGCGGGGGATTCGAAGGGGCGGGCCTACCGGCCCGGCCCTCTCCGAATCTACTGGCTGCTGCCGCTGCGCGGCAGCCCCGCGCGCCTGCGGCGCGCGTTCGTGGTTCTAATTAGGTTGCGACTGAGCCGGCTTCTACGGCGCTCAGCGCATCAGTCCGTGTGCGAATGGCGGACCTGGCCCTGGTACGTGACCATGGTACGGTATGACCCTGCTACGGTACATGCGGCGCGGGCAAGCAGTAAACACACCGCATACACGGGAGTGGTGTCCCGGGGCCTTTACAAACCGTCCTTGCTGCGGCAAGCACGGTGGCCAGAAACACTTACTTGACTCGATCACACCAAGTTTGAATGTAGGAGCATGCGATGCGCGACTTGAACTATCAACTCAAGCAGCTGTGCGACCGCAATCGCGATGGCAGCTATGCCACGCAGTCCGGCCGCGCGCGGATACTCTCGCACCTGGTCAACCAGCTGCATGATCTCGGATATCGCCGTATGAATGCTGACAGTCTGCGTCCCAAGCATGTGGACGCGCTGGTGCAGCAGTGGAAGGCCGATGGCGTCAGCGCCGGCACGATGAAGAACCGTATGAGCGCCATGCGATGGTGGGCGCAGAAGATCGCCAAGGACAACATCATCGCGCGCGACAAAGGCAGCTACGATATCGACAAGCGCACCTTTGTCACCAATATCTCCAAGGCCAAGGTGCTTGATGATGCGCGCTTGGCAAAGATCACGAATGCGTAGCTAGCTAAGAATCGGCACTGCGCGAGGGAAGACTATGTTGGCTGCAGGCAGGTGATTGGCAGGCGGACTTAGGTTGACAAACTTGGAAAAGTGCAGGATGATTCGGTTTACAAAATTCACTTTTTGCAAGGAGCCGCTCTGTGGACTACCCTCATCCGAGTACGTTTCAACCTGATCTTACCGACGAGCGGCTTAGCACTATCGCTGCAAAGATGTTGGATGTTCGCTACTTGACCATCCGGCAGATGGATACAGAATACGACGACAATTACACTCGCGAGTGCCCGGTTTACGGACGCACTAGGAAGATGTTAATCCTTTTGGCCCGCGGCAAAACGTTGCATTGGTTCAACGTCAAATGCATGGGAATGGGTGTTGACATTTTCATTGGAAACGTGACGTGCAAGTTCTTCAGGGATGACTTGGAAAACCCTGAGAAAGCAGGTTTTTTTAAACGTGATGGTTTCCTTTGCTTATTCGAGGAAGACGATAACGTTCCAGTGTTGTGGCGATTTGTAATTGAGCGTGCACTTACTGAGGAAGATGAAGATCAAATTTATTTTGTTGGTTATAATAAATTCAATGAAATGATTTCTAAGTGGCATTATGAAGCAGGGGCGGCTCCGCTGTATGCTGTGGATCAAGTAATTCCGCCAGCAGCAAACATGGGGCCTGCTGAAATTGAAATTCGCGAGGACGGAGATGATGAGGTTTCAAAGCCCGGCGAATCTGATTCCCCTCCAGAAGTTCGCGGAACTGGTACGAATAATTCAAATTAAGTGATGCAAAACCAATTCAATGGGAGCGAGCTTCGGCTCGCTCGAATATTTCATGGCTTCACACTTGATGAAGTCGCTGAGCGAGTGGATAAGACTCGCCAGTATTTACATAAGCTGGAGACCGGGCAAGCAACTCCAACTCCGGCGTTGCTTGAACAGCTTGCCACTGTGTTGGATGTGGCTCCTGATTTCTTACTGTGTGAACACACCCGAATGTTGGAGGAGGACAGCTTTCATTTCCGTAAGCTGTTTACGACTCGGGCAATGATGAAAAATGTAGTAATGGCACGAGGCGAACTTACAGGGAGACTAGTACGTTACTTAGACAAAGAGCTGCGGCTGCCCAAAATCCGTATCCCTGAAGTTGCTGACGTCCAGTCTGTAGAAGACATAGAGCGTGCGGCGGAGCAATGTCGAAGAGAGTGGGAGTTAGGACTTGGGCCAATAGCTAACATGCATATGCTAGCGGAAAATGTTGGGGCAGTAATTACAAGCTTCCAATCGCTCTCTAAGGAAATTGACGCATTGTCAGTTGCTGTCCCTCGCCCTACTATCGTCCGTAACGAAGCTAAAGAAAGTATATGTCGCCAACGCTGGGACGTTGGACATGAGCTCGGTCACTTTGTGCTTCATACGGGAGTTGTCACTGGCGATAGATTGACAGAGGGACAGGCTAATCGATTCTCCGGAGCGTTGTTGATACCTCGCACAATGATGGCAAAGCATTTCCCTCGTCCACGCGGGGCACGCTTGGATTGGCAGGGGCTTTCTGAATTTAAGCTCTCTTGGAAAGTCAGCAAGGCAGCTATTCTCTATAGGGCACGGCAGCTTGAGCTAATTAGTGAGGATCAGTACAAGACAGGTGCTATCACCTTACGCCGAACCGGTGAAGCAACCGGGGAGCGTGAGGACCATTTGGTTCCTTCAGAGGGGCCAGAGCTCGTTGCACGAGCTTTTAGATTGTTGGCTGAGAAAAAATCGATTTACGCGGAAGATATAGCGGCCGCAATGCGAGTTTCTCCTGCACTTCTGAGGAACTTGGTTGGGTTTGATCTGCCTGCTAAGCCACCTGGAAGCAATAAACTAGTGCATCGCCCTGTATTGCAGTTGGTTGGTTAACTGATTAATTAACAGTCTGATTCAATTTGAAAAATTCGCAACTTCCAGTCTTCAGAACTCGCTAGATGCTGGTGCAATGGTAGCCTCGGCTGCTACCCGAGGGGGCTTTTCCCCTCCGGGAAATTTCCTGTATGATTTACCAACATGGTGTCATGTGCGCAAATACAGGACGGGTTATGAATCAAGCCATCAAAGACAGTGTTGATGCATTAAAAATACCATTCTTGGTTCACTTCACTCGGGCGGTCAATATTCCTTCGATCTTGGTGGACGGAATCATTCCCAGGGATCAACTTCACCGTATCAATGTAGAGGCGCAGGTGAATGATGAGAATCGCTACGACAACCGAAGAAATGGAACGTGTCTTTCGATAGCGCACCCCAATGCCTTAATGTTCTACAAATACCGCCAGGAAAATCCAGGAGTGGCTTGGACGGTTCTTGTCCTTTCAAAGTCGCTTCTTTGGGAAAAGCCGTGCGCGTTCTTTAAACACAACGCAGCTACTGCTGAAATGAGGGATACTCCGCTGGCTGCCTTGAGTAATGCAAATGCTCTCAGCGGCATGTATGATGATGCTGAAGGAGACGGCTCGCGCGAGGAACAAGAGCATCTGAAATCCTTCGATCCAACAGATAAACAGGCTGAAGTGATGGTGTTTGGCGTGATAGAGCCGCGGTACATCCTTGGTGCTGCTTTCCAGACACAGGCTCTCTTGGATCAATATCGAGATGCTTTTGCCGAGCGTAAACTTTACCATCATCGCGGCGATACAGGACTGTTTGCATCGAGAAGCTACCGCCGCAAGTACCAGTGAGATGTCTGATGGCTGAACGTCCAATTTTTATTCCCGTTCTCGACGGCGATACGCTCGTCCGTACTACCTATGTCTCCTTTCAATGGAGTCCGGGTATGTCTGCAAGTCAACGTCAGAAGTCGTCAGATTCGCTTCAGGAAGCGGCACTATGTTTGCCAGGAATTTCTAGAGTGTTGGAAGTGTCGAGTAAGTCACGCGTGGAGTTAGGTGTTGCACTTAGCGCGTTTAACTTAACGTTTCGGACAGTGAAGAGAAATCAGGTTTTCTGCGTGGAGTGTGCTTATCAGGGAAGTAAGGTATTTGAGTTTGGTGGGCCGTATCGCGATCTATTTTTCATGACGGCAAGGGAAGCCAAGCGTGATTCACGGTTGACTACTTCAGGACGCCTCACCGGCTTTCAGTTTTTTGGAGCGGACTGGAAGCTTGAGCCAAGGACGGCTTTCTACGATTGGTTGTACCTCAATGCTTTGGCAAAACATCCTGAACTAAACGAGAGTCTCACAAGCTATACGGCTTTCACTGACATTGAGTTCAATCCGGAACGATCTGTAAATTGCCAAGCATACTCTGTAGCACTTTATGTCTCCTTGCGGCAGCGAGGGCTGCTTGACGAAGCGCTAGCATCACAGGATGCTTTTCTGACTCATGTGCAGCACCGGTCTGTTAGTAATGCGCGTAGCGAGTTGGTGGCACATCAGGGCCAGCTTTTAGAGAATTCGTAGACATGGGGTTGTACTGATTGTTAAGGTACGCACTGATGTGAATTGTTTGGAGAAGTGCTTTACCTAAAAGCAAGCCAGAACAGCGCCAGTAAGAATCGGTGGCAGGGCTGAAGCAGGAACTTGTGACTGGTCCGCTGAGTCAACGGAAGCAACTAAATGCTCTGACTGCACTAAGGACTTGGTGCTCCAACGCACACGTACTTCAGATTCAGGCTCGACCAGTTGGATGGGCGAGCCTGATGAAGTGCGAAGAACTTAACCCTTAGCTTGCTTGTTTAGAAATTTCTGCAATTTCTTTAGGCGCGAAAGGTATTTCTCTGCGGCGTCTCGAGATAGCCAAGGGGCCGTACCATCGTTATACAAGTACCCGTCGCTCTGAGGGCGATGTGCGATTTCGAGTAACTCGACTTCAGTGAGATGGGTATTGAGATGCTGATACTCTTCGTAATTGACCCACGCGCTGCCACCTTTCCCAACAGGCTTGTAGCGGCGATTCACCAGTATCTGGGTCTCTCCGTTTAGTTCACTGGCCTCATATGGAAGCCAGTGACGCATCTCCCAGTATACGACTGCGGCGGAGTGTACATGGAATCGTGGTACCTGAAGCGCTGAAGTCATGTAGTCGACGGCAAAGTCCACTGCGTTGGATGCCGAGCCGAACTCATCCCATATGTCTATTGCCAGGCGTTCTGCTTCCTCATGGCGGCCGACAAAACGGTCTAGTGGTTCCTTGACCTTTTTAAAGGCGGCACGCATCGCCTCGTTTGTACGGGAGAAGCGGAAGTACTTTGGAGCGGGTGTGGTTTGCTCAGGTAATGCTGCGTGCTTCATTAGCAAGGACCAGTTACTGAATCCGTATGAATGGGCGATGCTATCTAAAGCTTTTGCGCGAACAATGTCGTTGTTTCGGGCAGTGATTTTTGCTTGAAGTTTGAGATGCTCAATCTGAGCAGGGGTAAACGAGGTGGGCATAACGCTCTCCGTAAAAAGTTACAGCTACCAGACTTCAGCGCGCCCACACACCAAAAAAGTAGCAGGGACTTTTTCGGAAAACTCGTACTACACACGTTGCCAGAACTGCGCTTCGCCACGGTGAGCGTGCAAGCCGACGTGTACCGGCTTGGTTTGACTATACGCTATCCGGTTGAGCGATGCAACTTTGGCGGAGCGTGTAGGCATGATGCCGCTGGAAGCGGCGCGTCCGCTTCTTGCAAATGATTAGCATTTTTGAGTGTTGCACGACCGTTGAGCCAGCACTTCGAGTCGCTCCCGGTGGGGACCGTAGTTTCGTTTGTCACCAACAAATTTTCACAGGACGGCTTGGTGCTCTTATAGCAGATGCGTGAGCGAAATATTGTGGAATAATACTGTTTCCATTTTGCATTTCGTCGGTACTTTTTTATGCCAATTTGCAATACGAATTGTACCTAAAGGCCATATGCAAAAGTTCGATTCCGGCAAGCGCCAGTTGGGCTTTGTGCATGCCGACGTTTTTTCTGAAATGTTAGGTCTTATGATGGCTAGGGATTGAACCTCGATGAACGGTAGAGGTCCAACCAGCAGGACAGAGACTATTGGGGCTTCTTAATTGATTTTATGCAAATCGCGAAGACGGACGGATCGATATCGCGGATGAGTTTTGTTATAAAAAATACCATTTTTTAGACCATGCTCCGCTGTATAAATTCGCAGAGAGCCTTTACCTATAAGGGTCTTGCACCGATCCGAATCCCCCTCTCAAAAAAGAAAAAGCTACCTTCGGGTAGCTTTTTCTTTTTTCGTCTATACGCGGGGAGAAGCACTTCGTTCCTCAGGCGCAGGGCAGTGCGCTTCGAATCGACCGACTGCTGTCGCTGCGCTGAAGCCCAGCGCATTAGTGGTTCTAATCAATTTTGTGAATGAGCATGCTTTTACGGCGCCTAGCGTATCAGTTCGTGTCCAAATGGCAGACCTGACCCTGCGTCCTTCGCAGCATGAGCGACGCAACTGCCGAGACAACGCTGACGATGCCTGTCATCAAGAATGCGAACCGGTAACCCGCAAGTTCGGCCGCCTGGGGGAGTTGCCCCGTGGCCAATTGCGTCGCCATTACTGAATGGGCGACGGCACCTAGTACTGCTATGCCCACGGCTCCACCTAGCTGGCGTGCAGTGTTCTTTAGTCCTGCTGCAAGACCCGAGTCTTTCCGTGGAACGCCTGCAAGAACTGCTTGCGTGGCACTCATCATCACCAAGCCGTTGCCAGCGCCGACCAGCAATGTAGGCAGCAGAAATTCGCTGACCTGTAATGGATGAACAGGTAGCCAATTGAGCCAGATCAGCCCTGTTGCCGACACGAGGCTGCCAATGAAGGGCAAATGTTTAAAGCCAGCGTCCCGCAAATAGCGTGATGCGATCGATGCGATAGCCAGCGCCGAAGCCATTGGCAGTAAAGCCAGTCCGGTGTCGAGCGGACTGCGCCCGTCGATCCGCTGCAGCGCCTGCGACAGAAAGAACATCGACACCGTGAGAACCGCGCCGAGGCTCAACACCATAGCCATTCCGATCGTTACGTTTCGCAGGCGAAATATTTCGAAATTGATCAGGGGCTGGGCCGAACGGCGTTCAGCTGCGATGAAGGCGACGAACATGATCAGCGCGGTAGCCAAGGCACTGAGCACGGTACTGGATGTCCAGCCTGCATGTACCGATTCTGATATCGCATAGAGAAACGAGGCCAACGCCAGGGTGACAGTGGACGCTCCCAGAACATCGAGCTTCGCCCGGGCGTCGTCCGTGAGCTGTGGTCGCAGACAGCCGGCAACAACCGCAGCCAGGACGATACCGACAGGTATGTTGACGAACATCACCCAGCGCCAGCTGGCTAGGCTCGTCAGCAAGCCGCCAATGACCACGCCAAAGGCGGAGCCCATCGCGGCGCAGGCCGCCCACAGGCCGATCGCTCGTTCCTGACTCGACCCCTTGGGATGGGCGGCGACGATGACTGCCAGCGGTGAGGTCGCCAGTACCGACGCGCCCAAACCCTGCATTGCGCGCGATGCCAGCAGCATGCTCCCGGAAGTCGCAAAGCCACCTGCCAGGCTGGCTCCAGTGAACAGCGTCAAACCCCACAACAGAAGGCGCCGGCGCCCATAGATGTCGCTGGCGCGTGCAGCGAGCAACATGAAGCCACCCAGCAACAGCAGGTAGATGTCGACTACCCACTGCAATTGGACAGGTGACAGACCCAGGTCATCGCGCATCGCCGGTAGCGCGACGTTCACGATGGCACCGTCCACCACGACCATGAAGGCACACACGCAGGCGACGAAGGTAGCAATCCAGGTCGATACGCCACTGCGCAGCAGCGGTGGCGGCATCGCCGGTACGGAAGATATAGACATTTGTTGACCTTTCAGCACGATGACGGCGGCGACTGCCGCCTAAAAGTTTGGTAGGAGCCAAGTATGCTGAACAGCATGAAAAGTCATATAACGGTAAATGGACTTAAAATGGTGATAAATGGCCAAACTGAATCCTGAGCATGAGCAACCGGAAGACGACTTCAGCGAGTGGTCGGATGGCCCTCGTCTGATCGCCTTGTTGGGGAATGACGATCAGGCCAGCGAGTACCGCCTCGGAACACGCGAGTACGGTTTGCATCACCATCATCGAGGGCAGGTGTTCTGCGTAGAAGCCGGGCTCATCCATGTGCGGACAGCTCACGGGTCGTGGTTGCTCCCGCCGAACCGGGCCGGCTGGATGCCCCCAGGGGTACCGCATCAAGTACGTGTCAGCGGTGCTCTTGCCGGCTGGAGCGTGTTCATCACGCCGAAATCCAGTGCGTGCTTGCCGAGCCAGCCTTGCGTGATCGGCATCACCGAGGTGTTGCGCGCATTGGTGCGCCGGGCCGCCGAATGGGACCAGTCCGCTCAGCTGGCACTGGACCAAGAGCACATCGTTACCGTCATCCTTGACGAAATCCGTCGCGCGCCGCATGAGTCGCTGCACTTGCCAATGCCGACAAATGCTCGGCTGGAGCGCATCGCTCGGGCGATCCTGGACGATCCCGGTTCGATTCGAACATTGGAAGCTTGGGCAGATTGGGGCGCGATGTCGGCTCGAACGCTGCGCCGTCAGATGCAGGCTGAAACAGGCCTGAGCTTTGCCCAATGGCGCCAGCAGGCACAACTCACGCACGCCCTGGAAATGCTGGCGCGTGGAGACTCGGTCACGCATGTTGCCGACACGCTGGGCTATGCCTCACCGAGCAACTTCATCGCCATGTTTCGCCGTTCCTTCGGCGACTCCCCGGCACGATACTTTGCGGCGCGTTCTGTTGGCGGCAGTTGAAGCACTGACATCAATCGGCTGCCTCCCATCATTGAGATCGGGCAGGCACGCGCTTGGACGATGCGTACACGCTGGCAGCATCTTTAAAAATGACAGCGGGGATATTCATGCCTGTTTTCTCATGCAATATTGGTCGAACTCGGCAGCTCGGAGGAGAGGTGCTGCTCTCTGCAACATCGGTCCAGGCCGCATGAAGCATGGGTTGTTGAATTAGGTAAGTCCGTTTCTATTGACCTATCACATACCTTGCCGCGGGTGTTGAGCATACCTTTCAGTGTATGAATTGTGCTGCGCCCACGTAGCAGTACTCATTGCCATTTCCCTTATTTGCAAGAAGAATTCTATTTTAGTTATGTGGGGTAGACGTCGGTGATCTATCCCTGTTTGTGATGTGGGAGGGCCTTCTTGATGTCATCGTTGATGATGCCGAGGTTCGAACACATAACAACAAGGAACGGGTGCAGCCATGGATGTATGGAAAGCGATAACCTATGTGAGTTCGCCTCTGACGCTCGTAGCATTCCTTGCTGCCGTTGTGGCATGGGTTTATGTCACCCAGCTTAAACGTACTGAGGTACTAATCAATAGCGCCAAAGAATCTGACAGGCGCATATTGCTCGAAGGCGTGCTGGAGGTGCTTCGTGTCAATGTGGACAAATTACCTCTGGCGCGGCGATTTGAGATTGCTACACAGCTTCTGCACGGAAGGGCACTTAAACTCAAACTGGCATTTGCTGCGTTCATGGTGGTGGCGTTTGGAATGCTTGCTTTGTCAGCTTTCGCCATTTATCAATTACCAGCGGAACAATCTATCAAGGATCTGCTGGAGGGGCAGCAAAAGCTAGAGGCAGTGGCTGCACTGAAGAGACATCAGATATATCCTATTTCTGATACTGATTTGCCTCGTGCCCTGAGCGAGCTAGTAAAACTTGACAAGAATGAGTTGAAGTTGGGGATACTTGAGAGAACGCAGAAAATGCAGGAAAAAATTGACGCAGCTCCATCTGTCGCCGAACTACGGAGACGGGCGGAGCGAACGGAGGCTCCCTTTGAACGTCTGGGCCTCAAGCTATGGGCAGGCGTTCCCAAAATAGGTCCAGATCAGCCACGTCGGTTTTATGTCAATGTACCAATAGGTGCAGACTATGCATGGAAAAGGCTGAGGATTATCAATCCAGCCACAAATGAGGAAATCAGGGTGATTGCACGCCCAGTGATAGATGATCAGATTCGAGACGTTGATATTCACCTTAATTATCAACAAGCCGCACAGCTTTTTGGTACGCAGATTTCTGAAAGAAAGAAGGAATTATGGGCGCAGGTGCTGGGGCCGGGTCAGCTTTATGATCCAAGTTGTGAACCAGCTCGCAAGCCGGCGGAAAAGAGGCGGTTGGCACAATGTGATCCTGAAGAGTCACCTGACTATTTTGTTATGTTAAAGTCCCGGCCATAAGCATGTCGTGCTGAGTCTGCTCGAGCGTGACACTACAGCCATATCTTCGGGAGCAAGGTACGCGCAAATACATAATCTGTTTTGTCGACGATATGCGGCTTACCGAAGTCCTGTACAACCCATGTACTGCACAGCGACGCGGGATGCGTAATTCACGGACGCTGTCACCACTGTGATTCCCCCGCAAACCTTATCCCATCTCAAACCCCGCACAGTTTCCCGCATGTATCGTAAGCCTCTCCCCGCCCCCCCCCCCCCCGGAGAGTCCCGTGCCCTATGCCTACACCAAAGTCGACGATCTGGAAAAAACCACCATGGTTGGCAACCACCAATGCGTCGCGCTGGTCCGCCACTACGCGGGTGCGCCTGCCACATTGGCCTGGAAGCAGGGCGAGGCAGTGCTGGGAAATCGTTTGCTGCGCAAGGGCACGGCCATTGCCATATTCGTCAACGGCAAGCATGCGAATCATCAACAAGGCAATCACGCGGCCCTGTATATGGGACAGACGCTGGACGGTATCCTCGTCATGGACCAGTGGGCGGGCAAGCGCCCGGGCATCGTGACGTCGCGCACCTTGCTTGCCAAAGGCCAGTACAAGAATGGCTTGCATATCGACCCCAGCAACAATCCGATGCTTTTTTCGTCATCGAATAAGGGAGCATCGATGCAACATCGACGTTTGTTGACCGGCGCCGCCTGCTGCCTATTCCCTGTGTTCGCGCAGGCTGCGATGCCCGCCGCTCATGCCTGCCCGGACAGCGTGCCCGAGGCGTCGATCAGCCTGAACGCCGTGCCGGCCGGCTGGACGCCGTATATCGGCGGCCCCCTCTACCTGAGCGCCGCAGCGCCGATTGACGGCGTGCCGGCGCGCAGGGGGCAGCTCGTGCCCAGCGGGGAGCGCACAAAGCAAGGGAGAACGACGCTCAGCTACCGGCTGGAAGGCCCCTACCCAGACGGCAAGTGGCTGCAATGCAGCTATGGCGTGCATGGTGAAGTCACGCTGTCGCGGAGGATGGACGACAGTGTCAGCCTGTGCGAGTTCACCTACAGGAAAGGCCGCAAGGCCGGGCAGAACGAGATCGATATCGATTGCCGGTAAGTGAGTTGGTATCAGCGGTACTGCCGGGTGAATCGCAGGCCGTTGCAATCAGTGCCTGCGCCTGTGCATGTCGGCTTACGCGTTCCGCTAAGCCGACCTACGCAACTGCCGCCCGCCGGCGGGCCAGACGCAAAAAAGCCCGCCGAAGCGGGCCTTGTCACTCTACAGTCAAGCCAAAAGCTCAGAACTGGTTCATGGTGTTGTCTTTACCAGCCGCCTTGAGCGCCGCTTCGCCGCTGAAGTAATCCTTGTGATCGTCGCCGATGTCCGAGCCGGACATGTTTTGATGTTTCACGCAGGCGATGCCCTGGCGGATTTCCTTGCGCTGCACGCCGGCTACGTAGCCCAGCATGCCCTGGTCGCCGAAGTATTCCTTGGCCAGGTTGTCGGTCGACAAGGCGGCCGTGTGGTAGGTCGGCAGGGTGATCAGGTGGTGGAAGATGCCGGCTTCGCGAGCCGAGTCGGCCTGGAAGGTGCGGATCTTCTCGTCGGCCTGGACTGCCAGTTCCGTCTGGTCGTATTCCACGCTCATCAGCTGGGCACGGTCGTAGGCGGACACGTCCTTGCCTGCGGCTTTCATGCCATCGAAGATTTGCTGGCGGAAGTTCAGGGTCCAGTTGAACGACGGGCTGTTGTTGTACACCAGCTTGGCGTTCGGGATGACCTTGCGGATTTCGCTGACCATGCCGCCGATTTGTGCGATATGCGGTTTTTCCGTTTCGATCCACAGCAGGTCGGCGCCGTTTTGCAGCGAGGTGATGCAATCGAGCACGCAACGCTCTTCGCCGGAACCGGCGCGGAACTGGAACAGGTTGCTCGGCAGGCGTTTTGGACGCAGCAGCTTGCCTTCGCGCTTGATGATGACGTCGCCATTGCCCAGCGCGTCGGCCGACACTTCTTCGCAGTCGAGGAAGGAGTTGTATTGGTCGCCCAGGTCGCCTGGTTCAGTCGTCACGGCGATCTGCTTGGTCAAGCCGGCGCCCAGCGAGTCGGTGCGGGCGACGATGATGCCGTCGTCCACGCCCAGTTCCAGGAAGGCGTAGCGGATGGCGCGGATCTTGGCCAGGAAGTCTTCGTGCGGTACCGTGACTTTACCGTCCTGGTGGCCGCATTGTTTCTCGTCGGACACCTGGTTTTCGATCTGGATGCAGCAGGCGCCCGCTTCGATGAATTGTTTCGCCAGCAAATAGGTGGCTTCGGCATTGCCGAAACCGGCGTCGATGTCGGCGATGATGGGCACGACGTGGGTGACATGGCCGTCGATCTTGGCCTGGATCGCTTGCTTTTCAGCACCTTGGGCCGCATCCAGCTGGCGGAACAGGCCGCCCAGTTCGCGGGCATCGGCCTGGCGCAGGAAGGTGTAGAGTTCGCGGATCAAGCTGGTGACGGCGGTTTTTTCATGCATCGACTGGTCTGGCAGCGGGCCGAACTCGGAGCGCAGGGCGGCGACCATCCAGCCGGACAGGTAGAGGTAGCGGCGGTCGGTGCTGTTGAAGTGTTTCTTGATCGAGATCATCTTCTGTTGACCGATGAAACCGTGCCAGCAACCGAGCGACTGGGTGTACTTGGATGGGTCCGCATCGTAGGCAGCCATGTCGTTGCGCATGATCTTCGCCGTGTACTTGGCGATGTCCAGGCCGGTCTTGAACTTGTTCTGGGCGCGCATGCGGGCGGCGGACTCGGGATTGATGGCGTTCCATGCGCTGCCTTGTTGGTCTTTCAAACCAGCAACAGCTTTGATGTCGTCTTGATATTGGGACATGTGAATCTCCTAAAAAGAAAAGCTATGTTTGAGAAAATCGCCGAGTGCGCCACAACGTCTTGTCGAAGCAAACTGCATGACTAAATAGTAGGCCGATTCGCGCCGATCTTCAAGTCTTATATAAGACATATAACTTAAATTAAGTCTTTGTTTTTCAACGGCTTAATTATTATTTTTCATGATGTGAAATGAATTTTCAAAAAGTGAGAGGATTTATTGCTGAGTCTGCTGTTCGGAATTCCGCGATGTGAAACGTCTTTTCAGAATTTGGTGCAGCGCGACAAAATCTGGGCGAAAAAAAAGCCACCCGAAGGTGGCCTTGGCCGCTGGCGGTTGATTTAGCGTCCCACGGTCTGCCGCTGATCCTTGATGAACAGCGCCGTCAACATGCCGATCACGCACACGCCGATCACGTAATAGGCGGGACCCAGTACATTGTTCTTCAGCATCAGGGTCACGACCACGGGCGTCAGGCCGCCGAAAATCGCATACGACAAGTTGTAGGAAAACGACAGTCCCGAGAAGCGCACCTGGGCCGGGAACGCCTGCACCAGCACGTAGGGCACGGCGCCGACGACGCCGACGAACAGGCCCGTCATCGCGTACAGGGGCAGCAGCAGGTCGGGGCGGCTGCCGACGGTGGTGTAGAAGATATAGGTACTGATGGCCAGCAGCACGGAACCGGTGAAGATCACGCGCTTGCCGCCCAGGCGGTCGGCCAGCATGCCGGCGATGATGCAGCCGAAGGCCAGGCACAGGGTGGCCACGGTATTGGCGACCAGGGTGGTGCGCGGGGCGATGTGGTGGATCTTTTGCAGCAGGGCAGGCGTCATCAAGATGACGACGACGATGCCGGCCGACAGCATCCACGTCAGCAGCATCGACACGGCGACGGCGCCGCGGTGGCTGCGCAGCACGGATTTCAGGGGCATTTCCGTGGCCAGCGCCTTGCGCTGCTGCATTTCCGCAAAAACAGGGGTTTCATGCAGCCAGCGGCGCAAATACATGGCGCCGAAGCCGAAGATGCCGCCCAGCAAGAACGGATAGCGCCAGGCGCCCTCGGCGATTTCTGCCGGCGTGTAGACGGTATTCAATCCCGTCGCGACGAGCGAGCCGAGCAGGATGCCCACCGTCAGGCCGGCCGTCAGCACGCCGCAGGCAAAGCCCGTGTAGCGGCTCGGCACGTGTTCCGAGACAAACACCCAGGCGCCCGGCACTTCGCCGCCCACGGCCGCGCCCTGGAAGATGCGCATCAGGAGCAGCAGCAGCGGCGCGGCCAGGCCGATGCTGGCGTAGGTCGGCAGCAGGCCGATCAGCAGGGTCGGCACGGCCATCATCAGGATGGACAAGGTGAACATGCGCTTGCGGCCGAGCAAGTCGCCGAAGTGGGCCATGACGATGCCGCCCAGCGGACGCACGACGTAGCCGGCGGCGAAGATGCCGAAGGTTTGCAGCAAGCGCAGCCATTCTGGCATTTCCGGCGGGAAGAACAACTGGCCGATGGCGTTGGCAAAGAAGACGAAGATGATGAAATCGTAAAATTCCAGCGCGCCGCCGAGGGCGGCCAGCGACAGGGTTTTGTAGTCTTGTTTGGTGAGGGGACGGCTTGCGGCGTGGATGGCGGCGGTGTTGGAAGTAGGCATGTGTCTCGTTCTTGTGTGTTATCGGAGATTGCCAGATCTAGCATACGCATTTCCGCCGCGTGAGTAAACGCGGGGCGTACGGGGACCAGCCTCAGCTGTGCTTAATACAACGCCGCTATCATCGGCGTTGACTTCATTGGAAAGGACACAGTATGCATATCATGATCGTGGGCGCCAGCCGGGGCCTGGGACGCGCACTGGTGGACGGTTTGCTTGCTGACGGCCACGCCGTCATTGGCGTATCGCGCCAGCAACCCGCCGACTTGCCTGCCGGCCAGGGCACGCGGCTGCAATGGATCGCGGCGGACCTGGCCGCACCCGCGGAGGCCGTCGAACGCATCGCCCGCGAAGCGCCCGCTGTGTTGGACGCGGTGATCTATA
The DNA here is from genome assembly GCF_058797855.1 of Janthinobacterium sp. GW823-FHT01H08. NCBI lineage: Bacteria > Pseudomonadati > Pseudomonadota > Betaproteobacteria > Burkholderiales > Oxalobacteraceae > Janthinobacterium > Janthinobacterium sp. GW823-FHT01H08. The sequence continues at coordinate 1,552,191 of NZ_CM179504.1, forward strand.
ACCTGGGCGTGTGGGAAGAAAAAGCCTTCAGCGATGACTACGCTTTCCTCGGCGATGCGGACGATACTATCGTCGACATGGTCAATACCAACATCACGTCAACGATATTGCTGCTCAAGCGGCTGGTGCCGCGCTTGCTGCCCAGCAGCAAGCCGCAGCTGATCCTCACGGGATCGACGTCAGGCTTGCGCCAGAGCGGCCGCCCGGAAGTGACGTTCAGCGCCTCGAAATTCGCCCTGAACGGCATCGCCGATGCCTTGCGCGAAGGTTTCCGTGCACAGGGACTGGCCGTGACGGCGCTGCAGCTCGGCTATCTGAATACCTACGATGGCTTGTCCGTGCCGCTGGCGGACGCCGCCGCGCGGGGCGAAGGCGAGCTGATCCCCGTGCATGACGTCGTCGCCGTCGTGCGCATGCTGCTGAACCTGTCGAGTGCCTCGTTCGTGCGCGAACTGGTGCTGCCGGCGCTGCGCGACGAGCGTTTTTAGCCGCTAGGCATCGTCGCCGTAGACTTCGGACCAGCCGAGACGCTCTTCCAGCCACTCGTCCGCTTCGGACGAGTCCATGTGCAGCAGCAGGGCGCCCAGCCGCAAGTTGCCCTTGGCCAGGGCCAGCACGGCGAACACGGATTCCAGCATGACGGGGTCCAGCTGGCCCTGCAGGTCGCGCGCGGCGATGGCGGGCAACTGCGCCCAGGCCGCCTGATAGCTGGCGGCCAGCCAGTCCGGCAGCGGCGGATTGTGCTTGCGGTGGCGTTCCAGCTCGATCAGGGTGATGAGCGCATAGAAATCTTCCGCGCGGGACGGTGCGTTGCCCAGCAGGTGGACGAGCTGGGGCACGGCCGCATACGAGGCGACGCCCACGTCGCCCTGGTGGTGCAGCTCTTCCCACAGCTCATGCCAGACGTCCTCGCCTGCCTGCATGGCCTTGAGCGCCCCGGCCACGTCGTAGGGCATGCGGTAGCCGCCTTCCAGGGTGGGCCAGATGGGATCGTCGAGTGATAACAGCATGGGTTTCCTTGATGATTGGGGAACGCTCGCCTGAGCAAACGCGCACTATACAAGCACTAAGCAAGCACCCGGCGCACGCAGCGCGCGTAGCCGTCAAACGCGCGCGCGTTCTGGTAGGCGACGCCCGTGTCGAAATCCTTGCACCAGGCTTCGTCCTCGATGTCGCCAGGCTCGCTTGACCAGTGCCAGTTCGGCCGGAACACCTCTTTCAATGTCGCATACAGCAAGGTCTGCTCGCGCCGATCCGGCAGGCTGTGGCCCAGGCTGGCAGCCCAGTTGGATGCGGCTTGCCAGGAATGGTTCTCCTGCTCGTACTCGTCCGGCAGCAGCACCAGGTGGTAATCGGGCGCGCCATCCCAGCCGAGGATCAGGCCGGCATAGCGTTCGCCCGGCTGCAGGGCGATGGGCGCGTCGGCCGATGGCGCCAATGTGACCCGGCGCACGGCGCAGGCGCGGCCTGAATAAGTCTTGCGATAGTTGTACTGGGTGCCGTTGTCGAAATCGTGGCTCCACGCCATGCGGGGCAGGATGGCGTCCGCTTCCGACGACCAGTACCAGGCATCCGGGAAGGCGTGGCCCAGGTTGGCGTGCAGCAAGGCCAGTTCGCTGCGCGTCGGCAGGCAGGCGCCGCGCGCCGCGGCCCAGTCCAGCGCGGCTTGCCAGGGCAGGGCATCGGCCTCGCCGGGCAGCAGGAACAACTGGTAGCCGGCGGCACCGTCCTGGCCAGGCATCACGCCCGCGTAGTGCTCGCCTGCAGCGGCGCCCAGCACGCCCGGGCAATGCTCAAACCAGCCATCGTCTTCTTCCGTGGCAATAAATGCCGCGATCAGCGCTTGCTGCGCGGGCGGCGCGGCGGCCAGCAGGGTGTTGAAGCAGGTGATGGCCGAGGCGTTGGGCGTGCCGGCGCCGTTGGCGATACCGACGAGAAAGTCACCGGCCCAGTCGGGCAGGGTGGCGATCAGGCGCGGCAGTTCGTGCAGCAGGGCGGTGCAATACGCCGTCTCGCCGAAACGCCAGGCGGCGCGGTTGGCCGTCTGGTAGGCGCCGTAATCGTGCTCGGCCTGCACGGATTGCACAATCGCCAGCGCGTAGTGCGCGCCTTCCTTGCCCGTCAGCGCATCGAGCATGGCGCAGTAGCGCTGGAAGCGCCGCTGCGCTTCATCGGACGGTGTGGAGGTATCGTCATCCTGGATAATGTTGCCCACAATTAGTAATTCGGCTTTCCAGAGTTCAAAGGCAGTTGGCATGGCTGTGGCTGGCGAGAGTGGCGTCGGCCATGATTATGCCCCGACCATTGGTGTTTCAGCGTGCTGATTGAACATGCTACAGTCCGCCTTTGCCGCCAGCCTGGTGCGGCTTTGCCTGGATCATGATTGATGCCCACCTGGACTTCCCCGCCCCAACTCGTCGCCCTTGCCGCCTTGTATGCGCAGGCGCAGGCCCATCCTGAAACGATCAGCGACGCGGCCTTCCTCGAGGCCGTCAAGGCTGCCCACTGGCCCACCAATTGCTGGAGTTACGTGGAAGCATCGTTTGCCATCATCGCGCCAGCCTGCCTGCTGCGTCCGCATCTGAGCGCCGGGCTGATCGTATTCCCCATCGATGCCATGATCGCGGGCGGCCTGGACGATGCGGGGCAAGTCATCGCGATTGGCCGGGCCTGCGCGACGCGCGACGCGCCGTACGTGGAGGTGAGCGAGGAGGGCAAGCGCTGGCTGACGCAGGTGTGGCCGGGACTGGGGGCGGTGGTCGAGAACGTGTTCCAGTCCAGGCTGCAGGCGGCGCTGGCCGATGACGATGATGATGAATAAGCGATGAACAAGCGATCAACAAACGCCGACGCTTGACGCCGAAAGCCCGTTTACGTTAGGGTATACGTAACTACTTACCTATATTCTGCTAACATGTCCTCCAACCTGCAAACCTATGGCTCGCTGATGCTGGCCAGCCGCCTGCGCCGTCTTTCCGATCAATTGTATGCGGGCGTTGATACCAGCTATCTGGCGGCCGGCGTCGAGCTGACGTCGCGTTGTTTTCCCTTGTTATTGCTGCTGCGCGACAATGGCCCCACGGCGATCACGGCCCTGGCCGCGCAGATCGGGCAGACACATCCGGTGGTGGTGCAGCTGGGACGCAAGCTGCTCGATGCCGGCGTGGTGGCGGAGCTGCCGGATGCCAAGGACGAGCGGCGCCGCCTGCTGGCGCTGTCCGACGCGGGGCAAGCCTTGCTGCGCGACATGGCGCCCCTGTGGGACGACGTGCGCGCCGCCGTCGATACGGTATTCGAGCAAGGCACGCCGCAGCTGATGGCCAGCCTGGACCGGGCCGAAGCGTGCTTGCAGGCGCAGGGTTTCGGCGAGACGATCGCCGCGTGCCGGCGCCAGCGCGAGCGGGCGGCCGTGGAAATCATCGACTACGACGCCGATTACGCGGCCGACTTCAAGCGCCTGAATATCGCCTGGCTGGAACGCTACTTTTATGTCGAGGCGCTCGACGACAAGGTGCTGTCCGATCCGCAACGCTCGATCCTCGACGATGGCGGGCAGATTTTCCTCGCGCGTTTGGACGGCAAGATCGTCGGCACCTGCGCCCTGATCCGTGCCGGCGGAGACAGCATCGAGCTGTCGAAGATGGCCGTCACGCCCGAATGCCAGGGCCTGGGCATTGCGCGCCGGCTGATCGAACGGGCCTTCGACGCCTTCGAGGCCAGCGGCGCCAAGCTGCTGTTCCTCGAGTCGAACAGCAAGCTGGCGCCCGCCATCCGCCTGTACGAAAGCAGCGGTTTTACCCATGTGGCGCGGCCCGCCGGCGACGCGCATTACCAGCGCGCCGACGTCTACATGGAGTGGCAAGGCAGGTAGCACACGCCAGGGCGCCACGCGGCGCTCCCCATCGGCCGTCTCCCGCGTTACAATACGTGCTCCCATAACGGAACCACGGTTCCACTATCGAGAGACGCCGACGCCGCATGCCTTCCTTTCCGATGCCCTTCCCGCAGATGATCGTTCCCCCGGAGCCCACTCAGGCGCGCAGCAAGCAGGCGTTCGAGCGCCTGCTGCTGGTGGGCGAACAGTTGCTGGCGGAAAACCGTTTCGATGAAATCGGCGTGGCCGACCTGGCCCGGTTGGCGGAAACCTCGGTCGGTACCTTTTACCGTTTATTGGGCGACAAGGACACCCTGAGCCGCTTGCTGCTGCAGCGCTTTTTTTCCGACATGGTGGAAAAGGTCGAGACCCTGACGGAACTGCGCCAGTGGGAAGGGCGCAGCCTGGAAGACTTCATCCGCGCCATGGTGGCCATGTTCGTGGCCGTGAATGGCGGGCGCAGCGGCGTCTTGCGGGCCTTGATCACGCGTGCGTCGCAGGATGCGCAATTTCGCGACAGGGTGCACCAGATCAATCATCTGATCTCGCAACGCACGGTCGCCGTGCTGGCCAGCAAGTCGTCCAGCATCCGCCACCCGAACCCCACGCAGGCGATGATGGTCGTGCCGCCCGTGCTGCTGGGCATCCTGAACCAGCATACCTTGACGGGTTCGCTGTCCTTTTTGTCGGGCGCGGCACTCGAGGATGAGCTGGTGCGTGTTGCTTTAAATTACCTGACCTAAGATATTTAGCGATTTAACTTGAAATCGGAATTCGGATTCCGTATTATGTTTTCCAACAGCAGGAAAACATATTCCTGCACCTGAACACAAAGCATGTTCAACAGCAAGGAGACAGAATGCGGCGTCACACGACATCCGATGTTCCATTGCATTACCTCGACCTGGGCAGGGAGCAGGGCGATCCTGCGCAGTCAGAGCCTATTTTTCTGTTGCACGGTCTCGGTTCTTGCGCCGAAGACTGGCGTCCGCAGATCGATGCCCTCGGCAGCAGCTTTCGCCTGATCGTGCCCGACCTGCGTGGCCATGGCGCCAGTCCCGCGCCAAACGGCGACTGGCAGATCGGCGACTTCGCCAACGACCTTTTCAATTTGATGGACCAGCTCGACGTGCCGCGCGCGCACATCGTCGGCTTTTCCCTGGGCGGCATGGTGGGCCTGGAAATGGCCAACCGCGCCCCGGGCCGGGTGGCCAGCTTGTGCCTGATCAATTCTCAACCATTTCAGGGCAGCAAGCCGGCAGCGCTGCTGTTTGCCTACTGGCTGCGGCGCACGGTGATCGCCACCTTCGGCCTGAAAGCCATGGGCAAGATCATCGGCAAGAAACTGTTCCCCGAGCCGGCCCAGCAAGCGTTGGTCGAGCGCTTCGCCACGCAGATGGCGGGCATGGACAAGCGTGCCTACCTGGCCGCGCTCGATGCCATTTTCCACTGGGATATCGACATCCATTTCCAGGCCCTGGCCATGCCCGTCTTCATCATGGCGGCCGACCAGGATTACACGCCCGTCGCCAGCAAGCGGGCCTTTGCCGCACAGTTTCAGCAGTGCGAGATCGAGATCATCGCGAACTCGCGCCATGCCACGCCCCTGGACCAGGCGCAGCGTGTGAATACCTTGTTGCAGTCCTTCCTCGCCACACATTCAAAATAAACAGGCCACTCGCCGCACGGGCAGGGGCCGGGAAACAGTCATCGCAGGGCAGGTGCACGCTTCACGCGCGCGGGTACCGTGACGTCTTGCGATCCTGATATCCGGCCGTCTTCCCTGGTGGTAAGCAAGCCTGACATTGGAGACGCTATGAAACTTGCTTTGAAATTGATGCCCGCCGCCCTCGCCGTTGCCGGCGCCTTTGCCACCCAGGCCCAGGCGCAGGAGGCCACCCAGGCCACTGCCGCCAGCGCCCAGGAAGCCAGCGACGCAAAAGAACGCATGGAAACCGTGACGGTCTCTGCCCGCCGCCGCGAAGAACGGCTGCAGGACGTGCCGCTGGCCGTCACGGCGTTTTCCGCCAAGGCCCTGGAACGGGCGAATATCCAGAACCTGGCCGACTTGCAGGAGCGCGTGCCGAACCTGACCGTGTACGCTTCGCGCGGCACGAATACCACCCTGACCGCGTTTATCCGCGGCGTGGGCCAGGCCGACCCCGTCTGGGGCGTGGACCCGGGCGTGGGCATTTATTTTGACGACGTCTACATGGCCCGTCCGCAAGGCGCGCTGCTCGACGTGTTCGACGTGCAGCGCATCGAAGTGCTGCGCGGCCCGCAAGGCACCTTATACGGCAAGAACACCATCGGCGGCGCCATCAAGTACATTTCGCGCCCCCTGGCGAAGGAAAACGGTGCCTCGGCGGAAGTGGGCATCGGTAATTACAACCAGCGCAACTTCAAGGCTGCCTTCAACCTGGCCAACGAGAGCGGCACCTGGCGCGCGCGCCTGGCCGCTGCCAAGCTGGACCGCGACGGTTTCGGCCGCAACACCTTTAACGGCGAACAGGTCAGCGACCAGGACAGCACGGCCGCGCGCCTGTCCGTCGGCTACTTTCCGCAGGACATACCGCTCACCGTCGTGCTGAGCCTGGACGCCACGGACGATAAGTCCGGTGTGCGCGGCTTCCAGCGCATGGGCGTGAGCGCGTTTGACCCGCTCAAGCGTCCCGCCAGCACCAGTGCGTACGATATCCAGAGCGGCATGCCGGGCAACAACTTCACGCACAACCGGGGCGGTTCGCTGGTGGCCAACTACACCTTGTCGAACGACTGGTCCGTGAAAGTGATCGGCGCCAAGCGGCGCAGCACGTCCGAGCAAACCATCGACTTCGACGGCTTGCCGCAGCCGATTGCCGACGTGTTCGGCGATTCGCGCGACGAACAGAAAAGCCTGGAATTGCAGGCCTCGTACAGCGGCGACTACGGCGCCGGCGTGATCGGCCTGTACCGCTTCGAAGGCACGGCCGGCGGCGGCATCTACAACAACTTCCTGGGGCGCCAGTTTACGACCGCCGTCAGCACGGTGGAGACGGACAGCACGGCGCTGTACACGGACTGGACCTGGCCGTTGGGCAAGGTGTGGAGCATCAATGCGGGCTTGCGCCACACGCGCGAGGAAAAGCGCGCCATCGTGCTCAACCGCGCTTTTGCCGATGTGGGCTTCACGCGGCCCATCCAGACGGCGGCCGACTTCGACAAGTCCTTGTCCGTCAGCAATACCTCGCCGAAAATTTCCGTGCGCTATGAAGCGTCGAAGACGACGAATTTCTACAGCAACCTGTCGCGCGGCTTCAAGTCGGGCGGCTACAACGTGCGCGCCAACAACCTGGTGGTGCCCGATTCCGCGCGGCCCTACAAGGATGAAAAACTCGACGCGCTGGAGGTGGGCATGAAGTATGCGGCGCCCGACGACACCTTCGACGCCAACGTGGCCTTGTTCTACAACCGCTACAAGGATATTCAATTGTCCGTCTTCACCAGCTATGTGCAGCCGGGCGGCGTGCCGGGCTTCTATGGCGACTTCACGAATGCGGGCAAGGGCACCGTGAAAGGCGCGGAGTTCGAATTCTCGTGGCGGCCGAACCGCCAGTGGGAAGTCAACGGTTTTCTCGCCCTGCTTGATGCCAACTATGACGAGTTCATGAGCGGCGGCAAGAACATTGCGGATACGCAAAAGTTCAGCAATACGCCAGCCCGGCAAGTGGGCTTGAACGTGACGCGCACGGACCGCGACGTGTTCGGCGGTGCCTTGCGCAGCATGGTCGGCTATGGCTATCGCAGCAAGGTCTACCCGACGACGGACTTGAGCGAAACCCTGGCGCAGGGCGGCTACAGCATCTGGACGGCCGGCGTCGTGTGGGAAGCGCCAAAGAACTGGACCTTCAGCTTGCATGGCAGCAACCTGGGCAACAAGCGCTACCGCACGGATGGCTACAACATTCCCGCCGTGTTCATCCTCGACGGTTTCTATGGACCGCCGCGCCAGATCATCGCCAAGGCCGGTTACAAATTTTAGAGTTCTTCACTGCCGGGGCTGGACCCGCTGGGTCCGGCCTCGCGGGTCGGAAGTGCCGGCTTGACGGGCGTCAAGCCGGGTCGTTGTCGCTGTTTTCGTCGTGAATAATAATCAGGAGACTGGCATGGCACATCTGCATCAGCAACTGCGTCACTTGTTATCTGCACTCATCGCCGCCTGCGGCTTGCTGGCCGCGCTGCCGGCTTCCGCCGGGCAGTGGGACTTCGGCCTGTACGCGAGCCTGTGGGGCTCGCGCGAATACCAGGTCTGGCTGCCGAGCAATTACAATCCGAACACGCCGCTGCCCGTGGTGCTGATGCTGCACGGCTGCGGTTCGGAACCGAACAGCATGGCTGCCGTCAGCCGCTACAACCAGCTGGCCGACAGTGAAAACTTCATCGTCGTCTATCCGCGCCAGAACGTCACGGCCAACCCCATGCGCTGCTGGAACTTCATGTTGCCCTTGAACCAGGAGCGGGGCACGGGCGAGCCGGCCGTGCTGATGGGTATCTTGAACAAGGTCAAGAGCAAATATGCGGTGCAGGACAGCCGCGTGTACGTGACGGGCATCTCGGCCGGCGGCGCCATGGCGTCCATCATGGCCGCCTGTTATTCCGACGTGTTCGCTGCCGTGATGGTGCATTCGGGCGGCATGTACAAGGGCGCCACCGGCCTGGTCACGGCGGCTGATTCGCTGTTCAACGGCAGCTCCTTCGACCCGAAAGTGCGCGGCAAGGATGCCTGGCGCTGCTCCGGTTCGCCGCGCCGGCTGATGCCGACGATGGTGTTCCACGGCACTTCCGACATCGTCGTCAATCCCGTCAACGGCGAACAGACCATCGAGCAATTCCTGCAGACCAGCGATTACGGCGACGATGGCCTCGACAATGACAGCGTGCGCTACCGTGCCGACAGCATCGTGCGCCAGACGGTGCCGTACGGCCGCAGCTATTCCATCGACACCTACCTGCACAACGGCGCCGTCATCGCGCAAAAGTACACGATCGAGGGCATGAACCACGCGTGGAGCGGCGGTCCTCCCGGCTGGCCATTCAGCGACGAGCTGGGCCCGGACGCCACCGTGATCAGCTGGAATTTCTTCAAGAATTACCAGCGCTGATGCTGTAAGGAACTAGCAGCTTGTACAATGGGGCGCAGCAATTGCGCCCCATTTTTATGCCCGTGAAAGATCCCATGCCTGCTTGCCGCCTGCCGTCCTGTCTTGCCGTTGTATTGCTGTCCGCTTGCGCCGGCACCGGCCCGTCCGCGCCATCGGCGGCCGACCTGCAAGCGTTCGAGCGTGCCGCCCAGCAAGACAGCATGCGCAGCGAGTTCGACTGGAACGTGCGTTATGCGCCCATCGCGCCCAGGGACGCCAGCGTGGCGCAACTGCAGGCCATCGCCACGGCGCGCCTGGCGGCCCTGCAGCTGGCGCCCGCCTGGACTCTGGCCATGCCCGGCAGCGAGGCGCACGCCTTTACGGACTCGGCGCAGGACCGTGCCGGGCTGCAATTGTTGCTCAGCATCGTCTTGCCGGCCATGGAGCGCTACCCGGCCGGCGTCTTCGCGCGCACGGGCTTGCGCCACGTCGTGCTGGTGAAGGACTTGAGCGTGGACGGCCAGCGCCGCCTGGCCATGCCGGCGCCGGACATCGACAGCGTCGTCTACGCCGACAACCTGCTGGCCGCCCTGTGTCCATCCGGCATGGAGCTGCGCGTGCACCACGAGTATTACCACTTCATCGAATACCGGCTGTTCAACGATTTCTATTACCGCGACCCCGCCTGGCTGGCCCTGAACCCGCCCGGCACAGCCTATGGCCAGGGCGGCGCCACGGCCTACGGCAAGGGTTTCCAGAACCTGGGCCACCCGCAGCCCGGGCTGGTGAGCCTGTACGCCGCCTACGGCCCCGAGGAAGACAAGGCGGAGGTGTTCGGCTGGATGATGGCGCCGGCGTATGCGTTGCGGCTGGAACAGTGGACGGCGTTTGATCCCACCCTGCTGGCGAAGCGGCAAAGATTGATGGAAGTATTGGGAACCTTGGAGAATTCTTACTAAATATCAAGTATTTCCTTGCCGTCCCATGGCATTGTCGTTTCTCCAGCTTGATTAAATGCAAGTAAGAATGAGGAGAACGCCATGGACGGTGATGAGTCGATATCGGGTGGCGAACGTCCCTTGCGCCTGCGCCTGGGCGTATCCCCAAAGGTGCCCGCCGGTGCGCTGATACCGCAGCGCGTCGCCGGAAGCGAGGCCATCTGTGGCGGGATCGAATACCGTGTGCTGTGCGTCTCGACGCATGCGGATTTGCCGCTGAGCAGTTTCATCGCCTTGCCCGCCGCTATCGATATCGTCACCGACCAGGGGAAGTTGCGCAGCATCTGCGGCCTCGTCACGCAAGCGAGTGCCGGTGACAGCGATGGCGCGCTGGCCAGCTATCAGCTGGTGCTGACGGACGCCTTCGCCATCATGGAAAAGCGCAGCAATACGCGTGTTTTCCGGCGCCTGACGGATATCGAGATCATCAAGATCCTGCTCGACGAATGGATACGCAGCAATTCCGTGCTGGGGCATGCCTTCCAGTATGTGTTTGCCGATTTCTTCGAGGCACAGACGTATCCACAGCGCGAATTTGTCATGCAGCACAATGAGTCCGATGCGGCCTTCGTCCGGCGCCTGCTCAAGCGCAGCGGCGTCGCCTGGTTTTTTCGAGCGGAAGGCAATGCGGATGCGCATGCCGAGCCGGCACATACCCTGGTGCTGTTCAACCATGCCGATGGCTTGCGGAAAAACATGGCCGATACCGTGCGCTATCACGCGGACCGCGCGACGGAACAGCGCGACACCCTGACGTCGTGGAACGAAGTCCGCAAGTTGCAGGCGGGCAAGGTGACGCGCCATAGCTGGAATGAGGAACATCCACGCGCGCGGCCGTTCATGACTGCCGACGCCATGGGGCAGGGCCGGCAAGGCATGCATGGCAATGCCGTTGCCGCCAGCCTCGATGATTACCGCGTGCTGCCGCCACGTGCGGGGAGCGATCATGATGCCTTGTGCCAGTTGGGCATGCTAGCCATGCAGCAGCATGACTACGAAAGCCATTGTTTTCATGCCGAGGGCAGCGTGCGCGACCTGTGTCCGGGCGAATACTTTAGCCTGGCCGAACATCCCGATATCGACGCACTTCCGCCGGCCGAGCGCGATTTTGTCGTGACGGCGCTACAGGTGGCGGCGCAGAATAATTTACCCCGGGAACTGGCCGCCAGGGTGGCGCGTTTGTTCGCGCGCAATCGCTGGCTGGCCGATGATGCATCGCTGCCGCAGCGCGAACTGGCGACGGCGGTGGACGATGGCCCCTTGCGCATGCATATCGAATTGAGCGCTGTGCGGCGCGGCGTGGCCATCGTTCCGGCCTACGACACGCGCATCGACCTGCCGCCAGTTACCATGCAAAGCGCCGTGGTGGTGGGGCCGGCGAATGAAGAGGTTCATTGCGACGCCATGGGCCGGGTCAAGGTGCGCTTTCCCGCCACGCGCAAGGTGGACCATGAGCATGCAGGCGGCACGGGCGCTTCCGACACGGATGCCGATTCGGCCTGGGTAAGAGTCGCGTCGAGCTGGGCGGGAAGCGGGCCTGGCAGCATGCAGCAGTGCGGCTATCTGGGCTTGCCCCGCGTGGGCAGCGAAGTCCTGCTGGCTTTCCTCGGCGGCGACCCGGACCGGCCCATCATCGTGGGACAGCTGTACAACCACAGTGCGTTGCCGATCGCATTGAGCAAGGCGGGCGACTTGCCCGGCAACCGTTATTTGTCCGGCATCAAGAGCCGCGAGATCAAGGGCACACGTGGCAACCAGCTGCGTTTCGATGATGTGCATGGGCAAATCAATGCCCAGCTTGCCAGCGACCATGGCTCCACCCAGCTCAACCTGGGCTGGCTGACGCAGGACCGGCGCAATGGCCAGGGAGAGGCGCGCGGCGAGGGCGCCGAGCTGCGTACCGATGAGCAACTGGCGATGCGGGCGGGCAAGGGCATGCTGATTTCGGCCTGGAAGCGCCTGAACGGCGACGGCGGGCACATGGCACGCAGCGAATATCTGGGGCTGATGGAAAATTGCCTGGAATTGTTTCGCTCGCTGGGCAGCTATGCTGCCACGCATCAGGCGCTGGAGAATACGGATGAAGCGCAGCAGGAGCTGCAGCACAGCTTGAAAAGCTGGGAAGGCGGCAGCAATACGCAGCCCCGTGCCGAGCTGGGCGGTGCGGCGGCGATTGCCGTCACGGCGCCGGCCGGCATCAGCTTTGCCAGTTCGAAGGCCATCATCAGCTATGCCGTCAGCAATATCGATACGGTGGCGCAGCAGCATCTGCAAGCGGTGGCGGGCCAGCGCTACAGTGTGAACGCAGGCAAGGGCATTTCGCTGTTTGCCCATGCGGACGGCATCCGCGCCATCGCCCACCATGGCAAGTTCCTGCTGCAAAGCCAGCATGACGACATGGACCTCAACGCGGCGAAAAATTTGAAGCTCACCGCCAGCGAGGGCAAGCTGACGGGCATGGCCGATGAAATCGTGCTGATTTCCAAGCATGGTGCTTTCATCCGCATCGCCGATGGCATCACCTTCGGCAGCAAGTCACCGCTGAACTTCAATGCGCCCAACTTCGTCTTCAATGACCCGCAAAGCATGGTAGTGCAATTACCAAGCTTTGCCGAGGGCAAGGCCGACCAGCAATTCATTTTTCAATATGAGGGCGACGACAGTCCCGCCGATGGCGTGCCGCCAGCTCCCCAGCTGGCGCCGCAAGCCCAGTTTGCCGTGAAGCTGGAAGATGGCTCGTCGGCCGATGGCCGCAGCGACGGGGACGGCAAGACGGAGGTGCTGGAGCGCGCGGCCATGCACCTGGCCGCCATCGAAGTGTTCAACAACAAGGATTGATGACGCCAGGAGAATGCAATGGGCAGCTATCCGAAAGTGCCGTACGTGGTGGGCGAAGACGTGACGCTCCTGCATTGCGAACGCAGCGTCTGCAAGAAGGTGAAAATACGCCGCAACTTGCCGGGCAATATCATCGTTATTCACGGCGTCAACGATGTGGGCGTCAGCTACAAGGCGGTGGAGCATGGCTTGTGCGAGGGATTGACGCAAAGGCTGGGCCGCGGCTTTACGCCAGCTTCTTACCGCATGCCTGTGGCGGCGGACAAGGACAGGCTGGAAGACGATCCCGACGCCGTGTTCTTCAAGCGCACTATCGCCAAGGATACCAACAGCCCCGTGATCCCGTTTTACTGGGGCTACCGTGAAGTGGGAGTGAAATGCAAAACGATCAACGGCCAGTTTGTTGACCGCTACGGCAACCGCCTCGACAAGGACCTGTCCAAGGAAGGCGGTCCCTTCGGCAACGCCACCAGCAGCTTGCCCGACATGTGGCGTCCGGGTATCTATGCGCCTGCGGATCCCATGGGCGATGCCTTGCGTCCATTGAGGACGGCGCCTGGCCGCATGTACATGGTATTGGCGGCCCAGCGTCTGGCCGCGCTCATTTCCATGATCCGCGATTATGATGCTGACGATACTGTCAGCATCGTCGCGCACAGCCAGGGTTGCCTGCTGTCGCTGCTGGCCCAAGCCATGCTGATGGAAAAGGGGCTGGCGCCGGCCGATAATTTGATACTCACGCATCCGCCGTACAGCCTGGTGGACAGCCTGCCTCTGCTGATGCGAGGCGCGGCCTGGTTCGACGGCGGCGAGGATGCGGCGATGAAGCCTTATTACCATTTGCTCAGTGGTGCGCAGACCATGGGAGCGCGCCTGAAGACTTTGGCGAATATCGTGGCCGGTGTGGCAAAGGGCACTGGCCAGGCCTGCCAGCCGCCGTTTGCCGACTTGAAGAAGGACGAACATCGTGGCATGGTCGGCAGCCGCTGGCAGAGTGCCGACGACCGCGACAATCGCCGCAAAGTTTATCTGTATTTTTGTCCCGAAGACATGACGGTGGCACTGGATAATATCCAGGGCATGGGGTGGGATGGCGTACCGGATTATGCATCGGGAAGTGAACTCATGGAGGAAGAGGAAACTTCCAGCATTGATGGAAACAGCGTTTTTACTGGACATACCCGCATCGTGGAACGCGAGCAGGTACGCAATGCGCTGGCGGAACTGGGCGGCAGATTTTATCAGCGGATATTCAGCAACAAGACCAGGCTGGATCCGGCCACTGGAAAGACCACGGTGTCGTTGGTAGGCAAGCCGCCGCCTTTTGACTTTCCACTGCGTCTTACAACAGAAAGCGAACAGGCACACGTTGATGTTTCATTACGAAAATATCGTGCGCAACACAAGGCGGTGGCTTGGCCTATCAATACCAGGTTGAGCAAGACGGAACAGCGTAATGGCATACGCACCATCACTGGCGAAGCATTGAAACAGCCGGTGCCGGCCGATTTGCGCGGCACCTCGCAAATCGATTCGCCCAATATTCCCAAAACTTCGATGATGCGAAACCGTAAACCTGAAGATCAGGGACCTGTGGAAGAAGTCGATCCCTGCGATGCATCAGTAGCACTTACCAGCGGAAGCGGCCTGTACACAAGCGTCGAGGATCGCCCGGATCCGGCCGGCTATCGCCGCTTTCCAGAGCGCGATGAAGCCATACGCGGGGCCGAATTAGCCTTGATGACGACTGCCTATAACAAGGAAAAGAAACTCGATGGCAAAGGGCCGCTCGATCAACGCAACGTCATTGCAGCCACCCGCTACACGGACGGAAATGTCTTGGCAACCATCCAGGAAAGCCCGAATGAGGCCCGCTTGCGCTGGCAGCGGGAGGTCAGCGCCAAGTCTTTTCATAGTTCTATTATCGGTAGCGCGAAGAATCATAGTCAAGTGACCGCGTATGACGTGGCGATTGGCAGCGGCAAGGCTAGTTCGGATCCGCAGTTTTATGCGTATTTATGTGCGGTGGCGGATTGGCGGGTGAAGAGATTACAGACGAAAGAAAAACCTAGAAAGGGAATACTTCTGGAGGAGATCTTTCTTGCTGATTTTGCAGCATATTTAAGTGCTGAATCACCGTGGCGACGAACAGTTATTGACGGCAATATCAAGTATTACAACACGGGAATTTTGCCTGCAGGATTGCCCTTGCTAACAGGGGCGTTGTGGAAAATTGTAGTGTCACAAACCAAAAACATAAAAGTAGTGAGCGAAAAAAAAGCAAAATAAATGGTTGTCGAACTTCGCCAGTAGCAATTTTCTCGGATCGACTACCGTTTCTCCAGAACTGCATACCCATAGGTGATAGATATGATGACGCTTCGGTGGTTGGGAATATCGATAGTTATTGTCGTTTTATTTTTTGGTTTGTTATGGCTCAGTGCCTTATCGAAGAGCCAGGCACGTGAAATTGCGTTACAGGTGACGGCGCAACAGCTAAAAATACCTGTGGAATCAGAGCGAGAATATGTGTTGGAAGTGATCGGATTTGGTGTGACGCTCGATAAATACCGGCAGGGTAAATTATGGGAAGCCTTGCGAAAGGGAAGTGCTTATACCAGCATACGTGAGCAAGATCCGAAAAAATATCCCTGGACTGGATATGACAAGGATGGAGATGGCGGTAGTAGGGCCTGCGATGCATTGGAAAACGGTGCAAATCTCACTCCCTTGTATTGGGGCTTGCCATCGTTTTATGCTGGCTCGCCGATACTTAATCCCGCCGCGCAACCCAGTGCGGATGAACCGATGGCCGGTCTGGTAGCGGGCGCAAGCACGACGGGTTTATCCTTTCATTTTTTTTCAATTGCACCTTGGAAGTTAGACGAGAGACCGGATCGTTTGTTGATAGATGTTTTTGATTTTTTTGATCGTCATCCTGACGTCCCCTATGTGTTGGTGCATTCCGAAGACAGCCCAGGAACCCGCGATGGCGGGCGCAAGCCAGGAGATAAGAAGACGCTGGTTGATGGCTACTATATCCCCGAAATGCCTGATGCCACAACCGTGTTTATCCTGGCTCGTAGGAAGAGGGTGGAATTTTTGCGTCCATATGTGTGGGAAGACCCCGAGAATAAGTTTGTGCAAGAGAAATTCAGGTCTATGTACTATGATTTGAAAAATTCTCTGGCAAAACAGGACAAAAAACTGGATGAAAACTCCTTTTCTATGCCCCGCCAACCCACCGTCGCCGAATGGCTCGGCGCTGCCGCCTCTTTCGCCCAGCGGCCCGATATCCGTGGCGTCGGCTTGCACACCTTCGATAAACTCAATCCCTGGGAAAATCGTCCGCCGCGCGACTGGAAGCCGACGCCGTGGTTCCCCATTCCGTGGAACCGGGAACAGATGGAAACCTTCGACCGATTGCCTTCGTTTGGATTCGTGCACAGGCCCGTGTTCGTCAAGTTCGCGGATGAGGAAGGCAAGCCCGTCACGCGGCGCGATGCGCGCCAGAATATTTTTAACGCCGGCTGGCGGCAAGCGCTGCAGACCTTGCCGGAAGCCGAGCGCGGCAAGGGGCCTGCGCGCATCGTGGCCGGCACGGGAAACCAGCCGGAGCAGTTACTGATGTTGGAAAGCATGCTGCATGACTATGCGGCACAGGGTGGCCCCGAAATCGACAGCAGCAAGAGCGCGCAGTTCATCAATACTGATCTTCGCCTGGGCAACACGGGCGCGGCCACGTGGTTCATGCAGATGGCCATCGGCGTGATGGGCAGCTACCGCGATGGCGGCGCCAGTGCGGCGATTAATTTACGCGACAGTAACGAGGCCAGCATTATTTTTATTACGCCACCATCGGATGCCAAACGTCAGCAGCAGGATGCCAATGTTGATATCTTCCGCAGCCGCATCACGCCGGCCGTCGATCCGGCCAACTACGTGGCGCCATCGGTGGAAGCCATCCTGGAAAGCTCGGCGGGCAAGTAGAACGGGAGGTAGCATGCGCAAAGTCATCCGTTTGGGCGACGCAACGTCGCATGGCGGCAAGGTGCTCAGTTGTGCCGCCACGCACTTCACGGTCAATGGTATCGCTGTCGCCTGCGTCGGGGACTTGTGCAGTTGCCCCATCAAGGGGCACCAAGGCTGCAAGATTGCCAGCGGCTCGTCCCGGCATAGCATCAACGGCATCGCCATCGCCTTCGAAGGCGACACCACCACCTGCGGCGCCAAGCTGCTGGCTGGCGGCGTCAACTTCCACACGTCCTGATGCCGCGTCCTCCCGGTATTTCCTGCTAACTATATAATCGGCGCTTGGGCGATACCCGCCTCTGAACGTCGATTGAAGGAATGCCATGCCAGGATATTTCGTGCGCCCCTTGGCGCTGTGTGTAATGTCGGCCGCGTGCCTCTCTGCCAGTGCCGCCGAGGCGGTGGCGGTGGATGCGCAGCAGCGCGCGTCCTTGCTGGAGTTTTATGCGCAGCAATATCCGGGCGAGCCGGCCACGCGCACCGTGTTCGAGAGCGTGCCCGTGGTCGGCGGCCGCGGCCGCGAAGTGGTGGGCAGCGTGGAAACGCCGCCGTATCGCGGCCATGGCGTGCTGTGCCGGACGCAGCGTACCAAGTTCGTGCTGCACGGCGAAGGCAAGCAGGCGCGCTGGCAGGAGGCGGGCATGGAGTATTACGCCTGGCTCGACCGTGGCACCTGCCGCGCGGTGGCCGAACCCGTGCGCATGCTGCAACGGATTCCCGATGTGGAACTGGAAGGCGTGTTGCTGTACCAGAAGCCGTTGCTGGAGCGGGCGCGATTATTGATGGCGGGTAACACGGCCTGCGCGCCGCTACGGGCGCTGAAATTTACGCTGGCAGCCGTCGACGTGGGCGCCGCCACGCCGCGCGCCGAAGAGCGCTACGCGCTGGTGTTCAAGAGCGACCGCGACAGCTACACCCGCGTCTGGCTGCGCAAGAGCGGCGCCCAGTATGACGCCTGGAATGTGACTTGCCCGCCGGTGCTGTAAGCTGCGCTCCCTCGATTTATTTTTTGACTATTGCAACCATGAACGAAAATTCCACTTCCGCCCGCAGCTGGGGCACCATCGTCACGCATAGCGACGAGATGGCCATCATCTACCGCTATGTCGACACCTTCCATGACGACTGGGACCTGTCGTCGCAGCCGGACCGCATCATCATCGCCTGGCGTTATGAAGATGAAACGGGCATGCCCGCGCCGAACGAGCGCGAGCACATGGAGGAGCTGGAAGCGGCGCTGGCGCCCGTGGTGGAAGAAGACGGCTTCGCCACCCTGGCGCTGGTGTCGACGGGCGAAAACTTGCGTGAATGGATTTATTACACGCAGTCGGGCGAAGAATTCTTCAATCGCCTGAACACGGCGCTGGCGCCGCGTCCAAAGTTCCCGATTGAAATCCGCAGCGCGGCCGATCCGGCCTGGTCGACGTATGCCGGCTTTATGGCCGCCCTGCCCAAGTAATTACACCAATGCGGCCGTCACGATGCGCGTGGCGGCCGTGATGATGTCCTGATTCGTGTCCGCGTTTTTCTGTTCGCGGGTGTAGTACACGGCGATGAGCAGCGGCGCGCCGCTGGGCGGGTAGGCCACGCCGATGTCGTTGACGCTGCCATAGGCGCCCGAGCCCGTTTTATCGGCCACTTGCCAGCCGGCCGGCACGCCGGCGCGGATGCGCTTGTCGCCCGTCGTGTTGCCGCGCATCCAGGTGTCCAGTTGCTGGCGCTGCGGCGCCGGCAAGCTATTTTCCAATAACACTTGTTGCAAGCTGTGCGCCATCGACGCAGGGCTGGCCGTGTCGCGCACTTCGCCGGGGATGGCGCTATTGAGTTCCGTTTCCCAGCGTTCCAGCTGGAATACCGTGTTGCCGATGCTGCGTGCAAACGCCGTCACGGCTTGTGGCCCGCCCAATATTTTCATCAGGAAATTGGCCGCGCTATTGTCGCTGTACTGCAAGGTGGCGGCGCACAGGTCGGCCACGCTCATGCCGTTGGCCAGATGTTTTTCCGTGATGGGCGAATAGGTGACCAGTTCCTTTTTCTCGTAACGCACGTGCTGGTCGAGCAAGCCCGGCTGGCTGACGCTGCGGGCCAGCACGGCGGCCGCCAGCATGGCCTTGAAGGTGCTGGCCAGGGGGAAGCGTTCGTCGGCGCGGTAGGCAACGCGCAGCTCGCTGCCCTGGCGCCAGGCGGCAACGCCGAGGCGTCCGCCTGCGGCCTGTTCCAGCGCGGCCAGCTGCGTGTGGGCGCTGGCGATGCTGGTGGCGGGTGCGGCGAACAGTAGCGGTGCCGGGCACAGCAGGGTAGTGCCGGCGGCCAGCAGGAGGGTGCGGCGGACGTGGTTCGGGGAGTCAGTCATGGTCTGTAGGTATTTTCGGAGTGGAAAGGGCGGCCAGCAGTTCGCCGATGGCGAGCAGGTTGGCCGGTTTGGTCAGATGGTGGTCGAAGCCGGCTGCGCTCGACTGGCTGCGGTCGTTTTCGGCACCCCAGCCCGTCAATGCGACGAGCACGACGTTGGCGCCGGCCGGTATCCGGCGCAGCGCGCGCGCCACTTCGTAGCCGTTCATGCCGGGCAAGCCGATGTCGAGGAAGATAACGTCAGGCAAGAATTGCGGCGCCACGGCCAGGGCCTGCGCGCCATCGTGGGCCACTTGCGTGGCATGGCCCATCATGTCGAGCACGGCCGCCAGGGTATCGGCCGCATCGACATTGTCGTCGACCACCAGCACGCGGAAATGGCGGGCGCTGGCGGCGTGGGCGGGCGCGTCCGGTGCGGCGGGGGCGTTGGCTTCTTCCTTCAGCAGCGGCAGGCGCACGGTAAATGTGCTGCCCAGGCCGGCGCCGGGACTGGCCGCCGTGGCGCTGCCGCCATGCAACTCGGCCAGGCGCCGCACCAGCGACAGGCCGATGCCCAGGCCGCCCTGGGCGCGGCCCATGTTTTGCCCCACCTGGGTAAACATGTCGAAGACGGTGGCGATCGATTCGGCGGGGATGCCCACGCCGCTGTCCCTGACTTCGATCAAGGCCTTATTGCCATCGCGTACCGCGCGCAAGGCGATGTGGCCGCCGGCGGGCGTGTACTTGGCGGCGTTGTTGAGCAAATTGCCCAGTACTTGCGCCAGCCGCGTGGGGTCTGCCTCGAGCGGCAGCGGTTCTTCAGCGACTTGTATCTGCAACTGGTGGCGGCCCGCTTCGATCAGCGGCATGCTCGTTTCCACGGCGCTGGCGATGATGGTTTTCAAGTCCGCGCGTTCGAGCTTGAGCTCGATCTGGCCCCGCGTGATGCGGGCCACGTCCAGCAAGTCGTTGACCAGGTGCACCATCTGATTGACTTGCCGCTCCATCACGTCGCGCACGCGCGACACGGTGGCGGGCTTGTCGGCGGCCAGGCGCATGATTTGCAAGCCGTTGCGGATCGGTGCGAGCGGGTTGCGCAGTTCGTGCGCCAGGGTGGCCAGGAATTCCGTCTTGCGCCGGTCCATCTCGGACAGGTTGTCGGCCAGCTGGCGCAATTGCTGTTCCGAGCGCTTGCGCTCGCTGATGTCGCTGAACAGCACCGTCAGCAGGCGGCTGCCGGGGCCGCCCAGGCGCGCGGCGAAGACTTCGAACCAGCGCTCCATGGCCACGGCTTCGTTTTCGTAGCGCACGGGTTCGCCCGTCTTGACTACCTGGTCGTACAGGTCGAACCAGTGCTGATCATGGTCGGGCACGAAGCTGCGGATGGTCTTGCCGATGGCATTGTCGAGGCCCGACTGCTTGACGAAGGCGGCGTTGCCTTCCAGGTAGCGGAAGTCCACGGGGCGGCCCTGCTCGTCGTACAGCATTTCAATGACGCAAAAGGCCTGGTCCATCAGCTCGATCAGAGTGCGATAGCGTTCCTCGCTGCGCCGCAGCGCATCTTCCACCTGTTTCTGGCGCGTGATGTCGAGCAGCACGCCGGGAAATTGCAAGGGTGTGCCATCGGGCGCGTATTCCGCGCGGCCCCGCGCGATGACCGAGCGGTACTGTCCATCGCCGGCAGCGACGCGGTAGCTGGCCTCGAACGGCGCGTGCGCGTGCAGCGCCTGGGCAATTTGAGCGCTGACTTGCTCGCGGTCATCGGGATGGATGATGTCCAGGTAGCGCGCCAACGGCGCCGCCGTGGTCGCATCGGCATTGACGGGGAACAGGCGCGCCATATTGCTGTCGGCCGTCACGCGGTCGGCAACGATGTCCCAGTTCCAGGTGGCCACTTCGCCGGCCGCCAGGGTCAGGCGCAGGGTTTCCTCGTTCTGCTTGCTGGCCGTCAGGTCGAGCGAGATGCCGGACAGGGCGATCACGTTGCCGGCGCCGTCGCTGGCGCAGGTGCCGCGCATGTGCGCCCAGTGCAGTGCGCCATCTGGCCAGCGCACGCGGATATCGATCTCGAAATCGCTGGCGCTGGCAATGGCTGCATGCACCACCGCTTGCCATTGCTGCAGATCGCCGTCGAGCATGGCACCCGTCAGCTGCGCATAATCGATGTGGCTGTCAGGTGGCAGGCCCAGATTGGCCTTGAACGCATCGGAGCCGGCCATACTGCCGCTGCCCAGGTCGATCTCCCACGTGCCCATGCGGCCGCCCTGCATGGCCAGGCGCAGCCGCTGTTCCGTCTGCCGCTGCTGCGTCACGTCGCAATGCGAGCCCAGCCATTCAACGATGCTGCCGTCGGGCGCCAGCACGGGCAGCATGCGCACGAGCATGTTGCGGTAGCTGCCGCTGACGTGGCGCAGCCGGTATTCCGCCTCGAACACGGTCGTCAGATGCGACGGCATGACGTAAGGCAAGTTGCGGTCGTCCGGATGCAGGGCATTGAGCCAGCCGCGGCCCCGCAGTTCGGCTTCCGTCTGGCCCGTGAAGGCGCGCCAGGACGGCTGGTCGGTATCGAACTGGCCGAAGGTTTTCGTGCTCCAGACGATGTCGCAATGGGCGCCCAGCAGCCTATGCGCGGCCTGCGCGGCGGCGGGGGAGGAAATGATGTCGTGGCTGTGCTGGCTCGGTTCTGGCATGGATAAGGTCGGCAATGGTGCGGCGCGCCGCCGCTGCACTGGGATGGGGCAGCACGGCAAGGTCAAGTATGGCGATATTACAGTCAAATACCGGCCGGAGCCTGTCTTGCAGGCAGCATTTCGCCGCCGCGGCGCAACGGCGGCGCCAGGGCCGGAAAATGGGCAAAACAGCAAGCTCCTGAGCGTATTGTGGCTGAATAACCACTAGTCAGGCTTTTATGTTGGTGAATAAATATTTTACATAACAATATTCTTGCAGCGCATAAGCCGCTTGAATTAAATTGGCGCCTTACTTAAAAGTTGGTGTTCATCAGACATCCGAGAGATGCGGCCGGAACCGCTGTCAACTTGAGTGACAGCCAGGACAGAGCCAGTGACGCCGAGAGCGGGGGAACATCCGCTCGCGCTGCTGCACCGTGATGGTGCAAACGATCGTCCAGCGCCGTATATAACCCGGAGACAGGTTGCAAGAAAGACAGATTTCGCAATTCTTTTTTTAAACTTCTGGGAAACCACATGATCAAGATGTCCAAGATGCACAAGCGTTTGTGCGCCAAAAGCGCTGCTATGCTGGCACTGTCCGCTGCCTTGCCTATCGGCTCGGCTTATGCTGATGAAGTCGCTGCTGATACGACCCCTGCCGCCAGCCAGCTGGAAACCGTGACCGTGACGGCACAGCGCCGCAAGGAAAATATCCGCGACGTGCCCGTTTCCGTGTCGCTGCTGCGCGACGAGAAGCTCGACGTGCTCGTGTCCAGCGGCCAGGATATCCGCGTGCTGGCCGGCAAAGTGCCGAGCCTGAACGTGGAATCGTCGAATGGCCGCACCTTCCCCCGCTTCTACATCCGCGGCTACGGCAATACCGACTTCAACATCTTTGCATCGCAACCTGTTTCCCTGATTTACGACGATGTCGTGCAAGAAAATCCCATCCTCAAGGGCTATCCGATTTTCGACGTGGCTGGCGTGGAAGTACTGCGCGGCCCGCAAGGCACCTTGTTCGGCCGCAATACGCCGGCCGGCGTGGTCAAGTTCGAATCCGTCAAGCCGAAGCTGGACAAGGTTGAAGGCTATTACAACGTTTCCGCCGCCACGCACAACACGACCAACTTCGACGGCGCCGTCAACGTGCCGCTGAGCAAAGAATGGGCGCTGCGCTTCTCGACCCTGCGCCAGCACCGCGACGATTACGTCGACAACACATTTACGGGCCAGAAAAACGCGCTGGACGGCTACAACGAACATGCTGAACGCGTGCAATTGCTGTACGCACCGAACACCACGTTCAACGCCCTGTTCAATGTGCACCAGCGCAACACCACGGGCAGCGCGCGCGTCTTCTACGCCAACCTGATCAAGCAGGGCACGAACGACATCGTCGACGGTTTCGACCCGAACAAGTCGTTCACGAATGCGCCGAATTTCCAGCGTCTGCGCACCAACGGCGCCAGCGCCCGCCTGAGCTGGGACCTGGACGGCGTCAAGTTGTACTCGATCACCGGCTTTGAACAGGTCGGCAGTTATGTGTCGCATGGCGACATCGACGGCGGCACGCCGACGGGCCCCGGCTTCATTCCTTTCCAAGTTGAAACGGCCGGCGGCATCACCAGCGTGAAGCAATACTCGCAGGAGTTCCGCGCCGAATCGAAAAATGCCGGTCCGCTGAACTGGCAGGCAGGCGTGTACTACTTCAACGAAGATGCCAACGGTTTCACCGACAACTTCGATACCAGCACGCACGTGCTGACCACGCACCTGGCCAGCCGCCAGAAGAACTCGGCCTGGGCCACGTTCGGTTCCGTCAACTACGCCGTCAACGATGACTTCATGCTGCGCGCCGGTTTGCGCTACACCAAGGACAAGAAGGATTTCAACACGGTGGAAGCGACCAACATCGTGCAGGTCAACCCGACCAGCGCCGATGTCAGCAAAGCCAAGGTCAACTGGGACTTGAGCGGTACCTATAAATACAACAAGGACGTGAACTTCTACGCGCGTATCGCCACTGGTTTCCGCGCGCCAAGTATCGCCCCGGCCAGCGACAAGGTGTCCGTGACAGTTGCCGATGCGGAAACTATCACTTCGTACGAAGCCGGTATCAAGGCCGATTTGTTCAACCGCCGCGCCCGCGTCGCGTTCAGCGTGTATGACTACCAGGTGAAAAACCAGCAACTGACGGTGGTGGGCGGCACGTCGAATATCACGCGCCTGATCAATGCAGCCAAGACGAACGGCCGCGGCGCCGAGCTGGAACTGGAAGGCTTTGTCACGCCGAGCCTGAAGATGTCGCTGGGCGGCAGCTACAACTTCACGGAAATCAAGGACCCGAGCCTGTCGATCGCCACCTGCGCGCAAACGCGTTGCACCGTGACGGACCCGCTGACCACCGGCAACCGTGCCATCATCGACGGCAATCCATTGCCGCAAGCGCCGAAGTGGACGATCACCGCCACGGGCCGCTATTCGATCCCGATGGAAAACGGCGAATTCTTCGTCTTCACAGACTGGGCTTACCGCAGCAAGATCAACTTCTTCCTGTATGAGGCAACCGAGTTCACCGGCAAGCCGATGGTCGAAGGCGGCTTGCGCGTGGGTTACACCTGGGATGCCGGCAAGTATGAAGTGGCCGCGTTCGGCCGCAACATCACCGACACCCAGCGTATCACGGGTGCCATCGACTTCAACAACCGCACGGGCTTCATCAATGAGCCACGTCAATTTGGGGTGCAATTCAAAGGCAACTTCTAAGAACACATAAGCAAACCTGCTGCGCGCCGTGATTTGCGGCCGCTCGCTACGGTTTTCTTAAGTGTTCGGTTCCAGGCGCCGGCCATGTGCTGGCGCCTGCATTGCTACCCGCCCGGCTCGCGCCGCGGCGGGTTTTTTTATGCGTGCCCGGGAAGGCGCGCCAGCCGCTGCGCCCAGGCGGGAATGGCTTGCCGCCAGAAATCTTCCACGTCGTCGGCGCGCACGTCGAGACCGAGGAAGCGGGCCGCCGGCAGCAGCGCCGACGCCAGCAGTTCGGCCGCATCGGTGCCCGTATCGAAGGCGAGGGCGCCTGTCTGTTTCGACAGTTTCTCGCCGCTGTCATTGGTGACGACAGGCACGTGCAAGAAGCCGGGATGAGGCAAGCCCAGCACATCCTGCAGATACAGCTGGCGCGGCGTGGAGTCGAGCAAGTCCGCCCCACGCACCACCTGCGTGATGCCCTGTGCGCCATCGTCGACCACCACGGCCAGCTGATACGCCCAAAAGCCATCGCCGCGCAGCACGATGAAGTCACCCACTTCGCTGGCAAGGTCTTGCCGCTGCGGACCCGCCCAGCGGTCCGTAAAGCCGTACACGGCTTGCGGCCCCTGCGGCACGCGCAGCCGCCAGGCCCGCGCCGCCTTGCCCGGCGCCAAGCCATGGCGGCAGGTACCCGGATACACGGCGGCGCCAATCTTTGGTCCGCCCGCCTGCAGCACCGAATCCTGAATCTCCTTGCGCGAACAGCCGCACGCATACACGAGGCCATCGTCCTGCAACTGCTTCAGCGCCGCCTCGTACAACGGCAGCCGCCGGCTCTGCCACGTCGCCTCGCCATCCCACGCCATGCCGCAGCGCTGCAAGGTGGCCAGGATCGCCATATCGGCACCCTCGACGTTGCGGTCGTAGTCCAGGTCCTCGATACGCAGCAGCCATGTGCCCTGATGCACCTTGGCATCGAGATAACTGGCCATGGCGGCAACAAGCGAGCCCATGTGCAGGGGACCGGAGGGGGAGGGGGCGAAGCGGCCGATGTAGGGAGCGGTGGGGGAGTTCGGAGACGGCATGCTGTAAGTGTAGGCGGTGGTGACAGGCACTGATGGTTTATTGCGCAGGATCGGTAGCTTGGCGACAGCGGCAAGTATCGTGCAGGGCGATGGGCAAGTCAAATCCTGGGTTGTTCCAGGTGCTGCCTAATTGATAATCAAGTGTGTAACGTTATCTTCAACATATGAAATTTCTTCATTGCAGTAATGCGGGTCATTCAGCTCTCGGAAATGTAAATCCTTGTCGAGTTTCTTCGTTCTGAACTTGTTACTCAGCAGTGCTACAACGCTCCCCTCATCTGGCCAGTTTGAAGAATATGTTGCTATCAATGCATTTTCAAAAGAAATTTCATTGAGAAGACAGATTTTTAATCTTCGAGGTAGCTTCTTCAATAAATTCAGCCATTGTATCTCACTTGTTTTTGGGAAAAAAGTATCACTATTTTTTATGGATTCCATTATTCGTTGCTGCACTTTTATCGATTTATCTATATTGATATGCGATTCACAATTATCATTCATTTTCAATCGGATGGGTGATTTTCTGGCTATTTTGTACTGCAAGATTATGCATGATGAGGATGTTCTTATGTCATGTTGTACGATAACGCTTCCCCACGGAAATTGAAATATTATTTCTGATAACCCTTTCATTTTTCCGGGAATGCCAGACTTTCTTTGAATTTTTTTGACTAACGATGATTCACTCACGCCGTTGCCTACAGAATTATTTTCAAAGTAATGCATTATTACGTAATCTATTTCGGGGAAATTTTCTTTTACAATAATCAACTCGACAACGTAATCGCCTACCCATCCATTGATATCAAAAATATACATTCCAGCCCCTGTTGTTGTGGGTTTGGTGTGGAATGTATTGATAATGCTATTTATGAAATAGTTTGCTGGAGTTTTTTTCGATAATGCAATCTCTCCATTGACGAGCAGTAATCCATCAATGAAATCAAAAATATAGCTTGGGATTTCAAATTTTTTCATTCTGTTATGCGGAATTTTGAATGAGGCATCTCGTATGAATTATTACAGTGATTCAGCACGGTTGGTAGAGGCAAATATTGTTCCCCATCGGATCTTCGACGTTCAGAAAACTTGCGTAGGGAGCCTCTACATAATTGACGAAAAAACAGTTTTTTCCAGTCGCTCCTTGAGCGTGTCAATATTTTTCGTTCGTAAAGTGATAGATTGATCGTGCCACCTTTGCTACCTACGCGATGTGCTTGCTCAATTTTTGAAGGATGCATGAATTCTATTGAGAATTTTTTGTTGGACTCGTGTGTCATTGTCAGACGGCGACTGGTGCCTGAATTACACTGAATGATGCTATCCATCGTAATAAAAAATCCGAGATTATCAATGTAAAATTCTTTTGCTTCGTCAAAATTCAGGCAGAGTATTCCTATATTGATAGTGTCTAAAATGTGACTTTTTATGGGTCTCATGGTTATTCTTGTAATAGAGGATAAATACGAAAAATATTATTTTCAAATTACATAAGCCAGGATTTTATTGTGAATAAAAAATTTTCACAGACTTCATGTTCTTCTTTGAAAAAGCGAAGCCCTGTTTTTATTCCTCGTTCATAATAAAAAACCTCCCAATATCCATTTTTTTCTCTGATGCACAGACTCTCATCCTGAGTCGGATCGCCAATCGAGAAAGCATTTGATGGTATGTTTAAAATTGCCATCTCGTGTCCTATATCGGAAATACTCATATATATGGTAATCTGAATTTAATATTGGTTTTATTGATAGGCGCAAAAAACTGATGTGGTTTGATTATGTGGGTCGTGGCAGGCGTCTATTTTCCCCCACGGCCCTGATTGCGGCAGAACGATGCCAAAATCATCCAGAAACCAGCGTCTCACTCTTCTTGTATATTTTCCTTCTGGTTTAGACTGAAAACCATCCATGCAATTTTCCGGACCAAAATCCCAGCATTTTATGGGGCCATCATCTTTCTCAAAAAAACAAATAACGATTATTCTCAATTTCTTTAGTTTGAAACTTGTTTTGTAGGCGATTACCTCTTCTTCATGCATTACCCATGCTTCCCAGTCTTGATCCATCGAGTGTAGATTTTTTCTTTTCATCCCTCTAAATAGAATGATTGATTCGTTTGCAGAAAAATATCCATCTTCAAATTTGACATCACGAATTATATCCATTGTCAATAATTTTAATTTTGTGAATTTTTATCAGTTTATTATTTTCATCAACCAGGCTTATCTTATAGTTTTCTGATTTGGCATAAAAGTAAGCGGAGAAGAAACTTGAATTTAGAAAAATGCAAACAACATATTTCCAACTCTTTTTATATGAATTTTCATTGATCAGTAGATTAATTATTTCTGGCGTGATTAGTTTGGCATTCCAAGCCTTGGATAGCTTAATGTGCATATCAGCTCCCTTGTTAATTTCAAACTTCATGCTTGACAAAAAATCCTTATGTGGATAAATAAGAATTTTCATTTTTGTCCTTTGATTTATTGTGTATGAAAATAGTGCATATTCCAGGATATTCCAATTGATGCCATCGCGGATTGAATAGATGCTGAAGCTGAAATGCTGCCCCATGGAAAGTTGAATGCGGAGAAAGATTTTTTTACTTCGTCAGGATTTTTTTCCAACACTTTAGCAAGTAATCTGGCCAGGTTGTTCTTGTCGGATATCAACTGATTTTCCGTTGAGTTGTATCCATATTTTTTGGTATTTCCTCCATCCCACGATAGCCATACACTCTTCATGCAATAATTTTCAAAGATAAAATTTATGCCAAACTCAAATTCATTCAAGCTTCCGCACGTTGATAAATTGTGCACGAAAGTATTGGTTTTGTTGTCTTCTATTTCAATGTCATTTTCTTTTGCAATTTTAATAAAATCAGATTCGTTAAGTGGCGCCATCATGATGCCGTCCAATAGGAGATAACCATTTTTTGTGTCAAATGATACTTTTTTCATTTTTTAAAACCTTGCCGGATGCCCTGGTTAAGGAGTGATAATATGATAATTCCCAACCTGACACTACACCATGAGCGCTAGCGGATTAGATTTTCGCATATCCACTCTAGAGTTTTTGCATAGGAAATATTTCCTTTTTCCGTTCTTGAGTCGCATCATGAAGAAAAGAGTTCTTTAGTTCCAAAGTTCCATTTTGCGTGACCCACATGCAGATTGAATCAGAGATAGCATGATCTGTATTGGCTTCATCAAGTATTTTTGCCATCATGTGGAAACCTTTCAAAATATGATTTTTTAACATATGGAATTCGGCCACAATCATGCGCAATCTCAGGGATTTGCTTTTTTCGAAGCTATCGAGAATTTTCTCTTGTTCGTGGCTTGGTGAGTTGTGTAGGTAGTAACTAAATACAGGTTCAATATGGCCATTGAAAACGTTGTCGTCGTCGGCAGATACATTGATGGTGATGATGTTTTTTGCAATTTTCAACATGGCTGCGTTTGGCGGACTTTGCCATGCTATATCCCAGATAATCCGATGTAGTTCCGCGCAATAAAATTGGTGTTCGAGCGAGCGAGCAAAAAAATCAAGCTCGTTGCTTGTAAGTGGAGCAGTTTTCTTTGCGATAATTTTTTTTCGCAAGCTTTTAAGATATTTTTCTTCCAGACGCAATTTTTTCATAGTTAATTATAATGAATTCTAATTCATTGATAGTCTCGTTTTATCTATGATAGTTTGAACTGATGATTTTTATCGTCTTTTTTGAAATGGTATAAGTGATGGATCTTCCCAATGATGTTTTTCCACCTAGTATTTTTTCGACGGATGCAAAATTTGGTACGAAAGTTATTTTAATATCTTCGTTGTTGTTTTGAATATATATTTCAAAATCTGAAATATTTCTTTGTTCTTTTTTGAATTCATCCAAAACCACGAGCAATTTTTCAAGATTTTTTCCGGAAATTTTTTCTTCTAAGTTTTCTATGTTGGGTGTATGTTTTTCCATATCTCTATCGGAATAGGAAAGGTTTATTGGAGTACTCTGTTAATTAATATTTATTCTCTATCATATGTTTGTATTTTTGCCATATATTATCATTGTTGAGCAAAGTGATGATTTTTGATCTGCTTTGACTATTATGTATCCCCACGAGAAAGAAAAAAAATCCTCGTACTTAGTCGATGTTTCAGCTGGTTGATCTAGTGATTTTGAAATTAACTTACTTAGATATTTTTTTTCATTGATCATGTCCGAGTGACTGGAGTCATAGCCAAGTCTATTGGTGATTCCATCTGTCCAGATTATTTCAATAATATAAAGAATTCCATTTTTAAATCTGAGATTTACTCTTGTTTCCAGATTGAGAAATTGAATATTTTGCATGCTATATGTTTCAAATTCATTTATTTTTCCAAAGCTTTCAAGAAAATTTATGTTTTTTATTTCTTTGATTGATGTGTTTTTGTTTACGTGAAAATTCTCATTTATTTCAATATCTCCAGTATTTTTATTTATATTCATTTACGGCCTCGGAAATTTAAATATTTTTGCGTTGGCTTTGAGTTTTGGTATATCTGAATCATCAATAAAGTATTGGTTTCCTCCTCCTGCGCCTAGTAATGTATTTGCCAATGCTTTTCCCGTGCCTGCACAGATATCTTCCGATAGTTTGAATGCTTGAACCTGATCTCTCATCGGTCGCGCCCCTGGAGTGTTTCCGGAATGTGAGATTTGCGTTAAATTATTGTATGCCAATGCGCTTCCATTTGCGGAAATAAGTGTCATTCTGTCGCTGTAATAATTTCCGGGTTTGGGACCGTACGGATAAAGGGAATATAAGATAGTCCCTTTTTTTAAAACAATATTTGTATATGCATCGACTCCTGGGTAGGGCGGCTTACCTTGCCATTTTGTTGCTGAAGCTGATGGATTTTTACCAATACAAGGATTGCATGGTGTGTTTTTTGCACATTTCTTTGCTAACCCTAATGGGTCACTCCAGCCAGTGGGATTTGGTGCATATGTATATGTATTTAATCCACCAAGCAAGCCAACTGGATCTTGGGTCACGTACCTGGCTACATCCGGATCATAGTAGCGGTAACGGTTATAAAACAGCCCCGTTTCCCCATCCTCATACTGCCCCTGAAACCGCAGCGGCTGCTTGATTTCTCCCTCGACGTGCAGCAAGCGTCCCCATGCCTTGTAGCGTCCGCTCCAGACCACGTTCCCTTGCGCATCCGTCAGTTCGCGCGGCGTGCCCAGGTGGTCGCAGTGGTAGTAGGTGATGCGGTCGTGCGCTACCGCGCCGTCGGCTGCCGCCAAGGTATGCTGCAATGCCGAGGCATGCAGCGCTTCACTGTCCGCCTGTTCTTGCGCAATTGCCGCTTGCAGTTCGGCATCGTGCCGGGTAGCGGGTAAATCCCACTGCGCCACGCGTGGCAGATGTACGGCGCTTGCCTGGCGGCAGGCTGGCGAAGCGATCCTGGCCATCGGCACGAAGCTGTCCGGCTCGTACAGGTATGTGACCGTCTCTTCGTGTCCAAGTTCCTGCGCCAGCGTGTCGCCGTCCCAGACGAAGAAGGTGGTGGTGGCGCTCGTGCGGGCGGGCTGGTCTTTGCTGATGTCTTGCTGCTTGCTCCAGCGTGCTTCTTCTACCCGCTTGGCGATGCGACGGCTGAAGGCGTCATAAAAGTAGCGGGCGCGGTGGTGCGACTGGCGCTCCATCCTGCTGGCGTGGCTGAGGCGGTTCTCGGCGTCGTAGTGCAGTTCCAGGTCGCTCCAGGTCGACTCCCTGCCTGGAGGATGGAAGCGTTTGCCGGCGGCGTTGCCTTGCTCGTCGTAATCGTAGTCGGTATCGCCATAGTTGTTCAGGACGTTGCCGGGCGCGGGAGCCTTGTCGAGCAGATTGCCTGCGGGGGCGAAGGCGAAGCGTTCTGCCAGGCCCGGCTGCACGGCGGCCAGCAGTTGGCCGACGGGATCGTAGGTATAGCTGAGTTTGCCAAGCGGGCCGGCAGCGGTGGCGCCTGTCTGAAAAATGGTTGTCAGGTTGCCTTGCGCATCGTATTCGAAGCGGCGTTCGCGCACGGGGGCGGGTGCGTCGGCGCCGCGCGCCAGGGTCAGCTGGGTGAGCCGCGATTGCGGGTCGTACTGGCGCGTGGCGAGCAGGCCGCTGTTGCCCAGGGTGCGCTGTTTTTCGCGGTGCAGTTTGTCGCGCTCCACGTCGACCACGGCTTTGCCTTGCCACAGCACGCCATGCCATTGGCCGGAACCGTAACGCAGGGTATCGACGCGGCGTCCGTTCGGCAGGACCGTCTGGATGCGGTTGCCCAGCTCATCATAGGCGTGCGTCATGACGAAACTGGCGTCCGGCGCGCGCGGGACGTTGGGCAGCCTGCCGGCGTCGGGCAGGGATTGCAGGAAATATGCGCTGCGCTCTTCGGTCAGCTGGCCCAGCGCATCGTGGAAGAAACGCTGTTCGGCTTGCGGCGCGGACACGCCCGTCAGCCGCCCCAGCGCATCGTAGGCGTAGCGCACCACGCCATCCGACGTGGTCTTGACTGATAACAAACCGAGCGCGTCGCGCAGCAGTTCCGTGCGTTGCTTGCCGCACTCGGTGGCGCTCAGGTTGCCGGCCTGGTCGTAGCTGTATTGCGTGCGCTTGCCGTCGAAGCCCGTTTCCGACGTCAGCCAGCCTTCCGTGTGATACGCGAGCCGGTAGCTTTCACCCTTGGCGTTGATCAATTCCGTCAGTTGCAGTGCGGCATCGTAGCGGTACTGCACCGTCTGGCCGATGGCGTCCGTGCGTTCCACGGGCAAGCCCTGGCCGCTGTAGCGGTAGCGCGTCTGCTGGCCGGCGCCATCCTCGTGCAAGACCAGATTGCCGTCCGCATCGTAGGCGTACTGTTCCCGCGTTTGATCGGGCGCCGTGAGGCGGATCAGCCGGCCCAGCGCGTCATACTCGTAGCGGGTGGCATGGCCCAGCGCATCGCGCGTCGTTTCCAGCCGACCCAGTGCATCGTAGGCATATTCGCTGGTGTGGCCGGAGCAATCTGTATAGGCGGTCAGCCAGCCCTGGCGGTTGTACTGAAAATGCTTGCTGCCGCCTCTGGCGTCGATCAGTTCCACCAGCTGGCCGCGCTGGTCGTAGCGGTAGCGCGTGACGTGGCCCAGCGCATCGGTGATGCTGACGGGACGGCCTGCCGCATCGTATTCGCGGCGTGTGATATTGCCCAGCGCATCCGTGAAGGCGACGGGCTGGTTCTGGCCGTCGTAGTCGATGTTGCTGCTGTGCCCCTTGGCATCGGTGCTGCGGGTCAGGTTGCCGGCCGCATCGTAGGCGTAGCGCGTGGCGGCGCCGTTGGCGTCGATATCGGCCAGCAGCATGCCATCGCGGTCCCATTCGCGCCGGCCCAGCGAGGCTGCCTTGCCGTCGATCACGCGGCGCACTTCGGTGACCAGCCAGTTGGCGTCGAAGGTGTATTCGAGGACGCCGCCGTTTTCCGTGACGCGGCTCGTGTCGTTGTCCACGTAATCGATGCGCGTGTGCTCGCTGCCATCCCGGGCGCGCGTGGCGATGGCGCGCGCCTGGTAGCTGTTGGCCAAGCTGACGGGATGGCGCTGCGCCAGTTCCTGTTCGCTTAATGGCGAGCCGCGCCAGCGGGCGCGCAGCGCGTCCAGGCTGATCCATTCCAGCTCGTACGTAAAACCCGTGTAGCTGCTGCACGACGTGAGCAGGTGGTGACGATAGCTGTAGCGGCGCGTGTCGCCCAGCGCATTCGACTGGCTGACCAGGTTGTGGCGGGGCGCGAAGGGTGGCTGGGCATCGTCCGTTTCGCTGGCATAGGCGTAGCGGACATGGCACAGGCGGCTGCCGTCCGCCAGCACTTCGTCAACCCGGCCGATGCGGGGGGACTGTTCCGTCTCCCCGCGCATGGCTTCGAGCACGCCGCCATCGTCGCTGCGCAGGCGCAGCAGCACTTCGCCCGGTTTGGCCTCCATGAAACGGTCGATGCTGATGCCGCGTCCATCGCGCCCTTCGCTGCGCACGAGCGCAAAACGCTGTGTGGCAATCGGCGCGGACGGGGCCAGCATGGCGTTGACGCCGTCGTAGCCGTGCGGCAGCCAGCCGCCTTCAGCGCGCGCGTAGCGGTCGCTGCTGCCGTCGCGCCACAGCACGGTAAAGGTGTCGGCGCCGTCGCGCGTCAGCGTAAAACCTTCCTTGCGGCTATCGTGCTGCTGGCCCGCTTCCAGGCCAGGCAGGCGCAGGGCGCGGCCGCTGTCGTCGTGCAACACGATGCCGGCGTCGCTCAGCGACAGGCTGGTGGTGTAGGGCGTGGACCAGCGCGCGCCCAGCAAGCCCCAGTCTTCGCATTCGGCGCCGGAGCGGTAGCAGCGCGTCCAAGTGATGGGGATGCTGCGCTCGAGCGCGAAATCCGTCTGGTACAGGATTTCCTGGCCCGTACCGAAATGCACGGGCTTGCGGCCCTTGACGGGTTTTTTCGCGGGGCCGCTATCTTTCGGGCAGCAGTCGGAGGGCGGCTCCGATTTCGGTTCTTTCTTGCCACGGCTCTTGCCGTCGTCGCCGCCGTTTTTCGGTGGCGGTTTGTCGAACTTTTGGGGCGGCTTGTCCGGTTTCTTGCCGACCAGCTTGTCCTTGACCTTGTTGATGGTCGGCGCCGCCTTTTTGCCCAGGAACTTGCTCAGTATTTTTCCGCCTGGAGCCTTGCTGAATACTGCCGCCTGCAATACGTTGCCGGCGACATTCATGCCGATGTCCGCAGCGGTGCTCAGTAGATCTGGTGTCTTGCCTGTCAATATGTAATCGGCCGCCTGGTCGAGCACCGTGGCAGAGGCTTCCAGTGCCGTTCCACTGGCAACGGTCGCCGTGCCGGCAACGGCGCCTGCTGCCGCCCCCGCTTCCATCGCGGCGGCAACGGGGGCGCCCACTCCCGTTGCCGCCACGCCAACGCCAGCCACGCCCAGCACGGCGCTGCCTGTCAGGACGGCGCCGCCCGCGTCCACCAGGTCTTCGGCGGCGCCATGCATTTTCTTGGAACCATGATCCTTGTAATCGTGTGCCGCCTCCCGTATCGCCGCCTTCAGTTCCTTGAGCACGGGCTTGGCCGCTTCCGCACCCCGCTCGTAAATCTTGCCCACGGTATTGCGCGAATTCATCCATACTTCGCGTCCCATCTGCACCAGGCTGGCGCCGTTGGCGCGGTGGATGGGGCTGGCGACCTTGGTGTCGACCTGCTTGCCGACGGTGCCGCTCTTGACGCCGCCCGCCTTGCCGGCCGCGTCGCCCTTGACGGTGGGAATGGTGCTGCGCTGGTGCAGGATGACGGGTTCGCTGTGCGACTTGACGTTGGGCGAGGCGTTCTGCGCTTCCGCAAACTCGCCGATGATGTTGTAGGGAATAGGCGGCGTGCTGGAGCCGACGGGCGTCTTGCAAATGTCGGGGCTGAGGCTGACGCAATAGAAGCGCGAGGCTTTGGTGACGGTTTCATTCGTCATTTGTCTTTACCTTGTTCGGCCGCCTTGCCCAGTGCTTCCTGGGCCTGTTCCAGCAGTTCGATGCGTGCGATCTGCGCCGGCTCCATCACGTGCAGCAGGCGCGACTCCACCTGGCCCGCATCGGCCGGCACAATGGCGCGCCACACCAGTTCCACGCTGGCCGCTTCAGGGGCGATCAGCACCGTATCGATGGCCAGGCGCCAGACGAGCAACTGGTCGTTCTTGTCCGCCAGTAGCAGGCACAGTACTTGTTGGGGCAGGGCGAAGCGCAGCACGGTGTTGCCGCGCGGGTCGATGCGGGCCGACGGATGGTCGTGGCGGCACAGGTTGGTCAGCGTAAATTGCTCCAGTCCCGCCAGGTACGGACATTGCTGGTCGGGAGGCGTGCTGTTCCAGTACGCGAAATCGAAGTCTTCCGGTAACAAGGGGACTTCGTCGGCACCCCATGTGTCTTTTTCCACGATGTTTCCGGCCAGTGCGCGGCGCGGCAGCCAACCACGGCCGATAACGGCCAGCCCCGCCGGCGCGGGCAGCTCTTTGCCGCCCGCGCCTTGCCAGAACTGGGCGGCCGTACATGGCTGCGACGGCTGCGTGATGCGCGGTGCTGGCACCTCATTGATCTGTTTCGCATCCAGGTACCAGTGCCGCGCAAAGCCGCGCCCCAGCGGATTGGCCTGGCAGGAATCGTGCTTCGCCGCGTTGCAGTCGTCGGCCTCGATGCGGCATTGCCCGCCATACGCATAGGCATAGTGCAGCGGCAATTGCAGGAACGGTTCCGGCGTGGACAAGTGCCACGGATTGGGCCGCAGCAAGCCCGCCGTGGCGACGCGGGCGCAGCCTTGGGCCAGGCGGGTGAGGATGGCTTTCTTGCGGAAGGCGCGCTCGCCGCACACCTGCAAGGTCTTGTCGATCAGGGTCTTCTTTTTTGACTGTACTTTCAAATTGACGAGAAATTGCAGCATCGCCTGCCCGCGCGGCGCGTGCGCCACGCCATTGACGATCAGGTCGCAGCGCGGCTTGTAGGGCGCGAAGTCGCTCTCCTGCACCGTGCCCGCCTGCGTGTCGTCGTGCAGGTGCCGGTCTTCCGTGGCCAGCGGCGACTGGCGTGCCATGGGCAGCAGGCTGGCCACGCCATCGGCGCCGCACGGGCCCAGGGTGTAGCCCATGCGTGCCACCACCACATGAAAGGCCTCGCCGAATTGATCAACCATGTCGAACTGGCTGGCCGCGTGCGGCGTGCGGTTGTCGAAGAGCAGGTTGGGAACGTTGAAATGGGCGGTGCCGGCGTCGTTCATCGTCAGCCCGGATTATTGTCGATGTCGTCGCCGTGAATCTGCACCTTGGACCTGCCGCGGATGATGATTTCATCGGCAACCAGTTCAATGCGTCCCGGCGTGATGGTGATGCTGGACGTACCTACCGTCATCGTGTGCGAATCGGCGGCCGTGAGTGTGCTGTCGGCGCCGACGATGACGCTTTTCGCCAGGCCGATCTGCTCCGCCTGCGCCAGCACCACGGTGGTGTTCATGGCGCCGATGACGGTGGTCTGGTAGGCGGCGCCGATGGTCAGCACCTTGGCCAGGCCGATCGTTTCGTCCTTGGCCAGGGTCACCCGTTCCGAGCGGTGGCCGTCGATCTGCACCTGCTCGTTGCCGCCCACGTGTTCGCGGCGGTTGTCGCCGATGTCGATGTGTTCGTCGTGGTCCACACGCTCCCTGCGGTTGTTGTGCACGGTGATGTCTTCATCGTGGTCCACCGTCTCCGTGCGGTCGCGCTTGACGTGCACGGTTTCATCGCGGTCGACGGTTTTGCGCCGGTCGTTGCCGACCCAGTGCGATTCGTCATGCTCGACTTCGATGCGCTGGTCCTTTTCCGCATGCAGCCACAGCTCTTCCGCATCCTTGCGGTCTTCGAAGCGCAGGGCGTTGGCGTGCGCGGCGGAACCTTTTTTTGACGAGCGGCTCAGCATGCCGCTTTGCGTCTTGTTGGCCGGTAGCTCCCATGGCGGCATGTTGCGCGCGTTGTAGACGCAGCCGATGATGATGGGCATGGCGACGTTACCGTCGAGAAATTGGACGGCCACTTCCATGCCCACCCGGGGCAGGCTGATGTGGCCGAAATTCGGGCCGGCCCAGTTCGATATCACCCGTATCCAGGGTGAACTCTTGTCGTCGAAGGTACCGAGTCGGTCCCAGTGGAATTGCACCTTTACCCGTCCGTAACCATCCGTGTGGATTTCCTCGCCGGGCGGCCCGACCACGGTGGCCGTCTGCACGCCGTAGATCTTCGGTTCGCGGCTATGGAAGTTGCGGCCGGGGCGCCAGGGGATGTCACGGGCGATGCAGGTGAATGTGTTGCTGTAGTGAGAGGTGGCGCCGTGTCCCTGCTGATAGTTGTTGCTGGCGTAGTGGTGCACGGACAGGATGAGGTATTCGCTGGCTGCGCTGTCGAAATGCCCGCCCAGGGTGAACCAGCGTCCCGGTTGCGCCGTGCGGTCGTTGCCCTGCGCCTCGAACAGCTGGCCCTGGGCATCGCGCTCTTCCATGCGGCGCTGGGCCAGCTGCTCGCCATCATCGATGTTTTTAAAACCGTAGCTGCCCGTGTTTTCATATACCTCCAGGGCGGGCACGGCGCCTTGCCGGTTCAATGAGTCGCGGCTGGCGCGGGCGCTGCGCGGAATCTTGAAATTGAAGCTGGCTACCGTCATTTGGCTTGGGGCCATGCGCCGCATCGTGCTCCATTGATGCACGCCATCGTCTTCCAGGGAACCGGCCTGGTGCTGGAAGGGCATTTCGCTCAGATCGCCATCGATGGGCTTGCCGGTGGTGCTGTCGTCGGACAGCCACAAGGTGTGGCCGTCAAAGCGGTGTTCGTAGCGGTAGTGCCATCCCAGCTGCTCCCAGTGGCGGTGCAGCAGGTTGTGGTCGCTCTCGTTGTGCTGGCATGTATAGGTGATGGCGGGGTCCAGGCCGCTGGCGGCCAGCTTGTAGTCGCGCATCAGGTAGTCATCGAAGACCTTGTCCGTCAGCGCCGCCACCGTCAAGCCGTGGAAGGCGACATTGTTTTGCCGCAAGTGCAGGTGCGACAGCCATGGTTCCAGCACCATTTCATAGAAAGCAAAACCGCCGTCCGTGCGCAGGAAGCGGAATTCGAACACATAGCCATTGAAGTAGCGCAAGGTGCCGTCTTCGCGCACCAGTTCGATGCTCACCATCTTGCCCATCACTTTGTCGAGGGCGATGTAGGCGTCGTCGGACAATACTTCCACCACATAGGAAAAATCGCGCGACAGGCTTTCGCTGGCGGCCAGGCTGTTGGCCAGGAACTGGACGCCGGCAGGGCCGTCGCCATGCGGAAAGTGCAGGCGCAGCAGGCGCTGGCCCTGCATGTCGCCCATTAATGCCGTCCATGCCGCCGTCGTATCGGGGAACTGGCTCATCGTGCATCGCTTCACGTTAGGAATCGTTGGCCGACTGTAGCAATAGCGAACACAAGCGTTTTTGCGCGGCAACAAGATTCAATCGTTGAGTGAGGGCATCAATTGCATGTCGCAATGCATGTCATCGCGGTGGCGCGGCGTTGTTGCATCGCCGAGGAAACTGTTGCGGCCGAGGCCAGCTTGCCCGGTGGCCGTCAACGCCATTCCCCGCACATCGCTGGCGCGCAGTACCAGCACGATGTCGTAGCGCACGAGCGGCTGGCGGAACAGCATCAGCATGTGCCGCAGCGCCGCGCTGGCCGGGGCGCGCGGCAGGAAGCCGGCGTGCTGTTCCGCGGTGAGCGGGCCGAGGCGCAGGCGCACGGCCAGGTCGGGCCGGCGGCAGCGCTCGCCGACGGTGGCGCGCTGGCCCAGCACTGCGTTTGCCATGCCCAGCGCCGTTTGTTCGCGCGGCGCCAGCACGTCCATGGCGCCCGTCGCCTCGTCGATATGGCAGGGCACGCCGAAGTGGTCGGCGAGAATGCGCGCCATGACGACGGACGAGATGTTGCGCTGCTGGAGCAAGCCGCTGTACAGGCCGGCGGCGGCCTCGTCCTGGCTTGGGCGGCATGCGGCCAGGGCCAGCAGGCGCGTCAGGAAGTCCCCGCTGTGGCCGGCTTGCTCGATGCGGTATTTTTGCCAGGCCTGGTAAAACAGAACGACGGTGCGGCTGGAAAACAGGTCGAGAAAAGCGCGCGGGCTATTCTCGCGTTCGCTGTACTGGTGGGCGGCAATGCGCTCCGAGTAGTGGCTGGGCAAGCTGCCCTGGCAACCCAGCAGGCCCATGAAGGCGGGCGTGATGTGGATATGGTGTACATGACCCGACAGCAGCGCTTGCAGCAAGGCATCCGCATCGGCGATCCCGCTTGTCGTGAGCGTCTCGACCTGGCTGGCTGGAAAGCGCAGCGAGACGCTATTGTCGAAGCGCATGACCTTCGCCAGCGCCGCGTGTTCATCGATGCCGTGTTCGGCCAGCCAGGCCAGCAGCAGGCGCAGCACCTGGAAGCACTCGAAGCGCTGCGGCGCGTCGAGCAATTGCTGGATCACGCTGGCGTGGCGTCGGCGCTGCGTTCTGGGCATCGTAGGATTTCCTCGCCGCTGCGATGGGACAGCAGCGTCAGTTGGCTAAAGCAGTTGAGCTGGCTGTTCAGGGCGAAGTAGCGCTGCAGCACCTGCGCGAAGATGTACACGCTGCTGCCGACAAACGCTTGCTCGTCAATGCCCAGGCGGATGGCGATGCCGGGCATCAGGGTGGGAAACGGTACGGTTGGCATCCACGCGCGCGTGCTGCCGTGCTCGAGCGTGACGATGCCCTGGATCAGCCGTTGCGTGGTGGGCGAGCGGGGCAGGTCGTACAGGCTCAGCATTTTCTGGAAGTCGCCCAGGCCAGCCTGCGTCAGGCTCGAGTAATTGAGCGACAGGTGCGCGATCAGGCGCCAGTGCGTGTCCGCCGGGAAACGCATGCTGGGTGTGGGCTTGCGCAGGAAGCGCGCGGGTATGCCGTCGGGCACGTCCTCGGCCAGCAGGTCGCCGCTGGGCGAGCCATAGTGCAGTTGCGTGGGCAAATCGCGGTTGCTGCACAGCAGCTGCGTCGAAACGGTGGCGCAGGCCGCACTGCCCGGCGAAAACTGCGGGTCGATCAGGCTCAGGCGCATTTCATGGCCGGGGCTGACGTCCGCCACGGCTTCGTCGCGGCGCGCCAGCCAGTATTGGCCATGCTCAGTCCGAGAACCTTGCAGCGTGGCATACAGCGGCAAGAAGGTGCTCAGACGCTCGCCGGCCTCGTCCTTGCGCACCAGGGTGACGGTCTCGATGCTGTGGATGTCGTAGGCAAACGCATGCGTGGCATCGGCCACCAGCGCGTAGTCGGGCTCCGTGTGCGTGATGCGGATCGGCACGCCGGACTTGGCAAACAGGTTGACGACGGGCGTGCAGCCGGGCAGCAGGTTGTCGCGGCTGACGCCGGACAGGAGCCGCGCCTCGTGGCTGTCGCTGCGCACGCCTTCGAGCGGCAGGTGCAAGGTGAACTGGCGGCACTGTTTCGGCAGCAAGGCGGCCAGCAGGGACCAGGCGACATCGATGAAATGGAATTTTTCCGGGAAGGCGAAATACTCGGTCAGCAGGCGCAGGGGCGGGTGCGAGCGGGCGGAAACGGGGATCAGCGCATCGTCGTCGGCATAGCCGGCCGGCGCCAGCGGCATACCGTCGACGGCCAGCCACGGACTGTGTTCGTCCAGCGCTACATACGCGCCCGTGCTGCGCAGGAACAGGGCGTCGAGCAGGGCCGCGCGCACGGACGGTTCGCCATCGGCAAACAGGCGCAGGCTGGACAAGCCGGCCTGGTCCAGGTGGTAGTTGTCGCTGCTGCTGGTGAACTGAATGCTGAGCAGGGCGCTGGCGCCGGCGGGCAGGCGCAGGCCGGGCGGCGCGTCGATGAGCGGCGAAAAATGCAGGCGAGAAATAGCCAGCGGCGCCAGGGTCACGTCATACGCGCTGGTGAATTTGCAGGCCACGCCCTGCACCGGCTGCGAGCGCAGCACGGTGCCGCGCGCCACATGCGCCACCTGGGACAGCTGGCCGCCGCCCGGCGCTTCGTCTGCCGCGATGCGCACGATGGAGCATGAGGGAAAGGGCCGCAGATAGTGCGGGTACAAAGTTTCCAGCAGAGAGTTGGTGAATTGCGGATAGGCGTCGTCGAGGCGCTTGGCGACTCTGGCCGTGAGCAGGGCGACGGACTGGATCAGGCGCTCGACGTGCGGGTCTTCGCACGTCTCGCCGGCGATCAGCAGGCGCCCGGCCGCTTTCGGATAGCGGCTGGAAAACTCGCGCGTGTACTGGCGGAACAGGCCCAGCTCACGCTCATAATACGGCAGCAGTTGTTCCACGGTCGCGCTCTCCGCCAGCAGGAAAGCTTCATGCTGGCATCAGGCGCGACGGTGGGTGTTGATGAGAAACAATGATTCTTAGAAATGGTATTCCGCGCGTATCATCGGCGTCTTCGCCGTCTGGCCCACGTTGCCCGTGGTGGCGGGCGAGTTGCCGAACTTGTTCTTCCAGTACTGGTATTCCAGGCCCACGCGGAAGGTGTTCTTGGCGCTGCCCAGGGCCGCGCCCACGTCGTACATCACTTGCATGTCGATATTTGTTTCCACGGCCGTGTCGCGCCCCACTTCATCCTTGCCTTTGGAATCGATGAGGTTGAAGAAACCTTCGAACGAGAACAGCGGCGACAAGGGGATGGCCCA
Organism: Janthinobacterium sp. GW823-FHT01H08; assembly: GCF_058797855.1. Taxonomy (NCBI): domain Bacteria; kingdom Pseudomonadati; phylum Pseudomonadota; class Betaproteobacteria; order Burkholderiales; family Oxalobacteraceae; genus Janthinobacterium; species Janthinobacterium sp. GW823-FHT01H08. Next base: position 1,594,092 of record NZ_CM179504.1, read on the forward strand.
GGCGCCCGTCAGCATGGCGTGCGTTTTATACGTGTAGCGGCCCGTCACTTGCGAGATGGGCGGGAAGGCGCCGCTGGGGGCGTTGCTTTCGCGCAGCAACAGCAGGCTGGTGTTGAAGAAGCCGGGCACGTCCCACATCAGGGTCGGGCCGGCCACCAGCATGCGCTTGCGCGAGTTGTAGCCGACGTCATTCTTCGTGTTGACGTCGAAGCCCAGGGTCACGCCCACGCCGCGCACGGGGCCGAACTTGATGTCGCTGCCGCGCACCTTGCCGATGTCGATGGTGTTGCGGTACACCAGGTAGGCCTCTTGCGCGCCGGACGTTTTACCGAGTGCGCCGGGGTCCTTGCTGTCGGACATCAGGAAGTCGAGATTGACGAAGTTGCTGCCGTATTTGTAGCCGCTGGCGTGCGTGATGGCAAAGATGTTTTTCTTGATGTCGTCCGGGTTGAACGGCTCGCGGTAGTCATTGCCGGCGCGCCAGCTCAGCGCGGTATCGCTCCATTCGGCAGCCTGGACGGTCGCGCCCACGCCGAGGGTGGTAGTGAGGCAGAGCAACAGACAAGGTAGGGTTTTTGGCACTTTCGGCTCCTGATGGCGGTGTTGGAAAACGGGAACTGGGATGGCTGGGTGCAGGGGGGAACCCACTGGCGCGCATGTCGCGCTGCGGTGTGGCATTGCGCGCCGTTCAATCCATGATGCGAGAAGCGCCGCGCTGGGCGATATGTCTTATCTGCATACTTACTATCAGTTCTTGCATATAATCATCGCACCTTCTCGTCCTTGCGGGGCAAGGCGGCCGCTGTAAAGCTGATAATTTTTTTCAAAATTGTATACAGGTGTTGTTTTTTTGTGGAAATAGAAATGCGCGCCGCCACACCATCCCCCAAGCGCCGCGGATGCCGATACGATAGAGACAAGAGCTTGAATTTTTCCACCGGCGACGATGCCGGCGACCCCGCAGCGAGGCACGAAAAAAACAATGACGGCACGCCTGGAATTACACGACATCAGCAAGCGCTATCCGGCCGTGGTGGCCAATGACGGCATCGACCTCACCGTCGCGCCCGGACAAATTCACGCCGTGCTCGGCGAGAACGGTGCCGGCAAATCGACCTTGATGAAAATCATCTACGGCGCTGTGCAGCCCGATGGCGGCCGCATCCTGTGGAATGGCCGCGAGGTCGAGATCGCCAACCCGTCGGCCGCGCGCGCGCTGGGCATCGCCATGGTGTTCCAGCACTTTTCCCTGTTCGATACCTTGACGGTCACGGAAAACATCGCCCTCGGTTTGCCCGCCGGCACCAACATGGCGGAGCTGGCCCAGCGCATCGAAGACACTGCGCGCCAGTACGGCCTGGACCTGGAACCGCAGCGCCACGTGCACACGCTATCCGTCGGTGAATGCCAGCGCGTGGAAATCGTGCGCGCCTTGCTGGCCAAGCCGCAACTGCTGATCCTCGATGAACCGACGTCCGTGCTGACGCCGGGCGCCGTGGAAAAACTGTTTGGCACGTTGCGCCAGCTGGCGGCCGAAGGTTGCAGCATCCTGTACATCAGCCACAAGCTCGACGAGATCCGCGCCCTGTGCCATACGTGCACCGTGGTGCGCGCCGGCAAGAACGCGGGCGTGTGCGACCCTTCGCAAGAGTCGGCGGCCAGCCTGTCGCGCATGATGATCGGCGCGGAGCCGCCCGCCGTCACGCGCGTGGCGCGCACGCCCGGCGCGGCCATGTTGAGCGTGCGCAATCTGGATTTGCCGAAGAGCCATCCGTTCGCCACGCAATTGATCGATATCAATTTCGACGTGCGCGCGGGCGAGATCGTCGGCATCGCTGGCGTGTCCGGCAATGGCCAGCAGGAATTGCTGGCGGCCCTGTCGGGCGAGGACATGCGCACGGCTCCGGCCAGCATCGTGCTCAACGGCACGCCTGCCGGGCGCTTGCCGCCGGGACGCCGGCGCGCCCTCGGCTTCGGTTTCGTGCCGGAAGAGCGGCTGGGACGCGGCGCCGTGCCCGACATGGGGCTGGCCGACAACGTCTTATTGAGCTTGCAGACTCCCGCCACCATCCGCCACGGCTTCCTGCGCCGCAAGGTCATCGCGCAGCGGGCGGCCGCCATCATTGCGCGCTTCCAGGTGAAGGCAGGCGGGCCGCAGGCGCTGGCGCGCAGCCTGTCGGGCGGCAACTTGCAGAAATACATAGTCGGACGCGAAGTCATGCGCGAACCCACGGTGCTGGTGGTGGCGCAGCCGACCTGGGGCGTGGACGTGGGCGCGGCCGCGCAAATTCGCGCCGAACTGCTGGCGCTGCGCGACGCTGGCTGTGCCTTGCTCATCGTGTCGGAGGAACTCGATGAGTTATTCGACATCAGCGACCGCCTGCTGGTGATGGCAAAAGGAAAAATTTCACCGTCGCTGGACGTGGGCGAGGCCAGCGTCGATCTCGTTGGGCAATGGATGAGCGGGCTGTGGCCGCAGGAGGCTGCCCATGGCTAAGTTTGCCTTGCGCCTGGAAGCCCGTCCTGCACCGTCGCGCCTGATGTCGTGGCTGTCGCCCGTGCTGGCCGTGCTGCTCACGGTACTGTGCGGCGCGCTGCTGTTTATGGCGCTGGGCCACGATCCCTTGGCGGGCCTGGCCGTGTTCTTCGTCGAACCCTTGCGCGACGCGCACGGCTGGTCCGAGCTGGGCATTAAAGTCGCCCCTTTGCTGCTGATCGCCGTCGGCCTGGCCATCTGCTTTCGCGCCAACATCTATAACATCGGCGCGGAAGGCCAACTGACCCTGGGCGCCATCTGCGGCGGCGCGGCCGCCTTGTACCTGGACGATGGCGTGGGCGGCGCGGCCCTCATCGGCATTTCCCTGCTGGCCGGCATGGCGGGCGGCATGGCGTGGGCGGGCCTGGTGGCCTGGCTGCGCGACCGCTACAACGCCAGCGAAATCCTCGTCTCGCTGATGCTCGTCTACATCGCGCAATTGCTGCTCAGCTATCTCGTGTACGGCGTGCTGCGCGATCCGGAAGGCTTCAATTTCCCCCAGTCGAAACTGCTGTCGGACGGCTTGCTGTTGCCGATGGTGATCAGCGACACGCGCTTGCACGTAGGCATCGTGTTTGCCTTGCTGGCCTCGCTGGGCGGCTGGCTGTATCTGTCGCGCAGCATTGCCGGTTTCCGCCTGCGCGTGGGCGGCATGGCGCCTGCCGCCGCCCGGTATGCGGGCTTTTCCTCGCGCAAGACTTTATGGTCGTCGCTGCTGATCTGCGGCGCCCTGTCCGGCCTGGCGGGCGCGTGCGAGGTGCTGGGACCGATGGGGCAGCTCACGCCCACGGTCTCGCCCGGCTACGGCTTTGCCGCCATCATCGTCGCCTTCGTGGGGCGGCTGCATCCGGTCGGCGTGATTTTTTCCAGCTTCGTCATGGCCCTGTTCTATATCGGCGGCGAACTGGCGCAATCGCGCCTGGGCTTGCCCAGCGCCATCACGGGCGTGTTCCAGGGCATCTTGCTGTTTGCCTTGCTCGCTTGCGATGTGTTGATCCAATACAAACTGCGCTGGAGGAAACATGGATAACCTGGCCCTGACGATAGCGCCTTTGATTGCCGCCAGCATCAATGCGGGCACGCCGCTGATGCTCGCCGCGCTGGGGCTGCTCGTCAATGAAAAGGCGGGCGTGGTGAACCTGGGCGCGGAAGGCATGATGCTGGTGTCGGCCATTACGGGCTTTGCCGTGGCCGTCAACACGGGCAGCCCCACCCTGGGCTTTCTGGCGGGGGCGGGCGCCAGCATGGTCCTGTCCGGCTTCTTTGCCTGGCTGACCGTGTGGCTGGGCACGAACCAGTACGCGACGGGCCTGGCCTTGTCTCTGTTCGGCGCGGGTGCGTCCACGTACATCGGCTTGAAGTATGTGGGCAACAGCTTGCAGAACGGCCGCTTCGGCATCCCTTTATTAGAAGACATTCCCGTGCTGGGGCCGGCCCTGTTCCGCCAGCATCCGATGGTGTATCTGTCGCTCTTGCTGTGCGTGGCCATCGCCTGGTTTCTGTACCGCACGCGGGCAGGATTGGTGCTGCGCGCCGTGGGCGAGTCACCGTCTTCCGCGCATGCGCTCGGCTATCCCGTGCGGCGTATCCGCCTGGCGGCCGTGCTGTTCGGCGGCGCCTGCTGCGGCCTGGCCGGCGCGTTTTTATCGCTCGTGTACACGCCGCTGTGGGTCGAGGGCATGGTGGCGGGACGCGGCTGGATCGCGCTGGCGCTGACGACCTTTGCCACCTGGCGTCCGGCGCGCGTGGTGGGCGGCGCCTACCTGTTCGGCGGCATCACGATATTGACGTTCCACGCGCAGGCGATGGGCGTGCCCATCGCGTCGCAGCTGCTGTCGATGCTGCCGTATGTGGCAGCCATCGTCGTGCTCGTGCTCATTTCCAGCAATGCCAATTACATCAAGCTCAACATGCCCGCTTCGCTGGGGAAAAATTTCAATCCCGGAAATTAATCACTGACCACAAGGAAAATCATGTCCAAGAAACTATTGTGCGCCGCCGTCTGCAGTGCCACGCTGATGTCCGTCATGCCCGCCATGGCCGCCGCCCCCGCGACTGCGCCGCTGAATGTCGGTTTTGTTTACATCAGCCCCATCGGCGACGCGGGCTGGACCACCCAGCACGATCAGGCGCGCAAGGAAATGGAAAAGGCGCTGGGCAACAAGATCAGCACCAGGTTTGTGGAAAACGTGCCGGAGAGCGCCGATGCGGAACGGGTGATCCGCGACCTGGCGCAGACGGGCAGCAAGCTGGTCATCACGACCTCGTTCGGCTACATGAATCCCACCTTGAAAGTGGCGAAACAATTTCCTAATGTGAAGTTCATTCATCTGACTGGCTACAAGACGGCCGTCAACGTGGCCAACACGAATGCCCGTTTCTACGAGGGCCGCTACCTGGCCGGCGTATTGGCGGGCAAGATGAGCAAGACCCACGTGGCCGGTTATGTGGCGGCGTTCCCCATCCCGGAAGTGTTGCAGGGAGTGAACGCCTTCACGCGCGGCATGCGCAGCGTCGACCCGAAGGCGGAAGTGAAAGTGGTGTGGGTTAATAGCTGGTTCGATCCGGGCAAGGAACGCGACGCGGCCATCACCCTGATCGGCCAGGGCGCCGACGTGGTCACCCACCACACGGACTCGACCGCCGTGGTGCAGGCGGCGGAAGAGAAGGGCAAGTATGCGATCGCCTACCACTCGGACATGAAAAAGTACGGGCCGAAGGCGCAGCTGGCCGCCGTCACCCACCATTGGGGCGACTACTACACGAAGCAGGCGCAGGCCGTGCTGGACGGCACGTGGAAGTCCAGCAGCACCTGGGGCGGCATCAAGGATGGCATGGTCAAGCTGGAAGGCATCAATGCGGCCGTGCCCGCCGACGTGAAACAGTTTGTATTGGCGCGCGAGAAAGACTTGGTTGCTGGTAAGCTCAATCCTTTCAGCGCGCCGATCAAGGATAACGATGGCAAGGTGCGCCTGGACAAAGGCGTGCTCGACGATGCGGCGCTGACGAAGATGGATTATTTTGTCGAAGGCGTGGCAGGGAAAGTTTCCGGAAAGTAATAGGGTTGCGTATAAACTTGCTGTAATATTGCCGGAAACGGGAGCAGGGCCGGGGATACATGCGCGTTCCCGGCCCACCCACACAGCAGAGCCTAATAGGCCCGTACCGGAGATTGACCCATGGACAGACTGGAAGTATTCAAGATTATCGCGTTGCAAGCGAGCAAGGGCGAGCTGACGTTCCCCGCCAACGTCAAGGCCACCTTGAAGCTGCAGGAAGCGCTGGACGACCCCGATTGCCATATCGAAGCGGCCGCCCGCATGGTCATGGCCGAGCCGCTGCTGTCGGCGCGGGTCGTGGCATTGGCCAACTCGGCCGCCTACAACCGTTCCGGCAATGAAATCGCCAATGTGCGCGCAGCCGTTTCGCGCCTGGGCTTTGCCACCTTGAAATCGATGGTGGCATCCGTCATCGTGCGCCAGCTGGGCAGCCAGATCACGGACCCGCAATTGCGCGCCAAGGCGGCCAGGCTGTGGGAACATACGGCCCACGTGGCCGCGCTGAGCCAGGTCATCGCCCGGAAAGTCACGCATGTGGATGTTGAAACGGCCATGTTCGCCGCCATCGTGCACGAAGTGGGCGGCTTTTATCTGCTGTCGCGCGCCGAGGAATATCCGGGCCTGCTCGACGACAATACCGAAGACTGGATCGAATACGGCGAAAAGCTGATCGGCCGCGGCGTGCTGCGCCAGCTGCAAGTGCCGGACATGGTCTTGCAGGCCGTGGAAGGCATGTGGCACGGCGGCAGCACGTTTCCGCCCCGCACCCTGGGCGCGACCCTGGTGCTGGCCAACGATCTGTCGCCCGTCGGCTCGCCCCTGCACCCGCCGGAAAGCGCCGCGCGGCGCCAGGCGGCGGCGAAGATCGACTTCGGCATCGGCGGCAGCACTCTGCACACGATACTCGAGGAATCGGCCGAAGAGATCGAATCGCTGGCGGCCGCCTTGCTCGTGTAATTTACTCGGCCATGACATCCCCGCCTTGCCGCGGGGATTTTTTTCGTCCGCATTTTGCCGCGCCTGCCCCATGGCATACAATCGCCGGCCCGGCCATCCGCCGGACTGAATGTCTCCTCTTATCCAAAGGATCTTATGCAGAAGCTGTTTTCTTCCCTGGCCTTGACGGCGCTGGCGTTTTCCGCCCAGGCCGCTACCGGTTTGCCCGTGGTGCAGGAAGCGCCCTTGCGCGCCCACCTGGCCTTCCTGTCCAACGATTTGCTCGAAGGCCGGGGCACGGGCCAGCGCGGCGCCGACCTGACGGTGGCGTACCTGGAAACCCAGGCGCAGATGGCCGGCCTGCAACCCGTGCGCGGCAACAGCTACCGCCAGAGCGTGCGGATCGCCGGCGTGAAGTCGCTGCCTGCCGAGAGCAGCCTGCAGGCGGTGGCCGGCGGCAAGGCCGTGCCGCTGGCGTTCGGCCCCGACTGGGTCTGGGCCACGGGCGACTCCGTTGCCGCCCACACCTTCGACGCGCCGCTCGTCTTCGTCGGCTACGGCATCACGGCGCCGGAAGAGGGCTGGAATGATTTCAAGGGCGTCGATGTCAAAAACAAGATCGTCGTCATGATGGTCAACGACCCGCAGCCGACCGCGCTTGATCCGAACCGCTTTGCCGGCAAGGCGCTGACCTATTACGGCCGCTGGACGTATAAATTCGAGGAAGCCAAACGCCAGGGCGCGGCGGGCGTATTGCTGATCCACACGAAACCATCGGCATCGTACGACTGGAGCGTGGTGCAGAACAGCTGGAGCGGCAGTGAACGCTTCCAGTTGGCGGACCGCACGGCCGGCACCCCGCTGCAGGGCTGGATCGCGGAAGACGCGGCGCGCCGCTTGTTTGCTGCGGGCGGGCAAGATCTGGACGCCTTGCGCGCGCAAGCGGAAAGCAAGGACTTCCAGGCCGTCGCATTGAACGCCAAGCTGTCGGGCGAAATGAAGTCCGTCGTGCGCAAGGTGGAACAGTTCAATATCGCCGGCATGGTGCCGGGCACCGACCCGGTATTGAAAGATGAAGCCGTCATCTACAGCGGTCACTGGGACCACCTGGGCAAGCAAGGTGACGCTGGAGACACGATTTACAACGGCGCCGTCGACAATGCCTCGGGCACGGCCGGCTTGCTGGCCATGGCGCAGGAAGCCGTGAAAAAGCCGGCGAAGCGCACGCAGATCTTCCTGTGGGTGGCGGCCGAGGAACAGGGGCTATTGGGCAGCGCCGCCTACGCGGCCGACCCGCTGTGGCCGCTGGACAAGACGGCCGCCGCGCTGAACCTGGACAGCCTGAATTTCGTCGGCGCCACGCACGACATCGGCGCGCAGGGCAGCGAGCGCACGGAACTGGGCGCGATTGCCGCCACGGTGGCCAAAGCCATGGGCATGCACATTGCTGCCGCGCGTCCCGACCTGGCCGGCGGTTATTTCCGCAGCGACCATTTCAGTTTTGCCAAGGCGGGCGTGCCCGCGTTTTCCATCAATGGCGGACGCGAGTACATCAAGGACGTGGCAGCGTCGAAAGCCAAGGCGGCCGCCTACGGCCCCCGCTACCATCAAGTCACCGATGAGTACGATGCCAGCTGGGATTTGTCCGGCATGACGCAGCAGGCGCAATTCACCTTGAACCTGGGGCAGGCCGTGGCAAATGGCGCGAAGATGCCGGCCTGGAAGGCGGGCGATGCGTTCGGCAAGGCGCGCGGGCCGGCCGCGAAATAAGACGTGGTCCGTGCAAACAACGTTGTCGGATTACGCGCGGCCTCGCCGCGCCTCGGCGGCCCCGCTAATCCGACCTTGTATTATTCCCCTCATGCCGTTCGTGGTATTGCGAACGGTATCGACCGCTGTCAAAATCTTGGTAGGCATATCAAGACCGGGTAACTGGATGCCGTATCCGCCCTTAGGCCCCGAGCCAGCTCCGTAGATCTCGCACCAGTTACCCATCCTCCATGTCAAGATCGGACAGTATCTTTGGCACCGGCATGCCGGTTAGCCCGCATTTGCAAGGTAGATCGCAAGAGGACCACAGCATGTTTAATTTAGGAATCGACGTTGCCAAGGCCAAGCTCGACTGCGCGCTGCGCCTGCCCAACGGCAAGCATCGTAACAAGGTTGTCGAGAACAACCGTCAAGGATTCACCGCGCTCCACGCATGGCTGCTGAAGCATGCTGCCGGCAGCCCCAGGGTGTGCATGGAAGCGACGGGCACGTATTGGGAAGGGGTTGCCGAATATCTCGCTGGACTTGGCATGGTGGTCAGTGTCATCAATCCAGCCCAGATCAAGGCCTTCAGCGCTTCACGCCTGGTGCGCACCAAGACCGACAAGGTCGACGCACAGCTGATCGCCGACTTCGCCCATGAACGCCAGCCAGAGCCCTGGCAGGCGCCATCGCCGGCCGAGCAATCGCTGCGCGCGCTGGTGCTGCGCCTCGATGCCTTGCAAGCGATGCGCCAGCAGGAAAGCAACCGGCTTGAAGTGGCGCGCGCGGCGGTACGCCAGGGTATCGAGGATCATATTGCCTGGCTCGACGCCGAGATCAAGGCGCTGATCCTGGCGATCCGCCGTCATATCGATGACGACCCGGATTTACGCGGCAAGCGCGAATTGCTCGATAGCATCCCTGGCCTGGGCGAGCGCACGATTCCCGTGCTGCTGTCCTACTACGCCAATCCTGAGCGCTTCGACAGCGCCAAGCAGGCGGTGGCGTTTGCGGGCCTCGATCCGCGCCAGCACGAGTCAGGTTCCAGCGTGCGTGGCAAGCCACGCATGTCGAAGGTCGGCCACAGTTTCCTGCGCAAGGCACTGTACATGCCGGCCATGGTGGCAGTGCATAAGACGCCTTGGGGCAAGCGCTTCGGTCAGCGTCTGCGTGACGCCGGCAAAGCGCCCAAGCTGATCATCGGCGCCATGATGCGCAAGCTGGTGCACGTGGCATTCGGCGTGCTCAGGTCGGGAAAAATATTTGATCCGGCCTTGCACGCCGCTTGACGGGGATAACAGTATCTACGCCTGTTCGCTTGGAGCAAGTGCGTAGGTCGGGTTAGCGCGCCAGCGCGTAACCCGACAACATTGTTGGCCCCGCAGCGCCGGATCAAGCCGCCCGTTCCAGCCTGCGCTGCGTATGCCGGTACTTGCTCCACACGATCAGCAGCAACAGCGGCATGGCGCCGCCGACCGTGCACAGGGCTGGCCAGCCGCCGGCGGCAAAGCTGGCGCTGGCCAGCGCGGAGCCAGCCGAGGCGCCGATGAAGCCGCCCGCGATGAAGACGGTGGTGACCCTGGCCCGCGCATGGGGCGCCAGTTTATAGATGATGGACTGGTGCGTCACTTGCAAACCCATCACGCCCATGTCCAGCAGCACGATACCGATCAACAGCAGCGCCAGCGAATGGGCGCCGAAGCCGATCAGGGCCCAGCCCGCGATCGAGGCGACGGCCAGTAGCCACGTGGCCTGGCGCGCATAGCCGCGGTCGGCCATGCGGCCCGCCGTATTCGCGGCAAAGGCGCCCGTGGCGCCCGCCAGGCCGAACAGGCCGATCTGCATTTCCGAATAGTGGTACGGCGCGCCGCTGAGCAGGAAGGTCAGGCCCGTCCAGAACACGCTGAAGGTGCCCAGGCCCAGGCCCGAGAACAGGGCGCGCTGGCGCAGCAACGGTTCCTGGCGGATGATGTCGGCCAGGGAGGCCATCAGCTTGCCGTATTGCAGCGTGCCACGCGGCGCCTCGTTGGGCAGGATGCGGCGCAGCATGACGAGCAGGGCGGCCACGACGATGGCGGCCAGCACGTAGACGGTGCGCCAGCCACCGCTGATCTGCGACACGGTACCGGAGACGGTACGCGCGAGCAAGATGCCCAACAACAAGCCAGTCATGACGGTGCCCACCATGCGGCCCCGGCTGTGGTCGGGCGCATACGAAGCCACCATGGCCGTGACCACCATCAAGGCGCTGGCCGTGATCCCCATCAGGACGCTGGCGATGGCAAAGACGATGATGTTCTGACTGGTAGCGGCCAGCAGCAGGGCACCGATCTTGGCAATCAGCATCCACGTCAGCAATTGGCGGCGGTTCAGTACGTCACTGAGGGGGACCAAAAACACGATGCCCAGCACATAGCCGATCTGCGTGGCCGTGACCAGGTAGCCCGCTTGCGGCACGCTCACGCCAAACGAGGCGGCCAGCATGGACGTGAGCGGCTGCACATAGTACAGGCTGGCGACGAGCACGCCGGCGGACAGGGCGAACAACAGGATGCGGGTGGAGCTCAGCAGGGTGCTGGCGTCGACATTCGATGGTGCGGATTTCATGCGGTACAACTTTCTTGGAATGATGCTTTTGGATGAGCATGATAGCGGGGCTGCGCATTTCTTGCCGGGCGCGGCCGATTTTGTGACTGGACGCGAGCAAAAAAATCCCGGCGATCGTTGCCGACGGCCGGGAAAAGGGTATTTGGGGAAATACCGAGGAAGACAGTGAAGTTACTGCGCGCGCGCCAGCTCCGCATGCACTTGCGCCGTGATTTCATACGAGCGTAGGCGGTGCTGGTGCTCGAAGATTTGCGAGGTGATCATCAGTTCGTCGGCGCCCGTTTCGGCGATGAAGGCGGCCATCTTCGCCTTCACCGTGTCCGGCGCGCCGATGGCCGTGCAGGACAGGACGGAATCGAGCATGGCGCGTTCCTGCGGGCCCAGCTGTTCCAGGTAACCGGGCACGGGCGGCTGCAAGCGCGACGGGCGGCCCGTGCGCAGGTTGACGAATGCCTGTTGCATCGACGTGGCGCGCAGGTGCGCCTCGGCATCCGTGTCGGCGGCAAAGACGTTAAAGCCCAGCATCACGTACGGTTTCGCCAATTGCTTCGACGGCTTGAAGTGTTCGCGGTAATAGGCCACGGCTTGCATCAGCATTTGTGGCGCGAAGTGCGAGGCGAACGCATACGGCAAGCCCAGGTGGGCGGCCAGCTGGGCGCCAAACAGGCTCGAGCCCAGTATCCACACGGGCACTTTCGCGCCCCTGCCGGGCACGGCCAGCACGCGCTGGCGCGGTTCGTCGGACATATAGTCGATCAATTCCAGCACGTCCTGCGGAAACTGTTCCGCGTCGGACTGCAGGTCGCGGCGCAGGGCGCGCGCCGTCGTCTGGTCGGAGCCGGGCGCGCGGCCCAGGCCCAGGTCGATGCGGCCCGGGTGCAGCGCTTCCAGCGTGCCGAACTGTTCCGCGATGACGAGCGGCGAGTGGTTCGGCAGCATCACGCCGCCCGCGCCCACGCGGATGGTCTTGGTGCCGGCCGCCACATGGGCGATGACGACGGCCGTGGCGGCGCTGGCGATACCGGGCATGCCGTGGTGTTCGGCCAGCCAGTAGCGGTTGTAGCCCCAGCGTTCGCCGTGCTGCGCCAGGTCCAGCGTGTTCTTGAACGACTGGCTGGCGTTGCTGCCTTCGGCGATGGGCGCGAGGTCGAGTATGGAAAATGGAATCATGGTAGCGATATCGGGACGTGGTGGAAAATCACAATGGACGATTTGTCTATCCCCTGACGACAACAGGGTCGGCCTTGAAAGCGGCAGGGATGACAGGCTGTGCACATGATAATGCGAATCGGGAATTTGCGTACTGATCGGTAAAAAACTCGTCTCGACGGGAAACCGGTGTTGAGCGACCCTGGAAAATATTTGCAGACTGTGGAACTTTTGTTGCCAGTGCCAGTCTTAAGAATTCGTGTCTTAAGAATGCGAAACATCATGTATTGCAAGCAACTTGCCAAGCCCGACGGGCGCCAGCTGACTCTGTACAGCCGGCGTCCCATCGTCGTCGCCGGCGTTGCACCGAGTCCGTTCCCCGAGCCGCAGGAGGCCAATCCGCACTTGCGCTGGCATCCCTTGCGCGGCGAATGGGTGGCGTATGCGGCTTACCGCCAGGGCCGCCCCTTCCTGCCGCCGGCCCGGTACAACCCGCTGGCGCCCACGCGCGATCCCGCGCAGCCGACGGAATTGCCTGCCGGCGACTACGATATCGCCGTCTTCGACAACCGCTTTCCCACCCTGGCGCCGCACGCGCATGATCCGCCCGACCTGACGGTCGCCACGGCGCCCGCCTGCGGCCATTGCGAAGTGGTGGTGTTCGCGCAGGATGCCGGCGCCTCGCTGGGCACGCTGGCGCCCGGCCACATCGCCTTGTTGCTGCAGGTGTGGGGGGAGCGCACGGCACAGTTGGCCAGCCGGCCAGGCATCGCGTACGTGCTGCCGTTCGAGAACCGCGGCGCGGAAGTGGGCGTGACCCTGCACCATCCGCATGGCCAGATCTATGCCTACCCCTTTGTGCCGCCCGTGCCGGCGCGCATGCTGGAGCAGGAACACGCATATTTCGCCAGCCATGGCCAGGCCATGCTGGTGGACATGGCGCGGCGCGAAGCCGATGGCGGCGCGCGCCTGCTGTACCTGGGACCGGAGGCGATCGCCTTTGTGCCCGCCTGCGCCCGCTATCCGTATGAAGCGTGGGTGATGCCGCTGCGGCAGACGGACAGCTTCGCGGCCTTGTCGGCATTGCAGCGCGCCGACCTGGCGCGCGCCCTCAAGACCGTGCTGCTGAAATACGACGGCTTGTGGCAGCGCGCCATGCCTTATCTGATGGCCTGGTACCAGGCGCCGCCGGACGGCCGCGCGCATCCGGAAACGCAGCTGCACGCACAGTTTTATCCGCCGTACCGCACGCGCGAACGGCTCAAATATCTGGCCGGCACCGAGCTGGCCGCCGGCATGTACGCCATGGATGCCCTGCCCGAGGAATCGGCGCGGCAGCTGCAGCAAGTGCGCGTGGCATGGGAAATGGCAGAGGAAATCGCATGAACTGGAATGTCGAACTGGAAATTGCGCACAAACTGGCGCAGATGCGTGGCTGGCTGGAACAGGAAAAGGCCGGCGCGTTGCGCCTGCGCGGCGTGGACTGGTTCGCCTGGGCCACGGCCGGCGCGTCGGGCAGCACCTGCCAGACGGCCGAGTGCGGCTGTGCAGAGGTGCTCGTCACGCGCGATGCGGCCTACATCCTGACCGATGCGGCCGAGGCGCAGCGGCTGCGCCAGGAAGAGGTGCGCGGCTGCTGGACCTGGCAAGTGACGCCGTGGATGCAACCCCGGCTGGCCGAATTGCGCGAGCATTTCGTGCAGCATGCGGCGCAGGGGCGGCCCGTGCTGTGCGACCGGCCCGGCCTGCACGAGCGCTGCCTGCCCGTCGCCCTGCGCGAGGAGCGCCTGCCCTTGCTGGCGCCGGAACAGGCGCGCTACCGCGAAGTGGGCCGGCTGGCCTCCGCTGCCGCCAGCGAGGCGCTGCGCGCCGCGCGGCCCGATTGGAGCGAGCAGGAGCTGGCCGGCGCCTGCGCCCGCGCCCTGTGGTCGCGCGGCCTGCATGCCGTGTACGTGCTGGCGGCCGGCGCCGAGCGCTTCGAGCGCTACCGGCGCGCGCCGCCCGCCGCGTCGCCGCTGGGCGAACGGGCCGTGCTGGCGCTGTGCGCGCAAGGTTTCGGCCTGTGCGCCAGCCTGAGCCGCCAGCGCCGTTTCCGTCCCGCGCGCGACGGCATCGGCGAAGCCGACGCGGCCATCCTGGCGCTCGAAGCGGTGGCGCTCGATGCCTGCGTGGCGGGGCATGCGCTGAGCATGGTGTATCACGCGCTCGACAGCGCCTATGCCTATGCGGGGCAGCCCGATACGGTGCAGGAATTCCGGCAGGGCGGCATCGCCGGCTACCGCGCGCCCGAGGTGGCCGCCGGCGCGCATACGGAAATCGCCCTGAAGGACGGCATGGCCGTGGCCTTCCATCCCAGCCTGCCCGGCAGCATGGTGGAAGACACTTTCCTGCTCAGCGGCGGGCGCCTGCACAACCTGACTTGCGATCCCGACTGGCCGGCGGCAACGGTGCAGGGACGGCGGCGTCCGCTGACACTGGAAGTGCAATGATCACCCCCGACGCGTATTTCGGCGCCGTCCCCGTGGTGGCGGCCTCGGCGCCCGGACGGGTCAACCTGCTGGGCGAGCATACGGACTACAACGATGGCTACATGCTGCCGTGCGCCACGCCGCAGCGCACGCGGGTGATGCTGGCGCTGGCCGCCGACGGGCATCACCAGTTCTATTCCGCCACTCTTGACGAACTCGTGCGTTTCGAGCGCCAGAGCGCCGCACCGCCCGGCTTTGGCCGCTACCTGGAAGGCTGCATACGCCTGCTCGAGGAGCGCGGCGTCGCGGTGCCGGCCGTGCGCGGCCATATCGATTCGGACGTGCCGCTGGGCGCCGGCCTGTCGAGCAGCGCCGCGCTGGAGATCGCCATGCTGCGCGCGCTGCGCCAGTTGCTGGGACTGCAGATCGATGACGTGTCGCTGGCGCTGATGGGGCAGCAGGCGGAAATCCGCTACGCGCAGGTCAATTGCGGCGTGATGGACCAGATGGCATGCAGTCTGGCCGACGAACATCACATGCTGCTGCTCGACGCACGCACCCTGCGCCATGAACTGCTGGCGCTGCCCCATGACAGCGAGGTGCTGGTCATCGACAGCGGCGTGCCGCGCACTCTGGCCGGCAGCGCCTATAACGTGCGGCGCGCCGAGTGCGAACAGGCGGCGCGCCTGCTGGGCGTGGCGGCACTGCGCGACGTGCGCGAGCCGCCCGTGGTGGAAGGCTTGCCCGAGCCGTACCGCCGCCGCGCGCGCCACGTGGTCAGCGAAAACCTGCGCGTGCTGCAGGCTTGCGGCCAGCATGGTCCCGTGCGCTTCGGCCAGCTGATGGCGCAGTCGCACGCCAGCCTGCGCGACGATTACGAGGTATCGCTGCCGGTGCTCGATGCGCTGGTGGCGCTGCTGTCGGCGCAGTCGGCCGTGTACGGCGCGCGCCTGACGGGCGCCGGTTTTGGCGGCGCTTGCGTGGCCCTGTGCCGCAAGCAATGCGCGGCCAGCGCGGGGCGTACGGTGGTACAGCGCTTTAACGCTTTGGGACGCCACGCACGCATGCTGGTTCCGCTCGACTGAGCATGGTTTGATCCTGCTCATGCATCACCGCCCAAGCCCCATACGGCGGAACTTGCCCCATGCCGCATGCATCCAATTGGCATGCTCGATGACCATCTCTCCCCACCCCATACGGATGACGGCCTGGCCGGTACTGCCCTGCCTGGCGCGGGCGGCTTTGCCTATCCCCGCCCGCAGATGGTGCGCGAGAACTGGCAATCGCTGAACGGCGCCTGGCGTTTCACCTTCGACAATGAACGGCGCTACCGCCTGCCCGACGGCGGCATCGGCTGGACGCACGAGATCATCGTGCCGTTTCCGCCGGAATCGCAGGCCAGCGGCGTGGGCGACCGCGGTTTTCACCGCATATGCTGGTATCAGCGCGACTTCCTGCTGCAGCCGGGCGGACCCTGCGTGCTGCTGCATTTCGGCGCCGTCGACTACCATGCCAAGGTCTGGCTGAACGGTCACGTGGTGGCCGAGCATGAGGGAGGCCACACGCCGTTTGTTGCCAACATCAGCCATGCCCTGCTGGCCGACGGGCCGCAGGTGCTGACGGTGCGCGTCGAGGACGATCCGCACGACCTGGCCAAGCCGCGCGGCAAGCAGGACTGGCAACTGCTGCCCCATTCCATCTGGTATCCGCGCACCACGGGCATCTGGCAAAGCGTGTGGATCGAGCGCGTGGCCACCACCTATATCGGCAAGCTGCGCTGGACGCCCGTGTTCGAGGGCTATGAAATCGGCTGCGACGTGTTCGCCATGGGCGAGCTGCACGACGATCTCATCGTGGGCGTGCGCATCTGGCATGGCGACAATCTGCTGGCCGACGACCAGTACAAGCTGATCGAAAACGAAGCGAGCCGCAAGATCGCCCTGTCCGATCCCGGCATCGACGATTCGCGCAACGAACTGCTGTGGAGCCCGGAGCGGCCCATCCTGCTCGATGCCGAAGTCACGCTGCGGCATGGCGACGCCTTGCTCGACACGGTCAGGTCGTACACGGCGCTGCGCTCGGTGGCGATCAACCGCGACCGCTTCATGCTCAATGGCCGGCCGTATCCGCTGCGCCTGGTGCTGGACCAGGGGTACTGGCCCGACACCCTGCTGGCGGCGCCTTCCGATGCGGCCTTGCGGCACGACGTGGAACTGGCCAAGGCCATGGGTTTCAACGGCGTGCGCAAGCACCAGAAGATCGAGGACCCGCGCTACCTGTACTGGGCCGACCGCCTGGGCTTGCTGGTGTGGGAAGAAATGCCGTCCACTTACCGTTTTTCCGGCAAGGCCATCACGCGCATGGTGCGCGAATGGACGGACGTGATCGAACGCGACTACAGCCACCCGTGCATTCTCGTCTGGGTGCCGTTCAACGAATCGTGGGGCGTGCCCAACCTGACGGCCATCCAGGCCCACCGCAACGCCGTCGAGGCGCTGTACCACCTGACGCGCACGCTCGATCCCACGCGGCCCGTGATCGGCAACGACGGCTGGGAAGCGTCGGCCACCGACATCCTCGGCATCCACGACTACGACTGCGATCCGGAACGCCTGCAGGCACGCTATGCGATCAGCGATTCGGCCCGCACCACCTTGTTCGACCAGCGCCGCCCGGGCGGACGCATCCTCACGCTCGACGGTTTTCCGCACCGGGGCCAGCCCATCGTCCTCACGGAATTTGGCGGCATCGCCTTTGACCGGGAGCAGGGGGAAACCGATACCTGGGGCTATGCGCGCGTGGGGAACGAGGCGGCCTTCCTCGACCTGTACCGGCGCCTGATGACGGTCGTCAATACGGCGCAAATGTTCAGCGGCTTTTGCTACACGCAGTTCGCCGACACGTTCCAGGAAACCAATGGCCTGCTGACGGCGGACCGAACGCCAAAGGCCGCGCTGGAACTGCTCAGCGCGGCCACCCGCAATATCCGGCTCAATTGAACGCAAGCCGGGCCTGACAAGTTTCATCTGGTCCCTACATTAACAGGAGCAGGCATGGCCGATACCGATGGCGCGGCAGCGCCGTTTCTGACTTACTGGCAGGCGGGCTACGAGGGCGCCGACCACGTCACGCACGGCGGCCAGGCGCTGGACATGAACCGCGCCACGGGCCACCTGGACAGGGTGCGCGAAGACTACCTGCTGCTGCGCCAGTTCGGCATCCGCAGCGTGCGCGAAAGCATAGGCTGGCGCCTGGCCGAACGCGATGGCCGTTTCGATTTTTCCTGCATCGAGGAGCGCGCCGCCGTGGCGCGGGAACTGGGGCTGCAGGTCAACTGGACCTTCTGCCACTACGGCTGGCCGCCCGACGTCGACCTGTTCTCGCCGGACTTCGTGCCGCGCTTTGCCCGCTACTGCAGGGCGGCGGCGCAGTTTCTCGCGCCCTATGCGGGCAGCAAGCCCGTGTATTCGCCCGTCAACGAAATCTCGTTTACCAGCTGGGGTTTGTCGGTGCACATGTTCCAGTGCCTGAACATGCAGCGGCCGGACGCGGGTCATGAAGGCAAGCGGCAGCTGGTGCGCGCCACCGTGGCCGGCTGCGACGCCATCCGCGCCGTCAGCCCGCATGCGCGTTTCCTGCAATGCGATCCCCTGATCCACGTGATCGCGCCGCCGGGACGGCCGGACTGGGTCGACCAGGCGGCCGCCTGGCGCGCTTCGCAGTTCGAGGCCTGGGACATGCTGTGCGGCCGCCGGGCGCCGGAATTGGGCGGCGCGCCGCGCTACCTGGACTTGATCGGCCTGAACTATTACCACAGCAACCAGTGGGAAAGCGGCAGCAACCTGCGCCTGTGGTGGCACCTGGGCGAGCCGCGCCGCATGCCCCTGTACCAGCTATTGCTGGAAGTGGGGCGGCGCTATGGGCGGCCGCTGCTGCTGGCGGAAACGAGCCACGTGGGCAGCGGGCGCGGCGCCTGGATACGCGACGTGGCCGCCGAGGCGGCGCTGGCCGTCCAGCACGGCGCGGATCTGCGCGGCATCTGCATCTATCCCGTCATCGACCGCCCCGACTGGGACGATGCCAGCCACTGGCACCGCAGCGGCTTGTGGGATGTCAGCCTGGAAGAGGCGGGAGGGGAGCGGCTGCGGCGCATCCTTTCGCCGCCTTACGCGGCGGCACTACGGCAGGCCCAGCGCCTGACCGCACACCTTTGTTCAACGTTTGCCCCGGCGGGGCAGAAAGGAACTGACATGCGAACCATTATCGTCTTTTCACACCTGCGCTGGAATTTCGTGTATCAGCGGCCGCAACAGCTGCTGTCGCGGCTGGCGCAGTTCTACCGCGTGGTCTTCATCGAGGAACCTGTTTGGCACGACGGGCCGGGTACGCTGGAGCTGTCGACCCCGGCGCCGAACGTGACCGTGTGCCAGCCCCGCACGGCCGTGCGGGCGCCCGGTTTTCACGACGACCAGCTGGCCGTGCTGCAACCGCTGCTGGCCCAGATCACGCCCGCCGACGACCCCATCGTCTGGTTCTATACGCCGATGGCGCTGCCGCTGCTGCCGGCCCTGCACGCGGGCCTGGTGGTGTATGACTGCATGGATGAACTGGCCGCATTCAAAAATGCTCCACGACAATTACTGCAGCGCGAAACGGCCCTGCTGGCGCGCGCCGAACTGGTGTTCGCGGGCGGCCCCAGCCTGTTCGAGGCGAAACGCACGCGCCATGCGAACGTCCATTGCTTCGCCAGCAGCGTCGATACCGTGCACTTCGAACAGGCGCTGGACCGCCACAACGGCCATCCCGCGCAAGCGGAGATCGGACGGCCCAGGCTGGGCTATTACGGCGTGATCGACGAGCGTTTCGAGCCTGCCCTGGTGGCGGCGCTGGCCGATGCCCATCCCGACTGGCAAATCGTGCTCGTCGGCCCCATCCTCAAGATCGATCCGGCCAGCCTGCCGCAGCGGCAAAATATCCATTACCTGGGCCAGCAGCCGTACCAGGCGCTGCCGCACTTCCTGGCCGGCTGGGACGTGTGCCTGCTGCCCTTCGCCCGGAACGAGGCGACCCGCTTCATCAGTCCTACCAAGGTGCTCGAATACATGGCGGCGCAGTTGCCCATCGTTAGCACCTCGATCACCGACGTGGCCGTGCCGTATGGCGGCATCGTGGCCATCGCCGACACGCCCGATGCCTTTGTTGCCGCCTGCGAGGCGGCGCTGGCCGCGACGCCGGAGCAGCGCGCGGCCATGGCCGCCGGCATGCGCGCCATCGTCGAGGCCACCTCCTGGGATGCCACGGTGGAACAGATGCGCCAGTTGCTCGACACGACGCCGCCGGCGCAGGGGGCCCGCCAGGCGGCGCCCGCCGTCAGTACGGTACAGACTGCCGCACCGGGCGCCGGCGTCAACCTCCTGCATCCGCCCGGTGCGCCGCAAGCCGTGGCCTGCGCCATCATCGGTGCGGGTCCGACGGGCTTGAGCGCCGCCTATCACCTGGGCGCCGATACCTTGTTGCTGGACAAAAATGCCACGGTGGGCGGCTGGTGCCGCTCCATCGTCGACCGCGGTTTTACTTTCGACCATGCGGGCCACATCATGTTTTCCAACGATGACTATGTGCTCGACATGTACCGCACCTTGCTGGGCACCAACCTGCACTGGCAAAACCGCGAAGCCTGGGTGTACAGCAAGCAGGTCTACACGCGCTATCCTTTCCAGGGCGCGCTGTACGGCTTGCCGCCGGCCGTCATCAAGGAATGCATCATGGGAGCCATCGAGGCGCGCTACGGCAAGGCGCCTGCCGTGTCGGGCCATGCGGCGGCGGGGGCCTGCGCCGTGGAAGACTGCTGCGCCGACGGCGGCACGGGGCTGGAACAGGCGCACGATGCCGTGGCGGCACCGCCCCAGGCGGGGCTCAATTTCGAGCAGTTCATCCATCAGGTATGGGGCAGCGGCATCGCCCGCCATTTCGCCATTCCCTACAACAAGAAATTATGGACTGTACCGCTGGCCGAGATGGAAACGTCGTGGCTGGGCGGGCGGGTACCGTTGCCGAACCTGGAAGACATCATCGAGGGCGCGCTCGAACCGGTGGGCAGGCCGATGGGTCCGAATGCCCGTTTCGGCTATCCCTTGCGCGGTGGTTTCCAGGCATTGATGTCGGGCTTCCTGCCGCATCTGCAAGGCCAGCTGGAGCTCAACGCCGAGGTGGTGCAGATCCTGCCGCGCCAGCATGTAATCGTGCTGGCCGACGGCCGCCGCTTCCGCTACCAGCACTTGCTGAGCACCATGCCCTTGCCGGAACTGGTGCGCCTGAGCGGCGAGCAGGCGCCGCAGCAGGTACGGGCGGCGGCGCACGCCTTGCGGCATATTTCCGTGCGCTGCGTCAACCTGGGCGTGGCACGTGAAAACATCAGCGAGAAACACTGGATTTACTACCCGGAAGAGACGATATTCCACCGCATTTTCCTGCAAGGTAACGCCAGCCCCCACTGCAATGCGCCGGGCGGCTTTGGCTTGACGTGCGAGATCAGTTATTCGCCCTGGAAACCGTTGCCGCTGGATGGGCAAGCCCTGATCGACCGTTGCATGGCCGATTGCATCGCCGTGGGCTTGCTGCGCGACGACGACCGGCTGCTGGCTGCCAACCAGGTGGACATGCCTTACGCCTATGTCGTGTACGACCACGCGCGGGCCGCCAATGTGGCGCTGGTGAAGGCCTGGCTGGCCACGCAGGATATCGTGCTGGCGGGGCGCTACAGCGAATGGGAATACTACAATTCCGACCATGCCTTCCTGGCCGGGAAAAAAGCGGCGGAACAGATCGCCGGGCTGGCGGCCAGCCGGCGCAAGGTGAGCATGGTGGAATAGGCGCTTGCGCCGGGGGAGCCTGGAACGGCGCTCCCGGCGCAGGATGGATAGGCAAATAGGGAAAAGGCGCAAACAGGGAAAAGGCGCAAATGGGGAAAGGCAGGGAAAGGCGTAGACAAGAAAAGGCAACACGCAACAGGCGCAACACGCAACAGGCAACAGGCAAGGCAGATGAAATTCAACAGGCAAGGCAGATGAAATACCGGCCTTGCCTGTGTCAGCACGCTGGCGGCGCGGTGTCGCGCTGGCGTTCAGCGTCCGGGAACGCCAGTCCCGGATGCTATCGCGCATGGCGACGCGGTATGCCTAGTAGCGCTGCAGCAAGCCGTTGACCACCTTGACGTGATCG
Source organism: Janthinobacterium sp. GW823-FHT01H08 (assembly GCF_058797855.1). Classification (NCBI taxonomy): domain Bacteria; kingdom Pseudomonadati; phylum Pseudomonadota; class Betaproteobacteria; order Burkholderiales; family Oxalobacteraceae; genus Janthinobacterium; species Janthinobacterium sp. GW823-FHT01H08. The sequence continues at coordinate 1,615,820 of NZ_CM179504.1, forward strand.
CCGATCTGGTAGCTGGGCTGGGAGTTTTGCATGAGGGTTTGTGTGCTGCCGTCGTCCAGGCGCAGGGTGACCCGGTACTGCGTATTGCCCGAGGTGCTGCCCGCTGTGCCGGAACTGCCGGATTGCATGTCGCCGCTGCGCTGATCCATTCCGCGCGGCACTGGCTCGATCGACTGTACCGTGGCAGAGGCGATGCTGACACCCGTCTGGCTGCCGTCCATGTTCGTGGCGTTATTGGCCGAGGAGGTACGCGTGTCGGCGCTGCCGGTGCCGGCATTGCTCATCGTGCTGCTGGTGCTGGTCCCGGTCCCGGTTCCGGTCGAAGTGCTGCCCGTCCCGGCCGTATTGCTGTAGCTTTCACCGCTGCGGCCATTCGTACTGCTCATGCCGGTGTTGTTCGGATTCGAATTGCAGGCGGCCAGCGTACACAGCAGGCCGGCCAGCGCCATGGTTTTTTTTGCTCTCATCTTGTTCTCCTCTTGGTCTGACAAAGTGGTAACCCGGTTTTCAGGGTGTGGCGGAGGTCAGCGTCAATGGCGCATGCCAGGCATGGCCGTAACTACTGCTAGTAAGAGAGCAGGGAAGGAAAGATGTTCGATCCTTGTTATTTCACATTGAGATACATCAAGCGCTTCAATTGTCGAGCTTGGTATAAAAGACATTCTTGTGCGAATGTGCACAGCGTCAGCGCTGTCCCGCTGTCCTTCCCGCTGCTTATCTCAGGAGAATAAATGGCTTCCGATTCCACTAGCGTCAAGCTGATCAATGAGTTGGTGATTGCGGTGTATGGTGCGCCGGGCACGGCGAACGATATGCGCGCCCGCCATGCGCTGACCCAGGCCCTGCATGCCTTGACGAGGTTGTCACGGTCCGAGCAGTTGATGGAAATGCGGCGCGATGCGGCGCGCGCGGCGGGAGCGCACAGCCGGCGCGAGATGCACGCGGCCTTGCGCCGCATCGCCGGCCGGGCCGCGGCCGGGCAAGGCCAGTTGCCCCTGGCGCTGAGCGCCGGCGACGGCGCGGCGCCCTGATCAGCCGCGCGCCTTCTTCAGCGCGGCGGCGGCCATGCCGGGCCAGAGGAAGTACAGCGGCAGCACCACGGCCGTGGCGGCCGTGATATCGACCACCCAGTCGCTGACGGCGCCATGGCGGTAAGGCAGGAAACTCTGGATAAATTCGTCCAGCGCGCCCATGGCTGCCACCATCAGCACCGACAGCAGCGCCCGGCGGGCCATGCCGCCGGCCGTGCCGCTGAACAGGATCAGGGCCAGCACGCCATAGCCGAACGAGTGCAGCACGCCGCCCGATGCATATTGGCCCACGTCCGCGCGCACGCCGGGGATGTCGCCGATCAAAATCACCAGCACATACAACAGCAGGGCTGTGCGGTAGCGCAGGCGTTCGTAGCGGTCGGCAAAACAAAGTTCGGACAAGGCTGCAGGCATGATGCGTCAGGATGGGTGGAAAGGCAGTCACAATATCATGTGCGTGGCGGGGCACCGTGTTTTTGCGCAAGAGCTTGCCGGACAGGAAAAAAAAAGGCCCGCGGGGGCGCGGGCCAAAAACCCAAATGAAAGGGTCAAGAGTTGAGAGTTGCTCGGTACTTACCCTGTCGCGCGCCTTGCCGGCGCCCGCCACGGTCATGAAAGGGGAGTGGTGTGCCATGGCGGCACACCTGTCTGTAGTCAGGCATATCGGTTGCCTGTACAGCAGATGAAGCAAGTATAGGGGGCGAAAATGACGGGCTGATGACACGCCGCAACATTTTTTTGCGGCAGACAGAATGAACGGGTAGATTGTGAGAAATGGCAAGAATGGCCATGTTGCAGCAGCAATAGCAAAAAAAAGCCCGCTGGTGAAAGCGGGCTTAAAACTATTTTCTTGGAGGAGAATAGTGGAGACAGGTGCATTATGCTGCGTCGCACGATATGTGTCTAATGATCTTTTTAGATATGCATTATTCTTTTTTGATATAACTCGCCTGTTTCACTCTTTCACGGCCACCGTGTAGTTGAGCGCCATGCGTCCGCCATCGACGTAGATGGTCTGGCCCGTCATGTAGGTGGCGTCGTCGCTGGCCAGGAAGGCGGCGATGCCGGCCACTTCTTCCGGCTCGCCGCAGCGGCCCAGCGGCGTGCGCGACAAAATCGTGTGGCGCGCCTGCGGGCTCGACAGCACTGCCTGCTTGGCCAGTTCCGTCAGGATGGTGCCCGGCCCGATGCCGTTCACGCGCACGCCGTGCGGCGCCAGGTTCAGGGCCATGACCTTGGTCAGCTGGTTGATGGCGCCTTTCGACACCACATATGGCACCTGGTTCGGGATCGCCAGCTCCGCATTCACGCTGGACATATTGATGATGCAGCCGCTGTTGCGCTTGACCATCTCGCGCGCCACGGCCTGGCCGCACAGGAACATCGATTTCAGGTTGATGCGCATGACGCGGTCGAAATCATCTTCGCACACGTCGAGGAAGTCGGCCGCGTGCGTGACGCCCGCATTGTTGACGAGGATATCGATGTGGCCGAACTGCGCCAAGGTTTCCTTCAGCATGGCATCGACGTCCGCTTTCTGGCTGACGTCGGCGCAAAAGAAGCGTGCCTGCGGGCCGAGGGCGGCCGCCGCCTGCGCGCCTTCTTCCTTGATGTCGACCAGCATCACTTGCGCCCCTTCGGCGATCAGGCGGGTGGCGCAAGCCAGGCCGATGCCTTGCGTGGCGCCCGTGACGATGGCGGTTTTATTGACTAATTTCATGTGTGCTCCTCGGCGGGTGGGGGCGCCGCCATGCTGCGGGGCCATGGCGGATTGTAATCCCTGGGCAGGAATCAGAGGAGGATGGGTTCGTTCGGCAACTGGTTGCCGCGCGTCCCATTGGCGGGGAAGTGGCTTTGCAGCAAGGTATTCAGCTGCTGCAAGGCATCGAGCGTGCTGTCGTGGTAATTGCCGTCCTTGAACCCTTTGGTCATGGTGCGGCACACGGCTTGCCACTGCTCCGGCGTCACGCGCCGGCCCACGTTGCGGTCGGCCACGATATCGACCTGGTGTTCGGCCAGGTTGATATAGATCAGCACGCCAACGTTGTCTTCCGTATCCCACACGCCATATTGGGCGAACAGTTCGCGCGCCCGTTCGCGGTTGCTCACGCCGTGATAGGCCATGCCCGGCGTCAGGGCCGCTTCGACGATCAGGCGCACTTCCGCCCGGTGCAGCGTTTCACCGTCGGCAATCGCCGTTTCGATGGCTTTCAAGGTGCGCTCAGGAAAGGCCTGGCGCGCCGTCGCCGGCGTGCCCCGCAAATGTTTTAAAGCGCGTCCGCAGCGTTGTCCGAATGTCAGTTGTTTCGTCATTACCAATCTCCCGAGGCGCCGCCGCCGTCAAAACCGCCGCCGCCGCCACCGAAACCACCGCCGCCACCGCCACCGCCACCGCCAAATCCGCCACCGCCGCCGAAGCCGCCACCGCGGTTGTTCAGCGCCTGGTTCAAGATGCTGCCCAGCACGACGCCCGTGGCGCCGCTGGACCAGTTGCTGCCGCGCTGCAGCCGGTTCGGCCCGCCACGCGAGCGGAACACGGTCACGAGCACAAGAAAGCCGAAGAACAGCAGCGGCAGCCAGAAGGTCAGGCCGCCCGCTTCCACGGTCGCCGGGGCCTGTTTTTGCGCCGGTGCGGGAAATTGCTCCTGGTTCAGCAAGGTAGCGATGGCGCCAATGCCGGCCACCAGGCCGCCGTAATAGTCCTTTTGCTTGAAATGGGGGGCGATCACGTCTTGCAGGATGCGTTTCGATTGCGCATCGGTCAGCACGCCCTGCACGCCACGGCCCGCCTCGATGCGCAGGCGGCGCAAGGACGATGGGTTGTCCTTCGCCACCATCAGCAGCACGCCGTCATCGACGCCCTTGCGGCCCAGCTTCCAGGCATCCGTCACGCGGATGCTGTATTGCTCGATGGCTTCCGGTTCCGTGCTCTTGACCAGCAGCACGGCGATCTGGCTGCCCGTCTTGGCTTCGTAGTCGGCCAGCACGCCTTCCAGCGCCGCTTTCTGCTTGTCATCGAGCATGCCGGCGTTGTCCGTCACGCGCGCCGCCAGCGGCGGCACAGGCTGCAAGCCCTGCGCGCTGGCGGGCAAGGCTGTCCACAGCAGCAGCGCCGTCGCCAGCGCCGCCAGATAAGACCAGGCTTTCATCTTATTTGCCGAAGTTGACGGTCGGCGCGGTCGAAATGGCTTTTTCGTTTTCCACCGTGAACGAAGGCTTGACCTTGTAGCCGAAGACCATGGCCGTCAGGTTGTTCGGGAAGCTGCGCGCATGCACGTTGTAATCTTGCACGGCGGCGATGTAACGCTGGCGCGCCACGGTGATGCGGTTTTCCGTGCCTTCCAGCTGCGACTGCAAGTCGCGGAAGCTGGTGTCGGCCTTCAAATCCGGGTATTTCTCGGACACCACCATCAGGCGCGACAGGGCCGACGACAGCTGGCCCTGCACCTGCTGGAACTTTTCAAAGGCGGCCGGGTCGTTCAGCACTTCGGGCGTGATCTGGAAACTGGTGGCGGCGGCGCGCGCCTTGGTCACCGCTTCCAGCGTTTCGCGCTCGTGCGTGGCATAGCCCTTGACGGTGTTGACCAGGTTGGGGATCAGGTCGGCGCGGCGCTGGTACTGGTTGACCACTTCGCCCCAGGCGGCCTTGGTGGCTTCGTCCTTGCTCTGGAAGTCGTTATAGCCGCAGCCCGTCAGGATGCCGGCCAGGACGGTGACGCTCAGGGCCAGGCGCAGCCATTTGGTGAATTGATTGGTGATTTGCATGATGGGTTCCGTGCAGAGTAAAGGAGGTGGGGCAAATATACCTGAAACGGCCCGCCATGTCGGTTTAATAAGCGCCGGCCGCCGCCTCAGCCTGCCTTCCCTGGCCTGCGCCGCGTTACAATACGGGGTTTGCAACTGAATATAGAGAAGGTGTGCCGTGAATTTCATCAATAAATTATCCGCCGCATGGACGGCCAATAATTCCCTGCTGTGCGTGGGTCTGGACCCCGACCTGGCGAAACTGCCGGCCGAGCTGCGCGACTTGCCCGATGGAATCACCACCTTTTGCACGCGCATCATCGATGCCACGGCCGACCTGGCCTGCGCCTTCAAGCCGCAGATCGCCTATTTTGCCGCGCTGGGCGCGGAAAAGCAGCTGGAAGACATCTGCCGCTACGTGCGCGAAAATTACCCGCACATCCCGCTGATCCTCGACGCGAAACGGGGCGACATCGGCGCGACAGCCACGCAATACGCGCGCGAAGCGTTCGAACGCTACGGTGCCGACGCCGTCACCGTGAACCCCTACATGGGCGAGGACTCGCTCGATCCCTACCTGGCGTGGAAAGACCGCGGCGTGATCATCCTGTGCCGCACCTCGAACCCGGGCGGCTCGGACCTGCAATTCCTCGATACGGACGGCGTGCCTCTGTACCAGCGCGTGGCGCGCCTGGTGGCCGAGAAATGGAACAAGAACGGCCAGTGCGCGCTCGTCGTCGGCGCCACGTTCCCTGAAGAACTGGCGCAAGTGCGCGCCATCGTGGGCGACATGCCGCTGCTGGTGCCCGGCATCGGTGCCCAGGGCGGAGATATTGCCGCCACCGTCGGCGCTGGCCAGACGGCGAACGGCATGGGCATGATGATCAGCTCCTCGCGCGCCATCATCTACGCCACGCCGCAGGACGGCGAAGACTGGGCCGACGCGGCGCGCCGCGTGGCCATTGAAACGCGCGATGCGATCAATCAACACCGCGCAGCGTAGGTCGGATTAGCGGCGACGCCGCGTAATCCGACACCACCACGCTCGGGCCAACAATGTTGTCGGATTACGCTCTACGAGCTAATCCGACCTACGGCTGTATTGGGGTTTCAATGAGTAGGTCGCCTGGTCCTTCAGTCGCGCATGGGCGCCACCATCTCCGCGTAATCGTACAGCTCGCCCAGAATCTCTTCCCCCCGCTCATCGACCGACTCCGACAGCACGTCGATTTCCGTAAACAGCATCTCGATGGTGCGGGCGCCGCCGTCGCCGTCGAACAATCGGGCGGCGCGGTGCTGTTCCCAGCGCAGGTTTTCCGCTTCGCTCAGGGTTTGCGGGAAATTGCGGGCGCGGTAGCGGAACAGCAATTCCTGCAGGCGCTCGTCGGCAAACGAAGGACGGGCCGTGGCCAGCTTGGCCGGCGTTTCGCGGCGCAAGGATTCGAGCAGGCGGCGGTCGTCGTTGCTGACGAAACCGTTGTACAAATCTTCATCCACGTCCAGCGCGGCAGCCGCACCCGGGCGCTGGAACACTTCGGCCCAGATGGCGTCCATGTTCGGCGCCGCAGCGGCCAGCTGGGCGTTGATCTTCGCCGCATCCACGTCGATGCCCCATTGCGCGGCCATGGCCGGCGACAAGGTCTTTAAATTGCCCACCAGCATGGGCGACTTGTTCAAATGGACGCTTTTCACGGGCAGGCGCGTCATCCCTTCGGGCATCGCTTCCTTGCGCGTGAACAAACGCGTGCGGATTGTGTCGGCGTCCAGCTCGAACAGTTCGCGCGGGTCGTAGGCGCAATCCCAGACGAGGATCTCGTTCTTGTTGCTCGGATGCGTGGCCAGCGGCCAGACGACGCCCAGGCAACCGCGTTCGGCGGGGAACATGCCCGACACGTGCAGGAAGGGCTGGCGCTCGCCGGCGGCCAGGTGCATGCCCATTTCGCTGGCGACCCGGTCCTTCTTGTGCAGGGCCAGGCAGAATTCGAACAGTTTCGGCTGCTTTTCGCGGATCAATCGTGCCAGGGCGATGGTGGCGCGCACGTCGGACAGCGCATCATGTGCCGCTTCGTGGGCCAGGCCATTGGCCTTGCTCAAGTGTTCCAGTTTGAAACTGGTCTGGCCATCGTCGCGCTTCGGCCATTGAATACCTTCCGGGCGCAGCGCGTGCGTCATGCGCACCACGTCGAGGATGTCCCAGCGGCCGCAATGGTTCTTCCATTCGCGCGCATACGGGTCGATCAGGTTGCGCCAGAACAGGAAGCGCGTGACTTCATCGTCGAAACGGATGGTGTTGTAGCCGACGCCGATGGTGCCCGGTTCCGAAAAGGCCGCTTCGATGGTGGCGGCGAACTGGTGTTCGGGCACGCCCAGCTGCAGACATTGCTGCGGCGTGATGCCCGTGATCAGGCACGATTGCGGGTCGGGCAGGAAATCATTTGCAGGCTGGCAATACAACATGATCGGTTCGCCGATCTCGTTGAGTTCGGCATCCGTGCGGATCGCGGCGAACTGGGCCGGGCGGTCGCGGCGCGGCTGGGCGCCAAAGGTTTCGTAGTCGTGCCAAAGAAAGGTCTGGTTAGTCATTGATGGTCGTAACTTAATGTTGCTGAATGGGTTATCCGGGCCGCTAAAAACAAGCCGCCGCTTCAGTTTTCTGAAAACCTGCCGATACTACACGAGAGGATGGTCATCATCGCGTTTCCCGCATGGTGGCATACATTGTCCGTTCAAGGAGGTCTATCGTGTCAATTCCCATCGCCGCAGGCGGCAATTCCACCCCTTCCGTGACTTCCGTCAGTCCGGGCGTTGCCGGCAAGGACGATAAAGTCCAGCACGGCGTCAACGCTGAAATGAGCGTGAATGACCGCAGCAAGCTGCAATTGAACGCGTCCATCATGCAGGCGTCGCTGAACGTGTCCATCGGTTCCGAGAACGAACCGCTGGCGCTGCTGTACAAGACGGCCATCACCAACATCAATGAAGCGCTGAAAGGCCAGTACGGCGACGATGCGATCCAGAACGCGGCGTCGCAGGACAACAGCGCCGAAGCGACGGCGAGCCGCATCGTCTCGCTGTCGACGGGTTTTTTTGACGCGTTCAAGAAACAGAATCCCGGCATGGACGACGATACGGCGCTGACCAAGTTCATGGACACCATCAGCGGCGGCATGGAAAAAGGCTTCAAGGAAGCGCGCGACATCCTGGGCGGCTTGAAAGTGCTGAACGGCGATATCGCCGGCAATATCGACAAGACGTATGAGCTGGTGCAGAAGGGCTATGCGGATTTCATCGCCGCGCACAGCAGCAAGAAGGATGATGCGGCCAAGCCGGATGCTGCCAAGCCGGCCGACAGCAAGGCTGCCTGAGCTACAGCATGACCCGGTTGCGGCCGCCGGCCTTCGCGCGATACAAAGCCGCGTCGGCCGCCGCGATCAGCGCTTCGTCGTCCTGTCCGGTCGCCAGGCTGGCCACGCCGAAGGAACCCGTGATGTGCGGCAGCGCGCTGCGCATATCGGCGAAGATGACGGCTTGCTGCATGCGTTCGCACAAGCGTTCGGCGACCCGCAAGGCCACGTTTTCGCTGGTATCGGGCAAGATCACCATCATTTCCTCGCCACCATAGCGCACGGCAAAATCCGTGGGCCGCAGGGCCGCGCCCAGCACTTGCGCGGCAATGCGCAGCGCCTGGTCGCCCGCCTGGTGGCCGTGCGTGTCGTTGAAACGCTTGAAATGGTCGAGGTCTATCATCACCAGCGACATCGGCGAGCCGCTGGCATGGGCCGTGACTATCATGGTCGGCAATAAATCGGTGAGCCAGGCGCGGTTGTACAAGCCCGTCAGGCTGTCGACCATCGACATCTGGCGGTAGAACTCGCCTAGTTTCTGCCGGCGGCGCAGCAGGGCGTTGGCGGCGCGGATGCGGAAAGACAGCAGCCGCAGCAGGTTGCGCGCCAGGCCGTTCGATTGTTCGATCAATTCCCAGACGACGGCCGCGTCGATCACCAGCAAGTCGGTTTCTTCCAGGGCGGAAATGGCGGCCAGGTTGCTCGCTTCATCGAGCACCGATTGTTCGCCCACGCTTTCGCCGGGCAAGACCTTGCTGACGGTGCCGTCATCCATGCCCGTGTGGATGTCGGCGGCCACGGCCAGCGAACCGCGCAAGACGATATACAGGCTGGTGCCCTGTGTGTCGGCAATGGCTTCGCCCGCTTCGAGGCGCATGACGGGGCAGGGCGCCAGCATGGCGGCCGTCTGGCTATCCGCCCCATCGCGAAATAGCTGTAAATCGCCGATGTTGCAGCCTGAAGCGCCGAAGTTGCCGATCTGTTCCACAATCACACTTTCAAAAAGCCGGCGCGCGCGAGCAGGGGGCCGGTAGCTTCATGATAGCGTAAAGCGGCCTTGGCTGTAACGGCAAAGGCTTGCTTGGTGTCACTTTCTGTGGGAAATACGACAATTATTTCATTGCCGTGTTAATAAGTTGAAATGCTTGCTGTTCTACTATGGATGTTGTCGCGCAGGAAGGTGGCTCCAGATGTGCAAAGGCAGCCTTGAACGGCTGCCTCAGTCTCTGGAAATCCTGCAGGAGGGGAGTTACTCGGCGGTTTCTTCCGCTTCGGCCGTATCGATCACGGCATTCTTGCCGGTGGCGTGGCGCTTGCTGTCTTGCAGGCGGCCCAGGGCGCTATCGATGGCGCGTTTCAGTTTGTCGGTGGCGCCGGCAACGGATTGATGCACGGTGGCGTTCTGTTCGGTCACGGCAATCGGTTGATAGCCAGCAACGCGTGCTTCCATGACGCAGCGGATATCGTCGGCGCCGCCTTTCGGGCCATTCGTGTCGCTGATATGGACTTCGATGCGGGTCAGGTTGTCGCGGAAGCGGCTCAGTGCGCTTTCAAGTACGGATTGCACATGTTCGTTCAGTCCAGCGGTGTTGGCGATGGTGCTGTCGGTATGAATATTGATTTGCATATGCTTACTCCTGTCAATTCAAAAAAAACCCATCTCAGGCGTGCTGCGGCCTGGTTGCTGCCTCATGCACATGACGTCTGTGCATGGAACTTATCTTACTCCTCTTTCCAGTATTTCAAGAGGGTGCGCACGATTAAGATGAGCTTAACCCTACACCCAGGTCAAGTTTCCTCGCGGAATCTTTTCAAGCCGGCGCCAGCTTTATCCATTGATGAGGCCGGCCGCGATATTGATCGACAGCCCCAGCACGACCAGGTTGAAGAAAAAGCTCAGCACGGATTGCCCCAGCACGATCTGCCGCATCAGCCGCGTCTGTACGGAAACGTCCGACGTTTGCACGGCCACGGCGATGGTGAAGGCGAAATACAGAAAATCCCAGTAATCGGGGTTTTGCTCGTCGTCGGGAAACTTCAGGGGGCGTACTGCGGGGTCGGCCTGGTAATACAGGTGGGCATAGTGGAAGCAGAACAGGGTGCCGACGAGGAACCAGGAACCGACCAGTGTCAGGATCGTCAAGCCGTAATGCAGCGCGCGCTCGTCGGGCGCCATGTCTTTCATCGAAGACAGTTGCGAGACGATGGCCACCAGGCTCATCACGGATGCGACGGACAGGGCCGACAGCACCGTGGTGGCCCGCTCATCCTGGCGCGCCGCCATCACCTTGACCTTGTGATGGTTGGCGCGCATCATCATCCAGGCCATCGTTGCCAGGTAGAACCAGACGGCGACATTCCACGCCGTCAGCAAACGCGTCATCTGTTGCCAGGAAGAGGGCAACAGCAGGCCGACCGCCACGCCGATGGCCGTGGCCATGCTCAGGTGGGGGCGGCTGCGGATGAAGCCGTGCAAGGGAAGCGTGATTTTCATGGTGCAAGTTCGTCAGTGGCAATAGCGCATCTTAGCCTTTAGTTTGCGGTCGCGGTGGGCGTCCTGGCGGCCGCTTCCTTTTCGTGGTGGGGGAAGCGGTCCATGCGCGACAGCACGGGGAACAGCACGGCCCACACGCCCGTCACGGCCAGGGTGGCGGCGCCCCCGAAGAGCACGGCGCGCACCAGGCCGAACCAGCCGGCCGTCAAGCCCGATTCGAATTCGCCCAGCTCGTTCGAGGCGCCGATGAAGACGGCGTTGACGGCGCTGACACGGCCGCGAATCTCGTCCGGCGTCTCGAACTGCACCAGCAGGTGGCGAATGTAGACGCTGACCATGTCGCCGGCGCCCATCAGGAACAGCGCCGCCAGGGCCAGCGGGAAATAGCTGGTGCTGCCCAGCACCAGGGTGCCCAGGCCGAAGACGGCCACACCGCCGAACATCCAGGCGCCCACCCGCCGCGTGATGGGAAAGAGGGCCAGCGCGATCGAGCACAGGGCGGCGCCGGCGCCCGGCGCCGTGCGCAGCAAGCCCAGTCCGCTGGGGCCGATATGCAGCACGTCGTGCGCGAGCGCCGGCAGCAGGGCCGTGGCGCCGCCGAACAGCACGGCGAACAGGTCGAGCGAAATGGCGCCCAGCACGATGGGTTTCGACCAGACGAAGCGCAAGCCTTCGAGCAAGGTATGCCAGCTGACGGGCTCGCGCTTGACCACTTGCGGCGCCGGCGTGGTGGCGCGCATCAGCAGCACGGACAGCACCAGCAAGGCCGACGAGATCAAATACACGACCTTGGGGCCGAAGTAATACAGCAGGCCGCCCAAGGTCGGTCCCAGGATGATGGCCACGTGCGAGCTCGACGAACTGAGCGCGAGGGCGCGGCTGAAGTGTTGCGTGGGCACCATGTTGACCAGCACGGCTTGCGTGGCCGGCATCATGAAGGCGCGCGCGCTGCCGAACAGCACCAGCACGGCGAACACGGGCCAGACGATGGAAATATTGCTTAACGTAAACGCCAGCAGGGCCAGCGCGCAGGCGAGCTGCGCCGTCAGGCACCAGGCGATGATGTTGCGGCGGTTGTAGCGGTCGGCCACGTGGCCGGCCGGCAAAATCAAGACGAGGAAGGGGGCGAACTGCGCCAGGCCGATCAGGCCCAGGTCGAACAGGCTGCCCGTGATCTGGTACACCTGCCAGCCGATGGCCACGCTTTGCATCTGCACGGCGACCGTGCCCAGCACGCGGGCGGACAGGTAACAGGCGAAGTTGCGGTGACGCAGGATACTGAAGCCGTTGCCGGCAGAAGCGAGAGACATGACATTTCCAGGAAACAGCGGGGTGGGGCGGGTGACGGCAGCGGATGCCGCGCCAGCAGCACCCCGCTGTCTGGATGCTTACTTGGCCAGGTCGGCTTCCGTCGTGAAAGCGTCGGCGTAGAACTCGTCGGCTGGCAGCCGGCACAATTGCACGAAATCGCGGTGGGCCGCATCGACCATCACGGGCGCGCCGCAGGCATACACCTGATATGCGGACATGTCGGGCAAGTCGGCGATGACGGCCTGGTGCACGAAGCCCGTGCGGCCGCGCCATTCGTCTTCCGGCAAGGCTTCCGAGACGACGGGCACATAGGTGAACTGCGGCAAGTCGGCGGCCCACTGGCGGCACAGCGCGTCCATGTACAGGTCGTGCGGACGGCGGCCGCCCCAGTACAGGGTGATCGGGCGCGGGGAGCGCTCGCTGATCATGTGCTCGACGATGGCTTTCAGCGGGGCAAAGCCCGTGCCCGAGGCCAGCAGCACGACGGGCTTGTCGGAGTCTTCGCGCAGGAAGAAGGTGCCCATCGGGCCTTCGAAGCGCAGGATGTCGCGCTCCTTCATCGTGCCGAACACCTGGTCGGTGAACAGGCCGCCCGGCAGGTGGCGGATGTGCAGGGTCACGGGACCGCCTTCGGCGGGCGCGCTGGCCATGCTGTAGCTGCGGCGTTTGTTGTCACGCAACATGATTTCGATATACTGTCCGGCGCGGTAGTTGAGGCGCTCGCTGGCCGGCAACTGCAGGGTCAGCACGACGACGTCGGGGGCGACCTTCTCGATGGTGGTCACGCGCGACGGCATTTTCTTGATCGGGTAGTCGCTGCTGCCCGCCACTTCGCGCGCTTCGATGACGAGGTCGGCTTCCGTGGTGGCGCAGCAGAACAGGGAAAAGCCGGCAGCTTCCTCTTCCGGCGTCAGGGCGCGCTGCTGGTGCGCCTTGTGCTGGACGGTGCCGGCAAGCACTTTGCCCTTGCACGAGCCGCAGGCGCCATTTTTACAGCCATACGGCAAGCCCACGCCGGCGCGTATCGCCGCCGCCAGCACGGTTTCGTCCGCTTCGCAGCTGAACTGGTGGCCGCTGGGCTGAACAGTAACTTGAAAAGTCATACAATCCTTGAGATGAAAAATATGTTAATGCACTCTTTGCGCAAGCCGGTGGGCCTGCCGCGCCTGCTGATCCTCGGTTGCGGCGACGTCGGCATGCGGCTGCTGCCCCTGCTGCGCGCGCGTTTTCGCGTCTTTGCCGTCACCAGCCAGCCGGCCCGCTGCGCGCAGCTGCGCGCGGCCGGCGCCGTGCCCATCGTGGCCAATCTCGACGACCGCGCCAGCCTGAAACGGCTGGCGGGACTGGCGCCGTACGTGGTGCACCTGGCGCCGCCCCTGTCGTCGGGCTTGCTGGACCGGCGCACGCGCAATCTGGCCGCCATTTTACCCGAGCATGCCCGCATGGTGTATGTGAGTACCAGCGGCGTGTACGGCGATTGCGGCGGCGCCTGGGTCGATGAAACGCGGCCTGTGGCGCCCGCCAATGCGCGCGCGAAGCGGCGCGTCGACGCCGAACAGGTCTTGCGTGGCTGGGGCGCGCGCCGCGGCGCCACGGTGGCCATCCTGCGCGTGCCGGGCATCTATGCGGAAGACCGCCTGCCCCTGAAACGTTTGCGCGAAGGCACGCCGGCCCTGGCCGCGGATGACGACGTGTACACCAACCATATCCATGCCGATGACCTGGCGCGCATCATCGAACGGGCCTTGTGGCATGGCAAGCCGGGACGCGTGTATCACGCCAGCGATGACAGCGAACTCAAAATGGCCGAGTATTTCGATGCCGTGGCCGATACGTTTGGGCTGCCGCGCCCGCCGCGCCTGCCCCGTGCCGAGCTGCGGCAAGTGGTCACGCCGATGCTGCTGTCGTTCATGTCCGAATCGCGCCGCCTGCACAATACGCGCATCAAGCGCGAGCTGGGCGTGCGCCTGCGCTACGCGCGCGTGGCCGATGCCTTGCAGGCGCTGGCAGCCGGCGGGGGCCGCATCGGGTAAAATGGCCGGTTATCTGCGCACTTTGCTGGGCCGGCGCGCAGCGCGCCGTTCCCGCGTTGCGCCACTCACTTAAGGAAGACAGCATGAGCACCCTCACTTACGAAGCATACCTGGACGAGGTCACCACCGTCCTGACGGAATTGTACGACCTCGATGACGATGCCGCCATCAAGCTGGTCGTGGCGGCGCAGGACGCCGAATTTTTTGTCCCGCACGATGCGCATGAGGAAATGCGTACCGTGGAGCAAGCCAAGAAAGATGCGGTCGCCCTGTTCGAGCGCAAGCAGAACCGTCAGCAAACGCAGGAAAAACAACAACAGCGCGTGCGTCAGCAAAAGAAATAAAAATGGCGTGCTGTGCCTCTGGCCGTCAGGTCGCGGGGCAGCACGGGCTGCGGCGCAACGCCGGGACCGTGCGATTTGATGCAGCGCAAACGTGTCATGGCGCGCTGGCGATATGGTGAGCAATGTCGTCACGCGTCCGGGCTCTTGTGGCGGGCTCGGCATCTACAATTAGCGCGACGCTGTTTCCCGTCAGCAGGAGCGAGCCATGCGAGCTACGAGTCACCCCAGCAAGGAGCAGGTCCGCGCGTATATGCGCCGGCGCGAACGTGCGCTGCAGCCGCCGCCGCCGCCCGATGAAATTCGCCGGCAACTGGCCTGGTGCCGCATCGACGATTTTTCATGCAACTGCCTTTTGGCCACCCCGGCCGGCGTGGTCGCGCAAGGCTGGCATTTATCGACGGAAATCGCTCGCCTGGGCGCCCTCATGGCGATTGCCTGGCTCATGCGCAGCGGCGTTCCTCATTGTAAAAATTGATGACTTGCAGCAAATTTTTCCGATTTGGGTTATCCTCTAGCACATTCCAAGTGCGTCAATTCTCTTCAATTATCACAATTTTGCTTTAAGTTACGCAAAAATCAACAATAGCGTGTATTATATTGTTTGTGGCGTAAAAGCCGCATAAGTGATGGCGCTTTTTAGTGTGTTTACCCTGAATTATAGCGAAAGAGGCATTCGGCTTCTTTTTGCTCTAATACAACAAGTACGGATTTTTGATCATGTCTCTCAAACAAATTACTTCTTTGCCTACCTACAACCCGAATCGCGTCCTCGATGCGATCATCGACAAGCTGCAACTGAAAAACGATGCCGCCTTGTCGCGAGCTCTGGAAGTGGCGCCACCTGTTATCAGCAAGATTCGTCACAACACCTTGCCGATCGGCGCCACGATCCTCATCCGCATGCATGAAATCAGCGATTTCAGCATTCGTGAACTGCGCGAGTTGATGGCTGCCTAAGAGCGCCTGACAGACGGCAAACTGAGAGGTGCCGTCTGGGTAAGTCAGGCTTGCCGCGTGCGGCAGCCACATCTGTTTTCCGCCGTTCTATTGCGGGTCGCGGTTCAGTACCGGACGATCGACATAGAAGCGCCCCAGTTCCAGGCCAGTCGAAGACGATTTGACCACCGCTGCGGTCAGAGAGGCCGGCGCGCTGGAAAACGCGGTGCTGGCAGCGCCCGTCGCGCGGCCCGAATACGCCGTCGCCTGCACGGCCGCACTGGAAAACGCCGTCTGCACGGCCCGGCCCGAGTAAGCGGTGGCCTGTACCGCGGCACTGGAAAATGCTGTTTGTACCGCGCGTCCCGAATACGCTGCCTGTACCGCACGTCCCGAATACGCCGCCTGTACGGCGCGCCCCGAATACGCCGTTTCTGCGCGGATATAATCTTCTCCGAACGTCTGCTCATACAACTGCTTCATGCGCTCGCCCACGCGATGGTGCGCCGCTTCGTCGTCTTCGCCGCGCAAGCCGATGTACGGAAAGTGATGGAGGAAGTAACCGAACACCTGCTCGCAGTCCGCCGCATATTTCAGGGTGTCGAGGATGTGGTAGTGCCAGAAAGTATCGACATCCATCAGTGGCGCCGTTTCTTCCTCCGGAAACTGTTTCATCAGGATCAGGAAGCGGCGGTATTCAAATTCCACCGCATTTGCCTTTTCCAGGCTCCATCCTTCGCCTGACTCCCGGTGCATCAGCTTGACCTTGATCGCGTCCAAATTCAAATCGGCAATTGCTTTGAAACTGTCGTTCGTATCCATGAATGTCCTTTTGTAAAGAGCGTTGTGGGAAATACGGTGAAACAAGGGAAGGCGGCGGGTGTGTACTCCTGGCAAGTAGTCGAGGAATGCCTGCCCATGGCGGGCGGGCGCTGAGTTGTTCAACATCAATATTGCATCTAATTACGAAATATGCAAGCTGAGCTTGCTTCATGCGGGCGGGCGCCGATCAACTGCTGGCCCGGCTTTCTTCCTGGTAGGGAAACGCGGTGGCGTCCGCGCCCAGCGGTACGCTCACGTGTACGCTCATGCCGGCGCCGGGGCTGCTTTCGATGTAGAAAGTGCCGCCCAGCAACTTGATGCGTTCCTCGATGCCCACCAGGCCAAACGAGCCCAGCTTGTTGCGCCCGTCGATGGCCGCGCCCACGCCGTTGTCGCTGATGCTCATCGATACCGTATCGCGGCACTTTTCCAGCTTGACATGCACGCGGCTGGCATTCGCATGCTGGGAAATATTGCTGAGCGACTCTTGCAGGATACGGAACAGGGCCGTCGCGCACTGGTCGCTGAGGCAAATGTCGCCATGGCTTTCATGCACTTCGCAGGCGATGCCCGTGCGCTGGCGAAATTGCGCCACCTGCCATTCGACGGCCGCATTCACGCCCAGGTCCAGCACGGTAGGGCGCAAGTCGTTGATGATCTGCCGCACGCTCTTGATGGTGGCGTCGATCTGCTCCAGGGTCGAGCGGGCGCGCGCGTTCAGGCGCGGGTGGCGGCGCTGCGTGCGCGAGGCCAGCATGTCCGCATCGATGCGCAGCACCAGCAGGTTTTGTCCCAGGTCGTCGTGGATTTCGCGCGCGATGCGCTTGCGCTCTTCTTCCTTGATCTGGTCGGCGTGGGCCGCCAGCCGGCGCAGTTTCTGGTGCGACAGCTGCAGGCGGATCTGGCTGGCGCGCAATTCCTCCGTCATGCCCGTCGCCATCTGGATGGCGCGCCGGCGCGACGACGCCAGCGTGTGGAACAGCATGTACAGCAGCATGGCGCTGGCAAAGCCGATCAGCAGGGCCAGCCATGGCAAGAAGGCGTCGAAGCGCGTATACAGGTCGCTCTTGCGCACGCTGAACAGCGCTTGCCAGACGCGGCCATTGTGTTCGATCAGCATCGTGCTGCTCAGGTAGCGGCCCGAACTGCCGGGCAGCCACCACGGCGCATGCATGCCCGCCGTCGTGCTGTCGAAGATGGGACGCATGTCGTGCGGCAAGTTCAGTGCTTCGCGCGCCTGGGGGCCGATATCGAACAGGGTCAGGCGCACGTTACGCACCGGCATGTCGGCCAGCGCGCTGCGCATCATTGTCACCAGGTCGTAGCCGATGCCGACGGAACCCTGGTAAGCGGCGCGCCGCTGCTCCACCGTATCGACCGGCATGCCGTAGCGGTACACGGGCAGGCGCATGGCCATGCCTGTCAATTGGGGCCGGCCTTCCATCGGCACGGGCACGCCGGAATTGCTGACCTGCCCGGAATCGCGCGACTGCGCCAGCATTTCCGCGATCAGTGGGCGCGCGGCGATGTCATTGCCATACTTTTCCGGGGCGCTGGCAATCGGCTCGATGTACACCAGCACGGAATAGTGGGCGCGCGGGGCGGGCGGATGGATGGCAAACGCCGGATAGCCGTCGCGCCCGGGCGGATAGTCGCGCTGCATGGCCGCTTCGAAGGCGCCGCGCTGCGCGTCGTCGAGTTCCTGGCTGTAATTGAGATTCATCACGCCCGGGTAGTTCTGTTGAAGGGCAATGTTTGCCACGTAGCGGTGGAATTGCTCGCGGCTCACGTGTGCGTTGGCGTGGAACAGGCTGGCCGTGCCGCGCAGCAGGTTGGCATACGACTTGACGCGCGATTCGATGTTTTTCCGCGTATTGCGGGCCAGATTGTCGAACAGGTCGCTGGCGTCGTTTTCGATCGACAGCGAGGCAGCCATGTAGAACAGCAAGCCCACCACCATCGACATCACGAAGCCGAGCAGCCAGAGCGGTTTTTTTTCAGCAGATAAGGGGTGTTCGCTGGCAGTAGAAGACATCGCCATCCGCATCAGGAAGAGGAATCGGGGGCCGCCTGGGCGACAGTGTTATACAAGCGCTATTGAAATTGCAAATTGCTCAATAGCTGCCTAATATACAAAATTATCGTGAATGTAGTCAACAGGCAATATTCTGGTGTGATATATGTTCTTGAAACGAAAAAAAACCGCCGCAGCGGTTTTTTTGTGGGTCGTCCGGCGCCTTATTTTGCGGGCTGCCAGCTGTCTTTCAGTGTGACGATGCGGTTGAAGACGGGCTTGCCAGGCTGGCTGTCGACCCGGTCGGCCGCGAAGTAGCCGTGGCGCTCGAACTGGAAGCGTTGTTCCGGCTGGGCCAGTTCCGCGCCCGGTTCCAGCCACGCCTGCACCACTTCCTTGGCCAGCGGGTTCAAGGCCAGCTTGAAGTCCTTGCCGCCCGCGTCCGGCTGCGGGTCCGTAAACAGGCGGTCGTACAGGCGTACTTCGGCGGGAATCGCCGTCGGCGCGCTGACCCAGTGCATATTGCCCTTGACCTTGTAGTTGGCGCTGCCTTCCGTGCCAGACTTGCTGTCCGGGAAATAGTTGCAATGCACGGCGATGACCTTGCCTTCGGCATCCTTGTCAAAGCCCGTGCACTCGATCACATAGCCGTAGCGCAGGCGAACCTTGCTGCCCGGCTTGTCGTCGATGGGCGGATACAGGCGGAAATAGCCCTTGTTCGGCACTTCCATGAAGTCGTCTTCCTCGATCCACAGCTCGCGCGAGATGGGGAAGGTGCGCAAGCCCCGTTCCGGGAAGTGCGGGTGCACGGGCGCCGTGCACTCGACGCTCTCGTTTTCGGGGAAGTTGTCAATAATCAACTTCAGCGGACGCAGCACGGCCACCGTGCGCGGCGCCTTCGGGTCCAGGTCTTCGCGCAAACAGCCTTCGAGCACGCTATAGTCGATCCAGCCGTCCGATTTCGTCACGCCCGTGCGTTCGCACATCAGTTGAATCGCTTCCGGCGTGTAGCCGCGGCGGCGCATGCCCACCAGGGTCGGCATGCGCGGGTCGTCCCAGCCGTCGACGATGTGTTCTTCCACCAGCTGGCGCAGCTTGCGCTTGCTGGTGACGATGTACGTCAGGTTCAGGCGCGAGAACTCGAACTGGCGCGGCACCGGTTGCTGGAAGAAGCCGCCGGCCGACAGGGTTTCCAGCAGCCAGTCGTAGAACGGGCGGTGATCCTGGAATTCCAGCGTGCAGATCGAATGCGTGATGTTTTCCAGCGCGTCCGAGATCGGGTGCGTGTAGTCGTACATCGGATAGATGCACCAGGCGTCGCCCGTGCGGTGGTGGTGCGCGTGGCGGATGCGGTAGATGGCCGGGTCGCGCAAGTTCATGTTCGGCGAACTCATGGCATCTTCGCTCATCTTTGCGCGCAGGATGTGCTCGCCATCCTTGAACTGGCCCGCCTTCATGGCGCGGAACAGGGCCAGCGATTCGTCGCGCGGACGGTCGCGGAACGGCGAATTCTTGCCGGCCTGGCCGAAATTGCCGCGGTTGGCGGCCATGTCTTCGGCGCTCTGGCTGTCCACGTAGGCAAAGCCGGCCGTGATCAGGTACTCGGCCATCGCGTACAGCTGGTCGAAATAATCGCTCGCGTAGTGCAGGTGGCTCTGGCCATCGGCAGTCTTCGGCTCCCAGTCAAAGCCCAGCCATTTCACGCTGTCCATGATGGTGTCGACGTATTCCTGCTCTTCCTTGGCCGGATTGGTGTCGTCGAAGCGCAGGTTGCACTGGCCGGCGTAATCGCGCGCCAGGCCGAAGTTGACGCAGATCGACTTGGCGTGGCCCACGTGCAGGTAGCCGTTAGGCTCCGGCGGGAAACGCGTGATCACCTGGGGCAGGCCGGGACGCACGTGCGCGCCGGCAGCCAGGTCGGCTTCGATGATGTTACGCAAGAAATTGGGCGCCAGCGCTGGCGCGGCGGTATTCGGTTTATCGTTGCTCATTGATCAATGCGGAAGAGTGACAGTAAAAAGCATTTTACCGTACCGCAAGCGCTTTATAAGCACGTATTTGGCCCCATATCCCAGCATGCAAGCGACGCGGGCGCCGTTCTATAGGATAATTCGCCTTTAATTAGCAAACAAAACGTGACCCCGGAGCCATTTATGGAAAATTTGTATAACGTCCTCGGTGTCGCGCCCAATGCCAGCGACGATGAAATCAAGAAGGTTTACCGTTCGCTGGCCATGCGCTTCCACCCCGACCGCAACCAGGCCCCCGGCGCCGAGGCGCGCTTCAAGAGCGTCACCAAGGCGTATGAAATCCTGGCCGACCCGGCCAAGCGCGCCGAATACGACCAGAGCGTGAACCACCGCATCATCATCGATCCGGAAGCGGAAGCCTATGCCCTGTGGTGCGGCGTGTTCCGCCTTCACGGCACCGTGCTACCGGCCGATTGAGGGCGTCTCACATAACCTACTGCGCGTCGTGATTTGCGGCCTGCGATTGCTCACCGTACTAAAGTACGGTTGCGCTTCTTAGGCCAACGGGGGCGCCGAGCCTCACTGCCGCTCGCTACGGTTCTGTGAGACGCGGTACAGTCCGGATGATTTTAAAAACAACAACAACGGCGCTTTTAATGTAACAGCGCCGCGCATCACATTGGAAAGCACAGCATGAGAAGAGTACACCCTGAATTCGCGTACCAGTCGCGCGAGCTGGAAGGCCAGATCGACGGCATCCTTGGCGACCCGCCGAACCGCAAGAACTACAAAAGCATGGTCGACGCGCTGGTGAGCGAGTACGCGAGCGGCGGCGGCATCGAAGACGTGAACATGCTGGCCTTCGCGCTGGTCGATCACATCACCTTCAGCGACCCGAAGGGCTTGCTGGCCGAAAGCGAAGACTACGAGTTCGGCGACCCGGCCCGCGTGTTTTCCATGGCTGCCTGCGCCGCGCCGGAAGCGGCGAAGATGTACGCCGCCATCGAAGAAAGCTTCCCCGACCTGGCGCGTCAGGCCATCATCACGGCCTTCCTGCACAAGAATCCGCGCCTGTGGGACGACGACGACCAGTCGCTCGACCAGCTGGCTGCCAATGACGACGGCGACGACGATCACGACGAAGACGAAGCCACCGACGATTTCGCCCAGATGTTTGACCAGGATGGAGATGACCATGGCCGATAATGAACAAAAAAGCAACCTGCCCGCGCTGACGAAGCAGGTCACGGAATTGGTGCTGTCCGGTTCGCTGGGCCACGCCGAGCAGGCGTTTGCGGACGCGGCCGACCAGTACGGCGACCTGGCCGTGGTGGAAGTGCTCAATTCCATCCCGCCGCAGGTGACGGCCCTGCACCTGGCCGGTTTCGACGGCGGCAAGATGTCGCTGGCCACCCTGCTGGTGCCGCCGAAAGCGTGGGCCGACAGCCTGGCCTTCATCGCCGCCACCTGGAGCGACGACCAGATCGAGGATGATCCGGAGCGCATCGCCGAAGCGCTGTTCGCGCACATCCACGGCGTGGTGTTTTCCACCGACGACGCCGAGCGCCGCCGCGAGCTGCTGCTCGAAGCATCCGCCACCGACTGGGGCGCCACGGCGTTCGCCATTTTGTTCTCGATGGCGCCGAAGGAAATCCTCGAAGTGGCGGGCGAAATCGTCATCAAGGGACCGTACGTGACGGGCGTGACGTCGTCCGACAACGATATCGTGCCGCTGGCCATCGAACTGGCGCAAGCGAATGAAGACGGCTGGGACCGCTCGCTGTTCGAACTGTTCCCCGACTTCCGCCACAGCGCCGACCTGGCCGACGCGGAATACTCGGACGATCCGGACGAAGAACCGACCATGTTGCAGCGCAGTACCAAGGAATTGCTGTACCGTCTGCGCAAGCAAGTGCCGAGCACGCGCAGCGCGCCGCGTTCCAGCACGCGCCGCAGCCTGGGCACGGGCATCTTCTCGTAATGAAAGCAGGGAATCACTAATGCTGCCAGCAATTGTTGTAGAGAATCTTCCGCGCCTGGTGCGCGCCATCAAGCTGTTGCCGGGCGACCCGCGCGAAGACGCGGCGCTGAACCTGGCCGACGAATTGACGGGCATCACGGCCATGGTGGCCGAGAAGTTCACGAATGAACGCACGGCCGACGGCATCCAGAAGGCGCTGTACCTGACTGTGGGCGGCGTGTCGCTGGGCCTGGAGCAGGCCGTCACGCATGAGGGCGACCAGGCCGCGCTCGACTTCCTTGTCGAGCACGGCGCCGAGCACGCGTTCCAGGTCGGCTTTCGCCTGATCAAGGACCTGTCGCAGTTGCCGGAAGACGCCCTCGTCGGCGAATACGACCAGGACCCCGTCTACCTGCAGCGGCGCCTGCGCGAGCTGTTCATCGATATTTGCCAGGCCGATCCGAACCAGAACTGGGCCGGCTATGAAAAGTATGCGTTGCAGTTGCAACAGCGCAAGGAAGTGCAAGCCGTCGTGCGCCTGGCCGGCTGGCTGCGCCGCCACCACGACAACGGCCCCGTCAGCGACAGCGATTTGAATGCCGAGGGCGTCATCGCTCTGGCCATCATCTTCGCCATCGAAGGCGGCGGGCGCATCGTGGCGCGCACGGGGCAGAAGGAGTTTGAACGCTTCGTGCGTTCCGTGCGCAAGAACAAGCCCGACTTCGAGGAAGGCTGGGCCGCCCTGGTGGCCAAGGTGCCCGTGCAGCATCACCCGGTGTTGCTCGACCGCATCGCGTCCTACCGCCGCAGCTGCACCGTCGTGCAGAAAATCCTCACGCGGGCCAGCATGAAGAGCCTGTTCGAGGACCTGGAGAATTACGCGGGTTCGGAGCTGGACGCGGATTATTCGTGACCGCTGGTGTCGGATGACGCGGCGGCTTCGCCACCGCTAATCCGACCTACGCCGGCGTGCGTCCCGTAGGTCGGCTTAGCTGCGGCACAGCCGCAGCGTAAGCCGACACGCCGGCCTACGCTCCCCCTTCCAGCGCCGCTTCCTCGGCCAGCTTGACGAATGCCGCCACCAGCGGCGACGTCTCTTCTTCCCGTTGTGCCAATAACAGACTGGTGGTCGCCTGCGGGTCGGCGATTGGGCGGTAGCACACGCCATCCATGCGGATGCGGTCGAACGAGGCGGGCAGCACGGAAATGCCGCAGCCGGCCGCCACCAGGCCGATGATGGTCGACGCCTCGCCCGCTTCCTGCGTCACCTGGGGCACGAAGCCGGCGGCCTTGCACAGGCGGAAGATCTGCGGATAAATCCCCGTGCCCGCATCCTTGGGGTACATCACAAAGCCTTCGCCCGCCATGTCGGCAATCGCGATGCTGTCCTTGGCCGCCAGCGCGTGGGCGACGGGCAGCACGAGGAACAGCGGGTCCTGGCGCAATTCGGTCAGGCGGATGTCGTCCGGGTACGTCGTTTCCGGCGGGCGCACGAAACCCAGGTCCATCGTCCTGCCCGAGATCGCTTCCAGTTGATGCAATGTCGCCATTTCATGCAAGGTCAAGGTGACGTGCGGGAATTGCTGGCGGTAGCGGTTGATGACGGTCGCGAAGTAGGGTGTGAACGGCGTGGAAAAGGTAAAACCGATGCGCAATTCGCCCGCTTCGCCCCGCTGGGCCCGGCGCGCCGTGACGGCCGCCTGTTCCGACAGGGCCAGGATGCGCCGCGCATCGTCGAGAAACAGCGCGCCTGCCTGCGTCAGCCGCACGGAGCGCTTGTTGCGCTCGAACAACTGCGCACCGAGTTCCGCCTCCAGCGCCTGGATCTGCTGGCTCAGCGGCGGTTGGCCGATGTGCAGGCGCTCGGCCGCGCGCGTGAAGTGCAGCTCTTCGGCAACGGCGACAAAGTAACGGAGGTGGCGCAGTTCCATATAAGTAATATTTTAAAAGTATGAGTTGGGCCTTGAATATATATTGG
Source organism: Janthinobacterium sp. GW823-FHT01H08 (assembly GCF_058797855.1). Classification (NCBI taxonomy): domain Bacteria; kingdom Pseudomonadati; phylum Pseudomonadota; class Betaproteobacteria; order Burkholderiales; family Oxalobacteraceae; genus Janthinobacterium; species Janthinobacterium sp. GW823-FHT01H08. The sequence continues at coordinate 1,639,801 of NZ_CM179504.1, forward strand.
ACGATATGAGTTGGCAATCCTAAGATGAAGACTCGCTTCCTTTCCGAAACACGGCCATGTCTGATTCATCGCTTGCCTTTGCCCCCGCCACCTCGTCTGCCATCCCGGTTTCTCCCGCCGCACACGCGCCCCGCACGGCCATCGCCAAGGGCTCGATCGAATTCAAGCGCAGCAACCGCGCCCTGTTCTTTGGCGGCTTTTCCACCTTCAGCCTGCTGTATTGCATACAACCGCTGTTTCCGCTGCTGTCGCAGCAGTTTCATTTGACGCCCGCGCAAAGCAGCTGGTCGTTGTCCGTGTCGAGCGGCTTGCTGGCCATCTCCTTGGTGCTGCTGAGCGCCGTCTCGGACCGGGTGGGACGCAAGCCGCTGATGGTGGCGTCGATGTTTTCCGCCGCGATATTGACGATCTTGTCCGCCTTCGCCCAGGATTATGCGCAACTGCTGGCCATCCGCGCGGCGCTGGGCATCGCCTTGGGCGGCATGCCGGCCGTGGCCATGGCTTACCTGGGCGAGGAAATCGAGGGGCCGTCGCTGGGATTGTCGATGGGGCTATATATTGCAGGCAGCGCGTTTGGCGGCATGTCGGGACGGCTGATCGCTTCCATGCTCAGCGATTTCCTGTCGTGGCGCTGGGCCCTGGGCGTGCTGGGCGTGGCCGGCGTGCTGGCGGCGGCGGAATTCTGGCGCAGCCTGCCTGCGTCGAAAAATTTCGTGCCCAGTACCAAAGGCTGGAATGCATTGCCGCACGCGATCAAGCAACATTTTTCCGATCAGGGCTTGCCATGGCTGTTCTGTCTGGCGTTCGTGCTGATGGGCTGTTTCGTCAGCCTGTATAACTACATCGGCTACCGCTTGCTGGCCGCACCATTTGGCTTGCGCCAGAGCACCGTCGGTTTGCTGGCCTTTCTGTACCTGATCGGCATCTTCAGTTCCGTCTGGGCGGGCCGCCTGGTGGACCGGCTGGGGCGCCGGGGCGTGCTGTGGATCATGCTGTCGGTGATGCTCAGTGGCATTGTATTGACCCTGTTCGACTCGCTGCCGCTGATCGTCATCGGCATGGCGCTGGCCACGTTCGGTTTCTTTGCCTCGCATTCGATCGCCAGCAGCTGGGTCAGCCGCCGCGCCCGCGCGCCGCAGGCGCTGGCCTCGGCCTTCTATCTGCTGTTCTATTATTTGGGGTCAAGCCTGATCGGTTCCGCCTCGGGCATGATGTGGGGCTTCGACGGCTGGACGGGCGTCATCATCATGCTGGGCGTATGCCTGAGCGGCGGCGTGCTGATCGCCTTGCGCCTGCGCCATCTGCAGCCGCTGGGCGCGCGCGAAGCGGTGGGCTGAGCCCGGCTATTTGGGGCAGTTGCCGATCATCGTTTCCCCCTGCTTGCCCGCGCGCGTGGTCACGCACAAGGTGCCCAGCGCGCTGGTGATTTTATACGTGCGGCTGCCCCTGGCCTCATTCGCGCCCACTTCCTCGATTTTCGATGCCTCGTACCATTTCGGCGGCACGGCTGCGTAGGCTTCGGCAAAGCCTTGCTGCATGCGCTTGAAGGCGGTGTCGTCCAGTTTCTGTTCTCCCCGCTTCGGGAATTCCTTGCGTAAATCCTTGTCGATCTTGCCCACGTCGCGCTTGGCTTGCGCCAGGATATCGGCGGCGCTGGGCGCTGGCGGCGCCGTGATCGCTTCCGCCATTGCCGGTGCTGGCGCCGGCTCGGCGGCGGGCGGGGGCAGGGGGCGGCTGACGGGTGCCGGTATGGTTCGGCGCGGCACATGTTCAGCGGCCGGTTTTGCGCTGCGCAAGGCTATCGGCTTGGGCGGCGCAGGGGGCGTGTGGCGCAGCCAGGCGATGGCCGGGCCCTGCGGCAAGTGCTCGTCAACGGCAAGGCGGGGGCGCGACTGCAGGATCACATAGGCCAGCCCCGCGTGCAGCAGGACGATCAGCAGCAGGCCGGGAGCGCGGCGGGGCAGGGGTGGCAGCGAGGTCATGGAGGGCATGGTGGTTCAGGTACGCCAATGTATCTGAAGGATTTGATAATTATCTAGAATGTCACAAGCGCTTACAAAAAAGTGCACCATGGAAATTTCAACGCCATGGCGCGTGGCGGGGAACCTTGGGCCGGCCTGACGATCCAACTCTCGATACCATGGGAGGACAGATCATGATGCAGGTAAAGGAAGTGGCACGGCGCTTTGGCGCCATCGAACACGCGATCGGCCAGGCGGCCCAGTTGTGCGGCAAGCAGCAGGGCATGCCGATGGACTTGAAGGATTGCATCAATCAGCTGGACCAGCAAAAGAGCGCCGTGCGGCAAGCCATCGACACGCAGGACGATGCGCGCATCCGCCAAGCCGTCGACCAGATGGAATCGCTGGGCGACCGCGCCAAACGGGCGTGCGGCACGGCGACCAGCGTGACGCCGGAAATGAAGAGCGCCGTGCTCAAGGTCCACGATGAACTATCGGACCTGAAGCATCAGCTCCACTAGAACCTGGCTCCTGCGCGCTACATCTGCCGGAACAGATGGGCATATAAAGGGCTGACACGCAGTTGCGCCGGATGCTGGCGTAGGGTCAGCGACAGCTTGCCCGCCTCGTCGCGCACGGCCGTGGCGATGGCGCTGGCATTGACGATGGTGCCCCGGTGGATTTGCCAGAATTGTTGCGGGTCCAGCTGGGGCAAAAGTTCCTTCAGGCTCGTGCGTATCAGCGCTTCGCTGTCCTGGCACACGACGTTGATGTATTTGTCCAGCGCCTCGAAATACACGACGTCGGCCAGCGCGATCATGCGCACGCTGTTGCCTACGGCCGCCCGTATCATTTGCAGGCGCGGCGCGGGCGGCACCATGGCCTGCAACTGGGCCAGCAGTCGGGCCAGGTTGTCGTCGCTGGGGGCCGCTGTGACGGTTGCCACCACCGGCGCCGCCGCAGTGGCTGCCGCCGCTGCCGCCGCTGGCGTTGCTCTCCCGCTGGCGCCGGCGCTGTCGCGCAGGCGTTGCTGCAAGCGTTCCACCGTCTTGGCCAGGCGCGCATCGTTGACGGGTTTTAAGACGTAATCGGCGGCCGCGTGCTCAAAGGCGGCCAGCGCATATTCGTCGTAGGCGGTAACAAACACGATATGGGGGAACGCGACGCCGTCCGGCCACTGCTCCGCCAGTTCCTCGGCCGCTTCCAGGCCTGTCTTGCCCGGCATCTTGATGTCGAGAAATAGTATGTCGGGCTGCAGCGCCAGGCCTTGCTGCAAGGCTTCCACGCCATTGGCGCAGGTGGCAACGATGTCGAGTTCCGGCCATAGCCGGCGCAGGGCATGCGCGAGGGCGGCGGCGAGTATGGGTTCGTCTTCGGCGATCAGGGCGCGCGGGGGGGAACTTGTCATGGCGTGGGGCTCGCGGTGGTGGAGTGTATCGGTAATTGAAGGCGGGCGATGACGCCTGCCGGTGTGTTGGGGGCCAGCGACAGGCTGGCGGCATCGCCATGCATGCCGTGCAGCCGTTCACGGATATTCGCCACGCCCAGCTGCGTGCCCTTGGTCTGGCCCGGATGGTCGAGGCCCAGACCATCGTCGCTGACGGTCAGCACCAGCGCGCCGCCGTCCGTGGACGCCTGCACGTGGATATGGCCGCCTTCTATCTTCGGTTCCAGGCCGTGCTGGATGGCATTTTCCACCAGCGGCTGCAGCAGCATGGGCGGCACCTTGATATTGCGCAAGGCCTCGGGCAAGTCCAGCGTAAAGCGTAAGCGCGCACCCATGCGTATCGACATCAGTCCCAGGTAGGCTTGCATCAGGGAAAACTCCTGCGCGAGGGTGGTGGACCCGGCGCGCGAGGAACTCAAGGTGGCGCGCAGATACTGGATCAGCTGGTCGAGCAGCAGCTGGGCGCGGTCCGGATCAAAGCTGATCAGGCCCTGCAGGTTGGCCAAGGTGTTGAACAGCATGTGCGGCTCGATCTGCGCCTGCAGCAGTTGCAGCTGCGCCTGCATGGCCTGGCGCGCCACGGATTCGGCGCGGGCCTTTTCCTCGGCGGCCACCATTTGCAGCCGGGCAATCTTTTCGCGGCTGGAGAAAAACAGCACGGCGCCGCCCGTGGCCAGCAGGGTGAACACGAGCGTGCCCATCATTTGCGTGGGCAACAGCTTGTCGAAGCCGCCCACGTCCACACCCGTCAGCCAGCCGAACAGAACCAGGCCCAGCATTTGCGCCACGGGCACGGATAGCAGGATGATGAGCATGAAGGGCAGGAGTCTGGGCCGCTGGTCCGCACCCCATAAAGTCAGGCGCATGCCGTCGATCAGCAGGAATGCGATCGTGCCGATGCACATCGAGGCGATCAGGTTTTGTCCGAAATGGCTGCCCGGATTGAGGATGAAGGTAATGACCAGCGCGCAGATCGCGTTCAGCACCAGCGCATAGCGAGAGTCGAGCAGCATGCGGTAGTAGGGAAAGCGGCGTCTGGCGGGGGCGTCGGCGGAAGGGGCGTCTGAGTTCATGGAAGTGTCTGCTGGTAGCGATGGGGCATTGTGTGCCAGCGCAGGCCAGGGCGCAACAGGGCTGCGACGAAACGGGGCCGGCGCGTCGCCATTCGCAGCGTCGCGCCGCCAAACGGGGCCGCTTTACTTTTCGCGATGGGCGCGGGATAGTATGGCAAGACAGTCTTTGCTATAAAGGATTCCTCATGTGGCCCTATCCACGCACCCTGGCGCACCGCGGCGGCGGCACCCTGGCGCCTGAAAACACCCTGGCCGCCCTGCGCTGCGGCCTGGCCTACGGCTACCGCGCCGTGGAATTCGACGTCATGCTGGCGTCCGACGGCGTGCCCGTCGTCGTGCACGACCCCGAGCTGGGCCGCACGGTGGCCGGCAGCGGCCACGTCAACGATTACACGGCCGCACAGCTGGGAACGATGGAGGCGGGCGCCTGGTTCGGCCCGCAGTTTGCGGGCGAGGGCGTGCCCACGTTCGAGGCCGTGGCGGCGTATTGCAAGGCGCAGCACATCTGGATGAATATCGAGATCAAGCCGGCGCCCGGCTTCGACGTGCCGACGGGCGAGACGGTGGCGCAGGCCACGCGCGATTATTTTGCAAAGGAAATTGCTGAAGGAGAGTTATTGCCCTTGCTCTCGTCGTTCAGCATCGCCGCCCTGGAAGCGGCGCGCCAGGCGGCACCGGAACTGGCGCGCGGCTGGCTGGTCGAACGGATACCGGACGATTGGGCGCGCACGGTGAAGGAACTGGATGTGGTAGCGCTCCATTGCGACCACACGCAACTGACGCGCGCGCTGGCGCTGGCAGTCAAAGAGGAGGGATTGGGACTGTTCTGCTACACCGTCAACACGCCCGAACGGGCCAGTGAGCTGCTGGCCTGGGGCGTGGATGGGTTTTGCACGGACAGGATAGATTTGATCGGAGCGACGGAATAATGCGATGCATACTCAGCGGAAATCCGGGGGCAGTCCCTTCGGGAGTGGAATTTTCCCCATTGGAAAAAATTCCCCCGGACGGGTCTGACCCCAGCAGTTGTCCGGACCATGGTGTTGTCGGCTTACGCGCTTGCGCGCTAAGCCGACCTACGTTTCAAGCAGCTTAGAAAGTCACACGCATGCCGACGGTGACATTGCGCCCCGTCAAAGGCGCCGCATTCTTGATGAATGAAGTGTGGCTGTACGCCAGTTCGTTCGTCAGGTTGTTCGCCTTGATGTAGAACTGGGCCGGCGTCGTGCCGATGCGCGTGTCGTAGTTGGCGGACAGGTTCAGCATGTTGTAGCCCGGGGTTGCCGTTTCGAACGCGGCCACCTTGTCTTGCTTGCCCACACGGTAGAACTCGGCCACGCCGCTCCATGCCTGCCAGTTGGCATCGACCTTCACGCCAAAACGCTGGGCCGGAATGCGCGGCAAGTTGCCACCATTGTTGGCCAGCTTGGCCCGCACGTAGTCGCCGAACACGCTGGCGCCGAACATGGGGTTCAGTTGCTGGCGCACTTGCCCTTCCACGCCCGTGAACGTGGCGTCGCGCTGGGCGTACTGGATCAGCTGGAAGCCTTCATGGCTGTCCAGCGTGCTGCCGAAGATGTAGTTGTCGACCTTGTTGCGGTAGGCGCTGGCCGAGAAGGTCGTGGCGCCCGCATATTTGCGCAAGGTCAAGTCGATATTGTTCGACGTTTCCTTGCCCAGGTTTTGATTGCCCAGTTCATACGTGGCCGTGGCCATGTGCACGCCGTGCGCATACAGTTCCTCGGCGCTGGGCAGGCGGTGGGTGCGCGAAATGGTCGAACCGAGCGAATACTGGGGCGCGAATTTCCACACGGCGCCCAGCGAGACCGACGTGCCCTTGGCGCTGCGGTCCTGCAAGGTGGCGCTGTCGACCGCGATGTCTTGCCATTCGTGGCGCAAGCCCGCCTCGAAGCGCCATTGGTCGAGCTTGTATTCCTCCACGAGGAAGGCGGCGTGCTTCTTCGTGACCGTCGGCGCCACGTAGGCTTCCTCGCCCAGGGCGGAGAAATCGCGCTTCGACGTTTGCAGGCCGACCACGCCGCGCCAGCCGAAGACGGGATGGTGTTCCATTTCCAGGCGCGCGTCGTGGCCCTTGTTTTTAAATGTGGTGGCGATTTGCCTGCCTTCGATTTCATCGTGCTTGTAATCGGTAAACGACGCGCGCAGGCGCAGCTTGGCGAAGCCGGGCACGGGGTCGCGCAATTCGCCGCGCACATCCCAGCGCTCGCTCTTCAGTTTCACGTAGGGCACGCTTTCATGCTCGTGATCGTGGTCATGTTCCTCTTCGTCGCCGTGGCCGTGGCCTTCATGACCGCCGCAGTGCAGGTGGGTGCCATGCGGGTGGCAGCTCTCGAATTCATGGTTGTGGCCAGGCAAGCCGTATTCCGCATGCTGGCTGGTGAAGGCCAGGCCCAGGAAGCCGCGTTCACCCACCCACGACACGCCCACGCTGCCCGTGTCCGTCTTGTTGTAGCTGCCGGCCACTTTGGAGCCGCCTTCCCAGCCGCTGCCGACCTTGTATTCCTTCGCGTCGCGCTTGACGCCTTCCGCGTGGAAGGCGATGTTGCCGGAGCCGCCAGTCACTTCAAAGGCGCCCGCCTTGTCGCGCGCTGCCGAGTTGGCGCGTACTTCCGCGCTGCCTTCGAAGCCCTTGGCTGGCACGCGCGTGGGGATTTTCTTGTCGATCACATTGACGACGCCGCCGACGGCGCCGCCGCCATAGGCCAATGCGGACGGGCCGCGCAAGACTTCAATCTGTTCCGACAGCATCGGTTCGGCCGCGACGGCATGGTCGGGGCTGATGGTCGAGGCATCCTGCACTTCGGCACCATCGGACAGGATCTTCACACGGGGACCATCCATGCCGCGGATGATGGGGCGGCTGGCGCCGGCGCCGAAATGGCTGGACGTGATGCCGGGCTGGCCTGCCAGGGTTTCGCCCAGGGTCGCTTCGCGGGCGCGCACCAGTTCCTCGCCTTCCAGTACGGTCACGGGCGTGCTCATGTCGTCGCTGCCCAGGGCCAGTGCGCTGGCCGAAACGGTGACGGCAGGCAAGGTGGCGGCCTGTTGCGCCAGGGCGCTGGCGGGGGCGGCAAAGGCCAGCATGATGGCCAGCGCGAGGGGAGTGGGTTGGTGAGGACGGACGGACATGGGCAAGAATTCCTTTATCAGCTATCGGTGTTGGCAGGGTTGGGGCAGCGCATGAACAGGAAATAGCCTGCCCTAAGATAATAATGATAACCCATTATCATTAATGCGTGGCAGTTTTTCCGGGCAGTAGATACAGGCGGATGGTGTATTCTGTCGGCTATGGAACGCACAACACGTCAAAAAACCGCTATTCAAGCCGCCATCGAGTCGGCCCAGCGCCCCCTGTCGGCGCAGGAAATCCTCGAACAGGCCAGCTTGCAGGTGACGCAGCTGGGCATCGCCACCGTTTACCGCAACTTGAAGTCCTTGGTGCTGGAGGAAAAGGTGCACGTGGTGACCTTGCCGGGCGAAAACCCGCGCTACGAGTCGAACACGGCCGCCAATCACCACCATCACCATTTCCAGTGCACCACGTGTCAGCGCGTGTTCGATGTGCATGACTGCCCGGGCGACTTGAAGCGCATGGCGCCGCAAGGCTTTGTCGTCGAGCGCCACGAACTGACCCTGTACGGCCGCTGCGCCGACTGCAATGCGGCCGCCGGCGCCAGTGCGGTCGCCGCCGGTGCCGCCTCGCACGCCTGCGCCAGCGGCCACGACCCGGCCTGAGCGGGCAGGCTGTCGATGTTGGCACGTGCGCAACAATGCCCGTGCCGGCCGTCAATGCCGCACCCCATATCACGTATAATCTTCCCTTTAAAGCTGCCGCCACTCTTTGCCAAAAAAACATGAAATCAACTGAAATCCGCGACAAGTTCCTCAAATTTTTCGAGTCCAAGGGCCATTCCATCGTCCGTTCCAGCTCCCTGGTGCCAGGCAACGATCCGACCTTGCTGTTGACGAACAGCGGCATGGTGCAGTTCAAGGATGTATTTACGGGCACGGACAGCCGTCCGTACACGCGCGCCACCTCGGTGCAGCGCTGCGTGCGCGCCGGCGGCAAGCACAACGATCTGGAAAACGTCGGCTATACGGCGCGCCACCATACGTTCTTTGAAATGCTGGGCAATTTCAGCTTCGGCGACTATTTCAAGCGCGACGCGATCCAGTACGCATGGGAACTGCTGACCAAAGTGTACGGCTTGCCGGCTGACAAGCTGACCGTCACCGTCTACATCGAAGATGACGAAGCGTACGATATCTGGGCCAAGGAAATCGGCGTGCCCGTCGAGCGCATCATCCGCATCGGCGACAACAAGGGTTCGCGCTACGCATCGGACAATTTCTGGCAGATGGCTGACACGGGCCCATGCGGTCCGTGCACGGAAATCTTCTACGACCACGGCGCCGACATTCCTGGCGGCCCGCCGGGCTCGCCTGACGAAGATGGCGACCGCTTCATTGAAATCTGGAATCTCGTGTTCATGCAGTTCAACCGCGACGAAGCGGGCGTCATGCACAAGCTGCCGAAGCCGTGCGTCGACACGGGCATGGGCATGGAGCGCCTGGCCGCCGTGCTGCAGCACGTGCATTCGAACTATGAAATCGACCTGTTCCAGCATTTGATCAAGGCTGCCGCGCGTGAAACGGGTGCCACCGACCTGGAAAACAAGTCGCTGCGCGTGATCGCCGACCACATCCGCGCCGCCGCCTTCATGATCGTCGACGGCATCATTCCGGGCAGCGAAGGCCGCGCGTATGTTCTGCGCCGCATCATCCGCCGCGCCTTGCGCCATGGCCACAAGCTGGGCCAGACGAAACCGTTCTTCTACAAGCTGGTGGCCGATCTGGCCATCGAGATGGGCGGCGCCTATCCCGAGCTGGAAGAAGCGAAAGACAACGTCGCCAACATGCTCAAGGCCGAGGAAGAGCGTTTCGGCGAAACCCTGGAAACGGGCATGAAAGTGCTGGAAGCGCAGCTGGCCAAGGATGCCACGGGCATCGACGGCGCCACCGCTTTTACTTTGTACGAAACCTACGGCTTCCCGCCGGACCTGACGGCCGACATCTGCCGCGAACGCAATATCAGTTTCGACCAGGCTGGCTACGATGCGGCCCTGAAGGAAAGCCAGGAACTGTCGCGCAAGGGCGGCAAGACGCACAAGGACAGCAAGGTCGAGTACACGGGTGAGAAAAACAAATTCGTCGGCTACGACCAGTTGACGTTCAGCAGCAAGGTCGTCGCGCTGTACGCAGCCGGCACGCAGGTAGCTGAACTGAAGGCGGGCCAGGACGGTATCGTCGTGCTCGACACCACGCCGTTCTACGCGGAATCGGGCGGCCAGGTGGGCGACCAGGGCGTGATCGCCTCGGGCGCCGGCAGCTTTGCCGTCAGCGACACCCTGAAAATCCAGGCCGACGTGTTCGGCCACCACGGCGTGCTGGAATCGGGCGTATTGAAAGTGGGCGACGCCGTCTCGGCCGAAGTCGACACGGCCAAGCGCGCGCGCACGATCCGCAACCACTCGGCCACGCACCTGATGCACAAGGCCTTGCGCGAAGTGCTGGGCGGCCACGTGGCGCAAAAGGGTTCGCTGGTCGACCCGGACAAGACCCGCTTCGACTTCAGCCACAATGCGCCGATGACGGCCGAGCAGATCGCCGCCGTGGAAACGATCGTCAACAAGGAAATCCTGGAAAACCGCGCCACGCAAGCCCATTTGATGTCGTTTGACGATGCCGTCAAGCATGGCGCGATGGCACTGTTTGGCGAGAAGTACGGCGACGAAGTGCGCGTGCTCGACATCGGCAGCTCGAAAGAGCTGTGCGGCGGCGTCCACGTGCAGCGCACGGGCGACATTGGCTTGTTCAAGATCATTGGCGAAAGCGGCGTAGCCGCTGGCATCCGCCGCGTGGAAGCGGTGACGGGCGAGGGCGCGCTGGCGCTGGTGCAAACCATCAACCGCCGCCTCGTCGAAGCAGCCAGCGCCCTGAAGGCGCAGCCGGAAGAACTGACGGCCCGCATCGTCCAGGTGCAGGACCACGTGAAGGCGCTGGAAAAGGAACTGGCCGCGCTGAAATCGAAACTGGCGTCGGGCCAGGGCGATGAGCTGGTCACGCAAGCCGTCGATGTCAACGGCATCAAGGTGCTGGCTGCCGTGCTGGACGGCGCCGACGTGGCCCGTCTGCGCGAAACCATGGACAAGCTGAAGGATAAGCTGAAAACGGCCGCCATCGTGCTGGCCAGCGTGGCCGACGGCAAGGTCAGCCTGATCGCCGGCGTGACGGCGGACGCGACTTCCAAGGTCAAGGCGGGCGAGCTGGTGAACTTCGTTGCACAGCAAGTGGGCGGAAAAGGCGGCGGACGCCCCGATATGGCGCAGGCTGGCGGCACCGATCCGAGCGGCCTGGCGGACGCCCTGGCCGGCGTACCGGCCTGGGTCGGCGAACGCGCAAAATAAGGCGTAAGCTAGAAGGCATGCGGGGTTTTCGCCCCACAGCCCCTTGAAAACGGCCCGCAGACGGTGTTTGCGGGCCGTTTTGCCGTGTGGAATCTCGTTGTGACACCACAACAGCCGATGAACTATTTTGGTGCAGCGCGTCAATGCCCCTGATTTAGAGTAGTATGTCGAAAATCAGTACAACAAAACAATGGTGGGATATTGATGATGAGCGACACACTACTTGATACCGAGATTATGGAATTTCACAAAGAACTCGACGCGCGGGGCTTGAATTGCCCGTTGCCGATTCTGAAGGCGAAAAAGGCTTTGTCAGAGCTGCAGAGCGGGGAAGTGCTGCGCATCATGGCAACCGATCCCGGTTCCGTGCGCGACTTCCAGGCTTTCGCCAAGCAAACGGGCAATGCCCTGCTGTCGCACGTGCAGACGGGTACCGAATTCGTCTTCCTGATGCAACGCAAATAATTCTGCCAGCCGGGGCCGCCGTGGCGCGGCCTGGTTTTCCTTCCCGAACCAGCCCTTTTGCTGCCCTGCAGCGTAGCGGCGGACCCCCTTGAAATTCCCGAAGCTGGACAGTTTAGATGGATTGCTCTAACAAAAAATCGCACGATCGTGCTTAAATTCGGTTCAGGATTCAAATTTCTCTTATAATCGAACGCACAATCAGCACTTGATCCGTCATTTTTATAATTTCCCAAAGGCATAGCTATGAAAGTCTTGGTACCCGTCAAACGCGTGGTCGACTATAACGTCAAAGTCCGCGTCAAGAGTGACGGCACTGGCGTCGATACCGCCAACGTCAAAATGTCGATGAACCCTTTCGATGAGATCGCGCTGGAAGAAGCGATGCGCCTGAAAGAAGCCGGCAAGGTCACTGAAGTGGTCGCCATCTCCTGCGGCGTGACGCAGTGCCAGGAAACCCTGCGCACGGCCATGGCCATCGGCGCCGACCGCGGCATCCTGGTGGAAACGACGACCGACCTGGAACCGCTGGCCGTCGCCAAGTTGGTCAAGTCCCTGGCCGAGAAAGAACAGCCGCAACTGATCATCCTGGGCAAGCAGGCGATCGATGACGACAGCAACCAGACGGGCCAGATGCTCGCTGCCCTGCTGGGTTGGCCGCAAGCCACGTTCGCTTCGAAAGTCGTGCTGGAAGACGGCAAAGTCACCGTCACGCGCGAAGTCGACGGCGGCCTGGAAACCCTGGCATTGACCTTGCCAGCGATCATCACCACCGACCTGCGTTTGAACGAGCCACGCTATGTGACCTTGCCGAACATCATGAAGGCAAAGAAAAAGCCGCTCGAGACCGTCAAGCCGGAAGACCTGGGCGTCGACGTTGCGCCACGCCTGAAGACCCTGAAAGTCGTCGAGCCAGCCAAGCGCTCGGCCGGCATCAAGGTGCCGGACGTCGCCACCCTGGTCGCCAAGCTGCGTACCGAAGCCAAAGTCATCTAAGCGGCTTTGCCGTCACTCCAGAACAATTACAGGACATATCATGGTCGCATTAGTTATTGCTGAACACGACAACGCTACCTTAAAGGGCAGCACCCACCACACCGTGACCGCGGCTGCCCAGTGCGGCGGCGACGTGCACGTACTGGTCGCAGGTTCGAACGCCTCGGCTGCCGCCGCTGCCGCCGCGCAAATCGCCGGCGTGACGAAAGTCATCGTGGCCGACGCGCCATACTTTGCCGACGGCCTGGCCGAAAACGTGGCCGAGCAAGTGCTGGCCATCGCCGGCAACTACAGCCACATCCTGGCGCCAGCCACCGCCTACGGCAAGAACATCCTGCCGCGCGTGGCCGCCAAGCTTGACGTGGCGCAAATCTCGGAAATCACCAAGGTCGACTCGCCTGACACCTTCGAGCGCCCGATCTACGCCGGTAACGCCATTGCCACCGTGCAATCTGGCGACAAGGTCAAGGTCATCACCGTGCGCACCACCGGCTTCGACGCTGCTGCCGCCACCGGCGGTTCGGCTGCCACCGAAACCGTCGCCGCCGTTGGCGACAATGGCAAGTCCGCCTTCGTGGGCCGCGAACTGGCCAAGTCCGACCGTCCTGAACTGACCGCCGCGAAAATCATCGTGTCGGGCGGCCGTGGCATGGGTTCGGCCGAGAACTTCCACATCCTGGAACCGCTGGCCGACAAGCTGGGCGCCGCCATGGGTGCTTCGCGCGCCGCCGTCGACGCCGGCTTCGTGCCAAACGACTGGCAAGTGGGCCAGACGGGCAAGATCGTCGCCCCATCGCTGTACATCGCCGTCGGCATCTCGGGCGCGATCCAGCATCTGGCCGGCATGAAAGACTCGAAGACCATCGTCGCCATCAACAAGGATCCGGAAGCGCCGATCTTTGCCGTGGCCGACTACGGCATCGTGGGCGATCTGTTCGAGATCGTGCCGCAACTGGTCAAAGAACTGGGTTAATTTAAACCCATCAGGTTTTGTATATCACGAAGCCACGCCGGCCCGCCCCACACGGCGAGCCGCGCGTGGCTTTTTTCTTGGAGAAATAGATGAGCTATCAAGCCCCGCTGAAAGACATGTTGTTCGTCATGAACGAACTGGCCGGCCTGGCCGAAATCCATACTTTGCCTGGCTGCGAAGACGCGACACCCGACACGGCCGAAGCCGTGCTGGAAGAGAACGCCAAGTTCTGCGGCGGCGTGGTGGCCCCGCTGAACGGCCCCAGCGATAAGGAACCGAGCTTCTGGCACGACGGCCAAGTGACGACCTCGAAAGGCTTCAAGGAAGCGTTCAAGGCGTATGGCGAAGCGGGCTGGCAGGGCGTGCAGCATCCGACCGAGTTTGGCGGCCAGGGCTTGCCCAAGCTCTTGGCCACGCCCTGCATCGAAATGCTCAATTCGGCCAGCATCTCGTTTGCCCTGGTGGCCCTGCTGTCGGACGGCGCCATCGAAGCGCTGCTGACGGCCGGCAGTGACGCGCAAAAGGCCACGTATCTGGAAAACCTGGTCTCCGGCAAGTGGACGGGCACCATGAACCTGACTGAGCCGCAAGCGGGGTCCGACCTGGCCGCCGTGCGCACGCGCGCCGTGCCGCAGGACGATGGCACCTATAAAGTCTTTGGCACGAAGATTTTCATCACGTACGGCGAACACGACATGGCGGAAAACATCGTCCACCTGGTGCTGGCCCGCACGCCGGACGCACCGGCCGGCGTAAAAGGCATTTCGCTGTTCATCGTGCCAAAATTCCTCGTCAATGCGGACGGCAGCCTCGGTGCGCGCAACGACGCGCACTGCGTGTCCATCGAGCACAAACTCGGCATCAAGGCCAGCCCCACGGCCGTGCTGCAGTTCGGCGACCATGGCGGCGCCATCGGCACCCTGGTGGGCGAGGAAAACCGCGGCCTCGAATACATGTTCATCATGATGAACGCGGCCCGCTTCGGCGTGGGCTTGCAAGGCATCGGCCTGGCCGAGCGCGCCTATCAGCAGGCCGTGGCGTTCGCCAAGGACCGCGTGCAGTCGCGCGACCTGGCCGGTTCCGCCGGCCCGGTCTCCATCATCCACCACCCGGACGTGCGCCGCATGCTGATGTCCATGCGCTCGCAGACGGAGGCGGCGCGCGCGCTGGCCTACGTGGGCGCGGCCATCAGCGACGTGGCGCACCACCATCCGGACGCCGACGTGCGCGCGGAAAGCCTGGCGACGTATGAATACCTGGTGCCCGTGATCAAGGGCTGGGCCACGGAAATGTCGCAGGACGTCACGCGCGACGGCGTGCAAGTGCACGGCGGCATGGGTTTCATCGAAGAGACGGGAGCCGCCCAGCATTACCGTGACGCCAAGATCCTGACGATCTACGAAGGCACGACGGCCATCCAGGCCAACGACCTCGTGGGCCGCAAGACGGTGCGCGACGGCGGCGCCGTGGCAAAAGCCATCATCGCCCAAGTGCGCGCCACGGAAGCCCAGCTGGGCGAGCTCTCCGGCGCCGACTTCCAGGCCATGCAGCGCCACCTGGCCGAAGGCAGCGCCGCGCTGGAAGCGGTCGTGGAATATGTGGTGGCGAACATGAAGACGGACATCAAGGCCGTGTTCGCGGGCAGCGTGCCGTATCTGAAACTGGCCGGCATCGTGCTGGGCGGCTGGCAAATGGCCCGCGCGGCCATCGTGGCGCAGCAAAAGCTGGGCGAGGGCAGCGGCGACGCTTCGTTCTACAAGGCAAAAATCGCCACGGCCCGCTTCTTTGCCGATCACATCCTGTCGCAGGCACCGGGCTTGCGCGCCACCATCATCGACGGCAGCGCCGGCGTGATGGCCTTGTCGGAAGAGCAGTTTTAAGCGGGGTCAGACCCCCTCATCCGCTAACGCCGAGTTTGACGTTGGCATTGTTGAGGGTCTGACCCCAGCAGTGTGCTGAAGGCCCGCAGAAGGCAAAAAAAGCGCTGGAGATCACTCTCCAGCGCTTTTTTTAACCACAAAGACAAATGCCGGGGTCAGACCCGCCGGGGGAATGTGCGCCAATGGCGCGCATTCCGATCCCACAGGGACTGACCCCAGATTTACTCTGCATTCTTAACGGCGGGCGATGCCGTTGCCGGAATTGCGTACCAAGTCGCCAGCCGCCAAGCCAGGGTCCTGGTCAAACGCGAAATCGGCCTTGGCGCCCGTTTCGTATTGCACGGTGACGGTCCAGGTCTTGGCGTTCTTCATGTGGCCTTCGACTTGCTTGCCCGCGTAGGCGCCGCCAGCGGCGCCGGCCAGGGTGGCCAGGTCCTTGCCGCGTCCGCCGCCGACCTGGCGGCCCAGCAGGGCGCCGGCCACGCCGCCGCCGATCATGCCCAGTGCGCCGCCTTCACCGGCTTTTTCAGTGACGTTGACTGCCAGCACCTTGCCGCAATCGGCGCAAATCTGATGCTGCGGCTGCTTGGAGGGCTGGCTGGCGTAGGAGTTGCCCGCCTTTTGCGCAGCCTTGGCATTGATGATGGCCTGGTCGTATTCGCCCTTGGCGTCGCGCAGGCATTGCATGCGGGCTTTCGAGCTGCTTTCTTCTGCGCACAATTTCTTGTCGTCCGCATAGCGGGTGTTGGCTTGCTTCGTGTCGTACGCGTATTGCGCCTTCGGCGACAGGTTTTGCGCGAAGGCGGATGTGCTGAACAGGGCCGTGACGGCGACTGCGAGGATGAGTGGGCGACGAATCATGATCTTCTCCTAGGGGGTGTTAAATGAGCCAGTAATGTCGGCATTGTGAATGCAGTATAGAGGAAAATCATGATTGCTTACCAACACTTACATGTGCGTGCGGGGCGACGGATTGATGTAATTTCCATGCGGAAATTAACCGTAGGCGCCGCCTGTGTACAGCAAGTCGAACAGGCGCGCCATGGTGGCGATCAGCACGCCCGCGCCTAGCATCAAGGTAGCGACCAGCACCACGGCCAGGGGCCAGCCCGTGTCCGACGCGCGGCTTGATGCGGCATTGTAGCGGGCGTCCCACTTGTCGTCCGGCATCAAGCCCAGGACCAGCGCTTCCAGGAAGCCGCCCAGGGCGGACAGGGTCAGCGGCAATATCTGATAAAACCAGTCCGCCTCGGGAAACAGCTGATGCAGCAGTGCGCTGGCGGGCAGGGCGGCCAGGTGTAGCCAGCCCCAGCGGTCTTTGGCGCCGTGCAGGTAGAAGCGGTGTGCGCCCAGCGTGCCCAGCAAAAAGGCCAGCAAGGTGGTGAATGCCTTGTTCTTGTGCGACTGTTGCAAAATGGTAGCGGTGGTCATGGGACTCCAGAATTGCTCATCAGTAAAGATTGCCAGTATCGGTCATTGCCTCGCACAACGATAGCACTTTCCTGTGGCGTTTATGCAATGATTTCGCCTGAGTTCAAGCCATGGCCGGCACGATAGACGCAGACGCCTATTGCGTCTTCGGCCCTGACTGGTCATAATGTTTGATTAGCCCAAATTACACGCCCGTCATCATAACGCTTGCTGCCTGGCGGTAAAGCGCGCTATAATTTGCGGCTTTTTCCGCCTCAGCACACTTTTTGGAAATATTATGGTCGTTATTCGTTTAGCTCGTGGAGGCGCCAAGAAGCGCCCGTTCTTCAACATCGTCGCTACTGATTCGCGCAATCGCCGCGATGGTCGCTTCATTGAGCGTATCGGTTTTTACAACCCGATGGCGCAAGGTGGCGAAGTTCCACTGCGTATCACCGCAGACCGTCTGGCCTACTGGCAAGGCGTTGGCGCACAATTGTCGCCAACCGTTGCTCGCCTGGTAGCCAGCAACAACAAAGCAGCAGCTTAATTAGATCACTGGTTTGACGGTCAAGACTGCATCCGGGGTGAAAGTCCCCGATGACCTGGTACAGGTAGGCTATGTCTCCGGTGCTTATGGCATCGCTGGCGGAGTCAGGATCACTCCTTTCTCCGACGATGCGGATGCATTATTAAGCGTCAAAACCTGGTGGTTTGATAAACCGACCTTGCATGATGTTCAAGTCAGGCAAGCGAAGTTACACGGCGGCGACGTCGTGGCCCAGCTGGTGGGTGTGGTCGGGCGGGATGCCGCAGAAGCGCTGAAAGGCGTGTCTGTGCAAATTCCGCGTAGCCATTTCCCGACGCTGTCGGCCGATGAATTTTATTGGTCCGATCTGATCGGACTGACAGTCGAGAATTTGCAAGGCGAGTGCCTCGGCACAGTGCATGACATGATGAGCAATGGTCCGCAGTCGATCTTGCGCGTTACGCCCGTCGCCAGTGCCGATGAGACCGTTGAAAAGGCGCCTGAGCGCCTGATCCCGTTTGTTGGCCAGTTTGTCATTAACGTTGACAAGGCTGCCAGCAAGATCACGGTCGACTGGGGCCTCGATTATTAAACCGCCTGCGCATAACTTTGCGCCAGGCAAACGTTGCAGGATGGTGAGCGATGCAATTTGATGTCGTGACCCTGTTCCCGGAAATGTTTGCCGCGCTGACGCAGTCGGGTGTGACCCGGCGCGCCTTCGAGCAGGGGAAATGTGGCTTGTCCTTGTGGAATCCCCGTGATTTCACGACCGACAATCACCGTACCGTGGATGACCGCCCGTATGGCGGCGGCCCCGGCATGGTGATGATGGCCCGTCCCCTCGAAGCGACAATTAATGCCGCCAAGCAACGCCAGGCCGAATTGGGACTGGCGGCGCCCCGCGTGGTGTTCATGTCGCCGCAAGGCCGTCCGCTGACGCACGCGCGCGTCACGCAGCTGAAAGCCGAGCCTGGCCTGGTGATCCTGTGTGGCCGCTATGAAGCCGTGGACCAGCGTTTGCTGGACCGGTGCGTCGACGAAGAGATCAGCATGGGCGACTTCGTCCTGTCGGGCGGTGAATTGCCCGCCATGGCGCTGATGGATGCGGTGATCCGCCTGTTGCCCGGTGTCTTGAACACGGAGGCATCGGCCATCGAGGACAGCTTCGTCAATGGCTTGCTCGATTCGCCGCACTACACGCGGCCGGAAACATACGAAGGCATGGCCGTGCCGCCCGTCTTGATGGGTGGCAATCATGCCGAGATCGTCAAGTGGCGCCGCCAGCGCATGCTGGAAGCGACCGCGACAAAGCGGCCTGACCTGCTGGTCAGTGCGCGCGCCGCCGGCTTGCTCAGCAAGGCCGACGAAAAATTCTTGGCCAGCCTGTAAGCCGTCTCCGGACGGCCTGCAGGGTGGCCAGTAGTGCCGGGCATGTTGCCCATATTGTGTTACCCATCCTCTACCGGGCGGATACTTGCTATCCACAGTGCGCCGGCATGATGGTTTTCGGAGTGTTAAAAATGGACTTGATTCAACAATTAGAGCAGGAAGAAATTGCTCGTCTGGGTAAAACCATTCCTGAATTCGCACCAGGCGATACCGTTATCGTCAGCGTCAACGTAGTCGAAGGCACGCGCAAGCGCGCCCAGGCTTACGAAGGCGTCGTTATCTCCCGTCGTAACCGTGGCCTGAACTCGAACTTCATCGTTCGCAAGATCTCGTCCGGCGAAGGCGTTGAGCGTACGTTCCAACTGTACTCGCCGCTGATCGCTTCGATCGAAGTGAAACGCCGTGGTGATGTTCGCCGCGCCAAGCTGTACTATCTGCGTGAGCGTTCGGGTAAATCGGCGCGTATCAAAGAAAAATTGCCAAACCGCCGCGTTGTGGCGAAAGCAAGCGCGTAATATCAGCGTCTGCGTTGGGAAAAGGGGTACCGTATTGGTGCCCCTTTTTTTATTTAGAATTGCTAATGGGATAAGCTGCCATGGCCACCATCGCATTTGATCCAAAACAACTCGCCATCGATTCGATCGCCGGCGAGGCGGCGCTGGACGCCGTGCGCCTGACGCCGGACTGGCTGCGCCAGCGCCTGGCCGAACAGCCTGACTGGCAGCCCGAGATCACCCAGGATTTCCTCTCCGCCCGCGCCGTGCCCGTGCGCGCCGCCGTCCTCATTCCCCTGGTGCAGCGGCCGCAGGGCTTGACCATTTTGCTGACCATGCGCACGGACCACCTGAGCAGCCATGCGGGCCAGGTCAGTTTTCCCGGCGGTCGCAGCGAGCCGTTCGATGGCTCGCCCGTGGCCACGGCCTTGCGCGAAACGGAAGAAGAAGTGGGCCTGGCGCGCGAGCACGTCGAAGTGCTGGGCTGCCTGCCCGACTACCTGACGGGCACGGGCTACCAGGTCACGCCCGTGGTGGGTCTGGTGACGCCGCCGTTCGAACTGCGCGCCGACCCGTCCGAAGTGGCAGAAATCTTCGAAGTGCCGCTGGCCTTCCTCATGGATGGCCTCAACCATCAGCGCCTGTCGGTGGAATTGCCGGGCGGACGGCGCTCGTTCTACGCCATGCCGTACGAGCGCTTCTACATTTGGGGCGCCACGGCCGGCATGCTGCGCAATCTGTTTCACCTGCTGCGCGCGTAAAATGGCGCCGCGCACGTAATAAGTTTGATTCCAGCACGGCACTGCGCTATCGTAGCGGGCATTGCGGTATTGCTGAAAAAGACAAAAAGGACGTTTGATGACATTTCTCTCCATACTTTGCGCATTGCTGATCGAGCAGCTCAAACCTTTGCGCGCGGACAATCCGATCTACGCCGAAATCAAGAGCCTGGCGATGCGCATGGAGACCTGGTTCAATGCCGGCCACGCCAGCCACGGCCGCATGGGCTGGTTCCTCATGATCGGCGCGCTGATGGTGCCGACGGCGGGCGTGTACTGGATATTGCTCCACTACCAGCTGACCCTGCTGGCCTTTGCCTGGAACGTCCTCATCGTCTACCTGACCCTGGGCTTCCGTCATTACAGCCATTACTTCACCTCGATCCAGCTGGCCCTGAGCGCCGGCGACGAAGCGACCGCGCGCACCTTGCTGGCCGACTGGACCAAGCTCGACACGGTGGGCATGGAAGCGAGCGAGATCGCCCGCATCGCCGTGGAAAAAGCCCTGATCACCACGCACCGCAATGTGTTTGGCGTGTTCTTCTGGTTCCTGATGCCGCTGGGCCCTGCCTGCGCCGTGATGTACCGCGTGGCCGAATACCTGGCGCGCGCCTGGAACGAGCCCGAGCACATGCGCAATGAAGCGTTCGGCCAGTTCGCCGCGCGCGCCTTTTACTGGATCGACTGGATCCCCGTGCGCCTGACGGCCGTGGCGTTTGCCGTGGTCGGCAATTTCGAGGACGCCATCTACGCCTGGCGCAATTTCGCCCAGCGCTGGCAGGACGAGTCCATCGGCATCATCCTGACGGCCGGCGGCGGCGCCATGGGCGTACGCCTGGGCACGCCAGCGGAAACGGCCGCGCGCGTGCTCGTCACGCCCGACATGGCCGTTGACGACAGCGACAGCGAAAGCGATATCCTGCCGGGCGAAGAGCCGGGCGCGCGCGCCTTGCAGAGCACGGTGGGCCTCGTCTGGCGCGCCTTGCTGCTGTGGATGCTGTTGCTGCTGTTGATGTCGGGCGCCGTTTTCCTCGGCTGACGCGGGCGCACATGCGCCATCCATGCGCCTTGCGCGTGGAACAAGGTTAAAATAGGGGCTGGCGCGCAAGGCGTGCCGGCCCCTGTTTGCATCGCCAGGGCAGATGGAGGTAGAACCCAAGTCTTCTATAAGATATAATACTGGCTTACCGCAGCAAACGTAGTTGACTACCAGCCCGGCTTACCCGCCGGGGCCATTCACGCAATCCAGTCCCGACAAGCCACATGGCCGAGTTATCTCAAAAAACAGGGGAACTCTCAGACGAGTTCTTCATCCTTGGTCTCACCAGCAATGGCAAGCAATTCCGACCCAGCGATTGGGCCGAGCGCCTTTGCGGAGTGATGTCCTGTTTCAATCCCGACGGCGGCGGGCGCAATGCGCACCTCCAGTATTCGCCCTACGTGCGCCCGACCGTCGTCAATGGCGTCAAGTCGGTGGTGGTCAACACCAAGCTGCGCGAGATCGAGCCGATGGCGTTTCACTTCGTGCGCGAATTTGCCAAGGATAACGACCTGCAGATCGTCGAAGCCTGCTTCTTGCCGCCCCCAGAAGAAAAGTAAGACCGTTTCAATTGATTTGCCTCAAACCCGCCACGGCGGGCTGGCGTAGCGTGGACACTCTGCCTCAAACGGAGCGGCGACATGCGCATCGGCGACATCTGTACCCTGCATACCATCCATTGCCAGCGTGACACCAGCGTGCAAGACGCCGCGCTGCTGATGCGCCAGCACCACGTGGGCGACCTGATCGTGGCCGAACAGCCGAACGGCGAACGCGTCCCCATCGGCATCCTCACCGACCGCGACATCGTCATTTCCGTCATCGCCCTCGGTCTCGACCCCGCCAGCCTGCTGGTGGGCGACATCATGAGCGCGCAACTGCTCACCGCCAGCGAAGACGAAGACGTCTACGACATCATCGAACGCATGCGCGTCAACGGCATCCGCCGCCTGCCCGTGGTCAACAGCCTGGGCGCGCTTTCCGGCGTCGTCAGCATCGACGACTTGCTGGCCTTCCTGGCCCAGGAAATGGCCGAGCTGGCGCGCATCAGCAGCGGCCAGCTGGTCCACGAAAAGCGCACCAGAAAGTAAGCCCGTATTGCGCAATTCCGGTCAAGTCACGGCTTGCTGAAAATGCTACAGTCGCTGCTCGTTCAACGGGAAGCGTTCATGCACTATCTGGCCAAGGCACTCTGGTATATCGAATCGCATTATGCGGACGATCTCTCGCTCGGCGATATCGCCCACGTGGGCGGCGCTTCGCCATGTCATCTGACGCGCGCGTTCGGCCTGGCCACGGGCCACTCCGTGATGCGCTATGTGCGGGCGCGCCGGCTCAGCGAGGCGGCGCGCGCGCTGGGCCAGGGCGCGCAAGACATCCTCGCCGTCGCGCTGGAGGCCGGCTACGGTTCCCATGAAGCCTTTACGCGGGCCTTCCGCGACCAGTTCCACGTCACGCCGGAAATGGTGCGGGCCCAGCGCCACGTCGCCAACCTGGCGCTGGTGGACGCCATCAAAATGGATGTGGCGCCGGGCGTGCCTTTGGCGCCGCCCCGTTTCGAGCAAGGGCCCGCCTTGCTGGTGGCGGGCCTCGTTGAGCGGTATTGCGCGGAATCGTCTGCCGGCATTCCCGCCCTGTGGCAGCGCTTCCTGCCCCATGTGGCGCCCGGTCAGCTCGTGTATGGCGTGTGCTGCAACAATGACGACGCGGGCAATTTCGACTACCTGTGCGCCATGGCGGTGGCCGACTTTTCCCAGGCTCCCGACGGCTGGACGCGGCTGCGCATCGCCCCGCGCCGCTATGCCGTGTTTCATCACCGCGGGCATATTTCCACCATCCGCGCCACCTGGCATACGGTGTGGAACGAGTGGCTGCCGCAGTCCGGGCTGGAAGTGGCCAACGCGCCCGACTTTGAACGCTACGACCGGCAATTCGATCCCGCCAGCGGCGTCGGCGGCGTGGAAATCTGGCTTCCCCTGAAAGCATGAGCATGCCCGATACCTTGTCTGCGCCCATCCTGTTCGCCGGCACCACCGCGCTGCGCCGTCGCCTGTCGCAAATCGCCGCCGCGCTGGCGGCGGGCCTGCCCCTGTACTGGGTGCTGGGACCGCAGCCGCTGGGCCCGCTGGCCTGGTTCGCGCCGTTGCCCGTGCTGTGGCTGGCCCTGCGCGCGTCGCGCCGCGATGCGGCCTGGATGACCTTCCTGGCCACCGTGCTGGGTCTGTCATCCAACTTCAGTTATTTTCGCCTGCTCATGCCCTTGCCGGCCGTGCTGGCCGTGATCACCGTCAAGGCACTGCTGTGGCTGCTGGTAGTGCTGGCCACGCGGCGCCTCGTGCTGCGTTACCGGGCGTCGTGGACGGTGCTGGCGTACCCCGTGCTGTGGGTGGCTATCGATACCCTGATGGCGGCCTTGCTGCCCGATGGTAACTGGGGCAGCCTTGCGTATTCGCAAGCGGACAATGTTGCCATATTGCAGGTAACGGCCCTGGCCGGCGTGCCTGGCCTGCTGTTTCTGCTGTGCCTGGCGCCGTCCGCGCTGGCCTTGCTGCTGGCCGGCGGACGTGCGTATGCACCAGCGGCGGGGGCGACGTTGTTGCTGCTGGCGGCTGCGTTTGGCGGTGGCGCCTGGCGCGTGCACGGCGCACCGGCAGCAAGCGGGCCACTGGCGGGACTGGTGGCCATCGACGACTTCATCGGCCCGGCCACGCCGCCGGCACGCGCGCAAGCCGTCTGGGACCAGTACGCGCGCCACGTGGTGCAACTGGCCGGGCAGGGCGCCAGGCTGGTGCTGTTGCCGGAAAAGATAGCCGTGCTGGCGCCCGCGCAGGCGGATGCCGTGCGGCAGCGTTTCCAGGCGCTGGCGCGCGGCACGGGTGCGTGGATTACCCTGGGTATCGGCGTGCAGGATGCTGCCGGCCGGCGCAACCTGGCCTGGCTGTTCGCGCCCGATGGCGCCGCACCCGTCAGCTATCAAAAACATCACCTGGCGCCGCCCGAGCGCGATTTTCTTGCCGGCAGCGCGTATGCCGTGCAGCCGGTGGCGGGTCTGGCCATGGGCCTGGCCATCTGCAAGGACATGCATTTCGCGCCCCTGGGGCAGGCGTATGGCGCGGCCGGGGCGCAGGCGATGCTGGTGCCGGCCTGGGATTTTCAGCTGGACGGCTGGATGGGCGCGCGCATGACGGTGGTGCGCGGCGTGGAAAACGGTTATGCCGTGCTGCGCGCGGCGCGCGAGGGGGTGCTGACGGTCAGCGACGCGTATGGCCGCGTGCTGGCGGAACGGGCCAGCAGCGCCATGCCGGGCAGCACCTTGCTGGCGCCGCTGCCGGCGCACCCGTCCGTCGCCACCTGGGCTGGATGGCTGGGGCCGCTGTTCGGCTGGCTCTGCGTGACACTGGGCGTGATGCTGCTGTGTACGGGACGCCGCGCCATGCCTTCTTCTTGATGGGAAAAGTCAGATTTTGCTGCAATGCGCAAAAACGCATTGCGCAGCCCTTTTTATATTCTCCGTACGCAGGTCACATAATCGCCGCCGATTCATTCGCCATGGCCGTGCATATAATAGGCGTGATGGCGGCATATATATTGCACTGCAATAAATGGTGTTATCTGGTATTCGTGAAATGCGGCGATTGGTATTAATTGGTACTTAATTCAGCCACGAAGTCATACATATCGCCGCGGAAGTAGGAGCGGCAAAATTCCACGGCGCGGCCATCGCGCAGAAAGCCCAGCCTTTCCACCGACAAGCCCGCGTCGCCTTCCTCCGCCTGCAGCAGGCTGGCCTGCTCGCCCGTCAGCAACAGCGCGCTGAGGCGCTGCAGGGCGCGCACGGGCCGGTTGCCCGCCTGTTCCAGCGCGTCGTACATCGATACGTCGACGGCGTCGAGCGCCGGCAGGCAACTGGCGACGATGGTCGCGTATTCCAGGCACATCGGTATTTCGTCCGCATAGCGGATGCGGTGGAAGCGGTACACGGGCGCGCCCGGCGACAGCCGCAGGCGCAAGGCCTCTTCCGGCGTCACGGTGCCCTCTGCGCGCTTGAGCCACACACTGCGCGGCGTGCGTCCGCGCGCCCGCATGTCCTCGGAAAAAGAGGTCAGTTTGGCGAAGTTTTTCTCGATGCGCGTATTGATGAAATTGCCCGAGCCGGGGCGCCGCACCAGCAAGCCTTCGTTGACGAGGCCATCGATGGCCTTGCGCACGGTGATGCGCGAGACGGCCAGGTCGCTGGCCAGCTGGCGCTCGGCCGGCAGGGCTTCGTCGGGGCCGAGGATGCGCTTGTCGATCGCTTCGCGCAGCGCGCGCTGCAGTTGCTGGTACAGGGGCAGGCTACTCGTCTGCCCCAGGCCTTGCATGATGTGAGCCAGGGTTGTCATACGCTGAAGGTCTCCGTTACGGCGCGTTGCAGACGCGCTCTGTATCTGTTTTATGTCGCTGGATAATACCAAAAAAGACCGTTATAAAACCAATTTGAATTATCAGGGCGGCAATTTATGCCTGCCCTCGCTGGTATTTACCCCGCTCATACGGGCTACAAATTGATTTCGCTGAAGTGGTCTGTGTGATTCAAACAACGTTATAAAAAAAAAGTTGCAACTGGTAGTGTTCTGGTATTGGATAGTAGTATATTGGCGTTGAATTGGTTTTGTAAGTGGTTGTGCCGAAGGGTCTGCAGCATGCCGCAAGAGTAGGCGGGCTGGAAAGAAGACCTACGTTAAAAATGAAAAGGTTCCAATCCTGGAGCCTAAATCAAGGGGGAGTACATGAAACGCAATTTGACACCTGCAGCTGCCGTCGTGAAATCCGGTTCGCGTAGCCGTACGCCGATCGCTGCGGCCGTTGCCGTGATGGTCGCCGGTCTGTCCTTTTCGGCGCAGGCGCAGGAAGCGCCCGCCGAAGACGTGGCCACCGTGGTGACGGTGACCGGCGTGCGTGCCTCGCTGGAAAAATCGCTGAAGCAAAAACGTAATGCGGATTCCGTGGTGGAAGTGGTGACCGCCGAAGATATCGGCAAGATGCCGGACCGTAACGTGGCTGACGCGATCCAGCGCCTGCCAGGTGTGAATACCCAATCGTCTGCCGGTGGCGAAGGCGGCTTCGGCGAAAACGACCGCGTCAGCCTGCGCGGCACCAGCCCCAGCTTCCAGCAAACCCTGTTCAACGGCCATGCCATCAGCACGGGCGACTGGTTTGTCTTGAATCAATTTGGCGGCAACGTGGGCCGTAGCAGCAGCTTCTCTTTGCTGCCATCGGAGTTGGTGAGCTCCGTTGTCGTGCACAAGAGCGCCACCGCCGACCTGCCTGAAGGCGGCGTCTCGGGCGTGATCGACGTGATCACCCGTCGTCCGCTGGAATTCAAGAACCAGATCACGGCCGAAGGCTCGATCCAGGCTTTCCATAATGACCTGGCCGGCAAGACGGACCCGCAGTTCTCCGGCCTGGTAAACTGGAAGAATGACACGAATACCCTGGGCATCATGGTGCAGGGTTTCTCGCAAAAGTCGACCGTGCGCCGCGATGGCCAGGAAATCCTCGGCTATACGCCGATCTCCGCTACCAGCAATGCGGCCTTGGCCCATCCTGAACTGGCCGGCGTAAAAGTGCCGACCTTTATCGGCGCCAGCCTGTTCGAGCAAAAGAAAACCCGCGAAGGTGGCGCATTCGACATCGAATTCAAGCCCAGCAAGGACCTGACACTGGACGTAAACGGCTTCTATTCGCAGCTGAAGGCACCGCATCAAAACACCAACTGGCTGGCTGCACCGGCCAACTCGGTGAACAGTACCAACGATAAAGGTGTCTCGACCGGTCAGGTGCCGACCAACTACACGGTCAAGAATGGCACACTGACAGGCGCCACCTTCGCAAAAAACTCTGGCGAAGTCGACAATATCTACCGTCCTGATGCCGGCGGCGAGTCGTACTACCTCGATTTCAACTTCAAATACCGCGCCACCAAGGACCTGACCCTGACTGGCAAGCTGGGCAAGACCCATGGCGTCGGCTATGACCGCGACGATGTGTACTACCAGAACAACGTCGATGGCGGCATGGTGTATCAATTGAACGGCATGAGCCCGGCCAGTGTTTCCTATCCCGGCGGCACCACCACCAAGCCAGGCTCGACGGCATGGGCCGGCGGCGGCGAATCGCGTTCCGTGGACCAGGAAAAATATGCTCAGATCGACGCGGAGCTGCGCCTGTCTTCGGGTATCTGGGATTCCGTCAAGTTCGGCGGCCGCTTGACCGATCACAAGCGCGATGCGGAGCATCCGTTCGAAACCCGTCCGGGCGACCTGGGCTTCTCCAATCCTGGCCCCGTGTGGAATGGCACGATGTACCCGAGCGACTTCGCCAACAACCTGGGCGGCAACCTGTCGAGCAACTACTTCAAGTACGACGGTTCGGCACTGGGCGCTTGGGGCGCGGCACCGGGCAACCGCCTGTTCGACTACGTGCGTCGCCATAACTGGACCGACGAATTCAAGCTGAAGGAAAAAACCTCGGCTATCTATGCCATGGCCAACCTGACGGGCGACAACTGGAGCGGCAACTTCGGTCTGCGCGCCGTTCACACCAAGCAGTCGACCCTGGTGAACCAGGCCGGCGGCCCGATCACCGGTTCCGACTGGGGTGCGTATTCGCAGCATCTGTATGAGCGCAGCTATAACGATTTCTTGCCTAGCGCCAACATCAAGTTCGATGTGCGCAACGACCTGGTGGTGCGCGCCGCCGTGGCCCGCACCATCGCCCGTCCCGACTACAGCGCGCTTGGTGGTTCGGTATCGCTGAACGACGATGCGTTGAGCGGCAGCGGCGGCAACGTCAACCTCAATCCGGTGAAGTCGGATAACGCCGAAGTCAGCGCCGAATGGTATTTCGCACCGAAGTCGGCCTTCTCGGTGGGCTTGTTCTACATGGACCTGAAATCGGTCGTGTCGAACGGTACCGTCAACGCTACCTACTTCAACAGCAAGCGCAATGCCAACGCCGTGTACCAGATCACGTCGCCATTCAATACCAGCGGCAAGAACAAGGGCGCGGAGTTCAGCTATCAGCAACCGCTGTTCGGCGACTTCGGCATTTTGGCCAACTACACCTATGCCGATGGCAAGCTGGACAACGGTGACGAACTGGTCAACGCATCGCGCAGCACGTACAACCTGACGGCCTTCTACGAAGCCAACGCCCTCAGCGCACGCCTGGCCTACAACTACCGTTCGGCTTACAAAGCGGGCGTGGACCGTGGCGCCAGCCAGCACGTTGCCGGCGCCGGCGGCCTGGCCGGTTCGCTCAACTACAAGATCAACGAACACTTCACGATCACGTTCGATGCGCTTAACTTGACGAACACGACCATCAAGATGTACGCGGAAAACAAGGATCAGCCACGCGCTTTCTATAGCAACGGCCGTACCTTCTACCTGGGCCTGCGCGCCAAGCTGTAAACAAGACGATCCGGCCTGATGCACCCGCGTCAGGCCCGGTCTTCCTCGGTCTTTCAAGGCAAGTTCCTGTTTCAGGGGCTTGCCTTTTTTTTCGGCGCTCCTGCTGATCTTTGTCGCTTTCTGCTGCACCCCGTCGTTTGCCGTCTGTACTCATCCATAAAACCGTCCCGCCAGCGCGGCGGGCATCCATAACGAGGAGTCTATGAACAGCCGTTTGCATCCCGTATTACATCCCATCGCCGCCGCAGCAGCCTTGCTGTCCATGAGCATGTCTGCCCAGGCGCAGCAAGCCCCCATGCAGGAAGTGGTCGTGACCGGCATCCGCGCCTCGCTGGAGCAATCGCTGAGCCAGAAGCGCAACAGCGATTCAGTGATCGACGTCGTCAGCGCGGAAGACATCGGCAAGTTGCCCGACAAGAACGTGGCTGACGCCGTGCAGCGTGTGCCTGGCGTCAACATTTCCTCGTCGGCCGGCGGTGAGGGCGGCTTCTCGGAAAATGACCGGGTCAGCATCCGCGGCACCAGCCCCAGCCTGACGCAAACGCTGATCAACGGCCACGCCGTGGGCACGGGCGACTGGTTCGTCACCGACCAGGTGGGCACCGTGGGGCGCAGCGTCAGCTTTGCCTTGCTGCCGTCGGAAATTGTCAGCCGCGTCACCGTGCAAAAGAGCGCGCAGGCGGACCTGGTGGAAGGCGGCGTGGCCGGCTCCATCAATATCGAGACGCGCAAGCCCCTCAGTTTCAAGCAGCCGTTAACGGCGGAATTGGCCGTGCAAGCCATCTATGCGGACTTGCCGGGCAAGACCGACCCTCAGATGAACGCCCTGTTTAACTGGAAGAACGAAGCGAAGACCATGGGCGTGCTGTTCCAGGTGTTTTCCGAGAAGCGCCACGAGCGCCGTGACGGGCAGGAATTCTTCGGCTATGGCGCCATCGACGCCGGCAGCCCTGCCGCGCAGAAATATCCGGAACTGGCGGGTGTGCTGGCGCCGCTGGGCATCAACTCGGCCCTGTTCGAACAGGTACGCAAGCGCCAGGGCGGCAGCATCGATCTGCAATTCAAGCCGACGTCTGATTTGATGCTGGACGTCAACGGCTTCTATTCCAAGCTGGACGCAGCCAATTACAACCGCAGCTTTTATAACCAGCCCGGCGCCAATCTGAATGCCGTCGATAATGACGGCAAGCATGTGGGCGTGATTCCCAGCGCGTTTACGGTCAAGAACAACACCCTGGTGGCAGCCGATTTTCCCGCGTCGCAGTTTCCTGCCGCGAATGCCACCACGCCGTACAACGGTCAGCTGTATTCGGCCCTGGTGGACCAAATCTACCGCCCCGGCTCGAACTCGTCCACCGCCTACATCGACTTCAACGGTAGCTACCGCGCCAGCGAGCGCCTGCGCATCACGAGCAGCCTCGGCTACACGCGCGGCATAGGCGAAACACCCGTCGACCTCGGCTATGAGGCGGGCTTGACGGGCGTGGGCGTGTCGTACCAGCTGAACGGCCTGTCGCCGGCCAGGCTGAATTTCCCCGGTCTCGATGTTTCAAAGTTATCGAATGCGGTAACGGCATCGGCCTGGGGTTCGCATGTGGAAACCCTGGACACGGAAAAATACGGCCAGGCCGATGGCGAGCTGAGCATGGATTACGGCGTGCTGGAATCGCTGAAGTTCGGCGCGCGCTACGCGGAACACCACCGCAATGTGTCGTGGCCAGAAAACCGCAGCTGCGCGGTGTGCGACGGCACGACGAATGCGCCCCTGCCGACATGGAATGGCGGCACCTACCCGGGCGACTACGGCAAGGGCCTGGGCGGCAATGCGCAGGGACGCTACTGGCAGCTCGATCCGGCCGACCTGGTGGCGTGGGCCAACAAGTATGACAATACGGGCGGCCCGAATTCGCGCAACTGGCCGGCTGAACTGGACGTGAAGGAAAAGGATAGCGCGGCCTACATCATGGCCAACCTGGCAGGCAACAAATGGCGCGGCAACGTGGGCGTACGCGTGGTACGCACGCAGCAGACGACGGTGACGAACGTGCCGGGCGGCGAGAACCCGATCGGCCAGGAAAACATCTTTGGCACCTACACGCCCACCGTCGTCAAGCACAGCTACACGGATGTGCTGCCGAGCGCGAACATCAAGTTTGACCTCAGCAAGGACCTGGTGGCCCGCGCGGCGGTGGCGAAAACCATGGCGCGCGCCGACTACAGCGCCCTGGTGGGCGCCGTCAACCTGAACGACCAGTTGCTGACGGGAACGGGCGGCAATCCGGATTTGAAACCGATACGCTCGACCAACTACGACGCCACCCTGGAATGGTACTTCGCGCCGAAAGCCATGCTGTCCGTGGGGGCCTTCTACATGGACATGAAATCGTACGTGACGTTTGGTACGGCGCCCGTGAGCTACTACAATAATACCTTCAAGAAATTCAACACCTATGTGATCCAGTCGCCGACGAATATCGGCGCCAAGAACAAGGGTGTGGAACTCAGTTACCAGCAGGGCTTGTGGGGCGGTTTCGGCGTGGTGGGCAATTACACCTATACGAATGGCAAGGCCGACGATGGCGCCGCCGTGGTCGGCAGCTCGCGCGGCACCTACAACCTGGAAGGCTATTACGAGGACGAGCGGCTGAGCGCGCGCCTGGCCTATACCTACCGCTCCAGCTTCCTGGCCGGCCTGTTCAGCAGCTCGCCCCAGTATGTGCATGGCGTGGGCAACCTGGCCGCATCGCTCAACTACAAGATCGACGAGCGCTATTCGCTGACCTTCGATGTGCTGAACCTGAACAATCCGGTGCTCAAGTATTACGGCGCCAACCAGGACCAGCCGACGGCCCTGTATTCGAATGGCCGCCAGTTTTACTTTGGCCTGCGCGCCAAGTTGTAGTTTTTTTTACCGGCTTTCCGCCACAAGCGGGAAGCTGGTTTTTATCTTTTTGAATTGTTTGACCATGACTATTGCTTCTCAACGCTACCTCGCCCTCGACGTCCTGCGCGGCCTGACCGTCGCCCTGATGATCGTCGTCAATACCCCTGGCGACTGGGGCGCCGTGTATGCGCCATTCCTGCATGCCGAATGGCATGGATTTACCCTCACGGACCTGGTCTTTCCCAGCTTTTTGTTTGTCGTCGGCAATGCGTTGGCGTTTGCGCTGGGCAAGTATGAACACCTGGGACACGGCGCCGTGCTGGCCCGGCTGTGCAAGCGCAGCGCGCTGATCTTTCTATTGGGCTTTTTGCTGTACTGGTTTCCCTTCTTCAAGATCGACGACGCGGGCCAGTTCGCCTGGTCGCCGTTGTCGCACACGCGCATTCCCGGCGTGCTGCAGCGTATCGCCGTGTGCTATCTGGCCGCCGCCCTGATCCTCCATTACGGGAAGACGCGCGGCGCGCTCGTCTTCAGCGCCTGCGCCTTGCTCGGCTACTGGGCCATCCTGGCCTGTTTTGGCGACTACAGCCTGCACGGCAATGCGCCGGCCAAGCTCGATCTGTTCCTGCTGGGCGACAGCCATTTGTACCACGGCGAAGGCATCGCCTTCGACCCGGAAGGTATCCTCGGCACCTTGCCGTCCATCGTCAATGTGATTGCCGGCTACCTGGCGGGCAGCTTCGTGCGCCAGGCGGCGCCGGCGCAATGGCGTTCCAGCCTGGTTCGGCTGGCCGTGGCCGGCGTCATCTGCGTGGCCGTGGCCTTGTGCTGGAATGAAGTGTTTCCGATCAATAAGAAGCTGTGGAGCAGCTCTTATGTGATGCTCGGCATCGGCCTGGACTTGCTGCTGCTGGCGCTGCTGATGTTCATCATTGACGTGCGTCAAATGACGTGCTGGACCCACTTCTTTGAAGTCTTCGGCAAGAACACCCTGTTCATCTACCTGGTGTCGGAAGTGCTGGTGATCATCGCGTTTACCGTGCGCATCGGCGGCGGCAACCTGTACCAGTGGCTGTACCAGCACTGGTTTGCGGGCTGGGCGCCGGCGCGCGTGGGCTCGCTGCTGTTTGCCGTCAGCTTCATGCTGCTGTGCTGGCTGATTGCCTACGCCATGGACAAGCGCAAGATCTACATCAAGGTCTAAAATTTTAATTTCAGCCCGTAACGCGTGGCCAGGGCAGTGAAGAACAGCATCAGGGCGGTGACGGCGGCGGCATTCCACAGGCCGGCCGCGCCGCCCGTTGCCCAATACGGCCACCAGAAAGGCGGCAGGTGCAGCACGGCCGCCAGCTGCTGCCACAGGTCGGGCACGATGTAGGCGAACAGGGCATTGGTGCCGGCCGGCACGAGCACCACGGCCCAGGCGCGCCAGCGCCACACGTCGATGACGATGTAAAACACGAGGAACAAGGCCAGGATGAGGGCGCTGCACACGAGCGTGTAGGATTCCGTCGCCGCGATCTTGTTGATGTGGTGATACGGCCGCAGCAGCAGGCCGGCCGCCAGCAGGCCCAGCGCGAACCATGCCATGAAGCGGATGCGCTGCTCATGGTTCAGGGCGGCGCCGCGCAGGAACAGCTGGCCCACCATGGTGCCGGCCAGTACATTGGCGGCCGTCGAGCCGAGTACCTGCGGCACGTTGACGAAGGCGTTGATGCTTGCCGGCAGGAAATCAAGGCTGCCCGCCGTGCCGCCCATGTACAGGACGAGCAGCAGGGCAAACATGCCCATCACGGCCGTGCCGCTGCCCCGGCACGCCAGGTACAGCAGGCTGCACAGCAGGTAGGACCAGCCTATCATGCCGAGGATGCCCCACCAGGACGGCTGCAGCCAGGTGCTGGAAAATTCGCTGTTCAGCTCTCCGCGGAACGTCGCCAGCAGGAACAGCATCAGCGCGCCGCCCACGGCCAGCTCCAGCTTGCCCGCGCCCTGGCGCCACAGCAGGATCATGGCCACGTAAAACAGCAGGAAATACAGGGCGTGCGGCAGCGGCGCCGCCTGCGCATCGTAGCGGTAGGCATTCGCCAGTACCACGCCAGCCAGCATCAGGCTGGCGGAGCGCCACAGCAGGCGTCCCAGCAGGGCGGGCGTGACGTGGCCGCAATGGCGCTGCAAGGCCAGCGGTATGGCCATGCCCACCATGAACAGGAAGCCGGGAAAGACCAGGTCGGGCAAGGTGATGCCGTCGGCGCGGGGCCCCGCGTGTTCGAGCCACCAGGCGATGCCGGGCATGCCGGCCAGATAGTTGACCCAGATCATGACGACGATCACGCAGCCGCGGAACGCGTCCAGGCTGGTCAATCGTTCAGGTGCGGGAGCGGTGGCTGGCGGCATGGATGAGTGAAAAAAGGTCGAAAAAAAAGCAGCCCCGGCCTGAACCGGGAACTGCCTTGCGCATGCTGGCGGGAACAGGAATTACTGTGCCGCTGCTGCCGGTGCCGCCGCTGCCGTGGCAGGACGGTTCAGCCACAGGATCCAGTAGCGGGCCAGGTCGCCCACGCCGTCGCCGCCCTTGACCGTTTCCAGGACCTTGATGGCGTCATCTTTCTTGCCAGCCATGGCGTAGGAATAACCGAGGCGCAGCTTGGCGTCTTCAGGACGCTTCAGGCCGCCCTTGGCGATGCCTTTCTGGATCAGGTCGATACCTTTGTCGAACTGGTCCATCGTCACGAAGGCGTAGCCGAGGTTGATCAAGCCCGTGCCATCCTTGCTCTTCATGGCCGACGCTTCGCCGCTGGCAATGTTTTTCGCATCGTCGGCGGCAGCCTTGTTGGCCTGGTCGCGCAGTTTCTTGTGCTTGGCGGCATTCGCGCCCGTGCCCAGTACGCCTTTGGCAAAGCCCGCGTCCAGCACTTTTTTCGCTTCCGTCGGGAAGGCGTTCTGCAGAGCGATTTCAGCCATGTCGCTGTAATCTTGCGGCGGCATGGTGCCCACGGCCTTGAATTGCAGGCGCAGCACGTCGAGCGCGAAGCGGTCGGAATAGCCGGCCTTGCCTTGCGTGCGGCTCAGCAGATCGCTCCAGTAGTCATCCGACGGGTAGTAGCGCACCAGGTTTTCCATGGCGACCAGGTAGGTGGCCGGGTCCTTGCTTTTCGAACCCGTGTTGGCCAGCAATTGCAATTCTTCGATGGTCGGCGTCTTGCCCGCTTGCTGCTTGGCCGTCAGGTCGGCCATCAGTTCCTGTTTCGCGCGCGCGAAATCATTGCTGAAGTAGTAGGCGCGGATGATGTACGGGCGCATGGTGGTCACGTCGCCTGTTTCCGTTTGGTAACGGGTGAACCACTTGATGGCGTTCGGATAATCCTTGGCGTTGTAGTGGTAGTTGGCCAGCGCCTGGATGAAGTCGCCCTGGGCTTTCTTGTCCAGTTTGCCTGATTCGATGACCGCTTCCAGCGCCGTCATGGCCATCGGTGCATTGTTGGTGGTCGAGGCCAGCGCCACGCGCAGGCGGTTCAGCACGAACGTTTCATACGGCGTCAGGGCGGGAATGGCGGCAGCCTGGTCGATGCGGCTTTGTACGTCGGCGTAGTTTTTCGCATCCATCGATGCCTTCACGGCAACCGGATCGAGCAGCTTGAACACTTCGGGACGTACCGAATCGGCCGGCGCGGCAGCGGCAGCAGCGGCTGGCTTGGCATCCTGCGCGTGCGACAGGGCTGGCAGGACATTGAGGCCGATGGCGGCCAGGAGCAAGCTAAGACGGGCAAGACGGAATTGGGACATGGGTTATCCTTCAATCAATAACAAAAATACGCTCCGGTACTGGTTGCCGCAACAGGGTGCGGCGGCATTTGCCGGGGGCAGGGAATCTAAAAAAACACGTATTCTGCCATCCTGACCGCACAAGTCAAAGGGCGGCAGCATGGTAAACAACGGCTATTGTCACATAAACGGCTGGGCTGGAGCGCCAAACGTGCGCGCCAGGGCTTGCCCTTTGGCATCGAACAGCAGGCAGCGCTGCGGCGGCAGATGCAGGCGCATGGCGTCGCCCGCCTGGCGCAAGCCTTCCTCGGCCGGCAGCTTGACGGCCAGCATCTCGGTCACGCCCCGCATGCTGGCGTAAACGATGGCCACGTCGCCCAGGTATTCGACATGGCTGACGGTGGCGTCGACGACGTTGTTGTTCGCCGTCGCCCCGTCCTGCAGGCTGACATGCTCGGCCCGCACGCCCAGGGTCAGCTGGTTGCCCGGCGCCACAGCGTCACCTTGCGCCTCGATGTCGATCATGGCGCCGCCAGGCAGGCGCACGGCCACCGAGCCGGGGCCGCAGGCGACGGCCTCGCAGGCGATGAAGTTCATCTTCGGCGCGCCGAGGAAGCCGGCGACGAACAGGTTGCCGGGATTGTTATACAACTCGTGCGGACTGCCCACCTGCTCGATGCGCCCGCCGTTGAAGACGACGATGCGCTCGCCCAGGGTCATGGCTTCGACCTGGTCGTGCGTGACGTAGATCATGGTCGTCTTCAATTCCTGGTGCAGGCGCGAAATTTCCACGCGCATCTGCACGCGCAGCGAGGCATCGAGGTTCGACAGCGGTTCGTCGAACAGGAAGACCTTGGGCTTGCGCACGATGGCGCGGCCGATGGCCACGCGCTGGCGCTGGCCGCCCGACAGGTCCTTCGGCTTGCGTTTCAACAGTGGCGTGATCTGCAGGATGTCGGCCGCGCGCTCGACGGCGGCGCGCACCTCGGCCTTTTTATGTCCGGCCAGGGAGAGGGCGAAGGCCATGTTCTCGTACACCGTCATGTGCGGATACAGGGCGTAGCTCTGGAACACCATGGCCAGGCCCCGCTCGGCCGGCGCGATATCGTTGGCCAGCTGGCCGCCGATATGCAGCTCGCCGTCCGTGATGTCTTCCAGCCCGGCGATCATGCGCAGCAGGGTCGATTTGCCGCAGCCGGACGGCCCCACGAAGACGACGAATTCGCCGTCGCGGATATCGAGGTCGATGCCGTGGATGACGGGGTGCTTGTCGTCGTACAGCTTGACGATATTCTTTAAAGCGATGTGTGCCATGGGTTGTGCGATTCCTAGCTGGCGCTGGCCGGCGCGGACGTGGCGCCGGCGTCAGACGGGTCGGAGGTATCCTTCGGGCCGATGCGCATGAAGCGCGACAGGATCAATACGGGCACGGCCGACACCAGCACCCACAGGAAAAAGGTCTTGTAGCCGAGCGCCGTCTGGATGTCGCCGCTGATCATCTTGAACAGCACGAAGCCCAGCTGCATCACGCCGGTGGCGAACGCATAGTGGGCCGTCTGGTACTTGCCGACAGAAACCACCTGCATCATGAACAGGATCAGGCCGACGAAGCCGAAGCCATAGCCGAACATTTCCACGCTGAGCGCGGCCGTGATCAGGGTCAGGTCGGTCGGCATGCTGTGGCTCAGGTAGTAGAACACCAGGTTCGGCAAGTTCATGGCCAGGATCAGGAAGAACATGGCGCGCTTGAGGCCCAGCCACGACGTGAAGTAGCCGCCGCCTATGCTGCCCAGCAAAAAGGCCACGGTGCCGGCCGTGCCGTACACGGCGCCCACTTCCGTCGTCGACAGGCCCAGGCCGCCCAGCTCGCGCGCTTCACGCAGGAACAGCGGGCCGATGGTCTGCACTTGCGCCTCGCCCGCGCGGAACAGGATGATGAAGGCGATCATGCCCCAGATGCCGGGCTTTTTCAGGAAGTCCACCAGCACGTCCCACAAGGTGCGGCTGATGCCGGCCACGCTCTTGTCGGCCACGGCCGCGTTGCGCACCTGCGGCAGCGCCCACAGGTGATAGGCTGCCAGCGACAGCATCATGGCGCCGATGATCAGGAAGATGACCGACCATGCCGGCTGGATGCCGATTTTTTTCTCCAGGTAGCCGGCCAGGATAACCAGGCCGCCCAGCGAGATGAATTTGCCCGCGTTGAAGAAGGCGCCTTGCCAGCCCGCGTAGGCCGCCTGCTGCTTGTCCGACAGGCTGGCGATATACAGGCCGTCGCAGACGATGTCGTGCGTGGACGAGGCCAGCGCTGCGACGAACAGCACGGCGATGCAGGCGGCAAACCACATCGGCGTCTGCAGCGCCAGCGCGATCAGGCCCAGGCTCAGGCCGCCGAGGAACTGGAACAGCACCACCATGGTCTTCTTGCTCGACGCCAGTTCCAGGAAGGGGCTCCACAGCGACTTGAAGACCCAGGCAAAGCCGATCAGGCCAGTCCAGCGGGCGATCTGGTCGTTCGGCACGCCCATGCTCTTGAACATCAGGCCGGCCACCAGGGCCACGGCGTAGAACGGCAAGCCCTGGGCGAAGTACAAGGTCGGCACCCAGGAAATCGGGCTGCGTTTGCCAATGTTGGTGCGCTTGTCGTGCATGGAGGCTTCCTTATCGAGAGATGTTTTCATTTGACTGCGCCGTCCATGCCGCGCATGAAGAAGCGTTGGGTAAACAGGAAGGCGAGCAGGGTCGGCACGATGGTGATCAAGGTGCCGGCCGCGATCACGCGCGTGCTGCTGCCGAAGGTGCCGCGCAAGTACAGCACGCCCACCGACAGCGGGAATTCATCGGGCTTGCTCATGACGATGGAAGGCCAGATGTACTCGTTCCACGATTCGACGGCCGTCAGGATGCCGACGGTGGCCAGCCATGGCGTAATCAGCGGCAGCATGATGCGGCTGAAGATGACCCACTCGGACGCGCCATCGACCCTCGCCGCGTCGATCAGGTCTTGCGGCACTTCCTCGAACGCCTGCTTGAGCAGCAAGATGGCCACGGCCGTCACCACGTTGGGCAGGATCACGCCCGTGTAGGTGTCGACCAGGCTCATTTGCGTGATGGTGATGAAGTTGACGAGGAAGTTCACCTCGGACGGCAGCACCAGGGTGGCCAGGATCAGGCCGAACACGAGTTTGCGGCCACGGAATTTCAGGCGCGCCAGCGGATACGCGGCCAGGGAACACAGCAGCAGTTTCCAGAACACGGTGAACACGGCGATCAGCACGGAGTTCTTGAAGAACGACCAGATGGGAATCGCGTTGAACACTTCGATGAAGTTCTCGAACGACGGCGCCTGCGGCCAGAAGGTGGGCGGGAAGGCGAAGATATTGCCCTCCGTGGAAATGGCCGTCACCAGGGTCCACCAGAACGGGAAGACGCAGACGACGGCGATCGCGCACAGCACGGCATAGTGGCCCAGTATGTGCAGGCGCTTTTTCAGGGGGCGGGAACGGGTTGTCATGGTCATTGCCCTGTCAGCGGTGCTTCGGTTTCAGATAGCGCAGGCACAGCAGGGCGATGGCGATGCAAAACAGCGAGACGACGAAGCTGGCCGCCAGCGCGCGCGGCAGTTTCAAGTGCTTCAAGCCCTGGTCATACGCGTAATACAGCGCCGTGAAAGTGGAATTCATCGGGCCGCCCTGGGTCAGCACGTCGACTTCCTGGTACGCCTTCAAGGCCGCCAGCACGGACAGGATGGAGCACAGCATGATGGTCGGGCGCAGCATCGGCACCGTGATCTTCCAGAAGCGCTGCCAGCGGTTGGCGCCGTCGAGCATGGCCGCTTCCTGCATGTCCGATGGTATCGATTGCAGGGCCGCCAGGTACATCACCATGTACCAGCCCAGGCCGCGCCACAGGGTGACGAACATCACGGCGAACAGGGCCAGACTGTCGTTCGACAGCCAGCCCACGGGCGCGTTCACCAGTTTTAACGTCATCATCACGTAATTGAGCGCGCCCTGTTCGTGGAACATGAAGCCCCACATGATGCCGACCACGGACACGGTCGTCACCACGGGCACGTAGAAGGCGGCGCGGAATAAACGGATGCCGGGCAGGCGGTTGTTCACCAGCACGGCCAGCGTGATGGCGCCCACCTGCACGAAGGGCACCATCAGCAAAAACATCAGCGAATTCTTCAGGCCCGAGACGAACATCTCGTTGTTGAAGATGTAGCGGAAGTTGTCGAGGCCGACGAAGCGCGTCTCGCGTATCAGGCTGTAGTCGGTGAAGGCCAGCACGGAGCCGTAGCCGACGGGCCAGAAGGAAAAGGCGGCCAGCAGCAGCAGGGCCGGGGCGAGGAACAGCCAGGCTTGCACGGTATGGCGGTGGGCGAGTTTCATGGTGTCCTTAGTGGCGCGGCAGGGTGGCCAGCTTGCGGTTCCAGATGGCGACGGCCTGGTCCAGCGCCTGCTTCACGTCCTGCTTGCCCGTCACGCCCGCCTCGACGGCCTTCACCAGCGAGCGGCGCAGTTCGTCGTAGTCGTCGATGCCGGCCACGTACAGCGTGCGCGAGTGGCCCATCGACAGGGCGCCGGCGGCCACGGCCTTTTCGGCCGCGCCCGCATTTTTCGGCGTGGACAGAAAAAACGGGTCGGCCGCCGCCTTGACGGTGGTGGGGAAGACGCTGGCCTGGCGCGCGAAGGCCAGCTGGTTTTCGTCGTTCGTCAGGAAGCGCGCGAACTTGCCCACCGAGGGCAGCTGGCGCGCCGGCACGCCTTTCGGGATGGCGAAGTGCACGAGCCAGCCGCCATCGGCGATGCCGGTGGGGCCCAGCGGCGCAGGCGCCACGTCGGTGATGGCGTAGATGTCTTTCGCGTCGCCGCGGATGCGCTGCATGGCCGTGGGCGGCGCCAGCAGCATGCCCAGGCGGCCGCCCTTGTAGGCGTCGATCACGGCGGGGAAATTGTCTTCGGCGAACAGGCTTTCCTTCAGCAGGCCGCCGACCTTGTAGGTGTCGGCCAGTTTCTGCACCAGCGTCACATGCTGCGGCGAATTGAAGACGGCGCGGTTGTCGGTGATGACGGCCAGGCCCTGCTGCATGAACAGGCCGTCGATCTTCGAGAGGGCGGGGGCGATGCCGGCCTTGCCCGTGCGTTGCGCGATCTGGCGCGCGAACGCCAGTTGTTCATCGAGGCTGGCGGGGCCGCGCGTGAGCCCGGCCTGCTTGAAAATGGCGGTATTGAAGGCGATCACCGCGACATTGCTGTACATGGGAAAACCGTAGGTGCGGCCCTTGAAGCGCAAGTCGTCCAGGGCGCTGGGAATGTAGCTGGCGCGCGCAGGCGCGATCAGGCCATCGACTTGTGTGAGCAAGCCGTCGCGCGCAAATTCGTCGGCCCAGGGCACGTTCAGGCTGACCAGGGCGGGCGGCGTGCCGGCCACGATGCGCGTGACCAGCTTGGTCTGGATGACGTCCCACGGGAAGTCGATCCATTCGATTTTGACACCGGGATTCTGCGCCTCATAGCGCGCCACCACCGCATTGAAATACGGCGTGAACTTGGGCTTCATGCTGAAGGTCCAGAATTCGATTTTCTCGGCAGCCCATGCCTGCGGCGCGAGCAGGCCCGCGCAGGCAAACACTGCCAACAGTCTCTTGATCATTATTATTATCCCTGCCAGTGGCCCCGAAAGTGCCGGGGTCGGACCCTCAGGGTCCGACCCCAGTCTTCGCTTTCGGGTTGGGTATTGCTTAGTTTGTTTTTGTTACTTTGCTCAAGTGACGCGGCGCATCCGGGTCCATGCCGCGCGCGGCCGACAGTTTTGCCGCCATCACGTAGAAGGACTGGATGGCGACGATCGGGTCGAGATCGGGCGTGGCCGCCACGGGCAGGGTCAGGTCGCGCTCGGCCACGTCGGCGGGGGCCGCCAGCAGGACCTTGGCGCCGCGGCCGCGCATTTCCGTGGCCAGCTGCAGCAGGCCGGCCTGGGTCGGGCCGCGGGTGGCGAAAATAAGCAGCGGGTAGCCGTCTTCGATCAGGGCCATCGGGCCGTGCTTGATTTCGGCGCCGCTGAAGGCTTCGGCCTGCAGGGCCGAGGTTTCCTTGAATTTCAGGGCCGACTCCAGCGCCACGGGGAAGCTGATGCCGCGTCCGACGACCATGATGTTGCGGGCCGGCGCCAGCACGTCGATGGCGGGCGACCAGTCGACGCGGGTCGCTTCGAGCAGCGCTTCGGGCAGCGCTTCCAGCCCTCCCAGCAGCTCGGGATCGTTCTGCCACTGGGCCACCATGCGCGCACCGGCGACCAGGCTGGTGATGAAGCTCTTGGTGGCGGCGACGCTTTGCTCCTTGCCGGCGCGCAGGGGCATGGCCCACTCGGCGGCGTGCGCCAGCGGCGAATCGATGTCGTTGACGAGGGCCACGGTGGTGGCGCCGCCGTCGCGGAA
Organism: Janthinobacterium sp. GW823-FHT01H08; assembly: GCF_058797855.1. Taxonomy (NCBI): domain Bacteria; kingdom Pseudomonadati; phylum Pseudomonadota; class Betaproteobacteria; order Burkholderiales; family Oxalobacteraceae; genus Janthinobacterium; species Janthinobacterium sp. GW823-FHT01H08. Next base: position 1,681,266 of record NZ_CM179504.1, read on the forward strand.
GTAGCGGATCGGTTCGACCACGTCCGGGCTCTGGCCCGATTGCGAGATCGAGATGGCCAGGGTATCGCGCGTCACCAGCGGCGATTTGTTCAGGGTCACGAGCGACATCGGCAGGGATGCCACGACGCGGCCCAGGCGCGCCATGATCAGGTAGGCGACGTAATTGCAGGCGTGGTCGGAGCTGCCGCGCGCGATGGTCAGCGCGGTCGAGAACGAGGTGCTCCTCAATTTGCGGCCCAGTTCCGCGTAGCGTTCCGTGTCGCTGGCCAGTTGCAGGGCGACGCATTCGGCGGCGGAAACGGCTTCTTTAAGCATCATTGAGGTCACAGATTTCTCCTTCTATATACACAGCTTTGAGTTTGAGATCGCGATCGAGTACCACCAGATCGGCGTAAGTGCCGGGGGCCAGCCGGCCGCGTTCTTCCAGGCCCAGGTAATCGGCGGCGTTGGTCGACACGCGCTTGGACGCGTCGGCCAGGTCCAGTCCCAGTCCCACCAGGTTGCGCAGCGCCTGGTCCAGGGTCAGGGTGCTGCCCGCCAGCGTGCCGTCGGGCAGGCGCACGCCGCCCATGCATTTCTGCACGGCGTGGCGGCCCAGCATGTATTCGCCGTCCGGCATGCCGGTGGCGGCGGTCGAATCGGTGACGCAGTACAGGCGCGGGATGGCGCGCAGGGCCACCTTGATGGCGCCCGGATGCACGTGCAGCAGGTCGGGAATCAGCTCCGCGTATTCGGCGTGCGCCAGGGCGGCGCCGACCATGCCCGGCTCGCGGTGATGCAGGCCGCTCATGGCGTTGAACAGGTGCGTAAAACCCATGGCGCCGTGTTCCAGCGCGGCCACGCCGTCTTCATAGGAGCCCAGCGTGTGGCCGATCTGCACGCGCACGCCGGCGTCGGCCAGGGCGCGCACCAGCTCCAGGTGGCCGGCGATTTCCGGCGCCACGGTGATGACGCGCAGCTTGGCCAGGGTTTGCAGGCGCTCGATTTCCGCCAGCGTGGCGGCGCGCGCGTAGTTCGGCTGCGCCCCGAGCTTGCCGGAATTGATGTACGGGCCTTCCAGGTGGGCGCCCAGCACGCGCGCCGTGTTCGGGCGGCGGTGCCTGGCGGCGATGCCGATGGCCGTCAAGGCCATGTCGATGTCTTCCGGCGGCGCCGTCATGGTGGTCGCCAGCAGGCTGGTGGTGCCGTGGCGCGCATGGATGGCCGCGATGGTGTAGACGGCTTCGCCGCCTTCCATGATGTCCTTGCCGGCGCCGCCGTGCACGTGCAGGTCGATGAAGCCGGGCAGAATATAGTCGTCGCTGTTGCCCGACGGGTGGACGGAATCGCCGGTGATGCTGTCGACTTTTTCGCCGAAGGCGATGGCGCCGTGGATCCAGCCGCCGGGGGTAAGGATATTGCCTTTGATAGTGCTGCTCATCTGCGCGACTCCGCTACGAATTCATAATAATCACTGCGGCAATACGAGTGGGTCAGTTCCACCGCTGCGCCGTTGTCGAGATAACTGACACGGGTGATGTGCAGCATGGCTTCACCCGTCTTGATATTGGCCAGCTTGGCCTGTTCCGCCGTGGCGTTGACGGCGCGGATATGCTGCAGCGCGCGCATCGGGATGGTGCCGCGCGACTCCAGGTAGCCGTACAGCGAATCGGTCACCTGCTGCGGGTCCGGCATGTACAGCGCGGGGATGGTGGTCGTCTCGATCGCCATCACCACTTCGTCGGCCGTGCGCAGGCGGCGCAGGCGCGCCACCGGCATGTGCGGCGACAGTCCCAGCGACAGCAGTTCCAGCGGCGCGGCCGAGCCGATGTCGCGCTGCAGCCAGCGCGAGCCGGCCGTGAAGCCCCGCTGGCGCAATTCTTCCGAAAAGCTCGTCAGGCGCGACAGCGGCTGTTCCAGCTTGGGCGTGATGTAGGTGCCCGAACCGCGCTTGCGCGTCAGCATGCCCCGGTCGCACAGCATGTCGATGGCCTTGCGCGCCGTCACGCGCGAAATTTCGAGGAGCTCCGACAGTACGCGCTCGGAAGGCAAGGCCTGGTTGGCGCGCCAGTCGCCGCTGGCGATGCCGTCCGACAGCATGTTCGCCAGCTGCATATAGAGCGGCGTGTCGCTGGCGGGATTCGGTTTGAAGGCGGACAGTTTGGCCAGCATGGTCATTGCTCCTGCAAGTGCTTGCGTATCAGGCGCAGACCGCCTGCGGCCGAGTCGCCCTGTGCCGGCACGACCAGTTGCAACAGTTCCGCCGGCAGGTAGCTCGACAAGGGCGCCGCCAGGCCGCCGCACAGTGCCACGGGCAAGGCGCCGGCCGGATCGAGCGCCCTGGCGATGAGGGCGATCTGCTGGCCCGCGTCGGTCAGGATGCTGCGCGCCACGGCATTGCTGGCCGCGTGTTCGAGCACCAGGCGCGCCAGTTGCGCGAAATTGGTCTGGCTGGCGGCGGCCAGCCACACTTGCATGGCGTCGCGCTGGCCGCCGCAGGCGTCGATGACGGCCGTGGCGAAGGCGCTGCCGGGCACGCGGCCGTCGACCACTTGCTGCGCATGGTTGATGGCGCGCATGCCGATCCAGGCGCCGCCCGCCTCGTCGCCGGAAGGAAAGCCCCAGCCGCCCACTTCATGGCGGCTGCCGTCCGCGTGCAGCACTTCGCCCACGCTGCCGGTGCCGATGGCAACGATGGCGCCCGGCTGGCCCGCATGCGCGCCCAGCAGTGTGGTCAGGGCATCCGATTCGAGTGCGACTGCGGCATAGCCGGGATTGTGTTCGACGAAGCTGGCGGCCCACTGCTTGTTGTGCACGCCGGCCAGGCCCAGGCCGATGGCCATGCGCTGCAAGGAGGGTTGTTCCAGGCCGGCCGTGCGGAAGGCCAGGGTGACGGCATGCGCCACGGAGGTCCACGCCCGTTCGATGCCCAGTCCCAGGCCGGATGGGCCGCTTTGACCCTGTGCCAGTTCCTGGCCGTCGAGGCGCGCCAGGCGTACGCGGGTACCGCTTCCCCCGCCGTCGACGCCGATTATGTATTCGATCATGTTGTGCAGTCCCGCATTTGGTTGAGTGCGCCTGTCTCGGTTCTTTTATTTGTCGGGCGGCGAAAAAGCTGAAGGCACTATATTGTCGCCCCGATGGCTTGTCAACAGGTATTTAAGTGGTATTAACAAATGCGTTGCGCGATGACGCGCCATGCCCGAGGGTGTGATTGCAAGCGATTGTTAATAAAGGAGTTTTTGTGTTTCGTGAATGGTATTGAAATTGGCCTTGTTTAATGCCAATTTTTTCCAACTGGTCTGTTGTTGGCGATGCGGTATTGCTTGCATGCATGCTTGGCAAGGGGCGCCATGAAGAGTAAAGTCCGGCTTTTACACCTGAGTTGGAAGAGCATGATGAACGACAAGGCAGCAAAGAGCGAGTACTGGGACGACTGGCAGCAAGAGGCGCTGGCCGCCGGTGTGTCGGCGCCGCTGGCCGCGCTGGGCATGGAAATGATGCGCACGCACCGCAAGAACCGCTGGCCGAAGGATTTCCTGGGCCGCGAAAGCGATGGCCCGGTCATGATCGAAATGTGCCTGGAAGATGAGGCGGAAACGGAATTGTTCTTTATCGAGAACCTGTATCCCTACGATGCGGCGCTGATCGAAAAGACGCGCCGCCGTCTGTGCCTGCACTGATCGTGCGCTGACGTGTGACTGGAACGGCCGCCTTGCGCGGCCGTTTTCACGTCAGTTACTGAATTTTTCGCTGCTGGTGGTGGCTCTGGCGCGCATGCGCAGGCTCAGCAGCACGATGGTAACCAGCAGCAGCGAATGTGTGCCCGGTTCATGCGAAGCGGGGGCGTGCAGGCTGGCGTCTTGCGACTGGAAACTGGCCAGGCGCGTGGCCAGGGTGGCGGGTGCCGCCTGGTAGCTGGCCTTCTGAACCGGCGCCGTGCCCGCCGCATGCGTGCTTCCAGCGGTCCAGAGCGACAGGGCCGCGCCCAGCAAGATCATTGTTCTCATCATATTCTTTATTTCCGCCGAGGGCTGTCAATCGATTACACATGGTCCCGCCGTATGCCGGCCCATGTCCTGTCCCCAGTTTGTATGCTTTCCGGCGTTGCTTATAGTGCACCGAAATGATAGCTATTTATAAATTTCGTGTATTAAAACATAATAAAACAAAAATGCAAACGTCTTTTTGCAAATAAGTGCATGCGCTGCCTGTGCTTGCCGGGTGCGGTCTGTCTGTTGCATAGGGGAAATGACGTGGCATTTTTATGGGGGAGTGTCATAATGGCCCAGGCATTTCCGCCCAGGCATGGAGTAGATGATGAGCAAGGCACAGGACAGCAAGAAAGAAGCCAAGAAAGAACCGGCCAAGACCATGAAGGAAAAGAAGGAAGCCAAGAAGGTCAAGAAAGAAGAGCGCAAGCGCTGATCATGTGCGTGCGCCGTTCATTGACGCGCCCCTGGCGTGCGCCGGCCCTGCTGGCGGCGTTCGCCCTGCTGGCCGTTGGCCTGCCCGTGTCCGGCGTGCTGGCGCAGCAAAAGCCGGCGCCGTCCACGTTCGGGCAGGTGGTGGGCAATGCCGTGCTGTGCATCGACCAGATCGACAACAAGGCTTTTTATGCGTATTTGCTGACGGCCTTCGGCCCCGCCTACAAGCATGAAGGGGGCGCCTACTGGTTCCGCACGGACGCCACCTTGTGGGGCGCGCCGATTACCGACGTGATCGTCAGCGACGACACCAGTCCCCTCGTCTTCATGGGCGTGGTGGCGGACGCGACGCCGGAAAAGCTGGAGCCGGCCATCCGCGGCGCCTCGGGCCTGCGCTTCAATAAACTCGACAATTCTGCCTTTCCTGTTCGTGGTTCAATGCCTGGCAGTAAAATCGTCTACTTCCGTAGCAAGGCGAAAGTCTATTGCGCCAAATACAAGCCGTTGCCGCCCGCCCGCACCCGCTGAGGGTCTCGGCTTGCCGCCGCGCATTTTGATCGTTTCATCCGCAGGGTCTCCATGTACACGCATTATTTCCAGCTCAAGCAATCGCCGTTTTCGATCGCGCCCGATCCGCGCTACCTGTTCATGAGCGAACGCCACCGCGAAGCGCTGGCGCATTTGCTGTATGGCGTGGGCAGCGGCGGCGGCTTCGTGCTGCTGACGGGCGAAATCGGCGCCGGCAAGACCACCGTGTGCCGCTGCTTCATGGAGCAGATTCCGGAAAACTGCCAGCTCGCGTATATCTTCAATCCGAAACTGTCCGTCGAGGAATTGCTGCTGTCGATCTGCGAGGAATTCCGCATCGCCGTGGCGCCCGGCGTGGCCAGCGTGAAAGGCTATGTCGACGCCATCAATGCGCACCTGCTGGCCAGCCATGCGCAGGGCAAGAACAATGTGCTGATCATCGATGAAGCGCAAAACCTGTCCGCCGCCGTGCTGGAGCAGTTGCGTTTGCTGACCAATCTGGAGACGAGCGAGCGCAAGCTGCTGCAGATCATCCTGATCGGCCAGCCGGAATTGCGCGCCATGCTGGCCCGGCCCGAGCTGGAGCAGCTGGCGCAGCGCGTGATCGCCCGTTATCACCTCGGTTCGCTGACGGAGGACGAGACGGCCAGCTATGTCCGCCACCGCCTGGCCGTGGCGGGCAGCACGGCGCAGACGCCGTTCGCGCCCCGTTTGATGGCGCCCATCCATGCCTTGAGCAAGGGGGTGCCGCGCCGTATCAACCTGCTGTGCGACCGCGCGCTGTTGGGCGCTTACGTGGAAAACCAGCCGCAGGTGACGCGCCAGATATTGCGCCGTGCCGCCGAGGAAGTGTTTGCGGAAGAGGGCAAGCCGGCTGCCGGACGGGGCCTGCGCTGGCCGCACGTGGCCGGCGGCGTGCTGGCCGGGGCCGTGGTCACGGCCGCGCTGGCCTGGCATTTCATGCCACGCACGCCTGCCACAGTGGCCGTGGCGAAAGCACCCGTCGCGGTGGCGCCGGCGGTGCCCGCTGCCGCACCTGTTCCCGCGCCCGCGACCGCCAGCGTGCCGGACCGCAACGCCGTGCTGCGCCAGCTGGCCAGCCTGTGGGGCGAGCAGTTGCCGGCCGGCGACGCCTGCCAGGCGGGCGCCCGCGCCGGCCTGCGCTGCCTGCACAGCCGGGGCGGCATCGCCGAGCTGCGCGTGCTGGACCGTCCCGCCATGCTGGCCTTGCGCGATGCGGGTGGCACGGAACAGCTGGCGCTGTTGACGCGTCTGCACGATGATACCGCCACCTTGATGCTTGATGGCAAACAGCAAAGCCTGCCGCTGGCTCAGCTGGCGCAGCGCAGCGATGGCAGCTTCACGACCTTCTGGCGCGCTCCGCGCAGCTGGCGCGACGAAGTCCCGCTGGGCGCGCGCGGCGCCGACGTGGATTGGCTGGCGCAGCGGCTGGCGCAACAGCGGGGCTTGCCGGCGCCGGCCGCCAATCTGCCGCTCGATGCCGAGATGCAAAGCCAGCTGCGCGCTTTCCAGCAAAGCCAGAACCTGCGGGCCGATGGCCTGGCGGGCCCGAAAACATATATACGCCTGATGCAGCTGGGTGACAATGCGGAGCCGCGCCTGAGCAGCGCGGCTCCTGCCGTGGCGGCGCCCGCTGCGACGGCGATGGTGGCGGGGAAATAAGATGTCCTACATACTTGAAGCACTGAAAAAATCGCAGGCCGAGCGCCAACTGGGCGAATTGCCCTCGATCCACGCACCGCAAGTGCAGCTGCACGATGCGGCCGCGTCCGGCGCTGGGCGGCGCGCGCCCGTCTGGCTGGCGCTGGGCGGCGTGACGGTGGCCGTGGCCGCCGCCCTGCTGTTCTGGCAGCCCTGGCAGGCAGGCACGGCTGCACCTGCGGCCGCTCCTGCGGTGCTGGCCCAGGCTGTGCCCGCGCCGCTGCCGGCAATCGTCCCGCCGGCAGTCCCTGTACCTGTCCCTGTACCTGTATCCGCGCCGGCCCCCGTCACGCAAGTCACGCCCGTGCCGCCAGCGGCCACGGCCGCACCCGTGCACCATGCCAGGCCTGTGGCGGAACCGAAGCAGGAAACGCCAGGCCAGGCGCTTCCCGTCGTCCCGGCTCCGGCTCCGGCCGTGCCCCCGCCCGCAGCCGAAGATGCAGTGCCCGGCATGCGCGACCTGCCCGAGCCGATACAGCGGCAAATCCCGCCGATTGCCATCGGCGGCTATATCTATTCGAAGAATCCGGCGGACCGCCTGTTGCTGATCGACAAGGTCCTGCGCCATGAAGGCGAGGAGCTGGCGCCCGGCCTGGTACTGGAAAAATTGCAGCCGAAAGCGGCCATCTTCAGTTTCAAGGGTTACCGCTACCGCGTGCCGTATTGAGTTGTTGTGCATCAAGGCCGGGCCCCCATAGCTGAACCATACTGGTTTGGCCTGGTCGAACCAGGGTCGCTGCGACCGTGTGCGCGGCCGGGGAGTTCCGATGATTGCTGCCGCAGCTGGTGAGGGTGCTTTTGATGCGCATGGCCTGGGTAACCTGGCGCGCATCGATCATATCGTCGTGCTGATGATGGAAAACCGTTCCTTTGATCACATGCTTGGCTACCTGAGCCTCGAAGGCGGGCGCGCCGATATCGATGGCTTGCAGGCCAGCCATGCCAACGTGCATGCGGGTGTCCGCTATCCCGTGCACCATTTGCGGCGCACGGCCTTTGGCCCGCAGCAAGACCCGTCGCATACGGGCACGTCGGTGGCGCAGCAATTGCAAAACAATAATGGCGGCTTTGTCGACGACTATGCGCAAACGCATCCGGGCGACCCCGACATCGACCTGGCAATGGGCTATTACAATGGGGCCGACCTGCCCATGTACGATTTCCTGGCACAGCAGTTCTGCGTCTGCGACCGCTGCTACAGCTCCGTTCCTGGCGCCACCTGGCCCAACCGCCTGTATGCGATCAGCGGCAAGGCGGCCGGCAGCCGCGACAGCAAGCGCGTGCCCCTGTACACGAACAAATCCTTCGTGCGCCACCTCGACCGCGCCCAGGTCAGCTGGAAATTTTATTCCGCCTGGAAGCCCTGGAGCCTGGCGCTGACGGACGACCATTACCGTTCGTCCGAGCTGTACGAACCGTTCGGCTCGAGCGCGCGCCGCTATGGCTTCATCGGCGATGCGCTGGCGGGCGCCTTGCCCTCGGTCAGTTGGATCGATCCGCATTTCTTTGAAAACGACGACCACCCGCCGGCCGACATCCGCGCCGGCCAGGCGCTGGTGGCGCAGGTCTACCAGGCCCTGTCGCGCGGCCCCGCCTGGGCGCGCACCTTGCTGATCCTCAGTTATGACGAGCACGGCGGCTTTTTCGACCATGTGCCGCCTGGCCCCGCCGTCGACGACGACCCTGCGTTTCGTCAGTACGGCGTACGCGTGCCCATGCTGCTGGTGTCGCCGCTGATCGCGCCGGGCAGCGTCAGCCACGAGGTATACGATCACACGTCGATCATCAAAACCATCCTGCAGCGTTTTTGCCGCGCCGCCGATGGCAGCTTGCCCCAGATGGGCGCGCGCGTGGCGGCCGCCAGCGGCCTGGGTGCCGTGCTGACCCTGGCGCAAGGCCGCGTGGCGCCCGCCGTGCCCGCCGCTGTCGTGGCGCAGCGCGCCGCCTGGGAGGCCGAAGTGCGGGCGCAGGATTTCGCCCCGCCGCCGCCCGCTGGCCAGTCTGATGGCGAGCTGGCCTCCGCTGCCGCCGTCCCCTTCCAGTCCGATGCCGAGGCGGGCGCGATCGCCGCCCACCGGCAATTGGCGCGCACGGCCAGGAATGCACATGCGCTAAATGGCAAAGCAGCGGGCAAAACAGCGGGCAAAGCTGCGGGTAAAACGGCGGGCGCGGCAGCGCCGAAGTCGTCGGGCCGGCGCCGTCGGCAGGGCGGCAAGCCGGCGCCTCTTGCCGACGGGAATGGGGAAAAACCTGGAGTCGCGTGACTTGGGTGAAGAGCTGGACGATGCGCCGGGTCTGCGCCGGCGGTCGCGCCCGTGGGGCTGCGTATAATCATTCCTTCTCAATCAAGGAGTGACCATGCACGATGCGATGCCCCCACACCCGGTACTCGGTGTGATCGGCCGTTCCGGCAGCGGCAAGACGACCCTGCTGGAATTTGTGGTGAAGGAACTGGCGGCGCGCGGCTTGCGCGTCAACCTGGTCAAGCACAGCCACCATGACCTGGCGCTGGAACCGCCGCAAAAAGACAGCGCCCGCCTGCGCATGGCGGGGGCGGCGGAGGTGCTGGTGGCGTCGCCGTATCGTTTTGCCATCGTGCATGAGCTGCGCGGGGCTCCCGAGCCGAGCCTGGCGCAGCAATTGGCCCGCATGGGGCCGGCAGACCTGACCCTGGTCGAGGGTTTCAAGACGGACCCCATTCCCAAGCTGGAAGTGTTCCGTCCGGAAGTAGGGCAGGCGCCCCTGTATCCGCATGACCCGCATGTGATCGCCGTCGCCTCCGACAGTCCGGCGCCGGCCGACTTGCGCGAGGGCGTGCAATGGCTGGACTTGAATGCCCGCGAGCACGTGCTGGCCTGGTTGCTGCACAGGCTGGAAAAATAAGCTAAAGGTTTGCCGGCGGCATCCGTTAACAAGAGTAGAACCTCATTGGAGAAACGTATGGACGTCGGAAGCATTGCTCAACTGTCAACCACGATGGCGGAGACAGGCACGCGGCAAGCCGTTGGCTTGACTGTCCTGAAAAAAGCCCAGGATATCCAAAGCTCGACCGCCACCGCCTTGCTGGCAGCGTTGCCGCCGGTACAATCGGCGCCAAGTCTGCCGGCTCATCTCGGTAACCGCATCAACACGACAGCCTGAGCGCGGTCCCGCGGCGCCAGTCCGGCGCTCGCCATAGATACGCCCACACCACCGTCATCGACGGTGGCGCGTGGGCGTTTTTGTCTGTCGTTTCGCCATCCTTTTCGCCTTCCTCCCGTCTCCGTTCGCCATGACCCGGCCGATTCAGTAGAATGACGTCCATCACCTCGCGTTGTCCATCGTGCAGCCCGGGGCGTTCCCACTTTACTTTGACCCATGCAAGAGGAATCCCCATGAACAAACGTCAAGCTCTCATCGCCGCCGCCCTCGCGGGCCTCTGTGCCGGTACTTCCGTCAATGCGGCCGCCCACGATGGCCCCGCCCCAGGCGACAAGGAAAAATGCTATGGCGTGGCCAAGGCCGGGCAGAACGATTGCGCTTCGTCCGATGGCGCGCATTCCTGCGCGGGCCAGGCGGAGGCGGACAACCTGCCCACGGAATGGGCGTATGTTGCCAAGGGGACGTGCGAACAGGCGGGCGGTTCCGTCAAGCCCATCAAGGCCGGCAAGACGGCAAAGCCGGCCACGCAGCCGTAAGCGTCCGCCGCCTGCCCATGCCGCCGCCCATTCAGGCGAATGCCGGCGTCGGCCTGCGCGCCGCGCACTACCGCGACTTTCTGGCGCGCCGGCCCAAGGTCGGCTGGCTGGAAGTGCACACTGAAAATTATCTGCAGCCGTCGGGCTGGGATAACCATGTGCTGCAGACTCTGCGTCAGGATTACCCCATCAGCCTGCATGGGGTGGGCCTCGGCCTGGGTTCCGCGCAGGGCTTTTCCGAGACCCATTTGCAGCGCGTGCGCACCGTGGTCGAGCGCATCGAGCCAGCCCTCGTGTCGGAGCACTTGTGCTGGGGCGCCGTGGCGCAGCAGCAACTCAACGATCTGTTGCCGCTGGCCTTGAATGGCGCCGCCCTCGATTTACTGTGTGCAAGAGTGGGGAGGGTGCAGGATGTGCTGAAAAGGCCGATCTTGCTGGAGAATGTCTCCACTTGCCTGCGTTTTGCCGACGATGCCATGAGCGAGGCGCAATTCCTGGCGGAACTGGCGCGCCGCAGCGGTTGCGGGCTGCTGCTCGATATCAATAACCTGTATGTGAACCAGTGCAACCACGGCGAGGACGCCATGCTTGCGATGCAAGCCATCGCGCCGGGCAGCGTGGGGGAACTGCACCTGGGCGGCCATCTGCTGACGCCGCACGCCGTGATCGACCACCATGGCGCCGCCGTGGCCGATCCCGTCTGGGAGCTATATGCGGCCGCCTTGCAACGCTTTGGCGCCATTCCCACCCTCGTCGAATGGGACACGGATTTGCCGCCGCTCGATATCCTGTTGGGCGAAGCGGACAAGGCGCAAGCCATGCTGGCGCGCCATGCGCCGCAAACGCCATCATGGCAGGCAGCGTCGCCGCCGTCCGCGCCGCTACCCGCGTCGCTTGACGCGCTGGTCGCTGGCCAGCAGGCATTTGCCATAGCCTTGCTCGATACCGGGGCAACATTGCCATCGTTCGCGGGCGAGGCGGTGCCGCAGCGTTTCGCGCTGTACCGCGGCAACTTGAGCGCCACCTGGCGCCGTACCCTGGGCCACGCCTATCCCGTCGTGCTGGCGCTGGTGGGCGAGGATTTCTTTGGCGGCCTGGCACGCGCGTATGGTCGGCAGATGCCATCCGATAGCGCTGATTTGAACCAGTTTGGCGCCCGTTTCGCCGATTTTCTGACGGCTTTCCCGCCCGTGGCCGCATTGCCCTACCTGCCGGACATGGCGCGCCTGGAATGGGCCTTGCACCTGGCCCATTACGCGGCCGATGCGCAAGCGCTGGCGCCCGAGTCGCTGGCCGCCCTGCATCCCGATCAGCTGGAAGCGCGGCGTTTTACCTTGCATCCCGCTTACACCTTGCTCGCGTCCGACTGGCAGGTGGCGGCCTTGTGGCAGGCGCATCAGGAGGAGGACGGTTCGGGGATGTTTCCGCAAGATCTGCAGGTGGCGAGCTGGGCGCTGGTCTGCCGGCCGCGCTGGAAAGCGCAGTTGCTGGTGCTCGATGCGGCTGCGCATGCCGCCTTGCAAGCCCTGCAGCAGGGGCAAACGTTCGGCGCCGCGCTCGATGCGGCGTTCGAGCTGGACCCGGCCTTCGACCTGACCGCGCACCTGCGCCAGTGGCTGGCGCATGCGGTCCTGGCAGCGTGACGGTTTATTCGAAGGCGCGCAGCAGGCGCGCTTCGCCCGTCTGATCGCGGTACAGGGCATTCGCGGCCAGGGTGGCGTCCATCATGCGCGTGACTTGCTCTTCTTCAAAGCGGGCCAGTTCGGCCGTGGCCGCGACGAGGGCCAGTTGCAGCCTGGCGCGCGCGCTCTGGTACAGGCTGCTGGTGTATTTGTCTGTGTTACGCAGTAATTCTTCCGCGTTTTCTATTACCTGGCGCAAGTCGCCGATCAGGCGTTCCTGGCTGCGCGTACCTTGTTCGGGATGGTCCATGGCGCTTCCCTTCTGCAATCGATATTTATCTGACAATAACGACGTGTCGCAGCTTGACTTGGGCAGCCGGGCTGGCAGGAGTGCTGGCTGTACGCATGGGGCCGCTTTCGCGCCCCATGCCGGCATCAAACGGGAGCGACGACCGTGATACGGATATCGCCCACGCTGACGACCTGGCCGGCGCGGATCTTGGCGGTCTTGCGCAATTCCTTCTTGCCATCGACCTTTACCACGCCGCTATCGACCATGACCTTGCCTGCGCCACCACTGTCGCACAAGCCGACCAGCTTCAGCAGCTGGTTCAGCTCGACGAACTCGGATGTTAAATCAAAGCTTACTTTTTGCATTGTATCCCTTATTGCAATGATGTGTTTTCAACACTTGATGACGACCTCAACTAATCCATAGTTTACCTGAAGCCGCCAGCAATGCAGGGTGTAAGTCAGCTTTTGTTGGGCCGCGTCATCTCCAGCGGCACGATCCATGCGCCGAATTGCTCTTCCGTCACAAAGCCCAGGGCCAGCGCCGCTTCCTTTAAGGTCGTGCCTTCGTGCTGGGCTTGCTTGGCGATTTGCGCCGCCTTGTCATAGCCGATGTGCGGCGCCAGCGCCGTGACCAGCATCAAGGAGCGTTCCATCAGTTCGGCGATGCGTGCGTGGTTCGGCGCGATGCCGTGGGCGCAATGCTCGTCGAAGCTGCGCATGCCGTCGCCGAGCAGGCGCGCGCTTTGCAGGAAGTTGTGTGCAATCAAGGGCTTGAAGACGTTCAACTCGAAATTGCCCGAGGCGCCGCCCACCGTGATGGCCACATCGTTGCCGAAGACCTGGCAGCACAGCATGGTCAGCGCTTCGCACTGGGTGGGATTGACCTTGCCCGGCATGATGGAGCTGCCCGGCTCGTTTTCGGGGATCGTGATTTCGCCGAGGCCGGAACGGGGGCCGGACGCCATCCAGCGCACGTCGTTGGCGATTTTCATCAGGGCCGTGGCCAGGGTTTTGAAGGCGCCATGGGCGGCGACCAAGGCATCGTGGGCGGCCAGGGCGGCAAACTTGTTGCTGGCCGTTTCGAACGGCTGGCCCGTCAGGCGCGCCAGTTCGGCGGCGATGCGGCCGGCAAATTCCACATGGGCATTCAATCCGGTGCCCACGGCCGTGCCGCCAGCGGCCAGCTGCAGCAGCGGCGGCAACGCTGCCGTGATGATGTGCTCGGCAAAGTCCAGCTGCGCCACGTAGCCGGAAAATTCCTGGCCCAGGGTCAGCGGCGTCGCGTCCTGCAAATGGGTGCGGCCGATCTTGACGATGTCGGCAAATTCCGTGGCTTTCGCGTCCAGGGTGGCGCGCAGCTGGCGCAGCGGCGGCAAGACCGTGTTGGCGACGGCCAGCGCGGCCGCCACATGGATGGCGGTGGGGAAAATGTCGTTCGAGGACTGGCCCAGGTTGACGTCGTCGTTCGGGTGCAGCAGGCGCTCGGCGCCACGCAAGCCGCCGATCAGCTCGGAACCGCGGTTGGCCAGCACTTCGTTCATGTTCATATTGCTTTGCGTGCCGGACCCCGTTTGCCAGACGGCCAGCGGGAATTCTGCGTCATGCTTGCCAGCCAGCACTTCGTCGGCCGCCTGCGTGATGGCGATGGCTTTCTTGCCATCCAATAATCCCAGGTCTAGGTTGACGTGGGCGGCCGCGCGCTTGACGGTGGCCAGGGCGGCGATCAGTTCGGGCGGCATCTTTTCCGTGGAGATATGGAAATGCTCGAGCGAGCGCTGCGTTTGCGCTCCCCAAAGCCGGTCGGCGGGTACGTCGATCGGGCCGAAACTGTCGCGTTCGATTCTGCTACTCATGACATCCCTTTCATCGATGGAGGTGGATCGAGTGTACTCCAGACGTCAAAAAGGCACAGGATGATGCTGTATTGCATCATTTTTACCCTGACCCATCTATATTTTTGTGATTTCCTGCCGTTAAAGACAGGCGAGCCCCCATTATTTATCCTGTTATCAAAGCGATCAGTCCATGCAGAGCAGCATCCTTCCCCGTTGGTCTTTGATCGCGTGCGCCGCCGCCAGCCTGGCCTTGCCGCCCGTCATGGCGGCCGAACTGGGCGACATGGCCGTCCTGTCGCACATGGGCCAGCCCCTGCAGGCCGAGATCGAATTGACGGCCCTGGTGCCCGATGAGGCCAATGGCGTGACCGTGCGCCTGGCTTCGCCCGATGTGTACCGCGGTGGCGGCATCGGCATGGATCCTGCCCTGCAAACCTTGACGATCAGTCCGTTTGAGCGCGGTGGACGCCATTATGTGCGCGTGGCCACGCGGCAAGCGATCCAGGCGGGGCATGTGCACCTGTATTTATTGCTGGGCAATGGCAGTGGCGCCGTCGTGCGTCTGGCTACCTTGTGGCTGACGCCGGCGCCGCCCGCCGCCGTACCCGCCAGTGCGCCAGTCCGGCCAGCTATTCCGTTGCCCGCGCCGGTCTCCACGCCTGTGCCGTTGCCACGCGCCGTACCCGTCGCGCCGTCGCCCGACGCCGCCGCGCTGGCGGCCCGCGCGCGGGCCGAGGGCCTCGTGCGTCCGGCGCGCGTGTTCGTGCCGCCGCCCGCCGCACCCAAACTGGCCGCCCCCGCGCTGCCGCGCCGTGCCGCAGCGCCCGTGGCCGCCTGCGCGCCGCAGGCGGAGACGGGGCAGGCAGCAGCGTGCGTGGGGCTGGACGAGAAAAATACGGCCCTGACTGAAAAGCTGGGCGAACTGGAAGGCAAGATCGGCGTCTTGCAAAAGGCGCTGGCCCTGCCTGCAGCCGTCGTGCCGCCCGCCGCCGCGCCAGCCGTGGCGGAAGCGCCCCATGCGAAACCGAAACCCCTGCACGCGGCGCCGGCTGCCGACAAGGAAAAGAAATCGGGCGGCATGCTGTGGCTCGGTATCGGCACCCTGGTCTTCCTGCTGCTGACGGCGCTCATCGTGTACATCGTGCGCAAGCGCAGGCAAGCGGCGGGTCCGGGCGCGCCGTCGAAATACTGGGTCTTGCTGCGCAAGCCGTTCGGCCGCAGGAAGAAGGATGTGCCCGTCTTGACGGAGGCGGTGGAAGAAGGGGCGGCGGCCGAACCGGAAGCGGAACCGGAGCCGTTCTCGCGTTAATGCTGCCGCAAGGCGCTGCCGCAAGGCCGCACCACAATTTGATATAAAAAAAGATATTGAAAAAATACATGGAAACGCTTGCCAAGCACGTTGCCTGTTTCTTAAAGATGGTGCTATGATGAATTCAGTGGACTTGCTCTACGACAAAACAGCCCCAGCCTGGCGCAGTCACCAACGATAGTGTGGCGCGGCAAACCAGGTGTAGCGTTGCATAAACGCCTGGGTCTGGAAGCGGTTCGCGATGCCGACGATGTGCTCGCGAACGCCGGATGCAACCGGCAGCGAGGCGACGCCAGGAGATACCTGGGGCTCGCCTTCCAAATTCCCCCGCCTTGCCTTTTTGAGCGCCGCAGATGGCGCTCCCTCGCATGGCGCAGACGTAAAAAAAGCACCCGCGGGTGCTTTTGTCGTTTCTGGCGCGGCAAGCTTCTTACATGCGGGCGCGCGAACCTGGCATGGCGTTCGACAGCTGGGTCATCCACGGTTCCGTGATGGCGCGGATTTCGCGGTCATTGGCCAGGATTTGCTTGAGCAAGTCGATCTTGCGCAGGCGCGAGGCGCCGGCCAGGGCAGGCGCCTTGCCCGTCATGGTCGCGCTGGCGGCGCTGGCGCACTGATTTTCCAGGGTATCCAAGCCATCCCAGTCGCTCGAACGTGCGGCCACGACCATTTGATTGGTCATTCCTGCAATATTTTCATACATCGAGAGAACGTCGTTGGAGGTCATGAGCACACCCGTAACTAGTGAATGGATTACCGCTTGTCTAGATTAACGGCGGGTCCAACGGGAACTTGAGGGTGTTTTTGAAAAAAAAGTGAAAATAATTTGGATGTTTTTTTGCGGGCAGCCGGCATGCCCGCAAACCCGCATGCCTGCTCGGTTGGCGATGCGGGCAACGGCCAGCTTACTTGACGAGTTCTTCCAGGCCCGCGCTCAGTTCGGCAAGCGGCGGCATCCTGTCGACCAGCACGGAGGGCGGCAAACCGAGCGCTTCGGCCACCGCGTTGGGATAGCAGGCGATGATTTCTTCATTGCTCAGCTGGTTTTCATCGATGCGCGCGCGCCAGGCGGCCAGGTGGATGATGGCGGCCAGGCGGTTCAATGGTGGCTTGGCCAGCGGAGCGGGGAAGGCGGCGATGGCCTCGGCAAAGGCGGGCGGAAACTTCCAGCGGCGCGCCAGTTCGGCGCCCACCTGCGCATAATCGTAGCCCAGCGACACCCGCTCCGCGTCGAGCCGGCGCGCGTCGAGCGGCGGGGCGATCTTGTCGAGCTGCATTGCTTGCTCGGGCATGGCGGCATGGATCACCAGTTGTCCGATCGCATGCATCATGCCGATGGTGAAAGCCAGATCCTGGTTGTCGCCCGTCTGCTTCGCGATCCAGCGGGCAGATACGGCGCTGTGCAGGCTGTAGCGCCAGAACTGCGGCAAATTCAGGCCCGGCACGGCTTTGAAACCGCTGACGAGGCCCGAGCTGATGACGAGGGTGCGCACGGTCACAAAACCGAGCATCAGCACGGCATCTTCCACCGTGCCGATGCTGCGCGACACATGGTAATAGGCCGAGTTGGCCAGCCGCAGCAGCTTGGCGCTCAAGGCCGGGTCCGCTCCCAGCTTGCGCGCGATGTCTTCGGTGGCGATGGCGGGGTTGTCGAAACTGCGCACCAGTTCATCGACGATCTTCGGGGCGGCAGGCAGGGCGTGGGGATGCTGGAACAGCGCTTCCAGTTGCATGGCAATCTCCTTGGCGTTCGTGCGGTACGGGATGCGGTCGTGCCACTATATGCCGATTTTTTGTCCGCATGCAAAAAAGTTAGGGGATGCTTTTTCGCCCCAAAAAGGCAGGATTTTCAGGTTATGATTTTGGCTATTACATCGAAAGGATCGCCATGCACGGTTTGCGTTTTTCCTGCTCCCGGACGCCAGTCCAGGCTGCCATCATCCTCGCCCTGGCCGGCGTTTCGCTGACCGGTTTGCCTGCCCGGGCGCATGGCCAGCAAGGGGCCGCCAGCGCCGCCGCCCCCGCTGCCGCGAAGGCCTTGCCCGGCGACGATTTCTACGATTACGTGAATGGCGACTGGCTGCGCAGCACGGAAATTCCCGCCGACCGCAGCAGCTGGGGCTCGTTCGCCATCCTCGCCAACGCCACCAACGAGCGCATCATCGGCCTCGTCGAAGGTCTGGCGGCGGCGCCGCAGGCGGATGCATCGGCGCGCCAGGTCAGCGATTTTTACCGTTCCTGGATGGATGAAGCGGCTATCGAAGCGAAAGGCTGGGCGCCGATCAAGCCGCTGCTCAAGAAGATCGACGGCATACGCGACCAGGCAGGGCTGGCCCGCGCGCTGGGCGAGAGCCTGCGCGCCGACGTCGACCCGCTCAACGCCACCAATTTTTATACGGAAAACCTGTTCGGCCTGTGGGTCGCGCAAGACTTGAACGACACCACGCGCAATGTGGCCTACCTGCTGCAGGGCGGGCTGGGCTTGCCCGACCGCGCGTTCTACCAGAGCGACAGCGCGCGCATGCAGGGCTTGCGCGCAGGCTACCAGGCGCATATTGCCGCCATGCTCCAGCAGGCCGGCTACCGCGATGCGCCGGCCCGCGCCGCGCGCGTGTTTGCGCTGGAACAGCAAATTGCCGCAAGTCACGCCAGCCGCGAGGATTCGGCCGATGTCGCCAAGGGCAATAATGCCTGGCGCGCCGCCGACTTCGCCAGCAAGGCGCCTGGCCTGGACTGGAAAGCCTTCTTCGAAGCGGCAGGGCTGGGCCGGCAGAACGATTTCATCGTCTGGCATCCGACGGCCATGACGGGCAGCGCCGCGCTGGCGGCGAGCGTGCCGCTGGCCACGTGGAAAGATTTCCTCGCCTTCCACGCGGTCAACCATTTCAGCACGATCTTGCCGAAGGCGGCCGCCGACCAGCGCTTCGCCTTCTATGGCAGCGCCCTGAGCGGCACGCCGCAGCAGTCGCTGCGCAGCAAGCGGGCGCTGGCCGCGACGAATGCGGCCCTGAGCGACGCCGTCGGCAAGCTGTACGTGGAACGCTATTTCCCGCCGGAATCGAAAGCCCGCGTGCAAGATATGGTGACGAATATCGTCGCCGCCTTCTCGCGCCGCATCGACAAGCTGGACTGGATGGCGCCGGCCACCAAGGCGCAGGCGCAGGAAAAACTCAAGACCTTGTATGTGGGCGTGGGCTACCCCGAACAGTGGGAAAGCTATGCGGGCTTGCGCGTGGTGCGCGGCGATGCGCTGGGCAATGTGCAGCGGGCGGAACAGTTTCATTACCAGCAGGAACTGGCCAAGCTGGGCCAGTCGCCCGACCGCAAGGCCTGGGCCATGCCGGCGCAGCTGGTCAACGCCGTCAACCTGCCGCTGCAAAATGCGCTCAATTTCCCCGCCGCCATCCTCCAGCCGCCATTCTTTGACCCGCAAGCATCCGATGCGGCCAACTATGGCGGCATCGGCGCCACCATCGGCCACGAAATCAGCCACAGCTTCGACGATCAGGGCGCGCAGTTCGACGCCCAAGGCAAGCTGCGCGACTGGTGGACGCCGGCCGACCTGGCGCATTTCCAGGCGGCATCCAAGCAATTGGTGGAACAGTTCGCCGCCTACAAACCGTTCCCCGACCTGGCCGTGAATGGCCAGCTGACCCTGAGCGAAAACCTGGCCGACCTGGCCGGCGTGGCGGCGGCCTATGACGCGTTCACCCTGTCGCAGCAGGGCAAGCCGGCGCAGCCGGGGGCGGACCGCGAGTTCTTCGTCGGCTATGGCGTCAGCTGGCGCAGCAAGGCGCGCGAAGCGGCGGCGCGCCAGCAAATCCTCACGGATGGCCATGCGCCGGCGCAATACCGCGCCGCCACCGTGCGCAACCTCGACGCCTGGTATCCGGCCTTCGACGTCAAGCCGGGGCAGCAGCTGTACCTGGCGCCGGAACAGCGCGTGCGCGTCTGGTAGGCATAAGCGGTGCCGGCGCGCAGCGCGCCGGCACCGTAAAATGGCGTGATTACTGATTGGAGCGCCATGAAGCCGACCCCACCGCAAGATCCCATCCACGCCATCACGGGCCGCACTCTGGCCCATTACGACGCCAGCGCCGAGCAGTTTTTCGAAGGCACTCGCGATCACGACGTCAGCCAGAACATCGGTGCGCTGCTGAACGCCATCGGCAAGCCCGCGCCGCTGGCCATCCTCGACCTCGGTTGCGGCCCCGGCCGCGACCTGAAGGCGTTCACGGCCCTGGGGCACCACGCGACGGGCGTCGACGGCTGCTCCCGTTTCGTCGGGATGGCGCGCGCCTACAGCGGCTGCACCGTGTGGCAGCAGGATTTCGTCGACCTCGACCTGCCCGCCGCACACTTCGACGGCGTGTTCGCCAATGCCGTACTGTTCCACGTGCCCAGCGCCGCCTTGCCCGGCGTGCTGCGCGCTTTGTACGCGTGCCTGAAACCGGGCGGCGTGCTGTTCAGCTCGAACCCGCGCGGGCAGAACGAGGAAGGCTGGAATGGCGCGCGCTACGGCAGCTACCACGACGAAACGACCTGGGCCGCCTACGTGCAGGCGGCCGGTTTTACCCTGGTCGAGCAATACTACCGTCCGCCGGGCTTGCCGCGCGAACAGCAGCCGTGGCTGGCCACCGTCTGGCGCAAGCCAGCCTGATGGACGCATTTTGTATGAATTTGGGCATGTGTTAGGAACCGTACATAGTTTTTGCGGCCTCGGGCGTACTATGGATACATCGACACGCAGCAAGCAGTTTGCAACGGCGTGTGAGCCGCAGTACCGGCCCTTTGGGCTGGACAACAGATGTACCAACTACAGTGAGGATTTATCATGAACAAAGATCAAGTCGAAGGTAAACTGAAGGAAGTCGGCGGTAAAATCCAGGAAGCCGCTGGCAAAGTCGTCGGCAGCGAAGAACAGCAAGCCAAGGGCCTGGCAAACCAGGTGGAAGGCAAAGTGCAGAAGAAAGTTGGCGACGTCAAGGATGCAGTCGAAACTGTGACCCGCAAGCCATAATTTCTGCTCCAGCATAAAAAACCGCCGCCTGTCGCAAGACAGGCGGCGGTTTTTTATTTGATGCAGCGCAAGCTTACTGTGCTGGCTGCATCAGGTTCTGCTTGAAGAACAGCTCGATTTTCTTGTACACGTGGCGCTGGCCCGCGCGCGACGAGATGCCGTGCTTGGCACCTGGATACGTCATCAGGTCGAATTGCACGCCGCGGTTGACCAGCGCGTCGATCAGTCGCGTGCTGTTGCTGAACAAGACGTTGTCGTCGGCCATGCCGTGCACCAGCAGCAGCGGCGACTTCAGGCCGTCGAGGTGGGCGAACACGGTGCTGGCCTTGTAGCCGTCCACGTTTTCCTTCGGCATGCCGAGGAATTGTTCCGTGTAGTGGGTGTCGTACAGCGACCAGTCGGTCACGGGCGCCACCGACACGCCCATGGCGATCTTGTCGGACGCGGCCGACAGCAAACGCAGGGTCATGAAGCCGCCGTAGCTCCAGCCGAACACGCCGATGCGTTTAGGATCGACGAAGCTTTGCTTGCCCAGCCAGTCGATGCCGACCAGCTGGTCCGCCACTTCGGCCGCGCCCAGCTTGTGATAGATGGCGTCCGTGAACGCGCGCTCGCGGCGCGACGAGCCCCGGTTATCGAGGCGGAAGACGACAAAGCCCTGCTGCGCCATGTACTGGTCGAAGTTGTTGCCCCAGCGGCGCGCCACGTGCTGCGAGTGCGGGCCGCCGTACGTCGACAGGTAGACGGGATAGCGCTTGCCCGCATCGAAGTTCGATGGCTTGACGATCGAATAGTGCAGGGTCTGGCCATCGTTGGCCTTCAGGGTGCCGTACTCCGTCGGCAGGTGGTCGGCCTTGTACTTGAAGTACGGGTGGCTGGCGTTGAGCGCGTTTTCTTCCAGCCAGCCCACCATGGCGCCGTCCGGGCGGCGGATGCTGACCTGCGGCGGCGTGGCCGGGTCGGAATACGTGTCGACGAAGACTTCGCCATTGCGCGAGAACGTCGTGTCGTGCCAGCCGTCCGCTTTCGTCACGCGCTGCGGCTTGTCGGCCGTGCTGCCGTCGAGGGCCAGGGCGTAGGTCTGCTTGTCGATCACGGCGTCGCGGTTCGACGACACGAACACTTTACCGGTCTTCTGGTTCACGGCCAGCACGCTGTCGATGCCCCACTCGCCGGAAGTGACGGGGTGCAGCAGCTTGCCGCTCATATCGTACAGGTACAGATGGTTGCGGCCCGTGCGCTCGGACGACCACAGGAAGGTGCCGTTCGACAGGAAGCGCAGGTCGTCATGGATGCTGACCCAGGTTGTCGACGTTTCCGTCAGCAGGGTGCGCTGCGCCAACGTCGTGGCATCGACGGCGACCAGGTCCAGGGTCTTCTGGTCGCGCGACTGGCGCTGGTAGACGAGCGATTTGCCGTCCGCGCTCCAGTCGGCGCGCACCAGGTAGATGTCCGGGTTCGTGCCCAAGTCCACCTGGCGCTGCACGCCCGTTTCCGGCGAGACGATCAGCAGCTGCACCAGCACGTTCGGGTCGCCCGCGGCCGGGTAGCGCTGTTCCACGACGTCGGTGCGGTCGGCGAAGATTTCAAAGCGGCGCACGACGGGCACGGGCGCTTCGTCATAGCGTTTATAGGCGATGGCGGAATCGTCGGGCGCCCAGTAGTAGCCGGTGCGCTGGCCCATTTCTTCCTGCGCCACGAATTCGGCTTCGCCGTTGCGGATCGTGCCCTTGCCGTCGGTCGTCAGCTGGCGTTCCTTGTCCGTCTTGAGGTCGATCACATGGATGTTTTGATCGCGCACAAACGACACGTAGCGGCCTTTCGGCGAGATTTTCGGATCGAGCACATTGCCCTTGGCGACCAGGCGTGCCTTGTCCGGGTGGGCCGCGTCGACCAGGTAGAGATTGCCGCCCAGCGGCACCAGCAGCTGCTTGCCGTCCGGCGACCAGCTGTAGCTGAGAATACCGTTCAGGCTGGCCGTGCGCTCGCGTTCGCGGCGCGCCTGCTCTTCGGGCGAAATCGTTTCATTCGGCACCAGTGCCTTCGAGTCGACCAGGCGGTGCGTGCTCTTGTCCTTGAGCTTGAATTCCCACAGGTCGAGCTGGAACTGGTTGTCGGCGCGGCCGCGCAGGAACGTGACGCGCTCGCCGTCGGGCGAGACCTTCAGGTTGCGCACGCCGGGGCCGGCCAGCGCCGGATCGGCGTGGATGCGTTCCAGGGTCAGCTTTTCAGCCGATGCGGGAACGCTGGCCATCGCGGCCAGAAAACAAAGAATAAAACGCATGGATGTCTCGGTAGTTGGAAGAAGAAGGGCACTGCATGTACAGGCGAGCTTGAGCGTTGCCTAAGCGTAAGACGATACCAGAGCGTGCCTGTTTATGCGATAGCGCCAGCCACGGAATAAACCGTTCATGGCCGTATTTACTTCGTCAAAAATGTCCAGCAGCCGCCCATTCCATGGCGCTTTGCCCCGTTCAGGCCAATATCGTGCCTTCGATTACCGTCAGGCATGCGCCGCCTATCCAGGCGTGACCAGCGCGGAAACTGATGGACACGCGGCCGTCGCGCTGCAGACACGTGCCCTGGCGGACCGTGTAGTCGCTGCCCGCCAGCAGCTGCGCGATACAGGCGTTGGCGCTGCCCGTGACGGGGTCTTCCACCAGCGCGCCGTGTTCGCTGAGCAGCGCGCGCACTTCGTAGTCGGCCGGCCCGTCCGCCGCGTGCGGGCCGTACAGCGCCAGGCCGTCGGCGCCGGCGGTGGCCAGCAATGGCGTCAGCGCGGCGATGTCGGCGCGCACGGCCAGGCAGGCGGCGGCGCTGGCCAGCGGCACGCACAGCCAGCGGATGCCCATGTCGGCGACGGTGGCGCCCGCGGCCAGTTCTCCGCCCAGCGCTGTTTGCAGCAGCGGCAGCAGCGCCGGGGCGAGCGCGCGCGTGGCGCAGGGCGGCGCCTTGAACGCCAGCATGCCGCCGGCGCCCCGTTCTATCTGTACCAGGCCGACGCCGCATTCCTGCACGATGCGCGTGCCCTTGGGCCGCATGCCCGCATCAAGCAGGGCGTGCGCCGTGCCCAGGGTCGGGTGGCCGGCGAACGGGAATTCCATCTCGGGGGAAAAAATCCGCACGCGGTAATCGGCCGCCGGGTCGCGCGGCGCCAGCACGAAGGTGGTTTCCGACAGGCCCGTCCAGCGCGCGATGGCCTGCATCTGCGCGTCGTCGAGGCCATTCGCGTCGAGCACCACGGCCAGCGGATTGCCGAGGAACGGCACGCTGCTGAAGACATCGACTTGCTTGAAGGGGCGTGGTTGCGGCATGGGGTGCTCCTTGTCTCAGGCTGCGCGCAGGCGCTGCAGCGACAAACGGTTCAAGTACCAGGTCAGCAGCACGGCGGCCACCGTCAGGCCCGTGACCAGGCCGATCCAGAAGCCGGCGGCGGCCATCGGTTCGGCCGGCGACCAGATGAAGCCTTGCGGCGCCAGGCCCAGCACATAGCCGATCGGCAGCGAGAAGCCCCAGAAGGCCAGCAGCTGGATCAGCATCGGCTGGCGCGTCACCTTGTAGCCGCGGATGGCGCAGGAAGTGGCCACCTGCGTCGCGTCGGACAGCTGGAACAGGGCGGCGAACAGCAGCAGTTGCGCGCACAGTTCCTGCACCTGCGGGTCGGATGTGTAGGCTTGCGCAATCTGGTGGCGGAAGATGGTGATGACGGTGGCCGAGACGATGGCCGCCGTCAGCGACATGGCCACGCCCACCCACGAAATGAAGCGCGCGCGGCGCAGATTGGCTTCGCCCACGGCATGGCCCACGCGCGTGACCAGCGCGATGCCGAAGGTGAGCGGCACCATGAAGACGACGGACGAGAAATTGAGGGCGATCTGGTGCGCCGACACCTGGATCACGCCGAAGCGCGCCACCAGCAGGCTGATGACGCCAAAGGCGCTCACTTCGGCAAAATACGTGACGCCGATGGGCAGGCCCAGGCGCAGCATGGGACCGATCGACGACAGTTGCGGCCATTCCCAGTGCGTGAACGGATACGTGGCGTGGTAGGCGGGCGCGATCCGGATCCACGCCAGCATGGCCAGCAGCATCATCCACACGCAGCAGGTGGTGGCCACGGCGCAGCCGACGCCGCCCAGTTTCGGCATGCCCCAGTGGCCGTAGATCAGCAGGTAGTTGACGAAAATATTCAGCGCCAGCGCGGCCAGCGCGATGACCATCACGGGCTTGGTCTGGTTGATGCTGGTGCTGTAGCCGTACAGCGCGCGGTAGGCGGCGAACGGCGGCAGCGCGCAGCTGATGATGTGCACGAACAGCTTGGCCTTGGACGCCACGGCCGGTTCGAGCATCAGGTGGTCGAACACCAGCGCCGCCATGTTCGTCAGCAGGCATGCGACCAGGCCGACGAGCAGCGCCTTCCACAGCGACTGGCGCACGATGTGCGGCACGCGGTCGTGGCGCGCCGCGCCGATTTCATGCGCCACGAGGGTATTGATCGCCATCATGATGCCGCTCACCGTCACCAGTACGATGGACCAGATGGCCGCGCCCAGCGACACGGCCGCCAGTTCCTCGGGATTCGTATGTCCCGTCATCGCCACGTCGGCCGCGCCCATGCCGACGGTGGCCAGCTGGCCGATCAGGATGGGCCAGGCCAGCTTCCACAGCGACGAGACTTCATTGCGGATGGCGGGCAGGGTGAACGAGGTAGTGTGTGGCATGGGCGGCAAGCTTGACTAAACACAAGATTCTACCGGCATTCGCCGTGCTTGTCCGCCGGGGCGCCCCGGCGGCCGGACCGGCACGGTAATCATTTGTTACAGCTAAGTGGGCCAGTCGCGGATAGACTGCGCGCTCTATTTGGCAAAATGACCAAATAGTCAACCGCAGTACCCTGACTATGGAGCAAGACCATGCTGAGACATACCCTGAACTGCGCCCTGTTGCTGGGCGCCGCCATGACGGCCGAACTGGCCGGCGCCGGCGAACTGACCCTGTATTCGCGCGACGATTATCACGGCCGCTCGCAGACCGTGCGCGACGCCGTCGCCGACCTTGAAGATCTGCGTTTCAACGACACGACACAAAGCATCCGCGTGCGCTCGGGCCGCTGGGAAGCGTGCGAGGACGCCGATTTCCGCGGCGCCTGCTTCCTGCTCGAGACGGGCGAGTATCCGTCACTGGATGGCCAGGCCAACAAGATCACGTCGCTGCGCGAAGTGCGCGGCGGCTGGGACGGCCATCGGGGCCGCGACCGTGACGGTGAGCGCGACCGGGGACGCGACTGGGACGGCCGCCGTGACCGTGACCGCGAGCGCGGCCATTTGCCCGGGCGCTCGCTGGGCGGCGAGCTGACCTTTTATACGCGCGACGATTTTGCCGGCCGCAGCTTGAGCGTGAGCAACGCTTCCGCCGATTTGCGCGAGCGCGATTTCAATGACACGGTGCAAAGCGTGCGCGTGCGCTCCGGCTATTGGGAAGTGTGCGAAGACGTTGGCTTCCGTGGCCGCTGCCGTACCTTGGCGCCGGGCGAGTACGCGAGCCTTGAACGCATGAGCAACCGCATCTCGTCGGTGCGCGAAGTGCGCTGACGCGGGGCAGGCAGTACGCGAAGTGGCAATAACAGGCCCGCAGGGGCCTGTTATTGCTTTTGGTAACAATTTATTGTGCTTTTCGCATACTTTGTTACACCGTTTTTTCTGTGGATGGCTACACTGACATCAGTTGTCATGTCGATCACTTACACTTTTGCCGCCACCGGAGACCGCCCCATGAATCGCCCGTTCGCCTTTGCTCTGCTGTGTGCCAGTTCGCTGTTTGTCCACCTCGCGGCGCAGGCCGGCGAGATCCGCCTGTACACCGATGACAATTTCAAGGGGCGCGTAGTCGTCTTGCGCGATACGACGGACGACTTGTCGCGCGTTAATTTCAATGACACTGTCTCGAGCATCCAGGTCGATTCGGGCAGCTGGGAAGTGTGCACGCATGCCGATTTCAAGGGCGATTGCAAGACCCTGGAACGGGGCGACTACCGCTCGATGCCGGGCATGAACGATAAAATCTCGTCTGTGCGGGAAACCGGCGCCGGGCAGGGCAGCGGCAGCGGCAGCGGCGGTGGACGCCGCGCGGCGCTGGAGTTGTTCGCCGACGGCGGCCAGCGCGGCGCGTCGGCCGGCGTGAACTCGGACCGCGACGACCTGGTCGACATCAGCTTCAACGACCGCGCCAGCAGCGCGCGCGTCGAATATGGCTACTGGCAGTTGTGCAGCGATTCCAACTACCGTGGCAGCTGCCGCGTGTTCGGGCCTGGCGGCCATGATGACCTGGGCAGCCTGAATGGACGCGTGTCGTCGGCGCGCCTGGTCGATCCGCGCGAAGAGAATCGTCCGCAAAATGACGAGGGCCTGGTGGTGCTGTATGGCCGCGCTTTCCTGAAGGGACCAGGGCTGCAGGTGAACCGCGACGTCAGCGACCTGGTGCGCCTGAACTTCAACGACCAGGCCGCATCCCTCGCCATCAACGAGGGTACTTGGGAAGTCTGCACGGACTCGCAGTTCAACGGCAGCTGCGAGCGCATGGGACCGGGCAAGTATGAAGTGCTGAACACGACGCTCGACAAGCGTATTTCCTCGCTGCGCCGCCTGTACTGAACGCATGACCGGGCCTTCCGCATGGCCTTGTATTTGTTACACTAGCATCCTGGCGCAACCGCCAGGCAAATCATCACCAAAGAATGAAGAATGGAGTTAATCATGACGGGCCCTTTCAAACACACGCTGGCATGCGCGGCGACCTTGCTGCTCTCGCTGGGGGCCCATGCGGCCGCCCATGCGGGCGATATCACCTTGTTCGAAGACGTTGATCTGCGTGGCCGCGCAGTGAACCTGCGCGAGACGACGGACGATTTGTCGCGCTTTGGGTTCAACGACAAGGTGTCGAGCATCCTGGTGCGTTCGGGCACATGGGATGTGTGTACCGATGCCGGTTTTCGCGGCAATTGCCGTACCCTGGGACCGGGCGAATACCGTTCGATGCCGGGCATGAACGACGCCATCAGTTCGGTACGCGAGTCGGGGCGCGGCGATGGCAACAATCCGGGACGTCCGGGACGCGATCCCGACCGGGGCCATGGCGGCTATGGCCGTGGCGGCACCCTGGAAGTGTATTCGGGCGCGGGCCAGAATGGCGGCTCGGCGCGCCTGAACCGCGACACGGACGATTTCGTCAATATCGGTTTCAACGACCGCACCACCAGCATCGTCGTCTATAATGGTTACTGGCAGCTGTGCAGCGATTCGAACTACAACGGTGTGTGCCGCATCTTCGGCCCTGGCCGCCACGACGACCTGGGACGCGGCCTCGATGGGCGCGTCTCGTCGGCGCGCATGGTCGACGAGCGCGAGGCGCGCCGCCAGCAGCAGTACGATAATCAGTACCAGCGGCCGCAGTACGACCAGCCCCAGTATCCGCAATACCAGCAGCCGCAATACCAGCAGCGCGGCGCCGTCCTGCTGTTCCCCGAAGCGGGCATGCGCGGCGAACCGCTGGCGCTGGACCGCAATGCGGAAGACCTGGTGCGCTACAACTTCAATGACCGCGCCTCGTCCATCGTCGTCAACGAGGGTCAGTGGGAAGTGTGCAGCGATTCGAACTTCCATGGCCGCTGCGAAGTGATCGGGCCGGGCGAATATGGCCGCCTGAACAGCATGGAAAACCAGATTTCCTCGCTGCGCCGCGTGCGCTGATCCCGTCCTGACGTCGTGCTGACAGACCGCCTGCCGGGTTGATCCCGCCAGGCGGTTTTTACATTCGCTGCCGTGCGCTGACATTTGCTTGCCCTTTGTTACACTCGCCGCCTGCCGCCTGGTCTACACTGGCGAAAATGTCATCAGTATTGGAGTTGTCATGGTTCGATCTTTCCGGCCCGCGCTGTTGTGCGCCGCCACCTTCCTCGCCCCCCTTGCCGCATCCGCGGGCGAAATCACCCTGTTCGAAGATGCCGGTTTCCGCGGCCGCCCCGTGACCCTGCGTTCCGACACGGGCGACCTGTCGCGCATGGGCTTTAACGACAAGACCTCGAGCATCATCGTGCGCTCGGGCACCTGGGAAGTGTGCAAGGACGCCAATTACCGTGGCAATTGCCGTACCTTCGGACCTGGCCGCTACGGCAGCATGCCGGGCATGAACGACGCCGTTTCCTCCGTGCGCGAAGTGGGCCGTCCTGGCCATGGCGGCGGCGACCACCGGCCTTACCCGCCGCGTCCGGAGCGTCCTCACCCCGGCTATCCCGGCCACGGCGGCGGCCACCGTCCCGACATGAATGGCGCCGTGCTGCTGTTCCCCGACGCGGGCATGCGCGGGCGGCCCGTGCGCCTGGACCGCGAAGTGCGCGATTTGAGCCGCTATGGCTTCAATGACCGCGCCGAATCGGTCGTCGTCAATTACGGCCGCTGGGAATTCTGCGTCGATGCCAACTTCCGCGGCCGCTGCGTGGTGATGGGACCGGGCAGCTATGGCCGCCTGCACGGTGGCCTCGACCGCCGCATTTCCTCGGTGCGCCGCGTGCGCTGATCCCGCTGCCGGGCGGCGTTGTATCGTGCACACGCTGCCCAGCGACTAATTCGTGTACTCTTCCATCAGGCAGTTCAACCATGGGGAGCAGGCACGGTGGAATACAAGGACTACTACAAGGAACTGGGCGTCGAAAAGACGGCGTCCGAGGCCGAGATCAAGAAGGCGTACCGCAAGCTGGTACGCAAATACCATCCCGACGTGAGCAAGGAACCGGACGCCGACAAGCGCACCAAGGCCCTCAACGAGGCCTACGGCGTGCTGGGCGACGCGGAAAAGCGCGCCGCCTACGATGAACTGGGCCGTAACCAGGGCGCGCAGGGCCAGCCCTTCCGGCCGCCGCCGGACTGGGGTTCGGGCTACGAATCATCGGGCACCGACGACAGCGACTTCTTTGCCGACCTGTTCGCCCACGTGGGCGGGCGCCGCCGCGCCGGTGGCAGTTTCCAGATGCAGGGCGAAGACAGCCACGCCGCCATCACCATCGACTTGCAGGACAGCTACCAGGGCGCCAAGCGCCACATCGTCATGCGCGTGCCCGAAGCGGATGCGCAGGGCCACGTGGTGACGCGCGAGCGCACCCTGGAAGTGACGATACCGAAAGGCGTCACGGAAGGACAGCAGCTGCGCATGAAGGGGCAGGGCAATCCCGGCAGCGGCGGCGCGCCCGCCGGCGACTTGTACCTGGAAATCCGCTTCCGGCCCGACGCGCGCTACAAGGTGGAAGGGCGCGACGTGTTCGAGACGGTGCCCGTTACGCCGTGGGAAGCGGCGCTGGGCGGCGAGATCGACGTGCCCACGCCATCGGGCACCGTGACCGTCACCGTGCCGCCCAATTCGCAGACGGGGCGCAAGCTGCGTCTGAAGGGGCGCGGCATTCCCGCCGCCCAGCCGGGCGACCTGTATCTGCTGCTGGAAGTGGTGCTGCCGCCGGCGAACGATGACAAGGCGCGCGAACTGTATGCAACCATGGCGCGCGAGATGGCTTTCAATCCGCGCCAGAAGCTGGGAGGATAAATCATGACAAACAAGGTAATTGGCGAATTGCTCGAAGATCGTGCCCTGAGCCTGGAAGAACTGGCGCGCGCCTGCGCGGTGGAACCGGACTGGGTGGTGCAGCATGTGCAGACGGGCGTGCTGCTTCGGGACGGCCCGCCGGCGGGCCAGCTGACGGCCTGGCGCTTCACCAGCCTGGACCTGGTGCGCGCGCGCCGCCTGCACGAAATCGAATCCGTGTTCGACGCGAACGCGGACCTGGCCGCGCTGGTGGTCGATCTATCGGAAGAAGTGGCGCGCCTGCGCCGCCGCCTGCACGTGCTGGGCGTCGAGTAGCTTTTATTTACTCAGGCTCGCCGTGCCGCTGCACGGTGATCCTGCCGATATAAAACTGCCCATCGACGACGACCCGGTGCGGGATGCCGGCCACGTCGAAGCCGGGACCGCCGTCTTCCATCCACTCCTGCGCCAGCGAGTCGAACTGCTGCGGCGTCATGCGCAGCATCTGCGCCGTGATGACGAAGCGCGCGCCTGGTTTTTGCTTGTTGACGAAGTCGTCGATACCGGCCATGTGAATCTCTTCAAGGTTGTGTCTGAAATCGGGGTCAGACCCCCGGACACGTTGGCACTGAGCTTTGCGTTGGCGGTGTTGAGGGTCTGACCCCAGTAGTTGTTTAGGGCTTGCCCCCGCATGATACCCGTCCGCGCGTTTTTCTAGAAGCCCTGCACCAGCAGCGGCAACTGCTCCGCAAACCGCTCCGTCAGCCACTTGCCCGCCTGGCCCGGCGGCGTGTCGGCGCGCTGGATCAGGTAAATCGGATAATTCTCGCCATTGTCGACGGCCAGCGGCAGGTGCACCAGCCGTCCTTCCGTCAAATCCTCGCGCACCATCGCTTCGGGCATGTTGCCCCAGCCCAGGCCGGCGCGCAGCAGCGCGTGTTTTGACCCCAGGTCGCCCAGGCGCCAGTTGCGCAATCCCAGCACGCCGAAATCCTGGCCCTCCGTCAGCACGCTGCGGTCGCTGAGCACCAGCTGCACGTGTTCGCGCGCTACGCCGGAAGGAATCGGGCCGGCCAGCTGCGCCAGCGCGTGGCTGGGCGCAGCCACGGGAATCAGACGCACGTGGCCGACGGCCAGGCGCTCGAAGACGCTGGCCGTGGCCGTCATCCAGCCGCCGAGGCCGATGTGGCAGCTGCCATCCATCACCAGCTGCGCCACGGCGCCCATGGCTTCGATGCGCAGGCGCAGGGCGACGGTAGGGAACTGTGCCTGGAACGCCTCGAGCACGCGCACCAGCACGCAGGTGGGGAACATCACGTCGACCACCACCGACACTTCCGCCTCCAGCCCGCCGGCCAGCGCCTTGGCGCGCGCGCGCATGCCGTCGACCTTCAGGGCCACGGCGCGCGCGTCGGCCAGCAGGGCGCGGCCCGCGTCCGTCAGCGTGGGCTTGCGCTTGCCGCGGTCGAGCAGCACCACATTCAGTTGTTCTTCCAGGTTGGCGATGGTGTAGCTGATCACCGACTGCGTGCGGTGCAGCTGGCGCGCCGCGTGGGCGAAGCCGCCCGCGTCGATGACGGCGACGAACACGCGCAACTGGTCGAGCGAAGGCTGGCCTGGTTCTCTCATGATGCTTCCCTATCTAAAAATTCGATGCTAACCATTTATATTTACATGGTTTTCTCGATGGTAGACCCGAACTATGCTGTATGCAAGGGCTGCGATGCGGCCCATCCCGTCACCCGTTTTCCCAGGAGCACTTCATGAGCAAGGTCTTGTACATCAATAGCAGCGTGCGCAACAGCGGTTCCCTGTCGCGTCAATTGTCCGGCGAATTCGTCGCGAAATTGGCCGCGCAAGGCGCCAGTGTCGTCGAGCGCGACCTGTCCGCGCAACCGGTGCCGCACCTGACGGAAGAGGTGATGGGCGCCTTCTTCACGCCGGCCGACCAGCGCAGCGCCCAGGCGGCAGCGGCGGTGCAGTTGTCCGATACCCTCGTCGATGAATTGCTGGCCGCCGACGTGCTGGTGCTGGCCGCGCCCATGTACAATTTTTCCGTGCCATCGACCCTGAAGGCGTGGATTGACCACGTGGCGCGCGCGGGCCGCACTTTCCAGTACACGGCAACGGGCCCCGTCGGCCTGGCCACGGGCAAGAAAGCATATATTTTTACGGCCAGCGGCGGCGTCTACAGCGAAGGCCCGGGTGCCGCGTATGATTACCTGAGCACCTATCTGCGCACGGCGCTGGGCTTCATCGGCATCACCGACATCGAGTTCGTGCAAGCGGAAGGCGTGGCCATGGGCGAGGATGCCGTCGCCAGCGCGATCGCCAAGGGCCGCGCCTCGATCGCAGCGCTGGCTGCCTGAGTCTACTCCGCCGTAGTTCCAAAGAGGGATTGCCAATCTGCCATGGTTGACATAAGCTTGCCGGCGGCACGCCCCGTGCCAGGCCGGCGAGCCGTTCGCCATGAAAGTCCCTCATGCACAAGTTGGCAAGCGCAATACTGTTCGGCTGTTCCCTGTTTTTGGCAGGCATGGCGCTGGCGCAGACCGCGCCCGCTGCATCGCCTGCGCCGCCCCACGTGGGCCGCCACGCCTCCACGCCCGAGGATCTCCGCACCATCGAGCAAGTCGTCGCCGACTTCCAGGCGGCCCTGATCGCCAAGGATGTCAAGCTGCTGTCGTCGCTGATGCTGCACACGAATATCCTGTTCGCCTCGCCGGCCGACGATGCATTCATCAAGAACATGCGCGACACGACGGACGTCCACTTCGACGGCGTCGGGGCGGGTGGCTACGCCGCTTTCGCCAACTTCATCAAGCGCGAACCGCAGCGCACGGAAGAAAAATTCTACAACGTCAAGATCACCCAGGACCGCCATGTGGCGTGGGTCAACTTCGACTACGAATTCCTCGTCGGCGGCAAATTGTCGAACTATGGCGCGGAAGCGTGGCAGATGGTCAAGCGCGATGGCGACTGGAAAATCCTCAGCGTCGTCTGGTCCATGCATCCCGCCGCCGAGGCAGGAAAATAGCCGCCCGCCATGCCGCGTCAGTCGCGCGGCAGCGCGCGGATTTCCACCGTGCCCCCTGCGTTCAGTACGGGGTTTCCGATCAACAATTTTTTTGCATCGTCTATACTTTCAGCTTGCACACGTAGATAGCCTGACAAGTGTGGCGTGACCGCTCTGGCCTGGCCTGAGCGGTGCACGCAGATGCCGGGCCCGATGGAGCTGCCACCGCAGAAGCGGCCACTGGCCCTGAGCATGGCGAAGTAGTCTTCCCAGGCGGACGTGGCGACGTCCATCGGTGTTTCCGTGTCGTCATGCATGAAGATGATGTAGTCATTCATCCTTTTTCTCCTGTGCCGCGTGATAAAAAGAGAGCTGAATTGAGTATCCTGAGCAATCGCGAGCGCATGGTTTTACCCTCACCGCGTCAGTCCGTAGAGACAAGCTGTCCGGCCATGTCATTTTTGGAGCGCACATCGTGCCGATAAAGTATGTTGATTTTTATGAGGTGAATTACACGGCAGAGCGCTTGCGGGGCTGCAAGTTATGGGGCGCGTACGTCGCCATCTATGCCCCTTCGCCCAACCCCATGCACCGGGTGAACCTGGTGAAAAAGCGCCGGGTGTCGGCCGACCATCAGTTTACAACGGAAGCCGATGCCATGGCGGAAGCGGGCGAGGCGGCCGTCAAACTGGTCGAGCGGCGCCAGCGCCGCTATGTCTTCCACCCCTGATGCCACTGCGCGGTATCCTGCAGCGCGCGCCAGGGCAGGATGTGCACGCGGCCC
The DNA here is from genome assembly GCF_058797855.1 of Janthinobacterium sp. GW823-FHT01H08. Taxonomy (NCBI): domain Bacteria; kingdom Pseudomonadati; phylum Pseudomonadota; class Betaproteobacteria; order Burkholderiales; family Oxalobacteraceae; genus Janthinobacterium; species Janthinobacterium sp. GW823-FHT01H08. Next base: position 1,715,046 of record NZ_CM179504.1, read on the forward strand.
GAATGCACGGCTTCCAGTTCCACGTGCGTGGCCGGTTCATCCGGCGTGGCCGGGGCGCACAGCTTGATGACGAGAAAATGTTTTTCCTTGTTGACGGGCGTGACGGCGGTCCATTTGCTGTTGAGTAACTTGTTCGGACGCAAGTTATTGCGATTGACAAGGTGCATGGCGGTCTCCGGATTGGCGTGATGGCGATGTTGCCATTATCATGCAACTTCCTGCCACGCACGAGGACCGCCATGAAACGCCAGCTGCACTTGCTCGTCATTGACCCGCAAAACGATTTTTGCGACTTGCCTGCCACCTGGCTGCCGCCCGATGCGGCGCCTGCACTGGCCGTGCCCGGCGCCCACGCCGACATGCTGCGCGTGGCGCAGCTGATCCGCGAAGGGGGGAGCGGCTTGACGCAGATCAGCGTAACGCTTGACGCCCACCACCGCTACGACATCGCCCACCCCGCCTTCTGGCGCACGGGCGATGGCGGCGCCGTGCCGCCGTTTACGCAGATCAGCGCCCAGCAAGTGCGCGACCGCCTGTTCTTGCCCGCCGCCAGCGGCGCCTTGCCGCGCGCGCTGGCTTACCTCGATGCCTTGCAGCAGGCGGGACGCTACCAGCTGATGGTGTGGCCCGTGCACTGCGAGATCGGCAGCTGGGGCCAGAATATCCACGCGGCCGTGCGCGCCGCCTACAACGCCTGGGAAGTGGCCAACTTGCAAGTGGTGGCCAAGCTGAGCAAGGGTTCCAATCCGTGGACCGAGCATTACTCGGCCGTCATGGCGGAAGTGCCCGATGCGCAGGATGCAGCCACCCAGCTCAACCGTGCATTCCTCGACACCTTGCTGCCGGCGCAGCAACTCTACATCTGCGGCGAAGCGGGCAGCCATTGTGTCAAAGCCAGCACCGAGCACATCGCCGATTACCTGGAAGCGCAGCAAGGCAAGGCGGCCCTGTCGCGCCTGGTCTTGCTGACGGACTGCATGAGCCCCGTCACGGGCTTTGCCGCGCAGCAGCGCGACTTCCTTGCCGCCATGCATGAGCGCGGCGCGCGGCTGGCCACATCCACCGAGGTCGTGCCTGAATTGCTGGCCAACGCAGGCGATTGATGCTTTCCTGCAAGCGAACCCTGCTGAAATGCTTGCGGTGGCGTACTATTCTGGCTTCAGGAAGTTGGAGAAAACACACATGACCCCGATAGTGCGCAGTTTGCTGGAAACCGATCTGTATAAATTTACAATGTGGCAAGCCTTGCTGCACGGTCATCCGAATACCCATACCGAATACGAATTTGTCTGCCGCAACGCCACTGCCTTTCCCCTGGCCGAACTGAAGGGCGAGCTGGAAGAACAGCTCGACCACCTGTGTTCGATGTCGTTTGCCGACGACGAGCTGGCCTATTTGCGCACCTTGCGTTTCATGAAGAGCGATTTCGTCGATTTTTTGACGGTGTTCCGCTTCCAGAGAAAATTCATCGACGTCAGCACGGACGGCGACACCCTGATCGTGCATGCGGCCGGGCCGCAGGTGCACGTGATGGGTTTCGAGATTTTCGTACTGTACATCATCAACGAACTGTATTTCCGCCGCTTCGACCTCGATGCGGCCATGCGCGAAGGGCGCCACCGCCTGGGCTTGAAAGTGGCGGCCGTCAAGGAATTCGGCAAGCTGCCGAGGCGCAAGCATCCGTTTGAATTTTCCGATTTCGGCGTGCGCCGGCGTTTTTCCGGTGCCTGGCATGACGAGGTGGTGCAACGGCTGGCGCGCGAAGTGCCCGAATACTTCAAGGGCACGTCGAATGTCTACCTGGCGAAAAAGCTCGGCATCGTGCCGATCGGCACCATGGCGCATGAATACATGCAGTCGTTCCAGTCCTTCGGCGTGCGCCTGCGCGACTTTCAAAAGGCGGCACTGGAAGACTGGGTGCAGGAATACCGCGGCGACCTGGGCATCGCCCTGACGGACGTGGTCGGCATGGATGCCTTTTTGGCCGACTTCGACCTGTATTTCGCCAAGCTGTTCGACGGCTTGCGCCACGATTCGGGCGACCCCGTCGAGTGGGGCGAGAAGGCGTTGGCCCACTATGCGGCCCTGCGCATCGACGCCAACACCAAGCGCCTCGTGTTTTCCGACGGCCTGGACCTGGACAAGGCGTTTGCCCTGTACCAGCACTTCGCCGACCGCATCATGACGGGCTTTGGCATCGGTACCAATCTCACCAACGACGTCGGTTTGACGCCGCTCAACATCGTCATGAAACTGGTGCGCTGCAATGGCCAGTCCGTGGCGAAATTGTCGGATTCCCCGGGCAAGACCCTGTGCAAGGATGAAACCTTCCTCGCGTATCTGCGGCAGGTGTTCCATCATCCTGCCGTCTAAGCTGCGCCCAGCCGCCTATGCGTGGCGTAGGTCGGATTAGCGGGGCCGCCGAGGCGCGGCAAAGCCGCGCGTAATCGAACAATTGCGCGGACAACTGCGCGGACAACTTCGCGGCCAAGTCCGCCGGCAAACTCGCCGACAAGCTGGGCGGGCAGACGGCGTGCCGTGTGCAACCCCCGGCTTAAAACCCCGTCACCACCGTGTTCATGTGCTCGACCTGGGGCGGGGCGGCAAAGAATTCGCCCACCAGGCCGCGCCAGGCCTGGAAGTCGTCGCTGCCGCGGAAATGCACGGTATGGTCTTCCAGGGTCGTCCAGCCGACCACCAGGCGGTAGGCGTCGCCGTTTTCGATCGAGCGCTCCAGGCGCATCGATTCGCAGCCGCGCGCGCGCTGGAACAGGGGGACGGCTTTCGCTACAGCCGCTTCGAAGGCTTCATGCGTGGCCGATTTGATCTGGATGTGGGCAATTTCAAAAATCATGGCAATTTCCGCTGTGGAATGAAGGAACGGTGATCTTGCCATAATTTCGCCGTGCAGGGGAGGGCGTCAGCCCGTCAGCGCCGGTGTGCCTGCATCGGCGCGCCGGCTGCCCGCGTGGCTGGCCGTGCGCTGTTCGATGTCGCAGCCATTGCATGCCTGCACGATGGCGTGCGCGCGTTCCTGCTCCTGCGGATCGTGGACGGCGACAATGAGGCGCACCATGCCGCGAAACGCCGTCTTGCCGTAGTTACGCCGGTACATATGGTTGTCGCCGCCGAACAGGGCGTTGATCGCGCGTTCCAGCCGGCTGGTCATGGTGTCGCGGTTACCGACCGTAAAATTGCCCTGCACTGGGCCGGCCTCGTCGTCGCCCGCGTCCAGTTGCACGGCGTGAGGAGGAAAGCCTTCGGCCAGCAAGCGGATGCGGGCGCGCTCCGCATCGGGGAAATGGTCGAAGATACGTATCAGCGTGCTGCCGCCGCTGTTTGTGCTGCTGTCCATGGCCCGGCCTTTCAAGGAGGTGTACCTGATTTGACCGGCGAGCCTGTAAAAAATTCTGCCTCAGCCTGTAAAATCCTCGATCAAGGCGCAAAAGTTTGATAAATATCCAGTATGGCTACCAAGTCGCGCTAAGATACGTCTTGCGGAATCAATCTTTCATAGGAGAACTAAATGGCAGCGAAGAAAATTCTGTTTTTGACCGGCGATTTTGCAGAAGATTATGAAACGATGGTGCCGTTCCAGGCCCTGCTGATGCTCGGCCATGCCGTGCACGCCGTCTGTCCCGGCAAGAAGAGCGGCGAGACGATCAAGACGGCCATCCACGATTTCGAGGGCGACCAGACCTACACGGAAAAGCCGGGCCACCTGTTCACCTTGAACGCCAGCTTCGACGAGATCGACCCGGCCGACTATGACGCCGTGATGATCGCTGGCGGCCGCGCGCCCGAATACCTGCGCCTGAACGACAAAGTCATCGCCGCCGTGCGCCATTTCGCCGAGGCGGGCAAGCCTGTCGCGGCCGTCTGCCACGGCGCGCAATTGCTGGCCGCCGCCGACGTCATCCGCGGCAAGCGCATTTCCGCCTATCCCGCCTGCGCGCCGGAAGTGAAACTGGCGGGCGGCACATATGCCGACATCGCCGTCACGGACGCCGTCACCGATGGCCAGTTCGTCACGGCGCCCGCCTGGCCTGCGCATCCGGCGTGGCTGGCGCAGTTCGTCAAGCTGCTCGGTACCGAGATCCGTTTGTAACCTTTACCTGCCCGGCAGGCCGCAGCGTTCGCCGGGCGCACCACTTTTCAGATTCGAGTTCTTCATGCATGCGCCGCGCAGTCAACCTTCCCGCAAACAACTTCCAGCGTCGCGCTGGCGCCAGCGCCGCCTGGCGCAAGCCGCATCGGGCCTAAGCGCCGCGCAGGAGCGCCAGCTGGCCACCCTGCATGACATTTCCACCTTGCTGGCGGGACAGCACGCCATCGATGCGCTGTGCCGCGGCTTCCTGCGCCACGTGATGCAGTTCGCGCAAGCCGAAGGCGGTACCGTGCGCATCCTCGATCCGCAGCACGATACCGTGCATATCATCGTGCACGAAGGCATTTCCGACGCGATGGTGGAAGAGGAACATTGCATCCGCAACAACGATTGCCTGTGTGGCGCGGCCGTGGCGCAGGGCGTGATCCAGATCCGCGATTTCCGCCAGGTCGAAGCGCTGCAGCGCTACCGTTGCCAGGACGAAGGCTTTATCGCCATCGCCGTCTTTCCCATCCTCGCGCGCGACCAGGTGGTGGGCAGCTTTTCGCTGCACTTTGCGCAGCCGCAAGCCGTGCAGGCGCAGCAGCAGGGCTGGCTGGAGACGCTGGGCCAGAGCCTGGGCATCGCCATCGAGAACCAGCGCCTGATCGCGCGCGAAAAGGAATTTGCCGTGGCGCGCGAACGCAGCCTGCTGGCCGAGGGCTTGCATGACAGTATCGCGCAAAGCCTGAACTTCATCAGCCTGCAAGTGCAGATGCTCGACGATTCCGTGCGCCGGGGCCAGCTCGACGAGGCGGCCGAAGTGTTGCCGCTGATGCGCATGGGCGTCGAACAAAGCTACCAGGACGTGCGTGAATTGCTCGTCAATTTCCGCACGCGCTGGCATGGCAGCGACCTCGAAAGCAAACTCAGCGAAGTGCTGGCCAAGTTCGAGCTGCAGACGGGTGTCGCCGGCACCCTGGAGATGAGCGGCAACGGCGCGCCGCTGGCGCCCGAGCAGCAGTTGCAGATCCTGTTCATCGTGCAGGAAGCGCTGTCGAATATCCGCAAGCATGCGCAGGCGAGCAATGTGGCGCTGCGCGTGGAAAACGGGCGCGATTTTGCGCTGCAGGTGCGCGACGATGGCGAAGGCTTTGCCGCCAACCTGCGCGACAAGAAAACGGAATTGCAGATCGGCTTGCGTATCATGCAGGAGCGGGCCGAGCGGCTCGGTGCGCAATTTGCCATCGACAGCACGCCCGGCGGCGGCACGACGATCTCGCTGGCCTTGCCGGCGGCGCGGCGCCAGGCCGCGTAACAGATGATTCCGAATCTATTCCCGCTATTTATCAGGCTAAAGAAACAAACATAGTGAACGCACCAATCAAAATCCTGCTGGTCGACGACCACACCTTGCTGCGCAGCGGCGTCAAGCTGCTGCTGCAGCGCAATCCTCAATTCCAGGTGGTGGGCGAGGCATCGAACGGGCTCGACGGCGTGCGCCTGACGGCCGAACTGCGGCCCGACGTGGTGCTGATGGACTTGAACATGCCCGGCGTGACGGGCGTCGAGGCGCTGCAGCTGATCTTGCAGGACATGCCGCAGATGGTCGTGCTGATGCTGACCGTGTCGGAAAACGCGGCCGACCTGGGCGCGGCCCTGCGCGCAGGCGCACGCGGCTACTTGCTGAAAAATATAGAAGCCGAGCAGCTGGGCCAGGCCATTTGCCGCGCCGCCGCCGGCGAATCCGTGATTGCCGACGCGATGACGGCCAAGCTCGTGTCACAGTTCCGCGCGGGGCAGAACGCGCCCCAGGCCGACTACGACAAATTGACGCCGCGCGAACGCGAAGCCATGGCCTGCCTGGCGCAAGGGCTGAGCAACAAGGAAATCGCGCGCCAGCTGGACGTGGCCGAAAGCACGGTGAAAATCCACGTGCAAAACATCCTCAAAAAGCTTAAGCTCAGCAGCCGCGTGCAGATCGCCGTGTATGCGGTCGAGCGCGAACTCGGTAAATAAAGATCAAGCAAAGCGCAAATACCGTGCCAAAAAGCCACAAGGAATGCGCGATTGTTTGATCTGCATGGCGTTCCGGCCTAGACAACCCTAGTTCCTTTGACGTATGGCCTTGACCGTGCCTGCGCATTACACTCTTAGTCATTCGCTAATCTAATAAGAGAGTGTCATGCATAAGGTCAACGTCGATGGCTTGCTGTCGAGCCAGGCTCTGTTCCGCCATATTTCCCCTTCGCAATTAGAGCAATTGCGCCAGGATGTCGTGCGTGTCGAAGTGGAAAAAGGCAAAGTGTTGTTCCGCAAGGGCGAAGTGGCGGAAGGCGCCTACGTGGTGGTCTTCGGCCTCGTCAAGCTCAGCGTGTTTTCCATGGAAGGGACGGACAAGGTCCTGGAACTGATCCGTCCGGGCCAGAGCTTCGGCGAAGCCATGATTTTCCTCGATGAACCATACCCGTTCTGCGCCGAAGCGCTCGAACATTGTCTGCTGCTGCGCATCCCGCCGCATGCGCTGCTGCGCCTGCTGGACCAGTCGCCCCGCATCGCGCGCCAGATGATGAACAGCCTGTCGCATCACCTGATGGGTTTTATCCGCAACGTGGAACGCTGCTCCGTGCAGAACGCCACCCAGCGCGTGGTCGAGTATCTGTTGCAGGCATCGGACCAGCAGCGTTCGAACGAAGTCAAGCTGGACCTGAAGAAGAGCTTATTGGCATCGTTTTTGAACCTGGCACCCGCCACCCTGTCGCGCGTGCTGCACCAGCTGACGGACTTGCATTTGATTAAAGTCAGCGGTTCGCTGATCCAGATCCAGCCCGATGCCTTGAAGACGTATCGCCACGGTTCCGCCGCGGCCATGCTGAACTAAGCTTTTTCAGCAGGCAAGGTCAGCCGCCAGAACAGCAGGGCGAGCAAGCTGACCGCCGCGCCCAGCGCGCATACCCCATGCCAGCCCGCCAGCGCATACACGCTGGTGGCGGCAATCGCACCGAGTCCGCTTCCCACCGCATAAAACAGCATGTAGCACGCCACCAGGCGGCTGTGCGCGTCGCTGTCCTGCTTGAAAATCAGGCTCTGGTTCGTCACGTGGATGGCCTGGCCCGCCAGGTCCAGCGCGATGATGCCGATGACGAGGGGCCACAGGGCCGCGCCGGCAAAGCTGAGCGGCAGCCATGCGGCCAGCAGCAACAGCAGGGCCGCGCCCGTCGTCCACTGCGCGCGTCCGCCATCGGCCAGCGCCCCCGCACGCGCCGCGCCCAGCGCACCGATCACGCCGACCAGGCCGAAGGCGCCGATGGCCGCATGGCCATAGCCTTGCGCCGTCAATGGCAGCACCAGCGCGCTCCAGAAGATATTGAAGACGGCAAACATCAGCAGGGCCAGCATGCCGCGCACGCGCAGCACCTTGTTGTGCAACAGCATGTCCGCCATGGAGGCGAGCAGGGCGCCGTAGGCCAGCTTGTGATCGGATGGCTGCGCCGGCGGCAGCTTGCGCCACAGCAGCAACAGCAGGGCGCAGGCGATGGCTGCGGAAACAACATACACGGCACGCCAGTCGGCCAGGTCCGCCACCACGCCGGACAGGGTGCGCGCCAGCAGCAAGCCGATCACCACGCCGCCCTGCGCCATGCCGACGACCTTGCCCCGCTCATGGCTGGCCGCCGCGCTGGCCGCATAGGCGATCAAGCCTTGCGTCATGGCCGTGCCCAGCAAGCCCACCAGCAGCATGCCGCCCAGCAAGGCTGCCGTGGAACGGGCGCAGCCCAGCGCCGCCAGCGAGACGGCGAGCAAGCCCAGCTGGAACAGGGTCAGCCGGCGCCGGTTCAGCATGTCGCCCAAGGGAACCAGCAGCAGCAGGGCCAGCGCGCAGCCGAGCTGCGTGGCCGTGATGACCATGCCGCTGGCGGCTTCCGTCATGCCGAACTCCTGCGCCAGGGTGGCGAGTAAAGGCTGGGCGTAATACACATTGGCCACGCTGAGGCCGGCCGCACAGGCAAACAGCCAGACGAGAGGGGAAGGAAGTGCTGCTGTGATGGGGGGGGTTGTGTCGCGCATGGGCTTGCCTATAAGTAGTTTCAAATTAAAACCAGTTTGAGTCTACGGTGATTAGTTTTAAAATGCAACTACTCAATCCTGGAGCATGCCGATGGCCAAGCGCAAGAGCCTGAAAACCGATCCCTGTCCCGTGGCGCGGGCGCTCGACGCGATCGGCGAGCGCTGGTCGCTCTTGATTGTGCGCGACGCCTTCGACGGCATGCGCCGGTTCGGGGAGTTCCAGAAAAGCCTGGGCGTGGCGAAGAACATCCTGGCCGACCGTCTGCATACCTTGGTGGAAGAGGGCATTTTTACGGTCGCGCCCGCCTCGGACGGCACGGCCTACCAGGAATATGTGCTCACGCCCAAGGGACTGGCGCTGTTTCCCGTCGTCGTCGGCTTGCGCCAGTGGAGCGAGGCGCAATTGTTCGACCCTGGCGAGGCCCATTCGACCCTGCTGCAGCGCGGTTCAGGTTTGCCCGTGCGCAGGCTGGACGTGCTGGCCGCCGATGGCCGCGTGCTGCAGGCGGGCGATACCGTCGTGCACAAGGTAGGGGCGCCATGAGCCGCACGGTGGCCGTCATCGGCGGTGGCATCACGGGCGTCACCACGGCGTACGCGCTGGCGAAACGGGGCGTCGCTGTCACCTTGATCGAGCGCCACCGCTATGCCGCCATGGAAACGTCGTATGCGAATGGCGGGCAATTGTCGGCCTCGCACGCGGAAGTGTGGAACCACAAGGCGACGATCTGGAACGCGCTGAAATGGATGACGCGGCGCGATGCGCCGCTGCTGCTCAATCCGACTCCCGGCTGGCACAAGCTGAGCTGGTTTGCGGAATTTCTCGCCGCCATGCCGGATTACGAGCGCAACACCATCGCCACGGCGCGCATGGCGATTGCCGCGCGCGCACATCTGTTTGCCTGGGCGGAAGAAGAAAAGATAGCGTTCGATCACCGCCGCGCCGGCATCCTGCACGTGTACCGTGACCGGCGCGGCTTCGAGCGGGCGGCTGGCGTGTCGCGCCTGCTGGCGCAAGGGGGCTTGCAGCGGCGCGCCGTGAGCTTGCTGGAAATGCGCGCCATCGAACCGGCCCTGCACGGCGACTTTTACGGCGGTTACTACACGGACAGCGACTCCACGGGCGACATCCACAAATTCACCAGCGGCCTGGCCGACGCCTGCGTGCGCCTGGGCGTGGCCTGCCGCTATGGTACACAGGTCACCGCGCTGGCGCGCGAGCACGGCAAGGTGCGTGTCTCCATGGACGAAGACAGCGCCGTGTTCGATGCCGTCGTCGTCTGCGCGGGCACGGCCAGCCGCGCCATGGCGGCCATGCTGGGCGACCACGTGAATGTGTATCCGGTGAAAGGCTATTCGATTACCGTGCAGCTCGATGACGGCGCCAGCCGCGCCGCGGCGCCGTGCGTCAGCTTGCTCGACGATGCGACCAAGCTGGTCAGCAGCCGCCTGGGCGAGGACCGGCTCAGGGTGGCGGGCACGGCCGAATTCAACGGCTTCAATGACGACATCCGCGCCGACCGCATCCGCCCGCTGCGGCAGTGGGTCGAGCAGTGCTTTCCTGAAGTCAATACGCGCAAAGTGATCCCGTGGGCGGGTCTGCGCCCCATGCTGCCGGCCATGCTGCCGAAAGTGGGGCCAGGCAAGGCACCGGGCGTGTATTACAACACGGGCCACGGCCACCTGGGCTGGACCCTGGCGGCCGCGACGGCGGAGATGGTGGCCGAGGCGATCGCGCCTAGTTCTTCGGCAGCAGATCGCTGAGCGCGGCGCGGCCCTTGACGGTGAGGAAGGGACCGACCTTGCTGTAGGGCAGTAAAAAATCGTTTTCGCAGCCGCTGCCGTTCGAGTCTTCCCAGAACGATACGCCTTCCGGCTTCAAGGACAGGTGGAAGCGGCCGCGACCGTCGTAATCCGTGCCCTTGCACTCGGCGTCGATTGTCACATCCTTGAAGAGGGCCTGGCGCAAGCGGTCCGGCAATTCGGCCTTGTCGTCGCCATCGCTGGCGCTGGCGCCAAACCAGTTCCACACGTCCGTTTCCTGGCCCGTCTTCACGTCCCAGGTGCGAAACTTAATGGAGATGCCATTGGCGCCATAGCCGGCCGCCCAGCGGTAGAATTTGATCGTCACCCAGCGCGGCGACCAGTAGGTGGGCTCCGCATACACTTCGTCCTCCGTCGTGAAACCGTTGCGGCCCAGGTATTCGCGGCGCGTGGCATAAAAGTCTTCCAGGTCTTTCTTGTTCTTCGCCAGCACGGCGCGCAGCTGCGCGTTGATTTTGGCGATGCCGTCGCCGGGCGCCATCAATTCCACGGTGATGGTGTCGCCCACTTGCAGGTTGCGGTATTGCTTGCCTTCGAAGGCGATGGGTTTACTGACCTTGGTGTTGGGAAAGTCTTCCAGCGCCAGGTTGTAGGCGTCGCTGGCGCAGGATGGATGCTCGCGGTCGCCCGCCGCTTCCAGCAAGGTCAAGGCCAGCGGCAGGGTCTTGCCGCTTTTCGGATCGGTCCAGGTGCCGGTGAGCTTGCCGCCTTGCGGCGCACCCAGGCGCCACGTGCCCGTGGTGTCACCCTTGGCGTCGGACTCGCTCCAGTCGCTCTTGCCGTTCGCCATGGACAGCATGATCGGTGTCTTGTAGCGCGTGTAGTAGTAATTGCCGCTGCGGTCAGATCCTTGCGTGGGACTGGGCTGGTTGAAGCAGGCGACGATACTGGCCTTGCCCAGCGTGCCCTGCCACACGCCTTGCACGGGCGGCTCGGCCGCCATGGCGGAATTCAGGGCGGGCAGGGTCAGACATATCAACAAAAAGCGGCGCATCGGATTTTCCTGTGATTGGCGATGGCCGATTCTACATGGCCACCGCCTGGAAATGCCGCACGCCAACTTTTACGCTTGTTTTTCCTGCGCTACCACGGCCATTGCCGCGCCCAGGTATTGCACCATGGCCCCGTCGACGAAGCTGCCTTCCATCAGACGCGGTTCCTGCTGGTGCGCCTGGCGGAATTTCAGCTGCGTGGCCGGGTCCGTGCCTGCATACGAACGGAACAGGTCCAGCCACTGCCGCGCCAGCTGCAGCACGGCCGGGTCGGTGGGCGGCGTGCGCGCATCGATGGCGGCGCGCACGGCGGCGATCAGGGCCGGCCACTCGCCCGATCGCTTGCCGTAGTTGGCGAGTAAATACGCATACTCCTGCTCGTCGAGGAAAGGCTTGTACAGCGCCATGCGCGAGGCGTTGAAGGCGGCGAGGATGAACTGCATCAGTTCCGCATCGATGCTGGTGGTCGTCTGCATCGATGGTTCCTGCGCATGCATGTCGTTCAGGCGCGCGAACAGGCCCGGGTGGGCGCCCGTGTCGCGCACCAGCTTGACCATCCATTCCGTGGCCAGCGCCTGCGCTGGCGCGTCGCCGGGGCCGGCGCCCGTCGCCTGCAGGGCGCGCACTCTGGCCACCAGCGCCTTCCATTCCTGTTCCACCGCCGTATCGGAGAGCAGCGGCAATTGCTGCAGTTCTTCTTGGGTAAAGTATTTGTCGTACATGGTCATCAACTCCATAGTGGTAAGCCACTCGGCCAGTTCCGGTGCCTGTCCCTGCGCCAGTTGCGCCTGCAGGGTGCGCAGGCGCTCGCGCAGGGTGGAAGCCTGCGCGATCTGGCGCTCCAGCATGGCGATTTGCCGCGCCACGATGGAATGCAAAGGCAGGTCCGGGCCGGCGAGGGCATTGGCGATATCGGCCAGCGACAGCCCGAACTTGCGCAGCGCCATGATCCGGTGCAGCCGGTCCATGTCGCTGTGCTGGTACAGGCGGTAGCCGGCTTGCGTGCGCGCCGAAGGCGAGAGCAGGCCGATGCTGTCGTAGTGGTGCAGGGTGCGGATGGTCAGGCCCGTTAGCCTGGCCAGTTCACCGATTTTCAGCAGCATCGTCTTCTCCTTGTCTTCAGTGCGTGCTATCACGATGGCGCCTGACGTTACGTCAGGGTCAAGCAGGAATGTAGCAGAGGAGCCGAAAAAATCGGAAAAAGAATCCGTTGACCTTCATTTTTTTGTACGGTATATTTATAAAACCGAATGACGGCAGCAGCTAAAGTATGGGGTTCGGGCCAGGCGGCATGGTGGCATGATCGTTGTGCGCCGCAGCAAGACGCGCCACTGGCAGGGCTGGAAAGACAATCCGCGCAGACGGATTTTTTTCACAGTTGGTTTGTACGTTAAATATAATATGCCGCCGGCAAGATCCGGACGGCGAGAGAGACGACCATGATGAAAAGTATCGTTTGCGATACGCCCGGCAGTTTGCGCATGGAGCAGCGTCCCGTGCCCGTGCCCGCCGAGGGCGAAGTGCTGCTGCGTATACGCCGCGTCGGCATCTGCGGCACCGACATGCATATCTTCCGCGGCACCCAGCCTTTCCTCAGCTATCCGCGCGTGATGGGCCATGAATTGTCCGGCCATATCCACAGCGCGCCGGCCGGCTCGCGCCTGGCCGTGGGCGACCAGGTCTACGTGATGCCCTACCTGTCCTGCGGTACTTGCGTGGCCTGCCGCCAGGGCAAGACCAACTGCTGCACCCGCATCGAAGTGCTGGGCGTGCACCGCGACGGCGGCATGACCGAATATCTGGCGCTGCCCGAGCGCTTCGTCTTCAAGACGGAAGGCATCTCGCTCGACGACGCGGCCATGATCGAATTTCTCGCCATCGGCGCGCATGCCGTCAAGCGCGGTGCGGTCGATGCGGCCAAGCGCGTGCTGGTGGTAGGCGCCGGCCCGATCGGCATGGCCGTGATGCTGTTCGCGTCGTTGAAAGGCGCCGACGTGACGGTGCTCGACGGCCGCGCCGACCGCCTGCAGTTTTGCCGCGACGCGCTGGGCATCGCCCGCACGGTGCAGCTGGGCGACGGCGACAAGGAGCTGCTGTCGGACGCAACAGGCGGCGAATTCTTCGACGTGGTGTTTGACGCCACCGGCAATATCGCCGCCATGGAGCGGGGCCTGGATTTCGTCGCCCATGGCGGCTCCTATGTGCTGGTATCGATCGTGCGCGACCGCCTGTCCTTTTCCGACCCTGAATTCCACAAGCGCGAAACGACCTTGCTGGGCAGCCGCAATGCCACCGTCGACGATTTCGAGGAGGTGGTGGCGGCCATGAAGGCGGGGAAAGTACCCACCGCGCTGCTCAATACCCACCGCACCACGCTCGACGAATTTACGGGCGTGCTCGATCGCTGGATGCAGCCCGAGGCGGGCGTCATCAAGGCCATCGTCGAGGTCTGAGATGAGCGATCTCAACCCCATACTTCAATTTGGCACCAGCCGCTTCCTGCAGGCGCACGCCGACCTGTTCGTCAGCGAAGCGGCCAGCCTCGGCGAGGCGCTGGGCCAGATCACCATCGTGCAAACGACCGGCAGCGCGCAGGGCGCGGCGCGGGTGGCGGCGTTTCGCCGGCCCGGCGGCTATCCCGTGCGCATCCGCGGCTGGCAGGACGGCGCGCAAGTCGATGAAGAGCGCCGCGCCCACGCCGTCACGCAGGCGTGGCAAGCGGGCAGCGACTGGCGGCAGGTGCGCGATGCGGCCGTCGCCGCGCGCGTGATCTTGTCGAATACGGGCGACACGGGCTACCAGCTGGACGAATCCGATCACGCCGGCATGCTCGACGGCGATACCGTCCCCGCCAGCTTTCCCGCCAAGCTGCTGGTGCTGCTGCACGGGCGCTTCCTGGCCGGCGCCGCGCCCCTCTCGATTTTTCCGTGCGAACTGGTGGCCGACAACGGTCATGTACTGCGCCAGGTGATCGTGACATTGGCGCGGCAGTGGCGCTGCGATGCCGCGTTCATCGGCTACCTGGAAACGGGCTGCCTGTGGATCAATTCCCTGGTCGACCGCATCGTTTCGGAACCGATCGAACCGGCAGGCGCCGTGGCCGAGCCCTATGCGCTGTGGGCCATCGAGGCGCAGGAAGGCATGCTGCTGCCGTGCCGCCACCGGCAAGTGGTGCTCACAAACAGCCTGCGCGAGTATGAACAGCGCAAGCTGTTTTTGCTCAACCTCGGTCACACGTATCTGGCGCAGCTGTGGATGGAGCGGGGCAGCCCGGCCGGCATGACGGTGCGCGAAGCGATGGACGATGGCGCCATGCGCGCCGGGCTGGAAGCCGTGTGGCAGGAGGAAGTGCTGCCCGTATTTGCCGCCATGGGGGCGCCGCACGGCGACGCCGCGCTGGCCTACGTGGCGCAGGTCAGGGAACGCTTTTGCAATCCCTTCCTCGCGCACCGCCTGGCCGACATCGCCCAGCACCACGCCGGCAAGATCGCGCGCCGCGTGGCGCCCGTGGCGGCGCTGGCGCGGCAGCTCTGTCCCGCGCTGGGGCAGCCGCGCCTGCGCGCCATGCTGGCGCCGGGAGCGCAGCCATGAACGCCGCCGTCACCGCAGTTGTTTCTTTTTTTGCATGCCGATCCAATCCGATATCGACTAAAATGGCCCACTCATCCACTTTACCTTTCGCTGGCATAGCGCGTTCATTCATCCATGTCCAAACCCGCCACCGTCTTCAAGCGCAGTACCAATCTGCTGTTGCAATTTCTCGCCGAGAATGTCGCAGTGGGCGAGATGCTGCCGACGGAGCAGTTCCTGACCACCATCTGCCAGGGCAGCCGCACGGCGGTCCGCAGCGCGATCGCCTACCTGTCGACGCGGCGGCTGATCGCCAGCCCGGCGGACCGGCGCCTGCTGCGCAAACCCATACCGGGCGACTACTTCGATATCTCCGAATTGCAGTCGGGGGCCGAGCGCATCCAGCAAGTGCTGATGGAGCGCGTGTACCAGCGCGACATGCCGCCAGGCGCGGAATTTTCGGAAGCGGAGCTGGCGCGCGAGGCGGGCGCCAGTACCGTCAGTGTGCGCGAATTTTTGATCGGCTTTTCGCGCTTCGGCCTGATCGAAAAGAAGCCGCGCGGCGGCTGGCGCCTGTGCGCGTTCGACCGCTCGTTCGCCACCGAACTGGCGGACATGCGGCGCATGTTCGAGATGGCGGCCGTGGAGCAGTTTGCGCACCTGCCGCATGGCGACCCGGCGTATGCGGAACTGGCGCGGCTGATCAAACAGCACGAGAAGCTGGCGGCCAGGATAGACACGCGCCACAATGCCTTTCCGGCGCTGGACCGCGAGTTCCACACCTTTTTGATTGGCCTCTTGAACAACCGCTTCGCGCAGGGCTTCTACGACATCGTCTCGTTTGTCTTCCACTATCACTACCAGTGGGACAAGGGCGAGGAAAAGGGCCGCAACCAGTACGCGGTGCAGGAGCATCTGGCGATCCTGCATGCGCTGGCGGAGCACGACATACCGAAGGCGCTCGAGTGCATGCGTTCGCACCTCGATTCCTCGCGCCGCACCATGCTGTCCTCGATAGGCACGCGCGAAAAACTGAGCCAGCCAGGCGCCTAGCCGCCTTTGCCGGGGAGGGTGCGCCATGAGCCTCGCTTCCCGGCCTGCCAGCCTGCTCCTGATGTCGCCCGAAGATAACTGCCTGATCGCGAGGACGGCATTGGCCAGCGGCGACGTCGTCGCCATCGACGGCCTGCCCGTCACCCTGGCGCAAGACATCCAGATCGGCCACAAGGTGGCGCGCCGCGCGCTGGCCGTGGGCGACAAGGTGCTGCGCTACGGCGCCCTGATCGGCAGCATCACGGCTCCCGTCGCCATCGGCGAGCATATCCACACGCACAACCTGGCAAGCGACTACATCCCCACGTTTACCCTGGGCCAGGACGGCCACCATTTCCTGCACAAGGACGACCAAGCATGAACGCTCCCGTAACGACACCCGCCCTGTCGGGCTACCTGCGCGCCGATGGCCGCAAGGGCATCCGCAATATCGTGGTGGTGGCCTATATGGTCGAATGCGCGCACCACGTGGCGCGCCTGATGGTCAACGCCTTTCCCGGCCAGCCCGTACACCTGATCGGCTTTACGGGCTGCTTCCCCAACGAATACGCGGACCAGGTGATGCGCCGCCTGCTGACGCACCCGAACGTGGGCGCCGTGCTGCTGGTGTCGCTGGGCTGCGAAGGCTTCAACAAATATGGCCTCTCCAGCGCCGTGGCCGACAGCGACCGCCCCGTGCACACGATCACCATCCAGGAAAACAGCGGCACGCGCCCCAGCGTGAGCAGCGGCGTCGAATGGATAGGCTGGGCTCTCGATCACCTGGCGCGGCAGGAGCGCGTGCCGATGGGGATCGAGGAACTGGTCGTCGCCACCATCTGCGGCGGCTCCGACAGCACCAGCGGCATCAGCGCCAACCCGGCCGTCGGTGTCGCCTTCGACACGCTGATCGCGGCCGGCAGCCCCTGCATCTTCGAGGAGACGGGCGAACTGGTGGGCTGCGAATACCACATGCAGCGGCGCGCCGTCAGCCCGGACCTGGGCAACGCCATCGTCGACACCGTGGCCAAGGCCGCGCGCTACTACACCATCATGGGCCATGGCAGCTTCTCGCCGGGGAACGCCGATGGCGGCCTCACCACGCAGGAAGAAAAATCGCTGGGCGCCTACGCCAAGAGCGGCTCCTCGCCCATCGTCGGCATTCTGAAACCGGGCGACCAGCCGGCCGGCGGCGGCCTGTACCTGCTCGACGTGGTGCCGGACGGCGAGCCGCGCTTCGGTTTCCCGAACGTGTCGGACAACGCGGAAATCGTCGAACTCATTTCCTGCGGCGCCCACATCACCTTGTTCACTACCGGACGCGGCTCCGTGGTGGGCTCGGCGATTTCGCCCGTCATCAAGGTGTGCGCCAATCCGCAAACCTTCGAGCGCCTGGCCGACGACATGGATATCAACGCCGGCAAGATCCTCACGGGCGCAGCCACCTTGGAAGAAGTGGGCGCCGAGATCGTCGCCGCCGTGCTGAACGTGGCCAACGGAGAACTGAGCCGCTCGGAAGACCTGGGCCACCAGGAGTTCGTGCTGACCTATAAACAATTCGACGCGGTGGGGCCAGGCTGCTTCCCCTTGCGCGCTGCTTGAGGACCGGGTTCATGGATGTCACACAATTGCGCAGCTTGCCGCGTGGCGGCCTGTCGCTGCCTTGCATCGGCATGGGCTGCGCGCCGCTCGGCGGCCTGTACCAGCCCGTCAGCGATGCACAGGCGCGCGCCACCCTCGATGGCGCCTGGGACGCC
The DNA here is from genome assembly GCF_058797855.1 of Janthinobacterium sp. GW823-FHT01H08. Classification (NCBI taxonomy): domain Bacteria; kingdom Pseudomonadati; phylum Pseudomonadota; class Betaproteobacteria; order Burkholderiales; family Oxalobacteraceae; genus Janthinobacterium; species Janthinobacterium sp. GW823-FHT01H08. The sequence continues at coordinate 1,732,376 of NZ_CM179504.1, forward strand.
GGCGTGCGCTTCTTCGACACGGCGCCGTTCTATGGCTATACCCAGTCCGAACACCGTCTCGGCGCGGCGCTGCGCGAGCGGCCCCGCAACGAGTTCGTGATCAGCACCAAGGCGGGACGGCTGATGCGGCCCGACCCCTGCGTGCGCCCCGGCGACGACGGCTTTGCCGCGCCGCTGCCGTTCCGCCCCCATTACGACTACACGTATGACGGCGTGCTGCGTTCGCACGACGACAGCCTGCAGCGATTGGGGCTCGAGCGCATCGATATCCTGTTCGTGCACGATATCGGCAAGGCCACGCATGGCGAACGCGAGCAGCAATACTGGCGCCAGCTGACTGACGGCGGCGGCTTTCGCGCGCTGGACCAGCTGCGCGCCAGCGGCCAGGTGAAGGCCGTGGGCCTCGGCGTCAACGAATGCGAGATCGTGCTGCGGGCGATGGCGGAATTCGACCTCGACTGCACCCTGCTGGCTGGCCGCTATACCTTGCTGGAACAGTCTTCGCTGTCGCCATTGCTGGACCTGTGCCTGGAACGCGGCAACGCCATCGTGATCGGCGGCCCGTTCAACTCGGGCGTGCTGGCCGGGAACGGCAAATTCAATTACGCCGATGCGCCGGCCGCGATACTCCAGCGCGTGGCGCGCCTGGACGCCGTCTGCCGCGCATTCAACGTGCCGCTGCAGGCTGCCGCCCTGCAGTTTCCGCTCGCGCATCCGGCCGTCGTTTCCTGCATCCCGGGCGGCCAGGACCTGGCGCAGCTGCGGCAAAATCGCGACTGGTTCGCCACGCCCTTGCCGGACGCCTTGTGGATGGCATTGCAGGAAGCTGGCCTGATCGATGCGCGCGCACCGGTGCCCAAGGGAGCCGCATGATGCGCATCGACGCCCACCAGCACTTCTGGCAACTGGCCGCGCGCGGCGGCAGCTGGCCGCCGCCATCCTTGGCCGCCATCCACCGCGATTTCGCGCCCGCCGATCTGGCGCCTCTGCTGGCCGAATATGGCATCGCTGGAACGGTGCTGGTGCAGTCGCTGCCGTCGTCCGCCGATACCGATTACCTGCTGGCGCTGGCGGAAAAGACCAGCTTTATCCGTGCCGTCGTGGGCTGGACCGACTTGTTGGCCAAAGACGCACCGGCGGCGATTGCCCGTCTGGCGTCGCACGGCAAGCTCAAAGGCCTGCGCCCGATGCTGCAGGACCTCGACGACGATGCATGGATCGCCGATTCCTCGCTCACGCCGGCGTTGACGGCCATGGCGGCACACGGCTTGCGGCTGGACGCGCTGGTGCTGCCGCGCCATTTGCCCGCGCTGCTGCAATGCGCGCGCGATTTTCCAGCGTTTCCCATCGTGATCGACCATGCGGCCAAGCCGCCGATCGCCGAAGCTGAATTTGGCCACTGGCGCGAAGACATGGCGCAGCTGGCCGCGCTGCCGAACGTGCACTGCAAGCTGTCCGGGCTGGTGACGGAAGCGCGGCCCGGTTGGCGCGTCGACGATTTGCAGCCGTATGTGGCGCATGTGCTGGACGTGTTCGGCCCCCGGCGCGTGATCTGGGGCAGCGACTGGCCGGTAGTCGACCTGGCCGGCGGCTATGCGGCCTGGCTGCTGGCGAGCGAAGCGCTGCTGTCGCACTTGGGGCAGCAGGACAGGGACGATATTTTCGGCCTCAATGCATGCCGCTTTTATGGGCTTAAATGAGGTGGCTGGCTTGTCGGTTTACGCCGTGCCGGCTAAGCCGACCTACGAAACACCGCGATGCCAACTGTAGGTTGGCTTAGCCGGTACGGCGTAAGCCAACAAAGAGGAGCTGAAATGCAAAGAATGGGCATGGTCATCGGCATTGCGCCGGACCGTATTGCGGAATACAAGACCCTGCACGCCGCCGTCTGGCCGCAGGTGCTGGCCAAGCTGTCGGCGGCGCATGTCAGCAATTATTCGATCTTTTTGCGCGAACCGGAAAACCTGTTGTTCGGTTACTGGGAATACCACGGCGAGGATTTTGAAGCCGACATGGCGGCCATCGCCGCCGACCCGGAAACGCAGCGCTGGTGGACCTTTTGCGCCCCCTGCCAGCAGCCGCTGGCCTCGCGCGCCGAGGGCGAGCACTGGGCGATGATGGAGCAGGTTTTTTACCTTGCTTAGCAAGAATCCGGGGTCAGACCCGCCGGGTCTGACCCCAGCACTTAAGGTGTTGGGTTAAAAAAATAAAAGGAGACAACATGACCGCCAGACTACAAGGAAAAATCGCCCTGCTCACCGCCGCCGGCCAGGGCATCGGCCGGGCCACGGCCGAAGCGTTCGTGCGCGAAGGCGCGACCGTGATCGCCACCGATATCAACCAGGGCCAGCTCGACGCGCTGAAGGAAGTGACGGGCTGCGCCATCCGCCTGCTCGACGTGACCGATGGCGCGGCGATCACCGCGCTGGCCGGCGAGATCGGTCCCGTCGATATCCTGTTCAACTGCGCCGGCTTCGTCGATGGCGGCACCATCCTCGATTGCGACGATGCTGCTTGGGACCGTTCCTTCGACATCAACGCCCGTTCCATGTACCGGCTGATGCGCGCCGTGCTGCCCGGGATGCTGGCCAGGGGCGCCGGCTCCATCGTCAATATGTCGTCGGTGGCGTCGAGCGTGAAGGGCGCGCCGAACCGCTTTATCTATGGCACTTCGAAGGCGGCCGTGGTGGGCATGACCAAGTCGGTGGCCGCCGATTTCGTCACGCGCGGCATCCGCTGCAATGCGATCTGCCCCGGCACCATCGAGTCGCCCTCGCTGAAGGAACGTATTGCCGCCCAGGCGGCAGCGACGGGCGTGAGTATCGATGAAGTGCAAGCCGCTTTCGTGGCGCGCCAGCCGATGGGACGAGTGGGCAGGGCAGAGGAAATCGCCGCCCTGGCCGTGTATCTGGCTTCCGACGAATCCGCCTTTACCACCGGTATGACTCACGTCATTGATGGCGGCTGGTCTAACTAAGGACACCCGACCAAACCTACTGCGCGTCGCGATATGCGGCTTGCGATGCTCACTGTACATTCGTACAGCTGCGCTTCTCGGCCACATCTCGCTTCCGCTCGCTACGGTTTTGTCGGGTGTCGTGAAGGCGCGGGCCTGATTGCTACCGAACTTTTTATGTTGTTTGATATTTACTTGAAAGTTTAATCATGAAACTGATGCGTTATGGCGCCAAGGGCGCTGAAAAACCTGCCTTGATCGATGCCAGCGGCGCCGTGCGCGACCTGTCCGGCGTGCTGCACGATATTACGGCTGCGACCCTGGGCAAGGATGGCCTGGCGGCCCTGGCCGCCGTCGATATCGCCAGCCTGCCGGTGGTGGCCAACCCCGGCCGCATCGCGCCGCCGTGGCAGGGCGTGGGCAAGTTTTTATGCGTGGGCCTGAACTATGCCGACCATGCGGCTGAATCGGGCATGGCCGTGCCGGCTGAGCCGGTGCTGTTCATGAAGGCCACCAGCGCCATCGTCGGCGCCAACGATGCCGTGGTGATGCCGCAGGACTCGCAGAAAAGCGACTGGGAAGTGGAGCTGGGCGTGGTAATCGGCACCACCGCGCGCTATGTGAGCGAAGCGGAGGCGCTGTCGCACGTGGCCGGCTACTGCGTGGTGAACGATTTGTCCGAACGCGAATACCAATTGGAGCGCGGCGGCCAGTGGGACAAGGGCAAGGGCTGCGATACCTTCGGCCCGATCGGCCCCTGGCTGGTGACCGCCGATGAAGTAGCGGACCCGCAAAACCTGGGCCTGTGGCTGGAAGTGAACGGCAAGCGCGTCCAGGACGGCAATACCCAAACGATGGTCTTCGGCGTGGCGAATCTGGTCAGCTATATCAGCCGCTTCATGACCTTGTACCCGGGCGACATCATCAGCACCGGCACGCCACCGGGCGTGGGCATGGGGCAGAAACCGTCGGCCGTGTACCTGAAACCGGGCGACACCATGCGCCTGGGGATCGATGGTCTCGGTGAGCAGAACCAGACCGTGCATGCCTGGAATCCGCAACTGATCGACAGTTAAACGAGTAGCAGACCGGCGCGCCGCCAAGGTGCTCAGACATCGGCGCGCCGGCCTATGGCAGTGGAGTGGAGGAGACACACCATGAATCAATCCGAAGAGATACTGGCCTTGAACAAGGTCAGCAAGCGCTTTCCCGGCGTGCTGGCCCTGGACAACGTCAGTTTCAGCCTGCGCAAGGGTGAGGCGCATGCGCTGTGCGGCGAAAACGGCGCCGGCAAGTCCACCCTGATGAAGGTGATGAGCGGCGTGTACCAGGCCGACGAGGGGGAACTGGTCTACAAGGGCAAGGTGTGCAGTTTTGCCAGCAGCGTGGATGCGGAGGCGGCCGGCATCGCCATCATCCACCAGGAACTGAACCTGATCCCGCACCTGAGCGTGGCGGAGAATATTTTCCTCGCGCGCGAACCGGTGCGCGGCATTTTCATCGACCGCAAGAAGATGCGTGCCGATGCGCAGGCGCTGCTGGACCGTTTAAAACTGCGCATCGACCCGCGCCAGCTGGTGAAAAACCTGTCCTGCGCCCAGCAGCAGATGGTGGAAATCGCCAAGGCGCTGTCGCTCAATACGGAAGTGCTGATCATGGACGAGCCCACGTCCTCGCTGACGGAAAGCGAGACGGGCCAGCTGTTCGATATCATCAATGAACTCAAGCGCAACGGCGTGAGCGTGGTCTACATCTCGCACCGCCTGGAAGAGATGCAGCACATCATCGACAGAGTGACGGTGCTGCGCGACGGCAAATTCGTCTGCACCGACGATTTTGCCGCCACCACCCTGGATGCCATCGTGGCCAGGATGGTGGGCCGCACCCTCGATGAAAAATTTCCCGACCGCGTCTCGACGCCGACGGCTGAAGTGCTGCTGCGCGTGAGCGATTTGCACCGCAAGGATGTCTTCGGCCCGCTGAGCTTTGATTTGCGGCGCGGCGAGATCCTCGGCTTTTCCGGCCTGATGGGCGCGGGCCGCACGGAAGTGGCGCGCGCCATCTTCGGCGCCGATCCGCTCACCGGCGGCGCCATCCACCTGGGCGACGTGGCGGTGACGATCGCCAGTCCCATCGACGCCATCGGGCACGGCATCGCCTACCTGTCGGAAGACCGCAAGAGCCACGGCCTGGCGATCCGCATGTCGGTGGCGGCCAACCTGACCCTGACGAATGTATCAGCGCTGGCCAACCGATTCGGCTTCATCGATTTTGCCAGGGAAGAGGCGGTGGCGCAGCAGTATATCGCTGCGCTGGGCATCAAGACGCCGACCTCGAAACAGGTCGCGCGCAACCTCTCGGGCGGCAACCAGCAAAAGATCGTCATCAGCAAATGGCTGTACCGCGAATCGAAAATCATCTTCTTCGACGAACCCACGCGCGGCATCGACGTGGGGGCCAAGTTCGCCATCTACCAGCTGCTCGACAAGCTCGCGTCGGAAGGCATCGGCGTGGTGCTGATCACGTCCGAGCTGCCCGAGATCATGGGCATGACGGACCGCGTGGCCGTGTTCCATGAAGGGCGCATCAGCGGCATCGTCAATACGCGCGAGTCGTCGCAGGAAGAGATCATGCAGCTGGCGTCGGGGCGCGTCGTCGCTCCAATCCCTGGCCAGGCGGCAGTCCACTAAAAACAGAAAGCTTTAAAAAAATGAACAAAGAACTGATCCAAAAATTCGCCGCGCTGGGCAGCCTGTCGCTGTTGCTGCTGGTGTTTTCCCTGACCAGCAACGCCTTTTTCTCCGTCAGCAACGGCATGAGCGTGGCCTTGCAAGTCACGTCGATCGCCTACCTGGGCATAGCCGCCACCTGCGTCATCATCACGGGCGGCATCGACCTCAGTTCCGGCTCCGTGCTGGCGCTGGCCGGCGTGGCCGCCGCGCTGCTGGTGAAAAGCGGCGTGCCCGTGCCGGTCGCCATGCTGGGCGGCGTCGTGGTGGGCGCCATGTGCGGCGCCGTCAACGGCTTTTGCATCACGCAGCTGAAACTGCCGCCCTTCATCGCCACGCTCGGCATGATGTTGATCGCACGGGGCCTGGCGCTGCAGGTGACGGGCGCGCGCGCCATTTCCGGTCTGGGCGAGTCGTTCGGCGAACTGGGCAACGGCGTGCTGTGGCGCATCGAGCGCGACACGGGCGGCACCTTTCCCGAAGTCGTCTTTCCTGGCATTCCGTATCCCGTGGTGCTGATGGTGGTGATCGCCGTGGCCGTGTCCATCATGCTCAGCCGCACCACCTTCGGCCGGCATATCTATGCCGTTGGCTCGAATGCGGAAGCGGCGCGCCTATCGGGCGTGAAGGTGGGCCGCGTGACCCTGCTGGTGTATACCCTGTCCGGCGCCTTGTCGGGCCTGACAGGTTGCGTGCTGATGTCGCGCCTGGTGACGGCGCAGCCGAACGAAGGCGTGATGTATGAACTCGATGCGATCGCCAGCGCCGTGATCGGCGGCGCCTCGCTGATCGGCGGCATCGGCACCATTTCCGGCACGGTCATCGGTTCCTTCGTCATCGGCATCCTGCGCAACGGCTTGAACATGAACGGGGTATCGAGCTTTATTCAGCAAATCATTATCGGACTGGTCATCCTGCTGACCGTCTGGATCGATCAGAAGCGCAACCGCGCCTGAAGCAGCAAGCAGTACGCCATGAAGTCAATCCACCAAATCTATAATTAAATGAGGACGACAATGAACACCTTCAAAGCCTTCAACACCGTCTTGCTCGGTCTGTTGACCGCAGCCTCTGCCCTGAGCGCCAGCGCTGCCTTCGCCGCCCCGGGCGAGATCGCCGTGATCGTCAAGACGACCAATTCCAACTACTGGCAAAACGTCAGGAAGGGCGCCACGGCCAGCGCCGCCGATGCCAAGGGCTACAGCCTGACCTTCCAGGGACCGGCCTCGGAATCGGCCATCGCCGACCAGGTCAGCATGGTGGAAAACGCCGTCACGCGCAAGGTGGCCGGCATCGTGCTGGCCGCGTCGGACCCGGACGCGCTGGTGCCGGCCCTGAAGAAGGCGTGGGAAGCGAAGATTCCCGTGGTTCTGATCGATTCGCTGGTGGCCGACAGCGGCAAGCGCTATTACCAGTCCTTCCTGTCGACCGACAATGAAGCGGCCGGCGAGCAAAGCGCCAAGGCCCTCATTTCGCAGGTCGGCAAGACGGGCAAGATCGCCGTGATGTCGTACGTGGCGGGCGCCGGTTCCGAGACGGGCAGGGTGGGCGGCTTCAAGCGCTATATCGAAAAGAACTCGCAGCTGCAGATCGTCGGCACGTATTACTCGCAGTCGCAGATGGCCACGGCGCTGAACCAGACGACCGACGTGCTGGCCTCGAATCCGGACTTGAAGGGCATCTTCGGCGCCAACGAGCCGACGGCCGTGGGCATGGGCCGCGCCATCGCGCAGGCGGGCAAGGCAGGCAAGGTGATCGCCGTGGGCTTCGACGGCAATGAAGACCTGAAAAACTTCGTCAAGGACGGCACCCTGTATGCGACCGCCGTGCAGGGTTCGTATTCGATGGGCGCGCTGGGCGTGAAAACCCTCGTCAGCCTGATCGAAGGCAAGAAGGTCGCGCCTTTCGTCAACACGGGCGTGGTGATCGTCACCAAGGCCAATGTCGATCTGCCGGAAGCGAAGAACGTTTTATATTGAGCCTCAGCCGATCGTCAGGCGCTGCTTCAATTCCTTGAGCAATCGTGGCATGGCGGGACCACGTCGGCTTGCTATTTGGTTCGTCGGCTTACGCCGTTCCGGCTAAGCCGACATCGCGCCATGCGCCGCCAGGATCACGTGGGCTTGCTATTTGTTTTGTCGGCTTACGCCGTTCCGGCTAAGCCGACCTACCCGACCTGCGCATGCATCGTGGCGTAGAGTAGGTCGGCTTAGCGCGCAAGCGCGTAAGCCGACATCGCGCCATGCGCAGCCAGCACCATGTAGCTTGCTATTCGGCCTTGCGGCGCTCCTGCGCCCGCTGCCATTCGAGGCCCGGGCGGTCGACGCGGAATTGCAGCAAGCGGCCCTGCACCACTTCCGTGACGTAGGCCGTGCGGCCATCGGGGCCGCCGAAGGTGATGTTGCTGGGCTTGGCGCCGGGCACGCTGATCTCGCGCAGGATGCGCCCTTGCGGCGACAATTTCACCACCGTGCCCTTGCCGTAGCGCGTCACGTAAAGGTTGCCGTCGACGTCCACGCGCATGCCGTCCATGCCGAAATCGTCGAACTTGATCAGCAATCGCTTGCCGCTCAGGCTGCCGTCCACGGCGATGTCGTACATCCAGATATTGCGCTGCACGCTTTCATTCACATACAAAATCTTGCCGTCGGGGCTCACTTCGATGCCGTTGGCCGTGCCCATCGTGTCGAGCGCCAGTGTCACCGTGCCATCGGCTGCGATGCGCCACACGCGGCCCGTGTTTTCCTTCCAGTTCGGGTCGCTCGCATACAGCACGTCGTCGGCCGTGATGGCGATGTCGTTCGGCTGCGTCATGCGCGGCTCGCGCGCGTGGATGGTCAGCGCGCGCGTGGCCGGGTCGACCAGGTAAATCGTGTGCTCCATGTAGTCGGCCAAATACATCTGGCCGCGGCTGCCGAACCGGATGCCGTTGGCGATGCTGGTGCCGGGCAGGGTCAGGTACACCTCACCAGCGCCGCCGGGGCTGACCTTGCCGATGGTCTGCTGGCGCGCAAAGTTGACGGCATAGATATTGCCATCCGCATCCACGGCCGGGCCTTCGATGCCCTTGGTAAAGGAATGCGCGGGCGTGAAAGTGGTGGCGAGGAACAGTGCCTCGTGCGCGGGCTGGCTGGCGCAGGCGGACAGGCTGGCCAGCGCTGCGGCCAGCACGGCGGCGCGCAGCGACGGCAGGACGGTTCGAAAATCGGGCATCAAGGTTCTCTATATGGCAAGGGTGGCGTATGTTACCCGACGCGCGCCAGGCGGGGCGCCAGTCTATGCCGCCACGACGACGAGGTCGGGGAAATTGTCCTGCCAGCCATCCCATGCATCTTGCAGGTGCGCGTGCATGCCGGCCCGGTCTTGCGCCTGATCAAAGGTGTCCGCGCTGGCCAGCAGAAAATGGGCAATGGCGCGCAAGGTGGCCGGGTCGGCCTGGATGGTCACGTCGGAACAGGGCAGGGGCCGTTCTGCGGCCTCGTCCTGCAGATAACAGTGCAGCGATAAATGTGTGCTCATGAGCTTCGGTGGCTGATGTAGGCGCCCAGCATGGCGTGTGCGTTCAGTGCGGCGCGGGCCGCTTCCAGTTCTCCGGGCTGCAGGTACCAGAAGATCCAGCCGGCATGGTCTTCGCAGCGGCCATGAGCTTGCATCGCAGCGCGCAGCGCTTGCCGGCGCCCGGGCGGCAGCGCATCCAGCCTGGCTGGCGTGAAACCGTTGATGGGATAGACATCGCGCAGGTGCGCATCTTGCAACCCGCGCCGCTTGATGGCGGCCCAGTTATTTGCGGGGCAAGGCGTGCCAAAGGTCATCGGGTGGGCCTCGTCGACCTGCCGGTAGCCGAGTGCGTAACCGGTGCCATAGCCCTGCGTTTCAGCGTAGCAGTACAGATACTCGCAATGGTCAAACAGGCCGGGTATGGCCCGCGCACCGTCGAACAGCGGCGCAAGCGCAAGCTTGCTGGCGCGGATGGACAGAACCAGCTCCGAGCCCGATGAATACATGGCTTGCGCGTCGCAGTTGACGGCCTCGTCAGCTTCGTCGGGCGGCACGATACGCGGCGAAAGCAGGCCGATGCCGTTGGTCTCTGGCGCGAACAGCATCTTCTCGTAATTGCGCTGTGAGTACTTGACGATCTTGCCGCGCTTGTTGCCGTAGCGCTCGACGGATTCGCCGATGTGCTCGAACCAGGCGAACAACTGCGCGCTGGTCGTGGCGGGAATAAAGGGGCTATTTTTCTTGAATTCGCCTACGAGGAAGTGATATTGGTCCATATGTCGTTATTAGGAATGGGCAACGCGCATGATGCCATGCGCGGGCACATGGCGCTAGCGTGTACACCGTAGCGATGGCGCCGGACGGGCGGGAGAGAAAAAGATGCACGACAGGACGGCGCAATGGCCGGCTTGAGGCGTATGATGGAAATACGGATGTGGTTGCCGCAAGGCAGTGCGACGGGCATGGGGCGCACATCTTGCAGGTTTTTTTCGTGTTCTTGGCAGCAATGACAACGAGGAGACATCATGGACAAACCCGAATTCATCCTGGCCGCGAAAGCCATGGAAACGCTGGAGATGTATCAAACGTTCTACGGCCATTCGCAGGAATACCAGGCGCACCAGCAGGAGGTATTGAAACTGCTGCGCCACAAGGGCGCATCGCTGCTGGTGTCGGAACATGGCCCGGCGAAGTTCCTGCTGGCCTTTGCCGATGCGCTGGAAGCGGCCAGCTTGCCGGGCGAGTATGTGCCGCTCAGCCGCAGGTAGGACGAGCCTGTCCCGGTGCGATGTCGTCTATGGGGGACGGGCTTAGCCGCCGTTCCCTCTGTCATTCAGCGCCACCCTGGGCAGGCGCACGGTAAATACCGTGCCGGACTCCAGGCTCGACTCGGCGCCGATGGTGCCGCCGTGCGCGCTGGCGATTTCACGCGCGATAAACAGACCCAGGCCGATACTGGTGGCGTTGGGTGCCTTGTGATCGTCGGAGATGGCCAGCTGCACCAGGGGATCGAAAATGCTCTTCAGCGAGCTTTCCGGGATCTGGCGGCCGAAATTTTTCACCTGCACCACGGCCGTATCGGCATCGCCGCAGGCCGTGATGGTCACCGGCTGGTCGTCGCTGCGATATTGCGCGGCATTGTTGAGCAAATTCGAAAACAGCTGGGCCAGGCGGGCCGCATCGAAGTCGCCGATCATCTCGCCCGTGGTGCTCAGCTCGAATTTGCACTGCGGGTGGGCGGCCGAGGCATCTTCGACGGCCGTCTTGCAGATTTCCCCCAGATCGCCCAAGGTGGGTGAAATGGGCATGCGTCCCCCCAGCTGTGTCCTGGCGAATTCCAGCAGATCGTTCACCATGGTTGTCATGGTCGCTGCGCTGCGGGCGACCCGCGCACCGATCTGTACCGTGGAAGACGAGCTCGCGCTTGGCCTGCTCAGCAGCGCACCGGCCATCGTCATCGTGCTCAGCGGACTGCGCAGATCGTGGCTGAGGATGGCGAGAAAGGTATTGCGGGTCCGGTCGCTCTGCTGCGAATAGCGTATGGCCGATTCCTGCAGCGCCTGGTCTATCGCTTCATTGAAGCGCAAGATGTCTTGCGTCGCCGTTTTCGTCGTCACCGATACCTGTGCCATCCATAGGCGCAGGACGCTGGCCCGCATCGCGCGAAATTCCGCCGTTAGTTGCGGCAGCGTGAAGCCGATCTGCTGGCGCAGCGAGCCATGCGTGGCGGCTGCCGTCTCCTTGCCCGTGATTTCCGACACGCCCGTGGTCGATTTCTTTTTCCGCTGCGCCGCGCTTTCGATGACATCCATGTCGCGCACGATGGTTTCCAGCATCTGTTTCGCATGATCGCGCAATTCGGCCTTCGAGATGGCGGTGCCGGGAATAGGGAGCGACCTGGCGAAAAGTTCCCACTCTTCCAGGATCGGCTCCAGATGGCCGGTAATAAAGCGCGATAGTTTCACTGTGGACCGATGCGTTGATGGAAGAGGAGCCAGTGTACGCTGTTGCGGTGAGGGATGGGGGATCGGGTTCTGCTCCGGGGGGCATAGGCAGGCAGAGCCGCTCAGGCGGAAGAATCCGGCTGGCTGTGCGCCGGCAGAATGAGGCGGCCCCTGGTTTTAACGGTGCCGGGCGGCGTCCAGGCTAGCAGATCGCTCCATACATCCCTTTTCCCGTACGTAAATCGAGTCCGAAATAGCATGCGTATCCCGCCTCTTTTGTATGAACGCAGCTAATGTCCCCCCTGCGCCGCTCCCGGTAGTCTGCTGAGGTGCTGCATGCCTGTTCCTGTTTCACATCGGGGCCGAGCTGGGCAAACAGTTCCCGCGCCAATTCCCCTTTGACCATGATTGCCACTTTCCGGTCGTTTCGCGTGGGCGGCAGCATTTCGGACAGCGTTCCGCCATAGATCTGATAGTCACCCCGCAAGGGGCGTGGTTCACCAGTCCATGCCGGCGGCTTGTCCGCAGCTTGGGAAGGTAAGAATACAGCGAGCGCCATGGCGCAGCATGCAAGCCGAGTATGCATCAGAGCTCTCCGATATAGCACTCACCGATGCCATGGCCGAGGGGAGACGTGGCCCAGCAAGTGTCATGGTGACTTTTTTATATCATGTTTGTTACCAAGTGTGAGTATGTCGCTGCCTATTTCGTGCACACTTTGCCGGATATCAAACCGGGAGTGTATCCATGACCAGGTCACGCAGCTTGCCGCCACGATTGCTGGGAGCGGGCTTCCGGGGATTTTCCTTGCTGCCGCTGGCGATCTCATTTGTCGTGCTCGTATGCCTGTCGCTCCTGGCGACGCAGTTATGGATGACCTTGCGTGCGCGCGAGGTGCAATTGAATGAAGCGGGCCGTGAAAGCGCCAACCTGGCGCAATCTGTTGCCCAGCATGCCTATGACACCATCAAGGAGGCCGATACGGTGCTGGTCGGTCTGGTGGAGCGGCTGGAGGCGGACGGTGTCTCCGACCTTGAACTGGCCCGTCTCCATAAATTGCTGGTCACCCGCGTAGCCGAGCTGCGGCAGCTGCACGGCATCTTCGTCTATGCCAGGGATGGCAGCTGGCTCGTGAACTCTCAGAAAACTTTGTTGAGTAATCTGAATAATTCCGATCGAGATTATTTCAACTACCATCGAACGCATGATGACCGGGGGCCTTATGTCGGCCCGCCCGTGCGCAGCAAATCGACGGGGGACTGGATAGTCACGGTATCGCGGCGGATCAATTTGCCTGACGGCAGCTTCGGCGGCGTGGCGCTGGCGACGATCGATATGCATTATTTCAGGCAGTTTTATGAACGTTTTTCAATAGGAGAAAAAGGCGCCATTTTCATCGCGAATGGAAAAGGCATTCTTTTATTGCGCAGGCCGTTCGATGAGAGTTTGCTGGGGCGCGATCTTTCGCAGTTTCCCTTATTTCATGATTATTTACCGAAAAGTCCCGCAGGCACGGCCGTGATCAAGTCGCGGGTCGATGGCGTGACGCGCATCAACAGCTATCGAAGAGTCGAAGAATATCCGCTGGTGGTCTCTGCCGCATTGTCACAGGATGAAGTCCTCGCTGCATGGCGCCTCGATACCGTGATACAAAACGCCGTGGGCGGGGTGCTGGTATTGCTGATCGCGTTTATCGGATACCGGGTGGTGCGGCTGATCGATTTGCGGGTAAAAAGCGAGGCGGGACTGCTTGAAGCGCGCAACGAGTTGGAATTGATCAATGAAACCCTGGCCCGCCTTGCCAATCAGGATGGGTTGACGGGGCTGGCGAACCGGCGCCACTTCGACCAGTCGCTGCTTGCCGAGTTCAGCCGTGCGCAGCGTGAAAATAGCTCACTTGGACTGGTGTTGATCGATGTCGACTTCTTCAAGCAATACAACGATATCTATGGCCATGTGGCCGGCGACGAGTGCCTGAGAAAACTCGGCAAGGTGGTGGCTTACAGCATGCGCCGGCCGGGCGACCTTGCGGCGCGCTATGGCGGCGAGGAAATGGTCATTTTATTGCCAGGGACGGATCTGCCGGGCGCCTTGACGGTGGCGGAAGACGTCCGCCAGGCCGTGCAATCGCTGGGAATCGAGCATCGTGGCAATCCTCTTGGCGTGGTGACGGCCAGCGTCGGTGTCGCGGCGTTGATGCCGACGTACCTGAAAAACCAGGCGGTCGAGCTGGTTGAACTCGCGGATAAGGCACTGTACAAGGCCAAGGCAGCGGGGAGAAACAGGGTCTGCCATGCGTCAGCATGCGATCATGCCGATCAGGCTGCGACGGCTTTGGCGTTTCGATAGCCATTGTTGAAGGCTGATGGCGCTGCGTCGGGTTTGCCCTGCGCTGCGCGTGCGCCAGCCTTGTCCATGTACAATCGGCAACATCCGGATCGACGTGTCCGCCTCTTCATTCTGGAGTACGCTTGCAGGGACTGGAAGTCGTGCAGGATTGGCTGGGCTAAGGCTCCGGTCACCCCACGCGATCTAGCAAATCGATCCAGTAATGCTTTTGCCACTGCGCAAGTTAAAGCCGAAGTGACACCTATAGCCGTCATGATCCCGGAGACAGGAAACATTTTCCTTGTCGCGCTGCCGATAGCCTTTCTCCAAACTGCAGCGCTCTTTCGAATCCGGAGCCATCGAGTCAAACATGTCCCTGGCAACGGCCCCCGTGACCACGAAAGAAATCTTGCGGTCATGCGGTGTGGGCGGCTGTTGCTCGCCCAAGGTATTCGAATAAATCAGATAAGCCCCTTTGAACTGTTTGTATTCGCCCCAGTCGCTGCTGCCGCCTGCATAGGCCAGCGAGAATACGGTGATGGCGCCGAAGGCCACAGCCCACAGTTTTTTCATATCAGGCAGGCTCTCAGTTCCAGATGGAAATGATGGTCGTGATTTTTGAATGGTGTCACGAATGGAATGCCGGTATCGTTAAACAGCACCCTGCGCACACTGGCATGGGCCCGAAAAAGTGCGATGAGCTTTGCCGTCGCGGCTTGATCGTAGTCTTTGTCGTACCAATAAACAGGGAGTTGAAGGCCGTCCCTGCGCAGTGGACGAATGTCTACCTCCAGGCCGGATTTGTGCGTTGAGTGTTCCCCGTAGGCGGTGCCGTTAGCCAGACTGATGTTGCCAATCCCGAATTGCCGGTCATCGATTGCTTGCCATTCGCGTTCCACATACAGGAGCGCCATCATCATGTTTGGATGCGCGTACTGGCCCGCCCCCTGCCCGGGGGTGCCATAGACTTAATACCCTGCGTCTTCCGGAGCCTGGGGCAGGATGAAAAACCCGCGCTTGTCCCTGGGTTGAACTTCAAGCATGGTCGACTCCGCTAGGCGCAACGGTGGGGGAGTTGGTATTGTTTCGCATTTCTTTCCGCCTGGAATTGCGGGATCGCAAACAATGGCAAGCCGGAGCCGGGTTTGTTCCTTGCTCTCGGCGGCGCGTGCGCCAGCCTCGTCCATGTACAATCGGCAACATCCGGATCGACGTATCCGCCCCTTGATTGCGGAGTCTGCCCGAAGGTGACACCAACATTGCAAACCTGGCTGCTGGCCTGGCGGGAAGCCTTCACGTGCGTGGGGCTGGGGCTGCGCGATGCCCGTCATGCGGGGCTGTGGTGGCGTTCCGCGCTGTGGTGCATGGCGGTCGTGGCGCTGTGGCTGGGACTGTATAGCAGCTTCGGCCGTTTTTTTGTCGAGCTGAGCGCCATGCTGGCGCTGGTGTCCGTTACCGGCTTGCTGGGCCTGGGCGTGATGAATGGCGTCGGGGCACTGGCCAACGGGCCTGCCACCGTCACGCAGATGGGCAATATCGCCGGCGGCCTGGGCAGCGCCGCCAAAGCCTTGCTGTCGATCGGCCAGATCGCCCTGGCGCTGCTGGCGCTGGCTGCATTTTTCTATGTGATGGTCTTTGTCGTCGGCGCCATCGGCACGGTGCGCTTGCCGCTGCGCTGGTTGTTGCTGGAGCGCGCCAAGGCCGTTGTGGCGCGCCGCTATGCCATGTGGCAAGCGCCGGCCGGCCTGGATGCATGCGCCGCGCGCCCCGCCTGGCGGCGGCGCCTGTTGCTGCTGCTCTCCCTGCTGATCCCTGTGTGGGCCATGTGCGTGCTGATCGCGTACTTGCTGGCCTGGAACGTCCAGATGATCTACGGAGCGGCGGCCGCAGAGGTACTTGGCGCGGAACAGCAAGCGGCACTGCGCCGCGAACAGCGTCCGGCGATTGTTGCCCTGGGCCTGCTGTTATGCTTGCTGATGCTCGTGCCGGTTCTCAATTTATTGGTGCCAGCCTTGCTGTGCACCAGCGTGTGCCACTTGCAGCGCCGCGGCTGGCGCGCAAGGGACACATCAATCAACGTGGACTTAACAAGGAGTGAACATGCGTGAACACGCAAGTCGCGGCACCCTCGAGCGCGCCATAGAAATTGCCGCCGCCACCCATGCCGGCCAGACGGACAAGGGCGGCGCGCCGTACATTTTGCACCCCTTGCGCGTGATGCTGCGCGTCGCCCCCGGCGCCCAGCAGATCGTCGCCGTGCTGCATGACGTGGTGGAAGACAGCGATGGCAAAGTCACCTTCGACGATCTGGCGCGCGAAGGATTTTCCCGGGACGTCATTGACGGCGTGCGCGCCGTGACCAAGATCGAGGGCGAGTTGTATGAAGATTTCATCGCCCGCGCGGCCCTGGACCCGGTCGGCAAGGCCGTCAAGCTGGCGGATCTGGCGGAGAATAGCGATCTGTCGCGGATAGGGGAGCCGACGCAGAAGGATCTGGAGAGGATAGAGAAATATCGGAGGGCGATCGGGTATTTACGGGGGGACGTTTTTTAGTTTCAAGGTGGCGCGGCGCACCTTTGCGCAGCATCAATATCTTGGCTTCAAGTAGCGGGAACACCCGAAAACGATCCCATCAGTGTATGGATGTTTGATTCTACGCAATGCCCAGAAAATGCATAACGGCAAAAATCGTCGCGTGCGCATGTTTTTTTGCGAGCGAAGGGGCGAGCTCTGCCAACTACATCGGCGCGTGAGATGCTCCGTGAGATGTACGGGAGCATCACCTGGTGCCATTTGCGTTGAGCTGAGCGCTGAGGTTTTACATTCAGGAGTGCGCATGCTGGAATTGCAGCCCATTGATAGACGCGGCTACTTTAATCTTCCACAAAGGCCGGAAGGCGCGGGTTACTACACCTATGGAACACCGCCCAATGGTGCCGGCCAGTATGCTCATCCCGAGTTGCTTTCGCTGCTATTCTTGGTTGAACATCAATGGCAGGGCATCGATAGCCGGAAAATTGGTTTCGGAAATATCAGTCTGGCTGATGGAACTCCCTACAGTGAACATAAAGGTCATCGAAGCGGAAAAGACGTCGACGTCCGATTGCTTCGCAAAGACAAAATGGAGAGCGCTGTAACAAGGTTTGACACGCACTACGACCGCGATGCAACGGCACAGCTGATCCGCATATTTTTTGAATTCAGCTTTGTCCAGGTTATCTTTTTTAATGACCCCACCATCCCCCGGATAAGACCACTGATACGCCACGACGACCATTTTCATGTCACGATCAAGTAAGCGGGGCAGATGACATGAAACGTCTTCTCGCTGTTTTTCTTCTCTTTGTTTTGGCTACGGCCATGGCCCAATCCGCCCCCCAATGGCTATTTTCTTATCAGCCATTCAAAGGCCGCTATGCGATTTATGGCGGAAGCCTGAGCGATCCACAGCCGCCGACCAGGAAAGACAAGCGCATCGCGTTCTGGATCGACGGCAAGGCGGCGAAACAGCTATTTGATGCGATGGGCCCCGACTTGCGCAACGCGTGCGGCGTGGATGGCGAATATCGCCTGCGCCAGCGGGCGGAAGTGAGCTGCTCCTACCATCCCCGTGATGGTCATCACTGCGACTTCGGCTTTGATCTGCTGACCGGGCGCAGCATCGGCGGCGCCATATGCTAAAACGCGTCAGTCTGATACTTGCCACTATGCTGTGCTTGCTGCTGGCGCATCAGGTCCGGGCCGTCTGGCAGTTTGTACAGAAGGATTTTTCAGGTTCGTACGCGATCTATGGCGCATATCTCGACGATGCAGTGGCCCCGGTTGCGGGCGATACCAAAGTCGCGTTTCGCTTGACGGGCACCGCCGCAAAAGACGTGTTCGAAGCCATCGGTCCGGATATGCGCGATGGCTGCGCCGATCCGCAAATACGCATTCGTAATCGTGACATGCTGCTGTGCCGATATCGATCAAAGGATGGTTATCGCTGTGATTTTGGGTTTGATTTGTCGACGGGCTTGAGTATTGGGGGAACGGTGGGTGGGGCGGTGTGCGGGGAGTAGCGAGGGTCAGGCCCGGCATACGCGCACAGCCTGAACAGCTAATGTTGTTGTTAGGAAAAACCGCCTGCGGCGCAAGAGCTAGTCAGACGAATCGGAGAGGGTTGCGCTTGCAAGCGCAACCCGGTTGTGCGGCGCCGAGCTGTGCTCGCCGAAGGCCCCGCACAACCCCCGCGCCCGTACCGGACACGGATTCGACGCCCGCGCTCTGCATGCATGGAATAAATAAAAAGGGCCTCCCCGCCAAAACGGGGAAGCCCTTTTATTTATTCAGTGGTGGAGACGGCGGGAATCGAACCCGCGTCCGCAAGCACTCCACAGACAGTTCTACATACTTAGCACTATCATTTAATTTAACTCAGCCAGCACGGATGTGCACGTTATGGGCAAGCGAGTTACCTATTATTTAGTCGGACGCTAAGTAACCCAGCATACGACGAGTCCCTGTAAATGACTCTAGAGCTTTTGACGGCCCACCCCAGGGACGAGGTGTTCTAGAGCTAACAGCGATTAAGCTGCCAGTGCGTACGAGTTATCGTTTGCAGTTAAGTTTTTTCAGGTTGTATTTACGAGGTAGCCCGCCCTCGGTATGCCCTGCGCTGCTTTGCAACCCACGTCGAAACCAGGTCGTCCCCACAGAACCTTCATTGTAGCGCAATCTTCACACTCTTGCATGATGCATTCGCAGTAATGGATAGAAGGCCAGGCAGATGCAGTATCAAGCCATCAAGCCGCCAGCTGCCGCTCCTGCGCCGCCTTCACCACAGTACTCACCAGCTCGAGCAACGCTTGCGGCGTATCGAGCAAATGGTCGGCGTTCCAGTGCTGCGGCTCGACGGGGCCGCAGTAGCCCCAGGCGCAGGCGACCGTGCGCATGCCGGCGGCGCGGCCGGCCTGGATGTCGCGCAGGTCGTCGCCCACGTACCAGCAGTCTTCCGGCGCCAGGTCCAGGCGGCGGGCCGCTTCCAGCAGGGGGGCGGGGTGGGGTTTCGGGTGGGGCATGGTGTCGCCCGAGATCACGCAGCCGGCGCCGCCCAGGCCGATCTGGCCCACCAGCGGGTCGGTGAAGCGGGCGGCTTTGTTGGTGACCACGCCCCAGGCCAGGCCCAGCGCTTGCAAGCCTTCCAGCATGGCGGGGATGCCGTCGAACAAGCGGCTTTCCACGGCCAGGGCCGCTTCGTAATTGTTCAGGAAGCCGTCTTTCAGGGCTTCGTAGCCGCTTTCGCCCGGTTGGACGCCATACGATGCGCCGATCATGCCGCGCGCGCCGGCCGAGGCCGTGGGGCGCAGGATGTCATACGGAGTCGGCGCCAGGCCGGCGCGCGCGCGCAGCAGGTTGATGGCCGCCGCCAGGTCGGGCGCGGTGTCGGCCAGGGTGCCGTCGAGGTCGAACAGGATGGCGCGCGGGGCTGGCAGATGGTCAGTGATCATGGCGGGCAAAGTGTGTCAAGTAGGAATGAAAAATGGCGGCCGCAGCCGCCTTGTATTGTGCGTGATGGTTACAGCGGCCGGGTGCAGGCCACCAGATAATTGACGCTGGTATCGCTATTAAGTGAGTAAATCTTGGTCAGCGGATTGTAGCCCATGCCGCGCATGCTGTTGACGTCCAGGCCGGCACTGCGCAGGTATTGCGACAGTTCGGCCGGGGTGATGAATTTGTCATAGTCGTGCGTGCCTTTCGGCAGCAGACGCAGCAGGTATTCGGCACCCAGGATGGCGAACAGATACGCTTTCGGGTTGCGGTTCAGGGTCGACAGAAAAACGTGGCCGCCCGGTTTCACCAGGGTGGCGCAAGCCTTGACGATGGCGGCGGGGTCCGGCACGTGCTCGAGCATTTCCATGCACGTCACGACGTCGTACTGGCCCGGCTCTTCCGCGGCCATGGCTTCGGCGGCGATCAGCTTGTAGCGTACCTTGGCACCTGATTCCAGGCTGTGCAGGTCGGCCACTTTCAATGCCTTGTCGGACAGGTCGATGCCCGTCACGTCGGCGCCCTTGCGGGCCATCGATTCGGCCAGGATGCCGCCGCCGCAGCCGATGTCGATCACGCGTTTGCCGGCCAGCGGCACTTTCGCGTTGATCCATTCGAGGCGCAGGGGATTAATTTCGTGCAGGGGACGAAACTCGGAAGTGGGGTCCCACCAGCGGTGGGCCAGCTCACTGAATTTTTGGATTTCGAGAGGGTCGGCGTTCATAGGTCGAATAATAGCGGCAATTTTACAATTGGGCAGCCACGGACGAAAAAAAACCCCGCCGTGGCGGGGTTTTTCAGCTGTTCTTGACTTGCGCGATGATTTGCGGCGAGTCGAGGGGGCAGCTATTACTTGTTGCGGGTACCAACAACTTCGATTTCCACGCGACGGTTTTTCGCACGGCCTTCGGCAGTTTTGTTATCAGCAACAGGTTGTTTCTCGCCTTTGCCTTCGGTGTACACGCGGTTGCTTTCAACGCCTTTGGTGACCAGGTAGGCTTTGACAGCATCAGCACGACGTACCGACAGTTTTTGGTTGTAAGCATCGGTACCGACGGAGTCGGTGTGACCCACAGCGATGATGACTTCCAGGTTGATGCCGCCCAGTTGTGCGGACAGCTCGTCCAGCTTGGCTTTGCCTTCTGGCTTCAGCGTAGCTTTGTCGAAATCGAAGAATGCATCAGCAGCGAAGCTGACTTTTTCCGAGGTAGGAGCAACAACGACTGGCACTGGCACGACAGGTGCTGGTGCTGGTGCTGGTACGACTGGCGCTGGAGGTGCTACGCATTTGCCGTCTTGCAGGGTTTCTGGCTCTACGCACAGTGGTACGTCGCAACCTGGCACTGCGTCAGCAGGTGTCCAGTAGCCGGTGCGCCAGCACAGGCCGAATGGGTCACGCACGATCACGCCGCGGGCATCTTGCACGTAAGCGCTTTTTGGGCTTGGTGCTTGGATGTCAGTGGTAACTGGCGCGAATGGTGGGGAGGTTGGGGTTTGGGCCGAAGCCGAGCCAGCAATCACTGCGGATGCAGCGAAAAACAGCGTTACAAATTTATTCATTCTTTTTTCCTTTCGGGGGGTGATATCCGCAGAACAACACTGCGCTACTGGTGCTACGTGCCAAGATTTTATCATGTAGACCATATGCGCTCGTTTCAGATTGCGAAACTAGCAATTAACTTCCCAGTCATTTTGCCACACGCATCAGGGGCGCACGACCGTGGTTAAATCAAAGCTTGCCCGATTTTAGACCGTGCGTTGTTTTTGCGCAACGAAAATGCCCATTTGTAACGCATCTGTAACAATTGATCGCTTTTCTTGCCACTTTTAAGGGCAGGTATCTTGAACTGACATTGCCGTTGTGCATTATCGGCAGAGCAACATGCACGACCCCGGTGCAAACTGCCAATGTTGCTGGTCTGGCCAATTTGTACAGGTAGCTGGGCGCGCATGCTAAAATCGTGCGCTTGACTGTTAAGAGTGCCGGGCAAATGCCCACGGCGGCACTGCATGGCCAGCACGTACCCTTGCGGTACCCGTACTGGCCTTGCCGCCAGCCCGCCGATTTGTTTCGGCACTCTGCGACATGGAATCCGGGCCACGCCAGCAGCGCGCGGCGCGGCGTCCACGACGACAGCCACCCAGGATATGCAGTATTGCGTCATACATTGCGTAACAGATAAGTTAACCACAGCCTGAGATCAGTCGAACCGCCAATGGATCAATTCGCAAAAGAAACAATTCCTATTTCCCTCGAAGAAGAGATGCGCAAGAGCTACCTCGATTACGCCATGAGCGTGATCGTCGGTCGCGCCTTGCCCGATGCGCGCGATGGCTTGAAGCCAGTGCACCGCCGCGTCTTGTTCGCGATGCATGAAATGAATAACGTGTGGAACCGCCCTTACGTCAAGTGCGCCCGCGTGGTCGGCGAAACCATGGGTAAATACCATCCCCACGGCGATGCCTCGATCTACGACACACTGGTACGCATGGCGCAGGATTTCTCGCTGCGCTACATGCTCGTCGATGGCCAGGGCAACTTCGGTTCCGTCGACGGCGACGGCGCCGCGGCGATGCGTTACACCGAGTGCCGCCTCGACAAGATCGCCGGCGAGCTGCTGGCCGATATCGACAAGGACACCGTCGACTTCCAGCCCAACTACGACGGCAAGGAAAAGGAACCGACGGTCTTGCCGACGCGTATCCCGAACCTGCTGATCAATGGCTCGTCCGGTATTGCCGTCGGCATGGCGACGAACATTCCGCCACACAACATCACCGAAGTCATCGACGGCGCGCTGCACGTGCTGCGCAACCCCGATTGCACGATCGATGAATTGATCGAGCTGATCCCGGCGCCGGACTTCCCGACGGCCGGCATCATCTATGGCGTGTCCGGCGTGCGCGACGGCTATCGCACGGGCCGCGGCCGCGTTGTCATGCGCGCCAAGACCCACTTCGAGGAATACGGCAAGGATGGCGGCCGCATCGCCATCATCGTCGACGAGCTGCCCTTCCAGGTCAACAAGAAATCCTTGCTGGAACGCATCGCTGAAAACGTGCGCGACAAGAAGCTCGACGGCATTTCCGACATCCGCGACGAATCCGACAAGTCGGGCATGCGCGTGGTGATCGAGCTGAAGCGGGGCGAAGTGCCGGAAGTGGTGCTGAACAATCTGTACAAGCAGACCCAGTTGCAAGACACCTTCGGCATGAACATGGTGGCCCTGGTCGATGGTCAGCCGAAGCTGCTGAACCTCAAGCAGATGCTGCAATGCTTCCTGTCGCACCGCCGCGAAGTGGTCACGCGCCGCACCGTGTTCGAACTGCGCAAGGCGCGCGAACGCGGTCACGTGCTCGAAGGCCTGGCGGTCGCACTGGCCAACATCGATGACTTCATCGCCATCATCAAGGCCGCGCCGACGCCGCCGATCGCCAAGGTCGAGCTGATGGCCAAGGCCTGGGATTCGTCCGTCGTGCGCGAAATGCTGGCCCGTACGGGCGACGGCACGACGCCGGGCGGCGTCGATGCCTACCGTCCGGAAAACCTGCCGAAGCACTACGGCATGCAGACGGATGGCCTGTACAAGCTGTCGGACGACCAGGCGCAGGAAATTCTGCAGATGCGCCTGCAGCGCCTGACCGGTCTGGAGCAGGACAAGATCGTCAACGAGTACAAGGACGTGATGGAACATATCGCCGACTTGCTCGACATCCTGGCCAAGCCGGAACGCGTCACCGTCATCATCACCGATGAAATGACGGCGGCGAAGAACGAATACGGCGCCGGCAACAAGGACGTGCGCCGCTCGCAGATCGAATTGAACGCGACCGACCTGGAAACGGAAGACCTGATCACGCCGCAGGACATGGTCGTGACCCTGTCGCACACCGGTTACATGAAGGCCCAGCCGATCACCGAATACCGCGCGCAGAAGCGCGGCGGCCGCGGCAAGCAGGCGATGGCGACGAAAGAGGAAGACTGGATCGACCAGCTGTTCATCGCCAACACGCACGACTACATCCTGTGCTTCTCGGATCGCGGCCGCATGTACTGGCTGAAGGTATGGGAAGTGCCGCAAGGCTCGCGCAACTCGCGCGGCAAGCCGATCGTCAACATGTTCCCGCTGCAGGACAACGAAAAGATCACCGTGATCCTGCCGTTGTCGGGCGAGAACCGCACGTTCCCGGAAGACCATTACGTGTTCATGTCGACCAGCCTCGGCACCGTCAAGAAAACGCCGCTGAAGGACTTCAGCAATCCACGCAAGGCCGGCATCATCGCGGTCGACCTGGACGACGGCGACTTCCTGATCGGCGCGGCGCTGACCGACGGCCAGCACGACGTGATGCTGTTCTCCGATTCGGGCAAGGCAGTGCGCTTCGACGAAAACGATGTGCGTCCGATGGGCCGTACGGCGCGCGGCGTGCGCGGCATGAACCTGGAAGAAGGCCAGCACGTGATCGCCCTGCTGGTGGCCGAGAACGAGCAGCAGTCGGTGCTGACGGCTACGGAAAACGGTTACGGCAAGCGTACGCCGATTCTTGAATACACGCGTCATGGCCGTGGCACGAAAGGCATGATCGCCATCCAGACCAGCGAGCGCAACGGTAAAGTGGTTGCCGCGACCCTGGTCGATGCCAGCGATGAAATCATGCTGATTACCACCGGTGGCGTCTTGATCCGCACCCGCGTGTCGGAAATCCGCGAGATGGGCCGCGCGACACAGGGCGTGACCCTGATCGCCGTGGAAGACGGCACCAAGCTATCCGGCCTGCAGCGCGTGGTGGAAACGGATATCGACGAAGTCGAGCTGACGACGGAGGCGGGTACGGATGCCGCGCCGGCAGCGGCCGAACCAGCCGATCCTGTTGACCCGGCCCAGCCGGAGTAAGATGATTGGGGCTCTTTCGGGAGCCCCAATTGCTATTGGCGCGTCTTTTCGTGGTGCCGCCAGCAGAATTTCGTAGGTCGGCTTAGCCCGTCGGGCGTAAGCCGACATGCATCCGGCAGTGCCCTTTTACCATTCATTCAACATCCCGCATGCCATGAGAAAAATCGTCGCCACCTTCTTTGCCGCGTTTTCGCTGGCCTTCCTCGCGAGCCTGCCGGCCCTGGCCCAGAGCACGCAAGCCACACCCGCGCGCCAGGCGGCGCCCAGCCCCGCCATGAAAGTGGCCGTGCGGCGCATGCTCGACGCGATGCAGTTCCCGCAACTGACGCGCAGCATCTTCGACCAGATGCTGCAATCGGTGCCCGCCATGATCCGCCAGTCGGCGCAGCAGCAAATCAACAGCAACCCGAAACTGGACGAGCAGCGCAAGGCGCGCGCGCTGGCCAGCGCCGAGGAAGAAATCCCCCTGGCCATCGCCACCCTGACGCAGGTACTGGCCGACCCGACCCTGATCGACGAGCTGGGCGACGAAATGGTGCCCCTGTATGCGCGTTTTTACACGGTGCCGGAAGTCGAGCAGCTGACGGCCTTTTACAAGACGCCGCTGGGCCGCAAGATGCTGGCCACCATGCCGCAGCTGTCGGCCGAATCGATGGCCATCAGCCAGCGCGTGCTGATCCCCCGCGTGAACGCCGTGCTTGATCAGGTCATGCGGGCGGCCACGCAGTCGCCCCAATAATTCTTATTTTCGCCAAGGACTGTATCGTGACCCATCAAGCCTTAAGCCCTATTTACAACTTCTCCGCCGGCCCAGCCGTCCTGCCCAAGGAAGTGCTGGCGCAAGCGGCCGCCGAGATGCAGGACTGGCACGGCAGCGGCATGTCGGTGATGGAAATGAGCCACCGTGGTCCCGAATTCATTTCCATTTACAAGCAGGCCGTGGCCGACCTGCGCGAGCTGCTGGCCGTGCCCGAGAACTATAAAATCCTGTTCCTGCAGGGCGGCGGCTTGGGCGAGAACGCCATCATCCCGATGAACCTGGTGGGCCTGGCCGCGCAGCAGCCGGCCACCGTCGACTTCGTGCACACGGGCTCGTGGTCGGGCAAGTCGATCCAGGAAGCGGCCAAGTATGCCAATGTGAACGTGGCCGCGTCCTCGAAGGCTGCCCGTTTCACTGGCGTGCCGCCCGTCGCCGAATGGAAGCTGACGCCGGGCGCCGCCTACCTGCACATCTGCACCAATGAAACCATCGACGGCGTGGAATTCCAGCAGGCGCCGAACGTGCCGGCAGGCACCACCATCGTGGCCGACATGTCCTCGCACATTTTGTCGCGCGTGATCGACGTGTCGCAATACGGCGTGATCTTCGGCGGCGCGCAGAAAAATATCGGCCCGGCAGGCCTGACCCTGGTCATCGTGCGCGAAGACTTGCTGGGCAAGGCGCTGCCGATCTGCCCGTCGGCTTTTGACTGGACCATCGTGGCCGAACATGAGTCGATGTACAACACGCCGCCCACCTACGGCATCTATATCGCCGGCCTGGTTTTCCAGTGGCTCAAACGCCAGGGTGGCGTTGCAGCCATGGAACAGCGTAATATTGAGAAAGCGGCGCTGCTGTACGCGGCGCTCGACGCGGACGACTTCTACCAGAACCGGGTCGACCCCGCATACCGTTCGCGCATGACCATCCCGTTCTATCTGCGCGATGAAAGTCTGAACGACGCATTCCTGGCCGGCGCCAAGCAGCGCGGCCTGCTGCAACTGAAGGGCCACAAGTCCGTCGGCGGCATGCGTGCATCGATCTATAACGCGATGCCGATCGAGGGCGTGCAAGCCCTGGTGAATTATCTGAACGAGTTTGCCGGACGCTGAGTCGCTTAACCGACCGCGCCGGCCCGCCGCCGGCGCAGGCCGCGCGGCCATGATTGAAGTACAGCTGACGAAACAAACCATCCATGACCGATAAATTGAAACCGCTGCGCGAACAGATCGATGCGATCGACGCGCAAATCCTCGAACTGCTGAACCGCCGCGCGCAAATCGCCCAGCAGGTGGGCCACGTGAAGGCCGAGACGCAGGCGCCCGTATTCCGTCCCGAGCGCGAAGCGCAGGTGCTGCGCGGCGTGGCCGAGCGCAATCCCGGCCCCATGGGCAACCGCGAAGTGCAGACCATCTTCCGCGAAATCATGTCGTCCTGCCGCTCGTTGGAAAAGCGCGTGACCGTGGCCTACCTTGGCCCGGCCGGCACCTTCAGCGAACAGGCCGTGTATCAGCAGTTCGGCAGCGCCGTCGAAGGCTTGCCGTGCGCGTCCATCGATGAAGTATTCCGTTCCGCCGAGGCGGGAACGGCGGACTTTGGCGTCGTGCCGATCGAAAATTCCTCGGAAGGCGCCGTCAACCGCACGCTCGACATGATGCTGCAGACCAGTCTCATCATCAGCGGTGAAGTCGCCATTGCCGTGCACCACAGCCTGATGACGAAGAGCGGCAACATGGATGGCGTCACGTCCATCTGCGCCCATTCGCAGGCGCTGGCGCAGTGCCAGGTCTGGCTGAACCAGAACTACCCGCACATCGAGCGCCGCGCCGTGGCCTCGAATGCCGAGGCGGCCCGCATGGCCGGCGAAGACGGCACGGTGGCGGCGATTGCCAGCGAACTGGCCGGCGCGCAGTACAAGCTGGGCGTGGTCAAGGGCCATATCCAGGATGACCCGCACAACCGCACGCGCTTTGCCGTCGTGGGCACCTTGCAGACGGCGCCGTCGGGCAAGGACCAGACCTCGCTGGTGCTGGCCGTGCCGAACAAGGCGGGCGCCGTGTACCAGCTGCTGGCGCCCCTGGCCAAGCACGGCGTGTCGATGACGCGCTTCGAGTCGCGCCCGGCGCGCATGGGCAGCTGGGAGTATTATTTCTATGTCGACGTGGAGGGCCACGTGCACGACGCGGCCGTCGCCCAGGCGCTGGCCGAGCTGCAGAGCAATGCGGCGTTTTTCAAGGTGCTGGGGTCGTATCCGGTCAGTTTGTGACTTCGTTGACTGGTGTCGGATTACGCTGCGCTAATCCGACCTACGGTAAGCTGTAGGTTGGGTTAGCGCAGCGTAACCCAACAAACAACCACGGTAAGCCGTAGCTTGGGTTAGCGCAGCGTAACCCAACAACAGCCACCAGCCTAATCATTCACCAACTTTTAAAGAACACCATGTCTAAAAATATCGGTCCAGAATACGTCCGCGCCATCGCCCCTTATCAGAGCGGCAAACCGATCGCGGAAGTTGCGCGCGAATTCGGCCTCGACGAGGCAGCCATCGTCAAGCTGGCGTCGAATGAAAACCCGTACGGCATGCCGGAATCGGCGAAGCAGGCGATGATCGCCGCCATCGATGACCTGGGCCGCTACCCGGACGCCAACGGCTTCGACTTGAAAGCCGTGCTGTCCAAGCGCTACGACGTGCCTGCCGACTGGATCACCCTGGGCAACGGCAGCAATGACATCCTGGAAATCGCCGCGCACGCCTTCGTGCAGCATGGCCAATCCGTCGTCTACTCGCAGTACTCGTTTGCCGTGTACGCGCTGGCCACGCAAGGCCTGGGTGCGCGCCACATCGTCGTGCCGGCGCAAGCCTACGGCCATGACCTCGACGCGATGGCTGCGGCGATTGCCGACGACACGCGTCTGGTCTTCATCGCCAACCCGAACAACCCGACCGGCACCTTCCTGTCAGCCGCGCAGCTGGAAGCCTTCCTGCAGAAAGTGCCGGCGCATGTCGTCGTCGTGCTCGACGAAGCCTACAACGAATTCCTGTCGGCCGACGACCAGTACGAGTCGACGGCGTGGGTGCGCCAGTATCCGAACCTGGTGGTGTCGCGCACCTTGTCGAAGGCGTATGGCCTGGCCGGCCTGCGCATAGGCTTTGCCATCGCCCAGCCGGTGCTGACGGACCTGATGAACCGCATCCGCCAGCCGTTCAACGTCAACTCGCTGGCGCAGGCCGCCGCGATCGCCGCCCTGAACGACAAGGCCTTCCTCGAGCAAAGCGCGCGCAACAACGCGGCCGGCTACCAGCAGTTCACGGAGGCGTTTGATGCCCTGGGCCTGGAATACGTGCCGTCGCACGGCAATTTCGTGCTGGTGAAGGTGGGCGACGATGATGAAGCGGGCGCGCGCGTCAACCTGGCATTGCTCAAGCAGGGCGTGATCGTGCGTCCGGTCGGCAGCTATGGCTTGCCGCAATGGCTGCGCATTTCCATCGGCCTGCCGCAGGAAAACGCCATCCTCATCGCCGCGCTGACGAAAGCGCTGGCCTGACGATATGATGACGCCTGCACTGAACAAGGTAGTCATCTTTGGCGTGGGCCTGATCGGCGGTTCGTTCGCGCGCGCCTTGAAACATGCGGGCGCGGTCGGCACGGTGGTCGGCATGGGCCGCTCGCCGGCCTCGATGGCGCGCGCGTTGGAGCTGGGCATCATCGACGAGATCGGCGGCGACATGGCTGATGCCTTGCTTGGCGCCGACCTGGTGCTGGTTGCCGCGCCCGTGGCGCAGACGGGCGCCATCCTCTCGTCCATCGCGCCGCATCTGCAGCCCGGCACCATCGTCACCGACGCGGGCAGCACGAAAAGCGACGTGGTGGCGGCCGCGCGCGCGGCCTTGGGGGGCAAGGTGGCGCAATTCGTGCCCGGCCACCCGATCGCGGGACGCGAGACGAACGGCCCCGATGCGGCCATCGTCGATCTGTATCAAGGCAAGAAAGTGGTGCTCACGCCGCTGGCGGAAAATAGCGCCGCCGATGTGGAGCGGGTGGCGGCCGCGTGGCGCGCCTGCGGCGCCATCCTGCACACCTTGAGCCCCGAAGAACATGACAAGGTGTTTGCCGCCGTCAGCCACCTGCCGCATCTGCTGGCCTTTGCGCTGGTCGACGACATCGCCAAGAAACCGCACGCGGGCCTGCTGTTCCAATACGCGGCCAGCGGCTTTCGCGACTTTACGCGCATCGCCGGCTCATCGCCGGAAATGTGGCGCGACATCAGCCTGGCCAACCAGCCGGCGCTGCTGCATGAACTGGACGCCTACCTGGCGCAGTTGACGACCTTGCGCGCCCACCTGGCCACGCACGACGGCGCCGCCATCGAGGGCGTGTATGCGAACGCCCAGCACGCGCGCCAGCAATGGATCGAGGCGATCGAAACGGCGGAAGTACCGGCCGCGCCCACACGATAAATACTCAAGGATTCCAGCATGACCCAGACCAAGCACTACCCCCACCATATCGATCTGAAGCCGGTGATGCACGCCGAAGGCACGGTGCGCTTGCCCGGCTCGAAAAGCATTTCCAACCGCGTGCTGCTGCTGGCCGCGCTGGCCAAGGGCACGACGAAGATCATCGACCTGCTCGCCTCCGACGACACCTTCGTCATGCTGACTGCCCTGACGTCGCTGGGCGTCAAATGGACGCAGGATGAATTGACGGGCGATCCGGCCACCGCCCACCAGGTGCACCACGTGGAAGGCTGCGGCGGCGTGTTCCCGCACCACGAGGCGGACCTGTTCATGGGGAACGCCGGCACGGCGATCCGCCCGCTGACGGCGGCGCTGGCCGTGATCGGCGGCGACTACACCTTGCACGGCGTGTCGCGCATGCACGAGCGCCCGATCGGCGACCTGGTCGACGCGCTGAACGCCGTCGGCACGCAGATCGAGTACACGGGCGAGCAGGGCTTCCCGCCGCTGCGCATCCGCCGCGGCCACATCCACGCGCAACGCATCGCCGTGCGCGGCAACGTGTCGAGCCAGTTCCTGACGGCCCTGCTGATGGTGGCGCCGCTGATGGCGCGCGACCATGCCGTGACCATCGATGTCACGGGCGAGCTCATTTCGAAGCCGTATATCGAGATCACCCTGAACCTGATGCGCCGTTTCGGCGTGACCGTCGAGCATGACGGCTGGCAGTCGTTCACCGTGCAGCCGGGCCAGCACTATCAAAGCCCGGGCACGATCCACGTGGAAGGCGATGCCTCGTCGGCCTCGTATTTCCTGGCGGCCGGCGCCATCGGCGGCGGTCCCGTGCGCGTGGAAGGCGTGGGACGCGACAGCATCCAGGGCGACGTGCGTTTCGTCGAAGCCTTGCAGCAGATGGGCGCGACCATCACCATGGGCGAGAACTGGATCGAGGCGCGTTCGAACGGCGTGCTGAAAGCCGTCGACATGGACTTTAACCATATTCCAGACGCGGCCATGACGATCGCCGTGGCCGCCCTGTACGCGGACGGCACCTCGACCTTGCGCAATATCGCCAGCTGGCGGGTGAAGGAAACGGACCGCCTGGCCGCCATGGCGACGGAATTGCGCAAACTCGGCGCCGAAGTGGAAGAGGGCGCCGACTACCTGCGCGTGACGCCGCCGGCCGAAATCCAGGCAGCGACCATCGACACGTATGACGACCACCGCATGGCCATGTGCTTCTCGCTCGCTTCGCTGGACGGCGCCGCGCGCCGCGGCAACGAGATGCGCATCAACGACCCGAAATGCGTGGCCAAGACCTTCCCCGAGTATTTCGCCGCCTTCGCGGGGATTGCCAAAGAGACCCTTATCTAACCGAAATCCGGGGTCAGACCCTCTCCACCCGCAACGCCAGTTCAGGCGTTGACGCAAGCGGGGGGCTGACCCCAGCCCTTTTGGGTTTAGTTTTTTTAAAGTGACAAAATAATGCCAACATCCACCATCCCAGTCATCGCCATCGACGGCCCCACCGCTTCCGGCAAGGGCACGGTGGCGCACCGCGTGGCCGACAAGCTGGGCTTTCATTACCTGGACTCGGGCGCGCTGTACCGCCTGACGGCCTTGAGCGCGCTGCGCCGCGGCACGGACTTGCGCGACGAGCACGCGCTGGCCAAGCTGGCCGAGCACTTGCCTTGCCACTTCGCCAATGGCGAGATCCTGCTGGCGCAGGAAAACGTCACCGAGCAGATCCGTGCCGAAGAGGTGGGCAATACGGCGTCGAAAATTGCCGTATTGCCAACTGTGCGTCATGCCCTGGTCAGCTTGCAGCTGGGTTTTCGCAAGACGCCGGGCCTGGTGGCCGACGGGCGCGACATGGGCACGGTGATCTTCCCGCATGCCCAATTGAAGGTCTTCCTCACGGCCAGCGTCGAGGCGCGCGCGCAACGGCGCTACAAGCAATTGATAGACAAGGGTTTTTCTGCTAATATGGAAGACCTTCTGATGGATTTGCAGGCGCGGGACGAACGTGATACTCACCGTGCGATTGCGCCGCTGGTCCCCGCGGAAGGGGCGCATGTCCTCGATACGTCGGCAATGACGGCAGATGATGCCGTTGAAAC
Source organism: Janthinobacterium sp. GW823-FHT01H08 (assembly GCF_058797855.1). NCBI lineage: Bacteria > Pseudomonadati > Pseudomonadota > Betaproteobacteria > Burkholderiales > Oxalobacteraceae > Janthinobacterium > Janthinobacterium sp. GW823-FHT01H08. Next base: position 1,764,094 of record NZ_CM179504.1, read on the forward strand.
CGTGTTGAAATGGTATGCAGCTGCAGCAAAATAGTGTGATTTCTATGCTATGTGGTGCCCGTTGACGGCTCCTGGCCTGTCCGGGTGTGTCAAAAACCTAACCCAGTTTAAGTCGCATCGTGCGATCTCTGCTGGATAACCTGTGTGAACCCTATGTCTACTGTTACAACTAACGAATCTACCGGTATGGAAAGTTTTGCTGCGCTCTTCGAGGAATCGTTGTCGCGTCAAGATATGCGCTCCGGCGAAGTTATTTCCGCTGAAGTCGTGCGCCTCGACCACAATTTCGTGATCGTGAACGCTGGCCTCAAATCCGAAGCATTCATCCCTGTCGAAGAATTCAAGAACGACCACGGCGAACTGGAAGTCAAAGTTGGTGACTTCGTTTCCGTGGCGATCGAATCGCTGGAAAACGGTTTCGGCGATACCATCCTGTCGCGCGATAAAGCCAAGCGTCTGGCTTCGTGGCTGGCTCTGGAAAAAGCGATGGAATCGGGCGAAATCGTCGTCGGTACCGTCAATGGTAAAGTCAAAGGCGGTCTGACCGTGTTGACCAACGGCATCCGCGCATTCCTGCCGGGCTCGCTGGTTGATACCCGTCCTGTCAAAGACACCACCCCATTCGAAGGCAAAACCCTCGAATTCAAAGTGATCAAGCTCGATCGCAAGCGTAACAACGTGGTTCTGTCCCGCCGCGCCGTCATCGAAGCTTCGATGGGCGAAGAGCGTCAGAAACTGATGGAAACGCTGAAAGAAGGCACGGTCGTGACCGGCGTCGTCAAAAATATCACCGACTACGGCGCGTTCGTGGATCTGGGCGGTATCGATGGCCTGCTGCACATCACCGACCTGGCATGGCGCCGTGTACGTCACCCGTCGGAAGTACTGACGGTTGGCCAGGAAATCACCGCCAAGGTCCTGAAATACGATCAAGAGAAAAACCGTGTTTCGCTGGGTGTGAAACAACTGGGCGACGATCCTTGGACCGGTCTGTCCCGTCGTTACCCACAAAGCACCCGTCTGTTCGGTAAAGTAACGAACCTGACCGACTACGGCGCGTTCGTTGAAGTGGAACAGGGTATCGAAGGTCTGGTACACGTTTCCGAAATGGACTGGACGAACAAAAACGTTGCTCCTAACAAAGTTGTCCAACTGGGCGACGAAGTAGAAGTAATGGTTCTGGAAATCGACGAAGAGCGTCGTCGTATTTCGCTGGGCATGAAACAGTGCAAAGCCAATCCATGGGATGACTTCGGTGTTACCCATAAGAAAGGTGACAAAGTCCGCGGCGCGATCAAATCGATCACCGACTTCGGCGTGTTCATCGGCCTGGCCGGCAACATCGACGGTCTGGTGCACCTGTCCGACCTGTCCTGGACCGAAACCGGCGAAGAAGCCGTGCGTCGCTTCAAGAAAGGTGACGAACTGGAAGCCATCGTTCTGGCCATCGACGTTGAGCGCGAGCGCGTTTCCCTGGGCGTCAAGCAACTGGAAGGTGACCCATTCAACAACTTCGCAGCCATGAACGACAAAGGTTCGCTGGTCACCGGTACCGTTAAATCGGTTGAGCCTAAAGGCGCCGTGATCCAACTGTCCGAAGAAGTTGAAGGCTACCTGCGCGCTTCCGAAATCTCGCGCGACCGCGTTGAAGATGCTGGTACGCACCTGAAAGTCGGCGACACCGTCGAAGCGATGGTGTTGAACATCGACCGCAAAGCCCGTGGTATCCAACTGTCGATCAAAGCGAAAGACAACGTTGAAACCCAGGAAGCCATGCAGAAGATGGCAGCTACCGACAACAACGCAGCTTCGGGCACCACCAGCCTGGGCGCCTTGTTGAAAGCTAAGTTCGATAACAAGAACTAAGACTGCGGATACGGCAGATGACAAAGTCCGAGCTGATCAACCGCCTCGCTGAGCGTTATTCTCAGCTGGTGGCGAAGGATGCGGAGTATGCCGTCAAGACCATTCTCGATGCGATGACCAACGCCCTGGCGACCGGTCAGCGTATCGAGATCCGCGGTTTTGGCAGTTTTGCCCTGAACAGCAGGCCCCCGCGCATCGGCCGCAACCCGAAATCCGGCGACAAGGTGATGGTTCCTGAAAAACGGGTACCCCACTTCAAACCGGGCAAACAGTTGCGCGAGCGGGTGGACGCGATGGTCGGGCAACCGATCATCGAGGATTAATCGTCTGCTGGAAGGCGACATAAAGAGCGGCGTCCTTGGATGCCGCTTTTTTTTGTTAATATGCTGTAGAGCACTGCTCAAACCTACTGCGCGTCGCGCTTTGCGGCCGGCGATGCTCACCGTACTTCAGTACGGTTGCGCTTCTCGGCCACAAATCGCTGCCGCTCGCTACGGTTTGATCAGCACTCTACGTTTGTGCCATGTGGTACGGGCATTTTTTTGTTCACTCTGGACCTATCGATGAAAATCATCTCCACCATCGTTGGCTGTGTTCTTTTCGTCCTGTTCTTCAGTTTTGCGCTGAAGAATGCGCAGGTTGTCGACCTGCATGTTTTCCTCAATTATGAAATTCGCGGCCCCCTGGTCCTGATGCTGCTGGGCTTTTTTGTCGCCGGCGCCAGCCTGGGCGTACTGGCGCTGACGCCGACCGTGTTCCGTCACCGCCGCGAAGCGAACAAGCAAAAGACCACCATTGCCGCGCTGCAGACCGTTGGCGTGGCCAGCAATGTCCAGCCGCAACCGGACAGCGTGAGCGCGCAGTAAGCGGCGCCGTCGCTCCTATCTCTCTTACTCGAATAAAAACAATCGCATGGATTTTGAACTCTGGTGGCTCTTGGGTATCCCGATGTTTTTCGCGCTGGGCTGGATCGCCGCGCGCGTGGACATTCATCAACTGGTGTCGGAATCGCGCAGCCTGCCGCGCAATTACTTCAAGGGCTTGAATTTCCTGCTCAACGAGCAGCATGACAAGGCCATCGACGCCTTCATCGAAGTCGTCAAGCTGGACCCGGAATCGGCCGATATGCACTTTGCGCTGGGCAACCTGTTCCGCCGCCGCGGCGAAACGGAGCGCGCCATCCGCGTGCACCAGAACTTGCTGGCCCGTCCGGACTTGCCGCTGGAACAGCAGGGCCACGCCGCCTACGAGCTGGGCATGGATTACCTGAAAGCAGGTCTGCTGGACCGCGCCGAAGAAACCTTCAACAGCCTGGTCGACACGCAATATGCGGCCCAGGCGCGCCGCGCGCTGCTGGAAATCTACCAGCGCGAAAAGGAATGGCCACGCGCCATCGAAGCGGCCGTGGGCTTGCAGGAATCGGGCGCCGGCGCGCGCCAGAAGGAAATCGCCCAGTTCTATTGCGAACTGGCGCATGACGCCCTCGTGCACATGAAGCCGGACGACGCCATGCCGCTGCTGGAAAAAGCCTTGCAGACGGACCGCAAGAGCGTGCGCGCCACCATCCTGACGGGCGACGTGCTGCTGGCGCGCGGCGACGTGGAAGGCGCGCTGACCACCTGGCGCCGCGTGGAACAGCAAAGCGTGCCGCACGTGGCCCTGGTCGCGCAGCGCCTGATGGATGGCTACACCAAGCTGGGCCGTGCACAGGAAGGCGTCAACCTGCTGCGTTCCTACCTGGAAGAGGCATCGTCGATCGACCTGATCGAAGTCGTCTTCAAGGCCGTTATCGAGCTCGACGGCGTGGAAGCGGCGAAGCAGCTGGTCAGCGCCGAGCTGCGCCGCACGCCGACCCTGCTGGGCCTCGACAAACTGCTGGAAGCGCGCATGATGGACGCCCCGGCCGCCATCTGGTCCGAGCTGTCGATGGTGAAAAACCTCGTGCACGGCTACACGCAGAAGCTGGCCCGCTACCAGTGCAGCCACTGCGGCTTCAAGGCACGCCAGTTCTATTGGCACTGCCCTGGCTGCAACAAGTGGGAAACGTATCCACCGCGCCGCACAGAAGAACTTAACGTCATGAACTGATTCGTACACGTCACCTTGCCCTGAGCAATGTGGCGTGTACTTCTATGTAAGACCTGCTTTTTATCCATACGGTACATCCATGAAAATCACTATTATCGGCACCGGCTATGTTGGCCTCGTGACCGGCGCCTGCCTGGCTGAGCTGGGCAACGACGTCTTTTGCCTCGACCTGGACGCACAGAAGGTAGCCTTGCTCAACAGCGGTGGCATCCCCATCCATGAACCGGGCCTGGAAGAAGTCGTGGCGCGCAACCGCGCCGCCGGACGCATGACCTTTTCCACCGACGTCGAAGCGGCCGCCGCGCACGGCGCGATGCAATTCATCGCCGTCGGCACGCCGCCCGATGAAGACGGCTCGGCCGACCTGCAATATGTGCTGGCCGCCGCGCGCGGCATCGGCAAGTACATGACGGACTTCAAGGTCATCGTCGACAAGTCGACCGTGCCCGTCGGCACGGCCGAAAAAGTGCGCGCCGCCATCCAGGGCGAACTCGACGCGCGCGGCGTGGCCGCCACGTTCTCGGTGGCATCGAACCCCGAATTCCTCAAGGAAGGCGCGGCCGTCGAAGACTTCATGCGCCCCGATCGCATCGTCATCGGCGTCGACGCCACGCCGGACGGCGAACGCGCGCGCGAATTGCTGAAAAGCCTGTACGCGCCGTTCAACCGCAACCACGAACGCACCTACTGGATGGATGTACGCTCGGCCGAATTCACGAAATATGCGGCCAACGCCATGCTGGCCACGCGCATCTCGTTCATGAATGAACTGGCGAACCTGGCCGACAAGGTGGGCGTCGATATCGAAGCCGTGCGCCACGGCATCGGTTCCGACCCGCGCATCGGCCACAGCTTCCTGTATGCGGGCTGCGGCTATGGCGGTTCCTGCTTCCCGAAAGACGTGCAGGCGCTCGAGCGCACGGCGCGCGGCCACGGCCAGGAATTGCTGATCCTGCGCGCCGTCGAAGCCGTCAACGACCAGCAGAAGCAGGTGCTGGGACGCAAAGTGGTCACTCGCTTCGGCGAAGATCTGACGGGCCGGCATTTCGCCGTGTGGGGCCTGGCCTTCAAGCCGAATACGGACGACATGCGCGAAGCATCGGCCCGCGTGCTGCTGGCCGACTTGCTGGGACGCGGCGCCACGGTGGCCGTGTACGACCCCGTCGCCATGGCCGAGGCGCGCCGCGTGCTGCAACTGGACTTGACGCCGGCGCAATTGGCGAAGGTGCGCTTTGCCGACAGCCCGAAGGATGCGCTGCAGGACGCCGATGCGCTGGTCATCGTGACCGAGTGGAAAGCCTTCCGCAGCCCCGACTTCGAGCAGGTCAAGGCGCGCCTGAAGCAGGCAGTGATCTTTGACGGACGCAATCTGTTCGAGCCGGCCGTCATGGCCGAGAACGGCATCGAATACCACGGGATCGGTCGCTCGATCCTGACGCGCGCATGAGCGCCCAGGAGGTAGTCGCCTTGACGGCGCCGGCCGCGCTGGCCCAGGTACGCCTGCTGGTGGTGGGCGATGTGATGCTGGACCGCTACTGGTTCGGCGATGTCAGCCGTATTTCGCCGGAAGCGCCCGTGCCCATCGTGCGCATCGAGAAGCGCGAAGAGCGCCTAGGCGGCGCGGCCAACGTGGCGCGCAACGCGGCCGCGCTGGGAGCGAAGACGAGCTTGCTGGGCGTGGTCGGCGACGACGAGGCGGGCAGCCAGGTCGAACGCCTGCTCGAAGGCGGCGGCATCCACAGCTATCTGCAGCGCGATGCGGCCATTTCCACCATCATCAAGCTGCGCGTGATCGGCCGCCAGCAGCAGATGCTGCGCATCGACTTCGAGGATGCACCGAGTGATACGGTGCTGCGCGACAAGCTCAAGCAATTCAATGCCCTCTTGCCGCACTACGACGTGGTGATCCTGTCGGACTACGCCAAGGGCAGCCTGGTGAACGTGGCCGAGATGATCAAGGCGGCACGGGCGGCCGGCAAGATCGTCATGGTCGACCCGAAAGGCGATGATTTCAGCCGCTATACGGGAGCGTCAGTGCTCACTCCGAACAAGTCGGAACTGCGCCGCGTGATCGGCAACTGGAGCACGGAAGAGCAGCTCACAGAACGCGCGCAGCAGATGCGCGCGCAGCTGGGCCTGGACGCCTTGCTGCTGACCCGTTCCGAAGAAGGCATGAGCTTGTACACGGCCGACGAGGTGCTGCACATGCCCACCGATGCGCGCGAAGTGTTCGACGTCTCGGGCGCCGGCGACACGGTGATCGCCACCATGGCGGCCATGCTGGGCGCCGGCATGGGCCTGGGCGACGCCGTGCGCACGGCCAACCGGGCCGGCGGCATCGTCGTCGGCAAGCTGGGCACGGCCACCGTCACCCGCGACGAGCTGTTCTCCCAATAACCATGCTGTACCACCTGCGCCGGAGCGTTTGATCTGGCGCAGGTTTTCCCATCCTTCCGCCGTCCCGTCTTGTCAACCGTATCACGTCCCAGCCGTTAAAGCCGTTAAGGCGCTGCTCTTCCCTTGCGTTCGAGTCATCTTGAAACCACACCACGGAGAGATACCCATGTTCAAAAAAATACTGCTGGCCATCGCCACCTTGATCGCGACGATGGGCTTTGCCTTTGCCCAGGTCGATGTCAACAAGGCGGACCAGGCGGCACTCGACAGCGTCAAGGGCATCGGCCCCGTCACGTCGAAAGCCATCATCGACGAGCGTGCCAAGGGCGGCGCCTTCAAGGATTGGGCCGATTTTGAAAGCCGCGTGAAGGGCATCGGTCCGAAAAGTTCCGTGAAGTTGTCGGAAGCGGGCTTGCAAGTGAATGGCCAGGCCAAGTCCGGCGCGCCGGCGGCACCCGCTCCGGCGGCGAAAGCTGCCCCGGTAAAAAAGGAAGCTGCTGTGAAGGAAGTTGCAGCGAAAGAAGCCGCACCGAAGCCAGCTGCTGCGACCGACACCGCTGCGGCGCCAGCCAAGACAGCCGCTGAAGCGAAAAAAGAAGCTGCTGCCGCGAAGAAAGAAGCCAAGGCTGCCGCCGCTGCCGCCAAGAAAGAAGCTGCCGCCGCGCCTGCCGCTGCAGCGGCCGATGCCGCTCCCGTGAAAACGGCTGCCGAAGCGAAGAAGGAAGCTGCCGCTGCCAAGAAAGAAGCGAAGGCTGCTGCCGCAGCCGCGAAGAAAGAAGCGAAACTGGCTGCCGCCGAGGCGAAGAAAGCGGAAGCCGAGAAAAAATAAGCGTTTTGTCGTAAAGCGTGTTGCGTGGTGGTGCCGCGCAGCACGAGAAGAAAACCCCGCGTGGTACCGGCCGCGCGGGGTTTTTTTTATGCACCTACAGCTGCGATTCGATCGGCAGCCAGCGCATCACGGACACCAGCAGGCGGCGCCAGAAGCCTGACTCCGGATCGTGCGTCCACACTTTGGCGGGCTGCTCGGTGGCGTCGGACCAGCGCAGGGCGCCGTTGTCGAGGAACAATCGATAGCTGGTGTCGCTCGCCGTCGAATGCAGGAACAGCGCGCGCATGTCGGCCGCCAGCGCGGCATCGTCGAACAGCACGCCCATTTCCGTATTCAGCTGGGCCGAGCGGGGATCGAGGTTGAAGGAACCGACGAAGCCCCGCTGGCCATCGACCACCACGGCCTTGGTATGCAGGCTGGCGCGGCTCGACCCCATCAGGCTGATGCGCTTGCGGTGCTGGGTCTTCAATTCAAACAGGGCGACACCGCCGCCCAACAGCGCCTGGCGGTAGCGCGCATAGCCCGCATGCACGAGGGCCACGTCGGTGGCGGCCAGCGAGTTGGTCAGCACCTGGACCTGGACGCCGGCCGCGACCTTGTCGGCCAGCATCGTGCTCAGCGCCGCGCCGGGCACGAAGTAGGGCGAGGTCAGCAGCGCTTCCTCGCGCGCGTCCGTCAGCAGCGGCAGCAGGCTGTGCATGAGCCAGTGCTCGCTGCGCTGCAAACTGGCCACGGGCGCGGCTTTTTCCGGCGGGTCCGACAGCACCTGCACTTGCCCGCTCCAGTGCAGGCGCAGCCGGCCATCAAGGTGGGCCTGCAGCTGGCCCGCATCGGTCAGCTGCTGGAGGTAGGGGGAAGCGCCCACTTCGCCCGTGAGCGTATCGAGGCGCGCACGCACAGCCTGCAGTTCCGGCGCGCCCGCGTCCTTGCCGGCGTGCAAGGCGCGTATGGGGAGGACGGCGCGGCTGTTCCAGAAGCGGTCGAAGATGTCGCTCGTCTGCTGCACGGCGGGTCCCACCAGCAGCAAGTCGGCATCCTGGAAATTGACTTGCTCGGCGGCATCAAAATATTCATCGCCGATATTGCGCCCGCCGACGAGGGCCACCCTGCCGTCGACGATCCAGGCCTTGTTGTGCATGCGCCGGTTCAGGCTGACGGCGCGCAAGGCCATTTCCACGGCGCGCCACCAGATGCCGTCGCGGTTGCGGCTTGGATTGAAGATGCGCACGTCGATCAGCGGATGGCTGTCGAGCGCGAGGATGGCGGCGTCCTGGCCCCGCGCGTTGATGTCGTCGAGCAGCACGCGCACGCGCACGCCGCGGTCAGCCGCGCGCAGCAGTTCGCGCACCAGCAGGCGTCCCGTGACGTCGTTATGCCAGATGTAGTATTGCAGGTCGATGCTGCGGCCCGCTTCGCGCGCGCTCAGGGCGCGCAGGGCAAACGCTTCCAGGTTGTCGTCGATCAGGGCCGTGCCGCTGTGGCCCGGGCGTTGCGCCAGCTGCGGCGCCAGCACGCGGTCGAGCAGGGTGGCATCCGTCGCCACGGGCAAGGCCGTTCCAGGCGCGCCCAGCGAACGTTCGGCGAAGCGCCCGTAACTGTACAGGGCGGCGATGCTGAGTGCGGCAAAGATGGCTGCGCACAGCAGCAGTTTGACGAGCACGCGGCGCACCGTCAGCGGACCGCGCGCATGCTGCGGCGTGCGGGAAGGAGGTGTGACTGGCGCATGCGGGTGTCTTTCGTGAACGGGACGGGAAGTGGCCGATTGTAGCAGTTCCTGCAATGCACGATTTTCATCCTGGAACATCCTTGCCTACCGTCAAAAATGCGAGAATGGGCAGCTCAATCAATCATCGGGAGACGGCGGCATGGCAGGGATTGTGACGGCAATGACGGCAATGACGGCAGCCATGCTGTCGGCGAGTGTGGCGGCGGCGCCGGGCGCCGACCCGGCGCAGCAGCAGATACGGCAGGTGGTGGCCGACATCTCGCCGCAGCGCATCGAGGCGCATGTGCGCAAGCTGGTCAGTTTCGGGACGCGCCACACCATGTCCGATACCGTGTCCGACACGCGCGGCATCGGCGCGGCCCGGCGCTGGATCAAGGCCGAGCTGGAGCGCTGCGGCGCGCAGGCGGGCGGACGACTGCAGGTGGCGTTCGACAGCCATGTGGCGCCCGTGTCGAAACGCATTGCGCGGCCGACGGAAATCGTCAACGTGGTGGCGACCTTGCCGGGCAGCCAGCCGCAGTCGGCCGGGCGCATCTATGTCGTCAGCGGCCATTATGACTCGCGCGCCACCGACGTGATGGATGCGCAGGGCGACGCGCCCGGCGCCAACGATGACGCCTCGGGCACGGCGGCCGTCATTGAAATGGCTTGCGCGATGGCGCGCTACCAGTTCGACGCCACGCTCGTCTTCATGGCCGTGGCGGCCGAGGAACAGGGTTTGTTGGGTTCCGGCCATTGGGCGCAGCAGGCAAAGTTGAATAAACTCAACATCGCCGGCATGCTCAATAACGACATCATCGGCAGTTCGCGCGCGGAAGGCGGCACCGTCGATGGCGGCCAGGTGCGCCTGTTTGCCGAGGGTATCCCGGCCGTCAAGGAGATGAGCGACGGTGTGCGCGGCCTCGTGGCGACGGGCGGCGAAAACGATTCGCTCTCGCGCCAGCTGGCGCGCCATGTAAAACAGGTGGGCGAGCGCTACGTTCCCGGTTTCAAGGTCAACGTCATCCAGCGCGCCGACCGTTACCTGCGCGGCGGCGACCATATGCCGTTTCTGGCACAAGGCTACGCGGCGCTGCGTTTCACGGAACCGCACGAGGATTTTGCGCATCAGCATCAGGATGTGCGCGTGGAAAATGGCGTGCAGTACGGCGACTTGCCGCAATTCGTCGACTATGACTACGTGGCGAAAGTGGCGCGCGTAAATGCGGCGGCGCTCGCTTCGCTGGCCCTGGCGCCGGCCGCGCCCGCCGGCGTGCAGGTGCGCACGGCCCAGCTGGAAAACGCCACTGCACTGGTCTGGCAGCCGAACACGGAACCGGACCTGGCCGGTTACCGCATCGTCTGGCGCGCCACGACGGCCGACCAGTGGCAGGGCGCGCAGGATGTGGGCAATGTCACCGAGGCCAAGGTCAAGCTATCGAAAGACAGCTATTTCTTTGGCGTCCAGGCCATCGACCGCGACGGCAATGTCAGCGTGGCCACGTATCCCATGCCCTTGCGCTAGGCGCTGTTGACAGGCAAGCGGGCAAGGAAACCGTGGATCTGGGAAACGACGGCCGCGCCTTCGCCCACGGCGGCAGCCACGCGCTTGGTGGAACCGGCCCGCACGTCGCCGATGGCGAACACGCCCGGCACGCTCGTTTCCAGCGCGGCCCGTTCCGGCAAGTCCGGAGGCGGGTAGGCTAAATGCGCGCCGTGGCCATGGGCGCGGCATTCGGCGCGCGTGACGTCGAAGCCCGTGCGGATAAAACCCTGCTCGTCGACGGCCACGGCGCAGTCGTGCAGCCAGTCCGTGTTCGGATCGGCGCCGACAAACAGGAATACGCGGCGCACGGCGCAATCGCACTCCTTGCCCGTCTGGTTGTTGCGCCAGCGCACCTCCGTCAAGCCGTCGTCGTCGCCTTCGAGGGCGATGATTTCCGTGTGCGTGTGCAAGGTGATATTGGGCGTGGCGGCGATGCGCTCGATCAAATAGCTCGACATGCTGGCCGCCAGTCCCTCGCCGCGGATCACCATGTGGACCTTTGCGGCGTGGCTTGAGAGAAACACGGCGGCCTGGCCGGCCGAGTTGCCGCCGCCCACCAGGATGATTTCTTCCTGCCGGCACAGCTTGGCTTCGATGGGCGAGGCCCAGTAATACACGCCCCGTCCCTCATACGTTTTCAGGTTGGCCAGCGAGGGGCGGCGGTAGCGCGCGCCGCACGACAGCACCACCGTGCGGGCGCGCACCTGCGTGCCGTCGCACAGCTTGACGCGCAGCGGCCAGCTGTCGCACAGCAAGTTGGCGGCGCTGGCCGGGGTGGCGATCTCGACGCCGAACTTTTGCGCCTGCACGTAGGCGCGTCCTGCCAGTGCGCGGCCAGAAATTCCGGTGGGAAAGCCCAAATAATTTTCGATGCGCGCGCTGGCGCCCGCCTGGCCGCCGTACGCGCGCTGCTCGAGCGCCAGCACCGATAGCCCTTCCGAGGCCGCATACACGGCCGTGGCCAGGCCGGCGGGACCGGCGCCCACCACCAGCACGTCGAAGATCTTGTCGCCGGACAAATCGGGCAGCATGCCCAGGCAGCGTCCCAGTTCCGCATTGCCGGGATTTTTCATGATCTTGCCGTCTGGACAGACCACCAGCGGCCAATCCTGCGGCGTGGGCTGGTAGCGCCCGGCCAGCGCGGCGGCGGACGTATCGGTGGCCGGATCGAGCACCGTGTGCGGATGGCCATTGCTCGATAAAAAGCTTTGCAGGTGGAACAGATTGCCATTGCCGCGCGGGCCCACCAGCACGGGGCCGCCCGAATTCGATTCGATCAGCGCCACGCGGCGCAGGATCAGGGCGCGCACGATGCGTTCGCCCATCTCCGCCTCGGCCACGATCAGCGCGCGCAAGGATTCCGAACTGATGTCGAGCAATTCCACCTCGCCCACGGCGCTGCCATTGACGAGGGTAGGGCGGCCGGACAATTGCGCCACCTCGGCAATGAAGTGGCCGACGCCCACTTCGCGCAGCACGGACGCCTGCCCCAGCACTTCGTGGCGCGTGATGCTGACCCGCCCGGACAGTATCACCAGCATGCCGAAGCTGCTGCTGCCCGCTTCGAACAGCGTTTCGCCGTCGGCAAAGCGCCGCCGCGTGCCGTAGCGCTGCAAGCGCTGCAGTTCGAGCGCATTGAAGACGGGCGAGATCTGGTGGCTGCGGCCCTGCAAGTCGAGCGTGGCGAACTGGACGGGATCGTCCTGCGTCGTTTCGGGAATGAATTCGGGTGTGCTGCTGGCCATGGCGGGTCCGTTCGGAGGCTGAATAAGCAAATAACAAAAATAACTAACAGTGACGAGTCTAGCGCATGCGGCGCGCGCCTGCCGCAATACCCCTTGCGCACGCCCGGAAATGGCGGGGCGGCAGGCGCCATGCGGCGCGTCGCGGCGCAGCCGCATGCATACGCGGGCCCGGAAGCGGCCGCCGATCAGCGATACGCCGTCCAGCATCTCATATTAGAATGGGTCTTTGTTGAATCTACTCAAACAGACACGATGGCTTACAAGACACTTGAAGATACGATAGGCAATACCCCGCTGGTGCAACTGACGCGCTTGCCGGGTGCCGATGCGCTTGCGCGCAACAACGTCATCCTGGGCAAGCTGGAAGGCAACAATCCGGCCGGCTCCGTGAAGGACCGCGCGGCCATGTCCATGCTCAAGCGCGCTGAAGAGCGCGGCGTCATCAAGCCGGGCGATACTCTGATCGAGGCGACCAGCGGCAATACGGGCATCGCGCTGGCCATGGCCGCCGCTTTGCGCGGTTACAAGATGCTGTTGCTGATGCCCGACAACCTGAGCGTGGAGCGCCGCCAGAGCATGGCCGCCTACGGCGCCGACATTTTATTGACGCCGAAGACGGGCGGCATGGAGTATGCGCGCGACCTGGCCGAGCAGATGCAGAAGGATGGCCGCGGCGTCATCCTCGACCAGTTCGCCAACGAAGACAATTCGCGCGCCCACTATGAAAGCACGGGGCCGGAAATCTGGCGCGATACCAATGGCCAGGTCACGCACTTCGTCAGCGCCATGGGCACGACGGGCACCATCATGGGCGTGTCGCGCTATTTGAAGGAGCAAAATCCCGCCATCCAGATCATCGGCGCCCAGCCCGAGGAAGGCTCGCAGATTCCCGGCATCCGCAAATGGCCGGAAGCGTACTTGCCGAAAATCTACGACAAGTCGCGCGTGGACCAGGTGGAGTACGTGAGCCAGGGCGTGGCCGAGCGCATGGCGCGCAGCCTGGCGGCGGAAGAGGGCTTGTTTTGCGGCATCTCGGCAGCCGGTGCGTGCGAAATCGCGCTGCGCATCTCGCAAACGGTGGAAAACGCGACCATCGTGTTCGTCGTCTGCGACCGTGGCGACAGATATCTGTCCACAGGTGTTTTCCCTGCGTAACGGGGAAGGATGTGAAGTGAGGTCGGCCAGAACGGCCTGAGAACTGCTGGAAATACCCCCTCCCCATGGCGGGGAGGGAAAACCTGCGAACTGGCAGGATCAGCCTTGTGGCGTTTCGCCTTCTTTTGGCTTGAATTGCTTGTCGCTGATGCGGAATTTGTTACGACGGTCACCCATCAGGTAACGCAGGTCGCGGATGCTCAGGTCGCTGACTTCGTGCATGCGGATCAGCAGCGATGCGCCGACCGGCAGGCGGTGGTGGCGAATTTTACTGATGACCGGTGGCGCCACTTCCAGCGCGCGGGACAAGGCTGCGTCGTTTTTCAGGCGCAGGTTTTCGATCAGGGTATCGAGCAGTCTGTTTGGGTTGTACTGAAGCAGATCGTCGGAGTCCGAATCGCTGTTCATATCAATGCCGACTTGGTTTGTCATGATGTTATTGTTCCTTCTGTAGTTGCACTGCAAAGTAAAAAACACTCGGAGCTCGCTCTTGCTGCGTTCATGTTCATTCTTTACTAAAAGGAACGAATTCACACACGGTACGATCCGGGATACAGTTTTTCATGATATATACACAATTGTACAACAGGATTCAATTTCAGGCGGGAAAGCCCGCTAATCTTGCTTTGTACAGAACCGGTGTTGTCTAGCTGCAACACCTATTTATTCTTTATTATGCTCTATGATAGAGCAAAAATTGTACTTTGACAAAAGTTAAGTATAAAACCACTACTGCATCCCGTGCCGCACAAAGGCTGGCGAGCGAGGCTGGCACATGTTATCGGCCCCACCATAGACCTGTTTGCCGGTCGCTTCAACATCGCTTACGCTTTCTTACAAGTAATATTATAACTTTACACTGACTTTCGGTTAGCGTGCGCGCACTTGACTGATGGCCTTGCCCAGGTCAATCACTGACATGGCATAAAAATAACTTCTGTTGTACTGAGTTATAGCAAAGAAGTTATTGGTTGCCAAGTGATACTCAGTTGCTTCTGAACCATTTTGTAAATCGATCAAGCCAAACAACATGTTCTGGGGCGTGGCCACGACGGTACTCACGCCGGCTTCCTGCAATTCTCCCAGCCGGTATTTGGCTTGCAAGCCCTGGCCGACGAACTTTTCCCACGTGCGGCTGGCCGACACGGTGACGGGATACGTACTGATGGCCGGGTCGTCGCGCCGCCAGCCATGTTCGACGAGGAAATGCGCGACGCTGCCGATGGCGTCGGCCGTGGAATTACGCAGGTCGATATGGCCATCGCCATCGAAGTCCACCGCATATTTCATGATGCTGCTGGGCATGAATTGAGGCAGGCCGATGGCGCCCGCATACGAGCCGAGCAGGGTCAAGGGATCGATGCCATCCTTGCGCGCGTACAACAGCGCGTTTTCCAGTTCTCCCTTGAAAAATTCCATGCGCGCGGCGCGGGTCGGGCTGTCCGGATAGGAAAACGCCAGGGTCGTCAGCGCGTCGAGCACGCGGAAACGGCCCGTATTGCGTCCGTACACGGTTTCCACGCCGATGATGCCGACGATGATCTCGGCCGGCACGCCATATTCGCGCTCGGCGCGCGCCAGCGCTTCCGCATTCTCTTCCCAGAATTTCACGCCCGCATTGATGCGCACCGGCTCGATGAAGCGGGCGCTGTACGCTTGCCAGTTCTTCGGCTTGCCGGGCGGCGCCGGCTTCATCAGCTGCACGGTCGATTCGACATAGCGCACCTTGCCGATCAGGGTATCGAGTCCGGCGCGGTCAAAGCCATGCTTGGCGGACATGTCGTCGAGGAAGGCGCGTACTTCTTTCCAGTTGGCATAGTCGACAAACTCGCCTTCGAAGTCGAATTTTGCCGGTGCTTTCTTGGCTGTCGCCTTGGCGGGCGGGGCCTTGGCCGCGCGCACGGCGCGGGCGCGGTCGGCAGCGGAAATATGGCTGTTTTCGCCAGCGTGCGCGGTCGTCAGGCACAGGGGAAGGGAGAGGAGCAGGGACAGGGCGGAGGTTTTGATCGGTAACAAGGAGCGTCTCATCGGCATTGGGTTAACAGGCGGCGCAAGCTGCGCCGCGCGCGGAGTTGTTCGTCTGGGTGGGCATTACCATACTTCATCGCGGCATAGATTGCCAGAAACTGTGCGGTGGCGGCGTGCGCCTCTTGTGTGGCCTTGCCTGCGGCCAACCGTGCAGCATAACCGTGCGGACCTTCATGCGGCGCACGGCTGTAGCCGCGCCGCGCCTGCTGGCGGCAAAATTGTGCGTACAGGGCGTCGAGCGGATCGCCTTGCCGCGCCTGCCGCCACCAGACCAGACCACCGGCCACGGCGGACAGCACGGCCAGCACGGCGCAAGCGACTGCCAGCTGCTTCGCTGGCAAGTTTTTCAAGT
Organism: Janthinobacterium sp. GW823-FHT01H08; assembly: GCF_058797855.1. Taxonomy (NCBI): domain Bacteria; kingdom Pseudomonadati; phylum Pseudomonadota; class Betaproteobacteria; order Burkholderiales; family Oxalobacteraceae; genus Janthinobacterium; species Janthinobacterium sp. GW823-FHT01H08. The sequence continues at coordinate 1,779,805 of NZ_CM179504.1, forward strand.
GATCGAGCATGGCGCGCTGGCGCTGCGGCGTGGTGTCGAGTACCCAGCTGCTCCAGGCGTGCTCGGCCTGCTGCCATTGCTGGCGCCAGGCGGCAAGCGCCCCGTGCGCGCCGCCGTCGAGGCCGGCCAGGGCGCGCCACGCCGTCAGCGGCGACGGGGGCGGCGGCAGGGCGGCGTCAAGGTTGCGCTCCGTGCGCAGGGGCGCGACGGCGCCCGTGGGATCGATGCGCACCCAGCCCCGGCCCGCCAGCCACACTTCGCTCCAGGCGTGGGCGTCGGACTGGCGCACCGTCAGGCTGGCGCCGTCACTGTTGCGTGCGCCGCCCTGGTAACCGGTGACGACGCGCGCGGGAATGCCCATGGCGCGCATCAGCACGACAAAGCTGCCCGCGTAATGTTCGCAAAAGCCCGCCTGCGTGCGAAACAGGAAGTCGTCGACGCCATGCTTGCCCAGCAGCGGCGGCTGCAGGGTGTAGCGGAAGGGCGCGCGGCGGAAGTGCTCGAGCACGGCGGCGACGGCGTCGGCGGGCGCCAGCGCATGCGCGCCGCTGCCGCGCAGGGCACGGGCCCAGGCCACGCTGCGCGGATTGCTGCCTGCGGGCAAGGCCAGCCATGGCTGTTGCTGCGCGGCCGACAAGCCGGCCTGCAGCCGGTAGCGCGCTTGGGAACTGGCGCGGTAACGCACGGTCGAAGTAATGGGCTGTATGGTCAGCACTTCCAGCGCCGACGACACGACATACGGGTTACCGGGCAAGCGTTCGATGCTGCGCGGCACGTCAAGCGCGAAGATGCGCCGCTGGCCGCTCGCCTGCAAGGTGACTTCGTATTGGCTGGGCTGGCCTTGCAGCGCGATGTCGATGCGGCTGTCGCTGGCAGGCGCGCGCCCCTTTGCCCCCCTGCGCGTCCAGGTGGCGCCGTCGAAGTCGCCCAGCACCACGGCGCGCCAATACAGCTGGTCTTGCGGCGGGATCGGCGTGCTGAAACGGGCCGTAAAGACAGGGTCGCTTGACAGGGCCAGCGAGGCGATGGCGCCCGGCTGCATGCTGTCGGACAAGCCCGTGCGTGCCTGCGCGTCTTCTGGTGCGGCGCCCCACAGGGGGCCGTCGACGCGCGGCACGGCAAGAAACATGACGGCTGACAGGGGGACGGCCAGTGCCAGCATGCGCCCCAGCAAATTTAACCGTTGCGCCAGGCGGGGCTGCACGGTGCCGTACTGGGCCGACAGCAGGGCGGCCAGCAGGACGATGACGGTGGCCAGCATCCAGGCAGCGCTGAGGATGCCTTGCGTATGGAAAAAGTTCGCCAGCAAAAGGAAAAAACTGAGGAAGACGAAGACGAAGATGTCGCGCCGGCCATGCATTTCCAGCGATTTCAAGGCCAGCAGCAAGGCCAGCATGGCCACGCCGGGATCGCGTCCCAGCACGGTGCCATAGCTGGCGTAGACGCCGGCAATGCCGAGCAGGGCCAGCGGCGCAAGCAGGGTTAGCTGCGGCTGGCGCCTGCCCCGCACGGTAATGACGGCGCGCCACAGCAGCAGGGCGGCGCTTGCCATCGACAGCCATGGGGGCAGGTGCAGCGCGTGCGGCGCCAGCACCATGGCGGCCGCCAGCAACAGCAGCACAATGTCGGCTTTCTCGCGCGGCAAGCTGTTGAACCAGCGGATCATGTTGACTCCTTGCTGGGAGGTAAGTCGTGCAGGGCCAGCGCGCGCAGGCAGGCGTCGCGGTGGCTGGCGCCCAGGGCCGGCGCCAAGGTCAGCGCGCCCAGGCGCAAGCCATATGGCAAGCCCGTGCGTTCCGCCTGCAGCACCCAGGCGGCCAGGCGCGACAGGCGCGCTTCCGGCGCCAGCGCGTGCAGCGAGGCGTGCTCGAACACGATGCTGCCATGGGATGCGCCTGCCGGCGCGCCGGCGGCAGGCTGGAATTGCTTGCTGAATACGTGCTCGCCGTCGTGGCGGGCGATCTGGCGCCAGGCCAGGCGGTGCAAGGGATCGCCTGGCCGGTAGGCGCGCACGCCGGCCAGTTCCAGGGGGCCATCGGGCGAGTCTGGCTGCCGTGCCTGCTTTGCCGGCCGCACCGTGAAGGCAGGCAAGGGCAGCGGCGGCGCACCCTGTTCTGGCTGCGGATACACGAGCACGCGCGCCTCGGGCTGCCAGTGGCACCATGCCACAAACAGGCCCAGCGGAAAACTGCCGGACAGGCGCACGGAGGGCGCATCGAGCCAGCCGCGTTGCCGCGCCGTTACGACGATGCTGACGGCCGTTTCCCCGTGGGCGGCGATGTCGGCCAGGCTGGGTGCTGCCGCCACACCGCTGATGGCAAGGTGGATCGCATGGCGCGGGCGCGCGCTGCGGTTGATCAGGCGCAAGGTGAACGAGGCGTGGCTGCCCGCGAACACGGGGCTGCCCGGCGTGGCGGCCAAGGCCAGGCCCGCCAGGTTGCGGCTGGCAAACAGCATGTCGGCGATGGCGCAGGCGGCGGCGAAATACGTGAGCGCATAACCGAGGCCCAGGCGGTAATTGACGGCGGCGATCCACAGTGCCAGCAGCAGCGCGGCAAACGCCAGACCCGCGCGCGAAGGGCGGATGTGCACGCGCTGCGCGCCCAGCCAGGGACGCGCCGGCAGCCAAGAGATATTGCGCCAGCGCATGCCGCTCAGACGGGAATGCTCAACAGCATGTGCTGCAGCAGCGCGCGGCTATCCAGCGAGCCTTGCGCCGCATGCAGGCGGTGGGCGCAGACGGGCAGCAGCACGGCTTGCACATCGTCGGGCGTGACGTGGTCGCGTCCGGCCAGCGCGGCCCAGGCGCGCGCCGCCTGCAGCAGGGCCAGCGCGGCGCGCGGGCTCAGGCCATCGGCAAACACGCCCGGCGCGCGCGTGGCATGCACGAGGGCCAGCACGTAGTCGACGACGGCGGCCGAGGCGTGGATGGCGCGCAGGCCCGCTTGCGCCTGCAGCAATTCTTCCGCGTTCATGACGGCAGGCAAGGTGTGCAGCATGGCGCGGCGGTCGGCGCCCAGCAGCAGCGCCCTTTCCGCGGCCGCATCGGGGTAGCCCAGGGTGACGCACATGAGAAAACGGTCGAGCTGCGATTCTGGCAGGGGGAAGGTGCCCAGCTGGTGCGCGCAGTTCTGCGTGGCGATGACGAAAAACGGCTGCGGCAGCGCATGCGTGACGCCGTCGAGCGTCACTTGCCGCTCCTCCATCGCTTCGAGCAGGCCCGATTGCGTCTTCGGCGTGGCGCGGTTGATCTCGTCGGCCAGCAGCACTTGCGTGAACAGGGGGCCGGGATGAAAGAGGAAGCTGCCGCTGCCCCGGTCATACACGCTCATGCCGGCCACATCGGCGGGCAGCAGGTCGCTGGTGAATTGCTGGCGCTTCCATTGCAGGCCCAGCGAGATGGCCAGCGCATGGGCCAGGGTTGTCTTGCCCACGCCGGGCACGTCTTCGATCAGCAGGTGGCCGCCGGCCAGCACGCAGGCGAGGGCCTGGCGGATCTGCAAGTGTTTGCCGACGAGAACTTCGCCGATCTGCTGTGCGGCCTGGTGTATTTTCGAAAACATGCTATTTCTATCACAGTAAGTCGGATTATTTAATTTACAATCGCTTTGGCCAGGTCAAGTCGTGCCGCCCGCCCGTTGCGCGCACGTGGTAGATTAGAGAGGCAGCGACGGCGGCACAGACCAGCCAGTGATTTTATGCGAGAACGCGCAGGGCGAACAGGAATGCCATGCAGTGTTCCCGGAGAATGGACAGAGACAGAGGTAACCAGTACAGCGCATGAGCACAGCCATTTATACCCATCCCGATTGCCAGCGCCATGAAATGGGCGACTGGCACCCAGAATCACCGGCCCGCTTGCAGGCCATCAACGATCAATTGATCCTCGCGCACATCAGCGACCTGGTCGAGCACCGTGACGGCGTGCGCGCGCAATTGTCCGATATCGAGCGCAACCACAGTGCCACGGCCATCGGCCTGGTGCGCGACAATGTGCCGCAGGAAGGCGACTACTATCCGCTCGACGGCGACACCCTGCTCAACGCGCACAGCTATGAGGCGGCACTGGCTGCGGCCGGCTCGGCCGTGGCAGCCACGGATGCCGTCATCGATGGCGAGATCAGCAACGCCTTCTGCGCGATCCGCCCGCCCGGCCACCATGCGCGGCCCAGCGAACCGATGGGTTTCTGCCTGTTCAATAATGTCGCCATCGCCGCCAAGCATGCGCTCGACGTGCGTGGCCTCGAGCGCGTTGCCATCGTCGACTTTGACGTGCACCATGGCAATGGCACGGCCGAGTCCGTGGCGCACGACCCGCGCATCCTGATGGTGAGTTTTTTCCAGCACCCGTTCTATCCGTACAGCGATGTCGAATCCTACACCGACACGCGCGTCAACGTGCCCGTGCCGGCCCGCTCGAAGGGCGATGCCGTGCGCCAGCTGGTGCTCGACCACTGGCTGCCGGCGCTGCACCGGCAACAGCCGCAGATGATTTTCATTTCCGCCGGTTTCGATGCCCACCGCGAAGACGACGTGGGCGGCATGGGCCTGGTGGAGGCCGACTACACATGGATGACGCAGCAGATGATGGCCGTGGCCCATCAGTATGGCAAGGGCCGCATCGTCAGCTGTCTCGAAGGGGGCTACAACCTGTCGTCCCTGGGCCGCAGCGTGGCGGCGCACGTGAAGGCGCTGGCGGAACTGTAACGGCGCAGCGCACTACAGCAAGGTGGGACGGCGGCTGGAATGCGTGTGGCGGTGTGTCTGATAGTCGAGCGCGTCGCCGGCCATGAAGCGGCGCCATGCTTGCGTGTAGACGAGCGATGATTTATCCGCATCGAAACTGTCGAGCTGCAACATGTCGCGGTGGTGCTTGATTTCATTGACCAGTTGGTCATACAGCATTTGCAAGCCATAACTGTCGGCGCTCTGACGTTTCAAGCGCTCCTCGAGCTGCGCCACTTGCCCCTGCAGCTGCCGGCATTCCTTCTTCCAGTCATTGCGCGGCACGCGCTTGGGCGCCATGCCAGTGTGTTCCATCATCATATCGAGCTATCCCATCGCCTGTCTCCGTGCGCCTGTGCCAGCCAGTCCGGAAAACATTGCTTTTCATTTAAGAGGCGATATTAGAGCATACTTTTTTGTTTCTTTCAGTAAATATAAAAGTCCGCGTAGAAATATTTGACCCGGTTCCCGCGCGCGTATCACTGGCGCAGCGCCGCCTTCTTGGGTGGTGCCGGGGCGGCTTCCGCCATGTTGCCGTCATCGGCATACGTGAGGGTCAGCAGGGTATTGTCGTCCCAGCTCACGTCATGCAGCGGCGGCACGTAGCGCTGGCGGTCTTCCGTGATGCGGATGTCCAGCGTGCGCTCGCCCGAGCGCGCCTGCACGGCAAGCAGCTTGCGGAATACGGGAAAGGGCACGTGGATCAGCGACGAGTGGCAAGGCCCGCCCGCCAGACGGAACAGGTTGCGCCGCACAAACGGCAGGTCATCCTGCTCGACGGCCCAGCGGATTTCGCATTCCAGGCGCAAGTCGCCCAGGCGGCGCACGTTCTGGGGCAGGCCCGGCGTGTGAATGTCGGCGCGCCAGCGCACGGTGTCGCGTTTCTTGTTGCTGACCAGGTCGGCATTTGCATCGTAGGCGGTCTTGTCGCGCGTCAAGGTGAAACCGCCGTCCGCTGCCAGCGGCACGGGGATGGACAGATTGTCGGCCGACAGGTGCAGGGTCACGCCTTCGAGCCTGGCCTTCGGCGTGGCGGGGATCAGCATGAAGCGCAGCGGCGCGCCTGGCGCCAGGCGCTGGTGGTCGGCGTACGCGTCGAGTCCCTTGAGCATGGTGCGGTAGGGGCGCAGGTCGGGATCGCGCGTGCCTTGCACGTCGACAATCTGTTGTATTTCCTGGTTCGCTGCGTCGCCTGGCGCCGCCGCTTGTTCCTGGGCCATGGCGGGCAGCAGACAGGCGCAAAGGGGGACGAGGAGGAAAAAACGGGGAAGATGCATGGAATGCGTGCCAGGTTGTACTTGCAATGTGGAAACCGGCCAGGCTGGACGGACTGCGGATCTTATCATTCGTGTAACTGCCAAATTATCACCAATTGTCTCGTTCGCGTCGCACGGCTGGCGCTGGCGGCGGAAAATGGGACGTCGCGGCGGCAACCACGTAAAATAGCGGATTGACCGAACGATTTTGAAAGCAAGAGCATGGCGATACAATGGTACCCAGGACACATGAACGCGGCCCGCAAGAAAGCGGCCGAAACCATGGAAAACACCGATCTGGTGATTGAAGTGGTGGACGCGCGCCTGCCGGCAGCCAGCTGCAATCCCATGGTGGACGAGCTGCGCCTGTTCCGCCAGCGCCCTTGCCTGAAAATCCTCAACAAGACAGACCTGGCCGATCCTGCCGCAACTAGCGCCTGGGTCGCGTACTTCAATGCCCAGGAAGGCGTGACCGCGTATGCGATGACGACCAAGAAGCCGGGCGATGTGGCGCGCATTCCTGACCTGGCCAAGTCGCTGGCGCCGCACCGCGGCGTGCCGACCAAGCCGCTGCGCATCATGATCATGGGTATTCCCAACGTGGGCAAGTCGACGCTGATGAACGCGCTGCTGAAAAAGCGCGTGGCCAAGGTGGGCGACGAGCCGGCCGTGACGAAAATGCAGCAAAAGCTGTACCTGGACAAGAACACCATTCTCGTCGACACGCCAGGCATGCTGTGGCCGAAGATCGCCATCCCCAGCGACGGCCTGATGCTGGCGGCCAGCCACGCCATCGGCTCGAACGCGCTGATCGAAGAGGAAGTGGCCGTGTTCCTGGCCGAGGAATTGCTCAAGCGCTACCCGGACTTGCTGGCAACCCGCTACGGCACCAAGATCGGCGAAGTCGACGCCATCGGCGTGGTCGAAGGCATCGCCGCCAAGCGCGGCTTCCGCATCAAGGGCGGCGACTACGATTTCGAGAAAGCGTCGCATACCCTGCTGCTCGACTACCGCAGCGGCATCCTGGGCCGCATCTCGCTGGAAACGCCGGACACGCGCGCGGCCCTGATGGCCCAGCATGCGGCCGAGATGGCGGAAAAAGCGGCGAAGGCGGCGGAAATTGCCGCTGAAAAGGCGAAAAATGCGGCGCGGGGCAAGCGCGGCACGTAATGAAACAAAAGCCGCTAGCTAGCGGCTTTTTTAAATTCTGGGGTCAGACCCCCGGTGACGTAGGCGTCGAACCTGCCGTTGGCGGTGTTGCGGGACTCGGCGTCCCCGTCTGACCCCGGCTTCCGGTGTCTCTGTCTGAACCCAGCTCTTACAAAAAGCGCCGCGACATTGCTGTCGCGGCGCTTTTTTTCTGTGCTGGCGGATTATCCGAACCTGAAACTGGTCACCGCCAGCGCCCCAAAGAAATCCTCTTCGTGGTAGACGACGTGCGCCGCTTCCTGCTCGGCCGCGCCGAGCGCCACCATCAGCGGCAGCAGATGGTCTTCCTGCGGATGGGCCTGGCGCGCGCCGGGCGCCCGGTCCCAGGCCAGCAACTGTTCCAGCCGTTGTGCCGGCGGCAAGGCCATCGTCTGGCGCAGCCAGGCGTCGAACTGGTGCGAGGCGACGGCGCCCGCCTGGCCGAACTGGCGCAGGTTGTGATAACTGAGGCCACTGCCCAGTATCAGTACGCCCTGCCGGCGCAGGCCGGCCAGCGCGCGGCCCACCTCGACGTGCGTGAGCGGGTCGTAGCCGTGCTTGAGCGACAGCTGCACCAGCGGTACGTCCGCCTGCGGGTAGATGGGAAACAGGGCGCTGAAGGTGCCGTGGTCGAAACCGCGCTCGTGGTCCAGGCGCGCCGGATGGCCGGCCGCGTCCAGCAACTGTTTTACCTGCGCCGCCAGCTCCGGCGCGCCAGGCGCCGGGTACTGGATTTGATAGGTGTGCGGCGGAAAACCCGAATAATCGTAGATCATGCCCGGCTGCGGGCTGGCCGAGACGAGAAACTGCGGCCCTTCCCAGTGCGCCGTCACCACCAGCACGGCTTTCGGGCGCGCGCCGATCTGGCGCGGGATGTCCTGCAGCGATGCTTCCAGCACGTCGTAGCGGCCGCCGAACTGCTCCTTCATGAAGGGCCACGGGCCACCGCCGTGCGACAGGAAGTAGGTGGGGAAGGTGTGCTCTTGCATGGGGGCTCCGGAGTGGAATGACTGATGCTATCGATGATAGTCATGCGCGGTCAGTTGATCAAGATCGCTATTATTGATATATCATTTCCATTTTGTTGATGATTGGGCAGTCATGGATACCTTGCGCAGCATGCGCGTGTTTCGCGCCGTGGTGGAACTGGACAGTTTCGTGCGGGCCAGCGAGCGCCTCGATCTGTCGCCGGCCATGGTCAGCAAGCACGTGATGCACCTGGAACGCCACCTGGGCGCGCGCCTGCTGAACCGCAGCAGCCGCCACCTGAGCCTGACGGAAATCGGCAAGGTGTATTTTGAACAGTGCCGCGACATGCTCGACAACCTCGACGAAGTGGAAGCGACGGTAGGCCGCACGACGGTGGTGCCGCGCGGCATGCTGCGCCTGAGTGCCCCTGTCTGGTTCGCCAACGCCATCTTTACGCGCACCCTGGTGGCTTACCGCGAGCGCTTCCCGGAAGTCACGTTCGACATCGATTTGAGCGGGAGAGTGGTCAACCTGGTGGAAGAAGGTTTCGACCTGGCCCTGCGCGTGAGCCAGGCGCCGTCGCCGGCCCTGATCGCGCGGCCCATCGGCAGCATTGCCTTTCACCTGGTGGCCGCGCCCGCCTACCTGGCGCGCGCGGGCCGGCCGCAGCTGCCGCAAGACCTCACGCAGCACGCCATGATCAGCTATTCCTTGTTGGCGAACGGCAATGAGCTGGCCTTCGACGGGCCGCAGGGACGCGAGACGGTGAAGTTTACGCCCGTGCTGCAATGCAATAACGAAAGCCTGCTGCACGCGGCCGCGCTCGACGGCATGGGCATCGCCCTGCTGCCGTCGTGGCAAACGGATGACGACCTGGCGGCGGGGCGGCTGGTGCGCCTCTTCGACGATTTCAAGCTGGCGGGCGGCAAGGTGTACGCCGTCTATACGAGCCGCCGCTACCTGTCCTCGAAGGTGCGCACCTTCATCGACTTCCTCGCCGATGAAGGGCGCCTGAGGGCCTGACTAGGCGATTGAACACCTGACGTTGATCAGGGCGAACAGGCGCGCGCTGCGCATCCACGCCAGCGTCAGCGCCGCCAGCTGCGTCGCCAGCAAGCTGGCCGCGATGGCCAGCGGACCGGGGCCGGCCAGGTTCAGCCGTGCCACGCCCAGCAGCGCATACAGGGCCAATCCCAGCACGGTGATGACGAGGTAGATGGCCAGGCAGGCCAGCGGACGCCGGCGCAGCATGCCCAGACCCCGCCACCAGGCCTTGACGGCCGACGTGCGGCGCCGGTCGACGGCCAGCGCCGCGCGGCCCGCGTCGAGCGTGGCGCAGGCCAGCAGGAACAGCACGCCCGCGAGCAGCAAGGCCAAGTGACGGGCCAGGTCGGCGTCGGCTTCCAGGATGGCTGTCGCCGCATGCTTGTTGGCCAGTTTCAGTGCGCCGGCGCCGATCGCCAGCGCCACGCCCAGCGGCACGATGCTCCACAACAGCATGCGCAGCATACGGCCGTATTCGCTGAAGGCGCCCGTCAGCAGGGCACCGAAGCCGGGCGGCGCAGGCGCGCGCGCGGCCGTCACCACCAGGCCGCTCAGCAGCGGCGACAGCAGCAGGGTCAGGCCGATGGCGGCGATGGCGGCCTGGCTGATGGCGGCCCCGTTGCGGCTGGCATTGGCGGCCAGGTCGGCCACCGTCATCAGGTCGAGCCGCTGTGCCAGCGCTGCCGCATGCACGGTCTGATCGAGGCTGGCGCTCAAGGTGCGCCAGACGGGAATGACGGCAACGATGGTCGGGATCAGCAGCAGGCCGGCCCACAGCAGCAGCAAGCGCCATTGCAGGGCGGCGCGGCTGGCGCGCATGGTCAGGGTCAGGCCGCCGGCCCGTGTGGTGGAAGTGGCGCTCATACGATGGCGATCAGGGAAAGGAGGTATTGGAAGGCGGCGGCGATGTCGAGGCTCCAGCGCCGCGCGGCGGACGTGTCGGCTTTCAGGGTGCGGCTGTCATCGAGCTTGTTGACGTCGAGGTAGTGCACGCGGTCGGGATCGAGTTCGGCAGAGATGGCCTTCACGGGCTTGCTCCAGGTGTAGCGCTGCCACAGCTGCCCGTTGTCCCACACCATGCGTTCGGAGCTGCCGTCGGCGAATTTCACCAGCAGCACCTGCGGCACGGGCGCGCCGCGGCGGCGCAGCACCACGCTGGTCAGATAGGGATAGGGCCCGGTGCCGGGCTTGGCGTCCGGGTGCGCCTTGTCCCATGTCGCGCGCACCTTGTCCTCTTCTTTTTCCAGCGCCTCGGGCGTGCGTTCCACGCGCTTGCCGTTCACCAGCGCCAGGCCGGCCAGCGGCGTCTGCTCTTCGCTGGTGAAGCTGCCGATGCGGTCGTCGATATTCGCGCTGGCATGGACTTGCTGCGCGAAGACCTGTTCCACGATGCGCCGCTGGCCCGTCGCATCGGCCAGCGCTTCGCGCAGGTCGGCCACGCTGGGGTGGCGGAATTTCCACTGTTCGTAATAGGCCTTGAAGCCCCGTTCCATGGCCTCGCTGCCGATGCGCGCTTCCAGGTCGCGCAGGGTGGTGGCCGTGCGGCTGTAGACGGGCCCCACGCCCTGCAGGCGGTCCCACGTATTCTGGCCCAGCGGGTCGGCCGCATCCTGGCGTGGCGCGGCCATGCGTTCGGCCTCGAAGACCTTGAAGGCGGGAGCGAAGCCCAGGCGCTTGAGCAGGGGCGTGGTGGCGTGGATGTCCTGGCCGCGCGCGCGCAGCATGCGCTGGTCCCAGTACTCGTTCAAGCCTTCGTCGAGGATCGGTTCCTCGAATTCGTTCGAGGCCAGGATGCCGTAAAAATATCCATGGCCGAATTCGTGGATGGTGACGAAGTCGAGGCCGAATCCGGCGAGGGTCTTCGGCTGCAGGCTGGCGAAGCTCGAGGCCGTGATGAAGGTCGGGTATTCCATGCCGCCCGCTTCGGCCGCATTGAACGGCGGGATCACCACCGTCAGGGTCTTGTACGGATACGGGCCCAGGGTACGCGAGAAATATGTCAGCGAGTCTTTCGCCGCCTGCAGCGCGGGGGCCGCGTTCGACGCATACTCGGGCGGGTACAGCACCTTGATGGCCACGGGCGGGCTGCCAGGGGCGCTCCAGCTGCCCGTCAATGGCGCTGCGCTGCGCTTGTCGGCCGTCCAGGCGAAATCGTGCACGTCGCCCTGCACATAGTGGTGCGTGAGCATGCCGTTTTTCTCCTGCGGCGCGCCCTGCAATTCACCGGTGGCGCCCACCGTGTACTCCCTGGGCACGGTCAGCTTCACGTCGTAGCGGCCGAAGTCGGCGTAGAACTCCGAATTGAGGTGAAATTCATGCGCGTTCCAGCGCGGCGCGGTGGCGCCCCGTTCGCCGGGCAGTTCCAGCACGGCGATCTTCGGGAACCACTGGCCCACCAGATGGAAGCTGCCGAAATAGCCGGTGCGCGCGATGACGCGCGGCAGCTGGTCGAAGAAGCGCATGTCGAGCGTCGTCTCGGCGCCCGGCGCGACGGCCTGCGGCAAGTCGACGCGCACCACGGTGCGGTCGGTGGCCGGGCCGTTGTCGGGCTGGACGAAATGCCAGGGCGCCGTGGCGCCGTTCTGCGTCATGCTGCGCAGTTCCATGTAGCCCCACTCGCCGTCGCGCGTGCCGACGCCCGAGCGAAAGCCCGTATCGAACTTGCGCTTCTCGGTAAAGAAGGTCGAATGCTCGCCCTCGAAGGCGTTCAGGTACAGGTGCAGGTACACGCTGCTGACGGCTTGCGCGCTGCGGTTGCGCCAGCGCAGTTTCTGCTGGCCGTCTATCGTGTGCTTGACGGGATCGAGCGTCGCTTCGATCTGGTAGTCGACCACGCGGTCCGACAGGGTCGCTTGCGCGCCCGTGTGCGCGCCGCCCCAGGCGTTGCTGGCGCTGGGCGTGGTGACGGCGGCCGCATGCGGCGAGGCGAGGGCGATGCCGTCGGCCGACGGCGCCGGCGGCATGGGTGCGCTGGCCGGCTTGCCCTGGTCCGGCTGGGCGAACAGCTCGGCCTGCAGGGCCAGGCCGGCCAGCAGCAGGGCGGCGATGGCAAGGGCTTTGAACTTGCCCGCGAGGGGGACAATGCGGCGGCGCGGCGTGCTACGACTTTCCATGCGTGACTCCCACAGTGACTTGTTGATTTTCAAATGCAGTCGGCTGCGCCCAGGATCGCCGGGCGCTCGTTAATATACCTGTAAAAATTACAAATAAGCAATGGATTATGCTGGCGAGCCCAGCTCGCTGTTGCGGCGCCGCGCGCCGTGCGTATAATGATTCGCTTTTGCCATCCTCCTACTACCGTGCGTTCGCGCCCAGGTAGCGCACCCAGCTTTCCGCCATGATGCCTGCCCCTTCCGCCCTGACCATCGCCGCGCGCATCTTGCTGTTGTGCACCCTGGCCATGCCGGCGCGCGCACAGGACGGCGCGGATGGTGGCGTGGACGGCGTCACGCACGGCGACTTGTCCGCCGAACTGGCGCAGGGCGGCCAGCACAGCATGCGCGGCGCCCTGTCGCGCGACCAGGGCGGCATGTCGCTCGACGTGGCCATCGACGGCCTGCGTAACGGCAATTACCGCGATGGCAGCGTGTTTCACCAGCGCGGCTTCAACGGCGGCGCGGAATGGAAGCTGCGCCAGGGCCGCTTCGGCTTCAGCGCCGACCAGCTGAAGCAGGACACCCGCTATCCCGCGCCCGAAGCACCGTTCCTGTCCTTGCTGGCGGCCCGCCCGGAAGACCTGTACCGCTATGAGGTGCGGCGCGCCAGCGCCTTCGTGCAGCGCTATGTGGGCAGTTTCGAGCTGGGCGTGGAACTGTCGCAGCGGGAAAAGCGCGCCACGGCCCACTATGCGGGCGAGGACGGCAGCATCGAATCGACGTACAGCAGCCGCCGCCGCCAGCTGGCGCCGCGCCTGCGCCATTACGGCAAGGTGGCTGGCGTGGGCACGGACACGGAAGTGGGCCTGGACCTGATGCAGTGGCAGCGGCGCTCGGGCCGCGCGGGCGATGCGCAGCGGCGCCAGTACTCGCGCGCGCTGTTGCTGCGCGAAGAGCTGGCCTTCGGCGGCCTGTATGCGCCGCGCCTGCTGCTGGGGCTGCGGCATGAACAGTTCCAGCTCGACCCGGCCGACATGCCCGCCGGCGGCAGCGACTGGGAAAACCAGAATGCGTGGGACTTGCAGGGCAGCCTGCAGCTGCGCCCGCAGCTGAGCGTGTACGCCAGGGCCGCGCGCAGCTACCGCATCGATGACGATGGCTATACCCGCGCCGGCTACCGTCCCCTGGCGGGGCAGCTGCGGCGCGAAATGGAAGTGGGCGCCACCTACGGCGACGCGGCGCGTAGCGCTTCCCTGCGCGTGTTCAGCGAGCGCCTGAGCAACCAGATCGTCTTCGACCAGAACCTGGGCCAGCTGGGCTTTGCGGGCAACCTCGATCCCTCGCGCCGCGCAGGCATCGCCATCGAGGCCGGCATGGCGCTGGCGCGCGACTGGCGCTTCGACGCTCAGCTGCGCCAAGTGCATGCGCGCTATGACGATTACGCCTATGACGGCCCGGACATCGCGCTCGTGCCGAAAACCCTGGCGAGCCTGCGCCTGTACTGGACGGGGCAGGGCGGCGTCAGTGCCGACGTAGGCGTGCAATGGCTGCGCGCCCTGCGCTACGGCCCCGATTTCGCCGGCAGCTGCCTGGCGCAAGTGCCCGCGTTCGCCACCGTGGACGGGCGCTATGTGCGCAAGCTGGGCGCCTGGGAGCTGGAGCTGGCCGGCAGCAACCTGGCCAACCGCCGCCATTACGGCGATGCGCCGGGTTGCCGCTCCAGCATTTACCTCAATGATGCGCGCCAGTTGCGCGTGGCCGCGCGCTACCATTTCTGAGGCAGCGGCACGGCGGCGCTTAAGAGCGGCTTAATCGGGCGCAAACGGAGCGCGCAAAAGCGCCTTTTTTCCGCCCGGGGTTCATCGCCCGGCGCAAAAAGTGGTAATCTCGCCCCGTTCACGACCACTTATGATGAAGGATTATTATGCGTTTTCTGCGTTTCTTGCGTCCCCTGCTTGCCGCCGTCACCCTGGTGGCGGCCACCGGCGGCGCCATGGCGGCCGATACCGGCTTTACCACGCTCCCGACGCCAGTGCGCACGGACACGGGCAAGAAGGTGGAAGTGGTCGAGTACTTCATGTACTCGTGCCCGCATTGTTACGCGCTCGATCCGCTGATGCACGACTGGGTCAAGAAGCAGGGCGACAAGATCGCCTTCCGCCGCATCCACCTGGCCTTCTCGGGTCCGAAGGATCCGCAGGCGCACGCCTACGCCACCCTGGAAGCGATGGGCCAGCTGGACCAGTTCCACGACAAGATCTTCCGCGCCATCCACGTCGAGCGCAATCGTCTGAACCGCGATGACGCCATCCTCGACTTGCTGGTCAAGAACGGCATCGACAAGGCGAAATACCTGGACATGTTCAATTCCTTCGGCGTGCAGACCAAGCTGAAACGCAACGAGCAACTGATCGCGGCCAGCAAGATCGACAGCGCGCCGACCATCGTCATCGACGGCCGCTTCGTGACGTCGCCGGCGCAGTTGTCGCGTCCTGGCCAGTCCGAGCCGCAAACCCAGGCGGCGACCCTGCGCGTGATGGATGAACTGGTGGCGCGCGTCCTGAAAGAGCGCGCTCCCGCGCCAGCGAAGAAGTAACACTGGAGAACACCATGAAACAGCTGCCCTGGACCCTGTGCGTGCTGGCCGTCGCCCTCGTGGCGTGGTTGTCGATTGCCATCGTCAACGTGGAAAATCAGCGCAATGCGCTGGCCAGCAAGGCTTGCGTGGACCCCGCGTTCAAGAACGAGGTCGATGCGAAATGCCTGGCGTCCGTGCAGACGCGCGAACACTGGTGGCAGCACCTGACTTACGCCATGACGCACTTCCGAAATTGAATGCGCCTGCCAGAAAAACCCGCCTTGCGCGGGTTTTTTTTCGTCCGCGTATGATGATGTGACAACCACCAAGGAGGAACAATGAAGGAAGTGATCCTGATTACGGGCAGCAGCCGCGGCATCGGCGCGGCGACGGCGCTGCTGGCGGCGCGCCAGGGCTATGCCGTCTGCATCAACTATGTGCGCGATGCGCAGGCGGCCGGGGAACTGTGCGCGCGCATCGCGGCGGCGGGCGGCGAGGCCATCGCCGTGCAGGCCGACGTCAGCGACGAGGCGGACGTGGCGCGCCTGTTCGATGAAGTCGATGCGCGCCTGGGCACGCTCACGGCGCTGGTCAACAATGTGGGCGTGCTGGAGCAGAAATGCCGGCTGGTCGACATGTCCGCGCAGCGCCTCGAACGCGTGCTGCGCACCAACGTGATCAGTTACTTTTTGTGCTGCCAGCAGGCCGTGCGGCGCATGTCGACGGCGAGCGGCGGGCAGGGCGGACGCATCGTGAATGTCTCGTCGGTGGCGGCGCGCATCGGCTCCCCGGACGAATACATCGACTACGCGGCCTCGAAAGGCGCCGTCGATACCCTGACCCTGGGGCTGGCGAAGGAAGTGGCGGCCGAAGGCATCCGCGTCAACGGCGTGCGGCCCGGCATCATCTACACGGACATCCACGCCTCGGGCGGCGAACCGGGACGGGTGGCGCGCCTGGCATCGGGCGTGCCCATGCAGCGCGGTGGCCAGCCGGAAGAAATCGCCGATGCCATCCTGTACCTGCTGGGGCCGGGCGCCAGCTATGTGACGGGCAGCATCCTCGACGTGGCGGGCGGGCGCTGATTTTCAACGCATTTTCAACTTATTTTCAACCCTTGCAAGCAATTGCTTCAAGCGCGGGGCCAATTATCAAGCAGGGCAAGCGAGTCCAGAATGACGGTGTGCCATGCGCACGCCGATCAACTCATTTGGAACCACCATGTCCGCTTTTGCTCCCGCCATCCTGGCCCTGTCCCTGCTGGCCGCCGCGCCGGCCCATGCCGCCATCAATCTGCCCCTGCCCGCCCACTTGTCCGGCGCGAAAGCCGACGCCGCGGTGGCGCTGGCCGCGCGCCGCTATGCCGCGTTCTGGGAAAGCGGCGACCCGGCCCTGGCGCGCCTGGCGCTGGCCGACGATTTTACGGACCGTACCTTGCCTGCCGGCCGCCCGCAGGGATTGGCCGGCCCGCTGCAGGCGTCGCAGGCGTTCCACGCGGCCGTGCCGGACTTGAAGGTGGCCATCGAGGAGATGCTGGTGGCGGGCGACCGGGTGACTTTGCGCCTGCATTTCACGGGCCGCTTCACGGGTGTCTTCCCCACGCCGCAGGGACCCTTGCAGGGGCAGGGACAAGCCGTCGATTTCCATGCGTTTGATCTGTACCGTGTCAATGCGCAAGGGCGCATCAGCGACAACTGGCACCTGGAAGACAACCTGACCCTGCTGCGCCAGCTGGGCGTGCTGCCGCGGTAAGGGCGGCCGTCAGGCTTGCAGCGCGGCGAACTGCTGCACGAGGAAGTCGGCCAGCAGGGCGACGCGCGGCGGCTGGAAGCGGCTGCGCCGGTACAGCAGGTTCAGGGGGACGCTGTCGGCAAAATAATCGTCGAGCACCGTCTGCAAGCACCCCGCGCGCAGGTCGTCGCCGATGTCGAGCAGCGATTTGTAGGCGTAGCCATGGCCGGCCACGGCCCAGCGGCGGATGATTTCGCCGTCGTTGCTGTGCCAGTCCCCCGGCAGGCGCAGGCTGTGGCGCTTGCCGTTTTCGCGGTAGCGCCATTCCTGCGGCGCGCCGTCGCCGGCCGTGAGCACGAGCGTCGGCAGCTGTGTCAGGTCGCGCGGCGCGGCCGGCACGCCCACCTTGGCGGCCAGCGCGGGCGCCACACACACGACGCGCCGGCCCCGGTGCAGCAGGCGCGCCACCATGTCGCTGTCGGGCAGCTCGCCGTAGCGGATGGCCAGGTCGATATCGTCCTGCACCAGATTGGCCGTCATGTCCGTCAGGGTCAGCGCATGGCGCAGCTGCGGGTGCAGCGCGGCAAAGCGGTCGAGCATGGGCAGCAGCAGCTGGCGGCCGATGTCGGACGGCGCCGAGATTCGTACCATGCCGCGCACGGCGCCGCCGCCCGCGTGCAAGCCGTCTTCGGCCTGCGCCAGCAAGTCCAGCGCCTGTTCGCTGTACTGGCGGTAGTGCAAACCTTCTTCCGTCAGGCGCAGCTGGCGCGTGGTGCGCTCGAACAGGGTGGCGCCCAGCGCCGTTTCCAGGCGCGCGATGGCGGCGCTGGCGGCGGCCGGCGACAGGCCGTGCTTGCGGCCGGCGGCGGAAAAGCTGCCCAGCACCGCAGCGTCGAGGAACAGGGCGATTTCCGCCAGGCGCCCGGCGCCGCCGCGCATCATGCGGGGTGCGCCGCCGCCGGTTTCGGCGCCGGTGCCGAATGGGGCGTGATCACCACGGTGCAGGTGGTGCCGGCTACCAGCAACTGTCCCTTCGGCTGCTCGTCGATGTGGATGCGCACGGGCACGCGCTGCGCCAGGCGCACCCAGTTGAAGGTGGGATTGACGTCGGCCAGCAGTTCGCGGCCCGTGGCGGCGTCGCGGTCGGTAATGCCGCGCGCGATGCTCTCGATGTGGCCGTGCAGGGTGCCGCCGCTCATCAGATTCATTTCCGCCTTGTCGTCCTGCGCCAGCATGCCCAGCTTGGTCTCTTCGAAGTAGCCGACGACGTAGTACGAGGCGCTGTCGATGACGGCCAGCTTGGCCGCGCCGACGGCGGCAAAATCGCCCTTGTGCACGTTCAGGTTCGTCACGTAGCCGCTGACGGGGGCGCGCACGGTGGTGCGTTCCAGGTTCAGTTGCGCCAGCGCGCGCGCGGCCACGGCGGCCTGCACTTGCGACGAGGCCGAGCTGGCGGCGTAGGCGGCGCTTTCGCGGCTTTCCGTCGAGATGATGCTGGCGTCGAGGCCTGCGCGGCGCTGCGCTTCCTTGCCGCGGCGGCCCATTTCCGTTTTTTGCGCGGCCAGCACGGCGTCGGCCTGGGCCAGCGCGCTGGTGTAGCGTTCCTTGTCGACGACGAACAGCACGTCGCCTTTTTGCACCACCTGGTTGTCGCGCACCAGCACGTCCGTGACGGTGCCGGCCACGTCGGCGCTGATGTTGACGATGTCGGCCTTGATGCGCCCGTCGCGCGTCCATGGCGACTCCATGTAGCGGTCCCAGACGGTCTTGCCTATCCACAGGGCTGCGGCCAATAGCAGCAGGGTGATTGCATAGCGGGTCAGTTTGCTTACCATGTCGGCAGCCTTTCCTTGATCAGGTTGAACAGTTTTTTTTATTTGTAAAGCGATAGAGCGAGCGCGCCGAAGATGGCGATGAAGATGCACAGCCGCGCCAGCGACGGGTGCCACACCATGCGGTACACGCCCAGCCAGCCCAGCACGCGGTCGAGCAGGGTTTGCAGTCCGATGCTGAGGATGAACAGGGGCAGCAGGGTAGGAATCAGAATTCCGAACAGGGCGAATTCACGCGGCATGGTGGTCTCCGGCGCCAGGCGCCATATGGTCGAGTAATGAGGTGTAGATGGAATGCAGGTCGGCCAGCGCCGTCTGCAGGCGCGCGCTGCGTTCGGCTGTCGCATCGGCTTGCGTTTGCGCCGCGCGCACCACGGCGCCCGCCTGCAGGGTGGCGGCCAGCGCCGCCTGCAGTTGCGCATCGCCGCGCGTGCGCAGCCAGGCGGCGATGCCGTCCACGCACTGCTGCAGCGCATGGCGCGTGGCGCCCGGGCGGGCGGTCGCGATCAGTTCGCGCAATTCGATCACGGAATGGCCGATTTCCAGCAGGGTCAGGGCCTGGCGCACGACGGCGCGCGTGGCCTCGCCCGGCGCCGGCCCGGCCGCCGCATTGAGCTGGCTGAGCAGGTCGCGCACGCGGTTGTCGAAGCGATGCTTGACCCGGCGCGCCGGCGCCGTGCACGCCTGCAGCGCTTCGCGCCACAGGGCCGGGCCGATATGGTCCTTGTGGCCCATCGTGTGCTCGGGCAGCAGCACGGCAAACACGAGGGCGGCCAGCATCAGGCCGACGATCAGCGCCATGCCCGTGTTCAAAAAGGCCGCGCCGTCGACGTGCATCAGATTCGTCGGCGCCATCTGCGTGATGAAGGTGGACACGCCCAGGCCCACGCCCAGCTTGGCCGGATTCGTCATCAGGTACAGGCCGAGGGCGAGGAAGGGCGCAAAACTGAGCACCAGCATGGGGAAGCCGTCGCCGTGCACCAGCACGAAATACACGCAGACGAGCGACAGGGGCATGGCGATCAAAAAGCCCGTCAGCACTTGCCGGATCATCATGATGGGGCGCGGCGAGGACGAGGCCAGCGCGCAGAACACGGCCGCCATCAGCATCGCCGTGCTGGCGTAGGGCCAGGCGAGGAAGTAGGCGCCCAGCGCCAGGAGGGCCAGGCTGATGCCGGCGCGCGCGCCGCTGGCGAGCACCAGCGCGGGCGGCGTCTTCGGCGCATATGCCTGCGGCGTGCTCACGTCGAGCGGCGTGTCGTGCACGAGACTGAAATACACTTCGTGAAAGCGGCTCATGTCGCGCGCGAAGCGCTCGAGCAGCTCGCACACGGTGTCGAAGTCGATGCGCTGCGCATGCACGATGGCCGCGCCGTCGATGTCCGCGCGCGCCTGCGCCAGCGCCGCCTGCAAATGCCGCTGCATGGTGTCGAGCGAGTCTTGCGAAGGCGTCGTTTGCAGCGCCTCGGCGACGATGGCGTACAGGGGCGCGCACGCCTGCATGACCTGGGTTTCGCCATCGCGCTGCAGGCGGTCGAACAGGCGGTGGAAGGTATAGAAGGTGGTCAGCGCCGTCATGAAGGTGGCGTTGAAGGCATGCAGCTTGCGGTTCTGTGCGCGCACGTGGCTCACTTTGCTGGTCACTTCGAACAGCGCGGCCGAGCGGCCCAGTTCCAGCGCCGCCACGTCGGCGGCGAACTGCAGATGCGTCAGTTCCACCTGCGCCGGCGTGAGCTTTTGCTGCAGCACGTCATGGCAGAAGGCGAGGAATTTGCCGTAGCGCGCCTGCACCGTGCGCATCACCTGCGTGCCCTGGTGGCGCGGCAGCAGCACGCTGGAGACGGCGGCCGAGCAGATGATGCCCAGGCTCACTTCAGCCACGCGCGTGACGGCCAGCGAGAATACCTGCATCGGCTGTTCGATGGCGGGCAGCACGATCATGCAGGCCGTGTAGCCGGCCAGCACGTACACGTAGGACTGGGCGTTGCGGTGCAGGGCCGAGCCGCTCGTGCACAGGCCCACCCACAGGGCCAGGCCGGCGAACAGCAGCACGGGCTGCTGCGGGAACAGGCCGATCAGGGTCAGCGCGGCCGTGCATCCGAGCAGGGTGCCGCACAGGCGGTAAAAGCTTTTTTCCAGCACCATGCCGCTGCTGGGCAGGGCCAGGATGATGGTGGTGGTCATCGCCGTGCTCGGCGAATCGAGGCCCAGGCGGTAGGCCAGCCACAGCGCGCAGAACGATGCGATGAGGTTCTTGCCGACGTAGATCCAGCGTTCGCCTTCCGTCGCGCGCCAGTCCTGCAGCGCCTGCGCCAGCCAGTGGGCCGCCCGGTTCAGGGGGCCATATGTGGGTTTTGTTGCTGTGGCTGGCGTCATCGATAGGCTATCAGTTCTGGTTGTTGAGATTGTTGAGGTTGCGCAGCTGGCGCATGTACAGCTTGTCGAGCACTTGCAGCTCTTCTTCCGTGAACCCGTCGTACAGGGCCGAGGTTTCCTGGTACACGTCGGGCAGCGCCGTTTCGATCAGCGCGCGGCCCTTGTCGGTCAGCGAGATCATCACGGAGCGGCGGTCGCCGGGGCGCGTGCCGCGGTGGATCAGGCCGCGCGTTTCCAGGTCGTTGCACACGCGCGTCAGGTTGGCCGGCTTTTCATGGCACGCCATGCCTAGGGTGCAGGCGTTCGAGGTTTCGTCGTCCGTGCCGTACAGCACGGCCAGCACCATGTAGCTGGCATCGACCAGGTCGTGCTTTTTCAGCGCGGCATTGGTCAAGTCCTTCATGCCTTTTTGGATGTGGTACGTCATGCGCAGCAGGCGCATCAGTTCCATGGGGAAGCCTGGCATGCGCGTGCGGATGTTTTGCAGCCGCTTGGAGGTGGCGTCAAAAGCGGTCATGTCATATTCCTTCATGTGTCAATAAAGTTCCGATTGTATCTTGTTGGGCTATGGCAACGCGAGTCTAGATACCGCCTCCCAATGCATTCATCAAGGAAACGTACAGATCGAGCTCGCGCGCCCCATTTTGCGCCTGCTGCTGTTCTTCCGCCAGCAGCGCCACTTGCGTGTTGAGCATGGCGATGGCGTCGCTCATGCCCGCCTTGTACGCTTTTTCCGCCAGGTCGCGCGCGCGCTGCGCCGTGGCCAGCGCCTGCACGGTCAGCTGATGCTGTTTGGCCAGCGACTGTGCGCGGGTGACGGCGTTGGCCACATCCGACATGGCATTGATGACGGTGGCGTTGTACTGCTCCACTGCACCGTCGTACACGGCCGTCTGGCTGCCCAGCTGGGCGCGCAAACGGGCGCCGGCAAAGATGGGCAGGCTCAGTGCGGGAGAGGCGCCGCGGATCTCCGAGTTGGCGTCGAGAAAGTGGCTGAAGCCGAAGGCCTGGAAACCGGCGAACGCCACCAGGTTGACGTTCGGGTAGAACTCGGCCTTGGCCGCGTCGATGCGCTGCGCCGCCGCTTCGACTCTCCAGCGCTGGGCGGCGATGTCGGGCCGGCGGCCGATCAGGTCGGCCGGCAGGGCGGCGGGAATGGCCAGCGGCTGGTCCAGGCGCAGCACGGGGCGCGTGAGCGCCGCGCCGGCCGCCGGACCCTTGCCCGCCAGTGCGGCCAGCTGGTTGCGCAGCAGGGCCAGCGATTCGGCCGACTGCTCCAGCTGGCGCCGGCCGGCAGGCAAGGTGGTTTCGATTTGCGCCACGTCAATGTCCGTGCCGATGCCGGCGGCCTTGCGCTGGCGCGTGATGTCGAGGATGCGGGCGCGCTGCGCCAGGCTGCGCTCGATCACGTCCTGCAGCTGGAATTCGTATGACAGCTGGATGTAGGTGCGCACCAGCGCCGTTTCCAGGGCCAGGCGGGCCATCTGAGATTCGGCCGACGCCATCTGCACGTCGCCCAGGGCGGCGGACAGGGCGGCGCGGTTGCGGCCCCACAGGTCCAGGTCGTACGAGGCCGTGACGGTGGCCTGGTTGCGCCACGCGTAGTTGCCGGCCAGCGGCGCCGGCGTGCTGCCGTGCTGCGAATACAGTTCGCGGTTGATGGAGACGTTCGCGTCCGCCTGCGGGCGGGTCTTGTCCTCGGCCGCGCCGGCCAGCGCCTCGGCCTGGCGCACGCGCGCCTGGGCGCCGCGCAGGGTGGGGCTGTCGGCCAGCGCCTGGTCCATCAACCGGTTCAATTGCGGGTCGTGCAAGTCTTGCCACCATTGCGTGCGCGGCCATTGTATGGCGGCGCTGGCGGCCGCATCCATGGCCTGGCTCGCCTGCAGCTTGTTGGCGTCGAGCATGGCCGATTGCGGCGCGATATGGCCCATGTCGGCGCAAGCGCTCAAGGCAAGGATCAGGCTGGCGGCAAGCAAACGGCGGTGCAGGGACATGCAGGGACTCCGGGAGAGGTAGTGTTGGGGGTGCTGCTGGGGTATCACAGCTCGCCGCGGGGAGCTTCGGGAGTGGCCCGAGTGCTGCGCCGCAACTGAGTTGTTACTGACTGAAACCGGCTGACTGGTTTCTTATTGCACGACGTGCTTGGCCGTTTGTGCGACATCAAAGTCCGCTTCCGTTTGCGGGATCAGGCCAGCCTTGCGGGCGGCGTAGAACTCGGCCATGACTTGTTCGCGCGTCACTTTGCTGGCGGCGGTGGCCGGCGTTTTCGGATAGTCGACTTCGCTGGTGGCGATTTCGCCGGCGTTGCGGGCACGGATGTATTCGGCCGTGACGTCAGCACGCGTGAGTTGCTGGCTGGCAGCGGCAGGCGCGGCGCTCTGGGCAAACGCCGAAGTAGCGGTGGTAATGGCAAACAATGCTGCGATGAGTGATTTGGCTTGCATGAGAAGACTCCAAAATGTGCATGATGGCTGGGTGGATGGGCCGGATCGCCACGTACCGGTCGGTTCGGCGGCATGGCGCTGGTGGGCGCCGTGCCGCCGATGAAGCAATTTCTGGATGAGAAGATGCTTACTTGGATTAACTATAGCAATGAATAGTACATTTGTGAAGTAATTTATGAAAATAGTTGTGCGCCGCCGCATTTTCCCCTCGGAAAAGGTCGGGCAGCCGTGCGCCACTGGACTGGCCAGGAGAGTAAGCTGGTTTTTTTGTTAACGGGAGTCAGCCATGAGCAGCAGCACACTCGATCCGGACAATTTGCCCGTCACGCCCGACCGCGTTCTGGGCTCCGGCCATGGCAAGGGCGCGCTCGGTCCCAGCGACAGTTCCGACAGCGGCAGCGACATGCAGGGCGTGCCCGGCCAGGATGCGGAAGAACTCGATAACGACAGCGATGCGGCCGGCACGGGCGAACGGGCCGGCGTGGAGCCGCGCAGTACGGCGCCCGACGGCGGCGATATCGATGTCGATCATGTGGAAAGCCTGGCGCCCGTGCGGCCCGCAGAGGAGGGCGATGGCGAACCCGGCGTTCCCCAGGCGCCAGCGCCGCGCCCCTGATGCCGGCGGCCGGCCGCAAATTGCCGCCGTTCTGGCGCCATCAGCGTAAAATGCTGGCAAGGCGGCGTGCGCGCCGCCATGGCCAGCCGGCCGGCACAGGATAGGATGTCAGAGGATGCAAACGCAGATGTCGGAAGAGAAAGAAAAAGGCTTGATGTCGATGTACCGCGAGACGCGGCCGCGCGAGTTTTTTGGCGAAAAAAGTAACACCAATCACCTGGCCTGGAGTGCGCTGGTGGTCTTGCTGGCGCTGGCGTTCTGGCTGGTCGTGGCCCTGGCGGCGGCGGAAAACCAGCGCTATGCCCTGGAAACGAAGGCGTGCCAGGATCGCGTGTTTCCGACGGAAATCGACACGTCTTGCCTGAAACAGGTCAAGTCGCGCGATCACTGGTGGCAGCACGTGGGCCACGCGCTGGTGAGGATGGGCGCCTGACCCGGGCGCACGCTGGCTGAACGATCTGGCGGAACCTGGCGGCGGCGAAGGCCGCCGCGGTGATGGAGCGATAGTGCGGGAGGCGCCATGCCACGCGATCACTCGCGCGAGCAGCCGCAATGGCTGCTCGCGCGCCACAGTGCCTTGACGGCGCGCCAGTTGCTGCGCGCCTATGGCTTGCTATGCCTGTTTTCCCTCGTCATTGCCGCCGCCTTTGCGCTGCGCGGCCTCTGGACCATTCCCGTCTTTTCGTTCGCCGAACTGGGCCTGGTGGCCGCCGCTCTGCTGCACTACCTGCGCCACGCGCGCGACTATGAACACATCGCCCTGCGCGACGGCGAGCTGATCGTCGAACAGGTCAGCGCCGGCCGCTGCCGGCGCCACCACTTTTCGCCATGGCGCACGCGCGTCGAAGTGCCGCAAGGGCCGCACCAATTGATACACATCAACGATATGTGTGATGCTACCCGTCATGTGGCGGTGGGCGTGTTCGCCACGCCCGAGCGGCGCCGGCAAGTGGCGCAGGAGCTGGGCGCGCTGCTGCCGCCCTATTTGGGCCCGTAAAACTGGAAAGTCTGTACTACCAGCAAGGTGGCGGGAAAGCCCGTGATGGTCTTGAACTCCTTGACGCCGGTAATCTTGTAGGCGCCGGCCTGGAACGCTTCGCCTTCCTCCCAGCTGTGATCCTTCATGGCAAACTGCAGCAGGCGCTTGTCGTTATAGCGGTAGCTGAAGATGGTGTAGGCGCCGACGCGGCTGGTGACGACGAAGCGTTCATCCTGCGCGTCGGCGATGAGCAGGATGCCCGGATAGCGCCCGATGCCGGCCTCCTCGTTCTGGATGCGCAGGATCACATCGGTAAAACTGCATTCGGCGTCGCGGATCTTGTCGCGCTTCGTGGCAATCTGCATGACCTCGTCGTAGCTCTTGTTATGCACGATCGACCATTGCGGCGAGTCGCAATAATTGGCCGCGCTGGCAGGGGCCGTACAGGAAAGCAGTAAACAGACGGTGATGGCAGGGATGACTTGCATGGAACCTTGTCGCGGATGTCGTGGGAGGCGGCAGTCTACCTGCTGGCTGCCGCCGCCACAAGCGGGGGACGATCCTCAGGTGGCCCGCGACGGGCCTTCCCACAGATTGATATGGCCTTCACGCGCCTGCACGTCGATGGCGGCCAGCTCGTCGGCCGTGAATGACAACTGCTGCAGCGCGGCCACGTTTTCGCGGATTTGCGCGCTGCTGCTCGCGCCGATCAGGGTCGAAGTGACGCGCGGATCGCGCAGCACCCAGGCCAGCGCCATCTGCGCCAGGGTCTGGCCCCGCTGCGCGGCGATCTGATTCAGGGCGCGCACGCGGGCCAGGTTTTCCGCGCTCAAGTGCTGTTGCGTCAGCGAACCGCCGCCGGGGCGGTTGACGCGCGCATCCTGCGGCACGCCATCGAGGTATTTGTCGCTCAATAAACCCTGCGCCAGCGCTGTGAACGTGATGCAGCCCATGCCCTGCTCTTGCAGCGTGTCGAGCAAGCCGTCTTCCTCGATCCAGCGGTTGAGCATATTGTAGGCAGGCTGGTGGATCAAACACGGCACTTTCCATTCCTTCAGCAGGGCGGCCGCCTCGGCCGTCTTTTGCGGCGAATACGACGACAGGCCCACGTACAGTGCCTTGCCCTGCTGCACGGCGGTCGCCAGCGCGCCCATGGTTTCTTCCAGCGGCGTGTCGGCGTCGTAGCGGTGCGAGTAAAAGATGTCGACGTAGTCGAGACCCAGGCGTTGCAGGCTCTGGTCCAGGCTGGCCAGCACATATTTGCGCGAACCGCCGCCCTGGCCGTACGGACCCGGCCACATGTCCCAGCCCGCCTTGGTGGAAATGATCAGCTCATCGCGGTACGGTAAAAAATCGTCGCGCAGCAGCTTGCCGAAATTGCTTTCCGCGCTGCCATACGGCGGGCCGTAGTTATTGGCCAGGTCGAAATGCGTGATGCCCAGGTCAAACGCGGTGCGCAGCATATCGCGCTGCGAAGCCAGATTGTTGCTGTCGCCAAAGTTATGCCACAGTCCCAGGGACAGCAGCGGCAATTTCAGCCCGCTGCGCCCGCACGTGCGGTATGGCATGCTGTCGTAGCGGTTCTCGGCGGCGTGATAGGTCATGGCGTCTCCTTGTAAATGAATCGCCTATTTTGGCGCAAAATCAAGGTGTGCGTGCGTGCGCCTTGCGCGCGGCGGGACGCGCCTTACAATGGGCGTTCAGGAATCTCGCAAGGAGCGGACATGGAAATCGAATTGAAATTGCTGCTGGCGCCGCAGGACGCGCCCCGTCTGCGCGCCCACCCGCTCTTGGCGCAGGCTGCGCAAGGTGCGCCGCAGGTGCTGCAGATGCACGATATCTATGTCGATACGCCCGATTTGCAGCTGTGCCGCCACCACGCGGGCTTGCGCGTGCGACAGGTGGACGGGCGCTGGGTGCAAACGCTGAAGGCGGGCGGCACCGTCAACGGCGGCCTGCACAGCCGCCACGAATGGGAAGGCGACGTGCCGGGGCCGCAGCCGGATCTGGCCGCGCTCGACTCGGCCATCGGCCGCAAGCAGCCCATCCGCGCGCTGCTGCGCCGGGACGCCGTCCGCGACGCTTTGCAGCCCGTGTTTACCACACGCATCGAGCGCACCGTCTGGCAGCTGCGCACGCCGCAGGGCGACCAGATCGAATGCGTGCTGGACCAGGGTGTCATTGAAAGCGGCGCGGATGGTGCCGATGGTGCCGATGGTACCGTATACAGCGTGCCCGTCAGCGAGGTCGAACTGGAATTGAAGCAGGGGCAAGCTTCCAGCCTGTTCGACGTGGCGCTGGCGCTGCTGCAGGACGTGCCGCTGCAGCTGGGCCACATGAGCAAGGCGGAACGCGGTTACCGGCTGGCGGCATCGACCCCCTTGCAAGCCGTCAAGGCGCAACCGCTGGCGCTGGACGCGGCCATGTCGGTGGAGCAAGTGTTTGTGGCCATCGCCGGCAATTGCCTGGAACAGGTCAGCGGCAACCAGGATGGCGTGGCGGCGGGCGAGGATGTGGAAAGCGTGCACCAGATGCGCGTGGGACTGCGCCGTTTGCGCTCGGCGCTGGGCATGTTCAAGTCCCTGCTGGCCTTGCCGGACGCCTTGAAGGCCGAACTCGACTGGCTGGGCGGCGCGCTGGGCGAGGCGCGCGACTGGGATGTGTTGGCTGGCAATACCCTGGCGCAGCTCGATGGCGAGGCGCAGGCCGATGCGGCGGCGCTGGCACAGGCGGCGCACGCGCAGGCGCGGCTCAAGCACCAACAAGCCGCCCAGGCCGTCACCTCGGCGCGCTACACGGCCTGCATGCTGGGCTTGCAGCGCTGGCTGCAGGCGCGCGCCTGGCGCGATGGCTGTTCCGCGCGCCAATTGCGGCGCCTCGATGCGCGCGTGTCGCCGTTTGCCCGCGCCACCCTGCGCAAGGACCAGCGCCGCCTGATGAAGCGCGGCAAGCGCCTGCTGCATGCCACGCCGCAGCAGCGCCATCAAGTGCGCATCGCGGCCAAGAAGACGCGCTATGCGACGGAATTCTTTGCCTCGCTGTTTGCGGGACGGGCCGTGAAACCGTATGTGGGACGCTTGTCGGCCTTGCAGGATGAACTGGGCTGGCTCAACGATGTGCAGGTGGCCGACCGGCTGCTGCAGCAATTGCCCGAAGTTCAGGCTGGCCAGGCCGACGAGGCTGACCAGTCCGCCCAGGACGGCTTGCGGCTGCACGCGGCCTTCGTGCGCGGCTATCTGGCGGCGCGCGCGCAGACCGATGGCAGCGATGGCCGCATGCACAAGGCCTGGCGGCGCTTCAAGGCGGCCCGCTTGCCGGCCTGAATCCGCTTTTATCGGGGCGCGAGCCCAGGCCAGGCTAGGCCAGCGGCCGCTGCAACTGGCGCTCGAGGATGGCCAGCGGCGATTTGTGGGGGGCGGCCATGGCGCGCACGGGCAGCAGCCAGGTTTGCTCGAGCGCATGCTGTCCCCGCAGGGCGGCATGCGATACGGCATCGCTGAAGACGATCCACGTCTGGCCCGGCGCGAATGCATGGGTGTGCTGCTCCGCCTGCGCCTGGTAAGCGAGATCGGCCTTCATGGCGTCGTGCAGCTGCAGCATGTAGTGATCGTAGGCCGTGCGCCGCGACTTGGTGATGCGCAGCCGGTGCAGCAGCGCCGCCAGCACGGGCTGCGGACGCTTTGCAAGAGGTAAAAAATGCTGCGCCACCTGTTCGAACGGCGCGCCCAGTTTCCACACGCGGGGCGCGCCGCGCGGATCGATGTTGGTGAAGACGCGCAGGATGCGCCGGCCCTGCGTGGGTGAGGAGGGGAAACTGTCGACGTGCAGGCGCGTATCGTCCTTGCGCCAGGACGTCACCCGGCCGGCGATTTCCACGGGGCGAAAGCTGCCCTTGCCTTGCTGCAGATGGGGAACATAGCCGGGCAGCAAGCCGGCCAGCAAGCGCTGCGTGTGCTGCGCATAACGTTGCATCAGCGCGGCCAGCAGGGCCGCATCGCAGGCATCGCCGTGGCCGCGCACGCCGCGTGACGGTTCCCAGCTGATGTTCTTGGCGCTGCTGGCGCTACCCACAGCGCCGTTCAGCAGGGCATGCTCTTCCGGTTGCAGGGAAAAGCCCAGGCGGGGCAGCAGCACGACTTGCCCATCTTCGAGTGCCTGCAGCGCCGCCGCCTGCTGCGCGGCGCTGCCGCTGGCGTCCCACCGGTCCAGGGAAATATCGATGAGTTTGCTCATGGCACAGACGGGGAAACATCGGAGCGGCCAGTATGGGCGCTTGCCGCCCGCTCCCGTTTGCGCTTGCGCAGACTTACATCACAGTTTGCTGTTCTGGCAGCCGGCGCTCACGCATTCGCGCACGCGGTCCTGCAGGAATTGCGCGCGTTCGATGGTGGTCTTGGTGGCGCAATCGAGATTCACATAGAAACCCGACGATTCGCGTTTGGAGCAGGCGTCGTTGCGGTTGGCGATCCACGCCAGCTGGCCCGATTTCAGCTTTTGCTTGCCGCCGGCATCGAGCTTGGCGGCGAGTGTCTTGTAGTTGGCGTTGAGTTCCTTGTCCGCTTCCTGGTACACCTTGTTGAGGCAATACAGGCCGTCGAAGTCGTTGCGCGGCGTGTCGCAGGCCGAGTTGGCGAAGGCGGAACCGGAAGCAAACACGAGCAGGGCAAGGATGCATTTTTTCATGGCGGGCTTTCAGAAAGTGGTGGGGCAGGATCGGTGAGCAAGACGGCGCTCTTGCGCATCGTATAACATTTTCTCTCCCGCCCGCGGACGCTTGCGGGCGTGCTCCGTCAGCCCCGCCGGCACCGTCAGTAGGCCTGGCGGCCCGGCACGCTCACTTCGATCTGCGTGCCGGCGCCGGGCCGGCTGTCGATGCGCAGGCTGGCCCCGATGCCGGCGGCGCGCTCGCGCATGCCGACCAGGCCCCAGTGGCCGGGCCGCTGGCCCGTTTGCGCCACGGCGTCATCGAGACCGCAGCCGTCGTCGCGCACGCGCAGGGTGAATGCCTGCTCCGCATAGTCGAGTTCCAGCACGATGTTTGCCGCCTCGGCATAGCGCGAGGCGTTGAACAGCGCTTCGCGCGCGATGGCATAGACCTCGTCATGCACGCGCGGCTGCAGGCGCCGGCAGCTGCCGCTGACGTGCACGGTGAAGGCGTGCGCGCGGTGCTCGGCCAGGCCCTTGCCGAATTGCTGCAGCGCCAGCCGCAGTTCGTCCGGTTCGGCCGAGGCGCGCAAATCCATGATCTGGTCGCGGCCTTCGATCAGCAGCTGGTCGGCCAGGTTGAGGGTGCCGTCGAGGCGCGCCCGTTCGCGCGTGCCCTTGGGCAGCATGTCCGCATGCGCATGGAACGACAGGATCAGGCCCTGCACGCTTTGCAGCAGGGTGTCGTGCAGCGAGCGGGCGATGCGCGAGCGTTCGGCCAGCCGCTCCTGCAAGCGTTCCTGCAGCCGTTCCTGCATGTTGCGCGTCAGATGGCGGATGCGCAGCACATAGCCGCCGTACAGCAGCAGCGCGGCGCCCAGCGCCAGCAGCACGACGAACCACGGCGTCTGCACGAAGGCGGGCGCGATGACGATGTCGAGCTTGGCTCCCTGCGTGTTCCACACGCCGTCTTCGTTGGCGGCCGTGACGTCGAAGCGGTAGCTGCCCGGTGCCAGGTTGGTGTAGTACGCCTCGCGGCGCCCGACCGCCTCTTGCCAGCCGGCGTCCACGCCCGCCAGCCGGTAGCGCAGGCGCACGCGTTCCGGCATCGACAGGCTCAGCGCCGTGAAGCCGATCTGCAGGGTCTTGCTGCCTTGCGGCAGCTGCAGCGGCTTGCCATCGTCGAGCGCGTAACGCGCGCCATTGGCCAGCAAGCTGTGGATCTGCACCGGCGGCGGCAGGCGATTGCGGCGGATATGCAGCGGGTCGAGCATGGCGATGGTGGCCGAGGTGGAGAACCACAGCTTGCCATCGGGCGCATGGATCAGAGAAGGCACGGGGCGCAGCTGCGAGGCATGGCCCTGCAAGCCGTCGAGCGCGTCGAAGTGTTCCGAGACGACGGCGCTGCCGTCCCGCATCCACGCGGCCAGGCTGGCGGCGCCGATATGGTCGATGCCGTCCGCGCCATGCAGCCACAGGTCGCCGTCCGGCAGGCGCACGATGCCCGACACGCCGCGAAACGCCGCGCCGCGCGCGCCGCGCAAGGTGTGGAAGCGCCCGGCGCGGTACAGGGCCACGCCGTTTTCGCCGCCGGCCCATATCGCGTCGCCATCGCGGTACAGCTGCAGCACGGTGCCCACCTGCAGGCCCTCGGCCGCGCCGAGCCGCCTGACGGCGCCCGCGCGCTGGCCGTCGGCCACCAGGCTGACCGTATTGTCGGCATGGCCCAGCCAGACGGTGCCGGCGCCATCGATCGCCATGGCCGTGGTCAGCACCGCCGGCAGGCCGGACAGGCCGCCGTTCGCGATCCATTTTCCTTCGCTCAGGCGAAACAGGCCGCCGCCGGAAAACGAGGCCCACAGGGCGCCCGAGCGGTCCTGCTGCAGCGCCTGCGGATCGAGTCCTTGCACGGGCGCTGTCACGCGCGTCATCGTGCCGTCGCGTGCGCGATGGTGCAGCTCCTGCTCGTTGCCCAGCCACAGCGTGCCGTCGGGCGCCCAGTGGCTGGCCGCCAGCGCCCCTTTCAAGATCACTTTTTTCATCCCGTCGGCCGTAAAGCTGCGCACGTCGCTCACGTAGTCGCCGATCCACACGTCGCCATCGGGTCCCGGCAGCATGCCAGGGTGGTCGAAGGGCACGGCGACGGGCAAGGTCTGCAGGCGGTTCGGTCGCAGCCGGTCCAGGCCCGTCGAGGTGCCGAACCACAGATTGCCCTCGCGGTCCTGGAACGACGTTTGCGGCAGCGGGCCGCTGATGCCGTTCTGGCGCGTCAGGCGCTGGGCCGGCAGACTGGGGCCGGCAGGGTCGAACTTGCGTTCGATGCCATCGGGTGTCATCAGCCACATGGTGCCGGCGCGGTCGAAGCGGATGCCGTTGCCTCTGGCGTCGGGCCGGATGGGCGCATCGCCGCGCGGCGCGCTGGTGCGCACGCGGTAGTAATTGCTGTGCGTGTCGACGGCCCAGATGGCGCCATCGGGCGCTTCATCCATGCTGGTGAGCATGGTGCGCGGCCAGGCATGGGAAAAGCGCGCCTGGCCCGGCTTGCGGAAAAAGACGCCATGCATGGTGCCCATCCACTGCGTGCCATCGCGCCCGAACAGGATCTGGTACACGCGCTTGTCGGGCAGGCCCACGTTGGCCGCTTGCGCGACGAAGCGGTCCGCGCCGGGCGCCAGGCGCGCCGCGCCATCGCGCGTGCCGACCCAGATGGCGCCGTCGGGCGCTGCCTCGATATGGAACACGGCGCCCGGCGGCAAGCCGTCCGCTTCGCGGTAGGTGCGCGCGCCACCCTGGCGAAAGACGCTGACGCCGCCGAGACGGTAGCCGACCCACACGGCACCGTCCGGCGGCGTGGCCAGGCCCAGCACATTGCTCGATGGCAGGCGGTGCCCGTACACGCTGTCGACGCGGTCGAAGCGCACGCCATCGTAGCGGTACAAGCCGGTGGCCGTGGCGATCCACAGCCAGCCATCCTTGCCCTGGGCGAATTTGAGCACGTCGACGGGCGCCCCTTGCAAGGCGCCCCAGCCATTGTGGGTGTAGTCGGACAGCAGGGGGGCGGCCGCGCACGCGTGCAGGTGGCACGCCAGCAGGGGCAACATCAACAGGCGGCGCAGCAGGCGAGCGGACATCGGTGCAGAGGGAGATAGCGGTGGCAGGGCAGTGATTGTAGCGCAGCGTCCTGCTTTTCAGCAGGCGAAAAAAAACCTGCGCGGGATGGCGCAGGCTTTTTTCGCCCTACGTTGACAAGGACCGCTTACGCGAAGTTCTTGGCAACGAATTCCCAGTTGACCAGGCCCCAGAACGTTTCCACGTACTTGGCGCGCAGGTTGCGGTAGTCGATGTAGTAGGCGTGTTCCCAGACGTCGCAGGTCAGCAGCGGCTTGTCGCCGGTGGTCAGCGGGCAGCCGGCGTTCGAGGTGTTGACGATGTCGACGGAGCCGTCGGCTTTTTGCACCAGCCAGGTCCAGCCCGAACCGAAGTTGCCCACGCACGACTTGGTGAATTCTTCCTTGAACTTGTCGAACGACGACCATTTGGCGTTGATCGCGTCAGCCACGGCACCCGTAGGCGCGCCGCCGCCGGCCGGCTTCATGCCGTTCCAGTAGAAGGTGTGGTTCCATACTTGCGCTGCATTGTTGAAGATGCCGCCCGACGATTTCTTGATGATCTCTTCCAGCGACAGGTTCTCGAACTCGGTACCCTTGATCAGGTTGTTCAAGTTGGTGACATACGCCTGGTGATGCTTGGCATAGTGGTATTCCAGGGTTTCTTTCGAAATATGCGGCGCCAGAGCGTCCATTTCATACGGCAGTGGTGGCAGAGTATGTTCCATGTGATGTCCCTTTATGGTGAGTATTCGGAGTCTACCGGCCTGCGGCCGGAGGGTTGAGCCAAGCTTGCTTGAAGCAGGCATTCTTGCTGAACGAGCCACTATTGTAAAGCGGATGCGCCATTGCTGCAGATTCCGCCACGCGTCGCGGATGCGGGTGGCGTAGTGATTCTCGTTCAGCGTCAGACCTAGCGAACACGTCGGGTAGTTTCCCTGACGATCAGTTCCAGAGGAGGTATCGCCGCCTGCACGGCTTCGCCGTTGATCAGTCCCAGCAGCGCTTCCGTGGCGATGCGGCCGATGTCGTACAGGGGCTGGTGGATGGTCGTCAGCGGCGGCGTCGTGTAGGACGAGCCGGGCAAGTCATCGAAACCGACGAGCGAGATATCGTCGGGTACGCGGATGCCCTTGCGGTACAAACACAGGCGCACGCCATAGGCGGACAGGTCGTTGGCGGCGAAGACGGCGCTGAATTGCTGCTGCGTATCAAACAAGTGGTTCATGGCCAGCATCCCGCTTGCCTCGTGGAAATCGCCTTCCGCCATCAGTTTCGGGTCGATGGCGATGTCCGCTTCGCGCAGCGCGCGCTGGTAGCCCGTCAGGCGCTCGGCCGCATCCGTGTTGTTGGCGGGGCCGGCGACAAACGCGATGCGCCGGTGGCCCAGTTCGATCAAGTGGCGCACGGCCAGGTAGGCGCCGTATTCGTTGTCGAGCTTGAAGCCGATGGCGCTTTTCGTTGCCAGCAGGCGGCCCGTCGAGACGATGGGCCGCTGCTGCGAGAAATCGAGCACGCTCTCGTCCGAGATGCGCCCCGACAGCAGGATGATGCCGTCGACCTTTCGCGCCAGCAGCAGACGGATGCGGTCCGCTTCTTCCTGCGCATTCCAGTGCCCGCTGACGATGACGGACGCGTAGCCCGTGTCCTTCAGCCCATCGTCGACGCCGCGCAGGCTTTCATCGAAGAAGGGGCTGGAAATATCCTGCACCACGATGCCGATGGTCATCGAGCGGCCCTTCTTCAAGCCCTGTGCCATCTGGTTCGGCGCGAATTTCATGTGCGCAATGGCCGCCAGCACGGCGTCGCGCTTGTCATCGGAGACCCTGGCCGTGCCGTTCAGGATGCGCGAGACGGTGCTGGGCGACACGCCGGCTTGGCGGGCGACATCGAGCAGGGTGGAAGGGGGAGCAGCGTGGGCGCTATCGTTCAAGGCGGTTCCTGGGTGTCAAGATGGCTGGTCGTCAGTGCTCTGAAAACCTTTTCATCGAAAGATTACCATAAATGGCCGATAGCGCCGCAGATCGGGGTAAGTCGGCGTAGGTCGGGTTAGCCCGCAGGGCGTAACCCGACACATCACGGCCAGCAATGCGCCGGAACATGCCTCTGCCGCCAACAATATTGTCGGATTACGCGTTGAAACGCTAATCCGACCTACGCTTGAAAACGTTTTCACAAAAAACAACGGCGTCTCAAATGACGAATTTTTGCCCTTTTTCATAGGAAAACACACGCCACGGCGTGCAGCTTGCCATGCCACCCTCAATAAAAATGACAACTTTTTCGGTTGACTTGGTTTTCTTTGCGGTGTTAAATGGACACATGTTGTGAAAACGTTTTCAAGATAGAAGACGCTCAATAATCGGAGATGAAATAATGAAGTCAAGCATCCTTGGCGCCGCCCCCCTGGCCGCGCTGACCCTGGCCGCCAGCGTGGCCGCCGCGCCCGCCGCCGTCCCGCCGGCCGCGCCGCCTGTGCCGGCGCTGGCCCCGGCCACGATTACCGTCGCCTCGTTCCCCGACCTGGACCGCGCCGTCAAGACGGCCTTGCCCCTGTGGGAAAAGCTGTACCCGCAGGTGAAGGTCAAGCTGGTCAGCCTGCAGATCGACGACCACCATAACTCGATGACGACGGCGCTGGCGGCCGGCGCGCGCCTGCCCGACGTGATGGCCATCGACTTCCGCTACGTGGGCAGCTTCGCCGAGTCGAAGGGCATGGAGGATTTGCTGCAGCCGCCATACGGGGCAGGGCAGTACCGCGCCCAGTTCGTGCCGTTCACCTTCGTGCAGGCGAGCAGTTCGCGCGGCACCCTGGGCGCCATGCCGGCCGACCTGGGACCGGGTACGCTGTTCTACCGCAAGGACTTGATGGACAAGGCGGGCATCAAGGAAGCCGACTTGACCGCTTCATGGGAATCGTATATCGCCGCCGGCAAGAAGCTCAAGGCCGCCACGGGCACCTATCTGCTGGCCGGCGCCAGCGACCTGGCCGACATTGTTATACGCGCCAATCTGAAGGATGGCGAAGGCATTTACTTTGGCGACAAGGGTCAGGTGCTGGTCGACTCGCCCCGTTTCGTCAAGGCCTTCGAACTGGCCAAGGCGGCGCGGGTGGCCGGCATCGACGCGCGCACCGTGGCCTGGACGGGCGAGTGGGCCGAAGGTTTTAAACGCGACAAGGTGGCCAGCCAGATGATGGGTTCCTGGCTCAGCGGCCACCTGGCCAAGTGGCTGGCCCCCGATTCCAAGGGCCAGTGGCGCGCGGCCAACTTGCCGGCCGGCGCGCTGGCGTCCTACGGCGGCTCCTTCTACGGCATCCCGAAAAAGGCCGCGAATAAAACCCAGGCCTGGGAATTCATCAAGTTCATGACCGTCAACAAGGATATCCAGCTGCACTCGCTGAACGAGATCGGCGCCTTCCCGGCCCTGAAAGCGGCATATGCGGACCCGATGATGGACGAGCCGCAAGCGTACTTCGGCGGCCAGAAGACGCGCCTGCTGGCACGCGACACGGCGGCGAAGATTCCCGTCATCCGCGTCGACAAGTTCGACGCCGTGGCGCGCGACATCGTCAACATGGAACTGGAAAGCGTGCTGGCGCAAAACAAGGATATCAAGACGGCGCTGGCCGACGCCAAGGCCCTGATTACCCACCGCGCGCGGCGCTAGGAGCAGCATGACTACCTCCATGCCTTGTACCGAGCGCGCCGCCGTCCCGGCGCGGCGCGCCAGGAAGCGTTTCAACATGAAGCAGTGGGCGCCGTATATTTTCATCAGCCCCTTCTTCATCCTGTTCGCCGTCTTCAGCCTGTTCCCGCTGCTGTTTTCCATCTATCTGTCGTTCAACCAGTGGGAAGCGGCCAGCGGCGTGGAAGCCATGCAGTGGGTGGGCCTGGACAACTACAAATACGCCTTGAGCGACCCGTGGTTCTTGCGCTCGCTGGGCAATACGCTGTGGCTGGCGCTGGCCTCGGGTGTGCCGCAGCACCTGGTCGCCATTCCGCTGGCAGCGTTCATCCACAACAGCTTCAAGCGCTCGCGCAACCTGGTGATCGGCATTTACTTTTTACCGTTCATCACCTCCAGCGTGGCCATCGCCATGGTCTTCAACACCCTGTTCTCGCGCGACTATGGCCAGATCAATGTGCTGCTCCAGTGGTGCGCCAGCCTGCCGCTGGTGGGCGGGCTGTTTCCGGCGGAATCGATCGACTGGCTGGGCAGCTCGCTGTTCATCAAGCCGGCCGTCGCCTTCGTGATTTTCTGGCGCTACCTGGGCTGGAACCTGGTGCTGTACCTGTCTGCGCTGCAGGTCATCCCGAAGGATTTATATGAAGCGGCTACCATCGACGGCGCCTCGAAACGCCAGCAGTTCTGGTACATCACCCTGCCGCAGCTGCGCCCCATGATCTACCTGGCCGTCACCTTGACCATCATGGGCAATCTGCAGCTGTTCGAGGAACCGTTCGTGCTGGTGGCCGAATCGAGCGGCGTAAGCCAGTCGGTGATGACGACGGCCATCTTCGTCTACAAGACGGCGTTTTCCTCAGGCGACTTCGGCACGGCGTCGGCCATTTCCTGGCTGCTGTTCCTCATCATCGCCAGCACCACCTGGGTGAATAACCGCATCTTCAGCCGCAATGAACGTCATGAACGCAAGGAGGCCCGATGAAAACTACCCGCTGGACGGCCTACGCCATGGTGGCCATCGGCGCCCTGATCATGGTCGCGCCGTTCTACTTCATGTTCGTCTTCGCCACGCACACGAGCGCCGAGATCTACAGCCTGCCGCCGCCGCGCTGGTTCGGCACGGCCCTGCTGAACAACCTCGAACTGCTGCAGGAGCGCCTGCCGTTCTGGCGCAATATCGGCATCAGCCTGTACGTGGCCTTGATGACCACCGCCCTGACCTTGTTCTTTTGCTCGCTGGGCGGCTATGCCTTCGCCATGTACGAATTCCGCTTCAAGCGGCCCCTGTTTACCCTGGTGATGGCGTCGATGATCATCCCGTCCTTCATGAACATGATCCCGACCTTCATGCTGATGGATTTCCTCGGATGGCTGGACCAGCCGCGCGCCCTGTACGTGCCGGGAGCGGCCGGCGCGCTGGGGATTTTCCTGATGCGCCAGTACATCGGCACGGCCATCCCGAAGGACCTGATCGAGGCGGCGCGCATCGACGGCTGCGGCGAATTCGCCATCTACTGGCGGGTCGTGCTGCCGCTGATCGGCCCCGCCATGGGTACCCTGGGCCTGATCACCTTCATCAACTCGTGGAACAATTTCATCACGCCGCTGGTCGTCATGCGCTCGGTCGAGAACTACACGATCCCGCTGGCCCTGCGCAGCATGCAGGCGCCGAACAACACGGAGTGGGGCGCGCTGATGACGGGCGCCGCCATCGCCGTGCTGCCGCTGCTGCTGATGTTTTTTGTCGCCTCGAAGCGCCTGATCGAAGGCTTGACGCAGGGCGCCGTCAAAGGCTGATCCACACATTTATCTCAACCCCTCACACTGACATGACCACCATGCATAACGACGACATCGACACCAACTTCCCCGCCACCTTCACCTGGGGCGTGGCCACCAGCGCCTACCAGATCGAGGGCGCCGCCGCCATCGACGGCCGCGGCCCGTCCATCTGGGATACCTTCAGCCACACGGACGGCAAGATCATCGACGGCAGCAATGGCGACGTGGCTTGCGACCACTATCATCGCTACGCCGGGGACGTGGAGCTGATCGCCAGCCTGGGCGTCAACGCCTACCGCTTTTCCATGTCCTGGTCGCGCGTGCAGCCTGCGGGTTCCGGCGCCTGGAACGAGGCGGGCTTCGATTTCTATGCGCGCCTGCTCGATGCCCTGGCCGCCAAGGGTCTCGATGCCCATCTGACCTTGTACCACTGGGACTTGCCGCAAGCCTTGCAGGATGAGGGCGGCTGGCTCAATCGCGCCACCTGCTACCACTTCGCCGCCTACGCGGCCGAGGTGGCGCGCCGCTTCGGCCACAAGGTCGCCAGCATCGCCACGCACAACGAACCGTGGTGCACGGCCGTGCTGGGCCATGGCACGGGACAGTTCGCGCCCGGCATGGCCGATCCGGCCGCCGCCGTGCAAGTGTCGCACCACCTGTTGCTGTCGCACGGCCTGGCCATGCAGGCGATGCGCACGGTGAATGCGCCGGCGAAACTGGGCATCGTGCTCAATCAATGGACGGCCACGCCGGCCACCGACAGCGCCCAGGACCGCGAACTGGCCGAACTCGAATATGCGCGCTCGGTGCAGTGGTATATGGACGCCATCTTCAAGGGCCGCTACCCGGCCCTGGCCCTGAAACACGCCGACGCTTCTGCTTTGGCTATCTTTGAAAACGATTTCATCGATATTAAACAGCCCATCGATTTCCTTGGCGTGAACTATTACACGCGCGCTTACATGAGCGCCGAGACGCCGCCGCGCAAGCCCGAATGCAAGCTCGGTGTCAACGACATGGGCTGGGAAACCTATCCGCAAGGCTTGACGGAGCTGCTCGTGGGCCTGCACCGCGAGTACCGGCTGCCGCCCGTCTACATCACGGAAAACGGCATGGCCGTCGCCGACAAGCCCGTCGGCGGCAATATCCACGACGAACCGCGCATCGAGTACGTGCGGCTGCACCTGGACGCCCTGCGCGCCGTGATCGCGCAGGGCATCGACGTGCGCGGCTATTTCTACTGGAGCCTGATGGACAATTTCGAGTGGAACTCTGGCTACGCCAAGCGCTTCGGCATGCTGTACGTCGACTACGCCACGCAGCAGCGCAGCTTCAAGGACAGCGCCCTGTGGTACCGCGATTTCATCGCCGCGCAGCGCGCGTCCCACGCACCGGCCCAGCTGGTCCTGGCCGGGGAGCACTGACATGGCCGCCATTTCGCTGCGCGGCATCCGCAAGACCTACGGCGACGGCCCGGAAATCGTCAAGGGCCTCGATCTCGATATCCACGACGGCGAATTCATGGTCTTCGTCGGGCCATCCGGCTGCGGCAAGTCGACCCTGCTGCGCATGATCGCGGGACTGGAAGACATCAGCGCGGGCCAGCTGCGCATCGGCGACTTGCTGGCCAACGACGTGGTACCGGCCGAGCGGGGCATCGCCATGGTCTTTCAGAGCTACGCCCTGTATCCGCACATGACGGCGCGCGACAACATGGGCTTTGCCCTCAAATTGGCGGGCAAGGGGGAAGCCGAAGTGCGCGCCGCCGTCGGCAAGGTGGCCGAGATTTTGCAGATCACGCACCTGCTTGACCGCAAACCCAAGGCCTTGTCCGGCGGCGAACGCCAGCGCGTGGCCATCGGCCGCTCCATCGTGCGCCAGCCCAAAGTGTTTTTGTTCGACGAGCCGCTGTCCAACCTTGATGCGTCCTTGCGCGTGCAGACGCGCATCGAGCTGGCCAAGCTGCACCAGGAACTGGGCACGACGATGATCTACGTGACGCACGACCAGGTCGAGGCCATGACCCTCGGTGACCGGGTCGCCGTCTTCCATGGCGGCCACCTGGAGCAGGTGGGCGCGCCTTTGGAGCTGTACCGCCATCCGGCCAGCCAGTTCGTGGCAGGTTTCATCGGCGCGCTGCGCATGAACTTTTTGCCGTGCGCCGCCGTCCCGGCCCTGGCCAGCCAGCTTGGCGGCGCGGCGGGCATGCTGGTCGGCATACGCCCCGAACACCTGCGCCTGGTGCCGCGCAACGAGGGCTACGGCGCCACGGTGACCCTGATCGAGCAGCTGGGCGATGCGCAGATCATCCACGCGACGCTGGAGGGAAGTTCGCATGCGGTGGCCATCAAGCTGCACGGCGAGGCGCGCCACGCGCTGTCGCAGGGCAGCGCCATCGGCTTCGCGCCGGAAGAAGGCCATGCCTTTCTGTTCGACACGGCCGGGCGCGCCGTGGCCACCCATTGACCCCGCACGGAGGCGACATGACTTCAGATTGACACCCAAAAAATGTGCAGCAGTAGCCAAAGAGCTATGTGATCATCATTCAACCAGCGGTACAGGAGACAACAACAATGCAACAGCTCAAACGCAATACCATCGCCCTCAGCCTGGCGCATGCGACCTTCGCCCAGTTCATCTTGCTGGGCAGCGGCGCCGCCATGGCCCAGGAGGCTGCAGCCACGGACGCGGCAAAACCGGCAGCCGAACAGATGGACCGCATCGTCGTCACGGCCACGCGCCGCAATACCTTTGTGCAGGAGACGCCGCTGGCCGTCACCGCCTTCAACCAGGACACCCTGCAAAACAATCAGGTCAAGGATCTGGCGTCGCTGGCCACCATGGTGCCCAGCCTCGTCGTCGAGCAGCATGGCGACTCGGGCGGCGTGCACGTCTACATGCGCGGCGTGGGTTCGGCCAACCACACGGAGCTGGGCGACCCGGCCGTCGCCTTCTATGTCGACGGCGTGTATTCGCCGCGTCCCCAGGGTGCCACGGCGCTGATGTACGACTTGAGCCACGTCGAGGTGGCGCGCGGACCGCAGGGCACCCTGAACGGCCGCAATTCGACGGCCGGCGCCGTCAATCTCGTCTCCGCCGCGCCAAGCACGGCCAAGTTCATGGGCTCGGCCGGCATCACCGTCGGCGACTACCGCCACCTGCAGACGCAGGGCATGATCAATATCCCGTTCTCCGACGACGTGGCGCTGCGCATCGCCGCCATCAAGGATAGCCACGACGGCACGGTGGACTTCCGCCGCGGCTCGAACGTCATGCCGGGCACGGCCAAGTATGGCGCCGGCGACCAGATGGGCGTGCGCGCCTCGCTGCTGTGGAAGTTCACGCCGCAGCTGCGCGGCACCTTCATCGCCGACTACTTCCTCGACCAGGGCGCCGGCAACGTCTACCTGGCGGCGGAACCGAAAACGGGCGAGAAGCTGCGCTCGGCCCTGATCGACACGCCGGGCACCCTGGACCAGTCGATTTTGACCTACAAGGGCAAGCTCAATTACAAGCCGACGGATGCGCTGGACTTCACGTACCTGGGCAGCTGGAGCCGCTACAAGCGCCAGAACAGCAACGATGCCGATGCGGGCCTGTTCCCCGGCTTCAAATCGGAAAACCGCACCGACTGGGCGCAGTTCGACAGCTATTCGCACGAACTGCAGGCGCGCTCGGACGACGATGCGCCATTCCAGTGGGTGGCCGGCCTGTTCCTGTTCAACGAAAAGAACAAGGTGCGCTTCGATATCGACCGCAGCCAGATTTCGCAGGCGGCCGTGCAGCAGGATATCGCCAACGGCGCCGTGATTTTCGTGCAGCCCACCGTGGGCCAGTATGCCTCGTCCATGTCCTTCATCCAGGGCGACCGCCAGCTCAAATCGAAAGCCGTGTTCGGCCAGGTCAGCCAGCAGCTGACGGACCAGATCAAGCTGACGGCAGGCGCGCGCTACACGAAAGACCATAAATTCGACGTCGGCGGCCAGAACTGGGCGTGCCCGAACTGGCCCGCGAACACGCCGCTGGGCACCACCGTGCTGACCGCCGACCAGCTGCGCCAGCTGGTCACGCCGGGCACGGGCCTGGCCAACACGCACAATATCGGCCCCGGCGGCGCCATCACGGCGGCCGCCTGCGGCAATACGCCGGGCGACAATACGGCCGACCTGAAATACGGCCAGGCCACCTGGCTGGGCCGCATCGAGTACAAGCTGCGGCCGGATATCTTGCTGTTCGGCTCCGTGACGACGGGCTTCCATTCGCCGGCCATCGGCGACGGCGGCGCCACCACCAAGCCGGAAAAGCTGACCAGCTATGAAATCGGCTTCAAGTCGGACTTGCTGAACCGCGAACTGACCCTGAACCTCGATGCCTTCCTGATGAAGTACAAGGACAAGCTCGAATCGCAGGTGGTCAACAGCGTGCTGGCCAACTTCAATGCGGCCGGCGCCACCGTCAAGGGCCTGGAAGCGGAATGGGTGTGGCGGCCGACGAAGGTCGACCGCCTGACGGGCAACGCCACCTGGCTCAAAGCCGTGTATGACGACTTCATGTCGTGCGACGTCGATGCGGCACGCGCGAATGGCCAGTCCTGCGGCTCGACGGCGCCACTGGTGAACGTGGGCGGCAGCACCATGAAGCACGCGCCGAAGTTTTCCACCACGGTCCAGTACGAGCATGATTTCACGGTGGCCGGCGGCCAGCTCACGCCGCGCGCCTCGGTGCATTATGAAACCATGTCGTACGTGGGTGCGGGCGCGTTCAACGGCGACGTGCCGGGCCATGCGGGCGTCAAGCGCCAGGAAGCCTACACGACCCTGGACCTGAGTCTGCGCTTCCAGCCGGCGAACAAGGCGTACACGGTGGAAGCGTTCGTGCAGAACGCCACCGACAAGGCGGTCAAGCTGGACGTCAATGAAATCTGCACGGACGTGGGCATGCCGTGCCAGCCCACGCAGCAGATCTACGGCGCCTTCTACAACGCGCCGCGCACGTTTGGCGCGCGCGTGTCGATGAAGTTTTGATGAGGTAGTGTGAAAGAGCAGTTGCAGTCGCAGTCCACTCAGTAGGGAAGGTGTTGGGCCGGGGAGCTTCCCCGGCCTTTTTTATTCCAGCGCTTATTCCAGAGTTGCCTGCACGCTGGCGATGCCGATCTGCGCGCTGCCTTCGGCCAGGCGCACGTTGACGTTCTGGCGCGCCTGCAGTTGCGCCGGCGAGCGCACGATGGCGCCTTTTTCATCGCGCAGGATCGCGTAGCCGCGTTCCAGGGTGCGCTGGGGATTCAACAGCTCCAGCTGCGCCGCCAGGCCGTCGAGGCGGTGGCGCCGCTGGCTGAGCAGCTGCGCCATGGCCGCGCCGCCGCGCCGCTGCGCTTCCACCAGGCGCGCGCGCGATGCCGTGACGTCGGGCCGCAAGGCGGCCCAGCGGCTGCGCAGGCGTTCCAATGCATATTGCGACTGGTTCACGGGCGCGCGCGCCGCATGCGTCATGGCCGTGGACAGGGCCAGCAGTTGCAGGCGCTGCTGCTGCAGCTGCGCCTTCGGGTTGAGCAGGCGGCGGCTGTGGCGGTCCAGGGTTTGCGCCGCGTCGTCGAGGCGGCGGCGCATGGCGCGGCGCAGGTCGGCCGCATCGGCGCGCAGGGAAGCCATCCAGTCGGCGCGCGGCGTGGCCGCCAGTTCGGCCGCTGCCGTCGGCGTGGCCGCGCGCAGGTCGGCCGCGAAGTCGGCGATGGTGAAATCGGTCTCGTGGCCCACGCCGCTGATCACGGGCATGGAACA
Organism: Janthinobacterium sp. GW823-FHT01H08; assembly: GCF_058797855.1. Lineage (NCBI taxonomy): Bacteria > Pseudomonadati > Pseudomonadota > Betaproteobacteria > Burkholderiales > Oxalobacteraceae > Janthinobacterium > Janthinobacterium sp. GW823-FHT01H08. The sequence continues at coordinate 1,823,635 of NZ_CM179504.1, forward strand.
GTCGGCGATCGCATGCGCCACGGCTTCATCGTTGAACGACCATAAATCCTCGATGCTGCCGCCACCACGGCACACCAGCAGCACGTCGCACTCGGCCCTTGTCGATGCCGTGCGGATCGCTTGGGCGATTTTTTCCGGCGCCTGCTGGCCCTGCACGGGCGTGGGATACAGGATGATGTTGACATGCGGCGCGCGGCGCTTGAGCGCGATCAGCACGTCGCGCAGGGCGGCCGCCTGCGGGCTGGTGACGATGCCGATGCTGCGCGCGAACATGGGAATGGCGCGCTTGCGTTCCTGGTCGAACAGGCCTTGCGCGGCCAGCTTTTCCTTCAGACGCTGGAACGCTTCGTACAGGGCGCCCACGCCGGCGCGGCGGATGGCTTCCACGTTGATCTGGTAATCGCCGCGCGCGCCGTACAGGGTGACGAGGGCGCGCACTTCGACCTTGTCGCCTTCGCGCGGCGTGAAGCCGGCGTACTGGGCGCGGCCGCGGAACATCACGGCGCGCACCTGGGCGCCATCGTCCTTCAAGGTGAAATACCAGTGGCCGGAAGCGGCGCGCGTGAAGTTGGAAATCTCTCCGGCGATCCAGGTCAGCGGGAACGAGCGCTCGAGCAGGCGCGCGACGGCCTGGTTCAGGGCGCTGACGGTGAGCACGGGCGGGGCGGCAAAGCCGCTGTCAGTCGGGGTGTCTGTCATCATAAAGCTGGGAGCGGGAAGGGAACTGTCCACATATTATCGGCGAGGTCATGCTTATGTCATATATCGTGCAAAACAACAAGTTCTATTTCTAAGTAATTGATTTCATGATGAATTCCCGTATGCCTGATTTGCGTGCACAGGGAAAAAATCCTTTAATATCAAGCACATCAGTGCAGCCCCTGCCACTTACGCACAAAGTTATCCACAGAAAGTGTGCGGAACTTTTTGCCTTGGACAAACATGGCCAGGCTGGCCCTGATTGAGCGATAAAAGTGCCTTGCTACATTTTTGCGCACGGAAATAAAGTGCATAGGAATCAAACGCTTAGTATGCCATGCATGGCCTTGCGCACAATCTTATCCACAAAAAATGTGCAGAACTCCCGCGCGGCAGCGGATTTATCCACCGGAATGCCCATTGCATGGCTTGCCTGAATTTTACGCAGCATAAAAATAGCCATATAGATCAAGGGTCTAGCGTTCGACTGTGCGCCTTGCTCACAATCTTATCCACAGAATATGTGCAAAACCGCATAAATCGTTTCGCTTTCTCAGGGAGTTTTCCACGGCGCGAGCAGGCGCTCGCGCTGCCTTATTTTTCAGCATCGAAAAAAACTCCTTTAAAATCAATGCTCTTGTATGGAGTCAATCGGCTTGCTCACAATCTTATCCACACTTTATGTGTGAAACTGCGTTTGCCGTGGAAAACTGCCTTTTTGCCGTGAAATGTGACGCTGAAAACCGTGTTTTCCAGCCCTTGCTACATTTTTATGCACGGCAATAAAAACGATATAAATCAATGTACTTAGCGCGTATCTTTGCCCTTGCGCACAATCTTGTCCACAGATTGTGTGCAGAACTTTGACGGCCCATTTGCCGCCGATTGAGCACCGTCTGCCACTTTTTTACGCATTGGGTTAATTTCTTTTTAAATCAATGACTTAATTGAATTCCACGGCTTTGCGCACAATCTTGTCCACAGTAAATGTGCAGAACTCTGCAAGCATTAATTTATTGACATTGACTACTGTCGATAAGCTGCTATGCCTGTATTTTGCGCAGCATGATAATTTCCATGTAAATCAATGGCTTATGTTCTGGACTTCATGCTTGCTCACAATCTTATCCACACAAAGTGTGCAAAACTGTGCGCTGGAGCACCAGCCCGCCGCGCGGTGTGGACAAGTACCATGCAGGCGCCACTTGCCGCCGGCGCGGCAACGCGCTACATTGCGCCATTCCTGCGCGCACGTACCATCAGTCTTCGGCGCTCGGTACAATACAGGCTGTCCGGGCGATTCACCGCCTTCCCTTTACCAGGAGTTTCTTTTGCTCGCTATATTTCAAGCCGCTGGCTGGCCCATCTGGCTGTTGTTGATCGCTTCCATCGTCGCCCTGGCCCTGATCATCGAGCGTCTGCTGTATTTGCGACGCGCCAAGATACTGCCCCGCAAGCTGTTCGATGAAGTGGTGCAGGTATATCGCAGCGGCAAGATCACGCCGGACACGGTGGCCAAGCTGGAAGACAATTCGCCGCTGGGCGTGGTGCTGGCCGCCGCCTTGCGCAACGTCGACGCGCCGCGCGAAGTGATGAAGGAATCGATCGAGGAGGCCGGCAGCGGCGTGGCCCACACGCTGGAACGTTTCCTGACGACCCTGGGCACCATCGCCACCCTGGCCCCGCTGATGGGGCTGTTTGGCACGGTGGTGGGCATGATCGAAATCTTCGGCTCGCAAAACGCCAGCGGCTCGAATCCTGCCCAGCTGGCCCACGGTATCTCGGTGGCCCTGTACAACACGGGCTTCGGCCTGGCCATCGCCATGCCGACCCTCGTCTTCTACCGCCATTTCCGCGCCCTCGTCGACAGCTTCGTCATTGACATGGAGCAGCAAGCCGTCAAGTTCGTCGACATCGTTCACAGTGGCCGCAAATGAACTTCCGCAAAGGCAAGGGGCGTGAAGACCCCGAAATCAACCTGATCCCGTTCATCGACGTGCTGCTGGTGATCCTGATCTTCCTCATGGTCAGCACCACCTACAGCAAGTTTACGGAGCTGCAGATCACCTTGCCGACGGCCGACGCCGAGCAAGCGAAGGAGAAGCCGCAGCAGATCGACGTCACCATCGATGCCAAGGGCAATTACACGGTCAACCGCGAACCCATATCGTTCCGCGACGTTGCCGGCCTGGCCGACGCCCTGCGAAACGCGGCCAAGGTGGCCAACGGCGGCAAGGCGCCCGCGCAGACGCCCGTGGTCGTCGTCAACGCCGACCAATTCGCCATGCACCAGATGGTCATCCACGTCATGGAAGCGGCGCGCCTGGCCGGCTATGAAAAGCTGACGTTTGCGGCGCAGGCGGGCGGCAAGTAAATTCCCACCGTTACCGGCAACATAATTGGGGTCTGACCCGCCGGGTCAGACCCCAGCCCTTTACTCCTCACCGCATGCCCACATCCTCCCCCGCCAAGCTTGAAACCACATTGACCCGCGCCTGGTTGTCGCGCGGCCCGCTGGCGTGCGCGCTGTGGCCCGTTTCCCTGCTGTTCGGCGCCCTGAGCGCCGTGCGGCGCGTTTTGTACCGCGCCAACATCCTGCAATCGGCACGCCTGCCCGTGCCCGTCGTCGTCGTCGGCAATATCTTTATCGGCGGCACGGGCAAGACGCCGCTGACGATCTGGCTGGTGCAATCCTTGCGCGACGCGGGCATGCGCCCGGGCGTCATTTCGCGCGGCCATGGCAGCGCCGACCGTTCGCCGCGCGCCGTCACGGCTGCTTCCACGCCGCAGCAGGTGGGCGACGAGCCGCTGCTGATCTTCCAGCGCGGCGGCTGCCCCGTGATGGTGGGGCGCGACCGCGCGCAAGCGGGCAGGGCGCTGCTGGCCGCGCACCCGGACGTCGACGTGCTCGTCACGGATGACGGCTTGCAGCATTACGCCTTGCGGCGCGACGTGGAAATCGTGCTGTTCGACGGCCGCGGCGCGGGCAATGGCTGGCTGCTGCCGGCCGGCCCCTTGCGCGAATCGCCACGCCGCCGGCGCGACGTGACGGTGATCAATGCGCCCGAGCTGGCGCCGGCGCTGGTGGACCAGGTCGCGCCCAAGGGCGGCCTGGTGGTGCAGATGCGGCTCGATGGCGGCGTGGCTGAGCGCTTGACGGATCGCAGCGAGCGCATGCCCCTGGAAACCCTGGCGGCCGGCGGCCGGCGCATCGTGGCGGCGGCCGGCATCGGCAACCCCCGGCGTTTCTTTGCCATGCTGCGCGGGGCCGGACTGGACTTCGCGGAACTGCCCTTGCCCGACCATCACGACTTCCTCGACCAGCCATTTGCTGCCCTCGACACGGATGTGATCTTGATCACCGAGAAGGATGCAGTAAAATGTGCGCAAATTGAATATCTCAAAGACGACCCGAGACTGTGGGTCGTCCCCGTCAGTGCGCGCATCGATAGCGCGCTGGCCCAACAAATTGTGGAGAAATGTCGTGGACGCTCGACTGCTTGATATCCTGGTCTGCCCTGTTTGCAAGGGTCCGCTTGAACACGATAAGAAGGCGCAGGAACTGATTTGCCGCGCCGACCGCCTCGCCTATCCTATCCGCGATGGCATCCCCATCATGTGGGCGGACGAAGCGCGCACCCTGCAAGACGCAGTGGAATAACGATGGCGTTCATCGTCATCATCCCGGCCCGCCTGGCTTCGACCCGCCTGCCGGGCAAGCCGCTGGCCGACCTGGGCGGCAAGCCCATGGTGGTGCGCGTGGCCGAGCAGGCAGCCTTGTCTGGCGCCGCGCGCGTCATCGTCGCCACCGACCATGCATCGATCCGCGACGCCTGCGCCGCGCATGGCGTGGAAGTGTGCATGACGCGCAGCGACCATCCGTCCGGCACGGACCGCATCGCCGAAGTGGCGCGTACGCTCGCGTTGCCGCCGGACGCCGTCGTCGTCAACCTGCAGGGCGATGAACCGCTGATCGATCCGGCCCTGCTGGCCGCCTGCGCGGCACAGATCAGCGCCGCAGTCCCCATGGCCACGTGCGCCCATCCGCTGCATGACGTGCTTGAGGCCTTCAATCCGAATGTCGTCAAGGTGGTGCTGGACAAGGCAAACCGCGCCTTGTATTTTTCGCGCGCCACCATCCCCTGGCACCGCGACGGCTTCGCGCAATCGAAAGACAGCTTGCCGGCCGGCTACGTGCCCTTGCGCCATATCGGCCTGTATGCGTACAGCAATGCATTTTTGCAAACGTATCCCACGCTCTCCGCGTCGCCGCTGGAAGCGATCGAGGCGCTGGAGCAGTTGCGCGTGCTGTGGCACGGTTACGCCATCGCCGTGCACGTCACGGACTCCGCCCCGGCCGCCGGCGTGGACACGCCGGAAGATCTGGAACGCGTGCAGGCGCACTACCGCCACGCCACCTGAGAAAACGTCCATGGCTGCCTTGCCCTGAACGTTTTTCAGGCGCCGTGCGTGCGCGAGAAAAACTTTATGCGGGGCCTGCCACAAAAAACCACATTTTGAAACACCTGCTTCGCTAATTGCTGGCTTTGATCAATCAGGGAATAGCAATTCGACAGCAAACTGGCGTTCCAGGGATTTTTTGTGGTAAGTTTCGTAGGGAAAGATAGCCATAGCAACATCATCTAAAAATAATTACACATACCACCATCCAAAATCTGTTTTTTAGGAACTTTTCAATGCGTCTGATACTTTTAGGAGCACCCGGTGCCGGCAAGGGCACCCAAGCTAACTTCATCAAAGAAAAATACAATATTCCACAAATCTCCACGGGCGACATGCTGCGCGCGGCGATCAAGGAAGGCACCGAACTGGGCCTGGCAGCCAAAAAAGTCATGGATGCGGGCGGCCTCGTGTCGGACGACATCATGATCGGCCTGGTCAAGAACCGCCTGCAGGAAGCCGATTGCGCCAATGGCTACCTGTTCGACGGCTTCCCGCGCACCATCGCGCAAGCGGACGCCATGAAGGATGCCGGCATCAATGTCGACTACGTGCTGGAAATCGACGTGCCGGATGAGTCGATCATCGAGCGCATGGACGGCCGCCGCAGCCACCCGGGTTCGGGCCGCGTCTACCACGTCAAATTCAATCCGCCCAAGGTCGACGGCGTCGACGACATCACGGGCGAGCCGCTGATCCAGCGCGACGACGATAAGGCGGAAACGGTCAAGAAGCGCCTGGACGTGTACCACAACCAGACCAAGGTCTTGCTCGGTTACTACAACGACTGGGCCAAATCCGGCCTGCCAGGCGCGCCGAAATACCGCCGCATCGCCGGCGTCGGTCCGGTCGAGCAAATCCGCGACAGCGCCTTTGCCGCCTTGGCGGAATAAGCAGTATTGAAAAGCGGACCTCAGTGTCCGCTTTTTTTGTGCCCGCTTTTCAGGCAGACTGCAAGCATGGCTGTATGTCTTACGTTTTCGTAGTTGAAGTTTTTTGCAGGTCGTGTTTTCCTGGCTGCGCGTGCCTACCCGGTGCGGTCTGCAGCTGTCGGCAATGACGTCGGATAAAAACAGAAGGGGACGATATGGCAGCCAGTTTGTGGTTTGCGGTAGCCTGCGGCGTGGTCGCAGTCATCTATGGTTTGGTGTCGCGCAGCTGGATCCTGCGCCAGGATCCCGGCAACGCGCGCATGCAGGAAATCGCGCTGGCCATCCAGCAGGGCGCGGCCGCCTATCTGGCGCGCCAGTACCGCACCATCGCCATCGTCGGCGTGGCGCTGCTGATCGCCATCTATGTGCTGCTTGGCCTGCACACGGCGCTGGGTTTTCTGATCGGCGCCGTGCTGTCGGGCGCCTGCGGCTTCATCGGCATGAATGTTTCGGTGCGGGCCAATGTGCGCACGGCGCAGGCGGCCACCCTGGGCATCAACCAGGCGCTGAACGTGGCCTTCAAGGGAGGGGCGATCACCGGCATGCTGGTCGTCGGTCTGGGCTTGCTGGGCGTGACCCTGTTCTACTGGCTGCTGGTGACGACGGGCGCGCCAGGCCTGACCCAGCATGACCTGATCAAGCCCCTGATCGGCCTGGCCTTTGGCGCCTCGCTCATTTCCATCTTCGCGCGGCTGGGCGGCGGCATCTTCACCAAGGGCGCCGACGTGGGCGCGGACCTGGTGGGCAAGGTGGAGGCCGGCATTCCCGAGGACGATCCGCGCAACCCTGCCGTCATCGCCGACAACGTGGGCGACAACGTGGGCGACTGCGCCGGCATGGCGGCCGACCTGTTCGAAACCTATGTCGTGACCCTGATCGCCACCATGCTGCTGGGCGCGCTGCTGATGGCCGAGGCCAGCAGCACGGCCATCCTCTATCCGCTGCTGCTGGGCGCCGTCTCCATCCTCGCCTCCATCGTCGGCTGCTCGATGGTCAAGACGGCACCCGGGAAGAAGATCATGTCGGCCCTGTACACGGGCCTGTGGTGGGCGGCGGGCCTGTCGCTGGTGGGCTTTGCCGTGGTGACGTGGCTGCTGTGGCCCGATGACGCCATGCGCTACAAGATGCTGGGCGCCACCGTCGTCGGCATCGTCCTAACGGGCCTGATGGTCTACATCACCGAGTACTACACGGGCACGGACTTCAAGCCCGTGCGCCACATCGCCGAAGCGTCGACGACGGGCCACGGCACGAATATCATCGCCGGCCTGGGCGTGTCGATGAAGTCCACGGCGTATCCGGTGCTGGCCGTCTGCGTCGCCATCCTCGTCTCGTACCAGCTGGCGGGCCTGTACGGCATCGCCATCGCGGCCACCTCGATGCTGTCGATGGCGGGCATCATCGTCGCGCTCGACGCGTATGGCCCCATCACCGATAACGCGGGCGGCATCGCGGAAATGTCGGGCTTGCCCGACTCCGTGCGCGCCATCACCGACCCGCTCGATGCCGTCGGCAACACCACCAAGGCCGTCACCAAGGGCTACGCCATCGGCTCGGCCGGCCTGGCTGCGCTGGTGCTGTTCGCCGACTACACGCATGCGCTCGAATCCGTGGGCCAGCACATCACCTTCGACTTGTCGAACCCGATGGTGATCGTCGGCCTGTTCATCGGCGGCCTGATACCGTACCTGTTCGGCGCCATGGCGATGGAAGCCGTGGGCCGCGCGGCGGGCGCCGTGGTGGTCGAGGTGCGCCGCCAGTTCCGCGACATCAAGGGCATCATGGAGGGCACGGCGCGGCCCGAATACGACAAGGCCGTCGACATGCTGACGGCGTCGGCCATCCGCGAAATGATCGTGCCCTCCTTGCTGCCCGTCGTGGTGCCCATCGTCGTGGGCATGCTGCTGGGGCCGGCGGCGCTGGGCGGCCTCTTGATGGGAACGATTGTGACGGGTCTGTTCGTGGCCATTTCCATGACCACGGGCGGCGGCGCCTGGGACAACGCGAAGAAATACATCGAGGATGGCCATTTCGGCGGCAAGGGTTCCGACGCGCACAAGGCGGCCGTCACGGGCGACACCGTGGGCGACCCGTACAAGGATACGGCGGGACCGGCCGTCAATCCCTTGATCAAGATCATCAATATCGTGGCCCTGCTGCTGGTGCCGCTGCTGCCGGCCACGGGCTGGCTGGCCGTCAAGGCGCCGGCACCTGTCCACGCGCCCGTGCCGCCCATCCTGGCGCCGGCGACACCGGTGCAAAGCTTGCCGGCGCAATAGACCGCGCCACTCCATGCAGCCCCGTGGCCCGCGCCGCGGGGCTATTTGCATTTTCTGCAGGTGAAACTTTCCTGCACTCCATATCCTCGGCGTATCAAAAGTGAGCAATTGTTACGGCGCCCTTGCTTGTGCCGGCCCCTTGCCAATAATGGAGTGAAAAGGTGAGCTTCACAGTCTGGCAGGGAAGGCGGGAGGATGTCATGGACAGCATCAACAGGAAGGGCGGCGCGCTGCTGGCGTTGCTGATATTGAGCGGTGTTGCAGGGTTGGCCCAGGCGGAGCCGGGCCGGCACGGCGGTTTCCACGGCCATCACGGCCACTTCCATGGCCATTCGCACGTGGGCGTCTGGGTGGGAGCGCCCTTGTGGTATGGCTATGGGCCGGGCTGGTATGGTGACCCGTGGTATGGCTATCCTTATCCGTATGGGCGCACGGTGGTCGTGCAGCCGGCACCCGTCGTGCCTCCCGTTTACATCGAGCAGGGCGGCGAGCCGACGGCGCAGATGTGGTACTACTGCGCGCGGCCGCAGGGCTATTATCCCTACGTGAAAAATTGTAGTACGGCATGGCGTGCCGTGCTGCCGACCAGCGTGCGCTGACGGGGAGGTCAACATGAATACGAGAGCGTTAATGGGGCGTGCCGGCCTGCTGGTGCCGCTGCTGCTGGCTGCCTGCACGGTGATGCCGGAAGGGCCGTCGGCCATGGTCTTGCCCGGCACGGGCAAGAGTTTCGAACAATTCCGCCGCGACGATCTGCAGTGCCGCGGCTATGCGCAAGGCCAGCTGGGCGGCAGTTCGGCGCAGCAGGCCAGCGTCGACAGCGGCGTGCGCAGCGCGGCGCTGGGTACGGTGCTCGGTGCGGCGGCCGGCGCCGCCATCGATGGCGGCCATGGCGCGGGCGTGGGCGCGGGCACGGGTTTGCTGTTCGGCGCGCTGGCAGGCACGGGCGCGGCGGACAGTTCCGCATATGGCATGCAGCGCCGCTATGACTACGCCTACCAGCAATGCATGTATGCGAGCGGCCACAAGGTGCCCATCGCCGGGCAGATGCTCAGCAGCGTCCCGGCCAATGCCGCCACGCCGCCGCCCGATGCGCCGCCGCCCCGTTATTAGAACCTTGAGGTCAGGCCGACGAACATGCGGCGTCCCGGCACGTAGTAGTCGACCAGGCCGTCGGCCATCGGTCCCTTCTTGAACAGGTTCTGCACGCCGCCGCGCACGGTCCACTGGGGCGTGAACTTGTACGACACGACGGTGTCGACGATGGTGTAGGCCTTGTCGGCCAGCTTGCCCGCGTCGAGTTCCTTGCCCGTGTACTGGGCCGACACTTCGCCGAACAGCTGGTCGTTGACTTGCCAGCCCAGCGCCGAATACCACGACAGCTTCGGCGTCGACAGCAGGTTGGCGCCCGTGGTCAGGTTTTTCGCCTCGGCCATGTAGGTCACGTTGTTACGCCAGTTCAGGTTTTTCGTCAGCGGGATATTCGCCGTCGCTTCCAGGCCGCTGGTGCGCGCTTTCTGGATATTCGTCATTTTGGTCCACCACTGCTTCTGGTAAAAACCCAGCGGCGCGTAGTCGATCTTGTTCTTGAAATCCGTGTGGAAGTACGTCAGGCCCACGTCCCAGCCATTCTGTTCCCACGCCACGCCGATCTCGCCGGCCGTGCTCGTTTCCGGCTTCAAGTCCGCATTGCCGGCCATGTAGCAGCCGCCCGTGATGTAGCCGAGCGGTTTGAGGCTGCCGCAACCGCGTCCGCCCGACTGCGTGGCCGCCGCCGGCGAGTTTTCCTTCAGGCTGGGGGCGCGGAAGCCTTGCGAGATGCCGCCTTTGATGGTCCAGGCGGGGGCCGGGTGGTACACGAGGTAGAGGCGCGGGCTGTAGTGATTGCCGAACTTGCTGTGGTGATCGAGACGCAGGCCGGCCGTGGCCGTCAGGTTGTCGCGCAGGAACAATTGATCTTCCGCAAACAGGGCCGAGGTGGTGCCGGACAGGGTGGCGCCGCTCACGGGGTTGCCCAGGTAATCGGTGGGCACGGTGCCGATGGTGTCCGTGTTCGTCAATTCCTGGTGCTTCCACTGGCCGCCCATCACCAGCATTTGCTCGATGCCGCCCCAGCCGACCCGTTTTTCCAGGCTGGCGTCCAGCGTGCTGTCCTTGGATTTGGCCACCGTGCCGACGACTTCGTTGTCGAAATCGTTGTGGTACAGGTTGACCACGGCCTTGCCGAAGTCCCAGCGGCCTTCATAGCCGATGCTGGCGCTCTTGCGTATCAGTTTGCTCGCGCCCCAGGCGCCGAACAGCGGGTAGCCGTCCGCGTCGAGCGTGGTCGAATCCGTCGATTGCTGCTTGCCGTAGCTGGCGTCCAGCGACAGGTTCTGCTTCTTGTCCAGCGCCCAGTTCAGCTGGCCCGAGACAGTCTGGTTGCGTTCGCCGCCGATGCCGCCCGATTTGCCGATCGCTTTTTCATCGGGATTCTGGCGCGTCTGGCCCACGCCCAGGCGCATGCCCACCGTGTCCGACAAGGGGCCGGCCAGGTTCACGCCCAACTGGTGCGCCGTGCCGCGGCCGCTGTCCTGCGGCTGCGTGTAGTTGGCCGTGGCCGAACCGTTCCACTTGCCCGGCACCTTGCGCGTGATGATGTTGATCACGCCGCCCATGGCGTCCGAGCCGTACAGCGACGACATGGGGCCGCGCACCACTTCGATGCGCTCGATCATGTCGGGCGAGATCCAGTTCAAGTCCTGGCGGCCCAGGTCGGGACGGTAGGCCGTGTCGGCCGAGCTGCCGACACGCTTGCCGTCGACGAGGATCAAGGTGTATTTGTCTGGCAGGCCGCGCAGCTTGATCTTCGACTCTTCGCCCACGGGGCTGGTGCCGCCCGTCACGCCGGGGATGCGGCGCAGCAAGGTATTCAAGTCATACACGGGCTGGCGTTCGATTTCCTCGCGCGTGATGACGCTGATGCTGGCCGGCGCATCCTTGATGTCGATGGCCGTGCCCGATGCCGTGACGACCACCGTGTTCATGGTGGGATCGGCGGCCACATTGCCTTCGGCCCAGGCGCTGCTGACGGCCAAGGAGAGCAGGCAGGGCAGAAGCAGAGTGGCGCAATGGATGGGGCGGGGGGGCGTAACAGGATGAATGAAGGTGGGACTGCGCTTGGTCATGGTGAACTTTCCGGATGTTGTTTTTTCCTGGCTGCCTTCCGGGTGGCTCGGGTATGAATGATTGAAAATGCAATAAACTGCGCTCCTATTCCGCGAATGAGAATAAGAATCGTTCTTATTGTAATGCCATCCTGGCAAGAAGGAAAGTGCTGAAAGGAAATAAAACACCGTTGCAGCGTGGACATGGCGGCTGCCAGCGTGTACGTGTTACTCGCGCTGGCATCTGGCGCCGTGTGTGCCAATAATGAAAGCGGTATGATCGATGCTTGGGGAGGGGGCATGAAGACGATGACAAAAACCATGCTGGCGCTGGCCGGCGCCCTGCTGCTCGCTGGCGGCGATGCCTGGGCGCAGGAACCTGCTGCGTCCGATCAACTGCCCGTGTGCCAGCTCGACCCGCGCGACAGCGGCAAGCTCGCGGTGGAACCGTGCCGCCCGGCGCCGCCCGTGCAGCCGCGCCGTTCCGTGGCGCAGGTGATCGGCCGCATGCCGGCCCAGCCAGCGCCACCGGTCGTGCCCATGGCGCCGCTGCCGCCCAGCCCGGCCGTGCCGATGCCGCGCGCGCCGCAGCCCATCGGTGCCTGCGACACGGGCGGCTGCCGCGACGCTGCCGGCGCGCGCTACAACGGCGCGGGCAACGCCACGCTCGATGCCAACGGGCGCATCTGCCACCGCAATGGCGCTTTCATGCAGTGTTTCTAAGGAGTCGGTGCCAGCGCATCGCGCTGCCATGCCGGAAGCAATAGGCAGGCCCTGTGCGTTGCCGCCGGGCGCCATGCATGCTGCCACGGCTCCATTTTCTAAATATTGATAAAAAACAAATATCAAGGATGAGTGGCCGGGATTTAATTATTGCTTTTTTGTATATACCATGAAACAATAACAATAAATATTTAATAATTTATTGTTGTCATCGTATTGTTAGCAATCCACAATGAAACCAGCCCATCTTCGTCTCTTGTTCGTCACGTTTTCCATCTGTGCCCTGGCTGTATTTTCCTGGTATTTTTTGGCAGGAAACGCACTGCTGGAGGCGGCCTATGACGGGCGCTCATGGTCGGTCCTCAATAAGGTACTGGGACACGCGGACCGCCACCCGCTGGCATTCTATATTCAGAAAATGGATGCCTTGGTAAGCTTTTACCTGTTGCTTTGGCTGGCATTCACCGTCACTGCCGCAGTGTTCCTGTATCGTTTGCATCGGCCCGCAGCAAAGAGCGACGATGGGCTCGACTACCTGTTGTTCGCCATTTACACCGCAGTGTTTGCCGGAATGCTCCTGCGTTTCGGCACGCAGGAAAGCTGGTACATGATCGATGACATTATGGCATTCAAAGGTACGCCGCCGTTCCAGCACCGCGTCATGTTCATTTTCCCGGCACAGGTCCTGCAGTACCTGTTCCCCCGCCTGGGCGCTATCGAGTGTTTTCTCTGGTCCCAGGTACTGGCCATTGTGCTGATGCTGTGGTCGGTCCGGCGTTTTGCGGCTCTCTTCATCCGACGAGACCTGGCCTTCGTGGCGCAGTTTCTGGTGTTGTGCATGTGGGCGCCCACGGTCACCTATTACACGTTTTACGATATCGGTATTATTTTTGTCTATTCCTTTTGCCTTTACCACCTGCTGCGCCGTGAAATGCTGCCCTATGTGGCGATGCTGGTGGCGGGAACGTTCAATCACGAGATAACGCTTTTCCTGATCGTGACGAGCGGCTTTGTCTTGCTTGGACAGATGAAGCTGCGCTCGCTGGCGGGATGGATCTTGCTGCAACTGCTGCTGTACGGCCTGGTGCGCGTACTGATGTTTTATGTGTTGCCAGCTCATCAGGCATGGGAGGGCGGCAAGATTGACAACAATATCAATCTCTTCCTGCACCATCCGCGTACGCTGGTACAGAACGTTGGCCCTTTATTGCTGTGGTATCTCGTGGCCGCCTGCGGCTGGCGCTATGCGTCGGCGCCGCTGCGGCGCTGCCTGATTATCCTGCCGTGTTTGCTGACCATGACCTTTATGGTGGGACAGTTCAATGAAGGGCGCCAGTTTGACGCGTTCATCCCCGTTGCCGTGGCATTCATGTTGTGCGCACTGAGTGCGCGTGTCGGTGCGCCAGCCATGCCCACGCTGGATCGGGACAGCGCCTGGTTGCTGTTACGCATGCCGGCATCCGGCACGGGAAGGTAATATCATGGCCGAACCGATGTTGCACGCGCAGGGTGAACAGAAGAGTGTACCGCTGGTGGTTGATCTCGACGGTACGCTGATCCATTCGGACTTGCTGTGGGAAGCGATTCTCATCTTTATCAAAGTGCGCTTCCTGCAGCTCTGGCGCTTGCCGTTCTGGCTATTTTCCGGCAAGGCTGGCTTCAAGGAAAAAATGGCGGACATGGTGGAGATCGATCCACAAGCCTTGCCGTATGATCAGATTTTGCTGGCCGACCTTGCGCGCCAGCGCAGCGAAGGGCGCCAGATCATTCTGGCGACAGGTTCGCAGCGCCGTTTCGCCGATGCCATCGCCGTCCACCTGGGGCTGTTTGACCGCGTGCTGGCCACCGAGGGCGGGATCAATCTCACTTCGCACAACAAGGCGCATCAACTGAGCGAACTGTTTGGTGCCAGGGGGTTTGATTACATAGGCAATGCCAGTGTTGACGTCGCGGTATGGAATGCCAGCAACGTGGCGCTTTCCGTCACGCGCACGCCGTTCCGGCTGGCGGGTGGCGGCGCCACGCAGCCAGCGGGCACGCCGCGCACCGGGTGGGGCGCGCCCCTGCTCAAGGCAATGCGGCCCCGCCAGTGGCTGAAGAATCTGCTGGTCTTTGTGCCGATGCTGGCCGGCCATGCGCTGAATCTGCCGACTTTCCTGCAGGCGCTGGTGGCGTTTGTGGCTTTTTCGCTGTGCGCCTCTAGCGCCTATCTGCTCAATGATGCGCTCGATGCGCCCGATGACCGACGCCACCCCAGCAAGTGCCGCCGGCCCATAGCCGCCGGCAGCCTGCCGCTGCCCGTTGCCCTTCTGGCCAGTCCGCTGCTGGCCATCCTGGCGCTGGCCATTTGCGCACTGTTCGATCCGCTGCTGTTGCTGGCCGTGGCGATTTACTTCGCCACCACCCTCGCGTACTCGATTTACCTGAAGCGCTTGCTGATGGTCGATATCGTCACCCTCGCCATCCTGTATACCTTGCGCATACTGGGGGGCAGCGCGGCGACGCATATCGAACCGTCGTTCTGGCTGCTGGCCTTTTCCTTCTTTATTTTCCTTAGCCTGGCGCTGCTCAAGCGCTATAGCGAGTTATTCAATCTGGAGCGCCAAGGCAAGGAAAAGACGCGCGGCCGCAGCTATACGACGGCCGATAAGGCGCCGATCGGCATCATGGGCGTGAACAGCGGATTCATTTCGCTGCTGGTGTTCATGCTGTACTTTAATTCCCAAAATATCCTGGTGCTGTATGCGCGCCCTTACCTGTTGCTGGGTATCGTGCCCCTGCTGGTGTTCTGGCTGGGACGATTGTGGACGCTGGCCTTCAGGGGCGAGGTCAACGAGGATCCCGTGTTGTATGTGAGTAAAGATCCCGTCAGCCTCGTGGTCATCGCCGCCTGCATGGCGCTGGCGGTCGGCGCCAGCCTGTAGAATGTCGCACCCTCTCCCGAAACCGTACCCGAACTGCTACCGATGATGACTTCCGCTTCTGCAGGCTTCCTATGGTGCGCGCTGGCCTCAGTGGCCAGCGCGGCGGCCACCTTGCTGATCAAAATGTCCAGCCAGTATGGCAGCGGCCTGAATATCGTCCGCCTGCTGTGGCTGGGCGGCGCAGGGGGAGCCTATGCCCTCGGTTTCATCTGCTATGCGGTGGCGCTGGAAAAGCTGCAAATCAGCCTGGCCTATCCCGTCATGACGGCCATCACGATGGCGCTGGTGACCCTGATCGGCTGCTGCGTGCTGCAGGAAGCGCTCACCATGCCGAAAGTGATCGGCATTCTGCTGATCACGGCGGGTGCTTTCGTCCTGTCCCGCTGAGCGCTCCAACGCCGGCCTGCTCCGTTTATCCATAACTTTTGGCTGTGTTGCGCAAAAAATGGCTACAATTGTCGCCGACATTACGTTTACGTAAACGTAACTATGGCACCATGCAACCATCAGGCGCCGGGAACACGGCCCTTATCACTCAGGAGTTTTCATGCAGATTCAGGACAATGTATTCATCATCACGGGCGGCGCATCGGGTTTGGGCGCGGCCACGGCGCGCATGCTGACGGCAGCAGGCGGCAAGGTCGTGCTGGCCGATGTGCAGACGGAGGCGGGCCAGGCGCTGGCCGCTGAACTGAACGGCGTGTTCGTGCAATGCGACGTGACGTCGGAAGAGGACGGCCTGGCCGTGGTGGCTGCGGCCACCAAGCTCGGTACTTTGCGCGGCCTGGTCAACTGCGCCGGCGTGGCGCCGGCCGTGAAAACCGTGGGCAAGGATGGCCCGCATCCGCTGGCCCTGTTCCAGAAAGTCGTCAACATCAACCTGGTGGGCACCTTCAATATGTGCCGCCTGGCGGCCGACGCCATGGCGAAACAGGACGCGACGGCGGAAGGCGAGCGCGGCATCATCATCAACACGGCTTCCGTGGCGGCCTACGATGGCCAGATCGGCCAGGCGGCCTACGCCTCGTCGAAGGCGGCCGTGGTGGGACTGACCCTGCCGATGGCGCGCGACCTGTCGCGCAACGGCATCCGCGTGATGACGGTGGCGCCCGGCATCTTCGAGACGCCGATGCTGCTGGGCATGCCGGCCGAAGTGCAGGATGCGCTGGGCAAGATGGTGCCGTTCCCTTCGCGCCTGGGCAAGCCCGGCGAATACGCGCAACTGGTAAAGGCCATCGTGGAAAACGTCATGCTCAATGGCGAAACGATCCGTCTCGATGGTGCGATCCGCATGCAGCCCAAATAAGCGTGGCGTGATTTGATGTAGGATACCCCCGTATGGGGCGTACAGCCTTGCCTGGCTGTGCGCCCTTTTTTTATCGGAGAATCCATGATCGCATTGAAGCCGCTGGCGCTGAGCCTGACCTTGCTGGGGGCGTTGGCCGCCAGTCCCGTATTTGCCGAAGTGCCGCAAAAGGCACCGGAAATCGCCACCGCGTATGCGGAAAAAAGTGGCTGGGCGGCGCAGAAATTCATGGTCGCCGCCGCCAATCCGCTGGCCGCCGATGCCGGCTATCAGATGCTGAAAAAGGGCGGCAGCGCCATCGACGCGGCCATCGCCACGCAGCTGGTGCTCACCCTGGTCGAGCCGCAATCGTCGGGCATCGGCGGCGGCGCCTTCCTGCTGTACTCCACGGCCAAGGGCGTGCAGGCCTTCGACGGGCGCGAAACGGCGCCGGCCGCGGCGGACGAACACCTGTTCCAGAATGCCGACGGCAGCCCCGTCTCGCGCGCCACGGGCGTGGTGGGCGGGCGCTCCGTGGGTGCGCCGGGCGTGCTGCGCATGCTGGAGCTGGCACACAAGGAGCATGGCAAGCTGCCGTGGGCGACCCTGTTCGGCCCCGCCATCCGCCTCGCGCACGGCGGCTTTCCCGTCAGCCAGCGCCTCAACGGCCTGTTGACCTGGGACCAGGCCCTGAAGCGCGACCCTGTCGCCGCCGCGTATTTTTATGACGGCGAGGGCAAGGCCTGGCCCGTCGGCCACGTGCTGAAAAATCCGCAGCTGGCGCGCACCTTGCGCGAGATCGCCCGCGGCGGCGCCGACGCCTTTTACCAGGGCCGCATCGCGCGCGACATCGCCGCCAAGGTGGCGTCGCACCCGACCAATCCGGGCAAGCTGACGGCGCAGGATATCGCCGGCTACAAGGCCAAGGTGCGCGAGCCCGTCTGCAGCGATTACAAGGCCTGGACCGTGTGCGGCATGCCGCCGCCATCGTCGGGCGGCATCGCCATCGCGCAGATGCTGGGCATCCTGGAAGTGAAGGACATCCGCCCATATGCGCCCGTTGACGGCGTGCCCGATGCGCAGGCGATCCACCTGTTCTCGGAAGCGGGGCGCCTGGCCTACGCGGACCGCAACCGCTACGTGGCCGACACGGACTTCGTGCCGCTGCCGGGCAAGGGCGTCGCTTCGATGCTCGATAAAACCTATCTGGCGCAGCGCGCCGCCCTGATCGGCGAAAAATCCATGGGTAAAGCCTTGCCCGGCACGCCGCCCGGCATGCAGGTGGCGTGGGGCATGGACAACGCCCTGCAGCGCCCGTCGACGTCGCACCTGGTGGCCGTCGATGCTTTTGGGGGCGGCCTGTCGATGACCACCAGTGTGGAAGACGCGTTCGGCTCGCGCCAGATGGTCGACGGCTTTTTGCTGAACAACCAGCTGACGGATTTCTCGTTCGATTCGCGCGATGCCGACGGTCCCATCGCCAACCGGGTCGAGGCGGGCAAGCGTCCGCGCAGCGCCATGTCGCCCACCCTCGTGTTCGAGAAGGGCACGCACAAGCTGGTGCTGGCCACGGGTTCCCCGGGCGGTTCGTCCATCATCAATTATGTGGCCAAGGTCCTGGTCGGCACCATGGACTGGGGCTTGAACGTGCAGCAGGCCATCAGCCTGCCCAACTTCGGCAGCCGCAACGGTCCGACGGAACTGGAAAAGGGCCGCGCGCCGGCCGCCCAGGTCGAGGCGCTGCAGGCGATGGGCCACGAGGTGCGCGTGATTGAGCAGAATTCCGGCTTGCAGGGCATCATGCGGCTGAACGCGCATGGCAAGGATTTCTGGTTTGGCGGCGCCGATCCGCGTCGTGAAGGCATGGTCAAGGGAGATTGAAACTTTTCCACAAAGTATCAAGACCCTGCTAATCTGCCGGCATGGGAATGCAAAATAAAACAGGCTTGATACTCACGGGAGGGGGCGCCCGTGCCGCCTATCAGGTGGGCGTGCTGCAGGCGATTTCGGCGATTCTGTGGGAAGCGGGCTGGGCGCCGGCGCGCAACCCGTTCGACATCATCTGCGGCACCTCGGCCGGCGCCATCAACGCCACGGCGCTGGCTTGCCGCGCCGATAACTTCGGCGAAGGCGTGCAAAAGCTGCTCGACGTGTGGCAGCACATCGAAGTCGAGCAAGTGTATCGGGCCGATTCGCTGGGCGTGATCCGCTCGGGCGCGCGCTGGTTGTCCTTGCTGTCGTTCGGCTGGCTGCTGCGCCAGTGGCATGCGTCGCCGCCCAATTCCCTGCTCGACAATACCCCGCTGGTCAGCCTGCTGCACCGCATGCTCGACCTGCCGCGCCTGGACGCGGCCCTGGCCGACGGCTTGCTGCATGCGCTGGCCGTGACGGCGTCGTCGTATTCGGGCAGCCGCCACATGACGTTTTACCAGACGGCCGGCGATATCGCGCCCTGGGTGCGCACGCAGCGCCTGGCCTTGCCCGACCAGATCGGCGTGGAGCACTTGCTCGCTTCGGCCGCCATCCCTTTTATCTTTCCCGCCGTGCCCCTGTACGTGGGCGGCCAGCGCGAATACTGCGGCGACGGTTCCATGCGCCAGCTGGCACCGATCTCGCCGGCCATCCACCTGGGCGCGAACAAAGTGCTGGTGGTTGGGGCGGGGCGCATGACGGAACCGGCACCGGCCGCGTCGGAAGCGGCGCGCTACCCGAGCCTGGCGCAGATCGCCGGCCACGCGCTGTCGTCGATCTTCCTCGATGGCCTGGCCGTCGACATCGAGCGTCTGAACCGCATCAACCTGACCTTGTCGATGCTGCCGCCCGAGCTGCTGGGCAAGACGGCCTTGCGGCCGGTGGAATTGCTGGTCATCGCGCCGTCCGAGCGGCTCGACGCCATCGCCAGCCGGCATATCGGCAGTTTGCCGCGTCCCATCCGCACCATGTTGTCGGGCATCGGCGCGGCCGAAGCGCGCGGCGCGGCGCTGGCATCGTATTTATTGTTCGAATCGACGTATACTAACGAGCTGATCCGTCTTGGACAGCGCGATACGCAGGCCCGCAAGGACGATGTACTGGCGTTTTTTGGTTCTTGAGACGGCCCCCGGAACAGTTGCCGGAGTTTCGCGTTTTTTTTGACAGGACGATTGTGCTGGTATTTCGACGTGTTTGCGATGTTGCCTCACTGTTAATTTTACTGCTGGGCGGCTGGGCCATGGCGGCGCCTGCGCCCACCCTGCGTTTCGACCAGCTCAGCGTCGACCAGGGCCTGGCGCAGGAATCGGTGCTGGCCATCGCCCAGGACCGGCAGGGCTATATGTGGTTCGGCAGCCAGTCCGGCCTGAGCCGCTACGACGGCTACCGCATGGTCGTCTACAAGAATATC
Source organism: Janthinobacterium sp. GW823-FHT01H08 (assembly GCF_058797855.1). Taxonomy (NCBI): domain Bacteria; kingdom Pseudomonadati; phylum Pseudomonadota; class Betaproteobacteria; order Burkholderiales; family Oxalobacteraceae; genus Janthinobacterium; species Janthinobacterium sp. GW823-FHT01H08. Next base: position 1,843,466 of record NZ_CM179504.1, read on the forward strand.
GAGGGCGACAAGACCAGCCTGGCCGACAACTGGGTCGGCGAGCTGCATGTCGATAGCCAGGGCCAGCTGTGGGTGGGCACCGACAATGGGCTGGACCGCTTCGACGCCGCCAGCCAGACCTTCATCCATTATGGTCCCGGCGAAAAGAGCAAGCGCGGCAACGGCAACCGGCATATCCACGCCATCCTCGACGATGGCGCGCGCGGCTTCTGGATCGCCACCTCGGACGGCTTGCAGCATTTCGACCCCGCCACCGGCGCCTTCCGCACCTGGCACCATGAAGAAGGCAACCCGCACAGCCTGGGCGACAATGAAATCAAGGCGCTGGCGCTGGACGCGCAACAGCGCCTGTGGATCGGCACGGTAACGGGCCTGGACATGCTGGCGCCGGGCAGCGAGCGCTTCGAGCATTTCGCCGTCGATGCGACGCCCGGCTCGAAGTACAACGTGATCCAGTCGCTGCTGGTCGACCGCCAGCAGAACCTGTGGATCGGCACCATGGCCGGCGCCGAGCGCTGGCGTCTGGGTGGCGCCGGCCAGCCGCCGCAGGCAAGAGTGCGCTTCGGCGAGAAACATGGCTTTTCCGCCATCCGCGTGGCCAGCCTGTACCAGGATGTCGACGCCACCGTCTGGCTGGGCAGCAATGCCGATGGCCTGTTCCGCTGGCTGCCCGACAGCGACACCTTCCTGCAGTACCGGCACCAGACGGGCGACAAGTTCAGCGTCGCCGACAACCAGCTGTCGTCGCTCTACCGCGACCGCGCCGGCACCTTCTGGGTCGGTTCCTGGTACAACGGCGTGAGCCGGGTCGACCTGGGCAGCGGCGGCTTTGCGCGCATGGCGCGCGCGCCCGGCGACGTGGGCGCGCTGGCGGACAAGAAAGTGCGCGCCGTGGCCGACGCGGGCAATGGCAAGCTGTGGCTGGCCACCAAGGGCGGCCTGAAACTGTACGACACGCGCGACGGCAGCTCGCGCCTGTTCGACCTGCGCAGCGCACCCGGCATGTCGCGCGACGAGCAGGTCACGACCCTGTACAAGGCGCCGGACGGCGTATTGTGGGTGGGCGGCTCGACGGGCTTGCACCGCTTCGATCCGGCACTGGGGCGTTTTTTTACCATGCGCTTTGCCGCCGGCGACCCGAACAGCGACACCATCCGCAATGTCGTGAGCGACCGCAGCGGCATGCTGTGGGTGTCGACGCGGGGCGGCGTGCACCGTTTCGACCCGGCCAGCAAGCGTTTTACCACTTACCGCCACGACCCGGCCGATCCGAACAGCCTGTCCGACAACATGGTGCGGCCCGTGCTGGAAGACGGCAAGGGGCGGTTGTGGATAGGCTCCTTTCACGGCCTGGACTTGCTGGACCGCGCCAGCGGCCGCTTCCGCCATTTCCGCCACGATCCGCAAAACCCGCAGAGCCTGAGCCACGATGAAGTGCATTTCCTGCACGAAGACAAGCGCGGCGTGCTGTGGGTGGGCACGGCCAATGGCTTGAACCGCATGGACGTCGACGCCAAGGGCGGGATCCGCTTCCGGCGCTTCCTGCGCAAGGATGGCATGGCCGATGACGCCGTCGCCAGCATCCTCGGCGACGACAACGAACAGCTGTGGCTGAGCACGAACAGCGGCATCACGCGGCTCGACATGCGCAGCGGCCTGTTTCGCAACTACGACAGCGCCGATGGCACGGTGGAAGGCTCGTACTTTGACGGTGCTGCCCTGCGCGCGTCGGACGGCACCATGTATTTCGGCGGCTTCAACGGCATGACGGCGTTCATGCCGCAGGATATCCACGACAACCGCGTGCCGCCGCTGGTGGCCGTCACGGAACTGCAGATCTTCAACAAGCCGGTGGCCATCGGCCGCGGCGAGTTCGCGCATGTGCTCAAGAAGGCCATCGACCATACGCGCGAGCTGGTGCTGACCAGCCGTGAAAGCGTTTTTTCGCTGGAATTCGCGGCCCTGCATTTCGCCGCGCCCCAGCGCAATATGTTCGCCTACCGGCTCGAAGGCTTCGACCAGGACTGGGTCATGACGGATGCGGGGCGGCGCTTTGCCACCTACACCAACCTCGACGCGGGCAACTATGTGTTTCGCGTCAAGGCGGCCAACAAGGACGGCGTGTGGAACGAGAGCGGCGCCACGCTGGCCATCACGATTTTGCCGCCGTTCTGGAAGACCTGGTGGTTCCGCACCCTGATGGCGCTGCTGCTGCTGGGCGCCGTGTATGGCGCGTACCGGCAGCGCGTGCGCGCGCTGCGGCGCCAGCAGAACGAGTTGGAAAAACTGGTCGGCGAACGCACGGCCGAGTTGCAGAGCAAGGAAATCGAGGTGCTGGCCCAGTCGGAAAAGCTGGCGCAAGTCAACAGCAGCCTGACGAAAAACGAGGAAAGCCTGCGCCAGGCCAAGCGCAAGGCCGAGGATGCGACGCGCCAGAAGTCGGAATTTTTGGCCAATATGAGCCACGAGATGCGCACCCCGCTGGCCGGCGTGATCGGCATGCTGGGCTTTGCCCTGCGCGACGAGCAGCTGCACGACGCCACGCGCGAGCAGATCCTGCGCGGCCAGGCCAATGCCCAATCGCTGCTGGTGATCATCAATGATTTGCTCGATTTTTCCAAGATCGAGGCGGGCAAGCTGAGTATCGAAAACATCGATTTCGCGCTCGGCGCGGCCATCGAGACGGTCGTCACCCTGTTCGAAGAGCAGGCGGCCGCGCGCAGCATCGGTTTCTCCATCGATTTCGCGCCGGACCTGCCGCCCTTCGTGGTGGGCGATCCGACCCGCTTGCGCCAGGTGCTGGTCAACCTGGTCGGCAATGCCTTCAAGTTCACCCAGCGCGGCGGCGTCAGCGTGTGCGTCGAGCGGGCCGGCGTGGCCAGCGGCAGCGGCGGACGCCGTGTCAACCTGATCCGCTTTAGCGTCAGCGACAGCGGCATCGGCATCGATGCGGACGCGATGGCGCGCCTGTTCCAGAAGTTCGAGCAGGCCGATGCCAGCACCACGCGGCGCTACGGCGGCACGGGGCTGGGTCTGGCGATCTGCCGCCAGCTGGTCGAACTGATGGACGGCGAGATCGAGGTGGCCAGCACGCCGGGGCAGGGCAGCACGTTTGCTTTCACCCTGCCGCTGGCCGATGGCGTGGCACCGCCGCTGGTGCCGCAGGTGGCGCTGGCGCCGCACAGCCACCAGTTGCGCGTGCTGTGCGCGGAAGATTTCCCCACCAACCAGATCATCATCCGCGTCATGCTCGAAGAACTGGGGCACCGGGTCGACGTGGTCGCCAACGGCGTGCTGGCCGTGGCGGCCTGCGTGCATACGCGCTATGACCTGATCCTGATGGACGGGCGCATGCCGGAGATGGACGGCGCCACGGCGACGCGTCTGATCCGCGTGGGCGGCTGGCCGGACCAGCCCGTGCGCGACCAGGAACTGATGATCGTGGCCCTGACGGCGAACGCCAGCGAAGAGGACCGCAGCCGCTACTTGGGCGTCGGCATGGATGATTTCCTCAGCAAACCGGTGGACGAGGCGGCGCTGCATGGCTTGCTGGCGCGCGCCATCGAGCGCCAGCTGCAGCGCGGTTTCATGTTGCCGCGCATGCCATCGAACGCGCCGCGCGCTAGCGCGCGGGGGCAGGCGGAACTCGACGCCCTGTTCGGCGTCGCGCCGGCCATCCCGGCGGCGGCGTCCGCCCAATCCATCCGCAGTGGCGAACTGCAGCGGCGCATCCGCGTCGCCTTTGTCGCCGACCTGGAAGGGCGCCTGCGCGAACTCGACGATGCCCTGGCGGCGCAGGACCAGGACAACGCCGGGCGCCTGTTGCACGGATTGAAGGGCAGCGCCGCCTATCTCGACGAAACGCAGCTGCACATGCTGTGCACGGAAATGGAGGAGGCGGCCGATGGCGGGCGCTGGACGCAGGTGGCCCTGCATTTGCCGCAATTGCGCGCACTGTTGACGCAAATAGCCGTTTCGGGCAAGGAAATGTAAAATAGGCAATTCCTGCCGTGGAGCGCGCGGCGAAACTGGGTAGAATGCGGCCAGGCACTCTGACGCTGCCGCCAATGGAGAAAGCAATGAAAGTACTGGTGGTTGACGACGATGTCGTGTCGCGCATGGTATTGATGCATCTGATCGACAGCTGCGGCGTGCACGATATCGTGGAAGCCGAAGATGGCGCGGCGGCGTGGGAGCAGCTCGAAGGCGGCTTGCGCCCCGCGCTGTGCTTTTGCGACTTGCGCATGCCGCGCCTGTCAGGCATGGAGCTGCTGCAGAAAATCCGCTCCGACAGCGCGCTCGACGCCATGCCGCTGGTGCTGGTCTCGTCGGCCAATGACCACGACACGGTGCGCGACGCCGTGCAGGCCGGCGCCGCCGGCTACATCGTCAAGCCCTTTCAGCCGGAGCAGGTGCGCCAGCATATCGACGCCTGCTTCGACGTCTGCGCCTTGCCGGCCGAAGCGCCGCGCGACACCTTGCAGCGGCTGGGCATCGACGGCGAACGCCTGCTGGCCTACTTGACGGGCTTCCAGGGGCAGATAGTCGCCGCCAGCGAACAGGTCGACGCCTTGCTGGCGCGCGGCGAACCGGCCCAGGCGCGCCAGCAGCTCGAACGGCTGCACCTCGGTTGCCGCACCCTGGGCTTGCATGGTGCGGAAGCCGGCATGAGCGCCTTGCTGCAGTCGGCCGTGCTCGATGGCGAGCAGATACAGGCGGCCCTGGCCGCGCTGGCGCGCAGCGCGGCGCAGCAGGCGCGTTTGCTGCGCCAGGACGGCGCCGACTGATACACCATAACAAAACCTACTGCGCGTCGTGATTTGCGGCTTCCGATGCTCACTGTGCATCCGCACAGCTCCGCTTCTCGGGTCAACGGGGGCGCCGAGCCTCCCATCCGCTCGCTACGGTTTTGTTAGGTGTGTTGAAATTGCTGTTTCTGCTTGCTGGAAAAATACTTTAGGTTTAAAGTATCTGCTTCCGGGCCTTGTGCACGCGCCCGTCACCAGCCAGGATGAGCATGAGCAGCGACCCTTCGCCTACCACCGCATCTCCCCAGGACGACTTTGCGCGCGCGCACCTGCCGCCGCGCGCACTCTGGCCGCAGCTGTGCCTTGATTTGCCCGAGCTGCAGTATCCGCCGCGTCTCAATTGCGTCGCCGCGCTGCTCGATGCGGCCGTGGCCAACGGCGGCGGCGAGCGCACCGCCATCCTTGCCGACGGCCAGCGCTGGAGCTACGCCGATCTGGCGCGGCAAGTCGACCGCATCGCCCACGTATTGCGCGCCGACCTGGGCCTGATCCCCGGCAATCGCGTGCTGCTGCGCGGCGCGAATACCCCGATGATGGCCGCCTGCCTGCTGGCCGTGCTGAAGGCCGGCTGCATCGCCGTGCCCACCATGCCGCTGCTGCGCGCGCGCGAACTGTCCACCATCCTGGCCAGGGCGGAAGTGAACGCCGTGCTGTGCGCGCAGGGCTTGCGCGGGGAGCTCGACGGCTTGCCAGACTTGCCGGCCATGCTGTGCTTTGGCGCCGCCGATGCGGAACTGGAACGGCGCATGGCGGCCCACGATGCGCCATTTCCCGCGCACGACACGGCGGCCGACGACGTCTGCCTGATCAGCTTTACTTCGGGCACCACGGGCGTCCCCAAGGGCACCATGCACATGCAGCGCGACCTGCTGGCCATCTGCGACTGCTTTCCCCGTTCCATGCTGCAGGTGCGCGCCGACGATATCTTCATCGGCACGCCGCCGCTGGCTTTTACTTTTGGTCTGGGCGGCTTGCTGCTGTTTCCCCTGCGTTTTGGCGCGGCCACCGTTCTGCTGGAAAAACTCACGCCCGACGGCCTGCTGCGCGCCGTCGCTGCCTATCAGGCCACGATCTGCTTCACGGCGCCGACTTTTTACCGCCAGATGGCGCCCCTGGCGGCCGGCCACGATTTGAGCAGCCTGCGCTTGTGCGTGTCGGCAGGCGAGGCGCTGCCGCTGGCCACGCGCGACGCCTGGCAGGCGGCGACGGGACTGGCCATGACGGACGGCATCGGCGCCACTGAAATGCTGCACATCTTCATTTCCGCCACGGGCGAGGGCATCCGCCGCGGCGCCATCGGCAAGGCCATTCCCGGCTACCAGGCATGCATCGTTGACGATGCGGGCGTGCCGCAGCCGCCCGGCGTGACGGGCCGCCTGGCCGTGAAAGGCCCCACCGGCTGCCGCTACCTGTCCGACCCGCGCCAGCGCGAGTACGTGCAGAACGGCTGGAACCTGACGGGCGACACCTTCGAGATGGATGCCGACGGCTATTTCTATTACCGCTCGCGCAGCGACGACATGATCGTCTCGGCCGGCTACAACATCGCCGGCCCGGAAGTGGAAGAGGCGCTGCTGCGCCACCCTGCCGTGGCCGAATGCGGCGTGGTCGGGCGCGCCGATGCCGAGCGTGGCCAGATCGTCGAGGCGCACGTGGTGCTCAAGGATGGCTGTCAGCCCAGCGACGTGCTGGCGGCCGAATTGCAGGACTTCGTGCGCCAGCAGATCGCCCCGTATAAATACCCGCGCGCCATTCGTTTCCTGCCTGCGCTGCCGCGCACGGAAACGGGCAAGCTGCAGCGCTTCAAACTTCGCACGGACACCCCATGAATATCGTCTGCATCGGCGGCGGCCCCGCCGGCCTGTATTTCAGCCTGCTCATGAAAAAGCAGAACCCGGATCACCGTATCACCGTCATCGAGCGCAACCGCCCGTACGACACGTTTGGCTGGGGCGTGGTGTTTTCCGACCAGACCCTGGGCAACCTGGCCAATGCGGACGAGCCGACGGCGCGCGCCATCCTGCAGGCGTTCAACCACTGGGACGATATCGAGATCCACTTCAAGGGCGAGACCGTGCGCTCCGGCGGCCATGGCTTTTGCGGCATCGGCCGCAAGCGCCTGCTCAATATCCTGCAGGCGCGCTGCGAGGAGCTCGGCGTGCAGCTGGTATTCGAGACGGAAGTGCTGGACGACCAGGCCATCGCGAAGCAGTACGGCGCCGACCTGGTGCTCGCCAGCGACGGCTTGAACAGCCGCATCCGCACGCGCTATGCGGCCAGCTACCAGCCCGAGATCGACCAGCGCCATTGCCGCTTCGTCTGGTTGGGCACGCGCAAGAAATTCGAGGCCTTCACGTTTGCCTTCCGCCAGACGGAATTCGGCTGGTTCCAGGCGCATATTTATCAATACGATGGCGAGACCTCGACCTTCATCGTCGAAACGCCCGAACACGTGTGGCGCGCGGCGGGACTGGACGCCATGAGCCAGGAAGAGGGCATCGCCTTTTGCGAAGCGCTGTTCGCCGAGGAACTCGATGGCCACGGTTTACTGAGCAATTCGCCGCACTTGCGCGGCTCGGCGCAGTGGATCACCTTCCCGCGCATCGTCTGCCGGCAATGGGTGCACCGGCAGGACGGCGTGCCCGTCGTGCTGATGGGCGACGCGGCCCACACAGCGCATTATTCGATCGGCTCCGGCACCAAGCTGGCGCTGGAAGACGCGATCGAGCTGGCGCGCTGCTTCGGCCAGCATGCCGGGACGACCGAGGCGCTGGCCGCCTACCAGCAGCTGCGCGCCATCGAGGTGCTGAAGATCCAGAGCGCGGCGCGCAATTCCATGGAGTGGTTTGAAAACGTCGAGCGCTACAGCGCCATGGAAGCGCCGCAGTTCGCCTATTCGATGCTCACGCGCAGCCAGCGCATCTCGCACGAAAACCTGCGCCTGCGCGATCCCGCCTACGTGGCCGGCTATGAATCGTGGCTGGCGCGGCGCGCGGGCGAGCAGGCCGGCGTGGACATGCTGGATCCGGCCTTGCCGCCCATGCTCACGCCTTTCCGGCTGCGCGGCGTGCTGCTGAAAAACCGTATCGCCGTCTCGCCGATGGCGCAGTACAGCGCCGTCGACGGCGTGGCGGGCGACTACCACCTGATGCACCTGGGCGCGCGCGCCATGGGCGGCGCCGGCCTCGTGTTTGCCGAGATGACGTGCGTGTCGGCCGATGCGCGCATCACGCCCGCCTGCCCCGGCATGTACAGCGAAGCGCACACGCAGGCGTGGCGGCGCATCGTCGATTTCGTGCACGCGAACAGTGATGCGAAGATCGCCCTGCAGCTGGGCCACGCGGGCGCGAAAGGCTCGACGCGGCCCATGTGGGACGGCATCGACCAGCCGCTCAGGGAGGGCAACTGGCCGCTGGTCTCGGCCTCGGAGCAGCAATACCTGGCCGGCGTGTCGCAAACGGCGCGCGCGGCCACGGAAAACGACCTGGCGCGCATCGAACAGGACTTCGTGCGCGCCACGCTGGCCGCCGCCGTCGCCGGTTTCGACTGGCTGGAACTGCATTGCGCGCACGGTTATCTGCTGTCGAGTTTTATTTCGCCGCTGACCAACCGCCGCACCGACGAATATGGCGGCAGCCTGGAAAACCGCTGCCGTTATCCCTTGCGCGTGTTCCGCGCCATGCGCGCGGCGTGGCCGCAGGATAAACCGATGAGCGTGCGCATCTCGGCCCACGACTGGGTCGAAGGCGGCATCACGCCCGACGATGCGGTCGTCATCGCGCGCCTGTTCAAGCAGGCGGGCGCGGACCTGATCGACTGTTCCTCGGGCCAGGTCAGCAAGCTCGAACGGCCCGTGTACGGGCGCATGTTCCAGGCGCCGTTCGCCGACCGCGTGCGCAACGAGGCGGGCATTGCCAGCATGGCCGTCGGCTCGATTTTCGAAGCCGACCACGCCAACAGCATCATCGCCGCCGGGCGCGCCGATCTGTGCGCCGTGGGCCGTCCGCACCTGGCCAACCCGGCCTGGACCCTGACGGAAATGGCGCGCATCGGCTACAGCGGCGCAGGCGCAGTCTGGCCGAAACAGTACCGGCCGGGCCAGCAGCAGCTGGAACGCAATCTGCAGCGCGAGCGCCAGCTGGCGGCCGCCAACACGGTTCTCACCCCGCAACAGGTGGCCGCGCGGCTGCTGGAGGGATGACATGAACAAGGAAGCATCGATGGACGCATTATCAGGAAAACATGCGCTGGTGACGGGCGCCGGCAGCGGCATCGGCCTGGCCTGCGCACACGCCTTGCTGGACGCGGGCGCCAGGGTCACCCTGGCCGGGCGCGATGGCGCGCGGCTGGCGCGCGCGCGCATGCAGCTGGAAGAGGCGGGCCATTCGGGCCGGGTGGCCATCTGCGTGCTCGACGTGAGCGTGGAAGCGTCCGTGCAGGCGGGCTTCGCGCAGGCCGCCGCGCATTTCGGCCGCATCGATATCCTGGTCAATAACGCGGGCCAGGCGCATGCTGCGCCATTCGGCAAGACGGACGCCGCCATCTGGCAGCAGATGCTGGCCGTGAACCTGACGGGCGTGTTCCACTGCTGCCAGGCGGCCATGCCGGCCATGCTGGACGCGGGCTGGGGGCGCATCGTCAACGTGGCGTCGACGGCGGGCCTGAAAGGCTATCGTTACGTCAGCGCCTATGTCGCCGCCAAGCATGGCGTGATCGGCCTGACGCGCGCGCTGGCGCTGGAAGCGGCGCCGCGCGGCGTCACCGTCAACGCCGTCTGCCCCGGCTACACGGAAACGGACATGGTGGCGCAAGCCGTGCAGAACATCGTGCGCAAGACGGGGCGCGGCGAAGACGCTGCGCGCGCGGAACTGGCGGCAGCCAATCCGCAGCAGCGGCTGGTGCAGCCGCGCGAAGTGGCCGATGCGGTGGCCTGGCTTTGCCTGCCCGCGTCGTCCGCCATGAATGGACAATCGATCGCCGTCGCCGGCGGCGAAGTCATGTAACAGAATGAAGATCATGGACAAAGAAAACGAAAATGTGCAGGACGAACCCGTGCTGGATCTGGCCAGCCGGCTGACGCAGGACCACCACCAGTCGCTCAAGCTGTGGCTGCGCATGCTCTCGTGCACAGTGAAAATCGAAAACGAAGTGCGCACGCGCCTGCGCGCCACCTTCGGCATCACCTTGCCCCGCTTCGACTTGATGGCACAGCTCGAACGCTTTCCCGAAGGTTTGCGCATGGGCGAACTGTCCAGGCGCATGATGGTCACAGGCGGCAATATCACGGGCATCACCGACCAGCTGGAGCAGGAAAAACTCGTGGTGCGCGTGGTCGACCCGAAAGACCGCCGCTCGTACAGCGTCAAGCTGACGCCAGCGGGCCGGCGCGCCTTCGACGAGATGGCGCGCGTGCATGAGGGCTGGATCGCCGAACTGCTGCACGGCGTGACGCCCGATGACAAAACCCGTTTGATCGACCTGCTGTCGCACATGAAGCAGCAGTTGAATAACACCCCTCTAAAGGACTGACCATGCGCCATCTACCGGGCCAGCCGCAAGACCTGCCAGGCAACCGCGCCAGCCTGACCGGCTACGCCGCGCGGCATTTTCTGTTTTCCGTCGAAGGCGGCGTGGCCACCTTGACCCTGCACCGGCCCGAGCGCAAGAATCCGCTCACCTTCGATTCGTATGCGGAGCTGCGCGCGCTGTTCCGCGCGCTGGCGCATGCGGACGACGTCAAGGCCGTGGTCATCACGGGCAGCGGCGGCAATTTCTGCTCGGGCGGCGACGTGCACGACATCATCGGCCCGCTGACGCGGCTCGACATGCCCGGCCTGCTGGCGTTTACCCGCATGACGGGTGACGTGGTGAAAGCTATGCGCGCCTGCCCGCAACCCATCATCGCCGCCATCGACGGCATATGCGCGGGCGCCGGCGCCATGCTGGCGCTGGCTTCCGATATCCGCATCGGCACGGCGCGCAGCAAGACGGCCTTTTTGTTTACCCGCGTGGGCCTGGCCGGCTGCGACATGGGTGCCTGCGCCTTGCTGCCGCGCGTGATCGGCCAGGGCCGCGCCGCCGAACTGCTGTACACGGGGCGCTCCCTGGCCGGAGCCGAGGCCGAACGCTGGGGCTGGCTTAACCGCCTGGTCGAGCCGGAAGAACTGGCCGAGGCGGCGCAGCTGTTCGCCGCCGGCCTGGCCAGCGGCCCCACCTTCGCGCACGGCATGACGAAAAAAATGCTGCAGCAGGAGTGGAACATGGGCGTCGACGAGGCCATCGAGGCGGAAGCGCAGGCGCAAGCCATCTGCATGGCCACCAACGATTTTCATCGCGCCTATCACGCCTTCGTGGCGAAAGAAAAACCGCAGTTCGAGGGCGATTAAGAAGATGAACAAGACACGCGACACCACTTACCTGGACTGGCCGTTTTTCGAAGCGCGCCATGCGGAACTTGAGCGTGACCTCGATGCGTGGGCGACGCAGCACCTGGACGACGAGCATGGCGGCGACGTCGATGCGGCTTGCCGCGCGCGGGTGGCGCAACTGGGGCAGGGCGGCTGGCTGACCTACGCCACGGGCACCGATGGCCAGATCGACACGCGCGCCATTTGCCTGATGCGCGAAACCCTGGCGCGCCACGACGGCCTGGCCGATTTCGCCTTCGCCATGCAGGGACTCGGCTCCGGCGCCATCGGCCTGTTCGGCAGCGCCGGGAACAAGGCGCGCTATCTGCCGGACGTGGCCAGCGGCAAGCGTATCGCCGCCTTTGCCCTGTCCGAGCCGCAGGCCGGCTCCGACGTGGCGGCCATGGCGTGCGCGGCGCGCCGCGACGGCGACGACTATGTGCTCGACGGCGAAAAGACGTGGATCTCGAACGGCGGCATCGCCGACTTTTACGTGGTGTTCGCCCGCACGGGCGAGGCGCCAGGGGCGCGCGGCATCAGCGCCTTCATCGTCGACGCCGACAATCCGGGGCTGGAAATCGCCGAGCGCATCGCCGTCATCGCGCCGCATCCGCTGGCGCGCCTGCGCTTTGCCAATTGCCGCGTGCCCGTGTCGCAGCGCTTGGGCGAGGCGGGGCAGGGCTTCAAGGTGGCGATGGCCACGCTCGACGTGTTCCGCACGTCGGTGGCCGCCGCCGCGCTGGGCTTTGCGCGGCGCGCGTTCGACGAGGCGCTGCGCCACGCGACAAAGCGCCAGATGTTCGGCCAGACCCTGGCGGACTTCCAGTTGACGCAGGCGAAACTGGCGCAGATGGCCACCGGCATCGACGCGGCCGCGCTGCTGACCTACCGCGCCGCCTGGCAGCGCGACCAGGGCCGCAAGGTGACGAAGGAGGCCGCGATGGCCAAGCTGACGGCCACGGAAACGGCGCAGCAGGTGATCGACGCGGCCGTGCAGCTGTTTGGCGGCATGGGCGTCGTCAGCGGGCACCCGGTCGAGCGCCTGTACCGCGAAATCCGCGCGCTGCGCATCTACGAGGGCGCCAGCGAAGTGCAGCAATTGATCATCGCGCGCGAACTGCTGCGCGAGGCGGGGAACGCATGAACGGCAAGAACAACGAGGAGAACACGATGCAAGTGCTGCAACCAGCGGGATGGGCAAGACCGCGCGGCTATGCGAACGGTATTGCCGCCAGCGGACGCACGGTGTACGTCAGCGGCATGATAGGCTGGGATGCGCAGGGCCAGTTTCATACGGACGATTTTGCGGGACAGGTGCGCCAGGCCTTGCAGAATATCGTCGCCGTGCTGGCCGAGGCGGGCGCCTTGCCCGAGCACATCGTGCGCATGACCTGGTATGTACTGGACAAGAAGGAATATGTGGCGGCATATCCACACATTGGCGTTGCCTACAGGGAAATCATCGGCAAGCATTTTCCAGCCATGACGGCCGTGCAGGTGGCGGGACTCATCGAGGACAGAGCGAAGGTCGAGATCGAAGTGACGGCCGTGTTGCCTGAATGAATTGTTTTTGTCAAAATTATATTTTTTGCGCTAAAATAAGAAATATAAAAACAATATCTGCTATGTTATATTTGGCAACCGGAAAATACGCCGGCTTCAAATACTGACAGTCGAGGCAGATGATGCACAATAATTTTAAGGCGGTAAGAAGTGTGGTGCTGGCCGTGGCCGGTATGGGTGTTTGCCTGGGCGCGCAGGCCGGAACCGGCACGTCGCTACTCTCTCCCGGCTATCAAACGCAACTGGAAAGCTGGCTTGGCGAAGGCCGCCTGGCGCTGACGAATATCTACAGCAAGGCGGCGGGCGACACCTCGCTGGATTTTCACAAGGCCTCCGATGGCAAGGGGCGCACGTTTTCCGTCATGGAAGCGACCAATGCCTCGGGGCAAACCTGGCTCGTCGGTGGCTATAACCCGCAAAGCTGGAGTTCGACCGACGGCATGCATGTGACCATGGAAGATAGCCAGCGCACAGGCTTCCTGTTTAATCTGACAGCGGGTTTCATGCTGCCGCAATTGAAGCAGTATTTCAGCGGCGATGGCATCGGCAAGGATCAGACCTACAATCAGGAAAATTATGGTCCCACCTTTGGTGTCGGCCATGATCTGTATGTACCGCAGGACTTGACGCACGGCGGCTATTCTTCCCTTTACACCTACAATTACCGTGGACACCCGGCGAGCGGGATCAGCCTGATCGATGGTTCCAGTTTTACGGTACCGAACATTACGTACGGCGCGATACAGGTGTTTACCATCAGTGCGGTGCCGGAGCCTACCACTTATGGCGTGCTGCTGGCGGGGCTGATCTTGCTCGCTGGCATGCATTTGCGTCAGCAGCGGACAAGCTTGCGCGCCCGCAGCTGAATGCTGCAGTCGCGCCGATATCGGATACGCTTGCGCGTGCCGCAGGAGCGGTGCGCCATGTCGCCTGCCGCGCCCTCGTTGCCGGAAAAATGATTGATGGCCATTAGCTCATCGGCAGTCGCCGAGGCTTGATGTTGTCGTATGAGCAACCACCCACGCTTGGGATTTTGTAGTGTTATTTAATACCTTTTCATTTTTCCTCATTTTCCTTCCGCTGGCACTGCTGGGCTACTTTGTCCTGTCACGCTATTCGCTGCGCCTGTCCATCATCTTTCTATTGCTGGCATCGGTTGCATTCTATTGTTACTGGGATATCGCCTTCCTGCCCTTGCTGGCCTTGTCGATCTGCACCAACTTTGCCGTCGGGCGCGCCATTTCGCTGCACCATGGACAGGGCCGCCTGCGCCGGGCAAAGCTGTGGCTGATCGGCGGACTCGTCTTTAATCTGTCCCTGCTCGTCTTTTTCAAGTACTTTGACTTCCTGTTGAGCAATATTGCCGCGCTCACGGGGGCGCCCATAGAGCCCATCGGGATTACTTTGCCCATCGGTATTTCCTTCTTCACCTTCACGCAAATCGCCTATCTAGTCGATTGCCATGCCGGCAAGGTCAAGGACTATCAACCTGAAAGCTACGGCTTGTTCGTTACGTACTTCCCCCACCTGATTGCCGGCCCCATTCTGCATCACAAGGAGATGATGCCGCAGTTCTCGGAACCGGCCCGGCACGTTCCGCATCGCGGGCGGCTGGTGGTGGGCTTGAGTTTCTTTACCATCGGCCTGTTCAAGAAGGTCGTCCTGGCCGATGGCGTGGCCCGCTTCGTAGGGCCCGTCTTTGACCTGCATCATCAGCACCTGAGCATGCTCGAAGCCTGGGCCGGAGCCCTGGCCTATACTTTCCAGTTGTATTTCGATTTCTCGGCGTATTCCGACATGGCCTATGGCTTGTCTTATATGTTCGGCATCGTCTTGCCCATCAATTTCAACTCGCCATACAAGGCGGCGTCCATCATCGATTTCTGGCGCCGCTGGCATATCACCCTGTCCAATTTTCTGCGCGACTACCTGTACATTCCGCTGGGCGGCAATCGCAAGAGCGCGTTCTTGCGCTACCGCAATCTGTTGCTGACGATGCTGCTGGGTGGACTGTGGCACGGCGCCAATTGGACGTTCTTGCTGTGGGGCATGTTGCACGGTATTTATCTGATCATTAACCATGCCTTGCGGCACATGCTGGGCGGGCGTAGCAACTGGGCGCTGCGCCTGGGCGGCGCCTGCGCCACCTTCCTGGCCGTGGTTGTGGCCTGGGTCTTCTTCCGCGCCAATTCGGTGGGTGTGGCGCTGGAAGTGCTGCATGCGATGTGGGGTGGCACTCTGACGCCAGCCATGCGCGAGACCGTGTTGGGCATGAACCGCATCATGGAGCTTGGCAGTTGCCTGTGGTGGCTGGGCGCCTGCGCCGTTATCGCTTTCTTTTTGCCGAATGCCTATGACCTGCTGGGCCGTGGCTTGCGTCTGGAGCAGGAAAACCGTCTGGAAGGCGGGCGCGGCAACTTGTTGCTGGGTGCCTTGCTGTTGTTGTGCCTGTTCTTGCTGTCGATCAGCGAGACCCGTGGCGTATCCGAATTTCTGTATTTTAACTTTTAAATCATCATGCGTTCATCCATTACGATAGGAATCGGTGTGCTGCTGATGGCGCTGGTGCTCGAGGCTGTGTTGCAGTGCCTGCCGGTGTCGTCCGGCTTGCGCCTCGCGCAAAGCAGTGCAAGCATGCCGCTCAGCCGTTACTTGCCCCGGCAGGAGTATGTGTATTCGCATGGCTGGGCATTGTCGAACGCGCGCCGCGGTGTCACCAACGGGCAGGGTTTTGCCAATTCCGCCGAGTTCAAGCCGGATCCCGCCGTGCTGGTGCTGGGCGACAGCTTTGTCGAAAGCCTGATGCTCGACTACCCCGACACCCTGCAGGGGGAGCTGGACCGCATGCTGGGCGGGGCCGTGGTGTCGGCCGCCAGTTCGGGCAACGGCTTGGCCGATACGCTCGAGATGCTGCGCCATTATGCGCCGCGCCTGCATCCACGCAACGTGGTCGTTCTGATCGATTCGGGAAATCTGAACAACCTGCTGTTGCCCGCACCACGCAGCCACAACCAGTTCGTGGCCGGCCCTGATGGTGTGCGGACGGTCCATGTCGACTATGTCGAATCAAAGCTCAAGCGCTGGCTGGCGCACTCGGCCCTTGTGCGCTATACCTATTACAACCTGAAGCTGCCGGACTGGATATCGTCGCTGCGACGCGCAGCTCACGCGCCAGTGGCCGACGATACCGGGGCGGCGGCGCGCGACCAGATGCTGGCCTACTATTTCGCGCAGATCAAGGCGCTTCCCGGCGCCGCCGACAGGCAAATGGTCTTTGTGGTCGATGGGGAGCGCAACACCTTGTATGAGCCGAAGAAGGGCAAACCGTCGTGGCACGGCGATGACCGCCAAGTTTTCATGGCGCAGGCGAGGCAGCATGGCCACGTCGTGGTCGACATGCAGCCCGTGTTCGAGGAGCATTGGCGCGAGCATGCCGAGCGGCTCGATTTTCTGCCGATGGATGGCCACTGGAACAAGGTGGCGCATGGCTTGGCGGCGCAGCATGTCATGCCCTTGCTGTTGCCGGCCGGGCAGCCATAGCCGGGAGCCGCGCGCCACGCCAGCCGGATTTTCCGTTGCGTACCAGCGTCCGCTATGTCCACGGTGCGCGCCACCCTGTATAATGCCGCTGCGCGTGTCGCCATCGTACAATGGATAGTACAAGGTCCTCCTAAGACTTAAATGCAGGTTCGATTCCTGCTGGCGACACCACATTCCACGCAACGCGCGCCGGTGGCCTGAGTTCATGCTGGCTGCAATGTACTGGTGGTGCCGAGTTGTCGGTACAATGCGTGCTTCATTCATCCAATCGGCAGCTGTTTGGCGCACCACGCGGTGCGCGCGAGGCGGCGCCCGTACACCTTTACTCATTATGGCTGTCATTTCTCTTTCATCGGCGCAACTTGCGTTCGGTCACGTCGCGCTGCTCGATCACGCGGAATTTTCACTGGAAACCTCGGAACGGGTCGGCTTGATCGGCCGCAACGGGACAGGCAAATCCTCCTTATTGAAAGTCATTTCGGGCAAGTTCAAGCTCGATGATGGCCTGTTGGTGATGCAGCAAGGCATCAAGATCGCGTACGTGGAGCAGGAGCCGCAATTTGACCCGGACATGTCTGTCTTCGACGCCGTCGCTTCCGGCATGGGCGAATCGCAGGCATGGCTGAAGGAATACGATGCGCTGACGGGCCAGTTCGGCCAGGGAAATGACGACGAACTGATGGAACGCATGCACGACATCCAGGTCAAACTCGATGCGGCCGATGCGTGGAGCTTGCCGAACAAGGTGGAAACCGTGCTCGACCGCTTGAACCTGACGGGCGACATGCTGATGAAAACCCTGTCGGGCGGGATGCAGAAGCGCGTGGCGCTGGCGCGCGCGCTGGTGTCGGCACCGGACGTGCTGCTGCTCGATGAGCCGACCAACCATCTGGACTTCAGTTCCATCCTGTGGCTGGAAGGCTTGTTGCGCGACTTCAAAGGCAGCGTGCTGTTCATCACCCATGACCGCTCCTTCCTCGACAACGTTGCCACGCGCATCATCGAACTCGACCGCGGCCGTTTGCTGTCGTATCCGGGCAACTTCACGGCTTACCAGACGCGCAAGGCGGAGCAGCTGGAAATCGAGGAAGTGGAAAACGCCAAGTTCGACAAGTTCCTGGCGCAAGAAGAAGTGTGGATACGCAAGGGCGTCAAGGCGCGCCGCGTGCGCGACGAAGGCCGCGTGCGCCGCCTGGAAGCGCTGCGCCTGACGCGCAATGCGCGCCGCGAACAGCAGGGCCAAGTGAAACTGGACGTGTCGGCCGGCGAACGCTCGGGCAAGATCGTGGCGGACCTGGAAAACGTTTCGAAGATCTACGGCGACAAGGTCATCGTCAAGGATTTCAGCGCCACCATCTTGCGCGGCGACAAGGTTGGCCTGATCGGCGCCAACGGCGCCGGCAAGACCACCTTGCTGAAAATGATTCTGGGTGAAGAGCAGTCGGACACGGGCACCATCCGCCTGGGCACCAAGCTGCAGGTCGCGTATTTCGACCAGATGCGCACGCAGCTGAACGAAGAGGCGAACCTGATGGAGACCATCGCGCCTGGCAGCGACTGGGTCGAGATCAATGGCCAGCGCCGTCACGTGATGACGTACCTGAACGACTTCCTGTTCGCGCCGGAACGTGCCCGTTCGCCCGTCAAGTCGCTGTCCGGTGGCGAGCGCAACCGTTTGCTGCTGGCGCGCCTGTTCGCCAAGCCGGCCAACGTGCTGGTGCTCGATGAGCCGACCAATGACTTGGATATCGATACCCTGGAATTGCTGGAAGAGTTGCTGGAAGAATACACCGGCACCGTCTTCCTCGTCAGCCATGACCGTACCTTCCTCGACAACGTGGTCACGCAGGTGATCGTCGCCGAAGGCGAGGGCAAGTGGCGCGAATTCGTCGGCGGCTACACGGACTGGGAGCGCGTGCGCACCTTGCCGATCGCCACGGCGCCTGCCAGCAAGCCGGCCGTGAAGGTCGATGCTGCCGCACCCGTTGCCAAGCAGAAAAAGCTCAGCTACAAGGAGCAGCGCGAACTGGAAGAGTTGCCGAAACTGATCGCCAAGCTGGAAGACGAGCAATCGGTGCTGGCCGCCGAACTGTCGCATCCGGACTTCTACAAAAAGACGCCGGCCGAAGGCAAGCGCCTGAATGCGCGCGTGGCCGAGATCGAAGGCGAACTGCTGGAAGCGCTGGAAAAGTGGGAGCAGATCGAGGCGCGCAGCAATGCCTGATTAGTTTCTTGCATACCCTGTTGTAATTTAAGTTAGGATTACTTGCCACGGCAACGGTTCTGCTTGATATAATTATATAATTATATTTTTTACATCGGGGGATGCATGTTTGTTATCAAAAACACGCGCTCCGGACCACGGCGTCCGGCGCGTGGTTCCACCTCCGGTGCGCATCGGCATGTTTGACCGCGCCGCCTTGCCCCGGGTAGCGCCATTCCTGGCCTACCTCTCCTTTATCTTCATCGCCGACATGCTGGGCCGGGCCGGCTTTGCCGCGCAGGATTTGCGCTGGCTGTACGCCGTCAAGATCGGCGTCGTGCTGGGCATGTTGTTGTACTGGCGCCGCAGCTATACAGAACTGGTCTGGACAGGGCTGGGTGCGCGCGCTATTGCCGTCGCCATCTCCGCCGGACTTGTTGTTTTTTTGCTGTGGATTAATTTGAATGCGGGCTGGATGAGTATCGGCAGCGCCGACGGTTTCGATCCCCGCAATGACGGCAGCATCGAGTGGACGCTGGTGGTGCTGCGCATCGCCGGCGCGGCGCTCGTGGTGCCTGTGATGGAAGAGCTGTTCTGGCGCTCCTTCCTGCTGCGCTGGATCGATGCCCCGGACTTTCTGAAATTTAACCCGCGTCTGGCGAGTGCAAAGGCCTTTGTTGTCAGCGTGGTACTGTTTGGCTTCGAACACAATTTGTGGCTGGCCGGTATCGTTGCCGGTGCTGCTTATAGCTTGCTGTACATGCGCAGCCAGAACCTATGGTCGCCGATCCTCGCGCATGGCGTGACGAATGGCGTGCTGGGCCTCTGGATTGTTTCCGGTGGACACTGGACTTACTGGTAATATTGCCAACTAACTGTTTGCTCTTTCAAAGACAATGCCCATGTTGAATTCCCCGCCAAAAAGCCTCCGTAGCCACCCATGTCTGCCGCCTGGCATGCCGCTCATGTCTATCTTGCGTGCCGCTTGCGTGCTCGTGGTCGGAGGTGTGGCCAGCTCGTCGGCAATGGCCGCCTGGAGCGATACCATTTCCCCGTTCCTGGCGACCTCGTATTCCTATGACGACAATCTGTTGCGCCTCGACGACAATGTTCCCGGCTATAACGGTCCCCGTTCCGATACGTCGCGCCAGATACAGGCGGGTTTTCTCGTCAACCGGCCAATCGGGCGCCAGGTGCTGACGGGACAGGCCAAGTGGTCGCGCGTGTCGTTCCAGCATTTTGACCAGTTCAACTACAGCGGCAAGGATTTCCTGGCCGATCTTGAATGGCATCTAGGCAATCATCTCGATGGCCATGCGGGCGCCCTGTATTCGCAAACCCTGACGCCGTTCAGCGATTTCCAGAGCACTGAACGCAATTTGCGTACGCGTCAGCGAGAGTACGTCGATGGCGGCTGGCGTTTCCATCCGAGCTGGCGCGTGCGTGGCGCTTACAGCCGTGAGCGCTACTCGTATGACTTGCTGTCGCAGCGCGTGTCCAACCGTGAAGAAAAAGCGACGGAACTGGGGCTTGATTATTTGCCTGCAAGTAATAGTCGTGTCGGCGTGCAGTTGCGGCATATCAATGGCAGCTATCCGAATCGCGTCAACGGCGGCCAGTTCGGCGTCGACGATGGCTATACCCAGGATGAGATCAAGGCGAATATTTATTGGAATTACAGTGCGATTACCCAAGTGCAACTCTTGGGTGGATGGGTGCGCCGCAGCCATTCCTTTTATTCGGGGCGCAATTCGAGCGGCGCCAACGGGCGCATCGTGGTGAACTGGGCGCCGCTGGGCAAGGTGCGTTTCACCGGTTCCCTGTGGCATGAGTATGGAGTAGTGGAAAATGCGCTGATTTCGAGCAGCCTGAATAATGGCGCCAGTGTTGCCGCCGCCTGGGATATCACGTCCAAGGTTCGCATGGATGCGCAACTGCGCCGCGAGAAGCGCGACTTTTCGGCCGCCAGCGGCCTCGTATTGCCCGTCGATGTCAGCGACACCTCGCATACCGAATCTCTGGGACTAACCTATGCTCCGCAGCCGAATATCCAGCTGGGTCTGAACGCCTTCCGCG
Source organism: Janthinobacterium sp. GW823-FHT01H08 (assembly GCF_058797855.1). Taxonomy (NCBI): domain Bacteria; kingdom Pseudomonadati; phylum Pseudomonadota; class Betaproteobacteria; order Burkholderiales; family Oxalobacteraceae; genus Janthinobacterium; species Janthinobacterium sp. GW823-FHT01H08. Next base: position 1,864,063 of record NZ_CM179504.1, read on the forward strand.
ACACGCGCAAGGGCGCACCTATTATTAATACTGGCAGTTTCCGCGCCAAAGGCGTGTCGTTCAGCGCCAGTGTCCAGTTCTGAAGAGCACTATGACGGTTAATGATATACCCTTGATTTCGTTCTTTCAGCGCATACTCGACCCATTGATTATCATGGGTACGCTGTATCTGTTGTCCGCCTTGTCAGGTTCCCCCTTTACTGGCTATTCGCTGGTATTGATGATCCTTGCGTTCTTTATTTCATCATCCGTATTCCAGTATGTCGATCCCTATCGTACCTGGCGCAGCGGTCGGATGCTGGCCTATACCCGCGATATTTTTGTCAGCTGGGGCATCACAGCCCTGATTCTGGTATTCCTGGGTTCGGCGACAGGACTGGCGTTTCATTTCGACCGCGAACTGGTGCTGGCCTGGTTTCTGCTGACGCCATTCATATTGCTGCTCAGCCATCTGGCTGCGCGGCGCATGGTGGCCGATCCCGGGCGCGACAGCGAAGTGCGCTCCGTCGTCATCATTGGCGCCAATGATGCCAGCCTGAAATTTGCCGCCACCGTCGAGCGCAATCCGAATCTGTTCATGAGCGTACGGGGCTTTTTTGACGACCGTACCGATGACCGCTGGCCCGAGAAAATGCGTGAGCCCATGCTGGGCAAGATGGCCGATATCGCCGCCTATGTGCGCGAACACAATATCAAGATGATATTCATCAGTCAGCCCATTTCGGCGCAGCCGCGCATCCGTAAAATGCTCGATGAACTGCAGGATACGACGGCGTCCGTGTACTTCTTGCCGGATATTTATATCTTCGACCTGATGCAGGCGCGTTTCGACAATGTGGGCGGCATGCCGGTGATCGCCATCCGCGAGTCGCCGTTTACCGGTTTTAACAGCATGGTCAAGCGTGGCAGTGACATCGTGCTGGGCTTGCTGATCCAGATCATGCTGTTACCAGTGATGTTGGTCATCGCCATTGCAGTCAAGGTAACATCGAAAGGCCCCGTGATCTTCCGCCAGCGCCGCTACGGCCTGTATGGCGAGGAAATCATCGTCTATAAATTCCGTTCGATGACGGTCAGCGAGGATGGCGACAAGGTAGTGCAGGCCACCAAGAACGACCAGCGCGTGACGCGCGTGGGCAGCTTCTTGCGCCGCAGTTCACTCGATGAGTTGCCGCAGTTCATTAACGTGCTGCAGGGACGCATGAGCATTGTCGGGCCGCGTCCGCACGCCGTGGCGCACAATGAGCAGTATCGCAAGCTGATCAAGGGCTATATGCTGCGCCACAAGGTCAAGCCGGGCATTACCGGTTGGGCCCAGGTGAATGGCTTGCGCGGGGAGACGGAGACGCTCGACAAGATGGAGGCGCGCATCCATTTCGACCTTGACTACCTGCGCAACTGGTCGCTGTGGTTGGACTTATGGATCATTTTGCGCACCGTCAAGGTGGTGCTGAAGCGCGACAATGCGCATTGAGCGCGCATTGATGGCGGGCCGCCACACCGGACTTGAATATTTTTTGCAGAGATTTAATACGCGTTAAAATGGCGCAATCATGCGAGATGTCCAATAGCCGGTTCCTGGAGCCGGCCGAACAGTGATTCGATGAGCCAGACGACCCTATGAGGCAAGCACGGCGACATGATGTGCACGGTGACATGCTCCGCCTGCCTGACGGCGGGCCAGCTAGTCGACCATGGCATGCGCGCCATGCCCGCTGGAACCTCGCCCTGCCAGCATGGCGTCGGTCTGCTGTTGAACAGCGGCAGACCTCAAGGCACCGGCCCCATTCCTGCCGCTTTCCCATGTTTGCCCGCCTCCGATTATTGTGCGGCGTAGTGCAAGTGCCCCTCGCTACGCAATAAATATTTTCCTGTGGAAATTATTTATTGAGGCATCGCTATTGCAAGGCTTGTGTTTCTGATGAAACAGTTGTTTTTAAGATCTTTTAATAGTTTTTTAAGCAAATATTTCCCTAGTAAGCTAGTACACTGTGTATCATATTTATAATATTGACAATCATGTGGTCGCAAGCCCATAATTTCAATCGAAATCTGCTTTTTTTGACAATGTTTTGTTGCTAAGTGAGTTATCATCACGTTCACAAAATTATCAGCGGATTTCCTTACCTGAACTGAAGGAGTCATTTTGAACCAAGTGCAAATCGCCCGTGTGTCTTCGAGCACGTCCGCCATGCCTTCCCGTCTGCTGTGCGCAGGCCTGGTTGTGCTGGCCGTCGCAGGATTGTCTGCTTGTGGCAATAAAGAAAAAAAGCCCGGCCAGGCGCTGGCGAGTGTAAATGGGGAAGAAATCACCGTCCTGCAGCTCAATGAAGAGATGCAGCGCGCCAATGTTCAGGCGCCGCAGCAGGAAGCGGCGAGCAAACAGTTGCTCGAATCGCTGATCGACCGCCAGTTGCTGCAGAACGAGGCGGCCAAGGACAAGACGGACCGCGATCCCAAGGTGGTGCAAGCGATCGAACGCGCCAAGGCGCTGATCGTCGCGCAAGCCTATATGCAAAAGCGCATCGGTACGATCGCCCGCCCCACCAAGCAGGAAGTGGAAGAGTACTTCCAGAAGAACCCGCAATTTTTCAGCGAGCGCAAGCAATTCGACATGCGCGAACTGGTGATTGCCAGCGCGGACATGAACGACCAGTTGAAGGCGGCCATGGATAGTGCCAAGACGCTCGACGACGTGGCTGCCTGGCTCGAGGCGCATAAGGTCAAGTTCGCCCGTACACAGTTGTCGCGCACCAGCGCCGACCTGGCGCCCGAGCTGAGCGCGAAATTGCTGTCGATGCCGAAGGGCCAGTTGTTCATTATCCGCGAAGGGGACCGCACCTTGCTCATTTCCCTGGCCGATATCCGCGACAATCCCGCGACCCTGGCACAGGCTGCGCCGCAGATCGAACAATTTTTATTCAACAAGAAAAACAAGGATGCCGCCGATGCCGAACTGAAGCGTCTGCGTGCCGCCGCCAAGATCGAATACCTGGGCAAGGACGGCCCCCCGGCCGCCGCATCGGCAGCGGCCAGCGCCGCGGCTCCGGTACCTGCACCTGCTTCGGCGGCCCAGGCAGCACCGGCGAAGAGTTCCTCGGAAGCAAATGATCGTGGCGTTGCTGGCTTGAAGTAAGTCGCAGCATTTTAGGTAAGTAACTCTATCAATGGAATAAGCGAATCATGAAACGACTTTTGATGTGGTGCATGGCCACCCTGTTGGCCCTGAGCGCAGGCTTTGCCGGTGCTGCCGATGTACAGCTGGGCGCCGGCGACGTATTGAAAATTTCCGTCTATGGCAATCCCGACCTGGCGCTCGAAACGCGCGTCAGCGAGGCGGGTGAAATCACCTTCCCCCTGGTCGGCAATGTGGCCCTGGGCGGTTTGTCGGTCTCGGCAGCGGAAAAAAAACTGGGCGGCTTGCTGGAAAGCGGCGGCTTCCTGCGCAAGGCACAGGTCAACATCATCGTGACGCAGCTGCAAAGCCAGCAAGTGTCGGTGCTCGGCCAGGTCAACCGTCCCGGGCGCTATCCGATTGAAGGCAAGCGCAGCCTGATGGACATGCTGGCCATGGCTGGCGGCGTCAGCCAGGACGGCGGAGATGCCGTCAACCTGATTCGCAAGCGTAACGGCAAGACGACGCGCGAAATCGTCGATATCGTCGAGATGGTGCGCTCGGCTGACCTGAACCGCGACCTGGACGTGGCTGGCAACGACGTGATCTTTGTCGAGCGCGCGCCGCGCTTCTATATCTACGGCGAAGTCCAGCGTCCGGGCGCCTTCCGCCTCGAGCGATCGATGACGGTGCTGCAGGCTTTGTCCGTCGGCGGTGGCCTGACGCAGCGCGGCACCGAGCGCGGCATTCGCATCAAGCGCCGCGACGAGGCTGGCAAGCTGGAAATCATCAACGCCAAGCATGATGACCTGCTGCAAGTTGACGATATGGTGTACGTGCAGGAAAGCCTGTTTTAAGCCTGTGTCCGTATCTTTCCGGCGCAAGCCGGATGTTTTTCATTCTGTGTTGAGGTTTTCCCATGAATTTGTCACAGCTCCTACTGATCCTGCGTGCGCACAAGAAGTTGATCTTGGTCACGCTGCTGGTCACTGTTCTCGGCACGCTGTCGGTCAGTTTGCTCTTGCCTAAAACATACAAGGCGACAAGTTCGTTGCTCTTGAACTACAAAGGGGTCGACCCGCTGACGGGCCTAGCCATGCCGGGCCAGTTGTTGCCTGGTTTCATGGCGACGCAAATCGACATCATCAGCAGCAAGAACGTTGCCTTGCGCGTCGTCGACCATTTGAAACTGGCGGAAAGCCCGGCCGTGATTGCGCAATTCAATGAGGCGACCGAAGGCAAGGGCGGCACCGTGCGCGACTGGCTGGCCGATCTGCTGCTGAAAAAAGTGGAAATCGTGCCATCGCGCGAAAGCAGCGTGGTCGACATCAGCTTCAAGGGCAGCGACCCGCAGTTCGTTGCCGCCGTGGCAAATGCCTTTGCGGACGAGTACCAGAAGACCAGCATCCAGCTGAAGGTCGATCCGATGCGCCGCGTCTCGACGTATTTCAGCGAACAGACCAAGTTGCTGCGCGATAACCTGGAAGTGGCACAAAGCAAGCTCTCCAAATACCAGCAGGACAATGGCATCGTCAGCGTCGACAACCGTCTCGATGTCGAATCGAACCGACTGAATGACTTGTCGGCGCAATTGGTCATGGCGCAAGGGCAGACGATGGAAGCGTCGTCGCGCCAGCGCATGGCGCAGGGCAGCAATGGCATGGCCTCGCCCGACGTGTCGTCCAATCCGCTGATCCAGAACTTGAAGATTGGCCTGGGTAACGCCGAAGGCAAGCTGGCTGAAATCGCCCAGCGCCTGGGCCGCAACCACCCGCAATACGAGAGCGCCAAGGCGGAAGTCGACAAGCTGCGCGCCGACCTGCGTGAACAGCTGGCCAATACCTCCAGCAGCGTTGGCAACAATGCGCAGATCCTGCAGCAGCGCGAAGCGGCAGTGCGCGCCGCCCTGCAGGCGCAAAAAGCCAAGGTGCTGGAATTGAACCGTACTCGCGATGAGATGGGCGTATTGATGAAAGATGTCGAGAGCGCCCAGCGCGCCTTTGACGTGACGTCGCAGCGCCTGTCGCAAACGCGTATCGAAGGCCAGGCGGAGCAGTCGGATATTTCCGTGCTCAATCCGGCTGTGCCGCCGATCGATCCTGCCGGTCCACGCGTGCTGCTCAATACCTTGCTGTCGATTTTCCTCGGCACCTTGCTGGGCGTGGGACTGGCCATCGTGATCGAGATGCTGTACCGCCGCGTGCGTTCGGAAGCCGACTTGCAAGAAACGCTGCAGATTCCCGTCTTCGGCGCCATCGACTGGAATGCCCGCAAGTCGCCGCGCAAAAAAGGTGTGTTGAACGGCATTCTGCCGCGCCGCCTGCGCTTACGTTAAAACATGGATATGACGATGAACCAAGCCGCGCTCCCCATTTCGATGAACACCGTGCCACGTACCGGCGACTCCAGTATTGGCGGTCTGCTGCTCGAGTCGGGCAAGATCACGCCCGAGAACGCCGAGCGCGTGCTGCGCATGCAAAAGGAACTCGGCATCCGCTTCGGCGAAGCGGCCCTGCGCCTGGGCCTGATCACGGAGGCCGACATCCAGCAAGTGCTGGCACGCCAGTTCGATTATCCCTACCTGCAAAAAGGCGAGGGCAAGTATTCGGAGCTGCTGGTGGCTGCTTATGAACCGTTCAGCCCGCAAGTGGAAACGCTGCGCGCGATCCGCAGCCAGGTCATGCTGCGCTGGTTTGCCCGTGGGCACAAGGCGCTGGTGGTGCTGGGCGGTGCGTCCGGCGACGGCGCCAGCCTGTTTGCGGCCAACCTGGCTGTCGTGTTTTCGCAGCTGGGTGAACGCACCCTGCTGGTCGACGCCAACTTGCGCAATCCGCGCCAGCATGAAATTTTCGATGTTCAGACGCGCCAGGGCTTGTCCGACATACTCGCTGGCCGCGCTCAGCTCGACGCCATCACCAAGGTCGAATCGTTCGTCGATCTGTCCGTGCTGGGATCCGGTACACTGCCGCCGAATCCGCAAGAGCTGCTCAGCCGTAGCTCGTTTGCCAACCTGAACACGGAACTCGAGTCGCTGTTCGACATCGTCATCTATGACGTGGCCGCGTATGCGCTCGGTTCCGACGCGATGGCCATTGCGGCCCGTGCCGGTGGCGTGCTGATCGTGGCGCGCAAGAATCAATCCCTGTTGAGCGACATCAACGCCATGGCCGAGCAGATCGTGCAGAGCGGTGCCAAGGTGGTCGGTTCCGTGATGGTGGATTTCTAAATGAATACCCAAGCCAAGCGGTGGTCGGGCCTGAACTTGCAGCAATGCAAGGAATACTTGCCAGAATGGCTGCCGTTGGCCGTCGGACTGCTGGCCATGTACATTCCGTCCTTTGCCGGCCTGTTTGGCGGCATCTGGGCGACGGAAGAGCAGGCGCACGGTCCCATCATCCTGTTTTTGTCGCTGTGGCTGATCTGGCGCAACTGGCCCGACATGCTGGAAAAAACCCGTGGCAGCGAACCCAGCGCGCTGGGCTGGGTGGTGCTGGCCATCGCCCTGGTGCTGTACGTGCTGGGCCGTTCGCAACATATCATCGCCTTTGAAATCGGCTCCTTCATCTGGATGCTGGCAGCCGTATTGTTGCTGAAGCGGGGCTTGCGTGCCTTGAAAATATTGTGGTTCCCGTTCTTCTTCATGCTGTTCATGGTGCCCTTGCCGGCCCAGATCGTCATCATGCTGACGATGCCGATGAAGATGGCCGTGTCGTACGTGGTCGAGCACCTGCTGTTTTTTGCCGGCTATCCGATCGCCCGCACGGGCGTGATCCTGCAGATCGGCCAGTACCAGCTGATGGTGGCGGACGCGTGCGCCGGCCTGCAGACCTTGCTGTCGCTGGAGGCGCTGGGCCTGTTTTACCTGAATGTCGTGCGCCACACGTCGGCACTGCGCAATATCGCACTGGCTATCCTGATCATCCCGATCTCGTTCTCGGCCAACGTCGTGCGCGTCATCGTGCTGACCCTGATTACCTATTATTTCGGCGATGCCGCGGGGCAGGGCTTCCTGCACGGTTTCGCCGGCATGGTGCTGTTCATTACGGCGCTGATCCTGATCCTTTCTGCCGATACCCTGCTGCAATGGATCGTTAAATTGCGTGAGCGTAGAGTGTCGGGGAGCCAGGCATGAAATCGATGATCAATTCCGTCAAGGTCAGTGTGCTGGCCGGCATCCTGATGGTGGCGTCGGCCGGGCTGGCCAAGCACTTGACGCCCAGCGTCAAGATCGCCGACAGCAAGAGGCAGTTCCAGCTCGCGGATATCATCCCCGTGGCCTTTGGCGGCTGGACCATCGACACCACCATCATTCCGCTGCAAGTCGATCCGGAAACCCAGGCGCGTCTGGACAAGATATACAATCAGACCTTGTCGCGCACGTATGTCGATCCGCAAGGAAACCGCGTCATGCTGTCGATCGCCTATGGTGGCGACCAGAGCAGTAATATGGCCGTGCACTTGCCGGAAGTCTGCTATGGCGCACAGGGCTTCGAGGTGCAGAAGTCGGGCCGCAGCGAGCTGCGCACCGATTACGGGACCTTGCCGGTGAAACATCTGTATGCGACGAATGGCCCGCGCCAGGAACCGATCACCTACTGGATTACCGTCGGCGACAAGGCGCTCACGCCGGGCCTGGATCAGCGCATGCAGGAATTGCGCTATGGCTTGAGCGGGGCGATTCCCGATGCCATGCTGGTGCGCGTGTCGAGCATCGACAGCGATACGGGCGCCGCCTACGCAATACAGGAAGGCTTTGTGCGCGCCATGTTGTCGGGCATGAAGGCGCAGGACCGTGCGCGCATCATCGGCAACTTCCATGGTTAAGCGGAGCGCGCCGGCGCTGCCTGGCCGTAGCCCCGATATTTTTGTCGATAGGAATTGCCATTAACCTTACGTTGCAGCGCCAGTGCGCCTCCTCCTGTCCTGCGTCGCGCCATGTCTGCCAGCGCTGACGTCAAGACACGCGCGGTAAGCGCCGTCAAATGGGCCGCGCTCGGCACGGTGACGCGCTTCGTGCTGCAGATGGGCGTGCAGATCGTGCTGGCGCGCCTGCTGGGGCCGGAAATCTACGGCCTGTTCGCCATGGGCTTGCTGGTCATGACACTGAGTACCTTCCTTGCCGATTTCGGCTTTGCCTGGGGCCTGGTGCAAAACCAGCAATTGCATGACGACGACATCCGTTTCGCCTTCACGTGGCAATGCTTGTCCGGCGCGGCGGCCATGCTGGGCCTGTACCTGCTGGCGCCGTGGATCGCCGCCTACTTCAAGGAGCCACGGCTGGTGTCCATCGTTTGCTGGCTGAGCCTGACGTGCCTGCTCAGCGCGATGACGGCGCCCAGCAGCAACCTGCTGCGGCGCCAGCTCAATTTCCGCTGGCTCAATATCGCGCAGATCCTCAGTTATGCGCTGGGCTACCTGTGTGTGGGCATTCCGCTGGCACTGATGGGCGCTGGTGTCTGGACCCTGGTCAGTGCCTGGCTGGTACAGGCGCTGAGCTTGCTGATCCTGACATATTGCCGCAATCCCCATACGCTGCGTCCATTGCTGTGGTACGCGGGTGCGCGCCGCTCGACGCATACGGGCAGTACAGTATTCATTACCAACCTGAGCAACTGGTTCTTGAACAACCTCGATCGGGTTTTCCTGGGGCGCATCCTCAATGCCCACGCGGTCGGGGTATATGCGGTGGGTTACAACCTGGCTAACACGCCCAATTCGCTGTTCCTCAGCGCCCTGCAGCCAGCCTTCCTGGCGGCCGGTGCGCGCTTGCAGGACGACGTGGCCGGCTTGCGGCAGGCGTACCTGTCCGTCATCGCGGCCACCTGGATCGTCATCGGTCCCGTCTTCGTGGTGTTGGCCTGCCTCGCCGGCGACCTGATCGCCACCCTGTACGGCGATGCCTGGCGCGAATCGAGCCGCGTGCTGACGGTGTTGGCGCTGGGCATGCCCGCCTACGTCACGTGGGGCATGTCGACGCCCATCTTGTGGAATACGGGCGGCAAGCACCTGGAAGCGCTGCTGCAGATGCCGCTGATCGTGCTGGCGGGTATCGCACTCTGGCAGTTTTCCGGCCTGGGTGTAGTGGTGGTGGCCGCCATCGCGTCAGGTACCTTGCTGGCGCGCGCGCTGGTGATCGGCATGACGGCATGCCTGCGCTTGCATTTGGGCATAATCGACTTGTGGCCCAGCGTCTGGCGCTCCGTCGTGCTGATGCTGCTGGCGGCGGCCGGCGCCCATGGCGGCTCACTGCTGGGGCATGCCATCGGCCACGGGCCGCTGCCTGCCTTGTTGTTTGGCTCTCTAGGTGGCGGCGGTCTGTGTTTACTGGCCGGTTTGCTTCAGCCACAATTGCTGGGACGGCGTATCGTCGACCTGCTTGGACGCTTCAGTCCGCCGGTGCCGGCACGGGTCGGTGTTTATCTTCGTAGTAAATGTTCAGTATGATGAGATTGATATGATTGAATTTATTGGCGGCTTGGTGGTGTTGATCGCCGCAATCCTGGTCGTGGCGGGCATGGCTTTGAGTGCCCACTGGGGACACAAGCGGGAATTGGGGTTGATGCAATATATTGCGTACCCGATTTTCCTGACCTATGCCTTGACCATTTTCTTGTCGGGCCGCGACCTGGCTTTTCCAGATGATGTGCTGGCCATTGTCGTCAACAAGAGTTCCATCGTTTCTTGGCTGGGCCGCCTGAGTTCGGTATTTCTGATCTTCTCATGTGGCGAGCGCATATTGCGCTACGTGCTGAACTCTGGAAGCGAGCACAAACGCATGCCCGGCATGCTGCTGTTTGGCTTCTGGATTTTTTACGCGAGCAATACATTGACCCCCGCCCTGTTCGGCATGTATCCATATTTTTCCCATGAATTCCTGTATGCGCTGCTGGCTTGCCAGGCGGCCCTGATGGCCAATACCAAGGCCGACGTGGACGCCATGACGGTTGTGCTGCGCAATGCCCTGCTGGCGTTGCTTGTCGCCAGTGCCGCTTGCATCGTATGGAAGCACGGTCTGGTAATGAGCACGAACTACCACGGTCTGGTACCAGGCCTGAAGCTGCGCTATGCTGGGCTGACCAGCCACGCCAACAGCCTGGGGCCATTGTGTGTGCTGTTCATGCTGTGCCTTTGGTATCGGCCTTTCAAAAATGTCTGGCTGATGCGCGGTGGCTGGATGCTGGGCGGCATCAGCCTGCTGCTGACGCAGTCGAAGACTAGCTGGATCGCCTTTATCCTGTCGGTGGTGGTGCTGGCCTGGTATAGCCGCCGCGATGAAATCAACGCCCGCATTCAGGATTTCCGGCGCCCCCATCTACCAGTATTATTAATACTGATGATGATGTTTGGCGGCGCCCTGCTATGCTTGATTTTCATGTTTGGCGGCGGCGGCGACAAGATTGCGCGCTTCTTCACGACCCGCGACGGCGCCGAACTGATGACCTTTATGGGGCGCGATCAGATCTGGCAGATCGCCGTCGAAGAGTGGCGCAAGAATCCTGTGTTTGGCTACGGACTGAATATCTTCGATGAGGCTTTCCGCAACAGCATCGGCATGCCGTTCGCCACCCATGCTCACAGCCAGTTCTTCCAGAGCCTGTCGAGCGCCGGCAGCGTCGGGGCGTTTGGCCTGCTTTTCTACACGCTGGTGATCGCTTATTTCGTCGCCAATACCGTCCGGGCCAGCCAGGGGCTGTCGCTGGCGCTGTTTATCCTGCTCATTTGCAAGTCGATCAGTGAAGTGCCTCTGTCGCTAGCCAGCATGAGCCCTGATTTGCCGATTCATATGCTGCAGCTGGCGGTGCTCGTCCGCTACTATGTACCGGCTGCACAGCAGCGGCGTGAGAAAGCCTTGGCACGGCGCAATATGATGGAAGGGAGTTTGTCTTGATGTTGTGCTCCGTCATTATCCCACTATATAACAAGGAACAATATATCGTCTCGGCGATCGCCTCTGTGATGTCGCAAAGCCACCAGGATTTTGAAATTGTGGTCGTCGACGATGGCTCGAGCGATGGCGGCGCCGCTCTCGTGGAAGCGATGGACGATCCGCGCATACGCTTGATCCGACAAGCGAATGGAGGCGTGTCACGCGCGCGCAACGTGGGTATCGCGGCCTCGCGAGGAGAGCTGGTTTGCTTCCTCGACGCCGATGATTGGTATGCTGCAGATTTTTTATTGGCAATTGTTTCCATGTACCAAAAGTATCCGGAAAACAGTTTTTTTTCTACATCATTTTTATGCATGAACGATCCATCCGATGGCCTGCTCGACCAGGTTGCCGATGCGCGGTTTGAGCCGATTAAGAATTTCTATGCCTACCGGGCAGCCCACGGAGTGTTCTATTGCACTAACTCGATTGCCGTGCCGCGCCGCCATTTAATGTCCATGTCTCAATGTTTTCCCGAAGGCGATCAGTTTGGCGAGGACCAGGATTTATGGTTCCGCCTGGCCGAGCGCCTGCAGCTGGTCTTCACGCCTGCCAGACTTGTAGCATATCGCACGGATGTGGCTGGCAGCCTGTGTGCCGTGCATGACTTGCGCACCTTGCCACAGGTATTTTTTCGGTTGGAGCAGCGCGCCCTGAGCTTGCCTGCCGGCGACCCATCGCGCCCGGGCGCCTTGAGCATCGTCGCCGATGCGCGCATCAAGGTGGCGCGCTATGCTTTGCAGGATGGGCGCCGTGGCGATGCCTTGGTGGAATTATGCAAGGCATTGCGCGGCGGCATGTCGATGCGCTGGCTGGTGACTTTCGTCATGTGTACCGCTGGCAACGCTTCTTTGCTAAAACGGTGGGAATTGTGGCGCGAATTGAAGCAGAGCAACTAAAGTCATAGTAACCGAAAGTACTTTCGGTATAATGGACATTGCGCCCATGCAGTGTTGAGGACTTGCAATTCACGAGTCCTTTTGCTCGAGGCGCGCCGCTCCGTCTTGAGGGAAGGCGATTATGCAAAATGAAGCTGCCCCAGAAAAGATGTCATCCTATCTCATGGAGGCTATAAGCATGAAAGCCGCTAAACGTACCTTGCTATGCAGCGCAGCCTGGCTGCTGTTCCCTTATAGTCATTATGCGCGTGCCGACTGGGCCCAGTCGGCGGATGCACTGGTCGTGAAGGCGATGCCGACGAACCGCCAGCTGCAGGCGCAGAACCCGCCGACATTTACGTGGGCGCCCTACTCGGCGACTACCACTTCCTATACGCTCGAGATCCGCATCGGCACCACCGTGGTGCGCACCTATACGAGCAGCCGCAACTGGTATTTGCCCAGCGAGCCGCTTCCTGTCGGCAGCTATACCTGGCGCGTGCGCCCCACCGTCAGCTCGGCATGGTCGGATGACCGCGCCTTCGAGATCGGTGGCAGTTCCAAGCAATTCATTTTGCCGGCCAATGATGTCTTGCGCGCCAATATCCTGAAACGTCCGCGTCCGCGCGGTTTGCCTGCCAGCTTGCCGGTAGCGAGCGCCTGGACCGCTGCCATGAAGGCAGAACGGGGCCCGGCCTTGCAGGGGATGAGCAATGAAGTTGTCCTGCAAACGACCAATGTCGCGCTGCCGTCCGACGCCAACTGGCCCCTGGTTGCCAGCAGCGTCATGACTGCTGCCTATGCGGCGCAGATGACGTCGGTACGTACTTCGATCGTCTTGAACAGCCGCCAGCTCGAGGCCGCCGCGCTGATGTTCCGCCTGACGGGCGAGCAACGCTTTCTGACTGAGGCCTTGCGGCGGGGGGATGCCCTGACGGCGCTCAATCCCAATGGGCCGACCAGCTATGTCAATCAGGCGCAGGGCAGCCGCTCTATTGCCCTGGCGTTGAGCAAGGCGCTTGACAGCCTCGGTTCCAACCTCGACGCGACCCGGCGTGCTGTCTGGATGGCGATGGTCAAGACGCGTACGGCCGTTATCTACCAAGAGCTGCTGAGCAACAATGGTGGTATCGAACAGAAACCTTACGATGCCTTCACGGCTACCAATATCGGTTTTCTTGCCGGTATTTCCGCGCTGGTGCTGGGCGAAATCCCCGAAGCGACCACGTGGTTCGACTTTTCCGTACGCTACTTCTCGGGTTCCTTGATGGTATGGAGCGGCCCGGAGGGCGGTTTTTCGGAAGGTACGGCCTACGCGGAGTTCAGCGCGGATAACGCCTTGCAGATATGGCAGCCCTTGCTGCAGGCCAGCGGCATCGATTTGTTTGCCAAGCCGTGGTCCGCAGGGCTGGCTCGTTTCTTCATGGAATTTGTTCCGCCCGGCGCCAAGACACATATGTTCGGCGATGCGCAGGAGATTGAGCCGGTGTACCGTTTGCTGAAGGCCTATGTATCGCGCTTTGCCACGCCGGAAGCAGCCTGGTACGTCAAGAATATCACTGTGAACGAGGACATGCTGACCTTGCTGCAGGCGCCGTATCCTATGCCTGTATCGACCGTGACGGAAACGCCGCGGCCGCCGGCCAATGGCGCCCTTTTTCCCAGCATCGGCTGGAGCGCGATGCACAGCAATCTTGCTGATTTGAAACGCACTTCCGTGTATTTCAAATCTACGCCCTATGGTTCGTTCTCGCATAGCCATGGCAATCAAAATTCCTTCGTGCTGACGAGCGCCAATGTTCCCCTGCTGATCGAGACGGGCTGGTATGACTGGTTCGGTTCGCCCATGCACACGACATGGTATCGCCAGTCGAAGTCGGCTAACACGATTACTTTCGATGGCGGCGTCGGTCAAATGGTGGATGGCTACCGCGAAACCCTGGTGCGCAACGGCGCCATTACGGCCTTTTCCACGACACCGTCGGTGGACTACGTGGAAGGCAATGCGACCCCCGCTTATGGCGGTGCGTTAAGCCTGGCGGTACGGCAATTGTGGTACTTGCGCGACAGTGATGCCATCGTCGTGCGCGACAAGCTGGCTGCGCCTGTCCAGCGCAGCTTCGAATGGAATTTTCATGCGGCAGCACCAATCTTGGTAGATGGCAGCGGCAATATTTCCATCGTCAACCAGGGCCGCTCCGTGTGCATCAAGCCGATAGCCGATCCGGGGGTGCGCTATGAGAAACGAACAGGGCCGCCACCAAAGGCGGGTAGCTACGAAGAGCACGGCGCCTTGGTACGCACGACCAGTGCCAGCAGCGGCGAATTCCTCGTCCTGCTCGACGTTGGGTGCAAGAACTTGCCCGTAAGTATCACTGCAACGGCAACCGGCAGGCAATTGACAGTCGGCACGCAGAAAATCACCATCGCCAACTGATTACCTGCCGGCATGTCCAGTAAGCCGCTTGCCTTCAAGGCAGGCGGCTTTTTTTATGCCCTGTTCATAGCGATGCAAGCAGGAAAATCAGTTAATCATGGTATTATTGCAATAAATGCATTTATGTTATGAAGAGGTTCACTTGATGAGTACACCGGTAGCTGCAGCCCAGGACAATGCTTCGACGCTGCGTCTCTTGCAATTGGTTCCCGAAGCCTTGCCTACGTTCCGCGTGGACGTCACTACCTTGTTTGGCGACTACCTGCCGCGCCACGGCATCGAATGCGAGCTGGTTGGCAAGCCCGTGCTTGGCGTATTGCCGGACCGCAGCGAAGGAACCCGATTCGCGCGCGTCAGGACAAGTAGCGCGCAGGGCGGGCGGCTGCGGAGGGAAGGGGCTTTTTTACTCACCTGCCTGAGTGCCTTGCTCAAGGTCAACCGCGCGACCTGCGACGTCATCCAGGTGCGCGACATGGTGTCGATCGGCTTGCTGGCGCTCGTCATTGCCCGCCTCAAGGGCATTCCCTTTGTCTTCTGGGTTTCCTTCCTCATGTGCGAGGCGCGCATTGCCAGGGCGCGGGCACAATTGGCGGCGCATGGCGGCTTGCGCAATCGCTTGATATTACTTAAAGGTTTGTTGGAGGAGTGTCTGCTGTACCGCGTCGTGTTACCAAGGGCGCAACACGTCTTCGTGCAAAGCGGGGCGATGCTGGAGATGATGCTGGAGAAGGGCATCCCGAAATCGCGCCTGAGCGCGGTACCCATGGGCGTCGACACGCAGGTGCTGGCCGCTGCGCCTGTGCAGGCGGAGCGTCCGCAAGGGTGGCAGCATGGACCGTTGATCGCCTATCTTGGGACGCTTGATCCCAGTCGCCAGATCGGACGCATGATCGAGGCGCTGGCCAGCGTGCGCGGCACCTATCCTGATGCGCGCCTGCTACTGATCGGCAGCGCCGGTTCGCCAGCGGAAACGGCTGCGCTGCAGGCACAGGTGGACGCTTCCGGCTTGGGCGCCGCCGTGCGCATTACCGGCTGGCTGCCATCGCGGCAAGCCTGGGCCTTGCTGGCCAGCGCCGATGCCGCCGTATCCTATTTTCCCCGTGGCTTGATCCATGACACCTGTTCGCCCACCAAGTTGCTGGAATACATGGCGCTGGGAATGCCGGTGGTGGCCAACGACAACCCCGATCAGGTACGCGTTCTCAAGGAGAGTGGCGCTGGCTGGCTGGTCGACAGTTCGACGCCGGCGATGGCGCAGGGACTACTCGACATCCTGGCCGATCCGGCAGCGGCGCGTGCCCGCGCGGCCAGCGGCCCGGGGTATATCGAGGCGACGCGCAGCTATCGCGTGATCGCGTCGGCCGTTGCCGCACAGTACCGGCGCCTGGTGCGCCGCTAGCGTTACTTCAGGCAGCGGGACGCCGGATCACGAAGCGGTGCTTGCCGTTCGCCTGCACCAGGAAGGGCGCGTTGTGAATGAAGTCCAGCTGCTCAAATGCCAGCGATGCGCCGATGCGTCGGCGATACTCGTCGTCGAGCGCCTGCCTGCCATTCGCTGTGCCATGCAGGTTGATTTCCAGGCGCTGCTCGTCGAACACCACTTGAAACGCGTGAATATGGGGGTCTTCGCGGAAAAGGTGGGTGAAAAATTCTGAATGGACGGCCGCGCCGTGCGGGTCAACCACCATGTCGTTCTGCCGCCCGCCGACTTCATCGATCAGTGGCAGGCTGCGGCCGCACGCGCACAGCCGGCTCGACATGCGCACCAGATCCCCCGTATCGCAGCGCGGCAGAAACATCGCGCGATTTGCCATGTCCGTCGAGATCAGCCGCCCATCAGGCAAGATTTCCGCGTGGCTACGCGACGAGATTAGGTGGAAGCCGTCGCGGTGCTCGCATTCGAAGGCTGAAACCCCAGCTTCGTTGCAGCCATACTGGCTGTAGCATGGCACGCCAAAGGCGGCTTCGATATCGGCCCGCATGGCCGGCGTCAGTACTTCTGCCGTACACACAATGCCGCGTAGCACGTGGTGCAGGCGCTGGCCAGATGCCAGCCTGTGCCGGGCCAACCGGTGGACGGCCGAGGCATAGCCGTACAGCAGCCGGAAGCCGCCCTGGCTCAGGTTAGCATCATATTCATCCATGCGTGCTGGCGACATGTCGAACGCGGACAGGACGCTGACATTCAGCAAGCGGTAGTAGATGCGCTGTTTGTAACCGGTGCCAAACAGGGAGGAGCCGGCAAGAAAAGCCACCTTGTCGCCCAACTGGTAGCCGGCCGCTTCCCAGGCGAGGAAAATGCCGGCCCACAGGTAGGACTGGGCTTCATTGCCTGTGTAGTACACCAGCGGTTCGCCCGTGGAGCCACCTGTTTTCTTGCGCACGACCTTGCCCTTGTAGTGGGGGTTGATCAGTTGTTCGCGATGGGTATTGATAAAACGCTTGTCCAGCACGGGCAGCGCTTCAAAATGGCTGACGTCGCGGAACAGGGGCAGGGCGTGCCGCATTGCATCAAAGTAGTCATTGAGCTGACTGCGCTCCCTGGCCTGCATGGCGGTATGGTCATCGTATTGCCAGTGGCGCAGTGTCTTGAGCAAGCCGATCGAATCGGTGCCGCGTGCAAGGTCGATCAATTTGTAGCGCAACGCTAAAGTCATTCTTGTACTCTCTATTCTTGCGCCGCACGGGAACGCTGTCCCCGTATGTGCAGCTAATTGCGTGTCTCGGGTCGGGTGTTGCTAGTCTGCACGCCGAACCTGTGATTCTTCCGTGCATGGCATGACAATTATTCATAATACAATATTTTTTTGACTGCTGTACGCATTCTGACGTATCCAGGCAAAGATGTCGCGTTCCGCGATTCGATTGAAAAAGTTAATTTTAAAGAAGTATTTTTGTTGTACAATAGTCACTCTTTATAAGCACAACAATAACAGTTTTGCTGTGGTGCAAAATGTATCGCGTGCGCGCTACGGGAATATGTGAGAATAAAAAAAATGCAATGGTTGTCGTAGTCCGACATGTACTGGATAAAAAATTTGGGGGCTGGATGAAGGCTGGATGCAAGGTACTGATGGTAGGCACCCATCCTGGCGGAAAGGGCGGCATCGCCACCGTTGTCGCTGTGCTGCAACAACAAGGTTTTTTTAAAGAGAACGCGGTGCGCTATATCGCCACGCATGCGCAAGGGGGGGGCGTGCGCAAGCTGGGCACGGCCATTGGCGCCGTGTGCACGGTAGCCTGGCTGTGTCTGACGCAGCGTCCGGCCATCGTGCATGTGCATTCTGCGTCGCGCGCCAGCTTTTACCGGAAATCATTGATATTGCTCACGGCGAGGCTGTTGGGCCGCAAGACGATCTTTCATTTGCATGGCGCCGAATTTCGGCAGTTTGCGAATGTCGAATCGGGCCCGCTGGCCCGCTGGTGGATACGCCGCACTCTGGCCAGCAGTTCCATGGTGGTGACCCTGTCGGAAAGCTGGAGCGGTTTCTTGCGTGAACTGGCGCCGACGGCCCGCCTGCGGGTGGTGGCCAATTCGGTCTCCATGCCGGTGCTGCAGGAGCCGGCGCGGGAAGAGGCGGGACGCATTCTGTTTCTGGGAAGGGCCGAAAAGCGCAAAGGCATCTTTGAATTGCTCGACGCTATTGCGCTGCTGAAGCAGGAGTATCCTGAAGTCATGCTGGTGATCGGCGGTGACGGCGACCTCCAGGAGATCGCGCTGACGGTAGAGCGCTTGCAGATCGGCGCGCATGTGAGCATTCTCGGCTGGATTGGCACGCAGGAACGCGACGAGCAATTGGCCCGCGCGGCGGTATTTACCCTGCCATCGCACGACGAGGGCTTGCCTATGTCGATGTTGGAAGCGATGGCCACTGGCAAGGCGATAGTCGTGACACCGGTCGGTGGAATTCCCGAAGCCGTCTATGACCAGGTCAATGGCTTGCTGGTGCCGCCGGGCGATGTTGAGGCGCTTGCCGCGGCATTTAGCCGTTTATTGACGGATATCACGCTGCGCCGCCGCATCGGAGAGCAGGCGCGTGCCACCGTCGCCGAGCGTTTTAGTACGCAAGTGGTAATGGCTCAGCTGGCCAGCCTTTACCGGGAGCTGGAAGGACCGGCGGCGCCGTAGCCAGGTGATGGATAGGCTTGCTGCTGGAGCGTAGTGCCGCTGTCAGGATGGCCAGGTATCTGCCTGGCAAATATTGAATTTTTTGAAGGTTTTGTTATGACAACAATTGCAGTGATTGGCCTGGGCTACGTAGGCCTGCCCTTGGTCGTGGAGTTTGGCAAGCTGGGGCGTACCATTGGCTTTGATATTTCCGTCGAGAAAGTTCAGTCTTGCCAGCGCGGCACGGATCCCTCGCGCGAACTGAGCGACCAGCAAATGGCCGCGGCCGTGCAGGCCGAGTATTCGTCCGAGCCGCAAATACTGGCCGAGGCCGATATTATCATCGTGGCCGTGCCGACCCCCGTCGACCAAGCCCATAATCCGGACTTCTCGCCCTTGATCGGCGCCAGCCGCACGGTGGGCCAGTACCTGAAAAAGGGCGCCATCGTCGTCTATGAATCGACCGTGTATCCGGGCGCGACCGAAGAGGTGTGCATCCCCGTGCTGGAAGAGGCCTCCGGCTTGAAGTGGAAGCAGGACTTTTTTGTCGGCTATTCCCCCGAGCGTATCAATCCGGGCGACCGCAAGCATATGTTGACGAATGTCATCAAAGTGGTCTCGGGCGATACGCCGCAGACGCTCGAACGCGTTGCCACCATGTATGAAAGCATCGTCGAGCCGGGTGTGCACCGCTGCTCCAGCATCAAGGCGGCGGAGGCCTGCAAGGTGATCGAAAACACCCAGCGCGATCTGAATATCGCGCTGATGAACGAGTTGGCGATCATTTTTGACAAAATCGGCATCGATACGTCGGAAGTGCTGAAGGCGGCCGGCACCAAGTGGAATTTCCTGAAGTTCTCGCCGGGCCTCGTGGGTGGCCATTGCATCGGGGTCGACCCGTACTACCTGACGCACAAGGCGGAAATGCTCGGCTATCACCCGCAGGTGATTCTGGCCGGGCGCCGCATCAACGATGGCATGGGCAAGTATATCGCCGAGCAGACCATCAAGAACATGATCGCCTCGGGCAGCTACATCAAGGGCGCCCGCGTCAACGTGCTGGGCCTGACGTTCAAGGAAAACTGCGCCGACCTGCGCAATTCCAAGGTGGGCGACGTCATCCGCGAACTGAAAACCTACGGCGTGGAAGTATTCGTGCACGATCCATATGCGGAACAGGAAGAGGCGATGCACGAGTATGGCGTGCGCCTGTTCAGCTGGGAAGAACTGCCGCGCGCCGACGCGATCGTGGCGGCCGTATCGCATCAGCAATTGCTCGACCTGCCGGTGGAAGAGTTGCAACGCAAGCTGATCAAGAGCGGCTGCTTCATCGACGTCAAGGCGTGTTTCGACCAGCAGGCGCTGGAAGAGGCAGGCATCAAGGTCTGGCGCCTGTAAGGGCCGGCGCCGCGCAGCAGCGCGGCATCTTTTTTCATTGTTGCAAGGGTAATTCATGCGTATCTGGTTTGAACTGACCAACTCGCCGCACATCAATATGTTTGCGGCCATGATCCGCGAACTGGAACGCGAACACGAGGTCGTGATCACGTGCCGGCCGCTGGCCAATACGGTCGAGCTGCTCGACTTGCATGGCTTTAAGTACACGGTGGTGGGCAAGCATTACGGCGGCCAGCTGTCGGCCAAGCTGTTTGGTTTCCCCGTGCGCGTCTACCAGCTGTGCCGCTTTTTGAGCGGCAAGAAAATCGACGTGGCGATCTCGCAGAGCTCTTTCCATTCGCCGGTGGCGGCACGCCTGATGGGCATCCGCTCCATCTACATGAACGATAACGAGCATGCGGCAGGCAATATCCCGGCGTTCTTGTTTGCCAACCGCATCATGGTGCCGGAGTTTCTCGGTATGGAAAAACTCAAGAAGCAGTGGGCCAATCCGCGCAAGGTCTTGCATTATCCGGGCGTCAAGGAAGGGATTTACCTGTGGGAACTTGATCAGCGCCTCGGCGCCAAGGGAGTGCAGCAGCGGGCAGGGCGCGCGCGGCACGTGGTGTATATCCGTCCGGAACCATGGACGGCCCAATATTACAAGGGCAGCCGCAACTTCCTTGATGAGTTGCTGTTGGGTATGAAAGACCGGGTCGATATCGTGTTATTGCCGCGAGGAAAAGAGCAGGGCGTGCATTACCAGGATCCCAAGTTTGCTGGCGTGCGCGTGGTCACCACTGCCCTCGACATCGCCGATATCGCGCCCGATTGCGACCTGTTCATCGGCGCCGGCGGCACCATGACGCGCGAGATGGCCGTGCTGGGCATTCCCACCATCTCCGTTTACCAGGATGCCTTGCTCGACGTCGACCGCCACCTGCTGGAGGTAGGTGCCTTCGAACACCGGCCCGACCTGACGGCTGCGCAGGCGCTGGCCTACCTGGACAGCGCCACGCAGCAACCACCGAATCGCAGCTTGCTGGAAAAGGGCCGCGCCGCGTATGACCTGGTCAAGCGGCAGCTCGTCAACGGCTAAATTTGATTAACAACATACGGGACGATGGCGGCACGGGCCGTCAGCGTCCCGGCAGCGCTAAAGGACAGGACAATATGATACGCCTCGCAGTAGTAGGCTTGGGCAAGATGGGCTTGTCCCATCACTCGATGATCAATGCACATCCCGGTGTCACGCTGGCGGCCGTCTGCGACGCCACCGGCTACATGCTCGACATCCTGGGTAAATATACGGGCGTCAAGACCTATACGGACTTCGACCTCATGCTCAGTGAACAGGAACTCGATGCCGTGATCATCGCGACGCCGTCCAGCATGCACGGCAAGATGGTGCTGGCCGCGCTGAACAAGAATATTCATGTGTTTTGCGAAAAGCCTTTCTGCCTCGATACCGAGGAAGGCGAGCAGGCGACCCGCCTGGCGGCGGAAAAAGGCCTGGTCAACCAGGTCGGCTACCACTACCGCTTCGTCGGCGCCTTCCAGGAGGTCAAGCGCCTGCTGGACGTGGGTGTGATCGGTGAAGTGACGCATATGCTGGCCGAGGCCTATGGCCCGGTAGTGCTGAAGCCGAAAGGCTCCACCTGGCGTACCCAGCGTTCGGAAGGCGGCGGCTGCCTGTATGACTATGCGGCCCATCCGCTGAACCTGCTGAACTGGTATTTCGGCGCGCCGCGCGGCGTGGGCGGCTCCGTACTCAACAAGATTTTCTCCGCTGACACGGACGATGAAGTGTTTTCCACCCTGTATTACGCCGATGGCAAGAGCGCCCAGCTGTCCGTCAACTGGAGCGACGAATCCTACCGCAAGATGTCGACGAAGATCAGCGTGTGGGGCAAGAATGGCCGCATCACCGCCGACCGCCAGGAAGTCCAGGTCTACCTGCGCGACGCCAGCGGCGCACCGGAAGGCTATGGCGAAGGCTGGACCGTGCGCAATACCACGGAATTGACGGAACCGGTCGACTTTTACCTGCGCGGCGAGGAATACTCGGCCCAGCTCGATTACTTCGTCCGTTGCATCGTCGACAAGCGCGCGGACGACAATGTCAACTCGTTCGCCTCGGCGCTGGCGACCGACCGCGTGATCTCGATGCTGATCGCCGACGCGGAAAAAGGTCCTGGCGTGCTGTCCGGCGATGCCTTGCCAGAACAGCCGAAAAAGAAAAAAGGTTTCTTTTTTGGCCGCTGACATGCCGCGCAGCAGGATTTCGATACGAAATATGAATGGAGCAGGAAATGGATCAACTCGATCGTTTGTTATTTGGTGATAATCAGTTCTTCGGTGTGAATCATATGTCGGAGGAAAAAGCGCGGGCCCAGGCCATGCGTTTCCAGGATATCAAGGCCGTTATCAAGGTGCTCGATAATGCCTACGATGAAGGGGTGAAATCCTTCATGTGCACGACCCATGACCGTATCGCACAGGTGTGCGATCACATGCGTGCCGACCCGGTGCGCTACAAGGACTTCAAATTCATGCCTTGCATGCCGTATGCCCACAAATATGCGAATGCCGTCACGGAAGACGGCATCATGGGCGCGCTCAAGCGTTTTACGCCCGATGAAGGCTTCCTGAATGCCGCCCTGCGTGGCGGCAAGGCATTGGCGACCAAGGATATCGAAGGCATCATTACCCTGCTGGTGGATGCGGAAATGAAGATGTTTGCCGGCCTGAATACGCCCGTGATCTTCCTGCAGAACGTGGTGGTCGACCTGCTGCTGGGCCTGGGCTTCAAGGACGCCTTCTCGATCTTCGCCAACCACGTGCGCAAGCGCTACAACGCCGAGCCCGGCTTCATCACGATGAACCTGCCGATGCTGCTCGACGTGCTCGAAGAGCAGGGCATCGACAACCCCATCGTCTGCTCGAACATCAACAAGGTGGGCTTCCGCATGTCCGGCGGCTTCGATGCCTACCAGAGCGCCTTGCGCGACCGCAAGTTCCGCGCGATCGCCATGTCCGTCTTCGCCTCGGGCGCGATCGCTCCCGAAGAAGCGATCGAATGGGTGTGCCAGCAGCCGAACATCGAATCCATCGTCTTTGGCGCCTCCAGCCGCGGCAATATCCGCAATACGCGCGAACTGGTGGACCGCTACTGGCCAGTGGCACAGGGGGAGGCATCATGAAGACGGTCTACCTGGTGGCCGGCGCACGGCCCAATTTCATGAAGATCGCGCCTATCGTGCGCGCGTTGCAAGGCCATGCGCGCCTGGCATTCAAGATCATCCACACGGGCCAGCACTATGACCGCGAGATGAACGACGTGTTTTTCGAAGAGTTGGGCATTCCCGAACCGGACGTCTTCATGGCGGCAGGCGGCGGCACGCACGCGGAACAGACGGGAAAGATCATGCTGGCCTTCGAACAGCTATGCAAGGCCGAACGGCCTGCCGCCGTGCTGGTGGTGGGCGACGTCAATTCCACGCTGGCTTGCTCCATCGCGGCGAAAAAGCTCGGCATTCCCGTGGCACACGTGGAGGCCGGCCTGCGCAGCGGCGACATGGGCATGCCGGAAGAGATCAACCGTCTCGTGACGGACAGTATCTCGGACTGGTTCTTCGTTACCGAGCCGAGCGCCGTCGAGCATTTGCGGCGCGAAGGCAAGCCGGATGCCGCCGTGCATTACGTGGGTCACGTAATGGTCGACAACGTGCTGTACCAGGCTGAAAAGCTGGGCCGCGAATCGCCGCGGCAATTCGAGGCGTCGGCCTTCAAGGCGGCGCACAGCGGCGCTGGAGCCCGCTATGGCGTGGTGACCCTGCATCGTCCGAGCAATGTCGACAGCGCCGAAGACATGCGCAAGGTGGCTGGCGCGCTGGTCGAGATCGCCGCAGAACTACCCCTGATCTTTCCCGTGCATCCGCGTACGCGCGCCAACCTCGACAAGTTTGGCATCGACCTGGGGCCGAACATCACGCTGGTGGGGCCGCAAAGCTACATGGCCTTCCTCGACCTGTGGAAGGATGCGGCGCTGGTGCTGACCGACAGCGGCGGCTTGCAGGAAGAAACCACGGCGCTGGGCGTGCCCTGCATCACGATACGCGAGACCACGGAGCGTCCCGTCACCGTCGACGAGGGCAGCAATGTCCTGGCTGGCACGGATCCGCTGCGCATCGTGGCCGAGGCGCGCAAGGTGCTGCGCGGCGAAGGCAAGCAGGGCCGCCGTCCGTATCTGTGGGATGGACAGGCCGCGCAGCGCATCGTGGCGCAACTGGACCAGGAACTGGCATAGGCAGCGGCAGGCAAGGGATAGGCTGAAAGAGGATTGGACGGGCGCACAGGGCGGACATGGATAGCGCCGCCCATGCGCTTGCAAGATGGCCGATGGCTGGCGATACGCCGGCCGGGCGCCGCATCCACCCCAAACAACGATGGAAAGCGATCGACGATGAAAGCAATGATACTGGCTGCAGGCAAGGGCACTCGCGTGCGCCCTCTGACCTATGATTTACCGAAACCGATGATACCCATCCTGGGCAAGCCGGTGATGGCTTACCTGGTCGAGCATCTGTCCCGTTACGGCATTACCGAAATCATGGTCAATGTCAGCTATCTGCATGAAAAAATCGAGGAGTATTTCGGCGAGGGGCACCAGTTCGGCGTGCAGATCGGCTATTCCTTCGAAGGTTACACGAATGACGCAGGCGAAGTCGTGCCCGAGCCGCTGGGGTCGGCAGGCGGCATGAAGAAGATCCAGGAATTCGGCAACTTTTTCGATGAAACCACCATCGTGCTGTGCGGCGATGCCTTGATCGACCTCGACATCAAGTCTGCCCTGTTCGAACACCGCCGCAAGGGCGCGCTGGCGTCCGTCATCACGCTCGAAGTGCCGTGGGACAAGGTGTCGAGCTATGGCGTGGTGGTCAGCGATGCCGACGGCCGTATCCGCGCCTTCCAGGAAAAACCGGCGCAGGCCGATGCGTTGTCCAATTGCGTCAGCACGGGCATCTATATTTTCGAACCCGAAGTGCTGGAACTGATTCCCAGTGACCGGCCGTTCGATATCGGCTCGGAACTGTTCCCCTTGCTGGTCGAGAAGGGATTGCCTTTCTATGCGCAAAAACGCAACTACAACTGGATCGATATCGGCAGCGTCAAGGATTACTGGGAAGTGCTGCAAAGCGTGCTGATGGGGGAAGTGGCCCAGCTGGACGTGCCCGGTATCCAGATCGACGACGGCCTGTGGGTCGGCTTGAATACCAGCATCGACTGGAGTGGCGGCACGCGCATCGAAGGCCCCGTCTACATCGGTTCGGGCAGCCGCATCGAGGCGGGCGCGACGATCATCGGGCCGACGTGGATCGGCCACGGCAGTCACGTGTGCGCGGGCGCCGAAGTGGTGCGCAGCGTGCTGTTCGAGTACACGCGCGTGCTGCCCGGCGTGGTGCTCGATGAAATGATCGTCTTCAAGGATTACAGCGTCGACCGGGCCGGCGAGATGCGGCACGCATCGCAGTATGAGCCCGATGCCTGGGCCAATGCGCGCGACCGGCGCAACCGCCGGCGTGCCGAGATGTCCACGCAACTGCGCGCAGTCAAATAACCAGGAGCCCCGACATGAACATCTATCCAGTGATCTTGTCGGGAGGCTCCGGTAGCCGTCTATGGCCGCTGTCGCGCCAGGCGCTGCCCAAGCAATTGTTGCCGCTGGTATCAAGCCAGACGCTGCTGCAGGAAACCGTGTTGCGCGTGCGGGACCTGGGCGATGTCGGGCTGGCGGTCATGCCGCCGCTGCTGGTGTGCGGCAATGAGCACCGTTTCATGGTGGCTGAACAGCTGCGCCAGGTCGGCGTCGCGCCGCTGGCCATTCTGCTGGAGCCGCTGGGACGCAACACGGCACCGGCCATGGCGGTCGCCGCGCAATATCTGCTGGCGCACGATGCCGATGCCCTGATGCTGATCATGCCGGCCGACCATCTGGTCGGCGACGTGGCCGCGTTTCACCAGGCGATCGCGCAAGCCGCGCCGCTGGCCGACGCGGGCGCGCTGGCCACCTTCGGCATCTTGCCGACCGCCGCCGAGACGGGCTACGGCTATATCCTTGCCGGCGCCTCCCTGCCTGGTTCGGCGCAAGGACGGCAGGTCGAGCGCTTCGTGGAAAAACCGGACTTGCCCACAGCCCGCGCATTTCTTTCCGATGACCGTTACCTGTGGAACAGCGGCATGTTCCTGTTGCGCGCCGCCGCCTGTCTCGGCGAGTTGCGGATGCTGGAACCTGCCATGCTGGGGGACTGCGAGCTGGCCGTCGCGCACGGCTGCCGCGACCTCGACTTTTTTCGCCTCGATCCTGCCGCCTTTGCCCGCTGCCGCAGCGTTTCGATCGACCATGCAGTGATGGAACACACGCAGCGGGCCGTGGTCGTGCCGGCCGCCATCGGCTGGAGCGATATCGGTTCCTGGTCGGCCCTGTGGCAAGCCTTGCCCGGCGACGAGCATGGCAATGTCGTGCGCGGCGATGCCTATCTCGATGGCGTGCACAATTGCCTGGTGCGTGCCGGCAGCCGCATGCTGGCCGTACTCGGGGTGGATGACCTGGTGATCGTCGAGACCGATGACGCCGTGCTGGTGGCGCACCGCGACCAGGTGCAGCGCGTGCGGCAGGTGGTCGAGCACCTGGAGCGGCATGCGCGCACGGAACACGTCCAGCACCGCCTCGTGTACCGGCCCTGGGGCAGCTACGAAGGCATCGATATGGGCGAGCGCTTCCAGGTCAAGCGCATCGTCGTCAATCCCGGCGGGCAACTGTCGCTGCAGATGCACCATCACCGCGCCGAGCATTGGGTAGTCGTGCGCGGCACGGCCCGGGTCACCTGTGGCGAGACTGTCAAATTACTGACGGAAAACGAATCCACCTACATTCCCATCGGTATGACGCATCGCCTGGAAAACCCCGGCAAGCTGCCGCTGCACCTGATCGAGGTGCAGACCGGCAGTTATCTGGGAGAGGACGATATCGTGCGCTATGCCGATGCCTACCAGCGCGCCTGAGGCTCAGGGCACGCGGTGCATTACGTCCGGCGTGCAGCCGCTCTTGACGACCTTGCCAGGGTTGCCCACCACGATGGAATACGGCGGGATGTCTTCCGTGACGACGGCGCCGCCTCCGATGCGGCTGCCGCGCCCGATGGTGATGCCGCCCGTGATGATGGCGTGCGGGCCGACCCACACCTCATCTTCCAGGGTCGGGTAGCCGGTGACGCGCTGGCCATCCCTGGCAATGCGGTCGCGACGGCCCAGCGTGACACCATGGAACAGCGTGACATTGCGGCCGATGACGGCACCCGGGCTCATCACCATGCCCCAGCCATGCGTGAGGGCAAATCCGGGGCCTATCTGCGCCCTCCAAGGGAAATCCACCCCCGCCTGGCTGGCCGCATAACGATGCACGAGCTTGCAGAATGGAAGAAATACGGGCCACAGGCCGCGCGCCTGCGATACCGCCTGGCAGAGGCGGGCGGTGGCGACGACACGGAAGGTTCTACTGCGCAAGATTTCCTTGAAGGTCAAGGGCCAGCTGCTGCGACCGAATAGCCGATACGTGTCTGCCTTTAATGCTGTCCAGGTTGTCATACATTCACCACGTCTTCCCCTCCTGTTGTCGTTGGTACTGATTATATCTTTACTATGTTTGCGCACGCCACGGTAACAAGCCGGCATCCGAATTTGATGCTATAAAGAAACTATTTATTAAAAAAAGAATAATCAAATAAATTGCTTTATGATACTATTCTCCTTGGTTAAATTAATTCAATTCCCGTAGGCAATTTATTGTCTGCAATTACGTTTGGTGGAATCGCATGAAGAAACATATTTGCTCAGCTGTGGCCACCGTGGCATTTGCCGGTGCCGCCCTGTTTTCCCAGGCAGCAGCAGCCGCCGTTGTCGACATCAGCTCCGTGCCGACGGCCGTGACGCTGGCGAATGGCGGATCGCTGACCTTTGGCGACAAGTTTAAATCCGGCAATAAAGACAACTTTTTCAACGACCACTTCACGTTCAACGTGGCACAGTTCAGCAATGTGAGCCTGGTGGTCACGTCGACCAGCACGAGCGCGGCGAATGGCTTGAACCTGACGGGCCTGGGCCTGTACGACAGCGCCAATCACAGCCTGTTGCAGGGCGCGCAGGTATTGACGGGCAAGGATGACAAGTGGACCTTGTCTTTTGCCAACCTGGCGGCCGGTTCCTATTACGTCAAGGTTAGCGGCAACCTCGTTTCGGGCGCGGGCGCCACCTTCAGCGGCAACGGCAGTCTGGTGTCGGCTGTGCCGGAACCGGCAAGCTACGGCATGCTGCTGGGTGGCCTGGGTCTGCTGGGCTTCCTGGCGCGCCGCCGCCAGAAGTCTGCCTGAGCACCGCTGCACCGCTTTCCTTCCGCATTTTTATCTTGCGGCCAGCCTGTGCCGGCCGCTGTTTCCTTGGTGAAAAGTATGAACAAAATTCTCAAATCCCTGTTCCTGGCGATCATGCTGGCCGGCAGCAGCCTGGGCGCGCAAGCCGCCCCCGTCGACATCAGCCACGCGCCTGTCGACCTGACGCAGGACTTGCTCGATTATTCGGGCAGCAACCTGTTCGGCTCGTTTACGCTGGCACCGGGCCAGTTGGCCGGCGTCGAGCACAATTTCTTCAGCGACAAATTCCTGTTCACCTTGACCGGTAGTAATGATTTTAGCGGCCTGGCCACTTCCCTGAAGCCCAGCCTGAACTCGGGCCTGACCTTGACGGGTTTCAGTCTGAAGAATGCCGGCGGCGTCGTCTTGCAAGGAACGCTGGACCTGTTGAACTTCACGGCGGCGGACCAGGCCTGGGTCCTGTCGTCGAACACAGCGCCGCTGGGCGCCGGCGACTACTTCCTGGAAGTGAATGGCTACGTGGCCTCGGCGGCCGGCGGCAGCTATAGCGGCAACGTGTCCGTCAATCCCGTGCCGGAACCGGAAACCTATGCCATGTTGCTGGCAGGTCTGGGCCTTGTGGGTTTCATGGCGCGCCGCCGCAAGCAGCAGGCGTGATGGCCGTGGCGTGAACGGAAAAGCGGAGGCCTCGGCCTCCGTTTTTTTTTGCAGCGCTTCCGCGGCTATTTTCAAGGCTATAATTGTTGGCACCATGGGCGGCCGGCAAACGGCCGTTTTGATCAATCGCACGTGTATTTTTTCCCGGTACCCCATTGCGTATTTCATTCTGTCTGTCGCTGGCATTGCTGGCCAGTAGCGCCCATGGCGCCGCACCCGGCTTGCAGCCGTCACAATTGGCCATCGTCATCAATGATGCTGAACCGAACAGTATCGAGGTGGGGGAGTATTACCGCCAGGCGCATGCCATTCCTGCCGCCAATATCGTGCATGTGCATATTCCAAACCGGCCGCGCAAGCTGAGCATGGACCAGTTCGCTCAACTGAAGGAGCGCATCGACGGCCAGCTGAAGCCAGGTATCCAGGCGGTGCTGATGGTATGGAGCGCGCCGTATGCGGTCGAATGCAATTCCATCACCTCGGCCTTTACCTTGGGATATGACGCCGGGCAGTGTTCGAAGAGCTGCGGCGCCGGCAAGCCCAGTACCTATTTCAACAGCGATACGGCCCAGCCATTCAGCCAGCTGGGCATGCGTCTGTCGATGTTGCTGCCCATCGATTTTGTCGAAGAGGCCAAGGCGGTCGTCGATCGCGGCACGGCCAGCGGTTTTGCCGTGCCGGCCGCCAGTGCCTATTACCTGAACACGAGCGAAGGCGCGCGCAACAGCCGCGCGGCATTTTTTCCACCGGCCGGAGTGGTGCGCCAACGCAAGCTGACGATCAAGAACATGAAGGCCGATGTGCTGGAAGGCGCACAGGACATCATGGTGTACCAGACGGGCATGGCGAAGGTGGACAAGCTCGATACCTTGCGTTTTCTGCCGGGCGCTCTGGCCGACCACCTGACGTCGTTTGGCGGCGATTTGCAGGGCACGGCGCAGATGAGCAGCCAGCGTTGGCTGGAAGCGGGCGCGACCGCCAGTTACGGCACCGTCAGCGAGCCCTGTAATTATTGGCAGAAATTTCCTAACCCCACGGTGCTGCTGCGCCGCTACCTGAGCGGCATGACGGCGCTTGAAGCGTACTGGGGCAGCGTCGCCTGGCCGGCGCAGGGGCTGTTCATCGGCGATCCTCTGGCGGCGCCCTACGCCAGCTTCCGCCGCTGACGGCATGCTGGCGTGATTGAAGGCAAAAAAAATGGCTCGTATGAGCCATTTTTTTTATGCCTTGCCGTTGCGGCGGCGGCCGATCCAGCTCAGCAGTCCCAGGCCTGCCAGCAACATCACATAGGTTTCCGGTTCCGGTACGGGAGGAATCGGCGGCACTACGACACCACTGCCGCCCGTGCCGATCGCGCCGCCGCCGCTGCGGTCGAAACCGCCGCTGGCGCCTCCGCCGCCGACACCGCCGCCACCGGCCGGCGGCGCGATGCCGCCGCCAGACGAGACCAGCAGCGGTTCATACACGTCGCCGGCACGCAGGCTGCGGCCAGCTTGATAGCCACGGCCCTCGATGGCTGGTTCTTCCTGCGCATACACGAAATCGCGGCTGCCGAAATGGTGCTGGCCGGTGCTGGCCAGCAGGCTGGCATTGGCGCCGTATCCTGCATCGGCAGGCTGTCCCAGAGCGTTGGCCAGACGATGGCCATTGCCGGAAAATGCAGGCGTGCGCAATACCTGGTCTGACTCGCCGGTACCAAATTCGGGCGTCGAGCCAACGCCGTCATTGCTGCGCGCGCCAAAGTTGACGAAACCATTCGCCAGGCTGCAGGCGCTGCTTGAACTGTCGGGGTTGAATTCGGCGCCCTTGCCGCCGCCATCCGCATTGCCCGCTTCGCAGCGCTTGCTGTCCGCATTGGCCTGTGCCGCAACTGTCTGTGCCTGCGCCAATCCGGCCGTCATGAACAGGGCTGCCGCCATGGCGGCGCAGAAAACGGAGTATTGCTTGCGTGGTTTTAACATGGTCTATCTCTTCAGAATGCATGCGAGCGTCGCGCCGTGCGCTGTCCGTTCGTGATGCGATTAATATTGCTACCGGTAATGCGACCTTTGTGTGCATGGCCGGATGTGCATCCCAAGAGGCAAGCGAGGCTGGGGCCTGCTCTCATTGTTGCGAAGCTGGTTGTTGTTGTCAGGAACAAAATTTATTTGCCTGAAATATATCACATTTTTCCTGGCGGCGTCTTTTTGACTTGCCACACGGTGCCATATGTTGTTCATAAAATACGTTTCAGCAGGCATCGGAAATAGCTGACGGACGAGGCTTTACTCCATTCGGCTTAATCAAATGTCATCAAGTCGTCATCCCCGGCCTTTAATATGCAAATAACAAGTCTGAAATACTTTTGTTAATTGTGGCGCGCCGGCCCATCATGCGGGACCGGCGTCACTTATTTACCGACCGGGATCCTCATGCACACCTCGTTTTCCCCCTTGCGCACGCCGCTGCGCCTGACCGTCCTGGCTACCCTGCTGGCCAGCCTGTCCGTGCCGGCCCTGGCGGCTTCCGATATCGTCATCAGCCAGGTGTATGGCGGTGGCGGCAACAATGGCGCGCTGTATCGCAACGATTTCATCGAACTGTTCAACCGCGGCGCCAGCCCCGTGAACCTGAGTAACTGGAGCGTGCAATACGCGTCCGCCGCCGGTTCGAGCTGGGCCGTGACGGCCTTGCCGGCTATCGATTTGCAACCGGGCCAGTATTTGCTGGTCCAGCAAGCCAAGGGCACGGGCGGCACGCAGGACTTGCCCGCGCCGGACGCCTCGGGCAGCCTGGCCATGTCTGGAACGGCCGGCAAGGTGTTGCTGAGTAATAACAAGACGGCCCAGACGGGCACCAGCCCCACGGGCGCCGCCGTCGTCGACCTCGTCGGTTTCGGCACGGCCAACGGTTTTGAGGGCGCCGTCGCGCCCGCGCCATCGAATACCCTGTCGATTGCGCGCGCGAATGGCGGCTGCGGCGACACGGACGATAACAGCGTGGACTTCGCCGCCGGCAGCGTGACGCCGCGCAACACGGCTTCCGAGCGCCACGTCTGCGGCGGCCCCGTCGTGCACCAGATCATCACCAGCTGCCCGGCCAGTCTGGCGCTGGCGCTGGGCAATGGCGGCAGCGCCGTGCTGCGCGCGTCCGACGTCGATGGCGTGGTGAATGCTGCTATCTTGAGCTCGCCGGCCGTGGCCGGCATCAGCCTGGCCAATTTCAGCGCGGCCGGCGTGGCGGGCGAGAGCGCCAGCGTGAACCTGCTGGTGGCCGCTGGCGTGCCGGTGGGCAATTATCCCGTCGTCGTCCAGTTCGGCAACGACCAGCAGCAAACGGCGTCATGCAAGGTCGACGTGGCCGTGCAAGGCCTGGCCGCCGTCAGCCACACGATCCCGCAAATCCAGGGCAGCGGTGCGGCCAGCCCCTACGCCAATTCCGTGCAGACGACCGAGGGCGTCGTCACCCTGAAAGTAGGCACGGGTTTCTTCATGCAGGACGCGGCCGGCGACGGCGACCCGTCGACCTCGGACGGCATCTTCGTGTACACGGGCGCGGCCGTTACCACCGTGCAGCCGGGCGAGCTGGTACGCGTGACGGGCACGGTGTTCGAATACACGCCGTCGGGCGCGAAAAATTCCTATACGGAACTGAAGGACGTGACGGCCATCCTCACGCAAAGCGCGGGCCACGGCATCGTGCCGGTGAATGTGACCTTGCCGAACGACAACCTGGCTGCCGTGGAAGGCATGCTGGTGCGTTTCACGCAACCGCTGACCGTCTCGCAAAACGCCTACCTGGGCGCGCGCGGCGAACTGACCCTGTCGGCGGGACGGCGCGAAGTGCCGACCAACCGCTATCCGGCAGGCTCCGCCGAAGCGCAAGCCTTGATCGCCGCCAATGCGAACAACCTGATCGTGCTCGATGATGGCATTTTCGTCACGCCGCCGACGATACCGTATATCGGCCAGGACAACACCGTGCGCAGCGGCGACACGGTGGCCGACCTGACGGGCGTGGTGGATTTCGGTGCCATCGGCGGTGGCGGCGCCGCCTACAAATTGCAGCCGACGCAGACGCCGCAATTCTCGCGCGACAACCCGCGCACGGGCAGCCCGGAACTGCCATCCGGTAACGTCAAGGTGGCCAGCGCCAACGTGCTCAATTTCTTTACGACCTTTACCAATGGCAATAACGTGTTTGGCCAGACGGGGCAGGGCTGCACCGTGGGTGCGTCGACCACCAAGTCGAACTGCCGCGGCGCCGACAACCTGGCCGAATTCGTGCGCCAGCGCGACAAGATCGTGGCCGAACTGAAAGCCATCGATGCGGACGTGGTGGGCTTGATGGAAATCCAGAACAATGGCGAAACGGCCGTCACTTACCTGGTCGAGCAGCTGAACGCGGCCATCGGCGGCGTCACCTACGCCGTGGTGCCGAAGCCGGCCGCCACGGGTACGGACGCCATCCGCGTGGCCATGATCTACAAGCCAGGCAAGCTGGGCCTGGTGGGCGGCGCCCTGTCGGACGCCAACGCCATCAACAACCGTCCGCCGATGGCGCAAACGTTCAAGGCCGCCAACGGCGAGAAATTCTCGCTGGTCGTCAACCACCTGAAATCGAAGGGCAGCTGCCCGTCGAGCGGGCTGGACGCGGACCAGAACGATAGCCAGAGCTGCTGGAACGCCACCCGCGTGCAGCAGGCCCAGCGCCTGGTGGGCAGCTTCGTGCCGCAGGTGGCGGCCGCCGCCGGCGACGCGGACGTGCTGGTCATCGGCGACTTGAATTCGTATGGCGCGGAAGACCCGATCCAGGTCATCACGGGCGCCGGATTCGTCAATGAACTCGAGCGTTTCGTGCGGCCGTCCGGCATGCCGTACTCATACGTATTCGGCGGCCAGAGCGGCTACCTCGACCATGCCCTGGCCAGTGCCTCGCTGAGTCCGCAAGTGGCGGGCGTGGCCGAATGGCATGTGAATGCGGACGAGCCGGAAGTGATCGACTACAACATCGACTCGGCCAAGCCGCAAGACCTGTACAACGCCTTGCCCTACCGCGCCTCGGACCACGACCCCGTCGTCATCAGCCTGGACTTGCAGCCCGCCTACCGCGACATCACGGCCGGCGTGGCGCAAGCCAGCTCGGGACTGACGTTCAACCGCGCGACGCAAAAGTACGCGGGCACGTTCTCGTTCACCAACACGGGCACGGCGGCCATCAGCGGCCCGTTCCAGGTGGTGTTCGGCGGCTTGCCGGCCGGCGTGACCCTGGCCAATGCCACGGGCAGCCATGCGGGCGCCGCCTATGTCACCGTCAACGCGGCCAGCCTGGCGCCCGGTGCGACGGCCTCGTTCGCCGTCAGTTTCACCAATCCGTCGAAAGTGACGATCAATTACTCGGCCAGCATTTTTGCCGGCAACTTCTAAGGACTTGACCATGTTGACAACGAAATTCAATCTTACCCTGCGCCGTGCCGTGCTGGCCGCCTTGCTCGCTGGCAGCAGCAGCCTGGCGCTGGCGGACCCGCTAGCCTACCGCGTGGAAATCGACACGAGCCAGTTCTCGGGCGCCGGTTTCCTCGACTTCGCCTTTATCGCCGGCAACAGCCCGGCGCCGGGCGCGACAGCCACCCTCAGCAATTTCTCGGGCGCGTTCGGCGCGCTGGCATCGCAGGAAGGCAACGTCAGCGGCAGCTTGCCCGGCACCTTGACCTTCGGCAATAGTGGCGCCTACAACGACTGGTTTCACAACGTGACCCTGGGCGGCAAATTCGGTTTCAACGTCGTTTTCGGCGGCGACTTCCTGAACACGGCCGGCAACGCGGGCACGACGTTTGGCGTGGGCTTGCTCGACTACACCGGCACGTCCTACCTGGGCAATGTGAACGGCAACCTCGTGCAATTCGAACTGACGCCGCTCAATGGGGGCATTCCGGCCAGCATCGCCGGCAGCACGTATGCGAGCATCGCGTCGATCTCGGCCGTGCCGGAAGCGTCGGAATGGATGATGCTGACGGGCGGCCTGGCGCTGATCGGTTTTGCCTTGCGCCGCCGCCAGCCTGTCACGCGCGCCTAGTTTTTCCAGTCGGAACACAGCGCGCCTGCGGGCCGCTGTGCTTTGCCTATTTAGTCGCAATAGCTATAAATCAGGAAACTAAATTGTATTGGTCAGCGTTTTACGCTTGATGCATAGTCAAAAACTTGTCGGGCCGTCTAGTTTTTCATGGAGGGCCGCCAACTTTTTCGGAAGGATGCATCATGCGCCGTCATATTTTGCTGCTCGATCCCGCGCCCGCCATGCAAGCCTTGTTGCTGCATAACCTTGAAGGTGCCGGCTACCGGGTTAGCTGCGCCCCGGACGCGCGCGGCGCGCAGGCGCTGATGGCCGTGGATGCGCCCGACGTGCTGCTGCTGGAATGGGAGTTGCCGGATGCGTCCGGCATCGCGCTGCTGCGCCAGGTGCGCCAGGATGACCAGCTGTGCGACTTGCCCATCATCATGGTCAGCGCGCGCGACAGCGAACAGGACAAGGTGCTGGCGCTGGAAAGCGGTGCCGACGACTATCTGTGCAAGCCTTTCGGTCCCCGTGAAATGCTGGCCCGCGTGCACGCGCTGCTGCGCCGGCGCACGCCATCGGCCTTGCGCCCAGGCGCAAACACGGCCGGCGCCAGCTTCTTGCGGCTCGACCCGCATACCCAGCGCGTGACGGCCGGCAGCGTGCCCGTCAGCCTGGGCCGCGTGGAATTCAAGCTGCTGCATTTCCTCATGGATCATCCCGGACGCGTGCATAGCCGCGCGCACCTGCTGGACCAGGTGTGGGGCCATGCGGCGTATCTTGACGAACGCACGGTCGATGCCCACGTGGGGCGCTTGCGCCACGCGCTGCAGCCGGGCGGCTGCGGCCACCGCATCGAAACCGTGCGCGGCAGCGGCTACCGCTACTTGGCCGCCGATGCCGCCAACGCCGCTGTGCGCGCATGATGCTGCTGACGGGGCGGGAGCAGGAATACCTGCTGCACGCCATACTCGGCGCGCATGGCATCGCCGAGTCCGGCGATTTCTTTCTGTGGAGCCAGGGGCCGCTGCAAACGCTGTTGCCGCACGACCTATTAATCTGCGCGCAGCTGGGTGCCGACGGGGCCGTGCTGCGCAGCGAAGCCTGGCACAGCATCGTGCCTGATCACGCGCAGCTGCGCGAGCGCCACGGCCAGCTGGCGCGCCTGGCGCTGGCCTGGCGCGCGGGCGGCCAAAGGGCGGGCGTCATCGACGGCGTGCTGGTGCACGGCAGCGTGGGTGAGGGGGGCGGCAGCTTTTTTGCCCTGTTCGCCATGGGAACCGTGGACGCGGCACGCCAGGCATACGCGCTGGAATTGCTGCTGCCCTACCTGCACCTGCACTGGCTGGCGCTGCCAGGCAGTACACGTGCGCCCCTGGCCGGGCCGGGCGCCACGCGCGCGGCCAGTGCGCGCGAGCTGGAAGTACTGCATTGGGTGCGCGAGGGGAAGAGCAATGACGAGGTGGGGCAAATCCTCGGCATCAGCGGCACCACCGTGAAAAGCCATTTGCAGCGCATCTATAAATTATTGGGCGTGAGCAACCGCACGCAAGCCGTCTCGCGCGGCATCGCGCTGCGTCTGCTCAGCCATTAACGCTGATCCTGTATTGTATTCTTGCCGTTGCCGCCGCCATCCTGCGTGTGTTCGATGCTGCCGGGCGACACCCGCGCCACGTCGGGGCTCGCTTGCAGGCGCGCCACTTCGTCCAGCGTCAGCATGGCGGCAAAACCATTGAAGGCCGTCGTATAGCGATATTGCACGGGAGCATCGGGTACCAGCGCCAGCACGGCGCGCTGCTGCGCTTCCAGCTGGGCCGTGTAGCGCCGCGCGGCGTCGCTGTTCGTATCGAGCCCATGCATGCCGTCCGCCTGCGAGGCCAGCGGCGGGGCGCGCAATTGCACCAGATACGATAGCCGCGCCGCGGCGGCCTGCGCCGCGACAGGCAGCGCATGGACGCTGGCCAGGATGGCAATACTGAGGCGAAATGCGGACATGCAAGCTCCCTTGGCGCATGGCGCCCATGCGCCGATTGTACGCGCGTCGCGTATAAAAAACGCGCCCCGCAGGGCGCGCCGTGTTATTGCCTGGAGCGACACCGTTACAGCTTGGCATCCACCTTCACGTTGCGCTGGCTGGGAACGGCCAGCGGCAGCGGGTTGTTGGTCTCCACCGACAGCACGGTGGTGGACGCGGCCGCATTGTTGCCATCAAGGAAGACTACGCCGCCCAGGTAGCGCTTGCCCGTTTCCAGTCCCGACCAGCTGACGCCGGCCGTGGCGCTGCCGCCCACGTACACCTTGCTGGGCAGGGTGGCTTTCAGGTTGCCGCCCTTGTCGGCTGTCGTGACGACGGCCGACGACAGGCCGAAGCCGGTCGACACGCCATTTGCCACTTCGTAGCCGATCACGCACACCTTGTAGCTGCCCGCCGCCGGGGTGGTCAAGGTGATGGACTCGTTCGAACCGGCCGTGGCCGAGGTGGCGACGGTTGCGCCGGTACTGTTGAGCAGCAGCAGGTCGAGGTCATTGCCGGCGCCCTCGGTCGTGTCGCGGTCGAATATTTCGAAGCGCGCCACGACGGTGCTGGCGGGAATGCTGACATTGACCGCGCGCACGCCGCTGCCGCCCGCCTTGCACGCGGCAGCCATCTGTTCCAGCGTGTCGACGCTGCCCGGCGCGGCCTGGCTGATGGTTTGCTCGCTGCGCGCCACTTCCTTCAGGCCGCCCGTCGCCGCGCCCACCTTGCCGGCAAAGCCGGTGGACAGCGTCAGCGAACGCAGGCCGCTGACCTTGTCGGCCTGCAGCAATGCCGGCGACTGTACCGCGCGGCCCGAGCGGGCCGTGACGGGGCTGCGCACCGTGTGCACGCCGTCGCTCCACACGAGGGCGCCGTACTGCCAGGCATTGTCCGGCGCCGTGGTGCGCGTCAGGGTCACGGTGAAGGACTTGGTTTCGCCGGGCGCGAGCAGCAGGGTGGCAGGCGAAACCGCCACGCTGTAGCCGCTGACCGAAGCGCTGGCCGTGTAGGTGGCGCTGCTGCTGCCCACGTTGGTGACGCGGCGCGTCACCGTTTGCGTGCCCAGCACGTTGCCGATGGTGATGGACGGCATGTTCAGGTTGTAGCCGGCCAGGGTGCCGCCCGCGCATTCGGCCGTCATGCCGACGCCGCACATGTATTTCTTGTAGTCGGCCAGGCTGGCGTCATACACGAGGCCGGGATCGGTCGCCTTGTTCGGCGTCACGTGGCCGGCGCCCTGGCCCCAAGGCAGGATGCCGCGCGCGTCGCCCGCCTGAACGTCGGGCAGGGTGGTGCTGCCGGTCGTCATCAGGGCCGATTTGATGGCGGCCGGGCTCCAGTCCGGATGCTGCTGGCGCAGCAGGGCGGCCAGGCCGGCCACGTGCGGGCTGGCCATCGAGGTGCCTTGCAGGAAGATGTAGGCTTGCGGCGGCACCAGGCTGCCATCCTGCACGGCGTCGCGCTGGGCGCGCGACAGGGCAGGCGTGCCGCCGGCCAGGATGTCCACGCCAGGGGCCGTGACGTCCGGCTTGAGCAGGTTGGCGTCGTACAGGTTCGGCCCGCGTGACGAGAAGTCGGCCACCACGGGGGCGGCGGGGCCGTTGCCGTTGGTGACGAAACGCGAGATGGCGGCCGTGGCCGTGCCCGTTTGCGCCTGGGCATTGATCAGCGCGCCATCGGCGGCGCTCACGTGCACGGCCGGCAGCACGTGCGGGTCGGATACCAGACCGATGCCCGTGTCGACCAGCACCATGCCGGCGCCGCCCGCTTCGAGCACGGCGACGCCCTTGTCGGTACGCGCCGTGGTGCCGCGCAGGCAGCTGACGACCTTGCCGGCCACCTTGGCCGGGTCCAGCAGGGCCACGCCGCCGTTGTCGCCGGCGCGGTAGCACAGCGCCAGTTTTTGCGCATCGGCGCCGGGCAAGCCCGCATCCTGGGCGCGGATCAGGGTGGTGGCCGGCAGCGGGTTGTAGTTGAGAGAGGCGCCCGTGTAGCTGGCGCCGTTGCTGAGAGTCACTTTGGCTTGGTTGGCGCGGTTGTGCGTCGAAGCGGCCACAGTGGTGATCCATGGGCTGACGTGAGCCACGGTATTGGCTGGCCCGGCATTGCCGGCGGACGCGGCAACGAAGACGCCCGCGTTCGACGCGTGCAGGAACGCTTGCTCGACCGGGTCGTTGACGGTGCCGCCGCCGCTGATCGAGTAATTGATCACGTGTACGCCGTCCTGCACGGCTTTTTCGATCGCCGCCACGCTGTCGCCGCCGTAGCAGCCGTTTTTCGCGCCGGTCGGCTGGGTGGCCAGGTTGTACGACCAGCACACCTTGTAGACGGACAGGCGGGCGCGCGGCGCCACGCCGGAAATGGCGCCCAGCGGCGAACCGCCGACAGTGACGGGCACGCCCGCATTGCCGCCCGCGGTGGATGAGGTATGCGTGCCGTGGCCGCCTTCGCCATTCGGGTCGCCGATGGAATCGCGCGGCGAGGTGTATTCGCTCCAGTGCTGGATCTTGTCCGTCTCGGTCAGGCGCACGGCGTTGAAATACTGCGCGCCGAGCAGCTTGTTGTTGCAATGGTCTTGCGTAAAGCCTTCGCCCGTCTGGCAGCTGCCTTTCCAGGCGGCCGGCGGAGCGCCGTAGGCCAGGGTGGCGTTCGGATCGAAGGTCGGTGCGCCGTTGGCGTCGACCTTGTCCGCATACGACAGGTTTTCCGGCCACACGCCGCCATCGACGATGCCGATGATGATGTCCTCGCCCGCATGCTGCTTGCCGCCCAGCTGGCTCCACAGGCCGCCCGGCTGGTCCAGGCCCAGGAAGGTGGGCGTGTAGTTCGTCTGCAGGGCGCGCGGCTCGTCGGGGGCGATGCTGGCCACTTCGCCGCTCGCTTGCAGCTGGCGCACTTCGGCGTCCGTCAGCAGGGCGGAGAAACCGTTGAGGACGATCTTGTACTGGTATTGCACGGGCGCGGCGGCGACGAGTGCTTGTACCCGGGCCTGTTTCTGCTCAAGGTAGTCGCCGTACAGCTGCACTTGCGCGCTGGCCAGGTCGAGGCGGCCGCCGGCGGCAGGCTGGGTGGCGCTCAGGCCTTCCACCGAGCCGGTGTAGGAGGCGATCGGTTTGTCGGTCAACTGCACGATGTAGGGGCGGCGCAGGTCGTCGGCGTGGGCCTGGAAGCTGAGGCTGGCAAACAGGCTCAGCACGGTGAGCGAAATGGGACGCAAGGCGGGACGGAATGTCATGTCGGGTTTCCTGGTGACGGTAGCGGGAATCGAAAGGGATAAATCAGGCTTGCTGGCGGCGGCGCGCCGCGAAACCGATGCCTGCCAGGCCCAGCAGCAGCATCGCGTAGGTCGATGGCTCCGGTACCGAGGCGACGATATTGTCGAGCGCAAACTGGCCCTTGTTGCTGTTGAAGGCGTTGCAACTGCCGGCTGTGTTGCAAGTGAAACCGAAGAAGGCCAGCGACGCGAACTGCTGGCTGCCGAAGTTGGCGCTGGTGTTGTAGCGCTGGAACTGGAAGTTGCCGCCGAGCGGGCCGCCCAGCTGGTACGTTTCATACATGTAAGAGCCGTCCGCATAGAAGCCTTGCACGCGCAGCAGGCCGGCCACGGCCGGATAGGTGACGCCCTGCGCATAGCCGATGAAGCTGGCATCGAAACCTTGCAGGCTGACGCTGCCGCCCGTCTTCAGCGGGTCCAGGTAGACGATGCCGTCGTTGAGGGCCGCATAGTAATTGCTCGTAT
The DNA here is from genome assembly GCF_058797855.1 of Janthinobacterium sp. GW823-FHT01H08. Taxonomy (NCBI): domain Bacteria; kingdom Pseudomonadati; phylum Pseudomonadota; class Betaproteobacteria; order Burkholderiales; family Oxalobacteraceae; genus Janthinobacterium; species Janthinobacterium sp. GW823-FHT01H08. Next base: position 1,904,780 of record NZ_CM179504.1, read on the forward strand.
TGTTGGTCGGGCACGCCATGCCGCAGGCGGCCGGGTCCGTGCCGTCGAAGACTGCGCCGACCAGGTCGCCATTACTGGCGCCGTCGGCATTTGAGAGGCCCGTCAGCAGGAAATTTTTGAATTCCAGCGAGTCGCCGTGGCCGACGAACTGGCTGTCGAGATTATCGAAGTTGATCACGTCCGCGACGGCGGCGGGAGCCCAGGCGGCGGACAGGGCCAGGATGGCGGCGCCGGTCCACTGCTTGGCCGAGAAAGGACTTGCTGCGGCAGTTGCCTTCGAATGCACAATACGAGTCATGAATTTTCCCTTGGTGATTATGTCGGATGCAATATGTTTTGCGTCTTGGATGCTGTCTTGGATGCTCTCTCCTGCGCGGCCGGATAGGATTAATGCGGACCCATGCGTAGAAAATTGATTTTTACTATAGCAAAAGAGGCAATTGCATTGTTTGATATTCTTTCAAATTTAATTTGAAAGTTACAAATAATGAATGAATAAAATTCATCATTTGCTATGGTTTGACAACCAAAAGTAGATAGTTTCCGCATTGAAAATAGTTGAATAATTGACTAGCCAGTCAGGCGTGCGCGGCGCCGTGGCCCTTTCGTACACACTGGATGGTTTCCGCAGGAATTTGTTGTTCACAGAGCAAAGAAAAGATTGTATTAACCATAACCGGCATGGTAGGCTGATAAGCATCAGGCAAGCGCGTGTCGCCCGTGCGTGGCCATCCGCCGCGCACAGCGACGCAATGTATTGAAGGTAGGCAATAAGGAGTTACCGGATGCATGCAGCACACAGGCAGAACCTTGCGGCAACGCGCCATGCGCGCGGCTTTACCTTGCTCGAACTGCTGGTGGTCATCGTGATCATCGGCTTGCTGGCCGCGTATGTCGGCCCCAAGTATTTCGCCCAGCTGGGCAAATCCGAAGTGACGGTGGCCAAGGCGCAGATCGAGGCGTTTGAAAAATCGCTCGACACCTACCGCCTCGACGTGGGACGCTATCCGACCACGGAAGAGGGCCTGGCCGCGCTGCTGGCCGCGCCGCCCGCCGCCGGCACGCGCTGGAATGGCCCCTACCTGAAAAAAGCCGTGCCGCTCGATCCGTGGGGCCATGCGTATCAATACCGCGCACCGGGCAGCAAGGGCGAATATGACATCGTCTCGATGGGCAAGGATGGCCAGCCCGGCGGCAGCGGCGAAAACGCCGACATCAGCTCGCAATAACGCCAGCGCCATTCTTTTTCCTACGGACAAGCCATCATGCAGTTTGAAGTACGCGCGCTTTCCACGGACCAGGCCGTAGCTACCTTGCATACGTGCGTGATCGACGGCCGCGACGAGGCGGACGCGCGCCGCCAAGCCGAGGCGCGCGGCCTGTTCGTCAGCGCCATCCGCCCCGTGCGGGCCACGCCGTTCAGCGCGGCCGGGCGCCAGCGCGCGCGGGCCTTGCCCCTGCTGCTGTTCAGCCAGGAATTGCTGGCGCTGCTGCAAGCGGGCCTGGGCATCGTCGAAGCGCTGGAAGCCTTGCTGGAAAAGGAAGCGTCGCCGGCCACGCGCAGCGTGCTCACGCGCCTGCTGGAAGGCTTGCGCGAAGGCAAGCGCTTTTCCGCCGTGCTGGCAGAGCAGGCCGAACTGTTTCCCCCCTTGTATATCGGCATCGTCAAGGCGGCCGAGGGCACGAGCGACTTGCCGCGCGCGCTGTCGCGCTACATCGACTACCAGCAGCGCATCGATACGGTGCGCAGTAAAATCGTCAGCGCCGCCATCTATCCGACTATTTTGCTGGCCGTGGGCGGCGGCGTCAGCGCCTTTCTGATCAGCTATGTGGTGCCCCGTTTCGCCGAGGTCTACCAGGGCGCCGGGCGCAATCTGCCGTGGATGTCGCAAGTGATGCTCAGCTGGGGCCAGTTCGTCACGCAGCATGGCGTGCTGCTGTTGCTCGGGCTGCTGATCACCGGCAGCGGCGTGTTCACTGCCGTGCGGCGCGCGCTGCGCCATGGCGGCGTGGCGCGCCTGCTGGCGAAGTTGCCGGGCATCGGCGAGCGCGTGCGCATCTATGAACTGTCGCGTCTGTACCTGACCCTGGGCATGCTGGCCGAAGGGGGCATTACCATCGTGCAGGCGATTGCCACCGTGCAAGCGATGGTCTCGCCGGGCATGCAGGCCTCCTTGCAAGGCGCGCGCGGCGCCATCGAGGCGGGCCAGCCGCTGTCGTCAGCGTTTGAGCAACATCAATTGACGACGCCGATTTCCCTGCGCATGCTGCGCGTGGGCGAGCGCACGGGCGACATGGGGCCCATGCTGACGCAGTCGGCCGCCTTTTACGACGGTGAAATCAGCCGCTGGATCGACCGTTTTACGCGCACCTTCGAACCCTTGCTGATGGCCGCCATCGGCCTGGTCGTGGGCGCCATCGTGATCCTGCTGTACATGCCCATCTTTGACCTTGCCGGCGATATTTCATGATGCAGAGCGCAGCCGAATCCACCGCAGCCATCGCGGCCATCGACCCCGCGCTGCTGCAGCGCGCGCGCATGCTGAGCCGGCAATCGAAGCGCAGCCTGGTCGAGGAATTGCAGGAGCTGAGCGGCATCGAGGCGCGCGCCGTGGTGCGCGCACTGGCGCGCCCGTTCGGCCTGGACGTGCTGGAAACGGCCGACATGCTGGCCTTGTCTCCCGCCTTCGATGTGCTGCCCCTGTCGCAGGCACTGGCGCGCCACAGCGTGCTGCTGCGCGGCGCCGACGGTCAGCTGCTGGGCGTGATCGCCGACCCCTTCGACCTCGACCTGCAAACCTGGCTGAGCGCGCGCGCGGGGCAGGGCGTGTTGAACGTGCGCCTGGCGCTGCAGGCCGACATCGGCGCCTACCTGTCGAAGCAGGAAGAATCGGCGCGCGCCGTCGACAGCCTGCTGCCCGGCGCGGCGAACGATGCGCGGCGCGACGGCAAGACGGCCGCCGTGCTGTCGTTCGCCAGCGTGTCGGAAGCGGCCAGCCCCGCCGTCAAGCTGGTCAACTCGACCCTGTATGACGCCCTGAAGGCGGGCGCCTCGGACATCCACCTGGAAAGCACGGCCGGCGGCCTGGCCGTCAAATACCGCGTCGACGGCGTGCTCGATCACGCCACGTCCGTCAACGGCATCGAAGTGGCAGAACACATCATCTCGCGCCTGAAAGTGCTGGCCGAACTCGATATCGCCGAGCGCCGCGTGCCGCAGGACGGCAGCTTCCGCGTCGAGGCGGGCGGGCGCGAAATCGATTTGCGCGTCTCCATCATGCCCAGCATCCATGGCGAGGACGCCGTCATCCGCATCCTCGACAAGCGCGCCATGATCGAGGCGTATGGCGCGCTGACCCTGGAAGCGCTGGGCTTTGACGCGCCGTCGCTCGAAGCCCTGCGCGCGCTGGCCCAGGAAGCCTACGGCATGCTGCTCGTCACCGGTCCCACGGGCTCGGGCAAGACGACGACCCTGTATGCGGCGCTGACGGAAATCCATAACGGGCGCGAAAAGATCATCACCATCGAAGACCCCGTCGAATACCAGCTGCCCGGCATCCTGCAAATCCCCGTGAATGAAAAGAAGGGGCTGACCTTCGCCAAGGGCTTGCGCTCGATCCTGCGCCACGACCCCGATAAAATCATGGTGGGCGAGATCCGCGACCGCGAGACGGCGGAAATTGCCGTGCAATCGGCCCTCACGGGCCATCTGGTGCTCACCACCGTGCATGCGAATAACGTGTTCGACGTGTTTGGCCGCTTTACGCACATGGGCATCGATCCGTATGCCTTCGTCTCGGCCCTGAATGGCATCTGGGCACAGCGCCTGATCCGCACCAACTGCCCCCATTGCGCCACCGACTACACGCCCGACGATGGAGAACTGGCCAGCGTGGGCCTGGCGCGCGCCGACGTGGCAGGCTATGAATTCAAGCAGGGCAAGGGCTGCGGCGACTGCCGCGGCACGGGCTACAAGGGACGCCGCTCGATCGCCGAGATTCTCGTGCTGACCGATGAAATCCGCGAACTGATCGTCGATAAAAAACCGATCCGCCAGATCAAGGCGGCCGCGTATGCGAACGGCACGCGCAGCCTGCGCCTGGCGGCGCTGGAACTGGTCAAGCGGGGCGCCACCACCATCACGGAAATCAAGAGGGTCACCCTGCATGCGTAGCGGTTTTGCGAAGTTGAGATTTGGAAGATTTGGACAGGCATTGCGCCTGGGCGTGGCGGCGGATGGCTTGAGCTTGTGGCGGGGCAGCCGCTGGCGCGCGCCCGCCTGGACGCCGTTGGGCGAAGCCGCGTATGTGCCGGACGCCGGTCAAGGCCTGCATGGCGATTTTTCCGCCATGGGCCAGGCGCTGGCGCAGTTGCTGGAGCGGCTGCTGCCGGCGGACCAATACGCGGGCTGGCCCCTGTCCGTGGTGCTCGACGACGCTTTGGCGCGCCTGTGGCAGGTGGACTTGCCGCAGGGCGCCGCGCGTCTGGCCGACATCGAGGCGGCCGCCGCGCTGCGCTTCCAGTCGCTGTATGGCGATGCGCCCGGCCTGTGGCACAGCAGCAGTGCCTGGGATGCGCGCGTGCCGTTTTTCTGCGCAGTGCCCCGTGCGCTGCTGGCGCAGCTGACGCGTGTGGCGGCCGACCGCAAGCTGGCTCTGATTTTTATTACGCCGCAATTCGCGCGCCACTGGAACCGCTGGCACGGCGCATTGAAACCGGGCGCCTGGTTCGGCCAGTTGCAGGAAAACGCCTTGACCCTGGGCGTGCGGCACGATGGCCGCCTGTGCGCCGTGCGCGCGCTGCCCGTGCCGGCTGGTGCCGGCAGGGACTGGCTGGTGCAGACGCTGGCGCGCGAGGCGCTGCTGCAAGGCGTGACCGCACCGGCGCTGCTGCAGCTGTGCGGCACGCCGCCGCCCGCATGGCTGACGCCGACACAAGAGTTCCACTGCCAGGTTTTTTCCACGCCGGACGGGGAAGGCGCTTTGTCGCCGGCCGCCCGGCTGGCGCGTAGCGGAGGCGTGGCATGACGCGCCTCGATATCGATTTCGCGCCGCCCGGCTGGCGCCGCAGCCTGCACCGCGTGCCCGCCTGGGCATGGGGAACGGGGGCGCTGGGCATGGTGCTGGTCGTCACGGCGGCGTACAGCGGCAGCGCTGCGCTGCAGCGCCAGCAGCTGCGCGAGGGGCAGTTGCAGCGCGCGCAGCAACGCGTGCTGGCCGCCACGCTGGGCCCGGCGCCTGCGCCGCAAATGGCCATCGCACCGGCGCAGGCGGCGGCCGTGAATGCGGCCATCCTGCAATTGAACCTGCCGTGGCGCGACCTGCAGGATGCGCTGGCCAGCGCCACGCCGCCCGCCATCGCGCTGCTGGCGCTGGAGCCGGACGCGCGCAAGCGCGTGCTGAAGATCACGGCCGAAACGACCGGCAGCGACGCCATGGTGGCCTATATCGCGCAATTGAAGCAGCAGGAGCTGTTCGGCTCCCGCGTGCAGCTGCTGCGCCATGAAATCAACGCGCTCGATCCGAACAAACCCTTGCGCTTCCAGCTTCAAGCGCAGTGGGGCACGCCATGACGGCCATCGATATCAATATCTTGCGCCTGCGCGCGCAACTGCTGCTGCGTCGCCTGGGCGTGCCCGCCTGCCTGGCCGTGCTTTTGCTCGCACTGGGGATCGCCGCCTGGGCATGGGCCTGGCAGCAGCGCGCCGTGGCGGCGCAGCTGGAAGCGCGGCCCTTGCCGCAGCCGGCGCTAGCCGTGGCGGCCCTGGCGCCGCCGGCGACGGCCAGCGAAAACCTGGCCCGTTTTTATGCCGCCCTGGGGCAGCAGCGCCATGCGGAGCAGCAGGTCAAGCAGCTGTTCGACCTGGCCGCGAAAAACGGCTTGCTGCTGACGCAGGGCGAATACAAGAGCGGCTACGACAAGGCCAGCCGTGTCGCCACCTGGCAGGTGACCTTGCCGCTGAAGGGCAGTTATGCGGCCGTATGGCAGTTCGCGCTGCAAGCGCTGCGCGCCGTCCCCTTTGCCTCGCTCGACGAACTGAGTTTTCGCCGCGAGCAGATCGCCGATACGCAACTCGAGGCGCGCCTGCGCCTGACCTTCTATCTGACCGATACGCCTGGCGTTGCGGGAGAAACACCATGACCCCGCGCCATTGGCTCATGCTGGCCGGCGTGCTGGGCGCGGGCGCCTTGCTGCTGTTCGGCGAGCGCCAGCCCGTGGCCGACGTGGCCGAGGCGGTGGAGCGGGCCGTCGCGCCCGCGCGTAAGCCGGCCGGCAAAGCGGAGGCAGCGCAGCCGGTCATCCTGGCCCTGCTGCCGCGCAGCGAAGTGGCGGGCGAGGATGGCGACACCTTTGGCGGCGCCGGCGCTGTCTTCCAGAGCCAGAACTGGAATCCGCCGCCGCCGAAAACGGCGGTGACGGCTGCGCCGCCGCCACCGCCGCCGACGGCGCCGCCGCTGCCCTTCGTCTACCTGGGCAAGGCGGCCGCCGACGGCGCCTGGGAAGTGTTTTTGTCGCGCGCCGACAAGACGTATATCGTGCGCGCCAATACCGTCATCGATGGCGCCTACAAGGTCGTGACGATCGCGCCGCCCGTCATGACGCTCACCTATCTGCCGTTGAACCAGGTTCAGCAGCTCAACATTGGAGTACTCGAGTGATGTCTCGTTCCTTTTCACCGGCGCCTTTGCTGGCGTTGCTGGTGCTGCTGTCCGGCTGCGCGGGGCAGCAAGCTTACCGCGACGGGCGCGAGCTGATTGCGCAAGATCAGATCCCGGCCGGCCTGCAAAAACTGCAGGAGGCTCTGCAGCAGGACCCCGGCAACGCGCAATACCGCAGCGCGTATCTGCAGGCGCGCGAACGGGCCACCAGCAGCCGCTTGCAGCAGGCCGAGCGCCAGGCGCAGGCGGGACAGGGCAACCTGGCGCGCACCTCCTTCATGAGCGTGCTGGAAATCGATGCGCAGAACGAGCGCGCCAGCAGCGGCTTGCGCGCGCTCGAACGCGAGCAGCGCCAGGGCAAGCTGCTGGCCGAAGCGCAGAAGGATATCGACGCCAAGCGCTACGACCCCGCGCGCCAGCGCCTGAACGCCATCCTCACGGAGCAGCCGAATCACGCCGGCGCGCGCGCGCTGCTGCGCGAGGTCGATGAAAAAACGGCGCCGCCCGTGGTCGAATCGGGCCTGGCCAAATCGTACAAGCAGCCGATCACGATCGAGTTCCGCGACGCGCCGTTAAAACAGGTGTTCGAGCTGATCGCGCGCCGCTCGGGACTCAATTTCGTCTTCGACAAGGACGTCAAGGCGGACGCGAAAACCTCGATCTTCCTGAAAAACAGTACGGTGGAATCGGCCGTCTACTTCCTGCTGGTGACGAATCAGCTGGAGCAGCAGGTGATGGATGCGAACACGATCCTGATCTACCCGAACGTGGCGGCAAAATTGAAGGAGTACCAGGAAGTGCTGGTGAAAACCTTCTTCCTGGCGAATGCGGATGCCAAGCAGGTGGCCAACACGCTCAAGACCATTTTGAAGACGCGCGACGTGGTGGCCGATGAAAAGCTCAACCTCGTCATCGTGCGCGACACGCCCGAGGCGATCCGCCTGGCCGAGCGCCTGATCGCGCTGCAGGACGTGCCCGAGGCGGAAGTGGTGCTGGAGCTGGAAATCCTCGAAGTCAAGCGCAGCCGCCTGATGGAACTGGGCGTGGCCTGGCCATCGAGCCTGACCCTGACGCCACTTTCCACCTCGGGCGGCGTGGGGCTGACCATCAACGACCTGAATAACCTGAACCAGCGCACCATCGGCGTGAGCGACCTGTCCGTGACGGCGAATGCCAAGAAGACGGATGGTGACGCGAATATCCTGGCCAACCCGCGCATCCGCGTGCGCAACCGGGAAAAGGCGAAGTTCGTCATCGGCGACAGGGTGCCCGTGGTGACCACCACCATTTCGCCGGGCACGGGCGGCTTCGCTTCCGAGTCGATCAGTTACCTGGACGTGGGCTTGACGGTGAACGCCGAGCCGACCATCTATTTGAACAATGAAGTGGGCATCCGCATTTCGCTCGAAGTGAGCAACCTGGGGGCGGCCACCACCACCCGCAGCGGCTCGACCCTGTATCAGATCGGCACGCGCCAGGCCTCGACCATGCTGCAATTGAAGGATGGCGAAAACCAGGTGCTGGCGGGCCTGATCAACAATGAGGAGCGCAGCTCGGGCAACAAGGTGCCGGGCCTGGGCGACATACCCGTGCTGGGACGGCTGTTCGGCAGCAGCAAGGACGACAGCCAGAAGACGGAAATCGTGCTGTCGATCACGCCGCACCTGGTGCGCACCGTGCAGCGTCCGGAAGCGAAGGAATCGGAATTCTCTGCCGGCACGGAAGGCAGCTTCCGCCGCCGTCCCGACATGGCGGCCAAGGCGCCCACGCAGATGCCGGGCACGGTCATCGTGCGTTCCGGCCCGTCGGCCGTCGGCATGCAGCCGGCGCCGGCGCAGCCGATGATGACGCCGGGCCAGGTGCCATCGACCTTGCCGCAGAGCGTGGCGGCGCCGGAAGTGGCGCCGTCGCCCGAGCCGGCCGCATCGCCTTTGCCGATATCGTCGGGCCAGCCCGTGCCGCTGCAGGCGGCGCCCTTGCCCCTGTCGTCGAGCCAGCCGGTGCCCGTGGTGCCGCCGCCCGCCAAATGAGCGTGGCGCGCGCGCAAGGCGGGCAGGGCGGATTCACCCTGATCGAACTGCTGGTGACCCTGGCCATCCTGGGCGTGCTGGCCACCCTGGTGATCCCCGTCACGCAGGTGACGGTGCAGCGGCGCCAGGAGCAGGAATTGCGGCGCGCGCTGCGCGACATCCGCCAGGGGCTCGACGCCTATAAGCGGGCCGGCGACGAGGGCCGCATCCTGCGCGCGGCCGACGCCAGCGGCTACCCGAAAAGCCTGGAAGTGCTGGTCGAGGGCGTGTCGGACCAGCGCAACCCGAAGCGCAGCAAGATGTTCTTTTTGCGCCGCGTGCCGCGCGACCCGTTCAACGGCGACGCTGGTCTGAGCGACGCGCAAACGTGGGGCAAGCGCAGCTACGCCAGCGAAGCGGCCGAGCCGCGCGAGGGCGACGATGTCTACGATGTGTATTCCACATCCGGCAAGACGGGCTTGAACAACGTGCCTTACCGTTTATGGTGAACCATGCCCGCTGAAAACGCCCCACGCCGCAGGCGCGGCTTTACCCTGATCGAATTGCTGGTGGTGCTCGGCATCGTGGCGCTGCTGCTGACCCTGGCCGTGCCGCGCTACTTTCCCAGTCTCGACAAGGCGAAGGAAACCGTGCTGGCCGATAACTTGCGCAACCTGCGCACCACCATCGACCAGTTCCACGGCGATACGGGGCGCTACCCCGATTCGCTGGAGCAACTGGTGGAAAAGAAATACCTGCGCGCCATGCCCATCGATCCCATCACGGACAGCGACAGCAGCTGGCTGATCGTGCCGCCACCGGACGACACGCCGGGCCAGGTGTATGACGTGAAAAGCGGCGCGCCCGGCAAGGACCGCAGCGGCACGCCGTTCGCCGACTGGTAGCGGCCATGTACCGTTCTGCGCGCCGCCAGTGCGGTTTTACTTACCTGGGCCTGATCATTCTGGTGGCTATTCTGGGCCTGGTAGGGGCGGCCGGGCTGAAGATGGGCTCCTTGCTGCAGCGCCAGGCGGCCGAGCAGGAATTGCTCGATATCGGCGCGCAGTTTTCAGACGCCCTGTACAGTTATGCGGCGGCCACGCCGCCGGGCCAGCCGCAACAGCCGCCGACCCTGGCCGCCTTGCTGCGCGATCCCCGTACGCCCCAGCTGCGCCGGCACCTGCGCAAGTTGTTTGTCGATCCCATCACGGGCCGCGCCGAGTGGGGCTTGCTGTATCAGCCGGGCAGCAACGGCATCATCGGCGTGTACAGCCTGTCCCAGGCTGCGCCATTAAAGGTTGGCAACTTCGAGGCCCGGTTCGCCGGCTTCGAAGGCAAGGCGCATTTCTCGGAATGGCGCTTCATGGTCGATGCACGGGTGTCATCCGTGCCGTCTGCGGGACCGGCAGCTGTGCCAGCGAGTGATGAGGACAGCATCGCGCCCGCCTTGCCCGCGTCACCGTTGTTTTTTCGCCCTGTTACCCCACCGCAAGAACAAACGCCACCAGAGCCAAATGAACAGCTTGAACCGCAAAATTCCGCCGAAAACACTGCCGAATAGACGGTTTTACCTTAAAACATGGAAAAAATAAATGTATGCCTCGGTAACTATTTTTCCCTGGAAATTCATAGATACTGGCAAATAGTTCATTTCGAAAATAGTTATCCTTGGTGAAACTTAGATAAAAAATTTATAAGTAATTCAATGCAATTATGTTACCATTCTGTTCAGTACTTCCGGTACTAATAAACTATTGGTGGCCTGCGCATTGCAGCCATAGATTACTTTTTAAGGGATAAGCTATGAAATTGAAATTTATCGCTGCAGGCATCATGGCAGCAGCATCGTTCAGCGCGTCGGCAGCAACCTACGACCTGGGCATTCTGGACCCAGCCGGTTCCGATACCCTGTCGGCTTTCACGACCAAGTTCGCGATCAATTCGCAGATCAATGATTCGTGGACCTTCCAGTTGCTGGCTCCATCGTCGACTTCGTTCGGTGCACTGCAAACGTTCTCCGTTGCTAACGGCGCGATCAAGGATTTCGCCGCTACCCTGGTCGGCTATGGCGACCTGGCCAAGAGCACGGCTAGCGGTATCCAGAATCTGAGCTGGGCAGGCGAATTGGCCGCTGGCACCTACACGGTGCAAGTCACGGGTCTGACCCTGGTGAAAAATGTGCAGTACGTAGGCACGGTTTCGGCCCTGCCAGTACCAGAACCAGAAACCTATGGCATGCTGCTGGGCGGCCTGGCATTGGTTGGCGCCGTGGCACGCCGCCGCGCCAAGAAAGCTGCTTAAGCTTTCGCTGCAATGAAAAAAACCCGCTCCGGCGGGTTTTTTTTCGTCTGGATCATTTGTGCAAGGCAGTACGCCGGCATCAACGTCCTGCGCAATCTGGACAAGCTGCGCAGGACTAGGCGCCAAGTCGAAGACAGTACGCTAGTACGGCGAGACGCCGGCAACAACGTCCTGCGCAGCTTGTCACGCGTGGCGCTTGAAGTCGCGGAAGCGGAAGCCAACGAGGAACAAGGTGGCAAAGTACGCCACGCCGCACAGGGCCACCACCAGGGCCAGCGCACCGGCCCGCAGCAGCGGATGGGCTTGCATGGCGATCCAGTCGATGCGCATGGCGCCAGCATACGCCACGCCGCCCATCACGATGAGTGCCGGCAGCAGGCGCGCGAAGAATTTGGCCCAGCCCGGTTTCGGCTGGTAGATGCCGCGCTTGCGCAAGCCCCAGTACAGGAAACTGGCATTCAGGCAGGCGCCCAGGCCGATCGACAGGGCCAGGCCGGCCACGGCGATGTAGGGCACGAACAGCAGATTCATCAGCTGCGTGGCGATCAGCACGCCGATGGCGATTTTCACGGGCGTGCGGATGTCCTGGCGCGCATAGAAGGCGGGCGCCAGGGTTTTGACGAGGATGATGCCGATCAGGCCCAGGCTGTAGGCCACCAGCGGCTGCGTCGACATGGTGACGGATTCGGCCGTGAACTTGCCGTAGTGGAAGAGGGTGGCGATCAGCGGCGTGGCCAGGGTCGCCATGCCGACGGCGGCGGGCAGGGCCAGCAGGAAAGTCAAACGCAAGCCCCAGTCCAGCAAGGCCGAGTATTCCGTCTTGTCGCCGTCCACGTTCGCTTTCGACAGGCTGGGCAGCAAGATGGTGCCCAGGGCCACGCCCAGCATGGCGGTCGGGAACTCCATCAGGCGGTCCGCATACGACAGCCAGGAAATACTGCCTTCGGCCAGGCGCGAGGCGATGCTCGTGTTGATCATCAGGCTGATCTGCGCAGCAGACACGGCGAACACGGCCGGGCCCATCTTTTTCAGCACGCGGCGCACGCCGCCGTCGGACAGGCCGATGGCGGGATTGATCGACAGCCGCGGCAGCATGCCGATCTTGATCAGCGCGGGAATCTGGATGGCCACCTGCAGCAGGCCGCCGGCAAACACGGCGATGGCCATGGCGTAGATCGGCTGTTTCAAGTATGGCGCGAGGAACAGCGAGGCGGCGATGAAGGACAGGTTCAGCAGCACTGGCGTGAACGCGGGAATCTTGAATTCGCGCCAGGTATTCAAGATGCCGCCGGCCAGGGCCACGAACGACATGCAGGTAATATAAGGGAACATCAGCCGCGTCATCCACACGGCCGCGTCAAAAGCGCCCGGGTCCTTGGACAGGCCCGTGGCGATCACGTAGACGAACCACGGCGCGCCGACGATGCCGATGGCGGACACGAGCAGGGTGGCCCAGACGAGGGTCGTGGCCACATGGTCGGCCAATTGCTTGCTCGCTTCCTGGCCGTGCTGGTTCTTGTATTCAGACAAGATCGGCACGAAGGCTTGCGAGAACGCCCCCTCGGCAAACAATCGGCGCAACAGGTTGGGGATGCGGAAGGCAACAATGAAAGCGTCCGTGTAGGCGCCGGCGCCAAAGGCGCGCGCGAACAGGCTTTCGCGCAATAATCCGGTTACACGGGACAGCATGGTCATGCTGGAAATGGCGGCGAGGGTTTTAAGCAAGTTCATGGGGGCAGATTATAGCCGGGCGCGGTACCGTTAAACGCTTAAAATATGGTAACAAACGCTGCCGATTAGCTGCGCATTCGCTCTTGCCAGCCCCATTTTCAGGTGTTTTTGGCGTGATACACGGTTTTTTGATTTGCCCCCGCTTGAAAATATCGCTATAATCGAAGGCTGTACAGAATTCTGTTACGCAGACACTAATGTTTGACAGGCACTGGTTTGGCACACATGGTTCGGCAGACGCACAGAACGCACCGGTTGGCAAACACTAATGTTTGCAAACGCACTTTGACCCTGTTTTAGGAAATTCCATGGCAAATACCGCACAAGCGCGCAAACGCGCTCGTCAAGCAGTTAAGCAAAACGCACACAATTCGTCCCAACGTTCGACCTTGCGCACGGCTATCAAAGCTGCTCGCAAAGCGATCCAGGGCGGTGACAAGGCAGCTGCTGCTGCAATCTTCCAGGCATCCGTGTCGACCATCGACCGTATCGCTGACAAGAAGATCATCCACAAAAACAAGGCAGCTCGCCATAAGAGCCGTCTGGCAGCTGCTTTGAAAGCACTGTCCGCTTAATATTCGCCAGCAGGCAAGCCACCACGGTGGCCTTGCCTGTGCCGGTACGCTGGCACTGGTTGAAAAGCAAAAACCCGCAGATTCATTCTGGCGGGTTTTTTCGCGTGCGCGCATGCTTTTTCGGCCATCCGCGGCAGTCGTTTTCCGGCAGCGCCTTGCTGCCGGCCGCCACGGGCTAGCGCAGCGCTGGCAAGTTGCCGATGCTCATGCCCGGCTTGATGTTCTTTTGCTTGAACCAGCCCAGGTGCATTTCCAGCGCATAGCGCACGGGCACGGTCTTCGTGGAGCAATGACTGTCGAGCGTATGCGGCTGCATGTCTTCGATGTTGACGATCTTGCCGCTGGCATCGAGAAAGGCCACCGACAGGGGCAGCGGCGTGTTTTTCATCCACATGCATTGCGTCGAGGGATTGCCAAAGACAAACAGCATGCCCGCATTCGCCGGCATTTTTTCACGGTACATCAATCCCTGTTCGCGTTGCTCTTCTGTCGCCGCCACTTCCGCCTGGATCAAATGCATGCCGGCCGACAGCTGCACGCTTTTTGTTTGCGCCTGGACCATGCTGGCGCAAGACAGCAGGGCGATGGACAGGCAGAGACGGCGAAGGGGATTTTTCATGGGACGGGATGGGTGGCTGCGAAGCGGCGATTAAGCCATGCTGGCGGCCGCCTGGTCAAGCATGCGGTCTGGTCGCGCCCAAAGCGTGGGGTGACAGCAACATAGTCGTTGCCGTCACCCCGGGAATGACCTTTATTTCACCGGCTTGCCTGTTTCAGCGGCCGGCTGCTTCGTCTTGCGCGCCTGGGGAATCAGGCGCGACGCGTCCGTCGCGGCGGAGGCGTTGACGGAAGCCGACGCCGGCGGCACGGGCTTGCTGGCATCGGTGGCGGCCGAAGCCTGGCTGGCTGCCGATGCGGGTGGCGGCTTGACGGCATCGGTCGCGGCGGAAGCGTGCACCTGGGCGCCCGACTGGGCCAGTGCGGCGCCGGCAAGCAGGGAGGCGGCCAGCGTGAATATTACTTTTGTCATCATCTTTCCTTTCCGTCATGTGAAGGTCAGATGATTTTAATGCATTATCTAAAAATAAATAGTGCTTATTGGAAAAATTTCAGCAAGGAAAACCGTTTTTCTTGTGCCGTTCACGTTTTCCCAATGTTCTCGGCCGGCACTTCGCACCATTCTCCGGGCATCAGCGGGTGGCTGGCCAGAGAAAACGGGCCGATGGCGCTGCGCACCAGGCGCAGGGTGGGCAGGCCGACGGCCGCCGTCATGCGCCGCACTTGCCGGTTTTTTCCTTCTTTCAAAGTGATCGCCAGCCAGGAGGTGGGCTTGTCGGCGCGCGCGCGGATCGGCGGGTTGCGCGGCCACAGCCAGTCGGGCTCGGCGATGCGCACGGCCTTGCACGGCTTGGTGATGAAGTCGCCCAGGTCCAGCGGCGCCTGCAGGCGCGCCAGGCTGGCCGCGTCGGGCACGCCATCGACCTGCACCAGATAGGTTTTCGCTTCCTTGCGGTCCGGGTGGCTGATCTCGTGCTGCAGGCGGCCGTCGTCCGTCAGCAGCAGCAAGCCTTCGCTGTCGGCGTCGAGCCGGCCGGCCGGATAGATGCCGGGAATCGTGATGTGGTCGGCCAGGGTGGCGCGGCCTTCCTGCGGCGAAAACTGGCACAGGACCTGGAATGGTTTATTGAAGAGAATGAGTGGCATGCTGGATAAATTGATGCAAACGAGGGTGGCTGCTGGTCGGCGCCGCAAAAGCGTGGCGCCCTGTAAGATACTGGTGCATAATGTGAAACGTTAGTCTTATGTCTTATAGAAGACGTAGGCGATATGGCAACGAGGTTCTTTGGCGCCGCGGATGACCCGGCTGTTCTTTCCCTGCTAAAGTGCGTTATTGCCGCCCTGTTCGGACTTGTTTTTGTAAACTCTGCAACCGCAGAGCGCGTCGCCGGCCAGTGTTACCCGCCAGCGGTGTGTCCCACTTCGGAGATCACGATGTATCAACATATCACTGTACCTGCTGACGGCCAAAAAATCACCGTCAACGCCGATTTTTCGCTGAATGTACCAGATAATCCCATCGTTCCCTTCATTGAAGGCGATGGCACGGGCATCGATATCAGCCCGGTCATGATCAAGGTGATCGACGCTGCCGTGGCCAAGGCCTACGGCGGCGCGCGCAAGATCAGCTGGATGGAAATCTACGCGGGCGAGAAATCGACGAATGTGTACGGCCCCGATGTGTGGCTGCCGGAAGAAACCTTGCAAGTGCTGAAAGATTACGTGGTCTCCATCAAGGGCCCGCTGACGACGCCCGTCGGCGGCGGCATCCGCTCGCTGAACGTGGCCCTGCGCCAGCAGCTCGACCTGTACGTCTGCCTGCGTCCCGTGCGCTACTTCACAGGCGTGCCGTCGCCCGTGAAAGAGCCGGAAAAGACGGACATGGTGATTTTCCGCGAAAATTCGGAAGATATCTACGCCGGCATCGAGTACCAGCAGGGCTCGCCCGAAGCGAAGAAACTGATGGATTTCCTCGTCAATGAAATGGGCGTGACGAAAATCCGCTTCCCGGCCACGTCGGGCCTGGGCATCAAGCCCGTGTCCATCGAAGGCACGGAGCGCCTCGTGCGCAAGGCCATCCAGTACGCGATCGACAATGACAAGCCTTCCGTGACGATCGTGCACAAAGGCAACATCATGAAATACACGGAAGGCGGTTTCCGCGACTGGGCGTATGCGCTGGCGCAAAAGGAATTCGGCGCCGAGCTGATCGATGGCGGCCCATGGTGCAAGTTCAAGAATCCGAAGACGGGCCGTGACATCATCGTCAAGGATTCGATCGCTGACGCGTTCCTGCAACAGATTTTGCTGCGTCCGGCCGAATACAGCGTCATCGCGACCCTGAATCTGAACGGCGATTACATTTCCGACGCGCTGGCGGCGCAAGTGGGCGGCATCGGCATCGCGCCAGGTGCCAACCTGTCCGATTCCGTTGCCATGTTCGAAGCGACGCACGGCACGGCGCCGAAGTACGCGGGCAAGGATTACGTGAACCCCGGTTCCTTGATTTTGTCGGCGGAAATGATGCTGCGCCACATGGGCTGGCTGGAAGCGGCCGACCTGATCATTTCTTCGATGCAAAAGTCGATCGCCTCGAAGCGCGTCACCTACGATTTCGCCCGCCTGATGGAAGGCGCGACGCAAGTGTCGTGTTCCGGTTTCGGCGACGTGATGATCGAGCACATGTAATAAGCGGGGGCAGGGTGCTGCGCACCCTGCGGACGAAAAAAAACCCCGTTTGACAACGGGGCTTTTCACATCTGAGGGCCGGCGATGCTTAGGCTGCTTGGATGTTGGAAGCTTGCTTGCCTTTAGGGCCTTGCGTGACTTCGAATTGAACTTTTTGACCTTCTTTGAGGGTCTTGAAACCGTTCATGTTGATTGCGGAGAAATGAGCAAACAAATCTTCGCCGCCATCATCTGGAGTGATGAAGCCAAAACCTTTGGAATCATTGAACCACTTAACTGTACCTGTTGCCATAAAAAGAACTTTCAAAATTAAAACAAATCACACGAGCCATAAAAGCAAGAAGCTTCTTGCCCCCTCCTCGACGTCTCACTTCTTATCAAGCTGTACATTACTGCAACAGTCGATACAGCATTGTTGGCGGAATAAATAATGAAGTCAAGCGCTTTTCCATCGATATTGACAAATTCTTCACGACGACCAAAAAAGCAACTCTTGATTTTGACAGCAAGGTCGCCATCTGCGCACTATTAAGAAAACGCGTAAGATTGAAAACAATTGGAAAGGCGTAGATATTGCGCATGACAACCACTGTGAAAGCATTAGAATAAGCGTATGGCAACCAAGCACGACTCAGAAACCCTGCTGGAGCGGCAAGTGCTGAAGCCGCCGCCGCTCTATCAGGTAGCCTTGCTCAATGACGACTACACCCCGATGGAATTTGTGGTGGCCATCATTCAGGAGTATTTCAACAAGGACCGTGAAACGGCGACGCAAATCATGCTCAGTGTTCATCGCTACGGCAAAGGAGTGTGCGGCGTGTTCTCTAAAGATATAGCGTGTACCAAAGTGGAGTTCGTTTTAACGCATGCGCGCAAGGCGGGGCACCCCCTGCAGTGCGTGATGGAGGAAGTATGATTGCGCAGGAATTAGAAGTAAGTTTGCACATGGCGTTTGTCGAAGCTCGGCAGGCACGGCACGAATTCATCACGGTTGAGCATTTACTGCTGGCACTGCTGGACAATCCCTCCGCTGCCGAGGTATTGCGTGCCTGCGCGGTCAATATAGAAGACCTGCGCAAGACCCTCACCAATTTCATCGGCGATAACACGCCGACCGTGCCTGGCACGGGCGAAGTCGACACCCAGCCGACGCTTGGTTTCCAGCGCGTGATTCAGCGCGCCATCATGCACGTCCAGTCCGCCTCGAACGGCAAGAAGGAAGTCACGGGCGCCAATGTGCTGGTGGCCATCTTCGGCGAAAAGGATTCGCATGCGGTCTACTACCTGCACCAGCAGGGCGTGACGCGCCTGGACGTGGTCAATTTCATCTCGCACGGCGTGCGCAAGGACCAGTCGACGGAAAGCGCGAAAGCCTCCGAAGGCGTGGAAGAAGCGCCCGTCGATGGCCAGCCGAAGGAAAGCCCGCTCGACCAGTTCACGCAAAACCTGAACAAGGCCGCTGCCGAAGGCAAGATCGACCCGCTGATCGGGCGCGAGGAAGAAGTCGACCGCGTGATCCAGATCCTGTGCCGCCGCCGCAAGAACAATCCGCTGCTGGTCGGCGAGGCGGGCGTGGGCAAGACGGCCATCGCCGAAGGCCTGGCCTACCGCATCACGCAAAGCGACGTGCCGGAAATCCTGCAGAATGCCGTCGTGTATTCGCTGGACATGGGCGCCTTGCTGGCCGGAACCAAATACCGCGGCGACTTCGAGCAGCGCCTGAAAGCCGTGCTGAAACAGTTGAAGGACAATCCGAACGGCATCCTGTTCATCGACGAGATCCACACCATCATCGGTGCGGGCTCGGCCTCGGGCGGCACGCTGGACGCGTCCAACCTGCTGAAACCGGCACTGGCGAATGGTCAGCTGAAATGCATCGGCGCGACCACGTACACGGAATTCCGCGGCGTGTTCGAGAAAGACCATGCGCTCTCCCGCCGCTTCCAGAAAGTGGACGTCAACGAGCCGACCGTCGAGCAAACCGTGCAAATCTTGCGCGGCCTCAAGTCGCGCTTCGAAGAGCACCATGGCGTGAAATACTCGGCCTCGGCCCTGTCGACGGCGGCGGAACTGGCGGCGCGCTTCATCAACGACCGCCATTTGCCCGACAAGGCGATCGACGTCATCGATGAAGCGGGCGCGGCGCAGCGCATCCTGCCGAAGTCGAAGCAAAAGAAAACCATCGGCAAGGCCGAGATCGAGGACATCATCGCCAAGATCGCGCGCATTCCGCCGCAAACGGTCAACCAGGACGACCGCAGCAAGCTGCAGACGATCGACCGCGACTTGCGCAATGTCGTGTTCGGGCAAGATCCTGCCATCGACGCGCTGGCCTCGGCCATCAAGATGGCCCGTGCCGGCCTGGGCAAGACGGACAAGCCGATCGGCTCCTTCCTGTTCTCCGGTCCGACCGGCGTCGGCAAGACCGAGGTGGCCAAGCAATTGGCCTTCATCCTCGGTATTGAGCTGATCCGTTTCGACATGTCGGAATACATGGAACGCCACGCCGTCAGCCGCCTGATCGGCGCGCCGCCGGGCTACGTCGGTTTCGACCAGGGCGGCCTGCTGACGGAAGCGATCACCAAGAAGCCGCACGCGGTCTTGCTGCTCGATGAAATTGAAAAAGCCCATCCGGACATTTTCAATATTCTGCTGCAAGTGATGGACCACGGTACCTTGACGGACAACAATGGCCGCAAAGCCGATTTCCGCAACGTGATCATCATCATGACGACGAATGCGGGCGCGGAAAGCTTGCAAAAGACGTCGATCGGCTTCACCAATTCGAAGCAGGCCGGCGACGAGATGGCCGACATCAAGCGCATGTTTACGCCGGAGTTCCGCAACCGCATCGACGCGACCATCAGCTTCCGCGCGCTGGACCAGGAAATCATCCTGCGCGTGGTCGACAAGTTCCTCATGCAACTGGAAGAACAGTTGCACGAGAAAAAGGTCGAAGCCGTATTTACCGAGAAGCTGCGTGCTTTCCTCGGCAAGAAGGGCTTCGATCCGCTGATGGGTGCGCGGCCGATGGCGCGTTTGATCCAGGACATGATCCGCAAGGCGCTGGCCGACGAACTGCTGTTCGGCCGCCTGGTCACTGGCGGACGGGTCACCGTCGACCTCGACGACAAGGACCAGGTCTTGCTGGAATTCCCGGAACCGCCAGACGCGGCGCCGACGGCAGCACCGGAAACAGTGGAAGTGGAATAAACTTCCTGCCGTCAACAAAAAACCCGCCCACGCAAGTGGCGCGGGTTTTTTTACGTTTTTATGGACAATAAAGAAGGTTTTCTTTGGCCACAGGTATGCCAGAATTGCTGTCCGGTATCGACATGATGTCCATGCCACCTGACCGCTATCTGGATGCCACATGAAAATTTCCCGCAATCTCTCCTTGCTCCTGTTGTCCGCCGGCTTGCTGGGCAACGCCGCCGCTGCCGCGCCCGCCGGCAGTTATTTCCGCTTTCCCGCCGTGCGCGGCGATACCGTCGTCTTCACGGCCGAAGGCGATTTGTGGAAAAGCAATCTGCGCGGTGGCGCGGCCCAGCGTCTGACCACG
This sequence comes from Janthinobacterium sp. GW823-FHT01H08, assembly GCF_058797855.1. Taxonomy (NCBI): domain Bacteria; kingdom Pseudomonadati; phylum Pseudomonadota; class Betaproteobacteria; order Burkholderiales; family Oxalobacteraceae; genus Janthinobacterium; species Janthinobacterium sp. GW823-FHT01H08. The sequence goes on from NZ_CM179504.1 coordinate 1,924,863, forward strand.
CATCCCGGCTATGAAACGAACGCGGCGATTTCTCGCGACGGCCAGTGGCTGGCGTTTTCCGCCGCCTATGAGGGGGCGCAGGAAGCGTATGTGATGCCGCTGGCCGGTGGCTTGCCGCGCCGTATTTCATTTGACAATGGCGGCGTGCTGGTGCTGGGCTGGACGGCGCAGGGCGAAGTGCTGGTCAGCACGCAAAATACGGACGGTCCCGCCTCGCGCCGCATCGTCGCCGCCATCGATCCCGTGAAACAGACGCGACGCGTATTTCCCGTGGCCGACGCCAACGACGCCGTGCTCGACGACGCTGGCAAGACGCTGTTCTTCACGCGTTTCGGCCTGGCCATGACCAACGACAATGTGCGCAACTACCGGGGCGGCGCGCATGCCACCTTGTGGCGCTATGCGCTCGATGGCAAGGGCGAGGCCGTGCGCATGCACACGGATGCCGGCGTCTTGGCGGGCAACAACAAGCGCCCCATGTGGTGGCAGGGCCGTATCTATTACATCAGCGACGCGGGCGGCAGCGACAATCTGTGGAGCATGCTGCCCGACGGCTCCGACCGCCGCGCCTTGACGACCCATACGCAGTGGGACGTGCGCAACGCGCAGCTGGGCGACGGCAAGATTGTGTATCAATTGGGCGCAGACCTGCGGGTGCTGGACCTGGTCGCAGGGACGGATTCATCGCCATTGCCGATCAGCCTTGTCTCCGATTTCGACCAGCAGCGCGCGCGCCAGATCCGTTCGCCGCTCGACACCCTCTCGAACGTGCAGCTATCGGGCAAGGACGAGCGCATCATCCTGACGGCGCGCGGCAAGGTCAGCATCGCCGGCACGGGCAGCCTGCGCAGAGTCGACATCGCCATTCCCGATGGAGCGCGGGCGCGCGATGCCGTCTTTTCCAGCGACGAGAAATCCGTGTTCGCCATCGTCGACACGAGCGGAGAAAACGAAATCTGGAAGTACGCCGCCGATGGCTCGGGCAAGGGCGAGCAGCTGACGACGCAGGGCGATAATCACCGCTGGAAGCTGTATCCGTCGCCGGACGGGCGCTGGCTGGCGCACACGGATAAAAAGGGCCGTTTCTGGCTGCTGGATCTGGCGACCAGGGGCAATCAGCTGATCGACGATGCGGGCAAGGCGGGCGTGGACAAGCACGACGAAGTGCAATGGTCGCCCGACAGCCGCAACCTGGCCATCGTGCGCGTGGCCAGCAACGAGCAGCGCGAGCAGATCGGCTTGTACAACCTCGCATCGAAACAGCTGCAGTTCGTCACCAGCGACCGCTATACCTCCGCTTCGCCCGTGTTTTCGCCGGACGGGCGCTGGCTGTATTTCATGTCGGCGCGCAATTTTCAGCTGGCCAACGGTTCGCCCTGGGGCGACCGCAACATGGGCCCCGTGTTCGACAAGCGCATCGGCGTGTATGCGCTGGCGCTGCAGCCGGGCAACCGTTTTCCGTTTCAGCCCGACGATGAGCTGAGCCGCCCGGGAGTGAAGCCGGCCGAGACGGATGATGAAAAGGCGGCCGAATCGGCGGCGGAAAAAGCATTGGAAAAGGCGGGTGGCAAGCCGGCCGTGAAGAAAACGCCGGCCGCCCTGCCGGACGTCGTCTTCAAGGGGCTGGCCGAGCGCCTGTACGAAGTGCCGCTGGCGGCCGGCAATTACAGTGCGCTGGCCATCGATGACAAGCGCCTGTATTTCCTCGAGCGCGACAGCGGCGAGAACAAGTTCAGCCTGAAAACCCTTGCCATAGGCAATACGGGCTCCAAGCCGGAACTGCTGGTGGCCAATGTGCGCGAATTCGACCTGGCACAGGATAAAAAGCATTTGTATTACAGGACAGCAACCAGCGCAGCAGCCACCGGCCCGGGCGAGATGCTGGTGATCGAGGCGGGCGCCAAGCTGCCGTCCGATCTGTCGAAGGCGAAAGTAAAAGTCGACGACTGGACGTTTGTGTCGAACCCGCGCCTGGAATGGAAGCAGATGTTCAACGATGCGTGGCGCTTGCACCGCGATTTCCTGTATGACGCGAAGATGCGCGGCGTGGACTGGAAGGCGGCGCGCGACAAGTATGCACCGCTGGTCGAGCGGGTCACGGACCGGGCCGAGCTCAATGACGTGCTGGGCATGATGGTGGCCGAAGTGGGCGCCCTGCATTCGCAGATCCGTCCCGGCGAATTGCGCCGCACGGAGCAGGAAGGCATGCCGGCGGGCCTGGGCGCCGTGCTGGCGCGCACCAGCGAGGGCTACCGGGTCGAGCATGTCTACCGCAGCGAGGCGGAACTGCCCTCGGCGCGCGCACCGCTGTCGCGGCCCGAAGTGGATGTGAAGGAGGGCGACGTGATCACGGCCGTCAACGGCAAGGACGTCCTGGGCGCGCGCGACATCAGCGACCTGCTGCTGAACCAGGCCGACAAGCAGGTGCTGCTGCAGGTCAAACGGAGCAATGGCAAGGGCGCGCCGCGCGCCGTCATCGTCACGCCCGTCAACATGGCGAAACAGACGGCGCTGCGCTATGGCGACTGGGAATTGAGCCGCGCCGAGCAGGTGGCCGCCGCCTCGCAGGGGCGCATCGGCTACCTGCATCTGCGCGCCATGGGCGCCAACGACATCGCCTCGTTCGCGCGCGATTTTTACGCCAACATCAACCGCGAAGGCCTGATCATCGATGTGCGGCGCAATAACGGCGGCAATATCGACAGCTGGATCATCGAAAAACTGCTGCGCAAGGCCTGGGCCTACTGGGCGCCGCCGGGCGTGCAGCCCTCGTCGAACATGCAGAACACCTTCCGCGGCCATCTGGTCGTGCTGGTCGATGAACTCACGTATTCCGATGGCGAGACCTTCGCCGCAGGCATCAAGGCATTGAAACTGGCGCCGCTGGTGGGCAAGCGCACGGCCGGCGCCGGCGTCTGGCTGAGCGACAATACGCGCCTGGCCGATAACGGCATGGCGCGCGTGGCGGAAAACGGCCAGTTCGGCATCGACGGCCAGTGGCTGATCGAAGGTGTGGGCGTGGTGCCGGACGTCGAGGTGGAAAATCCGCCGCACGCCACCTTCAATGGCGCCGACCGCCAGCTGGACGTGGCGCTCGACATGCTGGCGAAAAAGCTCAAGGAACAGCCGCGCCCCGCGTTCCAGGCGCAGCCGATCCCCGCGCTGAAGTAATTCCGTTACAGGCTGCAGGCGGTCTTGACGCGTGGCACCAGATAGCCGTACTGCTCGTGATGGCGCAGGTCGGCGGTGGACGGCACGTCCTGGTGCAAGGCAGTCCGCTGGTGCCGCCCGCGCCGCCGTGTCCCGTGCCGTGCCGCCATAGATCGTGCGGGTGAGGCCAGTCGTCCACGGTTTTTTTGTATGGCCGAAAAATCAGCCGGCGCGCAGGCGGCGCCACAGCGTGGTGCGGCTGATGCCGAGGTAATGGGCGGCGGCGTCGCGGCGCCCGCCGAAGCGCGCCAGTACGGCGCTGGCGCTTTCGTCTTCCAGGCGCGGCGGCGCGGTGGCGGCAGGCGCCGGCGGCAGCGCCGGCGTGCCTGCGGCGTTGGCCAGTTCCGGCGCCACGCCCAGCACGAAGGCGGGCGTGAGCGCCTGCAGCGGTTCGGCTGCCAGGAACAGGGCCAGGCGCTCGGCCAGGTTGCGCAGTTCGCGCACGTTGCCGGGCCAGTCGTAGCGGCGCAGCAGCGGCGCGCAAGCCTGGACTTCCGCGTGCAGATTGGGGTGCGGACGGGCGCCCAGTGCGGCCAGCGCGTTTTTCAGCGACCATTCGGCCAGGCCGGGAATGTCGCTGGCGCGTTCGCGCAAGGCGGGCAAATGCAGGCGCAGCACGGCCAGGCGGTAGAACAGGTCGGCGCGGAAGCGGCCTTCGCGGATGCGCTGCTCCAGGTCGCAATGCGTGGCGCTGATGATGCGCACATTGATGGCGATGGGGCGCGTGCCGCCCACGCGCACCACTTCACGCTCTTCCAGCACGCGCAGCAAGCGCGTTTGCAGGGCCAGCGGCATTTCGCCGATTTCGTCGAGGAACAGGGTGCCGTGGTTGGCCGCTTCGAACAGGCCCGCATGGCCGCCCCGGCGCGCGCCCGTGAAGGCCCCGTCCTCGTGGCCGAACAGTTCCGATTCCAGCAGGGACTCGGCGATGGCGCCGCAATTGATGGCGATGAAGGGCCTGTTCGCGCCCAGGCTGCGCGGGCTTTCGCGGTGGATGGCCTGCGCCACCAGTTCCTTGCCGCTGCCCGTCTCGCCCTGGATCAGCACCGTCGCCGGCGACCGCGCATACAGCACCACCGACTGGCGCAGCGCTTCCATCGCCTCCGATTCGCCGCGCAAATCGTGCAGGCCGTGGCGCGCGCGCAGGGTGTCGGCCACCACCGCGCGCCGCCCCCGGTTCGATTCGATCTGGGTCAGGCGCGCCAGTTCCAGCGCGTCGTCGAAGGCGCGCCGGATGGCCGTGGCCGAATACACGAAGACGGCGGCCAGGCCCGCTTCCTCGGCCAGGTCGGTGACGAGGCCCGCGCCGACGACGGCTTTGACGCCCTCGGCCTTCAGTTCATTGATCTGCGCGCGCGCGTCTTCCTCGGTGGCGTAGGTGCGCTGCGCGATCTGGAAGCCGAAGGTGGCGGCAAATTCGCCCAGTTCCGGCATCGGGTCCTGGTAGGTGACGACGCCGATGCGCGGCGAGATGCGCCGCGCGCGCGCCAGCGCCTGCATCACGTCGTAGCCGCTGGCCTTGGCGATGATGACGGGTACCGACAGCCGGCCTTTCAGGTAGGCGCCGTTGGAACCGGCCGCAATGACGGCGTCGCAGCGCTCCGTGGCCATGCGTTCGCGGATGTGGCGCACGGCGTCGTCGAAGCCCAGGTTGATCGGCTCGATCGTCGCCAGGTCGTCGTATTCGAGCGTGATGTCGCGGAACAGGTCGAACAGCCGCGAGACGGAGACGGTCCAGATGACGGGTTTGTCGCGGTGGTCGAGCGGAGGTTGGGGAGGGCGGCGCATGCTTTATTCTAAACGATTTGTTTCATATTTTTGCTGTGCAACGGCGTTGCAACATGCGTGTTGCACGTGGTCTGTGGCGTTTCAGATATTGCCAGTAAGGAATATGAAAAAACCCCGGGAAACTGGTTTATGATCTAACAGCACTATGATGCCTGATGAATATATTGCCCAGGTGCATTTCGACCGCCAACAACCGAACCATGGTGTCCATGAACCGCGTACCGACCAGTCCCGATTTCATCGCCGATGCCTTGCAGCTGATCGCCTTGCCTGCTTGCGCCTGCGATGCCTGCGGCATGGTGGTGGCCGCGAATGGCGCCTTGCAGTCCTTGCTGGGCAGGGATATATCGGGCCGGTTGCTGGCCGACTGTTTTACGGACGCCTACCGCGCGTCGAGCACCAGCATGCTGCGCGGCGCGCTCGGCGCGGCCGGGCGCGAGCGACAGTGGGACAGCAGCCTGCAAGGGGAGGCGGGCGCCATCGCCGTGCAGGTATGGTCGAGGCCGCTGCTGGTGGACGATGGCTTGCCGGGCGCGACCCTCGTGTTTGCCGACATCCGCGTGCAGCAGCGCGACCAGCAAGCCCTGCGCAAGACCTTGCTGGAACAGCAGGCCATCCTGGAAAGCGCGGCCGTCGGCATCATCTTTTCCAAGGGCGGCTTTATCGAGGAATGCAATATCCGCGCCGCCGAGATGCTCGGCTATGCGCGCCACCAGCTGACGGGCATGCCGGGCGCGGTGCTGTACCGCTCCGCCGAGCATTGCCGCGCGCTGGGACTGGAAGCGGCGCCGCTGCTGTCGAAGGGCAAGCCGTACCGCACGGAGCTGGAATTGCGGCGCCAGGACGGCACCCTGTTCTGGAGCCGCCTGCACGGGCGCGCCGTCGATCCCTTGAATACGCATGACGGCACGGTCTGGATCATCGAGGATATCAGCGACCACCGGCGTGATGAAGACCAGCTGCGCCGTGCCATGCTGGAAATGCAGGCCGTGATGGACAACGCGCCGCTGGCCATCGGCTTCCAGCGCGACAAGGGCGTGCTGCGCTACAACCGGCGCTTCGCAGAATGCTTCGGCTTCGATGGCGACAGCGGCGTGGGCCTGGCCGTCGCCGACCTGTATCCGTCGCGCGCGGCCTACGAGAACGTCGTGCGGCAGGCTGCGCCTCTGCTGCGGCGCGGCCTGCCGTTTCAGGGCGAGATGGAGATGCGCCGCCGCGACGGCTCCACGTTCTGGGCGCTGGCGTATGGCTATGTGCTGAATCCCGAAAGCCAGTCCGACCGCGCGCTGCGCGACACGATCTGGCTGTTCGACGACCGCAGCGCGCAAAAGGCGGCCGAAGAGGCGACGCGCCAGCTGATGCTCGAGCAGCAGGCCATCCTCGACAACGCCTCCGTCGGCATCCTGTTTTCGCGCTCGCGCCTGATCCTGCGCTGCAATCCCCGCTTCGCCGAAATGTTCGGCTATGCGCAGGAAGAGATGACGGGCATGCCCGCCGCCGAACTGTTTCCCTCGCCGGCCGCCTACGAGGCATTCGGCGTGCAAGCGACGCCGCTGCTGGGACAGGGCTTGCCGTACGAGCAGGACGAATCGCTGTTCCGCCGCCGCGACGGCAGCCTGTTCTGGTGCCGCATCCGCGCCAAGGCCGTCGACCAGGCGCACAGCGAGCAGGGCGCCATCTGGATCCTCGAAGACATCACGGCCAGCCGCCAGGCGCAGATGGAGGTGGCGGCCATCATGACGAATGCCTCGGTGAGCATCCTGTACACCAAGAACCGCCAGATCACGCGCTACAACCTGGGCTTTGCCGCGATGTTCGGCTACAGCGGCGACGAGGCGCTGGGCTTGCCTGGGCGCGCCCTGTACGTGTCGCAGCAATCCTACGACCTGCTGGGCGCGGCGGCCTTTCCCTTCCTGTCGGTGGGCAAGCCCTTCCAGACGGAAGTGGAAATGATGCGCCGCGACGGCACGACCTTGTGGGCGCAACTGATCGCCTACGTCGTCAATCCCGACGATCCCGCGGCCGGTACCATCTGGATCATCGAGGACCGCACGGAAGCCAAGCGCGCCGAAGAATCGCTGCGCAACGCGCTGCTGGAAAACCAGGCCATCCTCGACAGCGCCGTGCTGGGCATCTCGGTGATAGAGGGCGGCTACAATTTGCGCGCCAACAGCAAGATGGAAGAGCTGTTCGGCTATGGGCCCGGCGAGATCAACGGCCTGTCCGTGCGGGCCCTGTATCCGGACGTGGCCGCGTGGAAGGTGGCGCGCGGCGAGACGGCGCGCGATTTCGATGCGGGCAGGGTGCACATGTCGGAATACCAGCTGGTGCGCAAGGATGGCAGCCGTTTCTGGGCGCGCCTGTCCGGCCGGCCGTTCGACCTGGCGCATGCGCATGGCCGTTCCGTGTGGCTGGTCGATGACGTGACGGCGCGCCGCGAGGCGGCCGAGGCGGTGCGCCGCGCGCGCGACGAACTGGAATTGCGCGTGCAGGAACGCACGGCCGAACTGGCCGGCGCCAACCTGCTGCTGCAGGGCGAAATCGTCGAGCGGCGCCAGGCTGAGGCGCGGGTGCACCACATGGCTTACCACGACAACCTGACGGGCTTGCCGAACCGTGCGCTGCTGTCGGACCGGCTGGAGCGGGCCATGCTGGCCTCGCAGCGCTCGGAGCGCAAGCTGGCCGTGATGTTCATCGACCTCGATCGTTTCAAGACCATCAACGATTCGCTGGGCCACATGACGGGCGATCTGCTGCTCAAGGAAGTGGCCGCGCGGCTGTGCGGCGCCGTGCGCGCCAGCGACACGGTGGCGCGCCTGGGCGGCGATGAATTCGTCGTGCTGGTGCCGGGCATCCGCGGCGGCGAGGAAGCGGCGCGCGTGGCGGAGAAGATCATCGAGGCGCTGACGCCCGCCTTTCCGCTCGACGGCCACGTGCTGCACGTGACGCCGTCGATCGGCATCTGCGTGTATCCGGACGACGGCGGCGATGTCGACGCCCTGATGCGCCATGCCGATGCGGCCATGTACCACGCCAAGGGCAACGGCCGCAACAACTACCAGTTCTTCACGCAGACGATGAACCAGGCGGCGGCCCTGCACTTCGATCTGGAAAGCAGCTTGCGCACGGCGCTGGCGCTGCAGCAGTTCGAACTGTTTTACCAGCCGGTCATCGATATCGCCACGCGCCGCCTGCACGGCATGGAAGTGCTGCTGCGCTGGCGCCGTCCGGGCCACGGCCTGGTGCTGCCGGACCGCTTCATTCCCATCATGGAGGAAAACGGCTTGATCGTGCCGGTGGGCGAGTGGGTGATGCGCCAGGCGTGCGAGCAAAGCATGGCCTGGCAGCGCCAGGGCTTGCAGCCGGTGCCGCTGGCCGTGAATCTGTCGCCGCGCCAGTTCATGCACAAGGGCCTGGTGGCGGCGATTGGCGCCGTGGTGCGGGAAACGGGGATCGATCCGTCGCTGCTGGAATTCGAGATCACCGAGACGGCGCTGATGCAGCACGGCGAGCATACCCTGGAGATCCTGCGCCAGATCAATGGCATGGGCCTGCGCCTGTCGATCGACGATTTCGGCACCGGTTATTCCAGCCTGGCCTACCTGAAGCGCTTCCCCGTGAAGAAGGTCAAGATCGACCGCGCCTTCATCAAGGACCTCGAGCACAGCGCGGAAGACCGCGCCATCGTGGCGGCCATCATTGCGCTGGCCGACAGCCTGCAATTGTCTGCCGTGGCCGAAGGCGTGGAGACGGAAGAGCAGTTCGCCCTGTTGCAGGCGAACGGCTGCCGCTATGCGCAGGGGTATCTGTTTTCCGCCCCTGTTCCGGCGGCGAATGCGCGCATGCTGCTGGAACGGCTGGCGACCGCCTAGTCGATGGTGGCGACCACGGGCGCATGGTCCGAAGGCTGCTCCCATTTGCGCGGCACGCGATCGATGCTGCACGCCGTGCAGCGGGCCGCCAGAGCGGGCGAGAGCAGGATGTGGTCGATGCGCAGGCCCTTGTTCAGGCGGAAGCCCAGCTGGCGGTAATCCCACCAGCTGAACGATTTTTCCGCCTGTTCAAACAGGCGGAAAGCGTCCGTCAAGCCGATGTCGAACAGGCGCTGCAGGGCGGCGCGTTCCTTGTCCGAGACCAGCACCTGGCCTGCCCAGGCGACGGGATCGTGCACGTCGCGGTCGTCGGGCGCGATATTGTAGTCGCCGACGACGGCCAGCTGCGGGTGCTGCTGCGCTTCTTCGGCCAGCCAGTCGTGCAGGGCGGACAGCCAGCCCAGCTTGTATTCGTATTTGTCCGAGTCGACGCTCTGGCCGTTCGGCACGTAGGCGCAGACGACCCGCACGCCGCCTATGGTGGCGGCCAGGATGCGCTGCTGCGCATCGTCATAGCGCGGGTTGTTCTTTACCACGTCGGTGATCGGCAGCTTCGACAGGATGGCCACGCCGTTGTAGGTCTTCTGGCCGCTGAAGACCACCTGGTAGCCGGCCGCCTCGATCTCGGCGACGGGGAACTTGTCATCCGTGAGCTTGGTTTCTTGCAGGCACAGTATGTCGACCGGGTTGTCGGTCAGCCACTGCAGCACTTGCGGCAGGCGCACTTTGAGCGAGTTGACGTTCCAGGTGGCGAGTTTCATGGGAAAAATCCTTGCTTGAGTAGGTGACGATAGGCGCGAATCTTACCGCATGCGTGTCGATGGCGTCCTGCCCCGCCTGCCGGGCATGGGCTTGATTGACGGGCGGGGAAAAAGCCGTGTTAACAAAGTATTTGCATTTAACCAATCGTGGCGCATGAATATTATGTTTTTGTGTATCATTGATCAACCCCTATGTTTGATTTGGCATAAGTGGCTGGCATGGCAGGCTGCGTCTTGCCGTTGGGCGCGACAAAGGTGTAAAGTTTCTCGCTAAAACGCGATAAAAACTACTAAAATGGCACAATGTAACAACTGTGTCACACGGCTTTGTTACAGCCAAGTTAAGAACCGAACAGGAAGCAGTTGTAATTAGTTGTAATTGCTATTCCGATTACATGACCACTGTGCCGGGGACGGAACGTTAATTCCGTCCCTGGCGCCGCCAGACTTGTTATATAAATTGCAGTACTGTATCTATGAGACTGTTTTGCGACATCAATAGATGGTACTATTTTGAAATGTTGCAGTTTTAATAGTGAGACTTGCGCGTAGCATTTGCAAAGGAAGAAAATGCGAACTGCATTTGAAGCGTGGGCGCAGCGTGACGGCCACATTGTGCGGCGAAGAGAAGACAAACCGGATGAGTACCTGATTTTCGAGACCCAGCGCCGCTGGGTTATCTGGCAGGCAGCTCTGACGCATGGCAAGACGGCGACCAAGCCGCGCGTGAGCGCGGCCGAAAAGGCGGCGAAAGCCCAGCGCGCGCTGGAAATGTCCTCCGATGAAGCGACCGTACGCAACAAGGTGCTCAATGAGGTGCTCGACGCCTTCAGCGGCGCCGATGGCGCGGCCGGCATGGAAGGCATACTGAAAGTGATCCAGGGCCTGAAGCAGAAGCAGAAGGCGCTGGCCGACGACAAGAGCGAAGATTCAACGGCTTGAGGGGACGGCGATGCGTTATCGGCACTATAAGGGCGGCATTTATGAACTCGTGTGCGAAGCCACGCTGGAAGCGGATCTGACGCCGATGATCGTCTATCGCGCCGCCGACGGTTCCATCTGGACCCGTCCGAAAGACGTTTTTTTTCAACTGATCGAAGTCGAAGGCGTCATGGTCCAGCGTTTCGCTCCCATCAACTGATGGCCGCCTGCGTGCGTGCCCGGGATACTTTTCATGCGTAAATTGCTGCCTGCCGCTTTGGTGCTGGGCTTTGCCTGCGCCGCGGCGCATGCCGAAACCATCGGTTCGGTCGATACGGTGTTCAAACTGATCGGCCCTGACCATAAAATTGTCGTTGAAGCGTATGATGATCCGCGCGTCGCCGGCGTCAGCTGCTATCTGTCGCGCGCCAAGACGGGCGGCATCAAGGGCGCCGTCGGCCTGGCCGAAGACAAGGCCGATGCGGCCGTGGCTTGCCGCCAGGTGGGGCCGCTGCAATTCAAGGGCAAGCTGCCGCGCCAGGAAGAAGTGTTCACCGAGCGCGCCTCGATCTTCTTCAAGCACGTGCGCGTCGTGCGCATGGTCGACAGCAAGCGCAATGCGCTGGTCTACCTCGTGTATTCCGACCGCCTGATCGAGGGCAGCCCGAAAAACAGCGTCACCGCCGTCGCCGTGCCTGGCGACCAGCCGATCCCCGTCCGTTAAGCGAGCTTCCCATGCGCGTGCCATCGTCTGCCGCCCTTGCCGCCTTTGCCGCCAGGACGCTGCTGCTGTTTGGCCTGGGCGGCTGCGCCACCCTGACGGGCAACACGGACCAGATGGTACTGGTGCAAACCATCCAGGACAACCGCGAACTGACGGGCGCCGGCTGCATCCTCAGCAACGACGTGGGCAAGTGGTTCGTCACCACGCCGGGACGCATCACCATCCGCAAGAGCCAGGAACCGTTGAAAGTCGATTGCCGGAAGCACGGTTCGCCCGCCATCGCGACGGACGACCACATCGATCCCAAGCTCAATGGCAGCGTATGGGGCAATGTCATCCTGACCCTGGGCGTCGGCTATTTCGTCGACCGCAACACGGGCGCCGGCTTCGACTACCCATCGATCCTGACCATCGTCATGCAAGACCCGGCCCGTCTGGCGCCGCCGCCCGCACCCGTCGCCGTGAAGCCGCCGCCGGCCGCCGTGCCGGAAACGGTGGTGCAGCCCAAGGTGGCACCGTCGCCGTTGCCCAATCCCGTCGTCTACTGATTAATATCCCACGCATGAAAAAACCGCCAGGGTCAGTGACCGTGGCGGCTGCTTCGCGACGCCGGTAGCGCTGGGCGCTACCGGCCGGCGTCAACTTAGACGCGGTTGATCAGGAACGTGGTCAAGAGTGGTACTGGACGGCCGGTCGCGCCCTTCGATCCGCCCGATTTCCATGCCGTGCCGGCGATGTCCAGATGCGCCCAGGTGTACTTCTTGGTGAAGTTTTCCAGGAAGGCCGCTGCCGTCACCGAGCCGCCGCCTGGCGTGCCGATGTTGGCCAGGTCGGCGAAGTTCGACTTCAGCTGTTCGTTGTACGCCTCTTCGATCGGCATGCGCCATGCCGTGTCGCTCGATTGCTTGCCCGCTGCCAGCAGTTCATTGGCCAGCTGGTCATGCGCCGCATCGCTGCGCGTAAACAGGCCGCTGTTGTGGTGGCCCAAGGCGACGACGCAAGCGCCCGTCAGGGTGGCGATATCGACCACGGCTGCCGGCTTGAAGCGTTCGGCATAGGTCAGCGCGTCGCACAGCACCAGACGGCCTTCGGCGTCCGTGTTCAGCACTTCGATGGTCAGGCCGTTCATGGAGGTGACGATGTCGCCCGGCTTGGTGGCGCGGCCCGACGGCATGTTTTCGCATGCGGCGATGACGCCGATGACGTTCAGCTTCAGGTTCATTTCGCCGATGGCGCGGAAGGTGCCCAGTACCGAGGCGGCGCCGCACATGTCGTACTTCATTTCATCCATGCCGGGACCGGCCTTGATCGAAATGCCGCCCGTGTCGAAGGTGATGCCCTTGCCGACCAGGACCACCGGCGCATCCTTGGCCTTGCCGCCCATGTGTTTCAGGACGATGAATTTCGGCGGCTGCTCGCTGCCGTTGGTGACGGACAGGAAGCTGCCCATTTTCAGCGCTTCGAGCTGTTTGCGGTCCAGTACTTCGACTTCGAACTTGTAATCCTTGGCCAGCTGCTTGGCCGTGCTGGCCAGGTAGGTCGGATTGGCGATGTTCGCCGGCAGGTCGCCCAGCTTGCGCGTCAGGTCGGAACCGTTGGCGATGGCGATGGCTTGTGCCAGCGCGCCGCGCGTGGCTGCCGTTGCTGGCGCTGCCAGGACGATCTTGCGCACGCCTGCCGGCGCTGGATCTTTTTTGCTTTTTTGCGAGTCGCAGCGGTATTCGCTGTCATGTGCTGCTTGCACCACGCAACGGATTGCCCAATTTACGTCGCGCTCTTTCACTTCAGCCAGCGGTAATGCGATAATGGCGTCCGCAGCGCCCAGCGAGCCGAAGGCCTTCAGCGCGGCTTGTACGCCGGTCGTGAAGCTTTTTTCGCTGACAGTGTCATCGCTGCCCATGCCTACCAGCAGAACACGTTCGGCGGCGACGCCATCGACTGCGCGCAGCAGCAAGGTGCTGCCAGGCTTGCCGCTGATGTCGCCGGACTTCAGCGCAGCCGAAATCGCACCCTTGCTGTCCAGCGATTTTGCCGCTGGCGACAGTTTTTTGTTTTCGAATACCGCAACCGCGATGCATCCGCTTTTGGCCGTGCCGAGGGTGCTCTTGGTATCGAATGCTTTTATGCTAAAGTCCATTTGGTTCTCCGTTTTCATTTACTAGTAACGTGTTACTCAACTAACTGACCCGAATTATAAACTCCGAATGATCTTTCAACGCGCCCTTCGACGTGAATTGGCTAGTGCCGCCGGGGCCACCTTCACTGTTTTGTTCAGCATCCTGCTCACCTGGATGCTGATCGGTATTCTCGGCAAGGCGGCGGGCGGCAAGATCGCGTCGGCCGACGTCATGTCCCTGATGGTCTTTTCCGCCCTGATGCAGCTGCCCACCATCATCATCCTCACCGGATTCATTTCGGTGCTGATGGTCGTCACGCGCAGCTACAAGGAGTCGGAGATGGTGGTGTGGTTCGCCTCGGGCCTGAGCCTGTCGCGCTGGATCTGGCCCGTGCTCAGCTTCGGCCTGCCGCTGGTGCTGGCCACCGGCGTCCTGAGTTTGTACGCCACGCCGTGGGCGCAAAAGAAAAGCGATGAATATGTGGCGCGCTTTGAAAAGCGCGAAGACCTGCAGAAAGTCACGCCGGGCCAGTTCCGCGAATCGGCCGGCAGCAACCGCATCTTTTTCGTCGAGGGCGCTAGCGGCGAAAAGAACGTGGTGCAGAACGTCTTCGTCAATACCGTCGATGAAAAAGGCAGCGCCGTCGTCGTCGTCGCGAAGGAAGGCGTGATCAATACCGACGCCAAGGGCGAACGCTTCCTGGTGCTCAAGAGCGGCCGCCGCTACCAGGGCGTGCCGACACAGGCGGACTTCCAGACCATGGAATTCGAGCAGTACATCATGCGCATCGAGAGCAAGCAGCAGGAACTGGGCGCGGAACTGGGCGTGCGCGCCATGAGCACCATGGCCCTGGTCGCCGATCCGAATCCCTACACCATGGCCGAGTTGCTGTGGCGGGTCAGTGCGCCGCTGATCGGCCTGATGCTGATCCTGCTGGCCATTCCGCTGGGCTTTGTCAATCCGCGTGCCGGCAGTTCGGCCAACCTGATCATCGCCCTGCTGATTTTCTTCACCTACAGCAATCTGATCAAGGTCGTCGAAGCGAGCGTGAAACAGGGGCGCCTGACCTTCGGTCTGGCCTGGTGGCCGCTGCACCTGCTGGCGGCGCTGGCCGTGGTTGCGCTGTTTGCGTGGCGCCTGAATGTGAATCACCGCTATCATCCGCTGGTCCTGCTGGCGGCTTTCAAGCGCGCGCGCCGCGCCGGCAAACCAAGTAAAGCGGTATCGAAATGAAGATTTTACAGCGCTATTTTGCGGTCTCGATATTCCAGGCGGTGCTGTTCGTGCTGCTGGCCTTTCTGGCTTTGCAAGCCTTCATCGACCTGACGGGCGAGTTGCCCAAGGTGGGCCGCAACGGCTACACCATCCAGTATGCCTTCCTGTATGTGCTGGTGCTGGTGCCGGGGCACGTGTACGAGGTGATGCCGATCGCGGCGCTGATCGGCACCATCTACACGATGGCGCAGTTTGCCGCCAGTTCCGAATTTACCATCATGCGCGCATCGAGCATGTCGACGGCGATGGCCGCCGGTTTCCTGTTCCGCATCGGTATCGTCTTCGTCGTCATCACCTTCATCTTCGGCGAGGTGATCACGCCGCGCACGGAGCCGCTGGCCGAACGCCTCAAGCTGACCTCGCGCGGCGCGGCCGTGTCGAGCGAGTTTCGCTCGGGCCTGTGGACCAAGGACATGGTCAAGAGCGACGGCCTGACGGGTACCGTCACCGGCTCGCGCTTTTTCAATGTGGGCGAAGCGCGTGCGGACGGCCAGCTGAAAAACGTCAAGCTGTATGAATTCGACACCGATATGCGTTTGCGCACCCTGACCGTGGCCAAAGGCGCGACGTATCAGGGCAATAATATCTGGCGTCTGACCGATGTGACGGAAACCTCGTTCTCGAACAGCGCGGCCACCTCGCCCGGCTTCGAGCCAAAGCTGGCGAACTACTATGGGCAGGAAACGAGTCTGGTGCGCACGGTGCAGAGCGCCAGCAAGGACATGACGTCGGAAGTGACGCCGAAGATCCTGACGGTGTCGGCGTCCGACCCCGAGCGCATGTCGGCCAGCGAACTGGCCGTGTACACGCGCCACCTGGCCGAGAACAAGCAGGAAACCGAGCGTTTCCGCATCGCTTTCTGGAAAAAGCTGATCGATCCGCTGGCCATCTTCGTGCTGATGGCGCTGGCGCTGCCGTTCGCCTACATGCATACGCGCAGCGGCGGCATCAGCCTGAAGATCTTCATCGGCATCATGATCGGCGTGAGCTTCATGCTGGTCAACACCCTGTTCTCGCATCTTGGCTTGCTCAGCACCTGGCCGGCCTTCCTGACGGCGGTGGCGCCGAGCGCCCTGTATCTGCTGCTGGCGCTGGGCGCCCTGTGGTGGGTGGAGCGGCACTGATGGAGACGAACGTGAAACAGGCATTGATCTTGTTTGCCCATGGCGCGCGCGCCGCATCGTGGGCCTCCCCCTTCGAGCGGCTGCGCGACCTGACCCAGGCGCGCATGCCCGGCGCCAGCGTGCACCTGGCCTTCCTGGAACTGATGACGCCACGCCTGCCCGAGCTGGTGGCGAGCCTGCTGGCCGAGCTGCCCGCCGGCGCCATCCTCGACGTCACCGTGGTGCCCGTGTTCCTGGGGCAGGGCGGGCATGTGCTGCGCGACTTGCCGTTGCTGCTGGAAGAACTGCGCCAGCAGCATCCGGCACTGCGCCTGAAGGTGGTCGAGGCGGTGGGCGAGAACGCCAGCGTGCTCGCCGCCATCGCCGATTACTGCGTGGCGGCGCCAGGTTCCAGCCCTTTGCCTTGAGCGGCATCGACATCGTCTACCTGTGGGTAGACGGCGCCGATCCCGCCTGGCGCGCGCGCCGGCGACACGCCTATGCCGCCTGGGCGCAGGCGCATCCCGGCCAGCTGGCCCTGCACGGCAACGTGGCGGGGCGCTACCGCGACAACGGCGAACTGCGCTATAACCTGCGCGCGCTCGAGCGTTTCTTTCCCGGCCATGGCCACATCTATCTGCTGACGGACCGGCAAGTGCCCCACTGGCTGCGCGCATCAAAGCGCCTGACGGTGATCGACCATGCGATCCTGATGCCCGATGCCTCCCTGCCGGTGTTCGACTCCGGTCATATCGAATCGTACCTGCACCATATTCCGGGATTGTCCGAACGCTTCCTGTATCTGAACGACGACGTATTTTTCGGCGCGCCGTTCGAGCCTGCATTCTGGTTTGGCGGAGAAGGGGACCGGCGTTTGAGTGTTTTCACGGAGAGCGCGCTGCACGATGATGTGCCGGGCTTGCGCGCCGACGTGGCGGCGCCCGTCAATTGCGCGACCTTGTCGCGGCAATGGCTGTCGTCGCAGTACCCCGCTTACCGGCATGAACCGCGCCTGTATGCGCATGCGCCGCGGCCCATGCTGAAAAGCGCGCTGCATGCGCTGGAAGGGCTGGCGCCGGCCATGTTTGCCGCTGTGCGCGCGACGGTGTTCCGCTCGTGGCAGGTGCCGGCATTGCTGCCCGACCTGGTGCCGCGCTGGATGGTGCATCAGGGGATTGCGCGCTCGCGCATGCTCGACCCGCTGCATATCGCCAGCGGCGATGCGCAGGCGCCGCAGCAGCTTGAGGAACTGGCGGCGCGTTTCGGCAGCTTGCCGTTTTTCTGCATCAACGATACCTGCGACGAGGCCGGGGACGACGACCCGCGCCTGCTGCGCGTGGCCGCTACCTTGCAGCGGCTGCTGCCGCTGCCGTCATCGTTTGAAGTTGCTTAAGCCGCTTTCTTCTTCGGCGCCAGGCTGATGCGGGCGGCGGCCGTGCTGTCGGACAGCGAAGTGAGGAACAGCAGCAAATAGGCGCCCAATTCGAGCACTTCTTCGCCCAGCAGCGCGTAGGCGTCCGGCATGCCATGAAAGACCTTCTTGTCGAAAGGCCAGCCAGCGACCATCAGCAAGCCGCCGATGGCCGTCAGGATGGTGATGCGCATGCTGAAAATCTGCGGCGCATGGGCAAACACCTTGCGCGCGCGCGGCGCGAAGAAGATCAGCAAGCGTATCAGGATCAGCAACTCCACCAGACGCAGGGCTTTTTCCAGCTGCGCCCAGGCGGGCGCCGTGCCGAACTGGTCGATATCGAGTTCGCGCAGCAGGAAGCCGAACAGCAGCGCGCACAGGCCCGCATGCATGAGGAAGCGCAGGGACTGGCGGTCAGTCTCTTGCCAGGCGCGCACGCCGTGCACGGTGCAAGCCAGGGCCAGGAACAGCGCCTGCAGCCATTCCAATAAGTGGTTTTCATCGTCGATATTCGGGAAGACCGTCCACAGGGCGATGGAGGCGAGCATGCTGAGCAGCACGGCGCTGGCGACGCCGACATTGCTGCGGCTGAGCGAAGTCAGGGCTTCGCGCATGGAGGTGAAATTCATGTGTGGTCGTAAGGCTAAAGTTGCGCGGCGCGGTATTGCAGCCTGCGGGCGCAGCTTTTTTCGGGGAGGGTCAGCCGGGATACCGCACGGCAAGCGCTATGGCGGGGCGAAGCGTGAATTTATTGCTATCACGCAACAACTTCTCGAGAAAAGATGCGTGAGCATCGTATCATGTTTCCCCGGAAGACGTCGGTTACTGACTTTAAAGTCGGTAAAATACGCTGTGTTTATTCAAGCATGGCGCGCCAGAATGGCGGCCGTTTCTTCGATGGACTGGTGCGTGCGCGCGGCCATGGCGTCGCCCAGCATCACCAGCACGGGGCCGTGGGTGTCGCCCAGGCCGTGCGCCAGGGCGCTCAGCGTCAGGCGCACGATGCGCTGGTCCGGGCGGCTGCAGTTTTCTATCACCACCACCGGGGTGTCGGCACGGCGGCCCTGGGCCAGCAAGCGCTGCGCCGTGGCGATGGCTTCGCGGCCACCCATGTATTGCACCAGGGTATCGCAGTCGGGAATGCGCGTCTGGTCCGGTTCGCCCGGCGCCGTGCTGGACGTGAAAAAGGCCACGCTGCGCGACACGCCTCGCTTGGTCAGCGGCTGCTGTGTTGCGGCCGCCGCCGCCAGCGCCGTGGTAATGCCGGGCACCACTTCGACGGCGATGCCCGCTTCTTCCAGCGCCCGCAATTCCTCGTCGGCACGGCCGAACAGCATGGGATCGCCCCCTTTCAGGCGCACCACGACGGCGTGCTTGCGCGCGTTGTCGACCAGTTGCTTGTTAATAAACGCCTGCGCCGTCGACAACTGGCCGCAGCGCTTGCCGACCAGGATTTTTTGCGCCTGCGGGCACAGCTCCAGCATCTCTTCGGTGACCAGCGCGTCGTGCAGCACGACGTCGGCCTGCGCCAGCAGGCGGGCGCCACGCAAGGTCATCAGGTCTTGCGCGCCGGGGCCGGCGCCGATCAGGTAGACCTTGCCGGGGAGAGATGCGGAGTTGTTCATGCTAGCCTTCTTCAGTCGAGATACGGGTTACAGCCGAACCATGCCCGCGGCCACGGTCTGGTGGGTGACTTCATCGATCAGGATGAATGCCCCCGTGGCGCGGATATCGGCATACGCATCGGCCGCCAGCGCCTGCTGCACGTTCAGGCTGATGCGGGCGATGTCGTTCAATTTCAAGCCTTCGGCCGGATGGCGCTGCTGCGTATTGATGTCGAGAATCGACTCGATCGCCGTCACCTTGGCCGCCGTCTGCCTGGTGCCGTGCTTGATCCAGTACTTGCGGCGCAGGTCCAGCGCGTCTTCCGACAGCCAGCACACGTCGGCCACTACCTGTTTCAGCAAGGTGGCGGGGCGCTCGCTGCTGGCCAGCAAGTCGCCACGCGAAATGTCCAGATATTCATTGAGCAGCAGGGTCACGGACTGGCCCACCACGGCCGTCGGCAGCGAACCGTCGAGGGTGACGATGTCTTTCACTGTCGCCGTCTGGCCCGATGGCTGCACCACCAGGGTGTCGCCGATGCTGACCTTGCCGGCCTCGATGCGGCCCATGTAGCCACGGAAATCGTTCGCTTCGTGGCCGTTGTGGCGCGCCACCAGCTGCACGGGGAAGCGGAATGGCGTGTCGTGCGATTCGTCGTAGACGGACAAGGATTCAAGCAGCTCGATCAGGGTCGGGCCCGTATACCAGCCCAGCTTGTCGCCGCGCTCGACGACGTTGTCGCCGGTGAGTGCCGACAGCGGGATCGGCGTGATGTCCTTCAGGCCCAGCGACTGGGCAAATTCGCGGTAGGCGGCGACGATGCGGTTGTACACCGTTTCATCGTAGTCGACCAGGTCCATCTTGTTGACGGCCACGACCACGTGCTCGATCTGCAGCAAATGGGCAATCGTCGAATGACGTTTGGTCTGTATCAGCAGTTCCACGCTGCCGTCTTCACCGAGTTTGACTTTCGATACGTCGATCAGGATGATGACGGCGTCGGCCGTGGACGCTCCCGTGACCATGTTGCGCGTGTACTGTTCATGGCCCGGCGTGTCGGCGATGATGAACTTGCGCTTCGGCGTGGCAAAGTAGCGGTAGGCCACGTCGATGGTGATGCCTTGCTCGCGTTCCGCTTCCAGGCCATCCGTCAGCAAGGACAGGTCGACCGTGTCGCCCACCGTGCGCTTGTGCTTGGAGCGCGACATGGCGTCGAGCTGGTCGGCGAAGATGCCCTTGCTGTCGAACAGCAAACGGCCGATCAGGGTGCTCTTGCCGTCATCGACGGAACCGGCTGTAATAAAGCGCAACATGCCGCGTTCAACGCTGTCGGTGAGAGTGGTGCTGGAGATTGCTGCGTTCATTAGAAATACCCTGCTTTCTTGCGTTTTTCCATCGAGGCTTCGGAAGTCTGGTCATCCATGCGGGTGGCGCCACGTTCCGTGATTTGCGTGATTGCCGTCTCGGCGATGATGGCGTCCACCGTCGCCGCGTCGGACGACACGGGGCAGGTGCACGAGATATCGCCCACCGTGCGGAAGCGCACGACTTGCGTTTCCACCGTTTCGCCGTCGCGCGGCGGTGTCAGATCCGTCAGCGGCACCAGCAGGCCGTTGCGCGGGATCACCTGGCGCTCGTGCGCGAAGTAGATCGGTGGCAATTCCAGTTTCTCGCGGGCGATGTATTGCCACACGTCCAGCTCCGTCCAGTTCGAGATGGGGAAGACACGCATGTTTTCACCGGGATGCACGCGCGTGTTATACAAGTCCCACAGCTCGGGGCGCTGGGCTTTCGGGTCCCAGGCGCCAAATTCGTCGCGGAAGGAAAAAATGCGTTCCTTGGCGCGGGCCTTCTCTTCATCGCGGCGCGCACCGCCGATGCAGGCGTCAAAGCCATGTTCGGCGATGGTTTCCAGCAAGGTCACGGCTTGGGCCGCGTTGCGCGAATCCGTGGCCGGGTTGCGCAGGCGCACGGTGCCGCGCTGGATCGAGTCTTCGACGGAGCCGACGATCAGGCGCTCGCCCAGCTCGGTCACTTTTTTGTCGCGGAAAGTGATGACTTCCGGGAAGTTATGGCCCGTGTCGATATGCACGAGGGGAAACGGGAACTTGCCCGGGCGGAAGGCTTTCTCGGCCAGGCGCAGCAGGACGACGGAATCCTTGCCACCGGAAAACAGCAGGGCGGGATTGGCCGATTCGGCCGCCACTTCGCGCATGATGTGGATGGCTTCCGATTCAAGGCTGTCGAGGTGACGCTGGTTCAAAATATTGCTCATATAGGATGCTTTCTTGTTCTGTGTGTCTGTTCAGGCTGCCACGGATTTGATGCGTATCAGTTTGCCGTCCACCATGTGCAGGCCGCATTCCTTGGAATCCGGGTTTTCCCACCACCAACGCCCGGCGCGCACGTCTTCGCCCGGCTGCACGGCACGCGTGCACGGTTCGCAGCCGATGGACGGGTAGCCCTGGTCGTGCAGCGCGTTGTACGGCACGTCGTTCGCGCGGATATAGTCCCACACATCCTGCTCGGACCAGTCGGCCAGCGGATTGAATTTCGTCATCGCGTGTGCCGCGTCGTCTTCCTGCACGTGCAATTCTGCGCGCGTGGTGGACTGGGCGCGGCGCTGTCCCGTGACCCAGGCCTTGTTGCCGGCCAGGGCGCGGCCCAGCGGTTCGACCTTGCGGATACGGCAGCATTCGCGGCGCATCTCGACGCTGTTATAAAAGGCGTTGAGGCCGTTCTGTTCCACGTAGGCGGCGACAAGCTCCGGTTGCGGGCGGTACAGGGTGATGTCGTGGCCGTAGCGGGTTTTCACCTTGTCGAGCACGGCCAGGGTTTCCTGGTGCAGCCGTCCCGTTTCCAGGGAAAAGATGCCGATCGGCAGCTTTGCCTTGAGAATCATGTCGGTCAGCACCATGTCTTCGGCTGCCAGGCTGGACGCGAACACGGCCGGCGAAAAATCCGCGGCGATGCGTGTCAGCGTTTGCTCGGTGGCGTGAATCAAAGAAGTCAGATCGCTCATGATGGGTCCTCAGATGCCGGCCGCGTTGTCGAGGTCAGGATTCTGGCCTTCGCGGTGGTGGCGGCGGAACAGCGGCGATTTCTGATCCCACGAGGCCTGGTAGGTTTCCGAAAAGACCGACAAACCTTTCAGGGCGTCATGGATGCTGCGGTCCGGACGCGTCGCATAGGCATCGAAGCCGACGCGGTGCATGGAAAACAGCTGGTCGCGCAGCACGTCGCCGATGGCGCGCAATTCACCCTGGAAACCCAGGCGGGCGCGCAAATTGAACGCGATGGAATAGCCGCGGCCATCCGTGAATTTCGGAAAGTCCACGCCGATGACGGGCAGTTGCGCCACGTCGGCCGCCAGTTCTTCCGGCCGTTCGTCGCTGGCCAGCCACACGCCGATGTCGGGCAGGCGCGCCGTCAGGGTTTCGCGCTGGGCTTGCCACACGGGCAGGGGGACGATGACCTTGCCGGCAGGCACAACCACCGTTTCCGGCGTGTCGGTCTCATCGAGGCGCAGCAAGCCCCAGGTATTCGGCACCACGGCGGCGTTCTTGATGATTTCTTCGCGTACTTCAAACATATTCGTCTTCTCCCACCAGGTTGCCGACCGTGATCGGCGTTGCATATACGTGTTCCTTGAACGGCGCCAGGCCCAGGCGCTGGGCCGTATCGACGAAGCGCTCGCCTTCATGGCGGTCGCGCACGTAGACGTGCAGCAGGCGGCCGATGACTTCAGGCATCTGCAGGGAAGAGAACGATGGTCCGATAATCTTGCCGATGGCCGCGTTGTTGCCTTGCGCGCCGCCGATCGACACTTGATACCATTCGCTGCCATCCTTGTCGACGCCGAGGATGCCGATGCTGCCCACGTGATGGTGGCCGCAGGCATTGATGCAGCCGGAAATATTCAGTTCGATCTCGCCGATGTCGTGCTGGAAGTCGATGCTGTCGAAGCGTTCCGCGATGGCGGCCGCGATCGGCAGCGACTTGGCGTTCGCCAGCGAGCAGAAATCGCCGCCCGGGCAGCAGATCATGTCCGTCAGCAAGCCGATGTTCGGCGTGGCCAGGCCGTGCGCCTTGGCTTCCTGCCACAGTGCGAACAGTTTCGACTGTTCCACGTCGGCCAGCACCAGGTTTTGTTCATGCGTCACGCGCAGTTCGCCAAAGCTGTAGCGGTCGGCCAGATCGGCCACGAAGTCGATCTGCTCGGCCGTCGCGTCGCCTGGCGGCACGCCCGTTTTCTTCAGGGACAGTACCACGGCCACGTAGCCTGGGCGTTGGTGCGGCTTGACGTTGCGCGCCAGCCAGTTCACATACGCCTTGTTGTCCGCGTGTTCGGCCTGGTAGTCGAGTTCTGGCAGGGCAAGGTAGGCGGGCGGATTGAAGAAGTCCGCCACGCGCCGCATTTCCTCGGCCGTCAAGGTTTCCGGACCATCCTTCAAATCGACCCATTCCGCTTCCACCTGGCGCGTGAATTCTTCCACGCCGATGGCTTTCAGCAAAATCTTGATGCGCGCCTTGTATTTGTTGTCGCGGCGGCCGTGCAGGTTGTACACGCGCATGATCGCCTGGATATACGTGAGCAAGTGCTGCCACGGCAGGAAGTCGCGCACGACGCTGCCCAGGATCGGCGTGCGGCCCATGCCGCCGCCGGCCATCACCTTGAAGCCCACTTCGCCAGCTTCGTTGCGCACGGCCGTCAAGCCGATGTCGTGCACGGCGATGGCGGCGCGGTCTTCCTCGGCACCATTGATGGCGACCTTGAATTTGCGGGGCAGGGCGATGAACTCGGGGTGGAAGGTGCTCCACTGGCGCAATACTTCCGCGTACGGGCGCGGATCGATGATTTCATCGGCGGCGACGCCCGCAAACGGGTCCGATGTTGTATTACGGATACAGTTGCCGGACGTCTGGATCGCGTGCATTTCCACGGAAGCGAGGTCCGTCAGGATATCGGGCGTCTGTTCCAGCTCAATCCAGTTGAACTGGATGTTCTGGCGCGTCGTGAAGTGGCCATAGCCGCGGTCATACTTGCGCGCGATGTGCGCGAACATGCGCATCTGCTTGGACGACAGCAAGCCGTACGGCACGGCGATGCGCAGCATGTAGGCGTGGCGTTGCATGTACAGGCCGTTTTGCAGGCGCAGCGGAATGAATTCCTCTTCCGTCAGTTCATTGGCGATACGGCGCGCAACCTGGTCTCGGTACTGGGCGATGCGTTCTTTGATGATGAGGTGGTCGTACTGATCGTAATGGTACATATCAATTCCTAAAAAAGCCGGGGTGCTTGAAGATTGCCTGGGATGATGTTCTTGATACTGCTCTTGTCACTTGTTCGGTCATTAATAGATTAGCTTCACTGCCACGCCGGTCAAGGTCATCGCCAGTAAGACTCTTAAAAACTGTTCCGGCACGGATCGCGCGACCCAGGAGCCGAGCGTGATGCCGGGCAGGGAGCCGACCAGCAAGGAGGCCAGCAATTCCCAGTGGATGGAGCCGAGCCACCAGTGGCCCAGCGCGGCGATGGCCGTCAGGGGCACGGCGTAGGCGATGTCGGTGCCCGCCACTTCGGCCGAGCTCATGCGTGGATACAGCATCACCAGCAAGGTCGCGCCGATGGCGCCGGCGCCGATCGACGAGACCGTCACCAGCACGCCCAGCACGGCGCCGGCAATGATGGTTGCGGCGGCAAGCTTGCTGCCTTGCAATTGTTTCTCAGGGTGGGCATTGATCCAGGCCAGCATGCGGCCCTTGAAAATGAGTGCCACGACGGTCAGCAGCACGGAGCCGGCGATCGAGTAACGGATGATCTGGCCGATTTGCGGCGACAGGGTGCCGAACGATTTGAGCGCCAGGGTCGCGATGACGGCGGCGGGCAGGGCGCCGATGCACAGGCGCTTGACGATATCCCAGCGGATGGTGCCGCGCAGGCGGTGCGTCAGGGTGCCGGCGCTCTTGGTGATCGAGGCGAAGGCCAGGTCGGTACCCACCGCCACGGAAGGCGGTACGCCAAACAGCAGGGTTAACAGCGGCGTCATCAGCGAGCCGCCGCCCACGCCGGTCATTCCTACGAGTAATCCTACGGCAAATCCTGAGACTATATAAGACAAAGTCATGCTTGCACCCCCAAAGTACTCGCAATAGTAATAAACTTAGTGTTTATTCCAAACTACTAAGTACGCATTTGCTTATATGCGATATGCGTATATGCATGCATGCAAAATCATGGGTGGGGCGGAAACTCGGCAAATCACGGCAATCTAGGGCAAACCAGCAATGAATCTCCATCAACTGCGCTTCGTGCGCGAAGCGGTCCGGCAGAACTACAACCTGACGGACGCCGCCAAGGCCTTGTTCACGTCGCAACCGGGCGTATCGAAAGCCATCATCGAGCTGGAGGAAGAGCTGGGCGTGGATATTTTTACGCGCCACGGCAAGCGCATCCGCGGCTTGACGGAGCCGGGCCGCCTGGTGCTGGAGTCCGTCGAGCTGATTATGCAGGAAATCGACAGCATGAAGCGCATCGGCAAGGAATTCGCGGCGCAGGACAGCGGCAGCTTTACCATTGCCACTACGCATACACAGGCGCGCTACACCTTGCCCAAGGTGGTGCAAGCTTTCATGCTGAAGTTCCCCAAGGTGCGATTGTCTTTACTGCAAGGAAATCCGCGCCAGATCGCCGAGATGGTGCAGCGCGACCAGGCGGATCTCGCCATCGCCACGGAATCGATCGCCGCCATCGATGGCCTGATCACCTTGCCATGCTATCAATGGGAACACGTGGTGGTGGTGCCCGTCGACCATCCGCTGCTCAAATCGAAGTCCGTGACCCTGGAAGAAATCGCCGCCTTCCCCCTGATTACCTATGACAGCGCGTTCGCCGGACGCAACAAGATCGACCATGCTTTCGTGCTGCGCGGCCTGAAGCCGGACATCTTGCTCGAAGCCATCGACGCGGACGTGATCAAGACTTATGTCGAGTTGGGCATGGGGATTGGTATCATAGCGGGTATGGCCTTCGATGCCGAGCGCGACAAAGGCTTGCGCGCCATCCCTGTCGGGCACCTGTTCGGCATGAATGTGTCGCGCGTGGCCGTCAAGCAGGGCGCGTATTTGCGCAGCTATATTTATACCTTTATCGAGTTGCTGACGCCGACCTTGAACCGCAAGCTCATCGAGCAGGCGATGAGCGGTGATAAAGAGCACTACGAACTATAACAATGCATGAAGTCGGCCGGGCGAGGTGCCTGGCCAAGATTATTTAAGAAGAGAAGAAACAATGATTACCGATCAGCTTGCCAAATATTACGCCACCATCGCGCAGCAGTACGAGCGCGTCTATGACAAGCCCGAACGCCAGGAAGACCTGGAAGTGTTGCGCGACAAGGTCGCCGACGTGCTGGAAGGCCACACCGTGCTGGAACTGGCTTGCGGCACCGGCTACTGGACGGAAGTGGTCGCCGAGTCGGCCGAGTCCGTACTGGCCACCGATATCAACGATGAAATGCTGGCGCTGGCCCAGGCACGCGGCTTGCCCGACAACGTCACCTTCGCCAAGCTCGATGCCTTCAACTTGCCCGACGACATGCTGGGCAAGTTCACGGCCGTGTTCGCGGGTTTCTGGTGGTCGCACGTCAAGCGCGAAGACCAGGACAAATACCTGAAGCAATTGCGCACGAAGCTGGGCAAGGACATCCTGCTGGTGCTGATCGACAACTCGTATGTCGATGGCAGCAGCACCGTGATCGCGCGCACCGACCTGGAAGGCAATACGCACCAGTTCCGCACGACGGAGGCGGGCGAGCGCTATGAAGTGCTGAAGAATTTCCCATCGGATAGCCACCTGCGCAAGAAGTTTGCCCACTCGGCCCGCGAAATCCGCATGAAGCGCCTGGAATACTACTGGCTGTTGAGCTGCCGTCTGAAGTAAGGCTGATCTGTCTATATGGTAGCGGTAGGTCGGATTAGCCCGTAGGGCGCAATCCGACAGGCGTTGCCGAAGGTGCTAGTCGGATTATGCGTGGCCTTGTCCCGCTAATCCGACCTACGGTAAATAGGCCTTGCCGCCGCATGAATCGCCTCCGGGCGGTTTTTTTTCGCCTGTTGTTTTTATCTGACAAGATGTTGTTCCAAAAAACAACATCTTGTCGATGTCATATTGTTGAAGTATTTCGTGGGCATGATTCGGTTCAGCAGCTAAGCAGCACCATTCTTGTCCAACCTAATGTAGAGAATCTCAAGTGAAAAAAATTACTCTGGCAGCATTGATCATCGGCACCTTCGCAGCAGCTACGGCACAAGCACAATCGAACGTCACCGTGTACGGCCTGGTTGACCTCGGTATTGCCAAGACCACTGGCCAGCCGACGGTACAACGCGAAAACAATGCGTCGCGCCTCGGTTTCAAGGGTACGGAAGATCTGGGTGGCGGCCTGTCCGCAATTTTCAACCTGGAAAGTGAATTCCTGGCCGACACCGGTGCGCAAAAAGGCGTGTTGTTCGACCGTCAAGCGTACGTGGGCTTGAAAGGCGCTTTCGGTACCGCCATCCTGGGCCGCACCAAGAATCTGGTCGATGGCACCATCGCCCGCGTCGACCCATTCAACACCTACGGCGTGGTCGGCAAGAACAATGAAACCCTGCTGCGTTCGGGCGTCGGCACGTCGCGCGTCAACAATGCCGTAACCTACAACAGCCCAAGCTTTGAAGGTTTCGTGGGCAGCCTGCAATACGTGCTGAGCGAAGTCAACAGCGCTGACGCGGGTGTGATCGGCCTGGCAACCTACGACAATGGCCCGATCAGCCTGCACGCCGGCTACGAAAAAGCCGTACAAGCAACGGCAACGGCCGCCAAGCCTGACCTGTGGTCCATCGGTGGCGGCTATAAATTCGGCCCGGCCAAGATCACGGCCGCCTACTCGAAAGGCGACACCAAGGTTGCGACGACTGGCGAATTCAAGTCCTACTTGATCGGCCTGAACTACACGGTGGGCGGCGGCGATGCCAAAGTGTCGTATGGCAAGCAAGAGCAAAGCAACAACAAGTTCAAGGATCAGGACACCATCAAGGAATTCGGCGTCGGTTACGACTACCACCTGTCGAAGCGCACCGACGTGTACGCTTACGCTGGCCGCGAGCGCGTCAAGTCGCTGACTTCGTACCAGATCGGTCTGGCACACAAATTCTAAGCATCATTCGATGTGACGAAGCAAAGGCGCCTGCGGGCGCCTTTTTTATTGCATCGCCGCGGATGCCGCCTCGGCATTCATGGGCAGCGAGATGTCGATGCGTGTGCCGCCCAGCTCGCTATCGGCGCCGATATGGATGCTGCCGTTCAAGCCCCAGACCCGCTCGCGCATGCCCAGCAGCCCTAGTGCCGTGGCTTTTTCCAGGTCGTGTTCGGCAATGCCGCGGCCGTCATCCTGGATGGTGATGGCCAGCGAGGAATCGATGCGGTGCAGGGCGATGGTGATGTGGTTCGCTTCGGCATGGCGCGCGATATTCGTCAGTGCTTCCTGCACGATGCGGTAGATGGCCGTGCTGCGCGCATCGTCGAGCACGAGGTCGGCCTCGTCGGCCAGCAAGTCGAAATGGATGGCGCGGCGCAGCAGGAAGTCGTGGCGCAGTTTTTGCAGCGCAAAATACAATCCCCCTTCATCGAGCGCGCGCGGGCGCAGGTTGCTGGCGATGCGCCGCAGCGAGGTAATGGCCGTCACCAGCAAGCCGTCCATGCTGTGCAGCAGGGCTTGCAGGGGCGCGGTGGTGTCCGTGTGCTGGCGCACCAGGGTCAGGTCGACGCGCAAGGTGGCCAGCAATTGCCCCAGGTCATCATGCAGTTCGCGCGCGATATGCTTGCGTTCTTCTTCGCGGATGGTTTGCAGCGCGCTCGACAATTCACGCAATTGCGAAAAGGAGCGGGCCAGCTGTTCATGCATCTGCTGACGCGCCGTAATGTCGCGCACGATGATGGTAAAGACGCTGTGGCCGTCTTCCTGCATGGCCGAGAGCGATCCTTCGAGGGGAAACATGACGCCATCGCTGCGCCGTCCCGTCAAGGTGTAATCGGTGGCGCGCCGGCCCGTCAGGCGCAGTTCCTGGCTGATATCGCCAAACGGCGGCTCGCCATCGTGCTTGCCCAGGCCGCCGAGGGTGCGCAAGTCGCGCAGGATGTAGTGACCCAGGCGCATGCCGCGCATGCCGGCCGGCGTGTCATCGAACAATCTGGCCGCTGCCGCGTTCGCATGCAGGATGATTTGCCGGCTGTCGATGCTGATGATGGCGTCGCTGGCGCTGTCGATGATGGCTTGTCCGCGCGCCTGCTGCTGCCGGCGGGCTTTCAGTGGCGGAAACAGGCACAGCAAAAGCGCAGCCGCCATACCCAGCGGCAAGATGCGCAGCAGTGCAGGACTGCCTCGGTCGGGCATGGGGCTTCTCCTTGCGAACGTGTACGAAGGCAGACAGGACAGCGATGGAGAGTTGGACTTTATCTAGCCTATGCCTGCTGGTGCGGCGCGGCTTGATGTGGCGCAGGAAGGGGAAAGGAAGAGATCAAGGCGCCGCACCGGCCTGGGCCGGGCGGCGGCGGAGTCTTACATTTGCTTGAACAGGTGCAGGAAGCTGCGGCTCACTTCGAGCTTGTCGGATTTGCCTTTGATGAGCACCAGGTGGCGGCCGCGGATGTCGCGCGTCACGCCTTCGATGGCATTCACGTTGACCAGGGTGGCGCGGTGGATTTGCCAGAACAGCGAAGGGTCGAGCTCTTCGGCCAGGTCGCGCACGGGCTTGCGGATCAGCGCTTCATACTTGGCCGTCTGCACGCACGTGTATTTCTCGTCAGAACGGAAGAACAGGATCTCTTCCACGGGGATCATGCGCAAGTCCTGGCCGATGCTGGCCTGTATCCATTGCAAATACGTGGGCTTGGCCGTGATTTTTTCCGCCAGCTGCGACAGCATGGCCGTGACGCTGCTGTTGACGTCCAGCGCCGGCTTGTTCAAGTGCGTTTTCAGGCGCTCCACCGTCACCAGCAGACGCTCATGCTCGGGCGGCTTGAGCACGTAGTCGACGGCGCCCCGCTCGAAGGCTTCGACGGCGTGACTGTCATAGGCAGTGACGAAGACGATATGCGTCTTGCTGCCTATTGCATGCGCCGCCTCCATGCCCGTCTTGCCCGGCATGCGGATATCGAGGAAGGCAAAATCGGGTTTGAGTTGTTCCACCAGTTCGATCGCCTCGTCGCCATTCTTGGCTTCGCCGATGATTTCCAGTTCAGGCCATGCCTGGCCCAGGCGCAGGCGTAGCTGGTCGCGCATCAGTCTTTCGTCGTCGGCAATAATAGCGGTAGGCATAGGTCTCAAGTGTGAACAGGCGAAGATTGATTATTCAATGATTTAGCGTTTTTATCAACTACTCTGTCTTACTTGGACAATTGATATGGCACTTCGATCACGGCGCACACGCCGGACGGTTGATTTGGCGTAATGGTCAGGCTGCCCTCGTCGCCATGCAGCAGCTTCAGGCGTTCGCGTATGGTGGGCAAACCCAGTCCCGTGCCATCGCTGGGTACTACGCCAAAGCCCAGGCCGTCATCGGTGACGGTCACGCGCAGCTTGCTGTGCGCCACTTCGGCCACGATGCGCAGGGTGCCGCCTTCCGGTTTGACTTCCAGGCCGTGCTTGATGGCATTTTCCACCATCGATTGCAGCATCATGGGCGGGAAGGCGGCGCTGCGCAGGCCGTCGGGAATCTGGAAGTCGACGGTCAGGCGTTCTTCCATCCGCATTTTCAGCAGGTTCAAGTACGCTTGCACCATGTCCGCTTCACGGCCCAGGTTGGTAATCAGGGCGTTGTCGCGCATTTGCGGCAGCACGGCGCGCAGATACTGGATCAGGCTGCGCTGCATCTTGGCCGCGCGCGGCGGATCGACCTGGATCAGGTGTTCGACGGAGGCAAGCGTATTGAACAGGAAGTGCGGCTCGACTTGCGCCTGCATCATCTGCATCTTCGCTTCGCTGAGCTGGCGCTGCATGGATTCGCGCTCGGCCGCCTCATTTGCGGTGACGGTTTCCGCTTCGGCGCGCTTCTTGCCGCCGACCAGGGCCTTCATGGCGAACAGGGCCAACACCAGCAAGGAGACAAAACTCTTGAACCATGTCGAGGCTTGCTGGTGGTAGCGCGACACTTTTTGCTCGGCGGCATCATCGACCGCTTCTTCGATGGCATTCGACAACTCTTCGCCGATTTGCGGCGGTAATTCGATATGGACTTCTTCCCCTGAAGCATTGGTGGTCACCGGATAGTTGGGCTTGGCGGGGGCGGCTGGTGGTTGCGGCGGTTCCGGCGGCACGGCACTGGCTTTTGCGTCCGCCTCGGCGGCATCGGCTGGATCGCTGACCGCCTCGGCCGCGCTGCTGCGGCGATTCTTGCCGCTGCGGGGATTGAAATGGATGCCCGTATCGTCGATCAGGATATTGGTTTCCCCCGAACCCTTGCTGCTGCGTTTATGCGACTTGATGACCACTTCTTCGTCCGGGCTGGACGAGAACAGCTCATCTTGCAAAATGGAGCCGGCGATCAGAGCCAGCGCAGCGAACAGGAAGAATTTCCACCAAGACAGTTGGGTGACCCAGGTCGTCGTCGCGTCGAATGCCCGTTGTAACCAAGCGAGGATGGTTTTCAACAATTGGGGCAGGCTGGAAATCGGAAGCATGAGGGGACACTTTCAAGTACTAGAGTTTAATCGACGCAGTGGGCAAGTTTAACCCCTTGTTGAGTAGCGTCAGAGTCTGATATTGCCACTGTGCCTAAAGACCACGAACTACGCCAGCCGATTGCGACAGGCTGCACAAAAAGGCGCTTGAAGTGAAGACAAGGCTTGCTGGGCGGTGAGCGCGGGAAAATAGCGCTTGCGGCGCGCGCGGGGCAGGGCTATAATTCGCCCCCTCGCTGAACGACGCATGCAAATGCCGAGTAAAGTGAGAAAAAAGAAGGAGTTGACGGATGTAGTGAAATGCTTCATACTCTTCCTTCTTCGCAGCTGACAAACACAACGCTTTGTCGATAGCGCGAGAGTAGCAAATAAGCAGTAACCGAATACCGTTCTTTAACAATTAACAGTCGATAAGTGTGGGCATTTGATGTAAGTGCAGCGCTGCGCAAGCAGCGTAAAACTTAAAATATCAAATGTTCACGAAGAAATAAATGAAATAGGCGCTACGAAAGTAGTGGCCTGTCAGTTGTTTTTGAAGTGAGCGACCCGTCAGCAATGACGGTGCCGGTAAAACGGCAAAGTAACAGAGATTAAACTGAAGAGTTTGATCCTGGCTCAGATTGAACGCTGGCGGCATGCCTTACACATGCAAGTCGAACGGCAGCACGGAGCTTGCTCTGGTGGCGAGTGGCGAACGGGTGAGTAATATATCGGAACGTACCCTGGAGTGGGGGATAACGTAGCGAAAGTTACGCTAATACCGCATACGATCTACGGATGAAAGTGGGGGATCGCAAGACCTCATGCTCGTGGAGCGGCCGATATCTGATTAGCTAGTTGGTAGGGTAAAAGCCTACCAAGGCATCGATCAGTAGCTGGTCTGAGAGGACGACCAGCCACACTGGAACTGAGACACGGTCCAGACTCCTACGGGAGGCAGCAGTGGGGAATTTTGGACAATGGGCGAAAGCCTGATCCAGCAATGCCGCGTGAGTGAAGAAGGCCTTCGGGTTGTAAAGCTCTTTTGTCAGGGAAGAAACGGTGAGAGCTAATATCTCTTGCTAATGACGGTACCTGAAGAATAAGCACCGGCTAACTACGTGCCAGCAGCCGCGGTAATACGTAGGGTGCAAGCGTTAATCGGAATTACTGGGCGTAAAGCGTGCGCAGGCGGTTTTGTAAGTCTGATGTGAAATCCCCGGGCTCAACCTGGGAATTGCATTGGAGACTGCAAGGCTAGAATCTGGCAGAGGGGGGTAGAATTCCACGTGTAGCAGTGAAATGCGTAGATATGTGGAGGAACACCGATGGCGAAGGCAGCCCCCTGGGTCAAGATTGACGCTCATGCACGAAAGCGTGGGGAGCAAACAGGATTAGATACCCTGGTAGTCCACGCCCTAAACGATGTCTACTAGTTGTCGGGTCTTAATTGACTTGGTAACGCAGCTAACGCGTGAAGTAGACCGCCTGGGGAGTACGGTCGCAAGATTAAAACTCAAAGGAATTGACGGGGACCCGCACAAGCGGTGGATGATGTGGATTAATTCGATGCAACGCGAAAAACCTTACCTACCCTTGACATGGCTGGAATCCCCGAGAGATTGGGGAGTGCTCGAAAGAGAACCAGTACACAGGTGCTGCATGGCTGTCGTCAGCTCGTGTCGTGAGATGTTGGGTTAAGTCCCGCAACGAGCGCAACCCTTGTCATTAGTTGCTACGAAAGGGCACTCTAATGAGACTGCCGGTGACAAACCGGAGGAAGGTGGGGATGACGTCAAGTCCTCATGGCCCTTATGGGTAGGGCTTCACACGTCATACAATGGTACATACAGAGCGCCGCCAACCCGCGAGGGGGAGCTAATCGCAGAAAGTGTATCGTAGTCCGGATTGTAGTCTGCAACTCGACTGCATGAAGTTGGAATCGCTAGTAATCGCGGATCAGCATGTCGCGGTGAATACGTTCCCGGGTCTTGTACACACCGCCCGTCACACCATGGGAGCGGGTTTTACCAGAAGTAGGTAGCTTAACCGTAAGGAGGGCGCTTACCACGGTAGGATTCGTGACTGGGGTGAAGTCGTAACAAGGTAGCCGTATCGGAAGGTGCGGCTGGATCACCTCCTTTCTAGAGTTTGCACGAATCATGTAAATGATTCACGCATCAAATGTTCACACTTATCGGCTGTTAGTCAAAGAAGAAACAGTAGTCGTAGAAGTTCCGCGTTGGGGCTGTAGCTCAGCTGGTTAGAGCACCGTGTTGATAACGCGGGGGTCGTTGGTTCGAGTCCAACCAGCCCTACCAGTAAGACCCGAGTCGTAGAAATATCCTGGGGGATTAGCTCAGCTGGGAGAGCACCTGCTTTGCAAGCAGGGGGTCGTCGGTTCGATCCCGTCATCCTCCACCAAAGTTTTACTCGAAAGTGCAAACGTAAGCCAGTCAGGTTTAGGTTTGATCTTTTAGCGATCAAAGCTGTTTCGTTCTTTAACAATCTGGAAGAAGTAAAGATTATTTATTGATCGGTTTGCCGTAAAACGCAGATCGATGGGTAATGATTGTATGTATCAACAAACAAGCAACAACGTTGTACTTTCTTATCCCTGTAGCGCTCTTTTCGTTTGAAAGAATGAAGAGGCTAACGTTATAGGGACAAGCGAATAAGTGCACATGGTGGATGCCTTGGCGATTACAGGCGATGAAGGACGTAGTAGCTTGCGATAAGCTGCGGGGAGTGAGCAAACACACTTTGATCCGCAGATTTCCGAATGGGGCAACCCACCCTTTTAGGGTATTGCATACTGAATACATAGGTATGCAAGGCGAACGCGGCGAACTGAAACATCTAAGTAGCTGCAGGAAAAGAAATCAACCGAGATTCCCAAAGTAGCGGCGAGCGAAATGGGAAGAGCCTGTACGTGATAGTCGGACCGATAACAGAATCCTCTGGAAATAGGAGCCATAGCGGGTGATAGCCCCGTATGTGAAATCGGACCGGTGGTACTAAGCGTACGACAAGTAGGGCGGGACACGTGACATCCTGTCTGAATATGGGGGGACCATCCTCCAAGGCTAAATACTCGTAATCGACCGATAGTGAACCAGTACCGTGAGGGAAAGGCGAAAAGAACCCCGGAAGGGGAGTGAAATAGATCCTGAAACCGTGTGCATACAAACAGTAGGAGCGGACTTGTTCCGTGACTGCGTACCTTTTGTATAATGGGTCAGCGACTTACATTCAGTGGCAAGGTTAACCGCATAGGGAAGCCGTAGAGAAATCGAGTCCGAATAGGGCGATCAGTCGCTGGGTGTAGACCCGAAACCAAGTGATCTACTCATGGCCAGGATGAAGGTGCGGTAACACGCCCTGGAGGTCCGAACCCACTAATGTTGAAAAATTAGGGGATGAGCTGTGGGTAGGGGTGAAAGGCTAAACAAACTTGGAAATAGCTGGTTCTCTCCGAAAACTATTTAGGTAGTGCCTCAAGTATCACCATCGGGGGTAGAGCACTGTTATGGCTAGGGGGTCATTGCGACTTACCAAACCATTGCAAACTCCGAATACCGATGAGTGCGAGCTTGGGAGACAGACGTCGGGTGCTAACGTCCGGCGTCAAGAGGGAAACAACCCAGACCGCCAGCTAAGGTCCCAAAGATTGGCTAAGTGGAAAACGAAGTGGGAAGGCTAAAACAGTCAGGATGTTGGCTTAGAAGCAGCCATCATTTAAAGAAAGCGTAATAGCTCACTGATCGAGTCGTCCTGCGCGGAAGATGTAACGGGGCTAAGCCAGTCACCGAAGCTGCGGATATGCGTAAGCATATGGTAGGAGAGCGTTCTGTAAGCCTGCGAAGGTGTCTTGTAAAGGATGCTGGAGGTATCAGAAGTGCGAATGCTGACATGAGTAGCGATAATGGGGGTGAAAAGCCTCCACGCCGTAAGCCCAAGGTTTCCTGTTCAACGTTCATCGGAGCAGGGTGAGTCGGCCCCTAAGGCGAGGCAGAGATGCGTAGCTGATGGGAAGCAGGTTAATATTCCTGCACCGTCGTATGATGCGATGGGGGGACGGATCGCGGAAGGTTGTCTGACTGTTGGAATAGTCAGTTTCTGTCTCATAGAAGGCGCTTAGGCAAATCCGGGCGCGGAATTCAAGGGGATGGGACGAGTGAACTTGTTCACGAAGCAATCGGAAGTGGTTCCAAGAAAAGCCTCTAAGCTTCAGTCATACGAGACCGTACCGCAAACCGACACAGGTGGGCGAGATGAGTATTCTAAGGCGCTTGAGAGAACTCGGGAGAAGGAACTCGGCAAATTGGTACCGTAACTTCGGGAAAAGGTACGCCCCGGTAGCTTGACTGGTTTACTCCAGAAGGGTGAAAGGGTTGCAATAAACTGGTGGCTGCGACTGTTTAATAAAAACACAGCACTCTGCAAACACGAAAGTGGACGTATAGGGTGTGACGCCTGCCCGGTGCTGGAAGATTAAATGATGGGGTGCAAGCTCTTGATTGAAGTCCCAGTAAACGGCGGCCGTAACTATAACGGTCCTAAGGTAGCGAAATTCCTTGTCGGGTAAGTTCCGACCTGCACGAATGGCGTAACGATGGCCACACTGTCTCCTCCCGAGACTCAGCGAAGTTGAAATGTTTGTGATGATGCAATCTACCCGCGGCTAGACGGAAAGACCCCATGAACCTTTACTGTAGCTTTGCATTGGACTTTGAACCAATCTGTGTAGGATAGGTGGGAGGCTTTGAAGCGGGGACGCTAGTTCTCGTGGAGCCAACCTTGAAATACCACCCTGGTTTGTTTGAGGTTCTAACCTTGGTCCGTTATCCGGATCGGGGACAGTGCATGGTAGGCAGTTTGACTGGGGCGGTCTCCTCCTAAAGTGTAACGGAGGAGTTCGAAGGTACGCTAGATACGGTCGGACATCGTGTTGATAGTGCAATGGCATAAGCGTGCTTAACTGCGAGACTGACAAGTCGAGCAGGTACGAAAGTAGGACATAGTGATCCGGTGGTTCTGTATGGAAGGGCCATCGCTCAACGGATAAAAGGTACTCTGGGGATAACAGGCTGATTCCTCCCAAGAGTTCATATCGACGGGGGAGTTTGGCACCTCGATGTCGGCTCATCACATCCTGGGGCTGTAGCCGGTCCCAAGGGTATGGCTGTTCGCCATTTAAAGTGGTACGTGAGCTGGGTTTAAAACGTCGTGAGACAGTTTGGTCCCTATCTGCCGTGGGCGTTGGAAATTTGAAGGGGGCTGCTCCTAGTACGAGAGGACCGGAGTGGACGAACCTCTGGTGTACCGGTTGTCACGCCAGTGGCATTGCCGGGTAGCTAAGTTCGGAAGAGATAACCGCTGAAAGCATCTAAGCGGGAAACTTGCCTTGAGATGAGATTTCCCAGAGCCTTGAGCTCTTTGAAGGGTCGTTCGAGACCAGGACGTTGATAGGCTGGGTGTGGAAGTGCAGTAATGCATTAAGCTAACCAGTACTAATTGCCCGTACGGCTTGTCCCTATAACCTTAGCAGGTACAGAGGATAAGACGGTACAACGTTGCGTGTGTGTTGATACCATTCATTACCCCAATCTTTGCTTCTTCCAGATTCATGGCCTTGTCGTCCTACAGGAGACAAGCGTCAGTACAAGTTATGCCTGATGACCATAGCAAGTTGGTCCCACCCCTTCCCATCCCGAACAGGACCGTGAAACAACTTTGCGCCGATGATAGTGCTGCAACCAGTGTGAAAGTAGGTTATCGTCAGGCTTGTTATACGAAAAAACCCCCATCGGTGACCCGGTGGGGGTTTTTTTACGTCCGCTGGTTTTGTGTACGCCAGCGATTGCCGGATTTTTGAAAGGGATATCTTGTCTGCTATGCATACGCTGGAACAATTACGCACTGGCCAACTGGCCGGCCTGCGCCGCCTGAAGCTGTCGTGCGGCTTGACGGACTTCCCACGCGAGATATTCGACCTGGCCGACAGCCTGGAAATCCTCGACCTGTCCGGCAATGCGCTATCTTCGCTGCCCGACGATCTGCCGCGCCTGCACAAGCTGCGCATCATATTTTGCTCGGATAATCTGTTCACCACCTTGCCGGCCGTGCTCGGTTCCTGTCCTGGGCTGGAAATGATCGGTTTTAAGGCGAACCGGATCGGCCACGTGCCGGCCGCAGCCTTGCCATCGGCACTACGCTGGCTGACGCTGACCGACAATGCCATCGAAGTCTTGCCTGATGAACTCGGCAAGTGCGGGCAATTGCAGAAACTCATGCTGGCGGGAAATTGCCTGAGCAGTTTGCCGGCATCGCTGGTGAACTGCCGCAAGCTGGAACTGGTGCGCATCGCCGCCAACCGTTTCACGGCGCTCCCCGATTGCCTGCTGGCCTTACCACGCCTGAGCTGGCTCGCGTATGCGGGCAATCCCTTTACGGAAGCGCGTGAACTGGCGGCCCTGAGCGGCGCCGGGACGGCGGGCGTGGCTTGGCCGCGTTTGCAACTGGCGCAGCAGCTGGGCGAGGGGGCATCGGGCGTGATTTTCCGTGCCCGCCTCGATGGTGTTGAGGATGTCGCCGTCAAAGTATTCAAGGGGGCGATGACCAGCGACGGCTTGCCGCGCAGCGAAATGGCTGCCTGTGTCGGCGCCGGCGCCCATCCGGGGCTGATCCCCATCCTCGGGACGCTCGATGCGCATCCGCAAGGGGCGCTGGGACTGGTCATGCCGCTGATCGACGTGGCCTATCGCAACCTGGCAGGGCCGCCCAGCCTGTCATCATGCACGCGTGATGTGTATGCCGAAGGCGTGCGCTTTGAGGCACCGCAAGCCTTGACCATTGCCCAGGGCATCGCCTCGGCCGTATGCCAGCTGCATGCGCGCGGCATCGTGCATGGCGACTTGTATGCACACAATATCCTGTATGCGGACGGTGGCGCCTGCCTGCTGGGCGACTTCGGCGCGGCGTCGATGTTTGCGTCCGGTTCACCGCATGGGGAGGTACTGCAAGGCATAGAGGCGCGTGCCTTTGGCGTGCTGCTGGGCGAGTTGATCGCGCATTGCGCGGCGTCCATGCCCAGTCTGCAGGCCATGATGGATGCTTGCCTGCAGGAAGAAGTATTGCGACGGCCCAAGTTCGACGTGATCGAACGGGCATTGCGGCAGATGCTCCCCGCATAAAAAAATGGCGCAGCCTTCGCAGGCTGCGCCATTTTCATGTCATGCTGACAATATTCAGCCCGCTACCAGGATTTCTTTTTCCGGCAGGGCGATCTGGTTGTCGACGCTGAACTGGTAATCCTTGAAGACGTGTTCGGCCGTCAGGATCTGGTATTCGCCGTTGTCGAGCTTGTGCGTGGTGTCCTTCAGGCGATACGTGTAATGGCCGCAGGTCCAGCAGTTGAAGTTGCGCATGTGCGTGCACAGGCAAGTCTTGTCCATCACGACGACGGTTTTTTGTTCCGGATGGGCCGCCACTTCGCGGTTGTACGAGTTGATGTATGCGCAGTTGCCCGTCGCGTCGAGCAGGTAGCCATACGATTCGCAGCCTGGACGGATGCCGGCGCCGATGGCGGGCGTGTTCTTCAGCATGCGCATCGGGTAACCGGTCGGCGAGACGCCGTTGACGATGATGTCTTCTTCCGAGGCCTTGTAGTATTCCTGCTTGACCTTGTTCGGCAAGCCGCATTCCTTGGTGACGGTAAAGCGCGTCGCCACTTGCACGCCGGCTGCGCCCGCTTCCAGGAAGGAAACTGCGTCGCTGCCCGTGAAGATGCCGCCGGCGGCGATCAGCGGGATGTCCAGCTGTTCGGCTTTCAGGTAGGCCAGCAGTTCAGCCGTGATCGTGTGCAGGTCGTAATTGGCCCAGTCCATGCCGAAACCCAGGTGGCCGCCGGCCAAGGGTCCTTCGACGATGATGAAGTCGGGCAAACGGTCCAGCTTGGCGTTCTTGCGCAGGAAAATCTGCAAGGCGCGCACGGACGAGACGATGATGCCCAGCTTGGCGTCACGGAAACGCGGATGGTCGGCCATCAAGGCGAACGAGCCGAAGTGCAGACCGGCGGACAGGGTGATGCCGTCGATGCCGGCGTCCAGTGCCGCGTTCAGGCGCACGCGCAAGGTTTCACGGGGGCCATTCATGGTCAGCTTTTCCATGCAATTGACGAAGATCAAGCCATCGCCTTTTTTTGCTTCCATGGTGCGGCCGATATGCAGGCGCTGCGCTTCCGCCAGGCGGCCCAGGTCGAACTGCACCACGGCCTTGTCGCTGTTATTGATGTTGAATTTGTACAGTTTCGTCTTGTCTTTGACGAAGGTGGTATCGAAACGGCGATCCGACACGTCTTCCACCATGGCATCGGAGATATGCCCGATACCGTTCAGCCGTGCCGCTTCCAGGGCCAGCTCCGACGTGGAAATATCCACACCCATTCCGCCTATCATGATGGGCACATATTCTTTTTTGCCAAATCGCAGGCGGAAATCATCAACACGTTTCATTGCTATCCTTAGACTACCGTGGTTATCACTGAGCCAGATGTACGGTCAAGCCCGCTGCCGGTCAGGCGCGCGGGCGCATGTAGCTGTGCGCAGCTTCAATTCTACCCCAAGCGGGCAGGTGCTCCGAGGCAGCTTGCCGCCATGCCGGTGCAAGCGCAGGCCGGAGCGTGCGCATCATCGAAATTAATCGCGGAAATTGTTAAATTCCAGCGGCATGTCGGGCACGTCCTTGCGCAGCATGGCCATGGCCGCTTGCAGGTCGTCGCGCTTGGCGCCCGTGACGCGCACGGCTTCACCCTGGATGCTCGCTTGCACTTTCATCTTGCTGTCCTTGATGACGCGCACGATTTTCTTGGCATCATCCGATTCGATGCCATTCTTGATCTTGATGATCTGCTTGACCTTGTCGCCGCCGATCTTCTTGATGTCGCCTTCGTCGAGGAAGCGCACATCGACCTTGCGTTTGGTCAATTTATTGGTCAGCACGTCGCGCACCTGGCTGAGCTGGAATTCCGAATCCGCGAATGCGGTCAATTCGTTTTCCTTGTGTTCGACGCGGGCATCGCTGCCCTTGAAGTCGAAGCGGGTCGTGATTTCCTTGTTGGATTGCTCGACGGCATTCTTGACTTCGATCATATCGGCTTCGGAGACTACATCAAATGACGGCATGGTCTGTTCCTTTTCTTGTTAAAGCGAGCGCGCGCTCGGCGCACTGGGCCTTGGCGGCTGATTCTGCACCATGGGACGGCCCTGTTAAAGATGCGACATTTTAACGGACAACGGGCAAGTCGCCCTTGTCCTGAGGTGGTTTTTTGTCGCTTTCGCTCTATAATCGAGCAAAATTTCCCTATCCCATGCATCCAGAGCTCACCATCGAACACAATTACAACCTCCAGCGCCTGAATACCTTCGGCATCGCGGCCCATGCGGCCGCCTACGTACGCATTACTTCGCAGGCCCAGCTGCAGGCCGCACTGCAAGATCCCGCCCTGTCCGCCATGCCGCGCCTGATATTGGGCGGCGGCAGCAACATCGTACTGACGGGCGATTTTCCCGGCGCCGTGCTGCACATGGCCACGCGCGGCATGCGCCTGGCGCAGGCGGACTTCGAGACGATACTCGTCACGGCCGCGGCCGGCGAAAACTGGCACGACTTCGTGCAGTGGACCCTGGCACAAGGCGTGGGCGGACTGGAAAACCTGTCCTTGATCCCCGGCACGGTGGGTGCGGCGCCTATCCAGAATATCGGCGCGTATGGCGTGGAAATCAAGGATTATCTGCATAAGGTGA
Organism: Janthinobacterium sp. GW823-FHT01H08; assembly: GCF_058797855.1. Taxonomy (NCBI): domain Bacteria; kingdom Pseudomonadati; phylum Pseudomonadota; class Betaproteobacteria; order Burkholderiales; family Oxalobacteraceae; genus Janthinobacterium; species Janthinobacterium sp. GW823-FHT01H08. The sequence goes on from NZ_CM179504.1 coordinate 1,966,156, forward strand.
GCGTCATGCACAGCGCCAGCGGCATCGTCTTCGACATGGACCGCGACGCCTGCCGTTTCGCCTATCGCGACAGCATCTTCAAGCAGGCCGACGGGCGCGAGCTGATCGTGCTGGAAGTGACGTTTGCCTTGCCCGCCGAGTGGCAGCCGAACTTGCGCTACGCGGAACTGGCGCAGGCCGTGGCCGAGCGCCATCTTGCCGAGCCGACGCCGCAACAGGTGGCCGACACGGTGATGGCGATCCGCCGGCGAAAATTGCCGGACCCGGCCGTGATTGGCAATGCGGGCAGCTTCTTCAAGAATCCGGTGGTGTCACGCGAGCAATGTCTTACCTTGCTGGAACGTTTCCCCGCCTTGGTGCACCATGCGCAGCCCGATGGCACGGAAAAGCTGGCGGCCGGCTGGCTGATCGATCAGTGTGGCTGGAAGGGGAAAAACCTGGGGCCCGCGGGAGTGTATCCCAAGCAGGCGCTGGTTCTGGTGAATAATGGCGGCGCTCGTGGCGCGGACATTACCCGGCTGGCGGAAGCGATACAGGATGATGTAGAGGCGAAATACGGCGTGCGCCTGTCGCCCGAGCCTGTGTTTGTTTAATCAAGCGAAGTGGCAGACGTAATCCACGGTTTCCGTTGTTTCGATGTCAAAATAGCTATTGCCCGGGATTTTGAATTCCGTGCCCGCGCCATAGCTGTGCCACTCCGTCGCGTCGGCCAGGCGCACCTTGCACAGGCCGCCGACGATTTCCATCGTTTCCGGCGCGCCCGTGTTGAAGCGCAGCGATGACGCGAAAATCACGCCCACGCTTTTCTTCGTGCCATCGGCGAGGATGACGTTGTGCGAGACGCATTTGCCGTCAAAGTAGATATTCGACTTCTTGACGACGCTGACATTGTCCAGTTGTGTGCTCATGCTTCACTTTCCTTGCTGTTAAAAATCAGTCCTGGACGTCATCGGCGCTCAGCACGCTGTTGCGTCCGCCGCGCTTGGCCGCGTACAGGGCCTGGTCGGCGCGGTTGATCAGTTGCTCGACCGTCGAGTCGGGCGAAGGCACGACGGTGGCCACGCCGATCGAGATGGTGACGATGCCCGTGCCTGCCGCCGGGTTCTCGATCTGCAAGCCTTCCAGATGGCGCCGGCATGCTTGGGCGATCAGCAGCGCGCCGGCCGCTTCCGTTTCCGGCAGAATCAGGGCGAATTCCTCGCCCCCGTAGCGGGCGGCCAGGTCGGCCGGGCGTTTCAAATGTTCCGTGAGCACGGCGGCAACTTTTTTCAGGCACAGGTCGCCGGCCAGGTGGCCGAAATGGTCGTTATAGCTCTTGAAATGGTCGATATCGCAGAACAGCAGGCTCAACGGTGCTTTGTCGCGCTGGCCCCGCTGCCATTCAAAATGCAGGGTTTCATCGAAACGGCGGCGGTTGGCGATGCCCGTCAAGCCATCGAGGGCGGCCAGTTTCTGCAATTCAATGTTCGCGTCCGCCAGGTTCTTTTGGCTTTCGCGCAGGAAACGAAAAGCCTGGTCGCGCTGCAGGCGGCTGATGTGCGCGTTGGAATGGTAGCGTATGCGCGCCAGCAGCTCCAGGCGGTCCGGCAGTTTCACCACATAATCGTTGGCGCCGACGGCAAAGCTGTGGGCCTTCAGTTTCGGGTCGTCCTTGGCCGACATCACGATCACCGGCACGTGCGCGAGCGCCTCGTTTTCGCGGTACTGCTGGATCAAGGCGAAGCCGTCGATGCCCGGCATCACCAGGTCTTGCAGGATGACGGTCGGTTGCAAACGCAGCGCCGTGTCCAGCGCCTGCGTGGCGTCGGTCACATAATGAAATTCGATATCCTGCTGGTCGCTGAGCATGCGGCGGACTGCCTCGGCAATGATCAACTGGTCGTCCACCAGCAGCACGCTGACCTTGAATTCGGTCAATGCGGGTTCATGCTGGGTGAAGCTGGAGGAGAATTCTGGCATTGCATTCTTTTCAGATGTTAGGGGAGGGCTCTCACCCATTGTTGAGTTTGGCGCCCAGACGGCCGCGCAGGCTGGCGCCTATTCTATCCAATGGCAGGATTTGCTGCGCCGCATCGAGTTCAGCCGCCGCGCGCGGCATGCCATACACGGCGCTGCTGGCCTGGTCTTGCGCGATCGTCGTCTTGCCTGCGCGGCGCATGGCCAGCAAGCCGTCGCCGCCGTCGCGCCCCATGCCTGTGAGCAATACGCCGATGGCGTCGCCGCGCCAGTGCTGCGCCACGCAGTTGAAGAAGACATCGACGGACGGGCGGTAAACATAGTCGCGCGGTGCTGCATCGTAACCCAAACGATAATTTTGATCTAGCAGCAAGTGGTCATTGGTCTTGGCGATCAGTACCGTGCCGGACACCAGTTCATCGCCTTCGGCGATCACGCGCACGGGCATGCTGAGCTGGTCGTCCAGCCATTTGGCGAAGTGCGAGGCGAAGGTTTCATCGATGTGCTGCACCACCACGATGGCGCAGCCGGGCGGCGCCGTCCAGCCGGCCAGCACCTTGGCCACGGCCGAGGGGCCACCCGTCGAGGCGCCGATGGCCACCAGGGTCGATACCTGGCCGTCGCCCCGTTCGCCGTTATTGCCGTTCGCCGGGCGCGGCGGCGGTGCTTCGGCGCTGTGGCGTATCAGCTTGCCGATGGTCTTGATCTTGGCCAGCAGTTCGCTGTCGCCGCCCACTTCCCCCTGCAGCACCGGCGTGGCCGTGACGTCGAGCGCGCCCGCGCCCAGCGCGCGGAAGACCTGGTTGACATTGTCCTGCGGGCGGCCCGTGACGACGAGGATGGCGCACGGGCTTTGCTCCATGATCAGGCGCGTCGCTTCCACGCCATCCATCTCCGGCATGTTCAGGTCCATCAGGATCAGGTCGGGGCGGTTGCCCTCGCACATGCGCACGGCCTCGAGCCCCGTGCGGGCGATCCACAGCACCTGGTGTTCCTGCGTACTGGCGACCACCCGGCGCAGGGCCTCGGCGGCCATGGCGACATCGTTGGCAATGGCAATTTTCATGAATGACGGCTCATAAGCGGGCATCTCCTATCAGGTCGGCCACCGCGTCGAGCAAGGTCTCGTCGTGGAAGCTGCCTTTGGTCAGATAATAATCGGCGCCGGCGGACAGGCCGCGCGCGCGGTCTTCCGGGCGGTCCTTGTACGAGACGATCATCACCGGCAGCTTGTGCAGGTGCAGGTCCTTCTTGATCAGCGAGACCAGTTCGATGCCATCCATGCGCGGCATGTCGACGTCGGTGATCACCAGGTCGTACTCGCCGCTGCGCACCACGTTCCAGCCGTCGATGCCGTCGATGGCCACGTCGACCTCGAAACCGCGCGCCAGCAGCAGCTTGCGCTCCATCTCGCGCACCGTCAGCGAATCGTCGACGACGAGGATGCGCTTGGCGCGGCGCTGCTGCGCGTGGCCCGCCTGCGCCAGCTGGTGCAGGCCGCCTTCGTGCAGCAGCTTGTCGATCGACAGCAGCAAATCGGGCACGTCGAGGATCAGCACCGGCTCGCCGTCGTCGAGCAGGGCGGCGGCGGAAATGTCGCGCATCTTGCCGAAGATCGGATCGATGGCCTGCACCGCCAGGCTTTGCTCGCCGCGGATGGCGTCGACCACCAGCGCATAGCTTTGCTTGCCGCGCCCGATCACCACCACCGGCAAATCGTCGGTCTGGCTGGCCGCTTCGCCCAGTTCCAGCACCTGCGCGGCCGACACAAGGCCCAGATGTTCGCCCTTGAGTTCGAAGAACTGCTTGTTTTCCAGGGTATGGATGGCCGCTTGCGGCACGCGCACCACGCTTTCCACCTTGACGATGGGGATGGCATAGGCTTCGCCGTGCACGTCGACCACCAGCGCGCGCACGATCGATTGCGTCAGCGGCAGGGTGATCAGGGCGCGGAAGCCGCGGCCCGGCTCCGATTCCAGGCGCACCGTGCCGTTTTGCTGGCGTATCGTCTCGTGCACGATGTCGAGGCCCACGCCGCGCCCGGACAATTGATTGGCCGTCGCCTTCAGGCTGAAGGCGGGGAGGAACAAAAACTCCAGCAGCTCGCCCGGCGACAGCGCGGCGGCCATGGCGGGACTGGCCATCTTGCGCTCGATGACGGACTGGCGGATTTTTTCCAGGTCGACGCCGCGCCCGTCGTCGCTGATCTCGATGCTCAGCATGCCGGCGCGGTGGCGCGCCTCCATGCGTATCGTGCCCATCGCTTCCTTGCCCGCGTCGATGCGTTCGTACGGGCCTTCCATGCCATGGTCGATGGCATTCCTGAGCATGTGGTTCAGCGGGCTTTCGATCTTCGCCAGGATGTCGCGGTCGACCAGGGTGTCTTCGCCTTCGATCTCCAGCTGCACTTCCTTGCCCAGGCTGCGCGCCAGGTCGCGCACCATGCGCGGAAACGCATGGATGCCGTCGCGGAAAGGGCGCATGCGCAGGGCCAGCACTTCGTCGACCATGCCTTGCGAGACGGCCAGCAGGCGCCGCTCATAGGTTTCGATGTCGGCGATGTGCTCGAGCATGAACTGCTTCAGCGGTTGCGTCTTTTGCAGCGCCAGCAGGGACTTTTCCATCAGGCCCGGGTCGGCCAAGCGGGCAATGGCTTCGTGCAGGTGCTCGATGGCGGAAAACAGGCTGCTCTGGTTGCGCTTGAAACGCTGCAGGGCACCGACGAACGGGTGCATCTGGTGCGCATTGATGCGCGATTCGCTGGCCAGCGACAGCAGCTTGTCGAAGTTTTGCGCCACAGCCTTGGCCGGTGCGGCACCCGCACGCGGGGCAGGCGCGGCCGCCGACTCAGGCTCTTCGCCTGCCAGGCCGCTGGCCACGGGAGCCTGCAGTTCGGTCGGGTTGGGCGTTTCCTGCGGCAAGGGGGCGGGAGCGGAGGCAGGCAACGAGGGCAGGGCCGGCAATTCGGGCAGGTCGGCGATGCCGGCGATGGCGTTCAGGGTCTGGTCGATCTGCGCCGCATTGGCGGCCAGCCACGCTTCGGCGCCCGCATCGTCCAGGCGCGACAGCTGCACGATCAGGTCGACGCCCGACAGCAGTACGTCGACCCGTTCCGGCGTCAGCTTCAAGCGGCCGTGCTGGGCGGCGACAAAGCTGTCTTCCATGCCGTGCGCCAGCTGCACCACTACCTGCAGGCCGACGATGGCGGCGGCACCCTTGATCGAGTGCGCCGCGCGCATCATCGCCTCGACGGCCGCCGCGTCGCCCGCATGGCGCTCCATGGCCAGCAAGCCGTCGGTGAGAATCTGGGTCTGGCTGTCCGCCTCCATGCGGAACAGGTCCAGCATGGAAAAGGCGCTCAGGTCGCCGTGCTGGTCCTGGCTCATCGTAATAGTCTCGCAAGTTGAAAGCCGATCAGCGCCGTGTCGAGGCAGCCGATGCGCATGTCGCCCTCGGTGATGACGCCGGACAGGAAGCGCGACAGGCCCTTGTTGATGGTCGCCGCCGGCGCCTGCACCTTGGCCGAGGCGTAGCGCACGATGCCGTGCAGGTCGGCCACGGGCAGGGCGTAAGCTTGTTCTTCCCAGCGCAGCAGCAGCAGGCGCGCAAAGGTGTGGCGGCCGCGGGCCGGCGGCGCGCCCTGTTCGTCGATGCCAAGCAGGTGTGCCAGCGACATGCATGGATACAGCTTGCCGCCGATATTGACGATGCCGGACAGGCCGCGCCCGCTGCGGTGCGGCAGCACATGCGGCTTGGCTTGCGGCGCCACGGCGTCGAACACGCGCGTGGGCAGCGCCAGCCATTCGCGGCCGATGCGAAATACCAGCGCCGAGCTGTCGCGCACTTCGCCGCCCGCATCGATCTGGCGGAAGTGGCTGGCCCAGTCGCGCTGGTAGTGTTCGTCCACGGGGCGTTGCAGGTTGCGCTGGGCGGCGCCCGCGTACACGTCGCAGTTGCGGCAATGCACGTTGGCTGGCAGCTTGGGGCAGCTCTGGTCGCCGACCACGCCGATATGGTTCCAGCAGTCGTCGATGGTGGCGGGGGACTCGGTGGCGATGAGATTTGTCATGCTTGCCCCTTAGTTGGACGCCTGGCGGCGCTCGTAAATGCGTGCCGCGCGCGCCTTCAGGGTGGCGGCGGCCGTTTGGTTGCCATTGCGTTCGGCCAGCAGGGCCAGATGGCACAGCGCCTCGTAATGGTCGGGCTGCAGGTAGATGCAGCGGCGCCAGTAGTCGTCGGCCAGGTCCATCTTGCCGGCCAGTTCGTTGATGATGCCCAGCATGAAATACGCTTCCGCCGCCTCGGGCACTTTCGCCAGGTGCGCGTGGCATTTGTCGCCGGCCTCGCGCAACTGGCCGCGGTCGGCCAGCAGGCGCGCCTCTGCCAGCAAATCGGCTTGCGCTGCCGGCGCGGGCGATGGCACGGACACGGGGCGCGTGCGCGGCACCGCCGGCGCGGCGGAAGAGGGGGCTGCTAGTACAGCGCGCCCTGGCGCGGGCGGCACGCTGCGCAGGGGACGCGCGACAGGCAGCGGCGCCACTAGCACGGGGCTGGCCGGCGCCGCTGTTTCCTTCTTCAGGGCGAAAGCCTGGCGGAACTGCAGCGGCGCAAAGCCGTTCTGGCAGAACGACGGCACTTCCGCATAACCGGCCAGCAGCATGCCGTCGTCGGCCAGCAGGGCGGACAGGTTGGCGATGGCGGCGCGCGTGGTCGGTTTGTCGAAGTAAATCAGCAGGTTGCGGCAGAAGATGACGTCGTAGTGTTTGCTGCAGCTGGCGGTATCGAACTGCAGCAGATTGCCCTGCCTGAAGGTCACCTGGTCGCGCAGGGAGTCGATGATGCGGTAGGCGTCGTCGGCCACGTGCGTGAAATAGCGTTCTCGGAAGGCCACGTCCTGCGCGCGGAAGGCGTTGCGGCCATACACGCCGGCCTGCGCCCGCTCGATGCAGCCGGGGCTCAAGTCATACGCGTCGATGCTGAACGCCTGTTTCGGCACACCGCCGTCGCGCAGCGCCATGGCCATCGAATACGGTTCCTCGCCGCCCGCGCACGGGATCGACAGGATGCGCGTGGCACGTCCGCGCGCCCAGCGCTCCTGCACCAGTTCGACGGTGGCGTAGAACGCTTGCGGATCGCGGAACAGCCACGATTCGGGCACCACCACCAGTTCGATCAATTGCGTCATTTCGGCCGGCGTGAGCGCCTGGAGGTAAGCCTGGCTATCGGCAAAGCCCGTCCGCTCCATGCGCTGATTGACGGCCCGCTCGGCCACGGATTTGGACACCGACAGGCCCGTCGCGCGGCGCAGCAGGGCTTGCGCCGTCATGCCGCGCTCGCGTCTTGAAACAGCAGCGCGCGCACGTCCGGCGGCAGCAGGTGATCCAGCTCGACCAGCTGCACGATGCCGTCGGCGTCGCTGGCCACCTGGCCCAGGAAGGGCGCCGTCGCCACGCCGCTGTCCTCAAGCCCTTGCGGGTCGATATCGGCGATGCCGCGCACCTGCGAGGCCAGCAGGCCCAGCGCATGCATGGCGCCGTCCGGCGCGCGGTAGTCGACGATGACGATGCGCGTGTCGAACTGCGCGGCGGCGGGCGGCAGCCCGGCCAGGCGCGACAGGTCGATCACGGGCACGGGCGTGCCGTGCAAGTCCATCAGGCCGGCCACGTAGTCTGGCGTGAGCGGCAACTGCTTCAGCTCCAGCAGCGGCAGCACGCGCACGATGCTGGCCAGGGGCAGGCCGTAGCGGTCGCGTCCGATGTGAAAGAGCAGCACTTTCATGGGATCAGATGGTGACGGCGAAGGTCGACACGCTCGACTGCAGGTCGCCCGCCGCATATTGCAACTGGTGCACCGCCTCGCTGGTGGCTTTTAATGACTCCACCGTTTGCTGGGTGGCGTCGTTGAGCTGCATCATGGTGTCGGAAATCTGCGACGCGCCGATCGCCTGCGACTGCATGCCTTGCAGCACGGCGTCGAACTGCGGCGTGAGTTTCTGCACCTGGTCCATGACGGACGACAGCTGCTCGGCCACTTGCCGCACTTCGCCCACGCTGCGGCGAATTTCTTCCGAGAATTTATCCATGCCCATCACGCTGGCGGACACGGCCGATTGCATTTCCTTGAGCATTTGCTCGATATCCCAGGTGGAGACGGACGTCTGGTCGGCCAGGCGGCGGATTTCCGTCGCCACGACGGAGAACCCGCGGCCCGCCTCGCCCGCCTTTTCCGCCTCGATGGCGGCGTTCAGCGACAGGATGTTGGTCTGGTCGGCCACCTTCGTGATGGTGATCAGCACGCTATTGATATTGCTGGCCTTTTCCGACAGGGCGGCCAGCTTGGCGTTGATGGAATCGGTGGCCGAAACCATGTGCTGCATGGTCGAATCCATGCGCTTGAGGTTGTTCTGCGCTTCGGCCGTCGCATTCGTCGTGTAGTCGGCCACGGCGGTGGCGTCTTCCATGGTTTTGAGCAACTGGCTCGTGTTGGCCGAGATTTCCTTGGTGGTGCTGAGAATTTCCACGCTCGTTTGCGCTTGTTCAATCCCCGTGGCTTCCTGCTGGCGCGCCGAGGCGGCGATTTCCGTGGCGGAGGTCGTCACCTGGATGCCGGCCTTTTGCACATTGTTGAGCAGGCTGCGCAGGTTTTCGAACATCTTCGCCAGACCATTGCCCAGTTGGCCGATGGCATCGCTGCCCGTGATGCCGACCTTGCCCGTCAGGTCGCCCGAGGCTGCCTTGGACACCACTTCCAGCAGGGAATCGACCTTGGCCCGCAAGGTGTTGGTGGCGGCCAATTCGTTGGCCTGGTTGTCCTGGATGGTTTGCGCCATGCGGTTGAACTCTTCCGTTACCTTGCCCAGCTCGTCGCGCGAGAGGATGGCGGCGCGCGCGCCTTGCTCGCCGCCGGCGATGCGCCCGACGGCGTCCGTCAGGCTGTTCAGCGGGCCGAGGATGGCACGGCCCAGCAGATAGGAAATGCCCAGCGCCAGCACCACGCACAGCAGGCCGCCCAGGGCCAGGGTCAACATCATGGTTTCCTGCAATTTTGCCGTGGTGGCCGTGCGTTCGGCCAGCAAGCGGGTTTCCTCGGCGGCCACTTCGTCGAGCAACTTGTTCGCTTGCGCGACAGCCGGGTAGCCGCTTGGCGGCATGGAGCGCGCCACCGCTTCCGTGGCGCCCGGGGCATTGCCCAGCGCGCGGCGCTTCTCGATCAGCGGAGTGATCCATTCCTTGACCCAGGTGGTGGTCAGCTGGTCGATCTTGCGGAAGCGTTCCGACTGCAGCTTGTTGTCGACCGTCATGGCGATGGCTTTTTGCGTGTGTTGGCTCAGCATTGCCGTTTCATCGGTTTCCGGGGTCAGCGAGGCTTCGTTGCCGGTCAGGATGAAACCGCGCGCTTCCACCTGGATTTGCAGGATGGAATTGTGGATCTTGTCGATCTCGACCAGCACTTCCATCGTATGGCGGTCCCATGCATTAGCCTCGGACAGCCGCGAAAAGCTGTTGTAGGCCACGCCCAGCAGGATCAGGATGATGGCCACGATGGAGCCGAAGCCCAGGTACAGTTTATTCTTGATACTCAGGTCTTTGAACATGGTGGCTCCGGAAGCGGGAAGTTTTCGACTAAGAGCGCCTAACAGAACCGTAGCGAGCGGTAGCGAGTTGCGGCTGAGAAGCGCAACTGTGCGCATGCACAGTGAGCATCGCAGGCCGCAAATCGCGCCGCGCAGTAGGTTATGTTAGGTGCTCTAAATTGCACTGTAGCATTTTGCCATGCGGACAGCAAAATGGGGGTGATCCGGGCGCGCGCAGGGCCGTAAATCGCGGACGAGTGCGTTTCAAACGCAAAAAAGCCGCCCGTGGGCGGCTTGAGCTGGCGCGGGAGCAGGTGCCCCCTGGCTAACTAATTACTTCTGGCCCCGTTTTTCGCGGGCGATGGCGGCGATGCGCATGCGCAAGGCGTTCAGCTTGATGAAGCCGCCGGCATCGGCCTGGTTGTAGGCGCCGCCGTCTTCGTCGAAGGTGGCGATGTTCATGTCGAACAGCGAATCCGTCTTCGAATCGCGGGACACAACGATGACATTGCCCTTGTACAGCTTGATGCGTACCCAGCCGTTCACGGTTTCTTGCGTGTGGTCGATCAGGGTTTGCAGGGCAACGCGCTCGGGCGCCCACCAGTAGCCGTTGTAGATCATCGATGCGTAGCGTGGCATCAGGTCATCTTTCAGGTGGGCCACTTCGCGGTCCAGGGTGATCGATTCGATGGCGCGGTGGGCCTTGAGCATGATGGTGCCGCCCGGGGTTTCATAGCAGCCGCGCGACTTCATGCCGACGTAGCGGTTTTCCACCAGGTCCAGGCGTCCCACGCCATGCTTGCCGCCAACCTTGTTCAGTTCGGCCAGCACGGTCGCCGGCGACATGCGCACGCCGTTGATGGCGACGATGTCGCCTTTTTCGTATTCGATGTCCAGGTATTCCGCTTCGTCCGGCGCCTTTTCAGGGCTGACGGTCCAGCGCCACATGGTTTCTTCCGCTTCGGCGCTCGGGTTTTCCAGGTGGCGGCCTTCAAAGCTGATGTGCAGCAAGTTGGCATCCATCGAGTATGGCGCGCCGCCGTTCTTGTGCTTCATGTCGATTTCGATGCCGGCGTCTTCCGCGTACTTCAGCAGTTTTTCGCGCGACAGCAGATCCCACTCGCGCCATGGGGCGATGATCTTCACGCCTGGCTTCAGGGCGTAGGCGCCCAGTTCGAAACGCACCTGGTCGTTGCCCTTGCCGGTCGCGCCGTGCGAGATGGCGTCGGCGCCCGTGGCGTTGGCGATTTCGATCAGGCGCTTGGCGATCAGCGGACGGGCGATCGAGGTGCCCAGCAGGTATTCGCCTTCATACACGGTGTTGGCGCGGAACATCGGGAAGACGAAATCGCGCACGAATTCTTCGCGCACGTCTTCGATATGGATGTTTTCCGGCTTGATGCCGAATTTGATGGCCTTGGCGCGCGCCGGTTCCAGTTCTTCGCCCTGGCCCAGGTCGGCCGTGAAGGTGACGATTTCGCACTGGTAGTTATCTTGCAGCCATTTCAGGATGACGGAGGTGTCGAGTCCGCCGGAATAGGCCAGGACTACTTTTTTAATGTCGCTCATATTGCTTCCAGTTGTCGTTGTCGATGTATGTATTGCGATGCTGCCAGGTTTTTTATGCAGTGCCAGGCGAATTATTCGATTTTACCGAGTAACAGGTATTCGATCAGCGCTTTTTGCACGTGCAAGCGGTTTTCCGCCTCGTCCCACACCACCGATTGCGGGCCGTCGATCACTTCGGCGGCCACTTCCTCGCCGCGGTGGGCGGGCAGGCAGTGCATGAACAGCGCGTCGGGCGCCGCGCGGGCCATCTTCGCGCCATCGACGATCCAGCCGTCGAAGGCGGCGATACGGGCCGCGTTTTCCGCCTCGTAACCCATGCTGGTCCACACGTCCGTGTTGACCAGGTGCGCGCCTTCGCAGGCGTCGGACGGGTTGGCAAAGAAAGTGTAGCGCTCCGTCTTGACTTGCGACAGGTCGATGTCGTAGCCCTTCGGCGTCGATACGTTGACGTGGAAGCCGAACACTTCGGCCGCCTGCAGCCACGAGTACAGCATGTTGTTGGCGTCGCCGATCCAGGCGACGACCTTGCCGGCGATCGAGCCGCGGTGTTCGATGTAGGTGAAGATATCGGCAAAGACCTGGCACGGGTGGTGTTCATTGGTCAGGCCATTGATCACCGGCACGCGCGAATTGGCGGCGAAACGCTCGATGATTTCCTGGCCGAAGGTACGCACCATGATGATGTCGCACATGCGCGACATGACCTGGCCCGCGTCTTCCACCGGCTCGCCGCGGCCCAGCTGGGAGTCGCGCGTGTTCAGGTAGATGGCGGCGCCGCCCAGCTGGTGCATGCCGGCTTCGAACGACAATCGCGTGCGGGTGGAGTTCTTTTCAAAGACCATCACCAGGGTGCGGTCGATCAGCGGATGGTAGATTTCGTAATTCTTGAACTTGCGCTTGATCAGATGGGCGCGTTCGATCACATATTCATACTCTTCCAACGTGAAATCGGAGAACTGGAGGTAGTGCTTGATCGGTTTTTTTGTCGACATAATGACCACTTGAAGATGCGCAGGCCGCCGGCGGCGTGCCTTTCCCGCCGGGTTGCATCAGCGTACAACATCTCGTCTGATGACTGCCTCGCCCGGCGCGCTGCTGTGTTGATCGGTGCCCGCGCCTGTTTGTCGCGCGGGTCGATGCGGTTTGCCAAGTTGTAAATCATGCAATGGCAGGGACTTCAGCCATTCAATTATAAGGGTTTTGCTTTTAGATTGGAAAGACTGGCCGGACGGGTACTTGTGTAGACAAGTATCCGCGTCCAGCCATGGTCTTGCCGGCATCAATAGATGCTGGCCGGGCTGGCCGCATCGATCTGCGGCGCCACCAGGGGCAAGTCCAGCGTGAAATGCGTGCCGGCGGGGCTGCTGGCCACCTGGATGGTGCCGCCCAGCAGGGCCGTGACGATGTTGTAGCTGATCGACAAACCGAGGCCGCTGCCGCCCTGGCCCAGCTTGGTGGTAAAGAACGGGTCGAAGATGCGCGACAAATGCTGTTCGGCGATGCCGCCGCCATTGTCGGCGAAGACGATCCGCACGCGCGCGCCATCGGGCGTGGCGGACAAACGCATGCAGCCCTTGCCGGCGGCGCCGTCATTGGGCGCGGGAGCGAAGGCGTGCAGCAGGGCGTTGTTGATCAGATTGGTGATCACCTGGCCGAACGGGCCCGGATAGCTGTCCAGCGAGATGCCGAACGCGATATCCGTCTCGATGCGGTGGCCCGAGCTGCGGATGCGGTTCATGACGGTGGCGATGATTTCATTGCTCACCTGCTGCAGGTCGAACTGGCGCCGTTGTTCGGTGGTGCGGTCGACGGCCACCTGCTTGAAGCTGTTGACCAGGTCGGCCGCGCTGTGCAGGCCGCGCATGACCAGCGCCGATGCCTTGCCCGCATCGTCGATGTAGGCGGCCAGGTCCGAGCGGCGCAGGCCGGGACCGTTCATCAGGCGTTCCACGTCTTCCGTCTTTTGCAGCATGGTGCTGGCGATCAGCAGGCTGTTGCCGATCGGGGTGTTGAGTTCATGCGCCACGCCGGCCATCAAGGAACCCAGGGCGGCCAGTTTTTCCTGCGATACCAGTTGCGCCTGGGCGTCTTGCAGTTGCCGGTAGGCGCTGGCATTGTCGAGCGCGATGGCGCCATACGCGCACAGGGTGCGGAAGATCAGGCGTTCGCGTTCGCCGTAGGCATGGGCATGGCAAGCCTGCACCGTCATCACGCCCAGCACGCGTTCGCCCACCGTCAAGGGCACGTACAGCACGCTCTGGTTATGCAGGGTGCCGGGCACGGTGTAGGCGTGGCGCTTGGGCGGCACCTGGTCGATATACACTTCGCGCCGGCCCAGCAGGCAGCGCACGGAATAGGCGCGTGGGTTGCTCAGTGGAATGGCGTTGTCGGACAGGGGTCGGCCTGCCTCCACGCCGTGCGCGCGGCGCAGCGCCGTGCCCGCCGCATCGAGCATGTAGACGGCAAAGGTATTGACTGGGAGCAAGGCATGCACGTGGCGGTCCAGTACCTGGAACACGGCGCTGGCGTCGAGGTGGGTGGTGATTTCCTGGCCGATGGCCGACAGCCGCTCCAGGGTCTCGCTGGTCTGCTGCAATACTTCGGCGCGGCGCGCTTCGGAGGCGGCCAGTTCGCGGTGGTGATAGCCTTCCGAGCGCGCATGTTCCGTCTGGTGGTAAACCTGCATGGCGGTGGCGCGGTTGCTCGCCTGCTGGGTGTGGCTTTTTTCGCGCGCCACGCCCGCATCGAGGGCGATATCGTAGGCGCGCGCATAGTCGCCCGCATGCGCGTACTCGCGCGCCAGCGCATCGAGCAGTTCGCCCGGCGGCACATAGCCTTCGATGGAGTCGGCCACCTGCAGTGCCTGGTGCAGGAAATGCAGGGCGGGATTGCGTTCCTGCATGCCTGCGGGCGGCGGCAAGTCGTGGCGCGCATGCAGCATGGACAAAACGCGCAGCGCCGCCACCTGGTGCATGGCGTCGCCTTGCGCCGTGGCAAGCTGGCAAGCCCGTTCGGCCGCCTGCAGCGCCTCGTCCGGACGGTCCAGGTAGGACAGCGCGTGGGCGCTGCCGCGCTGCGCCATGCTGCGGAAATCGGCCTGGCCCAGCGCTTCGGCGCGCTGCGCCAGCCGGCTGAAGGCGTCGAGCGCCGTGTCGTAGTCGCCCTTGTCCAGGCTCAGTTCGCCCAAGTGGAACAGGGCATTGGCATAGGTGCGCGCGCCCGCCACGGGGGCCAGGATGTGCAGCGCTTCGCGCAGCAGTGTTTCGGCGTCGGCCAGGCGCCCCAGCTTGCGCATGGTTTCGGCCGTATGCGTCTGGCAGGCGCCGATGCTGCGCGGCCAGCCGGTGGGACGCGCCAGGTCCAGCGCGCACTGCATCCATTCGAGGGCCGATTCGTTGTCGTTGAGGCTGGAGAAACAGTCGCCGATATTGATGGCGGCCGTGATCGCGCCGCGCAGCTGGCCGCTTTCCAGGGCCGCCTCATAGCTTTGCATGTAGTGGCCGGCGGCCGTGCCCAGGTCGCGCGACGTGTGCGCCAGCAAGCCGCGAAAGTCGTGCACCCAGGCGGCCAGCGGCGCGGGCAGCTTGCCGCTGGCGCCGTCGGTCTGGAAGTGGCCGCCCCATCGGACCTGGGCGGCCGGCGCGTCGTGCAAGACGGCCCAGCGCGCCGTGGCCGCGTCGGCCAGGCCGGCGCGCATCGCATCGCCGGCGCTACGCGCTTGCTGCGCCGCGGCCAGCAGTTCGGCGTCGCAGCGGGCATGGTCGCCCCGGTCGACGGCGATCGAGGACAGCAGCCAGTGGGCGTCGGCGCAGCCGGCGCCGTCGCCGTGTACTTCGCAGGTGGCGCGCGCCGCCAGGGCCAGGCTTTCGGCCGCATCGAGTGCGCCTTGCAGCCATGCCACTTCCGCCTGCACCAGTTGCAGACGCGCTTGGGCGCGGGCCAAGGCGGGTGGCGACAGTTGGACGTGGGGCAACAAGGCTGCCGCTTCGGCTGCATGGTGCAGAGCCTGTGCGCAGTTGCGCTGGCGCAAATGCCATGCCAGCAACAGCAGCAGCGGTACGCGCCCGGTGCCGCGCAACGGCAGCAATGCGCTTTCCCACTGCGCTACGTCATGTTCGAGCGCGAACATTTCCATTCAAGCATTCTCCCCGCAAACAGTGGCGCCAGCCTGCGACCGCACAGGCCATGCGTCATCGCATTGTAAGCTGCATTCAGGGGAATTGTTCAGTCCGCAGGGCAGAATTGTGCGTCCCGCCCGGCCGCCACGACAGGGCGTTTCTCCGGCCGTGCTACGGCCGGCCGCAGGCGTCTAGCGTGACACGAGGCGGATGCGGGCGCTGCCGTCCATGGTGCTGGCGCTGCGCATGTCGGCAGGCATGCGCAAGCCGGGCAGGAACTGGGCGTCGTCGATCACCACGCGCTCGCCCGTATTGCTGAAAACGAAGGTCGAGCCCTTTTTGCTGACAAACTGGCCCGGCCCGGTGGGATAGATTTCCACGCTGGGCTTTGCATGCAATTCCCTGTCGTCGATCAGGCGGCCAAAGAAATGGGTGTCCTGCTGCTGGACTTCCAGCCGTTGTCCATTCGACAGACGGTATTGCTGCTCGATGTCTAAGGCTTCCTGTGCCGTGACGTGATAGTAGGTGCCAGAGGTGACGCGCACGCTGTCTGCGGCTTGCGGCGTCATCGCGGTTTGGGCCTGGGCTGTGCCGCCGGCAAGGGCAAAGATAGCGACGAGGAGGGGGAGTAAGCGTTTGGTCAGCATGACATTCACCTTCGATCAGGATGGCAGGATGGAGAGTAGTTAGATCGTGTGGTCGCTGGCGGGTTTCCGGCAGCGACTGGTGTCAAGTTAGCAAACGCGCCTGGCCATCGCCAGCGGCAGGCGACGGGCGGCAGGTTTGACGCGCTGAAATGCCTAAAACGGCGGATGAACGGTTTTGGGATTAAAGTCGAAAAGCAAGCTCGGCCGCAAAATTAAATTTTGCCGGCCGAGGTTTTGTTGTGGCTTTATTCGTGCTGCGGCATTTGCTTAATACAGCGTCTGCGCCGATTCGTGCAGCAGCTGGCCATACAGGGTATGGCGCATCTTGGCGATCTTGCCTTCCGACAAGGCTTGCAGGATGGCGCATTGCGGCTCGATCAGGTGGCGGCAGTTATAGAACTTGCAGCCGCCCAGGTAGGGCTGGAACTCGCGGAAAGCCCGCTCGAGCATGCCTTCGGACAGGTGATACAGACCGAATTCCTGGAAGCCGGGCGAGTCGATGATGGAACTGTTGGCGCCCAGTTCATCGAGCTTGTACAGCCGCGTAAAGGTCGTCGTGTGTTTGCCCGTGTCGAGCGCGGCCGAGATTTCGCGCACGGCGATGTCGGCGTCCGGCACCAGCAGGTTGATCAAGGATGACTTGCCCATGCCCGACTGGCCGATCAGGATCGACGACTGGCCCGCCAGCAGCGGCGCCAGGGTGGCCACGGCGTGCTCAGGTTCGGCGCGTGCCGACACTTCATCGACGGGATAGCCCATCGAGGAATACGGCAGCAGGCGCTCGCGGGCCCGTTCCAGCGAAGCGGTCACGTCCGTTTTGTTCAGGATGATGCGCGCCTCGATGCCGGCCGCGTCGGCCGCCACCAGCGAGCGCGAGATCAGGTCGTCGGCAAAGCCCGGTTCCGTCGCCACGACGATGAACAGCTGCGTCAAATTGGCGGCCAGCAGCTTCGATTTGTACTGATCCGAGCGGTACAGCAGGGTCTTGCGTTCCTCGATGCGGTCGATGACGGCCTGGTCGTTCGAGGTGCGCGTCAGGTGCACGATGTCGCCCACGGCCACATTGGTTTTCTTGCCGCGCGTTACGCATTGCAGCTTGGCGCCGTCCACGTCGGCCAGGTAATGGCGGCCGTGGGCGGCAATGATGACGCCCGTCAACTTGCCTTCGCTCATGGGGCCACCTGGCTGCTCTGGTAAATGAGGTCGGCCTTGGCGGCGCAGATGAAGTCGTTTTCGGACAGGCCGCCGGCGCCCTGGTTGACCGAGTGCGTGTCGTAGCGCACGGCGCAGGTTTTGTAAGTAATGATGAGCTCCGGATGGTGGTCTTGCGTATGGGTCATATAGGCCAGGGCGTTCACGAACGCCAGGGTCTGGTAGTAATTCTTGAAGCCGAAGTCACGGCACAGCTTGCCATTTTGTACTGTCCATTGCGGCAGCAGCGCGTGCAGGGTGGCGACGCCGGTGTCGCCCAGCGCGTGCTGGCGCGGCGCGCAGGACAGTTGGGCCAGCTCTTGCAGTGTGGATGGCGTATTCATGTCGTAGCCCCTTTCAGGTGGCGGATGCGCACGCTGGCCGGCGGGTGGCTATCGTAAAAGGCCGAGTGCAGCGGGTCGGGCGTCAGGGTCGACGCATTGTCTTCATACATTTTCACGAGGGCCGAGACCAGGTCGTCCGCCTGCGTGTGCGTGGCGGCAAAGGCGTCGGCTTCGAATTCGTGCTTGCGCGAGCTGAGCGAGGTCAACGGTCCCAGCAGGAAGGTAAAGACGGGCAAGGCCAGCATGAACAGCAGCAGGGCCAGCGCGTCCGTCGGCTGGCCCGTCAATGCCAGCGCGACAGGGTCGACGCCCAGGCCCGCATAGAACCATGGCTGCGTTTTCAGGAAGCCCAGCAGCGCCAGAAAGCCCAGCGAGATGACGAACATCATGGCGATGCGCTTGACGATGTGCTTGAGCTTGAAGTGGCCCAGTTCATGCGCCAGCACGGCCTCGATCTCCTGCGGCGCCAGGCGCGACAGCAGGGTGTCGAAGAAGACGATGCGCTTGTTGGCGCCAAAACCCGAGAAATACGCATTGCCGTGGGCGCTGCGCTTCGAGCCGTCCATGACGAACAAGCCTTTCGAAGCGAAACCGACGCGCTGCATCAAGCCTTCGATGCGGCTTTTCAGCGCTTCGTCGGCCAGCGGCGTGAATTTGTTGAACAGCGGGGCGATGACGGTCGGGAACAGCACCATCATCAGCAGCTGGAAGCCGCTCCAGACGAACCACGCGTACAGCCACCACAGGCCGCCACTTTTCGCCATCAGGGTCAGCACGACCCAGATCAGCGGCAAGCCGATGGCCGCGCCCAGGCCCACGCCCTTGAGCATGTCGGTGAAAAACAGCTTGCGCGCCATGGTGTTGAAGCCGAAACGTTGTTCCAGCACAAACTGGCGGTAATAGTCGAAGGGCAGGTCGATCAGGCCGGAAATGACGGCAAAGGCGGCGATCAGACCGATCTGGTACAGCATGGGCGAACCGGCGCCCATCCATTCATTCAGGTGCAGCGCCAGCCATTGCAGGCCGCCCAGCAAGGTGAAACCGATCAGCACGGCGTAGTTGACCAGCAAGGTCAGCAGGCCGAACTTGGTCTTGGCCACCGTGTAGTCGGCCGCCTTCTGGTGCGCGGCCAGCGGGATTTTTTCCGCGAATTCGGGCGGGACTGCCGCGCGGTGCGCCAGCACGTGGCGGATCTGCCGCGAAGCGAGCCAGAAGCGCACGGCCAGGGTCAAAACGAGGATGGATACAAACAAAATCGAAAACGCGAGTGAATACATTCTGTGCCTGTGAGAAAATGGCTGATTATTTAGTTTGATTAGGCCAAGAGAGAATTATGTCACAAGCGACCGACTTAACCGCATCCACCCCCGCACCCGCCGTGCCAGCACGTCCCAACGAGATGAACCTGGTCTGGGTCGACATGGAAATGACGGGCCTGGAGCCTGATACCGACCGCATCATCGAGGTGGCGGTGGTGGTGACGGACATGCACTTGAACCTGCTGGCCGAAGGCCCCGTGTTCGTGATTCACCAGTCGGATGAAACCCTGAACAAGATGGACGCCTGGAACAAGGGCACGCACGGCCGCTCGGGCCTGATCGACAAGGTGAAAGCGTCGACCGTGACGGAAGCCCAGGCGGAAGCGGAACTGATCGCGTTCCTGAAGAAATACGTGCCTGCTGGCAAGTCGCCCATGTGCGGCAACACCATCGGCCAGGACCGCCGCTTCATGGTGCGCGGCATGCCGAAGCTGGAAGCATTCTTCCACTATCGCAATGTTGACGTATCGACATTGAAAGAGCTGTGCAAGCGCTGGAAGCCGGAAATCGCCACCGGTTTCAAGAAACACCAGAAGCACACGGCGCTGGCCGATATCCTCGAGTCGATCGAAGAATTGAAGTACTACCGCGAGCATTTCATTAAATTGTAATGGGGTTGTCGGCTTAGGCGCTGCGCGCTAAGCCGACCTACGGGGCATTGCAACCTCTGGCGTAGGTCGGGTTAGCGCCTTGGCGCGTAACCCGACACAGCTACGGGGCATTGCAACCGCTGGCGCAGGTCGGGTTAGCGCCTTGGCGCGTAACCCGACACAGCTACGGGGCATTGCAACCGCTGGCGCAGGTCGGCGTAGGTCGGGTTAGCGCCTTGGCGCGTAACCCGACACAGCCGCCTCAAAGGCAAGGCTGTGCCAAACCCCATCCTCACCCCGCCACTCCAGCGCAAACGCTCCCGTTTGCCGCAAGTCCGTAATCCAGCGCACTTCGCCAGGCTGGCGGTAGTATTCCGCGCACTGGCCGAACCCCTGTTCCAGCCGGCAAATCACCAATCCTTCGCCCGCCACGGCGCACCATTGCTCATGGTCATCGATCAAGGCCACGGCCGGGTCGCCATAGAATTCGCCCAGGCTGGCGTGACGCCCATCGGCGGCCGTCACCCTGGCATGTTCGTATTCGTGCTGGACAATATAGTCGGCGCTGCGCGCCAGTTCGTGTGTCGTCATGCTGTCTCCACGGTAGGCCAGACGGTTTCCTGGTCGGCGCGCGCTTCGGCGATCAGCCATTCGCAAAACGCGTGCACGAGGGGCCGCGTTTCCGCCTGGGGCGAACGCAGCAGATAATAGCAGTGGGGGCCGCGCACCGCGTGTTCGAACACGCGCACCAGGCGGCCCGAGCGCAGGTCGTCGCCGATCAGGGGACTGGCGGCAATGGCCACGCCCTGGCCGCTGGCGGCTGCGTCCAGGCATAGATACGTGTGCGAAAAGCGCGCGCCGCTGTTGCCGCTATTGCCGCTGTAATGCACGCCGCAGCTGTGCAGCCAGCGCGTCCAGTCGATTTCGCCGGGCAGGTGCACTTCCGGCTCGTCGTGCAGCAGCGGATAGCGCAGCAGGTCGGCCGGCTGGCGCAGGCTGGCCGCGTTGGCGCGGAAACCGGGGCTGCAGACGGCGGAAAACCATTCTTCCATCAATAAATCCACTTTGAGGCCCGGATAGCGGCCTGGTCCCAGGCGGATGGCCACGTCCACGCCATCGCGCGCCAGGTCGACCGGGTGCATGGACGCCAGCACGCGCAGTTCGATCTGCGGGTAGCGGTCGCGCAGCCGGCCCAGGCGCGGCATCAGCCAGCGCGAGACGAGCGAGCTGGTGGCCGTCACCGTGACGACCTTGTCGTCGCCCTGGCGCCGCGCCTGCTCGGAGACGTCGGCCAGCTGGTTGAGTATCGGCCCCAGCGAAGCCGCATAGCGCTGGCCGGCGCTGGTGAGCACCACGCCGCGCGGCAGACGCTGGAACAGCACGATGCCGAGCCACGCTTCCAGCTGTTTGACGTGGTGGCCGATGGCGCCGGCCGAGACGTGCAATTCTTCGCCCGCGCGCTGGAAACCTTCATGGCGGGCGGCCGCCTCGAAGGCGTGCAGGGCGGCGAGCGGTGGCAAGGGACGTGACATGGCGTTCTTAATAGAATTGAGCCTCAGTAATATTCGGCCTATCCGTGAAGAATATTGGTTTGTTTCATTTTGCGCAAGCGAATATGATGCCGCTCATGCGTGAAACGACCCGCAACAGGATTCACGCATGCATCATCTTCCAGCCTTGCTTGGCATTAATATTTACAACGCTTGGGAAAACCGTCGCGAGCGGCAGTGATTTGTGGCTGAGAAGCGCAACCGTACTTCAGTACGGTGAGCATCGCCGGCCGCAAAGCGCGACGCGCAGCAGGTTTGCCCTGGCGTACTCAAAGAGGTTTAGTCATGTCTGATCGCCGCGCCGTTGCGCTGGTGTTGCTGTCGGCCGCCGGTTTCGGCAGTTCCGCAGTGTTTGCCAAGGCGGCCTATGCGTCCGGGGTCAACCCGTCGACCATGCTGGCCTTGCGTTTCGTCATCGCCGCCATGCTCTTGCTGCCGCTCGTGTGGCTGGGCGGCTGGCGCTTGCCGCGTGGCCGCCTGCTGGCCGGCTACATGCTGATGGGCCTGATGTACACGGCCCAGTCGCAAGGCTATTTCAATGCCCTCATGTATGCCAGTAGCGGCCTGTGCGGCATGCTGCTGTACGTGTATCCCGTTCTGGTCACCATCCTCGCGCTGGCCCTGGGCTGGGAAAAGCTGGACCGGCGCATGCTGGTGCTGATGGCGCTGGCCATTGCCGGCATGGCCATCACCCTGGGCGGCAAGCTGCAGGGCCAGCCCATCGGCATCGCCCTGGCCTTGATGGCGGCCGGCGTGTATGCCGTGTACATCCTGTTTGGCAACAGCCTGTCGAAAAGCCGCGAGAATATTCACCCATTGGCCGCTTGCGTCGTGATTCTGGGCACGGCGGGCCTGTCGAACAGTGCGATTGCCTTGTGGCAAGGCGTGTCCTTGCCGGGCACGGCGACGGGCTGGCTGGCCGTCAGCGCCATCGCCCTGTTCTCGACGGCCATCGCGATCGCCGCCTTCTTTGCCGGCGTGGCGCAGATCGGCGCGGCCAAGGCGTCCATCATTTCCACGTTTGAACCCGTCATCACGATGGCGTTCGGCGTGACCTTGCTGAAGGAATCCGTCAGCGGCACGCAGTTGCTGGGCGGCGCCATGGTGCTGGCCGCCGTGGTCTTGCTGGCGCAGCGGCCCGCGCCCAAGGCGGCGGCCATGCCGGGCGTGCAGGCCAGCGCCTGATCCTGTTTTTCCCGAACTGATCGGTTGTCTCGATCGGTCTCCTTTGCGCCGCGACGGGTTTCCTGTCGCGGCGCTTTTTTTATGCGCGCACAAATAAGACTTGATTGCGAATGATTCTCATTTATAATTAACGTCAATTTCCCCACCACCAGCCAGCCCATGCCAGCCAGTGTTCGCCTTGAAAGGAGACACCGTGTCGAGCACGTTCCCCATTTGCAATATCGAGCTGGTCACCAGTGAATTTGCCCGCCTGCGCCGCGAAAAGAAGGCCCGCCACCGCGACATCGCCGAGGAACTGGGCATAGCCGAAGGCGAGCTGATCGCCGCGCATGCGGGCCTGTCGCTGGCCGATGGCGCCTTGCTGGGCGCCGAGCGCCTGCAGGCCGACTGGCCCGCCATCGTCGCCGCGCTGGAGCCGCTGGGCGAAGTCATGGCGCTGACGCGCAACGCCTCGTGCGTGCATGAAAAGACGGGCGTCTACCGCAAGGCCAGCCACAACAACCACGTGGGCCTGGTGCTCGGTGGCGACATCGACCTGCGCGTGTTTTACCGCCAGTGGGCGCATGGCTTTGCCGTTCGCGAGATGGGCGAGCACGAGGTGCAGCGCAGCCTGCAATTTTTCGATGCGGCCGGCCACGCCGTGCACAAGATTTTCCTCAAGCCGCAAAGCGACCTGGCCGCCTACGACGCGCTGGTGACGCGCTTTGCCGACACGGACCAGGCGGCCGGCATCGCCGTGACGGCGCCGGCGCCGTCGCCGGCCGAACTGCCCGATGCGCAGATCGACGTGGCCGGCTTTCGCGCCGCCTGGGCCGACTTGCGCGACACGCATGAATTTTTCACCGTGCTGAAAAAATATGCGGTCTCGCGCCTGCAGGGCCTGCGCCTGGCCGAAGCGCGCTTCGTGCAGCAGATCGACAAATCCTGCGTGCTCGACCTGCTCAACGATGCCGCGCTGGAAAAGGTGTCCATCATGGCCTTCGTCGGCAATGCGGGCATGATCCAGATCCACTCGGGCCCCGTGCACAAGATCGCCGTGATGGGGCCGTGGATCAATGTGCTCGACCAGCGCTTCAACCTGCATTTGCGCGAAGACCATATCGCCAGCGCCTGGGTGGTGAAAAAGCCGACCGTTGACGGCCTGGTGACGTCCGTGGAACTGTTCGATGCGAAGGGCGACACCATCGTCATGTTCTTCGGCGAACGCAAGCCGGGCGTGCATGAATTGTGCGAATGGCGCCATATCGTCGACAGGGTGGCGCGGGAGGGCGAACTATGCGCCGCATGATCGCCGCCAGCGTGGCGCGCCGCATCGCGCTGAAAAAAATGGGGGCGGGAGCATTGGCCCTGGCCGCGCCGATGCAGGTGCTGGCGGCAGTGACCGACGCGGGCAAGCCGCTGGCCAAGGCGCGGCGCATCGTCAGCGTGGGCGGCGCGCTGACGGAAATCGTCTACGCGCTCGAGGCGCAGGGCGAACTGGTGGGCGTCGATACGACCTCGCTGTATCCGGCCGTGGCGCAGCAGCTGCCGCAGGTGGGCTATGCGCGCACCCTGTCGGCCGAGGGCGTGCTGTCGCTGGCGCCCACGCAGCTGATCGCCACCGAGGAAGCGGGGCCGCAAGCGGTGCTGCGCCAGGTGCGCGAGGCGGGCGTGCCGGTGGCGGTGCTCAGCGCGAACAACCAATTCGAAGGCTTGCTCGAACGCGTAAAGCAGGTGGGCAGGATCACGGGACGTGCCGACCCCGCCGCGCGCCTGGCGCAAAGCCTGCAGCAGCAGTGGAGCGGCGCCCTGGCCAAGGTGCAGCAGCGCCAGCATGCGCCCGTACGCGTGCTGTTCATCCTCGCCCATGCGCCGAACCAGGTGATGGTGGGCGGGCGCGAGACGGGCGCCGATGCCATGCTCGCGTATGCGGGCGCCGTCAACGTGATGGGCGGGCAGGGCGGATTCGCCGGCTACAAACCGCTGACGCCTGAAGCCGTGATCGCCGCGCGGCCCGACATCGTGCTCGTCACCGACCAGGGCTTGAAAGCTTCGGGCGGCGTGGACGGCATCTTGAAACTGCCAGGCCTGGCGCAGACGCCGGCCGGGCGCAAGCACCGCATCGTCTCGCAGGAAGCCATGCTGCTGCTGGGCTTTGGCCCGCGCATGCCGCAGGCGCTGGCGGAACTCGACGCCGCTTTCGCCAAAGCCATGGCCGCATGAACGTGGCCTCCCTGGTCTCCGCCGCGCCCTGGCGCTGGCCACGCTGGGGCGCCGGCGGGCTGCTCGCCGCCGCACTGGCTGGCGGCTTGCTCGTCGCCGTGCAGGCGGGCGCCGTGCCCGTGACCCTGGCCGACTGGCTGGCGCCGTTTCAAGCGGGCGACGCGGCGCTGTCCGGCGGCGCGTACGTGCTGTGGCATATCCGTTTGCCGCGCGCGCTGTTCGCCGCCCTGATCGGCGCCGCGCTGGCGCTGGCCGGCGGCCTGACGCAAGGGCTGTTCCGCAATCCGCTGGCCGACCCGGGACTGCTGGGCGTGAGCAGCGGCGCCGCCTGCGCGGGCGCGGCCACCATCGTTTTCACGGCCAGCCTGCACGTGGCGCCCGAACTGCGCGTGTGGCTGCTGCCTGCCGCCGCGTTTGCCGGCGCCATGCTCATTTGCGTGCTGCTCGACCGGGTCGCCCGCTGGGCCACGCCCGGTTCCATCGTCGGCCTGCTGCTGACGGGCGTGGCGCTGAACGCCATCACGGTGGCCGTCATGGGCCTGTGCATCTACCTGGCCAGCGACGATCAATTGCGCACCCTGACTTTCTGGACGTTAGGCTCGCTGTCGGCCGGCAGCTGGCGCCAGGTGGCTGCCCTGCTGCTGGTGCTGGCGGCCGCGCTGTGGGCCACGCGCTTCCTGATGCGCTCCCTGAACGCGCTGGCGCTGGGCGAGGCGCAGGCGCTGCACGTGGGCGTCGACGTGGGCCGCCTGCGCACGCAGGTGATCGTGCTGGTGGCCGTGCTGACGGGGTTTGCCGTCGCCTGGTGCGGCGGCATCGGCTTCATCGGCCTGATCGCGCCGCACCTGGTGCGCACCTGGCTGGGCGCCGACCAGCGCAAGGTGCTGCCGCTGGCGATGCTGATGGGCGCCTTGCTGCTGCTGTTGGCCGACACCCTGGCGCGCACGGTCGCCATTCCCGCAGAAGTCCCCGTCGGCATTTTCACGGCCTTGCTGGGCGGGCCATTTTTCCTGATGCTGTTGCGGCGCTTCCGCCACGGCACCGCCTGAAAGGATGCGCATGACGCCCCTGCTGGAACTCTCTTTCGCCACCACGCAACTGGGCCAGCAGTATTTCGGCCCGTTCAATCTGCAGGTGGCACCCGGCGAGCGCGTCGCCATCCTCGGCCCCAGCGGCGCGGGCAAGTCGACCCTGTTGAAACTGATGGCGCGTGAACTGCATCCGCAGTCGGGCCAGGTGGTCTTCGCCGGCCGGCCGCTGGCGCAGTGGCCGCTGGCGGAACTGGCCCTGCGCCGCGCCGTCCTGCCGCAAGGTTCGACCGTGGCTTTCGGCTTGCCGTGCGAACTGGTGATCGGCCTGGGGCGGGTGGCGCGCCTGGCCGACCCGCAGCTGGGACGGATCGTGCAGGACGCGGCCGCCCTGGCGCACGCCGCGCATCTGCTGGGGCGGCGCCTGGACACCCTGTCCGGCGGCGAGCAGGCCAGGGTGCAGCTGGCGCGCATCTTCGCGCAGATGTGGGATGTGCAGGATGGCTTGATACTCGTCGACGAACCGCTGGCGGCGCTCGATCCCGGCCTGCAATTCGATTTGCTCGACAGCCTGCGGCAGTTTTGCGCCGCGCGCGGCCACGCCGTCGTCGCCATCCTGCACGACATCAACCACGCCTTGCTGGGCTTCGAGCGCTTGCTGCTGGTGCGTTCGGGCCAGCTGGTGGCGGATATCGCCAGCGATGCCGGCGCCGTGCCCGCGCTGGCCGCGCTATATGGCATCGCCCTGACGACGGCGACCAGCAGCGACGGCCACGTGTGCGTCATCCCTGCGAGAAGCGCGGTGCGCAGGGCCGCCTGATCGATCCATTTACCAGACGTCCGCCGCGCGCGGCCGCGCCATCTGGCCGCTGCCCAGCAGCCAGACCATCAGGGCATCGGCCTGTTCGCGCGTGGCCGTCACCTCCTGCACGATGCCGAACGCTTTCATGGCGCCGGCCGCCAGCGCCTGCAGACGCGCGCGCTGCTCCGCGTCCGCCTCGACCGATACGAGGCCGCGGCAAAGGGCGGCCAGCGCCACCTTGTTATGCTTGAGCCACAGGCCGCGCCGCTTGCGGTCGATGTGCGCTTCATCGCTGCGTTCCGCTTCAAACAGCAGGACGAACGGCTCGCCATGGCGCAGCAGGGCGTCCATGTCGTTTTCCCACAGCGGGGCATAGCCGTCGACGGCCGTTTCAGGGCGAAAGCGCACGATGGGAAAGTCGCTGACGTCGTGGATGGAGAAATGGGCGGGATTCGGTTTCATGGCGTGCTTCCTTGCGAGGTGGTTGAAAATGCTTGCCAGCCGCCGCCCAGCGCCTTGTAGACCTGGACCAGCGACAGCGAGGCGGTGGCGCGGCTGTCGACCAGCGCCGCTTCGTTGTTCAATAAGGTGTTTTGCACGTGCAGCACGTTGATCAAGTCCGTGCCGCCCTGGCGGTACCGCAGTTCCGCGCTGCCCAGCGCCCGCCGTCCCTGCCTGACGGCTTCATCGAGGCTGGCCTGGCGGCGGGCGTTGGCCTGGTAGCCAGAGAGCGCGTCTTCCACTTCGTGCCAGGCGGCCAGCACCGTCTGGCGGTAGGCGATGGCCGCTTCCTGCTGCTGCGCCTCGCGCAATTGCAGTTTGCCGCGCAGGCGGCCGCCATCGAACAGGGGCACGCTGAAACCGGGGCCGAAGGCAAAGCGTTTGGCGTCCCAGCCGATGTCGGACAGCTGCATCGCTTGCAGGCCGATGCTGCCCGACAGCGTGATGCGCGGATAAAAATCGCCTTGCGCTACGCCGATGGCGGCCGTGGCCGCGTGCAGCTGCGTTTCGGCACGGCGGATGTCGGGACGCCGCTCGGCCAGGCCGCTCGGCACGCCCAGTTGCACCTGCATGGCCACGGCCGGAATGTCCTTGCCCGCCGCCAGTTCCGCCTGCAAGGCTTGCGGCGGCAGCGCCAGCAAGAGGGCGAGGGCGTTGCCCAGGCGCGCTTCGCGCTGCTGCAGCGGCGGCAGGCGTGCTTCGATGGTGGCCACGTGGGCCGCCGCCTCGGCTTCGTCGAGTTGCGTCGCCACGCCTTCGCGCAGGCGGATGCGGGTCAGGTCCAGGGTATGGCGGGCGATATCGAGCAGCTGCTGCGTGATGGCCAGCGTCTGCTGCGCGCCGCGCAGCTCGATGTAGTCGCGCGCCGTCTCGGCCAGTACGGCCAGCAGCACGCCGCGCTGCGTTTCCAGCGCCACGTCGACGTGCGCGTCAGCCGCTTCCACTTCACGGCGCACGCGGCCCCACAGGTCCAGCTCCCAGGCGGCGTCGAGGTTGCCTTGCCACAGGTTGTAGGCTGACTGGCCGTTGTTGCGCGACGGGTCGCTCAAGCCCTGCTCGCTGTTGCGCGCGCGGCCGTAGCTGCCATTTGCGCCCAGGGACGGGCCTTGCGCGGCACCGGCCACGCCGCGCGCGGCGCGGCTTTGTTCCAGCCGGCTGCCGGCCGCCAGCACGTCGAGGTTGGCGCCGGCGGCGCGCTGCAGCAGGGAAGACAGGGTGGCATCGCCGAAGCCGTCCCACCAGCGTTGCTCGATGGCGGCGTCCTGCTGGGCGGCGAAACGGGCATCCTGCGCCTGGCGCCATTGCTGCCCCAGCTCGTGGTGCGGAGGCTGGAAGTCGCTGCCGACGCTGGCGCAGCCGGCCAGGCCCAGGGCCGTGAAAATGATCAGTGCTTTCATCGCGCGCTCACCTGTTGCAGCAGTTGACGGCGCATGGCCGCAGCTGTACTAATGCGCACTTCGGCCGACATGCCCACGCGCAGGCGGCTGCCGTCATCCTGGCCCGGATCGAGCGCGATCCTGACGGGGATGCGCTGCACCACCTTGGTGAAGTTGCCGGTGGCGTTTTCCGGCGCGATGGCGGCAAAGGTCGCGCCCGTGGCGGGCGCGATGCTGTGCACCGTGCCGCGCAGGAGCATGCCCGGATAGGCGTCGACGGCGATGCTGGCGCGCTGGCCCTGGCGCACGTGCGTGAGCTGGGTTTCCTGCAGGTTGGCGATGACGAAGCTGCGGTTCAGGGGCACCACGGCCATCAGGCTGGCGCCGGGCGCCACCAGGGCGCCGACGCGCACGGCGCGGCGTCCCACGATGCCGTCGATGGGGGCGCGCAGCTGCGTATGCGACAAATCAAGTTCGGCCCGCTGCAGGCTGGCGCGGGCGCGCAGCAGGGCCGCTTCGGCCGCGCCTTGCTGCGCCTGTAAAATGTCCGTCTGCTTGCGGGTGGCGACGAGGGCGGCGCGGTTTTGCGCCAGGCGCGCCCGGCTCACGTCGAAGCGCGATTGCGCCTGCTGCGCGTTCTGCACGCTGCCCGCGCCCTGGCCTGCCAGGTGCGTTGAGCGGGCCAGTTCCTGCTGCGCCAGCTTGTCTTCCGCCTGGTTGGCGTCGACCAGGGTCGTGGCTTGCTCGATCACCGATTGCTGGCGCTGCAAGGTGGCGCGGGCATTGGCCAGCTGCGCTTCGGCGCCGGCTACCTCGGCGCGGGCCGAGGCGGCGGCGGCCTGATAGTCGCGGTCGTCGATGCGCGCCAGCAGCTGACCCGCCTTGACAGTCTGGTTGTCTTCCACCAGCACTTCCCGCACGATGCCGCCCACCTTGGGGGAGAGCACGGTGTAGTCGGCGCTGACGAAGGCGTCGTCGGTGCCTTGTTCGTCGCCGCGGGCGAACAGTAGTTGCCAGGCGCAAAAGGCGAGGGCGCAGGCCAGCAGGGCCAGGCCGAGAAGAAATGCGCGTGAGCGCAGTATGGTTGTTTGCATGGGGATGCTCTTTCTTGAAATAAAAGTCAGGCTGCGCGCGGCGGATAGACGCGCGTCGGCAGGATGGGAATGATCACAATCATGGCCAGCGCGATGGCCGCCACGCACAGGTACAGATCGGACGAGGTCAGGGTGACGACTTGCGCATGCATGCGCGCACTCAGGCCCGGCACGTCCACGACGCCAGGCAGGTTGCCCAGGCGCTCGCTGAGCACCGTCGAATGAAAATGGTTGCGGCGCGTGATCAGCGCGTCGAGCACGCCGGTGGCGACGACGGCCGACATGCCCTTGATGGTGTTGAACCAGGCCGAGGCGAAGGGGCCATCCTGCGGCGCCAGGCCCGTGGTGGCCAGCAGCAGCAAGGGAATCACGGCCATCGGTTGCGCGAAGATCTGCACCGCCTGCAGCAGGTAGAAGTGCGTGCGTATCCAGTCCGGCGACATGCGCGCACCCAGCACGCAGGACAGGGCCAGCAGGGCCAGGCCGATGGCCAGCACCCAGCGGCAGTCGACGGCGCGGATATTGCACAGGGCGGCCACCAGCGGCAGGGCGACCAGCTGCGGCAGCGCCACCATCAGCATCACGGGCGCCGTTTGCAGCGGGCGGTAGGCGTGCACCTGCGCCAGGTAGGACGAAGGGATCAGGATCACGGCCAGCAGCACGAACAGCACGCCGCCCAGGGTCAGCAGGGCGTGGCTGAGGTTACGCCGCGACAGCAGCTGCAGCTTGAAGAACGGCAGCGGATGCGACCATTCATTGACAAAGAACAGCACCAGCAGCAATAGACCGCCACCCAGCAGCACGCAGATCAGGGGCGAGGCGAACCACGCCAGGCGTTCGCCCTGCAGCAAGCCCACCACCAGCATGCTGATGGCGGGCAGACCCAGCAGCAGGCCGCGCCAGTCGAATTGACGGAAACGCTCGAGGCGCAGCGGGTCTTGCGGCAAGCCCCACGACACCATCAGCAGCGCGACGATGCTGCCCGGGACGACTTGCCAGAACGCCCATTGCCAGCCCAGGTACTCGGTCCAGAAGGCGGCCAGCGGCGTGCCCAGGCTGGGACCGAAGGTGGCGCTCAGCGCGTAGCCGCCCAGGCCATACAGCTTGATGTTCGGCGGCAGGAAGCGCAGCGCCACCGTCATCAGCATGGGCGGCAAGGCGCCGCCGGCCGCGCCCTGCACCACGCGCAGGAACATCAGCACGGACAGGTTCGGCGCGAACGGGCAAAGCACGCCGGCGGCCATGCAGACGACGATGGCGGCGGCCGTCAGGCGGCGCAGCGAGAAGGTGACGGAGCACCACGGCGCGAACGCCATGGCCGACACCGAGGCGGCCGCATACAGGGCCACGAGCCAGCTGGCGTCGTCGCGCGCGATGCCCATGGCGCCGCGGATGTCGGCCAGCGCGACCTTGGTGATGTTTTCATTCAGGCCCGATACCAGCACGGCCAGCAGCACGCCGGCCAGGCCGGTGGCCAGGCGCGGACCAAAGACGGGTGGCGCCGGCGGTGAAGGGGGAGGCGGCGCCATCGTCGGGATGGCGCCAGGAAGCAATACAGCGGACACAGGGAACTCCGTGGATGAGAATCAGTCCACGCAGTATAGGTAGCCGTTAATCTTGTGAAAATTGATAATTGATGAAGTCTCGATTGCGTCTGGCGCAATGATATTGGGTTCAGCGCCTACGCGCCCGGCGCGCTGCCGCACAGCGACTTGATCGTCGCGCGCAGCCAGCGGTGTGCGTGGTCGTGGTCGAGGCGCGGATGCCAGGCCTGGAATACGTCGACGTTGTCGACGGGAATGGGCAGCGCGAAGGTGCGCAGCTTCAATCCCAGCCGCTCGACGATGGGCAGCAGGGGCGTGGGCATCAGCGGCAGCAGCAGGCGCGAATCGGCCACGGCGAAGATGGCGGACTGAAAATTGGGCGTGATCAGCGAAACGCGGCGCGTGTAGCCCCGCTCGGCCAGGGCCGTGTCGAACGGGCCGCGCGCCAGGCCGCGGCGCGACACGCTGATATGTTCGTACTCGGTGAAGCTGTCCAGGTTCATGGGGCCGTCGAAGATCGGGTGGTCGCTGCGGGCGATGCCGACAAAGCCGCTGCTAAACAGCTGCTGCAGCTTGATGTCGGGCGCAAAGGCGCGTCGCGCGCTGATGTACAGGTCGATGCGGCCCGCGTGCAGGGCGTCGTTTTCCGTGGCGCCATCGCCTTCGGGCACGAAGCGCAGCACCGTGTTCGGCGCATGGCTGGCCAGCAGGTCGCGCAGCTTGCCGCCGTAGGCGCCGACGAACACGTCGTTGGCGCACAGGCTGAAGGTGCGTTCCAGGGTGCGCAGGTCGACTTCGCGGCCGGACGTGAAGACGGCGTGCGCCTGTTCCACCACGCCGCGCACCTGCTCGCGCAGTTCCAGCGCGCGCGGCGTCGGCGCCAGGCCGCGCCCGGAGCGCACGAAGACGGGGTCGCCGATGGCGTCGCGGATGCGCGCCAGGGTGCGGCTCATGGCCGGCGCGCTCAGATTCATGCGCCGCGCGGCGGCCACGGCGCTGCCTTCCTCGAGCAGGATGTCGAGGGCGACGAGCAGATTCAGGTCTGGGAGTTTCATGCGGCGATTATAGCCCGGGGGCCAGCGCCAGCACTGCGCCGGCAGGACGCCGGCGCAGTGGGGCTGCTATTGCGGTATTACTCGGCTGCCGGCTCG
The DNA here is from genome assembly GCF_058797855.1 of Janthinobacterium sp. GW823-FHT01H08. Lineage (NCBI taxonomy): Bacteria > Pseudomonadati > Pseudomonadota > Betaproteobacteria > Burkholderiales > Oxalobacteraceae > Janthinobacterium > Janthinobacterium sp. GW823-FHT01H08. The sequence goes on from NZ_CM179504.1 coordinate 1,997,896, forward strand.
GCGCCGCAGCATTTCTTGAACTTCTTGCCGCTGCCGCAAGGGCAGTCGTCGTTGCGGCCCACTTTCGGCTCTTCGCGCTTCAGGGTTTGCACCGGTGCTTTGCGGCGAGGCACCCAGAAACGGTGGATGGCCGGCAGGTTCGCTTCCAGTTCCTGCGCCAGCTTGTGCGCCTTGACCGGGTCTTCCACCAGTTTCAGCTCTTCTTCCTTGATTTCGTCGGCGCCCAGCAGGTAGATCGGCTGCATCAGCGCGGCCACTTCGGAATCCCAGATTTCGTTCCACGAACCGGGACGCAGTTCCATGCCGTCCCAGAAGCCCCAGCACCACGCTTCGGCGTCGATCAGGGTCTGGCCTTCGTAGTCGTGTTCGACGAACAGGGCTTCGAATTCCTTGGGTGCCACTTCAAACGTCACCAGCACTTCGTTCATGAAGCGCATGATCAGGTTGACGATGCGCTCTTCTTCCTTGCTGTTCTTGAATTTCGGCGCATCCTCGGCATCTTCGCCCCACACGCGCGGCAACCACTCGGCCGGCATGATCGGTTCCGGACCGATGGCGACGGCCGTCAGATAGCCGTGCAGCATATCCATGGTCATGGCGTCTTCGGAGCACCGGTCCGACAACAGGAATTGGTCTAATTCGTCAAATTCTTTTTCTGATAATGGCTGTTCGAGTGACATGGCTTGCTCTTTGATGAAATGTAAGGCGCCAGTATACGCCTTGCAGCGCTTCATCACCGAAGTGTTTGCACCGGCGGCCCGCGCGCGCCTTACAATGTCGCTCATGCACAATGAAAACCAGCCGCACGAGGACGACCGGCCCGTCCATCCCTTTTCCGCACTGAGCCCCGATTGCGTGCTCGACGCCCTCGACAGCGTGGGCTTGCGCGGCGATGGCCGCCTGCTGGCGCTGAACAGCTATGAAAACCGCGTCTACCAGGTGGGCATCGAAGACAGCGCGCCGCTGGTGGCCAAGTTTTACCGCCCTGAGCGCTGGAGCGATGCAGCCATCCTGGAAGAACACGCGTTCGTGTCCGAGCTGGTCGAGCGCGAAATCCAGGTGGTGCCGGCGCTGGCGATCAACGGCAGCACCCTGCACCAGTACCAGGGCTTCCGCTTTGCCGTCTTTCCCCGCCACGGCGGCCGCGCGCCCGAGCTGGACGACCCGGCGACCCTGGAATGGATAGGGCGCTTCATTGGCCGCATCCACGCCGTCGGCGCGCTGTCCACGTACAAGGAACGCCCGGCGCTCGATCACCAGACGTTTGGCGTCGAACCGCGCGAGTTCTTGCTGGAGGGTAACTTCCTGCCGCCCGAGCTGCTGGCCGCGTATTCCAGCGTGGCGCAGCAGGCGCTCGACGGCGTCAAGCGCTGCTATGACCGCGCGGGCGACGTAGCCGTGCTGCGCACGCATGGCGATTGCCATGGCGGCAACGTGCTGTGGACGGACGCCGGCCCCCATTTCGTCGATTTCGACGACAGCCGCATGGGGCCGGCCATCCAGGACCTGTGGATGATGCTGTCGGGCGAGCGCGGCGACCAGGTGCGCCAGATGAGCGACATCCTGGCCGGCTACGAAGATTTCTGCGATTTCGACCCGCGCCAGCTGTACCTGGTCGAAGCGCTGCGCACCCTGCGCCTGATCCATTATTCGGCCTGGCTGGCGCGCCGCTGGGACGATCCCGCCTTCCCCGTCGCCTTCCCGTGGTTCAACACGCAGCGCTATTGGCAGGACCGCATCCTGGAATTGCGCGAACAGGTGGCCTTGATGGACGAAGCGCCGCTCTGGCCCATTTGACCTAAACGTGGGAAAAGGGCGGTAAACGTCCTTCTTCTTGCCGCGCTGATTTGTGCATGCCTGTTCGATAATGGTGGTAATAAATTCCCATAAGCAACGGAATTCACCCGAATAAGCGAGAAATCATGCAAGCACAGCAAAATCAGCGCCAGGCCGCCTCCCTCACCGTCGCGTATTCCGCCGACGACGAGTTCGACCAGGACAGCATCGTTTCGCTGCATGATTTCAAGGACCTGGAGCGCAAGGTGGAAGCGCCAGCGCCGGTTCCAGCCGCTCCTGCCACTCCTATGCCCGAGCCGCAAGCCGAGCCGGCAGCGGAAACCGATACCAAGGCGCCCGCCGCCGAACGCCAGAAAATGGAATTGAAAGCCATCCACGAGGCGATTGCCCGCGTGGAAGCGGAAGCGAAGGCCACCTGCGCCGCCGAGAGCCGTGCCCTGGCCGAGGCGCGCGTGCGCTCGCTGGCCGAGGACCGCGCCGCCATCGATGCGGCCGCCGCCGCCGCCGCGCAGCAAAATGCGCAGGCGGCCGAAGAAGCGATCGCCGCCAACCGCGAACGTCTCGACACCATGCGCGCCGCCGCGCAGGCCAGCGTGGCCCGCCTGGAAGCCGTCAAGCAAGAGACGGCCGAACTGCGCGCCCGCGTGGAGTCCGACAATGAAATCCGCCTGGCTGCGGAACAGCGCGCCCGCGCCGAGCAGGAAAGCCGCTTGCGCGCCAGTGAGCAGGTGGCGGTGCAGTCGGAACTGGCCGAGCAGGCTGCCCGCGCCGCCGAAGAATTGCAGGTGCAGACGGAGCAGGCGCGCCTGCAGGCCGTCGAGCGCGTCGCCGCCGTGCAGGCGGCCAAGGAAGAAATGGTGGGCATCGCCTCGGCCGACGCCCGTGTCGCCGTGCTGGCCCGTGAACGCGAGCGCCATGCGCACGGTGCGCGCCAGACGGCGCAGATGCTGGCCGAAGCGGAAAGCGAAGCGCTCGATCTGACGGTGCAGCGCGAGCGCGCCGACCAGATCGCGCTGGAATCGGCCTTCAACCGCGCCGCCGCCGAAGTGCGCGCCCTGGAAGAAGCGCGCGCGCTGGCGCACCTGGAGCAGGAACGCGAAGCCATCGCGCTGGCGCAGGCGGAATCGGAACGCCATGCGGCGCAGTCGCTGCGTTTGCGCCTGCAGACGGAAAAGGAATTGCGCGACGCGGCCATCCACCGCGAGCGCCTGGAAATGGTCGCCGTGGCCAGCGCGCAGGCGCGCCGCGATGCCGACGTGCGCATCCTGGCCGCCACCGAGGCGCGCATCGAGGTGGACCGCCAGCTGCGCGCCGTGGCCCTGGCCCGCGTGACCGCCGAACAGGATGCGGAAATCGCCGGCCACGCCAAGCTGGAAGCGGAAACGGCGGCCCTCGAAGAAACCAAGGCCCGCGAAGCGGCCGAGCAGGCTGCCGCTGCGGCAGCGGCCCGCGAACTGGAAGAGCAGCAGCGCGCCGCCAGTCTGGCGCAGGAACGCGCCGAACTGGCGCGCCAGGCGGCGGAACTGGCCGCCAGCCAGAACGACGCCGAGCAGGCCGAGGTCGATGCCGGCAAGGCGACACTGGCTGCGCAGGAACAGGCAGCGCAACTGGCGCAGGAAAAAGCGCGCCAGGCAGCGCAGCTGCTGCAGGCGGAGCAGGAGCGCCTGGCTGCCGAACAGGCCGCCATCGCCGCCTTGAAGGAAAAACTGGAAGCGGAAGCGCTGGCGTGCCACGCGGCGCAGGAACGCACGGCCGCCGAAGCGGCGCAAGCGGAACTGCTGCGCGGCCAGCATGCGGCCGAACAGGCCTTGCGGGAAGCGGCGCAAAAGGAAGCGGACGCCATTCGCATCCTGATGGACCAGGCGCTGGTCGAGGGCGAAAAAAAGGCCGCTGCCGCGCAAGCCGTGCAGGCGCAGGCGCGCCTGGCCGTGGAACTGGGACAAGTGCATAGCGAGCGCGCCCGCGTGGAGGAAGACAAGGCGCAAGCTGCCGAAGCGCTGCTGGCGTCCGAGCGCGATTTCGTCACGGCCGAGCGCGAGTCGCTGGCGCTGATCGCGCAAAAACTGGTGCAGCAGCGTCAGACCAGCAGCGCCGAAGAGCGTGCCTCGCAAGCGATCGCCGGCCGCCTGGAAGCGGAAAAACAGGCGACGGCGGCAGCCGAAGCGCGCGCCGCCATGGAACAGCAGGCGCTCGATGCCATACGCCAGCGCGAGCAGCTGGAACTGGCGGCGCAGCAGGCCGCCAGCGAGAAACTCGACGCGCAGCAAGCCTTGCTGGCCAGCGCCCAGGCCCACGCCGCCCTGCAGCGCAAGGCGGCCGAGACGACGCGCGCGATGGCGGCCGCCAAACAGCAGTTGCTGGAACGCGATACGGCCCGCGCGCAGCAGCAGGAGCGCGAACTGGCGGCCCTGCGCGCCAGCCTGGAGCAGCCGCAAAGCGCGTTTTCCAGTTCATTGACCGCCGCCCGCGCGAAAGCCGAACAGGTGAGTTCGGCCAGTCTGACGCGCGAAGTGATCGAGCGGCTGACGCAGCCTAACGAGTCGGCCGGTGCAGTCTGGCGTTCGCGCTGAGAGCCTGAAAACCCGATAACAGCCGGGGTCGGACCCTCAGGGTCCGACCCCAGTCCCAGGTTTGGGTTGCATCTGTATTCCCATCAGAACTTGCGTCCTACCCCCACCAAAATGACATCCGCATCGCGGTGATAATCGGTGATGACCCGGTTCCACGCCACGTGCGTCACCCAGCGGCGGTCAACGTGGTAGCGGGCCACGGCCGACAGCAAGCCCGTCAGGCGCGTGTTGTGGCCCTGGGTGTCGCGGCCGTCCCACGCCACGTAGGGCCCGCCGCCCATGCCGAATTCCACCTTTTCATTCAGTGAGCGGATCAGCCACAGCTGGGCGGCGATGCCGCGGCGGTGCGCCAGGTCGGTGTTGCCTTCGTCGAGGGCGGTGACCGTCCAGTCCACGTATTTTCCCGCCGCGCGCCGGTATTCCAGGGTGACCGGGCGCGAGGACTCCGAGCGCAAGCTATTGACGATGGTGTGGCCGGTCGATAAGGTCAAGGTGTCGTCGTGCGCCCAGTTCTGCAAGTGCAGCTTGGCACCCGGCACGCCGTCATAGCGGTAGCCGGCGCCGATCAGCAGGTGCGTGGTGTTGTCCTTGCCGCTGGGCTTGATGCGGTTGAGCTGCGCTTGCGCATACCAGCGGTTGTCGAACTGCCAGCGCGCCTGCAGGCTGACGATGGAGCCCCAGCCGTGGTCATTGTCGAAGTTGTGCAGGCCGTCGTCGGTCTTGGCCGTGTCGAAGAAAAAGTAGCGGCCCGCGCCGGCGCCCAGCATCAGGCCCTGCTCCACTTTTTTCGTGCGCAGCCAGACCTGGCCCGCCATGCCGTCGCGGTGATGGTCTTGCGGGTGGCCTTCATTGATGTACGACAGGCTGACGGCATTGTAGTCGCCCACCGGCTGGGTGTAGCTGATGGCCGCGACAAAGGTACGCTCGTTGGTCGTGTTGACTTTCAGGGCGCCGGCCATGCCGGAGATATCCTGTGCCTGGGCGGACAGGGCGAGCGAGGCGGCCAGCAAGGTCAGGGCGGCGGGGCATATGCGCATGGTATTTCCGATAGTGGTGATACACGCTAATGGTGGGCTGGCTGGACGTGCTGCGCTAGCGCAAGCATTGTGTGTTTTTACTACAGCAATGAAAAGTTCCAGTCAGGACTAATTGCGAGTGTATAAGAAAGAGAGAATGTGTGAGGCGCGCCATGCGGCTGGAGAGCGGGGAGGGGCGCCGGCGCGAGTATGGCTGGCCGGCGCGATGCTGCTGAAGTTGCTGGACTTGCTGTGGTATTGCTGTCTGTATTACTGACTCAGGACGACTTTATCGGCAAAATATTCCGTCTCGCCGAAGCATTGCGTGGGCACGCCCTTGTGCTGGCTGTAGGTGACGAGGATGCGCTTGCCTGCGGCGGCCGACAGTTGCTTCGCCACTTCCTCGTCGCGCACGCTGAACTGGAATTTTTCCGGGATGGTGCCCGGCAGCGCCGTCAGCAGCAATTCACCCTCCCATGTCTTGCAGATCCAGCCCCGCTTGGAAAACTTTTGCAGGTAACCCGCCCGTTCGCCTTCCGAGTACGAGAAGCTGAGGGCCATCCACGTGTAGGCGGCCAGCAGCAGGAAGCCGGCTACGAGGAAGATGACGAAGGCGAAGGTGACTTTTTTGGTCGTAGGGGTCATGGTAGGGTTATCTAGGTAAAAAATGGGGATGCTTAAAAATGTTCAGGGCAAGGCGCATTGCCGAAGACAGTACGACTAGTACGGCAAGGCAATGCAACGCCGCCATGGACTTTTTTAAGCGTTCCCTCAGTCTTTGCGGCCGGCTTTCCAGTTCAGGCCAAAATTGTATCGCTCGTCCATGGCCTGGTGCGCCGTGATTTTACCTTGGCCGCCGAAGTATTCCACCAATTTTGTCACCTGCAGGTTGCCGCCGTGGTTTTCCAGCATGGCGATGGCGCACATGGCGTGCGGGCTGTCTGTGTCGAGGCGTACTTCTACGGTCGGCTGGCCGGGAATTTCGATCGTCACGACGCCATCCGTGGCGGCCCAGTTCGGCACGCCTTCGTAGATGAACGCGTACACGAGCACGCGCTTGATCTGGTCGAAATGGGTGCCGTTGATGAAGATGTTTTCACCGCTGCTGACGCTGCCCGTGCGGTCGTCGCCTTCCAGGTGGATGTACGGTGGCCTGTCATACGCGCCCCAGCTGTTGCCCAGCGCCTGCACGGCGCTCTTGGCGCCATTGCTCATCTCGAACAGGCAGCCGATGTCGAGGTCGATGCCGCCCGAACGGCCGGCCGGCTTGTTGAACAGCTTGCCGAGGAAGCCCGTGTCCAGTTTCGAGGCGGGCGCCTGGCCTTGCGACGCGTTCTGGTTCCAGTTCAGATTGACCCGGATGCGGCCATAGCCGCCGCTGTCGCGCTTGTCGAGCGAGATCTTGTCGCCGCGCTTTTCCAGGCGAATTTTTGAGAGCGAGATTTTATTCGCCGCTGGCGGGGCCGCTGGCGCCGGCGCAGGCACGGGAGCCGGCGACGGAGAGGATTGCGCTGCCTCGCTGCCGCCGAAGTGCTTCAGCAGCGCCGCCAGGCCGCCCGCGAAACCCTGGCCCACGGCGCCGAAGCGCCAGCTGCCGTCGCGGCGATACAGTTCGCCGATAATGACGGCTTTCTCATCCTGGAAGTCATTGCCCGTGAAGGCAAACGTGGCGGCCTGGCCCAGTGCCATGCTGGAGTTGCCCAGCGCGCGCATGCTGCCCTGTTCCGTCGCGGCCGTGAAGACCAGCTTGTCGATCGAGGCGGGCAGGCGGGAAAGGTCGACCTGGAAGGTGGAGCGGGGACCGTTCAGCTCCACCGTGACGGCGTTGTCCGGCGCGCTTTTCTGGTTGTAGAACACCATGTAGCGGTCGTCCGACAGCTTGCCGGCCGCATCGACGCCGAAGCAGCTGACGTCCACTTCCATCGAGCCCGAAACGATATCGAGCGTGACGGCAAACGGGCCGTTCAAGCCCAGGTCAGCCAGTTTGCCTTTTTGTCCGCGTGTGAAATTGGTCATGGTCGTGCAATCCCTTCGTCGCTTGAGAGTTGAGTCAATGAGGTATTCGCCTGGTGCGCGGCGGCGTTGTCGGCCGCATGGCGGATGCCGAACAGGCGCGCCTGCTCGATGATGCGCAGCGCCCAGCTGCTGTGCGTGGCCACTTCGCACATCGATTCCTGCATGCGGAACACGGCCGGGCTGTCGGGGTCGATGATGCGCAGCGCCAGTTCGATGTCCGACTGCGCCACCTGGTAGTGGCGCTCGATCTGCGGCACCTGGTCCGGATGGATGGCCGTCTTGGCGATCATGCCGTGCGCCATGTCCTGCGCCACTTCGGCATCGAGCCAGCTGCCCTGCGACAGGTGCTCGAAGACGGGCGCCGTCAGCTGGAAGCCGTGCGGCTTGAAGATCGTCACCAGGCGGCCGATGACCTGGCCCAGCGGCGTCTGGTAGATGGTGCCGCTGGTGGGGCGGCGCAGGCCCAGCAGGGCCAATAAATCGTTGCCGCCGATGCGCAGGGCCAGGATGCGGCGCCGCACTTCCGGCGCCGACAGGAGGATGCGGAACTGCTTCATTTCCTCGTCGTCGAACACTTCCGCCGTTTCCAGGGTCGGCATCAGCAAATGATGCGTGTGGCGCACGAGGTCGAAATACGTGGCGAAATTGTGGCGCGTGGATTTCGGCAGCACGAAGCCGCTCAATTTGTCGGCGCCCGGCATGGCCAGCACGCGCGCCAGCACCTCGAGATTACGCACGCGCACGAAGCGCAAGGTGTCCGATTCGTCGGCCATGTTTTGCAGCGCCAGCGACAGGTTGAACAGCGCGTAACTGAGGTCGCGTTCCGCGATGGCGTCTTCGGTGCACAGGATGACCGAACGCAAATGGCTGAATTTGTCGCCATTGGCGATCGCCAGCAAGTCCTTGTGCGTGGTCGGCACATACATGGAGGCGCCCAGCGCCGCTTTATGTTCGCTTTGCGGGTGTAGGGAGTTGTTATCCATCGACTGCGCTCCTGATAAGGGCGACCGCCTGGTAAGGCAGCGCCGGTTCTACTATGACGGGTATGGCTTTTTCCTGCGCCAGAAGCAGCAAATGTGCCACGTCCGGCGCATTCGTGTCGCGCACGATCAGGCGCTCGGGCACGCGGCGCAGCAGCACGCGCGTCGCTTCGCCGATGCCTGGCTTGATCAGGTTGATGTCGCTGATGCCGTATTGCTGCTGCGCGGCGGCCATGTAGGCTTGCGAGCGGGCCGCCATGGCTGGCGCATCGCTCGCTTCGGCCAGCGGGATACCGCTGCTGGCGGCAATCGCCATGGCGTCGGCCACCAGGCCGTCGGCGAAAGCGCGCGACTGGTCGTGCTGCTCGAACTGCGCGTAGTACACGCAGCCATGGAAGTCGTCCGGGCCGATGGCATCATTCAATACGGAGCGGCTGACCAGGCCCGAGACGGTGGCATTCAAGATGCTCGACGGGATCAGGTAGTCGCCCGACGAGGCGGCGCAGGCGGCCGTGCCGGCCAGGTCGGACAACACGAACAGGCCGCCATCGATCGCCGTGCCATTGGCCGCGTTGAAATCGTGGACCGTCTGGCGCAGCTCGCGCGAAATCACGCCCTTGCCCGTCCAGCCGTCGACGAAGACGAGGGAGTCGGCCGCATGGCCCTGCGCCAGGATGTGCTGCAGGGCGTTCGCGTCGATGCCGCGGTCGCGGATGATGGAGACGGAATAATGGCTGCACTCGCGCTGGAAGACCTGGCGCAGCAAGTGCCCGAGGATGACGCCCACGGGCGTGCCGGCGCGCGCCAGCGACACGAGCGTGATGGGCCCCGTGCGGCGCGCCGCGATCAGGGCGGCCAGGCGCAGGCAGTCGCGTGCCATCTGCAGGCGGTTGGCCGCGAACGCGTTCTGGAACAGGGCCAGGTAGGCGGGCGAAGGCAGGGATTCCGGCGACAGCATCTCGCTGTAATGGCGCTGGCCCGACTGGATCAAGCGCTCTTTTTCGGCCAGGTCGAGGATGGGTTCGAGCGCCATCGGCGTCAACAGAAACTCCACGTCTTCCTGGCGGTAGCTGCCGCTGAAATGCAGCGTGCTGTCGGTCATAGCGCCGCCACCGTGAGGGCCGCCAGCTGGGTGCCGTTGGGGATGATGGCGTAGTCGCAGGCGGCCATGAAGCGGGCGTCCGAACGGCTGTCGCCCATGCCGAAGCTGACGATGGGGCCATGTTCGGCTTCCAGTTCCGCGCGCAGGTAGGCCACGGCGCGCGCCTTGTTCAAGGTTTTCGGCAGCACGGCCAGGTTGTTGCCGTTGCGGTGGATGAAGTAGTCGGCGCCTTCGCCGGCGATCCACTGCTGCAGCACTTGCTCCTCGATGTCGGCCAGGCGCTCGCCGCGCGCTTCATGGTCCTTTACGACAATGTAGAACGGCGTGTTGTAATCCTCGATCAGGCGCGCGCGCGAAGGCATGCCCGTCTTGATTTGAAAATCGTCGATGATACGCATGGCGTCCCGCAGGCCGGGCAGGGCCGTCTGCATGTCGTTCTGCATCAGGGACAGCCAGCCAGCGTCGAGCGCGCCGCCCGGCTGCAGCACGATGCCGCCGTAATCGAGCACGCTGTAGCTGGTAAACGGCAGGTCGACACGGCGGAATGCGTCGCCATTCCTCGCCGTGGCGGGGATCAATGTCATGCCGCTTTGCGCGAATTCAAAGAAGGCGCGCTGGCGCGCCGTCGTAAACGAGCAGGCGTCGCCATTTTTCAGATAGGCGGCCGCTTGCAAATCGGTCTCGCCAGGGCATTTTTTCGGGGTCTGGAACAGTGTGTCGTCCAGATCAACAAACAGGAATTTCTTCAATTTTGGTCTCTGACTGAAAGTGGAACAGGCGGCCGTTCAATTGGCCGGCGAGTTGCATGAGGGCGGGGCTGGTCGGGGTTTCATGGCAGATGAACACGTGCTGGTACTGGCCAGGCGCCACGTTGTACAGGTAATTGGCGATGCCTTCGCCGTAATTGTCGTCGCAGTGGACGATATGGCCGACGGAGCCCCACGACAAAATGGGCGAGCGCGTGGTCGACTGCACCACGACGTTCTTGCCCAGCGCTTCGAGTTCGCGCGCCAGCAAAAACGACGGGTGCATGAATTCGCCCGTGCCCAGCACCAGCACGGAATCGCCGGCGCCGATTTCCTGCGCCAGCTGCACCGCCAGGCCCTGCGGCGGCGCCAGGGCGCGTCCCACGCCGATGCGGCCAAAGGCGGGGCTGGCACCCCGTTCTTCATTCGCCTCGAAGCGCTGCGCGCTGGCCGCCACGGGGGCTGGCGCATCGCCGGCCTGGAAGGCGTAGTGGCCGGACAGCGCCGCGCCGATGGTCGTGGGCAGGCCGAAACGCTCACTCAAGCCCGCGTTGGCGGCTTGGCCCATGAAGTTGGTGATCACGCCCAGGTGCAGCTTTTCCAGTTGCGGATAGCGCGCGCGGCACACTTGCACCAGGTTGGCGAAGGTGTTGCCGGTCGACGCTTCATCGTCGATCAGCACCAGGCTGCGGGCCGTGGAAAACAGGGCGCTGGCCGCGTCCGACAAATGCAAAAACTGGCGCGGCGCGTGGCTGTGCGATTCCTCGAATTCGAAGAAGGGCACCGTGCCCACGCGGTAGCGCGAGCTGTGCAAAAACAGAGCCTTGCAGGAAGAGCCGGGGTTGGCGCGCAACCACGCTTCGAACACGCCCTGGCCCAGGCCGACGGCCGTTTCCGCCATGGCGATGAAGACGACGGGGCCGGGCAGGCTGGGGGGAATCTGCGCGGCCAGGTCGTCGTGGATGGCTTGCATGGCGCGCGGCGTGACGGGCCAGTGCTTGCCCAGCACCTTCGAGAGGAACAAAAAGCCGCGTTTGGCGTTGGCGCGCGCGGCAAAGCCGATCAGCCAGTCCAGCGGAAAGCGCGCCTCGTCCACTTTCAGGGTCAGCTCGCCCGTGGGCATTTGCTGCTTGACGAGGTTCATGGCAGCTCCACGGCATAGGCGGCTTCGCCCACGCGCATGCCCTCGCGGATGGCGGGCACGGCGAGCTTGTCGAAACCGTGGTCGAAGCCGGCCAGCGCCAGGTAGGGCAGGTTGGGGCCGGCCGCGCAGGCCATGCCGATGCCGCCCGACATGCGCGGATTGATCTCCAGCAGCGCCAGGCCGTTCGCCCCTTCGCGGAACTGGATGTTGAACACGCCATTGAGCCGGTAGTCGCGCGCCAGTTTGTCGCAGGCCGCCAGCAGGTCGTCGCGCAGTTCGATCAGCTGGCCGCTGCCGCCCCCATGCAGCTTCTTGCGCGGCACGGCGCAAATGAGCTTGCCCTGGTCGGCGACGCAGTCGGCGCTGTATTCGTGGCCGTCGAGGTATTCCATCAGCAGCAGGGTTTTAAATGTACCCATCTGCGCCAGGCCGGCGCGCAGCTCCTGCGCATTGATCTGGTAGGCGGCGCCGGCCAGCAGCAGCTGGGCGCTGGTGCGTTCTTCATCGAGTATGGCAAAGCCCAGGGCATACACGGATTCGGACGGTTTGATGCACAGCTTGCGGTGCAGCGGGCGCAGTTCGGCGTAGGCGGCGTCGTATTCTTCAATGGTGGTGACGGCGCGGTAGTCGGCCGGGCGCGCCATGGGCAGGTCGAGGCCCTCGCAGAAGCGCGCCTTGTCATGCATCAGGGTCAGGGTGTCTTCGCTGGCCACGCTGAGCACGCGCGTGCCGATGGCGGCGAAGCGCGCGCTGGCGCTGCCGATCAGGCCCGCTTCCTTGCCGGGCCAGAAAATCGTGATGCCCCGGTCGCGGCAAAATTCCAGGCACCACTCGACATAGTTGTGGCCCGTCAGGCCCGACGGTTCGACCGCGTATTCGTGCGCCGACAAAAAGGCGGCCGCATGCGCGTTCGTATTGCTGCACACGATGTGATAGCGGGGCGCGCCACTGGTGGCGGCCATATCGGCTTCGCGGATCAGGCGCATCGCCGTGCCGACCGAGGAAAATGTTTTGTTGAACCAGACTCTTTGCATGTACGGGGACCGGGTGGAAATAGGAGAAGCCGCGCGCAGGTGCGCGCGCGGGCAGTGTAGCCAGAAAAACTTAACATGGCCTTAGAAAAACGCCAGCCCAAACCTGCTGCGCGTCGTGGACGCGGCCTGCGATGCTCACTGTGCCTCCGCACAGTTGCGCTTCTCGGCCACGTCCCCATCCGCTCGCGACGGTTTTGGCGGGCGTTTGGGAATCAGCCAGCCTTGCCGCTGGCCGTCCACTTGAGGAATGCGTCGCGGTTGCGCGAGCAGATGAACACCTTGCCCGAGCCGGAAAAGCGCAGCACGATGCCTTCGCCGCTGGTCACGCTGTTGACGATATTGCCGAGGAAGCCGCCGATGCCGCCGCCGCTGGCACCGCCGCCCGTGGTCACGGAAATCTCGTACTTCAGGCTGTTGTCCCAGCACACGACGTGGGAATTGTCGATCACGACGTCCTTGCCCGGCTCGACGTCGAGCTGGAACATGGAGCCGAAGCCCGACACCACCACTTGTCCCGTGCCGGCCGTCTCCATGACGAAGAAGCCGCCCGACTGGGCGAACAAGGCGTTGCCGATGCTTTGCGTGCGCACTTTCATTTCCGTGCCCGAGGTGGCGGCGACAAAGGCGCCGTCGTTGAGCAGGTACTGGCGCGCGCCCACGTCGACCACTTCGATGGCGCCCGGCAGGGTGGGCGAGAGCAAACAGTCGCCGCTGCCGCGCACCGCTTCGATGTGCTGCTGGAAGAATGATTCGCCGTTGGCGAAGCGGCGCATGATGGCGCTGCCCAGGCCACCCGTCATCTTGCCCTTCAAATCGAGCGCCGTTTCCATCATCACCATCGCATCGGATTCGCAATAGATGGTTTCGCCCTGCTTCATGCTGACGTGCAGGAAGGGATCGACGTCGCCCGTGACACTAAATACTGGCATGATAAATCTCCAAAAAAAAGCCGCCTGATCTGTGCAGGCGGCAGTAATGATATGACAAAAGTGCAATTCACCCCGGAAAACCGTCGCGCGCACGCTCGATGCGCGGCGCAGCAGGTTTAACGAGCGTAAATTTAAGCGTTGACGCCGAACGAGCGGGCGAGGGGACCGAGGCCGCCGTTGAAGCCCTGGCCGATGGCCTTGAACTTCCATTCGCCGTTGTAGCGGTAGATTTCGCCAAAGATCATCGCCGTTTCCGTCGAGCTGTCTTCGGACAGGTCGTAGCGGGCGATTTCTTTTTCGCCTTCCGCGTTCAGGCAGCGGATGAAGGCTTTCGAGACCATGCCGAAGTTCTGGCGGCGCGCGTCGGCGTCGTGAATGGTGACGGTGATGCTGATGCGGTCGATGTCGGCAGGTACGCGGGTCAGGTCGATTTCGATGCGCTCATCGTCGCCTTCGCCTTCACCGGTCGTGTTGTCGCCCGTGTGCACGACGGAGCCGTCGGTCGACTTCAGGTTGTTGTAGAAGATGAAGTCAGAGTCGCCACGGACTTTGCCGTCGCTTTTCAGGAGGAATGCACTGCCGTCAAGGTCGAAGGTGGCGCCATCCGTCGAACGAGGATCCCAGCCGAGGCCGACGATGATCTTCTTCAGGTTCGGTGCTTCCTTGCTCAGGTTGACGTTGCCGCCTTTTTGCAAACTGATTGCCATGTGGTGCTCCTTAAATAATTAAACTTGATCATGCCTTCATGGGATGAGCGCAAGGCGCTCGTGCCATCACTCTCTCAATTGGGGGCGGAACCCCCGATTTCAAGCTTGTGCCGCGTGCCGTTTGCGGTAACGCAAGGACGACCACAGCGAGACCAGGATGAAGGCCACGCCCGACAGGCCCGTGAACCACTCCGGAATATGGTACTTGACGGACGCCAGCATGATCAAGGCGAGGATGCCGATCGCATAGTGGGCGCCGTGCTCGAGGTAGACGAATTCGTCCAGGGTGCCCTTGTGCACCAGATACACCGTCATCGAGCGCACGAACATGGCGCCGATGGCCAGGCCCAGCATGATGATGACGACGTCGTTGGTGATGGCGAACGCGCCGATCACGCCGTCAAAGCTGAACGAGGCGTCCAGCACTTCCAGGTACAGGAAGCCGCCGATACTGCCGCGCGCGACCGTCTTTACCAGGTCGCCATTGCCGTTCTTGGCGGGCGCGGCGCTTTCTTCTGCGTCATCCTGCAAGTCCGGCTCGCCTTCTTCCAGCAAGCCGCTGATCCAGTTCACGCCGATGTAGACGGCGATGCCGACGATGCCCGAGGCGAGCACGCTGTATTTGGCTTGCGCAGGACCCATCGCCACGCAGGCGGCCACGGCGCCCATGGTGATCAGGACGGCCAGGCTTTCCGTGCCCAGCGCGTTGACTTTTTCCTCGGCCCAGCCCAGCCAGTGCAATTCCTTCTCGTCGTCGAACAGGAAGTTCAGGAACACCAGCAGCAAAAAGGCGCCGCCGAAGGCCGCCACTTGCGCGTGGTTGTCCGTCAGGTGCTTGGCATACACGTCCGGCGTCGTGGTCGCCATGGTCCACACGTCGACCAGGCCCAGGCCCGTGGCGACGGATACGATGACGAGTGGGAACAGCAGCCGCATGCCGAAAACGGCCACGAGGATACCGACCGTGAGGAACAGTTTTTGCCAGAATTCATTCCAGTGGCGCAAGACGGAGGCATTCACCACGGCATTGTCGAACGACAGCGACACTTCCATGACGCCCAGCACGCCCGTGATCCACAGCGCATTGATCAGGCCGGGCATGCCGCCATGGCTGTAACCCCACCAGCCCGACACCGCCATCAGGATAAAAGTGACTAAAAAGGAAATTCTGAAATGCCGCATGAGTACCCCGTTGCAAGTGAAAGACGTTTGATTATCCGCGCCGCTGTGCGCGCCGCGCTCAGTGTTGATATACGTCAATTGTTGTATATGCCATGATTTTATATTAGTTGCCGCCCGGGGCGGCGTTTTATAGACCGGCGACAGACAGTTCTGCTGGCGCGGACGATCTGCGATAATTGCGGCGCGCCCATCCGGCTGCCGCAGTCTCTTGCACACTCTCGACATATATAGAAGAAGGAATACCCCGTGGATATCGCTTACCTCGTCACGCCCCTGATCACCTGGATCCTGGTCGGACCGATCAAATTCCTGATCAACAGTGTCCGCACGCGGCAATGGGCGTTCGGCCTGGTCGGCAATGGCGGCTTTCCCAGCAACCATAGCGCCGTCGTGTCCAGCATGGCCACCTTGATCGCCTTGCGCGAAGGCATAGGCCATCCCGCCTTCGGCGTGGCCGTGACCCTGGCCTTCATCGTCATCATCGACGCCAACAGCCTGCGCCAGCACGTGGGCAAGCAGGCGGCCGCCATCAACCGCCTGGCGGGGGAAGCGGCCAGCCCCGCGCACAAGACCTTGCGCGAGCGCATGGGCCATACCCTGGTGGAAATCGCCGGCGGCCTGTGCACGGGCGTGGCCATCGGTTTCCTGATCAACTACGTGTTTGCCCGCTAAGCACTCGTTTCCTCTAGTCAAAACCCCGCTTCAAGGCGGGGTTTTGCGTTTCAGGGCGCAAAAACTACGTTTCATCCACTGATTAAAGCATTACAGGAAACGGCCGATTGACATGCCCGGATGCGCTCATGGATACTTTGGCGCTTGTGGTTTTAATAAAAATATATGCCTGCCATCGCCTGCAGCCCTATCCGGGCCGCCGGGACGGCCGTGGCGCTATCTATCCGGAGAATTACCCATGTTGCGCAAAACCCTGTTTGTTCTGGCAATTGCTTCTGCCTTGGCCGCCTGTGGCAAAGAGTCCAAAGATCCCGGCAAGGGCGGCAAGGATGGCAAGGAACAGGCGGGCGCTAGCGTCAATCTGCTGGTGTCCCCGGAAGACTTGCTGACCATCCAGAGCAATGCGCTGGCATCGGGCCCCGTCATCACCGGCTCCGTGCAGCCCGAGCGCAACGCGGACTTGCGCGCCGAAGTGTCGGCCGTGGTGATCCAGGTGATGAAGGAAAACGGCGAAATCGTCAAACGGGGCGACGTGCTGGTGCGCCTGGACGAAACGGCCATCCGCGACAGCCTCAATTCGGCCGAGGAAGCCAGCCGCGCCTCGAGCCAGGTGCTGGAGCAGTCCGAACGCATGTTCCAGCGCATGAAAACCCTGCGCGCCTCGGGCATGACGTCGACGCAGGCGCTGGAAGACGCGGAAATCCGCCGCAACAATGCGCAAAGCGATTTGTCCGCCGCGAAGAGCCGCGCCGCCCAGGCGCGCCAGCAGCTGCAGCGCACCCTCGTGCGCGCGCCGTTCGACGGCATCGTGAGCGAGCGCAAGGTATCGAATGGCGATACGGCGCAAATCGGCAAGGAATTGATCAAGGTCATCGATCCGACCAGCATGCGCCTCGAGGGCCTGGTATCGGCCGACAAGATCGGCGTCGTCAAGGTGGGCCAGCCCGTGCTGTTCCGCATCAATGGCTATCCCGGCCAGGATTTCGCGGGCAAGGTGCGCCGCGTCGATCCTGCCGCGAACGCCGTCACGCGCCAGGTGGCCGTGCTCGTCGATTTCAATGACAAGCAACAGCCGCGCGTGGCCGGCCTGTACGCGGAAGGGCGCATCGAGACGGAAACCGTCAGCGCGCTGATGATCCCCGATTCGGCTCTGGTGAAGGCCGGCGACGTCACGTACACGTGGAAAGTCAAGGACAAGGCCTTGCATAAAGTCACACTGCGCATCGGTGCGCGCGACGTGCGCACGGGCCAGTGGGAAGTGCAAAGCGGCCTGGCCAGCGGCGACACCGTGCTGCGCACGCCCGGTTCGACCTTCAAGGATGGGCAGAAAGTGGAATTGACGGCAGCCAAGGCCGTACCGGCAGCCGCCATGGCCAGCAGCAGCGCCGCCGTTGCCGGTAAAGGAAACTAAGCCATGTTCCTTTCCGATTTCAGTATCAAGCGGCCCACCGCCACCATTGTCCTGATCCTGGCGATGATGTGCGTCGGCTTGCTGGCGCTCAAGAAACTGCGCGTCAACCAGAATCCGGACGTCGAAGTGCCGTTCATCGTCGTCAGCATTCCTTACCCTGGCGCATCGCCCGACACGGTCGAGCGAGAAGTAGTGAACCGCCTGGAAAAGTCGCTGCAAAGCATTTCCGGCGTGACCGAAGTCAACAGCGATTCAAATGAAGGTGCGGCCAGCATCTTCCTGAAGTTTTCCTTCAATACCAATTTGATCGAAGCGTCCGACAATATCCGCAATGCGATTGCCGCCGTGCGCTACAAGTTGCCGACGGAAATGCGCGAGCCTATCCTGCAGCGCATCGACCCGGCTGCCGAGCCGATCATGCAGCTGGCGCTGTCGTCGAACTCGCAAAGCCATGCGGAAATTTCGCGCCTGGCCGAGGACGTGCTGTCGGACCGCTTCCGCACCGTCGATGGCGTGGCGCTGGTCAACGTGGGTGGCTCGCTCAAGCGCGAACTGTCCGTGCTGTTGCGGGCGGAAAAATTGCGTGAATACAATGTGTCCGTCAGCGACGTCGTCACCGCCCTGCGCAACCAGAACACGAATGCCCCCGTCGGCAAGGTGCGCGGCACCCTGGACGAGAAAAGCATCCGTCTCGTGGGCCGCATCGAGTCGCCAAGCGACTTCGAGAAAGTAGTGATCAAGCGCCGCGGCGAGGAAATCGTGCGCCTGGCCCAAGTGGCCACCATCGAGGACGGCTTTGCCGAAGTCAACAGCCTGAGCATGCGCAGCGGCAAGCCCAACGTGGGCATTTCGATCACCCGCGTGCGCGACGCTTCCACCGTCAGCGTGGCCAACAAGATCCGCGACATGGTGGCGGACATCAACAAGACCTTGCCAAAAGGCACGATCCTGCAAGTGACGCGCGATGGCGGCGAAAACGCCCAGCATAGCTTGAACAATGTGATCGAATCGCTGGTGCTGGGCGCCGTGCTGACGATTTTCGTCGTCTACGCCTTCCTGAACTCGTGGCGTTCGACCCTGATCACGGCGCTGAGCCTGCCGACGTCCGTGATTGCCGCCTTCATCGCCGTGTGGCTGTGCGGCTTTACCCTGAACTTCATGACCCTGCTGGGCCTGTCGCTGGCCATCGGCGTGCTGATCGATGATGCCATCGTCGTGCGCGAAAACATCGTGCGCCACATGCAGATGGGCAAGGACCGCCGCACGGCCGCGCTGGAAGGTACGGCCGAGATCGGCATGGCAGTGGCCGCCACGACCTTCTCGATCATTGCCGTCTTCATTCCCGTGGCCTTCATGCCGGGGATCTCGGGCGAATGGTTCCGTCCGTTTGCCTTGACGGTGACGTGCTCGGTGCTGGTCAGCCTGGGCATTTCGTTTACGCTCGACCCGATGCTGTCGGCCTACTGGGGCGACCCCGTCGAGGAACACTCGGCGCCGAAAAAAGGCATCGGCCGTGTGCTCGATAAATTCAACCACTGGTTCGACCATCAGGCCGACCGCTATGGCCGCGTGATCGCCTGGGCCCTGCACCACCGCCGCTGGATGGCCTTCATCGCCGTCATCAGCCTGGCGGGCGCCATCGCCCTGCACATCACGCACGGCGGCACGAGTTTCTTGCCGGCATCCGATTCGGGCAATCTGATGATCAATGTGCGCACGCCATCGTCGAGCAGCATCGAGTATTCGCGTCTGAAACTGGAAGCGGCGGCCGTGCTGGCGCGCACCTTGCCTGAAACCAAGGATACCAACAGCTCCATCAATGCGGGCGGCGGCCGCGTGTATGTCGACATCGGCAAGCGCAACACGCGCAAGCGTTCGGCCAAGGAAATCGCCGTCGAGCTGCGCGAGAAGATGTCGCGCCTGGTGGGCGCCGAATACGTGGTGCAGGACGACTTGAGCAATGGTTCGCAAAAGCCGATCCAGGTGGAATTCACCGGTCCCGATTCGCGTAAACTGATGGAAATTACCAACGCCTACATGGACAAGCTGCGCGCCATTCCCGGCGCCGTTGACGTGGGCCTGTCGGAGCAGGACCCGAAGAACGAGCTGCAGATTGAGCTCAACCGCGGCCTGGCCAACTCGATGGGCATTTCCGTCAATGACGCGGCGCAATCGTTGCGCGTGGCGTTTGCCGGCGTGGAAGTGGGCGACTGGGTCGATCCGACGGGCGAAACGCGCGACGTGGCCGTGCGCCTGCATCCCGACGACCGTGTGGCATCGGAAAACATCGAGCGCCTGCCGATCAGCGTGACGGGCACGTCGCAAATGGTGCCGCTCGACCAGATCGCCACCATTACCATGGGCAAGGGCCCGTCCGGTATCGAGCACAAGAATGGCAAGCGCACGATCACCGTGTCGGCCAATGCGCAGGGCCGTTCGAACGGCGAAGTGACGAGCGATGCCATGAAACTGGCCAACTCCATCGACTTCCCGCCCGGCTACGGCCTGGCGCTGGGCGGCGCCGGCCAGGACCAGCAGGAGCTGTTCACGGAAATGCTGATCGCGCTGGTGATGGGTATCGGCCTGATGTATTTGATCCTGGTGATGCAGTTCGGTTCCTTCACGGCGCCGGTGGCCGTGATGATGTCCTTGCCGCTCAGCCTGATCGGCGTGGTGGTGGCGCTGGTGATCACCAACAACACCCTCAACCTGATGAGTTTTATCGGCATCATCATGCTGATGGGCCTGGTCGCCAAGAACGCCATCCTGCTGCTCGACGCGGCGCGCAAGCGCGAGGAAGAGGGCCATGGCCGCGAAGATGCGCTGATGTATGCGGGCCGCATGCGTCTGCGCCCCATCCTGATGACGACGTTCGCGCTGATCGCCGGCATGTTCCCCGTGGCGCTGGGCCTGGGCGAGGGTGGCGAGTTCTACCGTCCACTGGCGATCGCCATCATCGGCGGCACCATCACTTCGACGATTCTGACCCTGCTGGTCGTGCCGACCTTCTATGACAGCATCGAAATCGCCCGCGATGGCGCCGTGGCCAAGTTCCACCGCCGCGCCGCGCGCATGCCCGTGGTCGTGGCCATGATATTGACCCTGATCGAATGCGTGCTGACCCTGCTGATGGTGCGCTTCGTCTACCGCATGCTGAAGAAGGCCGTGCTGTTCCTGATGGGACGCCGCGCGCCGAAAGCGGCGTCGGTCAGCCTGCAAAAGTAAGTCAGGCAGCCTCGGCTGCGCAATCCTTGTGCCAGGTCAAAGAGCCTTCTTCGGAAGGCTCTTTTTACGTCTGGTGCTCTACAATCGTAGGACGGGTGGGCAGGATCGCCAGCCTGGTATCGCGATACTTTTGCGATATTTTTCAACGGCAATGTGGCACGGCAACGTAACGGACCAGCACCATGTTCTTCAGCATCCGGCAGCCCATACTCGGCATCCTCATGGCATGCCTGCTGGCCGCTTGCGCCGTCGGGCCGGACTTCCGGCCTCCCGCCGCCCCTGGCGGCGACCGCTACACGCCGGCACCGTTGCCGGCGCACACCGTGGCGGCCCCTGGTCCCGCCGGCCAGGCGCAGCGCTTCGTGCCGGGCCAGGATATTCCCGCGCAATGGTGGTCGCTGTTCCAGTCGCCGGCGCTGGACCAGCTCGTGCGCGGCGCCCTCGCGCGCAGTCCGGGCCTGGCGTCGGCCCAGGCGGCCCTGCGCCAGGCCGATGAAAACTACCGCACCCTGTCCGGCCGCCTGCTGTATCCCGAAGTGGGCGCCCGGCTGGGCGTCAGCCGCGAAAAAAACAGCAGCCTGGAAGGGGCGGGCGGCGTCCTCAATTTGTACAATGCCTCGGTGAATGTGTCGTATGCGCTGGATGTATTCGGCGGCAACAAGCGCCAGCTGGAGGGCTTGCAAGCGCTGGTCGACTATCGGCAGTATCAGCTCGAAGCCGTGTACCTGGCCCTGACGGCCAACCTGGTGACGGCGGCCATCCGCGAAGCGTCGTTGCGCGCCCAGCTGCAGGCCACCGGCGAAATACTCGACGCGCAGCAAAAGCAGCTGGACCTGATCGAGCAGCAATTGCGCTTCGGCGCCATCGGCCGCGCTACGGTGCTGGTCCAGCGCAACACGGTGGCGCAGACGCGGGCCAGCGTGCCGCCGCTGGAAAAGGCGCTGGCCCTGACGCGCCACCAGCTGTCCGTGTATGCGGGCCGCTTGCCCAGCGAGCCCGGCATGCCTGAATTCGATCTGGCGTCGCTGCGCCTGCCGCAGGACTTGCCCGTCTCCCTGCCGTCGGCCCTGGTGCGTCAGCGTCCCGACATCCGCGCCAGCGAAGCGCTGCTGCAGCAAGCCAGCGCGCAGATCGGCGTCGCCACGGCAGCCATGTATCCCCAGTTCACCCTGACGGGCAATGCCGGCGTGCTGGCCACCAGCGTTCCCGCGCTGCTGCACGCCGGTTCTGCCTTGTGGGGCGTGGCGGCCGGGCTGGCACAGCCTATTTTCAATGGGGGCGCATTGCGCGCCCAGCGGCGTGCCGCCATCGCCGCCTACGAGGGCGCGGCGGCCGATTACCGCGCCACCGTGCTGGCCGCCTTCCAGAATGTGGCGGACAGCTTGCGCGCCCTCGAGGCCGATGCCGCCGCCTTGCAGCAGCAAGCCGAGGTGGAGGCGCTGGCCAGCGAATCGCTGGCGCTGAGTACGCAGCAATTCAAGCTGGGCGCCATCAGCTACCTGAGCCTGCTGGACGCCCAGCGCACCTACCAGCAGGCCAGGATGGGGCTGGTGCAGGCGCAGGCGGCCCGCTATGCCGATAGCGCCGCGCTGTTCCAGGCGCTGGGCGGCGGCTGGTGGAACCGTCCTGCGCTGCAGGCCGTT
Organism: Janthinobacterium sp. GW823-FHT01H08; assembly: GCF_058797855.1. NCBI lineage: Bacteria > Pseudomonadati > Pseudomonadota > Betaproteobacteria > Burkholderiales > Oxalobacteraceae > Janthinobacterium > Janthinobacterium sp. GW823-FHT01H08. Next base: position 2,020,070 of record NZ_CM179504.1, read on the forward strand.
TCCATGGCGGCAGACTGACGGGCTGGCAAGGCAAGGTCTTGCAACACGACACGCGCAATGGCAGCCGCAAGCAACAACAAGGAGCGTATCCATGACGAAACGCACGAAACGCATGCTCATCATGCTGGGGGCGGTGGTGCTGTTGATTGCCCTGCTGGCGCTGGGATTTTTCCTGCACATCCGCCAGCTCATGGCCAGTTCGCCCAAGCCCGCGCCGGAAACGGTGTCGGCGACCGTCATCCGCAAGGTCGAGTGGCAGCCGCACCTGGCGTCCGTGGGCACCTTGGTGGCCGTGCGCGGCGTCGACGTGACGAGCGAAATCGCCGGTCTCGTCAGGTCCATCCATTTCAAGTCCGGCCAGGAAGTGAAGGCGGGGCAAGTGCTGCTGCAGCTGAATGCGGACGCCGACCTGGCGCAGCTGCGCGCCCTGGAGGCGGCGGCCGAACTGGCCGCGTCCGTGCTGGCGCGCGACCGCCAGCAATTTGCCGTGCAGGCGATCAGCCAGGCGCAGGTCGACAACGACGTGGCCGACCTGAAAAGCCGCAAGGCGCTGGCGGCCCAGCAGGCGGCGCTGGTGGACAAGAAAACCATCCGCGCGCCGTTCGCGGGCAAGCTCGGCATCACCACGGTCAACCCGGGCCAGTACCTCAATCCCGGCGACAAGATCGTCACCTTGCAAACCATCGATCCCATCTATGTGGACTTCTATATTCCGCAAAAGCAGCTGGGCGGGCTGCGGGTGGGACAGGTGCTGAACCTGTCCAGCGATGCGCATGCGAACACGGCGTTTGCGGGCAAGGTCAGCGCCATCAGTTCCAAGGTCGACCCGGCCACGCGCAATGTGCAGGTGGAGGCCACGGTGCCCAATCCCCAGCGGCAGTTGTTGCCGGGCATGTTTGCCAACGTCAAGGTGGAGGTGGGAGAAAAAAAACAGTACCTGACTTTGCCGCAGACGGCGATCACCTACAACCCGTATGGTTCCACCGTCTTCGTCGTGCAGCCGGCGCAGCAGGCGCCCAAGGCCGCCGCGCCGGGCAGCGCCGCCCCCGCCGCCCCACCGCCGAAGGCGGGCGAGCTGGTGGTGCGGCAAGTGTTCGTCACGACGGGCGAAACGCGCGGCGACCAGGTGGCCGTGCTGACGGGGCTCACCGAGGGCCAGCAAGTCGTCACCAGCGGACAGATCAAGCTCAAGAACGGCAGTCCCGTGGTGATCAGCAACGTCGTCGAGCCGCGCAATAATCCGCAGCCCACGCCGCAGGAACATTGAGGCGCCGCCATGAACTTCACCGATCTCTTTATCCGCCGGCCCGTGCTGGCGATGGTGGTGAGCCTGCTGCTGGTGGTGCTGGGCTTGCGCTCCCTGTTCAGCTTGCCCATCAACCAGTATCCGAAGACGCAGAACGCCGTCGTGACGATCTCGACCACCTATTACGGCGCCGACGCGCAGACGGTGGCCGGTTTCATTACGCAGCCGCTGGAATCGGCCATCGCCCAGGCGCAGGGCATCGATTACCTGTCCTCGTCGAGCAGCAGCGGCGTGTCGACCATCACGGCCACCCTGCGCCTCAATTACGACGCGAACCGGGCTTTGACGGAGATCAACACCCAGGTCAGTTCCGTGAAGAACCAGCTGCCCGCCCAGGCGCAGACGCCCGTGCTGACGGTGCAGATGGGGCAGACGACGGACGCCATGTACCTGGGCTTTTACAGCAAGACCTTGCCGACGAATAATGTGACGGATTACCTGAGCCGCGTGGTCAAGCCCAAGCTCGATTCCATCAGCGGCGTGCAGACGGCGGAACTGCTGGGCGCACGCCTGTTCGCGCTGCGCGCCTGGCTCGATGCGGACAAGATGGCCGCGTTCGGCGTGACGGCGGCCGAGGTCAGCACTGCCCTGGGCAATAACAATTATCTGGCCGCGCTCGGGTCCAGCAAGGGGCAGATGGTGACCGTTCCCCTGACGGCGGGCACGGACCTGCATTCGGTCGAGGAGTTCAGGAAGCTCGTCGTCAAACGTAGCGGCGACTCCATCGTGCGGCTGGAAGACCTGGCCACCGTCGTGCTGGGTTCGGAAAACTACGATTTCAACGTGGCCTTCAGCGGCGTGCGCTCCGTCTTCATCGGCATCAAGGTGGCGCCGGAAGCCAATATCCTCGACGTGGCCAAGCGCGTGCGCGCCAGCTTTCCCGATATCCAGTCCCAGCTGCCGGCCGGGCTGACGGGGGAGATCGTGTACGACTCGACGTTCTTCATCAATACCTCCATCAGGGAGGTCATCAAGACCCTGGTCGAGGCGCTGCTGATCGTCACCATCGTCATCTATCTGTTCCTGGGCAGCCTGCGGGCCGTGATCGTCCCCGTGATCGCCATGCCGCTATCGCTGATCGGCACGTTTACGGCCATGCTGGCGCTCGGCTATTCCATTAACTTGCTGACCTTGCTGGCCATCGTGCTGGCCATCGGCCTGGTGGTCGACGACGCCATCATCGTGGTGGAAAACGTGGACCGCCACATGAAGCAGGGCCAGCCGCCGCTGGAAGCGAGCCTGCTGGCGGCGCGCGAACTGGGCAGCCCGATTCTGGCCATGACGGTGGTGCTCATCGCCGTGTACGTGCCCATCGGTTTCCAGGGGGGACTGACGGGTGCGCTGTTTACGGAATTCGCCTTCACCCTGGCCGGCGCCGTGGCCGTGTCGGGCATCGTGGCCCTGACCCTGTCGCCCATGATGTGTTCGCGCTTTTTCCGTCCGGAACAGGATAGCGGCCGCTTCGTGCAAGCCATCGACCGCGTCTTCGGCAAGGTGCACGACACGTACCAGCGCCTGCTGCATGCGCTGCTCGACACCTGGGTGGTGCTCATCGTCATGGCGGCGCTATTGATGGTGGTGTTGGGGCTGATGTTCAGGATGTCGCAGTCCGAGCTGGCTCCCGAGGAAGACCAGGGCGTCGTGCTGTCGCAGGTGGTGGGCGACCCGACGGCCACGTCGGACCAGATGCAAGTGTATGCGGAGCAAATCTACCAGGTGGCCAAGGCCATGCCCGAATACAGCCAGATGTTCCAGATCACGGGCGTGCCGACGGTCAACTCGGGTTTTGGCGGCATGCTGATGACGCCGTGGAACGAGCGCACGCGCAGCGCCAAGGAAGTGCAGCAAGACTTGCAGGCGGGCTGGAACCGGATCGCCGGCGCCCGCGTGGCCGCCTTCCAGTTTCCCGCCTTGCCCGGTTCCTCGGGCTTGCCCGTGCAGTTCGTCATCGCCACCACGGAGCCGTTTGAAAATCTCGATGCCATCGCGCAGCAGGTGCTGGAGAAGGCGCGTTCATCGGGCAAGTTCTATTTCATCGATACGGACTTGAAAATCGACAAGCCGCAAGCGACCGTCGTGATCGACCGCGACAGTGTCGCCGCGCTCGGCATGACGCAGCAGGATGTGGGGCAGGCGCTGGGCGCTGCTCTGGGCGGCAACTACGTCAATTACTTTTCCATCGCCGGGCGTTCCTACAAGGTGATCCCGCAGGTGTTGCAGGTGGACCGCCTGAACCCGTCGGCCGTGCTGGATTTCCACATCAAGACGCCCGGCGGCACGATGATACCGGCCAGTACCGTCGCGCATATCCAGTACGACGTCGTGCCCGAGTCGATCAACCGCTTCCAGCAACTCAATTCCGTGACGCTTGCCGGCGTGTCCGGCGCCTCGCAGGGCGAGGTGCTGGGCTTCATGCGCGACACGCTGGCCCAGGTGGCGCCCAGCGGCTACACGGCTGATTATGCGGGCCAGTCGCGCCAGTTCGTGCAGGAGTCGGGCGGTTTTGTCGTCACCATGCTGTTTGCCGTGGTGATCGTTTTCCTGGCGCTGGCGGCGCAGTTCGAGAGTTTCCGCGATCCCGTCGTGATCCTCGTTTCCGTGCCGCTGGCCCTGTTTGGCGCCACCATGTTCATCTTCCTCGGCTTTGCGTCGATCAACATCTACACGGAGGTGGGCCTGGTGACCCTGATGGGCCTGATCAGCAAGCATGGCATCCTGATCGTGGAAGTGGCCAATCAGCTGCAAAAGACGGGCAAGAGCAAGCGCGAGGCGGTGGAAGAAGCGGCCGCCGTGCGCCTGCGCCCCATCCTGATGACGACGGCCGCCATGGTGTTTGGCGTGCTGCCCCTGGTGATCGCCTCGGGCGCGGGCGCGGCCGGGCGCCACGCGATGGGGCTGGTGATTTTCACGGGCCTGTCCATTGGCACCTTGTTTACCCTGTTCGTGGTGCCCGCCATGTATCTGTTCCTGGCGGCGGACCACCAGGCGCTGAGCGCACGGGGGGCTGGCAAGGCGGTTCCGGCCCACTGAGGCGCGGTGGCTGCGAGATTGTTGCGCTCTGCAATAAAAAGAGCCTTCATCGGAAGGCTCTTTGTTGCGTATTCTGCTACGGGCTTGCAGCCCGGCCGGCCGTCGGGGCGGAGCGCAGGCGGTATTTAGCTGCCGCGTGGTGGGGTGGTGCCGGTCCCTGTGCCCGTCCCGCCCCCTGTGCCAGTTCCTGTCCCTGTCCCGTTACCGGTGCCAGTACCCGGCGTCGTGTTGGGCGTGGTGGTCGGCGGCGTGGTCGTGCCGTCGGGATTGGTGGTCGTGCCCGGTGCAACGGATGGGGTAGCGGGCGTGGTGGTGTCCGGCGTGGTGGTGCCGCTGGTGCCCGAGGTGCCGCTGCCGCCCGTGCCGGGCGTGGTGGCGGGCGTAGCTGGCGTGGCCGGGGCGGTGGTGGTTTCGTTATGCTTGTTGCAGCCGCCCAGCAGCGCGCAGACGATGGCGGTGCCGAGGACAAGCTTGCTGGTGCTAGGGAGTGGGGCCGTCATGATTGTTCCTTTCTCGTTGGAAAGCTGTCGTGGGTAGTCATACCTTGCCAACTGCCTGCCACGGTGCGGGCAGGCCGTCGTAGCAAGGCTGGCATCGCTTGCAAAAAATTAGAGTGGGCAGGTGCGCGCAGGTTCACCGGATTTACAAATCAACGGCTATCGGCAGCAGGATCGGCGATCCGTTTTGATATGGCGCAAACGCGCCACGTGAACGAGAAAGAAAGGGCCAGGACAGGACGTCCCGGCCGCGGGCGAGGGCCTTATTTGACGGCAGGGGCCTTGCTCACTTCCACTTCCCAATCCACGCCTGACGCGACGTGGTGTTTGGCGGCGAAGTCGCCCTGGCTGATGGCCACGGCCACGTCGAGCAGGCTGTTCAGGTAAACCAGCGGCTTGCCTTTGGCGACGCCGCCAAACGTGTGCTCGAACGGCGCCGTGACCTTGGCCACTTGCTTGCCCTTGTGCAGGATGCGTACTTGCAGCGGATCGTGTAGTTTCACCTGCAATTCGTCGAGCAGCGATTTCGGGATATTCGTCCAGACATTGCCATATTTCACATCGAGCACGGGCACGATGCCGCGGATGGTATTGCCGTCGCGTACGGGTTTTTGGTACGCGATCTTGACCACGGATACGCTGGGCAATGACGGGCCCACCTGTTCGTAGGTGATGGCGCCCGAGGCCAGGCGCGCGCCCACGTACGCGTACACGTCGCGGCCATGGAAAGTGTAGGACTCGGCGGAGCCCGCCAGGCGGTTGACCTTTTCATCGATTTCACGCAGTTCGGCCACGCCGTCGCGCTCGGCGATCAACGTGAACAGACCGTTGTCCGGCCCCACGAAGTAGCGTCCGCTCTTGGTTTTCAGCACCACCGACTTGCGCGCCGTGCCCACGCCCGGGTCGATGACGGAAACAAACACCGTGCCTTGCGGCCAGTAATTGGCCGTCTGGTACAAACGGTAGGCGCCCAGCCAGATGTCGTAGTCGGGAATCTGGTGGGTCAGGTCCGAAATGGTGAGCTGGGGATCGACGCCATAGGCGACACCATGCATGGCGGACACGGCGCCGTCGGCCGTGCCGAAGTCCGTCATCAGCACCAGCGGCGCGGCAGCCTGGGCACTGGATAACAGGAGGGCGCTCAGGCAGGCGCCGGCGGCGAGATGGGAGATTCGTTTGATGATCATGATTTATCCTTGTCCGTGTCAGAACGTGTAGCTTAATTTAGCGTAAAAGTAGGCGCCATTGACGCCGATGGGGTTGATGAAATTGTAGGGCAGGGCGCCGCCATACGTGGCGTTGTTCGTTTCCCGCACGCGCTGCGGATAGCGGTCGAGGATATTGTTGCCGCCCACGCTCACCGTCAGTTGCTTGCTCAGTTTCAATTGGCCTTCCAGGTCCAGCGACCAGACGGCGCCGAAGCGCTGGGCGGGAATGCCGTCGATCAGGGGCGCATCGCTGTCGTAGGAAAAATCTTTCAGCTCGCCAAAGCGCGTGGCGCGCGCCTGCACGCCCCAGCCTGCCGCCTGCCAGTCGGCGCCGAGTATCAATTTGCTGGTGGGCGACGCATGTTTGATGCGGAACAAACTCGTCTCCGTCAGCAGGGTCAGACTCGGATCGATGGCGGCTAGCGCGGTGGAACTTTGGCGCACCTTGTCGAGACTGGTCTTGTTCAGGTTCAGGGCCGCATTCAGGTTCAGCTTGCCTGACGTGAAGGCCAGATCGTGGTTCAGTACCACGTCTAGGCCTTTGGTACGCGTGTCGAGCAAATTGGCCAGGTAGGCCACGGACTGGATATCGCCGCGGCCATTCGCGGCCAGGTAGGCCGTGACGGCGTCGCTTTGCAAGTCGCTCGAACGCGTGATGCGGTCGCGGATGCGGATCACGTAGGCGTCCACCGTCACGCTGGTGGCGGCTGCCGGTTTCCAGGCCAGGCCCAGCGAGACGTTGGCCGATTTTTCCGGTTTCAGCTGTTGTGCGCCGAAGCTGCGCGCCAGCGGGTCGCTGGCCGGCAGCAGGGCCGCCGTTTGCAGGGCCGTGCCATCGGCGTTGAAGTTCAAGGTGGCGAAGCGGAAACCCGTCTGCACAAGGGCCGGTGCGCGGAAGCTGTTCGACAGCGAGCCGCGCACAAGAAAATTGTCCGTCACTTTATAGCGCGTGGACAACTTGCCCGTGCTGGCGCTGCCGAAGTCGCTGTAGTCGGAATAGCGGGCGGCGGCGCCCACCAGCAGGCGCGGCGTGAGGTCGCTTTCCACGTCCGCATACACGGAGCGGATTTGCCGGCTGCCATCGTAGGCGTCCGACGGGCGCAGGCCCGGTCCCGCCTGCGCGCCCGGTGGCGCATCGGTGAAGCTGCCGGCCGCATACGAGGCAGCATCGCCGGCCGAGCTGGTGTAGGTTTCGCGCATCCACTCGGCGCCCACGGCCACGCTGAACGGAGCGGGCAAGCCGATGTCGATGCTGCGCGTGGCATCGATATTCAAGGCATTCTGGCGGAAGTCGAAACCGGCCAGATTGAAACGCGTGGGACTGGCCGCGCCCAGCGAAGCGTTGACGGAGTGGCTTACGCCGTAGTCAAAGCGGTCGCTGCCGTGGCGCGCGCTGGCGTCCCAGTTCCACGCGCCCGCGCTGCCGCGCACGCCGGCAACGATGCTGAGGTCGCGCTTGTCGCCGTTGGTGACGGGGCGGTAGCCGTGCGGATACAGGGCCGGCACGTTCGACGGGTCGCCCGGATAGCGGAAGTAGGCGCTGCCGTCCGATGTGCGTTCGTTGAGGGTGGCAAACGAGTACAGGTCGAGGCCGCTGGCCAGGGTGAGCTGGGTGTTGTAGAACAAATAGTTGTTGCGCTGGCGCGAGTCGCCCGACTTGAACACCACCTTGCCGTCGAGCGCCTGGTCGGCCGGCGTGAAGTTGTAGGACGTCCAGCCCGCGTCGCTGGGGCCGGCCCGTTCCGTGGGCGAGCGGCGCCGCGTTTCAGCGCCGAAGCGGAAGAATCCCGCTTCGCCCAGCGGCACGCCGTAGTCGGCGTTGACGATGACGGTCTGGCCATCCGTCAGGGTTTGATCGGTGGGCTCGAAATGCGTGTGGTTGGCGCCGTAGCTGACGGAGGCGGCGCCGCCCGTGCGCGCCTTTTTCAGCACGATGTTGATGACGCCCGCCACGGCGTCGCTGCCGTACTGGGCGCCGGCGCCGTCGCGCAGGATTTCGATGTGGTCGATGGCGTTCGGTGGAATGGCGTTGATGTCGACCGGCACGGTGCCGGCAAAGCTGCTTTCCGTGTCCAGCACGGCGCTCGTGTGGCGGCGCTTGCCGTTGATCAGCACCAGCACCTGGTCGGGCGCCAATCCCCGCAACTGGATGCCGCGCACGGAGTCCGACGCGCCGCTTGACTCGATGCGGGGGAAGTTGATCGACGGCGACAGGTTTTGCAGGGCCGCGCCCACGTCGCCCGTCGACAGCGCATTGCTCACTTCACGCGCGCCGAAGCGGTCGATGGGCACGCTGCTGTCGAATACGGTGCGGTTGCGCGCGCGCGAACCGACGACGGTGACCTGGTCGATGCTGGCGCTCGCTGGCGTGGCGGCACCGGTGGCGGTGTCATCAGCCTGGGCCCAGGCGGGCGCGGCGCCCAGCATGGCGCAGGCCAGCACGATGGCGCGCAACTGCGTGGCGGGAATGGATGGTGAGGCGTATGAATGGCGCGGATGCAAGGCGGTGTCCTTTGGGCTCGATTAGTGTTAGTACGGAAACAGTTGCAATGAGCTTAAGGGAGGTGGCGGTGTGCGCTAACGATTCTTTCTGGATATGCTTATGCTGTTGTTTTTATGCCGCCAGATTGCGCAGCAGGGCGGGAATCTCGGCCGGGATTTCGCGCGCCAGGTAGCCGAGGATGCCGAAGCGCAAGGCCAGTTGCTCGCCCGCCAGCGCATGCAGGGCGATGCCCCAGGCGCACGCTTGCTCCAGCGGTGCGCCGCGCGCGGCCAGGCCCGTGATGATGCCGGCCAGGGTGTCGCCGGAACCGGAAATGGCCAGGCCGATATTGCCGCCCGCATGCGTCCAGGTCGTGCCATCGGGCATGGCGATGACGGTCAGCGCGCCTTTCAGCGCGACGATGGCATGCCAGCGCCGCGCCGCGTCCATGGCGCAGGCATGCGGGTCGGCCAGCACGGCATCTTTGGTCACGCCCATCAGCTGGGCCAGCTCGCCCGCGTGCGGCGTCAGCAGCACGGGCTGCTCAAAATGGAACTGCGGCGGCTGGCGCACGACCTGCATGGCGCAGGCGTCGAGAATCAGCCGGCTGCCGGCAAACAGGGGCAGCAGGTGGCGCATCAGCTCGCAGCTAGCGGCTGTGTCGCACATGCCGGGCCCGACGAGCACGGCATCGACCTTGCCGGCCAGCGGCGCCAGCTGGTAGCGCGCCTCGTGGCGGAAGCCGCCCAGCGCCGTTTCATCGAGGCCGATGACCCGCGCCTCGGGCATGGCGACGGCCACTTGCGCCGCCACCGAGGCGCCCGTCGCCAGGGGCAGCTTGCCTGCGCCCGCGCGCATGGCCGCCGTGGCCGCCAGCACGATGGCGCCCGGCATTTCCTCGGAGCCGGCGACGATCAGCAGATGGCCGCGCACTTCCTTGTCGCCATCGGGCTGTGGCATGGGCAGGGGCCAGGAGCGCAGCAGGGAGGGCGTGATGTCGGTGGCGTCCATGGATGACCTCCGAAGGATCAGGATTTCGGCGCCGCCGGCATGTCGGGCTGGGCCGTGACGGGTGTGCCGGCCGCTTCCAGCGGCGCAACAAAATTGCACAGGTCCAGCTGCAGCTTGCCGCGGCTGCCAAGGGCGGGATTGAAAACGTAGGAGGTGACGCCGCAGTTGGGCACGTCGGCTGCCTTGTCGATGGCCAGGATGGCTTGCTCGTCGCAGCGCTCGAGCAGGTAGCGGAAGCAGTTGACGATGACCTGGTGGCCGACGATCAGCACCCGTTCGCCCCGGTATTCGCGGGTGATGGTGTCGAGCACGCTGCGCAGGCGCAGGATGACGTCGCACCAGCTTTCGCCGCCCGGCGGGCGGAAATAAAACTTGCCGACGTGCTGGCGCTGTTCGTGCAATTCCGGGTACTTGCTGGCGATGCCGTGCACGGTCAGGCGGTCGAGGATGCCGAATTCCTTTTCGCGCAGGCGCTCGTCGGCCACCACGGCGCCCAAGCTGTCGGCATTGATGCGCGCCAGCACGGCTTGCGCCGTCTGCTGCGCCCGCACGTAGGGCGAATACAGCACGACGGTCGGTTGTTGTTCAGGGGGGAGGGTGGCGAACCAGTCGCCGAGCGCTTGCGCCTGGCGCGCGCCAAGCTCGGAGAGGGGGACGTCGACATCGCGCTCGGCGATGGCGATTAATAACTGTTTTTCCGCTTCGGCGGCATCGCGCGCCACGTTGCCGGCACTTTGGCCGTGACGCACGATCCAGATTTGCTGCGGCCATTTCTGTTCCATCGCCTTGCGCCTTCCTCCGTATTGATTGCGATCCAATATAGACGAAAGCGGCAAGGCGCGGCGCGCAACTCGTTGGGCTTTCAGGCGGCGTGTTCCGCCTCATCCAGGTCAGGCGCGTCGTCGCTGTTGTAGACGGCCAGGTCGGTTTCGCCCATGACCCGGCTGGTGACGGTGCCGGCCGTGATCGAGCCGCTCACGTTCAGGGCCGTGCGGCCCATGTCGATCAGCGGTTCGACGGAGATCAGCAAGCCGGCCAGCGCGACGGGCAAGTCCATCGCCGACAGCACGATCAGGGCGGCAAACGTGGCGCCGCCGCCCACGCCGGCCACGCCGACGGAACCGATGGTGATGATGGCCAGCAAGGGCAGCAGGAAGCTGATGGTGAACGGATCGACGCCGACCGTAGGGGCGATCATGACGGCCAGCATGGCCGGATAGATGCCGGCGCAGCCATTCTGGCCGATGGTCGAGCCGAACGAGGCGGCGAAGTTGGCGATGCCTTCCGGCGTGCCCAGGCGCTGGGTTTGCGTCTGCACGCTCATCGGGATGGAACCGGCGCTGGTGCGCGAGGTAAAGGCGAAGGCCAGCACGGGGAAGACTTTTTTCACGAAGCGCAGCGGGTTCAGGCCCACGCCGGCGATGATGGCCAGATGCACGAGGAACATCAATATCAGCGCGCTGTACGAGGCGACGACGAAGTTGATCAATTTCAAGATGTCCGTGTAGCTCGACGACGCCACCACTTCAAACATCAGCGCGAACACGCCGTACGGCGTCAGGCGCAGCACCAGGGTGACCATGCGCATGACGATGGCGTGCGCCACTTTCATGAAGTGCTCGAAGGACGCGAAAATTTCCGGCTTTTTCGCCGCGATGCCCGTGGCCGAGATGCCGATGAAGATCGAGAACACGACCACGGCGATGGTCGACGTCTTGCGCGCGCCCGTCATGTCGAGGAAGGGGTTGGTCGGCACGAAGCTGACCAGCAGTTTCGGCAGCGACAGGGCTTTCGCCGTTTCCAGCGAGCCTTGCAGCTGCACGCCGCGCGCCACTTCGGCCGCGCTCGAGGTCAGGCCGACTGCCGTCAGGCCGAACAGCTTGGCCATCAAAATGCCCAGCGCGGCGGCGATCGTGGTGGTAATGAGCAGGGTGCCGATGGTCAGCGCGCTGATCTTGCCCAGGGAACTCGCATCCTTGAGCTTTAAAATGGCGGAGATGATGGAGACCATGATCAGCGGCATGATGATCATCTGCAGCAGTTTGACGTAGCCGCTGCCGACGATGTCGATGTATTCATTGGTGCCCGCGATGACGGGCGAACCGGCGCCGTACAGCCACTGCACGGCCGCGCCCAGCAGCACGCCCAGGCCCAGGCCCGTGAAGACGCGCACGGTGAACGTCGCGTGTTTGCGTTGCTGGTGGAACATGAAGGCGAAGACGATCAGCGCAACGAGCAGGTTCAGAATGATGTTAATTGCCATGAAGGGGCCTTATCTTGGTTTTATTCGAGACTGCGGAGAGCACTTTACTACAAGTCATTGCTGCCCCAGCCTGGGGCGAAAGGGCAAGCACTGTACAGTACTATGGGGGTGTTTTACGCGATACTGCTGCGAATATTACGCTATATAAATATGCTCCACAGGCATAAGCCTTCAGGATAATTGTGAAATTGGCTATTTCGTGCCAGCATGGTTTTCCCGTTTGTTAATATGCGCGCGTGATTTTAATAAGGAAAAAAATGAATGCTTTAACGGAAGTACAAGTGCTGGATGCGGAAGAGCGCTTGCGCCTGGCCATGATGGCGTCCGACGTGGCCGCGCTGAATGTCTTGCTGGCCGACGAGCTACTGTTTACGAATCACCTGGGTCATCTGCTGAGCAAGCATGCGGACCTGGCTGCGCACGAGCAGCGCCTGCTGGCCATCACGGACTTGCGCGCGTCCGAGCGCCATGTGCGCATCAACGGCAACGTGGCCGTGGTCTCCGTGCGCATGCAGCTGACGGGCAAGTATCACGACGTGGAAACGCATGGCGACTTCCGTTTTACGCGCGTGTGGGCGCAGGATGCTGCCGGCGCGCTGCAAGTGATCGCCGCCCATTCGGGCGTCGTGGCTTGAGGAGCACGGTTTAGTGGATCATCGTTCCAAAGGGCAGCTGTTTGAAGCTGTCATCGCCGCCGGCCCCGCCACCCTGGCCATCACGGCCGGCTATCCCCTGCTGCTGTACAACCTGGTGCGCACCTGGGCCGACGCCCCCGGCGCCAATGCGCTGGCCGCGCTGCTGCTGACGGGCGGCCTGTGGGCCTTGCTGGAATTCTGGCGCATCGCGCTGGCGACAGTGGCGCGCAAGGCCTATGCATTCAACTGGCGCTTCTGGCTGGCCATCGCCGGCTTCCTTGCCTGCTTCGTGCGTTTCGTGCCGGACATGCCGGCCGGATTGATGCTGCTGTTGCTGGTGCTGCCGGCGCTGGCGTGGACGCATTTCATCTTGTTGCAGATCAAGCGACCGCGCGACCTGTAGGGTTTATTCTTCCTCTTCGGCTTCTGCCTTCAGCCAGGCTATCCGCCCATTGCCCGCCTCATGCAGATGGGCGAGCAGGGCGGTGGCCGCCGTTTCAGGCAGGCTGAAGTCGAACAGCACATCTTCGCCATGCGCCACGTTCAACAGGGTGGCGCCGGCGCCATCGAGTTCGCGGCGCAGCATGCCTTCCATCGCATACGGTACCGTGCAGCGCAGGGTGCGCTGGCGCACGATGGCCGTCTTTCCCGCCTGCAATAACGCTTGCGCCACGCTGTCCGTATAGGCGCGCACCAGGCCGCCCGCACCGAGCTTGATGCCGCCGAAATAGCGCACGACGGTGGCCAGCACGCCTTCGAGGTCCTGGTGGCGCAGCACGTCGAGCATGGGCCGCCCGGCCGTGCCGCTCGGTTCGCCATCATCGACGGCCGCCGATTGCCCGCCCGCCAGCAGCGCCCAGCACACATGGCAGGCGCCCGGATGCTGCGCCTTCAAGTCATTGACCACCTGCTGCGCGCTGGCGCGGTCGGTCATCGGCTGCACGCAACCGATGAAACGGCTTTTCTTGATGATCAGTTCGCTGTGGACGGGGGCGGTAATGGTAAACGGCATGGCGGGTGCGAAGGCGGGCAAAGCAGCATGATAGAGGAAATGCGCGCCGGGGACGAGTCAGCCCGCTCACGCGGCCGCGACGGCCACCAGTTCGCGCAGCGCCGCATCGCGCACCTGCAGGATGTCGAACAGTCCCAGCGCATGCAGGGCGGGCAAGGCGTCCACAATGTCGCGCTCGGCGATAGCCTTGTCGTCGACGCTGCTGGCCTCGTCCAGCCACAGCCGGGCATTGGCGAGAAAAGCGCCCACCGTGCCCTTGCGCACGGTGACGCCATTGAACTGGCCCTGGTTTTGTTGATCCGGTAACACGTCTTCTGCACGCATGCTGAACTCCTGAAGGTTGGAAAGACTTCACTGTATGATGGCCGGATTGTCTTGTCTGCGTTGTTTATGTCATTCGATACGTCAAATCCGCCAATCTTGCCGCCAGCACCGCCGCTGCGCGCCATGCGCATTGTCCAGCCGCAGGAAAGGGTGACGGGGGCGCACCGCCATGCCAGCGGCCAACTGTTCGGCGCCATGCGGGGCTTGCTCTCCGTTACGGCCGACAGCGGACATTGGGTGGTGCCGGCCAGCCACTGCGTGTGGGTGCCGCCCCATCACGTCCATGCGCTGCGTTCGCACGGCCCGTTTGCGGGCTGGAGCGTGTATGTGGACGAGGCCAGCTGCGCCGGCTTGCCCGTCGCGCCTTGCGTGATGCGCGTCTCGGGCTTGCTGCGCGAGGCGGTGGGCCGCGCCAGCACCTGGGGCGCGGGCGCGCTGGACGCGCGGCAGGCCCGGGTGGCGGGCGTGATCCTCGACGAGATCGCCGCCGCGCCGCACGAATCCTTCGGCTTGCCCCTGCCCACGGACCCGCGCCTGCTGCGCGTGGCGCGCGCCGTGCTCGACGACCTGGCCGACGAGCGTGGCGTGGAAGCGCTGGCCGCCTGGGCCGGCGTCTCGCCGCGCACCCTGGCGCGCCGATTCACGATCGAGACGGGCTTTACGCCCTCCGCCTGGCGCCAGCGCGCCCGCATCGTGCGCGCCCTGGAACGATTGGCCGCCGGCCAGCCCGTCACGACGATTGCGCTGGACCTGGGCTACGACAACGTCAGCGCCTTCATCGCCATGTTCAAGCGGGTGATGGGGGTGACGCCGGGGAGGTATGGGGATGGCAATGAATCGGGAAATATCGGTATTGGATAAAGCGCAACTGGCTGTTGATAGAGGCGGCCAAGGCTGAAATCGTGTACGAATGCCGGACCTGACCCCGGCCCCTTGCGTGACCCCGGCCCCTTGCGGAATTTTTCAGGAATAGTTGTTGAACTCTGAGTTGTAAAGCGCTGATTGTCCTTGTGTGCTAGGTTCTCTTTCGCTGCGATGCGAATATTTCTGATATCACTGATGTGATTGGTTTTAAGGTTGGTGGGTTAGGGACCCAGGTTTCAGGGGGCACCCTTGATACCGTAATGGGTTTTGGCGATAACTCATAACCAGCCATAATTTTCAGGGCAGCTTCTTTTGTGAAGTAACGGAGCGTGTGTTGTTGCATAACAATTTTGGTTGGACTTAGGGATCTAGCGAACAGAAGTTCATAGGCTTCTTCTTTTTCGCTAGTATTTAAATAATCGATCTCATCTATTTTCAGAAAAGCTTTTGCAATATGTTCCCAGATTCGTATTTCTATTTCTGGTTTCTTGTCGCGAGAGAAAGATTCATGCCATCCTTCCTCACCTTCTGGAAAAACTTCATGCAGAATATGGCTGACGATAGATATTCTTTCTTTTTGAGCTTTGCTTAAAGTGCTAGTGCCAATGGGTAGCTGTATTATTTCTTCAAGAGGGATTGAAATAATTTCACCATACTTCTCTTGGTATTGATCATTTATTGGAGGTTCTGGTTCTTGGGTTGTTATTAGATCAACCGAAATAATAGGCCGGTCATGCTGATGCTCAGTATTTAAATTGGAGCAGACCTCAAGAACAATATGTCGCGCTATTTTTGCCGGAATTCGGAAAAATTCTCGGGAATTATTTACGCGGAAAGCAGCAAGGCGGCGATGTACTATGCGTTCTGCAATTCTGCAGTCCGCAACACTGCATGCAAATAGAACATCAAACGGTTCTGGTACTCCAGTGGCTCCTGAGTACAGTTGTTTTGCTCGGGAGTTGGTTTGTTTTTTTGTCATTCCAATCTTTAAAATGTTTCTTTGGAAAGACTTGTTCTTTAGAATGTATAGCTGACTCGAGTCCATGTTTTTAACGTGTTGGAATAGCTGGAAAATGGAGTATATCAGCTAACGTTGCTTATTTATTACTTTGGTTGCTATAGTAATTTTTTCTTGATAAGGCGCAAATTGGCCAAAAAAAAGCCAACCGCGAACGGTTGGCTTCTCTGAAGTATTTGGTAGGCCGTGCGGGATTCGAACCTGCGACCAACGGATTAAAAGTCCGCTGCTCTACCAGCTGAGCTAACGACCCAAAAACTTTTTACTACTACTGCGGTAACGCTGTGCCGTATCAACATGCTTGCCATGATGACGGCTGAATCTTGGTAGGCCGTGCGGGATTCGAACCTGCGACCAACGGATTAAAAGTCCGCTGCTCTACCAGCTGAGCTAACGACCCAAGGGCGGCTATTATGACGGCCAACGGCGGTTTTGGGAAGGGCCGGGGTGGAAAAAAGCCTTGCGTGGCCCTCATGCTCGGTCTAAGATAGGTAGATAGCCTACCTATTTAACTCATTCCATGCCCACTACCGAAGACCTTCCCATCCCCGAACGCGCGCTGGCGCTGTCCGATGACTTGCGCGTGGCGTTCAAACGCCTGTTGCGCTCCATGCAGCGCGAAGGGGGCGAGCTGGACGCCCATGTGTCGATGATGCAGTACATGCTGCTGGCCCTGATCCACGAGCAACCGGGCATCGGCGTGGCCGCGCTGGCGCGGCTGCAGAACGTGCGCGGGCCCACCGTCAGCGCCCAGGTCAAGTCGCTCGAAGAGGCGGGGCTGGTCGAGCGCAGTGCGCCCGATCCGCAGGACCGCCGGCGTTCGGGCCTGCACGTGTCGGCGCAAGGCCTGGCCATGCTCGAAACCTTGCGCGCGCGGCGCCGCGATGCGCTGGCGCGCCGCATCGCCCGTCTGACGCCGCAGCAGGTCGATGCGCTGGAAGCCGCCATGCAGCCGCTGCTTGAGATCGGCCAGGCATGAGCGGCCACGATCACGCCGCAGGCGCAGACAAAGGCGCCGCGAAACCCGTCACCGAGCGCGAAGTGCGCGCCATCTATCTGGGCCTGATGGCCGTGCTGGGCCTGGGTGCGCTGGACCAGAGCATCGTCGCCACGGCCCTGCCGCGCATCGTCGACGACCTGGGCGGCATGGCGCATCTGTCGTGGGTGGTGACGGCGTATGTGCTGGCGTCGACGGCCACCATGCCCCTGTACGGCAAGCTGGCCGACCAGTACGGCCGCCGCCCCATGATCTTCACGGCGCTGCTGACCTTTTTGCTCGGCTCCGTGCTGTGCGGGCTGGCGCAGAACATGACGGAGCTGATCATCTTCCGCGCCATCCAGGGCCTCGGTGCGGGCGGCTTCATGCCGCTGGCGCAAATCATCATCGGCGACATCGTGCCTCCGGCCGAGCGGGGCAAGCGGCAGGGCATGGTGCCCGTCGTGTTTGCCGTCACCAGCGTGCTGGGGCCCGTGCTGGGCGGCGTCATCACGGATGCCCTGTCGTGGCACTGGATTTTCTATGTCAACCTGCCCATCGGCGCGGCCGCTTTTGTCATCATCGCGCGCGCCATGCGCAAGCCGGCGCGCACGCATGCGCACAAGATCGATTACCTGGGTTCCGCCTTGCTGACGGGCGCCGTCACGGCGGCCCTGCTGGTGCTGGCGCTGGGCGGCACGGAGTGGCCGTGGGACTCTCTCGCCGTCAAGGTGTGCGGCGGCATTGCCGTGCTGCTGGGCGCCTGGCTGGCCTTCCGCGTGGGCAGGGTGGACGAACCCGTGCTGCCGCCCGACCTGTTCGAGAACCGCACTTTCAATATCGCCAGCCTGGTGATGGCCATGACTTTCATGGGTCTGATGGGCGCCAGCGTCTTCTTTCCCCTGTTCTTCCAGCTGGTGATGGGTACGAGTCCCGCCGAATCGGGCGTGATGACGGTGGCGATGATGGTGGGGCTGGTGGCGTCGTCGATGTTCAACGGCCGGGTACTGTCGCGCTCGGGCAAGTACAAGATGGTGCAGGTGGCGGGACTGGCCGTGGCGCTGCTGGCGTTTGCCGTGCTGGCCTGGGCCATGGAAACGTCGCGCGGTTACTGGGTCATCGAGCCGGCCATCTTCCTGCTCGGCACGGGATTAGGATTGGTGATGCCGAACATGACGATCGCCGTGCAAAATGCCTTGCCCCTGGCGCGCCGCGGCGTGGGCACGGCCATGCTGGCCTTTTTCCGTTCGCTGGGCGGCTTGCTCGGTGTGACGGCGTCCGGCGCCATCCTCGCGCACCAGTTGCACCAGCATGGTGTGGAAGCCGTGTCGGCGCTGGGCGCGCATGCGGCGGTGCAGACGGTGGAGGTGTACCGCCATGCGATCGCCAGCGTGTTTGGCGCCGGCGCCGTGCTGCTGCTGGTGGGACTGGTTGCCTTGCTGTTCTTGCCGGAACTGCCCCTGGAGGGGCATCCGGCGGCGGCGAAGGCGAAAGATGATCAGTAGCGTTCGAGCCAGTGCGCGTACGGCGCCGGCAGGGTCCACGAGGCGCGCTCCACGCCGAGCTCCTTGGCGGCAAAATATGCCCAGTGCGGATTGGCCAGGTGCGCTTTGCCGACCATCACCACGTCGAGCTGTTCTTCCTTGACGACGCGCTCGGCGATGGCCGGCGTGCCGAAGCCCCAGGCGGACGAGACAGGTACGCCCGCCTCCGTGCGCACGCGCTCGGCGATCGGTCCCATGAAGGCCGGGCCCCACGGAATCGACACGTCGGGAATGGTAAAGCCCATGCTGACGCTGATCATGTCCATGCCCGCATCCTTGAACTGGCGCACGAGGCCGATCGATTCGAGCAGGGTTTGCTCGTCGCGGCCGTCGAATTCCAGCACGCCGAAGCGGATGGTCAGCGGCAGGTGCTCGGGCCATACTTCACGCACGGCTTTCAATGTTTCCAGCAGGAAGCGGCTGCGGTTTTCCACGCTGCCGCCATAGATATCGTCGCGCTGGTTCGAATGGGCCGAAAAGAAGCTTTGCGCCAGGTAGCCGTGGGCGAAGTGCAGTTCCAGCCACTCGAAGCCCACTTCACGGGCGCGAATGGCCGCGTCGACGAAGTTCTGTTTCACGCGGGCGATATCGTCGAGGTCCATGGCGCGCGGCACCTTCGGCAGGCCGCCGCCGAAGGCGATGGCGGACGGCGCGATGGTTTGCCAGCCGCGCGCGTCGCCTTCAGCAATGTGGTCGTCGCCTTCCCATGGGCGGTTGGCGCTGGCCTTGCGGCCCGCGTGGGCGATCTGGATGCCGGGCACGGAGCCGGCCGCCTTGATTGCTTTGACGACGGGCACGAAGGCTTGCGCCAGGTCATCGTTCCAGATCCCCGTGCAGCCTGGCGTGATGCGGCCTTCGGGCGCCACGGCCGTCGCTTCGACGATCACCAGCCCGGCGCCGCCACGGGCCATGCCCGCGTAATGCGACAGATGCCAGTCGTTGGCCTGGCCATCGACGGCCATGTACTGGCACATGGGCGGCACGGCGATGCGGTTGCGCAAGGTGATGTCTTTGAGGGTGTAGGGCTGGAAGAGGGCGGACATGGTGGCCTTTGTGTGTGTTGATGAAAAAGTAGGGGGAGATGCTGATTCGGTAGTTCGTAAATATTCGAAGAATGGAATTAGTATAGCGCATGCTGTATGATTCTGCACATGCGTCCACACAAACATCCTCCCGCCAGCGAATTCGTCCTCGAGCGCGTGCTCTACGCCTTGAGTGATTCGATCCGCCTCGACATCGTGCGCCACCTGGCTAGAGTCGACGCGGCCGCTTGCGGCGACCTCGACGGCGGGCGGCCGAAATCGACCGTCTCTCACCATTTCAAGGTCTTGCGCGAAGCGGGCCTCGTCTACACGGAAAACGCGGGCACGACGCACATGAACACCCTGCGCCGCGCCGATATCGAGAGCCGTTTTCCCGGCTTGCTCGACGCCATCCTCGCGCAGCAGCCGCACGCGAATCAGTCCTGAGTCAGCCCTGAATCTGCCGTAGAATGCCTGCAAGATTGCCGAATTTGCAGCATGGGCGGGCAGTCCTGACCTGAAGGGCTGACGACGCATGAAAATTTTTGCACGATATCGCTGGCGGTGCGCCGCCGCTTTCGTATTGCTGACTGGCTGCTGGCCTTACACGGAGCCGGCCACGGGCGAATATGCTGCCGTGCTGCGGCGCGGCGAAAAGGTGACCAAGGCCGATACCTACGGACGGTTTGCCGCCTTGTCGGTCGAGTACCGCCAGGGCGGCGGCTCCCTGATGTCCACCGAGAATCACTCCATGCGGCTGATATATAACGACAAAATCGTCGTCAAGACCACCGATGGCATCGAACGCTGGACCGATTTCGCCCAGCCCGTGTATTTCGTCAAGCGGCAGGAAGACGACGGCATGCTGGCGCTGGTCCACGAGCAGGCGGGCAAGGCCGTGGTCGAGAAGATTGCGGCGTCGGAATACGGCTACCGTGGTAACGAGACGTACGTGCATGGCTTCCCCCTGTCTCCCGGCGTGCGCTATTTCCCCGTCGATCAGCGTCCCGGTTTCCTGTTGCGTGGCCTGCCGCTGAAAACCACCGTGCTGCCCAGTCCGCCCGAAGGCGACGGCCACCTGCAAGCCCATGTTCTGGCGGCCATCTCGCCCGACGGGGCATCGTTTGCCTATGTCGACAGCGAATATGCGCCGTCCGTGGTGCTGGTGGTCGATGCGGACGGCAAGCGGCGCGATCCCATTCCCTTGCCGAGAATCTACCTGGCGGACGCGCCCAGCTATCAATTCAACCCATACGAGCGGCTGTGGGCCTGGTCGCGCACGGCGTTCGCATGGCACAAGAACGGCGCGGGCAGCTGGGAGGTCCGTCCGGACGGTATTGCGCCTGGCGCTGCCGGCGCGCGCAATGTGGTCGAGGAATTGTTTATCAGCGATCAAACCGGCTACCGGACCTGCTTTGCGGCCGCCAATGCCGCCTGTCTGCCGGGCTGGCGCGCCGCAAACGCCGCCGAGCAGGCCAGGACTTTTGTGCGGGACGGCGCCGCGCCGCCGTTTGCCTACGTGCCATCAGCCCCAACGGCCGCTTTTGGCTCCGCGGTCGGTGTGCTGTTGCTGTCCAGGGAATGCTGCCGTGTGCCGTCCTACCATCTGTATCTGGATGGCGCGCCGGCAGCGGTGACGGCGCAATTGTCCGCGCGCTTGCGCGAGAGCAAGACGCCTTTCGTGCGCGTCGATGAGTGTCCGCGCCGCACTGGCAATGACGGCAAGTGCGAGGCGCAACTGGCGCAGCAGCTCAAGCGGCCGGAATCGCTGGGGCGCGAACTGGAACAGTTGCTCGATACCTGGGAGGAGCGGGATGGCGTGCTGTTCGTCATGCCGTCGATGGTGGTCGCGGTGCGCGCGAACGCGCAGGGCGGCAGCGTGATCCAGACCCTGTTGCGCGCCGATTTGTCGCGCAAGGACTGATGCAGCTCATCTGCCGCGCGTCACCAAAGTGCCAGGCTCGGCTATGATGTCGGCCTTTCGGTAAATCCTCGGCCGCGCGCCTGTTGCGCGATGGGCTGGCGACACTACCTGGCACGGCAAGGATTGGGAATGACGGCAGCAGCAGTGGTATCACAGGCGGACCTGGCAAATCGTCCGCAGTTTGGCTGGATCAATGGTTTGAAGGCAGGCGCGGCGCAGTTGATCGTGTTGCACCATCTGGCGTTTTACGGGCCCATGTCCGACTACGTGCAGCCCCTGTGGCCCGAGTTGCTGGGCTGGCTGGGCGGCAGCGCGCGCATCGCCGTGCAAGTGTTTCTCGTCATTGGCGGCTTCCTGGTCGCCAAGTCCCTCTCTCCCGCAGGCCGTCCCGGCATCGCCACGCCGCTGCAGGCCGTCTGGCGCCGCTATGCCAAGCTGGCGCCGCCTTTCCTGGCGGCCACCTTGCTCGCGGCCATCATCACCCCTGTGGCTGGCATCTGGATGATGCACGACTCCATGTCGGCCGCCGTCACCCTGGGCCAGCTGAGCGCCCATGCCTTGCTGCTGCATGGCGTGCTCGGCTATGAGTCGCTGTCGGCCGGCGCCTGGTATGTGGCCATCGATTTCCAGCTGTACCTGCTGACGGTATTGCTGCTGTGGCTGGGCGGCCGCCTGGCCGGCCAGCGGCGCGGGCACTGGCTGATGCCGCTGGCCATCACTGTGGGCATCACTTTTTCCCTGTTGTATTTCAACCTCGATGCGGGCTGGGATAACTGGGCGCCGTATTTCTTCGGCAGCTATGGCCTGGGGCTCATGGCCTGGTGGGCCAGCGACCCGGCCCGCAAGCCCGGCGCCATGACCGCGCTCATGGCCATGGCCGCCGTGCCCGTCCTGCTGGCCCTGGCCGTCGACTACCGCAGCCGGATCGCCCTGGCCCTGATCGTCGCCTGCGCCCTGTTCCTGTTCGGCCGCGCCCGCACCCCGTCGCAGGGCCGTGCCTGGAACATCGTCAACACTCTGGGCCGCATCTCGTATGCAGTCTTCCTCGTGCACTTCCCCGTCAGCCTGCTGGTGAATGCGCTGTTTATCAGCTATGTCCCGCTCGAGCCGGAGTGGCAGGCGCTGGGCATGCTGACGGCTTGGGGCGCCAGCCTGGCGGCCGGCGCCGCGTTTTACCGCTGGGTGGAGGTGCCGCTGGGGCGGGTCGTGGGCGCGGTGGTCGCGCATCTGGCTGGAAGGCCGGCGCTGGCGTCGCGTTAACGACTGGTTTTCGATATGCGGGGGAGGGAACTTTGAGTCAGCGATGGCATCCCGCGCAGGTGATGCTGCCGAAAACAAAAAAGCCAACCGCGAACGGTTGGCTTCTCTGACGTATTTGGTAGGCCGTGCGGGATTCGAACCTGCGACCAACGGATTAAAAGTCCGCTGCTCTACCAGCTGAGCTAACGACCCAAAAACTTTTTACAACAACTTCGGTAACACTGTGCCGTAAAAAAATGCTTGCTATAACAACTCGCAAGCAGATCAGTACTGCGTATTCGTGGTAGGCCGTGCGGGATTCGAACCTGCGACCAACGGATTAAAAGTCCGCTGCTCTACCAGCTGAGCTAACGACCCGAAGAAGAAAGATTATAGGGGGTGCCCGGGATTCTGTCAAACCTAACGGGCAACTTTTTCCCCGCTTTTACTTTTTGCCGGCCCGTTCCTTGGCCGCTTGCGCCGCGCTGGAGTCCGGGTAGCGCGAGATCAGCGCGTTCAGCGTCTTGGTGGCGTTCGGCTTGTCTTTCAGCTCCGTGTAGCAGCTGGCGATGTTGAGCATGGCGTCGGGCGCCTTCGGGCTGTCCGCGTAGTGTTTCAGCACCGCCTGCTGGGCCGTGATGGCGTTTTTGCAGTCGCGCTGGGCGTAATAGGCGTTGCCCAGCCAGTATTGCGCGTTGGCTGCGTACGGCGATTCCGGATAGCGCTTGACGAAGGCGTCCAGGGCCGTGACGGCGCCCTTGTAGTCGCCCGACTTGAACAGGCCGAACGCGGACTCGTACGCGCTTTGCTCGGACACGCCGACGGCCGCTTCCTGGCCGTCGATGGTGACCTGGCGCGGTTCGAGCTTGCGCAGGCGCGCGTCGATGTCGGTGTAGAAATCCTTCTGGCGCTTTTGCACATTCGCCAGGTCGTTGCCCAGCACTTCGATCTGGCCGCGCAGGCGGGCGATCTCCTGCATGGTCTGGTCGTGCTGGTTGAGCAGGCTCAGGGTGCTGGTCTTGTCCGCCTTGGCGTCGATGCGGCCGTTCAGGTCGCGCGCCATCGCGTCGACCTTGGCGCGCAGCTCGAGGATGGCTTTGCGTGCTTCGTCGTCGTCGAACAGGGCGGCGTTGGCGTGCAGGGGCAGGTAGGCAAACGCGGCCATCAAGGCGGCGGCGACGCCGGCTTTCGAGAATGTCATCATGGGTCGGGCTTTCTAAGGTTACGCAAAACATGCAAACGGGGCGCCGGGCGGTGAATCACCGCGCTGCGCCCCATTATTATGCCTATGACTGGCCAGTTAGGTAAGCGCCAATGCTGCCGCGCTCACCCGTCAACATCAATAAACGATGTCAGCGCGGCGGTTTTCAGCCCATGCTGCTTCGTTGCTGCCTTGTGCTTTAGGCTTTTCTTTGCCCAGCGACACGGCTTCCATTTGGCCTTCCGGCACGCCCAGGGCAGCCATCGACTTGCGCACGGCTTCAGCACGTTTCTGGCCCAGGGCCAGGTTGTACTCAGCGCCACCGCGTTCATCGGTGTTACCTTGGATCAGGATCTTGCGCGATGGGGTTTTCACCAGGTAAGCAGCGTGGTTTTGCACGACTGGGGTGTCCGCTTCGCGTACGACGTATTTGTCGAAGTCGAAGTAGATGCTGCGGTTAGCCAGCACGCCTTTTGGATCGTCCAGTGGATCGACCGATGCGGTCGTTACTGGCTGAACTTGACGGGTGTCAACTGGAGCTGCGACTTTTTCAGGAGCGCGCTCAACCACTGGGGTCTCTGCAACTTTGACTGGGGTGCTGCAGGCGGACAGCAGAGCTGCGGTAGCGGCGATGAAAGCCAAACTTTTAAAGTTACTCATTTTTATTCTCCGGGTCATGGTTAAAGGTGAAACTGTACAGCATTTACTTCATAAAAGGACCCCAGGTGGGCTCCTTGATATTGCCAGCTTGCGTAGTCAAACGCTGTTTGACGCGGCCATCCACCGATACCACTGCCAGCGACTTGCGTCGTCCGGATTCGGTCGCGTACATGATATATTTCCCGTTGGGCGAAAAGCTCGGTGATTCGTCGTTGGCGGTGTCCGACAGGCGCAGTTCCTGGCCACTAGCCAGGTCGAGCGCGTAGAGCTGGAAATTGCCGTCGCGACGGGAAATATAAGCGAGTGTCTTCCCGTCGGACGAAATCCGCGGGCTGATGTTGTAGGAGCCGCCAAACGTCACGCGCTTGGCTTCGCCACCGCTGGTCGACATGCGGTAGATTTGTGGTCCGCCGCTGCGATCGCTGGTGAAGTAAATACTTTGGCCATCGGCCGAGAATTGAGGTTCCGTATCGATGCCGCTGCTGGTGCTGACGCGGCGCAAGCCGCTGCCGTCGGCATTGACGGTGTAGACCTGGGTATGGCCGTCGCGCGACAGGGCCACGGCCAGGCGCGAGCCGTCCGGGCTCCAGCTCGGCGCGGAATTGCTGCCTTTTTCATTCGACACGATGGTGCGCTGGCGCGTCACCAGGTTTTGCACGTAGACGATGGGCTTTTTCTTTTCAAACGACACGTATGCGACCTTGGTGCCGTCCGGCGACCATGACGGCGAAATGATCGGCTCGTTCGAGCGCAGGGCGACCTGGATGCCTTCGCCATCGGCGTCGGCGATTTCCAGGCGGTATTCGCGGCCCGATTGCGTGACGTAGGCGATGCGGGTGGCGAACGCGCCCTTGACGCCCGTCAGCTTTTCATAGATGTCGTCGGCGATCTTGTGCGCCAGCAGGCGGTTGAACTGCGGCGCGGCCGCATTGTTCATGCTGGAAATCTGCGCGCCCTTGATGGTGTCGAACAGTTTGTAGCGCACGTCCAGGCGGCCATCGGCCATGCTTTGCACGCTGCCGGCCGCCAGCGCGTCGGCGCCGCGCGATTTCCACTGCTCGTAGCTGACGGGCGCCGTTTCCGCCACGGGCGCATCGGCGTCGATCAGCTTGAACACGCCGCTGCGCGCCAGGTCGGCCTTGATAATGCCCGACAGCGATTGCGGCGCCGCCGATTCATTGACGAAGCTGGCCACAGCCACCGGGATCTGGTTGCTGCCGATCCCCGTAATCTCCACGCGCAGCTGCGCCTGGGCGCTTGACGCTCCCAGCATCAGGCT
Organism: Janthinobacterium sp. GW823-FHT01H08; assembly: GCF_058797855.1. NCBI lineage: Bacteria > Pseudomonadati > Pseudomonadota > Betaproteobacteria > Burkholderiales > Oxalobacteraceae > Janthinobacterium > Janthinobacterium sp. GW823-FHT01H08. Next base: position 2,045,565 of record NZ_CM179504.1, read on the forward strand.
GGCGCAGAGCACGACATAGCTCATTTTTTTCATGGTCATCATTTAGGCAAATCCTTCATCTCGAATATGAGTTCAATCTCGCGTTCCACGGTGCCGTCTTTTTTCTTCGGCAGTGGCGACGATTTATTAATGGCGTTTTCCACCGAGCTGTCATACGCCGGCAGGCCGCTGCTTTTAATCTTTCGGACCGAAATAATTTCCCCAGTTGGCAGTTGCTCGATCTTGAACACGGCGCGCGGGTTGCCCGGCACCTCCGTGCTACCGCTGTACGCGATATTGCTCTTGATCTTGCTCGTCAGGGCAGCGACATAGCCGCTGTCCTTGCGTGGCGCGGTCGCTTTCGCGGCCGTGCCCGTCGTGCCGTTGCCTGCCTGCGCCATCAGGCGCTTCATATCATCGGCACGCAATTTGTCTGCCGCCGCTTTTTCTGCAGCTGCTTTTTTTGCCTTGGCGGCTTTTTCCGCCGCCGCTTTTTTCTCGGACAGTTCTTTCTCTGCTTTTTCTTCCGCCGCTTTCTCTTTCTCTTTGGCCAGCTTGGCTTTCTCCAGCTTGTCGGCCTTTTCTATTTCCAGCTTTTCAGCCTTGTCTTTTTCTTTCTGCTTCTGTTTTTCCAGTTCGCGCTTTTCTTCCTCGCGTTCCTTCTGTTCCTGCTTGCGGCGTTCCTGCTCTGCCGCTTTCTCTTTTTCTTCCTTCAGCTTGGCCTTCTTGCGTTCCAGGGCGATCTCCGCCTCGCGCAAGTCGACCTTCGGCTCGGGCGCGGCCACGGGCGGTGGCGGCGGCGGGGCCGGCTGTTCCACTTGCGGTTCCGGCGGCGGGGCTGGTGTCGGCTCCGGTTCCGTCGCCACTTCGGGCGGCGGCGCGGCCGTCTGCACTTTCATGTCCCACACTTCCGCTTCGACGGCGACAGGTTCCGTATTTTGCCAGTGTACGCCCACCCACAGGAAAAACAGCAGGCCAAGGTGCATCGCCAGCGCCAGGCCCAGCGAGGGCCAGCGGCTGCGTTCGCGCGGCACGCTGTAGGGCTTGCCGAGTACATGGTCGATTTGTTTGTTCTGCAAAGTCTAGTCTATCTAAAAACGGTCAAGTCTGGAAACAGGATGCTGCGCTTACTTGGTGGCCAGGCCGACACGGGTAATGCCCATCTTTTTCGCTTCCGAAATGAGCTGGATCACATCGTCGTACTTGCTTTCCTTGTCGCCCGCGATCATCACGGGATAGTCTGGATTGCTCTCGTGCAAACCGCGCAGCTTGCGCAGCAGGGCGTCGCGGTTCGGTTCCGTTTCCGGCGCCAGCTGTTCCTTGCCGATGACGCCGATCGACAGCGAACCATTCGGTTTCAGCACGATCTGAATATAGTCATCGGGCGGTTTCGCCGACTTTTCCGCGTTGGGCAGGTTCACCACGCTGGGATTGTTCGACGACGGCATCACCATGAAAATGATCAGCAGCACCAGCATCACGTCGATATACGGCACGACGTTGATCTCGGACTTGAACTTGCGGCCACGGCCACCGCGCATGCCGCCGCTATTGAATGAGGAACCCATGGACGCTGCTCCCTCTTAGCGCGACTGGCGCTGCAAGATGTTGGAGAATTCCTCGACGAAGCTTTCGAAGCGGATCGCCAGGCGGTCGATGTCATGCGAAAAACGGTTGTAGGCGACGACGGCGGGAATGGCCGCGAACAGGCCGATGGCCGTGGCGATCAGCGCTTCGGCAATGCCGGGCGCGACGGCGGCCAGGGTTGCTTGCTGCACGTTGGCCAGGCCGCGGAAGGCGTTCATGATGCCCCAGACGGTACCGAGCAGGCCGATGTACGGCGAGACGGAGCCGACGGACGCGAGGAAGGCCAGGTGCGATTCGAGCACGTCCATTTCGCGCTGGAAGGCGGCGCGCATGGCGCGGCGTGCGCCGTCGAGCACGGCGCCCACGTCCAGCGCTTCGCGCGAACCGTAGGAAGCCTTGCCCTTGATGAATTCGCCCATGCCGGCGTCGAAGATGCGGGCCAGCGCGCCGCTCTGGTCGCGGTTGCCGCTGGCGTTCTGGTGCAGCGCATGCAGGTTGCCGCCGGCCCAGAAGCTGCGTTCGAATTCGATGGTTTGCTTGCGCGCCTGGCGCACGGCAAACATCTTGCGGAAAATGTAGGTCCAGCTGGTCAGGGAAATCAGCAGCAGCAGGGCCATGATCAGTTGCACGATCAGGTGGGCATTGGTGATGAGCGCGAGGAAAGAAAGATCTTGTGTAACGTTCATTGGCAGGCAGTCTGTTGGGTGAATTATCCGGGGGTGGCGGTAGGGCTCAGGTGGCGCGCATGCGGGCCGCGACTGCATCAGGCACGGCGCGCGGGCGCAGTGCCGAATCGACGCAGCCGATCTTGACGCGGGCCGTGTTGAGCAGGCGGTCGCCGCACCAGGCTTGTTGCAGGAAAACGATGGAGGCACGCCCCATTTTTTCTATGCTTAAGGTTAATCTTACCGTGTCATCGAGCCTGGCTGGCGCATGATAGTCGGCGTTGACGCTTTTGACAACGAACATCGCGTCGTGCTGTTCCAGCAGTTCCTGCTGGCCCACGTCGATGGCGCGCAGCCATTCCGTGCGTGCGCGCTCGAAGAATTTGAGGTAGTTAGCGTAATAGACGATGCCGCCGGCGTCGGTGTCTTCATAGTAGACACGTACGTTCCAGGTAAAGACTGAAGGCATGTTTATTGCGCCAGTAGTGAGATTGAGCAACATTTTACGCGATTTTTCTTCTTGTGACTGTGGGCGCTTGCTGGAAAGCCATGCAAAAGCTGCATATAAGTTGCACCGCAGCATTGTAAATCCGGGGCGGGCAATGGCAAGCCTCGTAACATACGCTTACAAGCCGCAGCCAGGTTTAAGTCCAGCTTAAGCGCCGCGGCCTTGTCCGGGCTGCGGCGGCGCGCGGCGATTATAGCCGCACGGTTGCATTCCTTGCTCAATTTGGGCACTTAACTTACAATTTGACTTCCATTACGTCTCACGTGACTGGCGAAAAGTCGGGCGATCTCCCTGAGTGGCGATCGGCAAACCGGCGAAAGGTGGGCACCCACCGGGAAACGTGAGATTTTTCATCAGCCGTTCGCCTGGGTAGCCACTATGGAAAAGCACGAAGAGGCTGCCCGTCCAATGTTGTTATTCACTTAACGCCGGCTCCCCTCATTCGATCCAACCTGCCAGTACAAGCACCCTCATACTTGGAGTTTTTACATGTTTGCAAAAGATCACACCCTCGCCAACGTCGATCCTGAATTGTTCGCCGTCATTCAAAAAGAAAACACGCGCCAGCACGATCACATCGAACTGATCGCCTCGGAGAACTACACGTCGCCAGCCGTAATGGAAGCGCAAGGCTCGCAGTTGACGAACAAGTACGCCGAAGGCTACCCGGGCAAGCGCTACTACGGCGGCTGCGAATACGTCGACGTGGCCGAGCAACTGGCCATCGACCGCGTCAAGAAACTGTTCGGCGCCGAATGCGCGAACGTGCAGCCGAATTCCGGCTCGCAGGCGAACCAGGGCGTGTTCTTCGCCATGCTGAAACCAGGCGACCTGATCATGGGTATGTCGCTGGCCGAAGGCGGTCACCTGACCCACGGCATGCCGCTGAACATGTCCGGCAAATGGTTCGATGTCGTCTCCTACGGTCTGACGGCGGAAGAAGACATCGACTACGAGGCGATGGAGCGCCTGGCCCGCGAACGCAAGCCGAAACTGATCATCGCCGGCGCATCCGCGTTCTCGAAAAAAATCGACTTCGAACGCTTCGGCAAGATCGCCAAGGAAGTGGGCGCCTACTTCATGGTCGACATGGCCCACTACGCGGGCCTGATCGCCGCCGGCCTGTACCCGAACCCGGTGCCGTTCGCCGACTTCGTCACCTCGACCACGCACAAATCGTTGCGCGGTCCGCGCGGCGGCATCATCCTGATGAAGGCCGAGCACGAAAAAGCCATCAACTCGGCTATCTTCCCTGGCATCCAGGGCGGCCCGCTGATGCACGTGATCGCCGGCAAGGCCGTCGCCTTCAAGGAAGCGCTGAGCCCTGAATTCGTCGAATACCAGAAGCAAGTGATCAAGAACGCCGACGTGCTGGCGAAAACCCTGATCAAGCGCGGCCTGCGCATCGTGTCCGGCGGCACCGAATCGCACGTCATGCTGGTCGACCTGCGCGCCAAGAACCTGACGGGCAAGGAAGCCGAAGCCATCCTCGGTTCCGCGCACATCACCTGCAACAAGAACGGCATCCCGAACGACCCGCAAAAACCCTTCGTCACCTCGGGCATCCGCCTGGGCAGCCCGGCGATGACGACGCGTGGTTTCAAGGAAGCGCAAGCGGAAGAAGTGGGCAACCTGATCGCCGACGTGCTGGACAACCCGCATGACGCCGCCACCATCGAGCGCGTCAAAGCGGCCGTGAAAGTGCTGGCCGACGCGCACCCTGTGTACGCAGCATAATTATTTGTCCAGAATGTGTCATACGGAGTAAGATTCCGTATGACACATTCCTTCGTGCCCAAGGGCGCCCGGAGTGATTCGGGCGCCCTTTGTACAAGGGCGGCGATTTCCCGTAATTATTACTATAAAGTTGTAACCAGCCCATGAAATGTCCATTTTGCCAGCACGGCGACACCCAGGTTCTCGATACGCGCGTATCGGAGGAAGGGGATGCCATTCGGCGGCGCCGCCGCTGCGGCAAATGCGACAAGCGTTTTACCACGTATGAGCGCATTGAACTTATCATGCCGGCCGTCGTCAAAAAGAATGGCAGCCGGACGGAGTTCGCTGCGGATAAGTTGCGCGGCAGTTTGATGCTGGCCTTGCGCAAGCGTCCCGTCGCGGCCGCCTCGGTGGATACGGCCATCGCGTCCATCCAGGAAAAACTGCTGACCAGCGGCTTGCGCGAAGTCGATTCCGGCTATATCGGCGAACTCGTCATGCAGGAACTCAAGCGCCTCGACAAGATCGCCTACATCCGCTTCGCTTCCGTCTACAAGAATTTCGAAGACCTGGCCGAGTTCCAGGATGCGATCGCCGAAGTGGGGCAGGCGCGCAAGCCCTGACGCCTGCTCGAAGCCTCTTGTTCGACGACGGGGCTGCTCATGTGCCCCGTTTTGCGCCCCGTGTTCACCACGCCAGCGCTCGCCTGGCAAGCGGCCTGATCAATAACTACACCGTTCTTCTCCCTTTATCGCTGCGCTGTTTGCGCTTGCGCAGATCCCGTTTTTTGCGCGCGCCTATCGTGTAGCTGGGCCGCCTGTTCTTGCGACTCTTTCTGCGGAAGGGAGCAAGGCATGCGCAAGGGCGGTCGCACTATGTTTCCAGCGGGTGGCAGCAGCCTCGTCGAGGTGCTCGTGTCGCTGCTGCTGTTGGCGCTGGGCCTGCTCGGTGCCAGCATTTTGCAACTGCACTCCCTGCGCGCGCGCCATGAGTCGGCGCTGTTGTCGGCGGGCGCGCAGCTGGCGGCCGGCATGGCCGAGCGCATGCGCGCAAACGGCGTGCTCATGAATGGTCCCGATGCGGGCAATCCCTACCTGAACGTGGCCTACGCGGCGGCGGACGACGCCGAAGCAGGCGGCACCGCGCCGGACTGCTTTGGCGCTAGCGCCTGCAGCGCGGCCGAACTGGCGCAATTCGACATCGCCGAATGGAAGCAATCGCTGCATGCGGCCTTGCCCGGCGCGCGCCTGCATATCTGCCGCGATGCCTCTGTCTGGGATGCCGCCGCGCAAGGCTTGCACTGGGCGTGCAGCGGCGGCAAGGGCGCGCCCATCGTCATCAAGCTGGGCTGGCGCGGCCGCTTGCCCGATGGCTCGCCCGCCGTGAATGCGGCAGGCGAGTCGCTGCCCAGGCTGGTATTCCAGCTGGGCGGAGGCGGCGCATGAACGGCGTGCATGCCGCGTGGCGCTGGCGGCGCGGCATGAGCCTCGTCGAATTGCTGGTGGCCCTGTCGCTGGGCGCGCTGCTGATGCTGGCCGCCAGTAGCGTGCTGCTGGCGGCCAGCGGCAGCTATGGCGACCAGTCCGCCAGCGCGCGCCTGGACGACAATGGCCGCTATGCGCTCGACACCATCGCCCGCGCCGTGCGCCAGACGGCGTACGTGAATTGGGACAGCAGCGCCGCGCCCGTCGCCCATGCCGATGACGACAGCGCCAATGTCGCCGGGCTCGACGCGCGCAGCCTGGGCAAGAACAGCGAAGGCATCAGCGGCGCCTTGCCCGGCGCCCTGCATGGCAGCGACGTGCTGGCCCTGCGCTATTACGGGGCCGGCAAGGAAGAGGGTGGCGACGGTTCCGTGCTCAATTGCGCCGGCTTTGGCGTGGGTGCCGCGCAAACGGAGGCGCAGCGGGGCTGGAGCATTTTCTATGTGGCGCAAGGCGCCGATGGCGATGGCGAGCTGCGCTGTAAATACCGTGGCGCGAACGGCTGGGGCGCGGATGCCGTCATTCGCGGCGTCGACGGTTTCCAGGTGCTGTATGGCCTCGACACGGATACGCCGCCCGACGGCGTGGCGAACCGCTATGTCAACGCCAGTGCGCTCGACGCCTACGATGCGGCGCTGGTGCTGGTGGGCGCCGATGCGGCCGCGCGCCAGCGCGATTTGCGCCGCCGCACGCATTGGAAGCGCGTGGCCAGCGTCCGCGTGGCCTTGCTGCTGCATGGCGAGGCGGACCAGGCGGACAAGATGGCGGAGCTGGGGCCGGCGCAGTTCGACCTGTTCGGCAAGGCATATGCCGAGGCGCACGGCGCCGGCGACACGGGCGTGCGCATCGCGCGCGCGTCCTTGCCCGCCGCGACGCGCTCCCGGCTGCGGCAATTGGTGCAGACGAGCATCATGCTGCGCAACGGGCCGGCCTAGGCGGGCGGCACGATGGCTGGCGCGGGCGTCCGCTGCTGCCTACCTCGTTGCGTGCCTTGTTCACCTTGCGCGCGCCACAGTGGCGCCACCCTCGTGTATGTGCTGTGCCTGTTGGTGATCATCTTGCTGCTGGGCATATCGGCGGCGCAGATGGCCTTGCAGGGCGAAAAGGCGGCACGCGGCGAGCGCGACCGGCAGATCGCATTTCAGGCGGCGGAGGAAGCATTGATGGATGCGCAGAACGATATCGAAGGCTTGCCCGGCGCGCCGGGGCGTAGCAGCCTCTTTGCGCCAGGCAGTGCGGCCGGGTTTGCGGACGGTTGCGGCGAGGCAGGCGCACTGGGCCTGTGCCTGCCCGCAGCCCCGGAGGCGCCGGCGCTCTGGCTGAGCATGGACCTCGACGGTCCTGAAGGCAGCAGCCACACCGTGCCGTATGGCCAGTTTACGGGCGCCGTCATGCAGACGGGGCAGGGTTTCCTGCCGTCGCGCCGGCCCCGTTACCTGATCGAATTGCTGCCGTTTCACCCGCCCGGCGCGCAGGCGGCGGCAGTGGCCGGCGGCCTGGCCACGGAAAGTTATGTGTACCGCATCACGGCCATCGGTTTTGGCGCGCAGGAAAGCACGCAAGTCGTGTTGCAAAGTTATTACCGCAAGCAGGCGGCGGGAGCGGGACCATGAGGGCTTGGTCGTTTGCTTTGCCATCCGCTTGGTGGTCCGCCTGGCTGCTGCTGATCAGCCTGGTTTGCCTGGCTTGCGGCGCCGCTGTTGCGGCCGCACCTCCCGTGACGCTGGCGCGGGCCGACGCTGGCTTGCACGGCGCCAGAGTGCCGCCGAACCTGCTGCTCAATCTGTCGCTCACGCATGCGGCGGCGGCCGCCGCGCATGGCGGCGAGTATGCGCCGCAGCGCGAGTACCTGGGGTACTTCCATGCGCGCATGTGCTACAGCTATCCCTACCGCAGCAAGGACGGCGTCATGCTGCCGGACTTGCGCGTAGCGACCGCTTACTTCTCCGTACTGAAAACGGCGGACGCGCTGCACGGCTGCGGCGGCGATAGTTTTAGCGGCAACTTTCTGAACTGGGCCAGCGCCAGCATGCTCGACATCGTCCGCTATGCCCTGACGGGCGGCGACCGCGTCATCGACGAAGTGCGCAAGACGGTGCTGCAGCGCGCCTGGCTGCCCGATGCCGACGGTCCCGTCGATTTCTATGCCCACCCCGTCTTTTTCCCGCGCAAGGTCTTGCACACCGGCGTGGCGGCGGCGACGCCGTTTGCGCTGGCACAACTGGCCATCGTTTCCTGCCGTAATCGCCTGCTGTTCGGCGACGCCAGCGTGCCTCCGGGCGGCAGTTGCGACGCGCCCGGCATCGCCGCCACGCACGGCGTGTTCCTCGCGCGCGTGCGCGTTTGCGATGCCGATGAGGGGCCGCTGCGCGACGACCTGTGCCTCGCGTACGGCAAGAACTACAAACCGGTGGGCGCCGTGCAGCGCCTTGGCGGCAGGGTACGCGTGGGCGTGTTTGGCCATTTGAACGGCGTCTCTGCCAGTGCCGGCCCCGTGTATGGCGGCGTGCTGCGCGCGCCGCTGGCCCACATGGGCAGGCAACGCTGGACGGCGCCCGACTTTTTGCCGCAAGACAATACCGGCGCCGAGTGGAATCCCGTCAATGGCGTGTTTGCCGTCCAAGGCGCTGACCAGGGCGCAGGCCCTGGCGGCGGGGTGACCGCTTACATCAACGGCTTGGGCCGCAGCAATGCCGGGCATCCGGGCGCGTACGCGAGGGCCGCGCCGCTGGCTGAATTGCTGTACGAATCGCTGCGCTACCTGCAGGGGCGGCAAGCGAGCGCCGCCGTGCCGCCCGCCACGGCTCCGCCTGCCATCGACGACGGCTTGCCGGTCGTGACCCCATGGAGCGACCCGCAAACGGCCAATTGCCAGCGCCACGTCGTCGTCAGCCTCGGCGATGCGGGCATGGCGGGGGACCGCTACGTGCCCGGCAACGTCCCTGTTGTGCCTGCCTCGGCCGGTGACCGCGCACGCGCCGCCGATGGCTTTGCGCCGCCGCCGTTCGATGCGATGGCCTGGACGCATGCGGTGGGCAGCCTGGAAAGCGGCGGCGCGCAGGGCAATCCCGCGCCACGGCCCGACCTGGCGGGACTGGAATTGCTGGCCGACGGCGCGGGCGGCGCCAGCTACCATGCGGCAGGGCTGGCCTACTGGTCGCATGTGCAGGCGCTGCGTCCTGGCGGCAAGAACGACGGCCTTGCCAAGGTCGAGCACTACGCGGGCGACTTGCGCCAGGGCGACCCGGCCGGCGAATCTGCAGCCACTCCCGCCGCTACTCCCTTGCTGCTGGCGGCCAAGTATGGCGGTTTTCTTGATGCGAACGGCGACGCCAACCCATTCAAGAGCGCAACGGGCAGCGCGTTCGATGAATGGAGCCTGGACGGCCGCTGGCCCACCCATTACTTGCCCGGCAGCGATCCGGCCGCCCTGATCGCGGGACTGCGCGCGGCCTTTGTCTCCGCCGACAAGGGCACGCTGGCGGCGACGCTGCCGGGGCCGGCCCTGATGGCGCTGGCCAGCGGTACGGAAGAGGCTTACTGGTTTCGCACGCGGATGCGCCTGGCCGATGGCGGCATGATCTTGTCGCGCAGCGCGTTTGCCGTGGGCGCCGATGGCGCACTGCTTCCCGGCAAGCCATTGTGGACTGCTGGCGGACAGTCCAAGACCATGCCGGATGGACCATCCACGGCCTTGCGTCCCGTCTACACGCTTGACGCCAAGGGCGCCCTGATGCCGCTGGCCTGGAAGGCGCTCGATGCAGCACAGCGCGGCGCATTCGACGGCGGCGATGGCAGAGGCGAGGCGCGTCTGGCATATTTGCTGGGCCAGCGTACGCACGAGGTGGGCCAGCCCGGCGGCTTCCTGCGGCGCAGGTCCGGCAGCCTGGGCGCGGCGCCGCACGGCAACCTGCTGTACGTGGGCGCGCCGGGTCTGGGCATGCCGGGGGCCGGCTATGGCGTGCATCGCCAGGCGCTGCTGCAGCGGCGGAAAATGCTGTACCTGGGCGCCAACGACGGTTTGCTGCATGCGTTCGATGCGCGCACGGGCAGCGAATTATTTGCCTATCTGCCGCAGGCGCTGCTGCGCGCGGCGCCAGCTGCTGCGAGCACTCACTACAGCCCCGGCCCGCTGCTCGATGGCGCGGCGGCCACGGCGGAAGTGCTGGCGCTGGGACACTGGAAGACGGTGCTGGTGTCGGGCATGGGCGGCGGGGCGCAAGGCGTGTTTGCGCTCGACATCACCGATCCGATGCGTTTTGCGCAAGACGGTGCGTTGTGGGAATTCACGGACCGCGACGACAAGCTCATGGGCAGTGTGCGCGCGCCGCCCGCCTTTGCCCGCATCAACATGGGCGGCAAGGAGGGCGCGCCGGCCTACCGCGATTTTGCCATCGTCGCCAGCGGCTACAACAACCATGTTAATGACGGCAAGGACACGACGGCGCCCGCATCGGCCGCCGCCATCTTCCTGCTGGCCCTGGACAAGGCGCCTGGCACGCCATGGGTGATAGGAAGTAATTACTTCCGGTTCAAGGTGCCTGTGGCCGACGCCAACGGTGGTGGCGATGGCGGCCACGACACTGATGCGGTCATTGACGCCATGCCCCACGCGCTGGGCCCGCCCGCCGTGGTGCCGGGCCGCGATGGCGCGCTCGCGTATATCTATGCGGGCGATTTGCAGGGCAATATCTGGCGCCTCGACATGACTGGCGGCCCGCCTTGGAAGGAGGGCCAGGGGCGCAAGCTCGTGTTTGTCGCGCGCGATGTACAGGGCCGGCGCCAGCCCGTGACGCAGCAGCTGAGCGTGGCGTATGCGCCCGGTGGCGGCTATCTGCTGCTGTTCGGCACGGGCAAGCTGGTCGAAGCGGGCGATACCTGGCCTTCCGCCTTTCTGTCGCAGTCGTTTTATGCCGTGCACGACGATGTGCGGGAAACATCCCCTACGCGCAGCCGGGCCGACCTGGAACAGCGCAGTCTGGGCGAGACGACGGGCGGCGTGCGCGTTGACGGCGCCGAACTGCGCTACACGGGCAGCGACGCCATGCGCGGCTGGTATCTCGACTTTCTCGATACCGCGCAGACGGGCGAGCGCAGCATCAGCATTCCCGTACTGGCCGCCGGCAAGGTACTGTTCAATACCGTCCTGCCGGGGCGCGACGCTTGCGCCAAGCCGGTCACGCGCCTGTACGTGCTCGATGTGCTCAGCGGCTTTGCCGCCGATGGCGCCGGTGTGGTGCAGGCGGGCGAGCAGACGGGACGCTTGTTCGACGGCCTGGCGCGCGCGCCGCCGCTGGCGCTGGAATTGAACAGCACGGTGGGCGCCGCGACGGCGACAGGGCGGGCCGAGGACCGCAAGGAGCTGGCCGTGCTGCAGCCGGGCTTGCCAGGCGCGGCCAGCGTGGCGGGACTCAAGGTCGTCAGCGCGCCGCTGCCGGCCCGGCGCCTCAGCTGGCGCGAAGTGGCGAACTGGCGCGAATTGCACGAGGCGGCCAAGAAGAAATAAGAGAGGGGCATGGCTGGCGTGTCGCAAGTGACCGGCGTGCAGACCGGCGCCGCGCATCGGCTGGCGGTTTTTGAGAAGAAGGGAGGTCAGATGGAAATGCTGGCAAGCCGGAACTGGGCCGCTGCAAACGGTCGCGCCCCTGCCGCCATCCCGGGCTTCAGCCTGATCGAACTGCTGGCCGCGCTGGCGATCATGAGCCTGCTGCTGGCGCTGGCCGTGCCCGCTTATCACGGCCATGTCGTGCGCGCCAAGCGGGTGCAGGGGCAGGCGGCCCTGCTGCGGCTGATGCAGCAGCAGGAGCGCTATTACTCGCAAAACAACCGCTATCTGGCGTTTTCCTCAGCCTCGCCGGCGCCGCAGGCGCAAGCGTTTCCATGGTGGTCTGGCGAAGGGGGCGCGGCCGGCAGTGCGTATGAAATCGATGCGCTGGCCTGTCCCGGCCTGGCGATCGGGCAATGCGTGCTGTTGCGCGCCACGCCGGGCACGTCCAAGGTTGATGCGCAGTTCCAGGATGCCGATTGCGGCGTGCTGTCCCTGAGCAGCACGGGCCAGCGCGGCAGCAGCGGCCCCGCCAGCCATTGCTGGCGCTAAGTAACCCCCAATAAATTATTGTGATTTCTGACTTCCATAACCGGCCCTCTGCGTCGCAGCGGGCGCCTTGCATAGCATCCGGTTCTGTTCGTCATAAATTCACAATAATTTCCTGAGGATTACTTAGGCCATGGCCACGCGCAAGCGGCCACCGCGGACCGGGCGCACCTTTGGGCGGGCCTTCGGGCACACCATGCTCGAATTGCTGGCCGTGCTGACGATTGCCGCGCTGCTGGCGGCCGCCGCCATGCCCAGCTTGCAGCAGGTGCTGGCGCGCCAGCAGGTGCGCGCGGCGGCCATGGACTTGTTCTCGGCGATCGAATTGACGCGGGCGCAGGCGATGGCGCGCGGACAGCGCGTGCTGTTGATGCCGGCCGGGCCGGGCGGCACGGATTGGCGCACGGGCTGGCTGGTGTTTATCGACCGTAATGCCAACCTGGCGTTTGACGACGGCGACGAATTGCTGTTCCGCCAGGGACCGCTGCCGCCGGGCATCACGGCCCAGTTTGCGTTTTCGTCTGCCACGGCGCCGTTTTATATCGCCTACAATGGCGCAGGACGCAGTTGCAGCGCGACCAATAGCCTGGCGGCGCGCTGGGGTACCTTGTCCCTGACTTTGGGAAAGCAGGTGCGCCATATTAAAATCAATATGCTGGGCAGGGTGCGCGTGTGCGACCCGCAGCAGGCGGCCAACTGCAGCGGCGTGGCCGACAGTTCGTAACCCGACTTATCTATTACTCACTCTCAAAGAAGACCGTGGAAATACTCAACGATATCGATGGCATGCGCCTGGCGCTGGAATGGGCGGCGCGCGGTTTATACACGACCTCGCCCAATCCCCGCATCGGTTGCGTGATCGTCCGGGATGGCCAGGTGATCGGCGCTGGCGTGACACAGGCGGCCGGGCAGGATCATGCCGAGGTGCAAGCGCTGGCCAATGCGGCGGCGCGCGGCAACGACGTGCGCGGCGCCACCGCCTATGTCACCCTGGAACCGTGCAACCACCATGGCCGCACGCCGCCGTGCTCCGATGCGCTCGTGCGCGCGGGACTGGGGCGCGTCGTGGCCGCCATGACGGACCCGAACCCGCTGGTGGCCGGGCAGGGGCTGGCCAAGCTGGAAGCGGCCGGCATCGCCGTCACGACGGGCGTGCTGGCCGACGAGGCGTATGAAATGAATATCGGCTTCTTTTCGCGCATGCAGCGCGGCAAGCCGTGGGTGCGCATGAAAACGGCGGCCAGCCTGGATGGCATGACGGCCCTGCACAACGGGCAAAGCCAGTGGATCACGGGGCCGCAGGCGCGTGCCGATGGTCACGCGTGGCGCGCGCGCGCCTGCGCCATCCTGACGGGCATCGGCACCGTCAAGGCGGACGACCCGCAACTGAACGTGCGCGCCGTCGAGACGCCGCGCCAGCCGCGCCGCATCGTCGTCGACAGCCGGCTCGACATCAGCCTTGACGCGCGCATCTTGCAGGGCGGCGGCACGTGGATCGTGGCGGCCGTGGCCAATCCGGAAAAGGAAGCGCAGCTGCGCACCCTGGGCGCGGAAGTCATCATGTTGCCGAACGCGGCCGGCAAGGTCGACCTGGCCGCGCTGATGCTGGAACTGGGGCGCCGGCAAATCAATGAAGTCCACGTCGAGGCCGGCTCCAAGCTGAACGGCTCGCTGATCCGCGAAGGCTGCGTCGACGAGTTGCTGGTCTACCTGGCGCCCACCTTGCTGGGCGACGCGCAAGGGATGTTTGCCTTGCCCGCATTGACGGATATCAAACAGCAGCGCACCTTGCAATTTCACCAGGTCCAGCAAGTGGGCGAAGATTTGCGTATCCTTGCAAGATTCGCCCAGCGCAATAATTAATACTCACATTTTATAGGGTTAGTTCATGTTTACAGGAATTGTTGCCGCCATCGGCAAGATTGAAACCGTGCAAGCACTCGAAGGCGGCCTCGACGCAGGCGTGCGCCTGACCATCCACGCGGGCGGCTTGCCGCTGGCCGATGTGGCCCTCGGCGATTCCATCGCCATCAATGGCGCCTGCATGACGGTGGTGGAAAAGTCGGACACGGGTTTTGCCGTCGATGTCTCGCGCGAAAGCCTCAATTGCACCGTGGGCCTCGATACGACGACGGAAGTGAACCTGGAAAAAGCCCTGACCCTGGCCGAGCGCCTGGGCGGCCACCTAGTGTCCGGCCACGTCGACGGCCTGGGCATCGTGCGCAAGTTCGAAGCCGTGGGCGAATCGTGGGAACTGGTGATCGAAGCGCCGCACGAACTGGCGAAATACCTGGCTTTCAAAGGTTCCGTCGTCGTCAATGGCGTGTCGCTGACCGTCAACAGAGTGGAAGACCTGGGCGCGGGCGCCGTCAACGGCTGCCGTTTCTCGATCAATTTGATTCCCCACACCATCGCCATGACGACCCTGAAACACTTGACGGTCGATGGCAAGGTCAACCTGGAAATCGACCTGATCGCCCGCTATGTCGAGCGCATGTTGTCGCTGGACAAGGCTGCCGCCTGATACAAGAACACCGCAACACATTCTCGCCTTGCCAAGCGTGTGTTGCTTTTCTTTCAGACGCGCATACTATGAAGCTTTCCGCAGTGGAGGCTAGCCATGGACCCGATTTCGCGCGCAACCGTGCCCAACACCATTCCGGCCACGGCCCGCGTGGATCAGACGGCGCCGCTGGCGCCCGCGCTGCCCGTGCCGCCGTCCAGCGCGGCGGCGACCCTTGCCGCTTTGTCATTGACCCAGGTCGACATCTCTCCGCTGGGCCAGTTCCTGTCCGGCGTGGCCTTGTCGCGCCGGCAACTGCTGGCCTTGCAGGGCGCCACGGACGAGGCCAGGGCGGCAAATACCCCCGTGAATGTCAATGACGACTTGCTGGCGCTGGCGCGTCAGTTGACGGAATCGTTCGCCCAGCTGCAAACGAGCGGCATCGACGCGAGCCAGCTGGCGACGGCCGGCGACACCCCGGGCAGCCTGGCGCAGCGTTACGATTTGCTGTCGGGCGACGGTACGACGGATGCGGCGGCCGCACTGGCGCAGGACGGCAGCCTGCTCACCCAAGCCCAACTGGCCCGCATCGGCATCGACTTGCGCAATGAAGATGTCGATCCCATCACTTTGCAGGCCGCCTATGCGGCCGACAGCAACGCCACCCTGGCTGCCCTGCAACAGGGAGCGGACGTGCTGGCGCAGGTGGGTGCCGTGCTGGCCCAGCAGCAGGGCGCGCCGCTGGCTGCCGCTGTCGAGGCGGATTTGACGGGCGACGCACTGCCGGCCAGCGCTGCACAGGACTCGCAGGCCGCGCAGCCGCAAGCCATCGACGAGGCGCCGCCGCAAACGGCCGCGATTGCACAGCGACAGCTGGAATTGCAGCAGCAACTGGAAGCGCAAGAGCTGAACCTGGATTTGCAGGAATTGCGGCCCCCGTCAACGGCGCAACAAGCCGACAATACCGCGGACTTGCTGCAGGTGCAGCGCACGGACAGCCAGCGCGTGGATGCCCAGCGTGTTGACGACGAACGCCTCGACAGCGAACGTATTAATGCCAGTCAGCAGGCGCAGCAGCAGGAAACCGCGCGGTTGGACGAGCTGCGCCAGGGGCAAGTACAGCAGCAGGGCTTGCAGCAGCAGGCGCAAGCGGCGGCGGACGATGCGGCGCGGGCGCAGCTGGCCGCCAGCGATGCGCAAATGGCGGCCCAGGCGGCCAGCGAGCGGGCGCAATTGCTGGCGCGCGCCGCGCAGGGACAAGCCGATGCGGGCCTGGCGACGGCGCAAGCCCAGCTGGCCCAGCAAAATGCGCAGGCGCAAGAGATGGCGGCGCAAGCGGCGGGCCAGGCCGTGCCGCCACCGTCATCGCAAGACCCGTCCGTGGCGGCCGCCATCGCCGCGTATAACCTGAACAATGCGGCCCTGAATCCCGGCTTGATGAACCGGCCATTGCCGGCCAGCGACTCGCGCCTGCCGCTGGTGGCGCCGGTGGCGCCCGTGGAACCCGTCAAGCCCGTGACGAAAATCTAGGGCAGCAGGGTGGCGTCGAGGGTAATGTTGGCTTTAAGTAGCTTCGACACGGGACAGCCGGCCTTGGCCTTGCCCGTCAATTCCTCGAATTTCGCCTGGTCGGCGCCGGGAATTTTCGCTTTCAGGATCAGGTGGACGGCCGTGATGGCAAAGCCGTCGTCCACCTTGTCCAGGGTCACTTCGGCCGTCGTTTCCATCTTTTCCGCCGTCAGGCCCGCTTCGCCGAGGATCAGCGACAGGGCCATGGTGAAGCAGCCCGCGTGGGCGGCGCCGATCAGTTCCTCTGGGTTGGTGCCGGGCTTGCCTTCGAAGCGGCTGGCAAAGCCGTAGGGATATTCCTGCAAGGCGCCGCTGCGCGTGCTGATGGCGCCCTTGCCGTCCTTGATGCCGCCTGACCAGATGGCCGATCCGTTGGTTTTCATGTTGCCGCTCCTGTGTGGGGTGTCGCTGCGAATGGGTGTCAGCGCCGTGGCGGTGACTGGCTGATCTTATGCTCTTTGCAAGGCCGGCGGCGCGCGCCTTGCCGCCGCCGTGTGCGCTGGATCGCGGAATCGGCGCTTTGCGGGGCAGGCTGCGGCACCCATGCCGCAAACCTGTCTTATTTCAGGTCTGCAAGCGCTAAATCCTTTAAAATAGCGGGTTATAAGAAAATTCCCGGAAATCTGAGGAATATTCGCGCTCGAGGTTCAGTTTTAGTTTCAGTTTTTAGTTACATTAACAACGCCCGGCAAAACCGACGCGCAGCAGGTTTTGACTGGCGTCATACGAGGATGAATAATGTCTATATCGAGCACCGAAGAGATCGTCGCTGAATTGCGCGCCGGCCGCATGGTGATACTGGTCGATGAAGAAGACCGGGAAAATGAGGGCGATCTGGTGCTTGCCGCCGATTTCGTGACGCCTGAAGCCATCAATTTCATGATCACGCATGCGCGTGGCCTGGTCTGCCTGACCCTGACGGAAGAGCGTTGCGACGAGCTGAACCTGTCGATGATGACGTCGCGCAACGGCACCGCGTATGGCACCAACTTCACCGTGTCGATCGAAGCGGCCGAAGGCGTGACGACGGGCATTTCCGCTGCCGACCGCGCCAAGACCATCCAGGTAGCCGTGGCCAAGGGCACGCAGCCCAGCGATATCGTCCAGCCTGGCCATATCTTCCCCCTGAAAGCGCAAAAAGGCGGCGTGCTGATGCGCGCAGGCCATACGGAAGCCGGTTGCGACCTGACGGCCATGGCCGGCCTGACGCCCGCGTCCGTGATTTGCGAAATCATGAAGGACGACGGCACCATGGCGCGCCTGCCGGACTTGCTGGTGTTTGCCGAGCAGCATGGCCTGAAGATCGGCACGATTGCCGACCTGATCCATTACCGCAGCCAGACGGAGTCCCTGGTCGAGCGCGTTGCGGAGCGTACCCTGCACACGGCGCATGGCGAATTCCGCCTGATCGCCTTCCGCGACAAGCCCAGCGCGTCGGCCCACCTGGCCCTCGTGCATGGCGACCTGGCGCCCGGCCTGGAAGCGCTGGTGCGCGTGCACCAGCCCGTTTCCCTGCTGGACGTGCTGGAAAGCGAAGCGACCACCCACTCGTGGACGGTGGCCGCCTCGATGGCCGCCATCAAGCAGTCCGAGCGGGGCGTGATGGTCTTGCTGAACTGCGGCGAGACCTCGAGCGAGCTGTTTGCCCAGTTCGCCGCGCTCGATACGCCGCAAGCCAAGCCGAAAGGCCGTGCCGCCAGCATGGACTTGCGCAGCTACGGTATCGGCGCGCAAATCCTGCGCGACCTGGGCGTGAGCAAGATGCAATTGCTGGCCAGCCCCCGCAAGATGCCGTCGATGGTCGGTTTCGACCTGGAAGTCACGGGTTTTCAGTGCCATCCTGGCCAGACGTCGATGTGAGAGTAAACGATGGCGGCATGTGCATGCCGCCCTGAACCACCAGATTAAAGAGGCATATGATGACCGTAGGAACCTATGAAACCAATTTTGCCGGCGAAGGTTTGCGCGTCGGTATCGTCCAGGCACGATTCAATGAAATCGTCGGCGGTGGCTTGCTGTCGGCATGCCTGGAAGAGTTGAGCAAGCTGGGCGTGGCCGATGAAGATATCCTGCACGTGACCGTGCCGGGCGCCCTGGAAATCCCGCTGATTCTGCAAAAAATGGCAGAAACCGAGCAATTCGACGCCCTGATCGCACTGGGCGCCGTGATTCGCGGTGAAACCTACCACTTCGAGCTGGTATCGAACGAATCGGGCGCAGGCATCACGCGCGTCGGTCTCGATTACGGCATCCCCATCGCCAACGCAGTGTTGACGACGGAAAACGACGAGCAGGCGGAAGTGCGCATGCTGGTCAAAGGGGCTGAAGCGGCACGCGTGGCAGTGGAAATGGCTAATTTAGCGCAAGCGCTAGAAGAGTTGCAAGAATCCGAGGAGGACTAGCCGTGTAGTGAACGTCCGATAAAACGCCCATAGCTGCGTTGCAAGCCCTCGCCGTACATTCGTACTGTCTTCGGGCTCGCGCCTTGCTCTGAGCATTTTCTCGAACGTTCTGACACGCGGTTGGCTGCGGCGCGTTGAAAAGCGCGCCGTGCTGTCTCGCCGGAATTTGTAGTGAACACGTACTTAAGAACAGGTAACAATCATGACTGAGAAAAATTTGCTCGCCAACCCCAGCAAGAACCGCACGCCGCGTCACCGCGCGCGCGAGTTTGCGCTGCAGGGCTTGTACCAGTGGCTGCTGAACAATGAAGACGCGACCACCGTCGTGAACAATATTCGCGCGGCCCACGGCTTCGACAAGGCCGATGGCGATCATTTCACGGTGCTGCTGTACGGCGCCATCAAGGATTCGCTGGCGCTGCGCGACAGCATGGCACCCTTGATCGACCGCAATATCGCGGAACTGTCGCCTATCGAACACGGCATCCTGCTGATCGGCGCGTTCGAGCTGAAGAACAACATGGAAATCCCGTACCGCGTCGTCATCAACGAAGCGGTCGAGCTGGCCAAGTCGTTTGGCGGCATCGACGGCCACAAGTATGTGAACGGCGTGCTGGATAAATTGGCAGTGAAATTCCGCGAGGAAGAAGTCAACGCCAACAAGCGCAAGTAATAGCGTAGGAGATCCTGCGGCTGCTGCCGCAGGGCAATAAAAAAGCCACCGGCACTTGCGTGCGGTGGCTTTTTCATTGGATGCTGCTTTTCGGATGCCCCTGTGAGGGCTTTTAAAGGGTCACAGGCCGGCGATCTCGTTATGCGGTGCAATCTTGATGGTAATGTTGCCGCTTTCCGCTGCAGGCGCCTTGGCTGGCGCTGGCGTGTTCGATGCCATCACCGGCGTCGTGGTCGGCACGCGCTGGCCGGCCGATACTTGTTTCAGGCGGCGGTATTCGGCCAGCACGCGCGAGCCGTAGCCCGAGTCGGTGGCGAAGTTGGCGGCGCCCACATAGGTTTTCAAACCTGCTTCGACGGAACCGCCACGCGTGACGTAGTCTTTCAGGATCAGGGAGCCGACGCGGATGTTGGCGACGGGATTCAGGGCTGCCTGCACGCCGCCCATTTCCTGGAAGCGCTCATGGTGCACTTTCGACATGACTTGCATCAAGCCTTGCGCGCCGACGGGGCTTTCCGCGAACGGGTTCAAGCCCGATTCGATGGCCATCACGGCCAGGATCAGCAGCGGGTCCAGCTTGATTTCGCGGGCCGTCAGGTATGCCGTCGAGACGAGCATATTGGTCGCATCGTTGGCCACGCGGTAGCGCTTGGAGAGCCAGTTGGTGACCCATTGCTGCTGCTTTTGCGTGCCCAGCAAGGCTTTTTCTTCCTTGGTCAAAGGTGCTTCGCTGGCGGCGGCCGTTTGTACGGATGCAGGCGCTTCCATCAGTGCCGACAGGGCCGGCGCTTCGACGGCTTGCGCTTCTGTCATCGGCAGCGGGAACAGGCTGTGCGTCAGTTGCTTGCCCAGGTCCGGGCGGAACATCAGCAGGGCGATCAGTGCCAGGGCGGAAATGCCGAAGACTGTCAGTGTGTGTTGCGCGGTGGTCAAAACACCACGTGCCGAAATGGCTTGTGCGCGGGCGCGCAAACGCGCCAACGCTGGCTGGCCAGCCACGGTTGAAGCAGGCAATGCTGCTTCAGTGCTACGATGAGTCATAGAGTTCCCCGAAATGTCGCGTCAACAGACAGTCCCTCCGCGGTGTCGCGGTGTTGTGGGTACTGCCAATGCCGTGCATCAGAAATATCATCGTTTCCGCCGCGTATGGATGCGTGCGAGAAACGCCGTCATTGCTTGCTTGAGCTGATCGGTCCCATGCTGGTATTGGATCAGTCGCAATACAACTTTTACCGGGGGTAAGGCAGACGCCTTTTGAAAACACTCCTTAAAATGTCATGTGGAGCCCCGACTCCGTGAATGAAAGAGAAACGCTAAA
Source organism: Janthinobacterium sp. GW823-FHT01H08 (assembly GCF_058797855.1). NCBI lineage: Bacteria > Pseudomonadati > Pseudomonadota > Betaproteobacteria > Burkholderiales > Oxalobacteraceae > Janthinobacterium > Janthinobacterium sp. GW823-FHT01H08. The sequence continues at coordinate 2,066,066 of NZ_CM179504.1, forward strand.
ATCAAGCTCTGGGCCGGCGTGCTCTTTCAAGTTGGGCGAATTGTAGAAGCCGTTTTATATCAAGTCAATACTAACGAATCGTTTCTTTATTACTTTTATGTCTTACTTTTTGACTTGCATTGTGCCAAAAGCCAATAAAATCAATTACTTGGCATAGATCCTTCAGCAACGGCGTCCGACGTCAAAAAAAATTAAAAACACATGAAATATTCAGATTTACGAGATTTTATTTCCCAACTGCAACAAATGGGTGAACTTAAGCCCATTTCGACCCCCATTTCACCGATTTTAGAGATGACGGAAGTGTGCGACCGCACCCTGCGCGCGGGCGGACCGGCCTTGCTGTTCAACAATCCGACGGGATACGACATGCCGGTGCTGGGCAATCTGTTCGGCACCACGCGCCGCGTGGCGCTGGGCATGGGCGCGGAAGACGTCAGCGAATTGCGCAAGATCGGCCATGTGCTGGCGCGCCTGAAGGAACCGGAACCGCCGAAGGATTTCAAGGATCTGCTGGGCCTGGGTTCCTTGGTGAAATCCGTGTGGGACATGTCGCCGAAGGAATTGCGCGGCGCCAAATGCCAGGAAATCGTCTGGGAGGGCAATGACGTCGACCTGGCGCGCCTGCCGATCCAGCATTGCTGGCCCGGCGACGTCGCTCCCCTGATCACCTGGGGCCTGGTGATCACCAAGGGCCCGAACAAGAAGCGGCAAAACCTCGGCATCTACCGCCAGCAAGTGCTGGGACGCAACAAGGTCATCATGCGCTGGCTGGCGCACCGGGGCGGGGCGCTGGACTTCCGCGAGCATGCGATCCAGAGCAAGGGCAAGCCGTATCCGATCGCCGTCGCCCTCGGTGCCGATCCCGCTACTATATTAGGGGCCGTCACGCCGGTGCCGGACAGCCTGTCCGAATACCAGTTCGCCGGTTTGCTGCGCGGCAGCCGCACGGAACTGGTGAAAGCCATCGGCAGCGAGCTGCGCGTGCCCGCCTCGGCCGAAATTGTGCTCGAAGGCCATATCTACCCGGACGAAAACCATCCGAGCGGCTACGAGCACGCGCTGGAAGGGCCATATGGCGACCATACGGGCTACTATAATGAGCAGGACAGTTTCCCCGTGTTTACCATCGACCGCATCACCATGCGCCGCGACCCGATCTACCACTCCACGTATACAGGCAAACCGCCGGACGAGCCGGCCGTGCTGGGCCTGGCCCTGAACGAAGTGTTCGTGCCGCTGCTGCAAAAGCAGTTCAGCGAAATCACGGATTTCTATCTGCCGCCCGAAGGCTGCAGCTACCGCATGGCCGTGGTGCAGATCAAGAAACAGTACGCGGGCCACGCCAAGCGCGTGATGTTCGGTGTATGGAGCTTTTTGCGCCAGTTCATGTATACCAAGTTCATCGTCGTCGTCGACGAAGACGTGAATATCCGCGACTGGAAAGAAGTCATCTGGGCCATCACCACGCGGGTCGACCCCATTCGCGATACCACCCTGGTCGACAATACGCCCATCGATTACCTGGATTTTGCCTCGCCCGTCAGTGGCCTGGGCAGCAAGATGGGCATCGATGCGACAAATAAATGGCCGGGCGAAACGACGCGCGAGTGGGGCACGACGATCGCCATGACGCCGGAAGTGAAGGCCAGGGTGGATGGCATCTGGCAAGAGCTGGGGCTGTAGTTGCTGCGTAGGTCGGGTTAGCGCTGGCGCGTAACCCGACGTTGCGGCTCGGCAGTGTCGGCCGCGTACGCAGCAGTGTCGGCTTACGGCCTGCGGCCTAAGCCGACCTACGCCGACCTACGCCGACCTGCGCCGACGTACACAGCATTGAGACGGCAATTTCCCAATCTTGCGCAGGTCGGTTATAATTGTCCCCGGCGGGCCCCTGCGCATCGTGGCATGGCTAACCTGGTCAGGTCGGGAACGAAGCAGCCACGGCTATTAACCATGAGTGCCGCAGATCAGGCTCGCCTCCTTCGGGAATGTTTTATCAGGATCAACAATCAAGCTGCCATGGGCAGCTTTTTTGCTTTTGCGGCGCCATTTTTTTGTGACGCCGCAGCATTGCCGGGCTTGCCGTGTTTTCCATATTTCCAGCTGGCCATGTTATACAATTGCTGCTTTGCCGCGTTTGCCAGGTTTGCCTGGCCCGGCCATGAGGCTTGCGCCCGCCGCGCAGGATCACCCGCAAAATCGCATGGTAAAATCTCAGCATGTCCTATCAAGTCCTCGCCCGTAAATACCGCCCCAAGAATTTCGAGACGCTCGTCGGCCAGGAGCACGTCGTGCGCGCGCTCACGCATGCCTTGCACAGCGGCCGCTTGCATCACGCCTACCTGTTCACGGGCACGCGCGGCGTCGGCAAGACGACCCTGTCGCGCATCCTGGCCAAATCGCTCAATTGCATCGGCCCCGACGGCACGGGCGGCATCACGGCCCAGCCTTGCGGCGTCTGCGAAGCGTGCACGGCGATCGATGCGGGACGCTTTGTCGACTATATAGAGATGGATGCGGCGTCGAACCGCGGCGTCGATGAAATGGCGCAACTGCTGGAGCAGGCGGTCTACGCGCCCAGCAATGCGCGCTTCAAGGTCTATATGATCGATGAGGTGCACATGCTGACCAATCACGCCTTCAATTCCATGCTGAAAACGCTGGAAGAGCCGCCCGAGCACGTCAAGTTCATCCTGGCCACGACGGACCCGCAAAAGATTCCCGTGACCGTGCTGTCGCGCTGCCTGCAGTTCAACCTCAAGCAGATGCCGCCCGGCCACATCATCAGCCATTTGGACAATATCCTGGGGCAGGAAGGCATCGCCTTCGAACAGCCGGCCTTGCGCCTGCTGGCCCAGGGCGCCCACGGTTCCATGCGCGATGCGCTGTCCCTGACGGACCAGGCCATCGCCTACGCGGCCGGCGCAGTCACGCTCGACGCCGTGCAAGGCATGCTGGGCGCGCTTGACCAGTCGTATCTGGTGCGTCTGCTCGACGCGCTGGCGCAGCAGGATGGCGCCGACTTGCTGGCCGTGGCCGACGAGATGGCCTCGCGCAGCCTGTCCTACAACGGCGCCCTGCAGGATTTGGGCACGTTATTGCACCGCATTGCGCTGGCGCAAACCGTGCCCGCTGCCTTGCCGCAGGATTTGCCCGAATACGCGGACATCGTGCGTCTGGCCGCCGCCTTCGACGCGGAAGAAGTGCAGCTGTTTTACCAGATCGCCGTGCATGGCCGCAATGAACTGGGTCTGGCGCCCGACGAATACGCAGGCTTTACCATGACCTTGCTGCGCATGCTGGCCTTTCGGCCCGGCATAGGCGGCGCCGAAGGCGTGCCGGCTGCCGCACCTGCGTCGGCTCCTGGCAATCGTCCCGCCGCCGTGGCCGCCGCGCGCGCCGCCGCTGGTGCATCCGCACCGGCCGCCCGCGCCGCCACGAACAGCGTGGCCAGCCATGCCGCCGTGACGCCGCCTGCCGTTGTGGCCGCTGCCGTCGCCAGCATGGCGCGCAGCGAAGCGCCGCCGCCACGCGCGGCCGCACCCGCACCGGCACCCGCGCCCGCACCCGCACCTTCAGCAGCCCCGGCACCCGCACCAGCGGCGCCGCCGCCCGCCGCCCCTGTTCCCGCAGCCGCGGCTGCCCCGGCGGCATCGGGCGCCCCGATCAGTTCCGCCCGCGCCGCCATCAATGCGGCGCTGGAAGCGGCCCGCGCCGCCTCGAAAGGCCGTCCTGGCAGCGCGCCGTCGGCGCCATCGTCGGCGCCCAAGCCGGCCGCTCCCGCACCGGCCGCCGTAGTCGCTACGCCAGCCCCGGCCGCGCCCGTCCAGGCCGCACCGCCGCCACCGGCCGCCGCGCAAGCGCCGGCGCCGTGGGACGATGCGCCGCCCGTGGCCGTGATGGAAGCGCCCGCGCTTGCGCCCGTGCAGCAGGCGCGTCCCGCCGCCCCGCCGCCACAGCAGCAAGCAGATGACGACTTGCCGCCGTGGGTCACCGAATTTTCCGACGACAGCGCCTCTGCCGCCGTGTCGGCGCCCGCCGCGCAGGGCAGCGAGCAGCCCGCCGTCGTCATGCCGCAGCGTGCCGCCAAGCAAGCCGCGCCCAGCGGGCCGTATGTGATCACGCCCGTTCCGGGCCTGGACTGGGACGGCAACTGGCCGGCCGTGGCCGCCGTGCTGCCCTTGCGCGGCGTGGCCCAGCAGCTGGCCGTGCAGGCCGAGTTGATCGAATGCCTGCACGATGGCCACAGCACCACGTTCCGCCTGCGCGTGCCGATCGATACGTGGCGCAGCCCGGCCAACGTGGAAAAACTGGCGGCCGCGCTGACCGAACGCTTCGGCCGCAAGGTCAATGTCGACACGGAACTGGGCGCCGTCTGGTACACGGCCAGCGCGGAGGCGCAGGCCCACCGCGAGGCGTGCCAGCTTGCCGCGGAAGCAACCATCGCCAGCGATCCCTTCGTGCTCGACATGAAGCGTGCATTCGACGCTTTTGTCGTGCCGGGAACGATTACCCCTGCACCGGCCGGCTCCGCCGCGCCGACCCTGCATTGATGATTAACACACTCACAAACTGAATTAACGGAGCATTCTTATGATGAAAAATCAACTGGCTGGCCTGATGAAGCAGGCGCAAGCAATGCAAGACAACATGAAAAAGGCCCAGGAACAACTGGCGCTGGTGGAAGTGGAAGGCCAGTCCGGCGCCGGCCTCGTGAAAATCGTCATGACGTGCAAGAACGACGTCAAGCGCGTCTCCATCGACCCGTCCTTGCTGGCCGACGACAAGGACATGCTGGAAGACCTGGTGGCTGCCGCCTTCAACGATGCCGTGCGCAAGGCGGAAGCGACGTCCGCGGAAAAAATGGCAGGCTTGACCGGCGGCATGAACTTGCCAGCCGGCTTCAAAATGCCATTCTGATGCACAGCCGCATGCGCTCGATCTGTGGCACGGGGCAGGGTTGATCCATGTCCAAGTCGCTTGAATTTTTGACCGAGGCGCTGCGGCGCCTGCCCGGCGTCGGCCCCAAGTCGGCGCAGCGTATGGCGTTTCATTTGTTGCAGCACGATAGGGAAGGCGCGGCCATGCTGTCGCGCGCCCTGTTCCAGGCCGTCGATGCCGTGCATCACTGCGGCCTGTGCAATACTTTTACCGAACATGAAGTGTGCGAGACCTGTCTCGACGACGAGCGCGACAAGCGCTTGCTGTGCGTGGTGGAAACGCCTGCCGACCAGCTGATGATCGAGCAGACGCTCACCTACAAGGGCCTGTATTTCGTCCTCATGGGGCGGCTCTCTCCGCTGGACGGCATCGGCCCGAAAGATATCCACCTCGAAAAATTGCTGAACCGCGCCAACGATGGCGTAGTGAATGAAGTGGTGCTGGCCACCAATTTCACGAATGAAGGCGAAGCGACGGCCCATTACATCAGCGAAATGCTGAAGGCGCGGGGCTTGCGCGTGAGCCGCCTGGCCCGCGGCGTGCCCGTGGGTGGCGAACTGGAATACGTCGACGCGGGCACGATTGCCCGCGCGATGCTCGACCGCAGGGCAACCTGAGCACAACATGACAGAATCCTCCGCGACCACTGGTCCATTGCAAGGCATTAAAGTGCTGGAACTGGGCACCCTGATCGCGGGGCCGTTCTGCGCCCGCATGCTGGCCGAATTCGGCGCCGACGTGATCAAGATCGAGTCGCCCGATGGCGGCGACCCCATCCGTACCTGGCGCGTGCTGAAGGACGGCACCTCGCTGTGGTGGTCGGTGCAGGCGCGCAACAAGAAAAGTTTAACGCTGAACCTGAAGACGCCCGAGGGCCGGGCCATCGCGCGCCAGCTGGCCCTGGAAGCGGACATCATCATTGAGAACTACCGCCCCGGCGTGCTGGAAAAGTGGGACTTGGGATACGAACAACTGAAGAAAGACAAGCCTTCGCTCATCATGGTGCGCCTGTCCGGCTTTGGCCAGACGGGACCGATGAAGGATTTGCCCGGTTTCGGCGCCATCGGCGAATCGATGGGCGGCTTGCGCTATGTGTCCGGCTTTGCCGACCGTCCGCCCGTACGGGTCGGCGTGTCGATCGGCGACTCGGTGGCGGCCCTGCACGGCGTGATCGGCGCCATGATGGCCTTGCGCCACCGCGACGTGACGGGCGGGCGGGACGGCGGGGAAGGGCAGATGGTCGACGTGGCCCTATATGAATCCGTGTTCAACCTGATGGAGTCGCTGGTGCCCGAATACGACCAGGCGGGCGTGGTGCGCGAGCGCACGGGCGGCTCGCTGCCCGGCATCGTGCCCTCGAATACCTACACGACGGGCGACGGCGAAAACATCGTCATCGCCGGCAATGGCGACGCCATCTTCAAGCGCTTGATGCTGGCCATGGGCCGCATCGACATGGCGGGCGACCCGCAACTGGCGCGCAACGACGGCCGGGTGGAGCGCACGCAGGAAATCGACGACGCCATCGGCGCCTGGTGCGCCACGCACACGATAGCCAGCGCGCTGGCCGTGCTGAAGGCCGCCGACGTACCGGCCGGGAAGATTTACTCGGTGCGCGACATGATGAGCGATCCGCAATTTCTCGCCCGCGACATGTTCGAACAGCACCATTTCGCCGACGGCACGCCCGTCAAATTGCCCGCCATCAGCCCGAAACTGTCCGCCACGCCGGGCAAGACGCAATGGCTGGGTCCGGCCCTGGGCCAGCACAACGACGAGGTGCTGGCGTCGCTCGGCTATGACGCCGCCGCCATCGCGCAACTGAGGGCCGATGGGGTGGTATAGATAGGATCAGATAGATGAGTGACGGCTAGGTGGGGTAGGTCGGGTAGGTCGGATTAGCGGCGTAGCTGCGTAATCCGACAACCACCACGTCACGTTATCGACACCACCACGCCACGTTACCGACACCACCAGCCAAGCCAACAATGTTGTCGGCTTACGCGCTTCGCGCTAAGCCGACCTACGCAACTCACTGATACCTGTCATGCATCGAATTTTCCGTACCGCGCTTGTCCTGGCATCCAGCACTATCCTCCTCTCCGCCTGCGCCAGCTTTCCCCACGACGCGCCGATTACCGGCCTGCGCCTGATCGGCGAGCAGCGCATCGCGCTTAAGTACGCGTTCGAGGGCACCACGGTGGGCGGCTTGTCCGGCATCGACTACGATGCGGCGAGCAATACTTGGGTGATGGAAAGCGATGACCGCTCGGAAATCAATCCGGCCCGCTTCTACCGTGCTGCCTTGAATTACGACAGCAAGGCGTTCTCCGGCGTGACCTTGAGCAGTGTGCATTTCTTCACGCAGCCCGACGGCAGCCGCTACCCGAACCTGGCCCATGCAAAACTGGACCGGGGCGACCAGGTGCCCGACATCGAAACCATCCGCGTCGATCCGCAGGACGGCAGCCTGTGGTACGGCAGCGAAGGCAACCGCAAGGTGGGCTTGCATCCGTTCGTGCGCCATGCGGACCGCGATGGAAAATTCCTGGCCACCTTGCCCACGCCCGCCATGTTCAATGTCTCGAAGGAAGAAATCGGCTCGCGCAACAACATGACGTTTGAAGCGCTGTCGTTTGCCAGCGATGGCAAGAGCTTGTGGCTGGGCATGGAAGCGGCCCTGTACCAGGACGGCCCGTTGGCCACGCCCGACAACGGCTCCGTGGTGCGCATCACGCGATTGGACCGCGCGGGCAAGGTGCTGGGCCAGTATGCGTATCCGATTGAGCCCGTGGCGTCGCGGCCCGCACCGGGGCGCGAGGCGGACAATGGCGTGTCGGAAATCCTCGCCGTGAACGGCCATCAGGTGCTCGTGGTGGAGCGGGCCGGCGTGGCCAACGCGAACGGCCTGTACACGAATCACGTGCGCATCTACGAAATGGAGACGGATGGCGCCACCGATATCCGGGATATCCCGGCCCTGGCGGGCGCGACTTATGTGCCGGCGCGCAAGCGATTGCTGCTGGACCTGGAAAAGACCGGCCTGCCCAAGGTCGACAATATCGAAGGCATCAGCTGGGGGCCGCGCCTGGAAAACGGCCGCCGCAGCCTGGTGGTGATTTCCGACGACAATTTCAATCCGCAGCAAGTCACGCAAATCCTTGCCTTCGAAGTGCTCTAGTTTCCAGACTGGCCAGCCGGCCCGCCTGCCTGGCCAGCATGGCCGTGATCGTGTCGTGCGGCGACGGGTGGCCTAAAAAGTATCCCTGGGCCATGTCGCAGCCGTATTCTTCCAGCATCACCAGCTGCTCGTCCGTTTCCACGCCCTCGGCCACCACCACCATTTTCAAGCCGTGCGCCATGGCGATGATGGCGCGCGTGATGGCCGCATTTTCCGTATCCTGCGGCAAGCCGGCGATAAAACTCTTGTCGATTTTTAAAGCCCGCACGTCGAAGCGCTTCAGATAATTCATCGACGAATATCCCGTGCCGAAGTCGTCGATGGACAGGTAGACGCCGATGCCGCGCAATTGCTCCAGGGTCACCATGGTGGCGCGCGCATCGTCCATCAGGGTACCTTCCGTCAATTCCAGTTCCAGCAGGCGCGCATCGAGGCCCGTGTCGGCCAGTGCCGAGAGCACGATCTGCATCAGGTTTTCATCCTTGAATTGTTTGGCCGACAGGTTGACGGCCATGCGGATGGCGCGCCCGCCATGGCTTTGCCAGGCCTTGGCCTGGTTGCAGGCCGTGCGCAGCACCCATTCGCCGATGGGCACGATCAGCCCCGTCTCTTCGGCCAGCGGGATGAATTCCGTGGGCGAAATGATGCCCCGCTCCGGATGGCGCCACCGCACCAGCGCTTCCACGCCCACGATCTGCGTGCTGGGCACGTCGATCTGCGGCTGGTACAGCAAATACAGTTCGTTGTTTTGCAAGGCTTTGCGCAAGCCCACTTCCATCTTGACGTGGCTCATGATTTCCATCGTCAGCGAGGAGCTGTACAGCTTGGCGTTGTTCTTGCCGCAGTTCTTCGCGTGATACATGGCCGTGTCCGCATATTTGAGCAGCGAGTTGCAGTCCTCGCCATCTTCCGGATACAGCGAGATGCCGATGCTGGCCGTGACGAAAATCTCGTGCCCCTCGATCATGAAGGGCCGGCGCATGGCTTCCTTGACCCGGTGCGCCACGTTCAGCGCGTCTTCCACCCGCTCCAGGTCGGGGATCAGGATCGTGAATTCGTCGCCGCCCAGGCGCGCCAGGTTGCTGCCGCCGGAGGACGCCTCGAACTCGTGCTCGGCGCGCAGCACCAGGTCGCTGGGGCGGATGGTTTCGCGCAGGCGCTCGGACACCACCTTGAGCAAATGGTCGCCCACGTCGTGGCCCAGGGTGTCGTTGATGCGCTTGAAGGCGTCCAGGTCCATGAACAGCACGGCGAATTTCTTGTCGTGCTCTTTCGAACGCAGCAGTTCCCGTTCCAGGGTTTCCAGGAAGGCCTGGCGGTTGGGGATGCCCGTCAGACTGTCGCAATAGGCGAGGCGGCGGATCTGCTCTTCCGTGCGCTTGCGCTCGCTGATGTCGCGCACCAGGCCCAGCACTTCATCGGCCCCCGTCGCCACCAGGCGTGCCTCGAAATGGCGCGTGCTGTCCTCGTGCGTGAGCGTGTAGTCGACCGAGCCGATGTGCTGCGTGGTCAGCACCGCGTGCGCCTTGTCGAGCAGGCGCGCGGCGATTTCGGGCGGCAGCACGTCGCGGATATGGCTGCCCACGCAGTTGCTGATGGAAAAGCCGGCGCTGGCGTCGTGGCCCTGTTCGTAGTCGAGATAAAAGCCTTCGCGGTTGAGACGGAAGAAGGTGTCGGGGATGGCGGCCAGCACGGCGCGGTTGTGCGCGTCGGCGATGCGCAGACGGGCGATGGCGTCGCTGGCGCGCAGCACGTACAGCACGCGGTGCCCGAGGATGGGCCAGTTGATGGGTTTGGAAATGAAATCGGTGGCGCCCACCTCGTAGGCGCGCGTGACGGCTTCCAGTTCGTCGCCGCCCGTGACCATGATGACGGGCACCGTGCCGCCCACTTCCTGGTGGCGGATTTCGCGGCACACGGCAAAGCCGTCCATGGCCGGCATGTCGACGTCGAGCATGACGAGGTCCGGTCCGCTGTGCTTGTAGCTGGCCAGCGCCTGCACGCCGTCTTCGGCCTCGATCACGTCCAGGCCCACCTGCGTGAGCATTTGCCGCATCAGCAAGCGCATCACGGGATCGTCGTCGGCCACCAGCACCAGGCCGCGGGGAGGGGAGAGGGGCGCTGTCATGTCAGTGTTCCTTCACGAGGATGGCGTTCAGCGATTCGCGTACGGTCAGGAAGGCTTGCTGCATCTGCAGCAGCAGGGGAGCCGCGCCCTCGGTGCTGCCGGCGCGGCCCAGTTTTTCCATCTCCTTGCACAGCTGCGCCAGGCCGTCGGCGCCCACGTTGGCGCTGCCTGATTTGAGGCTGTGCGCCACCTTGCGCAGCGCTTCCGCGTCCGCGCCGGCGATCGCTTCGCGCATGGCGCTCAACTGGCGCGGCGTCTCGCCGGTAAAGGCCTGGATGACCCGTTCCAGCAGCGCATCGCCGTCGGCGTGCGACAGGGCGCGGATGTTTTCCAGCGCTTGCCGGTTCAGCGGCTGGACCGATGCCGTGGCGGCGGATGGCGGCGTCACCTCGGGCGGCGCTTCTTGCGGCGTCTGCGGCTCCGGCGCTTCGCTGTGGTGCACGGTGGCCGCGCGGGGCAGGGTGATCCAGCGCGCGATCGTGTGGCCCAGGTCCTGCTGCGTGAACGGTTTACTCAGGTAATCGTCCATGCCGGCCGCCAGGCATGCTTCGCGGTCGCCCTGCAGCGCATTGGCCGTGATGGCGACGATGGGCAGCACGCGCGCGTGGCCGCACTGCTGTTCGTGGCGGCGGATTTCCGCCGTGGCGGCAAAGCCGTCCATCACGGGCATCTGGCAATCCATCAGGATCAGATCGAAATCCTCGGCCTGCGCCGCCTGCAGGGCTTCTTCGCCGTTGCGCGCGCAGACCACGTCCAGACCCAGGCTGTCGAGCATGGCCAGCGCCACTTCCACGTTGACGGGGTTATCTTCGGCCAGCAGCACGCGGCGGCGCTGGCGCCGGCCCACCTGCCGCGCCGCGTGCGGCGGATGGATGCGCAGGCTATCGCTGGCGCGCGGCGGCGTGACGATGCAGTCGAATAGGTCGCATTCGCGGGCCGGCTTGATCAGCTGGAAGGCCACGCCCGCCTCGCGCCGCTGCACGGGGTCGGCCGCCGCCTGTTCCGTGCTCAGCAGCAGTAATTTGAGGTCGGCCAGCAGCGGGTCGCTCTTGATGGTGGCGGCCAGGGCCAGGCCGCTGGTGCGCGGCAATTCCATGTCGAGCAGCGCCACGCCATATGGCGTGCCCGCCTGGGCCGCCGCGCGCAGCTTGGTCAGGCAGTCGCTGGCCGTGCCGGCGCTGTCGCTGACGATGTGCCAGCTGGCCAGTTGCCGCTCCAGCACGGCGCGCGTGGCGGGTGTGTGGTCGACGATCAAGGCGCGTAACCCTCGCGTGGTTTTCAGGTTGAAGGAGGGGTCGTCGCTGTCGACTCGCCGCTTATCGAAATTTACTTCGAACCAGAAGATCGAGCCTTGCGTTAAAGCATTATCAACGCCGATAGTGCCGCCCATCAGTTCCACCAGCTGTTTCGAGATCGTCAACCCAAGGCCCGTGCCGCCGTGCTTGCGCGTGGTCGAGCCGTCCGCCTGCGAGAACGATTCGAAGATGCGCGTCTGCGCCTCGTTTGATACGCCGATGCCCGTGTCGTGTACCTCGAAGCGCAAGCCCACGCTGGGCGCGTCTTCGCTGCACACGGTCACTTTCACGGTGACCTTGCCCGTTTCCGTAAACTTGATGGCGTTGCCCAGAAGATTGACGATGATCTGGCGCAAACGGTTCGGGTCGCCGCAGATGGCGATCGGAATGTCGTAGGCGATGTCGAATTCCAGGCTGATATTCTTCGCTTCCGCCTGCGGCGCGAACACGTGTTCTATGTCGTCGAGCAATTCGCGGAAATTGAAGCGGATGTATTCCACGCTCAGCTTGCCCGCCTCGATCTTGGAAAAGTCGAGGATGTCGTTGATGATCACCAGCAAGTTCTGCCCCGAGCGCTGCACCATGCTCGTGTAGTGGCGCTGCTGCGGGCTCAAAGGGCTGGCCAGCAGCAACTCCGTCATGCCCAGCACGCCGTTCATGGGCGTGCGGATCTCATGGCTCATGGTGGCGAGAAACGCGCTCTTCGCCTGGCTGGCCGCCTCGGCCGCATCCTTGGCCTTTTCCAGCTGCGCCGTGCGCACGCCCACCTGGCGCTCGAGCTGGTCGCGGTAATTGGCCAGGGTGCTGTCGCGGCTGTCGATCTGCGCCAGCATGTCGTTGAAACTGTCGATCAGCACGCCCAGCTCGTCGCTGCGCTGGTGCGCGATGCGGTGGCTGTAGGTCTGGCTGCTCGACACTTTTTGCGCCGTGTCGATCAGCTTGGTGATCGGTTCGGCGATCACGCTCTTGAAACGCCGCGCGAGGAACACGGCGATCAGGAAGGACAGCACGGTGGCGCCGCCGATGGCGCCCACGTGGCGGCCGATGTCGCGCCACATGTGGTTCAGGTCCGCCTCAATCAGCACGGCGCCGATGATCTGTTGCGGCTCGCCTGGCCGGTAGACGGGGCGGTACAAGCGCATGGCGGGCGCCAGGGTCGTGCCCGAGCCTTGCGTGACGGGCTGCACGGCCATGTCGGCCAGCAGGGCCGGGTCCATGTCTTCCGGCGCCGCCAGGCCGTCCGCATGCTGCGGCGCGCGGTACAGGGCGAACAGGCGCCCGCCCTTGTCGAACAGGGCCGCCTGGGCGACCTCGTCGCGCGCGGACAGTGCCGCCAGCACCTGTTCCGCCTGCGCCTGCGCCGGCTTGCCCAGCAGCATGGGCGCCGCGCTGGCCGCGCCGATCACGCCCGCCAGCGACAGCAGTTGCTTGCCTTCATCGTTCTTGTGGTTGAGCACGGAAGTCAGCGCAAACGCCACGAACACCAGCAGCAGCGCGCAGCCCGACGACAATACCGAAATCATGGTCAGCTTCTGGCTGATGCTGGAGCGTTGGAAATTGAACATGGTTGTGGCGCTTCTCCGGTCGGCCTGTTGACTGTTTTTTTAATTTCCTATTGGAAAAATATAGACGCGAAGACACATCCCGATATTGATGTGGGTCTAATGGAGGAGAGGGGAGGGGAACTTATAAGAGATGAAACAACGGAGGGCAGCACATAGGTCGGATTAGCGCGGCAAAGCCGCGCGTATCCGACACCACCACCGGCCGCGCCAACGATGTTGTCGGATTACGCTCTACGAGCTAATCCGACCTACGCAACTGACCCCGGTATTTGCTTTTGGGGATGCAATTAAACCCCTGAAAGGCCGGGGTCAGACCCAGGAGGGGGCATGTGTCCCAATGGGGCACATGCCGATCCCGAAGGGACTGACCATACTATTAACAACAACCTCCACGTTTTCCCGCCCCGCCGTAACGGGCTTCCTGCCGCTCGCGGAAAAACTCTTCATACGTCATCATCGGCTCGCCGGGATGGGTCACTTCCCGGTGCGCCACATAGGTGTCGTACTCGGGCAAGCCGCACATGAGCCGCATGCTTTGCCCCAGATACCGTCCAGCCTTGATGATTTCATCGATCATCATTGCACCGTGGGCATGGCCTGGAACGGCGTTTCCTTGGTGCTCGGTTTGCTGTCGGCGCGCGCCTTCATGATGGTGCGGATGCCGAAGAACAGCACGCTGATCACGACGATGACGAAGAAGGCGGCCAGGCCGGCGTCGAGGTAATCGTTGAAGATGATCTGCTGCATCTGCGCCACGGACTTGGCCGGCGCCAGCAGGGTGCCTTCATCGAGGGCCGCCGAGTATTTCTTCGCATGCGCGAGGAAACCGACGCGCGGGTTGGCGTCGAAAATCTTTTGCCAGCCCGCCGTCAATGTGCACAGCAGCAGCCAGATCGTCGGCGTGATGGTGACCCATGCATACTGGCCACGTTTCATCTTGAACAGCACGCAGGTGCCGAGGATCAGCGCGATGGCCGCCAGCATCTGGTTGGCGATGCCGAACAGCGGCCACAGGGTATTGATGCCGCCCAATGGATCGACCACGCCCTGGTACAGGAAGTAGCCCCAGGCCGCCACGCACAGGCCCGTGGCCAGCAGGTTGGCGATGACGTTTTCCGTCTGTTTCAGCGCTGGCACGAAGCTGCCCAGCAAGTCTTGCAGCATGAAGCGGCCGGCACGTGTGCCCGCATCGACGGCCGTCAGGATGAACAGCGCTTCGAACAGGATGGCGAAGTGGTACCAGAAGGCCATCATGGCCTTGCCGCCGATGGCGCCGGACAGGATCTGCGCCATGCCCACGGCCAGGGTCGGTGCGCCGCCCGCGCGTGAAATGATGCTGTGCTCGCCAACGTCCTTGGCCGTTTGCGTCAGCATTTCCGGCGTGACATAGAAGCCCCACTGCGAAATCGCCTGGGCGGCCGATTCCGCCGTGGTGCCGATCAGGGCGGCCGGGCTGTTCATGGCGAAATAGATGCCCGGCTCGATGGTCGAGGCGGCCACCAGGGCCATGATGGCCACGAACGATTCCATCAGCATGGCGCCGTAGCCGATGAAGCGGGCGTGGCTTTCGTTTTCAATCATCTTCGGCGTGGTGCCCGAGGAAATCAGCGCGTGGAAGCCGGAAACGGCGCCGCAGGCGATCGTGATGAACAGGAAGGGGAACAGATTGCCCGACCAGACGGGGCCGGAGCCGTCGATGAACTTGGTCATGGCCGGCATTTTCAGGTAAGGCGCGACGACGATGATGCCGATGGCCAGGCCCAGAATCGTGCCGATTTTAAGGAAAGTCGACAGGTAGTCGCGCGGCGCCAGCAGCAGCCACACGGGCAGGACGGAAGCGATGAAGCCGTAGCCGATCAGCATCCACGTCAGTTCCGTGCCCGTGAACGTGAACATCGGGCCGAGAACGGCATGTTCCTGCACGTATTGGCCGCCGATGATGGCCAGCATCAGCAAGACAAAGCCGATGATGGAGATTTCGCCGATGCGGCCCACGCGGATGAAGCGCGAGTACACGCCCATGAACAGGGCGATGGGAATCGTCGCCATCACGGTGAAGCTGCCCCAAGGCGAGCCCGTCAGAGCCTTGACGACGATCAGTGCCAGCACGGCCAGGATGATGACCATGATCATGAAGCAGCCGAGCAGAGCGATCATGCCGGGAATTTCGCCCAGTTCAGCCTTGATCAGGTCGCCCAAGGAACGGCCATCGCGGCGCATGGAAATGAACAGCACGATGAAATCCTGCACGGCGCCGGCAAACACGACGCCCGCCAAAATCCACAGCATGCCGGGCAGATAGCCCATCTGCGCGGCCAGCACGGGCCCGACCAGGGGGCCGGCGCCGGCAATCGCCGCGAAATGGTGGCCGAACAGCACATATTTGTTGGTCGGCACGTGGTCGAGGCCATCGTTGTGCTTGAACGCGGGCGTCATGCGGCGTGCATCGAGGCCCAGCACCTTGTCGGCGATGAACAGGCTGTAGAAACGGTAGGCGATCAGATAGACGCAGACGGCGGCGATGACGATCCAGATCGCGCTGATCGGTTCGCCACGTTGCAGGGCGACAACGCCCAGGGACCCGGCGCCTGCCAGCGCAAGCGCTGCCCAGCCGAGTTGTTTGAAAATGCGGTTCATGCTTCCTCCAGAGATTGACGGGCGCTGTGCCGTGCGATGATGTGTGCTGCCGAGCCTGGTCGTCGCCAGTTTGGATGTTACTTTTGGTGTATCTGCAGCTTATGGCGAGTATTCAGGAATCGTATAATTGCCGCAAGCGCAGCACTACGCAGTAACGCTCAGTATTACTACGCAGACCGATCGCCGCGCCGCGACGTAAAATCACCCATTCCCACCAGCATCGACGCCGCCGGAGCGCGCAAGGCCATGAAACTCAGACAGAAAGTCATCTTCCTGGCCCTCACGCCGCTCATCCTCGCCCTGTGCGCCATTGCGTTTGCCGTGCGGCACCAGGCGATCACCCTGGCCGAGCAGCAGCGCGCCACCATCCAGCAAGCGTACCTGGCCAGCAAGGAAGCCGAGCTCAAGCATTACGTGACCCTGGCCAGCCATTCCATCGCCTCGTTATATGGTTCTGGCCGCAAGGATGACGCCACGCAAGAGGAGGCCAAGCGCATCCTGTCCGCCCTCAGCTATGGCGACGACGGCTATTTCTTCATCTACGATTTGCAGGGCAAGTCGCTGATGCATCCGCGCCAGCCCGAGCTGGTGGGGCAGAATCTGTGGGAGCTGCGCGACGCCGAGGGCAATCTGACCATCCAGCGCCTGATGCAGCGGGCTAAGAGCGGCGGCGGTTTCGAGCGCTACAACTGGATCAAGCCGTCGACCAACAAGTCCGCGCCCAAGCTCGGCTATGTGATCCTGATGCCGGAGTGGGGCTGGATGATGGGGACCGGTATTTATATGGACGACGTGGACCAGGCGCTGGCCAAGGTCGACGCCCAGCAGTCGCGCAATATCCGCTCGACCATGGAGTTGATCGCCGCCATCGCCATTCTCGGCTCCCTGCTGGTGGCCGCCTGCGGCCTCGTGCTGAACTTGCGCGAACTGCGCGTGGCCGATGCCAAGCTGAAAGTGCTGGCGCAGCGGGTGGTCGAATCGCAGGAAGAAGAGCGGGCGCGGCTGTCGCGTGACTTGCATGACGGCATCAGCCAGTGGCTGGTGTCGATCAAGCTGCAGATCGAGGCGGGCATCGCGCGTCTGGCCGGCAATGCGGAACAGAAAGACAAGGCGCCGGCCACGTTCGAGCGTGCCGCCGAGCAGCTGAACAAGGTGCTGGGCGAGGTGCGGCGCATTTCGCACAACCTGCGCCCGGCCATCCTCGACGACCTGGGCCTGGCCGCCGCGCTCGACCACCTGGTGCATGAATTTAACGACAGCAGCAGCGCGCAAGCCAGTTTCACGGCCAGTCCGGCGGCGGCGGGCGAGGGCTTGCCCGACATGGTGAATACCGTGCTGTTCCGCATCGCCCAGGAAGCGCTGACCAATTGCGAGCGCCATGCCCACGCCCGCGGCGTGGAAGTAAGCCTGCGCGAGGCGGGCAAGGCCGTGGAATTGCGCATCCAGGATAACGGCGGCGGCTTCGACTTTGACGGCATCGCCCTGCATCCGCAGCGCGGCATCGGCCTGCGCAACATGACGGAACGCATGGAAGCCATCGGCGGCAGCCTGCACATCACCTCGTCCCCGGCCGGCACCGTGGTGCTGGCGCGGCTCGCACTTTCATCCACCCACTAAGAATAGATACGCAACCATGACCGAGAAGATCAACATCCTGCTGGTGGACGACCACCCCCTCGTGCGCGACGGCTTGCGCGCGCGCCTGGAAGCGGTGGCGCATTTCGACGTGGTGGCCGAGGCGGGCGGCGCCGACGAAGCGCTGGCCCAGGCGCGCGCGCACCAGGTGGACCTCGTGTTGATGGATATTAATATGCGCGGCACGAACGGCATCGAGGCGACGGCGCTGTTCAAGCAGGCGTTCCCGCAGATTGCCGTGCTGATCCTGTCCATGCACGACAAGCTCGAATACGTGTCGCAAGCCATCGCCGCGGGCGCGCGCGGCTATGTGCTCAAAGATGCTCCAGGGAAAGATATTGTGTTTGCCATCGAGACGGTGATGTCCGGCGGCATTTATTACAGTGCAGCGCTGGCGCGGCAGCTGTCGCGCCCGCAAGTCCACGATTCCTTCCTCACCACGCGCGAGCAGCAAGTGCTGCAGCACATCGCGGCGGGCCAGTCGAACAAGCAGATCGCCCGCGTGCTGGACCTGAGCGTGCGCACGGTGGAGACGCACCGGCTGAACATCAAGCGCAAGCTTGGCATCGAAGGGCAGGCCGAATTGATCAAATATGCGGTCGAGCATGCACAGGGCGGCAGCGCCTGAGAAGGCGCGCGCGGCGGCACCCGCATGCCAGGCGGGTCTCGCGGGGGGAATGTTCTTTTTGAATATTTATTGCCAAAATTAAACTGTTTCATGGGTGAGATTCGGATAGAATGAATCTCGCTGTCGAAATGGCATCCCTGTCGGGCCAGGGTTGCCAATGCTGGTCAGTTTATTTACTATGGCGCCCTACCCACACTGAGATACCGATGTCAGCGTCTGAATCAAACCTGTTTCCGTTGGTGGGATTACAAGCAGTAGCCAATGCTCATAACGAGTGGGTCGCTGTTACCCTGCATGTACCGCAGGCCTCGACGGCGTCGCTGCTGGCGGCGCTGGCCGCCGCCGATGCGTATGCCTTCCTGGCGCCGCTCGACTGCATCATTCCCCTGGCCGACCCGCATGGCGTGGACGAGGCCGTGCTGGCGCAACTGGCGCCGCAACGCACCATCTTCCGTTTGCCTGCCCATCTTGCCGACGACAAAGCGCTGCAGAAAAAATGCCGGCAATGGCGCGACGCCGGCTACCGCATCCTGCTCGATGGCGCCGAGGCCGGTCCCGTGACGGCGGCGCAGGTCGATGCGCGTGCGCTGAGTTTTGATGCGGCCGGCGCCCGCCCGGCCCTGCATCAGCTGCTGCCCTTGCCGGGGCCGCACCTGGCCTACAACATCGCCGACGCGGGGCAGATTGCCGAATTGCAAGAACTCGGCGTGAGCTGGTTTGCCGGCGATTACGCCCTGCACCATGCGCGCCAGCAAAGCGAGCCGGAAGACGCCACGTCGCGGCGCCGCGTGCTGGCGCTGCTGGGTCTGCTGGCCCGCGATGCCGACGCGCACGAGCTGGAAGTGCCGCTCAAGCAAGACCCATCGCTCAGCTATCATCTATTAAAACTGGTCAATTCCGCCGCCTTCGGTTTCACGGCGCCGATTAGCAGCTTCAGCCAGGCCATCACCCTGCTGGGCCGGCGCCAGCTGCAGCGCTGGCTGCAACTGCTGCTGTATGCGCGCCAGCAAGACGATGGCAAAATCCACGCGCTGCTGCCGCTGGCGGCCGTGCGCGCGGCGCAGATGGAAGCGCTGTGCCAGCTGCGCGGCGGCGACCGCGACGCGCAAGACCTGGCCTTCATGGCAGGCGTGTTTTCCCTGCTCGACGTCTTGCTGGGCATGCCGATGGAAGACATCATCGCCACCCTGAACCTGGCGCCCGAAGTGAGCACGGCCTTGCTCGAGCGTAATGGCGAGCTGGGTGCCTTGCTGGCGCTGGTCGAAAGCGCCACGCCGCCGCTCGACGGCTTGCGCCGCGCCGGCATCGATGGAGAAACCTATTGGCGCAGCCTGCTGCAGGCCTACCAATGGGCCATCCAGGTCAGCCGGAACCTCTAGCATGACCCTGTTTCCGGT
The DNA here is from genome assembly GCF_058797855.1 of Janthinobacterium sp. GW823-FHT01H08. Taxonomy (NCBI): domain Bacteria; kingdom Pseudomonadati; phylum Pseudomonadota; class Betaproteobacteria; order Burkholderiales; family Oxalobacteraceae; genus Janthinobacterium; species Janthinobacterium sp. GW823-FHT01H08. The sequence goes on from NZ_CM179504.1 coordinate 2,085,473, forward strand.
GTCGGATTTCCTCGCTGACAGCGCCGCCCTGTGCGACGCCGTCGTGCGTTTGCGCGGCTCCGCGCTGGTAGCTGAGCTGGGCCGTATCGCCAGCACCGTGATGGCCAGCCCGCATGGCCAGTTCCTGCCCGCGGCCAGTACGGACGCCGCTGCGCCAGCCGTGCCGTTTCCCCGCGATACGCCCGCCTTGTTGCAGGAAGTCAGCTTCGACGGCCATTGCTTCGGCCATTACAGCGTGGCCGGCCGCCCGCTGTATAACGATGCCGACCGCCGCCACCTGGCCAGCCTGGCATCGTTGACGGCCGGCGTCTTGCAGGTGCATTCGCTGGCGCAACGCTCGACCCATGCCTACGCGCAAGTCGAAGCCTTGCTGGCGCAGCAGACGCAAATCCTCGACCAGTTGCACGAATCCGTGCTGACGATGGACTTGACGGGCTACATCACCAGCTGGAACAAGGGCGCCGAACGCCTGTTCGGCTACACCTCGGTGGAAGCCGTGGGGCGCAACATCCTGTTCCTGTACGACGACGAAGACACGGGCTTCCACGACGCCTTCCTGGAACAGGGAGGGCGCCTGATGGAGGTGCGCCGGCGAAAGAAGTCGGGCGAGGTCTTCTGGGCCAGCCTGTCCTTGTCGCCGCTGCAAGACCTGGACGACAAGCCCATCGGACTCATCGCCTACCTGACGGACATCACGGAACGCAAGCTGGCCGAAGAGCGGCTGCACCACCTGGCCTACTACGACCCGCTGACCAGCCTGCCCAACCGTACCTTGCTGGCCAAGCTGGTTGACCAGGCTCTCAGCGTGGCGCAGCGCAGTAAGATGCTCGGTTGCGTGCTGTTCATCGACCTGAACCGTTTTAAGCTGATCAACGACACCCTGGGCCGGCGCATCGGCGACGAACTGCTGCGCCAGGTCTCCTTGCGTTTCCGCCAGGTATTGCGCGACCAGGACCTGGTGGCCCGCCTGGGCGGCGACGAGTTCGCCGTCGGCCTGTTCGACATCGGCCAGCATTTCGAAGCGAGCATGGTGGCGCAAAAGCTCCTCGCCTCGCTGGTGGAGCCATTCCTGATCGAGGACCACGACCTGCGCGTGGGCGCCAGCATCGGCATCAGCGTGTATCCGCAGGACGGGCAGGATGCGGAAACCCTGCTGCGCCTGGCCGACATCGCCATGTACCGCGCCAAGCAGGATAGCGGCGGCGAAGCGGAAAGCGTGGCCTTCTACAGCCAGGACATGAACCAGGGCATGCAGGCGCGCATGCGCCTGGAAACGGGCTTGCGCCAGGCCCTGTCGGAGCAGCAACTGCTGCTGCACTACCAGCCGAAGTACGCGCTCGGCAGCGGGCGCATCATCGGCGCCGAAGCACTGGTGCGCTGGCATCACCCGCAGCACGGCATGATCCCGCCCGCCGAATTCATCCCCCTGGCCGAATCCACGGGCCTGGTGGTGCAGGTGGGCGAATGGGTGCTGGAAGCGGCCTGCGCCCAGGCGCAAGCATGGAAGCTGGCCGGCCTGCCGCCGATCCGCCTGGCCGTCAACGTTTCCGCGCGCGAATTCACGGCAGCCTTGCCCGCCAGGGTGGCGGCAACCCTGGCCCGCTACGGCCTGGAAGCGGCCTGGCTGGAACTGGAAATCACGGAAAGCACCCTGATGCACAACATCGAGAGGGTCATCGCCATCATGGACCGCATCACGGCCCTGGGCGTGGCCCTGTCGCTGGACGACTTCGGCACCGGCTATTCGAGTCTGTCCTATTTGAAGCGCTTTCCCATCGATACCCTGAAAATCGACCGTTCGTTCACCACCGGCATCCCCACCGACGCCAGCGACTGCGCCATCGCCAGCACCATCATCAGCATCGCCCAGCAGCTGCACCACAAGGTGATCGCCGAAGGCGTGGAAACGGCCGAACAGCTGGCCTTCCTGAAGAGTTCCGGCTGCGACGAAGTGCAGGGCTACCTGTTCTCGCGCCCGCTGCCGGCGAGAGAGTTCGAGCGGGCGCTGCGGGAAAACTGGGGCGTGTAGGTGCCTGCCCCAGCCCTTGCCGTTGGGGGAGTAAGGCCACGACAGTACTAGCCATTGGTAAGCCAGTGACCTTTATGTATAATGCTGCCATCTGGAAGCGTGGCCGAGTGGTTGAAGGCACTAGTCTTGAAAACTAGCGACGGGTTAAACTGTTCGTGAGTTCGAATCTCACCGCTTCCGCCAGGAAATAAAAAGAAGAGCCGCCCCCTTGGGCGGCTTTTTTTATTTCCTGACGGAAGCGAGCAGGGCGCCTTCGCGCCCTGCGTGTGAGATTCGAAGGGCTGGGCCTACCGGCCCAGCCCGCCCCGAATCCTCCAACCGCTGCCGCTGCGCGGCAGCCCCGCGCGCCGCAGGCGCGCGTTCGTGGTTCTAATTAGGTTTTCGACTGAGCAAGCTTTCACAGCACCCGACGCATCAGTCCGTGTCTGAATTACGGACCTGACCCTCGCGTCGTTTGACCCTCGCGTCGTGTGGACTGGCGCGGCGGGGCGAAGAAGGGGCGTGCTTTTTGACGCATTTTGACTCACAATTGCTGTGGAAACTGTAAGAGTGTGTCGCCTGGGCGATATCTACTTCAAATTACACGAACTACTCAAAAAATGTATGCAAAAGATTAGGACTGTAAATGAAAAAAAGTGTGAGCAGCGAGAGTTCGTTTTGTGGAAGTAAATAAAAATATGATTTGTGGTGAATTAAATTCGCTACAATGTTAAGTCTTTGTGATTGTACCTGAAACACTAAATTTTAAATCTTTAAATTATGGAGTGCAATTTTGAAAATCGAATCTAAGGACACTGATATAGAAAGTTTGCTTGATGGTAGTTATTTTCATATTCCTCGGTTTCAACGTCCATATTCATGGGATGATGATAATATTAATGATTTCTGGAATGATTTAATTTCCAACAAAGATGAAGATTATTTTATTGGGTCGATGGTGGTGTATAAGAGGGGTAAGCAACAATTTGGTGTGGTAGACGGTCAGCAACGATTGACTACTATAACTATTCTCTTGTGTGTATTGCGCGATGAGTTCGCTATATTAAATAGATTTGATTATGCCGAAGGGTTGCATCAGTTAATAGAGAGAAAGGATAGGGATAATAAAAGTGAGTATGTTTTACGAACTGAAACGTCTTTCCCATATTTCCAGGAAAACATTCAAAAATTTGGCCCCGCTGATTTGAATGTAAAAATCCGTTCAGAAGAAACAAATTTGCAAAATGCATATGATATATTTAGGAAGTTGGTCGTATCATCGCTTGATGCAATTGATGTAGATGCTACTATAGTTCAAGCGGATAAAGACAATAAGAAAATTGGTAAGTTAACTTCGATTCGAAATACTGTATTAAATTTAAATCTAATTTTTGTGGTATTGGATAGTGAGGATGATGCGTATTTAATATTCGAAACTTTAAATACAAGAGGGAAGGATCTTGCTGTTTCAGATCTGGTGAAAAACCACTTCGCTAAACATTTAAAAGCTAAAGGTAGTGTTGATGCTGCAAAATTGAAGTGGGCGGAAATAATGGAGACTATACATAACTCGTCCGCCGACATTTCTTCTGATAATTTTATATATCATTTTTGGTCTTCTCGTTACGAAGCGCTGCCACTAAAAAAGATTTTCCCTGTATTTAAGCGAGACGTAACTAAGGAAAATGCAAAATATTATATGGAGGCATTGCTCTCGGATTCAAAAATTTATCGTTCTATCCATGAGCCATCATACGCCTGGGTGAAAGGGGAGATTGAGGCATCACGCTCTTTAGCAGCACTTTTTAATATATTTAAACTTTCTCAGCCTACACCCGCTGTTTTATCTCTTGTGCGTGCTTATCGGGACGGGAAAATTAAATTCGCAAAGCTTAGAGATGCTTTGAAGGCTATCGAAAAATTTCATTTTGTATTCACGGCGATAACCTCTTCCAGATCCTCTGGCGGGATTTCGGCAATGTATTCATCTTTCGCGAGAAAATTATTTGAATCTAATGGGCCACAGGAAGCTTCAAATGAGATCATGGAACTCGTAGTGAAATTGCGAAATCGACGGCCATCCTTAGAGGAATTTAAGGTTGCATTCAAAGAAGTTACATATACTAATAGTAATTCTAAGCAGAAAAATCTAGTTCGATATATTTTAAGAAATTTTTCTGAATTTGAAGGGTATAAGTATCCGGTTGATTTTGAGGATTTGACAATAGAACATATTTATCCTCAAGTAAAGGTTGGTGTTGAGGGGTGGACTGATGATAATATTGGCCAACTTGCCAACCTAATGTTCTTGGATCAGAAGATGAATGAAAAAGTGGGTGTGCAAGATTATGCGGAAAAAATAAATATATTGAGGAAGGATGGCTATGTAATCCCAAATGATATGTTGAATATCGCAGTCTGGGATGTGGCCGCTATGCATGATGTCAACGATAAAATGGCTACTGTCGCATACACCAAAATTTGGAATATCTAATTATTTAACGAATAGCGTGAGCCCGCATAGGTGTTCAGTTCGATGCTCAGCTAGCCAAGCTTGCTGGTGGAGCGCCATACTTTAGATTGAGCAGCGATGGATACCGTCCGAGGTACAGCGACTGAAGAATTCCGGTGCTCTATAGATTGACGGTACAAAAATAGGTATGTAACTAGTGTGTGACGCCGTAAGGCCCATAAATTCTGGTTATGTGCATTACACCGCTTCCGCCAGGAAATAAAAAGAAGAGCCGCCCCCTTGGGCGGCTATTTTTATTTCTTGGCGGAAGCGAGCAGGGCACCTTCGCGCCCTGCGTGTGAGATTCGAAGGGCTGGGCCTACCAGCCCAGCCCGCCCCGAATCCTCCAACCGCTGCCGCTGCGCGGCAGCCCCGCGCGCCGAGGGCGCGCGTTCGTGGTTCTAATCAGGCTTTCGGCTGAGCCAGCTTTCACAGAACCCGACGCATCAGTCCGTGTCTGAATTGCGGACCTGACCCTCGCGCCCGTGCTCGCGCCCGTATAATTATTCTTTAGCCTTGCTAGCAGATAATTTTACTGAGCCGTCAATCATAATCACCGTTGGGCAAGGACGAGGGGCCTTCTGTACTACTTCTTTAAATTTTTCCATTCTGGCTTTGCTGTAACCCCCGTTGTCTATCACAAAGTAAAACCCCCTAATTGATTTTTCGGCTTTCATATAAATCGGAAGCTGGACCTCAAAACCATGCCGAAGTTGATTGTTGCTAGTCAACTTAATTTCCACTAAAACTTTTCCTTCAAAACCGCTGCTAATTTTAAAATCTACAGGACCTCTTCCAGCATCGCTTTCAGGAGCTATATCTAAGTTATTGGCCGTACAGTAAGCTTCAGCAATGCCAAAAAAAAGAAGTTGAGCTGCGGATTCATGTTTTCTCACGCCTTTATCATCATATAGAAGACGCGCAAGCTGATTATCTTCCACTAAATTTTTGAAATGATCACAAATTTGACGGACTAATTTCTCTACATCATCTATATTTGGTTTTTCTGGAAGCTCCAACTTTAAAGGTGCGATGGATATCACCTCACGCGACGCTCTATACCAAATTACCTCCCCCGCAGGATCATTACGAAAATCATAAAATTCCGGGTCTGACTTGAGATAAGCTGTAAGTAAGTCAGCAAGCACTTCCGGATGGGAAACAAAAGTTTCTCTCAAAGCGCGCTTCTTATCAGCCAAGTTCGCTGATGACAAAGATGTGCCAATTATTGCATTTAACTCATCGCGCAAATGTTCATTCAGTTCCATTATAGTTGCAATGTCCCCGTAATCTTCGGCTACAGGTAAATCTCGCAAAACTTCTTTTGGGACAAGAATTATTGGCTTGCCATTAAGCGGGTTGGTTGGTAAATCTTCTTGTTCCATACCCTTGGAGTATGTCATGCTTTGCATAATTATTCCGCAATCACTACAGACCCTTTGGGTAAATGAAATTAAGTCCTTAATAATTATTTTGGCGACCATATCGCTTATTCGATCTGGTCCAATCTTGTCTTGGAAAATTCCAACCAGTTCAAAGATTGTCGGATCATCAATCCCAGCTTTTGTAATTTTTTTGATGTTTTCAAGTAAATTTTCGCGCAGCTCTTTTCCCATCCCACTTCCTAAACTACCGTTTGTGGCATAACCAATACATAGACCATCTACCTCCGGAAAGGTGAGCATTTTATCTGCTTGCTTCCAAAATGGATCGCCCTTTTTTTCAATGTGTTTCACAACTCGCATAACTCTTGCGAAGTGATCAAATATGGTGGTTGAGCTATTTTCTAATTCTGGGGTAGTTGTTTTTAGAACTAAGCGTGGATCTATAAAAAGACGAGTGTCAACGCTAAGAATTGGATCGAATGCTCCTGTTTTCTCAAAGATGTCCGGTGGAATTCCATAGAAGTCAGCGAAACTTTGTAACATAAGATCCCAGTTTGTTTATTTTAGAGTAGTGGTTTTGGTATGAAAATAGCTTCTGTTTTAGATGTTGGTTTTAATAAAGTCAGCAACTTCAAGTTCTTTTGATTTTGGAAAAATCCAACCGCCCAAAGTTGAGTTCCATTTTCCTCCAAGGTCTTTAATGCCATCCTTTACTTCCTTTGTATCGCCTTTAACTAGAAATGATTTTACCTTTCCATCTTTTTCATAATCTTCCATATAAACCTTTCCCTGTTTTATTATTTTCTGAATACTTGAGGCTCGGTCCTTTGCCTCTTTTTCAGAAGGTATAGGTATAGGTTCGTTCTTTATGAGGCGTTGAACATTTATTGATATTTGTGATAAGAGTTGTTCTTTAAAATCGGTAACATCCCGATATGTTCCAGTAAGACCAATTTTTTGCATCTTTTTCTGGAACGCACGAAGGGCCTGTAATTGCTCGAGATCCAGCGATCCAATATCCACTTGCTGACCAGAAAAATAAAGCATGACAGGCCGTCCATTCTTAATGAACCATTCGATTTCTTCTACCGTTCCACTCTCACTGGCTCCTGTAGGTGAACCTAAGCGAGTCCAGAACACGCCTATAAGCATATCGCAGCCGCTCACTAGTTGCTCGTTAATTATTCCTTGTGCACGATCCCCTAGCAAAGGCGCTGAGTGTGTCTCCCAGCCAATAGGCATCAGCATGACACTCTGATTCTCAGAGTTCATACTATTCCAACGAGAAATTACCTCTGCGATTGCCTCCCGTTCCCGTGAAACGTCACCAGGGCTGGCAATCAATAATTTATAAACTTTGGCTTCGAAAGGCATATATTAAACTCCATAAATTTAAATAAATATTTTTCGGAATTATGACGTCATGTTGTTCGATATTTTTATTGGAACTTGTGGTGCCATTGATTTTAATTTAATTGTTTTGGTCGAAGCTAATAAGGTTAAAATACGCACGCATTTTGGCCGGGGTTTCACAGTGTGCAAAGTACAGCGAACTGTCCCATATCTCTCCAATGGTTGTTCCGCTATCATCCATCAGTACGACAGCCTGTTCACTACTGGCTACAGAAAAATGATCATTCAAGAAATCCCAAATTTCAGACAAGTTAGCACCTGCCTTGAACTCCTTCAATGTGCCACCTATTGCCGCTTTGATAATTGCCATAATTTTTCGATTTTTGCATAATTGTGAGCACTTTCAGTGGGATGCACGTAACGATAACAAGTTCTCTTTTGGGAAAATTCACAGATTGTCACGTTTAGAGGAGATTTGTTTTTGAACGACACGCAAGATGCCGTACTTGCGAGAAATCCCTAGAATTTTGCGGAAGGAGTGCAACACAAACGGGGAGAAGGATTGCTGTCGCAGAATGAAATCCATCCGCAGCGGGCATGGAAGTGTTCCACAAACCGGAAGCAGCGCATGTAAATGCTCATTTAATGGGAGGACTCCATATGGGATTTGGTGGGCGGAAACACGTAGCCAAACCTACCCATACTTGTCTTACGGTTAAGTATTCCAGGCTCTTGTTGGTCTCTTTCCTGGGGAAGTATTAGGTAAGGCTCAAAAAGTCCAGCGACTAAAATTCTGCAATTTTGTTGAGATACGGCACAAAAGTAGGTACATCGTTAGTGAGTGGTCTTGTAGGGAATGCAAATTGCGGTTGTGTGCATTACACCGCTTCCGTCAGGAAATAAAAAAACCGCCTTCTGAACTGAGCCATCTCTCACAGCACACTACACATCAGCCCGTGTCTGAATGCCAGACCAGACTCCAGTACATTTCATGGCAATTCCAACAACACCACCCCACCAGCATGGTATATAACGAATACATGTCACGGCATGTGTGACGCACGTAGCCGGCGAGTGTCGTGCTCGCCAGGAAACCTCATAAGGAGACCGCTATGCCAAAATACGTTATTGAGCGTGATATTCCCGGGGCCGGGAAGTTGTCTGAGCAAGAACTTCAAGCCATTTCGCGGAAGTCCTGCAGTGTCTTAAACAAGATGGGGCCACAAATTCAATGGCTGCAAAGCTATGTTACTGGCGATAAAATCTATTGTGTTTACATCGCTGAAAATGAAGCGCAGGTTCGCGAACATGCCCAGCAAGGTGGCTTTCCTGCAAACCGCGTGTCGGAAGTCATCTCAGTCATTGATCCGACTACGGCAGAGTAGTTCCGCCGCCAATGTACTTGAGTCTCGTCCCTGGCGGAGCTTGACTCGGGCAGGGACGAGTTGTGCGTTACATGACCGTTTGGGAAGACGTTGACCGAGCGGCATGGGGCGAGAGTAACCATCAGTCCGCGTCATCACCGTATCGACTGTATCGAGCCTCTGACGAGTCGGCCTGCGTAGCTTTTGCGCCGAGCCGGCTTCTACGACGCCCAACGCATCCGTTCGTGTCCAAATGACGGAACTGCCCGTCGCGTTGGTGAATCTCAGGAGTTTGCCGGCATACCCGCGGCGCGTTGTGGCCTCTTGTCGACCGGCACAAACACTTCCCATTTATGTTGTATTGTCGGCTTTACGGTCCTGGCGCAACTCACAGCAACATTCGGTCCAGACAGGCCATGGCTCTTCGGCACCCATGTCACATGCAAAGGTAGCGCGCATTTCGTCACCAGAATCTTCCGGTTCGGCTCCAATACCTGCCACCGTGTGCCGTTTTTGGCATTTTCTGCTGCCATGAACTTGACTGCGGCCTCCCTGATCTCAAACAAGCCATGTATGTCACCGCGTGTTCTATCTTCGTCAAGCGTGGCAGCGATTGCCGAGGCGATGCCAGCGGCAAGAAAAAGAGCGCCGGCAAGGGCGGCGCACATGCGTTGATTCCATCGTAACGGTAGCTGCATCTTTACACTCCTTGCCGAGGCTGTTTGATATCCCCCGCCATCACAAAATCAAGCCACTTCATCGCGCCTGAACATGAATTGTTGACGCTGAATGCCTTGCGTGACGAAGTCCGCATCGGGCGGGATTGTTTCCCAGAAAAAAACATGTTTAAAAATGGGGATTTTGTTGAATTTTTTCGAACGAAATATCCATCTGTTTTTCGTGAAATCGCTGTAACGGTCGCCCTTGAACTGTTTATGTACAGTTGTAAAAGGAAGCAACTTTTCCGCAATATCCGGGAAAGAATAATCTGGGTGGTTATCCTTGAATTTCTCGAAAATTGCAAATTGATCTCTGCAGATAACTTGAATGGCCGTTTCTGGCATGCGATAGCGCGGGGACCACAGGACATTCCAGCCTGATTCTATTTCATTGATGAATTTTACCAGGCGCGGCGTCATGATATAGGCGTCCGACTCGATATGGATGATTTTATCCACGCCTAATTCATTGGCCACCTTGACCGAGTGCAGAAAGCTGCGCCACCAGCCGGGGTAGTCAGCCCCGCTTTGCCGTCCCAGGTTGTTGTCGAAGCGAATGATGAGATTTTTATCGTCATTCGAAGCCAGAGGAGCGCTATGGGAAACTGTCTTGATAATGTCGGCAGGCGGAAGAAATGGCGACCCATCGTCAATCATTATCTTCTTTACTGCATCGATTGGAATGTCTTTATAGTAATCGAGCCACCGTTGATACCGGCTTTCCCATGATGGTGCATCTTTTATAAAGCTGGTGCAGAATATAATGGCTTTCATTTGCTAAACACATTCCTTGTGTCGGAAAAAATACAGGTTATTCACGGATTATTAAAATTTTCAACTATTTTAGCAGATCGGAGGCGGTTTAATCACTGAACGGGCATGCCGGCAATGTGGCCGCTGGCAGCATGGCGCCTCTGGCGCGCACTCCTGGCGCCCCGTCACCGGTGCCGTATCATCCACATGCCGCGATCATCGCTGCTTATACTAGGTGCATGGCAGAGGTTTCCCATGCGCCATCTCCTTACACCCGTGAACCAATGAAAAACACCACTGTCGAATATCGTCATAACTTTCCTCTTGATCCGCTGGACGTTGTTCGCGTCTTTGATCAATCCGGCATCAAGCGGCCCACCAGCAACCTCCCGCGAATCGCGCGCATGTTTGCCGCGCCTTGTCTGGTGCTGTCGGCATGGGTGGATGGCCAGCTTGTGGGGCTGGCCCGGTCGCTGACCGACCATGCGTATTGCTGTTATCTCTCGGATCTGGCGGTAGACAAGCAATACCAGGGCCTGGGTATCGGCAAAGCGCTTGTCCAGCGCACCCAGGCCGTCATCGGCGACGAAGTGTCCCTGATATTGCTTTCCGCCCCTGATGCCATGTCCTACTATCCGACGCTCGGTTTTGAACCTGCCGCCAATGCTTTTATCATTCGGCGCAAACATTAAGTGAGCGCTTCCAGGAACGCTTGTGCCCTTATGAAACCCGTCTATACCCTCGCCGAAGCCCTGGCGCAAGACCCCGCTCGCGTGGCCAAGACCCAGGCTCTTACCCTCGACAGCTCCCGGCCCCACATGGGCCTGAAAGGCAGGCACGGCCTGTTCGCCTCCGACGAGTGGTGGGAAAGCATCAAAGCTGGCCGTCTCCAGACGCAAACGTTGACGGGCTGTATCGAGCGCACGTATTTCGCGGGCCAGGATAGCCGGCGCGGCGATCAAGTCAACAGCTTCACTTTGCGTCTGACCGATGGCTCGACAGTCGACGAGAGCATCTACACGCATCGGAAGCAGGACATCAAGCTGTTCGTGCCCGGCGTCACGGTGACGATGGTGTATGCGCTGGACGAGATGAAGGCGCAGGCGGCTGACGGTGGTGCCTGCTACGCGCGGATCGTGCTGGAAGTGTCCGTTTCTGCGTCATAAGGCGCTTATATCCACTTGATACCGCTGCCATAAGCCTCCTGTTCTCTGTCAACAACATCCCTCCAGGTTTGCATTAAATTAAGGGTATTTGATGATGATGGAGGCGAGATGAACGACGAACTCAGTGGTGAGAAATGGGGGCGAAAATTTCCAGGCAGCACCAACACCAGGGATTTGTCAGGAAATTTTCGTTTGGCAGTAGAAGATTTTCTATATGCAATGAAAGAGGCGGGGATCAGGGTTGCAATCAATGCCACCTACAGACCGCCGCAGCGCTCCTACCTGATGCATTATGCGTGGAGAATCGCAAGAAAACAGCTTGATCCCCAACACATCCCGAAAATGGCGGGTGTGCATATAGAATGGGATCACGGCGAAATTGACGCATCTGTCAAGGCTGCAAAGGCAATGTTGATTGTCTTGCAGATTAATCATTTACCCATCAAACCCGCACTGCGCTCGCAACACAATTCTGGTCTGGCGATTGATATGGATTTGCTGTGGAGCGGAGCGGTTGAGGTGAAAGATGCGAGCGGCAATCTGGTGAGGATTGCCACTTTGCCTAGGACGGGCATGAACAGGCAACTTATTGCGGTCGCTGCAACATATGGGGTAAAGAAATACAGCGGGCCTGGAAGCGACCGGCCACACTGGTCCAATAATGGCTATTAAAGGAAAGTCATGCGAAAATTTCTTCTGATAGTGCCTATTTGCTTTGTTCTTCCTTTTGCCTTTTCAGCCGAGCCACTCCCTAAGGATGTCAGCAGATTTATCTATAACGCCGAAGCATGTGAGCACCTGGCGGGAGAATTTGATGGAGAGCTACCTAAGCGGCAGCAGGATGATCTCCTCAAGAACATACATCAATACTGCAAGGTGGCGCAAAATCAGCAGAGAGTTCTTGAGGTGAAATATAAAGGCAATGCCAAAATAATGAAGGTCATCAAGAGTCATGCCAATGATGCGGTAAGCAGTTATGAGGGGGAATGACATACGCTGGTCTTCTGGGGGCACGCAGGGTGCAAGCTGCCGCCGCAGTAATCTTCGCAAAATTGACTTAAGCAAATTCCCAACCGAAATTCGTTTGACCGTCCTCCGCGCCAGGTCTAGAGTCGTCAACGAGACCTCAACCGACCCCATCGCCCCCATGGCCAAGCCCTTTCCCTTGAACCCCAAGAACCCCGAGCGCATCTGCTGGGGTTGCGACAAGTATTGTCCGCCGGACGCCATGCGCTGCGGCAATGGTTCCGAGCGTACGCAGCATCCGGTCGAGCTGTTTGGCGAAGGCTGGAATGACTGGGGGCTGGCGGCGGCCGACAAGGAAGAGGATACGAAGACGCCTTGAGCCGGCGGTGGCCGGGCAGCACACTGCTTGTCAGCGGCTGAAACCTGGCGGAAACTGTCGATTCCGGGCTTGGTGCATGGGCTGACCTTCGGCATTCCCCATCTGAAACTAAAAAGGGCTGAGTCCTGTGCAGCACAGGACTCAGCCCTTGGCTATTGGCGCACCATCACGCCGGCAGCAGAGGATTACATGAAGTGGTAGTTGGCGCTGATGCGGAAGTAGCGGCCTTGACCATTGTGCAACTGCGGATTGAAGCCTTCCACTGGGTAACGTGGATCATATGGCGCCTTGATATCAAACAGGTTCTTGATATTGAACGACAGGGTCAGATCCTTGAAGCCCGTGTAGGAGTACGCCATATTGGTCGTCGTCCAGCTCTTCACGTCGCAGCTGCTGATGTAGTTGCTGTACTTCGGCAAACCACCGAGCCCATATGCCGACTTCGGCTGACCCACGCCGTACTGGCAGTATGGTTTCTCGTAGACCACATTGTTGTCGCTACGGCGCAGCAACGATACGGGACCGACGAAATCTACCGATGTCGTCAGCGAGTGGTCGCCACGGGTCCAGTTGACCGACAGGTTGCCGCGGTTCTTGGGATTGTCGCCGACCGAGGTGGCATAGTCGGACAGGCCGCCGTTCGCACCGGAGGTATCGGTTGCCACTTCGCCCGGACGTTCGGCGCGCTTGAAGCTCATCAGATAGCTCCAGTTCAGGTTGGCGGTCAGACGGCCCAGATCGCCCAGCGATTTGCGGTACGCCACTTCGAAATCGATGCCCTGCACTTCGGTGCTGCCCTGGTTCACATACGAACGGTTGACCTGGGAAATCGGACCCGAGTTAGGCACCACGTTGCCATTGGCATCGGTCACCAGATTGGCCGGATTGTTATCGCGTATCACGCTGCCAGGATAGCGGTCCTGGCGATCCACCATGTACTGCGCGCTGAACAAAGCGGTTTCATCCACTTTCTTGATGCGGTAGTAATCGACCAGCACGTCGATTTCCTTGGTCGGCGCCAGAATCAGGCCCAGCGAGTAGCTCTTCGATGTTTCAGGGCGCAGATCAGGCGTGGCTGCGGATAGGCTGGAAATGCCTTTCTTGCAATCAGTTTTATCCGCGCCGGTGGCCGGATTGACGCCGTCCGGGCAGCGCAGCGGGTCAACCACGTTGCTGAACGATTGCACGCCGCCAGGCGAAACCTGGGTCAGCGCTGGTGCACGGAAACCTTCGGCATAGGTGCTGCGAACGGCTACGCGGTCGCTGATGGTCCACTTGGCGCCGACTTTCGGCACGAAGTTGCCCTTCAGGTTAGGGTATTTATCGTAACGGCCGGCAAAGTCCATTTCAAAGTATTTCGCAAACGGCGTGCGTACTTCGATGAATGTCGAGCTGACATTGCGTTGGCCATCGGCCGACGAGTTGGCCAGGCCGATGATGTCGCCGCGCTGCGTCGCCATGTCTGGCGTCAGGCCGATTTTTTCTTGACGGAATTCGGCGCCGAACGCCACGCCGACCTGGCCGCCGGCCAGCTGGCCAAATGCGGTACTCGCCTTGGCGTCGACTTGCGTTACCTGGGCAAAGCCGCGGTTTTCCAGGTCACGCGTGACGCTAGGGTCGGCATTGACCTGCGCCAGGGTCCAGTTCTGCGTCATGACCTTTTCCAGGGTCGGACGATACAGCATGCCGTTCCAGTTTTCGGTGCGTTCGGCTCGGTTCCACAGTACGGCCGTTTCCCAATCCCACGCACCTGTCGTGCCGCGCACGCCAGCGAGCAAGCGATAGCTTTCGTTCAGATTGGAGGCGCCGCCCGGGGCGCTGACGCGGTAGCCGACAGCGGCGCGCTGCGTCGGGAATGGATTGTCAGGATGACCTACCGGCAAGATCATCTGGAACTGCTGCGGTGCGCCGTTGAGTTGATACACGGTAGTCGAAGCCGTGCTGCGGAAGGCCGTCGGCACGCGCAGATAGGTGCGCTCCGAACGGCTGTAGCCGGCTTCGGCAAAGGCGGTCACGTCGTCATTGATCTCGAACGTGGCGCGCGACAGCACGTTGGCATCCTTGCCGGCGCTTTGCACTTCGGCGTAATCGTCGATGTTGAAGTTGCAGAAGGTGCGGCCTACCAGCGGGTCGCTTGCCAGCATGTTATGCGCCGCCATGTTGCCGGTGATTTGCTGCGACGCCGGGCAGTCCAGGCGGTTGATGATTTGCGCGCGCTGGGCGTAGGTGGTGGCGAAGTTCTTCGTGCCAGGCTTCGTTTCAGCGTAGAAGAAAGGCGACGTGGTGAGGCTGCTGGAGAAAGGGTTCAGGCGGCCGTTGATGTCGGCATACATGCCTTTCTCGACGTCATTTTCGTTCTTGATGATGGTGCTGTCGCGCTTGGCTACGTCAAAGCTGACGAAGGCATTGAAGCGGTCCTTGCCAAAGCCGAAGATACCGCTGGCGCTCTTGCGGGCAAATTCGCCGTCGTCGTTGGCGCTGATGCTGGCGCTCATTTCGGCGCCAGTGTACTTGGTTTTCGTAATGAAGTTGACGACGCCGGCGATGGCGTCGGAACCGTACACGGCCGATGCGCCATCCTTGAATACTTCGACGCGTTCGATGGCCGAGACGGGAATGCTGTTCAAGTCATAGACGGCCGATTTTCCCTGATTCGGGTCGGCATAGGCGGATGCGGTGATACGGCGGCCATTGAGCAAAATCAGCGTGGAAGACGAACCGAGGCCACGCATGGAGGCGGTTGCCGCACCGCGGGCAAAGCCGCCGTCGGTCACGTCCACCGACGAGCCCGATCCGAAGGCAGGAATCGAGTGCAACAGTTCGGCCACAGTATTGGCGCCGGTAGCGGCAATCTGCTTGGCATTCAAGGTCTGGATAGGCGAGGAGCCTTCTTTTTCAGTGCGCTTGATATTCGAACCGGTCACCAGGACTTTTTGCAATGCCGGTTCTGCCGGTGCTTCCTGGGCAAACGCCATATGGGATGAGGACAATGTCAATGCGACAGCGACGACGCTGCGCTTCAAAACAAACTTCTTAGTCAATTCACTTCTCCGTACGAGTCATTCTCAGGACCCGTTATATGTGAAAAACTGTTGAAACAAGCACCTTGCGATAGGCACGCGCCTGCCAACTCGATCTAGTTTGACCGTTCAATTGCAGTCATTTTTTGTAAAATGTGATATTCATTTTACCTAGAAGACACATAAAAACATTTCCATATAGGAAATGTCAATTTTATCTATCACTGTTGCTCTTATTTACAACAGTAAAGATTTTCTTTACAAATGGATGCTGCTGAAATTTCCGTGTTTTCGGAAGATGATGATCGGAAGGAAACGCGCTCAACGTGAGGCAACGAGGCGGTGGGCATGAGAGAACATGCCGCTCCAGACGGGAATGCCATGCTTCAAGGCGATTGCCTTGTGGGTAATTCATGCATGGAGGAAATTGTCAACAGGCGTTTTTTTGATAACGGTGGCGTGGCTGTCGCCAATACGCGAAATCGTCATGCTCGACAGCACGAGTGGCGGCGGGAAATACGATGGAGCTGCGCATAACAGGGGACGACGAAAGCGCTGCGACGGCGTCCCTTGCTGTCAGTTGAGCACGAATTCCAGCACGTCGTCGCCATACTTGTCCGTCTCGCCCGTCGCCTTCCAGCCCAGGTAGCGGTAAAAGCCGTAGGAGCGCGAGGCGGGGTCGCTGGAGCAGCCGAGGAACAGCCGCTGGTGGCCCTGCGCGCGCAGCTCGGCCATCACCAGTTCCAGCAAGGTCTTGCCGATGCCCAGGCCTTCGAATTCCGGCAGCAGCGCCAGGACGATGATTTCGCCCGTGTCGCGCTCGCCAAAGCAGTAGCCGGCCAGCTGGCCGTCGTGATGGCAGACCTGGCCGGGCAGGCTGCCCGAGCGCATCATATCGGCCCAGGTGTCGGCCGTGATGCCCACTTCCGCCAGGCGTTCTTTGGAAACGGCGTTTTGCCGTGTCTTGCCGCGCAAGGCGATGAAGGCCGCGGTATCTTCCGCCCTGGCTGCATGGAAAGTAATTGATGCTGAATGTGTCGTCATGTGTAAGTGAATTATTCGATGGTAGTGAAGGATTTATTCCCAGGATTTGCGCATGATCTGCGCATGGCGCTGCCAGTCAACGACGTTGGTATGTTCGATGGCTTGCTGGCCTGGATTGCCGCTATCGATCTTTTCATCCTTGACGATGACCAGGTCGTTTTTATCGTTCAATCCATATTCCCGGTAGCGCTCGCAATCCTGTGCGCGCCGGGCGACGGTGATTAACTTGTTAGCCTGCCACTTATAGCTGTCTTCATAAAAGCATTGCGCCGCGCAACCGCAATTGGCGATGCCGCCTTCGATTCTTTGCCCGGCGATGCTGATATCGAGATTCGGAATGGCCGATAAGGGTTTGTTGAAACTGTATTGTTTTGCTTGCGCATCCCACAGCCACACGTCGGAACAGCGGATGCGTCCCTGGCTATCCGTATAGCCGGTGACCCACAGGTCGGCATGGCCATCGAAATTCATGTCGGCCAGCAGCGCGTGCAAATTGCCCGTGCCGCTGCTGCTGCAACTGCCAGTCATCCACTGCTTGCCGATTTTCAGCTGGTAGGTTTGTTTTTCATCGTGATTCGCATAGCGGATATCGGCCGCTTGCCGTACTTTCCCTGTCGCGGCTTTATCCAGATGCAAGGTGCCGCCATAAGCGGACGTGGAAAGCAGGGATAAAAGCAGAACAATCAATTTCATGGCGTTATTCTTCGGGCACAATGCCCCGATTGCATCAGGTGGAGAATGATCATAACGCAGGATATGGGCAATGCGCCACACGGTTTCTATCGTGCATTCTGCCTGTAACAGTGCTGTGTACAATGCCAAAAATCCCCGAACAAGGAATCTTCATGACTGTTTCCAGCGCATCTTTTAATGAAGCGGGCATCCTCGCTTATAACGACGGTAATTACGCCGAGGCCTTTAAACAATTCGACGCCGCGGCGCGCACTGGCGATCCCGCGGGACAGCATTTATTGGCCAGCCTGTATTACCAAGGCCATGGCGTGACGCAAGACTTGCCGAAGGCGGTGGAACTGTTCACGGCGGCAGCGCAGGCGGGCTTTCCGCCGTCGCTGGCCAACCTGGCCCTGATGTATGCGAGCGGCGATGGCGTCGCGCAAGACATGGCGCAATCGCTCGCGTACGGACGCCAGGCGGCCGAGGCGGGCGATGGCCAGTCGCAATTCAACCTGGCGCAGGCCTACCGCAAGGGCGATGGCGTACCGCAAGACTATGCCGAGGCGGCGTTCTGGTACAAGCAGGCGGCCGAGGCCGGTTCCCTGTCGGCGCAGAACGAGTACGGCTTGCTGTACGCGCAAGGGCAGGGCGTGGAACTCGATTACGTGCAGGCGTACGCATGGATCGCCATGCCGGCCGAGGCAGGCAGCGCGCAATCGATCAAGAACCGCGACCAGTTGCTGGAGATCCTCACGCCGTCACAGCAGCAGGCGGCGCGCGCGCTGGCCACTGAATATGCGGCGCAGTACGGCGTCAATCCCCACTGAACGACGATTTCGCCGGCACCTTGGTCAGCACGCCCGTTGCATCGAGTTCATAGCTGTCGAAATCGCGCGCCAGGAACAGTTCACCCGAGTAATGCAGCCGGGCTTCCGCTTCCAGCTCGGCCATGCCTTCCGCATTGTGATAGCGGGCGCTGAAGTGGGTGAGAATCAGATTCGGCACGCGGACCGCTTCGGCAAACTGCGCCACGCGCTGCACGGAACTGTGCGTGGGGCCGGGTCCCACTTTCTGCAGCATGGCTTCCGTGTAGGTGGCTTCATGCACGAGCAGTTGCGCATCGTCACAGGCGTCCGTCAGCAAGGACGGCGTGTCGTTGTCGCCGCCGATCACCACGGTGGCGCGCTGCGTTTCCGTCTGGCGGAAAGCGGCGGCGCGCAAGACCGTGCCATCGTCGAGCAGCGCATCCTGGCCCGCCTGCAATAGCCCCCAGGCGGGGCCGGGCGGCGCGCCGGCCGCCTGCAGGGCCGTCTTGTCCAGTTTCCACCTGCTCGTTTCCAGCGCGAAGCGATACGCGACGCTCGGTGCGCGGTGCGACAGCGCATGGCGCGAGACGGTCAAGCCCGCTGCTGCATGCACGACTGGCGCGCTGTCCACGTCGATGTGGATCAGCGGATACGTCAAAAACAGTTCCGTGTGCAGCAGGGTCGCGTCGATCCAGGCCTTGATGGGGGCCGGGGCGATCAGCAGCAAGGGTTTCTTGCGCCCCGTCATGGAGGCGCTGGCCAGCAGGCCCGGCAGCCCATAGCTGTGGTCGCCATGCACGTGGGTGATGCAGATGCCCACCAGGTCGTGCACGGACAAGGGCAGGCGCTGCAGCCGGTGCTGTGTGGCTTCGCCGCAATCGATCATCCACCAGTCGCGGTTGTGCGTGGTTTGCAGGGCCAGCGACGTGACGTTGCGGTGGCGCGTGGGCACGCCGGAAGACGTGCCGAGAAAAGTCAGTTTGAACATGGGCGCATTATGCGGCAAGCCACCGCCGTTGCCAACGCGCCCGCCTTCAGCCTGCCAGTGGCGCGCTCAATTTGTCTTTGTAGATGCGGCCGTTCTTCATGATCAGGAACAGGCTTTCCTCGGGATGCGCGAGGAAATCGAGGTTTTTCGCGGGGTCGCCATCGGCCACCAGCAAGTCGGCCAGGGCGCCTGCCGCCAGCTTGCCCAAGGCGCCCGGGTAGGGCGCGCGCTGGCCGGACAGGGCCAGCAATTGTCCATTCTGCCCCGTCGCCTGCGCCAGCAGGGTCAGGGGATCGTAAAAGCGCGTGAGCTTGGCCAGCTGGCGGCCCTGCGTGGGCGTGTTTTTCGCGTTGAACAGGATATCCGTGCCCCAGCCCGTCCTGATGCCGTACTTTTGCGCCAGCGCATACGCTTGTATCGTACCTTCCGAGACGATGGCCTGGCTGGCCTTGCGCGCCGCGTCGGGATACACGTTTGCATCCGCGTCTTGCAGGAAAGGTTGCAGGCTCCACCACGTGCCCGTGTCGCGCATCATGCGCGCGGATTCGTCGTCGGCCAGCTGGCCGTGCTCGATGCTGCGCACGCCCGCGCGGATGGCGCGCTGGATGCCTTTCGGCGTGTAGACGTGGGTCATCACATACGTGCCCCAGTC
Source organism: Janthinobacterium sp. GW823-FHT01H08 (assembly GCF_058797855.1). NCBI lineage: Bacteria > Pseudomonadati > Pseudomonadota > Betaproteobacteria > Burkholderiales > Oxalobacteraceae > Janthinobacterium > Janthinobacterium sp. GW823-FHT01H08. The sequence goes on from NZ_CM179504.1 coordinate 2,105,263, forward strand.
GGCGGCCGCTTCCACGCCGGCGCGCAGTTCGCGTTCCGAATACTGGGTGCTGTCGAGCGGGTCGTACATGGAGGCGACGCCGCCGCCGGCCATCATCTTGATTTGCGTCGCGCCCAGCATCAGCTGCTCGCGCACGCGGCGCAGCACTTCCGCTTCGCCGTCGGCGATCATGGCCATGCCCGCCGTTTCCGCCATGCCCAGCGGCGCGTTGGCCGCGCGGGGGATATCGGAACGCATGCGGAAGTCGCCATGGCCCGAGGTTTGCGAAATCATGGCGCCCGACGGGAAGATGCGCGGACCGTCGACGATGCCTTCATCGATGGCGCGTTGCAATGCAAACGCGGGGCCGCCAGGATCGCGCACGGACGTGAACCCCCGCAGCAGGGTGCGCCGCGCTTCCTGCGCCGCCACCAGATATAAATAGCCGACGTCGGACGTCATGGCCGTCACCTGGCTGATGGCGGCCAGCATGGTGTGCCAGTGGGCGTCGATCAGGCCCGGCATCACCAGCTTGCCCTGGCAATCGATCACTTGCGCGCCCTCGACTTTCTCGCCGGCCGGCAGCAGGGCGGTAATCGTCGCCCCCGTCACCAGCACGTGGATGCCTGCGCGCGGCGCCTTGCCCGTGCCATCGAACAGGCGCAGATTGGTCAGCAATAGGGGGCGGTTGGCTGCTTGCGGCTGCTGGGCGATGGCGTTGCCGCTGGACAGGCCGAGGCCGATGAACGGCGCCAGCATGGCGGCCGTGCCGCCGAGAAATTGCCGGCGCCGCATGTCCGCCATCACGCGCTGGTGCAGGATGGTGAAGACGGTGCCGCCGCAGTCGCAGGCGCGCGGCTTCAAGCCGCCCGTTTGCCACGTGTCCATCAGATGCTGCTCTTGTGCCAGGGCCATCGCGCCATCCTTTCATCGCTGCCGCGCCAGGAGCGTGGCAGCAGGCAAAGTTAATGATTAGAAACTATTGCCATTGAAAGCCGCCAGCGGGGGCAAGTCAAGCGTGCACTTGCTTTACGGCAAAGAATGTAGCATCGGCTGTTCAAGGTGCATGCTGGCCGCTATTTTCCCCTTCGCCCGCCGTGTAATCGACAAAACCGTCGCGGCGGCAAAAGCTGGCCAGCTGCATGCCGGCCTGGCGCGCGATGCGGATGGCCAGCGAGGTGGGCGCCGAGATGGTGGCGACGAGCCCGATATGCATGCGCGCCGACTTGCGCACCAGTTCATAGCTGGCGCGGCTCGACAGGAAGACGAAGCCGTCGTGCATGGCGATGCGGTGCAGCGCCAGGTAGCCGATCAATTTGTCCAGGCCGTTATGCCGGCCCACGTCCTCGAACACTTTTACCACCGCGCCCTCGGCCGTGCACCAGGCGGCCGCATGCACGCCGCCTGTCTTGTGCATCAACTCCTGGTAGGGCAGCAGTTCGCGCGCGGCCCGGCCGAGGATGGCGCTGCTGGCCACCAGCGGCGGCAGGGGGCGCGTAATTTTTTCCGGCACCAGGTCCAGCAGGGCCAGGCTTTCGATGCCGCACACGCCGCAACCCGTGCGCCCCGTCAGCGCGCGGCGGCGGGCCTTGAGCTTGATCAAATCGGGCTGGGCGATGGTCAGCCGCACTTCCGCGCTGTCCGCGCCGCAGCACACGTCGAGGTCGTAGATGTCGCGCACGCTGCCGACGATGCCCTCCGTCAAGGTGAAACCGACGGCGAATTCCTCGAGGTCGCGTGGCGTGGCCATCATCACGGCATGCGCGATGCCGTTGTAGACGAGGGCCACCGGATACTCCTCGGCCACCATGTCGCGGCCCGCCGTGGCCACGCTCGCCTGGTGGCGCACCATGGGAACGTCCAGGTAGCCGTCGCGTTCGATGGTCGTCGTGTCAAAGTCCATGCTGTTCTCCGGTTAATCGATCTGATAGCGGGGGCAGGGCCGTATCGAAGGCGGCAGCGGGTCGCCGTTCAATTCCAGCAGCGAGCGTTCCGTTTCGCGCGTCATGGCGTTCAGGGCCAGGCAGTTGGGGGCCAGGCCGAACGGTTCGGCGATCTGCTGCGCGATGGCTTCCAGCGCGAACAGGGTGTAGGCAACGAAGACGGAAATGAGGGGCGTGGCCACGCCGATGGCGTCCACCAGGCCCAGCGGCAGTAAAAAACAATACATATAAACGGTGCGATGCACGAGCACGCCATACGGATACGGAATCGGCGTGTTCTTGATGCGCTCGCAGCCGGCCACGGTGGCGGCCAGGTCGTTGAGCTGGGTGTCGAGCATCCACAGCAGTTGCGTCTGGCCCGGCTGGCGCTGCACGGCGTCGTGCAGCATGGCGCGCACCGCATGCAGTATGGCGACGGGCTTGAAGTTGACGCCCTGCAAGCGCTGCACGTCCTCGGCCGGCAGGTAGCGCGCCAGGTCTTGCTGCGGGTCGGTCTGGCGCAGCTGATGCTTGAGCGCGTAGACGAAGGCGATCAGGCGGCGCAGCAGCAACTGGTGGTCCAGGCCGCTCGTTTCCTGCGGCAAATACGTGAGCGCCTGCGAAGCGAGGGCGCGCGCGGCGATCAGCAATTGCCCCCAGATATGCCGCGCCTCGACGAAGCGCGCATAGCTGGCGTTGTTGCGAAAGCCGAGAAAGATCGCCAGGCTGATGCCGACCATGGGGAACGGCGCCGTATCGAGCGGAATCTTGACGCCGAAGATGCGGCCGTCCGTCAGCAAGGCCAGCGAACTGACGACCAGCATCAGCAGCAGTTGCGGGATGATGGCTTGCAGCACCGAGCCGTTCCAGACGAACAGCATGCGGAACCAGTTGGTGGTAGGCCGAATGATCATGATCTGATGCCGATCAATGCTTGCGGGGCACGACTTTGCCCTCGAAGACGTAGTATTGGAACAGGTTGTAGCCGATCATGATCGGCAGCATGGAACCCATGCCGATCAGCATGAAGATCAGGGTCGGCTCATCGGAGGCGGCCGCCGCGATGCTCAGCTTGCCCGGGACGAGATCGGGGAAGAAGCTGATGGCCAGGCCCGCGAACGACGCCAAAAACAGCACGATGGCGCCGCGGAAGGGGCCACGCACGCCGTTCACGTGCACGGCCCACAGGATGTAAATAAACGCGCTGGCGGCGACGGCGGCCAGGGCCAGCAGCACGCCGAACACGCCCGGCTGCGCCCAGCGGTCGTGGCCGATGGCGCTGAAGACCATGGTGCCGGCTGACAGCACGATGGCGGCCGCGACCGTCGCCAGCACGCTGGTGGTCGCGTAACGGCGCGCGGCCGCTTCCAGCTGGCCGCCCGTCTTCTTGATCAGATAAGTGCTGCCGAGCAGGCAGTACCCGGCCACCACGCCCAGCGCCGTGCAGGCCGTGAAGACCGCACTCAGCGGGCCCGGCTGCAAGCCCGTGATGACCTTACCCAGCACCACTCCCTGCGCCACGGCGGCCAGCAGGCTGCCCACGCCGAAGACCACGTCCCACAGGCGCTTGTTGCCGGCCGCATGGCGGAACTCGATCGAGGCGCCGCGCATGATCAGGCTGGCGATCAGCAGCATGATGGGAATGTACAATTGTTCCAGCAGGGTGGCGTAGGCGCTGGGAAAGGCGCCGAACAGGGCGCCGCCCACCACCACCAGCCAGGTTTCATTGGCGTCCCACACGTGCTCGATAGATTGAAAGATCAGGTTGCGTTCCTGCTCGCGGCGCGTGAACAGGCTGAGGATGCCCACGCCCAGGTCAAAGCCGTCCGTGACCACGTAAAACACCAGCATCAGGCCGATCAGGCCGAACCAGGAATTGCCCAGCATGGCGTGCGAATTCATATCCATTTCATACTCCTCATACTCCTTGATTGATGGGGGCGCATTTCAATACCCCGCGGCATGGGCGACGTCCGGCAGGGGCAGCGTCACGTCCGGGCCTTGTTGCAGCCATTTCCTGGCAAATACAAAGAAAGTGACGAACAGCACGATGTAAAACACATAGAACATCAGCATGCTGCCGGCCACAGCGTGAGCCGCCACATCGGAGACGGCGTCGCGCGTGCGCAGCAGGCCGTACACGACCCATGGCTGGCGTCCCACTTCGCGCACGATCCAGCCGCACTCGACGGCGATGTAGGGCAGCGGTATCGTCAGCACCCAGGCCAGCAGCAGCTTGCGGTTGCGCACGAACTCCTGCACCCGGCCGCCTGCCTTGCGCCAGGCGACGAAGGTCCAGAACGCCAGCAGCACGAACCATATGCCGATGCCGGCCATGGCACGGAACGCGTAGTACAGCAGCGGCAGCATGGGCGGCTGGTCTGCGCGGGCGATGTCGGCCAGGCCCGTGATCTTGCCCGTGGCGCTATGCGTGGCGATCACGCTGAGCATGCCGGGCACTTCGAGCGACCAGTCGTTCTTCTGCTCCGTCTGGTTGGGCCAGGCCAGCAGGGACCAGGCGGCCCCCTCGCCATCGCGATTCGTGTGCCAGTGCCCTTCGATGGCCGCGCCCTTGGCGGGCTGGGTCTTGAAGACGTCGACGCCGCTCGAATCACCGAGCCACACTTGCAACGGTGCGATGACCAGCAACAGCATCAGCGCCAGCTTGAACGAGCGGGCGAAGAAAGCCGGTTCGCGGCGCTTGAACATATACCAGGCGGAAATGCCGGCGATGACGATCAAGCCCGTTTCCACGGCGGCCACCCACATGTGGCCCACGGCCCAGGCCATGTCGGGATTGAAGATGGCGGCCACGTAATCGGTGACGATGATCTTGCCATCAAGCACGCGCACGCCGGCCGGCGTCTGCATCCAGGAATTGGCGACCATGATCCAGAACGAGGAAATGCTGGAACCGAGCGCCACCATGCCGGTGGCAAACAGGTGCACGCCCTTCGTTACGCGGCCCCAGCCGAACATCATGACGCCGATGAAACCCGCTTCCAGCATGAAGGCCATGGCGCCCTCGAAGCCGAGGATGTTGCCGATGAACTGGCCCGAATGGTGCGAGAACGGCGCCCAGTTGGTGCCGAACTGGAATTCCAGGGGAATCCCGCTGACGACGCCGACGGCGAAGTTGAGCACCAGCAGCTTGCTCCAGAAGCGCGCGTGGCGGTAGTAGACGGGGTCGCTGGTGCGCAGCCACAGCGCCTCGACGACGAACAGGAACAGCGACAGGCTGATCGTCAAGATGGGCCACAGGATGTGAAAGATGGCCGTCATCGCAAATTGTGCGCGCGACAGGTCCAGGGTATCGAAACCGAACATGGCGTTGTCCTGTTCAGCTGGCGGCGGCCGAAGGCGCCAGCAGCACGGGGATGGATTTGAAGGTCGGCGTGCGCGAGCCTTCGCCCACGCTGTCGAGCGGCACCAGCGGATTGGTTTCCGGGTAGTAGGCGCCGATGCAGCCGCGCGGAATGTCGTACTCGACCAGCAGAAAGCGGTCGGCGCGGCGTTCGATGCCGTCATGCCACACGCCGATCAGGTCGACCCAGTCGCCGGCCGCAAAACCCAGCATGGCCAGGTCGTCCTTGTTGATGAAGACGACGCGGCGCTGGCCGAACACGCCCCGGTAGCGGTCGTCCATGGCGTAGATCGTCGTGTTGTACTGGTCGTGCGAACGCGTCGTCATCAGCACCATCAATCGTTCGCCGTATTGCTGGCGCGCACGATGGATGGGCGTATCGCGTTCCACGGCGTTGACGAGGAATTGCGCCTTGCCGCTGGCCGTCTTCCACACCCTTTCGCGCGAGGCGATTTCCAGGTGGAAGCCGCCGGGCTTGGCTATGCGCAAGTTGTAGTCGAAAAAGTCGTCGAATACTTGTTCGATGGAATCGCGCAGCAGCGCATAGTTGCCGGAATAGCGCAGCCAGTCGATCTTCTCGCTGCCCAGTGTCGCCTGCGCCATGCCGGCCACGATGGCGATTTCCGAGCGCAGATTGGGCGAGGCGGGCTGGTTCATGCCGAACGAGATGTGCACCATGCTCATCGAGTCTTCCACCGTCACGCCTTGTGCCACGCCTTGCTGCACGTCGATCTCCGTGCGCCCCAGGGTGGGCAGGATCAGCGCATCCTTGCCGTGCACCAGGTGGCTGCGGTTGAGCTTGGTGGCGATGTGGACCGTCAGGTCGCACGAGCGCAGCGCGTCCCAGGTGCGCGGCGTGTCCGGCGTGGCCATCGAGAAATTGCCACCGAGGGCGACAAACACTTTCACCTTCTTCTCCAGCATGGCTTCGATGGTGCCGACGGCGTCGTAGCCGTGGTGGCGCGGCGGTTCAAAACCGAACACCAGGCCCAGGCGGTCGAGGAATTCCTTGGTCGGCTGTTCCTCGATGCCCATGGTGCGGTCGCCCTGCACGTTCGAGTGGCCGCGCACGGGGCACAGACCCGCGCCGCGCTTGCCGATATTGCCGCGCATCATCATCAAGTTCGACAGGATCTGCACGGTGGCCAGCGAATTCTTGTGCTGCGTCACGCCCATGCCCCAGGTGGCGATGACGGCCTTGCCCTTCACGTAGATCTGCGTCAATTCTTCGATCTTGTCGCGCGCCACGCCCGATTCGGCCAGCAGCAAGTCCCAGCTTTCCGCGCGCAGGTCGGCGGCGAAGGCGTCGAAGCCGCTCGTGTGCTCGGCGATGAAGGCACAGTCGAGCACGCGCTCCTGGCCGTGGGCGATGGCGTCATCATCGAGCTCGACGACGCGCTTGGCCATGGCCTTGATCAGCGCGAAGTCGCCGCCCAGGGTGGGGCAGATGAACAGCGAACAGATGTTCGTGCTGCCGCCCGTCAGCATTTCCAGCGGATGCTGCGGGCTGGTGAAACGTTCCAGGCCCCGTTCGTGCAGCGGGTTGATGGAGACGATGGTGGCGCCGCGGCGCGATGCTTCGCGCAATTCGCCCAGCATGCGCGGGTGGTTGGTGGCCGGGTTCTGGCCGAACAGCAGCAGGGTGTCCGCATGCTCGAAATCGTCGAGCAGCACCGTGCCCTTGCCGATACCGACGGTTTCCGGCAAGCCACGGCTCGTCGCTTCGTGGCACAGGTTGGAACAGTCGGGGAAGTTATTCGTGCCGTAGGCGCGCACGAACAGCTGATACAAAAAGGCCGCTTCGTTGCTGGCGCGGCCAGACGTGTAGAAGGCGGCCTGGTCCGGGTCGTCCAGCGCGTGCAAATGGTGCGCCACGAGGGCGAACGCGTCGTCCCAGGCTATCGCCTGGTATTTGTCGCTGGCCGCGTCGTAGACCATGGGGTCCGTCAGGCGGCCATGTTGTTCCAGATCATAGTCCGACTGTTCCATCAATTCCGTGACCGTGTGCTCCTGGAAAAACTCGGGACGCACGCGCTTGCTCGTCGATTCGGCGGCCACGGCCTTGACGCCGTTTTCGCAGAATTCAAACGTCGATGCGTGTTCGCGGTCGGGCCAGGCGCAGCCGGGACAGTCGAAGCCGTCGGGCTGGTTTTGCTCGAACAGCGAACGGTAATTGCCCGCGCTGACTTTTTCCTTGAACAGATTGATGGCCACGTACTTGAGTGCTCCCCAACCGGCCGCGGCATGGGTATAGGGCGCGATGCGCGCGTCGGACTTTGGCTTGCTCATGATGACTCTCCTGGTGATATGCGATGGGACAATCACATGGTAGGGGCGGCGGACCGTCCCGTAGGCGCACAGTTCCGGACAAAAAAACAGAGTACAGATGGGCATGCGCCGATTTGCATCGCACCCGCCATGCCGCTGACTTATGATGCAAACGAGGGAAGTGCATTGCGCATTTCCAGCCTTCAACGAGGAACAATATGCAACATGAAGACGGAGTCGACGCGGCGCTGATAGCCCTGCTGGCGCTGCTGTGGGAGGCGCGCCAGGAAGCGTCCGAGAAACCGTGGTCGCTGGCCAAGCTGGCCAAGCGGGCAGGGGTACAGATGAGCACTTTGTTGCGCCAGCTCAATGCGCTGTCCAGCGCGCAACTGGTGAACGTGACGACGGCGGAGAGCGGCGGCGGCAGTGCGCTGCTGAGCGAAGCGGGCGCGCAGCTGTGCGCCAGCGTGTTCGCGCCGCCGCCGGCAGAGTAAAGCCGCATCTGTACTCTATCGCCCGGCGCCGGACTGTACCTCCTGGCCTGCCCCCATTCGCCCTATGCTACGTCCTGACGAATGCACATCAAGGGGGAAGCACAATGAACACCATCCTGTATCCGCAGCCAGCACTCCGGCAGCCAGACCATATCGCGCCCTGCTTGGACATGCTGGGCCGTCCCCTGACGGACTTGCGCATTTCCGTCATCGACCAGTGCAACTTCCGCTGCACCTATTGCATGCCGGCCGAGCTGTACCCGAGCGATTACCCGTTCCTGCCATCGAGCGAGCGCCTGTCCTTCGCGCAGATCGAGACGATGGCGCGCGCCTTCGTGCGCCTGGGCGTGGATAAAATCCGCATCACGGGCGGCGAACCGCTGCTGCGCAAGAACCTGGAACAGCTGATCGAGCGCCTGGCGCGGCTCGCCACGCCGGACGGGCGCGCCGTGAGCATCGCGCTGACGACGAATGGCAGCTTGCTGGCCGCCAAGGCGCGCTCGCTGAAGGACGCTGGCCTGGACCGGGTCACCGTCAGCCTCGACAGCCTGGATAACGGCATCTTCCAGCGCATGAATGGCGTCGATTTTCCCGTCGAGAAAGTGCTGCACGGCATTGAGGTAGCGCAAGCCGTGGGCTTGCATCCCGTGAAGGTCAACATGGTCGTGCAGAAAGGCGTCAACGACAGCCAGATCGTGCCGCTGGCGCGCCACTTCCGCCACACGGGCGTGATCCTGCGCCTGATCGAATTCATGGACGTGGGCGGCATCGGCGCCTGGTCGCGCACGCACGTCGTCACGTCGGACGCGGCGCGCGCGCTGATCGCGGCGGAATTTCCCCTCGTGCCGCTGGGCGAAGGCAAGCCGATCTCGCATGAAACGGCCAGCCGCTACAGTTATCTCGATGGCGGCGGCGAAGTGGGTTTCATTTCCAGCGTGTCGCAGCCGTTCTGCGGCGACTGCAGCCGCGTGCGCGTCTCGTCCGATGGCAAGCTGTTTACGTGTTTGTTCGCCCACGACGGCCTCGACCTGCGGCCCCATCTGGATTCCGAGCAAGGGCTGGAAACCGTGCTGCGCCGACACTGGCAACGCCGTGGCGACCGCTACTCGGAAGTGCGCGGCGCGCTGGCCCAGGCCGGCGGCGCCCAGCGCAAGCAGTATCCCACCGTGCGCATGTCGCTGGTGGGCGGGTGAATGGTTTACAAAAACTCGGTGATCAGTTTGCCGAGCAGGATGATCGCCTGTTCCACGTCCACGCTCCACGGATAGCTGTAGTTGAGGCGTATGCAATGCTTGTAAGCCTGGCTGACGGAAAACATGCGCCCCGGACCCACCGTGATCTTGCATTCCAGCGCGCGCCGGTACAGTTGCATCGAATCCACGTTGCCGGGCAACTCCACCCACAGCACGTAGCCGCCTTGCGGTTGCGAGACTTTGGTGCCAGCAGGAAAGAAGCGCAGCGCGGCGGCCGCCATGATGCGCGCCTGCTGGGCGTAGGCCTTGCGGGTGCGGCGCAGATGCTGTTCGTAGCCATCGTTTTGCAGGTATTCGGCGATGGCCAGTTGCGGAAACGAGGACGTGGCCAGGGTGTTGAGGAATTTGAGTTCCTCCACCTTGCCCCGGTAGCGCCCGGCCAGCGCCCAGCCCACGCGCTGGGCCGAGCTGAGGCTCTTGGAAAACGAGGAACAGTGCAGCACCAGGCCCTTGCGGTCGTAGGACTTGAGCGAGGACGGGTGGGCGTCGCCGTAATACAGTTCGTTGTAGACGCCGTTTTCGATGGCGGGCACGTCGTGCTGTTCCAGCAGCTGATACAGCGCGCGCTTGCGCTGGTCGGACATCTGGAAGCCCAGCGGATTCTGGAAGTTCGGCATCACCATGACGGCGGCGATCGGTTGCCGGGCCATGATGTCGGCCAGCGCTTCGATGCTGATGCCGTCGTACGGATCGGTGGAGATTTCCACCACCTTCATGCCCAGCCGTTCGACGGCCATCAGCATGGCATAGAAGGTGGGCGACTCGACGGCGATGGTGTCGCCCGGCCTGGCCACGGCTTGCAGGCACAGGTTGATCGCTTCCGTGGCGCCCACGGTGACGATGATTTCGTCGGGATCGACGGCCAGGCCGTTTTCCATGTAGCGGCGGGCGATTTCGCGGATCAGCTGCGGGTTGCCCGGCGGCAGGTCGTCCGTCATGTTCCACTCGCGGTTGCGGCGCGCCACGGCGCCCGCATACTGGTTGATGCGTCCCCAGGGAAACAGCGAAGGGTCGGGGTAGGGCGAGCCCAGCGGGATGGCGTCGTGCAAGCCGATCGAGCGCAGGGTCGACAGCACCAGGCGGCTGACGTGCACTTCGGCCGGCACGGTGCTCGGCTGCGAGGCTTGCATGCACAGGTCGGCCGGCTGTGCATCGCCGTCGGCGCGGGGCCGCACGAAGTAGCCGGACTGGGGCCGGCTTTCGATCACGCCCATGCTTTCCAGCTTGACGTAGGCGCGCAGCACCGTGGTGATGCTCAGCTTGTGCTGCTGGCTGGTCTGGCGCACGGAGGGTATGCGTTCGCCGGGCAAGAGCACGCCCTTGGTCACCAGTTGCTCGATGTCGCTGACGAGCTTTTCATACAATTTCATTGGTATCCATTCTTGAATCTTGCTCTACGTCATTGCATTATCGTCCAATTTATGACGACCTATAGTTACAGTTATCGCATGTTGCCTAAATGAAACTCCCAGGCTGCACTTCTGGTTTAATATCCATAGAGAAAACTAAAAGAGGAACATCTGTCATGGCAATTCCACAAAGCATGCTGTCTGTCGTCGCGCGCGACGAAGTGCATTTGCAGTTCAATGTGAAGGCCGGCGTTGAACCGGAGCAGCTGTTCAGGGTGTTGGGCAAACTGTGGGAATCCGAGGTCACGGGCATCCTGGATCCCACCCTGAACCGCCACCATCAGTTAACAGGCGGTACGGCCAATGTGGTGCTGGGATTCAAGCCCGAGCTGTGGCGCGCCGCTTGCCCCGGCTGCGTGCCGGACAACATGGCATCGTTCGCGCAAGACCTCGTGGGCGCCAATGGCAAGACGGCGCCGGCCACCCAGCACGATTTCTGGGTCTGGATCACGCAATCGAACGCGGCCACCCTGTACGACAGCATGCGCACGACGCTCACCTTGCTGAGCCCTTACGCCGAGCTGGCCAGCGAGCAGGTGTGTTTTCCGTATCACAATAACGTGACCTTCGACGGCTTTGCCGACGGCGTCGCCAACCCGAATCCGTTCCGCGCGAATGGCGTGGCCATCATTCCCGATGGCGAGGCGGGCGCGGGCGGCTCCACCGTGCTGCTGCAGAAATGGCGCATGGACGTGGAGCGCCTGCGCGCCTTGCCCGTGCACGCGGCGGAGCAGGTGTGGGGCCGCACCAAGGCCGGCAGCCATGAATTGTCGCCGCTGCCCGTCGATTCCCACGTGGGCCGCAACCAGTTTATCCGCGATGGCGAGGAAGTCGATATCGTGCGCCGCAATGCCAATTACGCCAATGCGACCGAGGCGGGCGTCATGTTTGTCGGTTTCTGCAAGGACATCACGGTGACCATGGGCATGCTGCGGCAAATGTACGGCGTAGGCTATGATGGCGTCACCAAGACGGACAGGCTGCTGGATTTTTCCACGGCGCTGTCGTCGGCGATCTATTTCGTGCCCAGCATCGACGCCTTGCTGGCCGTGGGTATTTCGCCGGCGGATCCCGGCTAAGGGCCGCCCCGGCGGTCCCTATTTTTACTTAACTAGGAGTTTTCCATGCGTATTCGTCCCGCCACACTGCTGTCCACCTTGATACTGGGCAGCGCCGTCTTCAGCGCTTCCGCTTCCGCCGTCGGCCTGGGTTTCCTGGCCGATACGCCGATGGCTTACCTGAACAAGAACGACAAGCCCGTCTTCGTGAAAGCCGTCACCGACGTGCTCAACGACAAGAAGGATGGCGAAACCGTGCAATGGAGCAATGAAGGCTTGCGCAATTCCGTGCGCATCGCCGCCGACATCACGGCCAGCGACACGGAAAAGACGGACGCGCAAACCTGCCGCAAGGTGCAGGTGGGCTTGAACGCCAAGGGCCAGGAACAGACCCTCAAGCTGAAAGTCTGCAAGGCTGGCACGGCCGCGTGGAAAGTGGCGAAGAGCTGATCGTCCGTGTTTTCCTTGCCGGTCCTGCGCCGGCAAGGTGACGACTTTCTCATAGGTGAGTCTGGCAGCGGTTAGAATCACGTTTTACCCTTACTTTTCTCACCTGCATGCAGCAAAGTCGCCTCCTGTTCTTCCGCCTGGCCGGCCAGTTTCGCCGCTATGGCGCCATCGTTGCCGCCACTTTGCTGGCCGTGGGCGTGGCGTCCGCCACCGATGTGTTGTTAATCCGCCAGTTGCAAAACGTCGTCGACGCCATGCGCACGACGGCCATCACGCAGGTTGCGCCCGCGTCCGGCGTGATGGGCATGCTGCAGGGCTGGGTCGACCGTTTCTTGCCGGCACAGGCGGGACAGGTGGATCTGTGGGTGATTCCCGCCACCATCCTGGGCCTGGCCGTGCTGCGCATGGTGTCGAGCTTTGCCGGCGATTACGGTTCCGTCTGGCTATCGAGCCGGGTGCAGGCCGATTTGCGCGAAAAGATGTTCGCCACCATCATGCGCCTGCCCAGCCGCTTCTTCGATACCACCACCACCAGCCTGACGCAGTCGCGCGTGGCCTTCGACGCCAGCCAGGTGTCGCAGGCGGGCTTGAACGTGCTCAACGTGATGGTGCGCGATTCCGTCGCCACCGTCGGCTACCTGATTTTATTGTTCAGCATCGACGTGAAACTGGCCCTGTTCTGCATGGCCTCGATGCCCATCGTCGCCATCGTCGTGACCTTGGCGGGACGGCGCATGCGCCACCTGAGCAAGAGTTCGCAGCAAGCCGTGGGCGAGCTGACGTCCGTGCTCGATGAAAGCATCGGCGGCCAGCGCGTGGTGAAAATCTTCGGCGGGCAAGACTATGAACAGGCGCGCTTCGGCAACGTCGTCAAGCGCAACCGCCAGCTGGCCGTCAAGCATGCGGCCACCTCGGCCATGAATTCCGGCTTCATCATGATGCTCGTCGGCATTACCCTGTCGTCCGTGATCTATTTCGCCATGCTGCGCGCGCAAAGCGGCGCCATCACGCCGGGCGCTTTTGTTGCCTTCATGGGCGCGCTGATGGCCATGCAGTCGCCGATCAAGAACCTGACCAAGATCAATGAGCCGCTGCAGCGGGGCCTGGCTGCGGCCGAGTCCGTCTTCGGTTTGATCGACACGCCGCTGGAACCGGACCCGGGCACCATCGCCCCGGCCACCGTGCAAGGCAATCTGTCTCTGCAGAACGTGCACTTCCGCTACAACAGCGACGATCCCGATGCGCCCACGGCCTTGAGCGATATCACGCTCGACATCCGCGCCGGCGAAACGGTGGCCCTGGTGGGCGGCTCGGGCGGCGGCAAGACGACCTTGCTGGGCTTGCTGCCGCGCTTCTATGACGTCAGCGGCGGCCGGATACTGCTCGACGGCGTCGACGTGCGCGACTACGCCTTGCTGGCCCTGCGGCGCCAGTTTGCCCTCGTCAGCCAGGACGTGATCCTTTTCAACGACACGATGGCGGCGAATATCGCGTATGGCGACCCGGCGCCGGACATGGCCCGCATCGAAGCGTCGGCGCGCGCCGCGTATGCGCACGACTTCATCATGCAGCTGCCGCAAGGCTACGCGACCCAGGCGGGCCAGAACGGTTCGCGCCTGTCGGGCGGGCAACGCCAGCGCCTGGCCATCGCCCGCGCCCTGTACAAGGATGCGCCGATCCTGCTGCTCGATGAAGCGACCAGCGCGCTGGACACGGAGTCGGAGCGCTCCGTGCAGGCGGCGCTGGAAGTGCTGATGCGCAACCGCACCACCATCGTCATCGCCCACCGCTTATCCACCATCGAAAGCGCCGACCGCATCGTCGTCATGCAGGGCGGCCGCCTGGTCGAGTCGGGCAGCCATGCCGCCTTGCTGCAGCAGGGCGGCGCGTATGCACGGCTGCATGCGAGCCAGTTGTCGCCTGTCAAGGATGGCATGGGCTGATGTGTGGCACGCTTGCCGCGCCAGCGCATGTCCCCGGACCGGGGCCGGACCAGCAGGTCTGGTCCCGGTTTTTTTTATTGTTGGGGCGGCAATCGTGCCCATGGCGAACGGCGCTTGCCTTTATGATAGTGGCCGCAAAGCAACATGAACAATGGAGCAACATGAAGAATCAACAGACGATGCGCTGGCTGCTGGCCGCCGCGCTGGGCATGGGCGCAGCCCTGCCATTGGCGGCTCAGGAACAGCCCGAAGGGCAAATGCCAACGCCAACCTTGCAGGAGGAAGACCACACCATGTATCTGGATGAAAATTTCATGCCCAGCAACCAGCGCCGCGCCGTGTATGCGCTGCGCACGCCGCCCGTGCGCGACGAGGCGTTGGGCGCCTGGCATGTGCGGCTCGAATTTCCCGACACGCCGGGCGTGCTGGCCTTTGAAACCTATGCCACGGATCTGGACCTGAGTCAGATCAGGTTCGTAAAGTTTCGCAAGTATTACTACGAGAATGGCCAGCTGTTACGGGAAACCTATTTCAATGCCCAGGGCGAGGAGCTGCTGGGCGGCTGCGTGTACTTCGAGAATGGCCAGATCCAGCAGAAGGTCACGCCGCTGCCGAACGGGCGCGACAGCATCTCGGAAACGTATCACAAGAACGGCCAATTGATGAGCCGCACGCTGTACCACGGCGACGAGATGGCCGATGGCGAGCACGTGTCGTATGGCGCGAATGGCGCCGTCAGCAACCGCTCGTATCGCCGCAATGGCCAGATGGATGGCGTGGAGGAATCGTTTTATCCGGATGGCAAGCTGTTCCGAAGGGGACGGCACGTCGATGGCCAGCGCGAGGGCGAGTTTGTCATGCTTGCCGAGGACGGCAAGGTGCTGGCCCGGACCGTCTGGGTGCACGGCCAGCCCGACGGCTGGTCGTTTGAAAGCCATGGCAATGGCGTCGTGTCGAACAAGACGCTGTACCATAAAGGTGCCGTGCTCAGCTTGCAAACGTGGGCCCCGAATGGCCGGCCCGTGTTTGCGTGGCAAAAAGACGCGCAGGGGCGCGACCATGGCGACACGACCGACTGGCATGCCAACGGCGTGCGCGCCAGCGTGACGCCGTTTGTCGAAGGCCAGCGCCACGGCTTGCTGCAGACCTGGTACAGCGACGGCAGCCTGCGGCAGATCGTGCCGTACGAACACGGCAAGAAGCACGGCATCGAGCGCCAGTGGGACAAGACGGGCAAGCTGGTGCTGGAGCAGGCGTGGCACGATGGCCAGCCGGTGGCCGCGCAGTAGGGGGGCGGCATGCGGTATGCACAGAAAATGCGCCTGGCGCTGCTGGCAGCGCTCATGACGGTGCTGCCGCTGGCGGCGCAGGCGCAGGCGCCGGCTCGCGGCACGTCGTTCTATGACAACGGCCAGCTCAAGCAAAAGGTGACCCGGCTGCCGAACGGACGCGACCGTATTGTCGAGTCTTACCATGAGAATGGCCAGCTGATGAACCGCATCCGCTACCACGGCCAGCAAATGGCCGATGGCGAGTATGTGTCGTATGGCCCGAATGGCAAGGTGAGCAGCCGCGCCTTCCTGAAGGGCGGCAGGATGCATGGGCTGCAGCAAGTGTTTTACGCCGACGGCAAGCTGTTCCAGCGCAGCCATTTCATCCATGACGAGCAGGATGGCGAGGCCGTCACCCTGGCGCCCGACGGCAAGGTACTCGCCAGCACGACGTGGCGCCATGGTGAGCCCGACGGCTGGTCGTTCGACAGCCATGACAATGGCCAGCTGGCGCAGAGAGCGCTGTACCGCAAGGGCAAGCTGCTGAGCATGCAGAAGTGGGGCAGCAATGGCCAGCCGACCGTTGCCTGGCAGCAGGATGCCCAAGGGCGCGAGCAGGGCGACGTGACGCAATGGCATGACAACGGCGTGCGCGCCAGTGTCACGCCCATGCGCGACGGCCAGCGCCATGGCTTGCTGCAGACCTGGTACGCGGACGGTAGCCCGCAGCAGGTCGTGCCGTATGAACATGACAAGAAACAGGGCATCGAGCGCCAGTGGGACCAGGCTGGCAAGCTGGTGCTGGAGCAGGCTTGGCAAGCTGGAGAGCCAGTCCCCATGCGCTAGGAATCCCCCCGCCTTTGCAGGTATCATGCAGGGATTCCGGCCCGCCAGCAGGCGCCCAGCCGGTACGATAACGGAGGCAATGGTGGTGGAAGCGGACATTTCGGCGGTGGCCCGGGCGCAGGGCATGGCCTTGCAAAACATGCGCGTCGTCATGCGCGCGGCGCAGCGGCACTCGGCGCAGATCGAGAAGCAATGCGGCGTGTCTGGCGCGCAACTGTGGGTGATGCAGGAATTGCTGGAGCGGCCGGGCCTGCGCATGGGCGAGCTGGCCGGCAAGATGTCGATACACCAGACGACGGCCAGCAACCTGGTCGAGGCGCTGGTGAAAAAAACCTATGTGCGCAAGGCGCGCGACCAGCCCGACCAGCGCGTCGTTACGCTCACCCTGACGGCGGAAGGGCAAGCCGTGATCGCCGGCGCGCCGCAGCCGGCGCGCGGCTTGCTGCCCAGTGCGCTGGCCCAGCTGGACCCCGACAGCCTGGCGCACCTGAACCAGGGCTTGAACGCCTTGCTGGCCGTCGTCGCCCCCGATGACAGGCAGGCGGGCATGCAGCCGTTTCCGTTTACGATGTAGTGTCCCGGCTGGCCTGCGGCAGCCGTTGCAGCTGCAGCTGCGCCAGCGCCCCGTACAGCGGTTCGCTGAGCACGCGCGAGACGGTGCTGGCCACCACGGCGCAGGCCATCAGGCTCAGCACCATGCCGTGGCCGTCGACCATTTCCATGACGATGATGAACGCCGTCAGCGGCGCCTGCGTGGCGGCGGCCAGGAATCCCACCATGCCCAGCGCGATCAGCGCGGGCGCATGCGGGTAGTGCAGCAATTGCGCAATGTCATGCCCGATCCCGGCGCCGATGGCCAAGGATGGCGCGAAGATGCCGGCCGGCACGCCCGACCACACGGTCAGCCACGTCGCCACATATTTGAAGGCAACAAAGGCGGGCGCCACGTCGGACGCGCCTTCGAGCATGGCGCGCGTGGCCACGGTGCCGCTGCCGAACGTGGCGCCGTGGCTGGCGATGCCGATGGCCGCCACCAGCAAACCGCAGACGGCGGCGAACAGCACGGGCCGGCCTGTTCTCCATGCGGACAATTTCCCCAGCGGATTGCCCCGGGCGGACGCCAGCAGCAGCCGCGCAAACAGGCCCCCGGCCACGCCCGCGACCAACGTTACCAGTAAACCTGGCAGTGCCAGCGCCAGGCCGATGGGGCCAGGGTGGATGATGCCGAAGTGGGTGGCGTTGCCGTGGATCGAGACGGCCATCATGCCGGCCAGCACGATGCCGGCGACAATCAAGCCGCTGTTGCGCTGCTCGGGCGAGCGCGACAGTTCCTCGATGGCGAACATGACGCCCGCCAGCGGCGTGTTGAAGGCGGCCGCGATGCCGGCCGCGCCACCGGCCACCAGCAGCGAATGGGCGCTCACCTGCGAATGGCGCGGCAGCCAGCGTCGCGCGGCCAGCATCACGCCGGCGGCGATCTGCACTGACGGCCCTTCGCGCCCCAGCGACAATCCCCCCAGCAAGCCGCCCGCCGTCAGGCCGATCTTCGCGGCGCTGAGTTTCAGGGAGACAAACAATGAGCGCTGCTCGGGCGCCACGGCCGGGTCCAGTGTCGCCATCACTTGCGGGATGCCGGAACCGGCCGCGCCCATGGCATAGCGGCGCGTCAGCCAGACGAGCAGGGCGGCGCAGGCCGGTGTCCACAGCAGGGCGAACCACCAGGCCTTGCCGTTAAAAAAGAGAAAACAATCGAGCGCTGTTTCCGCGAGCCACGTAAAGCCCACGACGACGAGGCCCGCGACGGCGGCCATGCCGACGACGACGGCGCGCGACCACCACAGGCGCGGGTTGGCAAATTCATGCTTGAAGGCAGAGGGGATGTCGTGCAAGTGCTTCATTGCGGCAAGTCCTGGAAGGGGCGCGCAGGGCGTCGGGGAGGCTTGTCATTATATAGATGTATTTGCTCAAATGTATTTGCGGGGTTTTAATTGTGGAACTTCAGTTGTGGAACTACTACACGAACAGCTCGCGCCGCGCGCTCTGGCTGATGGCGATGGTGGCGGGGTGGCTCAGCCGCCGCTCCGTGGTGATCGCATACACTTGCTCGACGAGGCTGTCGACCCGGCCCAGCGCCACCACGCCATGCTGTTCGCACACCTGGGGCGCGATCACGGTGGGGGCGAAGAACAGGCCGGCGCCGGACTGGCCGAAGGCCTGCATCATGGCGCTGTCGTCGAACTCGCCCACGATGCGCGGGTGCAGGTGGTTGTCGCCCAGCCATTGCAGCAGGCGGCCGTAGATGGCGAAATCCTCGCCCGGCAGCAGCAGCGGCGCGCCGTTCAGGCATAGCGGAAAGCCGCCTTCCAGGGTGGCGGCCAGGGCCGGCGTGCCGAACAGGGTCATGCCGCTTTCGCCCAGCAGGTGGTTGTAGCCGCGCACGCTCAAGTGGGACGGCATGGGGCGGTCGGCGATGATCAGGTCCAGCCGGTGCACGGCCAGGTCCGCCAGCAGGCTGGCCAGCCGGCCTTCGCGGCAGATCATGCGCAGCGGTTCGGCCAGGCCCAGCGCCGGTTCGACCAGGCGGCAGGCGATCAGTTTCGATACGGAATCGGCGCAGCCGACGCGAAACGTGGTCGTCGCCGTGCGCGACTGGTCGCGCACGATTTCCAGCAATTCGTCGCCCGTGCTGAAAATCTCTTCCGCATGGCTGAGGATGCGCCTGCCCGTCTCCGTCAATTCCAGCTTGCGCCCGCTGCGGCGGAACAGTTCCACGCCCAGGGTGTCGGCAAAGTCGCTGAGCTGGCCGGAAATCGATTGCGGCGTCAGGTGCAGCTGCTCGGCCGCGCGGGCGATGCTGCCCGTCTTGGCCACCATCCAGAAATAGCGCAAGTGCTTGAAGTTGAGTGTGGACATGTTTGTTCCCGGCAAAATTACTACATCGATTTTTTCGATGTATTCGTAAATTATATTCGATTTGTTCGATGTTTATATTCAGCCTATGATGACTGCTCAATTCATGCAAGGAGAGTGCCATGGGCATCAGGATAGAGACAGACGGTTGCGGAGGCCGCCGATGAACGGCCTGGAGAGTATTGCAACGGCACCCATGTGGGCCGGCTTCATCGTATTCGTCCTGTTCATGCTGGCGCTGGACCTGTTCGTCTTCGGCGGCAACAAGGCGCACAAGGTCAGTGTCAAGGAAGCGGCGACCTGGTCGCTCGTGTGGGTCAGCCTGGCCCTGCTGTTCAACGGCGGCCTGTGGTGGTATCTGAACGGCACGGCCGGTCCCGAGATCGCCAACCAGAAGGCACTGGAGTTTTTCTCCGGCTACCTGATCGAGAAAGCCCTGTCGGTCGATAACGTGTTCGTCTTCCTGCTGATCTTCAGCGCCTTTCAGGTGCCGATCCAGTACCAGCGCCGCGTGCTGATCTACGGCGTGCTGGGCGCGATCGTCATGCGCGCCGTGATGATCATGGCCGGCGCCTGGGTGGTGAGCGAGTTCAGCTGGGTGCTGTACCTGTTCGGCGCCTTCCTGTTGATTACCGGCATGCGCATGCTGGTGGCGGCCGATGCGGAACCGGACGTGGCGAACAATCCCGTGCTGCGTTTTGCCCGCCGTCACTTGCGGGTGGCCGACGGCGACCACGGCGAGCATTTCTTCGTGGCCAAGGGCGGTTTGCGCTATGTCACGCCGCTGTTCCTCGTGCTGATCCTGATCGAGGTGACGGACCTGGTGTTCGCGGTCGACTCGATCCCGGCGATTTTCGCCATCACGACGGACCCGTTCATCGTCTTCACGTCGAACCTGTTCGCCATCATGGGCTTGCGCGCCTTGTACTTCCTGCTGGTGGACGTGGCTGACCGCTTCCACATGCTCAAGTATGGCCTGGCGATGGTGCTGGTGTTCATCGGCGCCAAGATGCTGATCATGCCGTGGTACCACGTGCCCGTCGAAGCGTCGCTGCTGGTGGTGGCGGTGCTGATCGTGTCGAGCTGCGTGGCGAGCGTATTCATCACCCGCAGCGACAAAAAGTAACACAGCAGTACGGCGCGCCCCGCACGGCGGTGGCGCGCTTTTTAAACTCACAATGGAAAGTAAAGACTATGCGTACCTATGCAACGAACAGTCCCCAGGCAGCGGGACGTATTCTGGCCCTGATGATGGTGGTTGACGGCAACCTGGCCAGCGCCGAGCTGCAAGCCATGCACCGCAGCAAGATCCTCGAACATATCGACTTGGCGCCGGCCGCTTTTCAACAGCTGTTGCAAGACCTGTGCGACGACATGCTGACCTCGACCGTGCATGGCGCCGTGCAGCTGGCCCATGGCGTGATCGACAGCCTGCTCGATGAAATCACGGACCCGGACTTGCGCCGCAAGCTGCTGCAAGCCATGTGGAAGATTGCCGACGCGGACGACTGGCTGGCCGATGGCGAAGCCGTACTGCTGGCCCGCGCCAGCGCGGCATGGTCGGCGGAAACGAATTTCCGCCAGCACGCGGCGTAATTACGCTGCCTTGTGTCCCATGGCAATCACGGCGGCGCCGGCCAGGGCCAGGCCCACGCCCGTCACATCCGTCCAGGCGGGCGTGACGCCGTCCACCAGCCACAGCCATCCCAGCGCCGTGGCGATGTAGACGGCGCCATACGTGGCGTAGACCCTGCCGCTGGCGGCCGGATGCAGGGTCAGCAGCCACACGAAGATCAGCAGGCTGAGGGCGGCCGGCAACAGCAGCCAGGCGCTGCCCTTGTTGCTCAACCACAGCATGGGCAGGTAGCAGCCCAGCAGTTCGGCCACGGCCGTGACGGTAAACAGCCCGAAAGTGCGGGCAAGACTGGTCCATTCGATGGCGTCGCTCATTGCATTCCTGTTCGTGATCAAGCCGCCATTGTAGTCTCCGGGCAGCGCCGTCCCTGCTATGATCGGGTTCGGATACCCGAGGAGAGCACCATGACGACGCCCCCCGCGCCGCGCGCCTTGCTGCAAGCCATGTTCCATGCCGCCGTCGAGGCGGCGCAGCCATCGCACTGCATACCGCCCCACCTGCCGCCCGCACCCAGGGGACGCTTGATCGTCATCGGCGCCGGCAAGGCGTCGGCCGCCATGGCGCAAGCCGTGGAGCGGCACTGGCCGGGGCCGCTGTCGGGCCTCGTCGTCACGCGCTACGGCTATGCCGTGCCCTGTGAACGCATCGAGATCGTGGAAGCGTCGCATCCCGTGCCGGATGCGGCCGGCATGCAGGCCGCGCGGCGCATGCTGGACCTGGTGGGCAATCTGCAGGCGGACGACACGGTGCTGTGCCTGATCTCGGGCGGCGGCTCGTCGCTGCTGGCCTTGCCCCTGGACGGCATCACCCTGGAAGACAAGCAAACCTTGAACCGCGCGCTGCTGGCGTCGGGCGCCACCATCGGCGAAATGAATTGCGTGCGCCGCCATTTGTCCGCCATCAAGGGCGGCCGGCTGGCAGCCGCCTGCCATCCGGCGCAAGTCATCACTCTGGCCATCTCCGACGTGCCCGGCGACAAGCTCGGCGATATCGCGTCCGGCCCCACGGTGGGCGACGCGACGACGTGCGAGGATGCGCTGGCCATCGTGCGCCGCTATGGCATGGACTTGCCGGACAGCATAAGAAAAACGCTGGAAAGCGGGCGCGGCGAATCCGTGAAACCCGGTGACCCGCGCCTGGCGCGCACGCGCACGACCCTGGTCGCCACGCCGCAGATGGCGCTCGAGGCGGCGGCCGCCGTGGCGCGCGCGGCCGGCGTCACGCCGTATATATTGGGCGACAGCCTGGAAGGCGAGGCGCGCGACGTGGGCAAAGTCATGGCCGGCATCGCGCTGCAAACGGCGATGCGGGGCCAGCCGTTTCCCGCCCCGTGCGTGCTGCTGTCGGGCGGCGAAACGACGGTCACCGTGCGCGGCAAGGGCCGCGGCGGGCGCAACGTGGAATTTTTGCTGGCGCTGGGCATCGCGCTGGATGGGCAAGCGGGCATCCACGCGCTGGCCGGCGACACGGATGGCGTCGACGGCCAGGAAGACATCGCCGGCGCTTGTCTCGCGCCCGACACCCTGCAGCGTGCCTGGGCGCAGGGCATCAAGCCCCGCGATAGCCTCGACAACAACGATGGACACGGCTTCTTCCAGGCGCTGGGAGATAGTGTGATCACGGGTCCGACATTGACGAATGTCAATGATTTCCGGGCCATTCTGATTACCTGAGTTCAGAACCCTTCAAGGACGATCTTGCCTTTGGCCGTATTGCTTTCCAGCAGGGCATGCGCGCGCTTCAGATTCGCCGCGTTGATCGTGCCGAAGCGCTCGGCCACGGTGGTCTTGATGATACCGGCGTCCACCAGCTGCGCCAGTTCCTCGAGCAAGGCGTGCTGCTGGACCATGTCCGGCGTCTGGAACAGCGAACGGGTAAACATCAGTTCCCAGTGCAAGGACACGCTCTTGCCCTTGAACTTGCGCACGTCGATGTGCTCGGGGTCGTCGATCAGGGCGAACTTGCCTTGCGGCGCGATCAGTTCGACGATCTGCTCGAAATGCTTGTCCGTCTGGTTCAGGCTGATCACGTAATCGACGGGCGGCAAGCCCAGGCGCGTGATTTCGGCGGCCAGCGGCAGGCTGTGGTCGATCACGTGGTGGGCGCCCAGTTGCTTGACCCAATCGGCCGTTTCCGCGCGCGAGGCCGTGCCGATGATGGTGACGCCCGTCAACTGCCGCGCCAGTTGCACCAGCACGGAGCCGACGCCGCCCGCTGCGCCGATCACGAGCAGCGACTTGCCGGTCATGCTCTTGTCGCGGCTGATCTGCAGGCGGTCGAACAGCAATTCCCAGGCCGTGATCGCCGTGAGCGGCAGGGCGGCGGCCGGGGCGAAATCGAGGCTGGCCGGCATGTGGCCCACGATGCGCTCGTCGACTAATTGAAATTCGCTGTTGCTGCCGGGGCGGTTGATGGCGCCCGCGTACCAGACCTTGTCGCCCACCTGGAACAGGGTGACGTCGGGGCCGACGGCCGTGACGACGCCGGCCGCATCCCAGCCCAGCACTTCGGGCTGGCCGTCTTTCGGCGCGCGGTTCTGGCGCACCTTGGTGTCGACGGGATTGACGGAGACGGCCTTGACGGCGACGAGCAGGTCGCGTCCCGTGGGGACGGGCACGGGCAGCTCGATGTCGACCAGGGCGTCGGCATCGGTGATGGGCAGGCTGTGGTGGTAGGCGATGGCTTTCATATTCTTCCTTTGGTAAAACAGTGATGGAGTCGGGTAGGTCGGATTAGCGCGGCTGTACCGCGCGTAATCCGACACCACCATCGGCCACGCCAACAATGTTGTCGGATTACCGTCCTTTGGACCTCATCCGACCTACGCCATACAGGCTTGATGACGTATCATGGCCATTTTCTCGCCAGCGAAAAAGAGGGCGCGTACCGAAACACTTTCAAAGGAATGCTGAAAATTGTTGCGACTCGATGACTTGCAGGTGTTTGTCCGCACGGCTGATCGGGGCAGTTTGTCGGCGGCCGCGCGCGAGATCGGCATCTCGCCCGCGCTGGCCAGCGCCGCCGTCAAGCGCCTGGAAGGGGAATTGGGCTTGCGCCTGCTGGCCCGCACGACCCGTTCGCTGAGCCTGACGCCGGAAGGCACGCAATACCTGGAGCATGCGCGTGAAGCCCTGCGCCTGCTGCGCGCGGGCCACGACGCACTGCTGACCGGCAAGGACAGTTTCGGCGGAACCTTGAAAATTGCCATGCCTTCCGACCTGGGCCGCAACCTGATGCTGGGCTGGCTGGACGCATTCCAGGCGCGCCATCCGAAACTGCACTACCAGCTCAGCGTCAGCGACCGGGTGGCCGACATGGTGCGTCAGCAAGTCGACATTGCCCTGCGCTATGGCCAGCAGGATGATTCGAGCATGGTCGCCATGCCCATCGCGCCCGCCAACGACAGAGTGCTGGTGGCCTCGCCCGGCTACCTGCGCGAGCATGGCCCCTTGCTGGCGCTGCAAGACTTGTCGCAGCGCAATTGCCTGCGCTTCGCACTGGAAGACGGCTTGCACGACCGCTGGACTTTTTACCGCCTGCCCCAGCGCGAGCAGGTGACGATTGCCGTCAGCGGCAACCGCAGCGCCGACGACGCCGACCTCGTGCGCCGCTGGGCCGTGGCGGGCCTGGGCATCGCCTACAAATCGCGGCTCGACGTGGCTGGCGACCTGGCCACCGGCCGCCTGCAAGCGCTGTTGCCCGACGTGGCGGGCGAGGCCACGCCCCTGCACCTGGTCTGCATGCACCGGGCGCAGGTGACGCCGCTGGTGCTGCAGCTGCGCGATTTCCTGCGCGACAAGTGTGCGGAGTTATTGAAACAGCATGATTAATTGCGGATGATTCCTGCGCGAGGTGTACTCCGCGGATTTCAAGATCAGCGGTTTTTGAAAATCACATCACTCATGTATTGATTCAAATCGCGAAAATCCTTTACCCGCCAGGCGTATGGCGCGATCTTGACGCCATTCTCTTTCAAGGTCTTTGGAATTAAATCGCCATTCGGGCGCAGTATGACCGACGATACGATCACACCCGGATAATCCTTCAGGCGTTTTTTAAAAGCGGCCGTTGTCAGATCCGGTGTAGGGGGATTGCTTTTATTCGCCAATGGCCCGGTTCCCTTGATCTCTGCTCCGTGGCACACGGCACATCGCTGCACATACAGGGTTTTTCCATTCAGATTCTCGGCGAAGGATAAGGGCGTTTGAATGAACGATAAGATTCCCAATGCGGAGATAAATAATATTTTCATTTCTTTTTAATGTGGACGTATTGTATGGATAATGTCTGGTTTAAGAGAAAATACGGAGCTGCCATTGCAGTACGCCATTCTCTCGATAACATTTTATCCGAGATTGTTCATTGCTCACGTGCCCGCGCCCGCGCGCGATCGGCTGGCGAACACGCCCGCTTGATTACAACTCGTTGCAAATGGCAATCATGCGCGGGTCAACCTGGGCGTACCCTCAGGCATTCTGGTTGAAACCGCTTGAAAGATTGCCATGAGCCCGAACCGATTATTGCCGACGACCTTGATATCCCTGCTGTTGCTGGCCGGCTGTGCCGCGACGGCGCCGCCGGCCGCGCAGCATGCCGTCGCCGCGCCCGACAATGCCGCGCAAGGCATCGCGATGCTCGAGCGCGTCAGCTGGGGTGTGAACGGCGGCAGCGTGCGCCAGGTGCAAAAGGAAGGCTGGAACGCTTACCTGCAGGCGCAGTTACACCCAGGCAAAGCCAGGCTGCCGCCCGCCGTGCAGGCGCAGATCGACGCCATGACCATCAGCCAGATGCCGCTCGACCAGCTCGTCATGTCCGTGGAGCAAAAGCGCAAGGAGTCGGCCGGCGTCATGGACGACATGGCGAAGCAGCAAGCGCAAAAGGAGTACCAGCAGGAACTGAACCGCCTGGCGCGCGAGGCGGCCACGCGCTCGCTGTTGCTCGACGTGTATTCGCCGAACCAGCTGCAGCAGCAGCTGAGCTGGTTCTGGCTCAACCATTTCAGCGTGCACCAGGGCAAGCACAACTTGCGCGCCATGGTCGGCGATTACGAGGCGAACGCCATCGCGCCGCATGCCCTGGGGAAATTCCGCGACTTGCTGGGCGCGACCGTCCACCACCCGGCCATGCTGCGCTACCTCGATAATGAAGCCAATGCCGTCAAGCGCATCAATGAAAACTATGCGCGCGAGCTGATGGAGCTGCACACCCTGGGCGTGAACGGCGGCTATAGCCAGACCGACGTGCAGGAACTGGCGCGTATCCTCACCGGCGTGGGCGTCAACCTGGGCACGGATATGCCGAAGGTGAAACCGGCGCTGCAATCGCAATACGTGCGCCGGGGCCTGTTCGAATTCAATCCGAACCGCCACGATTACGGCGATAAACAATTCCTCGGGCAAACGGTGAAGGGGCGGGGACTGGCCGAACTCGATGAAGCGCTGGACCGCCTGAGCCGCAGTCCCGCCACCGCGCGCTTTATCAGCGGCAAGCTGGCCCAGTATTTCGTGGGAGATAACCCTCCCGAAGCGCTGGTGGCGCGCATGGCGGCCACCTTCCAGCACAGCGACGGCATGATCGCCGACGTGTTGCAGACCATGTTCAGCAGTCCCGAGTTCAGGCAGTCGCTGGGCAAGAAATTCAAGGATCCCATGCATTATGTGGTGTCGGCCGTGCGCCTCAGCTATGACGACAAGCCCATCCTGAACGCCGGTCCCATGCTGAGCTGGCTCGCGCGCATGGGACAGCCCCTGTACGGGCGCCAGACGCCGGACGGCTATCCGCTGACGGATGCGTCCTGGGCCAGCCCCGGCCAGATGACGACGCGTTTCGATATCGCCCGCACCATCGGTTCGGGCAGCGCCGGCCTGTTCAAGACGGACGGCCCGCAGCCACAGGAAAAGGTCGCGTTTCCCCAGCTGGCCAGCGCCCTGTACTACCAGTCGCTACAGCCGACCTTGAGTGCCGCCACGCGCCAGGCCCTGGACCAGGCCGCCTCGCCGCAGGAGTGGAATACATTTTTGCTCTCTTCGCCGGAAATGATGCACCGCTAGATTGAAAGGATCGCCATGAACCGTCGTGACTTGTTGAAAGCCCTGGCCGCCGCGCCCCTGTTGTCGCACGCGGGCGGCTTGCTGGCCGCGCCCGCCACGAATGCGAAGCTGCTGTTCGTCTTCCTGCGCGGCGGCTATGACGCGAACAACCTGCTGGTGCCCATCGGCAGCGATTTTTATTATGCATCGCGGCCGAATATCGCCATCGCGAAACCGGGTGCGGACAACGGCGCGCTGGCCTTGAACGCCGACTGGGCCCTGCATCCGGCCTTGCGCGAGACCATCTACCCGATGTTCACGGGCGGCGAGGCGGCCTTCATTCCGTTTGCCGGCACGACGGATTTGACGCGCAGCCATTTCGAGACGCAGGACAGCATCGAACTGGGGCAGGAACTGGGCGGGCGCCGCGATTTCCGTTCGGGCTTTTTGAACCGGCTGGCGCAAAGCCTCAATAGCGGCAAGCACGCCATTTCCTTCACGGACCAGCTGCCCCTGATCTTCCAGGGCGACGTGCAAGTGCCGAACATGGGGCTGCGTTCCGTGGGCAAGTCCGGTATCGATGCGCGTCAAAGCCAGCTCATCGCGGCGATGTACAAGGGCACGCCTCTGCAGCAACCGGTCAGCGCGGGCTTTGCCGTGCGCGAGGACGTGAGCCGGGAATTGACGGGAGAAATGCAGGCGGCCAACCGCAACGCCATCAGTACCAAGGGCTTTGAACTGGAAGCGCAGCGCATCGCGCGCTTGATGAAGGACAAATACAACCTCGGTTTCGTCGACGTGGGCGGCTGGGATACGCACGTGGGGCAGGGCGGCGCGAATGGCTACCTGGCGGGGCGCTTCGATGAGCTGGGCCGGGGCCTGGCCGCGTTTTCGCAGGAAATGGGCAGCGAGTGGCGCAATACCGTCGTCGTCGTCGTCAGCGAATTTGGCCGCACCTTCCGCGAAAACGGCAACCGCGGCACGGACCATGGCCACGGCAGCGTGTTCTGGGTGCTCGGCGGCGGCATCAAGGGCAAGCAGGTGGCGGGCGAGCAGGTGGCGATGTCGCAGGCGACGCTGTTCCAGAACCGCGACATGCCCGTGCTCAATGAATACCGCGCCGTGCTGGGCGGCTTGCTGCGCCGCACCTTCGGTTTGACGCCGGCGCAACTCGAGCACGTGTTTGCCGGCGTCAAACCGGTGGAGCTGGGCCTCGTATAAATCGCCATGGCTCCGTGTTACGCTACGCCTGCGCAACTGGCGCGTAGCTAAGTCCCGTCGCGCTTCCCGGCGCCGGGCACGAATGGAGTGGTATGACCGATACCCAGCGCGACATCGTCAGCGCAGGCTTTTCCCTGGCCCTGATCGCCGTGACGGCCTTCGTCATGCAGCGTTTCTTTTTGCCGCTCGTGTGGGCCGGCATCCTGTGCGTGGCCACCTGGCCCCTGTACCTGCGCGTGCGCGCGGCGCTGGGCCAGCGCACCATCATCGCGGCCGCCGTGCTGACCCTGGCGTTCGCCTGCATCTTTATCATCCCCGTGCTGTTCGGCGTGGCGCAGGCGGCGCGCGAAGTGCCCGTGCTGGCCAATTTCGTCGTCCATGCGAATACGGACGGCTTGCCCGTGCCGGACTGGGTGGCGCATATTCCGCTGGCCGGCAGCGCCATCGGCGACTGGTGGCAAGCCACCCTGAGCCAGCCCCACGGCCTCGGTCACTTCTTTGCGGGCAGCGCCGTGGGCGGTTTTCATTCCGCGCGCGACATGCTCAAGGTGCTGGGCGCGGACGTCTTCCACCGCCTGGTCGATTTCGGCCTGGCCTTTCTATGCCTGTTTTTCTTTTACAAGGATGGCGAAGCGCTGACGCGCCAGATCACGGCCGTCGGCAGCCATTTTTTGCGTCCTGAACGCTGGGGCCGCTATGCGCAAAAGATCCCCACGGCCATCCGCGCCACCGTCAATGGCCTGGTGCTCGTGGGCCTGGCCGAAGGCGTGCTGATCGGCTTCGCCTATGCGATTGCCGGCTTGCCGTCGCCGGCCCTGTGGGCGTTCGCCACCGGTATTTTGGCCATCATCCCGTTCGGCGCGCCGCTCGCTTACCTGTGCGCGGCCGCTTTGCTGGTGTTCCAGGGCAATGTAGGCGCCGCCATCGGCGTGGCCGCATGGGGCACCGTGGTGCTGTTCGTGGCCGATCACTTCGTGCGTCCCGGCATGATCGGCAACGCTACCCGCTTGCCTTTCCTGGCCGTGCTGTTCGGCATTTTGGGCGGCGTGGAAACCCTGGGCCTCGTGGGCCTGTTCATCGGCCCCGTCGTGATGGTGCTGTTCGTGACCTTGTGGTACGAGGCGAATGTGTTCGACAAGGCGGCGCCTGTCAAGACAAGCGCGAATACACCTGCCAGCCCGGCCGCACAGGAACGCACGCAGTAATGAGGGGTCGACCAGCGTTGCCGCTGGCCGGTACTGGCGCGCTCCCGGCGTGGCCGGGCGGAGCAGACTTCAAAACAGAGTGCAAGCACCTTGTTTTAAAGTCATTCTTAATGCGCCTTGGATAAAATGAGGAGCCAACGGCGCATCAGCAGCACTTCAACATAGCCCGGCTCGATGCCCGTACCGCACTCGATCAAGGGATTGACGGTGTAGTAGCGCTTGCGGAAGTCGCGGCAGACGAGGATTTCGCGCTTGCCCATGCGGACGAGGAAAGAGCTTGGGGCGTATTCCAGGCCGAACCGTGAGCCAAAACCGCTATTCAATGTTGCCATGACAATTCCTTTGAGGGAGATGTGTTGAACGAGTCATCAGAATAGCATAACTACTGTATGAATACACAGCTACTGTATGAATAAACAGTATTTTTTTGCTGGTGTGGTTTTTTTGATCATCGCCAGGAACAAGAAAGAGAGATCAGTTTGCAAGAGAATAATGACATGGGCGTGACCACGGGCTGGACCATGAAACTGCGCCGCTTCGTCGAGGCGCGCCTGTCGCCCGAAGGCGAACTGGGCCTGCATATGACGGTCGGTGTGGCCCTGATGCTGGTGGCCATCGTGGTCTTCCACGAGATCGCCGAAGCCGTGATGGGCATGGAGCAGATCACCGTGATCGACTTGCAGGTGGCGCAGTGGTTCAACCGGCATGCCGTGCCGTGGATCACCAGCGTGCTGCTGGTCGTTACGCATATGCATGGCGTGATCGGCGCCATCACCCTGGCCGTCTTGCTGGGCTGGTATCTGCACCGCAAGGGCGCCGACTACTGGCTGTTTACCCTGGTCATCACCATGCCGGGCGTCATGTTTTTGAACCTGCTGTTAAAGTACATTTTTGTGCGCGCGCGGCCCAGCTTTGACGAGCCCATCCTGCAGACGGCCTTGAGCACGTACAGCTTTCCCAGCGGCCATACGGCCACCTCGACAGCCCTGTACGGCTTGCTGGCCGCCTACCTGATTTGCCAGACGGCGCCGGGCGCCTGGGGCAAGCGCATCGGCATCGCGCTGGGCGCATTCCTGATGGCGTCGCTCGTGGGCTTCAGCCGCATTTATTTGGGCGCGCATTACCTGAGCGATGTGCTGGCGGCCATGGCGGAAAGCTATGGCTGGCTGGCCATCTGCATCGCCGGCGTGTCGACCCTGCGCCGCCGCCGGCATATCCGGCAAACGAAATAAGGGGAACGATCCTGAGCAAAATCGCCGTCATCATCAACGCGGGCGCCGGCTGCGGCTATGCGCCGGACTGGGCGCAGCAGCTCGAAGCGCAATTCCTGGCCGTGGGTCTCGACGCCGCCATCACCCTGGCGCAAAGCGGGGCCGAGATGATCGCCACGGCCGAGCAGGCCCTGCGCGATGGCGCGCCCATCGTCGTGGCCGGGGGCGGCGACGGCACCATCAATGCCGTCGCGTCCGTCGTCGTCGGCAGCGGCACGCCGTTTGGCGTCTTGCCGCTGGGCACCTTGAACCACTTCGCCAAGGATTTGAATATCCCGCTTGACCTCGATGCGGCGATTGCCAACGTGGCGCGGGGCGTGCCGCACCAGGTCGACGTGGGCGAAGTCAATGGCCGCATCTTCCTGAACAATTCCAGCCTGGGCCTGTATCCCGATATCGTGCGCGACCGCGAAAAGCAGCAGCGCCGCCTGGGACGGGGCAAGTGGCTGGCCTTCAGCTGGGCGCTGGTGGCCGCATTGCGCCGCTATCCGTTTCTCAGCGTGCAATTGAAACTCAACGACGCCGTGCATGCGCGGCGCACGCCCTTCGTCTTCATCGGCAATAATGAATACCTGATGGAAGGCTTGAATATCGGCGAGCGCGAACGCCTCAACGGTGGCCAGCTGAGCCTGTACGTGGCGCAGCGTCCGGGCCGCCTGGGCCTCGTGCGCCTGGCCCTGCACGCGCTGTTCGGCAAGTTGTCGCAGGCCAAGGATTTCGATGTGCTGACGGCCACCGACCTGGAGATCGCCACGAAACACCGCCGCCTGCGCGTGGCCACCGATGGCGAAGTGACCGTCATGAATACGCCACTGCGCTACCGCATCCGCACGGCCGCGCTCGAAGTGATCGTGCCGGCGTCCGTGCCCGCCGCCAGCTAGGAGAACGCCATGCGTACCATCGTGCATTTATCGGATTTGCATTTCGGCCGGGTCGACGGGGATTTGCTGGCGCCCTTGCGCGCGCTGGTCGAGCGCCTGGAACCGGATGTGGTGGTGGTCTCGGGCGACCTCACCCAGCGGGCCCGCAGCGCCCAGTTCCAGGCGGCGCGGCACTTTCTCGACAGCTTGCCGGGGCCGCAGATCGTGGTGCCGGGCAACCATGACGTACCCCTGTACAACGTCTTTTCCCGCTTCCTGACGCCGCTGGTGAAGTACCGGCGCCACGTGACGGACGATTTGTCGCCCGAATACGTGGACGAGGAAATCGCCGTGCTGGGCATCAACACGGCCCGTTCATTGACGTTCAAGGATGGGCGCATCAGCCACGAGCAGATCGATTTCCTGCGTGAACGCCTGGGCCGCTTGCCGCCCGGTTTGACGCGCATCATCGTCACGCACCATCCATTCGACTTGCCCGAGCACTTCGACGAGGATGACCTGGTGGACCGCGCGCCGCAGGCGCTGCAAATGTTTTCCGAATGCGGCGTGGATTTATTGCTGGCGGGACACTTGCATGCCAGCGTGGCGGGCAACACGGCCGAGCGCTACAAGATCGCCGGCTACGCGGCCCTGATGGTGCAGGCGGGCACGGCCACGTCCACGCGGGGCAGGGGCGAGTCGAACTCGTTCAATGTGCTGCGCGTGGAAAACAGTTGTATCCGGGTCGAGCGCTACAGCTGGAATGAAGACAGCGCCGAGTTTGAAAAGGTCAGCACGGAAGCGTTCGAACGCCAGGGCGGCGTGTGGGCCAGCTTGCGACCGCTGTGATCGATGATGTTTTAATTACAGATGGCGTGCCGCATCCATGCGGTCATGCAAAATGCGGACGATGGCAATGCCATAGTGAGTGATGCGGAAATAAATCATGTGCCGTCCCACTTTGCGGCGCCGGTAGCCGGGCCGAATCTGCTCGCATGCCGGTGCCGTCTCGGGCGCGCGTGCCAGGTCATCGAAGGCTGCCGTCATGTTGTCAAGATAAAGACTGGCCTGCTGCACGCTCCAGCGCTGCGACGTGTACGCCCAGATCGCCTCAAGATCATGCTCGGTGGCGGGCGTCAGCCGGTATTCAGCCATGCGCTGCCAGCATTCTCTGCTTGAAAGCCCTGGCGTCGAAAGGCTGGGGTTCACCGCTGGCCTCGCCTTCCACCAGCGCCGCGCGGATCGCATCGAGTTCGGCGCTGCGTTCCTGTTCACGCCGGATCAGGTCGCGGATGTATTCGCTGTCGTTCGTATAGCGCCCGGCGTCAATTTGCGCCTTGATCCAGTCGTCCTGCTGGTCCGTCAAGGTAATGGTCTTGCGCACGGTTCCCATGATGGTTCACTCCAGATATGAGCAGTACGACGATCGTCATACTATTGGTGCAATATAGTGCATATTTGTGCAAATATCCAGTCGCCTGATCGGTGCTTATAACCAGTAATTCATGAAACGGGCCGCCCATTCCTTCATGCGGTCGGAGATGGGCCGGGTTTCCCATTTCGCCTTGGTGATCTCTTCCGAGTCGCGCAAGTCTTCCTGGAAGGCGTTTTCCATTTCCCTGCCGAAGCTGTCGCCCAGCACGATCACGTTCAGCTCGCTGTTGTGCAGGAAGCTGCGCATGTCGATGTTGGTCGAGCCGACCGTCGACCAGGCGCCGTCGATGACGGCCGTCTTGGCGTGCAGCACGGCCAGTTTCAAGTGAAAAATGCGGATGCCGCCGGCCAGCAGCTGGTCGTACAGCGCGTGTCCCGCATGGAACACGAGGCCGCTGTCGGACACGCCGGGCAGCACCACGGTGACGTCTACGCCCCGCTTGGCGGCCGCGACCAGCGCGTCGACCGTCTGCTGGTCGGGCACGAAATAGGCGGACGTGATGTGGATCGATTTCTTTGCTTCCTGGATGGCAAGGATGTAGGCCTTGTAGATTTCAAAGCCGCCTTCCGGCTCGCTGGCCACCACGCGCACCAGCTTGTCGCCCACTTCGGACAGCACGGGGAAATAATTGGCATCCGGCAAGTCGGCCTGGTCTTGCTGGGCCCAGGTGCGGATGAACAGCCACTGGAAGGCGGCCACGGCCGGGCCTTCCACTTTCACGTGCGTGTCGCGCCAGCCCACGTCCTTCTTGTCGGTGGGCTTCGATTTCGAGCGGAACAGCGAGCTTTTCGCATAGGTATCGCTGATATTGATGCCGCCCGTAAACGCTGTCTTGCCGTCGACGATCAGCACCTTGCGGTGGTCGCGGTTGTTGATCTTCCAGTCGTCGCCCTTGAGCTTGGCCGGATTGACGGGGTTGAAGGCCACCAGGCGCACGCCGGCCGCGCGCATGCGCTCAAAAAACGCCTGCGGCACGCCGATGGTGCCCACGCTATCGTAGATGACGTTGACCGTCACGCCCGCCTGCTGCTTTTCGATCAGCATGTCGGCAAACTTCAGGCCCAGCGGGTCCTGGTCGAAGATATACGTTTCCAGGTTGATGCTGTTCTTCGCTTCGCTGATGGCCTGGAACATGGCGGCCATGGTTTGCGGGCCGTCAAACAGCAGGGTTACCTTGTTGCCCTTGATCAGAGGCACGCCCGTGGCCGCCTCTTCCAGCGCGGCCTGGGTCTTCAAGTCCATGCCGGACTTGGCCCAGCGTTTGTTGAGCAGGGCGGCCCGGCTGTTGACGTTCAGCACGGCGCCCTTGCCCGTGATCACCTTGGGCTTGGCCACGGGTTCCAGGGTGGTGTTGAGGTTCTTGACATTGGGCAGCGAGGCGCATGCAGCCAGGGTCCAGCACAGCAGGAGGGCGGTGAGACAGGGTTGCATGCGCCTAGCGGTCATTTTTGAGCCTTGTTTGTCAGTGACAGGTTTGCCGTATCATCGGCCAGTACCAGGGGCGGCGGGTTTTTCGAACCAAAGAAGAAGACGATGGGCGAGCGCAGGAAACGCTTGCCCAGGATTTTCAACAATTGCATGCCGTGCTTGAAGCGCACCTGGCGCGAACGCAGGGCTACCCACAGGGCCAGGCCGAAGCTGACCAGCAGGTTGGCCGTGCCGATGGCGAAGATGCCCGACAGCGACTTGACGGCCAGTTGCCAGCTCATATTGTGGTCGAGTCCCACCAGGGCTGTTGCAAAGTTGGCGGCCGAGAAGGTGATGTGGCGGATATCGATGGGCAGGCCGATCAAAAAGCCGAGGGTGCCGATGGAGCCCAGCAAAATACCGAAATAGAAGTTACCCATCAGGCCGCCCAGGTTGTTTTCCAGGTACAGGCCCAGCCGCTGCAAGCGCTCCTGGCCGATCACCCGGCCCAGGCCGCGCAATTGCGCGATGCGCTGCGCCCAGCGCGTGTACAGGGCCTGGTTGTCGTAGTAGCCGGAAATCAGGCCCGCCACGAACAGGCACACGCCGGCGATCATGGCGTAGAAGATGGCGGGGCTGCCGATGGGATCGATATCGTGCAGCAGATGCATGGCTTTTTCCGGCGACACCAGGTTGTGCCCCGTGATCGCCTTGTAGCCGAGCGCGATCAGCCACGCCGTGGGGATGGCCGTGGCCAGGTTGCCCAGCACGGCCATGTTTTGCGTGCGGAACACTTTGTTGATCAGTTCCGCCATGCTGTCGAGGTCGATATTCCGGCCATCCTTGCTGTGCAGGCCGGCGGCGATGCGTGAGGCCGTCATGGCCGGCTGCTTGGTGGCCACCGTGAAGTGCAGCAAGTGGATGAACATGAAGCCGATCGAGTAATTCATGCTGAACATGAACGCTTCGACCAGCGGCGCCGAGCGCAAATACGACATCAATATCTTGAACAGGGCCATGAAGCCGATGATCACGCCCGCGCCTGCGGACGAGAGGAACATGGCGCCCATTTCGCGGCGGTTTTCCGCGATGTAGTGCTCGCCCGTGCGGCTGGCGTTTTCCGTCACATTGCGCGCCAGCAAGTTGATATTGTCGGAAAACAGGTCGCTGACCTTGTATTTGTGGTTGTGCGCGCGTATCAGTTCCAGCGCCAGCCCGACGGCGCCCGCGCGGCGGCGGCTGACGGGCTGCGGGTGCAGCAAGTCCTGCGTGGCGTCGACCGTGATGGCGTCGATGTCCACGTTGTTCGATGCGGGCAGCTCGCCGCTCGTGTCGACGAGGAACAGCAGCTTGCGCAGGCGGTCGATGCTCTGCGCCAGCGCCACCAGTAAATACGTGAGGGGAATGCTGGTGCCCTGGTACAGCGCCTTCTTGCGGATCTTGGCGATGACGGCGTCGCACTGGTCCAGCATCACCAGCAAATGGCGCGCGTCCTCGATGTGCTCGATGTCGCCTTGCAGCAGGCTCGAATAGGCATCCAGGTAGGCGTTCACTTCCGTGTTCTGCACCATGAACGGCGACTGGAACACTTCGATTTCATTGTGGAAACGCGTCAGTTCCGGTTCCAGGCCCATGGCGCAGACGCGGTAGGACAGGGTGCGGATGGCGTCGAGCATGCCTGGCAGCATGATATTGCCGTCGCCGACGGCCAGTTCGACCTCGTCGCTGGTGAGCACGTCGAACAGTTCCAGCCAGTCCGTGGCGGGCACGTTGCTGATCCACAAATAATCGGTCTTCAGGTACAGCACCTGGTCGAGCGCGTCGTTCAGGTATTCATCGCCAAGGGCGGGCGGCAGCATGCGGTAGGCGATGCGGCGTTTTAATTCTGTAAAGAAGCCGCTGTTCGACAGCACGCCGATATCCGTGTACAGGCTGGCGTGGCGGCGCGCGGCCAGCACGCGCAGCACGTATTCGTGCAGGGCGCGCGCCTGGGCGGGATTACCTTTGAGAAGCTGGCGCAGGGTGCGCACGTTGGCGATCGCGGTAGCGCTGTCGTGGGGGCGCTTGGGACGCAATGAGTTGAATAATTCCACCAGCAAGTCGATATTGCTGGAGTTGGGGTCAATGCGTTCGAGGATAGCTAGCATGCAGAAAAAACGGGCGAGCCGCTGTCGGTAAAACCAGTAGTGTACCGCCTGCGTCAGATCGCGCAACGTTCGCCACCGAACATTGCTTTACGGCAGGGGCTGCAATTCACGCCATTTTGCCGCAAATTGCCACAATCATGGTCAAACTTGCGTGTTGTCAGTGTGCGACGTGTTTCTTGGGACTAAGCTGAAGTTTCTGTTGTACAACGCACGGATGGCTGGACAAAAAGCGAGGATAAGGTAACACTTGGATCAGACACACAGCGCATGTCCTGATCAATACCGGGTAGTTTACTTTTCACGTCACCGAGATATTTATCATGAAGACCTCGTATTTTGCGCTTGCTGTGATAGGGATGGGGCCTTTCGCGCTGGGCGCGACGGCCCAGGCTGCCGATGGCGCGGGCAGTGCCGCATCCACCAACGTTGCCGTGTACGGCGTGCTCGACGCGGGCATCGTGGCCGAGCGGGGCTGCGCCGCCGGTTGCGCCGGCACCAAGGTGTCCGGCGGCGTCGCGTCCGGCTCGCGCCTGGGCGTGCAGGGGCGCGAAGCGCTGGGCAACGACGTTTCCGCCGTGTTTACCCTGGAAGCGGGCGTCCAGAACGACACGGGCCAGTCGGAAGATGGCCGCCTGTTCGGCCGGCAAGCCTACGTGGGCCTGGACAGCCGCCTGGGCGCGCTGACCCTGGGGCGCCAGTACAACCTGCAATACCTGGCGCTCACCGACGTGGCCGACCCGTTCAAGGGCGGCATGGCCGGCAGCGCCAGCAACCTGGCCGGCTACAGCGTGAAACGCTACGACAATACCGTCAAATACGTGACGCCCGCCTTGCGCGGCGTGACGGCCAGCGCCATCTACAGCTTCGGCGAGTCGCCTTACAGCAGCGCCAACAACCGCGCGTATGGCGCCACCCTCGGCTATTCGTCCGGCGCCGTGAATGTCAGCGTGTCGCACCAGCGCAAGAACAACTTCATCCTCGCCTCCGGCACCTTGCCCGCCATCGACATGTCGTCGCGCAACACCCTGATCGCGGCGAACATCGACCTGAAAGTGGCCACCGCCTTTGCCGCCGTGGGCGTGAACAAGGGCTATGGCAGCTCGCCGTGGGACCCGAACAATGCCTACAGCTCGCTGGCCCTGTCGATGTCGTCGTCGGACAGCCGCGACACTCTGCTGGGCGTGTCCGTGCCCGTGGGCGGCTTCAAGCTGCTGGCCTCGTACGTGCGCAAGGATGATCGCGACCTGGCCAACCGCGACGCCAAACAGGTGGCCGTCGGCCTCACGTATTCCCTGTCAAAACGCAGCGATTTCTACGCGTCCTACGCGAAGATCCACAACAAGAACGGCGCCCGCTACACGGTGGGCAATGCCAGCGATGCGGGGCGCGGCGACGCGGCTTTTAATATGGGCTTCCGTCACGGTTTCTGAGCGGCGGCGGACGGGGCAGGGCACGTTGCTCCCAGCCACTTGCCGTTGCTCGTCACATTCACCTGTTCCGGCGTGCCGCGCGCGCTCGTCGTCACGGCCAGCTGCATGCTGAACGCCTGGTCGCCCGAGAACAGCACCTGGCCTTCGCCGCTCGATTTCGGATTCGCGCACGTGAACGACACCTGCATGCCGCCCGCGATGTCCTTGTTCTTCGAGGTGCAATCGCCGGGCTGGCCCGTGGGAATCTGCTTGCGCGCCGCCATGTCCGGCGTCACGCACGCCGTCACGCGCACGGCGCCGTCGGCGCCCACGGTGGGCATGGCCATGCCGCGGCTGGCCGCCATGCTTTCCAGCTGCTTGCGTTGATCGGGAGGAAGGTTGCCCAGTTGCTGCAGCACCATGGACATGGCGTTGTCGGTGGCGGCGTCGGGCGACGCCATCTTGCTGTCGACTTGCCACAGGCCAGGCTTGATGGTGGCCGATGGCGCGGCGGCCATGGCCTGGCTGCCGAATGCGGCGCAAGCGAGCAGGGTCAGGCGTAGCAAAGAATGTTTCATGTGGGCGTCTCCGGAAAAGGCAGACCCCAGCATACGGCATGGCAAGCGGGGCACGCTTGCCATTGTGTTACAAACTGTGATCGGGCTCGATGCGGCGCACGTCCACGCTGGCGATGCGGCGCTCGTCGGCCTCGAGGATTTCATAGCGCAGATCGTCGAGTTCCAGCACTTCGCCCACGGCAGGCATGTTTTCGAAATGCGCCAGCAGGAAGCCGGCCAGCGAGTTGTACTCGCCGTCTTCGCTGACCAGGGTTTCCGTCTCGAATACTTGCTCCAGGTAATGCAGGTCCGTCGCGCCGTCGATGCGCCAGTGGCCGGGACCGAGCACTTCCACGTCCGGCTGCTCGTCCTCGTCGGGGAATTCGCCGGCGATGGCTTCCAGGATATCGATTGGCGTGAGCACGCCTTGCACGGTGCCGAACTCGTCTACCACCAGCACCAGCTGGCCGCGCGAGCGCTTCAGGGTCTCCATGGCTTTCAGCACGCCGGCCGCTTCCGGCACGACGACGGCTTCGCGCATGCTGGCCGGGTCGATCTTGCCGCGCGAGACGAGGTCCTCGATCAGGTCCTTGCTGCGCGCGATGCCGACCACATTGTCGAGGTCATCATTGCAGACAGGAATCATGCTGTGCGGCGTGTCGCGCAGCAATTGCAGCATCTTGTCGCTGCTGTCGTTCAGGTTGACCCAGGAGACGTCGCCGCGCGGCGTCATCACGGAACGGATCGAGCGTTCGGCCAGGGTCAGCACGCCGCTGACCATGTTGCGCTCTTCCACGCCGAAGGCGGAGACGTCGGGCAATTCCTTGACTTCGTGCTCTTCCACGGCTTCGCGGCCCTTGCGCCCGCCCAGCAGGCTCAGCACGGCTTGTGCCGTGCGGTCGCGCAGCGGGGCGTTCGACTGCAGCTTGAGGAAGTTGCGGCGCGCCAGCTGGTTGAAGAACTCGATGACGATCGAGAAACCGATGGCGGCGTACAGATAGCCTTTCGGAATGTGGAAGCCCAGGCCTTCGGCCACCAGGGACAGGCCGATCATCAGCAAAAAGCTCAGGCACAGCACGACGACGGTGGGATGGGCGTTGACGAAGCGCGTCAGCACCTTTGAGGCCAGCATCATGACGACGATGGAAATGACGACGGCCGCCATCATCACGTACAGGTTTTCCACCATGCCGACGGCCGTGATGACGGCGTCGAGCGAAAAGACGGCGTCGAGCACGACGATCTGCGCCACCACGAGGCCGAAGCCGGCGTAGACTTTCGGTCCCGTCTGCGCATGCGTGACGCCTTCGAGGCGCTCGTGCAGCTCGCTGGTGGCCTTGAACAGCAGGAACAGGCCGCCGATGAGCAGGATCAGGTCGCGCCCCGAAAACGAGAAGGCCCATATGGAAAACAAGGGCGTCGTCAGGGTGACGAGCCAGGAAATCAGCGAGAGCAGGCCCAGCCGCATGACGAGGGCCAGGGTCAGGCCCAGCACCCTGGCCTTGTCGCGCTGGTGCGGCGGCAGCTTTTCGGCCAGGATGGCGATGAAAATCAGGTTGTCGATACCCAGTACGATTTCCAGTACGACCAGCGTCAGCAGGCCGACCCAGATTGTCGGGTCAAATAACCATTCCATGTGTGTAACCTTGTAAAGTCAGTAAGTATCAAGCTTGCCTGGCGGCCAGTGCCCCAGGGAATCGTGTTGCTATTGCGTGATGTGGCGGCGGACGCGCGGCGGCCGGGTGGCCTGCCGCGCGTCCGCTTCGGCAAGTGCCCCCGGTCCCGCTTGCCAAATGATGGCGCAAAACGGCGCCCCCTGGCGCGAGGTCGGGTATAGCGTGATGGGGTCGTTGTCGCATTCGTCGGCGTCGCAGCTGTCGCCGGGCAAGCCCGCATGGACGCCGGGGTCAAGGCAATCGGCGACGAAGGCAGGCGTGGCAGTAGTGCCGGCCGCGACTGCATGCTGGAATGGGGAAGGGCTGGCGTCAGCCATGCTGGCGAACGCCTGGGGTAAGGCAATGAAGACAAAAAGGCAGAGCAGGACGAGAGCTCGTCTCATATACAGGCAGATAGTTCCGGAACCGTGGAGTATAACACGCGCACATAACAGCCCGATGACAGGCACTTGCGTAACTGACAAGCATGACGTAAATTGCGAGAGCAATGATTTCCCTGGACAGCGAAGACGCAGCGCGGGTCCATGGCAATTCTTGCATTCGTATTCCATTGCGCCCGCTTTTGCGCTTGTCTAATAACGTAGTGCTACCAGGACTCCGATTTGAAACCAATTACCGCCCTCCTGCTTGCCGCCGGCATCCTCTCGCCGTCGTTCATCCTGGCCGCCACCCCGGTCGAAGCCGCGCCGATCCAGAAAACCGGCAAGGCCGCATCGAACCGTGCCGCCGCCGTCAAAGTCACGTCCGTCGAAGGCATCACCGAATACCGCCTGGCCAATGGCTTGCGCGTGCTGCTGTTCCCGGACGCCAGCAAGCCGACCCTGACCACCAACATCGTCTACCTGGTCGGTTCGCGCCATGAAAACTACGGCGAAACGGGCATGGCCCACTTGCTCGAGCACTTGCTGTTCAAGCCCAGCGCCAACTTCGGCGTCAGGAAGGGCACGAAAACTCCCGTCGAGATCCTGAACTCGACAGGAGCCGATTTCAACGGCACCACCTGGTACGACCGCACCAATTACTACGCCACGTTCCCCGCCAACGACGACAACCTGCGCCAGATGCTGGCCATGGAA
Source organism: Janthinobacterium sp. GW823-FHT01H08 (assembly GCF_058797855.1). Taxonomy (NCBI): domain Bacteria; kingdom Pseudomonadati; phylum Pseudomonadota; class Betaproteobacteria; order Burkholderiales; family Oxalobacteraceae; genus Janthinobacterium; species Janthinobacterium sp. GW823-FHT01H08. Next base: position 2,146,359 of record NZ_CM179504.1, read on the forward strand.
GCGGACCGCATGGTCAACGCGGCCATCGACCAGAACGATCTGTGGAATCCGAAGACGCAGAAGGGCGAAATGACGGTCGTGCGCAACGAGTTCGAAATGGGCGAGAGCGACCCGATCGGCGTGACCAGCGAACGCATCCAGGCCGTCGCCTACGACTGGCACAACTACGGCAAGTCGACCATCGGCGCCCGTTCCGACATCGAACAGGTCAACATTCCCCGCCTGCGCGCGTTCTACCATAAATATTATCAGCCGGATAACGCCGTGCTGATGGTGGCGGGCCGCTTCGATGAAGCGAAGGTGTTGAAGCAGATCAATGAACTGTTCGGCAAGATCCCGAAACCGACGCGCGTGATCGAACCGACCTACACGGCCGAACCCGTGCAGGATGGCGAGCGCGCCGTGACGGTGCGCCGCAGCGGCGGCACGCAGTTCGTCGGCGCCGGCTATCACGTGGCGCCGTCCGGCAACCCGGACGCTGTCGCCATCGAGGTGCTCGGTCACGTGCTGACGGACGCGCCCGCCGGTCGCCTGCACAAGGCGCTGGTGGAAACCAAGCTGGCCAGCAAGATCGAATACAACTCGGTGAGCAACCTGGAGCCGGGCTACAACCTGTTCGGCGCCCTGGTGCCCGTCGATGGCAACCTCGACGCGGCGCAAGCGGCCATGCTGAAAGTGCTGGAAGAACTGAAATCGCAGCCGGTCACGGATGCGGAAGTGGCGCGCGTGAAACAGCAGCTGAACAAGCAGGTCGAACTGATCACGTCGAATACGGCGCGCATGACGATCGCCCTGACGGAGTCGCTGGCGGCCGGCGACTGGCGTCTGTTCTTCCTGCAGCGCGACCAGCTCGACAAGCTGACGACGGCGCAGGTGCAGGCGGCGGCCGAGAAATACCTGAAGAGCTCGAACCGCACCCTGGGCCGCTTCATCCCCACCGATGCGCCGGACCGCACCGTTGTGCCGGCCTATGCCGACGTGGCGCCGCAACTGGCCGGCTACACGGGCCGCGCCGTCGTGGCGCAGGGCGAAGCGTTCGACCCCAGCCCCGACAATATCGAAGCGCGCACCACGCGCTTCACCTTGCCGAACGGCTTGAAGGGCGCCTTGCTGCCGAAGAAAACCAAGGGCAATACCGTCAGCGTCGTGTTGAAACTGCAGCTCGGCAGCGAAGAGAGCCTGCGCGGCAAGGGGCAAGTGGGCAGCTACACGGCCAGTCTGTTGTCGCGCGGCACGGATAAACTGTCGCGCCAGGAAGTAAAGGACAAGTTCGACCAGCTGGGCATGCAAGTGGCCATCTCCGGCGGCGCCGAAGGCGTAACCGCCATGCTGACGGGCAAGCGCGAGAACTTGCCTGCCGCCATGGACCTGCTGGCGCAAGTGCTGCAAAAGCCGGCCTTGAACGAAACGGAATTCCTGGAATTGCAGCGCGAGCGCGTGGGCCGCGCCGAGCAGGAATTGCCTGAACCGCAGCCGCTGGCCGTGAACGCCTTCCGCCGCCTGCTCGACGCCACGCCGGAAGGCCATGTGCGCCACGTGGCCACCTTGCCGCTTGAGCTGGCGCAATGGAAAGCCATCAAGGTTGCCGATGTGAAAGCCTTCCATGGCGCCTACTATGGCGCGTCGAACGCCACGTTTGCCGCCGTGGGCGACTTCGACCCGGCCGCGCTGAAGGCGCAAGTGGCCAGCCTGTACGGCAGCTGGAAGACGCAGCAGCCGTATGTGCGCATTCCCGATGCCGTCAAGCCTGTGAGCGGCGAGAAAGTCACGCTGGAAACGCCGGACAAGGCCAACAGCGTGCTGTTCGCCATCCAGCCAATTCCGCTCAAGGATGACGCCGCCAGCTATCCGGCGTTGCTGATCGCCAATCACATGCTCGGTGGCGGCGCCTTGCGCAGCCGCCTGGCCGACCGCATCCGCCAGAAGGAAGGCCTGTCGTACGGCGTCGGTTCGCAAGTGAGCGTGCCGTCGCGCGAACCGGCCGGCTACTGGATGGCGTATGCCATCAGCGCGCCGCAAAACACGGTCAAGGTGGAAGCGGCCCTGCGCGAGGAAATCGCCAAGGCGCTGGCCGACGGGTTCTCGGAAGCGGAACTGGCCGAGGCGAAAAAGGGCTGGCTGCAATCGGAAGAAGTGAGCCGCACGCAGGACAGCGCTCTGGCCAGCGGCCTCGCCAGCTACCTGGCGCAAGACCGTACCATGGCTTACGACAAGGACCTGGAAGCGAAAGTGGCCGCCTTGACGCTGGCGCAAGTGAACCAGGGCTTGCGCGAGTACCTGAAGCCATCGGCCGTCTCGATCGTGACGGCGGGCGACTTTGCCAAGGTGGCGAAAGAGGGCGAAAGCGGCGCGAAGGCAACGACGTCGAAATAATCCGTTTCACATAGAAAAAACCCGCTGGCAAGGTCACTTGCCAGCGGGTTTTTTATTGATGCGTGTCAGCTTAGCGCGGAGCAAGCTCGGCTACGTAGATCTCCACGCGGCGATTGCGTGCGCGTCCGGCCGCATCCGCATTCGAGGCGATCGGCTCGCGGGCGCCGCGGCCTTCCGTGACGACGCGCGTCGGCGAGACGCCGCGCATGGCCAGGTAGTCGCGCGTGTGGGCCGCGCGTTCCACCGACAGCGGTTCGTTGATGGAATCGCTGCCCGTGCTGTCCGTATGGCCGATGATGCTGACCGTGGTGTTCGGGTTTTCGTTCAGGGTGGCGGCAAAGCGGTCGAGGATGGGGCGGAAGTTGCCCTTGATGTCGGCGCGGTTGGTGTCGAAGGAAATGTCGCTGGGGATTTCCATTTTCAGGCGGTTATCGGCCGTTTGCGACACTTGCACGCCGGTGCCCTGTGTCGCTTGCTCCATCGCGCGCTTCTGGTTTTCCATGCGGTTCGACCAGATATTGCCGACCACGGCGCCAGCTGCGGCACCGATCAGCGCGCCGCCGGCCGTGCGGCCGCTGCTGCCGCCACCGGTGGTGCCGCCGATCAAGGCGCCCAGGCCCGCGCCGATGCCGGCGCCCGTGGCCGTGCCACGTTGCGTCGAGGACATATCCGCGCAGCCGGTGGCGGCCAGTGCGATCACCAGCATGCCGATCAGGGATGTGGCGCCAGGGCCTTTTTTGAATGCTTCTTTCATGGATTTTCTCCTTGTTTTGTTATTGGGACATACCCAGGAATTACCTGCACACGTTACTGCAAAATGCCGCAGTGTGCCAGTGCGCGCGCACTGTACGCAAAAGGCGGAAAAAGGGCGGCGCCCGTTTGCACGCGCGCCGCCCCTGTCTGGCCAATGGAGTGGCCTCTATAAACCGCGCCCGCTGATCAGACGCAACAGGATCATGATGACTGCCACCACCAGGAGGATGTGAATGAAGCCGCCAATGGTATAGGAAGTTACCAGGCCCAGCAGCCAAAGAATAATGAGTACGACGGCGATTGTATACAGCATGATGTGTCCTCCGAGAGTAATGTGTGGATGACGGCGGCTGCCTTGGCCTTGCGCCGTCATCAGTTTTTGTCATTGCGCAGCGACCGGGTCGCTGAACGCTTATGCCATGACTAAGTGTCTACTTTGTTTTCATTGTGTTCTGTACGCTGTCGTACACAAGGCTCAACTAGCGGGAGCGGTCGGCGTGTTCATCGGCCATGCCCGGTATCCAGGCCAGCATGCCGGCCATGCCGACGGCGCCGGCCAGGCAGCTGACCATGCCGCCGGTCAACAGCAGCATGACGCCAAACACGGGCGCGCTTGTTTGCACGGGCGCCAGATCCAGCGCGCAAAAGCCCAGCGCCGTGGCCAATATGCCGCCACCGATAAAGCCGAGCCAGATCCGGTGACTGTTTGTCTTGTCGTTTTCCATCGCACCTCCTTGAAGATATTCGTTGAACTTTCTTGAATGCATCATCTCGCGGGACGGCAAACTCATCTGTACGCCAACGAACATTGTCAAAAAGAAAACGCCCGGACAGGCCGGGCGTGTGTTGAATTTGCAACTCATCGCGGCAGCGGCGCCGCCGCGCTCCGCTTAGCCCATGGCGCGCAAGCCGCCGTTGACGACGCGCACGCGGTCGCCCTGGCGCCAGTTCGGCGCGGCGCTCTGGTGCACGGTGCGCGTCTTGCCGTTGTCGAGGCGCACGACGATGTTGTAGCTGCGCGTGGCGCGCACGCTGCCTTCGATCTGATTGCCGGCCACGGCGCCGCCTACGGCGCCCAGCACGGTGGCCAGCTGCTTGCCGTGGCCGCCGCCGACCTGGTTGCCCAGCAAGCCGCCGACGACGGCGCCGCCGGCCGCGCCCACGCCGCTGCCTTCGGCGCGCGTATTGACTTCATGGATGGCTTCGATCACGCCGCAGTTGCTGCACACTTGCGGTGCCGGGGCCGCCGCGTATTGCTGTTGTGGTTGCTGCTGGGGCTGCGGCTGGCGCACTGGCTGCTGCTGTTGCTGCTGTTGCTGCTGAGGCGGCAGGGCGGCCAGCGGCTGCGCACCGGCAGGCTGCAGGTTCGCTGGCGGCTGGTTCGCCTGCAGGTTGGCCATCTGTTCGGCCGAAGTGCCGGCTGCCAGTGGCCGGCTGTCGCTCTGGGACGAAGGCAGCCAGCCCATCAGGGCCGCCGTGCCCACGCCGCAGAACAGCAGGACGGCGACGGCGGCGGCAAGTACCAGCGGATGGAGGGATTTGGTGGTGGTGGTCATGGAAAACTCCTGTTTTTTAAAATAATGAAATGGGTAGTGCGTGTTATCCGTGCGATTCGCGTGTATTGCCAGTGTGCTGTGCCGCTTGCTTCGCTTCCGTGCGTCACCGTACATACATGGGCGGTACTGCACCGTAGGCTAAGTAAAAATTATGTCGAGTTGTAACGACACCAAGGAAAAGCAATGCCACTAACGAACGCCAGCATGACCCTGTCCCGCGATACAGGCCGATCCGGCCTGGGGTCGTCCGTGGGCGCGCCTGACGCCGGCAACCGCTTGCTGGCCAGCCTGCCCGAGCACGATTTGCGGCACCTGACGGCCTTGTTCGATACGGTCACGGTCGAGGTAGGCGAGGTGCTGTACGAACCGGGCCAGCCTATCGGCCACATTTATTTCCCCCGCGACTGCCTGATCTCGCTGCTGGCCGTGGCGGAGGGCCGCATGACCCTGGAAGTGGGCTCGGTCGGCCGCGAAGGCGTGCTGGGCGCGTCCGTCGCGCTCGGTCATGAGCTGGCGCAAGTGCGTGCCGTGGTGCAACGTTCCGGCATGGCCAGCCGCATCGCGCGGGCCGATTTCTGCGCCGAGTTCGCCCAGCTCGAGTCCCTGCAGCGCTTGCTGTACCGCTACACGGATACCCTGCTGGCGCAAGCCATCCAGATTGCCGTGTGCAGCCGCTTCCACGTGCTCGAGGCGCGCCTGGCCCGTTCGCTGCTGATCACGCGCGACCGCCTGCAATCCGAAAAATTTCACCTCACGCATGAATTCCTCGCCCATACCCTGGGTGTGCGGCGGGTCGGCGTGACCAAGGCAGCGAGCGCGCTGCAACAGCAAAAACTGATTACTTACAGCCGCGGCAATATCGAAATCCTTGATTCGGTCGGCCTGGAAGCTGTCTCCTGCCGCTGTTACGAGCTGGTCAAGGACAGCGGCACCATCGGCATGGCCAACGTCTTCGTCTGACTTTCCTCGCTTGCCTTGCATCAGGCTTGCCCTCATCCCGCTTGCTTTCATCCTTGTGCCGCAGACGCAAAAAAGCGGGGCGGGCGCCTGCGCACCCACCCCGCTTTCTTGAGCAACAATTACTTCGGCTTGACCTGGTTACCGATCACGCCGCCGACAGCGGCGCCGCCGACTGCGCCGACAGCGCTGCCGCCGGTCAGCACGGAACCGGCAACGGCGCCGACGCCAGCGCCGATGGCTGTGTTTTTATCCTGGCCGGACATGTTGGCGCAAGCCGTCAGGCTCAGCAGCAGGGCGGCAACGGAAGTGGTAGCGGCGATTTTTTTAATGATTTGCATGATAGTTCTCCTATGAATTCAGACCTCGTGGCGCCGGCATGGTATGGGCCGGATGACTTCGTGACGCCGTGTGTTTCAGGCACGATCACAGCATAGGATTGCGGCAAGGCAGGGTCTGTTCGGCAACGCACATAGGGGTGTAACAATTGTAAAGGCGCCCACGCCGCGTTCAGCGCACCTTGCGCACGGCTTTCCCCGGCTTGGGCGCCACCGGTTTCACGCGCGCCTGGGCCAGCAGGGCCGCGCACTCGCTATCTTCGACGGGGCCGGTATTGACCAGCGGCAGCAGCGCCGCCACGGGCGCCACCACGGCCAGCGCCAGTGCGCCGCCGGCGCGCAAGGCCAGCACGCCCTTGTCGACGCTCACGTCGGGCTTGCTGAAAGTGCCATGCACGTACAGGGGCGAGCGCAGCGAAAAGACGCGCAAGCCCTTGCTGTCCGGCCGCAGGGTCAGGTCCAGCCGTTCATCGGCCAGGTTCACCGTGCCATCGATATGCAGGACGGCATCATCCGTGTCGACGATAAACTGGCGCGTCTGCATCAATCCTTTGGTGACGGCGAAATCGGCGGCCATGCAGTTCAGCTTGACCTGCTTGTCGCCAGACAGTTTGGCCAGCACGACACTGCCGATATTCAAGCCCATTTCTTCCAGCAGCAGCTTGCTGATGCTGCCCCGGTTGATCAGCGCGCGCACTTCGCCGTTCGAGCTGCCCAGCAGGGTGGCGACGGAATTGCCCGTAGCCGACAGCGAAGCGTCGCCATTGATTTCGCCCACGCTCGCTTGCAGGGCGGGCAGGCGGGGAAACAGTTGCTGGATGTGTAGATGGCGGGCGCTGGCCTTGAGTTCGGCCGCGATGCCGTTGGCGATGACCTTGCCGCTGCCGTCGAGCTTGATTTGCGACGTCAGGGTGCCGCCCGCCACGTTGAAGTTGAGCGGCGTCAATGACAGCACGCCATCCGTCAGCACCACATGCGTGTCGAGCTTGCTGATTGGCAGCTCGGCATCGCGCGTGATCTTGTCGGCCGTGTAGCGCACGTCTGCGTCCAGGCTGGTCCAGCGCTCCGTCTTGAACGTTTCCACCGGCAGCACGCGGCCGGCCGGCTGCGTCGATGCCACGCCCCGTTCCTTCTTGCTGGCGCTGGAATCGGCGCCCACCAGCGGGCCCAGGTCGGAAAACTGCAGCAGGCGCGAGTGGACTTCTCCCGTCAGGCGCTTGCGCGGCGTGCTGGCAGAAAAGGCCAGCTTGCCACTGATGTCGCTGGAACCCACCTTGCCGGTGAACTTGTCGTACACCCATTCACCGCCGCGCGGCGCCAGGGTGCCCGTCAAATGGCCTTCCGTGCTGAAGTGCGGCGTTTCCGGCAGCAGCACGCCCGTCAATGGATACAGGCTCGCCATGCTGGGCCCCGATAGCTTCAGGCGCACGTCGAGCGCGGCCAGCTTGGCCGGACGCGTCAGGGTGCCTTCGATGGCCATGCTGCTGCCGCCCGCGCGCATGTCGGCCTGGATGGGGAAGGGCGTGCCTTGCTGCTGCAGCGACAGCACGCCGCCGGCCTTGCCGCCGCCCTTGACGCTTTCGCCATGGTATTTGCCCGACAGCGTCCAGGCGATGCCGTAGCGCGCATCGTTCGCGATGGTGTCGACATCGGCGCGCATCGCCGTTTTCGTGACAGCATCGTCCAGATACACGGTGCCCTTGCTGAAGACCACGCCTTGCAATTCCAGCTGCCACGGCGATGGCTGCTCCTGTTTGTCGAAGGTCCAGTTGTTCTTGCCGTCCTTGTTGCGCAGCAAGCGCACCTGCGGCGTGTCGAAGCGCAATTGCGGAATGATGATTTTCTTGTCCAGCAGGGCCAGGGGATTGAGCGAGAACGCCAGCTGGCTGACGGTAGCCAGCTGCGCCCCGTCGTCCGTCCCGGACATGGTGCTTGGGTTGCCCAGGCGCACATCCTTTGCCTGCAGGTGCGGCCATGGCAAATAGTCGCGCCAGCCTTGTTTGCCTCCCGTCGCGGGCTGCTGCCACGTCAGCGTCAGGTCGCCTTCGATGGCAAACGGTCTCCCCAGCGCTTCGCTGGCGCGCGCATTGAGCCAGGGCTTGGCGCGGTTCCAGTCCATATGCATCAGGACGATGGAGGCGGTGACGGGCAGGGCGATGAGCACGGCGGCGCTGGCGAGGGAGATTTTCTGACGGCGGGACAGTTGCATGGTAGACGATTCTTTCTGGACAAGTATTCACGATGCTACAGGAATCGCTCCTCAGCCGGGCCCGTTTCTCGCTTTTACGGTCCGGCACGTGCGCTGGCGCACGTTGCCGATGCAAGTATTGTCGATTTCTTACTCTATGTGCGGCACCGAACGGATATGCGGGGAGCCGGAGCCTATAACGTCTACATCAAACGCCGTTCCTGATTCCAGATGCACCGACGTATGAACCCTAACGCTTACACATTCTCCAGGAGAAAAAAAATGACAAACCGAGATTTCAAGATTTCCCCACTGGCCGCCCTGGCCGCCTGCGCCACGGCCGTTGTCCTGATGACGGGCTGCTCCAGCCTGAAAACGCCAGCCACGGCCGATGTCGCCGTGTCGCGCGCCGCCGTCGATAACGCCGCCAGCGCCGGCGCTGCCGACCTGGCACCCGATGAAATGCGTTCGGCCCGCGAAAAAATGCGCATGGCTAACCAAGCCCTGAAAGACCGTGACTACAAGACGGCGCGCGACCTGGCCGACCAGGCGCAAGCCGATGCCAAGCTGGCGCAAAGCAAGGCCAACTCGGCCAAGGCCACCAGCGCCGCCGATGAAATCAACGAGAATATCCGCGTCATGCGCGAAGAACTCGACCGTGCCAATCAGCAAGCCCCGAAACAATAACCAAGAATAAGAACAGGATTCCATCATGAAAAAAGCTACTTACACCACCATTCCCGGCCTGCTGGCCATGGCCGCCCTCGTTGCCGCCTGCAGTTCCGCACCGACCACCACCAGCCTGCTCGACCAGACCCGCGGCGACTACATGGCGGCGCAATCGAACCCGATGGTATCGACCTATGCGCCACGCGAATTCCGCGAAGCGAGCGCTGCGCTGGAAGCGGCAAACGCCGCCGCCACGCGCCAGGAAGATAGCGAAAAAGTCGACAAGCTGGCCTACCTGGCCAAGCAAAAGATAGCCACGGCGCAAGAAGTCGCCAAGCAGAAAGCGGCCGAAGCCGATATCGCCAACGCGGGCAAGCAGCGCGACCAGTTGCGCCTCGATGCGCGCACGCAGCAGGCTGACCAGGCCACGGCCCGCGCCCAGACGGCGCAAGCGGATGCGGAAGCGGCCAAGGCCCAGGCTCAGGCTGCCGAAGCATCGGCCCGCGATGCGCAAGCGCGCGCCGCCGGACTCGAAGCGCAGCTGGCCGACCTGGCCGCCAAGAAAACCGAACGCGGCATGGTCATTACCCTGGGCGACGTGCTGTTTGGCACGGACAAGGCGAACCTGACGGCCGATGGCGTGAATACGGCGCGCAAGCTGGCCGAGGTGCTGAAAAACAACCCGCAGCGCACCGTGCTGATCGAAGGCTTTACCGATAGCACGGGCGGCTCCGCGCACAACCTGGAATTGTCGCAACGCCGCGCCGAATCCGTGCGCAATGCGCTGCTGGAGCAAGGCATCAGCCGTGACCGCATCGCCACGAAAGGCTATGGCGCCGCCTATCCGGCCGCCGGCAACGATACGGCGGCAAACCGCCAGCTGAATCGTCGTGTGGAAATCGTCTTGTCGGAAGATAACACGGCCATTCCCGCCCGCCGTTAAAACACCAGGCCAAACTACGGTTTTTGCCTGGCGTTTGATTTGTTCGTAGGCAGCACCGGCCGCTACTTGGCCGGTGGATACCCATGTAATACTTGAAAGGAAGCATCATGACCCAAACATCTGTTGAGATTCCAGCTGGCATCGATACGGCCGCCATCCGCGCCGCCGCCAAAAACCTGGACGACGGCGCCGTGACGGCCGGCTACCAGGGCGACCGCCAGGAGTTGATCACCCTGTTGAATGGGGCGCTGGCCACCGAACTGGTGTGTATTGCGCGCTATAAACGCCATTACTACACGGTGAGCGGACGCGACAACGGCACCATCAAGGCCGAGTTCCTTGAGCATGCGCAGCAGGAGCAGGAACACGCCGACTGGCTGGCCGAACGCATCGTGCAACTCAATGGCAAGCCAGATTTTAATCCTGCAACATTGCTTGCGCGCAGCCATGCCGAGTATGATGACTCCGAAGACGTGCAAAGCATGGTGCGTGCCAATCTGATCGCGGAACGGGTAGCGATCGAGTCGTATCGCCAGATGATCGTCAAAATTGGCGACAAGGACCCGACCACACGCCATTTGTTGATCAAAATCATGGCTGTCGAAGAAGAGCACGCCGATGACATGCGCGATCTAATGGAATAGTGTTTTTGAGTAAAGTAGGTATAGTAACTACATTCATCCACAGCTAAGGAGCTAAACCATGTTGGAAAACAATATCACCACCGTCAATAACGATGTCAAAACCCTGGTCAAGGATGCGCAAGCCCTGTTCAGCGCCGCTGCCGCCCTGACCGGTGAAAAAGCCGATGAAGTGCGCATCAAGGGCATGAAAACCCTGGACGCTGCCCTGGCCAAGGCGCACGAAGCGCAAGCGTCGGCCATCGTTGCTACCAAACAGCTCGCCTCCCAGGCGGACGGTTATGTCAAGGAAAACCCATGGCGCACGGTAGCCGTCGCCGCTGGCGTCGGCGTACTGGTCGGCTTCATCCTGGGCCGCAAGTAATCCATTGTCAGGAGCGATATGGACAAGTCTGCTTCGTCTCACCAGGGGCCGGGATTGATCGGCTCGGTCGCCGGCCTGGCCAAGAACGCCGTCGGACTGATGTTGTCGCGGCTGGAACTGGCCACCATCGAACTGTCGGAAGTGCGCAATCACATGCTGCAGCTCGTGGTCATTTTCGCCCTGGCGACAGTGGCGGGCTTGTTTGCCATCGCTTACGGCAGCGTACTGATCGTTTTCCTGGCCTGGGATAGCCTGGGCTGGAAGATCCTGGCGATCATGACGGTCGTATTCGTACTGCTGGCCATCGCGCTGGTCATGTATGCGCGCGCCATGCTGCGTCAAGGAAAGCTGTCCATGCCTGCCACCATGGCGGAATTGAAGGCCGACCGCGACATGCTGATGTAAGCGGGCTCACGAGGAGAATTCATGTCGGAAACCGACAAACTGGCGGCGCAAGCCGCCCGCAAGCGCCTGCTGATCGCCCAAGGCGAAATGTATCGCGTGGGCATCGTGCATGCGCGCGCCAACGTGGGCTATGCCCTGCGTCCCGAATCGCTGCTGCAGGGCGTGGTCGAAACGGCGGTCGGCTTTGCCGGCCACCGCGTCGAGTCCCTGCTGGCGCCGGGCGGCATGCGTTTGCAGGGCGCCATGCCCTACGTGCTGACGGCGCTATCGTTTATTGGACGCAAGAAGCTGGTCAAGCCGGCCCTGGTCCTCGTGGCCGTGGCCGCCGTGGCCGCCAGCTGGCTGCGCCGCAAGCGCTGAACGCCAGCCGTGTTGCACAGGAACGCCGTCATTGACGGCGTTTTTTTTGCCCGTACCCAACGTCCGGCACGGGCAGTCGCAATCCCTTACAATGATTCACGCCGCATTTTGCGCGGCGCACAGAGGGGCTATCTTGATGACGAATTCGAAGACACCGATCAATCAGTTAAATCCCTCGCGCCTGCGCATCGTGCTGGTGCTGCAGGGCGGCGGCGCACTGGGCGCCTACCAGGCCGGCGTCTACCATGCGCTGCACGAACATGGCCTGGCGCCCGACTGGGTGGTGGGCACCTCGATCGGCGCCATCAATGCCGCCATTTTGGCCGGCAACAAGCACGAGGACAGGCTCGTGCGTTTAAAACAGTTCTGGCAGCGCGTGGCGCACCGCGACAGCGTCGACATGAATCTCGTTTCGGACCAGCAGCGCCGCTCGAACATCTGGCTGGCCACGCTCGATACGGTGCTGCGCGGCGTGCCCGGCTTCTTCAAGCCGCGCATTTTCAGCCTGTTCTCCGCAGGAATCGCCGTCAAGCCGGAAGAGGCCAGCTTCTATGACACCAGTGAGCTGGCCAGCACCCTCGAGGAACTGGTCGATTTCGATTACCTGAACCAGCCCGGCGGCATGCGCCTGACGGTCAACGCCCTGCGCGTCAAATGCGGCAGCCTCACCAGTTTCGACAGCCAGCAGCAACCCCTGACGGCGGACCATATCCGCGCCAGCGGCGCCTTGCCGCCCGGCTTTGCCGGCGTGCGCGTCGATGGCGATTTATATTGGGATGGCGGCCTGTACTCGAACACGCCGCTGGAAACCGTGCTCGACGACACGCCCCACGTCGACACCCTGGTCTTCATGGTCGACCTGTGGAGCTCGGAAGGGCCGGAACCGACCACCCTCGATGAGGTGCAGACGCGGCAAAAGGACGTCACCTTCGCCTCGCGCTCGAAACGCCATATCGCCGACTATGTCAATACGCACACCTTGCAGCGCAAATTGCGCGAGCTGTACGCCGGCCTGCCCGACACAAAGCACAACCGCCAGCAGACGGAAGAGCTCGTAGCGCTGGGCTGCGACAGCACCATGCACATCGTGCGCCTGCCGTATGCGGGGCGCGACTGGCACATGGCGGCCAAGGATATCAATTTCTCCAAGGGCTCCATCGAGTGGCGCTGGGAGCAGGGCTACCAGGATGGCTTGCGCGCGATCAAGGCGGCCGGCTGGCTGGCCTTCGTCACGGAAGACACGCCGCTCGTGGTGCACGAACTCCCGCCCTATGAGCGCGATGCGGCTTAGTGACGCCTGTCAAAACCTGCTGCGCGTCGGTATAGGCGGCCTGCGATGCTCACCGTACCTTCCGTACGGTTGCGCTTCTTAGCCACCTCTCCCTTCCGCTCGCGACGGTTTTGTCAGGTGTTGCAATGTTGTTCAGCGTCGCAACAGCACGGCGCATCACTGCGGATGCGCCGCTGCACGAAGTTTTTCCGCGTTCGCCATGTCTTGCCGGTAAGTATCCTGCGCGTCCTTCAGGCAGCTGGCGCGCGTGGCGGACGGTTCCAAGCGGCACGCTTTTTTGGCCTCGGCCAGGGCGGCGGCGATTTCCTTGCGCAAAGTGCGCAGCTGGGCTTGCGCCGTGCTGTCCTCCTGGTACCAGCGTTGCGGGTCGCCCGGCTGCGGCGAGGCCGTCTGCGCCAGTGCCATCGGCGCCAGGCTGCAGGCGAGCAGGGTGGCCAAGAGTGTATTGTGGATAGTCATGATATTTCCTCCTTGAAATAAAAAAGGCGCCGTAGCGCCTTTTTTTACAACCTGCCCGTCAGTAATAGCAGGATCAGTATCACTACGACCAGGCCGGCGATGCCGCTGGGGCCGTAACCCCAGTTGCGGCTATGCGGCCAGGTAGGCAGGACGCCGACCAGGGCCAGGATCAAGATGATCAGAATGATGGTGCCCATGGCAACTCCTTGTTATGGTACGACTCATGCGAGATGGCGGATGCCTGCTGACAAGCTCCGCCGAGAATTAATAGCGGTAGACGCGGCCGTCGACGACGCGCACGCGGTTGCCCGGGCGCAAATCATTCGCGTTGTCCTGCACTACAGTACGGTACTCGCCGTTGTCGAGACGCACGCTGATCTGGTAGGCCTGCGCCTGCTGCCTGCGGCCTTCGACCTGGTTGCCCACGACGCCGCCGGCGACGGCGCCCGCCACGGTGGCGGCCGTGCGTCCGCTGCCCGAACCGATGGTATTGCCCAGCAGGGCGCCGGCGATGCCGCCGACCACGGCGCCGGCGCCGCTGGTTTGACCGCCACCCTGCACGATCTGGATGGAGTCGACGGTGCCGTACATGGCGGACTCAGGCTGGTTGGCCGGGTAATATTGTTGCGACTGGGTAGGGCCGGTGGCACAACCGCTCAGTACGGCGGTGGCGGCGAGCATCAGTGCAGCCAAGGTGGCGTTGGTTTTCATTTTATTCTCCTGACGAGGTGAGGGTGTAGTGCCATCTTAGTCATGCCCCTGTCCCCGGTCTGTACGCTGCCGCACGTACTTATTTGCAGTCGAAAAGGGGAGTGCGGGCAGGAGCGATCCGGCAAAAACGTTGTTATTTCTCCATATTGCCCTTCCGCTTTCAAAATAAATTACTTGTGTACGGCAGCGTACAGAAGAGCGGCGACTATCCACGTAAAACGGTAGTCATGCCAAGCAGACATGCTTGCTACCACCAGGGAGAAATACAACATGAACAAGAATAAGCTTTTCACCGCCATCGTCGTCAGCCTGGCATGCGCCGCATGGGGCGGCCAGGCAGTGGCGGCCACGCCGGAAGCAAAAGCAGCGTACAAGGCGGCCAATGAACAGGCTGGCCTGAATTACAAACTGGCGCATGCCGAGTGCGAAAAAATCACGGGCAACCCCAAGGATGTCTGCATCGCCGAGGCGAAGGCCGTGCGCACCTACGATGAAGCCGTGGCCCAGGCGCAATACACGAATACGCTGCGTGCCTACACGAAGGCGCGCATCAAGATTGCCGATGCCAATTACGATGTCGATCTGGCCCGCTGCAATGCGCTGACGGGCAACGACAAGGATGTCTGCGTCAAGCTGGCCAAGTCCACCAAGGTGGCGGCCCTGGCCGACGCCAAAGCGGACAAGAAAGTCATCGAAGCGCGCAGCGATGCGCGTGAAGCAAAAAGAAAAGCCGAGTACAAGGTCGCGACAGAAAAATGCGATGCATTGGCCGGCGCAGCCAAGGATGACTGTATCAAGGCTGCAAAAACCCAGTTTGGCTACTGAGCTCCCTCCGGCGCGCAGTCACCACACTGGTATAAGAAGCTCATTGTGAGCACATTGATTGACCACTCCTAAGGAAAAAACCATGAAATTCACTAAATCTATCGCTACTGGCCTTTTCGTCGCTTCCCTGTTCGCCGTTGCAGGCTGCGCTTCGACCCCAACCAAGGAAGGCACGGGCGAATACCTCGACGACGCCGCGATCACCACCAAAGTGAAAGCCAGCATCTTCAATGAGCCTACCCTGAAATCGACGGAAATCAACGTTGAAACCTTCAAGGGCGTGGTTCAGCTGAGCGGCTTCGTTGCCCAGCCAGCCGATGCCGCCAAAGCGGGCGAAGTCGCCCGTGGCGTCAAGGGCGTGAAGTCGGTGAAAAACGACATCCGCGTCAAGTAATGGCCTGACCTGCCGCAGCGGCCAGCCTCACGGCTGGCCCTGTGGCCTTCCACCGACCGTCGCGGGAATCGCATGCATACCCAGCCTTCAGATACCCCGCCCGATCCGGTGGCGGCTGCCTCCACCGAGCCTGCCGGGCCAACTCCCGGCGCGCCCGTGGAGCAGCCAGACTCAACCTTGCGCTTGCCGCTGCATGTCAATGCGCGTGGCATGGCCTTGGGCATCATCGCCACCGTCAGCTTTATTTATGCGCTGCAGTGGGCACAGAAATTCCTCATTCCCGTCATCTTCGGCATTTTCATTGCCTACACCCTCAATCCCGTTGTCGCCTGGCTGGAAAAGCTGCGCCTGCCGCGCGCCATCGGCGCCACGGCCGTCACGGCCCTGATCCTGTTCGGCTCCATCGTCGTGGTCGAGCGCGTGCAGGGCGAATTCGAATCCATCGTTGAAGAGTTGCCGGCCGCCACGCATAAACTGTCGCGGCTGATCGCCGCCAATACGGGCGGCAAGAACAGCACCTTCCAGAAGATGCAGGCCGTGGCCAATGAAATCGAGCAAGTGGCCGCCGGCGCCGAAGCGCGCCGCAACAACCGCCGCGCCGCCGCGGCCGAGGCGCCCAACTTCAAGATCATGGACTGGGTCTGGGCCGGTTCGCTGGGCCTGGTGGGCTTCCTCAGCCAGGCCACCATGGTCATCTTCCTCGTATTCTTCCTGCTGCTGTCGGGCGACACCTTCAAGCGCAAGCTCGTCAAGCTGACGGGACCGTCGCTGAGCCGCAAGAAGGTCACTGTGCACATCCTGGAAGACATCAACACTTCAATCCAGAACTATATGTTCATGCTGCTCGTCACGAATGTCTTGCTGGCCGTCCTGATGTGGATCGCCCTGCGCGTGATCGGGCTGGAAAACGCGGGCGCCTGGGCCATCGTGGCCGGCTTGCTGCACATCATGCCGTATTTCGGCCCCTTGCTCATCACCATCGCCACGGGCCTGGTCGCCTTCCTGCAGTTCGAATCGCTGGAAATGGTCTTGCTGGTGACGGGCACGTCGATGGCCATCGCCACCCTGGTGGGCACCTTTGTCACCACCTGGATGACGGGGCGTATCGCGCGCATGAATCCTACTGCCGTGTTCGTCAGCCTGCTGTTTTGGGGCTGGCTGTGGGGCGTCTGGGGATTGCTGCTGGGCGTGCCCATCATCGTCATGGTGAAGGTCGTGGCCGAGCGCGTGCAAGGCATGGAAGTGGTGGCGGAACTGCTGGGCGAATAGCTTGCGGCAAGGCCAAGAACAACGGCGCCCGCGGGCGCCGTTGCTGCATCCGGAACGACACCTTACGACTGGTGGCGTTTCAGTATCTTCACTTGCACGTCGCCGTCTTCCGTCTTCGGCATATCCTTCATGCTGCCCAGCTGCAGGGCGAACTGGCGTGTAAATTCGGCGCCCAGGAAGAAGATTTGCGCCGAGTAATACACCCACAGCAGCAGGGCGACCAGCGAACCGGCGGCGCCATAGCTGCTGGCCACGCCGCTATTGCCGATATACACACCAATCGCATATTTCCCCAGTGAAAACATGAAGGCCGTGCCGATGGCGCCGATCAGCACGTCGCGCCAGGACAGGCGCACGCGCGGCAGCATTTTATAGATGACGGCAAACAGGCTGGCGATGACGGCAAAGCCGATCAGGTTCGACAGGATGGTAAACAGCACGGCAGTGTCTTTCCACACGCCTTCCCAAAAGTTGGCGAGGATGGCCATGGCGGCGTTGACCACCAGCGACACCATCAGCAGGAAGGCCAGCACCAGTACCAAGCCAAACGACAGCAGGCGCGTGCGCACCATGTCCCAGGCACCCGCTTCCTTCAAGGGTGGCACTTGCCAGATTTCATCGAGACTGGCCTTCAGTTCGGCAAAGACGCTGGTGGCGCCAAACAGCAGCAGGGCGCTGGCGATGAGGGTGGCGATGCGGCCCTGTTCATGGTTTTTCGCGCCGGCCAGCACGAGCTGGATGGCTTCGGCGCCCTGCGTGCCCAGCAAGCCCTGCAGTTGCCCCATCAGCTCGCCGCGCGCGGCGGCCGGGCCATAGAAAAAGCCGGCGATGGCGATCACCAGTACGAGGATGGGGGCGATGGAAAACAGGGTGTAATAGGCGAGGGCGGCGCCCTTGCTCGAGGCGCGGTGTTCCAGCCATTCGGTGACGGAGCAGTAGACGACGCTGCGCATCTGTTTGCTGAACGGCGCGAGACCGGCCAGTCTGGGATAGCGGGTAAAGAAATTCATGATGGCTTTCAATGCAAAAAAGGGGCGCGAGCCCCTTTTTTTTTAATTCACAAGTGGCGTACCACTGTCGAGCTTACTGCACGCGGCGTTCGATGGTGATTTGTTCCACTTCAACGCGGCGGTTAGGTTCCAGGCACTTGATCAGGTCGGCACGTTTCTTGTTGTTGCACTCCACGACCGGATTGGTCGAACCCTTGCCTTCAGCCGTCAGGCGGTTGGCGGCAACACCGTGGGCGACCAGGTATTCCTTGACTGCATCAGCGCGCTGCTGCGACAGTTTCAGGTTGTACTTGGGCGAACCGATACGGTCGGCATAGCCACTGATGACGACGTTGTTGACGTCCGGCGCTGCGTTCAGCACGCGTGCGATTTCGTCGAGCTTGGTTTGTGTCGGGCCCAGCTTGGCGCTGTCGAACGCGAACAGTTCCGTTGCCGACATCGTCACTTTTTCAAAGCGTGGTGGCGGTGGCGGCGGTGGTGGCGGCACGACCACGACGACTTCTTCACGTACTGGCGGCGGTGGCGGTGGTGGCGGCGGTGCAGGCGGTTTGTCGAACGCGTAGTTCAAGCCCACGGTGACGTAGTAGTTGTTGGACTTGCTGCTCGGGTCGAACGTATTGCCGCGCAGGAAACCGTGCACATTGCGCACGTCAGCCTGCAGGGACAGCTGCTCGGTGATGCTGGACTGGAAACCCAGGCCCACGCTCGCGTATGGCGAGCTCTTCGTGCGTTCACCGAAGGCGAAGCTGGTGTCCTTGTCGCGCTGCATGCCGGCACCGACCAGCAGGAAAGGACGGAAGGCTTTGCGCGAGAACATGTACAAGCCGTCTACGCCCAGCGTATTTTGCTGGTAGCGCTGACCGCCATCCTTGGAACGCGCATACGTGGTGCCCAGCTGGATATCCCAGTCCTGGGAAACAGGCTTACCGAAACGCAAGCCTGCGCCATAACCGGTTTTATCCGTGGCGAAGTCGGAATCTGGCTTGAGTGCGTTGATGCTAGGTTGAATATACCAGGAGGGATTGATTTCCTGGGCCTGTGCGCCGAGGGCGGAGCACAGGACTGCGGCGGCAACGGCGATTTTTTTTAGATTATTCACAAGTAACTCCCAACGTTGATAAGAGATTTTCTCTACGGCATCAAAGACACATCTTGCTACACGTGCTATTGCTAGATATAGACCACACTTCCAGGTGCGCATTCTTGTGATAAATGCACTGCTGTTGGACTAGAGAATACGATTGCAGGTTCAGGTGGTCGGTGCGCTGGCGCACAAAGCATTGCGGTATATCAATAGCGTTGCAGATTCACGACAAAGATTTTGGTGTTGAAAAAAACTAATGTTATTGGTGAAACTTTTACAAGCACGGTCATTTCCTGGCACCGCGGCGACAGGCAATCGTACGACTTGTCACCTGCATGCCACTGTATATTAGCAACAATGATGAGCTTGATAACTAATAATACATTGATGTTGTATTCCTGCCGCGTTCTGTTGTTTTTCCGGGCTTCCGCCAGGCAACTTTTGCGCGCCGCAGCCAGCTCCGCCACTTTTCCTCAAGGAGTCATCCGTGCCTGACCTGTCCCGTGTTCTTACTTCCCCGCTGTCCGGCAAGCTGGGCCCGCTGTGCCTGCTGCTGTCGCTGGGCCTGGCGGCGCCAGCCTGGGCCGATAGCGGCGTGTCCCTGTTTTCACCGAGCGGCACGGTCAAGGCCGTGCGCCAGGTGCGGGCCCAGTTCGCCACGCCGATGGTGCCGTTCGGCGACATGGGCTTGCCCGCGCCGTTCGCCATCGATTGCGGCAAGGCCGAGCCGGACGTCGTGGCGGGCGCGGGGCGCTGGGCCGACGAACGCAACTGGAACTTCGATTTCGAGCGCGATTTGCCGGCCGGCGTGGCCTGCAGCTTTACCTTGAAGCCGGGACTCAAGGACCTGGCGGGCCAGACCCTGCAGGGAAGCACGTCCTACCGCTTTTCCACTGGCGGGCCGGCCATCGTCGAGGCCGTACCGTATGACGGCCAGCCCTACATCGATGAAAACCAGATCTTCGTGCTGGGCCTGGATGCCGCACCGAACGAGGCCAGCGTGGCCGCCAACGCGTATTGCCGCGCCGATGGCATCAATGAAAAGATTCCCGTGCGGCGGCTTGTAGGCAAGGAACTGGAGCAGGTATTGACTTTGCGCAAGAGCTTTCTCGACCGCTACCTGACCGTGTACTTCAAGAAGCGGGGCGTCGTGTGGAAAGCGGGCATGCCCGTCGCGAGCAAGGGCGCGCCGCCTTTGCCTGTCACCGTGCTGCAATGCAAGCGCAGCTTCCCCGCCAACGCCAAGGTGTCGCTGGTGTGGGGCGAGGGCATCGCCAGCGCCAGCGGCATCGCCACGGACAAGGCGCAAACCCTGCAGTTCAAGACGCGTCCCGACTTCACGGCCAAGTTCAGCTGCGAGCGCAGCAATCCGAAGGAGCAATGCATTCCCTTCCTGCCCATGCGCGTGCAGTTTTCCGCGCCCGTGAGCGCGGCGCAGGTGCGCGCCATGACCCTGAAGGGCGGCGGCAAGACCTATGCGCCGACGATTTCAAAAGAGGAAGAAAAGGCGGAATTCCTGTATGGCGCCACCTTCAATGGTCCATTTCCCGTGCAGGCCAGTTTTGTGCTGAACTTGCCGCCGGGCTTGAAGGACGATGCGGGCCGCGCCTTGCTCAACCGCGCGCGCTTCCCCATGACGGTGCGCACGGGCGAACAGCCGCCGCTGCTCAAATTCCCGGCCCCGTTCGGCATCATCGAAGCGAAGGGCGACGGCTTGCTGCCCGTCACCGTGCGCAATATCGAGCCCGTGCTGTCGGGCAAGGAAGTCGTGCAAGCCTCGGCCGCCGCCACGGGCGCCACCTTGCGCGTGCCCGACAATGACGACAAGTTCATCATCGAGTGGATGCAGCGCCTGGCCGGCAATGGCGACGGGGGAGAGTACTGGCAGCCGTATGCCCAGTATGCGGGCAACATGAGCAAATCCGTGCTGGCGGGCGCTGCCGGCACGCGCCCCATCAGCCTGCCGCGTCCCGATGGCAGGAAAACCTTTGAAGTGATCGGCATCCCGTTGCAGAAGCCGGGCTTTTATGTGGTCGAGCTGGCCAGCCCCATCCTCGGCAAGGCGTTGCTGGGCAAACCGACGACCGCGTATATCCGCACGGCCGCGCTGGTGACGAACCTGGCCGCCCACTTCAAGCATGGCGCGCAATCGTCGCTCGTGTGGGTGACCTCGCTGGACAAGGGCGCGCCTGTTGCGAAAGCGCAAGTGGCCGTGCGCGACTGCGCCGGCAAGCTGCTGTGGCAAGGCGCCACGGGCGCGGACGGCGTGGCGCACATTCCCGGCGAGCTGGCCAATTCCAGCTGCAAGAACAATGGCCGCTACTTTATCAGTGCGCGCAGCGGCGGCGACATGACGTTCACCCTGTCGGACTGGGTGGGCGGCATCGAAGCCTGGCGTTTCAACCTGCCCACGGATGACACGCGCGCCGACAACACCTTGCTGGCCACCGTATTCGACCGCACCTTGCTGCGCGCCGGCGAAACCGTGCACATGAAGCACTTTATACGCAAGCACACGGGCGAGGGCATGAGCCTGGTCGACAAGAACAACGGCCCCGGCAGCGCCACGTCCATCGTCATCACGCACCAGGGCAGCGACCAGAATTACCAGTTGCCGCTGCGCTGGTCCGCCGGCGGCACGGCGGAAAGCGACTGGCTCATTCCCGCCGACGCCAAGCAGGGAGAGTACAGCGTGACGATGGCGGGCCGTCCTTCCGGCAGTTTCCGCGTTGAAGCCTTCCGCGTGCCGACCATGAAAGCCGTGCTGCAGGGGCCGAAAGCGCCCGCCGTGCAGGCAAAGCAGCTGGCCCTCGATGCGCAAATCACGTATCTGGCCGGCGGCGCCGCCACCAACGCACCCGTCAAGCTGCGCACGGTGCTGCAGGACAAGAGCGTGACGTTTGCCGACTATCCCGATTTCAGCTTCAGCAACGGCGACGTGAAGGAAGGCCTGGTGAAACAGGGCACGGGCTACGACGACGATGAGGGCGAGTGGCAGGACGAGGGCCGTGGCGGCCACTCCGGCGCCGGCGCGGCTGCCGCGCGCACGCAAAGCTTGACTCTGGACAAGGCGGGCGGCGCGCGCATCGTCATCGACCAGTTGCCGCAGCTGTCCACGCCGCGCGACCTGGTGGCGGAAATGGCGTTCCAGGATGCGAATGGCGAGACGGCATCCGTCGCCACGCGCGTGCCGCTGTGGCCATCGAACTACGTGATCGGCATCAAGCCCGATGCCTGGGCCTTGAGCAAGGATGCCTTCAAGTTCACGGTGGCCGTGCTCGGTACCAATGGCAAGCCGGTGGCGAATGCCCCCGTGGCTGTCGACTTCTTCCAGCGCAACAGCTATTCGCACCGCCGGCGCCTGATCGGCGGCTTCTATGCGTATGAAAACAGCAGCGAAGTGGTCAAGCTGGGCCAAGCGTGCTCGGGCAAGACGGACAACAAGGGCCTCTTGACTTGCGACGTGAAGGCGCCCGCCAGCGGCAATCTGGTGTTGCGCGCCCGCACGCAGGACAGTGCCGGCAATGCGGCCGTCGCCAACCGCGAAACCTGGGTGGCCGGCAGCGGCGACTGGTGGTTCAATGCCAGCGACAACGACCGCATCGACGTCTTGCCGGAAAAGAAACGCTATGAGCCGGGCCAGGAAGCGAGCTTGCAGGTGCGCATGCCGTTCCGTTCGGGCAAGGCGCTGATCACGGTCGAGCGCGAAGGCATCCTCGACACCTATGTGCGCCAGTTGAACGGCCGGGAACCGGTGGTGAACATCCCGGTCAAACCGAATTACGCGCCGAATGTGTATGTGTCCGTGTTTGTCGTGCGGGGGCGTGTCGATGGCGTGCAGCCGACTGCGCTGGTCGACTTGGGCAAGCCGGCCTACAAGATGGGCATCGCGCCGCTGAACGTGGGCTGGCAGGCGCATGAACTGAACGTCATGGTGGTGTCCGACAAGGAAGTGTATAAAACGCGCGACAAGGCGGAAGTGTCCGTGCGCGTGCGCCGCGCTGACGGCAAACCGCTGCCGGCCGGTGCCGAAGTGGCGCTGGCGGCCGTCGACACGGGCTTGCTGGAGCTGATGCCCAACGATAGCTGGAAGTTGCTCGATACCATGATGGCGCAGCGCAGCTTGCAGGTGGAAACGGCGACGGCGCAGATGCAGGTGATCGGCAAGCGCCATTTTGGCCGCAAGGCGTTTCCGGCCGGCGGGGGCGGCGGCAAGGGCGCCAGCCGCGAGCTGTTCGACACCCTGCTGTTCTGGAAAGGCACCGTCAAGCTCGACGCCAAGGGCGAAGCGACGGTGCAAGTGCCGCTCAACGATTCCCTGACGGGCTTCCGCATCGTCGCGATTGCCAGTGCCGGCAAGGAATTGTTCGGCACGGGCAGCACGGATATCCGCAGCTCGCAAGACTTGATCTTGATGTCGGGCTTGCCGTCCCTCGTGCGTGAAGGCGACCAGTTGCGCGCGGGCTTTACGGTGCGCAACACCTCGGCCGCATCCTTGAACGTGGAAATCAATGCCACGGCGGCTGGCAAGGCGCTGCCGCGCCAGAGCTTGACCCTGGCGGCGGGAGAAGCGCGCGAAACGGGCTGGGATTACCAGGTGCCGCTTGGCGCGCAAACGGTCGTGTGGGAGATCAGCGCCAAGGCGGGTAGCGGGCTTGGCAACACCTCCGATAAACTGAAAATCACGCAAAAAGTCGGCCAGGCCACGCCCGTGCGCACGTATCAGGCCACCTTGATGCAGATCGACAAGCCCGTCAATATGTCCGTGCAAATGCCGGCCGGCGCCTTGCCGGGCCGGGGCGGCCTGCAGACCAGCTTTGTCGCCAAGCTGGGCGGCGAGCTGCCCGGCGTGCGCGAGTACATGGCCGCCTACCCGTACACTTGCTTCGAGCAAAACACGTCGAAGGCCATCGCCCTGCAAGACCAGGACGCGTGGAACCGGCTGGCCGCCAGTCTGCCCGCCTACCTCGATGGCGATGGCTTGCTGAAATACTTCCCCATCATGGAGCAGGGCAGCGACAGCCTGACGGCCTACGTGCTGTCGGCCACCAGGGAAGCGGGCTATGCGATTCCGGAACAGACGAAGAACCGCATGGAAGCAGCCTTGACGGCCTTCGTGCAGGGCAAGATCGTGCGCCGTTCCGCGCTGGCCACGACCGACCTGGCCGTGCGCAAGCTGGCCGCGCTGGAAGCGCTGTCGCGTTCGAATAAAGTGCCGCCCGATGCGCTGGAGAGCATCAGCATCAGCCCGAACCTGTGGCCGACCTCCGCCGTCATCGACTGGAGCTTGTTGCTGCAACGCACGCCTGGCCTGGCGCGCCGCGATGCGCTGCTGGCCGAGGCGCAGCAGATCTTGCGTTCGCGCCTGAATTTCCAGGGCACCACCATGGGCTTTTCCACCGAGCGCAAGGATAACTGGTGGTGGCTGATGGTGTCCGGCGACGTCAACGCCAACCGTTTATTACTGGCCGTGATAGACGACCCGGCGTGGAAGGACGACATCGGCCGCCTGGTGCGCGGCAGCATGGGGCGCCAGAAGAAGGGCCGCTGGGATACGACGGTGGCCAATGCCTGGGGCACCCTGGCCATCGCCAAATTCTCGGCCAAGTTCGAGTCCACCCCCGTGACGGGCGCCAGTGCCGTCAAACTGGGCGGCGATACGCAAGCGCTCGTGTGGAATGGCGCGGCGAAAGTCGGCCCCGTGCTGCAGGCGTGGCCGACGGGCACGGATACCCTGGGCCTGGCACACAGCGGCATGGGCAAGCCGTGGGCCACCGTGCAAAGTCTGGCGGCCATTCCGCTCAAGGCGCCCGTGTCCAGCGGCTACACGATCAAGAAAACCGTAACGCCGGTGGAACAGAAAACCACAGGCCAATGGTCGAGCGGCGACGTCTACCGCGTGCGCCTGGAGTTGTCGGCGCAGGCGGACATGAGCTGGGTGGTGGTCGACGACCCGATACCGGCCAGCGCCACGGTGCTGGGCAATGGACTGGGGCGCGACTCGCAGCTGCTGACGGCCGGCGAAAAATCCACGGGCTGGGTCTGGCCCACGTTCGAAGAGCGGGCGTTTGACGCTTTCCGAGCGTATTACGCCTTCGTGCCAAAGGGTAACTGGAGCGTGGAATACACGGTGCGCCTGAACAATGCCGGGGATTTCAGCCTGCCGGCCACGCGCATCGAGGCCATGTATTCGCCCGAGATGTTTGGCGAAGCGCCGAACGCGAATGTGAAGGTGGGGCAGTGAAAGGGTTAGTTTTACTGATGGGCGGCCTGCTGTCCGGCCCGGTCTTCGCCGAGGCGGTCCTGACGCCGGCCCAGGTGCAGGCCGCCTACCGCAGTTCGGAAGCGCAGTTGCTGGACCGCAGCGGCGCGCCGCTGCAATCGTTACGCGTGGACATGAAGGTGCGGCGCTTGCCGTGGGTGCCGCTGGCCGATATTTCTCCCGCCGTGCAGCAGGCCGTGCTGCTGGCGGAAGACCAGCGCTTCATGCGCCATGGCGGCGTGGATGTGTCCGCGCTGGCCACGGCCGCCTGGGACAATCTGTTTTCCAAGAAACCCCGCGGCGCCTCGACCATCACCATGCAGCTGGCGGGCCAGCTCGATGCGGACTTGCAGGCGCAAGCGGGCGGCCGCAGCCTGCGCCAGAAATGGGACCAGATGCGCGCCGCCAAGGCGATCGAAGACAGCTGGAGCAAGGCGCAGATTTTCGAAGCGTACCTGAACCTCGTGTCGTTCCGCGGCGAACTGCAAGGTATCGCCTCCGCCTCGTACAGCTTGTTCGGCAAGGCGCCGTCGGGCCTGAACCAGACGGATGGCATCATCCTGGCCAGCCTGGTGCGCTCGCCGAATGCGCCGCCGGCCACCGTCACGCGGCGCGCCTGCGCGCTGGCAAAGGAATGGCGCATGGACAGCAGCTGCCAGCTGATCGGCCAGCGCGTGCAGACGGCCTTGCAGCGCAATGCGCTGTATGCGGAGCTGGCGCCGGCGCCGCAAGTGGCGCAGCAACTGCTGAAGCAGCCGGGCGCCCAGGTCGCCAGCACGCTCGATGGTCCCTTGCAACGCTTCGCACAGGAAAACCTGCGCCAGCAACTGGGATCTTTGCGCGAGCGCAATGTCAACGACGGCGCCATCATCGTGCTCGATAACCGCAGCGGGGAGATCCTCGCCTATGTCGGCAATGCGGGCGGCAGCCATGTCGATGGGGTGACGGCCCTGCGCCAGGCCGGTTCCACCTTGAAACCGTTTTTATATGAACTGGCCATCGAGCGCCGTCTGATGACGGCCGCCTCCGTCATGGACGACTCGCCGCTGGACGTCGCCACGGCGTCCGGCATGTATGCGCCGCAAAACTACGACCGCAATTTCAAGGGCTACGTCAGCGCCCGCACCAGCCTGGCCAGTTCCCTGAACATTCCCGCCGTGCGCACGGTGCTGCTGACGGGACAGGACGGCTTTTACAACCGCCTCAAGGACGTGGGCCTGTCGAGCCTGACGGAGCCGGCCGAATACTACGGCCCCTCGCTGGCGCTGGGCTCATCGGAAGTAACCCTGCTGGAACTGGCCAATGCCTACCGCGCGCTGGCCAATGGCGGGCTGTACAGCACGGCCAGCCTGCAGCCGGGGCAGGCGGGCAAGGACCGGCGCCGCGTGATGGAGCCGGGCGCCGCCTTCATCGTCAGCGACATCCTGGCCGACCGCGCCGCGCGCAGCATGACCTTTGGCTTGCGCAACGAGCTGGGGACGAATTTCTGGAGCGCCGTCAAGACAGGCACGAGCAAGGATATGCGCGACAACTGGTGCATGGGTTACTCGGAGCGCTACACGGTGGGCGTCTGGGTGGGCAACTTCGACGGCAAGCCCATGTGGGACGTCTCGGGCGTGACGGGCGCCGCGCCCGTGTGGCGCGACGTCATGGATTATCTGCACAAGAACGTGCCCAGCCATGAACCGAAAGCGCCGCCCGGCGTGCTGCAGCAAATGGTGGCGTACCAACCCGCACTGGAAGCGCCGCGTCGCGAATGGTTTATTGCCGGCACGGAAAGTCCCGTCATCGCCGTGCTGGGCGACACCGTGAAGCCGCCCGCCATCGTGTATCCGGCCGAGGACAGCATCCTCGCCATCGACCCCGACATCCCGCCCGCCCTGCAGCGCGTGTTCTTCCAGGCGCAAGGCAGCCACGGCTTGCGCTGGGTGCTCGACGGCAAAGATATGGGCGGTGCAGCCGAGAGCATCAGCTGGCGCCCCGTGCCGGGCAAGCATGCGCTGGCCCTCGTCGACGACGTTGGCAAGACGGTGGCGCGGGTGGCGTTCCAGGTGCGGGGGAATGCCTTGGCGCAGCTTGCCGCACAGGAAAAATAATCAGTTCGATGGATAGTTCGCCGGATCGATGGCCGGCGTGACGTAGTGCCGCAGCACATCGCCGCCGTGCGGATGCTGCTGCGTGCGGCGTTTTTCGTCCGATGGCGGGCTGACCAGCACGATGGTCGCCTCGTCCGGATTGCGCAAATTCACCACGGCGCTGACGCCGCCATCGCGGTAGCTGCCCATCACGGCTATGGCCATCTGTACGAACAGGGTGGCCGCGCCCGTGTTGCCCAGGCGCTGGTCCGTGTCTATCCATTGCGCCACGTTGCCGCTGTCTAGTTCCGTGCCGCCATCTTCCGCATGTTTCAGCAAGGTCTTGTGCAGCGCCACCAGCTGCGCCTGATTGCCGCCTGTGGCGGCGACGAGGCGCGCCGGTGCGGCGGGACGGTCGGTTTCCGGCAAGCTGTGCAAGGCTTGCTGCCAGCCCGCCTGCAGGGCGCGTTCGCGCTGGTCGCGCCGCGTGAGCGGCTTGCCGTGTTCATCCGTCAACCTGATAAAAGTGGGCCGGTGGAGGAAGCCGAAGGTGGGCAGGCGGTCCAGCTGCGCCAGCTGTTCCTTGTTGAACGGCAGGGGAAACCAGGGCGTGGGCTGCCACTCTTTCGGCGGGTGATAAGTCTTGTGCTGGAGCCTGTCGAGCATGCTGAAGCTGCCCGTGCCGCGGATGTCGGGGCGCCGGGCGAATTGCGCGGCGACGGGCAGCCATTCGGCGATGCTGGGCTGGCGCCGGGTGATGGCTGTGGGATCAGTTTCCAGGCGTGCCTGTGGCACGGTTCCCATCAAATCATAGTAGGCCAAATACAAGCGCCGCGCCACGCCGTAGGTATTCAAATCGTCGACGCTGTCCTCTGGCGGCGCATCGTCATACGCAAACTTGCGTACGGCATCGATGCGTTCGCGCCGGGCCAGCACGAACAGGGCGGAGGCGTCGGGCATTTCGGGGATGTAGCGGCCGTCTCTTGTGAGCGGTGGCGAGTTGTCCGGGCTGTACAGATCGCGCGTGGGCATGCTGTCTTCCGAATTGAGCACGATGTAGGGCACGTCGGGATGGGCATCGAAAAATGCAAATACATCTTCCAGGATGCGGTCCGGATGTTCACTGAGGCGGCGCGGACCACTGGCGAACAGATGCCAGTGCAGGCCGGATGACGCAGCGCCACCGGCCAGACCTATGGCCGGCGAGTCGGGGCTGTCCAGCATGTGCGAATTAAAGATCGGCGGTTCGGCATTGAAAACGGGCACGCCAAAATACATGGGAATGTCCCTTGCCCCATTTTCCAGCGTGTCACCGCCGCGGCCACCTGCTATCCCAGCTCTCTGCATGGCATCCCAGGTGTATTTTTCCTTGTCCTGTTCACGGATGCTGGCATAGGCATTTCCCTGCTGCAGCACTTCCCACAGCTTGCCTTGGCGATACTTGTCCAGAGTGACGCCGAGACCGATGACTTCCAGCACATATTCCCGCTTGTCCTGTTCGCTGGGCGCCGCCTGTTGCACTTGCGGCTGTGCGACGGCCACAGGCTTGGACGAATGCAGCCAGCGAGAACCGAGCAATGTAGCCGCGACGATGGGCGGGATCAGCAACAGCCATTGCAGGTGGCGCCATATTTTGCTGCTCATCGTGGACTCCTGTAAATAAGTAGGACTGATCAATACAAACCCAAGCAATAGCAGAGTCATCAATGCGAGGGTTACGCAGAAGGGAGAGAGCAAGTTTGGGAAAAATTTTTTCATCGTGGAATGTCATCGCTGGCTTTATGTACAAAAGGAGTGACGACCGATTCGGTACGCCTGCCATTCACTGTTTCACAAACGACGGTAGACGGCAGGCCTGTTTGCAGTGCGGGCACAAAGGCAGGTAAGTCTCCCGAACTGTAGTAATGTGCATTACCTTCAATGATTTGCTTGCGTTGTAGAGGTTCTGCAGCCCAATAGATTGCAAATTTTTTCATGAAATCCTCCCATCTCAGGATGGATTTTCTTATAGGATTTTTTTTGTCGTTTTGCAGCCGCCAATCCGCCACCGCACACAAATACTGATAAAACTGCGGATCGCTGCTCGCCTTCCCGCTGCCAATGGCCACGTCATACGCCGTCACGTTGCGGTGGTTTTCCGCGTTGCCGATGATGGCGCCGTGGAAGGATTTGGGGCTGACCTCGTTCTGCCAGCGCTTGCGCGCCTCATTCGGGGTCTCTTCGCGGTCGACAATCAGCTTGTCGCCACTGCCCGGATGGCGCGAAACGCGGTCTATCCTGCATTGGTCGCCCGCTTCCTTGCCCAGGTTCAGGGCTTTTTCCACCTGCTCGCGCTCGCCCGCGCCGAACATGCCGGCACCGAATTCGGGGATGCGATGCTGCTTCGGCCGCGGGTCGGCGATGATTTCCTGCTTGCGCATCCGCAAACCTTTCGTGCTGGTCACCGCGATGGCTGCATCGATGGGGTCGACTTCTTCGCACGGTCCTTGCTGGTCGCGCGGCAGCCTGGCCTGGTCGGAATCCTTCGGGAATTGCCCAGGGCGGATCTCGCCGCCGTCCAGCACGGCCGCCCTGGGCGCGCGCAGCGCTTCGCCATTGATCGTGCGCAAGCCTTCACGCCGGCCTGGTTCCGTTGAAAAGATATTCCATTTGCCGGGTTTGACGGGCGGCCATGGTGCCTCGGCATGGCTGCCGCGATGGCCACGATTGGCACCGGCCACATGGGCGTGATCGTCCTCGCCTTCCAGGCGCAGGGCGAAGTCGTGCGGCGGCTGGCCCACCAGCACCGGACCGTTGTTCTTTCCAGTCGCATCGGGACGTTGCTTGTTGGTAAAGACACGCTGGTAAAATCCCTTGCCCAGTTCCGCCAGCGGTTGCCGGCGCTGGAATTCCTTTTCCCAGCAGGTGGGGCCGTCGCCCCAGATGCTTTTGTCCGTCTTGCCCTTGGTCTTGGACAGACGATGGCCGTCGATGTAGTCGGGTATGCCTTGCCAGCCGATGCCCTGCATATTGTCCAGCGCTACCGTCATATCTTCGGGGCAGAAGTACAGGTAGACCTTACCCCGGTTGTCGCGGTCCGCTTCCGCCCGCCATGCCGCGCCCGCCATGCCATGGCAGACGGCGTGATCCTTGATCTGCGCAAAGGCGGGACTGGCATGCTTTTTTGCCACCACGCCCTGCACGATCTGCACCAGCGTCTGCAGGCGCGCATGCAGGGTCTGGCGGTTGTCGATGGCATCGTATTGCTCCTCCATCACCGCATCCCGGCCGCCGCCGAAGATGCGGCTAGCTTCCGCCGCGCCGAAGAACATCGTGGTGTCCTCCACCAGGCTGTAGGGAGGATGCGTGAGGATCAAGGTGTCGGCGGGCCGCTTGCCCTCGTCGAGCAGGAAGGCCTGCGCCAGCAGCGAGATCAAACAGCCCTGGCTGTGCGCGACGATGGAGACCACGTCGTTACTGTCGTAATCGCGGATCATGGCGATGAGGGCTGCCAGGCGCTTGGCGGCCAGTACCATGTACATGCGCCCCGGCGCCGTCTTCAACGGGCGCACGGGGTCGCCGCCCACGTCGTAGGGTGAGAACAGCCCCTTGTTCCACATGTCGGGCAGGGTGTTGGTGGCATTGCCGAACGGGCCGCCGTTCTTCGACATGTCCTTGTCCAGACGGTTGCCGTAGCGGTCCGTGTTCTGGCCGTTGACCACTTTGCTCGCGTTGCTGCGTTCGCGAAAGCCCCAGTAAAACGGGATCACCGGGCTGTACGTGGTCTCATCAGGCTGGCGCTTGAAAAACACGTCGTCCGGGTCGGCCAGGGCTTCCTTCTTGTCGGACGCCTGCGGCATGCGGTAGGCGGCTGGCATGAACACGTGGCCGCCGCCATACATGCGTGCATCGAGTCCCTGGCATAAACCCTTTTCCACGGCGCCGAAACTGGTGCCTACGTCGTTGACGCCATGGATGACGATGACGTTGCCGGGCAGCTCAGGGCGGATGCGCACGATGGCGTCGTTTAAGCGGCCGCAATGGAGCAGGGCGGTGCTCTTGCCGCTGGTGTAGGGAAGTTTGGGATACGCCATCGCCGCTCCATGCTGACCAGTCAGGACAGTGTAGAGAGGCGCGATGGCGGATTAGTTGCGCTTACGCAAACTTTGCGGGAAAGAAGGCAGCGATGCCGTAGGTGCAGGCGCTAGCGGCTGGCCGGCTTGCCCTCGGTCAGCTTGCTGTCCGCCAGCCCCGGCGCGCCCCACAACAGGCCCATCCAGATGCAGAACGACAGGCCGCGGTGCAGCGATGCGAAGCACAGGCCGAAAATCAGGCTGCGCGCGAACAGGTTCGTGTTTGGTACGTTGGCACTGTCGAGCAGAAACAGGGTGGCGACGGCGGCGACCGTCATGACGGGCAGCATGAACCACCATTTGCGTTCGATCGGCGACATGATTTCCTAGTAAGAAGTGTGTCACCGATTCTAGCGCAATATTGTCAAGGCATTTATGGTGCGCTGATAATTTTCGTCAATGCGATGCGGTACGCGGGCTGCACGTCGCCAGCCTGGTCAATCTTGTCCGTCATGATCACGCCGAAACCCTGCGCATACCACACGTATTCGCCGCTTTTGCCTTTGCTTTTGCCGCCCACGTCGTGCAGTTCGAACTTGCAGGCGTCGGGGAAGCGGCGCCCGCCCAGTTCCAGGCGTTCCCAGCCCAGGAAGGTGATCGAGAAATCGCGTTGATCGGTGCGCGTGGAGGTGGTGATCTTGTCGGACAGGCCCGCCAGCGGGTAGTGGGTGCTCGTTTGCGTGTCCGTGAATTGCACGCGCACTTCCTGGCCCGGGCGCATTTTGGCGGGGATGGCGGACTGCGGCGCGTAGACGTTCTTGCTGCGCACTGTGCCGTCTTCGTTGTAATGGATCGTGCCCGTCAGGAAGACCTGGCCGTCGCGGATGTCCTGGTAGGACGTGGCCAGCAAGACGCCGCCGTCGAGGATCAGCTGGATGCCCTTGAGTTTCTTGCCTTCGAAGACTTCCTCGACGTTGACTTGCGCGTCGCCATTGTTCTTGCTGAACTTGACACCCGTCGTCAGTTCCATGCACTCACCGACCGTCGGCGCCGCCTGTACGCTCGCGGCCGCCAATACGCCTGCCGCCACCATCGCTTGCCATGCTGCTTTCATTGTCATCCCGGCTATCTTGTAAAGGCGTGATGATAGCGTGCCTTGGAGCAATGTGGCGCAGCGCTGACCCTATTTCGCAGGGGCGATGGGGATGCTGGGCACAGCGGGTGTGGACGCTGGCGGTGCCGTCGGCTTGCCGCGCCGCGTGCGCTTGTCCGTGCGCGTTTTGGCGGGCTTGGCGTCGTGGATCAGCCTGCCCTTGTTGTCGAGCTTATCGGACTGGTCCGATTGCTGGCCTGGATCGTTGGCATTGTTGGTGTGGTTGCCCGTCTGGTTGAGGTTCGTCGTCGACTGGGCTTGCACCCAGGCGCCGCCGATGGTCATCAGGGTGGCGGCCAGCAAGAGAGCGGCGGTTTTCATGGTGCGTCTTCCTGTGCAAGAGAGTGAGAGGGCGGTGGATACCGCTGTCGAGAATGCATTGTCACACGCGGACCCGTGCGCGCAAGTAGGATTACGCCTCATCCTTGTGTGGGCGTATTGCCAATGTTCAAGCCGCTCTTGCGCCGCTCGCGCGCAGGCGCAGGCGCCGGGCGCCCAGGGCATCGCGCATGCTCCATGTCAGCGATATGGCGCCCATGGCCGCCAGCCAGCTGCCGGGGCCGTCCGCAGGCAGCGCATGCACGCCCGATGGCAGGGCAAGCCAGCCGGGCAGCGCCTGCAGCAGCAGGGTGGCGATCACGCCCAGGTTGATGAACAGCAAAACGTGCAGGATCTGCTCGGGCAGGGGCAGGCGGCGCGTGCGGCCTTCCACGACCGTGTCGCGCAGCGAAACGCCGATTTCCGCCAACAGCAGCAATGCCGGCCACCAGGCCAGCCAGCCCTGCCAGGCAAACAGGCCCAGCGAGGGAAACAGCAGGCCGAAGATGGCTTCGCGCAAGCTGTGCAGGCGCTGCTCGGCCGCCGCGCCGGGACGCGACGGCAAGCGCACGAGCAACTCGTGGTTGAGCAGCACGTCGGCCCCACCCAGTAGCCCGTGCAGAAGCAGCATGGCTTGCAGCGCCGTCATGGCCGGGGCGGGCTGCCCGCGCTTAGCGGCCCGGCGGGCGCGGCGGCACCACGCCGGTGTTGCCAGTATTGCCAGTATTGCCGGTGGTGCCAGCGTTGCCCGGCGTGCCCGTATTGCCTGTGGTACCTGTCGTGCCCGGGGGAACCGTGCCACCCGTATTGCCATTCATGTCTTGCGTGCCGCTGCGCGTGGCGTTAGCTGCGGACTGGCCGGCGCTGTCAGGGGCGCCGCCACCCGAATTCGTGCCGCTGGTCGATTGCCCCGTCGTGTCATGGTTGCGCGATTTTTCCGATTTCTTCGCCTGCTTCTTGTCGTGCTTGCGCGGCTTGGCCTTGTCATTCTGGTTCACTTGCGGATTTTGCTGTGTCGCCGTGTCGGTATTGCCCGTGTTATTCGACGTGGTATTGCTATTGCCGGTCGATTGCGCCTGCGCCAGGACGGCTGCGCTGCCCAGCAGCATGGCCGCGAGCATGAATGCGGATGGTTTCATGGGAACTCCTTCGGATGAAGTGGAGTACCGATTCTGCCACGCGCGGGCTGGCCCGTAAGTAGGAATCCGCCGCCACCCGATGTGGGGGGATGGCTGGCCGTGGCGCAGGCCTTAGCGGAACTGCTCCGTCGAGATATCAAATCGCTTGAGCTTGTCGTACAGGGTTTTCTTCGGGATATTCAGCGCGGCGGCCGCGTCGATGACGTTGCCATTGTGTCGGCGCAAGGCTTCCTCGATGATGGAAATCTCGAAGGTGTCCACCTGTTCCGCCAGCGACGCCTCGCGGCAGCCGGCGGGACTCAGGGTGTCGTCGAGCAGGCCCAGCACGAAGCGGTCGGCCACGTTGTGCAGTTCGCGCACATTGCCGGCCCAGCGCTGCGCCATCAGGGATGCGATCAGTTCGCCGCTGACGAGCGCGGCCGGCTGGCCATAGCGCAGGGCCGCCTGCAGCACGAAAAATTCGAACAGCAGGGGGATATCCTCGCGCCGGTTGCGCAGCGCGGGCAGCGTGAGGCTGGCCACGTTCAGCCGGTAATACAGGTCGGGCCGGAATTTCCCCTGCTCGGCCAGCACATTCAAGTCTTCCTTGGCGGCGGCGATGACGCGGAAATTGACGGATATCAATTTGTTGGAACCGAGACGCTCGACTTGCCGCTCCTGCAGCACGCGCAGCAGTTTCACTTGCAGGGCCAGCGGCATGCTTTCGATTTCATCGAGGAACAGGGTGCCGCCGTTCGCGTACTCGATCTTGCCGATGCGCTGGCGCTGCGCCCCCGTAAACGCGCCTTCCTCGTGGCCGAACAGTTCCGATTCGAAGATCGACTCGGGCAGGGCGCCGCAGTTGATCGCCACGAAGGGGTGGTCGCGCCGCTCGCTGAAGTCGTGCAGGCAACGCGCGATCAGTTCCTTGCCGGTGCCCGTTTCGCCGAGGATGATGATGTCGGCCGACTTCGGCGCCAGGTTCAGCACCAGCTGGCGCACCTTGGCCATGGCCGCGCTGCGGCCCACGATGCGCGCCTCGATGCCGACGCGCTGCTCGAGCTGACGGCGCAAGTTCATGTTTTCCAGCACCAGGTGGCGTTTATCCAGGGCGCGGCGGCACACTTCCACCAGCAAGTCGGCGGAAAACGGTTTTTCGATGAAATCGTAGGCGCCACGGCGCATGGCGCCCACGGCCATCGACACGTCGCCATGGCCCGTGACGAGGATCACGGGCAGGCTGGCATCCTGTGCCACGGCGATATCGAGCAGTTTCAAGCCATCCATGCCGGGCAGCTTGATATCGCTCAATAAAATGCCGGCAAATTCTGGCACCAGGTAAGGCAGCGCTTCCTCGGCCGTGGCAACGGCCGTCACTTGCAGTCCCGCCAGTTCCAGCGATTGCCGGGCGCCCTTGCGCACGACGGCGTCGTCTTCCACCAGCAGCACTTGCATGCCTTCAAAATTATTCTCGTGCATTCCCTATTCCTTCGTCTCTATCTTATTCTCCCCCGGGGCACAGCTCAGGGTGATGGTAAATTGTGCGCCGCCCCCTTCCTGCGCGCTGCGGTTGCGCACGGCCAGGGCGCTGCCGGCCGCGCGCAGTATGCCAGCGCTGATCGACAATCCCAAGCCCAGCCCGTGTTCCTTGGTGGTATAGAAGGGATCGAAGATCTTGTCGAGCGAGGCCAGCGGGATGCCGGGGCCATTATCGGTGATATGCAACACGGCGAGGCCGCCTTCGCGCCGTACCTGGAACCAGATTTGCACGGGCTCGCCTTCCGGCACGGCATCCATGGCGTTCGTGATCAGGTTGGTAAATACCTGTTCCAGGCCGATGGCGTTGCACAGCACGATGATGTCGTCCTCAAGCCAGCTTTCATGCAGGGTCAGGCGCTGCGAGCCCTTGCGCGTGCGGATTTGCAGCATGGTTTGCGCAAACGCCTGGCGCACGCTGACGGGCTTGCGCGCATCGTCGCTGCGCCGCGCAAAGCCTTTCAATTGCGAGGTCACGTAGCCGAGGCGCTTGACGAGGTCGGAAATGGTCGACAGGTTGTCGAGCGCGTCGTCGATCTGGCCGCGTGCCAAAAAGACCTTGGCATTGTCGGAAAACGTCTGCAGGGCGGCCAGCGGCTGGTTCAGCTCGTGCGTGACGCCGGCCGCCATCTGGCCGATGGCCGCCAGCTTGCCGCTTTGTACCAGTTCCGCCTGGGCGTAGCGCAAGGTTTGCTCGGCCCGCTCGCGCTCGGCCACTTCCGCCTGCAGGCGGCCGTTCGCGTGCACGAGGTCGGCCGTGCGCTGCTCGACCTTGATTTCCAGCTGTTCATAGGCACGGGCCAGCGTCTGCTGCGCATTGAGCTTGTCGGCGATGCGGCGCCGGCGCTGGCGCGCATACATCAGGGCCAGCAGCAGCAAGGCCCAGCCCAGCGCGGCGGCGATGGCCGTGTTGCGCGCCGCCTCATCGACCTGGTCGAGTTCGGCCAGCACGGTAATTTGCCATTGCAGCGGGCCCAGCGCGCGGTTCACGGCCAGATAGCTCACCTTGTCGGCACTGCCGGACAGGGCGGGGGAGTCATTCGTCTGCGGGCGTTCCAACGTCATCACGCTGGCGCCATCGGCGAACTGGCGCTGCACCTTGTGCGGCAGGATGGGCAGATTTTCTTGCAGGAACTGGCGCTGTTCGCTGATGTCTTTCTTGGCGGCCGGCGACAAAGGCGCCAGGGTCTTGAACTTGAAGGCGGGGGTGGTGGCCAGGATGATCACGCCATTCGCATCCTTGACCCAGATCTGTTCGCCCGCGCCCGGCGTGCGCCACGATTGCTCGATCCAGTCCAGGTTGACCTTGGCGGCGACGATGCCGATGATGCGTCCGTCGCGCTGCACGGGCTGCGAAATGAAGTAGCCGGCTTCGAAGGTGGAAAAGCCGATGCCGTAGAAGCGGCCGATGCCGCCCGCAATGGCGTTCTTGAAATACGGACGGAAGCCGTAGTTGACGCCCACGTAGGAGCTGCGGTCTTGCCAGTTGCTCGAAGCCAGGGTCGTGCCCTTGTCGTCGAGCACGTAGACGGCAAAGGCACCGGCGCGGCGGTTCATGTCGACCAGGTAGGCATTGATCTGCGTGACTTTATCGGCGCTGGGCTGCTCCAGCAATTGCGCCACGGCATCGCTCTGGGCCACGGCCAGGGGCAGGAATTCGTATTTGTTCAGGGCGCCGCCGATGGACGCCGCATACAGTTCCGCGCGCGAATCTAGCGTGCGGTGCAATTCATCGAGCTGGCGCTGCCTGACCCAGGCATACGAGGCCCACGTCAGCACGACCAGCGAGCCCACGGCCAGCAGGGGGCCGAGCGCGGGTCTCAGGGTCCATTTGCCGAATGCCATGGTGCTCCGTCTATTTGGTTAAGCTTGCGTGTACCGCAAAGAAGGAATTGTAGTGTACGGTGGGATTCACCCGAATGGGCGAATCCAAAGTAATGTCTGACATGCAAACTTGCGGTGCCTGACAAAACCGTAGCGAGCGGAAGGGAGAGGTGGCCGAGAAGCGCAACCGTACTTCTAGTACGGTGAGCATCGCAGGCCGCCTATACCGACGCGCAGTAGGTTTGGTCAGACACCACTAATCTGCGGTGCTGGCCATCGTCTCCGCATTATGATGCCTTTGTTGCTCTTCCATCACCATCTCGCCCAGCATGCGTTTCAGGCGGTTGAACTCGGGGTCGCTCGGGTCGCGCGGGCGGGGCAGGTCGATGGCCACGTCGCGCTTGATGGTGCCGGGACGGTAGGTCATGACGATGGTGCGGTCGGCCAGGTAGATCGATTCCTCGATCGAGTGCGTCACAAACACGATGGTGGTGCCGAAGACTTTCCAGATTTTCAGCAACTCATCTTGCAGGTTGCGCCGCGTCAAGGCGTCCAGCGCGCCGAACGGTTCATCCATTAGCATGATCGGCGAATCGAGGGCCAGCACGCGGGCAATCGCCACGCGCTGGCGCATGCCGCCGGACAAGTCTTTCGGGTAGCGGGTACGGAATTCCGTCAAGCCCAGCATACTCAGCAACATGTCGACCCGTTCCTTGATCTCGGCTGGCGTCTTGCCGGCGATTTCCAGGCCGAAAGCGATATTGCTTTCAATCGTCATCCATGGGAACAGCGCGTATTCCTGGAACACCATGCCGCGGTCGGGACCGGGCTCGGTGATCAGCTTGCCGCCGGCCAGGATCTGGCCCGACGTCGGCTGCGAAAAACCGGCGATGGCGTTGAGCAAGGTCGACTTGCCGCAGCCGGACGGCCCCAGCAGGCAGATGAACTCGCCGCTGGCGATTTCCAGGTTGATGTCCTTCAGGGCGATGACGTCCGCGCCGCCCGTGGTGAAGATTTTATTGACTGCATTGATATTGATCGTGGTCATGGCCGTTCCTCTCAGTGTTCCAGGCCGCGGTGCCACTGCAGCAAATGATTATTCAGGGCATTCATTGCCATGTCGATGGCCAGGCCGAACAGGCCGATGGTAAACATGCCGGCGATAATCTTGTCAGACCAGAAATACTCGCGCGCTTCGAGGATGCGGAAACCGAGGCCGCTATTGACGGCGATCATTTCGGCCACGATCACGACGATGAAGGCCGTGCCCATGCCGATGCGCGCGCCGGCCAGGATATACGGCGTGGCGGCCGGCAGGATGACGCGGCGGAACATGGTCATCTGGCTGGCGCCCAGGTTGCGCGCGGCGCGAATATAAATGCCGTCGACCTGGCGTACGCCGGCGATGGTATTCATCAGCACGGGGAAGAAGGAACCGATGCTGATCAGGAAGAAGGCGGGCGGGTTGCCCAGGCCGAACCACAAAATGGCCAGCGGAATGTAGGCGATCGGCGGAATCGGGCGCAGCACCTGCACTAGCGGGTCGAACAGTTTATAGATTGTCTTGTTGGTACCCATCAGCAAGCCAAGCGGCAAGGCCAGGCCGGCGCCGATGGCGAAGCCGCCCAGCACGCGCGACAGGCTGGCCCAGGCGTCGTGCGGCAATTCGCCGGAGAACATCCACACCAGGTAGTTGCCCGCTTCGGGCGTGTACGCTTGCATCGGCATCAGGTATTCATACCACTTCACCAGCACGGCCACGGGCGAGGGCAGGATTTGCGGGTTGATCCAACCGAAGGTCGACATGGCTTGCCAAAGAAGCAATGCAGCAGCGGGCACGGCGGCGCCGTGCGCGAAGCGTTTCATCATTTGCATATTCATTGTGATACTTTCAGATTAGCGTGGCCGTGGTTAGCGTGGGACATAGGACTTCTTGGCTTTTTCCAGCAGGTCCAGCTTGACCCAATCCTTGGCGGCAGGCGCCTTGGCCATGCGGCCCACGCCGAATTTCACCATGTAGTCGGTGGTCAGCTGCACGTGGCTTTGCGTGATGTCTTCCGTGAAGATGGCGTTGTCGATGGCATCGCGGTAATCCTCGGTCGTGATCTGATTCTTGAACATCGATTCGCGCACGTATTTTTCCGCCAGTTTCGGGTCGGCCAAAAACGCCCGCGTGGCGGCGACGAAGCAATCCATGAAGCGCTGGGCCACGGCCGGCTTTTCCTTGTACATCTTTTCCGTCATCACGAGGGCGCGCACGGGCTCGCCCAGCGGCGTGTCATACGGTTTGATGATGGCCGCGCCGTATTTCTTGTGGATCGCCTGCGTCGAGTACGGTTCGGACTGGCTCATGACGTCGATATCCTTGGTCAGCAGCGCCTGGTTCAGGTCAGGGTAGCCCATGTACAGGATCTGCACGTCCTTGCCCGGCTTGTCGGACCAGGTCAGCTTGGCCTTGGTCAATTCGGCAAACAGCAGGATTTCCTGCGGGCCGCCGCGCGTGACGCCGACTTTCTTGCCTTTCAGGCCAGCAATATCCTTGATGTTCAGGTCGGGACGCCCGACGATCTGCACGCCGCCTTTGGCGAAGCCGCCCACCAGGTACACGGGCAAGCCCGTGGCGCGGCCCGTGATGGCCGCTTCCAGCGCGCTGGCGGACACGTCGATTTCGCCGGCGATCATGGCCGGCACGATGTCGAGGCCCTTGGCGAAGATGCGTTCTTCAATTTTCAGGTCGTACTTCGGCGCGATTTCCTTCATGTAGGCGACGGCGCCGTAATGGGCGAATTTCAGGTTGCCCAGACGGACCAGGTCGGCCGCATGGACGGCCAGCGGGAATTGCGCGGCCAGTGCGACGGCCACGGCCAGTGCCTTGGTGTTGAGGAAGGACGAGATGCGGAAGGTGCGTGCCATGCTGTTGTCTCCAAAAAAAGGTAGATGGTTTTTATATTGGGTAAGGCTGCCGCTCTGGTGGCGGTTATGAAAATATAAAAGCATCTTCCGTGCCAGTGGAGCGCATTTTGGCGTTTATTGCAAGT
This sequence comes from Janthinobacterium sp. GW823-FHT01H08, assembly GCF_058797855.1. Taxonomy (NCBI): domain Bacteria; kingdom Pseudomonadati; phylum Pseudomonadota; class Betaproteobacteria; order Burkholderiales; family Oxalobacteraceae; genus Janthinobacterium; species Janthinobacterium sp. GW823-FHT01H08. Next base: position 2,186,325 of record NZ_CM179504.1, read on the forward strand.
GATTGTTTATAAAGGTTTAATTTGAATCTATTGAAAATGGGAAATGACGAGATTCCGTCTTTCCGCACGGCGAAGGGAAAGACTGTGCGGATTGCCGCATTTTGATTGGCTGGTCCGGTGCCGGCTTGCGGTGCCGCATGCCGGTGAACCTTCAGGGCGCGGCCGACTCCAATCGTAAAAAAACGCGTTGCAAACAGGCTGGCAACGCGTAACTCCCCCGTGGAGTAGGGGCGGCGCCGCAGGTGCGCCTGATCGGTCGCCTTTGGCGGGCCTTATTTCGGCGCCGTGGCGGGCGGCAGGGCCGGCGCGGTGGCCGGATCGGTCAGCGGGGCAGGCGGCGTCGTGCTGCCCGGGCCCGTTTCCGGCGCGGCTGGCGTGACGGGAGGGGGCATCACTTGTGGGGCGGAAGCAGGGTTGGGCGCCGTTTCAGGCAGCGGTGCTTCGGCCGGTTTTTTGCAGGCGGACAAGGTGATCAGGGCGGCGGCGGCCAGCAGAGTAGGCATGTTCATGATGGTTCCTTTGCAAAGTATCAAGATTGGCGCGATGCGGACGGCGGGTGCCGCGCGCGAAGCTTGAATTTATTGCAAGAATGCCGACGCTTCTGTTCGCTATTTCACTTTGTGCGCGCATCGAGGCACAGCGGTTTAAATGTCTTTTATAGATGCCTCAAGAGAAATAATTCAGCAAGGCAATATTTTTCACTTTCTTGCTTCTAATGTTCGTTAACGCACAGACCAGTGCGGAGCAGGATGGCATTCTGTGCCCAGACGCTCAGGATTCGTGGTGTTCTGGTATAAAAATTGCCAAGAACTTAACAATCCGGGCTACCGGCAATCGTTTAAAAGGAGTATTCAAATGCATGCAATGACTCAGTCTCACGTGAAGAGCGAATTAAAGGCAGCGCACCAGGAACTTCGTAGCCCCGAAAAAGGCTCGCAAATGGTCGAACGCGCAGCACCTATCCCCCCGGAACGCATGAATCCTATTTCCATGGCACCGATCGAGCGCGTGCGCTCGACGTCGGCCACCCTGCGCCGCATCGAAAACATGCAAAAACTGATCGGCGAATTGTCGCTGCACGAGATGCTGGCTGACGAAATCGCCTGGTTCCTCAAGTTTTCGCCATCGGGCGCCCGCAAATACATCCGCGACCTGCGTGAAGCGGGCGTGATCGAACTGGCCCGCTACATCGAAGGCACCGCCACCTACCTGGGCAAGGCAGTGTACCAGCTGACGCCGGATCCCGAGCGCGTGCGCGCCTTCCTGGCCGCCATCGTCCAGCCGAAACGCGAAGGCGCGCCACCGCGCAAGGACCGTCCCGGCTTGCGCGAGCAAAGCATGGCCGGCAGCGGCCGCCACTTCCACATCCTGGCCGATGACACGCATTACGCCATCCGCGTCAACCGCGGTCCCGTGACGCGCGATCCGCTGGTCGCCGCCCTGTTTGGCGCGCCACAGCAAAAATCGGCTGAATAAACCTTGCGCCTGGCAGGCCGCTTGACGGCCGGCAGGCGTGGTTTGTGGTTCGTATGATCAGACACATGTCGAAAGCCGGGTGACAACCCGGCTTTTGGCGTTGGGGCAAGCCCTTTGAGCTGGGCGGATTGAAAAGATATTAATCAACCCCATGTGGGCTGGACTGCTGCCCGCAACGCGCGGGTTCACTTGAAGGAGCTTGTCCTTGTCTGCCTACGCCGCCCTGTTATCGTTCCCGCCATTGCGCTGCCTGAAACGGGCCGCCGCATGAACCCGCTGCTATGGATCGCCCTCGTCACGGCCGCCATCGTCTTTTCATTATGGTTCCCCCGCTGGCGCTTGAAGCGGGCCCTGTCCAGGCCCTTGCCGCCCGAAGGCCTGGCCGTGTTGGAAAAGAATATCCCCGTGTATCCGCGCATGCCGGCCCCGCTGCAGCAGCAGTTGCGCCGTCTGGTCGTGCAATTCCTGTACCAGAAGAAATTCGTCGGTTGCGGCGGCCTGGAGATCACGGACGAGATGCGTTACACGATTGCCGGCCAGGCGTGTTTGCTGCTGCTCAATCGCCAGACCCAGGTGTATCCGGAACTCGACACCATCCTCGTGTATCCCACGGAATTCATCGTTACGCGCGATGAAGTGGGGCCGGGCGGCGTCGTCACGCCATCGGCCAATGGTTTATTGGGCGAATCCTGGGGCGATGGCCGCGTGGTGCTGGCCTGGGACCACGTGCAGCGCGGTGCGGCCGACTGGACCGATGGCCACAACGTCGTGCTGCATGAATTCGCCCACCAGCTCGACAGCGAATCGGGCGCCGCTAATGGCGCGCCCTACCTGCCCAGCGTGTCGAGCTACCGCAGCTGGGCCACCGTGTTGTCGCGCGACTTCGACAACCTGCGCCACGATGCCATCTATCAGCAGCACAGCGTGATGGACCACTACGGCGCCACGAATCCCGCCGAATTCTTTGCCGTGGCGACGGAAACCTTCTTTGAAAAGCCATACCAGATGGCCGAGCACCACGAAGAACTGTACGCGCAATTCTTGCAGTACTACAAGGTCGATCCGCGCGACTGGATGGCGCCGCCCGTGGAAGCCGAACACATGGCCTCGCCGTTTCCCAATTACGCGCCCCACTGGTAGGCGGCAGCGCCTTACATGATTTACTCATAAGCAAGGCTGAAAAGATTCCTTTTTGGAAATAATAACGTTGCGGTCTAATGGCGGCATTCGTTATCCACCAGAGGAATCCCATGCAGACCCGCCTTCATTTCGCAGCGCTTCTTTTCACTTCCATCGCTTTCACGCAAGTGGCGCAAGCGGACCAGCTGGCCGCCATCAAGGCGAAGGGCGAACTGGTCTGCGGTACCCTGGGCACGGACGAGCCGAACAGTTTCATCGACGCCAAGTCGCGCCAGCTGGTCGGCTATGAAGTGGACCTGTGCCGCGCCATCGCCCAGGGCCTGGGCGTCAAGCCCGTGATCAAGCAGCTGGCCGTGGCCGCCCGCATTCCCGAACTGCAGCAGGGCCGCATCGATATCCTGACGGCGTCCTTGACGCACAACAAGGAACGCGAAGCGCTCGTCGATTTTTCGCTGTCCACGTTTTACACGGGCCAGCGCGTGCTGGTGAAAAAAAGCAGCCATATTACGACGGTCGCTGGCTTGGCCGGCAAGAAAGTGCTGACCGTCAAGGGCGGCACGCAGGAACCGAATATCCGCAAGGCCGTGCCCGGCGTGGACGTGGTGACGTTCGAGACGGCGGGCCAGGCTTATCTGGGCTTGCAGCAAGGTAAGGGCGTTGGCTATGTCGACGATGAAGTCTCCCTGCTGAACAATTACGCCAAGCTGGGCGCCGCGCAAAAAGACTATATTGTGCTGCCGCAAAACATCAGCCAGGAAGTGTTTGCCTTCGGCATCCGCAAGGGCGAGACGGGCGTGAAAACAGCCGTCGACCAGATGCTGCGCGGACTGGAAAAATCGGGCGAGGCGGAAAAACTGTTCTTCAAATGGTATGGCCCGACGAGCAATGTGAAATTTCAAAAACGGACCTTCAAGATTGAATCGGACAAGATTGACGCCTGAACCCCGGTTGACGCTGCCGCATGTTTGATCTGACCTTTTTGCTGTCCGGCGACTACCGCGACTGGCTCGTTTCCGGCTTGCTGCTGTCCTTGCAACTGATGGGCATTACCTTGCTCTTGTCTTTGCCGCTGGCCTGCGGCGTGGCCATGCTGCGGCTGGCCCCGTCGCGCCTGCTCAATGGCCTGGGCGCCGCGTATGTCGAGCTGATCCGCAACGTGCCCTTGCTGGCCCACTTCCTGTTCTGGTATTTCGGCGCGCCCGAATTGCTGCCCGATGCGTGGAAGGAGCGTTTGTATGCCGGCAATATCGAAGCCGTCAGCGCCGTCACGGCCCTGACTTTATATACGGCCGCCTACATGGCGGAAGACATCCGCAGCGGCATCCGCGCCATACCCGCCCAGCAATTCGAGGCGGGCCGGGCGCTGGGTTTCAGTTTTCTTGCCACCATGCGCCTGTGCATCGTGCCGCAGGCGCTGCGGCTGGCCGCGCCGCCGCTGCTGTCGCAAACCCTGACCCTGTGGCAAAACACCAGCATCGCCACCGTCATCGGCGTGGCCGAGCTGATGTACCAGACGCAGCGCGTGGAAGCGGCCTCGTTCCGCAGCGTCGATGCCTTCGTCTTCGCCAGCGCGGCCTACCTGGCCGTCTCGCTGCTGATCGCCGGCCTGGCGGCCTTGCTGCAAAAGAAGGTGTCCTGATGCTGGAACTCCTCCATGATTACTGGCTGTATTTCCTCGTGGGACGCTATCCCGAGGGGCCGCTGGGCGGCCTGGCGCTGACGGTCGTGCTGGCCAGCCTGGCGCTGGTGCTGAGCCTGCCCTTCGGCCTGCTGCTGGGGCTGGCGCGCCTGAGTCCCTGGCGCCTGCTGCGCTGGCCCGTCGCCTTACTGATCCACGTGGTGCGGGGCATCCCCTTGCTGCTGGTGATTTTCTGGGCGTATTTCTTCCTGCCCAGCATCACGGGACATGAAAGCGGGCAGTTCGGTACCATGCTGGCCGCCCTCGTCATCTTCGACGGCATTTATCTGGCGGAGATTGTGCGCGCCGGCGTGCAAGCCGTGCCGCGCGGGCAGGTGGAGGCGGCCCGCTCGCTGGGCTTGAACTATCTGGACAGCATGCGCTCGGTGGTGCTGCCGCAGGCGCTGCGCCACATGCTGCCCTCGCTGGTCAACCAGTTCGTCTCGACCATCAAGGAAACCTCGCTCGGGTACATCATCGGCCTGGCCGAGGTATCGTTCATCGCGTCGCAAGTGAACGGCCTCGTGCTGACCAAGCCCGTGCAAGTGTATTTCCTGCTGGGCATGACGTATTTTGTCTTGTGTTTCAGCCTGTCGCGCGCCGCCTTCTGGCTCGAGCGGCGCCAGGCGCGTTTCCTGAAAGCGGCAGCATGATTACCTTTGACAACGTCAACAAATACTATGGCGATTATCACGCCTTGCGCGAGATCAATGAACACGTGGCCAAGGGCCAGGTGCTGGTCGTGTGCGGGCCGTCCGGCTCCGGCAAGTCGACCCTGATCCGCACCATCAACCGCCTGGAGCCGATCGCCTCAGGGCGCATCGCGGTGGCGGGCCAGGATATCCACGCGCCGGGGCTGGACGTGAATGCCTTCCGCTCGCATATCGGTTTTGTGTTCCAGCAATTCAACCTGTTTCCCCATTTATCCGTGCTGGACAATTGCGCGCTGGCGCCGCAGCGCTTGCGCGGCCTCACCCGGCGCGAAGCCGAGGAGCGCGCGCTGGCCCTGCTGGAGCGGGTGGGGCTGGCGCACAAGGCGCGCGCCATGCCGGCGGCCTTGTCGGGCGGGCAGCAGCAGCGGGTGGCGATTGCCCGCGCGCTGGCCATGCAGCCGCCGCTGATGCTGTTCGACGAGCCGACCAGCGCGCTGGACCCGGAAATGGTGGGCGAGGTGCTGCACGTGATGCGCGACCTGGCCCACGGCGGCATGACGATGGTGTGCGTGACGCACGAGATGGGTTTCGCGCGCGAAGTGGCGGACCGCGTCTGGTTCATGGACCACGGGCAAGTGCTGGAACGGGCCGCGCCCGAGGAGTTCTTTGCGCGGCCGCAGCATGTGCGCGCACAGCAATTCCTGGCCGATATCCGCAGCCCATATGGGGCACCGGTCTGAGGATTTCTGGGCTGTGTGCGCAAGCGAACGGTATCTTGGCGTTGTCCGGCGCACGCTATCGGAGTGGCGCACGGGGCGCCCGCAGCCGACCAGGAGGGCCGTATCATGTCACGCATCATCGCAGGTCATTTTCAGTTGCAGGAGCAGATAGACGCCGCGCGCGCCGCCCTGAACCAGGCGGGCTTTCCTGACAGCCGCATCAGCGCCTTCTTTGTCAACCAGCCGGGCCAGCATGATTTGCATGCGCTCGGCGGCGACCGCGACGTCTCGCCGGGCGCCAAGGAGACGCCGGAAGGCGTGGTCGAGGGCGTGGCCGTCGGTGCCGCCGTCGGTGCCGGCATCGGCGCGGCCACCACCCTGGCGACGGGGCCGCTGGGGCCGGTGGTGGGCGCGCTGGTGGGCGCCCATGTGGGCTCACTCTACAGTTTCAACAAGATGAAGGAGGCGGGCGAGCCCGAGAAACATGGCGAAAACCACCGCCAGCCGCGCCATCCGGGCATGCTGATCGCCGTGGCGCTGGGCGGCCTCGAAGAGCGCGAACGGGCGCTCGAGACACTGCACCGGCTGGGCGCCGAGCATATCGAGGAAGCGGAAGGCACGATCGCCAATGGCGACTGGCATGACTTCGATCCGCTCAGCATTCCCGTGCTGGTGGCGTGAATCAACGCCTCTGTGGTGCCATATGCATAAATTCCGCGCTGCACGAAATTTAGGTATGATCCTTGTTAGTATGAGTAATTATTGGTAAACAATGCCGACAGGGATAGTTTCCGCGCGCCCGAAGTGACACTGGACCAAGGTGACTGCCCGTAGTACTTGCCTCGCATGCTAACGAGTATGGATAGGAGGGCGCGTCATGACACAGGCATGGTTCATTCTGACACGGGCCGATGGGCGCGACATCTGCGCGCCCTCACCGGCACAGCTGGCCGATGCGCTGGCCGAGGTGTACCGCGGCGGCGCCGTCACGCCGGATGGCAGCCCGGCCGCCGTCTTGTTGCGCTTTGGCTACGACGATGGCTTGATGTATCAGGTCGAAGTCGCTAGCGGAGGCGAAGTCACTTTCGAGGAATGGTCGGACCGCGATTGCGAAATCGCCCTGGCCAGTCCGCGCCACATGTCGGCCCTGCCGCAGGACGACGCGCTGCAGCTGTGGCAGTGGCTGGCGCAGCGCCAGGTGGCAAAGATCCGCAGCCAGCCCTGGCAGGGCGGCTAGCCCTGCCGTCTTTCCAACGGCCTAGTGCGCCATCAGCACGGGGATCGTCATGCTCTGCAGAATCGTGCGCGTGACGCCACCGAGGATGGTTTCGCGCAGGCGCGAATGGCCATACGCTCCCATCACCAGCAGGTCGGCCGACAGGTCGGCGGCCTGCGACAGCAGCGCTTCGCCGATATCGCCGCGCCGCACGCCACCCCCATCGAGCAAATGCAGCCGCGCTTCCACGCCGTGGCGCGCCAGGTAGTGCACCAGTTCCGCGCCCGGCTGTTCGCCGTGCTCGGCCGCATGCACCTGGGCGTCGAAGATGGCCACGTGGACTTGCCCGGCCCGCTGCAGCAGGGGCAGGGCGGCGGTCACGGCGCGGCTTGCTTCCTTGCTGGCGTTCCAGGAAATGAGCACATTGCGCGCCGCTGCCGGCGGCGCCAGCAGGGGCAGCGGCGGCGCATACGGCACGATCAGCACGGGCCGGCCCGAATGCAGCAGCACATAGGCGGGAAAGTCGCGCATCACGGACGGCGATTTATCCTTGGCATTGTATTGGCTGATGACGACCAGGTCCGCATAGCGGGCCAGCAGGCTGATGCCGCCCGCCGCTTCGTCGTCGACGACGCGCTGTTCGAACGAGGCGACGCCTGCCGCGCGCACCTGTTGCTCGAAACCGTCGAGGGCGCGCGTGGCGCGGTCGCGCAGGAAATTCAGATGCAAGCTCAGGTTCGGATCGGCATCGAGGTCGGGCTGGTGCTGGTACAGCAGGCGCGACACGCCCGTCAGCGCCACGCCCGTCAGGTGGCCGCCGCACGCCTGGGCGATGCTGGCCGCCGCTTCGATGCGGGCGGCGCGCCCGGCGCTGTCGTCGATGTGGAGCAATACGGTCTTGTACGTCATGGCCTGTCCTCTCGCTGTGCAGTAGGGGCCATTCTGGCACAGTCCGGGGCGCCGGCCGCGCACGACTGCATCAGGCTGGGCACTTGATCTGGCGCAAGGCTGGCAATAAAAACTGCTCCTACACTTGATGCCACGCAGAACAACCATAACAAGCGGGGAGAGACAGTCATGAAGGAACAAAAGGTAGCGCTGGTCACGGGCGGCATGGGCGGCCTGGGCACGGCCTTGTGCCGGCGCCTGCATGCGGCGGGCTTTGCCGTCGTGGCGGCGCATACGCCGGGCAACACGCGGGTGGAAAGCTGGCTCGACGAGCAGCAGGCGCAGCAGTATTATTTTCACCCGCTGGCCCTTGACGTGACGGACTTTGCTGCCTGCAACGAAGCCGTCGGCAAGGTGCTGGCGCAGTTCGGCCGCATCGATGTGCTGGTCAATAACGCCGGCATCACGCGCGACCAGAGCATGCGCAAGATGGAGTTGCCGCACTGGTCCGAGGTGATGCGGACCAATCTCGACAGCCTGTTCAACATGAGCAAGCAGGTGCTGGAACCCATGCTGGAAAAGAAATGGGGACGCATCATCAATATCTCGTCCGTCAATGGCCAGAAGGGCGCGTTTGGCCAGTGCAACTACGCGGCCGCCAAGGCCGGTGTGCATGGCTTCAGCAAGGCGCTGGCGCTGGAAGTGGCGCGCCACGGCATCACCGTCAACACCGTGTCGCCCGGCTACCTGCGCACGCAGATGGTGACGGCCGTGCCGGCCGATATCCTGGAAACGAAGATCCTGCCGCAAATCCCCCTGGGCCGCCTGGGCGAGCCGGACGAGGTGGCGGCCCTGGTCGCTTACCTGGCGTCCGACGAGGCGGCATTCGTCACGGGGGCAAACATCGCCATCAATGGCGGACAGCACATGAGTTAAGCAAGCGTACAGCTTGCATAGAGGCAATGGCAGTAGAGGAGACCCGTCCACCCAGCCGGCGCATAGACGCTGGCGGAGGACGGCAGGCAGCATGGTCGTCACGTCGGAAAACAGGGGGGCAGGGCAGCGATGCCTTGCCCTTTGTTGTCGTGCCGCCGTTAAGCTAGGGTCATGGTATGGCGCGCCGGGCCTTTTCCAGCCGCGTCTGGCAATCGATGCACAGGCGCGCTTCGGGGCGGGCGTTCAGGCGCGACAGGCCGATGGCTTCGCCGCAGTTGTCGCACAGGCCGTAGCTGCCGTCGGCAAACTTGGCCAGCGCGTGCTTGATGATGGCCAGTTGCGCCTGATTGTGCTCGGCCGCTTCGCTGACGAGGGCGTTCAAGGTGCGCACGCTGGCGTTGTCGGCCGGCGAGGCTTCGATTTCATTGAGCAGCGAGGCGCGCGCGTCCGCTTCGGCCGCTTCGTTCTCTATCTGTTCCAGCAACGCCAGCTTGCGTTGCTCCAGCACGCCTTGCAGGCGCTGTAGCTGGTCTTGCGGCAATCCATTCATGGCTGTCCCCGATAGGAGTCTCTCCTCTATGGTAGTCCAGGATGGGCGCTTCTGCTTGCGCTACTACCCGCGCCGCGTTTGACGCGGCGCAGGCAGGCGCGGGCCGTTCTATGCTGGCTCTTTCAGGCAGTTGACCATCCAGGCCACGCCGAACTGGTCTTTCAGCATGCCGAAGCGTTTGGCCCAAAACGTTTCTTCCATGGGCATCTGGATGGCGCCGTCACGCGCCAGCGCGGCGAAGGCCAGTTCCGCCTCCTCCGGCGTGTCGACGGTCAGGCAGATCGAGCTGCCGCTCATGCCCTTGGCGCCCTCGTCGCAGCCGCCGTCCGAGCCCATCAGCATGGTGGGACCCAGCTGCACGGAGCCGTGCATGATCTTGTCATACCAGTCTTCCTTGACTTGCTCCTGCATCGGCGTGCCGCGATACGGCATCAGGCACAGGTCTGTGCCATGCAGGTGCTGCCGGTAGTATTCCAGCGCTTGCGCGCAGTTTCCATTGAATTGCAAATACGGTTCGATACGCATGTTGGTCTCCTCTGGCAATCGCCCCGCAGGCACGATTGCCAGGCGGGGACGTCCCAGTATAGGCGCTCGCCGGCCGATTTCAATCAGTCCGGCGCCATCTCTTGCAGCCGCTCACGCACCTTGCCCAGCGTGCTGAGGATGCGCTCGGGATTGCCGGCCAGGACGGCACTGCCCAGATGTAACAAACTCGTCGACAGGCTGATCCAGTGCCGCACATCGTCGTTGCGGGCGATGCGCAGGCGCACCGTGTCGAGCAGGCCGCTGAGCTGGCGCTGCGCCGTTTCCAGGCCCATTACCGTATGCCCGGCGGCATCGGCATACAGCTGGTTGGCTTGCTGGCGCAAGGCTACTTCCAGGGCGAAGACGGCTTGTGCCTGGCTGTGGCTGATGCCGTTTTCTCCCTGGCTGGCGCGCTTGCGGATGGTGCGCATGACGGCGCCGTGCAAGGTGACGGCCGCCTGCGACAGGCTGTCGGCCAGTTGCTCGACGCGCATGGCGCTGCTGAGAGCCGCTTCGCGGCGTTCGCTGCCGCTGCTCCTGCCTACCGATCCGTCCATCTTGCCTCCGTGGTGGTGAGGGCGGCGGCCAGCTGTGCGTGGTCGCGCGCCAGTGCCGCCAGTTGCCGGCGCGCCAGCGTGTGGCGCAAGCCAAGCAGCCGGTATTCTTCGGTTTTACTTTGCTGCATGGTTTTCGCCAGCACGGCCAGCAGGCGCTGCTGCGGCGTGTCGGCAAACGCGATTTCCACGTCGAGCAAGCCGAGCACCATGTCGCGCTCGTTGTCGCCGCTTTTGTCGTACAGCGCCAGCAAGCTGTCGAGCGCTGCCAGCAGGGCTTGCAGCGGCGCGTCGCCGTCGTGCAGCACTTGCGCCAGGTGCGCCTGCTGGCTGGCCGCGCCGCCCAGGCGCGACAGTTGCTGCAGCAACAGGGTGTAGGCGCTGACATGGCGGTCGTCGATGCCGCTGCCGGGCCAGGCGCGGATGGCGGCGCCGGCGCCGGCCAGTTCCGGCTGCACGTCGTACGCATCGGCATTCGCCAGCCGGCCCAGCGCCTGCAGATACAGGCGCACGGCCTGCGCCAGGCGCGCGACGTCCGCTTGTGCGGCGCGGCGCTGCGCATCGAGCAGGCGTTCGCGCGCGTCTTCGGCGGGCGACAGATAGGGGCGGGCGCGCTGGTAGCTGTCCACGTGGCGCTGCGACAGTTCGCCGAAGGCCGTCAAGGCATCGGTGCCGGCGGCCAGGGCGCGCACTTGCGCCAGGTCGGTGCGCGCACTGGCGCAGCCGCACAGCGCGACGGCCAGGAAGAGGCTCAGGTACAGGTTATGGCAAAGGGCGCGGCGATGGCGGGCGGGCAGGGCGGACACGTCACCTCTCGACAGGAAATACTGTATGGATAGGTATTGTCGTGCCGGCCTGCGTTGCCCGCCTTGTGCGGGCGCAAGCGCGCTGCGATCAGGCGCCTGTTGTGCCCGTGGTGGTGGTCAATTGTTCGCGCCAGCCCAGTCCGGCCACGGTGTCGCTGGCGGGACGGTATTCGCAGCCGACCCAGCCCACGTAGCCGACCTGGTCGAGCAGCTTGAACAGGTGGCGGTAATTGATCTCGCCCGTACCCGGTTCGTGGCGGCCCGGCGTGTCGGCGATCTGGATGTGGCGGATCAGGGGCAGCAGGGCGCGGATAGTGTTGCTCAGCTCGCCCTCCATGCGCTGCATGTGATAAATGTCGTACTGCAGGAAGATATTGCTGCGCTGGCAGTCGGCGATGACGTCGGCCGCCTGCTGACTATGGTTCAGAAAGTAACCGGGCATGTCAAATCGGTTGATCGGCTCGATCAGCACGTTGATGCCGTGCGGACGGCAGGCGTCGGCCGCAAATTGCAGGTTGCCGATCAGGCTTTGCCGCGCACGCTCCAGGCTCATGCCGGGCGGCACGATGCCGGACATGCAGTGCAGCTGCTTCGCCCCCAGCGCCAGCGCATAGTCGAGCGCCAGCTGCACATTCGTGCGGAATTCCTCGCCTCGGCGCGGATCGCAGGCGATGCCCCGTTCGCCGTGCTCCCAGTCGCCGGGCGGAAAGTTGAACACGGCCAGCTGCAGATGGTGGCGTTCCAGCCGCATGGCGATCTGCCGCGCCTCGACGGCGTAGGGAAACAGAAACTCGACGGCATCGAAGCCCGCTTCCCTGGCGGCGGCAAAGCGGTCGAGGAAAGGCAGTTCGGTAAACATCATGCTGAGGTTGGCAGCGAAGTTCGGCATGGCGGCACGCAGGTGAGGAAGATGGATACTATCCTAGCCCAAATTGCCAATCAGTGGCGTGCATGAAAAATGCGCCCGCCAACCAGGTTGGGGAGCGCATCTCAAGAAAGATAAGCGGGGTCTGAAAGCGTAGCGAGCGGGAGTGATATTGCGTCGAGTAGCGCAGCCGTACTGGAGTACGGCGAGCAACGCAAACGCAATAGCGCCCCGCGCAGTAGCTTTCAGGCCGCGTTTTAGCGGCCGCGGCCGCCGGAGCGGTGGGAGGCCGCCGAACGCGGCGCATTGCCCGAACGGTTGCCGCCGCCACCGCCGCCCGATGGGCCGGCGCTGCGTGGCTTGGCGCCGCTGCCGCCCGTTTTCACGCGCACCACGGCGCCGGCTGGCGCGCGGCTGTTGTTGCGGTGGCCGCCGGTGCCGCTGCGCAATTGCACAGGCTGGGCGCGGGCGTTCAGGTCCGGCTCGAAGCCCGGGATGACTTCGCGCGGCAGGGTTTGCTTGATCAGCTTTTCGATGTCTTTCAACATTTCGTGCTCGTCCACGCAGACCAGCGACACGGCTTCGCCCTTGGCGCCGGCACGGCCCGTGCGGCCGATACGGTGCACATAGTCTTCCGGAATGTTCGGCAAGTCGTAGTTGACGACGTGCGGCAACTGGTCGATGTCGATGCCGCGCGCGGCGATGTCGGTGGCGACCAGCACTTGCAGGGTGCCATCTTTAAATTCCGACAGGGCGCGCGTGCGTGCCGACTGGCTCTTGTTGCCGTGGATGGCCAGGGCGCCGATGCCGTCCGCGCCCAGCTGCTCGACCAGTTTATTCGCGCCATGCTTGGTGCGCGTAAAGACCAGCACTTGCGTCCAGTTGTTCGACTTGATCAGGTAGGACAGCATCGGGTGCTTCTTGTCGCGGTCGACGGGATGGATCTTTTGCTTGATCACTTCCACGGTCGAATTGCGGCGCGCCACTTCGATCATGGCCGGCTTGTTCAGCAAGCCGTCGGCCAGGGCCTTGATCTCTTCCGAGAACGTGGCCGAGAACAGCAGGTTCTGGCGTTTCGGCGGCAGCACGGCCAGCACTTTCTTGATGTCGCGGATGAAGCCCATGTCCAGCATGCGGTCGGCTTCGTCCAGGATCAGGATTTCCACCTTCGACAGGTCGACGGTGCCCTGGCCCATGTGGTCGAGCAAACGGCCCGGCGTGGCGACGAGGATGTCGACGCCATGCTTGAGCTGCTTGATTTGCGGGTTGATGCCGACGCCGCCGAAGATCACGGTGGAGTTCAGCTTGGTGTACTTGCTGTAGGCGCGCACGCTTTCCTCGACCTGCGCGGCGAGTTCGCGCGTCGGTGCCAGGATCAGGGCGCGGATCGGGCGCGTCGAGGTGTTGCTGGTGATGGCAGCGCCATTCGTGTCGGTCGACAGGCGGTGCAGCACGGGCAGGGTAAAGCCGGCCGTCTTGCCGGTACCGGTTTGTGCACCGGCCAGCAAGTCGCCGCCAGCGAGCACGGCGGGAATCGCCTGCGACTGGATCGGGGTCGGCACGGTGTAGCCGTGTTCGGTAACGGCACGTACGATAGCGTCGGACAATCCGAGGGAGGAAAAGGACATGGTAACTTTATTGTGAGATCGGCCTGTCGCCATCGTGAGGCGCCAGTCGCAGGCAATCAGATTAGGGGTCGAAAGACAGCGGCAAGGGGACTGGTCATATGTGCCGCACACGCGAAGTATAACAGCATGGCAAAAAACCGCCGAGTTTGTTTAAAGTATGCAATGCCACAGGTAAAAGAAATACATGGCCACGGTGCGCCTTTGCATACCGTTTTTCATTATTATTGCCTGTAGCACTCCATGCGCGGGACTCGCCGCGCCGCCGGGGTGTTCACTCCCGGAGGACTATCATGCGTATTGCCGATCTTCGCATCGCCACCCGCCTGTATGGCGGTTTTGCCACCATCGTCCTGTTGCTGGCCGCCCTGGTCACCGTCGCCACATTGAACGTCTCGCGGCTGGCCGACGCCAATGCCATCAATACCCACACTTACCAGGTACTCGCTGAAAACAGCGCGATCCTGGAAAGCCTGATCAATATGGAAACGGGGCAGCGCGGCTATGTGATCACGGGTGCGGAGGCCTCGCTGGAACCGTACAAGGCGGGGCAGGCCGCGTTCGGCGCGCACCTGGACAAGGCGCGCGCCCTGACCAGCGACAATCCTGCCCAGCAGGAGCGCCTGGCGAAGCTCGATGCCGCCAAGCAAGCCTGGCTGGCCGGCGCGCTCGAACCCGTGATCGCCCTGCGGCGCGCCGTGGCGCAGGGCACGGCGGCCATCGAGCCCGTGCTGGCGCTGGAAAAGGAGGGCCGGGGCAAGCAGGGCATGGATGCCATGCGCGCATTGCTGGGCGAGATCGGCCAGGCGGAAACGGCGTTGCTGGCGCAGCGCTCGGAAGCGGCGGCGGCCTTGCAGGCGCGCACGCACTGGACCTTGCTGGGCGGCGGCGCGGCGGCGCTGATCCTGGCCGCCCTGATCGCCTGGTGGCTGGCGCGCAACATCAGCGTGCCGCTGCGTTCGGCCATCGACGTGGCCAGGCAGGTGGCGCAGGGCGATCTGACGGTACAGGTGGAAGTGCGCTCGAAGGACGAGACGGGTGAACTGATGCAGGCATTGAAGGACATGACGGCCAGCCTGCTGCGCATCGTCACCGAGGTGCGCGGCGGCACGCAGGCCATCGCCACGGCCTCGCGCCAGATCGCTTCGGGCAACCTCGACCTGTCGGCGCGCACGGAACAGCAGGCCAGTTCGCTGGAAGAGACGGCCTCGTCGATGGAAGAACTGACCAGCACGGTACAGCAGAATGCGCAGAATGCCCATGAAGCCAACGGCCTGGCCGCGTCGGCTTCCGCCGTGGCGGGCAAGGGCGGCAGCGTGGTGGCGCAGGTGGTCGACACCATGGGTTCGATCAACGACTCGTCGCGCAAGATCGTCGACATCATCGCCGTGATCGACGGCATCGCCTTCCAGACGAATATCCTGGCCCTGAACGCGGCCGTCGAGGCGGCCCGGGCGGGCGAGCAGGGGCGCGGCTTTGCCGTCGTCGCCACGGAAGTGCGCAACCTGGCCCAAAGATCAGCCGGCGCAGCGAAGGAAATCAAGGCCCTGATCAACGACTCGGTGGCGCAGGTGGAGAGCGGCGCGCGCCTGGTCGACGAGGCGGGCCACACCATGCACGAGATCGTCGACAGCGTGCACAAGGTCAGCAGCATCGTCGGGCATATCTCGTCTGCCAGCGATGAGCAGCGGGCCGGCATCGAGCAAGTCAACCAGGCGATCAGCGAAATGGATCATGTGACCCAGCAAAACGCTTCATTGGTGGAAGAGGCCGCCGCGGCTGCGGAAGCCATGCAGGAGCAGGCGGCGCGGCTGGCCGATGCGGTGAGCGTGTTCAGGACGGCGCAGGTGGACGCCATCGCGGCGCCGGCACCCCGGCCTGCCGTGCGCCGTCCCGTGCCGCCCAAGGCGGCGCGCGCGCCTGCCCGCCTGAGCGTCAAGCCCGCAGCGCCCCATGCGCCGCAAGTTCCAGCCGGCAAACAGCGTCCGGGGGACGATGAGTGGGACGAGTTTTAGCACGGGCAACCAGTGCATGCGACAGCTGTCGCAAATACCGCTTGCATGCGTGTGACTGTTGTCGCATAATTGTGTCAATAGTCACTCAAAGGATGCACCATGAGCACGCCCTCCGTCACCGAACTGTCGTTATTGAAAGCCTTGTGGAAAGACCACCCGCTGTCCGCGCGCGAATTGCATGCCCGCGTGGAAGAAGAGCTGGGCTGGTCTTTTTCGTCCACGCGCAAGACGCTTGAGCGCATGCTGGACAAGGGCATGCTGCTGCAGCGCAGCGTGCACGGCGTGCTCGTGTATGAAGCGAACGTGGACAAAGTGGCCACCTTGGCCGCGTTCGCCCACGACTTTGGCCGGCGCGTGATGGAAATCGACAGTCCCTTGCCGGTCAGTATGTTTACGGGCAGCAAACTGGTGGACCAGCAGGAGCTGGCGGCGCTGGAGCTGCTGCTGCAGGACTGGCCGCTCGAGGGAAAGGAATAAGCGATGCTGCTGTTTTCTCTCACGCTGTTGCAGGCCAGCGCCGTCTGTCTCGTGACGGGCCCGCTGCTGTGGGCATTGCTGAGCCTGGCGCAACGGCGCTGGCCCGCGCTGGCGGCTCAGCGCAGCGTGTGGCTGGGCGCTCAGCTGGTGCTGGCCGCCGTGTTTGTGCTGCCGCTGCTGCCCGACACGCGCCAGCTGAGCGTGGTGCCCGAGCTAAGCGTGCCCGTGTTCCTGGCCAGCGCGGCGCCCGACGCGCCGATGGCCGTGGCTGCGCCGGTTGCCGGGCTGCCATCCGCTGCTTCCTGGCTGGCCCTGGTGCCGTCCGCCTGGGGCCTGATCTACCTGCTGGGCGTCGCTTGCGCAGCCTGGCGCTGGCAGCGTGGCCACGCCATGTTGCGCGCCTTGCTGCAGCTGGCGCAGCGCCGCCGCCTGCATGGCATGGACGTGCTGGAAGTGGACGCGCCGATCTCTCCGATGCTGGTGGGCGTGTGGCGGCCGCGTTTGCTGTTACCGGCGCATCTGGCGCAATTTACGCCGGAACAGCGGCAACTGGTGATCGCCCATGAGCTGACCCATGCCCGCCGGCGCGACCCCGTGCTCTTGCTGCTGGCCAATCTGCTGCAGGCGCTGCTGTGGTTCAATCCGGCCGCGCGCTGGCTGGCCGGCCAGCTGGCTTGGGCGCAAGAGCTCGGTTGCGACCGCCAGGTTCTGGCCGGCCGCCCCGCGCGCCAGCGCCAGCAATATGCGGCGGCCCTGGTCCGGCAGCTGGGATTGCAGGCGCAGCCGCTGCCGGGGCTGGCTTTCGGCGGCGGCAGCATGGCCGAGCGCCTGCTGCGCATGCGTGACGGGCAGACACGCCCACCTGCGGCCCTGCGGGTGCTGACGGCGCTGCTGCTGTGCGTGATCGGCGCGGCCAGCCTGGCGCTGCAGCCGGCATTGGCGTGGGCCGTGGCAGCCGCACCGGCAACCATGCGCGCTGCGCCGGCGACGGCGCCAGCGCTCTGGCGCAATCCCCTCGATATCATGCGTGTGACCGGCTTCTTTGGCGTGGTGCGCCAGCTGACGCCGCGGGGCCATCGCGGCATCGATCTGGGCGCCAGGCGCGGCACGCCCGTGCATGCGGCGGCCGACGGCATCGCCAGCGTCAGCGAAGATGCGCGCCTCGGCAAGGCCGTGCGCATCGACCATGGCGGCGGCGTCGAGTCGCTGTATGCCCATCTCGACCGGGTCACGCTCACGACCGGCATGGCCGTCACGGCGGGGCAGGCCATCGGCACCGTGGGCGCCACCGGCCTGGCGACGGGGCCGCATCTGCATTTCGAGGTGATCCGCGACGGGCGCTTGCAGGACCCGCAACAGTGGCTGGCCGGTCTCGATGCCAACGCCACCGCGCGCGCCCTGCGCACGCGCAAGGAGCAGTTCGGCCATTAGCGTGAGCTGGCCGCTGGCCGGGTGAGCGCGGGAACGCGCAAGCCGACACCACCACAACCCTTTCAGGATTCTCCATGCGATTGAGTATCGTATTGTGCAGCCTCGTGCTGCCGTTGACGGCGCACGTCCGTGCCGAAGACATTCTCCCTTCCGTGACGGTCCATGCCGGTAAAGTGGAGCAGCGCCGCAACGACACCGTCGCCGCCATCGTCGTCGGCCACGATGAATTGATACGCCAGGGCGACCGCGTGCTGTCCGATGCCCTGAAGCGCCTGCCCGGCATTTCCATCGGCGGGCCGTCCGGCGCGGCTGCGGGCGCCGCTGGCGGGCAAATCCAGATGCGCGGGCTGGGCCAGGGCTATACCTTGATCATGCTCGATGGCGTGCCCGTGGCGCCCGGCTTTTCGCTCGACGCGCTGGACCCGGAACTGGTCGAGCGCGTGGAAATCATGCGCGCCGCCACGGCGGAATTTTCCACCCAGGCGATCGCCGGTTCCATCAATATCGTGCTGAAAAAGTCGGGCGGGCGGCGCGAACGCACGTTCAAGCTGGGCGCGTCCGCCAGCCACGGCATGCCCGCCGGCAGCGCCACCGTGCAGTGGTCGGACAAGGATGGACGCCGTTCGTACGCGCTGGCCGGCACGCTCAGCCATACGGGACGCGAAGCGTTGCTCGACGAGTGGAGCCGCGAATTCGACGCAGCGGGCGCGCCCACGGTGGTGCGCCACGTGCCGCTCACCGAGCGCGTGACGAGCGACGCCATCGAGCTGGCGCCCCGCGTGCAATGGGCGCTGGCGGGGGAGGGCAGCCTGGCCTGGCAAAGCCTGGTCAACGTGCGCCGCCTGGCCAGCCGCCGCCACGCGCAGGAAACGGCTTACCTGGGCGGCACGACCGCCTATCCGGATAACCAGGCCCATTTCAACCAGGACAGCAGCACCGTGCGCAGCGACCTGCACTGGCTGCGCAAGCTCGGCCATGGCGCCAGTCTCGACGTGAAGCTGGGCGCCAGCATCAATCACCGCGCCAATGATTATCAGTTCCTGGGCCGCGGCACGGCGCCGGGACAGGGCATCACGCGCCTGGTCGATTCGGGCCTGGACGAGGTGGGCGTGCAGGCGAGCGGCACCTACCGCCGCGCGCTGGGCGAATACCACACGCTGGCGGCGGGCTGGGATGCCGGGCACCGGCGGCGCACGGATTTTCGCCGCGAACGCCAGCTGGAGCCGGGCGGGCGGCCCGTGCTCAGCGACGAAGACTATGCGGCCACGGTGCGGCGCCTGGCACTGTTCGCGCAGGATGAATGGGAACTGTCCGCGCATTGGTCGCTGTACCTGGGCTTGCGCTGGGAAACCTGGCGCACGGCCAGCGCCACGGGCGGCGGCGAGCCGGTCGACGTGCGCGCGCAGGTATGGAGCCCCTTGCTGCAAAGCCTGTGGAAGTCCGGCGGCAAGCAGCAGGTGCGCCTGGCCGTTACGCGCACCTACAAGGCGCCGCAGATTTTCGAACTGATCCCGCGCCCGTACACGGTCGACAATGGCAACAGTCCCACGAATCCCGACACCCAGGGCAATCCGGCGCTGCGCCCGGAGCTGGCGTGGGGGCTCGATGCCGCCTATGAATACTATCCGGGCGCTGGCGCCATGCTGGGCGCCAGCGCCTCGCTGCGGCGCATCAGCGACGTGATGCTGGAGCGCCTGTACCAGGACAACGGGCGCTGGGTGAGCACGCCCGTCAACCATGGCCATGCCGGCGTGCGCTCGATCGCGCTGGAAGCGAAGCTGCCCTTGACGGCGCTGTGGGCGGGCGCTCCCGCGCTGGACTTGCGGGCCAACGTGGCGCGCAACTGGTCGAGGCTCGATGCCGTGCCCGGCCCCGATAGCCGCCTCGACAGCCAACTGCCGTGGAGCGCCAACGTGGGAGGAGACTACCAGCTGGCCCGCCTGCCCCTGAGCCTGGGCGCTGACCTGAATTACCAGGCGGGCGGGCGCTCGCGCGAGTCCGGCCAGCTGCTGGCCTGGCAGGGTGGCAAGCGCGAACTCGATATGTACGCGCTGTGGAAAGTCAGCGACAGGCTGCGCCTGCGCCTGTCGGGCGCCAACCTGCTGGGGCAGGATTACCGCACGCGCAGCCTGTATGCGGATGGCGCGCGCAGCCTGCTGCGCACGGTCGATACGGGCAGCTACCGCACCTGGCGGCTGATGCTCGAGGGAACCCTGTAGCCAGCTGTAGCCAGCCTAGTCGTCGATCTCGTCGACGGTGTAGCTGACGCCCTGCGCCTCGAGGTAGCCGCGCACGGCGTCCAGGCCGTGCCACGGGTCGGGGCGCAGGTGCTGGCATATATACAGGCCCGCATCCGTCAGCCTGGCGTCGGTGTCGGGCATGGCGGCGCCGGTTGCGCGCGGTGCCTGCGGCAGTGCCGCCAGCAGCTGTTCGAGATGCTGGCGCTGGCGCGGCGCCAGGCTGGCCGCGATCCTGAATTCAAATCCCATGTTTTCTCCTTGATTGACAGGCCGCCGCAGCGGCTATTTTTCATTATCGAAAAAATTGCACATAGCTTGGCATTCTTTCCGTTTTTATTTTCAAAGTATCTCGTCCATACTGCATAGCACTGGCCCGGCACACACAGCGTGACGCAAGGGCAGGAGCAAAAATGCCGTACAAGGACCTCTCTTTTTTCATATTCAATTATTTTCACTAAGGAAAACATCATGCCGATCGCCATCGCCCAAGCCGCCCACAAACTGCTGACTCCAAACGATCATACCCTGATCATGATCGACCACCAGTCGCAGATGGCGTTCGCCACCCGTTCGATCGACCTGGCCTTGCTGCGCAACAATGCGGCCCTGGTGGCCAAGGCGGCGGCGCAATTCAAGGTGCCGACGATTCTGACGACGGTGGCCGCCAAATCGTTCTCCGGCCCTATTTTTGACGAGATCCAGTCCGTCTTCCCCGAGCAGGCGCCGATCGACCGCACCAGCATGAATACCTGGGAAGACGCGCGCATCGCCGACAAGGTCAATGGCTACGGCAAGGGCAAGATCGTGCTGGCAGGCCTGTGGACATCCGTCTGCATCGTGGGCCCTGCGCTGTCGGCGCTGGAGCAAGGCTTCGAGGTGTACGTGATCGCCGACGCCAGCGGCGACGTCTCCGACGAAGCCCATGCGATGGCCATGCAGCGCATGATACAGGCGGGCGCGCAGCCGATGACGTCCGTGCAATACCTGCTGGAACTGCAGCGCGACTGGGCACGCGGCGAGACTTACAACGAGACGGTGGCGACAGCCGTGGCGCACGGCGGCGGCTATGGCCTGGGCTTGATCTACGCCAAATCCATGTTCAACGCCAGCGAAGGCCATTGATTTTCACTGACTCCGGCTCCGCCGCCCGTCGGCAGAGCCGTGTTTTTACATGATTCGGGAGTTCCCATGCACGCAAACACGATCTTGCTCAATGGCCGTTTCCACACGGTCGACAGGACGCAGCCGCTGGCGTCCGCCGTCGCCATCGCCGATGGCAAATTTCTCGCCGTGGGCGACGTCGAAGACGTGATCCGTCATCGCGGTCCCGCCACGCAGCTGATCGACCTGGGTGGCCGCACGGTGATTCCCGGCCTGAACGACTCGCACCTGCACCTGATCCGCGGCGGCTTGAACTACAACCTGGAATTGCGCTGGGAAGGCGTGCCCTCGCTGGCCGATGCCTTGCGCATGTTGAAGGAACAGGCCTTGCGCACGCCGAACCCGCAGTGGGTGCGCGTGGTGGGCGGCTGGACGGAATTCCAGTTCGCGGAAAAGCGCATGCCCACCCTCGATGAAATCAACGCGGCCGCGCCCGACACGCCCGTCTTCATCCTGCACCTGTACGACCGCGCCCTCTTGAACCGCGCCGCCCTGCGCGCCGTCGGCTACGATAAAAATACGCCGAACCCGCCCGGCGGCGAGATCGTGCGCGATGCATCGGGCAATCCCACGGGCTTGCTGATCGCCCGGCCGAACGCCATGATCCTGTATGCGACCCTGGCGAAAGGCCCGACCTTGCCGCGCGAACTGCAAGTCAATTCCACGCGCCAGTTCATGCGCGAACTCAATCGCTTGGGGCTGACCAGCGCCATCGACGCGGGCGGCGGCTTCCAGAATTATCCCGAGGATTACGCGGTCGTCGACGAGCTGGCGCAAAAAGAGCAGCTGACCATCCGCATCGCCTACAACCTGTTCACGCAAAACAAGGGCGCGGAATTGCAGGACTTCCAGAAGTGGACGGGCATGGTGAAACCCGGCGACGGCACCGATTACTATCGCCACAACGGCGCCGGCGAAATGCTGGTGTTTTCCGCCGCCGACTTCGAGGATTTCCTCGAACCGCGCCCCGAGCTGGCGGCCGGCATGGAGGATGAGCTGGAAAAGGTCGTGCGCCACCTGGTCGAGCAGCGCTGGCCCTTCCGCCTGCACGCCACCTATGACGAATCGATCGGCCGCATGCTCGACGTGTTTGAAAAGGTCAACCGCGACACGCCGTTCGGCGGCCTGCACTGGCTGTTCGACCATGCGGAAACCATCAGCCCGAAAAATATCGACCGCGTGAAAGCGCTGGGCGGCGGCCTGGCCATCCAGCACCGCATGGCGTTCCAGGGCGAGTATTTCGTCGAGC
Organism: Janthinobacterium sp. GW823-FHT01H08; assembly: GCF_058797855.1. Lineage (NCBI taxonomy): Bacteria > Pseudomonadati > Pseudomonadota > Betaproteobacteria > Burkholderiales > Oxalobacteraceae > Janthinobacterium > Janthinobacterium sp. GW823-FHT01H08. The sequence goes on from NZ_CM179504.1 coordinate 2,208,529, forward strand.
GTTATGGCGCGGACGCGGCCAAGGCGACGCCGCCCGTGCAGCGCATGCTGGACGCGGGCGTGCCCGTCGGCGGCGGCACGGATGCGACCAGGGTCGCCAGCTACAACCCGTGGACGGCGCTGTACTGGCTCGTTTCCGGGCGCACCGTGGGCGGCCTGGCCCTGACGGATGCGGCGGGCAGGTTGTCGCGCGACACGGCGCTGGAACTGTGGACGGCGGGCAGCGCCTGGTTCTCCAGCGAGCAGGGCAAGAAGGGACGCATCCGCGAGGGCATGCTGGCCGACCTGGCCGTGCTGTCGGCCGATTACTTTACGGTGCCGGAAGAGGCGATCAAGTCCATCGAATCCGTGCTGACCATGGTGGGCGGCAAGGTCGTCTACGGCCAGGCGGAATTCACGACCCTGGCGCCGCCGCCCATTCCCGTGCTTCCCGAGTGGTCGCCCGTGCGCACGGTGCCCGGTCATAACCGGCCCGCGGCCAGGCCGGCGCAAGCCATGCTGCCGCACCAGTGCACGGGCGCCTGCGGCGTGCATGCGCATGCGCACGACCGGGCGCGCAAGTCGGCCGTGCCGATCAGCGATTTTTCCGGCTTCTGGGGTACGCTCGGTTGCAGCTGCTTCGCCTTCTAGAGGGCGGCCTGGCCTTATTTGGAAATGCGCAGGATGGCCGAGGCGAGCCGCGTGAAACATGGGCTCAGCTCGCTTTCGGTGGCCGCATAGCAGTACAGGCCCACGGGCTCGGCCGGCTTGCGGCAAGCCGCTTTTGCATCGGTCGTGTTGGCCAGGCAGCGCAGCAAGTCTTCGCCCAGCTCGTTGTCCGGCCCTTCCTTGGTTTTCAGCGAGGCGCCCATGCCCAGAGTAAAGACAAAAATGCCTTCCTGGCGCGCTTTTGCCGCCATCGCTTCAACCAGGTTGCGCGAGGCGCGGTGCACATTCGTCCATTGCGCTTGCGCCGTTGCGGTGGAAGAAGTCACGACGCGGGGCGTATTGGTGACGATGGGAAACTCGCGCAGCGCCGCGTCATTATTCGCGTTATACCATGCGGGAAGTCCGGTGATCTGACTGGCGGCGCAATCGCCGTATTGGAGCGAGTCGCTCACTTTCATCCTGTACAGGCCCGCCAATGCCGGGTTTTGCAGTTTCGGAAAGGTGGCGAGGCCGCCTGCGTCCTTGCATTTGTTGTCCTTGTTGGGAAAGTACGCGGAAAACGCCGCCGGCGAGCCATCGGAAAAAAACACGATGACGCGCAGGCTGGAGCGGTTGACCTGCGCGATGTCGTTCAGCTGTTTGCGCGCCTGGAACATGCCGGCGGAAGAATTGGTGCCGCCGACAAACGAGAATTGATCGATCTTTCCATTTTTCATGGTCATGCTGTCGCGGTCGAAACCGCGCTCGACCTGCCTGATCGGGACGTCGATTTGCGCTTCCGAAGCGAAGTGCAGCAGGCCGACCCGGTCGACCGTGGAGTTGAATTTGTTCAGGAAGGACTTGCCTGCCGCCCGCACGGCGTCCGCATTGTTTTCCAGCGAACGCGACGTGTCCATCACCAGCACCATGTCCAGGTCCTTGCGGATGGTTTGCGCGCTGGCCGCCACGTTCAGGGTCTTGAAGCCGAGTATGCCCATCAGCGAGACGGGCAGCGAGGCAGTGGCCGAGACGTCGATGGTGACGGTGCCTCTGTCGAACACCACGCCGACGGGATCGAGGACCGGCGTCGAGAGCAGGAAGTTGTCCGGATAATTAATGTCGAAAAACTCCCTTGCCGCCTGGCGCGCGCTGTCCCGCTGTTCCGCTTCCGAATTGCCCGCGGTAATGCCGCGCGCCGCCGCCAAGCTGGCCGCGTCGACGGCCGCATTGAGCTTGGCCTTGACGAAGTAGCCGAGGGCGGAATCGACGGCCAGGCCCACCGAGGCGATCAGGACGACGGCCGACAGCGCCACCATGATCAGCACTTGGCCGCCTTGCCGCTTGTGTGGAATGCGCATCAGAATACCGTCATCGAAGTGAGGTTGGGGCCCAGCACGGGCGTCGTGCTGTTGCCAAAGTTCAGGGTGCCGAACAGCATGTCGAAATCGTAGAACGTTTCCACGGCGTAGATCAGTTCGCCATCGGCCAGCTGGTTCTGCATCAATGCCACCGTGGGGGCATGCTCGTCCTTGGCGATGCCGGTGCACGTGCCGTTGCTCCAGCTGCCGCATTGCCATACCTGGCTGGCGGGCAGGTAGCCGCTGGCCCTGGCGCCGGCATCCCAGCGGTATTGTTCCAGCACGATATTGCGCAAGCCGTTCTTTGCCGTGTAGCCCATGATCTTGGTGATGTAGATCATGCCGCGCTTGTTCATGTCCAGCGGCGGCGTGCTGGCGGCCAGCGCATTCATGATGGCCTGGCCCGAGCCGCTCAGGTCTGACGTGGAGCGCGAGGCCAGGTTGGCGCCTTCGCGGCTGATGTTGAGCAGGATGGTCTTGGCCTGGATGGCGCGCGACAGGTCGGCCAGCATGAACAGCAGCAGCGCCAGCAGCGGCAGAACGATGGCAAATTCCACGGCGGCGATGCCGCGCGCGGCGCGCGGCGCAGGAGGGCGGGCGCGCATCACAGGCCGCCAAAGCTTTCATTGCGCATGGTGGCGGCCACCACGAAATGCGCCTGGCCGTCGCGGAACAGGGCCCGGATCATCGGCGTGGCAAACGCCCAGCGGCAATCGACGGAGATGACGACGATATCGCCGGCCTGGCCGAACATGGCGGCGCCGACCGCATCGCTGCCGTTGACGGAGATCACGGGGCTGACCTTGTCATACATGCCCATGGAGCTGTCGCGTATTTTTTGTATCACGGCCTGGTAGCGCTGCTGGTTGGCGCTGTCGGGGTCGAGGTCTTTGGCCCCCGTGACGGCATAGCGCGCGCCTTCGCGCACCGCGTGCTGCATGGTCATATTGGCAAAATACGCCATGCTCATTTCAATGATGCCGATTATCAGCATGAGAAAGACCGGCGTTATCAGGGCCAATTCCAGCAAGGTGGCGCCGCCCTGTCCGCTTTGCTTGCGGAGTATAGGGGAATCGGCCTGTTTTAAACGCATGGGATTAATCCGGTTAGGTGCCACGATGAAGAATGTCGGGCGGATGGTATTACGCCATTTGACTGGCGATTATTCTATATCGATTTTCAAGGGCATGTCTTCCCATTAAATTATTACAGGTCAAGATAATCGTAATTAAGCGCCTTATTTCAAGTGTGCGGCCCCCGTCCCTACAGGGCCGGGAGTAATATGCGCGGGTATGAAAACAGGCTTGGTGTCAGGATTGTCCTGCGTGCAGGCAAAGACTTGTTTTGCAAAGTGATGCAATAAAAATGCTGCAATGTAAGCAACAGCAGCGATGGCAGCAGCGATGGCGCGCCGGCGGCGCGCCCGCCCTGGCCGCGCTGCCCATCCATCGGCACTCGCCCGGCGTGCGGCGACCGCTGGCGTGGGTCACGCACCGCGTTTGCGCGTGCCGGCCCAAGGCCTCTTCCTTCGTGCCCCCATGACTTCCTCCCCTGCGCGCGGCAACAGAGGCGCGCGCGGGCGAGGCTGGCAATCCGATTCGGATCAACAACATTCCCCGAAGGGAATGGGTTACACGTTAAGAGGTAAAGCATGTCAACAAAAAATGTCATACGCGTCATGCTGGTGTCGGACCACAAAACCTGGCTGTGGGGCCTGGAGCAGCTGCTCGCCGGCGCCCAGCCGGCAATGCAGGTGGTGGCCAGCGCCACCGAGATCGACGGCGCGCTGCTGCTGGCCCGGACCCTGTGTCCCGACGTCATCGTGCTTGACGCCGATCTGGGCTGCGGCGGCGCCTGCGCCATCGATTATCTGCCGCAGCTGCTCGGCAATGGCGTCTCGCGCGTATTGCTGTTCAGCGGCACGCAGGACCAGGCCGAGTGCGGACGCGCCGTGCGCAGCGGTGTGCGCGCGGTGGTGGGCAAGGAGACGCCCGTCAAGCAAATGATCGACGCCATCGCCCGCCTGCATCAGGGCGAGTTGTGCCTGGCTCCGGCGCTGCTCGACAGCATGCTGGGGGTGCTCAACAAGCCGGAAGCGGCACCCGATCCGGAAGAGCAGCGGATCGCCAGGCTGACGCTGAAGGAGCGCAAGATCGTTGCCATGATGGTGGAGGGAAATGGCGCGCTGAACCGTGCAATAGCCCAGCGCGCTTTTATCTCGGAGCAAACCTTGCGTAATCATCTGACATCGATCTACAGCAAGCTCGATGTCACCAACCGCCTGGAATTATATGTGTACGCCACCCGCAACCGGCTGGCCGAGTCCCTGCCTGCGGAGGGATAGTACATATGTCCTGAATGTGGACAAAAAATTAAGATGGTTTGTACTGCGCATAAAATGACTTTTCTCTGATTCGATTTAATGTTTGTTTATATAAAATACACGCATCAGAAATTGGCAAATAAAAACAAGGTGAATGTTTTTATTTTCAGACTGTATTTTCAGTTTTTATCATGTTTAAAACTTGACCTGAAAGGGAATAATATGAATTTCATTAAAAACTTTATCGCCGAAGAAGATGGCGTGACCGCCATCGAATATGCGCTGATCGCTGCGCTGGTGGCGGCCGCGCTGGTCACGGCCGTCGGCTATTTCACCACCGGCCTCGATGGCGCCTTCAAGGCCATCGGCACCAAGTTGACGGGCGCGGCGATCTAAGACGCCCGCCCACCGCGCTGCACCCCGGCATGCCAGCTGCCCATGCGCACTGGCCTGCCGGCTTCCCGCCCAACGATGCGCATGCCGTCATGCGCTCGGCTTGCATCAGGTACACGATGGACCCTCATTCTTTCTGGACGTTCAGCCCCGCCATAGTCTTGTGGGGGCTGCTGGCCGCCGCTGTCTGGCATGACGTGCGCCGCCGGCGCATTCCCAACCGGCTGGTCTTTTCCGGCGCCTTGCTCGGCGTGCTGCTCAACAGCCTGGCGTTGCCCGGGCTGACGCCGGCCGGGCCGTGGCTGGCCTTGGGCGGCCTGGCCGTCGGCCTGGGCTTGCTGTTGCCCATGTATGCGCTGAAGGCGCTGGGCGCGGGCGACGTCAAGCTGATGGCGATGGTGGGGGCGTTTCTGGGCCCGCGCCCCGCCGTGTTTGCCGTGCTGTGCAGCCTGCTTGCTGGCGGCGTGCTGGCGCTGGCCGTCGCCCTGTGCCAGGGCACGCTGCGCCAGGCCTTGGCCAATGCCCGGCAATTGCTGCTGCAAGGTTGGCTGCGCGCCGCGGCAGGCGAGGCGCCGCTGGTCGGCGCGCCCGCGCTGCCAAGCGGCAGCCTGCCGTACGCGATCGCCATTGCCGCCGGCACCGCCATCAGCCTGGCCCTGGCGGCCGGCGGCCATGCATGACGCGCCGGGCAGCGATATGGCCGCGTGCGCGCGGAAACCCATGTTTCACCAAGAGGATAAATCATGAGAAATAGCCGCGTTGCGATCGTGCTGCTGCTGGCGTTGCTGATGGCGGGCGGCGCCGTGCTGGCGGCCGCCCGCTGGATGTCAGGGCAGGGCGCGCCGGCCAGCCAGACGGTGATGGTCGCGCTGGTCGATATCGGCGTGGGCGCGAAGGTGACGCCGGCCATGCTGCGCGGCATGGACTGGCCGGCGGGCGCCATGCCGCCGGGGGCGTTTGGCGAGGCCGGCGCGCTGGACGGGCGCATCACGCGCAGCGCCGTCAGCAGGGGCGAGCCTGTGCTGGAAAGCAAGCTCGCGCCGCCCGGCGCCACCGGTGGCCTGTCGGCCATCGTCGCTGCCGGCAAGCGCGCCATGACCGTGCGCGTCAACGATGTGGTGGGCGTGGCCGGCTTCGCGCTGCCGGGCAACTTCGTCGACATTCTCGTGCATACGCAGGATGACCGCGCCAGGCCGGCGGGCGGCGGGCCGCTGGCCATTTCCAAGATCGTGCTGGAACGCATCCTGGTGCTGGCCGTGGCGCAGGAATCCGGCCGCGACGACAACAAGCCCAAGGTGGTCAACGCCGTGACCCTGGAACTGACGCCGGAGCAGGTGGAAAAGCTGGACCTGGCGCGCAGCGTGGGCAGCCTGTCGCTGGTGCTGCGCAACCAGGTCGATCCGGCGCCCGCCGATACGGGCGGCGCCACCAAGGAGTCGCTGCTGGAATTGAAGGCGCTGGCGCCCGCGGCGGCGCCCGTGCGCGCGGCGCGGCGCCAGACGGCGCCGGCACGCGCTGCCGCGCGCGACAGCGTCACCGTCATCAAGGGCATGGATACCAGCGTCCAGCAATTTTAAATCAGCAGGCAAGCAAGGATGATTGATGAATACATTTCGTAAGCACGCCTCGAGTGCGGGCATGCGCCTGGCCCTGGCCTTGGGCGGCGCGGCCACAGGCCTGGCCTGGCCCGGCAGTGCCGGCGCGGCGGCGCCTTCCCGGCAGGCCGTCATGACGCCAGTCGCGGCGCCGCCCATGTCGCTGGGCGCCGATATCGCCCGCCTGGGCGCGCCCGTGCGCATCGCCGTGGGCAAGTCCACCTTGCGCAGCCTGAGCCTGCCGGTGTCGCAGATCGCCGTCAACGATCCGCGCGTGGCCGGCGCCAGGATGCTGGGCTCGTCCAGCCAGCTGTTCGTCTGGGGCCTGGCCCCGGGCAGCACCAACCTGATCTTGTGGGACCGGCAGCAGCGCCCCGTGATCGTCGATATTGAAGTCGAGATCGATGTCGAGGGCTTGCAGGCGCAGCTGGCCTATGTCTTCCCCGGCGAACACGCCGTCAAGGCGGGCGCGGCCGGCGGCAGCATCGTGCTGTCGGGGCAGGTCAGCGACAGCGTCAAGGCCAGCCAGATCCTCGAGATGGCGCAAGCCTATGCCCAGCGCGGCGCGGGCGAAGCGGCGGCGCCGGCCGACGGCGCCGCCAGCGCTGCCAATGCCGGCGGCGGCGTCAAGGTCATCAATATGCTGACGGTCGCGGCGCCGCAGCAGGTCATGCTGGAAGTGAAGATCGCCGAAGTGTCGAAGACCCTGGTCGACCAGCTGGGCGCCAGCGTGGGCATCAGCGGCACGCGCGGCAACTGGAGCTACGGCCTGCTGTCGAACCTGCTCAGCGGCCATCCCAGCCAGCTGGGCGCCGTCAACGGCAAGAATGGCAACGGTCTCACGCTCGATGCGCAAAAGCGCGACGGCCTGGTCAAGGTGCTGGCCGAACCGAACATCATGGCCATCAGTGGCCAGGAAGCCAGTTTCCTCGCGGGCGGCAAGATTTTCATTCCGGTCGCGCAAGACAGCACCACCAACAAGATCACGCTGGAGGAAAAGGAATTTGGCATTGCCGTTAAGTTCACGCCCACCGTGCTCGAAGGCGGACGCATCAACCTGAAGGTGGCGCCGGAAGTGTCGGAGCTGAACCGCGAAGGCATCGGCATCACCACCGGCGGGGGCGCCGCCGCCAACGCGGTGCTGCCGGCCTTTACCACGCGGCGCACCACCACGACGGTGCAGTTGTTCGATGGCCAGAGTTTTGCCGTCGGCGGCTTGATCAAGAACAATGTGACGACCAATATCAAGGCCTTGCCCTTCCTGGGCGAGATCCCCGTGCTGGGCGCGCTGTTCCGCAGCAGTGATTTCCAGACGGACCGCACCGAGCTCGTCTTCATCATCACGCCGCACCTGGTCAAGCCGCTCGATAGTGAGATCGTGCTGCCGACCGATGCCTATGTGGCACCCAGCCGCGGCGAGTTCTTCTTGCAAGGAAAAATGGAAGGCGCCGCCGCGCCACGGCCGCGGCAGGACGCGGCCACGCAGACAGCGCCGGCAGGCGCGGACATTCAATAGGAGCACATCATGCAGCATTCCCTCTTTTTCCCCTTGCTGTTGGCCGCGCTGGCCGCCAGCGGCTGCGCCGCCACGCCGAACCTGGACCGCCAGTTCGGCCACAGCGTCGCGCAGCTGCGCCAGCGCCAAATGCTGTCGCCGCAGGCGGGCGCGAACCGCGACCCCGTGGCCGGCATGGACGGCAAGGCCGCCCAAGCCGCCTACGCGGCGTACCAGAAAAGCTTTGCCGCGCCCGCGCCGCAAGCGGCCGCCTTCACCATCGGCGTCGGGGCGCGCAAGTGAAGCTGGCACCGTCACCACAGAACCAGCAAGGCCTATCGTGAAAATCGCCATCAATTCCAGGGATGAAAAAACACTGTCCGCACTGGGCCAGCTGCTGCGCGGCCGCAACCGGCTCGACGAGATCGATGCGGGCGGCGAAACGCTCGAACCGCTGCAGGCGGCGCAGTCGCCGCCCGACGTGCTGATCTTCGACCGTCCATCGAACGACGGCGCCGACCTGGCCGCCATCGAGCGCCTCAGCAACCTGCATCCGCGCATGGCTTTCATCGTGCTGTGCCACCAGCAGCCGCCCGAATTCCTGCTGCAGGCCATGCGCGCGGGCGTGCGCGACGTGCTGCCGTTTCCCGCCGCGCCAGCCAGCCTGTATGCGGCGCTCGAACGCATCGAGGAAAAGCTGGAGCGGCGCGAGCATGGCAACGGCAAGGTGCTGGCCTTCATCTCGTGCAAGGGCGGCAGCGGCGCCACCTTCATCGCCAGCAACCTCGGTTATGCGCTGGCCGCCGGCGGCCAGCAGCGCGTTGCCCTGATCGACATGAACCTGCATTTTGGCGACGCCTCGCTGTTCGTCTCCGAGAACAAGCCGCTGGCCACGCTGTCGGACGTCACGCGCGACATCCACCGGCTCGATTCCTCGTTCCTGGGATCGAGCATGCTGCACATCCTGCCCAACTACAGCGTGCTGGCCGCGCCCGAGGATCCCGCCCACGCCAGCGAAGTGGCGCCCGAACACATCGACGCCATCATCCGGCAGGCCAGGCGCCAGTACGATTTCATCGTGCTCGACGTGGGCCGCAACCTCGACGCCGTCAGCGTGCGCGCGCTGGACCACGCCGACATGATCTTTCCCGTCCTGCAGGCGACCTTGCCCTACATCCGCGACGGCAAGCGCCTGCTGGGCATGTTCCGCTCGCTCGAATACGCCAGTGACAAGGTGCATATCATCGTCAACCGCCACGACAAGGGCGGCGAGATCCGCCTGCGCGACCTGGAAGCGGCGTATGGCACGGCCGTCTACCGCACCGTGCCCAATCACTACGCCTCGGCGGCCGCCTCGGTCAACCAGGGCGTGCCGATTTTACAGCTCGACAAAGCCAGCCCGATCACGCGCTCGCTGCAGGAATTCGCCGCCAGCCTGGCCGGCGGCGCGGCCGGCACGGCGCGCCAGGGCTGGCTGGGCCGCGTCCTGCGGCGCGCCTGATCCACATCCCAGAACAGGAGCATTTCATGGCTAGTTCCCCCATCGCCGCCTTGTCCATCCGCGAACGGCTCGGCAGCGCCAAGATCGCCGCGCTCGCGCCGCAACGCATGGCGGCCATCGACAACCGCGGCTACCGCGACCTCAAGCTGCGCATCCATGGGCTGCTGCTCGAACGGGTCGACCTGGAAAGCATGCAGCGCCTGTCGCAGGAGCGCATCCGCGAAGAATTGCGCGGCCTGGTCGAGCGCTTGCTGGATGAAGAGGCGGTGGTCATCAACGAGGCCGAGCGCAGGAGCCTGACGCGCGACATCCAGCACGAGATGCTGGGCTTCGGCCCGCTGGAAACCCTGCTGTCGGACACCAGTGTGTCGGACATCCTCGTCAACGGCCACCAGCAGGTCTATGTGGAGCGCGGCGGCCGCCTCGAGCTGACCGACGTGTGCTTCGACGATGACGCCCATCTGATGAAAATCATCGACAAGATCGTCTCGCGCGTGGGCCGGCGCATCGACGAATCGAGCCCCATGGTCGATGCGCGCCTGCCCGACGGTTCGCGCGTCAACGCCATCATCCCGCCGCTGGCCATCGACGGCCCCGTGATGTCGATCCGGCGTTTTTCCGTCGATCCGCTGCGCCTGGCCGACCTGGTCGCCTACCGCAGCATGACGGCGGAAATGGCCGAGGTGCTGCAGGGCCTGGGCAAGGCGAAGATGAATATCCTCATTTCCGGCGGTACGGGCAGCGGCAAGACCACCATGCTGAACGTGATTTCCGGCTTTATCGGCCAGACCGAGCGCATCGTCACGGTGGAAGACGCGGCCGAACTGCAGTTGCAGCAGCCGCACGTGGTACGGCTGGAAACGCGTCCGCCGAATATCGAAGGCAAGGGCGAAGTGAGCCAGCGCGCCCTGGTGCGCAATGCGCTGCGCATGCGTCCCGACCGCATCATCCTGGGCGAGGTGCGCGGCGCCGAGGCGCTCGACATGCTGGGCGCCATGAACACGGGCCATGAAGGCTCGATGGCGACCATCCACGCCAACACGCCGCGCGACGCCATCACGCGGCTGGAAAACATGATCAGCATGGCGGCGGCCAACCTGCCCAGCAAGGCCATCCGGCAGCAGATCAGCTCGGCCGTGTCGGTGGTGGTGCAGGTGTCGCGCCTGATCGACGGCAAGCGCAAGGTGACGTCGATCCAGGAAATCACGGGCATGGAAGGGGAGGTCATCACGATGCAGGAAATCTTCAGTTTCCGGCAGACGGGCGTGGCCGAGGGCGGCGCGGTGGTCGGGCATTTCTCGGCCAGCGGCATCCGCCCGCGCTTTCTCGAACGCCTGAACAGCTTCGGCATCGGCGTGCCGGCCTCGCTGTTCGAACCCACCGCGGCGGGGCGCTGACCCGCCATGCTTTCCTACCTTGTCTATCTGTTTATTTTCCTGGCCGTCCTGCTGCTGGTGGCTGGCGCCTGGCTGGCGTGGCAGGCGGCGCGGGGGCCGGGCGCGGCGCGCGTGGCGCGGCGCCTGCAAGCCATGTATACGGCCAGCGATGGCGAACAGGCGCTGTCGATCACCAAGCAGCGCCCGCTGAGCGTCCATCCGTTTCTGCAAGGCGTGCTGGAAGGCTTGCCCGGCGCGGGGCGCATCGAGCAGCTATTGCTGCAGGCGGGCATGCGCTGGCTCGTGGCCGGTTTCCTCGGCTATTGCGCACTCGGCGCGCTGGCCGGCCTGCTGCTGGCCGGCGCGCTGCCGCTGCCCTGGTATGTGCGCCTGGGCCTGGGCGCGGGCGGCGCCATGCTGCCGTATCTGCTGGTGCGCCGCGCCAGGAGCCGGCGGCTGGTGCGCATCGAGCAGCAGCTGCCGGATGCGCTCGACCTGATGGGCCGCGCCATGCGTGCCGGCCATGCGTTTCCCACCGCGCTGAAAATGGTGGGCGAGGAGATGACGGGGCCGCTGGCCGAGGAATTTCGCGCGGTGTTCGACGAAGTCAGTTTCGGCGTCGCGATGGCCGATGCGCTGGGCAACCTGGCCGCGCGCGTGCCCAGCACGGACTTGCGCTATTTCGTCATCGCCGTGCTGATCCAGCGCGAAACGGGCGGCAACCTGACTGAATTGCTGAGCAGCATCAGCGCCATCATCCGCGACCGCCTGAAATTGCTGGGACAGGTGCGCGTGCTGTCGGCCGAAGGGCGCATGTCGGCCTGGGTCCTGGGCCTGCTGCCGTTCGGCGCGGCGCTGATGATGCAAGTGATGAATCCGCAGTTTATCGCCGTGCTGTACACGGATGGGGGCGGGCGCAAGATGGTCGGCGTGGCGCTGGGCTTGCTGATGGTTGGCGTGCTCTGCATCAGAAAAATTATCCATATCCGGGTGTGACATGAAAGAAAAACCACGATGAGCGGCATGAGCGCGGCGCAGCTGGCTTTGCTGGGCCTGCTGTTCCTGATCGTTTTCGCGCTGGCCTTGCTGGTGCTGCGCATATTCGCCGGCAGCGCCGTGCAGGAGCGGCTGCAGGCGCTGGGCGATGCCGGCGCGGCCGGCGATAGCGGGCGCCATGCCAGGCGGCGCTGGCTGGCGCATGCCGTCAGCCTGACGCGCCCGCTGGCCAGGCTGTCGCTGCCGGACGAGGGCTGGGAAAGTTCGCCCATCCGCAGCCGCTTCGTCCATGCCGGCTGGCGCAGCCAGGCCGCGCCCGCGCTGTTTTACGCGGCCAAGACGGCCTTGTTCGTGGGCTTGCCGCTGCTGGCGTATTTCCTGCTGCGCCACGGCGGGCACAATATGCTGTTGTGGCTGGTCGCGGCCGCCGCCCTCGGCTATTACCTGCCCAATGTCTGGCTGTCGCATTGTCTGCAACAGCGCCAGCGCGAAGTGTTCGAAACCTTTCCCGATGCGCTGGACCTGATGACGGTGTGCGTCGAAGCGGGGCTGGCCATGGATGCGGCGCTGGCGCGCGTGGCGCAGGAAATCGGCTTGAAAAGTGCGGTCCTGGCCGAAGAGCTGCAACTGGTGACGCTGGAACTGCGCGCCGGCAGCGCCAAGGACAAGGCCTTGCGCAACCTGGCCCTGCGCACCGGGGTGGAGGATGTCGATGCGCTGGTGACCTTGCTGATCCAGGCCGAACGCTTCGGCACGAGCATCGCCGCGTCGCTGCGCGTGCAGTCCGATCAGCTGCGCACCAAGCGGCGCCAGCGCGCCGAGGAAACGGCGGCCAGGATCGCCCTCAAGCTGCTGTTCCCGCTGATCTTTTTTATCTTCCCGTCGCTGATGGTGGTGCTGATGGGACCGGCGTTCCTGCAGATTTACCGCGTGCTGCTGCCGGCCATGCGGGGCGGCTGAGGGCTGGCCGGGGCCAAAAAAAGCTGCCGGAGTTTCCTCCGGCAGCTTTTTTACATCAGGGCGCGTCTGGCGATCAGGCGAATGGTGCCAGCAGGGGGATCATCTGGCCGAAGATCTTCGGGCTGGCGGCGATGACGTCGCCCTTGTACAGGTAGTCCGATTCGCCGGAAAATTCACCGACGATGCCGCCCGATTCCGTGATCATCAGGGCGCCGGCGGCGATATCCCAAGGCTTCAAGCCTTTTTCGTAGAAGCCGTCCAGGCGGCCGCAAGCGACGTTGGCCAGGTCCAGCGCGGCCGAGCCGGCACTGCGCACGCCCTGGCTGCGTTCGGCCATGATCTGGTACATCTTCAGGTATTCGTCGAGCGCGCGCGGGCCGGCGCCGTGGCCGGTGCCCAGCATGGCGTTCGAAATGCGGTCCAGCTTGGTGACGCGGATGCGTTTTTCGTTCAGGTAGGCGCCGGCGCCCTTGGTGGCCGTGAACAGGTCGTTGCGGACCGGATCGTAGATGACGGCTTGCGTGATGACGCCACGATGCGCGAGGGCGATCGAGATGCAGTATTGCGGGAAGCCGTGGATAAAGTTGGTGGTGCCATCGATCGGGTCGATGATCCACTGATATTCATTCTCGTCGTGCGAGTTGGCGGAAGCTCCCGATTCCTCAGCCAGGAACGCGTGGTCCGGGTAGGCCTTGGACAGCACCTCGATGATGGCTTGTTCGGCCGCCTGGTCGACGTCGGTGACGAAATCGTTATGTTGTTTTTCCGTGACGACGACGCGGTCGAGGTCAAAAGAGGCGCGATTGATGACGGCGGCGCCGCGGCGGGCGGCTTTGATCGCCGTGTTGAGCATTGGGTGCATGTGAGCTTCCGTTAAAAGCACGCGACCGCCCATGGCCGCCTTGCGGCGCCGGTACGATAGAGTGCAAGAATGAATTAAAGAGCGGAGCGGTGCCGAAGTGGTTAAAATCCCGGCCTGGCGTCAGCGTTTTGTGACTCCGTTTCCCGAAATTTCCTGTATCGATACCGCGCAATAGCGCTATTTTAAATGAATCTGCCCGAAATCAACACGTCTCTTTTCACACGCCTGCGATTTATTCTTGTCGAAACTAGTCGCTCTGGCAACATTGGCGCCGTCGCGCGCGCCATGAAAACGATGGGTTTTTCCGATCTGGTGCTGGTCAATCCCCGCTTTCCCGATGCCTTGACGGATGCGGAAGCGGTGGCCTTCGCCAGCGGCGCGCAGGATATTCTGTCCGGCGCGCGCATCGTCGGCTCGATTGCCGAGGCGCTCGAAGGCTGCAATTACGCGGCGGCCGTGTCGGCCCGACTGCGCGAATTCTCGCCGCCCGTCACGGCCCCGCGCGCCATCGCGGCCCAGCTGGCGGCCAGCGAAGACCTGCACGCGGCCGTCATCTTCGGCAACGAGCGCTTTGGCTTGCCCAACGAGATCGTCGAGCAGTGCAATGTGCTGATCAACATTCCCGCCAATCCCGAGTATTCCTCGCTGAACCTGTCGCAGGCGGCGCAGGTCGTCGCCTATGAATGCCGCGTGGCGGCGCTCGGCGATGCCCAAGCGGCCAGCCCCGTCGGCTTCCATGGCGACGCGGCCACCCTGGCGCAGGTCGACGGCATGTATGCGCACCTGGAGCAGGCGCTGGTCGCCATCGACTTCCTCGACGCGGACAACCCGAAAAAGCTGATGCCGCGCTTAAAACGCCTGTTTTCGCGCACGGGGCTGGAAACGGAAGAAGTCAATATCCTGCGCGGCATCGCGCGGCATATCCTGGCGGTCGCCAAAAAAGGCCCATGATCGAGACGCGGCTGCTGCGCCAGTTCATCGCCGTCGCCGAGGAACTCAATTTCCGGCGCGCGGCCGAACGGCTGCACATGGCGCAGCCGCCGTTGTCGCAGGCGATCCTGCGGCTGGAAGAGGCGCTGGGCTACCCCGTATTCGAGCGCACCAACCGCAAGGTCAGCCTGACGCCGGCAGGGGATGCTTTCCTGGCCACAGCGCGCCAGGTGCTGGCCAGCCTGGAAGAGGGCGTGGCCGCCACGCGCCGCGTGGCGCAGGGCATCGAAGGCTACTTGCGCCTCAGTTTCATCCACATTACGCCGTACGCCCACGTGCTGGACGCCTTGCGCGCCTTCCGCGCCGCTTCGCCCGCCGTGCAATTCACCTTGCGCGAAGCGTCGACGCAGCAGCAGGTCGAGTGGCTGGAACGGGGCGAGGTCGATATCGCCGTGCTGCGCGCGCCCGGCCGCAGCACGCCCGGCCTGCGCTTCGAGCGCCTGTCCGGCGAAGATATCGTGATCGCGCTGCCGTTGCATCACTGTTGCGCGGGCCAGGCGCGCGTGGACCTGGCGGACCTGGCCAGGGACGATTTCGTCGCCTCGCCGCGCGAGCTGGGCCAGGGTTTCCACGACCAGCTGGCCAGCCTGTGCCTGCATGCGGGTTTCGTGCCGCGCGTGGTGCAGCAGGCGCGCCGATTGCAAACGGTGCTGGGACTGGTGGCGGCCGGCTTCGGCGTGGCCCTGCTGCCAGCCAGCCTGGCGGCGTCCAAGCCTGCCGGCGTCGTCATGCTGCCGCTGGCAAGCAGCGCGCCCGCGCCGCTGCGCCAGCTCGACCTGTACATGGCGTGGGACCCGCAGCGCACGTCCGCCGTGCGCGAGCGGCTGCTGGCGCAGCTGCGGCTGTTCGCTGCTCAATAAGACTTTGAGCGTCTCGTTTCAAGATAAATAAGATATTTTACAGATGGTGGTGCAGGGGCCAGCATGGCGTTTTTGATTGTCAGGAATGCCATGTCCAACGTTACGCCGCGCCGCCGCGCGCTACCTTCCTCCATTTATTGGCTGTCCTTGTGCAGCTTCGCCTTCGGCTTGTCTGAATTCATCGCCGCCGGCCTGTTGACCCCCATGGCGCGCGACTTGCACGCGAGCGTGGCGGCGGCCGGCGGCGCCATTGCCGCGTATGCGCTGGGAGCGGCCATCGGCGCGCCCGTCCTGACGGCCCTGCTGGCGCGCCGGCCCGTGCGCCAGGTGCTGGTGGCCACCATGCTCGTGCTGGCGGCCGGCAGCATGGCCATGGCGGCCGCGCCGGCGCTGGGTGCGCTGCTCGGTGTGCGCTTTGCCGTCGGCCTCGCGCATGGCGTGTTCATGGCCGTCGCCTCGCATGCGGCCACCAGCCTGGTCGACCCGTCCCGTGCGGGACGGGCGCTGTCCATCGTCTGGCTGGGCCTGACCCTGGCGCTGGCGGGCGGCGTGCCGCTGGGGACGTGGCTGGGCACCGTCTCGTCGTGGCGCTGGGTCTTTTTCACCATCGGCGTGCTGGCCCTGTGCGGCGGCGCCGGCTTGCGCTGCGCCATGCCCGACGTGCGCCAGCCGCTTGCTGCCACGCCGGCCCTGGCCAGCCTGCGCGCCATCCTGCAGCCGCCCCTGCTGCTGGCGGCCGGCGTGGCGGCGCTGGTCAGCATGGCCACCTTCAGCTTTTTCACGTATGTCTCGCCGTTCCTGCTGCAGCTGGGCGGGCTCGACGCTGGCTGGCTCAGCGCCGCCATGCTGTGCTTTGGCGCGTGCGCCATCGGCGGCAACCTGCTGGGCGGCTGGTGCGCGGACCGCCCCCACGCCCTGCGCTTCACCGTGCTGGCCCTGGCCGCACTGGCGCTCAACCTGCTGGGGTTTTATGCGCTGCGCACGCATCCCCTGGCCATGCTGGCCCTGTGCGGCACCCTGGGCTTGCTGTTCTTTGCCCTCGTCACCCTGTCGACCATGCGGCTGCTGCGCCTGGCGCAGCAGCATTGCCCGGGCAGCGATGCGGTGGCGGCGGGCCTGAATATCGCCGCCTTCAATGCGGGCACGGCTGCTGGCGGGGCGCTGGGCGGTGTGCTGATCGTCGCCTTCGGCTTGCCAGGCATCGCCGTCGGCGGCGCGCTGGCGGCGCTGCTGGCCATGCTGCCGCTGTGGTTACAGTCGCGCAAACTAGACGGCTCGCTCTAGTTTTTGCGCGCGGAAGCGCACTTCCTTTGGCGTACACTGGCCTGCAAAAGGCGGTACAAAACAAGGGGAGACATGGGAATGCGACGCAGATCGTTCTTGAAACTGGGCGTGTTGGGCGCCTGTGCGCTGGCCGCCGGCGGCGGCGCCTACCGCCTGGTGCGCGGGCCGGCGCCTCCTGGCCGTTTCGTGCTCGATGGCGAAGCGCGCGCTGCGCTGGCGGCCATCGTGCCGGCCATGCTGGGCAGCGCGCTGCCGCGGGAAGCCCCCGCGCGGGCCGCGGCGCTCGATGGCGCCATCGCCGGCGTGGACACGGCCATCCATGGCTTGCCCTTGGCGGCGCAGCAGGAAGTGCAGGATTTGTTTGGCTTGCTGGCGCTGGCGCCCGCGCGGCGCTTCGTCGCCGGCGTAAAAGATGGCTGGCACGCAGCCGATCCGGCCCAGGTGGCCGCCTTTCTGCAGGCGTGGCGCACGCACCGCCTGGCCACCCTGCAGACGGCCTATCTGGCCCTGCATGACCTGATCCTCGGCGCCTGGTACGCCGATGCCGCCCACTGGGCCGCCATCGGCTATCCGGGGCCGCTGCCCGAACTGAGCGCATAAGGCATCCATGAGCACATCCCCCATTCCTGATCCCATCGCCGCCGGCATTGCTGCAGGCTGGAACGTCACCGACGCCAGCACCCTGGGCACCGACCGTACCTTCGAGGCGGACGTCGTCGTCATCGGCAGCGGCGCCGGCGGCGGCGTGACGGCGGAAATCCTCGCGCTGGCCGGCTTGAAAGTCTTGATCGTCGAAGAGGGCGGCTTAAAGTCCTCGAAGGACTTCAAGATGCGCGAAGCGCAGGCCTATCCCGCGCTGTACCAGGAATCGGCCGCGCGCAAAACGCGCGACAAGGCCATCAATATCCTGCAGGGGCGCACGGTGGGCGGCTCGACCACCGTCAACTGGACTTCGAGTTTTCGAACGCCGCCCGGCACCCTCGAATACTGGCGCCGGCATTTCGGCTTGAGTGCCTACTCGGTGGATGCCATGGCGCCGTGGTTTGCCATGATGGAGAAGCGCCTGCACGTGAGCGACTGGGCCGCGCCGCCCAATGAAAACAACGACTTATTGCGCCGTGGCGCCATGGCGCTGGGCATCCCCACGGCCGCCATCCGGCGCAACGTGAACGGCTGCTGGAACCTCGGCTACTGCGGCATGGGCTGCCCGACCAACGCCAAGCAATCGATGCTGGTGACGACGATTCCGTCGGCGCTGGCGCTGGGCGCGGGGTTGCTCGTGCATGCGCGCGCCGAGCGCTTCAGCTTCCAGGGCGAGCGTATCGACAGCCTGCAAGTCAGCGGGCTGGACGCGGCCGGGCAGGCGCCCACGGGCGTGCGCCTCACCTTGCGCGCGAAACATTTTGTGCTGGCCGGCGGCGCCATCAATTCGCCGGCCCTGCTGCTGCGCTCGCAGGCGCCCGACCCGCACGGCCTGCTGGGCCGGCGCACCTTCTTGCATCCGACCGTGGTGTCGGCGGGCTTGTTCACGCAGCGCGTCGACGCCTATGCGGGGGCGCCGCAGACGATTTATTCCGACCATTTCCTGCACACGGCGCCCATCGACGGCCCCATCGGCTACAAGCTCGAAGCGCCGCCTTTGCACCCGCTGCTGATGGCCACCACCATGGGCGGCTTCGGCGACGAGCATGCGCGCACCATGCGCGACTTCCCCCATGCACACGCCTTGCTGGCGCTGCTGCGCGACGGCTTTCACCATGAGGCGGTCGGCGGCAGCGTCTCCATCGACAGCTTCGGCGCGCCCGTGCTCGACTATCCGCTCACGCCGTTCATCTGGGATGGCGTGCGGCGCGCGCTGCTGTCGATGGCGGAAATCCAGTTCGCCGCCGGCGCCAGGAGCGTGTATCCCGTGCACGAGATGGCCAGCCACTACACGAGCTGGACGCAGGCGAAGCGGGCCATCGGCGACTTGCCGATGCAGGCGCTGCTGACGCGCGTGGTATCGGCCCACGTGATGGGCGGCTGCGCCATGTCGGACGATGCGCGCCTGGGCGTGACGGGCGCCGACGGCCGCTACCACGGCGTGCGCAACCTGTCCGTGCACGACGGCTCGCTGTTTCCCACGTCGATAGGCGCCAATCCGCAACTGACGATCTATGCGCTGGCCGCGCGCCTGGCCAGCGGCCTGGCGCAGCAATTAACGGGCAAGCCGGCGCCAGTTCCCCTTGCAGGCGCTGCATGATCGCGCGCATCCTCAAGTGGCTGATGCTGCTGCAGGTGCTGGCCGTGCTGGGCTTTGCGTACCTGGCCATGCACGCGTGGGGCGTCGCCTCGCCCGCCATGGCCCTGCTGCTGGCGGGCGCCATGCTGCTGGCCGTGCGCGCGCTGATCGTGGCGCGCAATTTCTGGCAGAGCCGGCGCCTGGGCAGCCCCGTACCAGAGCAATATCAGTTGGGTATCGGGGGTGCCGCGCGCCTGTTTTTCGGCGAGCTGCGCGCTACCCTGCGGTCCTCGTCGTGGGACATGCTGCGTCCGCGCCTGCATGCGGCCGACAACATCGCTGGCCAGGGGCTGCCGGTGCTGCTGGTGCACGGCTATGTGTGCAACCGCGGCTACTGGACGCAGCTGAGCCGGCAGCTGGCGCGCGCCGGCATTGCGCACGACGGCGTCGACCTGGAACCGATAGGCGCCGACATCGAAGACTTCGTGCCGCAGGTCGAGCAAGCGATCGAGGCGTTGTGCGCGCGCACGGGCAGCGACCGCGTCATCATCGTCGCCCACAGCATGGGCGGCCTGGTGGCGCGCGCCTGGCTGCGCCGTTACGGCGCGGCCCGCGTGGCGCGCATCCTCACCATCGGCACGCCGCACCACGGCACGGCGCTGGCCAACCTGGCGGCGGGGACGAATGCGCGGCAGATGAGCCGCATCGACGATGCGCCCAGCG
This sequence comes from Janthinobacterium sp. GW823-FHT01H08, assembly GCF_058797855.1. Taxonomy (NCBI): domain Bacteria; kingdom Pseudomonadati; phylum Pseudomonadota; class Betaproteobacteria; order Burkholderiales; family Oxalobacteraceae; genus Janthinobacterium; species Janthinobacterium sp. GW823-FHT01H08. Next base: position 2,228,092 of record NZ_CM179504.1, read on the forward strand.
GCTGGCTGGCGCAGCTGGCCGCCAGCGAGACGCCGGAGACGCGCGCGCTGATCACGTCGATGTATTCGCATCACGACAATATCGTCGCGCCGCAAGCGTCCGCGCAGTTGCCGGGCGCGCGCAATCTCGCCTTTGGCGGCATCGGCCACGTGGCGCTGGCCAGCGACGCGCGCGTGCTGCGCCAGCTGCTGGCAGAAATCACTATCAAGAACGAAGTCGCCCAGCCCCCTTCGGCCCCCCATTTCGCCTGAGTCCTGTTGTGTTTTGTCTGCATGGCAAGACTGTCTGTTTTGACTCTGCTGTTGCCCCTGTTTAACAACGCAAGGGGCAGATAATGCTGTTTTCCACTGGCGTACTGTATTAAGCTAGCATCGGAAGACAGGCGGTGGAAATTTGTTCTTGAGGCCGCTTGCCCCGTTCCGCAGCCTGACGACGGCCACCTATTTCTCTGGATATATGGCAAGATGTTGTAGGATTGTTATGGTGGCCGCGCAAGCGGAAAGTTGAACGCAGGCAGAAAATGAGTCCATGCAGTTTTTATTGGGGGCGCTAATTGTCCGCACGTATACTGATTATCGAAGATAACGCCACCAATATGGAATTGATGGTGTATTTGCTGCGTGCCTTCGGGTACACGCCGCTGGCCGCCTATGACGGTGAAGAGGGCGTGCGCATGGCGCGCAGCGAATTGCCCGATCTGATCATTTGCGATGTGCATTTGCCCAAGCTCGATGGCTATGGCGTCGTGGCGGAGCTGAAGAAAGACCCGCTGCTGCGCAAGATTCCTGCCTTGGCCGTGACGGCGCTGGCCATGGTGGGCGACCGCGAACGCCTGCTCGAAGCGGGCTTCAACGGCTACATCGGCAAGCCCATCGAACCCGACCTGTTCGTGGCGGAGCTGGAGTCTTTTTTACCCGGGGCGCCGTCGACGCCAGTTAAAAACGACATAGCCACCATCCTGATCGTCGATGATCATGTGCTGAACCGCGAATTCCTCACCGCGCTGCTGGGCTACGGCGGCCACCGCCTGCTGGAGGCGGCCAATGGCGCCGACGCGCTGGAAATCCTGCGCACCGAGCGGCCGGACCTGATCATCTCCGACATCCTCATGCCGAACATGGACGGCTACGAATTCGTCACGCGCGTGCACGCCGATCCCGCGCTGACCGACGTGCCCATCATCTTTTATACGGCCACCTACCGCGAGCAGGAAGCGATCCTGCTGGCGCAGGCATGCGGCGTGCGCTGGGTGCTGCCCAAGCCGTCCGATCCCGAGGTTATCGTGCGCACCGTCAACGAGGCGCTGGGGCTGATGCCGGCGGCGGCCCAGGCGGCGGCGGGGCCGGGCGCGGGCGGCGGGGCGGCGCTTCCCGTCACGGGCAAGCTGGCCGGCATCGAGCATCAGGTCAGCGGCTACCTCGACGAACTCGAATCGAGCAGCCAGCAGATTTCGCAGCTGGCCAGCCAGCGCGAGGGCCAGGCCGCGCTTCCCGAAGACCTGGGCGTCATGACGGAGCGCCTGTCGCGCTCGCTGTCGAGCCTGCAGGCGGTGAGCCTGCGCCTGACGGCCCTGATCGAACTCGGCATCGAACTGGGCGCCGAACGCGATCCGCGCGCCCTGATCGAGGCGGGCTGCAAGGTGGCGCAGAATATCTGCGTCTCCAAGTACGCCTGCATCGGCGTACTGGAAGAGGGTGCCGAAAAGCTCAGCTATTTTTCCTCGTGCGGCGCCGAGAAAAACCTCGAGCGCATCGCCAGCGCGCCGCGCACGGGCATTTTGAACCGCTTGCTGGAACAGCGCCAGCCCTACCGGGTCAATGGCTTGAAGGGCGATCCCGGCGCGCTGGGCCTGCCCGACACGCACCCGCCCGTGCATTCCTTCCTGGGCGTGGCCATCGCTTCGCGCGAACGCAGCCACGGCTGGCTGTACCTGGTCGACAAGCTGGGGGCGAACGAGTTTTCCGAAGTCGACGAGCGCGTCGCCGCGACGGTGGCGGCGCAGATCGCCGTTGCCTACGACAACCTGCTGCTGTACGACGAGATCAAGCGCCATCACGAGCAGCTGACACTGGACATGGCGGCGCGCATCCGCCTCGATGAAGACTTGCGCCGCTTCCGGCTGGCGATGGATGCCACGGCCGACGCGATTTTCCTCGTCGACCGCGCCGGCATGTGCTTCGTCGACGTCAACCAGACGGCTTGCCGCATGCTCGGTTTCGAGCGCGAGGATTTCCTGCGCGTGGGGCCGGGCCGCGCGCACGAGGGCGAATCCCAGCTCGAAGAACTGTACAACAAGCTGCTGGCCGGCGACCAGGGCGGCCCCATGACGGAATTGCAGCTGCAGCGCAAGGACGGCTCGCCGCTGTCGGTGGAAGTGCAGCGGCGCACCCTGCGCTCGGGGCAGAGCTGGATTCTGGTGGCCGTGGCGCGCGACATCACCGAGCGCAAGGATGCCGAGCAGCGTCTGATGAAGCTGGCCCATTTCGATACTTTGACGGGCTTGCCGAACCGCAGCCAGTTTTTCGCTTCGCTGACCCATTCGCTGTCCCAGGCGGCCGAACACCAGTGGGCCGTGGCCGTGCTGTTCATGGATGTCGACCGCTTCAAGAATATCAACGATACTCTGGGCCACACCATCGGCGACGACCTGCTGCGGCAGTTTTCCAGCCGCCTCGTCGATTGCCTGCGCGTGCGCGACACCATCGGCCGCTTTGGCGGCGATGAATTTGCCACCATCCTGGTGCTGCCTGAAGGCGCACAGCATGCCGTGGGCGTGGTCGACAAGATCCGCGAGGCGATGCGCAAGCCCTTCGACTTGCAGGGCCACGAGGTGACGGTGACGGTCAGCATCGGCATTTCCGTGTTCCCCGAGGATGCGGTCGATGCGGACACACTGATTCAATACGCCGACACGGCCATGTACCGCGCCAAGGAAGCGGGGCGCGACGCCTTCCGCTTCTTCACGGCGGAAATGAATGCGCAATCGATGGCGCGGCTGGACATGGAAAATGCCTTGCGGCGCGCCATCGACAACGAGGAATTCGTGCTGTTCTTCCAGCCCAAGGTGAATATCATCTCGGGGCGCATCAGCGGCGCCGAAGCGCTGATCCGCTGGCGCCGTCCGGGCCACGGCATGGTCTCGCCGGCCCTGTTCATCCCCCTGCTGGAAGAAACGGGCCTCATCGTACGCGTCGGTAACTGGGTGCTCGACGAGGCCTGCAAGAAGATCAGCGAGTGGGGCGCCAGCAGCATCGGCCCCGTGCACCTGTCGGTGAACGTGTCGGGCATCCAGTTCTTCGTCGGGGGCCTGGAAGAGGAGGTGCTCAAGGCCATCCGCAAGTACGATATCGCGCCCGACCTGCTGGAACTGGAGCTGACGGAAAGCTCGCTGATGTCGAACGCCGAGGAGACCATCTCCGTGCTGCGCAACCTGAAGGCGCTGGGCATCCAGATTTCCATCGACGATTTCGGCACCGGCTATTCCAGCCTGGCCTACCTGAAGCGCTTCCCCATCGACAAGCTGAAGATCGACATCGCCTTCGTGCGCGAAGTGACGAGCAATCCGGACGACGCGGCCATCGTGCTGGCCATCATCAGCATGGCGCACAGCATGAAACTGGAGGTGATTGCCGAAGGCGTGGAAAACGATGCGCAGCTGGCTTATTTGCGGCGCCACGGCTGCGACGAGATGCAGGGCTATTATTTCAGCCGCCCCGTGCCGCAGGAAGAATTCGAGCAGATGCTGATGGGTGGCAAGCTGCTGCAGGCGCCGCAGGATGATGGCAGCGAAGAGCAGCAAACCTTGCTGATCGTCGACGACGATGTCTTCATGCTCGACGTGCTCAGCGACTTCCTGGCGCAGGACGGTTACCGCATCCTGACGGCGCAGACGGCCGCTGAGGGCTTCGACATCCTGGCGCGCCACAAGGTACAGGTGATCCTGTGCGACCAGTGCATGCCGCTCATGAGCGGCACCGAATTCATGGAGCGGGTCAAGCACCTGTGCCCCGACACCTTCCGCATCATGCTGTCGGCCTTTGCCGACCTGACCCCCATCATGGCGGCCATCAACCGCGGCGCCGTCGACCGCTTCTACACCAAGCCGTGGAAAGGCGCCGTGCTGCGCGAGAATATCCGCGAAGGCTTCCGCCTGCACAAGCTGCTGCATGGCCCCGTGAAAGCGGCGGCTTAGGCGCTGGCCGCGCGCAAGCGACCGGCCGCCGCGTGCGCTGGCGCACCTTGGGGCGCAGTTCGCTATCGAATTAGACTCCCGTCTCTAGTTTTGCTCACTAGAATAAAAATATCCATGAAGTGGCATGGCCTTTCACATGACGGGAGCTGGCGATGGTGAAGAAATTGAAGGAGTTGACCGAAGACAAGGAATTGGCGAGCGCCGTGCGCTCGTCCGCGCAGCAGATCTGGCAAGCGGGCCTGGGCGCCTTCGCCAAGGCGCAGGAAGAGGGCGGACGCGTGTTTTCCAAGCTGGTCAAGGAAGGCACGGAGTTCCAGAAGCGGGCCGAAGACAAGGTGGCCGATGTCAGCGGCAGCGTCAGCAAGCTGGCCGATGGCGTGGGCAAGCAGGCCAGCGGTTCCTGGGACAAGCTGGAACAGGTGTTTGAAGAGCGCGTGGCGCGGGCCCTGGCCACCATCGGCGTGCCCATGCAAAACGACATTGCCGCGCTGCACGCCAAGATCGATGCCTTGAGCGTGCAGGTGGCGGCGCTGTCGGGCAAGGCCGCGCCGGCGGCCAAGCCGAAGGCCGTTGCCAAGCCTGCCGCGAAGACGGCGCCGAAAACGGCACCGAAAGCCGTACCGCAAGCGGCACCGAAGGCGGCCGTCGCCAAGGCCCCGGGCAAGGCACCGGTCAAGACGACCGCCAAGGCGGTGCCGCGCACCGCCGCCAAGTCCGTGACCAAGCCCGTGACCAAGCCCGTGACCAAGCCAGCCGCCAGCAAGCCAGCCGCCAGGCCGGCCGCGAAGAAAAAAGCGCCGCCGGCCTGAGCTGGCGCAGCATTCCTCCAGCCTGCTCGCGCAGGCTTTTTTTTGCCTGCCTTATTCGCCGCCGCCGTGGGGCGCGGTGTTTCATTACGGCTATCTTAGGTGGTATGCTTGAGGCAGAACACAGAGAGATTGCCCGCCATGCTACAAAAAGCACCACGCCGTACCCGCGAACGCATCCTGGAGTTGTCGCTGCGCCTGTTCAATGAGTTTGGTGAGCCGAATATCACGACGACCGTGATTGCGGAAGAGATGAATATTTCGCCGGGAAACCTGTATTACCACTTCCGTAACAAGGACGACATCGTCAACTCGATCTTCGTCCAGTTCGAGGCGGAAATCGAACGCATCCTGACCGTGCCCGACGGGCGCCGCTCGAATATCGAGGATGTCTGGCTGTACCTGCACCTGATGTTCGAACTGATCTGGCGCTACCGCTTTTTCTATCGCGACCTCAACGATTTGTTGTCGCGCAACCGCAAGCTGGAATTGCACTTCAAACTGATCCTGGCGCACAAGATCAAGGTGGCCACGCAGCTGTGCGAAGATTTGCGCAGCGAACAGTCGCTCGAGGCGTCGGACATGGAAGTGGCCGCCATGGCGACGAATATGGTGGTCGTCGCTACCTACTGGCTGTCGTACGAATACGTGCGCAATCCGCGCAAGTACAGCGAGCAGCAATCGATGTCCGATGCGCTGGCGCGCGGCTGCTACCAGGTGCTGTCCCTGATCGGGCCCTATTTGCGCAATGAAACGCATTTGCTGTTTCGCAAACTGTCGGAAGAGTATGTGACCAAACTCAAGAACGACTGATGCGGCTGTTGGCGCCACGTCGTCAATTACAGGAGAGATATATGGCTTGGAAACAATTTCCCTATCCGGACGCAGCATATGTCTACACCCCGCAAACCCTGGAAGCGGCCTGGTCGCGCCTGCATGCGGGCGACGTGGAACCGTTTCCCACGCATCCTGCGCTGGTGCAAGCCTGGCTGGCCTTCCATGCGGGCGACTTCGAGCGCGCCGTGAAGCTGGGCCTGGCCGTCGGCGTGCCCGGTTATGCGGTGGCGCACAAGGCCACTTGCATCTACGCCACGCACCTGGAAGGCAACGACAGCCAGAAACTCGACATGTACGAGGAAGTGGCCGAGCGCTGCGAGCGCCAGCAGAGCGAGCAGCCGGACAATCCGGCCGGCTACTACTGGCATGCCTACAGTCTGGGCCGCTACGCGCTCGGCACTTCCGTCGTCAAGGCGCTGGCGCAGGGCATGGGGGCGCGCGTGCGCAACAGCCTGGACCGCACGATGACGATCGCGCCCATGCATGCGGAAGCGCATATCGCGTTTGGGATTTATCATACGGAAATTATCGACAAGGTCGGCGTCATGATAGGGGGGCTGACCTATGGCGCCAACAAGGAAGACGGCTACCAGCACTTCAAGACGGCGCTGGCCCTGACGCCGTATTCGGCGCTCGCGCACAGCGAATATGCGCGCGCATTGAATATGCTCGATGGAAAGAAAAAGCTGGCGGAAGCGCTGGCCTTGTATGAAAAGGCGGCCGAGTGCGTGGCACTGGACGCCAAGGAACGCCTCGAAGTCGAGGCGGCGATCGATGAATTGAAAGGGTAGGGACGACTGTGATCAAGGCTTTATGTGTGTACTGTGGCGCCAACGCGGGCGTCTCGCCGGACTATGCCGTGGCGGCGCGCGAACTGGCGCGCGTGCTGGTGGCGGAAAATATTTCGCTCGTGTATGGCGGCGGAAAAGTGGGCCTGATGGGCGTGATCGCCGATGAAGTGCTGCGCCTGGGCGGCGAGGTAACGGGCGTGATTCCCACCCAGCTGGTGGAACGCGAAGTGGGCCACATGGGCTTGACGCGCCAGTTCATCGTGAAGGACATGCATGAGCGCAAGGCGATGATGGCCAGCCTGTCCGATGCCTTCATCGCCATGCCCGGCGGTTATGGCACCCTGGAAGAACTGTTCGAGATGCTCACGTGGGCCCAGCTGGGCTTGCATGCCAAGCCCATCGGCCTGCTCAATGTCGACCGTTTCTATGATGGCTTGATTGCTTTCGTGCAAAACGGCAAGGAGCAGGGTTTCATCCGTCCGCAGCACGCGGCGTTCCTCAATGCCGACGCCGATCCTGCAGCGCTGGTGCAGCGCCTGAAGGAGTGCGCGCCGTAATGCCGTTTTCGCCTGGCGGTGCGTATGCCGCCAGGCAACTATTTTCCCTGCCGCTTGCAAGGGCCATGCAGTACGCACTGCATGGCTTTTTTATTTCCGCATGGGAAAATTGATCGGGCCTGATGAGTTAATTAATAAAAATATGGCAAAAAAATTGCAGTGATAGCATGTTTTTTTGAAAATGAAGATGATTTTTAAGCATGGCTGTGGTCTACTGGCATGGTTCAAAGTTAGGAATATCGGACACCGACGAGCGTTGTACAGACTCCCAAAAAAAGGTGCCGGTCCATTTCAAGTTGCCACAACCACGCTACTTCATCATCTCGAAAGGATGCTATTTTGAAACCTATGACCCTCTTGCGAGCGACCGCTGTCGCCGCCATTCTGGCCAGCGCTGGCGGCGCCCACGCACAAACCACCATCATCGGCTTCGATCCGCTGGAACAACCCGGCTACTTCGGTTCCGTGTTCAAGTCCTACTCCGAAGGCGGCTACAACTTCGACAGCAGTTTCGGGCTGCTGAGCTCGGCACACCAGAATAGCCTCGCCTACGCCGGTTCGGCCGGTCTCGGTGCGACGCTCCTGTCGACGACGACCCTGAGCCGTGCCGATGGCGGCGCTTTCTCGCTGAGCTCGATCAGCCTGGCCGACTTCGTGAGCTTGCCCGGTTCCTTTGACGTGACCTTCGTCGGCCACCAGGTGGGCGGCGGCACGGTGAGCCAGACCTTCACCCTCGGCGGCGGCCACACCTTCGCCGACTACACGTTTACGGGTTTCAGCAATCTGTTGTCGGCAACGTGGAAGGAAGGCGCCTTGCATACCTTCCAGGTCGACAATATCGCCGCCAGCGTGAGCGCCGTGCCGGAACCGGCCACCTACGGCATGCTGCTGGGCGGTTTGGGCTTGCTGGGCTTCATGCTTCGCCGCAAGAACGCCGCCTGAGCCTGAGCATGGTGCCGGCCATGCCGGCGCGCCTGTAAAAAAGCCGCCCGTTTTACCGGGCGGCCATGCTGACTAGCCAGCGCACTCGAACAATGCCGCCCAGTGTATGCCGGGCGGCATTTTCACGTGGACTTCATGCGCAGACCGTCATGCGCAGCAGTTCATGACCACAGGCGCTGGCCTGACAGGTCGAGCTGGGTCAGGTACAGGCGCACGTCGAATTCGTACTGGTGGTACTGCGGTTCCATATATGTGCACAGCTTGTAGAAGGCCTTGTCGTGCTGCTTTTCCTTGACGTGCGCCAGTTCGTGCACGGCGATCATGCGCAGGAATTCCAGCGGCACTTCCTTGAACATGGTCGCCACGCGGATTTCATGTTTGGCCTTGAGCTTGCCGCCCTGCACGCGCGAGATCGAGGTATGCAAGCCCAGCGCATGCTGGATCACATGGATCTTGCTGTCGAACGCCACTTTGTTGATGGGCTCGGCATTGCGCAGGAATTCATTCTTCAAGTCCTGCACATATTGGTACAGCGATTTGTCGTTGCGCACATCGTGCGCGTTCGGGTAGCGTTTTAACAACACTTCGCCCAGCTTGTCTTGCGCGATCAGTTGCTGCACTTGCGCTTGCGTTTGTTCGGAATAGGCGCTCAGGTATTTCAGGGATGGCTGCATGCGGGGAAGGGCGGGACGTGGCGCGGAGGTGTCGGTAAGGCGAGAATGTACCATACCGCCGCGCCCCGCGCTGCGCCACCCCTTGCACGGAGCTGCCAGGGCCGCCCCGTGCCTTCGCGCGCCAAGCCGTGCGTTGCCGGGCTAAGCCGCTCGCTCGTCCCGGCAAGTCCCGCAGCCCGGTCAGCCCTTGTCGTCTTCGTCCTTGCCGCCCTGACGGCCCGTGCCGCCGCTGCGCCCCGCCGTGCTGCTGCGGTTTTCATTGGCGCGCTGAGCCGATTGCCGGCTTTCGCCGCCTTTCCTGCCGATTTCCGCCATGTGTTCGCGGTTGCGGCTGACGGCTTCACCGCCTTTCTGCCCGGCACGGCGTGCTTCTTCCGAGTCGAATTCATGCGCCGTGCCTTTTTGATGGGCTGCCTGGCCGCCCTTGCTGGCAATTTCGCGTTGCTGTTCCTCATTCATGGCGGCGAAACCGCGCTTGCTCGTGCCTTTGGCGCTGCCCGATTCGCTGGCTTTCTGGCTGCTGCCAGTGCCTTTGCCCTGTTCATTACCTTGATTGCTAGCCATGTCGCTCTCCTTGCTGTCGAGTGGGGGTCAAGTGGTCTGTGCAGGCGCTCAATGCGCCTGATCGGATTGCCTGCTGTTATCGTGGCTGCGGCCCGCGCCGTCGCGGTGGCCTATGGCGTGCATTTTTTCGATCATTTCACGCTGGCGCTGCGTGGCTTTTTCCGTTTCTTCCGCTGTCTTGCGCACCACTTCGTCAGCGAAGGCCACGGCCGTGCGGCTCGTTTCGGGCAGGTGGTTCTCTGCCGTGCGGTTCATCTCGACATTGGCGTTGGCGACGAGATTGCCGAGCTGCTGCTGGTATTGGTGCAGCTTGTTACTGCTTGGCTGCAACTGGCCAGCGGCCAGCGACATGAACTCGCCCGTGTCGCGCGCGCCCAGCAGTTGCTGGCTGGCGTTGCTCCACTCGTGCAGCAAGTCCTGCGCCAGCCGCAGATGCAGCTCGCTCAATTGCTGCGCCGTATCGAACATCTTGCGCGATAGTTCCGTGGCGAAATTGCACTGGGCCTCGAGATGGGACTTCAGGGCCGGGCTGAGACTGGGGAAAATACTGTTTGTGAACATGTTCTACCTCAATGAAAAGCTGATCCAGAAAACATCCGGTGCACCGGATGCGGCGTATGGTGAAACAAGCAAAGAGATAGACGCCGGATGGCGTGCCAGGTTCCACGCCAGTTACCGGTTTGGCGCGAGAATGGGAGCTGGCAGGCGCAAAAACGCGATGCCTTTGTGTTAGATCAAATGAACGCCAGTTAGCTCGCTGCTGCTGGCAGCCATGCTGTTTGTGTGGAAAATGCCGGCTTACCGGCCCGGCCGTGCGACAATAGCCGGCTCGCGGCAGCGCAGCCGATGGCCGGCGCGCGTGGCTGAGCCGAGCATCGCCTTACTTTTTTACCTATTTCCGCGACCATGACGCATCCCGAATACATCCTGACCCTGTCCTGCCTGGACCAGCGCGGCATCGTGCACCGCGTGTCCGGCTTCCTGGCCGATCACGGCTGCAACATCCTCGATTCCGCCCAGTTCGGCGACCAGGAATCCCAGCTGTTCTTCATGCGCGTGCATTTCGCGCTGGAAGACGGCGCCGTCAGCGACGCCCAGTTGCGCAGCGACTTCGCCGACTTGTCGCAAGTCATGCAGCGCAATGGCCCCTTCCATGGCCAGTTGCACGATGCGCGCGTCAAGCCGCGCGTGATGCTGATGGTGTCGAAGATCGGCCATTGCCTCAACGATTTGCTGTTCCGCTACAAGAGCGGCTTGCTGAACGTGGAAATTCCCGCCATCGTGTCGAATCACATGGAGTTCTACCAGCTGGCGGCCAGCTACAATATTCCCTTCCACCACTTGCCATTGGCGGCCGGTGCGCCGGAAGCGGCCAAGCTGGCGCAGGAAGCGAAGATCCTCGACCTGATGGACACGCACAAGATCGACCTGGTGGTACTGGCGCGCTACATGCAGATCCTGTCGCCCGGCCTGTGCCAGGCGCTCGACGGCCGCGCCATCAATATCCACCACTCCTTCCTGCCCAGCTTCAAGGGCGCCAAGCCGTATGCGCAGGCGCACCACCGCGGCGTCAAGCTGATCGGCGCGACGGCCCACTTCGTCACGGGCGACCTGGACGAAGGCCCGATCATCGAGCAGGACGTCGAGCGCGTCGACCATGCGATGGATGCGGAAACGCTGACGGCCATCGGCCGCGACGTCGAGTGCGTGGTGCTGGCGCGCGCCGTGAAATGGTTCGTCGAGCATCGCATCCTGAAAAATGGCGACAAGACCGTGGTTTTCCGCTGATACCGGCTTCACTATTTACTTTACCGAGACAGAAACACGATGGCCCTCAAAGCAACAATTTTCAAAGCCGATCTGCAGATCGCCGACATGGACCGCAATTACTACCAGGATCATGCGCTGACCCTGGCGCGCCACCCGTCCGAAACGGACGAGCGCATGATGGTGCGCCTGCTGGCGTTCGCCATCCATGCGGACGAGGCGCTGACCTTCACCAAGGGCCTGTTCGATACGGAAGAGCCCGACCTGTGGCAGAAGGATTTGACGGGCGCCATCCAGCTGTGGATCGAAGTGGGCCAGCCGGATGAAAAGCGCATCCTGAAGGCCTGCGGCCGTTCGGAACAGGTCATCGTCTACAGCTATGGCGCAACCAGCCACATCTGGTGGAAGCAGATCGCGAATAAACTGGAACGGGCGAAGAACTTGACCGTGATCAACTTGCCGTCCGAGGCGGCGCAAGACATGAGCAAGCTGGCGCAGCGCACCATGCAGCTGCAATGCACGATCCAGGATGGCCAGATCTGGCTGACCGACAGCGTCAACACGGTCCTGATCGACCGCGAACCGGTGAAGCCGGCACGCTGATGTTGGCTGTCTGAAACGCAAAAAGCCCGGATCGCTCCGGGCTTTTTGCATTGCGCCGCCGCTTTACGGGGCCGCGTCTTCGTCGTTGCTGACGATGACCAGCAACTGCGCCTGCTGCGCGCCAATGCTGCGCGTGCGGTGCGGAATCAGGGCGTTGAAATACACGGAGTCGCCCGTGTGCAACTGCACGGTTTCCTGGGGAAACTCGATTTCAATCGTGCCCTGGTGCACGAACAGGAATTCCTCGCCCGCATGTTCCTTGAAGGCGGAGGCGGCGAAATCGGCCGCCGGATACACCATGAAGGGCAGCATTTTCTTCGGTGCCACGCCGGCGGCGATGCTGGCGAAATGCGGCAGCGGCGGCATCGCGCCCGCGCTGGCCGGATCGCCGGCGCGGGTGATGGTGACGGCCGCCTGCCGGTGGCTGTCGCTGAACAGCTGCTCCACGTCCACCTGCATCGCGTGCGACAGTTTCAGCGCCACGGCGATTGAGGGCACGCTCAGGCCCCGCTCCACCTTGGACAAGTAACTCTTCGTCAAGCCGCTTTTTTCCGCCAGCTGTTCCAGGGTCCAGCCCTTGTGTTTTCTCAGCAGTTTCAGACGCATAGCCATGGTTGCATCGGTCGATTTAAAAAAACTATTGTACCTCATGACACAAAGTGTCCTAAAATACACTCAGTTTCCTTGGATTGGGTTGCGCGGCTGTTGCCGTGCATGCCGGGAAGCGTAGTCAGCATGAGTGAAGGATCAACGATGCAACACAATACTCAGTATGAAGCAGCGGCACCGGGCGCCAGCCTGGCCTTGTCGAAAGACGAACTGGTGGCCATCGCCGAGCGGCGCCTGGCCAGCGTCACGCAGGACAGTGCCTGGTCGGCGCGGCAAACCCTGGCGCTGTCCTGCCGCATCCTGTTCGATGGCGGACATGATTCCGGCCTGGCAGGGCAGATCAGCTGCCGTGGCGGCCAGGACGCCACGTTCTACACGCAACAGCTGGGCCTGGGCTTCGATGAAATCACGGCCAGCAATCTGCTCGAGGTCGACCATGACCTGCGTGTGGTGCACGGCGAGGGTATTCCCAACCCGGCCAACCGTTTCCACAGCTGGATCTACCGCCAGCGCCCGGACGTGGCCTGCATCATCCACACGCATCCAACGCACGTGGCGGCGCTGTCGATGCTGGAGCAGCCGCTGCAGGTGTCGCACATGGATACCTGCCCCCTGTTCGACGATTGCGCCTTCCTGCCCTCGTGGCCGGGTGTGCCGGTAGGAAATGAAGAAGGCGAGATCATCGCCGGCGCCCTGGGCGACAAGCGCGCCATCCTGCTGGCCCATCACGGCCAGCTGGTGGTGGGCCGCACGGTGGAAGAGGCGTGCATGCTGGCCTTGCTGATGGAACGGGCAGCCCGTTTGCAATTGCTGGCCATGGCGGCCGGCACCATCCTGCCCTTGCCCCCGGCCTTGGCGCGCGAGGCGCACGACTGGATTTCCACGGCCCGGCGCGACACGGTGACCTTCGCCTATTACGCGCGGCGCGCCCTGCGCCAGCACGCCGACTGCCTGGCCTGAACCACACACACACTGATTAAAAGGAAGCAACATCATGCAGACACCATTTCACGGCATCATTGCCTACCCTGTCACCCCCTTCACGGCCGATGGCGGCGACGTCGACCTGCCGCGCCTGCAACAACTGATCGAGCGCCTGATCGCCGACGGCGTGCACAGCATCGCCCCGCTGGGCAGCACGGGCGAGAGCGCCTACCTGCAGGACGCGGAGTGGGAAGCCGTCGCCGCCACCTCGCTGGCCGCCGTCGCCAGGCGCGTGCCCACGGTGGTGGGCATTTCCGACCTGACCACGGCGGGCGCCATGCGCCGCGCCCGCTTTGCGGCAAAGCAGGGCGCCGACGCGGTGATGGTCTTGCCCGTGTCGTACTGGAAATTGAGCGAGGAAGAAATTGTGCGCCACGTGGCGCGCATCGGCGACGCCGTGGGCATTCCGATCATGCTGTACAACAATCCGGCCACCAGCGGCATCGATATGTCGCCCGAGCTGATCGTGCGCATCTGGCGCGAGGTGCCGAATGTGACGATGGTCAAGGAAAGCACGGGCGACATCCAGCGCATGCACCGGCTGGCGCAGCTGAGCGGGGGAGCGTTGCCGTTCTACAACGGCAGCAATACCCTGGCCTTCGCCGCGCTGGCGGCCGGCGCCCGCGGCTGGTGCACGGCCGCGCCCAACCTGCATGCGGGATTGCCGCTGGCCCTGTATGCGGCCGTGCAGGCGGGCGACCTGGCGCGGGCGCGTGAACTGTTCTTCCAGCAATTGCCATTGCTGCAATGCCTGATGAAAGGGGGCTTGCCGCCAACCGTCAAGGCGGGGCTGGCGCTGCGGGGCTTTGATGTGGGTACGCCCCGCGCGCCGCTGCAGCCGCTGGACGAGGCGGCCACGCGCGCGCTTGCCGCCGTGCTGGCCAGCCTCACGGCCTAATTCGGCGCGGCACCCAGGCGCTTGATGCTGCTCGAACGCTGCATGCTGCGGCTGATGCGCGGGTCGCCGTAGTAGCTCACTTCGCCCGAACCGCCGATGCTGATGGTCAAGTCATCCTTGGCCCATACCTGCGCCTCGCCCGAGCCGCCGATGCTCACCTGCACGTCGCGCGCGGCCAGCTTGCCCGCCTGGATATTGCCCGAGCCGCCGATGGAGGCCGTCAGCTGCTCGGTCTTGCCGCTGGCCTTGAAGTTGCCGCTGCCGCCGATGGCCACGGACACCTGGCGGCTGTCGAGCTCGCGCGCGTTGATGGAGCCGGAACCGCCCACGTCGAAGCGCAGATTCTCGGCCCGCAAGCCCGTTGCCGTGATGTTGCCCGAGCCGCCCACGCTGACGCGCTCCACCTGGCGCGCCTGGATGACGATGGTCAGGCTGCTCTGGCGGAAATTCGCGTTGCGCTTGGCGGGGCGGATGCGCAGGGTGCCGTTTTCCACGGCTGTCTCGATCAGCGGCAGGATATTGTCGTCGGCTTCGATGGTGACGCTGTCCGTGTTGCCGATACGCAGCTCGACCGTGCCCGGCACGTTCAGCGCCACGCCATGGAAACTGCCCACTTCGCGCGTCTGTTTTTGCAGCTTGCCGCTGCCCTGGATGCTGTTGCCGGAAATCCAGTCCAGCGGCGAGGCCAGCGCCGGCGCGGCCGGCATGGCCAGTGCGCAGGCGGCCAGCAGCAGGGCGGTCGCGGCGCTGACGCGGCGGCGGTGGAAAAGTGTCGGTGTCATTCTTGCTCCCTGTTTTGAATTGGACTGCAGCCATGGTATGCGAGCCTGCTGCGCCTGCGTAGCGCGTTGCGACAGACTGCGCCGGCAGCGGCATGGAATGCAGGAGGATGCGACAGGATGGCATGAGGTATCATGCCGGTATTGGACATACGACGAGGGGCACGCGCCGCTCACACTACTGGAATTACATGCTGATCATCACCATCAAACAGGGCAAGGAAAAGAGCTTGCTGGGCCAATCGTGGATTTACGCGTCCGCGATTGAAAAAGTCGAAGGCAAGCCGCAGGAAAAAATGAAGCCCGGCTCGACGGCCATCGTGCAGAGTTCTTCGAAACAATTTATCGCCCGCGCCGCCTACAATTCGAAGTCGCAGATCCGCGCGCGCATCTGGAGCTTCAAGGAAGACGAACCGGTCGACCACGCGCTGATCAAGCGCAGGGTCAAGGCCGCCATCGAGAAAAAACTGCCAGCCATCAAGAAGGCCGGCGAAAACCAGCTACTGACCCTGATCAAGGGTGAAGACGAGGGCTTGCCGGGCCTGGTGGTGCAACTGTTTGGCGGCGTGCAGGGCTATCTGATCTGCGAATTCAACGCCGGCGGCGTCGACGCGTGGAAAGTGGCCATCGTGCAATCGCTGATGGCGTCCACCGGCTGCGTGAACGTGTATGAGCGCTGCGACGACCTGATGCGCAAGGGCGAAGGCTTGCCCCTGATCGACGGCGCCCTGGCCGGCGAAGAACCGCCCGATGAAGTCATGCTGACGGACAACGGCGTGCGCTATGCGCTGGACCTCAAAACGGGGCACAAGAGCAAGTTCCGCTGAGAACGGCTGTTTGACATGAAAAGAACCGGCGTGTGAACTGACCCCACATAGTTGGACGGTTTAGTTTGCTGGGTTGCCCAGGGCTGAGTTCTGTATTGCACGGGACTCAGCCCTTTTAGCTTGAGCTTGATGCGGTCGTGATTATAGTAGTGGATGTACTTTTTGATGCCGCGTTGTAGTTCATCGACGCTGCCGAACTTGTTCAGATAGAAGAACTCTGTCTTGAGCACAGCGAAGAAGCTTTCCATGGCCGCGTTGTCAAGACAGTTCCCTTTACGCGACATGCTCTGCACCACTTTTTTTTCTTGCAAGGCACGCTGATAAGCCGGCATTCGGTATTGCCAGCCTTGATCCGAATGCACGATGGGCCTCTCATCGTGCTTGAGCTTTTTCAAAGCCTTCCTGAGCATGCTGCCAACCAATGCGAACTCTGGATGCCTTGAGGTCTCAAATGCAATGATTTCGCCGTTGTACAAATCCATGACCGGCGAGAGTTACAGTTTCTCGCCGCGCACCTTGAACTCCGTCACATCGGTCACCCATTTTTGATTGGCGCCATTGGCCTCGAAGCATCGCTTCAGGATATGCGGCGCTGCTTGTCCGACCTCTCCTTTGTACGACCGATACTTTTTGGGCCGCACCAGCGACTTGAGGCCGAGTTTGCGCATCAGGCTTTGAACGGTCTTGTGGTTGACCTTCTCGCCCAATTGTCTGATGGCCAAAGTGATGCGCCGGTAGCCATACCGCCCCTTGTGGCGAGCATAGATGGCAGCGATCTGCTTCTTCAGTCCTGCATATTTGTCACATGCCTGGGCCGCTTTCTGCTGATAATAGAAGGTACTGCGTGGCATGCCAGCGAGCTCAAGCAATGCGCGCAACGGGAAATACTGCCTTAGCTCAGTAACTACTTGCGTTTTTTGCGCATTGTCGTACTCTGCCGCTTCTGCGCTTGAGCTAAGGCTTCTAACTTTTTTAGGTAAGCTACCTCCATGCGCAATTGGTTGACCTCAGCGACCAATTCGTCGTGGGTGCGTTCCGCGGGATCCGGAAGGGATTCGGACGGCTCTGTAGGTGGTAGTAAGGGCATTTGCTTGGGCTTTCCACGTGTGCGTGGCATCAGGGCTTCTAGACCACCGCTATGATAGCAGCGCTCCCAATGACGGATGATGCCGCGATTGCGGATATTGAATACGGCGGCGACCTGCCAGCAAGACAAATCAGCGGACCACATATGCTGCAACACAGAGAGCTTGAACGCTGCACTGTAATGGCTGAACTTTTTTACCAGACCGTCAATGCCATGCGCTGCATGCAATTTAATCCACAATCTCACAGTTGAATGATGAAGATTGTGCTTGTCGGCAATCTGTTTATACCCCGCAGAACCGGACAAATATTGCTCGATAATGCTGAGCTTAAATTGCTCACTGTACTTCGACATGAAAAACCCCAAAAGTTGGTGTCCAACTTTTGGGGTTCAGTTCAGTGAGCCGGTTTTTTATTGGATTACGCAATAAAAACACTGGGAGGGACGTCGAATCGTTGTGCCAGGGCCTTGATTTGCCGCACATTCAGATCCCGCTTGCCGTTGAGCACTTCAGAGACGACGCCTTGGGTGCCGACTTCCGGTACGTCGGACTGTGTCAGTGCATGTTGTTCCATTAACTGGCGCAGCGTGGCCGCAGGCGAAACAGGGGCAGCCGGGAAATGCTCCTGATCGTAATCGGCTATCAACCGGCCGATACTGTCAACCAACCCCGCCAACGGGTGTTTTTCATCGGCCGCCCCCGCGTCCAATAGCTGATGCAATACGCTGACAGCTTGTTCATAAGCGGGCGCATCAGGAATCGCCTGCAGAGGGACCAGTTTGGACAAGGCCTGATAGTGGACAGTGATTTCTGTAATCATCTCACGATGCATCAAGGTTTCCATGCGTCGTACTCCTGTGCGTCAACACTTCCCGGATGAACAGCAATTGGCGATTGAAGTGAATGGCCGCAATGATCCGGTACTTGTTACCGCCAATATTAAAAACATAGTAATCACCGACGCGATCCGTGGCGTTAAATATCGACTTCAGCACGGCGAAATTGGCAAAAGGCCGCGATTCGATGATCTTGCGCCATGCCTGCATGGGCTCGCCCGCCAGGGGATGTTTCCTGGCGAAATCGATCAAAGCCTTGTTGGCGACGATGCGCATATGCCGAAGCGATGCCGTGACGAAGCGATATCATGAGCGCAGATTATCTCAATTTGAGATAATCGTCAAACGGCATTATTCCAGCGGCACGCTGCGGTATTTGTTTACCTCCAGCGCCGACACCGCCGGCGCATCATTGCCCCACGACGCGCGCAGATACGTGACCACGGCCGCCACTTCCGTATCATCCATGACGGGACCGAACGGCGGCATGCCGTAGGGACGCGGGTTGCCTTTTGTCCCGGGCGCGAAGCCGCCGTTGAGCACGAGGCGGATGGCGTTCACGGCCGACTGCGTCGTCAGCGCGCGGTTGCCGGCCAGCGGCGGGTAGCCGGGCGGCACGCCCTTGCCGTCGGTCTGGTGGCAGCTCGCGCACTGCGCCTCATACAGTTTTGCGCCCAGCGCCAGTTGCTGCCGGGCTTGCTCCGACGTGTCGCGCGGCGCCCGTTGCGCGGGCTGTGCCGGGCCGGGCAGGCTTTTCAGGTAGACGGCCATGGCCTGCACGTCGGCGCCGCTCATGTGCTGCAAGCTTTGCCGCACGACTTCCGCCATGGGGCCGAAGACGGTGGCGCGCGGCGAGACGCCCGTTTGCAGCAATTCCACGATATGCGCCGTGTCCCAGTCGCCCAGGCCCGCTTCCGCGTCCGACGTCAGCGACGGCGCATACCAGCCCAGCACGGGGATCAGGCCGCCCGACAGGCCGTCGTCGCTGCCGCCCAGGGTCGTGCGGCTGCTATGGCAGGCGCTGCAGTGGCCCAGGCCTTGCACCAGGTAGGCGCCCCGGTTCCATTCCATGCTTTTGTTTGTGAGCGGCTGGTACACGCCCGGTTTGAAATACAGGGCGCGCCAGGCGGCCAGCGCGATCTGCTGGTTGTAGGGGAAGCGCAGCGCGTGCGGCGCGTTCGCCTGCTTGTGCGGCGGCACGCTTTGGAAATACGCATACAGGGCGTCGCTGTCTTCGCGCTGCACCTTGGTGTAGCTGGTGTAGGGAAAGGCCGGATACAGCAGCCGGCCGTCTTTCGACTTGCCGTTGTGGATGGCGCGCCAGAAATCGTCGGCCGTCCAGCTGCCGATGCCCGTTTCCTTGTCGGCCGTGATGTTGGGCGAGAGCACCTTGCCGAACGGCGTCTGCAGGGCGCGCCCCCCCGCGTAGGGCACGCCGCCGCGCGTCGTGTGGCAGGCCATGCAATCGCCCGCCTTGGCCAGGTAGGCGCCGCGCGCGACCAGCTGTTCCTGGCTCAGGGTGCTGGCAACGGCGGGCGGGCCCATGTCGTCGTCTGGGTACAGTACGAATCTGGCGCCGGCCGCAACGATGGCAACGCCGGCAATCGCGATCATCCATTTTTTCATGGCGCCACCTGCGCGCCGGAGCCCGGCACGCCGCCGCAATGCAGGGGCAAGGGCAGGGCGATGCTGCTGGCGGGGCGCGCGTCGGCGCTGGCCACTTGCGTGCCCAGCCAGGCCGAGACGGCGCCCACGTCCGCGTCCGACAGGCGCTGCGCCACTTGCGCCATGCAGTCGGGGGCGTGGGCGCGGCGGATGCCGTTCTTCCACGCGCCCAGCTGGGCGTTGATATAGTCGCGCGGCAAGCCCAGCAAGCCGGGGATGGCGGGCGCCACGCCGGCCAGCTTCTCGCCGTGGCAGGCGATGCAGGCGGGAATCTTTTTACTGGTATCGCCGTGCAGCACCAGCTGCTTGCCGCGCTCCAGGGCCATCGTGCCGGCGCCGCTGGGCTGGGCCGGCGGCGGGGCGGGGTGCTGCGCCGCAAAATAGTCGGCAATTTCGCGCAGGTAATCGTCCGGCAAGTGCTCGACCATGTAGTTCATCATCGGATACTGGCGCCGTCCCTCGCGAAAGTTCAGCAGCTGGTTGTACAGGTAGCCTGAAGGCTTGCCGGCGATGCGGGGAAAGAAGGCGTCGTGGCGTTCCTTCGGCGCATGGCAGGCCGTGCACGCCTTGATGCGCTGTTCCAGGCTGTCGTGGCCGGCTGGCAGCGCGGCGGGCGCGGCCAGCCCCATGCCGGGCCAGGCGATAGCCAGGGCCAGCACCAGCACGCGGGGAGAATGCAGTAGCATGGGGAGTTGCATGGGGAAATAACCTGTCTCGTCGGTCGATGTGCCGTGCCGGTGTTGCTGCCCGGATGTTGTTACCCTAGCATATACCGGGTGCTGTCACTGTGACAGGATCAGTTGTGCAATAAAACTACGGATCAGTTTGAGGAGCAGGGTTGAAACGATATGAGGAATTGGCGGAAGAAGTCGCCGCCATGATAGCCACGCAGTTGTTGCTGCCTGGCGATAAATTACCGTCCGTACGCCAGCAGCATGCGCGCAGGGGCGTCAGCCCGTCGACGGTGTTCCAGGCGTATTATTTGCTCGAAGCGCGCGGCATGATCGTCTCGCGTCCCCGCTCCGGCTATTACGTGGCGCCGCAGCGCGCCGCGCTGGCGCCCGAGCCGGACAGTTCCCACCCGCTCGACGCCAGCACCACAGTCGATGTCAGCGACCTCGTGTTCGAGGTGCTGGGCGCCGTCGGCGCGCGCGATATCGTGCCGTTCGGTTCGGCCTTTCCCAGCCCGCAGCTGTTCCCCATGGAAAGGCTGGCGCGGGCCGTGTCGGCCAGCATGCGCCGCCTCGACCCGTGGAGCACCGTCACGGATTTGTCCTTGGGCAATGCCGAGCTGCGCCGCCAGATCGCCCTGCGCTATCAGCTTGACGGCGTGCCCGTTTCCAGCGACGACATCGTCATCACGAATGGCGCGCTGGAAGCGCTGAACCTGTGCCTGCAAGCCGTCACGCGGCCCGGCGACACGGTGCTGATCGAGTCGCCCAGCTTCTATGCCTGCCTGCAGGCGCTGCAGCGGCTGGAACTGAAGGCGGTGGAAATTGCCACCAGCCCCCGTGACGGCGTCGACCTGGCGGCGCTGGAAGAGTTGCTGCAACGCCACCGGCCCAAGGCGTGCTGGCTGATGACGAGTTTCCAGAACCCCCTGGGCAGCCTGATGCCGCCGGAAAAGAAGCGCGCGCTGGTCGAACTGCTGGCGCGCCATGGCGTGCCGCTGATCGAGGATGACGTGTATGGCGAGCTGTATTTCGGCAAGCAGCGTCCCGGCCTGACGAAAAGCCACGACAGCGCGGGCCTCGTCATGCATTGCAGCTCGTTTTCCAAGACCCTGGCGCCCGGTTTCCGGCTGGGCTGGGCCGTGGCGGGCCGCTATGCGCGACAGGTCGAGCGCTTGAAACTGACGACGAGCCTGTCGGCGCCCATCCCCCTGCAGATGGCGCTGGCCGACTACCTGGCGCAGGGCGGCTACGACCGCCATTTGCGCCAGCTGCGCTTGACCCTGGCGGCGCAGCAAAACACCATGCTGCAAGCGATCGCCGTGCATTTTCCGCCCGGCACGCGGGTAACGCGGCCGCAGGGCGGCTATTTCGTCTGGGTTGAAATGCCGGCGGGCATCGATGCGCTGGCTTTGCACCGCAGCGCGCTGGCGGCCGGCATCAGCATCGCGCCCGGCCCTATCTTTTCCGCCACGCGCGCGTTTCGCCACTGCATCCGCCTCAATTATGGCCACCCGTGGAGTCCGCAGCTGGAAGAGGCCATCGCCACCCTGGGGCGGCTGGCGCAGAGGGCGGCAAGCGGCACATGAAAAAAAGTCCTTGCGCCAGCAAGTGTTTCATTCCAAAAGGAAATATTGCTGTTATATTGAAGTATCTATAACGAATGATGGGAATGATAATGGATAACACGCAGCCGGAACTGGGTCGTACGCAAGATACGACGCTGGCCATTCTGTCCCACGTTGGCGGCCTGTTCACCAGCTGGGTGGCGCCGCTGATCATTTACTTGATCAAGAAAGACGATGCGGATAAATTCTCGGCCGAGAACGCCCGCGAGGCGCTCAATTTCCAGATCACCCTGATCATCTGGTATTTCGCCTGCTTCATCCTGTCGTTCGTGCTGATCGGCCTGTTCCTGTTCTGGATCGTGGCGCTGGCCAACCTGGTGTGCTCGATCGTCGCGGCAGTCAAGGCCAGCAATGGCGTCACTTACCGCTATCCCCTGACCTTGCGTCTGGTCAAATAAGGCTGGGCCGGCCGCCGGGTGTCAGCCCGGGCGGCCGGGCAGTATCAGGAATGACGCAAAGTCGGGCGCCACCGTGGTGGCAGCCCCTGTTTCGTGCGACCACAGCACGACCACCGGCTCGCCCGATGGACCCGTTTGCGCATAGTCAAAACAATAGTAATCGCCCGTGCCGAACTGGGCAAAGGGCAGCAGGGATGCGGCATCGCCGTCATCCGCATTCTCGAGCCACTCTTGCCAGTCGGTGCGGTAATGGCGTTCTATCGATTCCCACGTCTTGCGCGCATTAGCCGCGTCGTAGACGGGAAAGATGCTCAAGGCGCCCAGCGCGCGGCCATTGTTGACCAATAACCATTGCACGTAGGACGCGGGCAGCCCACGCCCCAGCGCCTGTTCGGCGGCGGTGATCGCGTCAGGCGTGGTGCCGATGGACTTGTTCTTGCTCATGTTGCAGGAAGGCGCGCCGGCTCAGGCGGCGACTGGCGGCGGGCCAGGCGGCGTACTGGCGCGCGGCGCTTTTTGCGGCGCCACCTTGCCGCCTTCGGCGATCCAGCGGCGATACACGCGCAGGGCCACTTGCGCATCGTCGGCCGCGTACAGGATCTGCTTTTCCGTCAGGCGCGACGTGGCCCAGTTGGTGGTGGAGATCTTTTTCGATTTCTGCAGGTGCAGGCCGAAAAATTTGGCCACGGCCGTCTTCGCGCCCAGGTCGTTGCGCTGGCCGCCGCGCAGGGCGACGGACAGGTCGAGCACCTGGGCTGGCGCGATGCCCAGCTTGTTGCGCAGGCGCTTGACGTCGTCGGACAGGCCAAAGCCCACCTTCAGGGTGGTGGTCGATTCGAGGATGGCTTTGAGTTCGGCCAGGGCCGGCGCCGGCGTGCTGCCCACCTGGAACAGGTAGGCGATGTCGTCGGTAGCCAGCTGGATCAGATGCGGTCCCGTGGAGGACTCGCCCTTCACAAAAGTAGGCTTTGATTCCGTATCGAAGCCGATGGCGTCCGCTGCCAGCAGGGCGGCCATGGCCGCCTGTGCATCATCGCTGGTACGTACCAGCTTGACGTGGTCGAGGGCGATGCCTTGATACGGGGGGAGTGGCGGTACGGCAGCTGTGTCCATGAAACCGGATCAGCCTTTGCGCGAGAATTTCGCGGTCAGCTGATTCAGTTTTTCAAGGCGCAAGCGGTTCGCTTCTTCGGCGGCCGCCGCGTCGCGCTCGGCTTTCTTGCGCTCGGCTTCCTTCTTGAAGCGCTGCTGCAAGACTTGCGTGGCGTGGTCGCGGTGCGTTTGCGTCACTTCCGCGCCGGCGGTGCCGTCGAGGTCGTAGCGGATTTTGGCTTTTTCCATCACGCGCAGGTAGCGCAGCGAACCCGTGTGGATGCCCAGCGCCGTGCGCATCAGCTTGCGGTCCAGGTCCGGCAGGCGCGCCAGGATCTGCTTGTCGATACCGATCGACAAGGGCAGGCAATCGCGGAATGGCGGGAATTGCTCCTGGAACTGCTTCAGCAGCGCGCGTGCGGTCAGGCCGGCAGGCGCCGGCGTGGTCGCTGCGGCCGGTGCCGCCGCTGGGGCTGCATCGACTGGCGTGTCAGGAGTGGTGGCTTGCTGGTCTGGCGTGGAGCTGGTCATCGACATCATTGGTTGGGCTATAAAAGGGGAGCATAGCACGCGCCACAGGCAAGTGCATTGTCTTTTTTGGCAACTTGCGCTGCAACAAGCGGGTCCGCCCTACAGCGGACACAGCGCGAAATACGGGAAATGTGTATAATGTCGGCTTGCGCTGATGACTGGACCCCGTTTTTGATGGTCTGGCTCAGGTGTGCAGGGGATAGGAGCAGTGCGGTGCAGGGCCATCATTATTGATATTTTTGATATCAGATATTTTGCTTATCAATTATCCAGATAACTGGCCTTCGTGCATAATCTTGCTCTCCGCTGTGTCTTCACTGAACAACAATAGATTCAAGCCCGTTCTGGTACGGGCTTTTTTTCATTCCGCAATGTACATCGCTTATTTATCTGACCCGGCTTCGGCCCCGCCGCTCCGCATGACGGATGCGCGGGCTTTGAACGTCCCGATAGACAGGCGCCGCTGCCGTTAACACGGCAGCCGCAACAATACGCTCCATCGAGTCCGGTTTCGCAGGCTTAGGTGGAATCATTCACTTCGCGCCGACACCATCTGGTCTCGCATTAAGAGATATCTCATGAAGAATACGCCAAAAACTTTAACGTTGTCCGCCAAGGCGCCACGCCCAGCCGCGGCGCCACTTGCCGTACCCAAAACGACTTTATCTTACTTCATCGATAATGCGCAAGCGAATCCGGAAGCCACCGTCACGACGGCGCCCACCGTCGTCACCGTGGTGAAGAAAAGCCGCTCGCGCCTGGCTGCCGTTCCGCCGGCCGATGCGGCTGCCGAAGCGCCAGCGGCGGCTGTCGAAGCCGTTGCCGAAGTGGCCGAGGTGGCCGACGCCGCACCGGCCAAAACGCCAAGCGTGAAGGTCGCCCCCGGCGCCAAGGCCCCGGCCGCGCCGCGCAAGGTCAGCGAAAGCGCCGCCACGAACAAGGTGGTGACGGCAGCCCGCTCGAAAGTCGTGCGCGCCAAGCCTGAGGCAGCGCCCGTGACCATCATCACCGGCGCGCAAGTGGTCAGCAAGACCACGGACGCCGATGCCCTGGCCGCCATCGACACCTCGAATTACTTCCTGCCGACCGTCAAGGTGCCAGGCCGCCGCGGCCGCAAGCCGAGCGAATTCACGCCGGAAAACGATGAAGTGGCAGCACTGAACGCCGTCGAGCGCGCCGAACTGAAGGCCGTGTCGAAAGCGCGCGACCGCAAGGCCAAGGGCGGCCTGGCGGACGCGCTGGGCGATCCGGAAGCATCGGCAGCGGACCTGGAACGCCGCCGCAAGCAGATCACGGGCTTGATCAACATGGGCAAGGAACGCGGTTTCCTCACCTACGCCGAGATCAATGACCAATTGCCGGAAAACATCATCGATCCGGAAGCGATCGAAGGCATCATCGCCACTTTCAACGACATGGGCATCGCCGTCTACGAGCGTGCCCCTGATGCGGAAAGCCTGTTGTTGACTGACAACGTCGCCACCGTCACCAGCGACGATGAAGTGGAAGCGGCTGCCGCCACTGCCCTGTCGACGGTCGACTCCGACTTCGGCCGCACCACCGACCCCGTGCGCATGTACATGCGTGAAATGGGCGCCGTGGCGCTGCTGACGCGCGAAGGCGAGATCGAGATCGCCAAGCGCATCGAAGGCGGCCTGAAAGACATGATCCAGGCTATTTCCGCCTGCCCCACCACGATCGGCGAAATCGTTGCGCTGTCGCAAAAAATTGCGCGCGATGAAATCAAGGTCGATGAAGTGGTCGACGGCTTTGTGGATTTGAACGAAAGCAATGCCCCGGCGCCGGCCGCCGCTCCCGCCGCCCCCGCCGCCAGCGGTGACGACGAGGAAGAGGAAGAGGAAGCCGAGGAAGAAGACGGCGACGCCAATGGCGGCGCGGCCGGTTTCTCCAGCGAGCAACTGGCCCAGCTGAAAAAGAATGCGTTGGAGAAATTCAACGTCATTTCCACGCAGTACGACAAGATGCGCAAGGCGCCCGAGGGTTACAACTCGAAAGCCTACATCAAGGCGCAGGAAGCCATTTCGCAGGAATTGCTGGGCATCCGCTTCACGGCCAAGGTCGTGGAAAAGCTGTGTGACACCCTGCGCGGCCAGATGGAAGAAGTGCGCCACATCGAGCGCGCCGTGCTGGAACTGTGCGTGAACAAATGCGGCATGCCGCGCGCCCACTTCATCAAAGTGTTCCCGGGCAATGAATGCGACCTGGAATGGGTCGACCGCGAAGTCGACTGCAAGTACCCGTACAGCGCCATCCTCAGCCGTAACGTGCCTGCCGTCAAGGAACTGCAAAAGAAGATGATCGACCTGCAAGCGCGCGTGGCCCTGCCGCTGGCGGACTTGCGCAAGATCAACAAGCAGATGGCTGCCGGCGAAAAGCGCGCGCGTCACGCGAAACGCGAAATGACGGTCGCCAACTTGCGTCTGGTGATTTCGATCGCCAAGAAATACATCAACCGCGGCTTGCAATTCCTCGACCTGATCCAGGAAGGCAACATCGGTCTGCTGAAGGCCGTCGATAAATTCGAATACCGCCGCGGCTACAAGTTCTCGACCTACGCCACCTGGTGGATACGCCAGGCGATCACGCGTTCGATCGCCGACATGGCCCGCACCATCCGCGTGCCGGTGCACATGATCGAAACGATCAACAAGATGAACCGCATCTCGCGCCAGATCATGCAGGAAACGGGTAGCGAGCCGGACCTGGCGACCCTGGCCGTCAAGATGGAAATGCCGGAAAACAAGGTGCGCGAAATCATGAAGATCGCGAAAGAGCCGATTTCCATGGAAACGCCGATGGGCGAAGATGGCGATTCGCAACTGGGCGACTTCATCGAAGACAACACGACGTTGGCGCCGCTGGACGCCGCGCTGCACGCATCGATGCGCAACGTGATCAAGGAAGTACTCGATTCCCTGACGCCGCGCGAAGCGAAAGTGCTGCGCATGCGTTACGGCGTGGAAATGTCGAACGACCACACGCTGGAAGAAGTGGGCAAGCAGTTCGACGTGACGCGCGAGCGCATCCGCCAGATCGAGGCGAAAGCCATGAGCAAGCTGCGTCAGCCTTCGCGTTCGGACAAGCTGAAGACTTTCCTGACGCAAAACTAAGCGGTCAGCAGGCAATAAAAAAAGAGGCGCAAGCCTCTTTTTTTCGTCCCTACCTGTGCCGATTTACAGAAAATGCGTGCGCTGTCCCAGCAGGCCGGCGCGCACGTGCCGGCGCGCGCGGAACAGGGCTGCGCCGCAGGCGGCGGCGATGACGGTCAGGAAGAACCAGTCCAGCGGGTTGCGGCGCGGCGGCGGCGGCGATGCTTGCGAGGGCACGGCGAAGGCCTGGAATTTATGCCCTGTGTAGACGGCGCCCACCACCAGGCCGGCGTCCGTGATCTTGTTGGTCAGGTACAGGCCGTCGTCGCGGCGGCGTACCGTCATCACGCCTTCCTTGTAGACAAAGGTCATCGGTTCAAAACCGTTGATGTTGACGCTGCCGACGACGTGCCCGGCCGCGTTGACGGCCGTGGCGTAGCTGTCGCCCTGGCCGATCAGGGCGCCCAGGTCCAGCATGCGCTTGCCATCCCAGGCAAACGCGTGCCAGCGGCGTTTTTCCGTTTCCGAGGCGCCCACGATCAGGCCCGCGTCATTGATGGCGGTGGCCGAGCTGATGCGCCCGCCGGGCAGGGTGCCGATTTCCTGCATGCCCGCGCCGGGGTGGTAGACGAAGGCGCGGCGGTAGCCATCGCCGCGCTGGGCCGTGCCCACCACCACGCCATGGCTGTTCAGGCCGCTGGCATAGCTGCTGGCGCCGCCCAGGGTGCCCAGGTCTTGCAGGCTGTGGTCGGCTTTTGTCACAAAGGCGTGGAAATCGCCGCCGCTCGTGTCGGCATAGCCGGCCACCTGGCCGCCTTGTGCGATGGCCGTGGCATAGCTGCTGGTACCGCCCAGGGTGCCCAGGTCGCGCATGCCGCCGGCCACGTCGTAGCGGAAGGCGTGCCAGGCACCGCTGGCCGTTTGCGCCGAACCGACCACCGCGCCATGGATATTGATGGCCTTGGTAAAACCTTCATCGCCGCCCAGGGTGCCCAGCTCGCGGAGGCGGCCATGCTGATACGTCACGGCGCGGCGCCGTCCTTCTTCTTCCATGATGATGCCGGCCACCAGGCCAGCCGGGTTCAGGTCGGATGCGATGCTGCCGTTGCCATCCCTTTCTCCAAAGCCCCGTTCGGCATAAATGGTGGCGCTGGCGCTGGAAACGGCGGCCAGCAGGAGCAGGCCGAGCAATGGGGCGGGGAGGCGGGAGAACCGTGTCAGCATGATAGTTTCCTCTAGGAAAAAACTTACTATACTTTTATTTGCCAAAAATGCATATCTAATTTGTTACTGTTTTTGGTAATGTTTGTGTTCGGGCATGGCCGGCATGGCGCGCCTGGCGGCATGGGGCAGGTAGATGGTCAGCACCGTGCCCCGGCCCGCCTGGCTGTCGATGCGCAGTTCGCCGCCCAGCGCGTGGACACGTTCGCGTATGCTTTTCAGGCCGAAGGCGGCCCGCTTGCCGTCGTCGCCCGGCTGCATGCCGATGCCGTTGTCGCTGATGCGCAGGATGATGGAATCCGCATCTTGCTCCAGCGCCACCTCCACTTCGCTGGCCTGGGCGTGGCGCACGATGTTCGACAGCGATTCCTGCAGCACGCGGAAGATGGCCGAGGTCTGGCGCTGATCGAGGCCCAGGTCCGGCACCTCGCTGTCGAGCGTGAGCCGGTAGCGGATGGCGCCGCGGCTTTCCATCTGGCGGAGCAGCCATTCGGCCGCCGGACCCAGTCCCAGTTCGAGGGTGCTGGGATGCAGGTCATTGATGATGGTGCGCACCGAGCGGATGGTGGTGTCGATGGTGTCGAGCACGCGCTGCGCGTGGCGGTGCAGGCGCGGATGGGTCTTGGCCGTGCGTGCGTGCAGCAGCGACACATCGATGCGCAGCACCATCAGGTTCTGGCCCAGGTCGTCATGAATGTCGAGCGCGATGCGCCGGCGTTCCTCTTCCTTGATCGTTTGCTGGTGGTCGCTCAGTTCGCGCAGCTGGGCCAGGGTGCGCTCCAGGTTTTCCTCGTTGCGCTTGCTGTCGGTGATGTCGATGGCCATGGCGATGATCATCTGCGGCCGCCCTTCGGCATCGAAGATGGGTTTCTTGTGTGTCTGCAGCAGGCGATTTTCCTGCAGCTGCGCATTCCATACCAGTTCTTCGCGTATCACCACCTTGCGGCTGGCAAACGCTTCCTGGTCCGCCGCGTGGAAGCCCACGTTCTGGTCGCTGGGAAAATGCTGCAAGTCGCGCCCTTCGGCAATGTCCTGCTGGTGCACGCCCCATTGCTGCTCGCAGGCCTGGTTCATCAGCACGATGCGCGAATCGGCATCTTTCAGGAACAGCGACAGGGGCATCATGGAGATGATGTCCTGCAGCCGTTCTTCGCTGCGCGCCAGGGCCGCTTCCGTTTGCGCGCGCATGGCGATTTCCGCCGATAGCTGGAGATTGACGTCGAGCAGCTGGGCCGTGCGCAGGGCCACGCGGCTTTCCAGTTCCGCATGGGCGACGCTCAATGCATGTTCGGCCCGCTTTTGTTCGGTGATGTCGCTGGCCAGCACGAGCGCGCCCGTCAGCGCGCCCTGCTGGTCGTACAGGCGGCGGCCGCTGATCATCGCCCAGCGTTCCGAACCGTCGCTGTGCCGGTATTGCAGTTCTCCCATGCAGCTATCCGTGGCTGTCTGGCGCAGCGGACACAGGCGCAGCAAGGTCGCCTCATCGTAGAATTCGCTCATTTTATGGCCCAGCAGCTTTTCCGCAGGCATATCGAGCATGTCGCACAGGCGCTGGTTGAGATGCAATATCGTGCCTTGCGCATCCGTTTGCCACATGCCGTCCTGCGCCGTCTCGCTCAGGTGGCGGTAGCGCATGGTGCTGGCATCGAGCTGCAAGCGCGTGCTGGCGAGGTGGGCGCGCAGCTTGCGCATCAGCCACATGGCCGTGCCGGCGGCTGCCGCCAGCAGCAGCAACAGCCAGATATGTTCCCAGGAGTCGAGCTCCTGCCAGGCCGCGCCGGCCAGCCAGCCCAGCACCACCAGGACGAGGGCGGCGCATGCCGTACTCAGCGTTTCAATCGACCATTTGCTCATACGCGTCCCTGGCGTCATCGTTGGCCGCTGCGGTGCACGTGGCGCCGGAGTGGGAAAAGTATTCGACGCTAGTGTAATACCAAATGTTGTTTTATTGAGAATATTTTTCCATTTGGAAAGCAAAAGGGCCGACCCTTGCGGTGCCGGCCCCTGCTTGCCGAAGGCAATGCGGCGCGATCAGCCCGTGTTGCGCAAGCCTGCCGCCACGCCGTTGATCGACAGCTGGATGCCGCGGTGCACCCGTTCATCGACTTTACTGGCGCTGGACAGGGCGCGGTTGCGCTTGATCAATTCCACCTGCAAATGGTTCAGCGGGTCGAGGTAGGCGAAGCGGTTCTGGATCGAGCGGGCCAGCAGCGGATTGCCCGCCAGGCGCTCGGTATTGCCGGTGATCAGCTCCAGGCAGCGCAAGGTGTTGCCATGCTCTTCCGTGATGCGCTTGTAGATGCGTTCGCGCAAGTCCTGGTCCGCCACCAGTTCCGCGTAGCGCGACGCGATGGCCAGGTCCGTCTTGGCCAGCACCATGTCCATGTTCGACAGCAGGGTGGCAAAGAACGGCCATTCGGCGTACATGGCGCGCAGGGTGGCGATCCTGTCATCCTTCGACGCTGGCTCGCCATCGTTGATCCACGCTTCGATGGCGCTGCCGAAGCCGAACCAGCCCGGCAGCAGCAAGCGGCACTGGCCCCAGGAAAAGCCCCAGGGAATGGCGCGCAAGTCTTCGATGCGCTGGTTGGCCTTGCGCGAGGCGGGGCGCGAACCGAGGTTCAGCTCGGCGATTTCCGCAATCGGCGTGGCCGAGAAGAAATACTCCGTAAAGCCCGGCGTTTCATACACGAGGTGGCGGTAGGCGTGATAGGCGAGGTCCGACAGCTGCGCCATCACGGCTTCGAATTGCGCCAGCTGGCCGTTGCGGGCCGGATTGGCTTCCTGCGGCGCCAGGCTCGCTTCCAGGGTGGCGGCGACCAGCAATTCCAGGTTGCGCCGGCCGATTTCCGCGTTGGAAAACTTCGAGGCGATGATTTCGCCCTGCTCCGTCAGGCGGATCTGGCCGTTGACGGTGCCCGGCGGCTGCGCCAGGATGGCTTCGTAGCTGGGTCCGCCGCCACGGCCCACCGTGCCGCCGCGGCCATGGAACAGGCGCAGCTTGACGCCTGCCTTCTGGAAATCCGCCACCAATGCCAGTTCCGCCTTGTACAGTTCCCAGTTCGACGTGAGAAAACCGCCATCCTTGTTCGAATCGGAATAGCCGAGCATGACTTCCTGCAACTGTCCCTGCTTGGCGATCAATTGCTTGACCAGCGGCAAGGCCATGAGCTGGCTCATGATGCCGGCCGCGCGCTGCAGGTCGGGGATGGTCTCGAACAGGGGGATGACCATCAGCTCGCACGTGCTGTCGCCGTCGCCCCCGGCCTGCCAGTCGGTGCGCAGCAAGCCTGTTTCCTTTTGCAGCAGCAGTACTTCCAGCAAGTCGGACACGGTTTCCGTGTGCGAGATGATGTAGTTGCGGATGGCCCGCGCGCCGTAGCGCTGGCGGATGTCGCGCGCCGCGCGCAGGATGGCCAGTTCGGAATCCGTTTCCGTGGCGTAGGCGATGTAGGGCGAGTACAGCAGGCGCGGCTGGGCCAGTTCGCTCAGCAGCAGCGCCTGCTTGTCTTCCTCGGACAGGGTCGTGTAGTCGGCGGCCACGCCGCTTTTCGCGAACAGGTCGGCCAGCACGCGCTCGTGCACGTCGGAAGTCTGGCGCATGTCGAGCGACGCCAGGTGGAAGCCGAAGATGTCGGCCGCGCGCGCCAGGGTCGCCAGGCGCGGGCGCACGAGGGCCGCGCCGTGGTGCGACTCGAGCGAGGCGACGATGGTGCGCAAGTCGGCCACAAAGGCGGCCGCGTCAGGATAGGGGGCGGCCGCGCCCACTTCCTTGCGCAGGATGTTGGTGGCGCCCAGCGCGCGGGCCGTGGCGGCCAGGCGCGCATAGATGCCGATCAGGGCGCGGCGGTACGGTTCGTCGCTGCGGTGCGGCGAGGCGTCCGGCGACTGGTCGGCCAGCGCCTGCAGTTCGGCGCTCACGCCCACCATCAGGGTCGAGACGGACAGTTCCGCGCCCAGCGCGTGCACTTCGTCGAGGTAAAAGTCGAGGATGGTGGTGGCGTGGCGCGCCAGCGCGTGCTGCATGGTGCCCGCGTTGACGTTGGGGTTGCCGTCGCGGTCGCCGCCGATCCAGCTGCCCATCTGCACGTAGGCGGCATTGATCGGCTCGATCGTGCCGTTGCCGTTCGGGTACTCGGCGGCGATGTCTTCCTCGATGTCGTCGTACAGGCCCGGCAGTTCGCGCAGGAAGGTGATGCGGTAGTAGGACAGGGCGTTTTCGATTTCGTCAGCCACCGTCAGCTTCGAGTAGCGCAGCATGCGCGTCTGCCACAGGGTGGCCACGCGCGAGCGCAGCAGCTGCATGTTGGCCTGCCGTTCCTTCGGCGTCTGCGGCAGGTCGCGCTCGGCCAGCAGGCGGGCGATGTCGTGCTCGGCGTCGAGGATGCTCTTGCGCTGCACTTCCGTCGGGTGGGCCGTCAGCACGGGCGCGATCAGGGCGTCCTGGAAAAAGGTGTCGACGGTCTTGCGCGGCACGCCGGCGGCGCGCAGTTTTTTCAGCGCGAAGCTGACGCTGCCCTTTTGCGCCGGCGAGCCGGCCAGCAGGTGGGCGCGGCGGCGGCGGATGTGGTGCTGGTCTTCCGCGATGTTGGCCAGGTGCGAAAAATAGGAAAACGCGCGCACGACGGAAATCGTCTGTTCGCGGCTCAGTTCCTTGAGCATGGCGTCGAGTTCCAGCGCCGCGTCGGCGTCCGCTTCGCGGCGGAAGCGCACGGAAGTCTGGCGTATGGTTTCCACCACATTGAAGACGGCGTCGCCTTCCTGTTCGCGCAGCACGTCGCCCAGCAGGCGGCCCAGCAAGCGGATATCTTCTTTCAGCGGCGCGTCCTTGTCGGAGCCGGCCGCTGGAACTATTTCTGGTGCTACTGCGTCATTGAGCATAATAAAGAACCAAAGTAAGTGTAAAAGCAAGGGAATGTGGATCGCACCGGGCGTTTGGCCGCAGAGGGGAGGGGGCGCATGATAAAATTTGTGGTCTTCAACATGGACGCTAGCCTGACTTGGCCTTCTAGGCTAAGGGATAACGATTATAGCGAGGCCGGGCGCCATTCCGATACAAATTGATATCGGACGGGCGAATTGGCAACGACAACGACAGCCACAGCGAAAGAACTTGTTTTGAAAGCATCCGAATTGACCCAAAATATTCCTTCCCGCCTGGTGATCGCCACGCGCGAGAGCCGCCTTGCCATGTGGCAAGCCGAACACGTGCGTGCGCGCCTGGCCGCCCTGTATCCGCAGTGTAGCGTTGAAATTCTCGGCATGACCACACGCGGCGACCAGATTCTGGACCGCGCCCTGTCCAAGGTAGGCGGCAAGGGCCTGTTCGTCAAGGAACTGGAAGTGGCGATGGAAGAGGGCCGCGCCGACCTGGCCGTGCATTCGCTCAAAGACGTGCCGATGGAGTTGCCGGCAGGCTTTGCCCTGGCCGCCATCCTCGAGCGCGAAGACCCGCGCGACGCGTTCGTGTCCAACGATTACGCCAGCCTGGCCGAGCTGCCGCACGGCGCCGTCGTCGGCACCAGCAGCCTGCGCCGTCAGTCGCTGATCGCCGCGCGCTACCCGCACCTGACGATTCTGCCCCTGCGCGGCAACCTCGACACGCGCTTGGGCAAGCTGGACCGTGGCGATTACGCCGCCATCATCCTGGCCGCCGCCGGCCTGAAACGCCTGGGCCTGGCGTCGCGCATCCGCGCCGTGCTGGCGCCGGAAGACAGCCTGCCTGCCGCCGGCCAGGGCGCCATGGCGATCGAGGTGCGCGCCGGTCGCGCCGACGGCGTCGACATGACGGCCCTGCTGGCGCCGCTGAACCATATTGATACGGCGCAAGCCGTCACGGCCGAGCGCAAGGTGTCGAAGATCTTCGGCGGCAGCTGCCAGATTCCGCTGGCCGCGTTTGCCACTGTCGAAGGCGACAGCATGCGCTTGCGCGCCATGGTCGCCACGCCGGACGGCGCGCGCATGGCCAGCGCCGAGTTCGAAGGCCCGGCCAGCGCGCCGGAGCTGCTGGGCGAACAGGTGGCCGAGCTGCTGCGCGCACAGGATGCCGCCGGCATCCTCGCCTCGTGCGCCATTACGCCCGACAACCATGAAGGCCTGGCGCCGCATGCCTGACACGGTGGTGATCACGCGGCCCGCGGCGCAAGCGGGGCCGCTGGCCGCCAGGATCGCGGCGCTGGGCTGGCCCGTGACCCTGCTGCCGCTGCTGGAAATCCACGCGCTCGACGGCGCAGATGAATGCGCGCAGCTGCAAGCCGTGCTGGCGCGCCTGGCGGAATATGACCTGGTGGCCTTCGTCTCGCCGAACGCCATCGATTGCGTCTTTGCGCACCTGTCCGCCTGGCCGCCAGGCGTGCCGCTGGCCGTCGTGGGCGAGGGCAGCCGGATGGCCTTGGCCGCGCATGGCGTCACGGATGCGAATGCCAGCATCACCAGTCCGCTCGACACGGCGCGCAGCGATTCCGAACATTTATTGCTGGCGCTGGACTTGCCGGCCCTGCGCGGCAAGCGCGTGCTGATCGTGCGCGGCGACGGCGGGCGCGATTACCTGGCCGAGGGCTTGCGCGCCGCTGGCGCCGAAGTCGAGTTCGTCACAGCCTACCGCCGCCAGGTGCCCAAGCTGACGCCGGCCTTGCGGGCGACCCTGGAAAAGCTGTTGCAGCATAATAATGACTGGATCATCACCAGCTCGGAAGCGCTGCGCGGTTTGCTGGCGCTTCTTGAGGAATTGGATGCTGAAAAGACGGCTGTTGTGAAAATGCAACAGCAACATCTGATCGTGCCGCACGCCCGCATTGCACAAACGGCGGCGGCCCTGGGTTTTGCCCGTGTCACCCTGACAGGATCAGGCGACGCAGGAGTGCTCGCCGCGTTACAATCACGACCATGAACGAAATGCCTACACTCTCCGAACCGAATGCAACGCCTGGCAGCGCCGTGAAGACGGCGCCGCAGGCGGCCGACCAACCTGCCGGCCGCGCGCCGACCTTGCTGGAACAGCTGCAAAAGCCCATGAGCATCGCCGTCATCGTGCTGGCCGTGCTGCTGGCGGCGCAAAGCTGGTCGTCCAGCAAGCAGATCCGCAACCTGCGCGAAGAAGTGGCCAAGCGCCTGCAAAAGGGCGATGTCAGCAACGCCGAAACGGGCGTGCTGGCGCGCACCGTGCAAGAAGGCACGAAAGAGCTGGAAATCAAGGTGGGTGCGCTGGAAAACCGCCAGAGCGAAACGCAAAGCCAGCAGCTGGCCCTGGAACAGCTGTATAACGACTTGTCGAAGAACCGCGACGAGTGGGCGCTGACGGAAATCGAGCAAGTGCTGTCGACGGCCAGCCAGCAGCTGCAACTGGCCGGCAACGTGCCCGGCGCGCTGATCGCCCTGCAAAACGCGGACCGCAGCCTGTCGCGTTCCGACAAGCCGCAATTCATCACCATCCGCCGCGCCATCGGGCGCGACATGGAAAAACTCAAGGCCCTGCCCAGCGTCGATTCGACGGGCGTGGCCCTGCGCCTCGACGCCGTGATCGCCCAGGTCGATTCCTTGCCGATGCTGTCCGACGAAACGCCGGCCTTGCCGGCCGCGCCGGAAAAACCGGGCAAGGCCAAGTCCGTGCGCGATGCCAGCGGCAAGCTGGTGGGTCCGCCGGCGCCGGAACCGCTGCTGCAAAAGGTGCGCGACGGCTTCAATACCTGGAGCGGCGACATGTGGGCCGACGTGCGTCAATTGATCCGTATCCGCCGGGTCGATACGCCGGAAGCGCTGATGCTGTCGCCGACGCAATCGTATTTCTTGCGCGAAAACGTCAAGCTGCGCTTGCTCAATGCCCGCATGGCCTTGTTGTCGCGCAATGAAACGGCGTTCCGCAACGACTTGATCGCCGCGCAGGATGCGCTGGCCAAGTATTTCGACACCCGCGCCAAGAGCACGCAGACGGCGCAAGCCCTGCTGCGCCAGGTGCAGGGCAGCAATCTGGCCATCGAAATGCCAACCTTGTCCGACAGCCTGACTGCTGTGCGCAACTACAAAGCGAAGTCCTGAGCCCATGCGTCTATTTCTCTGGTTACTCGCCCTGATGGCCGCGGCGATCGGTATCGCCGTGACGGCCCGTTTCAACCCTGGCAACGTGGTGCTGTTCTATCCGCCATACCGCATCGATTTGTCGCTGAACTTCTTCCTGCTGCTGCAGGTCGTGCTGTTCGTGCTGCTGTACCTGCTGGTGCGCGCCGTGCGCGCCACCGTGCGCATGCCGGCGCAAGTGGCGGCCTACCGCCAGCGCAAGCGTGAGCGCGATGGCAACAAGGGTTTGCGCGAAGCCTTGAAAGCCCTGTTCGAAGGCCGTTTCGGCCATGCCGAGAAGGCCGCCCTGCGCGCCGCCGAACTGGACGAAAACGCCGGCCTGGCCGCGCTGATCGGCGCGCGCGCCGCGCACCGCATGCGCCAGTCCGAACGCCGCGACAGCTGGCTGGCCCGCGTCGAAGGCGACGCCAGCCTGAAGACGGCCCGTCTGATGACGGTGACGGAATTGCTGGTCGACGACCACCAGCCGGAAGCGGCGCTGGCCGCCGTGCGCGAACTCAACGCCAGCGGCACTCGCCATATCCACGCGCTGCAATGGTCGCTGAAAGCCGAGCAGCAGGCGAAGAACTGGCCGGAAGTGCTGCGCCTCGTGCGTTCGCTCGACAAGCACCGCGCCCTGCATCCGGCCCTGTCGTCGCGCCTGCGCGAACTGGCTTACGACCATTTGCTGTCCGACCCGTCGCATGATGCGGAATCGCTGATGCGTGTATGGTCCACCGTGCCCGGCAGCGACCGGGTCAAGCCGTATATCGCCTGCCGCGCCGCCACGGCCCTGAATGCGCGCGGCCTGCATGACGAAGCGCGCCTCGTGTGCGAAGAGTCGCTGGCCGCCGACTGGGACGAGCGCGTCGTGCGCGCCTACCGCGAAGCGGCGGCCCCGAGCGGCACGCCGGCCCTGCTGCTGCAGATCGAGCATTGCGAGCAATGGCTGAAACAGCGTCCGCTCGATGCGGAACTGGCGCTGACCCTCGGTACCTTGTGCCTCAAGCAAAAACTGTGGGGCAAGGCCCAGCGCCACCTGGAGCAGGCTTTGTCGGACGCCAACGAGCCGCAGATGGTGCGCGACGCCCACCTGAAGCTGGCGCAGATGCACGATGCCTTGCAGCAGACGGAACAGGCCGCCGCCCATTACCGGCAGTGCGCGCTGGCCACCATCCTGTAAGCCTTGTAGGCCATTTCTCCAGACGTAAAAAAGCCGTTCAGTGCAGACTGAACGGCTTTTTTTGCGCTGCTACCTTGCTAATTTACTTCTTCGAGCTTTACTTCTTCGGTACGGCGGTGCCTTCGGGCAGAGCATACGCGATCAGGGTATCGCTCATCTTCGTGCCCAGCGAACCGTGGCCGCCGGCCATGACAACGACGAACTGGCGTCCCGACTTGTTCGACACATAGCTCATCGGCGTAGCCTGGCCGCCGGCCGGCAAGCGGGCTTTCCAGATGACCTTGCCGTTGCTGACGTCGTAGCCGCGGATGTAATAGTCGAGCGTGCTGCTGAGGAAGGTCACGCCGCCGCCCGTGGTGACCATGCCGCCCAGGCTGGGCACGCCCAGCGGCAACGGGATCGGCACGGGACCGCTGTCGCGCGTGGTGCCGTTCTTGTGCATCCACACTTTTTTCATGGTGCGCAGGTCGACGGCGGCCACATAGCCCCACGGCGGTGCCTGGCATGGGAAGCCCAGCGGCGACAAAAAGGCCTTGATTTCCACAGCGAACGGGACGCCCGTCTGCGGCTGCAAGCCCATTTCGCCGCCCGTGCCGCCCTTGGCCGTCGTTTCGGCGCGCGGCACGAGTTTTTCCAGGAAGCCCATGTAGTCAGGGTTGACGATCAACAACTGGCGCACGGGGTCGATGGCCGCGCCGCCCCATTCGAAGATGCCGAGCGGGCCCGGCGAGATGACGGCGCCCTTGCCGGCCGTTTGCGGCGTGAACGGGCCTTCATAGCGGCGTTCCTTGAAGATGATGCGGCAAGCGAGCTGGTCGAACGGCGTCGTGCCCCACATGTCCGCTTCGCTGATATTGCGTTCAGGCAAGAAGGTCAGGGCCGAGAACGGCTGCGTGGGCGACAGGGTGTCGCCGGCGGCAGGATTGCTCGTCGGCACGGGTTTTTCCGGCGCCGGCACGACCAGGCTGCCGTCGCGGCGGTCGATCACATAGATGTCGCCCCGTTTCGTCGTGGCGACGACGGACGGCACTTTGCCTTTCGGCGTGTCGATGTCGACCAGCGAAGGCTGGCCGCCGATATCCATGTCCCAGATATCGTGGTGCACGGTCTGGTAGACCCAGTGCACTTTACCGGTCGCCAGGTCCAGCGCGACGATGGCGCTGTTGAATTTCTCGCCGTTCTTGTTGCGGTTGCCGCCCCAGGTATCGGGGGTTTCATTGCCCATCGGGATGTACACCATGCCCAGCTTTTCATCGATGCTGGCCACGCCCCACGAGTTGGGCGAGTTGTTGGTGTAGTTCTTGCCTTCAGGGAAGGGCTTGGTATCTTCCGGCGTGGCCGGGTCCCAGTTCCACATCAGCTTGCCCGTGACGGGATCGTAGCCGCGGATCACGCCCGACGGCTCTTCCGTCGAATGATTGTCCGTCACGCTGGCGGCGATCACGGCCATTTTCTGCGAGACGGCGGGCGGCGAGGTCGGCATCAGGAAACCGCGCTTGATCATCGCCATGTTTTTATACAGGTTGACGACGCCGTTGTTGCCAAAGCTCTTGCACGACTCGCCCGTATCGGCATTGACGGCGATCATGGTGCCGTCCATGGTCGGCGCCAGGATGCGGCGCGGGCATTCCATGCCGGCCGCTTCGGGGGCCGGGTTGTTCTTGGCGCGGCCCGCGTTGACGTCCCAGTAGGCGACGCCGCGGCAGATCATGTGCTGGTAGCTGGCCGCGTCGCGGTTGATCTTCGGATCGTGGCGCCAGATTTCCTTGCCCGTGTCCGGGTTCAGCGCGATGACGATATTGTGCGGCGTGCACAGGTACAGCATGTCATTGACCTTCAGCGGCGTGACTTCGTTGGCGATCTCGCCCGGGTCGTTCGGTCCCTTGAAGTCGCCCGTATGATAGGTCCAGGCTTCTTTCAGGCCGGAAATATTCGCCGGCGTAATCTGCGCGGCCGGGGCATAG
Organism: Janthinobacterium sp. GW823-FHT01H08; assembly: GCF_058797855.1. Classification (NCBI taxonomy): domain Bacteria; kingdom Pseudomonadati; phylum Pseudomonadota; class Betaproteobacteria; order Burkholderiales; family Oxalobacteraceae; genus Janthinobacterium; species Janthinobacterium sp. GW823-FHT01H08. The sequence goes on from NZ_CM179504.1 coordinate 2,267,361, forward strand.
CGGTCGCCATAGCCGGAGCGGCCATACGCGGACCAGTCGTTGTGCTCGACGCCGGGCGCCAGGTCGCCGCTGGCGGTGGCGGCCATGTTTTCGGCCGGCACGTCGCCATGCAGGTCATGGTAGTCCTGGAACAGGGCGATGACGCCGGCGATGACGGTCAGGGCCACGGCGGCGGACAGGGCCGTGCGTCCCAATTGCCCCTGTTTCGTGGCGGCGGGTGGCGCCAGGCGGCGGCTGACGAAGGGCAGCAGCAGCCAGACGGCGGCGGCAAACCAGATGTCGAGGCGCGGCAGCAATTGCCACCAGTCGAATTTCACTTCGATGACGGACCAGATGAGGGTGGCGGTCAGCAAGAAGGCGAGGAAAGCTTGCGCGCTGCGCTTGCCCTGGAATACCAGCACGCCGGCGACGAGCATGCCTATGCCGGCCAGCAAGTAGTACCAGGAGCCGCCGAGCGTGGCCAGCCAGATGCCGCCGCCCAGCAGGGCGAGGCCAAACAGAATGAAAATAACGCCGGTGACCTTTAATAAAGGCCCGGGCCGGAAAGAGGGAATCATCATATTCCTTTTTGCAAGGATTTATCGGTGGCGCGTTGAAAGCGCCATATTGAATTCAGGGAAGGCGTCGATTGCAGAATATACAAAGTTTGGAATCACCAGAATGTGACAGTTTATCAGAATTGATGATTGTCTTCTGGTCGCGCCATTTTTTGGCCAGGCCGTCATTTGAATCAAATAAATGCTTCAAATAAGCGCAAAGATTATGCTGGATGAGGGAGTTTCCGGGCTGGCAGGCTTGATGGCCATCGATGGTGAGACGGCCGCGCCATCACGCGCTGACAGTTCGGGGAGAATAAGCCTGACACAGTTGTTATAAGTGGCTGCAATAAATGCAATGCCGGTTATGATAACCATGTCCGCTGGATGGTGATATTGAAATGAAAATATGACGATATTTCAGGTATTAACTCGGGGTCGACCGTAGTAATGCTTAAGTGTTTCTACTTATTATTCCCAATAGCCTGTTTATTCTCTCGGCAGCAGCTTGCGCGTGCCGGACGGCCGTGCTGGCGAGTGTTGCTGGCTGGACGCGCAAAACGCCGGCGCGCCGCTGCTGCATCGCACAAGCTGCCTGTACTTCGCTATAATTGCGCGGTTAAAACACCATCCGCTAATGAGGAACCCCATGAGTTTGAATAACGTCTCTTCCGGCCGCGACCTGCCGAACGATTTCAACGTCGTCATCGAAATCCCGATGAATGCCGATCCGATCAAGTACGAAGTCGACAAGGAAAGCGGCGCGATCTTCGTCGATCGCTTCATGGGTACCGCCATGCATTACCCGTGCAACTACGGCTACGTGCCGAACACCCTGTCGCCGGACGGCGATCCGGTTGACGTGCTGGTCATCACCCCGTTCCCGCTGATCCCGGGCGTGGTCGTGCGCTGCCGTCCTATCGGCGTGCTGAAAATGACCGACGAGTCGGGCGAAGACGCGAAAGTGCTGGCCGTGCCAGTCGACAAGGTCCTGTCGATTTACAGCCACTGGCAAAAGCCGGAAGACTTGAACGAACTGCGTTTGCGCCAGATCCAGCATTTCTTTGAGCACTACAAAGATCTGGAAAAAGGCAAATGGGTCAAGATCGACGGCTGGTATGGCCCTGACGTGGCCAAGGAAGAAATCCTCGGCGGCGTCGCCGCCTACAAGGCAGATGCTGCAAAAGCCTAACAGCATCAGTTAAAAAACGCTCCTCGCCAGTCATGGCCGGGAGCGTTTTTTTATGCGCGAAACGGACTGTGTTCGTTCAACTCATCGAGATAGGCATCGATGCCGCCCCGTTCGCGCTCGAGGAAGCGCTGCACGGCGTCGGCAAAGGCAGGGTGGGCCAGCCAGTGGGCGGACCAGGTCTTTTGCGGCAGGAAGCCGCGCGCCATCTTGTGCTCGCCCTGGGCGCCGCCTTCGAAGGTGGCGATGCCGTTGGCGATGCAAAACTCCAGCGGCTGGTAGTAGGCCGTCTCGAAATGCAGGCAGGGCACGTGTTCGAGCGCGCCCCAGTAGCGGCCATACAGGGTGTCGGCCGTGTGGATCACCAGCGAGGCGGCAATGGCCCGGCCTTCGCGTTCGGCGATCACCAATAGAATGTTCTGCGGCATGGTCGCGCCTATGCGCCGGAAGAAGTCCAGCGACAGATAGGGCGAGGAGCGGTGTTCCGCATAGGTATTGCTGTAGCAGCGGTGGAACAGCTTCCAGTCCGCGTCCGTGGCGTCCATGCCGCGCACCTGGCGCATGGTCACACCCGCTTCCCGCACCTTGCGCCGCTCGGCGCGGATATTCTTGCGTTTCTTGTGTTCCAGGGTGGCGAGAAATTGCTCGAAATCCGTGTAGCCGGGATTGAGCCAGTGAAACTGCACGCCGCTGCGCATCAGGTAGCCGGCCTCGGCCAGCTGGCGCGCCTCGCTTTCCGGCGGGAACAGAATATGGCAGGACGACACGTCGGCCGCCTGCTGCTGGGCCTGCAGGAAGGCCAGCAGGGCGGCGCGCGCTTCGCCATCGCGGGCCAGCAAACGCGTGCCGCTGACGGGCGTAAAGGGAATAGCGGACAGCAGTTTCGGGTAGTATTCGAGGCCATGCTGCTGATAGGCATCGGCCCAGGCCCAGTCGAACACGTATTCGCCATACGAGTGCATTTTCAGGTACAGGGGCAGGGCGGCGGCCAGCGTGTCTCCTTGCCACAGCACCAGGTAATTCGGTTGCCAGCCCGTGTCCGCGCTGGCGCAGCCGGACTCGTGCAGCGCGTGCAAAAAGGCATACGAGAGGAAGGGATTGCTATCCGCCTGGCGCGCCAGCAGTTCAGACCAGGCCGCTTCGCCAATTTCAGCCAGGGTAGTGACGATAGCCGTGCGATAATTCATTGTTGTAGTGTGCATTCATCACTCTCGGGGCGCCACCATCGGCCTGTGTGCCCCTGTCTTGTTTAATAGAACGAAAATATCCATCATCATGACAGTCAAAGTCGCAATTGCTCAAATGAATAGTACGGTCGGCGATCTGGCCGGCAACCGTGCCAAGATCTTCGACCTTTCCCGCCGCGCCTTTGAAGCGGGCGCCGATATCGTGCTCACGCCGGAACTGTCGCTGGTCGGCTATCCACCCGAAGACTTATTGCTGCGCAATGCATTCTACGCAAAAACGCAGCAGGCGTTTGCCGAGCTGGCCCGCGACCTGGCCCAGTTCAAGGATTTGCACGTGGTGGTGGGCCTGCCCCTGCAGGACGAGAAGGGCGTGCGCCACAATGCCGCCTCCGTGCTGCTCAATGGCGAAGTGCTGGGCACCTACCGCAAGCACGACTTGCCGAACACCACCGTGTTCGATGAAAAACGCTACTTTACGTCGTCCGACCAGGCTTTCGTGTTTGGCGTGAAGGGCGTGCGTTTCGGCATCAATATCTGCGAAGACACGTGGTTCGAGCATGCACCGATGCGCGCCCGCGCGGCCGGCGCGCAAGTGCTGCTGGTGCCGAACGGTTCGCCCTACCATATGAACAAGCAGCATCTGCGCTACGAAACCATGCGCAAGAACGTCAGCGCGCAAGGCATGGCCCTCGTGTACGCCAACCTGGTCGGCGGCCAGGACGAGCTGATTTTCGACGGCGATTCGTTTGTCATGGATGCGGCCGGCACGATTTGCGCTCAGCTGCGCCATTTCGAGGAAGACTTGCAACTGGTCGAGTTCGACGGCGCCACGCCCGTGCCGCAGCCGCTGGCCACGCCGTTGACCACCGAGGCGCAGGTGTACCAGGCGCTGGTGCTGGGCGTGCGCGACTATATAGTCAAGAACGGCTTTCCGGGCGTGCTGATCGGCATGTCGGGCGGCGTCGATTCCGCGCTGACCCTGGCCATCGCCGTCGATGCGCTGGGCGCCGACAAGGTGCGCGCCGTGATGATGCCGTCGCAATTTACGGCCGATATCTCGTGGATCGATTCGCGCGACATGGTAAAACGCCTCAATGTGCGCTACGATGAAATTCCGATCAAGCAAACCTTCGACGCCTTCCGCGCTACCTTGGCCGGTGAGTTCGCGGGGCTGGCGGAAGACGCGACGGAAGAAAACATCCAGGCGCGCATCCGCGGCACCCTGCTGATGGCCCTGTCGAACAAGCATGGCAGTATCGTCTTGACGACGGGCAACAAGAGCGAGATGGCGGTCGGCTATTGCACGCTGTACGGCGACATGGCGGGCGGCTTTGCCGTGATCAAGGATATCGCCAAGACGCTCGTGTACCGCCTGTGTGCCTGGCGCAACAGCGTGTCGGACGTGATTCCCGAGCGCATCCTCACGCGGGGACCGTCGGCCGAGCTGCGCGCCGACCAGCTGGACCAGGATTCCCTGCCGCCATATGACGTACTCGACGGCATCATGCAGCTGTACATGGAAGAAAACCGGCCGATCGCCGAGATTATCGAGGCTGGCTACCCGCCGGCCGATGTGGCCCGGGTCACGCGCCTGATCAAGATCAATGAATACAAGCGGCGCCAGTCGCCAGTGGGCATCCGCGTCACGCACCGTGGCTTTGGCCGCGACTGGCGCTACCCGATTACCTCGAAGTTTTACGAGTAAGGCGGGGTTCCGTTAAGCCAGCTAATGAAGAACTGACGATTATCAATAAGGAGAAAGCCATGAAACAGATTACCGCCATCATCAAACCATTCAAGCTCGACGAAGTACGCGAGGCGCTGGCCGATGTGAACGTGACGGGCTTGACCGTGACGGAAGTGAAGGGCTTTGGCCGCCAGAAGGGTCATACCGAGCTGTACCGTGGCGCCGAGTACGTGGTCGACTTCTTGCCGAAAGTCAAAGTCGAAGTGGTGGTGGACGACAGCGTGTCGGAACTGGTGGTCGACGCCATCATCAAGGCAGCCCGCACGGGCAAGATCGGCGACGGCAAGATCTTCGTGCGCGACGTGGAGCAGGTCATCCGCATCCGCACGGGCGAGACGGGTCCGGACGCGGTGTAAATCCAAGCCAACAATGTTGTCGGATTACGGTCCTTCAGACCTAATCCGACCTACGTGATGTATCGCTTATATGGCCGTAGGTCGGGTTAGCGCGCCAGCGCGTAAGCCGACGCTGCTGAGCTAACAAAGCTGTTGGATTGCGCTTCAGCGCCCCAGCCGCATGTCGAATTTCCAGCAGATCAGGCGCAGTATCGTGATGCCGCTGGCGCTGGTCCATAGCGCGAAGTCGTGTTCGGCGCCGAAGTGCATCTGCAGCAGATAAGCCCAGCAGCCGAAAAACGCGCAGATCGCATACGGTTTGCCGTCGCGAAATACCATCGGCACTTCGTTGCAGACAATGTCGCGCATCACGCCGCCGAAAATCCCCGTAATCACTCCCATCATCGACGCAATGAAGATCGGCATGCCGGCGCGCATGGCTTCGGCCACGCCGGCGATGGCGAACATGCCAAGGCCGATGGCGTCGGCGATGACGATCAGGCGTTCCGAGACGATCTGCCGCAGATGCTGGATCAGGGGCGCGGCCGTCAGGGCCAGCACGAAGATCAGAATCGCGTATTCCTGGTGCGAGACCCAGAACAGAGGCCGCTTGTCGAGCAGAATGTCGCGCAAGGTGCCCCCGCCGAACGCCGTGATGAAGGCCACGACGAATACGCCGACCAGGTCCATGCGCTTGCGGCGCGCTTCGATGAAGCCGGAAAACGCGCCCACCAGGATGGCGATGACCTCAATGATCTTGATCAGCGAGCCAGGCGGCAATTGGGGTGGCATCATGGGTGGAGCGCGTGCACGAGACGCTAAGCAGGAAATAATTGTCACAGGTTAACATGACACGGCCCCGAATGGTGACAAACGGGGCCGTGTGCAGGGTGTAACTTGTTACTGAATTGTAATTTCTTGCTATCTATCCTAGCGGATGGGCTGCAGCGCGGAAGAAAGCAATACCACCAGCGCGCCATCGCCCCCTTCGGAGCGGCGCGCCTGGCAGAAGGCGATGACTTCCTCCTTTTGCACGAGCCAGCTGTGCACCATCGATTTCAAGACCGGTTCCTGGCCTTTCGAGCCAAAACCCTTGCCGTGGATTACGCGCACGCAGCGCAGCTTGCGCCGCGTCGCCTGGTTCAGAAAGGCGCCGATGCCGTCGCGCGCCTCGTCGCGGCGCAAGCCGTGCAAGTCCAGCTCATCCTGGATGGGCCAGTGGCCCTTGCGCATCTTCTTGACCACGTCCGGCCCCACGCCGGGGCGGGCGTAGTTCAGGGCCGGATCGTTTTCCAGATAATGGTCGACCTCGAACAAGTCCGACAGCGACTCGCGCAGCACGGCCGCGTCGTCCTCTTCCGGGGACAACTTGCGCGCGGGCTGCTGGGCGCTTGCCGCGCCCGCCTTGGGCAGGCTGGGCACGTAGCGGTCCGACTCGGGCAGGCGCTTGACGCCGCCGATGCTGGCCTTGAACAGATTGCTTTCCACGGCCTGCACCTTGACCTGTTGCGCGCGCTCAGCCGCGGCTTGCGCGCGCGCATCGGCCTGCTCCTTGAGCTGCTTGCTGACCGCTTTCAGGTCGGCAAAGTCTTTCATCGACGCCATGCGACGCTTACTCCTGGCCTTCCAGGTAGCGCTGGGCGTCCAGTGCTGCCATGCAACCCGTACCGGCGCTGGTGATGGCCTGGCGGTAGATATGGTCTTGCACGTCGCCGGCTGCAAATACGCCCGGTGCGCTGGTGGCCGTGGCCATGCCTTCCAGGCCCGTCTTGGTCTTGATGTAGCCGTTGTGCATGTCCAGCTGGCCTTCGAAGATGCCCGTGTTCGGCTTGTGGCCGATGGCGATGAAGACGCCATGCACGCTCAATGCTTCGACCTTGCCGTCGATGGTCGATTTGATGTTCAGGCCCGTTACGCCGCCTTCGTTGCCCGTCACTTCGTCCAGAGTGTGGTTATATTTCAACACGATCTTGCCTTCGGCAACCTTGGCGTTCAGGCGGTCGATCAGGATCGCTTCGGCGCGGAACTTGTCGCGGCGGTGGATCAGCGTGACTTTGTTGGCGATGTTCGACAGGTACAGCGCTTCCTCGACGGCCGTATTGCCGCCGCCGACGACGGCCACTTCCTGGTTGCGGTAGAAGAAGCCATCGCAGGTGGCGCAGGCGGACACGCCCTTGCCCATGAATTCCGCTTCCGACGGCAGGCCCAGGTATTGCGCGGATGCGCCCGTGGCGATGATCAGCGTGTCGCACGTGTATTCGTGGCTGTCGCCCTTCAGGCGGATCGGCTTTTCATTGAGGAAAGTGGTGTGGATATGGTCAAACACGATTTCCGTATTGAAACGCTCGGCATGCTGCAGCAAGCGCTGCATCAAGTCCGGGCCTTGCACGCCCATCGGGTCGCCGGGCCAGTTTTCCACGTCGGTGGTGGTCATCAACTGGCCGCCTTGTTCCACGCCGGTGACCAGCATCGGGTTCAGGTTGGCGCGGGCGGCGTAGACGGCGGCGCTGTAGCCGGCTGGGCCGGAGCCGAGGATCAAAACGCGGGCGTGTTTGGTAGTGGTCATGGGAGGCTTCTCTATGAGTGGGGTCTATCCGAATTGGGGGCATACGCGCGAAGAACAAGGCTGTATTGCGCTTGCGCAAGCAATCCTCGATTATAGACCAAGCCGCCTGTAGCGACGAATCGTGGGGCCGTCCGGGGCATATATGGCTTAGAATACTTCCTTATTATGGGAAATTCCCTTTCAGAAACATTTTTCACCTTGCAGCGCTTCCCAGAATGACTAAACCAGCCCAGGCCAATCAAAATAGCTACACCCGAAAACCGGTCGAACGCCGGCCCTTGCCCAACCGGCTGGTACGGCTGCTGTCCGAGGCGCGCTGGTTCGCGCTGGCCGCGTTTGCCCTGTATTTCGTGCTGATCCTGGCCAGCTTCAACAAGCTCGACCCCGGCTGGTCGCACGCCACCAATGTCGACAAGGTGGCCAACCTGGGCGGCAAGCTCGGCGCCACCTTTTCCGATCTGTTGCTGTATATCTTCGGCTTTTCCGCCTGGTGGTGGTGCGTGTGGCTGTTGCGCACCGTGTGGAATGGCTATCGCCGGCTGAGTAAGCGCTTCCTGCTGGAAGAGGAAGAGGTGGAGCGCGAGCACCATGTCGAGATGCTGATCCGCATCGTCGGCTTTTCCATCATGCTGATCGGCAGCATGGGGCTCGAATACCTGCGCATGGCGAAAAGCCTGCACGTGCAGCTGCCGCGCGACCCGGGCGGCGTGCTGGGGCAGCTGGTGGGGCATTCGGCCCACGTGGCCTTCGGTTTCACCGGCGCTACTTTATTACTGTTGCTGCTGTTCGGCCTCGGTTTCAGCCTGTTCTTCCACGTTTCTTGGTTGCAAGTGGCCGAACGCATCGGCGGCGCGATCGAAGACGCATTTAATTGGTTCGTGCTGCGCTACCAGGACCGCGAAGACCGCCGTCAGGGCGAAGTGGCCGCCGTGCGCCGCGACGAAGTGGTGGTCATCGAACGGGCCAAGCACGTGGAAAAGCACGTGGCCGCGCCGCCCGTCAAAATCGAGCCGCAGGTGGTGACCGTGGTGAAATCCGAGCGCGTGGAAAAGGAACGCCAGGCGCATCTGTTCGAGAACCTGGGCGATGGCAAGCTGCCGCCTTTGTCGCTGCTCGACGAAGCGCCGCCCGTGGTGGAAACGGTGTCCGTGGAAACCCTGGAATTCACGAGCCGCCTGATCGAAAAGAAATTGTCGGACTTTGGCGTGGATGCCAAGGTAGTGGCCGCTTACCCCGGCCCCGTCGTGACGCGCTATGAAATCGAGCCGGCCACGGGCGTGAAGGGCAGCCAGATCGTGGGTCTGGCGCGCGACCTGGCCCGTTCGCTGTCGCTGACGTCGATCAGGGTGGTGGAAACCATTCCCGGCAAGAATTACATGGCGCTGGAATTGCCTAATAGTAAACGCCAGATCGTGCGCCTGACGGAAATCCTCGGCTCCAAGGTCTACAACGATGGCGTGTCCAGCCTGACGATTGCGCTGGGCAAGGATATCGCCGGCAAGCCCGTCGTGGCCGATCTCGCCAAGATGCCCCACTTGCTGGTGGCCGGCACCACCGGTTCCGGCAAGTCCGTCGGCATCAATGCGACGATTTTGTCGCTGCTGTATAAATCCGACCCGCTCGACGTGCGATTGATCCTGATCGATCCGAAGATGCTGGAAATGTCCGTTTACGAAGGCATCCCGCACTTGCTGGCGCCCGTCGTGACGGACATGCGCCAGGCAGGCCATGCGCTGAACTGGGCCGTGAACGAGATGGAGCGCCGCTACAAGCTGATGAGCAAGATGGGCGTACGTAACCTGGCCGGCTATAACGCGAAGATTGCCGACGCGAAAAAGCGCGAAGAACACATCCCGAATCCGTTCAGCCTGACGCCGGATTCGCCGGAGCCGCTGGAAAAACTGCCGACCATCGTCATCATCATCGACGAGCTGGCCGACTTGATGATGGTGGTGGGTAAAAAAGTCGAGGAATTGATCGCGCGTATCGCGCAAAAGGCGCGCGCCGCCGGCTTGCACTTGATTCTGGCCACGCAGCGCCCATCTGTAGACGTGATCACGGGGCTGATCAAGGCGAATATCCCGACGCGTATCGCCTTCCAGGTCTCGTCGAAGATCGACTCGCGCACGATTCTGGACCAGATGGGCGCGGAAACCCTGCTGGGCATGGGCGACATGCTGTACATGCCGCCCGGCACTGGCTTGCCGATGCGCGTGCACGGCGCGTTTGTGTCGGATGAAGAAGTCCACCGCGTTGTCAGCCATCTGAAGCTGCAGGGCGAACCGAATTACATCGAGGGCATCCTCGAAGGCGGCACCCTGGAAGGCGACGGCGCCGAAGGCGGCGCGCCGGGCGAGGGCGGCGGCGAGGCCGATGCCCTGTACGACCAGGCGGTGGCGGTGGTGCTGAAAAACCGCCGCGCCTCAATTTCGCTGGTGCAGCGTCATTTGCGCATCGGCTACAACCGCGCGGCCCGTCTGCTCGAGCAGATGGAGCAGAGCGGGGTGGTATCAACCATGCAATCCAATGGCAACCGGGAAATCCTGGTTCCGGCGGCGAGTAGTGAACAAGGGTAACGGAATGAAGAATACGACTTTCGCAGCAAAAATGATCCTCGGCGCGGCCAGCGTCGCCTGCAGTATGCTGTTCGCGGCCAGCGCCTCGGCCAGTGCCCTGGAACAGTTCAAGAGCTTTGCGGCCGGCACCAAGTCGGCCAAGGGCGAGTTCGTGCAGCGCCAGGTCAAGAAGGCGGACGCCAGCGGCAAGGCGAAAGTGTCGACGCCAGCCAGCGGCACCTTCGAGTTTGCGCGCCCAGGCAAGTTTATCTGGACCTACCTGAAGCCGTACGAGCAACTGCTGCAGGCGGACGGCGACAAGCTGTATATCTACGACAAGGACCTGAGCCAGGTGACGGTCAAGAAGCTGGGCGACGCGCTCGGTTCCTCGCCGGCCGCCATCTTGTTTGGCAGCAACGACCTGGAAAAGAATTTCACCTTGGCCGAAGCGGGCACGCGCGATGGTCTGGAATGGCTGAAAGCGACGCCGAAAGCGAAGGACACGACCTTCGATGAAATCACCATCGGCCTGCGTAACGGCGTGCCGGAGGCGATGGAATTGCGCGACTCGTTCGGGCAGACGTCGGTGCTGGCGTTCAAGAATTTCCAGAAAAATCCGGCGCTGTCCGCGAACCATTTCAAATTCGTGATGCCTAAAGGCGCGGACGTCATTAATAACTGATTGTTGACGTCTTGCTGTTGACCGGCCTCGCAGCGATGCGGGGCCTTTGCATTCTTACCCGGTACATACTATGGCGGATCTTTTTTCCACCGCACCGCGCCAGCCGCTGGCCGAAGCCTTGCGGCCTGCTACCCTTAACGAAGTCATCGGCCAGACGCATCTGCTGGGCGTGGGCAAGCCGCTGCGCCTGGCCTTCGAGGCGGGCAAGGCCCATTCGATGATCTTGTGGGGGCCGCCCGGCGTGGGCAAGACGACCTTGGCGCGCCTGATGGCGAACGCGTTTGACAGCGAATTCATCGCCCTGTCGGCCGTGTTTGCAGGGGTGAAAGATATCCGCGCGGCCATGGACCAGGCCCGCCACAGCCTGGACCAGTTCGGCAAGCACACCTTGCTGTTCGTCGACGAAATCCACAGGTTCAACAAGTCGCAGCAGGATGCCTTGCTGCCTTTCGTGGAGTCGGGCCTCGTGACCTTCATCGGCGCCACCACCGAAAACCCCAGCTTCGAAGTGAACTCGGCGCTGCTGTCGCGCGCGCAAGTGTATGTGTTGAAGTCGCTCAACGAAGACGAGATGAAGCAGTTGCTGGCCAAGGCGCAAAGTTCTGCGCTGACGCACCTGACATTCGACGAAGCGGCGGCCGACACCCTTATCGGCTATGCGGATGGCGATGCGCGCCGCTTTTTGAACTTGCTGGAACAGGCGGAGACGGCGGCCAGCTCGACGGGCACGACCAAGATCGACGCGGCCTTCGTCGACAATGCGCTGACCCTCAATTCGCGCCGCTTCGACAAGGGCGGCGACAATTTCTATGACCAGATTTCGGCCCTGCACAAGTCCGTGCGCGGCTCGAACCCCGACGCGGCCCTGTACTGGTTTTGCCGCATGATCGACGGCGGCGCCGACCCGCGCTATCTGTCGCGGCGCATCGTGCGCATGGCCTGGGAAGACATCGGCCTGGCCGACCCCCGCGCCTTGACGATGGTCAATGACGCGGCGGAAACGTATGAACGCCTCGGTTCGCCAGAAGGCGAGCTGGCCCTGGGCCAGGCCGTGATCTACCTGGCGATCGCCGCGAAAAGCAATGCCGGCTACAACGCTTTTAATACGGCCATGGCCTTCGTCAAGAAAGACAAGTCGAAGGAAGTGCCCGTGCACTTGCGCAATGCGCCGACGAAGCTGATGAAGGAACTCGGCTACGGCCACGCCTACCGCTATGCGCACGACGAGCCCGATGCCTACGCGGCTGGCGAAACGTATTTTCCGGACGGCATGGCGGAACCGGGCTGGTACCAGCCCGTGCCGCGCGGGCTGGAAAGCAAGATTGCCGACAAGCTGGCGTGGCTGCGCGAGCTTGACAGGAAAGCAGGAAAACCGGCCGGCAAGGGCTGAGGCTACAGGCCCAGCAAGGTAAAACCGTCGTCCTGCGGCGCGTAGCCGACCAGCCGGCGCGTCGCGTCGATGGATAGCCGTTTATAACGGTTGTCCGACACCCCATGCACGACGTGGTAGCCGGCTGGCACGTCCGCCGCGATGCAGCGGGCCAGCAGTTGCACCACGTCGCGCTCGCTGATGAAGGCGGCGATGTCGCGCGCACTGTGTTCTTGGCCTGGCGCAAAGCGGGCCACGTTGGCGATGCGCACGGCGATCGCCGTCATGCCATGCTGGTGCGCGAAGGCCGACGCCACGCCTTCGCCGAAGGCCTTGCTGGCGCCATACATGTTCGCCGGACGCGCGGGCATGCTTTCGTGCACTTGCACGTCCAGCTGATAGCCTTCGACGGCTTGCGCGCTGCTGGCGAATACCACTCTGCTCACTCCCTGTGCCTGTGCCGCGCGGAAGATGTTGTGCGTGCCGATGATGTTCGGCTGCAGCAACTGCGCATCGAAATCGGCGCTGGCGTGCGGCACGCCGGCCAGGTGCAGCACCACGTTGATGTCCAGGCAGGCGGCCAGGCAGGCGGCGTAATCGCTGACGTCGAGCTGCATGGACGGGCAGGGCGCTTGCGCCAGCCCGTCCGTGTGCAGGTCGGCCAGGCGCAGGGAGAATTCCCCGTGCCGGCGCTTCCAGAAAACGGTGCCGATGATGCCGGCGGCGCCCGTGACGAGGACGCGCAAAGGTTGTTGAATCATGTATTCCTTGTATTGAGTGTGTGAGGCAATGCCAGGCTCAGCCAGCGCAGGAGGGCGGGGCGCGGGGCGGCCGTCTCATGCACGCGGATGCGTCCGCTGCCCACGGCTTCGACCAGCACCAGGCCGTCATTCGGGATCGTGTAGCGTTCACCGCTGCGCAGCACGCAATCCTCGAACTGGGCGTAGGCCGTGATCCAGGCCGTGCCGGACAGGCATTCGATGACCCTGGCGCGCGCTTTTTCCAGGCGCAAGGGGCGTTCGCTGCGTAATTCGTGGTCGGTTTGCATGGCATCGCTCCTGTTGTGCGGACAGGAACAGCTTAGGCGCTGGGCTTGAACCATGACAGGTGCAGGAAACCGAAATTGTCATGCATACAGTGTGCTTCGTCGTACACTGTGCTTGTCAAAAAAACGGGCAACTGTATCTGTGCGTGCCGCGCGCGCCAGCCGCATACTGAAGGGATGAACATGAATGCGCCTTTGAATCTGTACGAGCACCTGGCCAACGAGCTGGGCGCCTTGATCGACGCGCGCGTGTTCGCGCCCGGCGACCGCCTGCCGTCGATCCGCCACCTGGCGCAGCAAAAGCGCATTTCCGTCAGCACGGTGATGCAAGCCTTGCGCCTGATGGAAGACCGGGGGCAGGTCGATGCGCGGCCCCAGTCCGGCTATTTCGTGCGCCACCGGGCGCCGCGCCGGCCCTGCAGCGCGGACGCGCAGCACTTGAAGGAGCCGGCCTTTGTCGGCATCAACAACCTGTTGATGCGCGTGCTGAAGGAAAACGAGGCGCCCGCTATCGTGCAGCTGGGCACGGCCTGGCCGCCCGACGAGATATTGCCCATCAAGCGCATGCAGCGCACCATCAGCGCGGTGGCGCGGCGCGAGCCGGCGTTATTGAGCAAGGTCAGCTGTTATGACGTCAGCGAAAGCAACTTCCTGCGCCAGGTCGCGCGCCGCGCGCTGGACTGGGGCAAGCTGGACCCGCGCGAGATCGTCGTGACGAATTCCTGCACGGAAGCGATCAGCCTGTGCCTGCGCGCCGTCGCCAAGCCGGGCGACACCATCGCCATTGAGTCGGCCACGTATTTCGTGTTGCTGCAGATGATAGAAAGCCTGGGCATGAAGGCGCTGGAAATCCCCACCGACCCGAAGACGGGGCCGTCGCTCGATGCGCTGGAGCTGGCCCTGCGCGCCGGCCTCGTGCAGGCGTGCCTGTTCGTGCCGAACGCGAACAATCCCCTGGGCTGCGTCATGCCGGAAGCCAACAAGAAGCGCTTGGCGGGCTTGCTGTCGGAATTTAATATTCCGCTGGTGGAAGACGATGTCTATGGCGACCTGTGCTTTGCGCCGCAGCGCCCGTGGCCTGTGAAGGCTTACGACACGAGCGGCAATGTGCTGCTGTGTTCCTCGTTTTCCAAGGCTATCACGCCCGCGTCGCGCGTCGGTTACGTGCTGGCCGGGCGCTACGCGCAGGAAGTGGCCTTGCTGAAAACCGTGTCGAGCGGCGCCACCAGCCATTTCTTCCAGGCCGTGCTGGCCGACTTTCTGGAAGGCAGCAGCTACGACCAGCAGCTGCGCAAGATGCGGCGCACCCTGGTGCAGCGCATCGCGCGCATGTCCGATGCCGTGGCGGCCAGCTTTCCGGCGGACTGCATGCTGTCCGAGCCGCAGGGCGGTTTCGTGCTGTGGGTGCAGATGCCGCCGCAGGTCGATGCGCTGGCCCTGCATGGCCATGCCATTGCCGACGGCGTGGCGTATATGCCGGGCCAGCTGTTCTCGGCCTCGGGCAAGTTCGGCAATTATCTGCGCCTCAATTGCGGCAATGCGTGGACGCCGCGCATCGAGCAGGCGATCGGCCGGCTGGGCCGCCTGGTGCATGAGGCCTTGTAACTATTTTTTGCGTTTCAGTCCCCGTTTTTCACCGTTCGCTCCCTGTTTTTCGCCGCTGGTCGCAAGCCGGTGGCCTTGTTTGCCGCCGTTGGCTAAAGTAACACCATACCAGCAGCAGTCAACGACGAAAACTAACCAGGAGTCACATCATGCACGTACTGAAAAACATGGAAATCGCCTTTATCGCCGCCGCCGTCCTGGCCATCGGCAGCAGCTTCGCCACCGCCGGCGCCAACACGGTGGAGGTGAGCGCCACGTCGACCCTGATCGCGCAGGCCTCCGACAGCACGATGCCCGTCGTCACCGTCAGCGCCCGCCGCCTGACCGCCGCCGAAAAAGCCGCTTTCATTTAAGTATCCGCCGTAAAGCGGGCGCGAGTGCCCGGCCATGCCGCCATGACGATGGCAGAGCGAGTGCAAAACTCATAAAGAACTGAACGGGTCTTGGTACAATGAGTGCTTTCGATACATCGGCACCGCCATCCACCCATGATAGATATCCAACTTCTCCGTAAAGACATCACCAACGTCGCAGAACGCCTGGCGACGCGCAAATTCCAGCTCGACGTGGCAGGTTTTACCGCCCTCGAAGCCGAACGCAAGGCGATCCAGACGCGCACCGAAGAGCTGCAGGGCAAGCGCAACGCGCTGTCCAAGCAAATCGGCATGTTGAAAGGCAAGGGGGAAGACACCTCGGCCGTGATGGCGCAAGTGGCCGGCCTGGGCGATGAGCTGAAAGCCGATGAAGCGGCCCTGACCCTGGTGCAAGCCAAGCTGAGCGAATTCATCATGGCCGTGCCGAACCTGCCGCACGAATCGGCGCCGGTAGGCACGGACGAGTCGGGCAACGTGGAAGTGCGCAAGGTCGGCACGCCGCGCACGTTTGATTTCGAAGTCAAGGATCACGTCGATGTGGGCGCCCCGCTGGGCCTCGATTTCGAAGTGGCCACCAAGCTGACCGGTTCGCGCTTCTCCGTCATGAAGGGCGGCATCGCCCGCCTGCACCGCGCACTGGCGCAATTCATGCTCAACACGCACGTGGACGAGCACGGCTACACGGAATGCTATACGCCGTACATGGTCAACGCCGATTCGCTGCGCGGCACGGGCCAGCTGCCGAAATTCGAAGCCGATCTGTTCTCGGTGAAAAAAGGCGGCGTGGAAGGCGAGGGCGAGACCTTCTACCTGATCCCCACGTCGGAAGTGTCGCTGACCAACATCGCGCGCGATGAAATCCTGGCGCTCGACCAATTGCCCCTGAAAATGACGGCCCACACGCCATGCTTCCGTTCGGAAGCGGGCAGCTATGGCCGCGACACGCGCGGCATGATCCGCCAGCACCAGTTCGACAAGGTGGAAATGGTGCAAGTGGTGCACCCGGACACCTCGTACCAGGTGCTGGAAGAAATGGTCGGCCACGCGGAAACGATCTTGCAACGCCTGGGCCTGCCATACCGCGTGATGTCGCTGTGCACGGGCGACATGGGCTTTACGGCCAGCAAGACCTTCGACCTGGAAGTATGGCTGCCGGCGCAGAACACCTACCGTGAAATCTCGTCCCTGTCGAACACGGAAGCCTTCCAGACACGCCGCATGCAGGCACGTTTCCGCAACGCCGCCGGCAAGCCGGAACTGGCCCACACCCTGAACGGCTCCGGCCTGGCAGTGGGCCGCACCCTGGTGGCTGTGCTGGAAAACTACCAGCAAGCGGACGGCAGCGTCGAAATCCCGCCAGTGCTGCGCCCGTACATGGGCGGCCTGACGCATCTGAAGGCTTAAAAGCTTAGGGCAGCCGGATGAATGGAAGGCGTAAAATAGTCCTTCCATTTTTTCAATCGGCTGCTATAATCTTGCCTTCTCGCAGCAATGCGGGAAAAGACCGCAGCAAATGGAGAGGTGGCAGAGTGGTCGAATGTACTTGACTCGAAATCAAGCGTACGTTAAATCGTACCGTGGGTTCGAATCCCACCCTCTCCGCCAGAACAAATAGAGAAAGCTCCCGCAAGGGAGCTTTTTTTATTTGTGGCGGCGAAGAGGAGTACGCCCCCTGCGGGGCGTACGCGTGGGATTCGAAGCCCCGCGCATATTTGCGCGGGGCTCTCCGAATCGTCCAATTGGTTTTCACGCGTGCGCCAAGGTGGCGTCTACAAAGGCGAGCCGCGCCTTGCGCGAGGCTCCCCGAATCGCCAAATTGTTTTTCGGGTTGGCGTCCAGCATTGGGTTGCAAATCACCAATAAACCCCTACCCAACCCAACAACACCCATGCTAAAATAGCGCCTCGTTCAAACAGGCATGCCCGTTTGAGCGAATAGACCGCAGTAAACGGAGAGGTGGCAGAGTGGTCGAATGTACTTGACTCGAAATCAAGCGTACGTTAAATCGTACCGTGGGTTCGAATCCCACCCTCTCCGCCAGAATACATAAGAGAAGCTCCCCCCAAGGGAGCTTTTTTTATTTGCGCAACGCCAAAAAATCGTCAGCGTCTCAATGCAGGTAGAAAAACCGCCCAAAGCGCGCAGCGCAAGGCGTTTTTTCCTCCATTCAAGCTCTAATTGCCAGCGCCGCCACGAACGCAAGCTAGTGCACCAGCCGCGCCACCGCAAACACGACGCCCGACATGGCAATTATCGTCCCCACGCACGACAGAATGACAGCCGACTTCGCCTCAGCCACATCGGACTTGGTCGCATAATTGGAACGCACCACCGCCATGTCCAGTTTCAAGCCGCTGACATCCGTCTTTAGAACGGCAACATCCGCTTTTACGTCAGCCATATCTTTTGCCAATGTGGTGACTTGCTCGTCCATGACCAAATCCTCCATGCTTTTCATTTCATGCTCCTCGCTTTTTTCACCGCTGTCAAACAGTGTCCCGAGAGTATCGTCGATAGCCTTGCTATTCCTCGCCAAGTGTTGTGCCAGCGCTGTTGCGCGCTGCAGGTCGGCCATTCTCTCGCCAGCTTGGGTCCAAAGTTTGACGCTACTCCTCACCCTGGATCCCACCTTGACCCCGCTCAGCCTATGTTAATCTACCCCCTCCCATCCCGACCCCACCCATAAAAGCAATGAGCCGATTCTGGAGCAACATCGTCAGCGAGCTGACCCCCTACGTCCCCGGCGAGCAGCCGAAACTGCCCGACCTGGTGAAACTCAACACCAACGAAAACCCCTACGGCCCGTCGCCGCAGGTGCTGGCCGCGCTGCGCGAAGCGGCCAACGACAGCCTGCGCCTCTACCCCGATCCCACGGCCAGCGAACTGAAGCAAACCCTGGCCGCCTACCACGGACTCGACAGCGCGCAGGTGTTCGTCGGCAACGGTTCCGATGAAGTGCTGGCGCTGGCCTTCATGGCCTTGCTCAAGCACGACGCACCCCTGCTGTTCCCGGACATCAGCTACAGCTTCTATCCCGTGTATTGCAAGCTGTACGGCATCGATTACCGGACGGTCGCGCTCGACGACACCATGCGCATCCGCCCGGAAGACTATCAAGGGCCGTGCGGCGCCATCATCTTCCCGAATCCCAACGCGCCCACGGGCGTGGACTTGCCGCTGGCCGGCGTGGAAACCTTGCTGCGCGAGCATCCCGACGCCGTGGTCGTGGTCGATGAAGCGTATGTGGATTTCGGCGGCGAGAGCGCCGTGGCCCTGGTCGACCGGTATCCGAACTTGCTGGTGGTGCAGACGTTCTCGAAGTCGCGCTCGCTGGCCGGCTTGCGCGTCGGCTGCGCCTTCGGCCATGCGGACCTGATCGAGGCGCTGGAGCGCGTGAAGAACAGTTTCAACTCGTATCCGCTGGATAGGCTGGCCCTGGCCGGCGCCGTCGCTTCGCTGCAAGACGAAGCGTATTTCCAGCAGACGCGCCAGGCCGTGATCGCCAGCCGCGAACAGCTGGCGGCGGACCTGGCGGCGCTGGGCTTCGAGGTGCTGCCGTCGGTGGCCAACTTTGTCTTTGCCCGCCACCCGCAGCATGATGCGGCGCAACTGGCGGCCGGCTTGCGCGCCAAGTCGGTGATCGTGCGCCATTTCAATGCACCGCGCATCAGCCAGTATTTGCGCATCAGCATCGGCAACCCGGCCGAGTGCGCCGCCTTGATGGCGGCCTTGCGCGCAGTGCTGTGACGCCATGCTGACCTTCGTCCCAGCCAGCAGCGCCGATGGCGAGGCGCTGGCCAGCCTGCGCGTGGCCGCCATGCGCGACAGCCTGGAGCGCATCGGCCGCTATGATCCGCAGCGGGCGCGCCAGCGTTTCCTGTCCACCTACGACCCCGCCTGCACCTGGCAGTTGCGCCACGGCGGCGCGCTGGCCGGCTTCTATGTGTTGCGCCCGCAAGCGGATTATTTGCTGCTCGACCACCTCTACCTGGCGCCGGAATGCCAGCGGCAAGGCATGGGTGCGTCCGTGCTGGCGCGCGTGTTTGCCGAGGCCGATGCGGCCCGCAAGAGCGTGCGCGTGGGCGCCTTGCGCGGCAGCGAGGCGAACCGCTTCTATATGCGTCACGGCTTCGTGCCGGATGGCGAGGAAGAGTTCGACCTGTATTATCGGCGCGCCCCCGCGCCTTGATGCTGCCGGCGGCGACTGTTTGTGCAACAATAATCGGATTCACACATCGACAGGACGGACAAAATGGCAAAAGTGGCATTCATCGGCTTGGGCGTCATGGGTTTCCCCATGGCAGGTCATCTGGCGGCGGGCGGGCACGACGTCACCGTGTACAACCGCAACCCGGCCCGCGCGGCCGCCTGGCTGGAGCAATACAAGGGCAGCAGCGCCGCCACGCCGGCCGCCGCCGCAGCGGGTGCCGAGTTCGTCTTCACCTGCATCGGCAACGATAACGACCTGTATCAAGTGATCCTGGAAGAGGGCGGCTTGCTGTCCACCATGGCGCCGGGCAGCATCCTGATCGACCATACGACGGCGTCCGCCGAAGCGGCGCGCACCATCCATGCTGCGGCGCAAGAGCAGGGCGTCTTCTTCCTCGACGCGCCCGTGTCCGGCGGCCAGGCGGGCGCGGAAAACGGCAAGCTGACGGTGATGGTGGGCGGCGATGCCGAGGCGTATGCAAGGGCCGAGCCCGTCATCGCCCTGTTCGCGCGCGCCGTCACCTACATGGGGCCATCCGGTTCGGGCCAGCTCACAAAAATGGTCAACCAGATCTGCATCGCGGGCCTGGTGCAAGCCTTGAGCGAGGGTATTGCCTTTGCGGAAAACGCGGGCCTCGACGCGGCCCTGGTGGTGGACGTGATTTCCAAGGGCGCGGCGCAGTCGTGGCAGCTGGAAAACCGGGGCAAGACCATGATAGAGCGCAAGTTCGACTTCGGTTTCGCCGTCGACCTGATGCGCAAGGACCTGGGCATCTGCCTGGCCGAAGCCAAGCGCAACGGCAGCGACTTGCCCGTGACGACCTTGACGGACCAGTTCTATGGCGAAGTGCAGCAGGCGGGCGGCAACCGCTACGACACGTCAAGCCTGATCACGCGCTTAAACAAAAAGTAACTTTTTAACTCTAGAGTAAATAGCGGCGCGTCCCTGCCAGGGCCGCGCCGCTTGTCGTTTACGGTGCTGATACCATTAAAACGTCAGTTTCCGGAACATCTGGTTTCGATTTTCATGGAAAAGCATGGACTTCGCTAGCTCATCGTGTATTATTAAAAAACGAGATGAAATGTCCCAATTTTTAAAACATTATGAGCGGACCCGCATGAAAACCAACTCCTCAGCGATAACACGCGTTGTCGACAAGAACATCCCCTACCTGTCTTCCGCCGTTGCCATCTGGCGTCCCCGCGCCGTGCTGCGCAGCTGGCCCGGCGTGGCCATCGCGCTGGTGATTGCCCTGTCGGCTACCTTTATTTCCAGCAATTACGGCGGCCCGCAGCTGCTGTATGCGCTGTTCTTCGGCCTGGCCTTCCACTTCCTCGCGTCCGACCCCACTTGCAAGCCCGGCATCGAGTTTTGCAGCAAGGTGCTGCTGCGCACGGGCGTGGCCCTGCTGGGCGCGCGCATCACCTTCAACCAGATCGCCTCGGTGGGCGTGACGCCGTTATTGATCGTCGTCGGCGGCCTGGTGGCGACTCTGGGCTTCGGCTATATGCTGGCCAAATGGCTGAAACGCCCGATCACGGAAGGGATTTTGTCGGGCGGCTCCGTCGCCATCTGCGGCGCCTCGGCCGCGCTGGCCATCTCGGCCGTGCTGCCGCAAACCAAGGAAAACGAAAAGTTCACCCTGCTGACGGTGGTGGGCGTGACGTCGCTGTCGACGCTGGCCATGATCGTGTATCCGCTGCTGGTCAAGCTGCTGGGCTTTGACCCGACGGAAGCGGGCGTGTTCATCGGCGGCACCATCCATGACGTGGCGCAAGTGGTGGGTGCCGGCTACCTGGTCAGCAACCATACGGGCGACGTCGCCACCTTCGTGAAACTGACGCGCGTCGCCTGCCTCGTGCCCGTCGTGCTGGGCCTGTCGATCATGTTCAAGCGCAAGGACGGCAAGAGCGAAGTCGATGCGCCGCCGCTGGTGCCGTTCTTCCTGATCGGCTTTGTCTGGCTCGTCATCACGAACAGCCTGGGCCTGATTCCGCAGGAAGTGAATGGCTGGATCAACAATGCCTCGCGCGCCTGCCTCGTCATTGCGATTGCCGCTCTGGGCGTGAAAACTTCGTTCCAGTCGCTGGCCTCGCTGGGTTGGCGTCCCGTGATCATGCTGGTGATGGAGACCGTGTGGATCGCCGCCTTCGTCGCCATCGCCGTCCTGCTGACGCGTTAAGCGCATCGGGCCCGCCATGAAAGTCCTCGTTCTCGGCGCCGGCGTGGTCGGCACGGCATCGGCCTGGTATTTGCGCCAGGCGGGCCATGACGTGCGCGTGCTCGAGCGCCAGGCGGGCGCCGCGCAGGAAACCAGTTTCGGCAACGGCGGGCAGATTTCCGTCTCGCACGCGGAACCGTGGGCCAATCCCGCCACCCTGCGCAAGGTCGTTAGCTGGCTGGGCAAGGACGACGCGCCGCTGCTGTTCCGTCCCCGCCTGGACCCGCTGCAATGGCAGTGGGCCTTGCACTACCTGCGCGAATGCCTGCCGTCCAGGGTGGCGCGCAACATGCGCCAGATCGTCGCCCTGGCCGAGTACAGCCGCCAGAGCCTGCAAGCCTTGCGTCGCGAGACGGGGATTACCTATGATCACCTGGAACGGGGCATTTTGCATTTCTATACGGACGAGCAGGAGTTTGATAAATCGCAAGCGGGCGCCGCGCTCCTGCGCGAACTGGGCTGTCCGCGCAATACCGTCAGCGCCGATGAAGTGATTCGATTGGAGCCGGCCTTGCGCCACGCGCGCAGCCGTATCGTGGGAGGCGACTTCACGGCCAGCGACGAGTCGGGCGACGTGCATCTGTTTACCACGGCGCTGGCCGCCCGCGCGGCGGCGGCCGGCGTGGATTTCCAGTACTGCACGACGGTGACGCGGCTGCTGGAAGATGGTGCGAATGGCGCACGCATCACGGGCGTGGAATGCATCGATGCGCAGGGGCGCCACCGGCTGGAATACGCGGACGCCGTGGTGGTGGCCATGGGCAGCTTTTCCGCACCGCTGCTGCAGCCGCTGGGCATCCGGCTGATGTTGTATCCGGGCAAGGGCTACTCGGCCACGTATCCGATTCTTGATTCCGCCGCCGCACCCAGCGTATCGCTGACGGACGACGGCCACAAACTCGTGTTTTCGCGCCTGGGCGAGCGCCTGCGCGTGGCGGGCACGTGCGAGCTGAACGGCTACACGCGCGAACTCAACCCCGTGCGCTGCGCCGCCATCACGCGCCGCGTGCAGGCGCTGTTCCCCGATGCCTGCGATTACGGCGATCCCGTCTACTGGGCCGGCCTGCGCCCCCTGACACCGTCGAACGTCCCCTACATCGGCGCCACGCGCTACCGCCAGCTGTTCCTCAACACGGGCCACGGCACCCTGGGCTGGACCATGGGCTGCGGCGCGGGCAGGGCGATCGCCGACCTCGTGTCGGGACGGCGGCCGGAAGTCGATTTTGCGTTTTGCGGGCAACGCTTGGCACCGCAGTCTGCGGCAGAGGAGTTCCGGGGTCAGACCCGCCGGGTCTGACCCCAGCTTTAACTTAGGAGATCACGATGAGAGACGACGCCACCCCCCGCCCGCCCGCCAGTGGCCTGACCCTGGCCGGCACCACCTACCAGTCGCGCCTGCTGGTGGGCACCGGTAAATACAAGGATTTCGAGGAGACGCGCCTCGCCATCGAGGAAAGCGGCGCCGAGATCGTCACCGTGACCATCCGCAGGGTGAATATCGGCCAGGAAAAGGGCGAGCCGAACCTGCTCGACTTCATCCCGCCGTCGAAATACACGATCCTGCCCAACACGGGCGGCTGCTACAACGCACGCGATGCCGTCTACACTCTGCAACTGGCGCGCGAGCTGCTGGGCGGCCACCAGTTGTGCAAGCTGGAAGTGCTGGGCGATGAAAAGACCCTGTTCCCGAACATGCCGGAAACGTTAAAGGCGGCGGAGCAGCTGGTGCGCGACGGCTTCCAGGTGATGGTGTATTGCAGCGACGACCCCATCCAGGCGCGCATGCTGGAAGACATCGGCTGCATCGCCGTCATGCCGCTGGCGTCATTGATCGGCTCGGGCATGGGCATTCTCAATCCATGGAACTTGTCGCTGATCATCGAGCAAGCCAAGGTGCCCGTGCTGGTCGACGCGGGCGTGGGCACGGCGTCGGACGCGGCCATCGCCATGGAACTCGGTTGCGACGGCATCTTGATGAATACCGCCATCGCGGCGGCGCGCGAACCGATCCGCATGGCGCGCGCCATGAAACTGGCAGTGCAGGGCGGACGCGAGGCCTATCTGGCCGGACGCATGCCCCGGAGAGCGGGCGCCATGAGCGCTTCGCCCTCGTCGCCGATGGCCGGGCTGATCGCCTGAGTGGCCGCATTTACCGCATTTACCGCAGTTTGCAGCACCGTTGTTGATTCTGTTTGAAGCACCCATAAAAACCACAATACCTGGAGATGACATGAAACACACACTCGTAGCGGCAGCCATCCTAGCCTCCTTCTTCGCCGGCAACGCCAGCGCCCAATCGTCCGTCACCGTGTACGGCTTGCTCGACGCGGGCTTCACGTCCGAGCACGGCGGCGCGGACGGTTCCGTCACCAAGCTAGCCACCGGCGTGCAGTCGGGCAGCCGCATCGG
The DNA here is from genome assembly GCF_058797855.1 of Janthinobacterium sp. GW823-FHT01H08. Taxonomy (NCBI): domain Bacteria; kingdom Pseudomonadati; phylum Pseudomonadota; class Betaproteobacteria; order Burkholderiales; family Oxalobacteraceae; genus Janthinobacterium; species Janthinobacterium sp. GW823-FHT01H08. The sequence continues at coordinate 2,291,391 of NZ_CM179504.1, forward strand.
CTTCAAGGGCACGGAAGACCTGGGCAACAACTTGAAAGCCAATTTCCTGCTGGAAAATGGCCTCGACGTGGACACGGGCGCCAACCGCCAGGGCGCCTTGTTCGGGCGCAAGGCCTACGTGGGCCTGTCGGGCGGCTTCGGCACCGTGAACCTGGGCTTGCAGCACAACCCGCTGTTCACGGCGCTGGACAATATCGACCCCTTCGAGACGGGCATGACGGGCGCCTCGATCAACCTGATGAGCGTGGCCAGCCTGCGCACGAAAAATTCCATCATGTATGAAACGCCAAAGGTGAACGGCTTGTCGGCCGCCGTCATGTATGGCCTGGGCGAGAAGCCAGACAGCAATACCCTGGGCCGCACCATCGACTTTTCCATCGACTACGCCAACGGTCCGCTCGTGCTGACCCTGGCGCACGACAACCGCAAGGACACGCCATTGAACACGGCGAAAGTGACCTTGCTGGGCGGCACTTACGACTTCGGCCCCGCCAAGCTGCACGCCGCGTATGAGACGGACAAGGACGATGCGGGCACGGATTTCCGCGATTACATGGTGGGCGTGTCCGCCCCTGTGGGCGCGGCCGGCAGCGTGATGGCCTCGTACATCCGCAAGGATGACCGCACGAATGCGCGCCGCGGCGGGCGCCAGCTGGCCATCGGCTACACGTATGCCTTGTCGAAACGCACGAACCTGTACACCTCGTACGGGCGCATCAGCAACGATGGCGCGGGCACCAACTTTGTCGGCGATGCATCGAGCGGCGGCAGCGTGCCCTTGCCGGGCCATAACTCGAGCGCCTTCACGGCCGGCATGCGCCTGAAGTTCTAAGCGCGGCAGCGCAGGTGGCGATGGCGGCTTGTCTGTTGCGGATAAGCCGCCATTGTTGTTTCAGGAGTGGGCCTAAGTCACGGATTCCGGATTCAGGAATGAAACAGTCCGATTTTTCATGAATTTTCATTGACAGCGCATTTCGCAACCGTTAAATTGAACACGTATTTCAAATATCGGAACAAAATATACCGATTTTTCATAAAACCGTAAGGAGACTGAGCCATGACCGATTTGTCCGACCAAAAAGCCGCCGCCGCAGCGGCCACCCCCACCGGCCCGCAAAAGATGACGCCTTCCGAAGCGTTCGTGGAAACCCTGGCCGCCAATGGCGTGACCGACATGTTCGGCATCATGGGCTCGGCCTTCATGGACCCGATGGACATTTTTGCGCCGGCCGGCATCCGGCTGATCCCCGTCGTGCACGAGCAGGGCGCCGGCCACATGGCCGACGGCTATGCCCGCGTCTCGGGCCGCCATGGCGTCGTCATCGGCCAGAACGGCCCCGGCATCAGCAATTGCGTCACGGCGATTGCCGCCGCCTACTGGGCGCACACGCCCGTCGTCATCATCACGCCGGAAACGGGCACGATGAGCATGGGCCTGGGCGGCTTCCAGGAAGCGAACCAGTTGCCGATGTTCGAGGAATTTACCAAATATCAGGGTCATGTGACCAATCCGGCCCGCATGGCGGAATTTACGGGCCGCTGCTTCGACCGCGCCATGTCGGAAATGGGGCCGACGCAACTGAACATCCCGCGCGACTATTTTTATGGCGAAATCAAGGCGGAAATCCCGAAACCGAACCGCCTGGACCGCGGCGCCGGCGGCGAGCAAAGCCTCAACGATGCGGCCGAGCTCTTGGCCAAGGCCAAGTTCCCCGTCATTATCTCGGGCGGCGGCGTCGTCATGGGCGAAGCCATCGAAGAATGCAAGGCCCTGGCCGAACGCCTGGGCGCGCCCGTCGTGAACAGCTACCTGCACAACGACTCGTTTCCCGCCAGCCACCCGCTGTGGTGCGGTCCGCTCGGCTACCAGGGTTCCAAGGCGGCGATGAAACTGATCGCCCAGGCCGACGTCGTCGTCGCTTTAGGCTCGCGCCTGGGACCGTTCGGCACCTTGCCGCAGCACGGCATGGATTACTGGCCGAAGAACGCGAAGATCATCCAGATCGATGCGGACAACAAGATGCTGGGCCTGGTCAAGAAAATCTCCGTGGGCATCTGCGGCGACGCCAAGGCGGCCGCCAAGGCGATTATTGCCCGCCTCGATGGCAAGACGCTGGACTGCGACGCCACGCGCGACGCGCGCTACGCCACCGTGCAAGCCGAGAAGGCCGCGTGGGAAGAGGAATTGACGAACTGGACGCACGAAAAGGATGCGTACAGCCTGGACATGATCGAAGAGCAGAAGAAGGAGCCGGGCAATTATTTGCACCCGCGCCAGGTGCTGCGCGAGCTGGAAAAGGCCATGCCGGAAGACGTGATGGTGTCGACCGACATCGGCAACATCAACTCGGTGGCCAATAGTTACTTGCGCTTCGAAAAGCCGCGCAGCTTCTTTGCGGCGATGAGCTTTGGCAACTGCGGCTATGCGTTCCCGACCATCATCGGCGCGAAAGTGGCGGCGCCGCACCGTCCCGCCGTGTCGTATGCGGGCGACGGCGCCTGGGGCATGAGCTTGATGGAAACGATGACCTGCGTGCGTCACAACATTCCCGTGACGGCCGTGGTGTTCCACAACCGCCAGTGGGGCGCGGAAAAGAAGAACCAGGTCGATTTCTACAACCGCCGCTTCGTTGCCGGCGAGCTCGACAACCAGAGTTTTGCCGAGATTGCGCGCGCCATGGGCGCCGAAGGCATCACGGTCGACAAGCTGGAAGACGTGGGCCCGGCCTTGAAGAAGGCGATCGACATGCAGATGAATGAAGGCAAGACCACCATCATCGAAATCATGTGCACGCGCGAGCTGGGCGACCCGTTCCGCCGCGATGCGCTGAGTAAACCAATTCGTCATCTGGATAAATATAAAGACTACGTTTGATGTAACGGGTGTTGTTGGATTACGCCTTTCAGGCTAATCCAACCTACCCAACCTACGCAATTTACGCGTGGTGCTGGCGTAGGTCGGATTAGCCGGGCAAAGCCCGGCGTAATCCGACACCACCCGGGCAGTAGCCAGGCCCGGCGTCATCCGACACCACCCCGACCGATCCTTGTATGACCCCGGCTTGCCGGGTTTTATGTGCCGGAACCATCTTTATGCTTCCATGGTTCCGGCACTTTTTTTACCGAATTGGAGTCGCCATGAAAGCCCTGCACCGCATCATCGAGCAAGCCCGCGCCGTGCCGAAAAACATCGTGTTGTGCGAGGGCGGCGATGCGCGCGTGCTGCAGGCGGCCGCGCGGGCTGCCGCCGAAGGTCTGGCGCACATCACCCTCGTCGGCCAGCCGGCCGCCATCCTCGCCCTGGCGCACGAGCACGGGCTCGACCTCGATAGCGTGCGCCTGGTCGACCCGGCAACGTCCGACGAGTCGGAACACTATGCCCAGCAATTGTTTGTGCTGCGCCAAGCCAAGGGCATGACAGTGGAGCAGGCGCGCATCGCCGTGCAAGACCCGTTGTGCTACGCCAACCTGATGGTGCGCCTGGGCGACGCCGACGGCTGCGTGGCGGGGGCCGTGCACACGACGGCCGACGTGGTGCGCAGCGCCATCCAGATCATCGGCGTCGATCCCGCCTTCAAGCTCGTGTCGAGCTTTTTCCTGATGATGCTGTGCGAACCGTTCCACAGCCTCAAAGGCGGTTTTATCTTTTCCGACTGCGCCCTCGTCGTCGATCCGAAAGCCGAGGAATTGGCCGACATCGCCATGGCCGCCGCCGACAGCGCGCAAGCCTTGCTGATGGAAGAACCGCGGGTCGCCATGCTGTCGTTTTCCACCAGCGGCAGCGCCCACCATGCGGCCGTCGACAAGGTGCATGCGGCCACGGACCGGGTCAAGGCCCAGCGTCCGCTGCTGGCCATCGATGGCGACGTGCAACTCGACGCGGCCATCGTGGCCGAAATTTCCCAGAGGAAAGTCAAGGATTCCGTCGTCAACGGCCGCGCCAACGTGCTGGTGTTCCCGAACCTGGACGCGGGCAATATCGGCTACAAGCTGGCCGAACGCATGGGCGGCGCCGTCGCCATCGGCCCCTTGCTGCAAGGCTTGAACAAGCCGGCCAACGATTTGTCGCGCGGCTGCAGCGCCGACGACGTCTACAACGTGATTGCGGTCACGGCCGTGCAGGCCCAGGGTGGGAGCTGAGTTGTTCAGCTTGCCCGTGCTGGCGCTGTTGGGCGTGGTGGCGGCCGGCACGTATTTCCAGACCGTGACGGGCTTTGGCCTGGGCATGATCGTCATGGGCGTGGCCAGCGGCCTCGGCCTGGCGCCCGTGCCCGCGCTGGCGGCCCTCGTCAGTTTATTGTCGCTTGCCAATTGCCTCGTGGCCTTGCCGGGCGCCTTGCACCACCTGGACTGGCGCGCCATCCGCGCTGCCAGCATCGGCTTGCTGCCGGCCATGGCGGCCGGCGTCTTGCTGTTGGGATATCTGGACCAGGCATATGCGCCCGTGCTGAAACTGTTGCTGGGCGCGGCCATCGTGTATGGCGGCGTCAGCATCCTGCTGCAGGCGCCGCCGGGACCGGGCGCGGCGGACAAGCGCAGCTTTTTCATCAGCGGCGTGTGCGGCGGCCTGTTCTCGGGCTTGTTTTCGCTGGCGGGACCGCCGCTCGTGTACCAGTTTTATCGCCAGGAAATGAGTCTGACCACCATCCGCTACAGCCTGATCTTTTTGTTTGCCATCAGTGCGGGCGGACGCTCGCTGATGGCGGGCAGCCAGGGCCAGCTCGATGGGAAAGTCTTGCTGCTGTGCGCGCTGGCCTTGCCCGTCGGCGTGCTGGCCACGATGGCCGGCAAGCGCTACCCGCCGCCGATCGCCCAGCGCGGCATGCGCCGCATCGCGTTTGCCGTGCTGACCGCCATCGGCCTGTCGCTGATGGCGGCGGCCGTGCCGCAATTGCTGCGCTAGGCTTTAAAGGTCAGCAAGGGTTTCAGCCGCGCCACCGATTGCAGCAAGCCCGCTTCCTCCTGCGCGGCGATGACGGGACCGATCTTCTTGTACGCCATCGGCGCTTCCTCGACGCGGCGTTCCTCACGCAGGGTCACGCACTGGAACGCCATCTCGTCGCCGCCCACCGTGGGCCGGATGGCGCGCATGGCTTGCCTGCGGATGCTGCGCCCCGCGCCATGCGAGCACGACCACAGCCAGTCGGGATTGCCCATGCCAGTTGCCACATAAGAATAGTCGCCCATGGAGCCGGGGATCAGCGCCAGGTCGCCTTCGCGCGCCGGCGTGGCACCCTTGCGGTGGATATTCATGCCATGCTCGCGCAGGATGACGTTGTGCGGCACGTCCACCACCAGGCGCGATTGATCCTGCGCAAACACTTGCGACAGGCTGTCGCGCACCAGCTCGGCCAGCACCATGCGGTTGACCCAGGCATAGCGCGAGGCCACGCCCATGGCGCCCATGTATTCGCCGGCCAGTTCGCCCGTCAAGCCGTACAGGCCCGACTGCGGGTGGCGCACGCCTTTCGGCCACGCCTCTTTGGCGCGGTCCATCCAGCGGCTGCCGACAAAAAAGCCCACGTCGCGGCTGCCGCTGTGGATCATGACGACCACTTCGCCCGGCACCAGCCCGTGCCGGTACGCGGCGTGGCGGTCCATGACGGCGTCGACCAGCTGGATTTCCACGAAATGGTTGCCCGATCCCGTCGTGCCCAGGCTGGGGTCGCGTATCACTTCGCGCGTGCCGACCAGCGCCGCGGGCGCATGGCGCAGGCCTCCGCCCAGTTCGCGCAGGGCGATGCAAGCGTCGAGCTCGCGCAACAGCCGCTCCTTGTCGACGCGGGGCCACAAACCATCGTCATGCAGGCTGTCGATGAACGCTTCCGGCCCTGCGTCGAACAGGGCGGCAAACGCCTTCGAGCGCAGCGGCACGTTGCGGCCGTCTTCCAGCAGCACGTGTTTGAGCTTGGCGAGCAGCTGCGGCTTGCGCGCTTCGAACTGCGCCAGGGGCAGGCCCGTCGTGATCAGGCGCATGCCGCAGGCGATGTCCGTGCCGGGGATGGCGGGGATCACCATGTCGGGGCTGGTGGCGACGATGCTGCCGACGGGCGCGATGCTGCCAGGGTGGAAGTCGGGCGTGGCGCACGCCTTGCACACATGGCCATCCTGGCCGGGCACGGCGACGGCGGCAAATTCCATCAGCTGTCGCACGGCTTTTTCCTCGAGGGGAAAGTTATGGGGCAGCAGCACGGACGCCTGGGCGTGCGGATTGCTGAGCGTATAAATACCGTCGGCATAGGCGACGGCGATGCCCTGGCGGCGCAGGGCTTTTTGTAATCTGGATAGGGGAAACACGATTCTGCTCCGGAAATAACGAATGCACGGCCCTTTTGCAAGGGCCATGTTTGTTTTCCACGCAGCAGCGACAGGAAGTGCCGCCAGCTTAGCAAATTTTGCGCAGCCTGCAAAGCGGGGGGGCGTACAAGGTTGCGCACGATACGGAAGAGCCACTTGCAAAATAATCAAACAGCCTTTATATTCCCCGTTCTTTCTCGAACCTCTTCCTTATTGGAGCCAAAAGTGCCTCGCTTCTTCGCCATCACCTGCTAACGCTGACGAAATGCTCTCTGCAGCATCGTTCGGCGCGTTGACGCCCCCGATTGCTGCGGCACTGTTTTTGCTCTTTCCGCGCACGTATCCGAGACCCAGGTCTTGATCGTCCACGCCCGAACACGTCGTCAGCATCCCTGACCCTGTATGGACACGCCCCGGTGAACGCGGCGTGGGACGCTATGTTTTTACAATCTTTGCCTTTATTTAAATACCCGCGCACGCCGCACCTGGAAGGCTCGCGCCTGCAGGACGGCGACGACGGTTCCGACCAGATGCCATTGAAAAAGCTGGCCGGCCAATACGTCGTCATCGAGGAAAAAATCGATGGCGCCAACTCCGCCGTGTCGTTCAGCGATGCGGGCGAGGTGCTGCTGCAGTCGCGCGGCCACTACCTGGCGGGCGGCGGCAGCGAACGCCAGTTCAACCTCTTGAAACCGTGGGCCCATGCGCACGAGCACGCCTTGCTGGGCTTGCTGGAAGACCAGTATGTGCTGTTTGGCGAGTGGTCTTACAGCAAGCATTCCGTGTTTTATGACCGGCTGCCCCATTATTTCAACGAGTTCGACGTGTATTGCCGCCGCAGCCAGATGTTTCTGTCGACGGCGCGCCGCCACGCCATGCTGGCCGGCTCGCCCGTGCTGTCGGTCCCCGTGCTGTACGCGGGCACCATGCCCGCGTCGCCGAAACAGCTGTGGCAGCTGCTGCGCCATTCGCTGGCCAAGTCCCTGCTATGGCGTGAGGCCTTTGAAAACGTGGTGGCGCGCGAACGCCTGCCGCTGGACCTGTGCTGGAAGCAGACGGACAAGTCCGACCACGCGGAAGGCCTGTACCTGAAAGTGGAAGACGACGAGCAAGTGCTGGCCCGCTACAAGCTGGTGCGCCATGACTTTACGCAAACCATCCTCGACAGCGGTTCGCACCACAGCGCGCGGCCATTGATCCCGAACCAGCTGGCCGACGGCGTCGACCTGTATGCGCCGCAGCCGCTCGTGACGTGGGAGAGCCTGGGTTTACACACCTGCAGCTCGCTCGACGAGCTGGCAGCTTACTCAAGGAGTACACAATGATGAACTGGAAAACCCTGCAGCAACTGGTGCCGCCAGCGGGCCAGTCGCCCGATTTCAGCGCCTGCCTGGCCGCCTTCCCGCAGTTGGAACTGGCGAAGACGACGCCGCAAAACCCCGTGTATCACGCGGAAGGCGATGTGTGGACGCATACGATGATGGTGGTGGAATCCCTGCTGGGCATGCTTGAATATCAGCAAGCCACGCGGGCGGAACAGGAAATCGTGTTCCTCGCCGCCTTGCTGCACGACGTGGCCAAGTGCAGCACGACGGTGATCGACCCGGTGACGGGCGCCATCGGCCAGCCCGGTCACTCGCGCAAGGGCGCCCTCGATGCGCGCATTGCCTTGTGGGACTATGACGTGCCGTTTGCCGTGCGCGAGGAAATCTGCCGCCTGATCAATGTGCACCAGGTGCCGTTCTTTGCGCTGGAACAATCGCGGCGCGGCGTGACGCCGGAATTTACCGTGCGCGAACTGTCGTGGCAGGTCGATATCCGCCTGCTGGCCATGCTGGCCGAGGCCGATATCCGCGGCCGCATCTGTCCCGACCCGCAGCGCATCCTCGATGCCATCGAGCTGTTCCGCGAGCTGGCGCGCGAGGAGGGCTGCTATGGCCAGCGCAGGGTCTTTGTCGACGACCACACGCGCGTCAAATACTTTCGCGGCGCCGAGGCGCATCCCGACTACCCGCTGTTCCAGGAGCCGGGTTCGCGCGTGATCGTCATGTCGGGCTTGCCCGCGTCCGGCAAGAATACGTGGGTGGACAAGCACCATCCGCGCCTGCCCGTCGTGTCGTTTGACGATGCGCGGACGGCCTTGGGCTTGAAGCACGGCAAGAACGAGGGGCAGGTGGGCGACTATGCGGAAGAGCGGGCGCGCGAACTGTTGCGTCTGCGTGAACCGTTCGTGTGGAACGCCACGCATCTGTCAAAACTGATGCGCGAAAAGACGCTCAACCTGCTGTACAAATACCATGCGCAGGTGGAACTCGTGTACCTGGAGCAGCCGCGCAAGGAATTACTCAGGCGCAACAGCCAGCGTGACACCTCGCTGAGCAACAAGAAGCTGCAATCGATGCTGTGGAACTGGGAAATCCCGCTGCCGATGGAGGCGCATGCGGTGCGTTACTGCGTCGATTGAGGCGCCCGCCAATGTGTGGCACTGCGTTCGTCCGCTTTTGCGATAGTTGCATGAGCAATCAAAATGTTAATGGTTATTTTTAAAATTGCAACAAACTGAGTATATTGTGACTCTTTCATTTATTACAATGAATTGTCTGGTTAGCTGAATGGCCGGGCTGTGGCGCGAGGGACCTCCCTCGCGCTTCCTGCGTGAATCACTGCGTGAATCACTGCGTGATCCACTCTTCCTCATTGAATGAACAGGAGTCATCGATGCACAAATCTCTCATCGCACTGGCCGCAGCCGCCGTGCTAGGCCTTGGCGCCGCATCTTCCGCGCAGGCGGCCACCCAGACCATCAGCTTCAGCGCCGACCGCTCCCTGGGCGCCACCAACTGGTCAGATACCCTGGGCCTGGGCAAGTTCGACAGCAACCTGGGCACCCTGACGTCGATCAAATTCCATCTGGAAGGCGCCGTGCAGGGCAGCGGCCGGACGGAAAGCCTGGACGCCAGCGCGTCGAATGTGACCCTGAGCCTGGCCTCGCTGCTGACCTTGTACCGTCCCGACAACTCTACCTTGCTGGTGGCCAATCCCTTGTTTACGCAGACATTCGCCCTGAGCGCCTTTGATGGCAGCATCGATTTCGCCGGCACCTCGGGTGCCAGCACGGGCCTGCGCTCGAGCACGGGCTCGAATGGCTACACGAGCGCCAGCGCCAGCGACTTCGCCCTGTTTTCCTCGGCGGGCGGCGGTTTGATTTACCTGGGCTTGAATGCCATCGGCTCCTCGATGGGCAGCGGCGCGGGCAATTTGCTGACGCAGTTCCAGACGTCCGCTTCCGGCCGCGTGGCAGTGACGTATGAATACGTGAGCGCCGTGCCGGAGCCGGAAACCTATGCCATGCTGCTGACGGGGCTGGCGCTGGCCGGCGTGATGGCGCGCCGCCGCAAGCCCCGCGCCTGATCAGCGCCGGCCGCGCCCGGCGATCAGCTGGGCGATCTCGCTGAACAGTTCATTGTTCAGCGAGGCGGGCAGGGTGGTGGCCAGGCTGCGGCTGTAATAAGCGCCCAGGTCCAGGCCCAGGCCCAGCCCGCAAATTTCCACGGCGCCCTGCGCTTCGCGGCGCGCCACCACCTGTTTCAGATGCTGCGCCAGGTAAAACTCGTCGTTGGCCAGATTCGTGGCCGTATCCATCGGGCAACCATCTGACACGACGAGCAGGATGCGCCGCCGTTCCGGCCGCGCCAGCATGCGCGTGCACGCCCAGTCCACGGCTTCGCCATCGACGCCTTCGCGGTACAGGTCCGCCTTCAGCAGGGCCGCGATGTCGGGCCGCGCGCGGCGCCAGTTCGTCTCGCCATCCTTGAACACCATGTGCACGAGTTCGTTCAAGCGGCCCGGGTTGGCGGGCGAGCGGGCGCGCATCCAGTCGCGCTTGACGCGGCCCCCGTTCCATGCGCCCGTCGTAAAGCCCAGCAATTCCGTCGTGATGCCCGCCTGATCCAGTGCGCGCAGCAAGATGTCCAGCAGCACGGCCACGGATTCCGCATGCGTCTTCATGGAACCGGAGCAATCGACGAGAAAGGTGACGAGGCAATCAGCCTGGGGCAGAAATTGTTCCTTGCGGAACAAGCGGCGCTCGGAGGGCGAGCTGATCAGCTGCGCCAGGCGCCGGCCATCGATATAACCTTCTTCCTCGCCGAACGACCAGCCGTCGCGCTGGGGCACGGCCAGCAATTGCGTGAAGCGCCGGGCCAGGCGCGCCGTGTTGATGCCCAGGCTGGCGATGCGCGCATCCATGCGTTCGCGGTACTCGAGCAGCAGGGCGCGGCGCACGAGCTCGCCCGCCTTGTCTTCGCGGTCGTAGGCCGTGGAGTACGCCTTGTAGCCGCCAGCGCCATCGCTGAAGGCGCGGCTCTCGCCCAGCGGGGCGGCATCGGGCAGGTGGTCATTGTCGCTGTCGAAATCGAGCAGCAGCTTGAAGGCTGCCTGCGCCTTGGCGTCGCCTGCCTCGTCCTGGCTGCCGTCGCGCGCCGTTTGCGCCTCTTTCAGCATGGCATCGACGGCATGGGCGATGGCCAGCGCGTGGCGGGCAAAGGCCGCCTGGTCGGCGCGGTGGCGGCGCAGGCCCGCCAGGTCGCCGCTCAGTTGCGAGGAAACGGACCAGCGCGTCGCCTCGATGAAATCTTCCGTCTTTTCCAGCACGGGCCGGGCCGTCAGGCGCGACCAGCACATCTGGAACACTGTATACAAGAGCAAGCCCGATGCGCCTTCGGCCAGGCCGGAATCGTGGAACGCGTGCGACCAGGCCGTGAAACGGTGGCGCAGGTTGGCGATGACGCCGGCATGTTGATCTGACGCAAGCGTTTCCACCCGTAACTGTTCCAGCAGCTCGAAGACGAGCCGCGCCACGGGGTCAAGCGGGCACAGCGACTTGTGCAGGGCCGCATCCGTGTGCAGCAGGCGCAGGGCCACGCTGTCGGCCGCGCCGCGCAGCGAGGGCAAATCCTGCAGCGCCGCATCGGGCTGCAGATGGGCCGCGTGGATGGGCAGGGGACGGTGGCCGTCGTGCAGGCGCCGGCCCCGGTAGCGGACGGAGGCAACGCCGCTCAGTGCGCGGATCGCGCCCGCGCACAACTCGTCCGTTTCCTGTTGTTCGCGCGTGTAGGCGGCGGGCGCCGTCGCTTCGGTACTCATGGCGCCGTCGCCAGCAATTCCTCGTTGAAACAGCGCTGGTAATACTCGGCCACCATGGGCCGCTCGGCCTCGTCGCATTTGTTGAGGAAGGACAGGCGGAAGGCCAGGGCCGGATCGCGGAAGATCTGACAGTTTTCCGCCCAGGTGATTACCGTGCGCGGCGACATCAGGCAAGCGAGGTCGCCCGCCGCATAGCCGTGGCGCGTGAGGCTGGCCACGGCCACCATGCTGCTTGCCAGCTGGCGGCCCGCCTCGTCATTCATGGCGGGGACACGCGCCAGCACGATCTCCGTTTCTTCGTCCTGCGGCAAATAGTTCAATGTGGCAACGATGTTCCAGCGGTCGATCTGCGCGTGATTGAGCACTTGCGTGCCGTGGTACATGCCGTTCAGGTTGCCCAGACCCACCGTGTTCGACGTGGCGAACAAACGGAAGTGGGGATGGGGCGTGATGACCCGGTTCTGGTCGAGCAAAGTAAACTTGCCGTCGCGCTCGAGGATGCGCTGGATGACGAACATCACGTCGGGGCGGCCCGCGTCGTACTCGTCGAAGATCAGGGCCACGGGCCGTTGCAGCGACCAGGGCACGATGCCTTCCTGGAATTCCGTCACTTGCTGCTGTTCGCGCAGCACGATGGCGTCCTTGCCGACCAGATCCAGGCGGCTGATGTGGCCGTCGAGGTTGACCCGCACGCAGGGCCAGTTCAGGCGCGCCGCCACCTGCTCGATATGCGTGGATTTGCCCGTGCCGTGCAAGCCCTGCACCATCACGCGGCGATTATGCGTGAAGCCGGCCAGGATGGCCAGGGTCACGTCCTTGTTGAAACGGTAGGCGGGATCGATGTCGGGCACGTGCGGGTCGCGTTCCGTGAAGACGGGCACGAGCAAGTCGCTGTCGATATGGAACAGGCTGCGCACGGACTGCAAGGTTTGCGCTGCGGCGGCGGGGGGATGTTGGCGTGAATCTGGCACCTTGTTCTCCTGTGAAACCGCAGCGTGGACGCTACGGCGGTTATGAATTACCGGTTTGTAATGCGGCGTCGTCGTCCCCGCCCGTCGTCGGCATGGTTTCCGATTCGATGGCGGCCAGGGCTTGCGCGGCGCGTTGCAATGCTGGCAAGAAATGTAAAGCCTTGTCGTGCGTCAAACGGATGATGGGAGCCTGGATCGCCACGGCCAGGTTCGAGCGGCCGTTCGGGTTCGGCACCAGCACGGCCACGCACAGCAGGCCGGGCAGGAATTCCTCGTCGTCCAGCGCGTAGCCGTTGCGGCGCACCAGTTCCAGTTCGCGCTCGAGCTTGACGGGGTCCGTTTCCGTCTTGTCCGTAAAGCGCGTCAATTCCATGTGGCCCAACAGGCGGCGCCGTTGCACGGGCGTCATTTGCGCCAGGAACAGCTTGCCGCTCGACGAGCAGTGCGCCGGCACCCGCGAACCGGGATGCAGGTAGAAGCGCAGCGGGGCCGCCGTTTCCACGCGGTCCAGGTACACCACTTCGCTGCCGCTGAAGGCCGTCAGGTTGCAGCTTTCGCCCACTTCCTCGACCAGCTGGCGCAAGACCATGCGGCGGGCGCCATGGAAAGTGTTGTTAATCAAGAGGTTAGACGCCAGGCGGCGCAGGCGCACGCCCGTGCTGTAGTGGCGGCCGTCGCTTTCGCGCTGCAGCACGCCCACGCTTTCCAGCTGTTGCAGCATGCGGTGCAGGGTGGGCTTCGGCAGCCCCGTTTCTTCCACCAGCGCTTGCAGCGACAGCAACTGGTCTTTTTCGGCAATCACTTCCAGCAAGGCAAACAAACGCATCGTGGGCGTGTCGCCTTCCAGTTTTTCCGGCTCAAGTTTTGGGGATGAAATCATGTCCATGGTGGCCTCGGTTGGGTATCTGAGTGTTACATCAGCTTATTTCATTTTCGAACTCAAATTGTACCGTTTCCTCGAAATTCTGTTTGACTTTTGATTGCCGAACGCTTAAATTGAATTGTATATCAAATTTCGGAACAAAATATACCGTTTTTTGATAAATAAGTTGATAAATACGCTGCAGTTCATTACCACAGACCAGGAGACACCCATGAATGACATGACCGAGCAAAAAGCCGCCGCCGCAGCGGCCATCCCCACCGGGCCGCAAAAGATGACGCCTTCCGAAGCGTTCGTGGAAACCCTGGCCGCCAATGGCGTGACCGACATGTTCGGCATCATGGGCTCGGCCTTCATGGACCCGATGGACATTTTTGCCCCCGCCGGCATCCGCCTGATCCCCGTCGTGCACGAGCAGGGCGCCGGCCACATGGCCGACGGCTATGCCCGCGTGTCGGGCCGCCATGGCGTCGTCATCGGCCAGAACGGCCCCGGCATCAGCAATTGCGTCACGGCCATTGCCGCCGCCTACTGGGCGCACACGCCCGTCGTCATCATCACGCCGGAAACGGGCACGATGAGCATGGGCCTGGGCGGCTTCCAGGAAGCGAACCAGTTGCCGATGTTCGAGGAATTCACGAAATACCAGGGTCATGTGACCAATCCGGCCCGCATGGCGGAATTCACGGGCCGCTGCTTTGACCGCGCCATGTCGGAAATGGGGCCGACGCAACTGAACATCCCGCGCGATTATTTCTATGGCGAAATCAAGGCCGAGATCCCGAAACCGAACCGCCTGGACCGCGGCGCCGGCGGCGAGCAAAGCCTGAACGATGCGGCGGAGCTCTTGGCCAAGGCCAAGTTCCCCGTGATTATCTCGGGCGGCGGCGTCGTCATGGGCGAAGCGATCGAAGAATGCAAGGCCCTGGCCGAGCGCCTCGGCGCGCCCGTCGTGAACAGCTATCTGCACAACGACTCGTTTCCCGCCAGCCACCCGCTGTGGTGCGGTCCGCTCGGCTACCAGGGTTCCAAGGCGGCGATGAAACTGATCGCCCAGGCCGACGTCGTCGTTGCCTTAGGCTCGCGCCTGGGACCGTTCGGCACCTTGCCGCAGCACGGCATGGATTACTGGCCGAAGAACGCGAAGATCATCCAGATCGACGCCGACAACAAGATGCTGGGCCTGGTCAAAAAGATTTCGGTCGGTATCTGCGGCGACGCCAAGGCGGCCGCGAAAGCCATCCTGGCGCGCCTGGATGGCAAGACGCTCGACTGCGATGCCACGCGCGACGCGCGCTATGCCACCGTGCAAGCGGAAAAGGCGGCGTGGGAAGAGGAATTGACGAACTGGACGCACGAGAAAGATGCGTACAGCCTGGACATGATCGAGGAACAGAAGAAGGAGCCGGGAAATTATCTGCATCCGCGCCAGGTGCTGCGCGAGCTGGAAAAAGCCATGCCGGAAGACGTGATGGTGTCGACCGACATCGGCAACATCAACTCGGTGGCGAATAGTTACCTGCGCTTTGAAAAGCCGCGCAGCTTCTTTGCGGCGATGAGCTTTGGCAACTGCGGCTATGCGTTCCCGACCATCATCGGCGCGAAGGTGGCGGCGCCGCACCGTCCGGCCGTGTCGTATGCGGGCGACGGCGCCTGGGGCATGAGCCTGATGGAAACGATGACTTGCGTGCGCCACAACATTCCCGTGACGGCCGTGGTGTTCCACAACCGCCAGTGGGGCGCGGAAAAGAAGAACCAGGTCGATTTCTACAACCGCCGTTTCGTTGCCGGCGAGCTCGACAACCAGAGTTTTGCCGAGATTGCGCGGGCCATGGGCGCCGAAGGCATCACGGTCGACAAGCTGGAAGACGTGGGTCCGGCCCTGAAGAAGGCGATCGACATGCAGATGAATGAAGGCAAGACCACCATCATCGAAATCATGTGCACGCGCGAGCTGGGCGACCCGTTCCGCCGCGATGCGCTGAGTAAACCAATTCGTCATCTGGATAAATATAAAGACTACGTTTGATGCGCTGAGGTTGTTGGATTACGCCCGTTGGGCTAATCCAACCTACCCAACCTACGCAATTTACGCGTGGTGCTGGCGTAGGTCGGATTAGCCGGGCAAAGCCCGGCGTAATCCGACAAAGCGTTGTGACCAAATTCTCACAGATTGTCACGAAAACATCATAATTTCAATAAAGAAGACAAAGCGTCCCGGTAATTGAATTATTTGATTTGACAAGGCCATGCTTAAGGCTTAAATTCAATAAAAGACAAAAAACGGAACGTAGCGTATCAAAAACGATTTACGGAGACCACCATGAACCACCCTGTACCGCACACCGACGCCGTCACCATCGACTTCCTGCAAGCCTTCGGCGATGCCTGGAACCGTCACGATATCGAGGCCCTGATGGCCGCCATGGCCGACGACTGCGAATTCCACGCCGTGGCCGGCCCTGACTTGCTGGGCAAGAGTTTTGTCGGCCGCGACGCCGTGCGCGCCGGTTTCGAGCTGGCCTGGCAAACCTTTCCCGACGCCGCCTGGCTCAACCCGGAGCACTTCGTCAGCGGCCAGCGCGGCGTGACGGAATCGACCTTTGCCGGCACCAAGGCGGACGGCACGCGCATCGAGGCGCGCATGGTCGACATCTTCACTTTCCGCGACGGCAAGATCGCCGTGAAGAACGCCTTCCGCAAGGATCGCCCACCCGTCGTCAAAGCTTAAGCCAGTACGTTCACCGGGAATGATCATGAACAAACCTGTCGACACTCCATCTGACGTACTGGGCAGCAGCACCGCCGCCCGCACGCCCTACGATCCCGCCTTCGATCCGCTGGTGGCCCAGCGCCCCGGCCACGGCAATGCCTACGCGCCCACCTACTGGATCGGCACGGCCGGCGAGCCGCCCGCCGACGACGGTCCCATCACGCATGACATCGACGTCGACGTGGCCATCATCGGCTCGGGTTTTACCGGTCTCTCCTGCGCCATCTTCCTGGCCCAGGAACACGGCATCAAGGCTACCGTGCTGGAAGCGAACCGGGTCAGCTGGGGCTGCAGCACGCGCAACGGCGGCCAGGCGCAATGCACGACGGGCCGCCTGAAGCGCTCGCAATGGATCGCCCGTTACGGCATGGACACGGCCCTCAAATTGCACACGGAAGTGTGCGACGCGATGGAAACCTTCAAGAAGATCACGGCCGACATCGATTGCGACCCGCAGCCGGGCGGCCACCTGTACATCGCCCACAAGGCGAAAGCCATGCCCGCGCTGGAAAAAGAGGCCAAGGTCATGCGCGAGATATTCAAGTACGACGCGCGCATCCTCGACGCCGACACCGTCAAGCGCGAATTCGTCGACGACAAGGAAGCGGCCGGCGCGCTGCACGAGCCGGAAGGCATCGGCATCCACGCGGGCAAGCTGGCGTTCGGCTACCTGCGCAAGGCGCGCGCGCTGGGCGCCAAGGTGCATCCGTCCAGCCCCGTGATGGGCTGGGAAACGCGCAACGGCGTGCACTACCTGCAAACGCCGGGCGGCGTGGTGCGGGCCCGCTCTGTGGCCGTGGCCACGGGCGGCTACACCTCGCCCCACCTGCATGCGCAAGTGAAGAACCGTTTGCTGCCGATCCTGTCGAATTCCATCGTCACGCGCCCGTTGACCCCGGCGGAAATCGAGGCGTGCAACTTCCGCACCCACCAGGTGATCACGGATACGCGCATCCTGCGCCACTACTACCGCCTGATGCCGGACAACCGCGTGCAGATCGGCAGCCGCAGTGCCATCACGGGCGCCGACGCGCCGGACGACAGATATAAACAGTTTTTGATCAATGATCTGCACCGCAAGTTCCCCGCGCTGACCGGTATTCCCATCGATTACTCATGGTGGGGCTGGGTCGACGTCAGCCACGACATGATGCCGCGCATCGTGCAACCGGACCCCAAGCAATCGATTTTCTATTCACTCGGTTACGGCGGCAACGGCGTCATGTACTCGGCGCAGGCGGGACGTCGCATGGCCGAGCGCATCGCGGGCAAGGCCAGCGACACGGGCTTGCCGATCTTCAATTCGAAATTGCCGTATCCCAACATGATGGAACTGGTCGAGTCGCAAGCGTTCGCCCCGTTCCGCCGCCTGGGCCAGCGTTTCCTGTACCGCTGGTATCACTTGAAGGATGAAGTGTTTTAAATAGCAGTAGCCGTACTAAGCCGCCGCATGGTTGACAAAGAGCAAACAGCGGCGCCTCCCGCAAGGGATGAGATTGCCCGAACGTTCACACATAACAATAAATCTTGGAGTGAGACATGAACACATACACGAGCAAAAACGCGAGCAAAACGGTTTTTTCAACGCTGCGCCGCGCCGTTCTCGGCACCCTGGTGCTGGGCGTGGCGGTCGCATCGAGCGGCACGGCCTTCGCGCAGGGCAAGGAAGTAACGATTGCCTACCAGGAAATCAACGGCCCCTTCCTGGTGGCGATCGCCAGCGGCGAAGTGGAAAAGACCACCGGCTATAAAATCAACTGGCGCAAGTTCGACTCGGGCGCCAAGGTGGCCACGGGCATGGCGTCCGGCGACGTGCAGATCGGCGTCATCGGTTCCAGCCCGTTGACGGCGGCCGTCAGCCGCGGCGTCGACCTGCAGCTGTTCTGGATCATCGACGACATCAACGAAGCCGAAGCGATGGTGGCCCGCAATGGCGCCGGCATCAGCAAACCAACCGACTTGCGCGGCAAGAAGATCGCCGTGCCGTTTGTTTCCACCACGCACTTCCACACCATGTTCGCGCTGGAAACGTGGGGCATCAAGCCCACGGAAGTGAAATTGCTCAACATGCAGCCGAACCAGATCGCCGCCGCCTGGGAACGGGGCGACATCGACGCGGCCTTCGTGTGGGATCCGGCCTTGAGCAAACTCAAGCAAAACGGCAAGGTGCTCGTCACTTCCGGCGAACTGAGCAAGAAGGGCAAGGCCACGTTTGACGGCATGGCCGTCGAGCGCGCCTGGGGTGAGGCGAATGCCGATTTCATGGCCAAGTTCGTCAAGGTGATGGCCGCCGCCGATGCCGACTACCGCGCCAATCCGAAGGCGTGGACCATCGATTCCCCACAAGTGAAAGCCAACGTCAAGCATTCGGGCGCGGCTGCCAAGGACGTGGCCGC
Organism: Janthinobacterium sp. GW823-FHT01H08; assembly: GCF_058797855.1. NCBI lineage: Bacteria > Pseudomonadati > Pseudomonadota > Betaproteobacteria > Burkholderiales > Oxalobacteraceae > Janthinobacterium > Janthinobacterium sp. GW823-FHT01H08. Next base: position 2,309,856 of record NZ_CM179504.1, read on the forward strand.
TTCCGTGGCCCTGTACGCCTACCCATCCTTGCAGGAACAGGCGTCGCCGGCCTGGCTCGGTGGCGGCGCGAAGGGCGGCGTGGCGCAAGCCTTGCTGGCCACGGCGCAATTTTTGAAAGCTGAAGGCAAGATCGACACCCTGGCTCCCGATTACGCCAAATATGTGACACCCAGGTATGCACAGGCCGCCGGCCTGCTGAAGTAAACGTTGTGCGATGGCGCGCCTCCGGGCGCGCTGACTGAACAGAGTGCGTTGAACAGAACTGTGGGGACACGATGGAAAATCTGTACGTCAAGGATGTCAGCGTGATTTATCCGGGCAAGACGGCCGGTGAACGCGTACATGCCTTAAATAATATCAATCTCACCATCAATAGCGGCGACTTCGTCGTCGCGCTCGGTGCTTCCGGTTGCGGCAAGACAACCTTGCTGAGCCTGATGGCGGGTTTTATCGCCCCATCCAAGGGGGAAATCATGCTCGGCGACAATAAAGTGGAAGGGCCGGGCGCCGACCGCGGCGTCGTGTTCCAGAAACATGCCTTGCTGCCATGGCTGAACGTGATGGAAAACGTGGAATTCGGCCTGAAACTGCAAGGCGTGCCGAAAGCCGTGCGGCGCGAACAGGCGGCCAAGAACCTGGCGCTGGTCGGCTTGAAGGACTTTCACGACAATATGATTTATCAGCTGTCGGGCGGCATGCAACAGCGCGTGGGCATCGCCCGCGCCCTGACCAGCAATCCCGCCATGCTGCTGATGGATGAACCGATGGCGGCGCTCGATGCGCTGACGCGCGAAACCATCCAGGAATTGCTGCTCGATATCTGGGCCAAGTCCAGCACCATGTTCTTCTTCATTACCCACAGCGTCGACGAGGCGCTGTTCCTGGCGAACCGGCTGATCGTCATGTCGCCCCGTCCGGGCCGCATCACGCACACGTATGAACTCGATTTCAACAAGCGCTTCCTCGAATGCCGCGATGCGCGCGCCGTGAAATCGAGCCCGGACTTCATCAAGATGCGCGAAACTGTGCTCAACATCATTTATGGCGACGAGCGCGCCGTCAATAAAGAGCTGGAGGTGTCCCATGCATAGCCCATCCGTCGTGGGATTTCCTCCCGCCAGCGCCAAGCGCGCCGGCTTTTTGGGCCGCCTGTTCGCTCCCCGCTGCGCCATGCCTGGCGAAGCGTTCGGCGCGCCGGGGCAGGGCAATTCCAGCCGCATCGCCACCGTCACCGTCATCGCCGTGCTCTTGCTGTGGTTTGGCGTGACGGCCAGCGGCCTCGTGAAACCGCTGTTCCTGCCGTCGCCGCAAGCCGTCTATGAAAAATTCATCATGGCGGCCACCACCGGTTTCGGCGGCGCCACCTTGTGGGAACATACCGTCGCCAGTCTGGTGCGCGTGTTCGGCGCGTTTGGCCTGGCTTGCCTGTTTGCCATCCCCGTCGGCGTGATGATGGGCGTCAACCGCGTGGCGCGCGGCATCTTCGATCCCTTGATCGAGTTCTACCGCCCGCTGCCGCCCCTCGCTTACTTGCCATTGGTTATCATCTGGTTCGGCATCGGCGAGTTTTCGAAGGTCTACCTGATCTTCCTGGCCATCTTCGCGCCGATGGCCATCGCGGCCCGCGCCGGCGTCAGTTCCGTGTCGCTGGAGCAAATCCACGCCGCGTACTCGATGGGCGCCACCCGTTTCCAGGTGATCGTGCACGTGATCCTGCGCGCAGCGATTCCGGAAATCCTCACCGGCATGCGCATCGGCATCGGCGTGGGCTGGACTACCCTGGTGGCGGGCGAGATGGTGGCGGCCACGCGCGGCCTCGGCTACATGGTGCTGAGCGCCTCCGAGTTCCTCGCCAGCGATGTCGTGATCATGGGCATCATCGTGATCGGCTTCTTCGCTTTCCTGTTTGATTTGATGATGCGCTACCTCGAACGTACCCTCGTGCCATGGAAGGGCAAGGTGTAAGACGTTCCCGGGAGTGGCGCTAATGCCACAAGTGTTGCCGCCGCTCCCATTTTTTAACCAGCAATAACTGAGCCATACCCCGTACGTATCCTCCAGCGCGCTTGCCCCTTGGGCGCCGCGCCGGGCCGCTGCATTTCCAGATTGACTTATGGCATGCAGCCAACCAGACTGATTTGATGATGTATCGATGCTGCTTGACGGTGTTGCCCAAATAAAACAAAGCCGCGCGGCAGGAACCGGCCGCAGCAGGCGAGGGCGCACCGGGCTTCAGAGATTTTCAGGAGACAAAAACATGATTAGCGAATCGCATAACAGTACCGGCTTGCAGCACTCGCTGAAGCAACGCCACATGAGCATGATCGCCATCGGCGGCGTGATCGGCGCCGGCCTCTTTGTCGGCAGCGGCGTCATCGCCAAGGCTGCCGGCCCGGCCGCCATCCTATCCTTCCTGCTCACGGGCGGCCTGGTCGTCCTGATCATGCGCATGCTGGGCGAGCTGGCCTCGTCCCTGCCCGTGGTCGGCTCCTTTTACGAATATGCGCGCCTGGCCTTCGACGACAAGCCGAAGGTCTCGAAATTCCTCGGCTTCATGAGCGGCTGGATGTACTGGTATTTCTGGGTCGTCGTCGTGGCCCTGGAAGCCATCGCCGGCGCCAAGCTGGTCAACTTTTGGCTGCCCGATGTGCCCTCGTGGGCCATCAGCCTGGTGCTGCTCGTGTCGATGACGGTGCTCAACCTGTTCTCGGTGAAAGCCTTCGGCGAATTCGAGTTCTGGTTCGCCTCGATCAAGGTGGTCGCCATCATCGTCTTCCTGTTCGTCGGCGCCCTGTTCATCACGGGCAGCTTGCCTAACAGCATCCCAAGCCTGGGCTTTTTGACCAGCCATGGCGGCTTCATGCCGCACGGCTGGGGCCCCGTGCTCAGCGGCGCCGTCGCCGCCACGGCCTTTTATTCGGGCGCCGAGATCGTCACCATCGCGGCCGCCGAAACGTCGGACCCGGCCAAGGCCATCGCCCGCGCCACCAATTCCGTCGTCACGCGTGTGCTGATGTTCTATGTCGGCTCCATGTTTGTCGTCGTCTGCATCGTGCCCTGGGATTCGCCGGCCATCGCCACGCCTTTCGTCAGCGCCCTGACCGTCATGAACATCCCGTACGCGGCCCACATCATGAACGCCATTATTTTGACGGCCGTCCTGTCGGCCCTGAACTCCAGTCTGTACGCCTCGTCGCGCATGATCTTCGCGCTGACGCGCCGCGGCGACGCACCCACGGGCCTGGTCAAGCTGAGCAAGAATGGCGTGCCGATTCGCGCCATCCTGTTCAGCACCTTGTTCGCCTATTTCGCCATTGCCGTCTCGTATGTATCGGCCGACCTGGTCTTCCCCTTCATCGTGAACTCCTACGGCATCCTGATCCTGTTCGTGTACTTGCTCATTGCGATATCTCAATTGCGTTTGCGCCGCCGCCTGGAACGCGAATGCCCGGAACGCATCAAGGTGCGCATGTGGCTGTTCCCCTATCTGACGTATTTCACCATCTTCGCCATGCTGGTGATCCTGGGCGCCATGAGCGTGTCGTCCGATACGGAGCAGCGCGTGTCGTTCTGGTTCGGCCTGTTGAGCGTGGCCATCATGAGCGTCATGTACTACATCAAGAAACTGGTCAACGATGATCGCAACGGCGGCGAAGCGGCCGACACCAAAGTGGAGCTCAAACATGTCTGATATGACTTTGTTGCCTGCAGGCCGGCGCCGCTTCCTGCGCACGACGGCCGCCCTGGGCGCCGCCGCCGTGGCGGGGCCTGGGTCAGCCTTGGCTGCGTCTGTCACCTTGCCGTTTGAAAACGGCGAGCGCGAACTGGTGGCCTTCCCGCAAAAGCGCCCGCTGATCCTGCTGACCAGCCGCCCGCCCCAGCTGGAAACGCCGTTCAGCGTGTTCAATGAAGGCGCGATCACGCCCAACGACGCGTTTTTCGTGCGCTACCACTGGAGCGGCTTGCCCACCAGCATCGATGGCGGCAGCTACCGTTTGCGCATCGGCGGCCTCGTCAAGACGCCACTGGAACTGTCGCTGGCGGAACTGAAACAGCTGGCCGACCCCGTCGACGTGGTGGCCGTGACGCAATGTTCGGGCAACAGCCGCGGCTTTTTTTCCCCGCGCGCGAATGGCGGGCAGCTGGGCAATGGCGCCATGGGCAATGCCCGCTGGACGGGCATCCCCCTGAAGACCGTGCTGGAAAAGGCCGGCATCGCGGCCAGTGCCGTGCAGGTGGCCTTCAACGGCTTGGAAACGCCGCCCGTGGGCGATGGCCCCGACTTCCAGAAAGCCTTGTCCGTCGAGCACATCATGGCGGGCGACGTCCTGCTGGCCTGGGCCATGAATGGCGAAGACATCCCGTTCCTCAACGGCTATCCGCTGCGCCTGATCGTGCCGGGGTTCTATGGCACCTACTGGGTCAAGCACCTGAGCGACATCACGGTGCTCGACAAACCGTTCGACGGCTTCTGGATGAGCACGGGCTACCGCATCCCGGACAACGGTTCCGGTTTCATCGAGCCGGGGACACCGGTGGGCAAGACGACGCCGATCAGCCGCCTGAACGTGCGCTCCTTCATCACCAGCGTGCAAGATGGCGCGCAAGTGAAGGCGGGGCGCGACCTGGCCATGCGCGGCATCGCCTTCGATGGCGGGCAGGGCATCAGCGAGGTGACCGTGTCGGTGGACGGCGGCCAGACGTGGCAGGAAGCAACGCTGGGCAAGGACCTGGGACGTTTCTCGTTCCGCGAGTGGACGATGGTGATGAAGGCGCCGCGCAAGGGCAAGCATGTGCTGATGGTGCGCGCCGTCAACCGCATCGGCCAGAGCCAGCCGATGAAAGCCCTGTGGAATCCCATGGGTTATATGCGCAACGTGGTGGAAACCACGCGCATTCAGGCAGTGTGAGGAGAACCGGATGCTGATCAGAACACTCGCCACCGCCGTGGCCTTGATGCTTGCCGGCAGCGCCGGCGCACTGGAAATCCAGCTGCCGCCGGAAACGGCGGCCTATAAACCCAGCGAATTGCCCGGCTACCAGCTGGTGCAGCGCAACTGCATGACGTGCCACGCGGCCCAGTATGCATCGAGCCAGCCGCCCGCTTCGCCGCGCGCTTACTGGGAGGCGACCGTCAAGAAGATGAAAAAGCCGTTCGGCGCCCAGTTTGACGACGCGGACATGCCGGCCATGGTCGATTACCTGGTGAAAACCTATGGCGCGGAGCGGGACGCCGCCGCGCCTGCCGCCGCAGTGAAGCCCGCCGCAGCCGCTGTCCCTGCCGCCAGCGGCAAGGATGTGAAAACCTTGCTGGCGGCAAATGGCTGCATGGCATGCCACGCCCTCGACCAGAAGGTGGTCGGCCCCGGCTTTGCGGAAGTGGCCGCCAGATACAAGGGCCAGGACAGCGTCGCTGCCGTGGCGGCCAACATCCGCAATGGCGGTGCCGGCAAATGGGGCCCCGTGCCCATGCCGCCATTCAGCCAGCTTAGTGTAGCCGATGCGGCCACGCTGGCCAAATATGTGCTGTCCAGATAAGACCCGGCCAACGCGGCCGCGTCGCTGATCTTCTCTTCCTTTCCGCCGGCATCCGGCGTGGCCGATGCCTGCCACGCCGGTTTTCCTCGCCGCGATCATATGCGCCGCCCGCTCCCCGCGTGACCGCCAAAAATAAGTTTTCATTCCTAATATTTATTCATTGATTATCTATTTTTTGCAAGAATGTGACATGTTAATTTGCAGCAAAAAAGTGTGTCATCAGATGAACATGCACATATGTAAAAAATAACATTGTTTTATATTGTGATAATGCCAATCTCTTGTTCATTTCGCATCCATGGCGCGCTCATGGAATAGCATGTCGATAGTGACATTGATGCAATTTTGTTGTGTTATGACAACGAATTTCTTGCCGGAAAGGCGCATTTTCACGGTGTTTTGCGAATTTTAAGGGCATCCCAGTCGAGACCGCACCAATGTGGTGAAAGAGCTCATCAGATAGGTATTTTCTCGCCTGATGACGGGCTAAAATGGGTCAATGTTGCTGATGGGAATTTATTTTTTTGTTGTCATTGTATTTGACAATGATGCTAAAAAAATACTTCCTTTGCAGCTCTTGTATTCCCCGTCAGCACAGCCGCCAGCGGCTTGCCTGGCGCGGGCGCGCCGCCTGAAAGGATGACCTTGAACACCAAATTACTTCCATTGACCTTGCTGGCGCTGATCCAGACCGCCTGGGCCGTCGATCCTCCGGGCGCAGGCAGCCAGCTGCAGCAGATTCCCGCCGCGCCCCAGCTGCCGAAAGCGCCGCCAGCCATCCGCGTACAGCAGGGCAATGTGCCGGCCACGACGGTGGGCGATACCACGCGCATCACCGTACAGCGCCTGCGCATCACGGCGCCGCCCGTCTTTGCCGAAAGCGAACTGGTCGCCGCCACGGGTTTCGTGCCCGGGAGCGAGCTGACTCTGGGCGAATTGCGCACCATGGCGTCAAAAATTGCCAGTTATTACCAGAACCATGGCTATTTTCTTGCGCAGGCCTATCTGCCGGCGCAGGATATCGAGGATGGCGTCGTCGCCATCGACGTGCTGCCGGGCCGTTATGGTCAGGTGCAGCTGCGCAATCAGAGTACGCTGTCCGACGGCCTGGCCGGCACGATACTGGCCGGGCTCGACGGGCAAGTGATCGCCACGCCGCCGCTGGAGCGGCGCTTGCTGCTGTTGTCGGACTTGCCGGGCGTGCAGGTGAGCTCGACCCTGGCGCCGGGGGCGTCCTTGGGCGCGTCCGACCTGATCGTCGACGTGCAGCCCGGTTCGCGTTTCAACGGCAGCATCGACCTGGATAACCAGGGCAACCGCTACACGGGCCGCAACCGCATCGGCGCCACCCTGAACATCAACGAGCTGGCCGGCCTCGGCGACGTGGCCACCGTACGCGCCTTCACTTCGGCCGACGGCTTGAACTACGGCCGCCTGGCCTACCAGGGACAGGCGGGCCTGTTGCGCCTGGGCGGCGCCTACACGTATATGGATTACAAGCTGGGCAAGGAATTTGCCGTGCTCGACGCCAAGGGAACGGCGAAGATCGCCAGCGCGTATGCCAGTTATCCGCTGATCCGCTCGCGCAGCAACAATCTGTATGCGCAAGTGAGCTACGACGACAAGAAATTCCAGGACAGGACGGAATCGACGGGCAGCGTCAACGACAAGACAGCCAAGGTGTGGATGCTGAACCTGAATGGCGATGGCAAGGACGGCTGGGGCGGCGGTGGCGTGAGCACGTATTCGGTGACCTACACCACGGGCAAGATCGATATCGAGACGCCGGTGGCCTTGCTGATCGATCAGCTGACGGTGAAAAGCAACGGCCACTTCAACAAGCTTGCCTTCAATGCGGCGCGCGTGCAAAGCCTGGGCGGCGAGACCAGCTTGTTCGGCGTGATCAGCGGCCAGGCAGCCTCGAAAAACCTCGATGTTTCCGAAAAGATGGGCATCGGCGGCGTGGGCGGCGTGCGCGCCTATCCGGGCGGCGAGGCGTATGGCGACCAGGGCTATGTGCTGAATGTGGAATTGCGCCAAAACATCACGGCGTTCACGGCGTTTCCCGGCCAGCTGCAGGTGCTGGCCTTTGCCGACACGGGCACCGTCAAGCTGAACCGCGACGCCTGGGGCGCGGGCGAGAACCGCCGCACCCTGAGCGGCGCCGGCGTGGGCGTGACGTGGACGGGCGCCAATGCGCTCGTCCTGAAGACGTATTACGCGCACAAGCTGGGCAATGCCAAGGCGACTTCCGCACCGGATGCGGCAGGCCGTTTCTGGCTGCAAGCCATTAAATACTTCTAATTAAGACAAGTTAATACAATCAGGACACTGCCATGAACCGCATCTACCGCTCCATCTGGAACCAGGCCACCGGCGCCTACGCCGCCGTTTCCGAAAACGTCAAATCCGCCGGCAAGCGCTCGCTGCCCGGATGCAGCGGGGGCGGGGCGCATTTTGCCTTGACCGGCATGGCGGCGGCGCTGATGCTCGGTTATGGCTCCTTGGCGCTGGCGGGGCCGGCGGGCGGCACGGTGGTGGCGGGCCAGGCAACGATCAATGGCGCACCGGGCGCCACGGTGATCAGGCAGGGCAGCCAGAACGCCGTGATCAACTGGGCCAGTTTCAATATCGGCAAGGGCGAATCGGTGCAGTTCCAGCAGCCCAACAGCAACGCGGTTGCCCTGAACCGCGTGCTGGGCGGCGACGGTACTACCATCCTGGGCAACTTGTCGGCCAACGGCAAGGTGTTCATCGTCAATCCGAACGGCATCCTGTTCGGCCAGGGCGCGTCCGTGAACACGGCCGGGCTGGTGGCGTCCACCCTGGACATCAGCAACGCCGACTTCATGGCGGGCAAGTACCAGTTTTCCGGCAATGGCACGGGGAAAGTCCTGAACCAGGGCAGCATCAGCGCGCCGGGCGGCTATGTGGCCCTGCTGGGCGCGCACGTCTCGAATGAAGGCACGATCCAGGCACGTCTGGGTTCGGTAGCCCTGGCGGCGGGCAAGGCGATCACCCTGGACGTGGCCGGTGACGGCTTGCTCAATGTGGCCGTCAACGCAGGCGCCGTGGGCGCTTTGGTCAACAATGGCGGCCTGATCCAGGCCGATGGCGGCAGCGTGGTGCTCACGGCGCAGGCGGCGGGCGACTTGCTGAAAACCGCCGTCAACAACACGGGCGTAATCGAGGCGCACACGATAGCCACGCGCGGCGGCACGATCAAATTGCTCGGTGACATGCAAAGCGGCACGGTGAACGCGGCCGGCACCCTGGACGCCAGCGCGTCCGACGGCGGCAATGGCGGCTTCATCGATACTTCGGCCGCGCACGTGAAGATCGACGATGCGCTGAAGGTGACGACGGCATCGAGCAAGGGCCTGGCCGGCACCTGGCTGATCGATCCGACCGACTTCAATATCGCTGTTTCCGGCGGCGACATGACGGGCGCTTTCCTGAGCAACTCCTTGAAATCGGGCAATGTGCAAATCCAGAGCGTGTCAGGCGGCAGCGGCACGCAGGGCAACATCAACGTCAACGACAACATCAACTGGACCGCCAACAAGCTGACCCTGACGGCACAGAACAACATCAACATCAACAAGGCCATGCGCGGCGCAGGCACGGCCAGCCTGGCGCTCGAATACGGCCAGAGCGGGGTCGCCGCCGGCAATCTGTCGACGTACAACGTCAAGGCCGAAGTGGATTTGCCATCGGGCAATAACTTCAGCACCAAGCTGGGCAGCAATGGCAGCGTGACCGTGTATCAGGTGATCAACAGCCTGGGCGCCTTCAACAGCACCACCGGCAGCGACGTGCAGGGCATGCAGGGCAATTTGTCCGGCAAGTACGTGCTGGGCAGCAATATCGATGCGCGCGGCACCTCTGGCTGGGATGGCGGCAAGGGATTTGCGCCCATCGGCAGCGATGCGGCGCCTTTCACGGGCACGCTCGATGGCCTGGGCCATGAAATCGTGGGATTGACGATCAACCGCCCTGAAGTGCCTGTTGGGATGTTCGGCAATATCGGCGCTGCAGCTGCCGTGCGTAATATGGGTTTTAGCGGCGTCAGCGTTGCCGGATCGGCCGCCAACTATAGCAGCACCTATGCGGGCATAGGCGCACTGGCTGCCGTCAACAGCGGCAAGATCGATAATGTGTATAGCAGTGGTGCCGTGAGCGGCTCCGGTTATGTCAATCTGGGCGGACTGGTGGGCATCAATGCCGGAACGATCAGCAATAGCCGCGTCTCCGGCACGGTCGTCTCCGCGGGCGATCCCGGGCCGGGCGGCTACGGCGCGGCAGGCGGCTTTGTGGGCCTCAACGCCGTAGGCGGCTTGATCAAGAACAGTTCCAGCTCCGCCACCACCAGCTCCACGCGCTACGTGGCGGCCGGGCTGGTGGTCACCAACTCCGGTGCGATCAGCGATAGCTATGCGACGGGCACCGTGAACGCAGGAGCCAACTATGGCGGCGGCCTGGTCAGCTTTAACAATGGCAGTATCAGCAATAGTTACGCGACCGGCGCGATGAACGCCTCGGGCAGTGCCGGCGGCCTGGTGGGAACCAATAACAGCGGCAGCGCGACCATCAGCAATAGCTACGCGACGGGCAAGGTCACCTCCACCGGCGGCTATGTCGGCGGCCTGGTGGGCCTGTTGCGTGGAACCTTGAGCAACAGCTATGCGACGGGCGACGTGCAGACCACCGGGCTGGCCGGCGGCGTGGTCGGCTACAACGTGGGCGGCACCATCACGAATGTCTATACCACCGGCAAGGTGACGGGCGGCGGCGCCAGCGTGGGCGCCATTGTCGGCGAGCACAATTCGGGCTCCGTCAACCGCGCCTATTTTGACAGCACGATCAATTCCGGCCTGAATGGCATCGGCCAGAGCTTCAATGGCGCCACCTCAAACGCGCAAGGGCTGAGCACGGCGCAGATGCTGGTATCGAGTAATTATGTGGGGTTCAATTTCACGACCACGGGCGGCGCCACCGGCAATAATTGGGTGGCGGTCAGCGCCGACGGCACCCTCAATGGCGCTGCCGGCACGCGCCCCATGCTGGCGTCGGAGTGGTCAAATACCATCAATTCGGCGCACCAGCTGCAATTGATGGCGATGAACAAGACAGCCACCTACACGCTGGGCAGCAGCTTCAGCGCCGCCACGACGGCGGCCAATGGCCAGGATATCTGGGGAACCACTGGCTTCATCCCCGTCGGCACGGCAGGTTCGGCCTTCACGGGCAGCCTCGACGGCACCGGCCATATCATTTCCAGCCTGACCATTGCCAAGGCGGGCGTGAACAACGTGGGCCTGTTCGGCGCCATCGGCAGCGGCGGGGTGGTGGCGAATGTGGGCTTGTCCGGCGGCAGCGTAGCGGGCGGCACGAATGTGGGCGCCCTGGCCGGCAGCAATGCCGGCACGATCAGCGGCAGCTTTGCCACCAGCGGCGTGACGAGCACGTCCACCGGAGGCGGCCTGGTGGGCAGCAATACGGGCACGGTGGCGGACAGCTATGCCAGCGGGGCCGTGAGCGGCACCAGCATCGTCGGCGGCCTCGTCGGCAGCAATGGCGGCAGCATCGCCAACAGTTATGCGAACGGCAGCGTGAGCGGTTCCAGCAATGTGGGCGGCCTGGTGGGCGCCAGTACGGGCAGCACTACGGGCAGCTATTGGGACACGACGGCCAGCGGCCAGGCGAATAGCATGGGCGGTACCGCCATGACGACGGCGCAGCTGAAAAACCTGTCGAATTACACGGGCGCCGGCTGGGAACTGGCGCAGATGTGGGTGGTCTACGACGGACAGAGCGCGCCTTTCCTGCGCTCGTTCATGAAGCAGATCGCCGTGCGCGTTTCCTACGACAGCAAGGTGTATGACGGCGTGGCCTACGCAGGCGGCAGCAATAGCGTCACCTACTCGAACACGGTGGATGGCGCCAGTCTGTTGGGCACGCCCGTGTATGCGGGCAATGCCGCCGGCGCCGTCAATGCGGGCACCTATGGCGTGTCGGCCAGCGGCCTGTACGCTTCGGGCGGCCAGTCCGGCTACGCCATCAGCTATATCGATGGCGGCCTGTTGATCACGCCCAAGTCCGTCACCCTGAGCGGCGCGGCGGTGGGCGACAAAGTGTACGACGGCACCACCGTGGCCGCCATCAGCGGCACCCTGAATGGCGTGCTGGCGGGCGACCTGGCCAATGTCAGTTCGACCGTGAATGGCACGTTTGCCAGCAAGAATGCCGGCAACGGCATCGCCGTGACAGTCAACGCGGCCCTGGGCGGCAGCGCCGGCGGCAACTATGCGCTGGTGCCCGTGAACGGCTTGACGGGCAATATCAGCAAGGCCACCATCAGCGGCGTGAGCGGCATTGTTGCTGGAAATAAAGTATATGACGGCACTGCCACGGCCAGCCTGAACACGGCGGGCGCCACGTTCGCGGGCATGATCGGTGGCGACAGCCTGAGCGTGTCGGGCGCCAGCGGCAGTTTTGCCGACAAGAACGCGGGCACAGGCAAGACGGTCAGCATCAGCGGCATCGTGCTGGGCGGCACGGATGCCGGCAACTACAATTTGACCGGCACCACGGCCAGCGGCACAGCCGATATCAGCAAGGCCACCATCAGCGGCGTGACCGGTATCGTTGCCGGAAATAAAGTGTACGACGGCGGCGTGGCCGCCAGCCTGAACATGGCTGGGGCGTCGTTCACGGGGATGGTGGGCGGCGACAACCTGACGGTCTCGGGCGCCAGCGGCAGTTTTGCCGACAAGAACGCCGGAAATGGCAAGACGGTCAATATCAGCGGCATGGTCCTGGGCGGCACGGACGCTGGAAATTATGATTTTACCAACGCCACGGCCACCAGCACGGCCAACATCAGCCAGGCCACCATCAGCGGCGTGAGCGGTATTGTTGCTGGAAATAAAGTGTATGACGGCAGCACGGCCGCCAGCCTGGATGCGGCGGGCGCCACGTTCGCGGGCATGATCGGTGGCGACAGCCTGAGCGTGTCGGGCGCCAGCGGCATTTTTGCCGACAAGAATGCAGGCACAGGCAAGACGGTCAGCATCAGCGGCATCGTGCTGGGCGGCACGGATGCCGGCAACTACAATTTGACCGGCACCACGGCCAGCGGCACAGCCGATATCAGCAAGGCCACCCTCAGCGGCGTGACCGGTATCGTTGCCGGAAATAAAGTGTACGACGGCGGCGTGGCCGCCAGCCTGAACATGGCTGGGGCGTCGTTCACGGGGATGGTGGGCGGCGACAACCTGACGGTCTCGGGCGCCAGCGGCAGTTTTGCCGACAAGAACGCCGGAAATGGCAAGACGGTCAATATCAGCGGCATGGTCCTGGGCGGCACGGACGCTGGAAATTATGATTTTACCAACGCCGCGGCCACCAGCACGGCCAATATCAGCAAGGCCACCATCAGCGGCGTGAGCGGCATTGTTGCTGGAAATAAAGTGTATGACGGCAGCACGGCAGCCAGCCTGGATGCGGCGGGCGCCACGTTTGCGGGCATGATCGGTGGCGACAGTCTGAGCGTGGCGGGCGCCAGCGGCAGTTTTGCCGACAAGAATGCAGGCACAGGCAAGACGGTCAGCATCAGCGGCATCGCGCTGGGCGGCACGGATGCCGGCAACTACAATTTGACCGGCACCACGGCCAGCAGCAGCGCCGATATCAGCAAGGCCACCCTCAGCGGCGTGACCGGTATCGTTGCCGGAAATAAAGTGTATGACGGCAGCACGGCCGTCAGCCTGAACACGGCTGGCGCCGCTTTCAGCGGCATGGCCGGCGGCGACAACCTGACGGTATTGAACGCGACCGCCTCCTTCAGCGACAAGAACGCGGGCAATGGCAAGACGGTCAATGTCAGCGGCATCGTGCTGGGCGGCACGGACGCAGGCAATTACAACCTGGCCAGCGACACGGCCAGCAGCAGTGCCAATATCAGCGCCAAGGCGCTGACGCTGACGGGCTTGACCGGCAACAATAAAGTCTACGACGGCACAGCCAGTGCGAACCTGACCGGCGGCACCCTGAATGGCCTGGTCAGTTCGGAAACCCTGGCCTTCACTGTCCAGGGGGCAAGCTACAGCGACAAGAACGCGGGCACGGGCAAGGCCATTACGGTGGGCGGCGTGACCTTGAGTGACGGCAGCGGCCTGGCCGGCAACTACACGCTGAGTACGCCAAACGGCATGACGGGCGATATCGCGAAGGCAACGATTTCCAGCATTAGCGGTTTGAGCGCCCTGGACAAGATCTATAACGGCAACCTCAACGTCAGCCTCAGTCCCGGCCAGGCGGTGATCAACGGCAAGATTGCCGGCGACGATGTGCAATTGTTCAGCGCGAGCGGTGCATTCACGGATAAAAACGTGGGCAGCAACAAGGCCGTCAATATCACGAATATCACCTTGTCCGGCAGCGATCTGGTCAATTATGACTTCCTCAACAATACGGCCAGCGCCACGGCCAGTATCACGCCCAAGGCCGTCACGCTCTCCGGCGTGACTGCCGGCAATAAAGTCTACGATGGCACGACAGCGGCAGTCTTGTCGGGCGGTACCCTGACCGGCATGGTCGCGGATGAAACGCTGGGCTTCAGCGGCGGTGTCGGCAGCTTTAGCGACAAGAATGCCGGTACCGGCAAGGTGGTGACCATCAGCGGCGCCAGCTTGCAGGATGGCACTGGCCTGGCCAGCAATTATGCCTTCAGCAGTCCCGCCAACGTGAACGCCGACATCAGCAAGGCGACCATCAGCGGCGTGACGAACGTGGGCGTCAACAACAAGACCTATGATGGCTCGGCCATGGCCACGCTCAACGGCGCGGCGACCTTCAATGGCATGGTGAACGGCGACAGCCTGACCGTGGCCGGCAACGGCGCCTTCAGCGACAAGAATGCGGGCACGGGCAAGACGGTGGCGGTCAGCGGCATCACCCTCGGCGGCGCCGATGCGGACAATTACAACCTTGCCAGCACGGTTGCCAGTGGCACGGCCAGCATCACGCCGGCGTCCATCAGCGCTATTTCCGGCATCGTGGCGGCAAACAAGGTGTATGACGGCGGCACGGCGGCCAGCCTGAATCTGGCGGGCGCCAGCTTCAATGGCATGGTGGCCGACGACGTCCTGAGCCTGGCCGGCGGCCCCGTCCTTGGCGCGTTCAGCGACAAGAATGCGGCAACGGGCAAGGCCGTGAATATCAGCGGTCTGGGCCTGGCCGGCGCCGATGCGGGCAATTACGTATTGGCCAGCAGCCTGGCCAGCACCACGGCCGATATCACGCCGGCGGCCCTGACGGTCAGCGCCACCGGCATCAACAAGGTATACGACGCCACCACGAACGCCGCCGTTTCCTTGCGCGACAACCGTATCGGCAATGATCAGCTCAATATTGCCAGCAATGGCGCCAGTTTCAGCGACAAGAATGCGGGCGCGGGCAAGACGGTGACGGTGGCGGGCATACGCCTGAGCGGGGCGGATGCGGGCAATTACGTGGTCAACACCACGGCCAGCACCACGGCCACGATCTCGCAGGCACTGCTGACGGTGAAAGTCGACAATGTGGCAAAAGACCAGGGACGCGCCAATCCCGACTTCAGCGCCAGCTACAGCGGCTTGCTCGGCGGCGACACGCTGGCCGCCGAAGTGAGCGGTCAGCTGGCCTTCGGCACGCCGGCGACGACGGCTTCCGCGGCAGGCAATTATCTGGTCTCGGCCTCGGGCCAGGCGTCGACCAATTACGCCCTGAATTATGTGGACGGCGTGCTGAAAGTCAATCCGACGGAAGCGCTGCAAAGCGCCGTTGCGAACGTGATCGCGGCTGTTGCCGTGGCGCCGTCGCAGGGCAATATGGTGCAGGCCGACATGATCGTCAGCGGCGAGACGGCGCCAGGCAAGCCTGCCGCCGCGCAGGATGCGCCGCGCGAGGGAGAGAAGGGTGGCTCGGGCAGCGCACCGCTGGTGCAACTGGCCGGCAACGTCGTCAGCAATGTCTTGCCAGGCCTGCGCCTGAGCGTGGTGGACAGCGGCTTGCGCTTGCCGGTTGAGGTTTCCGTCGGTACGCGCCAGGACAGCCAGTAAGGTCCGCCGCGTCACCAGATGCCGGCGCCGGAGTGCCGCTTCGTGTTTCGAGGCGGCATTTTCATGCCTTCGCATCGTCGCAACACTTTTACAATGGCTGCATCATCCTTGTTTTCCGTCAGAGGCGCAGCGCTGAACAGAAAGTACAATCGCATGACATCCCATTTCATCGGCGTGGCAGGCTTGCCACGCGCCGGTTCCACCTTGCTGTGCCAGCTGCTGGCGCAGCATCCCGACTTGCATTGCGAAGGCAATAGCTCGCCCTTGTGCAACGCCTTGCTGGGCATGCGGCGCATGGTCAGCGACGACGCTTTTTTCCTGTCGCAGCTCGACAGCACCTTCGATGCCAGTTACGGCCACCTGAAAACGGCCATGCAGGGCTTTCTGCGCGGCTGGTACCGGGATTGCGGCAAGCAGGGCGTGGTCGACAAGAACCGCGCCTGGCTGCATTGCGTGGAAATGCTGCTGCAGCTGGCGCCGGAAGCGAAGATCATCGTCTGCGTGCGTGAACTGGGCCAGGTCTACGGCTCCATCGAAGCGCAGCACCAGCGCACCATCCTGCTCGATTTTGTCGACCATCTGGCCGACTTCGACCGCCTGGGCCGGGCCGACATGCTGTTTGCCAAGGACCGCACCATCGGCGCTCCCCTGAGTTCCCTGCATGCCGTGCTGGACCTGCCTGCCGAAGTGCAGCAAAAGCTGTATTTCGTGCGCTTCGAAGACTTGATGGCGCGGCCCGTGGAATGCATGTCCCACCTGTACAGCTGGCTGGGCCTGGCACCGTTCCAGATCGACCCGCACGATCTTGCCGTGGGTATCCAGGAAAGCGACAGCCACTACCGCATGAAATACACGCACCGCGAGCAGGCGACGATCAGCGCGCCCGGGCAGCATGCGATTCCGCCGCGCATCCAGGCGCAGATCGAAAGCGCCTATGGCTGGTTTTACGACCTGTATTATCCGCAACACCAACGTGCGGCAACGCCATCGGCCTGAAAACACCTGCGGCAGTGCCAATACCACTTGCCGCAGTGCTGCCGGCGCGGTATTGCCGGCAGTTGTCTTGAAAACGCCTTTTTTCTCTCTTCCCACTCTTCGCTTGCCGCACCGTGGCCGCGCCGCCTGAAGTCACTGGTATTGTAAAAAACACCGTATTATAAAACCACTTGACTACCAATTTTCGGCGTCGCATTCTTGGTGCAGAAAGCCGACGCTTCGCTGTGCTTTCTTTACGTACAACATAAAAAGCTACTTCGATAGTTTTCGTATAACGTTCAGGAGACACTGTGAAGACACGGCAAATTAGCCGGCTGGCCTCGCCCTTGATGGCTGGCCTGCTGGGCAGCGCGCTGCTCGCTTGCGGCGGCAATTCCACCACCGAACCCCCATCGACCCTGCTGGCCGCCACGGCCGCCAGCGACAGTTGCGCAGCCTGGAGCGCCAGCGCCGTCTACACGGCGGGCCAGTGCGCCGTCTACGACGGCAAGGTATACCGGGCCAAATGGTGGGTGCAGGGCACGGCGCCGAACAACGACCAGTGGGGACCGTGGAGTCTCGATACCACCACGCCGACGCCCACCCCGACGCCGACGCCAACGCCAACGCCAACGCCTACACCCACGCCCACGCCCACGCCTACTCCCACGCCGGGCGTGCCCACCAAGGCCCAGGCCGAGGCGAACGAGGCGGCGCTGACGAACAATGATTTCTTCCGCAAGGTCAAGGCGTCGATCCGCACGCTGGGTAATGCGGCCGTCGAAGCCGTCCAGCCTGGACTGGCCGGCAATCCGCTCAACGTCAAGCGCGTCGAACGTCTGCTGCCGGCGGCGAAGTGGGATTATTATTTTGCCGCGCGCGACGCCAGCTACACCTACCAGCGCTTCCTGCAAGCCGTGGCCAAGTTCCCCGCCGTGTGCGACGACTACAGCGACGGGCGCAACGCGGATGCCATCTGCCGCCATAGCCTGGCCACCATGTTCGCCCACTTCGGCCAGGAAACGGGCGACCATAACGCCAGCAGCCCGCTGCCGCAATGGCGCCAGGGCTTGAAGTATTTGCGCGAACTGGGCTGCGACGAGACGGCCGCCGGCTGCGGCTACAACGTCGAGTGCGCCGATCCCGTCTTCAACAAGGTATGGACGTGCGGCAAGAATGCCGACGGCAGCTTCAAGAAGTATTTTGGCCGCGGCGCCAAGCAGCTGTCGTACAACTACAACTACGGCCCGTTCTCGCAAGCCATGCATGACGGCGACCAGTCCGTGCTGCTGAAGAATCCGGACCTTGTCGCCTCGACCTGGCTGAACCTGGCGTCGGCCACGTTCTTCTTTGTCTATCCGCAACCGCCGAAACCATCGATGCTGCACGTGCTCGACGGCACCTGGGTGCCGAACGCGGCCGATACGACGGCAGGCGCGGGCAATAATTTCGCCACCACCATCATGATCATCAACGCCGAATGCGGGCAGGGCACGGAAAAGCAGGCCGCGCAAAACCGTATCGATTACTACAAGCAATTTGCCGCCGACATGGGCTGGGATTATTCCGGCGAACAGCTGTCCTGCGCCAACATGCAACGCTTCACCCCGGCCAGTTCCGCTGCCTACAACATCTATTGGGAAAAGAACTGGAGCGCCGGTGGCGAGAACCAATGCCAGCTGGTCAGCTATCAAACCCCGTACAGCGCCTTGCTGGCCGGGAACTACGTGAAATGCGTGGAAGCCAACTGGAATGTGAAGTTGCAGTAGCAGTCTATGCAGGATAGCCGGCCAGGGATAACAGTTGACAAGAGCCCCTCGAGGGGCCTGCAACGCGCTCTCGATGTACAACCATAATGGAGACCAATATCACATGAAATCGAATGCATTATTGATGGCCCTGCTCAGCGGCGTGCTCGTCGCTTGCGGCGGCAGCCAGGAAGGCACGACCGCCACGCCAAACACCTTGCTCGCCGCCGTGGAAGCGTGCGCCGTCTGGGATGCCGCCACCGTCTACACGGGCGGCCAGTGCGTGCTTTATCAGGGCGTCACCTACAAGGCCAAATGGTGGACGCAAGGCAATGTCCCCAGCGCCGCCGACCAGTGGGGTCCATGGGCCGTGACGGATACGCCGACCCCGACGCCGACGCCGACACCGACACCGACGCCGACACCAACGCCGACACCGACTCCGACGCCAACGCCAACCCCAACCCCAACCCCAACCCCAACCCCAACGCCAACTCCCACGCCAACCCCCACGGCTTGCCGTCCGGACGGCCTGATTTCGGCCGTGCCGAATGTGCCGTATTGCAAGGTATATGACGCGAATGGGCGCGAAGTGCTGGGCAACGGCTTGAACCGGCGCATCGTCGGCTATTTCGCCAGCTGGCGCACGGGCGTCGATGGCAGCCCGACTTACCTGGTGAATAACCTGCCCTGGGACAAGATCACCCACCTGAACTATGCGTTCGCTTCCGTCGATCCGGCCACGTCGAAGATCGCCATCGGCAGCGGCGCGGCCAATCCCGATACGGGCCTGACCTGGCCGAACGTGCCGGCCGCGGCCATGGACCCATCCCTGCCGTACAAGGGCCATTTCAACTTGCTGGCCCAATACAAGAAGAAGTATCCGGGCGTGAAACTGATGATCTCCGTGGGCGGCTGGGCCGGCAGCGGCGGCTTCTACACGGCCACGACGAACGCGGACGGCAGCATCAACACGGCCGGCATCAACACCCTGGCCGACTCGATGGTGGCCTTCGTGCGCCAGTACAACTTCTTCGATGGCGTCGACGTCGATTACGAACACCCGACCACCAACAATGAAGCGGGCAATCCGAACGACTTCGCCGTGTCGAAACCGCGGCTGGCCGGACTGATGACGAGCTACAACGTGCTGCTGAAAGTGCTGCGCCAGAAACTCGACGAAGCGGCCGTGCAGGACAATAAATACTATCTGCTCACCATCGCCGGTTCCGCCTCGGGCTGGGTCTTGCGGGGCGAGGAAAATATGTCGGGATTAAAATATCTCGATTACGCCAGCCTGATGAGCTATGACTTGCACGGTGCGTGGAATCAGTACGTGGGACCGAACGCGGCGCTGTTTGACGATGGCAACGATGGCGAATTGCGTGCCGGTAACGCCTACCAGTTCCAGAACATCGGCTACCTGAACACGGACTGGGCCTACCGCTACTACCGGGGCGCCATGCAGGCGGGACGCATCAATATCGGCGTGCCGTTCTACACGCGGGGCTGGAAGGATGTGACGGGCGGCACCAATGGCTTGTGGGGCACGACGCCGCTGATCAGCTCCACCGTCACCTGCGCCGGCACCAAGACGTGCGGCACGGGCGCCACCGGCATCGACAACGTGTGGTACGACCTCGATACACAAGGCAAGCCCACGCCAGGTGGCGGCAACCCCATCTGGCATGCGTTGAACTTGCAAAACGGCATCGTTCCAAGCTACCTGGACGCGTATAAAGTCACGGACAAGGCGCTGGTGGGCACGTATGTGCCGTACTACAGCAGCACCATGGTGGCGCCGTGGCTGTGGAATGCGACCAAGAAAGTCTTCATTTCCACGGAAACCACGCAATCGATCGCGGCCAAGGCCCAGTACATCGTCAATAACAATATCGGCGGCGTGATGATCTGGGAAATGGCGGGCGACTATGCCTGGGATGCCACGCGCAATGGCGGCAAGGGCGAGTACTTCATGGGCACCACCCTGACGGACGTGCTGTACCAGGCCTTCCGCACGGCTGGAGTGTACGGCAACAAGCGCGCCGAAATCGCCATGCCGGGCACGGCGGCCAACGTCAGCATCACCCTGGGCGGCTGGAAGCTGGGCGACAACAACTTCCCCATCAACCCGGTGATGACCGTGAAGAACAACACGGCGTCGACCCTGCCGGGCGGCACCGTGGTGGAGTTCGACTATCCCGTGTCGGCGCCGTCGGACATGAGCGACCAGTCCGGCTTCGGCTTGACGGTGATCAATGCCGGCTACACGGGGCCGAACAATATCGGCGGCTTCACGAAGAACTACAACCGGGCCCGCTTTGCGATTCCCGCCTGGCAATCGCTGGCGCCGGGCGGCTCCGTGGCGCTGACCCTGAACTACCGCCTGCCGATCTCGGGACCGGCCAACTATACGGTCACCGTGGGCGGTACCAAGTACGCCTTGACGCAGGAGTATCCGGAACTGCCGGTGGCCTTGCCGTAAGTTGAATCCGGCAGGGTAAACAGAAAAGGGCGGAACCGAGGTTCCGCCCTTTTTAATTGCGACCGCAGCCAGGTATTAGAACCAGGTTTCCACCTGGAAACCATACGACGTGCCGCTGGTATTGTTGTTGTAGATCGGGCCGCCGTTGTTCGACGCATTGACCGAGGCGGTGGCCGCATCGTTCCATTTGCCGTAGGTCACGAAAGCGCGCAGTTCAGGGCGCGACCACAGGCCAGGGCCGGCCGAGATCGTCGGGGCGATGGTCAGCTTGGTCAGGCGCTTGGCCGGCAGGCCGCCCGCTTGCGTCACGCGGTCCGTGCCCAGCTCGCCCACCAGCTTGAAGTTATTGGTGAACGCGTACACGGGACGCACGCCGACCGAGGTCCAGGTCGAGGAACCGTTGGCGTTCGATTCGTCTTTTTGCCACAGGGCGACGAATTCCATGCCGAAGTTGGCCATCGGCTGGATCGCCATGTCATTGAAGATGCGCGTGCGTTTCACGTCCGAACCGAAATTGGTGTCGCCTGACGCGCCGAACTGCGCGCCCTTGCCGGTGCCAGGACCGACGCCGTACTGCACGCCGAAGGTATTGCCGCCGCCGAAGACTTTAGCTTGACGGTGGAAGGCCGACAGCTGCCAGCCGTTATGCTTCTGGCCAAACGCGTCGTTGTCCTTGCCTTCGCCGATGATGTAGGTCGCGGCCAGGTCCAGGGTGCCGTTTTCATTGACGGGAATCTCGCCGTAGATGAAGTTCTGGCGCACGGCCGACTTGGTGCTGACGACGCCGGTCTTCGACACGGTGTTGATGTCGTTGTCCTTGAAGAAGGCGTACGAGAATTTACCGGGGCCCGCAGGAATGCGGTCCAGGCCGGCGCCCGTGCCGTTCATGTTGATGTACTGCAAGTCCAGCATGTGGATGTCAGGACGGTAGTAGAAGCGTTTGCCGATCCAGGCCGTGCCGCCGTTCAGGAAATCGAGTCCCTGTGCTTCGACATAGGCCTTGACGATGCCCAGTTTGTTGTCGCCGAAATCCGAGTTGGGCGCGTAGGCGTTGACCCAGATGGTGGCCAGGTAGTTCACGCCGCCGGACTGGGCGACGGACTTGGTGTAGCCGAATTCCGTGTAGGCGTCGCACTCATTGCCCAGACGATATTTCATGGTATTGCCGCCCAGACCGAAGCAGCCTTGCGAACCGCCGCCGCCCGAGGTATTGCTGCCGGCGCCGGCGCGCAGGTAGCCATGGAAGCCTTCGGCGTCGCTTGGGTACATGGGGTCGGCCATGGCGGAAGCGCTGGCAATGGCCAGGAGCAGGGCAGGTAAAGTTTTCAATGCAGTGCGATTCATGCGGTCTCCAGAAGAATGTTGGTGGTAGCGGTGGCGCCCCGGAAGGCCGGTCACCGCACACGGTCTAATGCCGAAAACCAAGTCTAGCAGCGCTTTTTTAACCACCCTGATACAAATCGAACAAGTACCGATACTTTCTTTCAAAGTGTTGTTTTTACTCAATATCGATACTCTGGTGCATGGAGGGGGTGCAAAAGAGTATCGAATTGCGGTTTTGGAGTATCAGAAAGTATCAAAGTCCGGTGCTACATTGTGGTCGTGGTGCTAAGTACCTGAGCATTGCCAACGACAAAAAACACTGGAGACACACAATGAAACGTTCCGCCATTGCCGCGCTGTGCGCCGGCGCGCTCTGCCTCAGCTCGTCCGCTTTTGCCGCAACCGACCTCGTCATCGCCACCGTCAACAACGGCCACATGATCGAAATGCAAAAGCTCAGCAAGTTCTTCGAGCAAGCCAATCCCGACATCAAGCTCAAGTGGGTGACCCTGGAAGAGGGCGTCTTGCGCCAGCGCATGACCACCGATATCGCCACCAAGGGCGGCCAGTTCGACGTGATGACCATCGGCCTGTATGAAACGCCCATCTGGGGCAAGAAAAACTGGCTGATCCCGATCAAGCCGGACGCCAAATACGATATCGACGATCTGCTGCCCGCCATCCGCGAGGGACTATCCGGCGACGGCAAGCTGTACGCGTCGCCGTTCTATGGCGAAAGCTCGATGATCATGTACCGCAGCGACCTGGTCAAAAAGGCGGGCGTGACGATCGAAGACCGCCCCAGCTGGAACCAGCTGCGCGACGTGGCGGCCAAGCTGCACGATCCGGCCAACGGCGTGTACGGCATCTGCCTGCGCGGCAAGCCGGGCTGGGGCGACAACATGGCGCTGATCACCACCATGGCCAATTCCTACGGCGGCCAGCTGTTCGACATGCAATGGAAGCCGCAATTTACCAGCAAGCCGTGGAAGGATGCGGTCACCATGTATGTCGACCTGATGAAGAAATACGGTCCGCCGGGCGCGGCTGCCAACAGCTTCAATGAAAACCTCGCGCTGTTCAACCAGGGCAAGTGCGGCATCTGGATCGACGCGACGATCGCCGCCTCCTTCATCACCGATCCGAAGCAAAGCAAGGTGGCCGACAAGGTGGCGTTCGCCCAGTCGCCCATCGGCGTGACGGAGCGGGGCGCCAACTGGCTGTGGATCTGGTCGCTGGCCATCCCGTCGAGCTCGAAGCATCCGAACGAAGCGCAACGCTTCATCAACTGGGCCACCTCGCCCGATTACGTGAAACTGGTGGCCAAGGAAACGAGCTGGGCGAACGTGCCGACGGGCACGCGCAAGTCGACGTATGCGAGCCCCGAGTTCCAGAAAGTGGCGAAATTTGCCGCCGCCGAAGGCAAGGCCCTGGCCACCACACGCGCCGTGCAAAGCACCTTGCCGCCGTCGCCGTACGTGGGCGTGCAATTCGCGTCGATTCCCGAATTCCAGGTGATCGGCGTGGCCGCCGGCCAGCAGATGGCGGCAGCGCTGCTGGGCAAGGTGACGGTGGAGCAGGCGCTGGAGTTGTCGCAGCAGACGGCGGAACGTGAGATGCGCAAGGGTGGGTACTACAAGTAAGACCTTTCTTGCCGTCTGGTTTATCAACAGGCGAAGAGATTGGTGGCTTAAAACTGGGGTCAGACCCGACGGGTCTGACCCCGGATTTCTGTTGATGATCATTCCCTCACGTCCCAAGAGTATCCTATGAAACGCATTATCCCCCGGACTTTGCTGACGCCGGCCGTGCTTGCCGTCTCCGTCATTTCCGTGATCCCGTTGTTGATCACCCTGTATTACGCGTTCGTGCGCTATTCCATGCTCGATCCGAGCGGCCATCCTTTCCATGGTCTGGCCAATTTCCACTTTTTCTTTACCGATGCCTCGTTCCTGCCTGCCTTGCAGAACACGTTCACCTTGCTGTTTTCCGTCATGCTGATCACGGTGGTGCTGGGCACGGCGCTGGGGTTGCTGATCAATGAAGCGTTCCCGGGGCGCGCCATCGTGCGCGTGCTGCTGATTTCGCCGTTTCTCGTCATGCCGGCCGTCAATGCCCTGATGTGGAAGAACATGCTGCTCAATCCGATCTACGGCCTGTTTGCGCAGATCAGCCTCTTCTTTGGCGCCACGCCCGTTGACTGGCTGTCGGCCCACCCTCTGTTTTCCATCATCATGATGGTCTCCTGGCAATGGCTGCCGTTTGCCTGCCTGATCTTCATGACGGCCCTGCAATCGATGGACCGCGAACAGCTGGAAGCGGCGCGCATGGATGGCGCCACCTATCTGCAGCAACTGCGTTACCTCTACATTCCCCACCTGGGCCGCGCCGTCTCGGTGGTGCTGATGATCGAAATGATCTTCCTGCTGTCGATCTTTGCGGAAATCTTTACCACGACGGGCGGCGGTCCCGGCTTCGACACGACCACGATCACCTTCATGATCTATCAGCAGGCACTGCTGTCCTATGACGTGGGAGCAGCTTCGGCCGGCGCCCTGTTCGCCGTGCTCATCGCCAACATCGCCGCCTTCTTCCTGATGCGCGTCATCGGCAAGAATCTGTCGAAATAAGGAGACCTTGATGCATAGCAAACTCAATCTGTATGGCCGCACGGCCGCCGCCTGGCTGTGCGCGCTGCTGCTGTTCTTTCCCATCTTCTGGCTGGGCCTGATGGCCTTCAAGACGGAAGGGCAAGCCATTTCCACGCCGCCCCTGCTGTTTTTCACGCCGACCCTGGACAGCTTCCGCGAAGTGCTGGCGCGCGACAATTACTTCGGCTACGCGTGGAACTCGCTGTTTACCAGCGTGGTATCGACGGCCATCGGCCTCTTGATCGCCATCCCGGCCGCCTATTCGATGGCCTACTTTCCCACGGGCGGCACCATCGGCTTGCTGAAATTCATGCTCAGCTCGCGCTACATGCCCGGCGTGGGCGCGCTGATGCCCATCTATATCTGCTACCAGTACTTCGGCCTGCTCGATACGCGCATCGGCCTGACCATCATGTTCATGCTGATGAACCTGCCCATCATGATCTGGCTGCTGTACACGAGCATGAAGGAACTGCCGCGCGAAATCCTCGAGGCCTCGCGCATGGATGGCGCCACCGTGTGGGACGAGTTCCGCCACGTTGTGCTGCCCCTGTCCGTGGGCGGCATCGCTTCCACGGCGCTGGTCTGCATGGTGTGGTCATGGAATGAATCGTTCTGGTCGCTGAACCTGGGCGCCTCCAACGCGGGCACCCTGGCCTGGCTCATCGCTTCGTATTCGAGCCCGGAAGGACTCTTCTGGGCCAAATTGTCGGCCGCTTCGCTGATGGCCATCGCGCCCATCATGGCACTGGGCTGGTTCTGCCAGAAACAATTGGTCCAGGGTATGACCTTCGGCGCTGTTAAGTAAACACTATTGGATGACATCATGGCTTACCTTCAACTGAGCAATATCGAGAAATTCTTTGGCGAGCACCGCGCCATCAAGGGCATCGACCTGGAGATCCAACAGGGCGAGTTCGTCGTCTTCGTCGGGCCGTCCGGCTGCGGCAAATCCACCCTGCTGCGCCTGATCGCGGGCCTGGAACCGATCGACGGCGGCAAGTTGTCGCTCGACGGGCGCGACATCACGGCGCTGCCATCGTCCAAGCGCGACCTGGCGATGGTATTCCAGTCGTACGCGCTGTATCCGCACATGACGGTGTTCCAGAACATGTCGTTCGCGCTGAAACTGGCCGGCGTCGATCCGGCCATCATCCGCGAGAAAGTCGACAAGGCGGCCGCCATCCTCGACCTTGGGCGTTACCTGGAGCGCACGCCGAAGGAATTGTCGGGCGGCCAGCGCCAGCGCGTGGCCATCGGCCGCGCCATCGTGCGCGACCCGAAAGTGTTTCTGTTCGACGAGCCGCTGTCGAACCTCGATGCGGCCCTGCGCGTGCAGACGCGCATCGAGATCGCCAAGCTGCACCGCGAACTGGGCGCCACCACCATCTATGTCACGCACGACCAGGTCGAGGCGATGACCCTGGCCGACAGGGTGGTGGTGCTGCGCGACGGGCAGATCGAGCAGCATGGCTCGCCCCTGGAATTGTATGACCGCCCGGCGAACCGCTTCGTCGCGCAATTCATCGGCACGCCCAGCATGAACGTGGTGCCGGCCGACGCCGCGCCGCAGCTGCTGGCGCAGGCGGGCAGCGCGGCGCAGGCGGACGGCTTTGTCGGCATCCGCCCCGAACACGTGCACCTGGGCGCGGCGCAGCCGGGCAGCGTGCCCGTCACCGTCGACCTGGTGGAGTCCTTGGGCGTGGAAACGCTGACCTATGTGCGCTTGCCGAACAATGTGCAGGTGGTGTCGCGCGGCGCGGAGCGCAGCAGCCTGCAGCCGGGCCAGCAGACGCATCTGACGTTCGAGCCGGGCTTCGTCCATTATTTCGACCGTGCCGGCAAGACCTACGCGGCGGCGAAAGGAGCGCTGTAATGGAAGCGATCGCATTGAAGCAATCGAACCTGGCCAAGCTGCCGGCGAACGTCGCCGTGCCTGCGTATGCGCGCGAGACGCTCGTGCCCGGCATCGTGCACATCGGCGTGGGCGGTTTTTTTCGCGCCCACCAGGCCGTGTATCTCGACGATTTGCTGGCCTTGCCAGGCAATGCAGAATGGGGATACTGCGGCGTGGGCTTGCTCGCGCATGACGTGGCCATGCGCGACGCCATGCGGGCGCAGGACGGTTTATATACGGTGGTCGAGCGCAGCGCGGCCGGCGACTCGGCACGTATCATCGGCTGCATCGGCGACTACCTGTATGCGCCCGACGAGCCGCAAGCCGTGCTGGAAAAGCTGGCCGACCCCGGCACGCGCATCGTCGCGCTGACCATCACCGAGGGCGGCTATTACGTCAACCAGGGCACGGGCGAATTCGATGCGCAGCACCCCGACATCGTGCAGGAACTGGCGCACCCGGAGGCGCCGCGCTGTTCGTTCGGCTACCTGGTCGCCGCCCTGGCTCTGCGCCGCCAGCGGGGACTGGCGCCATTTACCATCATGTCCTGCGATAACCTGCAAAACAATGGCGATGTGACGCGCAAGATGCTGCTGGCCTTTGTCGCCTTGCGCGACGCAGAACTGGCGCGCTGGCTGGCCACGCATGGCAGCTTCCCCAACAGCATGGTCGACCGCATCACGCCGGCCACCACGGATGAACACCGGGCGCTGGTGCGCGACAGCTTCGGCATCGTCGACGCCTGGCCCGTCGTGTGCGAGCCGTTCCGCCAGTGGGTCATCGAAGACGAGTTCCCGCTGGGCCGCCCGGTCTGGGAAAAGGTGGGCGCGCAGATGACGCACGACGTGCTGCCGTATGAAAAGATGAAGCTGCGCTTGTTGAATGCCAGCCACCAGGCCCTGTGCTACATCGGCATGCAGCTCGGCTACACGTTTGCGCATGAAGCGATGGAGGATGCGGGCATCCGGCTGCTGGTGCGGCGCATGATGGATGACGAGGTCACGCCCTTACTCGATAGCGTCGAAGGCATCGATCTGGCGCAATACAAGGAAACCCTGATCGAACGCTTTTCGAATCCGGCCGTGCGCGACCAGCTGGCGCGCATCGGCACGGAGGGTTCCGCGCGCATCCCGAAATTCGTGCTGCCGTCCGTGCGCGAAGCGCTGGCCCGGGGCGGCGCCATCAAGCTGCTGGCGTTTACCGTGGCGTGCTGGTTCCGCTACCTGGAAGGCCACGACGAGCAGGGGCGCGAGATGCCCTTGAACGACCCGTACGCGGTGCGCCTGCGCGCGCTGGCGCTGCAGGGCGGGGTGGACGCCGCGGCGCTGCTGTCACTGCGCGAACTGTTCGGCGACCTGTCCGACGCACCCGCGTTCACGCAGGCGGTGGGGCAGTCGCTGGCCAGCCTGTATGGGCTGGGCGCGCGCGCGGCGCTGGAACAGATCGTCGCCTGACGGGGAGGGCGCGCCATGCCACCGTCGTTGCCGCAGATGGAGCTGGAACAGCAGCGCGACGCCACGCCCGGCTTCGAGCCGAAAGGCAGTTTCGGCTTCATCCGCTACCTCGAGCACGGCTTTCCGAATGCGCTGGTGCGTTGGCACTATCACGACGAGTACGAACTGCACCTGATCGTCGAGAGCAGCGGCAAGGTCTTTGTCGGCGACTACATCGGTCAGTTCACGCCTGGCCACCTGGTGCTGACGGGGCCGCGCGTGCCGCACAACTGGGTCTCGCTCGACACGCCGGCCGAGGGCGTGGCCCTGCGCGACATGGTGATCCAGTTCGGCCATGCGCCGCTGGCGTCGATGGCGGCCGCCATTCCCGAATTGAAGGGCATCTTCCCGCTGCTGCAGCGCGCCCTGCACGGCGTGGAATTCTTTGGCGTCAGCGAACAGTCGCTGCGGCGCTTCCGGCGCATCCGCGACACGAGCGGCCTGCCGCGCTTCATCGAATTTCTCACCCTGCTGGGAGAACTGGCGCAGACCAGCGACTACCAGCTGCTGTCGACGGTGCCCATGCAGTCGAGCGACGATGACGTGGCGCTGGCGCGCATCAGCTCCGCCATCAACTTCATCGTGCACAATTACAGCAGCCAGTTCTCGCTGAAACAGCTGGCCGAGCAGGTGGACATGCCAGAGCGGACCTTTTCGCGCTTCTTTCGCAGCGCCACGGGCAACAGCTTCACGGATTTCGTCAACCGCCTGCGCATCAACAAGGCGTGCCAGCTGCTGATGGAGACAGAGCGCTATGTGAGCAACATCTGCTACGAGGCGGGTTTTAACAATGTGGCCAATTTCAACCGGCGCTTCCTGGAATTGAAGGGCATGACGCCGAAGGAGTTTCGCCAGCAGGCGCTGGGCCGTTTTGGCGAGTGAAGCTTTTTGAGGTACATTCGATGGCACGGGCGGGGACAGCCTGAGAGAGACAAGCATGGAACACCTATGGCACAAGGACAGCGAGCGCAAGGCGCCCGAGCTGGAACGCGAAAGCTACGACGGCATCATCAATTACCTGGAACATGGCTATCCCAGCTCGCGCGTGCGCTGGCACTGCCATGAAGAGTATGAGCTGCACCTGATCGTCGCCACCAGCGGGCGCCTGTTCGTGGGCGACTATATCGGCGAATTCTCGCCCGGCCACCTGGTGCTGACGGGCCCGCGCCTGCCGCACAACTGGATTTCCAACGTGATGCCGGACGGCGGCGTGGCCCTGCGCGACATGATCGTGCAGTTCGCCCATGCGCCGCTGGCCGGCGCCGCGCGCGTGATTCCCGAACTGCGCGAGTTGCTGCCGCTGCTCGAGCGCTCCAGCTATGGCGTGGAATTTTTCGACATGGGCCACGAGGCCGAACAGCACCTGGCGCGCATCCGCGCCACGCATGGCGCCGAGCGCTTCGCCGAATTCGTGCAATTAATGAGCAAGCTGGCGCGCACGGCCAACTACCGTCTGCTGTCGAGCGCCTCGCTGCGTTCCTATGACGATGACGCCACCCTGGCCAAGGTCAATTCCGTCCTCAACTACATCACGGACAATTACCGCGAGCCGATTTCGGCGGAAATGCTGGCCGAGCAGGTGGGCATGTCGCTGAGTAAATTCTCGCGCTTCTTCCGCAAGGCGACGGGCAACAGCTTCACGGACTTCGTCAGCCGGCTGCGCATCAACAAGGCGTGCCAGCTGCTGATGGACACCGACCAATACGTGTCGAACGTCTGCTACGACGTGGGCTTCCAGAACGTGGCCAACTTCAACCGCCGCTTCCTGCAGGTGAAGGGCGTCACGCCGAAGGAATTCCGGCGCCAGGCCGATGGCCGCTTCGGCGGCATCGGCGGACCTGTTGCGGATACGCCACTGGCGTGACGGCTGTCATGGGCTTGTCACTTTGAACAGTTACTCTCCACGGCTTCAACCCATCTTAGCCGAGGAATGCATGAACACTGCTGTAACGTCGACCCCGAAACTGACCCTGCTGGCCATCGCCGCCGGCCTGGCCCTGGCCGCTTGCGGCGGCAGCGATAATCCGCCGGCGGAGCCTTCCAAGCCCGTGGCGCAGACGGGTGTGTTCCTCGACGGCGCGGTGGAAGGACTCGATTATGTGGCCGGCAGCGCCCCCAAGGCCAGCACCAATGCCAAGGGCGAATTCATTTGCAACCCGGGCGAGACGGTAGCCTTCAGCGTGGGCGGCCTGGCCCTCGGTTCGGCCCCATGCGGCGCCGTCGTCACGCCGCTGGCGCTGGCCGCCAGCACGAATGTGGCGGATGACAAGGTCGTCAACCGCCTGCTGGCGCTGCAACTGCTCGACGACGACAGCGATCCGTCGAACGGCATCAAGCTGACGGCGGAAGTGAAGGCCGCGCTGGCCGGCAAGACACTGGACTTTGCCACCGCTCCGGCCGTCTTCAACACGGCCCTGGCCGCGCACCTGGCCAGCGTGGGCGGGAAATTCGCCGGCCGCACGGTCGATGCCGAACGCCGCGCCCTCGTGCGCGAGCATTTTGAAGACACGCTGGCCTCGAAAGCGGGCGCGCCCGTCAACGAGGCGCTGACACAGGCCAATCCTGTCGGCGAAGTGAAAGTCACCGTGACGCGCTATCAGATCCAGGCGGCCGACAAATTCTATGTGCCGTACGAAGGCGCGAACGCCAAGATCAAGGGCGAATTCCCGAACGGCTTCCTGCCGTCGTACGGTTCCGGCCTGGCCTACAAGGGCAAGAACGCGGCTGGCGACCTGGAATTCTATGGCTTGACGGACCGCGGCCCGAACGGCGACGGCCCGCTGGTGCCCGATCCATCGGGCAAGGGCACCATCGGCAGCAAGATCTTCCCGTCGCCCAGTTTTACCCCGTCGTTCGGCGTGATCACCGTGGGCAAGAACGGCGCCGTGCTGGGTTCGTCGACGCCGATCAAGGTGTCGGCCACCGTCAACAGCTCGGGCTTGCCCGTGCCCGTGGGCGCGGTCGGCAATTCTGCCGAGATTCCCGTCATGGATGCGATGAAGTTCGATGCGGCTGGCAAGGCCGTCTTCAATGCGGGCGGCCTCGATTCGGAGTCCATCGTCGTCGATGCCAAGCGCAATGCGCTGTGGGTGTCCGACGAATACGGTCCCTTCATCGTCAAGATCGACGCCGCCACCGGTATCATCCAGGCGAAATACGAGCCGGGCAAGGGCTTGCCGGCGCTGTTCGCCAAGCGCCGCGCGAACCGCGGCATGGAAGGCATGACCTTAGACACGAGCAACGACAAGCTGTACGCCTTCCTGCAAAGCCCTCTGTCCGACGGCACGGCACCATATTCTGTGACGAAGAAGAATGAACAGGTCGAGCGCTTTGCCCGCTTCACGCGCTGGATCGAATTCGACCCGGTGACTGGCACCAGCGGCAAGATGTATGCGTATCCGCTCAACGCGGCCGACTACCAGGATGGCCGCACGGGCAACGCCAAGCTGGGCGACATGGTGGCGCTGGGCGGCGGCAAGTTCCTCGTCATCGAGCAGGGCGCCGCGCCGTCGGGCAAGGTCTTCAACAAGCTGATGCTGGTCGAACTGAAGGGCGCCACCGACATCGCGGCCGCCGCCTTCAACGCGACGACCTCGGACCTGGAGAAGAGCAGCATGGGCGGCGCCCCCGTCAATGGCGCCGACTGGGCCGCTGTCACGCCGCTGAAGAAAACGCTGCTGCTGGACTTGAACGCCATCGGCTGGGCGGCGGAAAAGGCCGAAGGCCTGACCCTGATCGACGACTCCACCATCGCGCTGGCCAACGACAATGACTTCGGCCTGAAAACCAAGGTCTTCGACGCGAATGGCGTGGAAGTGGCGGACGCCGACGTGACCAAGTGCACGGTCGATGCCAATGGCACCATCGTCACGAGCAGCGCGGCCGGCTGCAATGCCGCCAACACCATCCGCGTGGCGCGCGGCGACGACCGCGAGCGTCCTAGCCGTTTGTGGATCGTGAAGTTCGCCAAGGCGCTCAATACGTATTGATGTAGTTTGACGGACGTAAAAAAGCCGCAGGCGTGAGCTGTACGGCTAGCGTAGAGCTGGGGTCAGACCCGACGGGTCTGACCCCAGATTTTGCTTTTTGGTTTACTTTTTTGTATAAGTGTTGAGCCAATCGAGCACCGTGTGATGCCACAGCAGCGAATTCGCCGGCTTCAGCACCCAGTGGTTTTCGTCCGGGAAGACCAGCAGCTTGCTCGGGATGCCGCGGCGCTGCAGCGCCGTGAAGGTGCCCAGGCCTTGCGCGGTGGGGATGCGGAAGTCCAGGTCGCCCTGCACCACCAGCATCGGCGTCTTCCAGTTCTTCACGAAGTTGACGGGGTTGAACTGCTCGTGCTTGGCTGGCGCATCGTAATAGGTACCGCCGTTTTCCCACTCGGTGAACCACAGTTCTTCCGTCGCGTATGCCATGCCGCGGTTGTCGAACACGCCGTCGTGGTTGACCAGGCACTTGAAGCCGTCCGGCCAGTTACCGGCGATCCAGTTCATCATGTAGCCGCCGTACGACGCGCCCAGCGCGCAGCTGCGCTCGCGGTCCAGCCACGGGAACTTCTTGGTGGCCGCTTCCAGACCCTTCTGCAGGTCGACCAGCGGCTTGCCGCCCCAATCGCCGCTGATGGCATCCGTGAACTTCTGGCCATAGCCGGTGGAACCGTGGAAGTCGATGAAGACGGTGGCGTAGCCGGCTCCCGCATACACTTGCGGATTCCAGCGGTAGCTCCAGCTGTTGCCGAAGCTGCCTTGCGGGCCGCCGTGCACCAAAAAGGCGATCGGATACTTTTCGCCTGCCTTGGCGTTCCATGGCTTCATGACGTGGCCGTAGACGGTTTCGCCATCCGCGCCCGCGAACGAGAACTGCTCATATTCGCCGAAGCGCACGTTGGCCAGCGCTGCCGCATTCTGTTTCGTCAGCTGCACCATCGGTGCCGATTCGGACTTCGCGTCGAGCTTGCGCGTGTACAGCTGCGCGCCCGAGGCCAGGTTCGCTTGCGTCAGCACGATGGTATTGCCGCGCACGTCGAAGTCGCCCACGGCGCCTTTGCCCGTCAGCGCGTTGACCTTGCCGCTGGCCGCGTCGATGTGGAACAGACGGTGCTGGCCCACGTCATCGGCGGCGACGAGGAAGGCCTTGCCGTCCGGCGTCCAGCGGAAGTCGGCCACGGAACGGTCCCAGTCGTCGGCCAGGGTGCGCTTCTTGCCCGTGGCAACGTCCATCAGCACCAAATGAAAACGGTCCGCTTCGAAGCCCGGCTTGGTCATGGCGACGTAGGCCAGGGTGCGGCCGTCCGGCGAGTAGGTGGCTTTCGCATCCCAGGCCGGATTGTCGGCCGTGAGGTTGCGCGGCGCCTGGCCGCCGGCGGCCGGTATCGTATAGACGTCGAAGTTGGTCGACCACGCTTCCGTGTGGCCAGCCACGCGCACGGAGAAGGCCACCGTCTTGCCGTCCGGGCTGAAGTGGTATTCGCCGTTGTCGCCGAATGGCTTCGATGGCGCGTCGCCATCGAGGGTGCCGCTCAGGCTCACGGGCGCGGCGCTGACCTTGCCGGCCGCGTCGATCGGTGCCGAATACAGCGCATTGCGGCGGCCATCGGCCCAGGTATCCCAGTGGCGCACGAACATCTGGTCGTAGACCATGCCGCTGGCCTTGTTTTTCGCTTTTTCATCGAGGCGCTTTTTCGTGCAGGCGATGTCCGCGCAATCGAGGAAGACGCCCATGCTGAAGGCCAGGCGGTCGCCCTGCGGCGACAGGCGGTAGGTATCGACGTCCAGTGCCAGGTCGGTGACCTTGGCCGCTTCGCCGCCGTTCAGGGGCAGTTGCCACACTTGCGAGGAGCCGGAGCGGCCCGAGAGGAAGTAGATGGCGTCGCCGTTCGGCGACCATTGCGGATCGCTGGCGCTGGCGTCGCCGCGCGTGAGCTGGCGCGGCGCCGCGTTCGGCGCGCGCAGGTCGATCATCCACAGCTGCGTGTTGCCGCGGTTTTTCTCCAGGTTGGTCGTGCGCACCGTGTAGACGACGCGCGTGGCGTCCGGCGACAGCACGGGGCTGCCCACCCGTTCCATGGCGACCATGTCTTCCACGGTGAAGCCGCGCGGCGCGGCCAGCGCCGATTCCGCAGCAACGGCGGTGGTGGCCATGGCGGCACTGAATGCTCCCAAGAGCAGCAGACGTAAACTCATTCAAACTCCCAATGTTATTGCGACGTTGTTGATGTGATATGAACGTGGCCGGCTGTACCGCCGGCAGCCCGACATCATAGCAATAAAGACGCGCCCGCTGCGGGAGTTGACCGCCGGTTAGCCGGCCGGAACTGCCAGTTGGTCGAGCGCCACGTGGCCCAGGAAACCGCCCCGGCTGGCGGCCGGCAAGCCCGCCTCGATGGCGTGGGCAAAGCGGATGCCGGGGTCCTGTTCCAGCGCCGCCAGCACGCGCGCCACGTGCGGATAGTCGCTTAGCCGCGCCAGCTGCAGCGGTTCGGCCCAGCGCGCCGTGGCGGCCAGGTAGGCGTCGGCAATCGTCGGCGCGGCATCGGAAGCGAGCCAGGCGCGGCCTTCAAGCAGGCGTTCCAGGTGCGCCAGGCTTTTGTTGACCTTCTCGACGGCCATTTCGCGCCAGACGGCCGCGCGCGCATCGTTTTCTGCCGCGCGCGACGCCTGGAAGGCGGGCATGAAGGCGGCGTGGAAGGTCGTGTGCAGAAACGACAGCGCGCTGTTCAGGCGGTCGCAGGCGGGCGTGCCCTGCGCAAAGCCCAGGCCGCTGTCCGGCGCGCGGGCGGCGATATGCAGCAGGATCGCCATGCTTTCCAGCAGCGGCGTGCCCGCGTGCGTGAGCAGGGCCGGCGTCTGGCCCAGGGGATTGATGGCGAGAAAGGCCGGATGCTGCTTGCTGGCCGGGTCGCGCGCTTCCACGCGGGCCAGGCGATACGGCAAGCCGCTCCATTCGAGGGCGGCGATGGCGGCAAACGAGCAGCCGAACGGCACGCTGTAGATCAGGGTGGTTTCCATGCTGGAGTTCCATTCAGGTGAGGGAAGGGCAGTCTAGTCGCGATAGTTACTATTTGGAAGAAGGCAGAATAATGTGGTATAGGTACATTTTTTATACCAGATAGGGATCGCCATGAAGGACAATGTCTCCGGCTGCGCCGTGGAAGAAGCCATGCGTTTACTGGGCGGGCGCTGGAGGGCGGTGCTGCTCAGCTATCTGATGGCGGGGCCGAAGCGCTTCAGCGAAATCCGCCGCGCCGTGCCGAATATCTCGCAGCGCATGCTAACCCTGGACTTGCGCGCGCTGGAGGAGGCGGGCTTGCTGACGCGCACGATCTATGCGGAAGTGCCCGTCAAGGTGGAATACCAGCTGACGGACGAGGGCATGCGCTTGCGCGAGCTGGTCGAGATGCTGCGCGCCATCGGCCTGCGCCTGCGCGGACAGGCGGACGGGGGCGGCGCCTTTCTCGCGCCCGAGGCAGGGAACATGTCTGTATAGAAACAGCTGTTTTTATGCAAAGTGCTAGACTGCCGGCCTTTGATCACTACTTTTGACACCCATGCGCCTGACTACCCTCGCCCTGACCGCCGCCGCCCTGTTCGCCGCCTTGCCGGCCCAGGCCGCTACCATGCCCACGCTCGAACACATCCAGGCCGCCGTGCAGGCGGGCGTGGCCAAAACGCAAGCCAGGATGCAATCGTCGATACCGGTTCCCATTCCCGTCAAGGCCACCAGCCTGCAGGGTTGCCAGGATTCGCAGGAAGTGCCGGGCGAGGTGGTGTGTCTGATCGGCATGAGCGCTGGCATGCGCGACGGTTTTATGGTCTTGCCGCTACGTAACGATAACGGCACCTGGGTCGGCGTCGAGCGCAAGGATGCCAAGTTTGCGGGACCGTCGCCGGCCGAGGCGCAAGCGATGATACGCGCCTGGGCCAAGGAAGAAGTGGCGCGCAATCCGGAGGCGGCCAAGGACGTGCAGATGCAGGAAGCGCAAAGCACCATGCAGGTCAAGGCCGTCAACGAGTGCGACGTCAAGCGCAAGACGGGCTACCTCGTGTGCGATACGCAATTGAGCGTGCCGAGCCGTCCGGAAGGCATCAAGACGGAACTGACCTTCATGCTGGAAAACGCCGGCTGGCGCTACGTGCCGCGCTAAGCTGCCGGCCGCCAGCCCGCTCGCCCAGCGGCCTGACATTCCTTTCTGCATAGCGCCAGCCCCACTTCGGGGCGTCTGGCGCTCACGCACTTCCCTCCTGCACGTCCAGCCTGCGTGGCGGCCCACGCGGCCGCCGGCAGGCATATCGCATCCCTCATCAGCACCAGACATACAGTTTAGCGTAGGCAATATGGCTGAATTGATATATTTGTTGATTCAATATTTTATGAAATGAAAATGATAGAATTGGTGATTATTTTTATTTATGTTGTGATTCTGCCATATAAAGCAATATATTTGGTGTAATCGTTATTTTTGGCGTATGATATTGATAATGCGCAAGTAAATGCTGCGATCTGAATGTCTGGAGAACCGCCGTGCTGAAAAAAATAACGAGTAGCGAACTGATGCTGGGAATGTATGTCGAACGTCTGGGCCGTTCCTGGCTCGATACCCCTTTCTGGACGCGTTCTTTCTTGCTGGAGTCGCCGGCTGACCTCGAGCGTATCCGCTCGGCACGCCTGTGCGAAGTGTGGATCGACACGACGCGCGGGCAGGCGCCGCAAGTCGCGCCGCCCGCCGTGCCTTCTGCCGCGCCGCCGGCCGCGGCAGGCGCTCCCGCGGCCGCGCCAGCGAAGGTGTCGGCAAGCAAAACCATCGCCGATCCGGGCCCGCCCCGCTCGCGCGAGGAGGAGCTGGCGCGCGCCCGGCGCCTGATCGAACGCTCGCGCCAGGCCGTGCAGACGATGTTCGACGAGGTGCGCATGGGCAAGGCCTTGTCCGCGGCGCAAGCTTACGAACTGGTCGACGATATTGCCGCCTCGATGCAGCGTGGCGGCGACGTCCTGCTGGGCCTGGCGCGCCTGAAATCCGCCGACAATTACACGTATATGCACTCGGTGGCCGTGTGCGCGCTGATGACGGCGCTGGCCAGGGAGCTGGGCCTGGCGCCCGAGCAGGTGCGCTCGGCCGGCCTGGCGGGTTTGCTGCACGATATCGGCAAGATGGCCGTACCGTCCGCCATCCTCAACAAGCCGGGCAGCCTGAGCGAAGCGGAATTTTCCTCCGTGCGCGCCCATCCGGCCGCCGGCCACCGCATGCTGCAGGAAGTGGGCGAGATCGACCCGGTGGCGCTCGACGTGTGCCTGCACCACCATGAAAAACTTGATGGCAGCGGCTACCCCAAGGGGCTGCGCGGCGAGGAAATCAGCCTGTTTGCGCGCATGGGCGCCATCTGCGACGTGTACGACGCGATCACCTCGAACCGGCCGTACAAGCAGGGCTGGTGCCCGGCCGATTCGCTGCGCCGCATGGCAGGCTGGCGCGGCGGGCACCTGGACGCGCAACTGTTTGCCGCCTTCGTCAAATGCCTGGGCATCTATCCGCTGGGCACCCTGGTGCGGCTGCAGTCGGAGCGCCTGGCCGTGGTGGTGGGACAGTCGCCGGGCAAGCCGCTGACCCAGCCCACCGTGCGCGTGTTTTTTTCCATCCGCGCCGGCACCTGCATCGCCCCGACTCTGCTCGACCTGGCCGCGCCGGGTTGCCAGGAGCGCATCGTTTCCACGGAAAGCGCAGCCCAGTGGCGCCTGCAGGACATCGACCGTTACTGGGCCGGCGAACCTGCCGTGGCATGACGGCCGGCAGGGCCGTAATAAAGTGCATTTTGTTAATAATAAAATATTAAAATAATGGTGCCAGTGCCGTGCCCGCTTTGCTGGCTGGCGACCGTTCCTTGTCCGCAAACCCGTCACCGTACGGGCTACTTTTGAGGATGTGACCATGCGACTCAATCTTCCCGTCAGCGATACCGAAATCACACTGAGCGATAGCGAGACCATCGTCTCGACTACTGACTTGCAAGGCAATATCACCTATGCCAACCCGTATTTCATCGCCGTCAGCGGTTACAGCGCGGAAGAATTGATCGGCGCGCCGCAAAACATCCTCCGGCATCCGGACATGCCGGCCGAAGCGTTCGCCGATTTCTGGGCGACCATCCGCTCGGGACGCTCGTGGAGCGGCATGGTGAAAAACCGCTGCAAGAGCGGCGATTATTACTGGGTGCTGGCGAACGTGACGCCGGTGGTCGAAGACGGCGTGGCCGTCGGCTACATGTCCGTGCGCACCAAGCCGACGCGCCAGCAAGTGGCGCAGGCGTCCGCCCTGTATGCACGCATCAAGGCGGGGCAGGCCGACGGCATCGTCATCAGCCAGGGCGCGGCCGTGCGCACGGGCTGGCTGGCCAGACTGGCGCGCTTGCGCGACCTGCCGCTGGCCCAGCGCATCGGCTGGAACCTGGGCCTGCTGAGCCTGGTATTACTGCTGCAACTGGCGTGGAATGCGGGCGTGTTGCCGGCTGCGGCCCACGGCTGGCTGACGGGCCTGTCCGTGCTGGCTTTGTGCGCGACCCTGTATTTCTGGCACAGCTTGCACCGCGCCGTGCTGCAGCCGCTGCAGCGGGCGCGCCAGGCCTGCGACGTGATGGCGGGCGGCGACCTGACGGGCGAGCTCGACACCACGCGGCGCGACGAGATGGGACAGTTGCTGCGTTCCTTGCGCCAACTGCGCGTGAACCTGCATTCCATCGTTGGCGACGTGCGCGGCAATTTCCTGCGCATCAGCATGGCCAGCCAGGAAATCGCCGCCGGCAATATGGATTTGTCCGGCCGCACGGAAGCGCAGGCCTCGGCCCTGCAGCAGACGGCGTCGAGCATGGAGCAGCTGGCGGCCACGGTGCAGCAAAATAGCGGCAACGCCGTGCAGGCCAGCGACATGGCGGGCAAGGTGCACGGCCTGGCAGGGCGCGGCGGCGAAATCGTCGGGCAGATGGTCCGCATGATGGAGGGCATTAACGTCTCGTCGAAGAAGATCGGCGACATCACGGGCATTATCGAAGGCATCGCTTTCCAGACGAATATTCTGGCCTTGAACGCGGCCGTCGAAGCGGCGCGCGCGGGCGACCAGGGGCGCGGTTTTGCCGTCGTGGCGGGCGAAGTGCGCAGCCTGGCCCATCGCAGCGCGGCGGCCGCCACGGAAATCAAGCAATTGATCACGGCGTCGCTGGAGCAAGTGCAGGCGGGCGCGAAGCTGGCGCAGCAGGCGGGCGTCAGCAGCGCCGAAATGCTGGGCGCCGTGCAGGGCGTGCACGGCATCATGGAAGAGATCGCTTCGGCCTCGCGCGAGCAAAGCCATGGCATCGGCCAGGTCAACATGGCCGTCACGCAAATGGATGAAGTGACGCAACAGAACGCGGCGCTGGTCGAGGAATCGGCGGCCGCCTCGGCATCGCTGCAAGACCAGACCTTGCAGCTGGAACAGGCGATGGCCCTGTTCAAGCTGGAACGCCGGGGTGCTACAGCAGGCGTTCCGACAACGCCTTGAAGGCAACCTTAGGCACGAGGAAGGCAAACGGCTTCGATACGGGCGGCAACTGCCCCAGCAAGCCGCAGTCGGCGCGCAAGGCTGTCAGCGCTTGCACTTGATCCACATCAACGGGCAAGTCGATTTCGCCGAAGACCAGCTTGCCGTTGCGCGGCACGTGCGCGATGGCCGCATCTTGGCAAGCGAGGAAAGCGACGGCGTCGCGCCAGTTGCCGAATAGCGCTTGCCAGTCGGCATCGAGGCCATGCGCCGCCGTGATGGCCGCCTGCACGTCGAGCGCCGGAGCGCTGCCGGCGCCGCTGGCAATGCTGCAGCGGGCCTGCGTGGCCGTGACGTCCAGCGCCATGCCGGCTGCCAGGTGCGTGGGCAGGATATCGCTGAACAGGCGCGTGCCCAGCGCATGCGGCAGGCTGGCCATGATGTTTTTCAAGAAATACACGCAAGGCACATCCGGCGCGCCCGCTGGCGTGCGCTCCAGGTACAGGCGCCAGTTGCTTTGCAGGGGAGACGGCAGCAGACGGCGCAGCGGGCCGAGCAGTGCAGGGCCGAAATGCCCGTGGCGGTACGTCAGCACCGTGAACGGCGTCTTGCCGTCGCGCTGCCACAGGGTCACGCCCGGCGGCAATAATGTCTGCGCCGCAGCGGCATCGACCAGCCAGCTTACGTAGACGACGTCGCGCACGTCGCTGTGCAGGGTCAGGAAGGGCAGGCGCGACATGACGGCCTGGCGCAGTTCGGCGAAATGCGCGCAATTGGCGAGCGCGGCAAACACGCGCCCCGGCCAGCCCGCGCGCGGGTGGCGGTAAGTGTTGTCTTGCAATTGGGAACTTTCGGGGAAAAAACTGAGAGGTAACACTCACGCAACAGCGCCCGTCCACATCATCGCGAGCGGCAGCGATGTGTGGCCGAGACGCGCAGCTGTGCTGGAGCACAGCGAGCATCGCAGGCCGCACAGGGCGCCGCGCAGCCGATGTGGGCGGGCGTCACTATTACTGCATATGCCAGCCGTGGCTGACGACGATCGATTGTCCGCTCAGGGCGTTCGACGGGAAGGCGGCCAGGAAGATGGCCGTTTGCGCCACGTCCTGCGTGGTGGTGAATTCGCCGTCGATGGTGTCTTTCAACATCACTTTCTTGATTACGTCTTCCTCGCTGATGTTCAGCTGGGCCGCCTGTTCGGGGATTTGCTTGTCGACCAGCGGCGTGCGCACGAAGCCGGGGCAGATGACGTTGGCGCGGATGCCGTCTTTCGCGCCTTCCTTGGCCACCACCTTGGCCAGGCCCAGCAGACCGTGCTTGGCCGCCACGTAGGCGCTCTTGAATGGCGAGCCTTCGTGCGAGTGCACGGAACCCATGTAGATGATGGCGCCGCCGCGGCCCGCCTTGATCATTTCGCGCATGCAGGCGCGCGTGGTGAGGAAGGCGCCGTCCATGTGAATGGCCAGCATCTTTTTCCATTGGTCGAACGGGTAGTCGACGACGGGGCTGATGATCTGGATGCCAGCATTGCTGATCAGGATATCGATGCCGCCGAAGTGGGCCACGGCATCGGCCACGCCCTTGTCGACCTGCTCTTCGCTGGAGACATCCATGGCGACGGCAAACGCCTGGCCGCCCGACTGCTTGATTTCCTCGGCCGTCTTGCTGGCCGCTTCCAGGGCCAGGTCGGCGATGACGACCTTGGCGCCCTGTTTCGCGTATTCGATGGCCATTTCCTTGCCGATGCCGCTGGCGGCGCCGGTAATCAGTGCGACTTTGTCTTTGAGTTGCATATTAATCCTTTGCATTGCGGGTTGGAGTGATCGTGGGAAGTCAGACTTTGCCAGTATAGCCAGAAAACGCGTCAGGCATGGCCCGCGCACGCCTGTAAGCCGGCTTGCTTTTCCTGTAATTGCTGCAGGCGCCAGGCGCCGGGATTGGTGCCGGCCCAGACGCGGAACGCGTGGTTGAACGCGCTTTGTTCCTGGTAGCCGAGCAGGAAGGCGATGTCGACCAGCGACAGGTCCGGCTCGCGCAGGTAGTCGCGCGCCAGGCCGTACCTGGCCTGGTCCAGCACGGCCTGGAAGCTGGTGCCCGCGTCGGCCAGCTTGCGCTGCAGGGTGCGCGGCGTGACGGCCAGTGCGGCGGCAACGGTGGCCAGCCGCGCCGAACCCTGACGCAAGCCTCCCACGATGGCCGCGTGCACCTGCGCATCGATGCCGGCGCCCGTGTCCGCTTCGGCCTCGCGCTGCGCCAGCAATTGTTCCGCATGCCTGCACAGCACGGGATACAGGCTGACGTCCGCGTTCGGCACGGGCCAGTCCAGCAATTGCGCGTCGAAGGTGGCCGTGTTGGCGGGGGCGTTGAAGGCGGGCAGGCTGCCCAGCACGCGCACGTATTCGTCGCGGTGCGCCGCATGGCGCAGCAAGTCGCCGCCGCCATCGTGGGTAAAGGCCAGCCGGGCCGGCGGCAGCGGCATGCCCGCCAGCCAGTCGCCGCACACCTTGACGCCGGCAAAGACGCTGTCGACCAGGTGCCGGCCGGCGCCCGGATAGTTGCTGGCCCAGCGGTAATGTGCGATGGCGCCGTCGCGCTGCAGGGTCGAGCGGCCCAGGTCGTGCGCCAGCCGTTCATAGCGGGCCGTCTGTTCCAGCGCCTGGCCCACGTTGCTGCAACTGAGCAAGATCAAGCCATACGCGCTGTACGTGCCCATGCGCACGCGCTGGCCCACGTGCAGGCCGAAATGCGCGTCGCCCGCCAGCAGCGCGCCCGCATCGAGCAGACGCACGTAGTCGCGCGCGGCCAGGCTGGCTGCGGACGCTTCCAGGCCGTGCGGCGCCACGCCGGCGGCCTGCGCCAGGGTGACGCTATCGATGCCGTGGGCGCCGGCCGCTTCCAGCAGCGGCAGCAGATAGGCGCCGGCGACCCGGCCGTCAGTGCTTGTCATGATGGAACAATGCGATTGTCATGAAAAACCAATACCCTTCGTCTGTGGCGGCATATGCTATTGATCTAGCAAGAAAATCAGGCAAGAACAGTATAGCAAGCCGCCGTGGCGCGCAACTGGCCGAATACAGGGGATGTCCATGCAACGCTGGAATGGCTGGGGAGATGAAAGCATCGTGTATGCGCTGAACGAGGATGCGCTGGCATTCCTGCGCGAGCGCCTGGGGCCAGGCAGCGGCATAGCCGACGCCAGCTTCGATGACGCCTGCGCGCAGGTGCCGGCCTCGCGCCTGGCGCCGCATCCGCTGATCGACACCCGGCCTGCCACGCGCGTGCGTCATGCGCTCGGTCAAAGTCTGCCCGACTGGTTTAAATTACGCCACGGCCGCATCGGCGCGGTGCCCGACGGCGTGGCCTTTCCCGACAGCGCGCTGCAGGTGCGCCAGCTGCTCGCGTATGCGCGTCAGGCGTGCGTGACCGTCATTCCTCATGGCGGCGGCACCAGCGTGGCCGGGCATTTGACGGTGGCGGCGGGGCCGCGCCCCGTGCTGTCGATCAGTCTCGTGCGCCTGTGCGCGCTGGGCCACCTGGACCGCGAGGCGCAGCTGGCCACGTTCGGCGCGGGCGTGTATGGCCCCGACCTGGAGGCGCAGCTGCGCGCGCAGGGCTACACC
The DNA here is from genome assembly GCF_058797855.1 of Janthinobacterium sp. GW823-FHT01H08. Classification (NCBI taxonomy): domain Bacteria; kingdom Pseudomonadati; phylum Pseudomonadota; class Betaproteobacteria; order Burkholderiales; family Oxalobacteraceae; genus Janthinobacterium; species Janthinobacterium sp. GW823-FHT01H08. The sequence continues at coordinate 2,353,193 of NZ_CM179504.1, forward strand.
CTGGGCCATTATCCGCAGTCGTTCGAGTATTCCACATTGGGCGGCTGGATCGCCACGCGCTCGTCGGGCCAGCAATCGCTGCGCTATGGCCGCATCGAGCAGCTGTTCGCGGGCGGCGAGGTGGAAACGCCGTCCGGCACCTTGAGCATCCCCACGTTTCCCGCCTCGGCGGCCGGCATCGACCTGCGCGAAATGGTGCTCGGCTCCGAAGGGCGGCTGGGCATCGTGACGCAGGCCACCGTGCGCGTTTCGCCGCTGCCGCCGTATGAGGCGTTCCACGCCGTGTTTTTCGCCGACTGGGGCCAGGCGCAGGCGGCCGTGCGGACGCTGGCCCAGTCGCGCCTGTCCTTGTGCATGCTGCGCCTGTCGAACGCGGTCGAAACGCAAACCATGCTGACCCTGGCCGGGCATAAAAAACTCGTGGGACTGCTGGAGCGCTACCTGTCGCTGCGCGGCTGCGGCGAAGGCAAGTGCATGCTGATGCTGGGCGTCAGCGGCGACGAAAAACCGGCGCGCGCGGCCCTGCGCGGGGCGCTGGCGCTGGCGCGGCGGCACGGGGGCGTGCACGTGGGGCGCCACATGGGCGACAAGTGGAAGCAGGGACGCTTTCGCAACGTCTACCTGCGCAACGGCGCGTGGGAACACGGCTATGTCATCGACACGGTGGAAACGGCCGTCGACTGGCCGCGCGTGGCGCCCATGATGGCGGCGCTGGAGCAGGCGGGCGCCTGCGCGCTGGCGCAGCACGGCGAGCAGGTGCACGCCTACACGCATTTGTCGCACGTGTATGCGCAGGGCGCCAGCGTCTACACCACGTATGTGTACCGGCTGGCGTCCACGTATGAAGACAACATGGCGCGCTGGCGCAGTTTGAAAGACGCGGCCGGCGCCGCCATCGTCGCCAACGGCGGCACCATCAGCCACCAGCATGGCGTGGGCACGGACCACGCGCCGTGGCTGATGGCCGAAAAGGGAGAGCTGGGCATCGCCGCCATGCGTGCGCTGCTGCGCCAGTTCGACCCGCAGGCCATGATGAATCCCGGCAAACTGCTGCCCGAGGCCGGAGGCCCATCGTGAACAGGGCGGATCTGCCTGGCGTCCTGGCGCGCGAGTGGGATGTGCTGATCGTCGGCGGCGGCATCACGGGCGCCGGCATCCTGCTGGAAGCGGCGCGGCGCGGCTTGAAGGCGCTGCTGGTGGAACAGCGCGATTTCGCCTGGGGCACGTCGAGCCGGTCATCAAAGCTGGTGCACGGCGGCTTGCGCTACCTGAAGCAGGGACAGTTCGCCATGACGCGCGAGTCGGTGCACGAGCGGGTAGCCTTGCTGGCGGATGCGGCCGGGCTGGTCGAGCCGCAAGGCTTCGCCTTCGGCGACTACGCGGGCAGGAAGCCGGGGCGGCGCCAGTTCATGCTGGGCCTGGCCATCTACGACGTGATGGCGGGCAAGCGCGCGCGCCGCTATGTCGATGCGTCTGACTTTGCCATGCTGGCGCCGCACGTCCGGCGCGACGGGCTGCGGGGCGGCATGCTGTACCAGGACGCCAAGACGGACGACGCGCGCCTGGTGCTGCGCGTGCTGCAGGAGGCACGGCGTCATGGCGGCGTGGCCGTCAATTACCTGGGCGTGGCATCGCTGCTGCGCGAAGATGGCAAGGTCACCGGCGCCACCTTGAACGATGCGCTCGATGGCATGGCATGCACCGTGCGCGCGCGCCTGGTGATCAGCGCCACGGGCGCCTGGGCCGACGGCTTGCGCGGCCAGGTGGGAGCGCCGCCGAAACTGCGGCCCCTGCGCGGCAGCCATCTGCTGCTGCCGGCCTGGCGCTTGCCGCTGGCGCAAGCCGTCAGCCTGATGCACCCGCACGATGGCCGCCCCGTCTTCGCCTATCCGTGGGAGGGCGTGACCCTGGTGGGCACCACCGATGTCGACCACGGCGCCAGCTTGGAGCTGGAGCCGGCCATTACGCGCGGCGAACTCGATTACCTGCTGGCGGCGCTGCGCTGGCAGTTTCCGCAGCTGGCGCTGGGCGAAGACGACGTGCTGGCCACGTTTGCCGGCGTGCGCCCCGTGATCGACAGCGGCCGGCTTGACCCGTCGAAGGAAGCGCGCGAACATGCGCTATGGCTGGAAAACGGCTTGCTGACGGTGGCGGGCGGCAAGCTGACGACGTTCCGCGTGATTGCCCTCGATGCCTTGCGGCGCGCCGCGCCGCTGCTGCCGGGCTGGCAGGCGGATTTGCGTCCGCTGCCGATTTTCGACGCCACGCCGCCCTTGTCGGGCAAGGCCTTGCTGCTCGACGGCGAGCAGCGCGAACGCCTGCTGGGCCGTCATGGCGCGGGGGCGCAGGCGCTGTGCGATGCGGCGCGGGACGGCGAACTCGAGCCGATTCCCGGTACGCAGACGCTGTGGGCGCAGCTGCGCTGGGGCGCGCGCATGGAAGACGTGCAGCACCTGGACGACTTGCTGCTGCGGCGCACGCGCCTCGGTTTGCAGCTGGCCGGCGGCGCGCTTGCTATCATGCCGCGCCTGCGCGCCATCTGTCAGCATGAACTGGGCTGGGACGATGCGCGCTGGGAGGAAGAACAGCGGCGCTACCTGGCCCTGTGGCGCCGCCATTACAGCGTGCCGCAGGGCGATTGAAAAAACCATAAAAAATAAACAAGAGGAGAACATCATCGACACGACCCTGTTTGGCCAGCCCCTGGCGCTGGGCGACGCGCGCATCACCTACGACAGCCTGTCGCCGCTGGACTTGCGCCAGCCCATCGATACCCTCGTCGACGACCTGGGCGAAGACCTGCTGCAAATCACGTGCGCGAATGGCGACATCGTCGACGTGGGCTGGTATCCGGCCTGGAGCGAACAGGGGCGCTTGCGCGTGGTGGCCGTGCGCGGCCAGGACTGGGAAGCGCCCGTCTTCAGCGCGCAGCCTGAAAAAGATCCGCAGGCGTTGCTGCAGGCGCTGCGCGCCGCGCTGGCCAGCCTGGCATAAGCGATGACCAGCGTCTCCGGCCAGGGGCCGTACATTCTTGCCATCGACAATGGCACGCAAAGCGTGCGCGCGCTGCTGTTCGACCGGGACGGGACATTGGCGGCGAAGGCGCAAGTGTTCCTCGAAGCGTATTACTCGGACCACCCCGGCTGGGCCGAGCATGACGCCGACGGCTACTGGCAAGCCGTGTGCGCAGCATGCCAGCAGCTGTGGCGCAGCACGGACATCAATCAATCCTCGGTGGCCGGCGTGGCGGTGACGACGCAGCGCGGCACGGTGGTCAACGTGGACGAACACGGCGCGCCGCTGCGCCCCGCCATCACCTGGCTGGACCAGCGCAGCACGCGCGACATTCCCCCGCTGGCGCCGTGGTGGCGCGCCGCCTTCCGCGCCACGCGCCTCGACGGCACGATCACGTACTTCCGCCGCGAGGCCGAGATCAACTGGATCGCGGCGCACCAGCCCGACATCTGGCGCCGCACGCACAAATTCCTGCTGCTGTCGGGCTTTTTGAATCACCGCCTGTGCGGAAAATATATCGATTCAACGGGCTCGCAGGTGGCCTACATCCCGTTCGACTACAAGCGCCATGCCTGGGCCGGGCGCTTCGACTGGAAGTGGCAGGCGCTGGCGATACGACGCTCGATGCTGCCGGAACTGGTGACGCCGGGCACGCGCATGGGCGCCATCACGGCGTCGGCCGCCGCGGCGACGGGCATCCCGGAGGGCACGCCCTTGCTGGCGGCGGCCGCCGACAAGGCGTGCGAAGTGCTGGGCGCCGGCTGCGTCGAACCGCACGTGGCGTGCCTGAGCTATGGCACCACGGCCACCATCAACACGACCAGCCGCAAATACGTGGAAGTGACGCGTTTTATTCCGCCGTACCCGGCCGCCATGCCCGGCGCCTACAGCACGGAAGTGCAGATCTTCCGCGGCTACTGGATGGTCAACTGGTTCAAGGAGCAGTTTGGCGACCGCGAACGGGCGGCGGCTGCCGAGGATGGCATGGGCTTGTCTGCCGAAGCGCTGTTCGACCGCCTGGTCGAGGCCGTGCCGCCCGGCTCCATGGGTCTGATGCTGCAGCCGTACTGGAGTCCCGGCATCAAGGTGCCGGGGCCGGAAGCGAAGGGCGCCATGATCGGCTTTGGCGACGTGCACACGCGCGCACACATCTACCGCGCCATCCTCGAAGGCCTCGCGTATGCGCTGCGCGAAGGCAAGGAGCGCATCGAGCGGCGCAGCGGCGTCGCCATCACGGAGCTGCGCATCGCGGGCGGCGGCTCGCAAAGCGATGCGGCCATGCAGCTGACGGCCGACATCTTCGGCTTGCCCGCCGCGCGCGCCCACGTGTATGAAAGTTCGGGCCTGGGCGCGGCCATCGCCGCTAGCGTGGGCCTGGGCTGGCATGCAAACTTTCCCGCCGCCGTGCAAGCGATGACGCGCAGGGGCAAGGTCTTCCAGCCCCATCCCGAGCACCGCAAAATCTATGAGCAGCTGTACCGGCGCGTGTACAGCAAGATGTATGCGCGGCTGCAACCGCTGTACCGCGAGATCGCCGACATCACCGGCTATCCGGAGTAACTACGTCTTCAATGCTATTGCGAATCATTCTCATCCAGTATATGATGTGTTCCGCATTTCACCAAGGCAACGTATCCCGGTGACTGCAGTGCGCCGCCGGCCATGCGCCGGCGGCGTGTCCGCGCGGGCAGGGTTCCGCCGCAACGCTTCCGTCAACGCCGCCGCTTGATCGTGCACCGCCTGTCCTCTGCCCAGCGTTTTTCATTCCACAAGCATCAAGCAAACCCAGGCAAGGATAGCGATGAAGAGCAGCAAACAACGATTGACCCCGCTGGCCGCCGCGCTGGCCCTGGCATTGGGCGGCGCGCACGGCCATGCGTGGGCGGCAGCGAAGGCGGACAAGGCCGATGCGGTACAGATGCCGGCCATCAGCGTGTTTGGCGACGCCATCAGCGCCGGCACGGCCGGACGCTCGTATATCACCAGCGCCGACATCGAACGCCAGCAGGCCGACAATGTCGCGTCCTTGCTCGACACCTTGCCTGGCGTGGACCTGGCCGGTACGGCCCGTCCCAGCGGCCAGAGCCTCAATATCTGGGGCTTCAACAAAGTGCAGGACGTAAAAGTCATCCTCGACGGCGTGCCCAAGGGTTTTGAAAAATACCGCCAGGGTTCCATCTTCATCGAGCCGGAACTGATCAAGCAGATCGAAGTGAACAAGGGCGCGCATACGAGCTTGTACGGCAATGGCGGCTTCGGCGGCGTCATCACGGTCGAGACCAAGGATGCGCAGGACTTGCTCGAAGGCGGCGAGAGCGTGGGCGCCATGCTCAAGTACTCGCGCCACTCGAACAATGCAGAAAACGACGCCACCGTGGCCGTCTACGGCCGCACGCAAGACGGCCGCTTCGACGCGATGGCCTTCACCACGCGGCGCAAGTCCGACGATTTGCGCAAGCCTGACGGCAAGCCATTCCGCTTTTCCGCCATCGACGCGCCATCGAGCCTGGCCAAGCTGAATATCCGGCTGACGCCGGAGCAGCTGCTGACCCTGACGGCGATGAAGAGCGGCAGTTCGGGCTGGGGCCCGTTCGCCGCCATGGGCGAGGACGTGCCCACGCCGACCGAGGCGGAAATCAAAAAATATGGACTGGAAGAGGCGTGGCAGCGCAAGGCCGTCTACCGCGACCAGGACGACGATACGTATTCCGTGAAGTGGCAGTACGCGCCGCAAGATAATCCATGGATCAAGCTGACGGCCAGCGCCGGCTATTCGCACACGGACCAGCATGACAAGCGCCTGCCATCGGCTTCGCCGGGTTCCTACCTGGGCTCTCTGGGCAACGAAAGCTGGGCCTCGTACGTGGACCGCATCGCGGAAGTGCGCAACGAAAGCGTGTTTGCGACGGGCGCCGTGTCGCACGTGCTGCAAACGGGGCTGCAATGGCACAAGAATGTGCGCGACACCCTGATGTACTACCCGTCGTCGACGGCGCTGAAGGACCCCAGCTACAACTACGGCTACTTCCAGCCCTACTACATGCCGGCCGGGCGCCAGGAAACCACGGGCCTGTATCTGCAGGATGCGATGACGTATGGCGACCTGACGCTGACGGCGGCCTTGCGCCACGACCGGGTCGTCTCCGAGGGCGTGCCGAACAAGGCGCCGCGCTACAACAGTCCGCTGGCGGCGGCCGGCCACGACTTCAGCGAAAAGGCGCACGAAGACTGGTCGCCCCGTCTGGGCCTGTTCTGGAAGGCGTCCGGCACGCTGGCCTTGTTCGGCGACTTGAGCCGCACCTGGCGCGCGCCCACGATCGACGAGATGTATTCGAACGAATACTATGTGTCGTCCAGGCTCGGTTCATCGACGCCGGGCACCAGCCGCGATCTGGCCGTCGAGCGCGTGACGGCCGTGCGCGCGGGCGCCATGCTGCACCGCCAGAACGTGTTCATGGAGCGCGACGACGCGCAGTTGCGCCTGACGGTCTACCGCAACCGTGTCAGCGACAATATCGGCCCGCGCCTGGGCGTGCTGGTCGAAGGCTACGAGCCGGGCTCGGGCAAGGTGCCGCCGGCGCTGTCCGACTACCGCAACCTGGCCGGTTTCCATACGCAGGGCGTGGAAGTGGAGTCCTACTACAATTCGCCGCGCTTGTTTGCCAGCGCCTCGCTGTCGAAGCAGCGCGGCACGCGCACCGGTTCCCAGCGCGACCCGTGGGGCCGGGACGAACCCGTGTCGACCATCGCGCCCGATAAATTGATGGCGGGCCTGGGCTGGCGCATGCCCGACCTGGGCGCCAGCATGGGCTGGCAGGGCCGCTTCGTGGCGAAGCAGGAGCGCGTGCTGCCGGTGGGGAATGTCTACCGCCTGCCGCCGTCGAAAGGCTATGCGCTGCATACCCTGTTCGCGTCATGGAATGGCAGGCAGGGCGTGTGGCGCGGCACGGAGGTGCGGCTGACGGTCGATAATGTCTTCAACCGCAATTACATGCCCTACCTGAGCGAAGCGGTCACCGGTGTGGGACGGAATGCGAAGTTGAGCGTGTCGAGGAAGTTTTGATTAATTTTAGGAATAGCGGGCCGGAGACGCGGGCCTGAGAAAATGCCGATGGCAGCGTTGCAGCTTCCTTGCCGTACTTGCGTACTGTCTGCGTCGCTGCGCCTTGCCCTCGACATTTTTCAGGCCCGCTTGGCCCGGGGTGCCTTTTTTGGTGACTTGGGCCTACTCCCGGTCCGTTGCATGTTCCGTTGAACTTCCAACTTCCAACTTCCAACTTCCAACTTCCAACTTCCAACTTCAAACGTCAACGTAAAACGATCGCCTTGACCGTTTCCCAGGCCGTGCTGCCCGAGTGCGTGGCGCGGACCTGGTTGCGGCCCGCTTCCTTGGCCACGTACAGGGCGCGGTCGGCGGCGACGAACAGCGCTTCGCGGTCGTCCAGCTGGTGCGGGCGGATGGTCGCCACGCCGATGCTGACGGTGATCCACGGCGAGGTGCTGGAGCGCGGATGCGGCAGTCGCAGCGCTTCGATGCTGGCGCGGATGGCCTCGGCCAGGTGCAGGGCGCTGGCCGCGTCCGTATCGGCAAACAGCAGGACGAATTCCTCGCCGCCGTAGCGGGCCGCCAGGTCGCCGGAGCGGCTGGCATGCGCATCGATGGCTTGCGCCACCTGCTGCAGGCAGCTGTCGCCGGCCGGGTGGCCCAGGCTGTCGTTGTACAGCTTGAAGTGGTCGACGTCGAGCACCACCAGCGACAGGGCGCCGCCGCCGCGCACGGCGCGCTGCCACTCTTTTTCCAGGAAGCTGTCGAAATGCCGGCGGTTGGCTATTTGGGTCAGCGGATCGAGATAGGCGGCGCGCTGCAGCGCGTCTTCCGACTGCTTGTGGTGCGTGATGTCGTGCAGCAGGCCGATATACAGGGGCTGGCGCAGATACATGGGCGTCAGGGTCAGGTCCATGCTCAGCGCCGCGCCGTTGCGGTGGCGGATCGCCACTTCGCGCGTACCGTGGTTGTGCGCCTTTTCCGGATTGGCCGCGTGCATGGCGAAGTAGTCGAGGTATTCCTGCGTCACGAGGGGGCTGAGCAGCTCGCCGATGAAGCGCCCGGCCAGTTCGTTTTCGCGGTAGCCCAGGTATTGGTCGCAGGCCGGGTTGGTGTACTGGATGCGCCCGTTCGCCTCGATGATCAGCAAGCCCTCGGCCATGTTGTTGACGATGGTGCGCAGGCGCTCGGCCTGTTCCTGCTGGGTTTCATTGTTGCTGCGGATTTGCAGCTGGGCGCGCACGCGCGCGCGCACTTCGGCCATGCGCAGCGGCTTGCTGATGTAATCGACGGCGCCGCAGTCGAAGCCGGCCACCACGTCTTCCGTTTCCGTCCTGGCGCTCATGAAGATGACGGGGATGCGCTGCGTCAGCGGATGCTGCTTGAGGCGGCGGCACGTCTCGATGCCGTCCATGTCCGGCATCATCACGTCGAGCAGGATCAGGTCGGGCTGGGCGCGTTGGGCAATCGCCAGCGCCCGCTCGCCGGACGTGGCAACATAGGTTTGATAACCCTGTTCGCTCATCAGCTTGCGCAGCAGCTCAAGGTTGGCCGGCGCATCGTCGACAATCAAAATGGCGGCTTCATGCCGCTGGGAATGCTCCACACTGCCTGGACTCATTGCTTCCGGCCTTCTCGATGTACTCTGCGCTGCCAGCGTTTGCTGCATTTTCGGTGATGCTGACCGGGCTCAAATCTGATGCAGCGGTCAAATCATACCGCCTCGCCAATTTTTTGGGTGAAAAAATCGATGCTGCGCGAGGCGTGAAAATATTATTTTTATGCTATCTTTAAAAATAAATAAACGCAGTTGCTATCGTGAAAGCTGTTTTTTAAACGGCAAAGATGCGTGCCCGGTGGCGCCGGGGCAGCGGGGGGCACGCCCCGCAGTTGCGGGGCGTGGAGAGTGCGATTACATTTTTGCGGCGATCAGTTTGCCCAGGATGGCGATGCCTTCGCGGATGCGTTCCGGCGGCACCGTCACGAACGACAGGCGCAAGGTGTGCGTGTCCGGCGTGTTGGCATAGAACGGCGCGCCCGGCACGAAGGCGACCTTGTTGGCGATGGCTTCATCGAGCAGTTTCATCGCATCGATGTGTTTCGGCAGGGTGACCCAGATGAACATGCCGCCTTCCGGCTTCGTCCAGGTGACGCCGGCCGGGAAGTGCTCTTCCAGCGCCGACAGCATGGCCTGGCACTGGTTGCCGTACAGGCTGCGGATGCTGGGGATATGCCGCTCCAGGAAGCCATCCTTGATCACTTCATGCACGACCATCTGCGTCAGCTGCGAGGTGTGCAGGTCGGCCGCCTGCTTGGCCAGTTCCAGGCGGCGTACCAGCGGCATCGGCGCCACCACGTAGCCGAGGCGGATGCCGGGCGTGAGCACTTTCGAAAACGAGCCCATGTAGATGACGCCGTCCGGATTCATGTTGATCATCTTCGGATACGGCTCGCCGCTGTAGCTCAGGGCGCCGTACGGATCATCCTCGATCAGCGGCAGGCCGTGGCGGGCGCAAGTTTCCACCAGTTCCACGCGGCGCGCCACGGACAGGCTGCGGCCCGTCGGGTTCTGGAAGTTCGGCAGCGCGTACAACAGGCGCGCGCCATCGGCGACGGGATCGATCGACGACGGCACCAGGCCTTCGTCATCGGTATCGACGGACACGAATTCGGGACGGTAGACGGAAAACGCCTGCAGGGCGCCCAGGTAGCTGGGGGTTTCCACCAGCACGCGGCTGCCTTCGTCGATCAGGACCTTGCCCAGCAAGTCCAGCGCCTGCTGCGAGCCGGACGTCATCAGCACTTGCTCGGGCAGGATGGTGCTGCCATTGCCGGAGAGCGAGTCGGCGATCCACTGGCGCAGCGGCAGGTAGCCGTCGGTGGGGCCGTATTGCAGGGCCACCTTGCCATTGTTCGACAGGACCTTGTCGAAGGCGGTCTTCATTTCTTCCACGGGGAAGGTGGCGGGCGAGGGCAGGCCGCCGGCAAACGAGATGATCTCGGGACGCTGCGTGATCTTCAGGATTTCGCGGATGAACGAGCTTTGCAGCTGTTCCGCACGTTCGGCAAAGCGCCATTGGATCGGATTCGGATTTTCAATTTTCATACGAGTCTCACAGAAGATGCCGAGCTGCGCCGGCTGGATTTGTTGGCCCGCTTGTGGCGGTGCGTGCGCAAGCGGCGCCGGATAGGCGTCGCCATGGTGCTGCGGTATTGTACGGCTTGCACGCCGCCGTGCCCATGCGCACGCGCAACGGCGTTGCAAATGGGCGTCAGGGAACCTTACTTCAGCTTGCGTCCGATGCCCACGACGGCGATCACGGCGCCGGCAAACAGCAGGCTTTCGCCCGTCAATGGCTCATTCAGCAGCACGGCCGCGCCCACCAGGGAAAGGAAAGGTTGCAGCAGCTGCGTCTGTCCCACGCGCGCCACGCCGCCCAGCGCCATGCCACGGTACCAGAAAAAGAAGCCGATAAACATGGAGAACACGGAGATGTAGGCAAAACCCAGCCAGGCCACGCCGCTGGCCTGCGCCATCAGCGCGCGTTGCGGCCAGGCGTTCCACAGCGTCACGGGCAAGACAAAAGGCACGGCCAGCAGCAGCGCCCAGGAAATCACATGCTGGCCCGGCATCGTCTGCGCCAGGCGCCCGCCTTCGGCATAGCCGAGTGCGGCCAGCAGCACGGCGGCAAAGATCAGCCAGTCAGCCAAGTGGAAGCTGCCGCCGCCCTGGCGCAGCGCGAACGCCACCACCAATAGCGTGCCGAGCAGGGCCATCAGCCAGAACCCTGCGGAAGGCCGCTCCTTGCCGCGCAGCACGGCAAATACGGCAGTGGCCAGCGGCAGGATGCCCACCAGCACGGCGCCGTGCGAGGCGGGCAGGCTGCGCATGGCGATTGACGTCAGCCAGGGAAAGCCCAGCACACAGCCCAGCGACACGAGCGCCAGCGGCAGCCATTGTTCGCGGCGCGGCAACGGCGCGCGCTGGTGCCACAGCCACAGGCCGGCCAGGCCGGCCGCCACCAGGGCGCGGCCCAGGGCGACAAAGGTGGGATCGAGTTCGGCGACGGCCATGCGCGTAAAAGGCAGGGTCAGGCTGAAGAGGGCGACGGCGATGAGGCCCAGCAGCAGGCCTTTGCGGTCGGCGCCGAGGCGGGGAGGATGGCTGATGGGGGCGGTACTGGTAGTCGATGGCATGTTTTTCCTGATACTGGCTGATAGGTGTGCGGGGGTGCGCGGCAGGCGTGGATTAATTTCTGCCGTACTGCTATCCTAGGGCGCAATAGCAATACAGTACAAATACACTTTCACGCATAATTTCACATACTGTCATGGCCATATGAGCAATACACTTCCTTTGCTGTCGCGCGCCTCGGGCGAAACCCTGATCGACCAGATCGCGCGCTCGCTGGCGGCGCGCATCGACGACAAGCTGCTGCGCGGCGGCGCGCGCATGCCTTCGATCCGCCAGTGCGCCGCCAGCCTGGATGTGTCGTGCGCCACGGTGGTGGCCAGCTACGACAAGCTGGTGGCGCGCGGCTACCTGGAATCGCGGCGCGGCGCCGGCTTTTTCGTGCGCGAGCGCTCGCCGCTGAACACGCCGGCGCCGCCCCCCGGCGCGCAGGACGCGGCGGCGCAGCCGATGGATGTCGTTTGGCTGATCCGTAACATGTTCCGCCAGACGCCGGTCATCCCCGCGCCCGGCACCGGCATGCTGCCCGCCGAGTGGCTCGATGGCGACCTGGTGGCGCGCGCCCTGCGCGACGTCAGCCGCCAGCCGGGCAGCCTGCTGCTCGGTTACGGATCGCCGCAGGGTTTTTTGCCGCTGCGCCAGCAGTTGCAGCTGAAACTGGCGGGCCTGGAAATCGCCTGTCCGCCCGAGCAGATCGTCACCACGGTGGGCGTGATGCAGGCGCTGGACCTGGTGGCGCGCGAGTTTGCCCGTCCCGGCGACACCATTTTCGTCGACGATCCCGCGTATTGGCTGATGTTTGGCGCCTTTGCCGCCATGGGCATGCAGGTCATCGGCATCCCGCGCCTGGGTGACGGCCCCGATATCGCCGTGCTGGCCGAGCTGGCGGCCCTGCACCGGCCCAAGCTGTACGTGATCAATTCGGTTCTGCACAACCCCAGCTCGACGTCGCTGTCGGCGGCCAAGGCGTTTCAGGTGCTGCGCCTGGCCGAACAACACGATTTCCTCGTCGTCGAAGACGATATCTATTGCGACATGCATCCCGGCGGCGAGGTGCAGCCGGCCACCCGCCTGGCCGCGCTGGACCAGCTGCGCCGCGTGATTTACCTGGGCGGCTTTTCCAAGAGCCTGTCGGCCAACCTGCGCGTGGGCTTCATCGCCACCTCGCCGGAATGGGCGCAGCGCCTGGCCGACCGCAAGATGCTCGCCACCCTGACCACCAGCGACATCGGCGAGCGCGTGGTGTATAAAATCCTCTCGCAAGGTCTGTACCGCAAGCATGCGGAACGGCTGCGCGCGCGGCTCGACAAGGTGCGCGAGGGCACGTACCGCCGCGCCGAGCGGGCCGGCCTGCGTTTCGATCCCGCGCCGGCCGGCATGTTCATCTGGGCCGATGCGGGCTGCGACACGAATGTGCTGGCCGAAAAGGCGCTGGCCGAAGGCCTGGTGCTGGGGCCGGGCAGCCTGTTTTCGCCGCGCCAGCTGCCGTCGACCCGCATGCGCCTGAACCTGGCCACGGTGCAGGACGAGCGCGTCTGGGATTTTTTCGCGCGCGCACTGGGCTAAAACTGCACATTTGCCGGGGGCTCTTGAAATCGCTTGTACCATCCCCAACTCCGTAGAATCCGTCCCATCCACAAGACTATGAGGTAAAAATGGCTGTCTCCGAAAAGCAAACCCTGGGTTTTCAGACCGAAGTGAAGCAAATGCTGCACCTGATGATCCATTCCCTGTACTCGAACAAGGAAATCTTCCTGCGCGAATTGATCTCGAACGCGTCCGACGCGGCCGACAAATTGCGCTTCGAAGCGATCGATAACGACGCCCTGTACGGCAACGATCACGAATTGAAGATCAAGGTCAGCTTCGACAAGGATGCGCGCACCATCACCATTTCCGACAACGGCATCGGCATGACCCGCGACGAGGCGATCTCGCACCTGGGCACCATCGCCAAGTCGGGCACCAAGGAATTCTTCGGCAAGCTGTCGGGCGATCAGCAGCAGGACGCGGCCCTGATCGGCCAGTTCGGCGTGGGCTTCTATTCCGGCTTCATCGTCGCCGACAAGATCACCGTCGAAACGCGCCGCGCCGGCGTGGACGCTTCCGAAGGCGTGCGCTGGGAGTCGGCGGGCGAAGGCGATTACAGCATCGAATCGATCGACAAGCCGTCGCGCGGCACGGACATCATCCTGCACCTGCGCGAAGGCGAGGACGAATTGCTGTCGAGCTGGAAGATCAAGTCCATCATCCGCAAATACTCGGACCATATCTCGCTGCCGATCGTGATGCAGAAGGAAGAGTGGGACGATGAGAAAAAAGAAACCGTCCTGAAGGACGAATTCGAAACCGTCAACCAGGCCAGCGCCCTTTGGGCTCGCAACAAGGCCGACATCACGCCGGAACAGTACGACGAATTCTACAAGCACGTGTCGCACGACTTCCAGTCGCCGCTGACGCACACGCACAACCGCGTGGAAGGCCGCAGCGAGTACACGCAGCTGCTGTACATCCCGGCCAAGGCGCCGTTCGACATGTGGGACCGCAACAAGCGCGGCGGCATCAAGCTGTACGTCAAGCGCGTCTTCATCATGGACGATGCCGAACAGCTGATGCCGACCTACCTGCGCTTCGTGCGCGGGGTGATCGACTCTGCCGACCTGCCGCTGAACGTATCGCGTGAAATCCTGCAGGAGTCGCGCGACGTCAAGGTCATCCGCGAAGGCTCGACCAAGCGCGTGCTGGGCATGCTGGAAGAACTGGCGAACGCGGACGAGCAAGAGAAGAAGGACAAGTACGCCATCTTCTGGAAGGAATTCGGCCAGGTGCTGAAGGAAGGCATCGGCGAAGACGCGGCCAACAAGGAGCGCCTGGCCAAGCTGCTGCGCTTTGCCTCGACGGCCAACGACAGCGACGAGCAAATCACTTCGTTCGCCGACTACGTGGCGCGCATGAAGGAAGGCCAGGACAAGATCTATTACGTCACGGCCGACAACTACGCCGCCGCCAAGAGCAGCCCGCATCTGGAAATCTTCCGCAAGAAGGGCGTCGAAGTGCTGCTGCTGACGGACCGCGTCGATGAATGGATGCTGTCCTTCCTGCAGGATTTCGAAGGCAAGGAACTGGTCTCCGTCGCCAAGGGCGGCCTGGACCTGGGCGCGCTGGAAGACGAGGCGGAAAAGAAAGAGCACGAAGAAACGGAAACTTCGTACGCCGACCTGGTGGGCAAGATGAAGACCGTGCTGGCCGACAAGGCCAAGGACGTGCGTGTGACATTCCGTCTGACCGATTCGCCAGCCTGCCTGGTGGCCGATGAAAACGAATTGTCGGGCAACCTGCTGCGCATGCTGAAGGCGGCGGGTCAGAGCGCGCCGGAATCGAAGCCGATTTTGGAAATCAACCCGAACCACCCGCTGGTGACGCGTCTGAAATACGAGGACGCGGAAGGTGGCAAGTTCGGCGACTGGGCCAACATCCTGTTCGACCAGGCCATGCTGGCCGAAGGCGGCTCGCTGGCCGATCCGGCCAGTTTCGTCAAGCGCCTGAACGAGTTGCTGCTCAATACGGCGAAGTAATCGCTTAGCTGCAAACGTCATCAAGCCGGCCCTTTCTGCACGAAAGGGCCGGCTTTTTTTATGCTACAGTGCGCGATTATTTTATTTTATGGAAATAGCAATGGCGCATTGCCCGGCATGTGACAGTTCCAATATTCAACGTCTCTCCATGGTGCATGCCTCCGGCATTTCCGGCACCTCTACCCATATCTCGGGCAGGATCGATGGTGATTTCATCCACGGTCATGCGCATACGCGCAGCCAGACCTTGTTGTCGCGCCAGGCCGCCGGGCCGACGATGCAGACCCACCAGAAAGTGGGGCTGATCGTGTTGGGCGTGATCATTTTTGTCATCGCCGCCGTCATCTTTTACCAGGCTGGCGCAAATGGCCTGTTCTGGATCTTCGTAGCAGGGGGTGTCGTCTCCGTCGCCTTGTCGCAAACGTCCTTCGTCGCCAATTGGGACAAGGAGGCCGCCGCCTTGCAGGATAAATATGCGCGTACCTTCATGTGCCATGCCTGCGGCCACCGCTTCATTCCTGTACTGAAGCAACCGTGAAAATCCGCCTGATGGCCGGCCTGGGCGCGCATGCGCTGGGCTGCCTGCTGTTTATTGTGTTGAGCTGGCTGGGGTTTTATTTGTACACGCAGCTGTTCGGCAGCCTCGGCTCGCGCGGCGTGGCGGGCGGCCTGGCCCTGCTGCTCGTGTTTTATGTGTATGCGGGCACGAATCTGCTGCTGGCGCTGCTGCCGCCCGGCAGGTGGAAGCCTGCGCTGTGCGGCTTGCTGGGCGCGGCCGTGCTCGCGTATCTGCTGCCGCAGCATCCGCTGCGGGCCATCTACTTCAGCGTGCTGGCGGGCGGCTTGAGCTGGCTGGCCGTGCTGGCCAGCGCGCGTTTAAGCGGATATTTGCGCGGCTGACAGGCCAGCGATAAAGGTGGCGACGGCGACGGCGGCCGCTTCCGGCGCCGCCTGCAGCAGCATGTGCGGCGCGGCGATGTCGACCAGCTGCGCGCCCGCTGCCTGCCGCAGTATCTGCACGGCGTTCGCCGGCGGCACCAGGCGGTCATGGCGGGCGCGCAGATACAGCACGGGCAGGCTGCCGCGCGCGAAGCTGCGCGAGGCGTCGATTTCCAGCACGGCGCGCAGGCGCTGGCGCAGCACGCTGGGCGGCACTTGCGCGAGTGCCGCCGCCAGTTCCGCCTGCAGGGCCGGCGTCGCATACGGCGCCAGCAGCGCCTGGCGCAGGGCGAAGCCGGGCAGGGTGCCAAAGGGCACCAGGCCGAGCAGGTGGCGCAGGGGCGCGAGCATCGGGCGCGGATTGCGCACGAACGAACAGCACAGGATCAGGGCTTGCATGCCGGGCGGCGGATCGGCGCGCAAAGCTGACCCCAGCGGTCCCGAAAACGATTCGGCCAGCACGATGAAAGGGCGGTCCTGCGGCAAGCGTGCGCGCACGAATGCTTCCAGCGCCGCGTAATCGAGCGGCGCGGCCGGGTAGGCGATGGCCTGGGTGTCGATGGTGCTCTGCGCGCGCAAGGCGGCGTCAAAACGGTGGAAGAGCCGGGCCGTGCCATCCATGCCGGGCAGGAGGACAAGCAGTGTCGAGGCGTGGATAGTTGTCGTCATTGCTGCCATCATAACAGCCGCACCGGCGCACCTGCCGTCCGCCTGCCGCACGGCATGGGGACTGGCGCCATGCTAGAATCGCCGGCGCGCCATGTGTGGCCAGTGGCCACTGGTAGCGGCAAAATCCCCCGACAGACAGAATCATGCATATCATCTTTTCGAATTACCGCACCCTGGGCGGCGCCTTGCTGGCGGCGGCCTGCCTCCTTTCCCAGCCTGCCCGCGCCACGGCGGCGCCCTTGGCACCGGCCGGGAAAAGCCTGTCGTCCCTGCTGGCCGGCGGTCCCTTGCCGCGCCTGAGCGAAGACTCGCAAGTGCGCGCGGCCCTGTTCGATTTCTTCGGTTACGCGCGCGGCAGCTACACGGAAAACGATGAATTGCTGCTGGCGCAGGCGCTCGAAGCGATCAGCGAAAAGCGCGACGCCACGCGCGCCGTGCTGGCCGATGGCCGCCAGTTGCTGGCGTCGATGAACGACCGCAAGCAGGGCCGCGAACGGGGCGCCATGCTGCTTGACAAGCGCGGCGTCATCATCGCCTTTGGCCTGGTGAACGGACATTGCCGCCTGGAGGGGCAGCCGCTGGCGAAAGTCTGCAATCCCGATCCGAATGCCGTGCTGACGGTATTCCACCGCAAGGGCATGCTGGTCGGGGATGCTGCACCCCTGCTGGCCTGGGCCCGGCAATTGCCGCCCATGCTGGCGCTGATCGCGGGCGACAAGGAAGCGGGCGCCGATGGGCAGAAGATCGCCAGCGTCGAATACGTGCTGGCGCAGCCGGCCCTGCCGGGCTGGAACCGCGCCCAGCTGCCGCCCGCGTATCCGCCGGCGCTGCTGCCGCTGCTGCTCGATAAATCCACGGTGCTGACGTCGGCCGGCGCCGGCGTGTTTGCCTATCCGCTCACGCTCAAGGGCAAGAAGCAGAACAATATGCTGGACCATGCGGAAGGCCGTCCGCCGCGCGACCTGGAAGTGGCGCTGCGCAGCTATGCCAGTTTCGACACGGTGGTCGAGCGCTACCGCCAGCTGGCCAAGGGCGCCAGGCTGCAGCGCAACGAGCGCACGGCCTACCTCGATGGCGACATGGGACAGGGCAGCTACCGCGTCTACATCCGCAATACGGGCGCGGACGGCGTGATGATCGACGTGGCGCTGTGGCAGCGCAGGCTGGCGGCCAGCCGCTGATTTCAGCGTCGCTTTTAGGGTGCTGAGGTGTAGCCTAGCTCCGCCAACCGCGCGGCGATGGCGTCGTCGCGCGTTTTCCTGCCGGTGCGCAGGCGCGCATGCGTCAGGGATGCGGGCAAGCCATGCGCCAGCAACGCGTCGATGTCGAGCATGGTCTCGGATGCCGACAACTGGCGCAGGGCGGGCAGGATAGCCAGGCCGGGCAGGCTGTCGAGCGTCTTGCACGTGTGCAAGTTCAGGCGTTCGAGCACGGAATTGGCCCCCAGCGCGATCTGCCGCAGCTTGATCTGGTCTTCCACCCATAGCGCCTGCAACAGCGGGAAACGGCCGATATCGCCCAGCGTTTCCAGCCCGCGCACGCGTATCACTTCCAGTTTTCTCAGCAGCGGCGCCTCGATGTGTGCGAGCGATTCGCGGCCGCCCAGTTGCAACAGCAGCCTGTCCAGGCGGCTCATCTCCGAGATGAAATCCAGCGGCACGGTGTTCTTGATGCGGTACAGCGACAGGTCATGCAGCGCCGGCAGGCTGGCCAGGGTCTCGATATGCTGGCTGTGGCCTTCGATGACGAGGCTGGCCAGGTGCGCATACTGGCGCAGGGGCGCCAGGTCGATATTGTTCCTGGCCGATTCGCCCAGGTTCAGGTATTCGAGGGCGCGCAAATTGTCCAGTTGCAGGATGTCGCCTTGCGCCAGCTCGTACACGCCCAGGCTCAGACGCTTCAGGTGCCGCAGTTCGCCCAGCGCTTCCAGATGGATGGCTTGCCGGTGGCAATCGATGGACAGGCTGGCCACATGCGGCAGCGCGCGCAGGATGCGGGCATCGAACACCCTCGGGTCGTAGCCGTAGATGCGGATGGTCAGCGCCGTGCCGCAAGTGGCGGCCAGGGCGTCGAGGTCGGCCAGCAGCGGCGCTGGCTCGGCCAGGGTATTGAACTGCACCAGCACCTCTTGGCCGCCCGCGATAGCGGCGCGGATCGCCCCGGCATCGATGCGCTCGGGATTCTGGATGCGCTGCGGCTGTCTTGCTTGCGTCATCGTCACAGTCCTATCGGGTAGTCGACTTTCCTGGGAGGAGGGCAGCCTTCCGGTCCCGGGAACGTCTGCTTGCCCGTGTCGTCGTAGCGCTTGCCGCACTCGACGAGCACGCGCTTGCGGAAGGTGTAGATGCTGGCCACCTTGCCGTTCGGGTGGTAGCAGATATTGTCGCCATCGCGGTCGGCAGAAGCGTAGCTGATCATGGTCTGGCCATTCACCGTGCGCGTGCTGTGACCGCTGCGCGGTTCCGTGCATTTGAGCTGGCCGCTTTCATAGTATGCGTTGACGACGGAGGTGTCGGCCGCGCGGTCGACCAGCAGTTCATCCTTGCGCTTGCCATTCGGGTAGTTCGAATAGCCTTCCTGGCGCTGGCCGTACTGGAAGGCATAGTAGTACTGCGGCTTGCCGTCCGGGTAGTACATGTGGTGGTACTCGCACACGTCGTCGCGCGTGCTGCCGTACTCCTTGAAGGTGCAGCGGTGGATGTCGTTGAGCAGCTGGCCGTCTTCATAGTATTCGCGCAGGTGCGTGAGCAGCCTGCCCTGGTCGATGACGGCCAGGCGTTCCGGCTTGCCGTTCGGGTAGTAGCGCGCATCGAGGCCCTGCTTCTTGCCGTTGTCCCACAAGGTATCGAGGCGCAGGATCTTGCCGCTGTCGTCGAACGCCTGTTCGCGCCCGTCCAGCTGGCCGTTGCGGTAGGTGGTCGTGTAGACCACGTATTCCTTGCCGGCCGGACCCAGGTAGCGCGTGCGGCTGCCATCGAGCACGCCGGCCTGGTAATGGTCGCGCACGCGCAGCGCGCCTTGCGCATCCGTGTCGATGGCTTCGCCCTGTTTTTTGCCTTTCACGAAAGTGACGCTTTGCGTGACACCGTCCTTGAGCTTGAGCTTCCACGGCCCGTCGCGCAAGCCGTCGATAAAGCTGCCGTCGCCGTCTTCCGTGATCCACGCGCCGTGGCGCGCGCCGTTGACGTAGTTGCCGCGCGTGCGCACTTTGCCGCCCATGCGGCGTTCGTGCGGGCCGTTCAGCTGGCCGTCCGCGTAGGTATCGAAGCCCGTCACTTCCTCTTCATCGGCATAGTTGACGACCGTCCAGCGGCCTTCGCGCTTGCCGGCCCGGTACATGCCGCTCTCGCTCTGTTTGGGATAAGTGAAGTACCACATGCCTTCCTGCAGCCCGTTGACGAAATGGCCTTTTTCGCTGCCTTCGTGCATGCCTTCGCGCACCCACAGTCCCTGGCGCTTGCCCTTCGCGTACTGGCCCCGCTCCACCACCGAGCCGTCGTCCCAGGCCAGGCTGTAGATGACGGACGGACCGTCTTCGCTGCCCGTGAACTGCTGCGGCGCCGTCTCCCATGTCACTTGCCACAGGCGGTAATTGGGCAGGATGCCGGCGCCCGCGTCGCTGTACAGCGTGTAGCTGGCGGTGAGAAAACGCTCGCCTTTTTTCAGGAAGGTTTTCTTGTAGGTGATGGCATCCTTGCCGCCGGGCGCCACGGGCTTGCCGTCATCGCTGTAGTAGCCGACGATCGTGCCTTGCGTATGGTCGATGGCGTCGAAGTCCGCATTGCCGCTCTTGCCGCGCGCGACGCTGTAGTCCATCGGCGCCAGCTTGGCCAGCGCGGCCTTGACCTGGCCCGCGTTGGGAGCGGCGCTTTGCGCCACGATGCGGTTCAGGGCCGGCTGCAAGCCGTCGAGGCGCCGGTACTTGCCGGAGCTGCGGTGGTAGCGGTAGGCGCGCAGGCCGTTCTTGCCGTCCTGGCGGAACAGCACCAGCATGGTTTGCACGCTGGTATCCGATTCCTTGTCCAGCGATGCATAAAAGACGGAGCGGATGACGGCGTTGCCGAACTGGTCGAGCAGGAAGGTTTTCGAAGCGCTGTTCGTGCACTCGCAGTAATAGCCGTTGACGCCCTCTTTTTCCTTGAGAAAAGCGATGTCGAGGCCGCTGTCCTGCGATGCCGTGATGGCGGGATGGGCGAGGGTCTTGCCTTCGTAGAAGGGCGCGCCGTGGGCGAGGGCGGAGCAAAGCAGCAAGGGCAGGAGGACTGGCAAGAGCGGACGTTTCATCGTGAGGCTGGCGCCGGGGCGCCGCAATGGAAAGGCCACGATTCTGCCTGCGTTCTTACTTGTGGGCAAATGCGGGCGCGTCTATCGTGCGCGCGTGCGTGCCCCGGTTCAGGGCTGGTGCGCGGCGCAGAAGTCCAGCAGCAGCTGTTCGCCGTCCGGCCAGGGGCCGTAGCCGGCGTCGCCATTGATATGGCCGGCGTCGCCGATCATGGTGAAGTCGCTGCCCCAGGCGGCGGCAAACGCGCGCGCCCGCGCGAAGCTGACGTAGGGATCATCGCCGCTGGCCACTACCAGGCTGGGAAAAGGCAAGGCTTGCAGCAGCATGGGAGAGAACCCCGTGGTGCCGGACGGGTAGGACGGCGCTTCCACATCGCTGGGGGCGACGAGGAAGGCGCCGGCGATCCTGTGCGGCGAGCCGCTGGCCGCCCAATGGGCCACCAGCGTGCAGGCCAGGCTGTGCGCGGCCAGCACGGGCGCCCGCTCGCAGGCGGCGATGGCGCGGTCGAGCTCCGCCACCCATTCGTCCTTGTCCGGCGTCTGCCATTCCCGGTGCGGCACGCGCGACCATTGCGGGTGGCGCGCTTCCCAATGGGTTTGCCAATGCTGCGGCCCGGAATTCCACAGGCCGGCCAGGGTCAGGACGAGAGGCGACATCATTTCTCCTTTTGAAATTGAAATCAGAGCTCCGTGCGTAAGGCAAACAACTCCGGGAACAATACCACGTCGAGCATCTTGCGCAAATAGCTCACGCCCGCCGTGCCCCCCGTGCCCGTCTTGAAGCCGATGATGCGCTCGACCGTCGTCACGTGGCGGAAGCGCCAGAAGCGGAAGGCCGTTTCCAGGTCGACCAGCTTTTCGGCCAGTTCGTACAGGGCCCAGTGTTTCGACGGGTCGCGGTAGACTTCTAGCCAGGCCGCCTTGACCGAGGCGTCGGAGGCGGTGGGAAGGGTCCAGTCGGCGTCCAGGCGCTCGGGAGCGATATGCAAGCCGCTGCGCGCCAGCAGCTTGATGGCTTCGTCGTAGACGGACGGCGTGCGCAGGGCGGCGTCGAGCACCGTGTAGGTATCGGGCGCCGTCGTGTGCACGTTGAGCAGGGCGGCGTTCTTGTTCCCCAAAATGAATTCGATTTCGCGGTACTGGAAGGACTGGAAGCCGGACGAGGCGCCCAGGTAGGGCCGGATCGCCGTGTATTCGGGCGGCGTCATGGTGGCCAGCACGTCCCAGGCATGGACCAGCTGGTCCATGATGCGCGCCACGCGGGCCAGCATTTTAAACGCGGGCGCCAGGTCGCCGCTTTGCAGGTTGGCGCGCACAGCGTGCATTTCGTGCAGCATCAGCTTCATCCACAATTCGCTGGTCTGGTGCTGCACGATGAACAGCATTTCGTTGTGGTTCGGCGACAGCGGATGCTGGGCCGTCAGGATGCGGTCCAGCGCCAGATAGTTACCGTAGCTCATCGATTCGCTGAAATCCATCTGCGCGCCATGCCACTGCGCATCCTGGCCGCCGGCATGCATGGGGCAGCCGCTGGTGTTTTCCTTGTTCATATTCTTGTCGTCGCTCATGGGATGGTTCAGGTGACGGCATCGCGCTTGGCGGCGATGTCGTAGTCTTGGGTATCGAGGATGTCGCGCAGGATTTCCACCGCGTCCCACACGTCGGCAAAGCTCGTGTACAGGGGCGTGAAGCCGAAGCGCATGATGGCCGGCTCGCGGTAGTCGCCGATTACGCCGCGCGCGATCAGCGCCTGCATCACGGCATAGCCGTGCGGGTGCGTGAAGCTGACCTGGCTGCCGCGCCGTGCATGCTCGCGCGGCGTGACGAGGCCCAGCGGATGGCTGGCGCAGCGCTGTTCCACCAGCGCGATGAACACATCCGTCAGGGCCAGCGACTTGCGGCGGATGGCTTCCATGTTCGTTTGCGCAAAGATATCGAGGCCGCATTCGACGAGTGCCAGCGAGACAATCGGCTGCGTGCCGCACAGGGCGCGCGCGATGCCGTCGGCCGGCGTGTAGCCCGGGTCCATGGCAAACGGCGTGGCGTGGCCCCACCAGCCGGACAAGGGCTGGCGGAAGCGCGCCTGGTGTTTTGCCGGCACCCAGATGAAGGCGGGCGAGCCGGGGCCGCCGTTCAGGTATTTATAGGTGCAGCCGACGGCCAGGTCGGCGCCGGCGCCGTTCAGGTCCAGCGGCACAGCGCCGGCCGAATGGGCCAGGTCCCACAGCGCCAGCGCGCCTTGCGCGTGGCAATGGCTGCTGATGGCGGCCATGTCGTGCTGGTAGCCGGTGCGGTAATTGACGTGCGTGAGCATGGCGACGGCGCAATCGGCATCGATGGCTTGCCCCAGTTCATCCGGACTGTCGACCAGGCGCAGCTGGTAGCCGCGGTCGAGCCAGGCGGCCAGGCCTTGCGCCATGTACAGGTCGGTGGGGAAGTTGCTGCGTTCGCTGACGATGATACGCCGCGCGGCCTGCGCGGGGTCGCTGGCCTGCATCTGCAGGGCGGCGGCCAGGGCCTTGAACAAGTTGACGGAGGTGGTATCGGTGATCACCACTTCGCCAGTCTGCGCGCCGAGCAGCGGGGCCAGGCGGTCGCCCAGGCGCTTGGGCAGGTCGAACCAGCCGGCCGTATTCCAGCTGCGGATCAGGTCCGTGCCCCATTCGGCCGTGATGACGTGCTGGGCGCGGGCCAGCGCCGCTTTCGGCCGCGCGCCCAGGGAATTGCCGTCGAGGTAAATCACGCCTTGCGGCAAGTCGAATTGCTGGCGCAGGGGCGCCAGGGGATCGTCGAGGTCGCGCGCGCTGCAGTCATGTCGAGAAATCATGGTGGCTTTCATGTTGATACTTGTCTCAATGGCGCAATATTGTTTGAAGCTTAAAGTATTGTGCGGGAGCAGGCAGTGTAGCAAATCCGCGCCGGAAAGCGGAATTTCCACCCTGGCTGCAGCGTGAAAAGAGCCTGCCTGCGGGGCGTCAACGAAAAAAATCACGATTTTTAAAAATATTTTCAAATCACCCTAAAGTTTCGCCAGACGCCGCCGTCAACGATTACATGAACGGTGTCAAACCGGCCAAAAAAGAATGCGGGTCTTTGAAATATTTTTCGAAAAAGCCCTAAAGTTCCTGCCAAGGCGGCCGTTATCTAGGTAGACAGGCTTGATTCCGATCAAGTTGTTGTAAAAAAGTGATATTTTTTACAGGCCCAAAGTCGGGTAAACCCGCCGCAGAGCCAACCTCCCACATCCGCGCCGTTGCTGGCGTGCGACCATGATCGAGCAGTGTTTGTCAGACAAACACCTACGATCCCATCCGCTATTGCCCGACCAAAAATACAGCGCTACGCCTCTGTTGCATTTAATGTTGCTCCTGCAGAATGTATCTCACTGGCAACACACAACGCCAGCTGAATTCAACGGATTGAGGAGATGGAAATGACTGCTAACGACATGATGGCTGAGATTCGCGACGCTAACCTGAGCTACCTGATGCTGGCCCAGCAAATGATTCGTGCGGACAAGGTAACGGCCATCTTCCGTTTGGGCATCGCCGCCGACATCGCCGAACTGATCGAAGGCATGAGCAATGCGCAGATCCTCAAGCTCGCTGGCGGCAACATGATGCTGGCCCGCTTCCGCTTTGACGACAGCGCCATCCTGGGCATGCTGACGAACTACAATAAAGACCGCTCGCTGGCCCAGTCGCACGCTGCCATCCTCATGGCCGGCCAAGGCGTCGAAGAAATCGCTTAAGGTTGCCATCAAACGTCCATGGCGGCGTTGCATTGCCCTGAACATTTTGCCGGCAGCCTTTCAGTCAGTATCAGTTAGTCAGTATCAGTCAGTCGCGGAGTACACAGCATGGCCAAGAAAAGTGTCGTATCGGAAGCGCAGGAAATCCAGCTGGCCATCGAATTGATACAGCTGGGCGCACGCCTGCAACTGCTGGAGACGGAAGTCTCGCTGTCGCGCGAGCGCCTGCTGAATCTGTACAAGGAATTGAAGGGCGTCTCGCCGCCCAAGGGCATGCTGCCGTTTTCCACCGACTGGTTCCTCACCTGGCAACCGAATATCCATTCCTCGCTGTTCATCAACATCCATAAATTCCTCGTCGACCACGCGGGCGCCACGGGCATCGAAGCCGTGATGAAGGCGTATAAGCTGTATCTGGAACAGATGCCGCCCGAAGCGGGCGAAGAGCCCCTGCTGTCGCTGACGCGGGCCTGGACCCTGGTGCGCTTTTTCAGCAGCAAGATGCTGGACATGGCGCCCTGCGGCAAGTGCGGCGGCAAGTTTGTCGTCAACTGCCTCGACCTGAACGCCGATTATGTGTGCGGCCTGTGCCACATGCCTTCGCGCGCCGGCAAGACCAAGAAGGCGCGCGATGAAGCGGCCGCTGTTGCGCCGGGCGCGGCTGCCTGAGCCCTGCATAAGACAGTAAATAAGCCGGAGCCGGTCGCCTGACCGCACTCCGGCTTTTTCATGTCGTCATCGCTTACACTGGCGTTTTCCTTCTCTGACTACCCCATGCTGCAACAAATCCTGCGCGCGCCCGCGCTCAAGGCCATCCTGATCCAGGTGCTGGCCTTTCCCTTGATGTTGCTATTGGTATATGGCTTGGCGCGCGCGGGCGTGGCCATGTCGCTGCCGGCCGTGGCGCTGGTGCAGGGCGTGCTGGCGGCGCTTATTACCTGGCGCGCGGGCCTGGCCCGCTGGTGGTGCGCCATCGGCCTGCTGTTTGCGCCCGCCTTGCTGGGCGCCAGCCTGCTTGACTGGCCTCCGGCCGTGTTCCTGGCGGCCTTTGTTTTCCTGCTGAGCCTGTACTGGTCCACGTTCCGCACGCAAGTGCCGTTTTATCCGTCGGGGCCGAAGGTGTGGCAGGCGGTGGCCGAGCTGATCGCGGACTGTCCCGGCGTGCGCCTGGTCGATATAGGCAGCGGCCTGGGCGGCCTGGTGCTGGATCTGGCGCGGCGCCGGCCCGACGGGCAGTTTTCCGGCATCGAGCTGGCGCCGCTGCCCTGGCTGGCCAGCCGCTTGCGCGCGCGGCTGGCAGGCAGCCGCGCGCGCTTCCTGCGCGGCGATTACGAAGCGCTCGACTTCGGCCGCTACGATGCCGTGTTTGCCTACCTGTCGCCGGCGGCGATGGCGGCCCTGTGGAATAAGGCGGAAAAGGAAATGTTGCCCGGTAGCATGCTTCTTAGTTACGAATTCCGGATTGCGGCACGCGAGCCCGATAAGACCATCGCCGCCACAGAGGGTGGTCCTTTGCTTTACATATGGTGCTTTTAAGCAATTGTCTGCGTTATTTGCTTGCCCGTGGGGCAATCTCACGTTATTGTAGTTCCACACGGCATTTTCTCGGATTTGCATTGAAAAGCAGCACATTTCAATTAACTTCCGGTTGCTTTTTTGCCGCAGTCTTTACTGGCGGCGCAGCCGCCAAAAGACAGGAACAGGTTTGAACATGCCGCGCATACAGCCGCGGCCATTATTGGGAGTCAGGGCACTTGTTAGTCATAATCGGATACATCATCGTCTGCGCCTCGGTCTTTGGCGGCTTCGCAATGGCCGGCGGCCATCTGGCGGCGCTGTTCCAGCCGCTGGAGTTGCTGATGATCGGCGGCGCCGCCCTGGGCGCCTTCCTTGTTGGTAACAATAACAAGGCCATCAAGGCAACGATCGCCGCCTTGCCCAGCCTGTTCAAGGGATCGCGCTATACCAAAGACCTGTACATGGAACTGATGTCGCTGTTGTTTGAAGTGCTCAGCAAGGTGCGCAAGGAAGGCTTGATGTCGATCGAAGGCGATATCGACAAGCCGGAAGAGAGCCCGCTGTTTTCCAAGTATCCGGCGGTGCTGGCCGACCACCACATCGTCGAATTCATGACCGATTACCTGCGCCTGATGGTATCGGGCAATATGGATGCCTTCCAGATTGAAAACCTGATGGACAACGAAATCGAGACGCACCATCACGAAGGCGCCGTGCCGGCCCATGTGATCGCCAAGGTGGGCGACGGCTTGCCCGCGTTCGGTATCGTCGCCGCCGTGATGGGCGTGGTGCACACGATGGAGTCGGTGGGCATACCGCCGGCCGAGCTGGGCATGCTGATCGCGCACGCGCTGGTCGGCACCTTCCTCGGCATCTTGCTGGCCTATGGTTTCGTCGGCCCGCTGGCCAGCCTGCTGGAGCAGAAGCTGGAAGAGTCGAGCAAGATGTTCCAGTGCGTGAAAGTGACGCTGCTGGCCAGCCTGAACGGCTATGCGCCGGCGCTGGCCGTGGAATTCGGCCGCAAGGTGCTGTTCTCGACCGAGCGCCCGACGTTCAATGAGCTGGAAGACCACATCAAGAAATCGAAAACGAAGTAAGCAGTGAATATACGCCTGGACACCATGAGTCATTTGCAGCACACGGAAGGGGGACGCCATGGCCGATGAAGGCATGCGCCCGATTATCGTCAAACGTATCAAGAAGACGGCTGGCGGACACCATGGCGGGGCGTGGAAAATCGCCTACGCCGACTTTGTCACGGCCATGATGGCCTTCTTCCTGCTGATGTGGCTGCTCGGCTCCACCTCGAAGGGCGACTTGAACGGCATTTCCGAATTCTTCAAGACGCCGTTGAAAGTGGCCATGGCGGGCGGCTCCGGCAGCGGCGAAAGCAATTCCGTGATCCAGGGCGGCGGCCAGGACCTGTCGCGCCAGGATGGGCAGGTGCGCAAGGCGCAGGAAGAGCAGCAGCGCAAATCGTTCGACCTCAATTCCGCCAAGGCGGCGCTCGAACGCGAGGAAGGCAAGCGCCTGCAGGCGCTCAAGGCGCGCATCGAAGCGACCATCGACGCCAATCCCCTGCTGAAAAAATACAAGAACCAGCTGCTGCTCGATATTACCAGCGAAGGCTTGCGCATCCAGATCGTCGACGAGCAGAACCGTCCGATGTTTGCGCTCGCCAATGCGAACCTGCAACCGTACACCAAGGAAATCCTGCACGCCATCGGCTCCGTGCTCAATGAAGTGCCGAACCGCATCGGCCTGTCCGGCCATACGGATTCGACGCCCTATATGAGCGATGCAGGCTACAGCAACTGGGAATTGTCGGCCGACCGCGCGAATGCGTCGCGGCGCGAACTGGTGATCGGCGGCATGAAGGAAGAAAAAGTCTTGCGCGTGGTGGGACTGGGCTCGGCCGCCCACCTGGACAAGCTCGATCCCTTCAATCCGATCAACCGGCGCATCAGTATCATCGTCATGAACAAGCGCACGGAAGAAAATGTCTTGCGCGATGGTTCGGCGATCGAGCTGCCGGTGACCGATGCCGCTTCCGCCGCTGTCGCTTCAGGGCTGGCTGCCGGTGCGCCGCCCGCGGCGGCGCCAGTCCCGGCCCCGGCAGCGGCGAAAAAATAACACGCAAGGCTGTCGACGCGTGGTGTATTGAAACAATGAGACCTTTATGACAAGAAAGAAAATACTTGGCTCGCATGTAAAACGCCTGCTGTCTGGCGTGTCGGACCATGGCCGCAAGCACTTGACGGAGGTGGAAACCGACCTGGTGCAGACCGGCATCTTGCTGGAAGAGGCGATCGAGAAGCTGTCCTTCAATTTCATGGCGATACACGCAGCCGTCGCTGCGCAGCAAGACACTATCGCGCTGCTGCTCGACGGCGGTATTCCGGCCGAGCAGCAGCGCGAAAAACTGCTGGCGTTGCAGGATGAGGTGGGGGGCTATGTGAATGCCGCCATCACCAGCATGCAGTTCCAGGACATGACCAGCCAGCTGATCGAGCGCACCCTGAAGCGCGTGACGGGCTTGCGCGAGTTCCTCGGGACCCTGGGCGAGCATGGCGCGGAGATGTTGCCGGAGAGCGACAATGAAGAAATTGTCGCCTTGCTGGGTCGGGTCAGCATGGCGCTGGCGATTCAAAGCCTGGAGTTGCGCAGCGTGCTGCGCAAGGCTGTCAGTCAACAGCATTTGGAAAGCGGCGACATCGAGCTGTTCTAGCATGCCAGTGCGGAGCGCTTGTGGTCGCATGGATTGATTAATCAAATACTCGGGCAGGATGCCCGGAATAAGTGGGAGCAAAGATGGCCAAAACGATACTTGCAGTGGACGATTCCAGCTCATTGCGCCAGATGGTGGCGTTCAGCCTGAAAGCCGCCGGTTACCAGGTGGTGGAGGCCGTGGACGGCCAGGACGGACTGGAAAAAGCCAAGCTGCAAACCGTAGACCTGGTATTGACGGACCAGAACATGCCGCGCATGGATGGCCTGGAACTGATCAAGCTGCTGCGTGAATTGCCGACCTACCAGAAGGTGCCCATCCTGATGCTGACGACGGAGTCGTCGGACGAGATGAAATCGAAAGGCCGTGCCGCCGGCGCCAATGGCTGGCTGGTCAAGCCGTTCGATCCGCAACGCCTGATCGAAGTGGTCAAGAAGGTGATCGGCTGATGCCAGCCGCGCAGCGCAATGATGCAATTGACGGAGTCACCCTATGACCATCGATATTAGCCAGTTTTTTCAGGTCTTTTTCGATGAGGCCGAAGAACTGCTGGCTGAAAAAGAACGGCTGTTGCTGGCCGTTGATATTGCGGCGCCCGACGCCGAAGATCTGAATGCCATTTTCCGCACCGCCCACTCGATCAAGGGCGGCGCATCGACGTTCGGCCTCTCCGACATGAGCGAGGTGACGCACATCCTCGAGTCGCTGCTCGACCGCATCCGCCAGGGCCAGATGGCCCTGACGGCGGAACACGTCGACGCCTTTTTGGCGGCCAAGGACATCCTCAAGATGCAGCTCGACGGCCATCGCCTGGGCAGCGCCGTCGACCAGGATGCCGTGGCCAACGTGCGCATGATGCTGCAGTCGTTCTCGCAGGACGTGCCCGTGGCCGCGCTCACGCCCGTCGCGCCAGCCTTCCACACGGCGGAAAAGGCCGCCGTCAGCCATGCCGGCGGCCACCGCATCCGCCTGGAACTGCCGGCCATGGAGCCGCGCGAAGTCGATGCGCTGGCGGCCGAACTGGGCTTGCTGGGCGACGTCGCCGTAACGAGCCTGCCCGACGCGCGCAAGGTGCTGGAAGTGACGACGCATGAAAGCCTGGACGACATCCTGGCCATCTGCTCGTTCGTGCTCAATCCCGACGACATGGTGATCACGCAGGCGCCGCCACTGGCGCCAGGCGAGGCCGAAGCGGCCCGCGCGGCGCAGGAAAAGGCGCAAGGCTACGGTTTCTTCGACCCGCTGCCAGGCACTCCTGGCGCGCCGGGCGCGGTCGATCCCGGTTACGGTTTCTTCCAGCCGATCGAGGATATCCGCGCCGCCGCCGGCGTGCAGAGCGACGCCGAACAGGGTTACGGATTCTTCCAGCCCCTCGAACAGATTCGCGCAGACGCGGCCAAGGCGGGCAACGCCAGCGCTGCCGCCGCGCCGGCCGCGGCGAGCGCCGTGGCCGAAGCGGAGCAGGAAAAGAAACCGGCCAAGAAAGAGGGCGACAAGGCCGGCGCCGAATCGTCGTCGATCCGCGTCTCGATCGAAAAAGTCGACCAGCTGATCAATCTGGTGGGCGAACTGGTGATCACGCAGGCGATGATCGAGCAGCGCGCCAGCGCGCTCGATCCGATGCTGCAT
Organism: Janthinobacterium sp. GW823-FHT01H08; assembly: GCF_058797855.1. Classification (NCBI taxonomy): domain Bacteria; kingdom Pseudomonadati; phylum Pseudomonadota; class Betaproteobacteria; order Burkholderiales; family Oxalobacteraceae; genus Janthinobacterium; species Janthinobacterium sp. GW823-FHT01H08. The sequence continues at coordinate 2,383,535 of NZ_CM179504.1, forward strand.
GAAAAACTGCTCGACAGCGTCAGCCACCTGACGCGCAACACGCGCGACTTGCAGGAAGCGGTGATGTCGATCCGCATGATGCCGATGGATTTCGTCTTCTCGCGCTTCCCGCGCATGGTGCGCGACCTGGCGACGAAACTGGGCAAGAAGGTCGACTTCATCACGAATGGCGCCGCCACGGAACTGGACAAGGGCCTCATCGAGCGCATCGTCGATCCGCTCACGCACCTGGTGCGCAACAGTATCGACCATGGCGTGGAAATGCCGGCCGCCCGCGTGGCCGCCGGCAAGACCGAGGCGGGACGTCTGTTCCTCTCGGCCAGCCACCAGGGCGGCAACATCATCATCGAAGTATCCGATGACGGCGCGGGATTGAACCGCGAGCGCATCCTGGCCAAGGCTGCGCAGCAGGGCCTGGACGTGTCCGAGTCGATGAGCGACGCCGACGTGTGGCAGCTGATTTTCGCACCCGGCTTTTCCACCGCCGAAGCGGTCACCGACGTGTCGGGCCGCGGCGTGGGCATGGATGTCGTCAAGCGCAATATCAGCGCCATGGGCGGCGTCGTCGACATCCGTTCGGCCAAGGGTTTCGGCACGACGATTTCCATTTCGCTGCCGCTGACCCTGGCCATCCTGGACGGCATGTCGATCCGCGTTGGCGACGAGGTGTATATTTTACCGCTGGGCTTTGTCATCGAATCGCTGCAGCCAGCCGTTGAGGACATCAAGGACATCAGCGGCAAGGGGCAGGTGGTGAAAGTGCGCGGCGAATATCTGCCCTTGATTCCGCTGTACCAGATGTTCGACATCGCGCCGCGCTTTACCAGTCCCTCGGAAGGCATCTGCGTGATCCTCGAGACGGAAGGACGCAAGGCGGCCCTGTTTGTCGACGACCTGGTGGGGCAGCAGCAGGTCGTGGTGAAAAACCTCGAATCGAATTACCGCAAGGTGGTGGGCATTTCCGGCGCCACCATCCTGGGTGATGGCGGCGTGTCGCTGATTCTCGATGTCGCCGCCCTCATCCGTTCCTCTCGCCAGCTGGCCGACGAGTCCATTTTTTCGTAATACCGATAGATAAAGATAGGAAAACGCACCATGTCAGATACTCAACAAACATCCGGAAGCAATGCGGGCGACGGCAAGGACATCGCCGGCCGTGAATTCCTGGCCTTCACCCTGGGCTCCGAAGAGTACGGCATCGATATCCTGAAGGTCCAGGAGATTCGTGGTTACGAAGCGGTCACCCGCATCGCCAACGCGCCTGAATTCATCAAGGGCGTGATCAACCTGCGCGGCATCATCATCCCGGTGGTCGACATGCGCATCAAGTTCAACCTGGGCACGCCCGTGTACGACCAGTTCACGGTGGTGATCATCCTGAACATCGGCGGCCGTATCGTCGGCATGGTGGTCGACAGCGTTTCCGACGTCACCACCCTGACGCCGGAGCAGGTCAAGCCGGCGCCGGAAATGGGCACAGCCTTCTCGACCGATTACATGATCGGCCTGGGCACCATCGACGAGCGCATGCTGATCCTGGTCGACATCGACAAGCTGATGTCGAGCAGCGAGATGGGCCTGATCGACAAGCTGGCGGCTTAAGCGGCAGTTTTACCACGCAAAGAATCACTACAGATATGCATGTACCGGCGCGGGAAAGTAATCCTCTGGAAATTATTGTGAATTTATGACGAACAGAACCGGATGCTGTGCAAGGCGCCCGCAGCGACGCAGTGCGAGCACTGCTAGCTGCGGGCAACACCGCACAGCGCCGGTTATGGAAGTCAGAAATCATAATAATTTATTGGGGGTTACTTGCCAGAGGCGCGCCGGCAGGCTGCAAGGTCCGACAGAGACCCGGCCACAACACGGCGCCGTCCGGTTGAACGGGCGCCGTTCACATAAATATTGGAGACTGTAATGAGTTTGCGCGATTTCAAGATAGGCACCCGGCTGGGGATAGGTTTTGGCAGCATCCTCGCCATCCTGGTGGTGGTGATCGTTTCGGCGAATGCACTGAATTACCGTAACAAGGCCCAGCTGCTCACGGGGCTGGAGCTGGCAAGCGAAAAGAATACGCAGGCGTCGCAGATGAAAAGCGCGATGCTGGAAACCGGTATCGCCATGCGCAATATCGGCCTGCAGGGCGATGTGAGCCTGATGCAGGCGGAAGAGGGCAAGGTGCGCGAGCAGCGCAAGCTGTACGACGGCGCCCGCGGCAAGCTGGCCACCTTGGGCCTGTCCGATGGCGAGAAGGCGCTGCTGGCCAATATCGCCAAGGTCGACGGCGAAGTCGATGCCGCCTTCAAGGAAGCGATGGGACAGGTGCTGGCGTTTAACAGCGAGGGCGCGGCGAAGGTGATCGCCACCCGCATCGATCCCTTGAACAAGACGACCCTGGCCGATATCAACAAGCTGCTCGATTTGCAGCACGTGGCGCAGCAAAGCTTCATGGACGACTCGCTGGCGGCCGATGCGCGCCTGATGATGGTACTGTTCATCCTGGGCGGCGCGGCCGTGGCGATCGGCGCCTGGTGCGCCATCTTCATCACGCGCTCGATCACGGTGCCATTGTCCGGCGCAGTGGCCGTGGCGCAGAAGGTGGCGGCCGGCGAGCTGACCTCGCGCGTGGTGGTCGAAGGCAAGGATGAAACGAGCGCGCTGCAGCAGGCGCTCAAGGACATGAACGAGAGCCTGGTGCAGACGGTCAGCGACGTGCGCACCGGGACGGACACCATCACCGTGGCGTCGCGCGAGATCGCCAGCGGCAATGCGGACCTGTCGGCGCGCACGGAAACGCAGGCCAGTTCGCTCGAAGAGACGGCGTCGTCGATGGAAGAGCTGACATCGACCGTGAAGCAGAACGCGGACAACGCGCGCCAGGCCAACCAGCTGGCAGTGTCGGCGTCGTCGGTGGCGGAGCAGGGCGGCAAGGTGGTGTCGCAAGTGGTCGACACCATGGGTTCCATCAAGGACAGTTCGCGCAAGATCGTCGACATCATCGGCGTCATCGACGGCATTGCGTTCCAGACGAATATCCTGGCGCTGAATGCGGCCGTCGAAGCGGCGCGCGCAGGCGAGCAGGGACGCGGTTTTGCGGTGGTGGCGTCGGAAGTGCGCAATCTGGCGCAACGATCGGCCGGCGCGGCGAAGGAAATCAAGGGCTTGATCGGCGACTCGGTCGACAAGGTCGATGCCGGCAGCCGCCTGGTGGACGAGGCGGGGCAGACCATGGGTCTGATCGTCACGTCGATCCGGCAGGTGGCCGACATCATGGGCGAGATCACGGCGGCGACGCAGGAGCAGAGCCACGGCATCGAGGAAGTGAACCAGGCCATCGCGCAGATGGACCAGATGACGCAGCAAAATGCGGCGCTGGTCGAGGAAGCGGCGGCGGCCGCCGAAAGCATGCAGGACCAGGCGCAGAAACTGGCCGATGCCGTCAGCATCTTCAAGCTGGACGGCGAGAGCGCGGCGCAGGCAGCCATGCCCGCGCCCGTGGTCAAGGCGGCACGGCCGGTACCGGGTGTGGCGGCAACTACACGGCGGGTGGCAACGGCGGCGCAGGCCGGCACGCCACCGCCCGCGAAAAAGCTGGCGGCGGCCGGCGGCGACGATTGGGAAGAGTTCTGACGCCAACCCGGTCCCGCTAGTTATACTTGCAAAGGCATTGGTCAGAGTAGTCATAGAGAGGTAAAAACAAAATGCCGCAAACTAAAACGGATTCGGTCAAGGAATTTGATTTCACTGGCAAGGACTTCGAACGGGTCCGCGCCATGATTTACAAGCGGGCCGGCATCGCGCTGGCCGACAGCAAGCAGGAGATGGTCTACAGCCGCCTGGCCAGGCGGCTGCGCGCGACCGGCATCTCCTCGTTCGTCCGCTACCTGGACGACCTGGAAGCGGGCCGCATGGGCGACGAGTGGGAAGCGTTCACGAATGCGCTGACGACCAACCTGACGTCGTTCTTCCGCGAGGCGCATCACTTCCCGCTGCTGGCCGAGCATGTGAAAAAACTGAGCGGGCCGATCACCATCTGGTGTTCGGCCAGTTCCACCGGCGAGGAGCCGTATTCGATCGCCATGACGGTGTGCGAGGCGTTCAATACGCTCACGCCGCCCGTCACCATCATCGCCACGGACATCGACACGAATGTGCTGGCCACGGCTGCCAATGGCGTCTACAACCTGGACCGGCTCGACAAGATGCCGGCCGACCGTGCGCGGCGCTTTTTCTTGCGCGGCAAGGGTGACCGCGAAGGGCAGGTGCGGGTGCGTCCTGAACTGCGCCAGATGATCACCTTCAAGCCGCTCAACCTGCTGGCCGACGGCTGGCCATTGACGGGCCAGTTCGACGTCATCTTTTGCCGTAACGTGATGATTTATTTTGACAAGGCGACGCAGCGCAAGATCCTCTCGCGCTTTGTGCCGTTGATGAAACCCGATGCCCTGCTGTTCGCGGGCCATTCGGAGAATTTTCTGTACGTGTCGGATTCACTGAAGCTGCGCGGTAAAACAGTCTATGAGCTCGACCAGCCTCGGGGCGCCGCGCCCAAGGCACCGTCGCATCGTACATGAGAGTGAAATATGAGCCTGGAATCCAAAGAGCAATTCGCCACTAACGTCTATTACGACAGGACGTTCAACTGTGACGCCGCCAAGATCTTGCCTGGTGAGTATTACTTTACCAACAAGGACATGCTGATCGTCACCGTGCTCGGCTCCTGCGTCTCGGCCTGCATCCGCGACCGTGTCACGGGCCTGGGAGGCATGAACCACTTCATGCTGCCCGATGGCGGCAGCGATCCGAACAGCCCGATTTCCGCGTCGATGCGCTATGGCACCTACGCCATGGAAATCCTGATCAACGATTTGCTGAAGGCGGGCGCGCGGCGCGAGAACATGGAAGCGAAAGTGTTCGGCGGCGGCGCCGTGCTGCGCGGCTTCACGGCGATCAACGTCGGTGAGCGCAACGCGGCTTTCGTCATTAATTATCTGAAGGCGGAAAAGATGCGCGTGGTGGCGGAAGACCTCAACGACATCCACCCGCGCAAGGTGTATTTTTTCCCCCGCAGCGGCAAGGTGCTGGTGAAAAAGCTGATGCAGACGCATAACGATACGCTGGTACGCCGCGAACTCGATTACGCCAGCCGCCTTAAGGTCGCGCCGGTGGGCGGCGAGGTCGAGCTGTTCTGATACATATCGGACCAAACCTGCTGCGCATCGCGTTGTGCGGCTTGCGGCAGTGTGGTCCGGGTACTAATTTAATAAGAAACAAGGGCCGCAAGGCCTGGAAGGATAACTATGAAGATCAAAGTATTGATCGTGGATGATTCGGCGCTGATTCGCAGCGTCATGACGGAAATCGTAAACAGCCAGCCCGACATGGAAGTGGTGGGCGCGGCGCCCGATCCGCTGGTGGCGCGCGAGATGATCAAGCAGACCAACCCCGACGTGCTGACCCTCGATGTCGAGATGCCGAAGATGGACGGCCTGGACTTCCTGGAAAAGCTGATGCGCTTGCGCCCGATGCCGGTGCTGATGGTGTCGTCGCTGACCGAGCGCGGTTCGGAAATCACCATGCGCGCGCTGGAACTGGGCGCCGTCGATTTCGTCACCAAGCCGAAGATTTCCATCCAGAGCGGCATGCGCGAGTACACTGACATGATCGCCGACAAGATCCGCGCCGCCTCGAAGGCGCGCATCCGCGCGCGCACCCTGCCGTCGGCCGGCGACAAGGTGGCCGCGCCGCTGCCTGCGCTGCGCAGCCCATTGACGTCGAGCGAAAAGCTGATCATCGTGGGCGCGTCGACGGGCGGCACGGAAGCGATCCGCGAATTTCTCATGCAGATGCCGTCCGATTGTCCCGGCATCCTGATCACGCAGCACATGCCGGAAGGCTTTACGCGTTCGTTCGCGCGCCGCCTCGATTCGCTGTGCAAAATCTCGGTGCAGGAAGCGGCGGGCGGCGAACGCGTGCTGCCTGGCCACGCCTACATCGCGCCCGGCCATTCGCACCTGACCCTGACGCGCAGCGGCGCCAACTACATGACCAAGATCGACCAGGGTGAACCGGTCAACCGCCACCGTCCGTCGGTCGATGTGCTGTTCCGTTCGGCCGCGCAATCGGCCGGTAAAAATGCCGTCGGCGTGATCCTCACCGGCATGGGCAAGGACGGCGCACAAGGCATGTTGGAGATGAAGGCCGCAGGAGCGTATAATTTTGCGCAGGACGAAGCCAGTTGCGTGGTGTTCGGCATGCCGCGCGAGGCGATCGCTGTCGGCGCTACGCATGAGGTCGGTGCTCTGACGGCGCTGCCTGGCATGGTACTGGGACACCTGGCGGCGCATGGTATGCGTGCTTTGCGCGTGTAAGCCACGTTTTATATGATCTGAGGCAAGTTTGTTCGCCTAAAAGCAACGAAAATGCTATCCTACAACTTGCTGCCGTAGTGTCGACCATAATGTCGGCATTCATGTCGATATTATTAACAAACCGCTACAGAAACAACGGAGTTATTCATGGCTGATCCAAAGATGAAATTTTTAGTCGTTGACGATTTTTCGACGATGCGCCGCATTGTCCGGAATCTGTTGAAGGAACTGGGTTATGCCAACGTCGATGAGGCGGAAGACGGCGTGATGGGCCTGGCCAAGCTGCGCGCGGAATCGTTCGATTTCGTCGTGTCGGACTGGAACATGCCGAACATGGATGGCCTGACGATGCTGCAGCATATCCGCGCCGATCCCGCACTGGCCAAGCTGCCCGTGCTGATGGTCACCGCCGAAGCGAAGAAGGAAAACATCATCGCCGCCGCGCAAGCTGGCGCCAGCGGTTATGTCGTCAAGCCGTTCACTGCAGCGACCCTCGATGAAAAGCTGAACAAGATTTTCGAGAAGCTGGAAAAAGCCGGCGCCTGATCACGGCTTGATACCGATCAAGAAAAACGCTGCCCGTGCAAACCGGCGGCGTTTTTTTCGTCGGCTTGCGCCGCGCTTACGCCCAGCCCATCCCGCGTGTCCTTCGCTCTGACTGGATGAAATTGCGTAAGGGAATGAAATATTTCCCAGAGTTAACTTTACACGTCAAATGATTTGGCCCATGATCGCTGCAGTATTCCCCCTTTGTCCCCGACCCCGACAAGAAGGAGCGCACGATGCGCCGAGCACCCGTATTATTTTTCGCCCTGAGCACGGCCCTGTTGGCGGCCTGTGGCGTGAGCCTTGAGCAAACCGCCGTTGCGCCTGTCGCGTCTGTCGAAATGCAGTCGCCGCCCGCGCAGTCGCCTGCCGAAGCGGATGGCCGGCATGCCTATCTGCACCGCGTGGGCGGCCAGGATTATGTCAGCCTGAGCCAGCACGGCTCCGAGGGCGGCTTGCCGATCCTCACGGGCACGCAGCGCCATGCGCGCGCCATCCGCCTGCTGGCGGCCGATCCGGCCCAGGTGCGGGCCATCCTGCGCAGCCTGAGGCTGCCTGCGAACCAGCGCAAGCTGTGGGCGGGCGAGGAAATCGTGCTCGACGCGGCCAGCTATGACATGTTGCAAGCGGCACGCGGCACGCGGCAGCAACAAGCCGCTGTTTGCCGAGCTCAAGCTGGTAGGGATGGAGAAGTAGGTAAAGCAACGGGGCCGAATGGCCCCGCTGTGACTGCATTTAAAACATCTGACAAAACCGTAGCGAGCGGCAGAGAGTTGTGGCCGAGAAACGCAACCGTGCTGAAGCACGGTGAGCATCGCAGGCCGCAAATCGCGACGCGCAGCAGGTTTTGTTGTATGTTAAATTTCCAGGTTGTCGATGAGTCTAGTCTGCCCCAGCTTGGCGGCGGCCAGCACCACCAGCGGTTCGCCCGCGGCCAGTTCGGCGGCGCTCGGCGCCTGCAGGTTGGCGCGCTTGCGCACGGCGATGTAGTCCGATTTCCAGCCGCGGCTGTTCAATAGCTGCATGCTGGCCTGTTCCAGTTCGCCCACGGCCAGGTTGCCCTTGCGCACTTCCTCGGCCACGAAATTAAGACCCTTGAACAGTTCCGGCGCTTCCGCGCGTTCGCTTTCCGACAGGTACATATTGCGCGAGGACAGGGCCAGGCCGTCGTCGGCGCGGTAGGTTTCGGCGGCGATGATTTCCGTCGGCAGGGCGAACTGGCGCGCCATGTTGCGGATGATCATCAGTTGCTGGTAATCCTTCTTGCCGAACACGGCCACTCGCGGACCCACGCACGAAAACAGCTTGGTGACGACCGTGCACACGCCTTCGAAGAAGCCGGGGCGGAATTCGCCTTCCAGGGTATTGCCCAGGTCATCGGGCGGGCGCACGCGGTATTCCTGCGGCTCCGGGTACAGTTCCTTTTCCGTCGGCGCGAACAGCACGTACACGCCTTCCTTTTCCAGCTTGGCGATGTCGGCCGCCATGGTGCGCGGATATTTCTCGAAGTCTTCATTCGGCCCGAATTGCAGCCGGTTCACGAAGATCGAGGCGACGACGGGGTCGCCATGCTTGCGCGCCAGGCGCATCAGTGACAGATGGCCTTCGTGCAGGTTGCCCATGGTGGGGACGAACGCCGTGCGCAGCTGTCCGCTGAGCTGGTCGCGCAATTCTTCAATGTCGGAAATAATTTTCATGGATTGCTTTCGCTAAAACCCCGTTGTACGGTGGTCAGTGACAAAGGGAAGGGGTCAGGCGGGCGAATACGCCAGCCGGACGTAGATGGGGGCAAACGGTTCTGCCTGCGTGATTTCGATCAGGGTTTCCTTGGCCAGTTCCAGCAAGGCCACGAAGTTGACCACCACCACGGGTACGCCGCCGGCAATGTCGAACAGATCGCTGAATTCGACGAAACGCGACGATTGCAAATGGCGCAAAATGCTCGACATGTGCTCGCGCACGGACAGTTCCTGGCGGCTGATGCGGTGATGCTGGGTCAGCTTGGCGCGCTTCAGCACGTCGAGCCACGCCTGCTGCAGGTCCACCGGTTCCACGTCGGGCCAGGTGGGCGTCAGGCTTTGCTCGATGAAAATCTGCGTGCGCACGAAATCGCGCTCGAACTGCGGGATGGCGTTCAGGTCGTAGGCGGCCAGCTTGATCTGCTCGTACTCGAGCAGGCGGCGCACCAGTTCGGCGCGGGGGTCGCCGCCATCTTCCTCGACGTCGCTCTTGCGCGATGGCAAAAGCATACGCGACTTGATCTCGATCAGCATGGCCGCCATCAGCAGATACTCGGCGGCCAGTTCCAGGTTGCGCACGCGGATCTGGTCAACATATTTCAGATATTGCAGGGTCACCTGCGCCATCGGAATATCGAGAATGTTGAAGTTTTGCTTGCGGATCAGGTAGAGCAGCAAGTCGAGCGGGCCTTCGAAGGCTTCGAGGAAGATTTCCAGCGCGTCCGGCGGAATGTACAAATCCGTCGGCATGCGCATCATGGGCTCGCCATACAGGCGGGCGATGCCCAGCGGGTCGGCGGCGGGCGCCGCATCCGTTACCGTCGTTGCAGATGCTGCAGGGTCGCCGCTGCCGTCGCCATCAGCGACAGGTTCGGGCGACTCGATGACTGCGCCGGCACCGGAAGCGTCGGCTTCCGGCGTGACTGCAGACTCTTCAGGCAACATCGTGCCGGTTCCAGATCTTAGTTCTTGTTCTGGTAAACGTAAGCCTGTTGCTTGACGGCCGACGCCAGCTGGCGCTCCTGCTCATCGATGCTGACGGCCGGCTTGTCCCACAGCAGGGCGCGGCCCGCTTGCTGGCCCGCTTCCATGCCAGGGTTCTTGGCCTTCAGTTCGGCGATGAACAAGGTGTGGTCGGATACGTAGTTGTTGTGTTTTGCAGGCAGTTTCATATTCTCTTCTGAGTGTCTTATGGGTAAGGTCAGCCGGCCGTATTTTACCGCGCCGTGCCGCTTGGCGGGTTGTTGTATCGGCAAGTCCGGGGCGAAATTGCTAAAAATCAATAACGCAGCAGGCGCCGCATCACCATCGGCGCCGGTTCGGCGGGGTTGGCGTGCGAATATTCCAGTTCTTCGGCCAGCTCGAATTCGAAGGCCGCATAAAAATCGATCAGCTTGCGCTGGTCGCGCCGCACGGCCAGGCGCAATTCCTCGGCCTGGCACGACAGGCCGTGATGAATGATGGCTTCCAGCAAGTGCTGCGAGACGTGGCTGCCCCGGTAGGCGGGCAGCACGCCCATGCGTGAAATCTTCCAGATGGCGGGGTCGCTGTCGAGCGGCATCCAGCGCAGCGAGCCGGCTGGAATGTCGTCGATCAGCAACAGAAAACCGCCGCCGTGGCGCAACTGCGCTTCCACCTGCTGTGCCGTCTCGTGGTGCCCGCTGGACGAGGCCGCCACCTTGCCGGCCCACGCGGCGCGGGTCAGCTCGGCCATCAGTTGTGCATCGGCATTTGTTGCTTCGCGCACCACGATATTCATCATCGGTCCTTGTGGTGGCTTAACGGATGCGCATGCCAGGTTCGGCGCCCGGCCACGGGTTCAGGATGTAGATGCCCGGATTGGCCTTTTCGTCGGCGGCGGAGGCGGCCATGACCATGCCTTCGGAAATGCCGAACTTCATCTTGCGCGGCGCCAGGTTGGCCACCAGCACCGTCAGCTTGCCGATCAGTTCTTCCGGCTGGTACGCCGAGCGGATGCCCGAGAACACATTGCGCAGGCGGCCTTCGCCCGCGTCCAGGGTCAGGCGCAGCAGCTTGTCCGAGCCGTCGACCAGTTCGCAATTGACGATTTTCGCGATGCGCAAGTCGACCTTGAGGAAGTCGTCGATCTTGATCTCGGGCGCCAGTTCCTCGATGGCGGCAGCGGCGGCAGCAGGGGCCGCGGCGTCGTTCGCGGCGTCGCCAGCCGGTGCGGCGATGGCGGCGGCTGTTTGCGGCGCGTCAAACAGCGCTTCGATCATCTTTGCATCCATGCGCGTCATCAAGTGGCTGTAGGCACCGATGGTGCGGCCCAGCATGCTGTTCGAGACGGCGTCGCCGAACACCTGTGTATCGGCCCAGGTGAACTCGGCGTCGTTGAGGAACGATGCCACGTTCTTCGCCACGCCCGGCAGGACCGGCGACAGCAAAATCGTCAGCTGGCGGAACAGGATCAGGGCCGTGGTGCACACGTCGTGCAGGTCAAACGTCTTGTCCGCATCCTTGGCCAGGATCCATGGCTTGTTTTCATCGACATACTGGTTCGTGATGTCGGCGATTTCCATGATTTCGCGCAAGGCCTTGCCGAATTCGCGGTTCTCGAAGTGCGCGGCGATGCTGGCCTGGCGCTCGACGATGACGCCGTTGACGTCCACCGTCAGCGCGCGGTTGATCCAGCTTTGCGCGCCTTCCGACAGTGTGGATGCCAGCTTGCCGTCGAAGCGCTTGGCAATGAAGCCGGCGCAGCGGCTGGCGATGTTCACGTACTTGCCGATCAGGTCGCTGTTCACGCGGGCGACGAAATCTTCGCCGTTGAAATCCAGGTCTTCCACTTTCGAGTTCAGCTTGAACGCGATGTAGTAGCGCAGCCATTCCGGGTTCATGCCCAGGTCCAGGTAGCGCAGCGGCGAGATGCCCGTGCCGCGCGACTTCGACATCTTTTCGTTGTTGACCGTCAGGAAGCCGTGCACATTGACTTTCAGTTTGTCGATCACCGGGTGATCGGCGAACTTCAGCATGGCAGGCCAGAACAGTAAATGGAAGGACACGATGTCCTTGCCGATGAAATGGATCTGTTCCGTCGTCGGGTCGTTCAGGAAGGCGTCGAAATCGATGCCTTTCTTGTCGCAATAGTTTTTCAGGCTGGCCAGGTAGCCGACGGGCGCGTCCATCCACACATAGAAGAACTTGCCCGGTGCATCGGGAATCGGGATGCCGAAGTAGGGTGCATCGCGCGAGATATCCCAGTCAGCCAGCTTTTCGCCCGCCTCGCCCAGCCATTCGCTGACCTTGTTGACCATTTCAGGCTGCAAGCGGCCTGGCGTGTTGAGCCAATCCTTGAGGAATTCGAAGCAGCGCGGGTCGGACAGCTTGAAGAAATACTGCTCCGACGGCTTCATCACGGGCGTCGCGTTGGTGAACACCGAGAACGGGTTGACCAGGTCGGTCGGCTGGTAGGCCGCGCCGCACACTTCGCAATTGTCGCCGTACTGGTTCTTGGCGCCGCATTTCGGGCATTCGCCCTTGATGTTGCGGTCGGCCAGGAACATGCCCTTGACCGGGTCAAAGAAGCGGTCGACGGTTTTCGTGACGATCAGGCCCGTATCGCGCAGCTTGCGGTAGATCGATTGCGACAGATCAACGTTTTCCGGCGAATCGGTCGAATACCAGTTGTCGAAGGCGATATGGAAGCCATCGAGGTACTGGGCGCGGCCGGCGGCGATGTTGGCGACGAATTGCTGCGGCGTGATGCCTTCCTTTTCGGCGGCGATCATGATGGGCGTGCCATGCGTATCGTCGGCGCCCACAAAGTGCACTTCACGGCCGGCTGCGCCATCGCGTTGCATTCGCTGGAACCGGACCCAGATATCGGCCTGGATGTATTCCATGATGTGGCCAATGTGAAAAGCGGCGTTTGCGTAAGGCAGGGCAGTGGTGACGAACAGCTTGCGAGTCATGATTGATGCACTTTTGGGATGGATAATAGGACATTTTAACAGCGGAAAGGCAATATGAGCAGATGCAGCGCCGGCAAGTGATGCTTTTGCCGCCATCGCGCCATGCAAATTTGCGCTAGACTGCGCGTATTGCACATATGTAGTACACACGGAGATTTACATGAGCATCACAGTAGAAGACGTCAAGGCCGCGCTGGCCCAGGTTATTGATCCAAATACACATAAAGATTTCGTTTCCAGTAAAACCGTCAAGAATCTGAAGGTCGATGGCAGCGACATTTCGCTCGACATCGAACTGGGCTACCCCGCCAAGAGCCAGATTGACCTGATCCGCAAATCCGTGCTGGCCGCGTTGCGCGTGCTGCCGGGCGTGGGCAACGTCAGCGTGGGCGTGTCGTCGAAGATCATTTCGCACACGGTGCAGCGCGGCTTGAAGCCGATGAGCAACGTGAAAAACATCATTGCCGTCGCTTCCGGCAAGGGTGGTGTTGGCAAATCGACCACGGCCGTCAACCTGGCCCTGGCTCTGGCGGCCGAAGGCGCCACCGTCGGCATGCTGGACGCCGATATCTATGGCCCGTCGCAGCCGATGATGCTGGGCATCAGCGGCCAGCCGAAGACGCTGGACGGCAAGAGCATGGAACCGATGGAAAACCACGGCCTGCAAGTATCGTCGATCGGTTTCATGATCGACCCGGACGAGCCGATGGTGTGGCGCGGCCCCATGGTCACGCAAGCCTTGCAGCAGTTGCTGGACCAGACCAACTGGCGCGACCTCGATTATCTGATCGTCGACATGCCGCCAGGCACGGGCGACATTCAATTGACCCTGTCGCAGAAAGTGCCCGTCACGGGCGCCGTCATCGTCACGACGCCGCAGGACATCGCGCTGCTGGACGCGCGCAAGGGTCTCAAAATGTTCGAGAAGGTCGGCATCCCGATCCTCGGCGTGGTGGAAAACATGAGCACGCACATCTGCTCGAACTGCGGCCATGCGGAAGAAATCTTCGGCGCCGGCGGCGGCGCGAAGATGTGCGCGGACTTCGGCGTGGAATTCCTCGGCGCCTTGCCGCTGACCATGGCGATTCGCCAGCAGACGGATTCCGGCACGCCGACCGTCGTGGCCGAGCCGGAAGGCCCCGTCGCCGTGATCTACAAGCAGATCGCCCGCACCATCGCCATCAAGGTGGCGGAAAAGGCGAAGGATATGACCAGCAAGTTCCCTAGCATCGTCATCAAGAACGACTAGTGGCTGGGTGGCCTTGCAAACCTACTGCGCAGCTCACTTTCGGGTCGGCGTTACTCACCGTACTAAAGTACGGTTGCGTTACTCAACCCGACATTGAGCTTGCTCGCTACGGTTTTCAAGGCCACCAGTGGCACCATTGGCTTAACTCGTCCCCGGCGCCATTACCGCCAGGAATATGGTTTCATGCAGTCCGTGTTGTTATTAACAAGAGGAGACATCATGCAATTGACTACCGTATTCCTGCGCCAGGCCGCAGTCCTGCTTGCCGGCAGCCTGCTGGCCGCCAGCGCCTTCGCCCAATCCGTTTCCTTCGTCGAGCCAGTCGATGGCGCGACGGTGACGAGCCCGTTCAAAGTGAAATTTGCCGTCAGCGGCATGGACGTCAAGCCGGCCGGCGACATGACGGCCAAGACGGGCCACCATCATTTGCTCATCAATACAGGGCCGATGAAGGCGGGCGAGATGATCCCCATGGACGAAAAGCATTTACATTTCGGCAAAGGTCAAACGGAAACGGACGTCACCTTGCCGCCGGGCCAGTACACGCTCACCATGCAGTTCGCCAATGGCGCGCACCAGTCGTATGGGCCGGAGTTAAGCAAAAGCATTAAAGTGACGGTCAAGTAAGTCAGATATATTGTCTGTGTCGGCAAAGGCCGGGTTCCAGCGATGGAGCCCGGCCTTTTCATATTGTTGCTTCTTGTCATTGTTGTGTCATATAGTCGGCGTATGCTGCCCGGTGGCCTAACTTTTGATGAGTGGATATGACGAAACATTTCTCCCTTTCCCGGCAACTGGCGCAGGCGCTGCTGCTGGTCACTAGCGTGGCGGCTTGCCAGGCATATGCGGCCAAGGCCGTACCCATGACTGCGGCGCAGCCGAAGCTGGTCGTGGTGCTGGTGGTCGATGGCTTGCCGCAAGAGCAGGTAACGCGCTACCGCGAGCAGTTCGGCCAGGGCGGCTTCCGCCGCCTGCTGGAACAGGGCGCGTGGTTCAGCGATGCGCACCAGGCGCATGGCATCACGGTTACCGCCATCGGCCACTCGGCCGTGCTGTCGGGTGCCTACCCCTACCAGCATGGCGTGATCGGCAATAACTGGATCGATCCCGTTACGAAAAAATCCGTGTATTGCACCGAAGATGGCAATTTCCATTACATCGGCGAAGAGACGAAGCCGGACGACGGCACCGCGCCGACCAAGCTGCGCGTGAGCACCCTCGGCGACGAGCTGCGCTATGCCACGGGCGACAAGGCCAAGGTCGTCACCGTGTCGGGCAAGGACCGCGGCGCCATCCTGCTGGCCGGGAAAACGGGCACGGCCTATATGTACATGGAAAAGACGGGCAACTTCGCCAGCAGCACCTATTACATGCAGCAGCACCCGCAATGGGTGCAGCGCTACCAGGCGGCCAAACCGCAGGACCGCTACTACGGCAAGAGCTGGACGCCGCTGCTGGCCGACGGGGCTTATGTCAACGATGCGCGCGACGATCTGGTGGCGGCCAAGCCGGGCACGCGCAATACCTTCCCGTTCGCCTACTACAGCGACAGCGGCCAGCTCGATGGCGAATACTACAGCCGCTTGAAGTCCGGTCCCTTCCTCGATGAGCTGACCCTGGAATTTGCCCGCGCCGCCGTCGATGGCGAGAACCTGGGCCGCAACCCGGCCGGCGTGCCCGACATCCTGGGCGTGAGCCTGTCCGCGCACGACTACGTGAACCATGCCTACGGCCCGGAAAGCAAGATGTCGCACGACCACCTGCAGCGCCTGGACCGCATGCTGGCCGGCTTCTTTCTTGATCTCGATAAAAAAGTCGGCATGGACAACGTGCTGGTGGTGCTGACGGCCGACCATGGCTTTGCCAACGTGCCGGAATTTACGGAAGCGCGCGGCGGCTTTACGGCCAAGCGCATCGACGGCGACAAGCTGGTCGCAAGCCTGAACCAGCACCTGGCGACAAGCCTGGGCGTGGATAAGCTGGTGACGACGTCGTCGCTGCCGAATATCTATCTCGATTACGCGCTGGCGGAAAAGGGCGGCGTCCATCGCGCTGCGCTGGAAGACGCAGCGGCCCGCTTCCTGCTGCAGCAGGACGGCCTGGCGCAAGTCTACACGCGCACGCAGATGGAAACAGGCGCCGTGGCCACGCGCATGGATACCCTGATGCGCCGCGCCTGGAACCGCCAGCTGTCGGGCGACCTGATGGTCGTCACAAAACCGGCCTGGTACTTCGGCAAGGGCGTCGGCGGCACTTCGCACGGCACGCCGTACACGTATGACACCAACGTGCCGCTGATGGTCTTCGGTCCCCGCTGGATCAAGCCGGGTGCCTATGGCCAGTACGCGGAAGTGGTCGACATCGCGCCTACGCTCGCCCATTTGCTGCGCATACGCCAGCCGTCGGCGTCGGAAGGGCGGATTTTGACGGAGGCGGTGCGGTAAGGGGCGGTGCTGCGCGCTTGTCGGCTTACGCGCTTTGCGCTAACCCGACCTACGATGACCTTGTAGGTCGGATGACGCGGGGCGCAGCCACGCGTCATCCGACAACATCGTCGGCAAAACCGCTTACAGCAGCCAGTCTATCGGCAGCACCGACAGAATCGCCACCCCCATGCGCTTCCACACGCTGGTGCCCGGTTCCGTGTCGTAGCGCGTGGCGGCGCCGCTGGCGTCGCGGGCGATCCAGTACAGTGCGCCGTCGTCGCCAAGCAGCACCTGGTAGGCGCGCTGCGGGATGGTGGTGCGCATGGCTAGCCCCAGCTGGCTGGCCAGCGCGGGGCTGTCGATGACGAGGCCCATTTCCGTATTCAATTCGATCGAGCGCGGATCGAAATTGAACGAGCCGACAAAGATGCGCCGGTCGTCGACGGCAAAGGTCTTCGCATGCAGGCTCGATGCGGAGCTGCCGAAGCGGCCCGGCTGTTCGCGCGCGTCGCCGGCCTCCCACGAGCGGCGCGACTCGTACAGCAGCACGCCCGCTTCCAGCAGCGGTTTACGCCATTTTGCATAACCCGCATGCACGGCCGCCACGTCGGTCGCTTCCAGCGCGTTCGTCAGGATGCGCACGCCCACGCCTTTTTTCGCCAGGTCGGCAAAGGCTTGCGTGCCGGACTTGCCGGGCACGAAATACGGCGATACCAGATCCACTTCCTTTTCCGGCACACCGAGCAGGTTTTGCAGGTTTTCCGCCACGCGCGTGCCGGGCCTGGCCTGGTCCAGCACCTTGGCCGGGTCGTCGCTGACCATGCGCGTCCTTGCCCATTCGAAGGGCAGGGTGCGTTCCATCATCTGCTTGACGAAGGGCGAGGTGCGCAGCGCCTGCACGTATTCTTCGGCCGCCCTGGTGTCGTCGATGCGGTCCGCCTCGGCGGCGATGGTGGCCGCGTCGCCATCGACAGGGCTGGTCAGCAGCATTGCGGCCGGGTAGGCCGAGGCGCTGTTCCAGTAGCGGTCGAAATCCTGCGAGACCTCGCCGACGACGGGGCCGATGGCCAGCACGTCCAGGTCGGCGAACAGCACATCGCCGGCCGCGCCGAAGTATTCATCGCCCACGTTGCGCCCGCCCACGATGGTGGCGTGGTTGTCGGCCGTGAACGATTTGTTGTGCATGCGCCGGTTGAGGCGCGAAAAATCGGTGGCGAAGGCCAGCGCGCGCGGCGCGCGGGGCACGAAGGGATTGAACAGGCGGATTTCCAGGTTCCGCTGCTTGCCCAGCATGGACAGGGTCTGGTCCAGGCCCGCCGTGTTGTTATCGTCGAGCAGCAGGCGCACGCGCACGCCTCGTTCGGCCGCCTGGCGCAAGGCATCGAACAGCAGGGTGCCCGTGATGTCCTTGTGCCAGATGTAGTACTGCACGTCCAGGCTGCGCTGGGCGGCGGCGGCCAGCAGGGCGCGCGCGGCAAAGGCGTCGCGCCCGTCGACCAGCGGGTAAATGCCGGACACGCCGGGATGCTGCGCCACCATGGGCGCAATGGCCGTGGCCAATTGGGTGTGGTGTGTGTCGGCGATGACGCTGGAGGAGATGCGGCCGTCCAGCGAGGGCAGGGAAGCGCAGCCGGCGAGGACGGCGGACAGCAGCAGCGGCAGAAGCAGCCGGGTGGCGCTGCGGAAGGGAAGTGCTTGGGCGGGCATGGCGGGCTTTCATCGAGTTGCCCCGATGTTAGCAGATGCGCATGCCCGCACGCGGGCGAGGATTTACAGTTGTTCCAGCGCGATCAGCTCGGCAACCGTCTGGCGCCGGCGGATCAGGCGGGATTGCGCCCCATCGACCAGGTATTCGGCCGCATGCGGGCGGCTGTTGTAGTTCGACGACATCGACGCGCCATACGCGCCCGCGCCTTCGAAGACCACGTAGTCGCCCACCTGCGCTGCCGGCAGCTGCCGGGTTTCCACCACGCCGCCATCGCGCTGGGTGAAGACGTCGCCCGATTCGCACAGGGGGCCGCCGACGACGGTGGCGTGTTGCTCATCGAGAGCGCGGCCGTCGTGCGCGATCACCGACATTTCATGGTAGCTGCCGTACATGGCGGGGCGCATCAGTTCATTGAAGCCCGTATCGAGCAAGGTGAAGTGGTTGCCGCCCATTTGCTTGGTGGCGCGCACTTCGGCCACCAGCAGGCCCGCATCGGCCACGAGGAAGCGGCCAGGTTCGATTTCCAGGTGCACGCGATGGCCCAGGTGCGCCTCGATCTGCTTGCGCGCCGCATCCCACAGCTGGAAGTAGTGGTCCGTGTCGACTGGTTGCTCGCCTTCGCGGTACGGCACGGACAGGCCGCCGCCCGTGGAAATGGCTTCGATGTCGTGGCCCATGTTCTTGACCAGGTCGACCATGGTGCCGCAGACGGTTTCCAGGTGGCTGTAATCGACGCCCGAGCCGATGTGCATGTGCAGGCCCACCAGGTGCAGTCCGTGGGCGCGAATGACGGCCAGCGCCTCCGGCAGCTCTTCGTACCAGATGCCGTGCTTGCTGTTTTCGCCGCCCGTATTCGTCTTGTTGCTGTGGCCATGGCCATAGCCGGGATTGATGCGCAGCCAGACGCGGTGGCCGGGCGACACGGGGCCCAGCTGGCGCAGCATGTCGACGGAGCCGCAATTGACTTCAATTTTTGCCGCCGCCACGCGCGCCAGGGTGGCGCGGTCGAACAGGTCGCAGGTGAACACCAGGCCGGCGGCGCCGTTCGTTTGCGCCGGCGTAAAGCCTGCCTGCAGCGCGCGCTCGATCTCGCCCAGCGAGACGGCGTCCACGTGCACGCCTGCTTCGCGCATCAGGGTGAGCAAATGGATGTTCGAGTTGGCCTTTTGCGCGAAGCGCACGGTGTCAAATTGCGCCAGCTGCGCGATGCGCGCGCGGATGGTGGCCGCGTCATACACCCACAGGGGCGTGCCGTGTTCCTGGGCGAGTTGGGCGAGGGTGGCGTCTGGCACTGGTTTCATGGCGGTGGTCTTTGTCATTTTATGGAGGGGTGTCGGATTACGCGCTTTGCGCTAATCCGACCTACGTTCCGATCATGATGGGGGTTTTCTGTGTAAACATAAAATATCCATTTAAGGTGACCTTATTCATTTATGATATGGCTATGACCATCTCATTGCGCCACATCGAGGTTTTTCGGGCCATCATGACGACGGGCAGCGTGACGGCCGCCGCCGCCATGCTGCACACCTCGCAGCCCACCGTCAGCCGCGAGCTGGCGCGCCTCGAGCACTTGACGGGCCTGACCCTGTTCGAGCGCGAACGGGGGCGTCTGCGCCCCACGGCCCAGGCGCTGCAGCTGTTCGAGGAGGTGCAGCGCGCGTATTTCGGCCTGGAGCGCATCGTCAGCACGGCGGCGGCCCTGCGCCAGTTCGACCAGGGACAGTTGTCGATCGCCTGCCTGCCCGTGTTTTCCCAATCCTTGCTGCCGCAGGCGTGCAAGCGCTTCGTCGCCGACTTTCCCAAGGTGAGCATCAGCATCACGCCGCAGGAGTCGCCGCTGCTGGAAGAATGGCTGTCGGCGCAGCGCCACGATATCGGCCTGACGGAAGTGGGCAATGCGCCGCCCGGCACCGTGCTCGATGCCTTGATGTCCGTCGACGAAGTATGCGTGCTGCCCGACGGTCATGCGCTGGCTGGCAAAACCGTGCTGGCGCCGGCGGACTTCGCGGGCCAGCCTTTCATCAGCCTGGCCGCCGTCGACCCGTACCGCCAGCAGATCGACGCCATCTTCGCGCAGGCGGGCGTGGAGCGGCGCATGGCGCTCGACACGCACAGCGCCGCTTCCGTGTGCGCCATGGTGCGCGAAGGCGTGGGGCTGGCCATCGTCAATCCGCTCACGGCGCTCGACTATGCGGGGCAGGGCTTGCAGATCCGCCGCTTTGCCGTGTCCCTGCCGTTCACCGTGAATCTCGTGAAACCGTTGCACCGGCCCTTGTCGCAGCTGGTCGCCCTGTTCGAGCAGGCGCTGCATGCGCAGGCGGACGAGGTGAAAAGGCGCTTGCTGCAGCTGTGACGGCGCTTGTGGAGCGGCGGCGGTCAACAGAGTAAAATGGCGTTTTACTTATTCAAGCCTGATTACTTCGATGACTACAAACGCTACTCCCGTCCGTACCCGTTTCGCTCCCAGCCCGACCGGCTATCTGCACTTGGGCGGCGCCCGCACCGCTTTATACAGCTGGGCGTATGCCCGTCACTTCGGCGGCACTTTCGTGTTGCGCATCGAAGACACGGACGTGGAGCGTTCCACGCCGGAAGCCGTGCAAGCCATCATCGAAGGCATGAAGTGGCTGGGCCTGGACCATGACGAAGGCCCGTTCTACCAGATGCAGCGCATGGACCGCTACCGCGAAGTGGTGGCGCAGATGCTGGCCGAAGGCACGGCCTACCATTGCTATTCGTCGCCGGAAGAAGTCGAAGCGATGCGCGAGCGCATGCGCGCCGCCGGCGAAAAGCCGCGCTACGACGGCACCTGGCGCCCGGAACCGGGCAAGACACTGCCTGCCGTGCCAGCGGACCGCAAGCCCGTCGTGCGCTTCAAGAATCCGCTCGATGGCGACGTGACGTGGGACGATGTGGTCAAGGGCACGATCACGATCTCGAACCGCGAACTGGACGACCTGGTGATCGCCCGTCCTGACGGCACGCCGACGTACAACTTCTGCGTGGCCGTCGATGACTGGGACATGGGCATCACGCACGTGCTGCGCGGCGACGATCACGTCAACAACACCCCGCGCCAGATCAACATCCTGCGCGCCATCGGTGCACCGCTGCCGCTGTATGGCCACCTGCCGATGATTTTGGGTTCGGACGGCCAGAAGATGTCGAAGCGCCGCGATGCCGTCAGCGTGATGGATTATCCGGCGCAGGGCTTCCTGCCTGAATCGATGCTGAATTACCTGGCGCGCCTGGGCTGGAGCCATGGCGACGATGAAGTCTTCTCGGTGGCGCAGTTCTGCGAGTGGTTCAACCTCGAGCACCTGACCAAGTCGGCCGCGCAGTTCGACCTGGAAAAGCTCAAGTGGCTCAATAATCAGTACATCAAGCAGGCCGACAATACCCGCCTGGCCGACCTGGCGCGTCCGCACATGGTCGCCGCCGGCGCCGTCTTCGAAGGCGCGCCGGATCTGGCGCAAGTGCTGGGCATGATGAAAGAGCGCGCCAACACCGTCAATGAACTGGCTGACGCTTCGATGCTGTTCTTCCGCGAGCCGCAGCCGGAAGCGGAACTGGCAGCGCAGCACATCACGGATGCCATCAAGCCCGTGCTGGCGCAGTTTGCCGAGCGCATCGCCACGGTGGAGTGGAGCAAGGAAGCCGTGGCCGCCATGATCAAGGAAGTGCTGGCCGCCAACACCATCAAGATGCCGCTGCTGGCCATGCCTTTGCGCCTGATTCTGACGGGCCAGCTGCAGA
Organism: Janthinobacterium sp. GW823-FHT01H08; assembly: GCF_058797855.1. Classification (NCBI taxonomy): domain Bacteria; kingdom Pseudomonadati; phylum Pseudomonadota; class Betaproteobacteria; order Burkholderiales; family Oxalobacteraceae; genus Janthinobacterium; species Janthinobacterium sp. GW823-FHT01H08. The sequence continues at coordinate 2,405,271 of NZ_CM179504.1, forward strand.
CGCCGGCCATCGATCAGGTGGTGGTCATGTTCGGCCGCGACACCGTGCTGGCGCGCCTGGCAAAGTGGCTGTAATCGCTGTTCTGAAATAAGCGCTGGAATAGCCGTAAAAATAGCGTGCGGAAACCGCCCCTATGAAAAGTTGCTCATAGACGAAAAAGGGTATTTGCAGAGTGAAACTTCTTTGCTATACTCTTGTTTCTGCACCAACGGGGGTATAGCTCAGCTGGGAGAGCGCTTGCATGGCATGCAAGAGGTCAGCGGTTCGATCCCGCTTACCTCCACCAGCAGCAATGATGTTGCTTGTTGAAGTGGTGCAGATGTTGTTTGGAAGTTCCGCGGTCCCCATCGTCTAGAGGCCTAGGACATCACCCTTTCACGGTGAGTACAGGGGTTCGAATCCCCTTGGGGACGCCAGGTAGTTGTGGTATAGTAGTGGCAGTTGTTTGTACTGATTGTTGTAAGTTCAGGCCCGTAAAAAACGGAATCTGGATGGAAAGCAAGTAGTGGAACAAAGTCGCCAAGTGCGGCTTTTATTATTTCTGCGCCCGGGGGGTATAGCTCAGCTGGGAGAGCGCTTGCATGGCATGCAAGAGGTCAGCGGTTCGATCCCGCTTACCTCCACCAACAGCGCAGAAGTAAGGTAGTAAACTGTAGTTCCTTGGTCCCCATCGTCTAGAGGCCTAGGACATCACCCTTTCACGGTGAGTACAGGGGTTCGAATCCCCTTGGGGACGCCAGTTCAGTCTGGTGTTGTAGTAAGAAGTAGCAGTGTTTCTGCGCCCGGGGGGTATAGCTCAGCTGGGAGAGCGCTTGCATGGCATGCAAGAGGTCAGCGGTTCGATCCCGCTTACCTCCACCAACAGCGCAGAAATCACGTGATAATCAAAGTCGCCTCGGGCGGCTTTTTTTATTTCCGCAACACTTCCCGCCATACCCGACAGGGGAGTGTGGCGTAGGTCGGATTAGCGTAGCGTAATCCGACAGCACCATCTTCTGAAGCCAGCATCCGTATCCATGCCGCCTCCACCAACAGCGCATAAATCACGTGATAATCAAAGTCGCCTTGGGCGGCTTTTTTTATTTCCGGACTCTTTTCCGCCATACCCGACAGGGGAGTGTGGCGTAGGTCGGATTAGCGTAGCGTAATCCGACAGCACCATCTTCTGAAGCCAGCATTCGTATCCATGCCGTCTCCACCAACAGCGCATAAATCACATGATGACCAAAGTCGCCTCGAGCGGACGAGGTGGCCAGCGGGCGGCGCATGGCCGGCAGTTATCAGCGTTCCGTTATGCTGCCCAGCGGTCGCGATAGATCGGCAGTGAAGTCGACATATTGGGTGGAAAGCCCGCGTAGCTGGTCGAGCAGTGGACGGTTGTCTCCGCGCCGCCACTGAAAAGAATAGATTACCGGTGCTGGCATTTCGGCGGCGGCGAGCGGGAGCAGCAGACCCTGGTCAACCAGCTTTTGACTCCAGCCAGTGGGCAGTATGCCGATCCCGACAGAGGCAATCAGCATGCCGGCAATGGCCCCCCAATTATTGCAACTTATACGCTCAACGGCAGCGATGCCGTGAGCCAGTAGCCAGTCATCAATCAGTCGCGTGGTGCCAGCTGATGGCGGTAAGGCAACGATGGGCTGTCCAGCGTCAAGTAAATCGGCGGCACCACGTAAGCCAGGCGGGCTGTCAGATACAGCCAGGGTTGGCGCGGCAAGCCAGATGAATTGTGCTTGGCTGACTGGTTGCGACAGGATGCCGTGGTGCGATGAGCGTCCGGCAATGATCGCAAAATCGAGCTCGCCCTTGGCGACACGGCTTTCCAGAACTGAGCCCACGTCGACATAGGGTTCGAGCGTCAATTTGGGATGCAGTGCCCGGACTTGCGCAATGAACTGCGGTAGCCAGGTCAGCGCGCTGAGTTCGCCAACACCAAAGGTGCAACGGCCAACTAGCCCGGCAGAGGGTGTGAAGGCGGTACGTATTGCGGCGGCGTCATCGAGCAGCGCCAGCGCGCGTGGCAGCAATGCCTGGCCTGCATCGCTGAGTACGGCGCGGTGGCCACTCCGGTCGAACAGATTGATGCCAAGCGCTTCCTCCAGTTCTGAAATGCGCTTGGAGAGAGACGATACGGACAAATGCAGGCGTTCGGCGGCAATCGCAAAGTTGGCGCAGGTGGCGGCCCAGTAGAACGCTTCGAGTTGCTTTAAGGTCATGGACATCACTTGTTCTCTTTTTTCGAAATTAATTGTACATAATTTTTCGCTTTTATCTAAATTGTGCTTGATCAAAAATGCTTGACAGGGCAAATCGCGTCGGTGCCAGGCGTTGGGCGGGCGGCTTATGCAGGCCCTCGCCCTTCGCCAAAGTGATGCATGTAGCAGTGAAATGACGAGTTTGCTATTTTTTTGAGAGGCGCAATGAACAAGAAGCGTTATGCAGTTATCGGCGGGGGGATAAATGGCCTCGCAGTCGCACGTCAGTTATTGTTGGATTTTCCCGACGCCACGGTGGTGCTGTTCGAAAAGGAGGCGAGTGTCGCCAGTCATCAGTCCAGCCACAATTCGGGTGTGGTCCATGCCGGTCTGTACTATGAGCCGGGGGGGCTCAAGGCACGACTTTGCAGGCGCGGGGGCGAATTGATTGGCAACTATTGCCGCGACAATGCGATCCCCTACGACGAGTGCGGCAAAGTTGTCGTCGCGCTACAAGAGGAAGAGTTGCCTCGCCTGGAGGCGATTTATCGGAAAGCGCAGGCCAACGGTGTGCCTGGCGTGCGGCTGATCGGCTCAAATGAGCTGCGCGAAATCGAGCCCAACTGCATCGGCCTGGGCGCCTTGCATTCACCGAAAACGGCGATTGTCAGTTACGGTCAAATTGCGGCCCGAATCGCCGATGAAATCAGGGAACGTGGCGGGCGCATTTGTCTGAATTCGCCGGTTGAGCGCCTGCTTGAGCAAGGCGGCGAAGTACGGGTTGAGCTTGCAGACGGAGAGGTCTTCGATACGGTATTCGATCAGGCAATTGCCTGCGCGGGTTTGCAGTCAGATCGCCTGGCAGAGCGTTCGGGCGATCAGGACACGCCACGCATCGTACCGTTCTTCGGCCAGTATTACGTGATCGACGAGGCTTTCAAGTCGCATGTCAAAGGCTTGATCTACCCGGTGCCGGACCCGCGCTTTCCTTTTCTCGGGGTGCATTTCACAAAGCGTATCGACGGACAGATGACGATCGGCCCGAATGCTTTCATATCCTTCGGTCGCGAGAACTATGACGGCCGCAGCATGAACCTGGCCGACATCTTCAATTTTGCCAGCTACCCCGGCTTTTGGAAGTTTGCTGCCCGTAACCTGCCGGCGACGCTTCGGGAACTGAAGACTGTGGTCAGCGAGGCGAGCTTTGTCCGCGAGGCGGCGCGCTATGTGCCGACGCTTGCCTCGGTCGGTATTGTTCCGGCGGTTCGTGGGATCCGTGCCCAGGCAATGGAGGCCAATGGTGCGCTGGTTGACGATTTCGTGATTCGCCAACACGGCAACATTACCCACATCCGCAATGCACCGTCACCAGGGGCGACATCGTCGCTAGCCATTGCTGAATACATTGTGCGTGAAGTGATGAGGCGCTGAGTTTGCGTAGCGGACAACGTACGGTTGTCTGTCGCCCCCCAGCCAGCCCCAACTCGAACGCTCTAGGCGAAAAATAAAAAAATTAATTCATGAAGGAGACATTTTGAACATTCAAAAAACGGAACAGGAAACCCCGGCACAGACAAAAAGTCGTTTGCGCAAAGTGGCGGCAGCGACCATCGTCGGCTCAATGCTGGAGTGGTATGACTTTTATCTTTACGCGACGATGGCGTCGATTGTCTTCAGCAAGGTCTTCTTCGATACCTCGGACCCGGCGAATGCATCGCTGCAAGCCTTTGCCACCTTCGCCATCGGCTTTGTGGCGCGACCGATCGGGGGGCTGTTCTTCGGCTACTTCGGCGACCGCTACGGGCGCAAGAAAATGTTGTTCGTTACTTTCTGTATGATGGGCTTGTGCACGACCGCCATTGGCCTGGTTCCTTCCTACGCCAGCATCGGCGTTTGGGCGCCCCTGTGCCTGGTGCTGATCCGCATTGTGCAGGGCCTGGGCGCCGGTGCTGAACTGGCGGGAGCGGCGGTAACTTCCTACGAACATGCGGCCGACAACAAGAAGGGACGACAAGGTGCGTGGCCTGCATTGGGGCTGAACCTTGGCCTGTTACTGTCGTCGCTGACCGTTTATCTGCTGACCTTCAATGGCGACAAGTTTTTGCTTGCCGGCGGCTGGCGCATTCCCTTCATCCTCAGTTTCGTGCTGGTACTGGTTGGGCTCTGGGTGCGTGGGAGTCTGCCGGAAACGCCAGAGTATCACCACTTCGAGGAAAGCCATCGCCAGAAGAGGCCGTTCCGCGAATTGTGGAAAACCAATCTCAAGGGCCTGGGCGTCGTCTTCTTTGTCGCCATCGGTTACAACGCACTGAGCTATGTCTTCAAGACCTTCTCGCTGGCCTACCTGACCCAGTTCAAAGGCATTTCGGCCAGCGTGACATCGCTATCGGTGACACTGGCCAGTCTGGTCGCAATCTTTACCGTCCCGCTCTTCGGCTATCTGTGTGACAAGTTCAGCAGCAAGAAGCTGCTGATCGTCGGCGGCCTGCTGTCAGCATTGTTCGCGTACCCGTTCATGCAGTTGCTCGACAGCGGCGAGAACAGGCTGATTTACCTGGCGCTGATCGTCGGCACCGGGGTGCTGGCGCCGATGATGTTCGCCCCACAGGGGTCTTTCCTCAGTCGCCAGTTTGCCGTGCAAAACCGCTCGACGGGGGTCGGTTCGGGGCGTGAAATCGGCACTGCCATTGCCGGCGGTATTGCCCCGTTGTGGGCGTTATCAATGGTTGCCCAGTCCGCGACTCGTGACACGAGCGCCGTGGCCTTGATGCTCACGTGCTCCGGAGCGATCGTCGCATTGGCAGCATACTTCGACCAAGGTTATCGCTTCAGCCATTACAAGAACTGATGGTCAACGCGGCGGGCCAGGCTTGCTCAGCTCCTCCCGCCGCCCAACCCTTGTATGACGCGGGTTTGGGCCAGTGCAAACGAAGGGGGGGGGGGCAAGAGGCTTTCCTTTTGCTGGCCTGGCTGCTGTTGCCGAGGACCTGTACCTCGCCCGCGCAGCCGATCGATTGCACATTGAGCAATCGCCGCCGGGAACGGTTTCCTCCATGGAAAATAAGATGCGCCTGCGGTTGATTTTATGAATGGCCCCGTGCTATACTTCGCGCACGCTTTTTTGAGGGGCTAAGCAAAGCCTTCAACGAAGAGTCCGCTGAGAGTAAAGCCAGCACAGGTCCCCATCGTCTAGAGGCCTAGGACATCACCCTTTCACGGTGAGTACAGGGGTTCGAATCCCCTTGGGGACGCCAGGATTTAGTTGTAAAGCAAGAGTGCAGTGCTGAACGGGCCTGACAAGTCAGGCCTTTTTTGTTTCTGCGATTGCTGCAGTACCGGGTCAGGATGCGAAGTAATGCATTCAGGACAGATTTCTGTCCCCATCGTCTAGAGGCCTAGGACATCACCCTTTCACGGTGAGTACAGGGGTTCGAATCCCCTTGGGGACGCCAGATTCGCACGCAGTCAGCAAGTAAAGTAACAGGTCGGGATGCAACGCAGCGCATCCAGGACAGATTTTCTGTCCCCATCGTCTAGAGGCCTAGGACATCACCCTTTCACGGTGAGTACAGGGGTTCGAATCCCCTTGGGGACGCCAGACCGGCTGAATCAGCCAACAAAAAAGCCGCCTGGTAACAGCGCGGCTTTTTTGTTATTGGTCGCCATGCCCACGTTTTTCTCTTCCCCTTGACTATGCCACTACCTACCGATCGCGCACCATCTCTCGCCATCTTCTGCAAAGTCGTCGACAACTACGGCGATATCGGCATTTGCTGGCGCTTGGCGCGGCAGTTGAACGGCGAGCACGGCGTCGCCGTCACCCTGTGGGTCGATGATTTATCCAGTTTCCGGCGCATCTGCCCCGAAATCGACGTGGCGGCCGAAGCGCAGCAGGTGTCCGGCGTCACGGTCCGCCACTGGCGCGGCCAGGATGGCGCGTTTGCCCCCGCCGATATTGCCGACATCGTCATCGAGTTTTTTGCCTGCGACATTCCGCCCGGCTATATCGCCGCCATGGCCCAGTGTTCGCCGCAGCCCGTATGGCTGAATCTGGAAGGATTGACGGCGGAAGAGTGGGTCGAGGGCTGCCATGCGCTGACGTCGCCGCGCCACGGCATGATCAAGCATTTCTTCTTTCCCGGTTTTACCGATAAGACGGGCGGCTTGCTGCGCGAAGCGGCGCTCGATGAAAAAAGGCTGGCGTTCCAGTCCGATGCGCCCGCCATGGCGGCATTCCTCGGGCAGTTCGGCGTCACGGCGGCGGAAATGTGCGCCGTGAAAGTATCGCTGTTCTGCTATCCGTCCGCGCCCGTCGCCGAGCTGTTCGCGGCCTGGCAGGCGGGTGAGCAAGCTGTGGTATGCCTGGTGCCGGAAGGCGTCGCGTTCGATGCCGTTCAAGCGTTTATCGGCGACGATGCGGCGCTGCCTGGTGCGGCGCGCACGCGCGGCGCGCTCACCGTGTGCGTGCTGCCTTTCGTGCCGCAGGACGATTACGACCGCCTGCTGTGGGCTTGCGACGTGAACCTGGTGCGTGGCGAGGATTCCTTCGTGCGCGCCCAATGGGCGGGCCAGCCGTTTCTCTGGCATATCTACTTGCAGGACGAAAACTTGCATCACGTGAAATTGCGCGCCTTCCTGCAGCGCTATGCGGTCGATGCGGACGGCGCCATCGACAGCCTGGTGCAGGCGGCGCTGGCCTGGAATGGCGCCAGCGCGGACGCCTTGCCGTGGGCGCAGCTGTGGCCCGCATTGCAGGCTGATCTGCCGCGCATCCGGGCGCGCGCGCAAGCCTGGCAGCGGCAGATGCAGGCGCATGGCGATCTGGCAAGTAACTTGCTGGTGTTCGCCGGCGCGACGAGATAGGCGCTTGCCCAAAATTAAGGTAAAATGCCCGGTTATTTCTAACGTATTTTTAACCGATCAAACGCAAGCTTGCGGCGCTGATGGCGCACAGGCGGCAGATGGTCTTCATGCAACCCACTTTTTACGTACATTCCTATGAAACCCGCAAAAGAAATTCGTGTTGGCAATATCATCATGGTCGACAGCAAGCCAATGATCGTGTTGCGTTCTGATGTCAACGGTTCGAGCCGCACGGGCTTCACCTACAAATGGAAGATGAAAAATCTTCTGACGAACACCCCGATGGAAAACGTGTTCCGCGGCGACGACAAGTTCGACGTGGTTGTTCTGGATAAAAAGCCAGTGACGTATTCGTACTTCGCCGACCCGCTGTTCGTTTTCATGGACACCGAGTACAACCAGTACGAAATCGAAGAAGAAAACCTGGGCGATGCACTGCATTACCTGAAAGATGGCATGGAATGCGAAGCCATTTTCTACGACGGCAAGGCTATCTCCGTTGAACTGCCGACGACCATCGCCCGTCAAGTGGTGTACTCGGAGCCTGCGGTCAAGGGCAACACGTCGGGCAACGTCCTGAAAGAAGCCAAGATCGAAAACGCCATCGACGCGCACCGCCACACCGTGCAAGTGCCGCTGTTCGTGGCGCAGGACGACGTCATCGAAATCGACACCCGTACCAACGAATACAAGCGTGTCGTGCGCAACTGATACGCGCCAGTGCTTGACCATCAAGAAACGCTGCCTTCGGGCGGCGTTTTTTTTTGCTTGAAAAATAATTCCTTTCAACAACAATTGAGTTGCAAGGACTGCTATGCTACGGCTAGCACATTATTGCGTTAGAAACACTGAGGTTTCCTGGAGATACGATGCAGCGCAGTCAGATGTTACGCAGTGGCGCGTCCCGGGGCGTGTCGCGCCCCGTATTGGCCCGTGCCACGGCGCCCGCCAGTCCCATGGCCCATTTGCTCGACGCAGGGGTCTTGCCGCAACAGCAGATGATGCAGGCAGGCAAACTCAGTTCCCATGCGCTGACGTCGCAGTACCTGGCGCGCATCCGCTCCCTGTGCAGCATCGGCGCGCGCGCCTATCCCGGCATTGAAATCAATCCCGACGCGCTGAAAATTGCGCTGGAAATGGACCGCGAGCGGCAGGTGCACAAGGTGCGCGGCCCCTTGCATGGCATCCCCGTCGTCTTGCGCGACAATATCGCCACGGGCGACCGCATGAAGACGCGCACGCAGGCACCCCTGGCCACGCATGCCAGCTGCGATTCCTTTGTGGCGGCGCGCTTGCGCGCGGCCGGCGCCGTCATCATTGGCAAAAGCAATTTGCGCCAGTGGGCCGCCGTCAGCGTGCCGCATGCCAGTGCCAGCTGGGCCGGCCTGACTATCCTGGCCGTCGACAGCGCGGCGGACGGCTCCATCGTCGCGCCTGCTTCAAACTGCGGCCTGGTCGCCATCAAGCCCACCGGCAGGACCGCTGGCGGGCAGGGCGGTGAGCCAGCCACGGCAGGACCGATGGCGCCCAGCGTGCGCGAGGCTGCCTGGCTGCTCGCCGCCCTGACGGGCGAGCGCCTGGCCGATGGCTTGACGCTCGACCTTGCCGGCTTGCAAGGGCGCCGCATCGGCGTGGCGCGCAGCCTGTTCGGCCTGTGCGCCGGGACCGATGCCGTGATCGAGCAGGCGCTGCTGGTGTTGCGCGAACAGGGCGCCGAACTGATCGAGCAGCCGCCCGCGTCCGGGTCTGGCGGCATTGAAGCGCTGCTGCGTTCGCATGCGCTCGATGCGCTGGTGGGGCCGACCTGCCATGGCGTATCGCCGCAGTCCGACTTGCCGCATATTACAGTGCCTGCCGGCATGGTCGGGGGCTTGCCGGTCGGCTTGTCCTTCATCGGCCCAGCCCACGGCGACATGGCGCTCATTGCAATGGCGTATGCCTACGAGCAGGCGACTTTGCACCGGCGCACGCCCGCACTGCCATCGAGCATCACCCTGGCGCTGCGTTGACCATGATGATTCCTTTCGTTTTCTTTCGATAAACTATGCTTGCAAGCTTGCTGCTGAGTGCGGCCGTGGCCGCCACCCCGACTCCTTTTGACGCCGAGCAACTGTCCGGCAGCTGGTCCGACAGCGTGAATACGAATAGTGTGTGCGAAGAAGCGCGGCACTTTACGCGCATGCAGTTGTCTGACGATCATCAGCGGCTGGCGATCTTCAACGACCGCACGTGGAAAAGCAAGCTGGGCGAAACCAACCGCTTTGCCGCGACGGTGGTGGCGGAAACGGAGCGCAGCCTGACGTTGCGCTATGACAATGAGACCCGCCTCAATGCCGCTGGCAAGCTGGTGGAATGGCAGTTGATCATCGTCGCGCCCGGCGTGTACCGCTGGCGCGAGACGGGCTGGCCGGAAGGCAAGGTCAACGGCGTGGTCGGCATCCGCTGTTCTCCCTGAGGCGCGCGCACAAGCATGCCATTCTGTTATGCTTCCGGCATTACATTATGCTTTTAGGAGTTTGCATGTCTGTACGTTTGCTTTTACCCGTATTCCTGGGCGCCGCCGTGGCGCTGGCCGCCGTGCCGGCACAAGCGCGTACGCCCAGACTGTCGCTGATCGAGCAGGCGCAAAGCTGCGACGGCGGCCATACCTGTCCGTATTTCCCCGATGTCTACAAGGCGGACTACGCCTTTCGCAAGGCCTTCAATGAGGGCTTGAAAAAGGCGGGCCTGAAGCGGCAGCGCTGGGTGCCCGATGGCGTGGCCAGCCCGCTCAAGCCCGTCGAGATCGACGGCAAGGCACGCCTGCTGAGCAGCGTCTGCGAACCGCACAATTGCGGCCACCGCTATTCCATTTTGTACGACCCCGTCGCGCGCAGCATGACGGGCGTGTACATGGGCAGCGATGCCAAGGGCGGCTTGCGCACCGTGTATTTCGGCGAGCCCAGCATCGCCGAAGCCGACTTGCTGTACAAGAACTGATGCACGCGCCGCTACGCATTTCCAGCGAGCGCGGCGAGCTGGACGTGCCCATGATCCACCGCTACCTGAGCGAGCAGTCGTACTGGAAGCGCGGCGTGGCGATCGAAACGGTGCGCAAGGGGATCGCCAACGCGCTGTGTTTCGGCGGCTATGTGGATGGCCAGCAAGTGGCGTTCGCCAGGGTCATCACCGACTACACGGATTTTGCCTACCTGCGCGACGTGTTCGTGCTGCCGTCCTACCAGGGGCGCGGCTACGGCAGGCAGATGGTGGCCGCCGTACTTGGTGATGCGCGCTTGCGCGATGTCGCCTGGATGCTGGGCACCGATGACGCGCATGGCCTGTATGCGGGCTTTGGCTTTGCGCCGCTGGAGGCGCCGGAAAAGTACATGCGCCGCCCCGCGCCATGAGAATTATCAAAACAACCTTTAGGTGTCAAGAGAACTATTAGCATTATTGTACGCAATAATGTTGCATTGATAATGACGTCGTGTCATTATGCGCGCTCTGCAGCGTGCGTTGCTGGTGCTGTGCTTTGCTGTCGCCCTTGGGCGCGGGCAAAGGTGGTGAGCGGTCCGATTGGTCGTCCCTGGCACGTTTTCTCGTCACTTTAAAGGAATACATCATGAAACAATATGGCGCCGAATTTCTCGGCACGTTCTGGCTGGTACTGGGCGGTTGCGGCAGCGCCGTCCTGGCCGCCGCCTTTCCCGGCCTCGGCATCGGCTTTGTCGGCGTAGCGCTGGCGTTTGGCCTGACGGTGCTGACCATGGCTTACGCCATCGGCCACATCTCGGGTTGCCACCTGAATCCCGCCGTCTCGATCGGCCTGTGGGCGGGCGGCCGCTTTCCCGCCAGCCAGTTACTGCCTTACATCATCGCGCAAGTGCTGGGCGCCATCGTGGCTGGCGGCGTACTGTACGTGATCGCCAGCGGCCAGGCCGGTTTCGACGTCAGCAAGGGCTTTGCCTCGAACGGCTTTGGCGCCCATTCGCCGGGCGGTTATTCGATGCTGTCGGCGCTGGTCATTGAAATCGTGCTGACGATGTTCTTCCTGATCGTCATCCTGGGCGCCACCGACAAGCGCGCGCCGGCCGGCTTCGCCCCGCTGCCGATCGGCCTGGCGCTGACCCTGATCCACCTGATCAGCATCCCCGTCACCAATACCTCCGTCAACCCGGCCCGCAGCACGGGCGTGGCCCTGTACGTAGGCGATTGGGCCACCAGCCAGCTGTGGCTGTTCTGGCTGGCACCGATCATCGGCGCCTTGCTGGGCGCGCTGGCCTACCGCTTGATTGCTGGCGAAAAAGAGTAGGTCGGCTTAGCCCGCAGGGCGTAAGCCGACAATGCCGACAGCTTAGCTTGTCGGCTTACGCGCGGCTGCGCCGCGCTAAGCCGACCTACGACGCTGGTTTGGCGGCTGCCGGTGAACAATCAAGTTGTAGGTCGGCTTAGCCCGCAGGGCGTAAGCCGACAATGCCAACAGTGCAGCTTGTCGGCTTACGCGCGGCTGCGCCACGCTAAGCCGACCTACGCGGCGCGCCACTCGCTCAGGTAGTGCTGCGGCGTGCGGCCCAGGATGCGGCGGAACATGGCGCTGAAGGCGCTGGGGCTGGCGTAGCCCAGCGCGTAGGCGATGGCGGCCACGCCTTCGCCCCGGTCCAGGCGGCAGAATGCCTCGGCCAGGTGGACTTGCTGCAGCCATTGGCGGTAGTGCAAGCCCGTTTCCTTCGGGAATAAGCGGATCAGGGTGCGCGCGCTGGCGCCCGCATCCTGGGCCCAGTCCTCGATGCTGCGCCGGCTGCCGGGCGCGTCCATGATGGCCGAGCAGACGGCCACCAGGCGCCGGTCGCGGGGCCAGGGGATGGCGAGGGGCACGGTGTCGGCCGCCGCCAGTTCCGACAGGATCAAATGCGCCAGCCAGTCGCCGCGCCCCGCCAGCGCATATTCGATCGGTTCGGCCAGCAAGGCCAGGATCAGCTCGCGCAGCAGCCGGCTCACTTCCAGCACCTTGCAATCGGCGCCATACGGGGCCGCCACCTGCGCATCGATGTACACGGTGCGCATGCTCAATTCGCTCAAGATATGTACTTCGTGCACGACGCCCACGGGTATCAGCAGGGCGCGCCGGGGCGGCAATATCCACACGCCATGTTCGGTGGAGACGCGCATCACGCCTTCCGTCGCATACAGCAGTTGCGCCCGCACGTGGCTGTGCGGCGCCGTGTAGTCGCCGGCCGCATATTGCCTGGACATGGCCGTCACCGGGCGCGGTACATGCTGGTAGTCGTGCGAGCTGGTGCTGCGGCTGAACGGCACGCCATCGGGGTGGGTCTGGGCTGGTGGGTGGGTGTACATGTCGGTCGTTGGCTTGTCGCCTGATTGTCACTCAGTTGTCACTTGGGCGACGATTATTGGAAGTTATCAGTTCAGTGACCATACTATACTGGCTTCTTTGCCGGGCCGCCCGCCGTGCCCGATTATTGCGGAAGACACATGCATACAACCACAACTGCCCCGCCATTGGCCAAGTCCGTGCCGGCGGCTCCCTCGCTTCATAGTTCCCAACAACAATCCGGTCTGGCCATGCACATCCTGGGCGCCGTCGCCTTCGTGCATTTGCTCAATGACTTGATCCAGGCATTATTGCCGTCGATTTATCCGATGCTGAAAGCCGAGTTTTCACTCAGTTTTACCCAGGTCGGCCTCATAACCCTGACGTTCCAGTGCACGGCATCGTTGCTGCAGCCCTGGATCGGCTTGTATACGGACCGCCGTCCGCTGCCATTCCTGCTGCCGGTCGGCATGTGCTTCACCCTTGCCGGCGTGCTGATGCTGTCCGTCGTCTCGACCTTTCCGACCCTGCTGCTCGCCGCCGGCCTGATCGGCGTTGGTTCCTCGACTTTCCACCCGGAAGCGTCGCGCGTGGCGCGCATGGCCTCGGGCGGGCGCTACGGCTTTGCCCAGTCCCTGTTCCAGGTGGGCGGCAATGTCGGTTCCGCCCTGGGACCGCTGCTGGCGGCCGCCGTCATTGTGAACCGTGGTCACGGCAATGTCGCCTGGTTCAGCTTGCTGGCCGTGCTGGCCATCGGCGTGCTGTACAAGGTCAGCCACTGGTATAGCGGCCACCTGGCCAGCTTCAAGCCGAAGGCGGGCGGCCATGGCCCGAACTTGTCGCGCAACAAGGTGATTGGCGCGCTGGGCGTGCTGGCGCTGCTGGTGTTCTCGAAGTACATCTACATGGCCAGCCTGTCGAGCTATTACACCTTCTATCTGATCGACAAATTCCATTTGTCGCTCGGCGATGCCCAGCTCTATCTGTTCCTCTTCCTTGCCGCCGTCGCGGCCGGCACCTTCATGGGCGGCCCCATCGGCGACCGCATCGGCCGCAAGCGCGTGATCTGGATTTCCATCCTGGGCGCCGCGCCATTTACCTTGCTGCTGCCGTACGTCGACCTGTTCTGGACGGCCGTCCTGACGGTGATCATCGGCTTCGTGATTTCATCCGCGTTTTCCGCCATCGTCGTTTTCGCGCAGGAACTGGTGCCGGGCAAGGTCGGCATGATCGCAGGCATCTTCTTTGGCCTGATGTTCGGCGTGTCCGGCATCGCGGCCGCCGCCATGGGCCACCTGGCTGATATCTCCGGCATCGCCTATGTGTATAAAATCTGCTCCTATCTGCCGCTGCTGGGCATTCTGACGGTGCTGCTGCCGCAGATCGAGCAGGTGAAAAAATAAGCGGGTGACGCGGGAGGGCTTGACGGCCCGCCCGCGTACATGCGATATTCGTCCCATGATCACTTTCATCCTCCCTCCAGTTTCTGCATCCGGCGCCGCTGCTGCGCTGTGTCCGTGCGCCTGGCCCCGTGAGGATGCGGCTGCGCGCCGCTGACGTTTTACTCCTCATTCGATGGCCACAGTGTTGAAAAACCTGTGGCCATTTTCTTTTTCCGCAGCGTTAATGAAAGCCCCGCATGACACTTCATCTGTACGATACCTATGCGCGCAGCCTGCGCCCGTTTGAACCCATCGCCCCGGGCCAGGCGGGCCTGTACGCTTGCGGGCCCACGGTCTACGATTACGCGCACATCGGCAACCTGCGCACCTACCTGTTCGTCGACGGCTTGCGCCGCGCGCTCGCATTCAACGGTTTGCAGGTGCGCCACGTGATGAACATCACGGACGTGGGCCATTTGACGTCGGACGCGGACAGCGGCGACGACAAGGTCGAAGCGCGCAGCGCCCGCAGCGGCGAGTCGGCCTGGGACATCGCCCTTGAATTTACCCGCGCGTTCGAGGACGATCTGCGCCAGCTCAATATCCTGCCGCCCACCGTCTGGTGCCGCGCCACCGACCACATCGCGGAACAGATCGCTTTCATCCTCGACCTGGAAGCGAAGGGCTATACCTACCGCACGGACGACGGCATCTATTTCGACACGACGCGCCAGGACAGCTACGGCAAGCTGGCGCGCCTGAACCGCGACGGCCTGCAGGCGGGGAAACGCGTGGACTTGGGACAGAAGCGCGACATCTGCGACTTCGCGCTGTGGAAGTTCAGCGGCGTGCCGGGACAGCGGCAGATGGAGTGGGACAGTCCGTGGGGCCTGGGTTTCCCCGGCTGGCACATCGAATGCTCGGCCATGGCGGAAAAGCACCTGGGCGCGTATTTCGACATCCATTGCGGCGGCGAAGACCACGTGGCCGTCCACCACAGCAACGAGATCGCGCAAACGGAAGCGCGCCATGGCACGCGCCTGGCCAACTTCTGGCTGCACGGCGCCTTCCTCAAGACGCAGGAGGCGAAGATGTCGAAATCGTCGGGCGACTTTTTGCGTTTGCAAAGCCTGGTGGAGCAGGGCGTCGATCCGCTGGCCTACCGCTACCTGTGCCTGGGCGCCCACTACCGCAGCAGCCTCAATTTCACGGATGAAGCCCTGCGCGCCGCCAGCAGCGGCCTGGCGCGCCTGCGCGTGGCCGTGCATGCCTTGAGCGAAGAGCAGGGCCAGGCGGATGGCGAGGCCGATGCGACATGGCTGGCGCGTTTTAGGACCTGCATCAACGATGACCTGAATTATCCGCGCGCGCTGGCCGTCGCCTGGGAGCTGCTGAAAAGCGGCCTGCCGGACGCCGTCAAAAAGGCCACCATGGCCCGCTTCGATATGGCGCTGGGGCTCGATCTGCTGGCCTGGCAGCCGGCGCAGGTGGACGTGCCGCAGCCGGTGCTGGCGTGGCTGGCGGAGCGGGCCAGCGCCCGCGCGCAGCGCCAGTGGGCCGAGGCGGACCGCTTGCGCGAATTGGCGCGCGCGGCCGGCTACGACATCGACGATACGCCGCAGGGGCAGCAGGCGCGCGCTTTGTGACACACTGTGAGCGTGTGGCCGTATCCGCGGCGGCCATGCATAATGACCGCCTGATGAAACTGGAGATGCCGTGAAGCGTGCTGTGTTGTTACTCAGTTGTTGCCTGGCCTTTTCTGCCGCCCGCGCGGCCAGCGAGTGTCCGGGCTTTCCCGTGCTGGCCACGTCCGGCGAAGCGCTGCTGGCGCAAGTGCGCGCGCTGCCGCCCGTCGGCATCGACCGCGAGCGGCAGGCGTGCGCGCCGGCGACCGTCATCGACTTCGCCTACAGCGGCGGCACCTTGTGCCGCTTTGGCGGCGACGAGGGGACGGCCGATGCCGCGACGGCCGCCGTCACGCGCCTGGCCGATGGCGGCGAACTGGTCGAATACCTGTATCTGTTCCCGTACGCACCGGCCACGCACGCGCGTTTGCTGGCGCTGCTGGTCTCGCGTTTTGCGCCAGTCGACAAGGCGGCCTGGCCGGCCTTCCTGCAACGCGCCGCGCCAGGCAAGGAAACCACGGCCCTGTTCACGCATGGCGGCTACTATATTTCGCTGGGCAAGCCCACCGCAGGCGATCCTGCAGAATGGTATTCGAACGTGATCTTTGAAAAGATGGATCAACCTGCGCTGGGCGTGCGCAAGGTATGCCGGGAGGAGCGCGATGGCTGAAGCGGATGCCTTTCCGGCGGCCTTGGCCGGCACTGTGGCGCAGCTGCTGCCCGCGCTGGGGAGCGGCCGGACACACCCGCCATTTGCCGTGTGCCAGGATGGCGAGGCCTTGCTGATCCCGGCGCGCACTTACTACGACAGTGAGCGGCTGCTGGCCTGCACACGGCTGCCCGGCGACGCGGGCGTGATCGCCCTGTGCCTGGGCACGCGCCACCATGACGGCCATCTGCGCGAAGCGTGTGCAAGGCAGTTGCTGCTGCAGGAACGGGCGTGGACGGTGCCCTTCGTCGTGCACCTGTGCGGCGAATACGTGCTGGAGATTATCGAGGTCATTGGCGCGGCGCTGCCGGCCTGGAATGCCGATGCACTGGCGCGCTACCTGCGGGAGAATCCCGCATATCTCGATACGCTGGAGCGGCGCAGCATCAGCTACTGGAGCTGTTATTACCGCCGGGAGTATCCCGTGTGGGACAGCTATCCGGGACGCAGGACCATGGCGGCCCTGCGTACCTTGCAAGGCCTTAGGCCTCGATAAAGCGCATCTTGAAGCTGCGGCCCTTGATGTTGCCGAAGTCGCGGCCCAGGGTATTGCCTGCGTTCAGGCGCTTGAAGGCCGCTTCGGCCACCTTGCGGTCGAGCGCCACGTAGGTCATGAACTCGAACACGTTGATCTTGCCCACCTGCTCCTTGGTCAGACCAGCATCGCCCGTCAGCGCGCCCAGCAAGTCGCCCGGACGCAGCTTGTCCTTCTTGCCGCCCATGATGCACAGGGTGACCATGGGCGCCGGCAGCGCCTCGATCCCGTCATCTTCCGCCAGTTCCTTCAGGTCGTGCCATTCGGCGGCGCTGTTCTGGTATTGCTCGATCAGCTTGACCCATTTCTTCTCGTTCGGCGCGCACAGCGACAGGGCCAGGCCCTTCTTGCTGCCGCGGCCCGTGCGGCCGATGCGGTGGATGTGCACTTCCGTGTCTTTCGAGACGTCGACGTTGATCACGGCGCCCAGGTCGGAAATATCGAGGCCGCGCGCGGCGACGTCGGTGGCCACCAGCACGGAGCAGCTGCGGTTGGCGAACAGCACGAGGATTTCATCGCGTTCGCGCTGTTCCAGCTCGCCGTACAGGGCCAGAGCGGAAAAGCCTTGCTGGCGCAGTTCCTCGGCCAGCTCGCGGCAATGCACCTTGGTGTTGCAGAAAGCCAGGGTGGACTCCGGCTTGAAGTGTTTTAACAGCTTGCCGACGGCGCTGTTGCGCTCGTCGAAGCCGATTTCATAGAAACGCTGCTCGATCTTGTCGTTGTCGTGCTGCGCCTCGACCGTCACTTCCAGCGGATTGACGAGGAAGGACGCCGTGGCGCGGCGGATGTCTTCCGGATACGTGGCCGAGAACAGCAGGGTCTGGCGGCGCGCCGGGCAGGCGCTGACGATGCCCGCGATTTCCTCGTAAAAGCCCATGTCCGTCATGCGGTCCGCTTCATCGAGCACCAGGGTCTGCACATGATTCAGATTGATGGTGCCGCGGCCCAGGTGGTCGCGCAAACGGCCCGGCGTGCCGACGACGATGTGGGCGCCGTGTTCCAGCGAGGCGATTTGCGGGCGCATCGGCGCGCCGCCCGTCAGGGTCAGGATCTTGATGTTGCCCGCCGCGCGCGCCAGGCGGCGCAGCTCATTGGCCACCTGGTCGGCCAGTTCGCGCGTGGGGCACAGCACCAGGCCCTGCACGGCAAACCAGGCCGGATTGAGCTTGTGCAGGATGCCGATGCCGAAGGCGGCCGTCTTGCCGCTGCCCGTTTTCGCTTGCGCGATCAGGTCGCGGCCATCGAGCACCGCCGGCAGGCTTTGCGCCTGGATGGTGGTCATCTCGTGGTAGCCGAGCGAGTCCAGGTTGGCCAAAAAGGCGGGCGTCAGCGGCAGGCTGGAAAAAGAGGTGGTGGCAGTGGTGGTGTTCATAAAGGGCGGAGCCGGTAAAAAGCGGGTGGATGGGCACAGTCTACAGGCGTTCTACGCCCTTGTGCGGATGGTGGTGTGGAAGCCGGCGGCAAACGGCCGCCGGCGTGGGTACTAATTATCTGGCGCCCAGATGGGCAAGCCGGTGAGATCGAGGCCGGCGTCGCGCGTCCATACGGGCAAGCCCGTGGCGTCGGTCGGCTCCAGCAATTCGAGCTGCACCTGCTTCAGCGCCGCCTTGCGCACGCGCGCGCGGCGCTGCGGCTCCGGCGCCGGCTCTGGCGCCTCGAGCACTGGCGGCGGGCCGAAACCGGGCAAGTCGATGGTGGCGTTGTCTTTTTTATCTCTCATTTCTGAACCTCTGGCCCCTGGCAGCGAAAAAACGGCGCCGGGGAGCGGGCAAAAAGCTGTCCGCTGTGTGAATACGCTTTAACTTCATCCACAAAACAAAAGCCCGGCTACTGGAGTCGGGCTCATGGTTGGGATAACCTGCAGGAAAACTTGTCCTGCGGATTTAAGTGCGGCACGCAGTGTATCACAGGCGTGCCGCACCGTGGGTGGCTTATAACGCCTGACAAAACCGTAGCGAGCGGCAGTGAGTTGTGGCTGAGAAGCGCAACTGTGCTTTAGCACAGTGAGCATCGCAGGCCGCAAATCGCGACGCGCAGCAGGTTTTGGATGGCGTTTAGCGGAAGCTCAGGGCGCCCGTCAGGTCACCCGGCGGCAACGCGCCCCGTGCCGCGAAGGCATCGTTGCGCACTTTCAGGCCTTCGAGCAGCGGCAGGTCGTGCAGGCGCGTGATCAGGCGCAGGATCGACGTCGTGTCGTAGAAACTGTGGTCGACGGCGCCTTTCTTCGCGTACGGCGAGACGACGATGGCGGGAATGCGCGTGCCCGGACCCCAGCGGTCGCCCTTTGGCGGCGCCACGTGGTCCCACCAGCCGCCGTTTTCGTCGAACGTGATCACCACGATCATGTCCTTCCACTGCGGCGATTCCTTCAGATGCTGGATGACGTTGGCCACGTGCTGGTCGCCCGACTCGATGTCCGAATAACCCGCGTGCAGGTTCAGATTGCCCTGCGGCTTGTAGAAGGTCACGGCCGGCAGCTTGCCTGCCACGGCGGCGGCGAGGAATTTGTTCGAGATCGGGCTGTCGCCCGTGCCGCCGTCGCGCAAGTGCTC
The DNA here is from genome assembly GCF_058797855.1 of Janthinobacterium sp. GW823-FHT01H08. Classification (NCBI taxonomy): domain Bacteria; kingdom Pseudomonadati; phylum Pseudomonadota; class Betaproteobacteria; order Burkholderiales; family Oxalobacteraceae; genus Janthinobacterium; species Janthinobacterium sp. GW823-FHT01H08. The sequence goes on from NZ_CM179504.1 coordinate 2,424,446, forward strand.
GGCGCGCGCGGCCGTGCCGGGGGCGAACTGCTTGAAGTAGTTCAGCGGCTGGTGGTGGAACTGGAAGTTCGGCTTGCTGCCGCCGCCCTTGTGGTCGAGCGCCGCTTGCCAGCCGCCGCCATACCACGCCCAGCTGACGCCCTTGCGCGACAGCAGGTCGCCGATGGTGTCATAGGTTTGCGGCGGCAGGGTATTCGCGTCGGCCGGGTCGGCGTGCAGCGGGTCGCCGTCGAAGGCAGGGCGAATGTAGCTGGGCTGGTAGGGCGGCGCCATGGTGTTGACGGCATAGCCGTCCGGCGTGATGGCGCCGTCGTTCACGTATTTCGGCTTGCCGTCCAGCGCCGAGGCGGGGCACTCGGGAGACAGGGCCAGGCGCACGCCTTGCGGGCCGTCGGCCAGCACGGCGATCTTTTTCTTCGCTGCCGTCTCGGCAGCATTGAAGTATTCGTTGGCGCGGCCCGTGACGAGGAACTGGTGGTTCATGTAGGAGCCGCCGAAGGCCGCCATGAAGAAGTTGTCGCACAAGGTGTACTGCTCGGCGATCTGCCACAGGTTCAGGTTTTTCGACGTTTCGCCATAGTGGCCCATCACCAGGCCGCCGCTGTCGGCCCACGCGGCGAAGCCGTCGTTCTTGCCGCCGTTGATCTGCATCTGGTTGTTATAGAAGCGGTGCACGAGGTCGCGCGTGACGATGCTCTCGGGCAGGGGCTTGCCGGCCGCGTCGCTCAGTTTGTAGGGAGCGTTGGGCAGGCCGGAAATCTGCTCTTCCTTGATCAGGTAATCGATGCCGCCGATATTTTGCTGATTCGGCACCAGGCCGCCCCAGATCTTCGGCAGGGTTGCCAGCGGCTTGCCGTCGCGGTCCAGCTGCTGCGCCTGTTCCGCCGTGACGGCGGACAGGGGCGCGCTGGTACCGGGGAAGTTGGCGAACAGGTTGTTGAAGCTGCGGTTTTCCAGGTAGATCACGACCACGTTCTTGACGTGCGCCTTGAGTTTCGCGTCGAGCGAACCCTTGGCGATGGTCTTCCTGGCTGGCGCGGCGTCGGCCAGCGCCGGCAGGCTGGCGGCCAGGCCGACTGCGGAAGCAGCCTGGAACATGCGCCGGCGCGAGGGATTGGCGGGTTGGTCGGCCGGATCGGCTGGCAGGGCGGGGGCGAGGTCCTTCACACATTCTCCTTGGGTGTCTCTATGGGCACGGGCGTTGGCGGCAATGGCCGGCAACGCCCGTGAAGCGGGAAAATTGTATCACCGGCCCTGCGGCCCTGTGAAATATTCGGCTTTGTCCTGGTCCTGGCGCTAGAACTGGTAGCGCACCTTCAGTGCCACCTTGCGCGCCGGGCCATGCATGCCCGAGTACCACCAGTCCGACACGGAAGCCGTGTACTGCTTGTCGAACAGGTTGGCCACGTTCACGGTGGCAGAGAGCTTGTCGTTGACGTCGTAGCGCGCCATCAGGCTGGCCACCGAGTACGCCTTCTGTTCCCAGTGCAGGGTACTGTTGATCTGCCACGCGTCGATGTCGGAATACACGCGGCTTTGCCAGTTCACGCCGCCGCCCACCGTCAGGCGATTGAACTCGCCGGGCAGGCGGTAAGTGGTCCACAGTTTCACCAGGTGGCGCGGGAAGGTGGTCAGGATCGCCTTGCCGGCATTGTTTTCCGTCTGGCTGTAAGACCACGCAGCCGAGATGTTCCAGTCCGGCGTCAGCGCGCCCGTCGCTTCCAGATCCACGCCCTGGGTCTTGGCGCCCTTGATGGTGCGGTTGGCGGGATTGTTCGTGCCCGGGACGGTGTAGCCGGGGTCCGATTCGGCCAGATTGCTCTGGCGGATCTGGTACAGCGCGGCGGCCGTGTTCAGGCGGCCATCGAACCAGCCGCTCTTGATGCCCGCTTCAAAGGTCTTGCCCTCGCGCGGCGCCAGCAGCTTGCCGTAGCGGTCTTGCTGGGCTTGCGGCTGGTAGATGGTGGAATAGCTGGCGTAGGCGCTGTGCATGGCGTCGATGTCGAACACCAGGCCGCCATACGGCGTGAAGACGCGGCTTTCCGAGGCTGGCGACGCGCTGTAAAACGGCACGGAAGGCGCGTCCGAGATGTAGTTCTCGCTGTAGCGCAGCACCTTGGCGCCGGCGATCAGTTTCAGGCGCTCGGACAGGTTGAGGCGCGTGGCTGCATACGCGCTGGCCTGGCGGCGCGTGCTGTCGTAGGTGACGTAGGTATCGCCAAACACGGGCGTTGCCAGGCGATTCCAGCGGTACAGGTTGACGCCGCTGCCCTGGATGCTCCAGTCGAAGCGGCCATCCGTCTTGCTCTGGAATTGGCTGTAGTCCATGCCCAGCACCAGTTCGTGCTGGCGGCCGAAGGCGCTGAACGGCCCGCGCACGTTGACGTCCACGCTGTTGACCTTCAGCTGGTAATCGCGGTAGTCGGCGCTCAGGCCCAGGCCATCGCCCGTGGCCTGGTCGGGGAAGCCGGCGCTCACGTTCATGTAGACGGCGCGCTCCTCCTGCGACGACTGCACGCGGTTGGCCGAGATTTTCAGCTTCCAGTCGTTCGCCAGCGCGTGTTCCAAGGTGACGAAGATGTCGGTTGAATTGGTGTTGAAGCGATTCGACCTGGCCGCCGGGCTGAAGGAGCGGGGCAGGTCCGTCATGACGCCATTGCTGTAGAACAGGGGGAAGCCCAGGTAGGAGAGGGAACCGTCCGAGCGCTTGCGCTGGTGCGTCACGCCGGCCGTCAGTTTCGTGTCGCTGGACAGGTCCGCCTCGACCACGCCGTAGACCACTTTCTTGTCGCGGCTGTAGCCGTCGATGATGCTGTCGCCTTCCTCGTACACGGTCACCAGGCGGCCGCGCACCGTGCGCGCCTCGTTCAGCGGACCCGAGATGTCGGCCATGGCGCGCCGTTCATCGTAGGAGCCCAGCTCGCCCTCGACGGCGGCCTGGAACTGCGCCGTCGGTTTCTTGCGCACCATGTTGATGGCGCCCGACGCGTCGCCCGCGCCCGTCATCAGGCCCGAGGCGCCGCGCAGCACTTCGATGCGGTCGTACAGCGCCATGTCGGCCAGGCTTTGCGACGGTATCGCGTCGAGGCCCAGGTTTTCCGAATGCGTGCTGACGCCGTCGAGCTGGTAATTGGTGATCGAATAGCCGCGCGAGGTAAAGCCCGTGCGCTCGCTGCCCAGCGAGAACAGGGTGATGCCCGGCGTTTGCGCCATCACTTGCGCGATCGTGCTCAAGCCCTGGTCCTGCATGCGCTGCTGCGTGATGACGCTGACCGACTGCGGCGTTTCCCTGATCGACAGGCCCAGCGGCGTGGCCGTGGCGATCGGCAGGGTGGAGACATACGCGCCCGAGCCTTCGGTGGCGTCCTGCTGCGCCTTGACCGATACTTCCGGCATCATGGCGATGGCCTCCGCGCCGGAATCCGCCTGGGCCTGGGCCGGGCGCAGCACGTAGCTGCCATTCGCGCTGCGCTCGGCCTTCAGGCCCGTGCCGCGCAGCACGCCGTTCAGGGCGGCCAGCACGTCGTGGCGGCCGCTCAAGCCGGCCGACGTCCTGCCGCGCGTCTGCTCCGGCGTGAAACTGAGGATGACCCTGGACTGGCTGGCGACCTGGCGCAGCGCCGCCGCCAGGTCGCCGGCCGGCACCTGGAAGTCGAGACTGGCCGCAGCGGCGGCCGCGCTTTCCTGCGCCAGGGCTGGCGCGGGAATATTCAGCAGCAGGGCCGAACCGATGAAGACGAATTGGATGGCATACGCCATGGGTTTGATACGCGGCTTGGAATGAATGGCAGGAGACATGGTTACCTTGTGGTGTAGTCGTCAAAAAGAACGTTGCCTACACAGGTCACGCGAGAATCGAAAACGGGTACCTTTTTTTTGCACTGGCGTCAAAATACATGTTCAGCGCTGCCGCCGCGCCTCCACCTGCACCCAGTAGCGCGTGCGCAGGCGCACGTCCACCGGCAGGGAATCGGGCAGCGACAGCAGCACGGCGTCCAGGTCGGCCAGCGGGAAGACGCCGGAGATGCGCAGGCCGGCCACCGCGTCGTCGCAGCCCAGCAAGCCGTGGCGGTAGCGGCTCAACTCATGCAGGAAGTCGCGCAGCGGCATGGCGTCGGCCAGCAGCAAGCCCTGCCGCCAGGCCCAGATGTCGGGCGAGACGGCGTGCGCGGGCACGATGCTGCGCGCGGTCATGCCGCCGCCCTGGCCGGCCTGGATCACGAGACTGCCATCGCCCTGGCACGGCATCAGCCGCACGGCGCCTTCCTCGACGGCGACCAGCGTGCTGCCCTCGGCCTGGCGCACCGAGTAGCGCGTGCCCAGCGCCTGCGCGTGGCCGTGCGCCGTTTCGACGAGGAAGGGGCGGTAAGGCCGGCCCGTTTCGCGGGCGGTGGCGATGAAGACTTCGCCCCGCACCAGTTGCAGCAGCCGCTGCGTGTCCGTGTAGCGGATGTTGACGGCGCTGCCGCTGTTCAGATGCAGGCGACTGCCGTCGGCCAGGGTCAGCTCGCGGCGTTCGCCCACGCCGGTGGACAGGTCGGCCAGCGCGGCGCGGGCCATGCCGGGCGCATATTCCGAGCGTGCGCCGAACCAGCCCGTGATGCCGATGGCCGATACCCACGCCAGCAGCCGCAGGCTGCCGCGCCGCGAGACGGAACGCGAGAGGGGACTTTGCAGCAGCGCCTGGCGGCTGGCTGGCCCATCGAGTTCGCGCAAGCCGCCGCTGACGCTTTCGATGTGACGCCATGCCCGTTCATGGTCCGGGTGCGCCTGGCGCCACTGCTGCCAGGCCGTTTTTTCCGCCGGCGTCGTTTCGCCGCTCATCAGGGTGGTCAGCCATTCGGTCGCTTGCATGGCGACGGCCAGGTCGATGGGCTGGCCCTGGGCGTAGACGGTGGCGCCGCGCATGTCAGGGCGCGGCAAAATCGGGCACGGCAAAAAAGCACAGCAAGTTGGCCTTGCTCAGGTATTTTTTGACGGAATGCGTGGTGGTGCCCAGTTCGGCGGCGATCTGGGCATAGCTCATGCCGTCCAGGTGGGCCAGCAGGAAGGCGGCCCTGGCCTTGGCGGAGAGCCGGTCCAGCGCGCGGTCGATCAGTTGCAGCGATTCGAGCAGGATGGACATCGCTTCCGGCGACGGTGTACTCGCTTGCGGCTGGTGCAGCAGGGCGTCGAGGTAGGCGCGTTCCAGTTCTTCGCGCCGGCAGTGGTTGGCCAGCAGGCGCTTGGCGATGGTAGCCAGGAAGGGGCGCGGCTGCGCGATCCCGGCACTGCTGCGCGCAACGAAGATCTTGAGGAAGGTATCCTGCGCCAGGTCGCCCGCCAGCCCCGCATCGTGCAGGCGGCGCTTTAGCCAGTGCAGCAGCCACGAGTGGTGCTCGGCGTACAGGGCCTGGAATTCGGACGGCGGGGAAGGGGCGGACAGCATGCGGACGGGATGGAATATCTTAATCTAAATGAGAATTGTTCTCATAATAGCGCAGCGGCGCGCACCAGGCAATCAGGAAAACGCGGCGTTGCTGAAATGCGACTGCGGGCCCGGGCCGCGCGTGGCGCGGGCTTTGCGCCTGCGCACGGCAGATGTAAAAGTTTCCTTGGCGCAAGCTTTCATGTGAGAAAATGCGGGCTGTCGATGTGGTGCGGAGCAAAAAAAATGATGTGGATGGTTGGCGGTGTCCTGGTTCTTCTGGTCGCCAGATTTTTATGGTTGGCCTATTTCCATCGGGTCAACGCGATGTCGCGCCAGGCGGAAGTGATGAACTGGATCGACATCGGCCGGGTGTCGAATGCCGATGGCGGCAAGGATATTCTGTTGGCGAGAAACGAGCGCGGTGCCCGGATCGACTGGCGCACGGGCGAAGTCTGGCTGATGAACCCCAAGGTGGGCGAGCCGTTTGCCGATTTTCTCGCCGTCGAGCGCTGGCTGACGATGCGCGACATGCCGGCGGCGAACAAGCCGGCCGCCGCTGCGCCTGCGCCAGTGGCGCCGGAGCCGGAAGCGGCGCCCGACGCCGGCCCCGTGCGCGATACCTTGCCTGCTTTCCAGCAAAAGGTCGATGCATGTTTGGCCAAGGCCGAGGGCGGACAGGAATTGCTGGAAACGAAGCAGGCGTTCGAGGCGGGCAGCGAGCCTTATCTCGAGGCGTCGACGGAATTGAGCAAGACCGCGCTGGAGCTGGAAGTGTCGCCGGCCATGGTGGCCACGTTTCATATCAGCGCGTTTGCCGCCCTGGCTGAAACGGCTGGCGCCGACAAGCTGGAACGGGTGGCGGCCAGCCTGCATGCGGCGGCCAGGCAGATCAGGGCCAGCGTCACCGCGTAACAGCATGGGCCCGGCCCGGAATGAAAAAAACCGCTGACTCCCTTGCAGGCATCAGCGGTTTTTTATGTATTGGTTGCGGGGACAGGATTTGAACCTGTGACCTTCGGGTTATGAGCCCGACGAGCTGCCAGACTGCTCCACCCCGCAGGCGAATTATAACCGAGTTTGCTGCATTGCGAAAGAGCGGATGGAAATGAAGGATATTTGGCTTGCAGGATGGCCATTGAGATACTGCGCCGCAATGGGAAAAACCGCTGATTCTCTTGCAAGAATCAGCGGTTTTTCGGTATCTGGTTGCGGGGACAGGATTTGAACCTGTGACCTTCGGGTTATGAGCCCGACGAGCTGCCAGACTGCTCCACCCCGCAGGCGAATTATAGCGGGGTTTGCTGCAATGCGCAATGGCCGGGTTTCAGACCCTCGATTACGCCGCCGCCAGACGCCACAGCGAGGTGATTTCCTGCGAGCGGGCCGCGTGCAGGCTGTCCGTGGCGTCCTGCGCGCGCGGGTGCGTGGGTTTCACGTCCAGGCGGTCGACGACCTTCAAGCCTGCCTGCGCTATCCATTCGAGCAATTGCGCGCGCGGGCGCAGACCCAGGTGCTCGGCCAGGTCCGACAGGATCAGCCAGCCTTCACCGTTGGCTTCCAGGTGTTCCGCCAGGCCGGAAAGGAAGCCGCGCAGCATGCGGCTGTCCGGATCATAGACGGCGTATTCGATCGGCGAGCTTGGGCGGGCCGGCAGCCATGGCGGATTGCACACGACCAGCGGGGCGCGTCCGGCGGGGAACAGGTCGGCCTGCACCACCTCGACCTTGTCGATCAAGTCGAGGCGGGCCAGGTTTTCGCGCGCGCAGGACAGGGCGCGCGGGTCCTGGTCGGTGGCGACGATGCGCTTGACGCCGCGCTGCGCCAGCACGGCGGCCAGCACGCCCGTGCCGGTGCCGATGTCGAAGGCCAGGCTGGCGCGCGCGGGCAGCGGCGCTTCCGCCACCAGGCCCACGTATTCGCCGCGGATGGGCGCGAACACGCCGTAATGCGGGTGGATGCGCTGGCCCAGGGCCGGCAGGTCCACGCCCGTGCGGCGCCATTCATGCGCGCCGATCAGGCCCAGCAGTTCGCGCAGCGAGGCGACGAACGCTTCCTCGCCGCGGCCGTATGCTTCATTGCAAGCCAGTTTCACGTCCGGCGCGCGGCGCAGCGGGATCGTGTAGTCGGCGTCAAAAGGCAGCAGCAGCATGGCCAGGGTGCGTGCGCGCTGCGACTGCGCCTGGCGGTGCAAATGGAAGGCTTCCGTGGCCGATGGTTCGGGTTTCGCCAGCTTGGCGGCCTTGGCCTTTTTGCTTGGTTTGTCGTTCTTGTGGTCGGCGCGCCGCGCCAGTGCCTGCAGCAGCTGGCGCGCGTTCTGGAAGTCGCCGCGCCACAGCATGGCCGTGCCTTCGCAGGCCAGGCGGTAAGCCTGGTCGGCCGTCGTGCGGTCATCGGCGATGACGACGCGCTTGGGCGGCGGCATGCCGCTTTCCGAGCGCCAGCGGGCCGAATGCTCGGCGCCGTTTTCGCTCCAGTGGATCTGCGGATGAACGGTAGGGGAAGAAGTGTCGGACATGGGTTTCAATCGATAGAAGGGGGCGCGCGGCATGGTCGCCTGCGCAGGCCGTCTTCCATTATACGTCGCTGGCCGTGCCGTCAGCAGTGTCCGTGCCATAGGCGAGTGCCAGCGCGCGGGCGCGCGCCTGGTCTTCCGGCGTCGTTTCCACGGCTTTCCTGTCGTCTTTGGCGGTCTCGGTGGCATGGTCCGGCTGCACCAGCTTGAGCAAACGCAAGCTCAGGCTGCCTGCCAGGTCGCCATCCTTGCCGCTGGCGCTGGCGCCATCGGCCTTGCTGTTGACGTTGCTATTAAAAATGTTGCTTTGCAATTGCTGGCCCAGCAGCTTGAACAGGTCGTGCAGATTGCCGGCGAAGGTCGTGGCGGGCAGCTCCTTGGCGGGCAGGGCGCCGTCTTCGGAGGATGTGGCTTCCGGCGTTTCGCCTTGCGTTTGCTCAAGGACGCCCGCGCTGATGTTCGATTGATATTGCACTTCCACTTCGAAGTCGAAGGTTTGCCCATCGGCCGTCGTGATCTTGCCCTTGCCGATGAAATGGGCGTTTTCATCGAGGCTGAAGGCGGCCGCGCGGCTGCTGCCTCCGGTGCCCGAGACGCTGGCGCTGCCGCTGCTGAAACTGGAACCGGCTTGCAAATCGACGGAATCGAAGGAGATGCTGGCGCCGTCGCCGAACAGCTGGCGCGTCATGTTGGAGAGAAAATCCTGCGCCACGTCGACGGTGGCGTTGCCCAGCGCATCGGTCCGTTGCGACAGCCCCTTGGCCGACAGGTCCAGGCCATTCTTCGACAGCGCGACCACGTCTTGCGCCGTGCGCTGCATCAGGGGCGAGCCGGCCAGGCCCGTGGCGCTGCTGCCCGTGCGGGACGGTTGCTGGCCAGCCAGCGTAGTCGAGGCGGGTTGACGGCTGGCGAGGGCGGGAAGCTGGGACATGGTCGGTTCTATATGGGCTGTGTACCGTATTTAACGGCAACAATCGCCCAGACTTTAACCATTAGTGGTGGTGCGACCAGCTACCGTCCGCCGACTCCAGGTAAGACTTGACGGCATCGGCCTGGCCCGTGGCGTGGCGCTTGAGTTCGCCGCATGCGCAAATGCCCTGGTAGGGCTGGATATGCGAGCAGGCGGAGACTTTTTGCAGGTAAACCTGCATGGATTTGTGACATTTGACGCACTTGAAGGTGAGGCTGCGGGCGGCTTTCATGGGGCTCCTTGAACTGTTGCGGGGCGTAGCGGGTAGTTACGCGAAGGCGGCGATTTTAACGCACTCCGTCCATCGTTACACGTTGTTGCATCTGCGCCACGCGCAGGTCAACTGAATCCGTGCCATGACGTTGAGCGTATATAGGAGGTCGTCTGACCGCCATTGAAGAGGTAGCACCATGGACAAGCATGACAAGGAAAAGCCTGTACAGCCCGCCAAGGAGCTGGTCAGGAAGTGGCTGAAAGCGGAGCTGGAACAGCGCCGCCCCCCGCCCGACCCCGAGCAGATCCGCCGCGAACTGGGCTGGGATATGCTCAGGCTGTGCCGGGAGCCGGCCAGCCGTTAGCGGTTTACAACGCCTGACAAAACCGTAGCGAGCGGAAGTGGGTTGTGGTTGAGACGCGGAACTGTGCTAAGCACGGGGCCGCCGAGGCAGTGAGCATCGGAAACCGCGACCCGAGACGCGCAGTAGGTTTTGACAGGTGTTCTTAGCGCACCGTCACCACGCTCTTACCGCCTGAACCGGGCTGCACGAGGATGCGGGTGGCGATGCGCTCCGTCATTTCCTGTACGTGCGAGATGACGCCCACCTTGCGGCCCATCGCTTGCAAACCGTCGAGCGCGTCCATGGCCACGCGCAGGGTTTCCGTGTCGAGGCTGCCGAAGCCCTCGTCGATGAACAGCGATTCGACGCGCACGCGGTTCGAGGACAGCGAGGCCAGGCCCAGCGCCAGGGCCAGCGAGACGAGGAACGATTCGCCGCCCGACAGCGAATGCACGGAGCGCAGTTCGCCGCCCATGTCCTGGTCGCGCACCATCAGGCCCAGCGACGGATTGTTCGCGTTGTCGATGCGTTCGAGCTGATAGCGGCGCGCCAGGTGGTTCAGGTGCGCGTTGGCATAGCCAAGCAGCACTTCCAGGGTGAATTGCTGCGCGTAGTTGCGGAATTTCTTGCCGTCGGCCGAGCCGATCAATTCATTCAGGCTGGCCCAGCGCCGCTCGATGACGGCTTGCGCCTCGATCTGCGCCAGCATCGCTTGCGCGCCGTGGCGCCGCGCGTCGTCCTGCGCGATCGCCAGCCGCAGCCGGGTCGCTTCCTGGTTGGCCGCCTGGCGTTCCAGCAGCAGCGCGTCGAGCGCATCCTGCAGCGCCGCCTCGTCCATTTCCAGGGTTTCCGGCGGCTGATGCACATGCGCCGTCAGCTGCTGCCGGCGCTCGGCCAGCACGGAAACGGCCGCCGTGTGGCGGTCGGCGATCGCTTGCAGGGCGTCGCGTTCGGCGCGCATGGCGTCCGGTGCGATGGCCAGATGCGCGCGCAAGGCGTCCATGTCGGCGGGCGCACGGGCCGGATGGGCATCCTGGAACTGGCGCAGCCAGCCGTTAAGGGCGGCGCTGGCGCCGTGTTCCTGTTCACGCAGGGCAGCCAGGCGCTGCGACAGCTGCGCGCACGCTTCTTCCAGGCGCGTGCGCTGATGGCTGGCCGATTGCGCCGCCGTTTGCTTCTGCGTCAGCAGCTCTTTGGCTGCCGCGATGGCGCCTGCCAGCGCGCGTTCGACCTCGGCCACGCTCCGGCCCTGCCATAGCGCGTTGCGTTCCGCCTGCATTGCCGTGCGCTGCTTGTCGGCGGCGGCAAAGACGGCGTGGGCTTCCTGCGCCGCTTGCTGCGCCTTGGCGGCGGCCAGCTGCGCCGCTTCCAGCTGCGCTGCCAGGGTCGCCAGCGCATGGCCGCGGTGGTCCTGGTCCGCCTGCTGCTTCAGCCATTGCCGGCTTTCCGTTTCACGCGCCGCGCGGAAGGCGGCCGGGCCGGCGCGCCAGCTGTCTTTCCAGTCCTCGGCGCCGTCGGCGTCGGCGAACGCGCCATCGAGCTGCGCCAGCAAGGCGTCGAGCGCGGCGCGCGCCGTCTCGCCCTTGTCGGCGTTGCCCGCTTGCTGCGCTTGCAGCTGCGCCAGCCGCGCCTGCGTCTCGGCGACGGTGCTTGTGCAGCGCGCATGGTCGTTTGACGCCAGTTCATGCGCTGCCTGCGCCTGTTCGCGCCGCGCGCTGGCCTGGCGCAGCGCCGCCTCCTGCTGCGCCAGTGCCTGTAAACCGGCCGTATTGGCCGCCAGCTGCCGCGCGAACCAGTCCGCGCGCTCATTTGCCGGCGGCAGTTCCAATGTGTCCGCGTGCGGCTGCCACTGCGCGAGCAAGCTGTCGATGGCGGGCGGCAGGGCCGCCAGTTCGGCCTCCGTTTGCGCCTGCTCGCGTGCCGTCGCGGCCAGGGCCGCCTTGTGCGTGGCCAGCCGCTCCAGATTGCCGCGCGCCTGCGCGCGGCAGGCCAGTACTTCATCCTGCAAGCTGGCCAGCATCGCCTGCAAGGCGTGGTCGGCGTGGCTGTACGGGTGTTCCAGCGCGCCGCAGACAGGGCAGGGCTGCCCGTCCTGCAAATTGGCCCGCAGCTGCTCCACGCTGGCCGCGCATGCCGCCTCCGCGCCTTTCAAGGATTTTTCCGCCTGCGCCAGGCGCGCTTCCAGCAGCGCCGTTTGCGCCGCTTCCGCCGCCAACGCCGTGTTTTCCGTCTGCGCGGCCTGCGCCAGCTGGGCCGCCCTCGCTTGCCAGTGCGCCAGCGCCTGCTGCTGGCGCGCCAGTTCGCTCCAGGTCTTTTCCGCGCTGGTCAACGTGCGCGCGTGCGTCTCGATCCGGCCGCGCTGTTCCTGCAGCCCCTGGCCATCGATGGCTTGCACGGCCGCCAGCGCCGCGCGCCGTTCGACATCGCGCGCCGTCAGCACGGCAGCGGCGCTGGCCAGCGCCGCTTGCGCCGCCTGCGTGGCGTCCGAGGCCTGGCGCAGCTGCTGTCTTGACTCGGCCATGCTGGCGTCGGCCGCATCGGCTTGCGCTGCCGCCTGGCCGGCCTGGGCAAACAGTTGATCCCACAACTGCCACGATTGCGCCAGCGCCTGCCACTGCTGGTGCGCTGCCAGCCACTGGCGGCCCGCTTCCTGTTCCGCTTGCGCGGCGTGCTGGCGCTGCTGCAACGCGTGCAGCGCGGCGCGCGCCGCCTCGTTGGCCTGGTCGGCGGCCAGGGCCCCATCTTGCGCCTGGCGATGCGCGGGCATGTGCGCCGCAATGCCGGCGTCGAGCGCCTTGGCCTGGTCGAGCAGGGGCGCGGCATCGCGCTGCGCCGCTTCCGTGGCAAGCAAGGCCGCTGCCGCCTGCTGCACGGCCTGCGCCAGCTGCGCTTCGCTGGCCACGGCTTGCGCCGCCTGCGTGCGTGACGCTTCCAGCGCGGCGCCCGTGCCGGCGATGTCGCCGGCCAGGCGCGCCACGTCGTCGATCAGGGGCCGCGCCGGCTGCAGCAATTCCCACTGCGCCAGCGCCGCGCGGCGTTCCTCCGCGGCGGTCCGTTCGGCATCGGCGTTATCGAGCGTCTCTTGCGCGGCCGTCACCTGGGTTTGCAGCTTGTGCGTCTCCTGGTGCCAGCGCTGCTGCAATTCCAGCACGGCCTTGCGCAGGTCGATGGTTTGCAGGGCGGTTTCAGCCGCGCCGCTTGACGCTTCGGTCTCGCTGCGCTCTTCCGGCGACAATGGCCGCTGGTCCGCCAGTTTTTCGCCCAGCCGTTCGAGCACCTGCTTTTCCTTTTTCGCCCGCTCGAAGGCGCGCATGGAAATGTCGGTATAGATGCTGCTGCCCGTCAGGGTTTCCAGCAATTCGCCCCGTTCATTGTCTTCCGTCTTGAGGAAGGTGGAAAACTCGTTTTGCGCCAGCAGCACGGCGCGCGTGAACTGGTCGAAGGACAGGCCGATGCGTTTTTCGATCTCTTCCTTCACTTCCGTCTTGGTGCCGCCGATGGGCTGCAGCGCGGGCAGCTGGTGCAAGCTCATGGCGGTCGCCTGCAGCGCCCCTTCCGCTTTGGTACGCGAGCGGCGCACGCTCCAGCGCGCGCGGTAGTGACCGCCATCGTTGCCGACGAAGTCCACCTGCGCGTAGCCGTCCGGCGTGCCGCGGCGCAGCAGGGTGCGCGTATCCTGCGCGTTGACGGTTTCCTTGCCCACGTCGGGCAGGGCGCTGCCCCGGCCCAATACCTTCAGCAGGCGCGGCGTGGCGTCGTACAGGGCCAGGCACAGCGCGTCGAGCAGGGTGCTCTTGCCCGCGCCCGTGGGGCCGCTGATGGCGAACAGGCCGGAGGACGCCAGCGGTTCCTGCTGGAAGTCGACTTCAAATTCGCCGGCCAGCGAAGCCAGGTTCTTGCCGCTGATTTTCAGGATTTTCATGCTGTTCTTTATGCTGATGCAGTCGCCCGACGGGTGCGCTTACAGATCTTTTTTCGCCTTGGCTTCTTCGGCCGCGTGCTTTTCGGCGGACGCCGCCGCTATGGCGGCTTCGCGTTTGGTTTCAAGGCCGGCATCGACCAGCGTCAGTTTGGTGGTGAAGAACAGGGCTCTGGCGGACCACAATTTGTTGATCATCTCTGTGTCATACGGAGAGAGGGAATGAATGCGCAATATTTGATCGGCATGATACACAATGCAGTTTTCATCGACGATTCTCAAGTTGTCGAGTGCGGGGAGGCGGCGGTACGCCCGGTTGCAGCTGAATGTGACGGGATGCCCTTCTTCCTTGCTGTATTTTTCCTCAAGCTCTTTCTGGAGCTGGTATGAGTCAGACCCTTCCAGCAAGACCGTGATGGCCGTCACTGTGCCGTCAGCCAGCTGCTCGGTGGTGACGACGCGCGGTTTGCCGAAATAGCTCCATTTACCCAGATAGCCATCGGCCACCGATTTCCCCGCCTTGATGCCGGTGCTCAGGTCCTTGAGCATGATGGGTTTCGACAGTTGCGACGCTGCTGTCTTTTCGGCCGGCATCGGGGGCGGGTACTCGGCGCTTGGGCCGCAACCGGCAAGCGATATGAGCAACGAAACGCCCAGCAGGGGGAAATGACGGATTTTCTTCATAAAACCTTTCAAATGGTACCGTGGGAGAATGGATGGTGGGCGTAATGCCCCTGGAAGTCAGGCGCCGGGCAGCAGCAATTCGGCCAGGGCCGAGAGGAGTTCGGGCGGCGCTTCCTTCGCGTATTTTTGCTGGTACAGGCGGCGGAAGATGTCGTCGGGCTGCAGCTGGCCCAATTGGTCTAGCGTCATGTTCTCGGGCGCGCTGCTGCGCGCGGCGCTCGACGTTTCGATCTTTGCCAGGCGCACGCTCTTGCCGTCGAGCGCCGTCTCGATGCGCGTGCGCAGGCCCGGTTCGGGCGCGTCGAGGCGCACGCGCACTTCCAGGAACGGCTGCGCCTCGGCCGGAGCGTCCGGCACGTCGAGGGCGGCCAGCTGTTCCAGCACTTCGGCTATGGGCGCCGGTGCGGCGGGCACGCGCAGCAAGGGCACGGCGCGCGGCACGGCGATGGCGCGCACGGATTGCAGCGCTTCGCCGTCGATATCGAGGCACAGCACCTGGTGGCGGTAGTTCACTTCGGCGAACGACAGGGGTATCGGGCTGCCGCAATAGCGGATGTGCTCCTGGCCGCCCACGGCCTGCGCCTTGTGCAGATGGCCCAGCGCCGCATACGCGATGGACGTATCGAAAATCCCCGAGGGCAGCATTTCCGTGCCGCCGATGACGATGCGCCGTTCGGAATCGTTCGACATTTCGCCGCCCACCATGTGACAGTGGCCCATGGCAACGATGGCTTGCCCGGGCCGGCGGCGCGCCAGCGCCAGGTCCGCCAATTGGCGGTACAGCAGGGCGATGCCGCCCAGGTAGGCGTCCTGGGTGTCGCCGGCCGGCAGTTTCGGCACGTCGCCGGGGCGCAGGAACGGTACGGCCAGGCACCAGGCTTGCACTTGCCCATCGTTGCCGGTAAGCGGCAGCAGCAGGCGTTCCAGGTCGATCTGGCCATCGTCGCCGCGCAGCACATGGCCGATCACGTGCGTGCCATGCGCGGCCAGCAGGGGGCCGGGTGCTTCCAGCCGTCCCGCCGAATCGTGGTTGCCGGCGACGACGACGAGTTGCAGCGCCGGCAGGCGCGCGCGCGCCTGCTGCAGGAAGACATACAGTTGCTTTTGCGAGGCGGCGGACGGGTTGGCATTGTCGAACACGTCGCCCGCCACCAGCAGCACGTCGACCTGCTCCATCACGAGCGTGTCGAGCAGCCAGTCGAGGAAGCGCTGGTGTTCGTAACCCCTTTCAAAATTGTGCAGGGTCTGGCCCAGATGCCAGTCGGAAGTGTGCAGCAGGCGCATGGTGTGGCAAGGGTAGGGAAGACAGGCGCCAATATAGCTGAAATGAGGCAGGTACTGGAGAATTGAACGAATTTCGAAGAGCGTTTTCGATTTTTATCGATACATCCAGAGTGCCTGAAAAACGTTCAGGGCAAGGCGTAGTGCCGTAGGCAGTACGAATAGTACGGCAAGGCACTGCAACGCAGCCATGGACGTTTTCTCAGGTGCTCAAGTCGTCAGCGCGCCGGCCCTGTAGGTATTTCGCCCATCCTGCTTGGCCTGGTACAGCAGCACGTCGGCCCGCTGCAGCAGCACGGCGGGGGAAATGTCTTCGTCGCGGTAGAAGGCCAGGCCGATGCTGGCGGAAATGCGCACGGTGATGCCGTCGAGTTCGAACGGCTGCCGCATGGCGGCGACGATTTTTTCCGCCAGCACGGCCGCGTCGTCGGGCCGGGCGATCTGTTCCATGATGATGGTGAATTCGTCGCCGCCCAGGCGGGCGATGATGTCGGTGGCGCGCATGGTCTGCGTCAGGCGCTGAGCGAAGGCGCGCAGCAGGGCGTCGCCCGTGCCATGGCCGTGCGTGTCGTTGACGGGCTTGAAGCGGTCGATATCCATGTACATGACGGCCATCAGGTGCTGCTGCCGGCGGCTCGCGTGCATGGCGTCGCTGAGCTTTTGCTGGAAGCCGGCGCGGTTCGACAATCCTGTCAATGCATCGACCTGGGACAGCTTCAGCAGCCGCTGTTTTTCGCGCTTTTGCACCGTGATATCCTGGCGCATCACGTGAAAACCCACGACCTGCAGCCTGTCTTCGCCGATCTGCGGGATGTAGATCACTTCCATGCAGCGCTCTATGCCTTCCTTCTCGTCCTCTTCCTCGAAGCTCAAGGTTTCGCCGGCCAGTACTCTTTCGATATATGGCGCCACCGTGCCGTAGCGCGCCTCGCCCACCGTGTCGCGCACGCTCTTGCCCAGCGCCTGCCGCCCCGTCAGGCCGAATTCGCGTTCATAGGCGATATTCAGGAAGCGGTAGACCTGGTCGGCGTCGATGTAGGCGATCATGGCCGGCAAGGTGTCGGCGATGGTGCGCAGCCGCGCTTCGCTTTCCAGCAGCGCCACTTCCGATTCGCGCAAGGTGGTGATGTCGTCCAGGCTGCCCACGTAGCCGTCGATCTGGCCGTCGATGAGGATGGGGGCAATTTTGACGGAGACCCAGACCAGCCTGCCGTCGCGCTGCAGGCAGCGCAGGGTGGACTGGAATGGCGCGTGGCTGCGCGTGAGCTGTTCCAGCGCCACGTGCATCAGCGGATAGTCGTCCGGGTGCAGGGCGCTGGTCCAGCCGGCGCCCAGCGCGGCGGCGCGCGGCAGGCCCGTGATGGCTTCGAAGGTGCGGTTGACGTAGGTGCAGCGGCGCTGGCGGTCCAGGCGCACCAGCCCGAGCGGAGAGGCGTCGTTGACGGCGGCCAGTTCGGCCTGTTTCTGGCGCAGTTCCAGTTCCTGCTGGCGGCGCTGCGAGATATCCTCGGCGATGCACAGGATATGCTCGACCTGATGGCGCTCGTCGAACACGGGCACGGAGACGGAGCGCAGGTAGCGCAGGCTGCCGTCACGCAGGCGCAGCGGCTTTTCCGTATGGTCGATGACACCGTGCTCGGCCAGGATGGCGCGGTCGTCCTCGGCATCGTGCAGGCCGAAGTCGGGCGGAAAGGCCTGGCAATCGGTCTTGCCGATGACGTCGGCGGCCAGGTGGCCCGTGATGTCCTCGGCCGCCTTGTTCCACACTTCCATCCGACCGAAGTTTTCCGGGCGCGCGCTTTTCACGTACACCAGCACGGGCAGGTGGTCGATCAGCGACTGCAGGAAGCTGCGGTTGTCCTGCAGCGCCAGTTCGTCGTGCTTGCGCGCGCTGATGTCGCGCGAGGTGACGGCCACGCCGTCGGCGATCGGCACCACCTGGTGGCGCAGCCAGCGCGTGCCGCCCGACGCCAGTTTCAGCTCGAATTCATCCTCCAGCGGCTGGCCCGTTTCCATCACCAGCACGAAGCGCTTGAAAAAGCGCTCGCCGCGCAGCAGCGGCACGCGCGGCAGCACGCGCTGGCCCAGCAGTTCGGAGCGCGGCTTGCCCAGCATATCGGCGGCCCGCTCGTTGATGTCGGCAAAGGTGAAATCTTCCACCGGCTTGCCCGGCGCGGGGCGCCAGGCTTTGAGCAGCAGCACGGCATCGAGGCTGGCCTGGTGCGCCGCGCGCAGCAGCGCCTGTGTTTCCTTGGCCTGGCGGATGCTGCGGCGCAGGCGCGCGCTCTGGCGCATCAGCAGCGCCGTAAAGCCGGCGATGAGCACGCTGGCGGCGAGCAGGGCGCCGATATACGCCAGGCGGCGGTGTTCGAAGCGCGTCAGGGCAACGGCATGGCTCACGCCCACCACCGCCAGCAGCGGGTAGCGCGGCAGCTCGCGGTAGCTGTAGATGCGCGCCGTCGCATCGACGGGCGGTTCGATCAGCAATTCCTCGGGCGCGTGCTGCGGCGGGCCCGGCATGCGGAAGTCGATGCGGTCGCTGAGGATCAATTGCTCGCCGATGCGCCCCACCGTCAGGCCGCTGTCGCGCGCCACCAGCATCAGCGCGCCATGCTCGTCGAGGTTCAGGCGGTCGTAGTCGTCGACAAAATACGTAGGGTCGACGTGGATGACGATGGCGCCCGCAAAGCGGCCCTGGCCATCGTTCAGGCGGCGCGCCAGGCGGATGGTCCAGTGCTTGCTGCCCGCGTCGAGCATGGGCGTGTCGACCAGGGCCGTGTCGGACGCATTGGCGGCCAGCGCCTTGAAAAATGCCTGGCTGGCCAGGTTTTCCGGCAGATACGCGTTGGCGCTGTCGATCACGTCGCCGCGCGCGTCGACGAGGGCGATCGGCAGTTCCAGCTTCGATGGCAGCACGCTGTCGAGCAAGCCCTGGCGGCGCGTGAATTCATTGAGGCGCAGGGCGCCGTCCGTTTCCTCGTATTTGAGCTTGAACAATTGCGTGGCGTGATCGGTCTGGCGCAAGGTGAAACTGGTGTGGTCGGCCAGGGTACGGGCCAGCGACTGGCTGACGGCCACGGCGTCGCGCACGGCGCCGGCCCGTTCCTGGCCCACCTGGTACAAGACGGCCGCCCACAGCGCCAGCAGCAAGATAAGCGCGAACAGGGGTACCAGGCTGAGACGGTACAGGCGGCGGGCAAGGCGTTGCAGGGGTCTTGTTATCGCTATCACGGGCGCTTGCAGGCTAGGGTCATGGAAAGGTGAAGGGCGGCGTGGCGCGCATCATAGCCGAAATATGCTGACCTGCGCGCTGCCTGCTGCCCTAGCGTCTGTTCGTGGTCTGTCGCTGGGCTTATTTTGCGTTAAATCAAGAACCTGTGGTGCCGCGCACGCTAAAAAAAGCACGCCGGGGGCGGCACGGGCTGGCGCCGTGGCAGAAAAAGTACAATTGCGCCCCCATCCTCATTAAAATGGATGCTTCTTCCTCCCATATCGAAAGTTGTCATGCAGAGTAAAAAGCCCGACGCGGCAAGACTGGACAAGATCGTGGCCGAAGCGCGCCGCGCCGCCGACCAGCGCGAGAGCGGCTACCGCGAGCGCTCGCTGAAGATGTATCCGTGGGTCTGCGGCCGCTGCATGCGCGAATTTACGCGCGCCAACGTGCAGCAACTGACGGTGCACCACCGCGACCACAACCACGACAACAATCCGCCCGACGGCAGCAACTGGGAACTGTTGTGCCTGTATTGCCACGACAATGAGCACTCGCGCTATCTGGAAGCGGACCGTGGCGCCGGCCTGCTGTCGGCCGAGGTGGCGCCCGCCACGCACAATCCGTTTGCCGCGCTGGCCGGCCTGATCAAGAAGAAGGACTGAGCGGATCGCCGCTTCTCCATGCGCATCCTGCTGACCGAAGACGACCCGCAGCTGGGCCGCGCCACGCAAATCGGCCTGGAACAGGGCGGCTATGCCGTCGACTGGGTCACGAGCGCCGAACACGCGCACACGGCCGTGCGCCTGCACGACTACGGCTGCATCCTGCTCGATCTGGGCTTGCCGGGGCAGGACGGCATGCAGGCGCTGGGCATGCTGCGCGACAATGGCTACAGCGGCGCCGTGCTGGTCGTCACGGCGCGCGACCAGGTGGGCGAGCGCATCGCCGGCCTCGATGCGGGCGCCGACGACTTCATCGTCAAACCGTTCGACCTCGACGAGCTGGCCGCGCGCATCCGCAGCGCCTGCCGGCGCGCCGCGGGCCGCCTGCGCGAGCAGCTCGTGCACGGCGACCTGGTACTCGATATCGCGGACCGGCAGCTGACGCAAGGGGGCGTGCCCGTGATGTTAACCGTGAAGGAATTTCGCATCCTGCAACTGCTGCTGGAACATGGCGGCCGCGTGCTGAGCCGGGAACAGCTGGAGAAAAACCTGTACAGCTGGGGCGATGAAGTGGAAAGCAACGCCGTGCAAGTGCACATCCACCACCTGCGCAAGAAGCTGGGGCGGGACTTGATACGCACCGTGCATGCGGTCGGCTATTGCATCGACAAGCCCAAAGCGGCCTGACGAAGGCGGCCGGGAGGCCGCCTCCCTTGATCAGAAATCGACGGTGGCCGACAGCCACAGACGGCGGCCGTCCAGGCTGTTGACATAGCGGTTCGCGTAGTTCAAGGCCGGTGCGCGGTAAGGCTGGTAGTCGATGAAGTCCTTGTTGAGCAGGTTGTACACGGCCGCGTTCAGGGTCACGCGCTTGCTCAGCTGGTAACTGGTGCCCAGGTGCAGCATGGCGTAGCCCTGGTAGTCGCCCAGCGCGGCCTTGGCGGCGCGCGTGGAAGCCGAGGTGCCCGGATCGCGGAAGCGCTCGCTGCGGTATTCGGCGCGCAGCCAGCCGTTCCACTCGCGCGAAATATCCCAGCTCAGGCGCGCGTTGACGGCGTGCTTGGGCGTGTCGCTCAGCGGCTTGCCCGCATTGCTGCCGCTCTTCTGTTCGCTTTCCGTGTACGTGTAGTTGGCGCTGGCCGACAAGCTTTTTCCCAGCGGGAAGCGCGTGTTCAGCTCGACACCGCGTGTGACGGCCTCATCCACGTTGACCGACTGGCCAAACGCATCGACGTTGGGCCAGTTGCCGAAGCTGACGCAGCCGGGACGGTTCGGCGATGGACGGTAGCTGCAGTTGACGAGGCCCGTGCCCGTCGTGATCTTGTCCTTGAATGCATTGTTGAACAGCGAGCCGCTGGCGGTCCAGCCGGCCAGGTTGTCGAAGTAGGCGCCGATTTCCGTTGTCGTGCTCGTTTCCGGCTTCAGGTCCGGGCTGCCGACGAGGGGGATCGTGCCCTGGCCGCCGAAACCGTTGATGCCTGGGGACAATTGTTCCACGCGCGGCGTCTTGTAGCCCTTGCTGACGCCGCCCTTGACGGTCCAGCTCGGTGTCGCGTTCCACACGGCATACGCGCGGGGGCTGGTCTGGCCGCCGAAGATGCTGTGGTCGTCATAACGGGCGCCGAAGGTCAGGGCGATATTTTCCAGCACCTGCCATTCGTCTTCCACGAACAGGGCTTTTTGCGTGAATTCGAATGTCTTTGGCGCCACGCCATCCGTCATGTCCGCTTTCCACCATTGCGCGCCGATGGTGGCCATATGCTTGCCCAAAGGCATGACCAATTTGGTGTCGAACACCTGGCTTTCCACTTCCAGCGTGCGCGCGCTGCCGGCCACGGCACCGGGCGTGCCTGGCGGAATCGTGCGCCCCAGGGTTTCCGTCTTGTTCACCATGTAGCTGCTGTCGAGGGTGCCGAAGCCGAAGCGGCCCGTGTGCGACAGGGTCCACTGGTCGCGCTGGTATTTCTGCTCGGGACCGTAGCCGCCCTGCAAGCCCAATGTGCCCAGCTGCTGTTTCGAATTGTCGTAGGTCTGGCGGCCCGCGTCCGCGTCGAGGATGACGGTGTGGTAACGGTTTGGCGTCAACGCCAGGCGCGCGCCGAAGTTGGCGATGTCCGCGCGCACGGGATTGGCGCCCATGCTGGCGGGCACTTCCGCGCCGGCCGCGTTGGGGACGCGGATGTCGGCCGCATCGCGGCGCTGCTTGCTGCCGCGCAGGGACAGGCCCAGCAGGTCGGCGGCGATGGGGCCGCTCAGGTAGAAGCGGCCGCTTTTCACGTCGCCGAAGTCCGATTCCTGCTGCGCGGTATAGTCGGCCGAGACGGAACCCATCCACTGCTTGCCCACCTTGCGCGTGATGATGTTGATCACGCCGCCCATGGCGTCCGAGCCGTACAGGGTCGACATGGGGCCGCGGATGATCTCGATGCGCTCGATGGCGGCCAGTGGCGGCATGAAGCTCGTCTGCGTGCCGCCGAAGCCGTTCGGCGTGACGTTGCCGGCCGCATTCTGGCGGCGTCCGTCGATCAGCACCAGGGTGTAGTCGCTGGGCATGCCGCGGATGCTGATGTTCATGCCGCCCGTCTTGTCGCCCGCCGCGCCCACGTCGATGCCTTCCACGCTTTCCAGCGCCTGCGTCAGATTGCCGAAGCGTTCCTTCGACAGCTCCTCGCGCGTCAGCACGGTGATCGAGGCGGGCGCCTGTTTGATGTCCTGCTCGAAACCGGAGGCGGACACGACCACTTCCGGCATGCTGGCCGGCGTGCCCGTCTGGGCGTGAGCCGGCAGGCATGACAGGGCGGCCAGAGTCAGGGCCAGGGTGGTGGGACGCGGCAGGGGCGCGCGGCGGGTGCGGTTGGACATGCAAACTCCTGAAGGGTGAATGAATAATTGCGCTGTATTAACGAGGGAATGGGAATCATGAAAGCAATAAGAATCATTTACAATTGCGGCCATGGCTACCCAGAAAATATTTCGCTCCGGATCTTGCGCAGAAGTTCTTAAGAGATTCTTAACTGCCGGCCGCGGCGTGCAAACCTGGTCGCTGCGGCGCACCCTGCTGACGGTCCTGCTGGGCCTGACTCTGGCCCTGTGGGTGGGCAGCGCCGCCATCGTGTATGTGGAAGCGCGCCGCGAAAGCCAGGAATTGTTCGACCAGTCGCTGACCGAGACGGGGCATCTGCTGCTGTCGCTGGTGGCAAAGGAGGCGCGCGAACACGGCTTGACGGGGCCCATCGACCTGCCCCTGCGCGGCCAGCACAATCCCCACCAGTATTTGCTGTTCAAGGTGCGCGACGCGCAGCAGCGCGTGCTGTACCGCAACGATGCGGCGTCCGACATCGCCCTGTCGCGCAGCGCGCCCGATGGCCTGTCGTGGACCACGATAGGTGGCCAGCGCTGGCGTCTGTTCTCGCTGTGGGACCCGCAGCGCACTTTGCAACTGCTGGTGGCCGAGCCGACCAGCCACCGCGACGACATCAGCCGCGGCTTCTTTTACCGCGTTGCGCTGTTCGGCCTGCTGCTGGCGGCGCTTGCCACCGTCGCCATCTGGTGGGCCGTCCACCGCGTGTTTCGCGTGCTGCAAGCGTGCGCCGATGAAGTGTCGGCGCGTACGCCCGATGAACTGGCCGACGTCGGGCTCGCTGGCGCGCCGGACGAACTGCATCCGCTGCTGCTGGAAATTAACCGCCTGTTCGGCAGGGTGCGGCACAGCCGCGACAACGAACAGCGCTTCACGGCCGATGCGGCGCACGAACTGCGCACGCCGCTGGCCGCCATCAAGACGAATCTGCAAGTGCTGCAGCGGGCCCGCAGCGCGGACGAGCGCGAGGAATTCATCGCCGCCCTGGGTGCCAGCGTGGAGCGCGCCACGCGCCTCGTCAACCAGCTGCTGGCGCTGGCCCGGCTCGATCCGCAGGCGCAAGCCCAGGTGGCGCTGGCGCCGGGCGACCTGGCGCAGCTGCTGGCGCAGCAGGCCGCGCAGTGGCAGGCGCTGGCCGCGCCGTACCGGCTGTCGCTGGCCGTGAACCTTGCGCCGGCACCGTGCGCGCTGCATGCGGACAGCCTGCAGATGCTGCTGCGTAACCTGGTCGACAATGCGCTGCGCTACACGCCGGCGCCGGGCGCCGTCGAGATCAGTTGCGGCGTGGAAGCGGGACGCAGCTATGTGCGCGTGGCCGATACGGGACCGGGCATCGCGGAAGACATGCATGAGCGCGCGTTCGAACGCTTCGTGCGCCTGGGGCAGGCGGAAAGTGCGACGCAGCTGCCCGGCAGCGGGCTGGGCCTGTCCATCGTGCGGCGCATCGCCGAGCGGCATGGCGCGGCCATCGTGCTGGGCGCCGGCTTGCAGGGCAGGGGGCTGGCGGTGACGCTGGTGTTTCCCGCCGCATAGCGTGGCTGCCGGCTGCGCGATCCGATAGCGATAAAACGCACAAGGCGCGTCCGGAATGCGGTATCTTTCTGTTATGCACAGACCTGACAAGCACCCGCCTTCCGACCTCCCCCCGCTCTCGCTGGCCGCCGCGCGCGCCCTGCACCTGGCCGCGCAGGGCTTGCTGCAGGCGCGGCGTAAAAAAGCCGTGAAGGCTGACGTGCTGGCCGCCATCCGCCAGATGGGCGTGCTGCAGATCGACACCATCCACGTGGTGGCGCGCAGCCCCTACCTGGTGCTGTGGAGCCGGCTGGGCGACTATCCGCAGCCGTGGCTCGAGCAATTGCTGGCCGAGGGCGCGCTGTTCGAATACTGGGCGCATGAAGCGTGCTTCGTCCCCATCGAAGACTATGGCTTGTACCGTCACCGCATGCTGGATCCCGCCGCCATGGGCTGGAAGTATTCCGTCAAATGGATGGCCGAGCAGGGCGACGCCGTCGCTTCGGTGCTCGACCACATCCGCGTCAACGGCGCCGCGCGCTCGGCCGATTTTGAGCGCACGGATGGCCAGGCGGGCGGCTGGTGGAGCTGGAAGCCGGAAAAGCGCTCGCTTGAAGTGCTGTTTACGTCGGGCGTGCTGATGATCGCCAAGCGCCATCAGTTCCAGCGCTATTACGACCTGGCCGAACGGGTGCTGCCTGGCTGGCACGACGGCTTGCTGCCGCCCGAGGACCAGGTGCGCCGCCGTTTGCTGCTGGCCAGCGTGAAGGCGCTGGGCCTGGCGCGGGCCGGCTGGATCAGCGACTATTTCCGCACCAAACAGCCGCGCGCCAGCCTGGCGCACGATCTGCAGGCGCTGGTGGACGAGGGCGCGCTGCTGCGCTGCGCGGTGGCCGGCTGGAGCGACGCCGTCTACGTGCATGCCGAGCATGGGGAGTTGCTGCGCGCGGCCGCCGCCGGCAAGCTGGCGCCCACCTTGACGACGATCCTGTCGCCGTTCGACCCCGTCGTCTGGGACCGGCGCCGCGCGCTGGAACTGTTCGACTTCGACTACCGGCTCGAATGCTACACGCCCGCTGAAAAACGCCGCTATGGCTACTTCACGTTGCCGATCTTGCGGCGCGGCGCGCTGGTGGGGCGCCTGGACGCCAAGGCGCACCGCGCGCAGGGGCGCTTCGAGATCAAATCGCTGGCGCTGGAAGAGGGCGTGCGCGTCAGCCCCCGCCTGGTGCAGGACGTGGCCGGCGCCGTGCGGCGCCTGGCGCTCTGGCATGCCTGCCCGCAGGTCGAGATAGCCCAGGCGCAGCCGGCCGCCTTCGGTGCGCTGCTGGCCGCCGCCCTGCACGACGGCGGCGCTGCCGCAAGGCAGGCCGCATGATGCTGCCGCCCGCGCCGTCATCCCTGCTCGCCGCCGGTGGCCAGCCATGTTTCGGCCGCTACACGGGCCAGCTGGACGCTTTCGAGTGGGCCGCGCTGGCGTCGCCGCATGCACGGGGCGCCCTCTGGCGCCTGTTCCACCACAAGCGCTGGCATTACGTGGCCCTGTCGACGCCGGCCGTATTCTGCGGCGTGGCCATCGTCGACCTGGGCTGGACCAGCACGGCCTTCGCCTATGCCTTCGACCGCCACAAGGGCAAGATCGTGGCCAGTTTTTCGCAGGATGGCATTCCTGGCCTGTGCGCCACGCTGGCGCCGCATGCGGGTGCTTCCAGCCGTTTCCGTTTTTTGTCGCAGAAAATCAGCATCGAGGCGCAGCCGCAGCAGCGCTACCGATTGCGGCTCGATTGCGGCCATTTCGGCATCGATGCGGAATGCGGCCCGCCCGTGGCGCCCACCTTGCTGGCCATCGGCCCTGTGGGCGAGGGCGGCAGCGTGCATGCGACGCAAAAATCGGGCGGCTTGCCCTTGTGGGGCAGCGTGCGCTGCGGCGCCGTCGGCTACAGCCTGGACGACGGCGTGGCCAGCTTCGATTATTCGAACGGCTTGCTGGCGCGCGAGACGGAATGGCGCTGGGCTTCGGCGCACAGCCTGGACCTCGGGTTCAACCTGCAGGCCGGCTATTTCGGCGCGCATGAAAACGCGCTGTGGCTCGATGGCCAGCTGTATCCGCTGGGCCGCGCGCATTTCGACTTCAATCCCGACAACCCGCTGGCGCCGTGGCACGTATGGACGGACGACGATCTGCTGGACTTGCACTTCAAACCGGAAGGAGCGCGGCGCGAGGATAAAAACCTGTGGATCGCCGCCAGCCGCTACATCCAGCCCATCGGCACGTTCAGCGGCTGGGTGCGCACCAGCGCGGACTCACCCAAGCGCATCGTGGCGCAACTGGCGGGCGTGACGGAAAGCCACCGTTCGCGCTGGTAGGCGCGTGCGGGTTTTTCGTGAAACGCTACGCAAAGTCAAATTTTTTTGGCAAGGCATCCGATACACTGGGGAGTACCTTTAGCCACTCCGGCAAACCATGAGGCCAGAACATGAGTATCCGTAATCTCGACAAGCTCTTCAAGCCGGCCTCGGTGGCCCTGATCGGTGCCACGGCGCGCGAGCGCAAGCTGGGCGCCATCGCCCTGTACAACCTGCTGGGCGGCGGCTACCAGGGAGAGATTTGGCCCGTCAACCCCAAGTACGACGAGCTGATGGGCCTGAAATGCTACCGCAAGCTGGCGCACTTGCCCAAGGCGCCGGACCTGGCCATCATCTGCACGCCGCCCGCCACCATCACGGCGCTGATCCGCGAACTGGGCGCGCTGGGCACGCGCGCGGCCATCGTCATGACGTCGGGCCTCGATCCCGTGCGCGAGCAGTCGCTGCGCCTGGCCATGCTGAAGGCGGCCAAACCGCATTTGCTGCGCATCCTCGGCCCCAACAGCATGGGGTTGCTGGTGCCCAAACTGGGCTTGAACGCCAGCTTCGCCCACGTCGGTGCGACGAGCGGCAAGATCGCCTTCGTCTCGCAATCGGGCGCGCTGGTGTCGGGCGTGCTCGATTGGGCCAACGCACACGGCGTGGGCTTTTCCAAGTTCATTTCGCTGGGCGCCAGCTACGACATCGATTTCGGCGACCTGCTCGACTACCTGGCCGGCGACATCGACACGGCCGCCATCCTGCTGTACATGGAAGACATCCAGGCGGCGCGCAAATTCATGTCGGCGGCGCGGGCGGCTGCGCGCAGCAAGCCCGTGATCGTCCTGAAAGCGGGGCGCGAGGCGGAAGGTGCGGCCATGGCGGCCTGGCATACGGGCGCGCTGGCCGGTTCCGACGCCGTCTACGACGCGGCCATCCGCCGCGCCGGCATGCTGCGCGTGTACTCGGCCGAAGAGCTGTTCGACGCCGTGGAAACGCTCACGCACATCCGTTCGCAGCGCGGCGAGCGCCTGGCGATTTTGTGCAACGGCGGCGGCCTGGGCGTGATGGCCACCGATGCGCTGGTGAGCAGCGGCGGCAAGCTGGCCGAGCTGTCGCCGGACACCGTGATCGCGCTGGAAAAGGCGCTGCCACGCGGGTGGTCGCACGACAACCCCGTCGGCTTGCCCGGCGACGCGGCCGTCCAGCGCTATGCCGACGCCATCAAGCCCCTGCTCGACGAGCCGCAGGCGGACGCCTTGCTGCTGCTGCACGCACCCACGGCCATGGTCTCGTCGATCGACATCGCCGAAGCCGTCACGCCGCTGATCAAGGCCACCTCGCGCACGGTGCTGTCGTGCCTGCTGGGCGGCACCACCGTGGCGCCCGCGCGCCAGGTTTTTAATCGCGCCGGCATTCCCACCTATGACACGCCGGAAAAGGCCGTGCATGGCTTCATGCAGATCGTGCAATACCGGCGCAACCAGGAAACCCTGATGCAGGTGCCGGCGCAGCTGCCCATGTCGGCCACGCCGCGCCGCGCGAGGGTGCGCGAAATCGTCGCCGCCGCGCTGGCGGCCGGCCAGACGGTGCTCGGCGAATGCCGTTCGAAGGAGATTTTGGCCGCCTACGGCATTCCCGTCGCGACCACGCGCATGGCGGCCGACGTGGAAGAGGCGCTGGCCGTGGCGGCCGACATCGGCTATCCCGTCGCGCTGAAAATCCATTCGCCCGACATCGCCCATAAATCCGACGTGGGCGGCGTGGCGCTCGACCTCGACACGCCCGACATCCTGCGCACGGCCGCCGCCGCCATGCTCAAGCGCGTGCGCCGCATGCGGCCCGACGCGCTGATCGACGGTTTTACGGTGCAGCAGATGGCGCGCCGGCCGCAATCGCATGAATTGATCGTCGGCGTCACGACGGACGCCGCCTTCGGCCCCGTGATCCTGGTGGGGCAGGGCGGCATCGCCGTGGAAGTGACGGCCGACCACGCGATCGGCCTGCCGCCGCTGAACATGGTGCTGGCGCGCGACATGCTGGCGCGCACGCGCGTGTCGAAATTGCTGGCCGGCTACCGCAACCAGCCGCCGGCCGACATCGACGCCATCTGCTACACGCTGATCCAGGTGGCCGAACTGGTGGCCGACATCGGCGAGCTGGCCGAACTCGACATCAACCCGCTGGTGGCCGACGCCGACGGCGTGATCGCGCTCGACGCCCGCATCCGCCTGCAGCCGGGCCAGCAGCGCGACCGCCTGGCCATCCGCCCGTATCCGCAGGAGCTGGAAGAGCAGGTGACGTGGATGGACCAGTCCATCCTGCTGCGCCCCATCCGCCCCGAGGACGCGCCGCAGCACATGGATTTGTTCCACGCGCTGGACCCGGACGACGTGCGCCTGCGCTTTTTTACCTCCATGCGCGAGCTGCCCGTGTCGCAGCTGGCGCGCCTGACGCAGATCGATTACGACCGCGCCATGGCCTTCATCGCCACGCACACGGGGCCGGACGGCAAGCCGGAAACCCTGGGCGTGGTGCGCGCCGTGGCCGACCCGGACAATATCCACGCCGATTTCGCCATCGCCGTGCGTTCGGCCCTGAAGGGCAAGGGCCTGGGCCATATCCTGTTCGAGAAGCTCGTCGACTACTTCCGCAGCCGGGGCACGGAAGCGCTGGTGGGCGAGGCGATGGCGCGCAACAAGGGCATGCAGCGGCTGGTAAAGAGCTTTGGCGGCGAAGTCACGCCATCGGAAGAGCCCGGCGTCGTCAACCTGCATATCGGCTTGCGCGCGCCGTAAAAGAAAGCGCGGCTGGCCCGCTGCGGGTTTGTGCAGGATCAAGCCCATCGCTGTCGGTAGTCTTTACACTTTCACTTCCAGGATCAGACATCCAGCGCATTTTCGGGAGTGAGTGCATGCTTACGGCAACATATATATTGGTTTCCCTGTCGGTGGAACAGGCCAGCATCCGCATGAGCCTGCTGGCCTTTCAGAAGTACATGCATGTGCAGCTGCGTCACCAGAGCAGACTCAGCCTGGCGCAGCTGCAGTATGCGGGCGACTGGCTGAGCCGGCTGTACCAGGGCGGCTACTGGCGCAAGGTGGAAATGTATCTGGTGCCCGCCATTCGCCAGGCCGCACCGCATGCCGACGGCTTGCTCGACGAGCTCAATGGCTTGAACCGCGTGGCGCTGGAAAGCATCAATGCGGTGCAGCAGCGCGCGGGCGCCGCCATCGACCATTCCGAATTGCAGGCCGAGCAGCTGTGCGCGGCCATCGATGCCTTTTGCGCGGCCTTGCTGCAGCGCCTCGAAAAAGAGGAGCGCGAACTGTTCGCGCTGGCGCGCAAGGTCATCGTGGGCGAAGCGTGGTTTGCCATCGCCTACCAGTTCCTCGCCCACGACGCGCGCGCGCAGGAGGCGCGCCGTGGCAAGGCGCAGGTGCTGCCCTTTGTTTTGCCGGCGCCTGTGCCGACATCCTTGCCGGCGCCGGGCACGCCTGCCACCGACGGGGAAAACGCCGAGGCCGGCGGCGCGGCGGCGCAGCTTGCACCGTCACCGCCGCTGCGCGCGCAGGCTTGAACGGGTAGCGAGCGCACACCCCGGCAGGCCCGCCTGTGCCAGGGTGGTTTTATCGCCGGGCACATGGCGCCGTCATAGGGAAAAGATTCATTTTAGTCATTTGATAACTTGTTCAGCCCTGTCCGATGCAATACCCCGGGCTTTGTTATGATGGTGGTTTTGATCCACGCGAAACCCGTCATGTTCGAATTTCTCTTCAAGCGTTCTGCCAGCAAGACTGCCGTCCCCGATCCTGTCGTGGCAGAACAGGCCGCCGCTTCGGCGCAGAGCGCATCGCGCCGCGCCGAACAGGTTGCGCGTGCCCATGCCGTGGCGGGCGACGAAGCCGCCGCCTGTGAATTCATCGTGTCCAGCGAATTTGCCGATGCCCGCCTGATCGCGGCCGAACACGTCCATAGCTTGCCCCTGCTGGAAAAAGTCCACCACGCCATGCGCAATACGGACCGCCGCGTTGCCAAGCTGATGCAGGGCCGCATCGACCTGATCCGTCATCAGGCGGCCGAGACGCAACGCGCCCAGGCCAGCATCGCCACGGCGCAGCGCCTGTTGAACGATGACAAGCTGAGCCCGAACCAGGTAGCCGAGCTGGACCGTCAATGGCAAGTCATCAAGGCCACGCCCGAGCTGGAGAGCGCCTTTGCCGCCGCGCGCGCCGCGCTGGCCGCCCGCCTGGAAGCGCAAGTGGTGCTGCAGCGCGCCGTGATCGACACCGTCGCCGCCGCGCGCGCCTTGGCTGCCAGTGGCCAGTCCTCCGATGAGCTGGCCCAGGCGCTGGCCCGCCTCGACGCGGCACATGCGCAGCATGCGCAATCGCCCGAACGCGCTTCCTTGCCGAAACACCTGGAAACCGATTTCACGCAGGCGCGCGAGCAGGCGCAGTCCGCCTTGCAGGCGCTGCAGCAGTACCAGGCCGTGTTCGACGCACGCCAGCTTGCGCTGGCCGCATGGCAGGCGCAGGACGCCGCCACGCTCGATGCAGACACCTTGAAACGCGCGTGGCAAGCCTTGCCGCGCCTGCCCGAGTCGCCATTGTCCGACAGCCTGCAGCAGCAATTTGCGGCCCTGCTGGCCAGCGCCCCGGCACCGGTCGTCCCTGCCGCAGCCGTGGACGCGCCAGCGCATGCGGAACCGGCGCCGCGCAAGCCGCGCCAGGAACACGCGCCCGTGTCGAAGGAAGCGACGGAGCAGTTCTTCAAGGTGCTCGACGCCATGGAAGCGGCGCTGCAGGATGGCTTGTTGCACGTGGCTTCCGAACATGACAAGACCTTGCGCGATAGCAAGCACGGCCGTTTGACGCCTGCGCAAGCGGATCGCCTGGCCCATGTGCGCGGCGAGTTCAAGCGCCTGGCCGACTGGGCGCGCTGGGGCGGCAATGTCTCGCGCGAGGAACTGGTCAAGGCGGGCGAGGAATTGCCGGCGCAACAATTGCCGATGACCGAGCTGGCCAAGAAAGTGGGCAGCCTGCGCGAGCGCTGGAAGTCGCTCGACACCTTGTCCGGCCCCGCACCGAAATCCCTGTGGGAGCGTTTCGACGCCGCCTGCAGCGTGGCGTATGCGCCGGCGGCCCAGCATTTCAAGCAACTGGCCGAAGAGCGCCACGGCAATGCAGCCAAGGCCCAGGAACTGATCGCGGAAACGGCGGCCCTGGCGGCCGAAGAGAGTACCGACTGGAAACATGTCGCTTCCGCCTCGCAGCGCTTGCGCCAGGCGTGGACGCGCCTGGGCACCATCGACCGCAAGGAAAAGAAACGCCTGGATACGGAGTTCGGCGCCGCGCTGGACGCCCTGTCCAAGCCGCTGGACACGCAGCGCCAGATCGAGACGGCCCGCCGCGAGCAATTGATCGTCGAAGTGGGCCTGCTCAAACCATCGGAGCGCAACACGGTCGACATGCTGAAAGCCTTGCAGGACAAATGGCAGGAACTGGCGAAAGCCCTGCCGCTGGAACGCCGCGCGGAACAGGCGCTGTGGCAGCGTTTCCGTGCCGCCTGCGACGATATCTTCGCCAGGCGCAAGGAAACGGCCCACGCGGCCGACCACGAGCGCCGCGAACACCTGCATGCGCGCGAAGCGCTGTGCGCCGCGCTGGAAACGGCCGTCGTGCCCGAGGGCGACGACAAGGCCCGCAGCGCCTTCATCAACCACTTGCTGCGTGACACGCGCGCCGCCTGGAACGCCACGGGCCCCGTGCCGCGCGCCAGCGAAGCGAAGATCGAACAGCGCTACCAGGCGGCGGTCGCCGGCGTGCAGGCGCAGGCGGACGCCATCGCCGAACGGGCTGGCGCGGCGCAGGCCAACGCCCTGCGCGACAAGCTGCGCCTGGTGCAATCGCTGGAAGCCGCACTGGCCGATGGCGGCGACGGCGCCGACGCGCAAGCGTGGAGCGAGCGCTGGAGCGCCTTGCCGCCGCTCGACGCCCAGTACGAACGCAGCCTGCAGCAGCGCTTTGCCGCCGCTCAGGCCGCGCTGGGCGAGGGCAGCGCCGCCTACGTGCAGCAATTGCAGGCCAATCAGGAGCGCCTGCTCGGTGAAGTCCTGCGCCTGGAAATCGTCGCCGGCGTCGACAGCGGCGCCGAATTTGCCCGTGACCGCCTGAAAATGCAGGTGGAAGTGCTGCAATCGTCGCTCAAATCGGGCCAGAAGCCGCTCACGCAAGTGTCGCAGCTGATGCAGCTGTGCGCGATCGCCGCCACCACCGATGCGCGCACGGCCAGCCGCATCGAAACCCTGCTGCGCCGCATCGGAGGCAACGCGAAATGAGTACATCCGTCCGCATCCAGCACGCCGATTTTGACTTGAGTCAAGAAATCGCACAATTGCGTGCAGGCAACCCCAAGGTGGGCGCCGTCGTCGGCTTCGTCGGCACGGTGCGCGACATGAACGAAGGGCTGGACGTGGCCGCGATGGAGCTCGAGCACTATCCGGGCATGACGGAAAAGTCCATTGCAGCCATCGTGGAGCAGGCGCGGGGCCGCTGGCCCCTGTCCGGCGCGCTGGTGATCCACCGCGTGGGGCCATTGCTGCCGCAGGAGCAGATCGTGCTGGTGGCCGTGTCGTCCGCCCACCGGGGCGAGGCGTTTGCCGCCTGCGAATTCATCATCGACTACCTGAAGACGGAAGCGCCGTTCTGGAAGAAGGAAGACACGCCCGAAGGGGCGCGTTGGGTCGATGCGCGCGACAGCGACGAGACGGCCCTGGACAAGTGGGCCGCAAAAGCAAGCGCCATTTGAAGCGAACGCGCCGCGCACGCTAGCATTTGCCAAAATGCATCAGTTTTCTGCTTTGTGTATGCTTGAAAAGTACTGCCTCACCCCAATTTGGTTAACAACTAATTAACCGGGAGCGCTTTTCATGCGACAAGATAAACTGACTACCAAGTTACAGGAAGCCCTGGCCGACGCGCAAAGCTTGGCCGTGGGCAACGACAACCCCTATATTGAACCAGTCCACCTGCTGACGGCCCTGTTGAACCAGGACGATGGCGGCGCCCGCTCGCTCTTGCAGCGTGCCGGCGTCAACGTGGGCGGCCTGTCCAAGGCCCTGGGCGCGTCCATCGAACGCTTGCCGAAGGTCTCGGGCACGGGCGGCGACGTGCAGGTCAGCCGCGAATTCGTGGCCCTGCTGAACCTGGCGGACAAGGAATCGCAGAAGGCGGGCGATCAGTTCGTGTCCAGCGAAATGGTCTTGCTGGCCATGACGGACGACAAGTCCGACTGCGGCAAGCTGGCGCGCGAAAACGGCCTGACCCGCAAGGCCCTGGAAGCGGCTATCGACGCCGTACGCGGCGGCAACAAGGTCGATTCGCAGGAAGCCGAAGGCCAGCGCGAAGCCTTGAAAAAATACACCTTGGACCTGACGGAGCGGGCGCGCAAGGGCAAGCTCGATCCCGTGATCGGCCGCGACGATGAAATCCGCCGCACCATCCAGATCCTGCAGCGCCGCAGCAAGAACAATCCCGTGCTGATCGGCGAGCCGGGCGTGGGCAAGACGGCCATCGTCGAAGGCCTGGCGCAGCGCATCGTCAATGGCGAAGTGCCTGAATCGCTGAAAGGCAAGCGCGTGCTGGCGCTGGACATGGCCGCCCTGGTTGCCGGTGCCAAGTTCCGCGGCGAGTTCGAAGAGCGCCTGAAGTCCGTGCTCAAGGAACTGGCCATGGATGAAGGGCAAACCATCGTCTTCATCGACGAGATGCACACCATGGTGGGCGCGGGCAAGGCCGACGGCGCGATGGATGCCGGTAATATGCTCAAACCGGCACTGGCGCGCGGCGAGCTGCACTGCGTGGGCGCCACCACGCTCGACGAATACCGCAAATACATCGAAAAGGATGCCGCGCTGGAACGCCGCTTCCAGAAAGTGCTCGTCGACGAGCCGACCGTGGAGGCGACGATCGCCATCCTGCGCGGCTTGCAGGATAAATATGCGCTGCATCACAAGGTGGAAATCACGGACGCGGCCATCATCGCGGCCGCCGAGCTGTCGCACCGCTACATCACGGACCGTTTCCTGCCCGACAAGGCGATCGACCTGATCGATGAAGCGGCGGCGAAGATCAAGATCGAGATCGACTCCAAGCCGGAAGTGATGGACAAGCTGGAACGCCGTCTGATCCAGCTGAAAATCGAGCGCGAAGCCGTCAAGAAGGAAAAAGACGAAGCATCGCTGCGCCGCCTGGGCCTGATCGAGGAAGAGATCGTCAAGCTGCAGCGCGAATACAATGACTTCGAGGAAATCCTGAAGGCGGAAAAGGCCGTGGTGCAGGGCAGCACGCACATCAAGGAAGAGATCGAGCAAGTCAAGCTGCAGATGGAGCAGGCCACGCGCGAGAGCAACTGGCAGAAAGTGTCGGAGCTGCAGTATGGCAAGTTGCCGCAGCTGGAAGCCCAGCTCAAGCAGGCTGACAGCGGCATCCCGAAACTCGACCCCGACCAGCCGAAATTGCTGCGCACGGAAGTGGGCGCCGAGGAAATCGCCGAAGTGGTGTCGCGCGCGACGGGCATTCCCGTGTCGCGCATGATGCAGGGCGAGCGCGACAAGCTGCTGCACATCGAAGAGAAGCTGCATGAGCGCGTCGTGGGCCAGGATGAAGCGATTACGGCCGTGGCTGACGCCATCCGCCGCTCGCGCGCCGGCTTGAGCGATCCGAACCGTCCCTATGGTTCCTTCATGTTCCTGGGACCGACGGGCGTGGGTAAGACCGAGCTGAGCAAGGCGCTGGCGACCTTCCTGTTCGATACGGAAGAATCGATGATCCGCATCGACATGAGCGAGTTCATGGAGAAGCATTCCGTGGCCCGTCTGATCGGCGCGCCACCGGGCTACGTGGGCTACGACGAAGGCGGCTACCTGACGGAAGCCGTGCGCCGCAAGCCGTACAGCGTGATCCTGCTCGACGAAGTGGAAAAGGCGCATGCCGACGTCTTCAACGTGCTGCTGCAGGTGCTCGACGACGGACGCATGACGGACGGCCAGGGCCGCACGGTGGACTTCAAGAATACCGTCATCATCATGACCTCGAACCTGGGTTCGCATAAAATCCAGGCGATGGAAAGCGATGATCCCGGTGTCGTGAAGCTGGCCGTGATGGCCGAGGTACGCTCGCACTTCCGTCCCGAGTTCGTCAACCGTATCGACGAAATCGTCGTGTTCCACGGCCTCGACGAGAAGAATATCGGCGCGATCGCGAAGATCCAGCTGAAGATCCTTGAAGAACGCCTGGAACGCATGGACATGCAGCTGAGCTTGACGGACGCTGCGCTGCAGCAGATCGCCGAAGCGGGCTACGACCCGGTGTATGGCGCCCGTCCGTTGAAACGGGCGATCCAGCAGCAGATCGAAAATCCGCTGTCGAAGCTGATCCTCGAAGGCCGCTTCGGTCCGAAAGACGAGATCCGCATCGACGCCCAGAACGGCAACCTGGTGTTTACAGGGGCGCAAGTGGGGCTGGACAAGGTGTAATGCTGGCTGGTCAGTCCCTGCGGGATTGGAAGCTATTTCATTGGGGCAGCTTCCCCCGTCGGGTCTGACCCCAGTTTTACGGCATTTGCAGTGAGGAAGATGTGCGACGATTTGCGACGTCTAACAAAACCGTAGCGAGCGGCAGTGATTTGTGGCCGAGAAGCGCAACCGTACTCTAGTACGGTGAGCATCGCAGGCCGCAAAGCGCGACGCGCAGTAGGTTTTGTTAGACGTCCTCAGGCAGGGCGCGATCGGGCTAGACCTGATCGCGCCCTTCTTGCTATCATCGTCACTATTTTCTGACTAATTTTCGGAGGCGGTACGATGGCAAACACATGGCAAGCAGGACGGCGCATTGGACTGGGACTGACCTTGGCGGCGGCCGTGCTGGCCTTGCCTGCGCACGCCCAGGAAGAAAAAGTCCTGAACATCTACAACTGGTCGGACTATATCGGCGACGATACGATCAAGAATTTTGAGAAGGAAACGGGCATCAAGGTGCGCTACGACGTTTTCGACAATAACGAAATCCTCAATGCGAAACTGGTGGCGGGCAAGTCCGGCTACGACATCGTCGTGCCGACGGCCCAGTGGGCGCGGCTGCAGATCGATGCGGGCCTGCTGCGCAAGCTCGACAAGAGCAAGCTGACCAACCTGGGCAACCTCGATCCGAACCTGCAGGCGAAATTGTCGAAGATCGACCCGAACAACGATTACCTGGTCGACTGGCTGTGGGGCTACACGACGGTGGGCATCAACGTCAACAAGGTCAAGGCCGCGCTGGGCGGCATGCCCATGCCCGACAACGCGTGGGACCTGATCTTCGACCCGAAATATGCATCGAAGCTGAAATCGTGCGGCGTGTCCTTCCTCGACTCGCCGTCGGAAGTGCTGCCGGCCGCCCTGCAATACCTGGGCAAGCCCGCGTACTCGAAAACGGCCGCCGACTACCAGGAAGCGGGCAAGGTGCTGCAGGCGATCCGCCCCTACGTAACCTTGTTCAGCTCCTCAGGCTACATCAATGACATGGCCAACGGTTCCGTCTGCGTCGCGCTGGGCTGGTCGGGGGACATCAATATCGCGCGCCAGCGCGCCATCGACGCGAAGAATGGCAATGTGATCCAGGTGCTGGTGCCGAAGACGGCCGCCCTGATGTTCGACACCATGGCCATTCCCGCCGACGCGCCGCATCCGAACAATGCGCACCTGTTCATCAACTACATCCTGCGTCCGCAAGTGCATGCCAGCCTGAGCAACAAGGTCTTTTACGCGAATCCGAATCCGGCCAGCATCAAATATGTACGCAAGGACATCGGCGAGAACAAGGCCATCTTCCTGTCGGACGCCGACAAGCAGCGCATGGCGGCGCCGGAAGCGACCACGGCCGATATCCGCCGCTTGATGACGCGCATTTATACGAAGTTCAAGACGGGAGTGTAATACGGGGGCGTAAGACGGGAGCGTAAAAACAAGGATGGCGCGAGGGACGGGCCTGTTGGCCGTCGCTGGCGCCATGCGATAGTGCCGAGGTGAACGCTACTCGTGATAGCGGTCCATCAGCTTATGGTGGCTGCCGCGCATTTCTTCGACCAGTTCAAAGGCGACAAAGCCGATGATGGCGGCGAAGATGGCGATGAAGAGAAAAACGAGGAAGGTGATTAACATGGTCTTTCAGCCGCCGTTGGACGGCCGTCCGCTGGGTTGCTCAATGTGCCGGAGCAGCGCTCCAGCACGTAGTTGATGCAATTAAACTCTAGCAGATCGGCAGCGCTTTACAAGGCTGCTGAGTTGTGAACTCCACCAGTATTTGTCCCAGCGCACTTTTTGCGCATTTCAATCTGGGGTCAGACCCGGCGGGTCTGACCCCGTGGCCTATTTCACCACCAGATCATGCGCCATCACGGCCTTCAAATAGACGCTGACAGGGTCGCCTGGCTCGGGCTGGGAGAACCTGTCCATCCTGCGCTGGCCTTGCGCATTTCTCTGTTTTAGTATTTTATTTCACCACCAGATCATGCGCCATCACGGCTTTCAAATAGACACTGACGGGGTCGCCTGGCTCGCGCTGGGAGAACCACCACGCGCTGGCCTTGCGCATTTCCCATTCCTGCTCTTCGCCCGTCAACAGCAGGGCGGCTGCCTGGCCCAGGGTGGGTTGGTGGCCGACGATGAGCACGGTTTCCTTGCCGCCGGGCCAGTTGGCCGCCTTCAGGATGTCTTCCGCCTCGGCGCCGGGCGCAAGTTCCGGCATCAGCTTGAACTTGCGCCCCAGCGCCTCCGCCGTTTGCAGGGTGCGCAGGGCGGGGCTGACGAGGATGCGGCAATTTTCCGGTAGTTGCGAGGCCAGCCACTCCCCCATGCGGCGCGCCTGTTTCTGGCCTTTGACGGTCAGGGCGCGTTCGAGGTCGGGGAGGCCCGGCTCGGCTTCTGCGTGTCGCCACAAGATGAGATCCATGCTGTACTCCTGTGTGTAGAGTTGCCTATTCGCCGACCTCCGCGCCCGGCGTGCCCAGTGTGTGCATCAGGTATTGCTGGGCGCTGAACGGCATCTGCTTGCCGCGCGGCTTGCGGCGCGCATAATGGCCCGTTGGCTCCAGCTCCCATGCATTGGTATTATCCTTCAAATATGGGTTCAAGCCCTCGGCGATCACGCGCCGTTTCAGCGCCCGGTCCAGCACGGGGAAGGCCACTTCCACCCTGCGGAACAGGTTACGGCTCATCCAGTCGGCGCTGGCCAGGTAGACATCGTGCGCCAGGTCGTTGCGGAAATAGTAAATGCGGCTGTGCTCGAGGAAGCGGCCGATCACGGAGCGCACCTTGATGTTTTCCGACAAGCCCGGCACGCCCGGCTTCAGGGTGCAGGCGCCGCGCACGATCAGGTCGATCTTCACGCCATCGGTCGAGGCAGCATACAGGGCGCGGATCACGGATTCATCGACGAGCGCGTTGACTTTCACGATGATGCGACCGCGCCGGCCGGAACGGGCGATCTTCGCCTCGTTGCGGATGGCCTTGATGATTTCGCTTTGCAGGCCGAACGGCGCCAGCCACAAATGGTTCAGATTGTGCGGCTTGGTCAGGCTGGTCAGGTGGATGAACACCTCATTGACTTCCACGGCCAGGTCCTGGTTCGCCGTCAGCAAGCCGAAATCCGTGTACAGCTTGGTGGTCGTGGGGTGGTAGTTGCCGGTGCCCAAGTGGGCATAGAAGCGCAGCGCGCCTTCTTCGCGGCGGATGACGAGCGCCACCTTGGCGTGGGTTTTCAGGCCCACCACGCCGTACACGACTTGCGCGCCCGCCTGTTCCAGCTTGTCGGCCCAGTTGATATTGGCTTCTTCGTCGAAACGCGCCATCAATTCCACGATGACCGTCACTTCCTTGCCCATCTTCGCCGCCGTGATCAAGGACTCCATCAGGTCCGAGTTCATGCCCGTGCGGTAGATCGTCTGCTTGATGGCGACGACGGACGGGTCGTAGGCGGCGCTGCGGATGAAGTCGATCACCGTCTGGAACGATTGATACGGGTGGTGCAGCAGGATGTCGTGCTTGGTCAGTGCGGCAAAGATGTCGTTGCCGATGGCTTTGTGCGCGAGGCCGGGGAAGAACGGCGGGAAGCGCAGCTCGGGCTGCTTGACGTGGTCGATCATTTCCGACAGACGCACGAGGTTCACGGGGCCGTTGACGCGGTAGAGGCGGCTTTGATCCAGATTAAACTGGTCGAGCAGGAATTGTGACAATTCTGGCGGGCAATTGCGCGCCACTTCCAGGCGCACCGAGGTGCCGAACTGGCGCCCCACGAGCTCGCCCTTCAGGGCCTGGCGCAGATTCTTGACTTCGTCCTCGTCCACCCACAGGTCGCTGTCGCGCGTGACGCGAAATTGCGAATAGGCAATTACTTCGCGCCCGGCGAACAAGTCCGAGATATGCGCATGAATCACGGAAGACAACAGGCAGAAGGACACGCCGTCGCCGGAAATGTCGTCCGGCAGCTTGATGACGCGCGGCAAGACACGGGGCGCCTTGACTATGGCGATGGCCGTGCCGCGGCCGAACGCATCCTTGCCGCTCAGCGAGACGATGAAATTGAGGCTTTTATTCACCACTTGCGGGAACGGGTGGGCCGGGTCCAGGCCGATAGGGGTCAGCAGGGGGCGCACTTCGCGGTCGAAATACTGCTTGACCCAGGCGCGCTGCGCATCGTTGCGGTCGTTGTCGCGCAGCAAATGCACGCCCGCTTCGCGCAGGGCCGGCAAGACTTCGCTATTTAATATCTCGTACTGGCGTTCCACCAGCGCATGGCATTCCTTGCCGATGCGCTCCAGATTGGCCGCCAGGGCAGGGTGGCCGGCCAGCGAACCGCCGATGCTGCCGGCCGCCAGCAGACTGGCCACGCGCACTTCGAAGAACTCATCCATGTTGCTGCTGACGATGCACAGGTAGCGCAGGCGCTCGAGCAGCGGAATGTTCGGGTCTTCCGCCTGGGCCATCACGCGCCGGTTGAAAGTCAGTTGCGACAGTTCGCGGTCAAGCAGGATGCCCGATTTGGTCACTTCCGTGTGCAGTTCAGGTTTCATATTCTTTTGTCTTTGCAGATAGTTAATTCTAGCCGTATTTCATCCGTATTTCATCGCGTATGACGCGTTGTGAGTGTAATCATGAAATATGACGTAAGCGTGACATAAGCTGTCATAAAGCGTCGCCCGCCCTGTCATTTTTCGCGCCGAAAAGGGCGGTTCGCGGGGCGTAGCCAATTATTTCAGGATTTTTTGCCCATGTCATAAACCTGTCATATTCGCTTGCTAGACTGCGCAGCATTCAACCGGGACTTTGAGCCCTAACAACCCTGAGGACTTGATATGCAAATGAAGCAAATGTTCAAATTTATCGTCGTGGGTGCTTCGGCAGCGATGGCATTTTCTTCCGCTTCCGTCATGGCGGCAGATATGACAGGTGCTGGTGCAACCTTCCCGTACCCGATCTACGCCAAATGGGCTGAAACGTACAAAGCCAACACGGGCAACGGCCTGAACTACCAGTCCGTCGGTTCCGGCGCCGGCATCAAGCAAATCAAGGCCAAGACTGTCGAATTCGGCGCTTCGGACATGCCTTTGAAGGCGGAAGAGCTGGAAGAAGCGGGCCTGATGCAGTTCCCGGCCATCATGGGCGGCGTGGTCACCATCGTCAACCTGGACGGCGTGACCCCAGGCCAGCTGAAAATGACGGGTAAAGTCGTTGGCGACATCTACCTGGGCAAGATCACCAAGTGGAGCGCGCCTGAAATCGCCGCACTGAACAGTGGCGTCAAGCTGCCGGACACGGAAATCACCGTGGTGCACCGCGCCGACGGTTCGGGCACCTCGTTCCTGTTCACCGACTTCCTGTCGAAAACCAACCCGGAATTCAAATCGAAAATCGGCGCTGGCTCGGCCGTGAAATGGGCCGTCGGCGTGGGCGGCAAGGGTAACGAAGGCGTCGCCGCCAACGTACAGCGCATCAAGGGTTCGATCGGCTACGTCGAGTGGGCTTACGCCAAGAAAAACAAGATGTCGCACACCCAGCTGCAAAACAAGGACGGCAACTTCCTGCAGCCTGACGACGAAAACTTCAAGGCCGCCGCCGCTTCGGCACCCTGGACGCAAACCCCAGGCTTCGGCGTGGTCCTGACCGACCAGGCTGGCAAGAACAGCTGGCCTATCACGGGCGTGTCGTTCATCCTGATGCACAAAGTCCAGGCTGACCCAGCCAAGGCAAAAGAAGTCCTGAAATTCTTCGACTGGGCCTACAAGAACGGCGGCCCTGCTGCCGTCGAACTGGACTACGTGCCGATGCCGGCATCGGTCGTGAAACTGGTGCAGGAATCGTGGAAAGCCAATTTGAAAGATGCATCGGGCAAGTCGATCTACTAATCGCATAGCCTGAGTCATTCATCCTTGCCCCGCCGGCAGTATAGCGGGGCAGGGAGTTAGCCAGGACCGCCCGCAAGCCCTTGCAGACGGTCCTGGCTAAAAGAATAAAAGTAGCTGAAAGAATAAAAGCAACGACGCCTGACAAAACCGTAGCGAGCGGAAGGGAGTTGCGGTCGAGAAGCGCAACTGTACAAAGGTACAGTGAGCATCGCAGGCCGTAAATCCCGACGCGCAGTAGGTTTTGACAGGCGTATTAAAACAGCAGCACCGGCAGTACCACCCACATCTGGCACAATATGAGCGCACAATCTACCTCCTCCACGATCCCCCTGCCAGGCGGCACCATGACCGATTCCATCAGTCACGCGCAAATGCTTTCCACCATGCGCAAGCAGCGCTTCCAGGATTTCATGTTCCACAAGGTGACGATGCTGTTCGCCCTGTCGGTGCTGATCGTCCTGGTCGGCATCATCATTTCGCTGATCATGGAATCGATACCGGCCTTCAAGACCTTCGGCCTGCATTTCATCGTGTCCGCGGAATGGGACCCCGTCAATGATCAGTACGGCGCCCTGATCCCCATCATCGGCACCCTGGTGACGTCCGTCATCGCCTTGCTGATCGCCTTTCCCGTCAGCTTCGGCATCGCCCTGTTCCTCACGGAAATCTGCCCGGCCTGGCTGCGCCGCCCGCTGGGCACGGCTGTCGAGCTGCTGGCCGGCGTGCCATCGATCATCTACGGCATCTGGGGCCTGTTCGTGTTTGCCCCCCTGTTCGCCGACCACGTCCAGCCCCTGCTGAAAGCCACGCTGGGCAACGTGCCCGTCATCGGCCAGCTGTTCAGCGGCCCCATGATGGGCATCGGCTTGCTGACGGCCGGTCTGGTGCTGGCCATCATGATCATCCCCTTCATCGCTTCCGTGATGCGCGACGTGTTTGAAATCGTCCCTGCCGTGCTGAAGGAATCCGCCTACGGTCTGGGCTGCACGCGCTGGGAAGTGGTGCGCAAGATCGTCTTGCCATACACCAAGACCGGCGTCGTCGGCGGCGTCATGCTGGGCCTGGGCCGCGCGCTGGGCGAGACCATGGCCGTGACCTTCGTCATCGGCAACGCGAATAAACTGTCGTGGTCGCTGTTTGCCGCCGGTAACAGCATCACCTCGCTGCTGGCGAACGAATTCGGCGAAGCGCAATCGGCGCTGCACGTATCGTCGCTGTTCTCGCTGGCCCTGATCCTGTTTGTCATCACCTTTATCGTCTTATCCGCCGCCAAGCTGATGCTGGCTGGCATGTCCCGCAAGGAAGGCACGAAATGAGCCAGCTCAGCCAAGTTAGCACCCTCGACGTTCCGGCCAAGCCGGCCATGAACCCCGTCTACCGCAAGCGCCTGCTGATGCACCGCGTCGGCATCGCCCTGTCGGTGGCCGCCATGGCCCTGGGCCTGGCCGTGCTCGTGTGGATTTTGTTCACGCTGGTGATCAAGGGTTTCGGCGCGCTGTCCGTCGATCTGTTCACGCAAACGA
Organism: Janthinobacterium sp. GW823-FHT01H08; assembly: GCF_058797855.1. Lineage (NCBI taxonomy): Bacteria > Pseudomonadati > Pseudomonadota > Betaproteobacteria > Burkholderiales > Oxalobacteraceae > Janthinobacterium > Janthinobacterium sp. GW823-FHT01H08. The sequence continues at coordinate 2,467,340 of NZ_CM179504.1, forward strand.
CGCCGGCTCCCGGCAGCGAAGGCGGCGGCTTGATCAACGCCATCGTCGGCAGCGCCCTGATGGTGGGCCTGGCCACCGTCGTCAGCACCCCGATCGGCATCCTGGCCGGCATCTATCTGGCCGAATACGGCGAAGAAAACAAGCTGGCGCAAGTGACGCGTTTCGTCACCGACATCATGCTGTCGGCGCCATCGATCGTCATCGGCCTGTTCGTGTATGCGCTGTACGTGGCGCACGTGAAACACTTCTCCGGTTACGCCGGTGCCATCGCCTTGTCCCTGATCGCCGTGCCCGTGGTGGTGCGCACGACGGACAATATGCTGCGCCTGGTGCCGAACAGCCTGCTGGAAGCCGCGTTTGCCCTGGGCGCGCCGCGCTGGAAGGTCGCCACCCTGGTGCGCTTGCGCGCTGTAAAAGCTGGCGTGATCACCGGCGTACTGCTGGCCTTGGCCCGCATCGCCGGCGAAACGGCGCCGCTGCTGTTCACGGCCCTGAATAACCAGTTCCAAAGCTTTAACATGAATGCGCCGATGGCCAACTTGCCGTCCGTCATCGCATCGTTTGCAATGAGCCCGTACGACAACTGGCGCTCGCTGGCCTGGGGCGGCGCACTGCTGATCACCTTCAGCGTGCTGGCCCTGAATATCCTGTCGCGCACCGTGTTCAGCCAAAAAGTCCCACATTAAACAGATACCGAGCGAAGCGAACCCATATGAATACGCAAATGAATCCAGCCCAAGACTTGGCACCAAAGAAAAAAACCATCGAGATTTCGGGCCTGAACTTTTTTTACGGCAAAACGCAAAGCTTGCATAACGTCAACCTGGACATTCACGAGAAGAAGGTCACGGCCTTCATCGGCCCGTCCGGTTGCGGCAAGTCGACCCTGCTGCGCACCCTGAACCGCATGTACGACCTGTATCCGGGCCAGCGCGCGGAAGGCTCCATCCTGTACCGCGGCCGCAACGTGCTCGACGCCGACCAGGACGTCAACATGCTGCGCGCCAAGGTCGGCATGGTGTTCCAGAAGCCGACGCCGTTCCCCATGTCCGTCTACGACAACATCGCCTTCGGCGTGCGCCTGTATGAAGACCTGTCGAAGGGTGAAATGGATGAGCGCGTCGAGTGGGCCCTGAAGAAGGCCGCGCTGTGGGGCGAAGTCAAGGACAAGCTGACCAAGAGCGGCCTGTCGCTGTCGGGCGGCCAGCAGCAGCGCCTGTGCATCGCGCGCGGCGTGGCCGTGAAACCGGACGTCTTGCTGCTCGACGAGCCGACCTCGGCGCTGGACCCGATCTCGACCTCGAAGGTGGAAGAGCTGATCAGCGAACTGAAACAGGATTACACGATCGCCATCGTGACGCACAATATGCAGCAGGCGGCGCGCTGCTCCGACTACACGGCGTATATGTATCTGGGCGAGCTGGTGGAATTCGGCGAAACGGACCAGATTTTCATGAATCCGGCCCGCAAGGAAACGCAGGATTACATCACGGGCCGCTTCGGCTGATCCGCCCAGAATAACGATATACAAGACTACTGAATACGGAGAGACAGCATGATAGGCGAACATTCATCCAAGCAATACGACAACGAACTCGAAGCGATCCGCTCGAAAGTGCTCCTGATGGGCGGCATCGTTGAAACCCAGTTCCTCGACGCGATGACATGCTTTCGCATCGGCAACCCGGAACGCGCCGACCGCGTGATGCGCGAAGACGACGTCGTCAACCAGCTGGAAGTGTCGCTGGACGACGCCTGCAGCCATTTGATCGTGCGCCGCCAGCCGGCCGCCAACGACTTGCGCACCATCATGGCCACTATCAAGGTGATTACCGACCTCGAGCGCGTAGGCGACGAGGCGACCAAAATCGCCCGCGTGGCGAAGAACTTGCACAAGCGGGGCAACGCCGTCGTCAACCATTACGAGATGGTGCGCGGCATCGCCAACACGGCCACCGACATGCTGCACGACGCGCTGGACGCCTTCGCGCGCAACGATGGCAAGCAGGCATTACAATTAATTGCACAAGACGCCATCATCGACCATGAGTTTCGGTCTATCATGCGCAACCTGATTACCTTTATGATGGAAGACCCGCGCACGATTTCGGCGGCGCTCGATACCCTGTGGGTGGCCAAGGCCATCGAACGGATCGGCGACCATGCGAAAAACATCGCCGAATACGTGATTTACGTGGTTGAAGGCAAGGACATCCGCCACACCAAGGTGGCTGCTCCCGCCATTTCCGAGGAGCTCCCTGAGTAAGCTTTATGGCATCTGATAAAACCACGGTATTGATTGTTGAAGATGAGCCGGCCATCGTTGAACTGGTGACCTATTCGCTGCGCGAATCCGGCTGGAATTGCTGTTCCGTACAAAACGTCGCCGATGCCTGGGAATTCATCCAGCACCGCACGCCGCATCTGATCCTGCTGGACTGGATGCTGCCGGACCAGACGGGCTTGCGCCTGCTGTCGCGCATCCGCGCCGACCGCAATTTCGCCGCCATCCCCGTCATCATGCTCACCGCCAAGAGCATGGAAGAAGACAAGCTGGCCGGACTGAACAGCGGGGCCGACGATTACGTCACCAAGCCGTTCTCGCCGCGCGAGCTGCTGGCCCGCGCCAAGGCCCTGTTGCGACGCAAGAGTCCGGAACACGCGCAGGCGCCCATGCGCGCCGGCAACGTGGCCCTGGACCCCGTCAGCTGCACCGTCATGATGGATGAACAGAAGATCGATATCGGCCATGCCGAATACAAGCTGCTGAAATTCCTGCTGGCCCATCCGGAGCGCGTGTTTTCGCGCAGCCAGCTGCTCGACAAGGTGTGGGGCGACCATGTGGTGATCGAGGAACGCACGGTCGATGTCCACGTATTGCGCTTGCGCAAAGCCTTGAAAGAGGCGGAAAGCCTGATCAAGACCGTGCGCAGCGTCGGCTACATGTTGTCTGAAAAGTAAAGCCTCACTCTATGAATCCGAAATTGCTGTTCTGGGTACCGGCCGCCCTGCGCATGTTGCTGGCGCTGCTGGGCGTGGCCGTCGTCTGGTATCTGTTCGGCGCCACGTATGCGCTGGGCATCGCCTTCGTGCTGATGGCCATGATGGTGTTCGTGCAGCTGTCGTATCTGTTCCAGCTGAGTAACTGGCTGGACAATCCGCAAAGCGCCAAGCTGCCCGACGGCTGGGGCGCCTGGACCAGCATCTTCGCGCGCCTGTACCGCATGCGCCGCGATGACGAGAAAAACCAGGCCGAGCTGACGGAATGGCTGGCGCGTTTCCGCCAGGCCATGCATCTGTTGCCCGACGGCGTAGTCATCATGGACGACGTGCTGTTCCTCGAATGGTGCAATCCTGCCGCCGAGAAACACCTGGGCCTCACGCACGAGCGCGACAAGGGCATGCGCGTGACGAATTTGATCCGCAGCCCCGAGTTCATGGATTACATCATCCTGGGGCGCTACGACCAGCCGCTGACGATTACCTTCCGCAACCGCAAGCTGATCGTGCAAATCATCCCGTTCGAGAACCGCCGCCAGATCCTCGTCACGCACGACGTGACGGAGACGGAACGCATCGAAATGATGCGCCGCGACTTCATCGCCAACGCCTCGCACGAATTGCGCACGCCGCTGACGGTCATCGTCGGCTTCCTGGAAATCGCTTCCGCCGAGCTGGACCTGGATGCCGCCACGCGCGCCGCCCACCTCAAGCTGATGACGGAGCAGGGCCACCGCATGCAGCATCTGATCGAGGACATGCTGACCCTGTCGCGCCTGGAATCGGTCGACTATCCGCTGCGCCCCGAGCCCGTGGACATCAAAAAGCTCATGCAGCAAGTCTTGCGCGACGCCAAGGGCTTGTCGGCCGGCAAGCATGAAGTGACCATGGAATGCGACGGCCCCGACGTGCTGGGCAGCTACGATGAACTGTACAGCGCCTTCGGCAACCTGGCCTCGAACGCCGTGCGCTACACGCCGGCCGGCGGCACCATCACCCTGCGCTGGCAGGATGGCCCGGCCGGACCGCAATTCATCGCGCAAGACACGGGCATCGGCATCAGCCAGGAACATATTTCGCGCCTGACGGAACGTTTCTACCGCGTCGACAAGAGCCGCTCGCGCGAAACGCAGGGTACGGGTCTGGGCCTGGCCATCGTCAAGCACGTGCTGCTGCGCCACGGCGGTACCCTGGCCATCCAGTCCGTGGCCGACAAGGGCAGCAGTTTTATCGTCAGCATGCCCAAATCCGTCGTCACGCCGCTGCAGGGCGAGTTGCTGGTCAAGTAGGCCGGGGAGGGGAGCATCCCCTGCCTGTTTCCCGTGCGACTAGTGCAAAGTTGGCATAAGTCGTTACAATCTGGCTATGACTTTAATCAACGCCTCTTTTCGCCAAGCCGGCGCGCAGCAACTGGCCCAGTCGCTGCTGGCCGCGCGCCAGGACACCCTTTCCCTGTTCGACTGTTACGTCACTGCCGGCCTGGACGTGGTGGCGGGCCTGCCCCGTCATCCGCGCCTCAATCCGCCTTTATGGCAACTGGCGCAGATCGCCTGGTTTGCCGAATGGTTCATCCTGCGCGAAGCGGCGTCCAGCCATCCGGCCGATGCCATTTATAACTCCCTGCTGACGCGCGGCGACGACTTGTTCGACGCCAACATGGTGCAGCAGCGCGCACGCTGGACGCTGGAACTGCCCAGTCCCGGCGCCGTCAAAACGTATTGCCACGAAGTACTCGACAGGGTCCTCGATAAACTGTCGCGCGAAGCCAATGTCGACAGCGCGCTGGCGCCGTACCGGCTGGCCCTGGCCCATGAAGACTTGTGTGGCGAGGAAATGCTGGCCGGCCTGCAATGGCTGGGCCTGGAAGCACCCGAATCCCTCGCCGCCAGCCCGGCCTTGCCGCCCGGAGCGGGCCAGATCGCTCTCCCTGGCGGTACCATTGCACTGGGCTCGCCGCGCGATGCCGGATTTGCCTTCGACAATGAATCGCCGCCCCACAGCTGCTACGTGGCGCCGTTTTCCATCGATGCCTGCGCCGTATCCAATGCCCAGTTTGCCGACTTCGTCGCCGATGGCGGTTACCAGAACCGCCAGTTCTGGAGCGCGGCCGGCAGCGCCTGGCTGATGCGGCAGGAGCGTTCGTCGCCGCTGTACTGGCTGCGCGAAGCGACGCAGTGGCGCACCATGCGTTTCGGCCAGCGCACGACCTTGCCGCCGAACGAAGCCGTGCGCCACATCAACCTGTATGAAGCGCAGGCCTACTGCGCCTGGGCCGGGCGCCGCCTGGCGACCGAGGCGGAATGGGAGTATGCTGCGCTGTCCGGCCATCCGCGCTTTCACTGGGGCCAGGTGTGGGAGTGGACGGCGACGCCGTTCGAGCCGTATCCGGGCTTTGCGGTGGATGCCTGGCGCGAATATTCGGCGCCGTATTTCATGCAGCACCAGGTGCTGCGCGGCGCCTCCTTCGCCACGCCGCCGCGCCTGCATTCGGCCCGCATGCGCGCCTTCCATGCGCCCGAACGGGGCGACATCTTTGCCGGCTTGCGCACTTGCGCCTGGTAGCGCGCCGAGAACAGACATCATTTCAGGATACCCTTGAGTACAGATAACGCCCCGCAGTTCATTCCCAAACGCATCACGCCCACGCCGGAGCAGGTCGCCATCCAGACGGCGCAAAAGAAAGTGGTCTTGATCGACGCCAATGCCGGCGCGGCCAAGACGACGACCCTGGCCCTGCGCCTGGCCGAAGCCCTGCACCGGGGCCGCGCGCCCGAACGCATGCTGGCCCTCGTCTTCACGGAAGCGGCGCGCGTGGCCCTGCGCCAGCGCCTGCTGGAAGTGGGCGTGCCGCTCGGTGTCGTCAAGCGCCTGACGGTCGACACCTTCGACGCCTTTGCCGCCAAGGTGCTGTTACAGCTGGAAAACATGCAGGTGGCCTCCATGCGCAGCGATGAAGAGCTGCGCCCCGTGGCCTGGGAAGCGCTGGAAGTGGTCTCCGAGAAATACGCTCACCGCTATCCGCTGGAAATCAACACGACGAATGGCGCCATCGCCGAATTCCTGAAACTGCAATTGCGCACCAAGGCGCGCCTGGATTTCCAGAATCCTGACTTCGAGAGCAATTCCCTGGACGACAACCTGGAAATGCTGGGCATGTCGCGCACGCATTATTTGTGGCTGCGCGAATATGAAGGCTTGCGCGGCGCCGACACGGGCGATATCCAGTTCCGCGCGCCCTTCGACGCCACCTACGACCTCGTGCGCATGCTCGACGGCGACGAACCGTTGCGCCAGCAATTGCCCGCGTTCCAGATCATCGTGGCCGATGAATTGCACGACCTGAACGAGGCATCGTTCCGCCTGCTGACCATGCTGATACGCCGCGGCAACGCGTTTTTCTGCGGCGCCGGCGACAAGGATCAAGTGATCTACACGTGGTCGGGCGCCGACCACCGCTTCCTGCGTCAGCGCTTCGAGCAGGAATTCCCCGCCTTGCAGCGCCTGCCGCTGACGGCGTCCTACCGCTACGGCCCGCAACTGGCGCAGGCTGTCGGCGTGCTGAAGAACAAGCCCAGCGTGTCGGCCCTGTCGCGCGCCACCCACATCGAGCTGCTCGAGTACGACCACGCGCAGCCGCAGGCGTGCAGCGCCCAGTTGATCGCCGCACTCGAACACGCACATGCGGGCACGACGGCCATCTTGCTGCGCGACCGAGACCAAGCGATCCGCGTGGAAACGGCCCTGTTCCAGAGCGGCATCGCGTATGGCCTGGTGGACATGAACAGTTATCTGCTGAGCCTGGAAGTGCTGATGCTGCGCGGCATGGTCGCCATCGCCCGCAAGGATTTGCACGCGATCAAGAGCGGCCCGCGCCGCGGCGAAATCCTCGAAGCCCTGGTGGCCTTCGCGGAAATCCCTTTTACACGCGCGGAATTGCAGCAAGCCAAGGCCGACGTGGCCAATTACCCTGACTTGCTGGAAGGCTTCTTGACGAACCAGCTGGCCAAGTCGCAGAACCAGGACAAGGCGGCGCTGACCCTGGCCGCCGTCGACTACCTGCGCGCGCTGCCCCCCGACGCCCTGGCCGGCGACGCGCTGCAGCACATCTTTGGCCTGATGCAGCTGGAACAGACGGCGCGCCGCATCTATGTCGACCCTGCCCAGGCGCGGGTCGTCGCCCGTTCCCTGCATGGCTTTATCGCCGTGTGCCGCGAAGCGGGCGTGGCGCTGGGCGGCTTCGCCGGCTGGCTGGGCGAGATGGAAGACGCCGTGACGGTCTCGACTGGCAAGGCCAAGCTGGTCATCGCCTGCATCGACCAGATCAAGGGCCTCGAATACAACCACGTGATCCTGCCTTACCTGGCCGTCGACGAATTCCCGCGCAGCAAGACTGATCCGCTGGAAGAAGAGAACCGTTTTTATGTGGCCGCCACGCGCGCACGCGACAGGCTCAGCTTGCTGACGCCGGAAGACCCCGCCTACCGGAGCCGCTACATCGCCGCCCTGCAGCTGAAAAACAAGACTGTTGCGTCCAAGGCATAAATCTTTTGCCGCGCGGCCGCTTTTTGCGAAAGACGAAAGCGGGCATACTTTGTTGCTGTGATTGATTGCAATCTGAACCAACAAAGGAGTAATGATGCGAGTATTCTTGACAGGTGCGGCAGGTTTCATCGGCAGTTCCATCGCGGCGGGCCTCGTGCGCGCCGGCCATCAGGTCACGGGCCTCGTGCGCAAGCCGGAGCAGGTGGCCGAGCTGGCCACTATCGGCGTGCAGGGTATCGTCGGTACCTTGAACGACCGCGAGCTGATCATCGAGCAAGCGAAGGCGGCGGACGCCGTCATCAATGCGGCCAGCAGCGACCACCGGGGCGCCGTGGAAGCCATCATTGAAGCGCTGGCCGGCAGCAACAAGCCTTTCCTCCACACCAGCGGCTCGTCCATCGTGGGCGACGCGTCGGGCGGCGAGGGCACGGAACAGATCTATTATGAAGACAAGCTGCCGGCGCCGACGGCCGACAAGGCGGCCCGCGTCGCCATCGATGAGCTGGTGCTGGCCAGCGCAGGCCAGGGCGTGCGCGCCAGCGTGTTGTGCAACACCCTGATCTACGGCCATGGTGCCTTGCCGCGCGACAGCGTGCAGCTGCCCCGTTTGCTCAAGCAGGCGCGCAAGAGCGGCATCGTGCGCCACGTGGGGCCGGGCCGCAACATCTGGTCCAACGTGCATATCGACGATGTCGTCAGCCTGTATTTGCTGGCGCTGGAAAACTCGCCGGCCGGCACCTTTTACTTTGTCGAGTCGGGCGAAGCGGCTTTCCGCGACATGACGGCCGCCATCGCCCAGGCACTGGACCTGGGACCTGCGCAGGACTGGCCGCTGCCGGAAGCGATTGCCGAATGGGGTTACGAGATGGCTTCCTACGGCCTCGGCTCCAACAGCCGCGTGCGCGGCGAGCGGGCGCGCAAGCTGCTGGGCTGGCAGCCGCAGGGACCGTCCGTGCTGGCATGGATCGGGAACGACATGCTGCGTTCGCCGCGCGCCACGACTGCTTGATGCAGCTCAGCAAATCCGCATCTGTGTGCGCTAGCGAACGGTGCTTTTGCCCGATCGGGAGTATGATGCCTTTGCTTGGTTGAGACGCACTGCCGTGAAGTTGGCGGCATGTTCGATCTTCCAGCAGGTCAGCCGGTCGCCTCAAGGATCGGCACCAGATTTCCGCTGCCGGCGCGCTTGCGCCAGGCAGCCATGCACTGCAACTCCAGGTCGCGGTGTGAACTGCGAACCCCTTCAAGGCCGGCCCTAGCCGGTCTTTTTTTTGCCTGTTTTTTGCCCGTTATTCCCGCCGCCGCGCCATTCACCGCTGCCCGTCCGCCATTCGCCGAAGCGCTGTTTTCGCGCGGCCGAAATCCGCGTATCTTTACGATCAATTCACTTCAAGGGACGACCGTGAAACCTGAACCCGCTTATTACCGCCGTACCCAGCTGCTGTGGGGCGTGCTGCTGATCGCCATCGGCGCCGTCATCCTGCTGGACCGGCTCGATGTGATCCATCTCCATGATTACTATGCACTATGGCATTATTGGCCGCTGATACTGGTCGTCTTCGGCCTTAACAAGCTGCTCACGCCCGTGTCCGCCAAGCAGGTATTGAGCGGCTTGTGGCTGATCTTCTTCGCCGCCTGGTGGTATGTGTCGTATGAAGAACTGTGGAACTTGAATTTCTACAATAGCTGGCCAGCCTTGCTGATCGCCTGGGGCGTGGGCCTCGTGCTGGAGCCGCTGTTGAACAAACATTTTATTGCCTATCGGGAGTCCGAGCATGAAAAATAGACCGCCGCTGCACTCGCCATCGCAGATCGTGCTGGGCGTCATCGTCATCGGCCTGGGGCTGCTGTTCCTGCTCGACAACCTCGGCTTCATCAACGTGCGCTACACCTTCCGTTTCTGGCCCACCATCCTGATCATTTTCGGCTTGCTGAAAATATCGCAAAGCCATAACCGCTCCGGCTACATACTCGGCGGCGTGATGGTCTTGCTGGGCTTGAGCTGGACCCTGAAAGCCATGGGCTTGTTTTATATCAACTGGAGCATGCTGTGGCCGCTGCTCATCATCGCCGCCGGCGTGGCCGTGGTGTCGAAATCCTTGCCCGGCGCACAGCAGCGGCAGCGCCGCCGGCATTTTGCCGCGCCGCCCGATGGCAGCGCTGCGCCTGACGCCTTCGTCCAGCCCAGGAATGGCGCCGTGTCGCTCGACAAGGAACCCGCCGATGCCGATGCCGCTGCAGCACCCGGCACGGGCGGCCAGGCCGACGACGACAGCATCATCGAAGTGACGGCCATCCTCGGCGGCTACGTGCGGCGCGTGTCGTCGCAGCGCTTCAGGGGCGGCGATATCAACGTCATCATGGCCGGCTGCGAAATCGACTTGCGCCAGGCATCGATCGACGGCGAAGCCGTGCTCAACGTGTTTGCCCTGTGCGGCGGCGTCACCATCAAGATTCCGCCCGACTGGAGCGTCGTGCTGCAAGGCACGCCCATCCTTGGCGGCTTCGAAGAAAAGACCATCGTGCCGCCGAACCAGAACAAGCGCCTGTACGTGACGGGTTACGCCATCATGGGCGGCCTGGAAATCCGCAACTAGGCGCGCATGTCCGGACCCTTGTCGAAGCGGCGCGGCGCCGTGGTGGTGTTCCTGGTGTGCATCGCGCTGGGCCTGGCCCTGGCCTCCCTCCTGGCCAGGGTGGCGCACGCGCCTTGGCTCAATGCCGTCCTGCTGGTGGTGCCCGCCACGCTCGTGTATGCGATCGGTTCCGGCTTTTCCGCGTTTTACCTGTGCCGCGCCTACCCCTTGCACGCGCGCCATCCGCTCGCCATTGCCGGCGTGATGGGCGTGGCGGCGCTGTTCGCGGGCTTGCTGTGGGCAACCCTGCTGCAATTTCTGAACAGCGTCAGCCTGTTGCCGGACGTGCGCTGGCTGGGCGTGGACCTGACGCAGTCGCTGCTGGCCCTGTTCTTCGGCCTGGGCGCGCTGCTGTATTGCCTGGCCGCCGCCGTGCATTATCTGCTGCTCGAATTCGTGCGCGCCAGCATGGCCGAGCAACGGGGCCTGGAAGCGCAGCTGATGGCGCAGGAAGCACAACTGCGCATGCTGCGCACGCAAATCGATCCGCATTTCCTGTTCAACAGCCTGAACTCCATCAGCGCCCTGACGTCTATCGATGCGGCGGGCGCGCGCCAGATGACGGTGCAGCTGGCCAGTTTCTTTCGCCAGAGCCTGAGCCTGGAAGCGCACAAGCACATTACCGTGCAAGAGGAGCTGGTGCTGATCCGCCACTTTCTCGCCATCGAGCAAGTGCGCTTCGGCGAACGCCTGCAAGTGGCGGAAAGCATCGACACTGCCGCGCTGGCCTGTTTGCTGCCGCCCATGCTGATACAGCCGCTGGTGGAAAATGCCGTCAAGCACGGCATCTGCGGCTTGACGGAGGGCGGCCTGATCGCCATCGAAGTCCGGCGCGTGGGCAGCCTGTTGCAGATTGCCGTGCGCAATCCTGTTGATGCGTATCAGGGGCCAGCGCGCGGTAATGGCGTGGGCCTGGAAAATGTACGCCAGCGCCTGGCCGGCGCGTATGGCCACAAGGCCGGCGTGCACTGGACGCGGCACGGCGCGACGTTTGAAGTAACCTTATCGATGCCGGCGCAGACCGGTGGCACGGAGGAAGCATGATGCAGGCAAGAATGCGGGTGGCCATCGTCGATGATGAATTACTGGCGCGCAGCGTGCTGCGCGAATACCTGGCGCGCCATGACGATATCGACATCGTGGCCGAGTGCGCCAACGGCTTCGACGCCGTCAAGGCCATCGCGGAACTGGAACCGGAACTGGTGTTCCTCGACATCCAGATGCCGCGCCTGGACGGTTTCGAAGTGGCCGAGCTGATCGGCGCGAAGACTAAGCTGATCTTTGTCACGGCCTACGACCAGTACGCCTTGAAGGCGTTCGAATGCCATGCGCTCGATTACCTGCTGAAACCGTTCAGCGAACAGCGCTTCGACCAGGCGCTGGCCCATGCGCGCGCCAACCGCAGCACGCCGGACACTGTGCAAATGGTGGCGCGCGAGGCGGCCACGCGCGCCGCGCCCCTGGATCGCGTGCTGATACGCGATGGCGCCAAGGTCCACGTCATCGCCAGTGCCCGGATCGACTACATCGAGGCGCAAGACGACTACATCAGCATCCGTTCCGAGGGCAAGTCCTACCTGAAAAGCCAAACCTTGGCGGAACTGGAAACCCAGCTCGACCCCGCCAAGTTCCTGCGCGTGCACCGCTCGTACCTGCTCAATATCGACGGCATCCGCCGCATCGAGGCGGCCACCAAGGACAGCCACGTGGCCATCTTGCGCGACGAGACGAGGATACCCGTGAGCAAGGCGGGGTATCAGAAACTCAGGTTACTGGTGGGCTAGCATGTTCTATGGCATAGATGCTTAATCATCTAAGCGTGATATCATCAGGAGATGATAAATGAATGCGCCGAAGACTTGGCCGGTCACGTTTCACGATGACTTCGATGCGGAATTCGATGCTCTGCCGATAGATGTCCAGGATGAATTGCTGGCGAGTGCCGATGCACTGTCGAAGCTGGGTCCGGCTGCCGGGCGTCCTCATGTCGGGACGTTGAAGCATCCTAAACACCCGAATATGAAAGAGCTGCGTTTCAAGGCCAATAACGGGGCAGAGGTGTGGCGCGCGGTCTTTGCTTTCGATACACGGCGAGAGGCGGTCATTCTGGTTGCGGCAGCCAAGCAGGGTGTCGACGAGGACAGGTTTTACAGGGATTTGTTGTTCAAGGCAAATGCGCGCTACGAGCAACACCTCAAAAACCTGACCACGGCGACAGCAAGGCAGGGCAAAGGCAGGAGATGATTTCAGGAACAGGAGCTAGCCATGGGAAGAAATCTGAATGACGTGATCCACAGTTTGCCGGCCGAGCGTCAGGCAAAAATTGCGGCTCTGTCCCAGGAGAAAATGCAGGAAATGATAGCGCATGCCGCCACGCTGACGGATTTCCGCAAGGCCGTGGGCAAGACCCAGGCGGAGGTTGCCAGGGAACTGGGGATTCAACAGCATGCCGTTTCCCAGCTGGAAAAGCGTACCGACACCTATGTCTCGACCTTGCGCCGCTTCCTGCAATCGCTGGGCATGACATTGGAATTGTCGGTCGTCGCGCAAAACGGCGTTCGTATCGAACTGCAGAATTTTCTGCGTAGCCAGGAAGTTGATGCCGATGTCCATGACAGCGCACTTGCTGCATCTGCGACGCCCCCCCGAAAGCGGAAGGCCAGTGTGCCGCGCAAGCGGGCTGGCAACACCTGAAGAGATTAACCGCGTGCTATCCGCCAGCCAGCTGCACATCCCACCACGTGGGCAAGAGCTGGCGGATTTCCGGGCGTGAAAAACGGTCGTCGATCAGGTAGACGACGCCCTTGTCCGACTGGGTGCGGATGACTCTGCCGGCCGCCTGCACCACCTTCTGCATGCCCGGATACAGATACGTGTAGTCGTAGCCGGCGCCGAAGATGTCGCCCATGCGCTGGCGGATCTGCTCGTTGACGGGATTGATCTGCGGCAAACCCAGGGTGGCGATGAAGGCGCCGATCAGCCGGGCACCGGGCAGGTCGATGCCTTCGCCGAAGGCGCCGCCGAGCACGGCAAAGCCGATGCCGCGTGTTTCCAGGCCGAAACGGCCAAGGAATTTCGCGCGGGCCGTATCGTCCATGCGGCGCGGCTGCTGCCAGATGGGCACGTCGGGGTGATGCTGGGCGAACAGGGTGGCCGTCTTTTCCATGTAATCGAAGCTGCTGAAGAAGGCCAGGTAGTTGCCCGGCGTTTCCGCGTATTGCTTTGCCATCAATTGGGCAATGGGCAGCAGCGAGGCGGCGCGGTGCTGGTAGCGCGTGGAAATGGTATCGGCCACGCGCACGGACAGTTGTTCCGCCTGGAATGGCGATTCCACGTCGACCCAGGCCGTGTCGGCCGGCATGCCCAGGGTATCGCTGTAGTAATTCCACGGACTCAGGGTGGCGGAAAACAGGGCCGTGCTGTGGCTGGCCGCGAAGCGCTCTTTCAAGAACGGTGCCGGCACGATGTTGCGGATGCAGACGGTGGAGCCCGTCTCCGTCTTGCTGACGTCGAACAGCGAATGCTCGCCAAAGCTTTCCGCCAGGCGGTTGATCAGCAGCACGTCGAAATAGAAGCGCTGCAAATCTTCGTCCAGAGCCGTGGCATGTTCGGCCATGTAGTCGCCGATGGCTGTCGCCACGCCTTGCAGGGCGCCAAAGAATTTATCGGGCAAGGCCGCATGCACGAGGTAATCGCCATCCTGCTCTTTCAACAAGGCCGTCCACTGGCGCGAGAGGCGGTCCAGCGGCTTTTTCAGCCCTTCGGGCGCGAACTTGCGCAGCATTTTCAGGTCGATCTGCGCCAGTTCGGCCGAATACATGCTGCGCGCGCGCGACACCATATTGTGCGCTTCGTCGACCAGCACATTGACTTTCCAGTCGTGGGCCAATGTCATGCCATACAGCATGGCGCTGAGGTCGAAATAATAATTGTAGTCGCCGATGACGACGTCGCTCCAGCGTGCCAATTCCATGCCCAGGTAATACGGGCAAATACCCTGCTGCAAGGCGACGGCGCGCACGGCTTCCTTGTCGAGGATCAAACCGCTGGCCAGCGCCACCTCGCGCGCCAGCGGCAGGCGGTCGTAAAAACCCTTGGCCAGCGGACACGATTCGCCGTGACAAGCCTTGTCGGGATGTTCGCAGGCACTGGTCTTGGCGCTCAGTTCCAGCACGCGCAAGGGCAGCAGCGGCGCGCTCTCCTTGAGGATGGCGCAGGCGTCGAGCGCCATTTGCCGGCCCGGCACCTTGGCAGCCAGGAAAAACAGTTTGTCGAGGCCATGCGCGGCCGTCGCTTTCAACATGGGGAACAGGCTGCCCACCGTCTTGCCGATGCCGGTCGGCGCCTGCGCCAGCAAGCCGCAGCCGCGGCTGCTGGCCTTGTACATGGCTTCGGCCAGCTGGCGCTGTCCCGGGCGGAAGTTTGCGTGGGGAAAGGCCATGGCCGTGAGCTGTGCGTCGCGGCTGGCCCGGTGCGCCATTTCCTGCTCGGCCCATTCCAGGAACAGCGCGCAATGCTGCTCGAAGAACAGGCGCAGCGCCTCGGCCGTGCATTCCTCGTGCATGACGGTTTCCTTCTGGCTGGCGATGTCGAAATACACGAGTGCCACGCGCAGCATGGGCAGGTTCAGCTGCTGGCACAGCAAGTGGCCGTAGATGCGCGCTTGCGCCCAGTGCAGCTGGCGGTGGTTGGCGGGCATCGTGTCCAGTTCGCCCCGGTAGGTCTTGATTTCTTCCAGCTGCCGCCGCGCCGGGTCGTAGCCATCGGCGCGGCCCCGCACGTGCAGGGGGCCGAAGTCGCCGCACAGGCTGATTTCGCGCTGGTAATCGTCGTCGCGCCGGCCCGTGACGGTGGCGTGGCCGGCCATGCCTTCCTGCGCCGTGGGCGAGGGCGTGAAACGCAGGTCCAGGTCGCCCACCTTGGCCGTGAATTCGCACAGGGCGCGCACGGCGATCGTGTACCTCCTGGCGCTCATGCCGCCGCCTGCCATTGCAGATAGCACACGCTGACGGGCATGGCGTGCTGGGCGCAATACGCGATCCAGCGCAGCTGGTTGTCTTGCAGGCGGTCGCCCGGACCCTTGACTTCGATCATTCGGTAGCGCCGTTCTGCCGGCCAGAACTGGATCAGATCAGGCAAGCCGCTGCGGTTGCTTTTGATATCGAGCAAGATGCGCTCGAACGCCTTCTTCAGGTGCGCGGCGGGCATGCAGGCCAGCGCCAGGTCCAGCAAGCCGTCGTCCAGCGCCTCCCAGCTGACGAAGGGCGAAACGATGCCGTGCTTCGCGGCAAAGGTGGCGCGGATGGCGGCGTGGTAGCTGTCGTCGTCCAGTTGCGCCAGGCAGGCGGCGAAGTCCGTACTGCGGCGCTGGTAAAAATCGGCGCTGTGCAAGTCGGCCGGGCCACGGTGAAACGGGTGGAAGAAAGCGCCCGGCATGGCCTTGAAGATGGCGGGCCAGCACAGCAGGCCGAACAGCGAGTTGATCAGAGTGTTTTCCACGTAATACACGGGCGCGTCATCGCGCATCAGGTGTTGCTGCACCACCGCTTCCACGTAGCACGCCTGTTCCGGGAAGGGCAGCTGCAAGTCGATGCGCTCGACGCTGGCGGGGGCGCTGGCCGCCTGCTTCGCATGGCCCAGCTTGCGCCGCAAGCGGGGGGCCATGCGCAGCAGCAATTGTTGTTCCGCCTCGCTTTCCGGCGCCGCCAGGGCAATCATCAGGCGTTCATAGGCCGCTTGCGGCTGCTCGTCTTTTTCCAGCACGCGGATGGCGCGGCCCCGCGCGCCCGGATAGCGGCAATCGGCATAGGCGCGGTAGGCGGCCGGCCAGTCCTGGCATTTTTCCAGGTGCTGGGCGATCTGGAAACGCAGCTTGTCGCGCCGGCTGGCCAGCCAGGTATTGTCTTCTGGCAATGGCAGCGCCGCCAGTTCCTGCAGCACCTCGTCCGCCGGTGCGCTGTCGTTGTAGCGTTCCCGGCACTGGTGCAGCACTTCATAGTGCTCGATATCCTGGCGCGTGCGAAAGCCGCGCGACTCGGGCGAAAAATCCACTCTTTCATATTGATACACGCCCAGGTCGGACAGCACGAATTCCGACCAGTCCTGATGATAGTTGCCAAAGTAAATCAGGCGCAGGCGGTCGCACAGGGGCTGCAAACCGATGCGGTACAGCACGTCGCTGCAGGCCGGATGCCAGGCGGAAAACGGTCTGTTTTCCCCATGCTGTTCGCGCAAGACCTCCAGCTGCTCGGCCTTGCGCGCCGCTTTCAGGGACGGGGCGAGATCGAAAGCCTGGGCGATTTCCGCTTTCAGCAATTGCTCGAACAGCTCGTCGAGTGCAATGACGGGATCGACTTCCACCCATGCCAGGGCCAGCAAGGGCAGGGCGGCCGCGCGCGTGTCGCCGATTTCCGGATACTTGAGCTTACTGGCGCGAAACAGGCAGCCTTTGCGCATGACGAGGCGCACGAACAGGGCGCGCGACGGCTGCGGCAGTGCGCCGAAGTCGGCGATGAAGCGCGTTTCTTCAGGGCTCAGCAGATCGGCGTAACGGGCGCTGATCCAGCTCAGCACGTCCTGGAAATTATCCAGATAGTACAGGGGATTTTCCAGGACTTTCAACATGGGGATGGCAATAGGGCAAGATGCAAGATGATCGGTTTTACTGTGTTTATATACAGTTTAAACCTTCATCCGCCGCTTGCCCAGCGATTTTATGCTCAGCCAGCCGTGCTGTAGGCAAAACAGCTGTCGAACTTTTCGTAGGGAATGCATTCTTCGCGCAGGCGGGCCAGTTCGATGTCGGTCAGCAAGCCCCGGTGCGCCTGCTTGCGTCCTTTCGGCAAGGTCACCTCGTAATCGAGGATGTCCCTGGCCAGCGAGGTTTGCAGCACTTCGGCTTGCCGCGCCGTCAGGTAGCGCGCATGCGTGCCCAGGGTGTTGGCCAGCTGTTCCCTGAATGCCTCGTCGCTGACCTCGTTATAGGTATCCTGATCCGCCATGCTGTTCAACAACATGTGGAACACGAAATCCTGCAGGTTTTTCGCCAGGTACTGCGCTTCATTCTGGTCATGCCACAGCAGCACGACGGGCATGTCGCCGTCCTGCTGGCCGGAGGCGAAAAAGCAGTAGTGATCGCCCGCGCCCGTTTGCGCGAACGGGATGAAGCGGAAGGCGGGATCAATCTGCCGGTAATCGTCCGCGTCGCGCAAGGTGTCCGCCTCTTCGGCCACGGCCTTGATGTTGAGCAATTCGAAATCATCGGCATGCAACAGCAGGGTAGGGCGCTCCGTCAAGGTGGGATAGACCAGCTTGTACCAGTCGGGCCCGTATTCGCCCACGGCGAGCATGCCGTCGCGCTCCAGTTGCCGGTACAGCGCAGGATAGGTGAAGCCGTGTTTGCTTTCAATTTCTGGCAGGGTCATGTTTATCCTGTTCAACGTGGGTCATGGCGGCATGATAGCCGAGGCCTTGTCTGGCACGCTTCACGGCGGCAATGATGAGCATGATTAATAAACATTTAAGTTTGCTTGTGTGGAATGGTCAACGTATGCTTGCCAGACTAAAATTCGCCGAGCCCGCATGAAAAACGTCATCCTGATTTCCGCCGCCTGCCTGCTGGCGCTGCTGTCGACCATCGGCGCCTCCTTGCCATACCCGATCCTGCCGCCGCTGTTCGCGGCCGAGGCGCCGAATGCCTTCAACAATTTCCTTGGCTTGCCGTCCAAGCTGCTGTTCGGCCTGGCGCTGACGATCAACCCGCTGGGCTTGCTGATCGGTTCGGCCCTGCTGGGCCCCTTGTCCGACCGCTACGGCCGCCGTCCCTTGCTGATGCGCACGGCCGTGGGCGCCGCCATCGGCCATGCGATCACGGCCTGGGCACTGGTGATCCAGTCCTATCCGCTGTTCATCGTCGCCCGTTTCATCACGGGTTTGCTGGAGGGTAACGGCGCCGTGGCGCGCGCCATGTTGGCCGACCAGCTGACGGGAGCGCTGCGCCTGCGCGCCATGTCGTGGCTGAACGGCGCGTTTTACCTGGGCTGGCTGGTGGGCCCGATCCTGGCGGGCGCCACCTTGCATTGGGGCGTGACGGTGCCGTTCTGGATCGCCGCCGCCGCGCTGATGCTCGTCGCCGTGCTGGTGGCTGTCGGCTTGCCGCGCGAAACGCCCTCGCTATTGACGACGTCGTGGTGGCAAGTGGCGCGCGACCGCCATTCGCTCAATTTGCTGCGCCATGAGGAGCTGCGCACCCTGTTCATCGTGCAACTGGCGTTCACCTGCGGCGTGGCCAGTTTTTATGAGTTCTACCCGCTGTGGCTGGTTGAGACGGCCCATTATCATGCGCAGGAGATTGCCTGGGTGAATGTGGGCCTGTGCGGCACGATGACGATTACGTCCTTGCTGGCGGGCGGTCCCAGCCGCCATGCGCCGCTGCTGCGCGCCTGCTGGTATGCGTGCGGCGTGGCGCTGGCCGTGGGGATATTGGCGCTGGGTAATATCTGGGTGGGCATCGCCGCCATCGTGCTGTTCGGCATTCCGAATGCGCTGTACAACACGGTGATACAGGGCTGGTGCGCCGAGCGCTTCAGTGCGCACGGACAGGGCGCCGTGATGGGCTTGCTGGCCACCACCTTTTGCATCGCCAACATCGTCGTGGCCCTCAGCGGCTCCGTGCTGACCCTGATCGACACGCGGCTGATCCTCGTCGCCGGCGCCTTGTCCGCCGCCTGGGCCGCATGGCGCATGGCGGCCTGGCGCCGCCAGCTGGCCGGAACCGTCGAGGCGAAGGCTCGCCAGGATTTCTGCAGCTAGGCTCAGGCTATTTCTGGGGTGTGGGAGGGGGGGCGAATACCGGACCCTGCCGGTGAATTCTTGTAGGTCGGGTAGGCCGGATTAGCGCGCAAGCGCGTAATCCGACATCACCATGAGCGCCAGCAGTGCGTCGGATTACGCGCGGCCTTGCCGCGCTAATCCGACCTACGGCTTACTTTTTGGCAGCCTTCGGTTTGGCCGCCGGTGCTGCTTTTTCAGGTGCGGCCGTGGCTTTTTCCGTGGCCTGCGCCACTTGCGCGCTGGCCTTGGCGATCTGCTCTTCCACGGTCTTCACGGCCTGTTTCGTGGCCTTGGTCACTTGTTCGTAGCCGAGGAAGGCGTTGTCGATGGCGGCCTTGACGATGGCGACGGCGTTTTCCGAGCCTGGCGGCACGTTTTTCGTGACGTCGTAGATCAGGGCGCTCAGATTGCTTTTCGCTTCGGCCACATGGGCTTCGGCGGCCGTGGTGAATTCCGTGTGGATTTCCTTGATGATGTCGTCGAGTTGCTGTTTATACGCTTTTGCGCCGGCCACGCCCGGTTGCAGCTGGGCGGCGGCGGCGGCCATGGCGGCCTTCGGATCCTTGGCCTGGCTGATTTCCTTGCCGGCGGCAAGGCCATCCTCGATGCCGGACTTGGCGGTGGCCATGTTCAATGCCAGCACCTGTTCCACGCCTTGCACGGCCTTGGACGTGAGGGTGTTGAAGGTCATCAGCTGGAATTCAAACAGGGCCTTGGTGGCCGATGCGAATTGTTCGGGATTCGTAAACATGTGGTCTCCTCGGTTTGAATAGATACGTTCTTATCGTTCCATACTCTTTCGACGCCGCATTGCCATCGCTTGATCTCAAGCCGGTGCCCCGTGTGGTCATGGCCCCATTATTTAACAAGCGCCGGTTTTTCGCAACGGCTATCTTTGTACGGTCCCGAGGCCAGTTCCCAGCCAAATCCGAGGGTGGACTGGGCGCACGACAGGGTGCCGTCGATCTTGCTGCGCCATTTGTACCAGGGCGCCGGTCCGGCCGTGGCGTACCCGCAGGCGGCCAGCAGGGCCGTGGCGATCAGGTATTTCATAAGTACTCCGAAAGAAAAGCCTGCCGGCATTGTAGCGTGCCTGCCGTTCAGGGGGCGGGCGATTGCGGCGCCACGGCGGGCAGCTGCAGGGTGAAGGTGGTGCCGCTGGCGTCGCCGATGCTGCTGGTGGCGTCGATATGCCCGCCCAGCACGCCCGTGACGATGTTGTGCGCCACATGCAAGCCCAGGCCCGAACCACCGGAACCGAGCTTGGTCGTGAAGAAGGGGTCGTAGACATGCACGAGGTCGTCGGCGGCGATGCCCACGCCCGTGTCGGCGATGGACATGGTGATCGTCTTCCCGTCGTCGCTGCCGCGCGCCCTGACGTTTATGGTGCCGCCGCTGCGGCCCTCGAAGGCGTGGCGCAGGCAGTTTTCCAGCAGGTTGCTCAGCACCTGGCCCAGCGGACCGGGATAGCTGTCCATCGCCAGGCCCTCCGGCACGTCCTGCGTCAGGCTCAGGCCGGCGGCCTTGAGCTGCGTGCACAGGGGCAGCATCAGCTCGGCCACGAACTGGCGCAGCAGGAAGTGGCGGCGTTGCGAACTGGCGCGGTCGACGGCGATCTGCTTGAAGCTCGAAACGAGGTCGGCCGCGCGCTGCAGGTTGCGCAGCATGATGGCGTCCGCCTCGCTGGCCTGGGTCAGGTAGGCGCCCAGTTCGGAGCGGCGCAGGCCATCGAGAAAGCTGGCCTGGATTTCGCGCGTGCGTTCGGCCATGGTGGTGGCCACCACCAGACCGTTGCCGATCGGCGTATTGAGTTCATGCGCAATGCCGGCGACGAGCGCACCGAGCGCGGCCAACTTGTCGCGGCGCACCAGTTCTTCCTGCGTGATGGACAGGTTTTCCAGCGCGGCGGCCAACTCGCGGTTCGTCTGCTCCGAGTGTTCCTTGGCCTGCGTCAGGGCCGCCGTGCGTTCGGCCACCAGCTCTTCCAGGTGGGTGCGGTGGCGTTGCAGCTCGCGTTCATGGCGCATGCGGCCAATCGCGATGCCGGCCAGGTCGGTGGCCGTGTCGATCAGTTCCAGGTCGCGCGCATCGGGCTGGCGTACTTCGCGGTAGTACATGGCGAAGGAACCGAGCACGGCGCCATCCTGGCCGAAAATGGGTTGCGACCAGCACGCGCGCAAGCCGAACGGCGCGGCCAGCTCGCGGTAGGGCGCCCACAGCGGATCGCGCATGATGTCGCTGACCACCACCTGTTCGCGCAGGAACATGGCGGTGCCGCAGGAGCCCACGCCGGGGCCGATGGCCACGCCTTCTAGCAGGGCCATGTACTCGGTCGGCAGGCTGGGACCAGCCGCGCTGTGCATGTGGGTGCCGTCGTCGTCGAGCAGCATGATGGAGCACAGCACGCCGCGCGACTGGCCTTCGATCAAGAGCAGCAGCTGGTTCAGCGTGGGGATCAGGGGCGCGCCCTTGGCGACCATTTCCAGCAGGGCGCTCTGGCCCGAGCGCATCGCTTCGGCGAGGTTGCGTTCGGTCAAGTCGATGATGCGCGCATGCACGAGCTGGCGGCCCGGCACGGACAGGCGCATCAGGCGGATTTCGCAGGCGATCGGGTGGCTGTCGCGGTGGCAGCAGCTGGCGCGGAAGACGACGATCTTGCCTTGCAGGGTATCGCGGATCTTTTCTTCCAGCAGCTGCGGCGAGGCGCGGCCATCGCTCTGATGTTTGGGGAACAGCGGCTCCATGCCGCCTTGCAGCAGCTCGGCCAGCGGCATGCCGAACAGTTCTTCGGCCAGGTGGTTGGCGTCGATCAGCAGCTCGTTGTCGATATCGAACAGCAGCACGGCGTCGGGTGAACCGGCCAATATCGAGTGGTAATTGACTTCCAGCGTTTGCGGATGCACGGGGCGCGGCGGCGTGGCGGCATGCGGCGCGGAAGCTTCGGCCTTGTGCAAGGCCAGTTCCATGAGGATTTTTTCCGCCACGTCGCGCGCATTGAAGGGCATCTTGATGTAGTCGGAAGCGCCGGCGCCCACGCTGCGGCCCTGCTCCTCGGCGCTGGGCGTGGCCGACATCAGCAGCAGGGGCACGCTGTGGCGTCCGCCCGCATTGCGCAGACGCATGCAGGTGGCGCCGATATTCGAGCCCGCCAGAGCCGCGTCGAGCAGGATCAGGTCCGTGCCGCCGGCCGCCAGTTCCACGCCTTCGTCGATATCGCCCGCCAGCCCCGTGCCCAGGTTATGCCGGTCCAGCACATACAGCAGTTCGCGCACTTCGTTCGGCGAATTGCTGACCAGCAGCACATTGGCCCGGTCGGTGATGGAAGAAATCAACTGATTCATGGTGTCGCGCCCTTACGCGGTTCATGGGCCTAGTATTACATCAAGGCAAGTAGGAGTAAACGATAATTCTTGATGATCAAAAGCAATCTGCTCAAGCCGCATTTTGCGCTGGCGGTGCCGCATCCAGGGCCGCGCGCGCCTGTTCGATGCGCGGGTAATTGTCTTCGATCCAGTCGACCAGCACGGCCAGGCGTTCGGCCGCCTCGCGCCCCAGCGGCGTGAGGCTGTATTCCACCTTGGGCGGGATCACCAGATACGCCTGGCGCAGCACGAAGCCGTCGCCCGCCAGCGCTTCCAGGGTTTGCGCCAGCATTTTTTCGCTGACGCCGCCCACTTCGCGGCGCAGTTCGCTAAAGCGCCGCGTGCCGCTCAGCAGCAGTACCAGCACCAGCACGGCCCAGCGGCTGGTCAGGTGGCTGAGCACGGCGCGCGACGGGCAGGTGGCCGCCAGCAGGTGTGCCTCCTGATTCTGGCGGGCGAGGGCGGCGCGCAGGCTGGCGCCGGGAGTGTCTGTGGGCATGATAGTTGGTCTTCAATGTGAGGGTAATCCATACTTACCAAAAGGTACGTACTTACAATAAGTAAGTAATAGTCCTATTATAGGGTTTTACCAGCCACCCTCCAAGGAGAAATCATGATCGTCATCACCGGCGCCACAGGCAATCTGGGCCAGCACGTCATTGCCAGCCTGCTCGCATCCGTTCCCGCAGCCAACATCATTGCCGCCGTGCGCAACCCGGCCAAGGCCGCCGGCCTGGCCGCCAAGGGCGTGCAGGTCCGCCAGGCCGATTACAACGACGGCGCCAGCCTTGATGCGGCCTTCAAGGGCGCAACGAAAATCTTGCTGATTTCGTCGAGCGAAGTGGGCCAGCGCGCGCAGCAGCACCAGAACGTCATCGATGCTGCCAGGCGCGCCGGCGTTTCCCTGCTGGCCTATACCAGTGTCTTGCGCGCCGATACGTCGCCGCTGGGCCTGGCCGCCGAGCACGTGATCACGGAAGCGGCCATCCGCGCGTCCGGCCTGCCGTACACGTTCCTGCGCAACGGCTGGTATCTGGAAAACCATACGGAACACCTGGCACCCGTGCTTGAGCATGGCGTCGTGCTGGGCGCGGCGCAAAACGGCCGCTTCTCGTCGGCCGCGCGCGCTGATTATGCCGCCGCCGCCGCTGCCGTGCTGACGGCGGACCAGCCGCAAGCGATCTATGAACTGGCTGGCGACCACGGTTTTACCCTGGCCGAGTACGCGGCCGAAGTGGCGCGCCAGTCGGGCAAGGCGATCGTCTACAAGGATTTGCCGCAGGCGGACTTCAAGGCGGCGCTGGTGGGCGTGGGCGTGCCGGAAGGGTTTGCCGAGTTGCTGGCCGATTCCGACGCGGGCGCGGCCAAGGGCGGCCTGGAAGACCATGGCAAGCAATTGAGCGCGCTGACAGGCCGTCCGACGACGACGCTGCTTGACGCCGTGAAGGCGGCGCTGGGCAAATAAGGGGAGGGAGGGCGCCATGGCAACACATGGCGTTCTGTGTCCAGTCCTAAAATAGGTTGACAGTATTTATTGCTGCACAAACGCCCGATGCACCGCATCGGGCGTTTTGTACTTCAAGGCCGTATGTGGTCGTTCCTGGTTGTATATCCGCACCGATTGCGCCACCATTTTGCTCGCCTGTTTCAGGTCTGCAGGCCGATTCAGCAAGAACTCGCCTTTCAGGATGCCGTTGATACGTTCGGCCAGCGCATTCTGATAGCAGTCGTAGCCGTCGGTCATGGAGCAAGTCAGTCCATGACGACGATGAATTTCTTGATAGTAAGTCGAGCAGTACTGGATGCCCCTGGCTGAATGATGGATCAGCGGCGTCTTGCGCTGTCGTGCTCGCAGGGCCATCTTCAAGGCCTCGCTGACCTCTTCGGTTTGCAGGCTTGCGTGCACGTGATAGCCCACGATCTTGCGCGAATACGCATCCGTTACCAAGCTCAGATAGACGAATTTTCCGGCGGTCGGGAGATACGTGATATCGGCTACCCACACCTGCTCCGGCCGCGTGGCGAGCACTTGTCCCGGCCCCTCCTTGAGTAAATTGGGATGGCGCCGGAAGCGGTGATGGCTATTCGTGGTCTTATGATAGGCCCGCTGTGGTTGCACCAGCAGCCGCTCCTGGCGCAAGATATCAAAGAGTCCATCGCGTCCCAATTTGATTTTTGCACCGGAAAAGGCTGCACCGAGCATGCTGTGCAGCTTGCGCGTGCCGATGCGTGGCTGGCGCAGGCGTATCGGCTGCACCAGCTTGACGACAGTTTGCGCCCTGTCCAGGCAATGTCGCTCGCGCTGACGGCGCTGGTAATACGCTTGGCGGCTGATGCCGACACAGCGGCAGGCCCGTTCGACGCTTAATCCTTCGACTTGCTTGCGCGCGATGACCTGCCCAAAGGCTTTTTTACCGGCACCCCGTATTCGTCACGCAGGACGTCGAGAACCGCCTCGAACAGCGCGGATTTCTGTTTTTCTTCCTTGAGCTGACGCTCCAGCTCCTTGATGCGCTGCTCTGGCGTCAGTGGCCTGGCTGGTGTGTCTGTCATGCTCGCTCTCCGTTCGCTTCGGCCCCTGGGATGCGTCCAATCCTGCAGGCCGTGTTTGCGACACCATACCAAAACTGTCGACCGACCCTGTATTCCGTAGCGCGTTTGCGCCTGCTTGTACGTCATCTCGCCTTTTTCAACCTGCTCGACAACGCTCAATTTAAAAGCCAGGCTGTAATCTCGCTGACTGCGTCGAAACCCTTGTTCCATCGGACACTCCTTCTCTGTAACGAAAAAGTGTCAACTTATTCCAGGACGGGTCACTGCAATGAAAAAAGCCGCAAACTCGTGAAAGTTTGCGGCTTTTTTGCGAATTAGGTAATGGTGCCCACGAAGGGACTCGAACCCCTACACCCGAAGGCACATGGACCTGAACCATGCGCGTCTACCAATTCCGCCACGTGGGCACTGATGCTGCTTGTTGCTTACTGCTGTATCTCACTACTGTACTGCGGACCACAACGAAAACAACTCGTTGCTGGTGGTGCCCACGAAGGGACTCGAACCCCTACACCCGAAGGCACATGGACCTGAACCATGCGCGTCTACCAATTCCGCCACGTGGGCATTGTGCTGCGTTTTGCTGCTGCTTGCTGTCTGCTGCGTGTTCTGCAGCGACGGACAAAATAATAAGGGTTGGCGGCCATTCGGTCAATGAACATTTTGCTCTTTTCTTCAAGAAACCCCCTTTTCCGCTGAAAAAAGGGTTTTCCCTATGAGAAATGGCATAAAGCTGCCTGTTTTTTCAGCGTAGTCAGCGTCGTTGCTGCCATGCCAGCAGCATCAGTGCCAGACATAACAGTGGGAAGGTGCCCGGCGCCGGGATGGCGTTCGGGGCGATATCCCAGCCGATGGCGTCGAGGGCGATCAAGTCGTTCCAGCGCAGGCGCAATAATTCGCCGTATGCCACCGCCGGGTCCATGATGCCCAGGTCTAAATTGTCGCGCCAGTGGCTGGCCTGGTCGCCGTCGCCGTGAAAGCTGCCGTTGGCAAACAGCGGACCGCGCGTCGCGCCGCCATCGAGCGAGAAATACTTGTCGCGGTTGTCGGCCGTCCAGTCGATCACGCCGGCCGCGGCGCTTTCTGCCGAGTAGCGGAACAGGTCCAGTCCCGAGATGTAGGTAAATTCCGTGTCGTCATAGGGGCCGCCCAGCGGCGGCGAGTTGTAGTCGAGGATATCCACGCCGCTGAGAAAGCCCAGTGCGTGGCCGATTTCATGCATGGCCACGCCGATGAAGTCGATGCTGTGGGCGCCGATGCCATTGCCGGGATCGAAATCGAAGTTGAAATCGCTGTTGAACTGGATGAAGCCGTCGCAATTGCCGATGCAGCCGTCCAGCGATTGCGGCGGCGGCGCCAGGCCGACGGCCTTGGCTTCGGCATTGCTCAGGGATAAATACTGATTGTTGGCGTCGCCATTGTTGTCGAGATAGGGCAGGGCGCTGCCGGGGCCGTTGGGGCTGTTGGCCGTGCGGTTGATCAGCATGCCGAAGCTGTCGCCCGTTGGCAGGTGCGCCAGCGCCCGCTGGTCGATGGTGGACGTGGCGTCGGCGGCCAGGGCGCCGCGAAAGTCGCTGTAGCGGTAAAACGCTTCCGACGAGCCCGTTTGCCCCAGGATGTTGCCGCCCAGCGAATTGAAGCCCACCGTCAACTCGATGGTGACATTGTCTTTCAGGACGCGCGACCAGCGCGCGGCCGCCGCCTGGAATCCCTGCTGCGCCTGCAGCGAAGTGCCGGGTACGTATTGCAGATTGAACAGGGGCGAGGCGATAGTGCTGATAGGTAACATCAAGGCGAGGACGGCGACGAGGCTTTTCATGGCGGCGCTCCAGCAATGGCGATGCCATCGTGCAGGCAAGAAGCGTGCTCACTCGTAAAATCAAGGACTTGGCGCGTGCGCAGCCGTCAACTGTCAAGAATGCCGACAGGGTTTGCTGAGGCTGGAAATGAAAAAAGCCGCAAACTCGTGAAAGTTTGCGGCTCTTTTGCGAATTTTGGTAATGGTGCCCACGAAGGGACTCGAACCCCTACACCCGAAGGCACATGGACCTGAACCATGCGCGTCTACCAATTCCGCCACGTGGGCACTGATGCTGCTTTGCTGCTTTCTTTGCGTGTTCTGCAGAGAAGGCAGGATCATAGAGGCTGCCAGCGTGGAGGTCAATGAAAAAATATGGAAAGTGGTAAATAAATGCGGGGGCAGACTCCGGCAGGGGAGCTGCAATGAAAAAAGCCGCAAACTCGTGAAAGTTTGCGGCTTTTTTGCGAATTAGGTAATGGTGCCCACGAAGGGACTCGAACCCCTACACCCGAAGGCACATGGACCTGAACCATGCGCGTCTACCAATTCCGCCACGTGGGCACTGATGCTGCTGTGACTTATTACTTTACTGCTCGAGTACTTGTTGCAAAATAACTTTACAGCAATTCTGCTATTATAGCGACTTGAAGAGTTTTGCGCCAGATGAGCTTTCGCTCCATACTGCACATCAACCCTGTACCGCTTTCCTGCAACTGCATTCCCGTGAAGGTTTGTCGCTGCAAGAGACCGAGATTATAGAGCAATATTTGCCGAAGTCAAATGCATTGCGCAGCTTTTCTCCTTTTTTTCATCGGCGGGGCACTTGTTCGGTTTCCGCTACGCTGTGCGTTAGGCAAACCAAGGCGTCCTCCGGTACACTACCGCACATCACCGTGTCAATATTGACGGTGATGTCATCGGTCTTTGTCTTCCGTTTGATCACTGTCAATAACAACTATAGAAATACTTTTGAGCCAAAATACCCACACCATCCCCAGCCGGGAGGACATTCTCGGCATATTCCGCAGCGTCAACGCGCCTCTCGACCCGCAGTCTCTCGGGAAAACGCTGCAAGTGCATGCCGATTCCATGGATGTCCTGGTCCGTCGCCTGAAGGCGATGGAGCGCGACGGCCAGCTCAAGTCTGACGCCAGCGGTGTTTTCAGCCTGGCCGACCAGAGCGCGCTTGTCGCCGGTCGCGTCATGAGCCACCGCGACGGCTTCGGCTTTGTCATTCCCGACGACGCCAGCGCCGACCTGTTCCTGCCAGAGAAAGAAATGCAGAAAGTTCTGCATGGCGACAAGGTCATGGCCCGCATCGTCGGCACGGACCGCCGCGGCCGCCCGGAAGGCACGATCGTTGAAGTCACGCAGCGCGCCAATACCCACGTCATCGGCCGCCTGATCCAGGAAAACGGCACCTGGGTCGTGGCGCCGGAAGACCAGCGCATCGGTCAGGACATTCTCGTCACCGGTTCGGTGGGCAAGGCGAAAGCCGGCCAGATCGTCAGCGTCGAGCTGACCGAGCAGCCGATGCGCTTCAAGCAGCCGGTCGGCAAGATCGTCGAAGTGCTCGGTGCCCTGGATGATCCCGGCATGGAAATCGAGATTGCCGTGCGCAAATTCAATGTGCCGCACATCTTTTCCGCCGCCGCCCTCAAGCAAGCTGAAAAACTGCCGTTCGAAGTGCGCGCCGCCGATCTGAAAGACCGCGTCGACCTGCGCGACGTGCCGCTCGTCACCATCGACGGCGAAGACGCGCGCGATTTCGACGATGCCGTGTATTGCGAACCCGTCAAGATCGGCCGCGCCAACTGCTTCCGCCTGATCGTGGCGATTGCCGACGTCAGCCATTACGTGAAACCGAACGACGCGCTCGATATCGACGCGCTCGAACGCAGCACGTCCGTCTACTTCCCGCGCCGCGTGATCCCGATGCTGCCGGAAAAACTGTCGAATGGCCTGTGTTCGCTGAACCCGGCCGTCGACCGTTTGACCCTCGTCTGCGACGCCGTCGTCAGCGACAAGGGCGAACTGAAAGCCTACCAGTTCTACCCGGCCGTGATCCATTCGGCCGCGCGCCTCACGTATGACGAAGTCGCCGCCGTGCTGGGCAACACCAAGGGACCCGAAGCGGCACGCCGCGCGGACATCCTGCCGCACCTGCAGAACCTGGAAGCCGTCTACCGCGCCTTGCTGAAAGCACGCACGGAGCGGGGCGCCATCGATTTCGAGACGACGGAAACGTATATCGTCTGCAATAGCGCGGGCAAGATCGAAAAGATCATCCCCCGCACGCGCAACGAAGCGCACAAGATTATCGAAGAGTGCATGCTGGCGGCCAACGTCTGCGCAGCCGATTTGTTGCTGCGTAACAAGCATCCAGGCACCTACCGCATCCACGCCAGCCCGACCAAGGAAAAGCTCACGCAAGTGCGTACTTTCCTGAAACAGGTTGGCTTGAACCTGACGGGCGGCGACACGCCGTCGGCATCCGATTACCAGACCCTGATGCAGCAGATCAAGCAGCGTCCCGATGCGGCCCTGCTGCAAACGATGCTGCTGCGTTCGATGCAGCAAGCCGTCTACAGCCCGGACAATATCGGTCACTTCGGCCTGGCCTACGAGGCGTATGCCCACTTCACCAGTCCGATCCGCCGCTATCCCGACCTGCTGACGCACCGCGCCATCAAGGCGATTCTGCAAGGCAAGAAATACGAGCCGAAACTGTCCGATAAGGTCGTGCTGAACACCAACGTGTCGAACGCCACGCGCAAGCAGCAGGCGAAGGACAAGGCCGACGGCAAGCCGAAGAAGACGGACCTGACCATCTGGGACGCGCTGGGCGTGCATTGCTCGGCCAACGAGCGCCGCGCCGATGAAGCGTCGCGCGACGTGGAAGCCTGGCTCAAGTGCTACTTCATGCAAGACAAATTGGGCGAAGAATTCACCGGCACCATCACCGGCGTGACCACCTTCGGCGTGTTCGTGCAACTCGACACCCTGTTTGTCGAAGGCCTGGTGCACGTCACCGAGCTCGGTACCGATTACTTCCAGTACGACGATGCGCGCCATGAATTGCGCGGCGAACGCACGGGCAAGCGCTACCAGCTGACCGACCGTTTGACGGTGCAAGTGGCGCGTGTCGACCTGGAAACGCGCAAGATCGACCTGCGTCTGGTGACCGATGCGGAACTGGCGGGCGACGAAGCGCCGGCCAAGCAGTCTGGCGGCAAGCGCAAGGGCGAAAAGAAGTCGATGGTCAAGCCCGGTCCCGCGACCGAGCAGCGCCATGAAATCAAGGCCAGCGGCAACAACGGCGGCAAATCCGGCAATGGTTCCGGCGGCCGTGCCAATGGCGCCAAACCTGCCGCCAAGGCGCAAGCCAAGGCAGCGCCGCAAGCAGCAGCCCCCAAGGCCGCCGCGCCGAAGCGCAGCAAGAAACCAGCCGCGGCACCCGCTGCGGCGGCACCACGAGCAGCAAAAACTGTATCAAAATCAAGCAAGAACAAGCGATAAAAGAAACGATAACAAATGAAGAATAAAATGATTTTCGGCTTCCACGCCGTCACTTCGCGTCTGCGTCATGAAGCGTCGTCCGTGGAAGAAATTTTCGTCGATGCCAGCCGCGTCGACGGCCGCATGAAGGACATGATCGCCGCCGCGAAAGCGGCCAACGTGCGCGTCATGCCCGTCGATTCGTCGCGTCTGGACAAGATCGTCGGCACGCGCCGCCATCAGGGCGTGATCGCGTTTGCGTCGCAGCTGTCGCTGGCGCGCAATCTCGACGAGTTGCTGGACGCCATCGATGGCCCGCCGCTGCTGTTGATTCTCGACGGCATCACCGACCCGCACAACCTGGGCGCCTGCCTGCGCGTGGCCGACGGTGTCGGCGCGCATGCCGTCATCGTGCCGAAGGACCGCGCCGTGGGCTTGAATGCCACGGCCGCCAAGGTTGCCAGCGGCGCCGCCGAAACCGTCCCGTACATCACCGTGACGAACCTGGCGCGCACCATGCGCGAACTGAAGGACCGCGGCATCTGGCTGATCGGTACCTCGGACGACGGCGAAAAAGGCTTGTACGAAGCCGATTTCACGGGCCCGACGGCCCTCGTCATGGGTTCCGAAGGCGAAGGCATGCGCCGCTTGACGCGCGATACATGCGACATCCTCGTCAGCATCCCGATGTTCGGCTCCGTCGAGAGCCTGAACGTATCGGTCGCCTCCGGTGTGTGCCTCTATGAAGCCCGCCGCCAGCGCATCGCGCTGGAAGCCTAAAAAACGTCCATGGCGGCGTTGCATTGCCTCGCCGTACATTCGTACTGTCTTCGGCAATGCGCCTTGCCCTGAACGTTTTGTAGCGCTTCCAGAAAATCAGCCGCCGCCCTTGAGGCGGCGGTTGTTTATCTGCCTCTCCGGCAGCACGTCGCCGAATACGCTACCATTTGCGTTCCACCTTATCCATTTTCATTATGTTCCACCACCTGCGCGAAGACATCAACAGCATCATCGAACGTGACCCCGCCGCCCGCAATGGCTGGGAGGTGCTGACCTGTTATCCGGGCCTGCACGCCATCGTCATGCACGGCTGGGCGCACTGGTGCTGGACGCGGCACATGAAGTGGGTGGGGCGCTTCATTTCGTATATCGCCCGCATCATCACGGGCATCGAGATCCATCCGGGCGCCGTCATCGGCCGGCGCGTCTTCATCGACCATGGTTTCGGCGTGGTGATCGGCGAGACGGCCGTCGTCGGCGACGACTGCACCATCTACCAGGGGGTTACCTTGGGCGGCACTTCGCTGCACAGCGGCGCCAAGCGTCATCCGACCCTGGAGCGCGGCGTCATCGTCGGCGCCGGCGCGCAGGTGCTGGGGAGCTTCACGGTGGGCGAATACGCCAAGGTGGGCTCGAACGCGGTGCTATTGAAACCCGTGCCGTCCGGCGCGACGGCCGTCGGCAACCCCGCGCACATCGTGCAAAAGGATGTCAGC
The DNA here is from genome assembly GCF_058797855.1 of Janthinobacterium sp. GW823-FHT01H08. Taxonomy (NCBI): domain Bacteria; kingdom Pseudomonadati; phylum Pseudomonadota; class Betaproteobacteria; order Burkholderiales; family Oxalobacteraceae; genus Janthinobacterium; species Janthinobacterium sp. GW823-FHT01H08. The sequence continues at coordinate 2,499,060 of NZ_CM179504.1, forward strand.
GCCTTGCGCGAAGGCAGCACGGCGCATTTGTTTGCCGCGTACGGCGTCACGCCCAACGGCGACGATCCGCTGTCGAAAGCCCTGCAAGGCCTGATCACGCACGCCGTGGCGCAGGAGCAGCGCATCGAAACCATACTCGCCACCCTGAAGGCGGCGGGCATCTGCTGCCAGGGCGTGCCCGAGTGTGATAAATTCGATTCCGAGCAAATGAACAAGCTGGTTGATTAAGGATACAGGCATGAATACTGATGTGACGGCAGGCGAAAAAAGCAATGACAATCCGAATCTGCTCGACCCCTTCGAGATCCGCGTGCTGGCCGTGCTGGCCGAAAAGGAAGCGCTGACGCCGGACAGCTATCCGCTGTCGCTCAACGCGCTGACGAACGGCTGCAACCAGCTGTCGAGCCGCGACCCCGTCATGGCCCTCTCCGAGGAAACCGTCTACGACGTGCTGCAGCGCCTGATGCAGCGCAAATTCGTCAACGGCATCACGCAGGCGGGCGCGCGCGTCGCCAAGTACGAACACCGCATGCGCATCAAGTGGTCGCTGGAACAGGACAAGCTGGCCATCCTGACGATCCTCATGCTGCGCGGCTTGCAGACGGCGGGTGAAATCCGCAGCCGCAGCGGCCGCGTGCATGAATTCAAGTCCGTCGCCGAGGTGGAATCGGGCCTGCAATTTTTGATCGACAAATACCCGCCGCTGGTGGCGAAACTGGCCGTCGCCCCCGGCGCCAAGGAACCGCGCTACGGCCATCTGCTGGGCGGCGAGGAAGCGCTGGCGCAGATCGAGACGGCGGCAGGTTACGCTGGTGCCGTCAGCGCGCCGCAGCAGGGCAGCAGGGTGGCCCAGCTGGAACAGGAAGTGCTGCAATTGCGCAGCGACTTCGATGGCCTGGCGGCGCAGTTCGAGGCGTTCCGTAAGCAGTTCGAATAAGCAGCCTTCACGCATGCGTTTTTCCTTCCTGTGCCGCGCCTGCGGCGAGACTCACACGGGCATGCCCAGCTTCGGCGCCGATGCGCCGTGGCTGGTTGAGCAGATGGCGCCCGCCGAGCGCGAAACGCGCTGCCAGCTCGACAGCGACGCCTGCATCGTCGATGAAGAACACTGCTTCGTGCGCGCCACCATCGACATCCCCGTGCATGGCTCGGATGAACCATTCAGCTGGGGCGTGTGGGTGTCGCTGAGCAGCGAGAGCTTCGATGCGTGGGATGCCTGTTTCAATGACGCCAGGCGCGCGCACATCGGCCCCTTCTTCGGCTGGCTCAGCACGCAGCTGCCCGTGTATCCGGCTACCCTGAACCTGAAAACCCGCGTGCACCTGCGCGACGACGGCATGCGTCCGTACCTCGAGCTGGAGCCGACCGGCCATCCGCTGGCGGTGGAACAGTGCGACGGCATCACGGCCGAGCGGGTGGCCGAGCTGTATGTGCGGCTCGTGCATGACGCGTGACAGGAGCCGCTCCCTGTCAGTCCGCCCGCGTTTCCGGTATCATTCGGCATGAATAATATTTCCTTCCAACCGTTTGTTATTGGTGTCGCTGGCGGAAGCGGCAGTGGCAAGTCAACCGTATCACAGCAGGTGCTGGCGTCGTTCGGTGCCGACATGGTCTCGGTCGTGATGCAGGACGACTATTACTGCGACCAAACCCATCTCTCCCCTGAAGTCCGGCGCCAGCAGAATTACGACCATCCGCAGGCGTTCGAGTGGCCATTGCTGGTGCAGCACATCCAGGCCTTGCGCAATGGCGAAGCGATCGAGATGCCGGAGTACGACTTCACGCTGCACAACCGCTCCAACAGGACCATTCCCGTCAAGCCGGCGCCGGTGATCGTGATCGAAGGCCTGTTTGCCCTGTATGACGAAGACTTGCGCAACATGATGTCACTGAAGATCTTTGTCGACACGGCTTCCGACGTGCGCTTCATCCGCCGCATGCAACGCGATATCACGGAACGCGGCCGTTCCGTGGAAAGCGTCATCGAGCAGTATCTGGAAACGGTACGCCCGATGCACAAGCAATTCATCGAACCGACCAAGCGCAATGCCGATGTGATCTTGCCGCACGGCGCCAACGGTCCCGCGGTCGACATGATCACGGCCAAGGTGGCCAGCGTGATCGGCCGGTTGACGCGGGCCTGATCCCCGCCGGTCCGCTGCGCGTATGCCGGGCCGGCATACGCGTTACGCGTGCAGGGCGCCGCCCAAATCCGCCCATGGAAGAGGGGGCTCAGCCTTCCTCGCGCCAGCGGCGCAGGCGGATGGCGGCGTAAATCAGCGCCGCGCCTGCCGCCGCACCCAGCCACACGGCTGGCGAGGCCAGGCTGGACCAGGAGTTGCTGAACACATCAGTGCGCGTCGCGTGCGATCCCCCCTCTGCCAGCGCGTGCATCTGCGGCAGCAGGTCCGGCTCGAACAGATACCAGCTACCGGGGAGGGTGCCCAGCAGGGCGCGTCCGATGACGTTCATCTGTATCCAGTCGACGCCGCTTTCCGTCTGCGTCAGCTTGACGGCCCAGACGGCCAGGATGAGCAGCAGCAGCGGCACGCCGACGGCCCACAGGAAGACTTTCGACTTGGCCCAGCTCGACACCATCAGCAGCCATCCGACCGTCGGCAAGGCCCACAGGCAATACACGGGCAGCAAGCCGAACACGCGCAGCGGTCCCAGATACAGGCCGGGCGTGGCGAGCAGTTCGGCGAACACATGGATGCCGTTGACCGCCAGCACGCCGCTCAGGATCAGCACGAGCAGCAGCGAGGTCACGCTGGCGGCGGCGGCCACGATCAGCGGCGCGACGAGCAGGGCGATGGCCGCTTTCGACAGCACCGTCTGGGCATCCGAGATGGGCAGCGACTTCCAGAACAGCACGCTGCGGTCGCGGCGGTCTTCATGCAGGGCGCTCAGGCAATAGAAAAACACGAGAAAGCCCAGTGCCAGGAACAGCGGCGCGGCCGCGTACGTGTAGTTGTTGGCGACGGCGTCGATGATTTCCGTGCGGCGCGGGCCGAAGGTGCGGGTATTGAAGACCGTGCTCCAGGACACTTCTTCGCCATTGACGATCAGCGCCGTGCGCATCTTGGTCTTGGCGATGGTGGCTATCGTCACCAGGGCGCCCAGCACGGTCATGACGACGCCGATCAGGGCGGGCGTCCATACCAGCATGCCCTTGTGTTCCCACAATTCACGCCGGATCAGCCATTGCATCTTGTTTGCAGGGGAAATACTCATTGGTACGATCCTTTCATGGTCGCGACAAACAGGTCAGCCAGGCTGGGCGTGCGGACTTCGCCGAGGGCCGCCAGCTGGGTGCGGGCGACGCCGTCGAACAGCATCACCGACTTGCCGAACACGCTGCGTTCGCTGATCGGCTGCAGCGCGCGCGCCGGATTGACGTGCTGCGGTCCCACCATCACCTCGATGTAGCGCTCGCCCACCTCTTCCATGGTCGATGCCAGTACGATCTTGCCGTCGCGAATAAACATCAGGTCGCTCAGGATGTGTTCCACTTCCTCGATCTGGTGCGTGGTGATGACGATGGTCTTGTTTTCATCGAAATAGTCTTGCAGCAGGTTCTGGTAGAACTGCTTGCGGTACAGAATGTCCAGCCCCAGGGTCGGCTCGTCGAGCACCAGCAGTTTGGCGTCGATGGCCATCACCAGCGCCAGGTGCAGCTGCACCACCATGCCTTTCGACATGGACTTGACCTTCATCTTCGGCGCCAGCTTGGTGTGGGCCAGATAGCGCTCGGCCTTGCTGCGGTCGAAACGTGGATGCACGCCGGCAACGAAATCGATGGCGTCGGCCACGCGCAGCCAGCCCGGCAGGATGGCCACGTCGGCGATGAAGCATACGTCGTCCATCAGCGCGTCGCGCTGCAGGCGCGGATCGCGTCCCAGCACCGACAGCTGGCCTTCGAAGCCCGTCAGGCCCAGGATGGCTTTCAGCGTGGTGGTCTTGCCCGAACCGTTCGGCCCGATCAAGCCGACGATGCGCCCCGGCGCGATATCGAAGCTGATGCCGTCGATGGCGACTTGCTTGCCATACTGCTTGCGCAGGCCGCGGGCGCTGATGACGCTGTCCTTGTTCAATGCATTCATGCGCTCTCTCCGTGTGCGCCACTGTCGCGGCTCGCCTGCAGTAGTTGCTCGAGGTTAAGGTCCAGTTGCGTGATGCGTTCCAGCATCGCCGGCCATTCTTCGCGCATGAAGCGCTCGCGTTCACTGGCCAGCAATTTGTCGCGGGCGCCTTCCAAGACATACATACCGAGTCCTCTGCGTTTTTCCACCAGGGCATCGTCGACCAGTTCCTGATAGGCGCGCGAAACCGTGATGGGGTTCAATTGATAATCGGCCGCCACCTGGCGTACCGACGGCAGGGCGTCGCCGGACTGCAGCACGCCATCGAGCATCATGCCCACCACCCTGGCCTTGAGCTGGCGGTAGATGGGGCTATTGTCATTCCATTCCGTGCTCATGGGATGCGCTCCGACAAGGGCGGGGCCGTGCGGCGCGTGAAAAATGCTGTAGGCATCGAAGCTCCGTGATGTAGTTGATCGGTGTTGTAGTTAACTATAACACTAAGTCTCAAAAAATCAACACGTATTTTCAGGCCAGCCGCGCATGCAGGTCCAGCGCATTGAACAGGGCTGCGCCGGCCGCCGTGTTGTCGAAGATGCACCAGCTGCCCGCCTGCGCCGATGTGTGCAAGTCGGCGGCCAGCGCCGCCAGGTAGTCGGCCGGGTAGTCCGAGTAATAAATCTTTGGGCTGCCGTGCAGGCGCAGGTAGGCCACGCTGGTCGTCGGTATGTGCGGCCCCGGCTGTCCCGCAGGCGGATCGGCCCGCACGCGCGTGATGCCTTGCAGCGTCAATAGTTCGGTCGCGCCCGCCTCGAACCAGCTGGGGTGGCGCGCTTCGCAGGCGAGCATGCCGTCGAAGCGCTGGCGCAGCGCATGGAAAAATGCGCTGGCCACGTCGGCCTCGAAACGCAGGCTGGGCGGCAGCTGCACCAGCACGCAGCCCAGTTTATTCCCCAGTTGCATGACTTCTCCCGCAAAACGGTCCAGTTCGTCCGCACAGTCGCGCAAGCGCCGTTCGTGCGTGATGCTTCGCGGTAATTTCACGCTGAAGCGGAAATGCTCGGGCACGCTGGCGGCCCAGCGCGCGTACGTGGAGGGCTGGTGCGGACGGTAGAACGAGCTGTTGATTTCCACGCAGTCCAGTACCTGGGCATAGCGCTGCAGGTGGCTGCCATCGAGAGGAAAGTGGCTGGCGGCGGCGCTGGAGATGCTCCAGCCGGCCGTGCCGATGTAAACAGTGGGCATGGCGTCATTACAGCAAGGCCAGGCGGGCGCGGCTATCGGACAAACACCCGTGCGGCCGTCGGCGCAGGCCTAGTCGACGATCTCGCCGTTCAGGTCGTGGCGCGTGATGTTGCCGCGCGTATCGATGGCGATCCAGCCGCCGCGCGGCTGTTGTGGCGGCGTCACGTCGCATTCCCAGTCGGGCAGGACATAGCGCAAGGTATTGTCGACCTGGTGCAGGGCGGGGCGGTGCGTATGGCCGTGGATCATGACGGTGCTCGCATGTTCGGCAAACACTTGCGCGACAGCATCGGGGGTGACATCCATGATGTCCATGGATTTTTCGCCATTATGCTCGCGGCTGCTCTGACGCAAACCATCGATGATGGCCTTGCGCTGCGCCAGCGGCATGGACAGGAACTGTTTTTGCCAGGCGGGCTGGCGCACCATGGCGCGAAACTCCATGTAGCTGACGTCTTTCGTGCATTCGGCGTCGCCATGCAGCAAGACGATGCGCCGGCCGGCAATCGTGGCCACGTGCGGTTCGCTGAGCAGCGTAGCGCCGGCGGCGGCGGCAAAGCCGGAGCCGACAAGAAAGTCGCGGTTGCCGGCGATCCAGTAGACGTGCACGCCAGCATCGCTGACGGCGCGGATGGCGGCCGTCATGCGCGCATTGAACGGGTCTTCCAGGTCATCGTCGCCGGCCCAGTATTCGAACAGGTCGCCTAATAGATACAGCGCTTGCGCATATTGCGCATGATGTTCCAGGAAAGAAAGAAACGCCGCGCTGGTGCGCGGGTGCGAGCTCTGCAGATGCAGGTCGGAAATAAAGAGTGCGGCAGGCATTGTCATCGTTCAACGCTCCCAAAAAGTGATGTAGATGGAGAGGCGCCAACGCGGCAATGCCTGTGATTCATGATGCCTGAGCCGAATTACGCGGCTTCTACCTTCTCGATGATGACGTCGGTCACTGGCACATCGGCGAACATGCCGGCGCGCGAGGTTTTCACGGCGCGGATGGCGTCGACGACTTCCTTGCCGTCGGTAACTTTACCGAACACGGCGTAACCCCAGCCGTCCTGGCCTGGGTAGTCGAGGAAGCTGTTGTTCTTGATGTTGATGAAGAACTGGGCCGATGCCGAGTGCGGGTCCGACGTGCGGGCCATGGCCAGGGTGTAGGTATCGTTTTTCAGGCCGTTCTTGGCTTCGTTTTCCACGGTGGTGTCGGCAGGCTTCTGTTTCATGCCTGGCTCGAAACCGCCGCCCTGGATCATGAAGCCGTCGATGACGCGGTGGAAGATCGTGTTGTCGTAGTGGCCGGCTTTCATGTAGGCCAGGAAGTTGGCAACCGTTTTCGGCGCTTTTTCGGCGTCCAGTTCAGCGGTGATCTTGCCCAGATTGGTGGTGATGATGACGGAGGTCATGATGATCCTTAATAAATTGGATGAATAATTGATTCAGCGGCGCCAGGCAGGCCGGCGCCGCAAAAACGCTATTTTACAGTTTTGCGGGCGCGGACTTGAGTAAAGTCGCCGATTCGATCACCACGGGGGTGACGGGCACGTTCTGGTGCGGTCCCTTGTCGGCAACGGGCACGGCCTTGATCTTGTCGACCACGTCCATGCCTTTGATGACTTTGCCGAACACCGTGTAGCCGAAGCCGTCGCGGCCAGGGTAGTCGAGTGCGCCATTGTCGTTGACGTTGATAAAGAATTGCGCGGTGGCCGAATGCGGGTCGCCCGTGCGCGCCATGGCGATGCTGTAGGTGACGTTTTGCAAGCCGTTCTGCGCTTCATTCTGGATCGGCGCCTTGGTGGCTTTCTGCTTCATGTTCTTGTCGAAGCCGCCGCCCTGTATCATGAAGCCGTCGATGACGCGGTGAAACACGGTACCCTTGTAATAACCGCTTTTGACATACTGCAAGAAGTTGGCCACGCTTTTCGGCGCTTTTTCCTGATCCAGCTCCAGCACGATCTCGCCCATGCTGGTTTTCAGGGCCACATGGGGCGTGGGGTCGAGGGCGGTTGCCGGTGCGGCCGCCACGACGGCGCTGCCCAGGGTCAGGCCGGCAAACAGGGTGCAAAAGCGGGCCAGGAAAGACAGGCGTTTCGATTTGGTTTCTTGCATGAAGGCGTCCTTGATCGTTATTTTTCTCTAAACTTGCTTTAATTGTAAAGAACTGAAAATTCGGTTGAACATCGTAAAAACCTGATTCATATCGGGCCAGTATGGTTTTTATCAATGTTATACTTGACCGCTAACGCCCCAATTCTAACAAACAAGAACAACAATATAGCGGGTCGACAGTTTTCGGCGCACACGGCAGTTCAGTGGCGCGGCACCCCCGGTGTCCGCGCCTGTCTGTCGTTTTGCCAGGCTGGCGGCCGCTTCACTTGCAAAGTACGATGAGCAATCTAAAGATTTACAACACCCTGGCGCGCGAGAAGCAGGTATTCGTCCCGATGGAAGCGGGCAAGGTACGCATGTACGTCTGCGGCATGACCATCTACGATTATTGCCATATTGGCCATGCGCGCATGATGATGGCCTTCGACGTCATCTACCGCTGGCTGAAGGCGTCCGGTTTCGACGTCACCTATGTGCGCAACATTACGGACATCGACGACAAGATCATCCGCCGCGCCGTGGAAAACGGCGAGACGATTTCCCAGCTGACGACGCGCTTCACCCAGTACATGGATGAAGACACGGCCGCGCTGGGCATTTTGACGCCCGACCACACGCCGCGCGCCACCGAGTACGTGCCGCAGATGCTGCGCCTGATCGAGCAGCTCGAAGCGAAGGACCTGGCCTACCAGGGGGCCGACGGCGACGTCAATTACGCCGTGCGCAATTTCCCCCACTACGGCAAGCTGTCGGGCAAGTCGCTCGACGACCTGCGCGCGGGCGAGCGTGTCGACGTCAACACGGGCAAGCGCGATCCGCTCGACTTCGTGCTGTGGAAGTCGTCGAAGGAGTCCGAGCCGGAAGAAGTCAAATGGGATTCGAAGTGGGGCAAGGGCCGCCCGGGCTGGCATATAGAGTGCTCGGCCATGTCCTGCGCCTTGCTCGGTGAACAATTCGACATCCATGGCGGCGGCGCGGACCTGCAATTCCCGCACCACGAAAACGAGATCGCCCAATCCGAAGGCGCGTTCGGCCACACCAGCGTCAATTACTGGATACATAACGGCTTCGTGCGCCTGGACAATGAAAAAATGTCCAAGTCGCTCGGTAACTTCTTCACCATCCGCGAAGTGCTGCAAAAGTTCGATGCCGAAGTGATCCGCTTCTTCATCCTGCGCGCGCACTACCGCAGCCCCCTGAATTACTCGGACGTGCACCTCGATGATGCGCGCCTGTCGCTGACGCGCCTGTACACGGCGCTGGCCGACATGGCGGTGGAAGAGGGCGCCATCGACTGGAACGAAGCGCATGCCGTGCGCGTGCGCGAAGCGATGGACGACGATTTCAATACGCCGCTGGCCGTGGCTGCCCTGTTCGACCTGGCAACGGAAGTCAACAAGAGCAAATCGCCCGCCCTGGCGCGTCAATTGAAAGGCCTGGCGGGCGTGTTCGGCTTGCTCGAGCGCACGCCGCAGCAATTCCTGCAAGCGACCGTCGGCGCCGCCGCCGGCGGCGTCGATGAGGCGGCCGGCATCGAAGCGGCCATCGCGGCGCGCAGTGCGGCGAAAAAGGCGCGCGACTTTGCCCAGTCCGACAAGATCCGCGCCGAATTGCTGGCGGCGGGCATCATTCTTGAAGACAAGCCTGACGGCTCGACCAACTGGCGCCGCGCATGATGGCGACGTCCAGGGAAAACGGGGAAGCGCCAGTAATCGCTGCGCAGGTGATCCAGGTGCCGCATTACTGGGAAGAGGCGAAGATCGAGCTGATGAAGCGCGACCGCATCATGAAAAAACTCATCCCGCAATTTGGCGACCTGCACCTGGTCGGCCATAGCGACCCGTTTACCACCCTGGCCCGTTCGCTGGTGGGGCAGCAGATCACGCCCAAGGCGGCCGATGCCGCCTGGAAAAAGCTGCTGCTGGCTTGCCCGAAATGCACGCCTTCGCAAGTATTGAAGGCTGGCGCCGAGCAATTGTCCGCCTGCGGTTTGTCCAAACGCAAGACCGAATACATCCTCGACCTGGCCGACCATTTCAAGGCCAAGCGCGTGCACGCGAGCCAGTGGGACCAGATGGATGACGAAGCCGTCATCGCCGAACTGGTGCAGATCCGCGGCATCGGCCGCTGGACAGCCGAGATGTTTCTGATATTTAATCTGCTCCGGCCGAATGTCTTGCCGCTCGACGACCCCGGTCTGATCCAGGGTATCAGCGTCAATTACTTCTCCGGCGAACCCGTTTCCCGCAGCGATGCGCGCGAAGTTTCTGCCAATTGGGAACCGTGGCGCACCGTGGCGACGTGGTATTTGTGGCGCAGTCTCGACCCTGCAGCCGCCCCTGCCGCATCCGATACAGCCCCCGGCGCACCAGCCGGTACGGTAAAATAAACATAGATGACGCCGCGCGCCCTGGCGCCGTGGCCGGTAAAACCTGGAGGTACAATGACTAAAACGACTTTCCTCAATTTTGAACAGCCGATCGCGGAACTCGATTCCAAGATCGAAGAGTTGCGCTTCGTGCAAGACGATTCGGCCGTCGACATCTCGGAAGAGATCGACCGCCTGGCCAAGAAGAGCCAGCAGCTGACCAAGGATATCTACGCCAAGCTGACCCCTTGGCAAGTGGCGCAGATCGCGCGCCACCCGCAACGCCCCTACACCATGGATTACGTGAATGAAATCTTTACCGATTTCCACGAATTGCATGGCGACCGCAGCTACGCGGACGATCTGTCCGTCGTCGGCGGCCTGGCCCGCTTCAACGGCCAGCCGTGCATGGTCATCGGCCACCAGAAGGGCCGCGACACGAAAGAGCGCGCCATGCGCAATTTCGGCATGCCGAAACCGGAAGGCTACCGCAAGGCCATGCGTCTGATGAAAGTGGCGGAAAAGTTCAACCTGCCCATCTTCACCTTCGTCGACACGCCAGGCGCCTTCCCCGGCATCGACGCGGAAGAGCGCGGCCAGTCGGAAGCCATCGGCCACAACCTGTATGTGATGGCCGAACTGAAAGTGCCGCTGATCGCCACCATCATCGGTGAAGGCGGTTCCGGCGGCGCGCTGGCCATTGCCGTGGGCGATGCCGTGCTGATGCTGCAATACTCGACCTACGCAGTGATCTCGCCGGAAGGCTGCGCCTCGATCCTGTGGAAGAGCGCCGAGCGCGCCTCCGACGCGGCCGAAGCGCTGGGCCTGACTGCCCACCGCCTGAAAGCGATGGGCCTGATCGACAAGATCATCAACGAACCGCTGGGCGGCGCCCACCGCGATCCGAAGCAGATGGCCACCTTGCTAAAACGCGCACTGGCCGACACCCTGCGCCAGTTCCAGGGCATGAAAACCAAGGACCTGCTGGCCGCGCGCCACGAAAAACTGCTGAGCTACGGCAAGTTCAAGGAAACCACGCCGAGCGAGTAAGCCAGCGCAAGTCGGCGTAGGTCGACGTGGGTCGACGTAGGTCGGCGTAGGTCGGCTTAGCGCAGCGTAAGCCGACAAGACGTAATCCGACAAAATATCAAGAGTTACCAGGGACAGTCCGCTAAACGACACCATCCGTTTAGCCGCCTGTCCCTCTTTGCATTCCCGGAGTCCGAATGAAAAAGCAACAAACCGCCACCGTGCCCGACATCTTCGCCCGCGCACTGGACGCCTGCGCACCTGCACCCGGCAGCACCGTCGGCATCGCCCTGAGCGGCGGCCTCGATTCCGCGGCCCTGCTGCACCTGGCGCATGCCTGGGCGCAAGAGCAGGGCGTGTCCCTGCACGCGTTTCACGTGCACCATGGCCTGAGCCCGAACGCGGATGCCTGGCTGGCCCACTGCGCGCAGGCGTGTGCCGGCATGGGTATCGCCTTCGAGGCACGCAAGGTCACCCTGGAAAAGAATGCGAAGACGGGCACGGAAGAGGCGGCCCGCAAGCGCCGTTACGCGGCCCTGGGTGAATTGTGCGCCGCGCACGGCGTGCGCCTGCTGTTGACTGCCCACCACCAGGACGACCAGGCGGAAACGGTGCTGCTGCAGCTGCTGCGTGGCTCCGGCACGGCAGGCCTGTCCGGTATGGATGGCGCCAACAGCGCGCCCGAGCTGCTGGGCAATCCGGACCTGGTGATGGCGCGCCCGCTGCTTTCCGTGTCGCGCAAACAACTCGAAGCGTATGTGGCGAAGCATGCGATCGCGCACATCCACGACGAGTCGAACGACGATCCCCGCTTTGCCCGCAATGCCCTGCGGCACCAGGTGATGCCCGTGCTGGCGCAGGCCTTTCCCGGTTTCCAGGAACGCTTCGCCCGCAGCGCCCAGCACGCGCAATCGGCGCAGCGCCTGCTGACGGAGCTGGCGACGCAGGATCTGGCGGCGTGCCTCGATGGCGACTGCATCGAACTGGCGAAATTGCGCGCGCTGAGCGCGGACCGTTGCTACAACCTGCTGCGCCACTGGTTCGGCACGCGCGGCTTGCGCATGCCGTCGACGGCATGGCTGGCGGAAATGCTGGCGCAACTGCTGGAAGCGCGGCCCGATGCGCAACTGCTGGTCACGCACCCCGAATGCCACGTGCGGCGCCACCGCGACCGTTTATATCTGACGCCGAAGCTCGATGATCTGGCCGGCATGCGCGAGCGTGACGACGCCGGTATTCCCGGCCTGGAAAAGGCCGGCCAGCAATTTACGTGGCAGGGCGAAGCGAGTCTGGCCTTTCCCGCGTATGGCGGCGTGCTGCATTTCGACGCGGTGGAAGAGGGCGGCCAGGGTATTGATATTGCCTGGCTGCAAGCACAGACACTGACCATCGATTTTCGCCAGGGGGGCGAGCGCCTGAAGCTGGCCCTGAACCGTCCCACCAAGAGCTTGAAATACCATTACCAGGCGTTCGACGTGCCCGCCTGGGAGCGCGAACGCCTGCCGCTTGTCTGTGCGGCGCAACAATTGCTGTACGCGGCCGGTATCGGCCTCGACTGCCATTGTCTGAGTCTGCTGGACCGTCCTCGCGTGACCTTGCGCTGGCTCTCCTGCTGAGCGCAGGGGCAGCCTCCACGGCCACTCCCGGGGCGGTCGCCAGGTGGCTGCTCCAGCCGGCTGGACTGCATGGATTGGTTATTTCCATATGTACAATCGGTATGAGCTAATGCGCTTTTTAGCTTGTTATTTTGCATTGCGGCATGTAGAGTAAAGCCCTCCTTTTTTATTCTTCTTGAGCGGAAACTTCACTCTTATGGCTTTAATCGTCCACAAATATGGCGGTACGTCGATGGGCTCGACTGACCGTATCAAGAATGTCGCCAAGCGCGTTGCCAAGTGGCACGACGCCGGGCATCAAATCGTGGTGGTGCCATCCGCCATGTCGGGCGAAACCAACCGCCTGATTGGACTGGCCAAGGAAATCATGGATCAACCCGATCCCCGTGAACTTGACATGATCGCCTCGACAGGCGAACAGGTGTCCGTCGGCCTATTGTCGATGGCACTGCTGGCGATCGGCAAACAAGCCGTATCCTATGCTGGCTGGCAAGTCGCGATCAAGACCGATTCCGCCTTTACCAAGGCACGCATCCAGTCGATCGATGACGAAAAAGTCAAACGCGACCTCGATGCGGGCAAGATCGTCATCATTACCGGTTTCCAGGGCGTCGACGAACACGACAACATCGCGACCCTGGGCCGCGGCGGTTCCGATACGTCGGCCGTGGCGATCGCCGCCGCCATGAAGGCGTCCGAATGCCTGATCTTCACGGACGTCGACGGCGTCTACACGACCGACCCGCGCGTGGTCTCCGAGGCGCGCCGCCTGAAGACCATCACCTTTGAAGAAATGCTGGAACTGGCTTCGCTGGGCTCCAAAGTGCTGCAAACGCGTTCGGTGGAATTTGCCGGCAACTACCGCGTTCCCACGCGCGTGCTGTCGTCGCTGACCGACCCGATGTTGCCGCTGGAAATAGAAGCCAATTCAGGCACCCTGATTTCGTTTGAGGAAGATACAAACATGGAACAAGCAGTCATCTCCGGCATCGCCTTCAACCGCGATGAAGCCAAAATCACCGTGCTCGGCGTGCCCGACCGTCCAGGCGTGGCCTACCACATCCTGGGACCGGTGGCGGACGCGAATATCGAAGTCGACATGATCATACAGAATCAGTCGGTCGACGGTAAAACGGACTTCACCTTCACCGTCTCGCGCGGCGAATACACGCGCGCGCTGGCCGTGCTGGAAGCGAACCGCGAAGCACTGGGCGCGGCCAGCATCACGGGCGACGCGAAAGTGTCGAAACTGTCCGTCGTCGGCGTGGGCATGCGCAGCCACGTGGGCGTCGCATCGCAAATGTTCCGTACCTTGTCGGAAGAGGGCATCAACATCATGATGATCTCCACTTCCGAGATCAAGATCTCCGTGCTGATCGATGAAAAGTACATGGAACTGGCCGTGCGCGCGCTGCATAAAGCGTTCGAGCTGGAAAAAGCTTAAATATCCAAAAATATTGCCCCACGCCCTTGACCAAAGGGGGGGCAATCGATATTATGACGTTCGTCGCTGCAGCGCAGTTAGCTACAGAGACATAGTTGAGTAATCAGCTAGGAGACGTGGCCGAGTGGCCGAAGGCACATCCCTGCTAAGGATGCATACGGCTTATACCTGTATCGTGGGTTCGAATCCCACCGTCTCCGCCAGAATCAAATAAAAAAGCCTCCCCTGCGGGAGGCTTTTTTATTTGTCTGGACGGAACGGTGGGATTCGAAGACGGAGCGCCCTGAAGGGCGCGCAGGCTCTCCGAATCGCCCATCTGCCGCGCCCGCGCGGCCCCGTTGGCCGCTGCGCGGCCAACGCCGTCCCCTCATCTCAGGCAGTAGCGGCCAGCGCCTGCGCCGGCCTCTGCGGGCGCCTGCGCCAGCCTTTGCTCAGCAAGAGATTCTTTTTCACCGCATTCAGCCCAATCCCCTTAAAAAGTTGCATAATCCACAAATGCCGCGCAGAAATTTCATACTGGCCAGCGCGGCCTATGCCGGCGGCATTGACGGCATGGTCCGGATAAACGAGGGGGTACGCACATGCAGCTGCTTCGCCAAGTCAAACTGTCGCGCCGGCTGGCCTTGTTGGTCGCCATCTTTTCGCTGGGCCTGATCGTGTATGGCGGCTGGTCGCTGCGCGTGTTGCACGAACTGAAGGTCAACGGTCCCGTATATCACCGCATCGTACAGGGCAAGGACCTGGTGGCCGACGTGCTGCCGCCGCCGGAATACATCCTCGAATCGTATCTGGTCGCCTTCCAGCTGATGGCGTCCGAAGACAGAAGCGCGCAAGACAAGCTGGTCGAACGCCTGAAAACCTTGAAGGCCGAGTACGACACGCGCCATCAGTTCTGGCGTACCCAGGATCTCGATCACGATATCGCCGAAGCCCTGCTGACGCAGGCGCATGCCCCTGCCGTGGCATTCTATGAGACGGCATTCACGCGCTTCATCCCGGCGCTGCAGGGGCAGGACAAGGCGGGCGTCGCCACTGCCATGGCGGCCATGGCCGCCAGCTACGACAACCATCTGGCGGCCATCAACCGCGTGGTCGACATGACCAGCAAGCGCTCGGCCGCGTTCGAGACCGAATCGGCCGACAAGGCACGCTCGGCAACCGTGCTGCTGGCGGGCTTGCTGCTGGCATCACTGGGCGTCAGCATCGCCGGCGCCGTGCTGATCAGCCGCAGCATTACCGGCCCCTTGCAGGAGGCGCTGCGTGCCGCGCAGAGGGTGGCGGCCGGCGACTTGAGCAATCGTGTCGACAAGCGTTTTTCCGACGAGCCTGGTCAATTGCTGCAGGCCCTCGAAGCGATGAATGGCAGCCTGTCGCACACCGTGGGCCAGGTGCGCAGCAGCACGCAAAGCATCACTATTGCTTCGCGCGAAATCGCGGCCGGCAATTTCGATCTGTCGTCGCGCACGGAGGCGCAAGCCAGTTCGCTGGAAGAAACGGCTTCCGCGATGAAGGAGCTGACCAGCACGGTAAAGCAGAATGCCGACAATGCGCGGCAGGCGAATCAGCTGGTGGTGTCGGCGTCGGAATTTGCCGTGCAGGGCGGACAGGTGGTCGGGCGCGTGGTCGATACCATGGGCGCCATCAATGCCAGCTCGCGCAAGATCGTCGATATCGTCGACGTGATCGACAGTATCGCTTTCCAGACGAATATCCTGGCCTTGAACGCAGCGGTAGAGGCTGCCAGGGCGGGCGAGCAGGGACGCGGCTTCGCCGTCGTCGCCAGCGAAGTGCGCAGCCTGGCGCAACGTTCGGCCAGTGCCGCGCGCGAAATCAAGGCCATGATCGGCGATTCGGTCGAGCGCGTCGACGCGGGCAGCAAGCTGGTGGACGAGGCGGGCGCCACGATGGACAAGATCGTGGCATCCGTGAAGCAGGTGGTCGACTTGATGAGCGAAATCGCCGCCGCCAGCCAGGAGCAGAGCCTGGGCATCGAACAGGTCAACCAGGCCATCACGCAGATGGACGAGGTCACGCAACAGAATGCCGCCCTGGTCGAGGAAGCGGCGGCCGCTGCCGGCAGCCTGGAAGAGCAGGCGGCCAACCTGGTGCGGGAAGTGGGCGTGTTCAAGCTCGATGCGGGCGCCGCTGCCAGCGCGCTGGCGGCGCCCGCGCATCCGGGCCGCTGACAGGCTGGCTGGCGGTCAGGACGCCGTTCGGCTTGGCGTTTCCTGGACGTGGCTGCGCTATGGCGCGCGCGCCGCTGCCGTGGCTTGCTTGTCGCACGTTGCCAAGGTACCTGTGCATGCGGAAAACGTTTCCAGATAGGTGATGGTTTTCTCGTACTCGTCGATCAGGTAGCGCAGCTGATATGCCATCTCGACAGATTCGCCCGTGCCTTTGTCCCGCAGCCTGTACATATCTTTCAAGAAGCGTTTTCTTCGCGCCAGTTCCGCAGCCAGGCGCGCCTTGCGCTCGGCGGCCGGTGGCAGCGGATACGGCTTGCCATTGATGGATTTGACGCCCTCGGGCGTCAGATCCAGGTCCTTGCCGGGGGCGTGAAATTCCACGCCCATTGTTCCATCCGCCTGCACCAGTATCAGCAGTTCGTCGGCGTCGCTGTTGGCTGGCAAGGTCACGGCCAGCACTTCAGGCTTGCCCTTGGGCAGCCAGCGATATTCGAGCTTGACCTGCAACGGCGCTGCGGCCTGCGCCGGCAGGTAGAAGCAGCAGCTGGCGGCGCTGCTCATGTAAGGACTCAGTGGATCGGTATCGACAGCGTTGTCGGGATCGCCGACGGAACTGATGCCCACCTGTATCATGCGCGGACTGTAGTTCAAGGTACTGACCGATACCTTGCGCTCACCGGCGCCGGGCGTGTACGCGTGCAAGCCCCGCTCACCGCGCTCGTTGCCGCCCGCAAGCAGGGGCCGGTGGAACAGGGGGGTAATGCCGAAGCTCGCGATACTGCTGATATAGCCGGTATCGGACGGGCCGACGCGCGAGTCGCTGTTGCCCGGCGTGTGGTAGAGGTAGCCGATCTCGTCCAGCGATAGCGCGCTGACCATGCGGTCTTGCTGAAACAGTGGCGGTGACGCGTAGCTGTCGCCGTTGCCCATGACTTTGGCGTAGATGGGGCCCGTCCATGGACCATGGCCGCCAAAGCGCGCGAGTACCACGTACTCGCCCAGCAGCGATTTTACTTTCAGGACATCCTTGGTCTCGCCAGTGACGGGGTCGTTGATGGCGTAAATGCCCGGAAAGGGATCGGTGGCGACAGACGACTGCTTGGGCAGGGCGAAGCAGAGTCCGGCAGCCACGGTGACGGCGGTGGCGATGCTGGCGCTGGCAGCTTTCATGCGCCGGGACCTTTCCCTTGCCTTCTGCAGAACGCCACCAGGTCGGCTGGATAGAGGGGCGTGCCGCGATAGCCGCTGTCATCGATATCGAGCACGCGGGTGATGGCGGCCGCTTCCCTGCGCCGGGCCCAAAAATCCCGTTCGTTCAGCGTCTGCATCCTTGCCCCTTGCTGATTATGGTTGCGGCCATGTAACTTCGCTGGTGTAGCGGCCTTCCTTGCGTAGCCGTCGCGCATAGTCGACCAGATCCCTGGGGTACACCAGATGCGCGGCCTGGCTATCTTCCAGGTCGAGCAGGAAAACCGTCGCCCCCGCTTCGAATGCCCAGTAGCCGTAGTAGCCGGCATAGCCTTCCTCGCTGATATTGAGATGCTCGTTGTACCAGCGCGGATGATGTCGCATGGCCGGATACCACTGTTTCAGGTATTTCTGGAGCAGGGCCAAGGTAGCGTCCTCATCCTCCTCATAGAACACTTGCAGCAGGGTGTCATAGGGCCTGGCGATGATGCAGGCGTCGAGTGCTTGTCCATCCTCCACATACCCGTCGATCAATTGCTCGAACAGGCCATCGCGGCCACGGTGGCTGCGCAGCACGTGGATGATGCGCAGCACCGAACGGTGATCGCGCAGCAGGATGGCAATGCTGAGCAGTTGCAAGGTGTCCTCATAGTCGGACAGGACGTAAAACTCTGGTGCTCCCTCATATTCGTAGGGCCCAAACTCTGGAAACTCAAGCGCCGCATCCTGCTGATAGAGTTGATCGACCGCATTCCATTCTTCAAACTTATCCACGATGCCCGCGATGCGCGGCGCCAAGGCCTCGATGGACTCGCCCGCCGTATAGTCGAGCATCCAGATCCAGAGTTCTTCTAAATACAAAAAATGATGGACGGAAGCATTTTCCTGCGCTGAGTCGGCGACCTTTTTGTTTTCCAGTCCTCCTGCAATCAGCGCAAATTGATTGCTGCGCGTTTTGACATACAGTTCTTCATCCAGAAATTGCTGGCGGCGCCGCTCAGTGAATGGACGATTGTTCATCTTGTCTGGCTGCCGTCGTGATCGACGCGTAAGGAAGATGCGTTTACATGGAAAAATGCGGACATTGCCTGGGACTCCGTGTGATGAGGGAAACGTACTGGCAGTTGATGTAATGACTTGTTTGCAAGATTACATACTAGAAATAGTGATTCAACAAGCGCGATTCAATTGAATCGTGTGCCAGAAAGAAATATTCAAAATAGCTACCATGAGCGACTCGATGGCGTGCCGCAGGTATTTTTCGGCCGTCATCGTCTTTTACGTGAACCGGAGCAAGCATGAGCAAGATCAAATACGCGGCCGCAGCGGCCTTATGGGCCAGCCTGTCGCCCGCCATGGCGGCGTCCACCCCGGCCGCACCACCATTCCTCGATGTGCTCGCCTATCAGTACGCCAATTGCGTCAAACCTGCCTACCATCAGGCCGACCTGTTGGTACAGGACGGGGCGGGGCGCTACCAGATCGACGTCAAGGGGGAGGCCTACACGGTCGAACTGCAGGAACGCATGGGCTTTTCGCTGCAGGCGGGCACAGGCGGTCCCGTGGCGGCCGTCGTCAAGCTGGACCGGCCGCCACAGGGACAGTTCGCGGAGCAGGCGCGCTGGCGCGAGCGCTGGCTGCGCGACGTGGCCGAGCGCAGCGGCGTGGCGCTGGACGAGCGGGCGCTTGCGGGCGGCGCGCGCCTGCTGGCCGTCAACAAGGGTGAGATCAAGGGGAACTATGTGGGGCAGTCGCTGCTGATCGATCCGGCACGGCAGTTGTTCATCGATATCGCGTGGCCGAACACGCTGGATATCTATCGCGGCCCCGATGCCCTGCGGCAGGTGCGGCAAGTGCAGGACGATGTCTGGAAACGCATGCTGTCCTGCCCGCCGGCCGCGTGAAGCCGGTCGCCTTCGCATATCCCTGCTGCGTGCACGTGCATACACAAATAATAATGATTCTCATTTATAATTCAGCGCTATGGGGATGCAATGGGCTGGCGCCATAGCGCCACGGGTGGTGAAGGAGGGCATGATGGGCAGTGTGTATGGCAACGAGGACGCGATCGCGCACGAGCATCGCGTACTGATGGGCGAATATGGGCGGGCGCAGGCGCGTTGCAGTGCGCAGCTGGCGGCGCAGGCGGCCCGCATCACGCAGCTGGAGTCGGAATTGATGCGCGCGCGGGCGCAGGTGGTGATCCGCGATTCCAGGCTGGCGCTGGCGCGCGATGAACTGGCCGAACTGGCGGCCAGCGTGCCGGGCTTGCCGACGCGAGCCCGGCTGGCCCGCCGGGTCGAGTGGCTCAGCGAGCGCGTGCAGGACCTGATGCGCGAGCTGCTGCGCCTGCAGTGGCTGCCGGCGCCATCCTTGCAGGCCGACGTGCGCGAAAAAGCCGTGCTGTATGTGGGCACTTATTCAAGTCTGGCGCCGGGACAGCACGCGGCTGGCGCCAACGTGGCGCAGCTGGCCATCGAGCAGGCCGGCGGGCGCTTCCTGCATCACGCTGGCGGCGATGACGGCGCCGACGACGCGGCGGCGCTGGAAGCCGGTCTGGTGGCGGCCGACCTGGTGATTTGCCAGACGGGCTGCGTCAGCCACGATGCCTACTGGCGCGTGCATGACCATTGCAAGCGCACGGGCAAGCAGTGCGTGCTGGTGGACCAGCCGCAAGCCATGCATTTCGTGCGCAAGGAAGCGCTGGCCGATTTTTGATGCCGGATTAACGCCTGCTTAATCCGCATGGGGCAGAATGGCCACCCATTCGATGTCATAGCGAGCGCCCATGCTGTCCCTGCAAATCGGTCCCCTGGCCCTGCCCACGGGCCTGGTCCTGTTGTTCGTTTCCCTGTGCGTCGCCTACGGCGCGGCGTGGTGGCTGCGGAAGCACCGCCGGCTGCCGGACGCCGGCCCCCTCGTTTCCGACATGCTGATCGCCGGCCTGCTGGGGGCGCGCGTGGCGTTCGTGCTGCGCTGGCACGAACAGTATCTGGCCGCGCCCGCGTCCATCCTCAATATCCGCGACGGCGGCTTCCTGGCGCCGGCTGGCATCGCGGCCGCGCTGGCCATCGCCGCGTGGCGCTGCCGGCGTCCCGCCATGGCGCTCATGCGCCGGCCGCTGGCCATCAGCGTGGCCTGCGGTGCGCTGGCCTGGGGCGTGTCGAGCGCAGGGCTGGGGCTGGCGTACGACAAGCCGGCGGCCTTGCCGGCCGTGGCCCTGCATGCGCTCGACGGCACCTCCACCAGCCTGGCGGCGCTGGCCGGTGGCAAGCCCATGGTGGTCAACTTGTGGGCCAGCTGGTGCCCGCCATGCCGGCGCGAGATGCCCGTGCTGGCCGCCGCACAGCAGGCGCGCGCCGATATCGTCTTCGTGTACGCGAACCAGCGCGAGGATGCGACCGCCGCCATCGCTTTCCTGGACAGGAGCGGCGCGACCCTGCGCAATGTGGTGCTCGACGACGAGGCGGCGCTGGGCAAGGCGGCCGGTTCCTCGGCCCTGCCCACCACCCTGTTTTATGACGCGCAGGGGCGGCTGGCCGACACCCACCTGGGCGAATTGTCCGACGCTTCGCTGGCCAGCAAGCTGCAGAAGATCGCACCCGTTCCCTGAGGCGGGTATGCCTTGTTGACGTAGCCGTGGCGTTCTCTGATAGTATACCCCCCTATAGTATTTATCGGAGTGAATTATGGGCCACACGGCACACAACAAGACCAGGCTGCTCAATCGCGTCAAGCGCATCCGTGGCCAGGTGGAAGGCCTGGAGCGGGGACTGGAAGAGGGCCGCGACTGCGGCGAAGTGCTGCAGCTGATCGCCGCCGTGCGCGGCGCCGTCAATGGCCTGATGGCCGAAGTCATCGAAGAGCATTTGCGCGAGCACGTGGCCAGTCCCGATATCTCCGGCGAAGAGCGGGCCAGAGGCGCCGACGACATCGCGGGCATCCTGCGCACCTACCTCAAATAAGGAGAACGTCATGAAAACGCAATCCCTCAATGAAGACCTCTCCGCCTGGCAGCACGAACACGTCTTCGGCGCCGCCAGCGACAAGGCCGAGCGCCGCGCGCGCATCGTCATGTGGATCACCTTGGCCACCATGGTGCTGGAAATCGTCGCCGGCTGGTGGTACAACTCCATGGCCCTGCTGGCCGATGGATGGCATATGAGTTCGCACGCGCTGGCCATCGGCCTGGCCGCATTTGCGTATGCGGCGGCGCGCCGCTATGCGCGCGACCCCCGCTTTGCCTTCGGCACGTGGAAGATCGAGGTGCTGGCCGGCTATACGAGCGCCATCCTGCTGCTGGGCGTGGCTGTGCTGATGGTGGCCGCTTCCGTCGAGCGCCTGTTCTCGCCGCAGCCCATCCACTATCCGCAGGCGATGGCGGTGGCGGCCTTCGGCCTGGCGGTCAACCTCGTGTGCGCGCTGATCCTCGGCGGGCACCACGACCATGACCACCATGATGGCCACGATCACCATGACCATCATGGGCACCACGACCACCATGGCCATGGCGAAGACCTGAACATGAAGGCCGCCTACATCCACGTGCTGGCCGACGCCGCCACGTCCGTGCTGGCCATCGTGGCGCTGGCCGGCGCGTGGGCTTACGGCTGGCAGTGGCTCGATCCCGTGATGGGTATCGCGGGCGCCGTGCTGGTGGCGCTGTGGGCGAAAAAGCTGATGCTGGACACGGGCAAGGTCTTGCTGGACCGCGAGATGGACCACCCCGTGGTGGATGAAATCCGCGAAGCGGTGGAAGTGGAAAGCGCCGGCGACACGCCGCGCATCGTCGACCTGCACGTGTGGCGAGTCGGCAAGCAGCTGTATTCGTGCGCCTTGTCCGTCGTCAGCCGCGACGCCGCATTGACGGCCGCCGAACTGCGCGCGCGCATCGGCATCCACGAGGAAATCGTCCACAGCACCATCGAGATTATTCGCCGGCCTTGATAATGATGGGGAAAAAAGCCCGTTGATGCGGGGCGTAGGCCGTATAATGTCGGCTTTTACAGCACGCGCTGTTCACCAGACAGAGAAGAAAATGAGCACATTACCACCATGCCCGCAATGCCAATCCGAATTCACGTACGAAGACGGCAGCCAGTTGATCTGCCCTGAGTGCGCGCATGAATGGTCGGCCACGGCTGGCGAAGCCGTGGAAGAGGGCGCCCGTGTGTACCGCGATTCGGCCGGCAATATCCTGCAGGACGGCGACACGGTCAGCGTCATCAAGGACTTGAAATTGAAGGGCGGCGGCGGTGTCGTCAAGATGGGCACGAAGGTCAAGAACATCCGTTTGGTCGACAGCGACCACGACATCGACTGCAAGATCGACGGCTTCGGTTCCATGAGCTTGAAGACGGAATTCGTCAAGAAAGTGTAAGACTTTTCCTTGCCATTCGCGGCGCGCCTCGCATTGTTGCCGGCGCGCCGTTTTTTATTTCAGACCCCATGCAAATCGACCATCTCCGCCAGCGCCTGCGCGCCTTGGGCGCCAAGCCCCTGCACGAACAGCGCGTGCTGCGCGACTGGATACAGGGCCAGCCGCACGACCAGGGCCGGCGCCGCGCCGAAGACTTTTTGCCGCTGCCCGTGCGCGACGCCTTGCCTGCGCTCGACCTCGAACTGCAGGGCATGCTGAAACTGCTCAGCACCCATCCGGGTGCCGACGGTTCCGCGCGCCTGCTGGTGGGGCTGCACGACGGCCAGACGGTGGAAAGCGTGCTGCTGCCGCGCGACGGCCTGTGCGTGTCGAGCCAGGTGGGCTGCGCCGTCGGCTGCCAGTTCTGCATGACGGGCCGTGACGGCTTGATCCGGCAAGTGACCAGCGGCGAGATCGTCGCCCAGGTGGTGCTGGCGCGCACCTTGCGCCCGGTGAAAAAAGTCGTCTTCATGGGCATGGGCGAACCGGCGCATAACCTGAACAATGTGATGGAAGCGATCGAGCTGCTGGGCACGGAGGGCAATATCGGCCATAAGAACCTCGTGTTCTCCACCGTAGGCGACCCGCGCGCCTTCGAACGCCTGCCGCAGGGGCGGGTCAAGCCGGCGCTGGCCCTGTCGCTGCACACGACGAAGCCGGCGCTGCGCGAACAGCTGCTGCCGCGCGCACCCAGGCTCACACCGCGCGAGCTGGTGGACTTCGGCGAAGCGTATGCGCGCCTGACCGGCTATCCGGTGCAGTATCAGTGGACGCTGATGGAAGGCGTCAACGATGGCGACGACGAGATGGACGGCATCGTCGCGCTCTTGCAGGGCAAGTACGCGGTGCTCAACATGATCCCGTATAACACCATCGATGACTTGCCGTTCAGGCGTCCCAGCTGGGACAAGGCGCGCGCCATCGCCGCCGCCCTGCACGCGCGCGGCGTGCTGACCAAATTGCGCGATTCGGCCGGTCAGGACGTGGAGGGGGGCTGCGGGCAGTTGCGGGCGCGCGAAGCGAAGGGCAAGGTCATTGCCATCCGTGCCAGCGTGACGGCGTAGGTCGGATTAGCGGAGCGTAATCCGACATTCGCCCATACGCCTACAATGATGTCGGATTACGCGGTGCCCGCTAATCCGACCTTGTATTATTCCCCTCATGCCGTTCGTGGTATTGCGAACGGTATCGACCGCTGTCAAAATCTTGGTAGGCATATCAAGACCGGGTAACTGGATGCCGTATCCGCCCTTAGGCCCCGAGCCAGCTCCGTAGATCTCGCACCAGTTACCCATCCTCCATGTCAAGATCGGACAGTATCTTTGGCACCGGCATGCCGGTTAGCCCGCATTTGCAAGGTAGATCGCAAGAGGACCACAGCATGTTTAATTTAGGAATCGACGTTGCCAAGGCCAAGCTCGACTGCGCGCTGCGCCTGCCCAACGGCAAGCATCGTAACAAGGTTGTCGAGAACAACCGTCAAGGATTCACCGCGCTCCACGCATGGCTGCTGAAGCATGCTGCCGGCAGCCCCAGGGTGTGCATGGAAGCGACGGGCACGTATTGGGAAGGGGTTGCCGAATATCTCGCTGGACTTGGCATGGTGGTCAGTGTCATCAATCCAGCCCAGATCAAGGCCTTCAGCGCTTCACGCCTGGTGCGCACCAAGACCGACAAGGTCGACGCACAGCTGATCGCCGACTTCGCCCATGAACGCCAGCCAGAGCCCTGGCAGGCGCCATCGCCGGCCGAGCAATCGCTGCGCGCGCTGGTGCTGCGCCTCGATGCCTTGCAAGCGATGCGCCAGCAGGAAAGCAACCGGCTTGAAGTGGCGCGCGCGGCGGTACGCCAGGGTATCGAGGATCATATTGCCTGGCTCGACGCCGAGATCAAGGCGCTGATCCTGGCGATCCGCCGTCATATCGATGACGACCCGGATTTACGCGGCAAGCGCGAATTGCTCGATAGCATCCCTGGCCTGGGCGAGCGCACGATTCCCGTGCTGCTGTCCTACTACGCCAATCCTGAGCGCTTCGACAGCGCCAAGCAGGCGGTGGCGTTTGCGGGCCTCGATCCGCGCCAGCACGAGTCAGGTTCCAGCGTGCGTGGCAAGCCACGCATGTCGAAGGTCGGCCACAGTTTCCTGCGCAAGGCACTGTACATGCCGGCCATGGTGGCAGTGCATAAGACGCCTTGGGGCAAGCGCTTCGGTCAGCGTCTGCGTGACGCCGGCAAAGCGCCCAAGCTGATCATCGGCGCCATGATGCGCAAGCTGGTGCACGTGGCATTCGGCGTGCTCAGGTCGGGAAAAATATTTGATCCGGCCTTGCACGCCGCTTGACGGGGATAACAGTATCTACTCGGCTCACACCCCACCGAGCAAATCGTTTTCATTCAATATCGCAAACGCGATCTCGGGATGCGCTGCCAGACAGCGGCGCACGGCGGCGGGAATGGCGGCGCGCGTCTTGCGGCACAGGCCGGGCCGCTCCTGCAGGCGGATCTGGAAGCCGCGCACGGTGCGCACTTCGCCGCTGCCCGGCACGATCTGCAATTCCACGCCCAGGTTGCTCTTCAACAGCCGCTGCAGCTTCTGCAGCTGTGCATACGTGGCGATGCCCTCGATGTGCGCCAGCAGGCGCTTTTCTTCCGTCAGGTTCAGGCGCAGGATGGACAGGTCCGCCTGCGGATCGTCGAGCAGGCGCTCGCGCTCGCAGTCGCACAGCTGCGGCGGGCACTCCTTGCGGACTTCAAAATCGACGATGCGCATGCTGGTGTTCCAGTGACGTTCCAATGGCGATCCGGGATCAATCAAGTATCGTCCGCCGCCTGGCGCATGTCAATCAGCGCGGGCTGACGATCAGGCGCCAGCGGATGGCGCCTTGCTCGCTGCTGTGCTGGTGGTGGTTTTGCGGCGGCATGACGTGGCCTTCCGTCGAGACGATCTCGTGCGCGCAGCCGTCGCAGCGGTAGATGCCCGAATACGGCACGGCTTCGCCGGGCGAGGTCAGTTCATCGAAACGCGGGTGCATGGAGCGCGCCACGTAGCTGGGGTTTTTGTAGTCGGCCATGGATTCCTCTGGATGTGGGCAGGTCCCCATTCTGGCACACAATCGTGCACGGCCTTGACCGCGTGTCTTGGCGCGCGCGCCGCCCTGTGTTGTAATGTTGATCATCCCGACGGAGTACGCAAGGCCATGAGAACCCGCATCAAGATCTGCTGCATCGCTTCCATCGACGAAGCGCAACTGGCCATTGCCGCCGGCGCCGACGCGCTGGGCCTGGTGGCCGCCATGCCGTCCGGCCCCGGCCCGATTCCCGACGCGCGCATCGCGCAGATCGCCGCCTGGACGCCGCCGCCCGTGGCCACCTTCCTGCTGACGTCCGAGACGACGGCGGCAGCCATCGCCGAACACGTGCGCGCCACGCAGCCGTCCACCGTGCAGATCGTCGGCCATATCGACCCCGGCGAAGTGGCGCAGCTGGCGCGCTTGCTGCCGCACGTGCGGCGCGTGCAGGTGATCCACGTGGAGGGACCGGAGGCGTTGGCGCTGATCCCCGCCTACGCGCCCCATGTCCACGCTTTTTTGCTCGATTCGGGACGCCCCGGCGCGGCTGTGCCGGAGCTGGGCGGCACGGGCCGCACGCATGACTGGTCCGTCAGCGCGCGCTTCGTGCGCGCCAGCCCCCGTCCCGTCTTCATGGCCGGCGGCCTCGATGCGAACAATGTGATGGAGGCGCTGCGCCAGGTACGCCCCTACGGCATCGACCTGTGCTCGCGCGTGCGCACGGACGGCCAGCTCGATGTCATGAAGCTGGCCTTGCTGATGGCGGCCGTGCGCGACGTGGATGCGGCGCTGTATGCGGAAGGCTAAGCCGCCGTTGCCGACGCGTTCATCTCGCGCACGAACGCTTCCGTAAACGCGGCCACCATGCCGCTGGCTGCGCGCGGCGAGATCAGGCCCACGACGGAGTGCGATTCCTCGTCCGGCAGGGCGATAAAACGCACGCCGGGCGGCGCCACCAGGCGCATGCTGTCGGGGACGATGGCGATGCCCATATTGGCCTCGATCAGGTTCAGCTGCGACGTCTTGCGCGACAGGGCGCGCGCCGCCTTCGGGAAGAATCCCTGCGCCAGGCACAGGCCCGCCACCAGGTAGCTGAGGCCCCCCCGGTCCTTGTGCGGGATCGAGACGAACGCTTCGTCGCGCAGGGCGGCGATCGTCGTGCGCTCCAGCGCGGCCAGCGGCGACATCGCCGACACGGCCACCACCAGTTTTTCCGCAAACAGTTCGCGCACGACGATGTTGGCGTGCTTGCGCAGGGTGGGCAGGCGCACGAGGCCCAGGTCGGCGCGGCCTTCTTCGATATCAAACGCCTGGTTTTCCGACGAGCCTTTCGACACGTCGAGCGAAACGCCGGGGAATTGCGCCAGCAGCCGGTTCAGCACGGCGCCGATGGCGGGCGTGAGGGTGACGGAACTCGAATGCAGCAGGCGGATGATGCCTTGCGCGCCTTGTCCCACGTGGCGCGTCTGGCGCACGGTTTCCTCGATGTCGTCGAGGATGCGCCTGGCGCGTTCATAAAACAGCTGTCCCGCGGGCGTCAGCTCGATATGGCGCGCGTCGCGCGTGAGCAGCAGGGCTTGCACCTCGCCCTCGAGCTCCTTGATTTGCCGGCTCAGGGCCGACTGCGCGATATACAGCTTTTCCGCCGCGCGCGAGTAGCTGCCCGCATCGACGACTTCGACAAAGTAGCGGAACTGTCTGATGGAAATCAATCGTATGCCTTTTCGAGATCGGAGACTGCCTGATTTGATATTGGCCTGGCCCCGGCGTTCAGGCTACAGTGCATTGGTCCGCTGTCACTGCAAAGGAAAGACCATGCTGGAATTGATCGGGGTGCTGGGACTGCTCGTCAGTATTATCGTAAAACTGATTTTCGTCCAGATCGGCGGCGCGGCCGAGGGCAAGGAGGACTAATATGCCAGCGTCGCCACATACGGTGCCGACAACGCCAGCGTTTTCAGGCGGCAGGCCGGTGCGGCCCCATCCCACTCCGCCAACTGCTTGCCCGCGCACTTGAGCGCCGCCTCGCGCGCCGTCCACGCCTGCGCCAGGCGCCGCGGGCGTTGCGCATCGGGGCCGGCGGCCAGTTCCTGCGCCACTTGCGGCCCCAGATAGTCGCGTGCCAGATGGAACCAGTCGGCAATGTCCTGCACCCGCATCACGTCGATGCCAACGGGACCGTGCAGGCCGATGGCAGCCAGCGACAGTCTCTCGTCATGGCTGAACGACAGGCCCGCCGGGCGGCCAGCCAGCAGCAAGCGGGGAGGGGTGCCCGGCGTCGACTCCACGGAAATCGCCTCGATGCCCAGGTTTTGCCACTGCGCCGCCGCTTCCCGCACGGCCTGGCGCAGGTGCGCGCGTGCTTCGATGCGGGATGGCGGCGGCACAATGCCGATCACCAGCACGCCGTCTCTTGACAAGAGCACCGTAAAATCCATCAGCTGCAATCAGCTACGCAAAGGCGCGGCCGGGCAGCCCGCCCAGTTGCTGCCGGCGGGGATGTGCTCGCCCTTCATCACCAGGGTCAACGGTCCCAGGCGCGCATTGTCGCCCACCTTGGCGCTGTACAGCACGGAGCTGCGCGGCCCCATGTAGACGCGCTGGCCGATTTCCACGTGGTCGATCTTCATCAC
Organism: Janthinobacterium sp. GW823-FHT01H08; assembly: GCF_058797855.1. Taxonomy (NCBI): domain Bacteria; kingdom Pseudomonadati; phylum Pseudomonadota; class Betaproteobacteria; order Burkholderiales; family Oxalobacteraceae; genus Janthinobacterium; species Janthinobacterium sp. GW823-FHT01H08. The sequence continues at coordinate 2,527,444 of NZ_CM179504.1, forward strand.
GCGGTCTTCGAACAGATGCGTTTGCGGGCAGGTGAGCGCATTCAATTCGCTGTAGTCGCCGATGTGCACGCAGTCGAACTCCGTAATGTCCGTCGTGTCCATGTAGACGCCGCGGCCGATCTTGCAGCCGAACAGGCGGAAAGCCAGCGGCAGCCACGGCGTGCCGCGCAGGTAGCGCATGAAGTTGGGCACGGCGATGCCTTCATACAGGTTGGTCACGCCTTCCGAAATCCACACGAAAGGCGTCCACATGGGCGCCGCGTGCTTGCGGTAGCGTCCCAGCAGCAGCCACTTGAACAGCACGACCACCAAAAAATTGCCGATGCCATAGGCGATGCCGGCAATTGCCAGGTCGCTCACCACTTCGCCCCAGCGCCCGGCGCCCGCGATGGGCATCACGTCCAGCACCAGCGTATAGCCGACGGCGATCACCACGGCGTGCGGCGCGACGATGCGGAACGCTTCGATCAGGCTGCGGCCCAGGCGGCGCAGCAGCGACGGCTTGAACGTCAGGTGCTCGGCAAAGCCGCTGACCTGTTCGCGCGCGGGCAAATGCATGGGCGGGGAACCCAGCCAGGTGTCGCCGCTGTGCATCTGCTCATTGCGCGGCGCGTGCGTGTGCACGCCGATCAGCACGTGCTCGGGCAGCACGGTGCCGTCCGGGATATAGCTGCCGTTGCCGACAAAGCTGCGGTGCGAGACGACGGTGGGGCGCATGGTCATCCAGCCGCCGTCGATCTGCTCGTCGCCCAGCATGACGGCGTCGGCGATGAAGGTGTCGTCGCCCAGTGTCAGCATGTCGGGCACGACGCCCAGCGCCGTGGAAATCTCCGCGCCCTTGCCCACCTTGGCGCCCAGCAGGCGGTACCAGTACGGCGCGTACACGGTGGCGTAGATGCCGTGCAGGACGTTCAAGCTCGATTCCTGGATATGGCTGACCAGCCACTTGGCGCAATAGATATTGCTGTGCACGGGCGAGCTGCCCGGTTTCAGGCGCGGCAGCGCGCCCCAGCGGATGGCGGCCGACAGCAGGGCCGTGAGCACGATCAGCACGGCGCTGGCGGGGAAGGCCAGCAGGAAGTAGCGGGCCAGCTGGGTCGTCACGTCGCGCCCCTGCAGCCACGGCATCATTTCGCGCTCGTCGAACCAGTCGATCAGCACGAAGCTGGGGAAGACGGGCATGAAGAACAGCACGGCGATGAGGACCATGCCGAAGCAGAAGAACACGGTTTCGCCCGTCAGGCGCAGGCGCGAGACGGCGGGGCGCGGCGGCTGGCTGGCCCGGTCATAGGGGCCGATTTCGCGCGCGGGCGATCCCGTCCAGACGCGCCCGGCCGGCACCGAAGCGCCGTCGGCCAGTGCCGACTGGCCCTCGAGGTGACCGAAGGCGCCTACTTGCGTATTGCCTTCCAGGATAGCGTAAGAGCTGATGCAGGCATCGTCGCCGATGCTGATCTGCCCCAGCAGCAAACGGCCCCGTTCCACGCGGGCGTTTTCAAAGTTGACGGCATTGCCCACGCTGACGTTGTCGCCGATGGACAGCAGGTCGGGCGCGCGCAGGGTCATCGAGCCGATGACCACTTCCTTGCCCACTTTCGCGCCCAGCGCGCGCAGCCACCAGCTGTTCAGGGATGAGCCGCTGAGCAGGTAGGCGGGCGCCGATTCGACCAGGCGGTCGGCCAGCCACCAGCGGTAATAGGTGACGCCCCACAGCGGATAGCTGCCCGGTTTCAGACGCCCGGCGATCAGCCACTTGCCGGCAATCGCAATGGCAAATTCGGCCAGGGTCGCCAGCAAGAACACGCCGATCGAGGCGGCGATGGCGCGCGGCACGGTGTCGCCCGTGTCGCCCGTGAAGAAGTGGTAGGTGAAGAACGGCGCCATCCACTGCGCCATGCGCAGGGTGACGAGGCCCGGCACGGCCGCCGCCTGCGCCGCGCCGCAGATCCAGCGCTTCCAGGCCGACGGCGGCGTCCAATCCGCTTCCGGCGTGGCCAGCGCGGGCGCTTCGTTCAGCACGGCGGCGATCTTGCCGATCTGCCGGTTCTGATAAATGTCGCGTACCGTCATGTGGGCGTAGGCCGGATCGGCGCGCAGGGCGGACGCCAGGCGGGCGGCCAGGAAGGAGTGGCCGCCGAGGTCGCTGAAGAAGTCCAGCTGGCGCAAGATGGCCTGACCGGGGAACAGCTTGGCCAGGGCCGCGAACAGGGCCGCTTCGGCCGGCGTTTCCGGCACGTCCGAGATCCCCGCCTCGCCGGCCGGCGGGGCAGACAGGGGCATGGCTTTCAAGGCTTTTCTGTCGATTTTTCCCGAGGTCAGGCGCGGCATCAGCGGCAGCAATTCAAAGCGGCCCGGCACCATGTAGGGCGGCAGGTGCAGGTTCAGGGCCGCGCGCAGGGTTTTCGCCGCCAGGGCGTCGCCGGGCGCCTCGTCGCTGCCGACGATGTAGGCCACCAGCTGGTCAATGCCGTCATCCTTGCGCAGCAGGACGGCCACCGTGCCCACGCCCGGCTGCTGCGCCAGCACGGCTTCGATCTCGCCCAGTTCCACGCGGAAGCCGCGTATCTTCACCTGGTCATCGGCGCGGCCCAGGCACAGCACCTGGCCGTCCGCATCGATGCGGGCCAGGTCGCCCGTGCGGTACAGGCGCGCGTCATCGTCGCTGGTCGCCCACGGGTTGGGCAGGAATTTTTCCACCGTCAGATCGGGCCGGCCCAGGTAGCCCTCGGCCAGGCCGGGGCCGATGATGCACAGTTCCCCCGTTTCGCCGCGCGCCAGCAATGTCAATGGGCGGTTTTCACCCGGCTCGGCCACCTGCAGCACCAGCAAGCCGTAGTTGGGCAGCGGCGTGCCGATGGTGACGGGTTCGCCGGGGCGCAGCCGCGCCAGGCTGCACGAGACGGTCGCTTCCGTGGGGCCGTAGGTGTTGAACATGGCGCGGCCCGGGCGCGACCAGCGCTCGACCAGGGACTCGGGGCACATCTCGCCGCCCAGGTTGATCAGGCGCAGGCTCGGTACTTCCTCGGCGAACAGGGCCAGCAGGGTCGGCACGGCATGGAGAACGGTGACGTGGTTGGCGGCCAGCGCGCGCGGCAAGGCTTCCGGGTCGCCCGAGATCTCCTTGGGACCCAGCCACAGGGTGGCGCCCACCAGGTAGGCGATCCAGATTTCCTCGAACGACATGTCGAAGGCAACGGAAAAGCCCTGGTAGACGGTGTCGCTTTGCGTCACTTCCAGCACGGCGTTTTCGCTGCGCAGGAAGTGGCAGATGCTGCGCTGATTGATCAATATGCCCTTGGGCTTGCCCGTGGAGCCGGACGTGTAGATCACGTATGCCGGGTGTTCGGGCAAGACTGTGCCGCGCGCGGGCAGCAGTTCGCCCGGCGCGGCGGGGGCCAGCAGGCTTTCCGCGGTCCACACGGGACGCTGGACGCCAGCCTGCTCCAGGCGCGGCGCGAACTGCGCGCAGCTGACGACGCCAGCGCCATTGGCGTCGTCGAGGCACACTTGCAGGCGCTCGACGGGCGTGTCTTCATCGACGGGCAGCCAGGCGGCGCCCGCCTTGGCGATGGCCGCCTGCATCAGCAGCAGAGGGGCGCCGCGCGGCAGCCACAGGCCCACGATGTCGCCGGGCTTGACGCCGGCCGCCACCAGGCGCGAAGCCGCCAGGCCCGCCTGCGCATCGAGTTCGGCATACGTGATGCTGCGCGCGCCATCGATCAGGGCGATTTGTTCGGGACAGCGGCGCGCCGTCGCTTCCAGCAGGTCGGCCAGCACTTCCTCGCGCAGCAGATCCGGTCGCGGCGGGCCGTACAGGATGTCGGCGTGGGTGGAAGGGATGTCTGGGCTGACTGCGGTGAAATCGTTCATGGATGACGCTTATCTGTAATGCGGTGTGAGGAATCTGACGGGCTGCGCATGGTGCGCGGCACAGTTGATACATTACAGCACACAAGACATTTCAGCGTTGCAGAACGGGGAATTTTGCGGGACTTTCAATAATTATGTGGCTGCACGATCAACTGCCATGATTACGGAATGTAAAACGGGGAAACATGGCGCCGATTTGCGCCACAGTAGCCGCCGCCGGATAGCCGTGCAGGGGGCGGCCGGACAGCGCCGCGTCCGCGCAGCCTTCGGCGCGGAACTGCTGCAGCACGTAGTTGTCGACGCCGTTGGCGGCCAGGGTGGCGGCCAGGGCCAGCAGCTGTTCGTCCGGCAGCAAGTCCGGATGGGTGGTGGTGCGGCATTCGTAGGCGACGCCGCTGGCGAGGATGGCGTCCAGGCAGGCGCGCGCCGGGTCGCCGCTGCCGGCCACGCGGGTCACATGACGATAGTCGGCAAACGGCGCCTTGATGTCGAAGCCGACCCAGTCGACCAGGGGCAGCACTTCCTGCAGGCGCTGCGGATAGATGCAGGCCGTGTGCAGGCCGATGCCGAAACCCAGCGCCCTGACGTCCAGCATGGCGCGCGCCAGCGCCGGGTCCATGCATGCCTCGCCGCCGCTGAAGACGACGGCGTCGACGAGGCCCACGCGGCGCCGCAGCCAGGTCAGTACGTCCTGCCACGGCATGGCGCCTTCGGGCGTGCGCGCCTGCAAGTGCGGATTGTGGCAATAGCCGCAACGCCAGGGGCAGCCCTGCACGAACACCACGGCAGCCAGCTTGCCCGGGTAGTCGGTGGCGGAAAAGGGCGTCAGGCCGCCCACTTTCAACTCAGCCATGGCAGGCCGGCTGGCCAACCCGGGCGCTCGCTTCCGTAAAATACTGGCGCTCGTGGAATTCGCCCTGCTTGCCGATGTTGAACGAGGCGACGGGGCGGTGATAGCCCATCACGCGCGTCCAGATTTCGCAGCGCTGGCGTTCGCTGTCGAGCAGGGTGATGGCGGGAGTGAAGTCGGGACGTGCGTTCATGGCGTTTCCTCAAGTGATGGAGCAATGTGGGCCTGCTTGCGGGCGATCAGCTCCGCGTCGCAGGTGGGGCAAAATTCATGTTTGCCGGCCAGGTAGCCGTGGCGCGGGCAGATGGAAAACGTGGGCGTGACGGTGATGTAGGGCAGCGAGAAGCGGCTCAGGGCGCGTTTGACCAGCTCGCGGCAGGCGTTCGCGTCCGACAGCGCTTCCGTCATGTACAAATGCAGCACCGTGCCGCCCGTGTATTTGCGCTGCAGCGCGTCCTGCAATTCGAGCGCCTCGAACGGGTCGTCCGTGTGGCCGACGGGCAGTTGCGACGAGTTCGTGTAATACGGATTGTCGACGGTGCCGGCCTGCAGGATGGCGGGATAGCGCTTGCGGTCTTCGCGGGCGAAGCGGTACGTCGTGCCTTCGGCCGGCGTCGCTTCCAGGTTGTACATATGGCCCGTCTCTTCCTGGAAGGCCACCATGCGGGCGCGCACGTGGTCGAGCAGGCGGATCGCCAGCGCATGGCCCTCGGCGGACGTGATGTCCCAGGCGTCGCCGCTGAAATTGCGGATCATCTCGTTGATGCCGTTCACGCCCAGGGTAGAAAAGTGGTTGCGCAGGGTACCCAGGTAGCGCTTCGTGTACGGGAACAGGCCCTGCTGCATCAGTTCCTCGATGGTGCGGCGCTTGATTTCCAGGCTGGTCTTGCCCAGTTCCAGCAGGCGGTCCAGGTCCGCCATCAAGGCCGCTTCGTCGCCGCGCCACAGGTGGCCCAGGCGCGCGCAGTTGATCGTCACCACGCCCAGGGAGCCCGTCTGCTCGGCGGAACCGAACAGGCCATTGCCCCTTTTCAGCAGTTCGCGCAAGTCCAGCTGCAAGCGGCAGCACATGGAGCGGATCATGTTCGGCTTGAGTTCCGAATTGATGAAGTTCTGGAAGTAGGGCAGGCCGTAGCGGGCCGTCATTTCGAACAGGCGTTCCGCGTTTTCGCTATGCCAGTCGAAATCCTCGGTGATGTTATAGGTGGGGATGGGGAAGGTGAAGACCCTGCCCTTGGCGTCGCCCGCCATCATGATCTCGATGTAGGCGCGGTTGATCATGTCCATCTCCGCCTGCAGCTCGCCATAGCTGAAGTCCATTTCCCGGCCGGCGATGACGGGAATCTGCTCGCGCAGGTCGTCCGGGCAGACCCAGTCGAAGGTGAGGTTGGTGAACGGCGTCTGCGTGCCCCAGCGCGATGGCACGTTGAGGTTGAAGATCAGCTCCTGCATGTACTGGCGCACGTCTTCGTAGCGCAGGCTGTCCTTGCGGATGTAGGGCGCCATATAGGTATCGAAGGAGCTGAACGCCTGCGCGCCGGCCCACTCGTTTTGCAGGGTGCCGAGGAAGTTGACGATCTGGCCGATGGCGCTCGACATGTGCTTGGGCGGGCCCGATTCGATCTTGCCCGGCACGCCGTTCAAGCCTTCGTGCAGCAGGGTGCGCAGCGACCAGCCGGCGCAATAACCGGCCAGGATGTCGAGGTCGTGGATGTGCAGGGCCGCTTCGCGGTGCGCCGCGCCCACTTCCGGCGGATACACCTGGTCCAGCCAGTAGTTGGCGATGACCTTGCCCGATACATTGAGTATCAGGCCGCCCAGCGAGTAACCCTGGTTGGCGTTGGCGTTGACACGCCAGTCGCGCCGGTCCAGATATTCATTGATGGACGCGGCGACATCGACCTGGCCGCGTGTGGGGGAAACTGCATTTGTCGTCATGAAACCTCCAATAAACACAACATGCGGTGTTTTTATGGAGATTAATCACTAAATATAGTGGCGTCAAAGGGCGCGTGCAGTTGCGTGACGAATCCTTGATGCAGGTGAAAAATCCACGTCAGCCGCTTTTGTTCCAGCGCGTTTCGCGCAGGATCAGCCAGCTCGCGCAAAAGAACGCGGCGCCGCAGGCGGCCACGCTGGCGACGGAGGCGGGCAGCACGTGCGTCCAGATTTCCAGCGGCGTGTAGGTGCTCCAGCTGGCCACGCGCGCGTCGAAGGTGACGTAGTTCGCCAGCAGCCAGTAGACGGCCAGCAGGCCCGTGCAGATGGCGGCCTGACGCAGCAGCGGCATCTTGCGGCGCGCGAACACGGCCAGCAGGAACAGCAGCAGCACGCCCGGATACGCGCCCAGCACTTCCGGCGACAGCACGGAGATGGTCCCTGCGTCATAGCCATCGGGCGGGCCGGCCCACTGCACCTGCAGCGCGGTGAGGAACAGGGTGAGCAGGAAAATCAGCAGCGGTTTGCGGGTCATGGCGGGCAATCGGATAGGGAAAAAGTGGGGCATTTTACAGCCAGGTCAAGCAAGTTGAACGCGCGCCAGCCATGCATGCATTCCTTCACCTGTGTCAAGGACTGGGCGGTATGGGCGGGGCTATAGTCTGCACCCTGAGCCGATACAGGACTGTGAACACCATGATGCTTGAATCAACCACCGCCACCCGCGTGGCCGGACCGCTGGAACTGGTCTGCCCCGCCGGCAGCCTGCCCGCCTTGAAAGCGGCCGTCGACAATGGCGCCGACACCGTGTACCTGGGTTTTCGCGACGCCACCAATGCACGCAATTTCGCCGGCCTCAATTTCGACGAAAAGGCCATCGCCGAGGGCGTGCGCTACGCCCACCAATATGGACGCAAGGTGCTGCTGGCGCTGAATACCTATCCGCAGCCGCACAACTGGGCCGTGTGGCGCAGCGCCATCGACCGCGCCGCGCAAGCCGGCATCGACGCCATGATCGTCGCCGATCCGGGCTTGATGGCGTATGCAAGCGAGCATCACCCGCAGCTGCGCCTGCACCTGTCCGTGCAAGGCTCGGCCACCAACTACGAAGCGATCAATTTTTACCAGGAACACTTCGGCATCGCCCGCGCCGTGCTGCCGCGCGTGCTGTCGATGGCGCAGGTCGAGCAACTGATCAGCAAGACGGACGTCGAGATCGAGGTCTTCGGCTTCGGCAGCCTGTGCGTGATGGTCGAAGGGCGCTGCGCGCTGTCGTCGTATGCGACGGGCGAGGCGCCGAACACGCACGGCGTGTGCTCGCCGGCGAAATCCGTGCGCTGGCTGGAAACGCCGAACGGCCTCGAATCGCGCCTGAACGGCGTGCTGATCGACCGCTACGCACCGGGCGAAAACGCCAGCTATCCGACCCTGTGCAAGGGGCGTTTCGAAGTCAACGACGAAGAGTATTACGCCATCGAGGAGCCGGCCAGCCTGAACACGCTGGCGCTGCTGCCGCAGCTGATCGCCATGGGCGTGCGCGCCGTGAAGATCGAAGGGCGCCAGCGCAGCCCTGCGTATGTGGCGCAGGTGACGCGCGTGTGGCGCGAGGCGATCGACGCCTGCCGCGAAGGCAATGCGCGCTACGCCGTCAAGCCGGGCTGGATGGCGGCCATGGACAAGCTGGCTGAAGGCCAGCAGCACACGCTTGGCGCCTATCACCGCTCCTGGAAATAGCAAAACCTGCTGCGCTTCTCGGCCCCGCCGCGAGCCGCTCGCTACGGTTTTGTCACTTAAAAAAATATTGGAAAAGGCATGCTAAAACTCTCTTTGGGTCCCTTGCTGTACTACTGGCCGCGCGCCACCGTCTTCGAGTTTTACCAGCAGATCGCCGGCACCGCCGTCGATATCGTGTACCTGGGCGAAACCGTCTGCTCGCGCCGGCATGAGCTGCGCCTGGCCGACTGGCTCGATATCGCCGACATGCTGGCCGCCGCCGGCAAGGAAGTGGTGCTGTCGACGCAGGCGCTGATCGAGGCGGGCGCCGAACTGGCCACCCTGCGCCGCATCACGGGCAATGGGCGCTACGGCGTCGAGGCCAACGACATGGGCGCCGTGCATTGCATGGAAAAGGGCGCATCCTTCGTCGCCGGCCCCCATTTGAACCTGTTCAATGGCCCCAGCCTGCAACTGATGGCGCGCCTCGGTGCGCGGCGCTGGGTGATGCCGCTGGAAATGGGACAGACGGCGCTGGCCGAGATGCAGCGCCAGAAACCGGAAGGGCTGGAGACGGAAGTGTTTGCCTACGGACGCATGCCGCTGGCGTTTTCCGCGCGCTGCTTCACGGCGCGCAACCGCAACCTGCCGAAGGACGACTGCGGCTACAGCTGCCTGGAAGAGCCGGACGGCCTGCTGCTGCGCACGCGCGACGAAGTGCCCTTCCTCGTACTCAATGGCACGCAGACGCAGTCGGCGCTCGTCTACAACCTGGTGCGCGAACTCGACGCCATGCGCGACATGGGCGTGTCGGTGGCGCGCATCAGTCCGCAAGCCATGCATACGGAACAGGTGATCGCCATCTTCGACCGCGCCCGCCGGGGGCAGGTCAGCGGCATCGGCGCCCAGGCCCAGCTGGCGGCCTGCCAGCCGGCCGGCGCCTGCGACGGCTATTGGCACGGCCAGCCCGGCATGGAACAGCACGCCGCCCATTGAACGCATCGAAAGGAAGAACATGCAAGATCAACTGGAAAGATTGCCGGTCCCGGTCCCGGCCAAGCCTGCCATGAGCAAGCCCGCCGTGTCGTACCGGCTGCCCGAACCGCTGGCCGAATTGCTGTCCAAGCTGCCGCCGTATCCCGCCTCCTGGCTGTTCGTGCAAGGCTTGAACCGCCTGCTGGCGCCGCAATTGCCCGACGACGTGCGCTGCAGCCTGGAGGGGCGCAGCCTGCGCTTGCGCTTGCTGGACGCCGGTATCGCCTTCGATTTTGAGTGGCAGGGCACGGTGTTCGTGGCCGAACGCTATGTCGACGTGCCGGACCTGTGCATCGCCGCCAGCGTGCATGACTTGATGCTGCTGGCCCGGCGCCAGGAAGATCCGGACACCTTGTTCTTCAGCCGCCGTTTGAGCCTGGAAGGCGATACGGAGCTGGGCTTGCTGTTCAAGAATACGCTCGATGCCATCGAATTGCCGCCGTTCGACCTGCAGTCGCTGGGACCGCGTCGCGTGCTGGCGCATTTGCGCGACCGGGGCGCGCGGGGAGGCTGAGCGGAAAAGGGGAGGCGGGCGCTCAGTGGCGGCAGTGGCCGCAGGCGCCGCTGCACGATGGCAATTGTTCTTCATCGGACGCCTCGCCCATGAAGCCGGCGTCGTTGACGGCGGTCAGCAAACGTTCCTGCGTGGCCAGGCGTTCGTCGAATTGCACCGTGGCGCCGTGGCGCGCCAGCGAGACGCAGACGGTGGCCACGCCTGTGACGGCCTCAAGTGCGCCCGTCAATCTGTCGGCGCAGCCTTCGTGATCCATTCCAATAATATTCAAGCGCGCTGTCTGCATGTGGTCCTCTTGTTTTTCAGATAAAAAAACAGCGTAGGCGAGGGGCGCGCATGCCGTCCAGAGCAGCACGCAAGATTTATTTTCTATTTACGGTTTTATTGATCTGGATTAATTTGCACCGCTCCACTTCCGCCTGAATTGCTGTTGTTTTGTACACAGTTTCCATAATCCAGTCGACAAGCGTGCCCTGCTGCGCGATACTGTCATTCTGATAAGAACGCTGATGAAAGCGCTGGAAAGGAGGGGCCATGCAGCGCCGCCCCCTGCTCAAGCTTGCCGCCCTGTGGCCGTTGGGCGCTGCCGCCGCCGGCACGTCGCCGCCGCTGCAGCTCGTGTATCCGCGCCACCAGGCGCTCGATGATCCGCAGCAAGGTTATGTGACGGCCTTGCTGCAAATGGCGCTGTCGCGGTCGGGCCATGCCTATGCCTTGCGCCGCTCCGCACTGCGCATGGTGCAGACGCGCGCCATGCAGGAAATCGCCATGGCGTCGGGCAGCGTCGATGTCGTCTGGGCCATGACGAGCCGGGCGCGCGAAACGCAATTGCTGCCGGTGCGCATACCGATCGACCGCGGCCTGATCGGCTGGCGCGTGGCCCTGATCCATGCCCGCCAGACGCAGCTGCTGCGCGGCGTGCGCAGCGTCGCCGCCCTGGCGCGGCTGTCTGCCGGCCAGATGCGCGACTGGCCCGACTGCGCCATCCTGCAGGCGAACGGCTTGCGCCTCGATACCTCGAGCACCTACGAAGGCCTGTTCCAGCAGCTCGCGGCGGGGCGCATCGACTACTTTCCCCGCTCCGTGATCGAGGCCCAAAGCGAGCTGGCCAGCCACGCGCAATTGCCGCTGGCGCTAGACACCCATCTGGTCATCCGTTACCCGGCCGCACTGTACTTTTTTGTCGGCAAGCACCGGCCGGAACTGGCGCGCCACATTGAACTGGGACTGGAAACCATGCTGGCCGATGGCAGCTTTGCGCAGCTGTTCCAGCGCCATTTCGGCCGTCTCGCGCAGGGCCTGAATCTGTCCCGGCGTTACGTACTGGAGCTCGTCAATCCGGACCTGCCGGAGGAGACGCCGCTGGCGCGCAAGGCACTTTGGTATCGTCCAAATCATTACTAATGGTTTAGTTGAGCTATGTCAAACGACTGCTTCAATCGTGCGCAGGATGTTTGAGGAAACGCAAAGCGAGTTCAACAGAACACCTGTTGACACTTATAAAATTTTCGCCGAACATCATTCTACTTTGCAACACTTTGCAATACTTTCCCAGCGATAGCCGCCATGGCGGCTGTCGTGCGGACCCGTGCGCCCGTTCAACGGCAAGCCGCCGCCAGCCACCGAACGCTGTGCTCCCTTGTAACCATCCGTTATCTTTTCGAAGGTTTGCCCATGCTCGATTCGATCGCGTCGGTATTGCACCAGGTGCCGGAATTGGCCCTGTTCCTGGCGCTGGCGCTGGGCTACGCGGTAGGGCAGATACGCTTCGGCCCGATCCAGCTCGGCGGCGTGTGCGGCACCCTGATCGCCGCGCTGCTGATCGGCCAGCTTGGCATTACCCTGGACGCCAGCGTGAAAAACGTTTTCTTCATGCTGTTTATCTTTGCCCTCGGCTACGCGGGCGGTCCCCAGTTCTTTGCCAACCTCAATGCCAAGGGTTTGCGCCTGGGCATACTTTGCCTGATCGAAGTGGTGGTGGTGCTGGCGCTGGTGCTGCTGGCCACGCGTTTCCTGGGCCTGGACCAGGGCACGGCAGCCGGCATGATGGCGGGCGCGGCGACGGAATCGGCCGTCGTCGGCACGGCCACGGACGCGATCTCGAAGCTGGCGCTGCCGGCGGCCCGCATCGCCGAGCTGCAAGCCAATGTGGTCACCGCGTATTCCATCACATATATCTTTGGCCTGATCGCCATCGTCATCGTCACCAGCCAGATTTTTCCGCTGTTGTTGCGCGTCAATCTGCGCGAGGAAGCGGACAAATTATGGGAAAAAATGGGCGGCGCGCAGGCGGGCGCCGACGATTTGCAGGCGACGCCGGAAATGGTCGGCCGCGCTTACCGCATCAGCCGGGGCGCGGGACGCCGCCTTGATGCCTTGCAGCATATTTTTGCGGGCCGCGCCAGCATCACGCGCGTGCGCCGGCACGGCAAGGTATTACCGTTGGAGCCGGCACTGCGCCTGCGCAATAACGACGAAGTGCTGGTGATCGGCCACCGTCCCGCGCTGGTGGCGGCCGAAGCCATCCTGGGCGAGGAATTTGCCGACACGACGGGCTTGAACATGGCCGTCTCCGCCGTCGAAGTGGTGCTGCAGCAAGCCGCGCTGGTCGGCCAGCCCTTGCGCCAGCTGGCCTTGCCCACCGGCGTGCATGTGGCGGCCGTCATCCGCGGCGAGCACAGCATGCCGCCCTTGCCCGACCTTGCCCTGCAGCGCGACGACGTGCTGCGCCTGTACGGCACGACGGAAGGACGCGAACTGAACACGGCGCTGGCCGCCATCGGCAAGCGCGTGCCCACGGGCGACCGCAGCAATATCGTCTACGCCAGCATCGGCATCGTGCTCGGTGTGTATATCGGCGGCTTTACCGCCAGGCTGGGCGGCATTCCGTTTTCGCTGGGCACGGGCGGCGGGGCCTTGCTGACGGGCCTCGTATTCGGCTGGTACCAGGCGCGAAAACCTGGCATGCCGGGCATCCACCCCAGCGCGCTCGACATGATGAAGGATATCGGCCTGGCCACCTTCATCGCCTGCGTCGGCCTGGCGTCGGGACCGCAGGCAATCGAGCTGGTGCGCCAGTACGGCTTGTCGCTGCCGCTGATGGGCGTCTTGATCGCCGTCATCCCCGCCTCGCTGTCGTTGCTGGTGGGCCACTTTTTCCTCAAGCTGGAAGCGCCCGTGCTCTTGGGCGCCATCGCCGGCCAGCAGTGCAGCACCCCAGCCTTGTCGGCCGTGCAGAACGCGGCCGGCAATTCCACGCCCTTGCTGGGCTACACGATTACCTATGCCATCTCGAACGTGGTGCTGCCTCTGCTGGGGCCGCTCATCGTGGCCCTGGCCGGGTCCGTCCATGCATGAGCAGCTTGCAAGAGCACAGGCAGTAAAGAATTCCTTCAACACGAAAGGCGGTCCGCATGGAATGGTTGCATGAGTTATTCAAGAAGTCGCCCGAAATTGCCTTGTTTCTCTCCCTGGCAGTGGGCTACTACATCGGCAAGATCAAGTTCGGCTCGTTTCAGCTGGGCGGGGTCGCCGGTTCACTGCTGGTGGCGGTCCTCGTCAGCCAGGTAGGCGTGGCCATCGATCCCGGTGTCAAGTCGGTGCTATTTGCCCTGTTCATTTACGCGGTCGGTTATGAAAGCGGACCGCAATTCTTCAATTCGCTGGGGCGCCAGTCCGTGCGCGAAATCATCCTGGCCGTCGTGCTGGCCGTGACGGCGCTGCTGACGGTGGTCATCATGGCCAAGGTGTTCGGCCTGGACAAGGGCCTGGCGGCGGGCGTGGCGGCGGGCGGCTTGACGCAGTCGGCCATCATCGGCACGGCGGGCGATGCGATCACCAAGCTGGGCCTGGCGGCCGACGAGGTGGCGCGCCTGCAGGGCAACGTGGCTGTCGGCTATGCCGTCACCTATGTGTTCGGCTCGTTTGGCGCCATCATCGTCTGCGTCAATATCTTGCCTAAACTCATGGGTCGCACCATCCGCGAAGATGCGATCAAGGCGGAAACGGCGCTGCAGGCGGGCGTGCAGGTGCTGGGACCTGGCCAGACGCCGGCCGCGCCCGACTTGATCGGCCGCATCTACGACGTGGGTCCCGGTGCCGGCCGCACCGTGGAAGAGATTGAAAGCGCTCATCCGAACACGGCCATCACCATCGAGCGCGTGAAACGCAATGGCCAGATCATCGACGTCAGCCCGGACCTGGTGCTGGCCGCCGACGATATCGTGCTGCTGGTGGGCCGCCGCGAAGCGATGCTCAGCGTGTCTTCCCAGCTGGGCAAGGAATTGCTGGCCGTCGAAGGCATGGAACTGGTGATGCAGCGCCGCGACATGGTGCTGACCAACAAGGCTTACCACAACAAGACGGTGGGTGAAATCCGCAGCGCGACGGCGCCGGGCGTGCGTCACGGCATCTTTGTCGTGCAGCTGAGCCGCATGGGCAAGATCCTGCCCATGCAGCCGGAAACCGTCGTGCAGACGGGCGACGTGGTGACCATCTATGGCGCTGAGCAGGACGTCAAGCGCGTGGCGGCCGAAGTGGGCTACATGATCGTGCCGAGCGCCAAGACGGATTTCGTCTACATGGGCGCCGGCCTCGTCGTCGGCCTGCTGGTGGGCTTGCTGGTGGCGCGCATCGGTTCGATTCCGCTGACACTGGGCAGCGGCGGCGGCGTGCTGCTGTCGGGTCTCGTGTTCGGCTGGTTCCGCGCCAAGCGCCAGACCTTCGGTTACATGCCCAGCGGCGCCGTGCAAATCCTCAAGGATCTGGGCCTGGCCGGCTTCGTTGCCGTCGTCGGCCTCACGTCCGGCCTGCAAGCCGTGCAAACCGTGCGCGAACACGGCCTGACCCTGTTCGGCGTGGGCGTCGTGGTGACCATCCTGCCGATGATACTGACCATGCTGATCGGCCGTTACATCTTGCGCTATGACAACGTTGCCGTGTTTGCGGGCGCCTTGTCCGGCTCGCGCAGCGCCAATCCCGCGTTCGGCGAAGTGCTGAACGCGGCACAAAACTCGATTCCCACCGTACCGTTTGCCATCACATATGCCCTGGCCAACGTTTTCCTGACCTTGCTGGGGCCGCTGATTGTGGCCTTCGTCTGAGTCTGCATGTATGTGCAAGCACCTTTGCAAGAACCCTCAAAATTATCAGTCTGATAAGGAGTAGCAAAAATGGATTTCAGTAACCCAAGCAAACTCGCCCTGTTGAGCCCCTTCGAATTGAAGGATGCGCTGATCCAGACGGCCAAGCAAAGCAACCGCCTGATGCTCAATGCGGGTCGCGGCAACCCGAATTTCCTGGCGACCACGCCGCGTCACGGCTTCTTCCAGTTCGGCCAGTTCGCCATGACGGAAGCGGAGCGCTCGTATGTGTACATGGACGACGTGGGCGGCTTTCCCACGCGCGAGGGCATCGAGGCGCGCTTTGAAATCTTCGTGCGCAAACATGAGGGCAACCCGGGCGCGCATTTCATCGAGGCGGCCGTGTCGTACGTGCGCGACCAGCTGGGCCTGAGTGCGGGCGACTTCATCTATGAGATGTGCGAAGCCATCCTCGGCTGCAACTATCCCGTGCCGGACCGCATGCTGCGCCTGTCCGAGAAAATCGTCGGCCAGTATATCCACCGCGAAATGATCGGCGACCATCCGTTTGTCGGCAACTTCGACATGTACGCGGTCGAGGGCGGCACGGCGGCCATGACCTATCTGTTCGCCAGCCTGAAATCGAACCACATCATCCAGGAAGGCGACACGATCGCCCTGGGCATGCCGATCTTCACGCCCTACATCGAGATTCCCCAGCTGAACGACTACAAGCTGAACACCGTGCACATCGATGCGCCGCAATCAAACAACTGGCAATTCACCAAGAAGGAACTGGACAAGCTGCTCGACCCGAAAGTGAAAGCTTTCTTCCTCGTCAACCCCAGCAATCCGCCATCCGTCAAGATCGACGACGAGACCCTGGAATACATCGCCAAGATCATCAAGAAGCGCCCGGACCTGATCATTTTGACCGATGACGTGTACGGCACCTTCGCCGACAATTTCGTCTCGCTGTTCGCCATCTGCCCGTTCAACACCATCCTCGTATATTCGTTCTCGAAATACTTCGGCGCGACGGGCTGGCGCATGGGTGTGGTGGCCACGCATGAAAACAATGTGCTCGACGACAAGATTGCGAAGTTGCCTGAAACCATCAAGAAGCAGCTCGATGCGCGCTATCACTCCATCACGACGGAACCGCGCCAGCTGAAATTCATCGACCGCCTGGTGGCCGACAGCCGCACGGTGGCGCTGAACCACACGGCCGGCCTGTCCACGCCCGTGCAGGCGCAGATGACCCTGTTCTCCTTGTTCTCGCTGATGGATGAAGAGCAAAAGTACAAGCAATCGATGAAACGCATCGTGCTGCGCCGCAAGGAAGCGCTGTACCGCGAACTGGGCTTGCCGATGGTGCACGACGCCAATTCGGTGCGCTACTACCATCTGCTGGACATGGAATCCTTGGCCGCGCAGATGCATGGCGTGGAGTTTTCGCAGTGGCTGCTGAAAAAACTCAAGCCGAACGAAGCGCTGTTCCGCCTGGCCGAGGAAACGGGCGTCATCCTGCTGCCGGGCCGCGGCTTCGGTACCACGCATCCGTCCGGCCGCGTCTCGCTGGCCAACCTGAACGAATACGACTACGCCAATATCGGCCGCGCCATCCGCAGCATGGCGTCCGAGTTCTTTGCCGTATTTGAAAAGGAAAAGGAGAAGGAAAAGGAAAAGGGCGGCAAGAAGGCGAAGAAGTAAGCCGCTAGCCGTGTAGTCTGACAAAAACGGGCGCCCCGCATGAGGCGCCCGTTTTTGTCTGTCAGCTTGCGTAACCAATAGTGCAGGCTGGAATGGACATCCGTGGATATAATTGCTATTGTGAAAGTATAAACATGGCAACCCCGTGCTTTCCCCTCATTCATTGACTGGACGCTACATGGGCAGATTGCAAGGACATTTATCATTATTGCTGGCGAGCGCGCTGGGCGCGGCCATGCCGGCCCTGGCGGAACCTCTGACATTCAGCGAAGCGCTGCAGCAAGCGGCAGCCGCTTCGGGCGCCGTGCAGGGCGCCGCGCTCGACGTGCGCGCGAAGACCCTCAAGGCGGAGGCGCTGTCGAATATCGACGGCCCTTCCGTGGACTTGACGGCGTTTCGCGGCCGCCTGTCGACGGACTTGAACATCGATACGAGCGGCTTGTCCGGCGTGGTGGGCGGCATCGAGTCCGTGCTGCCATCGATTCCCGGCTTGCCCAAACCACAGATTCCCAATTCCCTGAGCCGCGAAGTGGTGACGGACCTGACCTCGTTCGGCTTGCTGGGCATGTGGCCCATCTACACGGGCGGGCGCCTGGACGCCGTCAAGGGCCTCGCGTCGAGCCTGACCCTGGCCGCGCAGGCGGAGCGCACGGAAGCGGAAGAGCAGCTGGCCACCCTGGTGGCGCAGCGCTATTTTCAATTATTGCTGGCGAAGCGGGTGGTGGCCGTGCGGGCCGAAGTGACGGCCGGCGTGACGCAGCACCAGCGCGACGCGGCCAAGCTGGAAAAGGGCGGCCTGATTTCGCGCGCGGAACGCCTGCGTGCCGACGTGGCCCTGGACAGCGCCCGCAGCGACGAGGCGCAGGCGCGCAGCGATGAGGAAATCGCCCAGGTGGCGCTCGACCGTTTGCTCGCCGTCAACACGCAAGTGCTTCCCAGCACGCCCCTGTTCGTCAACAGCCTGCCCGTCGGCACCTTGCAATCGTTCATCAGCACGGGCATGCGCGAAAATGCGAACTGGAAAAAGATCGACAGCAAGCGCGTGCAGGCCGAGCAAGCCTTGAAGCTGCACGGCAAGGAATATGCGCCCACCGTCTTTGCCATCGGTAACTACAACTTGAATCGCGGCAACGAAAAACTCGTGCGGTCGAACTGGGCCATTGGCCTCGTCGTGGCCGTGCCGCTCGTGCACCGCATCAACACGGGCAAGATGATCGCCGCCGCCAAGCTGGACCAGGAGCGCGTGGAAGTGGTGGCGCGCCAGGCCGAGCGCGACATTCCTACCCTGATCGAAAAGAATTGGCGCGCGCTGGAAAACGCCCGCATCCAGTACCTGTCCACGGCGTCGTCGGTGGAGCTGGCGCGCGAAAATATCCGTTTGCAAACGGTCGCCTTCCAGCAAGGACAAGTGACGTCGCTGGAAGTGGTCGACGCGCGCCTGAACCTGGCCAAGGTCGAGACCCAGCGCGCGCAGACTGCCTATAACTATGTGATGGGCCTGGCGCAATTGCTGGAAGCGACGGGCGAGACGCAGCGCCTGGGCAGCCTGGCCGCTGCGGCCGATATCCAATTACCTGTGGACAAATAATAATGAGCACCTCCAAAAAACCATTGGCCATAGTCGCCGCCATCCTCGTCCTGGGCTTCGTGGGCTGGGGCTTGTACCAGGCGTTCCAGCCGCAGCGCCTGCCTTTGCAGGGACAGATGGATGCGCAGGAAGTCAATGTCTCGTCGAAAGTGCCGGGCAGGGTGGGCGAGCTGTACGTCAAGCTGGGCCAGACGGTGCCGAAAGGCGAGCTGCTGTTCCAGCTGACGAGTCCTGAAGTGGATGCCAAGGTCGCGCAAGCGACGGCCGCCACGCAGGCAGCCGATGCCGTGGCGCAAAAGGCGCAAGCGGGTGCGCGTCCGGAAGAAATCGCCGCCGCGAAAGCCAACTGGGAGCGGGCGCAAACGGGCGCCACCATCGCCAAGACCACGTACACCCGCGTCAACAATATGTACGAGCAAGGCGTGATCGCGCAGCAGAAACGCGACGAGGCGCAAGCGCAATGGCGCGCCGCCGACCAGCTGGCGCAAGCGGCCCGCGCGCAATATGACATGGCGCAAAAGGGCGCCCGTCCGGAAGACAAGACGGCCGCCGCCGCCCAGGCGCGCCAGGTGGGCGCCGTGCTGACGGAAGCGCAGGTCGCCCTGGCGGAAACGAAGATCGCCGCGCCCGTGGCCGGGCAGGTCAGCAAGATCCAGATACAGCCCGGTGAACTGGCGCCGCAAGGCTTCCCCGTGATCACCCTGGTGAACCTCGATGACGCCTGGGCCGTGCTGCAGGTGCGCGAAGATGAAATGGCCGCGTTTGCCATGGGCAGCACGCATACGGCCAATGTGCCGGCCTTGAAGCAGCAAGTGAGCTTCAAGGTCAGTTCCGTGGCCGTGCTGCCCGATTTCGCCACGTGGCGCGCGGCCCGCCCGGGCGGCACGGACTTGCGCACGTTTGAAATCCGGCTGCGCCCCGCCATCAAGGTCGAGGGCTTGCGCCCGGGCATGTCGGTCGTGTTTCCACCGCTCTGATACGCGATGAACGAAGCGGATAAGGGGCCGGTTTCTGCGCTGGCGCGCGAGTGGGCGCGGCTGCGCGGCGATTTCTGGGACTTCGGCATGCTCAGCTGGATTCCCGTCGTGCTGTGCGGCATGCTGTGGCTGGTGTTTTCCGCCGGCATCGCGCGCGACTTGCCCATCGTCGTCATCGATAACGACAACTCGACCTTGTCGCGCCAGCTCACGCGCTGGCTCGACGCTTCGCCCGGCATCGCGGTGGCGGCGAAAGTGGCCTCCAGCGACGAAGCCCTGCATCGCTTGCGCGAGCGTACGGCGTTCGGCTACCTGCTGATCCCGAACGATTTCGAACAGAAACTGCTGGGCGGCAGGCAAGCCACCGTGCAATGGCTGTACAACGCGCAGTTTTCCTCGCATGCGGGCGCCTTGCTGCGCGACGTGCGCACGGTCAGCACGACCTTGTCGGCCGGCATCGAGATGACGGCGCGCGCAAAAAAGGGCATGTCGGGCGTGCAGGCGGCGGCCCAGTTCGAACCGATCCGCACGACACTGAACAGTTTATATAACGAGAACATCAGCTATGAAGCATTTTTAACGTTGGCCCTGATGCCGGCCATGCTGCAGATCTTCATCGTCGTTGCCGTCGTCACGTCCATCGGACGCGAGTTGCGCGACGGCACGGTGCCGCAATGGCTGGCCTCGGCCAAGGGCAGCTGGCTGCGTGCCGTCGGCGCCAAGCTGCTGTTTCCCGTGATCGCCTACTGCGCGCTGGCGCTGCTGTATCTGCTGTTCTTCAGCCTGGCGCGTGGCTGGGCCGTGGCGGGCAGCTTGCCGGCCTTGCTGCTGAGCATGCTGCTGCTGGTGCTCGCGTATTGCGGCATGGCCACCTTGCTGATCGGCGCCACCCTGTCCCTGCGCCTGGCCCTGTCGGGCGCGGCATTTATTACCGCACCGGCCTTCGCGTTCGCAGGCCAGGCCTTTCCCCTGATGGCCATGCCGGCACCGGCGCGCGCCTGGGCGGAAGCCTTGCCGCTCACGCATTATCTGCAATTGCAAACGAAATACTGGCTGGCCGGCGCACCGTGGCGCTATGGCGTGCAGGAAATGCTGATCTTGGCCGGCTTTGCCATCGGCTGCGGCGCCGTGGGCGTATTCCTGCTGGCGCGCCGCGCGAATATGCCTGCGGCCTGGGGGCGCGCATGATCTGGCCGGCTTTTATCGCCACCTGGCGCGCCATGCTGACGGACAAGGGGGCGCTGACCTTGCTGTTTATCGGCGGCATCATCTATTCCTTCTTTTATCCGCTGCCATACTCGACGGAAATCGTCCAGCGCGTGCCCGTGGCCGTCGTCGACCAGGACCGCAGCGCCATGTCGCGCCAGCTCACGCGCTTCGCCATGGCTCACCCCTCGCTGCAAGTCGTGGCCGTCACGCCGGACTTGTCCGTCGCGCAGGATTTGCTGTGGCGCGACAAGGTCATGGGCGTGCTGATCCTTCCCGACGGTTTGCAGACGGACGTGCTGGCCGGCCGCGCCGCCCATGCGCAGGTGGCGGGCAATGGCCTGTACTTGATGCTCAACAAGGTGGCCTTGAACGGCCTGGCCGAAGTGGTGGGCACGGTGTCGGCCGGTATCGAACTCAAACGCCTGGGGGCGGGCACGCCATCGACCGTGCAGGCCAACCAGCAGCGCTCGCCCATTGCCTTCGATGCCGTGCCCCTGTTTAACGTCAAGGAAGGCTATGGCGCGTATGTCGTACCAGGCGTGGCTACTCTTATTGTGCAGCAGACCTTGCTGATCGGCATGACCATGCTGTTCGGCACCTGGTACCAGCGCAAGAGCTTTCCGCTGGCCGGCCGGCGCACGGCGGGCGGCTATGCGGGCATGCTGCTGGCGTTTGCCTGCGTGGCTTTCCTCAATTGCTGCTATTTCTTCGGCTTCGTCTTCTGGTTCCAGGATTACCCCCGTGGCGGCAACTTCGGCGGCATGCTGTTGCTGCTGGTGCTGTTCTCGCTGGCGGAGGCGGCGTTCGGCATGCTGCTGGGCATGCTGTTCCGCACGCGCGAACGGGGCACGCAGCTGATGATCGCCACCTCGATGCCGGTGCTGTTCCTCGCGGGCCTGACCTGGCCCGTATCGTCCATGCCCGTCGTGCTGCAATGGCTGCGCTGGCTGCTGCCGTCCACGGCTGGCATCCAGGGCTTTGTTGCGCTCAACCAGATGGGCGCGTCGCTGTATGAAATCCGCCATGAAGTGGCGGGCTTGCTGGCCTTGCTACTGGCCTGCGTGGCGCTGGGCTGGTGGCGCTGGCGCAAGCTGGAGGAAACCGTTGTTGATTTGAACAAGGCCGAAGGCACTTGATATGCAATAATTTCATTTCCGTAACCCCAGCGAAATGCTGGGGTCGGACCCTGAGGGTCCGACCCCGGTCCTTGGCTTTAGGGGTTGATTCGATGCCTTTTTGATGATTTCTATGTCTGCATTCAATTTGTTCCAGCGCTTGTCCCAAGCCCCCACCAAGCCCAAGGCCGCGCCCGCCGTGCGGCAGTTCGATGTGGCGGACCTGTACCAGGGCCCCATCGCGCTGGGAGCGGAAGGCGAGGCGCAAGCGCGGCCTTTCGATGAAAAGCTGCGCCAGGCGTATTTCTGGATCGTCAACCATGCCATCATCAGCCCCCACTACGACATCGAGTACAACGACGGCCCGTCGCAGACGTATTCCGTGGGCGACAGCCGCCGTACATTGAATTTGCCGTCGGCGCAAAGCTATTCGAGTTTTATTTTGCTGCCCCTGCTGACGTTCGCCACGCGCCGCAAATGCCTGTTTGTGGGCGGGCCGGGGCGGGGCAAGACGGCCAGCGCCCTGCTGATGGGCGTGCTGGCCGGTTCCACCGTCAAGGAAGTCAAACGCGCGATGCAGCATGGCCACCCGCAGATGACGGTGGCCGATTTGCTCGGCAATCCCTTACCGGCCGACCTGGTCAACGCGCAAAGTATGGACGATATCCGCATCGCCTGGCGCGCCTGGCTGGGCATGCGCGTGAAGATCGTCGATGAATACAACCGCATCCCCACGCGCACGCAAAGCGCGCTGCTCACCGTCATGGGCGACAATTACGCGGAAGTGCTGAACCATATTTACGAGTGCCCGGAAGCGGCCTGGTATCTGACGGCCAACGACGACCAGGGCGGCGGCACCTACCAGGTGATCGAGGCGCTGCGCGACCGGGTCGACGTGACGGTGCAGGCGCTGGCCTTCAACCCGCGCTTCCTGAACGAGCTGCTGCTGCGCGTGGAAGAAAACGTGCGTCCCGAAGAGCTGGTGCCGCCCGATATCATCTTCACGGAAGGGGAGGTGGACCAGATCGGCGAAGCGATCCGCCAGGTGGGCATACCCGACGCCGTGCGCCGCCGCCTGGAATTTTTTGCCAGCCAGTTCGAGCTGTTCGAGACGGCCGGCGGCCAGTTCGAATACATGACCAAGGACACGGCCCGTTTGGCCGGTGCCGACCGGGGCGCCGCGCAGGCGGCCGACAATGGGCGCGACCGTTTGAAGGATCTCGGTTGCCAGACCTTGAACGGCATCTCCGTGCGCACCCTGATGGCGCTCATGATCTACGCCAAGGCCATGGCGTATTTCCGCGGCAATGGCGAGGTGGCGCTGGAAGACTTGCGCCAGGTGCTGCCCTTCGTCCTGCATAACAAGCTGCAGCCGGACCCGGACGCGCCATTTTTCGCGCTGCCGGAAAACGCCGCCTACCGCAGCGACAGATTGGGCTGGCTGCGCCGCCTGTTCGACCTGTCCAACGATGAATTCAACCGCCTGGACCTGGACCGTGACGATCCCGTGGGCGTGCTGTCGGCCGAATTCGACCTGGGCCTCGACGGCGTCAGCGAACGTGAAACCCTGGCGCGCCTGAACCGCATCGAAAAGCTGATCGGCGAACGCACGAAGGGGCGCAAGCTGTACGGCCCCCTGTACGACGACCTGCTGAAATTGAAATACCTGCATCAGCGCTACACCAACTATCGCAGCTGGCTGCGTTCGCAATGAGCGTGCCGCACTGTCAAGGCTTCCTGGAAGCGCTGGCCATGCTTAATGGCGAAGCGAGCGACCTGTGCGCGAGCTACGAATTATCACGCCTGCCCGACGCGCCGGACCTTGCCACGGCGCTGGGCTTGCGCGTGGAAGACCATGCCTTGCACGTCATCGAGCCGGCACGCGACTTGCCGGCCGCCTTGTGGCACATCAAGGCGGCGCCGTGCGGACGCGCGCAGCTGGAACAAGTGTGCCAGCGCTGGTTTTTCTCGTCGCGGCACATGCAGGCGGCGCCGCCGACACGCTTCCGCGCGCAGCTGGTGGCCGCCTTCCTCGAATCGCTCGACGAGGCGCTGGGCGGTTTTTCCACGTATGCCGTGACGATGACGCCGCCCGCCGGTTTCTGGTACGCCATCCACTGGGACGAGATCGCGTTCGAACTGGGGAATGAACGCTATCTGCTGCACTTTTCGCACAGCGACTGAGGGGCCGCGATGATCTCTCCTGCCTTTGCCTCGCTACTTGCCGGCGGCCGCGCCCAGTTCAATGCGCGCGCGGCGGAAGCGCGCCGGCGCTTTCCCTCGCTCGACATGGCCGCCTTCGGCGCCTTCTTGCTCGACGGCGTCGATCCGCTGGTGGTCGCCGTGGCCGCCGCCGCGCCCGAGCGAGCGGGCGGCGTGACCCTGGCCGCCTACGACATGGCCCTGGAACTGGTGGGCCATGGCCTGGCCGGTCCGGCCGCGAAAAATCCCTTCCTCAATACCGTCTGGCGCGAGCTGGCGCCGCAGCTTTCCACGCTGCTGGCGACGGCGCCCATCGACGTGCTGGGCATGCTGAGCAACGCCGCCGTCCACATCGCCTCCGTGGCGGGGGCGCGTCCCACGCAGTGGCAGCGCGAGCTGGCCGCCCTGGCGCCGAAGATCGCCACGCTGGCGCAGCTGCGCGCCGTGGGCCAGGTGCTGGCCTGGCGCGCCGGCGTCGCGCATTTCCGCCAGGGCGCGCTGGCCGCCGCCGATACATTGCCGCCCGCCTTGGCGCTGGCCGCTTTCGATGAAGCCGGTGCGCCATGGCCGCAGGTGCATGCGCAGCTGATGGAGTACCCGTGGCGCGGCAATGCTGACGGCAGGGAGTTCGGCAGCTTCACAGGCCTCGGTGGCGACTTCGGCGCGCCGCCGCAGGTGCGCGCTGCGGCGGATGGTTTTATCGTGCGCAGCGGCGAGCGCCATTACCTGCTGGTGGCCGACGCCTTTGGCGCCGTGCTGCACAGCGCCACGGCGCAGGAGTTCGAGCAGGGGCAAACGGGCATGCCGGCGGCCGTGCGGCTCGATAGGACGACCCTGCAGATCGGCGCGCGCCGCATCGAACTCGATGTGCCGGCCGGCGACATCGCCATCGCCGCCAATGCGCATACGGTCGCCGTCACGTCGCCATGGACGCACGCGATCCGCCTGCTGCCGCTCGCATGAACAAGATCACCGACACGGCCCTGATCGAGGCCTGGCGCGCTGCCTGGCCCGAGGCCCTGGCCGTATGGAGCAAATTTACGCGCCTGCGCGACCCCAGCCTGTGTGCCAGCCGCGTCGAGGCCAGCAAGCAGGGCCTGTCCGGCAGCTTCGCCATGATCCGGCTGCTGGACCAGAGCGTGGTGGTGGACTTGCCGCTGGTGACGGAACTGGGGCTGGACGGCTATGCGCTGGAAATCCTCGCCCATGAAATCGGCCACCATATCCTCGCGCCGGGCAGCGCCGGCGACCAGTTCCGTTTGCTGGCGCGCATGCGCCGCGCCTTGCCCACACTGGAGCAGCACGCGCCCATGGTGGCCAATCTGTACACGGACCTGTTCATCAACGACCGCTTGCAGCGCCAGGCGAATCTGCGCATGGCCGACATCTACCGCAAGCTGCAGCAGGGGCGCACGGTGGAAGCGCGCGCCAAGGGCAGCGGCGGCGTATGGACCTTGTACATGCGCATCTATGAAAACCTGTGGCAGCTGGAAAAGGGAGAGCTGGGCGGAGCAGGGGCTGAGCACGAGGCGGACGAACGCCTGGACACGGACG
Source organism: Janthinobacterium sp. GW823-FHT01H08 (assembly GCF_058797855.1). Classification (NCBI taxonomy): domain Bacteria; kingdom Pseudomonadati; phylum Pseudomonadota; class Betaproteobacteria; order Burkholderiales; family Oxalobacteraceae; genus Janthinobacterium; species Janthinobacterium sp. GW823-FHT01H08. The sequence goes on from NZ_CM179504.1 coordinate 2,552,803, forward strand.
CCTGGCTGGGCGCGCGCCTGATACGCGTGTATGCAAACGACTGGATGCTGGCGGCGGGCCGCTTCGCCACCTTGCTGCTGCCCTATCTGGTCGACGATACGGATGCTCTGGGCCCGAGCCGTTATCTGCAGGACACGCGCGACGCGGCCCGGGGCTGCCAGACGTATGGCGCGCAGCAGATCGAGGATGACGAGGAGGGCGGCGCCATCCACCCGGTGCACGACAAGCGCATTTCCGGCCTCGATGGCGAGGAGCCGCAAGGCGAGGCGCCGGCAGGGCAGGGCGGCGGCCAGCTGCGCGAACCGTTCGAGCTGGGCGACATTCTGAAGGCCTCGGGCATCGATCTGAGCGACCATGAAATCGCCATCCGCTACTACCGCGAGCGCGCCTTGCCGCACCTGGTAGCGTTTCCCAGCCGCCCCGCGCCCGAGTCGCAGGAGCCGCAGATGGAAGGGCTGGAAGCGTGGGAAATCGGCGATCCGCTTGAGGAAATAGACTGGCTGCAATCCGTGATGCAGTCGCCGCGCCCCGTGCCCGGCGTGACGACCGTGCGCCGCGTGTATGGCCGCGAACCGGCGCGCGCCGTCGACGCCGTGCCCGTCGACCTGGACATGTACGTGGACAGTTCCGGCTCCATGCCGAACCCGCAGGCGCACACCTCGTTCCTGACCCTGGCCGGCGCCGTCATCGCCTTGTCCGCCCTGCGCGCCGGCGCGAAAGTGCAGGTGACCCTGTGGAGCGGCAAGAACGAGGTGATGCAGACGCCCGGCTTCGTGCGCGATGAAGACCTGATCCTGGGCGTGCTGACGGAGTTTTTTGGCGGCGGCACCTGTTTCCCCATCCACTGTCTGCGCAAGACCTATGCGGGCAAGCGCGAACGGCCCGCGCACATCCTGATGATTTCCGACGATGGCATCACCTCCATGTTCGACAAGGATGAACTGGGCAACAGCGGCTGGGATATTTCCGCCAAGGCGCTGGCCCAGGGCGGCGCGGGCGGCACCATGGCCCTGAACCTGGCGCGCGACTGGGATGGCGCGGCGAGCCACAAGTGGCTGCAGCAGACCTATGACGACCTGAAACGCGCGCGCCGCGAGCAGGGCTGGGATATCCACGCCGTCGAGCGCTACGAGGACTTGCTGGACTTTGCGCGGGCGTTCAGCCGGCGCCACTATGTTTAAATCCGGGGTCAGACCCGCCGGGTCTGACCCCAGCCTTTGCTTTTCGGGCTAAATTTGCACATCACTGTATAAGAAAAGGCCCATGAATATCTCTGGTCCCCACCTCGAAACCTTAACCCACCGCCTGGCCGACACGCCCGTCGAATTCCTCGCCGAGCCCCGTATCGCCGGTGTCGCCAATGCGCAGGCCGTGGCGGTGGCCGCGCTGGTCAACGACATTGTGCTGCTGCATGGCGCGCGTGCGCCGGCCGTGTCACTGCAGGGTTTTGTCGGCGCGCAAGTGAAGGCCGACCGCAACCGGCTGGCGCTGGCCATGATCCTGTGCTGGCTGCTGGCCGACGAGTGGTTCATCGCACAGCGGTTGCCGCAGCATGACCTGCTGCAGGTGCTGGGCGAGGCGGCGCGCGAACTGGCCGCCAGTACGCCGGCACACCAGTTCACGCAAGACCCGGAGCGGCGCGAGGAACTGGCGCGCATCGTGCTGGCACGCCTGGGTTTTCGGCCCCGCGATGAAAGCGTGGCGCAGGCGACGGACAGATTGTCCGCCATCAGCGGCACGGAGCGCCGCCGCCTGCTCGAAGCGAGCCGCCTGGCCGAGCAGCGTTCGCGCGAGATCCGCGAGGCGCTGGCGAAGAAGGCGGCCGAGGAATCGGCCGACAAGTGGTCGCGCGAATGACGCTCGCTGGCAAACCTGACGTCAACCTGCCGGGCGGTGCCTGGGAATCGGACCGCGACTATTGTCCCACCCTGACGCCGGCGGGGGCGCGCATGCTGGAAAAGCTGCGCAGCCATCCGTGCGCACCCCGGTACCGCAACCGCAGCGGCAACAAGCTGCTGGCGGCGGAGGTCGAAGCGCTGCGCGCCTATGAACAGGACGTCATGGATGCCGCGATCGGCTGGAGCGCCGCCGCGCCGCCGCCCTGGCTGGCGGATTTTCTCAGGACGACCTACGCCACGGTGCCGTATTATCGTGCCTGCGGCTCGCCCCCCGCGCGCCTTGCGGACGTGGCGCCCGTCAGCCGCGCCGAACTGGCCCACGACATCGCCGCCTTCGTGCCCGACGATGCGGACCTGGCGCGCATGATCAATTTCCAGACGACGGGCACCACGGGCCATCCGCTGCTGATCGCCTCGCATCCGCTGGTGGCGGGGCGCTACCTGGCCTTCCACAAGCGCGCGCTGCGCCGCTTCGGCGTGACCCTGCGCCATGGCGCGGGCCAGGTGGGCGTGATGCTGCTGGGGCACCAGCGCCGCTGCTTCACCTATGTCTCCGTCACGCCGACGATGAACGAATCGGGCCTGGCGAAGATCAACCTGCACGTGGACGACTGGCGCCAGCCTGAAGACCGCTCGCGCTACCTGGACGCCATGGCGCCCGAGCTGATCGCGGGCGACCCCATCTCGTTTGCCGAGCTGCTGACCTTGTCAATGACGCACAAGCCTGCCGCGCTGCTGTCCGTCTCGATGATGTTGTTGCCCGGCATGCGCGCGCGGCTGGAAGCGCGTTTCGGCTGCCCCGTGCTCGATATCTATTCGCTCAATGAAGTGGGACCCGTCGCCGTGTACGACGAGCGGGCGGGCGGCCATGTGTTGCTGCAGCACCGCTTGTACGTGGAAATCCTCGATGCTGCGGGACAGCCCGTGCCCGATGGCGCGCGCGGTGAAATCACCGTGACGGGCGGTTTTAACTTTTGCCTGCCCCTCGTGCGCTACCGCACGGGCGATTACGCGTCGCTGCTGCATGGCCCGCATGGCCCCGTGCTGGTGGGCCTGGCTGGCCGCAGCCCCTTGCGCTACAGGACGGTCAACGGCGACTGGATCAACAATATCGACATCACGCATGCCCTGAAACCGCTGGCCATCGCCCTGTTCGGCGTGCATCAGCATGGCGACGGCGCCGTCGCGCTGCGCCTGGCGCCGAACGCCATGCCGCAGGCTGACCGTGCGCGCGCCTTGCTCGCGCCCTTTTTCGGCGACATCGCGGTCGAGACCTTGCTGGCGGAAGACAAGATCATTCAATACACCTCGGATTTGCGGGAAGCGGCAGCATGAAGCTCCATAAACGCGGCCTTGTGGTCGGCAAATTTTGCCCGCTGCATCAGGGCCATGAACTGTTGATCAACCGTGCGCAAGACGCCTGCGAAGAGCTGCTGGTGGTCAGCTACACCAAGCCCGAATTTCCCGGCCTGGAACCGGCGCGCCGGGAACGGTGGCTGCGCGCGCAATTCCCGCAAGCGCACATCGTGGTGCTCGACGATGCGCGCCTGGCCGCCCTGTGCGCGGCGCGCGGCGTGCCGGCGCGTGCGCTGCCGCACAACGACGCCGATGGCGACGACCATCGCCACTTCATGGGCTGGCTGTGCTGGACGGTGCTGGACTTGCCCGTCGATGCCGTGTTTAGCAGCGAAGAGTATGGCCCCGGCTTTGCGCAGGTGCTGGAACGGCATTATGCAGCTGGCGCGGTGGCGCACGTGAGCGTGGACCAGGCAAGAACCCTGGTGCCCGTGTCCGGCACTGTGGCACGGCAAGACCCGCATGCGCACAGCGCCTTCCTGTCGCCCGTTGTGCGCGCCGATTTCGTCACGCGCGTGTGCGTGCTCGGCGGCGAGTCGAGCGGCAAGACGACTTTGACGCAAGCGCTGGCGCGGCATTTCGAGACGGCCTGGGTGGCTGAGTACGGCCGAGAGTTATGGGAGCGCCAGGATGGCGTATTGCACTATGACGATCTGCTGAAGATCGGCCGGGAACAGCTGCGCCGCGAAGCGCAGGCGCTGTTGGCTGCGCGGCGCTGGCTGTTTTGCGATACCTCGCCCATAACCACGTATTTTTACTGCGTCGAGATGTTCGGCAGGGCCGAGCAGGAACTGGCCCAGCTGGCCGAACACCGCTATGACCTTATGCTGCTGTGCGCGCCCGATTTCCCCTTCATTCAGGACGGCACCCGCCGCGACGAGGATTTCCGCGCGCGCCAGCATGCGTGGTATCAGGCCGAGCTGGCGCGGCGGGGGATCGCCTATGTCAATGTGTCAGGTTCCGTGGATGACAGGGTCAGGCAGGTGGCGCAGGTGCTGACGGGACCTTAATGGCGGATGCGTGGCGTACGCGGCGGTGTCGGATTACGCTGCGCTAATCCGACCTACGCAGTTACCGCCAAGGCCGCGCGGCACGAAGCCGTGCCTGCCGCGTAATCCGACGAGATTGTTACAGCGGCTGCACGGGGATGCAGATCTCGCAAGAGAATTCGCCGGTGGCCGGGTCCATCGCCGTGGCGGCGGCAAAGCGCTCGAAGCAGGGGCGCTCGTCCCACTGCAGGCCGCTGGCCGGCAGCCATTCGCGCGCCATGCGCGTCCACGCGTCGGGGATGGCGCTGGACGGTCCCTTGAACTGCGCCACCGCATAGCGCCCGCCTGGCAGGGTGGCGAGGCTGGCGCGGCCGCCTGACTGGAAGCCGTCGGGCACGGCGACGCAGGCGTCGTAGCGGCATTTTTCCGGCGGCGTGATGCTGGGATCGTCTAGGCCGATGCCGTAGCAGGTGGCGTCGCCCAGGCCGTGCGACTGCATCCACGGTGATACGGTGTCGCGCCAGAAGGCGCTGATGGCGGGGCCGTAGGGGCCGATATGGCGCTGGCACGCGACGGTGGCGGGCGGCAGGTCGAGGATGGTGACTTGCATGGGACTCTCTCTATCAAGTGGATTGGAGTGCCCATGGTGCTGGAAGTTCGGTCCGTATTCCTGATCGGTATTGCGCATGGCCTGATCCGGATTGCTATCTTGCCGGCGCAGGCGCATGGCCGCGAGCATGGCGGCGTTTTTCGCGGCAATGCCGGCGCGCCAGGCTGTCGGCGTGCAGCCGAATTTCAGCTTGAAGGCGCGCGCAAAAGCTTCGCCGGAACCGAAGCCCGTCGCCAGCGCGATGTCTAGTATCGACTCGCCGGGACGGCAGGCCAGCCGCAAGGCGGCCGATTCCAGGCGCCGGCGGCGCGCATAATCGCCCAAGGTTTCGCCCATCCAGGCGGCGAATACGCGGTGAAAGTGAAAACGCGAAAAGTGCGCGACGTCGGCCAGTTGGGCCAGGTCCAGCGGCGTGTCCAGGTGGCGGTCGATATGGTCGAGCACGGCGTTCATGCGGCGCGCATATTCGGCGCGGAACTGGCCGGATACCGGCTGCTCCGGCGAAGAGGAAGGGGAGTTCATACCGTCAATTATGGCATGAACTCCCCAGGGGAACGGCGCGAAAAAAAGCCTTACGCCGCGTTCAAGGCCTGTTCCAGGTCTTCGCGCAAGTCGTCGATATGCTCGATGCCGACGGACAGGCGCAGCATGTCTTCGGACACGCCCGCCTTGGCCAGTTCCTCGGGATTGAGCTGGCGGTGCGTGGTCGATGCCGGATGGGTGGCCAGCGACTTGGCGTCGCCGATGTTGACCAGGCGCGTGAACAGCTGCAGGGCGTCGAGCACGCGGGCGCCGGCAGCGCGCGGATCTTCTCCGGCGGCCAGTTTCAGGCCGAAGGACAGGATGCCCGAGGCGCGGCCGTGCATGTATTTTTTCACCAGCGCGTGGTCCGGGTGGTCTTCCAGGCCCGCGTAATTGACCCACGCGACTTTCGGATGCTGCTTCAGGTGCTTGGCCAGGGCCAGCGTATTGTCGCAGATGCGGTCCATGCGCAGGGCCAGCGTCTCGATGCCCTGGATCAGCTGGAAGGCGGAGAGCGGCGAAATGGCCGCGCCCATGTTGCGCAGCGGGACGACGCGCGCGCGGCCGATGAAGGCGGCGGGGCCGAACGCTTCCGTGTAGACGACGCCGTGGTAGGACACGTCCGGCTCGTTCAGGCGCTTGAAGCGCTGCTTGTGCTCGGCCCACGGAAATTTGCCGCTGTCGACGATGGCGCCGCCCACGGTGGTGCCGTGGCCGCCCAGGTATTTGGTCAGCGAATGGACGACGATGTCGGCGCCATGCTCGATGGGGCGGAACAGATAGGGGCTCGGTACCGTGTTATCGACGATTAGCGGGATGCCGTGCGCATGCGCGATTTCGGCCAGTTTCGCCACGTCCGTCACGTTGCCCAGCGGGTTGCCGATCGATTCGCAGAAGATGGCCTTGGTGCGCGCGTCGATCAGGGCGGCGAAGGTCTCGGGCTGGCGCGCGTCGGCGAAGCGCACTTCGATGCCGATCTGCGGCAGGGTGTGGGCAAACAGGTTGTAGGTGCCGCCATACAGCTGGCTGGCGGAGATGAAATTGTCGCCCGCTTCGGCGATGGTCTGGATCGCGTAGGTGATCGCCGCCATGCCCGATGCGACGGCCAGCGCGGCCACGCCGCCTTCCAGCGCCGCGACCCGCTTTTCCAGCACGTCCTGCGTGGGGTTCATGATGCGCGTGTAGATGTTCCCGGCGACCTTGAGGTCGAACAGGTCGGCGCCATGCTGGGCATTGTCGAAGGCGTAGGCCACCGTCTGGTAGATGGGGACGGCGGCGGCCTTGGTGGTCGGGTCGGGGGTGTAGCCGGCGTGCACGGCCAGGGTTTCGATTCTCATGTGGTCTCCGGTTGCTATGGTATGCGTTGGTGAAGCGTTTGAAATTCGCAGCCATTGTGCCATGCGTCCGTTATCCCGTTGCTACGCTTGATAGAATATTAAGTCATAAGCTAGTGCTGTCTTGATATAAGTCATCCAGCTCTGCCTGGCCGATGAACCGTTCATGCGTGCCATGCTGGGCGCAGGCAAACGCGCCGCCGATGGCGCCGCGGCGCATGGCGTCCTCCAGCGGCAGTCCTGCCAGCCAGGCGTGCAGGAAGGCGGCGACGAACGAGTCGCCGGCGCCATTCGTGTCCACCACGGGCAGCTTCAATCCCGCCGTCGGAGTGTGGCGCACGGACGCGCTGCCCCGTTCCAGCAGGAAGGCGCCGTGCGCGCCGGCCATGGCGATCACGGCCTGCGCGCGGCCTTGCGAAATAATTTCGCGCATGACGTCGTCCCGACGTTCGCCCAGCGCCGCCGTGCTGAGAAACACCAGGTCGGCGCGCAGGGCAAAGACCTTGTGGTGCGGGTTGACGCCATCCCAGTCGTGCAGATCGGTCGACACCGTCGTGCCGCACGCTTGCGCGTCGTCAAATAGTGCGGCCACCCAGCCCATGATGGAAAAGTGCGCGTGGCGCGCCGGTCCCAGGTAGGGAAGATAGAAAGCGGCCGGCATGCGCAGGTCTTCCGGGTGGCGGCCGTCGTACAGCGACAGCCGGCGCCCCTGCGGGTCGACCAGGTTGACGCTGCGCCGCGTGCCCGACGGTTCGACTAGGTGTGAAAAATCGAGCCTGGTCTCTTTATAGCGCTGCAGGATGGCCGCGCCTTGCGCATCGTCGCCGATGAAGTCGATGAACTTGCAGCGCAGGCCCAGCGCGTGGCAACCGAGCGCCACGCCATTGCCCGTGTGCGCCACGTAGTCGCGGATGGGGGGCACGTGCAGCGAATCGGCCACGGGCAATTGCAGGTCGGGGACGCGCACGATCGTGTCGATGCCGGCGCCGCCAACTACTAAAATGTCATAGGTACTCATGGTGCAGCCTTTTCTAACAGGACGGTGCCGGCCGCGTTCACCGCGACGGCGCCATTTTTTACCAGGTAGGTTTGATTTGTATAAGCGTCGCGCAGCTTGGCGCCATCGGCGAACACGCCGTGTACCTTCAGTGAGAGCGCGCCTTGCGCTTCGGGCACGGCGATGACGGCGCCACCATCGATCACGCGGGCGAAGGCATACGGTTTTTCATCGATCAGGCGATGCTCGCCGCGCGCCAGCGCGGGGTGGCGCAGCCGGAACTGGCCCAGCTTGCGCGCATGCGCGAGGGTGGCTGCATCGAGCGAGCCCCAGTTCATGTCGGAGCGCGTGGCCTGCTGTTCGTCGCCGACGGGCGCCGCGCCGGGCTGGCGCGCGCTTTCATCGCCATAGAACAGCTGCACGCCGCCCGGCGCCAGCAGCAGGGCGGACAAGCCGTGCTTCAATTGATCGCGCGGGAACAGGCTGGTGTCGTGCGAGGAGATGTACGACAGGATGTCGTAGCGTGGCCCTTTCGCCAGCAAGCCCGCGTACTGGCGGTACACGCCGTCGATGCTTTTCCAGTCGCCGCCCGCGCGGTGTTGAAAGTCGAAATTGATCATCGAGTCGAAGCCGGCATCAAACCAGCTGCTGCGCTCGGGGCCATGGCCCCACGCTTCGCCCGTCATCCAGAATGGCGCATCGTCGATCTTCTGTTCGGGATGGCGCGTCTTCCAGTCGGCCAGGGCCTCGGTGGCGGCCGCGCGCAGGGCCAGCCAGCTGGCCGGCTCCACGTGCTTGACGGTGTCGGCCCTGAAACCGTCGACGCCGAATTCGCGCACCCAATCGGCCAGCCAGTGCACCAGATAACCGCGCACCGTGGTGCCGGGCAGGGCCACGGCACGCGTGTCCGTCTTGCGCTGCAAAATCGGCGGCAAACCCACGGCCTTGCCGCTTTCCGTGCGGAAGTCGGGCAGGTAGGCCAGCTGCATCGTGTAATCGTCCTTGCCGCCATCGGAATAGCCGGGCAGGCCGGCGCGTACCCAGTCCGGCCCCCACCATTGCTTGAATTCGAAGTTGTTGTAGTCGATGAAGCTGTGATAGTCGCGCAGCGCAGCCTTGTCATGGCCAGCCCACAGCACGGGCACCTTGTATTCGGCCAGGGTGCGCAAGTCCGCATAGCCGGGGTGGTTCAGCACCACGTCGAACAGCACGCGGATGCCTTGCGCGTGCGCCGTGGCGATCATCTCGCGCAATTCGTCGCGCGTGCCCATGTTGGCGTCCATGGTCGTGTAGTCGAGCGCCCAGTAGCCGTGGTAGGCGTAGTGGCGGAATTGCTGCTTGCCGCCCACCACCCAGCCGTGGATCTGCTCGTACGGCGCCGTGATCCACAGGGCGTTGACGCCCAGTTCCTTGAAATAGCCGGCTTTGAGCTGCTGCGTGATGCCGGCGATGTCGCCGCCGTGAAAGCTGCCCACGTCGCCGCCTTGCGGGTCGGCGGCGCGGCCGTAACTGTGGTCGTTGCCGGGATTGCCGTTGGCGAAACGGTCCGTGACGGCAAAGTAGACGATGGGGTTGTCAGCGAAGCTGAAGCTGCCTGCCTGCGCCGAAGCGCTGAGTAACAGGGCGGCCAGCGTGGTCAGGGAGCGTCGCATGGTCAGCCCTTCACGCCGCCGGCCGTCAGGCCGGAAATCATCCATTTTTGCGCCAGCAGGAATACGGCCGTGATGGGCAGGCCGGACAAAATGGCCGCCGCGGCGAAGTCGCCCCACAGGTATTTTTGCTCGTACAGGAACAGTTTCGAGCCGACGGCCAGGGTCAGGTTGTTCTGCTCATGCAGCAGCACGGACGCGATCGGGTATTCGATGATGGCGCCGATGAAGGACAACAAAAACACCACCATCAGGATGGGCACCGTCATCGGCAGCAGCACGTAGACGAAGGCCTGCCATTGCGTGGCGCCGTCGACCTTGGCCGCTTCCTCGATCTCGACGGGGATGGTTTGATAATAGCCTTTGATGGTCCAGATATGCAGGGCGATGCCGCCCGTGTAGGCCAGCACCAGGCTGCCGTGGTGGTCGATGCCCAGCCACGGCACGTAGCTGCCCAGCACGTCGAAGATGGCGTAGATGGCTACCAGGGCCAGCACGGCGGGGAACATCTGCAGCAGCATCAGCGCGGACAGCGTCTGCGACTTGAAGCGGAACTGCATGCGCGCGAACGCATACGCGCAGGTGGTCGACAGCAGCACGGTGACGGTGGCGCTCATGCTGGCCACCTTGATGGAGTTCCACAGCCACAGCAGCACGGGGAAGTCCGGTTCGACCAGGGCGCCGTTGGGCGCCTGGTAGGACATGCCCAGCGCCAATCGCCAGTGCTCGAAGCTGATCTCGGGCGGGATCAAACTGCCCGAGGCGAAGTTGCCTGGGCGTAATGAAATCGACAAGATCATCAGGAAGGGGAACATCACCAGCGCGATCAGCGCGATCACGGCGACATGGGCCGCCAGGATGCGCCAGCGGTTGGAACGGTCGACAACGATAGCCATTACTGTCCTTTATGCTTTGTTCATGCGCGTCAGGCGCATGTTGACCAGCGAAATCGCGGCCACGAGGAAGAAGATCAGGGTCGAGATGGCGGCGGCCAGGCCAAAGTTCTGGCCGGAATCCTCGAACGCGATGCGGTAGGTGTAGGACACGAGCAAGTCCGTCGTACCGGCCGGTAACGTTGTATCGAGGAAATCGGGACGTCCGCCCGTCAGCAAGCTGATCAGCACGAAATTATTGAAGTTGAAACCCAGGCTGGCCACCATCAGCGGTGTCAGCGGCTTGATGATCAACGGCAGGGTGATCTTGAAGAAATTCGTCAGCGGTCCCGCGCCGGCCAGGGCCGACGCTTCGTACAGGTCCGACGGGATCGCCTTGATCAGGCCCATGCACACGACCATCATGTAGGGGTAGCCGAGCCAGGTGTTGACGATCAGGATCATGGCCTTGGCCAGCGTGGTGTCCGAGAACCAGGCGGGCTTGATGCCGAACAGGGCGTCGAGCACGAGGTTGATTTCGCCGAAGTTGTTGTTGAACAGCCCCTTGAAGACCAGGATGGAGATAAAGCCCGGCACGGCGTAGGGCAGGAACAGCAGGGTGCGGTACAGGCCGCGGAAGCGCAGCGCATCCCAGTTCAAGAGCACGGCCAGCACCATGCCCAGGCCCGTCGTGGTGGCCACGCTGATCAGGGCGAAGACGATGGTCCAGACGAAAATGCGCAGGAAGGGGCCGCGGAACGCTTCATCGGAGAAGATTTTCACGAAGTTGGCAAAGCCCACATTGACCTTGAAGCCCGGTTCCAGTTTGCTGCCGTCCGGCATTTCATAAAAGCCCGTCTTGAAGTTCGGCGTCACGAGTTCGCCCGTGGCGACTTTTTTGAGGGTCTTGTCCGGCAATTGCTTGTAGACATGCGCGACGGGGCCGAATTCGCGCAAGCCCACCATGCGCAGCTCGATCCTGTTCGGCAGGATAAGCGTCAGCAGCTTCAAATCCTTTTGCAGGGCGATGATGTCCTTGATAGGCAGGGCAGGGGCCAGCACGGGCGCCTGCACGGGGTCAGCCGGCGCCACGTCCACGTTCAGCGGGACGGCGCGCTTCAGGGCCAGCGGCGGCGTCAGCAGCACTTCGCCCGTGTCCGGGCTTTCCAGGCGCAAGCGGTATTCCTTGTTGTCGGCATGCACGGTCATGGCATAGCCGGCGCTTTCCACGCGCTGCGTCTCGTCGAGCAGGTATTGCGTGGCCCTGTCATAGGTGAGCAGGTTGCGCGAACTGAAATTGGTAAAGCCGATCGACACCGTGTACACCATCGGCAGCAGCACGAAGACGATGACCGCCGTGATGCCGGGAAACAGGTAACGGTAGGCATAGGCGCGCGGCGACGTGAAGACAAACGTCGTCAGGGTCAGCAAGCCGAGGAAAACGGCGGCCAGCATGGTCTGGCCGGAAATGTACAACATGAAGAGCAGATACAGACCCAGCGCCATGCTGATGGTCAATACCGTAGGGCCGATAAACTTGCGCACGATGGGATACCTGTGAAGATGGATGCTGGATGTCAAGCGTGGTGGCGTAGGTCGGATTAGCGGCTGCGCCGCGTAATCCGACATCAGCCGCCAACAATGTTGTCGGATTACGGCCCTTCGGGCCTAATCCGACCTACCTAAAGCTAATTAATTGGCGGTCGTAATCCGCTTCGCCGCCGCATCCAGGCCATCCTTGGTCGTCTGGCGGCCCTGGGTGATGTTTTCCAGCGCCGATTGCATCGACGACCAGAAGCGGCCCATTTCCGGATTGTTCGGCATCGGGCGGCCCGCTTGGGCGCTTTCCATCGTCGCCTGGATGTTCGGATTGGCTTTCAATTCCGCGAACAGCACTTTATTAGCTGGCGTGCCCAGCGGGACGTCGGCGTTGATGGTTTTCAGGCCATTGAGCTGCAGCATCTGGTTTTCCAGAAATTCCGTCGCCAAGTCCTTGTTCGGACTGGCTTTCGAAATCATCGCACCCAGCACGCCCACGAATGGGGTGGCCGTCTTGCCTGCCACGGTAGGAATCGTTGCCACGCCATAATTGATCTTCGATTTGCGCGCATTGTCCCACGACCATGGGCCGTTGATCATCATGGCGATCTTGCCTTGGTTGAAGCCCGCTTCCATCTCGGCGTAGCCCGCGCCCTTCGGCATGGCGCCGCTGTTGATCAGAGTCATCAGCGCATTCACGCCCGCCTGCGAACCGGCATTGTTCACGCCCGTTTTCGCTGCATCGTAGCGGCCGTCGGACTTGACTTCAAACGGGAAGCCGCCGCCCGCGCCCAGCAAAGGCCACGTGAAATAGGTATTCGTGTAATCCCACAGGATGGCTTTCTTGCCTTGTGCGGAGAGTTTCTTGTCCAGCGCGGCGATTTCCTCGAAGGTTTTTGGCGGGGTCGGCACCAGGTCCTTGTTGTAGACGAGGGCGACGGCTTCGATCGAGATCGGGTAGCCCCAGGTCTTGCCGCCCACGGTAAAGGCATTCCAGGCCAGCGGCAGGATGGCGGCGCGCGCTTCCTTGCTTGGCGTCACTGGTTGCAGCAAGCCTGCGTCGATCCAGCCTCCGATGCGGTCATGCGGCCAGATCCAGATGTCCGGGCCCTTGCCGGCGGCGGCCGCCTGCTGGAATTTGTTCGGCGCATCTTCCGGGTGTTCGACGACGACCTTGACGCCCGTTTTCTTGGTGAATTCTTCGCCGACCTTGGCCAGGCCCTTGTAGCCTTTGTCGCCATTGATCCAGATCAACAGGGTGCCTGCTTCGGCCGCGTTCGCCATGCTGACGGCGGCCAGGTTGCCGATGCCGGCCAGGGCGGCGGCGATCAGGGTGGTTTTGATGAAGCTGCGTTTCGGGTGCGTGAAGGACATGTCAATCTCCAGTATCTTTTTTTATGCTAAGTTTATGTTGAGTATCAAGGCTGAAACGATGCAACCAGGCCAGGCGGCGCCTGTAGCGCCTGGCCCCTAAAGCGGATAGATCAGGTGCGGGTCTGGCCGTGCTCGTCGAACACGTGGACGCGGGCGGGCGCCACCTGCAGCGATACGGACTGGCCAATCGCCCAGTCCGTATCCGCATCGGCGCGCACCACCAGCGGCTCGTCGCCGCCCGGGACGTGCACATACAGATAGCTGATGTCGCCCAGTTTTTCCACCGCCTGCACGGTGGCCGTGATGGCGGCAGCGGCACCGGGCGCGCATGCCTGCACGTGCTCGGGGCGCGCGCCGACGGTGACGGGCATACCGCTGGCCAGCGGCTGCGTCAACGCCGCCTGCAGCATGCCGCCCGCGTTGGTGGCGATGGTGGCCACGCCGTCGATATAGCTGTGGATCTTGCCTTTGAGGAAGTTCATGCGGGGCGAACCGAGGAAGCCGGCCACGAACAGGTTGGCGGGATGGTGGTACAGCTCGAGCGGTGCGCCCACCTGTTCGATGCGTCCCGCGTTGAGCACGACGATGCGGTCGGCCAGGGTCATCGCCTCGACCTGGTCATGCGTGACGTAAATCATGGTCGAGCGCAATTCGCGGTGCAGATTCGCCAGTTCGATGCGCATCTGCACGCGCAAGGAGGCGTCCAGGTTGGACAGCGGCTCGTCGAACAGGAAGACGTCGGGTTTGCGCACGATGGCGCGGCCGATGGCCACGCGCTGGCGCTGGCCGCCCGACAGGTCTTTCGGCTTGCGTTCGAGCAAAGGTTCGATGCGCAGGATTTGCGCGGCGCGCTGCACGGCGTCGGCAATTTGTACCTTGCTCATGCCGGCCAGTTTCAGGCCGAAGGCCATGTTCTGTGCCACGCTCATGTGCGGGTACAGGGCGTAGCTCTGGAACACCATGGCGATGCCGCGCTTGGCGGGCGGCACGTCGTTCATGCGCGTCTTGCCGATGAATAAGTCGCCGCCGCTGATTTCTTCCAGGCCGCAGATGCTGCGCAGCAAGGTCGATTTGCCGCAACCCGACGGGCCCACGAAGACCATGAATTCGCCATCGGCGATCTCCAGGTCGATGCCGTGCAGGGTTTGCACGTCGCCATATGCCTTCTTCAGGCCTGTTAACTTCAGTCCAGCCATGTCGTCCTCGTTCTCTCAATTTGGCCCCGCTGATGCGCGGGGCTCGTTATTGTAATTGGCGGCATGGCCGCCAATGCCTGCGATTTACGCCAGGGTACCGAACCAGCCGCCATGCGGGGGCAGGCTGATCTGCTGGCCATCTTTACTGCCTGGCAAGCCGTGACCGGCCAGGCCGGCTGCTGGCGCCGCGTCAGGCCAAGTGAAGGTGACCGCCTCCGTGCCCAGGTTGAAGGCGGCCAGCACGGACGGCTGTCCCGGCAAGTCGCGGCGCACGGCCAGCACGGGTTCCGGCGCATCGAAGAAGACGATGTCGCCGCGCAGCAACTGCGGCAAGGTACGGCGCCAGGCGAGGATATTTTGCGCAAAGCGCAGCGGCGAGCCGGCATCGTTTTCTTCCACATCGACGGCGCGCGCCAGGTGTTCGGGCGGCACGGGCAGCCAGGGTTTTGCCGAACTGAAGCCGCCATGCGGCGCATCGGCCACCCATGGCATCGGCGTGCGGCAGCCGTCGCGGCCCTTGAACTGGGGCCAGAACGGGATGCCGTACGGGTCTTGCAGCGCTTCGAAAGGAATGTCCGCTTCCGTCAGGGCCAGCTCGTCGCCCTGGTACAGGCAGGGCGTGCCTTTCAAGGCCGCCTGCACGGCCAGCACCACCTTGGCCAGCGACGGCGACGGGTTCTGGCCGCCCCAGCGCGTCATGACGCGCACGCTGTCGTGGTTGCCCACGGACCAGGAAGCCCAGCCGTCGGCCACTTGCGCCTCGAATTCTTCCACCTGCTTGCGGATATGCGCGGCGGAAAACTCGGCCGTCAGCAGGTTGAAACTGTAAGCCATGTGCAGCTTGTCCGCGCCCGTGTAGGCGGCCATCGTGGCCAGCGCATTGTCGTCGCCCACTTCGCCGATGGAAATGGCCTGGTATTCATCAAGGATGGCGCGCACGCGCTGCAGGTAGGCGATGTTTTCCGGCTGCGTCTTGTCGTACATGTGCGCCTGCATGCCGTACGGGTTGATGGCCGACACGCTGCTCGCATCGCGCTGCGCGGCGGGCGGATTGTCGCGCAGCAACTGGTCGTGGTAGGGGAAATTGCAGGAATCGAAGCGGAAACCGTCGACGCCGCGCTCGAGCCAGAAACGCAGATTGTCCAGCTGCGCTTGCTGCACGGCCGGGTTGTGGAAGTTCAGGTCGGGCTGGCTGACGAGAAAATCGTGCAGGTAGTACTGGCCGCGGCGCGGCTCCCATTGCCAGGCGGAACCGCCGAACACGGACAGCCAGTTGTTCGGCGGCGTGCCGTCCGGTTTCTGGTCGGCCCACACATACCAGTCGGCCTTGGGATTGTCGCGGCTGGAGCGGCTTTCCACGAACCACGGGTGGACGTCGGACGAGTGCGACAGCACTTGGTCGATCATCACTTTCAGGCCCAGTTCATGGGCGCGCGCCACCAGGCGGTCGAAATCGGCCAGGGTGCCGAACATGGGATCGACGTCGCAGAAGTCGGCCACGTCGTAGCCGAAGTCCTTCATCGGCGATGTGAAGAAGGGCGAGATCCAGACGATGTCGGCGCCCAGGGCGGCGATGTAATCGAGCTTGGAGGTAATGCCGGGCAAGTCGCCGATGCCGTCGCCATTGCTGTCGAGGAAGCTGCGTGGATAGACCTGGTAGATGACGGCGCTGCGCCACCAGTCGGCGGGCAGGTGGGCGAGATTGTTCTGAATGGTCGGCATGAATGATTTCTTAAAAGTGCCTGTAGCCGTGGCTATCAGGGCGGCGCTGCTGGTTGGTAGGCGAACGTCTTATTTTAAAATTCAAAGCGCTTTGGGTATGAAATGAGTATAGTTCAAAGCGCTTTGAAAAGTAAAGCGATACACGCGCCAGACATGCGATTTTTTTATGAGGGTGATTCAGGAGGGCAAAACAGAGCGGAAGAGGGCGTTTTACGAAACCCCAAGCGGAGGCTGGGGTCGGACCCTGAGGGGGAATGCGTCCAATGGGATGCATTCCAATGCAGTGTCCGACCCCTGTAGTTTGCTCTAGGGGTAAATCAGGCGTGGATTACCGGCCCCGCCGATTCCCCCGGCAACAGTTCGCATGGCCACAGTTCCTGCAGGTCGGTGACGGGCGTGCCGTCCATCAGGGCCAGCAGCATGTGGATCATCTTCGCGCCGGCGCCGCGCGGGTCGGGCTGGACGACGGTGGTGACGTTGTGGCCGGCCAGGGAATCTTCCATCACGCCCCAGACGATCAGCGACATTTCGCGCCCGATGGCGATGCCCGCGTCGAGCAGGGCGCGCACGGCGCCCACGCCCGACATGTGGTTGTCGACGATGACGGCGGTGGGGCGCGGCGAGCGGGCCAGAAGGCGCTGCATGGCCTGGTAGCCGGCGCGGCGGTCGTGCGCATTGTCGACCAGGTTGTCGGGATCGACGGCCAGGCCGCCCGCCTGCATGGCGTGCTGGAAACTCTCGACGCGCTGGCGCACGAAGTTCAGGTCCGGCGTGGCGCTGATCAGGCCGATGCGCTGGTGGCCCAGCTGCGCCAGGCGCTCGACGGCCAGGCGCATGCCCGCTTCGTTGTCGTAGTCGAACCACGCATGCGGCTGGTTCAGCTGCGTGCGGCCATGCGCGACGAACGGCATGCCCTGCTGCGCCAAGTAGGCGATGCGCTCGTCGAACGGTTTCGTGCGCCCGACGATCAAGCCATCGATGCGGCGGCCCTTGACCATGCGTTCATACGTGTGGAATTCGTTGGTGGCCGAGGCGGGCGCGATCATCATGTCCATCTGCTGCGCTTCCAGCGCTTCGGACATGCCGCCGACGATGTCGATGAACATGGGGTCGGCCAGGTCGTTCGGCATCAGCGGGTAGATGATGCCGACGATGTTCGTGCGCCCCACGGCCAGGCTGCGCGCCATGGGATTGGGGCGGTAGCCGGCCGCCTGCGCGGCGGCCAGCACCCGCTCGCGCGTGCGTTCGCTCACTTCCGGATAGCCATTCAAGGCGCGGCTGACGGTGGTTTCGGATATTCCTAGCGTTCTGGCGAGATTTTTGAGGTTCATGAATGCTGCGTATGGGGTGGGTCGGGAGCGATGCGGTGCGATGAAGGGTAGTTTATCTGATAAATGCCGGAATGATCAGGGGTATGACCTGCGGCGGCGGCGCCCAAAAAAATACGCGGGCAAACCCAGGGGCGCCCGCGCTAAAAGAGGATACTGCTGAATCACTACATTGAAGCTGCCGGCCATCGCGTGCAGCGGCGAAATGGTGGGTCCGGTTACTGCCTGCCCCGAAATGCGGGCGGTGTTGCTGCCACCGGCAAGCGTCCGGGGACGCTTGCCGACGTTCTAGATGCCGGCGATTACCACCAGCTTTCCACCTGGAAGCCCATCGAGCTGCCATTGGTCTTGCCACCGAACACGCCCGTCGACGACAGCGCCGATTCCGCCGCGGCGGCCGACTGGGCTGCCTTGTTCCATTTGGCGTAGGTGTAGAAGGCGCGCAGCACGGGGCGCGACCAGAAGCTGTTGCCGGCCGACAGTTGCGGCGCGAAGGTCAGCTTGGTCAGGTTGCGGCTTTCGCCGCCTTCCGGCTTGACGATGTCGTGGCCCAGTTCCACGGCCAGGCTGTAGTTGTCCGTGAAGTGGTAGACGGGGCGCGCGCCGATCGACGTCCACTTGCTGCTCACGCCTGCCGTTTCCTTGTCTTCGTAGACGAAGGTACCCATGCCCGACCAGGAACCTTTGGGCTGGATCATGATTTGTTCCGTCAGGCGCACGACCTTGTCATCCTTGCTGGCGCCCAGGCTGAAGCCGCCCGTGTTGGCCGCGCTGCCTTTGCCGTACTGCAGTGCCACCTTGTTGAAGCCGCCCAGCAGATTGCCTTGCGTATGCATGATGGTCAGCAAGTGGCCGCTGGCGATGGGGGCCGCGCCTTGCGCGTTGCGTTTCTGGTTGAACTGCAGGCCCAAGGTCAGTTCGCCGTCCGGGTTGACCTTGATGCCGGAAAAGCGCAAGTCGTGGGACAGGCCCATGCGCTTGCTGTCGCCGTCGTCGGCCGTGCGCACGATGGCGTAGGCCAGCTTGGCCGCGCCCAGGTCGATGTTTTCCAGGCCGGCGCCAGGGCCGCTGTTATTCCAGAAGTAGTAATCGGTGATGTGCACGTCCTGGCGGTCGTAGTAGCGCTTGCCGACCCAGGCGCGCGCTTCGGCGAAGGCGCCCGTGCCGATCTTGTCGGCCACCACGTTCATTTCGCGCCACGACGGGTCCGATTGTTCCCAGTCCTGGTTCTGGTTCACGGAGAACGCCACCAGGGTATTGATGCGGAAGGTGGTGCCGTTCGCTGCCTTGAAGGCTTCGCCGCCGAATTTCAGCTCGCCGTAGGTTTCGCACTCATTGCCCAGACGATATTTGGACGAGGCGCCGGCCAGGCCGAAACACGCTTCCTTGCCGCCTTCGCTGCTGGTGCCGATGCCCGAGCGGATGTAACCGCCGAAGTCGATCGGCAGGGCCGCCTGGGCCGACGCGCTCAAGGCCATGAGCACTGCCGCTGGCAACGCTTTCAAGAAAAATTTGTTCATTGTGTCTCCAGTGTTTTTATAGGTGTGGGATCGGTGCGCATCACTTTGCACAACCAAAGCGCTTTAACTATGCCTCAAAGCGCTTTGAGTATAGTTCAAAGCGCTTTGATAAGTAAACCCGTTTTGTTCTTGGCGTCGTTCGGAAACTTTGTGGGTGTTGCGGAGAAACATCAAAGGCGGGCGACGGCGCGTGGGCGCCGTCGTGTATGGCAGGAGGAGATCAGGAGGGAGTGTCGCAGGCGGGCAGGGTGGTCGAGTCCGTTGCGGCAAGGGCAGGATGCCGCAGGAAGACCAGAATCAGCAGGGCCGAGGTCGTCGTAATGCTGGCCAGCACATACAGCAAGTGGCGGAAGGCCGTGCCGTACGCTTGCGCCAGTTCGGCGGCGCCAGCCTGCGGCAGCAGGGTGGCCGCATGGCGCAGCTCGCCCAGCGCCAGGAAGGAGCCCGCGTGCGCCGCCTGTTCCGCGCCGATGCCGGCAAGGTCGGCGTGGCCCAGCGCCGCGACAGTAAACGTGCCCAGCAGCGCGCTGACGATGGCCAGCGCCAGGCCTTCGCCCGCCACCCTCGTCGTATTGAAGATGCCGGCCGCCATGCCGGCCCGTTCGACGGGCACGACGCTGATGGCCAGACCATCCATCAAGCCCCAGGGCAGGCTGATGCCGCAACCGATCAGCAGCAGCGGCCCGATCAAGGTAGTGGGCGACTGGCCCGGCGCACACGTCGACAGCCACAGCAAGCCGCCCGCCGCCAGCAGCAGGCCGCTGGCGCAAATGTGCGCGGCGGCAAGGCGCTGCGCCGCCAGGCCGGCCAGGACCGGCAGCACCAGCATGGGCGCGGACAGGGCGATCATCATGCGTCCCGCCTCCAGCGCGCTGTAGCCTTCGATGCCGATGAAGCGGGCCGGCAGCAATACGAGCAGCACGACGAAGGAAAACGCGGGCGCGGCGGCCAGCAATTGCACGCCGGCAAAGGCGGGCAGGCGGAACAGGGTCAAGTCCAGCATGGGCCGCGCGGCGCGCCGCTCCACGCGGATGAACGCAGCCAGCAGCAAGGCCGCGCCACCGAGCAGCGCCAGGCTGGCGGCGCTGGCCCAGCCTTTGTGCGGCGCCTGCAGCAAACCATAGGTAAACAGGGACAGCGCGCCCGTAAACGTCAGGGCGCCGGGCCAATCGACGCCTTGCGCCTGCGGGTCGCGCGATTCGCGCATGGCGCGCGCGGCGGCCAGCAGGGCGGCCAGGCCGGCCACGGCCGTGACGATGAAGATGGCGCGCCAGCCCGTGTGCGTGATCAAGGTGCCGGCCAGGAAGGGGCCGAAGGCCAGGCCCGTGCCGAAGGCCGTGCCGATCAGGCTGAAGGCGCGCGCGCGGGCCGGGCCGTCGAATTCCTGCGCCAGGGCCGCCAGTCCGCTCGACAGGGCCATGGCGCAGCCCAGGCCCTGGACGGCGCGCAGCACGTCGAGCCACAGGATGGCGGGCGCGGCCGCCAAGGCCAGCGCGGCGGCGGAAAACACAGCCATGCCCAGCAAGAACACGCGCTTGCGGCCATAACGGTCGGCCAGCGCGCCGGCCACCATCAGGCAGCCGCCAAAGCTGAGCATGAAGGCATTCGTGATCCAGGCCAGCGCCAGCGGCGTGCCGCGCAGCTCGGCGGCGATGGCGGGAATGGCGATGGCCGGTCCCGTAAAACTGAGCGGCATGCACAGCGCAGCGAGGCAGACGGCGGCCAGCACGAAGGCGCGCCGGGACGCGGAGGCAGGCTGCATGCGGTGATTCGTATCCATGGGAATGATTCCAGAAAGAGGGAATCCGATGATAATATGGATGCAATCCATGAAAAAGTGGCTGAAAATCCACTCATAACGGACAAATATTCCCTAATTGAGGTCGCATGGATAATTTGAACGGCATAGCCGCCTTCGTGCGCGCGGCGGAAACTTCCAGTTATGTGGCGGCCGGGCGGCTGCTCGGCGTGTCGGCTTCGGCCGTGGGCAAGAGCGTGGCGCGGCTGGAAGAAAAGCTGGGCGTGCGCCTGCTCAACCGCAGCACGCGGCGCATCAGCCTGAGCAACGAGGGCGCGCTGTTTTACGAGCGCTGCCAGCGCATCCTGGCCGACCTGGGCGATGCCGAGGCGGAACTGTCGCACCTGGCCGAGGCGCCGCGCGGCAAGCTGCGCGTCAGCCTGCCCGTGATCGGCTACCGCATCATCCTGCCCCTGCTGGCGGACTTTACGCGCAAGTACCCGGAGATCGAACTGGACCTCGATTTCAACGACCGCCTGGTCGACGTGGTGGCCGAAGGCGTCGACGTGGCCGTGCGCAGCGGAACGCTCACCGATTCGCGGCTGATGGCGCGCGAACTGGGGCCGTTTGCCTTTGCCATCGTCGGTTCTCCCGCGTACTTCGCCCGCCATGGCGTGCCGGCCACGCCGCGTGCGCTGGAAGGGCACGCCTGCGTGCGCTATAAATTCCCCACCACGGGCAAGTTGCAGGAATGGGCGCTGCAGCGCGCCGAGGGCGACAGCGGCGGCGAGCTGCGCTTGCCGACCGCATTGACCTGCAACAATATCGAAGCCTTGATCGGTGCCGCCACGCAGGGCGTGGGCCTCGCCTATTTACCCGACTTTATCGTGCGCGACGCCATCGCACGCGGTGAACTGCAAGCCGTGCTGGCCGACAGCTTGCTGTACTCGAGCAAGTTCTGGGTGCTGTGGCCGTCGAGCCGCCACCTGTCGCCCAAAATCCGTGTCTTTGTTGACCATCTGTGTACCCACCTGCATTTTTCCGCGTCCCCTCCCGACCCTGCATCTATCGCCTGATACCCCTGGCCCCCGCGCTGGCGGCGGGTTGGGGAATATTCCTACCCCAAAGCGATTAATCCTAATCCGCTAAATTTATATTTGCTGCGCCGCATCAAGCAATGCCGCACAGCATCAGCTTATGCCCTTCCTGAATATCAGTCATACGTTATTGAAATTGCCATAAGGAATTTATTTATGTTAATTTCATATCTGTTTCTGCAACATTGCATCGCTTCGGCGGTTGCCGGGACATGTGCAGGATTAGGCGCCATAAGCGTGTAGTAACCAACAATTAAGGGGTGACTGCCCCGTTCCGTTCAGGGAGTGTGCATGAAGACAGTGATGACGACGCCGCCGGATCCGGCGCCAGCCGCGACCGCGAAACCGGCCCGCAAAACGGGTTTGCTGCTGGGTGGCGGTGCACCAAATTCCACCCTGATCGCCGGCGCGCTGGCCGCTTTCCTCGATGAGGGCATCGAGTTCGACGTCATTTCCGCGTCCGGCGCGGGAGTGCTGATGGGTTTGCTTTACACGACGCCGCACGAGGCCACGCCGCGCCAGGCCTTGCAAAGCTGGGCCGACACGGGCGTGGCCGACAGCATCTACAAGATGATCCCGATCAACTACAAGGTATTCCAGAAGCCGGGCATGCACGCGAGCACCTTCCGCGACGCTTTCCAGCCGCCGGCCAACAATCCTTTTTTTCAGGCGTTCCAGCAAACGTTTGCGGGCGTGCCCACGGCCTGGTCGGACTGGGGCAAGCTGATGGTGTCGTCGCTGTCGCCATCGGACCTGTCCGCGAAAAGCCTGGGCCTGTGCGCGCATTTGCCCTTCCTGGAAAAAGCCGTCGACTTCGCGGGCGTGGCGCGCATGCGCCCCGATTTCTACATCAATGCCTACAACCTCAGCGAGCACCGCATGCAAATCTGGGGCAAGCACGAGATCGAACCCATCCACGTGCGCGCCGCGCTGTCGTTTCCCTTCCTGTATGCGCCGACGACCATCGACGGCGACGACTACATCGAAGGCGCGGCCCTCGACACGCTCAATTTCGACCCGTTTATCGAAGGCAAGGGCGAGCACCATGACGCCGACACCCTGGTCATCCTCGACATCCTCGGCGACGAGCGCCTGTTGCGCAAGCCGCGCAACCTGTACGACGCCTGGGTGCGCTCCATCATCACGCCGCTGGTGAAAATTTCCAAGAGCGAGCTGCGCCTGTTTGAGCTCGAGCACAACACGGATGCGCGCACGGGCCAGCCCAAGCGGCGTCTGCTGAAGCTCGACTTGATGGGCGGCATCCCGGAACAGCACTGGCCCGACACCCTGGACTGGTCCAGCTCGAACATGCAGCTGCTGTTCGACGTGGGCCACAAGGCGGGCCTGGCGTTTTGCCGCCAGCACGGCGACTTGCTGCGCCGCACGCCTGACGCAGCCCCGCTGGCGGCCTAAGCCCGCGCCGCCTGCAGCCGGTCCTGGCCACCTGATCGGCAGCTACTCATCCCGCCTGGCCTTGCCAGGCCACCTTTTTACTGTGAAACACCATGAATATCACCAAGCAACTCATTCTGACCCTCACCATCGCCTTGCTGGCCCTGCTATTGCTGGGCGCCGGCGGCGCCATCCAGCTGCAGCGCGCCCAGGAACGTTTCGACACCGTGCAAAACCGCATCATTCCCAGCATCCAGGGCTTGAATGCGGCCAAGGGTTTCCTGGCCGATTCGCGCCTGGCCGGCTATCGCCTGTCCGTGTTCTCGAATCTGGCCGACAAGACGGCGCTGGACAAGGCCGTGGCCGACGCCAACACGAATTTCGACAAGGTCATCGCCACCTACCGCGCCGAGCGCCTGTACGATGCGACGGACAGCAAGATGCTCGACGCCGACCAGGCCGCCATGGAAGCGTACCGCCGCGCGCTCGTGCCATTCTTTGCCGCCGCCTACGCGGGCGACATGGATGGCGTGCGCGCCACCTTGCTGGCCGGCACGCCGCTGGCCATCACGGCCGCCGCCGCGAAAAAGAGCATGGATGACCATATCGCCTACAACAACAAGCTGGTCGACGATGTCAAAGCGGAAAGCCTGGCCGCCTACGACACGGCGTTCAACACCATGCTGGCCGTGCTGGGCGTAGCCGTGCTGCTGACGGGCGCGCTGGCCTGGCATATCTACCGCACCATCAGTGGCGGCCTGGGCAATATCGAACATACGCTGGAGCGGGTCAGCGCCTCGCTGGACCTGTCCGCGGCCATGCCCGTCGAGCGCATGGATGAAGTGGGCCGCACGGCCACCGCCTTCAACAAGTTTCTGGAGCGTATCGTCGGCGTGATCGCCACCGTGCGCGCCTCGGCCGATACGGTCAGCGTGGCGGCCGCGCAGATTTCCGCCGGCAATGCGGACTTGTCCGTGCGCACGGAGCAGCAGGCGTCGTCGCTGGAAGAAACGGCCTCCAGCCTGGAAGAGCTGACCTCGGCCGTGCGCCAGAATACGGACAATGCGCGCCAGGCGAACTCGCTGGCCGTGTCCGCCTCGGACGTGGCCCGCAAGGGCGGCGCCGTGGTGGCGCAAGTGGTCGGTACGATGGGCTCGATCAATGAATCGGCGAAGAAGATCGCCGACATTATCGGCGTGATCGACGGCATTGCCTTCCAAACCAATATTTTGGCGCTGAATGCGGCCGTCGAGGCGGCCCGCGCGGGCGAGCAGGGCCGTGGCTTCGCCGTGGTGGCAACGGAAGTGCGCAACCTGGCGCAGCGTTCGGCAGCGGCCGCCAAGGAAATCAAGGGCTTGATCGAGGATTCCGTGGATAAAGTCAACACGGGCAGCGCGCTGGTCGACCAGGCGGGCGCGACAATGGAAGAAATCGTCGCCAGCATCCGCCGCGTGACGGACATCATGGGCGACATCGCCAACGCCAGCCACGAGCAAAGCGCCGGCATCGAGCAAGTGAACCAGGCCATTTCGCAAATGGACCAGGTCACCCAGCAAAACGCGGCCCTGGTGGAAGAGGCGGCCGCCGCCGCATCCTCGCTGCAGGACCGCGCCGTCGAACTGGTCGATGTGGTGGCCGTATTCCGCCTGCGCGGCGATGCCAAGGAAAAATCATTGAAGGTGGCGGGCGGCTTGCCGGCTCCCGCAACGGCCCCGCGCCGCGCTGCGCAACCGGCGCGCCGCATGCTGGGATGAACTCGGGCATGCCGTATGTCAAAGCAGGTGCTGGAAGGCTTCCACACCTGCTTTGACGCATCGACGCCATATTCCCAAGTAAACGTTTTTTCTATTTATTAATCAATAATATAAATGGGATTTTGAAAAAGCTGGAAATGGCCTCGCCAAACGGTTTGGAGGGAAATTCAACGATGTTCCTCCCTGTTTTTTGACGAATCTGGTTCGCCAAATCGTGAATATCGCTGGCCTCATTTCCATGCAGGCGTCTGCCGTTTACTCCCCCCATCATGCCCGCAGAATGGATGGTTTCGAGGTCGTCTATATATGCCTGTCGTTGGACGTTGTTCATGTAGAGCGTCTGCTTATAGATTGATGACTTTGCAGCTTGTTCGTTTTCCGCATCCCAATCGAAGTCAACAAAGGCCAGAGCGGAGCAGAAGGTCAGATAAATAAGGAAAGCAGTTGATATTCTTTTCATTGAGAGGATGGTTTTAATCAGATTCAATCTGAAGATAAGGAAGGAATGCCATCAACGATAGCAAATTTTCCACATGGAAACATCACACATTGTCACATTCGCGTAAGCGCCAGGGTGCAAGCTTGGGTTATTCAAGCTGATGTGGAAATAAATATGGTGCCATGCCAAAGTTTCAGATATCGGTATCGCATTACGGTTGGCGGACCATTTTTTGAAAAACAGCTAACAGGCATGTTATATTATATAAGTTGCCTCTTGGAAATTTTATCCTCGGCCACGTTATATCAATTAACCACTTTTCTTTTCGGCCGCCGATGACCTGCCCAGTGTGTAATGCCCAAAATTCAGCCATGAGTGCACGTTGCCTCGAATGTGGAACCATCCTTATACAGGAAGCAATTGCCCGTCCTGAAGCGTTGCAACAAACCGTGGACAATCTGGATCGGCGCATGTACATCGGCTACGGCGGCTTGGCAGGTTTCGTCGTTGGCATGGGCAGTTGGATGGTTATTTCTCAGGATGAGGCAGAGGTCAAAGGCTGGCTTTTGATCTCGGTCATGACGGGCGCCGCACTGGGCCGTTTTATTGCATGGCGCAGGCGCAATACGCTTGAGTAAATTCGAGCGAACTACCTGCGGCTGTTCTTGACGGGTAGCGGCGATGTCGTGAAACGTAATAAGCAAACGTAATAAGCAAACGTAAGAAGCAAACGGCTTGTCGGCAATTTCTAAGTAATCCTCGGGAAATTAGTGTGAATTTATGACGAACAGAACCGGATGCTATGCAAGGCGCTCGCTGCGACGCAGTGCGGGCACTGCTAGCAGTGAGCAACGCTGCAGAGCGCCGGTTATGGCAGTCAGAAATCACAATAATTTATTGGGGGTTACTTAGCGCGTCGGCATGGCCTTCCTGATCAGACACGGCGTTCGCTGTTCATGCGGACGACGCTGCGCCATTCGCTGCCCCAAGTCAATTCCTCGCAAACTGCCGCGTCAAATTAACGTGCCCTTCCTGTCATGATGGAATACAATTCCTGCGTGGCAGCCAGCTTGCCTGGCAAGGCCGGGCACGGCGCCTTTGACCTCGGAAAGATGTTGGCTTATGACTCTGCAGTTCCCCCAGCGAACGGCGCCGTGTGCGCCATCCACGCTCCGTATTTCACGCAAGCCCCTCGTTTCCCTGTTCGTCCTGACGTTGTCGGCTCTGCTGGGCACGGCGCCCGTCATGGCTGCCGCTCCTGCCGGTAGCAGCGTCATGCTGGAAGAACTGACCAGCACGGAGTTGCGCAGCCGTATCGACCACGGTGCCACCACGGTGCTGGTGCCGATCGGCGGCGTCGAGCAGAGCGGGCCGTATATCGCGCTGGGCAAGCACAATGTGCGCGCCGGCTTGCTGGCGCGCCAGATCGCACAGCAGCTGGGTAACACCATCGTCGCCCCCGTCGTGTCCTACGTGCCGGAAGGCGCGATTTCGCCGCCGGCCGGCCACATGCGCTTTGCCGGCACGATTTCGATACCGCCGGCCGCCTTCGAAGCCGTGCTGGAAGGCGCCGCCGCCAGCCTGCGCCAGCATGGCTTCCGCGACATCATTTTCCTCGGCGATCACGGTGGTTACCAGAAGAACGAGCAAAACGTGGCGAATAAACTCAACCGCGCCTGGGGCAAGACACCTGCGGGCAAGGAAGCGCGCGCCTACGCCTTGCTCGATTACTATGACATCACGCAATCGGCCTATATTGCCGAACTGCAGAAGCGCGGCCACAGCAGCGCCGAGATCGGCCTGCATGCGGGCTTGGCGGACGCGGCCTTGATGCTGGCGACGGACCCGTCGCTCGTGCGCAGCGAGGCCATGGCGCACGGACCGAAGCCCGGCGTAGCGGACGGCGTGCGCGGCGACGCGACGCGGGCAACAAAGGAGCTGGGCCAGATCGGTATCAAGCTGCAGGTGGACACCTCGGTGGCCGCCATCAAGCAATTGCTGCAACGAAATAAGTAAATCTTCCGCTGGAAGTGCTGAACTTCCGGCTTTTGCAACGAAACGACGCGAAAAAACATGAAAAAATCTCAACGACGCACCATCGTCACCTTGTCCGCCCTGGCTGCCGCACTGGCCGGCCTGGGCGTGGCCAGCCAGGTCATCGGCGCCAGCACGCCGGCCCCGGCCGCTGTCGCCGCGGCGCCGGCGGCCGCCTATTCGCCGCTGCCGGGCATGCCGCCGCTGGTGGACCCGAAAAACGTGTATGGCAGCATCGCCAGCAGCAATATGAGCCCCGTCGTCAAGGATCACTTGCGCCGGGTCTATGTGCCGAACCTGCGCTCGAACGACGTCTACGTGATCGACCAGGACAGCCTGAAAGTGGTCGACAAGTTCAAGGTCGGCAGCGGCCCGCAGCACGTCGTGCCGTCGTGGGACTTGCGCACCCTGTGGGTGGCGAACAATGCCGAGCGCACGGACAAGGGCAGCCTGACGCCGGTCGACCCCTTGACGGGCAAGCCGGGCAAGGAAGTGCCCGTCGATGATCCCTACAATATGTATTTCACGCCGGACGGCAAGTCGGCCATCGTCGTGGCCGAAGCGCGCCACCGCCTCGATTTCCGCGATCCGAAAACCATGGCGGTGCAGTATTCGATCGATACGCCCCAGTGCGGCGGCATCAACCATGCGGATTTCTCGAACGATGGCCGCTACGCCATGTTCACCTGCGAATTCGACGGCACCATCGCCAAGATCGACCTGGTGGGCCGCAAGGTCGACGGTTACCTGAAATTGCAGATGCCGGCCAAGCGCTTTGCCGAGTCCGGCCCCGTGGGCGGCCCCGCGAATGAAATCTGCAGCGTCAAGAAGGGCATGCCGCAAGACATACGCATCTCGCCGGACGGCAAGAAATTCTTTATCGCCGACATGGACGCCGACGGCGTGCACATCGTCGATGGCGCCACCCTGAAGGAAATCGGCTTCATCCAGACGGGCGTGGGTGCGCACGGCCTGTACCCGAGCCGCGATGGTAAAAAGCTGTACGTGGCCAACCGCGGCACGCACCGCATCCACGGCAAGCCGAAGGGCAAGGGCAGCGTCAGCGTGATCGATTTCGCCACGGAAAAAGTCGTGTCGAACTGGCCGATTCCCGGCGGCGGCAGCCCCGACATGGGCAATGTGAGCGCCGACGGCAAGTATCTGTGGCTGTCCGGCCGTTTTGACGACGTGGTGTACCGCATCGATACGAACAGCGGCGACGTGTCCAAAGTGAAAGTCGGCCAGGAACCGCACGGTCTGACCGTCTGGCCGCAGCCGGGCCGCTATTCGCTGGGCCATACGGGCAATCTGCGCTAAGCGGGGGGCGCATGGAAATCGATTCGCTGGAGCAACTGCGCGCGCATTATCCGCCCGCGCAGGGGCGGGCGCTGAGCAAGCAGCTCGACCACCTCGACCCGCATTGCGTCGCCTTCATCGGGCTGTCGCCGTTCGCCGTGCTGGCCACGGGCGGGGCTGGCGGCCAGCTCGACGCCTCGCCACGGGGCGGCGCGCCCGGTTTCGTGCATGTGCTCGATGCCCATACCCTGCTGCTGCCCGATGCCAAGGGCAATAACCGCCTCGACAGTTTCAGCAATATTGCCGAGACGGGCAAGGCGGGACTGCTGTTCATGATTCCCGGCGTCGATGAAACCTTGCGCGTGAATGGCGAGGCCAGCCTCAGCGACGATGCGGCGCTGCTGGCGTATTTTGCCGGCGAGCGCAACCCGCCGCGCCTGGTCATGCGCCTGCGCGTGGCCGAAGCTTATCTGCACTGCGCCAAGGCCCTGATGCGTGCTTTCCTATGGGATAGCACGGCCCAGGTAGAACGCTCCGTCTTGCCGACGATGGGCCGGATGATCGGGGACCAGACGGGAAGTATTGGCCCGCTGGAAACACAGGAGCAGATGCTTGCCCGCTACGCGCAGGATCTGTAGCTTTGCTTGCTTAAAAGGCAATGCTGGCGCATACTGCGCTTCCTTTCCCACTACCTGCAAGGAGCGCCATCATGATTCTTGATCACATCGGTTTGACTGTCAGCGATGCACAGGCCAGCAAGGCTTTCTTTTCCGCCGCTCTGGCGCCCCTGGGCGTCTCGGTGGTGATGGAAGAGCAGGGCTGGGTTGGCATGGGTAAAGATGGCAAGCCCGATTTCTGGTTCGGCGTGGGCGGCGCGGCGCATGCCGGCATGCATCTCGCCTTCGCGGCGGACAACCGCGCCCAGGTGGACGCGTTCTACAAGGCCGCGCTGGAAGCGGGCGGCAAGGACAATGGCGCGCCCGGCATCCGCGCCATCTATCACCCGAATTACTATGGCGCTTTCGTGCTGGGGCCCGATGGCCACAATGTCGAAGCCGTCTGCCACCGTCCCGAGCCTTGATGCCGGGCATTCCCTGAAGAGAGCAGCATGAAGCACAGCGCCACCCTGTTTGCCGATGATGCCGGCCGCTATGCCTACGTCAAAGCGGGTTTCTCCTGGCCGGCCCTGTTCCTGGGTTCGTTCTGGGCCGTCGCCAAGCGCCGCTGGTGGCTGGTGCTGCTCATGTTGGCAATGGATGTGTGCCTGTGGTTTGGCAGCCATCTCGCCACCGAAATGCGCATCGGCCCGATGATGCTGCTGATGGCCGGCGCGGAACTCAGTTACCTGCTGGCGCGCGGCTGGTACGGCAACCGCTGGCTGGAAGCGTCGCTGCGCAGCCATGGCTACAAGCCCGTCGTGCCGGGCACGGGCGCCGCTGGCTGAGCTTGCCTGACACAGATTTCCCTTTCCGTTACTGACGTTTGCCAAGAGCAAGCCGTCCAGCCCAAACTTTTTGCGCAGCCTGGCGCACCTTTGATCCAGATCATGCCTCACCTGCGGTGCTCACGTAGCCTTGGGACTCGCGTTGCAAAGCATCTTCCCACCAATCGGATATGTTTTTTCGCGTTTCGTGGCGTAGCCCGGCTGTCTGTCTCACCGTTCGACAGCCGGTGGTGTCGCCATCTGTTTATGTCCACCCAACCGCTATTAATGAGGAACTCCATGTATCCATATTCCCGTAGTGTTACCCCCGCCGCCAAAAATCACCTGGAAGCGCAGCTGGCTTTCTTCAATGGCCTGTCGAAGTCGCTGTTTCAATCGATGCAGCATTTCAGTGACCTGAACATGCAACTGGCGCAAGGCTTGCTGGAAGAAAGCACGGTCACCAGCCAGAACCTGTTGACGGTCGAGCGCGCCGAAGATGTATTCCAGGTGGCCGCCGCCTCGGGCCAGCCAGCCGCCGAGCAACTGCGCAAGT
The DNA here is from genome assembly GCF_058797855.1 of Janthinobacterium sp. GW823-FHT01H08. Classification (NCBI taxonomy): domain Bacteria; kingdom Pseudomonadati; phylum Pseudomonadota; class Betaproteobacteria; order Burkholderiales; family Oxalobacteraceae; genus Janthinobacterium; species Janthinobacterium sp. GW823-FHT01H08. The sequence continues at coordinate 2,583,438 of NZ_CM179504.1, forward strand.
ATCAGCAACAGGTGTCGCGCCTGGCTGCCGATACGCAGGTCGAACTGGCCAATGTGGCAGAGCGTCATGTGAATGAAACGAGCCGTACCGCCAAGGCCCTGGCTGAAGAAGTGGCCCGCACCGCTTCGGAAGAAACGGAGAAAAACGTGCGCAAGCAGCAGGAAGCGATGCAGCGCATGGCCGAACCGTTCCAGGCCTATCAGCAAAACGGCGCTAACCGCGACCAGCAGCGCGGTGCGCAAAGCCGTGACGGTCAAAGCCTGCAAAGCGCCAGCCACCAGGGCAGCCAGCAGTCGTCCGGCAGCGAAAGCTCGGCCAGCGGCAGCGCATCGCAAGCGGGCTCCGCTCAAAGCAAGAGCAGCAGCGCCAGCCGTAAAGAGTAAGTACGAAGCTGCTTGCAGCTGAGCCGCATCGCGAGGGCCGAGCCTTGCTCTGCGGCCAGCCGGCACGCGGCATTGTGCGTATTGGTTTGGGCAGAGCGCCCGCCCTTCACGGGGCGGGCGTTTTGTCGTATGCGTGCAGCTCCGGGGCTGGCGTGCCTGAGCCAGGTGAGCGGGGCGGCAAGGCTGGCCCTGCCGGCGAGCCGGTATCTGACACGACTGCGGGCAAGACCGCCGACGAGACCGCGTTGCCGGCGCCACTGTTCGCATCGATGAAGGCGCTGACGGCGTCCAGCGTGGGCGCCAGCCTGCGCAACGGGGCGGCCAGCGTGGCGACCAGGGTGGCGTGGCCCACATGGTCGAAATAGGTTTCCGTCACGGACCGGTGCAGCGCGCGCAAGGCACTGGCCAGGCCGCCTGTGTTGCGTTGTGGATCGACCAGCTTGTCCTTGCCGGGCTTTGGAGCGATCAGCAGGGCGGGCGGGGCGTCGGCCGTCACGTGATGAATGGGCTGCGAAGCGGCGGGCGTGTCCGGGTAAAAGAACACGGGCCGGGTGATGGTGTTTTCGATCGGCAGGAAATCATAGGGGCCGGCCAGACCTATCCAGCCCCGCAAGTCGTGCGGACGCATGCCATGGCGCGCCAGCAGGCTGGCGTCGAGCGCCAGCATGGCCGCATTGTAGGCGCCGGCGCTATGGCCCATGACAAACAAACGCGTCGGGTCGCCGCCATGGCGGCTCGATTCCATCGCGGCCCAGGCCACGGCGCGGGCCGCATCCTGCAATATCTCGGGGTAGTGCACGTCCGGATACAGCCGGTAGTCGGCGATCACGGCCAGGTAGCCGCGCGCCGCGAGCGCGTGGCCGACGAAGGCATAGTCGGCGCGCTCGCCCGTCGTCCAGTTGCCGCCGTAAAAGAACACGACCACGGGCACGGGGCCCGTACGGATCTTGGGCGCGTACACATCGAGTTTCTGCCGTGGCAGGGGGCCGTAGGCCAGGCCGCGCGTCACTTGCGAGGCGCTGCCGGATGACAAGACATTGATGGCGGTCAAGGGCGAGCAGGCGGCCAGGCCGGCAGCGAGCGGGATGGCCGCCAGCAAACCGAGCAGGGTGGTGCGCAGGATCGTCATGCGGGCTCCCGATGGTGATGGTGGATGCTTGCAGTGTAGGCCAGGCTGGGCAGGGTGCACACGGGGAAGTTGCTGTTTGGTATAGATAAATGTTGCATGCGTCAATCAATCCTGTAACAGCCATTTGCGCGCCGTGGCGATGACGGCGTCCGACAGGGTGCGCGTGAGGGGGGTCTGGATATCCCAGGCATGCCAGGTCAGGGGCACGTCGAGCGCCTGCCCGGCCGCCACGTCGACCAGCCTGCCGGCGGCCAGCGCCGTTTCCGCCTGCAGCAAGGGCACCATGCCATAAGCATAGCCCGCTTCGATGAAGCGTACGAAGTCGCGCGCCGAACCGAGCACATGGTGCGGATAGCGGCCCGTGTAGCCGAGGCGGTGCTGCAGGTAGCGCTCGTGCAGCGCATCCTTGCTGCCAAAGGTGATGGCGGGCGCCTGGCTGACGGCTTCCACCGTAAAACCATGGGGAAACCACTGCTGCGCGAATGCGGGCGAGGCCACGCACAGATAGCGCATGCCGCCCAGCGGCGTGGCCGTGGTGCCCGCCACCAGGTCGTTGGCGCTGGTGACGCAGGCAAACACACGCCCTTCGCGCAGCTGGCTCAAGGTATGGTCCTGGTCGTCGAGGCGGATATCGAGCAGGCACGACGGCGGCGACAGCAGCGGTCCCAGCGCTTCCGGTATCCACGTGGCGGCGCTGTCGGCATTGACGGCGATGGCCAGTGCCGGCAATTGCGTCGTGGGGCCGGGCTGAGCGTCGAGCGCCGCTTCGAGCAGCTTGACTTGCCGGTAGTGGGCGATCAGGCGCTGGCCCGCTTCCGTCGGCAGGGGCGGGTGGCTGCGGATGATCAATAACGTGCCTTCCAGGTTTTCCAGGGTGCGGATGCGCTGCGACACGGCCGGCTGGCTGATCGCCAGCGCCTGCGCGGCCTTTTCAAAGCTGCCCAGGCCGATCACGGCGTCGAGGGCTGCCAATCCACGGTAATCGACGACGCGCATAAGTTTCTCTTATATATGTTTAGAATCATTCATTATACTTATATTTACTTTTTCTTTACACTGTTGAAATAGGGTAACAACTCCACTCTCCCGCGCGGTCCCCCTGGTTCCGCACCACCCTCCACCTACCTCTGATGACTTTGCCGTTGCCGGCAGAGCGTGGGCGGCCGTGCGCGTGATGGAAAGCAATGGAAAGGAATCGATATGGACAGCGCAATTTTCTTGAAAGGCATGGGGCTCGGCGCGAGCCTGATCGTGGCCATCGGCACGCAAAACGCCTTCTTGCTCAAGCAGGGCTTGAAGCGTCACTACGTGCTCACCTGCATTCTTGTATGTTTGCTGTGCGACGCCATCCTGATCACGGCCGGCGTGGCCGGCATGGGCACCTTCATTGCCGACAACCCCAATTTCCTGCTGTGGGCCAAGGCGGGCGGCGCCACTTTCCTGATCGCCTACGGCTTGCGCGCGGCCAAGTCGGCCTGGCGCCCGACGGCCCTGACGGTATCGGCCGCCAAGGCGCCCGAAGGCTATTGGGCCGTGATCGGCGCGGCGCTGGCGTTCAGCCTGCTGAACCCGCACGCCTTCCTCGATACGGTGATTTTGCTTGGCTCGATCGGCGGCCAGCATGAAGGCGTGGGACGCTTTTACTTCGCCGGCGGCGCCATCATGGCTTCGGCCCTGTGGTTCTTCCTGCTGGGCTTTGGCGCCCGCTACCTGGCGCCCGTGTTTGCCAAGCCCATGGCATGGCGCGTGCTCGACGGCATCATCGCCCTCGTCATGTGGGCCATCGCCGCCTCGCTGTTCCTGTAATCAGCGGGTCAGGAAGTTCAATACGCGGCTGGCCAGCTTGCCGTATGGCGGCCGCAGCAGCGTCAAAGGGCTGTGGCGCGCCTGGTAGAACACGGGCCGCAGCTTGCTGAAAGTGTGAAAACCTTCGACGCCGTGGTAGTGGCCCATGCCGGACTCGCCCACGCCGCCGAAGGGCAGATCATGCTGGCCCACGTGGAACAGCGCGTCGTTGACGGACACGCCGCCCGACATTACCGTGTCGATCAGCATCTGCACGGTCTGCTTGTCGTTGCTGAACGGATAGATGGCCAGCGGGCGCGGTCCGCCGTTGATGCTGGCGACTACGGTCTCCAGCTTCGCATAGTCGCGCAGGGGCAGGATGGGGCCGAAGATTTCCCGTGTCAGCAGCAGGCTGTCTGCGGGCGCGCCGAGCACGATGTGCGGCGCGATCTTGCGCGTGGCCCGGTCATACGCTGGCCCCGGCAGCAGCGAAATCACTTGCGCGCCCCGTTCCCGCGCTTCATCCAGGGCCTGCAGCAGGCGCTCAAAGGCGGCCTCGTCGATGATGGAGGTGTAGTCGGGCGTGTCCAGCCGCGGGTAGCGCGTGGGCATGATGCGGCGCGCATGCTCGACGAAGGCGGCGATGCTGGCTTCGGGCAGCCAGGCGTGGTCGACGCTGGTGCAGATTTGCCCCGCATTCAGGTACTTGACGAACAGGATGCGCTCGGCAGCCGTGCGCACGTCGAAATCGGCGCAGACGATGGCCGGCGCCTTGCCGCCCAGCTCCAGCGTGACGGGGCACAGATTGCGTGCGGCCGCCGCCATGACGGCCCGGCCCGTCTGGCCGGAACCCGTAAATAGCAGATGGTCGAACGGCAGTTGCGAAAACGCCATGCCCACGCCGCCCGTTTCGTCAACAAACTGCAGCTTTTCCGGTGGAAAATAGGCGGGCATGGTCTCGATCAGCAGCCGCGCCAGGTGGCGCGAGTTCTCGCTCATCTTGACCATGGCGCGGTTGCCGGCGGCAAAAATGTAAGTCAGAGGCACCAGACTCAGGTTGACGGGGAAATTCCACGGCACGATGACGCCTACCACGCCCAAGGGCTGGGGCAGCACGCGGTTGCGGGCGCCCGGAAAATTGCGCCAGTCCACGCTGCGGCGCTGCGGTGTCATCCACTTTTTCAACTTTTTCAGTACGTGGTCAATGCCGTCGATGGCGGGGAATATCTCCGCCAGCAAGGTTTCATGGTGGGAACGGTTGCCATAGTCGGCGCTGATCGCCTCGCACAATGCCAGCTTGTGGTCGCGGATGTAGCGCTGCAGGGTTTGCAGGTCGCGCTTGCGCTCGGCCAGGGTCGGCGCGGGGTGGGCCAGACAGGCGGCGCGCTGCAAGGCCAGGGCGGCAGCGAGTTCGGCGTGCTTCAGTTCCATGTTGTTTGCGACATCAGGCATGTTGCTCCTTGGCCGGCCGGGCAATACGCGCGCCGTTCCAGCGCACTATAGGCGAGTATTGGCAAATGTGCCGCCAGCGAGCCGACGCTGCCGCACGATACCCCGTAAAATGTCCGTCAACTTGACGCTACGCTTTCCAGGAATGCCATGACCTCGACCACGCCAGACTCCCTGCACATCGTGTGCCCCCATTGCGACGCCGTCAACCGCCTGCCGGCGGCCCGGCTCACGGAACAGCCCACGTGCGGCAAGTGCCAGAAGGAGCTATTCACGGGCCAGCCAGTGGACCTGGCCAGCGCCCGTTTCCTCAAGCATATCGAACGCAGCGACATTCCCGTGCTGGTGGACTTTTGGGCGCCATGGTGCGGCCCGTGCCGCAGCATGGCGCCATTCTATGTGCAAGCCGCCAGGACCCTGGAACCGGCGTTTCGCGTCGTCAAGGTGAATACGGAAGCGTCGCCGGACCTGGGCAGCCGTTTTAATATCCGCAGCATTCCCACCCTGGCCCTGTTTTTGCGCGGCGTGGAAGTGGCGCGCCAGCCCGGTGCCATTGATGCCAACGCCATCATCGCGTGGGCGAGGGACAAGGCGCGTTTCTAGGCACAAGGGAAAGCCGTTCAGGTTTTCCATTTGACATTTAGTATGGCGCCATATTATATTGCACCATATGATAAAACTCGAACAGAAATACACGGCCTTGCTCGGTGACGTGCAGCGCCGCGCGCTTGGCCCCGACATGCCGGCATCCGTCGGACGCCTGCGCCTGTGTTTTGAAGTGCTGGGCCTGGCGTCCGCCATCGATGGCGATTGCGCCGCGCGCCTGGGCCGGCATGGCTTGTCGGAAGGCAAGTTCGTGCTGCTGGCCCTGCTGCGCGACGTGCCTGATGGACTCTCGCCGCACGCACTGGCCGAGCGGGCCGGCGTGACGCGCGGCACCATCACGGGCTTGCTCGACGGCCTGGAGCGCGACGGCTTCCTGGCGCGCCACGCGGACCAGGTCGACCGGCGCAAGCTGCTGGTGCGCCTCAGTGCCAAGGGAGACGCGGCGGCCGCCACCCTGGTCGATGAACACGCGCAATGGATCGCCAGCCTGTTTGCCGATTTCACGCCGGACGAGATGCAGTTGTTGAGTGGACTACTGGAAAAAGCCTGGCGCAAGACGGATAAGGGTGAAATGCAGGGTGTTGCATGAGCCGTGGCGTCGCCGACATCGCGCCCGCGCGCCTGGCCCTGCTGAACCAGGGAACGGTGGCCAGCGCCACCCTGACGGAAGGGCTGGCCATCGATTTTGCCCAGCTGCTGGCTGCAGCCGTGCCCGCTATCGGTGTGGCCCGCCTGGAGCGGATGCGCGCGCAGGCCGCCGCCGGCATCACCGGGCGCATGGCGCTGGCGGCGCAATTGCTGCTCGATGCCGGCACCGACCTGGCGATGCTGCAAGCGCACCCGTCCGACACGGTGCGGGGCTGGGTCTGCTTTGCCATCGCCGCCCAAGCGGGCTTGACCTTGCCGCAGCAGCTGGCCGCCATGCGGCCGCTGGCCGACGATGGCCATTTCGGCGTGCGCGAATGGGCCTGGCTGGCGCTGCGTCCCCGGCTGGCCGAGCATTTGCTGGATGCCATCGCGCTGCTGGCGCCATGGACGGCGGACCCGTCGGAAAGAGTGCGCCGCTTTGCCTGCGAAGCGCTGCGCCCGCGCGGCGTGTGGTGCGCGCATATCGCCCGGCTAAAGGAAGAGCCGCAGCTGGCCTTGCCCCTGCTGCAAGCCTTGCGCGCCGACCCGGCCGTCTACGTGCAGGATTCCGTGGCCAACTGGCTCAACGATGCGGCCAAGAGCCAGCCGGACTGGGTGCGCAGCCTGTGCGCGCAATGGCTGCTGGACAGCCCCGCTGCCGCCACGGCACGCATTTGCAAGCGGGCGCAGCGTTCGCTTACTTGATTCTTTGGAGGACAAACATGCATTACCTGTTAGAACTGTACAGCCCGAAACCGGCCTGGCTGGCCCTCGACGGCGCCGCGCGCCAGGCGTATTTCGCCACGGTGGGCGCCGGCATGGCGGCCTTGTCGGGCAGCGGCGCCGAAGCGCTGGCCATGGGCGCCATCAACGGCGGCAAGCTGCATGCGGCACCCCAGCAATTCTATGCCGTCTGGCGCTTCCCGGACGAGGCGGCACTGGACGCCTTGCTGGCCGGCATCGCCGCCACGGGCTGGCATGATTATTTCGACACCGTCAATGCGGCCGGCCCGGCCGTGGATTTTCCCGCACACCTGGCGCAGCTGGCCGCCGTCTAAGCGTACGGCGTTTTCCTTGCCGCTGCGGTAAAGTTGGCATTTCCATCTGATTATCGACGTTGATGCCAATCAAACTGTTCTCCCTCCTGATGCTTGCCCTGGCGCCCATGCTGGCGTCGGCAGCCCCTGCCACCCCGCAAGCGCTCGTCGCCGCCGCCCGCAGCCAGGTGGGCGTCACCGTGCAGTACGACCCGCGCTACGAGCGCCTCGCCTATCCGGGCGGCGACGTGCCGCCCGAACGCGGCGTGTGCACGGACGTGGTCGTGCGTGCCTACCGTAAACTTGGGCAGGATTTGCAGGTGCTCGTGCACGAAGACATGCGCAAGGCGTGGCAGGTGTACCAGCAGCAGGGACGCTGGCAGATGAAGGGGCCGGACCGCAACATCGACCACCGGCGCGTGCCGAACCTGGGTACGTATTTTGCCCGCCACGGCACCAGCTTGCAGCCAAGCAAGGAAGCAAACGCTTACCGCGCGGGCGACATCGTCACCTGGCGCCTGCCGCGCAACCTGACCCACATCGGCATCGTCAGCGACAAGCAGTCGTGGGGCGGCGTGCCGCTGATCATCCACAACATCGGCGAGGGCGCGCGCGAGGAAAACATTTTATTCAGCTATCCGATTACGGGGCACTATCGTTGGCAACCCCGTTGAGAGGCAGGGGCGCGATCTCTTGCAGGATCGCCAGCACCCTGGCCAGCGCCGTGTCGATATCGAGCTTGTCGATGGCGCCATAGCCGAGGAACAGGCCTTCATGGCGGGCTGGACCGTGGTAAAAACCGGCCAGCGCATACAGGCTGACGTCGGCCAGGCGCGCGCGGCGCAGCAATTCCGCGATATCGAGCGGCGCCTGCGCCAGCGCCGCCACGTGGAAGCCGGCGCTGGCCGGCACCAGGCGGAACCATGGGGCCAAGGGGCCGTTGAACCAGTGCTGCAGCCGTTCGCGCCGCCCCGCATAGATGTCGTGGCAGCGGCGGATATGGCGCAGCAAATGGCCATCGCCGATGAACTTGGCAAGCGCATGCTGGCCCAGGCTGGCCGTATGGCAATCGCTCAGGTATTTCACCGTCTGCATGGCGGCCACGATGGCTTGCGGCAGCACGACATAGCCCAGGCGCAATTCCGGCAGCATGATCTTGGAAAAGCTGCCCACGTGCGCGACGATGCCGTAGCGGTCCATGCTTTGCAGGGCATCCTCGGGCCGGCCCTCGTAGCGGAAGGCGCTGTCGTAATCGTCTTCGATGATGATGGCGCCCAGCTGCTGCGCCCGCTCCAGCAAGGCATGGCGGCGCGCCATGCTCATCGGCATGCCAAGCGGAAATTGATGCGCGGGCGTGACGTAGATCAGCCGCGTGCCGTCCGGGATTTGCGCGACGATGATCCCATCCTCGTCCACTTCGACGCCCACCACGCGCGCGCCCTGGCTGGCGAACACGGCGCGCGCCACGGGGTAGCCGGGTTCTTCCACGGCAACCGTGTCGCCCGGCTCGAGCAGGGTCAGCGCGAGCAGGTGCAAGGCTTGCTGCGCGCCGCTGGTGACGAGCACCTGCTCCTCGGTGCAATGGATGCCGCGGCTGAAGGCGGCATGGCCGGCGATCGCCGCGCGCAAGGCGGGCAAGCCTTCCGCGGGGCCATAGCGGCCGCGCGCCTGGCCGCCCTGGCGCAGTGCATGCAGCATGCAGGCGCGCCATTCATCCTGCGGGAAATGCGCGGGCGTGGCACGTCCGCCGATGAAGGCGTAGCGTGCCGGCGTTTCCTGGCTGGCGCGGCGCAGGGGCGTGGGTGTCGCTTCCCAGCGGGCGATGCGCTGCGCGCTGGCCAGCGGCGTGCTCGCATGGCGGCGCTGCGGTGAGGCATGCGGCGTCTGCACGAAGCTGCCCACGCCCACTTTGCCGACCAGCAGCTTTTCATAGCCGAGCTTTTCATATACGTCGGACACCGTCTTGCGCGACAGGCCCAGCTGGCTGGCCAGCAGGCGCGAGGGCGGCAATTGCTGCCCATCCGTCAGCCGGCCCGAGCGGATGGCTTCGCTGAGCTGGCGGTACAGCTGGCCGCCCAGGTCGCGCGTGCCGTCGATCAGGATGTGTAATTCCATGGAGTATCTGTTGGTGGTCTGCTGTTTTTCGGGGGGATTGGCCTGCCGCGCGTACTTCCTGCGCTTCTACAATGATGCATCTCTCATTATCAAGGAATGCATCATGACACAGCAACGACTCGATTTCACGCAAGCCTCGCCCGACGCCGTCAAGGCCATGTATGCGCTGGAAGCGGCCATCGCCAAACTGGGCGTGGAACACTCGCTGCTCGAGCTGATCCGCCTGCGCGCCTCGCAAATCAATGGCTGCGCCTTTTGCGTGGACATGCACACGAGCGATGCGCGCAAGGCGGGCGAAACGGAGCGCCGTCTGTATGCCGTCTCCGTCTGGCGCGAAACGCCGTTCTTCACGCCGCGCGAGCGGGCCGTGCTGGCCTGGACGGAGGCGCTGACCCTGCTGCCGCAAAATCATGCGTCCGACGAAGACTATGCGGCGCTGGCGCAGCAATTGACGTCGGCCGAGATGGTCAACGTCACTCTGGCCATCGGCTCCATCAATACCTGGAACCGCCTGGCCGTGGGCTTTCGCAAGATGCCTGAATAAGCTCTTTGTTCGTTCGCGAACAGACGCCTGGCTGCTGCCTGCGTAGGCTGGCAGGACGATTGATCAGCCAGGGAGCAGCCATGCAAGTACATATCGGGGAAGGCGCCGAAAAGACGCCGCAGCAGGAGGAAGAGGCGCGCCGCGAATTCATCGCCGAACTGTGGCGGCGCTTCGAAGCCTTGCAGGAATGGGCCGTCAGCCACTGGCCGGACCAGCAGCACCCCTTGAGTTCCGCCGACTTCGTCGAGACGCGCAAGGAAATCTTGAGCTTGCGTTCGCCGGCAGGTTCCTTGAACCAGCCATCGCTGAACAATGAAGCAGAACCGGAGCAGGGCGGGGCGCAATACCAGGATGTGACGCCGGCACCGTGGCCGTAACCTTGGCCGTCATCGTGCCTCTATCTTGGTTGTAGGTCGGATTAGGACCGAAGGGCCGTAATCCGACAACATGGTTGGCAGATGCAGTCGGATTACGCGCTTGCGCGCTAATCCGACCTACGCTTCTGCCTTCCCTTGCGCAAACAACCAGCAAACCAAACTCACCAGCAGCCCTGCCATCACGCCATACGCCAGGTTCAGCGCGCTGTCGAACAGCAGCGGCGCCACCAGGCCCGAGACCAGCGCGAACAGGCCGTAGGTCGGCTTAGGTCGTAGGTCGGATTAGTGCTTGCGCGTAATCCGACGTCACCCGCCAACAATGTTGTCGGATTACGCGCTTTGCGCTAATCCGACCTACGTTTCGGCTTTGCCCTGCGCAAACACCCAGCAAACCAAACTCACCAGCAGCCCCGCCATCACGCCATACGCCAGGTTCAGCGCGCTGTCGAACAGCAGCGGCGCCACCAGTCCCGACACCAGCGCGAACAGGCCGTAGGTCGGCTTAGGTCGTAGGTCGGATTAGCGCTTGCGCGTAATCCGACGTCACCCGCCAACAATGTTGTCGGATTACGCGCTTTGCGCTAATCCGACCTACGTTTCGGCTTTACCCTGCGCAAACACCCAGCAAAGCAAACTCACCAGCAGCCCCGCCATCACGCCATACGCCAGGTTCAGCGCGCTGTCGAACAGCAGCGGCGCCACCAGGCCAGACACCAGCGCGAACAGCAGCATCTGGATGAACGACTGCATCGACGACGCCAGGCCGCTGTTGTTGGGGAAGTGGTTCAGGGCCATCAGGGTCATCGGCGGCATGGCGATCGACAGGGCGAACGAGTAGAAGAACAGCGGCAGCACGGCCCATGGCACTTCGGCGGCAAACACATAGTTGTAGCCGATGTTGGCCAGCGCGGCGACCAGCATCAAGATGAAGCCGGCCCAGATCATCTGGCGCTGGCTGTAGCGGTGGGCGATTTTCGCCGACAGGGCCGAGCCGAACACCATGCCGCTGATCAGGGGAATGAACAGCCAGGCGAAGGCCGTTTCCGGCAAATGCAGGATGTTGATGATGAAGTAGGCGGCCGAACCGATGTACAGGGCGAAGCCGCCAAACGCGGCGCCGATGGCCGTCGACAGCAGCAGGAACTGGCGGTGGCACAGCACTTTCCAGTAATTGACGGCGATGCCGCCCAGGTGGAAGGCGTGGCGCTGCTCCTTCGGCAGGCTTTCGGGCAGCGCGCGCCAGACGACGACGAACATCAGCACGCCGAAAGCAGTGAGGAACCAGAAAATCCAGCGCCAGCCCAGGCTGACCTGCAGCCAGCCGCCCAGCACGGGGGCGATGGCCGGCGCCAGTGCGAACACCATCATGATGTGCGAGAGGATTTTCTGCGCGGCGGCGCCGGAATAGCGGTCTTGCACGATGGCGCGGCCGATCACGGAACCGGCGCCCGCCGAGAGGCCCTGCAGCACGCGCCAGGCCAGCAGCCAGCCCAGCGACGGCGCCAGCGCGGCGCCCACGGAAGCGATCACGTACAGCACCAGCGAGACGAGGATCACGGGACGGCGGCCGAACGAATCGGACAGGGTGCCGTAAAACAGCATCATGAAGGCGAACGTGAACAGGAAAAAGCTCAGGGTCTGCTGCACCAGCAGGGGGCTGGCATTGAAATCTTGCGTGATGGCGGGGAAAGACGGCAGATAGGTGTCAATTGCAAGCGGTCCGACCATCGCCAGGCCCGCCAAAATCCAGGTTAATAATTTAGTCATGTTGAAGAGTGTTTTTGTTAGTCCGTCATTTTACGCTAGCGGCGGGAATCGGGTCCGGTGCTGCGGCGGCCTGCCATCCATATGCGATTTTCGTATATGGAACCTTGAAATTCTTCGTTTGCACCGCTTGCCGTCACCGTTAAGCTGGGGCGACCCGGCTTGTTGGCCATTTTCTGGAAGTGATACGCCATGCACAGTATTTATCCCGCGGCGCCCGCCGACGACACGGCCCAGTGGAACCTGGGACCCGTGATCCAGGCCCTGCGCAGCTCGCGCGAAGACAAGCACAAGATCCGCCATAACGGCAGGGTGCGTGAACTGCCGTCGCGCGAAGCGCTCACCACCATCGTCAACGGCCTGTCGGCGGCCCTGTTCCCCACGCATTACGGGCGTCCGAATCTGACCGATGAAAGCATCGACTATTTTGTCGGCGACACGCTGAACACGACTCTGAACCGACTCAGCGAGCAGGTGCGGCGCGGCTTGCTATTTTCCATACCAGCTGGCGATGAACAGAACGGCGCCAGCGATGATGCGGTGCTGGCGCAGCAGGCGCGCGACATCACGCGCGCGTTTGCCGCCAGCCTGCCCGACATCCGCGCCCTGCTGGTGTCGGACGTGCAGGCCGCCTATGCGGGCGACCCGGCCGCCACCTCGGTGGCCGAGATCATGCTGTGCTATCCGGGCACCATCGCCATTCTGTACCACCGCCTGGCCCACCAGCTGCACGCGCTCGGCGCGCCTTTCCTGGCGCGCCTGATCGCCGACATCGCGCACACCCTGACGGGCATCGACATCCACCCGGGCGCGCACATCGGCGCATCGTTCTTCATCGACCACGGCACGGGCGTGGTGATCGGCGAGACGGCCATCATCGGCCAGCGCGTGCGCCTGTACCAGGCCGTCACCTTGGGCGCCAAGCGCTTTCCCGCCGATGCTTCCGGCGCGCTGATCAAGGGCACGCCGCGCCACCCCATCGTCGAGGATGACGTGGTGATTTACGCGGGCGCGACCGTGCTGGGGCGCATCACCATCGGCGCGGGATCGACTATCGGGGGGAATGTGTGGCTGACGCAGAGCGTGCCGCCTGAGAGTAACGTATCGCAGGCGCAGATGCGCAACGATTGAGAAGAATGAAAGGAAAAACGAACCCCAGCGCAGAAACTGGGGTCGTACCCTCAGGGTACGACCCCGGTATTTGCGGTTGGGTTTACTTCACCGCCAGCGCTTCATAGCGGGCCACGGGCACGCCATCCTTCAGCAGCAGCAATTCCTGGTCCGCGTAGCGGTAGCCATTGACTTCGCCCAGGGTGGTCAAGAGCTCGCGTTCGAGGTCCATGTCCTGCGGCTGGCACATCATCATGGTGCCGGCCAGCTGCGAGAAGGCCAGGGTGCTGACGCCATCGCTGGTATAGCCGCCCATCATCTGGTTGCAGCCGCTGTGGCCGCTGGCGCGGCCTTCGGCCAACTGCAGGGTCACGTCGCGCTGCTCGGGCGCCTTGCGCACCACTTGCTTGCCCTTCAATTCCTTCAGCTTCCACTGCGTGCCCGTCAGCTTCGGCGCCGGCTTGGCGGGCGAGGTGGCGCCGGGCGCCGCGGCGGCAGCGTCGCTGCGCACGGGCGTTTGCGCGCAGCCGGCCGTGATGGCGACAATGGCGGCGAGTGGAATCAGTCTGGCAATCTTGAACATGGCATTTCCTTCTTCAAATGAATGACGTCAGATTAGCAGATACGCGCCGCGCCGGCGTGCACGGTTGACAAGTCTACCGCTCCTGCTCCAGCCGCGCCTCGAGCAAGGTGCGCGCCGCCGCCACGTAGGCGCGGCAGGCCTGCGGGTCGACAAAGGCTTCGCTGCCGGCCGTGGCACTCGCTTCCAGCCGTTCCCACAGTTGCGACGCTTCCGGGTGGGCCGAGATCAGCACGTCGCAAGGCAGCTTTTCCAGGGTCTCGAAGCTGTGGCGCAGGTCCGCCACCGCGTTCGGATACTCGCTGCTGGCGCTGAACTTGAAGCCGGGGCGCGAGACGGCGTTGAGGCTGTCCGCGTAGACCATGTTCAGGCAGCGGGGGCCGTCGCACGATTGCCACGTCCAGCTCAGGCCTCCGGGCGTGTGGCCCGGCGTGGCGTGCGCCGTCAGTTTGATGGGGCCGACATTGAACTGGCCGCCGTCGCGCGCCAAGCGCATGTCCTTGACGGGCGGATACTTGGGCAGCGCGTGGTATTGCGGGTCGTCCGGCCCCACTTCGCCCGACGCCAGGTCCAGCGCGGCCGACGGGCTGGCGGCCACCAGCGCATTGCTGCGCCGCTGCAGCTCGGCCAGGCCGCCCGCGTGGTCGATATGGCCGTGCGAATTGAGGATCAGCTTGACGTCCTCGATGCGAAATCCCAGCGCGCCGATATTGGCGATGATCTTCGGCGCCGATTCCGGCAAGCCGCCGTCGATCAGCACATGGCCCTGCGGCGAGGTGATGAGCACGGAACTGAGGCCTTTCACGCCCACATAATAGGTATTGCCGAAGATGCGGAACGGCGTCTGGTCCTCGTTCCAGGCGGCACAGACTTCGCAGCCAGGCGTCGGCGGCGTGGCTGGCGCAGATGTTTGTGCCTGGGTGGCGGGGCTGCCCAGCAGCATTGCCAGGACCAGCGCGCGTGGTGGTGTGAGGGGCATTGCGATCCTTATCCGTGTTGCCAGGGTGGCATATGCTGACACGGAACGGGGCGCGATGCAAACGCTGGCAGTCATGCCGGCCAGGGCGTCGTCTGGCTAGCAGGCGCTCAGGCGGCGGCCAGCGTGGCGCCGGGCGGGGCCAAAGGCGCGATGCTGACCTGGCGGCCCGCGTGACTGGCGGGCAGGCGCGGGCCCTGGCCGAAGACCTTGTGGCGCAAGCTGCCTTGCTCGTAGCGGGTGCGGTAGCGGCCGCGCCGCTGCAGTTCCGGCACGATGTGTTCCACCACGTCGGCCATGCTGTCGTGCGCCACGGCGAAGGCGAGATTGAAGCCGTCGATGCCCGTCTCGTCCAGCCAGCTTTCCAGCTGGTCGGCCACCTGGCGCGCGTCGCCCACGAGCACGGGGCCGCGCCCGCCCAGGCCGATGTATTCGGCCGCCTCGCGCACCGTCCACGTGCGGTCCGGGTCGGCCTGGCTGAACGAGGCCAGCGCCGAGCGTCCGGCCGGGGAATCGATGTAGTCGATGGTGGCGTCGAGCGGATAGCGGCTGAAATCGACGCCCGTCCAGCCCGACAGCAGCACCAGCGCCGCCTCGATGTTGATGTGGCGCAAGTAGTCGGCGTGTTTGGCGCGTGCTTCTGCCTCCGTGGCGCCCGTGATGACCAGCGCCTGGGCGTAGATCAGCAGCGCTTCGCCATCGCGCCCGCTTTGCCGCACGGCGGCGCGCAAGTCGTCGGCGTAGCGCTTGACGACCGTCTTGCTGGGACCGCTGACAAACGTCGCTTCCGCATGGCGCGCCGCGAAGCGCGTGCCGCGCGGCGAGGTGCCCGCCTGGTACAGCAGCGGCGTGCGCTGCGGCGACGGCTCGCACAAATGGATGCCGGGCACCTGGTAGTGGCGCCCGGCATGGTTGATCGGATGGACCTTGGCCGGATCGGCGTAGATGCCGCGCGCCTTGTCGTTGACGACGGCGTCGTCGTCCCAGCTTTTTTCCCACAGCTTGTAGACGACGTCGAGGTACTCGTCGGCCAGATCGTAGCGCTCGTCGTGGCCCAGCTGCTGGTTCAAGCCCAGGTTGCGCGCCGCGCTGTCGAGGTAGCCGGTGACGATATTCCAGCCGATGCGCCCGCCGGTCAGGTGGTCGAGGGTGGAAATGCGCCGCGCGAACGTGTACGGATGTTCGTAGGTGAGGGCGCAGGTGACGCCGAAACCCAGGTGCGTGGTGGCTTGCGCCATGATGGGCACGAGGGCCAGCGGGTCGTTCAGCGGCACCTGCACGCCGTGTTCCAGGGCCGCATCGAGGCTGCCCCGGTAGACGTCATACACGCCCAGCACGTCGGCGAGAAAAACCGCGTCGAACAGGCCCGCTTCCAGCAGCCGCGCCAGTTCCGTCCAGTGTGCAGGATCGGTATAGCGGTGGCTGCGGTCGCGCGCATGCGTCCACAGGCCCGGCGACTGGTGGCCGACGGTATTCATCTGGAAGGCGTTGAAGCGTATCGTCTTGGCCATGGCTTATTTGGCTGCCGTCTGCAAGGCTTGCTGGTAGTCGGGTTTCGAGTAGCCGGCAAAGTGCTTGTTCGTGATGTCGAGGAATTCGCGCGAGCGGTAGGCGGCCGCCAGGTCCTTGGCGAACTGCTTGTCCTTGTCGGCCGTGCGGATGGCCACCAGGTTGATGTAGTTGGGCGAGATCTTCTCGGCCACCAGCGCCTCCGTCAGTTTCAGTCCCGAGGCCAGCGCGTAATTGCCGTTGATGAAGGAGTAATCGGTGTCGCCCAGCGAGCGTGGCAGCTGCGCCGCTTCCAGCGGCAGCAGCCTGATTTTCTTCGTGTTGACGGCGATATCCTTTTCCGACGCGCGCACGGGGTCGAAGCTGGCGCGCAGCTTGATCCATCCCAGCTGGTCGAGCAGCACCAGCGCGCGCGCCTGGTTGGTCGGATCGTTCGGCAAACCCACGGTCGTGCCTTCCTTCACGTCGTCCAGCGTCTTGTGCTTCTTGCTGTAGATGGCGATCGGCGCCGTGGGGATCGTGATCAGGTCCGTCAGGGCCAGCTTGTGCTCGAGCGCGAATTTCTTCAGGTAGACGATGTGCTGGAACACGTTGGCGTCCAAGGAACCCTCGGCCAGCGCGAAGTTGGGCTGGATGTAATCGTTGAACTCGACCAGCTTGACCTTGTAGCCCTGTTTTTCCAGGATAGGCTTGATGCCCAGCTTGATCTGGTCCGCATACGGCCCGGCGCTGGTGCCGATGGTGATGTCTTTCGGGTCCTTGGCGTGGGCGAAGCTGGCCGTCAAGGCCAGGGTCAGGGCGGTGAGGACGATGCTGCGGCGGGCGATGGTCATGTTAACTCCTGCTTAGTGAAGAACTGGGGTCAGACCCGCCGAGTCTGACCCCGGAAGTCCGTTAAATTGCCTGCGGCGCAAATGTATCGATTCGCCCAGGCCGTGGTTTTACGAGTACGCGGTTGGCTCAGGTACCGTGCCGGTCAAGGCAAAGCGTCCCAGGTCGCGCAGCTTGTAGTCGATGGGGTCGTGCAGGGTATGCACGCGCACGTTGCGCCAGTAACGGTCGAAGCCGTATTGGGCCGAGGTGGAACGGGCGCCCGTCAGTTCGAACATCTGGCTGCTGATTTCCAGGCCCGCCTTGTGCGCCAGACACTTGGCTTCGGCCACGGCCACGGCCAGCAAGCCCCGTTCGCGCGCCGTCACCAGCGCGCCCTTGCGGAATACGGCTTCCAGTTCCTGCGCCGCCGCATCGGCCAGCACCTGCGCGGGGCGCAGCAAGAGCCACAGCTGGCCGTAGCGGTGCTGGAGCAAAGGGTCATCCGTCGCTTGCGCCACGCCCGAGGCAAACCAGGCTTTCGCCTGCTCGCCCGTGTAGCGGCGCGCCGCCTCGAACGCGCCTTCGGCGATGCCCAGGTATAAATTCGCCATGATCAGCTGCGCGATCTGCGAGCGCACGGTGGCTTGCGGCGTGGCGGCCTGCGCGGGTGCCTGCAGCACCAGTTCGCGCGGCAGGGCGACTCCTTCAAAGCGGACATTGCCGCTGTCCGTCTGGCGCTGGCCGAAGGCGTCCCAGTCCGCCTGCACGGTCACGCCATCCTGGCGCGTGGGCAGGGCGCCGATCAGCGCCGTCTGCGTGGGCGCGTGCCAGGCGGAGACGGTCAGCCAGTCGGAGCCCACGGAACCGGAAGAAAAGCTCTTGATGCCGTCGAGGACGTAGCCGTCACCGCTGTCGCTGGCCGCGACCCGTTTGTCGAGGGGGTTGAGGGCATTACCCCAGAACAGGCGCTCGTCGACGGTCAGGGTGAGCAGGCGGCGCTGCTGCTGCGCGCTGCCGTACAGCTGCAGGCCCGCCAGTTGCAGATGGTGGAAGCCGAAGACATGCGCCAGCGCGCTGTCGGCCCGGGCCAGGATGCGGATCACCTGGTACACGAGGGGCCACGACGCGCCCTGGCCGCCGAATTCCACGGGAATCGACAGGGTCAGCAAGCCTGACTCGCGCAGCCATTCGCGTTCCTGCGCCGCATGGCCGCCGGCCTGGTCGCGGGCATTGGCCGTTTCGGCCAGGCGCGCGGCCAGCAACGTGGCGATGCTGATGGCGTCCTGCAGGGGTTCCGGCACAGGCGGCTGAGGACGGGCGGCATGGAGAAAAACGCTAGACATGGGTGACATTCCAGAAAGACGATGAGACCGATATTGCACCGCCGGGCGCGCGCCGTACACGAAGAAAACCGCGCATGGATATGCGAAAAAAGCCATGCGGGGAGGAGCGTCTTCGCTTGCGGGGCGTCAGGCCCGGATAGACAAAAAACGCATATCGAAGCGCGAAAGCATTCGTTTTATCGGGCCGCTGATGGCGATAGGCTGCAAGCATCCAAGTAGCCAAATCAAACCATCACGTACAGGGACGGGCATCACATGAGCATCTTGTTATTGGGCGGCAGCCCGCAACTCCCATCGAGTTCCAGCCGTTTGCTGCTGCATATCGGCGAACAGCTGGCGCTGCAGGGCCACAGCTACGCCAAGCTGCATGTGCGCGACTTGCCGGCGCGCGCCCTGCTGCTGGCCGACTACGACGACGCGGCGATCGCCCGCGCCGTGCGCGCCGTGGCCGATGCCGACGCCATCGTGATCGCCACGCCCATCTACAAGGCGTCGTATACAGGCTTGCTGAAAGCCTTCCTCGACCTGCTGCCGCAAGATGGCCTGGCCGGCAAGCTGGTGCTGCCGCTGGCCACGGGCGGCGGCCACGCCCACACCCTGGCGCTCGACTATGCGCTGCGCCCCGTGCTGCATGCGCTGGGCGCCAAGCAGGTCTTCACCAGCATTTATGCGAATGCGCAGCAGCTGGCGTGGCACGAAGAAGGGGGCTTGAGCCTGGACGCGCCGATTGCCGCGCGCGTGCAGGCCGGCATCGAGGAGCTGTCCACCGGCCTGTTCGTGCTGCAGGGGCGGCGTCCGCCCGCGCCAGTCGATATCTCGTTACCCGTGCGTTCGCTGCAAGACCAGCCTTACGCCCCCCAGTATCAAGCCGCCTGATTATTCACCGACCAAGGAACCGCCATGACACACCGCCACGCACAACGCCTCTCGCGCCGTACCACTCTGGGCCTGCTGTTTGCCGCCGCTGCCGGCGTGATGGCGGCCGGCATGCCGGCCACGGCGCAGGCGCAGGCCAAGGGGGAGGTCCAGGTGCGTATCGGCTACCAGAAATACGGCACCCTGACCTTGTTGAAGGGGCGTGGCACCCTGGAAAAACGCCTGGCCGAGCAGGGCGTGGGCGTGAAATGGACGGAGTTCCCGGCCGGCCCCGTGCTGCTGGAAGGCTTGAACGTGGGGAGCATCGATTTCGGTACCGTGGGCGAGGCGCCGCCGATCTTTGCGCAGGCGGCCGGCGCCAACCTGGTGTATGTCGGCAATGAGCCGGCGTCGCCCGCCAGCGAAGCCATCGTCGTGCCCAAGGGTTCGGGCTTGCGCACCCTGGCCGACTTGAAGGGCAAGAAAATCGCTCTGAACAAGGGCTCGAACGTGCATTACCTGCTGTTGAAGGCATTGGAAAAGGCAGGCGTCGCGTACGCCGACATCCAGCCCGTGTTCCTGCCGCCGGCCGATGCGCGCGCCGCTTTCGAGCGGGGCAGCGTGGACGCGTGGGCCATCTGGGACCCGTTCCTGGCCGCCGCCGAAAAGCAGCTGGGCGCCCGCGTGCTGGCCGACGGCAAGGGCCTGGTGGCGAATTACCAGTTTTATCTCGCCTCGCGCACGTATGCGGAAAAGCATCCCGAGATCCTGCGCATCGTGCTCGATGAAGTGGCCAAGGTCGATGACTGGGGCCGCAACAACCCGGACGAGGTGGCGGCGATCCTGTCGGCGCAGACTGGCCTGGGCAAGGATGTGGTGGCGCTGGCCGCTACGCGCTATGCGTATGGCGTCAAACCCGTGTCGCCCGACGTCATCGCCTCGCAGCAAAGGGTGGCCGACGCGTTTTCCGCTCTGAAGCTGATTCCGAAACCCATCCTTGTCAAGGATGCGCTGCTGCCGGCGCGCCAGCTGGCCACCAGCGCAAAATAAGGAATAAATATCATGTCATTGAATGTCTTCTGGTTTATTCCGACCCATGGCGACAGCCGCTACCTGGGCACGTCGCAGGGCGCGCGCCCCGTCGATGCCGATTACTTGCGCCAGGTGGCCGTGGCCGCCGACACGCTGGGCTACGATGGCGTGCTGCTGCCGACGGGCCGCTCCTGCGAAGACGCGTGGGTGGTGGCGTCGTCGCTGATCAGCGTGACGCAAAAGCTCAAATTCCTGGTGGCCGTGCGCCCCGGCCTGTCCACGCCCGGCCTGGCCGTGCGCATGGCGTCCACGTTCGACCGCCTGTCGAACGGGCGCCTGCTGATCAACGTCGTCACGGGCGGCGACCAGGGCGAGCTGGAAGCGGACGGCCTGTTTGCCGACCACGCCAAGCGCTACGAGATTTCCGATGAATTCATCAAGGTGTGGCGCGCCACCCTGGCGGGCGAGGGCGGCGCGGCCGGCTACGATTTCGAGGGCAAGCATATCCAGGTGAAGGGCGCGAAAACCCTGTATCCGCCCGTGCAGAAACCGTATCCGCCCTTGTATTTCGGCGGCTCGTCGGAGCCGGCGCACGAACTGGCGGCCGGGCAGATGGACGTGTACCTGACGTGGGGCGAGCCGCCCGCCGCAGTCGCCGAGAAAATCGCCGACATCCGCGCGCGTGCCGCAAAAAAAGGCCGCACGGTACGGTTTGGCATCCGATTGCACGTGATCGTGCGCGAGACCAACGAAGCGGCCTGGCGCGCGGCTGATGAATTGATCAGCCACCTGGACGACGACATCATCGCCAAGGCGCAGGCGGCGTTCGGCAAGATGGATTCCGTGGGCCAGCAACGGATGGCGGCGCTGCATGGCGGGCGGCGCGACAAGCTCGAAGTGTCGCCCAACCTGTGGGCCGGCGTGGGCCTGGTGCGCGGCGGCGCTGGCACGGCCCTCGTGGGCGACGGTCCGACCGTGGTGGCGCGCATGCAGGAATACGCGGACCTGGGTATCGACACCTTCATTTTCTCGGGCTACCCGCACCTGGAAGAGTCGTACCGTTTCGCCGAACTGGTGTTCCCGCTGCTGGGCAAGGGCAAGGCCGTGGGCGAACAGTCCTTGAGCGGCCCCTTCGGCGAAGTCATGGCCAGCAATATCGTACCGGCCGCGCCGCAGAAAAAGGCGGCCTGAGATGGCGACGGCCGCCGTCAAGCGCCTTTCCGGCACGCCCTGGCGGAATGTCTTGGCGCCATGGGCCTTGCCCGTGGCGCTGCTGCTGGCCTGGCAGCTGGCGGCGCAGTGGGGCTGGCTGTCGAGCCGTATCCTGCCCGAGCCGTGGGCCGTGGCGAAGGCTTTCTGGCATCTGGCCGTGTCGGGCGAATTGTGGCTGCACCTGAAGACGAGCTTGTGGCGCGCGACCGTCGGTTTCGCCGTGGGCGCGGGACTGGGCTTGCTGCTGGGCCTATTGACGGGCAGCTTCCGCCACGCGGAAACCCTGCTCGACACGACATTGCAAATGGTGCGCAACATCCCGGCATTGGCCCTGATTCCGCTGGTGATCCTGTGGTTCGGCATCGACGAGACGGCGAAACTCTTTCTGCTGGCCGTCGGCGTGTTTTTTCCCGTCTACCTGAACACCTTCCACGGCATCCGTTCTGCCGACCAGGGCTTGATCGAAATGGCGAAAAGCTATGGCTTGTCCGGCTGGCCTTTGTACCGCGACGTGATCCTGCCGGCCGCCATGCCCTCCATCTTGGTCGGCGTGCGCTTTTCGCTGGGACTCGTGTGGGTGCTGCTGATCGTCGCCGAAACCATCTCGGCGCAGGCCGGCATCGGCTACATGACCATGAATGCGCGCGAATTCTTGCAAACGGACGTGGTGCTGGTGGGGATTTTGCTGTACGCCTTGCTGGGCAAGCTGGCCGATATGTTCTCGCGCCGGCTGGAGCGCCACTGCCTGCGCTGGAATCCCGCTTACCGCTAATGATTGAAGAGGACACCATGCTGCTTGCCCCCATCCAGATCGAAACGGACTTTTTGTCGCACTTCGTGCAATACGACCCGGCCAGCGCGCCGCCGCAGGCGAAGACGGCGCCACCCACCCCTTTGCAACGGCGTGGCGTCCCCCTGGAACTGGCAAACCTGAGCAAATCCTACACCAGCCGCCCCGTGCTGAAAAACGTTGACCTGCAGCTCGAGGCGGGAGAATTTGTCGCCATCGTGGGACGCAGCGGCTGCGGCAAGAGCACCTTGCTGCGTTCGATCGCGGGGCTGGAAAGCATCGATGAAGGCAGCGTCGCCATCGGCAGCGGTGTCGGGGCGCCCGACATCCGCATCATGTTCCAGGAATCGCGGCTGCTGCCGTGGAAGACGGTGCTCGACAACGTGGCCCTGGGCCTGCCCCGTTCCGTCGGCGCGGCGGCCGCCTCGCTGTGGACGGTGGGCCTGGCCGAGCGGGCGGACGACTGGCCGTCGGCCCTGTCGGGCGGGCAGAAGCAGCGCGTGGCGCTGGCGCGCGCGCTCGTGCACGAGCCGCAGTTGCTGCTGCTCGACGAACCCCTGGGCGCGCTCGACGCCCTGACGCGCATCGAGATGCAGCAGCTGATCGAGTCGTTGTGGCTGGCGCGGGGCTTTACGGCCGTGCTGGTGACGCACGACGTGGCCGAAGCGGTGGCGCTGGCCGACCGCGTGCTCTTGATCGAGGATGGCCAGATCACGATGGACGTGCAGGTGGACTTGCCGCGCCCGCGTCAGCGCGGCCATGCGGCCTTCGCCGCGCTGGAGCAGGCTATCTTGTCGCGGGTGCTGCAGCCGCAGGGTCAGATGACTGCGCCAGCACGATGAAGCCGTCGCCATCGACGGTCGCCACGATGCCCTCGTAGCTGGCGATGGCCGGGTGGCGCGTGGCCAGCGGCTGCGCATGCGTGGCAGTGACGACGATGACCTTCGCGCCGGCTGCCTCGCCCGCTTCGATGCCGACCGAGGCATCCTCGAAGACCAGGCAATCCACGGGCGCCACGCCCAGTTTTTCCGCTGCCAGCAGGTAGCAATCGGGTTTTGGTTTGCCAGCCTTGACGTCTTCCGCCGTCACCATGATGGCGGGTATCGGCATGCCGGCCGCCTTCAGGCGCGCCGTGGCCAGCGCGCGCGGCGCCGAGGTGACGATGGCCCATTGCGCGGGCGGCAGCGACGTCAAAAAACGCAGCGCGCCCGCGATTTCAATAATCCCTTCCACATCGATGATTTCCGCATCCGTGATGCCCTGCGATTCGCGCTGCGCGTCGACGCCGGGCAAGCGCAGCTTGGCGATGGTGTCGACCGAGCGCGCGCCATGGATCGTGGGCAGAAAGGCAGCCACGTCGAGGCCCTGGCGCTGCGCCCAGGTGCCCCAGATGCGTTCGGCGGCGGCGATGGAATTGATGACGGTGCCGTCCATGTCAAAAAGAAAAGCCCGGTAGCGGCCGGCGGCCGATGGTGTTGGGGATGACGACGGCGAGGGCAGTGCGGACATGGCTTCCTTCCAATTGATGGGCTGGAAGCCATTGTAACGGCAGCCGGTTTTTATTTCACAGGTAGACCGATTCAAAGCGGGCCACGGGCGCGCCATCCTTTAGCAGAATCAGGTATTCGCCATCGAAACGGTAGCCCGTCACGCTGTTCAAATTGGCCAGCACGGCGCTTTCCAGCTGCATCAGCGGCGGCGGGCAGGCCATGCGGGTGCCGGCCAGCTGCGTGAAGCGCAGGGCCGTGCCGGCCAGCGTGTAGCCGCCCATGACCTGGTTGCAGCCCGTAAAACCATGGACCTTGCCATCGTCGGTGAGCGTGATGCGCACTTCGCGCTCCTGCCCGGGCGCCATCGTCACGGGGGCGCCATCGAGTTCCGTCAGCTTCCAGTAGGTATTCGTCAGGCTGTACGTGGGCGTCAGGCCCGTGTCCGGCCTGGCGCTGTCGGCTGTGGCGGCGCAGCCGCCGGCCATGGCGATGGCGGCGGCGAGGCACAGGTATTTGAAACGATGCGTCAGGCGATGCAGCATGGGATGCTCCTGTGATGGGTGGTATGTCTGCAGCCTAGCAGATTTTTCGCGCCGACCGGCGTACCGCAGCGGCGTTTGTTTCCATTTTGCCAGTCCTGGCATTACACTCATGCTTTCCATTGTTTTAACCTTGATCGGGGAGCCGGGCCGATGCTGGAAGCGCAAGCGCTGGATAACCGACTGGTCGCCACCACTGGCGACGACGTGCTGATCGACCGCATTGTGCCCGGCGCGCCGCTGGTCATCGCCTTCGGCTTCGTCTCGTGGACGACGCGTCCCGCCTTCGATTTTTACGGGCGCCTGAGAAAGCTCGAGCAGGCCAGCGGGCAGCATCTGAACAAGATACTCGTGCGCGATTCGGGCAACGCCTGGTACCACCGCCGCATCGCGGGGCTGGGAAATCATGTCGATGAAACCGCGCAAGCCTTGCGCGATCTCGTGCGCCGCATCGCGCCAAGTACCGTCACCACCCTCGGCCAGTCCATGGGCGCGTACGCGGCCGTCATGTATGGCTTGCTGCTCGAGGCGCAGCAGATCGTCGCCTTCGGGCCGCTGTCTTTTCTCGACGTGCAGCAGGCGCGTTTGTATCACGAGCTGCGCTGGCTGCCCGTGATGGAGTCGCTGGCGCAGGACCCGCCGCTCTCGGGTTATTACGACCTGGCGGCCCTGTGCCGCGCCAGGGCCACCGAATATACGCGGATGCACCTGCTGTTCGGCACGCGGCCTGACGTGGCCAATCCCGGCACCAGCGCCAGCGAATCGGTGAACCTCGACGCCATGCACGCACAGCGCCTGGCCGCCTTCGGCCGCTGCACCCTGCATCCGTTCCCCCACTCGGGCCACGCGGTGGTGCAGCACCTGATCGACACGAAGCGCATCAACGGCTTGCTGGCCAGCTGCATACTCGGTCTCACCTTGGACGATGAACCGATGCCGGACATCAGCCGCGAATGGCAGGACTGGGTGGCGGAAAACCTGCGCCTGGGCTGCGCCGGCGAACAGCTGGTGGCGGTGCTGCAGCAGCACGGCTTTTCGCTGGCCAGCAGCATGGCGGCCGTGGATGCGGCGCGCGCCAAGGCCATATGACGCCGCAGTTCGAACTCGACACCCTGAAAATCCGCATTGCCGCTCCCGGACTGGCGGCGCTCGACCTGCGCGTGCGCGTGCAGCGCGCGCTGCGCCAGCTGATACTCGACGGCGTGCTGGCGCCCGGCGTGCGCCTGCCGGCCACGCGCACGCTGGCGCAATCGCTGGGCGTGTCGCGCGACACGGTGGAAATGGCGTATGCGCAGCTGCGCCTCGATGGCTATCTGCGGCGCCAGGCGGGATCGGGCAGTTTCGTCTCGCCGACGATAGGCGCGAGCTTGCTGGGCAAGCCTGCGACGACGCTGCCGCCCTTGTCCGCGCAGCCGGTGGCGCTCAGCGCGCGCGGCGCGCAGATACTCGCCAGCGGCGGCGTGGCCGACCAGCAAAGCGTGAAGGCGTTTGCCACGGGCTTGCCGGAAACGCGGGCCTTTCCGCTCGACGTGTGGGAGCGCTTGCGGCGCCAGGCGGCCGGCGAACACCATGCGGGCATGCTGCTGCACGGCGACCCGCAAGGGGCCGAGCCGCTGCGGCAGGCCATCGCCGACTATGTGAACCTGGAGCGGGGCGCGCGGGCCACGGCCGGCCAGGTGCTGGTGCTGAGCAGCACGCGCCAGGCCCTGTACCTGTGCGCGCAGGTGCTGGCCGACGCGCATGGCCCCATCCTGATGGAAGATCCCGGCTATTTCGGCGCGCGCAAGGCGTTCGAGATGGCGCAATTGCAGATCGTGCCCGTGCCCGTCGATGCGCATGGCCTGTCCATCGACCACCTGCGCGCGGACCGCAGCGGAGCCAACACGATTTATGTCACGCCGTCGCATCAATACCCGACGGGCGCCACCCTGGCGCTCGAGCGCCGCCTCGCGCTGACTGCCTGGGCGGCCGAGCGCCAGGGCTGGATCATCGAAGACGATTACGACAGCCAGTTTCACTACGCGGGCTTGCCGACGGCTTGCGTGCAGGGGCTCGACGCACAGCAGCGCACGATTTACCTGGGCACCTTCGCCAAGTCGCTGTATCCCGGTCTGCGCATCGGCTACATGGTGCTGCCGCCGGCGCTGGTGAAACCGATGACGTATGCGCGCAGCATTCTCGATGGTCATACGCCGCAGCTGGACCAGCTGACACTGGCCCGTTTCATCGCCGATGGCCATTTCGCGGCCCATGTGCGCGCCATGCGCAAGGTCTACGCCGTGCGCCGCGATGCGATGGCGCAGGCCGTGCAGCGGCATTTGCCGCACGTCGTCACGGCGCAGCTGCCGCCGGGCGGCTTGCAGATGCCATGTCTGTTGCACGAGGGCAGGGACGAGCTGGACACGCTGCGCCTGGCGGCGCAGGCGGGCATCGTGCTGCCTGGCCTGAGCCGCTTGTACGCGACGCCGCCGGAACGCGGCGGCTGGCTGCTGGGCTTTGCGGCGCTCACGCCGCACGAGATCGACAGCGGCATCGTCCGCCTGGCCCGCGCGCTGGGGTGAGCGCTGGGGTGAGCGCGCAAGTGGTCTGCCGTATGTGAAGAAATTGGCCTGCCTGAGCAGTCCATGTGACCATTAAGATGCTCCCTTTCAATGGCAGGGGCATACACATGACAGCAACCACCACCACCACCGCGATGGCCGACCGGACGCGCTGGCGCGACCTGGCGTCCCCCGCCATGGCGGCCTTCATCTCCGTCCTCGTCAACTATGGCGGCACCTTCGTGCTGGTGTTCCAGGCCGCCCAGCTGGCCCAGCTGAGCGCTGCGCAGACGGCGTCCTGGGTCTGGTCGCTGAGCATCGGCGTGGGCGTGACGGGCATCTGGCTCAGCTACCGCTACCGCGCTCCCATCATCACGGCCTGGTCCACGCCCGGCGTGGCTTTCCTGGCCACCGTCATGCCGCATACGCCGTATGCCGAGGTGATCGGCGCCTATATCGTGTCCGCCATCGCCTTCATTTTGCTGGGCATGTCCGGCGCCTTCGAGCGCCTGGTGCGGCTGATACCGGGCGGCATCGCGGCGGGATTGCTGGCCGGCATCTTGCTGCAGTTTGGCGTCAACGCGTTTGGCGGCGCCAGCGCCGACCCGGTGCTGGTCGTCGTATTGCTGCTGTCGTACGCCGTGCTGCGCCGTTTCACGGCACGTTTTGCCGTGGTGGGCATCATGCTGATCGGCCTGGCCCTGCTGCTGGCGCAGGGGCGCATCGATGCGCAAGGCATCGAACTGGCCCTGGCCGCACCCGTGTTCGAGATGCCGCGCTTTTCCGTGGCGTCGCTGCTGGGCGTGGCGCTGCCGCTGTTCCTGATTACGCTGACGGGGCAATACATGCCCGGCATGCTGGTGCTGCGCAATGACGGCTACGCCGTCAGCGCCAATCCGATTTTGACGGTGACGGGCCTCGGTTCGCTGCTCATGGCGCCGTTCGGCGCGCACGCCTTCAATGTGGCCGCCATCACGGCCGCCATCTGCATGGGCAAGGATGCCCATGCGGACCCGTCGAAGCGCTATGTGGCGGGCCTGGCGTGCGGCGTGCTGTACATCCTCGTGGGCATCTTTGGCGTGACCCTGGCCAGCCTGTTCATGGTCTTGCCGCGCCCCTTCATCACGGCGCTGGCGGGCCTGGCCCTGCTGGGCGCCATCGGCAACAGCCTGGCGCAGGCGATGGCGGACGCGCGCATGCGCGAAACGGCCCTGATTACTTTCCTGGCCACGGCCGCGAACGTGACCCTGCTGGGCGTGGGCGGCGCCCTGTGGGGACTGGCGGCGGGGCTGGCGGCGCATGGGCTGATGCATGGCTGGCGCAAGGCGGCATAGCAAGACAGGTTGCCCATGTTGCCAGCCGGCGCATACAATTGCTGCGCCCGTGCCCGTTGGCACCGTACTTTTCCCGATGTGAACGATGGACGACCTGACTTCCCTGGCGCAGTATCTGCTGGCGATCACGCCCGCCTTCCTCGTCTGCGCCGCCTTGCTGCTGGCCATTCCCCGGACGGTACCGCTGCTGCGCGTGCTCGTGCATATTCTGTTTTTCGTGCTGGCGCGCGACGCGATGACGGCGCACGGTTACTGGCAGGTGGCGGCGGGCGGCTTGCGTTTCACGGCGCCGCCGCCGGTCTTGCTGGCGCTGGGCGCCATGTCACTGGGGCTGGTGGCAAGTACTTGTTGGCTGGAAAGCGAGGCGCGCGGCCAGATCCGCTGGCTGGGCATGCGGCCAGCCCTGTCCGTGCTGCTCGCCGTGGCGGGCGCGTGCGTGATCGTTGCGCTGGCGATGGGCTTGAAAGCCGCGTTCGGCTTGCCGTCCTTGCCGCCCGTCGCGCCATCCACGCTGCCCTTGCTGCTGGGTTTTGCGCTGGCGGCCAACTGTTATGAGGAATTGCTGTTCCGCGGCTTGCTGCAGCAGCAATTGCGCGCCTGGCTGCCCGCCTGGCGCACGGCGCTGGTGTCGGGCATGCTGTTCGGCCTGTGCCACGCCTTTCTCGCCACCACCGTCACGCAGGTGGGCGCGCCCATCCTCGTGTTCACCGTGATCGAAGGCGTGGTGGCGGGGCTGGTATATTGCCGTGCCGGCTTGTTGGGCGCATCGCTGGCCCATGGCCTGGCGATTTTTGCGCTGGCGGCCGGCTGGGTGTGAATGTCTACTAATTAATGAAAAGCGAGAAAGCGATGCCTGTCAGTTCCTACCTGAATACCCGCCCCGTGCTGGGCGAAAGAGTCTACCTGCATGACACGGCGCAAGTGATTGGCGATGTGCAGATCGGCGACGACTGTTCCATCTGGTGCAACAGCGTGCTGCGCGGCGACGTCAACCGCATCGTCATCGGCGAGGGCAGCAATATCCAGGACTTTTCCATGGGCCATGTGTCGCACAGGAATGCGGCCAAGCCCGATGGCTCGCCCTTGACCATCGGCAAATACGTGACCATCGGCCATTCCGTGATTCTGCACGGCTGCACGATTGGCGACGAATGCCTGATCGGCATGGGCAGCATCGTCATGGATGACGTGGTGGTGGAAAAGCACGTGATGCTGGGCGCTGGCAGCCTGGTGTCGCCGGGCAAGGTGCTGGAAAGCGGCCATCTGTATGTGGGCCGGCCCGCCGCCAAGGTGCGCGCACTGACCGAGGCGGAGATCGCCTACCTGCGCTATTCGGCCGAGCATTATGTGCGCGTCAAGAACAATTATCTGGCCGGCGGCGGCGACGCCTGACCGCCAGCCAGCATTATGTGCGCGTCAAGAACAATTATCTGGCCGGCGGCGGCGACGCCTGACCGCCAGCGCCATCAAGGCGGCGCAGTTCCGGCCGCGGCGCCAGGTCGTGCGGCAGGCGCAGGCCTGACACGAGGCCCAGGCGCCGCAAGAGCAGCAGCATCCACCAGCCCGGGTCCCATTCGCCCGGCAGCAGGCCCAGCCTGGCTGAGCCCGGATACGCATGATGGTTGTTGTGCCAGCATTCGCCCATGGTCAGCAGCGACGTCAGGCGGATATTCCTGCCTTGTACGGCGGCGCCGTCGACATGAAAGTGCATGTGCCCATGGTTGTGGGCGAAGTAGCCGATCAGCCAATGGCCGAGCACGCCGGCGCTGACCCGCGCGCAGACACCCCAGCAGACGAAGCCCCAGCCGCCCCAGGCATAGAACAGCACGGCCCACGGCAATTGCTGCAGCATCCAGCTTCTTTCCAGGAAACGGTAAAAGCGGTCGAGCGCGATGCGCGGCTCGATGGCGATGTGGGGCGGGTGGTCGAGTTCCAGGCGGCAGAATAATTGCCACCAGGCATCACGCCAGAAGCCGGCGCCGTGGCGCAGATAGGGATGGCAAGCGGGCAGGCGCTGCGCATAGTCGCGCAGCTCGTGCTGGCGCAGCAGGCCCAGCGGGCCGCTGAGGCCCACCAGCACGCCCAGGTAGACGAGTACATATTCCAGCCATGGCGGGCATGCAAAGCTGTTGTGGATCAGCTTGCGGTGGCTGCCCAGCGAGTGGCCGAACAGCAGGACGACGGCCGTGCCGGCCGCGAACAGCAGCAGGCCGGCCCAGCTGAAGAAGCACAGGGCGCCCGTCACGGCGCCGGCCAGCATGACTAGCAGCCACAGCGATTGCACTGGTGCATAGCGCACCGTGCCGTCCAGTACGCTGCCGGCATGGGTGGCGCGGGCGCGGTGGCCGTCCAGGCTGGCTGCGGACATCAGCCCTTGGGGGCCGACGACGGTTGCGTGTACTTGTCGAAGTTGGTGATGTAGTCGTTGAAGTTGTCGGTCAGCATGCGCTTGTACTGTTCCGTGAAGAAGGCCACGGCGCCTTCCTTCTCTTCCTGCATCTTGGCCACGTCGTTGCTCTTGCTGGCGACGAGGAAGGCGTTGAAGCGGGCGGCCGCGTACAGCAGCGAGGTGGCCACTTCATTGCCGCCGCTGTGCATGCATTGTTCATTGGCCAGGGCGATGACCTGGTCGGCGCGTTCCCAGAATTCCGGGCCCGGTGCTGGTTTTGTCGTTGGTGTGCTCATAGAAATCCCTCATGAAAGTGCGCGCCAGTCTACACAGGGGGGCGCGGGCTGTCCAGCCGCGCGGCTGCCTGTCAGGGCGCTTGCAGGATCTGTGCGACCAGCACGGCCAGCGGCTGGCGGATGTCGAGCACCATGCCGGCTTCGTCCGGCAGCAGCGGCTGCAGGGTGGCCAGCTGGCTGTCGAGCAGGCTGGCCGGCATGAAATGGCCGGGGCGCTGCAAGCGGCTTTCCAGCACGGCGCGCGGGCCGTCCAGGTGGGCAAAGCGCAGGGCAGGATCGCCTTCGCGCAGCACGTCGCGGTAGGCGCGCTTCAGGGCCGAGCAGGAGACGACGAGGCCGCTGCCTTGCGCGCGGGCCGTGGCGATCCGGTCGCGCAGGGCGGCCAGCCAGCCGGCCCGGTCGGCATCGTCGAGCGCGATGCCGGCGGCCATCTTGGCCACGTTTTCCGGAGAATGCACGTCGTCGCCTTCCACGTAGGGCACGTGCAAGGCGTCGGCCAGCAGGCTGCCGACGGCGCTCTTGCCGCAGCCGGACACACCCATCACGACCCAGCGCACGGCGGGCACGCCCATGGTCAAGGGGCCGAGACGATGACGGTGACGCGGCGGTTTTCCGCCTTGCCCGTCTTGCTGGCATTCGAGGCCACCGGTTTGCTCATGCCCAGGCCCTTGACGCTGATGTTATCGCGTGGAATGCCCGATGCGCTCATGGCGTCGGCCACCACGTTGGCGCGCGCCAGCGACAGCTTGTTGTTGTACGCTTCCGTGCCTTCGTTGTCCGTATGGCCTTCCACGCGCATGTGCGTGATGCCCACTTTCAGCAGGGCGGCACTGATTTTCTGGATGGCCATGCGGCTCGGCGGCGTCAGCTTGGCGGCGTCGAATTCGAACAGCAGCTTGTCGGTAAAGCTCAGTTCCCAGCCTTCGTCGGTCTGGTTGAAGCCTTGCTCCTTCAGGGTGGCGACTTGCTCGGGGCTGAACAGCGGCTTGGTCTCGGGCGTGCTTTGGCAGGCGGCCAGCAGGCCCAGCATGAACAGGCCGAGTAAGCCGCGGCGTAATTGCTTGTAGATGAATTGCATGGTGTTGCTCCTTGGTTCAGGGGTGAATATGGGGTTGCGGCAGGCGCGCCACCTGGCGCGTGCCGCGCTGCGCCTGCTTCGCGCGGTACATGGCTTCGTCGGCCGCGCCGACCAGCGAGATGGCGTCGATGGCGTGATCGGGGAAGACGGCCACGCCGATCGTCAGCGAGCTGACGATGCTGTTGCCGGTGGGCAGTTCAATGGCTTGCGCCATGGCGGCGATGATGTTGTCGGCGATGTGCATGGCGTCGCTGCTGTTGCGCAGCGGCTTGAGCACGATGGCGAATTCGTCGCCGCCCAGGCGCGCCACCAGGTCGCCCTCGCGCAATTGCTGCTTGATGCGCGCGGCGATCGTCACCAGCACGCGGTCGCCCGAGGCATGGCCGAAGGTGTCGTTGATGTACTTGAACCGGTCGCTGTCGAGGAACAGCACGGCCACCTTGCCATTGCCGACCCGCGCTTCGAGGATGGCGCGTTCCAGTTCCGCTTCCATGAAGGCGCGGTTCGACAGGCCCGTCAGGCTGTCGTGGTTGGCGCGGTGCGACAGCGAAGCGTGTTCCTTCTGCAGGTGGCTTTGCCACGCTTCCAGTTCGTCGAGCAGGGCGTTGAAGTCGTCATTGATCTGGTTCAGCTCGGCAATATTGGCGGGCGGCACGCGCAGTTCGAACGAGCGGTCGCGCCGCACGCGGTGGGCCGTTTCCGCCAGGTGGCGCAGCGGCGACGTGATCTCCGTTTCCATGCTGCGCGACAGGCGCACGGCGACGACCAGGCTCAGCACCAGGCAAGCGAGCAGGCAGGTCAGGCCGCTGAGCAGGAAGGGCAGCAGGCTGCGGCTGTGCGGTACCAGTCTGATGCTGCCGATCGCCTGTTCGTTGCGCGTGATGGGGAAGGTCAGCGAATCGGGCAGCATCCAGCCCGTCAGCGCGCGTTCGATGTAGTAGCGCGTGCCGTGCTCGCCCCGTTCCCAGCGGGCCAGCACCTTGCCGGCCTGGTCGCTCACCTGCGCCTGGTCGATATCTTCATTGACGCCGATCAGGGCCAGCGCTTCCCTGGCGGCGAAGGAGTCGCCAAAGACGACGGCCCCTTCCACCGTATAGCTCATCGAACGGGCCACCAGGCGCAGGTTCTGGTCCGAATACACGCGCAGGGCCAGCAGCGCCACGGCCGTCAGGGTCAGGCCGGCCGCCAGCACGGCGATCAGCGACACGCTCAGGTGGGCGCGCCGCAGCACGCTGTCGAGCGTGGGGCGGGGCTTGCGGGCAGGCTTGTTGCTCATGCGGGCGCTCATGGCGGCGGTCCCTTGCGACGTGCAATTTGCAAGGCGTTCGGATGCACGCGCAGACCGCTGCGGGCGATGGCGTCGAGGTTGACGTCAAAGCCGATCTGCCCCTCGGCCAGGCGCAGGCAGAACATGGTGCCCACAGTGCAGGCCGTGCCCGGTTCGGCGACCGATAAAATCGGCTTGCCGATGATCTGCGTCAGCAGATGCTCGCGTTCGCCCTCGGGCAGGCTGCCCAGGTAGACGACGTCGCATTCGCTCGCGGCGCTTGCCAGCGCGGGGATTTTCACGCGGATGCGCTGGCCCAGGCTGGAGGCTGGCGTGTCGACGATGGCCGCGCCGTAGTGGGGCGCACCGAGCATGCACACGCGCACTTCCTGGCGCGCCACGGGCCAGCGCACATAACTGATGATGCCAAACAGGACCTGGGCCACTTCGGCCGGACGCCTGGCGTCGGCCGCCGCGCCCGCTTGCGCCCACGCCGCGCACGGCGCCAGCGCAGCGCAGGCGAGCAGCGCGGCCAGCAGCACGACAGCGGGCAGGACGGACGGCGCGGAGCGCTGCCGGTGGCGGGGGGAGGAGGGCACGGCGTCGGTGTCTTTATGCAGGTCGGTGGCTATTCAAATAGTTACTCAGCAACACAGACTCTACGGAAGTCCGTGTTGAAAGTAAATCACGGCATGACGCCATAAACCTTGCATTATAAACACGAATGTGAAAACTTGCATTCTTTACCATGAGAATTACTTATCAACACTGCCGTGGCGCGCTAAAGTGTTGCTATTCTTCCAGTGTCGCTTCCAGCAAGTCGATTTCGCGCAGCAGGCGCAAATGGATGGTGTCGTCCAGTTCGCCCGAGATACGGCGGCGGAACAGCTCGTCGCGCTCGGCATTGAGCGCTTCCAGGCGCAGCGCCCGTTCGGCCTTGGCCAGTTCCTGCAAGCGCATCGCCTCGTCGTTGCTGCTTTCGCCATAGGCGAGGCGGCGCCGGTAGGCTTCGATCAGGCGGTTGGCCGCCTCCGTGACGACTTGCTGCTTGTCATTCTTGTCGATGCCTTCGCACACTTTTTCCAGCCGCGCGATGGCCGCTTCAGCGGCGGCGGCGCGGGCATTGCGCTCTTCCGTCGAACGGCGCGCGGGCGGCGCGAATACGAGGCCCTTGGTCAGCAGGGGCAGGGTGACGCTGGCCAGCAGCAGCGACAGCAAAATCACGCCCATGGCCAGGAAGATGACGAGGTCGCGCGCGGGAAAGCGCGTGCCGTCGGGCAGGAACAAGGGCAGGGTCAGTATGCCGGCCAGGGTCAGCGCGCCGCGCACGCCCGCGAACGACGCCACCAGCAGCAATCGCAGGCTGGGGCGCGCCAGCAGCGCCGCGTCCTTCGGCTCGCCCGCCACCTTCTTGTGGTGCTTGAACAGGGTCAGTTTCATCGAGATGAAGACCCAGAGGAAGCGCATGAAGGTCAGCCCTACCGTGATGGCGATGACGAACAGCGGTAGTTTCCAGGCGCTGCCGGCGCCGATTTCGGCCGATGCGGCCGGCAAGCCGGCCACGGTGGCGGGCAGTTGCGCGCCCAGCATGACGAAGATCACGCCATTCAAGACCAGTTGCACGGTATCCCAGACGGCCTTGCGCTGGGTGCGCGTGGCGGCCAGCGGACGGCCGATCAGGTCGGCATAATGCATGGACACGCCCGCCGTGGCGGCGGCCAGGATGCCGGAGCCGTGGATTTGCTCGGCGCCCAGGTAGGCGGCGAACGGGATCAGGATGCTGATGAGGATTTGCAGGCCAGGCTCTTCGCCAACCTTGCTCACCAGCCATTTATTCGCCAGGCCCACGCCCCAGGAGATGCCCAGGCCGATGACGATGCCGCCGCCCGCTTCCTGCAGGAAACTCAGCGAGGCGGCGCCGATGGAAAAGCCGCCCGTCATCATGGCGCCCACGGCAAACGTGAAGCAGACCAGGCCCGAAGCGTCATTGAGCAAGGATTCGCCTTCGAGGATGTGCATTAGGCGCGGCGGGATGGGATTGCCTGCCGCGATGGCCGAGACGGCCACGGGGTCCGTCGGCGACAGGATGGCACCGAGCGCGAAGGCGACGGCCAGCGGCACGCTGGGGATCAGCCAGTCGATAAAGAAACCCATGCCCAGCACGGTAAACAGCACCAGGCCGATGGCCAGCATCAGGATCGAGCGCGCGTCGGAAAAGAAGGCGCCCTTGGGAATGCGCCAGCCATCGAGAAACAGCAGCGGCGGAATGAAGAGCAGGAAGAAGATGTCGGGATCGAGCGGCACTTGCACGCCAAACAGGGCCAATCCCGTACCGCCGGCGATCTGGATCAGCGGCAGCGGCAGCTTGACCCAGCGCGAGCGGGCGAGAAAGCCGCACAGGACGACGGTCAACACGAGGATGAGGATGATGGTAACGGTATGCATGAAGAAGCGGCGGCGTGCTGAAACGCTGATTATAAGGCGCAGCCCGCCTGCGGCACGACCTCCGTGTCATTGCGTACATACAACAAGTCACAATCGCGGTAAGATTGTCACCGTGGCCTTGTTGCGGCCGCCATTGGCTGGCGGTCCGTGCGCCTTGCTTTTACCCTGGCCTTTACTTTTCATTGGTTCCTGTTTTGCTCAAGAAAATCCTCACCGGCCTGCTGCTGTCGCTGGCATTGCTCATCGTCGCGGCGCTGGCCGCCTACCTGTATTACTGGCGCCCCGCGCTGGCGCCCATCGATCCGCCCGCCGCCACGGCTTTTTCCCCGCAAGTGGTGGAGCGGGGCCGCATCCTGGCCGGCATGGGCAATTGCGCCGCCTGCCATACGGCCAGGGGCGGCGCCGAGTACGCGGGCGGGCACGGCCTGGCCACGCCGTTCGGCACGATCTATGCGACGAATATCACGCCCGACAGGCAGACGGGCATCGGCCGCTGGTCGCTGGCCGCCTTCCAGCGCGCCATGCGCGAAGGCGTGGGCCGCGATGGCGCGCATTTGTATCCCGTCTTTCCGTACACCCATTTCAACCTCGTTTCGGACGCCGACCTGACGGCCCTGTACGCGTATTTCATGACGCGCCCGCCCGTGTACGCGGCGGCGCCCGCCAACAGCGTGCCGTTCCCCTTGAACCTGCGCCCCTTGCAGGCGGGCTGGAAGCTGCTGTTTTTCAAGCCGACCAGCTATCGACTGGACCCCGCGCAAGGGCTGGACTGGAACCGGGGCCGCTATCTGGCCGAGGGTCTCGCCCATTGCGCCGCCTGTCACACGCCGCGCAATGCGCTGGGCGCCGAGCTTGCCGGTTCGGCCTATCTGGGCGCGTCCATCGACCACTGGTATGCGCCGGCCTTGACCAGCGCCAACACGGCGCCCTTGCCGTGGACGCAGGACGAGCTGTACGCCTTTTTGCGCACGGGGGCGACGGCCTTGCACGGCGTGGCGGCAGGTCCCATGTCGGCCGTCGTGCACGAAGGCATGGGCGCGTCGCCCGACAGCGATATCCGTGCCTTGTCCGTGTATTTTGCCGGCGTGGCCGGGGCCGAGCAGCGCAAGGTGGATGCGGAGGCCGTGGTGAAAGCCGGCATCGAACGCTCGCAGCGCGTCAGCCTGGTCGACAACGACCGTGGCGCCAGCCTGTACGTGGCCGCCTGCGCGTCGTGCCATTCGAACAGCGATGGAAAACCCGCGGCCTTGCGCCCGGAACTGAGCCTGAACAGCGCCGTCAGCGCGCCCGATCCCGCCAACCTGATCCAGGTGATATTGCATGGCATCGGCAAGGACGAAGCCATGTCCGGCGTGCTGATGCCGGGCTTTGCCGCCTCGCTGACGGACAACGACGTGGCCAACCTGGCCGCCTATCTGCGCCGCAGCCGCAGCCACCAGCCGGCCTGGACGAACCTGGAAGCGGCCGTGGCACGCGCGCGCGCCGGCAAGTGATACTTGAAAGTGTCTTAAATATTTATGTATAACATTACCGTCAATGGCCAGCCCTTCGGCACCGAGGCCGACGCCGAAACACCGCTGCTGTGGGTACTGCGCGACGAAGCCCATTTAAAAGGCACGAAGTTTGGCTGCGGCATCGGCATGTGCGGCGCCTGCACCGTGCACGTCGATGGGCGCGCCATGCGCTCGTGCATCACGCCGATTGCCGCCGTGGCCGGTTGTGCCATCACCACCATCGAAGGCCTTTCGCCGGACGGCACGCATCCGCTGCAGCGGGCGTGGCTTGCCACGCAGGCGCCCCAGTGCGGCTATTGCCAGTCGGGCCAGATCATGCAGGCGGCTACCTTGTTGAAAGACTATCCGCAGCCGACCGATGCGAATATCGATGCCGTCATGAGCGGCAACCTGTGCCGCTGCATGGCGTATGTACGCATCCGCAAGGCGATCAAGCTGGCGGCCGGCATGCAGGAGGCGCCCGGTGTTTAAGTTGCCGAAAGAAAATTCAGGGGCCCGTGCTCCTTCGCCGGGCCGGCGCGGCTTCCTGATCGCCGCCGCCGGCACTGGGTTTACCCTGGCCTTCCTGCGCGCGGACAGCTCATCGGCCGCCGGCAAGGCGGCGCCCGCGCCGCCGACAAAGTCCACCGCGCCCGAGTTCGATCCCAGCATCTGGTTCCAGATCGGCCGGGACGGCATCGTCACCGTCAATATCGCCAAGGCGGAAATGGGCCAGCACATCGGCACGGCCCTGGCGCGCATCGTTGCCGAAGAACTGGAAGCGGACTGGAGCAAGGTACGCCTGCATTACGTGGACACGGACCCGAAATGGGGCTTGATGGTGACGGGCGGCAGCTGGTCCGTCTGGCAGAACTTCGATCCGCTCAGCCGAGCCGGCGCGGCCGGGCGCCTCGCGCTGGTCGAGGAGGGCGCGCGCCTGCTGCGTGTGCCCGTGTCCGCCTGCCACGCCCGGCTGGGAGTCGTGCATGGCCGGGGACGCTCGATCAGCTATGGCGACATCGTGCGCCGTGGCAAGCTGGCGCGCCAGTACACGCCCGAGCAACTGAAAGCCATCGTGCTGAAAACGCCGCAGCAGCGCAGGCTGATCGGCCAGCAGGTGCAGGCGCTCGATATCCCCGCGAAAATCAATGGCACGGCCGTGTACGGCATCGATGCGCAGGTGGAGGGCATGCTGTACGCGCGTCCGAAGATCCCGCCCACGCGCTACGGTGCCAGGGTGGTCTCCATCGACGACTCGGCGGCAAAGAAAGTGAACGGCTATCTGCGCAGCGTGGCGCTGCAGGACCCCAGCGGCACGGTGCCCGGCTGGGTCATGGTGGTGGCCGAAACGTATGCGGCCGCCATGCGCGCGGCCGACCTGGTGCAGGTGAAATGGCGGGCCGGCGCGGCGGCCCACGTGTCGGAGCAGGATATCATCAGCTATGCGGGCAAGCAGTTGGCCGACGCCAGCCTGGGCGCCCGCGTGGTCGACGATGATGGCGTGGAGCAAGCGTTCAAGGATGCCAGCCTGCAACTGGAACGCCATTACACGACCAGCACCGTGCTGCATTTCCAGCTGGAACCCGTGAACGCGCTGGCGCAGGAAGTCGACGGCGTCTGGCATATCCATGCGGGCAACCAGTGGCAATCGTTGATCCTGCCCGTGCTGGCGCAGGCGTTGAAGGTGCCGGAGAGCAAGGTCATGCTGCATACCTATCTGCTTGGCGGCGGCTTCGGCCGGCGCCTGAACGGCGATTATTGCGTGCCGGCCGCGCTGGCGGCGCAAGCCGTGGGGCGGCCCGTCAAGATGATCTGCACGCGGGCCGACGATGCCCGTTTCGATTCGCCCCGTTCGCCGTCCGTGCAGCACGTGCGCATGGCGTTCGACGA
Organism: Janthinobacterium sp. GW823-FHT01H08; assembly: GCF_058797855.1. Taxonomy (NCBI): domain Bacteria; kingdom Pseudomonadati; phylum Pseudomonadota; class Betaproteobacteria; order Burkholderiales; family Oxalobacteraceae; genus Janthinobacterium; species Janthinobacterium sp. GW823-FHT01H08. Next base: position 2,622,235 of record NZ_CM179504.1, read on the forward strand.
GGCCGGCAAGGTGTCGGCGATGGTGCACGAGGCCAGCGCAGGCTGGCCCACGCAAGCGATGATCCCCGCCTTGCTGGCCAAGGATAAGCAGGGCCATCCGTACGACCCGTTCGCCATCGCCGGCGCCGACCACTGGTATGCGGTGGGCGCGCAGCGCGTGCGGGCCGTGTCGAACGACCTGGCCAACAGCAGTTTCCGCCCCGGCTGGTTGCGCTCCGTGGGGCCGGGCTGGACGAATTGGGCAGTGGAAAGTTTCATGGACGAGGCGGCGCAGGCGGCCAAGGTCGACCCGCTGGCGTTTCGTTTGTCCTTGCTGCAGGCGACGGGGCGCAATGCGGGCAGCGCGCCGAATGCCGTCGGCGGCGCCGCGCGCCTGGCCCACGTGCTGCGGCGGGTGGCGGACAAGGCGGGCTGGGGCACGGCCATGCCGCCCGACACGGGCCTGGGCATCGCCGCCACGTTCGGCCAGGAACGCGACATGCCCACCTGGACGGCCTGCGTTGCCCGGGTGAAAGTGGACCGCAGCACTTGCATGGTGAAAGTCGAAAAGCTGTTCATGGTGATCGACGCGGGCAGCATCGTCGATCCCGATGGCGCGCTGGCGCAGGCGGAAGGGGGCGCTTTGTGGGGCGTGAGCATGGCCTTGCATGAAGGCACGGCTTTTCTCAATGGCGAAGTGAAGGATACCAACCTGAACACTTACACGCCGTTGCGCATGGCCGACGTGCCCGAGCTCGACATCGAATTCGTGGCCAGCACGGCAACGTCGACGGGCATGGGCGAGCCGCCCACGACGGCCGTGGCGCCCGCGATCGGCAACGCCATCTTCGCCGCCGTGGCCTCGCGCGTGCGGCATTTGCCGATCCGTCCGGAAGCCGTGCTGAAGGGATTGGACCGGTACGGCGCCGTCTGATGCGGGCGCAGGGCAAATTTGACGTGCGCCGCGCGCGAACGGACGCAGGCTGGTACACTGGGGCTTGCCGCTCAGGGCGCGCAGGCGGTGCCCGTTCCGGCAAGATCAGCGCAAAATCTGTGCAATAGCAGCTTGATTTCAGCTCGATAGCGGAGGCAGCCATGCAAGAACAATTTGTCAGCATCACGGCCGATGAACTTCAAATGGACGGCGTGCTTGAAATGCCCGAGCGGCCTGTGGGCATCGTCCTGTTTGCCCACGGCGCGGGCGCCGATAGCGACTATCTGGGCGCCTCCAGCCACGCCACTTCCCAGGATTTTTTGCGAGCGGGCATCGCCACCTTGCGCTTCGATCAGGGCGGTATCGAGCCTGGCGGCGGCAGCAATGGCCACGCCTACTTCGTGCGCAGCGATATCGTGCTGCTGGCGCGCCAGCTGGAAAAAGCCCTGAGCTGGCTGCAAATCGACCCGTCCACCCGACGCTTGCCCTGCGGCCTGTATGGCTATGGCACCAGCGCCGCCGTCGTGATGCAGCTGGCGGCCTGGCGCAGCGCGGAGATCGCCGCGCTGGCCGTCTGCGATGGCCAGGTGGAAATGGCGGGCAAGGCGGCGCTGGAAAACGTGCGCGTGCCATCGTTGCTGATCGTGGGCGGGCGCGACCCCGACGTGGCCGGCCTGAACCGCATGGCGTTTGCCACCTTGCGCTGCGACAAGCAGCTGGAACAGATCGCCGCCCCTGGCGGCCCCGACACGCGCCACCAGGCGGCCCTGCTGGCCACGGACTGGTACACGCGCCATTTCAACGGGCATACCAGCACGGCGCAGTAAGGCGGCAGATCAGGCGGCGCGCAGCGTGCGCGCATGGAAGCGCACGTGCTCTTCCATGAAACTGGCGATGAAGTAATAGCCGTGGTCGTAGCCGGCATGGCGGCGCAGCCGCAAGGGCTGGCCGGCGTCGCGGCATGCCGCTTCGAACACCTCGGGGAACAGTTGCTCGGGCAAAAACTTGTCGGCCAGGCCCTGGTCGATCAAGATGCCTTCGGGGAACAGAGGCGGCCGGCCCTGCAGCCCGCGCATCAGCGCGCTGGCGTCGTACGGCTGCCAGCGGGCCGCGTCGCCGCCCAGGTAGCCCGTGAATGCCTTTTTGCCCCAAGGACACTGGCTCGGCGCGGCGATGGGGGCGAAGGCGGAGACGGAGCGGAACAGGTCCGGGTTGCGCAGGGCCAGCACCAGCGCGCCGTGGCCGCCCATCGAATGGCCGAAAATGCCCGTGCGTTGCGCATCGATCGCCAGTTCCTGTTCCAGCAGCGCGCGCAATTCCAGGATGTAGCTGTACATGCGGTAGTGGCGGCTCCAGGGCGCCTCGGTGGCGTCCACGTAAAAGCCGGCGCCCGCGCCGAAATCCCAGGATTCGCTCTCGCCCGCGATGTTGGCGCCACGGGGGCTGGTATCGGGCGCGATCAGGATCAAGCCTTCCTCGGCCGCCACGCGCTGCGCGCCGCCCTTGATCATGAACGTTTCTTCCGTGCAGGTCAGGCCCGCCAGGTAAAACAGGGCGGGGCGTTTGGTGGTGACGGCGCTGCCTGGCGCCATGTCGGGAATGAAGGCCGAGAAACGCATGGGCAAGCCGATGGCTTGCGCGTCGTGGCGATAAAAGCGTTGTACGCCGCCAAAACAGGCGTGTTCACTCAACAGTTCCAGCATGAATTCTCCTCGTTAATTGCACAGTATAGCCAGAGCGGCGCGGGGCCGGCACGGGATCACTCCAGCATGGCCGCTAATGCAGGCAAGATGTCTTGTGCCGGGGCATCGGTCTTGAATGCCAGCAAATGGTCGGCGCGCGTCTTGCCCATGTTGATGGCGGCCACGGGCTTGCCCGTTTCGGCCGCCATGCGGCACAGGCGAAAGCTCGAATACACCATGACGGACGAGCCCACCACCAGCAGGGCGCTGGCCGCGTGCATCTTGCTTTCGGCTTCGGCCGCGCAGGCGGCGGGTACGCCATCGCCGAAAAACACCACGTCGGGCTGCAGGGTGCCGCCGCAGCGGGGGCACACCGGCACGTGGAAGGTGGCCAGCTGGGACGGCTCCAGCAAGGCGTCGCCGTCGGGCGCCGGCGTGGCCGTGGCACCCAGCATCCGGGGATTGTCGCGTTCGAGCTGATCCTGGATCAGGCGGCGCGTATGGCGGGTCCGGCAATCGAGGCAGATCACGCCATGTATGCTGCCGTGCAACTCCGTGACGGCGGCGCTGCCTGCCTGCTGATGCAGGCCATCCACGTTTTGCGTGACCAGGCCGCCGATGCACTGGCGCTGCGCCAGTTGCGCGATGGCCAGGTGGCCCGGGTTCGGCGTGGCGCGCGCCAGGGTCGGCCAGCCCACCATGCTGCGCGCCCAGTAGCGGCGGCGCACGGCTTCCTGGCGGCGAAAATCGGGGCCTTGCACGGGGGCATTGCCGCGCCGCACGCCTTCCGTGTCGCGGTAAGCGGGGATGCCGGACGCCGTGCTGATGCCGGCGCCCGTCAGCAGCAGCACGTCGGGATGGCGCTGCAGGAACTGCGCCAGCTGCTCGAGGGCGTGGTGCGCGCTGGCGGGCTGCTGGCTGGATGAAGGAAAGTTGTGCATGATGCGCCATGCTAACCGAAAAGCGCGGCGCCGTTGCGAGGGCGAGGTTTACTCCAGTTTCATGCCGAAACGTTGCAGCCGTGGCTGCCAATGCTCCTCGATATTGGCCGAGACGAGGATGCGCTCGGCCTTGCCGATCAGCAATGCGCGGGGCACGAAGCCGAAATAGCGCGAGTCGGCGCTGTTGTCGCGGTTATCGCCCAGCATGAGGAAATGGTCAGCCGGCACCGTCACGGGGGCAAAGCTGCGCGCCGCACCGGCGATTTGCGGCAAGACCTGGATGCGGTGCTGCTCGGTCGCGTTGCGCTCGCTGATGCGCTGCGCTGTCAGCTGGCCCACGTGGGCGATGGTTTCGGGCGCCGTGTCGAGCGCCGTGTACTGGGCCGGCTGGCCATTGATGACCAGCTGTTCATTGCGCATTTCCACCGTGTCGCCGGGCAGGGCGATGATGCGCTTGATCAAGCGCGTGCCGTCTTTCGGCGAGGAAAAGGTGACGATGTCGCCCCGTTGCGGTTCACCGAGGCGCTGCAGCACGATATCGGTGAGCGGCACTTTCAGGTTGAAGGCGAGGCGGTTGACGAAGACCACGTCGCCCTCGAGCAGATTGGGGCGCATGGACGCCGACGGGATGGGATTCCAGTCCGCCACGGCCGTGCGGAACACGCCGAACAGCAGGAGAAACATCAAAAAACCTTTGTTGGCGCGCATCCATGTGCTCATGTCGGCTCTTTCGCTGGGCTGTGCCCGTGATGGTGTAGGGAGGCGCCATTGCTGCTGGCGTCCTATGCACGATGCACGGCGAGGCTGAAGCCAGTCTTAAATCCAGCGCATGCGGGGCCGATGGCGTGACCGCTGTTGCGTGCACGCATCACCGTGTCAGCCATCAGGGATGGCGGCACGGCGCTTGCGTGTCGTCGTTGCCGTTCGGCAGGCGCTTGCCATGCATTTCATCCCACAGTTCGCCCAGCGCCACCAGCAGGCCGCCGGCCACGAGGGGGATCGCCACCAGCCATGGAATGCTGTCGAGCCAGGGACCCAGCACGATGGCCGAGGCCACGGCGATGACAAGGGCGCTGCACCAGAAACGGCGCGGATGCCGGAGCGTGAACAGGTAATGAAGGTGCTTCATACATCCTCCTTGGTGAGCATGCGGAACAGCCGGGCGGCCAGGATGCTGCTGACGGCGATGACGATGCAACCGTCCAGGAAAAACAGCACCTTGCCCACCAGGTGCATGCCCTGTATCAGGTAGGCGGGCAATTCCTGCGCTTCCGCCCATTGCGTCATGCGTGCCAGCACGATGGCGGCGGCAAAGATGACGAGGGCCAAGGCCAGCACCAGCAGCACATGTTCGAACAGGCGTAGCCGCAGTTTCATGTTGGACTTGGCAAGGTAGGGAAGATTCCCGGACCTTGACGTTATCAGTCCGATATCGCCGTGCTTTGCGCTGTCACAAAGGCGCGCCCGATAGGATGAAAACGACGTTGGCGCGGGAAAATGGCTTATGTGAAGGCCTTGATGACGGCATCGAGCTTGACCTTCAGCGACTTGTCGTGCGCGTGGATGGCCGGCACGTCGCGCTGCACGCCGAGCAGCTGGTAGACGGCCGTCTGCGCCGCGCGCACCGAGTATTCCACGGTAAACACGACATCGTCGGCGATTTCCACGAACTGGCTCACGAAGGCCAGGTTGACGGAGCCGGCCGGCACGGGCAGCGGGCGGTCGCTTTTTGCGCGGGGCATGAACATGCTGGTGATGTAGGGCATGCGGCAGGGAATGCAGTTGGCCGTGGCCATCATGTCGAGGTCGAAATTCAGATGGCCGCACAGCTCGCGCAGGATTTCCTCGCCGCTGCAGTCGGACATGGGCTTGGCGACGAAGTTGCCGATGCGGTCGGGGTGCAGCGCATAGCCCCAGAACACTTGCACGCCCTCGGGCTGGCCCGCGAAATGGGGCTGGTGCGCCAGCACGATGGACATGAACCAGTTGCTGTCCTTGAAGGTGACGAGGCCGCCCGTGCCCGCGCTGTTGCCCGTGAATTGTTCCATCCTGTCGAAGAAGGCGCTGTCTTTCAGGGTGACCGTGTACGAGGCCCAGTACGATTCGGGAATGCTGCTGTTGAAGGCGGCGGGGCGACCCAGTTGCGGGCGGCCCTCGGCCAGCTTTTCCCACAGGCGCCAGCCGTGGCTGTCGTTCTTCGTGCGCTTGGCCGGCGCGCTGTGCATGCTGCCATAGCTCGATGCATCCGTCATCGAGGCATTCTGGAAAAAGACCAGGTCGCCGGCAGCGACAGGAATCACGTCGGCCATGCCGCGGCGCTGGCAGGCAATGGCGGTGGCGCTCAGGCGGCCTTCGGATTCCTGCACTTCGATATCGGTTACCGCGCAATCCATGATGACGTTCACGCCTTGCTCCTGCAGCCACGCGACCAGCGGACGCACCAGCGAATCGTACTGGTTGTAGACGGTGCGCTTGACGCCGGCCAGCGTCTCGATGCGCGAAAACTCCATCATGAAACGGTGCAGATAGCGCTTGAACTCGACGGCGCTGTGCCAGGGCTGGAAGGCGAACGTGGTGGCCCACATGGTCCAGAACTTGGTGTCGAAAAATGCGGGCGAGAGCCAGTCCGTGATGGCGCTGCTGCCCAGGACGTCTTCATCGGCTTCCGTCAGCTTCAGCAGTTCCAGCCTGTCCTGCATGGAAAAGCCCATGCTGCTGACGTCGACCTTGAAACGGTTGCGGTCAACGAGGCGCGCGCGCGAGTGGGGAATATGCCGTTCGTTGAAGGCGATGGTTTCGTCGTAGACGCTCTGGCCCGCATGCTCGAGCGAGGGGATGCTCTTGAACAAGTCCCACGTGCATTCGTAATTGTCGGTGGTCAGCATGCGCCCGCCGCGCAAGGTGTAGCCATCCTCGGCATTGCCGCCGCCATCGAGGCTGCCGCCCGTCACGGGCGCCGCTTCGAAGATGGTGATGTTGCTGCCTTGCATGCCGCCGTCGCGTATCATGAAGGCGGCCGCGGCCAGCGAGCCGATGCCGCCGCCGACGAGGTAGGCTTTTTTATCTGTATTGTGCATATTGTTCCCTGAATGTGATATTTGCCTATTTTATAACATCAGGGCAGAAGCGGCCTCACAATAGAGCAACTGCTCGGTTTTATTCCATGCCGGCGTGCTCGTTGCGCCGTTCAAAATACAGCAAGTCCGACCAGGCGCCCTGGAAATGCATGGCTTTTTCCGAGCGCCCATACTGGTGAAAGCCGTTGTGCTGCATGACTGCGACCGAGCCCAGGTTTTGCGGCCGCGCCGTCGCTTCCAGGCGCCACAGTTCCAGTGGACCGAACGCTTCTTCCAGCAGCAGGGCCACGACGCGCGTGGCGTAGCCGCGTCCGCCGAATCGTTCGCCGATGCGGTAACCGAGCGCCGCCTTGTTGAAATACGGGCGCGTGACGGCCGTCAGGTTGACCCTGCCGATGATTTGTCCGTCCAGCCTGGCCAGATACTGGTAGGCGCGGTCTTGCTCGCGCTCGCGCTGCGCCTGCTCGATGGCGGCGGCGATGGCCTCCTCGCTATAGTAGGACGGCGCCCGGGCCGTGACCCAGGATTCAAAATAGGCGCGGTTTTCCAGTTCGAAGGCGAGCAAGGCGCAGAGGTCGGCGCTGGTCGGAGGGGACAATTGGAGGCGGTCGATGTCTGGCATGGGATCTGGTCCGAAAGAGATGCGCCATTATAATCAGCTGGCGCATTCCGCCGCACACCCGTTTCTAACCATGAAGGAGCAGCATGCTGTCCCATCTCTGCCTCGGCACCAACGACTTTCCCCGCGCCTACGCCTTCTATACGGCCTTGCTGGGAGAACTCGACCTGATCGAAAAATTTCATGATCCGGCCAAGCCCTGGGCGGGCTGGATGGCGCGGCAGGCGCCGCGTCCCCTGTTCGTGCTGACGGCGCCGCACGACGGCTTGCCGGCTACGTCCGGCAACGGCCAGATGACGGCCTTGCTGGCGGCCAGCCGCGCGCAGGTGGACCGCTGCCACCAGGCCGTGCTGGCGCTGGGCGCCGTGTGCGAGGGGCCGCCAGGCTTGCGCCCCCATTACCACGATAATTACTATGGCGCCTACTTCCGCGACCTCGATGGCAACAAGCTGTGCGTCTGCTGCCACGGCGAGGAGTAACTCAGCGTTCTGCCCACACCTCGTCTTCCGTCCAGCCCAGTTCCAGAAAATCCTGCGCCCGCTCGTCCGCTTCGCCGGCGCAATAGAATTCGTCGAGCTGCGGCGGCGCGATGCGCGTGCCGGCCAGCATGGCGTGCACTTGCCCCCGGTGGTGGATCTGGTGCTGGAACACATGCGCCAGCAGGCGTTGGCGCGTGTCGACTTGCGGCGTGTCGCGCAAGATCGTCACGGGCCGCGCCAGGTCAAGGTCGCACAGACTGCGGCAATGGGCGATCAGGCGCAGGTCCGATGCGCGCTGCGCCGCGTGCAGGGCCGCGCAATCGGTGAACGGTTCATCCTGTGCAAAGAAGACGTAGCAGTCGGCATGGGGCGCTTCGCCGCGCAGCTCGCGCTCGAGCGCGTCGAGATAAAACCAGTCGCATGTGAGGATGTGGTTCAAGGTGAACTGGATGGTGGGAAAAAAACTGACGCGCGTGGCCTGGAACTCGGCCCGGGTCAGCTGCCCGCAAGCTTTCAGCAGGCGGTGGTTGGCCCAGGCGTTGTTGTACGCCTGGCTGGTGATGTAGTGCGCAAGTGGATTGTTCATGATGGATCGCTGGTTAGGCAGGACAGGGGGCATGTCGTGCTACTTTAGCATGTTGCGGCAGGTGGACAAAGCGCTCACGCCCGCCGCACCGGCGCCGCTGTCATCAAGTAAAATCGCGGGGCGGATTTCGCGATAGTGATGCACATAGGGCTGGAAGAATAAAATGGGTTGGATAGGAAAATTACTGAGCGGCGGCGGAGACAAGGCTGCGCACCTCACGGCAGCGGCGGCGCCCGAGGCGGCACGGCAGCCGGCGACCATCACCGAAATCGATGCCATTTACTACCGCTGGCTGGCGGCCGCCGGTTCGGCGCAGGCGCCGGCGGAGGCGGAACAGCAGATTCTGGACGAATTGGCGCGCCTGGTCCGTGAACCGGTCGCTGGCGCTGCGCTGATACCGCGCATTCCGGCCATCATTCCCCAGTTGATGCGTACCTTGCAAGATGAAAACATGAGCGCGGCCAAGCTGTCGGCCCAGCTGGCCCAGGACGTACTGCTGGTCGCCGAGGTCTACCGCGAAGCGAACCGGCCCCGCTACCATTCGCGCTACAACGCCAGCCCGTCGATCAACAACATGGAAGGCGCCATCATGCTGCTCGGGCAAAACGGCATGCGCATGCTGCTCGCCCGCGTCGCCTTCCGTCCCATCGTCAGCATGCAAAGCGGCGGCCTGACCATACGCACGGCGCCGCTGATCTGGCGCCAGTCCGAGAAATGTGCACTGGCGGCCAACCTGGTCGCGCCGGCCATGCAGGCCAACGCCTTCGACGCGTATCTGGCGGGACTGATGGCCAATGTCGGCCTGGTGGTGGCCTTCCGGCTGATCGACCAGATGCATGCGCCCGATGCCTTTCCGCAATCGGACGCCTTCATTGCCCAGGTGTTTGCGCAAGCGCGCATCTTGTCGGTACGGATCGCGGAATTATGGGAGTTTCCCGTGTCCGTCACCCGCGCGATCGCTCAGGTGGGGCAAGCCGATGCCGATCCGCAGGCGCAGGCGCTGGCGCTGGGCGAGCGCTTGAGCAAGCTGCGCATGCTGCTCGATACCGGCCGCTTTCCTGCCGATGATCCCTTCGTGATGACGGGACTGAGCAAGGCCGAGCTGCAGGTGTTTGACAAGCTGGCCGACGACGACGACGAGGACGACGATGAGGAGTGATGGCCGCAGGCCGCTCAACCTCGGCGGCGGCCATGCCGCTCAGCGTGCAAAATACAGCGCATGCAGATGTTCGAGGTCGACATCAACCGCCGCCTGCGACAGCGCCACCTTACCGCTTTGCATCAGGTAGACGTGATCGGCCACGCCGACGGCGCGCGCCGTGTTCTGCTCCACTAAAATGATGGTGCGCTTGCCGTCGTTCAGGCGCGCGAGGATCTCGAACAGCTCGTTGACCACCAGCGGCGCCAGGCCCAGCGACGGCTCGTCGATGATCAATAACGACGGATCCGACATCAGGCCCCGCGCCATCGCCAGCATCTGCGCCTCGCCGCCGGAGAGCGAGCCGGCCAGCTGGCGGCGCCTCTCGTGCAGGCGCGGGAACATGGCGTAGGCTTCGGCCAGGCGCGCCGGCATGTGGCTGCGGTGCTCCTTCGGAAACGCGCCCATGATCAGGTTTTCTTCCACGCTCATGTCGCGAAACGTCATGCGCCCCTCGGGGATCATCGTCACGCGTGCGTCGCTCATCTTCCAGGTGGGCGTGCCGTTGATGGGTGTGCCGTCGAGCGCGATGCTGCCCGCGCCCACGGGCAGCAAACCCATGATGGCGCGCAGCAGGGTCGTCTTGCCGGCCCCGTTCGGGCCGATGATGGTGGTCAGCTTGCCCTTCTGGATCGAGAGCGACACATCCCACAGCACATTGATGGCGCCATAGCCGGCGCGCAGATTACTAATTTCAAGCATCGTTTCAGGCATCGTTTCAGGCATGCGCGGCTCCCGTATAGCTTTCGATGACGGCCGGATCGCGGAAGACGGCATCGGGCGTGCCGTCGGCGATCAGCTGGCCAAAATTGAGCACGGCCACGCGCTGGCACAGATTGCTGATGGTCTCGATGTCGTGCTCGATCATGACGATGCCCACGCCAAAGGCGGCGTGCAAGTCCTTGAGCATGCCCATGAAGCGGCGCTTGCCGTTCGTTTCCAGGCCGGCCAGCACTTCGTCTAACAGCAGCAGTTTCGGATTGGTGGCCAGCGCCTTGGCCACTTCCAGCGCTTTGAGTTCCGTCAGCGCCAGTTCGCTGGCCGCGTCGCGCTGCGCCTTGTCCGCCAGGCTCGTGAAATCGAGGATTTCATCGATCTTGCGCATGTCCACCTTGCCCGTGCCGAAGCGCTGCGCCACGACGAGGTTTTCGCGCACCGTCAATTCATGCATCGGTTGCGGGATCTGGAAGGTGCGGCCCAGCCCCAGGCGCGCGCGCTGGTACATGGGCGTGGCCATGATGTCGCGTCCCTCGAAGCGGATGCTGCCGCCGGTGGGGCGCACCAGGCCGGAAATGGCGTTGAACAGGGTGGTCTTGCCGGCGCCGTTCGCGCCCACCAGGCCGATCACGTCGTGGCTGCCCACTTTTAACGTGACAGAATCGACGGCCGTCAGGCCGCCGAAGCGCACGGACACATTATCGAGTTCAAGCATGTTGTTTCTCCTTCGTTTTGAAGGTGTTTTTCAGCCATTTTTGCAGCAGCGGCAGCAAGCCGTTCGGGCTGAAGACGATCATCGCCACCAGCAGCACGCCCAGCACCAGCTGGTGGCCCGTGGGGATCAGCGACTTGAAAATGAGCTGGTCGACCAGGTAGACCACGACGGCGCCCAGCACGGGGCCGAGTATCGTGCGGTAGCCGCCGAAGATGGCCGCCACGATCGGCAAGGTCACCCACAGGCTGTTGAAGGCGTAGTCGGGCTCGAGGAAGTTGATGTAGTGGGCGTTGAAGGCGCCGAACAGGCCCGCCATGAAGGCCGACACGAGCAGCATCGCGCCTTTCAGCAAGGTGCTGTTGACGCCGACGACGCGCGTGGCGTCCTCGCTGTCGTGCATGGCGCGCAGGGCGATGCCGTAGTGGCTGGCGCGGATGCGGCTGTAGGCAAAGGCGCACGCCACCACCAGGGTCAGCACCACCAGGTAGGCGCCCGTCTTGCTGGCCAGGTCGAAGCCGAAAACGGTGGGTAAGGCCGGGATATTGTTGATGCCGCCGGCGCCGCCCGTCACGGCACTCCATTCCGTGGCCAGGATGCGGAAGATGTGGGCGTAGGCGAGGATGGCCAGCGCAAAATACGGCCCGCGCAGCCGCAGCACGGGCAGCATGATGACGGCGGCGATGGCCGCGCCCGCGCCGCCCAGCAGCATGGCGGCAAACACGGGCAGGCCCAGTTTCACGGTGGCCAGCGCGGAGACATACGCGCCCACGCCGAAGAATGCCGCATGGCCGAAGCTGACCATGCCGCCCAGGTTACCCAGCAGGGCCCAGGACATGGCCACGCCGCCGATGATCAGTGCCGCCACCACCATGCTCATCACATACTGGTTGGCGCCCAGGGCCAGCGGCACGGCGACATACGCGGCCAGCAGCAGGACTGCCGTGGAAATCAAAGTCGAGCGCTTCATCCGCGCCTCCGTTGTGCGCCGAACAGGCCGTTCGGCATGATGAACAGCACCAGCAGGAACAGCACCATGCCCGACAATTCCTGCAGCGCGGAGCTGGCCAGGGTGACGGTCAAGGCTTCTGCCACGCCCAGCAGCACGGCGGCCAGCAGCACGCCGGGAATCGAGCCGATGCCGGCCAGTACCGTGATGATGAAGGCTTTCACCGTCAGCGCGCCGCCGTAGGCAGGCTGGATCACGCCATAGCTGAACAAGGCGACGCCGGCGAAGGCAGCCAGGATGCCGGCGACCAGGAACGACACCAGTTCTGTGCGGCCCGGATCGATGCCCATCAGCTTGGCCGCGTCGCGGTTGCTGGAGACGGCGCGCACGGCGCGGCCATACCAGCTGGTCGACAGCCAGCGCCACAGGGCCGCCATCAGCACCAGGCTGACGCCGAAGAAAATCACTTCACTGCGCATGCTGAAAAACGGGCCGATCTCGAAGCCTTCCTGCAGCCAGCTCGACGAGGTCGAGCGGATGTCGGCCTTCCAGACCAGCAAAATGAAATTGGTGAGGATCACGCCGATGCCGTAGGTGAGGATCAGCGAATTGATTTCGCGGTCTTTCTTGATGCGGCTGACGATCAGGTAGACGCCCACGGACGTCAGACTGACGATCACCAGCGCGATGGGAATGGCGAACATCGGCCCCAGGCCCAGGCCCGATTCCACGCTGTAGGCGATGTAGGCGGCCAGCAGCACCAGTTCGCCGTGCGCCAGGTTGATCACTTTCATGGTGCCGAAGACCAGCGCCAGTCCCAGTGCGATCAGGGCGTAGGAGCCGCCCTGCAGCAAGCCCGAATACAGGGCTTGCAAGATTAATTCTGTCATATCGTCATCCCGTCAGGCGGCCCAGGCGCATCGCGAAGAGGCACCAGGACCGCCGTTCATCGGTGCACGCCCGGCGGGCGCGCGCGTGTGCAGCGGGAGGCTGCTTACCAGGGCAGGGCAGGATAGTTCAGCTTGCCCGTCGCGTGTTCCTTCGGCCAGACAATCACCACTTTCTTGTCCTGGTGCTGCGCCATGCGGTGCACGAAGTTCTGGTTGTCGCCGTTGGCGGCGAACTGCACGCGGCCGATCAGGGTTTCGCGGTCCGTCTTGCGCATCTCGTCGGCCACGCCGCCTTTCTTGAGCGTGCCCTTGTCGGCCGCGCGCGCGATCGCTTCGAACAGCAGCATCGACTGCACATAGCCGAACTGGCCCAGGTAGTCCGGCTCCTTCTTGTACAGCTGCTTGTAGGCGTCGCTGAAGGCCTTGCCGTCGGCCGTCTTGAATTCCGTCGGGAAGGGCAGAAGGGCCGTGCCGAAGACGTTCGGCATCAGGTCGGGGAAGTCGGCCGCCATCTTCGGCGTGGCCAGCGACCACACGCCCACCATGGCCTTGATCTTCGGTTTCAGCACGCGGGCGGCGCGGATGATGCCCACGTAGTCGTTTTCGTAGCCGACCATGGCCACCACTTCCGATTTGTCCTGCAGCTTGATCTTGTTGATGATGGGCTTGAAGTCGGTAATGGCCGGGTCGAACGAGTGCGTCGTCACCTTCACGCCCTTGGCCGCCAGGGCCTTTTCCACGTCCTTGGCCAGGCCCGTGGTGGCATCCTTGGTCGAATACACGATGGAGACGGACTTGGCGCCCACATCCTGCAGCAGTCCCAGCATGGCTTTTTCGTAGCCGGCCGTGTTATTGATGCGGAAAAAATTCTTGCGTCCGCTGGCCACCAGACTGTCGTCCACGCCGCCCGAGGTGATGTAGACCAGTCCCAGTTTATTGGCCGTGTCCGAGGCGGGCGAAATATTGTTCGAGCCATAGCCGCCCGTGATGGCCACCACGCCCTGACTGGCCAGCTTTTCCACGGCGGCGATGGCCTTGGCGGGCGCCGATTCGTCGTCGACGGTGATGATCTTGATGGTGTGCTTGCCGTTGGTCTTGTTGAATACCTCGGCCGCGACCATGATCCCTTCCTGCATGCCGGCGCCGACCCGCGCCAGGTTGCCCGTCAGCGGGATTTCCGCGCCGACCAGGAATTCGTCGGCGCTGGCCTGTGCCATCCAGGCGCTGGCAACCAGCGCTGCCATGGCGATGCGTGTGTAGGTGCGTTTCATCGTGTCTCCTCCGGTGATGTGGCTTGGTTTTATTGTCGGGTCTGCTACTACATGGTCAACTTATCGTGCATTCTGCGCCATTTGCCGCAGCTGCCCCTTTAAAATCTTGCCCGTGGCGGCTGCCGGCAGCGCTTCCATGACGATGATGGCGGACGGGCACTTGTACGGCGACAGGGTCTGCGCCAGCCAGGCCTGCAATTCTGCCACGCTGGCGGGCTGGCGCGGGTCCAGCTCCACATAGGCGATGACGTCCTCGTTGCCATCGGCCAGGGTGCGCCCGACCACGGCCGACTGCACCACGGAAGCGTGGGCGTTCAGGGCCGTTTCCACTTCCAGCGGATACACATTGAAGCCGGAGCGGATGATCAGTTCCTTGGTGCGGCCCACGATGAACAGGGCGCCGTCCGGGTCCTGGCGCGCCATGTCGCCCGTATTGAGCCAGCCGCCGTCGCGCATGGTGGCCGCCGTCATGGCCGGTTCGCGGTAATAGCCGGCCATGATGTTCGGCCCGCGTATCCACAGTTCCCCCGGCTGGCCCGGCGTCACGTCCTGGCCGGCCAGGTCGACCACGCGCACTTCCACGCCGGGGATCGGCATGCCCACGGAATCGTCGCGGCGCGGCGTTTCCAGGCGCGTCTGGCTGATGGTGGGGGCGCTTTCCGTCATGCCGTAGCCATTGTGCAGCGCGGTGCCCAGCAGCTTTTCCACGTCGCGCTTGAGCGACGGCGCCAGCGGCGAGCCGCCCGCATACGCAAAGCGCAGCCGCGTGGGCAGCGGCGTATCGGCGCCGCCCAGGGTTTGCAGCAGCTTGGCGTACATGGCGGGCACGCCCTGCACGATGGTCAGTTCATCGTCCCTCAGTGCCGAGAGCAGGCCGTCGACGGAAAAGCGCGGCACCAGGTACAGTGCGGCGCCCGCATACAGGGTGCCCAGGGCCACCGAGGCCAGGCCGTACACGTGCGAAATCGGCAGCACGCCATAGGCGCGGTCGCTGCTGGTCAGGCCGCGCAGGGTGCTGGAGACGGCGGCGATGAACAGCAGGTTGCGGTGCGTGAGCATCACGCCCTTCGACTGCCCGGTGGTGCCCGTCGTGTAGATCAGCGCGGCAACCTGTTCGTTGCCGGGCACCGTGTCTTCCGCGATGGCCGCCTCGTTCAAGTCGCCCGCCAGCAGCTCGCCCATGCCGTCGACCGCGGCGCTGGCCGCGCCCAGACGTGCCGCATGCGCGGCCGCCTCCGGCGAAGCGCCGGCCAGGAACAGCATCCGCCGCGCCGAACTGTGCGCAGCGATGGTGTCGATCTCGCGCGCCGACAGGCGCGCATTGACGTTGACGATCCACGCGTCGATGCTGGCCGCCGCAAAGATCAGCGCCACCTGCAGCGCGCAGTTCTCGCCCACCACCATCAGGCGGTCGCCGGCGCGCACGTTCAGCTGGCGCAGCAGCTGCGCGGCGCTGTCCACACTGTGCTGCAGCTGGGCGTAGGTCCAGCTGCGCCCACCTTCATGCAGCGCGGGCGCGTCGGGCGCGCGCGTCGCCCAATAGATGGAGATGGCCGACAGGCGCGCCGGCAAGTGGGCCAGCAGGGCGGGAATGTCCATCGCGGCCTCCTTCACTTTTGTGCTGCCTTGATCATGTTGCGGGCGATGACGATCTGCTGGATCTGCGTCGTGCCTTCGTAGATGCGGAACAGGCGCACGTCGCGGTAGAAGCGCTCGGCCGCGTATTCGCTGATGTAGCCGGCGCCGCCGTGGATCTGCACGGAGCGGTCAGCCACGCGGCCGCACATTTCGGAGGCGAACAGCTTGCAGCACGACGCTTCCGTCGAAATGTCTTCCTTGTTGTCGCGCCGCCGCGCGGCGTCCAGCACCATGCTGCGCGCCGCGTAAATCTCGGCCTTGCTGTCGGCCAGCATGGCCTGGATCAGCTGGAACTCGGCGATGGGCTGGCCGAACTGCTGGCGTTCCATCGCGTAGGCGAGGGCGTCGGCCAGCATGCGTTCGGCCGCGCCCACGCAGACGGCGGCGATGTGCAGCCGGCCCTTGTCGAGTACCTTCATGGCTGTCTTGAAACCCACGCCTTCCTTGCCGCCGATGATGTTGGCGGCTGGTACCCGGCAATTTTCGAAGATGACGTCGCAGGTATGCGCGCCTTGCTGGCCCATCTTTTTATCGATTTTTCCCAGCGAGAGGCCCGGCGTGTCCTTTTCCACGATGAAGGCGGAAATGGCCGAGGCGCCCCGCTTGACGGGGTCCGTGCGGGCCATGACGGTAAAGATGCTCGCTTCGGGCGCGTTGGTGATGTAGCGCTTGCTGCCGTTGAGGATGTAAAAGTCGCCGTCGCGCACGGCCGAGGTGCGCAGCGAGGCCGCATCGGAGCCCGATCCCGCTTCCGTCAGCGCGAACGAGCCGATGATCTCGCCGGCCGCCAGCTTGGGCAGATAGTATTGTTTTTGCGCTTCCGTGCCGTCGATCACGATGCCTTGCGAACCGATGCCGTTGTTCGTGCCGATCAGCGAGCGGAAGGCGGGCGAGGTGCGGGCGATTTCAAACGCGACCCGCACTTCCTCTTCCATGCTCAGTTCCAGGCCGCCGTAGGCTTCCGGAATGGACAGGCCGAACAGACCCAGTTCGCGCATCTGCGCCACGATGGCGGGCGGGATCGTGTCCGTTTCAGCCACCAGCGCCTCGTTCGGCACCAGCACTTCGCGCACGAAACGGGCGATGCTGTCGAGCAGGATGTTCAGGGTTTCTTCGTCGCGTATCATCGGGTTCCTCGGCGCTTTGATTTGATCTGTTGTTGAGAGGGGGCGCGCAGTCTAACCGCGGCCCAGGTTTTTTTCCACTGTCTTGACCAGGGCGACCAGGCGCGGTCCCAGGTCCGATTCGAGTTTTTCGCGCGACAGCAAAAAGGCGGGGCCGCCGCAATTGAAGGCCATCACCTGTTCGCCGTCGGCGCCCAGCATGGGCACGCCCACGGCATGCACGTCGTTCTGCCATTCGCCGGCCGAGATGCAAAAGCCCCGGTCCTGGTAATCCTTGAAGCCTTGCTCGATGCCGGCCTTGATGCGCGGCCAGCGTTCCGTCTCGTGCACGCGCGCATGGTCCATCAGGTAGTCGCGCTCGGCCTGCGGCAGGATGCACAGCAGGGCCTTGCCCATGGCGGTCGTCATCAGCGGAATGCGCGAACCGACGTCGAGGCGCAGGGTGACGTTGGCGCTGCTGCGGCACGTTTCCACGTACACCATGCTGAGGCGGTCGCGCGTGCCCAGCGACACGGAGGCCTGCGCATGTTCGGCCAGTTCCTCCATCAGCGGGCGCGCCATCTTGCGCACGTCCAGGTTCGACAGCATGCGGTAGCCGAGGGCCAGCACGCCGGCGCCCAGCTGGTACTTGCCCAGGCTATCCGAATAATTGAGGTAGCCGAGTTTGGTGAGGGTGTAGGTGAGGCGCGAAATGGTGGGCTTGGGGATGCCCGTGCGCTTGGCCATGTCCGCATTCGACAGGAAGACTTCGCCGGGGCGAAAGCACCGCAGCACTTCGAGGCCGCGCGCCAGCGCGTTGACGAACTGGCGGTCCTTGCCTTCTTCGTCATCGCTGAAGACGATGATTTCCGGATCGGCTGCGGCCTGAATATTTGTCATATTTGCATTCATTTGCTGGCTCCCTGGAAATCAGTTTGCCTAGCCGACTCGCGCATGTCAACCGTTTTGTGAAACATTCGTTCGCACAGCGAAATGGTGCGGTGCATGAAAAATCGCCGGAAAATTGACTTGCGCGCCCGTTTTGCCTCTCCCCGCTTGAGCATCGTTATATACATCTGTATATTGCGCTGTTGGATGACGGCCGCCGCACGAGTGGCCGCTTTTTTGCATATCGCTATATAAGGCGATATATAACGGAAGAGAACAAGATGACGATGGTGAAACAGGTAGTGGCAGGCGCCGTGATGCTGGCGCTGGCGCAGCAGGTGGCTGGCAAGGAAGACGTGGATGCGGCGGCGCCGTTCGTGCTGGGCACGGTGAAGGTGATCGGCCAGCGCGAGCAGGGCCAGGTGGAACAGCCGGTGGGTGCGCAGGTGAGCCGCGTTGAGATGCGCCGCTTTAACCGCGACAACGTGGGCGACGCCCTCAATTTGCTGTCCGGCGTGTCGCTGTCGACCAATGCGCGCAATGAGAAAACCGTCGCCATCCGCGGCTTCGATGCGCGCCAGGTGCCGCTGTACATCGACGGCATTCCCGTCTACGTGCCGTATGACGGCTATGTCGATTTCAACCGCTTCACGACCAGCGACCTGGCCGCCATCCAGGTGGCCAAGGGCTTCAGTTCCGTGGCCTACGGCGCCAATACCCTGGGCGGCGCCATCAACCTGGTGTCGCGCAAACCGACGGCTTTGATGGAAGGCGATGCGTCAGTGGGATTCGGTTCGGGCAGCGAGCGCCAGGTGTCGGCCAACGTGGGTACGAATCAGGGCCTGTGGTATCTGCAGGCGGGCGTGTCCTACATCGACAGCGACGGCTTTCCCCTGTCGTCCGACTTCCGCCCCACGGCCACGGAAGACGGCGGCATGCGCAATAACGCCTATCGCAAGGACCATAAGGTGTCGTTCAAGGTGGGTCTGACGCCCGATGGCGCGCACGCGGGCGATGAATATGCGCTCAGCTACTACAAGCAGCATGGCGAAAAGGGCCAGCCGCCATCGACGAACCCCGTCGGCGCGCGCTACTGGCAGTGGCCGTACTGGAACAAGGAAAGCGTGTATCTCGTCTCGCAGACGCGCCTGGGCCAGCAGGAACGCCTGAAACTGCGCCTGTACCACGACAGCTACGACAATGAAATCGCGTCCTACACAAACGGCAGCTACACGACCCTGAAAACCAGCGGCCAGGGCAGCGTCAGCGGCGGGCGCAGCATCTATAACGACCGCACGAACGGCGGCGCGGTGGAACTCGAATCTTTCCGCCTGGCCGCGCATAGCCTGCGCGTCGTGGCCAGCTACAAGGCCGACGAGCACCAGGAACTCGACGCCAGGGGCGTGCGCACCACCTGGTACAAGGATGCCCTGTGGACGCTGGGCGCGGAAGACAGCATCGCCCTCAATGCGGCGACGGAACTGTCGCTGGGCGTGTCGCGCAATGAGCTGCGCCCGGACATGGTGTATAGCGCCGGCAATGCCTACACCTTGCCGGACAATCAATCGGCCACCGACCTGCAGGCGGGATTGTTCCACAAGACCGGTCTTGAATCGCGCGTGTACGCCACGGTGGCGCGCAAGTCGCGCCTGCCGACCCTGAAGGACCGGTACTCGCAGCGCCTGGGCACATATATTGAAAACCCGGCCTTGCGCGCGGAACAGGCGATCAATTATGAGCTGGGGTATCAAGCAACCGTGCGCGGGCTGGCGCTCGATGCCGCCCTGTTCTACAGCGACGTGAAGGACAAGATCCAGAGCGTGGCGAATGTGGCGGGCGTGCGTGCGCAGATGCAGAATGCGGGCAGGGCGCACATCAGCGGCGTGGAACTGGGCGTGCGCGGCCGCGCCGGCGCCTGGCTGGAGGTCGGCGGCAATTACACGTACACGGACATGAAGAACGTCAGCGACCGCGCCATCCGCCTGACGGACGTGCCGCGCCACAAGCTGACGGCGCACGCCGTGCTGCACGCGGCGCGCCAGGTCGACGTGGTGGCCATCGCGGAAGCGAATAGCGGGCGCTGGGTTTCGAACACGCTGGAGCTTGGCGGTTTTACGACAGTGAACCTGAAGGCCGTGTACCGCCCCTTGCCGGCCTTGAGCCTGGAAGCGGGCGTGAGCAATCTGGCTGACCGCAACTATGCGCTGGCCGACGGTTTTCCCGGCGCTGGCCGCACCTGGCTGGCCAATGCGCAATACCAGTTCTGAGTTTTCACTGTCATGAAAGGACACAGCATGTTGAAGAAAATATTCCTTGGTTTGGCTTCGGCCGCACTGCTGGCGGCGGCCCCCGCATGGGCCGACCCGGCGCCGGCGCGCGAGAACATGAGCCGCGCGCTCGCCGTCACGGGCAAGGTGGCAACGCCGTTGACCCTGACGGTAGCCGACCTGCGCCGGCTGCCGCAAGCCAATGGCGGGGACATCGCCGTCACGCGCCACAACGGCGACAAGGCCGAAACCATCACCAGTTACAAGGGCGTGCGCCTGCGCGACATCCTCGACAAGGCGGCGCTCGATGCGCCCGGCCACAACGACGTCAAGAAGCTCGCCATCATCGCCACGGCCACCGATGGCTATGCGGTGGTGTTTTCCTGGGGTGAGCTGTATAACGCGCCGGCCGGCGAGGGCGTGATCGTCTACTACGAAAAGAACGGCAAGGCGCTCGACGACAGCGATGGCGAGATCGCCCTCATCTCGGCGAAGGATATCCGCACGGGTCCGCGCCATGTGAAGTGGCTGAACGGCGTCGAGGTGCGCAAATTGGTGGAATAGAGGCATGCTGGGGTCTGACCCGCCGGGTCAGACCCCAGAATTTTTCTAGTGGACTATTTACGCAAACATGGCACTTTTCATTGCTTGGCCCGCCACGTCGAACAATCCCCGCGCCTTTGGTGCCAAGCCCTGCATGTGTATCGACGCATGGATCATGCCGTCGAGCTGCACGCATTGCGCCGCCACGCCGTCGTCGCGCAAATACCGCGCATAGGCTTCGCCCTCGTCATGCAGCGGGTCGTACTCGCATACCAGCACCGTCGCCGGCGGCAAGTCCTTGAGCGACGTTGCCCGCAGGGGCGCCGCGTAGGCGTTCGCGCCGTCGGCCGGCTCGTTCAGGTAGGCCGACCAGCAAAAGCGCATGGCTTCCCGCGTCAGCGAGTGGCCCTCCGCATAGCGCTGGTAGGACGGCGTGTCGAAGGCAAAATCGAGCGCCGGGTACAGCAGCAGCTGATGCGCCAGCGCGGGACCGGCCTGGTCGCGCGCCATCAGGGCGGCGGCGGCCGCCAGGTTGCCGCCCGCGCTGTCGCCGCCCACGGCCAGCCGTTTCGCATCGATGCCCAGCGCCGCCGCATGTTCGGCGACCCAGCACAACGCGCGGTAAAAGTCGTTCAACGGCACGGGGAACTTGTGCTCGGGCGCCAGCCGGTAGTCGACGGAAACGATCACGCAGCCGGTGGCGTTGGCCAGCGCACGGCAGGGATTGTCGTACAGGTCCAGCGAGCACAGACACCATCCTCCGCCATGCGCAAAGACGATGGCCGGCAGGGGCTGGCTTGTGTCCGCGCCGGCGGGCACGTAGGCGCGCACGGTCAGCGCATGCTCGCCCGGCAGCACGTAATCGGTGATGGATGCGACGTCTTCCAGGGGGCCATGCAGCTGGCGCAACCCCGTTTCCGTGGCCACGCGCAGGTCCGCCAGCGAGGCGGGCGGCGGCGCATCTTTTATCTCTTCCAGCCAGGCGGCAATCAGCGGATCGAGGCTCATGCTGATTTTTCTCCGGCCAGGAAGGGCAGCAGGTGGGCGATGAACGCTTCCGGCTGTTCTTCCATGATGAAGTGGCCGCATTCGGCAACGATGGCGCCTTTCAAATTGTCCGCCTTGCCCTGCATGGTCAGCAGCGGCGCGTCGTTGGTCGCATGGTCGGCGCCGATGGCCAGTACCGGCATGGTCAGGCTGCGTTTTGCCCGTTCCAGATTTTGACGGATGGTTTCGGGTATGGCGCGGTAGTAGGCAAAACCGGCGCGCAGGGCGCCCGGCGTGGCATAGGCATCCGCATACACGTCGACGGCGACCTTGTCGCGGCGGTACGACCAGCGGTCGAAAATGAAGCGGATGTACTCGCGCTCCTTGCCCGCCGTGAGCATTTCCGGCAAATCGAGCACCTGGTTGAACATGAAATGCCACAGGAAGATGTTGTCGGACGGCGCGACGAAAATCGGCGGCGCGGGCGCCAGACCGGGAATCACGGCTTCCGTCAGCGCCAGTTTCGTCACGGCCTGCGGGAAATCGCTGGCCAGCGCATAGCCGACCCACATGCCGATGTCGTGACCGACCACGTCGTATTGCGCGTGGCCCAGGGCCAGCATGGCGCGGTGCAGGGTGGCGGCAACGGCGCCCGTGTCATAGCCGCCGGCCGGGCGGTCCGAGTGGCCGCTGCCCGGTGGATCGATGGCGATGGCCTGGTAGCCGCTGGCGGCCAGCGCCGCCATCACGTGGCGCCATGCATACCAGGTTTGCGGCCAGCCGGGGATCAGCAGCACGGGTTTGCCGGTGCCGGGACCAGCGATGACGCAATGCAGGCGCTGGCCGTCGATGCGGACGTAGTCGTGAATGAAGTCGTTCATATGTTTCCTTGATTAGTGATGCTCGATGCCGAGCAGGGTATTGATCTGTTGTGCGCTGACGGGAGCGCCGGCGAAGTCGTCGAAGATCTTGTCGGTGACGGGAATGATGTGGGCATTGATGAAGGCCACGCCTTCGCGCGCGCCCACCTCCTGATCCTTCAGGCAGCATTCCCATTCCAGCGTCGCCCAGCCCGCGTAATCGTTTTGCGCCATCTTCGAGAAGATGGCCTTGAAATCGACCTGGCCGTCGCCCAGCGAGCGGAAGCGCCCGGCGCGGTTTTCCCACGACTGGTAGCCGCCGTAAATGCCTTGCCGCCCCGTCGGATTGAACTCCGCATCCTTCACATGGAACATGCGGATATGGTCCTTGTAGATATCGATGAATTCCAGGTAGTTCAACTGCTGCAGCACGAAGTGGCTGGGGTCGAACAGCATCTTGCAGCGCGGGTGGCGGCCTACGCGCTCGTAAAACATCTCGAAGCTGATGCCGTCATGCAGGTCTTCGCTGGGGTGGATTTCGTAGCACAGGTTGACGCCCTGTTCCTCGCACACGTCGAGGATGGGCAGCCAGCGGCGTGCCAGTTCGTCGAAGGCCGCCTCGATCAGGCCGGGCGGGCGCTGCGGGAAAGGGAACAGGTAGGGCCAGGCGAACGAACCGGAGAACGTGCCCATGTCGGTCAGGCCCAGGCGTTTCGACGCCATGGCTGCCAGCTTGACCTGCTCGATGGCCCACTCGGTGCGCGCCGCCGGCTGGCCGTGCAGATGTGCCGGGGCGAAGCTGTCGCACAGCGCGTCATAGGCCGGGTGCACGGCCACCAGCTGGCCGAGGATGTGCGTCGTCAGTTCGCTGATGACCAGGCCATGGCCGGCCAGCATGGCAACGAGGTCGTCGCAGTATTGCTGGCTGTGCGCTGCTTGCGCCACGTCGAACAGGCGCGCATCCCAAGCGGGAATCTGCAGGGCCTTGAAGCCCATGCCGGCCGCCCACTCGGCGATGGCGGGCAGGGTGTTGAAGGGCGCCGTGTCGGCGGCGAATTGTGCCAGGTGCAGGCTTGGTCCTTGGATGGTTTTCATATCGGCTCCTATTGTTTGTCGATCGACAAAGAATAGGTGAAATTGTTGGCGCGGTCAAGCCCGTGATGCAAAATAAATGGCGAACGCGGCGCGGGCGCCAGGCGTTATACTGGCCGCCACTTCGCAAGCAGAGGATCAAGATGGCAGGAAGACCGAGGGAATTCGACCGCGCGCTGGCGCTGGCAAAAGCGCGCGACGCGTTCTGGACGCGTGGCTACGAGGGTGTGTCGATGGCGGACCTGGTGGCGGCGCTGGGCATCGCCTCGGCGCGCATCTATGCGGCGTTCGGCTCGAAGGAGCAGCTGTTCCGCGAAGCCGTGGAGCTGTATGAAACGGGAGAGGGCGCGTTTGCCGTGCACGCGCTGGCGGCCAGCCTGAACGTGCGCGATGCGGTGGCGCGCATGCTGGAAGAAGCCGTGCTGCTGTATACGCGCAGCGGCCAGCCGCAAGGCTGCATGGTGGTCACGGCCGCCACCAACACGAGCGCGGAAAACGCGGGCATCGCCGACTGGCTGGCGCAGCACCGCCGCGCGCGCACGCAAGCCGTCATCGAGCGCCTGCGCGCGGCGCAGCTGGCGGGGGAATTAAAGGCGGAGGCGGACGTGCAGGCGCTGGGCGACTACTATGCGGCCTTGCTGCATGGCTTGTCGGTGCAGGCGCGCGACGGCATTCCGGCCGAACGGCTGCTGGCGCTGATTGCGCCGGCGATGGCGCCATTGGCGCTGGAAATGCAAAAGCAAGCTATCTAAGCGCTAGTGACTGTGCTTAAGTCTTGACGTCGATCAGGCTGCCCAGGGCCTGGTCGGCCGCCTTGACGACGTTCGCCGACAGGTTGAAACCGGCCTTGTAGACGAGGTTATCGGTCAGTTCGGAAGCGAGGCCCACGCCGTTCGGCCGGCTTTCGGCCGCCTTGGCCGCATTGGCATTGGCGCCGCTGACGCTTTCGCTGGCGGCCAGCTTGCGCCCCTCGACGGAGAGGGTGACGCCCGTGCCGGCCGGGCTGGCTTCCTGGAACTGGGCTTGCTGCGGCTGGAAGCCCGGCGTATTCGCATTGGCGATATTGTTGGCGGCCACATCCAGCGCGCGCTGGTTGGCGGTCAGCCCCGAGGTACCGGTGGTGAGGGCGGATATGGACATGGCAACTCCTTCAGAATACGCCCAGTTTACTCCCGTCTGCGGAAAAAGTGTGGTGGCGCAAGGCAACAATTTTTCCCGCAGGTGCTTGCCGCAAAAAATATGTACGTCACGTAATTTTTTTATATTGTTCTGTGGCATTTCACTGCCTAGACTGGCAGGGAAGTCATCCACGGAGTGCGCCATTTTCCACCTGTTACGCCCCATTTTTCTGGGTTTGCTGCTCAGCCTGCCTTGCCTGCCCCTGAAAGCCCAGCTTGTTCCCTCCCAGCTACCGCTCGATGCGCGCCTGAACGAGCAAGTCATCATGGTGCCGGCCGGGGACGGCTTGCGCGAGACGCTGGAGACGACGGTGTTTCGTCCCCCCGGCTCCGGCCCGTTTCCCTTGCTGCTGATGAATCACGGCAAGCAGGCCGGCCCGGCCCGGCTGCAGCAGCGCGAGCGCTTCATCTATATGGCCACCGAGTTCGTGCGCCGCGGCTATGCCGTGATGCTGCCCATGCGCGCCGGCTTTGCGCGCTCCACGGGCGCCTACCGCGATTTCGGCTGCGACATGCTGGGCAACGCCCAGGGCCAGGCGCGCGACATGCTTGCCGCGCTGGCGTATGCGCGGCGCCAGAGCTGGGTCGACCCGGAGCGCATCGTCGTCGCGGGCCAGTCGTATGGCGGCATGGCGGCGCTGGCGCTGGCCACCCGGATGGTGCCCGGCGTGCGCGGCGTGCTCAACTTTGCTGGCGGCCTGCGCGTCGACATGCCGGGCTGCGACTGGCAAGGGGCGCTGGCCAAGACGTTCGCCACCCTGGGCGCCTATAACCACATTCCCAGCCTGTGGTTGTATGGCGCGAACGACTCGTATTTTTCGCCGGCGCTGGCACGGCGGTTGTTCAATTCCTTTACCGGTTCAGGCGGCCGGGCACAACTGCTGGCCTATGGCCCGTTCAAGCGCGACGCCCACCTGACCCTGGGCAGCCGCGACGGGGTGGCCGTGTGGCTGCCCGCCACCGAGCGCTTTCTGCAGAAGATAGGCATGCCGGTGCGGCAGGTCTACCGCGTGGCCGATGCGCCGCCGCCGCCCGCCACGCATTTCGCGCCGCAGGACGATATCGCCGCCGTGCCGTATCTGGAAGAGCAGGGGCGCGCGGCCTACCGCGTCTTCCTGGAAAAAACCGCGCCGCGCGCCTTTGCCTTGTCGGCCAGCGGCGCCTGGGGCTGGGCCGAGGAGGGCGAAAGTCCCGATGTGCGCGCACTCGCTTCTTGCCAGCGCCGCAGCAGCATGCCGTGCCAGCTGTATTCGGTCGATGAAAGCGTTGTTTGGCCCGGCGCCAGCGCCGTCGGCGGTACGCAATAGGCCGCCGCGCACGATAGTTGTCGCCGAAACGGGGGATGGGCGAATATACTAGGCGAAAAGGGAGGCGTTGCGCTTCCCGTCCGCCCTTATTATCCAGCGAGAATTCACCCTTATGGCGTCATCCCCAGAAAACCTCAGCATGGCCGTGTTTTGCGACTTCGAGAACGTCGCGCTCGGCGTGCGAGATGCAAATTACGAAAAATTCGATATCAAGCCCATCCTCGAACGCTTGCTGCTCAAGGGCAGCATCGTTGTCAAGAAGGCATATTGCGACTGGGACCGTTATAAAAGTTTCAAGGGCACCATGCACGAAGCGAACTTCGAGCTGATCGAAATTCCCCACGTGCGCCAGTCCGGCAAGAATTCGGCCGACATCCGCCTGGTCGTCGATGCACTGGACCTGTGCTACACCAAGGCCCACGTGAACACCTTCGTCATCATCAGCGGCGATTCCGATTTTTCGCCGCTGGTGTCGAAACTGCGCGAAAACGCCAAGCAGGTGATCGGCGTGGGCGTCAAGCAGTCGACCTCCGATCTGCTGGTGGCCAACTGCGACGAATTCATTTTCTACGATGACCTGGTGCGCGAGAGCCGCCGCACGGCCGCCAAGCGCGACGCGCGCGAAAGCCCGGCTGCCGCTGTCAAGCGCTCGCCCGACGAAGAAGTGCGCCGCAAGGAAAAATACGAGTCGCGCAAGACGGAAGCGATCGACATGGCCGTCGAAACGTTCGACGCGCTGGTGTCCGAACGGGGCGACAGCGGCAAGATCTGGGCTTCGATGCTGAAAGAAGCGATCAAGCGCCGCAAACCGGACTTCAGCGAATCGTATTACGGTTTCCGCACCTTCGGCAACCTGCTGGAAGAAGCGCAGGCGCGCGGCTTGCTGGAATTTGGCCGCGATGAAAAATCGGGCGCCTATGTCTACCGCAGCAGCGGCCTGGTGGCCGTACCGGTTGCAGTGAACGCGGATGTGGCCAGCGAGACAAGCGCCAGTGGCGAGACCGGCGCGACGACGGAAGAGGGCAATCACCGCGATGGCGGCAGCCGCCGCGATTCGCGCCGCAATGGCCGTGGCGGCCGCAAGCAGAACGAGCAACGCCGCGGCGAGTCCGCGCCACAGGCCTTCGTGCCGGTGGCCGAGGCCGAATCGGCTGTCATCGAGCAGTATGCGCCGGCGCCGCAGCCGGAAGTGCTGCACGAGGTGGCCGAAGCCGTGGCAGCGGTGGCCGAAGAGGGCAACGCCAAGCGCGGTTCGCGCCGCAATGGCCGTGGCGGCCGCAAGAATGGCGACGGCGCCCGTGAAGCGCGCGCCGAGGCAGTCGAGGTGGCGGTGTTGGAAACCATGCCAGTGCCTGAACCTGTAGCTGAAGTGATTCTGGAAACCGTCGCCGAAGCGAAGACTAAGGCCAAGGCGCGCACGCCGGCGCGCAAGACTGCCGCGGCGAAAAAGCCGGCCAAGAAGGCGGTTGACGCCGTAGTGGAAGCGGCGCCTGTTGTCGAAGCGGCGCCGGTGGAAGCGGCCGTCGTGGCGGAAGACAAGCCGGCCAAGGCGCCGCGCAAGACGCCTGCGCGCCGTCCCGCGCGCAAGAAGGCGGAAGCGGCTTGATAGTTTGAGCAGGAACAAGCGGGGCGGCATTCGCATGCGCCCCGGCTTTTCCCGGCCCTGCGTTGCGCAAACCGCGCACCCCGATCTCCCCAAGCGTGTAGGATGAGCCTGTTTTTAACGCAGCGGGCGGTCAAGCATGTACCACGGTGAACGGTTCAACAGCATTTCCCATACGGTGGGCGCCGCGCTGGCGGCCATCGGCGGCGTCATCCTGATCGTCGTGGCGGCGCGCACGGGCGACCCCTGGAAAATCGTCAGCTGCAGCGTGTATGCGGCCATGCTGCTGACCCTGTACCTCACTTCCACCCTGTACCACAGCGTGCGCGGCAAGGCCAAGGCCGTGCTGCAGCGGCTCGACCATTGCGCCATCTATCTGCTCATCGCGGGAACCTACACGCCCTTCATGCTGGTGACCTTGCGCGGGCCGTGGGGCTGGTCGCTGTTCGGCGTCGTCTGGGGCCTGGCGCTGTTTGGCATCGTGCAGGAATATGTGTACGCAAAAGGCGCGCGCATCCTGTCGCTGGTGATTTACGTGGCCATGGGCTGGCTGATCGTCATCGGCATCAAGCCGCTGCTGGCGGCGCTCGAGTGGAACGGCTTCCTGTGGCTGGTGGCGGGCGGGCTGTGCTACACGGGCGGCATCGCCTTCTACGCCACCGACCACAAGCTGCGCCATGGACACGGCATCTGGCACCTGTTCGTGCTGGCCGGCAGCAGTTGCCACTTTATCGCCATTTTGTTCTACGTTGCCTGACGTAGCGCGCAGCCGGGCCACCCTCGCTGACTATTGCCTGTAATCCATTATAATGCCCTGATCTGTGAAACAAGGGCAAGAATGGACATCAACTCGGACGACCTGAAAATCTTCGTCACCGTCATCGACAGCGGCACCCTGAGCGCGGCCGCCGTGCACCTGGGACAAACCACCTCCGGCGTCAGCCGCGCGCTGTCGCGGCTCGAAGACAAGCTGGCCACCTCGCTGCTGACGCGCACCACGCGGCGCATGGAACTGACGGAAGAGGGACAGCTGTTCCTCGACAAGGCGCGCGCCATCCTCGCCTCGATGGAAGACGTGGAAGAGTCGATCCGCATCCGCCGCCAGAAGCCGGCCGGGCGGCTGTCCGTCGATGCCGCTTCGCCCTTCATGCTCCACTGCGTGGTGCCCCACGTGGCCGAATTTCGCGCCATGTATCCGGAGATCCGCCTGGAGCTGACCAGCAACGACCAGATCGCTGACCTGCTCGAGCACCGTACCGATATCGCCATCCGCATCGGCGCCCTGGTCGACTCGACCCTGCATGCGCGCGCGCTGACTGCCAGCCCGCTGCACGTGCTGGCCACGCCCGCCTATCTGGCGCGCCACGGCGAACCGGCCACGCCGGAAGCGCTGGCCGGCCATGCGCTGCTGGGCTTTGCCCAGTACGACCTGGGGAATAACTGGCCGCTGCGTCACGAAGCCGGCAACAGCCTGCAGATCGTGCCCGCGCTGGCCGCCTCCAGCGGCGAAACCCTGCGCCAGCTGGCCCTGCACGACCAGGGCATCGTCTGCCTGTCCGACTTCATGACGAAGGACGACATCGCCGCCGGTCGCCTGGTGAAAGTGCTGCAGCCGTTCTACACGGGCTACCGCCAGCAGATCCATGCTGTCTACTACCGCAACACGCAGCTGGCGCAGCGCATCAGCTGCTTTCTCGAATTCCTGCAGCACAAGCTGTAGGCCGGGCATGAACGAGAAGGGCATGCAGTGTCCCACCTGCGGCGAATACGGCGACCTGATTCTTGCGAAAGTCAGAAAAACGGGGCAGGAGGTGGTCGTTTGCACCGAATGCGACAACCTGTGGGCCGAGCCGGGCAGCGCGCCCGACATCGATGCCAGCGAGGGCGTGGCGGAGTTTCTGGCGGCAGCCGGCCTCGCTGACGACTGGGAGGAACTGGCGCTGCTCGCCAGACTGCCGGCCGGCTAGCCTGCGCGCACGCGCGTCAGGCCGCAGCGTTCGCTTCCTTCGTTTCGGCCCGCAGCAGCAGTTCCACCTCGTGCGCAGGCAGCGGGTGACTGAAGTAATAGCCTTGCGCCTCGTCGCAGCCGTGCTGACGCAGGTAATCGAGCTGCTCGGCCGTTTCCACGCCTTCGGCCACCACGCGCAGTTTCAGATTGTGCGCCAGGGCGATGATGGAGACGACGATGGCTGCGTCGTCCGCGTCGCGCGCCACGTCGCCGACGAAACTGCGGTCGATCTTCAGTACGTCGATGGGGAAGGTGCGCAGGTAGGCGAAGCTGGAATAGCCGGTGCCGAAGTCGTCGATCGACAGCTGCACTCCCAGTGCCTTCATGTCGTGCAGCTGGCTGACGGCCAGCGCCACATCGTGCATGAACAGGCTTTCCGTCAGTTCCAGTTCCAGGCAGGCGGGCGGCAGGCCCGTTTCCAGCAGCACTTCGGCGATCGAGGCGACCAGGTTCGGCTCGTTGAACTGGCGCGCCGACAGGTTCACGGCCAGGCGCAGCGTGTCCAGCCCCGCCGCATGCCAGCGTTTCACCTGCGCGCACGCCTCGCGCATGACCCAGGCGCCGATCGGCACGATCAGGCCCGTATCTTCCGCCAGCGCGATGAAGCGCTGCGGCGCCACCATGCCCAGGTCCGGATGCTGCCAGCGCAGCAGCGCTTCCACGCCGACGATGCGCCCGCTGGCCAGGTCCAGCTGCGGCTGGTAATGCAGCACGAACTGTTCGCGCTCCAGGGCGTTGCGCAGCGCCGTCTCGATGCGCAGGCGCTCCAGGGTGGCCTGGTTCATGGCCGTCGTGTAGAACTTGATGTTGTTGCGGCCCTGTTTCTTGGCGCAGTACATGGCGATGTCGGCCTGCTCGATCAGGTTCTGCGTCTCGCCGTTCAGGGTCACGTCGCCGGGAGCGTCGTAGCGCGAGATGTCGTAGACGGCTACGCCGATGCTGCAGGTGACGAAGAATTCCTTGCCATCCAGCAATACCGGCTGGGCCACGGCATCCATCACGCGCTGCACGATGGCGGCGCTGAGCGCTTCGTCGGCCTGTTCGCACAGGATGGCGACGAATTCGTCGCCCGACAGGCGCGCCACCGTATCGGTTTCGCGCAGGCTGGCCTGCAGGCGCGTGGCGATGGTTTTCAGCAGCAGGTCGCCGGCCTTGTGACCGAGGCTGTCGTTGACGAACTTGAAGCGGTCGAGGTCGATCAACAGCACCCACAGCGCGCGGTTCTTGCGGCGAGACAGGGCCATCGCTTGCGCCAGGCGGTCGCGCAGCAGGGCGCGGTTGGGCAAGCCCGTCAGCACGTCGTGGTGGGCGATGTGCTGGATTTGCTGCTCGGCCAGCTTGCGTTCCGTGATTTCGGAACCCGTGCCCCGGTAGCCGCGAAATTCGCCGAACTCGTTGAACAGCGGTTCGCCATTGACGCTGAACCAGCGCAGCTGGCCATTGCGGTCGTGCATCGCATATTCGAGGTTGGAAAAGGGCAGGTGGGCTTCCAGATTGGCGATATGCTGCTTGCCCCAGCGCGAATTGCGCATCTCCGGGTTGTTGTCCCAGCGCGTCATGCCGATGAAGCGTTCCAGCGGCATGTTCGACTTGTCCGTGAAGCCGCTGGTGATGTGGGTGAAGCAGAAGTTGGCGTCCTGCTCCCAGTACCAGTCCGAGGACAAGGCCAGCAGGCGGCGGAAGCGCTTTTCGCTTTCCTGCAGGGCGCGCTCCGTGCGCTGGCGCGCGCGCACGTCGGCGCTGAGCAGCTCGTTGCTGCGCTTGAGGTCGGCAGTGCGCTGCTCCACCAGCAGCTGCACGCGGCGCGAGCGCTGCGTCAGCGATTGCACGAAGGCGGCCGTCAGCAAGCTGAACAGCAAGCCCATGATCACGGTGAATAGCGAGCCCAGGTGGTCGGCCAGGAAGGGCCGCGGATGGGCCACCACGCGCACGTGCCAGGGCCGGCCGGCGGAAAAAAAGGCACGGTCATAATGGCTGTGGTAAGCAAAGTGCAGCCAGCGCGGCAGCACCTCCCAGGTGACGCCCGCTTCGTCGGCAGGCGCCTGGCCGTGCCGGAAGATCAACTGGCGCGGGTCGGCGCCGGCGTCGGCATAGACGCTCAGTTCAAGCTGCGGGTCGCCCAGCAGGTCGGCACCGGCGAGGATTTTCTGCACCAGTTCTCCGGCGCGCACGATGGCCGCCGTATCGCCGATCAGCGCCGCGCGCCGCTGCTGCACCGTTTGCAGGGGCACGCCGTGGCGGTACACGGGCCGTACGATGACGAAGCCCTGCTGCGGTCCCTGCGCCAGGGTCAGCAGGCCTGTGGCGGTGGTCTGGCCGCTGATGATCGATTGTTCCAGCGCGCGCGCCAGCATGCCGCTCGGGCTGACGTTCAGGCCGAAGGCGGGGCGGTTGCCCTGCAAGGGTTCGAGATAGTCGACCACCATGTAGCTGGCCCGCGTCGTCGCGGGCACGATGACGCCGTCGCGCATTTCCATCATGGCGTAGTCGGGCACGATGCGCCGCAGCTCGGCTTCGAATGCCGCGCGCTGCGCATGCGGCACGATGCGGTGGAAATTAAAGGCCTGGATGAACGGGTGGCGCTGCAGCAGCGGCGTGGTGAAGTCGTGGAACTGTTCGCGCGTGACGGGCACGACGGC
Source organism: Janthinobacterium sp. GW823-FHT01H08 (assembly GCF_058797855.1). Lineage (NCBI taxonomy): Bacteria > Pseudomonadati > Pseudomonadota > Betaproteobacteria > Burkholderiales > Oxalobacteraceae > Janthinobacterium > Janthinobacterium sp. GW823-FHT01H08. The sequence goes on from NZ_CM179504.1 coordinate 2,654,382, forward strand.
GGCAAACAGCTGGTTCGTCGTGGTCAGTACCTCGACCGCGTCGTCGAGTCCCTGCTCGATGGCGGCCACCCTGGCGCCGGCGCGTTGCTGCAGGCTCAGGCTCATCTTGTCGTATTCGAGCTGGCTGATGGCGGCGAACAGCACGGCCGTCACGCTGACGCCGCAGGCGAAGGTCAGCGCGGCCGCGGCGGAAATCGACAATGGCAGGCGGCCACGCAGCATGGTTTTTCCTATCTCACTTCATGGACACAATTGCTCGGCAGCACCTGCCGGCCCGCGCAGGCCGTAGTTTGTCATAAACCACATCCATCATGCGAATTTTGTACCAGATCGCTGCTAATAAGCAACAATATAGATGGCCATGGCGGACGACTATCAGTTGTCGCGTGCGCCTGATTGCCGGCGCAAACGCCACAGTTGCCATGCCGGCAGCAGCCGGTTCAGGAAAGCCAGGCCGCATACGCGGCGCCAGCGCACCAGGCGCACGACGCGCACGGCGCGGCCGTCGGCGCCTTGGCCTTGCTCAGGCTTGGCGGCGAAGATGATGCGGTTGTTGCCGGCGATGCCGTCGAAGTGACAGACGGCGCCGCGGAAGGTGAGCATCAGGCGCGCCAGCATGGCGGGATAGTGCTCGTCATAACTGAACAGGTTGGCCGCCAGCACGCCGCCGGGCAGCAGGGCGCGCAGGCAGTCCGCATAGAAGCGCGCGCTGCCGAGGGCGGGCGGCAAGCCCGTTTCGTCGTAGCCGTCGAGCAGTAGCACATCGGCGCAGCCCGGATGCTGGCGGATATAGCTGATGGCATCCGTCTCGATGATGCGCAGGCGTGCATCGTCGGGCGGCAGCATGAACTGCTCGCGCAGGGCGATCACGTCGGCGCGCAGTTCCAGTACCGTGATGCGCGTGTCGGGCAGGTGGCGGTGGCAGAATTTCAGCAGCGAACCGCCGCCCAGGCCCACCATCAGGATGTGCCGCGGGCGCGGCACGAACAGGGTAAAGCACATCATGGCGCGCGCATAGCGCAGCAGCAGATGGTCGGGGCGCGACAGCAGCATTTCGCTCTGGATCATGCCGGGCTGGAATTCCAGGCGGCGCCGGTCGCCACAGGTATGCACCTGCGGGGCAAGTGGGGTGGTGCTTCTGTGTTCCGGCATGGGACGACTTCGCTGAGTGGACTGGGGAAGATGCTTTGTTGCATTCAGAGAAATCTGATAAGCTCCCGTGAGCATACCCGATTAATCCGCGCCGAGCATGCGTATATGCAGATATACGGCGCGCGGCGGCACGGCCGCGCAGTCGGGCACCATGGAGACAAGCATGTTTTTGGATCACCCCATCATTACGGCGACGAACAGTTTTACGGAGCCTGACCGCATCGAGCGGCTGACGCGCGTGTACGGCTACGCGGCGGCGCTGGCGGACCAGGCCGGCAATGTCGGCTTCATTGAAAAAGTGGCGCAGATCCACGACCACAAGGGCACCCTCATCGTGTTCTGGCACGAAGCGCCCAGCGACGTGGAAAAGCAGTATTTCGTGCAGGCGTGGGCCAGCAAGATCGGCGACGGCAGCACCAATGTCGAACACGAAATCTGACACAGCGTGCCGCGGATTCGCGGCGATGGCGTAGCCCATGGATATCAAGACCCTGGTACTGGCCCTGGCGCTCGGCAACCTGAGCCTGTGCGCGGCCCTGTTTTTCTTCGAATACGAGCGCAAAAAGTCGCTCAGCATGTCCACCTGGGCGGTGGCCAAGCAATGCCAGGCCATCGCCTGGTGCCTGCTGTATTTCCGCGGCGTGCTGCCCGATTTCCTCTCCATCCTGCTCGGCAACAGCCTGCTGTTTGCCGGCATGGCGCTCGATGCGGGCGCGCTGTGGCAGGCGGCCGGGCGCGGCGGCTGGCGACGTTATGTCTTGCCGGCGCTGGGCCTGTCGGTGGCCCTGTTTGCCGCCTGCTACCTGTTCGACGTGGCGCCGCTGCTGCGCAGCGCCGGCGGCTCGCTCATCGTGGCCGGCTTTTTCCTCGCCGGCGTGGCCGCCCTGTGCCTGAAATGGCGCGAGGCGAGCATGCTGCGCCGCTTCCTCGTCGTCAGCATGGGCGTGCTGTCCTTGCTGATCGCCGCGCGCGGCGTGCTTGCCGCCACCGTTCCCGGTTTCGATGCGGAGCTGATGCAGCTGGCCGGCTTCGGCGCCCTGTACCTGATGATGCTGACGAACGCCTTCGGCTATCTGCTGCTGTCGCGTGAAAAACTGGGCGGCGAGCTGGCGCGCCTGGAAGTGCTCGACGCGGCCACGGGCGTGCCGAACCGGCGCGGCTTTTACCAGGCGCTGGCGCCGTGGATGGCGCTGGCGCGCCGGCCCGGCTTGCCGACGGCGCTGGTGGTGCTCAATATCGACCACTTCAAAAGAGTCAACGACAGCTATGGACATCCGGTGGGCGACGCGGTGCTCAAAACCATCGTCGACACCTGCCGCCAGCAGCTGCGCGACAGCGACCTGATGGGCCGCCTGGGCGGCGCCGAATTCGCCATCCAGCTGCCGCGCACGACCCTGGCCGATGCGCTGATGGTGGCCGAACGCATCCGCGCCGCCGTCGAAGCGCTGCCCGTCAAGACGGAGCGTGCCGTGCTGCAGCTGACGGCCAGCCTGGGCGTGACCACCATCCGCGCCGAAGACAGCACCGTCAGCCTGTTCAAGCGGGCCGATGAGGCGCTGCAGGCGGCCAAGCAGGCGGGCCGCAACAGGGTGGTGGAAGCGCAGGGCGCCAGCACCCTCGATATCTAAGGCTCTGTTCCCGCTAAGTAGGGGAAGTTCAGGAATCTTCCCCAGCCCCTGCTGTCTGACTGTACATATCAGACAAACGGGAGCCTTTCATGCAGTCAGCCGAATGGAAAACCTTCATCGCCCAGTTCGCCGCACTGAGCCGTCGCCAGCGTTTGGCGAGCACTGCTCTGCTGCGCGGGGCAGGATCGCAGAACGCCGCCGTGGCACTGATCGAAAGCGTGGCCCGGCAGCGGTTACACTGTCCCGCCTGCAACAGCAGCCATGCGCACCGGCACGGTCATGCGCACGGACTGCAGCGCTACCGCTGCGTGCCGTGCGGGCGCACCTTCAATGCGCTCACCGGCACACCGCTGGCCCGCTTGCGCCACAAGACCTTGTGGCTCGACTACGCCGATTGCCTGCTCGAATCGGCTTCCGTGCGCAAGGCGGCAAGCCAGCTGGGCGTGCACCGCAACACCGCCTTTCGCTGGCGCCACCGGTTTTTAAGCCTGGCCAAGACGGACCGGCCCCATTGCCTGCATGGCATCGCCGAAGCGGATGAGCTGTATGTGCTGGAATCGGAAAAGGGCGCGCGGCATCTGACGCGTCCGGCGCGCCGCCGTGGCGGCCATGCCCACAAGCGCGGCATTTCCAGTGAACAAGTCTGCATCCTGGTGGCGCGCGACCGCACGGGACAAACCCGCGATTTCGTCGCGGGAAAAGGGGCGCTGACCAAGGCGCAGCTGCATGCCTGCCTGCCGCCCGTGATCGACAAGGACATCTTGCTGGTCACCGATGACCACGCTGCCTATCGCGCCTTCGCGCGTGAAGCGGGCATCAGTCACCAGGCCGTCAATGTGGGCGCCGGCATCCGCGTGCAGGGCGCCGCCCACGTGCAGAACGTCAACGCGTATCACAGCCGCTTGCGGGCTTGGCTAGGCCCCTTTCACGGCGTGGCGACGCGCTACCTGCCGAATTACCTGGGCTGGCGCTGGATACTCGACGCCGGGCGCATCCGCTCCCCAGAAACATTATTGAAGGCAACACTGGGCGAGTTCCCACATTTGACGGTGACATAGCCATATCTAAACCGGATTATTTTTTGCGCGAGCCCAGCCAGCTGGGTTCCTTGCCGCATTCCTTGGGCAAGAACAGGGCATCGAGGCCCGGATCGCAGCGCCGGTCAGGCGCCTTCATCGGCTCGACGCTGAGCCATTCGCTCTTGGGCAGTATCTTTTCTTCGCGTGGCGCCACGGGCGGCGCGGGCGGCAGGCTGTCTTGCCAGCGTGCCTCCGGGGCAGGCGCGGGCGCAGTGGCCCAGTTGGCGTCAACCTGCGCTGCCTGCGCCGGCGGTGTGTCCGCGTGCGCGGCGGCGCACAGCAGGCTGCCCGCGAAGAAGAACGCGCGCATGGCTGTGCTGTTTATGGAAATCATGGTTTGTCCTTGGTCGGTGCCCGGAAGGCGGACCCTGCATTATGACGGCGGCAGCAAGCAAAAAGACAAGAAAATTGCAACGACATGTTACCAAAGGGACTATAGTTACTGGTAGCAAGCAGGTGCACTGTGGCAAGGTGATTGAAAGGCGGGTCAGGCGCGGGTCGCCGTCACTCGAGATGTGTATTCCCTAACTTGCATTTAAGCTAGGCAAGTTATGCTGTGGCATGCACGCCAGGCTGTCCTTTGCCGTCCGCACCGCGCCCCTCTTTTTTTACTCTTGCCAGGCTCATAATGAAAATGCTCAAATCCCTGCCTGTATGGCCGCTTGCCGCCCCGCTTGCCGGCTGGCTGTTCCTGTTCGGTTCCACCCTCAATCTCGGCGGCGCCTATCAGATCCTGCTGGTGGCTGGCCTGATCGGCAGCGTGCTGGCCGCCGTGTACCACGCGGAAGTGGTCGCGCACCGCATCGGCGAACCGTATGGCACCCTCGTGCTGGCGCTGGCCGTGACCCTGATCGAGGTGGCGCTGATCGTCTCGCTGATGCTGGCCGGCGGACCGGAAACGACGGGGCTGGCGCGCGACACCGTGTTTGCCGCCATCATGATCATTTTGAACGGTATCGTCGGCATCTGCCTGCTGCTGGGCGCCGGGCGCCACCGCGAGCAGACCTTCGGCTTGCTGGGCGTGAGCGCGTCGCTGGCCACCCTGGCGGCCATCGCCATTTTGACGCTGGTGCTGCCGAACTACACGTCGAGCGCCGCCGGCCCTTACTACAATTCCAGCCAGCTCATTTTCATCGCCGTCATCTCGCTGGTCCTGTACGGCACTTTCGTGCTGGTGCAGACGGTACGTCACCGCGATTACTTCCTGCCCAAGGAAGCCGTCGGCGATGAAGAGGTGCATGCGGCGCCGCCCACGCCCACCGTCGCCTGGGTCAGTGCCGGTGCGCTGCTGGTGTGCCTGGGCGCCGTGGTGCTGCTGGCCAAGTCGCTGGCGCCCGCGCTGGAGACGGCCATTGCCGCCATGGGCGCGCCGAAAACCCTGGTCGGCATCGTCATCGCCGCCATCGTGCTGCTGCCCGAAGGCCTGGCTGCCGTGCGCGCCGCGCGCGCGAACCGCCTGCAAACGAGCTTGAACCTGGCGCTCGGCTCCGCGCTGGCCAGCATCGGCCTGACTATTCCGGCCGTGGTGGTGGTGTCGCTGGCCACGGGCCTGACGATTACGCTGGGCCTCGATATCAAGTCGACGGTGCTGTTGCTGCTGTCGCTGATGGTCGCTACCCTGTCTCTGGGCACGGGCCGCACCACGGTCATGCAGGGCACGGTGCACCTGGTGATTTTCGCCGTGTATCTCTTTACCACCATCGTCCCATAAGCTGCCGCACGGCTGCCGTTTTGTCACAATCCTGTCACGCCGCTGTCATACGATGAGGGTAGTGTGGTAGGATTTTTAAATCGTTTAAATGATTTATATAGTTTAGCAACTGAATTTGCCAACTTTTTCAGTTGGCACAGTCATGACAAGACAAGAGGCCAGTATGTATGCAGCGGTGGACCTGGGGTCCAACAGTTTTCGTTTACACGTCGGCAAGCATGATGGCGACACCATCCGCGTGGTCAAGAGCGTGCGCGATCCGATACGCCTGGCCGCAGGCCTGGACGCCAATGGCGACCTGACCGAAGCGGCCATGCAGGGCGCACTGGCCTGCCTGCAGCGCTTTCGCGCCATTCTCGCCGGCTTCGAACTCGATGCCGTGCGCGTGGTGGCCACGTCGGCCATGCGCGTGGCACGCAACGGCGCCGTCTTCCTGCCGCTGGCCGAGCAAGCCATCGGCTACCCGATCGAGATCATCTCGGGCGAGGAAGAGGGCCGCCTGATTTACATGGGCGTGGCCAATGCGCTGGCCATTCCCGGCGAACGCCGGCTGGTGATGGATATCGGCGGCGGTTCGACCGAACTGATACTGGGGCGCGGCAACGATATCGAACGCGTCGAATCCTTCAGCCTGGGCACGGTCAAGCAAAGCTTGTCGTTCTTCATCGGCGGACGCATCGACGCGCCGTCGTTCGAGGCGGCCATTCTGTCGGCGCGCAGCCATTTCGAGGATGCCGCGCCGCCGTACCATCCGCAGCACTGGAAGACGGCTTACGGCTCTTCCGGCACCATCCGCACCATCGCCGACATCATCGCCCGCAACAAGCTTGGTGACGGCTTGCTCACCAGCGTCAGCCTCGATGCGCTGGCGCGCCGCTTCATCGAAATCGGTCATACCAGCCGCATCGACATGCCGGGCTTGCGCCCCGACCGCGCCAGCACCATCGTCGGCGGCCTGGCCATCCTGATCGGCTTGTTCCGCGAACTGGCCATTCCCGCCATGACGCCGATCGAGGCGGGTTTGCGCATGGGCGTGATGTGGGACCTGTACCTGCGTTCGACCAAGCGCGACCGCCGCGAACAGTCGGTGCAGGGCTGCATGGAGAAATTCCATATCGACCAGCAGCGCGCCGGCCGGGTGGCCGAGCAGGCGCTGGCCATGTACGCGCAGCTCAAGCCCACGTCCGATGCCCTCGTGAAATGCCTGCGCTGGAGCAGCCTGCTGCACGAGGTGGGTCTGGCCGTGTCGCAGACGGGCTATCACAAGCACGCATCCTACATCGTGGAAAATGCGGACTTGCCCGGTTTTACCACGCGCGAACAGAAGACCATGAGCCGGCTGATCCTGGCGCAGAAGGGCAACTTGCGCAAGATCGGCGAGGTGCTGTCCGACCCCGATTTCGCCAAGGCCGTGCTGGCGCTGCGCCTGTCGATTCTGCTCATGCATGCGCGCATCGAGGCCGATTTCAGCGAACTGCGCCTGCGCATGAAGAGCCGCATCGAACTCGACATCAAGCGCGGCTGGGTGGCGCACCATCCCACCGTGTCGTTCTGGATCGAGAAGGAGCAGGAATTCTGGGATGAGGTCGGGGTCGATTTCACCATCCGCGCCAGCGCCTAGAAGGTCATGGCATGCGCATGACTTGATGTGCAGCAAGCAAGATTTCAAAAAACAGTATATATTGTTTATATTATTTACTAGATTGGAGAATTCATGACCAAAACCACCCCAGCGAAAAAGGCCGACAGCGCGCCCGTATCGATGTTCCCGACAAGCGCATCGATCAACGCGGCAGCGGCCAAGGCCGCACCGGCTGCCAAGCCTGCAGTGAAGCCCGCCGCGAAGCCGGCAGCCAAGCCGGTGGCCAAGGCCGCCGTCAAGCCAGTGGCCGCCAAACCGGCCGCTGCGAAACCTGTGGCCGCCAAGCCCGCCGCCGCCAAGGCGCCTGCCGCCAAGCCGGCGGCCAAGGCCGTCGTGGCCAAACCTGTCGCCAAGGCCGCTGCCAAGCCGGCCGCCAAGACGGCAGTAAAAACCGTTGCCAAGCCAGCGGCCAAGGTTGCTGCAAAGCCCGCCGCCAAGCCGGCAGCGAAAACCGCCGTCAAACCGGCTGCCAAGGCCGCCGCCAAGCCTGCGCCAGCGAAAAAAACGCCGGTCGCCAAGGTCGCCGTCGTCAAGGAAAAAGCCCGCAAGCCGAAACTGGTGCGTGACAGCTTCACCATGCCGGAAGCAGAATACGAAGTCCTGGGCCAGGTCAAGAAAGCCTGCCTGAAGGCCGGATTCGAGATCAAGAAAAGCGAATTGCTGCGCATCGGCGTGGCGCTGATCAGCCAGATCGACCTGGCCACGCTGCAAAACGTGCTGGCCGGTTTGCCGCAGCTGAAAACGGGCCGTCCGAAGAAGGATTGATGGCGCGGGCAGGGGCCGCCCCCTGCCTGGCCGTTCTGGTTTACCATGGGGCCTGTGATAGTTCCCCATGGTTGCCATGTCAGAAGAAACAGAGATCGAACGCGCCGGCTTCGTCCAGCGCGCCATTGTCCGCCACTGCGGCGGCGAATCCACTGCCGCCATCGACCACGTCGCCGAGGAAATCCCCGTCGCGCTGGTCTTCAATGGCATTTCCCACGTCGTCATGATGGCCACCCCGCGCGACCTGGAAGCGTTTGCCTACGGTTTCGCGCTGACGGAAGGCGTGGTGGCATCGGCTGCCGCCATCTTCGATTGCGAAGTGTTGCTGCGTCCCGATTCCGCCGAAGTGGCTTTGAACATCGCGCAGGAGGATTTCGTGCGCCTGAAGGACCGGCGCCGCCAGCTGACGGGCCGCACGGGCTGCGGCGTATGCGGCATCGACAGCATCGACATGCTCGATTTGCGGCCCGCGGCGCTGCCGCCGTCCCTGATCCGCGTCGACTTGCCCGCCGCGCTGGCGCGCGCATCGGCCGGCTTGCGCGAGCACCAGGCGCTGATGCGGGAAACGGGCGGCGTGCACGCGGCCGCGTGGTGCACGCCCGACGGCGACATCGTGCACGTGTTCGAGGATGTCGGCCGGCACAATGGTCTCGACAAGCTGATTGGCTACCTGGCGCTGCACGATATCGACATGCGGCGCGGCTTCGTCTTCCTGTCCAGCCGTGGCAGCTACGAGCTGGCGCGCAAGGCGGCGCGCATGCAGATACCCTTGCTGGCGACGATTTCCGCCCCCAGTTCGCTGGCCATTTCCATCGCCACGCAGGCCGGCATGAAGCTGGTGGGTTTCTGCCGCCAGGACGCGTACGTGGACTACACGCCGGATATCGTCATCTGAACATTCGCCGCTTGTAGCAGCACCGGCACGGACTTCGACGTCGGCGTGCCGGCGCCGTCGGCCGTGCTGGCCGGCGGCACCAGCGCATTCGTCTCCGGGTAGTAGGCGCCCAGGCAGCCGCGCGGGATGTCATAGGCGACCAGCCGGAAACCGTCGGCCCGGCGTGCCACGCCATCGTCCCAGCCGCCTATCAAATCGACCATGTCGCCATCCGTAAAATCCAGCATGGCGATATCGGCTGCATTGGCGGCGACGGCCTTGGCGCCGTTTTCGCAAATGGCGAACGTGGACGCGTGGTGGCGGTCGGGCCAGGCGCAGCCGGGGCAATCGAAACCGTCCGGCTGGTTTTGCGCCAGCAGCGCCTTCAGATTCCCGGGCGCGACGCGCTCCTGGCGCAGGCTGATGGCCGCGTGTTTCAAGGCGTCCCAGCCGGCGGCAGGCTTGGTGTAGGGCGTGATGTGGACGGCGTCGGTGTCTGTCATGGGCTCTTTCGGCCGGGCGAGTGTGGTAATTATGCACGATCCCCACATGGCATTGCCTTGCGTCATGGAAATGACATTCGGCTGTCATTTTCCTGACATATTAGGCAAGTACGCTGGAGTCGTCTTGATCACAGGGGGATGAAACCATGCAAAACATAATCGCATCAAACGAAGCCAAGGCCCGGCCGGTCCAGCTGGTGCTGAGCCAGGCCTCCACGGCGGCGGAATTGCGCGAAGTCCAGCGTTTGCGTTACAAGGTGTTTATCGAGACGATGGGATTGACGTCGCTGGCCAACGCCGATGGCCTCGACAGCGATGAATTCGACGCGCACTGCGATCACCTGATCGTGCGCGACGCCGACACCCTGAAAGTGGTGGGCACCTACCGCGTGCTGAGCGCGGCCAAGGCGGCCAAGATCGGCCGCCTGTATGCGGAAAACGAGTTCGACCTGAGCCGCCTGAAGAACCTGCGCGGGCGCATGGTCGAAGCGGGCCGCGCCTGCATCCACCCGAAATACCGGGGCGGCAGCGTGATCATGCTGCTGTGGTCGGGCCTGGCCGAATACATGCGCCGCGAGCGCTGCGACTACCTGGTCGGCTGCGCCAGCATCAGCCTGGCCGATGGCGGCCACAACGCCGTCGCCGTGTACCAGGCGCTGGCGGAAAAGCACATGGCCCCAAGCGAGTACCGCGTCACGCCGCACCTGCCTTTCCCCATCCACCAGGTGGAAGCGGCGCACAAGCCGCAAGTGCCGCCGCTGATCAAGGGCTATCTGCGTTCGGGCGCCTGGATTTGCGGCGAACCGGCGTGGGACCCTGATTTCGAAAGCGCCGACATGTTCATGATGATGCCGCTGGCGAATCTGGACGAGCGCTATGCGCGCCATTACGGGGTGGTGCCTGGCTAAGGCTGCCAGGGCTCGCGCCGGGCAGTGAGGCCTGCAGCTGGCTGGCCAGCGCCTGCACGGCGCTGCGCAAGCCGGTCTCCGCGCCGTCGGGCGGCAGCAGTTCGAGCAGGAAGCGCAGCGGCGCCGTGATCGTTTCGGGTTCGCCGATGCTGCCGTGGCGCCGCACGGCGTCGTGGTACAGGGCCAGGAAGGCGGCGCGCGCGGGCGCGTCGAAGGGCTGGCCGTCCGGCGCCTGCCACAGGGCCGCCAGCAGGGCGGCGCGCACGGGGGCGCCGGCGTCGATGGCGCGGTGTTCATCCGCGTGGCGCTGGCGCGCATAGGCGATGGCGTCGTGCAGCAAGTCGCCCAGCTGCGGATCGAGCGCGCGCCAGGCGCCGCCGTCGCCATGGGCTTTCAGCAGCAGGGCGCCCGCCAGCGCCTGGAAAATCAGGTCGCAGTCGGCCGCGCCGCTGCGCCGCCGCGCTTCTTCCAGCGCGGCCAGGCAGGCGTCCGTCATGGCGCGCAGGGCCGATGCGCCGGAGTTTCCTTCGCGGCAGGCCAGGCGCGCCTGCAAGGCCCAGTAGCGTCCCAGCAGGGCCAGGCGCTGCGCCGTGGGCGCCAGCGCCACCAGCAGGTCGATATGCTGTTTTCCATCCTGCAGCAGCTGGCGTCCCTGGGCCGGGTCGGGCACGGCGGGCACTTCGATGCCGGCGCCCGCATCGAGGCCGCACAGGGCCGCGCCCTGGCGTATCTCCAGTTCCGCCCAGTGCGCGAGCGCGCGCAAGCCCACCTTGCCGTCGGCCGCGCTGTGCGCCGCCCGGTAGTGTTCGATGGCGCGCAGGGTGTTCTCCAGTCCACCGAGACCGGCGCGCGTGGCGGCCATGTTTTCGCGGATGTCGGCGCAGCCGAAGAAGCGCGCGCGCACGGCTTCCTCGATGCTGCCCAGCTTTTCCTCGATGGCCGCGCGGCGCGCAGGATCGGCGCCCGCCAGGCGCGCGTGCAGGGTTTCCAGGTCGGCCAGCAAATGGCCGTGGTAGTGGTAATCGGGCGCTTGCCAGGGCCGGCTCTGCGTGTTCGGAAAGCGGTAGCGGTCGTCGCCGTACGCCTGGTAGGCGCCCCAGGTGTTCGAGGCGGGGAACTGCAGATACGCCGCCTCGCGCGCCAGGCGCACGGCGTCGCCGAAGTATTCGCCGCTCAGCATGGCGTGATAAAAGCTGTGCGCGAAGATGCTGGCCGCCTGGTCGTCGATGCGCCAGCCGGCCGCGATCACCGCCTGCGAACCCATTTCAATGAAGGCCGTGGCCAGGCTGGCGGCCAGTTTCGACCATGGCGCGATGGCGTCCGGGCGCATGTCGCCCAGGTGGCAGCAATTGATGAAGACGAATTGCGGCACGCGCTTCAATTTCCCCACCTGCGCCGCCGTCAGCCGCGTCTTCGGTCCCAGCACCAGGCCCGTATGGGCGATGCCGGGGCCGGCCACTTCGCCATGGCCGGCCAGGTGGATGGCGAAATAGCTCTCGTCGAACAGGTGCACCAGCACGCGCTGCGCCTGCGGGCGCAGCAGCTCGCGTACCTGGTAGCCGTACGCGCCGAACATGCGCGCCACGTCCTGCGCCTCGGCCTGCGCGGCGGGCAGCTCGGGCAGGCCGGAATCGGTGTCGCCGATCACCAGCACGCTGTTGCTGGGCGGGCTGACGGCCGGCGGCTGCTCGCGCAGGCTGGCCAGCTGGCGCACCATGCCGATGCGCGTCGACAGGGGGCTTTCCTCGCTGCCCGCCTCGTCGCGCATCAGCTCCCACGGGTAGATGGCGGCGCTCTGGTCGACGGCCAGGATCAGGCCGCGCATCTCGGGGATGGCCGCCTTCAGGCCATTGGGCAGCATCAGTTCGTACAGCGCGCGCGACAGGCCCGGCTGGTCGGTGGTGTTGTCGGTGGCATCCATGATCAGGCCATCGACGGCTTGCCGCTGGTTCGGCTCCTCGTCGACGCTGTTGTGGGCGCGGTCCGTCAGCACGGTGAAGCGCAGGGCGCCGGACAGATCGGCGGCGACGATCTGCACGCGGCGCCAGCCGTTATCGCCGCTCAGGCTGGGCAGAATGCGCCGGTAGCCGCCGGGGCTGTGGCGGATGCGCCGCTCGAACGTGAAGCTGCCCTGGTAGCGCGCCTCGGCCATGATCTGTTCGATGGCCACGGCGGCGGCGATGGCGCGCGCCTCGGACTGTTCGTAGATGGCGATATGGCCGATGCGGCAGGTCATGCCCGCGTCTTCGAGGCGCCGGTTGGCGCTGCGCGCGCCGTCGATCAGGGCCCGCGCGCACAGGGCGATGCTCAAGCCGCCGTAGCCGGAACCGGACAGCAGGCTGGCCACGCGCAAGCCGTGCTCGCCCATCGGCGGCGTGGCCACATGGCCGGCGGCGCGCACCTGCAGGCAGACGCACGCGTATTCGAGCAGGCCGCCGGCAAAGGCGCGCGCCAGTTCGCCCGGCGTCAGCTCGCCCAGCGCGCCCAGGCCGATGACGATGGCGCCGCCGGGCCGGCGCGCCGCATCGGGCTGCAGCACCACGAGGGCGGAGTCGGGACGCTGCGGGAAGCGCCCGAGCGCGTGGATTTCCTGCAGCTTGCCGGCCAGCAGGCGGTCGAGAAAGCTCATGCTGCCGCGCAGCGATTCGGACGCGTAGCAGCCGCTCATGACGGGCGCATCGGCCGAGGCCATGCTGCCGTGGATGACGGATAGGCTCAGCTGCGGCGCGCTGCTTTCCGGCGCGCTGGCGGGGCCGGCGGCGCCGATGGCCGCATCGAGCAGTTCCTGCGGCTGCGGGTACAGCGGCGTGGCGTCGGGCACGTAGGGATGGAAGCGGGGCGGGGCGCCGCCAGGCACGTGCGGCGGGTGCCGGGGCAGGGCGGCGCCCTGGCCGCCGTCGAGCAGCTGCGCGATGGCCGGATAGTATTCTTTTTGCAGCAGCAGGTCGCCATGCGCCACCGGCAGGTAGCAGGCCGCCACGCCGTCCGGCACCGCGCCTTGCCAGGCCGTGCGGCCATCGCCGTCCGGCGACCAGGCCGTCTCGATGGCGCCGTCGCGCAGGCGCAGCGCCACCGGCGTGTCGGCGCAGCCGGCCAGGTAGCTGCAATGGCGCGCGTCGAGCGGGGCCGCTTCCAGCAGCGCCACGGTGGCGCGCGCGGCGGCCAGCGCCGGCGCCTCGGGCGCCTGCCAGCCGCCGGGCAGGCCCGCTTGCGCGTCGCCGGTGGCCAGCTGCGCCCAGGCGCCGGCGTCGAAATAATCGATGCCGCCCGCCTGCGGCCACGGCAGCATGTCGAGCACGCCGGGAAAGGCGCGCACGAAGCCGAGAAACTGGCGCCGCGTGTGCTTCCAGCCGATCCAGCAGGCCAGCATCTGCACCAGCCGGTCACGCCCCAGCAGCACTTGCACCATCGCCTGCGTGCCACGGTTGGCCGTGCCCACCTGCAGCAATCGGCTGCCGGGCAGGGCGCCGAAGCGCTGCCAGCGGTCCTTCAGGGCCAGGCGCGCCACCAGTCCACCCATGCCGTGGGCGACGATGCGCAAGGGCTGGCCGCGCTGTTCGGCATCGCGCATGGCGTCGTCGAGCACGGGCAGGAAGGCGCGGCACGACTCCTGCAGCGACAAGCGCCAGTCATAGGTAAAGGGCCGCACTTCCTGGCTTTGCGCGAGAAAGCGGGCGAACGGTTCATAGCAGGACTCGAGCCAGCCGGCGCTGACGATGTGCGGCTGGCCCACGGCCAGGCGTTCGATGCGCCCTTCGACCAGGTTGACGGGGTCGAACCAGATGCGGTTGCTGCCCACTTGCAGGTGGCTGCCCATGATGTCGGGCAGCAGCAGCACGATGGGCGCGTGCGCGCGCCGTTTCGGCACTTCGCCGCCGCGCGCCAGCGGGCCGTGCTCGATGCCGGGCAGCGGCTGGTAGGCGGTCTCGTCGCCGGCGAGCGCCTGCACGGCGGCCTGGCTCGATGGCGCGCGCTCGAAGTAGTTCAGGTGGTGCGTGTGCGGCCCGCGCAGCAGCAGTTGCCGCACGGGCGTGCTGCGCGTGGCGCCGCCGGCCATCGAGGCGCAATTGACCACCAGGTCGTTCTGCCCGCCGTACAGCTGGTCGTCGAGGCAGTCGCCCAGCCAGCCCAGCAGGCCGTCGCCGCTGCACGCGCCGGCCAGCACGTGCAGCGGACTGGCCACGCGCACGTCGGGCGCGTTGAGCAGCGCCACCAGGGGCGAGTCGGGCATCATCGCTTCCAGTCCCGGCAGGATGCGCGCGTCGCAGCGCTGCTGCACCACGGCCAGCAGGAAGGCCATGGCGCCGTCGGGAACGCCGCCGTGCAGCAGCAGGTTGAACATCACGCTGGCCCAGCGGTCCAGGCGGCCCGACATCAGGGTGGTGCCGCGCGACGGGCAAGCCACGCGCACGAAACGGGCGATGCGGATGGCGCGTGTTTTCAGTTCCACGCTCAATTCGCGCAGGCGCACCGCATCCGCGTCGTAGCCGCCGCGTCCGCCCAGCCGCGCCTGTGCCGTGAAGTGTTCGATATCGTGGCTGTTGAACGCTTCGCCGCCCACCGTGTTTTCGCTCAATCGCTCCAGGCCGTCGCCGGCCAGGTCGACGGCGCCGCGGCTGTCGATGCGCTGCGCCCGGGCCAGCAATTCGCCCACCAGGCCGCCGCGCGAATGGGTCAGCAGGTGCAGCACGGCGCCGTGCGGCAACTGGCGCACGAGGGCCAGCGCGTTCTCGATGGGACTGTCGCTGAGGCTGCGGTGCTCATAGCCGTAGATGCGGTTGCCGTACTGCGCCGCCAGTTGCGGCGCCAGGCCGTTGCGCCACAGGCCGGCAAAGCTGCGCTGGGTCGACGAGGCCGTGCCGTGCAACAGCAGCAGCACCGGTTCCGGCCCGGCGGGCAGGCTGGCGACGGCCGTCATGCCGCCCGCCTCGATGCCGCAGCGGTACAGGCCCAGCCGTTGTTCCAGCTGGCGGTCCTGGAAGGCGCCGGCCGCCGCCAGCGCCGTCATGGCGGCGGCGCCGCAGCGGTACACGCGCACGGCCCGCAGCATCCAGGCGCCCAGGCCGTCGCGGCTGGCGCCGGGCGGCGGGCGCGCCGCCTGCGGGCGCAGGGCCAGCCCCACTTCGATGCTGGCGGGCGCGCCGTCGCGCGCCAGCGTGGCCGGCCCCAGGTAGCGTGGCAGGTCCAGGCTGCCTGCCAGCAGCGAACTGCCGTCGCACAGCAGCAGCTGCACCACGTCGGCCGGGCCGATATCGAGGGCGATGCGGCAGCTGCCGATGCCGCGCGCGCTCGACAGCACGTGGGTTTCGCTGTGCCAGCCGGGCGCGGCGGGGCAATCGCCGGCGCTGGCGAGGGGATCGCGCGTGAGCGTCAGGCGCAGCACGGGCGGCGCAAGGGGATTGCTGGACATGCGGTTGGGATCACTGGTTAAAAGCTGACCTTGATGCCTGCGCGGACTATGCGTGTTGTGTCAGATCAAGTATGTGTGGAAATGCAGGGGGAGAAGCTGGGAGGGCTGGCGCGGCAGGGCAGAGAAACGGTCAGCATGGTTTGGGCTGGGTCTCTTCGCTATCGTGCTCGGATGTTGTGCGGTGAGCGAACTACGCGAATTGTATGGCAAAAGTTCATGGCGCCGGGGACCTGGGTGCCTGGCATGGCATTACAACAGCGGGTGGTTCAATGGACTGGTGTGGCGGACAGTTCCTTCAGTTCGCGGATGGTGATGTCCGATTTTTCATGCATGCGCAATAAAATCGTTGCACCGACCGACAGTTTGCCGTGCCGAATCTTGCTGATGATGGGAGGCTGAACTTCCAGGACGCGGCACAGTTCCGCATCATTTTTCAAGTTCAGCTTCTCGATCAGGGTATCGAGCAGCTTGTTCGGCACAAAACTCGATGGTTCGAGCGCACGCGCCCGGTTCATCGCTTCAATCATTTCCAGCTTCTTTTGTCGAACGTTCATTTACTCCTCCTTCAGGTTATGCAAGGGACGAGACCACTTTATATGGTCCCGGCTATAGTTCGTCATCGCAGTACGGCTGTCTGGGTGACGTGACAACATTCGCGTTACAACATTGATAACCAGGCAAGTGTTTTCAATAATACTACGATAACAAAACTTGTGACAGATGGTCAGTTAAATTAACCGATTGTTTGATCAATTTGGTTGACGGTTGTTGTATTTTGTAAGCCGCTTTTCGTCAGAATCATGGTCCGGTCCGCCATTTCGGCGGCGGCCAGCGAGTGCGTGACCATGATCGCGCAGCTGCCGTTGGCCTTGATTTCGGCGCGCAGCAATTGCAGGATGCTGTGCGCCGTGTCCGGGTCGAGGTTGCCGGTGGGCTCATCGGCCAGCACCAGCGCCGGCTTGTGCACGAGTGCGCGGGCGATGGCCACGCGCTGCATTTCGCCGCCCGACAATTGCTGCGGAAAGTCGCCGCCGCGTCCGCCCAGGCCGACGGCCTCGAGCATGCTGGCGGCACGCTCCTGGGGCAGTCCGTTGAGCAGCAGCGGCAGGGCCACGTTTTGCAGCAGGGTCAGGTGCGGCAAGACGTGGAAAGCCTGGAAGATAAAGCCCATGCGGGCGCGACGCAGCCGGGTGGCGGCGGCGTCATCGAGGCTGGACATGGCAATGCCGTCCACCAGGATAGGGTGCGCTTCGGCACCCGCATCGGGCGTATCGAGGCCGGCGATCAGGTTCAGCAAGGTCGACTTGCCCACGCCCGAATCGCCCATGATGGCGATGAATTCCCCCGCCTTGAAGCGGCAGGAAATGTTGGCCAGCACGGGACGGGCATTGGCATAGGACTTCGACAGATGGCGCAATTCGAGCATGGTGATCTTGATTAATAACGGCTATCGTAAAGGGAGGCACGCGGGGGAGAGGGGGGCCTGGGAACTGCAAGGGGCGCGGATTGTTTGGCCGGCAATGTGTAGTATACGACAGCCTTATCATTTTTGCTGGGTAATACCAATTTTATGTGCATGCCGGCTGTTCGACCTTAAGTTACCTGCCGCACGGCTGGCTTGCGCGGATTCCGCTATGATGGAAAAAAGTCATCGGCAAGGCGCCCGCACACCGCTGCGGCAGGGGCGGCGCGCCCGGTGGCTGACCGTGCAAGCCCTTCGTGAACCTCATATTGACGACGCCAGCCCATGACCATGCCACTCGCGCAACAGCAGTCCGATTTGTATCCCGCCAGCAACGCCAGCGCGGCCAGCGCCACTCCTGTCACGATAGCCGAGATCAGCGCAGGACTGTTGGCGCGCGATGCCTGGACGTCGCCCAAGTACCTATACGACGCGCTCGGCTCGAAACTGTTCGAAGCCATCTGCGCCTTGCCCGAGTACTATCCGACGCGTACCGAGGCGGCCATCTTCGCGCGCCACGGCGCCGAGATCGCGCACGCCGTGGGGCCGGGCAGCACCCTGATCGACCTGGGCGCGGGCAACTGCGCCAAGGCCGCCAGCCTGTTTCCGCTGCTGCATCCGGCTCAATATGTGGCCGTGGATATTTCCTACGATTTTCTCAGTGAATCGCTGAGCCGGCTGCAGCAGCGCTTTCCGCATATCGAGATGACCGGTCTGGGCCTGGATTTCTCCAGCCGCCTGGACTTGCCCGACAGCGTGCGCGAGGCGCGGCGCCTGTTCTTCTATCCCGGCTCGTCCATCGGCAATTTTGCGCCTGAGCAAGCGACCGCTTTTTTGCGCCGCCTGCGCGCGAACGCGGACGGCGATGGCGGCCTGCTGATCGGCGTCGACCTGATCAAGGAGGATGCCATCCTCGACGCCGCCTATGACGACGCGCTGGGCGTCACGGCCGCCTTCAACCTGAACATGCTGCGCCACGTGAACGGCCTGATCGGCGCCGACTTCGACGTGCGCGCGTGGCGGCACCACGGCTTTTTCAACGCCGACGAGCACCGCGTCGAGATGCACCTGGAAGCACGCAGCGAACAAGTTGTCCATTGGAAAGGTGGCCAGCGCCGTTTCGCGAAAGGTGAACGCATCCATACAGAGGACAGCTATAAATATACGCGCCCGGCCTTCGTCGGCTTGCTGGAGCAGGCGGGGTTTTCCACCGTGCAAGTCTGGACGGACCCGCAGCAGTGGTTTGCCGTCATTTATGCGCGCATCATCAGGGACTAAGAAAAAGATGCTGATCGATCATTACAATACAGTGCGCCAGCACTCGCTGCGGCTGGCCGAACCCCTGTCCGACGAGGATTGCGGCGCCCAGTCGATGCCGGACGCCAGTCCCGTCAAATGGCACCTCGCGCATACGACCTGGTTTTTCGAAACGTTTATCCTGGAAAGCATGGAAGCGGCGTTCGCGCCATTCCACCCGGCTTTCCGCGTGCTGTTCAACTCGTATTACAACGGCGTGGGCGAGAAGCACCCGCGCGCCCAGCGGGGCTTGCTGACGCGCCCCGGCATGGCGCAGGTGCGCGCTTACCGGGCCGACGTCGATGCGCGCATCGCGCGCCTGCTGGCGGGCGAACTGGCGCGCGACGAACGCGAACGGCTGACCATGCTGCTGGCGCTGGGCCTGGAACACGAGCAGCAGCACCAGGAATTGCTGTTGACGGACGTCAAACACTTGCTGGCGCAGAGCGCCCTGTTTCCCGCCTATCTAGACGGCGCGGTGGCGCCAGCGCAGGAGCACGCGCAGCCCACGGCCTGGCTCGCCTTCGACGGCGGCCTGGCGCAGATCGGCCATGCGGGCGACGGCTTTTGTTTTGACAATGAATTGCCGCGCCACCCGCAATACGTGGCGCCGTTCGAACTGGCCAGCGCGCTGGTGACGAATGGGGAATTTCTCGCCTTTATCGAGGCGGGCGGCTACCGCACGGCGCATTGGTGGCTGGCTGAAGGCTGGGACTGGGTCCGCACGCAACAGCTGTCCTGCCCGCTGTACTGGCAGTGCGACGAGGCGGGCCGCTGGCAGGAATTCACTTTATCCGGCTTGCGCCCGCTGGACCCGCAGGCGCCGGCCACGCACTTGTCGCTGTTCGAGGCCGATGCGTATGCGCACTGGGCCGGTGCGCGCCTGCCGACGGAAGCGGAGTGGGAAGTGGCGGCGCAGGGCGTCGACATGCAGGTGGGCCAGCTGCATCCGGCGGCCGGCGCGCCGGGAACGGGACTGCGGCAGATGTTCGGCCATTGCTGGCAATGGACCAGCAGCAGCTATGCGCCGTACCCGGGCTACCGCACGGCGCCCGGGGCGCTGGGCGAATACAACGGCAAGTTCATGCTGAACCAGTATGTGCTGCGCGGCTCGTCGTGCGCCACGCCGGCTGGCCATGCGCGCGCCAGTTACCGCAATTTCTTCCCGGCCGGCGCGCGCTGGCAATTTACGGGCATCCGCCTGGCGCGCCAGGTGGAATAAGCAAAGGTGGAATAAGCAACTTAGTGCAGGCGCGGGACGGCGGGCGCGTCAGGGCGGGGCGGTGCCTTGGCGCTGGCGTTCTGCTCGAGCTTGAACTGGCTGACGAGGGTTTCCAGGTCGCCCGCCTGTTCATGCATGGCCGCCGCCGCCGCGGCCGCTTCCTCGACCAGGGCCGCGTTCTGTTGCGTCGTCTGGTCCATCTGCATGATGGCCGCATTGATCTGCTCGATGCCTTCGCTCTGCTCGTGGTTGGCGACGCTGATTTCACCGACGATGGCGCTGACCCGGCCCACGCTGGCCACCACTTCATCCATCGTGGCGCCCGCCTGGCTGACCAGCTGCGCGCCCTGGCCGACCCGCGTGACGGAGTCGGCAATGAGTTCCTTGATCTCTTTAGCCGCCGCCGCCGAGCGCTGCGCCAGGTTGCGCACTTCGGATGCCACGACGGCAAAGCCGCGGCCTTGCTCGCCGGCACGCGCCGCTTCCACGGCCGCATTCAGTGCCAGGATATTCGTCTGGAAAGCGATGCCGTCGATGACGGCGATGATGTCGACGATCTTGCGCGACGAAGCATTGATGGCGTCCATGGTGCCGATCACTTCCGCCATGGCCGAGCCGCCGCGCTGCGCAATGGCCGACGCCGAGCGGGCCAGGCTGTCGGCCTGGCGCGCATTGTCGCTGTTGCTGCGCACGGTGCCCGTCAGTTCAATCATCGACGAGGCGGTCTCTTCCAGCGCGCTGGCCTGCGCCTCGGTGCGGGCCGACAGGTCGGCATTGCCGCTGGCGATCTGGCTCGACGCCACGGCGATCGTACCCGTGCCGCCGCGCACTTGCCCCACGAGGGTGGCCAGGTTGGTGTTCATGTCGCGCAAGGCCTGCAGCAGCTGGGCCGCTTCATCCTTGCCGTCGGCCACGATCTTGCTGCTCAAGTCGCCTCCAGCCACGGCTTGCGCCACGCGCAGTGCATACGCGATCGGCGTGGTGATCGAGCGCGTGACCCGCCAGGCAAAGAGCACGCCCAGCAGCAGGGCGGCCGTGCCCAGGCTGGCCATCAGCACATTCGCCGCGGAAATATTCTGCTGGATTTGCTGGCCGCCATGCACGACCACGCCGCGCTGGATTTCATTCAGGCGGTTCACCGTCTTTTGCAGTTGGTTCAGGGCGGGCAGGGTATCGTCGCGCACGTGCTTGGCCGCTTCCGCGCGCTGCCCCGCCACCAGCAGCTTGTCTGCCTGGCTGAACGAGACGACATAGGCCTTGCGCTGCTGCTTCAGGGTGGCCAGCAGTTCCTTGCCTTCCGGCAGCACGATCAGGCGGTCGAGGATGGCCAGCGCATCGGTGATGGTGGCCTTGTTGGCATCGATTTCGCCATGGATGGCGTTGGCGCGGGCTGGATCTTCATGGATGAACAGTTCCAGCACCAATGCCGCGTTCGAACGCGTCGTGCTGCGGATGGTGGCGATGGCGTCCGCCTTGGCCCAGTCTTTCTCGATGATGGACTCGCTGAGCGCGCCGATCTTGTCCAGCCGGAACAGGCCCGTTCCCACCAGCACTGCCATCAGCAGCAGCACCACGCCAAAGCCGGCACCCAGGCGCGCGCCTATCTTCATATCCGTCAATTTCATACTCATTCACTCATTCCCTCGGTAGCGAAAGTAATCCTCAAGAAATTATTGGCAATTTATAGCGAACAGAAACAGATGTGATGCTAGGCGCGCTCTGCGACGCAGTGCAAGCACTGCTAGCGGAGGGCAACAAAGCAGCACGCTGTTTATGGAAGCTAGAAATGACAAGAATTTATTGGGGGTTACTTTTAAATCTGTCCCCGGTGGTCTTATTATGAGTCGATTATACGGCGCGTGATACTTCTTTTGCAGCAACAATTGCCTTGCGGAAATGAAAAAGCGGCACGGCGATCAAGCCGTACCGCTTTTTTTCCCTGTGCGAGAGGGAATGCAGTCCTTAGACGGCGCTCGCCGCCACGTTGGCCGTTGTTGTTTTTTCGGCTTCCGTCTGCCCGATGCGGCGGTTCACGGCCGACAGCACGGCCTTGAACGAGGCGGTGACGATGTTGCTGTCGATGGCGGCGCCGAACAGGGTCGGGCCGTTATCGAGGCGCAATTCCACGTAGCACGCCGCTTGCGCGTTGGCGCCGGAGCCGATCGAGTGTTCGTGGTAATCCATCAGCTTGATGTCGAGACCGAGCGCATTGACGAAGGCGTCGATGGGGCCGTTGCCGCCGCCTTGCAGGGCCAATGGCGTCTGGCGGTGCGACAGGCTGATGTCGATCTGCACGGACTCGTCGCTGCTGGTGTCTTCCACCATGCGGTGCGAAGCGTAGGCGTACGGCGCCGTTTGCTCCAGGTATTCCTTCTGGAAGATTTCATGGATATCCTGCGCGGCGATTTCGCGGCCCGTGGCGTCGGCCACGGCTTGCACGGCGCGCGAGAATTCGATCTGCAGGCGGCGCGGCAAGACCAGGCCGTATTCCTGTTCCAGCAAGTACGCCATGCCGCCCTTGCCGGACTGGCTGTTGACGCGGATCACGGCATCGTAGCTGCGGCCCAGATCGGCCGGGTCGATCGGCAGGTACGGCACTTCCCAGATGCTGTCCGGTTGTTGCTTGGCGAAACCTTTCTTGATCGCATCCTGGTGCGAGCCGGAGAAGGCCGTAAACACCAGGTCGCCCGCATACGGATGGCGCGGATGGACGGGCAACTGGTTGCATTCTTCCACGCACTTGCGCACGGTATCGATATCGGAGAAATCCAGGCCCGGGTGCACGCCCTGCGTGTACAAGTTCATCGCCAGGGTGACGAGATCGACGTTGCCCGTGCGCTCGCCATTGCCGAACAAGCAGCCTTCGACGCGGTCGGCGCCCGCCATCACGGCCAGCTCGGCCGAGGCGACGGCCGTGCCGCGGTCGTTATGCGGGTGCACGCTGATGATGATGGAATCGCGGCGCGCCAGTTTGCGTGACATCCATTCGATCTGGTCCGCATACACGTTGGGCGTGCTGCATTCCACGGTCGATGGCAGGTTGATGATCATCTTGTTGGCGGGCGTCGGCTTCCAGATGGCGCTGACGGCGTCGCAGATATGCTTGGAGAAATCGAGTTCCGTGGTGGAAAACGATTCCGGCGTGTATTCAAAGCCCCATTCCGTTTCCGGATGCTGGGCCACCAGCTGTTTTACGAGGGTAGTGCCGGTGGTGGCGATAGTCGTGATTTCTTCGCGCGACATGCCGAACACGACCTTGCGGAACACTGGCGCCACGGAGTTGTACAGGTGGACGATGGCGCGTTTGGCGCCGACGACGGATTCCACCGTGCGGCGGATCAATTCTTCGCGCGACTGGGTCAGCACGATGATGGTGACGTCGTCCGGAATGCGGCCTTCATCGACGAGCTTGCGCACGAAATCGAAATCCGTCTGCGATGCCGATGGGAAACCCACTTCGATTTCCTTCAGGCCGATGGCGATCAGCATCTCGAAGAACCGCAGCTTCTTTTCCGCGCTCATCGGCTCGATCAAGGACTGATTGCCGTCGCGCAAGTCGGTGCTCATCCAGATCGGCGGTTTGCTGATGATCTGGTTCGGCCATTGACGGTCGGTCAATTTAACTGGAGGAAAGGCGCGGTATTTGGAAGCTGGGTTTTGCAACATCATGATCGGGTACTCCTGAAGATAGGGGGGAAATCAATGGTTGTGGCGCAAGCTTGCCGGGCGGCCACGCAACACTAGGCCAGGCAAGCGATCGTTAGCGGTAGCAGTGCGGCCGCGATGCCGGCAGGGGCGGTCGCAGCGGGGATTACGTGTACGTATGGGGATGGTGCAAACATCATCAAACCTTCCAGGGTTTTTGAAACACGCCGGCGTGTGGCCAGGCGAAGCAATGCGGCAAACTTATGCGCGTGCTAGTAGTAGTCGCGATAGCGACAGCAGGGAAGGGGAAGAATGTTTGAAGGAGGACATGCACTCAATGTAAGGGATGTCGGGCGGGGCTGTCAAGCGTTTCCGTTTTACATGTAGTGCACGTGTGATGCCCCGTTCGGCATTTCCTGCCGCGCGCGTTCCAGGCAGCGCCGCAACAGGGCCGCATCGCGGGGCAGCCGCGACGCGAGCCCCTGCCAGCCCAGCAGCTCCAGTTGTTGCGGCATGTCCACCAGGCCCGTGATGGCATCCCATAACGCATCCCAGTTCATGCCGTAGAAGGAAGGGAAATCCAGTGCGGCCGCCAGCGCCGCGTGCAACTGGCGCGCGGTGTTGATCTCGCTCAAGTCGATTGTCACCAGCGCCGGTCGATTCACAATATGCCCTTGAGCAAGTTCTGCAGGTTTTGCCGCATGCCGCCCACCACCGCCTCGTGCTGCTCCAGGATGGCGGGCGTATCCTTGAATGGTGCCGGGTCCAGGTACAGGCGCGGCAAGTCGGCCACGGCCACGCCGCGCGGGCCGCCGCGCAGGATCTCGTCCACATGCTTGTTGATCGCGTGGATGGCAGCCTGGACGCGCGGCGTGGAAGATGCCGCCAGGCAGGCGGCCAGCGCGGCGTCGAGTTCGGCGCGCGCGGGCGCCTGCGGCAGCACGGGGGCGGCGATCTGTTCCAGCGGCGACATGTTGACGGCTGGCTTGCGGTAGGCCAGCAGGGTATCGAGCGCCATCAGCCGGTGTGCGCCGCCCCGTTGCAGCCAGTCAACGATTTGCGGCCACGGCGTGTCCAGCAGGGCCGCCGCCACGCCCCATTGCCCCGCCACGGGCGAGCCGATATTGGCGTCGATCCAGGCGATTGCGGCCGGATTGCCCGTGTAGGCCAGCAGGATGGCGTTCGACGAGCGCAGCGCGGGCGCCTGCGTGGCGAGGATGGCGCTCAGCCAGGCGAGGGCGCCGTCGGGCGGCTGCCCCGATAGCTGTTGTGCAAATGGGGCGCTCAGGACGCGGCTGTCGGAAAATTGATATTCGTTGGACATGTTGACTGATTCGGCGAGTGAGAGGCGGTTGGGACGATTCTGCATGCGAGCCAGCTACCCCGCGGGTACTCTTCGCTTGGCCCATGGACCGGACGCTGCTATTGCTCCGATTTTTGGCAGCGTGCGGAAAATGGCAAGGCGGTGCTGTTTTCAAACGGAGAATTGAATTCGCCCTTTACTTGCGTCAAGTTGCCGCTAAAGCGCATGGTCAGCGGGCCGCTGCTTGGTCCCGCGTCATATGTGCAAGACAAGCTGTCGCCGCTTTGCCGGCAATCGTAGAAATTACTCGCTTTGCCGCGCCCGTCAATGATGTGGGTGCCTTGCGCGCCGTGCCGGTCGGGGGCGTCGAAGCTGAGTTCAATCGTGTGCTCCCCCTGATCATTGGGAATCTGTATGTTACCCGTGCAGGTAACGCCCGCCATCCTTTCCGCGATGCTATCTGGGCGCTGCGCCGCGGCGGGGGTGGCGTTGGCGCAGGCTGCGCCGAGCAGGACGGCAACGAGCAAGCATGGGTGCGCGATGAAGCGGAACAGGTCTGTTTTCATAAGCCAGGAGGTGGGGAGGTGGGAAACCAGGCGCCAGTCTAGCAGCCGGCGTGGCGCGCACGGTTCGCAATCTTGTCACTATAAACATTTAAGACCGCCTTCAGTGCGGCCGGCCCCGCTTGCGCTACAATCGGCTCTCCTTTATTGCCACTGCCGCGCGCGGTTCTCTTCTGCCACCATGTTCCCTAAACGCCTGACCCTGCTTGCCCTGGCCGCCTTCGTGCTGGCCGGCTGCGATACCACCGCCCCGAAACCCGTACAAGTATTGACGCCGCCCGAACCCGTCGTCGCTCCCCGCAAGATCAAGATCGGCCTGGCGCTGGGCGGCGGCGCGGCGCGCGGTTTTGCGCACATCGGCGTGATCAAGGCGCTCGAATCGCAGGGTATACATGCCGACATCGTCACCGGCACCAGCGCCGGCAGCGTGGTGGGCGCCCTGTATGCGGCAGGCAATTCCGGCTTCGTCCTGCAAAAGATGGCCTTCGACATGGACGAGGCGGCCATTTCCGACTGGGCCTTGCCCCTGTTCGGCAAGTCGTCCGGCGTGCTGAAAGGCGAAGCGCTGCAAAGCTATGTCAACAAGGCGGTCGGCGGCGTGTCGCTGGAAAAGCTGAAGATTCCGTTTGGCGTGGTGGCGACCGATCTGAAGAATGGCCAGCCGATCCTGTTCCAGCGCGGCAACACCGGCATGGCCGTGCGCGCCTCGTCGGCCGTGCCCGGCGTGTTCCAGCCCGTGACGATCGCCGGCCATACCTATGTCGATGGCGGCCTCGTCGCTCCCGTGCCCGTGCGCTTTGCGCGCGACATGGGCGCCGACTTCATCATCGCCGTGAATATTTCGTCGCAAACGGATACGCAAAAGGCCATCAGTTCGATGGAAGTCATCATGCAAACCTTCGCCATCATGGGTCAGCGCATCAACCAGTTCGAATTGAAAGATGCGGACGTGGTGATCCAGCCCAGCCTGGGCACCATGAAAGGGAACGATTTCAACAGCCGCAACCAGGCCATCCTGGCGGGCGAGCAGGCGACGTTTGCCGTCATGGCGCAACTCAAGCAAAAGCTGAAAGCCAAACGCGAGCAGTAGGCGATGGCGCCGCTGCGCATTTCGTATACAATTTTGTTTCAACATAACAAGGATGCACCATGCAATCGAAACCGATTTTGACCCTGGACGACGTAAAGAAAATCGCTGCCGCCGCCGAAGCGGAAGCGGTCAAGAATAACTGGGCGGTCACGATCGCCATCGTCGACGACGGCGGCCACCTGCTGTGGCTGCAGCGCATGGACGGCGTGGCGCCGATCTCGTCGCACATCGCCCCATCGAAAGCCAAGACGGCCGCGCTGGGCCGCCGCGAATCGCGCATCTATGAAGAGATGATCAACGGCGGCCGCGTGTCGTTCCTGAGCGCGCCGGAAATCGACGGCTTGCTCGAAGGCGGCGTGCCCATCGTGTACGACGGCCACTACGTGGGCGCCGTCGGCGTCTCGGGTGTCAAGTCAGCCGAGGACGCGCAAATTGCCAAAGCGGGCATCGCCGCTTTGACGGCCTAAGTAGTAACCGATATTGCTTTGCAAGCCGCTCCGCGCAAGCCGGGCGGCTTTTTTCATGGGGCGCAGAATTTATGTTGCTGCGCAAAAAAATGCCGGGCTTTCTGAATTTTCTTCCTTGTGGAAAAGCTTCCTTTTGGTTATAATTCAAAGGTTTAGCCAATCACACATATACCGTAGCGACTACCCATCCCCTCATTCAAAATGACCGTTGAAACACCCTGAGTGCATCTGGCTCGGGTATCTAGGCGGTCGGTCTGACGTGGCGCAGCTACGGTAACTTTATCAGGAGTTGCCCTTGCCGCCATTTTTTTCTGGCCCTGCCGTTCCAGCCATATTAGCGCTTGCTGATGGAACGATCTTTAAAGGTTTTTCGATCGGTGCCGCCGGTCATACCACGGGCGAGGTTGTTTTCAACACCTCGATGACCGGGTATCAGGAAATCCTTACCGACCCAAGCTATTGCCGCCAGATGGTCACCCTGACCTATCCGCATATCGGCAATACGGGCGTCAATCCCGAAGACGTCGAGTCTTCCAAGGTACACGCCGCTGGCCTCATCATCCGCGATCTGCCATTGCTGGCATCCAATTTCCGTTCCACGCTCTCCCTGTCCGATTACCTGAAAGCTGAAAATATCGTCGCCATCGCCGGCATCGATACACGCAAGCTCACGCGCATCCTGCGTGAAAAAGGTGCGCAGGGCGGTGCCATCCTCGTCGGTACGCAAGGCAACGAGCCATCTAGCGCCCAAGCGCTGGAACTGGCCCGCTCCTTCCCCGGCCTGGCCGGCATGGACCTGGCCAAGGTCGTCTCGGCCAAGGCGCCGTATGAATACCGCGAAACGGAATGGACCCTGGGCGAAGGCTACGGCCAGCTGGCTGACGCGGACGCGAAATACCACGTGGTCGCCTTCGACTACGGCGTCAAGCGCAACATCCTGCGCATGCTGACGGCGCGCGGCTGCAAAGTCACCGTGCTGCCCGCGCAAGCGACGGCGGCCGACGCCCTGGCACTGAATCCGGACGGCATCTTCCTGTCGAACGGCCCCGGCGACCCGGAACCGTGCGACTACGCCATCGCGGCGACCCGCGAGTTGATCGAGAAGGGTATCCCGACCTTCGGCATCTGCCTTGGCCACCAGATCATGGCGCTCGCTTCCGGCGCGAAAACCTTGAAGATGAAGTTCGGCCACCACGGCGCCAACCACCCGGTGCAAGACCTGGAAACGAAGCAGGTCTTGATTACCTCGCAAAACCACGGTTTCGCGGTCGACGCGGCAACTCTGCCCGCGAATTGCCGCGTGACCCATGAATCGCTGTTCGACGGCTCCCTGCAGGGCTTTGCCCGCACGGACAAGCCGGCCTTCTGCTTCCAGGGCCACCCTGAAGCGTCGCCGGGCCCGATGGATGTTGCTTACCTGTTTGACCGCTTCATCAACTTGATGGCTGCGGAGGAGAAAAAGAAAAATGCCTAAACGTTTAGATATCAAAAGTATTCTGATTATTGGCGCTGGCCCGATCGTGATCGGCCAGGCCTGCGAATTCGATTATTCCGGCGCGCAAGCGTGCAAGGCCCTGCGCGAAGAGGGCTACAAAGTCATCCTGGTCAACAGCAATCCTGCGACCATCATGACGGACCCGGAAATGGCCGACGTGACCTACATCGAACCGATCACCTGGTCGGT
The DNA here is from genome assembly GCF_058797855.1 of Janthinobacterium sp. GW823-FHT01H08. Lineage (NCBI taxonomy): Bacteria > Pseudomonadati > Pseudomonadota > Betaproteobacteria > Burkholderiales > Oxalobacteraceae > Janthinobacterium > Janthinobacterium sp. GW823-FHT01H08. The sequence continues at coordinate 2,682,786 of NZ_CM179504.1, forward strand.
TGTCGAGCGCATCATCGCCAAGGAGCGTCCTGACGCGATCCTGCCGACGATGGGCGGCCAGACGGCGCTGAACTGCGCGCTGGACCTGTTCAACAATGGCGTGCTGGCAAAATACAACGTCGAGCTGATCGGCGCGTCGCCGGAAGCCATCGACAAGGCCGAAGACCGCTCGAAGTTCAAGGACGCGATGACCAAGATCGGCCTCGGTTCGGCCCGTTCCGGCGTGGCGCACTCGATGGAAGAATCGTGGGCCGTGCAGCGCACCCTGGGCTTCCCGACCATCATCCGTCCATCGTTCACCATGGGCGGTTCCGGCGGCGGCATCGCCTACAACGAAGAAGAATTCGAAACCATCTGCAAGCGCGGCCTGGAAGCATCGCCGACGAAAGAGCTGCTGATCGAAGAATCGCTGCTGGGCTGGAAAGAGTACGAGATGGAAGTGGTGCGCGACAAGGCGGACAACTGCATCATCATCTGCTCGATCGAAAACCTCGACCCGATGGGCGTGCACACGGGCGACTCGATTACCGTCGCTCCTGCGCAAACGCTGACGGACAAGGAATACCAGATCATGCGCAATGCCAGTCTGGCAGTGCTGCGCGAGATCGGCGTCGACACGGGCGGCTCGAACGTGCAATTCTCGATCAACCCCGTCGATGGCCGCATGATCGTCATCGAGATGAATCCGCGCGTGTCGCGTTCGTCGGCCCTGGCATCGAAAGCGACGGGTTTCCCGATCGCCAAGATCGCCGCCAAGCTGGCCGTCGGTTTCACCCTGGACGAGCTGCGCAATGAAATCACGGGCGGCGCCACGCCGGCATCGTTCGAACCGTCGATCGATTACGTCGTCACCAAGATTCCCCGTTTCACGTTCGAGAAATTCCCGACCGCCGACCACCACCTGACGACGCAGATGAAATCCGTCGGCGAAGTGATGGCCATCGGCCGTACCTTCCAGGAATCGTTCCAGAAAGCCTTGCGCGGCCTGGAAGTGGGCGTGGATGGCATGAACGAGAAGACCAAGGACCGCGAAAAGATCGAAGAAGAACTGGGCGAGCCTGGTCCTGAGCGTATCTGGTACGTGGGCGACGCGTTTGCCCAGGGTTTTACCCTGGAAGAAGTGCACCAGCTGACCAAGATCGATCCATGGTTCCTGATCCAGATCAAGGAAATCGTCGACCTGGAATTGTGGCTGGACACGCAGAAGCTGGAAAACCTGGACAAGAACACCTTGTACAAGTTGAAGCAGAAGGGCTTCTCGGACCGCCGCCTGGGCTTCCTGTTACAGACGACCGACACGGCCGTGCGCCAGCAGCGCCATGCGCTTAACATCCGTCCCGTCTACAAGCGCGTCGACACCTGCGCGGCCGAGTTTTCGACCGACACGGCGTACATGTATTCCACGTACGACGAAGAGTGCGAATCGAACCCGACCGACAAGAAAAAGATCATGGTGCTGGGCGGTGGCCCGAACCGTATCGGCCAGGGTATCGAGTTTGACTATTGCTGCGTCCACGCGGCCCTCGCCATGCGCGAAGACGGCTACGAAACCATCATGGTCAATTGCAACCCGGAAACGGTTTCCACCGACTACGATACTTCGGACCGCCTGTACTTCGAGTCCTTGACCCTGGAAGACGTGCTGGAAATCGTCGCCATCGAAAAACCGGTCGGCGTGATCGTGCAGTACGGCGGCCAGACGCCATTGAAGCTGGCGCTGGACCTGGAAGCGAATGGCGTGCCCATCATCGGCACCTCGCCCGACATGATCGATGCGGCCGAAGACCGCGAGCGTTTCCAGCAGATGCTGCACAAGCTGGAACTGCGCCAGCCGCCTAACCGCACCGCGCGCACGGAAGCCGACGCCCTGGCGCTGGCGCAGGAAATCGGCTACCCGCTGGTCGTGCGTCCATCGTACGTGCTGGGCGGGCGCGCGATGGAAATCGTCCACGAGCAACGCGACCTCGAGCGCTACATGCGCGAAGCCGTCAAGGTTTCGCACGATTCGCCCGTGCTGCTGGACCGCTTCCTGAACGACGCCATCGAGTGCGACGTCGATTGCATCTCCGACGGCGAAACGACCTTCATCGGCGGCGTGATGGAACACATCGAACAGGCTGGCGTCCACTCGGGCGACTCGGCTTGCTCCTTGCCGCCATACTCGCTGGCACCGGAAACCATTGAAGAACTGAAACGCCAGACGGCGCTGATGGCCAAGGGTTTGAACGTGGTCGGCCTGATGAACGTGCAGTTCGCGATCCAGAAACAGGAGATCGATGGCGCAATGAAAGACGTCGTCTTCGTGCTGGAAGTCAATCCACGCGCGTCGCGCACCGTGCCTTTCGTCTCGAAAGCCACCGGTCTGCAACTGGCGAAGATCGCCGCCCGCTGCATGGTCGGCCAATCGCTGGCGTCGCAGGGCATCACGCAGGAAGTCGTGCCGCCATATTTCAGCGTCAAGGAAGCTGTGTTCCCGTTCGTCAAGTTCCCGGGCGTGGACACCATCCTCGGCCCTGAAATGAAATCGACGGGCGAAGTCATGGGCGTAGGCCTGACGTTCGGCGAAGCGTTTGTGAAATCGCAACTGGGCGCCGGCGTCAACCTGCCAAAATCGGGCAAGGTCTTCATCAGCGTGAAAGCGTCGGACAAGCCGCGCGCCGTGCAAGTGGCGCGCGACCTGGTCGAGTCCGGTTTCACAGTGGTCGCCACCAAGGGCACCGCCGCCGTGATCGCTGCTGCCGGCATCGCCGTCACGCCAGTGAACAAGGTGATCGAAGGCCGTCCGCACGTGGTCGACATGATCAAGAACCATGAAATCGTGCTGGTGATCAACACCGTGGAAGAAAAGCGCAGCGCCATCGTCGATTCGCGGGCCATCCGCACCTCGGCCCTGGCCTCGCGCGTGACGACCTACACGACCATCGCGGGCGCGGAAGCGGCCGTCGAAGGCATCCGCCATCTGGATGAGTTGCGTGTGTATGATTTGCAAGGTCTGCACAAGACCTTGAACTAAGTGCGTTTGCAGTGACCGCCGTTAGGCGGTACACTGCATGCTTATCAACCACAGAGTTCCGTGCAGAGCAGCGCGCGGCCTCTGTGGTTTTCACTTGGTAAGTCCGTTAACCGTGGCAAAACACGGACAACGGCGCCGATAACTAGCAGATAGTAGAGATAACATGACCTCAGTCCCATTGACCAAATACGGCGCAGAACTCCTGAAGGAAGAGCTGCATCATTTGAAGACCAAGGAACGCCGCATCGTCATCGATGCGATCGCCGAAGCGCGTTCGCACGGAGATTTGTCGGAAAACGCCGAGTACGATGCCGCCAAGGAACGCCAGGCCTTCGTCGAAGGCCGCATCGCCGAGCTCGAAGGCAAGCTGGGCGCAGCGCAAATCATCGACCCGACCGCGCTCGACGCGGAAGGCCGCGTGGTGTTTGCCTCGACCGTGAACCTGGAAGACCTGGAATCGGGCCAGAAAGTCACGTACCAGATCGTGGGCCTCGATGAAGCCGACCTGAAAATGAACAAGGTGTCCGTGACGTCCCCGATCGCCCGCGCGCTGATCGGCAAGTACGCCGGCGACGTGGTGGAAGTGCAGGCGCCGTCCGGCCCGCGCGAATACGAGATCCTGGAAGTACTGTACATCTGATGCTGGGCCGCGTGCGCTTCCTCGTTGCCACCCTGTGGGCGGGCAGCCTGTGGACCATCGGCTTCATCGTGGCGCCCACCCTGTTCGGCACCCTGAGCGACCGCGTGCTGGCCGGCAATATCGCCGGCAGCATGTTCCGCGCCGAGGCGTGGCTGTCCATCGCCTGCGCGCTGGTACTGCTGGCCTTGCTGCAATGGGCGCCCGGTGCGCTGGAGCGCAAGCGCCGCCGCCTGCTGGGCGCGCTGGTGCTGTCCATGCTGGTGTGCGCGCTGCTCAGCCATTTCGGCATTTCGCCGCTGATGGCCGAACTCAAGGCGCAAGCGCCGTCGGGCATCATGGACGAGGCCATGCGCAGCCGCTTCGGCATGCTGCATGGCGTGTCGACCCTGATCTTTGCCGTGCAAAGCCTGCTGGCGGGCGTGCTGATCTGGAAGCAGCAGTAATTGCTGGTGTTTGTCGGATTACGCGCTGCGCGCTAATCCGACCTACATGACTGATGGTCGATATCGTAGGTCGGATTAGCGGCGCCTTGGCGCCGTGTAATCCGACAAGCGCAATTGCAATAAAAAAGCGGAGCAGGGAATATCCCGTGCTCCGCTTCTTGTTTCAAGCCCGGCCGCCTTGCGATGGCCGGGTGAACAGGCTTACTTGCTGCCCAGTGCGCTTTTCTTGGCGCTTTTCTGACGTGGCTTGGCACGCTTGATGGAACCGCCTTCGGTAACGCGCTCATTGCCCTTGATCATGACTTTCGTCACGCTGGGGCGCTTGGTGCCGCTGGCGCTGGCCTTGACGATGGTCACTTCGCGCATGCCTTTGCCGGCGCTGACCTTCTCCTTAACCACTTCTTTTTTCGGACGGTAGATTACCAGCAGTTTGCCAATATGTTGTACCGGGGCGGCGCCGAGATTGCCGCAAATCGTATCGTACATTCCGACGCGGGCTTCGCGGTCGTCGCCGAACACGCGGACTTTAATCAGGCCGTGCGAATCCAGGCCAAGGTCGATCTCTTTGAGGACAGCAGGTGTCAAGCCCGCTTCGCCAATGATGACGATAGGCTTCAGCGCGTGTGCTTCGGCGCGCAGTGCGCTGCGCTCTACGGGTGTAAGTTTTAGCATAATAATATTTAGTAATTCCCTTAAAAGCAGTATTCTACGCGAATGGCAAAGAAGAAATTAAACAAAAACTGGTTGCACGACCACATAAATGATCCTTATGTGAAGTTGGCGCAAAAAGAGGGCTACCGCGCCCGGGCAGCATACAAGCTCAAAGAAATCGATGAAGACGAGAAACTGATCAAACCTGGCCAGGTGATTGTCGACCTTGGTTGTACTCCCGGCAGCTGGGCCCAGTACACGCGGCGCAAGCTGGCCGGCAAGGATGGCGGCGGGGTCAATGGTACCCTGATTGGCCTGGACATGCTGGAAATGGAGCCGATCGCCGATTTCCACTTCATCCAGGGCGACTTCCGCGAAGCGCGCGTATTGCGCCAGCTGGAAGTGGTGTTGCAAGGCCGCAAGGTCGATCTGGTCCTGTCGGACATGGCGCCCAACCTGTCGGGCATTGCCACGGCGGATGCCGCGCGCATGGAACATCTGATCGACCTGGCCATCGAATTTTCGCAATTGCACCTGAAGCCGTCTGGCGTATTGCTGGTGAAATGCTTTAAAGACATGGGTTTCAGCCAGATCGTGGAGAAATTCCGTGCTGAATTCAAGGTCGTGGTACAGAAAAAGCCGAAGGCCAGCCGCGATAAATCGTCGGAAATCTTCCTGATGGGCCGTGGAATCAAGAATCCGCTGAAAAATGCCGTAGAAGAAGATGATCCCGCCCTTGATATTTAAGAGGGAATCCGCACATGGGAACGAGAAGTGCAGTAGCGTCTGATGGCATAAAAGCCTAAATTGTTTATACTGCATTTTTTTGCGTGAACGCGGTTTTTTCGCGCGCACGGATCGGCGGGCTTTGGCACGGCCCGCTTATTGCGAGTAAAATCGTGTTTCTAGCTATAGGTAAAGAGATGCGCACTGCATCCAAGGAGTCTTCGTGAATAACATGTTTTCCAAATCTGCCATCTGGGTAGTCGTATTGCTGCTGTTGTTCATGCTGTTCAAGCAATTCGACAGTCATGGCGCCACAGGCGGCAGCAAGGCCATCGCTTATTCCGATTTGCTGGATGAAGTCAAAGCCAAGCGCGTCAAGGATGTCGTGATCGAAGGTTCGTCGATCACCGCCAAGCTGATGGACGACACCAAGGTGCGTACCACTGCCACCAGCCTCGACAAGGGCCTGATCGGCGACTTGCGCGACAATGGCGTGCATTTCGATGTGCGTCCGCCCGAGGAAGCGTCTTTCCTGCAAACTATTTTTGTTTCCTGGTTCCCCATGCTGCTGTTGATCGGCGTCTGGGTCTTCTTCATGCGTCAGATGCAAGGCGGCGGCAAGGGCGGGGCATTCTCGTTTGGCAAGTCGAAGGCGCGCATGATGGATGAAGCCAGCAACACCGTCACCTTCGCCGATGTCGCCGGTTGCGACGAAGCGAAAGAAGAAGTCAACGAAGTGGTCGACTTCCTCAAGGATCCGAGCAAATTCCAGAAACTGGGCGGCCGTATTCCCCGCGGCGTGCTGATGGTCGGTCCTCCTGGCACGGGTAAAACCCTGCTGGCGCGCGCCATCGCCGGCGAAGCCAAGGTGCCGTTCTTCTCGATTTCCGGTTCCGACTTCGTGGAAATGTTCGTCGGCGTCGGTGCCAGCCGCGTGCGCGACATGTTCGAAAACGCCAAGAAACACTCGCCGTGCATCATCTTCATCGATGAGATCGACGCTGTCGGCCGTCACCGCGGTGCCGGCATGGGCGGCGGCAATGACGAGCGCGAACAGACCCTGAACCAGTTGCTGGTCGAGATGGACGGTTTTGAAGCGAACTCCGGCGTCATCGTCGTGGCCGCCACCAACCGCGCCGACGTGCTCGACAAAGCCTTGCTGCGTCCGGGCCGCTTCGACCGCCAGGTGTCCGTCGGCTTGCCCGATATCCGCGGCCGCGAACAGATCTTGAACGTGCATATGCGTAAAGTGCCTATCGGTACTGACGTGAAAGCCGATATCCTGGCCCGCGGCACCCCCGGTTTCTCGGGTGCCGACCTGGCCAATCTGGTCAACGAGGCAGCCTTGTTCGCCGCCCGCCGCAGCAAGCGCCTGGTGGAAATGGCTGACTTTGAAGATGCGAAAGACAAGATCTACATGGGTCCCGAGCGTAAATCGATGATCATCCGCGAGGAAGAGCGTCGCAATACGGCTTACCATGAGTCCGGTCACGCCGTCGTCGCCAAGCTGCTGCCGAAGGCTGATCCCGTGCATAAAGTGACGATCATGCCGCGCGGCTGGGCCCTGGGCCTGACCTGGCAGTTGCCGGAACACGACAACTTGTCGGCCTACAAGGACAAGATGCTGGAAGAAATTTCCATCCTGTTCGGTGGCCGTATTGCCGAAGAGATCTTCGTCGGACAGATGTCCACGGGCGCGTCGAACGACTTCTCGCGCGCCACCAAGCTGGCCCGTTCCATGGTGACCCGCTTCGGCATGTCCGACAGCATGGGCGTGATGGTCTACGAAGACAGCGAAAACGAAGGTTTCTTCGGTGGCGCCACCAAGACGATCTCGGAAGCGACCCAGCAAAAGGTCGATGCTGAAATCCGCAACATTCTCGACAAGCAATATGCTTTGGCGCGCACCTTGCTGGAAGGCAACCGCGACAAGGTCGAAATGATGACGAAAGCGTTGCTGGAATGGGAAACCATTGATGCAGAGCAAATCAATGACATCATGGCCGGCCTGGAGCCGCGTCCACCGAAAGTCATTCCGCCACGCCGCAATGCGGGCGACAGCGGCACGGGCGGCATCTCGCCAAACGTGACGGCACCAGCCTGATTAGTGCCGCCCTGACGGGCGGCACGCAAGGGGATGGCAAGAACGAGGGTAAGGAGCAATCCTTGCCCTTTTTCGTTCCAGCAGCAGTTTTTTCCTGACGACTACAAAGATTCACATGCGACACTATTTGCAATTCGGCCGTTTCGGCTTCAACCTGTCCGGCGCGCAGGCGCTGGTGATGGGCATCCTGAACATCACGCCCGACTCGTTTTCCGATGCGGGCCAATACCAGCACCTGGAATTTGCCCTGTCGCGCGCCGAGCAGATGATGCTTGATGGCGCCGACATCATCGATATCGGCGGCGAATCGAGCCGCCCCGGCGCGCCGCCGCTGCCGCTGCACGATGAGTTGCAGCGCGTCATGCCGGTGCTGTACGCCTTGCGCGACTGCGGCAAGCCCTTGTCCGTCGACACGTACAAGCCGGAAGTCATGCGCGAAGCCATCCTGGCGGGCGCCGACATGATCAACGACATCAACGGTTTTCGCGCGCCAGGCGCCATCGAGGCCGTGCGGGACAGCGATTGCGCGCTGTGCATCATGCACATGCAAAACGTGCCAGAAACCATGCAAGCCCAGCCGCAGTACGACGACGTGGTGCGCGAAGTCATCCACTTCCTGCGCGAACGCATCGATATCCTGACGGCCGCCGGCATCGCCCGCGAGCGCCTGTGCGTCGATCCCGGCTTCGGCTTTGGCAAAACGGTGGAACAGAACTACGCTTTATTGCGCGCCACGCGCCAGCTGCGCAGCGAGCTGGACCTGCCTGTGCTGGCGGGCCTGTCGCGCAAGTCGATGATCGGCGCCGTGACGGGACGTCCCGTCGAGCAGCGCCTGGCCGGCAGTGTTGCCGGTGCGCTTGCGGCGGTAGCGCAAGGCGCGGAAATTATTCGTGTGCATGATGTAGCAGAAACCGTCGATGCCCTGAAGGTCTGGCGCATGGCGCACTGAAGCTGTAAGATTCATTATAAACAACAAAAGAGAAATTTATGACGCGTAAATATTTTGGCACCGATGGCATCCGCGGCCTGGTGGGCACCGCTCCGATCACCCCCGATTTCGTCATGCGCCTCGGTTATGCGGCCGGCAAGGTGCTGGCCAAGTCGGAGGGCGGCAAGGCGCGTCCGACGGTACTGATCGGCAAGGACACGCGCATTTCCGGCTACATGCTGGAAGCGGCGCTGGAAGCGGGCCTGTCGGCCGCAGGCGTGGATGTGATGCTGGCCGGCCCCATGCCGACGCCGGCGATCGCTTACCTGACGCGGGCGCTGCGCCTGTCGGCAGGTGTGGTCATTTCCGCCTCGCACAATCCGTATCACGACAATGGCATCAAGTTCTTTTCCGGCCAAGGCACCAAGCTGCCCGACAGCGTGGAACTGGAAATCGAGGCGGCGCTCGACGAGCCCATGGCTTGCGTGGCGTCGGACAAGCTGGGCCGCGCCAAGCGCCTCGACGATGCCCAGGGCCGCTACATCGAATTTTGCAAGAGCACCTTCCCGAACGAGCTGGACTTGCGCGGCCTGAAGATCGTCGTCGATTGCGCGCATGGCGCCGCCTACCATATCGCGCCGCACGTCTTCCATGAGCTGGGCGCGGAAGTCATCGCCATCGGCAACAAGCCCGATGGCTTCAACATCAATGCGGGCTTTGGCGCCACGGCAACCAAGGCCATGGCCGAAGCCGTCGTCGAGCACGGCGCGGACCTGGGCATCGCCCTTGACGGCGATGCCGACCGCCTGATCATGTGCGACGCCACGGGCCGCTTGTACAACGGCGACGAATTGTTGTACGTCATGGTCAAGGACCGTCTGGCGACGGGTCCCGTGGCCGGTGCCGTCGGCACGTTGATGACGAATATGGCGCTGGAAGTGCTGTTCAAGCAGCAGGGCATCGGCTTTGCGCGCGCCAAGGTGGGCGACCGCTACGTGCTGGAAGTCATGAAGGAAAAGGGCTGGATACTGGGCGGCGAGGGCTCGGGCCATTTGCTGTGCCTGGACCGCCACACGACGGGCGACGGCATCGTCTCTGCGCTGCAAGTATTGTCCGCGCTCAAGCGCAGCGGCCAAAGCCTGCAGCAATGCCTGGCCGAACTGGTGCTGTTCCCGCAAACCCTGATCAATCTGCGTGTGGCGCCCGGTTTCGACTGGCAGAAAAATGCCGCCATGGTGGCCGAGAAGGAACTGGTCGAGGCCGAACTGGGCGACACGGGCCGCGTGCTGATCCGCGCTTCGGGCACCGAACCGCTGATCCGCGTGATGGTGGAGGCGAAGGACAAGGAGAAGGCCGAGAGCATGGCGCGCCGCATCGCCGACAAGGTCGCAAGCTGAAAACGCCCAAGGCGGCGTTGCACTGCCTTGCCCTGAACGTTTTCAGCAAGCCTCTTCAAGCAGGCGCGATAGTTATTTCCATCTAATTCGCCTGGGGCAATTGACGAAATTGGGCAGGGGCGTTATTATCTTGTCTTCGGAGTGTGGCGCAGCCCGGTAGCGCACCTGGTTTGGGACCAGGGGGTCCAAGGTTCGAATCCTTGTACTCCGACCAAAGTCATAAGCGGGCTGTCAGAAATGACAGCCCGTTTTCTATTGTGCGACGCCTTGGCATTGCTGGCGCGCATAGACTAAAATGCTGCACCTTTCCGCCCATCGTTCAACGGATAGGACAACGGTCTTCTAAACCGTGAATGGGGGTTCGATTCCCTCTGGGCGGACCAGTTCATGCTGGTCATGCACGCGACAGCCTGTCGCATTGCCATCACTCTTCATCTTTTACCTGCCTGCCGTGTCACGGCTGCGCAAACAGTACCACGCTCAGCAAATATAACAGCGGCGCCGCGCACAGCAGCGCGGATAGTAGCGACCCCATTTTCTTGCTGGCCAGCCGGGCCAGGCGCAGCCGTTCCCGCGCGGGCAAGTGCTGGCGGATCACGCTGCGCGCGCGTGGCTGAAACGGTTGTTCGTGCATGAGATCTCCCTCGTCGATCAGCAGTGGATGCCGTCGAGCATAGCGAGGGGGATCTAAAAATGGTGTAAAAAGCGTGCCTGGCGCCGCAAGCGCGGTGTAAAGATGCGGCTGGCATGGAGGCGGCAGCGGGCGATGTTGCGCCGCTGCCGCTGGTGATGCTTACTTTCCCTGGCGGCGGCGTGCCAGGAAGCCCAGCAGGCCCAGGCCGGCGAGCAGCATGGCATAGGTTTCAGGTTCCGGCACGGCGGAAATGAAGGCCCTGTAGTTGCTCAGGTCCTTGGGCAGGCCCGCCACCGTGAACGTGGTGCCGGCAGCCACTGGCGCGGCCCAGTGGAACACCAGTTCGCCCTGGCCGAAGTGGATGGCCAGATAGTCATAGGCGGCCGCGCTCGTATAGGAATTGACCCCGCCGCTCAGGCCTGCCGTGGTGCCGGCAGTGCAGCCCGAAGTGGCGCTGTCGCAATACGAAACGGCGGCGCCCAGACTGCTGCCGAACACGCCATTGATGTAGCCCTGGATGTCCGAGGGGCTCTGCGGCACCAGATTATCGTCATAATATTTCACCTCCAATGCCGGTGATGGCGAATAGGTGACGGTGCTGCCGGCAATGACGAAACCGCTGGCCGGCCCCACATCAACCCAGGTGGCCGCTTGCGCTGCACTTGCCAGTACGGTCATTGCGGCCAGCATGGATGCCTTGACGGCAATGCTTTTTATGCTTTTCATGAAAATCCCCTTGTGCTTGAGACAGTTGCTACATCGTGTAGGGATACGCCCCTGCCTGCCGGGGAAGTCATCCCATTGCCCGTTTTTAGCTGCTATTTCCTGCGCGTACTGGGTACGCAAATGCAAGCTTACTCTTGATGTAAATTAATACAATTTTAATAATTCTATTGGTTTGCTTGACAACATCGCATACGGCTATGTATGGATGTGCTAGCGATGGCCACCATGACGTTAGGAAATAGCGTGACAAGGCGCGCCAGCTTGTGCTAGCGGCGTTCGGACTTGGGAAAAGGGGAGGCGGGTGCTTCAGTCGCTGTTGTTGCTGACGCCAAACAGGCGATCCTTGGCGTTGAGCAGCTTTTGTACCTTGGCGCCCATTTTCATCAGTTGCGCCATCGATTCGGGCGACAGGCGCTGCAAGTCGTCGAACCAGGTGTTGGCCAGGTCGACCAGTTCATACATTTCGCGCATGCGCTCCTGCGCATATTGATCCACGGGTTCCGTGGCCGGGGCCAGCAGCGCTTCGCGCAGCACCGTCAGGGTCGGGGCCACCTCGCGGCGGCGGCGCTCGGCGGCCACCACGCGGAAGATTTGCCACACGTCGCCCAGCGAGGAAAAATACTCGCGCCGGTCGCCGGGGATGCGCGACTGGCGGATCAAGCCCCAGCCCTGCAATTCCTTCAGGCCGATGCTCACGTTCGAGCGCGAAAAACTCAGGTGCTCCGCGATTTCATCCGCGTGCAAAGGATGCTCCGCGACAAACAACAAGGCGTACACTTGCCCCACCGTGCGGTTAAAGCCCCAGCGGCTGCCCATCTCGCCGAAATGGCTGACGAAGGTCAGGATCAGCGGCGTCATTTGGATATTTTGAGTTTTCATAATTATCTGAATTTTTTCACGCCAAACCGCCAGGGTCAATTGATATATGTCATGTTTCGCAGTATTATACAAAAAATCGAATTTACAGAAAATTCTGAAAACTCAAAAAATATAAGATGACGACCTCGCCACTGTCCTTGCCCCGCTTTATTCTTCCCCGTGCCGCCAGTCTGGCGCAAGGCGGCGCCGCCTTGCTGTGGCTGCCGCAAGCGGCCTTGCTGGCCTGGGCCGTCCAAGCCATGCTCGATGGCGCGCCGTGGCGCGCGGCCCTGTTGCCGGCCGCTGGCGTGCTGCTGCTGGGCATGCTGCGCGCCGGCTGCGAAGCGTGGGGCGCGCGGCGCATGTATGCGGCCGCGCGCGCGCACCTGTCCACCTTGCGCGGGCAAGTGGCGCAGGCGCTGGCGCGCCGTTCGCCGCTGGACCGCCGGCGCGCCCAATCGGGTCAGGCGGCCAGCGTCATCGCCGAGCAGGCCGAAGCCATCGTGCCGTATCTGGTGCGCTACAAACCGGCGCGCTGGAAAGTCATGCTCGTGCCGCTCGTGATCCTCGCCGTGGTGACGCCGCTGTCGTGGATCGCCGCCTTGATCCTGCTCATCGCCGCGCCTCTGATTCCCGTCTTCATGGCCCTCGTGGGCATGGGTGCGCAGGCGGCCAGCCGCGCGCAGATGGTGGAAATGGGCAGCATGAACGCCTTTCTGCTGGACCGCCTGCGCGGCCTGGCCACCTTGCGCGCGCTCGATGCCGTCGATGCCACGGCCGCGCGGCTGGACGCTTCGTCGCAATCCGTGCGCCGGCGCACGATGGTGGTGCTGCGCATCGCCTTTTTGTCGTCCGCCGTGCTGGAACTGTTTTCCGCGCTGGGCGTGGCCATGGTGGCCGCCTTCATCGGCTTCTCGCTGCTGGGCAGCCTCGATTTCGGCACCTGGGGCCGCGAACTGACGTTGGGGCAGGGCTTGTTCATCCTGCTGCTGGCGCCCGCGTTCTTCGAGCCGCTGCGCGAGCTGGCCGCCGTCTGGCACGACAAGGCGGCTGGCGAGGCGGGCCTGGCCGGACTGCACGATCTGGCCGCCGAGGGCGTGCCCCTGCCGGGCTTTGGTGCGGAAGTTGCCGCCGTCTCCGCCGCCGCCATGGCGGTGGCGCCGCCGCCTGCCATTGACATCCATCAACTGCGCTTTGCCCATCCCGGCGAAGCGCCCGTGTTCGACGGCTTGGACTTGAGCGTGCGCGCCGGCGAACACGTGGCCCTGCTGGGCGCCAGCGGCGCTGGCAAGACCACCTTGCTGTCCTTGCTGGCCGGTTTGCTGCCCGCCAGCGGCGGCGACATCCGCATCGGCGGCGTGCGCCTGAATGACGGTACCGTCAATACCGTGCGCCAGCGCATGGCCTGGATGGGCCAGCGTCCGCACCTGTTTGCCGCGTCCGTCAGCCAGAACGTGACACTGGGCCGCGCAGGTGCGAACGCCGCGCACGTGACGCAGGCGCTGCACCTGGCCGACCTGACCAGCGTGGCGCAGGCGCAGCCGGCCGTCATGCTCAGCGATGGCGGCCAGGGCTTGTCCGGCGGCGAAGCCGTGCGCCTGGCCTTGGCCCGCGTGGCCCTGCATCCGCATGCGGACTTGCTGCTGGTCGATGAGCCGACGGCCCACCTGGACAGCGAAACGGCGGCGCGCGTCACGGACGCCTTGCTGGCCCTGGCAAAAGGCAAGACCATGCTTGTCGCCACGCACGACCCCGTGCTGGCTGGCCGGTTGCAGCGCACGGTGCAAGTTGATGCCCAGGCGCATGCGCAGACGCAGAAGGCAGAGGCGCGCGCATGAAAACATCCCTGATATCGCATCCCGTGCTGCGGCAATTGCTGCTGGCCCAGCCCCGCAAGCTGATCGGGGGCGCCGTGCTGGCGGCCCTGACGGCCGTGGCCGGCATGGCCTTATTGGGCTTGTCCGGCTGGTTCATCACGGCCACCTCGATTGCCGGCTTGCATGCGTCCACCGCCATCGTCTTCGACGTGTTCGGCCCGTCGGCCGGCATCCGCCTGCTGGCCATCGGCCGCACGGGCTCGCGCTATGCGGAGCGCCTCGTCACGCACGACGCCACGTTCGCCGCGCTGGCCAGTATCCGCGTGCAGCTGTTTCGCGGCTGGTCGCGCCCGGAAGCGGCCAGCCGCTTGCTGCGCCAGCCCGCCAGGCTGCTGTTCCGCCTGACGGCCGATATCGACGCGCTCGAATCGCTGTATCTGCGCCTGCTGGTGCCCGCCTTCACGGCACTGTGCGTGGCCCTGCTGGCCGGCGTGGCGCTGGGCGTGATGCGGTGGCAGCTGGGCCTGGGCCTGGCCGCGTGGCTGCTGGCCGCCGGCGGCGGCATCAGCTGGCTTCTGGCGCGCGGCGCCCGCCGTCCCGCCATCGTGCGTACACGCGCCATCGAAAAACTGCGTTCCGCCACCATCGACCTGGTGGCGGGCCAGACGGACCTGGTGATGGCGGGGCGCATCGGCGCCCAGTGCGCCGCGCTGGGACAGATCGACCGCTCGCTGGCGCAAGCCGATGTTGCCCTGCTGCGCCTGGAGACGGCGGCCGGCGCCGCGTATGGCGTGGCGGGCAGCGCGACCCTGGCAGGGGTGCTGCTGGCCGTGGCCGCGCTGGTGCAGCAGCAGGCGCTGAACGTGCCGCTGGCGGCCCTGGCCCTGTTGATTGCATTGACAGCCGTGGAACCGTTTGCGGGACTGCGCCGCGGCGCGCTGGAAGCGGGGCGCATGCTGCTGGCCATGCGCCGCCTGGCGCCGCGCCTCGATGCTCAGGAGATCGCAGTGCCGCCGGCTGACGGCGCACCGGGCTTGCGCCTGGAACATGTCAGCGGCGCACATGCGGGCAGTGATGTCGCCATCTTGCACGACGTATCGCTGCACATCGGCGAGGGCGAACGCGTGGCCTTGATCGGCCCCAGCGGCGCGGGCAAGTCGACCTTGCTGGCCATCGCCGCGCGCGAGCTGGCGCCGCTGTCGGGCACGGTGCACGCGGGCCGCGCCTGTTTATTTACCCAGAAGACGGAACTGTTCCAAGACAGCTTGCGCGACAACCTGCGCCTGGCCGACCCGTCCGCCAGCGATGCGCAGCTGTGGGCGGCGCTGCAGGCAGCCGGCCTGGACGACGAGGTGCGGGCCTTCGCGGACGGCCTCGATACCATGCTGGGCGAGGGTGGCCTGGGCTTGTCCGGCGGCCAGGCGCGCCGCTTGGCGCTGGCGCGGCTGTTCCTGCACGCATCGACCTTGTGGCTGCTGGACGAGGCGACGGAAGCGCTCAATGCGCAGACGGCGATCGATGTCCTGCAGCGCCTGGGCGCGCGCAGCGAAGGGCGCAGCTTGCTGATCGCCACCCACTTGCGGCGCGAAGCGGCGCTGGCGGACCGGCTGATCAGCCTGCGCGATGGCCGTATCGTCGGCGACGCGCGCCGTGGCACGCCAGCCTTCGAGGCGGCCCTGGCGGGCCTGCGCGCAGATTAAGGAGTGAAGGGAAGACTGGAGACACAGGCGGTCCGTATGCCAGCGTGAGGGCGGTGGACCAATCGAATCGCATCAGATAGATACCAAGTTTACACACAGTAGGGAAATACCAAGGAAATCATATGGACTTCGATATTGTCGCTTTATCCAGACTGCAGTTCGCGCTGACAGCTCTGTACCACTTTATATTCGTTCCGCTGACGATAGGGCTGTCAGTGATCCTCGCCATCATGGAGACGGTCTACGTGATGACGAACCGCCCCATCTGGCGCGACATGACCAAGTTCTGGGGTGTCTTGTTCGGCATCAACTTCGCCATGGGCGTGGCGACGGGCGTCGTCATGGAATTCCAGTTCGGCATGAACTGGAGCTATTACAGCCATTATGTGGGCGACATTTTCGGCGCGCCGCTGGCCATCGAGGGCTTGATGGCTTTCTTCCTGGAAGCGACCTTCGTCGGCCTGTTCTTCTTCGGCTGGGACAAGCTGTCGAAGCGGGGCCACCTGGTCACCACCTGGCTGGTCGCCATCGGCTCGAACTTCTCGGCCCTGTGGATTTTGATCGCCAACGGCTGGATGCAAAATCCCGTCGGCGCGGCCTTCAATCCGCAGACCATGCGCATGGAAGTGACGGATTTCGGCGCCGTGCTGACGAACCCCGTGGCACAGGCGAAATTCGTGCACACGGTGTCGGCCGGCTATACGGCGGCGGCCATCTTCGTGCTGGGTATTTCCGCCTGGTATCTGCTGAAGGGCCGCCACGTGCAGCTGGCCAAGCGCTCGATGACGGTGGCCGCCTCGTTCGGCCTGGCTGCCACCTTGTCGGTGGTGGTGCTCGGTGACGAAAGCGGCTACCTGTCGTCCGAACACCAGAAAATGAAGCTGGCCGCGATCGAAGCCATGTGGACCACGGAGCCGGCACCCGCCGCCTTCACGGCCATCGGCTTTCCCGACGCGAAAGCGCGCGAGACGCATTACGCCGTGCACATCCCGATGGTGATGGGCTTGATCGGCACGCGTTCGCTGACGACGGAAATCCCCGGCATCGAGCAATTGGTCGACCGCGGCGAGCTGCTGATCCAGGATGGCATCAAGGCGTACGACGCGCTGCAAACCATCCGCAGCGTGGCGCCAGGTGCGCCTGTGCCGCAAGAGGCGAAAGACATGTTTGAGTCGAAAGGCCAGTCCATGGGCTATGCCTTGCTGCTGAAACGCTATGTCGACGATCCGCGCCAGGCCACGCCCGAGCAGATCCGCCAGGCCGCGCTCGACACCGTGCCGCCCGTGGGGCCCTTGTTCTGGTCCTTCCGCGTGATGGTGGGCCTGGGCATGTTCTTTATTTTGCTGACCGGCACCTTCTTCATTCTGTCGACGCGCCGCACCCTGGACAAGCATCGCTGGCTGCTGAAGCTGGCCGTGTTCGCCATCCCGTTGCCGTGGGTGGCCATCGAGGCGGGCTGGATCGTGGCCGAAGTGGGCCGCCAGCCATGGGTCATCGAAGGCGTGCTGCCAACGGCCGTGGCCGTCTCCAACCTGGGGGCGTCGACGCTCCTGATTACCATCGCCGGCTTTGCCGCCATCTACACCGTGCTGTTGATTATCGAGATGAAGCTCATGCTCAAGGCCATCCGCAAGGGGCCGGAAGAGACGCCGCGGGCTCCAGTGCCAGCGGCCGCAGCCATTCATACTCAACGCGCCTGAGGAGGACCAGACCATGATTTTGCATGAAATGATTTCGTATGAAACCCTGCGCCTGATCTGGTGGCTGCTGATCGGCATATTGCTGGTGGGCTTTGCCATCACGGACGGCTTCGACCTGGGCACGGGTATCCTGCTGCCGTTCGCCGGCAAGACGGACCTCGAGCGCCGCGTCATCATCAATAGCATCGGCCCCGTATGGGAGGGCAACCAGGTGTGGCTGATCCTCGGCGGCGGCGCCATCTTTGCCGCCTGGCCGCAGCTGTACGCCGTCTCGTTCTCGGGCTTTTATCTGGCCATGTTCGTCATCCTGGTGGCGCTGATCGTGCGTCCCGTCGCCTTCAAGTTCCGCAGCAAGCGCGAAGACCCGCGCTGGCGCGCCCGCTGGGACGCGGCCCTGTTCGTGGGCGGCTTCGTGCCGGCCCTGATCTGCGGCGTGGCCATCGGCAACGTGCTGCAAGGCGTGCCGTTCCGTTTTTCGCCGGACATGCATATCTTCTATGACGGCAGCTTCTTTGCGCTGCTCAACCCGTTCGCCTTGCTGTGCGGCCTCGTCTCGGTCGCCATGCTGGTGATGCACGGCGCCACCTGGCTGCAAGTGAAAACGGACGGTGCCGTGGCGGAACGTTCGCGCCGTTACGGCAGCGTGGCGGCAATCGCCACGGTCGTGCTGTATGCGGCAGCCGGCGTGGCCCTGTGGCTGTGGGTCGATGGCTACCGCGTCACCAGCGCCGTCGTCGTCGATGGCCCGTCGAACCCGATGCTGAAAACGGCGCAAGTGCACGTGGGCGCCTGGTTCCTCAACTTTGCCGCCCATCCGTGGACCTGGATCGCCCCTGCGGCCGGTTTGCTGGGTCCCTTGCTGGCGTTCGCCTTGCTGCGCGCGCGCCGCGAAGTGCCCGCCTTGCTGGCCAGCGCGGCCAGCATCGCCGGCATCATCCTCAGCGTGGGCGCGGCCATGTTCCCGTTCATCCTGCCATCGTCGATCGACCCGCGCGCCAGCCTGACGGTGTGGGATTCCTCGTCCAGCCACATGACCCTGTTCATCATGCTGGTCGTCACGGCCGTCTTCATTCCCCTCATCGTGGCGTACACGACGTGGGTGTATAAAGTGCTGTGGGGTAAGGTTGACGGCAAAGCCATCGAAGACGACAGCGGTCACGCTTATTGAGAACACCTAACTAAACCTACTGCGCGTCGCCCTTTGCGGCCGGCGATGCTCACCGTACTGGAGTACGGTTGCGCTTCTCGACCACAAATCGCTGCCGCTCACTACGGTTTTGTTAGGTGTCGTTAGTTTGATAGTAAAAACGATCAAGCTGGAATTGAAGAAAGGAAATAATTATGTGGTACTTCGCCTGGATACTGGGTCTTCCGCTGGCGGCGACGTTCGCCGTGCTCAATGCGATGTGGTATGAAGTCGCCGATGGCGACACGACGCCCGAGCAGTACCGCGACACGCCGAACTAGTCGCGCCTGAATTTGATCTGCCCCGCCCGGTGCAATGGTTTTGCCATTGCCGCCCGGCGGGGCATTTTTATGGTTTTTCGCGGATTTCAGTCAAGCAAATCCCGCCATGCCGTGAAAGAGGAAAGATTTGTTGTACGGCCAACACGGTATTCGCCGCCGTACCGGCAGAACTTCACTGAGCCGTGCCGAACGCACGGCTTTTCGTTGCCCGCTCCCTGCATTGTCATCGACGCGACGTACGTCCGCGGATCGAGCCGGTCTGCACAGGCGGAAATTCGCTAACACTTGCCCTTGCACACTTCACATCATTTGATAATAAATTTGTGATTTTTGTTTTGTTTTTGTTGTTTTCATTTATTTTTATTAAATTTACTTTAAATCGCCAAAATTAAGTTGTAAAATAAGTTGCTTCCTATAAATATAGAGTGACGATTTGGCAAGGAAATTGACTTCGAATGATCGCCTCTCACTCATGCGAGAGCAATGTCATCTCGGTAGCTGAACCAGAGGCAAGCATAGTTAATTCAAGGAAAATATTATGAGCATGATAAGGGGACTCAAGCTAACGCACCGTCTGGCTGTACTGATTGTGATCTTTTCGGTCGGTTTCATCCTCTATGGCCTGTGGTCGTTCAAGACTCTGCAAGAATGGAAAGTGAACGGCCCTGTTTATCAGAAAATAGTGCAAAGCAAGGATCTGATTGCGGACGTGTTGCCACCGCCGGAGTACATACTGGAATCCTATCTGGTCAGTTTTCAGCTGCTGGCGACCGAGGATCGTGCCGAACAGGCGCAGTTAATCGCACGATTTAACACGCTCAAACGTGATTACGATGAGCGCCATGCATTCTGGAAGGGCGCGACACTGGATGCCGATATCGCCGGGCTGCTGCTGAACAAGGCGCATGCGCCGGCGCTGGCCTTCTACACGGTTGCACTGCAACAGTTCATCCCCGCAATAGAGGCACAGGACAAGGCCGGCGCCACCGTTGCGATGAAAAAAATGACTATCAGCTACGCCCAGCATCTGCAGGCCATCAAGCAACTGGTCGAGATGACCAGCCAACGCGCGTCGGCGATAGAGGCGGATTCGAGCGCGCGCATCACGGTGGCGGGCAGCTTGCTGTTGGCGATACTGCTGGTCTCGCTGGGCACGGCGATTGGGGTGGCTGTGCTCATTAGCAAGAGTATTACCAAGCCACTGCAGGACGCCGTGCACGTTGCCCGCATTGTCGCTTCCGGTGACCTGCGCAGCCATATCGCGACCGACTATCGCGACGAGCCGGGCGAATTGATGCGTGCTCTGAAAAGCATGACGGAGAGCCTGCGTCATACGGTGGGCCGTGTGCGTGGTGGTACTGAAACCATCTCGACTGCCTCGCAGGAAATTGCTGCTGGCAATTTGGACCTCTCGGCCAGAACCGAGGCTCAGGCCGGTGCACTGGAGCAAACATCGTCGGCGATGCAGCAGTTAACCAGCAATGTGCAGCAGAATGCCGAAAGCGCTCAGCAAGCCAATCAACTGGTCTTGTCGGCTTCAGCGGTAGCGGTGCAGGGCGGGCAGGTGGTCGAACGTGTCGTCGCGACCATGGTATCCATCAAGGACAGCTCGAACCGTATCGTCGAGATTATTTCCGTGATCGACGGCATCGCGTTTCAAACGAATATTCTGGCCCTGAACGCGGCTGTCGAAGCGGCGCGCGCCGGTGAGCTGGGGCGCGGTTTTGCTGTCGTCGCATCGGAGGTGCGCGCCCTGGCGCAACGTTCCGCCACGGCCGCCAAAGAGATCAAGCAGCTGATTGCCGAGTCGGTCGAAAAAGTCGAGCTTGGCAGCAATCTGGCCGATGAAGCGGGCGGCACGATGAAGCAAATCGTCTCCTCTGTCCAGCAAGTCGCCGGCATCATGGGGGAAATCGCCGTCGCCAGCCAGGAACAAAACGATGGCATCAAACAGGTGAATCAGGCCATCGGTCAGATGGATGCGGTGACCCAGCAGAATGCCGCCCTGGTCGAGCAGTCGGCGGCGGCAGCGGCCAGCATGCAGGAGCAGGCGGACAGCATGATGCAGGACATGCGCGTGTTCAAATTGCTGGCGTGACCTTGGTGACCGGCCTTGTGCACCCGGGGCCGCGCCTGGCCGGCCAGGAAAGGCGGGACTCAGGCCGGCGACTTGCTGACCGGTTTTGGGGTGGCAATGGCGATCGGGTCGCTGGCCGGAAAGCTCTCCTTCAGCGCTTCATCGAGCGCTTCCTCGGCATGGCCTTCGCCCGCCGGCGTGGGCGAATCGCGCTCCGGTGGCGGGGCGGGCGTGGTGGCGGCGTTGGTGCTCGAATGCATGGTGATTCCCTCGCGGTGGTGCGCCAGGTAGCCGGGAGGCGATGGCGCGGGCTGATGCTACCAGCCTAGCACATCGCGCAGGAATGGCGCGCAGGATGCGCCTGCCGCAGGGGCGGATGGCGGCGTCTGCTACACTGCGCTCCACTTTGACCGACGGAATTGCCATGACTTCTCTAACCCTGCCATACCGCGCCACCGCACTTGACGCCTGTGCCTGGCTGGCGCAACAGACGGGCACCCCGTGGACCCTGGCGCGCCTGCTCGAGCAGGGCGGCTTGCCGTTTATCTGGCTCGACTACAGCGCAGCCTGGGCCGAGCTGTTCCATGACGGCGTGACGCGCTATGCGGCGCCCGTGGTGTTCATCGAGGACAAGCAGCACCTGGCCGCGGGCGCCGATGATGTCTGGCTGCGTTTTACGCGCGACTCGGGCAATCTCCCCATTGAGCTCAAGGGGCAGGGCTTGCGCGTGCCGCTGGACGGCTTGCACTTCCAGGAGCGCGACCTGTTGCGTTTGCTCAAGGAGTTGCAGCATCCGCAGCCGGCCGACACGGCAGCGGACAAGGCGCCTGTGGTCTTGCCCAGCGCCTTGAAAGGCCTGGGGCGCGAGCAGATTTTGATTGCCTTCGCCGGCGTGGGCAAGGTCGACCTGGACCAAGGCATGGCCAGCGGCGTGGGCATCTTTGGCGACGATGGCGCGCGCGTGCGCAAGAATTCGCGCGGCGGCAAGAACAGCCATTTGTGGCATCCGGTGACCCTGGCGTTCGGCTTGCACGACGTGCACCGCGTGCCGATGGCGCATTTGAAAAAGGCGTTCGCCACGCAACCGTTGCTGCGCGATTGGAAGGCGGACTGGCTGGAATCGCTGCGCCTGCTGGGAGAGTGACCTTATAACTCGATGGGGGCGACGTCCGTG
Source organism: Janthinobacterium sp. GW823-FHT01H08 (assembly GCF_058797855.1). Classification (NCBI taxonomy): domain Bacteria; kingdom Pseudomonadati; phylum Pseudomonadota; class Betaproteobacteria; order Burkholderiales; family Oxalobacteraceae; genus Janthinobacterium; species Janthinobacterium sp. GW823-FHT01H08. Next base: position 2,704,841 of record NZ_CM179504.1, read on the forward strand.
CCGATATCGGGCGCCGCGTAATGCATGCTGAAATACACGAAAGCGCCGATATTGAGGGCGACCGTGATCCAGAACACGATGCGGAACGAGCGCTTGCTGGACTTGTGGCGCAGCCATTGCTGGGCCAGCACGGCGCCCGGCCAGCCGCACAGCAGTCCCAGCAGCAGCAAGGTGCGCTCCGGGGTGCGCCAGCGTCCCCCTTTCGCGGCCGACTTGTCGATCGCATAGGCAACGAAGCATCCCAGGCTCAGCACGCCATATGCGAGGGCAACCAGGGCGGGGATGTGGAAAAAGAAGGTGGCGAGTAAGTACAGTACGACAAAGAACGCGATGACAAGGTAAGGCATAGGATGTGTTGGCTTGAACGGAGGGCGTGAGTATCCCACATGGGGAGCGATGGCGCCGCCTAAAATAAACAGCCTTGCGCCGTATCGACATGCACGGCGCGGCGGCGGGCGTGGCCCGTTTTCAGCGCTTCGCGGTCGCTGGACAGGGCGATGCCTTCCAGCGCCAACAGGGTTTCCTTGGCATGCAGACCGCCCGCAAAGCCCGTCAGCTCGCCCGTGGCACCGACGACGCGGTGGCAGGGGGCGATGATGGAAATGGGATTCTTGCCGTTGGCGGCGCCCACGGCGCGCACGGCGGCGGGGCGGCCGATCTGGCGCGCGATCTCGCCATAGCTGCGCGTCTGGCCATACGGTATCGTCAGCAGCGCACGCCACACTTCCTGCTGAAATGGCGTGCCGGCAAAATCGAGCGGCACCTCAAAATGCTGGCGCGTGCCGGCAAAATATTCATCCAGCTGGCGCGCCGTTTCCTGCAGCACGGCGCAACCGTCATCGACGCGCATGTCGCCCAGGCGCACGCGGTTCGGCTTGTCGTTTTCCCACAGGATGGCGGCCAGGGCTTCCCCGCGCGCCACCAGGGTCAGCTCGCCCACGGGCGAGGGCACCACGATGCAGTCGTATTCCATGTTGGTTCCTTGATCAGATGGCGCCAGTGTAGCAGGCTGGCGGCAGCCTGCGTATTGCGTGTAGGATAGTGTTTTATCGACATGGAGCACCGGCTTTGACGACGATCCCCACCTATGAGACCATTCGCGCGATTGCCCAGCGGCTGGTGCACGAGCGCTATCCCACGGCCGTGGCGGCCATCATCGGCGGCTCCTTCGCCACAGGCCGGCAAACGCCTACTTCCGATATCGACTTGCTGCTGCTGTTCGACCACGTCGATTGCGCCTGGCGCGACACCCTCGTGGCCGAGGGGCGCACGGTGGAACTGTTTGCGCACGACGTGGCCACGTTCACGTATTTTTGCAAGGAAATGGATGCGCCGGGCGGCACGGTGCCGCTGGCGATGATGGTCGTCGAAGGGGAAAACATCGTCGCCGCCGGCGACGCCTACGCGCAGCTGCACGCGCTGGCGCACGCTTTCGACACGGCCGGGCCGCCCGCGCTCGACGCGGAAAACCTGCAGCGCCGGCGCTACGCCATCACCACCGCGCTGGAAGACCTGGTCGACAGCACGCACCCGGGCGAGGCGCTGGCCGTCGCTTGCCAGCTGTACGAAGCGCTGGCCGACCTGCACTTGCGCGCGGCGGGGCAGTGGAGCGGCGGCGGCAAGCACCTGTTCCGCCGCCTGCAGGCCTTCGACGCCCTCATCGCCGGGCAGCTCGATGGCGCGCTGCGCCTGGTCGCCGGCGACTTGCCGGCCGGCCAGCGCGCGTTCGGGCAAGTCGCCGCCGCCGTGCTGGCGCCCGTGGGCGGTCCCTTGCTCGACGGCTTTACCCTGCCGGCGCCCGCGCACTGGCGCGCTTAAAACGTCGTGCGCACGGCCAAGCTGATGTTGCGCGGTTCACCCCAGAAGACGCCGTCGAAGAAGCCCACGTTGCGGTAGTACTTTTTATCGAGCAAGTTATTCACGTTCAGCTGCACGCTGGCGTGGCGGTTGAGCGCATAGCTGGCCATGGCGTTGACCAGCGCGTAGCCCGCTTGCGGAATGTTGGTGATGGTTCCCGATGGCGGGCGGCCGTACCACGATTCGCTGTAGGTGGCGCTTTGCGCCGTCATGCTGGCGCCCGCCCTCAAACCGGCCAGGCGGCCGTCGAAGCGGTAGCTGGTGGCCAGGCGCAGCAAATGGCGCGGCTGCGTGGTGGCGGCGCGGCGGCCATCGGCCTCGGCCGCGTGCAGATAGGTATAGCCGCCGCTCGCTTCCCAGGCGGGCGATAACTGGCCGGAGACGTCGAACTCGACGCCCTTGGCCGTCACGCCGGCGCCATTGGCCACCATGGCCTGGCCGCCGTCGGGCAGCAAGAAGCCGGGCGGCACCGTGCGGTCGAGTTCCGCCATGTTCTTTTTCTTCGTATGGAACAGGGCGGCCGACGCGTTCAGCTTACCTTCATAAAATTCGCCCTTGATACCCAGTTCCGCATTGTCTCCCGTTTCCGGCGCCAGGAACTTGTTGTTGCGGTCCTTGCTCGATTGCGGGTTGAACAGCTGCGTGAAGCTGGCGTAGGCCGAATACTGCTTGTTGATATCGAACACGGCGCCCACATACGGCGTGACTTCATTGCGCGTTTCCACGAAGTCGCTGTTGTCCGTGTGCACGCCTCGTGTATCGTAGTTGCGCGTATCCGTGCGGTAAGTACTGCTGCGCGCGCCGATGATCACATGCAGCGGGTCGGCCAGGCTCAAACGTGTGCCCACATAGCCGCCCGCCAGGCGCGTCACGGTTTCCGTGTGCGAGCCGTCCGGGTGGAACACGGGGCGGGGGATGTTGCCCGTCCAGCTGCGGTAATCGGGGACGACGTTCGGGTAGTTGATTTCCGCCTCGCCGCCCAGCGAGCGGGCGCGCTGGTTGCCGCCGTTCCAGCCGGCGATGGCCGTATGCTTGCGCCCCAGCAAGGTAAACGGGCCGCTGGCGTAGACGTCGAAATTATCGCCCGTGGTCTTGCCCGGGCCATAGGCGCCCGTCCACAGCAGCATGCCTTCGCCCGTGGCCGGATCGGGCTTGCCGCCGCCCGCATAGGCGACGGTGGTGCGGTTCGTGCTTTCCGTGCGCGCATAACCAAGGTGCATGTTCCAGTTGCCGGGCAGGCGCTGGTCCAGCGACGTGAAGATGGTGTGCTGCTTGTTGGCCCAGGTGCTCCAGGGCGTCGTGAGGCTGGTGTTGCGCGGCAAGTTCGCCAGGCTGCCATCCGCATTCCAGTACGGCACGGCACCCCAGGTGGCGCCTGTCGGCTTGTTGTCCTGGAAGTCGACGCCCGCCGTCAGCAGGGTGCCGGGACGCACGTCCGCTTCAAGGATGGCCATGCCCACCGTCTTGCGCTCGTGGTACATGTCCAGGTAGGAATCGCGTTTTTGCCAGGCCAGGGCCGTGCGCGCGCGCACGCTCCCCTCCGCGTTCAGCGGCGTGGACAGGTCGGCTTCGAAGCGCTGGTCATCCCAGCGGCCCATGATGAGACCGGCGCTGGCCTGGAAGTCCTTCGTTGGACGCTTGCGTATCATGTTGATGGTGGCGGACGGGTCGCCCTTGCCGCCCATCAGGCCCGTGGCGCCGCGCACGACCTCGATGCGGTCATACAGGATGGTGTCTTGCAGCGGCGCATTGCCGCCGCGCGCCATGCCGTCGATCTGGAGATTGTTGATGCCGAAGCCGCGCGCATAAAATGTCGTGCGCTCCGTGTCGTTCTGGCCCACCTGGATGCCTGTCGTCTGCGCCAGCGCCTGGTCCAGCCGCACGGCGCCCAGGTCGTCGAGCAGCTGGCGCGTGATGACGCTGACCGATTGCGGCGTCTCGCGCAGCGACAGGTCCATGCGCGTGGCGCTGCGCGCTTCGCCGGCCGTGTACGACTGCGTGCCTTCCGTCGTCGCGGTCGACTGGCCCAGCACGGTGACGGCGGGCATGGTCACGTCGGCCGCGGCGGCGTCGGCGGCCTGTGCCGGCAGGGCCACGCCGGCGGCAAGACTGAGCAGGCTGATGTGTAATACACGGGGGAGGGCGCGCAAGGCGGGCTGGCGCGAAGATGAGAAGGCTGTCGTTGATTGCATTATTTTCCTGGATATTTTTAGTCGTGAGTGTTCCTATCTCGTCTGGCGAGCTGCTCAGTAGCTGGGGGATGGCGTAACGCTGGCCCGTGGTCTGGCTTGGATAGCAGTTCCACCGCAAGGCCCGGCGCGGACGGGCAGTGGAAAAGAAAGGCGCGCGATTCCTGCCACTTTTGTGAATAAGAATCATTATCAATATAGGTGATATTTGCCAAATAATCAAGCGTGTGCACCAAAGGAGTGCAGGCGGGAGTGCCGGCAGACCCGGGGCGGCGCATCGGCTTGCCTTCTGCGATAATGCAGGCGCTGACAAATATTTTCCTTAATGAAAGAAATGCATGCGTACATGGATCGCTTGTGCCGGATGGTTGTGTGTCGTTTCGCTGGGTCAGGCCCAGGAACACGCGCCGCCGCCGGCTGTTCCCGCGCCGCTGCAGAGCGCCAGCGTGCCGCCCGCCGCCGATGCCGTTGCGCCACCGCTTGCGCCGGCCACATCCGCGGCATCAGCACCCAAGGCAACGGCGCCAGCAGAGGAAGCCTTGCCACCGCAAACGGTGACGATCACGGCCACCAGCGATGCCAGGGCGCCGCACGTGCGGTTCACGGCATACCGTGAAAGTTATCTGACGGCCAGGAAAGTGTGGCAAGTGTCGAGCGGCAGCGTGGTCATGGCCCTGCGCCTGATTCCTGCCAAGCTGAGCGCCACCATCGACGATGTGCGCGTGGCCTTGCAAGGCAATGGCGCCCCCATGCCGATCAAGGTGTCGGCCGGCGGCGTGTTTGTCGTGCCGCTCAACGATGATATTGCCGCGCAGGACGGCACGTTTTTGGTGAACAAGGGCAGGGGCGAGCTGACGGCCAATATCGTGCTGCAGCCGTCCGTGGCGCGCGATGCGTGGAACGTCACGCGCGTGGGGCAGGTCTTGCGCGACGCCCGGCGCGCCGTGCGGGCCATCACGCCGTGGTACAAGCGGCCGTTCGCCAGCGACGTGCAATCGCTGGCCTTTTGCGCGGCCGAGCGGGGCAGCGCCTTGCAATTGATGGATGGAGAACAGCTGATCGCGACGCTGCCCATGAACGAGGCGGCCGTCAACGACATCAACCAGCCCGTGTTTTGCAAGATTTTCGACGGCGAAGACAAATACCCGGGACACTACCGCGTGGTCATGCCCGAGCAGGCGACGGTGCTGTTGCTGTAATTAACTGCTAGTTAGGCTGGCGCTGCACCAGTTCCAGCGCCGCCGCCAGGGCCAGGTCCATGGTGGCCTGGTGGAAGATCAGCCACTGCGGCAACAGCGACAGCGCATGGCGGCCCTGTTCCAGGTCGCCTTCATCGACGGCGGCCCAGGCATGGTGCAAGCCGCTGAGCACGCGGGCATGCTGTTCGCGGTGGTTGGCCAGCGAGGGAAAGCCGATTTGCTCCATCAAATCTTCTTCCTCGCGGAAATCGCGTTCGACGGCCGCAATCAGCTCGCGAAACGCCACGCTGAAATGCTGGTCGCTTAATTGCCCCAGCCGTGCCAGCTCCTGAAACAGCGCCTCATGCGCCTCGTCGATGGCGGGAACGCCCAGCGCCATCTCATCTTTCCAATGCGATTTACCCATGCCGATGCCCCCGGTGAAGTCCGTCGCGGCGCGAAGCGGACTGTTCCAGTGTGGACGCAGCGAAGGGCGAAATCCATGATCTGGATCAAAAGTATGGTGAAGAGGGGAAGAGGAAAGCAAGACAAAGACAAATCGACGAAGGGAACAATTCCCCACTCGCAATAAAGCGGTCTTAACGATGCGCCGTGTTACCGAGCGCCGCTGAAAAACGCCGCTGGCAAGGCGTCTTTGACGCAGACAGTACGCTAGTACGGCAAGTCAAAGCAACGCAGCCAGCGACGTTTTCTCAGCCGCGCGTCTTATTGCCGAGGCCAGCGGGCCCACAGAGCTTGCGCATCGACATTCGGCACCTGCAACTGCTGTCCGGCCGACGTCTGCATCGCATCCCTCAGCACGAGGGGCACGAGCATCAGGGCCGACAAGGCAAGGCAGAGCAGCACTTTGAGCGTCAACATGGTCGTCTCCCGGTGTCCCGGCGGCGGCGCGGGGATGCGGCGCCTGCCGGTCACGTCCTATGTACTACCATGCTTGCAGTTTAGTTCATCTGATTGAAACTTCAACTAGTTGCTGTGATGCACTGCACCAGTGACGCCTCTTATTTGGCCTTGCGGCTGCGCCGCGGCTTGCCTGCGGCGGGCAGGAAAGAGTCGAACCACACTTGCGTCAATTGCCGCGTATTTTTCGCCGCTTCGCGCTTGACGGCGGCCGTGGCGTGGCCGCGCGCCGTGTTGGCGACGCGGTTGGCGGCGCTCAGGTACATGCTCATCCAGGGGTTTTTCATGGCTAGCCTCGCAAACAGTGGGTGGGGGCGGCGCGGATATGCCGCCATGCCGCTACTGTAGTCCGATGGCCGGCGCTGACCGTGCGGCGGCCCACATAGCCGGGCGGCGCTGGCAATGTGCTGAGGCAGATCAATACACGTCGCGGCGGTAGCGCCCGGCCGCCAGCAGGGCGTCGAGACCGTCCTGTCCCAGCACTTCTTGCAGTACAGCATCGATTCCCGCCGCCATGCCTTGCAGGCTGCCGCACACGTAGACGATGGCGCCTTGCGCCAGCCAATCGCGCAGCTCGCCGACGTTGGCGCGCAGGCGGTCCTGCACGTATTCGCGTTTGCCGCCCTCGTTGCCGTCGCGCGAAAAAACACGGTCCAGGCGCGCCAGGTGGCCAGCGTCCAGCCAGCCTTGCAACTCTGCGCCGCAGACGCTGTCAACAGCTTGCTGGCGCTCGCCGAACAGCAGCCAGTTACGGGCCAGCCCCGCCCGCTGGCGCGCGCGCAGGTGCGACCGCAGGCCTGCCAGGCCGTAACCGTTGCCGATATAAATGCAGGGCACGTCGACCAGGGCGGGCGCGAAGGCGGGATTGGCTTGCAGGCGCAAACGGATGCCGGCGCCCACTGGCGCGAAGCGCGTGAGCCAGCCGGAACAGAGACCGTACCCGTCGTTTGTGCCGCCCGCGTGGCGCTCCTGGCGCACCAGCAATTGCAGTTCGCCATCGGATGGCAGCGAAGCGAGCGAATAGCTGCGCGGCGCATGCTGGGCACTTTGCGCGTCGCCCTCGCTGCCATCCGCGTTGCAGGCGATGATTTCCGCCAGCGCGCCCGCTTCCCAGGCAGCATCGGCGGGGCCCGTCAAGGTGATTTCATGCAGTTCGCCGCCCAGGCTGCCCGGGTTCAGCAGCACGCGGCGCGTCAGGCGCCATTCGGCGTACGACGCTTCTTCCTGTACGCCGATGGCGTCGATGGCGCTGCCGCTGCAGCTGCAGCTGGCCAGCGCTTGCGACCAGGCGGCCAGGGCGGCGGGGTCATGCTTGTCCACTTCGATCAGCGGGAACATGGGCGTGGCGCCCAGTGCTTGCAATTGTTGCGCCAGCGCATGGCCAAAGCCGCAGAAGGCGCCGTAATGGCGGTCGCCCAGGGCCAGCATGCCGAATTCCAGGCCCGCCAGCGGCGTGCCCGCCGTTTGTTGCAGCAGGCGCGCGAAGCGGCGCGTGCCGTCCGGCGCCTCGCCTTCGCCAAAGGTGCTGGCGACGATCAGGGCCCGTTCGTACTGGCGCAATTGCGCGGGATCGAAACGGTCCAGCGACTGCACGTCGACGGCCACGCCGGCCTGCTGCAAGGCGCGCGCGCTTTCCAACGCCAGGCGCTCGGCCTGTCCCGACTGGCTGGCGTAGGCCACCAGGGTCGGTAAACCTGTGTCCGTCTTGCCCGGCGCGCCGGCGCCCAGCAGAGCGCGCTGCGCTTGCACAGCCCGCTTGGCCTTGCGGCGGCCCAGGTACAGCATCCAGCCCGTGACGGCGAACAGGGGCAGGCCCAGGCTAGCGAGCGTCACGATGACGCGGCCCGGCAAGCCAAAATACGTGCCCATGTGCAGCGGATAAATGATGTTGACGAGGCGTGCACCCAGCGCCTGCTGGCTGTAAGGTTCGTTTTCCGTGAGCGTGCCGTCGGCCGGCGCAATGCTCATGCGGCTGCGCGCCCGTTCGTGCGGCGCATCGCCGGCCAGCCACGTGAATTGCACGGCTTCGCCGGGGCGCACGGGCAGACGCACCGTAGCCAGGGTCCAGCCGGGGGCGTGCTGCTGGAAAACGCTCCAGGCCAGGCCGATGTCGGCGACAGGCGATGGCTCCTGCGGCGCCCCTTTCTTGCCGGGCGCCTGCGCCGTCCGGGGCGGCTTGCCGGCCCAGGCGTCGATATTGTCGCGCACCACGTCATAGCTCCAGTAGATGCCCGTCAGGGTCAGCGCCACATAGACGACCAGGCACCAGGTGCCGGCCACGGCGTGCAGATTCCACAAAAAGGAGCGGCCTTTTAATGCAGGGTCGAAGGTCAGCCAGGTGCGCCAGTCCAGCGGACGGCGGGGCCAGCGCAGGTACAGGCCGGACAGTGCCAGGCCCAGCAGGCACAGGGCCAGCGCGCCCGCCACTTGCCGGCCCGGATCGCGCGGCAGCAGCAGCCAGCGGTGCAAGGACTCCGTCCATTCGAAAAATGCCGCGCCCGCCAGCGCGGGCTGGGTCGCGCCCGTGTACGGGTGCAGATAAATGGATGCGCCGCGCCGTTGGCCATGCTTCGGCGCGAAAAACAGGCGTGGCGCCGCGCCCGCCTGCGCATACATGGTGACCGAGGCCACGCGCTGTCCGTGTTCGGCCGCGGCGATGCTTGCGAGCTGGGCCGGCGTCAGCGGCGCGCGCGTTTCCACGGGGACATGGCGCACGCCGGGGTTCATAACGTCGAGCAATTCATCCTTGAAGGCCAGGGTGGCGCCGCTCAGTCCGATGATCACCAGCACCGTGCCGGCCGTGATGCCGATAAACCAGTGCAATTGAAACCAGACCTGCTTCCAGTTCCAGTGCCAGCGCCGTTGTTGCGGGACGGCAAGCTGACGAGTCTGCGTCGCCTCATCGGCGCCGGCGCGCGGCAGGGGGTGTGGAAGGGAGGAGGTCGTCATGAAGCGGCTTTCGATAGCGCCGCCATGCGGGGCATCAGGCATGGCGGGGAAGAAGGAGGATTGACATAGTAACGAAAACGAGAATCATTCGCAAATGATGACTCCCTGTTGTCGCGGGGTGGTGGCCATTCTCGTTTGCCTGATCGGGCGCTGGAGGCGCTACAATAGGGATACTGTTCACTAGTTCCCATTGCTGCCATGACCACTTCCACACCGAATCTTGTCGTCACCCCATCCGCCCACCCCCTGTCCGACGCCGAGCGCGCCGCGCGCATGGTCAACCCGGCGTTTGGCCGCATCTTCACGGACCACATGGTGGTGATTCCTTACCGCGACGGCAAGTGGCAGCAGGGCGAACTGAAGGCTTACGGTCCTTTGACGCTGGACCCGTCCGCCTCGTCGCTGCACTACGGCCAGGCCATCTTTGAAGGTTACAAGGCGTTTGCCCAGCCCGATGGCAGCATCAAGACCTTCCGTCCGGAACAAAATGCCGAGCGCTTCAACCGCAGCGCCGCGCGCCTGGCCATGCCGGCCATTCCCGTCGAGCTGTTCCTGGAAGCGGGCGATGCGCTGATCGCGCAAGACCGTAACTGGGTGCCGAAGAACACGGGCGAGAGCCTGTACATGCGTCCGCTGATGATCGCCACCGACCCCTACCTGGGCGTGCGTCCATCGGAAGAATACCTGTTCGTGCTGTTCGCCTCGCCGGCCGGCGCCTACTTCCCGAAAGGCGTGAAACCCGTCACCGTGTGGATCAGCGAAGACTTCGTGCGCGCAGCGCCAGGCGGCACGGGTGAAGCCAAGTGCGCGGGCAATTACGCGGCCAGCCTTATGGCCCAGTCGCAAGCGCAAGAGAAGGGCTGCGACCAGGTCGTGTGGCTCGACGCCGTGCACCGCGAGTTCATCGAGGAAATGGGCGGCATGAATCTGTTCTTCGTCTACAAGGATGGCGAGAAAGTCACCGTCGTGACGCCGGAATTGACGGGTACCTTGTTGCCAGGCATCACCCGCCGCAGCCTGCTGGAAATGGCAAAAGACCTCGGCTATGCGACGGAAGAGCGTAAATTGTCCGTCCAGCAATGGCGCGACGACATCGCCTCGGGCCGCATGACCGAAGTGTTCGCCTGCGGCACGGCCGCCGTCATCACGCCCGTGGGCGTGGCCAAGGCCAATGGCTTTGAAATGACCATCAACAACAATGAAAACGGCGCCGTCACCCTGGCCCTGCGCGAAGCGCTGCTGGGCTTGCAGCATGGCACGGCACCGGATACGCACGGCTGGATGCATACCGTCTGCTAAGTTGATGGTGTAATTTCACTACTGCGCCGGCACCCAGTTGCCGGCGTTTTTATATCTTGAAGGAAATACGATGAAAATTCGCTCTATCCTGCCTGCCTTGGCCGCCGTTTTCCTCAGCCTGTCCGCCGGTGCCGCGTACTCAGCCGACGCCACGTGCGCCATTCCCCGCAACGTCAGTTATTACGACTACGACGTCAAGCCGTCGGACGAGAAAAACACCTGCTACAAGCAAAGCACGAACGTGCCCACCGATTACTTCATGCTGGCGCTGTCGTGGTCGCCAGGCTTCTGCGACAGCCAGCGCCGCCGCGGCGCAGTGTCGAAGAAGGCCGCTTTTCAGTGTGCCGAGAGCAATCACTTCGGCTGGATCGTGCATGGCTTGTGGGCGCAGTCGAATAACCCGGGCACGTGCGAAGACATTTCCGTGACGCCGCCGCGCAAGACGGAGCTGCATCCGCGTTATTGCAAGGGCAATTTGCCGAAGCTGGCGCCGTCGGACATCCTGCCGTACATGTGCATGCAGCCCGGCGAAGCCTTGCTGCAGGGTGAATGGGAAAAGCATGGCGCCTGCGATTTCGATACGGCCAAGCAGTATTTCGAGAAGGAACGCGAACTGTTCCAAGCCTTGAAGTTGCCGGATTCCACCATGCCGAAAAACGAGTTGTTCCAGTGGATGAAGCAGCACAACCCGCAGCTGAAAGGCCGCTGGCTCGGCTATGAAAAGCACTCGGGCGAGCTACGCATCTGTTATTCGAAAGATTTTAAAGTGATCGACTGCCAGAAGTGATGTAGGGTGAAATCGGCGGGCCTGCCCGGCAGAGTCCGTCCATCCATGCTAGTGTCTTGGCTGCGGTACCGTATGCCGCCCCGGACGGGCTAGACGAACAGGCAACATGATGAAGCAGAAAAACAAGGCGCAGCCTTTCCTCGTGGGCGAGGACGGCTTGCCGCCCGGCGCCCGTTTATGGGCCATGCTCGCGCTGGCCATCGGCGTGGGCATGGCCTCGCTCGACACGGCGATCGCCAACACGGCCTTGCCGGCCATCGCCAGCGAGCTGCACACGACACCGGCCGCCTCCGTCTGGATCGTGAATGTGTACCAGCTGGCCATGGTGGCGACCTTGCTGCCGTTTTCCGCCCTCGGCGAAATCGCCGGCTACCGGCGGGTGTTTATCTCCGGCATGTTCCTGTTTACTTTGGCGTCGCTCGCCTGCGCGCTGGCCTGGTCCTTGCCCTCGCTGGTGGTGGCGCGCCTGTTCCAGGGCGTCGGCGCCAGTGCCATGATGAGCGTCAACACGGCGCTGCTGCGCGCCCTGTACCCCAAGCATTTGCTGGGCCGCGCGTTCGGCAACAATGCGCTGGTGGTGGCCGTCGCGTTCGCCATCGGGCCCACGGCCGCCTCGCTGATCCTGGCGACGGCGTCGTGGCCATGGCTGTTCGCCATCAACGTGCCGCTGGGCGTGGCCGGCTTTTTCCTGGCCAGCCGCATGTTGCCGGCGACAAAACTGTCCGGCCACACGCTCGATGCGCGCACGGCGCTGTACAACGTGGGCGCCTTCGGCTTGCTCATCTTGCTGTTCGGCGACGCTGCCCATCACGCGGACCTGTCGACCTTGCTGCCGGAACTGGTGGCCGTGGTGGTCTTTTTTATGTTGCTGCTGCGCCGCCAGGCCGGGCATGCGGCACCGATGCTGCCGATCGACCTGTTCCGTCGTCCCCTGTTCTTGCTGTCGTCGCTGACGGCCATCTGCACGTTTGCCGCGCAGGGGCTGGCCTTCGTCTCGCTGCCATTCTATTTTGAAGTCACCCTGGGCCGCTCTCCCGTGGAAACGGGATTCTTGATGACGCCGTGGGCCGTGCTGGTGGCCGTGATGGCACCCGTGGCCGGACGGCTCAGCGACCGGTATTCGCCGGGCGTGCTGGGCGGCATCGGCCTGGCGGCGCTGGCGGGCGGCTTGCTGACCCTCGTGTGGATACCGGCGCATCCGAGTGCGTTCGACATCGGCTGGCGCATGGCCTTGTGCGGCATCGGTTTCGGCTTTTTCCAGGCGCCCAATCTGAAAGCCATCATGGGCAGCGCGCCGCCCGAGCGGGCAGGCGGCGCCAGCGGCGTGGTCGCCACGTCGCGTTTGATCGGCCAGGCCACGGGCGCGGCGCTGGTCGCCTACTGCTTTACGGTGTCGGCTGCCAAGGGCACGACGTATGCGCTGTGCCTGGCGGCAGGGTTCGCCGCCGTGGCCAGCATCGCCAGCTTTGCGCGCCTGGCGGTGGCGCAGCCGGCGTGGCTGGCTGGCAAGGACAATTAAGCGTCTAGACGTCGATGGCCTTGTCCGAATGCATGCGCTTGCGCAATTCGAACTTCTGGATCTTGCCCGTCGATGTGCGGGGCAGGGGGCCGAAATAAATGGCTTTCGGCACCTTGAAGCCCGCCAGGTTGTTCTTGCAGAAGGCGATCAATTCCGCTTCCGTCACCGTCGCCCCTTCGCGCAGTTCGACGAAGGCGCACGGCGTTTCGCCCCATTTCTCGTCGGGCTGGGCGATGACGGCGGCGGCCAGCACTTGCGGGTGGTGGTACAGCGCGTCTTCCACTTCCACGCTGGAAATGTTTTCTCCGCCCGAGATGATGATGTCCTTGCTGCGGTCCTTCAGTTTGATGTAACCGTCCGGATACATCACGCCGAGGTCGCCCGTGTGGAACCAGCCGCCCGCGAACGCTTCCTGCGTCGCCTTTTCATTCTTTAAATAACCCTTCATGCAGATGTTGCCACGGAACATGATCTCGCCGATCTGTTCGCCATCGGCCGCCACCGGTTCCATGGTTTCCGGGTCCAGCACGGCCACGGCGCTTTGCAAGTGGTAGCGCACGCCCTGGCGCGATTTCAATACGGCCCGCTCTTCCTGGCTCAAGGCCGCCCACTCGTCCTGCTCGGCGCAGATGGCGGCGGGGCCGTAGACTTCCGTCAAGCCATACGAGTGGATCAAATCAAAACCCATGGCTTCGATCTTCGCCACCATGGCCGCCGGCGGCGGCGCGCCGGCCACCATGCCGCGCACGGTCCAGTCGATTCCCTCGCGCCAGTTGGCGGGCGCGTTGGCCAGCGCCGCATGCACGATGGGCGCCGCGCAATAGTGGGTGATGCGCAATTCGCGCATCAGGTCGAACACGAGCTTCGGTTCGAACTTGCGCAGGCACACGTTGACGCCCGCGCGGGCGGCTACGGTCCACGGGAAGCACCAGCCGTTGCAGTGGAACATCGGCAAGGTCCACAGGTAGACGGCATGCTTGGGCATGTCCCACTCTAATATGTTCGACAGGGCATTCAAGGCCGCGCCGCGGTGGTGGTAGACGACGCCTTTCGGGTCGCCCGTGGTGCCGGACGTGTAGTTCAATGCGATGGCGTCCCATTCATCGGCCGGCGGTTGCCAGTCGTAATCGGGGTCGCCGCTGGCCAGCAAGGCTTCATAGTCGAGGTCGGAAAACGCGTCCACTTCCGGTCCCAGCACGTCGTTGACCTGGATCACGCGCAAGCCGGGAATCTGCGCCGCCATCTGGCGCGCCAGTTCGGCAAATTCCGTATCGGCCAGCAAGACTTTCGCCTGGCCGTGGCGCAGCATGAAGGTCAAGGAGGCCAGGTCGAGGCGGATGTTCAGCGCATTGAGGACGGCGCCGGCCATGGGAACGCCAAAGCTCGCTTCGACCATGGCGGGCGTGTTCGGCAGCATCACGGCCACCGTATCGCCCGTGCCCACGCCCAGCTTGATCAAGCCGGAGGCCAGGCGGCGCGTGCGCGCATACGTTTCGCGCCACGTCTGGCGCAGGCTGCCATGTGCAATTGCCAGGCGATTGCCATATACTGCGGCTGCCCTGGCGATATAGTCGAGCGGGGTGAGGGCGGCGTAGTTGGCGCTGTTTTTGCCGAGGCCGGTGTTGAAATCAGCAGTCATGCTTGTCTCCTGTTAAATAAAATTCTGTAGCTCCCTGTTTCGGGATTGATACCGGTTAGCATAGCACCGGCGCTGGAAAATCACTGTCATCTTAGTGACAGGTCTGAAGGATGGAATGGATAGCAACGATAGTGTAGACCTTGCAATGCTGGAACTTGACAGCCACGACTGGTTCGCGGCCCTCGACGCGCGGCATCAGACCCTGTTGCGCACCGGCAGCGTGCTCCGGCATTTCGAGGCGGGCGCCTTCATCACGCGGCGCGGCGAACCGTCGGCGCACTGGATCGGCGTACACACGGGCTTGATCAAGCTGGCCGTCTACAACGCCGATGGGCGCGGCGCCACGTTTTCCGGCGTGCCGGCCGGCGGCTGGAGCGGCGAGGGCAGCGTGCTCAAGCGCGAATTGCGCCGCTACGACGTGGTGGCCGTGCGCGCATCGAGCATCATCCTCGTGCCCGTGGACCTGTTTCATCTGCTGCTGGCCGAGAGCCTTTCCTTCAATGCCTTCGTCATCCGCCAGCTGAACGAGCGCATGGGGCAATTCATCGCCACCATCCAGAACCAGCGCCTGCTGGCCGTCGACGCGCAGGTGGCGCAAGCGATCGCGCAGCTGTTCCACCCCATGTTATATCCGCGCACCTCCAGCGTGCTTGAGCTGTCGCAGGAAGAAATCGGCTTGCTGACCGGCATTTCGCGCCAGCGCGTGAACCAGGCGCTGGGCCATCTGGCCGAGCTCAAGCTGATCAGCATCGCCTATCAATCGATCCGGGTCGTCGACCTCGATGGCTTGCGCCGTTATGGCGTAGCGTCGCTGTGATGACAGACTGGGCGCGCGATGTATGGCATGCTGGCGGCTGGCTTATGACATTGAATTGACGCATGGCACTCGTTTCCGATCATCCTCTGCACTTGCTGGGCTTGCGCTTTCCGCTCCGGCTGCGCGTTACCGTGCGCCAGGGTTTTGTCACCTTGCATAATGAAATCGCCACCAAGAAACTGGGCAGCGGCGACAGCTTCGTCGTGCCCGCGTTCTTGCGCTTTGCCTGCGACGTGATGCCGGGGCGGGGCAAGCCTGCCGTGTTCACCTTGGCGCTGGAAGGCGATGAACCCGATGGCGGCCACGGCGGCGGCAAGCGCTGGAGCCAGGCGCTGGCGCAGCACATCTTTGATACGCCGCAAGGCAAATGGACGGCGGCGCGCCTGGCGGCCCTGTGGCAAGTGACGCCGCACAAGGCGCGCGCGCGCCTGTTTGCCGAGGGCGAGGCATTGCTCAGCCTGGTGCGCGAACAGCGTCTGGCGCACGCGCTGCACACGGCGGCGCAAGCGGGCGCCGACGGGGACGACGGCGAGCGCGACCTGGCGCAGGTGGCGGCCGGTTCCGGCTTTGCCTCGATCCCCGCGTTTTGCGACGCCTGCGTGGACGTGGCGGGTGTGCGCCCCAGCCTGTTCCTGCGGGGACAGGCGCCCGGATAGCCAGACTCCGTTATAATCGGGGCCATGGGATCTTTATTGAAACGCAAACAGTGGCATATGTGGTTCGCCTGCCTGGCGATACTGCTCAATGCGCTGTCGCCGTCCCTGTCGTATGCGTTTGCCTCGCTGCACGCGAACGCGAACAATGCCGCCGTCGAAATCTGTTCGGCCAGCGGCGCCGTCTATACGCAGGCGGACCTGGCGCCAGCCGCCAGATCCACCACCGATTCCGTGCTGCACCACATCGAACATTGCCCGTTCTGCATGAGCCATGCGGGCAGCGTGGGCTTGCCGCCGTCCTCATCCTCGCCGCTGGCCGTCATCACGGGCCACGACCACTATCCGCCATTGTTTTACCAGGCGCCCAAAGCGCCGTTCGCGTGGCTGGCCGCCAGCCCGCGCGGCCCGCCTTCGGCTGCCTGAACGCAGCAGTCATACCTTCCACGTCTTAACCGTCTCCACTACGCCCATAGGGCCAGAATGCCATGAAACGTCGTCTTTTCCTTCTCGCCGGCACGGCGGGATTGCTCACGCTTGCCGCTTGCGAACAAGCGCCGAAACCCCATTACAACGGCCTCGACCTGACGGGAGGCGATTACAAACCCGACTTCAAGTTGAGCGGCCCCGACGGCAAGGTCTACACCCTGGCCGACTTCAAGGGCAAGTATGTGATGGTCTTCTTTGGCTTCACGCAATGCCCGGACGTGTGCCCGACAGCCCTGTCGCGCGCGCTGGAAATCCGCCAGAAACTGGGCGCCGATGGCGATAAACTGCAAGTGATCTTCATCAGCATCGATCCCGAGCGTGACACGCCCGAGTTGCTGGGCGAGTACATGCGCGCCTTCGACCCCAGCTTCCTCGGCTTGCGCACGGATCCGAAGAACACGGCGCAGACGGCCTTCAACTACAAGGTCTTCTACCGCCGCGTGCCGAGCGGCAGTTCGTACACGATGGACCACACGGCCATCAGCTACGTGCTCGACACCGAGGGGCGCATGCGCCTGGGCCTGAAGCACCAGTTGACGGGCGATGAGTGCGTGCAGGACATCAAGACCCTGATGAAATCGAAATACACCTTATAACTACCGAGGAAATAATCATGACCCATCTGAAAAACCTGCTGGCCACGGCCCTGACCGTGCTGTCCTTCTCCGCCGCTGCCCAGACTTCCGTGCAGATCACCGACCCGTGGGTGCGCGCCACCGTACCGCAGCAAAAAGCCACGGGTGCCTTCATGCAGATCACGGCGCCGAAAGCCATGCGGCTGCTGGAAGTGCGCTCGCCCGTGGCCGGCGTGGCGGAAATCCATGAAATGAGCATGACGGACAATATGATGCGCATGCGCCAGGTCAAGGAAATCGCCTTGCCAGCCGGCAAAGCCGTCGAACTGAAACCGGGCGGCTACCACGTCATGTTGCTGGAACTCAAAGGGCAGGTGAAGGCGGGCGACAAGATCCCGCTGACCCTGGTCGTCGAAGGCGAGGACAAGCGCCGCGAAACCATCGAAGTCAATGCCGTGGCCCGTCCGCTGGGCGCCACCTCGACGTCAACTGCGATGCCGGCGATGAAGCACTAAGCTACGGCAATGCCCTTGCAAAGCCCGGTTCGCCGGGCTTTTTTGCGTCCATTTGAAAATTAAACAGCTGTTTGATACAATGCCGGATAATATTAAACAGATGTTTAAATGACGGGAATGGCATGACAGAAGAAGTCGAAACGGCGCGCACGCGCATCCTGCAGGCGGCGGTCCAGCTGTTTGCCGACGAAGGCTACAAGCTCGCGTCCGTGCGCAGGATCTGCGAGGCGGCCCACGTCAACGTGGCGATGGTTAACTATTATTTTCATGGCAAGGAAGAGCTGTATCTGGCCGCCTTTGACCATGCGCGCGAACTGGCGCGCGCCTCGGCTGCGGACGTGGCCGCCGCCAGCGCGCAGGCGCAGCTGCCGCCCGTGGAACAGTTGCGCCTGGCGATAGAATCGATGGTCTTCGACATGCTGCGCCCGGGAGCGGCTTCGCTGTTCAGCCGCCTGGTGGCGCGTGAATTGATCGAACCCACGTCCGCCATCCACATGCTGGCAGACCGCGATGTGCGCGCGCACCACGCCCTGTTTACAGGCTTGATCCGTGGCGTGGTGGGCGAGGCCATGCCGGCGGACGTGGTGCAGAAATGCGTGTTCAGCGTGATTGGCCAGGCTGTGTTCTATGCCCGTTCGCGCATCGTGCATGAACTGGTGGCGCCGGAGATCACCTATGACGAGGCGGGTATCGCCGATATCGCCCGGCATATTGCCGCCTTCTCGCTGGCGGCCCTCGACGGCTTGCGCCGCCAATATGCTGCGCAGGCGGGCGCATGAAGGCGCGCAACCTGACCCTGGTGCTGGCCGGTCTGGCCATGCTGGGCCCGTTCGCCACCGATACCTTCCTGCCGTCGTTTCCCGCGATCGGCACGCATTTCGACGTCAGCAGCGTGCTGGTGCAGCAAACCCTGAGCGTCTACCTGGCCGCCTATGCCTTCATGACCTTGTTCTACGGCACCTTGTCCGACTCGTTCGGCCGCCGTCCCGTGATCCTGGCATCCTTGCTGATCTTTGCCGTGGGCTCCATCGGCGCCGCCTTCGCCCCCAGCTTTGGCTGGCTGCTGTTCTTCCGCGGCATGCAGGGTGCCTCGGCCGGCGCGGGCAGGGTGATCGGGCAAGCGATCGTGCGCGACAGTCTGTCGGGCGCGGCCGCGCAAAAGATGCTGGCCAACATCATGATGGTGTTCGGCATCGCCCCCGCCATCGCCCCCATCATCGGCGGCTGGCTGCACGTGGCCTACGGCTGGCAATCGACGTTCGTGTTCACCTTTGCCGTCACCGTGCTGCTGGCGCTCGCCTGCCTGAAAGGCTTGCCGGAAAGTTTAGCCGTCGAGCAACGTCAGCCTTTCCATCCAGGCAATATCGCGCGCAATTACTGGCTGGCCTTGCGCCACCGGGCTTTCCTCTTGCGTTCGCTGGCCGTGGCCTTCGCCTTTGGCGGCTTTGCCCTGTACATCGCCTCGGCCCCGCATTTTATTTTGGAATTGCTGCATCTGCCGGAAACGGCGTTTGGCTGGATGTTCATTCCCATGGTGGCCGGTTTGGTGCTGGGCTCGGCGCTGTCGGGCAAGCTGGCCCACGTGGTGAAAAGCACCGTGCTGGTGCGCTGGGGCTTGCTGGCCATGGCGGCCACGGGGGCGATCAATATTGCTTACAACCACTGGTTTTCGGCCAGCATCCCGTTCGCCGTCGTGCCCGTGATGCTGTACGCGTTCGGCATGTCGCTGGCCTTGCCGGGCATGACCATGTCGACGCTCGATATCTTCCCGCAGATGCGGGGTCTGGCCGCGTCCCTGCAAAACTTCGTGCAAATGCTGGTGTTTGCGCTGGTGTCCGGTTTTGTCGCACCGTTGCTGTTCGACAGCGCATTCAAACTGGCGCTGGGACAGGCTTCGGCCGTCGTACTGGCCGCCGCATTCTGGTGGCTGGGCAGCCGGCAAGGGGCGGGGAAGGGCGTGGCAGGGGTTGTCAAAACAATATGACGAGCCCTGGAAAAGGATGGCATGCATTCTGCTTTGTTACACTGTGACAATCAGACCCCCGCCGCAGGCAGCACAGCACGCGCGCGGGTCTAAGCAGTTTTGCAACTTTACCTTTGGCTATCATGCACTTGATCAACTCCAGTTTGAACCACGCCTTGCGCGTGCCGCTGGCTGCGGAAATCCACTCGCGGCCGTTTTTGCAGCTCGATGCCCCCGAGCTGATCACCCATCTTGCCGTTTATAAAGATGACAGCGCGGCGCCAGGTGCGTCGAATATGGCGACCCAGCACGCCACCCTGGCGGCCCTGTGCACGCATTTCGGCGTCACGCCGCCCGCTGCCGAAGCCAAGTATTTTTATTACGACTTTGGCCGCTTCCGCCTGAAATGGGAATGCCACACGGAATTTGCCACGTTTACCTTCGCCGAACATCCGGGCGCCGCCTTGCCACTGGAGCAGGCGTTCGAGCGCATGCCCCTGGAACAGTTGCCGCAACAATGGCTGGTGGGCTTGAAGGGCAAGCTGATGGTGGCCGCCCACGTGGTGCTCGAGCAGGCGACGGAGCCGGCCGAGATCTTCATGCAAGGTTTGTCGCGCGTGTTCGAGGGCAATACCCTGGCCGGCAGCAAGGTGCTGCAGGGCGGCGAATTGTGGACGGATTTCACCATCCAGTCCGACGGCTTCAGCCGTTTCGTCATCCGCGATGCGGGCATGCGCTCGCAGCAGTCGGGCCGATTGGTGCAGCGCGTGCTGGAAATCGAAACCTACCGCATGATGGCCTTGTTGGGCTTGCCCTACGCCATGCAGGCGGCGCCATCGTTGAATGCCATCGAGAACGAACTGGCGACCCTGGCCGCCGCCATGGTCGATACGGACGACGCCCCAGGAGCCGGCGATGAGGGCGTCTCCGAGCAAGCCTTGCTCGACCGCATCACGCGCCTGGCGGCCCGCATAGAAAAGCTGTCGCTCGACAATAGCTACCGTTTTTCCGCCTCGAAAGCCTATATGGGCCTCGTCAAGGCGCGCATCGACGAGCTGCGCGAAGTGCGCATCGAGGGCATCCCCACGGTCGAGGAATTCATGGACCGCCGTTTGACGCCCGCCATGAATACGTGTGAAGCGATGTCCAGCCGCCAGGAAGCGATGGCGCAGCGCATTGCCAACACGAACGATTTGCTGCGCACGCGCGTGGGCATCGTGCAGGAGTTGCAAAACCGGCAAATCCTGCAATCGATGAACGCCCGCGCGGCGCAGCAGCTGCGCTTGCAGCAAGCGGTGGAAGGCTTGTCCGTGGCCGCCATTTCGTATTACGTGATCGGCCTGTTCAGCTACACGGGCAAGGCGGCCAAGGTGCTGGGGCTGCCCGTGAATCCGGAAATCCTCGTCGGCGCCCTGGTACCGTTCGTGGCGGCCGCCGTCTGGCTGGGCTTGCGCCGCATGCATCACAAGCTGCACGCGGACTGACCAGGGCAGGCACTCAGGCGGTGCGTACGCCGCGCGCCGCCAATCTTTGCTATCGTGCTGGCCTCATTGTTTGCTACAAGGAAATCAGCGTGCTTGCCAAGGTTGGAGATATCTACAGTGTGTTTTCGCACAGGCTGCAGCAGTATGTGGCTTGCCAGGTCACGGCCATCGACGATGCCGCGTCCGGCAGCGCCCCGCTGGCCGCCATTTTGCAGCTGGACTGGACGGGCGACACCTTGCCCGATGCGCACGCCGTGCAGGCGATGCGCCCCCTGGTGTGCGATTACTATTTCTGGAACAAGCGCCACGACCACAGCTTTGCCAGCGCGACGGTGCCGCGCCACTACAGCCTGGTGGTCAATGTGGCGCCGCTGGTCGAGACGGCAGTGAAAAGCTACAGCGGCGGCTGGCACATGGGCGACAGCGTGTACCGCCAGCGCCGCTGGGAGCAGGTCGACCCGGCCCGGCGCCAGCGCTTCAAGGCGGCATCGAGCGAGGAAGTGATGGTCGGCGGCCAGGCCGTGCGCCAGAAGACGAGCCGCATCGGCGACGATATCCTGCAGGCGCTCGGCGACCTGTCCGAACTGGACCAGCTGCCTTGCCTGACGACCATCGAGACGCGCCACGGCAGCGCGGCGCTGGCCGCCTACATCAACGGCAACCCCATCATCAACGAAGTGCACTGGCAATCCTCGACGGAGAGCGAACTCGACTTGCGCAACAGCAATGTCAGCCGTCTCGTCGTGCATGGCGCAGGCTTGCGCTCGCTGCGCCTGAACGAGGGTTTGAGCACCCTGATACTGAATGGCGCGCCGTCGTCCGCGCTGCGCATCGACGACCCGCATGCAGGGCGCTTCCTGCGCCTGCAGTGTTCCGGCGCCCTGACGCCATTCCACGGCCTCGACCAGCTGGCGCGCCTGTCGCTGAGCGCCATGCCGGCCGTGGATTTCGACATGGTGGCGCAGCGTTTCCCCTTGCTGACGGACCTGACCGTGTGGGGCAAGCCGGGGCTGGCGTCAAACGTGGCCAGCATCGCCAGACTGGACCGTTTGCGCTCCTTCACCGCGTATGAACTGTTCGGCTACGGTGCCGACGACTTCCCCGCGCCGGCGCAGTTGCCGGCCTTGTCCAGCCTGTGCCTGACCAGCCTGCCGGCCGACGCCGCCAAGGCCATCAAGGCCAGTTATAAAAAGGCGGCGGTGCTGGGTCTGGACCTGTCGGTGACGCGGCCGCGCAAGCCGGAATGGCTGGCGGAAAACCTGGACAATCCGTTCCGCGACTGGGATGGCCGCGCGCACATTGCGGCGGCGTATGCCAAAAAAGCCGCGCAGGCGTATAAAAAGCTGCTGGCCACGGCGCGCACGCTCGACGGCGCGAACGATGCCGGGACGGCGCAAGCCGTGGCGCAGGAGATGGTCACCGCCTATGTCGGCGTGTTCAACCAGATCGAGCGGCGTTCCAGCGTCATCGAAACGGTGGAGCGCGATGAAATCTATGTGGCGCTGGAGCAGGTGCTGGCGCAAGTGCCGCTGCCGGATGTGGCGGCGCTGTATGCCTTGTTTGACCGCTTGCGCGATTTTTAGTCAGACATGCGCTAGAAAAAAAGTTCTAGACATGGCGTTCTAGAATCGGTATTCTAGCGTCATGTTAAAAAATACCTCCACTCCCCATCCCACGGCCGCCGAACTGGATCTGCTGCGCATCCTGTGGCAGCGCGGTCCGTCCGACGCGCGCGCCGTGTACGACGCCCTGGCCGAAGAGCGTGCCGACGCCAGTTACGCCACCGTGCTGCGCCAGTTGCAGCTGATGCATGGCAAGGGCTTGCTGAGCCGCGACGAAAGCCAGCGACCGCAGCTGTATGCGGCCGTCGACGCGCAGGAAAAACTGCAGACCAGCTTGCTCAAGGACTTGATCGGCAAGGTGTTTTCCGGTTCCGGCAAGGCGCTCGTGCTGACGGCGCTGCGCGAGCACGTGAGCGACGCGGAACGCCTGGAAATTGAAAAAATCCTGCGCAGCAAGGATGGCAAACAGCCATGAATGTGGACATGCGCCTGGGCATCGAGTTGGGCAAGCTGGTCCCTGCGCTGGGCTGGGTCTTGCTGTATTTCGTCTGGCAGGGCTTGATCGTGGGTGCCGTGTCCGCCGTCCTGCTCTGCTTGCTGCGCCAGGCCAGCGCGCGCTGGCGCTATGCCGTCTGCGCGCTGGCGCTGCTGCTGTGCCTGTGTATTCCCGCCGTCCATCTGCTTTCTCTGCTTTCCGGCATATCTCCTGCCCAACTGCCGGTGGCCGCGCCGCCCGCCTGGCGCGCCGCGCTGCAAGCGTGGATGCCGGCCCTGGTGCTGGCCTGGAGCGCCGGTGTCGCCCTGATGAGCTTGCGCCTGTGCCTGGGCCTGGCCTGGGTCGGCAAGCTGCGCCGTCAGGCCGTCGCTGCGCCGGCCATCTGGCAGGCGCGCCTCGATGCGCTGGCCTTGCGCATGGACTTGCACGGCAGTCGGAAAGTGCCGCTGAAGCTGCACGGAGGATTGTCCAGCCCCGTCACGGTGGGTTTCTGGCGCCCCGTCATCCTGCTGCCGGCCGCCTTGCTGAGCGGCATGCCCGTCGCCTTGCTCGAAGCGCTGTTGGCGCATGAACTGGCGCACGTGCGGCGCTGGGATTACCTGGTCAACCTGCTGCAAAGCGTGGCCGAGGCGCTGCTGTTTTTTCACCCCGTCGTCTGGTGGCTGTCGGCGCGTATGCGGGCCGAGCGGGAGCAGGTGGCCGATGCGCTGGCTGCGCAGGCGCTGCAAGACCCGCAGCAGCTGGCCACGGCGCTGCATGCCTTGTCCTTGCACGCTGCCGCGCCGCAACATGCCGGCTTGCTGATGTCGGCCCGGGGCGGGGCGCTGCTGACGCGCATCGAACGGCTGATGGCGCCGGGCGCCGACACGGCCGGCTGGAAACTGGCCGTGCCCGCCTTGCTGCTAGCCTGCGCCACCTTGCTGCTGCAGGTGCAGGGCAAGCCTGCCGTCAACGGAACGATGCTGGCCGATGCCGCCGCCGCGATGCTGGACTTGCCCGTCAGCGCGAAACACATGCTGGTATTTGACGACAGCACGGGCCAGGTGCTGATGGCGAAAGATGCGGACGCCGTCGTGCCCATCGCCTCGATCACCAAGCTGATGACGGCCATGGTGGTGCTCGACGCGGCCCTCGACCCGGACGAACAGCTGCGCATCGTGCGCGCCGATGGCGATGCATCCTTGCAGCGCCGCAGCCTGCTGGCCGATGGCGTGGCCGTGTCGCGCGGCGCGCTGTTGCAACTGGCGTTGCTGCCATCCGAAAACCGCGCCGCCGCCGCGCTGGCGCGCACTTATCCCGGCGGCAACGCGGCTTTTCAGCAAGCCTTGCAAGCGAAGATCCGCCAGCTGGGCTTGCGCCGCACCACCCTGACGGACCCTGTCGGCAGTTCGCCCGCGAATACGTCGACGGCCAGCGAGGTGGCAAAGATCGTCGCGGCGGCCGCGCGCTATCCGGACATTGCGCGCATCACCAGCCATCCGCAAGCGAGCGTGGCCGTCAATGGCAAGGTCCGCACCCTGCGCAACACCAATCCGTTGGTCGGCGGCAAGGGCTGGGACATTGTATTGTCCAAGACGGGCAGCAGCCACGAGGCGGGCAGCTGCCTGACCATGCGCATGCGCAGCGGCGGCAAGCACGTCACCGTGGTGCTGCTCGATGCCGACGGCGCGCAGCGGCGCTCGCTCGACGCCGGCCACATCCGCGACACCCTGGCCGGGAGCCCAGGCCGCATGCATTGATACCCCCCCCCCCCCCCGGGCGCGCCAGTGCGGGCGCCCTTCTTTTTACACTCTGGAGATGACAATGACACTATTGGCGAAGTTGATGCTGGCTACGGTTGCGACCATGGCGGCAGGCACGGTGCAGGCAAAGACGCCGGCCCCGGTGCAGGATAAACCTGTTAATTGCGACAATTGCAAGGAATGGAATGCGCCCGTCAAGCCGTTCAATATCTATGGCAATAGCTGGTATGTGGGCACGGCGGGCCTGTCCGCCGTGCTGGTGACAAGCCCGCAGGGCCATATCCTGCTCGACGGCGCGCTGCCGCAATCGGCGCCCCTGATCATCGCGAACATCCAGGCGCTGGGCTTTCGCATCGAGGATGTGAAAGTCATCCTCAATTCGCACGCCCATTGGGACCATGCGGGCGGCATCGCCGCGCTGCAACGGGCGAGCGGCGCCACCGTGATGGCCAGCGCCTCGGGCGCCCTGGGCCTGCAAAGCGGCACGAATGGCAAGGATGACCCGCAATACCAGGCCAATCCCGTCGTGCATGTGGCCAAGGTAAGCAAGGTTAGCCTCGTGGGCGAGGGCGATACCGTCAAGGTTGGACCGTTGAGCTTGACGGCCCACATGACACCGGGCCACACGCCTGGCGGCACGACGTGGACCTGGACCTCATGCGAAGATGCGCGCTGCCTGAACGTGGTGTACGCGGACAGCCTGAACCCGTATGCGAGCGGCGATTTCCGCTATACGGGCAAGGGCGCGGGCAAGGGCAGGACGCCGGACGTATCGGCCGCGTTCGAAGCGAGCATCGCCAAGGTGGCGGCCTTGCCATGCGACATCATCATCCCCGTGCATCCGGGCACGACGGACGTGCTGGGCAAGGCGGCCAGGCGCAGCGGCACGGACAATCCCCTGATCGACGCCAACGCCTGCCGCGCCTATGCGGCCGAAGCGGGCGGCTTGCTGGCCAAGCGCCTGGCGAAGGAACGGGACGTCGCCTTGCCTCTTGACGCGAAGGGCGCGGCGCACGCGCACTAAGCCGTTTTTACTGTGCCGCCTGCCGCTGTTTTTGCAGGCGTTTCAGGAATACCGTCATTTCCTTGACGGCTTGCAGGTCGCCTTGCTGCTGGGCGACTGTGACGCCCGTGGTCCAGGCAGCCTGCGCTTCATCCAGCCTGTCCAGCTGGAGCAGGGCCTTGCCCAGCAGTTTCCAGGCGGCGGAATAGCTTGTTTGCTGTTGCGTCGCCTGCGCCAGGTGGATGACGGCTTGCTCGGCGTCATTGTCTTTCAGGCAGGCGTCGCCCAGGCCAAAGCGCAGCAGGGCGCTGTCGCGGCCCTGCGCCAGCAGTTTTTCCAGTTGTTCACGCAGCATTTTCGCCTCACCTCAATATGCAAGTTAATTCTTGCATATTAGCGCTTGCGCGCTTGAGAAACAAGCCTGTCTTCAATCCGCCACATCCACCACCAGCTTGCCGCGCGCGCTGCCGTCCATCTGCGCCACATGCGCCTCGTGTGCCGTGCGCAAGCTAAAGCGGCGTGGATCGAGCCGCACCCGCAGCTTGCCCGCCTCTATTAATTTGTTGGCTTCGCGCAGGATCGCGCCATGGCGCGCGTGATGCTCGCCGCTCAACAGGGGCAGCAGGGTGAACACGCCCGAGTAAGTCGCCGCGCGCGCCGTCAGCGGGCTCAGGGCGAACGTGCCCCAGCCCAGGCAGCTGACGACGTGGCCGCCATACATGCGTGCCGCCTTGAAACTGGCGTCCAGGGTGGTGCCGCCCACCGTGTCGTAGACGATGTCGAAGCCGGCGCCGCCCGTATGCTCGGCCACGTAGTCATCGACCGTACTGGTGCGGTAATCGATGAAGCGCGCGCCCAGCGCCTCGATGGTGGCGCGGCTGGCGGCGCTGCCCGTGGCAGACACCTTCGCGCCCAGGGCGACGGCGAGCTGCACGGCCATGTGGCCCACGCCGCCCGCGCCTCCATGCACGAGCACGGTGTCGCCCGCCTTCACGTGGGCGCGGTCGACCAGCCCTTCCCAGGCCGTGATGAAGACGAGGGGCAGGGCCGCCGCCTCGCGCATGCTCAATCCTTGCGGCACAGGCGCCAGCAGGGCGGAATCGAAGACGGCGTACTCGGCCAGCGAGCCCTGGATGCCGGCGATGCCGCCCGCCATGCCATACACTGTTGCGCCAACGTGAAAAGTCGTCACGCCTTCGCCCACGGCCGCCACCGTGCCGGCCACGTCGATGCCAAGGATGGCGGGCAGGCTGGGCCGGGCGTGCGGCGCGGCGCCGGCGGCGATTTTCGTGTCCAGCGGATTGACGCCGCTGGCGGCGATGCGCACGAGGACTTGCCCGGGGCCGGGCTGCGGCACGGGCAGGTGTTCGATGCTCATGGGTGTGGAAAAGGTGTTGAGGACGAGGGCTTGCATGGGGTTCTCCTGTGGTTGATGCCCCCAGTCTAGGCGGGAAGGGAATAAAGAAAAACCGGGCGCGGCCCGATGCACTATTTCAGTATCGTGGATAATCATAGGCAAAAAGGAGGGAAATACATGGACAGGCTGGAAGCGATGAAGGTGTTTTGCGCCGTGGTCGAGGCGGGCGGCTTCAGCAAGGCGGCGCAGCGCCTGGGCATTTCCACCTCGTCCGTGACGAACCAGGTGGCGGCGCTGGAAAAGCATTTCGGCGTGCGCCTGTTGCAGCGTACCACGCGCAGCATGTCGCTCACGGCCGAAGGCCAGCAGTGCCATGCGCAGGCGCGCCAGATGCTGGCCGGCATGGCGGCGCTGGAATCCAGCCTGGAACAGGCGGCCGGGAAACCCTCGGGCAGCCTGCGCGTGGATATGCCCAGCAGCATCAGCCGCAATCTGGTGGCGCCCGCCTTGCCCCGCTTTACCGCCGCCTATCCCGACATTTCCCTGCGCCTGACGGTCAGCGACCGCCTGGTCGACATGGTGGAAGAGGGCATCGACGTGATGCTGCGCATCGGCGAACCGCAGGATTCGTCGCTGGTGGCGCGCAGCGTGCTGACCATGGATTATCTGTGCTGCGCTTCCCCCGCCTTCATCGCCCGGCATGGCATGCCGCAGTCGCCGCAGGAACTGGATCAGTTTGCCTGCCTGCATTTCCTGTATCCGAAAGCGCGCCAGGTGCGGCCCTGGCTGTTTCAGGATGGGGAAGCAGGCGAGCCGTACGCCCACACGCCCGCTGCCGCCTTGTCTTTCGACCATATCGAATCGATGATCGCCGCCGCCCAGGCCGGTTGCGGCATCGTGCAGGCGCTGTCCGTTTCCGTGCTACAGCCTTTGCGCGAGGGCAGCCTCGTGCCAGTGTTGCAGCCGTTCCGCACGCGGGGGCCGGACTTGTGGGCGCTGTTCCACCCGCGCCAGCTGCGCGCCGCCAAGGTGCAGGTGTTCGTGGATTTTTTGGCGCAGATTTTTGATGACAGCTTTAATGAGAATTGATTATCAATTATAATGCAAGCCTATTGCATTGATTTGCGCCTTCGTCAGGAATTCCATGCCCGTGTTTTTACGCCGCCCCGTGGCGCTGTTACTTGCCGCTGCCAGCCCCTGGTCACTGGCAATCGATGATGTGCAGGCCGGCGATGTCGTCACCGTCAAGGCCGAGCGCCAGCACTACCGCAGCCTGTCCGCCACGGGCGCCACCAAGACGGACGCTTTATTGATGGACTTGCCGCAAAGCGTGCGCGTGCTCACAAGCGACCTGCTGCGCGACGCCGGCGTGACGACTTTGGCCGGCGCGCTGGACCTGGCCAGCGGTATTTCAAAACAAAGTCCGCTGGGCGGCCTGTGGGACAGCTATGCCATGCGCGGCTTCACGGGCGACCCGAATTTCGGTTCCGACTACATGGTCAACGGCTTCAGTTCCAGCCGCGGCTACAACGGCATGCGCGACGGCGGCAATACGCAGAATGTGGAAGTGCTCAAAGGCCCCGCGTCGGCCCTGTACGGCCGGGGCGAGCCGGGCGGCACGGTGAACATCGCGACGAAAAAGCCGAAGTTCGCGCCGGAATACAGCGTCGATGTTGCGCTGGGCAGCTTCCGCACGCGCCGCGCCGCCGTCGACTTGACGGGACCGTTGAGCGACACCGTCGCCTACCGCTTGAACGCCGCGCACGAGGAAGGGCACAGCTTCCGCGATACGGTGAAAGTCGAGCGCAGCCTGTTTTCTCCCTCGTTTATCTGGCTGGCGGGCGAGCACACGACCGTCTCGTATGAAATCGAAGCGGTGCGCCAGCGCGCGCCGTTCGACCGGGGCGTGGTGGCCGTGAACGGCAAGCTGGGGGCCGTGCCCGTGTCGCGTTTCCTGGGCGAACCGGGCGACGGCCCCATGACGGTCAAGTCGCTGGGGCAGCAGCTGTTTATCCACCATGCGCTGTCCGACGACTGGACGCTGCAGGCGGGCGCTTCCTGGCGCGACAGCGAATTGCGCGGTTATTCGACCGAGGCGAACAAGCTGCTGGCCGATGGCCGCACCCTGAACCGGCAGCGCCGCCACCGCGATTTCTCGGCCACCGACGTCTCCGCCCGCGTCGAGTTGCTGGGCAAGTTCAAAACGGGCGCGCTGGCGCACGAGGTGCTGGCCGGCGTGGACGCCTACCATTTCGACGACCACCGGGTGCAGCTGCGGCGCAACCCCAGCGCCGCGAATGCCTATGCCATCGACATTTTCAATCCCGTGTATGGCGGCAAGGCCGCGCCGCTGGCCCTGTCCATCGACACGCAGGAAGGGCAACGGGCGCGCGGCCTGTACGCGCAGGACCAGATCGACCTGGGCGCCCAATGGAAGGCGCTCGTTGGCGTGCGCCGCGACAGCTACACGCAGGATGTGGCGAACCATCGCCTGAACGTGAGCAACCGCCAGTCGCTGTCGGCCACCAGCCCGCGCGCGGGCCTCGTCTACCAGCCGTCGACAATGTGGTCGCTGTACGCGAGCGCGGCGAAGGGCTTCCGGCCCAACAGCGGCATCAGCCTCGATAACCAGGCTTTCCCGGCCGAGCGCAGCCGCTCGTATGAACTGGGCGCGAAGCTGGAAACGGGCAAGCTGACGGGGACGGTGGCCGTGTATGACATCCGCAAGAGCAATGTGCTGACGACCAATCCCGCCAACACGGATTTCGCCATCGCGGCGGGCGAGGTGGGCAGCCGGGGCCTGGAGCTCGATGTGTCGGGCGAACTGGCGCGCGGCTTGCGCGTCTCGGGCGCGTATGCGTACACCAACGCCACCGTCACGCGCGGCGACAATACGATCGTGACGGGCAGCCGCTTCGCCAACGTGCCGCGCCACAGCGCCAACCTGCTGGCCACGCAGCAGTTCGCGCTGGGCACGGGCACGGCCAGCGTGGGCGGCGGTTTTCAGTATGTGGGCGAGCGCCTGGGCGACGTGGCCGTCAGCAGCCAATTTACCCTGCCGGCCTATACGACGGCCAGATTGCTGGCGTCGTATGCGCCCAACGCCAGACTGCGATTGGCTTTGAGCGTGGAAAACCTGTTCAACCGCAGCTACTATGCGAGTTCCTACAGCCAACTGTGGGTGGCGCCGGGGGCGGAGCGCACGGTGAACTTGAATGCCCATTACCGGTTTTAACTGTGGGGCTCTGTACATGCCACATCATTGTTCGAACCCAGCAGCATAAAGCCGGGGTCAGACCCGGCGGGTCTGACCCCAGATTTTGCTGGTGGGGTGAAATAACACTGCCGACTCACTAAAGTTTTTATAAATCAACCAATGACTGTTCCACTGACTTCCTCCGCCACCCTGCGCACCCGCATCGCCGTCATCGACGTGCTGCGCGGCCTCGTCATGCTGATCATGCTGTTCGACCATGTGCGCGAGACCGTCTTTTTACATCACCAGGTCAGCGACCCCATGGATGCGGCCCACGTCGATCCGGCCCTGTTCTTCACGCGCCTGGCCGCCCACGTCTGCGCGCCCATGTTCGTTTTCCTGACGGGACTGTCCGCCTGGTTGTACGCGCATCCGGCCGCCGGTCCTCGCAGTGCTAGCGGTTTCCTGTTCAAGCGGGGCTTGCTGCTGGTCGTGCTGGAACTGGTGTTCGTCAATTTCGCGTGGAGCGGGGCGTTTCCGCCCGCCGTGCTGTACCTGCAGGTGATCTGGGTCATCGGCCTGGCCATGATGGCGCTGGCCGTGCTGCACAAGCTGCCCTTGAAAGTGCTGCTCGTGCTCGGTGTGGCGATGATCGCGGGCCAGCATTTGATGACCGGCTTGCGCGCGGAACAGGGCAGCCTTGGCTATTACGCTCTGACGCTGCTGCTGCAACGCGGTTACCTGGTGGCGGACGGCGCGATGAAAATCAAGGTCAGCTATCCGTTGCTGCCATGGATAGGCGTGATCGTGCTCGGTTATGCGGCCGGGCCCCTGTATGCGCGCGCATTTTCTGCCACGGCACGGCGGCGCTGGCTGCTGGTGCTGGGCGCGGGCAGCTTGCTCCTGCTGGGCCTGCTGCGCGGCTTCAATCTGTATGGTGAAACCCTGCCGTGGGTGGCGGGCGACACGGCCTTGCGCACGGCCATGAGCGTGCTGAACTTCACGAAATATCCGCCGTCGCTGGACTTTTTGCTGTTCACCCTGGGCCTGGGCTTGTTGGGCCTGGCCTGGCTGGAAAGCGTCGATAACGGGTTCACGCGGGCTTGCGCCACCTTTGGCGGCGCGCCCATGTTCTATTACTTGCTGCATCTGTATCTGCTGCTGGCCATCGGTCTGACCTTGACGTCCGTGCTGGGCGCCAATCACGGCACCCGCTACGGCGTCGAACATATCTGGCAAGTCTGGCTGCTGGCCTTGCTGCTGATGCCCGTGCTGTACTTTCCCTGCCGCGCGTTTGCCAATTACAAGCGCACGTCGCAGCAGGCGTGGGTGCGTTACTTCTGAATCAAGCCTATTCTATTTGCAGTACAGCCTGTCAATGCTGTGGCTGGACGCCAGGTAATGCCGCGTCTGCCAACCGATGGCCACCCTGTAGGCGCACGGCGGGTCCAGCGCCACGTTGACGGGGAAGCCGCCATTGTTGCCTGACAGGTGAGGCCCGCCTGCGCCGCCGCGGAACAGATAATTGCTGGGCGGTGGAGGCGGCGTGAAACTGGCGGCCGGCAGCGGTGGCGGCGGATGCTGGATGCCGTTGTTGTTGGAAATCGTGATATTGAAAAAGCGCAAATGCGGATGGTCTATCGTGTACAGGATATGCACGAGGCCGCCCGCGATGGGATTGCAGGCATTGCTGCGCAATTCTTCCAGGTCCAGCGCCACGATGACGGGCGAGTTGTCGAAGACGATGGAGTCGAGCCCGTCCGTGGCCACGAGCGCCAGGGTATTTCCGTCACGCACTTCGAAACCCAGGCGGTAGCGGCGTATCGGTTCGCTTTCGGCCGCCGTCAGGCTGCGGCCCGCGTCGAGGATGGGCAAGCCGCCCGGCAGCTTGGCCGGATGCAGGCTGGTGATGGCGGGCGTATTCACGGTGAGCAAATCGAAGGTGCGCAGGAAGATGTTGGGCGCCACGTTGACGACGGCCGTCGTGCCGTCGCGCATGTCCACGGTGACGGGCTTGCCGTCCACGCGTATCCAGCCGCCCGGTTTCAAGTCGCCCGCGTCGACGATCACCTGCGCCGAGTCGGCCAGGCCCAGTCCGTTTGTATAGAACACATAGCCGACGAGCGTGCCGAGCACTTGCGTGAGCGGCGCCAGGCTGGCCGGCGGCACCGTCGGGATGGCTGTCGGGTCGTCCGTGCCGCCCGGCCACGTCCATTCGCCGATCAGGAAACGGTATTCGAGCGGATTGGCGGGAATGGCGCTGTTGCGCAGCGGGCAATTGCCTTTCAACGTGACGCCGCCGGCGAACACGTACGAGGCGCCGGGGCCGCCCGCATAGCCTTGCGCGGAAAAGCCCGCCAGCGAAGGGAAGGGGTGGATGTCGAACACTTCCACCTGCTGCCAGTGGGGAACGCCTTCCACATCGGGCGGTAGCACTTCTTTCGAGCACAATTCGACGCAGAAACAGTGGCCCACGTTTTCGCGCCCCGGCTGGCGGCCGTTGGCTTGCGTTTCCGACAGGATGGTGACGCTGCCCAGCTGCGCCGTGAAGTACACGTCGGGTCCGCTGGCAAATTCCACGTTGATGAACGGCGAGAATGGCGTGAGCGTGAAGTCCGACGTCAGGTAGTCGATGCGGAAGCGCCCGCTGGTGTCCGTCACCGCAACGCCCAGCGCATCGTCCTGCAGCCAGTCCGCGTCGAACGCGCGCACGGTGGCGCCCGCGATCGGCGTGTGCGGCGCATCGCAGGTGCGCAGGCGGCCGCAGATGGTCCAGGCGCCGAAGCGGGCGCGCACCAGGCACCAGAAGCGTTGCGGCAGGCAGTAATCCCAGATGGCGACGAAATCGTTGTCGACCTGGCGCCAGCGGGGCTGGATGGTGGTGATGGAAAACTGCAGCGGCACGGGGTCTTTCGATCCCGGCTTCAAATGGGGCACGGTGGGGCACAGGATATCGACCTCCACAGCCTCGCCCTGGTAATCGCCTTCCAGGGTGAAACTGTAGTTGCCGTCGTCATCGGTGCGCGCTTCGGCCAGCAGGAAGGGGGCTTTCGCCTGCACTTCCTCGTCAGAGAGGATGGCGAAGGTTTCCTTGGCGCTGGCCACGGCCAGGGCCGTGACGTTTTGCGTGTCGCGCGGCCGGTACAGGCGCACGATGACGTGCGACAACGGTTCCGGACATTCGGCACAGATCAAGCCGCACAGCTTGCCCCGCAGGATATAGGCCATGATGGTTCTCCAGCTCGGTTGGACAGTTGCGCCGTTCAAGATGGCGACGCTGTTACCAAGCTAGCAAACGGGCAGCCGATGGGTTTGATCCTGCGTAAAGGAGTGCCTATTTGATCAGCGCCAATACCTCGCGGAAACGCGGGTGCTTGCAGTCGCGTAGCCATTCAAAGGCCAGCATTTCCACCGTCACCAGCTGCGCGCCCAGCTTGCCCAGGCGCGCCAGCGCCGCGTCGCGGCTGGCGGCCTGGCGCGAACCGACGGCGTCGATGGCGATGATGACGTCATACCCGAGCTCGAGCAGGCCGATGGCCGTCTGCAGCATGCACACATGGGCTTCGCAACCCGTGACGACGATCTGTTTGCGTCCGGGCGGCAAGATCGCCTGCAAGCCGTCGGCACAGGCGCCGAAATGCGTCTTGTGCAAGGTCCGTTCGCACAGGGCGGCGATCTCCTCCACGTTCGGCCCCAGTCCCTGGCGGTTCTGTTCCGTGCCCAGCACGGGCACGTCGAGCAGGCGGGCGATCTTTGCCAGGCGCAGGTTTTGCGCCAGCACCAGGCCGGCGTCGTGGATGGCCGGCATCAAACGGCCTTGCAGGTCGACAATGACCAAAACGGCCTGGTTTGCATCCATCAGCATGGCATTATCCTAATTAGTATGTGGCGACAGGATAGTGTAGCGCGCAGTCAGCTTGGCCAGCTGGGCACGGCCGTCTCGCCCATCAGGTAGGCGTGATTGAGGTCGATGGCGCCGCGCAGGTAGTTCCACAGGGCGCTGACCCGGGCGATGTTGCGCCGTTCGCTGGGCGAGATCATCCAGAAGGCGCGCAGCAGGTCGATCTCGCCGTCGAGCACGGGCACCAGTTCGTTCGACTGCTGCGCCACGAAGCAGGGCAGGATCGCCAGCGCCTGGCCCGCGCGCGCCGCGTGGTACTGGGCGATGACGCTGGTGCTGCGAAACGCGCGCAGGGAATCGGGTGCCACGTTGTCCATGTAGCGCAGCTCCGAACTGAAGACCAGGTCGTCCACGTAGCCGATGATCGGGTGCTGCGCCAGCTGCGCCACGCTGGTGATCGGCGCGTGGCGCGCCAGGTAGGCCGGCGTGGCGTACAGCTTCAGCCGGTAATCGGACAATTTCGTCACCACGTACGGGCCGGACAGCGGGCGCTCGATGGAAATGGCCACGTCCGCCTCGCGCTTGGACAGGCTGACGAAGCGGGGCACGGCGATCAGGTCCACGCTGATGTGCGGGTATCGTCCGCAAAACTGCGCCAGGTGGGGCGCCAGCACGATGGCGCCGAAACCTTCCGTGGCACCCAGGCGCACCTGGCCCGACAGCAATCGGTTGTGTTCGCCCAATTCCTCGGTGGCGGCAAACACCGTGCTTTCCATGGTTTCCGCGTATTCCATCAGGCGGTGGCCTTCAGGCGTCAGCTGGTAGCCCACGTAATTGCGGTCGAACAGCTGCGTGCCCACCTGCTCCTCGAACTTGCGCATGCGTCGCGACACGGTGGAATGGTCGATGCCCAGTTTTTTTGCTGCGTCGACGAGTCCCGCGCTGCGCGTCAGTTCCAGGAAGACCCGTACATTGTCCCAATCGAGCACTTTGTTCTCCTTGTGCATTTTTGCAAAGGAATTATGCATTAATTCCACTTGAACGCATATTTTTACACATGCAGAATGCATCTATACCTATAAGAAAACCCGTTCACCTGGAGACACGCATGAAAAAAACCGTTCTGGCCATGGGCGCGCTGGCGCTTTCCCTGTCTTTCACCGGCGCGCACGCGCAGATTTCCGATGGCGTCGTCAAGGTCGGCATCCTGACCGACATGTCCGGCCCGTATTCGGCCATGGGCGGGCGCGGCTCCGTCGTCGCCAGCCAGATGGCCGTCGAGGATTGTCTGAAGGCTGAATGCAAGGGCATGAAGATCGAAATCCTCTCGGCCGATCACCTGAACAAGGCTGACATCGCCGCCTCCAAGGCGCGCGAATGGATAGACCGCGACAAGGTCGACGCCATCGCCGATCTGACCAATTCCTCGGTGGCCCTGTCCGTGCAAAAACTGATGAAAGAGAAGGGCGGCATCGCCATGTTCAGCGGCCCGGCCACGGGGCGCCTGACGAACGAGGATTGCTCGCCGAACGGCTTCCACTGGATGTTCGACACGTATTCGCAGGCGGCCGGCACGGCGGCGGCGCTGACCAAGCTGGGACAGAAGTCGTGGTATTTCGTCACCGTTGATTATGCCTTCGGCCACTCGCTGGAAAAGGACGCCAGCGAAGTCGTCAAGCGCAATGGCGGCACGGTGCTGGGCGCCGTGCGCCATCCGCTGAACGCGTCGGATTTCTCGTCCTTCCTGGTGCAGGCGCAAGGGTCGAAAGCACAGGTGATCGGCCTGGCCAACGGCGGCGCGGACACCGTCTCCGCCATCAAGCAGGCGCGCGAGTTCCGCATCGGCAGCGGCAAGGACCAGCGCCTGGCCGCCTTGCTCGTGTTCCTCTCCGACGTGCACGCGCTGGGGCTGGAAACGGCCCAGGGCCTCGTCTACGCGGACGGCTTTTACTGGGATTTCGATGACCGCAGCCGCGCGTTTGCCAAGCGTTTCGAGGCGCTCAACAAGGGTGCCAAGCCGACCATGGTGCAGGCGGGCGTGTATTCGAGCGTCTACCACTACCTGAAATCGGTGGCGGCCGCGAAAAGCGACGACTCGAAGATCGTCGCCCAGAAAATGCGCGAGCTGCCGATCAAGGACGCCGTCATGAACAACGCCTCGATCCGCCCCGACGGCCGCGTCATCCACGACATGTACCTGGTGCAGGTCAAAACCCCGGCCGAATCGAAAGGCGCGTGGGATTACCTGAAAGTGCTGTCCACCATCCCCGCCGACCAGGCGTTCAAGCCGATGGATGGGGCGGCATGCAATCTCGTTAAAAAATAATTCCGGGGTCAGACCCGTCGGGTCTGACCCCAGCTTTACGCCGTTGGGTTTAGCTGAACAAACATCGCACACCCGGAGCCTCAATCATGAACCAAGCCCTCACCTCAGTCCCCGCCATCCCCCTGCACATCGCCGGCAAGCATCACGCCTCGGCCAGCACGGAATGGCGCGACGTCGTCAACCCGGCCACGCAGGACATCGTCGCCAGGGTGCCGTTTTCCACGCCCGACGAAGTCAATCTGGCCGTCGCCACGGCCAAGGAAGCGTTTAAAACCTGGCGTAATACCCCGCTGGCGGCGCGCATGCGCATCATGCTCAAGTACCAGCAGCTGATCCGTGAAAACATCGGCGCCCTGGCCGAACTGATCACCCGCGAACATGGCAAGACCCTGCCGGACGCGGAAGGGGAAGTGATGCGCGGTCTGGAAGTGGTGGAGCACGCGTGCTCGATCGCCACCCTGCAGCTGGGCGAAATCGCGGAAAACGCGGCCACGGGCGTCGATGTCTACAATATCTACCAGCCGCTGGGCGTGGGCGCCGGCATCACGGCCTTCAATTTCCCCGTCATGCTGCCATGCTTCATGTTCCCCATCGCTATCGCCTGCGGCAATACTTTTGTCCTGAAACCGTCGGAGCAGGACCCGTCATCGACCATGTACCTGGTCGAACTGATGTACCAGGCGGGCTTGCCGGCCGGCGTGCTGAACGTCGTGCATGGCGGCGCCGACGTCGTCAACTTGCTGTGCGACCATCCCGACATCAAGGCCGTGTCCTTCATCGGCTCCACCCATGTGGGCACGCATGTCTACCGCCGCGCCAGCGAATCGGGCAAGCGCGCACAATCGATGATGGGCGCGAAAAACCATTGCGTGGTGCTGGCCGACGCCAACAAGGAACAGGCGATCAATAACCTGATCGGCGCCGCGTTCGGCGCGGCCGGCCAGCGCTGCATGGCCAATTCCGTCGTCGTGCTGGTGGGTGAGGCCCGCTCCTGGCTGCCGGAAATCGTTGCCCGCTCGCAAGCGCTGAAAGTGGGACCTGGCAGCGACCGCACGGCCGACCTGGGTCCGATGGTGTCCAAGGCGGCCATGCAGCGCGCGGAAAAACTGATCCAGGCGGGCGTGGATGAAGGCGCGCAGCTGCTGCTCGACGGCCGCGGCCACAAGGTGGCCGGCTACGAGGGCGGCAACTTCATGGGCCCGACGATTTTCTCGAAGGTGGCTGCGTCGAACGCCGTCTACACGCAGGAAATCTTCGGCCCCGCCATGTGCGTGGTCGAGACGGAGACGCTCGACGAAGCGATCGCCTTCATCAACGCCAACCCGAACGGCAACGGCACCTCGATCTTCACCTCGTCCGGCTGGGCGGGGCGCAAGTTCCAGAACGAGATCGACGTGGGGCAGGTGGGCATCAACGTGGCCATCCCCGTGCCCGTGGCCTATTTCAGCTTCACGGGCTCGCGCGCGTCGAAACTGGGCGACCTGGGCCCGAACGGCAAGCAGGCGCTGTATTTCTGGACGCAGACCAAGACCGTCACGGCGCGCTGGTTCGCCCCGGACGATGGCGGCAGCGGCGTCAATACCACCATTGCGATGAAATAAGGAGGCGGCGATGAGCACCAATATCGTTTTCATCGGCCTGGGCAACATGGGGCTGCCCATGGCGCAAAACCTGGTGCGGGCCGGCCATGCGGTGACGGGTTTCGACTTGCTGCCGGCCAGCGTGCAGCAGTTTGCCGACGGCGGCGGCCTCGTCTCCGGCGACCAGGGCGCGGCGATAGGCCAGGCCGACATCGTCATCACCATGCTGCCGGCCAGCCGCCACGTGCTGGGCGCTTATTTGGGTAACCCTTTGGGCGACGCGGGCATCCTGGCGCAGGCGCGGCCCGGCACTCTGCTGATCGACTGTTCGACGATTTCCACCGAGGCGGCGCGCCAGGTGGGCCGCGCGGCCGAGGAGAAGGGCATGCCCATGCTGGACGCGCCGGTGTCGGGCGGCACGGCGGGCGCCACCAACGGCACCTTGACGTTCATGGTGGGCGGCGAAGAATCCGCGCTGGCGGCGGCGCGCCCCTACCTGGACGTCATGGGCAAGGCCATCTTCCATGCGGGCGGCTCGGGTTGCGGGCAGACGGTCAAGATCTGCAACAACATGCTGCTGGGGATTTTGATGATCGGCACCAGCGAGGCGATACGCCTGGGCGTGGCCAATGGCCTCGATCCGAAAGTGGTGTCGGACGTGATGGCGAAAAGCTCGGGCCGCAACTGGACCCTGGAGGTGTACAACCCGTGTCCCGGCGTGGCCGAGAACGTGCCCGCGTCGCGCGGCTACACGGGCGGCTTTGGCGTCGACCTGATGCTGAAAGACCTGGGCCTGGCCGTGGAAAGCGCGCTGGCCAGCGGCGCCTCGGTACCGCTGGGCGCCTTGTCGCGCAATCTATACAGTTTGCACAGCAAGGCGGGGGCGGGCGCGATGGATTTTTCCAGCATTTATCAGCTGCTGGGAGAGAAAGCCTAAGGCTGCTGCGCCTGCAGGGCGGCCAGTTCCGCCCTGGCTTTTTCCAGCTTGCCTTCCAGCTTGGCGATCTTCTTCGGCTCTTTATTCGCTTCCTGGGCCAGGCGCAGCGAGCGCTCCGTCTGGTTCACCTTGGCCTGCGCCTTGACGATTTTCTTGTTGTGGCGTTCGATCAGGGTACTGTCGCGGCAGTGGGCGTTGACCTCGTCGAGCGCGCGCGTCAGGCCCGCGACCTTGTCGGACAGGCCCTGTTCCTGCGCCTGCTGCAATTCGCTGCGGATGCTTTCTCGCTTGGCGGCGCAGCCGGCCAGCTGGGTGTCTGCGGCGCTGGCGCCCATGGAGGCGGCGGCGAACAGCAGGGTCAAGGCGGTTTTCGATAGAAGGTTCATGGCATTCCTGTGTCAGTGGTGGGCCCGTGCAATGTAAGCCTGCCGGCGTGCCCTGTCAAACTTCGCCTACCGTGCGCGCCTGTCCCGCATGGCATCGGCTACCATGCGTATTTTCTTCTTGTCGACACCGCCGCATGCCCACGAAATTACTATTGCTGATCCCTTTGCTATTGCCGCTGCCCGTCCTTGCCCAGACCTCGCCCACCTTGCTCGATCTGCAGCTGATCGCCATCAAGGCACGGGCCGATGCGGCCAGCCATAGCCCGGAAAGCATCGCCGAGTTTGCCGAGACCCGGCGTATGGCTGAAACGGGCGACGTGGAGGCGCAGCTGGAGCTGGCGCGCATGCTGCAGCTGGGCGTCGGCACGCCGCAAGACACGGCGCACTCGATGGCCTGGATACGCAAGTCGGCCGAAGGCGGCTACGCGCCGGCGCAATCGGCCTTGGGCCTGGCCTACACCGTGGGCGGCAAGGTGCAGATCGACCGCGTGCAGGGAGAGTACTGGCTGCGCAAGGGCGTGGCGCAGGGCGACGCGCTGGCGCAAACCATCCTGGCGCTGGAATTCATCGATGGCAGCAGCCCTGCCGAAGAACAGGCGCTGGCCATCGCATGGCTGAAGAAGGCCGCGCTCGAAGGACACTTTATTCCTGCCTATAACGCGCTCGGTGAACACCTGATGCGCGCAGCCGCCGATGAGCAGGAGCGCGGCGAGGCCTTCCGCTGGTATGACAGATCGGCGCGTGAAAAGGAGCCGGCCGGCATGCGCAACCTGGCCCGCTCGCACGAGCTGGGTCTGGGCGTGGCGCAGTCGGACAAGCTGGCCCTGGTCTGGTACGAGCGGGCGGGATGGAGCGGCGACCTGCCCGCCATGCGGCGCATGCTCGAGGTGTACGTGAAGGGTGAACTGGGACAGGCGGCGAATGCCGGAGACGCCGCCGAATGGCGCGCCAGGCTGGCGGAAAGCGAGAAGAAATGAAGACCATCGTATTGTTATTGACCCTGGCGCTGGCGCAGCCCGTGCTGGCGCAGCCTGCGCCCTCCAAAGAACCGCGCCAGCATCCGGCGCTGGCCGAATTCGATATGTCCGGCCTCGACGACATGCGCGCGAAGGTGCAGGCCGTGGTCAACCGCCCGGCCGACCTGTCGCCGGAAAAAATCGCCGCCTACGAAAAGACGCGCCGCGCCGCGCAAAAGGGCGATGCGGCCGCCCAGCTGGAGCTGGCGCAGATGCTGCACGAAGGCGAGGGCACGCCGCGCGACGTTGACGCCGGCCTGGCGTGGATGCGGAAATCGGCCGAAGGCGGCTATGGCCCGGCGCAGGCATTCCTGGGCGTCGCCTATACGCTGGGGCAGGGCATGGCGGTGGACCGCAAGCTGGGCGAATACTGGTCGCGCAAGGGCGCAGCGCAAGGCGTGGAACTGGCCAACTTCATGGTGGCCCAGCACTTTGAAAACATCCACAGCAGCCCGGCAGAACAGGCGCACGCGCTGCACTGGCTGAAGTTCTATGCCGAAAACGGCTTCATTCCCGCCTACAATGAAATCGGCTACCGGCTGATGATGACGGCGCACGATGACGCGCAGCGCAGGGAAGCGTTCGGCTGGTACATGCAGGCGGCCAAGGCGCTCGATCCGCCGGGCTTGAACAATGTGGCCTACTCGTATGAAGTGGGACAGGGCGTGCCGCAGAGCGACGAGGCGGCGCTGGGCTGGTATGAAATGGCGGCCATCGCGAAAAGCCCGCCGGGCCAGACGGGTTTTGCGCGCCTGCTGGAGCAGGGTCGCGGCGGTCCCACGCGTCAAGGGCCGGCACCCCAGCCCTTCGAGTTGTACCTGCTGGCGGCGAAGCAGGGCGACGCGGAAGCCATCGAGCGGCTGGTCAAGGTGTACGATAAGGGCGAGTTGGGGCAGGCGGCCGACCCGGCCAAGGCGGCGCTGTGGCGTGAAAAGCGCAAGTCAGCCACGCCCCCTTAAGTGGACGAGACGGGGCGGAAACGGCATGCTATCATCATTGTTATCGATAACAATATCATGAGAGACCCATGAATCCCGATTTTCGCTCCAGGGCTATGCTTGAAAAGCACATCCTGCACACGATGCATTTCTACCACCCGCGCGCGTTTGACCCGAGCGGCGGCTTTTATCACTTCTTCCTCGACGACGGCACCGTGTACGACGCTGCCACGCGCCACCTGGTCAGCAGCACGCGCTTCATCTTCAATTACGCCATGGCTTACCGCCATTTCGGCGGCGACGATTACCAGGCGGCGCTGCGCCATGGCGTGGCATTTTTGCGCGACGTGCACCGCGACCCGGACACGGGCGGCTACGCCTGGCAACTGTCGTGGAAAGACGGCGTCAAGACTGTGGAAGACGGCGCCAATCACTGCTACGGCCTGGCCTTCGTGCTGCTCGCGTATGCGCATGCCTTGCAAGCCGGCGTGACGGAAGCGCGCGCCTACCTGGACGAGACCTTCGAACTGATGGAGCAGCGCTTCTGGCTGCCCGAACACGGCCTGTATGCGGACGTGGCCAGCGCCGACTGGTCGACGCTGGACGGCTACCGTGGCCAGAACGCGAACATGCATGCGTGCGAAGCCATGCTGGCCGCGTTCGAGGCGACGGGCGAGGCGCGCTACCTGCACCGCGCGGAAACCCTGGCACACAACATCACCGTGCGCCAGGCGGGTCTGGCCAACGGCATGATCTGGGAACACTACAAGAGCGACTGGGCTATCGACTGGGATTACAACCTGCACGACAAGAGCAATATCTTCCGTCCCTGGGGCTACCAGCCCGGCCACTTCACGGAATGGGCCAAGCTGCTGTTGATCATGGAGCGCCACGCCAGGTTCATGGCCGGTCCGTCCGGCTGGCTGCTGCCGCGTGCGCGCGAACTGTACGACACGGCGCTGGCCAAGGCCTGGGATGGCGCGCATGGCGGCATCCACTACGGTTTCGGCCCGCATGGTGAAATCTGCGACGGCGACAAATATTTTTGGGTGCAGGCGGAAAGCTTCGCGGCCGCCGCCGTGTTGGCCGCGCGCACGGGCGACGACGCCTACTGGCAAAGCTACGACAAGATATGGGACTACAGCTGGAAGCATTTCGTCGACCACGAACACGGCGCCTGGTACCGCATCCTGACACCCGACAATCAGAAAATCAGCAAGGAGAAAAGCCCCGCCGGCAAGGTCGATTACCACACGATGGGCGCCTGCTATGAAGTGCTGAACGTGATCGGCGGTGCCGTATGAGCGCCGCCTTCCCGCGCGAATTTCCACAATTCGTGTCGGCCG
The DNA here is from genome assembly GCF_058797855.1 of Janthinobacterium sp. GW823-FHT01H08. Classification (NCBI taxonomy): domain Bacteria; kingdom Pseudomonadati; phylum Pseudomonadota; class Betaproteobacteria; order Burkholderiales; family Oxalobacteraceae; genus Janthinobacterium; species Janthinobacterium sp. GW823-FHT01H08. The sequence goes on from NZ_CM179504.1 coordinate 2,747,401, forward strand.
GCGAGGCGCTGACGGACATGCTGCGCACGGGCGCGGACGCCTGGAGCAGCCAGGTGGGCGGCTCGACCTGGAACGTGGCGCGCGTGATGGCGCGCCTGGGCGTGCCCAGCGCCTTTGCCGGCGCCGTCAGCCTCGATGTCTTCGGCGACGCGCTGGCGCAAGCGACCGACGCAGCGGGCCTGGACATGCGCTTTTTGCAGCGCCGCGCGAAGTCGCCGCTGCTGGCCATCGTGCATGAACTGCATCCGCCCACCTATTACTTCATCGGCGACGACAGCGCCGACCTGCATTTCGACGCGGCGCAACTGCCTGCCGGCTGGATGCAGGGCGCGCAATGGGTGCATTTCGGCGGCATCAGCCTGGCGCGCGAACCGCTGGCGGGCAAGCTGGTGGCGTTGGCGCAGGAACTCAAGGCGGCCGGCGTGAAAATCAGCTACGACCCGAACTTCCGCATCATGATGGATGCGCGCTATGACGCCACCCTGCGCCGCATGACGGAGCTGGCCGACGTGATCAAGGTGTCCGATGAAGATCTGGCGGGCTTGTTCCGCCACGACGACATCGATGGCGCGTTTGCCATGCTGCGCGGCTGGAATCCCCACGCCACGTATTTGTATACGCGCGGGTCGCAGGGTGCGGCGCTGTACCGGGGCGAGCAGACATGGCAGGCGGCCCCGCCCGCCATCGAGGTGGTCGACTCGGTGGGTGCGGGCGACGCCAGCATCGGCGGCTTGCTGTACAGCCTGATGTACCGGCCCGATGCGGACGGCGGCCAGCACTTGCGCTTTGCCGTCGCTGCGGGCGCGGGCGCCTGCCTGGCGGCCGGCGGCTCGCCGCCTTCGGTGGACCTGGTGGAATCGCTGGCGCAGCGCACGCAGCTGCGTTAAGTCGTATGGCGCGGTGCGCCGGCAGGCAGGCGCACCACGCATATTTTTTACGCAATGCAAAAATTTATCATGGTCAGCTTGATCTGCATCGAAACGCGTTGACCTTCCCGCCAGGACTACCTTGACGTTGGCAATCCTCCTACATGCACGCCGCATGGCCCTGTCTAGAATGGGGACTTCATTGCACACCTGGAGAAAACATCATGGCCACCCAATCCCATCAGGCAGCGTCCGTTTCCCAGCAAAATGCCGGTATGCAAGACATGGATGCGATCGAACTGCTGACGCAAGATCATCAGACAGTGAAGGACTTGTTCGAACAGTACGAGGGCCTCAGCGACAGGTCGCTCGCCAGCAAACGCAAGCTGGCGCTGAAAATCTGCGAGGAATTGAGCAAGCATGCGATGGCGGAAGAGGAAATCTTTTATCCGGCCGTGCGCGACGCCAGCCGCCTGAATGAGGACCTGATCGACGAAGCCATCGTCGAACATGCCTCGGCCAAGGAATTGATCGCGCAAATCGTCGCCATGGCGCCCGGCGAAGACTTGTACGACGCCAAGGTCAAGGTCTTGTCCAGGCAGATCGATCAGCACGTACAGGAAGAGGAGGGCGAGATTTTTCCGCGCGCGCGCGAGGCGCAACTCGATCTGCTGGCCATGGGCGGCCAGATCGCGGCGCGCAAGGCGGAAATGCAAGTGCCCGGGATGCAGCCCTGAGCCTGCCTGGCCGCGTCTGACTAGCGCGCTGGCCCTGGCGACGCCCGTTACATCAAGGTAAGCGCCATCAGAGGATGCGTGGCGGGCGCCTGCTGGCGGCAGGCGGTTCGCCGCCAGCGGTGCAAGTGGTGGAATCGTTGCTGGAGCGTACGATATGGCGATGATGTGGGGATGGCGTGTCTATTCAGCGGCGCCAGGGCGCCCTTTTTGCGAGAATAGGCGTAAGATTTGCTCTCTTGCCATGTCAAGAGCCTGTTCTGGGAGTGTATTCATCCGGGGATAGGTTCGAAGTCATGCGCTGACCGATATGCCGTGCTTCCCATTGCCATGCATGGCGCCACTTGGCCGGGTCCGTGCGCTTTACAGAGCACGGGCGCTGAGAAGGAAGTCCGCATGCATATGATCTGGAAGTTTTTCAATCCCCGGAGCTTCAAATTCAAGATGACTGTGCTCGTGGGCGTACTGGTGCTGTGCGCAACGGGTTCTGTTGCGCTCACATCGCTGTCTGTCGCGCAAGGGCAGATGGTATCCGTCATCGGCAATCAGCAATATGCCTTGCTGACCAGTGCCGCGGCATATATCGACGAAGACTTGAATGCCAAGAAAGCGCTGCTCAAGGTGCTGGCGGAAGGGCTGCCTGCGGATGTGTATGAACATCCGCAGCGGATGCAGGCATTTATAGAAAATCATCCAACTCTGCGCGAGGAATTTTTCAATCTCGTCGCCTTTGATGCTACCGGGAAACTGATTGCCAGCATGAATGACCGGCGCGCGGCTGGCAAGCTCAATTTCGCTGCGCGCGAATATTTTATCGATACCGTGAAGCTCAGGGAAGGCGTGATATCGCGTCCATTCAAGAGCCAGCTGTCGGGCAAGCCCGTTGTGCTGGTAACCGAACCGATCTATGACAAAGCCGGAAAATTGCTGTATGTAATCGCTGGCGGTCTGAATTTGCAAAGCCCGACATTTTTTGGCCAGTGGGAGCAGCTCAAGCCGGGCAAGAGCGGTTATCTGTTCATGTTGACCGACGACGGCACGATACTCCACCATCCGGACCCGGCGCGCGTCCTGAAGCGGGTGCATGATGAAACGGGCGGCGCAACCCCTTCCACCTTGGCCGCATTGCGGGGATTCGACGGTTGGACGCAAGGTAAAACCAAGCTGGGCGTGCAGGCAATTATGACGTACAAGCATTTGCGCGCTGCAGATTGGATCATCGGCGCCGTCTATCCTGAAAGCGAGGCATTCACGCCGGTCACCGATATGTATGCCAAAGTCATCATTGCTTCGTCAGGCGTGGCCTTTCTGGCCAGTTGTGCCGGCTGGATCGCGGTGATGCTGCTCTTGCGTCCCTTGGGCGATCTGGGCCGGCATGTGGCGAGCATACGCTCAGGCAATGCCGATATTGCGGTGTTTGATATCGCCCGTAAAGACGAGTTTGGAAAGCTGAGCCGTGCATTCTATGCGCTGTCGCTGCAGAGGGAAGCGGCGGAAAACAACCTCGCCGCTCTGGCGCGTACTGACATGCTGACGGGCCTGCACAACAGGCGCATGTTTGACGAGGCGCTGGCCGCGGCATTGACGCGTGCGCGGCGCGCTGGCACGGGCCTGGCGCTGGCGTATCTGGATATCGACTATTTCAAAAAAATAAATGATACATATGGGCATGGTATCGGCGATCTGGTATTGATTGAATTTGCCAAACGGCTCAAAGCTTGCGTCCGGGCCTCCGACACGGTGGCCCGCCTTGCCGGCGACGAGTTTGTCATTATTTTTGAACAACTGACGGAGCAGTCCGAGCTCGCGGTACTGGGCAAGAAAATCGTGCAAGGGATGGCCGTGCACTTTGATTGCGGCGGTATCGGTCTGCATGTCACCACCAGTGTCGGCTTGGCGTTCTGCACCCGCGGCGATACGACGGCGGGGGCATTCTTGACGGCGGCCGATACGGCGCTCTACAAGGCAAAAAGCGCTGGCCGCAACGGTTATGCCGTCACTTCCATCGGCAGCCCCGCCTTGACCGAGGCGCTGTAGGGCCGGGTGCGCCGGAATGGCGGGTGGTGGCATCGCCTGTTCCGGCAGCGTCAAGGCCTGCGCTGGCCCTGTGCCGTCGGCGGCGCATAGCTGCCCGACGATGCGCGCTCTACCAGGGTAAATTCCATCAAGTGATGCGTGGCGGGCGCCGTTTCCCCGGCGCGGCGCTGGCGTATCTCGTCGATGACGAGCTTGACGGCGGCGCGCGCCATGTCGGCGATGGGCTGGTGGATGGTGGTCAGCTCGGGCCAGACGGTGCTGGCGACGGGCGTGTCGTCGAAGCCGCACACGCTTAATTGCGCCGGCACCTGCAAGCCCATGCCGTGCGCCACGGCCAGGGTAGCGGCGGCCATGTCGTCGTTGCTGGCGAAGATGGCGCTGGGATGCGGTTCGTGCGCCAGCAGCCGGCGCGCCGCGTCCAGCCCCGAACGGTACGTAAAATAGCCTTGCTCCACCCTGTGCGGCGGCACCTGCAAGCCCGCTTCCCGCATGGCGTCCTCGAAGGCCTGGCGGCGCAGCAGGGCGGGCGTGTGCGCCGGGTCGCCTTCGATGAAGCCGATGTCGCGGTGGCCCAGTGAGATCAAATGGCGCGTCATGGCCAGCGCGCCCTCGTAGTCGTCGATGCGCACGGCCGAGACGCCGGGCGAGGGGCGCGCCGTGGCCACGGCGATGGCGGGGATACCCATGGTATTGAGCTGCGCCAGCACTTCCGGTGAATCGCACAGGGGCGGCGGCACGAGGATGCCGTCCACGCCGGCCGCCACCAGGCAATCGATGCCGGCGCGCTGGCTATCGAGGTCTTCGCAGCGTTCGAGCAGCAGCTGGCCGCCGCCCTGGCGGCACTGGTCCATGGCGCCGACGAGAAATTCACTGAGGAAGGCCGCGCTGGGGTTGCTGTACAGCAAGCCGATGCGCAAGGTGCCCGTGCGGGCGGCACGGGCCGCCAGGTTGGGCTGGTAACGCAGGCTGGCGATGGCCGCCTCGACCTTGTCGCGCGTGGCCGCGCTGACGCTGGCGCGCCCGTTGATGACGCGCGATACCGTCATGGCCGAGACGCCGGCCAGGCGCGCCACGTCGTGCACGGTGGCGCCGCTGGCCGTGTCGGCGGTGGCGTGGGCGGCATGCGCCGCCTTATTCGAGGTGGCCACCGAATTTCAGCTTGCCGCTGATGCGCATGCCGTGCAGTTGGCCTTCTTCCAGTTCGGCGGCGCTGGTGCGCTGCGCCGTGTCGCGCCGCGCCAGTCCCACCGACAGGATATCGAGCATCATCAGCTGCAGCAGGCGCACGATCATGGGCACGAAATTGAGGTTGCCTTCCGGGTGGTTCAGGGTCAGCAGCACGTCGGCCAGCTTGGCCAATGGCGAACCGCTGGCCGTGATCGCCAGCACGCGGGCGCCGCAGCCCTGCGCCACCTTGACGGTACGCAGCAGGTCGGGCAGGGCGCCCGAGCGGGAAATGACCAGCGCCACGTCGCCCGGCTTAAGCATGGCGGCGCTCATTTCCTGCGCCTGCGGATCGGCAAAGAAGCTGCTGACGATGCCCAGATTGAGCAGCTTGTGCTGCATGTCGTCGGCCACCACGCGGGCGCTGCCCACGGCCAGCAATTCCACGCGCTGCGCGCCGCGCAGCAGTTCGATGGCCGCCGTCAGCGCCTTCACGTCGAGCATGTCGCGCATGGCCAGCGCGGCCGAGGCGTTATTGCCCAGCACCTTGCGCGCCAGTTCCGCGTCGGAGTCCGAAATCTCCACGTGGCAGTGCGCCACCGTGATGGCGCCGCCCGTCAGGCCGGAAGCGAGTTTTAATTTGAAATCGGCCAGGCCCTGCACGCCGATCGAGCGGCAAAAGCGCATCACGGTCGGCTGGCTCACGCCGACCCGCTGGGCGATTTCGGCGATCGGCAGGGTCAGCATGGCGTTCGGCTCTTTCAATACCCAGTCGGCCACCTTGCATTCCGATGGACTCATGCGCCCGCGCGCCTGGCGCACGGATTCGAGCACGGGCGCGCCGGTATGGGCGCGCTTGAGCTTTTGCGCCAGGATGGCGGCGATGCCCAGAAAAGTAGGCAGTTCGGCCGTGATCAGAAACGTGGGGATCTGCGCCAGGTATTCGTTCAGGCGGCCCTTTTGCTCGAAGCGGGCGCGGAACTGCGACCGTTCGAACAAAGGCCCCAGGCGCGGCACGATGCCCCCGCCTATATAGATGCCGCCCAGGGCGCCCAGGGTCATGGCCACGTTGCCGGCGATGGAGCCGAGGATGGCGCAGAAGCAGTCGACCGCTTCCAGGCACACGTCGCATTCATTGTTCAGGGCGCGGCTGGTGATGTCGGCCGCCAGCAGCGGCGGCACGTCATGCCGGCCAGCCCGGTCGGACAGGGCGCGGTAGATCAGTTCCAGCCCGCGCCCGGAGGCGAGGCGCTCGGCCGAGACGTGCGACAGTTCGCGCCAGGCGAAGGACAGCACGTCCATCTCGCGCTGGTCGCAGGGGGCGAAGCTGACGTGGCCGCCTTCGCTGCCCAGCGCGATCCAGCGGTCTTCCGCGGGGATCATGCCCGACACGCCCAGGCCCGTGCCCGAACCGAGCAAACCGATGACGCTGTCGGCGCGCGCCATGCCGCCGCCGATCTGCTGGCGCTGGTCGGGCCGCAGATAGGGCAGGGCCATGGCCAGCGCCGTGAAGTCGTTCACCACCAGCAAGGTGTCGAGGCCCAGTGCGGCGCGCATCGCCTCGATCGAGAAGAACCAGTGATGGTTCATCATGCGGATATTGTCGTCGTCGATGGGATTGGCGATGGCGATGGCCGCATGGCGCACGCGTGCCGAACCGGCGGCGCGCGCCTCGCTGCTATCCATATATGCGGTGATGGCGTCGAGCAGCGACGCGTAGTCGTCGCAGGGCAGCACGGCGACCGCTTCCAGGTGGCCCTGGCGCGTTTCCAGCACGAAGCGGGCATTGGTGCCGCCGATGTCTGCCAGCAGGCGCGGGCCTTCACTGAAACGCTCCGCTGGATCGCTGCCTGCTACTTCCATTTTTTCATCAATTTTCATGGCGGTGCTTTGTCTCGTCTGCGTGCGTGGTCGTGGCCGCGCACTGTCGTTATGGGCAAAAACCAAGGATTTTAATTCGTATACGTGCCGCGTGCCGAAAAATGCGGGATGCCTGCGCAAATGCCTGTCCAAGGTGCCAGATGCGGTGGCGCCAGCGGGAAAAACAGGGCAGTCAACTCGCCTGTCGGTACGCAAATAAAGTGTCGCAGAGTAGTCGTAGGATTACAACATAATATGTTGATATTTGTTCGTAGTATAGTTACTATGTCCCTGCTGGAAAGAATTCTGGCCAGTACATTCGGCCACGAATGACTAGATAAAAAATAACTACTGAGGAGACTTACCATGCTGCATCGCAACATGTTGAAGGCCGTGTTGAAGACACTGCCAGCTGCCATCGTCTTGGCCATCGCCAGCGGTTCCGCTGCCGCCGACCCTATGTACCCATCCGATTCCGAAGGCTTCCATGGCTACCTGCGCGCTGGCGCCGGCAGCAATACCTCGGGCGGCGGCGGTTCGCAAGGCTGCTTCGGTCTGGGCGGCAATACCATGAAATATCGTCTGGGCAATGAGTGCGACGCCTACACGGAATTCGGCTATACCAAGTCCGTCGCCCAGTCCGGCGGCGTGAACTACCTGGCCACCATCTGGGTCAACGCTTACGCGCCAAATTCCGATTTCGGCGACAACAAACTGGGCATCGTCAAGGCCTATGTCGAAGCACAGGGACTCGATTTCCTGAACGGCGGCACGGCCTGGATCGGCAAGCGCTTCTACTACCGTCCTGACATCCACATGCTGGACTTGCAGTACATCAACATGAACGGCACGGGCGCCGGCCTGGACCGCATTCCTGCCGGCCCCGGTAAATTCTCGTACGCTTTCTTCAAGGACAACGACATCAACACCGTGTCGAAGACCGGCGTCGTCAGCACCAAATCGGCCGTGCGCCAGAACTTCATCTACGGCGAGATTCCCGTCAATGAAAACGGCACCCTGGACCTGGCCGCGACCTACATCATCGGCGAAGGCAAGGACAACGACGCTTACGGCCAGAAGCACAATGGCTGGCAATTGTCGGCCTTCCACCGCCAGGCGAAAGTGTTCGGCGGCGGCAATACCTTCGGCGTGCAGTACGGCGTCGGTCCCGGCACCGGCAAGGGCGCGCAGTTCGGCGCGTCGGGCGACACCAATTTCGGTTCGGACGTGAAACGCACGCGCATCTTCAATGACATGGCGATCCAGCCGATGGCCAACTTCGGCATGGAATTCGTCGCCCTGTGGCAAAAAGACGAATCGAACGCCAACGGTTCCTCGACCTGGACCTCGGTCGGCGTGCGCCCGGTGTACGCGTTCACCAACAACTTCAAGCTGGTGGGCGAACTGGGCACGGACCGCGTGACGCAAGCGGGCGGCCTGCCGGCCAAGCGCCTGACCAAGCTGACCATCGCCCCGACGATCTCGGCCGGCCCTGGCCTGTGGTCGCGTCCTGAACTGCGCGCTTTCGTGACCTACGGCAAATGGAACGATGCGGCCACCGCCTCGGTCAATGCGTCGAACAACGGCGGCCCGATTTACAACAACAATACCAGCGGCACCTCCTACGGTTTCCAGGTGGAAACCTGGTTCTAAGTTTGCAGGCGTTGTCAGTCTAGATCAACCTGGCGCATCCTTCGCGGATGCGTTTTTGGCGCCGTCCCGTGATATAAATGCAATGTAGTCATGTCATGGATCACGGCGCCGTCTTTTCACTGAAGATGATGCCCGTTTGCAAGCGGGTCTGAGCACAAGAGCGCCGGTACAGGCGCAGATTTCACCTTTTTCGGCCCCGTATGCCGAAGCCCCCTAAAAGCTTGATCAAAAAAGGAATGTGGAGATGAAACTGAAATTCAAGATTACCCAACTGGCCGCATTGACCACCCTGGCATTTGCCGGCAGCGCCTTTGCGACCGACGTGGAAGTGTTGCACTACTGGACCTCCGGCGGCGAAGCGAAGTCCGTGGGCCAGTTGCAGCAAATCGTGAAGGAAAGCGGCTTCGGCTGGAAAGACTTCGCCGTGGCTGGCGGCGCTGGCGAAAACGCCGCGACCGCGCTGAAAACCCGCGTCATTTCCGGCAACCCGCCGACGGCTGCCCAGATCAAGGGCCCATCGATCCAGGAGTGGGGCGCCGAAGGCGTGCTGGCCAATATCGATGATGCCGCCATTCCAGGCAAATGGGATGCCGTGCTGCCGAAAGTCGTCGCCGACATCATGAAATACAAGGGCCACTATGTTGCCGCTCCCGTCAACGTCCACCGCGTCAACTGGATGTGGGTCAATCCGGAAGTGCTGAAAAAAGCCGGCGTGGCCACCACCCCGACCACCTGGGATGCGTTCTTCGACGCGGCCGAGAAGATCAAGAAATCGGGCGGCATCGCGATCGCCCACGGCGGCCAGCCTTGGCAGGACGCCACCGTGTTTGAATCCGTCGCGCTGGGCGTGGGCGGCACGGAGTTCTACAAGAAAGCCATCCTCAAGCTGGATCAGAAGGAATTGACCGGTCCGACCATGCTCAAGGTGTTCGACACCCTGGGCAAGGTGAAGACCTACATCGACAAGGATGCGGCTGGCCGCGACTGGAACCTGGCGACCGCCATGGTCATCAACAACAAGGCCGGCTTCCAGTTCATGGGCGACTGGGCCAAGGGCGAGTTCACGGCCGCCGGCAAGGTGCCGGGCAAGGACTACCTGTGCGTGGCAGCGCCTGGCACGGACAAGGCTTACACCTTCAACATCGATTCGTTTGCCATGTTCACGCAAAAGGATGCAAATGCGAAGAAAGGGCAGATCGCCCTGGCCAACGCTATCATGAATCCGAAGTTCCAGTCGATCTTCAACCTGAACAAGGGTTCCATCCCCGTGCGTTCCGGCGTATCGAAGGACAAGTTTGACGCTTGTGCCCTGAAATCGATGGAAGACATGGACGCCACCAACAAGACCGGCGGCCTGGTGCCATCGTTCGCCCACGGCATGGCCCTGCCATCGGCCACGCAAGGCGCCGTGACCGACGTCATCGCCAAGTTCATGAATACCAACATGAGCTCGAAAGACGCGGTTGCCGCGCTGGCCAAAGCGGCAAAAGTGAAGTAATCACGACGGCGCCGGCACTCCCGCCGGCGCCCGCTGCATCGCATGCATCGCAGGCGTCCGCCCTGGTTTCGGCCAGGCCGGCGCCACACGCAGTTTTTACTTCTACGGCTGTCCTATGTCCATACGCAAGCAATTCGACCGATGGATACCGCAGATGGTGCTGGGCCCCACGCTCATCGCCAGCTTGGTATTCGTCTATGGTTTTATCTTTTTGACCGGTTGGCTGTCGCTGACCGAATCGCGGCTGATGCCGAACTACGAGTTCGCCGGCCTGGTGCAATACGTCGAGCTGTTCGACAACGAGCGCTGGTGGACCTCGCTCAAGAACCTCGGCATCTTCGGTGTCCTGTTCATCGGTTGCAGCATCGCCATCGGCCTGTTCCTGGCCATCCTGCTGGACCAGAAAATCCGCGCCGAAGGCGCGCTGCGCGCCATCTACCTGTATCCGATGGCGCTGTCCTTCATCGTCACCGGCACGGCCTGGAAATGGATGCTCAATCCCAGCCTGGGCCTGGAAAAGGTCATGCACGACTGGGGCTGGACGTCGTTTACCTTCGACTGGCTGGTGAACTCCGACATGGCCATCTACACGGTGGTGATCGCCGGCGTATGGCAGTCGTCGGGCTTTGTCATGGCCCTGTTCCTGGCCGGCCTGCGCGGCATCGATGACGAAATCATCAAGGCGGCGCAAGTCGATGGCGCGTCCTTGCCGACGATCTACTGGCGCATCGTGATTCCCGCCATGCGTCCCGTGTTCTTCAGCGTGCTGCTGATCCTCGCACATATCGCCATCAAGAGCTTCGACCTGGTCATCGCATTGACGGCTGGCGGACCTGGCAATTCGTCGTCCGTGCCGGCCATCTTCATGTACCAGTTTTCCTTCACCCGCGGCCAGCTGGGCCTGGGCTCGGCATCGGCAATGATGATGCTGGCCACCATCGTGGCCGTGCTCGTGCCGCTGATGTACCTGGAAACGCGCAGCGCAAAGGCGATGAGATGACACCTACCCGCAATAATCGACTCACCCTCGGACGGGTGGTGGTATACCTGCTGCTGATTTTGTTCGCGGTGTACTACATCGTGCCCCTGTACGTGACCCTGTCGACGTCGTTCAAGTCGCTCGACGAGATCCGCAGCGGCAACCTGCTGGCACTGCCGCACGTGTGGCAGTTCGATTCCTGGGCCAAGGCCTGGTCGTCGGCCTGCACGGGCGTCACCTGCGACGGCATGCAGCCGTTCTTCTGGAACTCGATCAAGATGGTGATTCCCGCCGTGCTGATCTCGACCTTCCTGGGCGCCTTCAACGGCTATGTGTTCGCGCACTGGCGCTTCCGTGGTTCGGAAATCCTGTTTGCCGCCTTGCTGGTGGGCTGCTTCATTCCATTCCAGGTGGTGATCCTGCCGATGGCGCGTTTGCTCGGCGAATTCGGCCTGGCCAATACGACGACCGGCCTCGTTTTCGTGCACGTGGTGTACGGCACGGCCTTCACGACCCTGTTCTTCCGCAACTACTACATCGGCGTGCCGGAAGAACTGATCAAGGCGGCGCGCATCGACGGCGCCGGCTTCTTCCTGATCTTCCGCAAGATCGTGCTGCCGATTTCGGGTCCGATTTTCGTCGTCTGCATCATCTGGCAATTCACGCAGATCTGGAACGACTTCCTGTTCGGCATCGTCTTCGCCAGCGGCGATTCGCAGCCGATCACGGTGGGCTTGAACAACCTGGTCAACACGTCCACGGGCGTGAAGGAATACAACGTCAACATGGCCGCCGCGGTGATTGCCGCGCTGCCGACCCTGCTGGTCTATCTGGTCGCAGGCCGTTATTTTGTGCGCGGTCTGACCGCAGGCGCAGTCAAAGGTTAAGGAAAGAATATGTCCAGTTTATCGATACGCAGCATCCGCAAGGTGTACACGAATGGCGTCGAAGTCCTCAAGGGCATCGACATCGAGATCAAGGATGGCCAGTTCCTGATCCTCGTCGGCGGCTCCGGCTCCGGCAAGTCGACCCTGCTCAACATGGTGGCCGGCCTGGAAAGCGTCACCTCGGGCGAAATCCTCATCGACGGCAAGGTGGTCAACGACCTGCCGCCGAAGGACCGCGACATCGCCATGGTGTTCCAGTCCTACGCGCTGTACCCGTCGATGACGGTGCGCGAAAACATCGCGTTCGGCCTGAACGTGAAAAAGGTACCGAAGGCGGAGCAGGAAGAAATCGTCTCGCGCGTGGCCGAAACGCTGCAGATCACGCACTTGCTGGACCGCCGCCCGGCGCAGCTGTCGGGCGGCCAGCGTCAGCGCGTGGCCATGGGCCGCGCCATCTCGCGCAAGCCCTCGCTGTTCCTGTTCGACGAACCGCTGTCGAACCTGGACGCCAAGCTGCGCGTGGAAATGCGCGCCGAGATCAAGCTGCTGCACCAGCGCCTGAAAGCCACCATCGTCTACGTCACGCATGACCAGATCGAGGCGATGACGATGGGCGACCTGATCGCCGTCATGAAGGATGGGGTGGTGCAGCAACTGGGCACGCCGCAGGAAATCTACGACAACCCGGCGAATCTGTTCGTGGCCGGTTTCATCGGCTCGCCGTCGATGAACTTCATCACCGTCAAGCCTGTCATCGAGGGCAACGACGTGTTTGTCGCCATCGAGAACGCGGGCAAGAGCATGCGCCTGGCGCTGCCGTTCGCCGCCGACAAGCTGCGCAGCTATGCGGGCCGCGACGTGATCCTGGGCGTGCGCCCGGAGCAGATCACGGACATGAGCAGCGCGCACGGCGACGTGGGCCAGGAACTCGGTTGCCTGATCGACCTCGTCGAGCCGACCGGTCCCGATACCTTGCTGACGACGCGCCTGAACGGCGCCGCCGTGACTTGCCGCACGCATCCGCGCGAAGCGGTGCTGCCGGGGCAGACCATGCAGCTGTCGTTCAACCTGTCGAAAGCGGCCCTGTTCGACCCGGCCAACGGCGAGCGTATCGCGTAAGCGCCACCTGCCATGAAAAACGGCCCGCTTGTCCAGGTGACAGGCGGGCCGTTGTCGTTTACGCCGCCGCGCTTATTGCGCCAGCGATTTTTTATAGGCGATGGCGTGGCGCAGCTTGCCCTTTTCGCCGATCAGCTCATCGAACGCTTCCCCGTTGACTTCCCGCAGGGCGCCCAGTTCGCGCGCGCTCTTGCCGCCGCTGACGCTGTCGCCGGGCCGCAGCGCCGCCATTGCCTGCGCGGCCAGCAGGATCGCATTGGCATACGCGACCGGATCGCGCAGGTCGACACGCGCCAGGTCCAGCGCGGGCATGCGGCGCAGCCAGTCGGCCCAGTAAAACTCGAGAAATTCCGTGGCGTGCTCTGGCGGCTCGTAGCCGATCCCGCGCGTAAAATAGACGAGCGAGCGGTACGGGTCGTCGCCCAGCGATGCGAGACCGATGGCGGGCGGCAGCTGCTGCGGCGTGATGGCCTGGTTGCGGCCGTTCTTCAGCCAGACCTTGTTTTCTGCGCGCATGCGGGTCCAGAAGGCCGCGTCGTCCAGCGCGCTGAAATTGTCGCTGACCTTGACCCAGACCTGCAATTGCTGATTGCGTCCGCCATCGGCTTCCCGGAAGGCGGAAAACGTGTGGTGGCCATCGGTCAGGTACACGATGCCGCGCGGGCCGATGACGACGGTCTTCATGTCGTCCGGGCGACTGCCCACGGCCGCCTTGCAGCGGTAGCCGGCCGGCGGCGCGGCCAGGGTGGCGCCGGCCACGTTGGCCGTGCCGGGCAAGACGTCGCCCTGGCCATTGGCCTCGCACAGGTCGGCAAATTTCCTGGGCTTGGCGATGTCCGCGATGTGCTTTTCTTCGGCCGCATAGCGTCCCAGCTTGTAGTACACCTGGTCGTAGCCGATGGCCGGTTGGGTCGGATGCAGTTCATCGAGGCGCACCTGCAGGATGCGCGGATGGGCGGCGCTGCCCGCCACGGTGGACATCAGCGCCTGCTGGCGCGCGCTGAGGGCGGGCGCGACGGCGGCATCGCGGGACCATGCCATGCTGGCGAAAGACAGGGCCAGCGCGGCGGCGGCCCGGGGGAATGCGGCGTGCATGCGACCTCCGAAGTGAGCGGTATGGCGTGCAGCATAGCGCGGCACGCGATTTCGCACAGTCCGACAGGCGCATGCACTGCGCCAGATCAAGCCAGTTTCTTAAAACCACGTCTCCACTTGCAGGCCGAACGAGGTGCCGCTGGTGGCGTTGCCGTATACGGGACCGGACTCGTTGGCCTTGTTGACGGCGGCCGTGGCGGCGTCGTTCCATTTGCCGTAGGTGACGAAGGCGCGCAACTCGGGACGCGACCAGTAACCCTTGCCCGCCGTCAGGGTGGGCGCGAAGGTCAGCTTGGTCAGGCGCTGGGCGGCGCCGCCCGTGGGCGAGGTCACGCGGTCCGTGCCCAGCTCGAACTGCAGCTTGAAGTTGTCGTTGACGGCATACACGGGGCGCACGCCCACGGTGGTCCAGGTCGAGCTGCCGCCCGAGACGTTGGACTTGTCGCGCTGCACGATGGCCACCATTTCCGCGCTCCATTCGGGAGTCGGCTGTATCCACAGCGAATTGAAGATGCGCAGGCGCGTCACGTCGCTGCCGTTGCGGATCGAGCCCGTGGTGCCCATGCGGTCGCAGCACTGGCCGCCGGCGCCCGTGCCCGGCCCCACGCCGTACTGGATGCCGAAGGTGTTGGCGCCGCCCCACACTTTATCCTGCTTGTGCAGCACGGTGGCCTGCCAGCCGCTGTGCGAGGTGCTGTCCTTCTTGTCGGGCGTGATGAGGGTGGTCAGCACTTCCAGCGTGCCATCCTGGTTGACGGGGATGCCCTGATAGACGAGGTTTTGCCGGATGGCCGAGTTGCCGGGCTTGTCGTTATCCTTGAAGAAGCCATAGCTGATGCGGCCCGGTCCCAGCTTGTACTGGTCGATGCCGCCGCCCGTGCCGTTCATATTGATATATTGCAAGTCCAGCATGTGAATGTCGGGACGCATGTAGTAGCGCTTGCCGATCCAGGCCGTGCCGCCGTTGAGCGTGGGTATGTTTTTCGCTTCCACGTACATCTTCGACATGCTCAGGTCCGAATCGCTGACGGCGGAGCTGGGCGTGTAGGCTGCCACCATGATATGGCCGACGAAGCTGACGCCGTTGGGCGACTTGGCCATTTCCTTCTGGTATTCGAATTCGCCATAGGTGTCGCATTCGTTGCCGAGCCGGTAGCGCATGGTGTTGCCGCCCAGGCCGTAGCAGCTTTGCGGGCCGCGGCTGTCCGTGCTCGAGCCGAGGCCCGCGCGGAAGTAGCCATGGTATTCGCCTTCGGCATCGCTGGCGTGGGCGGCGCCGCAGGCCAGCAGCATGGTGCAGGCGAGGGCCAGCGAGGTCTTGATCGGGTGTTGCATACAATCTCCTTGTCGTTATTAAAATGCGTGCTTGGGCACGTCGTCTACCGGATCGCTGCCGATCCAATCGGGGGGGCTGCCTGGGCGGAAAGGCTCAGGCGGCCAGATTCTGTTTCGAGGAAATCAGGTTGCCGGGCTGGCGCCGCGTGCGCGCCACGCCCTGCGCGTCGAACAGGTGGAAGGCGCTGCTGGCGGCCGAGACGGTGAATGGCTGGCCCAGCGGCACGCGGTTGTTGCCGTCGCCGCGTATCACCAGTTCCTGGCCGTTGTCCAGGCTCAGGTAGATGAAGTTGGCTTCGCCCAGGTGTTCCACCAGGCTGACGACGCCCTGGAAGCGGGCGCTGCCGCCGCCGTTTTCCAGGATATGTTCGGCCCGCAGGCCCGCCGTGACGGCGTCGCCCGCCTGCAGGCCGGCCGGATCGACGAGGGCCGTGATTTCCTGGCCGCTGGCCAGGGCCACGCGCACGCCATCTTCCTCGGCCGCAATGACTGTGCCCTCGAAGAAATTCATCATGGGCGCGCCGATGAAGCCGGCCACGAAGCGGTTCGCCGGCTGCTGGTACAGCTCCAGCGGCGTGCCGGCCTGCTGGATATGGCCGCCATGCATGACGACGATCTTGTCGCCCAGGGTCATCGCCTCGACCTGGTCGTGCGTCACATACACGATGGTGGCGTTCAGCTGGCGGTGCAGCTTGGCGATTTCCAGCCGCGTCTGCACGCGCAGGGCCGCGTCGAGGTTCGACAGCGGCTCGTCGAACAGGAACAGCTGCGGTTCGCGCACGATGGCGCGGCCGATGGCCACCCTCTGGCGCTGGCCGCCCGACAGCTCGCGCGGCAGGCGTTCGAGCAGGTGGTCGATCTTCAGGATGGCGGCCGCGTGGCGCACGCGCCGGGCGATGTCATCCTTGCCGGCGCCGGCGATCTTCAGGCCGAACGCCATGTTGCGGAGCACGCTCATGTGCGGATACAGCGCATAGCTCTGGAAGACCATGGCGATGCCTCGCTCGGCGGGCGGCAAGTCGTTGACGACCTTGCCGCCGATGGAGAGGGTGCCGTGCGAAATGCTTTCCAGACCGCACAGCATGCGCAGCAAGGTCGATTTGCCGCAGCCTGAAGGGCCCACCAGCACGACGAATTCACCGTCGCGGATGTCGAGGTCGATGCCGGCCAGCACGTTCGTGCGGCCGTCGTAGGATTTGCTCAGTTGTTGCAGGCTTACATGGGCCATGGTGCACCTATTATTTGACCGCGCCGGACGTCAGGCCGCGGATCAGTTGACGAGAGAAAATGACGTACATGACGAGCACGGGAATGACGGCCAGCGACAGCGCCGCCAGCACGGAGTTCCAGTCGGTCACGTATTGCCCGATGAATTGCTGTACGCCCAGGGTGACGGTCTTGGTGCGGTCCGACGGCGCCAGGATCAGCGGGAACCACAGGTCGTTCCAGGCGGGAATCATGGTGAACACGGCCACCGTGGCGATGGCGGGGCGGATCAGGGGCAGGATCACCTGGAAGAAGATGGCGAATTCGCCCACGCCGTCGCAGCGCGCCGCATCCTTCAGTTCGCGCGGCACCTGGCGCACGAATTCGGACAGGATCATCACGGCCAGCGGCAAGCCCTGCGCCGTGTACACGAGCACCAGCGCCGTCAGGGTGTTGATCAGGTCCAGCCGCACCACCAGTTCCAGGATGGACACCGTGCCCAGGCGGATGGGGATCATGATGCCCAGCGCCAGGTACAGGGTCAGCAGGCGGTTGCCCGTGAACGTGTATTCGGACAGTGCCCAGGCCGCCATGGCGCCGAACAGCACGATCAGCAGCAGCGATAGCAGGGTGACGAACAGGCTGTTGCCGAAATACAGCAGGAAGTCCGAATTGGCCAGCACCTTGTGAAAGCCCACGAGGGAAAAGGTGGCGGGCGTGGGCAGGGCCAGCGGATTGTCGAAGATGGCGGCCCGCGTCTTGACTGAGTTGATCAGGATCAAGACGATGGGGAACAGCGCGATCAGGGTGTAGCCGGCCAGGATCACGTGCACGGCGGCGCGGCCCAGGGGGCGGGTGGAAACGTTGCGCATGGCGGCCCTTACAGTTCGTAGCGTGTCAGCTTGCGCTGCACGAAAAAGAAATACACGCCCACGCCCACGAGGATCACGAGGAACATCATGGTGGCCACGGCCGCGCCCATGGTGGGGCTGCCCAGCTGGGCCTGGTAACCGAAGAAGGTGCGGTAGAAGAAGGTGCCGAGGATGTCGGTGGCGTAGTTCGGCCCCGCCAGCGCGCCTTTCACGGAGTACACGAGGTCGAAGGCATTGAAGTTGGCGACAAACGTCAGGATGGTCACCAGTCCCAGGGTGGGCCAGATCAGCGGCAGCTTGATTTGCCAGAAGATGCGCATGGCGCTGGCGCCTTCCGCGTGGGCCGCCTCGATGATTTCCTCGGGCACGGCCAGCAGGGCCGCATAGATCAGCATCATGGGAATGCCGATGTATTGCCAAACAGAAATGAGCGCGATGGTCAGCAGGGCCGTCGATTCCTGGCCCAGCCATGGCGCGAAATAGCTGCCGATGCCCACGCCATCCATCAGCGACTGGCCCACGCCCCACAGCGGCGACAGGATCAGCTGCCAGATGAAGCCGATGATCACCACGGACAATAAGGTGGGCAGGAAGATCAGGGTGCGGTAGCTGCGCTCGCCCTTCAGCCCCTTGAGGCTGAAGAGGGTGGCCAGCAGCAGGCCGATGGGATTTTGCAGCAGCATGTGGATGAGAAAAAACTTGCAGTTGTTCCACATTGCATTCCAGAAACTTTGCGACCATTGCGGGTCGAACAGGATGGTGGCGTAATTGGCCAGACCGGCAAAATGGTGCTGGCCGCCCTCATCGGTCGTGTACAGGCCCAGGCGCAGGGTATCGGCCAGGGGCAGGGCGCTGAACAGCGAGTAGATGAGCAGCGCCGGCGCCAGGAACACGGCCACGTGCCACGGGAAAGCTTTCTTCACGGCGAAACTCCAGACGAATAAAAGCACCGGCGGCGGGGCCGCCGGCAAAACCGCGCCACCGGGCCGCTGCATCGCATTGCTCAGGCCGGTTGCGGGGGGAGGATGGGGGGATTACTGCTGCGGCTTGTACCACTTGGCAAAGCCGGCCTGGATCTGACGCGCCGCGTCCTTCGGCGCCAGCTTGCCGTTCAGGACCTGGGCATTGACGTTCCACAGCTCGTTTTCCATGCTCGGCTCGCCCCGGTTGAGGATTTGCGCGTTCAGGCGGATGGTCGAGGCGCAACTGGCGCGCCAGCCGTTCATCTGCTTGGCCAGCGGGTCCTTGATGGAAATCAAATGGTTCGACAGCGAGAAGAAGCCCGTCACCTTGTTGGTGTAGATGTCGGCGAATTCCTGCGAACCGAGCCAGGCGAGGAATTTGTAGGCGTCTTCCTTGTTCTTCGACTTCTTGTTGACGCTCATGCCGATGTCCGTGTGGTCGGAGATATAGCACTTGTCGCCGGCCTTGCGCACGGGCGGGTTGAAGGCGCCCAGTTCCAGCTCCGGGTCCTGCTTGAAGTAGGCGATGTCCCAGGAGCCGGACGGGTAGATGGCGGCCTTGCCCAGCGCGAACTGGTTCTGGCTGTCGCCATAGGTTTGCGCGCTGGCGCCCTTGGACAGATAGCTGCCCAGCCGGGCTTCATATTCCCAGGCGGCGACGAATTGCGGATCGGTAAACCTGGCCTTGCCCGCGATCAGCGCCTTGCGGCCATCCTCGCCCTTCCAGTAATTGGCGCCGATGCTGGTAAACACCACCTGGTTCGCTTCCCACTGGTCGGCCGTGCCCAGCGCCAGCGGCGCATACTTGCCGCTCTTCTTGACCGTTTCGAGCACCTTGAAGAATTCCTCTTCCGTGGCGGGCGGCTGCAGTTTCAGTTCGCGGAAGATTTTCTTGTTGTACAGGAAACCATGCATGACGGAGGCGATCGGCATGCAGAAGGTGTCCTTGCCATCGTCCGTCTGCCACGCCACCTTGGCCGAGGCGGGAAAATTCTCCATGCCGGCCTTGCCGTCGAGCTTTTCCAGCTGGCCCCGTTTGTACAGGGCCAGCGAGACGTCGAACGGGCGGCAAGCGAGCAAGTCGCCTGCCGTGCCGCCGCTCAGGCGCGCGTTCAGCGTGGAATCGTATTCGGTGGGGGCCGTGGGCGAAAACTTGATTTCGATGCCAGGATGCTTTTTCTGGAAGGCGGGGATGAGCACCGTTTCCCACAGGGTCTTGTCGTCCACGCGCCAGCTTTCGATGGTGAGCGTGCCCGCTTGCGCCGTGCCGCTGGCCAGCAGCAGGGCCAGCAATGTGTTGCGCGCGGCCACGCCGCCTTGTGCATGCAATCGCATGATGTCTCCTTGTTGGTGTTGGTCTTGTTTGGCTGCCTGATACGCTGCAGTTGGCGGACAGTAGCATCGGGGGAAATGTGACGCCAGCTCCCGGCATTGCGCTGACGATCATTTCTTATCTTGTTGATTTAAAAGGATAATATTGAAATGCGCAGGTGCGCTTGCTTACCTTTCCTTACCATTGGCCGCTGCCGTGGCGCGCCGTGCGGGGCGTCGGGCGGGCGGGACGCCCCGGGCGCCGTGCAAGATGGCGCAACAAAAGCTCACGTTTCTTTACAAATCAGGTGACTAAATTACCAACCTGCTGTTTTGTAGTTGGGCTATAGTTTGTCGCGACAAGAACAAGGGGACAGCATTGAAGACGCCACCGCGCAGCACCGCCGACCGCCATGCCGGGGCCGCCCGCCGTCGCGGCGTGGCGGCACTGGCACTGCTCTCACTGATGTGGACCGGCGTGCCCGTGCGGGCCGAGCCGCTGCAAGTGCTGCACTGGTGGACCTCGACCGGCGAGCGCCGCGCGGCCGACGTGCTGGTGGCGCGCCTGGCGCAGGAAGGCGTCGAGTGGCGCGACGCGGGTATCGCGGGCGGCGCCGGCGTCGGCGCGGGCAAGGTGCTGAAGAGCCGCGTGCTGGCCGGCAATTCGCCGGAAGTCATGCAGCTGATCGGCTACACCCTGGGCGAGTGGAGCGACCTGGGCCTGCTGCTGCAGCTCGACAGCGTTGCCGCCAGCAACAACTGGCGCGCGACCATGTATCCGACCGTGTGGGGCCTGCTGCAGAACCGCGGCCATACGATGGGCGTGCCGGCCGGCATCCACCGCATCAATACGCTGTTTTACAACCGCAAGATTTTCCAGCGCCTGGGCCTGGCCGTGCCGCGCAGCTGGAGCGACTTCGAGCGCGTGGCCGCCACGCTGCGCCAGGCCGGCATCACGCCGCTGGCGCAAAGCAGCGAGGCGTGGCAAGTGGCCACCCTGTTCGAGACGCTGGTGCTGGCCGAATCGGGACCTGCCTACTACCGCGCCCTGTTTGTCGACAAGAAAGCCGAGGCGTATGCGGACCCCCGCCTGCGGCACGCCTTGCAGCGCTTGAGGTCGCTCAAGCAATGGATGGCGGCGCCGCTGCGCGAACAGAGCTGGCCCGAGATGGCGCGCCAGGTCGGTGATGGCGAGGCGGCCATGTATATCATGGGCGACTGGGCAAAGGGCGAGCTGAACGCCTGGGGCCGCGCCACGGACGAGGTCTTCGGCTGCGCCGCCGCGCCCGACACGGGCGAATATCACCTGTACAGCATCGATACGCTGGCCATGTTCGCTTCGGACTACACGCACCAGGGCGCGCAGGAAAAGCTGGCGCAGGTGGTCGCTTCGCCGTCCGTGCAGCTCGAGTACAGCCAGGTAAAGGGTTCGATTCCCGCCTTGCGCCAGGCCGATCTGTCGCGCCTGGACAGCTGTGGGCGCGCCTCGGCGCAGGCGTTCGCGCGCGGCGCCGCCTTCCAGGCGCCCAGTCTCGTGCACCGCATGGCCACCGATGAAACCAGCAAGGACGCCATCATCGCCGAGGTGCACCGCTATTTCCTGGACGAGACGATCAGCGCGGCCGACGCCCAGCGCCGCATCGGCAGCATGTTGCAGGCGCTGAATAAAAAAGGACGAGACCATGTCACGCAAAATCCTGGTCGTTGACGACGATCAAAAGACCCGCATGCTGTTGAAGGCATATTTGGAAAAGAATCAATATGAGGTCAGCCTGGCGCACGATGGCGCCACCTTCCTGGCCGAATTCCACCGCCACGTCGACAGCCTGTCGCTGGTGATCCTCGACGTGATGCTGCCCGACACGGACGGCTTTGCCCTGTGCAAGGTGGTGCGCGCCCGCTCGAACGTGCCCATCATCATGCTGACGGCCAGCTCCGACGAGACGGACCGGGTGGTGGGCCTGGAGCTGGGCGCCGACGACTACATCGCCAAGCCCTACAGTCCGCGTGAATTGCTGGCGCGCATCAAGGCCATCCACCGCCGCACGGGCATCGACGCGGCGGCGCCGCCCCGCTACTACCGCTTCGTGGGATTTACGCTCGACACGCTGGAACGCACGGTGACGGATGCCGATGGCGAGGCGCTGCAACTGACGGGCCTCGATTTCCAGCTGCTGCGCTATTTTGTCGAGCATCCGGGCGACATCCTCGACCGCAGCGTGCTGTGCGAACAGACGCGGGGGCGCGACGCGGGGCCGCTCGACCGCTCGCTCGACGTGCAGGTGAGCCGGCTGCGGCTGCGCCTGAAGGATGATGGCAAGCAACCCGTGCTGATCAAGACGGTGCGCGGCGCCGGCTATGTGTTTTCGGCCGACGTGAGCAGTGCGCATGCCTGAGCGGGGCGCGCGCCGCCTGCTCGAGCGCCTGCTGCCGCCATCGCTGCTGGGCCGCCTGTCCGTCGTGATGGTGGCCGGCGTGCTGGCCACGCAACTGGTGGGTAACCTGATCTGGGCCGCGCAACTGCGCCGCGACTCGGCCGTGGAAGCGCGCATGGCTTCGCAGCACCTGGCCCGCAGCGCCAGCAGCACCATCCGCTTCTTTCTCAGCCTGCCCGCCAATTACCGGCCCATCCTGATCCAGCAATTCCGCGAGATGGGCGGCACGCGCTTCTTTGTCAACGTCACCCAGGGCCCGCTGGCCATCCGCGAAATCGCACCGCACGCACTGGCCGACACGGTGGTGGCGACCGTGGGTGCGGCGCTGAAGAGCGACTTGCCGCAGCTGGCCGGCTACCGCGTGGGCTTCGCCTGGCCGGCCGACCTGATGGTGGCCGACAGCGGCGCGCGCATCGGCGACTTGCCGGAAAACTGGGTCCAGCATATCTTGCTGCTGAAACCGAATCCGGCCCCCGTGCTGGTGATCCAGGCCGAGCTGGAACCGGGCAACTGGCTGTACCTGGCGGCGCTGATGCCGAATCCATATTTCTTACAAAGCAGCAACCCTTGGACCCTGGACCGGGTACTGCTGCAGGCGCTGTCGCTGGCGGCCGTGCTGCTGCTGTCCATCCTCGTCGTGCGCTGGACCACGCGGCCGCTGGCGGCCCTGTCGGATGCGGCCGAAGCGTTTGGCCGCGGCGAGACGCCGCCGCCCCTGCCGCAGACGGGCAGCCGCGAGTTCGTGCAGACGGCGCGCGCCTTTGGCGCCATGCGCGAGCGCATCCAGCGTTATCTGGAAGACCGCGAACGCCTGTTCGTGTCGATTTCGCACGACCTGCGCACGCCCATCACGCGTTTGAAACTGCGCACGGAACTGCTCGACGACGATGTGCAGCGCAATGAATTCCACGACGACCTCGACGAGCTGGACATGATGGTCAAGGGGGCGCTGCAATGCGTGAAGGATAGCGACATCCATGAAAATGCCACCGAGGTGCGGCTCGACGCCTTGCTGCAGCGCATGGTGCGCGGCGCCCAGCTGGCCGGCCACGAAGTGCATTACGTGGAGACGGGTCTGAGCGTGACGGCCAAGCCCCTGGCGCTCAAGCGCGCCATCGGCAACTTGCTCGACAATGCCTTGTTTTACGGCAAGACGGCGCACCTGTCCGCGCGCCGCGAAGGCGAGCACATCGTCATCCGCATCCGCGACGACGGCCCCGGCGTGGCCGAAGAGGCGTTCGCCAGCCTGTTCCAGCCCTATGTGCGCCTGGAACATGGCCGCGAGCAGAATGCGCACGGCATGGGGCTGGGGCTCGGTATTGCGCGCAGCATCGTGCAGGCCCACGGCGGCGAGCTGAGCCTGGCCAACCACCGCGAGGGCGGCCTGGAAGCGACCATCCGCCTGCCGGCGCAGTAAGGCGCCGGCGGCAGCGTCAGGCCAGCAGCGCGCTGGGCACGCGCGGCGAGGACATCAGGTCGCGGAAGGCGGCCCAATGCGCGGCACGCGTCGCGCCCTGGCGCTCGACATAGGCTTTTGCCATGTCCTGGCCCAGGTTGTAATTGATGACGTACGCGCCCATGGCATCGTAGAACTGCAGGCGCTGCGCGGATTTCTCGGCCGGATACAGGCGCACGTTGACCAGCCATTCCAGCGCTTCTTCGCGCGTGATGCTGCCTTCGAGGTACTGGCGCGCGATGTCGTTGTCGGCGTAGCTCAGTTTGGCCAGCAAGGCATTGAGTTGCGCATAGCGGGGCGCCAGCGCCGGGTCCAGGCCGGCCAGCGGGTACAGCACCTGCTGTTCGAAGTCCAGCCGTTCCGCATCCGTGAAACTCAGTTCGATGCCGTAATTGGCCGTACCTTCGGCGATCAAGGATTGCGGCGAATACAGCGGGTAGATGCAGTATTCCATCCAGCCCTTGCCGCGCACCAGGTCGCGTTCCAGCAGCACGTTGTAGACGTGGTGGCCCGGATACGCTTCGTGGCAGCCGAGGTCGACGGCGCGATCGATGTACACAGGCAAGTCCGTATTGATCTGGATCACACTCTGGTAGTTACCCTTGTACCAGTTGTAGCCGCTCCAGGGCTTGTCGGTGACGAATTCCAATACAAAATCTTCACCGTCGGGCAGCGCGATGTAGCGCAAGGTGCGCTCGCGGCCTGCGCGGATGGCCGCCTCCATGACGGCGCGCAGCTTGTCTGCGGGAATGACGAGTTGCGCGCGCAAGGCGTTGACACGCGCGCTGACCGTGCCGGGACCGGGCAGCAGGGCGTCGATCTGCGCCACCAGGTCTTCGTAGTACGCACGGCTGTGATGGGGCGAGACGGCGTCGTACAGGCGCGCACTTTCCGTATCGAAATCGAGGCGTGCGCCTTGCAGCATGTCCGCGCGCGCCAGCACGGCGTGCAACTGCTTGCGCAGGTTAAGGGCGCGCAGGCAAGGTTCGTCGGCCAGCAGGGCCAGCGCCTTGTCAGTCGCGGCTTTGATGTCGCTCAAACTCAATTGCTGTTCTACCGCTTCCTGTTGCCATGCGGGCGGGCCGTAATAGGCGTCCACGTACGACGCATCGTGCTGGCCCATGGCCAGGACCAGCTTGACGTAGCGTTCGGCCACGTCGGCAAGGGGAGGGGAGTTGCTATCGTTATTCGTCATGGCGGCAGGGTTTTTCGCGGTTGGGCAGCGCTTATTGTATAGCGCAATCGGATGCGCGTGAGGCGTGTACGCGCCACATCATTTCTCTACAGTAACTGGGGAAACGCATCTTGATATACATCAGTGATCCCGGCATTCGGCACCTGCGTCATGCGGTTTCGCCGCAAGATGACGTGTCTTCTTTTTTATGCAACCACGTGATTTTCTCCTTGATCTTTCTTCGTTTATGGACGAATATGATGTACGAGATCCGGCACTATCTGACATCATCGGGCAGGGATTTATATATGGAATGGCTGAAACGCCAGCGCGATACTACGGCCAGGGTGGCCATAGCCCGGCGCGTGTTGCGTATGATTCCCGGCAATTTTGGCGACCACAAGTTCTGCCACGATGGTGTGTGGGAGTTACGGATCGATGTGGGAGCCGGTTACCGTATCTATTACGCCATTGCCGGGGAGCAGATCATTTTATTGCTGTGCGGAGGCGACAAGCGCACGCAGCCGAAAGATATCGAATACGCCTGTGCCTGCTGGCACGACTGGAAGGAGAGAGGACATGAAAGAGGAACCAAGCAAACCACCGAGAGACCGCTCGCATGACGAAGCGATGGCCGAACTGTACCGCGACGACCCCGCTCTCGCCCTTGAA
Organism: Janthinobacterium sp. GW823-FHT01H08; assembly: GCF_058797855.1. Lineage (NCBI taxonomy): Bacteria > Pseudomonadati > Pseudomonadota > Betaproteobacteria > Burkholderiales > Oxalobacteraceae > Janthinobacterium > Janthinobacterium sp. GW823-FHT01H08. The sequence continues at coordinate 2,772,716 of NZ_CM179504.1, forward strand.
CTGATTAACAATATCCTCGTCGATGGCGACCATGGCGAACTGCTGGCCGTGCTGCGCCAGCTGACGCGCGCCTTTGGCGGCGTGCCCGCCGTGGCGCAGGCGGCCAAGCTCAATCCTACCCAGCTGTACCGTACCTTGTCGCCCGAGGGCAATCCATCGCTGAGCACCTTGGCGGCCATCCTCGATGCCATGGGCTTGCGGCTGGCCGTGGAGCCCAGGCAGCCCGAACGTCCATTTCCCGCGCCGGCCGCCTGAGTCCCCGCCTTTGGTTTAAAACTCGACGGGCCGCGCTTCGCGCATCGCTTGCGTCATGGCCAGGCCGATGCGCGTCGCTTCCGTTGCGTCGTGCAAGGTCAGTGACAAGGTGCGCCGGCCCAGCGCCGCATCCGTGAACTCCTGCGCTTCGATCAAAAAGGCATCGGCGAAGCGGGCATAGAAGTCCGGCGTGCATTCGTTGCGCACACCGTGCGCATCGGAAATTTCTACCCTGTTCAGGCGCGGATTGCTGCCCACGGCCAGGCGGCCGCCCGTGCCGAACACTTCCGTCAGGGTTTCATGGCCGTGCGCCATGGTGCGCGAAGCCATGAAGCTGGCCATGCTGCCGTCGCTGAACTCGACCGTCGCCAGGCCGTTGTCGACGTCGCCGAACGCTTGCAAGCCCGTGTGGATGGCGTTGGTGCCGCTCGCATACACGCGTTTGGGCACGGGATTGCCCAGCAGCCAGCGCGCCAGGTCGATATCGTGCACGCTGCAATCGAGGAAGATGCCGCCGCTGGTGGGGGCGAAGCGCATGAAGGCGCCGCTGGGGTCGTTCTGGTCGCAGGTTTGCGAACGCACGAGATACGGCTTGCCGATGAGCCCTAGTGCGATCTTTTGCTGTGCGTCATGATAGCTGGTGTCGAAACGCCGCACGAAGCCGATCATGACGGTCAGTTGCGGGTGGCGCGCCGCTTCCGCTTCCACCTTCAGGCAGTCGGCCAGGTCCAGCGATAGCGGTTTTTCGCAAAACACGTGCTTGCCGGCGCGCAAGGCGGCGATGATCTGGTCCGCATGCAGCGAGGTGGGCGTGACGAGGAAGACGGCGTCCAGGCCCGGGTGGGCCAGCAGCGCATCGTAGTCGGCATAGCCGGTGGTGATACCGAGCTGGCTGGCGGCCCAGTCCAGTTCGGCCGGCACGGGACTGCAGGCGGCCACGACTTCGGCGTTGGGCACGCGCTGCGCCAGGTTGATGGCGTGGCGCTGGCCCAGCCGGCCCAGGCCGACGATGCCGACTTTTAATGTTGGGGATGACATGGTGTCTCCAGGTATTTTTTTATTGGTTTATACAGTGACGACGCGCTGTTCGCGCCACGACAGCGTGGCCGCCTCGGCCAGTTCCAGTGCCTTCAAGCCATCGTGGACGGTGGTGCGCAGCGGCGTGCCGTGGGTGAGGGCGTCAAAGAAGTGCGCCATTTCCTGCGCGTAAGCCACGCGGTAGCGTTCCAGGAAGAAATCTTCCGGCTTGTCCACGCTGACGTTCACCGAGCCATACGCCGTCACTTCCGTCGGCTTGTGGTTGCCCGCCTGCAGCATGCCGGCGCTGCCCAGCACTTCGAAACGCTGGTCGTAGCCGTAGGCGGCGCGGCGCGAGGCATTGATCTGGCACAAGCGGCCCTTGGCCGTGCGGATGGTGACGACGGCCGTATCGAGGTCGCCCGCTTCGCCGATGGCAGGATCGACGAGGCAGCTGCCCGTGGCGTGCACGCTGACGGCTTCATCGTCGAGTATCCAGCGGAAGATGTCGAAATCGTGGATCAGCATATCCTTGAAGATGCCGCCCGACACCTTGATGTAGCTCACGGGCGGCGGACCGGGATCGCGGCTGGTGACGACCAGCAATTCCGGCGTGCCGATTTCTCCCGCTTCAATCCGTGTCTTGACGGCATTGAAGGTGGGGTCGTAACGGCGCTGGAAGCCCAGCATGCACAGCACCTTGGCTTCCTTGACGGCAGCGGCGCAGGCGCGCGCGCGGTCGATGGTCAGATCGACGGGCTTTTCGCAAAAGATGGCCTTGCCGGCAGCGGCCGAGCGCAGGATCAGGTCCGCGTGCGTATCCGTGCTCGAGGCGATGACGACGGCCTTGACGGCCGGGTCGGCCAATGCCGCTTCCACCGTGGCGCTGCTGCCGCCATGCAAGCCGGCCAGCGCGGCCGCCGCTTCCTGGTTGACGTCGACCACGTACTTGAACTGCACGCCGGGGTGAAAGGCCAGGTTGGCCGCGTGGATTTTGCCGATGCGTCCGGCGCCGAACAACGCTACTTCAATCATCATGTTCTCCTGGGGTGTGGATTTCTTCGATGTCGAGCTCTAATTTGTATGCCAGCGCGATGAACAGCGCCTGGCACAGGCAGATGGTGCTGGTCAGCGAGCGGAAGGCGAAGGCGCTGCCCTCGGTGACGGTCAACAACGCGTCGGCGGCCCGCGCGAGCGGCGCCAGTTTGCTGTCGGTAATCACCAGGACCTTGGCGCCCTTGTCTTGCGCCGCCTTGATGCACTGCTGGGTTTCCTTGCCGTAAGGCGAGAAACTGATGGCGATCGCCACATCGCGTTCGCGCACGCTGCGCATCTGTTCGCGGTGCATGCCGCCCAGTCCGCTAATCAGGTGCACGCGCTTGTCCGTGTGTTCGAGCGCGTAGGCGATGTAGGAGGCGATCGGGAAGGACCGGCGCACGCCGATCACATAGATGTTTTCCGCCTTGAGCAACAGGTTGACGGCCGCTTCCAGTTGCGCGTCGTCGAGTCCGGCGGCCAGGTCGTCGAGGCCGGCGCGGCTGGCGCCGACGAACTCGCGCGTCAGGTCGCCCGCGCTGAGGGCCGCGTCGCGCGTGGAAATGAGCTTGCGGATGCGCTGCTGGTAGTCGGGCGTGGCGCCGGCCTGGTCCGTGTACGCCTGGCGGAACACATCTTGCATTTCGGAAAAGCCCGTGTAGCCGAAGCGCTGCGCGAAACGCACGATGGCCGACGGCTGCACGTCGCAGGCGGCGGCGATGTCGCTGATGCGCTCGAGCATCAGGCTGGCCCGGTGCTTTTCAATGTATTGCGCGATGACTTTCAACTGGCGCGACAGGTTGTCGTACTCGGCGGCAATGTGCTGCATCAGCTGTTCGATGGGGGCGGTGGCTGCCATGGTTTTTTTCCTCGGTGTGCTTGCTGGGCCGCGATGACGTATCAATTCCGTGCGGCTGGTTCTGGCGAGAATTATAGGAGGGAATCTTGAAAATAGAAACGAATTTCTATTTAAATTTATTTTGAAAATTTTATTGCATTTGTCTTTTTTGTGGCCTAAGCTGTGCGCAGTGCATCGGTTCGTGTGCCGCAAGGCCAGGCCGGTGACACCCTTCATAAAAGCTCGCAACTATAAAAATTAATCCGTCTAGGAGACATTCATGCATAGCAATAAAAGCAAGGGTTTGATGAAGTGCCTGGCCATCGCCAGCCTGGGCCTGAGCCTGGGTTTGAGCACGGGCGCCAGCCATGCTGCCGGCGAGAAATTCGTCATGGTCAGCCATGCGCCGGACTCCGATTCCTGGTGGAATACCATCAAGAACGCCATCAAGCAAGCCGGTGAAGATTTCAACGTGTCCGTCGACTACCGCAATCCGCCGAATGGCGACCTGGCCGACATGGCGCGCCTGATCGAGCAATCGGCCGCGCGCAACTATGATGGCTTGATCGCCGACATCGCCGACTTCAGCGTGCTGCAAAAGCCGCTGGGCACGGTCGTGGCCAAGAAAATCATGCTCGTGACCATCAATTCGGGCACCCTGGCGCAAAGCGAACAGTTGAAAGCCATCATGCACGTGGGCCAGCCCGAGTATGACGCGGGCCTGGGCGCCGGCAAGCGCGCCAAGGAAGCGGGCATCAAATCGTTCGTGTGCGTGAATCACTATGCGATGAATGCATCGTCGTTCGAACGCTGCCGCGGTTTTGCCGATGCGCTCGGCGTCGACTTCAAATCGTCCACGCTCGACACCAATGGCGTCGACCCTGGCGTGATCGAGAGCAAGGTCAGCGCCTATCTGCGCAGCAATCCGAAGACCCAGGCCGTGCTGGCGCTGGGACCGGATTCGGCGCCGGCCGCCATGCGCGCCGTCGAGAAGCTGGGTCTGAAAGGCAAGATGTACTTCGCCAGCTTCGACTTGTCGGAAGAAATCGCCAAGGGCATCAAGGATGGCAGCATCCAGTTCGCCATCGACCAGCAGCCCTACCTGCAAGGCTACATTCCCGTCGCCGTGATGGCCATCATGAAACAGCAAAAAATCACTGACCTGGCCAAGGTCAAGGAAATCCTGATCGCCAATCCGAAATACCAGGCGCGCCTGGCCGAATACGGTCTGACGCCCATCTACGGCCCGCGCCACATCAGCTCCGGCCCCGGTTTCGTGACCAAGGAAAACATCGCCAAGGTCGAAAAATACGCCGGTCAATACCGCTAATCCACACAGTCGCCACCAGGAGTTGCCCAGCGCCGCACCGCCTCCCGCGGGCGGCGCATGGGAGGAACACGCCTGGCGCCAGCGATGCTGGCAGGAAAGTAATCGGAATTGGTAACAAGTATCACTGAAAGGACTTCGTATGACTGCGCTCAAATCCAGCCTGGCTAGCCCCGGCATGAATCCTCCTCCGCCTCCCGGCGCCTCCAGCAAGCCAGTTGCCGCCGCCGACGAGCGCGTGGGCACGACCAGCTGGGTCAAACGGTTTTTCGGCCGCCCCGAGTTCGCCTCGATTTCCGGCGCGGTGCTCGTGTTTGCCTTCTTCGTCATCACGGCCGGCGATTCCGGCATGTTCAACCTCGATGGCGTCGTCAACTGGATGCAAGTGGCGTCCTACCTGGGCATCATCGCCATCGGCGCCTGCCTGTTGATGATCGCCGGTGAATTCGACCTGTCGATCGGCTCCATGATCGGCTTTGCCGGCATGATGATCGCCATCCCGACGATTTATTTCCACTGGCCATTGTGGGCCGCGATCCTGTTCGCCTTCGCCGGTTCCATGGCGCTGGGCTGGCTCAACGGCTACATCGTCATCAAGACGCGCTTGCCATCGTTCATCGTGACCCTGGCATTCCTGTTCATCCTGCGCGGCCTGACCCTGGCCCTGTCGATCATGTTCGCCAACCGCACCATCGTCAGCGGCGTGGGCGACCTGGCGGCGCAGGACTGGCTGGCCAGCCTGCTGTTCCACGGCAACGTCGCCACCGGCCTGTTCCAGTGGCTGGGCGCGCATGGCTGGATCGCCGTGCTCGACGACGGCTCGCCGCTGGTGAAAGGCGTGCCGAAAGTCATCGCCTGGTGGCTGGTGCTGGCCGCCGGCGCCGCGTTCGTGTTGTCGCGTACCCGCTTCGGCAACTGGATGTTCGCCGTCGGCGGCGACGCCAACGCGGCCAAGAACGTGGGCGTGCCGGTGCGCAAAGTGAAAATTTCGCTGTTCGTCTTCACGGCCTTCTGCGCCTGCCTGTTTGCCACCTTGCAAGTCTGCGACGTGGGTTCGGCCGCCGCCGACCGCGGCATGCAAAAGGAATTCGAAGCCATCATCGCGGCCGTCATCGGCGGCGCCTTGCTGACGGGCGGCTACGGTTCCGTCGTCGGCGCCTGCTTTGGCGCGCTGATCTTCGGCGTGGTGCAGATCGGCATCACTTATACCAACATCAATTCGGACTGGTTCCGCGTATTCCTCGGCGTGATGCTGCTGATCGCGGTGCTGTTCAATAACTTTGTACGCTCACGCGTCACGGAAGCGAGATAAATCATGAGCGAATATATTCTTGCCCTGGAAAATGTCAGCAAGCGCTTCGGCTCCGTGCTGGCCTTGCAAAACATCACCATGCGGTTGCGCGAGGGGGAGGTTCATTGTTTGCTGGGCGATAACGGCGCCGGCAAGTCCACCCTGATCAAGACCCTGGCCGGCGTGCACAAGCCCACCGATGGCCAATACCTGGTCGATGGCAAGCCCGTCGTCTTCAATTCGCCCAGCGAAGCGCTGGACATGGGCGTGGCCACCGTCTACCAGGATCTGGCGCTGGTGCCGCTGTTGTCCGTGGCGCGCAATTTCTTCATGGGCCGCGAGCCGATGAAAAAACTGCTGGGCCTGGTCCCCGTGATGGATATCGATTATGCGGCCGAGACGGCGCGCGACAAGCTGGCCGAGATGGGCATCATGGTGCGCGACCCGCACCAGGCCATCGGCACCATGTCGGGCGGCGAAAAGCAGTGCCTGGCCATCGCCCGCGCCATCCACTTCGGCGCCCGCGTGCTGATCCTCGACGAACCGACGGCCGCCCTGGGCGTCAAGCAATCGTTCAATGTGCTGAAACTGATTTACAAGGCGCGCGAGCGGGGCATTTCCGTGATCTTTATTACGCATAATGTGCACCATGCGTATCCGGTCGGCGACTCGTTCACGTTGTTGAACCGGGGCAAGTCGCTGGGCACCTTTACCAAGGATACGGTAAGCAAGGATGCCTTGCTGGACATGATGGCGGGCGGTGCGGAAATGCAAACGCTGATGAGTGAACTCGACGGTGTCACGATTTAAGGATAGCCATGAATAATTCCACACAATTTGCCCAGGGTAGGGCGCTGGACGTGATCTGCCTGGGCCGCCTGGCGGTGGACCTGTACGCGCAGCAGATCGGCAGCCCCCTGGAAGACGCGACGAGCTTTGCCAAATACCTGGGCGGCTCGTCGGCGAATATCGCCTTCGGCACGGCCCGGCTGGGCTTGAAGTCGGCCATGCTGTCGAAAGTGGGCGACGATCACATGGGCCGTTTCCTCACCGACACCTTGGCGCAGGAGGGCTGCGACGTCAGCCACGTCGGCATCGACCGCGAGCGGCTCACGGCGCTGGTGATGCTGGGCATCAAGGACAAGAACACCTTCCCGCTGATCTTTTACCGTGAAAATTGCGCCGACATGGCCATCGACGCATCCTTGGTGGATGCGGCTTTCATTGCGTCGAGCAAAGCGTTATTAATCACCGGCACGCATTTCTCGACTAGCGCCATGCACGCCGTCAGCACGCAGGCATTGCAGCTGGCGCGCGCCAATAATGTGCGCACCGTGCTCGACATCGATTACCGGCCCGTGCTGTGGGGTTTGTCGGGCAAGGCCGATGGCGAAACGCGGTTCGTCTCGAACGACGGCGTCACCAGCCATCTGCAGGCGATCCTGCCGCAGTTCGACCTGATCGTCGGCACGGAAGAGGAATTCATGATCGCCGGCGGCGGTGCCGACATCATGGCGTCCCTGCGCGCCGTGCGGGCCGCCACCCTGGCGACCCTCGTCGTCAAGCGTGGGCCGCTGGGCAGCGCCGTCATCGACAATGTGGTGCCGGCCAGCCTCGATGACGCGTATAACTACCGCGGCGTGCGCGTGGAAGTGCTCAATGTGCTCGGCGCGGGCGACGCTTTTCTTTCCGGTTTCCTGAAAGGCTGGCTGCGCGGCGAGGATTACGAGGCGTGCTGCCGCTATGCGAACGGCTGCGGCGCCCTCGTCGTGTCGCGCCATGGCTGCGCGCCGGCCATGCCGTCGCCCGTCGAGCTCGACTATTTCCTGGCTAATGCGGCCAAACTCACGCAGCCGGACCAGGATGCGACCTTGTCGCGCCTGCACCGCACGACGGTGGCGCGCAAACAGTGGAATGAGTTGTGCGTGTTCGCGTTCGATCACCGCACGCAATTTTTTGAGCTGGCGCAACAAACCGGCGCGCCCGAAGCAGCCATTGCGGCCTTGAAGCAATTGATGGTGCAAGCCGTGGCGCAGACGGAAACGGCCTTGCAACTGGCCGGCAAGACAGGCGTGCTGATCGATGGCCGCTATGGCGTTGACGCGCTCAACGATGCGACGGGGCGCGGCTGGTGGATAGGCCGTCCCGTGGAATTGCCGGGATCGAACCCGCTGCAATTCGACTGGGGCCGCTCCATCGGTTCACACCTGCTCAGCTGGCCGAAGGAACACGTGATCAAGTGCCTGGTGCAGCTGCATCCGGACGACGCCGTGGAAAACCGCCTGGAACAGGAAGCGCAGATCAAGGCCTTGTACGATGCGGCGCAAGTGAGCGGTCACGAACTGTTGCTCGAAGTCATACCGTCGGAAGCCTTGCCGCACAGTGACGATACCGTCTTGCGCGCCGTCAAGCGCCTGTACAACCTCGGCATCTACCCTGAATGGTGGAAACTGGAAAGCATGTCGGCCCAGCAATGGCAAGCCATCGATGCCCTCGTGCACGAGCGCGATCCGTATTGCCGTGGCGTGGTATTACTGGGCTTGAACGCGCCCATCGCCGCGCTGGCCGCCAGCTTTGAACAGGCCAGTGCCAGCACCACTTGCCGCGGCTTCATGGTGGGCCGCACCATCTTCCAGGAACCGAGCCGCCGCTGGCTGGCCGGCGAACTCGACGATGCGGGCCTGATCGCCGCCGTGCGCGCCAATTTCGAGCAGCTGATCAGCTTGTGGCAACGCACGCGCAACCGCCTGGAGCGTGCCGCATGAGCGCCACGATCAGATTGACCATGGCGCAGGCCCTGGTGCGCTACCTGGCTGCCTTGCGCACCGAGGACGGCGAACCTTTGTTCGGTGGCGCCTTCGCCATCTTTGGCCACGGCAACGTGGCGGGCCTGGGCGAGGCGCTGTACCAGTACCGCGAGCAATTTCCCACCTACCGCGCCCACAATGAACAGGCGATGGCGCACTCTGCCATCGCCTATGCGAAAGCCCACATGCGCCGGCGCATGATGGCCGTCACCAGCTCCATCGGTCCGGGTGCGACGAATCTGCTCACCGCCGCCGCCTTGGCGCACGTCAACCGCTTGCCCGTCCTGCTCCTGCCCGGCGACGTGTTCGTCTCGCGTGCGCCGGATCCGGTCTTGCAGCAGCTGGAAGATGGCACGGACGGCAGCGTCTCGGTCAACGATGCCTTCAAACCGCTGTCGCGCTACTTTGACCGCATCGTGTATCCGGAGCAATTGATCACGGCCTTGCCGCGCGCGATTGCCGCCTTGACGGACCCGGCCGCTTGCGGTCCCGTCACCTTGTCCCTGCCGCAAGACGTGCAGACGATGGCATATGACTACCCGGAAGAATTCTTTGCGCCGAGGACCGTGCGTTTCCGCGCCGTGCCGCCCGTCGAGCAGGAACTGGAAGAGGCGGCGGAATTGCTGAAAAACGCGAAGCAGCCCCTGATCGTCGCCGGCGGCGGCGTGCTGTACGGCCAGGCCGGCGCCGCCTTGCAGGCGTTTGCCGAGCGCCACGGCATTCCCGTGGCGGAAACCCAGGCGGGCAAGAGTTCTTTGCCGTGGGACCATCCTTTGCAGCTGGGCGCCATCGGCGTCACCGGTTCGCCCGCCGCCAACGCGCTGGCGGCGGACGCGGACGTGGTGCTGGCCGTCGGCACGCGCCTGCAGGATTTCACGACCGGGTCCAACTCCCTGTTTGCGCAGGCGCAGCTGCTCAGCCTGAACGTCAACAGCTTTGATGCGCTGAAACGCCGGGGCCTGGGCCTGCAGGCGGACGCGACCCTGGGCTTGCAGGGCCTGTCGCGCCTGCTGGGCAACTGGAGCAGCGCGGGCCAGTGGCAGGAGCGCGCGCAGCAGGCGGCGCATGCCTGGCGCGCCACCGTGCTGGCGATCACCGGCAAACGCGAGGTGGCCGGCTTGCCGTATGACGGCGAAGTCATCGGCGCCGTGCAGCGTTCCGCACCGGATTCTACTGTGCGCGACATCGTCGTCTGCGCGGCCGGGACTCTGCCGGCCGAGCTGCATAAACTGTGGAGAACATCGACGCCGGGCGGCTACCACATGGAGTACGGCTATTCGTGCATGGGCTATGAGATCGCCGGCGGCCTCGGTGTCAAGATGGCCAAGCCGGAAGCCGAAGTCATCGTCATGGTGGGCGACGGCAGCTACCTGATGATGAATTCGGAAATCGCCACTTCCGTCATGCTGGACAAAAAACTCATCATCGTCGTGCTCGACAACCGGGGCTACGGCTGCATCAACCGCCTGCAGCAGGCCTGCGGCAATGCCTCGTTCAACAATATGTTGCCCGACAGCGCACCGCGCATCGACTTCGCCCTGCATGCGCAAGCCCTGGGCGCGCTGTCCGAACATGTGGCCAACATCGCCGAGCTGGAACAGGCGATGCTGCGCGCCCGCGAAGCTGGCCGCACCTACCTGATCTGCATCGACACGGATGCCACGCGCACGACCGAGGAGGGGGGCTGCTGGTGGGAAGTGGCCGTGCCCGAGGTCTCCATCCAGCCCGGCGTGCAGCTTGCCCGCGCCCGTTATGACAACGATCGCCTGAAACAAAGGAATTGAAATGACTACCTGGAATGTACGTATCGGCATCAACCCGATCTCGTGGATGAACGACGATTTACCGAGCCTGGGCGGCGAAACGCCCCTGGAAACGGCGCTGAAGGAAGGCGCCGAGATCGGCTATGTGGGTTTTGAACTGGGCAACAAGTTTCCGAAAGATGCCCCGGCCCTGAACGCCGTGCTGGGCAAATATGGTCTGGCGTGCGTCTCGGGCTGGTATTCGGGCCGCCTGGCGCACCGCTCGGTGGAAGAAGAGATCGCCTCCGTCGGCCCGCACTTGCGGCTGCTGGCCGACAGCGGCGCCACCGTCATGGTCTACGGCGAAGTGGCCGACGCCATCCAGGGCGAAGCGCGCCCGCTGTATAAACGCCCGCGTTTCCAGACGCAGCAGCAATGGCAGGACTACGCCGACAAGTTGACGGCCTTTGCCGCCCACCTGCTGGCGCACGGCGTGCGCCTGGCCTATCACCACCACATGGGCGCCTATGTGGAAACGCCGGCCGATGTGGACCAATTGATGGCCCTGACGGGGCCGGAAGTGGGCTTGTTGTTTGATACGGGTCATATCACCTTTGCCGGCGGCGACGCGTTGGCGGTACTCAATAAACATATCGACAGGATTTGCCACGTGCATTGCAAGGACGTGCGCCCCAACGTGGTGAAACTGGCCCGTAATGGCCACTGGAGTTTTTTGCAGGCGGTGATCAATGGCGCCTTCAGCGTGCCGGGCGACGGCTGCATCGACTTTCCGGCCATTTTGACGCGGCTGTATCTGCACGGCTATGCGGGCTGGCTGGTGGTGGAAGCGGAGCAGGACCCGGCCGTCGCCCCCAGCTACGCATACGCGAAGATGGGCCACGATTACCTGGCGCGCCTGGTCGAGGCAATCCCGCGCCTGGGCCGGGAGGCGGCATGAGCCCGCTGTTAGTCAAAGCAGGCAAGGCCGGCGGCAAGATTGTGGAAGTCACGCCCGCATCGGCCGGCTGGACGCACGTGGGCTTTGCCGCGCACCGCCTGGCGGCGGGCGAATCGCTGAGCCTGGAGACGGGCCGCCGCGAACTGTGCCTCGTCGTGCTGACGGGCACGGTCACGGTGCGGGCGGGCGGCCAGAGCTGGGAAGGCATCGGCAAGCGCGCCAGCGTCTTCGAGGACGTCTCGCCCTATGCCGTGTATGTGCCGCTGGAAACCACGGTCCGCATCACGGCCGTGAGCGCCGCCGAGGTGGCCCTGTGCAGCGCCCCGGCCACGACTAAGCGCCCGGCGCGCCTGATCGAGCCATCGAGCATGACGCGCTCCGTGCGCGGCAAGGGCGCCAACACGCGCTATGTGTGCGACATCCTGCCGCAGACGGCCGAGGCGGACGGCTTGCTGGTGGTGGAAGTCGTCACGCCGTCCGGCCATTCGTCCAGCTATCCGCCCCATAAGCACGACAGCGACAATATTCCAACCGAAAGTTCGCTGGAAGAAACCTATTACCATCGATTGAACCCCGAACAGGGCTTTGCCTACCAGCGCGTCTACACGGATGACCGCTCCATTGACGAAGCCATGGCCGTGGAAAACCACGACGTGGTGATGGTGCCGCGCGGCTACCACCCCGTGACCGTGCCGTATGGCTACGACGGCTATTACCTGAACGTGATGGCCGGCCCGAAACGCGTGTGGCATTTTAAAAACGACCCGGCCCATGACTGGCTGATGACGAAATAACCAAGGACAAGACAATGACGACCCCGATGATCGGCCACTTTATTGGTGGCAACCCCATGGCTTCGCGCACCGAGCGCACGAGCGATGTGTTCAATCCCGCCACGGGCGCCGTGACGGCCAAGGTGGCGCTGGCCACGCCTGCCGAACTGAACGCGGCCGTGGCTGCCGCCCATGCGGCCTTTCCCGCCTGGTCGCAAACCTCGCCCCTGCGCCGCGCCCGCGTCATGTTCAAATTCAAGGAGTTGCTGGAGCAAAACGCCGACAAGCTGGCCGCCCTGATTACGGCCGAACACGGCAAAGTCTTCACGGATGCGAAAGGCGAAGTGACGCGCGGCATCGAAGTGGTGGAGTTTGCCTGCGGCATCCCGCAGATGATGAAGGGAGAGTATTCGGAACAGGTGGCCGGCGGCATCGACGCCTGGTCGATCCGCCAGGCGCTCGGTGTCTGTGTCGGCATCACGCCGTTCAACTTTCCCGTGATGGTGCCGATGTGGATGTTCCCGATGGCGATTGCCTGCGGCAATACCTTCGTATTAAAACCGTCCGAGCGCGACCCGTCGGCCAGCCTGCTCCTGGCGCAGCTGCTGACGGACGCGGGCTTGCCGGACGGCGTCTTCAACGTGGTACAGGGAGATAAAGAAGCCGTCGACGGCTTGCTGCACCACCCGGACGTGCGCGCCGTCAGCTTCGTCGGTTCCACGCCGATCGCCGAGTATATCTATGCGACGGGCTGCGCGCAGGGCAAGCGCGTGCAGGCGCTCGGTGGCGCGAAAAACCACATGGTCGTCATGCCGGACGCGGACATTCCCCAGACGGTCGATGCCCTGATGGGCGCCGCGTTCGGCTCGGCCGGCGAGCGCTGCATGGCCATTTCCGTCGTCGTGGCGGTGGGCAATGTGGCGGACCAATTGGTGGAAGCCCTGGTGCCGCGCATCGCGGCATTAAAGATCACGCAGGGCATGGATCTGTCGGCCGAGATGGGACCCGTGGTGACGCAGGTGCACAAGGAGAAGATCGCCGGCTATATCGCGCAAGGTGTGGAAGAGGGCGCCAAGCTTATCTGCGACGGGCGCGGCTTCGTCCTGCCAGGCCACGAGAAAGGTTTTTTCCTCGCCGGCAGCCTGTTCGACCACGTCACGCCCGAGATGACGATCTACAAGGAAGAAATCTTCGGCCCCGTGCTGTGCATCGTGCGCGTGCCCGATTTCACGGCGGCGCTGGACCTGGTCAACGCGCATGAATACGGCAACGGCACGGCCATCTACACGCGCGACGGCAACACGGCGCGCGAATACACGCACCGGGTGCAGGTCGGCATGGTCGGCGTGAACGTGCCGATCCCCGTGCCGATGGCCTTCCACAGCTTCGGCGGCTGGAAGCGCAGCCTGTTCGGCGACCACCATGCGCACGGCCCGGAATCGGTGCGTTTCTATACGAAGCAGAAGGCGGTGACGCAGCGCTGGCCGGCCTCGACGGCGGCCGGGGCGGAGTTTGCCATGCCGACCCTGAAGTAATTCCGCTGTAAAACCGGCTGGTTCGCTTCTTGCTTACTGCAATGGTTGTGTTTAGCCATTGCAGATCGCTCCCATGACGTCCAGCCGTACCCAGCCTTTGCGCATCGTCGTCGTCAACACTATTGTCGAGCACGGCGTGCACGAGAATGCGGCCTTGGCTGCCCAAGTGCAGCGCGGCAATGCCTTGCGCATCGGCTTGCTGGAATCGGGCTACGACATCGTCGCCTCCCTGCCAGCCGACCTCTACCTTCCTGAGCGCATCGCCCAACTGCAGCCTGATCTCATCATCATCGACGCGGAATCGGATGCGCGCGACGTGCTCGAGCACATCGTCATCGCCACGCGCGACGAGCGCCGCCCCATCGTGCTGTTTACGGAAGACGGCGCCACGGCCAGCATCGACGCGGCCATGGCGGCCGGCGTCTCCGCCTACATCGTCGCCGGCTTGCATGCCGAGCGCATCTTGCCCGTGCTGAACGTGGCGCTCGCGCGCTTTCGCCAGGAAGAAAAATTGCGCGCCGAATTGCTCGACACGCGGCACAAGTTGCTGGAGCGCAAGGTGATCGAGCGGGCCAAGGGCCTGTTGATGACGCACCACGGCTTGACGGAAGAGCAGGCATACCAGCGCCTGCGCAGCATGGCCATGAACAAGAAACTCAAGCTGGCAGAGATTGCCCAGCGCATTCTCGACGTGGAGGACTTGTTGGGATGAATCGTCCATTTCCTGACACATGCTGGTGCAGCGCACCATTGCGGTGCGTTTCCAGCCGCCATGAAGCGGGCAGGTACGGGCACGCTCCTTGCTGCTGGAAGGTGAGAGCCTTGCCCACAGCGGCACGGCAAAACAGTATTTATCGGCAAGGAATGGTATGACAGAGAAAATGGCAGACAGTGCCCAGGTGATGCGGACCCTGCAGCCGGAAAGACAGACGATACGCATCGGCTACCTGCCGCTGACCGATTGCGCCTCGCTGGTGATGGCGTCGAAGCTGGGTCTCGATGAAAAATACGGCATCAAGATCGAACTGAGCCGCGAGATGTCGTGGGCCGGCGTGCGCGATAAACTGAACAATGGCGAACTCGATGCGGCCCACGTGCTGTACGGCCTTGTGTATGGCGTGCAGATGGGCATCGGCGGGCAGCAGCGCGACATGGCCGTGCTGATGAATCTCAATCACAGCGGCCAGGCTGTCACCGTGTCGGCGGCGCTGGCGCGCGAGGGCGCCCACGATGGTCCCACCCTGGCGCGGCATATGCGCGCCACGGCGCGGCCGTTTGCGTTCGCGCATACTTTTCCGACCGGCAACCACGCGATGCTGCTGCAATACTGGCTGGCCGCGCAGGGCATCGATCCGCTGCGCGACGCGCGCGTGATGACGGTGCCGCCGTCGCAGATGGTGGCCGCCTTGCGCGCCGGCCAGATGGACGGCTTTTGCGCGGGCGAACCGTGGGGCTACAAGGCCATCGTCGATGGCGTGGGCGTGACGGCCGTCACCAGCGGCGCCATCTGGCCCGACCATCCGGGCAAGGTGCTGGGCACCAGCGCCGCGTTTGCACAGCAGCATCCGAACAGCTGCCGCGCCCTGATCGGCGCCGTGCTCGAGGCGGGACGCTGGATCGATGCCAGCGATACCAACCGGCTGGCCATGGCGGCCACCCTGGCAGAGCCCGCGTACCTGAACACGCCGCAGGAAACGCTGGCGCCGCGCATTCTCGGCCATTACCAGGATGGCCTGGGCAAGACCTGGGACGAGGCGCACGGTTTGAAGTTCTACGGCGATGGCGCCGTCAATTTCCCGTATCTGTCCGACGGCATGTGGTTCATGACCCAGCACCGGCGCTGGGGCTTGCTGCGCGACGAACCCGATTATCTGGCGGTGGCAAGGCAAGTCAACCGCATTGACCTGTACCGCCAGGCGGCGGAGATGACGGCCACGCCCGTGCCAAAAGCCCCCATGCGCAGCTCGACCCTGTGCGACGGCGTCGTGTGGGACGGCAGCGCGCCGGAAGCGTACGCGGCATCGTTTGCCATCGGCCATTTTTTCTGACTGGAGAGTGCATCATGACGCAATGTGGAAGCGTAACCCTGGTCGGCGCCGGTCCCGGCGACCCGGACCTGTTGACGATCAAGGCAGTAAAGGCCATCGCGCGGGCCGACGTGGTGCTGATCGACGACCTCGTCAATCCGGCCGTCCTTGCCCATGCGGCACAAGGCGTGCGCGTGGTCGAGGTGGGCAAGCGGGGCGGCTGCGCTTCCACGCCGCAAGCGTTCATCGAACGGCTGATGCTGGCCGAAGCGCGCGCCGGCCTGCACGTGGTGCGGCTGAAAGGGGGCGACCCGTATCTGTTCGGGCGCGGCGGCGAAGAGCGCGCCTATTTGCGCAGTCATGGCGTGGCCGTCGAGGTGATCCCCGGCATCAGCAGCGGCCTGGCTGCGCCGTCCGGTATCGGCGTGCCGCTCACGCATCGCGCCTGGAGCCAGGGCGCCATCTTCGTCACGGGCCACGGCAAGGATAGCGCCTCGGAGCCGAACTGGGCGGCCCTGGCGCAGAGCAAGCTCACCCTCGTCATCTACATGGGCGTGGCCAGGGTGACGGCCATCCAGGCCGGCTTGCTGGCCGGCGGCATGGCGCCCGGCACGCCCGTGGCCGTGGTGCAATCGGCCAGCCTGCCGGCCCAGTGCCAGTTGCTGAGCACCTTGCAGGAGCTGCCCGACGACTTGCAGGCCAGCGGCCTGGGCAGTCCCAGCATCATCGTCGTGGGCGACGTGGTGCGCTGCGCCGATGCCTGGGATGAGCATGGCGCACAGGGCTTGCACGCCGCCTGCGTCTGAGCCTGTCCGCGCCTAGCGGATCGGCAGGGCCACGGGACGGATGGGCGCCGCGTCGCCGCCACGGAATTTCAACGAGGCGCCGATGAAGGCGAACTGGTACACCTTGTCGCGCGACAGCGCTTCCAGGTCGACCAGTTCCAGGATGGGCGTGCCCTGCTGCGCCAGCAGATAGGTGTGCACGGGCAGGTAATTGTTCGCCACTTCGGACGGAAACGCCTCGAAACTGAGGTTGTCCGCGCCCACCACCATGGCGCCGCCATCTTCCACGAGGAATTTCGCCGCATCGAGCGACAGGCCCGGCGGATTGGCCATGTAGGTGTGCGCCTGCTCATAATGCTGCATGCGGCCCGTGCGTATCAGCACCACGTCGCCCTTTTCCAGCGTGACCTTCTGTTGCGCCAGCGCCGCGCGCAAGTCTTGCCGCGTCACCCGGTAATTATCGGGCAGTTGTTTGAGACCCTTGGCCACGGCCACGTCGATCAGCACGCCGCGCGCCACGATCGGCGGCAATTTCTCCGCGCCCGTCACGGTCCAGCCCCGGTCGCCCAGGTATTGTTCCTCCGTAAAGCCATTCCAGATCTTGCCGTTCAGGCCGAAGTGGTTCAGGGCGTCGATATGCGTGCCCATGTGCGCATACATGGACACGGCCGAGCCCGTGTAGCTGACGTGGCGGTTCATCTGTTCGCCCACCTGCATGGAATCGGCCACCACGTTGCCTTTCGGCGTGTGCGTCATCCACATCTGGTAGGGCGGGTCGCCGGCCGCCTGCCAGCTGGGCATGCCGATATAGAAATCGACGGCCAGATCATAGCTCTTGCCGCCGTCGATGCGCGCCAGGATGGCGGCACGCGAGGCCGGCGTCATCAGGTTCAGGCGGCCGATCTCGTCTTTCGGGCCCCAGGGGCTGATGCCCACTTCGGGCAGGGCGGCCTGCACTGTCCCTCCGAGCAGGGCCAGCAGCAGGGCAGTCAGGGTGGCGGATGGTTTGAACATGGGGTACTCCTTGCGTGACATGAATAAAGAAGCCGCCATCATATTGTTTTCCATTTCAATGATAATCAGCGATAAAATAATAAGATATTCAACTGTAGAGAAATAATAATGGATGTCCTGGCGCACATGCGCGTGTTTCGCAAGGTGGTCGAGCGCGACAGCTTCAGCAAGGCGGCGCAGGATTTGAATCAGTCGGCGGCGGCCATCAGCAAGCAGGTGCGCCAGCTCGAAGCGCGCCTGGGCACACTGCTGCTGGTGCGCACGACGCGGCGCATGAGCTTGTCGGACGGCGGGCGTGCCTACTATCTCGAATGCTGCCGCCTGCTCGACGAGGTCGATGCGCTGGAACTGGCCACGCGCGGCTGTACCGGCAAGGTGGCCGGGCGGCTGCGCGTGAATGCGCCGCTGTCATTCGGCCTGAAGGTGCTGTCGCCGCTGCTGCCCGACTTCATGGCCCGCTATCCGGACGTCAAGATCGAGATGACCCTGGACGACCGCCTGCGCGACGTGGTGGGCGAGGGCTATGACGTGTCGCTGCGCATCCGCGTCTCGCTGGCCGATTCGTCCCTGGTGGCGCGCCGCCTGGGCGACGTCGAGCAGATGATTTGCGCAGCGCCAGCCTATCTGGCGCGGCGCGGCACGCCGCGCCAGGCGCAGGATTTGCGCGGCCACGATTGCCTCGCTTACCGCCTGGCCGACAGTCCCGGCGTCTGGCAGCTGGCCGGCCCGGAGGGGCCGAGCAGCATCGTGCTGCCCGTGCGCTTTTCCGCCGACAGCAGCCTGCTGCTGGCCGATATGCTGGTGGCGGGCATCGGCGTGGGGGCGCTGCCGTCGTTCGTCGCCGCGCCGCTGCTGGCCAGCGGCGCCCTGGTACGCGTACTGCCGTCGCACGGCATGGCCAGGCGCGGCGTGTATGCCTTGACGCCCGATGGACGCCACGTGCAGGAAAAGGTGCGCGCCTTTTGCGACTTCCTGGCCGGGGCGCTGCAGGGGGGCTAGGCACCCGGTGTTTTCCAGTGCAACCATCCTGCGCGCTTTTTTTCTTGCACAAGCGCGTCGGGCATGAGCTTTGATAGTATCCTCGTACTTGCTGGGCGGCCGGAGCGCCGCACATTCGAGGAAACCGGAATAAGCGATCGACAATGCACACTTTGAGCAAGGGCGGGGCGGTATCGGGCTTCAGGATATGGGCGGGCGGCCTGCTGCTGGCCCTGGCTGTGGGCGGTGCCCTGTATGCGGGCGCGGCGCGCACGGTCAATGACGACGCCGAACAGCGTTTCGACAATCTCACGCATGGCGCCCAGCATAGCCTGATCACGCGCGTAAAAAGCTATTCCGACCTGTTGCGCGGCCTCGAGGCCCTGTTCCGCACCAGCGAGCACCTGACGCGCCGCCAGTTCCACGATTACGTGGCCGGCCTCGATATCGTGCGCCAGTTCCCGGCCATCGAATCGGTCAACTACGCGGCGGCCGTCCCGTCGGCGCAGCGCCCCGCCTTCATCGAGGCCGTGCGCCGTGACGCCAGCCTGGCGCCGCGCGGCTATCCCGCTTTCACCATCCGGCCTGCGGGCGAGCGGCCTGAATACACGGTGCTCACCTACCTGGAGCCCGATTCCCTGCTGGCCGAACGCATGGGCATCGATATCGGCGCCAACCCGCTGGTGGCGCAGTCGCTGGCGCAGGCCCGCGACAGCGGCCAGGTCAGCGCATCGGGGCAGGTGATCATGATCAAGGGGCCGCCCGCGCATATCGGCCTGGGCATGCGCCTGCCCGTGTACCGCAATGGCATGCCGCAGGGCAGCGTGGCCGAGCGCCGCGCCGCCTACCAGGGCTCCGTCGGCATCGGCTTTGGCGTGGCGCAGCTGGTGCACAGCGCGCTCGAACGCAGCGCCCTGGAACCGCTGCACCTGACCCTGTACAGCGCGGCCGACCCTTTGACGGCCAGCGGGTCCCTGTCCATCACGCCGCAGGACCGCCTGCTGTTCAACGATGACGGCGACCTGGCGGCGGCGCCGCCGCAACCGGGCAGCGATGCCGACTATTTCGACCAGGTGCTGCCCGTCGCTTACCAGGGCGGCCTGTGGAAAGCCCATTTCCGCGTGCGCAAGGCGGAGCTGTACAGCCCCTTCGACCGCTATTTTCCATGGCTGGCGCTGGGCGTCGGCGTGGCCGGCACCCTGCTCATTTACGGCTATATCTTTACCTTGTACCGGTCGCGCCGCAGCGCGGTGGCGCAGCGCACCCTGCTCGATACGGTGCTCGACAGCGTCGACGCCTACGTCTACATGAAGGATGCCGACCTGCGCTACCGCTACGTCAATGCGCGCACGGCAACCATCCTCGGCCGTCCCGTGGAGCAGCTGATCGGCCGCCAGGATGGCGAGTTGATGCTCGGCGATGCGGCGGCCGCCGCGCAGCTGACGGAGCGCCAGGTCTTCGACAGCGGCGCCAAGTTCGTCGGCGAGGAGCGCTTCGTCGATGCTCAGGGCCAGGTGCATCACCTGTGGAGCGTGAAGGTGCCGCTGGGCTTGCCCGGTCCCGTCACGGGCCTGATCGGCCTGTCCACCGACGTGACGGAACTGCACCGCCTGAAAGAGCAGGCCGACGCGGCCAGCCAGGCCAAGAGCGACTTCCTGTCGAACATGAGCCATGAAATCCGCACGCCGATGAACAGCATTATCGGCATGGCGCACCTGGCGCTGAAATCGGTGGCCGATGCGCGCCAGCGCGACTATCTGCAGAAAATCTTCCATTCGGGCCAGCATTTGCTGGGCCTGATCAACGACATCCTCGATTTTTCCAAGATCGAGGCGGGCAAACTGGAGCTGGAGGTGCTGGACTTCCGTCTCGACACCCTGCTGGCGAACATCGCCAGCCAGCTGGGCGACGCGGCCGCCGTCAAGGGCCTGGTGCTGCAGTTCGATATCGCGTCCGAGCTGCCGCAGCGCTGGCGCGGCGACCCGCTGCGCCTGGAGCAGGTCTTGCTGAACCTGACCAGCAACGCCATCAAGTTTTCCGACAATGGCAGCATCTTCGTGCGCGTGCGCCAGTCCGAGGAGCGCGCCAGCCATGCCATGCTGCGCTTCGAGGTGCAGGACCGGGGCATCGGCATGAACCAGGAAGAGGTGGCGCAGTTGTTCCGCTCCTTCCACCAGGCCGACCCGTCGACCACGCGCAAGTATGGCGGCAGCGGCCTGGGGCTGGTGATCAGCAAGCAGCTGGTGGAGCTCATGGGCGGCAAGGTGGGCGTGTACAGCCAGCCGGGCCTGGGCAGCACCTTCTGGTTCACGGCGCGCCTGGAGAAGAGCGCGCAGGGGGCCGACGAGCGCATCGCCGAAGTGGAGCCGGAAGTGCTGGGGGTGATCCGCGGCGCCTCCATCCTGCTGGTGGAAGACAACATCTTCAGCCAGCAGGTGGGCTGCGAGCTGCTGGAAGACGCGGGCGCCACCGTTTGCGTCGCCTGCAATGGCCGCGAGGCGCTGGAATTGCTGGCCCGCCAGCGCTACGACTGCGTGCTGATGGACGTACAGATGCCGGAGATGGATGGCTTCGAGGCGACGCGCCGCATCCGCGCCGATGCGAAACTTGCCGGCCTGCTGGTGATCGCCATGACGGCCAACGCGGGCAGCGAAGACCGCGCCCGCTGCCTGGAGGCGGGCATGGATGAATTCGTGACCAAGCCGATCGCCCCGAATCTGCTGTTTCACCTGCTGGCGAAATGGTTTCGCCTGCGTGGCGGCATTGGCGGCATCGGCCGCGACAGGCTGTCGGCGGCACCGACACCGCCGACAGCGCCGCCATCGGACGCCGCGCCGGAATCGCGCGACACGGCCATCCTCGATCTGGCCACCCTGGCGCTCACGTTCAGCAATGACGCCGTGAAGATGCGCAAGTACACCCAGCTGTTTCTCGACACGGCGCGCGACGGCATCGCCGAAATGGAGCAAGCCATGGCGCTGGAAGACCTGGGGCGCCTGGCCGACCTGGGCCACCGCAGCAAATCGTCGGCGCTGGCCGTGGGCGCGCACGCTTTCGCCGCCCTGTGCCTGTCGATCGAAGGCTTGCGCCTGGGCGGCGACATGCAGCAGGCGCGCGCCTTGCTGGCGGCGCTCGGGCCGGCGCTGGCGCAGGTGGCGGAACAAATTTCCATGGAATTTGCCGCCAGCGACGCCCCTTGAGGCAGGCAGCGGCGATAATAGGCGTTTGACGTCTCCGGTCACCCGGCCGGAGACGCGGCAACCCATCGGATCAGCATGCATACACCCGTCACGCCCGGCCTCCTCATCCTGCATGGCAACCAGCTGGAACAGCTGCGCGCCGCCGTCTTCCAGTGGCTGCGCCAGCATCCGCTGGCGCCGCTGGAAACGGATATCTTCCTGGTGCAGTCGAACGGCGTGGCCGAATGGCTGAAGATCGCCCTGGCCGAGGAGATGAAAGTGTGCGCCGCCACGCGCATCGCGCTGCCGGCGCGCCTGCTGTGGGAAAGCTACCGGGGCATGCTGGGCCGCGAGCGCGTCCCGCGCGTGTCGCCTTTCGATAAATCCCCGCTGACCTGGCGTTTGATGCGCCTGTTGCCGTCGCTGCTGGCCGACCCGGTGTTTGCGCCGCTGCGCTACTTCCTGGCCGATGGCGATTGCGAACGCCGGCTGCAGCTGGCCGAGCGCCTGGCCGACTTGTTCGACCAGTACCAGGTCTACCGCGCCGACTGGCTGGCCGACTGGGCGGCCGGGCGCGACCAGTTGCGCACGGCGCGCGGGGAAGCCATCGTCTTGAAGGAAGACCAGCGCTGGCAGGCACAGTTGTGGCGCGCCGTGGGCCAGGACGTCGAGGCCTTGGAGCGCGATACGGGCCGCGCCGACATCCATGAGGCCTTCCTGGCGGCGATCGCCGCCGGCGATGCGCCGCTTGGCAAGCTGCCGCGCAGGGTGGTGCTGTTCGGCGTGTCGGCCTTGCCGTACCAGACCTTGCAGGCGCTCGCTGCGCTGGCGCGCCACACGCAGGTGGTGCTGGCCGTGCCCAATCCATGCCAGTTCTACTGGGGCGACATCATCGACGGGCGCGACTTGCTGCGCGCGGAAAACAAGCGCCAGCGGCAGCGCAACGGCACCGACCTGGCGCACATTCCGCTGGAAGAATTGCATGCGCACAGCCATCCGCTGCTGGCCAGCTGGGGCAGGCAAGGGCGCGATTTCATCCGCATGCTCGACGAATTCGACGAACACGCGCAAGCCGAAGGGCGTGACGACAGCCTGCGCATCGACCTGTTCGGCGAGGAGACGGGCGAAACCCTGCTGCAGCAGGTGCAGGTGGCCATCCGCGAACTGCGCCCGCTGGCCGAGCATGAGCAGGTGCCGCCCGAGGCAGGCGACCGCTCGATCGAATTTCACGTGGCGCACAGCGTGCAGCGCGAAGTGGAAGTGCTGCACGACCAGCTGCT
This sequence comes from Janthinobacterium sp. GW823-FHT01H08, assembly GCF_058797855.1. Classification (NCBI taxonomy): domain Bacteria; kingdom Pseudomonadati; phylum Pseudomonadota; class Betaproteobacteria; order Burkholderiales; family Oxalobacteraceae; genus Janthinobacterium; species Janthinobacterium sp. GW823-FHT01H08. The sequence continues at coordinate 2,795,557 of NZ_CM179504.1, forward strand.
GGCCATGTTCGCGCACAGCGCCGAGACGCTCTTGCGTCCGCGCGACGTGGTCGTGATGGTGCCCGATATCGACACGTTTACGGCCGCCATCCACGCCGTTTTCGGCCAGTACCGGCGCAACGACGAGCGTTTCATTCCGTTCGAGATCGGCGACGTGAAGGACCGCAGCGTCAATCCGCTGCTCGTCGCGCTCGAGTGGCTGCTGCAGCTGCCGCAGCAGCGCTGCCGCCAGAGCGAAGTGCGCGACCTGCTCGACGTGCCGGCGCTGGCGGCACGTTTTGGCCTGCAGCCGGACGACCTGGCCACGCTGGGCGCCTGGATCGAAGGGGCGGGCGTACGCTGGGGCCTGGACCAGGAACACCGCGCCGGCCTGGGGCTGGGCGCGGCCGGGGAACAGAATGCGTGGATCTTCGGCGTGCGGCGCATGCTGCTCGGCTATGCCAGCGGCAGTGGCGCCAGCTTCGGCGGCATCGAGCCGTATGCGGAAGTGGGCGGCCTCGATGCGGCGCTGGCAGGGTCTTTGGCGCAGCTGGTCGAGGCGTTGCTGCACTGGCGCACCGTGCTGGCCGGCGCGCGCACGCCCGCCGAGTGGGGCGCGCAGGCGCGCGCGCTGCTGGCCGCCTTTTTCGATGCGGACGACGAGGGCGACCGCCTGACCCTGGCGCAGCTCGAGGGCGCCTTGCAGGGCTGGCTGGAAACCTGCGGGCATGCGGGCTTTGTCGAGGCGGTGCCGCTGTCCGTGCTGCGCGTGGCGTGGCTGGGCGCGCTGGACGAACCGACCCTGAACCACCAGTTCGTCTCCGGCGGCGTGACTTTCTGTACCCTGATGCCGATGCGCGCCGTGCCGTTTCGCGTCGTGTGCCTGCTGGGCATGAACGATGGCGATTTCCCGCGCCGCGCGCAGAAGGCCGATTTCGACCTGCTGGCGCTGCCCGGCATGGCGCGTCCGGGCGACCGCTCGCGCCGCGACGACGACCGCTACCTGATGCTCGAAGCCTTGCTGGCCGCGCGCGACAAACTGTACGTGAGCTGGGTGGGGCGCAATGTGCGCGACAATTCCGAGCAGCCGCCGTCCGTGCTGGTGTCGCAGCTGCGCGACTACCTGGCCGCCGGCTGGTCGCTGGACCGGCACCTGGTATCGCTGACCACCGAGCACGCGCTGCAGCCGTTCAGCCGCCGCTATTTCGAGGCCAATGGCTTGCTGACCTATGCGCGCGAATGGCGCGTGGTCCATACCGATGCCGATGCGCAGGCCGCCGCGCTGCCGCTGGGCCCTTACGAACTCGATCCCGGCACGCGTCTGAAGCTGGGCGAGCTGGCCAGCTTCTTGCGCCAGCCCGTCAAGTACTTCTTTCGCCGCCGCTTGAGCGTGTATTTCGCCGACGCGGCGATGCTGGGCGAGGATGAGGAGCCGTTCGGCCTGAACGCGCTCGAGCGCTATCTGCTGGAAGACACCATGCTGGACGACGGCGGCGCCGTGGAAGATATCGACGACGTGCGCGCCAGCCTGGAGGCGCGCGCGGCACGCCTGGCGCGCGAAGGCGTGCTGCCCATCGGCCTGATCGGCCGGCAGGTGCAGGCGCAGCTGGTCGAGGCGCTCGTGCCCGTGCGCAGCGCGTGGCTGTCCTTGCGCGCCTCGTTCCCGCTGGCGGCCGACAAGCGCGCCATCAACCTGCCCTACGGCGAGGTGCAGATCGACGACTGGCTCGACAGATTGTGCAGCAACGGGCAGGAGACGGCCTGGCTGATGCAGATTTCCTCGAAGGTGACGGACAAGGGCGGCCAGGCGCGCGGCGACAAGCTGATGCTGATGTGGCTGCGCCAGCTGGCCGCCGCCGCCCTCGGCTTTCCCGTCACCGGCTATCTGGTGGCGCGCGATGCCATCGTCAGCATGGCGCCGCTCGATCCGGCCACGTCGCGCGACGCGCTGGCGACCCTGCTGGCGCTGTGGCGCGAAGGCATGAACCATCCGCTGCCCACGGCCTGCAAGACGGGCCTGGCGCTGGTGCAGCAGGGCGACCCGCGCGCCGTGTATGACGGCGGCTTCGACATCTCGGGCGAGCGCGAAGAACTGTGCCTGGCGCGCCTGTGGCCCGAGTTTTCCGCGCTGGCCGCCGAGGAAGCGTGGCAGGACTGCACGCGCGAGCTGTATGGCCCGCTGGCCGACTGGCTGCAGCAACACATCACGATTGACCCGATCAGCGCGCCCGATGATGGCGCGGGAGAAGAACCATGACGAGCCATCTGCTCAACCCCCTGGCGTTTCCGCTGCACGGCTCGCGCCTGATCGAGGCGTCCGCCGGCACCGGCAAGACCTGGACCATCGCCGCGCTGTACGTGCGCCTCGTGCTGGGCCACGGCGACGATGACAGCCGCTTTACCCGCCCGCTGCTGCCGGCCGACATTTTGGTAATGACGTTTACGCGCGCCGCCACGCGTGAATTGTCGAACCGCGTGCGCGAGCGCCTGATCGAGGCGGCCGCTTATTTTCGGCACGAATCCGGCATTGAATCCGGCGGCGGCGACCCGTTTCTCGACGCCCTGCTCGAGTCCTGTCCGGACGAGAGCGAACGGCAAAAGGCCGCGCACCGGCTGATGCTGGCCGCCGAGACGATGGATGAAGCGGCCATTTTCACCATCGACGCCTGGTGCCAGCGCATGCTGCGCGAGCACGCGTTCGACAGCGGCAGCCTGTTCGACGAAGAACTGGTCAGCGACGAGCAAGCGCTGTTCGAGGATGCGGCCCACGATTACTGGCGCCAGCAAGTCTATCCCTTGCCGCCGCAGGCGCTCGACGTGCTGCTGGCATGCTGGCCCGACGTGGCAGCGCTGAAGAAGGGCGCGCGCGAGCTGGCGCGCCGCGCCGACATCATGGGCATGGCGGACGAAGAACCGTTGTCCACCCTGATCGCGCGCGAACAGCGGGCGCTGGCCGCGCAGCTGGCCACCCTGAAGGCGGGTTGGGTCGAGCGCGTGGACCTGATGGCCGCCTGGATCAACGACCACCGCGCCATCAATCCCAAATGTTTTAACGGTGTCAAGATGAAACCGGAGAACCTGGCGAAGTGGTTCGACGGCTTGCGCCGCTGGGCGCAGGATCCGCTCCTGCTGCTGCCCGCCATCACGGCCAAGGGGTGGGAACGATTGACGCCGTTCGGCATCGAGGATGCGTTTGCCAAGAGTTTCACGGCCCAGGTGCCCGAGTGCTTCCAGCATACGGAGGCGCTGGGCATCGCCCTGGCGGCCATCACGCCGCTGGCGCACAAGCTGCACCTGCATGCGGCGGCGGCCATCGCGCGGCGCATGGATCAGTTAAAACGCCAGTCGCGCCAGTTCGGCTTTGCCGACATGCTGCAACGCCTGCACGACGCGCTGGCCGGCGAGAATGGTCCGGCCCTGCGCCAGCGCATCATCGACCAGTACCCGCTGGCGATGGTCGATGAATTCCAGGATACGGCGCCCGCGCAGTACCAGATCTTCAATTTGCTGTACCGCATCGCCGACAACGATCCGGCGCTGGGCCTGTTCCTGATCGGCGACCCGAAACAGTCGATCTACGGCTTTCGCGGCGCGGACATCCAGAGCTACCTGGCGGCGCGGCGCGCCACGGCAGGGCGCCACTACCAGCTGGGCACCAACTACCGCTCGACGGCGCCCCTGGTGGCGGCCGTCAACCAGCTGTTCCTGCACGCCGAGCGCGCCGAGGTGCCGGCCGGTGCCTTCCGCTACCGCAAAAACGGCGAGAATCCGCTGCCGTTCGAGGCCGTCGACGCCAAGGGCCGCGACGAGTACCTGGTGAACGCGGGCGGCCCCCTGCCGGCCCTGCTGGCCGCCTGCGCCAGCGATGAAGGATTGCGCGGCGACGGCTACCGCGAGTATTTCGCGCAGCACTGCGCGGAGCACATCGTCGCCATGCTGGGCGATGCGCAAGCCGGTTTCGCTGGCCCCGACGGTTTTACGCGCCTGCAGCCGGCCGACGTGGCCGTGCTCGTGCGCGACCGCAAGGAAGCGGCGGCCATCCGCCGCGCGCTGGCGCGCCGCCGGGTCGCCAGCGTCTACCTGTCCGACAAGGATTCCGTCATCGACAGCGAGGAGGCGCAAGACGTGCTGCGCTGGCTGGCCGCGCTGGCCAACCCGCTCGACGGGGGGCTGGCGCGCGCCGCCTTTGCCACGCGCACGATCGGCCTGTCGCTGGGCGAGCTGGCGCGTCTGTCGAGCGATGAACTGGAATGGGAACGCCGGGTCGAGCAGCTGAAGGCCCTGCACCTGATCTGGCAGCGCCAGGGCGTGCTGGCCATGCTGCGCCGCTTCATCCACGAACTGCAATTGCCCGCCATGCTGCTGCAGCAGACGGGCGGCGAGCGGCGCCTGACGAATCTGCTGCACCTGGCCGAACTGCTGCAATCGGCCAGCCGCCAGCTCGATGGCGAGCAGGCGCTGATACGCTGGCTGGCCGAGCAGATCGCCGGCGAGGGCGACAACGGCGACGAGCGCGTGCTGCGCCTGGAAAGCGATGCGGAGCTGGTGAAAGTCATCACCGTGCACAAATCCAAGGGCCTCGAATATCCGCTCGTGTATCTGCCGTTCGCCGTCACGGCGCGCAAGGTGGATAAACGCAACCGCAGCTTCTTCGACTATGCGGGCGACGATGGCGAACGCCGCCTCGACCTGTCCTTGTCCGACGAAGCGATGGCGTTTGTGGAAGAGGCGCGCATCGAGGAAGACTTGCGCCTGCTGTACGTGGCCCTGACGCGCGCGCGCCACTTCCTGTGGCTGGGCGTGGCCGCCCAGGCGGCGCGCAAGGCGGGCGAGAACACCCTGCACGAATCGGCGCTGGGCTACCTGCTGACGGGCGGCGACAAGCTGCCGGCGGAACAATTGCTGCTGCGCTGGCAACAGGTGGCGGGCAGCTGCGACGCCATCTATGTGAGTTCCCTGGCGCAGCCCGACGCCTGCACGGTGCTCGACCGCATCGAGCGCCGTCCCGAATTGCGGCCCGCACCCGTGTTCGTGGGCGAATTCGAGCGTGACTGGTCGGTGGGCAGCTTTACGTCGCTGACGCGCCAGATCGGCGCCGTGGCGGCAGCGCACGTGCCGCAGCGGGCGCTGGAAGAGACCTTGCTGGAAGATGGCACGGCCGTGGCCGTGGCCGCGCCGACGCAAATGGGCGACGCGCCGTGGCACCGCTTCCCGCGCGGTTCCGTGCCCGGCAATTTCCTGCATGAGCAGCTCGAGTGGATGGGCGGCGAAGGCTTTGACGGCGTCCACGATGCCAATTTCGATGCGCGCCTGGCCGCGCGCTGCGAACGGGCGGGCTGGGGCCACCGCCAGGAAGACGCCATCGCCTGGCTCCGGGAAATCGCCGTCACGCCGCTGCCGCTGCTCGATGCCTCGCTGTCGCAGCTGGACAGCACCCTGTCCGAGATGGAGTTCTGGTTCCCCAGCGAGCATTTGTCCACCGAAGCGCTGGATAAACTGTGCACGCGCTTGCTGCTCGACGGCGCGCCGCGTCCCGCGCTGCCGCGGCGCCAGCTGCACGGCATGCTGAAAGGCTTTGCCGATCTGGTCATCGAACGGGAGGGGCGCTACTGGGTGCTCGACTACAAGTCGAACGCGCTCGGCGCCAACGACGCCGCCTACCACACGCAGGCGCTGGCGGCCGGCATGGCGCAGCACCGCTACGATATCCAGGGCGCCATCTACATGCTGGCCCTGCACCGGCTGCTGAAAAGCCGGCTTGGCGACGCCTACGACCCGGCAGAACACCTGGGCGGCGCCATCTTCCTGTTCCTGCGCGGCATAGCGAATGCGGACACGCATGGCTGCTACTGGCTGGCGCCGCAGCTGGAGCTGCTGGACGGCCTCGATCAACTGTTAGAAGAAACGGAACACCATGCAGCATAACGCGCAGATGGACGCTTTGTTTACCCATGTCGACGGCGTCGCGGAGGCGGGCCATCTGCGCCGCCTGAGCGCCGCCTTTGCCCGCTTCATCGCCAGTCTGGACGGGCAGGTGCCGCATGCGCCCGCCGTGGCCGTGGCCTGTGTGGTCCTGTCCGAACTGGAAGGGCGGGGCCACAGCTGTTTGATGCTGGCGGACCTGGCCAGCGAACCGTCGCAGCTGCTGGGCTGGAGCGAGGAGCTGTGGCATGACGTGCTGGCCGTTGCCGGCCCGCTGCCGGACAGCGCCGCCGGCTGGCGCGCGCTGCTGGCCGGCGCGCCGCAGGTGTGGCAGGTGGGGGCGCCCGATGTGAAACAGCCGCTGGTGCTCGACGGCGACCGTTTGTACCTGCGCCGCTACTGGCGCGACGAAACCCTGGTGGGCGAGAAAATCGCCCTCCGCGCGCAGGACTTGAGCGAGCCGCCGCTGGCGCAGGTGCGGCAATGGCTTGACATCCTGTTCGACCAGCCCACGCAGGACGGTGGCCCGGACTGGCAAAAGGTGGCGTGCGCCGTCGCCTTGCGCGGCAAGGTGGCCATCATCACGGGCGGCCCGGGCACGGGCAAGACGTACACGGTGGCCAGTTTGCTGACGTTGCTGTTTGCCGTCTCGCCGCAGCCGGAGCAGCTGCGCATCGCGCTGGCCGCGCCCACGGGCAAGGCGGCCGCGCGATTAAAACAGTCGATCGACAAGGCGCTCGAAGGGCTGGCGGCGAAGGCCGGCGACGCGCTGCCTCTGCTGGAACTGGCGCGGCGCATGGGCGCGGCGCGCACCCTGCATAGCTTGCTGGGCGCGCGGCCCGATACGCGCGCCTTTGCCCACCACGCGGGCAATCCGCTCGACGTCGACGTGCTGATCGTCGATGAAGCGTCGATGGTGCACCTGGAGATGATGGCGTCCGTGCTCGACGCCTTGCCGCCCACGGCGATATTGATCCTGCTCGGCGACAAGGACCAGTTGGCGTCCGTGGAAGCGGGCGCCGTGCTGGGCGACTTGTGCCACGATGCGCAGGCGGGCGGCTACACGGACGCCACCATCGCCTATGCGCAGGCGGCCAGCGGCGTGGCCATTCCCGCGCAGTTTGCCGGTAACGCCGGCGCGCTGGCGCAGCAGACGGTGATGCTGCGCCACAGCCACCGCTTCAGCGGCCCGATCGGCGAGCTGGCGCTGGCCGTGAATGCCGGCAGGCCCGACCTGGCCAGGGCGTGCTTCGCCGCCGACAGCGGCGGCCAGCTGGCGTGGAGCGTGCCGGCGCAGCAGGAAGACGTGCTGCGCCTGGCCTTGCGCGGGCGGGTGGACGCGCAGGGCGGCTATCAGCCTTACCTGGCGCTGGTGAACGCGGGCGAGGCCGCGTACGCGCAGCATGACGACTGGGTGCGCGCCGTGCTGCATGCTTTTGAAGCGTTCCGCATCCTGTGCGCCGTGCGCGAAGGCGAGTGGGGCGTGGCGGGCCTGAACACGGCCATCGAACTGCGGCTGGAAAAGGAGGGGCTGATACGCCGCAGCGAATGGTATGTGGGCCGGCCCGTGATGGTCACGCGCAACGATTACGGTACGGGCGTGTTCAATGGCGATATCGGCCTGACCCTGCGCGACCCTGCGCGGCCCGGCTCCCTGCGCGTGTACTTCCTGGAAGGGGATAATGTGCGCAGCGTGCTGGCCACGCGTTTGCGCCACGTGGAGACGGCGTTTGCCATGACGGTACATAAGTCGCAGGGCTCGGAATTTCGCCACACGGTGCTGGTGCTGCCGCAGGAAGGCGGCGCCATGCTGGCGCGCGAGCTGGTCTACACGGGCATCACGCGCGCGCGCGACTTCTTTACCCTGGTCTCGCCCACGCAGGCCGTACTGTTCGACGCGATTTTGCGCCGCACGCAGCGCGCCAGCGGGCTGAGAGGGTTGATCGGCTGAGGGCTTGATGGGAGGGGGTGCATTTCCTTACGGAAATATATGTGTTGTATTCCGAATATTGACGATAATTGTTCCGTTTTTTGTGTGAGAATGCTTGCGTAGGTGAAGTAGTGCAAAAGCACTGTTTCACGCCAATCAAATCGAAACGAGGAGTCCATCATGTTGTCTTCCCTTCGCACGCGCCTGGTGCTCATTTGCGTGGCCATCGTCGTCCTGTCCATGCTGGCCTTGTCGGTCGCCAATTACGTCACCACGCGCAGCAGCATGCTGGCGTCGTCGGACCAGCAGATGCAGCAGCTGCTGCAAAGCCAGTCCGCCGTGCTGGCGCAATGGGTCGATGGCAAGAAGAAAGTCATGGCCTCCGTCGTCATGTCGGCCGAGACGCCCGATCCGCTGCGCGCCTTCCAGATCGCGGAAAAGGCCGGCGATTTTGCGGAAGTGTTCATCGGCTACGCGGACAAGCGTTCCGTGTTTACCCATCCGGGCCGCCCGGCCGATTTCGATCCGACGGCGCGCGCCTGGTACACGGACACCGTCAAGGCGGGCGTGCCGATGCTCACGCCGCCGTACGTGGACGCGGCCAGCCACAAGCTGGTGGTGTCGTTCACGGCGCCCGTCGGGCCGAAAGAGGCGCTGCTGGGCGTGGCGGGCGCGGACGTGCTGCTCGATACGGTGATTGCCAACGTGGTGGCGATCAAGCCGACGCCGCACAGCTTTGCCTTCCTCGTCGACCAGAGCGGCACCATCATCGCCCACGCGGACAAGGAACTGAGCCTGCAGCCGGTGACGAAACTCGATGCGGCGCTGTCGGCCGCACAGGTCAACCGCCTGGAAAGCTCGCGCGCGAGCGAGGCCGTGCGCCTCAATGAGCGCGACGGCAAGCTGTACGTGACGCGCGTGGCGGGCACCGACTGGCTGCTGGCCGTGGTGCTCGACCAGCAGGAAGCCATGCAAGCCTTGCAGACGATGCTGACGACGGCCACCGTCACGGCCGCGCTGCTGACCGGGCTGGCGGCGCTGCTGCTGTCGCTGCTGGTGTTCAAAATGCTCAAGCGCCTGGAACTGGTGCGTGACGCGCTCGACGACATCGCCTCGGGCGAGGGCGATTTGACGCGCCGCCTCGACGCTTCCGGCGTGGATGAACTGGCGCAGATCGCGGGCGCCTTCAACCGCTTCATCGACAAGATCGCCGTCGTTCTGGTGAAGATCCGCACGGCCAGCGAATCGGTCAAGGTATCGTCGTCGGAAATCGCCGCCGGCAACCAGGACCTGTCGTCGCGCACGGAACAGCAGGCGAGCTCGCTGGAGGAAACGGCCGCCTCGATGGAAGAGTTGACCAGTACCGTGAAACAGAACGCGGACAATGCGCGCCAGGCCAACCAGATGGCGCAATCGGCGTCCGGCGTGGCCAGCAAGGGCGGGCAGGTGGTGGCGCAGGTGGTCGACACCATGGCCTCGATCAATGACTCGTCGAAGAAGATCGTCGACATCATCAGCGTCATCGACGGCATCGCCTTCCAGACGAATATCCTGGCCCTGAATGCGGCAGTCGAAGCGGCGCGCGCGGGCGAGCAGGGACGCGGCTTTGCCGTGGTGGCGACGGAAGTGCGCAGCCTGGCGCAACGCTCCGCTGGCGCAGCGAAGGAAATCAAGCTGCTGATCGACGATTCGGTGGGCAAGGTCGATTCGGGCGCGCGCCTGGTCGACGAGGCGGGGGCGACGATGCAGGAAATCGTCGACAGCGTGCGCCGCGTCACCGACATCATGGGCGAGATCACGGCCGCCAGCGTCGAGCAAAGCTCGGGCATCGAACAGGTGAACCAGGCGATTGCACAGATGGACCAGGTGACGCAGCAGAATGCGGCGCTGGTGGAAGAGGCGGCGGCTGCGGCCGAAAGCCTGCAGGACCAGGCCAGCACCCTGGCGCAGGTGGTGGGCGTGTTCAAGCTCGATGACGGGCCGGTCGCCGTGCAGCCGCCGGCCAGGCCCGTGGCGCGCGCGCCCATCGCGCCGCGCATCGCCAGCCGCCCGGTAGCGAAGGCCGCCGCCAAGCCCGAGCGCAGCGACGAGTGGGAAACGTTCTAAGCAGCGTTCAGGCGCGCCGGGGCGCCAGGGTCGGCGCCATCTGCTTTGCGACTTCAAAAAAAGCGTTGGTGGCCGGCGTGTTCTGGCGCCGGTCGCGCACGGCCAGGCCCACCTTGCGGCTGACGGGCGGGTTCAAGGGCAGGGCGACCAGCTCCGGATACTGTTCGCGCAGCCGCTGCGGCAGGGCCAGTTCGGCCACGATGGAGACGCCGTCGCCGCGGCTGACCATGTCGAGGATGGTGATCACCTGGCTGATGCGGTAGGGAACATGTGGCTGCAGCCCCGCGTTGGCGAACAGGGGCTCGATCAGGCAGGCGCAGCCCGCCTCGGACATGATGAACGGCCCTTCGCACAGCTGCGCCAGGGTGATGGCCGTTTCGCTGGCCAGCGGGTGGCTGCGCGGCACCAGCGCCATCATCTGGTCTTCCACCAGCGGCGCCGTGTCGAAACGCTCGTCGGGCAGCACGACGAAGCCCACGTCGACCCTGCGTTCGCGTATCCACTGCACCACTTCATGGTCGGCGCCTTCGTCGATGCGCAGAGCGATGCCCGGATAGCGCAGGCGGAATTGCGCCGTGATGGCCGGCAGCAGGTTGAGGGACGAAGTAGGGCCGAAGGAGCCGATGCGCAGGCTGCCCTGGCGCTGGCCCAGCACGTCGGCCGCTTCCTGGCGCATCGCTTCCGACAAACCGAGGATTTCGCGCGCGCGCACGAGCAGCTGGCGGCCCACGTCCGTCAGCTCGGCCGACGCCTGGTGGCGCACGATGAGGTCCACGCCCATTTCCTTTTCCAGCGCTTTTAACGCATGCGAGACGGCCGACTGGCTGATGCCCAGTTGCGCGGCGGCGGCGGAAAAACCGTGCAGTTCGGCCACCAGGGTAAAGATTTCCAGTTGCGTGAAGGTCATGCTGTGGTTTTCCTGTTATATGAGTATTTACTCATTATTTCATGAGTTGATATTAGTATTAATATATAAGTGTACAGCATGTACGCCACCCGCCGCGCAAGCGGCTTTACAGGAACTCCCATGTCTTCTTCCGCCGTACCTTCAGCCGCCTTGCCTGCCGCGCAATCGCCGCTCGTCTATCTGAAACTGATCTGCGTCGCCCTGTTCTGGGGCGGCACCTTCATCGCGGGCCGCGTGCTGGCGCAGCAGATGCCGCCCATGACGGCCGCCAGCGGGCGCTTCGGCGTGGCCGTGTTGCTGCTCGTCGTGCTGGCGTGGAAACTGGAAGGGGGCTTGCCGCGCCTGGACCGCAAGCAGCTGATGACGACGGCGGCGCTGGGCCTGACGGGCATCTTTTTATACAACCTGTGCTTCCTGGCGGCCCTGTCGCGCATGCCGGCCGGACGCACGGCCCTGTTCGTGGCCTTGAATCCCATCGTCACGGCGCTGGCCTCGGCCATGCTGTTCCGCGAGCGGCTCGGATCGTTCAAATGGCTGGGCATCATGCTGGCATTCTGCGGCACGGCCATCGTCATCACGCGCGGCGACCTGGCCGGCGTGCTGCACGGCACGGGCGGCGGTATCGGCATGGGCGAAGTGTTCATGTTTTGCGGCATTTCCAGCTGGGCCGCCTATACCCTGATCGGCCGGGTCGCGCTGAAGGGCCTCTCGCCCATCGCCGCCACCACGTACGCGTCGATGTGGGGCCTGGCCTTCCTGCTGGTCGGGGCGGCCGTCGAATTCCCGACCGTGCCGTGGCACAGCTTCGGCTGGCAAGTGTGGGCCGCCATCGGCTACCTGGGCGTGTTCGGCACGGTGATCGGCTTTGTCTGGTATTACGAGGGGGTGAAGGCGCTGGGCCCGTCGCGCACGGCCGTGTTCAACAACCTCGTGCCCGTGTTCGGCATCGTGCTGGCGGCGGGACTGCTGGGCGAGCCGGTGCTCGCCTCCATGCTGGTGGGCGGCGCGGTGACGATTGCCGGCGTGGTGATGACCAACCGCCAGGGGAAATAGTTATGGGGTCAGACCCGTCGGGTCTGACCCCGGCATTCAGCCGTGCTTAGCGGGCGCGGCGGCGCTTCGATGGCTTGGCCGGCGCCTTCTTGTGCCGGCTGACGGAAGCGCGCATCACCTTCGGCTCTTCGATGCCGTTCTCGGCCGCCAGCATGCGGCGGATGTTGACGGCGTCCATGGCGCGCACGGAATTGGCGCGCGCGTTGAGCAGGATCATGGTGGCGAACTTGCCGGCCGACTTGATGCGCATGATCAGGCAGCGGCCCGCTTCATTCGTGTAGCCCGTCTTCGACAGACCGATATCCCAGCCCTTGGCGCCCACCAGGCGGTTCGTGTTGTGGTATTCCACGTCGCGGCCCTTGATCTGAATGACGTCCTTCGAATCGGTGGTGATGCGGCTGATTTCCGGGTAGCGCGAGGCCGCCACGGCCATCTTGACGAGGTCGGCGGCCGTCGACTGGTTATTCGGCGACAAGCCCGTCGGTTCCTCGATGACGGTCTGGCGCATGCCCAGGGCCTTGATCTTGGCGTTGACGGCCACGGCAAACGCCGTCGGGCCGCCGGGGAAGGTGCGCGCCAGCGAGGCGGCGGCGCGGTTGTCGGACGACATCAGCGCCAGTTGCAGCACGTCGTGGCGGCTCAGGGTGGCCCCCACGGGCACGCGCGAAGTGCTGTGTTTCAAGGTGTCGACGTCCTCGCGGTCGATGCTGATCTCTTCCTGCATATTCGCCTTGGAGTCGAGCACGACCATGGCTGTCATGAGTTTGGTCAGCGAGGCGATCGGCACCACCACGTTGGAATTTTTTTCAAGCAAGACTTTGCCTGTGCCGTCTTCGACCACCAGTATCGACTGGGAACCGAAGGGCACGGCGATGGCCGCTGTCGAAAGCGTCATCAGCACCGCGGCGAACATTTTTTTGAGCATGGGATTGTATGTGGGAAAGCAGTTTTGGGGCGCCATCGTGGGCGCTGCGCGCAAATCCGGAACAGGGCCGCGCGGGGACGCGGCGTGTATCTCGGAGGCAATATTTGCCAAGCTTAAACAATACCATTAAAGATCAAGCGATGTCTACGGTACAAGCCCGCGACAAGCGGCTTTGCGGGCAATTTCGCAAATAAATGGGACTATTCTTGCCGTAGTGAAAATTGTTCCGCACTTATTGATTTCATCTTGGAAACTTCGTATGAATTAAGCAATATTGGCAGTCTGATCCGGAAGGCGCCGTGAGCTTCGCCGTTGATGCCTGTTCCTTCGCGCTTCGTTGCCCCGCGCTAGGCCCCGCAAGCGGGGCGCCGTAGGCATGCGTTCATGCTTGCATCGCGGACTGCAGAGAACGCATCGTGCTAAAAAATATACGGCCTGGTACCGTAGCATCGACGCCGGGGCGCATGCAGGTGCCGGTACGCGAACTGGCCCAGCGCGGCGTGAGCTTTCGCGTCTGCAATAACACCTTGCAAGGACGCAATATCGACCGCCAGCGCGTGCTGCCCGAAGCCGTCATCGTGCCCTCGGGCGTGGCCGAGCTGAGCCGCTTGCAGTGGCAGCAAGGCCATGCGTATATCCAGCCCTGACGCACGCGCCGCTGCCGGACGGCAAGGGCGCGGCGTGAAAGGGGGGCAACGCTTACTGGATCTTGGCGATCGACACTTCCGTCGATTTGACCAGCGCAATGACTTCGCTGCCCACTTTCAGGTCCAGGTCCTTGATCGAGCGCGAGGTGATCACCGAGGTGACGATGCCGTGCGGTGTTTCCACGTCCACTTCGGATACCACGGGGCCAAAGATGATTTCCTTGATCTTGCCGCGAAACTGGTTGCGTACATTCACTTCCGAGATAGCCATGATATTTCCTTTATGCCCGTAATACGCCGTGCGGCGCGACATGGCCAGAGTACGGCGCGCGCACGCTTTTGACCACGAATCGATGCGCATATCGATATGCGCAAACAGCTGCGGACATGAAAAAACCGGGACAAGTCCCGGTTTCTCGTTGATGCAGATCAGATTACTTCTGATAAATCTTGTCGAATTCGCCGCCGTCGTCAAAGTGTTTCTTTTGTGCCTGTTTCCAGCCGCCAAACACCTCATCGATGGTGAACAGGGTGATCGGTTTGAAGCTGGCTGCGTATTTCTTTGCTACCGCTGGCGAACGGGGGCGCAGATAGTGCTTGGCGACCAGTTCCTGGCCCGGTTCCGAGTACAGGTATTGCAGGTAGGCCGTGGCTTCCTTGCGGATGCCGCGGCGGTCGACGACCTTGTCGACGACGGCCACCGGCGACTCGGCCAGGATGGAGATGCTTGGATACACTACTTCGAAGTTGTCGCCGAATTCGGCGCGCACCAGTTGTACTTCATTTTCAAACGTCACCAGCACGTCGCCGATTTCGCGCTGCGTGAAGGTGGTGGTGGCGCCGCGGCCGCCGCCGTCGAGCACGGGCACGTTCTTGAACAGCTTGGCCACCAGGTCGCGCGCCTGCGCTTCGCTGCCGCCTTTTTTCACGGCATAGCCCCAGGCTGCCAGGTAGGTGTAGCGGCCGTTGCCCGAGGTTTTCGGGTTCGGCACGATGACCTTGATGCCGGGCTTGGCCAGATCGTCCCAATCCTTGATATGTTTCGGGTTGCCTTTGCGCACCAGATATACCATGGTGGAATAGAACGGCGCCGCATTGTTCGGGAATTTCTTGGCCCAGTCGGCCACCACGAGGCCGCGGTCGACGAGGATATCGATGTCATTGGCCTGGTTCATGGTCACGACGGACGCTTCCAGGCCGTCGGCCACGGAGCGCGCCTGCTTGCTCGAACCGCCGTGCGACTGCTTGATGGTGATGGTTTCGCCCGTTTTGGCTTTCCAATCAGCAATAAACGCGGGATTCACATCCTTGAACAGTTCGCGCATCACGTCGTACGAGGCGTTCAGCAAGACCACGGGTTCGGCGGCGGACACGCTCATGGGCAGGCTCATGGCGGCAGCGGAAGCGGCCAGGGCGCTGGCCAGGAACCAGCGGCGCGAGCGTTGGGTGAGTGTCGCTGCGGCAGTCGATACGGCGTTGGAATGGGTCATGTTGAACTCTTGTTGTGAGAATAGACAGACATAGTCTAAAATTCCGGCCGGAAAAGAAACGAATTTTTCGTAATATGCTTAGATACGATT
Organism: Janthinobacterium sp. GW823-FHT01H08; assembly: GCF_058797855.1. Taxonomy (NCBI): domain Bacteria; kingdom Pseudomonadati; phylum Pseudomonadota; class Betaproteobacteria; order Burkholderiales; family Oxalobacteraceae; genus Janthinobacterium; species Janthinobacterium sp. GW823-FHT01H08. The sequence continues at coordinate 2,810,606 of NZ_CM179504.1, forward strand.
CCCGTTTGCGCTAAAAAACAGATATCGATTTTTGGAAACATTCGTGGGCAAGGCGCGCATCAGCACTTAGTCTGCAGGCATGGCGCCATAGGCAAAACCAGCGCGTGGCGTGCGGCAAAAAACCCGATTGCGCCGCTTGGTGTATAGTCGAATCGCACGATACAGGGGTAAAACCGTCTGCATCGGCAACTGGAATATTTTGTGAGCGTACATGAGTCTTGAAATTCGTATTGCAACATCGACCGACGCTTTCGAGGCGTGCAACGTATTACGACGTTCCATCGTCGAATGCTGCAGCCTCGATCATCGGGACGATCCGGCCATTCTGGAAGCCTGGCTGGGCAATAAAACACCGCAGATGGTGGCGTGCTGGTTTGCGTCGCCCACCAATTTCTCGCTGGTCGCAGTCGATCAGGGCGCCGTCGTCGGCGTCGGCTTGCTGACGCGCGCCGGCAAGCTGGCCCTGTGCTATCTGCTGCCCGAGGCACAGGGCCGCGGCGCCGGCAAGGCGCTGGTGGAGCAGCTGGAAGCGCAGGCGCGCGAGTGGGGCATCAAGGCCCTGCAACTGCACAGCACGGCCAGCAGCCAGGCCTTTTTCGTCAAGCAGGGCTACATCGAGGCGGGCAATGTACGTTCGCCGTATGGCGTGGAAACGATTTTTTGCTGGAAACAGATTGACCCCGCAGGCATCGCCAGCGGCGACCCCAAGCGCAAGCGCTTCTGCAACTGCAATTCGGCCTGACGGCCCGCCAGCACTTCAGCCCGCCCATCCGGCGGCGGGCCTTCCCTCCCTTTGAATCTTTCCCTTTAGTTTCCCTTCAGTAACTGATCTGGACATACACGCCTTGCGGCGCTGCATCGTTTGCGGGCAGCAAGGTGCCGCCGGCAAACAGTTTCAGTTCGCCGGGCGCGAACGCCAGCCAGTCCTCGTTCTGCGTCAATGGATGCGTGGCGATGACGGCGATGCGGTCGTCCAGATGGTTGTGCTGGCGAAAATCGATGCTGCGCTCGCAGTCGATCAGTTGCGCCACGGAGAACGGGTATTCGCGGATCACATAGTGCAGATGCGTGGAACAGTGGGCAAACAGCAGTTCGCCGTCCGACAGGATGAAATTGAAGGTGCCGTGCGCGGCGATGTCCTTGGCGACCTCGGCGATGGCGGCGCGCAGGACGGCGCGCGCGGGCTCACCGGCGTGAAACTGCGCGCGCAAGCGGGCCAGCAGGTGGCAGAACGCCTGTTCGCTGTCCGTGTCGCCGCTGGCCTGGTAGTGCGCATTGGCGGGCGCGCGCCATGTTTTGAGGTCGCCATTGTGGGCGAAGGACCAGGTCTTGCCCCACAGTTCGCGGGCGAACGGGTGCGTGTTTTCCGGCGCGATGCGGCCCTGCGTGGCCTTGCGGATGTGCGCGACGATGTTTTTCGCCTTCACGGGATGTTGCTGCACCTGGGTGGCCAGCGGCGAATCGATCGCCGCCAGGTGATCGGTCAGCAAGGTGCAGCCGCTACCGGAATGATAGGCAATGCCCCAGCCGTCGCGGTGCTCGTCCGTGCGGCCGCCCCGCTCGGCAAAGCCGGCAAAGGAAAATCCCAGCGCGGCCGGCTTGCTGCTGTTCATTGCGAGTAACTGGCACATGGCGGCCCTTCCTGGTGGTATCGGTACACGCCCACAGTAAAGGCCAGGGCAGGGCGCTGGAACGAATGTTTCCGACTATCGATATGCGCCGTCCGTTGTGTCGTCCATATTTGCTGCGCGCATATCAAATGGCGAAACCATTCGTTCTCCTTTGGTTGGCGCGGCCTTACTCTGCACACTTTGGCGCCGTCCTCCCCATGCGGGACGACGGCGCAGTCCGATGAAGGAGCATGTATGCCATTTCCCGTCCTGAAGAACTACCTGGCCCGTCTGTCGCATCAAACCCAGGCCGGCACCAGTGTCTGGCTCGACGGCGAAGGCAGGGCGCTGGGGCGCTTCTTCAATTGCACCATGACCAGCGCCTTCCAGCCGCTGCGCGAACTCGACAGCGGCAAGCTGGTGGCGTTCGAGGGCTTGGCACGCAGCGTGTCGAAGGCGGACGAGGGCTTGTCGCTGTGGCGTTTGCTCGACCACGCGGCCAGCGACGACGAATCCGTGGAACTGGACCGGCTGTGCCGTATGCTGCATGCCATTAATTTTTTCCGCCAGAGCGAAGCGGAGCAGTCGGACCTCTACCTGAACGTGCACGACCGCCTGCTCAGCGCCGTCAGCAGCAACCATGGCCACGCCTTCCAGCGCATCCTCGACGCGCTGGGCTTGCCCATCGAGCGCATCGTGCTGCAATTGCCGACGGTGACGCCGAACCAGGGCTGGCTGCTCAACTACGTGGCCGACAATTACCGGCGCAACGGTTTCCGTCTGGCTATCAACGTGGCCAGCGTGCACGAGGCCGCGGGCATGCTGGAGCGCTTGCACCCGCATGCGTTCAAGCTGGACGCGGGCAACCTCAGCGACGAGCAAGCCGTCGCCAGCTTCGTCACCGTATGCCATGCGGCGAAGATACGCGTCATCTTCAAGCGCCTCGACACGCCGGCGGCGCTGGCCGCGCTGCAGCGCGTCGCCGCCGTCACGGGCTTGCCCATCGTGGCCCAGGGCTATTTATTGGATAAACCGTTGACGGCGCTGGCGCTGGCAAACCGCGACGTCGCGGCCAGTGCGGCCGCCGTGTAGGATGCCGAATCCTGAAATGAGGGCGGCACGATAGGCATTGAGGGTTTTTCTTCGTAGCACAATACGCTATAGTATTCCCATCGTTACATTGGACTGACTATGGCATCGCGCAGAAATTTTCTACATCACGGTATGGGCCTGGCCGCGCTGGGCCTGGTAGCCACCCCACTCATCGGCTGCGCCTCGCGCACGGCCGCTCCCGCCTCGGCTTCGGCCAGCGCCAAGCCGCGTGCGCCGCGCACGGGCGTGCCGCCCCAGCCGACGCAACTGGCCAGCGTCGACCGCTCGATCACCTCGCAGTCGCGCCAGGCGATCACGGAGATGGAGCCGCCACCCGACATCTTCGATGCGCAGGCACTGGACCTGGAATTCTGGCTCAAGCCCCGCACCCTGGAAGTGGTGCGCCCGGCCAGCAATGAAAAGGCGAAACTGCTGTACTGGAAAGATGGCGAAGTCATCGATTCGGCCTACCAGGAACTGTGCCACTTGCTGCGCGACGTGAACGGCAAGAAGACGGCGCCCATCGACCCGAAACTGCTGGAAACCCTGTGGGGCACGCAAGCGTTCGTGGCCCGCTACGGCATCGAGCAGCCGCTGGAAATCCTGTCGGGCTACCGCACGGCCGAATCGAACGGCAAGCTGCGCGAAGCGGGCGTGCCGGCCGCGCGCCAGTCGCTGCACATCTCGGGCCGCGCCGCCGATATCCGCGTGGCGAATCTGAACGCGGAAGTGCTCGGTTCGCTCGTGCGCAGCTTCAAGCAGGGCGGCGTGGGCTTCTATTACCGCTCCGGCCCCCGTGGTGGCTGGATCCATGCGGATACGGGATTGCAGCGCGTCTGGAAAGGCTAAACACCTGACCAAACCCACTGCGCGGCGCGCTTTGCGGCCTGTGATGCTCGCCGTACCTTGGTACGGCTGCGCGTCTCGACCACAAATCACTGTCGCTCGCTACGGTTTTGTCAGGCGTTTGTTTGATCAGTCGTAGTGATACGGCGGCTCCGGCACACTATCGGTGCCGGCGCGCCGCCATTCGTCGAAGTTCACGGGGCGCTCCCAGAAAATGCGCCAGCCCAGGCGCTGGCTGGCCCGCACCTCAGGGTGCGCCTGCAGAAAGCCGTCGATGAAACGGGTAAAGTCCGATACGTAACCGCTGCGGCGGTAGGGAAGTCGATGCGGCATGGCTGCTCCTTTCTTGCCTGGCCTGGCTTTTGACCTCTGGCGCACGCAAAAGTGCCGCGCTCTCTTCCATGAAACTCTCCAGCCATAACATCGAACTGTTCCTGGCCGTCGTCGACGGCGGCTCGTTCTCGGCCGCCGCGCGCGCCTTGCGCCGGGCGCCGTCGGCCGTCAGCATGGCGATGGCCAACATCGAGGCGGAACTGGGTATCGCCCTGTTCGACCGGGGCGCGCGCGAAGCCGTGCCCACGCCGGCCGCGATGGCGCTGCTGCCCCACGCGCGCCTGATCGCCGAGCAGCTGAAGCAGTTGCACCTGCATGTGCAGGAATTGTCGCAGGGACTGGAAAGCCGCATTTCGCTCGGTATCGCGGCCGAACTCGACCATGCGCCTTTTCTCGCCGCCGTGCGCGCGCTGTCGCAGCGCCATCCGCTGCTCGACATCGAAGTGCTGACGGCGCCGCAGGACGATGTGCTCGACATGCTGCACCGGGGCCGCATCAGCGCGTGCATGGCCTTTGCCGGCGGGCGCATCAACCACGAGGAACAGTTCCAGCTGGTGGGCAGCGATGCCTTGCTGGCGATTATTTCTACCCAGCATCCACCCGACGTGGCGGGCCGGCCCCTGTATATCGAGGAATTGGTGAATTTGCGCCAGATTATCGTGGCCAGCCGCGAACTCGACCTGGCCGATGCGCGCCCCGTGGTGGGGCTGTCCTACTGGCGCACCGACAGTTTGCCGATGGCGCTGGCGATGGTGGAGGCGGGACTGGGCTGGGGCAACTTCGCCGCCTCGGCCATCAAGGACTCGCTGGCGGCAGGGCGGGTACGCTGCGTGGCGTTCAAGAATACGGGCAATGGCCTGGTCGTGCCCATCCACCTCGTGTGGATGAAGGACCGGCCGCTGGGCATGGCGGCGCGGTCCTTTCTTCAGTTGCTCAGCGAAGCGGCCTGAGCATCATTGGGCTCTTCCTTCGGCTGCTGTGCCGACAGGGGCACGCCGAACAGGCCGTCGAAGAAGTAATTGAAGATGAAGCTGTAGCACGGGATGATCAGCATCAGCGCGAAGTCCAGCACGAACGCTTGCCACAGGCTGATGTCGAGCCACCAGGCGATCAGCGGGATCAGATAGATGACAAGCGTGATCTGGAAGCCGATCGCATGCAGGATGCGGCGCCAGACGGTGCGCGTGCGCGATACTTGCCGGATTTCCCAGTATTCGAACGCCGTGTTGTAGAGCAGGTTCCAGATCACGGCGATGGTGGTGATCATGATGGCCAGCGGGCCCGTGCTGGTGGGCGACTCGCCTGAAAGGAGGGTCAGCCAGGCCGTGGAAATGGCCATGCCGATGATTTCAAAGGCGGTGACGTAGACGATTTTGCGTTTGATGCCTTGCATGTAAAACCTGTAAAGAAGAGATGGCGCGTATTTTAAGTCAGCCATGCTGATGCTAAAAGTTGATGGCTATCAGTTTTTCTGATGGATGTGGCGTGGAATTACCATGCTTGCCGCGAACGAGGGATAATGGCGGCTGGCGGGCAAACGCTCCCCTGCATCACGGCAGCACATCACCGCAGTACATCACCGCAGAAAAGGTCAACGAGCATGCAAGGCGCAGCAGACAGCAACATTCCCGATATCCCGGATTCCCCCGCCAGCGCGGACGAACGTCCCCGTTTCCGCCCCCGTCCGTGGGAGCACCTGGAAACGCCATATGACGTGGAAGTGTGGATCGAGGAACATAATCGCAGCATGCAGGACAATATCCGCGCCACGGAAACGGGCGTGGGCATCTGCTTTACCCTGGCCGAAGGGGGCGACATCTATATGCAGACGAGCGCCGACGGCGCCGTCGTGCTCGACGTGACGCCGGACGCGGCGTGGGTGACTCCCCTGATCAGCGCCGCCACGGGCTGCGAGACGCCCGTTTCGTCCTTGTGGATATTGCCTGACGATAAGCTGATCCAGCTGATCGTGGGGCTATCGAGCCTGGTGGCCAGCACCTTGCTGGTGGTGGGCCATGATTTCGGCTTGCGCCGGCACCGCATGGGTCGCTGAATCGGCCTTGTTGCGGAAACGTTATCTGCGGCAGGCATGGCTCGACACTGCGCGTGACGCGTGCTAGTCTCGCTACTGCACCCACCTGTTTGCCAAGGCGGCCGTGCAAAGGACAGCCATGGATACAGCACCGCAAGCGGTACCTGCTCTGGATTCCTCCCCGCTCGGCCGCGACGGCGTGCCGCGCCATGTCGCGCCCCTGCTTGACGATGGCGTCTTCAGTCCGGAACGGATGAAGGCCGAACGCGAACAAGCTTATTTCAACGATTTATATCTGCTGGCGCCCGTCGCCTATTTCGTGCTCGGTCTCGATGGCGTGATCCTGCAGGTCAACCTGGTGGCGGCCGAACTGTTCGGCCTGACGCGCGGACATCCCGGCCACGTGCTGTTCCGCTCCTATGTGCACGAGGCATTCCGCCACGATTACGACCAGTTCGTGCAGCGCGTGCTCAACAGTAGCGAGCCCGAGCGCATCCAGCTGCAGGTGCAGCTGCCGCCGCCGCGTCCCGGCGCGCGCGAGGCCGGCTTGCCCGTCAGCCTGCTGGGCAGCGCCGATCCGAACGGCCAGGCGCTGCGCCTGGTGCTGGAGCAGGCCGAAGGCAAGCTGGCCGCGCTCGAACGCAGCGAAGAGCGTTTCCGGCGCATCGTGCACAGCGCCGAGGAGGGCATCTGGGAAATCGATGCGCAGGCGCTGACGAGCTTTGTCAATCCGAAGATGGCGCAGATGCTCGATTGCCAGATCGAGGATATGCTGGGCCAGCCGCTGGCCGCCTTCATGGATGAGGAGGGGCGCGCCATCCTGGAGCGCAATATTGCGCGGCGGCAGGACGGCATCGTCGAGCGCCACGAATTCAAGTTCCTGCGGCGTGACGGCAGCACCTTGTGGGCCACCCTGGCCACCAATCCCATCTTCGACTCCGCCGGCACCTACCTGGGCGCGCTGGCGCTGGTCAGCGACATCACGGCGCAGCGCGCGGCGTCCGAGCGCATCTGGCGGCAAGCCAATTTCGACCAGTTGACAGGCTTGCCGAACCGCCACATGTTTCTCGACCGCTTGCAGCACGAGGCGGCCCATGCCAAACGCGAAGGCGCTTGCCTGGCCCTGCTGTTCATCGACCTCGACCATTTCAAGCAGGTGAATGACCGCCTCGGTCACGAGAAGGGCGACATGCTGCTGCGCCAGGCGGCGCACCGCATCAGCGAGCGCGTGCGCGCCACCGATACGGTGGCACGCCTGGGCGGCGACGAATTCACCGTCATCCTGGCCGGCGTGGGGCAGCTGGGCGGCATCGAGCGCGTGCTGCAGGAGCTGACGGCCGCGCTGGCCCTGCCGTTCATGCTCGACGGCGACATGGCGCAAGTGTCGGCCAGTGTGGGCGTGGCCCTGTATCCGGCCGACGCCGAGGCGCCGGACACCTTGCTGCGGCATGCGGACCAGGCCATGTACGCGGCCAAGAGTGCGGGGCGCAACGGCTACAGCTATTTCACGCCGGCCTTGCAGCAGGCGGCCGAATTGCGCCGCAGCACGGTGCGCGAGATGCGCCTGGCGCTGGCGCAGGACCAGTTCGAAGTGCATTACCAGCCCATCGTCCGCCTGCGCGATGGCGCCATCGAGCGGGCCGAGGCGCTGCTGCGCTGGCGACATCCGCTGCGCGGCTTGCTGGTGCCCGCCGATTTCATCGCCTTTGCCGAGGCGAACGGTCTGATCATCGATATCGGCGAGTGGGTGTTTCGCCAGGTCGTGCGCCAGGCGCGCAAGTGGCAGGACGAGCATGGCGCTCCGTTCCAGATCAGCATCAACAAGTCGGCCATGGAATTCCGCTGCGACGCCGCGCTGTACCAGGACTGGGGCGGGCATCTGGCGCGCCAGGGGCTGGCGCCGGGTGCCATCGTCATCGAGACGAGGGAAGCGGTGCTGCTCGACGAGGGGCGCCAGGTGGTCGACCGCCTGCGCCAGTTCCGCGCCATGGGCCTGGCCCTGGCGCTCGATGATTTCGGCAGCGGACAGGTGTCGCTCGCGTGCATCAAGAAGGCCGACATCGATTTTCTCAAGATCGGCCGTTCCCTGGTTGGCGAGCTGGGGCGCGATGGCGACGGGCAGGGCCTGTGCGAGGCGATCATCGCGCTGGCGCAGCGGCTGGGGCTGAAAGTCGTGGCCGAAGGCGTGGAGACGGCGTCGCAGCGCGACCTGCTGCGCGCCGCCGGCTGCGACTATGCGCAAGGGTACTTTTTTTCGCGCGCGCTGCCGGCGGGGCAGATGGACCGCCTGCTGGCGTCTCAGCCGGCGGCCTGAAGCGTTTCCTGCGCCTGCCCGCCGCCTTCCATCAGCTCTTCCACGGCGGCCAGCGTCTCGGCGGCGCTGACCGAGGCCAGCGTCAGGCCCGGCGCCAGAATGACGCGGTAATGGCGGCTGGCCGGATAGAACCAGCGGTAGTTGTCGGTGCGGATGTAGTAGCCGACGATTTTCTTGTCGTATGCCGAGGCGATGTGGATCACCGACGTGTCGGGCGACAGCACCAGTTCGCAGCGGCGGATCAGGGCCGCCAGCTCCAGGATGTGGCCGGTGGGTGGCGCGCTCATCACGTTGGCATGGCCGGCGCCGCGCACGATTTCGGCGGCGCGCGCCTCGGTGCCCGGCGCGGCGATCACCAGCAGCGCATGGCGCGGATAGCGTGCCGCCAGGGCCGCGCAGCAGCGCTGGGCGTCGGCCACGCTGACCGTGCGCTGCGCATTGCTGCCCTGGAAATTGAGGCAGAACAAGCCCTCATGCGTGCGCAGCAAGGTGTCGCAGGCGGCGTCGACCCGTGCCGCGTGCGCGTCCACGCCGAACAGTTCATAGCGTATATCGATGTCGCGCAAGCCAAATTGTTCGAAGGTGGCGAAAAAGCTGTGCAGGATGTGGCGGCTGCGGTCGCAAGGCACGGTATGGTCGAACATGCCCAGCTTTGCCGTCGAGGTGCCGTACTTGGGAATGGCAAAGCCCGTCAGATAGCGCGCACCGAGCCATTTGATACGCAGCAGCAGGGGAATCGAAAAGCGGTTGTAGGGATTGAAGATGACGTCGTAGCGGCGCCGGCGCAGCTCGGCGATGGTGCTGCGCAAGTCGCGCAGCAGCGGCTGCTTGTCCCAGATCAGGATCTCGTTCACATGCGGGTTGTCGGCGATGACATCGCGGTTGGCGCTGCTGGCGGCCACGTCGATCTGCCAATGCGGATAGTTTTTCTTCAGCTCGCGCAGCAGGGCCGAGGTGACGATCATGTCGCCGATCTTGTCGTTGCGCAAAATCAGTACCTTGCGCACCTTGGCGATATCGAGGGGCTGCTTGCCGGATTTGCCCAGCAGGGCATAGCTGATCAGCCGGGCGGCGGTTTTTATCAAGGAAACTCCGGAAGTAGATGGCGACAGCAGCATCTTACGGATTGGCTATGTCACCGTCAAATGTGGGAACTCGCCCAATGTTGCCTTCAATAATGTTTCCGGGGAGCGGATGCGCCCGGCGTCCAGTATCCAGCGCCACCCCAGGTAATTCGGCAGATAACGGCTGGCCACCCCCTGGAAGATGCGCAGCCAGCCGCGCAAGCGGCTGTGATACGCGTTGACGTTCTGCACGTGGGCAGCGCCCTGCACGCGGATGCCGGCGCGCACATTGACGGCCTGGTGGCTGATCCCCGCTTCCTTGGCAAAGGCGCGATAGGCAGCGTGGCCGTCGGTGACCAGCAAGATGTCCTTGTCGATCACCGGTGGCAGGCAAGCATGCAGCTGCGCCTTGGTCAGCGCCCCTTTTCCCGCGACGAAATCGCGGGTTTGTCCCGTGCGGTCGCGCGCCACCAGGATGCAGACCTGCTCATTGGAAATGCCGCGCTTGTGGGCATGGCTGCCACGGCGGCGCGCCGGACGGGTCAGATGCCGCGATCCCTTTTCCGATTCCAGCACATACAGCTCATCCGCTTCGGCGATGCCATGCAGGCAATGGGGCCGGTCCGTCTTGGCCAGGCTTAAAAACCGGTGGCGCCAGCGAAAGGCGGTGTTGCGGTGCACGCCCAGCTGGCTTGCCGCCTTGCGCACGGAAGCCGATTCGAGCAGGCAATCGGCGTAGTCGAGCCACAAGGTCTTGTGGCGCAAGCGCGCCAGCGGCGTGCCGGTGAGCGCATTGAAGGTGCGCCCGCACGGCACGCAGCGGTAGCGCTGCAGTCCGTGCGCATGACCGTGCCGGTGCGCATGGCTGCTGTTGCAGGCGGGACAGTGTAACCGCTGCCGGGCCACGCTTTCGATCAGTGCCACGGCGGCGTTCTGCGATCCTGCCCCGCGCAGCAGAGCAGTGCTCGCCAAACGCTGGCGACGGCTCAGTGCGGCAAACTGGGTGATGAAGGTTTTCCATTCGGCTGGCTGCATGGATGGCTCCCGTTTGTCTGCGATGCACAGTCAGACAGCCGGGCCTGGGGAAGATTCCTTGAGTTCCCCTATTTGTCGGGGACAGAGCCTACGGATTTCCACCGTCCTGAGCTAGGGGGCGTGCCCCATTATTGCCGCGTGCGCCAGGGCGGCGCACGCGCGGGGAGCGATTATTCGAGGCCCAGCAGGGCGACGACTCTCTCGCGGCTGATGCCGACCAATGCCGAGCTGATCGCCAGCAGCGATTCATAGCCGGGCTCGCTGGCCTTTTGCGTGAAGTTTTCCGCCAGGGTATCCATGCTGACGTGCACCTGCACCGGTTGCGCGCGGGCAACTCGTCCCGTCGCTTGCGCCAGGGCCAGACTGACGGAGCTGCGCGCCGCCTGCAACTGCGCCAGCGCCTGCACCACTTGCTGCAAGGTGGCGCGCAGGGCTTCCACGTCGCCGGTATGCCATTCTTCCGGCGCGATGGCGGCCGGTTCCGCATCCGTGCGCACGCGGCTCATCTGACCGGTCGGATAGCGAATGCCGCTGCCGCGCACGGACAGGCTGTCGCGCACGTTGGCCCAGGCCGCTTCCGACGTGCTGAACACCAGTTCGCCATTCTCGCCCAGTTTGACGCCGATACCCGATGGCATCAAGGCGCGGTCGAAGCGCGAGACGATTTCGTTCGCGCTCAGGCCAGGTTCGATATTGACCGAGCGCAATGCCTGGTTCGCGCCGCCGACGGAAAACGCCAGCACTTCCTGCGGGCCTTCCTGCAGGCTGGCCATGGTCAGGCCGCGGATGCTGAAGTTTTGCTGTGCCGCGCGCGGGCTGGTATAGCTGAGTTGTGCGTCGAGCGTGCCGCCCGAGGCGCTGGCGCGCTGGCGCCAGGTATTGCTGAACTGGCGTACTCTCGCTTCGACTTGCCCTTCGCGGCCTTGGCGCGCGGCCAGCTTGGCCGCCAGCTCGCTTTTCAGCGCTTGCAACTGGCTGCTGCTGCGTTCCAGGTAGTCGAGCGTTTGCTGCGCGTTGGAAATCTCCCCCTGCAGCTGGTGATCCCAGTTGCTCAGGCCGCGTTGCAGGCTCGCCGTCGACCTCTTCGCCGCCGGCGCATCGCTGCGCGCGCTGGCGCTGCCGTTGATGGCGGCGGACGCGTCATCAACGACGCGGGCTGTGCCGGCGCCTTTGGCATTGACGCCGGAAGAGGAGGGAGTCTGAACGATTTGCATGATGGTCAGAGAAGATCAAACAGGGAAATGGTGCCAACCTTGGCGTATGCCTTGTATGTTGCCTGCAGGGCTGTCTGGTAGCCGGTCAGTTCGATGGCCGCCGCGCCCATGTCGGTCTTTTTCAGGTCCAGCAGGGCCGAATCGTTCGACAGCGAGACATTGGCCAGGTTGCCGGACAAGGTGGACAGAATGTTCTGCGCGCCGCCGAAGATGGCGATCTTGCCCGAGAGCAGATCCATGCCGTCATCCGTGCCATTCAGACCTGCGCCCACCACGGCCCGCACGGCCGGGTCATTCGGGCTGACGCCCGGCGTGCCGAGGGTGGTGATGACCTGGTCGATCTTGTTGAGCCATACTTCCAGATTCTTCACGTCGACGTTGGCCGCCTGCGTCACGCCATTGCCCACCACCACGGTCTGCGTGTCGGTATTGCCGATGTAGCTGTAGCGCGAACCGGCAGCCGCCGTCGCGTCGTACTTGATCGCCGGCTGGTCGGTGGCGGTGCCGGAAAACATGTAGCGGCCTTCCTGGTCCTTCAGGTTGGCCGTGTACAGCACGCTGTCGCGCATGGCGACCAGCGATTGCGTCATCGCATTCAGGTCGTCGGGGGCGTTGCTGCCGTCGGCCGCCCACACGAGCAGGTCGCGCGCCTGGCCCATGTCGGTAACCATGCTCGACAGGTAGTTTTCGTTTTTCAGCAGGCGCACTTTGACTGTGGCGATATTGTCCTGGTACTGGGTGACCATGGCTTGCTCGCGCGTCAGGCGCGAAATGCGCACGTTGCCGATCGGGTCATCCGACGGCAGCTGGATGCGCAAGCCCGAGGCCATCTGCTGGGTCAGGTAATTGATACGTTCTTGATTTTGCTGAAGAGAAATATTAATCAGCGATTGGTACTGGCTACTGGCAACACGCATGATCTTCTCCTTAACCCATCATTTGCAAAGTGGCGTCAAACAAGGTATTCGCCACGGAAATGACTTTCATGTTTGCCTGGTACATATTCTGAAATTCGACCAGGTTCATCGCTTCTTCGTCCTTGTTCACGCCGCTCGTGGATTTCCAGTCGTCGATCGCTTGCGCGCGCACCGTGCTGGCCGTTTTCAGCAGGGCCTGATTCTGCTGGCTGTAGATCGCCAGCTTGCCGACCAGCTGCGTATCCGCGTCGCTCATCAGGACGGAACCCACCCAGCTGACGTTGATCGGTTGATTCTTGATGTCGATCAATTTCTGCAAGTTGCCGCTGTCGCCGGCCTGGCCCGTCAGCGACAGGGCCAGGTCCTTGGCGTTGAAGCCAGGGGTAATGCTCAGCTTGCCATTCGCGTAGGCCAGCAGGGGACCGCCGGCCGTACCGGCCATGGTTGTTCCCAGCGCCAATTGCGCGTTGACCTTGCTGGTCAACTGGGTGGCCATGTCCTGCAGCGACTGCTGCAGCGGTTTCAGGGTATTTTTTTCGAATTCGCCCAGGCCGCCCATCTGGCCGCCGATGGCGACCAGATCGAGCGTGTACGAGGACTTGGCGAAATCGAGGCTCAGCGTCTGGTCGCCCGTGTTCGTCATGGTGCTGCTCAGGGTGCCGGCCAGGCTGCCGATGACCAGAGGCTGGCCCGACTTCAGCGAGACATTGCGCGAGCCGTCCGGCTGGTCGAGCACCTCGATGCCCATTTGCGAGGCCAGGCCATCGATCAGCTGGTCGCGCGCATCCATCAGCGACGACACGTTCGTGCCCGACGCCGTGGAGGTGCTGATACGCTGGTTCAACGCGGCGATATTGGCCAGGGTGGTATTGGCTTGCGGCACAATCGCTGCCCGTTGTTGCTGGACCGACAGCAACTGGTTGCCCATGACGGTGCTGATGCTGTTGAAGCGCTGCGCCATGGCGTCGGCGGAAGTGACGATCTGCTGGCGCAGCGGCGTCGACGTCGGGTCGACGGCGGCCGCGTTCAGGGCCTTGAAGAAACCGTCGATGCCATTGCTGATGCTCGACGCATCGTCGCCCATCACGCGCTCGAGCTGGGTCAGGTAAGGCTGGGTCTGCGAGCGGGCGCCCTGGTCGGACGCGGCACGCCACATTTGCTGGCTCTTGTAAGCATCGGCAAAACGCAGCAAGGCGGACACTTCCACGCCATTGCCGGCTGAACGCACGCCGGCGGTGGCGCCAAGCGATGACAGCAGCACACCCTGGCGCGTATAGCCCGCCGTTTGCAGGTTGGCGATGTTCTGGCTGGCCGCATTGAGTGCGGCCTGGGCGGCGATGCTGCCTGACAATGCATTGCTGATGATGCTCATTGGGCAAGTTTCTTTCGTGAAGAGTGTGGCGCGTGCGGGTGGGCAGGCACTGAATCGTTGTTACCTTGTACAGGCGACGCTTCAGACGGATTTATTAAGCGGCGCTGCAATATTGTCGGTCTTGACAGCGCCACGGGCTGTCACCGGGGCGCCGGCGGGCGGCAGCAGCTGGCGCAGGATGGCGTCGGCGATGCCGAAGGCGCGCTGGCCGGCCATCTTGTCGGCCACCAGGTTATCAGCCATTTCCAGCATGTCGCTGTTGACCGGGTCCTTGAAGACGCTGTCTTCGCCCGCCATCTCGCGCGTGCCCGAACGCATCTGGCGCAGCATGTGCGAGATGAAGAAGGCTTCGAACTTGACGGCCGCCTCGGTGGCCTTGGCCGCATAACGGGGATCGGCCGGCGTGGCCGCGGCGGGCGTCTTGTCGTCGAGGGCCGAGGGCAGGGCGCCGCTGCTGTCGTTGATATTCATCATATGACCACCAGTTCGCCTTCGATGGCCCCTGCTTGGTCCAGGGCTTGCAGAATTGCCATGATGTCATCGGGCGAGGCGCCCAGGCTGTTGACCACGTCGATAATCGACTGCAGCTTGGCACCGGCCGGCCATTTGAACATATTGCCATTGCCCTGGTCGACGGACACTTTCGACTGCGGCGTAACGGTGGTCTGGCCGCGGCCGAACGGCGCCGGCTGGCTGACGGCCGAACTTTCGGAAATGACGACCTTGAGCGAGCCGTGCGTGACGGCGGCCGCCTTGACGCGCAAGCCTTCGGCGATGACCACGGTGCCGGTGCGCGAATTGAAGACCACTTTCGGCGTATCGACGCCGACATCGACGGAGAGCGCTTCGAGCTTGGCCATGAAGGCCACGCGCTGGGTCGGGTTTTCCGGCGCCAGTACTTCCACGCTGGTGGCGTCGCGCGTGGTGGCGACGGCGCCAAAGCGGCGGTTGACGGCTTCGACGATATTGATGGCCGTCTCGAAATGCGGGTGGCGCAAGTTCAGGGTGACGGTCGGCTTGGTCGAGAAATCGCTGAGGATTTCGCGTTCGATGTTGGCGCCGTTGGGAATGCGGCCCGAGGTCGGCGTGTTGACCGTGACGGACGAGCCGCTCTTGCCGGTGGCGTTCAAGCCGCCGACGACGACGTTGCCTTGTGCCAGCGCATACGTTTCGTTGTCGGCCGCGCGCAATTGCGTCAGCAACAAGGTGCCGCCGCGCAAGCTCTTCGCATCACCCAGGGACGAGACGGTGACATCGATGGCCTGGCCACGGCGGTATCCTGGGGGAAACACGGCACTGACCATGACGGTGGCGACGTTCTTGCTTTTTGCTTCGGCGCCGTCGGGCATCTTCACGCCGAATTGCTTGAGCATGTTGACCACGGACTGGCTGGAAAACTTCACCTGGGTGGTGTCGCCGCTGCCGTTCAGGCCCACGACGAGGCCGTAGCCGACCAGCGGGTTGTCGCGCACGCCCTCGATACTGACCAGGTTGCGCAGCACTTGCGCGGCGCTGGCGGGCAGGGCAAAGCCGGAGAGCGCGGCCAGCATGGCTGCCAGGGGCAGGGCGGAACGAAATTTCATGAGCTCACCTTAAAACGGCATCCATGGGCCGACGAAGAAGCGCGTCAGCCAGCCTGGTGTATTGGCTTCGGCCAGGGTGCCCTGGCCGGAATAGGCGATCTGTGCATTGGCGATGCGCAGGGACGAGACCTGGTTGTTCGAATCGATGTCGGCCGCGCGCAGGTAGCCGCGCAGGCGCACGAATTCCTCGCCCTGGTTCAGGGTCAGCGTTTTCTCGCCCTGCACGCGCAGCAAGCCGTTCGGCAGCACTTCCTGCACGATCACGGTGATGGCGCCGGACAGCGCATTTTGCTGCGTGCTGGTCGAGTCGCCGGCGAAGTTGCGGTCGGCCGACAGGTCGATGCCCGTCTTGGGGAAGGTCTTGCCGAGGATGTTGGCCGCATTCACGCCGACGGACGAACCCTTGTTGAACGAGGTGCCGGCCTTCTTGCTCGCCTGCGTGGTTTCCTGCAGGGCCACCGTGACAACATCGCCGACGCGGAAGGCGCGGCTGTCCGAGATCAGGTCCAGGCCCGCGTCGGGATTGAAAACGCCGCCGCCCACGCCGCCGCGCGCAGCGCTGCGCGGCGCCACGGGCAGCGGCGTATCGGAAAAGCTGGGCGCCACCGGCGCGGCCGGCTGGCTGGCGCAACCGGCCATCAACACCAGCAGCATGGCTGCCGTGGCTTTCATGGCGATTCTCATCAGCGTGCCGCTTGCGCCAGGTATTGCAGCATATTGTCGGCGGCCGACAGCACCTTGGTGTTCATTTCATAGGTGCGCTGGGCAGCGATCATGTCGACCATCTCTTCGACCACCTGCACGTTCGAGCCTTCCAGCGCGAACTGTTTCAGCTTGCCCAGTGCGCCTTCGCCGGGACGGCCTTCCGTCGGCGTGCCGCTCGATGCCGTTTCCTGGAACAGGTTTTCGCCCAGTGCCAGCAGGCCCGTCGGGTTGACGAAGCTGGTCAGGTTCAGCTGGCCCAGCTGGGTGCCGTTGACATTGCCCGGCACGGTGGCCGTGACCATGCCGTTTTCACCGATGGTGATCGCCGTCGCATTGTTCGGCACGGTGATCTGCGGCACCAGCGGCAAGCCCTGGGCATTGACCATCACGCCGTTTTCATTGATGCCGAGCTGGCCGGCGCGCGTGTAGGCCGCTTCGCCGTTCGGGCGCAGCACTTGCAGGAAGCCGTTGCCGGTGATGGCGACGTCGAATTCGCGGCTCGTCGTTTGCAGGCTGCCGGTGGTAAACACCTTTTGCGTGCCGACCATGTGCGTACCGTTACCCAGCTGCACGCCCGATGGCGACAGGGTATTGTCGGCGCGCTGCGTGCCCGGCTGCTGTTCGACCTGGTAAAACAGGTCTTCGAAGACGACGCGGTCGCGCTTGAAGCCAACGGTATTGACGTTGGCCAGGTTGTTCGCGATGGCTTGCAGCTTGGCGTCTTGTGCCTGCACGCCGGTCTTGCTGATCCACATTGCTGGATTCATGATTTACTCCTGGTAATTGGTTGGCGTTGGGCTCAGGCGCCCAGCAGGCGGTTGCCGGACTCGGTCATCGCGTCGCTGGCCTTGAAAATTTTCATTTGCATTTCGAAACTGCGGTTCAGGCTCATGGTGGCGACCATTTCCTCGACGGCCGACACGTTGCTGCCTTCCAGGTGACGGTCGCGCAGGCGCACCGCCGGGTCGGCCTGCAAGTCTTCGCCGCTGCGTGCCACGATCAGGCCCGCCTCGTTCTTCGTCAACTCGCCCGATTCCGCATTGACCAGCTTGAGCTTGTCGACGGTCTGCATTTGCGCCGTTCCTGGCACCTGGATGGAAATCGTGCCATCGGCGCCGATCGACAGGCTGGTGTGCTCGGGAATCGTGATCGGACCGCCTTCGCCCAGCACGGGCCGGCCGTTGATGGTCAGCGCGCCCGTTTCATCGAGGTCCATGGCGCCGGCGCGCGTGTAGGCTTCACCGTTTTGCCATTGCACAGCGAGAAAGCCGGGGCCCGTGACGGCCACGTCGAGTTCGCGTCCCGTTTCCTTGATGGCGCCCGTGCGCGTGCCGACGGCGCTCGACTGCGTCTGCGTCATGTGGCGGTCGTCGTAGCCATAGCCGTTTTGCAGCGGCTGGGCAGTGGACACTTCCAGGTTGGCGCGAAAGCCGCCCGTCTCGATATTGGCCAGGTTGTTGGCGTGTACCTGCTGTGCCCGCAGGGCACGGTCGGCCCCGCTCATGGCGGTATAAATCAGCGCATCCATTGCTTTTTACCTTTGCGTATCGTGGATTACAGCGCTTGCATCAGCGATTGCAGCATGGCGTTCTCGGTCGAGATGACCTTCGAGTTCGCCTGGTAGTTGCGCTGCGACGTCATCAGGCCCACCAGTTCGGAGGTGATGTCGACGTTCGACTGTTCCAGCGAGCTCGTCACCAGTTTGCCGGCCATGCCGACGCCCGGACGGTCATAGATGGCGGTGCCGGAGGTGGTCGAGGCGACCCAGCTGGTATCGTTGACGGCCGTCAGCCCGCCTTCGTCAGGGAAGGTGGCCAGGGCGATCACGCCGATGCTTTGCTTCTGGCCGTTCGTGTATTTGGCCACGACGGAGCCGTCGTCGGCCAATTCCACGCCCGTGTAGGTGCCCGAGGCATAGCCGTCGGCGCGGTCGGTCGAGGTGGTCGCTTCACCGGCGAACTGGGTCGTGCCCGTGTAGTCGATGGCAATCGACAGCGCTGCGGCGCCAGGCGGCGTCGGGAACACCGGCGTGGCGGTCGTTCCGGTCACCAGCTTGCCGTTCGTGTCGAAGGTCATGCTCGTCACCGGCGTCACATCGGTATTGTCAAAGGTGTAGTGCACGTCCACGCCCGTCGCCGTCTTGACGAAGTACTGGCCCAGCGAGTGCTTGGCGCCCAGCGAATCGTAGACGATCGAGGACTTGGCGCTGTTGTAGCTCAGTTCGTTGGTCTTGTTGAAAGGCACGGCCTTGATGGTCCATTCGGACGACATGTTGGCGGCATATGCCAGCTTGGTCGATGCCACGGCGGGAATCTGGCCCGTCGGAATGTTCATGTCGCCCATGGTGCCCAGGGTGGTGCTGCCTTTGACGGCGGCATAGCCCTGTACCAGGCGGCCGTTCGAGTCGATCAGCTTGCCATCGCTGCTGGCCGAAAAGATGCCGACCCGGCTGTAGCTCATGGTGTTTTGCGCATCGCGCGCGACGAAAAAGCCGCGGCCGTCGATGGCCGCGTCGAGCGCGCGGCCCGTGTTCAGCACGCCGCCAGTGAGCGACATGCTTTGCGTGATCGAGCCGATTTCCGTGCCCGTGGCGCGCGAACCGGCATACATGGCCGAAAAGTTGGCGCGGCTGCTCTTGAAGCCGTAGGTGCCGGCATTGGCGATATTGTTACTGGTGCTGTTCAACTGTTGGTTGATGGACTGGATACCGGACAGCGCGATGTCGAAACTCATGTTGACTTCCTTTAGTGAAGGACGAGATTAGTGTTCAGGAAACGAAGGGGCGAGCGGATCAGGCCGTCTTGCCGTTGAAGCCGGTGATCGCGCCAGGGTTGACTTCGCCCAGGTTCGACACGCTCAAAATCATGCTGCCGCCGGACGACAGGCGCACGCTGTTGAGCTTGCCCGCGATGTCGACCGATGGTTTTTCGGTGCCATTGGTGGTGACCGCCATGGTGTACGTGCCTGCAGGCAAGCCCAATGCGACGGGATCGATGGTGAACGGCACCGTGCCGGCCGACTTGGCGCCCAGTTCGATCTTGTATTCCTTGTCGTCGATGCCTTTCAGGGTCACGGTGGTCTTGGTGGTGCCGGCCGCCAGCGCGATGCTGCCGCTGACCTTGCTCTTGTCGAGCTGCACCGTTTCGCTGTTGACCATGACTTCGGAGCCTACCTGCGCGCCCAGGGCCAGCACCTGCATCGATTGCAGCACGCTGGCATTGGCGCTGGTCAGCGTTGACAGGTTTTGCATCGCTTCCGTCTGCGCCTGCTGCGTCAATTGATTGACGAACTGGCTCGGATCGGTCGGCGCCAGGGGATCCTGGTTCTTGATCTGCGCGACCAGCAACTTGGTGAACATATCCTGGGTGGCATTGTTTTGCGATTTGACGGCATTGTTGTTGCTGCCGCTGCCGCTGCCGCTGGTGTTGTTTGTAAAGAGATTGGTTTCCATGGATTATGCTTCACCTAATTTGAGGAGCGATTGCTGCATCGACTTGATGCGGCCCAGAACTTCGACATTGGTTTCAAACGCGCGCGAGGCCGACATCATGTCGGTCATCTCGGCTACCTGGTTGACGTTGGGGTAGAACACCATGCCGTCGGCATTGGCCATCGGGTGGCCCGGTTCATACACCTTGCGCAGCGGCTCATCGCTTTGCACCACGTCGAGCACCTGAACGCGTCCGCCGGCGCCGCTGGCGCCCGGGCCATCCATCACGGCCGCAAACACGGGTTTGCGCGCGCGGTAGGTTTCGCCTTCGGAACCGGCAACGGAATCGGCATTGGCCAGGTTGCTGGCGATGGTATTGAGGCGCACGGTCTGCGCCGCCATCGCCGAACCGGCGATCTTGGAAATATCCTGGAAGCTCATGCTGATCCTTATTGT
Source organism: Janthinobacterium sp. GW823-FHT01H08 (assembly GCF_058797855.1). Taxonomy (NCBI): domain Bacteria; kingdom Pseudomonadati; phylum Pseudomonadota; class Betaproteobacteria; order Burkholderiales; family Oxalobacteraceae; genus Janthinobacterium; species Janthinobacterium sp. GW823-FHT01H08. The sequence goes on from NZ_CM179504.1 coordinate 2,830,609, forward strand.
CCGGAAATGGCCTTGGACAGACCCTTCAGTTTCATGTTGACGAAAGTGAGGCTGGTCTGGAAGTCGGTGGCATTCTGCGAGAACGCCGCCTGCTCGACGCCAATTTCGACGGTATTGCCGTCGCGGCTGGGGTGGTAGGGTACGCGGTACAGGGCACTGGCATCGTCATCGGTCGACAGCAGGCCGGCCTCGTTATCCTGCAATTGTTGCAGGGCGCTGCCGAAATCCATGTCCATGGCCTGGAAGCCGGGCGTGTTTTCATTGGCGATGTTGGCCGCCAGCACGCGTGTACGGTCGGCACGCAGTGCGAGTGCATCGGCATGCACGCCCAGCGCATCCTTGAAATTAATCCCCATGGTCATCCTTTGTGTTGAATTCGATCGTGCTTTTTGCGGTTTGGTCCAGAAAATAAGTGGTGCAGAGGTAAAATCCCAGCCAAGTCATGTTGACGCATGGTAAGGTCATGCCGCTTCAGTATCTTTGATTAAGGTTAGCAATGATTTACTTTGAGAACTATTCCGTGATGTGGAACAAGGCGCAATGTCGTCACATACTGCTGCCAAGCCTATTTTTACTGACCAGCCTATATAGTAGTGCAGGTCGCGCAGAATTGCCAGCCGACAATATATTTTCACGTGTGGAACAGCTAGCTCGCGAGCAATTGACACAGCAGGCGGCCACGGCGGGACTGCTGGAACCCCAGTTTCAGGTGACCGTCGTGAAAAGCACGCGCCCCATGCCGGCGTGCGCCGCGCCCGTTGCGCTGGAAACGGCGGACAGCCGCTCGGCGCAGCGCATGCGCTTTGTCGCAGTGTGTCCTGGAAGCAACGGATGGCGTTACGAAATGCTGGCGCGCGGCAGCATCACGGCGCAAGTGGCCGTCACCAGCGCCCCCGTCACGGCCAATACGCCGTTGCAATCGGGTGACGTGGTGCTGGCGCGGCGCGACGTGACGATGGTGCCGGACAGTATTTCTGCCTTGCCTGGCGCGATTGGCCTGTCGAGCCGGCGCAGCTTGCGTGCCGGCGAAGTGCTGCGCCAGGGACAGCTGGCCTCGCCCGTGCTGATCAAGCGGGGCAGTGCGGTCAACATCGTGGCGCGCAAGGAGCAGGTGGAAGTGAGCATGGCCGGCGAGGCGATGGATCCGGGCGCGCTTGGCGAGCTGATCCGCGTGCGCAACGCCACCAGCGGCACGGTGATACGCGCCAGGGTGGTCGATGCGGGCGTGGTGGAGCCGGCCGAACTTCCCGGCCGTTAAAGGGAACTTACTCGGCGGCGGCCGTGCGCTGCAGACGTGTCGCCAGCTGGGTCAGCTTGGCGGCATAGTTGGGGTCGGTGGCATAGCCGCCGCGCGCCAAACCCTGCGCGAAGGCGCCCGCGTCGGCGCCCGTGTTGAGGGCGGCGCGGTAGCGTGGATTGTCGAGCAGCACTTGCGCATAGTCGCGGAAGGCGCTGGCCTGGTCCGGGTAGCTGCGGAAGCGCTCGGTTTTCTTCAGCGCCGTGCCGCTGCCGGCCTCGTATTCGGTCGTCAGGTTGCTGGCCACGTCGCCCTGCCATTTGCCGCCGGCCTTGATGCCGAACAGATTATTGGTGTCCGCGCCCGTGCCCTGGCGCAGCGGACGCTGGCCCCAGCCCGATTCCAGCGCCGCGTGGGCGGCGACGATTTCCGGCGCCACGCCCAGGCGCGCGCCCGTTTCTTCCGTCCATGGCTTGATCGAGGCGAGGAATTGCTGCTGCGTTTCGCCGATCTCGCCGCCCTGGCTGATGGCGCCCAGCACATTGACGGGCTGGCTTTGCTCCAGGTAGGCGCGTCCTTGCGGGCTCAGGTTGGTGGCGTTGCCGCCGCCCTGTTCGATGAAGCGGGCCACTTCGCCCTGTACTTGCCGGAACACGCTGCCAAAGCCGCCGCTGGAGGCCGTGGATTCGGTGGCGCGCATATTGCTCTGCACGGCATGGGTCGCCGCCGTCGATGGCGTCGCCGCCGTGGCGCGGGTGGTCAGGAAATCAGCCTGGCGCATACGTATCTTCCTCGCCATGCAGCACGCGCTGCATGATGCTGTACTGCTCTGTTAATAAATCGCTGTTGCGGGCATTCAGGCGCTTGCATTCGAGCACCATCTGCTCGAGCGCGGCCCAGTCGCGCTGGGCGGTGGCACGCGCGTCTTCTTGTAACAGCGCAAACAATTGGGGCATGTCGCCTTGCGGGCCCAGCAGGGCGGTGACGAGACTGACACGCTGGCGGCGGCGTGCGTCGAGTGGCTCGACGGCGGCGACGACCTGGTCGGCCAGCGCCGTCAGCCGGGTGCTCTGGTGGTGCAAGGTGGCCTGAAATTGCTCTTCCAATAAGGTTTGCAGCGCGGCATAGCCGGCGCGGTCATCCGTCATGCCTTGCAGCACGCGGCGCACGGCTTCCTGGCGCGTGATGCCCTTGCGCGGCGCGGTCACGATTCGCCGCCGTGGAAACGCTGGATCAGGCCCGCCAGTTTCGATGGATCGAACGGCAACTCGCCCTTGGCCAGCGCATCGCGCAGCATGGCCACTCTTTCATGGTCGATCTCGGGCATGGCGCGCAGGGCGGCCATGGCCGGCTGCAGCACGGCCGATTGCAGTTCCGCCCCGGCCGACGAGCCGCCCATGGCGCCGGCGGCGCCCGCGTTTTCGGCGATCGCCTCGGCCGGCGCGACGGCGCTGCTGCGCACGGCAGCACCGGTGTTGCCGGAGGAGATTTTCATACGTTGTCCCTTGCCCTTAATTTGCATGCTCTTCCCGATCTTTCTTTGCGGGCAGGCCCAGTTTTTCGCGCAGGCGTTGCAGGGTTCCGGAGTCCGGTTCACCCACCTGCAGCTCGTCGCCTTGCGGCTTTTGTCCGGCCATGCCGAACATGGCGGCGATGCTGTCGGCCTGGCCACGCGTCAATATTAACAGTTCGATGCGGCGATTGATGCCGGCGCTGGCATTTTTCACGTCCAGCGGCGCGCGGTCGGCCATGCCGACCACTTGCAGCACGCTGTCCGGACTCATGCTGCCGATCAGCAATTGCGCGCGCGCCGACATGGCGCGGTTGGCCGACAGGGTCCAGTTCGAGAAGCCTTCATAGCCGGTATTGGCGTATTGCATCGAGTCCGTATGGCCGACGATCAGCATCTGGTTCTCCATTTGCGCAAACACGGGCCCCATCTGGCGCAGCAGCTTGCGGAAACGGTCGGTCGGCACGGCGCTGCCGCGCACGAACATGCCTTGCTTGTCCGTATCGTGCAGCATGACGCGCAAGCCGTATGGCGTGATCACCGATTGCAGGTTGCTCTTCAGTCCCGCCTCGTCGCTGAGCTTGTCGAGCGCGCGCGACAGGGACAGCAAATCTTCCGGCGACTGGTAGCTGACCTTGGTCTGGTTTTGCGGCGCCGCGCCAGCCTTGCCGTCCTGCGTTTGCTTGCCTTCCGTGCGCGTGTCGCCGGTGCCCTTGCGGGGCATGGGGAAGCGCTCGATCAGGCTGCCGCGCGGGCCGCCTTTCTGTTCCGGCATGACGCCCTGGCCTTCGCCCTGGCGGCTGCCTGCCGACGCGTCCATCATGATTTCCTTCATCGCCTGCTGCTCGCGCGCGGCCATCAGCCACAGCACGAGGAACAGCGACAGCAGGGCCAGGCAAAAGTCGGCGAACGCTACTTTCCAGGCGCCGCCATGGCCATCGTCGTCATGCTTGCGGCCGGCACGCTTGATGATGGCCTGTTCATGTTTCTCATGCGGCTTTAGCACGGCGGCCTCCCCGGCCTTGGCCTTGCTCTTGTTCGGCGCCGCCATCTTCCAGCGCATTGATCCAGCTTTCCAGCTGGGCGAAGCTCGGTTTGATGTTCAGCTGCACCAGGCGGCGGCCCGCATCGATGGCCAGCAGCGGCGGTTTGCCCGCCACGTGCGTGACCAGCACGACCTTCACGCATTCCATGGTCGAGCCTTCCTCGCCCACCAGCTGTTTCATCATGTTGCACATCGGATCGAGCACGCCGTAGCAAAAGAAGATGCCGATGAAGGTACCGACCATGGCGGCGCCCACTTTTTCCGAAATTTCCGCCGCGTCCGCGCCGTCGGCCACGGAATTCATGGCCATCACGATGCCGAGCACGGCGGCCAGAATACCGAAGCCGGGCATGGCTTCGGCGATCTTGTGCAGGGACTTCGACGGCTGCAGCAATTCGTCGTGGATGGCTTCGAGTTCCTGCTCCAGCACGCCTTCGAGTTCATGCGCGTTGATCTTGCCCATCGCCATCAAACGGAAGTTGTCGACGATAAAGGCCAGCAGCTTCGGCTCTTCCAGCACCAGCGGATAGCGCTGGAACAGGGCGCTTTCGCGCGGCGCCTCGACGTGGGCGTCCAGCGCCTTCAGGCCGCCGGCGGCCGTTTGCAGCAGTTCATACATCAGCAGCAGCAACTGGCGCTGGAATTCCGAGCCTTGCTTCTTGTGCGTGACGATCTTGCGCATCTGGTGCAGCATTTCACCGAGTACATGCTTCGGGTTGCCCAGCACCAGGGCGCCGACGGCGGCGCCGATGATGATGATCAACTCGACCGGTTGCCAGATCGCGTGGACGGTGCCGCCCATCAGGGCGAAGCCTCCGAATACACACCCCATCACGATTAAGATACCGATAATTACCATGTCAACTGCCTTTCTGCGTCATTGTGCTGCGTCAATTTGATGGATAGTGCTGAAACTTATGCGTCTTGCAGCATGGCTTTCATCTTGCCCAGCGCCGTCTTGTTGAGCTGGCAGACGCGGGCGTCGCTCAGGTCCAGTACGGCGGCTATTTCCTTGTAGCTCAGTTCGAATTCGTAATACATCTGGATCACGCGCTGCTCGCGTTCGTCGAGCGCGCGCAGCGCCTGCTCCAGGCTGCGCCGCACCATCAATTGCTCTTCCGGGCTCGGTGCGCTGTCGGCCTGTCCCAGGCTTTCCTGCAGCACTTCATCGAAACTGGCGATCAGCTCGGCGTTTTCCGCCAACTGGTATTCCTGGAAAGCTTCGGGCGTCAGCTTCAGCGCCGCCATGATTTCCGCGTCCAGCGGCTCGCGTCCGAGGCGGCGGGTCAGGGCGCGCACGCTGTCGCGCAGACGGTGGCTTTCCTGGCGCACGGCGCGCGGGCGCCAGTCCTGGCGTCGCAGTTCATCGAGGATGGCGCCACGGATGCGCAGGCTGGCATAGCTGCCGAAAGACTGGTCCGGCACGCCGTAGCGGCGCAAGGCTTCGAGCAGGCCCATCAGGCCGATCTGTTCCATGTCGTCGCGGTCGATGGCGCCCGACACCTGCGAATTGAGCTGGCGCACGATGCGTTTCACCAAAGGGGAGTACGCCACCAGATGTTGTTGCTCTTCAGCAACGCTGAGCACGGCCGCGCAAGCGCTGGCGGCCGCATATTCGCCGGCGCCATACGCTTCCTGGTATTGCTCTACATAGGCCAAGGGATCTCCCACTAGGTCGGCTGGCGTGTTGGCTTATTCAATGATCAGCTTGCCGACCATGACTTCGGTGAACGGTTTTTCCATCTGTTCACGCTCGTAGCTGACATTGAAGGCTTTGTTGATCTGCTCGGCATATTGTTCCACGGTCATGGTCTGCGCCTTGTCCAGCGGAAAACTCGACAGGGTGCTGACGGCGATCGAGCGCATCAGCGGCAAGTGATCCTTGGTCAGCTTTTCCTTTTCCTCGGTGGTGGCGATCACCAGGTCGGCCGACAGATAATGCGTTTCGCCTTCGCCGGGGCCGCGGCGCAACATCACGATGACTTTGTCCAGCGTGAGGAACTTGCGCGCCTTCTTGCCCGTGGCGGGCGGTGGCGGAGCTTTCGCTTCGGCAACATCGGCATGGCCGGCGACCGGCTTGGCCAAATACCAGATGGCGCCGCCAGCGGCGCCGGCAGCCAGCACGGCCACGCCGACAAAGCCGGCTATCAGTTTCATTTTCATATTCATCAGGCGGTCTCTCGCTCGTGGCTGGCGTATGTGGTAGCGGCGGTGCTGCCGTCGGACAGGGCGCGTCCCGGCTCGGCGTCGTCCTGCTGGCGGCCCGGCTGACGCTGGCCGCGCGCATCGCCATCGGCGAACGCCTGGGCAGCGGGGCTGCGCGGGGTGGCGCTGATATTGACGGCCACGTCGGTGTACTGGCGCTGCGCCAGGTCGCTGCGCATGTTCTCGCCGATGCCTTGCAACTGGCGCAATACTTCCGAATTCGACGCCGTGACGTTCACCTGCAGCGCGCCGGCCGTATGGCGGATGGAAATTTCAATGCGTCCCAGCATGGGCGGCTCGAGGCGGATCGTCGCGTGTTCGCTGTTGCGCCCGATCTGCGTCTGCAGGCGTTCGCCCAGCGCTTCGCGCAGCGGTTCCTGCCATTGCTGGGCTGGGCCGTTGAGCTTGATGGTGTCGCCGGCCGGGGCCGCTGTGGCCGTATTGCCGACCGCGCCCGTCAGGCCCAGGTTGGGCGTGGCCGGTGCCGGGGTCGCGGCGCCACGTTCGCCTTCGCGCGCGGCAACGGCAGGCGCGGCGACGGCGGTCGCCGGAGCGCTTTGCTGCAGCAGCGATTCGAACGGCTGTGCCGGCGCGCCGCCCTTGGCGACCGTCGCCGGGTTGGCGGCGGCCAGCGGCTCGCGCGTGTCGCGGCCTGGCGCTGGCGCCGTTGCCGGCGCGTTCAGGGTGACCGCCGACGGATGCAGGCTGATGTTGAGTGCCGGATTGGCTTGCGCCGCATTCGCCTGCACCTGTGTCTGCGCTTGTGTCTGTACTTGCGCCTGGGCGGCGGCACGCGCCTCGGCTGCGGCCGCGTCCGTTGGCGGCAGCATGGTCACCGGCAAGCCGATAACGGGGGCGGCCATGGCCGGCAGGCTGCTGTCGGCCTGGCTGTCGCTGTCGCTCTCCTTCGCGGGAGCGGGCGTGTCGGCGTCGGCCGTTTCCACGCCCGTCACGTCAAGCACCTGCGCAAACAGGGGCAGGGCGGAGGGCACGGCGCCAGTAGCGGCATAGCCTGGTGTGCCGGGCAAGGCGGCGGCCTGTGACGGCGCTGCCGCCGGTGCTGGTGCAGACGCCGCAGGGGTCGCCGGTGCCGGAGCGGCCGGCGCCGTGTTGAAGTTCATGATCATGCTTGATTCCCGTCCGAGTCGTATTCGCCGAGCGCGGCGTAGGCGACCCAACCTTCCTTATTTGCCTGTAATGCACCCAGGTGTTGACCCAGGCGTTCTTTTTCCTCAGAGCAAATTTTAACCGCTTGCGCGTGATTTTTGCGCAATTGCAACAATTCTGTTTGTTCCAGCGCACTCCATGCGCCCCGTTCGGCCAGCAAGGGGATGTTTTTCGCCAGGCTGGCGGACAGTTTTCCCATTGCTTCCCAATCCGCTTGCGCGATGGCGGCGCTCAATTGCCGGTTCAGCTGTTGCAGGATGCCGCGCCTAGGCATTGTTGGCCTGGACGCCCACCCAGCCGCGCTTGATGGTGGTCATCAGGGTCGTCACCTCGTCGATCAGGGTCGGGTCGAGCTTGATGCCGGCCGTGTACAGGCGCGCCACGCAATAGTCGTACAGGCGGGCCAGGTTGACGACCACTTCGCCGCCATTGTCGAAATCGAGCGAGCTCGACAGACCGTTGATGATCTGCGTGCATTTATCCAGGCTGATGGCCTTTTGCTCGTAGCGCTTGCCTACGATATGCCCGCGCGCGCGCGCCAGTTCTTCCAGCAGGCCGTCCGTCAGCACCAGTACCAGCTCGACCGGTGTGGCGCGGGCGGTCTGGGCATCCAGGTTGACGGCATGGTAGTTGCCGTAAGCTTCATTGTTTAACATGTCTTATTTCTCACTGTCTAAACTTGCGGCGGCGCGGCAGGCACGCTCGCCTTAGGATTTGTCGTTGCCAAACATGGCGTCGAACATGTCGACCGTCTTGTACATCTGTTCCTGCATGACTTGCAGGCGCGTATATTGATCCAGGAAACGCTTGTAGGCCGTGTTGTACTGGCTCGTCAGCAGGTCGGTGCTTTTGCTCAGCGACTTCTGCAAGCTGGTATTCGCATCGAGACGCTGCACCAGCTGGCCCTTGGTGATATTGCTCCATTGGCCCAACGCCTTGTCCAGGCCGCCTAACACGCCCGATGGGGCCGACAGGCTGTTGTTGCCGAACAACTTGTCCAGGTCGCCAGGGTTCGATGCCAGCTTGGCGGTCAGCTTGGCCGTATTCAGGCTCAGCGTGCCGTCGCGGTTGGCGGTCACGCCGTAGGAGACCAGCGAGACGCCGCCGACGCTCTGGCGCAGCAGATTGTTCAAATTGCTGCGCAGGGCGTTCAGGCCGGAATCGTGGGCAAAGATGCCGGCCGCGACGTTCTTGTCCGGGTCGCCGGAACTGGCCAGGCCGTCCAGCACGCTTTTCAGCTTGTTGTAGGCATCGACGAATGCCTGCACATTGGTTGCCGTGCCGCCGCTGTCGGTTGCCACCGTGACCGTCACGGGCGCGTCGCCCGTGTTCATGGTCTTGGTGAAGGTCATTTTCACGCCCGTCACGTTGGTAAAGGTATTCGACGCCTGCGTGATTTGCGTGCCGGTGTCCTTTGCGCCCAGCCAGACGATCGCGTCCTGCGCCTTGACGACTTCCTTGATGTTGGTGGCCGCGTCCGTCACCAGGGCCTTGGTCAGCGCGGTATTCGTCACGCTCGACGCGTCCAGCGTGACGGCGTTTTCCTTGCCCGTCAGGTTCGATGTCAATACCAGCTGCGCCTGGTTGCCGATGGTGACGATGGAAGCCGTCACGCGCGAGTTGTTCTTGCTGTTGCCATTGATGGCGGCGGCGATTTCCTGCGGCGTCAGGTTGCCGTCGGCATCCTTGTCGGCGGCGCTCAGGTCGATGTCAAAGCTGTTGTCTGCGGTGACGGGGGCCAGCGGATCGCCGATCCGCACGGCTAGCGTGCCGCTGCCGGCGGCGGGGCTGCTGGCGAGGCCGCTGTACGAAGTCTGGCTGGCTGTGGCCAGTTGCTGCACGAAAAAGGAATAGCTGCCGGCAACTGCCGTGGCATCGGCCGTGCCGCTGCCATAGGCGGTATTGCTGAAGGTGGCGGACTGGCTCAGCAGCGACTTGCTGCTGCTGCTCATGGTCGTCATCGTACTTTGGAAGGCGCTCATGGCCAGCTTCAGGTTGTTCAGCGCCGCGGCCGTGGTGTTGGCCAGTGCGGTTTGCTTAGTCAATTTGTCCTGCTGCGCCGCGACCGACTTGGTAGCCAGGTTTTTTGCAGTGACGAGCGGATCGTATTGCGGTGCAGTAATTACGTTTGCCATGCCAGACTCCTGAATAAAGGGATATACCGGTACAAGGCGACCCCCATTCCCGTTTTGTGAAGTTTTCCTGAAAGAAACTTACACCAACCTCATTTTACCTGTCCGCGGAACCAGAATTGCGTCGCCAGCTCGTCTTGCCGCTTGGCATCGACACGTTGTTGCTCATTTGCAACATGTTTTTGTTTTTGCGTCAGCACCTGGTCCAGCACTTCGCGCTTGGCCCAGGCCGTATTGAGCGCGCGTTGCGAAACGGCCATGTTGGCTTCGTGCAAATGCAGGTCGGTACGGTGCTGGTCGGCCATCTGCATGACGGCTTGCTTGAAGTTGCCGCAGTTGACGGACAGGGCCAGGGGCAGGGCGCCGCTGGGGCCGCTATCCGTGTACAGGCCCGTCAGGCGCTCCAGGTTTTTCTGGTAGCGCTCGCGCACGGCCGTCTGCGCCGCCATTTCGCCTTGCAGGCGTTCGACTTCGGTGCTGCGCAGGCCGACCAGGGTGGTCAGGTTGCGGATGGTATGCGCGTCGCTCACGTATGCTCCTAGGCCATGATCTGTTCAAGTTGTTCGATGCACGGCCCCATCGGCGCCTCTTCCTTGGTGCCTTGGCACAGGAAGGCTTCGATGGGCGCGTGCAACTGCACGGCGCGGTCGGTGATCGGGTCGGCGCCGGGCACGTAGGCGCCCAGCGGGATCAGGTCGCGCACGCGCGCATGGCGCGCCATCGACGCTTTCAGCGCGCGCGCCGCCTGCATGTGGGGGGGCGTGATCACCTGCGCCATGCAGCGGCTGATCGAGGCGGCGATATCGATGGCGGGGTAGTGGCCCCGCTCGGCCAGTTCGCGCGTGAGCACGATGTGGCCGTCGAGAATCGCGCGCGCCGTATCGACCACGGGGTCCTGCTGGTCGTCGCCTTCGGCCAGCACCGTGTAGATGGCGCTCATGCTGCCTTCCGGGTGGGCGCCGTTGCCGGCGCTTTCCACCAGTTGCGGCAGGTTCGAAAACACGGACGGCGGGTAGCCGCGCGTCGCCGGCGGTTCGCCCAGGGCCAGCGCCACTTCGCGCAAGGCCATCGCATAGCGCGTGAGCGAATCGACCAGCAGCAGCACGTGCTTGCCCTGGTCGCGGTAATGGGCGGCGATCGAATGGCACAGTTCGGTGGCCATGATGCGCATCAAGGGCGATTCGTCGGCCGGCGCGATCACCAGCACGGCTTTTTTCAAGCCTTCGGCGCCCAGCGATTTTTCCACGAATTCGCGCACTTCGCGGCCCCGCTCGCCGATCAGGCCGACGACGACGACATCGGCCACGGTCTGGCGCGTGATCAGGCCCAGCAGCACGCTCTTGCCCACGCCGGAGCCGGCCATCAGGCCCACGCGCTGGCCCTTGCCCAGGGTCAGCATGCTGTTAATCGCCCGCACGCCCACGTCCAGCGGTTCGACCACCGGTTGTTTCTTCAGGGGATTGATCTTCGGCGGCGTCACTTCCAGGATGTGTTCGCCGCCGAGGCGGCCCAGGTCGTCGATCGGCTCGCCCAGGCCATTGACCATGCGGCCCAGCCACGACGGGCCGATCTGCAGGCTGGCCTTGTCGGGCAGGGGCAGGACTCTGGCGCCCGTGGTCAGGCCCGTCGCCTTCTTGAACGGCATTAAATACGACAGTTTTTCGCGGAAGCCGACGACTTGCGCATCGAGCCATTCGCCATTGACTGTTTCAATTTGACAACGCTGGCCCGTGTGCAGGCGGCAGCCGGCGCTTTCCAGCAGCAGGCCGGAGGCGCCGACCAGGCGGCCGGTGGGGGTCGCGACCGGGATGTCGCCGATCTCGAAGCTGCGCAGCGTGTCGGCGATCATGCAGGCGCGCCGTGGTCTGCGTGTTCGGCGGCCAGCGCCAGGTGGCTGCTGACCTGCTCCATGCAGGCCGACAGGCGCTGATGGCAGCCCGCATCGACTTCATTGTCGCCGGCCTTGATGCGGCATTCGCCCGCGTCGAGGCGCGCGTCGGCGATCAGGTTCCAGCGCTTGGCGCGCTTCGGATCGAGTTCGCTGATGCGTTTGAGTTCTTCCGGATTGAGGAAGACGTCGATTTCCTCGCGCGTGGGCGGCATCGAGGCCAGGGTCTCGTCGACCAGGGCCAGCAATTGCACCGGCTGCAGCGCCAGTTCCGCGCGGATCACCTGGCGCGCCACCTTGGCCACCAGGTCGACCACTTCCTTGCGCTGCGCTTCGCGATAATCGGCGCGCACTTTCTTCAGGTCGCGCAGGATGGCATCGACGGGGCGCGCCAGGCGGTCCAGCGCCACCAGCGTTTCATTGCGGCCTTCTTCGCGGCCCTGCGCCATGCCGTCGCTGCGCCCGGCGTCGTAGCCATCCTGCTGGCCTTGCACCAGGCCCACTTCGTAGCCGTCGCGCTGGCCCTGCTCGAAACCTTCCGAGACGGACGCCTGCCACTGGCCATCCGTGTCCTCGTTGGAGGCACGCTGGCCGGCGGCGATGAATTGCGACAGCGGCGGGAAACGATACGAGCGGAAGTGTTTCATTCGATCACCGCTTCGGCAAACAGTTGCACTTCGATCTCGCCCGCATCGGCGAGGCCCTTGACGGTGGCCATGATTTCCTGGCGCGTCTGTTCGATGCGCGACAGGGGCACGGGGCCGGAGCGGCGCATCATGTCTTCGAAACTCTGCGCCTGGCGGCGCGGCATGGTTTTCAGCACGGCGTCGCGGATCGACGGTTCCGCGCCCTTCAGTGCAATCGCCCACTGTTCCATCGGCACGTCTTCCAGGATGCGCGTGAGCGTGACATCGCTCTGTGTGGCCAGGATCAGGAAGTCGTACATGCTCAGTTCGATTTCCGATACGACGTCCGGGTCGTGCGCGCGCAGCAGTTCGACCAGCGCGGCGCGGTTGCCCGGCATGCGGTTGAGAATCTCGGCCGCCTGGCGGATGCCTTCGACGCTGGTGCTTTGCGTGTCGAGCGCGCCCAGGCAGCGGCCCACCAGTTCGTCGAGCTCGACCAGCAGGTCGCGGTCGATCTCGTCCAGGCGCGCCAGGTTCAGCAAGACCAGGTCGCGGCCTTCGGCGGGCAGGGCGTCGAGGATCTGGCCGGCCAGCGCGGGCGGCAGGAAGGCCAGGAACACGGCTTGCATCTGCACGTGCTCGTTGACGATGTATTCGGCCAGCCATTTTGGCGAGGCCCATTGCAGGCGCGCCATTTTGGGACGGATGGCGTCGCCGTAAATGTTGTTGAGCACGCTATTTGCGATATCGCTGCCCAGCGCCATGTCCAGCGAGCGCTTCAGGTAGCTGCGCGAGGCGCCGTGCACGCCGCTTTGCTGGCGGTAGTCGTCGAAGAAGGTCTGCATGGCCGTTTTCACGGATTCGACCTTGATGCCGCTCATGCGCGACATCACTTGCGTGACTTCCAGCAATTCTTCGCGCGACAGGCAGCGCAGCACATTGGCGGCCTGTTCTTCGCCGATGCTCAGCAGCACGATGGCGGCCTGTTCCACTGGGTTCAGGCTGGCGCTTTCGTATTCGGCGCCGTCGGAGGGATTACTGTTGTTGAGTTCGGCCATTTTTCTGCATCCATTGTTTGACGACTTCGGCGACACGCTCGGGTTCTTTTTCCGCCAGCACTTTCAGGTGGTCGACCATCACGTCGACCGCCGAGCCTGGTGGCGGCAAGTCATAATTTTCCAGCAGCGGCACGACCGGCATGGCGTTGCCGGCGGCGGCCTCGCCCTCGAGCGCCAGCGGGCTGCCATTCACGCCCAAGGCCGGCGCGCTGGCGGCGGTCACGCCATTGGCGCCGGCGGCGGCGTTGCTGCCGCCCAGCGCCAGGGCCGGATCGAGCTGTTTCAGTGCCGGCGGCGCCAGGCGCGTGGTCAGCAGGCGCAGCAGCGGACGCAGAATCAGGAAGTAGCCGAGCACGGCGCCCAGGGCGTACAGCAGCCAGCTGCTGAAATCGACGACGGTGTCGCGCTCTTCCCACCACTGCGCCACGGGCGGCTTGGCAGGGAAGGGCAGCGCCGTCAGGCTCAGGCTGTCGCCGCGCTGGGCGTTGATGCCCAGGCCGCTGTTGAGCATTTTTTCGATATTGCCCAGTTCGGCTGGTGTCCAGCCCGTTTTCGGGTTCGGTGCGGCGGCGCTGTTGAGGACGACGGCGACGCTGAGTTTTTCCAGGCGGCCACGGCTGCGCTTGATTTGCGTGATGCTGCGGTCATACGCGTACTGGCGCGTGGTGGCGTTCTTGCGGGCCGTGCCGTCGTCGGACGGCTTCGGCGCGCCATCGGCGGGCGCGGCGCCGGCGGCGTCGGCCGGTGCCGGCACGGCGGCCGCTGGCGGACGGTTCGACAGGCTGCCGGGAATGCCGGCCACGGTGCGGTTGCGTTCCTGCTCTTCGCGCATCGCTTCGCTCGTCACTTTCGGCGCTTCGCCGTATTTTTCCAGCGTTTCGTCCACGCGGTCGTTGTTCACGGCGGCCGTCACGCTGAGCTTGAAGTTGTCTTCGCCGATGACGGGACCGAGCAAGCCCGTGACGTTGCGGCGGATTTCATCCTGAAAGCGTTTCGCGCCTTCATTGCCGGCGGCCGACGCATCGAAACCGTCCGTCAGGTCGACGTGCGAGGACAGCAGGTTGCCGCCCTGGTCGACCAGGCTCACGCGCGTGGGCGCCAGGCTGGCGACGCTGCCGGCCACCATGTTGATGACGGCGGCGATCTGTTCCGGCGCCAGGGTGCGGCCCGGTTTCAGCGCCACGACGATGGAAGCCGACGATTTGTCGCCGTCGCTGGCGACGAACGACGTCGACTTGGCAATCGACAGATGGACGCGCGCCGAAGCGATCGCGTCCATCGTCATGATGCTTTGCGCCAGCTCGCCTTCCAGGCCGCGGCGGAAGCGCACGTCCTGCACGAATTGCGATACGCCCAGCGGGTCATTCTTGTCCATCAGTTCCAGGCCGGCCGGCAGCTGCGCCGTCACGCCCTTCGAGGCGAGCAGCATGCGTACCTTGCCCAGCATGGCGTCGGGCACCAGCACCTGGCCGCTGTCCGGATGCAAACGGTAGGGGATGTGTTCGGCGTCCAGGGTGGCCATCATGTCCGTCACGGCCACTTTTTCGCGCGCGCCAAACACCGGCTTGTAGTTGGCCTGGTCGCGCCAGGCATACATGGTCACCATGGCGGTGATGCCGATGGCCAGCACGACGATGGGAACCAGGTTTTTCAGCAGGGCGGGCGGGATGGCGGGCTGGGCGCCAGGGCGCCAGCGCGCAAATGCGGACTTCATGGTGGTAATCACTTGGGGTAACTTTCGCTGGGAGGCTGGGCGTGGATCAGGACGTGAAGATTACAGAGGCAGTTTGATGAGTTCGTCGACCGCGCCCATGACCTTGTTGCGCACTTGCATCAACATGGAAAAGGACAGGCTCGCTTCCTGGCTGGCCAGCATGGCGCCGACCATGTCGTCGCTCTTGCCGCTGTCGACGTCGCTCATTTTTTGTGCAGCCATGCGGTCATCGCCGTTGACCTTGCCGATGGCGTCTTTCATGCTTTGCGCAAACGAGAAGCCGGATTGTTCCGGTGCGCCGAACTGGGCGGCCGGCGCGATGCTGGCGCCCAGGGCGCGCGCGTCATTGCTCAGTGCTGCCAGATCGGCCTTGATCAGACCTGCGAGTTCGTTGCTCATCTTGCCCTCTACTTTCAATATGCGGTGACGTATCAATCAGAAATTACTGGTGTTGCCATTCCGGCAGGCATTACATCCAATGCCATCTTGCCCGGCCCAATTGACAGGGCCCATCAGTTTTATCAGTTGCCACACCATCCGCTCAAGCAGATTCAACAAACCCGGCAGAACCGCGCCGAATGATTTACATGGCCATGATAACTAATAATTATCTGATAAAAGTTTCTTCTGGTGGCAATAAGAGGGGCTGGAAACTGCCATAAAAACCGGAATCAGGTAAGCGGAATGGCGCACTGCAAATCACTTTTTTCTCGCTATAAGCTTACCTCGAGGCAACTATAAAGTAAAGAGAGGATTGCCTCAAGGAATATTGATACATGGCAATATTTTGCTTTTTCATGTATTGTTCAGCACCGTAGTCATCCAGCATGCGATACGATGCGCAATCGTTTGCTCGCCGGCCGGTTGGCAAGGCCAAGATGATGCTGTATTTAATTTCGGGCGATCCGTATAATTTGTTCTGCCACCGCAATACCGACATGACCACTACATGACAATCATTACCAAGACAGATCAAACTGCGCGCCATCAAGTCCTCGATTCCTGTCTGCTTGGACGTCCTGTCCATTTGCTGCATGTATTCGGCGCCCAGCTGCGCGACGACCTGGCCGTGGCCCTGCGCCAGCCGATGAGCCGGCGCTACTGGGGCAATTTCCAGATCGATGCCGTGACCTTGTCGCGCGTGGAGAGCGAGGACAGCGCGAATCGCTGGCTGAGTTTTTCCACGCCGGCCGGTCAGCCGGGCTTTGCGCTCGAACGGCAGATCCTCTTGAGCGTGCTGAACTATCGCTACGGTAGTGCCGGCGCCAAGGGCGCGCTGCCCGATCCGGCGCAAGTGCGCGTGACGGCCACGGAAGAGCGCCTCGCTGTGGTGCTGGGACAACAGTTGGTGAACAGTTTGTTCACGCGCATCCACAAGAATCTGCAAACCCTGGGCAAGAGCAGCGACATCGACACCAGTGCCGAGGTGGCCGTGCAGTCCGGCGTGCACCCGGCGCGCGGCAGCTGGATCGTCACCGTGTCGCTCAGCGACGTCGAGGCGGGGCAGAGCGGCCAGTTCTGGTTCTCGCTGGACAAGCGCCTGATGGCCGATGTGTTGCGCGGCCTGCTGCCCGAACGCGCGCAAGCGAAGAAAGCCTTGCGCGGCAGCGTGCGCCCGCTCGCGTCGCGCCTGCAAGTGACCCTGGAAGGCCGGCTCGTCAGCAAGCAGATGCAGCTGGGCGCCTTGTTCGACCTGCGCGTGGGCGACGTGATTCCCGTCAGTCTGAGCCGTACTGACGTCATGCTGGACGACTCCCGTTTATTTACAGCGGCTGTTTCCGAACACAAGGGCAAGCTCTGTTTAACCTCATTTGAAGATGTCGAATAATATGAATATGACCGATACCAACCAGAGCGAAACCCTGCTGGAAGACCTGGGCGATGACATGATCATCGACCAGGGCGACGTTGCCGACGTGGCCAGCACCCGCGCGCGCCGCGACATTCCGCAGATGATGCGCAAGATTCCCGTCACCCTGACCCTGGAAGTGGGCTCGGCCCGCATTTCACTGGAAGAGTTGATGGCCATCGGCCCGGAAAGCGTGATCGAACTCGACATGCTGGCCGGCGAACCGCTGGTGATCAAGGTCAATGGCACGCCGATCGGCCGTGCCGAAGTGGTGGTGGCCGGCGAGAACTATGGCCTGAAAGTCATCGACCTCGACGGCCTCAATCTCGACCTGATGACAGCATGAAGCTGGCGGTACCCGGCTTGAGCCGGCGCCGCGGCGCGCTGGCTGCCGCGCTGGCTGTCCCTGTTCTGATGCTGTGCTGCAGCGCCGCCGGCGCGCAGGACCTGCTCGCCGGCGTGGTGCCGGGCGCGAAGACCGACTTGTCGGTGAAGATGCAGATCCTCGTCGTCATGACCCTGCTCGGGCTGCTGCCCGTGATGGTCATGATGATGACCAGCTTTACCCGCTTCGTCATCGTGCTGTCCCTGCTGCGCCAGGCCCTGGGCCTGCAGCAGGGCTTGCCCAACCGTATCGTCACCGGCATCGCCCTGATTCTCACCTTGCTGGTCATGCGTCCCATCGGCGACCAGATATGGAAGGACGCGTTCGTGCCTTACGACCGCGACCAGATCGGCATGCAGGAAGCCCTGAAGATCGCCGAAGTGCCGATTTCGCGCTTCATGCTGGCGCAGACGAGCAAGGCCGCGCTGGCGCAGATTGCGCACCTGGCCGGCGAACCGTCGACCATGCGCCCGCAAGACCACAGTTTCACGGTCAAGCTGGCCGCGTTCGTGTTGTCCGAACTCAAGACAGCGTTCCAGATCGGCTGCATGCTGTTCATCCCCTTCCTCATCATCGACCTGGTGGTGGCGTCCGTGCTGATGGCCATGGGCATGATGATGCTCTCGCCGCTCGTCATCTCGCTGCCGTTCAAGCTGCTGCTGTTCGTGCTGGTCGACGGCTGGACGCTGACCGTCAACACCTTAGTTACCAGCATACAGGGCTATTGACCGATGTTTACCCCTGAAGTCGCCGTCGACCTGATCATCGAAGCGCTGCATGTCGTCATGCTGCTGGTGGTGATTCTGGTCGTGCCGGGTTTGCTCATGGGCTTGCTGGTCGCGCTGGTGCAGGCGGCCACCTCGATCAATGAACAGACCATGAGTTTCCTGCCGCGCCTGCTGGTCACCCTGCTGGCCCTGATCCTGGCCGGACGCTGGATGGCCGGTTACCTGATGGATTATTGCGTGTCCATTTTTCAGCGCGCCGCCACCCTGGTCGGATAGCGCCGCGCGCCATGGATCAGATTTTCAATCAGGTGCTGCCGTTTCTGCTGGCCGTGTGGTGGCCGTTCTGCCGCATCCTGGCCATGCTCAGCGCTTCGCCCGTCATCGGCGACGCCATGGTGCCCGTCCCCGTGCGGGTGCTGCTGTCGCTGGTGCTGGCGATCCTGATGCTGCCCGTGATGCAGGCCTCGGGCGTGTCGCAGGACTTGCTGAAGATCGATCCGTTTTCCCTGCACGCCCTCGTCGCCACCCTGGAGCAGGCCGTCATCGGCTTCGTCCTGGGCCTGGCCTTCCACTTCGCCATGTCCGTCATGTCGGTGCTCGGTTACCTCGTGTCGAGCCAGGTGGGTTTTTCCATGGCCGTCATGAACGATCCGCTCAACGGCACCTCGTCGGACGTGATCACGGGGATGCTCACCATCATGTGCATGATCGTGTTTTTCGCCATCGACGGCCACCTCGTGCTGACGGGCGTGATCGGCGCCAGTTTCAAGGCCTGGCCCGTGGGGCAGGGCTACGGGCCGCTGCTGCTGCAGACGGTGGCGTATAACGTGGCGTGGATTTTCGCCGCCGCCATGCTGCTGGCCTTGCCCATCGTCTTTTCCACCATGGTGGTGCAACTGGGCTTTGGCTTCCTGAACCGCGTGGCGCCGTCGCTGAACCTGTTTTCGCTGGGCTTTTCCATGATCACCATGTTCGGCCTGCTGATGCTGGGACAGATCGTGCGCTTTATCCCGGAGCACTACATCGCCATGACGAACCGCGTGCTCGACATGATCGCCGAACAGATGCGGGTGGCCCATGGATAGCGCACGTGCCAACAAGCTGCTGCGCAGTCCACTTCCGGGCATCCGTTGCTCGCTGTACCTCCGTACAGCTGCGCTACTCAACCCGGCATTGAACTTGCTCGCTACGCTTGTAGGGCACGTGCGGAAAGGTGTGACGCATGGCGGATAGCAGCACGGGCGACAAGACAGAAAAGGCGTCAGCACAGAAGCTGAAGAAATCGCGCCAGGAAGGGCAGGTGGTGCGTTCGCGCGACCTGTCGACGGCGCTGGGCATTCTGATCAGCATGAAGGTCTTCATTTACCTGCTGCCCGGCTATCTGGTGAGCTTTCGCGAGCTGTTCGCCATGGCCTTCATGCCGCTCGACAGCAAGGGCGCGCTGGACAATGCCATGTCGATGGCGTTTACCACGTCCGTGGGCTTGCTGATCAAGATGATCGTGCCGCTGTTCTGCGTGCCCTTGTTTGTTGTGCTCGGCTCATTGGTCCCTGGCGGCTGGGTCATCAGCACGAAGAACTGGATGCCGAAGATGGAGCGCCTGAGCCCGGCCAAGAACCTGGGCCGCCTGGTGTCGCCCAAGCATGGCTTTGAATTCGGCTTGTCGATCGCCAAGGCCGCCGTGCTGGGCATGGTGCTCGTGCACGTGAGCCGCTCCAGCCTGACGCAGTACGTGGACTTGCAACACCGGCCCCTGCAGCAAGCCATGCTCGACGGCTCAGCGCTGATGCTCGACGGCCTGATGGCGCTCATTTCCGTCTTCGTCCTGTTTGCCATCATCGACGTGCCGGCGCAGGCGTTTTTCTTTGCCCGCAACCAGCGCATGAGCAAGCAGGACGTCAAGGAAGAACATAAAAGCAGCGAAGGGCGGCCCGAAGTGCGCCAGCGCATCCGCCAGCTGCAGCAGCAGATCGGCCGGCGCAGCGTGCGCAAGACCGTGCCCGACGCCGACGTGGTGATCGTCAATCCCGAGCATTACGCCGTCGCGCTCAAGTATGACCAGGACCGCGCCGAGGCGCCGTTTGTCGTTGCCAAGGGCGTCGACGAGATGGCGCTGTATATCCGGCAAGTGGCGAAGGAACACAACATCGAAACGCTGGAGTTGCCGCCGCTGGCGCGCGCCATCTACAACACCAGCCAGGTGCAGCAGCAGATTCCCGTGCAGCTGTACCAGGCCGTGTCGCAGGTGCTCAACTACATCCTGCAGCTGAAAGCATTCCGTACTGGGCAGCGCGCCGCCCAGCCCCCATTTCCCACCGAGGTGGTCGTGCCATCTCATTTGAGCGAGGTAGTACCTTCATGAATTTCCTGAACCGGTTGGTTGCCGAAATGCGCCGCCACAAGTTCGCCACGCCGCTGTTCCTGCTGGTGATCCTGGCGATGATCATCCTGCCGCTGCCGCCCGTGCTGCTCGATATCCTGTTCACTTTCAATATCGTGCTGGCACTGATCGTCATCCTCGTCAGCGTATCGGCCAAGCGGCCGCTCGACTTCTCCGTCTTCCCGACGGTGATTCTGGCCACCACCATGCTCAGGCTCACCCTGAACGTGGCGTCCACGCGCGTGGTGCTGCTGCACGGCCATACGGGCGCGGATGCGGCCGGTAAGGTGATCGAGGCGTTTGGTAACGTGGTCATCGGCGGTAACTTCGTCGTCGGTATCGTGGTCTTCGTGATTTTGATGATCATCAACTTCGCCGTCGTTACCAAGGGCGCCGAGCGCATCTCGGAAGTGTCCGCGCGCTTCACCCTCGATGCCTTGCCGGGCAAGCAGATGGCGATCGACGCCGACCTGAACGCCGGCCTGATCAATCAGGAAAAAGCCCAGATCCGCCGCAAGGACGTGGCCGCCGAAGCCGACTTCTATGGCGCCATGGATGGCGCATCGAAGTTCGTGCGCGGCGACGCCGTCGCCAGTATCTTGATTTTGATCATCAATATGGTCGGCGGCGTGGCCATCGGCTCGCTGATGCACGACCTGTCGTTCGGCGACGCTTTCCGCCAGTACGCACTGCTGACCATCGGCGATGGCCTGGTGGCGCAGATTCCGGCGCTGCTGCTGTCGGCCGCGGCCGCCATCCTGGTGACCCGCATCAGCGATTCGGGCGATTTCGAGCAGCAAGTGGCGGGCCAGGTGCTGACCTCGCCAACGGTGATCTACAGCGCGGCCGGCATGATGGTGGCGCTGGCCCTGATCCCGGGCATGCCGTGGTTCATGTTCATGACCTTTGCCGCCGTGCTGGCTTTTGTGGCCTGGCGTTTGACCAAGCGCGTGAAGGGGCCCGACGCGGCCGGCATGGCGGCCATCGAGGCGGCCTTGCGCGACGACAAGCCCGCCGAACTGGAGTGGCAGCAACTGCCCGCCGTTCAGCCGCTGATGGTGATGCTCGGCTACAAGCTGGTCGGCATGGTGGATAAAACGCAAGGCGAACCGTTGACCAAGCGCGTCAAGGGCGTGCGCCAGAGCCTGTCCGAAGCGATGGGCTTGCTGCTGCCGAATATCGGCGTGCGCGACGATCTGGCCCTGAAGCCGTCGCAGTACGCGATCGTGCTGTCGGGCACCGTGGTGGCGCAGGCGGAAGTGCAGGCCGACCGGCTGATGGCGATTCCGTCGCCGAACGTGTATGGCCAGCTGGACGGCATTCCCGGCATCGAACCGGCCTACGGCATGCCCGTCACGTGGATCGAGCCGAGTGAAAAGGCGCATGCGCTGGGCCTCGGCTACCAGGTCATCGAGGCGCCCAGCGTGATTGCCACGCACTTGTCGAAAATGGTGCGCGAATACCTGCCGGAACTGTTCCGCCACGAAGACGTGTCGAACCTGATGGAGCGCCTGACGGCCCTGTCGCCGAAGCTGGCCGGCGCGCTGGACAAGGCGCTGACGCACACGCAGATGCTGCGCGTGTTCCGTGTCTTATTGGCGGAAAATGTGTCCCTGAAGGATATCGTGCCCATCGCCACCACCTTGCTCGACAGTTCGGAAACGACCAAGGACCCGATCCTGCTGGCGGCCGAGGTGCGTTGCGCGCTGCGGCGCCAGATCGTCAGCGGCCTGTTCGGCCAGAAGATGGAAATGCAGGCGTTTAATCTGGGCGGCGAACTGGAAAACATGCTGCTCGGTTCCTTGAACCAGGCGCGCCAGTCGGGCAAGGTGACGCTCGATAACTATCCGATCGACCCGCATCTGCTGTCGCAGCTGCAAGTGAACATGCCGGTGGCGCGCGAGCAGATGAAGCAGCAGGCCACGCCGCCGCTGCTGCTGGTGCTGCCGCAGATCCGTCCGCTGCTGGCCCGCTACGCGCGCCTGTTCGCGCCGGGCCTGCACGTGCTGTCATACAATGAAATTCCGGAAAACCGCGAAGTGAGCATCATCGGCACGGTGGGCTAGTACGGTGAATTGAAAGAAAAACGGCGCCGCGGGCGCCGTTTTTTTATGTTGCTTTAATCCTGTTGCATCAATCCTGCTCGTCGATGGGCGGCAGCAGGTCGTGCTCCTGGCCGTCGGCCAGCAGCAGCACGGTGCCGCCCTGCGCCGCGTCTTCCGCGTCGCCATAGTCGTAGCCGAGCGGCGCCGCCACTTCCTTCGAGACAAAGATGGCCTCCTCTTCGGCTTCGGCTTCGGCCGCAGCCGCCGCGGGCGCATCGGGATCGGCCGCCGCTTCCGCTTCCGGCTGCGTCAGCAGCAGGGCCACTTCGGCCATGGCGCGGAACAGGGGCAGCGACAGCGAGGCGGCGCCCGCCTGCATCGGGTAATTGCCGTGCATGCGCTGTGCATGCAGCTGGCGATTCAGGCGGCAGCGCACCAGGCGCAGGCCCGCGCGCCGCACGGCGTCGGCGATCTCGGGCAGGGCCAGGCGCAGATGGCGCAGCGCGGCTTCCTCGTCGGCGGCCAGTTCCAGCAGCACGCCGTCGCCGGACGGCTCCATCTGGATCACCACCCGGCCGATGCCGATGATGATCAGCTCGACGCGCAGCGCCACCTTGCCGCGCCGCCTCGGCGTTGCCTCGTCGTCTACGTCGCTGGCCAGCACGCGCAGCAGCAGGCGCTGGCCGCCCCAGCCATACACGGCAAAGCGCCACGCTTCGCTGTCGACCGTCAGTGGCGGACGGGCGCCTTCGCGCAGCAGGGCCGGTTGCTGCTCGGCCATGAAGAGGTTGCCCGGCACGTGCTGGCCGCGCGCCTGTTCCTGCAGGGCCGCATATTGTTCGCCATAGGTCCTGACCATCACGCGCCACGAGGCGGCCAGCTGCGCCGCGTCGGGCGGCTGCCAGACGAGCTGGCGCGTGAAGAACAGCTGATTGACCTGCATGGCGCTGCTGTCGCGCGGCAAGGCGCCGCCCGTGCCGTCGGCATTGGGCTTGATGAGGGACGCCAGGCTGTCCTGGCCCTGCTTCTGCAGCTGGGCGGGCAGGGTGCCGGCGTCGGGTGCGGGCGCCATGTAGGGGCCGATCGGCACCAGCGGCTGCACCACGCCCGGCACCATCGGCGTCGCGGGGCTGACGTCGAAGCGCTGGGTAATCAGGGGCACCGGATTGCCCGATGAAATGCGGTCTATCGCCATGCCACTATGTCCAGATCTGGTTCCATCAAAAAGCCTGCCGTCATGGCTGCAACAGGGAGAGTATCATTTTGTGCATGCTCTGGCTTTGCTTGAGCATTGCCGTGCTCGCTTGCAGCAACATTTGCGCCGACGTCATGTTCGCGCTTTCGGCCGCGTAGTCGACATCCATGATGCGGCCGATGGCAGCCTTGGTGTTGGTGACCATGTTCGACAGGTTGGTGTGCACGTGGTCCAGGCGGTTGCCGGCGGCGCCCAGGGCCGAGCGCACGCCGCCCACATCGTCGATGGCCGCTTCCAGCAGGGCGATGCTGGCATTCGCGCTGCCCGTCAATTCGTTGCCGGTGGCGGGCGCGCCGAAGTTGGCGCTGGCCGCGCCGAGCGAGGCCAGCACGCCGGCCATCTTGCCCGAGACGTCGAACACCATCGTTTCGCTCTGGCTGGCGCCGATCTGGAAGGTCATCGACGACGCCAGCGTGCCGCCGGCCAGCAGTTTGTTGCCGCCATAGCTGGTGTTTTTCATGACGTTGGCCAGTTCCAGGCCCAGGGCGTCGTATTCGGCCTGCATGGCGACCTTGTCCTTGGCGCCCGACGATGCATCGGCGGCCTGGGTGGCCAGGTCTTTCATGCGGATCAGCATGGTGTTCACTTCGTCGAACGCGCCTTCGGCCGTCTGCAGCATCGAGGTGCTGTTTTGCGTGTTGCGCATGGCGACGGCCATGCCGCTCGCCTGTGCCCGCAGCCGGGTCGCGATTTGCAGGCCGGCGGCGTCATCCATGGCCGAATTGATGCGAAAGCCGGTGGAGAGCCGCGTCATCGAGGTCGACAGCAGCGATTGCGCGCGTGCGGCGGCATTTTGTGCGGCCAGTGCTGCGATATTCGTATGGAGACTGAGCACTCGGCGATTCCTGTGGATGACGGCTGTTGGGCGGGCTTGCCCATCAAACAGGCGACCATGCGTGCCGCATCGTTAAAGATTGCCAGCAAATAGTTACTCTTGCGTGCAACGGCGAGATACCGGGGACGAAAAAAAACCAGGCCAAGGCCTGGTTTTCAGCGACTGGCCGCGAACGGCCAGGCAGGGACATATTATTGCAGCAGGGACATGACCATCGAGGACATGCTGTTGCTTTGTTTCAACATTGCGGTGCCAGCTTGCAGCAGCATTTGCGACGACGTCATGTTCGAGCTTTCGGTAGCGAAGTCGACGTCCATGATGCGGCCGGTAGCGGCTTTGGTGTTGGTGGCGATGTTGGACAAGTTGGTGTTGACGTGGTCCAGACGGTTTGCAGCAGCACCCAGTGCCGAGCGAACGGTGCCGACGTCGCCGATTGCCGTTTCCAGCAGGGCGATGGTGGCGTTGGCGGAGCTGGTCAGCTCGGTGCCGGTCGCAGCCGAAGCGTAGTTGGCGGTAGCCGAACCCAGCGATGCCGTCAGGCTGGTCATTTTGGCCGAAACGTCAAATGCCATCGTTTCGGTTTGGCTTGCGCCGATCTGGAACGTCATCGACGATGCCAGCGTGCCGCCTACCAGCAGCTTGTTGCCGCCGAAGGTGGTGTTTTTCATCACGTTCGACAGTTCCAGGCCCAGTGCATCGAATTCCGACTGCATGGCGGTCTTGTCTTTGGCGCCCGACGAAGCATCGGCTGCCTGGGTTGCCAGATCCTTCATGCGGATCAGCATGTTGGTGACTTCGTCAAACGCGCCTTCAGCCGTTTGCAGCATCGAGGTGCTGTTCTGGGTGTTCGACATTGCAACGGTCATGCCGCTGGTTTGTGCTTTCAGGCGGGTTGCGATTTGCAAGCCTGCTGCGTCATCCATTGCCGAGTTGATGCGGAAGCCGGTGCTCAGGCGCGTCATCGAGGTCGACAGTTGGTTTTGGGTGCGGGTGATCGAATTTTGTGCGGACAGTGCAGCGTTGTTAGTGTGAAGGCTCAGCATGGTGTAACTCCTGGTTTGGTGGGTTCAGTCCGGAGCAACGGTTCTTTGTGCTCTCCCAAGTACAAGACGACCATCCGCATAAGCTTATTAAATGCTTTGTGGAAATTTTTTAAAATTCTTTTTAAAAAAGTTTCACATCGGCCGGCGAGGCCGCCGCCAGCCCCCTAAGACTGGCTTGCCGCCGCGAGGCAGGCCCGGAAATGCGCGATCTTTGCCTCGTCGCTGGAAAGGATCTTGAAGCGCGCGCTGTCGGCCGCCTGGACGGCTATGCGCTTGCAGATGGCATGGTCTTCCTCGAATACCTGGCGATTCATCTGCGCGCTCGAGTCGAAAAAGCCCTGCAGCGTAGCGCTGGCGGCGGGCTTGGTTGCGGCCATGAGCAGACGGCTGGAGAAATGCGTGCGCTGCGCTTGCGTTGACGGAAAGAAATGCTGCAGCGAATACGAATATGAAAACGTCGACGAGAGCATGGTAAACGGGAACAGGTACAGGCTCTGGTAGCCCTCGAACTGGCTGTCGAGCTGGAACAGGCGTTTGACGGAGCGCAGTTTCCTGGCCATGCCGGCGTTGCCCAGGCCCGCTTCCCATGTCGACGTCCAGTCCGTGAAACGGTTTTCGCCGTCGTCCAGTTGCAGTTGCGCCAGCGATTCCGGGTGCACGAACGGCACGTGCAGCGGTTCGAGCGCATTTTCCAGCGCGATGCGCCAGTCGCACTCATAGTCATAGGCGTTGAAATCGCCCAGGCCGGCGACGTTGAAGGAAATGTTTTCCAAGGTAGCCTGGGTCTCGCCCAGCTGCGCTTCGAGCGGCATGCGCGGCTGTGGCGAGGCGAACAGGAAATCGGCGCACCAGTCCAGCTGCAGCACCTGCAGGCGGGCATTGTCCAGCTCGGCCGGCGCGTAGCGTTCGCGGCAGGGGATGTGCATGGCGCCGGCCCGGTAGGCCCAGCCATGGTAGGGGCAGGCCAGCGGCGCATTGCCGCGTTTTTCGGTGAAGAAGCGCGTGCCGCGGTGCGGACACAGATTGTCGAAGGCGATCAGCTCGCCCTGGTCGTTGTAGACGACCACTTCCTCGCCCAGCCAGTCGAGTTTCAGATAGTCGCCGCTGGCCGGCAATTCGCTGCGGTGGCACAGCAAGTGCCAGAACTGGTCGCGCAGCTGCCGCGTTTCGGAGATGGTGCTCATAATGTCTTTGCCGGTGGCGTGTAAACGGTGGCGCCGGCGGCCACGCGGCGCATGACGACGGCGCCGGCGCCGACCGTGGCGCCGGCGCCGACGCTCACGCGTGGCAGGATGGATGCGCCCGAGCCGACCATGACGGCCTGGCCCAGATGCACGCCGCCCGTGATGTCGACGTGCGAGCTGAGCGTGCAGCCCCGTTCCAGCACCGCGTCATGGCCGACGCTGGCGTAGCTGTTGATGGTGACATAGTCGCCCAGCTCGCTGCCCGCCGAGACGAGGGCGAACGGGCAGACGACGGCGCCCTGACCGATGCGGGCCGTGCGCGCGACCACGGCGCTGGGATGGATCAGCGTATGGAAACGGGCGCCGCGCTCGGCCAGCGCCAGCGCCACTTCCAGCCGGGCTTTCGGCGCGCCGATGGCCAGCAGCAGCGCCTCGCCGGCCGTCGGCCGGTAGTCGCTGATGCTGCCCAGCACGGGGTACGGGTAGTCGGCGTCGAGCATGGGCGCGGGCGGCAGCGTGTCGTCGAGCAAGCCGCCGATGCGGGCCGTGGCCGGGTCGAGGCTGTCTTCCAGCCAGCACAGTAATTCTCGGGCGAAGCGTCCGGCGCCGACGATGAGGATGGTTTGCATGAATACTCCTAACGGGCCAGGTAGCCGCCGTCGACGGCCCAGGTGGCGCCGCTGACCCAGCGCGCCGCCGGCGACAGCAAAAAGGCCGCCGTCTGCGCGATGTCGCTGCTGCGGCCGAAACCGAGCGGATGGCGCTCCGCGTAGGCGCGCATGGCCTCGTCAGGCAAGCCACGGCTCAGGCGCGCGTGCATTTCCGTTTCGACGGCGCCGGCGGCAATGCTGTTGACGCGCATGCCGCGCGGCGCCAGTTCCACGGCCAGGGCGCGCACCAGGCCGTCAATGGCGGCCTTGGCCGCCGAATACACGCTCATGCCGGACTGGCCGCTCTGGCCCGCCACGGATGACATGAAGAGCAGGGCCGCGCCATCGCTGAGCACGCCGCGCAGGGCGGCGCCGCGCGCCAGCGCCAGCGCCGTCTTGACGCTGGAGGCGAAGACGTCGTCAAACTGTTGCGCCTTGGACAATTTGACCGGGCGCAATAACTCGATGCCGGCCGCATGGAAGATGCCGTTCAGGGGCGCCTCAAGCGTGGCTTGCCTGAGGAAGTCGACGATGTGGTCGCCGCCGTCGAGTTCGAGCACTTCGGCCCGGTGGCCGCTGCCGTCGAGGGCCTGCAGGGTTTGCTCCAGGCGAGCCCGGTCGCGTCCGCTGATCAGCAGTTGCGCGCCGCAGCGTGCCAGCAGCAGGGCCGTGTCGCGGCCGATGCCGGACGAGGCACCGGTGACGAGGATGCGCTGGCCGGCCAGCATGTCGGGTTGAAAGATCATGGTTCAGACTTCGATAAGGCGGTTGACGGTCAGCGATTGCAGGCCCAGCACGGCCGCCGACCAGGAATAGCCGACGCCAAAGCCGAACATGGCGATGGTCTGGCCCTGTGCCGCCGCTCCCAGGCTGTCGGCGATCAGCAGGGGGATGGAGGCGCTGGAGGTGTTGCCATAGCGGTCCATATTGATCGGTGCGCGCCCGGCTGGCAATTTGGCTTTTTTGATAATGTGCTTGAGCATGAAGGTATTTGCCTGGTGAAACAGGAAGGCATCGATTTCGTCGCTCGTGCGGTTTGCCAGGCGCAGCAGGTCCGCCACCAGCGGCGGAATGCTCTTCAGCGTGAAATTGAAGATTTCGCCGCCGTCCATGTACAGCTTGGCGGGATCGCGCTGCGCCAGGCGCGCATCGTCGCCGGCGTAGGGGCGGCAGGCGCTGGCAGCCATCATCAGGTGCCGTTCGCCGCCGCCGTCGCTGCCAACGATGAAATGGGCGGGCGCCGCCGCCGCATCGAATTCCAGCGCCGTGGCCGTGCCGGCGTCGCCAAACAGCAGCGCGGTGGCGCGGTCGGTCTCATCGACGGTCTTGCTGATGGTGTCGCCCACCAGCAGCAGGATGCGGCACATGGCCTGGCCGTCGAGCATCTTCGCCGCCAGCCACAGGCCGTACGCGTAGGCCGAGCAGCCGAGGTTGATGTCGAAGGCGGCGCAAGCCTTGTGCAGGCCCAGCCGTCCATGCAGGGCGCAGGCGGTAGCCGGCAGCACGTAATCGGGGGTTTGCGAGATGAAGATCAGGGCGTCGATGCTGTCGCGCTCCCAGCCCAGATCGTCGAGCAGGGTTTGTGCCGCCACCTGGCACAGGTCGGCCGTCGTCTGGCCATCGGCGGCGCGGCGGCGCGACTGCACGCCGATCATCTTGCTCACGTCGGCCACCGCCTCGGCGCCGAAGCGCTCGGCCAGGTCGGCATTGTGGACTTGCGTGCGCGGCAGCGCGCACACCACGCCGCGCATGGCCAGATGGGCGGTGCTGAAGGGCAGTCCCGATTCCAGGCGCTGGCTGGACATGGTCAGACCTTGACGGCGATCAATGCCAGCACGTCGGCCAGGGTCTCGCAATTGGCCAGGGCCTGGCCTTCGAGCATCTGATCGAACAGCTCATCGGCCAGGGCGATGGTGGAAATGATGGCCAGCGAATCCCAGGCGTAATCGCCCAGTTTCAGGGACGGCACGACTTTGTCGGCGTCGATTTCCAGGATGTCGGCCATGCCGTTGAAAAATTCTTGCATTGTGTTTCCTTTCAGAGAAGTTCAGTACGCAGATGCGCGGGCGCCTACAGGCGCGCCAGCGTGCCGGCCCAGGAATAGCCGACGCCAAAGCCCAGCAGCAGGGCCGTGTCGCCCGGCACGATGCGTCCCGAGGCGCGCGCGCGGGCAATGGCGATGGGAATGGTCGAGGAGACGGTATTGCCGACAGTATCGATTTCAATCACAAATTTGTCTTCCGGAATGCGTATTTTGCGGCGCAAGGCGTCAAGCATGAATTTGTTTGCCTGATGGAAGATCACATGATCGATGTCATCGAGGGTCTTGCCGGCCGTGTCCAGCAGCTCCTGCATTGTACGCGGCACGGCGCCCAAGGTGAACTGGACGATCTGCGCGCCATCCATGAACAGGTCGTCCTGGCTGCGCCAGTTGCCGGACGCATCTTCGACGGGCATGGCGGTGGCCGCGCTGCGGGCCGTGCGCATGCCGCCGGCCGGCACGATCAGGTTGTTCGCGCCGCTGCCATCCGTGCCCAGGACGAAAGGCCCCAGCGCCAGTTCGGGCGCGCCGCCGGCGATCACGCTGGCGGCGGCGCCGTCGCCGAACAGCGTGCGTACGCTGCGGTCACGCGCGTTGATGTACTTGGAATAGGTGTCTGCCGTCAGCAGCAGCACTTTCTTGCGGATGCCGCTCTCGATCAGGCCCTTGGCCATGGCCAGCGCGTAGACGTAGCCGGAACAGCCGAGGTTGATGTCGAGCGCGCCGCAGGAGGTCGGCAAGCCAAGCCGTTGCTGCAGCACGCAGGCGCTGCTGGGCAGCAGGTAGTCGGGCGCCTGCGTGCACAGGATCAGGAAATCGATGTCGCCGCGCGCGACGTCATGCGTGGCGAACAGCTTTTC
Source organism: Janthinobacterium sp. GW823-FHT01H08 (assembly GCF_058797855.1). Classification (NCBI taxonomy): domain Bacteria; kingdom Pseudomonadati; phylum Pseudomonadota; class Betaproteobacteria; order Burkholderiales; family Oxalobacteraceae; genus Janthinobacterium; species Janthinobacterium sp. GW823-FHT01H08. The sequence continues at coordinate 2,860,446 of NZ_CM179504.1, forward strand.
CGCAGCATGGAAGGCCAGGTCGCTGGCCGTTTCATGTTCCGCGGCGATATGCCGTTGCGCAATGCCCGTCTTGTCGAGGATTTTTTGCGCCGGCCAGTCGATGAACTCCTGTTCCAGCGCGGCATTCGTCAGGATCGCCTGCGGCAGGTGGTAGGCGATCGCGGTAAGGTGGGCGTAGTGGGGCATGCGGTGGCCGTTCGGTCTGGGTCAATAGGGAAGGGCGGGGCGCTCAGGCCGCCCCGGCGATCAGGGCGGTGATCGCGTCCACGCTCGACAGCTCGAGGGCCGGGTAGATCGGCAGGCAGATCACCTGGGATGCGGCCTGGCGCGCGACCGGCAGATTGGCATGCGCGGCGGACGGCATGCCGCGGTACATGGGGAAATCGCTGATGAGCGGGTAGAAATAGCGCCGCGCGTAGATTTCGTGATCGCGCAGCCGCTGGAACAGCGCGTCGCGCGCCAGCGGATAGTCGGGCCCGACGAGGATGGGAAAGTAGGCGTGATTGGCCGCTTCGGCGTCGGCCGCTTCCAGGCAGGTGATGCCCGCGACGCCGGCCAGACGTTCGCGGTAGTGGGCGTCGATGCTGCGCCGCTGTTGCCGCGCCTGGTCGATGCCCTTCAGCTGCAGCAGGCCGAAGGCGGCATTGATTTCGCTCATCTTGCCGTTGATGCCGGCGGCGACGACGGTGACTTCGTCGACAAAGCCGAAATTTTTCAGATGGTCGATGCGCTGCTTGGTCTTGGCGTCCGGGCAGACGATGGCGCCGCCTTCGAAGGTGTTGAAGATCTTCGTCGCATGAAAGCTGATCACGGACAGGTCGCCGTAATTGAGGACGCTGGTGCCCCCGTGGCGCACGCCGAATGCATGCGCGGCGTCATAGATGACCTTCAGATCGTAATTGTCGGCAATCTTCTGGATGGCGTCGACATCGCAGGGCTGGCCATAGCAGTGCACGGGCATGATGGCCGTGGTCTGCGCCGTGATGGCTGCCTCGATGCGCGCCGGATCGAGGTTCAGCGTGCGCGCATCGATGTCGGCGAAGACGGGCTTGATGTCATTCCACAGCAGCGAATGGGCCGTGGCAACGAAGGAATACGGCGTCGTGATGACTTCGCCCTTCACGCGCAAGGCTTGCAAGGCCGTCATCAATGCCAGCGTTCCATTGGTAAACAGGCAGATATGCCGCACGCCCAGGTAGTCGCACAGCGCTTTTTCCAGCTGCTGGTGGAAGGGGCCGCCATTGGTGAGGATCTTGTTTTCCCAGATGCTTTCCAGGTAGGGCAGGAAATCCTGCAGGTCCGGCAGCAGCGGCTGGGTGACGTAGATGGGTTTGGCGTCGCTCATGCCGCTATCTCCCCGGGCAACTGACTGTCGAGCGGCGCGTCGAAGCTGACTGGCGGCAAGTCTTCGCACCAGCGCTGCCAGGCCAGGCGCAGGCTGTTGGCCAGGCCTTCCGCAATCAACTTCGGCTGGCCCAGCGCCGTTTGCGCCAGGCGGTGCCGGGTGCTGAAGCGGTAGGCGCCCAGCAGCATGGGGTTGGCCGCCATGTACAGGGCCTTGCTGACAAATTCCTCGTCATCGCGGGCGATGAATTCCTCCAGCTGCACGTGTCGCAGAATCGAGGTGCCGGCGCGGCTCGGTACGGTCGGTCCGGCAACGGTGAGGGTGGGCACGCCCATCCACAAGCCGTGGAAGGTGGTGGTGCCGCCACCGTACGGCGCCGTATCGAGGCACATGTCGACGCGGTGATGCATGGCCAGGAAGTTGGCCATGTTGGCGCGCGGTTCGAAGATCAGGCGGTCGGCGCTGATGCCTTCTTCGGCGAACCACGCCGTCAGCCCGGGGTGGGGGCCGGGCGCCGGCATGGCGGCCAGCAGCATCCTGGCGTCCGGGATGGCGCGCAAGACCCTGGCCCAGCGCGCGATGGTTTGGCGGTTGAGCTTGTTAGGGCGGTTGAAGCTGCCGAAAGTCAGGTATTTGTTCTTCAGCACGGGCGCCGGCAGGATGCCGTCCGCATTTTCGGATGGCAGGAATGGGGCGATGGTCGGCAGGAAGATCAGTTTTTCCGTGAAATGGCTGGCGAATGTCTCCGGCGGCGAGAAATGACGGTCGCTCAGGTAGTAATCCATGGCCTGCAGGCCCGTGGTCAGCGGATAGCCGATCCAGCTCATCTGTATGGGCGCCGGCTTGCGGGCAAAGGCCAGCAGGCAATTCTTGGCCGTATGCCCGGACAGGTCGATCAGGATGTCGATGCCGTCGGCGCGGATGCGCTCGGCCAGCTTTTCCTGGCTCAGGTGGGTCACTGGCAGCCAGTTGGGCAGCAGTTGCGCGATACGCATGGTGACATTGTCGACGCGGCTATTGTTATAGTACGCATACAGCGAAAACTGCGGCATCGCCACCAGTTCCTCGAGCAGGGGCGTAATGAAATGCGCCACGGCATGGTTGCAGAAGTCGCCCGAGACCAGGCCGATCTTCAACTGGCGCTGCGGGTCGCGCTCGTTCGCGTGCGGCTGCCACGCGGCGCGCAACGGCGTTTCGTAGCGCTCGCCGAAGCCGAAATGCTCGGCCACCATGGCGGCAGGGTCGTCGGCATGCATGTGCGACAGGCCGAACAGCATGTTGCTGTAGACCTCATCGTACTGCGGATACCTGGCCAGAGCCGTGCGGCATGCCTGGACGGCGTCGTCGGTGCGGCCCATCTCGCTGTAGGTCGCGCAGGTATTCAAGTGGGAACCGATGAAGTCGTCCTGGATTTCCAGCGAGCGCGCATAGCTGGCCAGCGCTTCGTCGTAGCGCTTCAGCGAGCGCAGGCAATTGCCCATCGTAAAGTGAACGCGGCTGGAGTCGGGCGCGATGTCGCGTGCGCGCTGCAGATACTCGAGCGCCTGTTCCGACTGGCCGCTATCCTCGAACGCCACGCTCAGGTTGCAATGGATCAGCGATGAGCGCGGGTCCAGTTCCAGCGCGTGCTGGTAGATGCGGATCGCCTGGGGATAATCGCCGGCGTCCTGCACGGCGATGGCCAGGTCATTGTGCAGGTTGGCGACATCGGGCGCCAGGGCGAGCGCTTGCCGGTAAGCGACTTGCGCTTCCTCAAAGCGGCGCATTTGCTTGAGGCAATGTCCGAGGCAGGTGTGCGCCTGCAGCTTGTCTGGCGCCAGCTGTACCGCACGCTGGTGCAGGGCCAGCGCTTCGTCGAGTTCGCCGACCGATTGCAGGCCCAGGCCCAGCTGGGTGTGCGCGTCGGCGCTGTCCGGCTGGAGCTCCAGGGCGCGGCGATAGCTGGCGATCGCCGCATCGAATTCGCCCAGGCTCACCAGCACGCCGCCCAGGTTGGAGTGGGCCTGGGAATAGTCGGGCTGCACTGCCAGCGCCTGACGATAGGCATCGGCGGCGTCGTCGAGCCGCTGCTGCGACTGCAGGCTGTTGCCCAGGCCATTCCACAGGTCCGCATGGCGCGGCGCCAGCGACAAGGCCGTGCGGTAGCTCGCTTCCGACTGCGCGTACTGCTCCAGATTCTGTAGCGCGGCGCCGAGGTTGCTGTGCGCCATCACCAGCCGGGGCTCGAGAGCCAGCGCGCGGCGATAGCTGTCGGCCGCTTCCTCATTGCGCTCCAGCGCCTGCAGGGCATTGCCCAGGTTGCAGAGCACTTCGGCGTCGCCGGGCATGCTTGCCAGGGCGGCATTGTAGGCGCCGACAGCACCGTCGAGGTCGCCACGCGCCTTGCGCGTATTGCCCAGGTTAAAGTGCGCCATGCCATAGTCGGGCCGCAGGGCAATGGCCTGCAGATAGGCGTCTTCCGCTTCCGCCAGGGCGCCGAGCGCCAGCAGGGCGCCGCCCAGGTTGCTGTGCGCTTCGGCGAATGCCGGATTGAACTGCAACGCCTGCTGGTAGGACTGGACCGCTTGCGCATGTTCCCCGCGTGCCTGCCACGCATTGGCCAGATTGCAATGGGCTTCGGCGTCATACGGGGTGAGCTGGACAGTGGTTTGCAGCGCGTCGAGGGCATCCTTGCCCTGCGCCTGCAGGACGGTGCCGAGTACGCTCCAGGCAAAATCGGAGGTGGGGTAGCGCGCAATCAGCGCCCGCGTGGCCGTTTCCATTTCCACATACCGTGCCGCCTGGTACAGCTCCACCACGTGCTGGCATTCGTCGGCCGTGGGCGCGGCAGCAATCGCCGCGGCGATACGTGCGCGCAAGGTTTGCGCCTGGTCGTTATCGAGGCCGCGGCCGATGGCCGTATCGATGATGTCGAGCGCCTCGTCCCGTTCGCCCGCCTTGAGCAAGCCGTCGGCAAGCGATAGCCAGAACTGGCCTTCGTCGGGATTGACCGACAGCGCCTTGCGCAGATACGGCAGTCCTGCCCGGAACTGGCCTACCTGGCCGGCCAGCAAACCCATATTGTGGTTGGCGATGGCATGGTAGGGCTGGGCTTGCAGGATGGCGACATACAGGTCTTCCGCCTCTTCCAGGTGGCCCGCCTGATGCGCTTTCAGCGCCAGCGCCAGTTGGGTGTCGAGTTGCGTTTCCAGGGTGGCGTCAGCGTTCATGAGAGGGAAGAAAAGTGTACCAGCGGCAATTGTAACTGCTGGGAGTGGCGAATAGAAAATTTCCCCACGGAATTTTGCCCTAGTGCATCATTGAACAAATTTTGGTGTTCCTGGCAGGCCACAGCGGCAAGAAAGATTGCAAAAAAAGTAAAAGATTCCGGCGTCGGCAAGTGGGGGATGCCGGAATCTTGCCTGGGCTGTGCCGTCTGACGCTGCAGTGACATCGCCAGATAAAAAAAGCGCGGCCACCCGAGGGTGCCGCGCTGTTGTCCAGCTACGCGTGATGACGCGATGATGCGATGACAATTACATATTCGGATAGTTCGGGCCGCCGCCGCCTTCCGGTGTCACCCACACGATGTTCTGCGTCGGGTCCTTGATGTCGCAGGTCTTGCAGTGCACGCAGTTTTGCGCATTGATCTGCAGGCGTTCGGCGCCGTCGTCGTTCTTCACGAATTCGTACACGCCGGCGGGACAGTAACGCGCTTCCGGACCCGCATACGTGGCCAGGTTGACATCGACGGGCACGCTGGCGTTCTTCAACGTCAGGTGGATGGGCTGGTCTTCCGCGTGGTTCGTGTTCGAGATGAACACGGACGACATCTTGTCGAAGGTCAGCTTGCCATCGGGTTTCGGATACACGATCTTTTTCGACTGGGCCGCCGGTTTCAGGCATTCGTGGTCGCCATGCGAGTGGTGCAGGGTCCACGGCGCCTTGCCGCGGAAGATCAGCTGGTCGATGCCCGTCATCAGGCTGCCCAGGTACAAACCTTTCGACAGCCATGGCTTGACGTTGCGCGCCACGTGCAGTTCTTCATGCAGCCAGGATTTCTCGAACGCAACAGGGTAGCTCGTCAGTTCGTCGTGCTGGCGCTGTTCGCCCAGCGCGCCGAAGGCCGCGTCCGCCGCCAGCATGCCGCTCTTGATGGCCGCGTGGCTGCCCTTGATGCGGCTCATGTTCAAAAAGCCCGCATCGCAGCCGATCAGCGCGCCGCCGGCAAACACCAGCTTCGGCAGCGATTGCAGGCCGCCGGCCGCAATCGCCCGCGCGCCGTACGAGATGCGCTTGCCGCCTTCGAAGAACTTGCGGATTTCCGGATGCGTTTTATAGCGCTGGAATTCCTCGTACGGCGACAGGTAGGGGTTTTCGTAGTTCAGGCCCACCACGTAGCCGACCATCACCTGGTTGTTTTCCAGGTGGTACAGGAAGGAACCGCCATAGGTTTTCGTGTCCAGCGGCCAGCCGCTCGAGTGGATCACCAGGCCCGGCTTGTGCTGGGCCGGGTCGATTTCCCACAATTCCTTGATGCCGATACCGTACGATTGCGGGTCCTTGCCGGCGTTCAAGTCATACTTGGCCATCAATTGCTTGCCCAGGTGGCCGCGCGCGCCTTCGGCGAACAGGGTGTACTTGGCGTGCAGTTCCATGCCCAGCTGGAAATCGGGACCGGGCTGGCCGTCGCGCTTGACGCCCATGTTGCCGGTCGCCACGCCTTTCACGGAGCCGTCGTCGTTGTAGAGGATTTCCGCGGCAGGGAAGCCCGGGAAGATTTCCACGCCCAGGTTTTCCGCCTGCTGGCCCATCCAGCGCACCACATTGCCCAGCGAGACGATGTAGTTGCCATGGTTTTCAAAGCAGGCCGGCACGGCGAAGCCTGGCGTCTTGTACGCTTTCGTTTCGGTCAGGAACAGGATGCGGTCTTCCGTTACTTCGGTGTTCAGGGGCGCGCCCAGTTCTTTCCAGTTCGGAATCAATTCCGTCAGCGCTTTCGGGTCCATGATGGCGCCCGACAGGATATGCGCGCCCAGTTCGCCGCCTTTTTCCAGCACGCAGACGGACACTTCCTGGCTCTTTTCAGCGGCCAGCTGCTTCAGGCGGATCGCCGCGGCCAAGCCTGCGGGGCCACCGCCGACGATCACCACGTCATACTCCATGGTTTCGCGCGGTCCGTACTGTTCAACTAAGTTATTAGGCTGTGTCATGGTCTCGATTTATAGTCACTCAATTAGGTAGCAAGGATAGGGAATAAAGCATCATCGGGGAAATTTAAGCACGAGTGTGCTTGTTTTTGACGAGGATTGCAACTTTGGCGCCATTTTGCGTGACATTGCCCCTCGCCGCAATCTAAATCCGGCCATTTTGTGTAATGATGGCGTTTACTTTTGCTCGAGTGCGCGGCGGGGGAATTTGCCCGATTGCCATGGGCATGGCGTAAAGTGTTGTTTAAAATAAAACAGGAGTAGCTCGTGGGCATAGAAGTCAATTTCGAGGGCAAGATTGCCCTGATTACCGGCGCATCGAGTGGCCTCGGCGCGCGCTTTGCGAAAGTGCTGGCCCAGGCGGGCGCGCAGGTCGTGCTGGCGTCGCGCCGCACCGAACGCCTGAAGGAATTGCGCGCCGAGATCGAAGCGGACGGCGGTGCCGCGCACGTGGTGTCGCTCGACGTGACCGACTTTGCCAGCATCAAGTCGGCCATCGCCCATGCGGAAACGGAAGCGGGTCCCATCGATATCCTCGTCAACAATTCAGGTGTCTCCACCACGCAACGTCTGGTCGACGTCACGCCCGAAGATTACTCGTTCGTGATGGACACCAATCTGCGCGGTTCGTTCTTCGTGGCCCAGCAGACGGCCAAGCGCATGATCGCGCGCGCCAAGGGCGACCCGAAGAAACAGCACCGCATCATCAATATCGCCTCGATGGCCGGCTTGCAGGTGCTGCCGCAGATCGGCGTGTACTGCATGAGCAAGGCGGGCATGGTGCACATGACGCGCGCCATGGCTGTCGAATGGGGTAAATATGGCATCAACACCAACGCCATCTGCCCCGGCTACATTTCCACCGAGATCAATGAAGATTATTTCGCTACCGAGCAGGGCAAGAAACTGATCGAAATGCTGCCGAATAAACGGCCGGGCAAGCCGGAGGACCTCGACGGCCTGCTGCTGTTGCTGGCGGGTGAGGATTCGCACTTCATCAATGGCGCGATTATCTCCGCCGATGGCGGCATGGCCAGCATGTAAGCGGCAGAGGGAAGGTATTGTTGCCACAGGGAAAATTAGCGGCTATGATGTTTTTGCTTGCGGCATAGCGTCCGGGCATAACCACTATACGAGAATTTTTACGATGGCAACTCCTTCGAAGTTTGACAATGACACGTTTCAGCTGGCACGCGATCACTTGAACGCTTTTGTGGCAAGAACGGCCGCCAAGCTTGCCGGTGAGACGGGCAAGCTGCTGGAAGTGGGGCCGCAGGACCGCTCCACCGTGCGCGAAAACTTCAACAATTTCAGCGTCGACACCTTTGATATCGTCGACACTTACAGCCCCACGCTGGTGGGCGACATCACCAAGGTCAATTCGGCGATCGCCGACAGCGCGTATGATTGCGTCGTCTGCCTGGAAGTGATCGAACATACGCTCAACCCCTTCGACACCGTCAAGGAAATCCGCCGCATCCTCAAGCATGAAGGCTATCTGCTCATTTCCGCCCCCTTGAACTGGCGCATCCATGGTCCGATTCCGGACTGCTGGCGTATTACCGAGCATGGCTGGAGCGCCTTGCTGCGCGATTTCGACATCATTGAAATTGATATTCTGGAAACGCCTGACCGCGAGCTGTTTCCTATCAAATATAACGTGCTGGCGAAGTGCAATAAGTTCAAAAACACGCAAGACAATGAACTGACGTTCCGCTTTATCTAGGAGTGGCGATGACACTGGCTGTAGTCAATGAGCAGACCCAAGACGTCTTGCAGCGCATCAGCGGGGAGCAGTTCCTGCCGGAGGTTTTCCGGGAGACAGGCGTTTTTGTCGTGCGTAATGCGATTGCACCGGATCTGCTGGCGCAATGGCAGCATGAGTGGGATATTTTTTATGATGCCAAGCTACGTGCCGGCCGCAATGTCAGCCAGGCCAATCCCGTTTCGCTGACCGAGGAATTGCCGCAGAAACTGCTGGAAATGTACCGCGCGCCGGTGTATGCCGCAACGCTGTCGCGCATATTCGGTCCCGACGTGGCGCTATACAATCACCGCTTCGTCATCAAGGATGCATTCAGTCCGAACAAGGTATTCCTGCACCAGGATAGCTGTTACCACCTGGGTAACTTGAACAAATGCAGCATTTTTACCGCATTGAGCCGTGTGGACGAGGATAACGGTGCGATGAGTTTTTATGTCGGCTCGCATAAACTCGGTTATCTCGGCGATGCCGGCGAAATCAACCCTGACAGTTTCAACATCCAGTTCGTCAAAGTCACGCCTATCCTCAATCCCGGCGATTTCGTGGTCATGCACAGTTCGACGTGGCATGAGTCGGGACCGAATGTGTCGGGTGTCCATCGCATTCTGGCAGATACGATTTTCCAGCCTGCGGACGACCCGACAGGCAAGGAATTGATCGCGGGCGAATGGAAGACCGATATTTTCTATTCGCCGCTCAATTGCATCCAGTATTTCGCCAACTCCAGGGTACTGAAAATCATCAAGTATGAGCAGGCAATGCGGGAGCAGGCCAGTTCGCCGTAAATTCCGCCGCTAGCGCTGCAGCTGCAGTCCCACGAGCTTGTGCACCAGCTCCGACGACGTCGAGGCGGCAAATTTGCGCATCAGCTTGGCGCGGTGCATTTCCACCGTGCGGGGGCTGAGGTCGATCTGGCGGGCGATGACCTTGCTGGTCTTGCCTTCCACCAGCAGGGCGGCGATTTCGCGCTCGCGCGGGGTCAGTTCCGCCGTTACGGGGCGTTTCTCGCTGACATCTTCGAACGTCCAGATGCCCGCTCCCAGCGGTTGGTTCGGCAGCATGGCGTGGCCCGTCACGTGACACCAGAACAATTCTCCATTACTGCGGCGCATGATGCGCTCGTCCGAATAGCGGCCCCTGGCGTTCATGATGGGGATGATGCGGTCACCGGTGCGCAGGAATTCGTCGTGCGTGGGGTAAAGTACTTCGAAGGACTGGTCGTCGAGCTGGGCGCGCGCATAGCCGAACATGGCCGCCAGCGCTTCGTTGCAGCTGCGCATGATGCGGTTTTCCGACATGCACATGCCCACGGGCGCGTGCAGGAAGATGCTTTCATAATCGATGGCTGACGCGGCGTTCATCTGATGCGTATCACTCTCACAGGGGGATTGCCGGCACGGCGCCGGTAGTTCTACGGTATTGTACTTTCCACTCGCGTATTTTATGCTGAGACGCTGCCTGAGTCATGGACTCAAGACCAAAGCTTAACAAAAGATAGAGGGACACCCATGAATAAAGTTTATCCTGACGCCGCCTCGGCGCTGGCCGGTATCGTCCAAGATGGCCAGACCATCGCCGTCGGCGGCTTCGGCCTGTGCGGCATTCCCGAAGCCCTGATCGGCGCCTTGCGCGATTCGGGCGTGACGGGCCTGACCGCCATTTCCAACAACGCGGGCGTGGACGGCTTCGGCCTGGGCCAGCTGCTCACCACGCGCCAGATCAAGAAAATGATCGCCTCCTATGTGGGTGAAAACAAGGAATTCGCGCGCCAGTACCTGGCCGGCGAACTGGAGCTGGAATTCACGCCGCAAGGCACCTTGGCCGAGAAACTGCGCGCCGGCGGCGCCGGCATCCCCGCCTTCTTCACCAAGACGGGCGTGGGCACCATCGTTGCCGACGGCAAGGAACTGCGCGAATTCGACGGCGAACAATACGTGATGGAACGCAGCCTCGTGGCCGACGTGGCCCTGGTCAAAGCCTACATGGCCGACCGTGCCGGCAATTTGGTCTACCGCAAGACGGCGCGCAATTTCAACCCGAACGTGGCCATGGCGGGCAAGATCACCATCGTGGAAGTGGAAAAACTGGTCGAAGTGGGCGAGATCGACCCGGACCAGGTCCACACGCCGAGCATCTTCGTGCACCGCATCGTGGTCAACGCGAACCCGGAAAAACGCATCGAGCAGCGCACCGTGCGCGCCGACTAAATACAAGATTGGGAGATGATCATGGCTTGGACAAGAGATGAAATGGCCGCGCGCGCGGCAAAGGAATTGCAGGATGGCTTTTATGTGAATCTGGGTATCGGCTTGCCGACCCTGGTGGCCAACTATGTGCCGGACAATATCGAAGTGTTTTTGCAGTCGGAAAACGGCTTGCTGGGCATCGGCCCGTTTCCCACCGAAGATGAGGTTGATGCCGACCTGATCAACGCTGGCAAGCAGACGGTGACGGCCTTGCCCGGCGCCGCTTACTTCAGCTCGGCCGATTCGTTCGGCATGATTCGCGGCGGCAAGATCAACCTGGCTATCCTGGGCGCCATGCAAGTGTCGGAAAAGGGCGACCTGGCGAACTGGATGATTCCAGGCAAAATGGTCAAGGGCATGGGCGGCGCGATGGACCTCGTCGCCGGCGTCAAGCGCGTCGTTGTGCTGATGGAGCACGTGGCCACGGCCAAGGATGGCACGACGTCGCACAAGTTGCTGAAACAATGCGACTTGCCGCTGACGGGCGTGGGCGTGGTCGACGTCATCATCAGCGACCTGGGCGTCATCGACGTGACGGAAAACGGCTTGAAGCTGGTGGAACTGGCGCCGGGCGTGACCAAGGAGCAGGTGCAGGCGGCCACGGGCGCGGAGCTGGACGTTTCCGCCGTATAAACGGATCGTTGCATGCATAAAAAAAGCGGACAGCGATGTCCGCTTTTTTTTTCGCCGCGCACGCACTACGTCTGCGCCATGTCTAAGGCTGTCCCTGGAGTGTGCCTATGCTGGAACGGTGCAGGGCAGACGAAGTCACGACAAGGAGCAGTCATGAAGGCAAACTGGTACGCATCGCCACTACTGAGGCGCATGGCAGGGAGTGTGTTGGCAGCGGGCTTGGCGGCGTTGCTGTCCGCCTGTGCTGCCGCCGGCGGCGAGCACGTCAACCCAGTGGTGACGGAGAAAGTATTCACGGGCGATCCCGCCCTGGCAAAAAACATCTTTGTCTTTCTGGATGGGACGCGCAATGACAGCGCCTCCGGGACCAATGTGCGCCGGGTCTTTGATGCGGTGCTCCATGCCGACGAGGCGCAGACCAGCGCCATCTATATCGAAGGCGTGGGCAGCGTCGAAAGTCCCGTGCTGGGCGCCAGTCTCGGCCTTGGCATGGAGCCGCGTATCCTGCGCGGCTATGACTTCGTCGCGCAGGCGTTTCGCCCCGGTGACAAGCTCTACATTTTGGGCTTCAGCCGTGGCGCCCACCAGGCCCGCGCACTGGCTGGCCTGATCGCCTATGCGGGCGTGCCGGCCAGGTCGGAAGACGATATCGAACAACGGCTTCGGCGCGATAACGCCATCCTCGAAGTGGTCAAGCGCAAGAACGATGAAGCCTATGTGGATGCGTGGAAGGCGTGGCGGCCGGGACAGGAGCCGATCGCCGGTAAAGAACTGCGCGAACGTTTCAAGGTTGCCGTGGTGCCGGTGGAAATCCAATTTCTCGGCCTGTGGGATACCGTGCCCGGTTCCCTGTTCAAGGACTTCGGTGTGTGCAAGGAAATGAGCGACGGCAGGGACGGCGACCGCTACAAGTCCGATTCCTATCCGCCGATCCGCCGCATCCTGCACGCCGTGTCGCGCGATGAAAAGCGCAGCCGCTTCCATCCCATCTTGCTGTGTCCGCCCATTAATGCGGACTACACGAGCGTCAGCGAACTCTGGTTTCCCGGATCGCATGCCGATATCGGTGGTGGTTACGCCGATTCACGGTCGTTGTCCGACCTGTCGCTGGCGTGGATGATGACGGGCCTGGCGCAAGATTATGCGCTCCCGCCGTTGCAGCTGGCTGGCGATCCGCTGGGCCTGGCGCATTGGTCGATCGGCGACCGGCCGGCCAATTTGTTCAGCCATTGCGAGGACAGGGTATTGCCCGACGGCGCCATGCAGGCCCCGGCCCTGCAAGTGAGGACCGTTGCCGGCAGCGCGCCGTTGCGCATGCAGGGTGTGATCGAGCAACGGCCCTATCCGTTGGAGTGCTCGCGCTAGCCCGGTCGTTTATGCGGCGCCAGCCTTGCCGCGCAAGCCGTCCAGGCTGTAGGCGCCAGCGCCAGCAACTGCGAAGTACAGGAAGGTGAAGCAGTACATCACGGCCATTTCGCCGCCGTTCAGGATCGGTAAAAAGCCGGCAGGCGCATGCGCGATGAAATAGGCGGCTGCCATCTGGCCCGACAGGATGAAGGCGACGGGGCGCGTGAACAGGCCGACCAGCAGCAAGCTGCCGCCCACCAGCTCGATGACCCCGGCCGCGCCCATCAGGGAAAACAGTTGCAAGCCGTCGAACATGGCCACGTGCGGCGCACCGAACAGTTTTGCCGTGCCATGCTGCAGGAAAAGAAAGCCGAGGATGATGCGCAGCAAGCCCAGCAAGCGTGGGGACCAGGTGGCGTAGAGGGCGGGCGAGAGGGACATGGCGTACTCCATTCAAAGGTGGATGGTTCGGTGTCTGGCTTGCATTAACGCAATGTCATTATGCGGGAGCCTGGCGGCGAACAATAGACAGCACTGTAATGGTTTTTCATTCATTGATCATCCGATGAAATATTGATGCATGATTTACCATATGTTGATGATGCAATAAAAAACCCCTCGCGCATGCAAAAAGCCCCGCAGATCGCTCTGCGGGGCTTTTCAATGGAGAGTACAGCTTGCTTGGCGGGCTTACTTGACGATATTGACGGTCGGTGCAACGTAGGCGTCGTCGGTCGGGTGGGTGGGATGGGCCAGCTCGCTGTGCAGCTTGTCCATGTCCAGTTCCTTTTCCCATTTCGACACGACGATGGTGGCCACGCCGTTACCGACAAAGTTGGTCAGCGCGCGGCATTCGCTCATGAAGCGGTCGATGCCCAGGATCAGCGCCATGCCGGCCACGGGAATCGTCGGCACCACGGCCAGGGTGGCGGCCAGGGTGATGAAGCCGGCGCCCGTGATGCCGGACGCGCCTTTCGACGTCAGCATCGCCACGCCCAGGATGGTGAGCTCTTGCCAGATCGTCAGTTCCGTGTTGGTTGCCTGTGCCACGAACAGGGCGGCCATGGTCATGTAGATATTGGTGCCGTCCAGGTTGAACGAGTAACCGGTCGGCACGACCAGACCGACGACTGGCTTGGAGCAGCCCAGGCGCTCGAGTTTCTTCATCAGGGCCGGCAGGGCCGATTCCGACGAGCTGGTGCCGAGCACGATCAGCAGTTCTTCCTTGATGTACAGCAAGAAGCGGCCGATGGAGAAGCCCGTGTACTTGGCGATCAGGCCCAGCACGACGAAGACGAACAGGAAGCAGGTCAGGTAGAACGAGCCCATCAGTTTTGCCAGCGGAATCAGCGACGCCAGGCCGTATTTACCGATGGTAAAGGCCATCGCGCCGAACGCGCCGATCGGTGCGACTTTCATGATGATGTTGACCATGCCGAAGATGGCATGCGACAGCTCGTCGATCAGCTTGGTGACCGGACGGCCGCGCTCGCCCAGCAGGGACAGCGAGAAGCCGAACAGGATGGCGATCAACAGCACTTGCAGGATGTCGCCCTTGGCGAAGGCATCGACGAAGGTCTTCGGGATGATATTCATCAGGAAGTCGACGGTGCTCATGCCTTCGGCGTGCGTGTATTGCGCGATCGACTTGGCATCGAGGTGGGCCGGATCGGCGTTGAAGCCGGCGCCCGGTTTCAGGATGTTAGCAACCAGCAAGCCAATGGCCAGCGCGAAGGTGGAGACCACTTCGAAGTACAGCAGGGCCTTGCCGCCCACGCGGCCGATTTTCTTGACGTCCTGCATGCCGGCGATGCCGGAGACCACGGTACAGAAGATCACGGGGGCGATGATCATCTTGATCAGTTTGATAAAGCCGTCGCCCAGCGGTTTCATGTCGACGGCGTTCGAAGGGTAGAACACCCCCAGCAGCACGCCAGCCACGATGGCGAACAGCACCTGTACGTACAGGATTTTATAGAATGGTTTTTTCACGAGTGGTCTCCTCTTGCGGGTTGATGCTGCGAATCATCCGCCCATTGGCAGGCGTGCTCAATTGTGGATAACCGCAGATATGCAGTTTCGCTATATCGGGTATTGCGCCATGGCGAATGTGCCAGTGCTATGCTGCGACGCAGCAATTCAGCCGCGCGCTTGGAGCATTGCCCGCGCTGCGCTACACTGCCGTAGCGTCGCGCGCGGGACATCCCTTGGCAGGCAGAAAGCGGTGCTCTTTTTATATCGAATAAGGAAATCGAATGATCGAAGCGAGCATCAAATCCGTCCAGTGCATCTCCCCCGCAGGCCTGCATACCATGTCGTACAAGGAGTGGGGCGCACCCGACAATCCGAACGTGCTCGTCTGCGCCCATGGCGTGACGCGCGTGGCGGACGACTTCGACAACCTGGCGCGCGCCATGGCCAGCGATTACCGCGTGATCTGCCCCGACGTGGTGGGACGCGGGCGCTCGGGCTGGCTGGCCAATCCCCAGTTCTACCGCGTGCCCCAGTATGTGAGCGACATGGTGACCCTGCTGGCGCGCGTGCTGGCCAATGGCGAGCGCCAGACGGTGGACTGGTTCGGCACCTCGATGGGCGGCTTGATCGGCCTGGGCCTGGCCTCGTTGCCGCACAGCCCGATCAGCAAGCTGGTATTGAACGATATCGGCCCAACCCTGGCGCCGGAAGCCTTGCAGCGCATCGGCGACTACATCGGCCAGGACTTGCGTTTCGATACCTTCGAGCAGGGCGCCAAATTTGTGCGCGACGTGTCCGCCAGCTTCGGCCCGCACACGGATGCGGAATGGCATAAACTGGCAGTCGATGTGTTGCGGCAGGACAAGGATGGCCATTGGCGCCGTCACTATGATATGGGACTGGCCATGCCGTTCCGCTCGGCCACGCCGGAATCGGCGGCCAGCGACGAAGCCATGCTGTGGGCCGCGTACGATGCCGTGCGCTGCCCCACCTTGCTGGTGCGCGGCTCGGAATCCGATCTGCTGTCGCACGAGACGGCGCAGATCATGCTGGGCCGCGGCCCGAAAGCGGAACTGGTGGAAATCGCCGGCGTGGGCCATGCGCCCACTTTCGTCCACGACGACCAGATCGCCATCGCGCGCAAGTTTTTGCTGGGCAAGTAAGAAGGCAACAAGCAATACCGCTGTACAGATTTTGAAACAACCGAAAGAAGAAGCATGGAAATTACACGACTGCACGTAGGCAAACGCCTTTCTGAAGTAGCGATACATAACAACACCATCTACCTGGCGGGACAGATCGCGGAAGACACCACGCAAGGCATCGTCGGCCAGACGCGTGAAGTGCTCGGCCACGTCGACCGTTTGCTGATGGAAGCGGGCAGCGACAAGACGTGCATTCTGTCGTGCCAGATCTACATTGCCGACATGAAGGATTTCGACGGCATGAATGAAGTGTGGGACGACTGGGTCGCTTCCGGCCACACGCCGCCGCGCGCCACCGTGGAAGCGAAACTGGCCAATCCGGCTTGCTTGGTAGAAATCGTCATCATCGCTGCAGAGCGCTAAGTTATTGAGTTGTTAAGTTTATAAGGTATCACATGGTTTCCATCTCGGCCCCGAATAGCGCCACCTCGGAACAACTGGTAGAGGGCTTGAGTGCGCCGGACTGCGCGCGCGTGCTGGACGCGCTCGCGTATGCCACCGCAGCGTATGGCGACAAGCAGACCTTTGCCGGCCGCTCCGCGCTGGACTTCGCCATCGGCGTGGCCACCACCCTGGCGTTCCTGCGCAGCGATGCGGAAACACGCATCGCCGGCCTGATGTTCGAGCTGACCTTGCTGGAACCCGACACGGCGGCCGACATCGAGCCGCGCTTCGGCAAGCAGGTGTGCGACCTGGCGACAGGCGTGCGCCAGCTGATTCGTTTGCGTGCGCTGACCCAGGCGCAGCACGGCGGTGCTGGCGGGCGCGGCAAGAATGCTGCGCAGCAAGCCGTGGCCCAGGTGGAAACCTTGCGCAAGATGTTGCTGGCGATGGCGTCCGACATGCGTGTCGTGCTGGTGCGCCTGGCCGCCTGCGTGACGACCTTGCGTTACTTTGCCGACTTAAAGCTGTTCAATGAAATGACGCGCGAGTACGGCAAGGAAACGCTGGATTTGTACGCGCCGCTGGCCAACCGCCTCGGCATCTGGCAACTGAAGTGGGAACTGGAAGATTTGTCGTTCCGCTTCATCGAACCGGAAGCGTATAAACGCATCGCCAAGATGCTGGAAGAAAAGCGCATGATGCGCGAGGGCTTCGTGTCCTCGGCGATTCTGCGCCTGCAGACGGAACTGGCTTCGGCCGGTATCCAGGCGGAAGTATTTGGCCGCCCGAAACACATTTACAGCATCTGGAACAAGATGCGCGGCAAGGAACTGGATTTCACGGCCCTGTACGACGTGCGCGCCTTCCGCGTCATCGTTGCCGACGTGAAAACTTGCTACACGGTGCTGGGCGTGGTCCACAATATCTGGACTCCCATCCCGAAAGAATTCGACGATTACATTTCGCGCCCGAAACCGAATGGTTACCAGTCGCTGCACACGGTGGTGACGGCCGAGGATGGCCGCCCGCTGGAAGTGCAAATCCGCACGAATGAAATGCACAGCTTTGCCGAATACGGCGTGGCTGCGCACTGGCGCTACAAGGAGGAGGGCGGCTCGAACTTTGCCGGCCAGAAGTACGATGAAAAGATCGCCTGGCTGCGCCAGTTGCTGGCCTGGAAGACGGAAGTGGCCGACGCCGTCGTGGGCCAGGAAGAAATCCAGCGCGAATGGGTGGAAAAGCTCAAATCGGCCACCCTGGACGACCGCATCTTCGTCATGACGCCGCAGGCGCGGGTGCTGGAATTGCCTGTCGGCGCCACGCCCGTTGACTTTGCGTATCACCTGCACACGGACGTGGGCCACCGCTGCCGCGGCGCCAAGGTCGACGGCATCATGGTGCCCCTGAATACCCAGCTGAAGAATGGCCAGACCTGCGAAATCATCACGGCCAAGGGCGCGCCGGGCACGGCCGGGCCGTCGCGCGACTGGCTCAGCGCCGGCTACGCCGTCAGCACGCGCACGCGCTCGAAGATCCGCGCCTGGTTCCACGCCATCGACATGCAGGAAACCCTGGCCCATGGCCGCGCGCTGGTGGAAAAATCCCTGCAACGCGAAGGCAAGACGGCCGTCAACCTCGAGGCGCTGGCGCAAAAGCTGGGCTTTGCCAAGGTCGACGAGCTGTTCCTGTCGGTGGGCAAGGATGAATTCAGCCTGCGCCACGTGGAGCAGGCGCTGCACGACAATGGCGAAGTGGTGGTGCCGGAAGACGCCGTGCTGGTGGGTAAAAGCCGCGCTTCCAGCGTGGAGCAGGGCGCCAAGTCCGGCGTGCTGGTGGTCGGCACGGAAGGCTTGATGACGGTGCTGGCCAAGTGCTGCAAGCCGGCGCCGCCGGACAGCATCGTCGGTTTTGTGACGCGCGGCAAGGGCGTTTCCATCCACCGCGCCACCTGTAAAAACTTCGAGGAAATGCGCGCCAAATCGCCCGAGCGCGTGATTTTTACCGAATGGGGCAGCACGGGCGGCCACGACACCGTGTATCCGGTCGACATCTTCATTTTGGCCGGCGACCGCCAGGGCTTGCTGCGCGACATCTCCGAAATCTTTTCGCGCGAAAAGATCAACGTGATCGGCGTCAACACCCAAAGCGCCAAGGGCCAGGCCCGCATGACGTTTACGGCCGAGATCAGCTCGACGGCGCAGCTGTTGAAGGCGCTGAATGTGATCAAGGATGTCAGCGGGGTCCTGGAAGCGCGGCGCAGTTAGTTGGAGTTACCCCGAGAGCAGAGGCTGGGGTCAGACCCGGCGGGTCTGACCCCGGTCTTTGCCGTTGGGTTCAATTAATGCGTCTTGTCACCCTGATGCAGCCCCGCCATCGCCGCCGTCTCCGGCTGCAAAGTAATATGGTCGATGCCATGCTTGGCCAGCAACATCTTCTTGATCGCCCGCAAGACCTTCGGCCAATGGTCGAGGTGCTCGATTTCCACATGGCCGATCAGGGCCGGTTGGCCCGGCGACATGTCCCACACATGCAGATCGTGCACGGCGATTACGCCGTCCACTTGCTCGACGTCCGTGCCCACTTCGATGTAGTCGATGTGCAGGGGCACGCCTTCCATCAGGAAGTGGTAGGACTCTTTCAATACCCCGAACGTCGATTTCAGGATCAGCAGCGATACCAGCACGGACAGCAGCGGGTCGATCTGCATCCAGCCCGTAAAGTAAATTACGGCGCCCGCGACGATGGCGGCGACCGAGCCGAGCAAATCGCCCATCACGTGCACGAGGGCGGCGCGCGTGTTCACGCTTTGCTTGTCTTTCGACAGTACCCACGCCACCACCACGTTGATCGCCAGGCCGATGAAGGCGACGATGAAGACCATGCCGCCCTTGACGGGTTGCGGGGCGGAAAAACGCAGCACGGCTTCATAGCAGATCCAGCCCACCACGCACAGCATGGCCAGGCCGTTGACGAAGGCGGCCAGTGCTTCGGCGCGGCCGAAGCCGAACGAGTGGCGCGGCGAGGGCGGGCGGCGCGCGATGATCTGCGCCAGCAGGGCCAGGCCCAGCGCGGCCGCGTCCGTGACCATGTGGCCCGCATCGGAAATCAGGGCCAGCGAATTGGACAGGAAGCCGGCCGCCACCTCGATGCCGGCAAATGACAGGGTCAGGCCCAGCGCCCACGCGAGGATGCTCTGGCTGCGGCCCTCGAAAGAGTGGGTGTGCTTGGCGTCGCCTTTCAGGTGGGCGTGCAAATGGGTGGCGTCGTGTTCGGTGTGGGTCGGCTGCATGGAATGCTTTGTTGAATGAGGTTGCCGCCAGTGTAATTGAAAAGCAACAACATAGTCGGCACGTAAAAAAACCTGCAGGCCTAAAGGCACTGCAGGTTTTTGCTGAGATACATCATTTACTGCGCGGCCGTCTCGCCAAACTTGCCTTCGCGGAAATCCTGTACGGCCTGGAATACTTCCGCCTGGGTATTCATGACAAACGGGCCATACTGCGCGATCGGCTCGTTCAAGGGCTGGCCGGCGACGAGGATCACGCGGCCGCCTTCCGGTGCCTCGATGCGCACGCCGTCGCTGCCCGGTGTGTTGGCGAAGATGGCCATGCGCAGGGCGGGCACGGCCTTGCCATCGACTCGCACTTCGCCGCGGAACGTGTACAGGAAGGCGTTATGGCCTGGCGGCAAGGGCTGCTCGAAGCTGCTGCCAGCTGGCAAGTCGATATCGAGGTACAGCGGTTCCGTCAATTCGCGCTGCACGGCGCCCGTCACGCCATGGCTCTCGCCGGCGATCACTTGCACGGCCACGCCTGCGTCCGTCGTGTAGCGGGGGATTTCGCTGCTCGTGAAATCGCGGTACCACGGCGTGCGCATCTTGTCGCGCGCGGGCAGGTTCAGCCACAGCTGAAAACCTTCCATCACGCCTTCTTCCTGCTCCGGCATTTCCGAATGGATCACGCCGCTGCCAGCCGTCATCCATTGCACGCCACCCGACGTCAGCAAGCCTTCGTGGCCCGCGCTGTCCTTGTGGCGCATGCGCCCCGTGATCATGTACGACACCGTCTCGAAACCCCGGTGCGGATGCTCGGGGAAGCCGGCGATATAGTCGTTCGGCTTGTCGCTGGCAAAGTTGTCGAGCATCAAAAACGGGTCGAGACGGCGCTGCAGCTGCTGCGTCAGCACGCGGTTGATCTTCACACCGGCGCCATCCATGACGGCCTGGCCGGCGATCACGCGCTCGACGGCGCGTGGCTTGTTGACGGTGGTGATGTCGCTCATTGTTCTCTCCTCTAGGCCGGGACGGCGCCAGTGCGCCGTCCCTTTCACTGCTGGGGATTACACCAGGATCGCGTTGATCTCGGCGTCCGCTTGCGCCTGCGCCTTGGCCACGGCTTCCGGGCCCATGCCCATGCCTTCCGAATACACGTATTGCACGTCGGTCAGGCCCAGGAAGCCGAACATGGTGTTCAGGTAAGGCACCTGGCTATCGTTGGCGCTATCGCGGTGCAAGCCGCCGCGGGACAGACCCACGTAGACTTTCTTGCCGGTCAACAGGCCCACGGGACCGTTTTCCGTGTACTTGAAGGTGACGTTGGCGCGGGCAATCGCGTCGAACCAGCTTTTCAGTTGCACGGTGATGCCGAAGTTGTACATCGGCGCGCCGATGACGATGACGTCAGCTGCCTGCACTTGCGCAATCAGCGCGTCGTCCAGGGCGATGCGGGCCGCCTGTTCCGGCGTGCGCTTGTCGGCCGGCGTGAACAGCGCTTGCAGGGTCGGCTCGTCGAGCACAGGGTGCGGTTGGGCAGCCAGGTCGCGGCGGACCAGGGCGGCGCCAGGATTGGCGGCTTGTACGCGGGCAACGATGGCGTCAGCCAGGCGGGTCGAGGCGGAGCCGGTGCTGCGGGCGCTGGAATTGATTTGCAGGATGTTCATCTTGTTTCTCCGTGTGAGGTGTCTTGCGATGGATGAACTATAGCAATTCCAAAAACCATCCGGAAGCCGTTAAAATGGATAACATTAATCCACCAATGGAACAATCAAAGCTATGGATATCGATCCCGGAGATTTATTGCTGTTCGCCCGCGTCGTCGAGTGCGGCAGTTTTTCGCGCGCTGCCGTGCGCGTGGACTTGCCCAAGTCAACCCTGTCGCGCCGCATCTCGCAGCTGGAAGCGAAACTGGGCGAGCGGCTGCTGCTGCGCACCACGCGCAAGCTGGCGCTGACGGAATTTGGCGCCAGCCTGCTCGAACATGCGCGCAAGGTGGTCGAGGAAACGGAAGCGGCCGGCGCGCTGGCCCAGCACCGCCAGGCGGGACCCAGCGGCTTGCTGCGCATCTCCATGCCGGCGGACTTCGGCGACGCGCTGATGCGCCAGGTGCTGGCCGAATTCGTGCGCCGCTATCCGGCCATTTCGCTGGAACTCGACTTGTCGGCGCGCCGCGTGGATTTGCTGGAAGAGAACTTCGACCTGGCCATCCGCATGGGCAACTTGCCCGACGACGCCAGCCTGTCCGCGCGCCGCGTAGCCTTCAGTACGCTGGCCTTGTATGCCTCGCCGCAATACACGAGCGTGCACGGCTTGCCCGAGCATCCCGACGATTTATATGGCCATGATCTGCTGAGCTTACCGCGTGCCGTGCATGGCCTCGTGCACTGGACTTTGATCCGCGGCAAGACGACGTGGGAGCGCGACTTGCCCGTGCGCCTGCTGGCGAACTCGCCGGAATTGCTGGTGCGCATGGCCTGCACGGGCGTGGGCATCGCGGCCAGCACGGACCGCTTTGCCAAGGCCTATGTGGCGACGGGGGAGCTGGTGCGCGTGTTGCCGGAGTGGAGTTTTCCGCTGGTCACGGGCTGGGCCGTATTTCCCGGCCGGCGCCTGATGCCGGCCAAGACGCGCGCGTTTCTCGATCTGATGGAGGAGATGTACCAGACTGACGCGCCCGTATAGGCGCGCGTCCGGATGCCTTACTTGGGCAGGTTGCCCATGACTTCGCCCAGTTGCACGGGGCCGGCCGGTTGCCAGTTGGCGTTGAATTGCACGGTGTCTTTCGGGAACAGCATCACGACGGTGGAGCCGAGCAGGAAGCGGCCCAGCTCTTCGCCCTGTTTCAGCACCACATTGTCGTTCGCATAGCTCCAGTCGCGGATCTTGCCCGTGCGGGGCGGGTTGACGACGCCGTGCCAGACGGTGGCCATGCTGCCGACGATGGTGGCGCCCACCAGGGTCATGACGAAGGGGCCGTTGGCCGTGTCGAACACGCAGACGACGCGCTCGTTGCGGGCGAACAGGCCGGGAATGCCGCGCGCCGTCGTCGGGTTGACGGAGAACAATTCACCGGGCACATAAATCATGCGCGTCAAACGGCCGTCGCACGGCATGTGGATGCGGTGGTAGTCGCGCGGGCTCAGGTACAGGTTGGCGAAGCTGCCGTGTTCGAACTGGGCCGCCAGCGCCGCGTCGCCACCCACCAGGGCCGTGGTGCTGAAGTTGTGGCCCTTGGCCTGGAAGATCTGGTCCTTGTCGATCTTGCCGAACTGGCTGATGCGGCCATCGACGGGGCAGATGTAGTCGGCCTTGGCCAGCGGACGGGCATCGGGGCGCAGCGCGCGCGTGAAAAAGTCGTTGAAGCTCGTGTAGTGCGTGATGTCCGGGTCCAGCGCCTCATCCATGTTGACGTTGTAACGGCCGACGAACCAGCGGATCAAACGCGTGGTCATGGCGCCGCCTTTGGCGCCGGCGATCCGGCCGGCAAAGTTGGTCAACGCTCCTTTTGGAAGCAGATATTGAGGCAGGACGGCAAGACGGTCAGACACGATGGGAAGCCTTTGACGGGGTGATGGGAACAATGGTGAAAACGCATTATAGCGGCGATGTGGCGCGCAATGATATGCGCCGTATGCAAGGGGGCGTATCGCAGCCTGCCGCCGAATTTAATTTGCTATAGGAAATATTTTCAGGAAACTGTGCCAGTCAGAAAAAATTACAGCACAATACGGCGGCCTGTTTTTTAGCTTTCAGCCATTTTTATTCAGCCAACTTTTTTCAGTCAGGTCATGATGCCACGCCGTTGCCTCCGCCTCACCGTCCTTTGTTCCGCCGTTTTACTTGCATGGAATGCCCATGCCCAGCAATCCGAAACGCCGGCCGTTGATACCGCCGCCGTGCCGTTGAAGGCCGAAAAGGCTGAAAATCCCATGCAAACCGTCGAAGTCAAGGGCAGCGGCTACGATCCGCGCCGCGACGATACCGCCAGCAAGATGATCGTGGGCAGCGAGGAAATCCTCAAGTATGGCGACACGAACGTCACCGACGTGCTCAAACGCTTGCCCGGCATTACCGTGTCCGGCGCAGCCGGGCGCTCGGGCGGCGAAATCCGCATGCGCGGGCTGGGCAGCGGCTACACGCAGATATTGCTTAACGGCGAACGGGCGCCGGCCGGTTTTTCGCTCGACACCCTGTCGCCCGACGTGATCGAGCGCATCGAGATCCTGCACGCGGCCAGCGCCGAGTACAGCACGCAGTCGATCGCCGGCACCATCAATGTGGTGCTCAAGAGAGCCGTGAAGACGGCGCAGCGCGAACTCAAGCTGGGTGTGCAAGGCAGCGACGTGAGCTTTTCGCCCAGCGTGAATCTGCAACTGTCCGACCGCGACGGCAATTTTTCATACTCGCTGGCCGGTTCGCTGTACCGCTACGACTACCATTACGACAATCCCGGCCTGGAACTGGGCTACGCGCCCGACGGCCGGCAAAACCTGCTGCGTCGCACGAACGGCACGGGCGATGGCCGCCCGGAAGGCATCAATCTGTCGCCGCGCCTGAACTGGGTGCTGGCCAACGGCGACAACGTGACGGCGCAATTCTTTTTCAACGGCGGACGCTCGAATCACCGCAATTTCAGCCGCGCGGAAACAGAACTGGGCGTGCGCCCCGACTACGACACGAATACGGGCAGTTCCAGCAACCACAACGCGTTCGGCCGTAGCGACCTGACGTGGATGCACAAGCTGGCCGGCGGCGCCAAACTGGAACTGAAGATCGGCGCCTCGGCCGCCCGCAATACGTCTGACAGCCTGCAGCAAGGCTTTATCGACGGCGGCGGCCTGGCGCTCGAGCGCAAGGTGGGCGTGAAGGCGACGGAAAACGGCGTCAGTTCCACCGGCAAGTATTCCTCGCCCTTGCTGCCCGGCCATGCCCTGTCGATGGGCTGGGATGGCGCCTACACGGAGCGCGAGGAAACGCGCCGGCAGCGCGAAGCGGCCCTGGGCGTGCGTCCGCCCGTCAACAGCGACGAGGGTTTCGACGCCACCATCAAGCGCCTGGCGCTGTACGTGCAGGATGAATGGGAAATCACGCCGCGCTGGTCCATGTATGCGGGCGTGCGCTGGGAAGGCATCGATACGCGCAGCGCGGGCGATACCTACGACGAAGTGAACCAGCGTACCAGCGTGTGGAGCCCGCTGCTGCAAACCCTGTGGAAGTTGCCCGATACCAAGGGCGACCAGGTGCGCCTTGCCCTGACGCGCACCTACAAGGCGCAGCCGACGTCGAGCCTGATTCCGCGCCGCAATACCTCGACCAACAACAGCCAGACGGACCCTGACCGCGAAGGCAATCCCTACCTGAAGCCGGAGCTGGCGCTGGGCATCGACGCTTCCTACGAGCACTACTGGGCCGAAGGCGCCTTGCTCAGCGCGCGCGCCTCGGCCCGCCGTATCGATGGTTATACGCGCCAGGGTTTGCTGTTTATCAATGAGCGCTGGGTCTCCACGCCCGTCAACGATGGCCGCGCCAATACGCAGACACTAGAACTGGAAGCGAAGTTCCCGCTGCGCGCCGTGCTGGCCGCGCCCGTGCCGGCCATCGACCTGCGCGCCAGCGTCAGCCGCAACTGGTCGCAAGTGGAGCAGGTGCCGGGGCCAAACAACCGGCTCGACCAGCAAACGCCCGTCAGCGGCAACGTTGGCCTCGACTACAAGACGCCGGACGGCGTCTTGACCACGGGCGGCAGCTTCAACTTCCGCAATGGCGGCCCCGTGCGCATCACCGAGCGCCAGAGCGCCTATACGTCGCCGCGGCGCGACCTCGACATTTATGCGCTGTGGAAATTCGATGCGAAGAACCAGCTGCGCCTGGCCGTGTCTAACCTGCTGGCGCAAGACTTCGAAAGCGATACCATCTATGCGGACGCCAGCGGAACCATCGTGCGCAACAGCATCTCGCCGAGCTCGCCGCAGGCGCGCGCCACCCTGGAAATGAAGTTCTGATGGCGATGTTCTCGCGCTGAAAACCCCGGCCGGCATCCCCGCTGGCCTATAATCTCGGCAATTGCGCGCGCGGCCAGCCCGTGCGCGCCGCCTTTTCATTTGCCAAGATTGCTTTCCCCATGACGTTTTCCTCCCTCGGCCTGATCGATCCCCTGGCCCGCAAACTCGATGAGCTCGGCTATGCCAAGCCCACGCCCGTGCAGGCACAGGCAATCCCGGCCGTGCTGGCCGGGCGCGACCTGATGGCCGCCGCCCAGACGGGCACGGGCAAGACGGCGGGCTTTGCCGTGCCGCTGCTGCAGCGCCTGACCCTGGAAGGCGTGGTGGCGCCGCAATGCGTGCGCGTGCTGGTGCTGGTGCCCACGCGCGAGCTGGCCGAGCAAGTCTATGCCAGCTTCCGCAGCTATGGCGGCAACTTGCCGCTGCGCAGCTTTGTCGCCTATGGCGGCGTGCCCATCGAGCCGCAGATCAGCAAGCTGCGCAAGGGCCTCGACGTGCTGGTGGCCACGCCGGGCCGCTTGCTGGACTTGCAGACGCAGGGCGCCGTCAAGTTCGAGCAGGTGCAGACGCTGGTGCTGGACGAGGCGGACCGCATGCTGGACCTAGGTTTTGAGCGCGAACTCGATATCTTGCTGATGACGATGCCCAAGCAGCGCCAGACCCTGCTGTTCTCGGCCACGTTCTCGGACGCCATCCGCGCCATGGCGAAAACAATGCTGAAAGACCCGATTTCGGTGGAAGTGAGCGCGCGCAACAGCACGGTCAAGGCCGTCAAGCAGTCGGTGATCGTGTGCGACAAGAAACGCAAGCCGGAACTGTTCTTGCACTTGCTGAAGAAAAAGCGCTGGGGCCAGGTCCTCGTCTTCGTCAAGACGCGCAAGGGCGTCGAGCTGCTGGTGAATACCTTGCTGGAGCAGGGCGTGCGCGCCGATTCCATCCACGGCGACAAGACGCAGCCGAACCGCTTGCGCGCGCTGGCGCGTTTCAAATCGGCGGAAGTGCAGGTGCTGGTGGCCACCGACGTGGCCGCCCGTGGCTTGGACATCGATCAATTGCCCGTCGTCGTCAATTTCGACTTGCCGACGGTGGCGGAAGACTATATCCACCGCATCGGCCGCACGGGCCGCGCGGGCGCTTCGGGAGAGGCCATTTCCCTCGTCTGCGCCGATGAAGTGGAATTGCTGTCGGCCGTGGAAGCGCTGACGCGGCAAACCTTGAAACGCAACGAGGAGCCCGGTTTCGAGGTGGAACACCGCGTGCCGGGCACGTCCGCCGGCGGCACGATTCAGAAAAAGATCGTGAAAGTGCTGGCGCCGAAGGCGGCGGAGCGGGCGAAAAAGCGCCGTTTTTATAAGTAAAGGACGCATAAGGCGCGCAGCACGGATATCGCATTCGTGCCATCATGCGCCATGACCTCGATACCTTTGTTCCCGCTCAATACGGTGCTGTATCCCGATGGCTATCTGCCCCTGCAGATCTTCGAGGTGCGCTACCTGGACATGATACGTCAGTGCATCATGGGAGAGCAGCCGTTCGGCGTGGTGCAGCTGCTGGACGGCGCGGAAGTGCGCAAGCCGGGCCAGCTGGAAACCCTGGCGCCCGTGGGCACCCTGGCGCGCGTCATCGACTGGGCCGCGCCCTTGTCGGGCTTGCTGCAAATCAAATGCATGGGCATGCAGCGCTTTCACATCGTCTCCAGCGAACAGCTGAAAAACGGCTTGTGGATGGCGCAGGTCGAAACCTTGCCGCCCGATAAAACCATTCCCATCCCCCAGGAGCAGCAGAACGTGGCCGACGCACTGGGTGCCCTGATCCGCACCTTGCAGGAGCAAAAGATTCCGCCCGATCAAATGCCCCTGCAGCCGCCGTACCGCCTCGACGAGTGCGGCTGGGTGGCGAACCGCTGGTGCGAGCTGCTGTCCCTGAGTGCCATGCAAAAGCAATTGCTGCTGAGTCAGGACAATCCCGTGCTGCGCCTGGAACTGGTACAGGATATGCTCACGGAAAACGGCTTGCTGGAAGAGTAAAACACGCCAGGCCGCATGTTTTCTCGCGCTTCCGTTGTGCAATTGCAATTACTATTGAGAAATACTTTACGCTTTGCCGCCGCTGGCATAAGATAATGCCCCTGGGCAAGATTGCCCTGGGCAACATTCAAGAGCAGACGACATGGCAAAAGTAAGCGCGGAACAGATCAATGCGGCAATGGAAGCGATGGCGGGCGAAGGCCAGGCCATTACGGTGCGCGCCTTGCGCGAACGGCTGGGTAACGGCGCCTGCCTGGGCACCATCAGCAAGCTCTTGCAGCGCCGCAAGGCCGGTGCGCAGCGCCAGATCGCCGCCGCCGCCGAACTGTCGCCCGTGCTGCAGCAAGCCATCCTCGATTATGTAGGGCAGGAATTAAGCGCCAGCCACAGCGCGCATGAAGCCGAGATGAACGACAATCAACAGGAATTGATGGACCTGGCCAGCGAGAACGAGCGCCAGCAAGAGTTGCTCGACTTGCAGGCGGGCGAGCTGGAAACCTTGCGCGAGGAACTCGAACGTGAGCGGCAGGTGGCGAATCAGGCTAGAACGGACCTGGCCAAGGCGCAGCTGCGCCTGGAAGGCTTGCCGCGCCTGGAAGAGGCGGCCGAGCAGGCGCGCATGGACCTGGCCAAGGCACAGTTCAAGCTCGAAGGCATCCCGCGCCTGGAAGAGGCCGCCGAAGCGGCGCGCGCGGAACTGATCCAGGCCCAGCTGAAGCTGGAAAGCCTGACGCGCGTGGAAACGGAACTGGCGGCCGCGCGCCTGGAACTGGAAGCGGAACGCGAAGAGCTGGGCGAAACGCGCGCCGAGCTGGACGAAGAGCGCACCTTGCGCATCAAGGCGCAGCAGTTTATCGTCGATCCGATCTTCAAAACACCTGTCTGAGGACGCCTGGCCTAAGCTGCTGCGCGTCGGTATAGGTAGCCTGCGATGCTCACCGTGCTTCAGCACGGTTGCGCTTCTTAGCCACCTCTACCTTCCGCTCGCGACGGTTTTGTCAGGTGTCGATACGTCGGGGGAATATGTCATGCGGGCCTTGCTGGCTTAAAATGGCGCACTGTCGCGCCATGCCATGCCATGTGACGCCTTGATCGCAAAGAAGGTTTATGTCCGTAGAAAAAGAAGTGCCGCTCCCGCTTGCGGCTGCCCCCATCGCGCCGCGCGCGCTGCCGCCCCGGCCGCCAGCCGAATTCAGCTCGCCCGAAGCGGCCCTGGCACGCAAGCTGGCGCGCGAAGACAAGGATGCGCAGGTGCGCGGCGTCACGTCCATCGACGCCATGCGCGAGGCCATCAAGCGGGCGGCGCGGGACTTGCCCGCCATTACCGAAGTACCGCGCCTGGCCATGCTGGACGCCGCCGCCTTCCGCGCGCGCGCCGCGCTGGGCTTGCCCTTCCTGATGCGCGGGCTGGTGCGGCGCTGGCCTTTGTCGGCATTGGGGCCAGAGGTCTTGCGCGAACGGTTCAGCCACGTGCCCGTGCGCGCGCGGGTGGGCGACTATATCAATACGGCGTTCGCGGCCGACCGTGCCATGCAAGACATGTCGATGGGGCAATATCTGGACCTGGTGGAAGAAGGGGCGCACGCGTTGCCGCCGTACCTGGGCAACTTGGAATTGCGCGAGCTGAACCGCCTGTGCCACTGGCCCACGTATTTCGACAAGATGGGCCCGCCGCGCTTCTGGGTGGGGCCGGCCGGCACGGTGACGCCATTGCATTGCGATTACGACGATAATATTTTCGCGCAAGTGTGGGGCCGCAAGCGCATCTTCCTGTCGCCGCCGCACCACGACGCCTTCCTGTATCCCAGCGAAGCGAACGCCATCCTGTTCGGCTCGCCCTTCGACCCGGAAGCGCCCGATTTCCAGCGCTTCCCCTTAGCAAGCCAGGCCACCATGATCGAATGCCTCGTCGAGCCGGGCGACATGCTGTACGTGCCCGCCGGCTGGTATCACCAGGTGCGCGCACTGACGTTTTCGCTGTCGTCTAACCGCTGGGCCAGGGCCATGCCGCTGGCCCTGCATGGCGGAGCGGCGCTGCGGCGTACGGAGGCCTGATCTTATGGCGCGATGGCCAGTGCCTGCAGGCGCAGCGTGGCACCTCGTGCTCGTGGCGGAAACCGGATGAGTGTGGCCCGCCAGGAATCCACGGAGAATCATGATGACGTCAACTTTGCACAAACCAACCTTACACAAGCGCTATCTGGGCGCCTTGCTGGGACTTGCCTGCGGCGATGCCGTCGGTACCACAGTGGAATTTTCTCCGCGCGGCAGCTTTGCGCCGGTGACGGGCATGACTGGTGGCGGTCCGTTCGGCTTGCAGCCGGGACAATGGACCGACGATACGTCGATGGCGCTGTGCCTGGCCGAAAGCCTGGTCCAGAAAGGGGCGTTCGATGCGGCGGACCAGATGGTGCGGTACTTGAACTGGTGGCAATGGGGCTACCTGAGTTCCACCGGCACCTGCTTCGATATCGGTGGCACGGTAAGGAGCGCGCTGGCCAGTTTCCAGGAGACGGGCAATCCCTGGAGCGGCTCCGCCGCGCCTGACACGGCGGGCAATGGGTCGCTCATGCGCCTGGTCCCCGTCGTGCTGTTTGCCTATCCCGATGCCGAAGCGGCCATGGCCTGCGCTGCCGACAGTTCCCGCACCACCCACGCGGCGCCGGAAGCCGTCGAAAGCTGCCAGCTGCTCGCCGCCTTGCTGTGCAGCGCGCTGGCCGGCACGGCGAAAGACGCGCTGCTGGACAGTATCGCGTTCCGGCCTGCGGAACCGAAGCTGGTTGAGCTGGCCAGCGGCAGTTTCCTCGCCAAAACGGAGCAACAGATACGCGGCACCGGTTATTGCGTGGAATCGCTGGAAGCGGCGCTCTGGTGCTTCTTCCATACCGACTCACTGGAAGCGGCGGTATTGCGCGCTGTCAATCTGGGCGAAGATGCCGATACGACCGGCGCCATCGTCGGCCAGCTTGCCGGCGCCTATTATGGCGCCCAGGCGATTCCCCCGCTATGGCTGGATGCGCTGGCCATGCGCGACGATATCGAGGAGCTGGCGGGCAAATTGTTCGAGCGGGCCAGGGACTAGCGCAGGCTGCAGCCCACCAGCAGCAGCATCGGCCGCTCGCGCTCTTCCGCCAGGGCCGGCTGCTGCGCCACCTGCGCATCTGTCGGCCCCCATTCTTCCACGTGTTCCAGCTGGAAACCTGCCCGCAGCAGCGCATTGATGGTCGTGCCCAGAGTGCGGTGCTGCTTGATCACGCCGGGCGCCAGCCAGTCCGACACGCGCGGACCTTGCTGGTGGTAGCTGTCGACGGGCCAGCGCTTGCGGCCCTGTCCATCCGTCAGCCAGCCCGGCTGGCGCGGCGCCATGAAGATCGGGTGCTCGATGGAAAACACCAGCTTGCCGCCCGGCTTCAAGCCGTGGCGGATGGCGGCCAGCAAGGTGGCGAAATCCGCGATGTAGTGGAAGGCCAGCGAGCTATAGATCAGGTCGTAGCCGGCTGGCGGCAAGGCCAGTTGTTCCAGATCAAGCCGGGCATAGCTGACAGCCGCATGTTCTCCCATGCCGCCCGCCTGCGCCAGCATCTTTTCCGACACGTCCACGCCCAATACCCGCGCCGCGCCCTGTTCTGCCGCCCAGCGGCAGAACCAGCCATAGCCGCAACCCAGGTCAAGTACTTGCTTGCCTTGCACGTCTGGCAGCATGGCGCGCAGGGCCGGCCATTCGGGCGCGCTGTCGAGGCCGCCGATGGAGCGGGGCAGCTGGCTGTAGGCCGTGAAAAAGGCGTCGTTGTCGTAGATATTTTGTGTCATGGTTCAAGCTCCTTGCGGGCGCTGCGCTTGGCATGGCCGCCGCGCTGCGCCCGGTAAATGCCAGCGTGGCCGGAAAACAGGTAGGCCACGACGCAGGCGATGGCTGCGTACACGCCGATCTCGGCGCCGAACAGCTCCATCGCCATCAGGGTCGAGGCGATCGGCGTGTTGGCGGCGCCCGCGAACACGGCGACGAAGCCGATGGCGGCCAGCAGAGCGAAGGGCTGGTGCAGCAGCGGCCCCAGCGCATTGCCCAGGGTCGCGCCGATGAAGAACAATGGCGTGACTTCACCGCCCTTGAAACCGGTGCCCAGCGAGACGATGGTAAACGCCATCTTGCCGAGGAAATCCCAGGCGGGCAGCGGTTCCTTCAGGGCGTCGACGATGGTGGGGATGCCCAGGCCGATATATTTGTCGGTGCCCAGCAGCCACACGGCGACGGCGACGGCGAGGCCGCCTATCAGCGGGCGCAGCGGGGCGTAGGCAATTTTGCGCTTCATCAAGCCGCTCAAGCCGTGCGTGGCTTGCGCAAACAGTTTACCGGTCACGCCGAACAGCACGCCCGCGACCACCATGGCGGATAAAGTCCAGGCGGAGAGGGCGGGGATCAAGGGCACGGCGTAATGCGTATGCTGAACGCCCCACAGCAAGCCTACCTGGTCGGCGATGACGGCGGCGGCCAGGCAGGGCAGCATGGCTTCGTAGCGCAAGCGGCCGATGGCCAGCACTTCCAGACCGAAGATGGCGCCCGCCAGCGGCGTGCCGAAGACGGAGGCAAAGCCGGCGCTGATGCCGGCCATCAGGATGATGCGGCGGTCTTCATTGTTCAGGCGAAACATGCGCGTGAGCTGGTCGGCCAGCGCGCCGCCCATCTGCACGGCCGTGCCTTCGCGTCCGACGGAGGCGCCGAACAGATGCGAGATGACGGTGGCGCCCAGCACCAGCGGCGCCATGCGCAGCGGAATGATTTTTTTCGGATCGTGGATTTCATCGATGAGCAGGTTCGCGCCGCCCTCGACACTGCTGCCGTAGCGCAGATACAGCCAGCTGACGGCAAAGCCCGCCACGGGCAGCAGCCAGATCAGCCAGGCGCGCGCCAAGCGCGTCGCAGTTGCCCATTCAAGGGCGAACAGGAAACCGGCCGAGGCGGTGCCAGCCAGCACGGCCACGACAAAGGCCAGCAGCAGCCATTTCAACAGATGCTGCAGCAGATCGGTGAGGGCGCTCAGGCGGTGCATCGGTCATCCAGTCATGGGCGATGGGTGGGTGTTTCTTACAGGCCCAGTTCCGCCACCAGCGCCTGGCCGATGGCCCGCTGTTCGGCCAAAATGGCGCGCAGGTGGTGGGGGCGCGTCTTGACATTCGTCATGACCACGCGCAATACATTCGTCGGGCCAGGGTAGCGCGTCGATTCCAGGACCGTGCGCGACACAAAACTGTGGCCTTGCGCCTTTTGGCGGTTTTGCAGCTTGGCGTTCAAGGTGTTCAGTTGCTTGTTCAGCTCGGTCGCCGCCTCGACCTGTCCGCCGGCCAGCAGGCTGTCCATGCGCTGGCGCAAGGGCGCGGGCACGTAGCGGTAGGTGAGAATGAAGGTGTCGGAGCGCGTGACGAGTTCGAAATCCTGCTGGTCGGCCAACAAGTCCTGCAACTGGCCGGACAGGGTGGCCGCCTGCTGCAGCAAGGTCGTGTAGCCGGACACGCCCAGCACCTTGAACGAGGTCCACAGTTTCAAGGCGTCGAAGCGGCGCGAGCCTTCCAGCGAGGTCTGGCCCAGGTCGCCCGAATTGTCGCGCAAGATGTAGTTGGCGTTGTGCTTCAGCAGGTTCAGGCTGGCGCCATCCTTGAACAGCACCATGCTTTGTGCCATCGGCACCCACAGCAATTTATGCCCGTCGATGACGACGGAGTCGGCCAGGGCGATGCCGTCGTACAGCGGGCGGTACTGTTCCGCGATCAGCAGGGCCCCGCCCCAGGCCGCATCCACGTGGAACCAGATGCCTTCCCGCGCGGCAATCGCCGCCATGGCGGCCAGCGGGTCGATGGCGCCCGTTTCCGTCGTGCCGGCGATGCCGATCATGGCGACGACCTTGATATTGCGCAATTTCAAGTCGGCAATCGTCGCTTCCAGCGCGGTGACGTCGATG
The DNA here is from genome assembly GCF_058797855.1 of Janthinobacterium sp. GW823-FHT01H08. Lineage (NCBI taxonomy): Bacteria > Pseudomonadati > Pseudomonadota > Betaproteobacteria > Burkholderiales > Oxalobacteraceae > Janthinobacterium > Janthinobacterium sp. GW823-FHT01H08. Next base: position 2,893,791 of record NZ_CM179504.1, read on the forward strand.
CGGTTGTCGCGGTCGACGGCCACCAGGTGCAGGGCGTTTTCGCCGAGGCCCAGGGTCGCCAGCGCCTTTTTCACGGAATAATGGCTGCGGGCCGAACCGATCACGGCCAGTCCCGCGTAGCCGGATTCTTGCATGGCGGCAAACAAACCGCGCTTGCGCGTGCCGGGCAATTGTTTTTCCAGCGCCACGGCCAGCGCCGTCAGGTTGCCCATGGTGCCGCCATTGACGACATTGCCCAGCGCGCCGCTGGTGGCGGCCATCGCCTGCGCATAGACGGCGTCCGGCTGCTGGTAGACCTGGCGGTGCAGCCAGCCCAGGATCTGCTTTTCGATCAGGGTCGATACGTACGCCGTCTCGATCTTGACCTGGTTCTGGTTAAGGGTGGCCGTAAACGCTTCGGCCAGCACGCTGATCCAGGGCAAGGCCTGCGTCATGTGGCCGATGTATTGCGGATGGTTCAGCTGGGCCGTATTGGCCAGCACGGTGGTGTCGAGCTCCTGCAGGAATTGCGCCACGGGCATGCCATGCGCGGGCAGGCAAGTGTCGGACAGCTGCGTCAGCAATTCCGCGTACGGCGTGTGCGGATACGGTTCGGCGCGTTCGGCGGCCAGCCAGCCGCCCAGCATGCGCAGCGCCTGCTGCAGGGGCGCAGGCTCCTGTTGCAGCGCATCGATGGAAAAATGCTGCTGCAGCAGCTGTTCGATAGGGGTCTCGGTCATGGCGCGTTGTCTTCTCTACGGATTGCTGGTGCCACGGTGACAAACGAATTGCGCCCAGGCGGAAGCGGGATTTTACCCGACTCCGCCTGAGCGCATCAGTTTGCTATATCAGTTTGCTATTGCTGCTGGCGATCAGAAGTAGTTGAGGCCCAGCGCCGACTTGACTTCGTCGGCCGTGCGGGCCGCCACTTCGCGCGCCTTGAAGGTGCCTTCCTTGAGCATCTGGATGACTTGTCCCTTGTCCTTGGCGAACTCTTCGCGGCGGGCGCGGATCGGCGCCAGCATTTCCTGCAAGACCACATCCAGGCGCTTCTTGACGATGCTGTCGCCCAGGCCGCCGCGCACGTAATGGGCTTTCATTTCGGCCAGCGCGGCTTTTTCCGGATCGAAGGCGTCCAGATAGGTAAACGCGATGTTGCCTTCCAGGTGGCCCGGGTCTTCCACGCGCAGGTGCAGCGGGTCGGTGTAGACTTTTTTCACGGCAGCCGTGATTTCGGCCGGGGTCGCGCCCAGGTTGATGGTGTTGCCCAGCGACTTGCTCATCTTCGCCTTGCCGTCGATGCCGGGCAGGCGGCCGATGTCCGGCACCAGCGCCTTGCATTCCATCAGCACTTCGCGGTTGTACATGCGGTTGAAACGGCGCACGATTTCATTCGTTTGCTCGATCATCGGGATCTGGTCTTCGCCCACGGGCACCACGCCCGCCTTGAATGCCGTGATGTCGGCCGCCTGGCTGGCCGGGTAGGTCAAGAAACCGGCTGGAATGTCGCGCTCGAAGCCGCGCAGGCGGATTTCTTCCTTGACGGTGGGATTGCGCTCGAGGCGCGCCACGGTGACGATGTTCAGGTAGTAAAAGGTCAGCTCGGCCAGTTCCGGGATCTGCGACTGGATGAAGACCGTGGTCTTGCTCGGGTCGATGCCGACGGCCAGGTAGTCGAGCGCCACTTCGACGACGTTGCGGTGCACCTTGTCGATGTCTTCCATATTGTCCGTCAGCGCTTGCGCGTCGGCCAGCATGATGAATTGCTTGTAGTTGTTCTGGTAGCGGACGCGGTCGCGCAGGCTGCCCACGTAGTGACCCAGGTGCAGGGGGCCGGTCGGGCGGTCGCCCGTCAGGATCACGGATTGCGAAGCGATGGCAGCGGGCGACAGCGGTGCTGCCGGTGCGTCGTTCTGGTCTTGGGTATCTGGGGTGTTAGGCAAGCTCATCAAGTTTCCTTTTGAGCCGCCTGCATCGGGGATGATCCAGGCTGAGCCTGTTACGCCACCGATCGAGGCGGCGTGGATCAAATTCACATCACTATAGAGTGGCCGCGCGAAAGTGAGCGGGACCACCAATTCAAGCAGGCGTGTTGTGACGGGATAAATTTCATGGCGTTATGGTTGCAGTTCGGGCGCGTTCTGTCAAGTTGCGTGCCCATATATCTGCTGCGCTGCGTCAGAGGCTAGCCTATTGTGGAACTTGCTTTCCGGGTACTATTGCCATTCGGCCACTTTTGCGTGGCATGAATCATTGGAGAACAGTATGCGCGTGTCGTCCCCCGTCCGGCTCACCGGCCTGGCTTTTGTTATCAGTTCCTTGTTTGCAGTACCGGCGATGGCGCAAACGCCGCCGATGACGCCCGATATCGGCGCCAAGCTGGTGCTGCCCGATATGAATGATTACGTCAAGCGCGTGGTGATGATCCCCATGCGCGACGGCGTCAAGCTGTACACGGTGATCGTCGTGCCGAAAGACGCCAAGCGGGCGCCCATCATGCTCACGCGCACGCCGTACAACGCGGCGCGCCGCGCCCAGCGCGCCACCAGCGCCAGCATGCTGGCCACCTTGCCGCAGGGCGACGATACCCTGGTGGAAAACGGCTACATCCGCGTGTTCCAGGACGTGCGCGGCAAGCATGGCTCGGAAGGCGATTACGTGATGACGCGCCCCGTGCGCGGCCCGCTGAACAATACCAAGGTCGACAACGTGACCGATGCGTGGGACACCATCGATTGGCTGGTGAAAAATGTACCGGAAAGCAATGGCAAGGTGGGCATGCTCGGTTCCTCGTACGAGGGCCATACGGTGCTGATGGCCCTGGTCGATCCGCATCCGGCGCTGAAGGTGGCCATTCCCATGAGCGCCATGGTCGACGGCTGGCGCGGCGACGACTGGTTCCATAACGGCGCCTTCCGCATGCCGAGCTTGTCTTACCTGGCGTGGCAAACGAGCGTGCGCGGCAGCGGTGAGGCGCCCGTGCTGGGCGTCTACGACGACTACGACGCGTATCTGCGCATCGGCTCGGCCGGTGATTTCGCGAAGAAATTTGGCATCGACAAGCTGACCTATACGAAAAAGCTGTTCGAGCATCCGGCTTACGACAGTTACTGGCAAGAACAGGCGCTCGATAAAATCCTGGCCAAGCGTCCGCTGATCGTGCCCACCATGCACGTGGTGGGGCAGTGGGACCAGGAAGACATCTATGGCCCCTACGCCACCTACGCGGCGATGGAAGGGCGCGACAAGCACAACAACCTCAATTACCTGGCCATCGGCCCGTGGCGTCACAGCGGCGTCAACTATGACGGTTCCAGCCTGGGCGCCCTGAAGTTTGACGGCGATACCGCGCGCCAGTTCCGCGAAAAAGTCATGCAGCCATTCCTCAATCAATACCTGAAGGATGGTGCGCCGGAAGCGAACACGGCGCCCGTCGTGTCCTACCAGAGCGGCACCAACCAGTGGCAGCGCCTGCAGCAGTGGCCGCTGGCCTGCGAGACCTGCGACACCAAGCTGACGCCGATCTACCTGCAGGACGGTTCCAGGCTGGGTTTTGCGGCGCCATCGGGCGCTGCGGATGCGGCGCAAGGCGCGTTCGACGAATACGTGGCCGATCCCGCCAAACCCGTACCTTTCGTGCCCCGTCCCGTGCGCCTCGCCGATGCCGACGTGTGGAAGCCATGGCTGGTCAGCGACCAGCGCGGCTATGCGGACCGCACGGACGTGCTCAGCTATGTTTCGGAACCGTTGAAAACGGCCGTGCGCATCGCCGGCGCGCCGATGGTCAACCTGTTCGCGGCCACCAGCGGCACGGATGCCGACTGGGTGGTGAAACTGATCGACGTGTATCCGGACGAAGTACCGTCGCAGCCGGCCATGGGCGGCTACCAGCTGGGCGTGGCCATGGATATCTTCCGCGGGCGCTACCGCGACAGCTTCGAGCACCCGACGCCGATACCGGCGGGCAAAGTGGAGCGCTACCGCTTCGCCTTGCCGAACGCGAATCACGTCTTCCTGCCCGGTCACCGTATTGCCGTGCAAGTACAGTCGAGCTGGTTCCCGCTGTACGACCGCAACCCGCAAAACTACGTGCCGAATATCTTCCTGGCCCAGCCAGGCGATTACAAGAAGGCGACGCAGCGCGTGTACCACGCGGCAGGGGCGGCCAGCGCGATCGAATTGCCGATTGCGCCGCTCGACGCCCGCTAGGCGATGCGCATCAAGACCGCTCCCGCCGCGATCAGGCCGATGGCCACATAGCGGCGGGGGCTGATTTTTTCGCGCAGGAACAGGGCCGCAATGGCGATGGCGAACAGGATCGACGTTTCGCGCAGGGCCGCGATGGCGGCTACGGGCGCCTGCGTCATGGCCCACAGGGCCAGGCCATACGAGGCCAGGGTGCCGAAACCGCCGAAGGCGGCCAAACGCCATTGCGTTTGCGCATAAGCAAGCAGGCCGGCGCGGCGGCGCAGCACCGTCCACAGCAGCAGCCCGGTTCCGTTCAAGACGAAAATCCACATGGTGTAGGCGGCCGGCGCGCCGGACAGGCGCACGCCGATGCCGTCGATCAGGGTATAGCTGGCGATGACGCAGGCGTTGCCCAGCGCAAAGGCGGTGGCGCGTCCCGTGTTTTTCCCGGCGATGGCCGTGACTGGCCGGCGCGCGGCAATATACAGGCCGAGGATGCCCGCGCAGATGCAGGCGATGGCGCCCACTTGCATGGAAGACAGGCGCTCGCCGATCAGCGGCCAGCTGGCCAGCGCCACGATCAGCGGGGCGCTGCCGCGCATCAGCGGGTAGGCGTGGCTCATGTCGCCCGCCTTGTAGGCGGCCGCCAGCAGAGAATAATAGGCGAGCTGCGCCACGGCCGAGGCGGCCAGGTAGGGCCAGCTGGCGGGCGCGGGAGCATCGACGAAGGGCAGGATTGCCAGTGAGATCAGGGCCGCGCCAGCGGAGACGAGCACGGTGGTGAGGAAAGTATCCTTGCCCGACTTGACGATGGCATTCCAGCTGGCATGCAGCAGGGCGGCAAACAGGACGACGGCGACGACGAAACCGGACATGCAGGCCTTAGCGCGGGCGTATGCTCTGCGACAACAGTTCCTGGCGGTGATGGCGCTGGAAGCCTTCCATCAGGGTGCCCGAGCGGCTGGCTTTTTCCAGCAGTTCGCGCAGGGCCGCCTGGTCATCCGCCGTCAGCGACTTGCGCGACAGGTAGACGCCGCTCATGCCCCACGGCAATTCCGGCAAGGCTTCCAGGCGCAGGCGGTCGGCCAGGCCGTACACGCGCGCATCGTTTTGCGCCACGCCGGCCAGGATGGTGGGGCTCATGATGGTGGCGTCGATGAAGCCGCTTTGCATCAGGCGCGCCACGGACAGCGCATCGACCTCGTAGAACAGGCGGCCCTGGCTGCTCAATTCCTTGGCCAGCGCCTGGTAAGAGGCGCCATAGTCGTAGCCGCGCACGAGCGCCACGCGCAAGTCGCGCCGCTCGATCAGTTCCTGCATGGTGTTGATGGGCGCGCGCGTGCCCTGCAGCGAGATCAGCAGGGGCCGGCTGCCCATCAAGGGGATGAACAGGCCGTGCTGGTCGCGCCGCGGCGTGCTGCTGGCGGGAATCAGCATATCGGCCTTGCCCGCCTCGAACATCGCCTCCAGGCGCGCACGGGGCACGGCCGTGAAGATGAAATTGCAGCCGAGCTTGGCGCCAATGCTGCGCAGCAAGTCGGGGTAGATGCCGCCGATGGCGGCGCCATTGACCACCACGCTGGCGCCGATGGCCGAGACGGGCACCTGAATGTCGCGCGAGCATTGCGCGCCCGCCAGGGTCGGCAGCGCCAGCGCCAGCATGGCCACGGTCCGGCGCCAGGCGCTGGAATAAAAGTCAGTCATACCCATCCTTGCTCACCATCGAATCGCGGGCGTCGGCAACGTCCGCTTGATTATCCCATTCTCGCCTATCTATTTCTCAAATGCAATATTATCCTGCCGACTACTTTGTGGTGGAAACCGCAAGTCTGGCCAGGCGCTGCGCCTGGAAGTAGCGCCAGGCCACCACGATGCCCAGGGTTTGCATGATGGCGCACAGATAGAAGGTGCTGCCGATGCGCCAGTCCTGTGCTGGCAAGTGGCTCACCTCGCCGAGGATCATGCTGCCGAGCAAAGGCATGATGATGATGCCCAGGCTGCTGATCGATTGCAGGGAGCCCATCAGTTCACCCTGTTCGCCGGCGTTCGATGATTTCGAGATGATGCCCTGCAGGGCCGGACCGGCGGCAAAGGCCAGCAGGTTGCACAGGATCAGCGCATACATCATCCAGCCCTGCGTCGCCAGCCCGTACAGCAGGTAGGTGAGGGCGCCGGAGGCCATGCCCAGCAGGGACAAACGCACTTCGCCGAAGCGCTTGATGAGGATGCCCAGCAAGCCCGCCTGCACGACGGCCGCGCACAGGCCCACGCAGAACATGGCGATGCCGTTCTGGCGCGGCGTCCAGTCGAAGCGGAAATGCGTGTACAGCACCCACGTGGTGTTGAGCATCATTTGCGCAAACGTCATCAGGCCGAAGGCCAGTACCAGACCGCGGATCTCCACGCGGCGCACCAGTTTCAGCAGGGCGGCAAACGGGTTGATGCGCGCCCAGGTAAAGGGCGCGCGGGGACCGGGCTGCAGCGATTCGGGCACGCAGAAATAGCCGTAGAGGAAATTGGCCGCCGACAGGCCGGCCGCCACGTAAAACGGCAGGCGCAGATTGACCTCGCCCAGCAGGCCGCCCAGCATGGGCCCGCAGATGAAGCCCAGGCCGAAGGCGGCGCCGATCTTGCCGAAACTCTTGGCACGGTTGTCGTGCGTGGAAATATCGGAGGCGTAGGCGGACGCGACCGACATGCTGGCCGACGAGACGCCGCCGATGATGCGGCCGATGAACAGGCAGGCCAGGTTCGGCGCCCAGCCCGTGGCGAGAAAGTTGATGCCCATGCCGGCCATCGAGTACAGCAGCACGGGACGGCGTCCCACGCGGTCGCTGATGGCGCCCAGCATGGGCATGAAGATGAACTGCAGCAAGCCGAAGACGGCCGCCATGATGCCGTACCAGAATGCCTGCGCATCCTTGCCGTCGACAAAGTCGCCGATCAGGATGGGCAGCACGGGCACCACCAGGCCGATGCCCAGCATGTCGATGAAGACGCAGACGAGGATGAAATTGAGATTGCCGGCGCGCGCGGGCGCGGCGGGCGAGGACGGGGAATGGCTGTCGGGGCTGGTTTTATCGGACATGCATGCTTTCGGCGCGTTGGCATCGCGCCGGCGCGTGACAGGATGCTGCTGACGCGCGGCGCGATAGCTGAGGCTTGCATTATAGACAGCATGCGCGTTGCTGGCTATCGCCGCCAAGCTTATGCGCCCATTCCCCATTCGTCGGCAAAGGCGGCGCGGAAATCCGTCAGCACGGCCAGGCGCTGTTCGGCCAGCGCGCGGCCCGCCGCCGTCTGCATCTTGCCGGGCAGCTTGTCGAGCTTGGTGACGATATGGTCGAGTGCGTAGGCCTTGTCGTCGAGCGGGCGATGCGCTGCCAGCGGATCCGTGCCATGCGCCAGCGCGCTATCCATGCGCGCAGCCGTGTAGAACAGGCGCGCCAGTCCGACGGCGCCCAGCGCGTCGATACGGTCGGCATCCTGCACGATCTGCGCTTCGATCGTGTGCGGCGTCAAGTTGGCGGAAAAACTGTGCGTCTCGATGGCGTGGCCCACGCCGGCCAGTTTTTCTGGTGGAAAATCCAGTTCCGTCAGCTGGCGGCAAGCCAGCGCGGCCGCCTGGCGCGAGGCCAGATGGCGCTCGGGGTGGTTTTTCGGCAGGTTGATCAGGTCGTGCAGATAGCAGGCAGCCATCACGGTGAGGGCGTCGGCCTGCGCATATTCCTGCAGCAGAACGCTGGCATTGCGCCAGACGCGGTGCAGGTGGTTGATGTCGTGGGCGCTGTCATCGCCCAGGCCGGCCGAGGCCAGCGCCAGCAGGCGTGGCTGCCATTGGGAAAGCAAAGAATGCATGGTTCACCATCATAAAAAGCGGGGGCCGCCAGTGTGGCATAAAACGCCGCCCCGTGCGGCGGGGAGCGTGACGCCGCGGCGTGCCGTATTCGCCACATAAATTGTATTTTTGAAAAGCCAAAATCAGACGACCGCTCTTTTTTAGTGCATGTAAAATTTACATGGGGTAACATTGCCGCACGGAAATTAGAAGCATAAGCTAATTGCGAGAAAGTATTTGCAAAAACATAGCAGTGGCGGCCATTCCATCGTGCATGGCGCGTCACATCCAAGGTTGCGCGCAGCGTGCCTTGACTGCGCCCCAGGCGAGTTAACGAAAGGATCATCATGAACACCAATTCCAGCGACACTGGCGCCACCGTTGCCAAGGCTGCCGAGTACCTAGCCTTTACCCTGGGCCAGGAAGAGTATGGCATCGACATCCAGAAAGTCAGCGAAATCCGCAGCTATGAAACGCCGACCCGCATCGCCAACGCCCCCGAGTTCGTCAAGGGCGTGGTCAACCTGCGCGGCATCATCGTGCCGATCGTCGACATGCGCATCAAGTTCAACCTGGGCACGCCCAGCTATGACCAGTTTACCGTCGTCATCATCCTCAATATCGGCAACCGCGTCGTCGGCATGGTCGTCGACCGCGTTTCCGACGTCACCACCCTGATGCCGGAACAGATCAAGCCGGCGCCGGACATGGGCCGTTCGATCAACACGGAATACGTGATCGGCCTGGGTACCATCGACGAGCGCATGCTGATCCTGGTCGATATCGACCAGCTGATGTCCAGCGCCGACATGGGCCTGATCGAAAAACTCGCAGCCTAGGCCGCCAGGAAAAGTCCGGGACGGCGTTGCATTGCCCCTGAACATTTCCCGACATCCTAATCCGAGAGGGTTTCTTAAAAACAATTGACTCTCGACATTGCTTGGTTTTTCTGCAAGGCGCACGCTAGCGCATTTCCTGGCGCACGGTTCCGCCGAACCGTGCGCCAGTTTCACTTCAGTTTCACTTTTACACCCGCCTTGACACCGCCGCCAGCCAGCGCGCCAAAGGGAAGCCATCAGCCGTGCGGCATGCTGGCATCAGGGCTTTTTAGGATAGTCACATGAATGTATTACGCAACGTCAGCATCGGTGTCCGCCTCGGACTCGGTTTTGCCGTGATTTTGCTGTTTTCCATGCTCATTACGGGCATCAGCGTCTGGCGCCTGCACGACGTGGCCAGCGCCACGCGCGTCATGATGGAGCAGCCGCTGGCGAAGGAGCGCTATATTTCCGACTGGTATGGCCGCATCGACAGCGCCGTGCGCCGCACCATCGCCATTGCCCGCAGCAGCGATACCTCGCTCAGCGGTTATTTCGCCGAAGAATCGAAAGTCTCGTCGTCCAGCTCGGCCGAACTGCAAAAGAAAATCGAGGCGCTGATCGACAAGCCAGAGGAAAAAGCTATGTTCGCGGGCTTGCTGGAACAGCGCAAGGTGTATATCGGTTCACGCGACCAGGTCTACAAGCTCAAGGGCGAAGCGCAGGTCAATGCCGCCAATGAAGTGTTTGAAAAGACCTTCGTGCCTGCCGCCGCCAAGTACCAGAAGATGGTGCAGGACTTGCTGGAACACCAGCGCGCCAGCATCGACACGACGGCGCGCGAGATCGACGCCGTCGCCAATACCAGCCGCAATCTGATGCTGGTGCTGGCCGCGCTGGCGCTGGCTTTTGGCGTTGTCTGTGCCTGGGTCTTGACGACGGGCATCGTGCGCCCCCTGCGCACGGCCGTGGATATCGCCCGCAAGGTGGCCGATGGCGACTTGACGGCGCAGATCGACGCCAGCGCCAAGGATGAAACGGGGCAATTGCTGCTGGCGTTGAAGGACATGAACACGAGCCTGCTCAACATCGTTGGCGAAGTGCGCAGCGGCACGGACAGCATCGCCACGTCCTCGACGCAGATTGCCGCCGGCAACCAGGACCTGTCTTCCCGCACGGAAGAGCAGGCCGGTTCCCTGGAAGAAACAGCGTCGTCGATGGAAGAGCTCACTTCCACCGTGAAGCAGAATGCGGACAATGCGCGCCAGGCGAACCAGTTGGCGGCCTCGGCGGCGCAAGTGGCCGTCAAGGGCGGCGAAGTCGTGGCGCAGGTGGTGGGCACGATGGAGTCGATCAACGCTTCGTCGAACAAGATCGTCGACATCATTTCCGTCATCGATGGCATCGCCTTCCAGACGAACATTCTGGCCCTGAATGCGGCCGTGGAAGCGGCCCGTGCAGGCGAACAGGGTCGTGGCTTTGCCGTGGTGGCGTCCGAAGTGCGCAACCTGGCCCAGCGTTCGGCCAGCGCCGCGAAAGAGATCAAGACCCTGATCGGCGCGTCCGTGGAGCAAGTCAACGCGGGCAGCATGCTGGTGGCGCAGGCCGGTTCGACCATGAACGATATCGTCGACAGCGTGCAGCGCGTGAGCGACATCATCACGGAAATCACGGCGGCGAGCAGCGAGCAAAGCGTGGGCATCGACGAAATCAACCGGGCCATCGGCCAGATGGATGCCGTCACGCAGCAAAATGCGGCGCTGGTGGAAGAATCGGCGGCGGCCGCCGAATCGATGCAGCACCAGGCGCACAACCTGGCGCAGGTGGTCAGCGTGTTCAAGCTCAACGGCCAGCAGGCCAGCGGTGCGAACGGTGTCACACATGCGCTGAAACGCCCGGCAGCGCCGCAAACCACCTTGCGCATCGGCACACGCTGATGCCGCCGCGGCCGCCCCGTGCGGCCGCTTTCTGCTGTCCCCCTTTTATATAGTCTGGTTCCGCTTTTTTAGGATATTCACATGAATTTGTTAAGAAACGTCAGTATTGGTGTGCGCCTCGGCCTGGGTTTTGCCGTGATTTTGCTGTTTTCCATGCTGATCACGGGCATCAGCGTGTGGCGTTTGCACGACGTGGCCACGGCCACGCGCACCATGATGGAACTGCCGCTGGCGAAGGAACGCTATATTTCCGACTGGTACGCGAAGATCGACAGCGGCGTGCGCCGCACCACGGCCATCGCGCGCAGCAGCGACACGACCTTGGGCGCGTATTTTGCGGAAGAGGCGAAACAGTCGTCCGTCGTCTCGGGCGAACTGCAAAAGAAAATCGAAGCCTTGATTTCCAGCCCGGAAGAAAAGGAACTGTTCCGCCTGGTGAGCGAACAGCGCAAGGTTTACCTCGATTCACGCGCGCAAGTATCGAAGCTGAAGGCGGATGGACAGGAAGCGGAAGCGGAGAAGGCTTTCCAGGGTATCTTCGTGCCCGGTTCGACGAAATACCTGAAAGTGGTCAACGACATGCTGCAGCACCAGCGCGCCAGCATCGACACGACGGCGCGCGAGATCGACGATGTCGCCAAGACGAGCCGCAACTTGCTGCTGACCCTGGCCGTGCTGGCGCTGGGCTTTGGCGTCGTGTGCGCCTGGTTGCTGACGATGGGCATCGTGCGTCCTCTGCGCACGGCCGTGGATATCGCCCGCAAGGTGGCCGATGGCGACTTGACGGCGCAGATCGACGCCAGCGCCAAGGATGAAACGGGGCAACTGCTGCAAGCGCTGAAGGACATGAACACGAGCCTGCTCAACATCGTCAGCGAAGTGCGTACGGGCACGGACAGCATCGCGACCTCGTCGACGGAAATTGCCGCAGGCAACCAGGACCTGTCTTCCCGCACGGAAGAGCAGGCCGGTTCCCTGGAAGAGACGGCGTCCTCGATGGAAGAATTGACCAGCACCGTGAAGCAGAATGCGGACAATGCGCGCCAGGCGAACCAGTTGGCGGCCTCGGCGGCGCAAGTGGCCGTCAAGGGCGGCGAAGTCGTGGCGCAAGTGGTGGGCACGATGGAATCGATCAACGCGTCGTCGAACAAGATCGTCGACATCATTTCCGTCATCGACGGCATCGCCTTCCAGACGAATATTCTGGCGCTGAACGCGGCCGTGGAAGCGGCCAGGGCCGGCGAGCAGGGCCGCGGCTTTGCCGTGGTGGCCTCGGAAGTGCGCAACCTGGCGCAGCGTTCGGCCAGCGCCGCGAAAGAAATCAAGACCCTGATCGGCGCATCCGTGGAGCAAGTCAACGCGGGCAGCATGCTGGTGGCGCAAGCCGGCTCGACCATGAATGACATCGTCGACAGTGTGCAGCGCGTGAGCGACATCATCACGGAAATCACGGCGGCCAGCAGCGAGCAAAGCGTGGGCATCGACGAGATCAACCGGGCCATCGGCCAGATGGATGCTGTGACGCAGCAAAATGCGGCGCTGGTGGAAGAATCGGCGGCCGCCGCCGAATCGATGCAGCACCAGGCGCACAACCTGGCGCAGGTGGTCAGCGTGTTCAAATTGAATGGGCAGCAGGCCAGTGTCAGCGGCTTGAAGGGGGCCAAGCGTCCGGCAGCCAAGGTGCCAGCAGAAGCATTGCAGCTCGGCCGCGCCGCCTAAGTTGCTTACCCAGTAACGGCCGGGGTCGTACCCTGAGGGTACGACCCCGGTATTTAAGCCTCTGGGGTGAAGCTTGCGATCGCCAACTGCGACAGCCGGTCCGCCTCGCCATTTCTGTGGCGCGGCAGCCAGCGCAAACTCACATCCGTGAATTGTTTCAGCAGGGCCACTACGGTGGCCCTCTGCGTTTCCAGTCCCTTGGCGCCCACCGGCGTCGTTCCCAGCACATCATTGATCACCACCTGGCTGTCGCCGTACAGCAGCAGTTGCACGGGCGGCGGGCGCACGCCGAGTGCCGCCTGCAGCAAGGCCGTCAGGGCCGCGTATTCCGCGTCGCTGCTGCTGCCATAACCGGCCGCTTCGCTCACTTCGATACGTTCGCCATGCGGTCCCAGCAGCAGGGCGCCTATGCCCAGCTTGCCGGGGTTCGGATGGGCGGACCCGTCGAACCAGCCGCGCCAGGCCAGCGGGCCGCCATGGTCCTTGCGCTTGAGCGCCAGCTGGGCGCGGCGCGCCTGCATCCTGGCTTCCTTGCGCAGTTTGCGCGCCTCTGCTTCCGCCGTCATGGCTTGATCAGGAAGGTGTCGATGAGGCTGCCGATCCAGCAGGCCACCAGCACACACACGGCCAGCGTCATGGCGGGGCCGTCGTTGGCGGAGAGGGCCTCCACTTTTTCCATGATCAGCTGCACGTCGAGGGGCAGGGCGCCGCTGTCGATCTGTGCCATTACCTGCTCCAATCGTGCCATGATCTGGCGCAATACGATCGCCAGCGCAACGAGGGCCGGCACGAGGAAGAGGCAGCCACGGACCTTGCGTTGCAAGACAAAATGCCCGCTGCCGGGGAAGACCAGGGCCGACAGCAGCAGGGCGAGATGACGTTTGGAAAGGGAGGAGCCGCTCATGCGTGCCTTTTGTAGGGGAAAGAGCGGCTCATCATACTATTGCCAGCCGAATTTGCGCAGATACACGCGTTTCATGAACGTCGTCAGCACGGTGTAGCAGACGAGGATGCCCAGCAGCCAGGGGAAATATCCCAACGGCAAGGCTTGCAGCTTGAAGTAGGTCGCCAGCGGTCCCATCGGCAGGAACACGCCCACGGCCATGATGACGGTGGTGGCCACCAGCAGGGGCACGGACGCGATGCTGTCGATGAAGGGCAGCTTGGGTGTGCGGATCAGGTGCACGATCAGCGTCTGCGTCAGCAAGCCCACGACGAACCAGCCGGACTGGAACAGGGTCTGTTGTTCCGGCGTATTCGCGCCAAATACATGCCACATCAGGATAAACGTGCTGATGTCGAAGATCGAGCTGATGGGCCCGAAGAACACCATGAAGCGGCCGATGTCGCGCGGGTTCCAGGTCAAAGGCTGCTGGATCAGCTCGGCGTCGACATTGTCGAACGGGATGGCGATCTGCGACACGTCGTACAGCAGGTTTTGCACCAGCAAGTGCAGTGGCAGCATGGGCAAGAACGGCAAAAAGGCGCTGGCCACCAGCACGGAAAACACATTGCCGAAGTTCGAGCTGGCCGTCATGCGGATGTATTTGAGCATGTTGCTGAAGGTGCGCCGGCCTTCCAGCACGCCTTCTTCCAGCACCATCAGGCTTTTTTCCAGCAGGATGATGTCGGCCGCTTCCTTGGCGATATCGACGGCCGAGTCGACGGAAATGCCGATGTCGGCCGCGCGCAGGGCGGGCGCGTCATTGATGCCGTCGCCCATGAAGCCGACGATATGGCCGTTGCCGCGCAGGGCGCGCACGAGGCGCTCCTTGTGCAGCGGGCTGAGCTTGGCAAATACGGTATTCGCTTCAGCCGCGCGGGCCAAAGTGGCGTCGTCCATGTCGTCCAGTTGCGGGCCTTGCAGCACGCCGTGCACGGCCAGGCCCACTTCGCGGCAAATCTTCGCCGTCACCAGGTGGTTGTCTCCCGTCAATACTTTCACGGTGACGCCATGTTCCGCCAGCGCGCGCAGGGCGGGCGCCGTCGATTCCTTCGGCGGATCAAGAAACGCCACATAGCCGATCAGGGTCAGCGCCGTTTCATCGGCCACGCCGTACACGGTCTTATGCGGCGGCACTTCCTTGACGGCCACGGCCACTACGCGCAATCCTTCCGCGTTGAGGCCATGCGTGGTTTCCAGTACCTTGTCCAGCAGCGCGGCATCGAGCGGAATGTTGACGCCGCCCAGGCGCAGATGGCTGCAGGCGGCGAGGATTTCCTCGACGGCGCCCTTGCAGATCAGCTCATGGTGGTCATTCTTTTCAGACACGACAACGGACATGCGGCGGCGCACGAAATCGAACGGGATTTCATCGACTTTCACGTAATCGCGCGCCAGTTGCATTTCCGTCTGCAATTCCACGTGGTCGAGCACGGCGCGGTCGAGCAGGTTTTTCAGGCCGGTCTGGTAGTGGCTGTTCAGGTAGGCAAATTGCAGTACTTCATCGGACGGCTGGCCGAACACGTCCGTATGGCGCTCCAGCACGATCTTGTCCTGCGTCAAGGTGCCCGTCTTGTCCGTGCACAGCACGTCCATGGCGCCGAAGTTCTGGATCGCATCGAGGCGCTTCACGACGACTTTCTTTTTCGACAGTTTCACGGCGCCCTTGGCCAGGGTGCTGGTGACGATCATGGGCAGCATTTCCGGCGTCAGGCCCACGGCGATGGACAGGGCGAACAGGAACGCTTCCATCCAGTCGCCCTTGGTCCAGCCGTTGATCAGGAACACGAGCGGCGCCATCACGAGGGCGAAGCGGATCAAGAGCCAGCTGACGCTGTTCACGCCCGCCTCGAACGCCGTCGGCGTGCGCTCGGTGGCCGTCACCCGGGTGGCGATGGTGCCGAAATAGGTGCGGTTTCCGGTAGCCAAGACCAGCGCCGTGGCGGCGCCCGAGATCACGTTGGTGCCCATGAACAGCAGATTGGCCAGTTCCATCGGGTCTTTGCCATGGGCGTCGGCCAGCTCGGCCATCTTTTCCACCGGCAAGGATTCGCCCGTCATGGCAGCCTGGCTGACGAACAAGTCTTTCGCGGACAGCAAACGGCAGTCGGCGGGGATCATGTCGCCGGCCGACAGCACGATGAGGTCGCCCTGCACCAGTTGGCGGATCGGCAGTTCGATCTGCTGGCCATTGCGCAGCACGGTGGCGGTATTGCTGACCATGGCTTTCAGGCGTTCGGCGGCCCGGTTCGAGCGGCCTTCCTGCACGAAACGCAGCAGGGTCGACAGGATCACCATGGTGCCGATGACGATGGTGGCCTTCGGGTCTTCCGTCAGGTAGGAAACAATCGCCAGCACGGTGAGCAGCAGGTTGAACGGATTCTTGTAGCACAGCCACAGGTGCTGGTACCAGGCCAGCGGTTTCTCATGTTCGACCTCGTTCGGTCCTGTTTGCGCGCCGATGACTTGCGCCTCGGCATCGCGCAAGCCTTCCAGGCGCGTGTGCAGGCGGTTCAGGGCGCTGTCCAGGTCTTCATGGGCGGCGGCCAGCAGCTGGCGCGCCAGGTGGTCGGGCACGGGGCGGGCCGTGCTGTTTTCCAGCGGCATGGCGCGGCGCCGGAAGTTGCCGGCCGTATGGCGCTTGCGCAGGAACGATTCGAATAAGCGGGTGAAGAGATTCATGGCTCTTCCTTTCACGACGAGGTGTTGACGGGCGGCGCAGCCGCAGGCAAGACTTGCGTGCCGCCAGGACACAATCGTGCTGGCGGGCAATCCGGGTCAGTAGCCGGTCGCGATCGGAAAGAGGGGGGAGAGGCGCGCAGCCGGAGTGGCCGCGCGAGACACCGCACCTTGCTCAGCAAGGCACGGAGGAAACGGAATTCCGCGTTGCTTGCTGCTTAGCTGCCGAGGCAATCACCGATACAAGATCGGCTACTGTCACTAGAACAAGTACCCACGTGGGACTCCGTAAATGAATAATGAGGGCATCTTATGGATGCGCTGCAACAGTGTCAACTGAAGAAATCTTAGGTTTCCAAAGTGTAATGTGGGCGTGGACGAACACGAAAGTCCGATGCCACGGCCATTCACGTTGTTGTGACAATGTGTGATTCTTTCTGCTTGGCAATCCGTTATGCTCGGGTACGCTGACGCGCTACTCCTGCAGGTTTCAGATCCGGCTCGAGATCAGGATGCCTTGGCGTTGTTGTGCTGTTTGCCGTCGTTCCGCTGACTTGCTTTCTACTGGTGCACGCCTAAACCTGATCCATTTTTGGCGTGGCGCGCCTCGCTAAAGGCTGCGCGTTCCCTGCCAGCTTCCACGATGCTGCTGCTCCGCATGCGTAGAAACCCGTGAATAAGTGTTATACGGCCAGCACTATTGGCAGCGGCCGACGTCTTTCGGTTTATTGTGTTGAAGAAATTGAGTGGCAACAGTTTTGGGAGGTCTCCAACCTCCAGGCCGCCGGTGGTCGTTCACCGGCGGCGGTACTGGCCGGGCTGGGCTCGCAGAATATTGATCTAATGGTGTACGTACCTGAGTTTTTCAACATCAAAGGGCGTGACCTGCCAACAACGGCAAGGAGCAGTCGTTCGAAGCGCAACTTGAGTAACTCAAATCAATGCTAAAAATTATGGAATCTCAAATACAGCTTCAGTTGGGACAGAAAATTTCCCGCATTTCCTTATTTTTTTTCTCCTTAATTTTCTTTGGCTGCGCCTTTGCTCCTGAAGTTGTACCGGCTAATGTAAGGTTTTTTTCCTTGGCTGTATCGGCATTGTTTTATTGTGTAGGAAGCAATAAGTCTGCGTTGATTTCACCGACGAAGAGCCTGCAATGGAAGTTCATGCCGCCGATACCACGAGCTTTGTTTCTCGCTTTTTTTCAGTTGCTGGTATTGTCGGCTGTGATGATGCTCCTGGATGCTTAACTTGCCACGATTTCACTAGACACTGCTGAACTGCTCATCAGCTCTGGCTGGGCGACAGTTGCAAACAGTAAGCAATGCATGCAACGGGGCGGAGCCTGCCAACGACGGAAAACGGCGCAAGCGGAACTTCGCATGCGAAAAATCCGCCAGCAAGCCGTACCACATTTGAAGGTAGCAAAGTGGTGCTTTCGAAGAGTCGATGGCGGCTTGTGCCAGACCTGTTTGTCGGTTCACTGTGTGGCAGTGAGCTATGCCGCATCAGGCCGGTTGTGCCGCCATCGCCAGCGAATCGGACAATATTTGCCACAAGGCCGCGTGGCGCTGCTGCAGCGCGGCGCCGCCCGCGTAGATCAGCTCCACATGCAGGCTGTCGACGATGCCCAGGTAGGCTTGCGCATACAGGTCGATGCGCGCGGCCGGCAACGCTGGCGCGCAGCGGCCCAGGCTGGCCACGTAGTGCCGCTGCAATTGCGCCAGCAAGGCTTCATAGCCCGTGCCAACTTCCACGCGCAGGGTGGCGGGCGGCAGGTACGCCGTGCGTAGCAAAAAGCGCAGATGGGCCGAATCCCCGTAGCGCTGGGCCATGCGGTCGCAGTACAGGGTGCCGGCCAGCTGGCCGCCCGGTGCCGCCAGCGCCGCCTCGTCGGCGAAGCAGGCGTCCATGAAGGCTTGCTCTTCGGCCAGCGCGTCGGCAAACACGTCGAGGAAGAGGGCGTCCTTGCCGGCGAAGTGCGAATACAGCGAGGCCTTGCGCATGCCTGCCTGCGCGGCGATGTCGCTGAGGGAGGAAGCGTCGTAGCCGTGTTCGGAAAAGTGCACGACGGCGACGGCGCAGATGTTATCGGCCGAGGCCGAGCGTTTCTTCATATGAGGGTAGTAGTTGGGTGAAGCGTCAGTGCGCTCCCAGGCTGCTGGCGTGTGCCGGATGGATGCGCGCAGTGGCCAGGGTCAGCCATGATACCAGCAGGCCGGCCACGGTCAAGAACAGCAGCCAGGGCAATGGCCCCCATTCGGACAGGCCGGCCGCCAGCGGCGTGGCCAGCGACGACAAGCTCATCTGGATGGCGCCCAGCAGCGCGGCCGTGGAGCCGAGCGCGCGTTGCTGCGAGCCCATGGCCATGGCCATCAGCGCCGCTTCCGCGATGCCTAGGCCAAACAGGGCCACGAACATGCCGGGGACGACGACCATGATTCCCCCTCCGGCCCAGGCACCGAGCAGGGCCAGCCCCGCGCCGGCCAGCATGGCGGCGCTGCCCGCCACGCTCAAGCGCGCCACGCCATGGCGGCTTACCAGGCGGCCGCTGGCCATGGCACCGAGCAGCACGGCCACGCCCGTCGCGCCGAACACGAGGCCGAAACTGCCGGCGGACAGGCCGAAATCGCGCTGGTACACGAGCGACGCGCCGCCAATATACGCAAACAGGAAAAAGAATGCGGCCGACAGGGCCAGCGCGGGCAGCAGGAAGGCGCGGTCGAGCGCGATGCCCGCATACGTGCGGTGCATGCCTTTCGGCGATACACGCTGCTTCGGCGGCAAGGTTTCCGGCAGGAACAGCGCGCTATTGAGCAGGGTCAAGGCGCCCAGCGCGGCCAGGGCCAGCATCACGGCGCGCCAGCCGTAGTGCGCATCGAGCAAGCCGCCCACGGCGGGTGCCAGCACGGGCGCCAGGCCCACGATGGTCATCAACAGGGCAAACAGCTGCGCCGCCTGCACGCCGTCCGCCACGTCGCGCACCATGCTCATCACCACGACCAGGGTCAGCGCCGCGCCCAGGCCTTGCACCGCCCGCGCCAGCAGCAGGGTGTGCAATTGCTCCGCCTGCGACGCCCATACGGCGGCCACGATGTAGACGGCGATGCCGGCCAGCAGCGGACGGCGCCGGCCCAGCATGTCCGTCAGCGGCCCGCACAGCAGCTGCCCGCCGCCCAGGGCCAGCAGGAAGACGGTCAGGCTCAGCTGCACGTTCGCATACGAAGTGTGCAGTTCGCGCGCCATGGCGGGCATCGAAGCGAGGTACATGTCGATGCCGGCCGGACCGAGCACGGCCACCAAGGCCAGGGAAGCCGCCA
The DNA here is from genome assembly GCF_058797855.1 of Janthinobacterium sp. GW823-FHT01H08. NCBI lineage: Bacteria > Pseudomonadati > Pseudomonadota > Betaproteobacteria > Burkholderiales > Oxalobacteraceae > Janthinobacterium > Janthinobacterium sp. GW823-FHT01H08. The sequence goes on from NZ_CM179504.1 coordinate 2,913,212, forward strand.
GAGCGAGACTGGCGGCGGGGAGAGTGGTTTGCTGCTGCATTGTGCTTCCTTCATCGTTCAAAAACACGGCATGGACGCCGCTGTGTTTTTTATTGTACACTTACTGCCTACCGGTAGGTAGCTTGTTCAATCAATGAAAAGGATGGGGACGATGAAAAAGGAAACCATGACGGATGCGTTGCATCCGCAGGGAGGGCTGGCATGACGGAAGTGGGCATTTCACTCAGCGGCGTGGCCGTGGCCTTGCTGTTTGCCGCCTGGAGTTCGCACCGCACGCGCTGCGAGCGGCGCGATGTCGTGTTGCTGACGATGCTGGGCACCGCCCTGGGATTGCCGGGCGCGGCCTTGCTGGCGTTGTAGGTCGGATTAGCGCAGCGTAATCCGACGTCACCATATACGCCAACCATGTTGTCGGATTACGGCCCTTCGGGCCTAATCCGACCTTGTATTATTCCCCTCATGCCGTTCGTGGTATTGCGAACGGTATCGACCGCTGTCAAAATCTTGGTAGGCATATCAAGACCGGGTAACTGGATGCCGTATCCGCCCTTAGGCCCCGAGCCAGCTCCGTAGATCTCGCACCAGTTACCCATCCTCCATGTCAAGATCGGACAGTATCTTTGGCACCGGCATGCCGGTTAGCCCGCATTTGCAAGGTAGATCGCAAGAGGACCACAGCATGTTTAATTTAGGAATCGACGTTGCCAAGGCCAAGCTCGACTGCGCGCTGCGCCTGCCCAACGGCAAGCATCGTAACAAGGTTGTCGAGAACAACCGTCAAGGATTCACCGCGCTCCACGCATGGCTGCTGAAGCATGCTGCCGGCAGCCCCAGGGTGTGCATGGAAGCGACGGGCACGTATTGGGAAGGGGTTGCCGAATATCTCGCTGGACTTGGCATGGTGGTCAGTGTCATCAATCCAGCCCAGATCAAGGCCTTCAGCGCTTCACGCCTGGTGCGCACCAAGACCGACAAGGTCGACGCACAGCTGATCGCCGACTTCGCCCATGAACGCCAGCCAGAGCCCTGGCAGGCGCCATCGCCGGCCGAGCAATCGCTGCGCGCGCTGGTGCTGCGCCTCGATGCCTTGCAAGCGATGCGCCAGCAGGAAAGCAACCGGCTTGAAGTGGCGCGCGCGGCGGTACGCCAGGGTATCGAGGATCATATTGCCTGGCTCGACGCCGAGATCAAGGCGCTGATCCTGGCGATCCGCCGTCATATCGATGACGACCCGGATTTACGCGGCAAGCGCGAATTGCTCGATAGCATCCCTGGCCTGGGCGAGCGCACGATTCCCGTGCTGCTGTCCTACTACGCCAATCCTGAGCGCTTCGACAGCGCCAAGCAGGCGGTGGCGTTTGCGGGCCTCGATCCGCGCCAGCACGAGTCAGGTTCCAGCGTGCGTGGCAAGCCACGCATGTCGAAGGTCGGCCACAGTTTCCTGCGCAAGGCACTGTACATGCCGGCCATGGTGGCAGTGCATAAGACGCCTTGGGGCAAGCGCTTCGGTCAGCGTCTGCGTGACGCCGGCAAAGCGCCCAAGCTGATCATCGGCGCCATGATGCGCAAGCTGGTGCACGTGGCATTCGGCGTGCTCAGGTCGGGAAAAATATTTGATCCGGCCTTGCACGCCGCTTGACGGGGATAACAGTATCTACGATAAAAAAAAGCAGGCCGCGTGGCCTGCCTTTCTATCGCTGGCACGCCCGCCTAAGCGGGCGCGTGGCGCTTACTCTTCCTCGTACGAGCTGATCGGGGCGCAACCGCAGAACAGGTTGCGGTCGCCGTACACGTTGTCGGCGCGGCCGACCGGCGGCCAGTATTTGCGCTGACGCAGGGAAGCGACCGGGTAGGCCGCAATTTCACGGCTGTACTTGCGTTCCCAGTTGTCCGACATCAATACCTGTGCCGTGTGCGGCGCGTTTTTCAGCGGGTTGTCGTCGTGGTCGAATTCGCCGCTGGCGACCTTGGCGATTTCGCCGCGGATGGCGATCATGGCGTCGATGAAGCGGTCGATTTCCACTTTCGATTCGCTTTCCGTCGGCTCGATCATCAGCGTGCCCGGCACGGGGAAGCTCATGGTCGGCGCATGGAAACCGAAGTCCATCAGGCGCTTGGCCACGTCTTCGTTGCTGATGCCGGTGGCGTCCGTGATCGGGCGCAGGTCCAGGATGCACTCGTGCGCGACCAGGCCGTCATGGCCCGAGTACAGCACGGGATAGTGCGGCGCCAGGCGGCGCGCGATGTAGTTCGCCGCCAGGATCGCCGTCTCGGTCGCTGCCGTCAAGCCTTCCGCGCCCATCATGGCGATGTACATCCACGAAATCGGCAGGATGCTGGCCGAGCCGAATGGCGCGGCGCTGACGGCGCCGATGCCTGCCGCATCGCGCTGGTAGCCGGACGAGCGCTGATTCGGCAGGAATTTCGCCAGGTGGGCGCCGACGCCGATCGGACCGACGCCTGGTCCGCCGCCGCCGTGCGGGATGCAGAAGGTCTTGTGCAGGTTCAGGTGCGACACGTCGCCGCCGAAAGAGCCGGGAGCGGCCACGCCGACCAGCGCATTCATGTTGGCGCCGTCGATGTAGACCTGGCCGCCGTGCGAGTGGATGATCTCGCACAGTTCCTGGATGCCTTCTTCAAACACGCCGTGGGTGGATGGGTAGGTGACCATCACGCAGGCCAGGTTGGCGCTGTGCTTTTCCGCCTTGGCTTTCAGGTCGGCCAGGTCCACGTTGCCGTTGGCGTCACAGCTGGTGACGACGACCTGCATGCCGACCATGTTGGCCGATGCGGGATTGGTGCCGTGCGCCGACGAGGGAATCAGGCAGATGTTGCGGTGGCCTTCGCCGCGCGACTCGTGGTAGGCCTTGATCACCAGCAGACCCGCGTATTCGCCCTGCGAGCCGGCGTTCGGCTGCAGCGAGACGGCCGCGTAGCCCGTCAAGGCGCACAGCATCTCTTCCAGCTGGGCGATCATTTCGCGGTAGCCGACCGTTTGCGCGTCGGGGGCGAACGGGTGGATGTTCGAGAACTCGGGCCAGGTGACGGGAATCATTTCGCTCGTCGCGTTCAGCTTCATGGTGCACGAGCCGAGCGGGATCATGGTGCGGTCCAGCGCCAGGTCCTTGTCGGCCAGGCTGCGCAGGTAGCGCAGCATTTCGTGTTCCGAGTGATAGCTGTTGAAGACGGGGTGGGTCAGGTAGGCGCTCTCGCGCGCCAGCTGCGCCGGCAGCGCGCTGGTCACCGCCGCTTCGACGACGTCCAGGTCCGGGGCGGCAGGCGCGTTGGCCAGGCCGTGCGCGAACACTTTCCACAGCAGCGCGATATCGTCGCGCGTGGTGGTTTCGTCGAGCGACACGCCGACGTGGGTGGCGTCGATCTTGCGCAGGTTGACGCCGTGGTGCATGGCCGTCGCGTGCAGCTGCGCCGCATCGGCCACGTTGACGGTCAATGTGTCGAAATAGCTCGCGTTGACGACGCCGTAGCCGAGGGTCTTCAGGTTCGCCGCCAGCACGCCCGTAAAGCGGTGCACGCGCTGGGCGATCTGCAGCAGGCCGGCAGGGCCATGGTAGACGGCGTACATCGAGGCCATCACGGCCAGCAGCACTTGCGCCGTACAGATGTTGGACGTCGCTTTTTCGCGGCGGATATGCTGTTCGCGCGTTTGCAGGGCCAGGCGATAGGCCTTGTTGCCTTGCGCATCGACGGTCACGCCCACCAGGCGGCCCGACATATTGCGCTTGAATTCATCGCGCGTGGACAAATAGCCCGCGTGCGGGCCGCCGAAACCGAGCGGCACGCCGAAGCGCTGGCTGTTGCCGACGACGACGTCGGCGCCCCATTCGCCCGGCGGCGTCAGCATGGTCAGGGCCAGCAGGTCGGCCGCGACGATGACCATGGCGCCATTCGCGTGCAGTTTTTCCACGCCGGCGCGGTAGTCGCGCACGACGCCGTTCACGCCAGGGTATTGCAGCAGCACGCCGAAGCAGGCGTCCAGCGACTCGATTTCCGCCGGATCGAAAGTGCGCACTTCGATGCCGATCGGCTGGGCGCGCGTCTGCACCACTTCCAAGGTTTGCGGCAGCACGTCATTGGCGACGTACAGCACGTTCGATTTCGACTTGCCCACGCGCTGGATCAGGGTCATCGCTTCGGCGGCGGCCGTGCCTTCGTCCAGCATCGAGGCGTTCGAGATGCCCATGCCGGTCAGGTCCGTGATCACTTGCTGGAAGTTCAGGATCGCTTCCAGGCGGCCTTGCGAAATCTCGGGCTGGTAAGGCGTGTACGCCGTGTACCAGGCCGGGTTTTCAAAGATGTTGCGCAGCACGACGCCTGGCGTGAACGTGTTGTAATAGCCCTGGCCGATCAGGGACTTCAATACCTGGTTCTTGCCGGCGATGGCTTTCAGGCGCGACAGGGCTTCCTGTTCCGGCATCGGCTGCGAGTACGCGCCCAGGGGCAGGGCGCCCTTGTTGCGGATGTTGCTTGGCACCAGGGCGTCGATCAGCGCGGCGCGCGATGGATAGCCGAGGGTCGCCAGCATGGCTTGCTGTTCGGTGGCGGAAGGGCCGATGTGGCGGGCGATGAAGGCATCGCGTGCTTCGAGTTGGGTCAGGCTGGTGCGGGTCATGATATAGAGGCCAAAAAAGACTGAAAAACCGGGAGGCGGCGCGCGGGCGCGGCGGCGGGGTATAGCTGCAAAATTAAATGCAAACGGGCCGCAAACGCGGCCCGTGAATCAAACGCGATCAGGCGCTGGTGGTGGCGCCATAGGCGGCAGCGTCGAGCAAGCCGTCCAGGGCCGACACGTCGGCTGGCTTGATCTTGAACAGCCAGTTGGCGTAGGCGTCGGCATTGATCGATTCAGGCGAGTTGACGACGTCGTCGTTGACGGCCACGACTTCGCCGGCGATCGGCGCGTAGATGTCGCTCGCTGCCTTGACCGATTCCACCACGGCGGCGTCGTCGCCGGCGCCGTAGCTGTTGCCCACGGTTGGCAGTTCGACGAAGACGATATCGCCCAGCGCGTCCTGCGCGTACTCGGTGATGCCGACGGTGATGGTGCCGTCGCCTTCAAGGCGTACCCATTCGTGGGAAGCGGTGTACTTCAGGTCTGCAGGAATGTTCATGTGTGGCTCCAGATGGTAAGTGTTCGTTATTGATTATGGTTGTACGGTCTTGCGGGCGGCTCTATAAATACGCTTACGCAGCCAGGATTTTACCGTTACGCACGAAAGGCAGCTTGACGACGGAAGCGGCCAGCTGCTTGCCGCGGATTTCCACGTGCACGGTGTCGCCCACGGCCACGCCGTTCGGCACGCGCGCGAGAGCAATGGCTTCCTGCATCGTCGGACTGAAGGTGCCGCTGGTGATTTCGCCCGCGGCGTCGCTGCCGGCGATGATGACTTTCTGGTGCGCGCGCAGCACGCCGCCTTTTTCGCGCAGGATCAGGCCCACGAATTGCGCGTTCTGCCCTTTCGCCAGCAGGGCGGCCTTGCCGATGAAGTCGCGCTCGCTGACCAGGTCGATGGTCCACGCCAGGCCGGCGTCGAGCGGGTTGACGCTTTCGTCCATGTCCTGGCCGTACAGATTCATGCCCGCTTCCAGGCGCAGGGTGTCGCGCGCACCGAGGCCGGCCGGCTTGACGCCGGCGGCGATCAGGGCGTTCCACAGCGCTTCCACCTGGGTGGCGGCCACGCCGATTTCAAAGCCGTCTTCGCCCGTGTAGCCGGTGCGCGCCAGCATGACTTCGCCGAAGGCCGTGTCCTTGACGATGACGACGTTGAACGGCTTGATGGCTTCGGACGCGGCTTGCGTTTCCGGCAGCACTTGCCACACCTTGGCGCGCGCGTTCGGGCCTTGCACGGCCACCAGGGCCATTGGATTGTTGGCATTGCGGCGCTCGGTGATCGTCAGGCCGCTGTTGGTGTTGGTGTTTTGCTGCAGCATCCACGCCACGTCTTTTTCAGCCGTGCCCGCGTTGACGACGAGGCGGAACCAGTTTTCGTTGAAGAAGTAGACGATCAGGTCATCGATGACGGTACCTTCGGCATTCAACATGCACGAGTACAGCGCCTTGCCCGACACTTGCAGCTTGTCGACGTTGTTGGCCAGCAAGCCGCGCAGGAAGGCGCGCACATTCGGGCCTTCGATATCGACCACGCACATATGGGACACGTCGAACATGCCGGCGTCGCCGCGCACGGCGTTGTGTTCTTCGATTTGCGAGCCGTAGTTGACGGGCATGTCCCAGCCGCCGAAATCGACCATGCGGGCGCCGACGGCACGGTGGGCGTTGTTGAGTGGGGTCGCTTTGAGCGTCATGGATTCCTCGGGACGAAGGTAATAGGGGAGTTAACAAAACATAGAATAGCCAAACACGGCTTTCCAGCGTGATCACTGACCCCCCTGTCCTTTGTACCTGAGAGATTACGGGGGGCTTGCCCCGTGCGCCCCTTCGGTGGGCCGCCGGCATGTGCCGCGGCCGCTCTCCAGAGTTGAGCTGTAGTGTCGCCAAAGCAACAACTTCAGTCCGCCTGATCGGTCCTTTTGCCTGAGAGTTTTTGGGTAGTGCCCCTTCGGCGGCAACGCTGGGTTGCCCTCTCCCGATCAAGTGGGAGGAATATATGCCAGCAGGGTGTTTCTGTCAATCTGTAAAGACGTTGCCAAATTGCAGCAAAAGCCCCGGTTTGCGGGGCTGGCGAGGGGAATGTTCCGCTGCAAAAGGGCGCCCGGCCGCGCAGGAATGCGCTATGATGAAATCCTGGCTTTCTTGCGGGTGCCTGCCATGAACACTACACAAAGCGAGACGCAAAACAACACCGAGCAGCACGGTTACTTTACCCTCTCGGGCGACGTCAACAGCGACATGGTGCGGCGCGTCTTCAATGCCGCCGCCGACATCACGGAAGACAAGCTCACCACCGCGCACATCCTGATCCAGTCCAACGGCGGCTATGTCAGCGATGGCATCTGTCTGTACAACTTCCTCAGCAAGTTGCCGCTCGACATCATCACCTACAACGCGGGCGCCGTGGCGTCCATCGCCGTCACCCTGTTCCTGGCGGGGCGGCACCGCCACGCCAGCGACACGGCCCGTTTCATGGTGCACAAGTCGCATGCGACCGCCTCGCCCGGTTCGCGCCCCGATGCGCTCAGCATCATCGTCGAGGGCTTGCGCGCCGACGACATGCGCACCGAGCGCATCCTGCGCGGCCACGTCAAGCTGACGGACGAGCAGTGGCAGGTGCACGCATATTCGGACCTGCACCTGACGGCCGACCAGGCGCTGGAAGTGGGCATGGTCGAATCGATCCGCGACTTTGCTCCGCCCAAGGGCAAGCGCCTGACGAATATCTGACGCGCCGCCGGTGCGGCATCCGCGAGATATTTTCGTATGGCAATTTCTGAGATGGAAATTGTAATGGAATGTAATTCTTCTCCGTAGTTGATGAAAACCCGGGCGCAAGCAGGGCCAGTCGTGGCATAGTGCACGCTGATCATGAAATAAGCGTAGGCACGATGACTTGGTGGAATGGGATTTCTTTTGCGGCCGACATGTCCGTCATGGGGCCGGCTGGCGTGGCGATTGCCCTGTGGCTGCTCGTGTCGCGCCAGTGGCGGCTGGTACTCAGCTGGAGCTTGTGGTACGGCGGCGGCCTGGCCCTCGTGGTGCTGTCGAAGCTGGCCTTCATGAGTTGGGGCGTGGGCAGCAGCACGCTCGATTTTACCGGTTTCAGTGGCCACGCCATGCGCGCCGGCGCCGTGTTTCCCGTGCTGATGTATGTGCTGCTGCAGCGGGCCGAACCGCGCTGGCGCCATGCCGGCGTGCTGGTCGGCGTGGCCTTTGCCGTGCTGGTGGCCATATCCCGCGTGGTCGTGCATGCGCACAGCGTGTCCGAAGCCGTCAGCGGCTGCGTGCTGGGCCTGGCGCTGGCGCTGGGCTTCATGTGGAATGCCCGTGGCGCCGTCAATTTTGCCGTCAGCCATGCGCTGGCCCTGGCCAGCCTGGCGCTGATGGTGGTGCTGAGCTTCAAGGCGGAGCCCATGCCGACCGAACAATGGCTGCAAAAACTGGCCCTGGTGCTGTCCGGCCATGAGCGCGTTTTTTCCCGCGCGGACTGGAAACTGGCGCAGGATGGCCGTCCTGCCCCCTGATCCGCTGCCGGCAGGCGCCTGGCGCGACGGTTTTTTGGCCAGAAAAGCATCAGGAAATGGTATGATGAACCACTTTTTTTGCGGCGAGCGGCCAGGCTGCCGTCGCGATGCGGCATCTGAACTGAACATGAACCGGGTTCACCCATAATATAACCGCCAGCATAGGCCAGGAACTCTAAAACACGTGCGTCTCTCTTCCATCAAGTTGTCGGGATTTAAGTCTTTCGTCGATCCCACCAATTTTCAGGTGCCAGGCCAGCTCGTGGGCGTGGTCGGGCCGAATGGCTGCGGCAAGTCGAACATCATCGACGCCGTGCGCTGGGTGCTGGGCGAATCAAAAGCGTCCGAATTGCGCGGCGAATCGATGCAGGACGTCATTTTCAACGGCTCGACCCACCGTAAACCTGCCGGCCGCGCTTCCGTGGAACTGGTGTTCGACAATAACGACGGCAAGGCGTCCGGCCAGTGGGGCCAGTACGCCGAGATCGCCGTCAAGCGCACCCTGACGCGCGACGGCACCTCCACCTATTACATCAATGGCCAGCCCGTGCGCCGGCGCGACATCCAGGATATCTTCCTCGGCACGGGCCTCGGTCCGCGCGCCTACGCCATCATCGGCCAGGGCATGATTTCGCGCATCATCGAATCGCGCCCCGAAGAATTGCGCGTCTTCCTCGAGGAAGCGGCCGGTGTCTCCAAATACAAGGAACGCCGCCGCGAGACGGAAAACCGCTTGCAGGACACGCGCGAGAATTTGCTGCGCGTGGAAGACATCTTGCGCGAACTCAATGCCAACCTGGAAAAGCTGGAAGCGCAGGCCGCTGTCGCCACGCGTTTCCACGCCTTGCAGGCGGACCAGGAAGAAAAGCAGAAACTGTTGTGGTTGCTGCGCAAGAACGAGGCGCAAAACGAGCAGACGCGCTATTTCCGCGAAGTGGAGCAGGCGCAGACGGACCTGGAAGAGCAGACGGCCAAGCTGCGCAACGTGGAACTGACCCTCGAGCAGATGCGCCAGGCGCACTTTGCCGTGGGCGACCGTTTGCATACGGCGCAAGGTCATCTGTACCAGACGAATGCGGAAATCGGCAGCCTGGAAGCGCAGATCAAGTTCGTCATCGAATCGCGCGCCCGCCTGCAGGCACAGCTGGCCACCCTGACGGCCCAGCGCGACCAGTGGACGCAACAGGGTAGCGAATACCAGGAACAGATCGAAGAGGCGGAGTTCCACCTCGAGGAACTGGCGGCCAAGGTGGAACAGTCGCAAATGATGGCCGAGCAGAAGGGCGAGCAATTGCCCGAGCTGGACGCTGCCTGGCGCGCCGCGCAAAACAAGAGCACGGAATCGCGCGCGCGCATCATGCAGGCCCAGCAGCAGCTGGAACTGGAATCGGCGCACCAGCGCAACGCTTCCAACATCCTGGCCAGCCTGCTGACGCGCCGCGAGCGGCTGCAGCAGGAAAAGAACAGCCTCAGTTTGCCTGACAGCAGCCACCTGGAAAACCTGAAACTGCAGCTGGAAGAAAAGCAGCAAACCCTGGAAGAGCAGGGTTTCTACCTGGAAGAAGCGCTCGAGCAGCAACCGAAGCTGGAGCAGGAGCGGGCCGAGGCACAGGCGCAAGTCAATGCCGAAACGGCGGCCAACGCCCAGCTGGAAGCGCGTCTTTCCGCCTTAAAACAATTGCAGGAACGGGTGCAGACGCAGGGCAAGGTCCAGCCGTGGCTGAAAAAGCACGAACTCGACACCTTGCCCCGCCTGTGGCAAAAGCTGCAGATCGAAGCGGGCTGGGAAGCGGCCATGGAGTCGATCCTGCGCGAGCGCACGTCGGCCCTGCAACTGTCGAATATCGACTGGGCCAAGGCTTTCTTTGCGGACGCGCCGCCGGCCAAGCTGGCCCTGTATGCGCCATCGACCGTGGCGCCGCTGCCCCTGCCGGACGTGCCTGGCCTGAAACCGTTTTTGAACTTGTTGAAACTCAACGATCCCGGCTTGCGCGGCTTGCTGCAGGATTGGCTGTACAACGCCTACGCCGTGGAAGACGCGGCCGAGGCGCTGGCCGAGCGGGCGAAATTGCCGCCGGGCGGCTATTTCGTCACGCGCGCCGGTCACGTGGTCACGGCCACCAGCGTGCGCTTCTATGCGGCCGACTCGGAGCAGGAAGGCATGCTGGGCCGCCAGCAGGAAATCGAGAATATCGGCAAGCAGCTGCGCGCCCAGCAATTGCTGGCCGAAGAGGCGCGCGCCCGTTCCGTGCGGGCCGACGCCGCCGTGGCGACGCTCACGCGCAACCTGTCCGACTTGCGCCTGCGCATACAGCAGCTCACTTCCTCCGTGCATACCCTGCAGCTGGACGTGGTGAAACTGTCGGAAGTGGAAGCGCGCTTCAACCAGCGCAGCACGCAGATCGGCGCCGACCTGGCGGAGATCGCCGCGCAGGAAGCGGAGCAGCAGCAGATCAAGGCCGAATCGGAAGAGAAATTCGAACAGCTGGACATGGAGCTGGGCAACTTGCAGGAAGCGCACGAAGACGGCCACACGGATTTCCTGCAGAAGGAACAGCGGCTGGCCGAGGCGCGCGAAGCCTTGCGCGACCTGGAGCGGGCCGCCAAGGATACGGAATACGCGGAAAAAGCCCACCGCGCGAAGATCGAGGAATTGCGCCGCAATATCGCCACGGCCAGTACGCAGGCCCAGCAAGTGACGGAAAGCCTGGGGGCTGGCCAGCAGGAACTGGCCAGCCTGGAAAGCGGCGCGGCCGCCGACGGCTTGCAGGATCTGCTCGAGCGCCGCACGACGCAGGAGCGGGCGCTGGCCGACGCGCGCCATGAACTCGATCAAATTACGCAGCAGCTGCGCCTGTCCGAAGATGCGCGCACGCAATCGGAACGCAGCCTGCAGCCGCAGCGCGACAAGATCATGGAAATGCAGCTCAAGGAACAGGCCGCGCGCCTGAACCAGGAGCAATTCGCCCAGCAACTGCTGGAGTCGGGCGCCGATGAAGCGGCCCTGACGGAAAAACTGCATCCGGACATGCGTCCATCGTATCTGCAGGGCGAAGTGACGCGCCTGACCAATGCCATCACGGCACTGGGGGCCGTCAACCTGGCCGCGCTGGACGAACTGGCGCAGGCGTCGGAGCGCAAGAATTTCCTCGACGCCCAGAATGCCGACCTGACGGAAGCGATCAATACCCTGGAAGACGCGATCCACAAGATCGACAAGGAAACGCGCGACTTGCTGCAAGACACGTTCGACAAGGTCAACCACCACTTTTCCGAGCTGTTCCCCATCCTGTTCGGCGGGGGACAGGCCAGGCTGACCATGACGGGCGACGAGATTCTCGATTCCGGTGTACAAGTCATGGCGCAGCCTCCCGGCAAGAAAAATGCCACCATCCACCTGTTGTCCGGTGGAGAGAAGGCGCTGACCGCGACCGCATTGGTGTTTTCCATGTTCCGCCTGAATCCGGCGCCGTTCTGCCTGCTCGACGAAGTCGATGCACCGCTGGACGATTCGAACACGGAACGCTTCTGCCGCATGGTCAAGCGCATGTCCGACCAGACCCAATTCCTTTTCATTTCGCATAACAAGATTGCGATGGAAATGGCCCATCAATTGATCGGTGTGACGATGCAGGAGCAGGGCGTATCGCGCATCGTGGCGGTGGACATGGAGTCCGCCGCAAATTTTGCAACCGAGGCACAAGCAGCATGACAGACCTTCAAATTACCTTGTTCGGCGCCGGCGGCGTTTTTATCGTCGGCGTTTTCTCGTACAACAAATGGCAGGAATACAAGGCCAAGAAAAGCGTGGAGCGGGCTTTTTCCACCGACCACGATGACGTGCTGATGCGCGAGGGCGACGCCCCTGCGGTGGAAGCCCAGGAACCCGTCTTGCGTCAGGAACCGCGCTTTGACGCCGCGCCCGCCGCCAAGGCCGAACCGTCGTTCGGCGCGCCGCCCGCTAGCGCCGTGCCCGAAGCCCCCGTGCATGCGGAACCGTCGCTCGGCGATGCCGGCGTGGAAGCGCCTGCTGCCGTGGCCGCGCCGCTGCAGCAGGAAGTGAGCGCCGCCAGCGAACAGGCGACCAGCCTGGTCGACCCGCTGATCGATTGCCTGCTGCCTTTGTCGCTGGAAGCGCCCGTGCGCGGCGACAAGATCCTGCCCGTGCTGCAAACCCTGCGCCTGGTGGGCAACAAGCCCGTCCACTTCATCGGCTTGCACGTGAATGGCGACTGGGAACCGATCACGCATGGCGGTGTCTACACCAAGATGCAGGGCGGCGTACAGCTGGCCAGCCGCAGCACGGCCCTGAATGAACTCGAATACTCGGAACTGGTCACGCGCCTGCGCGGCGTTGCCGACGAGATCGGCGCCGAGCCGGAAGTGCCCGACATGATGGAAGTGATGGCCGAAGCGCGCAATCTGCACCGTTTCGTCGCTGGCCACGATGCCCAGCTGGGTGTCAACCTGCATACAAATGGCGCGCCATGGGCCATTTCCACCTTGCTGTTCGCGTTGGAAAAGCAGGGCTTCGACGTGCGTCCGGACGGCCGTTTCGTCATGCCCGACGGCGAAGGCAGTTATCTGTTCTCGCTGTCGACGAATGTCACCCTGGCCGAGGAAACCACGCCCCGTTTGACACTGCTGCTGGACGTGCCCTGCGTGGCGCCCGCGCGCGACGGTTTCGGCGCCATGGTCGCCTGCGCCAAGGCGCTGGTGGGCCGCCTCGACGCGACCATCGTCGACGATTACAACCAGGCCCTGTCCGATGCGGCGCTGGCCGAGATCGCCGGCCAGGTGCAAGAGTTTTACCAGGAAATGGATGCGGCCGACATTCCGGCCGGTTCCACCCGCGCCCTGCGTTTATTTAGCTGAAGAATCCCGCAACAATGACTGATCCGATCAACCAGGACGCCGCCGCTCGCGTCCTGGCACTCACGGCCGAACTCAATCGGCATCTGCACGCCTACCACGTGCTCGACAATCCCACCATCCCCGACGCCGAGTACGACAAGCTGTTCGTCGAACTGCAAACGCTGGAAGCGGCCCATCCCGACTTGCGTACGCCCGATTCGCCCACCTTGCGCGTGGGCGCGGCGCCTTTGCCGCAATTCGAGCAAGTCACGCACACGGTGCCGATGCTGTCGCTGAACAATGGTTTCACCGATGACGATATCATCAACTTCGACCGCCGCGTGCGCGAAGGCCTGGACCTTGATGGTACGGATGTCGACTATGCTGCCGAAGTGAAATTCGACGGCCTGGCCATCAACCTGCGCTATGAGCGCGGCCTGTTCGTGCAGGCGGCCACGCGCGGCGATGGCGCCACGGGCGAGGACGTGACGGCGAATATCCGCACCATTTCCGGCATCCCGCTGCGCTTGCATGGCGACAAGATTCCAGCCGTGCTCGACGTGCGCGGCGAAGTGATGATGTTCAAGGGCGATTTTGCCCGCCTGAACGAACGCCAGCGCGAAGCGGGGCAGAAGGAATTCGCCAACCCCCGCAATGCGGCGGCCGGCAGCCTGCGCCAGCTCGATTCGCGCATCACGGCGCAGCGCAAGCTGCGTTTCTATGCCTACGGCATCGGTGCGCTGGAAGGCGCCGCCATGCCGGTGTCGCACTCGGCCTTGCTGGACTGGTACGAAACCCTGGGCATCCCCGTGTCCAAGGAGCGCAAGGTGGTGCAGGGCGCGCAGGGCTTGCTTGCCTACTACGCCGATATCGGCGCGCGCCGGCCCTCCTTGCCGTATGAAATCGACGGCGTCGTCTACAAAGTGAACGCGACGGAAGACCAGCAGGAGCTGGGTTTTGTGTCGCGCGCGCCGCGTTTTGCGCTGGCGCACAAGTTCCCCGCCGAAGAAGCGCTGACGCAAGTGCTGGGCATCGATATCCAGGTGGGCCGCACGGGCGCCATGACGCCCGTGGCGCGCCTGGCGCCCGTGTCCGTGGGCGGTGTGACGGTGACCAACGCCACCTTGCACAATGAAGACGAAGTGCTGCGCAAGGATGTGCGCGTGGGCGATACCGTCATCGTGCGCCGCGCCGGCGACGTGATTCCGGAAGTGCTGAGCGTGGTGCTGGAAAAACGTCCGAAACCGGCGCCGCTGCCGTTCAAGATGCTGGAAGCGTGCCCCGTGTGCGGCTCGCACGTGGTGCGCGAAGAGGGCGAGGCCATCGCCCGCTGCTCGGGCGGCCTGTTCTGCTCGGCACAGCGCAAGGAAGCGTTCCGTCATTTCGCGGGCCGCCGCATGATGGATATCGAAGGCCTGGGGGAACGTTATATCGATACCCTGGTCGAACTCGAATACGTGCATGGCCTGGCTGACCTGTACAGCCTGACCCTGGATAAATTGCTGGAAATGAAGTTGCGCGCCGACGAGCGCGACGGTTCGACGCCGGAAACAGTACAACAAGGCAAGATTCCCACCAAGTGGGCGGAAAATCTGTTGGCAGGCATCGAGGCCAGCAAGCGCCCGCCGCTCGAGCGTTTCCTGTTTGCGCTGGGCATCCGCCACGTGGGCGAGTCGACGGCGAAGACCCTGGCCGAGTGGTTGGGTAGCCTGGATTATGTGCGCCGGGCGCCGGCCGCCTTGCTGCGCGTGCTGCCCGACATCGGCGGCACCGTGGCCGAGTCGATTGCCGATTTCTTTGCCGAAGAAAAGAACCAGCAGGCGTTGCAGGCATTGCTGGACGCGGGTGTCACGCCGCAAGGCGAACACGCGCCCAGCGCCAAGCTGCGCACGCAGCTCGAACAAACCACCTTGCTGGCCGCCATCGGCATTCCGAAGCTGACGGAGCCGCGCAGCAAACAGCTGGTGGAGCGGGGTGTGACCCTGGCCAGTCTGGCGGCGCAAGGTGCCAGCTTCCACGCGGGCTTGCCCGCCGCCGTGGCCGAAGCGCTGGCGCAATGGCTGGCCGATGAGGGCAATGTCAAGCTGCTTGGTCAACTGGACGCGCTACGAAATGAATTACTGTCACAATTGCCTGAAATGCCAGCTGTTGGCGGCAAACTGGACGGCAAGACCTTTGTGTTGACGGGCACTTTGCCCAACATGAGCCGCGACGAGGCTGCGGAGTTGATCGAGGCGGCCGGCGGCAAGGTCAGCGGTTCCGTGTCGAAGAAAACCGCTTACGTCGTGGCCGGTTCGGACGCCGGCAGCAAGCTGGCCAAGGCGCAGGAGCTGGGCGTGGCCATACTCGACGAGGCTGGTCTGCTGACCCTGTTGGCGCAAGACTAATCATTCATTACAGAAGACCCATGAAAAAAATCAGAAAAGCAGTCTTTCCCGTCGCCGGCCTGGGCAGCCGTTTCTTGCCTGCGACCAAGGCGCAACCGAAGGAAATGTTGCCCATCGTTGACAAGCCATTGATACAGTACGCGGTCGAGGAAGCCGTGGCTGCGGGTATCACGGAAATGATCTTCATCACGGGCCGCAACAAGCGCGCCATCGAAGACCATTTCGATACGGCCTATGAGCTCGAGTCGGAACTGGAAGCGGCCGGCAAGCGCCAGTTGCTGGAAATGGTGCAAAACGTCATTCCCAAGCACATCAATTGCATTTACATCCGCCAGTCGGCGCCGCTGGGCCTCGGGCATGCCGTGCTGTGCGCGCGTCCCGTGATCGGCGACGAGCCGTTTGCCGTCTTGCTGGCCGACGATTTCATGGATGTGGAAGAGGGCGTGCGCCCCGTGCTGGCGCAGATGGCCGATGTGTTCCAGTATGAAAACTGTTCCCTGCTGGCGGTGCAGGACGTGCCGCGCGCGGAAACCAGGCAGTACGGTATCGTCAGCGCCCAGCATTATCAGCCTGACCTGGAGCTGGTGTCGGGGATCGTGGAAAAACCCGTGCCGGAAGAGGCGCCGTCGACCCTCGCCGTGGTCGGCCGTTATGTGCTGACCAGCCGCATCTTCGAGCACCTGGAGAAAATCGGTACGGGCGCCGGCGGTGAAATCCAGTTGACGGACGGCATCGCCGCCCTGATGCGTGAAGAGCGCGTGCTGGCTTACCGTTACAAGGGGCAGCGTTATGATTGCGGCTCCAAGCTGGGTTATCTGAAGGCAACGACAGCGATGGGCATGAAACACCCGGAAACGGGCGCGGCCTTTCGCACTTACCTGCAAGAACTGCAATCGACACTGGACGCAAAATGACCGTACGTGAAATCCTGAAGATGGGCGATCCGCGCCTGCTGCGGATGGCCGAGCCCGTGCGTGAATTCGATACGCCCGAACTGCATGCCTTGATCGCCGACATGTTCGACACCATGCACGCGGCCAATGGCGCAGGTCTGGCGGCGCCGCAGATCGGCGTCAACCTGCAAGTGGTGATCTACGGCTTCAAGCAGAACCTGCGCTATCCCGACGCACCGCAAGTGCCGGAAACCGTGCTGATCAACCCCGTGCTGACGCCTCTGTCGGAACGCAAGGAAGAGGGTTTTGAAGGCTGCCTGTCCGTGCCCGGCCTGCGCGGCAGCGTGCCGCGCTGGAGCGAGCTGCACTACGAAGGTGTCGACCAGTTCGGCCAGCCCATCAGCCGCGACTGCGACGGCTTCCATGCGCGCGTGGTGCAGCATGAAGTGGACCACCTGCACGGCATCCTGTATCCGATGCGTATCGTCGACTTCACGCAGTTCGGCTATACCGAGGTCATGTTCCCCGACCTGGATCCGAACGACGACGATTAATTGACGCTTTACCTGGACGTCCGGGGTCAGCCCCCCGGATGCGTTAGCGCGAAGATATGTGTTGGCGGTGTTGAGGGTCTGACCCCAGTACTCAACTAGCGCACCTTGCGGCTGCTGCCCAGGTTATCGAGCAAGGCTTTCAATTCATCCTGCATGGCATCCGTCAGGTTCAGGAAGCGGCAGCCGATCTGCACCTGCTCGCCCAGCAGGAAGGAGCGGAAGGTGCGCGACAGGCGGATTTCCAGGTCTGCGATCATGACCTTGTCCGGCCCCAGCTCCAGGCGCACGCGCGACAGCTTGCGGCCCACGTACAGGCCTACCGTGTCGCGCGGATGGGCGCGCATGCCGATGCCGCCGGCCGAGAAATCATACAGCTGCAATTCATATGGACGGCCCTCGAGCACGAAGGCGGCCAGGTAGTACACGCCCAGCGGTGTTTCCAGGCGGGCCGATTCGCGCCGCTCCAGGACCAGGCAATGGCTGGGAAAGTTCGTCAGGTAGACGTTCGGCCGCTCGGGATACGCTTGCCATTCGCCATTGATGGTGAACTGCAGTTTGGCGTTTTGTACCCACGACACAAACGTGGCGCCGCCAGGCGGCAGGGTCGCACCTTCATTGAGTTCCAGCACGAATTGCGGCAAGTCATCGTCAACGGACAGGACGCGCCCCAGGATGAGGTCTTCGCCGCCAGCCGGGTAGATGGAGATGGCGTCGCCGTTGTCAGCCAGGCTGCACAAGGTTTCGCCGATATCCCACGGATCGCTCATATGGTGCGGCTTGGTGCCGGGGGCCATCGGCTCGGCCACGTCAGCCAGACTGGGCGCGCCCTTGCGCAGGGGATTGGGGATGGGATCGTTCACGACAGCGTATCTCTTTTGTTCTAATGGGGAATAGTGTATAGGTTTAAGGCAATATTTACTAAGTAAATCACAATAATTGATTTTATATCACTATATTCCTGTTGCTTATGTATGCTGGCCTGGCATGCCGCCTTGACGTCGCCGCTTAAAACTGTTCGTCTGCGCTCAAATAACGCCATTGGCCGGTAGGCAAGTCGCCCAGTTTGACCTTGCCGATGCGCACGCGTTTCAAACCCAGCACCTTCAGGCCCACGGCTTCGCACATGCGGCGGATCTGGCGTTTCTTGCCTTCGCGCAAAGTAAAGCTTAGCTGGTCTTCGTTTTGCCAGCGCACCTTGGCCGGCAACAGCGGCTTGCCGTCGAGCCACAGGCCGTGGTTGAGCTTTTTCAGCTCGCTGTCGGGCAGGGTGCCGCCCTTGGTGTAGCTCACGCGCACCAGGTATTCCTTGTCGATGTCGGTATCGTGGCCGATCAGCTGCTTGGCCACGCGGCCGTCCTGCGTCAGGACCAGCAAGCCGACGGAATCGATGTCCAGCCGTCCCGCTGCCACCAGGCTGCGCAGCTGGGTCGGATGGAATTGTTCCGGGCTGCGGTCTTCCGCCCAGCGGTTTTCCGCCTTGATCAGGGCCACGGCGGGCGTGTAGCCGTCTTCGGCCTGGCCGCTGACGTAGCCGACCGGTTTGTTGATCAGCACGGTGACGCGCTTCGATTGCTCGGCCGCCGCCTGGCGTTCCACGGTGACTCTCTGGCTCGGGTAGACTTTGCTGCCCAGCTCGGACACCACCTTGCCATCCACGCGGACCCAGCCGCGGGCGATCCATTCATCGGCTTCGCGGCGCGAGCACAGGCCCAGTTCGGACATGCGTTTGGACAAGCGTAATAATTCTTCGGTCATGTTGTTTCAGTTTCAGTAAGGGTAGGCGCTGCGCGGAAAGCTTACACTTTCAGCGCATCGAGTAAATCGGTTTCCAGCAATATCTGGTTGCGGGCATTGTTGAGCGCGGGGCCGTCGACGAGGAAGACGTCTTCGACCCGCTCGCCCAGGGTCATGATCTTGGCCGTGTGCAAGTTAATGCGGTACTTGGTCAGCACGTTGGCGATCGCATACAGCAGGCCCGTGCGGTCGTTGGCCGCCACCGACAGCAAATAGTACTGGCCTTTTTCATCGGGCCGCAGGTCCACCGTCGGCTGGAAGGGGAAGGTGCGCGACAGGCGCGACAGCCGTCCCTTGCCCGGCGGCGGCAGCGGCGTTTGCGACTGCAGCAATTCGCCCAGCTCATGCTCGATCAGGCTGATGATGTCGCGGTAGCTCTTGGCGAAGTTTTGCTCGGTGACGAGGAAGGTGTCGAGCGCATAGCCATTTTTCGTCGTATGGATCTTCGCGTCGAGGATGCTGAAGTTCTTGCGGTCGAAATAGCTGCAGATGCGCGCGAACAGGTCGGGCTGGTCGGGAATGTATACGGCCACCTGCAAGCCTTCGCCGATGGGCGCCAGCCGGCATTTTACCACCGGCAACTTGCTGTCGAGCTTGTCATACAGCGAGCGCGTCTGCCAGGCGATGTCGGACGCGTCGTGGCGCAGGAAATAGGCCACGTCCAGCTGTTGCCACAGTTTCTGGTGCGCATCGGGCGGCAAGCCGTACAGGCGCAGGGTGGCCAGCGCTTCCTGCTGGCGGTTTTTGAGCTCGCGGTCGGCCGTGTGCGGCTCGCCGCCCAGCACGCGCAGGGTGATCTTGTACAGGTCTTCCAGCAGCTTGCCCTTCCAGGCATTCCACACTTTCGGGCTGGTGCCGCGGATGTCGGCCACCGTCAGCAGGTACAAGCCCGTCAGGTGGCGCTCGTCCTTGACCACTTTCGCAAAGGCGGCGATGACGTCGGGATCGGACAAGTCCTGCTTTTGCGCCACTTGCGACATGGTCAGGTGATTTTCCACCAAGAAAGCCACCAGTTCCGTGTCCTCGGCAGACAGGCCGTGCTCCTGGCAGAACTGGGTGGCGTCGGCCACGCCCAGTTTCGAGTGGTCGCCGCCGCGGCCCTTGGCGATGTCGTGGAACAGGGCCGCCACGTACAGCAGCCACGATTGCGAGAAATCGGCCATCAGCTGGCTGCAGAACGGATATTCGTGCGCGTGTTCGCTCATGGTGAAGCGGCGCATGTTGCGCACCACCATCAGAATGTGCTGGTCGACCGTGTACACGTGGAACAGGTCGTGCTGCATCTGGCCCACGATGCGGCGGAAATTCGGCAGGTAGCGCCCCAGGATGCTCATCTCGTTCATGCGCCGCAGCGCGTGGATGATGCCGACAGGGGCTTGCATGATGCGCAGGAACAGGGCGCGGTTGACGGGATCCTGGCGGAAGGCGGCGTCGATCTTGAAGCGCGCGTGCCACAGGGCTCGCGTGGCGCGCGAGGTCATGCCCTTCAGGGCCGGGCGCTCCGTCATGAGCACGAAGACTTCCAGCATGGCCGATGGATATTGCTCGAACGTGTCGTCGGCGCTGATGTCGATCAGGCTGTTGACTTCATTGAAGCGCTCGTTGATGGGCACGGCCACGTCGTCCTGCGGGAACAGCCGCGCTTCGATGTTTTGCAGCAAAATCGTGTTGAGCTGGGTCACCGTCTTGGCGGCCCAGTAGTAGCGTTGCATGAGGAATTCGCTGGCACGGCGCATGTGCGGCCCGCTGCCCGTCGCTTGCAGGCCCAGCGATTCGGCGATCGCCGTCTGCACATCGAACACGAGACGGTCTTCGCGCCGCCCCGCGTGCAGGTGCAGGCGCACGCGGATATCCTTGAAGGCGCGCTCCTTTTCCATCAGCTGGCGCGCTTCCGTCAGGGTGATCAGTCCGCCCGTGGCCAAGGTGCGCCACGAGTTCGCCAGGCCGGCCGCTTTGGCCACCCATAGGATCACCTGCAGGTCGCGCAGGCCGCCCGGGCTTTCCTTGCAATTCGGTTCCAGGCTGAAAGCCGTGTCTTCGTACTTGGCATGGCGCTGGCGCATTTCCGCCGTTTTTGCCTGGAAGAAGGCTTGCGGATCCATGGCCGCGTCATAGCGCTGCTGCAATTGCGCGAACAGGTCCGCGTTGCCGCACACGAGGCGCGCTTCGAGCAAGCTCGTCTGCACTGTGATGTCGGCCTTCGATTCGACCAGACATTCATCGACCGTGCGGATGCTGTGGCCGATTTCCAGGCCCAGGTCCCACAGCAGTTGCACCAGTTCCTCGAGCTTTTCCTGCGTGGCGGCGTCCGGCGATTGTTGCAGCAGGATCAGCAGGTCGACGTCGGAATACGGAAACAGCTCGCCCCGGCCATAGCCGCCCACGCCCACCAGGGCCGTGCCTGGCGGCAAGCCCGCTTCCTGCCAGGCCCGCGCCAGCACGCCATCGACGCTGTGGCGCAGGCTGCGCAGCAGTTTTTCAGGCTTGCCGTCGGCCTGGAAGGCCGCAATGACGACCTGGCGGTCGGCTTTCAGTTGCTGTTTCAGCTGTTCCCGAACTTGCTTTTTCATCTGGGCCCTGGGTGGCGGTGGGTCGGGTGGGGTCAGGCTTGATTAATGACGCTTATCAGGCTTTATTGCCGATAAAGGCGGGCGGCGGCGGCATGCCCGGCGAGACGGTCAGCACTTCATAGCCCGTTTCCGTGACCAGCACCGTGTGCTCCCATTGCGCCGACAGGCTGCGGTCCTTGGTTTTGATGGTCCAGCCATCGTTCATTTCGCGGATTTCGCGGCGGCCCGAGTTGATCATCGGTTCCACCGTGAAAATCATGCCCGCTTCCAGGCGCTCCAGGGTGCCTGGCTTGCCGTAGTGCAAGACTTGCGGCTCTTCATGGAAGACCTTGCCGATGCCGTGGCCGCAGAATTCGCGTACCACGCTGTAGCCGGCCTTTTCCGCGTGCTGCTGGATGGCGTGGCCGATATCGCCCAGGTGGGCGCCCGGCTTGATCTGATCGATGCCCAGCCACATGCACTCATAGGTGATTTCCGACAGGCGCTTGGCCAGGATGGTCGGCGTGCCGACGAGGAACATGCGGCTGTTGTCGCCGTGGTAGCCATCCTTGATGACGGTGATGTCGAGGTTGACGGAGTCGCCGCTTTTCAGGACCTTGTCGCCGGGAATGCCATGGCAGATGACGTCGTTGACGGAGGTGCAGATGGCTTTCGGATAGGGCGTGTAGCCGGGCGGGCAGTAGTTGAGCGGGGCAGGGATGGTGCCTTGCACGTTGACCATGTATTCGTGGCACAGGCGATCGAGTTCGCCCGTCGTGACGCCCACCTTGACGAAGGGGGTGATGTAGTCGAGCACTTCGGCGCCGAGCTTGCCGGCAATGCGCATGCCTTCGATGTCGGCGGCGGTATTGATACGGATGGTGGACATGGTGTAATTCGCAATCTGCAAGAATTCAGGTGAAAAGCACAGACGATTCCGGCTGTATGGGGAAAAGTCTGCAAATATGCCGAAATTATAAACGAGGCGCCCTGAATCCGCCGCCTCCTTCCTATGGCCGGGAGGGGATTTGTGGAGAGAAAGCGGATGAAAAGGCGGCGCGGCCACGCCTTGCACCATCGTGGTGCGCCGGCTGTTTCCGCAGGGCGCGCGATTTGCGGTGCGGACTTGATGCGGCAGGCATTTCAGTGTAGAATCCCGGGTTGCTTGAATTCTCTTTTAAGCAATGCAGTAAAACAGTGTCTTTAATTTATATAAACACGCGAATCCGGTCGACAAGGGTGCCTGTATGGTGACTGATCGGATTCCAGACCCAACCCTGGAGTTAATAATGTCCGTAACAATGCGCGAAATGCTGGAAGCCGGTGTCCACTTTGGTCATCAAACCCGTTTTTGGAATCCAAAAATGGCACCGTTCATCTTCGGCCATCGCAACAAGATCCACATCATCAACCTGGAGAAAACCATGGCGATGTACCAGGACGCAATGAAGCACGTGCGTCAACTGGCTGCAAACCGTGGCACCATCCTGATGGTTGGCACCAAGCGTCAAGCTCGCGAAATCATCGCTGCTGAAGCACAACGCGCTGGCGTGCCTTTCGTTGATCAACGTTGGTTGGGCGGCATGCTGACCAACTTCAAAACGATCAAAACCTCGATCAAGCGTCTGAAAGACATGGAAGTGATGATCGAAGACGGTTCGATCGAGAAGCTGTCGAAAAAAGAAGCGCTGATGTTCTCCCGCGAAATGATCAAGCTGCAAAAATCGATCGGCGGCATCAAGGACATGGGCGGCATTCCTGACGCAATCTTCGTCGTCGACGTCGGCTACCACAAAGGTGCGATCACCGAAGCAGCTAAACTGGGTATCCCGGTCATCGGCGTTGTCGATACCAACCACTCCCCAGAAGGCGTGAACTTCGTGATCCCAGGTAACGATGACTCCTCGAAAGCCATCATGTTGTACGCTCGCGGTGTTGCTGACGCAATCATCGAAGGCCGTGCAGCTGCCGGTAACGAAGTTGTTGAAATGGTTAAAGCAGCCGCTGGCGACGAATTCGTCGAAGTTAACGAACAGGCTTAATGGCCAGGCTATCGCAAGATAGCCGTTTGTAAGCACAGCAGTAAGGGAAAAGGGGTGGCAGCAGCTCCCCCTTTTTTTTAACAAAAAAACGATAGTGACCGCTGGCGAGGCATGCATGCCCGGCCGCGACTATCGACTCACCGAATCAGGAGAAACACATGGCAGCGATTACAGCAGCGATGGTAGGCGAATTGCGCGGCAAAACCGACGCACCAATGATGGAATGCAAAAAAGCACTGACCGAAGCCGAAGGCGACATGGCTCGTGCGGAAGAGATCCTGCGCGTCAAACTGGGCGGCAAGGCATCGAAAGCATCGGCACGCATCACCGCTGAAGGCGTCGTGGCAACTTACATCGCCAATGGCGTAGGCGCCCTGGTCGAAGTGAACTCGGAAACCGACTTCGTTGCGAAAAACGACGATTTCCTGGCACTGGCCAACAACGCTGCCCGTCTGGTAGCGGAACACAACCCGGCTGACGTCGCTGCCCTGCTGGCTCTGCCACTCGATGGCAAGACCCTGGAAGACGTGCGCGCTGCCCTGATCGGCAAAATCGGCGAAAACATGACCATCCGCCGCTTCCAGCGTTTCGAAACCAGCGCCAAGCTGGCTTCGTACCTGCACGGTTCGCGCATTGGCGTGATCGTCGAATTCGACGGCGCCGATGAGCAAGTGGGCAAAGACGTGGCCATGCACATCGCTGCCATGAAGCCAGTGTCGCTGTCGTCGAACGAAGTTCCTGCGGAACTGATCGAAAAAGAGCGTTCGGTTGCACAACTGAAAGCCGAAGAAGACGCAGCCAAAGCGGCCGCCGAAGGCAAGCCAGCGCAATCGCCGGAAATCCTGGCCAAGCGCCTGGAAGGTTCCGTACAGAAGTTCTTGAAAGAAGTTTCCCTGCTGAACCAAGCTTTCGTGAAAAACGACAAGCTGTCGGTTGAGCAAATGCTGAAGGCGGCTAACACCAGCGTCAAAGGTTTCGCCATGTACGTAGTGGGCGAGGGCATCGAGAAGAAGCAGGACGACTTCGCAGCAGAAGTCGCAGCACAGATGGCTGCCTCCCAGGGAGCGTAAGTAAAGCGGGCCGAGAGGCCCGTTTTTTTGGCCCGCCCGCACCTGTGTGCCGGGCGGCGGCATGGGCAGCTTCCTCCCGCCTATCCGGCGCTGCAAGGCGCTGCGCCATGTCATACTCGAATAACCTCATTTATGGAGCCCCAGCTCATGTCAAAACCAGCCTACAAGCGCGTCCTCCTCAAGTTGTCCGGCGAAGCCCTGATGGGCGATGATCCCTACGGCATCAACCGCGCCACGATCGAGCGCATGGTGGCCGATGTGGCCGAGGTGGCGAAGTTGGGTGTGGAACTGGCAATCGTGATTGGCGGCGGCAATATCTTCCGCGGCGTCGCGCCTGGTGCGCAAGGCATGGACCGCGCCACCGCCGACTACATGGGCATGCTTGCCACGGTGATGAACGCACTGGCCCTGGCCGATGCCATGCGCCATGTCGGCATTACCGCGCGCGTCATGTCGGCCATCGGCATCGAACAAGTGGTCGAGCCGTACGTCCGCCCGAAAGCCCTGCAATACCTGGAAGAAGGCAAAGTGGTCGTCTTTGCCGCCGGTACCGGCAATCCGTTCTTCACCACCGATACGGCAGCCGCCCTGCGCGGTTCCGAGATCAGCGCCGAGATCGTCCTGAAGGCCACCAAGGTCGACGGCGTCTACACGGCCGATCCGAAGAAGGATCCGAACGCCACCCTGTTCCACACGATTACGTTCGACGACGCCATCGCCAAGCATCTGCAAGTAATGGATGCCACCGCATTCGCCCTGTGCCGCGACCAGAAACTGCCGATTAAAGTGTTTTCGATCACCAAGCCGGGCGCGCTGATGCGCGTCATCATGGGCGAAGACGAAGGCACCTTGGTTCACGTATAAGGGAAGCGGAGCGCCGAGAAGCCGTCCATGGCTGCGTTGCAGTGCCTTGCCGTACGTTCGGCGCCGCGCCTTGCCCTGAACGGTTTTCGGCACTCCCGACTGCGCTGGTGTTTTCATCGCAAGCGAAGTAGCAATATTCATTATTATCAAGACAAGGAGTACAGCAATGTCCTTAGCTGACGTTAAGAAAAATACCCAGGAACGCATGACGAAGTCGCTGGAAACACTGCGGGCCGACCTGGCCAAAGTGCGTACCGGCCGCGCCCATACGGGTATCCTGGACCACGTGATGGTCGAGTACTACGGTTCGCCGACGGCGTTGACCCAGGTGGCCAACGTGACCCTGATCGATGCGCGCACCATCGGCGTGCAGCCGTACGAGAAGAAGATGGCCAACACCATCGAAAAAGCCATCCGCGACGCCGACCTGGGTCTGAACCCATCGGCACAGGGCGACCTGATCCGCGTTCCGACGCCGCCGCTGACGGAAGAGCGCCGCAAGGAAATGGTCAAGCTGGTCAAGAGCGAAGCGGAAGACGCGAAGATCGCCGTGCGTAACATTCGCCGCGATGCGAATGAGTCGCTGAAAAAACTGGTCAAGGAAAAAGCCTGCTCCGAGGACGATGAGCGCCGCTCGTCGGAAGAAGTGCAGAAGCTGACGGACAAGTTTATTGCCGACATCGACAAGATGGTTGTCGACAAAGAAAAAGAAGTGCTGACCGTCTAGTTTTCAGTCCTTTTGGCGCTGCCCGGAAAAGCACGGCTTTTCCGGGCAGTGCTATTTGGAGCATAATAGTTATCTTTTATTTTTTGGTATTCGTGTTTTCATGATCTATTCGAGTTCGACAACGGCAGTACCTGAAGTGGGCACGGTGCCGCGCCATGTGGCAATCATTATGGATGGCAATGGTCGCTGGGCAACCAAGCGCTTCCTGCCGCGTGTGGCTGGCCACGTCAAGGGCGCGGATGCCGTGCGCGGCATCGTCGAGGCTTGTATCGAGCGCGGCGTCGAATACCTGACCCTGTTTGCTTTCAGCTCGGAAAACTGGCGCCGCCCGGAAGAAGAGGTGTCGATGCTGATGCGCCTGTTCGTCACGATGCTGGAACGCGAAGTGGTCAAGATGCATGCGAACGACATCCGCCTGAAGGTGGTGGGTGACTTGTCGCGCTTCAACGACGAGCTGCAAACCCTGATCGCCAATGCGGAGCGCAAGACGGCGAACAAC
Organism: Janthinobacterium sp. GW823-FHT01H08; assembly: GCF_058797855.1. Lineage (NCBI taxonomy): Bacteria > Pseudomonadati > Pseudomonadota > Betaproteobacteria > Burkholderiales > Oxalobacteraceae > Janthinobacterium > Janthinobacterium sp. GW823-FHT01H08. Next base: position 2,939,602 of record NZ_CM179504.1, read on the forward strand.
ACGCGCCTGACGGTGTCCATCTGCGCCAACTACGGCGGCCGCTGGGACATCATGCAGGCAGTCAATAAAATGACGGCCGAGGCGCTCGCCGATGGCCAGCCTGCCGGACACGCTTACACGGAAGAGCAACTGGCGCCGCACCTGGCCATGGCTTACGCACCCGAGCCCGACCTGTTCATCCGCACGGGCGGCGAGCAGCGCATTTCCAATTTCCTCCTGTGGCAACTGGCGTACACTGAGTTGTTTTTCACCGAAACTTTCTGGCCCGACTTCAATGGCGAGTGCCTCGACGCGGCAATCGCGTCTTACCAGCAGCGCGAACGGCGCTTTGGCCGTACCAGCGCGCAATTAACTGAAAAGACAAACTGATGCTGAAAACACGGATAATCACCGCCCTGGTCCTCCTGGCGGTCTTGCTGCCGGTTCTGTATCTGAATTATTTCCCCGCCTTCGCCGTGATCGCCACGGCGTTCTTCGGCGCCGCCGTATGGGAAAGCTTCCGCATCTTCAAAAATCGCCAGGCGCTGCTGATCGCCGCCGTCTGGACTGCCGCCTTCGCGTATACTTTTTTTGTCGGCAACGGCATGGCGCAGCTCAATTTCTGGTTCGCCCTGTGCGTGGCCATCTGGCTGATCCGCTTCGTGCCTTCGCTGGCAACAGGCTTGCCGCCCACCGAAGGCCTGGGCAATACCTTGCTCAGCTTCGTGTACCCGGTGACCATCGTCGGCTGCTTCGTCGCCATCATCGCCCTGTTCCTGCATAGCCCTTTGTACCTGCTGTCCGTGATGGCCCTCGTGTGGATCGCCGATATCGGCGCCTATTTCTCGGGCAAGGCGTTCGGCAAGCGCAAACTGGCGCCAAGTATTTCCCCAGGTAAGTCCTGGGAAGGCGCCATCGGCGGCGGCATCGCCGTGCTGGTCATCTCCGCCATCACCATCGTGGCCGCGCCATCGCTGCCGGTCTTGCAAGACACCTTCGCCGTGCAGCTGCAATTGCGCCGCGGCTGGCTGGTGGCCTTGCTGGTGCTGCTGCTGATCGTTGCGGCCAGCATCGTCGGCGACCTGTTCGAATCCCAGCTGAAGCGCCGCGCCGGCATCAAGGACAGCAGCAAGCTGCTGCCCGGCCATGGCGGCGTACTCGACCGTATCGATGCGCTGATCCCGGTCTTGCCATTTGCCGCCCTCGTGGCCAGCTGGCTTTAAGGAAACTCATGCAATACATCACCATTCTTGGCGCGACCGGCTCGATCGGCGTGTCCACCCTGGACGTCCTCGCGCGTCATCCGGAGCAATACAGCGTGTATGCGCTGAGCGCCCACAGCCGCGTGGCCGAACTGGCCGCCCAGTGCCTGCAATTTCGCCCCCGGCGCGCCGTCGTCGGCACGGCCGACGCCGCCCTTGAACTGACGCGCTTGCTGCGCGGGCAGGGCGTCGATACGCAAGTCGAGTACGGGGTGGACGCCCTGTGCGACATCGCCAGCGCGCCGCAGGTGACGGGCGTGATGGCGGCCATCGTCGGCGCGGCCGGCCTGGCGCCCACCCTGGCTGCAGCGCGTGCCGGCAAGAAAGTATTGCTGGCCAATAAAGAAGCGCTGGTCATGTCCGGCCAGCTGTTCATCGATGCCGTGCATGACAACGGCGCCGTGCTGCTGCCCATCGACAGCGAACACAACGCCATCTTCCAATGCATGCCGCACGCCCATGGCCGCGCGCCGGGCGCCGCGGGCGTGGCGAAAATCGTGCTGACGGCTTCCGGCGGCCCTTTCCTGACGCGCGACGTCGAGACGCTCGACACGGTCACGCCGGACCAGGCATGCAAGCATCCGACCTGGGCCATGGGGCGCAAGATTTCCGTCGATTCGGCCACCATGATGAACAAGGGCCTGGAAGTGATCGAGGCGCACTGGCTGTTCGGCGCGCCGGCCGACCAGATCGAGGTGCTGATCCACCCGCAAAGCGTGATCCATTCGATGGTTTCGTACATCGACGGTTCCGTGCTGGCCCAGCTGGGTAATCCGGACATGCGCACGCCGATCGCCCATGCGCTGGCGTATCCGCAGCGCATCGCTTCCGGCGTGGCGCAGCTGGACCTGGCCCAAGTGGCCACCTTGCAGTTCGAACGTCCCGATTTCCGCCGTTTCCCCTGCCTGGCGCTGGCCTTTGACGCCTTGCGCGCGGGCGGCACGGCGCCGGCTTTGCTCAATGCGGCCAATGAAGTGGCCGTGCAAGCGTTTCTTGACGAACAGATCGGCTTCCGCCAGATCGACAGGGTCATCGCGCACGTGATCGAGACGGTGCCGCATGGCGCCGCTTCGAGCATCGACGCCGTGATGGAGCAGGACCGCCTGGCCAGAGCGGCCGCGCACGCGTATATCGCGCAAAGGCTGGCTGCATGACGCTCATCACCACGTTGCTGGCCTTTATCGTCGCGCTCGGTTCGCTGATTACCCTGCACGAGCTGGGCCACTACCTGGTGGCGCGCTGGTGCGGCGTGAAAGTGCTGCGTTTCTCGATCGGCATGGGGAAAGTGGTGTATTCGCGCAAGTTTGGCAAGGACCAGACGGAATGGGCGATCTCCGCGCTGCCGCTGGGCGGCTATGTCAGCATGCTCGACAGCCGCGCGCAAGACCTCAGCGACTTGCCGGAAAGCGAATTGCGCCGCGAATTCACGCGCCAGAGCGTGTGGCGCCGCATCGCCATCGTGGCCGCCGGCCCGCTGGCCAACTTCCTCGTCGCCATCGTGCTGTACGCGGGCCTGTTCATGCATGGCATCGAAGAGCCGTCGAGCAAGCTCGGCCCCGTGGCCGAACAGACTGCCGCCCATGCGGCCGGCTTGCGCAGCGGCGATACGGTCGAGTCGGTGAATGGCAAGCCCGTGGCCAGCTGGTCCGAGCTGCGCTGGGAACTGATCCAGGCTACCCTCGACAAGCTGCCGGCGCGCATCGAAGTGCGCCGTCCCGACCGTGGCCAGCAGGAAGCGACCTTGCCGACGGCCAGCCTGACGGAGACGGACCTGGAAGGCGACGTGCTGGGCAAGCTGGGGTTGACCCTGGCCCGTTCCGCGCCCACCCTGATGGAAATCATGCCCGATGGCGCCGCCGCGCGCGCCGGCCTGCAGAAAAACGACCAGATCCTGGCCATCGACGAACAACCCGTGCACGACGTGGCGGCCGTCATCGCCACCCTGAGCCAGGCGCCGGGCCGCACCTTGCAATTGCAGCTCTTGCGCCAGGGCCAGGACCTGACTTTGCCCATTACGCCGGACGCCGTGCCGGGCGCCGGGGCAGAGGGAGCTGTAACAGTTGGTAAGATACAAGCAAAGCTGGGACAGGTGCCGGATATGATCACCGTGGCCTCCGGACCGTTCTCTGCCGTGGGCAAGGCGTCCGCCAAGGTCTGGGATACCAGTGTCATGAGCCTGAAAATGCTGGGCAAAATGATCACCGGCCAGGTTTCTCTGAAGAATGTGACGGGGCCCATTACCATCGCCGATTACGCGGGCCAGACGGCGCGCATCGGCTTGGTAAGCTACCTGAGCTTCATCGCCTTCATCAGTATCAGTCTGGGCGTGATGAATTTGCTACCCATTCCTGTTCTGGATGGCGGGCATTTGCTGTATTATTCGCTGGAAGTTTTGACCGGACGCCCCTTGCCGGAGCGCGTAGGCGAGATTGCCCAGCGCCTGGGGATAGGTTTGTTGCTGACCTTGATGGTGCTTGCCGTCTTTAATGACGTGTTGCGATTGCTGAATTAGGACGCTGGTTGAGGCCATTGCGTGAGTCGCACAAGCAATCTTTTGTGTATGTTGTCCATTGATTTACCCATTGAATAACCCCAATGAAATTACATTCTGCTCGTTTTGCCTTGCCTTCCTTTCGCCGCAGCCTGATCGGCGCCGCCGTCATGGCCATCTGTTCCGGCCACGCGCTGGCCGTCCAGCCATTTACTGTCAAGGACATCCGGGTCGAAGGGATCCAGCGTACTGAAGCGGGCACCGTCTTTGCCTACCTGCCGGTGCGGGTCGGCGAAACGTTCTCCGACGAGAAGAGCGTTGCCGCCATCAAGGCCCTGTATGCGACGGGCATGTTCAAGGATGTGCGCCTGGAAGCCGATGGCGACGTGCTGGTGGTGCTGGTCGAGGAACGTCCGGCCATCGCCAGTGTGGCATTTACCGGTACCAAGGAATTTGAAAAGGACGTGCTGGTCAAGGCGCTGAAGGAAATCGGCGTCGGTGAAGCCAAGATTTTCGACAAGGCCTCCGTCGACCGCGCGGAACAGGAACTCAAGCGCCAGTACCTGTCGCATGGCCTGTACGGCGTGAAGATCACCACCACCGTCACGCCGATCGAGCGCAACCGCGTCAACGTGGTGTTTGCCGTCGACGAGGGCGACGTGGCCCGCATCAAGCAGATCAACATCGTCGGCAACAAGGCCTTCACGGACAAGGAACTGCGCGAGCAGCTGGCCCTGAACACGGGCGGCTGGTTCAGCTGGTACACCAAGGCCGACCAGTATTCGAAGACCAAGCTGACGGGCGACATCGAAGCGCTGAAGTCCTACTATCTGGACCGCGGCTACATCGAGATGCAGGTCGATTCGACGCAAGTGTCGATCACGCCCGATAAAAAAGACATCTACCTGACGATCAACATCACCGAAGGTGAAAAGTACAAGATCGCCGGCACCAAGTTCGAAGGCGAGATGTTCGGCCGCGAAGAAGAGCTCAAAGCGCTGAATCTGATGCGCGAAGGCGACATCTACTCGGGCGCGCGCCTGACGGCGACGAACAAGCGCATCCAGGACCGCCTGGCCACGTTCGGCTATGCGTTTGCCAACGTTAACGCCAATCCCGAGATCAACCGCGAAAAGCATGAAGTCGGTTTCACCTTCTTCATCGATCCGGGCAAGCGCGTCTACGTGCGCCACATGAATATCGCCGGCAACACCACCACGCGCGATGAAGTCATCCGCCGCGAATTCCGCCAGTTCGAATCGTCCTGGTACGACAGCAACAAGATCAAGCTGTCGCGCGACCGTGTCGACCGCCTCGGCTACTTCAAGGACGTGACCATCGACACGCCGGAAGCGCAGGGCACGACCGACCAGGTCGACGTCAACGTGACGGTGGTGGAAAAACCCACCGGTAACTTCCTGATCGGCGGCGCCTTCTCGCAATCGGAAAAATTCACCCTGTCGGCCTCGATTTCGCAAGCCAACTTCGCCGGTAGCGGCAACACGGTCGGCATTGAACTCAATACCAGCCATTACAGCCGCACGATCGCGTTTTCGCAAACCAATCCGTACTTCACGGACGACGGCATTTCGCGCAGCTTCGAAGTCTATCTGCGCACGACGGAACCGCCGGCGCTGAACATCGGCAGCTACAAGATCAAGCAGACCGGTGGCCGCGTCAGTTTCGGCGTGCCGTTCTCGGAAGTCGACACCGTCTTCTTCGGCATCGGCGCCGAGCGCTCGCGCATCGAAACGGACATCACCAGCCCGATCCGCTTCAAGCAGTACGTGATCGACAATGGCGGCCCGTCCGACGGTATCGGTTCGGCCACCACGAATTCCATCCCGCTGACGGCGGCATGGCAGCGCGACAGCCGCGACAGCGCCCTGACGCCATCGATCGGCCGCTACCAGCGCGTCAACCTCGAGGCCGACCTGATCGGCGACCAGAAATACTTCCGCGCCATTTATGAGCACCAGTATTTCCGTCCGTTGTTCAGCAAGGTCACCCTGGCGCTGAAGGGCGAGATCGATTACGGCCACGGTATCGGCAAGCACGTGTATCCGGTCTTCAAGAACTTCTACGGCGGCGGCATCGGTTCGGTGCGCGGCTACCTGAGTTCCTCGCTGGGCGCGGTCGAACCGAGCACCAACGATGCCTTGGGCGGCGCTTCGCGCCTGATCGGTAACGCGGAACTGCAGATGCCATTCCCCGGTTCGGGCAATGACCGCAGCTTGCGCTGGTTCGGTTTCCTTGACGGCGGCCAGGTCTACCAGGAAGGCGAAAAAATGCGGATCTCGCAATTGCGCTATTCTGCTGGCTTGGGCATCAGCTGGATTTCACCGGTGGGCCCGCTCAAGCTGAGCTACGCCAAGCCGCTGAACGCCAAGCCGACGGACCGCCTGGAGCGCTTCCAGTTCCAGATGGGCACCGGTTTCTGACCGGCCATCTGAACGGGGGCGACAGCTTTTACTTTTTGACCATGGAGTATCATGAACACCGCATCCGCTACCCTGCCCAAGACCCTTGCCGTGATCGCATTGTGCTGGAGTTCGCTGTTGCCGGTGCAGGCGCAGGCTCAGGAGTCGAAGATCGCCTGGATCAGCAGCGAACGTATTTATAACGAATCGAGGCTGGCCAAGCTGGCCAGCGCCAAGCTGGCCGAAGAGTTCCGCTCGCGCGAAAAAGCCGTGCAGGAACTGGCTGCCCGCTTCAAGGTGGCCAACGAAGCCCTGGAAAAGGACATGCCGACCCTGAGCGAGGCGGAGCGCGCCAAGCGCCAGCGCGAGTTTTTCGAGCTGGACAAGGAGCTGCAACGCCGCCAGCGCGAGTTCCGCGAAGACCTGAGCCAGCGCACGAATGAAGAGCGCAGCGCCATCGCGGAAAAGGCCAACACCATCATCCAGCAGATGGCGCATATCGAAGGATATGACATCGTGCTGCAGGAAGCCCTGTGGGCCAGCCCGCGCATCGACATTACCGACAAGGTATTGAAGGCGCTGGACAAGTGATATTAGAATAGAGGTAATTAGATGGGCACTCGACTAGGAGAATTGGTCGAACGCTTCGGCGGGCAGTTGGCGGGCGATCCCAACCTGGAAGTGTCAGGTATCGCACCGCTGGCCGACGCCGGCGCTTCGCACATCAGCTTTCTCAGCAATAGCAAATTCCGCGCACAGGCGGCTCAGAGCGGCGCCGCCGCGCTGATCCTCACGCCGGCCGACGATGCGCTGATCGGCGTCGACTACGCCGGCGCGCGCATCGTCACCCCGAATCCCTATGTGTATTTCGCGCGCGCGGCGCAGTATTTCGCCGCCCTGCACGAGATCAAGGCACCAATCGGCATCCATCCGGGCGCCTTTGTCGACGCCAGCGCGCAGGTTGACGCCAGCGCCTCCGTCGGCGTGCATGCGGTGATCGAAGCGGGCGCCGTGATCGGCGCCGGCTGCGTCATCGGCCCCGGCTGCGTGGTGGGGCGCGACGCCGTCATCGGCGCCGGTACCCAGCTGTTCGCCAACGTGACCTTTCACGCGCGCTGCGTGATCGGCCAGCGCGGCATCATCCATTCGGGCGCCGTGATCGGCACCGACGGATTCGGCTTCGCCAACGAAGGCGGCGTCTACATCAAGATACCGCAGACGGGCAGGGTGGTGATCGGTGACGATGTCGATATCGGCGCCAACACCACCATCGACCGCGGCGCACTGGCCGACACCATCATCGAAGATGGCGTCAAGCTCGATAACCAGATCCAGATCGGCCACAACTGCCATATCGGCGCGCACACGGCCATGGCCGGCTGTGTCGGCGTGGCCGGCAGCGCCATCATCGGCAAGTACTGCACCTTTGGCGGCGCCGCCATGGTGCTGGGCCACCTGACCATTGCCGACCGCGTCCACGTGGGCTCGGGCAGCATGGTCTCGCGTTCGATCCTGGAAGCGGGCCAGTACACGGGCTTTTATCCGCTGGCCAAGAACGCCGACTGGGAAAAGAGCGCGGCCATCGTGCGCAATCTGTCAAGCATGCGCGAGAAAATCCGCGCGCTTGAAAAAACGATTAAAACACTGACCACGCAAGACGAAAAATGAGTACTGAGAAAAAAACCCTCGACATCCTCGCCATCAAATCGCTGCTGCCGCACCGCTATCCGCTGCTGCTGGTCGACCGCGTGCTGGACTGGGAAGCCGATAAGACGATCACCGCCATCAAGAACGTGACGGTCAACGAAGAGTTTTTCCAGGGCCATTTCCCGCACAAGCCGGTCATGCCCGGCGTGCTGATGATCGAAGCGCTGGCGCAGACGGCGGCCCTGCTGTCGTTCCTGTCGATGGGCGTGAAGCCGGACGAGAATTCGGTGGTGTACCTTGTCGGCATCGACAATGCGCGCTTCAAGCGTCCCGTCGAACCGGGGGACCAATTGAAGATGGACGTGGAAATCCTGCGCGTGTCGCGCGGCCTCTGGAAATACAAGGCAGTCGGTTCGGTCGACGGCACGGTGGCGCTGGAAGCGGAAATCATGTGTACCATTCGCAGTGCGCAGGATGCGAGCCAGCCGGCGGGGTAGTAATAGGGCGGTCATCCACTCTAAGCCAATGTTGATCCGAAAGCTGAGTTCGACAGATTGGTCTGGGTGGGGCCGTACACCAGCATAGGTCCGCACGTGCGTATCGCGCGGAACCGGGCCAGTACACGGGTTTCTGTCTGCTGGCCAAGAACGCCGACTGGGAAAAGAGCGCCGCCATCGTGCGCAACCTGTCAAGCATGCGCGAGAAAATCCGCGCGCTTGAAAAACAATTAAAACACTGACCACCCAAGACGAAAAATGACTACTGAAAAAAAGACCCTCGACATCCTCGCCATCAAATCGCTGCTGCCGCATCGCTACCCGCTGCTGCTGGTCGACCGCGTGCTGGACTGGGAAGCCGATAAAACGATCACCGCCATCAAGAACGTGACGGTCAACGAAGAGTTCTTCCAGGGCCATTTCCCGCACAAGCCGGTCATGCCCGGCGTGCTGATGATCGAAGCGCTGGCGCAGACGGCGGCTTTGCTGTCGTTCCTGTCGATGGGCGTGAAACCGGATGAAAATTCGGTGGTGTACTTCGTCGGCATCGACAATGCGCGCTTCAAGCGTCCAGTCGAACCGGGCGACCAATTGAAGATGGATGTGGAAATCCTGCGCGTCTCGCGCGGCATCTGGAAATACAAGGCCGTCGGTACGGTTGACGGCAAGCTGGCGGTGGAAGCGGAACTGATGTGCACCATCCGCAGCGCGCAGGATGCCAGCCAGTCTGCGAGCCAGCCAGCGGGGCAGTAACATGGCGGCCATCCACTCCACGGCAGTCATCGATCCGAAGGCCGAGCTTGACAGCTCGGTCGAGGTGGGTCCGTACACCATCATCGGTCCGCACGTGCGCATCGGCGCCGGCACCAGGGTCGGCCCGCACGTGGTGATCGACGGCCATACGACGATCGGCAGCGACAACCACCTGTTCCAGTTTTCTTCCATCGGCGCGCAGCCGCAGGATAAAAAATGGGCGGGCGAGGCGACGCGCCTGGAAATCGGCGACCGCAACACCATCCGCGAGTTCTGCACCTTCAACACGGGCACCGTGCAGGGCGGCGGCGTGACGCGCCTGGGCAATGACAACTGGATCTCGGCGTATGTGCACCTGGCGCACGACTGCCTGGTGGGCAACAACACTATCTTTTCGAACAACGCGCAGCTGGCGGGCCACGTGGAAATCGGCGACTGGGTCATCATGAGCGGTTTTGCCAATGTGCACCAGTTCTGCAAGATCGGCGCGCACGCCTTTGTCGGCATGAGCACCAGCCTGACGCAGGATGTGCCGCCGTTTGTGCTGTTGAACGGCAATCCGGCGCAGGCGCATGGCGTCAATATCGAAGGCTTGAAACGCCGCGGCTTTACGCGCGAGCAGATCAACGGCATCCGCGCCGCGTATAAGCTCATCTACCGCGCGGGACTGACCCTGGAAGAGTCCAAGGCGGCCCTGTTCGAAGAAGAGCAGGCTTCCTCGCCCGAGGTGGCGCAACACATTCGCGCCATGCGCGAATTCCTTGGCGTGGCGTCGCGTGGCATCGTCCGCTGACCAGGACCGCGGCCTCGGTGTCGCCAATGTCGCCATCGTCGCCGGCGAGGTGTCGGGCGACCTGCTGGCCAGCCGGCTGCTGTCCGGCCTCGTGCCGCAGCTGCCCGGCGCGCGCTTCCACGGCATCGGCGGCGAGCACATGGCCAGGCAGGGCTTCGTGTCCGACTGGCCGCTCGACAAACTGACCGTGCGTGGCCTGTTCGAGATCATTCCCCGCTACCGCGAAATCAAGGGTATCCAGAACGCGCTGCGCGACCAGCTGCTGGCGGAGCGTCCCGCCGTCTTCATCGGCGCCGACTACCCGGGCTTTAACCTGGGCCTCGAGCAGCAGCTGAAGGAAGGCGGCATCCCTACCGTGCACTACATCGGGCCGCAGATATGGGCCTGGCGCGGTGGACGCATCAAGAAAATCATCAAGGCCGTTTCGCACATGCTGGTGATTTTCCCGTTCGAGGAAGAGATCTACCGCAAGGCGGGCGTGCCCGTCACCTATGTCGGTCATCCGCTGGCCGAGATGATCCCTTTGCAGCCCGACGAGGCGGCCGCGCGCCGTGTCCTGGGCTTGCCGCAAGACGCGAATGTCGTGACCCTGATGCCGGGCAGCCGCATGGGCGAACTCAAATACAATACCGCGGCGTTTGTCGGCGCCTGCAAGCTGCTGCTGGCGCGCGATCGCTCCCTGCGTTTCGTCGCGCCCATGGCCGGCGAAAAGCAGCGCCAGTACTTTTTGCAACTGATCCGTGAGGCGGGCTTGCAGGACGTCGAGATATTGCTCACCGATGGCGGCTCGCACACGGCCATCTGCGCCGCCGATGCGGTGCTGGTGGCTTCCGGAACGGCGTCGCTGGAAGTGGCGCTGTACAAGAAACCGATGGTCATCGCCTACAAGATGATGCGCGCTTCGTGGGAAATCATGCGCCACATGGGCTACCAGCCGTGGATAGGCTTGCCGAACATCCTGGCGCGCGATTACCTGGTGCCCGAGCTGCTGCAAAACGCGGCCAGCCCGCAAGCGCTGGCCGATGCCATGTGGCAGCAGCTGAGCGACGTGCCGGGCCGTTTGCGCCTGGTGCAGCGCTTCACGGACATGCACCACAGCCTGCTGCGCGACAGCGCGCGCGAGAGCGCCAACGCCGTCATGCAGGTCATCGCCGCCAACCGCAAGTAAGCTCGAATCACCGCTTCAACCGCAGTACCAACCAAAGATTCAACGTGAAAAATATCTATCCCGGCCTGTTTGACGACTTGCCATTCTCGCTCGATGAAATCATCTGCGGCGTCGACGAGGCAGGCCGCGGTCCGCTGGCCGGCCCCGTCTTCGCCGCCGCCGTGATCCTCGATCCGAACCAGCCCATCGACGGCTTGCGTGATTCGAAAAAACTCAGCGAAGCCAGGCGCGACCTGCTGGCACCGCAAATCAAGGCCAAGGCCCTGGCCTGGGCCATCGCCGAAGCGTCGGAAGAAGAGATCGACAACCTGAACATCCTGCAGGCGTCGATGCTGGCCATGCGCCGCGCCGTCGAGTCCCTGGCGACCGTGCCGACCCTGGCACTGATCGACGGCAACCGCTGCCCCGTGATGCCGATACGCGGCATGGCCATCATCGGCGGCGACGACAAGGTCGATTCCATTTCTGCCGCTTCCATCCTTGCCAAGACGGCGCGCGATGCGGCGCTGGTGCACCTGCATGCGGCCTATCCCGAGTACTGCTTCGACCAGCACAAGGGCTATGGCACCAAGCTGCACCTGGAGCGCCTGCACCTGCACGGCGCCTCGCCCGTGCACCGCCGCTCGTTCGCGCCCGTGCGCAACGTGATCGCGCTGTTTGGCGGGCAGGAGGTGGCGGCATGAAGACGATCACCTCGCGCGACAATGCGCAATACAAGGATTTATTGAAGCTGGCGGGCAGTTCGCAGGCGCGCCGCAAGTCGGGCCGCACTTTGCTCGACGGCGTGCACCTGTGCCAATCCTATCTGCAGCTGCGCGGCATGCCGGAGCAGTGCATCGTCAGCGAAAGCGCCTTGCAGAACCCGGAAGTGGCGGACATCGTCGGTCAGCTGGAAAGCCGGCGCGCGCACGTACTGGGCTTGCCCGATGCGCTGTATAACGCGGTGAGCCAGGTCGAGCACGGCGTGGGCGTGATGTTCCTCGTCGAAACGCCGGAACGGGCCGTCACGCAGCCTCTGAGCGTGTCGGCCGTGCTGCTCGATAACCTGCAAGACCCGGGCAACGTGGGCTCCATCCTGCGCAGCGCGGCCGCCGCAGGCATCACGCAGGTGTACTGCAGCGCCGGCACGGCTTTCTGCTGGTCGCCCAAGGTGCTGCGCGCGGCGATGGGCGCGCACTTCGTGCTCGACATCTTTGAAAACGTCGACCTGGCGGCACTCGTATCGAACGCCAAGGTGGCGACGCTGGCCACCAGTGGCTACGCCACGCAGCGTCTGTACGACGTCGACCTGCGCCAGCCCGTCGCATGGCTGTTCGGCCATGAAGGGCAGGGCGTCGCCGACGACCTGCTGTCGATGGCCACGCACCAGGTGGTCATTCCCCACCTGGGCCAGATCGAATCGCTGAACGTGGCCGCCTGCGCCGCCGTGTGCTTCTTCGAGCAGCTGCGCCAGGGCCAGTCCTGACACTTTCACAGCAAGGCCCGCCATGCCTGACCATGCAGTTCTGCCCTTGCTTGCCGACGGAGCCACGCGTGACGAGGCCTGGTGGCGCCAGGTAGCCAGGTTTTATCCCGCGCCGCCGGACGCCATCGTCAATCTGGAACACGGTTATTTCGGCGCCATGGCCGCCCCCGTGCAAGCGGCCTTCGAGCAGGCCGTGCGCTACACCAACGAGCAACTGAGTCCCTTCGTGCGCGGCGAATTCACGCGCACGCATGTGGATATTCTGCGCCGGCGCGTCGCCGCGCTGATCCATGCCGAACCGCATGAAATCCTGCTGACCCGCAGCGGCACCGAGTCGATGCAGGTGCTGATCACGCAATACCACGGCCTGGCGCCCGGCGATACCGTGCTGTGGAGTAATCTCGACTATCCGGCCATGCGCACGGCCATGCGCTGGCTGGCGCAGCGCCGTGGCGTCACCAGCACGCCAGTCGCATTGAACTTGCCCATCGGCGATGACGAGATCATCGCCCGCTACGCGCAAGCCATGCGCCAGGCCGTCAAGCCCAAATTGCTGCTGCTGTCGCAGGTGACGCCGGCCAATGGGCAGCAGTTGCCGCTGAAGGCCATCATGGCGCTGGCGCGCGAACACGGTATCGACGTGCTGCTTGACAGCGCCCATGCGCTGGGGCAGGTCGACGTCGACGTGCAGGCCATGGGTGTCGATTTTGCCGGATTCAATCTGCACAAATGGCTGGGGGCCCCGGCGGGACTCGGTGTCGTGTATATCCGCGCATCGCAATTGCACAAGATCGAGCCGCATTGTGGCGACGACGATTATCCGTTGGACGATATCCGCAGCCGCCTGCACATGGGCATGCCGCCGATCGGCGCCATCCTGGCCGCGCCTGCCGCCTTGGACTTCCATGCGCGCCTGGGCGGCACGCCGGCCAAGAACGAACGCCTGGCCTGGCTGCGCAATTACTGGGTCGAGCGGGCGGCGCAGTTGCCCGGCGTGCGCATCCTGTCGCCGCTCGGTGCCAAACGCGGCACGGCGCTGGTCGCCTTTGCCGTCGACGGCATGAGCGCGCGCGATCTGCAGCAAGCCTTGCTGCAGCGTTTTGGCATATTCACCGTGCAGCGCAATATCGGCGATGCCGACATCGTGCGCGCCACGGTGGCAATCACCACCACCACCGCTGAACTGGACCAATTGGTGACGGCGCTGACGGTGCTGTCCCGCGAGGCGAACGCCTGACAAAACCGTCGCGAGCGCACGCGCAGCAGGTTTGGTCAGGTGTTCTAGTACTCGCGGCGGTTCGGCTTGATCTCTTGCAGGATCGTCGTGGAGATCTCCTCGATCGACTTGGTGGTCGAGGAGAGCCAGCGGATGCCTTCGCGTTTCATCATTTTTTCCGCCTCGTTGACCTCGTAACGGCAGTTTTCAATTGCCGCATACTTGCTTCCAGCGCGTCTTTCGTTGCGTATTTCCGACAAACGTTCGGGCGTAATGCTCAATCCGAAAATTTTATTCTTAAATTCCAGCAGGGCCGATGGCAGCTTGTCGCGCTCGAAATCGTCGGGAATCAGCGGATAATTGGCCGCCTTGATACCGTATTGCATGGCCAGATACAGGCTGGTCGGGGTCTTGCCAGAGCGCGAAACACCCACCAGAATGACATCGGCCGAGGACAGGTTCTTGTGCGACTGGCCATCGTCGTGCGCCAGCGAATAGTTGATCGCCTCGATGCGGTTCTTGTATTCCTCGCTGTCGACGATGTTGTGCGAGCGTCCGATGGTATGGGTCGACATCACGCCCAGCTCCTGCTCCAGCGGGGCCACAAAGGTCTGGATCAGGTCCATGTGCATGCCGCTGGACTTGCGGATCACGGCCGACAGGTCGTTCTTCACCAGGGTGGAGAAAATGATCGGGCGCTGGCCATCGGCGGCGAAGGCTTCGTTGATCTTGCGCGCCGCATCGTATGCCTTGTCCATGGTGTCGATGAAGGGCAGGCGGATCTGACGGAAGCGCAGGTCGAACTGCGTCAGCACCGAGTGGCCGAACGTCTCGGCGGTGATGCCGGTACCGTCGGAAACGAAGAAGACGGTGCGGGCCGCGGAGGGCAGAGGAGGGCGTGGTTCTTGTGTCATGGGTTTTCGGATCAAGATTGTGCGTCGTCAATTTGCGCCGCACAAGGTAAAATGGCTGCAACGGTATGATTGTGCTGCACGACGCCAAGAATAACAAGAAGACTGTCTGTGCGCCGCGCGTAAAGATTTCTATCATCAGTAAGGGTGTCATTATGACCAACGCAGTATCGCAACAGCAGGAAGACAAGGACGCGGTGTATGTTGCCTCGTTCGAGCATTTGCGCATGACGGATGTCGAATCCGTCGGCGGCAAGAACGCCTCCCTGGGCGAAATGATCAGCCAGCTGGCGGAAGCCGGCGTGCGCGTGCCCGGTGGCTTTGCCACCACGGCGCAGGCATTCCGCGATTTCCTCTCGTATAGCGCCAACGGCGGCTTGCCGCTGGCCGAACGCATCGCCCAGCGCCTCGAAGGGCTGAACATCGATGACGTGCGCGCGCTGGCGCAAGCCGGCGCCGAGATCCGTCAATGGATCGTCGAAACGCCGTTCCAGCCACGCCTGGCCGCTGAAATCGATCAGTTCTACGCCAAGCTGGTGGCCGATTCCGACACCGAAATGTCGTTTGCCGTGCGTTCCTCGGCCACGGCGGAAGACTTGCCGGACGCCTCTTTTGCTGGTCAGCAAGAAACCTTCCTGAACGTGGTCGGCATCGACAACGTGCTCGAAGCCATGAAACAGGTGTTCGCGTCGCTGTACAACGACCGCGCCATCTCGTATCGCGTGCACAAGGGCTTTACGCACGCTGAAGTGGCCTTGTCGGCCGGCGTGCAGCGCATGGTGCGTTCCGACCTGGGCGCGGCCGGCGTGATGTTCACCATCGATACCGAGTCGGGCTTCAAGGACGTGGTCTTCGTCACTTCCAGCTATGGCCTGGGCGAAACCGTGGTGCAGGGCGCCGTCAATCCCGATGAATTCTATGTGCACAAGCCGATGCTGGAAAAAGGCAAGTCGCCTGTGATCCGCCGCAATATCGGCTCGAAGCTGCTGAAGATGGAATTCACGAACGAAGCGAAAGCCGGCCGTTCCGTGAAAACCGTCGACGTACCCGTTGAAATGCGCAACCGCTACTCGCTGAACGACAGCGAAGTGGTGGAGCTGGCCAAGTACGCCGTCATCATCGAAAACCACTACGGCCGTCCGATGGACATCGAGTGGGGCAAGGATGGCCGCGACGGCAAGCTGTACATCCTGCAGGCGCGTCCTGAAACCGTCAAGTCGCAGCAAAAGGCGACCGACGTGCAGGAACGCTTCAAGCTGAAAAGCACGGGCACCGTGCTGACGTCCGGCCGCGCCATCGGTCAGAAGATCGGCGCCGGCCCCGTGCGCGTGATCCACGACCCGGCCGACATGGAGCGCGTGCAGCCAGGCGACGTGCTCGTTGCCGACATGACGGACCCGAACTGGGAACCGGTCATGAAGCGCGCGTCGGCCATCGTCACCAACCGTGGCGGCCGCACTTGCCACGCAGCAATTATTGCCCGTGAACTCGGCGTGCCTGCCGTCGTCGGCTGCGGCGACGCGACCGACGTGCTGAAAGACGGCACGTTCGTCACCGTCGTCTGCTCCGAAGGCGACGAAGGCAAGATCTACGACGGCTTGCTGGAAACGGAAGTGTCGGAAGTGTCGCGCGGCGAATTGCCGAAGCTCGATACCAAGATCATGCTCAACGTGGGCAATCCGCAGCTGGCGTTCGACTTCCAGTCCGTGCCGAATGCGGGCGTGGGCCTGGCGCGCCTGGAATTCATCATCAATAACAATATTGGTGTGCATCCGCGCGCGATCCTGGAATACCCGAACATCGACGCCGACCTGAAAAAGGCCGTGGAATCGGTGGCGCGCGGCCACGCTTCGCCGAAAGCGTTCTATATCGACAAGCTGGCCGAAGGCATCGCCACCATCGCCGCCGCGTTCTGGCCGAAGAAAGTCATCGTGCGCCTGTCCGACTTCAAGTCGAACGAGTACAAGAAGCTGATCGGCGGTTCGCGCTACGAGCCGGACGAGGAAAACCCGATGCTGGGCTTCCGCGGCGCGGCGCGCTACCTGTCGGCCGACTTCTCCGAAGCGTTCAACATGGAATGCGAAGCGATGAAGCGCGTGCGCAATGACATGGGCCTGACGAACGTGGAAATCATGGTGCCATTCGTGCGCACCCTGGGCCAGGCCGAAAAAGTCATCGACTTGCTGGCAAAGAATGGCCTGAAGCGCGGCGAGAACGACCTGCGCGTCATCATGATGTGCGAAGTGCCGTCGAACGCCATCCTGGCCGACCAGTTCCTCGACCATTTCGACGGCTTCTCGATCGGTTCGAACGACCTGACCCAGCTGACCCTGGGCCTGGACCGCGATTCCGGCATGGAATTGCTGGCCGCCGATTTCGACGAGCGCGATCCCGCCGTGAAAGCCCTGCTGGCCCTGGCCATCAAGGCTTGCCTGGCACGCGGCAAGTACATCGGCATCTGCGGCCAGGGGCCTTCCGACCATCCGGACTTCGCCGTCTGGCTGATGGAGCAGGGCATCGAATCGATGTCCCTGAATCCCGACTCGGTGATCGACACCTGGCAAAAGCTCGCTGCGCTGAAAGCGTAAGCTTCTTTATTGCCCCTTGAAAACCCGCTGCCACTGACCTGGCAGCGGGTTTTTTTATGCCTGCCATGCTGTGCACGGCAGTATCCGATGGGCTTGCGCCAGATCAGCTAAAATGATTCCACCAATACATTGAAACGGGAGTTTACATGGCAAGCAAGAAACCGAGCAAAGTGGCAAAGATCGATATCGGCATTTCCGAAGCGGACCGCGCGAAAATTGCGGAAGGCCTGTCCGGCCTGCTGGCCGACAGCTACACCTTGTACCTGATGACCCATAATTTTCACTGGAACGTCAAGGGGCCGATGTTCAACACCCTGCACCTGATGTTCATGACGCAATACACGGAGCAGTGGGCCGCGCTGGACTTGATCGCCGAGCGTATCCGCGCCCTCGGCTATCCGGCGCCGGGCACCTACAAGGAATTCGTCAAGCTCGCTTCGATCAAGGAAATCGACGGCGTGCCGCCGGCGCTGGACATGGTCAGCCACCTGGTGTCGGCACAGGAAGCGACAGCGCGCACGGCGCGCCGTTTGTTCCCGCTGCTCGAGAAAGCCAATGACCAGCCGACGGCCGATTTGATCACGCAGCGCCTCGATTTGCATGAGAAGACGGCGTGGATGTTGCGCAGCCTGCTCGAGGAATAAACGCCGGGCCGGCGGCGCTAATTCGCCGCCGGCTATTGACGCCATCCGGAATTGCGTTAGACTGCTTGTATATAGGTGTTTGGCAAGAATAATATCAGGCAGTGCAGCGCATTAAACCCCGTCGCTTATATAGGCTGCGGGGTTTTTTATTTTGGATTCACAAGGATGGAGGCATCATGGCTGAATGGGTGGGCTGGTTTGTCGCGGCTGGCGCGGTATTGATCCTGGAGCTGTTTACGGGCACGTTTTATCTGCTGATGATCGCCATCGGCGTCAGCGCCGGAGGATTGGTGGCGCTGGCGGGCGGAAATGGCAGCTGGCAGGCCCTGACGGCCGCTATTGTCGGCGTGGCGGCTACGCTGTTATTGCGGCGCAGCCGTTTTGGCAGGGCGGCGCGGCGCGATGCGGCGCAGGATCCGAATGTGAATCTCGATATCGGCCAAAGCGTGGCGGTCGCGCACTGGGTCGATGGTGCGGCGCGCGTCATGTATCGCGGCGCCTTGTGGGATGTGGAATTGATTCCCGGCAGCGATACGCAGGCCGGTCATTACACCATACGTGCCGTGCGTGGCAGCCGTTTGATTGTTGGATAACCTGGAGAATAGATTATGGAAGTAAGCATCGGAAGCGTGTCGCTGATCTTGTTATTGCTGGCGTTGGTATTTGTCTTCAAGACGGTCAATGTGGTGCCGCAGCAGCATGCCTGGGTGGTGGAACGCCTGGGCAAGTTCCATGCGGTATTGGGGCCTGGCCTGAATATTGTCGTGCCTTTTGTTGACCGCATCGCTTATAAGCATGTACTCAAGGAAATTCCACTCGACGTGCCGCCTCAGGTGTGCATTACGCGTGACAATACGCAATTGCAGGTCGATGGCATTCTGTATTTCCAGATTACCGATGCGATGCGTGCTTCATATGGTTCGTCGAATTATATTGCCGCCATTACGCAATTGGCGCAAACGACCTTGCGATCGGTGATCGGTAAAATGGAACTCGACAAGACATTTGAAGAGCGCGACCATATCAATACTGCCATCGTGAATGCCATCGATGAATCGGCGGCGAATTGGGGCGTCAAGGTATTGCGCTATGAAATCAAGGATTTGACGCCGCCCAAGGAAATCCTGCATGCGATGCAGGCGCAGATCACGGCCGAGCGCGAAAAGCGCGCGCTGATTGCCGCCTCGGAAGGACGCAAGCAGGAGCAGATCAATATCGCCAGCGGCGAGCGCGAAGCGAACATTGCCCGCTCCGAAGGCGAGAAGCAGGCATCGATCAACCGCGCCGAAGGTCAGGCCACAGCCATCGTTGCGCTGGCACAGGCCAGTGCCGAGGCGCTGCGCCAGGTCGGCGCCGCCATCCGCGAGCCGGGCGGCGAAGATGCCGTCAACCTGAAAGTGGCCGAACAGTATGTGGGCGCCTTCGCGCAATTGGCGAAGACAAATAACTCGATTATCGTGCCGGCCAATCTGGGCGATATGAGTGGTTTGATCGCCGCGGCAATGCAGGTGGTCAAAACCCAGAAGCCGAAAGGTGGCGTGGCGATTCCTTGATTGCCGGTGAATAGCAAACTCGTAGCAAGTTTTCGTCAATACTGCCCGCCATATCGCGGGCAGTTTTCATTTGCGCCACTGGAATATATGGCAGCAGCAGAGCTGGAGTATCAGCGTTGGAATCAGTAGCGCTGAGAATATTTTCTTTATGCTATGCTGTGCGCACTTTCTGGGTTATATGTTGTCGTGCGACGCTTATCTTTTTGATTGAAGTGGAATCTGCTGCACCGATGTCCGCGATGGACGACGACGCGGGATTGGAGGCCGGTGCATGGTGGCCGATAGTATTGGCCCCGTGTATGTTTTGAATTGCAATTTTTAATTACTATAAATTGCAATGAAACAAAAAATACTGCAGAATAAATGTGACCGATGGCGCTGTATTGAATCGCCGCCGCACAAAATACAGGTACTGGCGCAGACGGTACACTGCGGTGTCCGTCCCCTTGATTGAAGACTTGCATCGCCTGAAAGCCGGGAAGTGGGGTTTTTGGGAAAAGAATTGTAAAAAACAATCAAATCTTCAGAAAAAATCACCTCAATCGCGTTACAATTGGATAGAATTTAACTGTTCAGTTATATTTTTCAACTCACACAAGGAAATATCATGGATCTGTCCAGCTTATCCCTGTCCGAACTGCGCACCTTGCAGGACGACATCAAGAAGCAAATGAAAAAACGCGAACAAGACGATCTGTCCAAAGCGCGTGAACAAATCCTGGCGATCGCACAGAGCGTCGGCGTTTCCGTAAAAGATCTGGTTGGTACGGGTATCCGCGCTAAAACCGGCACGGTTGCAGTACGCTATCGCAATCCGGATGATGCGACGCAGCAATGGACTGGCCGTGGCCGTCAACCGAAATGGGTCAAAGAGTGGACCGATTCGGGCAAGTCGCGTGACCTGCTGAAGGTGTAATGTAATACGCCATTCATTCGGATGCTTGTCCTGAGCGGTAATACAGGTGTACAAGGCAGCATGCAAGCATCCGGAACTTTCCTCGTTTTTTGTCTTTGGCCAGGCAGGCAGAGTTGATGTCCTTCGCCGTATCTCCATGGCTTTTTCGCCAATACCGCTTTATTTCCCGCCTTACCTCTTTCTTTTCCCTGCTTTATTCCGTCGCGCTGAGTTTTTCCCGCTTGCCGCAGGCAATCGGCAAAATAAAACCCGGCATATAGCCGGGCTTGTTGGTATTGGCGCAGCACGCTGCGCGCGGTGCCGGATCAGCGGCGGTGCGATTTCATGGCCGCTTGCACTTCGCGCGCGCCATCGCGGTCGCGTTCCGCAGCGCGTTTGTCGTGCTGTTTCTTGCCCTTGGCCAGGCCGATCTCGCATTTCACGCGGCCGCCCTTGTAGTGCAGGTTGAGCGGCACCAGGGTATAGCCGGAGCGTTCCACCTTGCCGATCAGTTTATCCATTTCAGCGCGGTGCAGCAGCAGCTTGCGCGTGCGTACGGCTTCCGGGTGGATATGGGTGGAGGCGGTCGGCAGGGCGCTGATATGCGCGCCGAACAGGAAGAGTTCATCGCCGCGGACGACGACGTAGGCTTCCTTGATTTGTACGCGGGCGTCGCGGATGGCTTTGACTTCCCAGCCTTCCAGCACGATGCCCGCTTCGTAGCGATCCTCGATAAAGTAGTCGTGGAAGGCTTTTCTGTTGTCTGCTATGGTCATGAGATGGTAAATGTGCGCGGGTCGGTTAAACTACTGTCTCGCGCAAGCGCGATAAAATCAAATGTATCCAACATCATAGCAAATGGTTCTTCAATGGCAGTAGTACATAAATCAGTTTTTCTCGGCTATAGCGCCGAACAAATGTTCGCGCTGGTGGCGGCGGTGGAAGATTATCCCAAATTCCTGCCCTGGTGCGGCGCGGTCGAGATTCGCGAGCGGGGCGAGAACACGGTCGTCGCCAGCGTGGGCATACATTACCACGGCGTGCGCCAAAGCTTCACCACGTCCAACGAGAACGTGCCGCCGACGTCCATCAAGATGAAGCTGGTGGACGGTCCTTTCAAGACCCTCGACGGCGTGTGGACCTTCAAGGCCCTGCGCGAAGACGCCTGCAAGATCGAACTGGACCTGCACTACGAGTTTTCCAGCCGCGTACTGGAACAGATCATCGGCCCCGTCTTCGGCATGATTGCCAACAGCATGGTCGATTCCTTCTGCAAGCGCGCGGAGACCGTGTATGGCTGAGACCAGCATGCAGGTGCAAGTGTGTCACGCGCTGCCGGACAGCAGCTTTTTGCGCACCTTGACGGTGCCTGCCGGCACCACCATCGGGCAGGCGGTGGCGCTGAGCGGCTTGCTGCAGGAAATGCCCGGCATCGACCTGGCCGTGAACATGGTCGGCATCTATGGCAAAAAGAAGCCGCTCGATACCGTATTGCACGAGCATGACCGCGTGGAAGTGTACCGCCCCTTGCAGGCGGACCCGAAAGAGGCGCGCCGGCGCAGGGCCAGCGGCAAGCCTGCGAAGGGCTGAGCGGGCAGGGCGGCCGCTGCCTGGCGAGCGCCATTTTTTGCTATTTTCAAATATCTTTTCTATGCTGCAAGGACGGAGGGCGCTTTTTTCTGTATAATCTGCTTTTGCGCCAATAGGAAATGCTATGCGTCTACTTCAAAAAGCACTCACATTCGATGACGTGCTGCTCGTCCCAGCCTACTCCAACGTTCTGCCCGCCGATACGTCCCTCAAAACTCGCCTGACCCGCAACATCACCCTGAATATTCCCTTGCTGTCCGCAGCCATGGATACGGTGACGGAAGCCCGTCTGGCGATCGCGATGGCCCAGGAAGGCGGCATCGGCATCATCCACAAGAATTTGAATCCGAAGGATCAGGCTCGTGAAGTGGCCCGCGTAAAGCGTTTCGAAGCTGGCGTGCTGCGTGATCCGATCACGATTCCGCCGGAAATGAAAATCCGCGACGTGATCGCCCTGACGGAACAATACGGCATCAGCGGTTTCCCTGTCGTCAAAGGCAAGGAAGTCGTCGGCATCATCACCAACCGCGATTTGCGCTTTGAGCAGGAACTCGACGCGGAAGCTTCCGCCAAGATGACCCCGCGCGAAAAACTCGTCGTCGTCAAGGAAGACGCCGATACGGCCGAAGCCAAGCGCCTGATGAACAAGCACCGTCTCGAGCGCGTGCTGGTCGTCAACGACGCATTTGAGTTACGCGGCCTGATCACCGTCAAGGATATCCAGAAGTCGACCTCGCACCCGTTCGCGTCGAAAGACAGCCAGGGCAAACTGCTGGTCGGCGCTGCCGTCGGCGTCGGCGCCAAGGATGAAGAGCGCATCGACCTGCTGGTCGCCGCCGGTGTCGACGTGCTGGTGGTCGACACGGCCCACGGCCACTCGCAAGGCATCCTCGACCGCGTACGCTGGATCAAGACCAAGTACCCGCAAGTCGAAGTGATTGGTGGCAACATCGCTACCGCCGCCGCCGCCAAGGCGCTGGTGGAATACGGCGCCGATGCGGTCAAGGTCGGCATCGGTCCTGGCTCGATCTGCACCACGCGTATCGTCGCCGGTGTGGGCGTGCCGCAAATCACGGCCATCTCGAATGTTGCCGAAGCACTGGAAGGCACGGGCGTGCCATGTATCGCCGACGGCGGTATCCGCTTCTCGGGCGATATTTCGAAGGCGCTGGCCGCTGGCGCCTCGACCGTGATGATGGGTTCCATGTTTGCCGGTACGGAAGAAGCGCCAGGCGAAGTGATCCTGTATCAGGGCCGCAGCTACAAATCGTACCGCGGCATGGGTTCGCTGGGCGCGATGTCCGACGGTTCGGCTGACCGTTATTTCCAGGACGCCACCATGAAGGCCGACAAGTTCGTGCCTGAAGGTATCGAAGGCCGCGTGGCTTACAAGGGCAGCGTGCTGGCGATCATCTTCCAGCTGGTGGGCGGCGTGCGTCAATCGATGGGTTACTGTGGTTGCGCCACCATCGACGAGCTGCGCGAAAAAGCGGAATTCGTGGAAATCACCTCGGCCGGCATGCGCGAGTCGCATGTCCATGATGTGCAGATCACGAAAGAAGCGCCAAATTATCGCTCCGAGTAAGCGGTAACGAAAGTCCAGACCGGCGCCCAGTGCGCCGGTTTTGCAATTGACCCTGAATAAAGCTCCGACCATGCATTCTAAAATCCTCATTCTCGATTTCGGTTCCCAAGTCACCCAGTTGATCGCCCGCCGCGTGCGCGATTCCGGCGTGTTTTCCGAAGTCTTCCCGTATGACGTCAGCGACGAATTCGTGCGCAACTATGGCGCCGCCGGCGTGATCCTGTCGGGCAGCCATAATTCCACGCTGGACGGCGATTCGCCGCGCGCGCCGCAAGCCGTGTTCGAGCTGGGCGTGCCCGTGCTGGGCATCTGCTACGGCATGCAAACCATGGCGGCCCAATTGGGCGGCAAGGTGGAAAACGGCCTGGTACGCGAATTCGGCTACGCCGAAGTGCGCGCCCGCAGCCATACCAAGCTGCTCAACGGTATTGCCGACTTCGTCACCGACGAAGGCCACGGCATGCTGAAAGTGTGGATGAGCCATGGCGACAAGGTGCTGGAAATGCCGCCAGGCTTCAAACTGATGGGCAACACCCCAAGCTGCCCGATCGCCGCCATGGCCGATGAAGAGCGCCAGTTCTACGGTGTGCAGTTCCACCCGGAAGTAACGCACACGGTGCAGGGCAAGGCCATGATCGGCCGTTTCGTGCATGAAATCTGCGGCTGCAAGTCGGACTGGAACATGCCTGACTACATCAGCGAAGCGGTGGAAAAGATCCGCGCGCAAGTGGGCACCGATGACGTCATCCTGGGCTTGTCCGGCGGCGTCGATTCGTCCGTGGCCGCTGCCCTGATCCACCGCGCCATCGGCGACCAGCTGACCTGCGTCTTCGTCGACCACGGCCTGCTGCGCCTGGACGAAGGCAAGATGGTGATGGACATGTTCGCCAAGAACCTGGGCGTGAAAGTCATCCGCGTCGATGCGGAAGACCAGTTCATGGGCCACCTGGCCGGCGTCACCGACCCCGAGCAAAAGCGCAAGATCATCGGCCGCGAGTTCGTCGAAGTGTTCCAGGTCGAATCGGGCAAGCTTGTCAACGCCAAATGGCTGGCGCAAGGCACGATCTACCCGGACGTGATCGAATCGGCCGGCAAAGGCAAGAAGGGCCAGACCATCAAGAGCCACCACAACGTGGGCGGCTTGCCGGACACCATGAAGCTCAAGCTCCTCGAACCCCTGCGCGAACTGTTCAAGGACGAAGTGCGCAAACTGGGCGTGGCCCTGGGCTTGCCGCATGACATGGTCTACCGCCACCCGTTCCCGGGTCCGGGCCTGGGCGTGCGCATCCTCGGCGAAGTCAAGAAAGACTACGCCGACCTGCTGCGCCGCGCCGACGCCATCTTCATCGAAGAACTGCGCAATACGCCGTATGAACCGGTGGTGGTGCCTGGCTTCGACCAGGATAGCGTGCCGACCAACTGGTACGAAGCGACGAGCCAGGCTTTTGCCGTCTTCCTGCCCGTCAAATCGGTGGGCGTGATGGGCGATGGCCGCACCTACGAATACGTGGTGGCACTGCGCGCCGTGCAGACACAGGACTTCATGACGGCTCACTGGGCACACCTGCCGCACAGTCTGCTGGGCAAGGTCTCGAACCGCATCATCAATGAAGTGCGCGGCATCAACCGCGTCGTCTACGATATTTCGGGCAAGCCGCCGGCGACCATTGAGTGGGAGTGAGTTCCCATAAGGAAACTTTGCATTTCCGAATAAGCGAGTAAGCCAAAGCCCTGTTTTTACAGGGCTTTTTTTATGCATCAATGCCGGACGCCATTGCCTGCTCTGTCGCCGCCAGGCCGCGCGGGTTTTACTAGTGGTAATTGGATAGTTGAAAGACAGTTACCAAACAGCTAAAGTTCTCAAGAAATAAATAAAGTTGCCCCATAGAAATAATTAATTTATAATTTCCTTACGTAAATAATTACTTAAGGCAACATATGCACCTGCGCTTGACGCCATGGTGCGGTGTATTTTTGTTCAGCGGTACCTTGTGTGCCGCCGTGTCTGCGCAGACCCGTCCCGAAATCGCGCCGCCCCTTCCCACCCCGCCTGGCAGCAGCCAGCGCGACGATGCCAGCCAAGAATTGATCCGCCAGCAAGAACGTGAGCGCCTCCTGCGCCAGCAGCAGGAGCGCACGCCCGACGTGCGCCTGCTCGAGGCGCCCGCGGCCGCTTCCGCCAACCGCCTGCCCACAGGCGAATCGCCGTGCTTTACCATCGATCATCTGCAATTGCGGGCCGAGGACGCCGCCCAGTTCCAGTGGGCGCTGGCCGCAGCCGGGCGCGACGACCTGGGGGCGCCGGATTCTGCGCTGGGGCACTGCCTGGGCACGCAGGCCATCAATGTGCTGATGGGGCGCATGCAGAACGCCATCATCGCGCGCGGCTTTGTCACCACGCGCGTGCTGGCCGAGCCGCAGGACCTGAGCCGTGGCACCCTGGCCTTGACCTTGATACCGGGGCGTATCCGCCAGATCGGCTTTGCGCCCGGCACCAACCCCCGCGCCACCTGGTGGAATGCCGTGCCGGCGCGGCCGGGCGACTTGCTCAATGTGCGCGATACGGAACAGGCGCTGGAAAACTTCAAGCGCGTGCCGACGGCCGAGGCCGATATCCAGATCATGCCGGCCGAAGGCGGCAATGCGAAGCCGGGCGAGAGCGACCTGCAGATCCAGTGGAAGCAGGGTTTGCCGTTCCGCCTGGCGCTGGGCCTCGACGACGGCGGTTCGCGCTCGACGGGCAAACTGCAGGGCAGCGTGACGCTGTCGTATGACCACTGGCTGACCCTGAACGATCTGTTTTACCTGAGCCTGAACCAGAACGTTGACGGCAACCGCAATGGTCCGCGCGGCACAGGCGGCATGGTGGCCCACTATTCGATTCCCTACGCCTACTGGCTGCTGGCCTTCACGGCCAGCGACAGCCGCTATCACCAGTCCGTGGCCGGCATCAGCCAGGATTACAACTACAGCGGCGCCAGCCAAAACAAGGAAGTGAAACTGTCGCGCCTGGTGTACCGCGACGCGTCGCGCAAGACGACGCTGTCCCTGCGCGGCTGGCAGCGTGCAGCGCAAAACTTCATCGACGACACGGAAGTGGAAGTGCAGCGCCGCCGCATGGCCGGCTGGGAACTGGGCCTTGGCCACCGCGAATTCCTGGGGCAGGCCACCCTGGACCTCAACCTGCAATACCGGCGCGGCACGGGCGCGATGCATGCGATGGCGGCGCCCGAGGAAGCGTTTGGCGAGGGTACGTCGCGTTTCAAACTGATCCTGGCCGACGCGGCCCTGTCGGCGCCGTTCAAGCTGGCCGGCCAGCCGCTGCGCTACGCGGGCAGCTGGCGCATGCAGCACAACCGCACGCCGCTGGTGCCGCAGGACCGCTTTGCCATCGGCGGGCGCTACACGGTGCGCGGCTACGACGGCGAAAGCAGCCTGTCGGCCGAACGCGGCTGGCTGCTGCGCAACGAGCTCGGCGTGTCGCTGGGCAGCAGCGGCCAGGAAGCGTATGCGGGCCTGGACCACGGCGAAGTAGCGGGACCGTCCGCCGAATGGCTGATCGCGCGGCGCCTGACGGGCGGCTTTGTCGGCTTGCGCGGGCAGTGGCTGGGCGTGCAGTACGACGCCTTTGTCGGCTGGCCCGTGCGCAAACCTGAGCTGTTCCGTACGGCCAGCCATACGGCCGGCTTCAATTTGAACGCGAGCTTTTAATCATATATCCGACACCATGAGTACCTCTTCTTTGGACATTATCGCCCCCGCCTTGGGCTTGCCTGGGCACAGCGAGGCAGAACTGTTTGGCGCGCTGACATGGCTTTGCATGCATTCTAAGAATCATCGCGATCTGCCGCTAGCGTCTTTCAGCCAGACTTTGTTGAATCCGATCAAACAGCAGCAGTTCATGCTGGCGTTGACGTCGCTCGATGGCGTTCAGCAGCCGGTGGCTTACGTGGCCTGGGCAAATTTCGATGCCGATGCCGAAAGCCGCTATCTGGCAGACGGTAACCATACCTTGATGCGCCCGGAAGACTGGAATAGCGGCGACCGCATGTGGATTACGGACTGGGTCGCTCCATTTGGCCACACGGCATCGTTCGTACGCGAAGTTTCTACACGCCTTTCCGAATCCTGTTACCGGTTTTTGTATCACAAGGGAGACGAGACGGGTTTGCAAGTAAAAACATCCCGCGGTTGCGCGGTTTCCAAGGAGCAGGCGGCCAGCTGGTGGAGCGCCAGGCCCATGCATGCCAATTACGCCGAAACGACATCCATTTAAATATTTATAACACCTAGCGCAGCAAGTTTTGTTAGGTGTTCTCAACGAGAAGAATCCATGAATAAGCACCTGTACCGCATCATATTCAATCAACGCCGTGGCCAATTGATGGTGGTGGGCGAGAATGCCACGTCGCAAGGTAAAGCTCCTGGCGGCGAAAGTGTCATGAACGACGGTGCAGGGGGAGGTGGCGCGGAATTGACGCTGGCAACGTTGCGGCCGGCCTGCCTCGCGGTATTCAGTGCCTTGGGCATGCTGCTTTTTGTGACCGGTGCTGCGCATGGTCAGGTCGTGGCGGATCGCAATGCCCCGGGAGGCCAGCGTCCAACCGTGTTGCAGACAGCAAATGGCATACCGCAAGTGAATATCCAGACGCCGAGCGGGGCAGGCGTGTCGCGCAATACGTATAGCCAGTTTGACGTGCAGAGCAATGGCGTCATCCTGAATAACAGCCGTGGCAATACGCAAACCCAGACCGGTGGCTGGGTACAAGGCAATCCGTGGCTGGCCGGCGGCAGCGCGCGCGTCATCCTGAACGAAGTCAATTCCGCCAATCCCAGCCAGTTGCGCGGCTATGTCGAAGTGGCGGGACAACGCGCAGAGGTCATCATCGCCAATCCTTCCGGGGTAGCTGTGGATGGCGGCGGCTTTATCAACGCCAGCCGCGTGACGTTGACGACAGGTTCTCCCATTGTCAATGGCGGCAATCTCGACGGCTATGTGGTGCAGCGGGGTATGGTCACCGTCAGCGGCAGGGGACTGGATACGTCACAAAGCGATTACACGTCCATTCTGGCTCGGGCTGTGCAAGTGAATGCTGGCATATGGGCCAACGATCTGCGGGTCGTCACGGGCGCGAACCGGATGGATGCAAATCATGCGGTCGAGGCTGCCGCATCTGGCGATGGCGCGAAGCCTGCGTTTGCACTGGATGTCGCCCAGTTGGGCGGCATGTATGCCGGAAAAATTACACTGATAGGCACCGAGGCTGGTATCGGTACGCGTAACGCCGGAACCGTGGCCGCATCGGTGGGTAATGTGGTGCTGCATTCGGATGGTTGGATCAGCAACAGTGGCTATATTCAGTCTGGTGCTGAAGGTGGCCAGGTACAGGCCAGCGCAGCGGGGAATTTGCAAAATGCGGGCACGATTTATGCCGCAGGCGATACTGGTATTTCAAGCGGTGGTGATATCAGCAACAACGGCGTGATCGCTGCTGCTGGCAATACTGCGCTGCATGGAGGCGGCCGCGTTGATTCAGCCGCCGGTGCGGTGCTGGCTGCTGGCCTGAATGCTGACAATATGCTTCGTCCAACGGGCGATTTGACCGTCGAGGCAAATGCCGGTGCAGGTATCCATGGCATCGGCGCCGCGGGCAATACGGTGCGGATTGCGGCAACCGCAGTCGATCTCGCCGGGGCTAATCTGTCCGCCAGACAGCTTTCTGCCGTGGCAAGCCAGGGAGACCTGGATGCCCGGCACGCCGGGCTGGCCGCGCGCGACACGCTGGCGCTGCAGACCACGCGTTTACTGCGTACCGATGGTGCGCAGGCAACGGGCGGAGAGGTGAGTATTGCTGCGCATGACATATCGAATGTGGGGGGCCAGATTTTGCAACTTGGCGAAGGCGACCTTGCGCTTCGTCTGCCTGGTCAACTCGATAATAGTGCTGGACGGATTGCCACCAATAGCCACAACCTGACCGTGGATGTGGCGGCGCTGGTCAATACAGGCGGCAAGATCGAACATGCGGGCACGGGTGCCCTTGCTATTCATGCCGCCTCGCTGGCAAATCAGCGTGGACAGATAACCGGCAATGGCGACCTTGCGCTCGCGGCTGACGCAGTGGACCACCGCGAGGCGACAACGCTGGCCAGGCATCTGACTGTGCAAGCAGGTACGCTGGATAACCGCGGTGGCAGCCTCATTCAAACCGGAACCGAGCAAACAACGGTGGATGTTGCGCGGGGGCTGGAGAATAGCGGCGGCAGGCTGGAAACCAACGGCAGTCTTGGCCTGTCGGCAGCCAGTGTGCTGAGCGAGCATGGCCGCATTGCCGCAGCGCAGGCCGTCAACATGAACGTTGCCGGGGGCCTGAACAACACGGGCGGTGTGTTGGCTGCTGGACTTTCCCTGACCTTGAATGCTGGCGACGTGAACAATACGCGCGGCCAGATCCAGGCGGTATCCGGTGCGGCCAGCCTGGCCATCGGCGATTTGCGGAATACGGCCGGCAGCGTGTTTGCGGCGGGTGACCTGGCGATTGCGGCCGGCAAGGTCGACAACAGCGGCAGCCTGTACGCAGGCGCGCATCAAACGCTCAAGGCGACGGGTGCCATTGTGAATACGGGCGTGATCGCGGCGCAGGGCAATGCGACGCTCCAGGCGGCCAGCCTGGACAGTTCGGCATCGAGCCTGCTGGGCGCGGGCGTGAAGGCCGATGGCGGCTTGCTGGCGGCGGGCGACTTGCGCGTGACGACGGCACAGGCGCTGCTGGCCAAGGGACAAAACCTGGCGGCGGGCCAGCTGGCCCTGAGCGGCGCGGCGCTGGACCTGACGGGCAGCCAGACGGGCGCGGCGAACATCGCATTGACGGCGACACAGGGCGATGTGCTGACGCGCCAGGCACTGCTGACGACGCCGGGCACCCTGGCGGTGACGGCGGGAGCACATGCGGGCCAGACCCTGGTCAATGAACAGGGGCAACTGAGCGCGGGGCAGCTGGACTTGCAACTGAGTAACCTGGACAACCGCCGCGGCACCGTGGTGCAGACGGGCGCCGGCGATACGCGCATCGTGTTGAGCACGCCGGCCGGCGTACTGGACAACACCAGCGGCCGCATCGCCGTCAACAGCGCGAATGCGACCCTGGATGCCGGCAAGCTGATGAATACGGATGGCAAGCTCGAACATGCGGGCAACGGCACGCTGGCGCTCCACGCGGCAACGCTCGATGGCGAGCGTGGCAGCATCCTCGGAAATGGCCTGGTGCGCATCGACGCGGGCATCATGCGGCATGACCAGGCCAGCACGGTGGGGCAGCAAGTGACGCTGCAGGCCGATAGCCTGAGCAACCGTGGCGGCCATGTGCTGCAGACGGGCAATGCGGCGATGACGGTAGCCACGACGGGACAGCTCGACAACAGCGGCGGCGAGATCGGCGGCAACGGCGGCGTGCAGGTGCGGGCCGGCGTGCTGGACAACAGCAAGGGCCGCATCACGTCCGCGGCTGCGGCATCTGTCGCCAGCAAGGGTGCTGTGAATAACACCGATGGCGTGCTGGCGGCGACCACCGACCTGCAGGTCGGCGGTGCCGCGCTGGACAATACGCGTGGTGTCGTGCAAACGGGCACCGGTGCCTTGGCGCTGGATGTGGCCAGCCTGCTGAACCAGCAGGGCACGCTGAGCGCGGGCACGGACCTGGCGGCCAAGGTCGGCGGGGATCTGAACAACTCCGGCTTGCTGTATGCGGGCCGCGACCAGCTCCTGGTCGTCGGCGGCACGCTCGGCAACAGCGGCTCGCTGGCGGCGGGGCGCGATGTCAGTGTGCAAGCAGGCAGCATCGACAGCAGCGGTTTGCTGGGCGCGGGCATGCGGGCCGATGGCACGCTGGGCCAGGCAGGCAGCCTGGTCGTAACGGCTACGCAGGCTTTGCGGGCGACAGGCCAGAACTTGGCAGGGGGCGACGCAGTGCTGGACGGCGCCGCGCTGGACCTCACGGGCAGCCAGAGCAGTGCTGCGAATATTGCGCTGACGGCGCGCGCAGGCGACGTCCTCACCAGCCAGGCGCAGGTGAGCACGGCAGGCTTGCTGGCGATCACGGCCAACGGCAACAATGGGCAGGTACTGGTGAATGCGGGCGGCCAGCTGAGTGCGGGACAACTGGCGCTGGCGGCGGCCAATGTGCGCAATGTGAAGGGGACGATCGTGCAGTCGGGCGCGGGCAGTACCGTCATCGACACGGGCGTGCTGGACAATACGGGTGGGCGCATCGCCGTCAACAGCGGCAACTTGAGTCTGGGCGCAGGGGCGCTGACGAATATCGATGGCAAGATCGAACATGCGGGCACGGGCACGCTGGAGATTCGCGCCACGAACCTGTATGGACAGCGGGGCCAGATCTCAGGCAACGGTGCATTGGTCGTGACGGCCGATAGCTTCGACCACCGCGACGGCGCATTGCTGGCCAGGCAGGTGACGCTGCATACCGGCACCCTGGATAATCGCCAGGGCAGCGTCACGCAGACGGGAACTGGCAGTGGCAGCGTGGCGGCCACCGGTCATCTGGACAACCGTGGCGGCAAGATTGAAGGCAATGGCGACATGGCGCTGAGCGCCGACATGCTGTTGAATCAGAACGGGCGCCTGGCGTTCGCCGGCGCGGCCGAGATCGTTACTGGCTCGCTGGACAATACCGATGGAGGCGTGCTGGCAGGCGGCCTGAATATACGTGGCGGCGACGTGAACAATACGCGCGGCCAGATCCAGGCGGTATCCGGTGCGGCCAGCCTGGCCATCGGCGATTTGCGGAATACGGCCGGCAGCGTGTTTGCAGCGGGCGACCTGGCGATTGCGGCCGGCAAGGTCGACAACAGCGGCAGCCTGTACGCAGGCGCGCATCAAACGCTCAAGGCGACGGGCGCCATTGTGAACACGGGCGTGATCGCGGCGCAGGGCAATGCGACGATCCAGGCGGCCAGCCTGGACAGTTCGGCATCGAGCCTGCTGGGTGCGGGCGTGAAGGCCGATGGCGGCTTGCTGGCGACGGGCGACTTGCGCGTGACGACGGCACAGGCGCTGCTGGCCAAGGGACAAAACCTGGCGGCGGGCCAGCTGGCCCTGAGCGGCGCGGCGCTGGACCTGACGGGCAGCCAGACGGGCGCGGCGAACATCGCATTGACGGCGACACAGGGCGATGTGCTGACGCGCCAGGCACTGCTGACGACGCCGGGCACCCTGGCGGTGACGGCGGGAGCACATGCGGGCCAGACCCTGGTCAATGAACAGGGGCAACTGAGCGCGGGGCAGCTGGACTTGCAACTGAGTAACCTGGACAACCGCCGCGGCACCGTGGTGCAGACGGGCGCCGGCGATACGCGCATCGTGTTGAGCACGCCGGCCGGCGTACTGGACAACACCAGCGGCCGCATCGCCGTCAACAGCGCGAATGCGACCCTGGATGCGGGCAAGCTGATGAATACGGATGGCAAGCTCGAACATGCGGGCAACGGCACGCTGGCTCTCCACGCGGCAACGCTCGATGGCGAGCGCGGCAGCATCCTCGGCAATGGCCTGGTGCGCATCGACGCGGGCATCATGCGGCATGACCAGGCCAGCACGGTGGGGCAGCAAGTGACGCTGCAGGCCGATAGCCTGAGCAACCGTGGCGGCCATGTGCTGCAGACGGGCGATGCGGCGATGACGGTAGCCACGACGGGACAGCTCGACAACAGCGGCGGCGAGATCGGCGGCAACGGCGGCGTGCAGGTGCGGGCAGGCGTACTCGACAACAGCAAGGGCCGCATCACGTCCGCGGCTGCGGCATCTGTCGCCAGCAAGGGCGCTGTGAATAACACCGATGGCGTGCTGGCGGCGACCACCGACCTGCAGGTCGGTGGTACCGCGCTGGACAATACGCGTGGTGTCGTGCAAACGGGCACCGGTGCCTTGGCGCTGGATGTGGCCAGCCTGCTGAACCAGCAGGGCACGCTGAGCGCGGGCACGGACCTGGCGGCCAAGGTCAGTGGCGATCTGAACAACTCCGGCTTGCTGTATGCGGGCCGCGACCAGCAGCTGACCGTGGGCGGTCTGCTGAACAACACGGCTTCCATCGCCGCCGCCAATCACACAACGATCTCCGCTGGCAGCGTCACCAGCAGCGGCTTGCTGGGTGCCGGCATGAAAGCGGATGGCAGTCTGGGTACGGCAGGCAATCTGACCGTCAACGCGGATGGCGTGCTGCAAGCGAGCGGGCAGAACCTGGCGGCGGGCAGCGCCGTGCTAATGGGTTCCAGCGTAGATCTGTCGGCCAGCCAAACGGGCGCTGGCAATATCGCCATCACCGCGCGCAGCGGCGACGTACTGACAAACAAGGCAGTCATTTCCGCCAGCAACGTGCTGGCCATCACCGCCAATGCCAATAATGCCCAGGCGTTGGTGAACAGCCAGGGTCAGCTGGTGGCGGGCCAATTGCAGTTGAATGTGGCGAATCTGGACAATGCCAGCGGCGACATCGTGCAGACGGGCACAGGCGATACCGTGATTACCACCGGTAAGCTGGACAACACGGCCGGCCGCATCGCCGTCAACAGTAATAACCTGGCCCTGAACGCGACGGTGTTGACGAACCTTAACGGCAAGCTGGAGCATGCAGGTGCGGGCATACTGTCCATCAACGCGGGCCAGTTCAACAACCAGTTCGGCAAGATCACGGGCAATGGCAAGCTCGACATCACGGCAGTCGCCTTCGATCACCGCAATGCGACGACGGTGGCGAATCAGATGACCGTCAACGCCGGCAGTCTGGATAATCGCGCCGGCAGTCTGGCGCAGACGGGCGCGGGCATGCTGACGGTGACTGCCACCGGGCAGCTGGACAATACGGGCGGCAAGATCGAGAGCAATGGCGATGCATTGGTGAAAGCTGGCGCCTTGCTGAACAATACGGGCCGCGTCGTGGCGGCGCAAGATGTCGAATTGAAAGCGGGAAGCCTGGACAATACGGAAGGCACGGTGGCGGCCGGGCGTCACTTGGTCTTGAACGGTGGTGACATCGACAATACCAAGGGGCAATTGCAAGCCGTTGCCGGTAACGCGACCTTGAACGTCGGCAAGCTCCACAACACTGCTGGCAGCGTGTTTGCAGGCGCCAACTTGAACGCCACGCTTTTCAGCTTGAATAACACGGGCAGCATGTATGCTGCCGGGAATCAATCCATTACCGCCAGCGGCGGCGTCGCCAATACGGGTGTGATTGCGGCGCAAGGCAATACCAGTCTTGCGGCCAATAGCCTCGATAGCAGTGCAAGCAGCTTGATCGGTGCAGGCATGCAGGCCGATGGCAAGCTGGGCACGGTTGGTGACTTGACGATCAATACCGCGCACATGCTGGCCGCACATGGCCAGAACCTGGCGGCCGGCGCGGCGAACCTGTCGGGCGCCAATGTGGATATCACGGGTAGCCAGACCGGTGCAACGCAGATCAGCCTGGCCGCGACGAGCGGCGATGTGTTGGCCGCCAAGGCCGTGGTGAGCACGCCGGGCACGCTGACGGTCCGCGCGCACGATACCTTGCGCAATACGGAAGGGCAACTCAGTGCCGGCCAGCTTGACCTGCACGTGGGTCACCTGGATAACACCAAGGGCACCGTGATCCAGACGGGCACGGGCGACACTGTCATCCAGACGGGCAAACTGGACAATAGCGTGGGACGCATCGCCGTCAATAGTAATAATTTGATCTTGGGCGCGGCCAGCTTGACGAATGCGGGCGGCAAGATCGAGCATGCGGGTGCAGGTACCCTGGCCATCACGGCGGCCACCTTGCAGGGCGCAGGCGGCAGCATCATCGGCAATGGCGCCGTCGATCTCAAGGCCGGTCTGTTTGACCATGCCAACGCCACCACCACGGGGCGGTCCCTGAGCGTGCAGGCTGACAGCTTGAGCAACCGGGGTGGCCATTTGCTGCAGACGGGCGCGGGCGGTATGACGGTGGCCGTCAGTGGCCAGCTCGATAATACGAATGGGGAGATGGCCGGCAACGGCGTGTTGTCGCTGCAGACCGGCAGCCTGGACAATACCAAGGGCAAAATCACCTCGGCAACGTCCGCCGACATCGTCAGCACTGGCGCACTCGTCAATACCGACGGCGTGATCGCGGCGGCGACCGATCTGCACCTGGGCGGCGCCATCGACAATACGCGCGGCCTGCTGCAGGCAGGCACGGGCGCCTTGAGCCTGGATGCGGCCAGCGTGCGCAACGTACAAGGCACACTCGGCGCGGGCACGGATATCACGGCCAAGGTCAGCGGCGACGTCCTCAACGCTGGCGTGCTGTATGCGGGCCGCAACCAGACCCTGGAGATCGGTGGTTTGCTCAGCAATACCGGTTCGCTGGCGGCCCTGGGCAATACGGCGATCACGGCGGGCAGCCTGGGCGGCAATGGATTGCTGGCGGCAGGCATGCGCGCCGATGGCAGCTTTGCCTCGGCTGGCGATTTGACGGTGAAAACGGCCGGCGCCTTGCAAGCTGGCGGCCAGAACATGGCGGCGGGCCAGTTGCAATTGACGGGCGGGTCGGTCGACGTGGGCGGCAGCCAGACCAGCGCAGCCAATGTCGGCTTGACGGCCTTGACGGGCAATGTGACGACCAGCAAGGCCATCGTATCGACGAATGGCTTGCTGGCCATCACGGCGAATGCCGCCAACGGGCAGGCACTGGTCAACCAGGGCGGCAGCCTGAGCGCCGGGCAGCTGGCCCTGCGGGTGGCCAATCTGGACAATACCAAGGGTACCTTGATACAGACGGGCACGGGCGACACGGTCATCGAGACGGGCAAGCTGGATAACACCGGCGGGCGCATCGCCGTCAACAGCGCCAATCTGCGCCTGCAGGCGGGCGACCTGACGAATATCGATGGCAAGATCGAACATGCGGGCAAGGGTGTGCTGGATATCCACGCCACGCATCTTTACGGCCAGCGTGGCCAGCTCACGGGTAATGGCGCGCTGCAAGTGGCGGCCGATTACGTCGATCACCGCAATGCCAGCGCGATTGCGCGCCAGCTGACGGTGACGAGCGGTGCCCTGGACAATCGTCAGGGCGAGATCATCCAGTTAGGAACCGACCTGGCGAGCATCGTTGCCACGCGTAGTCTGGACAACAGCGGCGGCAAGATCGAGGGCAATGGCGATGTGCAGGTCGAAACGGCGACCCTGCTCAACGACCATGGCCGTCTTGTTTCGGCACAGAATCTCGGTGTGAACGCCAGTACGGCTTTGAACAATACTGAGGGAAATA
The DNA here is from genome assembly GCF_058797855.1 of Janthinobacterium sp. GW823-FHT01H08. NCBI lineage: Bacteria > Pseudomonadati > Pseudomonadota > Betaproteobacteria > Burkholderiales > Oxalobacteraceae > Janthinobacterium > Janthinobacterium sp. GW823-FHT01H08. The sequence goes on from NZ_CM179504.1 coordinate 2,976,354, forward strand.
TTCTGGGTGGGCGCAAGCTGACACTGCGCGGTGGTGCAGTGGATAATACGCGCGGCCAGATCCAGGCGCTCGATGGCAATGCGGAGCTGGCTATCGGCGACCTGAACAATACTGGCGGCAAGGTGTTTGCCAGTATCGACCTGAATACGGTTGCCGCCAACGTCGTCAACAGCGGCAGCCTGTATGCTGGTGCCAACCAGACTCTGCGTGCCTCGGGCGATGTCAGCAATACTGGCACTATCCTGGCGCAAGGACACAACACGATCAATGCAGGCAGTCTGACCGGTTCCGCGTCGAGTTTGCTGGCTGCGGGCGTCAAGGCCGATGGCAGTTTGTTGGCCGCAGGCAACCTGAACGTGACGACGGCCCAGGCCTTGCGCGCCTCCGGTCAGAATCTGGCTGCGGGCAACATGGTTTTCAGCGGTGCTACGGTGGATGTGGCGGGGAGCCAAACCAGTGCGTCGAACATCGCGCTGAACGCGAGCGCGGGTGACGTCTCCACCAGCGGCGCCGTGGTAACGACCCCTGGCACACTCGAAGTCCATGCCGCCAATCACTATGGCCAGCGTTGGGAGAACGGCCGCGGCCAGGTCAGCACAGGTCAATTGACCGTGCAAGTGGCGAACCTGGGCAATGTACAGGGCAGCATCATCCAGACGGGCAGTGGCGCCAGTTCGCTCAACCTCACTTCGCCCGGCGGCGTACTCGATAATACGAGCGGACGCATCGCCGTCAACAGCGTCAGTTTGAACCTGAACGCTGGCGTGCTGGCAAATACGGACGGCAAGATCGAACATGCGGGTAGCGGAACACTGACGATGCATGCAGGCCAGATCAGCGGCCAGCGGGGCCAGATCACCTCGAATGGCAGTTTGGACATGACCGCGGCGGCGCTTGACCATCGCAATGCCAGCACGATCGCGCAGCAGGTAACGATCTCATCCGGTACGCTCGACAATCGTCAAGGAAATATTACCCAACTCGGCCTCGGACAGACCGCTATCGGCGCCAGCCAGAGCCTGGATAACCGCGGCGGCACGATCGCCAGCAATGGCAGCACCAGCATCGCTGCCTACTCTTTGAATAACCAGGGCGGCACGCTGCAGGCGGCTGGCAGCGGCAGCCTGGATATTCGCGGTGGCGGCACGCTGGACAACAGCAAGAGTGGCGTGATCGCAGCCGGCGGCAATTTCACGGCGGCGGTGGGCGAGCTGTTGAACCAGGGCGGCAAACTGACGGCTGGCGGTACGCTGCACGCCAGCGCGGCCCAGGTGCTGCGCAACGAGGCCGGCTTGCTGGCCGCGACGGGTAACGTCGAACTGGCGGCTGGGTTCCTGGACAATACCGGCGGTAAGGTTGCGACAGTGGCAGGTAACTTGAATGTCATCAGCGGCGGCGTCTTGAAAAACGACGGCGGCACGCTGCAGGCCGTTGGCGACATCACGCTTCGGAGTGCTGACTTGAGCAATACGGTCGCTGCCGGACAAGGCGCCGCCGGTATGATTGTTGGCAAGAATATCCGGATCGATACGGGCCTATGGGCGCTGGATAACCATCTGGGCACCATCGCCGCCAGCGAGACGCTGAGCGTGTACTCCGGCCCGTTGACGAATGATGGCGGCCTGTTGCAGTCTGGCGCTGGCATGCGCATCGACACGCGCGGCCAGGTCCTGAGCAACGGTAGCGCTGGCGCCTATGCTGCGCGCAACCAGGGCAATGCCGGCGGCATCGTCAGCGGTGGCGACGCCGTTCTGTCGATAGGCAGCTGGAACAACACGGCAGGTTATTTCGGTGCGGCAGGGGCGATCAGCGGCACCACCGGTTTGATCAACAATGCGGGTGGGCAGATCGTCGGCCAATCCAGCCTGGCGTTGTCTGGCGCTGGCCTCGATAACCAGAATGGCCAGATACAGGTGGTGGGCAAGCTGTCGTTCGCTACTCCCGGCGGCATCGACAACCGGAATGGATTGATACGCTCCGGCGCCACGGTCAGCCTGACGGCGGGCACGATCGACAACAGCACGACGCAAGGCAGTAACCAGGGTATCGAGGCGATTAACGCCATCCTGACGACGGGCTCGCTGAGCAACCGGGCGGGAGCGTTGCGCACCGATGGCAATCTGGATATCGTCGGCTCAGGTGTTTTTGATAATACACAAGGTCTGGCCAGCGCCGGCAGGGCGCTGAGCGTGGCCGATCTGGCGGCGAACCGCAGCCTTGCCATCATCAATACGGGAGGGACGGTGATTGCCGGCGCGCTGGCCGATGTGCGTGCCGCCAGTCTGACGGGCGATGGACGCCTGTTGTCGCAGCTGGACATGAACCTCGATCTGAGCGGTGGCTATAGCCATGGCGCCGGTGCGGAGCTCGTCGCCAACCGCAACCTTGGCATCGCCACCGGTGGTCAATTCCTGAACATGGGCAAAGTGCGCGCGGGCGGCACATTGACCCTGCGTACCAATTCCAACATCGATAACACGGCCTACGGTGACATCAGCGCGACCATCACACGCCTCAGTGCCGGCGGTCTGCTGGTGAATCGGGGCGTGATCGACGGTGTTGCCACTGAGATTAATGCAAACATCATTCATAACATTGGCACCGGACGCATCTATGGTGATCAGCTCAGCATTGGTGCCGGGACCCTGAACAATGATGTGGAAAATGGTGTTGCCGCGACCATCGCTGCGCGCAACGACCTGCAGATTGGCGCACAAACCATCAATAACTTCGAACACGCGCTGATTTTCAGCGCCAACAGCCTGTCTATCGGCGGCAGTATTGACGGCAATCGCCAAGCGACCGGGCGCACGGCGGTCTTGAATAACGCCAGCGCCACCATCGAAGCGTTGGGCAGCCTGAGCATGAGCGCTGCCCAGATCAATAATCTGAATAAGCATATTCAGATGAAAATGTCCTCATCGACGAAACAGGAGTCCGTGACCGAGTACCAGGGCGCCGGCGCGGCGAAACGCTATGTCGCCGGCACGCCGGGCGTGGAGACATATGATGACGAGTCGCTGCATCTGCGCACGCCAGATGGCACGTATGAAGTGTGGACGCTCTACAAGACCACGCGTACTTCGCGCCAGAGCGAGATCGTCAGTTCCGACCCCGGGCGCATCATTGCTGGCGGCAATATCTCCATCAGTGCCGACCTGGTTGCCAACGAAGACAGCCATATCATCGCGGGCGGGCTGCTGGACATGCATGGCAGCCGCATCAGGAATGGACAGACGCAGGGACAGAAAATCAGTACTGACAAAGGTACGGCGACCCTATACAAGCGAAAGTTCAAAAAAGGGCGCGATAGTACCAGCATTGGAAAACCGGCGGCTTTTACCGGGGCCGAGAAAACCGAGAGCATCACTCTTAACATTGCGCGGGAAGAACAGTTTGCCACGCCGCAGGGCAGCGGCATCAGCTTGTCCGGCGCCGCTACTGGCGGCGTCAATGCATCCACCAGCGCGGCCGGCGCGGCCAGCGCGCAAGTGCAGGGCAAGGCCATTGTCAGCGTGCTGGCAGGCCTGGCCGGGGTTGACAATGCGGCAGGCCGTCAGGCCGGCGCGGCCAGCGGCGGCAGTGGGCCGAACGGAACGACGCGGGTGGCGGGGGCCGGCCTGGGCGGCACTGTCGGCAGCGTCTCCGGGAGCGCAGTCGATGCGGTTCAACAAGGCAATGGCCCGACTGGTGCTTACCCGAGCGCCATTGCGCTTGGCACGGCGGCAACGGGTGCCATGGCCCAAGAGGTGCAGCATGTCGGCGGTACAGCTTCAACTACTGGCACGGATCGCCTCGGCCAGGCCGGCCAGGGGGGATTCGTTCGTACGGTCGCCGGCGCGCTTGCCGCCACCGTGACAGGTTCGAATCAGCTTGGCCAGGTCAGCCTGGCGTCCGGGAGCACGACTAGCATCGGCAATGCCTCCGGAGGCGTTTCCGCGGCGACCGGCGTCGGTGGCGTGCCGGGTGCGGCGCGCGGGGCCGGCGTCACGGAAGCGACACTGGGCGTGCTGCCCGCCGACATGCAGGTGGGGCGCGTGACGGGGGCGGATGCACACGGCCAGGCCAGCCTGGCGCCGGCGGGCAGCACCAGCATCGGCAATGCATCCGGCACCGCCGCGCAGGCTGCCGGCCTGGGTGGCGTACCGGGCCAGACACGCCTGCCCGGCATTGCGCAAGTGGCGCTTACGGACGCTTCCGGCCGGGCGCAGTTCGTGCGCACCAGCAGCCCGTCAACGGCCTTGCCCAATGCAAGCCTGTTCCGCACCTTGCCGTCGTTGTCGTCGCGTTACCTGGTCGAGACGGATCCGCGCTTTGCCAATTTCCGCGAATGGACAGGTTCCGACTATCTGCTCAATCAGGTCAAGGTGGACCCGTCGGTGACGCAAAAACGCCTGGGCGACGGCTTCTATGAACAAAAGCTGATCCGCGAACAGGTGGCGCAGTTGACGGGGCAGCGCTTTGTCGGCGACTACACGAACGACGAGCAGCAATACCGTGCCTTGATGGACGCCGGCGTGGCATATGCGAAGAATTACGATCTGCATCCTGGTGTTGCATTGACGGCCGAGCAAATGGCAGCGCTGACGAGCGATATTGTCTGGCTGGTCGAACGCGACGTGGCGCTGCCAGATGGCTCGGTGCAGAAAGCGCTGGTACCGCAAATTTATCTGCGCCTGCGTGAAGGAGACCTGGACGGTAGCGGAGCACTGCTGGCCGGCAAGGACATCAATATCAATCTGTCGGGCGACCTGACCAACAGTGGCACGATTGCCGGGCGCAGCGTTGTCAAGCTGACCGCGGACAATGTGGAAAACATGGGTGGCCGCCTGAACGGCGACGCCGTCGCCGTGGCCGCAAGGAACGACCTGAACAATATCGGCGGCACGATCTCGGCCAACAGCGAGTTGATCGCTACCGCCGGGCGCGACATCCATATTGCCAGCACCACGCAAAGTGCCAGCAGCAGCGCTGGAGGCAACAGTTTCAGCCGCACGGATATCGACCGGGTGGCGGGGCTGTACGTGACCGGTGATGGCAGCAGTGGCGGCGGAACGCTGGTGGTGTCTGCGGGCCGCGACGTGAGCATGCTTGCCGGGGTCATCGGCAATGCCGGCAAGGATGGCCAGACCATCGTCAACGCCGGCCGCGACATCAACCTGGGAACCTTGACGACGGCCAGCAGCAGCAGCCTGAGCTGGGATGCGAAAAACTACCGCAAGGACAGCAGCAGTACCGAGGTGGGTAGCCAGATCCAGGGCAGTGGCAGCATTGTGCTGCAGGCCGGCAACGATCTGACTGCCCGGGCAGCCGATGTGCAGGCAGGCGTGGGCCTGTCTGTGACGGCGGGCCATGACATCGTGCTGAGCGCTGGCACGAACCAGCTTACCGTCGACGAGGGACATGTACAGACCGGCAAGGGTTTCCTGAACAAGAAGACCATCACCACGCGCGACATGCTGGACCTGGGTACCTCGGCCGGCAGTGCTTTTGGCGGCGCTACGGTGACGTTTGCTGCAGGCAACGACATCAAGCTTACGGGCGCGCAAATTCTCAGCGATGGCTCCGCCAGTTTGCTGGCGAAGAACGATATCAGCATAGCCGCGGCAAGCGAAACGAGCAAGGAACTGCACCACCGCGACGTCAAGGAAAGCGGCTTCATGAGCGGTGGCGGCTTTGGCTTCAGTTATGGCACGCGCACCACGACTACCGACCAGGAGCGTGACGCCGTCATCCAGAGCGGCCAGGCGCGCAGCACCGTGGGTTCAACCAGCGGCGCCTTGACCATCGTTGCAGGCAAGGACCTGAAGATCGGCGGCAGCGATATTGTCGCGGCCACTGACCTGAACCTGGCGGGCACCAGCGTGAAAATTACGCCGGGACAAGATAGTGATAAGGGGAAATTCGAGACCAAGACCACGCAGGATGGCTTTACCGTCGCCTTGGGCGGCAGCGTGGTGAGCGCCATCCAGACCTTGCAAACCATGAGCACGGCAGCCAGCACGGCGAAGAACAGCCGGGTGACGGCCATGGCTGCGGCGACCACGGCCATGGCGGCGAACGCCGCGGCCAAGGACATGATGAAGGAAGGCGGACCAAGCATCAGCATCAGCCTGACGGCGGGCCATTCGGAAAGCCAGCAGACGCAAACGACGGCGAGCACCACACACAGCGGCAGCGTGTTGACGGGCAACAATATCAACATCACGGCCACGGGTGGCGGCAAGGATAGCAATATCACCATCCTGGGCAGCGACCTGAACGCGAAGAACGATATCCGCCTGCATGCCGACAACAACGTCAATCTGCTGGCCGCGCAGGATACGGAAAGCCAGCACAGCAAGAGCTCAAGCATGAGTGCATCGGTGGGCGTGCAAGCCATTGTCAGCACCAAGGGCACCTCGTTCGGCTTCACGGCCAGCGTCAGCGGCAGCAAGGGGCATGAGGACGGCGATGGCACGACGCAGCTCAACACGCATGTGAATGCGGGCGACAAGCTGGTGATCAGCAGCGGTGGAGACACCAACATCAAGGGCGCCGTGGCCAGCGCCAACCAGGTGATTGCCGACATCAAGGGCAATTTGAACCTGGAAAGCCTGCAGGACACGGCCAAGTTCGACAGCAAGAGCCAGAGCATCTCCGCCAGCGGTACCGTCGGCTTTGGCGCCAGCGTCAGCGGTAGCTATAGCCAGAGCAATATGCACAACGACTATGCCAGCGTGCAGGAGCAAAGCGGCATCAAGGCGGGTGATGGCGGCTTCCAGATCAAGGTGGGTGGCAATACGGACTTGAAGGGCGCCGTCATCAGTGCCACGGAGGCGGGCAAACTTGACAGCAGCCTGATTACGTCGACTTTGACGCATAGCGATATCGCCAATCATGCGATATCGAAGGGCAGCAGCGTGGGGGTGTCGGGTGGCATGTCCTTTGCTGGCACGGGAACACGAAATGAGAACCTGACGGATGTCGCTGGCAAAAAAGATGCTAAGACAGTGGGCCTGCCAGCTATCGTTTCCCTTAGCGAAAACTCCACCAGCACGACCCGCAGCGGCATCAGCGGCGGGACAATCGTCATCACCGACGATGCGGCTCAGCGCGCGGAGACGGGCAAGGGCGTGGATGAAGCTATTGCCGGTGTGAACCGCGATGTGACGACTGGAGTGGATTCCAGCGGTAAGATTGGCAATAATTTTGACAAGGCTGCGCTGCAGGCGACGATGGAGGTGACGAAGGAGTTCGTCAAGGCGGCAGCGCCTTTGGTTGCCAATTGGGTAGGGGACATCGGAACACAAAAGCAAGAAGCCGCCAAGCAGGAAATAATTAGAAATAAGAGTTTGGCTGAAGAAGCGAAGAGAAGCGGTAACGAAGAAGAAGTTGCGCGATTCGAGAAATTGGCCACGCAAGCGAAAGAAAACTACGAATCGTGGGGGGATAATGGTGCAAATCGTATTGCTTTGCACGCTGGAACGCAGGGTCTGATTGGCGCATTGGCTGGCGGAGGGGCTGGCGCACTTGGTAGCGCTTCCGGAGTTGTGGGTGGGAATCTTGGCCAAAAACTAGGCAAGGAATTGGCCGAGAAGGAAGCTGCTCGTCTGAAGTTAGGCGATGTGGATCGCCTATCATTGGTCAACTCTTATCAGCAAATGTTTGCAAGCCTTGGTGGTGCCGTCGGTGGTTTAGCCGCAGCAGGTGCTAGCGGCCAGACTGGGGTTGGGGCACTGTCGTCGGTGGCGCAGGGGAGTGGCAGCGCGACAGCTGTGGATGTCTATAACAGGCAGTTACATTTAAGCGAAGCTGAAAAACTGACGGCGTTGAAGGCCGGAAAATCGAAGCAGCAGCAAGACAGATTGGATGCAGCCGCTTGTGCATTGGTAAAATGTGCAGATGGGGTATCGTCGAGTGATCCCAACTTTGCTCAGTTGAGTAAGATGCAGAGGGATGGAGCGAGTTTCACTGCAGAACTCAATGAACTAAAAAAGACCAAAGATTTTGTTTATGAAACAGCCGACTCACTTAGAGATGGCATAACAAAAACTGCTGAGTGGACTCATCGCGCAACTGGTTTCGTGCATACAGGGGTCGGAGCCATTGGTACGGTCGGTGGCGGCATGCTGACTACTGCCTCCGGCGCCGCCTGTCCAGTTACTGGATTTAGCTGTGCAGTTGCGGTTGGGGCTGCTGGACTGACTTATTTAAGTTATGACCAAATGTTGGATGGGTCTAAAGCGCTTTTTGGAAAATATAATAATAATGAGGGCGCGCGAGTACTTAACTCATTTAATGTTGCTACATATCCTGGCGAAAATAATATATTAAGAAATACATTTGTTGCTGGATTGGCCAACGTTGGACTTGCAGCAGCTGGAAAGTATATGCCAAAGGTTCTGGCACGTAGCGAAGATTTGATCGTTTCGAAGGTGAGCAGTGGCGTAAAATCGCCCTCACCTAAATTGAATGAAGCAAAAAACCACACCCTCCTTGGAGACGAGCCTTATGCCGGGTCAAATGGTATTTCAGATGGTGGAATGGCTCATCCAGTTGCGAGCACTAACTCAGGAAAAATAGCAGTACAAAGTTCTGGGACAAATATTCCCGTAGTGAGTCCTGAAATCGTAGGTGCCTATACGCCGCTAAGTGCGCGTGCGGAAATTGTAGGGGCACGTCAGTTAATTAATAATGGAAGAATAAATTCTGATGATTTGCTTAATTTCGTTCCTGGTAGCACGGTTGATACGTTTTTGCCATCGAACTCAATTTCTGACGGATTTAAGTTCAAGTACGAAGTGAATGGTACGAAAATGGAAATAAAATGGCACTCCCCGGATTCAGTCGCTGCGTCAAAGTTTCCAGGTTCAAATTCTGGCACTGAGTGGACAACGCAGATTAAGATTGGAAATAAATTACTTGGGACTGATGGCTACCTTTACGCAAAACCGAGCAATATTACCCATATACCGTTGGATATAAAATGACAATTGATGATTTTGATGGTGTTAAATTATTGTTGGATAATTTAAGTGATGTGCAATTAAAGAGTAAATTTAACTTTTTGATTCGTGTTATTAAGGAAGTGGAAACGGAAAGTGAGAAGATTCTAATTATGGACGTGTTGGCTGAGTTGGCTGATAGACAATGGGAGACTTACGATCTTTTGCCAGAACAAACACGACTAGGATTGGGCGAGTCAATAACTGATGTTTGGGACCGCGATTCGCTGGACTCGACGGAGAAGTTGGTAGGCATAGTTGCGAAATTAGGACTGGGAAATACGTTTTTGTATCTGACTGAGATTGTCAATGAAATTTTGAATCCAGAGGTAAAACAAGAAATTCGTTCTGCAATTACTGAGTTCGGTGAGAATGTTAACGATCCATATTCTGGAATGAGGTAGTTGGTATTGTCATATTTAATAATGCCTGTAGGGCGCGCAGGTCCGCCATTTGTACACGATCTTAGCTTTAGCGAGAGCGCACACGGCCGGGGTCAGGTCCGCTATTTGTACACGATCTCAGCTTTGTCCATCTCTTTTTTGGGCAAGTTGCGCCTTATTAAATGCCGATACGGCCCGACTGACTGTCTTGCTCGAGACGTGAAAAGCGGCGGCGATATGGGACATGGTAAAAGCGGTAGACAGATAAGCGCGTGCCATTGCCTCGTCTCTGTCGCTATAGCGGGCCTGATATTGAGCGAGTGACAGTGTGACTGCGCGGCGCTGCTGCCATGGCGCATCTTTGAATGCATTGGACCGCTGCGATTGCTGATGTGCCGAAACGAAGGCGTCATCGCCCAGTAGCACTTGGTGGCAGGTGTGGGCGAGCGGACTAGTTTCACCCATACCGGCCGCGACAAACCGAGAATAGTTGGCGATCGCCTCGTCGCGCGTGGTGCCAAATTGGCCCAAGAGCCAGTCCCGTGTCAACCAGCATGGAGACACTGCTTCGTCCAAAACGTAGTGATGGCTGCTCCAGTACCAGTCGTCGGGTGATGCAACCATGTGCGCCCGGACTGGATTCAAGACGATGTAGCGGGCCAATTCCAACAGATAATTTTCTTGCTGCACCAAGATGGCTTTGTAGCGGACTTGCAATACGTGCCCGACAAGCTGGTGGCGCCGATTGAAATACCGGTTATATAAGCCGTTCAGTCGGCCCATGCCCTGCGGCAGATTCGCCTCGACCGTTTCAACGAGCAGATGATAATGATTGCTCATCTGAAAAAGTCGTGCACGAGAAAATGGTGCCGCTCACACACCAGTGTTAGTACTTTTTGCCAGGCGAGGCGATCAGTATCGTCTCGGTAATGGTGCCACTTCGGTCGCCGCGCGAAGTAAGGTAGTAAAGCGCACTGGCGTATTCAAGTCGTAGTGGTCGCGTCATGCGTAGACGGTATCTGAACTAGGCGTATTGGCACTGAGATTGCACCGAGGTTTGGATATTGGTATGGCTGAGGCTATGTCGGAATGGCGGACCTGCCCCCGTTCCGTATTTTTTTGAAAATCAAGATAAAGGATAAAGAATGGAATCGAAAGATATTGAAATATCTAAAGAAGTTGGGAAATATTTATATAATATCGCTCCGGGAGATGCAAAAATAATTTTGATGATTGCAGTCATTTCTCCTGAAGGTGATGTTGGTCGATTTGAGTTTTATTCAAATAACGGAGTCGCCGAAAGCAATTTCTCCATCAGTGATTTGGAGACTCAGAAACTTCTTGATTTGGTTGGTGAACATCAGCAATTCATGGTCAGTAATAATCAGCCTGCATGGACACGTTGCGAATTCACGGTAAATGTTGATGCCGGTAAATTCTCTATGGATCTGGGTTATGAGGCGAACTTATTTAAAGAAGGTTCGTTACGATAATCGATAGGTGACTTTTCATCGGTATGGTGAGGTTTCGTCGAAATGGCGAAGCCTCATTCCGTTCGTGAAATTGTTACTGATCCTGGGTGCCGCAACACCGGGGCACCTCAAGCCGCCGTATTCAGGTCGTCTGCCCCAAGTTGGCCAGGCGTGCCAGCGTTTCCTGCGCATTCATGCTCTTGGCCAGTGAAATGGCAGTCATGCCGCGGCTGTCCACGGCGTCGATGCGGGCGCCGTGTTGCAGCAGCAGGTCGAGGATGGCGAGGCGGTTGAACATGGCGGCCATCATCAACGGTGTCTTGCCGTCCGGGCTGGCGCCTTCCACATGCGCGCCATGCTGGAGCAGCAGTTCGGCGATCTCCAGATAGCCCTTGTAGGCCACGCCGGCCAGCGGCGTCTGGCTCTGGTCGTTGGGGACGTTGGCGTCGGCGCCCGCTGTGAGCAGCAGGCGCGACGTTTCCAGGTGGCCATGGTAGCTGGCCAGCATGATCAGGCTGTCGCCTTTTTCGTTGCGGAAGTTGACCGGGACGCCCTGGGCAAGCATGGGGCCCAGTTGCTGCGTATCGCCTTCGCGCACGAGGGCGAACAGGCTCTGGATGAATGCCAGGGTTTCGGCATCCATCGTTGGCGGGAGTTTTCGAGCATCGGCGGTCATCGTGTGCTTTCTGTGAGGTTGGGCCAGGCTTGCAGTCTACTATGCGGCTGGCACCAGCGCCTTTTGCCGCGCAGCCAGCGCTGCACCGATGAAGAGGGCGATGGCCGAGGCGATCAAGCCCCGCTCCAGTCCGGCCGGGCCGTCGGCGATCCAGCCGACCACGATGGGGCCGGCGATCTGGCCCAGCGCGAACACGGTCGTGTAGGCGCTGATGCCGGCCGTCCAGGATTGTTGCGGCAGGTTGTGCCGCACGAGGGCCGTGGTCGACGCCACCACCGACAGGAACACGGCGCCGAAGACGAGGCCGGAGAGGAAGACGACGGGCACAAAGCTCGTCAGCGCGGGCAGGATGGTGACTGCGCCCAGCACGCCATTTAATATCGCCAGCGATTCGCCGCCCTTGTAGCGGTCGAGCATGCGCGCCCAGATGCGCGACGAGGCCACCACCGCCAGGCCCAATACCGTATAGAACACGGTGATCAAGTTGGCACGCATGCCTTGCTGCTTGAGCAGGGCGATGACGAAAGTCATGTAGCCGATGTAGCCGACGCCAAACATGAAATAGCCGGCCAGGCTGGGAGAAAAGTCGCGCCAGGCGAAACGCCGCGGTGTGTCGACGGCACGCGGCGTTTCGCCGATCGTTTTGGCTGGCAGGGCCATGAGGGCGGTGGCGGCCAGGCAGGCGAGTCCCAGGGCCAGCCATGGCCATTGCCAGGCATGCGCGGCGCCGTGGTCTTGCGCGGCGGCCAATGCCGCCGGCACCAGCAGGGCCGACAGCGCGATGCCGAAGCCCGTGCCGCCGTAGTACAAACCGATGTAGAAGCCGGCGCGCTGGCTGTGCATGGAACCGAGCCGCGCCGCCAGCACGCCGCCGGCGATGAAAATGAAGGCGCTGGCCACGCCCGCACACACGCGCTGCAGGAACAGGGCGGCCGTATCGCTGACCAGGCCCGACATCAGCATGAAGACGCTGGCCAGCACGGAACCGGCGATCAGCAGGCGCCACACGCCCAGGCGGCGCATCAGCGCCGGCGTGGCCAGGGCGCCGAGAAAATAGCCGAGCGCATTGAAGGTGTTCATGGCCCCGGCCAGCAGGTAGGACCAGCCCAGATCGTCACGCATGGGCGGCAGCAGCAAGCCATAGGAAAAGCGCGACAGGCCCAGGGCGACTGCGGCGCCCAGCGACAGCGCCAGCGCCGTGGCCAGCGGATGGGACGGGGAAGGATCGTGTGTCGGCATGGCCTCAATACCCGTTTATGTGAGAGCGTGGAGTGGGCGCCGGGCGGGGGCAATCGGCGGGCAAGGTCTGTGCGGGACAGCGGCTGTGGCGCTGACGACACGCTTTTTTACTGCCAAGTTAATGAACAGGAGCCTGGAAGTCAAGCAGGGCCGCGCCTGTCATGGCAGTCAACAATGCAAATTCTGTCATCGTTACTTTTGGAGAGAATTGTGAGACATGCAATCTCATATAATTGCAATTAGGAAATTAACTTGCCAAAATTCAATTTTGCGGGTTGCTCCTGATCCTCCATATCTTAAGGGCACTATGAACAAGAATAAACCTGGCGCGTTGTTGATGGCAGCGCTGATTGGTGCGGCGTTGGCTGGCTGCGCTTCCGAATCGTCGCAAGCCCTGGCTGTTCCCACAGTCGCCAGCGCGGCCCGACCTTACGTCGGTCCCCGCACGCTGATCGCTGTCGGCAAGTTCGACAACCGCTCCAACTTCATGCGCGGCATCTTTTCCGATGGTGTCGATCGTCTGGGCAGCCAGTCGAAGACAATTCTGATTGCACACCTGCAAACATCCAACCGCTTCAACGTCCTCGACCGCGACAATATGGCCGAGCTCAAGCAGGAAGCTGACTTCAAGAAGCAGGGCCAGAACATCAAGGGCGCGGACTTTGTCGTGACGGGCGACGTGACCGAATTCGGCCGCAAGGAAGTGGGCGACAAGCAATTGTTCGGCATCATGGGCCGCGGCAAGACACAAGTGGCATATGCCAAGGTCACCTTGAACGTCGTCAATATCGCCACCTCGGAAGTCGTGTACTCGGCCGGCGGCGCCGGCGAATACAGCCTGTCGAACCGCGAAGTGCTGGGTTTTGGCGGCACCGCCAGCTATGACGCCACCCTCAACGGCAAAGTCCTGGACCTGGCCATGCGCGAAGCGGTCGAGCGCCTGGTGGCCGGCGTCGAAGCGGGCGCATTGCGCAAACAATAAGGTAACCCATGACAACAATGATGAACAAGGGCGCAGCCCTGCTGGCCATGCTCGCCTGTGCCGCCCTGACCGGTTGCGCCACGCAATCGAAGACCCTGTACCAATGGGAAGGCTACCAGCCGCAAGTGTACGAATACCTGAAGGGCGAAAGCCCGGAGCAGCAGATGGCCGCCATGGAAAAAGACCTGCAAGTGATCGCTGCGAAGGGTAATCATGCGCCGCCGGGCTTCCACGCCCACCTGGGCATGCTGTACTCGATCGCTGGCAAGCCGGAGCAGGTCGCCGCGCAGTTCGAAGACGAGAAAAAACTGTTCCCGGAATCGACGCCGTACATGGACTTCCTGTTGGGTAAATTGAAAAAAGGCGAGAAATTATGATGTCGCGCATGTTGAAAATGGCCCTGTGCCTGGGTCCCGCCATCTTCATGGTCGGTTGCGCCACCAAGCAGGCGGCATACGATTACACCGCCTTCAAGGCGGCCAAGCCCCGTTCCATCGTGGTCTTGCCGCCGTTGAACAACTCGCCGGAAGTCAATGCCGGCAACAGCGTCTACGCGCAAGTGACCTATCCGCTGGCCGAAGCGGGCTACTACGTGCTGCCGGTGGCCGTGGTCGGTGAAACCTTCAAGCAGAACGGCTTGACGAACGCGGCCGATATCCACGGCGTCGATGCCAAGAAGCTCAACGAGATCTTTGGCGCCGATGCGGGCCTGTACGTGACGATTTCCAAATACGGCACGACGTACGCCGTGATCGACAGCGTGACGGTGGTGGCGGTCGATGCCAAGCTGGTCGACCTGAAGACGGGTGCCTTGCTGTGGCAGGGCGCTGCCAGCGCATCGAGCAATGAAGGCAACAACAGCGGTGGCGGCGGCCTGATCGGCGCCCTGGTGACGGCAGCGGTCAAGCAGATCATCAACACCAGCACCGATGCCAGCCATCCTATCGCCGGCACGGCGAATGCGCGCCTGCTGTCGGCCGGCGTGCCGAACGGCTTGCTGTACGGCCCGCGTTCGGAACGCTACCTGGCGCAGTAAGCGTCCTGCCGCACCCGCACAGGGCCTGCATCCGCCATGGCCTGTCGCAGGCCTGCCAGGCCCGTGTCGAAAGGCATGCCTGGCAGCGCCGAACCGTTCGTCCACGATCATCACATCACATCCCGGCCTGCGCGATGCGCACCCGGACATGACGCAGCCCGCAGTCCGCGGAGCCTGTGAGACTTCGACTGGCGCAAGCCCACTTTCCCCAGCCACGTTAAGATAGCGGTATTTTCAAGACTGCGAGGGGACCAGGTGCGCGTGTTGCTGGTGGAAGACGATCCGATGATCGGGGAAAGCCTGGTCGAGGGCTTGCGCGGCGAGTGCTATGCCGTGGACTGGGTGCGCGACGGCCACGATGCGGAGCTGGCGCTGGCCGGCTTCGCCTACGATTTGATGCTGCTGGACCTGGGCTTGCCCGGCAAGCAGGGCATGGACGTGCTGCGCGCCATGCGCGCGCGGGGCGCCGAGTTGCCCGTGCTGATCATCACGGCGCGCGACGGCACGCCGGCCCGCGTGGAAGGACTCGACAGCGGCGCCGACGATTACCTGGTCAAACCATTCGACCTCGACGAACTGCTGGCGCGCATCCGCGCATTGCTGCGGCGCCGGGTCAGCCGTTCGCGCTCCGTCATCGAGCATGGCGCGCTGATCCTCGACCTGGCCAGCCACGACGTCACGTTCGAGGGCGAACTGATCAAGCTGCCGCCGCGCGAGTTTTCCGTGCTGCGCGCCTTGCTCGACCATCCGGGCAAGGTGGTGTCGAAGCGTCAGCTGAGCGAAAAGCTGTACGGCTGGGATTGCGAAGTGGAAAGCAATACCGTCGACGTCTACGTCTACCAGCTGCGCAAGAAGCTGGGCGCGGACGCCATCCAGACCGTGCGCGGCGTGGGCTACAAGATGCGGGTGGCATCTTGCTGACCATCCGCCGCCAATTACTGCTCGGCTTGCTGGCCGCCACCTTGCTGTGCGTGCTCGGCGCCGGCATTTCGCTGTTCCGCTCGCTGCTGGAAGAAACCAATGAACTGGCCGATTTGCAGCTGCGCCAGCTGGCCGTGGCCTTGCCCGACGAGTTCGAGCCGCAGGCGGGCCTGGCCGCCGCGCAGGAGCCGGAAGAAGCGTTCGTGCTGCAGGCGTGGGACGAGGAGGGCCAGCCATTGCCCGTCCTGCAGGGCAAGCCGGCATTGCCGCGCTATGCGCTGGCCGGCTTTGCCGATGTCACATTGCACGGCGAGGACTGGCGCCTGTACGGCGAGACGCGGCGCGGCCGCTACGTGCAGGTGGCGCAGGCGCAGGCCGTGCGCGACCAGCTGGCCTGGCAGATGACCATGCGCGCCGGCGCGCCCCTGCTGGTGTTCGCGCTGATCCTGGCGCTGCTGATCGTCGCCGTCGTGGGGCGCGCGCTGGCGCCGCTGCACCGGCTGGCCGAATCCGTGGCCGGCCGTTCGCCGGAAGCGCTCACGCCGCTGGCGGCCGACGACATGCCGCCCGAACTGCGGCCCGTGGCGCTGGCGCTGAACAGCCTGATGGGCCAGTTCGAGGCGGCGCTGACGGCGCAACGCACCTTTGTCGCCGATGCCGCGCATGAATTGCGCTCGCCGCTGACGGCGCTGAAACTGCAGCTGCAGGTGGCCGAACGGGCCGGCAGCGAGGAAGAGCGCCGCGTCGCGCTGGCGCGCCTGCATGAACGGCTGGACCGCAGCACGCACCTGGTGCGGCAATTGCTCAGCCTGGCGCGCCATGAAACGGCGCTCTCGGCCAGCCAGCTGCACACGGTGGACCTGGGACAGTTGCTGGAAGCGGCCGTGGCCGACCACAGCGCGCTGGCCGACAGCCGCGCGATCGACCTGGGCGTGGTGGAAACGCTGCCGGCCCCGGTGCTGGTACAGGCCGATCCCGACGGCTTGCAGGTCTTGCTGAATAACCTGATCGACAACGCCTTGCGCTACACGCAGCAGGGCGGCCGGGTCGATCTGCAGGCGGCGCTGGAAGAGGGCCGGCCCCTGCTGCGCGTCTCCGACAACGGCCCCGGCGTGCCAAGCCAGCACCATGCACGGCTGTTCGACCGCTTCTTCCGGCCCGACGGCAACGACGCCTGGGGCTGCGGCCTGGGCCTGTCCATCGTGCGCCACATCGCCGAGCACCACCAGGCGGACATTGCGCTGGCCGACGGCGAGGCGGGGCGGGGCTTGCAGGTGACGGTGCGCTTTCCGCAAGCGGCCTGAACGAAAAAAAGCGGATGCCGGCGAGGGCATCCGCTTTTCAGTCGCTGGCGCGGCGCTTAGGCCAGCTCGGTAATGAATTGCTCGCGCGCGGGGCGCACTTTTTTCAGGTCCACCAGCCAGTCGCCTTCGTCGGCACGGTAGCCCAGCGGCAGCATGACGACGGAGCGCAAGCCTTTTTCGCGCAGCTTCAGGATCTCGTCGACCTTGGCCGGATCAAAACCTTCCATCGGCGTCGAATCGACTTTTTCCTGCGCCGCGGCGATCAGGGCCGTGCCCACGCCGATATACGCCTGGCGCGCCGCGTGCTGGTAGTTGGTCTCGGCATCGCGCTGCGGATACGTGGCCAGGATCTGCTGGCGGTACGCTTCCCAGCCTTCATTCTTGAAGCCGCGCACGGTGTTGACCAGGTCAAAGCGGGCGTTGATGCGTTCGACCGTGTAATTGTCCCAGGCGGCAAACACCAGCAGGTGCGAGGCGTCCGTCACTTGCGACTGGTTCCACGCGTGCGGCTTGATCTGCTCGCGCAGGGCCGGATTCGTCACGACGAACACTTCGTAAGGATGCAGTCCGCTGGAGCTGGCCGTCAGGCGCACGGCTTCCAGAATGCGCTCGACCTTGTCTTGCGGCACCGTTTTCGTCGGGTCCATTTTCTTGGTGGCGTAGCGCCATTGCAGTGTTTCGAGCAAATCGGACATGTGAATCCCTTTCAGAGTGAATAGTTCAGATTGGAAATGATAGCGGATTCAGCCATTTCAAGTGCGGCCCCTCAAAGAGAGTTGTATAGATGAGCTGTCTCTTGCCCTTTACAGCCCCACCATGGCCAGCTCCACTGCCGGGTAGCGCGCGCCTTGCACGCTGGCGGGCGCGATGGCGGCGCCGATGGCGGCCAGCTCGGCGCCGCTCAGGGTGAGTTGCGCGGCGGCCACGTTCTCTTCCAGGTGGGCCAGGCTGCGGGCGCCGGGAATCGGCACGATGTCAGTGCCTTGGGCCAGCAGCCAGGCCAGGGCCAGCTGGGCCGCCGTGGCGCCGCGCGCCGCCGCCAGGCGCTGCAATTCGGCAACGAGATGTCCGTTGGCCGCCATCGCCGGCGGCTGGAAGCGGGGCAGGCTGTGGCGGTAATCGTCTGGTGCCAGCGCGGCGCTGGATGCGAGCCGGCCCGTCAGGAAGCCCCGGCCCAGCGGGCTGTAGGGCACGAAACCGATGCCGAGCGCGCGGCAGGCGGGCAGCACGTCCGCTTCCACGTCGCGGCTCCACAGCGAGTATTCGGACTGCACGGCCGCAATCGGGTGCACGGCGTGGGCGCGGCGCAGGGTGGCGGCCGACACTTCCGACAGGCCCAGGTGGCGCACCTTGCCTGTACGCACCAGTTCGGCCATGGCGCCGACCACGTCTTCGATGGGCACGGCCGGGTCCACGCGGTGCTGGTACAGCAGGTCGATGCACTCGATGCCGAGCCGGGACAGCGATCCTTCCACCGCCTGGCGAATATGTTCGGGGCGGCTGTCGACGCCGGCCATGCGTTCGACGCCCTGGCCGTGCGGCAATATCTTGAAGCCGAACTTGGTAGCGATGCTGACTTTGCCGCGCAGCTGTTTCAGGGCGCGGCCTACCAAGTCCTCGTTGGCGTAGGGGCCGTACACTTCGGCCGTATCGATCAGGGTCACGCCCAGCTCAACGGCGCGGTGCAGCACGCGCAGCGAGGCGGCCTCGTCGGCGCCGCCGTAGGCAAAGCTCATGCCCATGCAGCCCAGGCCGATGGGGGCGACGCGCAAGCCGGAGTTGCCCAGTGTTCTGTGTTCCATTGTCATTTCCTTTCAAAAAAAGATGCAAGGAGTATGGATGAAGCAACAGCATGCGATAAGATGGCTAATCCTGCATGCATTACTGAATTTTTCTCATGAATTTTTTCCTCGACAATGGCTGACCTCAACGAATTGACGGCCTTTGCCGCCGTCGCCCGCCTGCGCAGCTTCCGCAAGGCGGCATTGGAGCGGGGCGTGTCCGCCTCTGCCCTCAGCCATGCATTGCGCGCGCTGGAAGAGCGCCTGGGCGTGCGCCTGCTGAACCGCACCACGCGCAGCGTCACGCCGACCGAGGCGGGGCAGCAGCTGCTGGCGCGGCTGGCGCCGGCCATGCGCGAAATCGACGATGCCTTGCAAGACTTGAGCGCCTTGCAGGACGTGCCCGCAGGCACGCTGCGCCTGAACGTGCCCCGTCCGGCCGCCCGGCTGCTGCTGGGGCCCATGCTGGCCGGTTTTGTCGCCCGCTATCCGCGCGTGCAGGTCGAAGTGGTCACCGATGACGGCATGATCGATATCGTGCGCGACGGTTTTGACGCGGGCATCCGCTTCGGCGAACAGGTGGCGGCCGACATGATCGCCGTGCCCGTGGGCGCGCCGCAGCCGTTCGTGGTGGTGGCGGCGCCCGCCTACCTGGCGGCGCATGGCGCACCAGGCACGCCGCGCGACTTGCTGGCGCACGCCTGCATAGGCCGGCGCTTTCCCAGCGGGCGCCAGTATGCGTGGGAGTTCGGGCGGGAGGAGGATGCCGTCAGTATCGCCGTCGGCGGGCCGCTGGTGTTCGATGACGATGAACTGATGCTGCGCGCGGCCCGCGACGGGGCGGGACTGGCCTATGTGTACGAAGCCGACGCGCGCGCCGATATCGCGGCGGGCCGGCTGGCGCGCGTGCTGGAGCGCTGGCTGCCGCCGCCGTCCCGTTACTTCCTGTACTACCCGAGCCGGCGGCAGATGCCTGCCGTGCTGCGCGCCTTTGTCGACATGGTCCGCGCCGACGGTCTTGCCTAGGCGGCGGCCGGCGGCGCGCCGTGCTCGACCGGCCACTTGACGGTAAACACGCTGCCGCCCGCCTTGCCGCGCGTGCAGGCCGCGCTGCCGCCATGCGCGCGCGCGATGGCTTCGACCACGGCCAGGCCCAGGCCGCTGCCCGCGTTCAGGTCGCCGCCGTCGCTGTCGCCGCGGCGAAACGCCTCGAACACGTGCGGCGCCAGTTCCTCTGCAATGCCGGGGCCCGCATCCTCGACGCTCAGGTAATACTGGCCGGCCTGCACGCGGGTGCGCACGCGCAGCAGGCCCGGATGCGCATAGCGGCGCGCGTTGTCGAGCAGGGCCAGCACGATTTGCCGGATGCGCGCCGCGTCGCAGCAGACGGGATGGTCGGACAGGTGCAGCTGCAGCGTAAAGCCGGCCGCTTCCATTTCCTGCGCCAGCAGGCGTCCCACTTCCTCGATTTCCAGGGTCAGGTCCGTCCACGCCATGCGCAGCTGCATGTGGCCGCTGTCGGCCAGGCTCAGGGTGCGCAAGTCCTCGATCAGGCGGCCCAGATCCTCGACTTGCGCCAGCAGGCTGGAAAACGGCACTTCCTCGGGTTTGAAGACGCCATCGACGACGCCCTGCAAGGTGCCGCGCAGGATGGTCACGGGCGTGCGCAGTTCGTGCGCGATGGCGGCATTCCACGTTTCGCTTTCCTTGGCGCCCCGCTGCAGTCGCTCGGCCATGCTGTTGAAGTCGTCGACCAGCATGGCCGTCTCGCCCAGGCTGCGGTCGCCCGCGAAGGCGCGCGCGGACAGATCGCCGTGGGCCACGCGGCGCACGCTGTCCATCACGGAATTGATCGGTTTTAAGATGCGCGCGGCCAGCTTGAAGGCGAAAAAGGCGGCCAGCCCCAGGCCGAAAATGGTGATGGCAAAGATCCACAGCCATTCGACGGTGCTGGGCGACCAGTCGTCGGGCTCGGACAGCATGCCGGGATCGATCTTGAAGGCGACGGCGAAGAAGATCCACGAGCCGATCCAGATGATCAGGATGCTGCACACCATCAGCACGGACATCGACAGCACGATCTGCCGGTTCAGGCCTGTAAAGCGCATCAGGCGTCGCTTTCCAGCCGGTAGCCCACGCCGCGCAGGCTGGCCGGCATGTTCATCACGCCCGCTTCCTCGAGCTTCTTGCGCAGCTTGCTGACGTGGCTGTCCACCGTGCGTTCCATCGAATTGCTTTCGGGCATGCACGACTCCAGCAATTCCAGGCGGCTGCAGACGCGGCGCGGCGTGCGCGCCAGGTGCGCCAGCAGGCGAAATTCCGTCAACGTCAGGCTCAAGGGCACGGGCGCGCCGTCGCGCAGCACGCTGGCCACGTAGGTTTCCTGGTCGATCTCGATGGGGCCGCAGCGCAGGCGCTGGCCGCCCACCGGGTGGTGGCGCACGCGCGAGCGGCGCAGCACGGCGGCCACGCGGGCCACCACTTCGGCCGGGTTGAAGGGCTTGATGATGTAATCGTCGGCGCCCACGCGCAGGGCGGCCAGCTTGTCGGCATCCTGGTCGCGGGCCGTGAGCATGATGACGGGCGTCTCGCCGCGCCGCCGCACTTCGGCCAGCACGGCCCAGCCGTCGACGCGGGGCATTTGCACGTCGAGCAGCAGCAGGTCCGGCGCCAGCGCCAGGTGCTGCTGCAGCGCTTCCTGGCCATCGAGGGCGAAGGCCGTGCGGTAGCCGTCGCGCTCCAGATAACCGGCGAGGATGCGGGCGATTTGCGGTTCATCTTCGGCGATCAGGATGAGGGCGGAAGGGGGCGTGGTGGCAAGAAAAGAGGGCTGGCTGGCGCTGTGATGATAGTTCATGCAAATAGTCTAGCATTCTTCTTTCTCTCCATCGAATCTCCACATTTCTTTGACGAAATATCCACCTTGGCCTTTTATGCTGCGCTTATCTGTCGACCGGACCGCCGGTTGGGATCTGCCATAGAGAAAGACCATGCATCCGAGCCACTTCACCAAGAAAAACATGTTGATCGCCGCGGCACTGCTCAGCCTTGCCGCCTGTTCCAAACCCGCGCAGGAAGAAGCGGCCGCGCCGCCCGCCGCCGTGACGGTGCTCAAGCTGCAGGCGGCGCCCGTCGTCCTCAGCGACGAATTGCCGGGCCGGGTGGCCGCCTTCCGCACGGCCGATATCCGCCCGCAGGTGGGCGGCATCGTGCTGCGCCGCCAGTTCGAGCAGGGCGCCGACGTGACGGCGGGACAGAAGCTGTTCCAGCTGAACCCCGCGCCATTCCAGGCGGACGTCGATTCGGCCGCCGCCGCCCTGCAG
The DNA here is from genome assembly GCF_058797855.1 of Janthinobacterium sp. GW823-FHT01H08. Lineage (NCBI taxonomy): Bacteria > Pseudomonadati > Pseudomonadota > Betaproteobacteria > Burkholderiales > Oxalobacteraceae > Janthinobacterium > Janthinobacterium sp. GW823-FHT01H08. The sequence continues at coordinate 2,998,458 of NZ_CM179504.1, forward strand.
CACGCGGTGGCCACGGCGAACCGCGCCAGCAGCCAGGCAGACAGGCTGAAACCGCTGGTGGAAGCGGACGCCATCAGCCGCCAGGCGTATGACGACGCCGTGGCCCAGCGCGAGCAAGCCGTGGCCACCGTGGCGCAGGCGCGCGCGACCCTGGCGCGCCGGCGCCTGGACCTGGCCTTTGCCAGCATCGAGGCGCCGATTGCCGGGCGCATCGGTTCCGAACTGGTGACCGAAGGCGCGCTCGTAGGCGTGGCCGATGCTGCGCCGATGGCGCGCATCCAGCAGATCGACAAAGTGTATGTCGACGTGCGCCAGCCGGCCGCCGCGCTGGCCGCGCTGCAAGCCTCGGGTACGGGCGGTGCCGATAAGCTGCCCGTGACCATTCTGGGCGCCGACGGCCAGCCGCATCCCGTCACGGGCCGCATCCTGTTCTCGGGCATCAGCGTCGATGCGGGCACGGGCGACGCCGTCATCCGCGTGCTGGTCGACAATCCGCAGCGCCAGCTCTTGCCCGGCATGTTCGTGCGCGCCCGCATCGCCCGCGCCGTGCAGGCCAACGGCGTGCTGCTGCCGCAGCAAGCCGTCTTGCGCAGCAGCGGCGGCCAGGCGCAGGCCTGGGTGCTGGACGGCACGAACAAAGCCAGCCTGAAACCGATCGCCGTGGGCGACGTGGTCGAGCACCAGTATGTGGTCAGCGGCGGCCTGAAGGCGGGCGACACCGTCGTCATCGAAGGCCAGGAACGCCTGCAGCCGGGCGCCACCGCCGCGCCGCAGCCATGGAAGCCGGCCGTCGTGGCAGCCGCAGCTGCCGCCAAAGCGCGTTGATGCGCCATTTGAATCCAATGAAAGTCTAACGACATGCCTCAATTTTTCATCAACCGCCCCGTCTTTGCGTGGGTGGTGGCGGTCTTCATCGTCCTGTTCGGACTGATCGCCATACCGCAATTGCCGATTGCGCGTTTTCCTTCCGTGGCGCCGCCCAGCGTCAGCATCAGCGCCGTGTATCCGGGTGCCACGCCGCAAACCATGAACGATTCCGTGGTGGGCTTGATCGAACGCGAACTGTCTGGCGTCAAGCACCTGCTGTATTTCGAGTCGTCCACCGACACCTCGGGTTCGGCCTCGATCACCGTCACCTTCCAGCCGGGTACCGACCCGGAAATGGCGCAGGTGGACGTGCAAAACCGCCTGAAAGCCATCGAGCCGCGCTTGCCTCAAGCCGTGCGGCAAAACGGCTTGACAGTGGAATCGGCGTCGTCCGGCTTTTTGATGATCGTCAGCCTGATTTCCGAGAATGGCCAGCACGATGAAGTGGCGCTGGGCGACTACCTGGCGCGCAACGTGACGGAAGAGCTGCGCCGCATTCCCGGCGTGGGCAAGGTGCAGCTGTTCGGTTCCGAGCGGGCCATGCGCATCTGGGTCGACCCGGCCAAGCTGGTGTCGTACAACATCGCCATGGGCGAGCTGACGGCCGCCATCGCGCAGCAAAATGCGCAGATCGCCCCGGGCCGCCTCGGCGATTCGCCCGCCGTGCACGGCCAGCGCGTGACGATTCCGCTGACGGTGCAGGGCCAGCTGCAAACCCCGGCCGAATTTGCCGCCATCGTGCTGCGCGCGAACGCGGATGGCTCGAAAGTGACCATCGGCGACGTGGCGAAAGTGTCGCTGGGGGCGCAAAGCTTCAATTTCAGCATCCGCGAAAACGGCCAAGCCGCGTCGGGCGCCGCCATCATGCTGTCGCCCGGTGCCAACGCCGTGCAGACGGCGGCCGCCGTGCGTGCGCGCATGGCCGAACTGGCGCACACCATGCCGGCCGGGATGAAGTACTCGGTGCCGTTCGATACGGCGCCGTTCGTGAAGATATCAATCGAAAAGGTCGTCGTCACCTTGCTGGAGGCGATGGTGCTGGTCTTCCTCGTCATGTACCTGTTCCTGCAAAAGATACGCTACACCCTGATTCCCGCCATCGTCGCGCCGATCGCCCTGATGGGCACATTTACCGTGATGCTGATGGCCGGCTACTCCGTCAACGTGCTGACCATGTTCGGCATGGTGCTGGCCATCGGCATCATCGTCGATGATGCCATCGTCGTGGTGGAAGCGGTCGAGCGCCTGATGGCGACCGAAGGCCTGTCGCCGAAGGAAGCGACGTCGAAGGCGATGCGCGAAATCACAGGTGCCGTGGTCGGCATCACCCTGGTGCTGACGGCCGTGTTCATCCCGATGGCCCTGGCCAGCGGTTCCGTGGGCGCCATCTACCGCCAGTTCACGCTGGCGATGGCCGTGTCGATCCTGTTCTCGGCGTTTCTGGCCTTGACCCTGACGCCGGCCCTGTGCGCCACGATGTTGAAACCAATCGGACCGCATGACCATGATAAAAAAGGCTTTTTCCTGTGGTTCGACCGCCAGTTTGAGCGCATGACGGCCCGCTACGAAAAAGGCGTGGTGGCGATGCTGAAACGCGCCGGCCGCTCGATGGTGCTGTACGGCGCCATCGTCGCGGCGCTGGGCGTGGCCTTCATGCAGCTGCCGTCGGCCTTCCTGCCCGAGGAAGACCAGGGCTACTTCATCACCTCGATCCAGCTGCCGTCCGACGCCACCATGGAGCGCACGCTCGATGTCGTCAAGCTGTACGAGCAGCACGTGGCCACGCGTCCCGGCATCGAAGTGAACCAGTCGATCCTCGGCTTCAGCTTTTCCGGCGCGGGACCGAACGCGGGCCTGGCCTTCACCATGCTGAAGGACTGGAAACAGCGCAACGGCGCCACGGCGCAGGAAGAAGTGGCGCTGGCGCAGGCGGCCATGTCGCAGGCGAAGGAGGGCGTGATCATGAGCCTGATGCCGCCCGCCATCGATGAACTGGGCAATTCGTCCGGCTTTTCGATGCGCCTGCAAGACCGCGCCAGCCAGGGCATTGCGGCCCTGCAGGCGGCGCAGAACCAGCTGCTGGGCCTGGCCGCGCAAAGCAGCAAGGTGGCGGGCGTGTATCCGGACGGCTTGCCGCCCGGCGCCAGCGTGCGCCTCGACATCGACCGCACCAAGGCCGAAGCGCTGGGCGTATCGTTCACGGCCATTGCCGACATGCTGACGGCGGCCATGGGGTCGACCTATGTCAACGATTTCCCGAACGCGGGCCGCATGCAGCAGGTGATCATCCAGGCCGATGCGCCGTCGCGCATGCAGCTCAACGACGTGCTGGCCTTGCGCATTCGCAATAACGCGGGCGGCATGGTGGCCCTGGGCGAACTCGTGCGCCCCGTGTGGAGCGAGTCGCCGCTGCAGCTGGTGCGCTACCAGGGCTACCCGTCGGCGCGCATTTCCGGCAGCGCGGCGCCCGGCGTGTCCAGCGGCGACGCCATGCTGGAAATGGAGCGGCTCGTGAAGCAGTTGCCGCCGGGCTTCGCGCTGGCGTGGACGGGCCAGTCGCTGCAAGAGAAGGAATCGGCGTCGCAGGCGCCCATGCTGATGGCGCTGTCGATGCTGGTGGTCTTCCTCGTGCTGGCGGCCCTGTATGAAAGCTGGTCGATTCCCGTTTCCGTGATGCTGGTGGTGCCTTTGGGCTTATTGGGCGCCGTGCTGGCCGTGATGTTGCGCGGCATGCCGAACGACGTGTTCTTCAAGGTGGGCATGATCACCATCATCGGCCTGTCGGCGAAGAATGCCATTCTGATCGTCGAGTATGCGCGCCAGTTGCAGGCGCAGGGCAAGGGGCTGGTCGAGGCGACGGTGGAAGCGGCGCGCCTGCGCCTGCGCCCGATTTTGATGACGTCATTGGCGTTCGCGCTGGGCGTGGTGCCGCTGATGCTGGCCACGGGCGCCAGCGCCGAGACGCAGCACGCGATCGGCACGGGCGTGTTCGGCGGCATGATTACCGCCACCGTGCTGGCCGTGTTTTTCGTGCCCGTGTTCTTTGTCGTGGTGCTGGGCGCCGTCGACAAGATGGGTACGTACTTCAACAAACGCAGTGATCGCATCGCCGTCAAGGCGGTGGAAGGAGAGTTGTAATGCGTTTCTTTTTTCTCACGCCCCTGGCCGCGCTGGCCTTGTCGGCGTGTTCCCTGACGCCGCCGCTGCTCAAGCCGGCGGCACCGATACCGGCCAGCTATGCCGAATCTGCCGCGCCAGCCACGGCCGACACTGCGGCCGACCTGGGCTGGCGCCAGATGCTGCTCGATACGCGGCTGCAGCGCCTCGTCGACATCGCGCTGGAAAACAACCGCGACTTGCGCGTGGCTTCGCTCAACGTGGAAGCCGTGCGGGCGCAGTACCAGATCCAGGATGCGGGCCGCTATCCGGCCATCGGCGTGAATGCGGGCGGCGTGCGCCAGCGCGGCGCCGACGCTGTGACACAGAATCAGTTCACTGCCGGCATCGCCATGAGCGCGTTCGAGATCGACCTGTTCGGCCGTCTGCGCTCGCTGTCGGACGCGGCGTTTGCCCGCTACCTGGCCACGCAGCAGGGCCAGCGCGCCGCGCATATGGCCCTGATCGGCGCCGTGGCCGACGCCTACCTGGAGCAGCGCCTGGCCGAGGAACAGCTGGCGCTGGCCCGGCAAACCCTGCTTGACTGGCGCCAGGCGCTGCTCCTGACGCAGCGCCTGCACGGCGCGCAGCAGGGCAGCGGCCTGGACGTCGCGCAAGCGCAAGGGCAGGCGGCCACGGCGGAAGCGGACGTGCAGGCGCGCGAACGGGCCAGTCTACTTTCGCGCAACAACCTGGAATTGCTGCTCGGTGCGCCGCTGCCCACGGACTTGCCCGCCGGCCGGCCGCTCGATGGCCAGCCCGTGCTGACGCAGCTGCCGCCCGGCCTGCCGTCGGACTTGCTGGCGCGCCGTCCCGATATTTTGCAAGCCGAGTACGCGCTGGCGGGGGCGAATGCGGAAATCGGCGCCGCCCGCGCCGCCTTCTTCCCCCGCCTGTCCTTGACGGCGTCGCTGGGCTTTGCCAGCCCGGAACTGGGCGACCTGTTCCGCGGCAGCGCGCGCAGCTGGTCGTTCGCGCCGCAGGTGACGCAGCCGCTGTTCCAGGGCGGCCAGCTGCGCGCGGAACTGCAGCTGTCGCGGTTGCGCAAGGACGTGGCCGTGCTGCAGTACGAACAGGCGATCCAGGCGGCGTTCCGCGAGGTGCGCGACGGCCTGGCCGGCAGCGCCACGTTTGCGCAGCAGATCGCCGCGCAGGAGCGCGTGGTGGCGGCGTCGCGGCAGCGCCAGCGCCTGTCGCAGCTGCGCTACGACGCGGGCCAGGACAGCCGCCTGGAATTGCTCGACGCGCAGCGCCAGTCGTATGCGGCCCAGCAAGCCCTGCTCGACGCGCGGCGCGACCAGTTCAAGTCGGCCGTGGCGCTGTACAAGGCGCTGGGGGGCGGCCTCGAGGAGTAAACCTCCGTCTACCAGGGCAGCGCCACGGGCACGCTGTCTCGGTGCTTCGCCTGGTAGTGGGAACGCAGGAATTGCGCCAGGAAGGTGAATTCGTTGTAGCAATGCATGAGCAGGGCGCGGGCGAATGCATCGGGGAAGAGGGCGGCGATCTCTTGCGGGCCGTGGCCGGCGTCCGGCAAGTCCTGGCCCATGTAGAAATGGCTGCGCAAGGTCATGCCCCAGGCCGTGTCGCGGCCCATGTGCAGCAGGCGCCCGCCGATGACGGCGCCGTCCGCGGTGCGGGGTGGCGCATAGCTCATGCCGACCCTGGCGCACACGGCGGCAGAAATGCGGCCCTCGGCCCGCGCCGCCTCGTATTGCCGTCCCTCGAAGAATTCACGGGGATCGCGGAACTGGATGGCCAGCTGTTCGGCCGGCATGCCGCTGAAAAATTCTTCCGCCAGATGGATGGAGCCGACGTGCGTCCCGGCGCTGCCTTCGATCCAGTCGCTGGCCAGGTGGTCGACCGGGTGCCACATCAGGTAGCGCTCCGTGTCGGGCCGCGAGCGGAACCACCATTCAAACATCTCGCCAGTGCAATTTGGCAAGTCGGTGCGGCACGCCACGTGCAGCACGCCGCTGGGCAGCCGTTCGAAGCCCGTTTCCAGCGCCAGGGGAGCGGGGTGCAGCAGGGCGTGGACGTCGTTGAGATCCATGGTCTTACCTTTCAGTGTGGGTGGTGGAAACAGCGGTGGTGCCGGCCGGGCGGCGGCGCAGCAGCGGCGCGGCGGCCACGGCCGCGCCCAGCAGGGCCAGTGCGGCCGTGGCGGCAAACATCGCCGCGTGGCTGCCGGGCAGATACGTCATGAAGGAAGAGAGAAATTGCCCGCCGAAGATGGCCATCGACAGATAGGCGAGGTTGCGGTTGCGGCTGGGCAAGTGGCTGCGTTCGACCGTCATGTGCGTGCACAGGGGTACCGACAGGCCGAAGCCCATCCCCAGCGCCACGGCGCCGGCCAGCAGCATGGGCAGCGCGGCGGCGCCCGCAAACAGCAGGTGTGCCAGCGCATAACAGGCGAAGGCGGCGCCCAGGGTACCGTGTTCATGCAGGCGCCGGACCGCCAGGGGCATCAGCCAGGCGGCCGCCACGGCCACCAGCGACACGAAGGACAGCAAATACCCGGCCCGGTCCTCGCTCCAGCCCAGCTGCTGCAGGCGCAGGGGCAGGATGATGATGGCGGCGAAAAACACCGTCATGGAGAGTGCCGCCAGCGCATGGACGAAGAGCAGGGCGCGCGACGGGCCGGGCGCTGGCGGCGCGCCATCCATGCCGGCATCCCCGGCAGGGGCAAGTGCCGGCACGCAGCGCCAGGCGCATGCCAGCAGCACCCACGAAGCCAGATACAGCAGGAAGGGATAGCGCCAGCCCGCCGTGGCCAGCAGGCCGCCCAGGGCGAGGAACAGCACGCCGCCCAGTTCGATCGTCATGCCTTGCCTGGCGATCATGCGCAGCCTTGCCTGGCCGCTGAACAAGGCCGAGATCAGCCCCGTGCCCGACGCCATCACCAGCGCCGTCGGCGCGCCCAGCAGGAAACGGTTGGCGAACACGGCCAGGTGGCCATGCAAAAACATGCCCGAGACGCCCAGCAAGCCGTACAGGAACAGCCCCGCCAGCAGGCTGCGGTGCAGTCCCAGGCGCTGCATGAGCATGGCGGCGAAGGGGCCGGACAGCACCACGCCCAGCGAGGGCAGCGTGACGAGCCAGCTGGCGGCGTCGGCCACGCCGAGCCGCGCGGCGATGGACGGCAATCCCGGGACCAGCACGCATCCCACCATGATGGTCAGGCTGGCAACGGAAAGGAGCGTGCACGTTGCTGTCTTCGATATACTGCGGCTGGACATGCGCCTCCCCCGGTGCTTACGTTAAAAACCGTTAATCGGAACACTGTTCCGAATGATGGAACAATTATAGGGCCATGTACAATGCCGGTCAATGCCATCACGGCAGCTATCGTCATGCACAATTGGGTAAAGAAATGAGTGAAGAAAACGAAGGCAATAGCGGCAAGCAAGTCATTGCGCGCGCGGCGGCGGTGCTGCGCGCGCTGGAAAACCAGACGGGCGGCCTGAGCCTGGCGCAGATCGCCAAGGGCGCGGACTTGCCGCGCACCACGGTGCACCGCATCGTCGCCGCGCTGGAAGCCCAGCAACTGGTCAGTTCCGGCGCCGGCGGGGTGAAGCTGGGTCCGGCCATCGCGCGTCTGGCGGCGTCGGCGCATACGGACGTGGTGGCGGTCCTGCGGCCGTATGCGGAAGCGTTGGGCCGGCGCACGCGCGAAACGGTGGACGTGTGCGTGTACCGCGGCCTGCATGCGGTGTCGGTGGACCAGTACTGTTCCGACCATGAGCTGCGCGTCGTGTCGGCCGTGGGAACGGCCTACCCGATCCACTGCACCGCGCATGGCAAGGCCTTGCTGGCGCGGATGCCGGAAGACGCGCTGGCCCGGCTGTTCGGCGAACGCCTGGAAGCGCGCACGGACCAGACCATCACGGCGCTTGCGCAACTGCTGCCGCATCTGGAACAGGTACGCGCGCAGGGCTACGCCGTCGATATGGAAGAGCACGCGCCGGGCGTGTGCGGCATCGGCGTGGCCCTGAACACGGGGACGAGCGAGCGCTACGCGCTGTCGCTGGGCGTGCCGGCCCTGCGTTTCCACGCCCAGCGGGAACAGCTGCTGTCGGCGCTATTGCAGTGCAAGGCGGAAGTCGAAGCCGTGCTCGGCGTCAAGCCGTAAGCGCCGATCGGGCGCTTGCGCGCCAGGCTCAGCCCGCTTGCTGCACGTGGTCGCTCCAGAGGATTTCCCTAAAGTTCAGCTTGAACTGACCGGACGGCAGGTCGTCGGGATGGCTTTCCAGCTCGATTTCGCTGACTGACAGATATCACCATCGCCCTCAAGTGAGCGGGGTAAGCCCGGCAGGCTGCGCCCGCTGCCTCACGACTTCTGTATTTGCTGCTGGAAGGTGAGCTCGATGAACTCGTCCGGGCGGCTGATGGCGACCAGGACGGTGACCCGCAAGATGCCTTCCAGGATGTCGTCGGGCGTCATGGTTTCACCCAGGCCGACGTGTACGCTGAAGGCATCGTCCGGTGTGGCGCCCGCCAGGCCGCCGCGCTTCCAGATGCCGGTCAGGAAGTTAAGGGCCATGCTCTTGATCGTGAGCCAGGTGCTGGCCACGTTCGGCTCGAACACATACGCCTTGATCGCCAGGCGCAGCGACTCCTCGAGCATGATCATGGTGCGGCGCACGTTGATGTAGCGCCAGTCGAGGCTGTTGCCGTCGAGGGTGCGCGCGCCCCACACCAGGGTGCCTTCGCCTTCGAAGCTGCGGATGGCGTTGACCGACTTGCCGCTGCTGCTCACGTTGAGGTCTTCCTGGTCCTCGTGCGTGATGTTGACGGCCGGCGCGCTCACTGCCACCAGGCCGATGTTGGCCGGCGCCTTCCACACGCCGCGCGTGTTGTCGGTCATGGTGTACAGGCCTGCCATCGCGGCGCCTGGCGGCAGCAGATTGAGTTGGCCGTGCATGTCCCGCAGTAGCTGCTGGTACAGGGGACTCACGTCGCGCAGTGCACGATCGATGGCGGCGATGCGGCTGGCCTGGCCGTTTTCGGAAGAAGGCGCGATGGCCATTTGCTCGAACAGGGCCGACACTTGCCGCTGCCCGCCGGCGTCCAGCGGCTGCAGCAGCACGTCTTGCAGCGCACCCCACTGGCTACGGCGGATGGGGGTGAAATTGAGTTCCTCCAGCGAAACGACCGTGGCCTGTACCCACGGATAGTAGGCGGCGCCAAAGGCCAGCGAGTCGCTGCCGATAGCATCCCGGAAAGCGGTCACGGGTCCATCCGTCAGCGGCGCCGCCCCATGGTGGATGTCGAGGATGGCGAAGCGGTTCCGCATCTGTTGGCCACAATGCATGAGCATGTGCCTTTGCAGCGCATGGCAGTCGTCCAACGCCAGCAGCATGGCGTCGGGCACGGCCAGCAGCGTCGCGCCCGGCTCCCGCAGCAGCGCATCGATGCCGGCGCACAATGCGCCGATGTCCGGCGTGTCATGATAATCGCCGACGGAGACGATATAACAGGCGCCGCCGCCATTCATGAAGAAGAGCAGTATGCTGTGATACAGCAGGAACCGGCCGGCGGCCTGGCGCAGCGTGCACGACGCGCCAGCCGCGCGGCCCGCCTCCAGCATGAATTCGGGCACGGGCGCGCCGCCGAAGCAGGCTTCAAATTCCGCCATCGAGCTGATGCGCGACGGCTGCTTGCGCAGGGACCGGCCGTCGTGGCTGGCGCTGGCGGTGTAGCCGACAAAGCCCGGCACGGCCGTCGCCACTTCGACGACGGCATTGGGAAACGCGTTTTGTTCCACGATATACATGCCGGGAGTCTTGTATTGCGCCATGTGCATGCTTTCCTGGTTGGTCAGAGGGAGCGGGGCTGCATCGGGTCACGCATCTGGCCACGCATTGGGCCACGCATTGGGCCAGTATAGCCAGTGATAGCACGGGCATGGGCATTTCTCGCTTTACATTTATTTGATAATTCCAGTATTATTGAAATATTGAATATTTATTCGCGCTTTTTCCTGGACCACTGCCCCCATGCTCACCGCCTTCCTGATCTTTCTCGCCACCTTAACCCTCGTCATCTGGCAGCCGCGTGGCCTGGGCATCGGCTGGAGCGCCGTCATCGGCGCCGGCGCGGCGCTGCTGGCCGGCGTGATCCACTGGGGCGACATTCCCGTCGTCTGGCATATCGTGTGGAATGCCACCGGCACGTTTATTGCCGTCATCATCATCAGCCTGCTGCTCGACGCGGCCGGCTTCTTCGAGTGGGCGGCGCTGCACGTGGCGCGCTGGGGCGGCGGCAGCGGGACAAAACTGTTCGTGCTGCTGGTCTTGCTGGGCGCGCTGGTGTCCGCCGTGTTCGCCAACGACGGCGCCGCGCTGATATTGACGCCCATCGTCATCGCCATGCTGCGGGCATTGAAGTTTTCCGCCAAAGCCACCCTGGCCTACGTGATGGCGGCCGGTTTCATCGCCGACACGGCCAGCCTGCCGCTGGTGGTGTCGAATCTGGTCAATATCGTCTCGGCCGACTATTTCAAGATCGGCTTTGCCGAGTACGCGTCCGTGATGGTGCCCGTCAACGTCGTCGCCGTGGGCGCCACCCTGGCGGCCTTGCTGATCTTTTTCCGCCAGGATATCCCGTGCGACTATGACGTGGCGCAGCTGAAGCGCCCGGGCGCCGCCATCCGCGACTTGCCCACCTTCCGCGCCGGCTGGCTGGTGCTGGCGCTGCTGCTGGTAGGATTTTTTTCGCAGGAAGCCCTGGGCGTGCCCATCAGCCTGATCGCGGCCGTGGGCGCCGCGTTGTTGCTGGGCGTGGCGGGCAAGGGCCATGTGATTTCCACGCGCCATGTGCTGCGCCATGCGCCATGGCAAATCGTCGTCTTTTCGCAGGGCATGTATCTGGTCGTGTACGGCTTGCGCAATGCGGGCTTGACGGCTTACCTGACGGAACTGCTGAACCACTGTGCCCAGTACGGCGTGTGGGGCGCGGCCATGGGCACGGGCGTATTGACGGCCTTGTTGTCGTCCGTGATGAACAACCTGCCGACGGTGCTGGTGGGCGCGCTGGCCATCGACCCGACGACGGCGCAGGGCGCCGTGCGCGAGGCGATGATTTACGCCAACGTCATCGGCAGCGACCTGGGCCCGAAGATCACGCCCATCGGCAGCCTGGCTACCTTGCTGTGGCTGCATGTGCTCGACAGCAAGAATATCCACATTTCCTGGGGATATTACTTCCGCGTCGGCATCGTGCTGACCGTGCCCGTGCTGCTGGCGACCCTGGCGGCGCTGGCGCTGCGCCTGTCCTGAGTTCCGTGTATGGTGGTGGCTGACAGCAACTTTAACGGGAAAGCCATGAAATTATTGCTTGTGGGCGCCACCGGCCTCGTGGGTCGCGAAGTGCTGCGCCTGGCGCTGGCCGACGCGCGCGTCAGCCAGATCGTCGCGCCCGTGCGCAAGCCCTTGCCCGCGCATCCCAAACTCGATGCGCCGCTCGTCGATTTCGACCGCTTGCCGCCCGGCGCGCCCTGGTGGCAGATGGATGCCGTCATCTGCACCCTGGGCACGACCATGAAGGTGGCCGGTACGCGGCAGGCGTTCCGGCGCGTGGACCACGACTATCCGCTGGCCGTGGCGCGCCTGGCGCTGGCGGCCGGCACGCGCGCGTACGCGCTCAATTCCGCCGCCGGCGCCAATCCCGGCTCGCGCATCTTCTACAACCGCGTCAAGGGCGAACTGGAACGCGACCTGGAGCAGCTGGGCTTCATGTCGCTCACCTGCGTGCGGCCGGGGCTGATCGGCGGCGAGCGCGACGTGACGCGCGCGGGTGAGGGCGCCGCCTTGCGCCTGCTGCGCGTGCTGGGCCCCGTGCTGCCGCGCCGCTGGCGCATCAATCCCGCGCCGCGCATCGCCGCCGCCCTGCTGGAAGCGGCGCTGGCCGCCGCGCCGGGCGTGCACGTCGTCGGGTCGGAACAGCTGGCCTGAACGCGCACCCCTTATAATCGGCGTTCATGTTCTTTTGAGTACGCAAAATGCAAACAGTACGTCCTTACCGGGCCGGCGACCGCGACGCCTGCCTGGCCCTTTTCGACGGCAATACGCCGCGCTTTTTCGACCCGTCCGAGCGCGCGGCCTTCGTCGCCTGGCTGGAAGCATCAACACAGCCGTATCTGGTCATCGAACGTGCGGTCGAGGGAACAACGCGCATCGTCGCCTGCGGCGGCCATGCCATCGAGGCGGGCGGCATGGTCGCCAGCCTGTGCTGGGGCATGGTGGCGCAGGACGTGCACGACCAGGGACTGGGCCGCGCGCTGACGCAGGCGCGCCTGGATGCGATACGCGCCGTGCCGCAAGTGGCCAGGGTGAGCATGAACACCAGCCAGCACACGCAGGGATTTTATGCGCGCTTCGGCTTCGTGCTGGTCAAGGTGACGCCGGATGGCTTCGGACCCGGCATCGACCAGTGGGACATGATGTTGCAACTGCCGGCGCGTGGGGCGCACCGATGAGCGCCGCCAGGCACGGAGGCCACCATGGCGGATGACCGCCACCCGACGGCGCCGCTCGTCATCGTCGCCAGCAACGGCACCGGCGGCGACATGCAACCATTTATCGCGCTGGCGCAGGGCTTGCGGCAACGGGGGCGGCGCGTGCTGCTGCTGGTGCCGGGCTGGCAGGAAGCGGCTGCGCAGGCGTCAAGGCTGCCGTATCGCACCTTCGGCACGCAGGAAGAGGGGCAGGCCATGCTGGGCGACCCGGGCCTGTGGGATGAGCGCAAGGGCTGGGGCGTCGTGTGGCGCGGCCTCGTGCCGTACCTGGGCGCCGTGCGCGACGTCGTGCAAGGCTTGCCGGACGGTGAAGAGTGCGTGGTGCTGTGCCATCCCTTCCTCGTGCCGATGGCCGCCCTGGCACGCTCGGTACGCCCGGACCTGCGCATCGTCGCGGCCTATCTGGCGCCATCGAACCTGTGCAGCAGCCATGATTTCCTGGCGGCCGGCTCGCTGCGCATTCCCGCCTGGGTGCCGCTCGCCTGGCGCCAGGCCCTGTGGCGGATGATCCACCGCGGCATGGTCGACCCGGTGCTGCTGCCTGGCCTGAACGGCGCGCGCGCGCAGCACGGACTGCCGCCCGAAGCGCATTTTTTCGCGCACATGCTGGCCGCGCCCGATGCCTCGCTGGGGCTGTTTCCCGCCTGGTTCGCCGCCCCGCAGGCGGACTGGCCGCCGCATTTCGTGCAAGCCGGTTTCTCCGGCGCCGCCCCGCATGGCGCCGCGGCGCTGCCGCCGGAGCTGGAACGCTTTCTGGGCGAGGGCGAGCCGCCCATCGTCTTTACGCCCGGGACCGGGCACCAGCACGCGCAGCGCTATTTCAGCATCGCCCTGGACGTGTTGCGGCGGCTGGGGCGGCGCGGCTTGTTCCTCACGTCCCATGCGGCGCAGCTGCCGCAGCACTTGCCCCCCAGTGTCATGTGGCAGGCGTACGCGCCGTTCGCGGCCCTGCTGCCGCGCGTGGCGGCCGTGGTGCACCATGGCGGCATCGGCACCAGCGCGGATGCCTTCCGCGCGGGCATCCCGCAACTGATCGTGCCGTTCGCCTACGACCAGTTCGACAATGGCTGGCGGATCAAACGGCTCGGGGTAGGCGATGTCTTGCTGGCCAGGCGTCTGTCGGCCGGGCGCATGCGGCGCCAGCTGGCGCGTTTGCTGGCCGCGCCCGAGGTTCAATTGGCGTGCGGCGAGGTGGCCCGCCGGATGGGGCAGGGGCCGCAGCCGGCGCACCTGCTCGATCAGGTCGAAGCGGCGCTGGCCGCCCGGACTGCTTAGGGCGTGTTGTGCGGCGTATCGTCGAGGGCGATGACGCGGTCGTTCGGGCCGGGCACGCAGCCGTCGGCGACCGGTTCCCAGCCCCGGTGCACCACCACCTGTTTGCCGTCGTGGCAGATTTCCACGCGCTCGCTGGCGGGCAGGCGCTGGCGCGCGAACGCTTCCAGGCTGGCCGGCAGGCTCACTGCCAGCCGCATCGTGCCGATGGCTTCGGGCGGATGGTCGTCCATGTGCACCAGGGGCACGAAGATGGAACCGAGCATCAGCCAGCGGGCGCCCACGTCGACGGCGGCGGGGTTGTAAGGCGCGGCGCGCAGCCAGTCCTGGGCCCGCGCGCGCAAGTCGCTGCCCGCGGCCAGCTCCCCCCAGGCGGCGGCCAGCATTTCCGCCACCCACTGATTGCAGTTCTGGTATTTCAAATTGAAAGCGTACGCATTGGCGCTGTAGCGGCCCGCCAGCAGCTCTTGCACGCGCACGGGGTCGAGCAGGGCGCGGCGCAGGGGCGGCACGGTTTCGGCCGGCAGTTTCACCAGCGAGATGTAGCCGAGCGATGGATTGGCCGTGCCCATGGCGAAACCTGCCGTGCCCTGGTCGAAGATGCGCGGACGGCCTTCGTCGCAGGCGTAGTACAGCTGGCGCGCGGACCAGCCGCTGTCGTTGTCGTGGCGCCAGGCCAGCGCCGCGTGCGAATAGCGGATGCCGAAGCGCGCCAGGTTCAGGCCGGAACGGCTGATGAGGGCCACGCTGCCTTCGCTGGCGGCCAGTTCCTCGCGCACGACGGCGGCAAAGCGCAGCAGCCGGTCCTGTTCCGTGGCCGTGAGTTCCTGCGCGCGGTCGCAAAAGCGCGACGAGGCCAGCGAGGTACCCGCCTGGGCGGCGCCAGCGCTGAAGATGGCGCAAACGCCCAGCAGCAGTGCCGGGCGGTGCGGGAGAAAACGAATCAAAGGCTGACGGGACGCGTGGCCAGTTCGCCGTACCAGTCGTCGGCCAGCACGAGGAAGAAGGCGGCGCGCGTGTCGTTGCGCGAAAATTCGATGCCGTAGGCGCGGTTTTGCGCATGCACCATGTCGCCTTGCGCCAGCTGCTGTTTGTCGAGCGCCGCCTGCGGCAAGTCCAGCACCAGCGGCGTGGCCGTGGCCTCGGCCTGCATGGTCAAACGCGTCATGCCGTCGCGGCCCGGCACGGCGGCCACGTCGATGATGCGGTAGGGGCCATTGGCCACCTTGTTGTCGCGCGAGGAGCTGTTGCTCGAACCGTTGAGCGAATCGGATATGCTGCCGCTCGACTGGGAGCCGGCGCTGGAGGCCGAGGAAACGAAACTGTCGGCGTTGGCGTTGCACGCCATGGTCAGAGCTGCGGCCAGGCCGAGCATGCGTAGGGAGGTAGTCAAGGCAGTTTTCCAGTGCACATCAATGAAAGCGGGCCGGGTCCGTCCGGGCCTGCGCCATCATAGCAGATCGGCCGTCAGCTGAGCAGCACCTTGATCAGGGCCTTCGCTTCGGCCGACGGCTGCGTGCGCAGCGCCTGCAGCACGGGGTCGTGCTCCAGGTAGGCCTGCAGCGGCGCGCTGATGGTGACGTAAGCCTGCGGCAGCGGCGAAGGCACGGGCGCCAGCGCCTTGGCCAGCAGCAGGGTGTCGCGCAAGCCTTCGGGCGGCAACATGATGGTCGAGCCGGGCAAGGCGTTGACGGCATCGGCCACCGACAGCGGCACGCCCAGCTGGCGCATCAGCGCGCGGCCGATCACTTCCAGCGTGGAGGCCATCTGCGTTTCCAGCTCGGCGTACAGGCCCGGGGTCTTGTCGGCCTGGGCCAGCAAATAAAATCCGGCTACTTCATGCACGATACCGGCGAACAGCGCCGTATCGGCATCCGTCTGCGTGACGGCGCCTGCCAGCGCATGCGCCAGCGCCGCCACATGCACGGTGTGCGCCCACAGCTGGGTGGCGCGGGCGCGCAAGGCTTCGTCGCGGATGCCCGCGTTCAGCTGGCGGATGACGGCCGCCGTCGCCAGCGCATACAGGTTGCGGTGGCCCAGCCGCTCGACGGCGGCGCGCACACTGGTGATGGCGGGCGTGTGGCCGGACGCGAACATGGCCGAATTGGCCAGCGCCACGGCGCGCGCCGACAAGGTGGGTTCGCACAGCAGCAGCCGGCTGATGTCGGCCGAGTGGCAATCCGGGTTGGCCAGTTCCTTTTGCAGGAGCAGGGCCGTGTTGATACTGGTGGGAAAGGCCAGGGTTTCCGTTTCGGCGCTGGCCAAAAGTTGCGCAAGGCTGCTGAGCGTGTTGACGTGCATGGATAAGAGGGAGCGAGAAGTAGCAATGTCCCCATATTATCAGGCAATCCGGCTGGCATGGCGTTCGCATGCCCAACCGGCCATGCCCGCCATCGGGAGCTGCGTTCCAGCGCCTTATGGCAGCAGCAAGGAGTGCTGGCTGGCCGTATGGAAATCGCGCCACACGCGGTTGATGGCGCTGTCTTCGCGGGCCGCGTACAGGCCGCAGTACGGATACAGGCCGTCGACTGCCGCGCGGCACGCGGCGACCAGGGCCAGCGCACGCTCTTGCACGGCCTGCATGACGTCCGCGTCGAGCGTTGCGCCGGCGGCCACCGTTGCCCAGCTGTCATCGAGCACGGCATAAAAGCGCGCGCGGGCGGCGATGAATGCGTCTTGCTTGTCTTGCAACATGGATAATACTTCCGGCACCTCCAGCAGCGGCAGGCCGGCGCGCGCGTGGCGGCGGTGGCGCATGCATTCTTCGGCCAATTCCATGAAATGCGCGGCCATGCCGGCCACGTTGGCGGCCAGGGTCACGTAGGCGAGCGAATAAAACGGGTAGCGGTACAGGGGGCCGTCGGCCGTCGCGGCCGCGGGACTGATGGTAAAACCGTGTTCCTTGCCGAGCCACTGGCCGTCGATGCGGTAGCTGTGCGAGGCGCTGGCGCGCATGCCGATGCTGTTCCACGAGGGCACCAGCCGCACCAGCGCGGCGGGCACGAGAAAGGCGCGGATGCGCGGCTGGCCTTGTTCGTCGAGCAGGGGCTGGCCAGCGCGCCGCAGCCGGGCGTTCAGGGTGAAGTGGGTGGCCATGGGCGCGCCGCTGGCGTAGTCCCAGCTGCCCGTGATGCGGTAGCCGTCGCCTTCTTCCTCCGCGTATCCGGTGGCCGCGCCGCTGCCGCCCAGGCAGGCGCGCGGCGTGCCGATGATGGCGCGCGCCATGTCGGGCGCCAGAAAGCCCGCGAACCAGCCGGCGCCCGCGCACAGGGTCAGCACCCAGCCCATGCTGCCGTCGACGGCGGCCACGGCTTCTTCCAGGCGCACCACTTGCGGCAGGGGCAGTTCGGCGCCGCCCGCGCTGCGCGGCGCCAGCATCGTCAGCCAGCCGCGCCGGTGCAGCAAGGCTTGCTGCACTGGGTGCAGAAAGCGGGCGGCGTCGGCCGCCTGGGCGTGGCGCGCGATGCGCCGGGCGTCGCGCCCGGAAAGGGCAGCAAGGGTAGCGAAGGCAGCGTGCGGCATGGGCAAAGTCCGGCAATGGCGAAGGCGGGCATTTTCGCACAGAGCCGGGCGTGCCGCGACACGGCCGTTCAAGCGGCCTTGCTCAATCCTTCCGCTTCCCAAGCAGCCTTGACGCTGTCGCGCTGGGACACTCGGCCCAGGAAGGCTTGCAGATTTGCCAGCGCGGACAAGTCCACGCCCACGTTCGGCGCCCAGCCCGTGATGACGAACAGGTAGGCGTCGGCTACCGTGAACGTGTCGCCGGTCAGATAGGACCGGCCTTCCAGGCGGCTGTCCACCCACTTGAATTTCTTGCCCAATTGCTCGATGAACAAGGCCTTGGTGGCGGCATCGAAGCGGGGATCGAACAGGGGACTGAACGATTTGTGCAGCTCGGACGTGATGTAGTTCTGCCATTCCAGCACCTGGTAGCGGGCAAAGCTGCCCACGGGCGGCAGCAGGTCCTGCCTGCCGGCCTGTTCGGCGATGTACTGGGCGATGACGGGGCCTTCGCTCAAGGTCGTCCCATCGTCGAGCGCCAGCAGCGGCACCTGGCCTTTCGGGTTGAGTTCATAGTAATTGCCGCCTTCCTGCGTGCGGTGCTGGCCCAGGTCGACCTTGGCCAGGGTGAATGGCATGCCCGTTTCGCGCAAAATAATGTGCGGTGCTTGCGAGCAGGCGCCCGGCGAGTAAAAGAGTTTCATGGCGATCCTATCCTCGAACAGGTTGGGAAGACGCCACTATAGTCCTGCGGGAGCCGCCGGTAAATGCGTGTTCGTGCGGTGGCTGGTCATGCCCGGCGAACGATTGCGCTGGCTCAAAGCCCGGGATAGCGCAAGGGGGCAAGCAGCAAGAAAAACGCGTGCGCCATGCTGCTGGTGCGGATGGCTCACGCGCGCCCGCCGAGGCTGCCTCCGCCATCCACTGCCAAGACTTGGCCTGTCACGTAACTGGCTTGCTCCGATAGCAGGAAGCCGGCGGCGGCAGCGACTTCATCCGGCTGTCCCAGGCGCCGCATCGGTATCGTGGCAAGCACCTGGCGTTCCATTTCGCTGCCGACGGGGCGCGTCTTGCGGAACAGCGCCGTTTCCACGGGGCCTGGGGCGATTGCATTGACCGTCACGCCGTGCTGGGCCAACTCCAGCGCCCAGGTTCTCGTGCAGCCGACCAGGGCGCTTTTGGCGGCGGAATAGGCGGTGCGGTCCGCGCTGCCGTAGACTGCGCGGCTGCAGATATTCACGATGCGGCCATAGCGGCGCTGCTTCATCGCATCCACGAACTGCTGTGTCACCTGGATGGCGGCGCGCACGTTCAGGTCGAACACGCTCTGCAAGGTGGCAAAGTCGATTTGACCCAGCGGCTGGGGCGAGGCAATGCCCGCATTGTTGACGATGCCATCGATATCAAACTGTTTTTCCAGCGCCTTGAGAACCTGCGCCGTCTGCGCCAGATCGGCCAGATCGCAGGCCACCAAGGTGCCCGGAAAGTCGACGCCCGCAACGTGCCGCGCGATGCCGATCACCCGATGGCCTTGCTGATGCAGCAGGGTGCAGATGGCATGGCCGATGCCGCGTGTCGCGCCGGTGACGAGGAAAGTACGAGATGTCATGGGGAGGAGGTCCTTTGGCCTGAAAATGCCCAGCTGCGAAGGCTACACTTTTTTGCAAAGTCACGTCGCCGCAGCGGCTGACCATTCGCGCAGCAATTGTCCGAACGCTTCGGCGGCCGCCGTGGCGCCGGCGTGGCCCAGCTTGCGCTCGCGCAAGGCTTTGGTGCCGTGATGCTGTACGGCGGCATGGCCGCCTGCCTGTTCGCCGCGGCCAGCTGGCTGGTGTTTGGCGCCGGGAGGGAAGGTGCGTCAAGGGCGGGAAGGCTATAATCGGGGCACGTTGGCAAGTGTTGCTCAACGTCATTACGAGGCCGCCCATGCATAAACTGATTTCCGAACTCACCCGCCTGTATCTGTTCGAGGAACAGCAGCACTACGTCGATGCGCAGGGCGGCGTCCAGCCTTTGACGCCGGCCGTGCTGGCGCGCCACCTGTCGGGCGAGCAGACGGTGGCCGTGCAACTCGTGACCGAGAGTGGCCTGGCGCGCGCGCTGGTGCTGGAGTTTGGCGGCAAGGGCGGCGGCGAGGCACACTGGAGCGCGCTGTGCGTGATCGCCAATGCCGTGCAGCACGAGCTGGACTTGCCTGCGCCCGCCGTCAGCATCTCGGGCACGGCCTTCCAGTTATGGCTGTCTCTGGCCACGCCCGTGCCCGTTGCCCAGGCGCGCCAGTTCGTGCAGCTGCTGCGCTCGACCTTTTTGCCTGCTTCGACCGACATCCTCGCCGTCGCGCCGCCAGACTACGTGGAACAGGTGACGCTGCCGCCCGCCTTGCAGCCGTCGGGCAAGTGGGCCGCCTTCATTCATCCCAGCATGGGCGCCGCCTTCGTCGACGAGCCGGGCCTGGACATGCCGCCGCCGCCCGCCGCCCAGCTGGGTTTCCTGGAAAGCTTGCGCAGCATCACTCCGGCACAATTCGCGCAGGCGCTGGCCAAGCTGCAGGGACACGCGGGGCTGGCTGATGCCGTGCCCGCTCTCGCGCCCGTTGCCGCGCCATTACCGGCGGTAAAGCCCGTTACGCAGCCAGGCTTGCTGCTGCAGGACGCCACACTGGAGGACATCGTGCGCTGGCTGCATGCGCGTAACATCGAGCCGACGTTCCGGCACAGGTTGCCGTAGAGGGGCTTTCCCTGATTGCAGGCTAGGTTGGACACCCAGGAGGCAATATGACAGTCAAGCGCATGGACAACGTCGGCATCGTCGTGGAAGACATCGATGCCGCCATTGAATTCTTCACCGAACTTGGTCTCGTTCTCGAAGGGCGCGCCCCAATTGAAGGCGACTGGGCCGATGGCGTCACCGGTCTGCGCGGCATGCGCGTGGAGATTGCCATGATGCGTACGCCGGACGGTCACAGCCGTCTCGAGTTATCCCGTTTCCTCGCGCCGGCCGTGGTCGCCGATCACCGCGACGCCCCAGTGAACGCTCTCGGTTACCTGCGTATCATGTTTACCGTCGAGGATATCGACGATACGCTCGTCCGGCTCGTCCAGCGCGGCGCGAAGCTGGTCGGCGAAGTAGTCCGGTACGAGCACATGTATCGGCTCTGCTACATCCGTGGTCCCGAAGGCATCCTCATCGGACTTGCCGAACAGCTCCCGCGGCAGACGTCCTGAGGGAAGCCGCCGGACGTTGAAAACCAAAGGCTCGCCGTCCAATCCCTTGCTGAGGCAGGCCTGCGCGAAACACCGTGGCGGGAAATTGCTGCCGCATCGCTGCATATCGGCCGGCGCCTTCTGTCATCAGGGCATGGTCATGTCCAGACCGACCATGCTGACGACGAAGAAGGTGACGATCCCGAGTGCCAGAAGCAATAGCGCGAAGATGGCGACCACCTTGCCGCTCGCGCGCAGCACCGCGCGATTCTGCTTCGCCTTGTCCTTATCCTTCTTGCCTTGATCGTAATGCCACTTGATGGCGAAGAACATGCCCGTGGCGAGCACGAGTGCCTTGAATGTCACGAAGACTATAGGGGTCCAATCGATCATTTTGCGTATTTCCAGTCTATTACTTGATTACTTGACACTATCTGTCGTGAGGCGCACTGCCTCAAATTGCTGCTTCAGCAGCTTCTGTTCCAACTTTTTCTTCCACTATCCCCCCAGGCATCCTGTTTGACTCTTTCATTATAGCCAGCTCTGAAATAACGACGGTATCGAGCGCAGCGATGTGCCGCATGCGGATGAGTGAGGAAAAAACGTCTGCGACTGCCATGCAAGGATGGTGTTGCTGCACGTTATGAGGCATACTACCTTAAAACAATCTCCATACATTGAGACAAAATGTCCCAGTTAAAAACCATACAAGATGAAAATTTGACGGGCTGGTTGCCGCGATTGGCCGGGAACAAGGGGCCCCGTTTTTTGCAAATTGCGGATGCCTTGCAGGTGGCGGTGGCAGACGGCTCGCTGACAGCGGGCGACCGTCTGCCGACGCAGCGCCAGTTGGCGGCACAGCTGGGCGTCGACCTGACGACGATCACGCGCGCCTACGACGAAGCCAGACGCCGCAACTTGCTGGAGGGGCGCGGCGCGCGCGGCACGTATGTCGCGGCGCCGAAAGTCGAATTGACCGCTATCCTCGACCTGAGCATGAATACGCCGCCACCGCCGGAGGGCGTGGACTTCGACGACATGTTGCGACAAGGCTTGTCTCAAGTACTGATGCGCGCCGATAATGAGTTGCTGATGACCTATCACTTGGGCGGGGGAAGCGACTCCGACCGCAAGGCCGGAGCAAGATGGCTGGAACCGATGTTCGGACCTCTGGATTCAAGGCAGGTGGTTGTCTGTCCCGGTGCGCAAGCGGCGATCGCCGCATTGATCCTTGCGCTGACGGAGCCTGGCGATGTGATCCTGGCGGAGCCGACGAGTTATCCTGGCTTGCGTGCCGCAGCGGCCCAGTTCGGCCGGCACGTCATCGCGGTGGGCGCGGACAAGCAAGGGATGCTGCCTGAGCTGCTAGAGGAAGCGTGCCGCCAGCACCAGCCCGCGCTGGTCTACCTCAATCCGACATTGCAGAACCCGACCGCCATCACCATGCCGGAACGCCGGCGCAGGGAGCTGGCCGGCATTGCGCAGCGCTGCGATGTACGCATCGTCGAGGACGATCCCTACTGGCTTCTTGCCGATGCGCCGCCGCCGCCCGTTGCCGCGTTTGCCCCGGCACAGGTGCTCTACATCTCGACGCTGTCGAAATGCCTGACGCCAGGCTTGCGTGTCGCCTTCGTGCTGATACGCGACCCGGCGGAGCGCGAGCGTTTCCTGGTCGCGCTAAGATCATTTGCGCTGATGGTCGCTCCTCTGACGGCCGCCCTGGCCACGCAGTGGATACTCGACGGCTCGGCCGACAGATTGATGGAAGGCGTACGCAAGGAGGCGCGCCTGCGCCACCGGATGGCGCGCGATGTGCTGGCGGGACGCTACAGCGGCGCCGGAGACGGTCTGCATGTATGGCTCGAGTTGCCCGCGTATTGGAACTCCTCGCAGCTTGCGCTCGCAGCCGCCAGCTACGGCATCGCCGTCACGCCGGCGGAGGCATTCGCAACGGGCAGCGCATCGGTGAACGCCATTCGCATCTCTTTGGGCAGCATCAAGGACCGTGGACGCTTGCAGGCCGGTCTTCAGCGGCTGTCTCACCTGCTTGCGCGGCGGCCCGAGTCGTTCAGCGCTGCCGTGGTGTGACTGGCCGGGATGCGCCTCCGTATTGCCAGAAGCATCCCGGCATCAGGCCTCCATTTCCCTTGCCAGTGCCGACACCAGTTCCTCCGCCCCCATTTCCCGCGCCAGCGGCGCGCCCTGGCCGGCCCATTGCGCGGCGAAGTCGCTGTCGCCGTGCCGGCTGGCCAAGGCGTTCAATTGTTTGGCGGCATCGTAGGCGACGGGATAGTCGGCTGGGGGCGGGCTGCCCGGCGCTTCGCCATGTTCGATCAGCCGGTTCACCATGCCGCGCGCCAGCCGGCCCGAGAGCACGCTGGTCAACCGCGTGCTTGCGGCCCGTTCGCTTTGCAGGTTGGCGCGGTAGCCCGCATTGGCCGACGATTCCGGGCACAGCACGAACGCCGTGCCCAGCTGGGCCGCTGCGGCGCCCAGGTCCAGCGCGGCGCGAACGCCTTGTCCATCCATGATGCCGCCGGCCGCGATCAGGGGGAGAGCAGTGCGGCCCGCCAGCAGGCGCAGCAGCACGCTGGTGCTGTGGCGCTCGTCCGGCGCCTGCGGGTCGAAGACGCCACGGTGGCCGCCCGCTTCCACGCCTTGCGCCACGATGGCGTCGACGCCCGCCTGTTCGATCAGCATCGCCTCGCGCAGATTGGTGGCCGTGGCCATCGTGTAGACACCGGCCTGGCGCAGGGCGGCGATCTGCTGCTGCGCCGGCAAGCCGAAATGGAAGCTGACGACGGCGGGGCGCAGCTCCAGCAGCAGGGCAAACGCCGCCTCATTGCCGAGAAAGGTTTGATAGATCTCGTCGAGTTCCGTAGGCACGGCCGCGCCCAGTTCCGCGAACAGGGGCGCCAGATGGGCCAGCCAGTCCGCCTCGCGCCGCGCATCCCTGACCGCCGGCGCATGGCAGAACACATTCACGTTGAAGGGGCGGTCCGTCAGCGCGCGGGTGTCGGCGATCATCTGGCGCGCCTGCGCCACGATGCCGGCGCCGATGGCCAGCGAACCGAGGCCGCCCGCGTTCGAGACGGCGGCCGCCATGCGCGGCGTGGAGACGCCCGCCATCGGCGCCTGGATGATGGGGTGCTGCAAGCCGAGACGGTCGAGGAAGCGCTGGGACGTGCTCATGATGTTTCCTTCATGAAATTGAGGACATTGTGCAATATTCTTATTTGAAGAATATAATAGCATGATAATTCTTGAATTGAGAACATGATGGACATGGAATCCCTGACGATTTTTTGCGCCGTGGCGAGTGAACTGAGCGTCACCCAGGCCGCAGCGCGGCTGGGCCGTGCGCCGTCCAGCGTCACCACGCGCATCCAGCAGCTGGAAGCCGATATGGGCGCCGAGCTGTTCGTGCGCGCCAATAAACGCATGGCCCTGACGGCGGCGGGCGAGCGTTTTCTTGAGTATGCGCGGCGTTTGCTGGCGCTGGCGGAAGAAGCGCGGCATGTCGTCACGGGCGGGCGCGACGGCGGCACCCTGCGCGTGGGCAGCATGGAAAGCACGGCGGCCAGCCGCCTGCCGGCGCTGCTGGCCGCGTATCACGCCCGCCATCCGGACACGCGCCTGGCGCTGAGCACGGGGCCGTCGCGCCCCCTGATCGAGCAAGTGCGCACGGGTTTGCTCGACTGCGCTTTCGTCGCCTTGCCGCCAGCGTTCGGCGGCGCCGCCGCGCTGGAAGAGCTGGGGCTGGCATCGACCGCCGTGTGGCGCGAGGAACTGTGTCTGTTGCTGCCGGCCAGCGAAGGGCAGGCGCGCCGTGCCGCGGACGTGCGCACGCGCTCGCTGGCGGCCTTTCCGCAGGGCTGCACCTACCGCGGCATCGCCGAAGAGCTGCTGGGCGTGGCAGGTTCGACCGATTGGCGCGTGCAGGAGCTGAGTTCGTATCACACCATGATCGCCTGCGTGGCGGCCGGCGCCTGCGTGACCGTGCTGCCGGCCAGCGTGCTGGCGCTGTCCGATGCGCCGGCCACCTTGACAACGCTGTCCGCCGGGCAAGCCGACACGGTGCTCGTGTGGAGAGTCGGATTCGGCGTGCCCGCCTTTCAGCATTTGCTGGCGCTGCTCGGCGAGGCGGCGCCGTGAGCGGGGCGGCCAGGCTGCGTTCGGCCATCGCCGCGGCGGTCATTCTCGCCATCGGCATGGGCTTTGGCCGCTTCGCCTTCACGGCCATCTATCCGCAGATGGTCGAGGAAGGCGTCTTGAGCTTGCGCGAAGGCAGCCTGGCCGCCTCGGCCAACTATGCCGGTTACCTGCTGGGCGCCATCCTGGCCATGCGCGCGCGGGTCCGCAGCGCGCACCGGCTGTGCCTGTGGTCGGCGGCCGGCACGGCGCTGTGCCTGGGCGTGCTGGCCGTGCCGATGCCCGTCTGGCTCATCGTGGCGGTGCGGGGCGTGGCGGGCGTCTTCAGCGCCCTGGCCATGGTGGCCGCCTCCTTGTGGCTACTGGAACAGCGCCGGCATGGCCGCGGCGCGCCGCTGCTGTACGCGGGCGTGGGCGTGGGCATCGCCGTCTCGGCCGAATTGCTGGTGCTGGCATCGCAGCTGGGCTGGCACAGCGCGGGCATGTGGCTGCTGCTGGCCGGCGTCGCCGCGCTGGCGGGGCTGGCGGCCGCGCCCGCGATTGCCGCTGGCGGACTGGCGACGCTGGACGCGCCAGCGCAAAGGGCAGCTCCGGCGCTGGCGTCCGTGGCGCCGTGGCCGCTGGTGCTGATCTACGGCTTGGCGGGACTCGGCTACATCGTCACGGCCACGTATTTGCCCGTGCTGGTCGGCGCGGCCTTGCCCGGCTTGAATTCCGCCCACGTCTGGGCCGTGTTCGGCCTCGGGGCGGCGCCCTCGTGTTTCCTGTGGCACCGGCTGCACGAGCGCCTGGGCACACGCCAGGCGCTCAGGCTGAACCTGCTGCTGCAGGCGCTGGGCGTGGCCTTGCCCGTGCTGGCGCCCTCGGCCGCCGGCTACCTGCTCAGCGCCATCCTCGTCGGCGGCACGTTCGTCGGCACGGTGACCATCGCCATGCCGGCCGCGCAGCGGGCCGCCGTCAAGGCGGGCACCAACATGATGGCCATCATGACGGTGGTGTATGGCGTGGGCCAGATCATCGGCCCCGTGCTGGCCGGCAGCCTGTATGCGCAGTCGCACAGTTTCAACAGTTCGCTGCTGGCGGCAGCCGGCGCGTTGCTGCTGGCCATCATCGTGAGCTTGCGGCTATAAAGTTCAAAGGCCGAAGGCGCAGCGCATGAAAGCGTGCCGCAGCGCGTTGACCCGGGCGGAATCGCGCGTGTAGTACAGTTTATTGGTCAGCAGCACCGCATAGCGGCCGCGCCGGGGACTGATCCACAGGGCCGTGCCCGTGAAACCCTGGTGGCACCAGATGTCGTCCTGCGGCCCGCTGCCTGCCGCCGGGTGCCAGAACAGGCCGCGCGACGGGCTCAAGGAACCCGTCTGCACCGTCAGCGAATCACGCACCCAGCCGGCGTCGAACACCTCGTCATGGCGGTCCGGCGCCAGCATCGCCTGCAGGAAGCGCTGCAGGTCGGGCACATTCGAAAACAGCCCGGAAATGCCGCATACGCCGCCCAGCAGCCGCGTCGAAAAATCATGCGTCACGCCGGCAAGATGGGCGCCCGCCTGCTCGCAATACTCGGTCGGCGCGACCAGCTTGCCTTGCGCAGCCGGCAGCGGGCCAAAGCGCGTGGCGGCCATGCCCAGCGGCCGCAGCACATGTTGTTCCAGGGCCTGGTCCAGCGGCATGCCCAGCAGCCGCTCGATGACCAGGCCGAGGATCAGGGCCGCGCGGTCCGTGTAGTCGACCGCCTGGCCTGGTATGCCTTCCAGCGGCTCGCGCAGCACGCCGCGCACGATATCGTCGTACACCTCGCCATAGCTGGCGCGCAGGCGGGCGCGCAGCGGCAGGCCGGCCGTATGCGTGAGCAGCTGGAAAATCGTGACGGGCGCCAGCGCATAGCCGTGCGTGTCGGGCAGCACGTCGGCCAGGCGGGTGTCCAAGCCCAGGCGTTCCTGCTTCAGCAGCCGGCCCGTCAGCGACCAGACGCTGATGATCTTGGTCAGCGACGCGATGTCGAACAGGGTATCGACCTGCATCGCGGCACTGGCGGAATCGGGCGTGAGCCGCCCGGCCGCGCCCGCCACGCCGTCGTCGACGGTGCCCACGGCCCAGGCCGCACCCGGGAAAATCCGCTCCTGCACTCCGGCCTCCGCCAGCGCCGCCAGTTGCTCCGTACTGCTGCTTGTTATCTGCATGATGATTGTGCCGTCCTGCCGTGGTCTGTCACTTCTTCCCCCAGCCAGCGCGCCACCGATTGCGCCAGCCATTCGCCTTCGTCGAGCGGCAAGTCGTGGCCCGCGTCGCCGTGGATCAGGCAATCGGCTTGCCAGGCGCGCGCCAGGCGTTGCGAGCAGCGGTGGTCGACCAATTGATCTTGCGCGCCGGCCATCACCAGCACGGGCATCGCCGGGGGAATCGCCGGGGCGCGGTAGCGGGCGGCCGACAGCAGCTGGCGCAGCGCATTGCAGCGGCTGACCGGATATTCCTGCTGGTAACTGAGCCATTCGGCCAGCAGCGCAGGGGTGCCATGGGCGTGCCTGCGGCTCGTCAGGCGCAGGATCAGCGCTTCCTGGCTGCGTGCATCGCCGGCCAGCAGTTGGCGCAGCAGGGCGCCGTAGTTTTGCCAGCGCAGGCGCCGGTAAAACGGATTGAACGGCCGCATGCTCGTGTTGACGAGCACGCAGCGTGCGATTTCCTGCGGATAGCGGCTTGCCCATTCGACGGCCACCATGCCGCCCAGGGACAGGGCCAGCAAGTGGTATGGCGCGGGGATGCCGCGCGCCAGCAAGTGCTGGCGGCAGTCTTCCACCATGGCGGCCACGCGGGTGGCGCTGTCTTCGTCGTGGCGCGTGCCGTTGCCGGGCAGGTCGGGCGTGACGATGCGGGCGCCGGGCAGGGCGCGCGCCAGGGTGGCGGGGAAGCTGCCCCAGTGGCGCTGTTCGCGCATCAGGCCGCGCAGCAAGACCCAGGTAGGCGATCCGCTCATGATTCGTACCATTGCGCCAGGGCGCGCCGGCGCTGCGCCTTGCGCAGCAAGCCTTCCGGCATCCAGCGGCCGTGGCTGCTGGCGGCGCGCATGAGGAAATCGAACCACACCAGGTGCCGCCGCAGCACGCGCTGCAGGCGGTGCGCGGCCGTGGGGTTGAAGATGCTGACCCGGTTGAACAGCTGGCGCGGATTTTTCTTGACCCACAGCCACGAGCCCATTTCCAGGGTCAGGGGCAGGAACACGCGGCCCGTGTAGCTGGTGCCGTTCAGGTAGAGATAGTCCCACAGGTCGCCATGCGTGCGGTATTGCCGGCTTTGCGGCTCGAACACATAGTTGTGGTTGGGGTAGCTCTGGCTGAACAGCTCTTCCAGCGCGCCGATCTCGGCCAGGTGTTCGATCGGCACCTTGGTATGCGCATGGGGAAACCAGATGCGGTCGCGCAAGCCGAAGCCGGAATGGCAATCGAGGGCGATGCTGAACTGGCGCGACAGCAGTTCGCGTTCGACGAGGTCGCACACGGCCTGGCTTTCCAGCTCCATCGGCCCTCCGGCCGCGCCCCGGTACCAGGGCAGGCGGGGGCTGTAGCGCTGGCCGCCCAGCATGAACGGCACTTTTTCGCGCGCACTCAATGGCGCGTTGCGCATCAGGTCCACGCCGCGCGGATTGCTGCGCGTGGCTTGCCACATGCCGCCCGGATTGACCAGCGGCATGAACACGAGCCGCATGGTTTCCAGCTGCTGGTGCAGGGTGGCGTCCCAGCGCAGGCGCGCGACCAGGCTTTCCAGGAAAGACAGCAGCACTTGCGTGCCGATGCGTTCGAGGCCGTGGATGCCGCCGAAAAAGCCCAGCACGGGCACGTCGGGGCTGGGATTGCCCATGGCGATCGAATACACGGGAAATGCGCGTCCATCGATGGCGATGCTGCAGGGCGCGGCCACTTCCAGGTGACTGCCGCCCTCGTCGATGAGGCGCTTCAGCATGACCAGCTCGGGCAGATTCTTTTCGATCATCAGGCGTCTGAAAGGGAAAGTAGCAGCCAGTGTAGCCGAAATCATTGCCGCGTCCGACGTCCCGCATGGCGAAATTTATTGGTGATAAGCATGTCACGAAGCCGTCATGTTTGCTGTGTAGTCTGTTGCAGTTGACGCAAGGATTGTTCATTGTAAACACCCCAGGCGTCCGCTTTACTCCTCCACGATAGCGACACGATAGCGATATGACAGGCAGCCCGGCATCCGTTCATGTGCTTGCGCTGGCCGGATACCTGGTACTGCTGGGTTTCCTGGCCGCGGTGGGGCCCGTGCGGGCGCAGCCGGCCGACGGCGCCGTCTTGCAGTTCGATATCGCCGCGCAAAACCTCGGCGACGCGCTGGACCTGTACAGCCGCCGCACGGGCATCGCCGTGCTGATCGACCAGCGTTACGCGCAGCGCCAGTCGGCCGCCGTGCGCGGCCCCTATGCGGCGGGCGCGGCCCTGCAAGTCTTGCTGGAGGGCACGGGCCTGCAATCGCGCCTGTCCGACGCGCAAGCCGTCATCGTGTATGCCCCGGCCGCGGGTTCGGCGCTAGCCGCAGCGGATCTGCCGCCAGCCGCCGTGCTGGCCGCCGCCGACATCCCGGGCGCCACGCAGGGCGGCGGCGACCACGCGGCCTATGTGGGCCGGCTGCAGCACGTGCTGCTGGGATTGCTGTGCCGCGCCGCGCAGACGCGCCCCGGCGGCTACCGCCTGGCGCTGCAGCTGTATCTGAACCGCGCCGGCGTCGTCGACCGCGTGCACCTGCTCGACAGCACGGGCTTGCGCGCGCGCGACACGGCGATTGCGCGCGTGGTGCTGGGCATGCGCGTGGGCGCGGCGCCGCTGCCGTCGATGCCGCAGCCCGTTTCCATCCTGCTGCTGCCGCAAGGGCCGGGCAGTGAAGTCGATTGCGCCGCTGGTGTGCAAGGAATCTCTGCGCCATGAGCCTGCCCGACCTGCGCACCAGGCTCAAAGGCCACCTCAGTGCGCGCTATGCCGTGCTGCGCTGGCGCCTCGAACGCGTGGTCGGCTGCAAGCACCATGCGGCCGATGCGCTGCAGGAAACCTGGCTGCGCCTCGAGGCGATGGTGGCGCCTGGTCCCGCCGCCGCGCCCGTCCATAATCCCGACGCCTACCTGCTGCGCATGGCGGCCAATATCGCCACCGATGCCTACCGCCGCGACCGCATCATCGTCACCGAGCGCGAACGCGAGGAGCTGATGCACATGGCCGACGAGACGGGCGACGACATCAGCGACCCGGCGCGCATCGTCTCGGCGCGGCTCGACGTGCAGGCACTCGATGCGGCCTTGGCGGGCCTGTCGCCGCGCCGCCGCGCCATCCTGACGGCGGCGCGCATCGACGGCATGCTCAATGCGGAGATCGCCGAGCGCTTCGGCATTTCCGTGGCGATGGTCAAGAAAGAATTGCAGGCCGCCATGCAACACTGTAAAACGTGCATGGCCGACGCCGATGCGGCCCAGCGCAGCGATGTGTCGGGCCGCCGTAAATATTGATGAATCCCATGACCGCTTCCGACCGCGATCCACGCGACCTTGTTGAACATGACGACACTGCCATCGGCCGGGAAGCCGCCGCCTGGTGGGCACGCCTGCGTGCCGACGATTTCACGCAGGCCGACGCCGACGCCTTGCGCGCCTGGTGCGCGCGCAGCCCCGCGCATGCGCGCGCCTGGCGCGAACTCAGGCAGGTGTGGCAGGCGCTCGATCCCGCCTTGACCCGCGCCGCCGCCGCGCCGCCGCGGGCAAACGTGCTGGCGTTCCCGCTCCGTCCAGGGCGGCGCGCTTTTCTCGGCGGCGCGCTGGCGGCCGGCGTGGCCGTGCTGGCCCTGCGCCCGCCGCTGGGCGCCTGGCCGTCGCTGCAGGAGCTTGGCGCCGACTACCGCACGGGCACGGGCGAGCAGCGGCAACTGGCCCTGTCGCAGCAGATGACGGTGCAGATGAATACGCAGACGCGCATCGATGTGCGGGCGCCCGAGTCGATCGAACTGCTGGGCGGCGAAGCGGAAATCCTCGCCAGCGGCGCGCGCCAGCCCGTGTCGGTGGTGGCGGGCGCGGGGCGTTTATTGGCGCAGTCGGCCCGCTTCAATGTGCGCCACACGGGCGACGCCGTCTGCGTGACTTGCCTGGCGGGCGCCGTCGAGGTGGTCTGGCAACAGCGGCGCCAGACTCTTGATGCAGGACAGCAACTGGTGTACGACGACGGGGGCGCGCAGGCGGCCACGGCCGCACCAAAGGGCGAAGCGAGCGCCTGGCGCACGGGTGCGTTGTCGTTTTCCGGCCAGCCGCTGTCCCAGGTGGTCGATGAAATCAACCGCTACCGGCCAGGCCGCGTGCTGCTGCGCAATCCGGAACTGGGCCGCCGCCTCGTGCGCATGCGCTTTTCCATCCGCCAGATGGATGGCGCGCTGGCGATGATACGCGACTTGACGGGAGCAGAAATGATCAGTTTGCCGGGCGGCATCGTCTTGCTGAGCTGATTTCAGCGGATGCCGGATGCCCCGGCGGCACGCGTATCAAAATATTTTTCAAAAAACATTATCCCTTCCGCCGCCCAGCTACGTCATGGAGGCATGGACGCTTGCGCTAACGCCAGGCTCCGTTCCCATCCCACTAGCCAGGAAACCATTGCCATGACCAAGCTTCACACTGCCCAGCGCCCAGTCCCAACCGTTGACACGGGCGCGCAGCGTACTTCCACGCTGGGCAGCCGCCTGCGGCTCACGCCGCTTGCTTACGCACTGGCCACCATGCTGATGGCGGGTGCCTTCAGCACGCCGGCGCGGGCGCAGCAGGCGTTCAGCGGCGGCTGGTTCGCGGCCAAGGGGGCGGCGCAGAATACGGCTGCCACCTCGGGCCGATTGCCGAATGGCCAGCCGCTGCCCTTGGGCAGCCGGCCCGAGGGCCAGCAACAGCAGGCCAATCAGCAGTTGCAACGCTCGCTCAACAACCTGAACCTGGCCGCGCACGCCATCGCCGCGCAGCAAGCGGCCCAGGCGCAGGCGCGCCAGAGTGCCGCCGGCGGCGCCAGCGCGCCGAACGGCGTGGCGCAGGGCGGCTTGCAGGTCGACACCAACAGCCTGACGGCCGGCTGGCTCCATGCCCAGGCGCCCGTGCAGACGGTGGCGAACGGCAAGACGGCCGTGGTGGTGCAGCAGACGGCGGACAAGGCCATCCTGAACTGGGAAACATTTAATGTGGGCAAGGATACGACCCTGACCTTCCAGCAGCAAAAGGACTGGGCCGTGCTGAACCGGGTCAACGATCCGCAAGCGCGTCCCAGCCAGATCCAGGGGCAGATCAAGGCCGACGGCACGGTGCTGCTCGTCAACCGCAACGGCATCGTGTTTACCGGCACGAGCCAGGTCGACACGCGCAGCCTGGTGGCGGCCGCGGCCCGCATCAGCGATACGCAATTCCAGAAAAACGGCATCTACAGCGCCGGCACGGCCGGCGCCACGACATTTACTGACGCGGCCGGCAAGGTACAGGTACAGGCGGGCGCGCGCCTGGCCAGCAATGCGCCCAAGGGCAGCACGGAAGGCGGCGGTTACGTGATGCTGCTGGGCAAGGAAGTGCACCAGGCGGGCGAGATCGCCACGCCCAAGGGCCAGGCCCTGCTGGCCGCCGGCGACAGTTTTACCATTAAAAAAGGCGTGGGCACGGATGGCAATCCGCTGTCGACCACGCGCGGCAGCGAAGTCACGCCGCAGTTCGCGGCCGGCAGCACGGCGGGCAAGGTCGTCAACACGGGCCTGATCCAGACGCGCGAAGGCGACGTTACCCTGGCGGGGCGCGACGTGCGCCAGGAAGGCGTCGTGCTCGCCTCCACCACGGCCGCCACGCGCGGCACCGTGCACTTGAACGCGCTGGGCAGCGACGCGGCCGTCACCGTGGGACGGGGCGCCACCACGGCCATCGTCATCGAGGACGACGGCAAGACGACGGCGCTCGACAGCCAGCGCGACGCCATGCGCGGCCCGGCCGCGACGTCCACAGAAAACATCGTTGCCGTCAGCGACCGCCGCGACCAGTCGCGCATCGAGATCGGCAGCGCCGGCACGGTGGAATTCCTCGGCGACTCGCTGACCCTGGCCACGGGCGGCCAGATCGCCGTCAACGCGGCCAGCCGAAGCCTGCTGCGCGACGGCGCCCAGCTCGATGTCTCCGGCGCCGTGGGCGTCAAGGTGGCCATGGAGGCGAACAATGTCGAGATCAACGTGCAGGGCAACGAGCAGCGCGACGCGCCCGTCAACCGCGACGGCAAGGCCTTGCTCAACAGCAGTATCTGGGTCGACCGCCGCAAGCTGGTGTTCGTACCGAAGGGCACGAACGGCTACGACAGCGACCGCTGGTACACGGCCGGCGGCTTGCTGGAAGTGGCCGGCTACCTGGGCACGCAGGGCCATTCCGTCAGCGAGTGGATGGCGCAGGGCGGCACCGTCAGCTTCGGCGGCAAGGATGTCGTCACGCAGCTTGGTTCTGCCATCAACCTGTCGGGCGGCACCCTGGACGTGCAGACGGGCGCGCTGCGCCAGACCTGGCTCAAAGGCGTGGACGGCAAGTTGCATGAGGCGGGCAGCGCGCCGGCCGACTTGCCGTACGCGGGCGTATACAAGGGTTATGAGGAAGAACATGCGCGCTGGGGCAAGGATGCCAGCGCGTTCTACGCCAATCCATTGATCGCCGCGCAACAGCGCCTGGAAAACGGCTACACGGTGGGCCGCGACGCGGGCAAGCTGGTGGTCGCCACCGGTTCGGCCGTGCTGGAAGGGGGCATCGCGGGCGAGGTCTTCCAGGGCGAGCGCCAGACCCAGGCGCCGCAGGCCCTGCTCGACGGCTACCAGCAGTCGCAGTTCGCCGCCGCGCAGCGGGGGCAGCTGATCGTCGGCCAGTACCAGCCGATGTTCGACAAGCGCACGGGCGTGCTGCAGCACGCATTGTCGGCCGTCATGGACGAGGTGCGCCTGACGCGCGTGCAGGACGGCATCGCCGCCGGCCTCGACGTGGCCGACGTGCTCGCGTCAGAGCGCCAAGGCAAGCTGCTGCTCGATACCAACTTGCTCAACAGCCAGCAACTGGGCGCCATCCGCCTCGCCGCGAAAGGCGCGATCACGGTCGACAGCGCGCTGCAGGTGGCCGACGGCGGCAACATCACCCTGTTCGGCAAGGACGTGGCCATCAACGCCAGCCTGCGCAGCCATGGCGGCAGCATTGCGGCCGGTAATGTGCTGAATCAGCTCGGCGCGCTGGGCATGAACGACACGGTCGTCAATCCGGGCGGGCCCGTGGGCAAGCTGGTGCTGGCCGATGGCGTGAGCCTCGATACCAGCGGTCTGCTCAGCAACGTGCTGCGCGATCCGCTGGCCGCCGCCGGCCTGCCGTATATCAACGGCGGCAATGTGTCGCTGCGGGCGAATGGCGACGTGCGCGTCGGCAGCGGCAGCCTGATCGACGCCGGCTCGGGCGCGGCCATCCTGTCGCAGGCGAAACAGCAGGGCGGCAAGGGCGGCAACGTGACCCTGGCCAGCTACGGAACGACATCGGACCTGGTGCTGGGCGAAGGCGCGCAAGTGCGCGGCCATGGCGTGCAAGGCGGCGGCAAGCTGGAATTACAGGCAAACAAGATTTTGATCGGCAAAACTGAAAAACCCGAGGCCGGCACCCTGCAACTGGGCGGCGACTTTTTTGAGCAGGGTTTTTCCAGTTACAGCCTGGTCGGCAAGCAGGGCTTGACGGTTGCGGACGGCACGCAAGTCGACGTGCGCATGCCCGTGCTGCGCGTGGTGGACAATGAAAAACTGGCCCTGTGGACGCCGGAACAGGTCACGGAAAACCCGCTCAAGGGCACCTTGACGCAGCGCAAGGGCGCCAGCCTGGCCCTGCAGGTGGGCGATATCCAGTCCGGCGCGGCCGACATGGCCGGCGCCGAGTTGCTGATAGACAAGGGCGCCGTGGTGAGCGTCGATGCGGGCCAGTCCATCAAGCTGGCCAGCGTGGGCCAGTTGACGGTGGACGGGCGCCTGAACGCGTGGGGCGGCAAGATCAGCCTGGGCGGCGTGGGCGTGGACGTGAACGTGTCCGAAGCGGTGGAAGCGGCCGGCCATGGCCGTTCCATCTGGATAGGCGACAATGCCGTGCTCGACGTGGCGTCGCGCGCCGTCACGGCCACCGATGCGCAGGGCCGGCGCTACGGCAAGGTGGCGGACGGCGGCAGCATCGTCGTCGGCGGCGAAATCGACCATGCGCAGGGCAGCACGTCGGCGGCCAGCCTGTTCGTCGTCGTGCGCGACGGCGCCGTGCTCGACGCGTCCGGCGCGCATGCGGTGCTGGACGTCAATGGCGCGGCTGTCGACGTGGCCAGCGCGGGCGGCAGCATCGCGCTGGCGTCGAACAACGGCTTGTACCTCGACGGCCAGCTGCTGGCCAAGGCGGGCGGTGCGGGCGCGGCGGGCGGCAGCCTGTCCGTGGCCACGGGCACCCCGGTCTACCTGAAAACGCTGGCGACGGACAAGGTGCTGCAGGGGCGCCAGCTGATCCTCTCGCAGCGCCAGCTTGCCAGCGACCTGGCCGCAGGCATCGGTGCGCAGGACGGCCAGCTGGCGCTCCAGTACGGCCATGGCCGTTACTCGGTCGAGCAGGTGCAGGCGGGCGGCTTCGGCAACCTGGCCCTGCTGGGCGCCGCCTCCTTCGATGGCGACGTGTCGCTGACGCTGCAGCAAAGCTTCCAGCTGTATGGCGCGCCCGTGCTGGCGCCAGGCAGCAAGGCCGGCGCGAAGGTCGGCATCGCGGCACCGTACGTGCGCCTGGCCAGCGTCAAGCCGGCGGGACGCGATTTCTATGTCACGCCGGGTACGGCGGGCCAGTCGCCGATGGCCGGCCAGGTCAGCATAGCTGGCGACCTGATCGACGTGCGCGGCCTGGTCGACATTCGGGCGGACGACGTGCGTTTGACGAGCCGCGGCGACGTGCGCTTCCTGCTGTCGCCGCTGGGCTGGGACGGCAACCAGCCGACGACGGTGCTGTCCACGCCGGGCGACATGACCCTCAGCGCGGCCCAGCTGTACCCGGAAACGGGCGCCGGCGCCGCCGTGCGGGCCGGTTATGGCATCGTCAACGGCAAGATTGGCTACGATCCGGCCCACAGCCTGAACATCGCCCGCAGCACGGCTGACGTGCCGCTCATGCCGTATTCCGCTTTCGGCTCGCTGGAACTGGCCGCCGCGCACATCGAGCAGGGCGGCGTCGTGCGCGCGCCGCTGGGGCGCCTGGCCATCGGCGCGGCCGGCTATGAGAACGACAGGAGCCTGACCGTTAACTTGTTGCCAGGTAGTATCACCTCCGTCAGCGGCGCCGGCCTGGTCATGCCGTATGGCGGCACCGTCGATGGCCAGACCTGGAACGTCAACGGCAAGCCGGCCACCTTGATGGGCGTGGGCGGCATCAATGTGCAGGGCGGCCTGCGCATCGGCGTGGACATCGCCGGCGTGGCCGTGGACGTGCGGCCGGGCGCGCTGCTCGACCTGTCGGGCGGCGGCGAACTGACGGGTGCAGGTTTCATTTCCGGGCGCGGCGGCTCCACCGACGCGCGCACCCATCCGCTGGTGCAGGTGGGCCCGAATGGCGGCTTCATCCTGCCGGGCCTGGCAACCAACCCCGTGTACGCCATCGTGCCGGGCGCGCAAGCGCCGCAGGCGCCGTCGGGCGGCGACAAGGGCGCCGCCGATGCGGCCATCGGCCGGCAGGTGACGATAGGCAGCGGCGTGCCGGGTCTGCCCGCCGGCACCTACACCCTGATGCCGTCGACCTATGCCTTGCTGCCGGGCGCTTTCCGCGTGGAACTGAACGGCCTGGCGGGGCAAGGCAGCGCCGGCTCGCTGGCGCAGCCGCTGCGCAACGGTTCCTGGGCCGCGCCCGGCACCCTGTCGATCGCCGGCACGGACATCCGCGCGCCGCTGGCCAGCCAGCTGATACTCACGCCGGCCAAGGTCTTGCGCACGTATTCGCAATACAACGAAACCGGCTATGCGGCGTTCGCGCTGGCCGATGCGAAAACGCGCGGCATTCCCCGCGCACTGCTGCCTGCCGACGC
Source organism: Janthinobacterium sp. GW823-FHT01H08 (assembly GCF_058797855.1). Lineage (NCBI taxonomy): Bacteria > Pseudomonadati > Pseudomonadota > Betaproteobacteria > Burkholderiales > Oxalobacteraceae > Janthinobacterium > Janthinobacterium sp. GW823-FHT01H08. Next base: position 3,035,225 of record NZ_CM179504.1, read on the forward strand.
GAAAACGCTCAAGCTGACCCTGGCGCAAGGCGGCGGCCCGGACACGTTCCAGTTCAAGGGCACGGGCAAATTCTCCACGGCCGAGGGCGGCTACGGCGGCACCGTGGTGCTGGGGTCGAGCAATGTCACCGACGGCGACATTGAAATCCTCGCCGACGGCGCGCCGGCCGCCAGCGGCGCCGGGCTGGTCAGTGTGCGTGCTTCAAGCCTGAACAATATCGGCGCGGCCCGTATTGTGGTAGGCAATGCACCGTCCGTGGAATATGGCCAGGGCGGCAACTACGTGAACTTCGGTTTCAACACGGCGCGCGCCATCTACCTGCGCGCGGGCGCCATCCTGTCGGCGCCGGAAGTGTTCCTCGTTGCCCAAGACCCGAGTAATTATCTGCTGGGCGACGGCTTGATCGATATCGCGCCCGGCGCCGGCATCAGCACTGTGGGGCGCGGCAAGGCCGCGTACGACGCCAACGACGGCTTTATCTACCAAAAAGGCCGCGCGGACGTGCACATGCTGGCCGCCTCGAACGGCTTGCTCAACGTGGCACCCGTCAGCGGCACGGCGCGCGGCGGCATCCGCATCGGCGTGTGCGGCGACGCCTGCACCGACAAAGGAACAGCGAGCCTGTACTCGGAAGGCACCTTGCTGTTGTCGACGAACGGCAGTTTCGCACTGGACGACACGGCCCGCTACGGCACGCGCAACCTGAGCCTGGCCGTGGGCGCCATCAACATGGGCAGCAGCGAGGCGCTGGCGGCGGCCCAGGCCAACGGCACGCGCTCGAGCGGCCTGGCCATGAACCAGGGCGTGCTGGACCGCCTGCTGCGCGGCGACACCAGCACCGGCGCGCCAGCCCTGCAGGCGCTGATGCTGAACGCGGCCGACAGCGTCAATTTCTATGGCGACGTGGTGCTCGACACCTACGACAAGGGCACGGGCAAATCCACCTTGGACCACCTGGTGCTGACCACGCCGGCCATGTATGGACAGGGCGGCGCCAACACCGTGGCGACCATCCGCACTGCCAACCTGATCTGGGGCGGTGCCCTGTCGCCGGCCGGCAATGTCATCACGCATGGCGCCGGCACGGGCAGCGGCACCCTGAACCTGGAAGCGGAACGCATCGATTTCGGCTTCGGCCCGTTCACGCAGCCGGCCGGCGTCGCCTCGTTCGACCGCCTGGCCCTGGGTTTTGCCAACGTCAACCTGAAGGCGTCGGGCCAGGTGACGGCCAACCACAAGGGCAGCCTGTCCGTCTACCAGGCGCAGGGCGCATATGAAACGGGCAAGGGTTTCCAGTACAGCGGCGGCAACCTCAATATCAGCACGCCGCTGCTGACGGGCGAGGCCGGTTCGGCGCACAGCTACACGGCGGGCGGCGCGCTGAACGTGGCGGCGCCGGCCGGTACGGCGCCAGCGGCTCCCGTCAAGAATAACGCTGCGCTGGGCGCGCAGCTGGCGCTGAACGGCGACAGCGTGAGCGTGGCGACGGCCGTGGTGCTGCCGAGCGGCAAGCTGACCATCAACGCGCAGCACGACATCGCCGTGGCCGACGGCGCGCGCATCGACATGGCGGGTCGCAAGAGCACCTTCTTCGACGTGGACAAATACAGCTGGGGCGGCGACGTGATCCTGGACAGCCGCGCCGGCGATATCGGCCAGGGCGCTGGCAGCGTGATCGACCTGTCGGCCGAGAACAACCGCGCCGGCAGCCTGAAGGCCGTGGCCCTCGATGGCGCGGCCGGCATGGTGGATTTGCAGGGCAAGATACTGGGCGGCGCCAGCGGCAGCTACGACGCGGGCGGCACCATGGTCCCGTACAAGAAGGGCAGCGTGGACGTGCGCGCGCAAACCCTGGGCGCAGGCGGCGCGCCGGACAGCCAGTTCGCGTTGCTGAACACGCGCCTGAACGAAGGCGGCGTGACGGGTGCGCGCAGCTTCCAGCTGAAGCAGGGCGACTTGACCATCGGCAATGAGCTGAAGGCGGGCGAAGTGCAGGTATCGCTCGACAACGGCCGCCTGACGGTGGCCGGCACGATCGACGCCAGCGGCGAGCGCGTGGGCAGCATCCGCCTGGCCGGCAAGCATGGCGTCACCCTGGCCGGCAACGCCGTGCTCGACGCGCATGGCACGCTGTTGCGCGTTGACAGCTACGGCAAGATCATCGACAGCCCGAACCGGGCCATGGTCGAACTGAACGCGGGCGAAGGCGTATTGAGCCTGGCCGGCGGCGCGCAGATCGACGTGCGCCATGCCACGGCAGCCGTGGCCGGCAAGGGCAAGGGCGAATACGACGGCGCCGCGCGCGGCACGGTGGAACTGAGCGCGCCGCGCCTGGGCAGCGGCGGTTCCCGCACGGATGCGGACGCGGCCACCTTCGGCGACATCGCCATTGCGGCCGGCGGCGGCTTGACGATACGCGGCGCGAAATCGATCGCCGTCAACGCCATGCAGCGCTACGACGATGCGGCCTACGCCGCGGACCTGTCGGCCAGCGGCCGCCCCTACCAGGTGATCAACCAGGCATATCTCGACAGCAAGCATGCGGACAGCACCGCTTTCATCGATGCGGCGCTGGCCAACACGAACTTGCGCAACGGCAAGCTGGCGGGCCTGGCCACGGCCGCGTATGCCGATGCGCTGCATCTGCGTCCCGGCGTCGATATCGTCAGCAAGACGGCGGACGGCGACCTGGTGGTGCAGGGCGACCTGGATCTGTCGGGCATGCGCTACGCCAGCCTCAATCCGCGCTTTCAGGCAACAAATGTGCGCGGGTCGGGTGAGGTGGGCAGCCTGCTGCTGCGCGCCGGCGGCGACTTGAGCATCTACGGCAGCATCAACGACGGTTTCGCGCCGCCGCCCGCCACCAAGGATGACGGCGGCTGGGTCCTGCTGCCGGGGCGCGACATCAATGGCAGCGACGTCATCGTCCCGGGCCAGGGCGTGACCCTGGCCGACGGCACCTTGTTCCCGGGCGGGATCGCGCTCAATTACGACGTGCCCGTCAAGGGTTTCAATCTGCAGGCCAATACGCGCCTGCCCGTGGCCGTCGTGCTGGACCAGGCCATGACGGTGCGGGCCGGCACCGTGCTGGCCGCCGCCGTGCGCGACAGCGACGGCAATATCGTCCACGCGGCCGGCACCCTGCTGACGACGCAACAAGTGTTTACGCCCGGCATGCGCCTCGATGCGGGCAGCGTGCTGGCGCAAGCGGTCAAGGTGCGCGCCATGAGCTGGCCCAAGGGCGTGCCGCTGCCGGGCGTGGCTGGCGAACGCAGCGTTTTCGTACTTGATGGCAACTTGGCGCTGGCCGTGGGCGCATTGATCCCGTCCGGCACCGACGTCAAGCTGCTGCCCGATGTGAAGTCGATTCAGCTGCGCCCTGAAGTGGCGGGCAGCCAGGGCAAGCTGTGGGCCATCGCGCCCATGCTGGCCGAAGGCTCGCAAGCGTGGGGCATGCGCCTGGTGGCCGGTGCCGACCTCGATGCGGCTGACACGCGCAGCGTACAGGCGCACCCAAGCCACGGCACCCTGCGCCTGGCCGACAGCCATTACGGCATGTATGGCATCCTGGTGCCGCCGAAAGGCGTGCAGTACTGGAGCGAAGCGGCTGCGGAACTGGGCGTCGAAGGCATCGTGGCGGGCGAAGTCATCACCGAGGAATTCACCAGCCAGTTCGGCCAGACTGTGGCGGAGCTCTGCGCCAGCGACCCGTCCCTATGCGTGCTGAAGGTGGCCTACGTGTGGACCAAGGCCGGCGCGGAAGAGTTTGCGGATGACAACGTGAAGGCGGGCGACCTGCTCGACCCCGTGGCGCTCAAGTGGCCGACGGTTTGCGAGGAAAAGCCCACCTGGTGCGGCACGGCCAACGCCACGTTCGACTACAAGGCCTCGAGCCTGCGCCACAGCGTGCTGCGCACGGGCACGGGCGACCTGGACCTGGTCAGCGGCGGCGACCTGCGCATGGATAGCCTGTATGGCGTGTACACGGCAGGCATGTCGTCCGTGGCGACATCGGCCGGCGATCCGTACAACCAGGCGCGCGGCCGCAATGCCGACGGCAAGGTGCTGAGCAATCCTGACGGTGCGCACGAACACCTGGTCGACGGCGGCGCCGACAGCGTGTACCGCGCCTGGTACCCGGACCAGGGCGGCAACCTGCTGCTGAACGTGGCGGGCAACCTGACGGGCTCGCTGATGACGGGCAGCAGCGCGATCAATCTGCGTCCCGTCGGTTCGGACAGCGGCCACGACAGCGCGGCCGTCGGCAACTGGCTGTGGCGCCAGGGCAGCGGCGCGGTCGCCACGGGTGGCCAGGCGCAGCCGGCGGCGTGGTGGATCAACTTCGGCAGCTATGTGGGCGATGCCAGCGGCAACAAGGGCGCCGACAAGCTGCTGGGCTTTACGGGCTTCGGTACCTTGGGCGGCGGCAACGTGCGCGCCGACGTGGCCGGCGACGCGGGCGTGCAGGCGCTGCTGTCCGGCAGCAGTTTTGACAACAATATCAATACCCGTTCGCAGGGCCTGCTGCTGGCCGTGGGCGGCACGGGCCGCGTGCAGGCCGATGGCAGCCTGCTGCTGACGGGCGGCGGCGACCTAGATCTGCGCGTTGGCGGCGCCCTCAATCCGGCCGGCACGGCAGGCCTCAACCACATGAATGGCGCGCTGGTCGATGTGCGCGGCCACGCGGCCACGTCGGCCACGCAACTGGGCAGCGTGGCGCTGGAATACGGCTCGCAGCCTACCCAGCACGTGCCGCTGGAAACGCGCGCCTACGATGCCTTCACCGCGACGCGCGCCGCGCCGAAGGGCGGCATGACCCTGGTGCCGGGCGACGCCACCTTCACGGTGGCGACCCTGGGCGACCAGGTGTTGCAGGACGTGGCCGACCCCGGCCGCGTGCCTTTGCTCAGCGCATCCCCGTTCACCAGCGCCGCGGGCGAGGCGGGCGTCGGCTACAGCTGGTTCAGCCTGTGGACGCCGCGCACGGCGCTCGACCTGTTCTCCGCCGGCGGCAATATGACGCCGTTGACGGCACCGGTCGGTACGGCCACCGACCTGGCCATCGTTTACCCGTCCATCGTGCGCGTCGCGGCGCCGAATGGCAGTTTGTACTACGGCAAGGCAACCGCCAGCTGGAATAGCGCCAACAGCTATGCCGAGCCGCTGGTGCTGGCGCCATCGCCGAATGCCCAGCTGGAGTGGCTGGCCGGCGATTCCATCTATGCGGGCGGCTATGCCGTCAGCCAGTCCGGCGCCGGCGCGGACAGCATGGCGACGCCGTTCAAGCCAGCCTTCGTGGGCTGGAGCGCGAATGCGGCCGATGCTAATCCCGTGACGGGCAACATTTCCAGCACGGGCGCGCCGGCGACGCGCTCGAACTTCCCGCTGTTCGCCTTCGGCCCCGATTCCGCCGCCGGACCCGCCAACAGCGGCACGCAAGCGGCCCGCATCTATGCCGTGAAGGGCGATTTGATCGGCGTCAATAGCGGCCGCATGGTCGCGTTCTACGACGCCAGGCATGCGGGCACCACCTGGTATGAGGGGGCGCAACCGGTCTGGATGAAGGCGGGCCGCGATATCGTCAGCAGCGGCACGGCATTGCTTGAGGGTATAGACGGTAGCGAGAACACGAGCGGCATGATATTCAGGAATTACAGCAACCTGTTCGTGCATAACAATGCGTTTGACGTCTCGGTGGTCTCGGCCGGGCGCGATATCCTGAACAGCTCCTTCAACGTGGCCGGCCCCGGCACGCTCGATATCAGCGCGGGACGCAACATATTGATGCAGGACAAGGGCAGCGTCGTCAGCCTCGGTCCCGTCGTCGCCGGAGATAAACGCCCGGGCGCCGGCATCGCCATGCAGGCGGGCGTGGGCGCGGCCGGCCTCGACTATCTGCGCTTCGTCAAGCCGTATCTTGACCCGGCCAACGTGGCCCAGGCGGGCGTGCCGCTGGCCGAGCAGGCAGGCAAGGTGGTGAAGTCGTACGCGACCGAATTGACGACCTGGCTGAATGAACGCTACGGCTTCAAGGGCACGGCCGCCGAGGCGCAGGCCTTTTATCTGGCCTTGCCCGAGCCGCAGCAGCGCGTCTTTGCCCGCCAGGTGTATTTCGCGGAACTGAAGGCGGGCGGGCGCGAGTTCAACGATGCGGACAGCGCCCGCTACGGCAGCTTCCTGCGCAGCCGCAATGCCATCGCGGCCCTGGCGCCGGCCAAGGACGCCAGCGGCAAGGCCATCGATTATGCGGGCGACATCGTCATGTACCGCGGGCTCTACGCCAAGCGGAACGACGGCGAGCAGCGCTGGGACTATTTCCCCCGCAGCGGCTACGTGCACACCAACTTCGGCGGCGACATCCAGCTGTTGACGCCGGGCGGCAAGCAGGTGTTCGGCATCGAAGGCGAGGCGCCGCCGTCGACCTCGGGCGTTATCACCAAGGGCGGCGGCAACATCGAGTTGTTCTCGCACGGCAGCATCCTGCTGGGCCAGAGCCGCGTCATGACGACGTTTGGCGGCGATATCCTTGGCTGGTCGTCGGAGGGCGACATCAACGCGGGGCGCGGCTCGAAGTCGACTATCGTCTACACGCCGCCCAAGCGCGTGTATGACAACTGGGGCAACGTGACCCTGTCGTCCGACGTGCCGAGCACGGGCGCCGGCATCGCCACCCTGGCGCCGATCGCGGAAGTGCCGGCCGGCGATGTCGACTTGCTGGCGCCGCTGGGCACCATCGACGCGGGCGAGGCGGGCATCCGCGTCTCGGGCAGCGTCAACCTGGCCGCGCTGACGGTGGTGAACGCGGCGAACATCCAGGTCAAGGGCGAAGCCAAGGGCATGCCGACGGTGGCGTCCGTCAACGTGGCCGCCATGACGAACGCCAGCGCGGCCGCCACGCAGGCCACGGCCGCCGCGCAGGACGTGGTGCAGCGCGAGCGCGCCGCCACCCGTGCCGCGCAGCCGTCCGTGTTCACGGTGCGCGTGCTGGGCTTTGGCAACGACGCCCCGCCCGACAGCGCGCAAGCGGCGCCGCAGGATGGCGCACGCACCGAGGCGGCCGACTACAACCCGCGCAGCGCCGTGCGCGTGCTGGGCCTGGGCACGCTGCCGGAATCGGCCACGCGCCAGCTGACGGCGCAAGAGCGCAGCAGGTTGTCGCCATGATGGCCGGCATGGCTGGCGCCTTGCCCTTGCGCATGACAGGTGCCATGCGGCAGGCAGGCATGGCCTGGTACCGGCCCGCCATCCGGCCCCGCATGCAGGCGGCCAATGATATGGCGCCCGTGTCAACGCCGGCGCCGGGGCAGGGCGCAAGGCTGCAGGCGGTGTTGGAAAGCAATTACGCGGCCCTGCACCGGCGCCTGGCGCGCCACCTGGGCTGCGCCGAGCTGGCCAGCGACAGCCTGCACGACGCATGGCTGCGCCTGGGCGCGCTGACGGCCGGGGACGGTGCGGCGCTGGCGCACAGCCCCGTCGCCTATGTGTTTCGCGTGGCGTGTAACGCGGCCATGGACAGTCTGCGGCGCAATCGCGCCTGGCTGTATGCGGACGAGGAGGATGGCGTCGCCGGCCTCGTCGATTTCCTCGCCGATACGGCGGCGGGACCGGAGCGCCTGGCCGAGCTGCATGCCGACGTGCGGCGGCTGGCGCAAGCCGTCGACTTGCTGCCGCGGCGCCACCGGCAGGTGCTCGAAGCGCTGCGCGTGGATGAGCTGACCCGCCAGGAAGTGGCCGAGCGGCACGACATGTCGCTGCGCAACGTCGATACGGCCTTGCGCCAGGCGCTCGACCATTGCGCCCGCCACACGGGCTACGCGGCGCAGGGCGGCGTCGGCACGACCCGGCGCAGCTTGAGGCTGAACGTTCGTTCGCGTACAGACGCTTAGGCATCCGGCGGCCAGACTGCTGCTTCGGGCCTGCATGCGCCCACCCAGCCAGTCCACAGCCAGGAGGAAGCGCAAGATGACAGATTGTAATCACATCAATGCCGGCAGGCGCGGCTTGCTGATCGCCGGTGCGCTGTCGGCCACGGCGGTGGCCGTGCCCGGCGTGACGGGGGCGGCCGAAGCGGCCCATGGCGCGGCCCAATCCGGACAGGCGCCGCCCGTCCTGATGAAGGTCGGCCTGAACGTCAACGGCCGGCGCCACAGCCTGGAACTCGACACGCGCACCACCTTGCTCGACGCCTTGCGCGAACATTTGCACCTGACGGGAACCAAAAAGGGCTGCGACCATGGCCAGTGCGGCGCCTGCACCGTCATGCTCGACGGCCAGCGCATCAATGCCTGTCTGACCCTGGCCGTGATGCATGACGGCGCCAGGGTCACCACCATCGAAGGGCTGGGCACGCCGGAGAAACTGCATCCGATGCAGGCCGCCTTCATCGCGCATGACGGTTATCAATGCGGCTACTGCACCCCGGGGCAGATCTGTTCGGCCGTCGCCGCGCTGGGCGAGATCCGCCAGGGCATCCCCAGCCACGTCAGCGCGGACCTGAACGCGGCCCCCTCGGTGACGCCCGAAGAATTGCGCGAACGCATGAGCGGCAACCTGTGCCGCTGTGGCGCCTATTCCAACATCATCGAAGCCATCACCGAGGTGGCGGGGGGGGCGGCATGAGAGTGTTCAGCTATCAAAAGCCCGCCACGCCGGCCGAAGCGGCGGCGGCCGCCTTGACTACGCCGGGCGCCCGTTTCATCGCGGGCGGCACGAATCTGCTCGATCTGATGAAGCTGGAGATCGAAACGCCCGCGCATTTGATCGACGTCAATGGCCTCGCGCTGGACAAGGTGGAGACGACGAAGGACGGCGGCTTGCGCATCGGCGCCCTCGTGCGCAACACGGCCCTGGCCGCGCACGCCACCGTGCGGTGCGACTATGCCGTGCTGTCGCGCGCCTTGCTGGCCGGGGCCTCGGCGCAATTGCGCAATAAGGCGACGACGGCCGGCAACCTGCTGCAGCGCACGCGCTGCCCGTATTTCTATGACACGAACCAGGCCTGCAACAAGCGCGTGCCGGGCAGCGGCTGCTCGGCCATAGCCGGCTTCAGCCGGCCGCTGGCCATCCTGGGCGGCAGCGAGGCGTGCATCGCCACGCACCCGAGCGACATGGCCGTCGCCATGCGCGTGCTCGACGCCGGCATCGACACGGTGCGGGCCGACGGCAGCACGCGCAGCATCCCCATCGCCGACTTTTACCGCTTGCCGGGCAGTACGCCGCAGCTAGAAACGGTGCTGCAGCCGGGCGAATTGATCACCAGCGTGACCTTGCCCCGGCCTATCGGCGGCACGCACGTCTACCGCAAGGTGCGCGACCGCGCCTCGTACGCGTTCGCGCTGGTGTCCGTCGCGGCGATCATCTTGCCCGATGGCACGGGCAGGCTGGCCCTGGGCGGCGTCGCGCCGCAGCCGTGGAGAATTGCCGCCGCCGAGCAGGCCATGCCCGCTGGCGCGGCCGCCGTGAGCGAACGCCTGCTGGCTGGCGCCAGGCCGACGGCCGATAACGGCTTCAAGCTGATCCTGGCGCAGCGCACCGTGGCGTCCGTCCTGGCGCAAGCACCAGCGAAGAAAGGCTAGAGCGATGAAATTCACGACACCTGCGACCACCAATCCCATCGACCAGCTGAAAGTCGTGGGGCGCCCCACGAACCGCATCGACGGCCCCCTGAAAGCCACGGGCACGGCGCCGTACGCGTATGAACAGAACAAGGCCGCGCCGCATGCCGCCTACGGCCACGTCGTCGGCGCGGCGATTGCCAAGGGGCGCATCGCTTCGATCGACACCAGCGCCGCGCGCCGCGCGCCCGGCGTGCTGGCCGTGGTGACGGCGGAATCGGCGGGCAAGCTGGGCAAAGGCAAGATGAACACAGCCACCTTGCTGGGCGGGCCGGAGATCGAGCATTACCACCAGGCCATCGCGCTGGTGGTGGCGGAAACGTTCGAGCAAGCGCGTTCGGCCGCGCAGTTGCTCGATGTCAAGTATATCGAGCAGCCGGGCGCCTTCGATTTGGCCAAAGCAAAGGGCACGGCGGCCAAGCCGAAGGACGGCAAGCCCGACAGCAAGACGGGCAACTTCGCCGGCGCCTTTGCGAATGCGCCAGTGCGGCTGGACGCGACCTATACGACGCCTGACCAGTCGCACGCCATGATGGAGCCGCACGCCTCGATTGCCGCCTGGGAGGGGGATAAATTGACGGTGTGGACGGCGAACCAGATGGTGGACTGGGGCCGGGGCGATCTGGCCCGCACCCTGGGAATGCCGAAAGACAAGCTGCGCATCGTCTCGCCGTATATCGGCGGTGGCTTCGGCGGCAAGCTGTTCGTGCGCGCCGAAGCGCTGCTGGCGGCCCTGGGGGCCCGGGCGGCGCAGCGTCCCGTCAAGGTCGCCCTGACGCGGCCCATGATGATCAACAACACGACGCACCGGCCCGCCACCATCCAGCGCCTGCGCATCGGCGCCACGCGCGACGGCAAGATCACGGCCATCGGCCATGAATCGTGGTCCGGCGACCTGAAGGGCGGTCAGCCGGAAACGGCCGTGATGCAGACGCGCCTGCTGTACGCGGGGGCCAACCGCATGACGGCCATGCGCCTGGCCGTGCTCGACTTGCCAGAAGGCAACGCCATGCGCGCGCCGGGCGAGGCGCCGGGGCTGATGGCGCTGGAAATCGCCATGGACGAGCTGGCGGAGAAATTGAACATGGACCCCATCGTCGTGCGCATCCTGAACGACACCAGGGTGGACCCGGAAAAACCGGGCCGGCCGTTTTCCCAGCGCCGCCTGATCGACTGCCTGCGCACGGGCGCCGTGGAATTCGGCTGGAAAGAGAGAGCAGCGCAGCCGGGCATGCGGCGCGACGGCCGCTGGCTCGTGGGCATGGGCGTGGCGGCCGCTTTCCGCAACAACCTCGTCATGCAGTCCGCCGCCAGGGTGCGTCTCGATGGCAACGGCATCGTGACCGTGGAAACGGACATGACGGATATCGGCACGGGCAGCTATACGATCATCGCGCAGACGGCGGCGGAAATGCTGGGCGTGACCTTGAACCGGGTCGTCGTGCGTCTGGGCGACTCGGATTTTCCCGTCTCGGCCGGTTCGGGCGGGCAGTGGGGCGGCAACAGCTCGACGGCCGGCGTGTACGCTGCCTGCGTGCGCCTGCGTCAGGCCATCGCCGGCAAGCTGGGCTTTGATGAAAAGGAGGCGCGCTTTTCCGATGGGCAAGTCAGCCAGGGCGAACGCAGCGTGCCGCTCGCCGCCGCCGCCGCCCATGGCGACGTCGTCGCGGAAGACCATATGGAATACGGCGAGCTCGATAAAAAATTCCAGCAATCGACGTTCGGCGCGCATTTCGTCGAAGTGGGCGTGGACAGCGACACGGGCGAAGTACGCGTGCGCCGCATGCTGGCCGTGTGCGCGGCCGGCCGCATCCTGAACCCGAAATCGGCGCGCAGCCAGGTGATCGGCGCCATGACCATGGGCGTGGGCGCGGCGCTGATGGAGGAACTGGTGGTCGACCAGCGCCGCGGCTTCTTCGTCAACCACGACCTGGCCGGCTACGAAGTGCCCGTGCACGCCGACATCCCGCACCAGGACGTGATCTTTCTCGACGAAACGGATCCCATGTCCTCGCCCATGAAAGCCAAGGGCGTGGGCGAGCTGGGCATCTGCGGCGTGGCAGCGGCCATCGCCAACGCCGTCTACAACGCGACGGGCGTGCGCGTGCGCGACTATCCGCTGACCCTCGACAAGCTGCTGCGCGGGCTGCCCGCCATGAGCTGACATCTGCCCGGCGCCGGCGCGCGCGTGACAAAGCGTGTATTTTTGGTAATTTCCAGATGCTATGCTCGGAACGCATGCTGCGGGGCAAGTTCCCTCTCCGCAAGGCCATGCCGCCAGGAGAATGCATGAACAGATCATCAATGCCGCCCCGGATACTGATCGTCGATGACGAGCTGGCGCACGTGCGCGCCCTGTGCGACACCTTGCGCGGCCAGGCGTACGACACGACGGGGCTCGCTTCGGGCGAGGCGGCGCTGGCCCTGCTGGCCGTCGAGTCGTTCGACCTGCTGCTGGTCGACCTGATGATGCCGGGCATGAACGGCATCGCCGTGGTGGAAGCGGCGCGCAAGATCGATCCGGACCTGGCCTGCATCATCATGACGGGCGAAGGCACGATCGCCTCGGCCGTGCAAGCGATGAAGGCGGGCGCGCTCGATTACGTCGTCAAGCCGTTCAAGGTGTCGGGCATCCTGCTGATACTGGCGCGGGCGCTGGAGACGCGCCAGCTGCGCATCGCCAATGCGCGCCTGGAACTGCTGCTGCGCCAGCACACGGCCGAACTCGACGCCATGAACCGGGATTTGCGGCTGGCCCGCGAAGTGGCCGAGCGGGCGAACGAGGAAAAGACCAATTTCCTGGCCAGCATGAGCCACGAGCTGCGCACGCCGCTCAACGCCATCCTGGGCTTTTCGCAGATGCTCACGTCCGACTCCATCCCCTCGACGGCACAGGAAAAGAAAACCTTTGCCTCGCACATCTTCGGCGCCGGCCGGCATTTGCTGACCTTGATCAACGATATCCTCGACATCGCCAAAATCGAGTCGGGCAATATGGCGCTGTCGATGGAGTCCGTGGGTCTGGCCGGCATTTACCACGAATGCTGGCAAATGATGGAGCCGCTGGCGCGCAAGCGCGGCATCACCTTGACGTTCGTCGAAGCGGGCAGCGTGCACGTGCTGGCCGACCGCACGCGCCTCAAGCAGGTGCTGCTCAACCTGCTGTCGAACGCCGTCAAGTACAACCGCGATCAGGGCGAGATCCACGTCGATTGCCAGCCCGTCGATGCACGGCAGCTGCGCCTGTCCGTGCGCGACACGGGCGGCGGGCTGAGCGCCGCGCAGCTGGAGGTGCTGTTCCAGCCCTTCAACCGCCTGGGACGCGATGGGCGCGACGAGGAGGGCACGGGATTGGGGCTGGTGGTCAGCAAGCGCCTGGCCGAAGCCATGCAGGCGACCATAGGCGTGACCAGCACGCCCGGGCGCGGCAGCACTTTCTGGCTCGATATCGACAGTTGCCCCGCGCGCTACCCGCTGCAGGAAAGTCCGCGCCTGTCCGCCATTGCCCGGCCCGCTGAAACGATGCCCCTGCCGGAGCGCAAGACGCTGCTGTATGTGGAAGACAATCCCCTGAACGTGACCCTGGTGGCGGGCTTGGTGCATTTTCGCCCCGATCTCGACCTGCTGTCTGCCGGCGACGGGCAGACGGGCCTGGACATGGCGCGCCGCCACCTGCCGCAGCTGATACTGATGGATTGCGACTTGCCCGACATCAGCGGCACGCAAGTCATGCAGCTGCTGCGTGCCGATGCCCGCACCGCGCATATCCCCGTCATCGCGCTGACGGCCGTGGCCGGACCCGGCGATATCCGCCAGGGGCTGACGGCGGGTTTTTTCCGCTATCTGACCAAGCCGATCGACGTGGCGGCGTTTTCCGAGGCCGTCAACAGCGCGCTGGAGTCGGCCACGGCGCCGTGCAGCGCATGAACGGCCCGGCGCCGGCGCGGCGGGCGGTCTGGCTGACGGCCGCACTGCCGCTGTTGGCGCTGGCCGCCGTGGCCGTCTGGCGGCTCGCTGCCCGTCCCGCGCCGCCGCCCGGCCCCGTGGAAGTGCTGCGCCTGGCCGTGAATGCGGAGTATGTGGGCAGCTGCCCCGTGCTGGCCGCGCACGCGCAGGGCGATTTCGCGCGCGAGGGCATCGACGCGCTGGTGCAGCCGTATTCGTCGGGCAAGGCCTCGCTGGAAGCCGTGCTGCAGGGCAAGGCCGACCTGAGCACGGTGTCGGATATTCCTGTGGTGCTGGCCAGCCTGCAGAACCAGTCCGTCGTCATCATCGCCAGCATCTTCGAGGCCGAGCGCGACCACGGCATCGTGGGGCGCCTGGACCGCGGCGTGTCCACGCCCGCGAGCCTGAAGGGCAAGCGCATCGGCGTCACGTTGGGCACATCCGGCCAGTTCACGCTCGAAGCCTTTTTGAACCGCCAGAAGCTGCTGCCCGCCGAAGTCAGCGTGCGCAACTACGCGCCGGACCAGCTGGCCGGGGCGCTGGCGCGGGGCGAGGTCGATGCGGCGGCAGGCTGGGAACCGTTCCTGACGGGCATGACGCACGCCATTGCCGGCAATGCGGCCATCTTCTATGGCGAAGACGTGTATGCGGGCCTGTTCAACGTGGCCGGCACGGGCGGCTATGTGCGCAGCCACCCGGCGACGATGCGCAAGGTGCTGCGCGCACTGATCGCCGGCGCGCGCTTTTGCCGGGACGAGCCCGATGCCGCGCGCGCGCTGTTTGCCAAGGCGTCGGCCAGCGAGGCGCAGCGCCTGCAGGCGGCCTGGCACGGTTATCAGTTCGGCATCGTGCTCGACCAGCGCTTGCTGCTGGCGCTGGAAGACGAGGCGCGCTGGGCCATCAAGAACCGCCTGGCCGGGAACGGCGAGATGCCGAACTTCCTCGATGCCGTCTACCTGGACGGCCTGGAAGCCGTGGCGCCGTCTGCCGTGACGGTCATCCATTGAGAAGGCCACCGTGAAAATCGTCACGCGCTTCAAGCTGGCAGAACTGTTTTGCGTGCTGCTCGTGGCCATCATCGTCGCCGTGCTGTTCTCCACCAGCATGGCGATGCAGCGCGAACTGGCGAAGAACAAGGCGGCGGCCGATATCCTGCAAGCCGTCACGTCGCTGCGCTACCTGTCGATCGAATATGCGCTGCACCATGGCGCGCGCACGCGGGCACAGTGGCAGCTGCGCAGCGAGTCGCTGTCCACCGGCTTGCTGGCCACGCCGGCCTTCGCCGCCGGCGAGGAGCGCGCGCTGCTGCGGGAATTGCGGCGCGACCTGGCAAGCGTGGACGGCCTGTTCGAGCTGTTTGTCGCCAATCACCGCGAGCTGGGTCAGGACCCGCAGCGGCGCGAGGTGCTGGGCGAGCTGGAGTCGCGTCTGTCCGGCCAGATCATGGGCAAGGTGCAGGGCATGATCGCCGATGCGATGCTGCTGTCCGCATTGAGCCGGCAAGGCGTGCTGGACGCCCAGCAGCAGGCCAACGTGGCCGTGATACTGTTCGGCGGCATGATCATCGCACTGGTGGCCGGTTTGATTTATTTCACCATGACCAGCGTCACGGGGCCGCTGGAGAAGCTGCGCCAGGGCACCCTGATCGTCGGCGCAGGCAAGCTCGATTTCTCGCTCGGCGTGCATACCAGGAATGAAATCGGCGACCTGGCACGCGCCTTCGACGGCATGACGGAAAAGCTGCGCCGCACCACCGTCTCGCGCGACGAACTGGCGCAGGCGAATGCGGCCCTGGAAACGCAGATACAGGAACGCCAGCTGGCCGAGCGCAAGGTGCATGAACAGCTTGAGCGCCTGAACCTGCTGCAGCAGATCACGCGCTCGATCGGCGAGCGGCAGGATTTGCGCAGCATTTTCCAGGTGGTGGTGCGCAGCCTGGAAGAGCAGCTGCCCATCGATTTCAGCTGCATTTGCCTGTACGAACCGTCCGAACACGCGCTGCAGGTGACGTGCGTGGGCGTGCGCAGCGAGGCGCTGGCGCTATCGTTCATGATGGGCGAATACGCGCACATTCCCATCGACGAGAATGGCCTGTCGAGCTGCGTGCGCGGCAAGCTCGTGTATGAAGCCGACATCGCCGACGTGGCGTTCCCGTTTCCGCAGCGCCTGGCGCAAGGGGGGCTGCGCGCCCTCGTCATGGCCCCGCTGCTGGCCGAAAACACGGTCTTCGGCATCCTCATCGTGGCGCGCCGTGCCGCGCACAGCTTTACCAGCGGCGAGTGCGAATTCCTCAGCCAGCTGAGCGAACACGTGGCGCTGGCCGCCAACCAGGCGCAGCTCTACGGCGCGCTGCAGCGCGCGTATGACGATTTGCGCCAGACGCAGCAGTCGGTAATGCAGCAGGAGCGCCTGCGCGCGCTGGGGCAGATGGCTAGCGGCATCGCGCACGATATCAATAACGCCATTTCCCCCGTGGCCCTGTACACGGAATCGCTGCTGGAGACGGAAACCAATCTCAGTCCGCAGGGCCGGCATTGCCTGGAAGTGATCGAACGCGCCATCGACGACGTGGCCGCCACCGTGGCGCGCATGCGCGAATTCTACCGCCAGCGCGAACCGCAACTGGCGCTCTCGCCCATCGACGCGAACCTGGTGGTGCAGCAGGTGCTGGACCTGACGCGCGCGCGCTGGAGCGACATGCCGCAGCAGCGCGGCATCGTCATCGCCCTGCACACGGAGCTGGCGCACGGCCTGCCCATGCTGCCGGGCAGCGCGGGCGAGCTGCGCGAAGCGCTGACGAACCTGGTCTTCAACGCCGTCGACGCCATGCCGGAAGGCGGCACCCTGAGCGTGCGCACCAGCTGCGCCGACGTAGCGGGCGAGGCGGCGCGGCAGGTGCGGATAGAAGTAGCCGACACGGGCATCGGCATGGACGACAATACGCGCCGCCGCTGCCTGGAACCGTTTTTTACCACCAAAGGCGAGCGTGGCACGGGTCTGGGCCTGGCCATGGTGTACGGCATGATGGAGCGCCATGGCGCCAGCATCGACATCGTCACGGCACCGGGGCAGGGCACGGCGGTGCGCCTGGTTTTTCCCGCCTGCGCCGCCGACGAGGGGCAGCAAGCGTCCGACATGGCCCATCTTGTGCCGCCGCGCCTGCGCATCCTCGTGGTGGACGACGACCCGATGGTGCTCAAGTCCCTGCGCGACATCCTGGAAATCGATGGCCACGACGTGGTGTCGGCCGATGGGGGCCAGGCCGGCATCGATAGCTTCCTGGCCGCGCGCGACAGGCACGAGGATTTTGCCGTGGTCATCACGGACCTGGGCATGCCTCACGTGGACGGGCGCAAGGTGGCCAGCGCCGTGCGCCGCTGTTCGCCGGCCACGCCCATCATCATGCTCACGGGCTGGGGCCAGCGCCTGGCCGCCGACAGCGATTATCCCGAGCACGTCAACTGCGTGCTGGGCAAGCCGCCCCGGCTGAAAGAATTGCGGCGCGCCCTGAATGCGGTCATGTCGACGGGGTAGAGCCTATCCCAGCAGGGAGCGTCTTCTGCTGGCAGTTCATCAGGAGTGCGGACAAGGCGTGAGGAGGACGCGTGGCGAGCCACGCGACGACGACCGACGCAGTCCCCGCTTCTGAGGGGCGCCAGCAGGGGATGCATTCATCTACTGGGATAGGCTCTTAGCCTGCTGCGGCATCTCTCATCGCTGAAAAACCAGCCAGGACCAGCTGACTCCCGCGTGGCGGTTCTGCTGCTGAACGGACAGCGCCTGCGCACTCAGCACCACCTTCAGATGGTGGCGTGCCGCAAGGTCTATCGTTTCACTGGCAGAGACGTCAAAGATGCGCCGGTTCTCCGGGGCGGGGCCATGCCTGAGCGACATGACGAGCAGCGCGCCGGGCTTGAGCAACTGGCCGATGTTTTCCATCGCCGCGTTTCTTTCTTCCGCTGCAAGATGCATCCAGACGGCGGCGAGTACAACCAGGTCGAACCTGGTTTCGCGCGCCGTCATCACTGACAGCGCGGGCAGGCTGTCGTCCACCCACTCGATATCGGACGACGCATGCGCCTGCATGCCCGCTTCCCGGAACGCGGCGACGGGCTCCACTGCCACCACCTTGTGCCCCAGGCTCGCAAGCCACGCCGAATCGGCGCCTGTGCCGGCACCGATGTCGAGCACGGCGCCTGCCCGGCGTGGCAGCAGGTGGCTGACCACTTTGTATTTATCAGCGGCGATCACGCCGGCATACCGGGTGATCAGCTGTCCGGCATTGTCGGCATATCCTTCGGTGCCCGGGACCGGGGATGCATGCATGCGATGGCGAGTGTCCAATGGGATGGAGGTCAAATCAACACCCTGCGCGCGGCGCGTGCGATCGGTGGTGTTGCCTGCGTAGGACAACTTTAGCAAAATTGCGCGACATCTTCCAGTCCCTGCCATATAATGAGAATCATTATCATTTATATCGCCGGATCCGCTCTTGTCTGCCTTTTCTTTTCCCCCGAATGACGCCGCCTTGGCCGCCAGCCTCTTTACGGGCCACCAGGGCTGGCTGCTGCAGCGCTTGCTGTTGCGCTTGCGTAACCGGGCGGAAGCCGAGGATGTGGTGTCGGAAACCTTTGTGCGCGTGCTGCATGCGGGAAGATTGTCCGCCATCCGCGAGCCGCGCGCCTACCTGACGACGGTAGCGAAAAGCATCTTGCTGCAGCAGTGGCGGCGGCGCGATATCGAGCAGGCGTATCTGGAGACCCTGGCGCTGCTGCCCGATGCCGTCCAGCCGTCGCCGGAGGAACGCGCCGTGCTGCTCGAAGCGCTGGAACGCCTGTCGCGCGCGCTCGATACCCTGTCCGCCAAGGCCCGCAGCGCTTTTCTGATGAGCCAGCTCGACGGCTTGACGTATGCGCAGATCGCCGCCCGCCTGGGCGTGTCGGCCAGCATGGTGCGCCAGTACATGGCGCAGGGCTTGCGCTGCTGCCTGGCGGTGGCGGACGCGGCATGAGCGTTGCTACGTCCGTCCAGGATGCCGCCATCGGCTGGCTGGTCGAACTCAGTTCGGGCGAAGCGGACGAAGGACAGCGCCAGGCCTTCGCCCGCTGGCTGGCCGCCGATGCGCGCCATGCGGCCGCTTGGCGTACGCTGGGGCAGGCTGTCGAGCACAGCGTCGGCCCGCTGCAGGCAGCGGGCGGGGCGGCGGCCGTCGGGCATACCCTGGCGCGCGCCGCCCGGCACGATGACCAGCGGCGCCAATGGCTGCAGGGCGTCCTGTGCCTGGCGGGCGCGGCGTTCGGCGGCGCCTGGCTGCTGCGCGGCAGCCCGTTTTTGCCGGACTGGAGCGCGGACCTGCATACGGCCACGGCCCGGCGGGGCCGCTACACGCTGGCCGATGGCAGCGTGCTGACCCTCGACGCCCGCTCCTCGGCCGATACGGATGTCCGTCATGAACACCGGCAAGTCGCCTTGCGCCAGGGCCAGTTGCTGGCGCGCGTGGCACCTGTTGCCAACGCGCCCTTCGTGCTGCGCAGCGCGCATGGCGCGGTGACGGCGCTGGGCGGCGAGCTGATGCTGCGGCGCGAAGCGCGCGGCACCGTGGCGCTGGCCGTGCGGGGCGATCTCGACGTGCGTCCGGCCGGCAAAGGCCTGGCGCGCGTGCTGCGCCAGGGCCAGGCGGCGCGGTTTGACGAGGATCGATTGACCCTGCTGCCCGGCATGGCGGCAGGGCAGGCGACGGCGTGGGAGCAGGGCATGCTGGTGGCCGTCGATGAGCGGCTGGGCGACGTGGTGGCCGCCTTGCGCCCGTACCGCCACGGCTACATCGACATCACGGCGCAGGCGGCGGCGCTGCGCGTGTCCGGCAATTATTCGCTCGACGACAGCGGCGCCACCCTGCTGGCCCTGGCCGAAACCCTGCCCCTGACCTTGCGCCAGGGCCCTGGCGGCTGGTGGACGGGACTCGACCTGAAGACAAGCTGAGATATTTTTTGCGCCGGCACTGTCACTTTCGGCGCGCCGCGACTCATACCTGGTGTAGCCCCACTTTTCCTTCACCATCAAGATAGAGTCCCAGCATGCCACCATTGTTGATGCGCCAGATTCCCCTGGCTGTAATGTTACTTTCCTGCGCCGCGCCCACCGTCCTGGCGCAGACGCCACCGGCCCACGTCACGTCGGCCACCATGCGCTACGATGTGCCGGCCCAGCCCCTCAATGCCAGTCTGATCGCCATTGCCAGCCGTGGCGGCGTGCGCATTTCCATCGATGCGGACCTGGCGCGCGGCGTCAGCAGTGCGGCCGTGCACGGCGATTTCACGGCGGAGCAAGCCTTGCGCCGCGCCTTGCAGGGCACGCGGCTGGCCTTGCTGAAGACGGACAGCGGCGTGTATACCGTGCAAAGCGCCGTGCAAAGCGCCGCGCAAGCCGCGCCGCAGGCCGCCGCCCAGCTTCAGGCGACCATGCCGGAAGTGGTCATCACCACCAATTACCTGGGCCAGGTGACGGAGGACACGGGTTCCTACACGACGGGCGCCGTCAGCACGGCGAACCGCCTGGTGCTGTCGCCGCGCGAGACGCCGCACGCGGTCAGCGTGGTGACGCGCCAGCAGATGGATGATTTCGGCCTGGTGCAGCTGAGCGAGGTGCTTAATCACACGCCGGGCGTGTATGTGCAGCACATCGACAGCGAGCGCACGATTTATTATGCGCGCGGCTTTTCGCTCGACAATTTCAGCTACGACGGCTTGCCATGGACGCGCGACGCCTCGCTGAACCTGGGCGAATCGCTGGCCAATATGGACCTGTACGACCGGGTCGAGGTGCTGAAGGGCGCGAATGCGCTGATGAGCGGTGCCGGCACGCCGGGCGCCACCGTCAACCTGATCCGCAAGAAACCCACGCGCGAATTGCGCGCGCTGGCCGACCTGTCGGCCGGATCATGGAGCAATTACCGCGCCATGGCGGACGTGGGCGGTCCCCTGAACGCCAGCGGCAGCGTGCGCGCGCGCGCCGTCGCGTCCTACCAGGACAAGCACTCGTTCGTCGACCGCTACCAGCGCCGCTCCGAACTGGCGTACGGCACGCTGGAGGCCGACCTGTCGCCGCGCACCTTGCTGACCGTGGGCGCCGACTACCAGCACACGGTGCCGCGCAATAGCGATTGGGGCGGCGCACCGCTGTTCGACGCGGACGGCAAGCGTTTCACCATGCCCCGCTCGTTCAACGGCGCGCCCACCTGGAGCACGCAGCAGACGGAGGCCAAATCCGTCTTCGCTTCGCTCGAGCACACCTTCGACAATGGCTGGCTGGCCAATTTGCGCCTGATCCACCAGGCCAACGCCCTGTATGCGCCCGTCGCCTACCTTGACGGTTTTCCGAAGGCGGACGGCAGCGGCACGGCCGTCACGGCGCGCCAGTACAACAGCGATGCCACTAGCAATGGCCTGGACGTGTACGCCAAGGGCCCGTTTTCCCTGCTGGGCCGCACGCATGAACTGGTGGTGGGCGCGAACGCCTACCGCAAGCAGTCGGACGACGTCTTCAGTCCGTATACCTTCATCAAGGTCGACAATATCTATACTTACCGTGGCGTCGTGCCGGAACCACAGTGGGAGCTGGACACGGCCCGCGAAGTCATCCGCCAGAAGGCCGTGTACGCGACGGGCCGCTTTTCGCTGCCGCAAGGCGTGCACGTGATTCTGGGCGGCCGCCTGTCGTCCTACGTCAACCCCACGGCCGACATCGACGAGTCGTCCATCTTCACGCCGTATGCGGGCCTGACGTGGGACTTCGCGCCGAATTTGACGGCGTTTGCCAGCTATAGCGATATCTTCAGTCCGCAAAACAGCCGCGACGTCGACAACAGGACCCTGGACCCCGTGCTGGGCACGAATATCGAGGCGGGCGTAAAGGGCGTGTTCCTCAACGGCCGCCTGAACGCCAGCGCGGCCGCCTTCGAGGTGCGGCAGGACAACTTCGCCGAGTCCGTCGACGCGGTCAACAAGGTGACGGGCATGGACGCCTACCGCGCCATCGACGGCGTGCGTTCGCGCGGCGTGGAACTGGAAGTGTCGGGCCAGCTGATGCCGGGCTGGCAGCTGCAGGCCGGCTACACGCACAAGGTGGCGCGCGATGCGGGCGGCAAGGTCAATACCCTGGCGCCCGAAGACCAGCTGAGCCTGTACAGCACCTGGCAGCCGATGCCGCGCCTGACCGTGGGCGGCGGCGCCCGCTGGCAATCGCGCACCTGGCAGCAGACCCGGGCCGTGCGTGGCGGCTTGACCACTGTGCACCAGGGCTCGTATGCCGTGTTCGACGCCATGGTGCGCTACCAGCTCTCCGGCCGGCTTGCCCTGTCGTTCAACCTCAACAACCTGACCGACCGCGCTTACTACGGCATCAGCACGGGCCGCAGAGTCAGTTACGGCGATCCGCGCAATGCCATGCTGAGCCTGAATTACCGCTATTGATAACAGTTGCCGTCGGGATGCGGCAGGGGAATGGGGCAGGGCTGCAGGGGCGTTGCATCGTCTATCCATGCGCCAAACAGCGGCGTGCTGCTATTTTTAGTGAGGCGTGAATTATTTTGCAAACTGGAGGTCTGATTTTTAGATCTCTATACGCCTGTGCAACGTCCTTTGTGCGGTGTCATGGTCCATTATGTCAACGGGGGGGAGGGGTATGTCATCCGGAAATCAATCCTCCCCGCCGACAGAAGCGCCAACGCCAGTTGAGGTGCCACAGAGAAACGATGCCAATGCCGCACGCTTGGAAAACGTCAATCACCTGGCATCATTGGCCTACAAGATAGCCCTTGCCATTGGGGCCATCGTCGTCTTTTCATATTTATTCTCGATTCAGTTTTTCCCTGCCTCCTTGGCGCCTGGCGAGGTGGTTTTATTTGTCTTTATTGCACTGGCCTTCAGTTTCATATATGGCTTATTCTGGATGTATGGCACTTTCTCGGCATTGTGGGTGCTGCAGCTTGCCATTTGGCTAATGCCAAAATGCCGGTTCAGGCGTAAAAAATTATCGTCGTTTCGTCCATGGCGATATATGCAGGAAATAGCGGCCCTTCCGACTTCTCGCTGGTGGCCCGGCTTGCGTTGGATTCCCACAAGAATACGTCAGTTTCGCAAGGCAGCGACGAGAAGTAGCAGCAGTCCATTAAATAACATTCCGGGTCCGCTGCGTGGCGCCTTTCCATCGTTATTTTCCATTACTGTATTCATCGTGATGTTGAGTCTTGTTCTCGTCAAAGGCTTGATGGTTTTTACCTTGCTATGGATAGGCTTCTTCCTGGCCGGTTTTTTCACCTTGTCGATGCTGATTGCGGTGAAATCAGGCTGGTCGGCAGACGCGGTTGCGCGCGGCTCCCTACGTCCAATTGTTTGGTGGCAATATGCTTTTTTCTTTTTCTTGCCCCTTGCCATCGTACTCTTTTACGCTGGCCCCACCAGATTGTCGCAGATGGCTTTCGAAGCCATGGGTATTCGCAGCCCGAACGTCAGTATCGAGGTAGCTGAGGCCGAATTGGGCGCGGTTGAACGCGCCAGCGAATTGATCGGCAGGCCCATTCTGGACTGTCGCCGCACTGTAGCAGGGCGACTGTTATTGCACGGTGCGGATGTATTGTGGACAGGCATAGGCACTACCTCTCTTGTGAGCTTCAGCCTGCGAGGGCCGGATCGATCGACAATCTTCGGCACGGAACAAGTGGTGCGGAGAGAAACTATCCTCCGTTTTGATTCGGCGTCATTGCGTGTCATTACCAGCAGTCCGGCGATCGATATGTGTTTCGACCTGACGCATGAGCTGGGATTGGCATCGCGTGGTGACGAGTTGAATGCTCATATACTGGAGCGGCTGCACGACGCCGTCCTGACAGTGCGTGGCGCCGGTGTTCCGCGCAGCATGCTGGTGCTGGTGCAAGGCGTTGGCAAGGATGTGGTCCTTCCCAAGGATAAAGATGGCAATAAGTATGTGCAGCAGGCGCAGTTACGCGCCCGGGTGATTGCGAACGCAATCAGGAAGGTAATGCATGACGACAATATCAAGATCGTGTCGGAAGGACGATTGAATACAGAAGCTGAGCATGTTCCTCTTCTGGCGGGGCCATGTATAGCGGATGTTCGCATGAATTCATCTGAATGGAAGCGATGCGATATGCCGATTTTTAACGTTGAGTTGCACGTGAAATACGCGACCGCGCATGTGGACGAGCTCAGATAGGCACGAATCGTGTTGCTACCAGTGCCCGCCCTGCGCGCACGCCAACGAGGGACTGCTACATCAGAACCGGTACGTCAAGGTCCCTCGCACGCTGCGCGGCGCGCCATACGTGCCTTGCGCATAGGTGTTGATGTTGATGTATTTCTTGTCGAGCACGTTTTCCACGTTCAGCTGGGCCGTCAGCTGGCGTGACAGCTGGTACGTGGCCATCAGGCTGACCGTGCTGTAGGCTTGCTGCGTGACGCGCTCCTTGCCGTTCGGGCCCGCATCGTCAAAGTAGAACTTGCTTTGCCAGTTGACGCCGCCGCCCACGGTGAGGCCGGGCTGGACTTTCCAGGTGGTGAACAATCGCGCCGTCGAGCGGGGCGACAGGGTGTTGATATCCTGCTGCTCGCGGTCCTTGGCGCGGAAGTGGCTGGCGCTGGCCGTCACGTTCCAGCCTGGCGCCAGGCGGCCCGACAATTCCCCCTCGATGCCGCGGCTGGTGGCGCCGCGCGCCGCGTAATACGCTTGCGTGGTGGTGCCGGGGACCCGGTGTGCGCCGTCGGGCTGGGCCAGCTTGTCCTGTTTGATCTCGA
Organism: Janthinobacterium sp. GW823-FHT01H08; assembly: GCF_058797855.1. NCBI lineage: Bacteria > Pseudomonadati > Pseudomonadota > Betaproteobacteria > Burkholderiales > Oxalobacteraceae > Janthinobacterium > Janthinobacterium sp. GW823-FHT01H08. Next base: position 3,059,596 of record NZ_CM179504.1, read on the forward strand.
AGAGGCCGATGGAGCCGTTGGCCTGGCCGCCGTCAAATTCCCCCTTCACGCCCACTTCCATGCTCTGGCCCGTCAGCGGGTCCAGCCAGGCGCCCGCGCGGTCCTGGTTTTCCTGCGGGCGGAAGATGTCCGTGTAGCTGGCATACATCGAATACGTGTCGTTCAGGTCGACCACCAGGCCCGCGTAGGGCACGAACTTGCTTTTGGCGAAGGCGAAGCGGGCGCTGCCGTCATAGCCGATGCGGTCCTTGTCCCAGCGGCTCAGGCGTCCGCCGACGATCAGTCTGGTGCTGTCGGCCAGGTTCAGGCGCGCCGCGCCGTAGGCACCATATTGCCTGGTCGTGTATTTCTCCGACAGCACGGGCTCGCCCCAGGCCGGCTGCGGGTAGCTGCCATCCCAGGCGAGGAAATTGCCGATCGGTTCGGGATCGAGCGCTTCCTTGACGCTGAATTCGGCGTGTTGCACGGTGTAATTGGCGCCGACGATGACTTCATGTTCGCGTCCGCCCAGGGAAAATGGCCCGGACAGCTTCACATCAACGCTGCTCTGGTCGCGCGAGCCGATGTAGCGGTTCGGATAGCCGAGCATGCCCAGGCCCGTGGTGCGGTCGGGCCGCTCGGCCAGGAACAGCAGCGGCGTGTCTTCCGTGTGCTTGCTGTACATGGCTTGCGCCTGCGCCTTCCAGCCCTGGCCTAGCGCGTGTTCCAAGGTGGCGTGCACATTGGTCTGCTCCGTGGCCCAGGCGGCCCAGCGGGGCGCCGTGGTGACGGAACGGTCGAAATTGGTGCGCGTGCCGTCGCTGTACCACAGGGGGAAGCCGCCCCAGTTGCTGCCTTTCGGGTCGTTCTTCTGGTAGCTGGCGCCCACCATGACGACGCTGCCGGGCGCCAGGTCCGCCTCGGCGGTGGCGTAGACGAGCTGGCGCTGGTTCGAATAGCCATTGGTAAACGACTTGCGGTCCTGCCAGGCGCCGGCGATCCTGCCGCGCACGGAGCCGTCCGCGTTCAGCGGCGCGGCCAGGTCGACGGTGCCACGGTAGTCGCTCCAGGAACCGGCCGCCAGCGACCATTGCCCTTCGAACTGCCTGGCGCTGGCCCGCTTGCGCACCAGATTGATCGAGGCGGACGGGTAGCCGGCGCCCGTCAGCAAGCCCGTGGCGCCCCGCGTCACTTCCACGCGGTCGTAGATCAGGGAATCCATTTCCGATTCGCCGCCCGAATACTGCACCTTATACGTGGTGGGTACGCCATCGTACTGGAAATTGTCGACGTCGAAACCGCGCGCGGAAAAGGTGCTGCGCTCCGTGTCGAACTGGTTGACGGCGATGCCGGGCGTGTTGCGCAGCACATCGCGCACCGTCAGCAAGTCCTGGTCATCCATGCGCTGGCGCGTGATGATGCTGACCGATTGCGGCGTTTCGCGCAAGGACAGCACCAGTCCCGTGGCGCTGGCTGTGGCCGGTGTCGTGTACGAATGCGTTCCTTCGGTGCTGGTGCTGCGCTCGGCCGTGGCGCGCACGGCGATGCCGGGCAGGGTGGTTGCCTCGCTGGCGGACGGCAGCCTGCGCACGGCGTAGTGGCCGCCGCCCTGGTCGACCGCAATGAGGCCGCTGCCGTCGAGCAGGCGGGCAAAGCCGTCGGACACCTGGTAATTGCCGCTCAAGCCCCGGCTGTTCAAGCCGGCGTACAGGCTGGCGGCGCCGGAAATGCTGACGCCCGCCTCGGCCGCAAAGGCGGACAGGGCGGTACTGAGGGGACCGGCTGCCACCTGGTAGTGGCGCGCGGGCGCTTCCTGATGCTGGGCGAATGCGGGCGGCGTCAGGGCCAGGCTGCCCAACAGGGCCAGGGTCATGCTGGTGTTGCGGTAGTGCTTCATTGCTTGTTTCCCTTCGTTCATGTGTTGGTCCTGTGTGGATTGACGGGGCACATGCGCGAAAGGGACATTTTTTTTAAAATATTGATGCGGGTTCGATGGAAATCCACCAGCGGCTGTGGCGCTGCACGCGGATGGGCAGCGAGGCTTGCAATAGCGACAATAATTGATCCGTATCATGCAATTGGTACACGCCCGACACGCGCAGCCGCGCCACGGCCGGGTCGCAGCGCACCACGCCGTGGCGGTAGCGGCTCAGCTGCGCCAGCACGTCGGCCAGCGGCGTGTCGTCCGCGTACAGCAATCCTTTGGTCCACGCGGACGCATGCGGCGCCAGCGGCTGCGGCGCGCTGGCCGCCGCTTCGTCGAAGCTGGCTTGCCAGCCCGCCTGCACGATGACGGGCTGGCCTTTCGCGGGCCGCACTTCGACGGCGCCCTGCGAAACGGCCACCTGGGTACGCGCGCCGAACAGGCTGTTTTCCTGGCGCACCGTGAAGCGCGTGCCGAGGGCACGGATGCTGCCGTTGCTGGTGCGCACGATGAACGGACGCTGGAGCGGATCGGGGCTGGTCGCCACGTGCAGTTCGCCTGCGCGCAGCTGGACCAGGCGCAGCGCGTCGCTGAAACCGAGGTCGGCGGCGCTGGCCGTGTTCAGGCTCAAGGCGCTGCCATCGGCCAGGGGCACATGGCGGATTTCGCCCGTTGCCGTGCGCAGGTCCGCCGTCCATGCCTGCCACGGCGGCACTTTCAGCATGGCCCAGCCGCCTGGCCCGGCGACGATCAGCAGCGCCAGGGTCTTCAGGGCGGCACGGCGGGCGGCGCCGGCCGGGCGGTCGAGCACAGGCATGGCCAGCGGCGGGGGCAGCATGCCGAAGGTGCGGCACACCTGCTCGGCGCGCTGCCAGGCCGTTTCATGGTCGGGGTGGGCGGCGCGCCAGCGGGCCAGGGCCTGCCGCGCATCGGCGTCCAGTTCGCCGCCTTGCAGACGCATCATCCAGTGCGCCGCCACGCGCGCGGCGCGCGCATCGAGGGTTGCGCCCATGTCAGGCCAGCAGCAGGATGCATTGCTCGAACGCCTGCACCATATAGCGCTTGACGGTGCGCTCGCTGATGTTCAGGCGCGCGGCGATGTCCGCATACGCCATGCCTTCCAGCTGCGACAGCAAAAAGGCCGTGCGCACCTTCGCGCCCAGGCCGTCGAGCATGGCATCGATCTGGTGCAGCGTTTCCAGGATCAGCAAACGCTCCTCCGCCGATGGCGCGGCGGGCGCGGGCAGCTGCGCCAGGGTGGCCAGCCAGGCTTGCTCCAGCGACTGGCGGCGGTAGTGGTCGATCAGCAGGCGCCGCGCCACGGTGGTCAGGTAGGCGCGCGGTTCGCGCAGAGTGGCGGCAGGTTCGCCAGGCGTGGCCAGCAGCTTGACGAAGGTATCCTGCGCCAGGTCGGCCGCATGATCGGTGCAGGACAATTTGCCGCGCAGCCAGCGCAGCAGCCAGGGATGGTGCTGGCCATACAGCAGTGCGACAGGATCGGCGGCAGGGGATACGGCATACGTCACGGCACACTCCAGTTGGCGCGGAAGTCCCGTGCCGCTGGCGCATGCAGGCCCTTCTTAAATGCGAATGGTTCTCATTTTACATTGACGCGCCCGAATGTCAATGCGCTGGCTCAGTGGGCATGGCCATCATGGCATTTCCGCTATACTGGCCCCCCAATAATATTGCCGCCACCAGCCGAAAATCACCATGGACCTCAGTACCCACGCCGCCGTCGTCAATTGCGAAGCGTATCGCGACGGCAGGAAGATCGCCCACTTCGACATCGACAAGGTGGGCGACTTTCTTGGCGACCCCGATTGTTTCGTCTGGATCGGCATGGCCAGCCCCGACGCCACGGCCATGCAGGCGCTGCAATCGGCCTTTGGATTGCACGAACTGGCCGTCGAGGATGCGCAGGGTGCGCATGAGCGGCCCAAGCTGGAAGAGTACGGCGACACGCTGTTCATGGTGATGCACACGGCCACCCTGGACGGCGACGCCATCGTCTACGGCGAAACCCACGTCTTTCTCGGCCCCCGCTTCATCATCACGGTGCGCCACGGCCCCTCGGCCGGCTATGCGAAGCTGCGCGAGCGCAAGGAAAGCGTGCCCGAGAAGCTGGCCAGCGGCCCCGGCTACGTGCTGTATTCCATCATCGATTTCATCGTCGACCAGTACCAGCCGTGCATCGACCATTTGCAGGCCCGTTTCCAGCACTATGAATTGCAGCTGTTCAAGCCCAGCCTGAGCGAAGACAAGCTGCAGGATTTCTACCAGCTCAAGACGGAGCTGCTCAAGCTCGATGCTGCCGTCAATCCCCTGCACGACATCTGCACCCAGCTGATCCGTTTCCATGGCGACATCGTGCCCAAGGAAAACCGCATCTATTACCGCGACATCCTCGACCACGTCAAACGGGTCACGCACACGGCGGGGCAGATGCGCGAACTGGTCAATTCGGCCATGCAGGTGGCGCTGGGGCAGATTTCGATCCGCCAGAACGAGGTCGTCAAGCGCCTGGCCGCCTGGGCCGCCATCCTGGCCGTGCCCACCATGGTCTTCAGCCTGTACGGCATGAACTTCGAATTCATGCCGGAACTGAAGTGGCGCGGCAGCTATCCGGCCGTGATCGTCGTCATCATCGCCGGCTGCTACTGGCTGCACCGGCGCCTGAAGCGCGAAGGGTGGCTGTAGCGGCAGATGGCCGGCATGCAAATATTGGAGAGTTTTGCCGCGCAATCAGCTGCTACGATGAAGTGGCATGGCAATGCGGTTGACGGCAGGTGGCTGAACCTCCTTGGCGTGGATAGCGGTCCGGCCGGCGCTGTACCCCAGAGCTGCTGGTGCGGACCACATTGCCTGTCCGGCGCCACAAGGCTCCTGTAACCCGGGAGCCTTCTTTTTTTGCCTATTTCACCAGCACCGCCGCAGCCGCCTCGAGGATCAGCGCGGCCACCTCCACGGGACGCGAGGCCAGCGAGGCGTGGCTGCTGGGTTTATGCTTGCGGTCCGGGTCGCCGAAGGCAGAAGAGCCGTCAATGCGGCTGTGCCCGGCAACAGCAGGCGGCGGGCGTGGCAATGCGTGCTGGCGGCCGATGCGCTGCTCATGCCGTAATCCCGTGAAGAAAGGCCGATGGCCTGCCGGGCGCGCTAGTGCGACACCAGCACCGGTAACGTCATCTCTTGCAGCACCGTGCGCGTGACGCCGCCCAGCAGCGCCTCGCGCAGGCGCATGTGGCCGTAGCAGCCCATCACGACCAGGTCGCAGTGCCGCTGGGCCGCCATGGCCAGCAGGGCCGTGCCCACGTCCTGGCCCGGCGGCGTGTCGTGCTGCAGCACCTCGACGTTGACGCCGTGGCGCGCCAGGTACAAGGCCAGGTCGGCGCCCGGCTGCTCGCCGTGCGCGGCCGGCTGGGCGTGCGAATTGACGACGGCCAGGGTCACTTGCCGGGCCCGCTGCAGCAGCGGCAGCGCATCGGTGATGGCGCGCAGCGCTTCGGCGCTGCCGTTCCAGGCCAGCAGCGGATGCTGCGCGATGGCCGCTGGCGCGGCGCAAGGCGCGTGCGGCACCATCAGCACGGGCCGGCCGCAATGGAGCATCAGGTATTCGGCCGTGCCGGCGATGACGCGCGACGGCGTATCCTGCGCATCCGTCTGGCCCAGGATCAGCAGGTCGCAATAGCGCGCCTGCAGCAGCAGCGCGCCTTGCGCATCGTCGTCGACGAAGCGCGTTTCGTAGGTGCCCAGGCCTTCCTCGCGGGCAATGCGCTCGAAGTCGTGCAATGCCTCGCTGGCCTGGGTGCGCAGCGCCTGCATCTGCGCCGGTGCAAACTGCAGCGCGTTGACGCCGCCGCCATATGCGTAGCGCGAAATGCCGCTCATGGCCGAGCCGATCAGGTGCGCGCCTTCGGCAACGGCCAGGCGCACGGCCAGGCGGATGCGCTGGGCGCAATGGCGGGAATTGTCGACGTGGACCAGCAGGGTGGTGTAGGGCATGGCGTTTTCCTCGGTTGTTGGTTGTCAGGTCTGCAGCACGTAACTGCCCGGCGCATCGCCCAGGTCGGGTCCCATGGCCGGCGGCGCCGCTTGCGCGCCCGGGCGTTCTGCCAGCCAGGCTTGCCAGGCGGGCCACCACGAACCGTCATGGTGCGCCACCTCGCGCTGCCAGCTGTCCGCGTCGATGTAGGGCGCGTCGTGGCGGTGCGTGGCCAGCTGGTAGCTGCGGTGCGGCTGGCCCGGCGGCGAGACCACGCCCGCATTGTGGCCGCCCGAGGTGAGCAAAAAAGTGACGTCCGTGTCGGTCAGCAGCTGCAGCTTGTAGACGGAGCGCCACGGCGCCACGTGGTCCGTCAGTGTGCCGACGGCGAAGACGGGCGCCTTGATGTCGGGCAGGGCGATGTGGCGGCCCGCCGTGCGGTAGCGCCCTTCGGCCAGGTCGTTGTGCAGGAACAGACGGCGCAGGTATTCCGAATGCATGCGGCAGGGCATGCGCGTGGCATCCGCATTCCAGGCCATCAGGTCGCTGTCCTGTTCGTCGAGGCCAAGCAGATAATGGCGCAGCTGGCGCGACCAGATCAGGTCGTTCGAGCGCAGCAGCTGGAAGGCGCCCGCCATCTGTTTCGTATCGAGATAACCCTGCTTCCACATGGCCGCTTCCAGGAAACTGACCTGGCTCTCGTCGATGAACAGCGACAGTTCGCCCGGTTCCTTGAAGTCCACTTGCGAGGCCAGCATGGTCAGGCTGGCCAGGCGCATATCGCCGTCGCGCGCCATTGTCGCGGCGGCGATCGCCAGCAGGGTGCCGCCCAGGCAATAGCCGGCCGCGTGCACCTGCGGCGCGCCCGTGATGCGGATGACGGCGTCGAGCGCCTCCATCACGCCCAGCTGACGGTAGTCTTCCAGCGACAGCTCGCGGTCTTCTTCCAGCGGATTTTTCCAGGAAATCATGAACACCGTGTGGCCCTGGCCCACCAGGTAGCGCACCAGCGAATTGTGCGGCGACAGGTCGAGAATATAGAACTTCATGATCCATGCCGGCACGAACAGCAGGGGCGTCGCATGCACCCGGGCGGTCGCGGGCGCGTATTGGATCAATTCGATCAAGTCGTTGCGGTAGACCACCTTGCCCGGCGTGACGGCCACGTTCACGCCCACTTTATACGTGCGCCGGTCGGGCGCATGCGCGCCCATGGCGGCGCGCTGCCAGTCCTCGGCCGCGTGGATCATGCCGCGCGCCAGGTTGGCGCCGCCGCTTGCCAGGGTGGCTTGCTGCACCACGGGATTGGTCAGCAGGAAGTTCGACGGCGCCAGCATGTCGAGCCACTGGCGCACGGTGAACGTGACGACATCCTCGTGGTGCGGCGCGACGCCGCGCACGCCCGTGGTGGCGCGGTGCCACCATTGCTGCTGCAGCAGGAAGCCCTGGTAGACCAGGTTGTAGGGCCAGCGCCGCCAGGCCGGGTCTTCGAAGCGCCGGTCCTGCGGCAGCGGCGCGATGCACGGCGGCTCGGCGGCGCCGCCAGCGATGGCCGATTGCATGGCGTACTGTTGCCAGCGGCCGATCTTCTTCCACGCTTCCTGCAGCAGGGCTTGCTGCTTTGATGGCGCCAGCGCCAGATGGCTAAGCCAGTCGGCATAGGCGTTGCCCAGCGCTGCCGGCGAAATACCGCCCGTAAACTTGCCGAGCCAGGCATTCAGCAGCAGGTCCAGGGTGGCGCCTTCCGGCGCGCTTTCCGGGTAGTCGGGCGCCGGCACGCCTTGCCAGGCGCTGCCCAGGCGCTCATGTTCCACGTTGTGCTGCGCATCGCTCGGTTGCGTCTTGCTCATCCACGGCTCCTGTCATTTTTTTACAGGATAGCAAGAGCTTGTTTAAAAAATTATGATCTACATCAAGTTTGGCCGGATGCGTGCAGCATGTGGCTTGCCGCCTGGATGGCCGCCTCCGTTTCCTGCACAAACAGGCGCAACTGCTCTTCCAGCGCATCGAGGCGCGCCAGCAACGCGTCCTGCGGCGCCTTGGCCGCTTCGCGCTCGATGGCGGCGGCGATGGCGACGGCCGGCGCGGCGCGGAAGTTGGCCAGCAGGCCGGCCAGGGTGTGGGCTTGCCGGCTCACGGTGGTTCGGTCGCCTTCCCGCATGGCCGCCCGCAAGGCCTCCAGCTGCGCCGGCAAGGCGGTCAGGAACGATGCGCCGATGATGCCGATCACGTCGGCGTCGGCCTCGGCCAGCGCGGCGCCGTAGCCGAAGCGCGGCGTGTGCTTGTTTATTTGCAGCACATGCTGCTCGATCAGACTGTGGAAGGCGGCCGCGCGGAACGGCTTGGACAGGTAGTCATCCATGCCGCCGGCGATGCAGCGTTCGCGGTCGCCTTCGAAGGCGCTGGCCGTCATGGCGATGATGACGCTTCTCGGCATGCCTTGCGCTTCGCGCGCGCGTATCTGCGCGGTGGCTTCGAAACCGCCCATTTCCGGCATTTGCAGGTCCATCAGGATCATGTCGAAATGGCCGGCGGCCTGGTAATCGAGGGCGATGCGGCCGTTGGCTGCATGCGTGACGCGGTGGCCCGCGTTCGACAGCAGCACGGTGGCCAGTTCGCGGTTCATGGCGTTGTCCTCGACGAGCAGGATGTCCAGGCCGGGCGTGCCTTCGCTTACGGTCTGGCGCGTCGCCACGGGCGCGGCGCTGGGCATGCCGCGGCAGGTGCCCAGCACGCTCATGGTGATGGCCAGCAATTCCTCGGGACTGGCAGGCTTGAGCAGGTAGCCGTCGATGCCCAGTTCGCGGCAGCGCGCCGCGTCGCCCAGGCTGCCGCAGGACGACAGCACGACGACGGGCACCTGGCTCCAGTGGGGCAGGGCGGACAGCGCCGATGCCGTGTCGAAGCCATTCATGCCGGGCATGGCGAAGTCCATGATGATGCAGTCCGCCGGCAAGGCGTCGCGGCAGTGCTCCAGCGCCGCCTCGCCGGACTCGCAGGCCGTGACCATGGCGCCGCTGTGCTCGAAGATCCGGCGCAGGATGGTCAGGCTGCTGGGATTGTCGTCGACCAGCAGGATGGCGCGTCCCGCCAGCGAGGCGCCGGGCGACGGCAAGGGCTGCTGTTCGCCGATGGGCAAGGCCAGGTCCACGGTGAAGCAGCTGCCCTTGCCCAGTTCGCTCGACAGGCCGATGCGGCCTCCCATCATCGTCACCAGGCGGCGCGTGATCGACAGGCCCAGGCCCGTGCCGCCGAAGCGCCGCGTGGTCGAACCGTCTTCCTGCTGGAAGGCGTCGAAGACGGCCTCCTGCATGTCGGCGGCGATGCCGATGCCGGTGTCGCGCACGCACAGGCGCAGGCGGGCCATGCCGTCGCCGCTGGCGCGCAGCCTGGCGCTGACGACCACCTCGCCCTGCGGCGTGAACTTGATGGCGTTGCCCGCCAGGTTGGTCAGTACCTGGCGCAGCCGGCCCGGGTCGCCGAGCAGGGTGTGCGGCAGCGCGGGATCGACGTCGAGCACCAGTTCCAGGCCGCTGGCCTGCGCCCGCATGGCGTGGGCGCGCATGGTTTCCTGCAGCAACTGGTGCAGGTCGAAGGGGATGCTTTCCAGGGTCAGCATGCCCGCCTCGATCTTCGAGAAATCGAGGATGTCGTTGATGATGCACAGCAGGGCGTCGGCCGAGGCCTTGACGATTTCCAGGTACTTGCGCTGGTGGGCATCGAGGTCGGAATCGAGCACCAGGTCCGTCATGCCCAGGATGCCGTTCATCGGCGTGCGGATCTCGTGGCTCATGTTGGCCAGAAATTCGCTCTTCGAGCGGCTGGCCGATTCGGCCACTTCCTTGGCCAGCAGCAGCGCGCGCTCGGCCGCCTTCTGACTGGAAATGTCGACGATGGTGCCCACCAGACCGTGCAGGCTGCCGTCGGACTTCAGCAGGGCCGCCTTGCTGCACAGGACATCGACCTGCCGCGTGCCGACGATCACCCGGTCTTCATATGTGTGGTTGCCCCGGTCCTGCAGCAGCGCCACGTCGTGCTGCCGCGCTTGCTGCGCCTGCTGCTGCGGCAGGATGTCCGCCACCGTCAGGCCCGCGATGCGCGCCTGGTCGAGATGGAAGAAGGCGCAAAAGGCGCGGTTGGCGCGCAGGTAGCGGCCGTGCACGTCCTTCAGGTACAAGGGGATGGGAATGGTCTCGATCAGCGCATCGACGAAGTTGAGGTTGTGCCGCAGCTCGCGCGCCGCCTGGCGCCGCTCCGTGATGTCCGTCAGGCTGCCGGTGATGCCGGCCAGCTGCCCCAGTCCATCGCGTTCGGCGCGCGCGCACACGTCGATCCAGCGCACGTCGCCGTCGCGGGTGACATAGCGCGCTTCATGGCGCATGCTGTCCACCTGGCCGCCCAGCAGCTGGGCCAGGCCGGCCGCGGCGCGCTCGCGGTCGCGCGCATCGACGAATTGCAGGATATGCTTGCCCAGGCTGTCGGCGGCGTCGAAGCCGGTGATGGTGTGCCAGGCGGGATTGAGGAAGGTCCAGGCGCCGCGCAAATCCGTGCGGAAGACCACCTCGTTGAGGCTGTTGACGACGTTGCGGTATTCGCGTTCGCTTTTCGCGATGGTCTCGGCCATGCGCTTGCTGTCGCTGATTTCCGTGCGGATGGCGATGTACTGGTATGGCTTGCCGGCCGCGTCGAGGAAGGGCACGATGGTGGCGTCCACCCAGTACTGCCCGCCATCCTTGGCGTGGTTGCAGATTTCGCCGTGCCAGACCCGGCCGGCCGTAATGGTTTGCCACATCTGCGCAAAGAAGGCGTCCGGATGCGCGCGCGAATTGATCAGGCGGTGCGTCTGGCCGACCAGCTCTTCGCGCGCGAAGCCGCTGATGGCGCAGAATTTGTCGTTGACGTAGATGATGACGCCGGCCGTATCGGTGACGCTGATAATGGCGTGCTGGTCCATCGCAAAGCGCTGGTTCTGCAGTTCGATGCGGCGCAGCTCCTGCTGCGCCACCAGTTCGGCCAGCAGCACCGACAGGCCCTCGATATCGCCTTCCTGCGGCAGGTGCAGGCCGGATTCGTCGTTGTCGAGCAGGCGCACGGCCGCCACGCGCAGCGACTGGATCACGCGGTTGCGGCTGGCCAGTTCCGTGCGCAGCAGGTCATTCGTCATGCTCAGTTCATTCGAACTCAGTTCCAGGCTGCGCGAGCGCAAGTCCAGGTCGCGTTCGGACTGGTCGTAGGCGCCGTCGATGCGCTGCAGCAGGGCTGGCAAGCCGGCCAGGAAACCGGCCAGTTCACGCGGCGTGTCCGCTTTCCCGCACAGTGCCTGCGCCTGTTCCAGCAAGGCGGCGCAGGCGCTTTCCGAGTCGATATCGCAGACGCGGTTCAATTGGCGGGCGAGGGTGCGGTTCATGCTTCGCTCAACACAGTCACGGTCATCGTCTGGTTGTGCAGCTGGCATGCGCCATGCGGCTGGGCGATGCCGATTTCGCCGTTGGAGTAAAAACCGGCGATACAGGACGCGCCGCCCAGCAGGTCGGCCACCGCTTCGACCTCTTCCTCGGCCCGGTCGCCCATCACCAGCTTGCGGCCCACGCAGCTGACCAGCAGGGCCAGCTGGTCGCCCTGCGCATCGGCATGGGGCACGACGCCGCGCGCGGCCGTCTCGGCCCCGTCGATCAGCCGGTTGGTACTGGAATGCATGAGCTTCAGGTAGCCGTCGGCGAGGATGTCGCCGGCCAGGGTCAGCGAACCCTGTTCTTCGTCGACGGCGAGGATGGTGCGGAAGACATTGCTTTTTTCATGCGCGGCCGTGAGCATTTCAAACGGGAACAGCAGGCCCGACGCGGGCAGATCGCGCGCATGGTCGCCCAGGTACAGCTTGTAGATGTCGAGCGCCCGCGCGCCATCGAGGCCATACAGCACGTTGTCGACGCAGCGCGTCACCTTGCGCGCGGGGCCGAACGCTTCCCAGCCCGCATGGCTGCCGTAGCCGAGGCGGATATGCTCGCCGTACAGGCCGACGGCGACGATGGTATTGTCGGCCGCGCCGCGCGGACCCAGGGTCCAGGTCTGGCGAAAGGCGCCGCCGTCCGCCGCCAGCCCGCCCGACACCGTCACGCCCGGCGGCAGGTTCGCCTGCAGGCCGGCGATGAGGGCGCTGCCGTTGATGGCCACGCCCGTGCCCAGCATGAAGACGGCCGTCAGACCGTCCTGCGGCAGCGCCTGCGCCAGGCGCTCGCCCGCCTCGTGCGAGTCCGCCATGTCGCAGATGATGGCGTCGGCAATCGCCACCGTCGTGCGGGCGAAGCGGATGGCCGTGATGACGCAGCTGTCGTCGTAGACGCGCTTGCCGGCGATCTCGCCGGCCGTGGAGCAGCCGGCGATGACGGCGCCGGGCAGCTGGCGGCGCAGCGCCGCGTTCAGGCCGGGCGTGGCAAAGTAGGGGCAGGCGCCGAACACCAGCACCAGGTCGGGCGCCATGGCGGCCAGGGGCGCCAGGGCGGCATCGAAGTCGGCATGGTTTTTCAGGATCAGTTGTTGCACGCGCATGGCGGGCTCCTCGCTTACAGTGGGTGGGCGTGTTGCGGGACGGGGTCGGGCAGGCTGTCGCGGATGGCCAGCACCTCGTCCCAGGCGCCCAGGAAGGCGTCGAGGCAACGCGGGCAGAAATGGCTGCCCCTGTTTTGCTCCAGGTACTGGCGCGCCTGGGCCAACGGCCAGGCCGGCTTGTACGGGCGCTCCGAACTCAGCGCGTCGAAGACGTCGGCCACGGCGACGATGCGCGCCGACAGCGGTATCTGCTCCTCCGCCAGGCCGTCCGGATAGCCGCTGCCGTCGTATTTTTCGTGGTGGCCGCAGGCGATTTCCTCGGCCAGGCGGATCAGCGGCGAGTCGCTGCCGGCGAGGATATGGCCGCCGATTTTCGCGTGCTGGCGCATGATGGCCATCTCATCGGGGTCCAGCCGCCCCGGCTTGAGCAGAATATGGTCGGGCGTGGCCAGCTTGCCCACGTCGTGCATGGGCGCCGCCTTGAGCAACAGGTCCTGCCATTGTGCGTCGAGGCCCAGTTCCCTGGCGATCAGCGCCGAGTAGCGCGCCATGCGCATGATGTGGGCGCCCGTTTCGGGGTCGCGGAATTCGGCCGCCCGCGCCAGGCGCGTGACCAGTTCCATCTCCCTGGCCGTGACGTTGGCGATCGCCTGTTCCACTTCGTGTTCGAGCAGCTTGGCGCGGTCGGCCAGCATGGTTTGCGCCGTGCGCAGGGCCAGCAGGTTGCGCACGCGCAGGCTGAACTCGATGGTGTCGACGGGCTTGGTGAGGAACTCCGTCACGCCCAGCGAAAAAGCCTGCTTGCGCACGGCGTGGTCGTTTTCGGTGGTCACCATGATGATGGGGATGTCGGCCATGCCCGGCATCTTGCGGAAAATGCTGAGGAACTCGTTGCCCGACAGGCTGGGCATCCGGTAGTCGAGCAAGACCAGGTCCGGCACATGCGACTCGCACCAGTACAGCGCATCGACGGGATCGTTCATGCAGACGGGTTCGATGCTGCTGGCCTTGCCCGCCAGGGTCGCCAGCAGGCTCAGGTTGGTGTCGTTGTCATCGACGATCAGGATGCTCATGGTGTCTCCGGCGGGGCGGGTTCGGGTGGTGGCGTGGCTGGTGGCTGGCTCAGGCCGCCAGTTTTCCGCCGGCGTGCATGCCCATGCCCGCCAGCAGGCTGTCGATGTCGAGCACGATCAGCATGCGCTCGTCGAGGGCGCCGATGGCCGTCACGTGGCCGGCCATGGCTGAACCGTGCAGCTGCGGCGGCGGCATGATCTGCGCCGGCGCCAGCGGCACCACGTCGGCCACGCGGTCGACCACGATGCCGGTGGCGCCATGCGCGAAGATCAGGATGATCACCACGGTCGAGGCGTCGTACGCGGGTTCGGCCTGGCCCAGCGCGATGCGCAGGTCGACCAGCGGCACGATGCTGCCGCGCAGGTGGATGAACCCCTTGAGGAAGGCGGGTGCGTTGGCGATGCGGGTGACGGCGCCGTAGCCGCGGATTTCCTGCACCAGGCCGATGTCGATCGCATATTCTTCCTTGCCGAGTCCGAAGACCAGCAATTCCCGGGCATCCGCTTGCGCCAGCTGGCTCGCTGCTGCGGCATGTGTCGTGATGGTTTCCATGTGCTTGCTCCTGTCAGGTGCTGCGTGATGCATGAAACTGCGAATGGTGTCGGGCGGGATTCAAGCCTGCTCGACGCGGTTGCGGCCATTGTTCTTGGCCTGGTACAGCGCGGCGTCGGCCTGCATGAAGGCCGCCTTCCAGTCGCCGTTGTCGGGCAGCGGCGCCATTCCGATGCTGATCGTCACCGGAATGGACAGCTTGCCGAACTCGAAACGCGTCTCTTCCACGGCGCGGCGTATGCGCTCGGCCACCTGGCAGGCCATGCTCATGTTCGTATGCGGGAACAGGAAACCGAATTCCTCGCCTCCCACGCGGGCGACGACGTCCGAGGCCCGCGCCTGGAACTGGAACACGGCGGCGATGGTTTGCAGGACGGCATCGCCGGCGGCATGGCCATGCTGGTCGTTGACGTGTTTGAAGAAGTCGATGTCGGCGATGCCGATGGCCAGTGGGGTGTGGGCGCGTCTGGCACGCGCGGCCGCGCGCACGGCTTCGACCTCGAAGGCGCGGCGGTTGGGCAGATGGGTCAGCGGGTCGCTCAGGGCGATGCGCTGCAACTGCTGCCAACGGGCCGCATTCTGCTGTTCGAGCGCGCGCTCGCGGCGCTGGTCGATGAAAAAGGCGCCCATGTAGTTTTCGTCGCCGAGCTTGCCCAGGTCCATGGCCTTGAGCACGATGGGCAGCATGGAGCCGTCGTGGTGGCGAATGGCGAAATGGCGTTTGTGCCCGAGTACCCTGGACTTCTTTTCGCCGGCCAGATAGGCGCCGATCTGCGCGCCATGCTGCTCGCGCACGGCATCCGGCAGCAGCGCCTCGATCTGCTGGCCCGCCAGGCTGCCCTGCGCATAGCCGCTCAGCGCATACATGGCGTCGTTCGCATACTGGATGCGTGAAGCGGTGTCGATGATGACGGCAGCGTCTTCTGCGGCGTCGAGCAAGCGCAAGGCCAGGACTTTGTTCATGCGTATCTCCCTACATTGGTGCGGATTTCCCGAGTGGCGAAAGGCACGATGTCATCGCATCGTTTTCGTTTCCCCATGTCAATCATCATACCTCAAATAAAATAGAATGCAATGAATTTCATGATTTTAATGATTTGTGTTTGCCGCACAACTGCCGTCTTGTTTGCAATATTACCTCACAACGCTATGTTTTCCCTCTGTCCGAGACGAAAATCTATCCATTTGTCATCATTTCAAAAGTGATAAATTCATTTAAATTTTTTATTTAAATGTTGTAATTGGTTAAATCATGGAGCAAAATGAATTTGATCTAAGTCAAAAAGATGGCAAATAGAGGCAAGTTGTTGGCAAGGCGCCTCTCGCCACTTGTCAGGATCTGTGCAGGAAAGAGCAGTGTTGTTCAGGCCAGGGCGCGAGCCCGCTTCTTTTCGGGTGGCGCCGCCATTCGCTTGTGTAGGACAGGGGAGACAGAAATGCGTACAAATATGCCGGTAACGAACAGGGAATATGTGCTTCATGACGGTCAGACGGTGGTATCGAAGACTGACCTGAAGGGCAACATCACCTATGTCAACCAGGATTTCATCGATATCAGCGGCTTTTCGGCCGAGGAGCTGATCGGCGCGCCGCAAAACATCGTGCGCCATCCGGATATGCCGGCCGAGGCCTTCGCCGACTTCTGGCGCACCATCAAGAGCGGCAAGGCGTGGACGGGCATGGTCAAGAACCGCTGCAAGAATGGCGATTACTACTGGGTGGAAGCGAATGCCGCGCCGATGCTGGAAAATGGCCAGATGGTGGGCTACACCTCGATCCGCGTCAAGCCCAGCCGGGAACAGGTGGCCGCTGCCGAGCAGGCATACCAGGCCATCAAGCAAGGCGGCACGACGCTGGAAGTGCGCGAGGGCGTGGCCGTGCACCGCTCGCTCATGCGGCGCCTGAATCCGCTGGCGCAACTGACGCTGCGCGCCCGGATGTCCCTCGTGTTCGGCTCGCTGGCGCTGCTGTTCGTTGCCGCGCCGGCCATCTCCTATGTGGCGTCGGGACACGCCGGCATGCCGATGCTGTTCAGCACTCTCTGCGGCGTGGTGTCGTGCGCGGCCGGCGGCTACACCGTGCAGCGCGCGGCCGTGGTGCCGCTGGAGCGCATGCGCAGCGATATCGAGCGCATGAGCGCGGGCGACCTGTCGGGCAACATCAGCGCCAGCGGCAACGACGAACTGACGGCGGTGGCGCAGGCGCTGCGCGTCCTGCAGACGAACGTCAAGCTGCTGGTCGGGCAAATCAAGGAATCGACGGGCGTGGTGGGCCGCGGCGCGGAGGAAATCGCCGCAGGCAATGCGAACCTGTCGCGGCGCACGGAGTCGCAGGCCAGCGCGCTGGAAGAGACGGCGTCGTCCATGGAAGAACTGACCGGCACGGTCAGGCAGAATGCCGACAATGCGCGCGAGGCGAACCGCCTCGTCAGCACCGCCTCCGAGACCGCGCACAAGGGCGAACAAGCCATGTCGCAGGTGATTGCCACCATGGGCTTGATCCAGGACAGCTCGCGCAAGATCGTCGACATCATCGGCGTGATCGACGGCATCGCCTTCCAGACGAATATCCTGGCGCTGAATGCGGCCGTCGAGGCGGCGCGGGCCGGGGAACAGGGGCGCGGCTTTGCTGTGGTGGCGTCCGAGGTGCGCAGCCTGGCGCACCGCTCGGCGCAGGCGGCCAAGGAAATCAAGGTGCTGATCGGCGATTCGGTGGACAAGGTGGGGGCGGGCAGCCGGCTGGTGCAGGACGCCGGCAAGACGATGGGCGATATCGAGCAGTCGGTGCGCCAGGTGGCCGGCTACATGGCGGACATTACGGCGGCCAGCCAGGAGCAGAGCGAGGGTATCGAACAAATCAACCAGGCCATCACGCAGATGGACGACGTGACGCAGCAAAATGCGGCCCTGGTCGAGCAGGCCGCCGCCGCCGCGGCCGGCATGCAGCAGCAGGCCGTGCAACTGGCGACGCTGGTCGATTCCTTCCAGCTGGTGCGCAGTGTGGCGGCCCGGCCGGCAGCCCGGGCTGCCGCGCCGCGCAAGCAGTTATCAGTGACGAGCCTGCTGAAACCGCAACTGGCGTGATGCAGCGCCAGGCGCTGGCGCTGGAAAAGCCCGCTTACACCGCCTGGCTGACGGCGTAGATTAGCAGGCCGGCCAGGCCGCCGACGATGGTGCCGTTGATGCGGATGAATTGCAGGTCGCGCCCGATCGCCAGTTCGATGCGTTCGCTCATTTCTTCCTTGCTCCACAAGTCGAGCCGGCCGGCGATGAAGGCGCCCACCTCGCCCCGGTAGCGCCGTACCAGCGCGCCGCTGCCGGCGACGATGGCGCCATTCAGCCATGTGCGCGCATGTTCGTCCTTGCCCAGTACCTGGCCCGTGTTGCGCGCCACGCTGGCGACGGCTTGCGCCAGCACGGGGGCATCGGCGTGCAGGTCGGCCAGCAGGCGCGCGTGGATGGCGTCCCACAGCTCGCCCAGCATCGCTTGCACCGTATCGCTGGCGATCAGCTGCAGCTGGTAGCGGCGCACCGTGTCCTGCCACTGCGGGTCGGCCTTCAGGTGCAGCGCGCTGTCGGCGATCCAGCCGGCGATGCGCTGGCGCAGCGGGTGGGCCGGGTCGATGCGCACGGCGAGGGCGAATTTTTGCAGCGAGGCGATCATGCGCGGCTCGTACGCCTTCACGGCCTTTTTCACCAGCGCGTTCTCGATCTGGAAGGCGCCCAGCACGAAGTCGCCGATGGCGGCGTGGTGCGCCTCGTCGTCCAGGTAGGCGGCGCCCCGGTCGAGCAGGAAGTCCAGCAGCTGCTGCGGCTTGCCGTCGGCGATCAGCGCGTCGATGCAGTCGGCCGCCACGTCCGATACGTTCAGCTGGCCCAGGTAGCTGCTGGCCTGTTCGCGCAGCAGGCGGCCCAGCGTGTCGTGGTCGGCCATCGCCAGCAGCTGTTTCACCACGCCGGCGCTGGCCATCCCCAGTTGCCGCGCATGGACCTCGTCACTGAGCCAGGTGCCCAGGCGCGCGGCGGGATCGGCTTGCACGATGCGCTCGGCGATGCCTTGCTCGGTAATGAAATGGTTTTCCACGAAGGCGCCCAGGCTGCGCCCGATGTCCGCCTTGCTGTTCGGGATGATGGCCGTGTGCCACAGGGGGATGCCGAGCGGGTGGCGGAACAGGGCGACGACGGCGAACCAGTCGGCGATCGCGCCCACCATCGATGCTTCGGCGAATGCCTCCACATAGCCCCAGGCGGGGTGGCCGCCTCGTTGCGAGCGGGCCACGGCGAAGACCAGCGCGGCCAGCAGCAGCAGGCCGGCGGCCAGCCACTGCATGCTGCGCAGGCGCGCGCGCTTGAGCTGGTCCGTGCTCTGGTCCAGCTGGGCGATGAGGTCGGGGGAAGGTTGCATGGATGGCGGTCTGCACGGTTGCGTGACCGCCATCTTACTGCGATGGCGCAGTGACGGGCTTACTGTTGCGGATGCAGCAGCGAACGGCGGCGCGCGTAGCCGAAATAGATGGCCAGGCCGATCACCAGCCAGATGGAAAAGGCCATCCAGGTGACCCAGCTGAGGAAGGTCATCAGACCCACGCACAGGATCACGGCCAGCGCCGGCACGAACGGCACGCCGGGGCAGCGGAACGCGCGCGGCAGGTCGGGACGCTTCTTGCGCAGCACCACCACGGCGACGGAGACCATGGTGAAGGCGGCCAGGGTGCCGATGTTGATCAGTTCAGCGAGGATGTTGAGCGGGATCGTGGCGGCGATCAGGCCGAAGACGATGCCGACCAGCCAGGTGGCGAAGAACGGCGTGTGGAAGCGCGGGTGCACGGTCGACAGGCGCTTGGGCAGCAAGCCGTCGCGCGACATGGCGAAGATGATGCGCGTCTGGCCGAAGGCCATCACGAGGATCACGGTGGTCATGCCGAGGATGGCGCCCAGGTCGACGAAGCCGGCGATCCAGTTTTCGCCCGCATACTGCAGGGCCAGCGAGACGGGATGGTCGACACCGAGGAATTTCTGATACGGCACGATGCCCGTCATGATGGCCGACACCACCACGTACAGCACGGCGCACACGGCCAGCGAACCGATGATGCCGATGGGCAGGTCGCGCGACGGCTTCTTGACTTCCTCGGCGGCCGAGGTGACGGCGTCAAAGCCGATGAAGGCGAAGAAGACGAGGGCTGCGGCGCTCAGCATGCCGTGGTAGCCGAACGGCATGTAGGGCTGCCAGTTGGCCGGCTGCACGTGGCGCGCGCCGAAGATGATGAACAGCAGCACCACGCCCACCTTGATGGCCACCATGATGTTGTTCAGGCGCGCCGATTCGCGCACGCCCCAGCCCAGCATGGCCGTCAGCAGCAGCATGATGACGAGGGCGGGCAGGTTGATGAAGGTGGTCACGCCGGGCAGGGCGCCCGGTGCGGCCGTCAGGGCCACGGGCAAGGTGATGCCAAAGCCCGACAGCAGCGATTGGAAGTAGCCGGACCAGCCGACGGAGACGGCGGCCGCGGCCAGGCCGTATTCGAGCAGCAAGTCCCAGCCTATCATCCAGGCGGCCAGCTCGCCCAGGGTCGCATAGCTGTAGGTGTAGATGGAGCCGGCCACGGGCACGGTGGAGGCGAATTCCGCATAGCACAGGGCGGCGAAGCAGCAGGCGACGGCCGCCACGACGAACGACAGCGACAGGGCGGGGCCGGCCGTCAGCGCACCCGTGCCGGTAAGCACGAAAATACCGGTGCCGACGATGGCGCCGATGCCCATGAGGACAAGGTCGAACGGTCCCAGCACCTTGGCCAGACCTCCCGGCTTCTTGCTGTGGGCAATCATGTCATCCAAATTCTTGGTTCTAAATAAGCTCACTGTGTCTCCTGGTGGTTTTTGTCATGGCGCCATTGCCGCCTCGTGAGTAGCACGACGCAGCCAGATTCTAGCCCACGCGCCCGTGATTCTAGAAGGAAAACCGTACGCTACCGTGCGCGCCGGCCCTGTCAACTTGACCGGCAGGCAAAAAAACAGCCCCGGACGGTGGGTCGGGGCTGGAAAGGAGACTGCTACAGTTGGTTACTCGGGCTTACTTGGAAAAGTGCGCTTCGATCTCTTCCAGGGTCTTGCCCTTGGTCTCAGGCAACAAAAACGCGGCCGCCAGGAAGTACAGCACGGTGCAGCCGGCGCCGAAGAAGAACAGGGTCGAATAACCGTGCAAGCCCACGGTCGGCAGGAAGATGGCGGCGATCACCGTCGAGACGAACTGGTTGACCAGCAGGGCGATGCTCATGCCGTTCGAGCGGATGCGGGTCGGCATCAGCTCGGAAAGGGCCAGCCACACGCACACGCCCGGTCCCACGGCAAAGCTGGAGACGAACACGCAGATGGCGATCGCCACCAGCCAGCCGTGCGTGGACGGGGGCACGGGGCCCAGGCTGGCCTTCTCGATGCGCAGCGGCGCCTCGCGTCCGGCGGCCGGGTCGGCGAACGGGTTCAGGTGCAGCTTGCGGAAGAACACGCCGATCACGCTGTCGGCCTGTACGGCGTCTTCGCGGGCGATCGTCACCTGGCGCAGTACGGGGTCGTCGCTGCGCAGGCTTTTCACGTTGGTGAACGGACCGTAGGCGTAGGCGATGGTCAGCTGCTGCGGCGTGCCGTCGGCGGCCGCGCCCAGGGCCGTCAAGGTGGCCGCATCGAGGTGCACGGCCAGGCCGTCGTTTTGCACCTGGGCGGCGATGGCGGGGCGCACGTCGGCCAGGTGGGCTTCGGCGCCGCGGAACAGCAGCCCGGCCGCCAGCAGCGAGACGACGATGCCGCCCGTGCCCAGCATCAGCAGGAACTTGCGGCCCTTGCGGTCGACCAGCAGCACGGCCACCACCGTCATCACGGCGTTCAGCACTTTCAGCAAGACGTCCGCCATATTGGCCGAGGCGCCCGACAGGCCCGCCTGGTTCAGGATATTGACGACATAGGCGAGGATGGAATTGATGCCCGTCGCCTGCGTGCAGGCGAGGATCAGGCAGGCCAGCAGGAAGGGCAGCACGTAGCGGCGGCTCAAGAGCGGGTCTTTTGCCCTGGCATTGCCGCTGGCCTTGGCCGCGTTCTCGGGCGTATCGAGCATTTCGCGCAGTTCCAGGTCGGCGGCGGCGGGCAGGCGCGTGCGCAGCAGCGACTGGCGCGCCTGTTCGACGCGGCCGCGGCGCGCCAGCCAGCGCGGCGACTCGGCCAGCAGCAGGGCGCCGATGGTGAATACGAGGCCAGGCGCCAGGCAGACCCAGAAGATGCTGCGCCAGGCGTGGTCCTTGGCGGCGAAGATGGCGGCGATGCGGCCCGCTTCCGGCAACGACTGCGCCGCTTGCGTGGCCGTTTCCACCGTTTGCGCCTGCAGCAGGCCGATCAGGGCGGCCGCTACCAGGCCGATGGTCAGCAGCAGCTGGAACAGGGCGGCACCGCGCCCACGCTGTTGCGCGGGCAGGCATTCGGCCAGGTACAGGGGCACGACGACGCCGATCAAGCCGCCGCTGATGCCTTGCAGCAGGCGGCCCAGCAGCAGAGGCGTGTAGCCGTCGGCCAGGGCGATCAGCGGGATGCTGGCGCTGAACAGGGCGCCGGCCAGGAACATTACCCAGCGCCGGCCCAGGATATCGGCCAGGGCGCCGGCGAACAGCGACGACAGCACCGAACCCAGGAGCACGGCGGCGACGATAAAGCTCAGCTGCTGGGCCGTCAGTTTCCAGGCCACGGAGGCCGTCGATTCCAGGTAGGGCAGGGCGCCGGCG
Organism: Janthinobacterium sp. GW823-FHT01H08; assembly: GCF_058797855.1. NCBI lineage: Bacteria > Pseudomonadati > Pseudomonadota > Betaproteobacteria > Burkholderiales > Oxalobacteraceae > Janthinobacterium > Janthinobacterium sp. GW823-FHT01H08. The sequence goes on from NZ_CM179504.1 coordinate 3,081,418, forward strand.
ATGATGCCGATGTCTATGCCGTACAGCAATCCCCCCATGCCGGCAATAAATAGCAGGTAGCGCATGGCCCACACGGGGGCCTTGTGTGACGTGTCGTGCATGGTAACTCCGGGACGGGGTTGAGGTTGGGGGCTGGTTCTAGAGACGGAATCTAGCGAGTGGAAAGATCGATGGCCGCGCCTTCGACGAAGACGGACACGGGCTGTAGTGTGGAATCGAGGACGACGATATCGGCCCAGGCGCCCGGTGCCAAACGGCCCCGTTCGGATTCGCCCAGGTAATCGGCCGGGTACAGCGACAAACGGTTCGAGGCGTCGGCCAGGTCCAGGCCCAGGTCGACGAAATTGCGCAGGGCCTGGTCCATGGTCAGCACGCTGCCGGCCAGCGAGCCCGTGGCCAGGCGCACGCAGCCCATGCATTTATAGACGCGCTGCGTGCCCAGGCCGTATTCGCCGTCGGGCATGCCGGTGGCCGAGGTGGCGTCGGTCACGCCGTACAGGCGCGGGATGGCGCGCAGGGCCGCGCGCAGGGCGCCCTTGGCCACGTGCTGCAGGTCGGGGATGATTTCCGCATATTCGGCATGCGCCAGCGCCGCGCCCACCATGCCCGGGTCGTAGTGCGTCATGCCCGTCATGCCGTTGTACAGGTGGGTAAAGCCCGAGACGCCGGCCTTGAGCGCGGCCACGCCATCGTCATACGTGCCGGCGCTGTGGCCGATCTGCACGCGGATGCCCATCGCCGCCAGTTGCGGGATCAGTTCCAGGTGACCGGGGATTTCCGGCGCCATGGTCAAGACCTTGATCGGGGCGATGGCATGGAAGCGCTGCACCAGCGCCAGGCTCGCTTGCACCACGTCGGGCGGCTGCGCGCCCAGGCGGTGCAGGTTCAAAAACGGTCCTTCCAGATGCACGCCCAGCATGCGTGCGCCGTTGGCGGGACGTTCGGCGATAACGCCGGCCAGTCCTTGCAGCGCGCGCACGATCGACGGCTCCTTGGCCGTCAGTGTGGTGCCCAGCAGGGCCGTGGTGCCGTGGCGCGCATGCACCTGCGCCACGGTGGCGCCCGCGTTGCCGCCTTCCATGATGTCGACGCCGGCCGCGCCGTGCACGTGCAGGTCGATGAAGCCGGGCAGGATGGTGAGCGCGCTGTCGGCGGCAGGGTCTTCTTGTATCTGGACGATGCGCTGGTCAAAAGTGATGGTGCCCGTGATCCAGCCAGATGGGGTAAGGATTCTGCCGCTCAGCATGTGTTATTCCGCTATAAAAAGTTCGATGCCCAGCTTGTGCAGCCCTTCGCGGTATTCCTGGCTGATGCTGGCATCGGTGATGACGGTATCGACGCGGTCCAGCTGCACGATGCGGTGCAGGCTGACGCGGCCGAACTTGGAGGCGTCCGTGAGGACGATGATTTTCTTGGCCCGTTCCACCATCTTGTGGTTCAGGCTTGCTTCCGCTTCGTGGTGGGTGGTGACGCCGAACTGCAGGTCGAAGCCGTCCACGCCCAGGAACAGCTTGTCGAAGCTGTAGGCCTGCAAGCAGGTTTCGGCCTGGCTGCCCTGGATCGACAGCGACTGCTTGCGCAGCAGGCCGCCCGTGAGGATCAGGTCCACGCCGGGCGCGTCGGCCAGCTCCCACGCGATGTTCAGGCCATTCGTGGCCACCGTCACGCCGGTGGCGTCGCGCAGATGGCGCGCCAGCGAGATGGTGGTGGTGCCCGAGTCGATGATGATGTTGTCGCCCGGTTCCACCAGCCGCGCCGCATAGGCGCCGATGCGCTCCTTCTGCTCGTGGTTGATGGCATCCTTCTGGCGTATCGTATGCTCGGGCGGCGGCGTGCGCGTCAGGGTCGCGCCGCCGTGGCTGCGCGTGGCCATGCCTTGCGCTTCCAGCGCATTCAAGTCGCTGCGGATGGTGACCGCGGACACGCCGAGCTTTTCCACCAGATCGGTCACCTGCACCGAGCCCTGCTGGGCAAGCATTTGGAGGATGGATTCACGGCGTTGGCTGGTATTTCGCATGGTGGCGGGCTCAGTAAAAAATGAAAATACCGAGCTTAACAGATTGCCGCTTCGGCAATGACGGCCACTGCCGCATTGCGGTTGCAGGCGCGCGCATATTGCGCCAGCAAGCTGCCGATCTTGTGCTCGATCAAGGCTGGCGCTTCCGCTTTCAGGCTGCCCTGCACCACGGCCAGATACTGTTCCGGCAAATGCTGGCTCAGCAGCGGCAGTGGAATCGCCACGGCATCGAGGTTGGCCAGCAGCTTGCCGACGGCGGCCGCCACTTCCGGCTCGCCCCAGTAATAGCGGCAACGGTCGCTCAAGCCGTAGCGGCGCATCAGCCGCTGTTCTTCCGGCGTGCCCAGGTAATGTTTGATCCAGTTCTTCGGCTTGGCCACCATCACGTCGTCGAGCACCTGCATCAGCTGCGAGGTGGCGTGCGCCGGCAACAGTTCTTCCTCGATCTGGCACAGGGCGAACAGCGCTTCGCGCAGGGCGAAGGTGGCGGCCGGGCCCACTTTCAGGATGGCGAAATGGTCGCGCACCATGGCGTGCAGGGCGGACTCGCGCTGGTAGTCGGTCGAGTGGGCTTCGAACACGAGGCCAGGCTGCTCGGCCACGAAGGCCGACAGCTCGGCGGCGGCCTGCGCATCGTAGTGCTGGATGCTGCTCTGGTCGAAATCGACGCCCGGCTGCACCACCATGGCGATGACGCGGCGCCAGGCGTCGTGCAGGCCTTTGTCGAGGAAGGCGCGGCAATGCACGTCGAGGGTGCGGCGCGCGGCCTGCGGGCTGGTGACGGCGCCGGCCTGCGCCAAGGACGCTTCGCCGCCGGGAACCGGCACTTCCGTGCCGATCACGTAGACGGGCGGCGCGAAGCCGGCGGCGGCCGCCGCCGTTTCGGCGACGATGCACAGGCGCGCCGAACGGGCGGCCACGGTTTCATCGTCGAGCTGCAGGGGATCATCGGCACAGCGCATGCTGCAATCGAGGTGGATTTTATGGAAGCCGGCCGACGCATACGCGGCGATCAGGGTCTCGGCGTGGGCCATGGCGGTGGCCGCGTCGAGGTGCTGCCAGGCGTTCGGACCCAGATGGTCGCCGCCCAGCACCAGGCGCTCGGTCGGGAAACCCTGTTCCCGGGCCAGTGCCAGCATGGTGTCGCGGAAAACGTTTGGTGTCATGCCCGTGTAGCCGCCGAACTGGTCGACCTGGTTCGAGGTCGCTTCGACCAGCAGCACGGTGTCGTACTCGCTGGCCACGCGCATGGCGGCGCGCAGTACGCTCGGCTGGCTGCAGCAGACGGCGTACAGGCCCACGCGCTCGCCGCGGCGGTGCGCCTTGATCACTTGCTGGATGGGCGACAGGGTAAAACTCGGGTTTTCCGCTTGCTTCATCATGTTGACGCCTTTATATGTTGTCGTATCAAAAGGGCCGCGCCGCGCGCGCCGCCGGCGTCGCCAAAGCGGGGCGGCAGGATGGGCGGCACGTGCACGCCGGGGAACAGGTGGCGCTTGACGGCGGCCGGAAGCTTGTCGTACAGGTGCGGCAATTTCGACAGGCCGCCGCCGAGCACGATGACGTGCGGGTCGTAGGCCAGCACCAGGCCGGCCAGGGCGTGGCCCAGCAAGTCGAGATGCACGGCCACCGTGCGTTCGGCCACGGCGTCGCCCATGTTGGCGCGTGCCACGATGGCCAGCGGCTCGGCGCCATCGCCGCCAAAGTGCGCGTGGAGTTTGCTCATGGCGGGGCCGGAGACGTAGCGTTCCAGGCAGCCAGCCTTGCCGCACGGGCAGGCGTAATCGATCAAACCGTGCTGCGCCAGCAGGGTGGCGGGCAGGCTCCAGTGGCCCCATTCGCCGGCCACGCCGTTCAAGCCGCGCAGCAGCTGGCCGCCCACGCAATAGCCGCCGCCGGCGCCCGTGCCGAGGATGGCGCCGAACATGCTGGCGGCATGGTCGGCCGCGCCGCCTTGCGCTTCCGACAGGGCGAAACACTGGCAATCGTTGCCGATGGCGACAGGGCGCTGCAAGGCTTGTTGCAGGGTTTGCGCCACCAGGCGGCCGTTCAGGGCCGGCACGTTGGAGCTCAGTTGCCGGCCGCTGGCGCTGTCGATCACGCCGGGCAAGCCGATGCCGACGGGCGCCGTCGTGCCCAGGGCGGCGTCGCCGCGCGCCACCAGGTCGACGATCGCCTGCACGAAGGCGGCAAAATCGTCGCCCGGCGTGGCCACTCTCTCTCGGAACGTTTCGGTCAGCGCGCCGTCGCGGTCGGCAAAGGCGACCAGCTCCATCTTGCTGCCGCCGATGTCGATGCCGTGAAAGCCCTGGATGGAATTAGAATTGGTCATGGCCATAGATGGTGACGCCCTGCACGACACGGTTGACGATGCCGCCGGCGAATGGATTGTCGGGGCGCAGTTGCAGCAGCGCGGACTGGTGCAGCGCATATTGCTGCGCCATCAGCAGCCACAGCGGGGCAAGCCAGGCGTCGGGCCAGGCCGGCGCGTCGGCCGCCAAGTTGGCAGATAAGTCGCCGCCGATGCCCACCGTCAGGCACGTCTGCGCCACGCTGTCGCGCTGCAGTTCCTGCAGTAAGTCGTCTTCGTACTGGCGCGCCAATGGCTTGCTGCTGCGCAGCAGGATCACCAAGGACTCCGTGGTGACTGCCGATTTCGGGCCATGGCGGAAGCCCAGCGGTGTATTCGCCATGGCCATCACGCGCCCGCCCGTCAGTTCCAGGATTTTTAATGCCGCTTCCTTGGCCAGCGCTTCCAGCGGGCCGCTGCCCAGGTAAACGACGCGCTGCACCGGCTGCGAGCCCAGGTCCGCCACGGGAGCCGACCAGTCGCGCAGGGCGTCTTCGCCCAGCTGCGCCAGGGTCTCGAGGCGCGCCACGTCGACGTCCTTGCCCAGTACCGACAGGGCCGCCAGCAGCATGCTGCTAAAGCTGCTGGTCATGGCGAAGCCGCGGTCGCAGCTGCCTTCCGGCATCAGCAAGTTATATGTATTGCTGTCGTTGGCGCCCTGGCGCGCCAGCTTGCCATCGGCGTTGCAGGTGATGTTCAGGAAGCGCGCACCGGGCACGACCTGGCGCAGCAGTTCCACGGCCGCCAGGCTTTCCGGGCTGTCGCCGCTGCGGGCAAACGAGACGAGCAGGGTGGGCGCATCCGCTTCCAGGTACAGCTCATGGTGCGTCAGCAAAGTCGTGGTGGCGATGGCGCGGATCTGCGCGGGCCAGGCGGCATTCAGGGTATCGACGACGATTTCGCCCACATACGCCGAGCTGCCGGCACCCGTCAGGATCACGCACTGCTGTGGATGGGACAGCGCATCGCCCAGAAAGGCGGCCAGGCTGGCTTGCTCGCTGCGCAAAATGCCGGCCAGCGCGCGCCAGATGGCGGGCTGATGGGCGATTTCCTCGGCCGTGTGCAGGCCGCCGATGTCGCGCCAGGTTTGAATGTCACGCTGAAGAAGGGTAGTCATGAGAGGTCAGTAAAGTGTTTGTTGGAGAAAGCATAAATACTAAATTTCGAAAAGTCAAATACGAAAGTCAAACGAAAGTAAATAGTTGTGTGGCTTGCGAAATAATGGCGTCGAACTGGTGCTTTTCTGGACATCAATCATGTTGCGCTGCCGCATGAAACCCCGTCGTGCCGCCGCCTGTCGCTGAAATGCGACGATAACGAAAGTATGTTTTGTGAAATTTTGGTGAAACGTAAGAAAAATGCGCCAATTCTGGGCATTTTATTAATAAATAGGCTTAATAACTTTCTTTTGATTGACGATATTTATTTTTCTTCTTAAAGTATTTCCATCACTTCGATTTTCTGAAAGCCCGCAGATGAAACCTCTCCCGCTTCCCCGCCGCGCCCTTGCCGCCTGCGTTCTCGCCGCCCTTGCCACCCTGGCCGCCCCTGGCCTGCAAGCCGCGCCTATCGGCAATCTGCAGTCGCTCTCCGCCGTGCATGCGGCCGACGTGGCCAAGGGCGAGGCGCTGGGCTGGGATCTGCGCAGCGACACGGGCATGCAGCTGCGTATCAGCCTGCCGCAGGCGGACGTGTTGCGCATCCAGGCGGGCGGCAAGGGGGGCTTGACGGGTCCCGGCGACAAGGCCGCGCCCATCGTCGTGGGCCAGCCTGCCGCGCAGGTGGCGTACCAGATCGATGAGCAGCCCGGGCATATCCTGATCAGCACCGAAGCCCTGAACCTGCGCATCGACCGCAAACCCTTGCGCTTTACCTTGTACCGCATGGGCGATGCGGTGCCGCTGTGGCGCGAAGTGCAGCCGCTGTCGCTCGACGACAAGCAGGGCGTGCAGGTGCTATCGAGCTTGCCGGGCGAGCGCTACTTCGGCGGCGGGCAGCAAAATGGACGCTTCGAGTTCAAGGGCAAGCAGGTGCCCGTGTCGTATTCGGGCGGCTGGGAAGAGGGCGACCGGCCGAATCCCGCGCCATTCCTCATGAGTTCACGGGGCTGGGGCATGCTGCGCAATACCTGGTCCGACGGGCACTACGATTTGCGCGACAAGGAACAGATCTCGCTGCAGCACGCGGAAGGGCGCTTCGATGCGTATTTCTTCGTCGGCAAGGACTTGCGCGACGTCGTCGCCCGCTACACGGACTTGACGGGCCGCGCGCGCATGCTGCCCCGCTGGGCGCTCGAATACGGCGACGCCGATTGCTACAACGATGGCGACAACGTGAAAAAGCCCGGTTCCGTGCCCAAAGGCTGGAGCGACGGCCCCACCGGCAAGACGCCGGACGTGGTGGAAACCGTGGCGCGCCAGTACCGCGAACACGACATGCCGGGCGGCTGGATTCTGCCCAACGACGGCTATGGCTGCGGCTACACGAACTTGCCGGAAACGGTGAAGGGCCTGGCCGGCTATGGCTTCCGCACGGGCCTGTGGACGGAAAACGGCGTCGACAAGATCGCCTGGGAAGTGGGCCAGGCGGGCAGCCGCGTGCAAAAGCTGGACGTGGCGTGGACGGGCAAGGGCTACCAGTTCGCCATGGATGCGAACAAATCGGCCTACGACGGCATCCTGAACAACTCCGACAGCCGCCCGTTTTTGTGGACGGTGATGGGCTGGGCCGGCATCCAGCGCTACGCCGTGGCGTGGACGGGCGACCAGAGCGCCAGTTGGGACTACATCCGCTGGCACATTCCGACCCTGATCGGCTCGGGCCTGTCCGGCCAGGCGTATGCCTCGGGCGACGTGGACGCCATCTTCGGCGGCAGCCCGGAAACCTATCTGCGCGACTTGCAGTGGAAAAGCTTTACGCCCGTGCTGATGGGCATGTCCGGCTGGGCCGCGGCCGAGCGCAAGCACCCGTGGTGGTTCGAGCAACCGTACCGCGACATCAACCGCCGCTATCTGAAGCTCAAGATGCGTTTGACGCCGTATATGTACACCCTGGTGCGCGAAGCGGAGCAATCGGGCGCGCCGCTGGTGCGTGGCCTGATGTGGGATTACCCGCAAGACCCGGCCGCCTACACGGAAGCCTATAAGTATCAATTCCTGCTGGGGCGCGACGTGCTGGTGGCGCCCGTTTACCGCAGCCAGGCCGTCAGCGGCGGCTGGCGCAAGGGCATCCACCTGCCGCAAGGCACGTGGTACGACTACTGGGATGGCCGCCAGGCCACGGCGGACGCGAAAGGGCGCGACCTCGATATGCAGGTGACCCTGGACAAGCTGCCCGTGTTCGTGCGCGCCGGCGCCATCCTGCCCATGTATCCGGAAATGCTGTACGACGGCCAGAAACCGAAGGACCAGCTGACCCTCGATATCTACCCGCACGGCGATTCCGAATACACCCTGTATGAAGACGACGGCAACACGCGCCAGTACCAGGGCGGCGCCTTCAGCCAGCAAATCATCCGCATGCGCCAGACGGGCGGCGACGTGCAGGTCGACATCGGCGCCGTTGAAGGCAAGTACCAGGGCCAGGAAGCGCGCCGCGGCTATGCGCTGCGCATGCTGGCGGGCCAGCGACCTGCCGCCGTCAAGGCGGGCGAACGGCTGCTCGCGGCGTCCGCCGACCGCGCCGCCTACGACAAGGCGCTTGATGCCTGGTTCTTCGATCCTGCCGACCGCCAGGGCACCTTGCACGTGAAAGTGGCGGCGCAGGATATCCGCCAGCCCTTGGCCTTGCAGGTGGCTGGCGCGCTGGGCGTGGCGCGTATCGATGCCGACTTCCCCGCCGCCCCCGTGCCGGGCCGCGCCTTGCCGGCTGACGCCATGCAGGTGGTGTCGCGTCCTGCGGAAGAAAGCGGCTATCCGCTGGAAAACGCCTTCGACGGCAAGCCCGAGACCTGGTTCCGCACCGTGCGCAGCCCGTCCGTGAAAAGCGGACCGCATGAATGGGTGATCGGCTTTACGGAACGCCGCCTCGTCGATGGCATCGAACTGGCGCCGCGCAACGATCAGCACTGGAAGCATGGCCAGGTGCGGGATTACGAAATCTACATCGGCGACAACAACGGCGAGTGGGGCGCGGCGCTTGCGCGCGGCACGCTCAAATTGCAAGAGGGTACGCAGACGATCAATTTCCCCGCCACGGCCGGGCGCTTGCTGCGCTTCCGCGTCATGAGCACGCAAAATCCGGAAGGCGATGGCGCCGCATCCACCGACCCGATGGTCACGGCGGCGCAGGCCGGGCCGGTGGCGCGCGCGTTCGACGCGGCGCTGGCGACCGACGTGGCGCCCGTGACCTTGTCCGCATTCCGCGTGCTCGAGCACCGCGTGGCCGAAGCAGAAGAGGTGCAGCGCTATCTGTCGGACTTGGCGCTGCCGAAGACTGTCGCGAAAGACCGGCCGGCCGGCAAGGCCGCCGAGATGCGCATGAACGGGCTGTGGTTCCGCAAGGGCCTCGGCGTGGGACCAGCCAGCCGCATCGACTTGCAGCTGGCGGGCAACTGGAATCTGCTGCGCGCCGACCTGGGCGTGGACGATAGCTGCCGCAGCGCGGGCGGCTTGCAATTCCAGGTCTGGAGCGGCGAGCGGCTGCTGTACGACAGCGGCCTGGTCACGGCTCCCGGGGTGGTCAAACCCGAAATCGACGTGCGCGGCCTGAGCCAGCTCAGTTTGCGCACCCTGGGCGCGCGCGGCGCCCACCCGGCCCAGGTCTGCGGCAACTGGGCCAACGCCGTGCTGACCGGCACGGAGGGCGCGACAGTCAAGCCGCGCTAACTACTTCAATCATTTCACTAACAACGAGCCCCTCTTCGGACCGGGGAGGGGCTCTTGCAGCCTGACGAAAACAAATCACTTATAAAAGGGAGATGGGAATGCACTTGAAAAAACTGATGTCCGCCATGGTGGCGGTCGGACTTGGCTCAACCGCGTTGGCGTCGACGGCGCTGGCAGCGGAGGAAGAAAAACTGGCGCGCGTCGAAGTGACGGGTTCCAGTCTGAAGCGCATCAACGCGGAAACGGCGTCGCCCGTGCAGGTGATCAACGCCAAGCAGATCGAAAACATGGGCGCGCTCACCTTGCTGCAAGTGCTCGACAACCTGCCCGCGGCCCGTCCGGCGCAGCAGGACTTCCGCTCGATGTTCACGGGTTCCGATGGCGGCTCGCAGGCGAACTTGCGCGGCATGGGCGCGCAGGGCACGCTGGTGCTGCTCAATGGCCGCCGCCTGTCGTTCTATGGCGCGCCGGCCGGTTTCCAGACCATGTTCGTCAATATCGACGCCATTCCCGCCGCCGCCATCGAGCGCATGGAAATCCTCACCGATGGTGCGTCGGCCGTGTATGGCTCCGATGCCGTCGCCGGCGTCATCAACGTGATCACCAAGAAGTCGTATCAGGGCCTCGAGGCGCGCGCCAACGGCGAGTTTTCGCCCAGCGTGAAAGCGTACGGCGAGCGCCAGGCCAGCGTGCTGTATGGCGTGGGCGACCTGGCCAGCGACGGCTACAACGTCTACGGTTCCGTCAACGTCTACCAGCGCGACCGCATCGCGCTGGCCGATACCTGGCAGAAGCGCCCCTCGTATTTTTATGTGAACAATCCCAATTTCATCCCGAACATGCGCGTGGGCGTGGGCAGCGAGCCGGGCGTGATGAATCCGGGGACCTTCTTTGTCTTCGACAAGGCCAACAACAATGCCCGCACCCAGCGCGCCGCACCCGGCTGCAACAACAGCATCACCGAAGCGTCGGGCACGCGCTGCGTGTGGAATGCGCTGCCCAACCAGCTCGATACGGGTCCCACTTCGGAGCGCGCCACGGCCTACTTGAGCGGCCGGCTGAAGCTGGGCGGCGACATGGAAGCGTTCGCGGAAGGTGCGTTCACCCACATCAAGATGCGCGGCGAGAATGGCCCGTCCAGCTTCAACAGCGGCAGCACGAACAACTGGTTCGCGCGCAATACGGGCACTACCCTCAATACCTTCGCCACGCCTTTCCTGAGTCCCAACAACGTCTACCTGAAGGGCAAGCTCGATGCCGACATGGTGGCCAAGATGGGCGGCGCGGCCGGTTTGAATTACCTGCTGCAGGATGCCACGGGCCACTTCGGCCAGAAGAATGTCGATGAAAACTACCGCGCGCTCGTCGGCCTGCGCGGCAGCATCGGCGGCGGCTGGGATTTTGAAACGGCGCTCAGCGTGGCGGGCAGCCATTCCACGCTGTTCCAGACGGCGAACCTGAATATCAATGGCTTCAAGCAGGCGTTCGGCCCGTTCACGAAAGATCCCGTCAGCGGCCGCACGTATATCTCCGACAATCCCGCCTACAAGTTCGGCGAAATCAGCGAGGCCAATGCGGCGCTGCTGCGCGCCGCCTATCCGACCTTCGCCATCGAATCGTGGACCAAGCTGATGACGTGGGACGCCAAGCTGGAAGGCACCCTGTTCAAGCTGGGCGAGCGCGAAGTGCGCGCCGCCGTGGGCACCAACGTCATGCGCGAAAGCTTCCTCACGCCCGGCAACGCGGATGCGGCCAATGGCCTGATCACGCAGCAGGGCGGTTCCTGGTTCGATGGCAAGCGCACCATCGCCGCCGTGTTTGGCGAAGTGGTGGTGCCGCTTTCCGACACCCTGGAAGTCAATGCGGCCGCGCGCCTGGACAAATACCCGCATTTCTCGGCCAACCTGGCGCCCAAGCTGGGCGTGATCTGGCGCGCGCGTCCCGACCTGATGCTGCGCGGGACGTATTCGGAAGGCTTCCGCGCGCCCAACCTGGCTGAATCGGGCTCGGGCGGCGTCTTTGCCCAGGTGGGCGGCATCCGCGATACGGTGCGCTGCGATGAGACGAATGCCATGGCGCGCGCCCTGATGAAGTCCAGGGTGGCGACGGACGCGGACCTGGGCAAGAGCCTGCTCAATTCGAACTGCTCGACGACGGTGGGCGGCCTGACGCCGCCGAACCAGAACCTGCGTCCGGAAAAGGCCAAGATTTCCACCGTGGGCCTGGTCCTGCAGCCGGCCAAGGACGTGAGCATCTCCATCGATTACTGGTTCATCAACCGCCGCGACGAGATCGTGCGCCAGGACTTCAACGAACTGTTTACGGAACTGGTGGACAAGTACGGCCCGACCCTGGCCGGTACATCGAGCGCCATCCGCAACGACTTGACGGACACGGACCGGGGCAATATGGCGGCGGTGGCGGCCATGTGCGCCAATCCCGCCAACGCGGGCGTGTGCGCGGGCGGCGTGCCGGGCTACTCGGTGGGCAACCTGGGTGGCTTGATCAACTCGTATTCGAACCGCGGCCGCACCCTCATGGACGGCGTGGACATCGACGCGCGCACGCGCTTTGCGCTCGGCGACTGGGGCAAGCTGAGTACCGGCATCGCCGCCACCATCCGCAAGCGCGACACCCACGACAGCGAAGACGGCAGCGATATCAAGGGCAATACCGTCGGCTACTACGATTCGCCGCGCTACCGCGCCACCGTCAACGCCGACTGGAGCTACCGCAATTTCGTCAGCAGCGTCTTCATCAACTATTCTGGCAAGACGCGCTGGGCCTACGGTCCGTGGGACAAGGACAACACGCCGGAAAACTGCACCGCCGCCTCGGTATCGCTGCCGGCCGGCCAGTGCAAGGGCGCGCCGTCGTACACCACGGTGAACCTGGCCTTCAGCTGGAAGCCGCTCAAGAACCTGGACGTGGGCCTGAACGTGAAGAACGCGTTCAACAAGCAGCCGTACTACGACCCGAACGGCTGGGAAGGCTACAACCATAGCCAGGACCTGTTCGGCCGCCAGTTTGCCCTGTCGGCCAGCTACAAGTTCTTTTAAGACGTGACGCCGCCCCGGCCTGCCAGCGGGCCGGGGTATCGTCATGAAAAGAAAAAGACAATATTCCGAAATGCGCAATACGAAAGATAAACGTAAGTGAAAGGGGATTGCCATGGCTACTTTCGCGTTTTTCCATCGGGATTGCCGTGTGGAATGTCTCCTGCGGGCCGCCTTCTTGCCGGCGCGTGTATCCGCCACGCCACGATAACGAAAGTTATTTGCCGCATCACGGATTGAATCGAAAGATAAAACGTCTTTATTTACTGAATTTAGCGATAAATTTGCGCTGTAACTTTCTTTTTGTTGACGATACTTATTTTTCTTTTTAAAGTAATCCCAAGAAAACGAAAATCAGCCAAGACGGACTGATTTCCCGGAAGGAACGGCTGCCTGGCTCTCCCTTCCGACGCTCACCATAAAAATTGCATCCCCCCGACTTCGCCCTGGAGCGGGGAGGGCGCGTATAACCCTCGATATAGACGGAGAGACACATGCATACCACCCGACTCAAATTGCGCGACATCAGCCGCGCCGCCGCGATCGTGATCGCCCTGGCGGCCGGCGTGCCAGGCCAGGCCTGGGCACAGTCGAACGCCACCAGCACCATCTTCGGCGAAGTGAGCGCGCCCGCCGGCGCCACCGTGGTGCTGGAAAATCTGGCGACGGGCGTGCAGCGCACCCTGACGCCGGATACGTCGGGCCGCTATGTGGCCAACTCCATGCCGCCGGGCCGTTACGCGGTGCGCGTGCTGCGCGCCGGGTCGGTCGAAGCGTCGCAGGAAGTCGAAGCCCTGATCGGCGCGGGCGCCGAAGCGAACTTCGGCCCGGCCAGCGCGGCCGGCCCCGTGGGCCAGGAACAGACCGTCGTGGTGAAGGCGTCGCGCAATCCGATCGACGTGTCGAACACGAACAATGGCGTGATCTTCACGGCCAAGGAATTGAAAGCGCTGCCGGTCGGCAATGACGTGGCCTCCATCGTGCAGCTGACGCCGGGCGTGTCGCGCGGCACCAATAGCGTGTACGGCAATGCGCCATCGATCGGCGGCTCGGGCCAGTCGGAAAACGCGTTCTATGTCAACGGCTTCCCCATCACCAACATCCTGACCCAGGTGGGCGCGTCGGAACTGCCGTTTGGCGCGATCTCCAACCTGCAGGTGCTGTCGGGCGGCTATGGTTCGGAATTCGGCCGCTCCACGGGCGGCGTGATCAATATCACCACCAAGAGCGGCGGCAACAAGGTCGAATTCGGCGGCAAGGTCTCCATCATTCCCCGTTCGCTGAAAGGCGAGCCGGAAAACACGTATTACCCGAACACGGGCGCCAATCCCAAGACGGACGGCAATCTGCTGTACTGGAACCGCGACAACGGCAGCACCAGCAAGGTGGTGGGCCTGTACGGCAGCGGTCCCCTGATCAAGAACAAGCTGTTCGCCTTCGTGGCGCTGGAACAGACGCGCACCGACAGCCAGGCCGTCGCCGCCACCGCCGACTCGGGCACGGCCCTGGCGCGCGGCTGGAGCACGAGCCAGAGCAAGGTGGACCGCATGACGGCCAAGCTCGATTTCAACCTGACGGACGACCATCACTTCGAATATACCAAGCTGTATGACCGCACGAAGACGGACAGCCAGGCGTATGGCTACAGCTACGCCACGCATGCGAGCAACGGCGTACAGGCAGGCAAGGGCGAGACGACGGTCAACTGCTGCGGCTCGTCGGCCGCGCCGGGCGCCAACATCGACATTTTCAAATATACGGGCTACCTGACGGACAACCTGACCGTGACGGCCATGATGGGCGAATCGCGCACCTCGCACACGCGCACGCCGAATGGCTACAATCCGCTGCTGGCGCAAACGTCGTCGAACGCATCGACCCAGGTGCCGGGCCTGAGCTATGCCAATCCGCAGACGGTGACGGGCACCCTGGTCGACCCGTCGTCGGAAGACCGCCAGAAAGCCAAGCGACTCGATCTCGAATACAAGCTGGGCAAGCATTCGCTGCGCGGCGGCATCGACCGCATCGACGTGGAATCGAAAGTGGGCCTGAGCCTGGCCGGCGGCTACCGCTGGAGCTACCAGCGCGCGACCGATCCGAACCGCCCGATCAACGGCGCGTTTGAGACGCCGGCCCAGGGCGGCGGCTACGGCGCGCAAGGCTACTACGTCAGCAAGGACTTGAACGCCAACCTGGCGCGTCCGACCAGCGTGCAATCGGCGCAATACATCCAGGATCACTACCAGGTTACGGAACGGGTGCTGCTGGACCTGGGCCTGCGCCGCGAACAGTTCACCAACTACAGCACCGATGGCGTGGCCTTCATTTCGCAGCGCAATATGATCGCTCCGCGCGTGGGCGCCACCTGGGATTACCTGGGCGACGGCACCCTGAAATTCTTCGCCAACGGCGGCCGCTACCACCTGCCGGTGCCGTCGAATTTGTCGAGCAACATGGCCAGCCCTTTCCTGGCCACCAGCGAGATGTACACCTACACGGGCGTCGATCCAGTCACGGGCGCGCCGACGGGCCTGCACGCGATCAGCAAGCCGTATTCGGCCAACAACGCGTATGGCCAGAGCCGCGATGCGCGCGAAGTGACGGCCATCGGCTTGAAGCCGCTGTCGCAGGATGAATTCTCGCTCGGTTTCGAACGCGCCCTGAGCAAGAAGCTGGTGGTGGGCGCCAGCGTCCTGTACCGCAAGCTGAACGACACCAACGATGACACCTGCGACGCGCGTCCGCTGCAAGCCTGGGCCACGCGCAACAGCGTCGACACGAGCAACTGGGGCGGCTTCCAGTGCGCCATCATCAACCCGGGCCGCGACAACAGCCTGATGGTGGACTTCGACGACGGCAAGGGCTTGCGCCGCGTGGATATTTCGGCGGCCGAGTGGGGCAACCCGCTGCCATCGCGCACCTACCGCGCCCTGAACCTGTTCGTCGAGCACCCGTACACGAACGGCTGGTACGGCAAGCTGACCTACACCCTGTCTGCGCTGAAGGGCAATATGGAAGGCCAGACGGACAGCATCGGCGGCGGCGACGTGGGCCTGACGGTCAGCGACGACCACAAGGAACTGATGTACAACGCCTATGGCTACCTGCCGGGCGACCACCGCCATGCGTTCAAGGCCTACGGCTTCATGCAGGTGATCCCGGACGTGACGGTCGGCGCCAACCTGTCGCTGACCTCGGGCGCGCCGCGCAACTGCATCGGCGCGCTGCCCGATAACCTGAGGTTCGAGAACGACTACGGCGATTCCTACTTCTATTGCAATGGCAAGCCGGCGCCGCGCGGCAGCCAGGGCCGCCTGCCATGGCAAGCCCAGCTGGACATGAATCTGGCCTATACTCCCAGCGCCGTCAAGGGCCTGAGCCTGAAAGTGGACGTGTTCAATGTGTTCAACAGCCAGACCGTGACCCGCTACAACGAAACGCGCGAAGACCACGGCGCCATCGCCCGCAGCTATCTGCAGGTGGCCGGCCGCACGGCGCCGCGTTCCGTGCGCTTCACGGCGGAATACACTTATTAAATTGCAACCGGCCCGCCGTGCGGCGGGCCGGCGACGATCATTACCAATGGAAGCGAGAAGAGACCAATGACGACACAATTCAATCGACGCAATTTCCTGTCCGCCAGCGCCGCGCTGGCCGGTGGTGCCATGGCAGGCAGCGCCTTGCTGCCTGGCGAGGCCAACGCCGCACCCGCCGCCGGCCGCGACAAGGTCCGCCTGGGCCTGATCGGCACGGGCATGCGCGGCCAGGTGCTGCTGGCCGAACTGGTGCGCCGCGACGACGTGGAAGTCGTTGCCCTGTGTGATATCGAACCGATCATGCTGAAACATGCGCTGGGCCAGGTGGAAAAAGCCGGCAAGCCGCGTCCGCGCACGTATGGCGAAGACCGCGACCAGAAAGCCTACAAGCGCATGCTGGACGCGGGCGGCCTCGATGGCGTGATCATCGCCACGCCGTGGGAATTCCATGCGCCGATGGCGATCGCCGCCATGCAGGCGAAGATCGCCGTCGGCTGCGAAGTGGTGGCCGGCATCACCCTGCAAGACCACTGGGATGTCCTGAATACCCAGCTGAAGACGGGCACGCCGTACATGTTGCTGGAAAACGTGTGCTACCGCCGCGACGTGATGGCGGCGCTGCAGATGGTGCGCGCGGGCCTGTTCGGCGAACTGCTGCACCTGCAAGGCGGCTACCAGCACGATCTGCGCGCCGTCAAATTCAACAGCGGCAATCCGGCCAAGCCGTACGGCGGCGGCGTGGAATTCGGCGAAAAGGGCTGGTCCGAAGCCCATTGGCGCACGCAGCACTCGGTCGAGCGCAACGGCGAACTGTATCCGAGCCATGGCATCGGCCCCTGCGCCATGTACACCAACATCAACCGCGGCAACCGTTTTACGCGCATCAACGCCTTCGCCACCAAGGCGCGCGGCTTGCACGACTACATCGTCAAGCAGCCGGGCGGCGCGCAGCATGCGAACGCCAAGGTGAAATTCAAGCTGGGCGACGTGGTCACCACCACCCTGGCGTGCGAGAACGGCGAAACCATCATCCTGCAGCACGATACCAGCCTGCCGCGCCCGTATTCGCTGGGCTTCCGCGTGCAAGGCACGGACGGCCTGTGGATGGACTTGAACAATTCCATCCATATCGAAGGCGTCAGCAAGCCGCACCAGTGGGACGACTTCAAGGCTTACCAGGACAAGTATGAGCATCCCGTATGGCGCAAGTACGCGGCGCAAGCCGAGGGCGCGGGCCACGGCGGCATGGACTTCTTCGTCATCCACGCCTTTGTCGAAGCATTGAAGGCCAACGCGCCGATGCCGATCGATATCTACGATGCCGTCACCTGGAGCGCCATCACGCCGCTGTCCGAGCAATCGATCGCCGCCAACTTCCAGACCCTGGACTTCCCGGACTTCACGGGCGGGCAGTGGAAATCGCGCAAGCCGATCTTCGCCCTCGACGGCAAGTACTAAGCCTTAACGACCCGCTACCGCACCAGTTGCCGTAGCGGGTTTTTTCTTTCCCTATCCATTTTTCAACCGCGGCGCAGGCGCGCAGGCCCTTGTTCGTCCGCCGCAAGCCGTACCACACCAGGAGACGTTGATGAAGCACACAAGTTCATTGCTCTTTGCATTCCTTCCCGCCATGCCGATGCTGCTGGCGGCCTGCGGTGGCGCCACCGCCACCGGCTCGGGCGGCACCGCCTTGCTGGCCGCCACCGTGGCCGCGCCCGCCACGTCCGCCACCGTGGAACTGGCCGGCAACGCCTTCATCACCAGCGGGAATGAGGGCGCCGTCATCAGCGAGCGCGGCCTGTCTGGCTGGAGCAATCCCGCTGCCGTCGCCAGCACCTACTTCCGCGTGGGCGGGGCGGGACCCGTGCAGGTGGCGCTCGACGCCAGCCTGGCCGATGGCGGCAACAGCACCATCCGCGTGAAGGTCAACGGCACGCCGTTCGACGTCAAGCTGGCCGGCAAGGAACGCAAGACCTATGCCGTGGGCACGGTGAACGTGGCGGCGGCCGGCTATGTGAAGGTGGACTTGCAGGGACTGTCGCGCGTGAAGGACACGTTCGGCGACGTCTCCGCGCTGAAGGTGACGGCCAGCGCCGCGCTCACCTACGCCAACGACCCCGCCAATTACTACTGGTCGCGGCGCGGCCCGTCCGTGCACATGGGCTACACGGTGCCCGCCAATACCGAGTATTTCTATAACGAGATGACGATTCCCCAGGGCCAGGACGCGATCGGCTCCTACTTCATGGCCAACGGCTTCAGCCAAGGCTACATGGGCATCCAGGTGAAATCGCCGAGCGAGCGCTGGATCTTGTTCTCCGTGTGGGATGCCGACAATGGCGCGAAAACCACCCTGGTCAGCAAGGGCGCCGGCGTGGTCGACAATGCGTTCGGCGGCGAGGGCACGGGCGGCCAGACCTATCTGTCGTATAACTGGGCGGCCGGCACGACGTACCGTTTCATCACGCGCGCGCGGCCCGACGGCAATGGCGGCAGCGATTACTCGGCCTGGTTCTTCGCGCCCGAGACGGGCAAGTGGCGCTACATCGCCACCTGGAAGCGGCCGGCGATTTCCACGTATTTGACGGGCGTGCATTCCTTCCTCGAGAATTTCATCGATACCCTGGGCTACACGGAGCGCCGCGTCCAGTTCGGCAACCAGTGGGCGAGGAACGTTGCCGGCACCTGGTCGGAAGTGACGGCGGGGCGCTTCACGGGCGACGCCACGGCCACCAATGCGCAGCGCATGGATTACGCGGGCGGCGTGGAAAACGGCAGGTTCTATCTGCATAACGGCGGCTTCTTTGCCGACTACGTGAAGACCAGCCAGAACTTCACGCGGCCCGCGACAGGCCAGGCGCCCGCCGTCGATGTGAGCGCCTTGCCGATGCAATAGGCGTGGGTGCTTAGCCCGGCCGCTTGCCCGCCATCGCTTCGATGCCGCGATAGTAGGTGAGCGGCCGGCCTATCGTCACGCCCATCAAGGCCGCGGCCTGGATGATGTCGTTTGTATCGCGCCGGTACACGAGCAGCGCATCCATTTCGTCGGAGCCGTTGCCGTCGATCTGGATCAGCTCATAGCCGCCTTCGTCCACGGCGCGCTGCACCAGTTCCGTATCGAGCCACTCGAAATAGGGCAGCGCGCTGCCGCGGCCTGCCTTGAGCAGTTCGTACGGGAAGTCGGGGAAGTCGTCGAACATGTCCTGTATCTGTTCGTGCAGCTCATCGAGCTTGTCGCTCGACGCCATATAGCCGCCCAGTTGCGAGAGGATCTCCAGCGCATAGGCCTGGGCATCGCTGTCGATCCACTCGTCGCGTGGCGCGGAAGGCGCGGCGGTGATGGCGGCGACGGCCTCGTCGAGCTCCTCGCCTTCCAGGTCACCGCAGGTCAGTTTGGTCAGCAATTCGGATAGCAGCATGTTCGCCTTTCAATGGGGGATGCATGGCCAGGGTGGCCGGCTTGTCGATGATGTTGCCGATACTATCATTGCCGCGTAGCCGGGCGCGTTCTGCTGAATTTGCAATGCAGGCTACGCCACCGGATACGATCAGCAAGGAAATTTTGGAAAGAAGCGCGTCAAACAAGCGCTGGCAGGGCGCTTGCGCCGCAGCAGCGCATGGATATAGAATGCGAATCATTATTATTTGCGAATCAGGGAGTATGCGACGTGTCGGCTGCCCAACCCGGCGCTCACCAGGAGGTGGGCAGCCTGTATCACGAACACCACCGGTGGCTGCAAGGCTGGCTGCGGCACAAGCTGGGCAACGCCTTTGACGCGGCCGACGTGGCGCACGACACCTTCATACGCCTGCTCAATCGCGACGAAGCCATCGCCGCGCGCGAGCCTCGCGCCTTTTTGACGACGGTGGCCAAGGGCGTGCTGGGCAATCTGTACCGCCGGCGCGACCTGGAGGCGGCTTACCTGGAAACGCTGGCGAGCCTGCCGGCGCAGCACGCGCCCGATCCCGAGGCGCAGGCGATCCTGCTCGAAGCCCTGTTCGACATCGACCGCCGCCTCGATGGCCTGGCGCCTGCTGTGCGCCGCGCGTTCCTGCTGTCGCAGCTCGATGGCATGCCGCAGGCGGCCATCGCGCTGGAATTGAATGTCTCGCTGGCGACCGTGCAGCGCTACCTGGTCAAAGCCATGCATCAGTGTTTCTTTGCCCATCCGGCATCGTGATGGGCGCCTTCACGCCGGAAGCGGCCAGCCTGCAAGCGGTGGAATGGCTGGTGCGCCTGCAGGCCGGAGACGCCACGTCGGAAGTGGAGCAGGCCTGGCGCGCCTGGCGCGACAGCGACCCCGAACATGAGCAAGCCTGGCAGCATGTGGAGGGCTGCATGGCGCGCATGCGTGCCTTGCCAGCGCCGCTGGCGCACGGCACGCTGGCGCGCAAGCCGGTCCATGCGCCGGCGAATGCGGCGCGCCGGCAGTCGCTCAAGCTGCTGGCGTTGCTGGCCGTGGGCGGCGGCGCCTGGCTGGCGGGCGGCGATGAGCAGGCGCGCTTCTGGCTTGCCGACTACCGCACGGGCACGGGAGAATTACGCCACGTCGTGCTGGACGACGGCACGCGCATCGCGCTCAATACGGCATCCAGCATCGACGTGCGCTATGACGCGGGCCAGCGCCTGGTGACGGTAGTCAAAGGCGAGATCATGGTCAGCACGGCGCGCGATCAGGCCGGCCGGCCATTTGTCGTGCAAACGGCACAAGGCCGCTTGCAACCGGTGGGCACGCGCTTTGCCGTGCGCGTGGAAGGAGAGCGCACGCAGCTGGGCGTGTTCGCCGGTGCCGTCGACATTCAACTGGAACAGGCGCCCGATGCGGCGCGCAGGCTGCAGGCGGGCCAGCAAACCAGCTTTACGGCGGCGCAGATCGGCGCCGTTCGGACCTTGGCTGCCGGCGCGGATGCGTGGACGGCCGGCATGCTGGTGGCGCACGACATGCCGCTGGCGGAATTTATCGGCGAACTGGCCCGCTACCGCCCGGGGCGCCTGGCTTGCGATCCGGCCATCGCCCACTTGCGCGTGTCCGGCATCTACCCGCTGGCCGATACGGGGCAGGTGCTCGACATGCTGACGCGCACCTTGCCCGTCGACGTGCGCCAGACCACGCGCTTCTGGGTGAGCGTGGTACCGCATCGGCAGCCTGCATGAATATTTTCTGAAAAGTGAGGGGTTTGCGATTTTCGCGTGACATAGCAAGTGAACCCTTCATTCACTTTCAGGAAAACAGTCCGCATGCCCAGCACAACACTTATTCACGTTTCTTCCGCCTCCCGTACCTGCCGCCGCAGCGTGGCGGCGCTGGCCGTCAGCCAAGCTCTGTGGCTGCTCGCCGCCAGCGGCGCCACCATCTTCGCTCCTGCGGCCCAGGCCGCGAATGCGGCGCGCATCGCGCTGGCGATACCGGCCGGCTCCCTGGAACAGGTGCTGGTGCGTTTCGGCCAGGAGACGGGTACCATGATTTCCTACCAGGCCACCGCCTTGGCGGGCAAGCGCAGCGCCGGCCTGACCGGTAGCTACAGCGTGCCTGAAGCGCTGGGCGCCATCGTCGCCGGCTCGGGCTTGCGCGCCGTGCCGCAGGCCAATGGCGGTTATGTGCTCGACGTGGCAGCGGCCGATGGCGGCCAGACCATGCCCGAGATGAGGGTCAGTGCCAGCTTTGATGCGAACGGCGCGACGGAAGGCAGCGGTTCCTATACGACGCGGACCATGCGCTCGGCCACGCGCCTGGGCCTGTCCGTGCGCGAGACGCCGCAAGCCGTCAGCGTGGTCACGCGCCAGCAGATGGATGACCAGAACCTGCAAACGGTGGAAGAGGTGCTGCAAAACGCAGCCGGCATCGCCATCAACCGCTACGACAGCGACCGCACCTCGTTCTTCGCGCGCGGCTTTTCCATCGCCAGCTACCAGTACGACGGCATTCCCACCACGGTCGACAATGCGTTCAATGTGGGCGACAGCACGCTGGACATGACGGCCTACGACCGGGTCGAGATCGTGCGCGGCGCCACGGGCCTGTTGACGGGCGCGGGCGAACCGTCGGCCACCATCAACCTGGTACGCAAGCGCGCATTGTCGGCGCAGCTGGCCGGGAATGCGGCCCTGAGCCTGGGTTCCTGGCAGAATGCGCGCGCCAGCGCGGACCTGTCCACACCCCTGAGTGCTGATGGCAAGGTGCGCGGAAGAGTCGTGGCCAGCTACCAGGACAGCGAATCGTATGTGAATCTGTATCATGGCAAGAAGGCCATGGCTTACGCCACCGTGGAGGCGGATCTGGCGCCCGGCAGCGTGCTGATCGCCGGCTATGAATACCAGGACAACCGCCCGCGTGGCGGCATGTACGGCGGCCTGCCGCTGTGGTACGCGGATGGCGAACGGGCCACGTTTTCCCGCTCCACCACCACGGCCACCACCTGGAGCCGCTGGTTCAGCACCAGCCAGACTGCCTTCCTGCGCCTGGAGCAGGAACTGGGCAAGGGCTGGAACCTGACGGCCATGCTGAATCATGGCTGGGGCAATTACTCGGCGGCCGAACTTTTCGCCAATACCTGGCCGGACAAGGCCACGGGCCAGGGCGTGACGGGCTACGCCGGCTTTTACTCGGGGACGCGGCGCCAGGACAGCGTCGACGCCTATGTGCAGGGACCGCTGCAGCTGCTGGGGCGCACGCACGACCTGGCGTTCGGCGTCTCGGGCAGCAACCAGTTCGCCAGCAACCCCGGCATTGCCGGCGGCAGCGTCGACTACGGCAATTTTCATCAGTGGCAGGGCGTGACGCCGGAGCCGGACTGGAACGACCCGAATTTCTCGCGCTGGAAGCTGCTCGACACGGTGCAGCAGCGCGGCATCTATGGCACGGCGCGTTTTTCGCTGGCAGATCCCCTGAAGCTGATCGTCGGCGCGCGCTACAGCCGCTACAAGGCGGACCACGTCGACGACTGGGGCGGCGGCTATGCGTATGCCAAGCACGCCGTCACGCCATATGCTGGCCTGGTATGGGATATCGATGCGCAGCATGTGCTGTACACCAGCTACAGCAAGATCTTCAAGCCGCAGGGCTACCAGGACCGGTTCGGCCGCTATCTCGACCCCGTGCAAGGCAAGAATGTGGAAGCGGGCGTGAAGGGCGAGTATTTCGGCGGCAAACTCAATGCGGCGCTGGCCGTGTTCCGCATCGCGCAGGATGGCCTGGCGCAGGAAGACACGGGCCATTTTGTCGGCAATTCGCTGACGCAGGCGTACTACGCGGCCTCGGGCACCACCAGCAAGGGTGTGGAACTGGACGTGTCGGGCGAGCTGGCCAAGGGCTGGAACGTCTCGGCCAGCGTGTCGCATGCCGCAGCCGAGGACAACACGGGCGCGCGCCTGAACAGCTATGTGCCGCAGACCTTGGCGCGCGTGTTTTCCACGTACCAGCTTCCTGGCGGCTGGCGCGCCTTGTCCGTGGGCGGCGGCGTGAACTGGCAGAGCGGCGCCTACCGCGATGCCACGGGGCCGAAGGGCACGGAGCGCGTGGAGCAGGGCGGCTATGCCGTGGCCAGCCTGATGGCGAAATACGCGCTGTCGCGCCAGCTGTCCCTGCAGGCGAACATCAACAACGTGTTCGACAAGCATTACTACAGCCAGCTCGGCATGTACAACCAGGGGTACTGGGGTGCGCCGCGCAACGCCAGCGTTACCCTGCGCTACATCTTCTGATGCGCTTGCCTGGTGCTACAGCGGCCAGGCCTGTTTGGTGACGGCCACGGCGACGATGTAGGCGAAGACCAGCACGGCGAGGGCGAAGGCGGCGCCGCGCACGGCCGGCGTCTTGCCCCGTTTCAGCGCAATGGTGCCCAGCACGATGTAGGCCACCAGCGCGCACAGTTTGGCGGCCAGCCAGGGCTGGCTGCCCGGCGACTGGCCGCTCCACACGGCCAGGGCGATGGCGCTGGCCAGCAGTGCCGTGTCGACCAGGTGCGGCAGGATTTTCACCCAGCGCTGCTGCAAGGCGGGCGAGGCGCGCAGCATCCAGGCGCCGCGCAACAGGAAAAGACAGCCGCTGGCGGCGGCGCAGCCCATGTGGAAATGTTTGAGGCTCAGATAATCCATGCGTGATGTGGTGGCGTTGATTGATGGTGGCGCCAGCATAGCCGCCTTTGGCGTCCTGCGCCATACGCCGTCGGGACGAGATGCAGCTAACGCAGGAATTTCACGTACACGAACTCCGGATCGCCCTCATCGAGATGGTCGATCCGGCCGCTGCGCACGAAGCCCGCGCCGGCGAACAGCCGTTGCGCGGCGCCGTTCGACTGGTTCGTCGAGGTGAATAGCTTCCCTGTCTGGCACGCGTCCGCGGCGGCCGCCAGCAGGCGCAATCCCACGCCGCAGCGCTGGTGCGCGGGCGCGACCACCACCAGCGAGACAAAACCGTGGCCGAAGAAGTCGTCGTGCAGGAGCACATAGCCTGCCATCTGGCCGGCCCGGAGGGCCACCTGGCAGTGGCCCTTGCCGACGGCGGCGCGCACGGCCTCGCCGCGCTCCGGGTGCGTCTGGGCATAGGCATCGCAAGCCAGCATGGCTTTCACATCGCCAGCTTGGGCCACGCGCGTGATGATGTCGTCTGTTTCGTGCCTGTTCTGCATGCCGCTCCTTTTCTCCAGGCGCCGAGTGTGCCAAAAATGCGCCGGTTTGTAAAACACCCGCCATCCAGGCTAGGCGCGCACCCCGTCATCTAGTCACTTTTGCCGATGCGGCTATCCAGATTGCCTTCCCGGAATCACCCTGTGGCCGATAGTGCCTTTCGCCGCTGCCACGTAAGCTGGTCGGGACGGCTGGCCAGACGGCCAGTGCATTCATGGAGAAACATCGTGGCTACCCTAGATGGCACTAACAAGAACAGTAACAGCAGTAACAAGGCAGTCGAACCGGGCATGCGGCGCAAGCAGGCGTCCGTATTAATCAGCAGTACCTTCGCATTTACCATCTGCTTTGCAGTCTGGATGATGTTTGCCGTACTGGGCATCCCCATCAAGACCAGCCTGGGCTTGACTGAAACGCAATTCGGCCTGCTGGCCGCCATGCCCGTGCTGACGGGCTCCCTCGTGCGCGTGCCGCTGGGCATCTGGACAGACAAATACGGCGGACGCCGCGTCTTCTTCCTGCTGATGCTGGCCAGCGTGGTGCCGATCTACCTGATTTCCTACGCCACCGCCTACTGGCATTTCCTCGTGCTGGGCATGTTCGTGGGCCTGGCGGGCGGTTCGTTTTCCGTCGGCACGCCGTACGTGGCGCGTTGGTACGAAAAAGAGCGCCGCGGCCTGGCGATGGGCATTTTCGGCGCCGGCAACTCCGGTTCCGCGCTGACCAAGTTCGTCGCGCCGGGCATCGTCGCCGCCTTCGGCTGGCAGATGCTGCCCAAGGTGTATGCGGTAGCCATGCTGGCCACGGCCATCATCTTCTGGCTGTTTTCGTACACGGACAAATCGCACCTGGCGCCATCGGGCGAAAGCTTTTCCGAGCAGATGAAGGTGCTGAAGGATCCGCGCGTGTGGCGCTACTGCCAGTACTACTCGGTGGTGTTCGGCGGCTACGTGGCGCTGGCCTTGTGGATGACGAAGTACTACGTGGCCGAATACGGTTTTGATCTGAAGCACGCGGCGCTGCTGGCCGCCTGCTTCTCGCTGCCGGGCGGCGTGCTGCGCGCGCTGGGCGGCTGGATCTCCGACAAATACGGTGCGGCGAAAGTTACCTGGGCCGTGATGTGGGTGTGCTGGGTGTGCTTCTTCCTGCTGTCGTATCCGCAAACGCAGATGGTGATCGAGACCGTCACGGGGCCGCTGGCCTTCCATATCGGCCTGTCGCCGCTGTGGTTCACCGTGCTGCTGTTCATCGTCGGCATCGCCATGGCTGTCGGCAAGGCGTCCGTCTTCAAGTTCATCGGCGATGATTTTTCCGACAACATCGGCGCCGTCTCGGGCGTGGTGGGTCTGGCCGGCGGCTTGGGCGGCTTCATCCTGCCCGTGATGTTCGGCGCCCTGGTGGACTTCACGGGCGTGCGTTCGAGCTCCTTCATGCTCCTGTACGGCACCGTCTGCGTTTCCCTCGTCTGGATGCATTTCTCGTTCAAGCCGCTGCGTGCGGCACCAACTACTCAACCTGCAGGAGTTAAAGCATGAGCCGCTATATGATCAATACCTGGGAGCCGGAAACCCCGAGCTTCTGGCAAAGCACGGGCAAGGCCACGGCCGCGCGCAATCTGTGGATCTCGATTCCCGCGCTGCTGCTGGCGTTTGCCGTGTGGATGGTGTGGAGCGTGGTGGTGGTCAACCTGCCCAACATCGGTTTCACCTACAGTAACAACCAGCTGTTCTGGCTGACGGCCTTGCCGGGCCTGTCCGGCGCCACCTTGCGCATCTTTTACTCGTTCATGGTGCCAATCTTCGGCGGCCGGCGCTGGACGGCCATTTCCACGGGTTCCCTGCTGATTCCCGCCATCGGCATCGGCCTGGCCGTGCAGGACGTGAACACCGGTTATCCGACCATGCTGATCCTGGCGCTGCTGTGCGGCTTCGGCGGCGGCAATTTCGCCTCGTCGATGGCCAACATCAGCTTTTTCTATCCAAAGGCGAGCAAGGGCTTCGCGCTGGGCATGAATGCGGGCCTGGGCAACCTGGGCGTGTCGGTGGTGCAGTTCGTCGTGCCGCTGGTGATCACGTTCGCCGTCTTCGGCGCCTGGGGTGGCGATTCGCTCACCTGGGTCAAGAATGGCGTGAGCAAGGAGATGTGGCTGCAAAACGCGGGCTTCATCTGGGTGCCGTTCATCGCGCTGTCCACTTTGCTGGCCTGGTTCGGCATGAATGACCTGGCGTCGGCCAAGGCGTCATTTTCCGAACAGGCCGTGATCTTCAAGCGCAAGCACAACTGGCTCATGTGCTGGCTGTACACGGGCACCTTCGGCTCCTTCATCGGTTACTCGGCCGCGTTCCCGCTGCTGATCAAGATCCAGTTCCCCGACGTGAACCCGCTCGATTACGCCTTCCTGGGACCGTTGGTCGGCGCCCTGGCGCGCGTCGCCGGCGGCGTGATTTCCGACAAACTGGGCGGCGCCCGCGTCACCCTGTGGTCGTTCCTGCTGATGATAGGCGCCGTGCTGGGCGTGCTGTACTTCATGCCGCAAGCCGGCGGAAGTGTGCACACTGCGGGCAGTTTCAGCGGCTTCTTCTGGATGTTCATGCTGCTGTTCGCCGGCACGGGTATCGGCAATGCCTCGACCTTCCGCATGATCCCCGTGATCTTCCTGACGGAGCACCAGCGCGCGGCGGCCGGCAAGGGCAAGGCGGCGCAGGAACAAGCGATCGTCGACGCCAACAAGGAAGGCGCTGCCGTGCTGGGCTTCACGTCGGCCGTGGCTGCCTACGGCGCCTTCTTCATCCCGAAAAGCTATGGCACCTCGATTGCGCTGACGGGCAGCCCCGACGCGGCCCTGTGGTGCTTCATCGGCTTTTATGTCAGCTGCATCGCCATCACCTGGTGGTGCTATGCGCGCAAGAATGCGCCGATGCCTTGCTAAAGTTGGAACGTCTGGCAAGTCGTTCTTGCCAGACGTTGAGGAAATGAGAGTATGTCATGGAAGAACTGGAAAAATTCGTCAACGGCTTCAGCCTGTTTCAGCAGCAGTATTTCAGCGAGCCGCAAACCTTGTACGACAGCCTGCGTGACGGGCAGCGGCCCACGACCCTGCTGATCGGCTGCTGCGATTCGCGCGTCGATCCCATGCTGCTGACGGGCAGCGACCCGGGCGACATGTTCGTCGTGCGCAATATCGCCAACCTGGTGCCGCCGTGCACGCCTGACGCGCCGCCCGGCGTCAGTTCGGCCATCGAGTTCGCCGTCTGCAAGCTCGAAGTGGCCAGGGTCATCGTGCTGGGCCATGCGCGCTGCGGCGGCATCCGCGCGCTGCTGGAACCGCAGCCGCGCGCGGAAGGGCAGGAAACGGACTTCGTGGGACAGTGGATGCGCATCGCCGAACCGGTGGCGCAGCGCGTGCGGCGTGACCTGGCGCACCGCTCGTCGGAGGAACAGCACCATGCGTGCGAACTGGCCAGCATCCTGCAGTCGCTGGACAACCTGCTCACCTACCCGTGGCTCAAGCGCCGGGTGGAGCAGGGCGTATTGAAACTGCATGGCTGGTATTTCGACATCGACAGCGGGGCACTGATGGCCTATTCGGCGCGCCAGCAGCAGTTTTTGCCGCTCGTCTGTCCGATAGAGCGGGCGCGCCATCTGCATGAGCGCCCTTGGCCGGATGCGGCCAGGTAATCCGAAACGTGCCGCCAACAATGTGTCGGATTACGCTACGCTAATCCGACCTGCATCTGGTAGGTCGGATTAGGCGGGGCCGCCGAGGCCGCAGGCCGTAATCCGACAAGTCCCCTCAGCTAAAACGCAATAAATCCCCGCTGCGGTCAAACGCCAGCAGGCTGTCGATGCGGCCTTGCTCGATCGCCGTCACCATGGCGCGCAGGGGCGCTTCGCATTCCTGCGCGGCGGGCGGCTGGCCCTCGCGACCCGCCAGTCCCGCCACGAAGACCACGTCCCAGTGCGTCTGCATCTGTTTCGACTCCTCCTTCAATGTCTCGAAGCTGCCCAGTTCATCGGGCAGCTTGTCGGCGCACATCACGGGCGTGAGGGACTTGCCCTGGCCGCCAGGCTGGGCCTGCGCCTGGGTAAAGGTGAACAGCAGGCGTTGCGGCTGCTCCTGGTTGCGGGCGCTGTGCAGCAGGCTGGCGTAATCGGTAATCGGCATGGTGCTCTTTCTCTGTGTTGAACGATGCCGACAGGTATACCGCAGCTCGGTCGCGGCGCCCATAGGCAATAGTGACTACCCATCTATGCATTCCTGGTGCCGGAAACCGACTTCTTGCCAATACCGCCGCGCAGGGCGCGTCGATAGACTGTTTGTATCGACGCGTGGGCCATCCGGCTTGCAGCGTTTTTATGACCTGGCGCCGCTCCTGCGGCGCAATGTGGAGGTAGCATGAGTCACTTTCTGGACCGTCTTAAATTTTTTAGCAAGCCCGCCGAGCCGTTCTCGAACGGCCATGGCACCGTGGTCGATGAAGACCGCACCTGGGAAAACGCCTACCGCCAGCGCTGGCAGCACGACAAGATCGTGCGCTCCACGCATGGCGTGAACTGTACCGGCTCGTGCAGCTGGAAGGTGTACGTCAAGAATGGCCTGATCACCTGGGAAACCCAGCAAACCGATTACCCGCGCACGCGCCCTGACCTGCCCAACCACGAACCGCGCGGCTGCCCGCGCGGCGCCAGCTATTCCTGGTACGTGTATTCGGCCCAGCGCGTGAAATACCCGATGGTGCGCGGCCGCCTGATGGAAATGTGGCGCGAAGCGCGCAAGACCATGGACCCCGTCACGGCCTGGGACTGGATCAGCCAGGACCCCGTGCGCTCGCAGCAGTACAAATCCATCCGCGGCCTGGGCGGCTTCGTGCGCGCCACGTGGGAAGAATCGAATGAAATCATCGCCGCCGCGAACGCGCTGACGATCAAGAAATACGGCCCGGACCGCATCGTCGGCTTCTCGCCGATTCCCGCCATGTCCATGGTCAGCTATGCCTCCGGCACGCGCTACCTGTCGCTGATCGGCGGCGTGGCCCTGAGCTTCTACGACTGGTACTGCGACTTGCCGCCGGCCAGCCCGCAAGTGTGGGGCGAGCAGACGGACGTGCCGGAATCGGCCGACTGGTACAACTCGACCTATCTGATGGTGTGGGGCTCGAACGTGCCGATGACGCGCACGCCGGACGCCCACTTCTACACGGAAGTGCGCTACAAGGGCACGAAAACCGTGGCCATCTCGCCCGACTACGGCGAAATGGTGAAGTTCGGCGACATCTGGCTGGCGCCGAAACAGGGCACCGATGCCGCGCTGGCGCTGGCCATGGGCCACGTCATCCTCAAGGAATTCCACTCGGAAGGCCAGAGCGCCTACTTCCGCGACTATGCGCGCCAGTACACGGACTTCCCCATGCTGGTGCTGCTCAAGGAGCATAACGGCACCCTGGTGCCCGATTACTTCCTGCGCGCTTCGCACCTGGACAACAACCTCGACGAAACCAACAACCCGGAATGGAAAACCCTCGTCATCGATGAAACCACGGGTGCCATTACCGCGCCGGCCGGCTCCATCGGCTTTCGCTGGGGCGAATCGGGCAAATGGAACCTGGAACAGAAGGCGGGCGGCAGCGGCGCGCCCATCGTGCCGATGCTCTCCATGATCAACGACAGCGACGCCGTCACGGAAGTGGGTTTTGCCTACTTCGGCGGCAAGGACGCGTCCGACATGCTGCTGCGCAAGGTGCCGGTGAAAACCATCCGCCTGGCCGACGGCACGACGGGCCTCGTCACCACCGTGTTCGACCTGACCCTGGCCAACTACGGCATCGACCGTGGCCTGGGCGGCGAGAACGTGGCCGAGAGCTATGACGACGACGTGCCGTACACCCCCGCGTGGCAGGAGAAGCACACGGGCGTGAAACGGGCCGACGTCATCACCGTGGCGCGCCAGTTCGCGGAAAACGCGGACCAGACGCGCGGCAAGAGCATGGTCATCGTGGGCGCCGGCCTGAATCACTGGTACCACATGGACATGACCTACCGCGGCATCATCAACATGCTGATGATGTGCGGCTGTATCGGCCAGTCGGGCGGCGGCTGGGCCCATTACGTGGGCCAGGAAAAACTGCGTCCGCAAACGGGCTGGACGCCTTTGGCCTTCGCCCAGGACTGGGTGCGCCCGATGCGCCAGATGAACGGCACCTCGTTCTTCTATGCCCACACGAGCCAGTGGCGCCATGAAAAGCTGGAAACGGGCGACATCGCCTCGCCATCGGCGGCCGGCGGCACGGGCGACCTGACCCTGCTCGATTACAACGCCAAGGCCGAGCGCATGGGCTGGCTGCCATCGGCGCCGCAGCTGCAGACCAATCCGCTGGAGGTGGCCAAGGCCGCCAAGGCGGCAGGGCAGGCGCCGGCCGCGTATGCGCTCGACCAGATCAAGGCGGGCCAGCTGCAGTTCTCGTGCGACGATCCGGACAATCCGGCCAACTTCCCGCGCAATATGTTTGTCTGGCGCTCGAACATCCTGGGCAGCTCGGGCAAGGGCCACGAGTACTTCCTGAAATACCTGCTGGGCACGCAGAACGGCTTGCTCAGCGACGAAGACGACTGCATCACGCCGAAACAGGTGAAAGTGCGCCCGGCCGCCGAAGGCAAGCTCGATCTGCTGGTGGTGCTGGATTTCCGCATGTCGACCACCTGCCTGTATGGCGATGTGGTGCTGCCGACGGCCACCTGGTATGAAAAGGACGATCTGAATACGTCGGACATGCATCCGTTCATCCATCCGCTGTCCGAAGCCGTGCAGCCCCTGTGGCAATCGAAGTCGGACTGGGAAATCTACAAGGGGCTGGCAGAGAAATTCTCGGAAATCGGCGGCGAGCTGCTGGGCACCCAGCAAGACATCATCCTCACCCCGCTGATGCACGATACGCCGGGCGAACTGGGCCAGCCCTTCGATCCCAAGGATTGGCGCGCCGGCGAATGCGATGCGATTCCCGGCAAGACCATGCCGAACATGACGGTGGTCGAGCGCAATTACCGCGACGTCTACAAGAAGTTCACCTCGATCGGACCGCTGCTGGAAACCATCGGCAATGGCGGCAAGGGCATTTCCTGGAAAACGGGCCATGAAGTCGAGGTCCTGCGCGGCATCAACCGCACGGTGCTCGATGAAGGCGTGTCGAAGGGCCAGCCGCGCCTCGATACGGCCATCGATGCGGCCGAGATGATTCTGTCGCTGGCGCCGGAAACGAATGGCCACGTGGCCGTCAAGGCCTGGGCCGCGCTGTCCGCCATCACGGGACGCGAGCACACGCATCTGGCGCTGCCGCGCGAGCATGACAGCATCCGCTTCCGCGACGTGCAGGCGCAGCCGCGCAAGATCATTTCCTCGCCCACCTGGTCGGGCCTGGAAAGCGAGGAAGTCAGCTACACGGCCGGCTATACCAACGTGCATGAACTGATCCCATGGCGCACCCTGACGGGCCGCCAGCAGTTCTACCAGGATCACCTGTGGATGCGCGACTTCGGCGAGGGGCTGTGCGTGTACAAGCCGGCCATCAACACGAAGACGACGGAAGCGCTGCTGGGCACCAAGCCGAACGGCAACAAGGAACTGGCGCTGAACTTTTTGACGCCGCACCAGAAGTGGGGCATCCACTCCACGTATTCGGACAACCTGCGCATGCTGACCCTGTCGCGCGGCGGACCGCACGTGTGGCTGTCGGAGACCGACGCGCAAGCTGCCGGCATCGTCGACAACGACTGGATCGAGGTCTTCAACGTGAACGGCAGCCTGACGGCGCGCGCCATCGTCAGCCAGCGCATCCCGGCCGGCATGACGATGATGTACCACGCCCAGGAAAAGATCATCAACGTGCCCGGCGCGGAGATGACGGGCAAGCGGGGCGGCAT
Organism: Janthinobacterium sp. GW823-FHT01H08; assembly: GCF_058797855.1. Classification (NCBI taxonomy): domain Bacteria; kingdom Pseudomonadati; phylum Pseudomonadota; class Betaproteobacteria; order Burkholderiales; family Oxalobacteraceae; genus Janthinobacterium; species Janthinobacterium sp. GW823-FHT01H08. The sequence goes on from NZ_CM179504.1 coordinate 3,113,743, forward strand.
CCATAACTCGGTGACGCGCGCCGTGCCCAAGCCGACGCACATGATCGGCGGCTACGCCCAGCTGGCGTACGGCTTCAATTACTACGGCACGGTGGGCTCCAACCGCGATGAATTCGTATTGGTGCGCAAGATGAACAAGGTCGACTGGCTCGAAGGCCCGTTGCAGGAAGAAGGAGCATAGTATGAAAATCAGAGCGCAAATCGGCATGGTGCTGAACCTGGACAAGTGCATCGGCTGCCACACCTGTTCCGTCACCTGCAAGAACGTGTGGACCAGCCGCGACGGCGTCGAGTACGCATGGTTCAACAACGTGGAAACCAAGCCCGGCATCGGCTATCCGAAGCAGTGGGAAAACCAGGACAAGTGGAATGGCGGCTGGCGCCGCACGGACTCTGGCAAGATCGAGCCGCGCCAGGGCAGCCGTTTGAAGATCCTGGCCAATATCTTCGCCAATCCGAACCTGCCCGCCATCGACGAGTACTACGAGCCGTTCACCTACGACTACGAGCACCTGCAAAGCGCGCCGCTGTCGCAGACGCCGCCGACGGCCCGTCCGATCTCCGTGCTGACGGGGAAAAAGATGGAAAAAATCGAGTGGGGCCCGAACTGGGAAGATGACCTGGGCGGCGAGTTTGCCCAGCGCAGCAAGGACAAGCTGTTCGACAACATGCAGAAGGAGATGTACGGCACGTTCGAAAACACCTTCATGATGTATCTGCCGCGTCTGTGCGAGCATTGCCTCAATCCGACGTGCGTGGCGTCTTGCCCGTCCGGCTCCGTGTACAAGCGCGAAGACGACGGCATCGTGCTGATCGACCAGGACAAGTGCCGCGGCTGGCGCATGTGCATCTCCGGTTGCCCGTACAAGAAGATTTACTACAATTGGTCGTCCGGCAAGGCGGAGAAGTGCACGTTCTGCTTCCCCCGCATCGAGGCCGGCCAGCCTACCGTGTGCTCGGAAACGTGCGTGGGCCGCATCCGCTACCTGGGCGTGCTGCTGTACGACGCCGACAAGATCGAGGCTGCCGCCTCCGTGCCGCAGGAGCAGGACCTGTACCAGGCGCAATTGGGCCTGTTCCTCGATCCGCACGACCCGGCCATCATCGCCGAGGCGCGCCGCCAGGGCATCCCGGACCTTTGGCTCGAAGCGGCCGTCAAGTCGCCCGTCTACAAGATGGCCGTCGAGTGGAAAGTGGCGTTCCCGCTGCATCCCGAATACCGCACCTTGCCGATGGTGTGGTATGTGCCGCCGCTGTCGCCGATCCAGGCGGCCGCCGAATCGGGCAAGCTGGGCGTGAACGGCATGCTGCCCGACACCCAAAGCCTGCGCATTCCCGTACAGTACCTGGCCAATTTGCTGACGGCCGGCGACCAGCCGCCCATCGTCACGGCGCTGGACCGCATGCTGGCCATGCGTGCCTACATGCGCAGCAAGACGGTCGAGAAGGTGGAGAACCTCACGGTGCTCAAGCAAGTGGGATTGACCCAGGCGCAGGTGGAGGACATGTACCACATCATGGCCATCGCCAATTACGAAGACCGCTTCGTCATCCCCAGCAGCCACAAGGAAATGGCCGAGGACAGCTTCAACGAGAAGGGGTCGTGCGGCTTCAGCTTCGGCAACGGCTGCTCGGACGGCAGCAGCGAACCGACCTTGTTCGGCAAGAAAAAACACGGTTCGGCCATCTTCATGCAGATGCCGAAGTCGCGCAAAACGGCGCCAGGCGCCTAAGGAACCGATATGAACAACGCTATGCATCACTATCAAGTCCTCTCGCGCCTGCTGCTGTATCCGGAGCCGGAGCTGATCGCGCACCTGCCGCAACTGGAGGCCGCGCTGGCGGCCGTGCCGGAGCAGCAGGCGCTGTTGCGGCCTTTGCTGGCGCACCTGGAAAGCAGCAGCCTGATCGACCTGCAGCAGCAGTACGTGGCCACATTCGACCGCAATCCCTCGCACTCGCTGCACCTGTTCGAGCATATCCACGGCGAATCGCGCGACCGGGGCCAGGCCATGGTCGACCTGATGGAGGAATACAAGCGCCACGGCCTGCAAATGGTGGGCGACGACTTGCCCGACTTCGTGCCCCTGTTCCTGGAGTTTTTGGCGCAGCTCGACGAGGAAGTCTCGGCGCCGCTGCTGGGCGACGCCGTCCACGTGCTGGCGCACATCGGCCGCAAGCTGACGGCCAACGGCAGCCCGTATGCGCCCGTCTTCACGGTGCTCGAACGCCTGAGCCCCGTGGCGGCCGAAATGCTGGCCGAACCGCCGGTGCGCGACATGGATGAAGCGCTGGAAACCTTCGGTCCCGGTGCGGATGGCGTCGAGCCCTTGCTGCGTCAAGCCCCGGGCGGCGTCCATCCCGTGCATTTTCACCCGCAGCCGCGCCGCGCCGCTTGAAGCGCGCCCGCATGAGGAGAGTACATCATGAGTAATTATTTGCATCAATTTGTGTATGGCATTTATCCATACATCGCGCTGGCCATCTTTTTTCTCGGCAGCCTGATCCGTTTCGACCGCGAGCAATACACGTGGAAGTCCGATTCCAGCCAGCTGCTGCACCGCGGCAGCCTGCGTTTGGGCAATATCCTGTTCCACATCGGCATCATCGGCCTGCTGTTCGGCCATGCGGCCGGCTTGCTGACCCCAGTCTGGGTGTGGGATACCTTGGGCGTGTCGCATAGCCTGAAGCAGGGCGTGGCCATGGCGGCCGGCGGCGTGATGGGCGGCCTGTGCCTGGCCGGCATCCTGATCCTGCTGGCGCGCCGCTTCGGCAATGCACGGCTGCGCGCCGTCACCACGGCCGGCGACAAGCTGGTGATGGTGTGGATTTTGCTGACCTTGCTGCTGGGCCTGTCCTCGATCTTCGTCTCGGCGTCGCACATGGATGGCCACATGATGGTCTTGCTGATGAACTGGGCGCAGCACATCGTCACCTTCCGCGGCGACGCCGCCAGCTTCATCGTCGATGCGCCGCTGGTGTTCAAGCTGCACCTGTTCATGGGCATGTCGCTGTTCGTCATCTTCCCGTTCACCCGTCTGGTGCACGTGTGGAGCGGCTTTGGCGCAGTCGCTTATCTGGGACGCACTTGGCAACTGGTTCGTCGCCGTTAAGAAAGGAGTCATATCATGGGAATCTCCGTCAATGGCATCGATATCGACGATGCCGACATCGCGCAGGAACTGCCGCATCACGACGGTGCCGGCAATCCGCTGAAACAGGCCGTGCATGAACTGGTGCTGCGCCGGCTGCTGCTGGACGAGGCCGAACGCCTCGGCGTGCAGGGCGGCAGTATTGATGACCGCGTCGAGGCGCTGTTCGCGCAGGAAGTACGCGTGCCGCCCGCCGACGATGCGGCTTGCCGCACCTTTTATGCGCAGCGCCCGCAGCTGTTTCGCAGCGGCGCGTTGGTCGAGGCCCGCCACATCCTGTTTCAGGTGACGCCGGAGGCGCCTTTGGAGCTGCTGCGCACGACGGCGCAAGCCGTGCTCGATGCCCTGAAACTGGCGCCCGAGCGCTTCGCCGAACTGGCGGCGCAGTATTCGAACTGTCCGTCCGGCGCCTTGGGCGGTAGCCTGGGCCAGCTGTCGCCGGGCCAGAGCGTGCCGGAATTCGACGCCCTTGTGTTCCGCCTGGAGGCAGGCGCGCTGGCCGGCCATTTGCTGGAAACGCGCTTCGGCTACCACATCGTGCAGGTGCTGCGCCGGGTCGAAGGCCAGGCCATCCCGTACGAAGCGGTGCAGGCGCAGATCGCCGACCGCCTGGCGCGGGCGGCGTGGCAGCGCGCCGTGCACCAGTACCTGCACCTGCTCGTGGGGCGGGCCGACATTGCCGGTATCGAGCTCGAAGGCACTGCCAGCCCGCTGGTTCAGTAAGTAGAAATGCGTAGCTAAAAAGGCGTAGGCCGCTAGGCCTTCTGGGGCACAGCCAGATCGTGCCCCAGCCTTTACAATCACGGAAGAATCAGGAGTAGCGTCATGGGTAGCGTCAAGTTGCAGGACCGTTTTGGCCGTTCGATCGATTATGTGCGGCTGTCCGTCACCGACCGCTGCGATTTGCGCTGCGGTTATTGCATGCCCAAGGGATTTCGCGGCTTCGAGGAGCCGAAGGACTGGCTGACGTTTGACGAAATCGAGCGCCTGCTGGGCATTTTCGTGCGCCTCGGAACGCGCCGCGTGCGGCTGACGGGCGGCGAACCCCTGTTGCGGCGTAACCTGCCGCAGCTGGCGCAAAGGCTGTCCGCGCTGCCCGGTCTGGACGACCTGTCGCTGTCGACCAACGCCACCCAACTGGGCAAGCATGCCGTGGCCTTGCGCGCGGCCGGCGTGGACCGCATCAACGTCAGCCTCGATTCGCTCGACCGCGCCTGCATGCAGCAGATCACGGGGCGCGACAGCCTTCAGCCCATTCTGGACGGCCTGATGGCGGGCAAGGCGGCCGGTTTCGACCCGATCAAGATCAATATGGTGGCCATGCGCGGCGTCAATGACGGCCAGATCGAGGCCATGGCGGCCTTCTGCATCGAGCAGCAGTTCATCCTGCGCCTGATCGAAGCCATGCCGATGGGCAGCACGGGCCGCAATGCCAGCTACATGCCGCTGGGTCCCGTGCGCGAACGCCTGGCGGCCCGCTTCGGCCTGGTGCCGCAGGCGATGGAACTGGGGGGAGGGCCGGCGCGCTACATGGCGACCCCCGACGGACGCTCGAGCATCGGCTTCATTACGCCCATGTCGCAGCATTTTTGCGCCACCTGCAACCGGGTGCGCCTGTCCGTCGATGGTACCCTGTACCTGTGCCTGGGACAGGAAGAGAAATTCGCGTTTGGCCCCATGCTGCGCGGCGGGGCCACGGATGCGCAGATCGAGGCAGCGATCCGCGCCGCCATCGAACTGAAGCCGCAGCAGCATGATTTCAATACGCAGCCCGATAAAATTATCAGGTTCATGGCGCAGACGGGCGGCTGAGTGGAGGTGTCACTGCTGGGGTCAGACCCGCCGGGTCTGACCCCGGATCTTTGCCTGTGGGTGGAGTGATGTCGCTGACTTGACTGCATAGGGGCCACAAACAGGCATTCATTAGGGGTAGTATGAAATTCAAGGCGATGTTTTCCTCCTGGCAGAAGCTGTCGACCAAGATCGTCGGCGCGCTGCTGCTCATGCTGGTGCTGGCCTTGAGCGCCATAGGCTGCACCCTGTTTTTGTCGTGGCAGCTCGAAGGCAGTTCGGCCGCCATCAACGAGACGGGCCGGCTGCGCATGCAGACCTACCGCCTGACCCTGCTGCTTGCCAGCGACGCCCGCGAGCAGGCGCGCCAGCAAGTGCTGCTGATCGACGAGACCCTGGCCAAGATCGGCCACGGCGACCCGCAGCGTCCCCTGTTCCTGCCCCCCAGCACGGCCATCAAGTCCGAATTCGAACGCATCGGCGTCGCCTGGCGCAGTGCATTGCGTCCGGCCGCCCTGGCCGCCGATTCCATTGTGCGCGCGCGCCAGTTCGAGCATGATGCCGACACTTTCGTGGGACAGGTGGACCAGCTGGTGCGCCTGATCGAGCACGATAGCGAACAGCGCACCTTCTGGCTGCGCGCCTCGCAGCTGATCCTCGTCGGCATGGCCGTCATCGGCACGGTCAGCATGATTTACCTGATGTTCATGCTCATCATCGAACCGGTGACGCGGCTGCGCCTGGGCATGCAGCGCATGAAGGAGCGCGACTTCAGCGTGCGCCTGGCCGTCGAGAGCAATGACGAATTTGGCCAGCTGGCCAGCGGCTTCAACCAGATGGCCGACCGCCTGCAGGCGCTGTACGGCAACCTGGAAGAGGGCGTGCGCAGCAAGACGGCCACGCTCGAATACCGCAACCGCGAACTGGCGCTGCTGTATGAAAGCGCGGCCTTTTTGCAGCGCCCGCAGCCGCTGGAAGACATCTGCGGCGGTTTCATGCAGCGCATCGTCGATTATTTCGAGGCCGACGGCTCCACCGTGCGCGTGCTCGACGCCGAGCGGGGCAACCTGCACATGGTGGTGCATACGGGCCTGTCCGAAGAACTGGTGGCGTCCGAGCATTGCCTGAAGGTGGGCGACTGCCTGTGCGGCACGGCCGTCGAGATGAAGGTGGCGAAGGTGCACGACATGCGGCGCATCGACAAGGCGCACGAGCTGCGCTGCCACCGCGAGGGCTTTGCCACCGTCTCGGTTTTCCATATCCACGCGCACGAACAGCACCTGGGCTTTTTCAACCTGCATTTCCGCCATGCGCGCGTGTTTTCCGCGCGCGAGCTGGCCTTGCTGGAAACCCTGGGCCAGCTGCTGGGCATCGCGCTGGAAAACCTGCGCCTGGCCGCGCGCGAACGCGAGATGGCCATTTCCGAAGAGCGCAACCTGGTGGCGCAGGGCCTGCACGACAGCATCGCGCAAAGCCTCAACTTCCTCAACCTGCAGGTGCAGATGCTCGACGACTCCGTGCGCAATGCGCGTTTCGACGAGGTGGCGGGCATCGTGCCGGCCCTGCACGCGGGCGTGAAGGAAAGCTACGAGGACGTGCGCGAACTGCTGGCCAATTTCCGCAGCCGCCTGATGGAGGATGACCTGATCGGCTCCCTGCGCGCGGCGCTCGACAAATTCCGCCGCCAGACGGGCATCGACGCCGAGCTGCTGGCCGACGTCGACGGCGCGCCATTCCCCCGCGAGCAGCAATTGCAGTTATTATTCATCGTGCAGGAAGCGCTGTCGAACATCCGCAAGCACGCGCAGGCCAGCCACGTCGAGGTGCGCCTCGCCGATCACCAGGATTTTACGCTGACGATCAGCGACAACGGCGTCGGCTTCGACGCTGCTGCCGTGCTGGAAAAGGGCGACAGCCATGTCGGCATCCATATCATGCGCGAGCGCGCGCAGCGCATCGACGCCACGTTCGACGTGCATGCCTGCCCCGGCGGCGGCACGACCGTCGAACTGCATTTGTCGCGCGAGCAGCGCCGCGCCGCCTAAGCCACTATCAGAAAGTATAAAAAAATGGAGACTCCCGATAAACCGATCACCGTCATGCTGGTGGACGACCACGCGCTGTTCCGCAGCGGCATACGCTCGCTGCTGCAGCGCCATACGGACTTTTCCGTCGTCGGCGAGGCGGCCGATGGCGTGGAAGGCATCAAGCGCGCCATCCAGCTGCAGCCCGACGTGGTGCTGCTGGACCTGAACATGGCCGGCATGTCCGGCGTGGAAGCGCTGCAGCTGATGCAGCACGACTGCCCCGATACGGCCATCGTCATGCTGACCGTGTCGGAAGACGCCGAAGACCTGGCCACGGCCCTGCGCGCGGGCGCCTGCGGCTATTTGATCAAGAATATCGACGCCGACTACCTGGTGCGCGCCATTCGCCGCGCGGCGGCCGGCGAAGTCGTCATCGCCGAAGCGATGACGGGCAAGCTGGTGGCGCAGCTGCAGGCGGGCACGCGGCGCGAGGAACCCGTGTCGGAACTCGACAAGCTCACGCCGCGCGAAAAGGAAATCATCGACTGCCTGTCGCGCGGCGAGAGCAACAAGGGCATCGCCCGCACCCTCGACCTGGCCGAAAGCACGGTCAAGATCCACGTGCAGAACGTGCTGAAAAAACTCAACCTCACGAGCCGCGTGCAGGCGGCCGTGTACGCGGTCGAGCACCGCCAGGGCAAGTAGCCCGAGTTGGGGTCTGACCCGCCGGGGCAGACCCCGTGGTGACTTCTCGCTATCTCTCTAGTCCTTTATGCCGATGGCGGCATCTGCGCTTTTAAAGTAGTATATTGAATATATCTTTAAAGGCGACTCCATCATGGCCATCACCCCGATCAGCGAACCTTCTCCACCTTCCACGACAGCAGGCGCCGCTCCCTGGCATGCCGGCCACGCCGTCTGGCAACTGGGCTTCCGCCCGTTCTACCTGCTGGCGGCCGTGTTTGCGGCCATCGCCATTCCCCTGTGGCTGGCCAGCTATGCGGGCCTGCTGCCGGGCGGTCTGCAGGCGGGCCTGGGATGGCACATGCATGAAATGGTGTTCGGCTTCGCGCTGGCCGTCGTCGTCGGTTTCCTCTATACGGCGGGGCGCAACTGGACGGGCTTGCCCACGCCGCACGGTGCGCAGCTGATGGCGCTGGCGGGGCTGTGGCTGGCGGGACGCGTGGCCATGCTGTGCGGTCCCGGCCTGCTGCCGGCGCTGGTCGACTGGCTGTTCCTGCCGCTGGCCGCCTGGCCCCTGTACCAGGTGCTGCGCCGCTCGGGCAATACGCGCAATCTGTTCCTCGTCGGTCTGCTGGCCTTGCTGGCGCTGGCCAATGCCCTGTTCCACGCGGCCGTGCTGGGCTGGCTGCCGCTGTCGCTGTTTGTGCCCGTGCAGGCGGCCATCTTCATCATCGTGCTGATCGAATCGGTGATCGGCGCGCGCGTCATTCCCATGTTTACCCGCAATGGCGCACCTGGCAGCACGCCGGTGGCCAGCCCGAAACGCGCGCTGGTCGCCGTGGCCTGCATGGCGGCGGCCGCGATCGCGTGGCTGGCCGGTGCGCCCGCCTGGCTGACGGCGCCGCTGGCCTTGTGCGCGGCAGGCGTATCGCTGGCCAATCTGCTGGCCTGGCAGCCGCAGCGCACGGTGCGCGTGCCGCTGCTGTGGATTTTGCACCTGTCGTATGCGTGGATCGGCATCGGCTTTGCGCTGCTGGCGGCCGCCAGCCTGGGTCTGCTGCCGGCCAGCGCCGCCTTGCACGCGCTGACGGTGGGATCGATGGCGGGCCTGATCATCGGCATGATGACGCGCACCACCCTGGGCCACACGGGACGTGCGCTCAAGGGCGGCAGGGCGGAAGCGGCGATGTACTGGCTGATCCAGCTTGGCGCGCTGGCGCGCCTGCTGGCTGCCGTCGGTCCCGCCTCGCTGTCCATGCCGCTGCTGCTGGCGGCCGGCGCGTGCTGGTCGCTGGCCTTTGGCCTGTATGCGTGCGTGTATGCGCCTTATTTGTGGCGTGCCAGGGTGGATGGCCGCGAAGGCTAGCCTGGCGTCAGAACGGGCGCCAGGCCAGCAGTTTCTTGATTTCCGGCGTCCAGTAGGACAGCGATTCGCCCACGACGAATAGCAGCATGCCCAGCATGAAGGCTCTCAACAGCAAATCCCTGCACCAGATCATGGTGTCTCCTAAAATTTCATATTGGCAAGTCTATCATTGGCATGCGCTGCCATGTTGCGTTTCTGGCATGGCCGCATGACCGGGTGCCGGCGTCTGTGCCGTGAATGCGGCGACGGCATCGATGGCGTGCGCCAGCGCCTGTTCCAGGGCATCGAGCGCGGCCGACGCATCGCCGCCCGCGTGCAGCAGCTGTTCGGCTTGCTGGGCGGCTTGCAGGGTGGCGGGCAGGGCCAGGCTGCCTGCCACGCCGGCCAGCTTGTGCGCCAGCGCGGCGGCGTCGCCGCGTGCGTTGGCCGCCAGCAGCGCGCGCATGGCGCCCACCGTGTTGCGGTAAGTGTTGCCGAAGTGCGACAGATGCTGGCGGTAGGGCGCTTCGTCGAGCCACTGCGCCATCCCTTGCGCCAGGTCGATCACGGGCGCCGCGCCGCCTGCCCGCAAGGGCGTCGCCGCTTCGGTCGCTGCCGGCGGCAGAGCCGGCAGCCCTTGCGCATGGCGCCGGTGCGCGCTCGCGATCAGGGCGATGGTCTGCGGTACGTCGAACGGTTTGCTGATGAAATGGTTCACGCCCGCTTCCAGCGCCGCCGTGCGCTGTGTCCGGAACGCCCCAGCCGTCAGGGCCACCACGGGCAAGTCCTGGAACTGCGGCAGCTGGCGCAGCGCGCGCGTCGCCTGCAAGCCATCCATGACGGGCATCTGCACATCCATCAGCACGATGTCGACGTCGGACGGGTGGGCCAGCAGCCAGTCCAGCGCCTGCTGGCCATCGCAGGCGAACGAGGGCAGGGCGCCCTGGTCGCACAGGATATGGTTGACCACGTCGCGGTTGATGTCGCTGTCGTCGACCACCAGCACGCGCACGCCGGCCAGCACGCGTGCGCCCAGCGCTGCGTGGCCCGTGTCCAGGCCGGCCGCTTCAGCACGCCGCTGGCGCGCTTCCATCGTCGCGTTGTACAGGCTGGAAGCCGTCACCGGTTCGTTGAGGATGGCATCGGCCGGATTGGCCGGGTCCGTATGGCGGCGCGCGGGCGCTGTCGCCGGTGCGCCGCTGGCCGCCAGGATCACGATGGGGCAATCCTGCGGCGGCAGGTGCTCGCGCAGGGCGCGCGCCGTGGCTTCCCCGTCCATGTCCGGCATGCGCGCGGCCAGCACGATGACGCCGGGCCGCGCGTCCTCGGCGCAGGCGAGCGCATGCTCGAGCGCCGCCTGGCCGCCGGAGACGGCATGCACGCGCCAGCCCAGGCCCTGCGCGACGGCGGCCACGCCGGCGCGCGAGTCGGCCTTGCCGTCGGCCAGCAAGACGCGCAAGCCCTGCATGTCGGGCGAGGACGGGGCGCTGGCGGGCATCAGCTCTAGCGGCACCGTGAAACTGAATGTGCTGCCCTGGCCCATGACGCTTGTCAGGCGCATGGCGCCGCCCATCAGGCGCACCAGCTGGCGGCAGATGGTCAGGCCCAGTCCCGTGCCGCCGAAGCGGCGCGTGGTGGAGCTGTCGGCCTGGGCGAAGGCGGAAAAGATCGCCTCCTGCACCTCGGGCGCGATGCCGATGCCCGTGTCGCGCACGCTGAAACACAGCACCGCGGCGTCGCCGTCGCGGCTCTCCAGCGCGCTCGTCAGCTCGACCGCGCCTTGCGCGGTGAACTTGATGGCGTTGCTGGTCAGGTTGACCAGCACCTGTTCCAGCCGCAGCGCGTCGCCCATCACCTGCTCGACGCCATCGGGCAGCGGCCCGATGCGCACTTCGATCGGCTTGTCATGCGCGGCCACACCCATGCTGGCGGCGATCTTTTCGATCACGTCGGCCAGGCGGAACGGCGCCCGTTCGATGGTCATGTGGCCCGCCTCGATTTTCGATACGTCGAGCACGTCGTTGATGATGCCCAGCAGGGACTGGCCGGCGGCGCGGATCTTGCGCGCCATGAGCAGCGCTTCGCCATCGAGGCCGTCGCGTTCCAGCAGCCAGGCCATGCCGAGGATGGCGTTGAGCGGCGAGCGGATTTCATGGCTCATGTTGGCGAGGAATTCTGCCTTGCTGCGGTTGGCCGATTCGGCCGCGTCGCGCGCCAGCAGCATGGCCTCTTCGGCCTGCTTTTGCGTGGAAATATCCTGGGCAAAGATCAGGGTCGCCGGTCCATCCTTGAGCACCACGCGCGTGGTGGTCTTGTACATGGGCACGGGCAGGCCCTGCTTGCCCAGGCCCACGGCCTCGAACACCTGTTCGCTGGGCGAATCCGCCTCGATCAGCGCTTCATTGGCGGCCAGCGCCGCCAGCGATGGCGCGGAAATCATGGCGGACCAGGGCAGGCCGTTCAGATTGTCATCCGCCGTGTAGCCGTGCAGCCTGCGGTAGCGGGGATTCGAGTAGATGAAGCGGCCGTGGCGCAGGATGGCGATGGCCACGGGCGCGTCTTCGATCAGGGTGCGAAAGCGCGTTTCGCTGTCGGACACGGCTTGCATGGCCTGGCGCTCCGTTTCCTGCTCCGCATGCCAGGCGGCCTGCTGCCGCCGCCGCCGCTGGCTCCAGAACAGCAGGCTGGCCGCGGCCAGCGCCAGCACGGCAAAGGAAAGGACGTAGCCGAGCGCCTGGCGTTGCAGCGGGGCGGCGATGGCCGCTTCTTCGCGGCTCAGGCCGATGATGAGGGCGCGGTCCATGTGCAGGGCCGGCGGGGCGATGGTCGCCATGGCCATGACGCGGGGGGCGGCGGGGGCGCCGGCAATGTCGACGCCGCTCAGGACGCCCGCCTGATAGCCGCTGTCGCGAAAGCGCCGCAGGAAGCTGCCGGGGACGTCCATATTGGCGCCATTGGCAGTCCTGGCCGGGTAATTCAGGAACTGCCGGCCGTCGCCATGCAGCACCACGGCCCAGACGTCGGGCGCGTACATGGCGGTGCGGAACTTGGCCGTGAAGTATTCGGGGGCGAAGGTGGCCACCACCACGCCGGCAAAGCGGCCTTGCTTGTCCTGCACCATGCGCGACGCCGTGATGACCAGGTCGCCCTTGAAGGTATGGAAGGGCGCCGAGATGTACAGCATGCGCGCATCGGGGGCGTCGCGCGCCGTCTGGAAGTAGCCGCGGCGCGAAAAATCCTGGTCCGCCAGTTCCGCGATGTTGGTGGCGACCGGCTTGCCTTGCGCATCGATGACCAGCATGGTGCGCACGCCAGGCATGGCGTCGACCAGCGCGGCCAGGCGCCGGGGCAGCGCTTGCCCGGCGTCCGGTGCCGTGCCGGCGGCCAGATAGTCGCGGATCACGCCGCCCAGCACCAGGTTGGTTGCCTCCAGGTCGACTTCGATATTTTTTGCCAGCAGCGCCGTCAGCACGCTCAGGCGCTCGCGTTCGGCCGCGTCGTGGCGCGCCGCCTCGGCCAGATGCGCATAGGCGAGGGCGGCAGCGACGATGAGCAGCCCGAGGAGCAAGAACAGCCATTCGATCCATTGTCTGCGCACCGCCGCCGCATCTGTGTGATAGGTCATGTGGCGATGCTATACCCGATATGGATTGAGAACAACTTTTGCGCACAACTATGCATGTGATAGTGTGGCCAATTTGCCCCCAAGGGACAGGGGCAGGTGCAGGCGGAAGACGGCGCCCTGGCCCGGCGCGGATGCCACGCCGATGCTGCCGCCCATCAGCACGACGAGCTGGCGCGCGATGGCCAGGCCCATGCCTGCGCCGTCATGGGCGCGGCTCGGCGAGTCGTCCGCCTGCGAGAATTTGTCGAAGATGACGCCCTGCTGCGCCTGCGCGATGCCGATGCCCGTATCGCGCACTTCGATCTGCAGGTCCGCGCCGCTGTGCATGACGTGCACGTCGACCCTGCCCGCAGCCGTGTAGCGGATGGCGTTATCGAGCAGGATATCGAGCACGCGCACGAGGCGCACGCGGTCGCAATCGATGCAGGGCGGCGTGGCGGGCGCCACGTGCGCGGCCAGCTGCAAGCCCTTGCGGGCCGCGCGCGGCCGGTGCGGCGCCAGCGCCAGTTCCAGCAACTGGTCCAATGGCGCGGCGCTGGACTGCAGCCTTACCTGGTCTTGTTCGAGCGCGCTCAATTCCATCGCCGCCTCGACCATGGCCAGCAACTGGCGGCCGCTGTCCTGTATCGTTTGCGCGTAGGCGGCCTGTTCCGGCTGGCGCAGCTGCTCCAGCAGCAGCTCGGAAAAGCCGAGGATGCCGTTCAGGGGCGTGCGCAATTCATGCGACATGTTCGACAGGAAGCGCGACTTGGCCTCGCTGGCGGCGATGGCCCTGGCGCGGCTGTCGACCAGGCGGCCGATCAGCAGCACCAGCGCGGCCCACGACAGCACGATCAGGGCGCTTGTGATGGCCGCCATCAGCAAGGCCTGGTCGCGGCGCGAGACGTAGTCGGCCAATACCGTGTCGCGGTCCAGCCCGACCAGCATGTACAGCGGGTAGCCGGCCAGTTTTTCGAACGCGTAAAAGCGCAGGACACCGTCGACGGGACTGCGTTCGGTGAAGCCGCCCCGCGTTTTACCTTGCATCAGAGAAAACACCTTGCTGCCGCCGATATCCTGGCCGATGGTGTCGACGGCGCCGACCCGGCGCGCGCGCACCACGCCGTCGTTGCCGACCAGTTCGGTGGAGCTGTTGTCGCCCAGGTCGACTTCGTCGTACAGGCGGGTAAAGTAATACGGGTCCATCGAGACCACCACCACGCCCTTGAAGCGGCCATCGGCATGGTTGATGCGGCGCGTCATCTGGATCGACCATTTTTTTGACACGCGGCCCAGCACCGGCTTGCTGATATACAGTTCGCCGCTGTCGCGCTGCATGTGTACCCGGATGTGCTCTCGGTCGGCCAGGTTGGTGGGCTGGAAAGGGCGGCTCGACAGCACCATGTCGCCCTGTTCGTCGACGATGGTAAACAGGTTGTACAGGGGGCCGGGATTGAGGCCTTGCCGCAGATCGGCCACGATGTCGAGGCGGCTGCCCAGCGCCTGGTAGCGGCTGCGCAAATACGTGACCGCCTGATCCGCCGCCTCGATCGTGCGGATTGCGTGTTCGTCAAAGACGCGCGCCATGCTGCGCGCATCGCGCCCGGCGCCGGCGACGGCGGCGTCGTAGGCGTGCCGCAGTTGCAGCATGGTGATGCCCCACAAGCCCGCCAGCAGCACGGCCATGAAGAGCGACAGCAGGGTACGCGTATCCCAACGCTCCCAACGCTCCCAGGCCATGGCCTTCCAGTATCTGTGCTGCCGCATGCCGCCTCCGCAAGGTCTGCCAGTTGTGCCGTTGTGCGAGGATGCCCGGCGTCGCTGGTGCGTCGTTTTATCAATTATAGCGAATATAATTGATTTTAACGATTAAAATGATTTTTTTGCGGGGAAAGTGTTGTATTGTGCGCGGCCCGGGCGGCTAAGTAATCCTCGGGAAATTATTGTGAATTTATGACGAACAGAACCGGATGCTGTGCAAGGCGCCTGCAGTGACGCAGTGCGAGCACTGCTAGCTGCGGGCAACACAGCACAGCGCCGGTTATGGAAGTCAGAAATTACAATAATTTATTGGGGGTTACTTCGCGTATCGCCGCCTGGCGCGTCAGCCAGCGGTCGACCATTTCGCGCAGCTGGGCGGCCGTAAACGGCTTGGACAGATAATCGTCCATGCCGGCCGCCATGCAGCGCTGACGGTCGTCCTCGGTGACGCCGGCCGTGAGGGCGATGACGGGCAGGCGCGGCGCGCCGCTGGCCGCTTCGCGGGCGCGCAGGGCCCGGCACGCCTGGTAGCCGTCCATGACGGGCATCATGCAGTCCATCAGGACCAGGTCGTACTGCTGCTCGGCCAGCGCCTGCAAGCCAAGCTCGCCGTTTTCCGCCGTGTCGATGCGGTAGCCGCGCGCGCCCAGCTGCAGGCACACCAGCTGGCGGTTCAGCGCCGTGTCTTCGACCAGCAGGATGCGCGCGCCCCCTTCCGAGGCTGTGGCGGGCGGGGCGGCCGGTTCCGATGGCGGCACTAGCGCTGGTTCCGGCTCCGGCTCCGGCGCCTGGGCCGGCATGCAGGGGATGCGCACGGTGAAGCGGGAACCGGCGCCGGGCGCGCTGCTGCAGAAAATCTCGCCGCCCAGCAGTGCCACCAGGTGCTTGCAGATGGTCAGGCCCAGCCCCGTGCCGCCATAGGCGCCGCTGATGCTGTCGTCGGCCTGGCAAAACGGCTCGAAGATGCGGCTCAGCTGCTGCCCCGTCATGCCGATGCCGTGGTCGCTGACCATGGCGACGAGGCAGGCGCTGGCGCCGTCCGGCGTGGCCGGTTCCAGGTGCAGGCGCACGGTCACCGTGCCGGAGGGCGTGAACTTGATGGCATTGCTGAGCAGGTTGCCGAGGATTTGCGCGAGGCGCGTGCGGTCCGAGCAGATCAGCGGCGGCACGCTGTTGCCGATTTCGTTGACCAGGAACAGCTGTTTGCTATCGGCCTGCGGGCGGTGCAGCGCCAGCACGTCGTCGAGCAGCAGGCGCGGGTTGAAGTCGCGCAGCTCGATGCCCATCTGGCCTGCCTCGACCTTGGACAGGTCGAGGATATCGTTCAGGATGCGCATCAGGTGCTGCACGCCATCGCCGATGCGCTGCGCATGCTGCCGCTGCGACGCATCGAGCGCGGTGTCCTGCAGCAGTTCGGCCATGCCGGCGATGCCCGCCATCGGCGTGCGGATCTCGTGGCTCATGACGGCCAGGAAGCGCGACTTGGCGGCATTCGCCGCTTCCGCGCGCGTTTGCAGCGCCAGCGCCATGGCCGCGTCGCGCTCCTGGCGCCGCAGCAGGGCCAGGATCAGCGCGATGGCCCCGGCCAGCACGAGCAGGCTGACCACGGCCGCCCCGCCCATGGTGCGCAGCATGCGCCGCCAGGCCGCCAGATACACCGCGTCCGTGACGGTCACGTTGACGGCCAGCGGATAGTCGCGCACCAGCCGGATGCCGGCCAGGCGGTCGACCGTGCGTCCTTGGTCAGCCGCGCGCGGCGTGTCCACCTGCAGCACGCCATCGCTCTTGCCCTGTTCCAGCAGGCGGTAGGTGCTGCCCGTCAGGTTGCGCTTGCCCATCATCTCGGGCACGGCCGGCCAGCGGGCCAGCAGCGTGTAGTCGCTGCGGTACAGGGAAAAGGCCGTGTGTTCGCCGATGCTGGTGCTCTGGAAGAATTTGCTGAAGAAGTCGCATGACAGGCCGACCAGCACCACGCCCAGGAAGCGGCCGTCCGGTCCGCTGATGCGCCGGCTGATATAGAAGGTCCAGGCGCCATTGCCCTTGTTTTGCACGGGCGCGCTGACGTGCATGCCGCCGTTCGGGTGGCGCCGGTGATACTCGAAGTAATCGCGCTCGCCGAGGCGGATGGACGGCGCGGGAAAGGCGCGGCTGAAGGCCAGCACGCTGGCGTCGCTGCCGACGATCGATACGACGTCCACTTGCGGCACGCCGCCGATCTTGTGCCGCAGCGTCTGGTGCATGGCCTGGGTACCGACGGCGGCGGCCAGCGCCTGCGCGTCCGCGGGGGCGGCGGCCTCGATCTCGTTGCTGACGCTGTCGAGCACCAACCGGGCCGCCGTCATGCTCTGCGCCGTGTTTTCCGCCAGCAGCAGCGACAGGTTCGACAGGTCCTGTTTCCAGTCATCGACGGCTTCGCGGTGCAGCAGCACGCCGGAGACGGCGATGCGCAGCGCCAGCAGGCCCACCAGCACCAGGCCCACGACGGTCGTCATGGTGCGCGGCCGGTAGCGGTGCACCAGGCGCAGGACGGCCTGGCGCGCGTTCATTCCTGCGCGCCCGTGTATTCAAGCATGCTGCGGCGAACCTCCTGCTCCACCGCGCCGAGCAGCGCCGCCGTTTCGGTCAGCCAGTCCGCTGCCGCCGCACCTTGATGGCGCACCAGCTGCTCGAGTGCCGCCAGGCGCGCCACCAGGGCGCTGGCCCCCAGCAGGGCCACGGTGCCGCGCAAGGTATGGCAGCTATGCACGATGGCTTGCGCCGCACCGCCGCGCACGGCCTGCTCGACGCGCGCAAACATGGCCGGCGACGTGTCGAGGTAGGTCTGCGACAGGGCGCGGAACATCTCCAGGTCGTGGCCGGTGGCGTGGAACAGCACGGCAGGATCGATGTGGCGATAGGCTGGCATGGCGGCTCCGTGGCGAGGGGAAAGCGGTGGCGGGAAGGTGACGCGCTAGGCGGCCAGGCTGTTGCGCCGCGCATGGCCGGCGCAGCAGGCGCGCAGATAGCCGCGCAGTTCGTCGTAATTGACGGGCTTGGCAAAGAACACCACGCCGGGTGGCACGCCGCCCCGTTCTTCCAGCTCTTCCTGCGTCAGGCTCGACAGCATGGCGATGTGCATGTCCGCCAGCAGCGGGTCGGCCAGGATGGTACGAATCACTTCGTAGCCGTCGATGCCTTCCATGACGATGTCGGCCAGCAGGATGTCGGGCTGGTCGCGGGCGATTTCCATCAGCGCCTGGTAGCCGTTCTCGCAAAAGCGCAAGTCCGCCTGCAAGCCCCATGAACCGATCTGTTTTTCATACAGCGCGCGTTCGATGGGATTGTCCTCGATCACGAGGATGGACGGCGGACGGCCCGATGGGACGGGGCGGTTGGCCCGTGCCGCGCGCTGGTCCTGGCCCGGCTGGCCGGGATTGCCCTTGTAGGCCTCGACGGCCGCGAGGGGAATGCGCCGGTGGCCGCCCTTGGTCTTCCAGGCTTCGATCACGCCGGCCTCGACCAGTTGTTGCACCGAGGTGACCGAGATGCCGAGGATTTCTGCGGCCTTTTGGGTAGTGCAAACGTCTGCAGTGTGCATGATGGGCTTTATGGTCGCGGATGTAGTTGAAGGGAATGATACGCAATCGGGCTCAAAAAATCAATTTCAACGAATTATATGAATTCACTAAAAACCTCGCGTGCGGCGGGCCGGACTCGCGTGCGCGTGCGGCAGGGGGCAATATGCGTCTGCGGTTCCAGGAGATCGCGCCGCTCGCTGCACTCGGCGCTGCTGTGGCGCAGCAGGGTTTCCATGTCGTTTCTGTCCAGGCCCAGTACCCGCGCGGCGGCCAGGACCGGCCCGCGCGGCCCCGCGCCGTTGCGCAATATCAGGTCGGCGAAGCCGCTGGCCAGCTTCAGCAGCCAGGCCAGGTCCGTCATGTGCCCGGCCTGCCCGAAGCCGGGCGGCGCGGCATGGCAGCGCACGGCATCGCACAGGATGTCCGGCATGCCCCAGCCCCGCATGAGCATGGCCGACAACGCCAGCTGGTGGCGGCCGAAGCGCTGCGACTCTGCGCACAGCAGCCGGGCCCTGGCGCCATTGCCGTACTGGCCCAGCAGTTCTCCATATTCCTGCGGATGCCAGGTGGCCAGGGCCAGCTGGCCGCAGTTGGCCAGCAAGCCGCAGCTGTACAGCTCATCGGCCGGCGCCAGCTGCAGCGCGTCGCCGGCCACGCGGGCGGCGCACGCCATGGCCAGCGCGTGCGACCAGTAGCGCTGCGCGTCGAAGTGCGCGCACGTGGCCGCCGGCAGGGCCGGTGCGGCGAACGCCTGGCGCAGGGAGGGCAGGCCGATGGCGGCCAGCATCGCCGCGCTGACCGCCGCATGCGTGCGCCCGCCCGGCGGTACGCCCGCATTCGCCAGGCCGATGACCTTGCCCGTCAGGGCGGGATCGCAGCCCAGTTGTTCCGCCAGTTCATCGAGCGATACCTGCTGCTCGCACAAGTTTGCCAGCCAGTGGCAACGCCCGGCGGGCGAAGGCAGGATGGCGCCGCCGGGCAGGTGCGCCAGGTCGATATGCGCGCTCATGGCCGGCTCCCGACGCCGCTGCGGTCATCGGCTTGTGCCGCGCCCGCCGTCTGCAGGACCGTGACGGCCTGCGACAGCGCGTCGAGCGCCATCAGCAGTTCCGCATGCAGGCGGCGCAGCGCGCCGATATCGTTGGAAAAGCCCGCGTGCACGGCCTGGCGTGCCAGCGCCTGCAGCGGGAGCAGGCCCATGGACTGGCTGCCGTCGAGGATTTCCTGCGCCAGCACGCGCGCCGGCGCGGTCCGTTCGCAGCGCAGCGCATGGGCGATGCCGGCCAGGCGGTCGCGCGTCTCGGCCACGAACAGGGCCAGAATCTCGCCCTGCAGGCGCCGGTCGTAGCCGAACATGGCGTCCAGGCGGGCCGCGTCGAACGGCGGCGTGTCCGGCGCCCTGGACGCTGGTGGTGGCGGTGTGCTGTCCGCCACCTTGGCCGGCGGGACCATTTTGCGCATCTGCAACAGTGCATGCAGATCGGCCGGTGCCGTGCAGCCGGCCTGGCGCCCGCGGGTACGGCGCCAGAGCAGGGCGGCCAGCAGCAACACCAGGCCGGCCAGGGCCAGCGCCGTGCGCATCAGCGACAGGTCTTCGCAGCGAAGGAAGGGGGGGATGGCGAAGAGGGTGTTCATGACTGTGCTCCAATGAATGCTATCTAGGCAAGTGATGCTGCGGGATGGCGGACCTAAAAGACGTCCCAGTCGCCCGCATCGGCGGTGGCCGGTGCCGCGGCTCTGGCCTGGCCTGCGGGGCGCGTGGCGACCAGTTTGAGCGCCGCCTTGTGCTGTGCGGGCCGCCGCGCGGCGTGTGCTTGCGGCGCCGCGCCGGCCTGGGCAGGCGCCAGCTTGAAGGCGCCCACCACGCCAGCCAGCCTGGCCGCCTGCTCCTGCAGCGACTGCGATGCCGCCGCCGCTTCCTCGACCAGGGCCGCATTCTGCTGCGTGACTTCATCCATCTGCGTGACGGCGCGGTTGATTTCCTCGATGCCCGTGCTTTGTTCCGCGCTGGCGGCCGAGATTTCGCTGACGATGTCGGTCACGCCGCGTACCGTGTCGACCACTTCCGTCATGGCGGCGCCGGCCTGCTGCACCAGCTTGCCGCCTTGTTCGACCTGTTCCACGGAGTCGCCGATCAGTACCTTGATTTCCTTGGCGGCGGCCGCCGAACGGTGCGCCAGGTTGCGCACTTCCGTGGCCACGACGGCAAAGCCGCGCCCCTGTTCCCCGGCGCGTGCCGCTTCCACGGCCGCATTCAGGGCCAGGATATTGGTCTGGAAGGCGATGCCGTCGATGACGCTGATGATGTCGGCGATCTTGTTGGACGAGCTGTCGATCGCTTCCATGGTGCGTATCACGTCGTCCATGACTGCTCCGCCCCGCTGCGCCTTGTCCGAGGCGCTGACGGCCATTTGCTTGGCCTGGCGGGCGTTGTCCGCGTTTTGCCGCACGGTGGCCGTCAGTTCTTCCATGGCCGAGGCGGTTTCTTCCAGCGAGCCGGCCTGCTGCTCCGTGCGCGCCGACAGGTCCAGGTTGCCGGCCGCGATCTGGCCCGATGCCGTGCTGATGCTGTCCGTGCCGGAACGCACTTCGGCCACGATGCGTACCAGGCTCGCGCTCATGTCCGCCATGGCCTTCATCAGCTGGCCCACCTCGTCGTTTGACGCGGTGTTCACTTGCACGCTGAGGTCGCCGCCCGCGATGGTGCGGGCCACGTCGATGGCGCCGGCCAGCGAAGCGGCGATGCGCCGCGCCAGCAGCAGACCCATGCCGGCCACCAGCGCCGTCACGGCCAGGGCCAGGCCGATGGAAATCCAGCGCGCGTTGGCGGCGGCGGCGGCGCCATCGGCCGCGCCCTTGGCGGACACGTTTTCGTTGTAGCGGTGGTGGGCGGCGAGGGCGTCGACCAGTTCCTTGATGATGGGCTGGTTTTCCATCAGCAAGTCGCGTGCCGCGTCCACTTCGCCCGCCTTCGACAGCGCCAGCACCTTGTCGCGCACCGTGTCGTAGCGCGCCAGCACGGCACGGTCGGCGGCCAGCAGCGCGCGGTCCTGCTCGTCGGTGACATCGTCTTTTTCATACTGGTCGAGCGCCTTGCCCACCGCCGCGCGCGCTTCCCTGATGCCCGCTTCGAGCTTGTCGCGCCCGGCCGCATCCTTGCTGGCCATGTGCTGCCAGACGGCCGTGCGCATCTGTGCGAACGGCACGAAAGCCTGGTTCAAGGTCAGCAGGCTGGGCACCGTGTTGACGGTGGCATAGCTGGCCGCCGTGTACACGCGGTCCATCTGGTAGATGCCAAAACCCGCCAGGGCGGCCAGTCCGAGGACGACGGAAAGAATCAATGCGTACAGCCGTTTAGCGATGGTCATGATGGGCGCCGCTCCAGTGAAGTGAAATGCAAGAAAAGTGGTTGGTTTCAGTGTTTTTTTCATTCTACGATAAAAATTCGTTTTATTCGAGAAATTTGTTGTTAATTTATTTTATTCAATGATTTTCATCAAAATCGTACTGCTGTGGCTGGCTCGACGGTCAGCTCGTGTATAAAAAGCCACACGGCACGCGGCGCCCGTTCTCGCGTGTGGCACGCTTTGCCGATTGGTGAAAAAATGCAATTTGCTTGATTGCAATCAAATACGGTGCGCAGGCGCGTGCCGCCGACTGACTCTTGTAAAGGAGCATCATGACTGCCTCTGCCCGGCCTGGACCCTTGCTTGTCATCACCGCAGTCATCTTCATCTTGCTGGGCCTGGCGCTTGCCGGCGGCGGCGCCTGGCTCGTCAGCCTCGGCGGTTCCTTGTATTACGTGGTGGCCGGCATCGGCATGCTGATCTCGGGCGCGCTCGTGTGGAAGGGGCGGCGCAGCGCCCAGCTGTTTCTCGCGCTGCTGCTGTTCGCCACCCTGATCTGGTCCGTCGTCGAAGTGAAGTTCGACTGGTGGCAATTGTTGCCGCGTCTCGATATCTGGTTCGCCGCCGCCGTCTGGCTGCTGCTGCCGTTCGTCGACCGCCGCCTCGATCCGCCCTTGACGGCCGGGGCCAAACCGCGCGATGCGGGCAAGAGCGCCCTGACGGCGGCCGTGGTGCTGACGGCCGCCGTGGGTATCTTTTCCCTGTTCCAGGACTATTACACTTTGTATGGCGAAGTGCCGGCCGAGAACATGGCGGCCGCGCCGCAAGGCGATTTCGCGCCGGGCGTGGCGCCCAACGACTGGGCCGCGTATGGCCGTTCCGGCTATGGCGACCGCTATGCGCCGGCCGCGCAGATCACGCCGGCCAACGCTGCTCAGCTGAAACAGGCGTGGGTGTACCACACGGGCGACTTCAAGGGGCCGAACGACCCGGGCGAGATCGCCAACGAAGTCACGCCCCTGAAAGTGAATGGCATGCTATACCTGTGCACGCCGCATAACATCGTCATCGCGCTCGATCCGGACACGGGCAAGGAACTGTGGCGCCACGATCCGAAGATCAACCGCGACGCGTCGAGCTACCAGCACATGATCTGCCGCGGCGTGGCGTATTGGGACGTCAACGCGGGCCGCGCCAAGGGCGACCCTGCACCCGAGGCGGCCGGCATGGAGTGCCCGCGCCGCATCTTCGCGCCCACCATGGATGCGACCCTGATCGCCGTCAATGCCGATACGGGCGCAGCGTGCAAAAGCTTTGGCGAAAACGGCGTGATCGGCCTGTATCACGGCATGGGTATGAAGAAGCGGGGCTTTTTGATGCCGACCTCGCCGCCGGCCGTGGCGCAAAACGTGGTGGTGATGGCCGCCAGCGTGACCGACAATTTTTCCACGGAAGAGCCGTCGGGCGTGATTCGCGGCTACGACCCCGTCACCGGCAAGCTGATGTGGAACTGGGATGCCTCGAACCCCGACGACACGGCGCCGATTGCCGATGGCAAGACCTACACCAACAATTCACCGAATTCCTGGGGCGTCTCCAGCGTCGATGAAAAGCTGGGCATGGTGTATATCCCGATGGGCAATGAAACGCCCGACACGTGGGGCGGCAACCGCAATCCGAACGGCGAGAAATACAATAGCGCCATCGTCGCGCTGGACCTGGCGACAGGCAAGGTGCGCTGGGTCTACCAGACCGTACACCACGATATCTGGGACATGGATATCGGCGGCCAGCCCACCCTGGTCGACATCGATACGCCGAAAGGCAAGGTGCCGTCCGTGGTCGCCACGACGAAGCGGGGCGACATCTATGTGATCGACCGGCGCGACGGCAGCCTGGTCGTGCCGGCGCCGGAAAAACCCGTGCCGACCGCCAACGCGGCCCCTGGCGACAAGCTGTCGCCCACGCAGCCGTTCTCGGCGCTCACGTTCCTGCCCGAGAAGCACATCAGCGAAACGGACATGTGGGGCACGACGCCGTTCGACCAGCTGGCGTGCCGCATCATCTTCCGCCAGCACCGCTACGAAGGGCCGTTCACGCCGCAGACGGTGGCCGAAGGCAAGATCAAGGGTGCCATCATTTCGCCCGGCCCGTTGGGCATCTTCGAGTGGGGCGGGGCGGCCGTCGATCCCGTGCGCCAGTTGCTGCTGGTAAACCCTGACTACATGGGCTTTTTGGAGCGCCTGGTGCCGCGCGCACAAGCCAATGCGCCGGGCGGCACGGGCACGGAAATGGGCTTGCAGCCGCAGACGGGCGTGCCGTTTGCCGTGGAAATCAAGCCCTTCCTGTCGCCGCTGGGCTTCCCATGCCAGGCGCCGCCGTGGGGCTATATCGCCGCCGTCGACCTGCGCACCATGAAAAAAGTGTGGATGCACAAAAACGGCACCACGCGCGACAGCGCCCCCGTGCCCATCGCCTTGCCGCTGGGCGTGCCCAGCCTGGGCGGCATCAGCACGACGGGCGGCGGCGTGGCTTTCCTCAGCAGCACGCTCGACTATTACATCCGCGGCTACGACGTGCGCAACGGCAAAACCGTATGGAAAGCCCGCTTGCCGGCCGGCGGCCAGGCCACGCCGATGAGTTATGTCTCCGACAAGACGGGCAAGCAATATGTGGTGGTGATGGCCGGCGGCCACGGTTCGCTGGGCACGAAGATGGGCGACAGCCTGGTGGCGTTTGCCTTGCCGGATGAGGCGGTGAAGGAGGCGGGGAAAGCAAAATAGCGCATGGGCGCTGCGGCGCCATCCTGTGGATGGTGCCGCATGGGATTGCGCATGGCGGCACGCGGCCACCTATGTTGGTTTTATTGGAAAGGCACCCATGAGTACAGCCAGGACGGGATTGATCGGAGCGCTCAGTGCCGTCCTGAGCTTTCTTGCGGTATTTCTCGTCTACACGAGCTTTGAGAATTTCCCGGGCATCGTGCATGTATTGGCCATCGCTGCATGCGGATTAGTCATCGGCGTATGCCAGGGTTTTTTTATCCAGCGTCCACAACATCGCACCATCGGCATGGCGACCTTCGCCGGCCTGTTGATCTTATGGCTCCCGGTGGTGTTGGTTACTTACGGCTTTGCCTTGCTGGCACTGCCCCTGCTGGCTGCGTTTGGGCTGCTGGTGTTCTTCGGTGCCAGACTGGGCAGCCATCTACGCGCGTCGGCTTGCCGGCCCGCATAGCGAGCCGCCGGCACTGCTGACGCTTGTACGGCGTTGCCGCAAACTTGTTGCGGCAACGTCCATCGATTACTGCGCCGCCAATCCCAGCTTCAAGCCCACCAGCTTGCCCGGCGCCGCCTCCGTTTTTTCCGGCGCGCCCGCGCTGACCCTGGCCGCCGGCGTGCCGTCCTGCTGCAGGGCGGCCACAATCGCCGCGCTGCGCTGGGCACCCAGTTTATTCAAGGCATCGGCAGGCAGGGGCTGCTTGGCTTCCAGCTGTTCGCGCAAGCCGTTGTAGAACGCGCCCGTGTCGGCCACTTGCGGCTCGCCCTCGATCAGCTTGCCCAGGCGTTGGAAGACGGGGATCTTGGCCGCCGCCGGCGCGGAAGCGCTGGCGGAGGCCGCCGCTGGGGCAGGTGCGGCAGACTCCGCCGCCTTTTTCTGCCTGTCCAGCTCGGCCTTGCCGAAACGTTCGCCATACAGGTCGCGCAGGGCGCCCCGTACCTTGCGTTCGCCCAGGTTCAACGGCCCCGGTTCTTCGCCCGCTTCCAGCTTGATGCCGGCCTTGGCGGCGACGGCGCGGCGCACGGCCTGGGCGCGCAGGGCGGCCCCGTCCGTGTCGCTGTACTGGCCCGGCACGGCCAGCTTCAGCTGTTCGCGCTTGGCGAGGATCTGCGCCACCTGCTTGAGTTTTTCCCGCTCGGGCGGCAGCAGCACGGCGCTGCCCGCATCGAAGTCGATGGCTTCCAGCTTGTCGGCGCTGATGCCCAGTAAGTTGCCCAGCGCGCGGAACGGCGCCGTGACGATCTTGGTCAGCACATTGCCCACGGCTTTCCAGATCAGCGCGCCATAGCTGAATTGCGGGTCGTTCATGTCGCCCGACACGGGCAGGCCCAGGTCGATGCGCCCGTCGCTATCCTTGAGGATGGCCAACGCCAATTCCAGCGGCAGCTTCAGGGCGTCCGGGCTGTCGATGCGCTCGCCCAGGGTCAGCTTGTCGAGCACGACCTGGTTGGTGCCGTCGAGCTGGCGGTTGCGCACCTTGTATTGCAAGTCCAGCGAAATCTTGCCTTCCGCCACTTTATAGCCGGCGAATTTCATCGTGTACGGCGAGGCGGATACCATGTCGACGTTCTTGAAGACCACGTTCAAGTCCGTGTTGTCGGTCGGGGCGAAGGGATTTAATTGTCCGCGCACGCGCGCCAGGCCGAATTCGTCGATGCGGCCGTCCAGCTCGATCTGGCTGCGCGCATCGCGCTTGGTCGACAGGCCCGTGACGACGCCGTTGAGCTCATAGATCTTGGCGGCGAACTGCGGGCGCAGGCTCAGGTCGGCAAAGTCCAGCTTGGCATTCTGCAGGCGCACGCGGCGTACGCGTACGGGGAAGGCGGCGTCGGCGGGCGCGCTGGCGGTAGCAGGAGCGGGTGCCGTGGCCGGCTCGGGCGCCTTCACCAGCAGGCGCTGGGCATTGAGGCTGCGGTCGTTTTCGATGATCAGCTGCGCATTCGGTTCGACCACGCGCAGCTCGGGTATGTCGACAAAATCGGGACCCACGCTGGCAGTCAGCTTGTCGGCACGCACGCTTTTCCATGACGCAAAACGCTTGCCATCCGTTTCATTGAGCACGAGGCCGGCGATATCCACGCCGCCCTCATAGCGTACTTTCGGCGCTTTCGGCGCGCCGCCGCCCGTCGTCAGGCGGCCGCTGCCGGAGAGGGTGCCGCCCGCCAGCTTCAGCTTTACATGCTGCGCCAGCAGCGGTTGCACGGGCGCCAGGGTCAGCTGTTTCAAATTCAGTTGCGCATCGACGGCGCCCGTGCCCGGCACGAACTTGCCGTTGGCCGTGAGCAAGCCGCCTTCGCGCAGGCCCACGCCCAGCTCGAACGGCAGCGCCTGCTTCATGTCGTTGCTGACCTTGTGCAGCGACAGGCTGGCATCCTGCAGCGTGCCCTTGATGCCCGTGCCCGCGTCTTCGAAACGGGCGCCGAATTTGCTCAGTTCCACCTTGTCTACCGTCGTGGACCACGGCGCGGAAGGGATTTCCTTGCCTGCGTCGGCCTTGCCGGAGGAAAACACGGGCAGTTTTTGCGCAATCGCAAACTCTCCCTGGCGGTTGCGCGCCAGGTCAATCTGCGCACCGCTGGCCGTCACGGCGCCCAGGTGCACGCTATGCGCCGCCAGGTCGGTCTTGCCTTCCGTAAAGCCCAGCTGGGCCAGCTTGAACGGGGTTTGCGTGCCCCGTTGCATGGCCAGGTCGGCCAGGCTGAAATTGGCGCCGTCGATCACGGTGGCCATGCCCGCTGGCCCTTGTTGCAAGCCCAGCTTCAGTTGCAGTTGCAACTGTCTGGCGCTCAATTGCAGGGCTGGCGAGACGGTTTCATCGATGGTGGAGACGTCCACATTGGCCAGCGCCAGCTGTTTTAAATCCACCTTCCACTTGCCAGGTTTGGCTGGCGCGGCGGCCGGTGCTGCAGGTGCGGGATTGCCCGGCAGCATCAGGTTCGCCACGTCGATCTCGCCCTTGCTGTCGCGGCGCACGGCCACCTTGCCGCCGTACAAGTTGATTTTATCCACCGTGACGTTCTGGCGCGCCAGATCCACGTTCACGCCGGCGATGCCCAGGGTGTCCAGCGATGTAAATGGCGCGCCCTTGCCATCTTGCACCAGCGCCAGGTCGCGCAAGGCCAGGCCCGCGCCCTTGACCGTCGCTTGCAGCGTGCCGTCGGCATAGGAAAAGGCGTAGGGCAGGCGGGCCGACAGCTTGCCGCTGGTGACCGTCGCCCGCGTGTACGCCTTCAAATACGCGGCCAGGCCGGGCAGGGAAGCGTCGTTCAGTATCAACTCGCCTTCGCCGCGAATCGGGCTGAGCGAGGCCGTGCCGCGCCAGTGCAGCTTGCCGCCGCGCGCCGCGTCGGCGCTGAGGCTGTAGCTGCCGTTGGCATCGGGCAGGGTGGAGATATTGTCGAGTGTAAAGTTGATCGGCGTGAAGTTATCCGCATAACCCGCCTTCTGGTCTTGCCAGTCCACTTTGCCTTGTTCCAGCGCAAAGCGGGCGATGACGAGGCGCGGCATGCCGCCGTCGCTCTTTTCCGGATGATTGCGTTGCCAGGTGGCCAGCACTTCGGCCAGGTTGAACTTGCCGTCCGGCGTGACCGTCAGCTGCGCCTGTGGCGCCGTGATGCGGATTTCCGCCAGGCTCCAGGCGCGGCGCACGATGGATTTCCATTCGAGCTGCACGGCCAGGGCGTCGATGGACAGCAGCGGCGCGCCGCTCTGGCCATCCGCGCCGGCCGCTTCCTTGAAGGCGATCTGCTCCGCTTCCAGGCGCAAGGTGAACGGGTTGAAGCGTACGGAGCTTATGCTGGCCTGGCGCGCGAGTTCTTTCTCGGCAAACTTGGGCAACTGATTCTTGATGACGTAGGGCACCAGCCAGAAGCCGGCCGCGCTGTAGGCGGCCAGGACGCAGCCTGTGCCGACGGCCCAGCGCTGCCAGCGTTTCCAGCGAAATGTTTTCGTCTGCACGCTTTTGTTGTCGATTGTGTTCACGAACTTACCTTTTGATCTTGTTGGGCGGCACATCCTGCGCGCCGTGACTGTCAGTATGCCTCTTTGCGGCCTCGTCTGCAAAATCCAAACGTGTTCAAGTGATAACAGGCGCCACGGTGGCCTTGTTTCTTGTGTAAAACTCACACAAACTCACTCTTACTTGATAATGATTCTCATTATCGGTATCATGCCCGCTAACCGTAAGTTTCCATCCGTACATATTTTCTCATTGAAAGCCCGATGTCATGCCTGTCGTCTCTCCCCGCACCCGCTTACTTCCTGTCGCCGCCGCCCTGTCGCTGGCCTTCGCTTCCCACGCAGCCTTCGCCGCGAATGGGGCTGGCGGCCAGGACGACCTGACGGCTGGCGATGAGAAAGTCATGCAAGCCGTGCAGGTGACGGGCACCCGCGCGCAAGGCCTGGTGCCTGTCACGACGGAGGCGGGCAGCTTTCGTGGCGCCAACATCATGGACGTGCCGTCGACAGTCAACGTGATCACGCGCGCATTGCTGGAGCAGCAAGCCGTGTCCGGCCTGTACGACGCCGTGCGCAATACGGCGGGCGTGACGCGCCAGCAAAATGGCGGCGAAACCTGGGATCAGCTGGTGATACGCGGCATCGCCGTGGAAAACCGCACGAATTACCGCCTCAACGGTTCCATGCCCATCATGAACTTCTCGCAAGTGCCCATGGAAAACAAGGAACGGGTGGAAGTGCTGAAGGGCGCCTCGGCCCTGTACTACGGTTTTACGTCGCCGGCCGGCGTCGTCAACTTCGTTACCAAGCGGGCTGGCAGCCAGCCCGTCACCAGCATGGGCCTGAGCCTCGATGACCGGGGCAGTGCCGTGGCGAATGTCGACGTGGGCCGCCGTTTCGGCGCGCAGCAGGAATTCGGCGTGCGCATCAATGCGGCCGGCGGCACCCTGGGTTCCTATCTGGACAAGGTCGGCAATGGCAACCGCAGCTTTCTCTCCACCGCGCTGGACTGGCGGGTGACTAATAAACTGCTGCTCAAGGCGGACCTGGAATACGACCGCCGCAAGGTGACGGAGCAGGCGGGCGTGGCCTTGCCCACCGCCGTGAAGGGCGTGATCAGCTTGCCGCGCGCCGTCGATCCGCGCAACTTGATCGGCCCCGACTGGTCGAATTTCGAGGCGCAGACGAAAAACGCGCAATTGCGCGCCGACTACGCCATTACGGACGGCTGGGCCTTGACGGTGGAGGCGGGCCACTCGGAAACGGCGCGCGACCGCCGCCTGGCCATCTTCCGCCTGAATAACGCGGCGGCCCTGGCCACGGGCGCGGGCCGCATCACGGGCAATATCCAGCACAGCGTGACGGCGTCGGACTTGCTGCGCGCGGAACTGGCCGGCAACTTTAATACGGGTTTGATTGCCCACGAACTGACCCTGGGCGCCTCGCGCACGGACAAGTCGCAAGATGCTATCTACCAGAGCAACTACACGATCGCGTCGCAAAACCTGTACCAGCCCGTGCCCGTGACGAATGTCGTGTTCGGTCCCAAGCCGACGGCGCCCACGACGGCTGCGCTCGAGACGCGCGACACGGGCTTGTACGCGCTCGACCGCATGGTCTTCAGCCCGCAGTGGCAAAGCGTCATCGGCGTGCGCCGCAGCAGTTATCAGAGCGACCAGGGCGCCAGCCACTACGACGTCAGCAAGACGACGCCGATGGCCTCATTGATCTACAAGGCCACGCCCGAACTGTCGTTTTACGCGTCTACGGCGCGGGGTCTGGAAGAGGGTGAAACGGGCCCGACGGGCACAGCCAATCAGGGCGTCAAGATGGCGCCTGGCGTCAGCAAGCAGAAAGAGCTCGGTGCGCGCTGGCTGACGCCGGGCGGCACCTTGCTGTCCGCCGCGCTGTTCGACATCACGCGGCCCGGCTATTACACGAATAGCAGCAACGTCTTCACGTCGGATGGCGAACAGCGCTACCGCGGCCTGGAAATCTCGACGCAAGGCAAGCTGACGCGTCAGCTGTCGTGGCAAACGTCGGCCCAGCTGCTCGACCCAAGCTTTGCCAACATCAACGCCGATTACAACGGCAAGGCGCCGGAAAACGCGTCGAAACGCACGGCCAGCGCCTTCCTCGCTTACGCGTTTGACGCCGTGCCCGGCTTGTCCGTCAACGGCGGCGCGTATTACTACAGCGCCCGTCCCGTCAACGACCTGAACCAGGCCTTCCTCGGCGGCGTGAGCCTGTTCAGCGCGGGCGCCCGCTATGCGAGCCGCGTGATGGACAAGGCCGTCGTGTGGCAGCTGAACGTGGAAAATCTTGCCGACAAGCGCTACTGGGCCGGCGCGGGCACGCGGCTGGCGTCGGGCGCGCCGCGTGCCATCAAGCTGTCGATGAAGGTGGATTTGTAAGAACGCCTATCAAAACCTACTGCGCGTCGTGATCTGCGGCCTGCGATGCTCACTGTGCTCAAGCACAGTTCCGCTTCTCAGCCACAGCTCCCTTCCGCTCGCTACGGTTTTGTTAGGCGTTGTAAGCAAGGTTTGACTTGCACCCTGTGCGCAGGGGCCTTGCCCTGATACACTGTTGCCATGTTCATCAGCAAAGGCAAGGCCGGCATCGTCCTGTGGATCGCGTGTATCGCCATCTTCCTGGCCACGCTCGCCCCTACGGTGTCGCGCGCGCTGACGGTCGCCAGCGGCCTGGCCGTGCCCAGCCTGGAAATCTGCTCGGTGGCGGGCGGCATGAACATGTTGCCCGCAACATTGTCCACTGAGGCGCCTGATACTTCCAAGGGCAGCATGCGCATGGGCGACTGCCCCTGCTGCAGCATGCATGCGGACACCTTGTCGATACCGCCCACCACCCTCGTGCTCGCTTCCGGCGAGCTCCTCACGGGCTTGCTGCCCGAGCTGTTCTACCAGTCCGCCACGCCATTGTTCGCCTGGACGCCCGTCCAGCCCCGTGGGCCTCCCGCCGCTTTCTGATCTGTCCCTTTCCCTGAACTGCCTTGCGCCGCGCGTGCCGTGCGCTTGCGCCTGTTCATCTTACCTATACAGAATCTGAAAGCAGCACCATGAAACATTTACCGTTCTTGATTTCCCTCGCCATCGCCATGCCCGCCGTGGCGCAAACCCACAATGAAGCAGGCACCACCGTTTTGCCGGAAATGAAAGTCATCGTCACGGCCATAGGCGACGGCTACCGTCCTGCCGCCGACTCGGCGCTCATGCTCTCCAGCACGCCCGGCTACAGCGTGGCGGCCGGCGGCGGCGTGTCCGGCTTGCCTGTCGTCAATGGTTTTGCCGATGACCGCCTCAAGATTCGCATCGACGGCATGGAACTGACGTCGGCCTGTGGCAATCACATGAATGCGCCGTTGTCGTACATTGATCCGCAACAAGTGCAGCGCATCCGCCTGATCGCGGGTGTGACCCCCGTCAGCGCGGGCGGCGACAGCATCGGCGGCACCATCGAGGTGCAATCGAACGCGCCCGTTTTCGCCCGGCCGGGCACGGGCCTGCTCACGCAAGGCAGCTTTGCCGTGTCCGGGCGCAGCGTCAACAACAGCGTGGCGACCAGCGTGCACGCCACGGCCGCCAGCGACGTGCTCAGCGTCGGCTACAGCGGCGCATACACGCGCGGCCACAGCTATGAAGACGGCCACGGCAATACCGTGCTGGCCAGCATGTTTGAAAGCATCAACCAGGCCATCGTGCTGGCGGCGAAGGGCGATGGTCAGCAGCTGACCTTGCGCGCCGGCGTGCAGCACATCCCGTACCAGGGTTTCCCGAACCAGTACATGGACATGACGGACAACCATGGCCAGTTCGCCAATCTCGCTTACCAGGGCACATTTGCCTGGGGCGTGCTGGACGCGCGCGCCTACTGGCAGCAGACGGACCACGAGATGGGCTTTTTCTCGCCCGAGCGCAAGGGTTCGATGCCGATGATTACGCATGGCCGCAACACCGGTTATGCGCTGATGGCCAGCCTGCCGATGGCGGCGGGCGAGTTGCGCCTGGGTCAGGAGTGGCACGGCTTCCGCCTCGACGACTACTGGCCGGCCGTGCCCGGTTCCATGATGATGGGACCGCGCACCTACCTGAACATCAATGACGGCAAGCGCGACCGCGCCGTGCTGTTCGGCGAGCTGGAAACGCGCCACGATGCGCGCTGGACGAGCGTGCTGGGCGTGCGCGGCGAATCCGTGCGCATGGAGTCGGGCGACGTGCAATCGTACGGCACCAATATGATGAACATGCCGGACCTGATGGCCGCCAAGGCCTTCAATGCGCGCAGCCGCAGCCAGCGCGACACGAATATCGATGCCTCCGCGCAAGCGACATTCACGCCCGATGCGGCCAGCAGCTATGCATTCGCGCTGGCGCGCAAGGTGCGCTCGCCCAACCTGTACGAGCGCTACTCGTGGGGCCGCGGCTCGATGGCCATGACCATGACCAACTGGTTTGGCGACGGCAACGGCTATGTGGGCGATATCGACCTGAAACCCGAGACGGCGTACACGGCGGCGTTCACGGCCGACTGGCATGGCGGCGGCGAGGAGGGCTGGTTCCTGCGCGTCAATCCCTATTACAGCAAGGTCGACAATTACATCGACGTCGACGTGCTGGCGTCTTTCCACCCGTATATGAAAATGGGCGCGAACGGTAACTTGCTGCGCTTTGCCAACCACGACGCCAAATTGTACGGCGCGAATGTGGCCTGGCAGCTGCCGCTGGCCAGCAGCGCCCGCTGGGGCCGCTTCATGGCGACGGGCAATGCGGCTTACACGCGGGGCAAGCGCAGCGATGGCGGCGACCTGTACCGCATGATGCCGTTCAACGCCTTGCTGGCCGTCGAGCACAAGCTGGGCGCCTGGAGCAACCGCATCGAAACGAAGATCGTGGCCCGCAAGGACAGGGTCGATGCCCGGCGCTTCGAACCGGAAACGGGCGGCTATGCGCTCGTCAACCTGCGCAGCAGCGTGGCATTGAACAAGATGGCCAGCCTGAGCGCCGGCGTGAGCAACCTGTTCAACCGCGCGTATGCGGACCCGCTCGGCGGCGTGTATCTGTCTGGGCTGAAAGCGAACGGCGGGGCGCTGCAAGCCTTGCCGGCCGAGGGAAGATCGATTGACCTGGGGCTGCAGCTGAAGTTCTAAGCCTGCTATCAGCGTGCGTCTTCCTGCCGCCGATGCGGGGGGGAAGGCGCACGCTGGCAACGCCGCATCGGCGAGCGCCATGTGGTCGTGACAATGTGCGCATGTTTCTCGACGGTAATTTGTTATGCTCTCTGGCGCCTGCTTCAGGCGTTTGGCGCACATGGGTGCGATAGCGGAGGCTGAAGGCTTTATCTGCTGAAATGAAGCTGACTTAATATAAAGGTGTCCATGATCGCATTTAAAGATTTTCGTTCGACCACTGCGGGCAGTCCGCTTTCCGATGGCATGGACCGGTCGCTGGTATTGGCCAATGAATGGCTGTTAAAAACCGGCGTTCGTCCGGTCAACATCGAAACCATCACGGAAACGCGAGGCTGGACGGCGTTAGCCAAGGTTGAGCGAGGGATACGGGTTTGGTATGAAGTGGCGCCTCCTCCCTTGAAGTCCTGAGCTGTTCAGGCAGACCATTCCCCGCTCACCGGCCGCAGAGCCATCAACTTCCGCCTCCGCTCTTTTTTCGCCGTGAGCCCGTCAGCACGCGCAGCGCGGTGGCGATCGGCACCTTGTTCTTGGCCAGGTAGGCGGCGGCCGTGGCGGTATCGAGCATTTCCTGGAAAATAATGCCGACCTCGACCTTTTGGGCCGTCAAATCGTCCTGCCTTGCGCAGTCGAGGATATCCATATTCGTAGCAGTAACTTTGTCATTCTTGGAGCGCATTTTTGCCTCGGTAGAAAAGAGAAAAAATGTCTCCTTTATTTGCCTTTAAGATAACTTATTTTTGTGACTTTGTGGAAATTTTTCTTTAATCGATAGTGCCTTCAAGAATTAAATTTAGCTATGGGCCAAGGTTAGTGCCTGGGGATGAATGCGGGATAGATGACATTCCCTCATGCATTGCCTGATCAACCATCGTTTGCCAGCGGCGCCCGGATGCGCTCTAATCATGGCTTGTTCCTACACGAGGTTGCCATGCTGCCCACTCCCGCCATCGCCGCGCTGCGCGAAAAATTTCCCCTGATTACAGAACTGATGGCCTTGCAGCCCTTGAGCTGGTTCAATCCCCGCATCGCCCCGGCGGCCGAGGGTTTGAAGGACGTGGGCTTGACGGCGGACGACGTGGCCGATGCCAGCGCGCGCCTGGCGCGCTTCGCGCCGTACCTGGCCAAGGCGTTTCCGGAAACGCAGGCCAGCGGCGGCGTCATCGAGTCGCCCGTCGTGCCGCTGCCCGCCATGCAGGCGGCCTTAGACATGACGAGCGGTCAGCTGTGGCTCAAGCAGGACAGTCATTTGCCCATTTCCGGCTCGATCAAGGCGCGTGGCGGCATCTATGAAGTGTTGAAACATGCGGAAATGCTGGCGCTGGACGCGGGCTTGCTGAAGGAGGGCGATGACTACAGCCTGCTGGCCAGCGACGCCGTGCGCGCCTTCTTTGGCCAGTATGCGATCGCCGTCGGCTCCACGGGCAACCTGGGTTTGTCGATCGGCATCATGAGCGCGCGTCTGGGCTTTCGCGCCACCGTGCACATGTCAGCCGATGCGCGGCAATGGAAGAAGGATAAATTGCGCAGCCACGGCGTCACCGTCGTCGAGTACGCGACCGACTACAGCGTGGCCGTGGAAGCGGGGCGCCAGCAGGCGGAGAACGACCCCACCTGCCACTTCGTCGACGATGAAAATTCGCACGATCTGTTCCTCGGCTATGCGGTGGCGGGCCAGCGCCTGCAAGCCCAGTTCCAAGCGGCCGGCGTCGTGGTCGATGCGCATCACCCGCTGTTCGTCTACCTGCCGTGCGGCGTGGGCGGCGGTCCCGGCGGCGTGGCCTTCGGCTTGAAGCTGGCCTTTGGCGATTTTGTTCACTGCGTCTTCGTCGAGCCGACCCACTCGCCGTGCATGCTGCTGGGCGTGCACACGGGCTTGCACGAGGGAATCAGTGTGCAGGAGATCGGCATCGACAACCTGACGGCCGCCGATGGACTGGCCGTGGGACGCCCGTCCGGCTTCGTCGGGCGCGCCATGCAGCGGCTGATCGACGGCTACGCCACCGTCACCGACGAAGAACTGTACCGCTTGCTGGCGACGCTGGAACAAACGCAAGGCTTGCGCCTGGAGCCGTCCGCCGTGGCCGGTTTCGCGGGCATCAATCCCGTGCTGGCGGCGCCGCAATACCGGCAGCACCTGGACAAGGCCACGCACCTCGTATGGGGCACGGGCGGCAGCATGGTGCCGGAGCAGGAAATGGCGGCTTACGTGGCACGTGGCCGCGCGCTGCTGGCGGCCGGAGCCGCTTGATGCCGCCCGGCATGCCGCGCATGTCCACGCTGACGGCCAGCCAGTTCGCCAACCTGCACACCTTTCTCGTGGCGGCGCGCCATGCCAGCTTCGCGCTGGCCGCGCAGGAACTGGCGCTCACGCCCAGCGCCGTCAGCCACCGCATCGCGCGGCTGGAAAGCAGCCTCGGCTTGCGGCTGTTCCAGCGCCTGACGCGGCAAGTCAAACTGACGGCCGACGGCGAGCGCATCTTTGCCGCCCTGCAAATCGGCTGGGACGGCTTGCAGGCGGCGCTGGCCGGCGGCGATGCGCTGGCGGGCAGCATCACCGTGCATGCGCGCCCGTCCATCGCCCAGTGCTGGCTGGTGCCGCGCCTGGCAGGCTTCGCTGCGCAGTATCCGGACGTGTCGGTCGACTTGCGCGTGGGCAATGAAAGCGTGGACTTTCGCGCCGGCCAGGTCGACGTGGCCTTGCACTATGGCGACGGCCACTTTCCCGGCCTGGCATCGCGCAAGCTGATGGAGGAATGGCTGGCGCCCGCGTGCAGCCCGCACTATGCGCGCGAACACGGCTTGTTTGACGCGCCGCATCAGCTGTCCAGTGCGACGCTGCTGCACGACACCCTGGCGTGGCCCGCCTGCGCGCCCGACGCCGAGTGGCGGTTGTGGCTGGACGGGCAGGCGCCGGAGGTGACCTTGCCGGCGCGCAGCCTGCGCTTCGACCGCGCCGACCTGTGCGCGCAGGCGGCCATCCACCATGCGGGCCTGGCCATGGGCCGGCGCCAGCTGGTGCAGCCGTGGCTGGCCAGCGGCCAGCTGGTTTTGCCGTTCGGCCCTTTTAACTTGCCCAGCCCGCAGGCGTATTACCTCGTGCACAGCGCACACGCCGCGCTGCCGGCGCGCGTGCAGGCCTTGTTCGATTGGCTGCTGGGGCAGGCAATTTGATACACTGCGCCCCTTGTTGAAGCACACGCCAGAAAGAACACCCATGCAGCCCTCCCCATCGCCCCCCACCGCGCCGGCGCAATTGCGCGAGTTACGCAGCACTGCGCTGGCCTGCCTGCTGGAACCGGACCCGGCGACCAAGGTGGCGATGGTGGCGGCCATGGCCGAGGCGCCGCTGGCACTCGACGCGCAGGCGGACTTGGCGCCCACGGGCGCCGTGCCGGGCCGGCCCGAGCGTCCGGAACTGGTGCCGCCGCGCCTGGTGGGGCGGCGTTCGATGATCACGCCGGAAGGGCGCGCCATGCTGGTGCACGCGCTCGCGCATATCGAATTCAACGCGATGAATTTGGCGCTCGATGCCCTGTGGCGCTTCCCGGACCTGCCGGCTGAATACTACACGGACTGGCTGCGCGTGGCGAAGGAGGAAGCGACGCACTTTGCCATGCTGCAGGCGCACCTGCAGGTCTTGGGCCACACGTATGGCGACTTCCCCGGCCACGACAGCCTGTGGGAAATGGTCGACAAGACGCGCGGCGACGTGCTGGCGCGCATGGCGCTGGTGCCGCGCACCCTGGAAGCGCGGGGCCTCGATGCGATTCCGCCGCTGCGCGCCAAGCTGGCGCAGGCGGGAGATCTGGCCGCCGCCGCCATCCTCGACATCATCCTGCGCGACGAGGTGGGGCACGTCGAGATCGGCAACCGCTGGTACGGCTATCTGTGCGAGCAAAGGGGCCTGGAATTGCGCGCCACCTATGCCGAGCTGGCGCTGCGCTACGAGGCGCCCACCTTGCGCGGCCCGTTCAATCTGGAAGCGCGGCGGCGGGCGGGGTTTTCGGAGCTGGAATTGTCCGATCTGCCCGCCTGACCTTGCCTACGGATGGGCCGTGAGGCTGATGTGCCAGTGGCTCAGGTGTCCCGTCTCGATGTGCACTTTTGCCGGCTTGGTCCAGGCGCCCGCGCCGGGGATCTTGTCGGCCGGCGCGGCGGAAAAGCGCCCGTCGACGAGGGCCAGCTTGATGAAGCTGGGGCCGATGTAGATGATGCGCGTGCTGGCCGGCGCCGCTTCCTGGGCCAGCATGGCCCGGTTCGCCGCGATCCACGCCTGCAGCGCCGCCAGTTTCGGCTTTTGCGCGGGGTTGGCCACCACTTCCGCTTTTGCGTCGTTGATCAGCTGGTGAATGGCGGCGCCGTCGTTCTGGCCGCCCAGCGCGTCCGTATAGCCGCCGGCGCCGTCCGCGTAGCGCAGGTCGATCTGCTGGCCGTCGCTGTGGCCGCTGTGGCCGAGGATGGACCGGCCCGTTGCCGTCTGCGTCACGTGCTGGCCGCTGATGTCGTCGAAACGGTAAGCCTTGCCCGCCAGCCAGGCGATGGCCAGGCGCGTGGCCCACGAATCGCCGCCAGGATCGCGCGTGCCGTAGCGCCGCGCCGCCAGCGCCGCCTCGTCGTTGGCCAGGTACAGGGGGATATAGGCCGTGTCGCCCTTGAACGCCACTTGTCCCCCTTCGGCCGGGTCGGAGCTGGCATCGGTATTGTCGATGCGGCCCTTCAGGCGCACCGTGACGACGGCCTTCTTGTCGAGCTTGGCGCCGGCAAAGGCGGGCAGCACCAGGCTGGGAAATTTCACGGTGCCGGCAGTCTTGGTATTGGTCTGGGACAATAAATTCTGCGTGCTGAAGGCGGGGTCGCCGCCGCCGGACGCAATGCCGATGTTCACTTCCGTAATCGTCGCCGCCGCCGGCGTGTAGTGCAATTCCAGCGGCAAGGTGTGCGTGGCCGTGGCGTTTCCTTGCGACACGGATACATACGGTCCCGCCAGATTGCCCGTCAACTTGATCGGCTGCAACACGGGGTGGGCATCCTTGTTGGGCGAAAGGAATTTTGCCAGCGTCACCTTCAAGCCCTTGCACGCGAGGCTCAGTTCCACCGTCGTCACGGTGGCCAGAGCGCTGTCGCCGATATTCGTGGCGCTGACATTGCCGCCCAGGGTCAATGCCCCATCCTTGGTTTGCTTGCTGACATCGACGCACTCGGTCCTGACGATGGTGCCCTGCGTAAAGTGGCTCTGGTTGACGGCGCCCGCGGCGGCCAGGTTGACCCCGGGCAGCCCCGTCACGGAATAGGACCAGGTATCGTTGTACTGGCTTTGCGCCGTCGTGTAGACGGGATACTCGGCCGTGCTGACGGTGATTTTCACGCCCACGTTTTTCGTGTCCTTGGGCACCGTGAAGGCGATGGGCGAGCTGATGGTCTGGTTTTGCGCGGCCGCCGTGGCCGTGAAGGTCTTGCTGTCCGCGTCATCCTGCGGCGTGACGTCGCCCGCGGCGCGATGGCTGGCGGGCACCTCGCGCGCGGGCGGCGCGGCGCCATCCTGCGTGACGCTGCCGGCGGTATAGGTCTTCGCCTCGGCGCGCAAGGCCGGGCTCGCCGCATACGGGTAGACGATGTCGACATTGACGTTGCTGCTGCTGTTGAAGACGACGGCGCTGACGCTGACCACGTTTGGATGGACGAGGTCGTTCAAGGTCAGCTGGTAGGTGTCGGGCAGCACGCCATCGAAGTGGAAGGCGCCCGTGGCGTCGACCACGGCCACCTGGCGCTGGCGGTTGTTGTAGCCGGCCAATAACATCTTCTTGCCGGCCAGTCCCGTGGCATTGCCGCCTGCGGGCGTGCGCAGCTGTCCTTGCAGCACGATGCCGGACTTGATGACGATCAAGGCATAGCTGGCCGTGAACTCGCCATCCTGCGAGACGAAATTGAGGTTCAGGTCGTAGCTGCCGTTGGGCAAGGATGCCAGCAGCTGCTGCATGGCCGTGGCGCCGATGCTGAAGGTGCCGCTGGCCGCATCGAACGTCCAGTAGCTCTTGAGGCTGATGGCCGCGCCGTCCGGCATCGACAGCAGGCCGTCGCTGTCGTCCTGCAGGGCCAGCGGCGGCGCGCCCACGAGGCGGAACGCCATGCCGCCCGGCTGCAGGCGGTTGTTCGGCCCCAGCCCAGTGATGGCCAGCACGGGCGCCGCAGCGGGCACGCTGCCGTCGTCGTTCGGCTCCACATAGGTTTCCACGGCCGTCGGCAGTTCGGTCTGGATCAGCAGGTCCAGGATGGTGACCTTGCCGCCCTTGCTGAGGG
Source organism: Janthinobacterium sp. GW823-FHT01H08 (assembly GCF_058797855.1). Classification (NCBI taxonomy): domain Bacteria; kingdom Pseudomonadati; phylum Pseudomonadota; class Betaproteobacteria; order Burkholderiales; family Oxalobacteraceae; genus Janthinobacterium; species Janthinobacterium sp. GW823-FHT01H08. The sequence goes on from NZ_CM179504.1 coordinate 3,153,255, forward strand.
AAAACTGCGCGTGCTGGTCGACGCCCGTGTCGCCCGGCGTGGAAAAGCGCAGGCTGCCTTCCTGCAGCAGCACGTCCGTGACGGCGCCGCTGGCCTTGACGCTGTCGGCGCCGTCGGGAAAGCCCAGCCCGGACAGCGGCAGCACGACCACTTGCGCGGGCCGCACGGGGTCGAGGGCGATGCCGGTGCTGGCGCTGAAAGTCCAGGTCAGGCCGGCGCTCTGGAAGGCGATGCTGCGCTCGATGCGCAGGGTGATGGTGTCAGCGGGCGTGACGGTGGCGCCCGCGCCGATGCTGCCGGCCTGCACGTCGCCATCGATGATGGTGCTGCCTTCTGGCGCGCTGGCCAGCACGGCTTGCACATTGCCGGCCGCCTCGCTGCCATTGTTGCGGATGTGCACGCGGTAAGTGTAGTCCCAGACCGTGCGGCTGACGCGCTGTTCAGCCACTTTATCGAGCATCGTCACTTCAAAGTCGCCGGCGGCCTGGACGGTGGCTGCCGCTGCCGCCAGCATGACCTTCGGCGCGGGCGACTGCGTGGGATCGTTGGGGCCGCCGCAGGCGCACAGGCCGAGCGCCAGGCCTGTGGCCAGCGCGGCGCCGGCCAGCTGCCGGCGCCGCAGGCACGCCAAGCCCAGCACGCCGGCCAGCAGCAGCCATGGTGTAGAGGGCAGGGGCACGGCGGCCGGCTGCGTGATGCCCGTGTCGAGTTCGATGAAGGAGACGGGGTCGAGGATGCTAAACGGCTGGGCGCCGGGGCTGCCCGCGCCCAGGTAATCGAAGGTGACGGAAAAGCCCGTGGCCGTGGCGCCGGGGACGATGCCGCCGGCCAGCGCCAGCGCGTCGAGGTAGCCGCTGGCGGGAATGGCGGGATCGGGCTGCACCAGCAGCACGTCCCAGCCCGGCGCCGTGGAGACGCTCTGCAGGTTGGCGTAGGTGCCCACGCTGAAGAACAAGGTGAATTCCTCGATGGGCACGGCCAAGGTGGTATTGCTGACCGTGTAGTCGTAGCGCCACTGCGTGCCGCCCAGCGACGTTGCCGTGTAGCCGATGCTGGTGGCGTGCGCGGCCGACATTGCGCATAGCAGCAGCGCCAGCAGCACTTGTTTGATAAAGCTCATGATCGTTCCCCCGTTGACTGGCGCCAAGCGTGCCCAGGCGAGAGGTCAAGCAGGAAACGTTCCTGTCTGGATTATGCTGCAAAAACAAGGGCTAGTCTGGGACGGGCCGGAGCAGGTGTCAAATCTGCCGACATCGGCATTTATGGCTGAGTCTGTCAGCGCTGTCCTACCCATCTTGTCGAAACCGTCTGATTGTATGCCTTGTGGAAACACGCGATGATCGTGTCCATGCTGCAACAGCCAACCAGTCCGACGGAGTATGCGATGCAAAAGCCAGGCCAGTCCCTTCACGTGAACAAGCCATTCCTGCTGATCTGCCTGTTCACCTTTTCGACCCTGGCGGCCACCTGGATGAATGCGGGCGAGGCGCAGAACGGCGATGCCGCGCCGGCCCCCGTGGCGCGCGAAGCGGGGCATGGCACCTTGCCCGTGTGCCGCAGCGATGCCCTCACGCTGTCGGCCCAGTGCCAGCGCCAGCCCGCGCGCCAGGCTTGACCGCACTCTGCAGGCGCTGCTGCAGCAAGGCCAGCACGGCCGCTTCCTCCGGCGCCAGCGCCGGCAGTTCTTCCCGTAATTGCTCCTGCGCCCGCGCGCGCATGCCTTCCAATAAACTGCCCTCCAGATACGATTCCAGCACGGCCGGATGTACATAGCATTTGCGGCAGATCGTCGGCGTATTGCCCAGTTTTTTCGCCACGGACTCGATCGCCTGCACGATGTTTTTCTTCGCTTGCGCATCGGAATCGACCTGCTCGAACGCCTGCAGGGCCAGCGCGGCCAGCAGGGTGCCGGACCAGGTGCGGAAATCCTTGGCCGTGTAGTCTTCGCCCGTCACCTCGCGCAGATAATCGTTGACGTCGCCCGAATCGACGCCGTGGCGAGCGCCATCGTCATCGATGTATTGAAACAGTTCCTGGCCCGGCAACTCGCGCATGCGCCGCAGCACCGTGGCCAGCTTGCGGTCGCTCAGGCGGATATCGTGGCGCACGCCGCTCTTGCCCTTGAAGTGAAAGGCCACGGCGCTGCCGTCGACCTGCACGTGGCGCGTGCGCAGGGTGGTCAGGCCGAACGATTTGTTCGCGCGCGCATATTCTTCGTTGCCGATGCGCATCATCGTCAATTCCAGCAGGTGCACGATGGTGGCCAGCACTTTTTCACGTGGCAAGCCCGGCAGCTGCATGCCGCGCGCGACGGCCACGCGGATGGCGGGCAGGGCGCGGCCAAAGCTGAGCATGCGCTAATATTTCACTTCATCTCGCACCTGGCGCCAGCGCGCATGGTAGCGGTACTGCTTGCGGCCCCGCGCGTCGCGGCCCGTCGCCTGCAGGTGGCCATTCGCGTGCGGGCAGATCCACACGTCCGTCCAGGCGGGCGGAATGGCCAGCGCCTTGATGCGCGTCAAGGCGGCGCTATCGCGCACGATCTGGCCGTCCTCGTCGCGGTAGCGGAACTTGCCGGGCTTGCCCGATCGGGCGATGCCGTTCTGATGGTCGCCCGTGTAGCGCAGGCCGGCGGTGCGGGCCGTGGTGGTGGCAGATATTTCCATGACGATAGCTTACCTTGCAGGCCGCCCACCCGGCGCGCCATTATGCTAAGGTGCGCATTCGTAACGCCGTGCGCGGCAGACAGGAGCAGCAGATGTTTGGCAGAAAAAAGAATCTGGAAGAAGACCACGCCCCCCAGGCCGACAAGCAGTATGAAAAGAAATACACGGATGACAGCTTCTGGGACAAGGTCGTCAAGTTCGCCAAGACGGCGGGGCGCGAAGTCATCGAAAAAGCCCTGTGGCTGTACTACGCGGCCCAGCAGCCGAACACCCCGCTGTGGGCCAAGACGGCCATTTACGGCGCGCTCGGCTATTTCATTTCACCCATCGATGCGATTCCCGACATCACGCCCGTGGTCGGCTATGCGGATGACCTGGCCGTGCTGGCGGCGGCCGTCGCCACCGTCGCCACCTACATCACGGCCGAGGTCAAGGAACGGGCCGCCGAGAAACTGCGCGGCTGGTTCGGCGCCTAACCGCCGGCAGCGGGCAGCCCCGGCTGGCCTTTGACGGCGTTGCGGTACCTGGCCCTGGCTTCAGCCTTCTTCACCGCCTCGGCGGCGATGTTCTGCGCCTTGATGCGGGCTTTTTCACTCTTGCTGCGCTGCTGCGCCACGTCCTTGTTGCCGATGCGGTTCGTCATGCTGGTCTCCTCGTTGATGGTCAAGTTTGACCAGCACAGCATACGTTCTTGCCCAGGCGCTACTGTGCGCCCGTTCACACAAGCGCCATACCTACCTCGCTGGCGCGCCGCCGGCCCCGTGCGCCAGCAGGCGCAGCACGACTTCTTTCTGGAATGAACGAAACTCCTTGTCGGCGCTGACGTTCGCGAAGGCCAGCACGGCCGTCTTGCTGGCCCGGTCGACGCAGACGACGGACGCGGCCCCCGGGTCGCCGCCGCTGTGCGTGGCCAGCGCCCGGCCGTCGACGTCGCGCAGCAGCCACACCAGCGCTTGCTGCACGGATGAATCGGCGGGCACGACGGGGGCCGCTTGCGGGGCGAAAAACAGTTGCAGCGTCGCGTCTTGCAGGTAGCGGTGGCCATCGACCCGGCCGCCATTGCTGAAAATGGCCAGGAAACGGGCAAAGTCCTGCGCCGAGCTGCGCAGCAGGCCGGCCGGCCAGTCCGGATAGCCGACGGGCAGCAGCGCTTGCAGGCCCGGCTCCTTGTGCGCGTACGGCTGGGCGACGACGGCGCGCCGCGGCAAGCCGGCCAGGTTCCAGGCCGTGCTGTCCATGCCCAGCGGTTCGAACAGGTGCTCGCGCGTGTAGGCGTCGAGGCCATCGGGGTTCAAACGGCCGACCAGATAGCCGAGCAGGGCGATGCCGACATTGCTGTAGCGCCATTCCGTACCGGGCCGGGCGGCAAACGACACATCCGCGTCATACCAGGCGCCGCCGCGCGACAGATAGCCCTTGACGAAGTCGCGCAGGGGCAAGCGCGGGTCGCCCTGGACGGCAAACGCCGTCGTCTTGTCGTACACGGCGTCGGAAATGCCCGAGGTGTGGCTGAGCAAATGACGAAAGGTGATGGGCACGTCGGGAAACTTCGGATGCATGAGCGGAAAGTCCAGGTAGGCCGCCACCTTGTCGTCGAGCTGGAAGGCGCCCTGTTCCAGCAGCATCATGACGGCCGTGGCCGTGACGAGTTTGCTGACGGAGGCGACATGGAACACCGTGTTCGCATCGGCCTTCTTGCCGGCCTGGATGTCGGCCCAGCCATAGCCGCGCGCGAAGACGGTTTGTTCGCCGCGCACCACGGCCACGCTCATGCCCGGCGTTTCCGTGCGTGCCAGGCCATCGCGCATGAAGCCGTCAAATTCCGTTTCCCACGCCAGCCTGGCCGGATCGGTGGCGCAGCCCGTTTGCAGCAGGGCCAGTGAGACGCCCAGTCCCAGCATGCTTCGTCGTTTCATTGATTCTCTCTTTTGCCATTTTTAATTATCTTAACAATATTTCCGCCCGCCATAGGGGCAATTGACAAATCATTGCTTTGCAGCAATGACAAAGGAAGCGGCGGATGCTTGTTTGGCCAGTCATTTGCGCCAGTAGCGTTCCAGCAAAGGCTTGACCGTCAGACCGTGCACGACGATGGAGACGATGACGACGACGACGGTGATGTCGGCCAGTTCGCGCGCCAGGCCGCGCGGCAAGCCATGCGCGATGGCATAGCTGAGGTAGTACAGCGAGCCGATGCCGCGCACGCCGAACCAGGCGGCCAGCCCCCGCAGCCGTACGCTGGTGCCGGAAGCCAGCAAGCCGAGCATCACGCTGGCCGGACGCGCCACCAGCAGCAGGAACAGCGCCACGCTCCACGCCCGCCAGCTCCAGGCGGCGGCCGTGACGGCACCGCCCAGCAACAGCACCAGGGTCAGTTCGGACAGGCGTTCCAGATGTTCCTTGAAGACGAGGGCTTCGCCGCTGACGGTCAGCGTCACTTCGCTGTCGTGCGGTTTGGCGGCGGACACGGTATGGGTTTCTTGCGCCTGCAGCAAGCCTTGCCGGTCTTTCGGCGCGCCGGCCAGCCGTAGTTCCGTCTGGCGCAAGGCCACGCCGGCAAAGAAGACGGCCAGAAAGCCCCACGCGTGCAGCCAGGTGGAGACGCCATAGACGAGGGCGATCAGGCCCAGGGCTGCCAGGTCGTCCAGCATCGCGTGTTTCGGCTCCTTGGCGCGCACTTGCCAGCCCAGCCAGGCCAGCAGCGCGCCGCCGGCCACGCCCAGGACGATGGCGCCCGCGCTGGCCCAGCATAAATCGCGCCACAGCCAGGTGGCGCCATGCGGCCCCAGTTCATGCAAGCCCAGCAAGCCCAGGCCCAGCATGACGAAAGGAAAACCGCTGCCATCGTTCATGCCCGCCTCGCTGGTCAATATGAAGCGCAATTGCTCGCTGTCGCCCGCATGGCGCAGCTGCACGTCGGTGGCCAGCACGGGGTCGGTGGGCGCGAGGATGGCGCCCAGCAGGATGCCCGCGCCCAAGGGCAGGCCCAGCACCAGGCAGGCAAAGGCCGCCACCAGCGCCACGGAAATGGCCATCGACAGCCACGCGAGGCGCAGCGAAGGCAGCCAGCGCGCCAGACTGAAGGGCACGGGCATCTTGACGCCGGCGGAAAACAGGGAGATGAGGACGGCGATTTCCGTCAGGGTTTCCAGCAGGGGCGCCTGTTGCACCAGGTCGAACGAGAACAGGCCGAGGAACATGGGGCCCAGCAGCAGGCCCACGCCCAAATAAGCGATGGCCGAGGTCAATGGCAGGCGCGCGATGCCGTCGGCGCCCAGGCCACGCGCCAGCATCAGACAACCGATCAGGATAAACCAGGCGGTGGTGCTCATGCTCCTATTCTAGCGGCGCGCGGGCCGGGGCAGCGCGCCGCAGGTTTTGTTACGCCTTGTACAACTGTACCGTATCGTTCTGCGCCTGCATGGCGTGCAGCTCGATGGGGTCGAGCGTGGAGCGCAGGCGCGGCAGGCCGTGCGGATAATTGGTGGTGATAAAGGCGAGCATCTGCTCGCGCACGAGGCAGCGCAATTCAAACGCCGTGCCTGAATCCACCGCGCTGATCAGGAAACGCACGCGCACGGCCCGCTCGTTCGAATCCGTCGCCTGCACGGTGCAGACGCGGCCGTCCCATTGCTTGGCGGATGCGCAGATGCGCGTCAGTTCCGCCCGCAGGGGCTCGATCGGGATGCTGAAATCGAGCCACAGGAACACCGTGCCGAGGATGTCGGAGGAGGTATGCGTCCAGTTCTCGAACGGATTTTCGATGAACCATTGCAGCGGCACGATCAGCCGGCGTTCATCCCACACGCGCACGACCACGTAGGTCCCCTTGATTTCCTCCACCGTGCCCCATTCGCCATTGACGATCAGCACATCGTCGATGCGGATGGGTTGAGAGAACGCAATTTGCAGCCCTGCAATGAAATTACCGAGTACGGGCCGGGCGGCGATACCGGCTACCAGGCCCGCCACGCCGGCCGAGGCCAGCAGGCTGGCGCCGATCTGCCTTGCGCCGGGCAAGGTCAGCAGCACGAAGGACACGCCCAGGAGGACGACGATGGCATGCGCGCTGCGCGTGAGCACGCGGGCCTGGGTGATCCGGCGCCGCGCGCGCAGGTTGTCGGCCGCGTCGACGGGATTGATCTGGGAAATCGTGATGCTGAGCGACTCGATGCATTGCATGGCCAGCCAGGTCAGCGCGATGATCAGCGCCACGCTGGCCAGGTGCGACATGGCGACGAGGCCCGGCGTGTCGTCGGGCGCGCTGGCCAGCACCATACGCAGGCCGAAGACGATCAGGCACAGCTGACTGGCGCGGAAGGCCACGCGCGCCACGTTGCTGGCCAGCGCGTGGCCATGGGCCAGTCTTTTCAGCAAGCCGATGCCGGCCCGGTGCACGCCGATGGCGACGAGGGTGACGAGCAGGGCGGAAACGAGCACGGTCAGCGCCGAGCGCAGCGGGCCTCCCATCAGCGAGTGAAACGTGCTGAGATCCATAGGCGAAAACTCCTTATTGATAAGTGAAATGGATGTCGGAAGCGGCTATTTTACGGGCAGATGACGTCGCGGGGGCGTGCGTTGCCGTACGGATAAGACTTCGGTCAAGGCGGATACTGGAAGAAATTGCTGCGCTGCGCCATGCCTCGTTGACGTTTCAATACGGAAAGCAAGCGGGCGTCGCTGCATTGGAAACATAGTCATACTTGCCATGCTTTTTGTTTTTGCAAAGGAAACCGATGATAGTACGATCACTCCGCATGTCCTTGCGCTTCATCCTGCCGCTTGCCCTCGTGCTGGGACTGTTTGCTTATATCGTGGTACCCCTGCTCGATAACATTACCCTGCGCTGGTATGTGCGCGACCTCGACAGCCGGGCTGAATTGCTCGCTGGAACCCTCCGCCCCTCGCTCACCGAATACCTGCCCGCGCAGGATGCCACCCGCATCAGCGAACTGTTCCAAGGCGCCACGCGCGACGAACGCCTGATCGCCATCGGCTTTTGCGACAACGGGGGCCACTTGCTGTACCAGTCCGCGCAATACCCAACTTCCATCGGCTGCTGGAGCACGCCCTCTACGGGCGGCCTGTACAAATCCCTGGCGCAATTGCCGCAAGGGCAAGTCCACCTGAGCGAAACCCCCGTCATGCAGGACGCTTCCCAGCTGGGCCGCCTGGTACTGGTGCAGGACATGAGCTTTGTCGAACGCCGCAATACCGATACCAAGCGTTTTATTTTTGCCTTCCTGGCCGTGCTGGCCGTGCTCATTTCCCTGATGACCGTGTTCGTCGCCCACCTGAGCTGGCGCGGCTGGCTGTCGGCCGTGAAGGATATCTTGCGGGGCGAGTTGCTGCCGAAAAGCAATGGCGCAGTGGCCGCCGCCACGGCGCCCGCCGCCGCACCCGCGCCGCCGCCGGAAATGCAGCCGCTGATCGGCGACTTGCGCGAATTGCTGCAGGAATACCACCTGGAACGCCAGGGCGATAACGGCTGGTCGTCCGACTGGACGCCGGACAAGCTGCGCGCCTTGCTGGAAGCGGACTTGCAGGGCGACCAGGTGCTCGTCGTGTCGAACCGCGAACCGTATATCCACACGAAAGCCGATGACGGCAGCGGTGATATCCGCGTGCAGCGTCCGGCCAGCGGCCTGGTGACGGCCGTGGAAGCCGTGATGCGCGCGTGCTCCGGCACGTGGATCGCGCATGGCGCCGGTTCCGCCGACCGCGAGACGGTCGACAAGCTCGACCACGTGCCCGTGCCGCCCGACAATCCCAGCTATACCTTGCGCCGCGTGTGGCTGACGGAAGAGGAAGAGCAGGGCTATTATTATGGTTTTGCCAATGAGGGCATGTGGCCGCTGTGCCATATCGCCCACGTGCGTCCCGTGTTCCGCTCGTCCGACTGGGAGCAGTATGTGAAGGTCAACCGCCGCTTCGCCGATGCCGTGATCGCCGAGGCGAAGACGGACAATCCCGTCGTGCTGGTGCAGGACTATCACTTTGCCTTGCTGCCGCGCATGGTGCGCGAAGCCTTGCCGAAGGCGACGATTATTACGTTCTGGCATATCCCCTGGCCGAACTCGGAATCGTTCGGCATTTGCCCATGGCGCGAGGAAATCCTCGACGGCTTGCTGGGCAGCACGATCCTGGGCTTCCACACGCCGTTCCACCGCAAGAATTTCCTCGAAACGGTGGACCGCTACCTGGAAACCCGCATCGAGCCGGAAGCATCGACCATTTCGTATGGCGGCGAGATGACGCAGGTCGAGGATTACCCGATCTCGATCGCCTGGCCCGAGGATGACCCGGCGCAGCCCGATGTGGCCGCGTGCCGCGCGCAAATCCGTGCCGAACTGGGCGTGGCGCCTGACCACTTGCTGGGCATCGGCGTGGACCGCCTTGACTATACGAAAGGCATCGTCGAGCGCTTCCAGGCCGTCGAGCGCATGCTGGAGCAGCAGCCCGGCATGGTCGGCAATTTCACGTTCGTGCAGATCGCCGCCCCCAGCCGCGCTTCGCTTGACGAATATCAAAGTTTTGACGCCAGGGTGCGCAAGATGGTCGAGCGCATCAACCGCCGCTTCGGCAGCGGCGATTACGTGCCCATCCTGCTCAAGGCCGAACACCACGGTCAGGACGATTTGCAGCGCTATTTCCGCGCCTCGGAAGTGTGCATGGTGACAAGCTTGCATGACGGCATGAATCTGGTGGCCAAGGAATTCATCGCCGCGCGCGACGATGAGCTGGGCGTGCTGGTGCTGTCGCAATTCACGGGCGCCGCGCGCGAACTGCATGAAGCGCTGATCATCAACCCGTACCACATCGAGCAGGGCGCCGATGCGCTGTACCGCGCCCTCGTGATGCCGCCCGTGGAACAGCGCGAGCGCATGAAGAGCATGCGGGCAAGAGTCAAACATTTCAACGTCTACCGCTGGGCCGGGCGCATGCTGCTGGACGCTGCCCGCTTGCGCCAGCGCGACAAGGTCATGACCAAGATCGACGCCCACAGCCGCATCAAGCGGCGCAAGGGGATGTGATGGCCGATCTCCCTGACGATAGCGCGGCCCTGTTGCAGCTGCTGAGTGCGCCCGGCAGCGCCGTCTTCCTCGACTTCGACGGCACCCTGGTCGACCTGGCGCCCACGCCCGATGGCGTGCGCGTGGCGCCCGGCGTCATCGAAGCGCTGGCGCTGCTGGCCGAGCGCCATGGCGGCGCGCTGGCCCTCATTTCCGGCCGTCCCGTGGCGCAGATCGACGCCATGCTGGCGCCCCTGGTCTTGCCTGTTGCCGGCGTGCACGGCGTGGAGCGGCGCGGTGCCGATGGCGCGCTGCACGTGGCGGCCACGCCCGACGTGGCGCCCGTGCTGGCGCGCGCGCAGGCGCTGGCGGCGATTCACCCCGGTTTGCTGGTGGAGCAGAAGCGGGGCGCCGTGGCCCTGCATTACCGCCTGGCACCACACCTCGAGCAATTGTGCCTGAAGGAAATGACGGCCGCCGTGCAAGCGTGCCCGGGGATATTGCTGTTGCATGGCAAAATGGTCCTGGAAGCCAAGCCGGCCGCCACCGACAAGGGCGGCGCCATCGCCGCCTTCATGCAGGAAAGCCCCTTCGCCGGCCGCCGGCCCGTGTTCGCGGGCGACGACACCACCGACGAGGCAGGCTTTGCCTTTGTACAACAAGCAGGCGGGCAGGGCGTCAAAGTGGGCAGCGGCCCCAGCGCCGCCACCCTGCGCCTGGCCAGCCCCGGCGCCTTGCGCACGGCGCTGCTGGCCGCTGCCGTATCCCCGACATCGAAGGAGTAGCCCATGACGACATCCCATGACACCCGCGCCAGCCAACCGTCCGCGCCAGCATCGCTGAATTGCGGCGTGGTAGGCAATTGCGCCTTCAACGCCCTGATCGACCAGGCGGGGCAGGTCGTCTGGTCTTGCCTGCCCCGTTTCGACGGCGATCCCGTCTTCAACCGCTTGCTGGACGACACGGAAAACGGCAGCGTGTGGGCCATCGACATCGAGGACTTTGCGCGCAGCGAGCAATTCTACGAGCCAAACACGGCCGTGCTGCGCACGCGGCTGTACGACACGCAGGGGCGCGGCGTGGAAATCACGGATTTCGCGCCTCGTTTCCTCAGCCGCGACCGCATGTTCCGCCCGCTGATGCTGATCCGCCGCGTCCGCCCGCTCGACCACGCCGTGCGCATCCGCGTACGACTGCGCCCCCGCTACGACTGGGGCCGGCTGGCGCCGCAGATCACGCAGGGCAGCCACCACATCCGCTACGTGGGACCGGAACAGACCTTGCGCCTGAACACCGATGTGTCGCTCAACTATGTACTGAGCGAAACGTATTTCGTGCTGGGCGGCACCGCCAACTTCCTGCTGGGCCCCGATGAAACCCTGGCCGGCGGCATCGACGAGACGGCGCGCATCTTCGAAAAGGAAACGATCAACTATTGGCGCACCTACACGCGCCGCCTGGCCGTGCCGCTGGAATGGCAGGACGTGGTCATCCGCGCCGCCATCACCTTGAAACTGTCTTTATATGAGGACACGGGCGCCATCATCGCCGCCATGACCACCAGCATCCCGGAAGCGCCGGGCAGCAGCCGCAACTGGGATTACCGTTACTGCTGGCTGCGCGATGCCTTCTTCGTCGTGCGGGCATTGAACAGCCTGTCGGAAGTGGGTACGATGGAAGAATATTTGCGCTGGCTGACGAATATCGTCGCCCGCTCGAAAGGCGGCCACATCCAGCCCCTGTACGGCATCGGCCTGGAAGAGCAGTTGCCCGAATCGATACTCGACCACTTGCCCGGCTACCGGGGCAACGGCCCCGTGCGCGTGGGCAACCAGGCGCAGGAACACTTCCAGCACGACGTCTACGGCAACATTGTATTAGGGGCGGCGCAGGCCTTCCTCGACCACCGATTGTTCCACCGCGCCGGCAAGGCCGAGTTTGCCGCGCTGGAAGCCGTGGGCGACCAGGCCTTCCGATTGCATGCGGAACCGGACGCCGGCATGTGGGAGCTGCGCACGCGGGCCCGCGTCCACACCTCGTCCATGCTGATGAGCTGGGCCGCCTGCGACCGCCTGGCCAAGGTCGCCCATAAACTGGGCTTGGCGGACCGCGCCGACCACTGGAACAGCCGCGCCGTGCTGATCCGCGAGAGATTACTGCGCGAAGCGTGGAGCGAGGAGCGCCAGGCGTTTGCCGAAAGCCTGGGTGGGCGCGACCTCGACGCCTCCGTCCTGCTGATGGCGGAAGTCAACTTCATCGACCCCATGGACCCGCGTTTCATCGCTACAGTCGACGCGCTCGAAGCATCGCTGTGCGACGGCCCCTACATGCGCCGCTACGAAGCGCCCGACGACTTCGGCAAACCGGAAACGGCCTTCAACATCTGCACCTTCTGGCGCATCGACGCCCTGGCGCGCATCGGCAGGAAAGACGAGGCGCGCAAGATCTTCGAAACCATGCTGCTGGCGCGCAACCACCTGGGCCTGCTGTCGGAAGACACGCACCCGGTGACAGGCGAAATGTGGGGCAATTTCCCGCAGACGTATTCGATGGTGGGCTTGATTAACTGTGCCGTGCGGTTGTCGGCGCCTTGGGATAGTGCTATTTAAGTGCGGGCCTGGATCGCGGGCCTGAGAGTTGCCCATGGCTGCGTTGCTTGGGCTTGCCGTACATTCGTACTGTCTGCGCCCGCGCGCCTTGCCCTGGCCATTTTTCAGGCCCGCTGGGCCCGAGGTACCCGGGCTGGAGACCCGGGCCTTGGTTTGTTTTGCCATTGTTTAAATGTTAAGTCAGGGTTTTGGTAAAGCTGGCTCCCTGCGCCCATACAACCTGCACTCCGCCGCCAGCGCCAGCAAATTGGGGTCACGCTCGCGGCTGCTCTGCATCAGCAGGGTGATTTGCTGGTGCGAGCCGTAGCGCGCGTCGAGGGGCAGCAGTTCGATGCGCGAACTGAAGGCGCGCACTCTGCCGGGCAGCAGGCTGTAGCCGATACCGCCGCTCACTAAGTTGATCAGCGAGAAGATGTCGCCCACCCTCATGGCCGTGTCGGGCACGAAGCCCGCCAGCTCAAACGCGTGGTTGAAGCTTTGCGAGGTGACGAAACCTTCGCTGAGGGTGACGAATTTGTCGTTGCGCAACTGTTGCAAGTCCACCGAGGCCGTTCCCGCATAGGGCGAGGCGAGCGGCGCGGCCAGGAAGATGTCGTCCTGGAACAGGGGCACGGCCACCAGGCCCGCATGCTGTTCGTCCTCCTGCACGCCGATGATGATGGCGTCGAGGCGGCCGTCGGCCAGGCTTTGCAGCAGGTCGCGGTTCGAACCCAGGGTCAGGTCGATGTCCAGGCCCGGCCGGCGCAGTTTCAGCGCGATCACCAGCTGCGGGATGCAGTGCAGGGTCAATGAATACAGCGAACCGATCTTCAGGCGCACGGGGTTGATGCCCGACATTTCGCGCACCTTGCGCACGCCTTCCTCGCATTCGGCCAGCGCGCGCCGCGCCGACTCGGCAAAGGTGTAGGCCGTATGCAGCGGGATCAGGCTGCGGCCCTCGCGCTTGAACAGGGGGCAGCGCAAGCCGTCTTCCAGCGAGTGCAGGGCGCGGTGCACGCTGACCGTGCTCTGGCCCAGCGCATCGGCCACCCGCGCCAGGTTGTTCAATTCCATGAAGCTGAGAAAAACTTCCAGCTTTTTCAGGGTAATTTCTTCGTTGATGGCCATGACTAGCCTCTTTCAAGGGAGTTCATTAACTTCAGAGTAATGAACATGCTAGCAGGTTGATTGTCGCGCTGGCGCTTTCGTTCTATCGTCTGGATTCGATAGCTCATTCCGGAGGCATGATGTCAACCGCCACAGCAGCGCCAGCGCAGCGGCAAAAACAATGGGACACGCGGCGCACCGAGAAGCGCCGCCGCCTCGACGCCGTGCGCCCTTACGCGAACGGTCCCGTGCTGCAACCGGGCGACATGGTCGCCGTGCTCGAAGCCTTGCTCGCGCCGGGCGACCGCGTCGTCCTCGAAGGCAATAACCAGAAGCAGGCCGACTTCCTCGCCCGCATGTTGACCCAGGTCAACCCCGACAAGATCCACCATCTGCACTTGATCATGCCCAGCGTCAGCCTGCCCGAGCACCTGGACCTGTTCGAACGCGGTATCGCCCGCAAGCTCGATTTTTCCTTTGCCGGCACGCAAAGCCTGCGCATCGCGCAGTTCCTGCAGGATGGCTTGCTCGAAGTGGGCGCCATCCACACGTATATCGAGCTGTATGCGCGCCTGTTCGTCGACCTCACGCCCAACGTCGTCATGGTGGCCGGCTACATGGCCGACCGCCAGGGCAATCTGTACACGGGCCCCAGCACGGAGGACACGCCGACCCTGGTGGAATCGGCCGCCTTCCGCGACGGCATCGTCATCGCCCAGGTGAACCAGATCGTCGACGATGTCAGCGACCTGCCCCGGGTCGACGTCCCCGGCTCGTGGATCGATTTCGTGGTGCAGTCCGACAAACCGTTCTTCATCGAGCCCTTGTTTACCCGCGATCCGCGCGTGATCAAGCCCGTGCACGTGCTGATGGCCATGATGGCGATCCGCGGCGTGTATGAAAAACACCAGGTGCAGTCGCTCAATCACGGCATCGGCTTCAACACGGCCGCCATCGAACTGATTCTGCCCACGTATGGCGAGCAACTGGGCTTGAAGGGCAAGATTTGCCGCAACTGGGTGCTCAATCCCCATCCCACCCTGATCCCCGCCATCGAAACGGGCTGGGTCGAGAGCGTGCACTGCTTCGGCGCGGAGCTGGGCATGGAAGGCTATGCGGCCGCGCGCCCCGACGTGTTCTTCACGGGCCGCGACGGTTCCATGCGCTCGAACCGCGCCCTGTGCCAGCTGGCGGGCCAGTACGCGGTCGACCTGTTCATCGGTGCCACCCTGCAGATGGATGGCCTGGGCAATTCCTCGACCGTCACCAACGGCCGCCTGGCCGGCTTCGGCGGTGCGCCCAATATGGGCCACGACCCGCACGGCAGGCGTCATCCGACGCCGGCCTGGCTGGACCTGATCGAGACGGACGACCCGCTGGCGCGCGGCAAGAAGCTGGTGGTGCAGATGGTCGAAACGTTCCAGGACGGCGGCCAGCCGACGATCGTCGAATCGCTCGACGCCGTGGCCGTGGGCCAGGCCAGCGGCATGCCGCTGGCGCCCGTGATGATCTATGGCGACGACGTCACCCACGTGCTGACGGAAGAGGGTATCGCCTACCTGTACAAGGCCCGTTCGCTAGACGAGCGCAAGGCCATGCTGGCGGCTGTCGCGGGCGTGACGCCCATCGGCCTGCGCCACGACCCGAAGACGACGGCCAAATTGCGCGCCGGCGGCCTGATCGCGCTGCCCGAGGATATCGGCGTGCAGCGCGGCGCGGCGAACCGCTCGCTGCTGGCGGCGAAAAGCATCGCCGACCTGGTCGAATGGTCGGACGGCCTGTATCAACCCCCCGCCAAATTCAGGAGCTGGTAATGACCGCAATGATGACGACGATGACAATGACGCCGGTGCGGGAACGCGCCGCCGCGCTGGGGCGGCAGGTGCTGCAGGCGCTGCTCGACGAAGTGACTCTGACGCCGAAACCGGGCCTGGTCGATTTGCGCAGCCGGGGCGCGCACGCGGACTTGAACTGGGCCCTGATGTGCCATTCGGCCTGCGTGCTGCAGCCCGTGTTTGCCGCCATGGCCGATGCTGGCGCGCAGAGTGAAGACGACGACCTGCTGCGCCAGCGCATCGGCGCCATCGGCCGCGATGGCGAGGCGCTGATGCTGGCAGCCACGGGCGGCGTGAACACGCACCGGGGCGCCATCTGGGCCCTGGGCCTGCTGGTGACGGCGGCGGCGCAGCAGGGCGTGCGCGGCGCATCGCTGGCGCCGCAAGCCGTGGCGGCGCGGGCCGGCGCGCTGGCCCGTTTGCACGATCGTGGCGCGCCTGTCGCCACCGGCAACAAGGGCGAGCTGGCGTGCCGCCAGTACCAGGTGGACGGGGCGCGCGGCCAGGCCCGCGCCGGCTTTCCCCTCGTGACGGGCGCCGGACTGGCGCAGCTGCACGCCTCGCGGGCGCGCGGCGACAACGAGACGACGGCGCGCTTGAACGCCCTGCTGGCCATCATTGCGCGGCTGGACGACACCTGCGTGCTGTCGCGCGGCGGCAAGGCGGCCTTGCTGGATCTGCAGGCGGGAGCGGCGCGGGTGCTGGCGGCCGGCGGCGCGGCTACCAATGCCGGAACGCAGGCGCTGCTGGCGCTGGAAGCGGCGGCGCTGGCGCGCGGCGTGTCGCCGGGCGGCGCGGCCGATCTGCTGGCGGCGACCCTGTTCCTGGACAGATTACAAGAAGGAGAAGCGCATGGAGACGCGTGACTATACATTCCCCGCCGGGCAGCCGGCATCGGGGCGCGCGCTGGCCGGCGTCGTCGGTTCGGGCGACCTGGAAGTGCTGCTGCAGCCCGCCGACGATGGCGTGACCCGCATCGTCGTCAACACGTCCGTCGACGGCAAGGGCGCCGTCTGGGATGCGCTCTTGCTGCGCGTGTTCGGCGGCGAGCTGCTGCCGGCGGCGACCATCGTCATCAACGATTGCGGCGCCACGCCGGGCGTCGTGCGCATGCGCATCGAGCAGGCCTACGAAGAATTGCAAGCGGGGAGGGCGGCATGAGTACATTACAACAACTGCTTGAGCGCGACAGCTTCATCGAACGGGGGGCGCGCAGCCGTGCCAAAGCCCTGCTGGATGCGGGCAGCATGCGCGAACTGCTCGACCCGTTCTGCGGCATCGCGTCGCCGTGGCTGCCGCAGCAGGGCGTGACGGCCCAGGCGGACGACGGCGTGGTGGTGGCCAAGGGCCTGTTCGACGGCCAGCCGGCCGTGGTGCTGGCCATCGAAGGCGCCTACCAGGGCGGCAGCATGGGCGAGGTGGGCGGCGCGAAGATTGCCGGCGCGCTGGAACTGGCGGCGCGCGACAACCGCCAGGGCGTACCGACGCGCGCCGTGATCCTGTTCGAGACGGGCGGCGTGCGCCTGCAGGAAGCCAACCTGGGCCTGGCGGCGATTGCCGACATCCATGCCGCCATCGTCGACCTGCGCCGCTACCAGCCCGTCATCGGCATCACGGCCGGCACGGTGGGCTGCTACGGCGGCATGTCGATCGCGGCGGGCTTGTGCAGCTATTTAGTAGTGACGCGTGAAGCGCGACTGGGCCTCAATGGCCCCGCCGTGATCGAGCAGGAGGCGGGCGTGGACGAATTCGACTCGCGCAACAAGCCATTTATATGGAGCCTGACGGGCGGCGAACAGCGTTTTAAGAGCGGCCTGGCCGACGCCTATGTGGAAGACGATACGGCGCAGATGCGCGCCATGGTGGCCGAACTGTTCGCGCGCGGCGTGCCGGATCGGCACCGCAGCGACCAGGCGGAAAGCTACCTGGCGCGCCTGGCCGATGTCGACGCGGCCGTGCAAGCCACGCCGGAAGCCGTGCGTTTGATCTACAGCAAAGGAGCCGCAGCATGAACGCCATCACCGATACGAGCCGCGGCGCCGTCTGGCTGGCGGCACTCACGAATAACACTGCGCCGCTGGACGGCTATCCGCCTTCCGTGCGCGTGGTCGACGCGCCGCTGGCGGGCGAGCCGGCGCGCTACCTGGCCGTGCTGCCCGACCCGGAGAACCGTTTTACGCGCGCCCGCACGGGTGAAATCGGCCTGGTCGAGGCGTGGCAGCTGGCGCGCGCCGTGCAGCAGGTGGTTGTTGAAGACCGCGACCTGGCCGTCAAGCGGCCATTTGTTGCCGTCATCGACGTGGCCAGCCAGGCGTATGGCCGGCGCGAAGAGGCGTACGGCATCCACCAGGCGCTGGCCGGCGCGGCGGGGGCTTACGCCGAGGCGCGCCTGGCCGGCCATCCCGTCATCGGCCTGATCGTCGGCAAGGCCATGTCGGGCGCGTTCCTGGCGCACGGCTACCAGTCCAACCGCCTGATCGCGCTCGACGATCCGCAAGTGATGGTGCATGCGATGGGCAAGGCCTCGGCCGCGCGCATCACCTTGCGCACGGTGGCAGCGCTCGAAGCGCTGGCCGCGACGATTCCACCGATGGCTTATGACGTCAAGAATTACGCGACCCTGGGCCTGCTGTGGCAAACCTTGCAGGTGGCGCAGCCCGACCATCCTTCGGCGCAGGACACGGCTGCCGTCGACGCCTGCCTGCAGGCGGCGCTGGCCGACATCCGCGCCGATCCGGAAAGGGACCTTTCCAGCCGCCTGGGCGCGCCGCATCGCCAGGCGTCGGCAAAAGTCAGGGAGGTGCTGGGGCAGCAGTGGTAAGTGAAATAACAGAGAAGACACCAAGTCATTCCTATTCCAATAACGGAGACAATCATGATCATTTACGGAACCGCACTGCTGGCCCTGTGCCATTTGCTCGGCATCTTCCTGGGCGACCTGCTCGGGCAGCTGATGGGCGTCAAGACCAACGTGGGCGGCGTGGGCATCGCCATGCTGCTGCTGATCTGCGCCCGGCTCTACATGCAGCGCCGATCCTGGCTGCCGCAGATGACGGAGCGGGGCGTCGAATACTGGGGCGCCATGTATATTCCCGTGGTGGTGGCGATGGCGGCCCAGCAGGATGTGGTGGCGGCCCTGCGCGGCGGCCCAGTGGCCGTCCTCGCCGCCATCGGTTCCGTGCTCGTTTGCGGCGCCGTGATCTCGCTGATGAACCGGATGGAAACCGCGCGCATGGAAAACCCGGCCGCCGCCGAAGCGGAGTCGATGTTGGTCAAGGAGCACCGTCATGCTTGAACTCTTTGAAAAAGCGGCCATCCACAATGGCCTGGTGACGGCCTTCGCCTTTGTCGGCCTGATCATGCTGGTATCGATGGCGCTGTCGAAATACCTGACCTTCGGCCGCGTGCATGGCTCGGCCATTGCGATCGTGATCGGCCTGGGGCTCGCTTACTGGGGCGGCGTGCATAGCGGCGGCCACAAGGGCCTGGCCGATTTGTCGCTGTTCGGCGGCATCGGCCTGATGGGCGGCGCCATGCTGCGCGACTTCGCCATCGTCGCCACGGCCTTCGAGGTGCAGGTGACCGAGGCGCGCAAGGCGGGCCTGATCGGCCTCGTGGCCCTGCTGCTGGGCGTGGTGCTGCCGTTTCTCGTCGGCGCCGGCGTCGCTTATGCGTTTGGCTATTCGGATGCCGTCAGCATGACCACCATCGGCGTCGGCGCCGTCACGTACATCGTCGGCCCCGTTACGGGCGCGGCCATCGGCGCCAGCTCGGACGTCATGGCCCTGAGTATCGCGGCAGGCCTCATCAAGGCCATCCTCGTGATGGTGGGCACGCCCGTCGCGGCGCGCTTCCTGCGTCTGAAAACGCCCCGTTCGGCGATGGTCTTCGGCGGCCTGGCCGGCACCGTCAGCGGCGTGTCGGCGGGCCTGGCCGCCACCGACCGCAAACTAGTGCCGTATGGCGCGCTGGTGGCCACCTTCCATACGGGCCTGGGCTGTCTGCTGGGACCTTCGCTGCTGTTCTTCGCCGTCAAGGCGGTGGTGGCCTGATGGAAGCCTGGCGCGCGCATGATTTATTGTGGGTGTCCGGTTTGCCGGACGGTGCATCCTTGCCCGCCTGGCTTGATGCCGCGTGGCTGGCCGCCGCGCCGCTGGTGGTGCGGCGCGCCAGCTGCGCGCCCGGGCGCATTCCCGTGGGCGTGCGCGGCCTGCTGCGCAGCGAGCGCCACGCGTGCGAAGTGGAGGCCGCCGCCGTCGTGCGCCGCGTGACGCCGGAGATGGTGGCGAGGATGCCGCTGCCTGATTTTTTCTCTGCCGCGCTGGACGCGCTGCGGCAGGTCGCACCCCTGCTCGACGCCACGGGCTGGGCCTGGGGCCCGACGGGCGGCGTGGGTTTCGCCCTGGCCAGCGGCTTGCCCGTGCTGCGGGCCGACAGCGATCTCGATCTCGTGCTGCGCATGGCCGCGCCGCCGGACGCCGCCCAGGCCGAGGCCCTGCGCGCCATCGCGGAGACTGTCACGGCATGCCGGCTGGACCTGCAGATCGACACGGGCCATGGCGGCTTTGCGTATGCCGAGTGGGCGGCGGGGCGGGGCCGGGTCTTGCTGAAGACGGATCGCGGTCCCGTGCTGACGGCCACGCCATGGGAGCCGGCATGAGCGTGCTATTCACCTTTCCCGGCCAGGGCGCCCAGACTCCGGGCATGCTGCACGTGCTGCCCGGCGACGCGGCGGTGGCCGATACCCTGGCCGAGGCGGCTGAAGTGCTGGGCTGCGATCCCTTGACGCTGGACACGGCTTGCGCGCTGGCGTCGACGCGGGCCGTGCAACTGTGCTTGCTGATCGCGGGCGTGGGCATGGCGCGCTCCTTGCGCGCGCGCGGGGCGCTGCCCGACATGGTGGCCGGCTTTTCCATTGGCGAGTATGCGGCGGCCGTCGTCGCCGGCGCGCTCGATTACGGCGATGCCGTGCGCCTGGTGGCGCGGCGCGGACAGTTGATGGAGCAGGCGTATCCCACCGGTTACGGCATGGCGGCCATCGTCGGCCTTGATCTGGCGCAACTCGAACCCTTGCTGGCCCGGGTGCACGGCGCCGCCACGCCCGTGTATATCGCCAACCTGAATGCGCCGCGCCAGATCGCCATTGCCGGCAGCGAACCTGCCTTGGAGGCCGTGATGGCGCTGGCCCTCGCGCATGGCGCCGGCAAGGCCAAGCGCCTGGCCGTCAGCGTGCCGTCGCACTGCCCGCTGCTGGAAGGCGCCGCGCTGGACTTGCGCGCGGCTTTCGACGGCGTGGCCATGCGCCGGCCGTCGCTCGTCTACCTGAGCAGCAGTGCGGCGCGCGCGCTGTTCGACCCGGCCCGCATCCGCGACAGCCTGGCCGCCAACATGGCCCAGCGCGTGCAATGGGCCGCCACGGCGCGCCTGGCGTGGGAACGGGGCGCCCGGCTGGCACTGGAAATGCCCCCGGGCAGCGTGCTGACGCGCCTGACGTCCCCTGACTTCACGGACGGCGTGGCCGTCTGCTGCGACGGCAACCGGGGCGACAGCCTGCTGGCGCTGGTGCGGCGGGAGCGCAACGGCAGCGTGCCTTAAAGCCTGGCGCTCAGGCCAACTTGGAAGCCACGGCCCGGCAAGGGCGCGATGTATTTCAGTGGAGAGTTGTGCGGCCTGGCATCGACATCGAGCAGGTTGCTGCCGCTGATGAACACCTCGACGCTGGCAAACGGCGAATCCGGCACCTGCAGTGCGCGGCTTACCTGGAAGTTCACCATGGTGTAGCCGTCGAGCGGCACTTCCTCGCTGACGCTCTTGCCCAGGTACTTTTGCTTGTCGTAGCGGGTGCCTGACAACCGCGTCTTCCAGCCCTGGTTTTCCCACTGCAGATTGGCGCCGTAGCGGCTGGTGGGCATGTTGGGCAGGTAGGCGCCGTCATTGTGCGCGCGCAGCTTGTCGGGATAGTCCGCCTTGTTCTTGACCAGGTCGGCAAATGCGGAGAGGTTCAGCTTGCCGTAGGCGCCGAGTTGAACGGTCTGTGAGGCATCGATCTCGAATCCCTTGACCGTCGTATCGGTCTGCTTCCAGTATTTTAATGGCAGGCGATTGGCCATCTGGGCGCCCGAATGGCCAAGGTAGAGATAGTTCTCGTATTTCATGACGTAGCCCGTCGCGGACAGCTGGAAGCCGCGATTGGCAAACAAACCGGTCAGTTCCGTATTCCTCGCGCGCTCGGCCTTCAAGTTCTGGTTGCCTTCTTCCTGGGTCATGATCGAATAGTGGCGGTTGCTCGCATACAACTCATTGACGTCGGGCGCTCTTTCCGACGCCGAGTAGCGCAGCTTTGCGCCGAACAGCTGGCCAAGCCTGGTTGAAGCGCCCAGGCTATAGCTGTTCAGGCTGAACGACTTGTCGTCGAGTGTGGAGTTGCTTGCATTCCTCGACGTCTTGAATCCGCTCTTGCGGATGTCGTGCGCCACGTTTTCATGGCGAAAGCCCGCATCGAAGGTGGCCCAGTCGAATTCCAGGTTTTGCTTGACGAACAGGGCGCGGCTGAGCGTGCTTGCGTCGGGCAGGTACAGCTGCGTCCCGCTGCCGGCGATATCCCTGGCCTTGTAGCTGAGGCCAAGCAAGCCGCTCAAGGGACCGGCGCGCCGCTGCGCCAGCAGGAGCTCGGCTTGATTCGTGTCAAACCGGTAGTCATTCGCCTTGGCGGCACCGAGGCGCTCTCCCGACGCATTGTTCAAGCGGGACACGCGCAGTTGTGCGCTTTCAATGTAAGCGACGGGGTCGCGCAGATGCGCTTCCAGCGCATATTTATCCTGCTTGATGATCACGCCGACGGGCAGCCCCTCGTCATAGTTCGCTCCGAACGACTTGTTTTCCATGGAAAAGCCCGGCACGCCATATTCGCTTTCCTTGGAATCGAGGCTGACGGCCACGTAGCCGCGATCGAAAAAGTAGGTGCTGCCGACGCCAAAGTGGCTGTTACTGGCGTCGCTGTTGCCCAGGGTGCCGTGGTAATCGGGCGTCACGTCCTTGTTGATCTTGTTCTGGGTCATCGACGGCGTGCCCGGCACGTAAGCGGGGTTGGCCGGATTGACGTAGGTCTTGCGCTGCCAGACGGAGGTCGGCTGATTGGTATAGAAGGAAAAATCGCCGTCCGCCCAGTCCGGATTTTCCTTCATGAACTGGTCGATAAACGGCTGCGACGCCTTGTTATAGACTTGCTGTATCCGCGCTTCTTTCTGGCAACTGTCGGCCAGAAACGTATTCACGCCGCCCTTCGCGGGGAATAGCTGGCTGTTGCACACGCCGGCCTTGCTGTTGCCGGGAATATCGTAATGGCCGATGTTCTGGAATGACAGCTGCAGATTCGTCGAAAAGCGCTGCCCGTCGTTGAAGTTTGCGCGTAAGCCTTGCGAGTTCGCATCATTGAAGCCCTTGCGCAGCACCAGTTCCACATCCTTCCGCGTGCTCTCCATCTTGCGGGAAACGAGGCCGGAATCGACGTCGACGCTGCCGCCGATCGCATTGCCGCCGAAACGCACGCTATCGGACGATTTGTTGACGGTGACGCTGCGCGCAAACAGGGGATCGAACGGGATGTTGATGTCGCCGCTGAGCGCATTCATGCCGAGGATGGACTGGCCGTCTTCGAGGATCTGCACGCGGCTGCCGCTCAGGCTGCGGATCACCGGTGCGCCCGCATTCGGCCCGAAGGCGCTGCTTTGCACGCCCGAGACATGCTCGAGCATGCCGCCCAGCGTCCTGTTCTGGGCTTGCGTATTCTCGACCAGAACGACGCTGTCGATGTTTGAAGGCTTGTCTGCCCGGACCTTGATGGTTTGCAGGGTGACGTCGTCCGCCGCATAAGCGAGCGGGGCAGTGGACAGCATGGCAGCTGCGAATACGTGATGGCGCATGGGACTCTCTAAAAAGGCGGAATGGGGGCTGGCGCGGGATGCAGGAGCAGCGCGATGGTATAGATGCAATAGAGTTGCAATAATAGCCGGTACGCCATGCTAATGCAAGTAAACTGCATTTGAGGTTTGCGATGGCTGTCGCACGGCTAGCGCGCAGCGCAGACGGCCGGCATGTGCCGGCGACTGTGGTGCAAAGTGCGGAGGTGCGAGGGGCGTTGCGCGTTGCACATGATCGTGCCGGTGGCAATGCGTGCGGCGCAGGCTGAGTCACTCCGCCTGCGCCCTATGGGGCGCTACTTGAGGTGAGTGTCAGCGGCTTTTCGCCTGCAGCCGGCGCGCGCGGCGCTTTCTTTCCCAGATGACGATGCCCGTCACGGACAGCATGGCGACCATCAGCCCCATGCAGGACATCAAAATACGCCCCGGCAAGCCGAGGATGCGGCCCGAGTGGAGGGGGAATTGCAGTTGCACGAAGACGTCGGCGGCCGTGCCTTCCCATGGCTTGTGCTGGCCGATGATGCTGCCGTCCATGCCGTCGACGTACAGGTTCGACAAGCCCATGCCGGCCGTGCCGAATTCATCGGCCGGGTCGAAGAATGAGACGTTGTAGAACGAATAATTGCCGCCATAATAAATGCCGCCGATGGGCGCCGTGATGCCGCGCTGCACGGCTTGCTTTTTCGCAATGTCCACCGCCTGCTCGAAGCCGATGGCGGGCGTGATGTAACTGCCGTACGGCGCCGGCGTCTGCGTTTCATACGGTCCCGGCGTGGTGGTGGAGACCAGCGACATGACGGGGTAAAACACTTCGCGGTACAGGTTCAGCGAGAACGACGTGAACGCGACGACGATGATGACGGCCCACACCCACAGGCCGCCCGCGCGGTGCAGATCGAAATTGAGCTTGTAGCCGCCGGCCGCCCAGCGCACCACCCACGACGGTTTCCAGCGTTGCCACCAGCTGGCGGCGTCGCGGTGGCGCGGCGCCTCGTCCGGGGCGCGCTGGCGCAAACGGCGCGGCGTGGTCAGATACAACGCCACCATGCTGTCGAGCAGCCAGATGAGGGCCACGCTCCCCATCAGCCAGTAGCCCCAGCGGTCCGTGCCCCAGAACGCGGGCACGTGCAGGCTGTAATGCAGGTGGCGCAAGAACGGCATCAGGCTGCGGCGCGACAGGGAAATGGCCGTCGAATCGCGCGTGCCCGTGATCTGCGCCGTGACGGGGTCGATGTAAACGGTGTTGTAGCCGAGCACGAACGGTTTACCCGTGGCCGTATCGGTCAGCGGGCGCACCATGAAGGCGGCCGCATGGCCTTCTTCCAGGCCCAGGGTCATGTAATTGACTTCCACGCGCGGATCGGCGGCCGCCACCTTGTGCGCCAGCGCGAACGGCGCCTGCAGGGGGCCGCGGCCTGGCGTGTCCATGATGTCGGCATTGAGCCATTCATCGAGTTCATGGTCCCACGAGGTGACGGCGCCCGTGAGTCCCGCAACGATGAGGAAGAGGGCGATGGTGAGACCGGCCCAGCGGTGTATGACAGTCCAGAAAGCGCGCATGCGGTACAAACCTTCAACATGAAACCGGCTTGTTGCCGCCAGCAGGCGCCAGAACGGCGCACAGGAAAACGCCAGGCACACGCCCGGTAGTTTGATAATGGGAATCGTTCTCATTATCCGCCGTGACGTGGCGTTTGTCCAGCGCCAATGGTGTTGCCCAAGGTCAAATCGCGCATGTTAAGATGCTAGCAATAAATTAATTTACATTCCACATGGAAATATTGAAGGCTGAAGCGGCATGCGTATAGAAGATCGGAACAATGTCCGCGTAAGCGAACGCAGCGGTGCGCCGCAGGCGGGCGTGGCAGCCACCATGGTATTCATGCACGGTTTTGGCTGCGACCAGACCATGTGGCGCTACCTGGAGCCGCTGTTTCGCCCCCGCTACCGCACGGTGCTGTTCGACCTGGTCGGCAGCGGCGCTTCGGACCTGGGCGCCTATGATTTCGATCGCTATGCGCGGCTCGACGCGCATGGCGCCGATTTGCGCCAGATCATCCATGCCGTCGGCGGCGGCCCCGTCATTTGCGTGGGCCATTCCGTCAGCGCCATGAGCGCCTTGCTGGCCAGTATCGCCGAGCCGGAGCTGTTCGCCGCGCAAGTCATGCTGGCGCCGTCGCCGTGCTATGTCGACGATGCGGCGGCCGGCTACCGGGGCGGCTTCAGCCGTGCCGATATCGACGACTTGCTCGATGCCATGGACAGCAATTACCTGGGCTGGTCCGCCGGCATGGCGCCGGCCATCATGGGCGCGCCCGGCCAGCCGGCGCTGGGCGAGGACCTGGCAAGCAGCTTTTGCCGCACCGATCCCGCCATCGCCCGGCATTTCGCGCAAGCGACGTTTTTGTCCGATCACCGCGCCATCTTGCCGCACAACCGCACGCCGGCCCTGATCGTGCAATGCAGCGACGACTTCATCGCGCCGCCGCCCGTGGGCGAGTACTTGCGCGAGATGCTGCCGCACAGCAGCCTGCACGTGGTCGAGAATATAGGCCATTGCCCGCACATGAGCGTGCCCGATGCCAGCTACCGCGCCATCCGCCACTTTCTCGATGGCCTGCACCTGTAATGCGGGACGCGATGCCTTCCTTGCCTGATACCAGTACCTTGTTCCAGCACGCGGCCTGCGGCTTGTTGCTGTGCACGGCCGACGGCACCATCGTGCAGGCGAACGCCACTTTTTGCGGCTGGCTCGGCTATGGCGCCGGGGAATTGCTCGGTAGAAAGAAACTGCAGGACTTGCTGACCATCGGCGGGCGCGTGTTCCACCAGACGCACTGGCTGCCGCTGATGCAGGTGCAGGGCAGCGTGTCGGAAATCCTGCTCGACATGCGCCAGCGCCATGGGCAATCCATCCCCATGCTATTCAATGCCGTGCGGCGCGTGCACGAGGGCGTGCGTTATGACGAGATCGCCGTCTTTGTCGCCAGCGACCGGCGCAAATACGAGCAGCAGCTGCAGCTGGCGCGCAAGGAAGCAGGCGAGCTCAACGACCAGTTGGCGGCCGCCGACCGGCGCAAGGACGAGTTCCTGGCGACCCTGGCGCACGAGTTGCGCAATCCGCTGGCGCCGATCCGCAACGTGCTGGAAGTGCTGCGCCTGGCGCAGCTGGACGATCCGCAGCTGCGTTGGGCCCGCGACGTGCTGGGGCGGCAAGTGGGGCACATGACGCACCTGGTCGACGATCTGATGGAAGTGTCGCGCATCACGCGGGGGCGCCTGGAATTGCGCCGCGCCAGCGTGGAGCTGGCGCCCGTGGTGGAAGCGGCCCTGCACAGCGTGGCGGAGCTGGTGGCGCAGTCGGGCCACAAGGTGCACGTGGAGCAATGGCCGCAGCCGATCTGGCTCGACGCCGACGCCACGCGCCTGGGGCAGATGATCGCCAACCTGCTGACCAACGCCGTCAAGTACACGCCCGCCAACGGCGCCATCGGGCTGGAAGTGGCTTGCACGGAAAGCGACGTGCACATTACCGTGCGCGATTCGGGCATCGGCATTGCGCCCGAGCACCTGGACACCGTCTTCGACATGTTTTCGCAGCTGGAGCCGGCCCTGTCGCGCGCGCAGGGCGGCCTGGGCATCGGCCTGTCGCTTGTGCGGGGCCTGGCCGAATTGCATGGCGGCAGCATCAGTGCGCGCAGCGACGGCGTGGGGCAGGGCAGCACGTTCGAGCTGCGCCTGCCGCTGCCCGCCGTGCCCCTGCAGGCGCCGCCCGAGCCCAACCGACGCTTGCTGGCCGGCACGCGCGAGGGCAAGGTGCTGGTCATCGACGACAGCGCCGACGCGGCCGAAAGCCTGGCGCTGGCGCTCGACATCCTCGGTTATGAGGTGCGCACGGCCTACGATGGCGCGGCCGGCATGGCGGCCGCGCAAGCTTGTATGCCGCGCGTGATCCTGCTCGACATCGGCTTGCCGCACATGAATGGCTACGACGTGGCGCGGCTGCTGCGCAGCGAGCCCTGCGGTCAGAACGCCATCCTCGTGGCCGTCACGGGCTGGGGCCAGGACAAGGATCGCCAGATGGCGTCCGACGCGGGCTTCGATCTGCACCTGACCAAGCCTGTGGATTTTTATGAGCTTGATGCGGTGCTGCAAAAGATGCTGCAGGCGCAGTGAGGGACATATGCTGTGTCAACAATCATCGCGCAGCGTGATCCAGGAAGAATGGCATCTGCCTGACTTGCTGGATGGCGCCCGCGCGCTGCACGATGCCTTGCTCGATTATGCAGGCGATGGCGTGTATGCCGACCTGCTCCTTCCCTGGTTGCGCGACAATCCGCAGGTACTGGGCTGGCTGCGTTCATTTGCGCAAAGGCAAGGAAATCCTGTTCCGCCGGCAAGCAAAGAGGAATTGTGGGTATTGCACGCGTTCAGCCGCATAGGCCAGCTGCTGATCTTGCCCTTGCAGCAGGGGCGCGGCAATGGGGAAGGCTGGGCCGGACCGCCGCTGTCGCTCGCCGAGTATGAGGCTTTCGTCGAGACGCTGGGCATGACGGTGCTGCGGCCGGCACAATTTTCGCCTTTTTATCACGAGATAGTCGAGCTGCAGCCCGCTGGGTCTGCGCATGCGCGCGCCGCGATCTTGGCGTGGCGATGGCCGTGCGTGATGCTCGGCAACATGCTGTTTTCGCGTGGCGGCGTCGATGTCTGCGCTGGCAAGACAATTTTCAAGCCCGGCATCGCCGACGCATCGACGCTGTACTGGGCTGACCGCCGTAAGGGACGCCCTGTCAACGACCTGTCGCATGGATGGGGCAGCAATTCGCAATGGCGCACGTCTTTCCGCCGCGACTATGTCGTCGGCGATACGCGACTTTACAATGTGGATGGCAAGTATGATCTGGCCACGAAAGGGACCGATACGGCAGATGACGGCCGGTTTCCGGTGCTGACCCTGGCGGAAAGAATTGAGCTGCTGACGCAGCGATGCCTGGTCAGCAGCACGAAGGCCCATGATGAGCTGTGGCCCTATGACGACTGCTGGCGCGATTCGGCAGACAACGGCGGCGTGCGGGAGCGATGGCCGCGCTGGCTGTCAGCCTTGCTCGGCAGCGGCAGGCGGGGAACAAATGCGTGAAACCGCGATACGGGATGCAAGCGAAGCGCCCCCGGTGTCGGCATGGCAATCACCGGTATTGAATGGAAAAACATGGAACAACTGACAGAATTGGAAATCGCCTTTTTTCAACTGCGCATGGGTTTTGGCCCGGCGGACCGCTGTGTCGACTGGGCCGTGGAGCGTTTGCGCCTGGACCAGGAAGGCGACGATCTGGACGTCGTGCTGCTGGCCAGCGCCCGGGGCCGCGATGAGGTGCTGCCCCTGGGCGAGGCCATCATCGAGCGCTACCGGGGTGTGCAGCGTCTCAGTGACCAGTTTCTGGCGGGAAAATTCATCGTCGAATTGCGCGCCGCTTATCTGGCGGGCAGGGAAAGCGTGTCGTCGCTCGACGCCATCCTGACACGCCTGTACCCGGCGCTTCGCTATCCCGACTGGCTGGTCATGCTGAGCCGCAATTGCGAGTATGCGACGGACGTGGCCGATTTCGAGCAGCCGTTCGAGGATGAATTTCACTATATCTCCAGCCTGTGGGCGCAGTCGGAGAGCCTGGCCGCGTTCGAGGGCGAATACAGCCGCGCGACGTCGGACCGGCATGATGTGGGCTGTGCTTGAGAAGGGGCATCTGACTGTACTATGAAAAAAATCGATATTTTTGTCTGTTCCGAAGCCGAGATGCGCGCATGTGCCAGCTGGCAGGATGCTTTCGATTCTTTCCCGTCACCGGCATCACCTTGCCCGGCGAACTGGATTTTGTGTCGCTGGGGCAATTGCTGACGTTCTCGACGGTGCCTGCCATCCGGCATGTGCCTTTTCCGGGCCGCGAGCTGTACATGTTCAGCGCTGCGATTGCGCAGGCGTTCGAGCGGATGGCGGCCGACGATCTGGCCGATATCGCGGTGGCATGGGCGCAGACCGCGCCATGGGCCGGGCTGGAGGTCAATCCCGTCGATCTGGCAGGATTCCTGATGGAGCTGAAAGCGAACTGGCATCGATCCGCCACACCGGATAAAGCCTTGTTCCTGTGGCTGGACGCCTGATGGGCAGAACATGGCTGGCGATGGCCGCCGTATAATTTTCGCAATCATTTTGCGGGGAATAAGGTACATGCAAAACAAGACGATAGGACTCATCGGCGGCATCGGCTGGGCTTCCACCCTGGAATATTATCGCTTGCTTAATGAAATGCTGGTGGCGCGCCTCGGCCCCGCGCATAGCGCGCGCATCATGCTGGTCAGCATCGACCAGGCCGATTTCGTCGCGCACGCGGCGCAGCCCGATTCCCGCGCCATCGAGCAATTCCTCGTCGCGGAAGGGCGTCGCCTGCAAGGCATGGGCGCGGATTTCTTCCTGCTGTGCGCAAACGGCGCCCACCGTTTCGCCCCGGCCGTCGTGCCGCGCATCGGCTTGCCTTTTATCAGCATCGTCGAGGAAACGGCGAAGCGGGTGCGGCAGTCGGGTGTGCGCAAGGTTGGCTTGCTGGGCGTCAAGCAAACGATGGCGGGCCGCTTTTATCACGATGCGCTGGAGCAGCAGGGCATCGCGACGGCGACGCCCGATGCGGCCGACCAGGAAATCCTGCACGATATTATCTACACGGAACTGGTGCAGAATATCTTTACCGATGCGAGCCGGAACATTTTCCTGGAGATCATCGAGAAACTGCGGCGGCAAGGCGCGCAGGGCGTGATTTTGGGCTGCACGGAGATTCCGCTGCTGATCCAGCCCGGCGATATCGACTTGCCGCTATTTAATACCACAGCCATTCATTGCGAGGCGGCGGTGGCGTTTGCCGTCGAAGACTAGCCGCTTGCATGTGCGCGGCGCCCGCAGGGGGCTGCCGCTCATTTCACACCATCAAGCCGGCTGCACACCGCCCACGTTGCGGCTGCGGTTTTCCACCAGCACGGAAATGCCGAGCACGACGATGCCGCCGCAGGCCAGCATGGCGCCCACCCAGCCCGTCGAGCGCAAGCCCATGCCCATGGCGATGGCGATGCCGCCGGCCCAGGCGCCCAGGGCGTTGGCGATGTTGAAGGCGGAATGGTTGAGCGCGGCGGCCACGGTTTGCGCGTCGCCGGCCACGTCCATCAAGCGCGTCTGCACGGCCGGGGCGACGGCGATGCCGGCGCCGATGGCGAACAGGTTGATCGCCGTCAACCAAACATTGCTGCTGGTATAGGTAAAGGCGGCCAGGGCGGCCACGTTCCACAGCAGCACGCCGAAGATGGTCCACAGGCGCGAGCGGTCGGCCAGCCAGCCGCCGATCAGATTACCCACCGTCATGCCCACGCCGATGATGGCCAGCAGGATCGAGATGACGAGGGGCGACACTTTCGTGATTTCCAGCAAGGTTGGCGTAATAAACGTGTAGACGGCGAACATGCCGCCGAAGCCGATCGCCACCATCAACAGGGTCAGCCACACTTGAAGGCGGCGGAACACGCCCAGTTCGCGGCGCGGGCTGGAATCGCCGGCGGCGACCATCGGCACGAAGATGCGCACCATCAGCATGGTCAGCAAACCCAGCGCGGCGACCAGCAAAAAGGCCGAGCGCCAGCCCAGGGTCTGGCCGATGTAGGTGGCCAGCGGCACGCCGAAGATATTTGCGACCGTGAGGCCCATCAGCACGCGGGCGACGGCCTGGCCGCGCCGGTCCGGTTCTGCCAGGGCGGCCGCCACCAGCGCTGCCACGCCGAAATACGCGCCATGCGGGATGCCGGCGACGAAGCGGGCGACGACCAGCAAACCGTAGTTGGGCGCGATGGCGCTGAGCAGGTTGCCGCCAGCGAACATCAGCATCAAACAGATCAGCATCAGCCGGCGCGGCATGCGCGCCAGGAAGATCGTGATCAGGGGCGCGCCGATGACCACGCCCAGCGCGTAGGCGCTGATCATGTGGCTCATCTGGGGCAATGTCGTGCCCAGGTCGTCGGCCACGACGGGCAGGATGCTCATGGAGGCGAATTCGCCCGTGCCGATGGCGAGGCCGCCGATGGCCAGGGCCAGGTCGGCATAGCCAGCGCCAAAAGGCGCGGTGACGCGCGGAATCAATGGGTCTACGGAGGCGTGCATGTTCTTGTTGTTTGGGTAAAGAATGACAGGGTGGAGAGGCGCGCAGTGGCCCGGCCGGAAGTGGCAACGCGCCACCAGAGTCGACGGCTGGCCGGTATTTTCGGGCTATAAGTACTGCCCAAAGACAACATTGTAAAAGATTCGGGCAAGCTCTGCTGGGCGGCGGCTAAAATCTGCTGCACTGCACACAACAGCGATGGTGCTTGTTGTTAACGATAACACGGAATGGGCGCGATCCCGCCACAGGGCCGGCGAAGAAAACCCGGTTGTGGCGGAAATGGTCTTCCCGGCTTGTTACTTCGCCAAGGATTGCTGCAGCGCTTCCAGTCCCGCCACGTAGATCCCGTGGAACAAGTCGGTTACTTCCTGCTCGCTCGCGCCCACGGGCGTGAAGCGGCCGGACCAGGTGACGCGGGCGCCAGCGCCGCCCGCCAGAGGTTCGACTTGCAGGGTCGACAGGTAATCCGTGGCGGGAAACGGCGCTTGCAGAATCGAATAGCTGTAGCTGCGCGCCGTGTTGTCATACGTTTCCAGCTGCTCGACGATGACGTCGCCTGCCGGGGTGGCCAGGTGGCGGATGCGGCCCCCGTCGCTCAAGGTGCTGCTGGGAATATAGGGCAGCCAGTCGGGCAGCGAGTCGAAGCCGCCGATCAGCTGCCACACTTGCGCCGGCGTGGCGGCGATGTCGATCGAGGTGGTGGTATGAGCCATGGTGGATTCCTTGTATCTATTAGTTGGAGCCGGTTGGCAGCGGAGCATGGGCGGCTACCAGCTGTTCGGCGCGCATGTCGTGCCAGAAAGCGGCGGGGATGACGCTGTGCAATGCTTGCTGATCTTCGGCCAGGCGCTCGGGACGGCTGGCGCCGGGGATCACGGCGGCCACGGCCGGATTGGCCAAGGAAAACTGCAGGGCGGCTGCTTTGACGCTGACGCCATGGCGCGCGGCAATCGCCTTGATGCGTTCGACCTTGGCGATGATGGCGGGCGAGGCCTTCTGGTATTCGAAGTGCGCGCCGCCGGCCAGGATGCCCGAGCTGTAGGGGCCGCCCACGACGATGTCGACGTTCTGGCTTGCCGCGGCCGGCATCAGGCGCTGCAGCGCCCGTTCATGGTCGAGCAGGGTGTAGCGCCCGGCCAGCAGGAAGGCATCGGGCTGCGCTTCGCTTAAATCGAGGGTCAGTTCCAGCGGCTCCACCTTGTTCACGCCCACGCCCCAGGCCTTGATGACGCCTTCTTCGCGCAAGCGGGTCAGCACGCGGAAGGCGCCCGTGCGGGCAATCTCGAATTGCGCCAGCCAGTTGTCGCCATGGAAGTCTTGCGCAATGTCATGCACCCAGACAATGTCGAGGCGGTCCGTGTCCAGGCGCTTGAGGCTGTCTTCGATCGAGCGCAGGGTGGCGTCGGCTGAATAGTCGTCGACGATTTTGTTCTTGCGGCCGAATTCGAACAAGCCACCTTTTTCGCCCAGTTCGCGGGCAGCCGGGTCTTCCAGCTCGTCGAGGATGAGGCGGCCGACCTTGGTGCTGAGCACGTAATCGTCGCGGCGGCGCTGCTTCAGGGCGGCGCCCAGGCGCAGCTCGGCCAGGCCGGCGCCGTAGAACGGGGCCGTATCGAAATAGCGGATGCCCGATTCCCAGGCGGCGTCAACGGTGGCCACCGCCTCTGCTTCGGGAATGTTGCGGAACATATTGCCCAGCGGCGCCGTGCCGAAACCCAGTTTGCCTGTCAGTAAGTGTTTGATCGTCATGGTGTTTTACCTTCAATCAGTGAGTGAATGGAGACAGAATAGCTGGACAAGTTAAGCCTGTCCAAGACATAATTGGCGCAACTTGAGTCCTAAAAGGTCTGACATGTTGGACATACGCCAATTGCAATATTTCATCGCCGTCGCCGAGGAAGAACATGTGGGACGGGCCGCCGAGCGCCTGCATATTTCCCAATCGCCGCTGAGCCGGCAAATCGCCCAGCTCGAAGAGAAGCTGGGCCTGACCTTGTTCGAGCGCAGCGCCCAGCGCATCCGCCTGACGCGCGACGGCCATACTTTCCTGGCCGAAGCGCGCGCTTTTATTACCCACGGGAACCGGCTGGAAGCGCTGGCCAAGCGCCTGGGGCGCGGGGATGAAGGGGGCTTGTGCATCGGCTACATCGAAAACGCCATGCATGCGGGCGTCTTGCCGGACGGCTTGCGCACCTTGCGCGCCACGCGGCCGCAAGTGCACGTCGCCCTGTATAACCTGCATTCGGCCGAGCAGATCGAGGGCTTGCGCCAGCGCAGCCTCGACATCGCCTTGCTGTGCGAACCGCCGTTGCCGAACGACCCGGACCTCGATTGCGCGCAGGTGCTGAGCGACCCCATGCTGCTGGCCTTGCCGGAGACGCATCCGCTGGCGCACAAGGCGGATCTGACGCCCGAGGACCTGGCGGGCCAGGAGTGGATTGCCGTGCTGCACAAAGAAAGCGTGCTGAAACACGATAACTTCATCGCCGCCTGCGCGCGCGCCGGCTTTACGCCCGATATCCGCATGGAAGCAACGGAGCCGCTGACGGCGCTGGGTCTGGTGGCGGCGGGCCTGGGCATGGCCATGATCCAGCACAGCCTGCGCCAGCACGCGCCGGCCGGCGTCGTCGTGCGCGAGCTGCCGTGGTTCAGCTACCGCACGCCATTGTGGCTGGCCTGGCACAAGGTGAATTTGCGCCCGCTGGTGGGGATCTTCCGTGCAACCTTGCTGGAACAAGCCAGCGGTGTGGCCATGGTGGGGCAAAAAGACGTATAAATAAGGCAATCATCTGTCGGGAGGATTGCCATGTTCGATCTGGAGGTGCCGGTGTGGGAACTGGTGGTGCGCGCCGTCATCGTCTACCTTGCCTTGCTGCTGATGGTGCGCATGACGGGCAAGCGGACGGTGGGGCAATTCACGCCGTTCGACTTGCTGGTGGTCATGTTGCTGAGCGAAGCCGTATCGAATGCCTTGTCCGGTGGCGACGATTCCGTTCCCGCCGGCCTGGTGCTGGCCTTGACCCTGATCTGCCTCAACATGCTGATTGCGTGGATCACCTCGCGCAGCCGCAAGCTCGCCGAGCTGGTCGATGGCACGCCCGTGCTGCTGGGCCGCGATGGCGTGATTTTCGATGATGTCGTCAAGAAATGCAGGGTGGCGGGCGGCGATGTCGAGCAAGCGCTGCGCGAGGCCGATTGTCCCTTGCCGGACATGAAATGCGCGTTCCTGGAAGCGGACGGCAAGATCACCATTCTGCAAAAATAGCCGCGGCGGCCAGCCACGCCTATACGCCTATATTTTCTTGCTGCGTTTCAAGTGCAAGGGCAGCAGCCACCACAGGCAGACGATCAGCGTGCCCATCAGGACGCTGGCGACGATGCCGGGCACGTGGCCAAAGACTTCCGACATCACCAGATTGGTGCCCAGGATAAACGCCAGCGCGAGCGAAAAGGCGCCGCACATCATGATGCGGTCGGCCACGCGCTTGAAGCGTTCGCGGTCTTGTAGGGGGCGCATGACGCGGTGCTGGATGGCTGGCGCGCTGAGCAGCACCAGACTGGTCATGGAGAGGAAAAACGTCAGCAGGAAGACGACCTTTTCCGTCTGCACGATCTTCGCGAAGCCGCCGTTGAAGGGCAGGATGATGAGGAAGGCCGTCAGCATCTGCGCGCCCGGCAAGAGGATGCGCAATTCGCTGAGCAGGTCGGACAGGTCGCCGTCGTCGCTTGGCTGGTCATCGTCTTGCTGCTGTCGCGCGTGTGGCATGGGGTGGTCCTTGAGGTAGTGATGGGACCAGTCTACGCGCAGGCGCCCGCGCTGACTGTGGGCGCGCGCACCTTCAGGAGCATTGCGCGATGTGTTGGCGCAAGCGCCACAGCGGTGTCGAGACGATGGCCGTGGCGCTGTGCGAGGCGTCATGGCCGCAATGGCCGCAGCTGTGGCGGCGGTGCGGTGCCAGCGCGAAGCTGCCCAGGTCCAGGTGCGGATGGCCGCAGCGGGCGCAGTCGCTGCAGTCCAGCGGCGTGCCTGCCTGCAAGGCGGCGGCGTAGGCTTGCGCGGCGGGCGGCGTGAGGTTCAGCTGGACGATGTCGGGCGGGAACAGGCCGGGCAGGGCGCGGCAATCGATGGCCAGCGCGGCCGCGTCGCGCGCCAGCAGGCTGCCGCCATCATTGGCCAGGGCGCGCAGTTGCAGCAAGCCATCGGGGGACAGGCGCAAGGTGGTGGCGTGAAAGCGGCCGGGGTCGAACAGTTCCGGATACAGCACATAGCCCATGGGGCTGGCGTGCTGGCGGCAGCGCATCTGCCGCGTCGCCTGCCAGTCGGCCAGGTCGGCCTTGGCGCCCCAGTAGCACTGGTGCGTGCGGCACCAGTGGCGCGCCGCGCCGTTGCGAAATTTTCCAGCCGGCAGCAGGTCGCACAGCACGATGGCATCGCAGCCCGCGCCGGCGCGAAAGTGCCCGGTGATATGCTGCGTGGTGACGGCGAGATGGCCCGTGCTCGCTTGCAGGGGCCAGCAGATGCCGGGCAGGGTCAGCGGCGTGGGCAAGCGCGCCTCCGCGCGGCGACCGGCTTGCCAGCCGCCATGGCGTAAAAAAGCCCGCCGGCTGGGGCGGGCCGTGCTGACGGGAATGCCTGCGGCATGGCCCGGTTTATTCTTCCGTATCGGCCAGGGTGACGATGGCGCGCGCCCACTTCGAGTATTTCAAGTTCGCCAGATCGCGCACGGTCTTGATATTGAACGCCTGCTTGAGCAGTTCCGCATCCTTCTCGCTCACGCCTTGCAGCGCATCGACGGGGGCATCGGCAATTTCCTTGAACGTCTTTTTTTCGTAGGCTTTGTCTACCGCTTTATTGATGTTCATGTGTTGATACTCCTCAGTAAGTAGGAAAATTAATTCTACACGGTTTTGTAACTCGTCAATTTACGCTTGCATGTTGTGCCGAACTAAATATGATGGAGGTGGGTGAGGCTGCGGCCGAGCCTGGTTTTGTTCCGCCTGTTAAATTGTAATTATGGCATTTAAATTATGTATAGTATAATTGTTGCGTGTGTCGGCGACTATGCGCCGGCCTTACCGGATGCCGCTGTATGCGGCACCAATTGACAGCGTTCAGGAGAATACGATGAGTTTGCTAGATCAACTTGCAGGACAGGCGATGAGCGCTTTGGGCAACAAGGGTGCGGACGGCGAAGCCTCGTCGGGACTGATGGCCAGCGTGATGGACCTGGTCAACCAGCATGGCGGCTTGCCCGGCCTGCTGCAGAAATTCCAGGAAAGCGGCCTGGGCGACCAAGTGGCCAGCTGGATCGGCACCGGCGCCAATGCGCCCGTCTCCGGCGATCAGATCAAGGATGCGCTGGGCGCCGACACGATCACCGAGATCGCTGCAAAAGCGGGCGTCGCCCCGGACGCGGCCTCGGGCGGCCTGGCCGCCTTGCTGCCCCAGCTGATCGACAAGCTGACGCCGAACGGTCAAGTACCTGAAGGCAATGACCTGGTCAGCCAGGGCTTGAATATGCTCAAGGGCAAGATCTTCGGTTGAGCAGCCAATGCCACAACAAAAAACCTCGCAGCGATGCGAGGTTTTTTTATGTGCAAGGTTTTGTGTGCGAACTATGAACGTCTGAAAAACGCCCAGGGCTAGGCGCCGCCCCGAAGACAGTACGCGAGTACGGCGAGGGGCAGGCAACAACGCCATGGGCGTTTTTCAGGCGGCGGCCATCATGCCGAAGTGGGGAGGCGCGCCGGTCAGCCTGGCTGTACTCCCCTCGACCAGATAGGAGCAATAGCGGCGCCGCTCGGCGATGCCGCCGCGCCGTTCCATCAGTTCGCCCAGCATGGCGACGGCGTCGGTGGCCATCTTTTGCACGGGCTGGCGCAGGGTGGTGATGTCGTAGCTGAGCCAGCCCGATGCTTCCAGCGCGTCGAAGCCGGCCACGGACATTTGCAGCGGCACCTGGATGCCCATCTGGTGGCGTGCCGTGTCCAGGCAGCCGATGGCCATGATGTCGTTGCCGCAAATGACGGCGTCCGGCACGCGTCCCAGGCGGTCGATGACCTTGCGCAAGCCATGGCCGCCGCTGGCGTAATCGTAGTTGCCGCTGACGACGATGGGCGCGGGCAAGCCCAGTGTGAACAGCCGGTCCAGCACGCCGGTCTTGCGCTCCTGCGCGACGGCCGAGTCGCCGGGGCCGTCGATGACGGCGAACTGGCGGTGGCCCGCATCGGCCAGGCGCGAGACGAGCAGGCGCGCCGCTTCGCCCTGGTCGCACAGCACCGCGTGCACGGCGTGTTCGCGCGGGCTGCGGTTGAACAGCACCAGCGGCACGTCGCGCCGGCCGAATTCGGCCATCTGCTCGTCCGACAGGCAGGCGGCCACGACGGCGCCATCGACCTGGTATTGCCACACGTCGCTCAAGACCTTGCCGATGTCTGCTTCGCGCTCCAGGGTAAACAGCAATAAACGCTTGCCCTGGCGGGCGATTTGCTGGCTCAGGTCGGACAACACTTGCGGATAGTACAGATTGGCCAGGTTGGAAATGATGACGGCCACCAGATTCGAGCGCCGCGTGATCAGGCTGCGCGCGGCCGCGTTGGGAATGTAGTCGAGGCTGATGGCCGCCTGCATGACCTTGGCATGCGTGGCGGGCGAGACGCTGGCGCCCGGCTTGAAGCAGCGCGACACGGCCGATTGCGACACGCCGGCCAGCAGGGCCACGTCATACGAGGTCACGCGCCGTCCGGCACCGGGTATGGCGCGGGCAGTGGTGCCGGGTGTCCGGGCTACAGTATTCTTTTTTCGCATATTGGTCTGGCAAGCAACCTGTCTCAAAATATTCCTGCAGGCCCGGCCGCTTGTGGCGGCCTGGGCGGGAAAAATGAGCATAGCGAAAATATTTCCATGTGGCAAGACTGTTTTCTTATCCATGTTGCAAATAATTTGATTGAATGGCAAGTGGTATGCATGCCCTTCCATGGTCATGGTCGCAGGGGCCGCTGCCATAGGGGCGGAGGCGTCGCGTCGGGTCCGGCATCAATTTTCCAACAGGAGCTTTTGCGCGCGGCCCGTACCGAATGCAAAGCAAGCTTGGGATGTTCACCGGGCTGAACGGGTTTTTCTGGTGCAATGGCCTGCCTTCTGATAACATAACGCCCCTTTATTCAGGGAAGGGTCGACATGGCCAATGCTTGCGGCGTCGATTTCGGCACGTCAAATTCCACGGTAGGCTGGGCGCGTCCCGGGCAGAGCACCATGCTTGGCCTGGAAGATGGCAAGACGACCTTACCGTCCGTTGTCTTCTTCAATGCGGAAGACGAGGAAGTCAGTTTTGGCCGCGCGGCGCTGGCCGGCTATCTGGCCGGTTACGAGGGGCGTCTGATGCGCTCGCTGAAGAGCTTGCTGGGCACCAGCCTCATCGATGGCCAGACGGAAGTGGGCGGCCGCGCGCTGCCGTTCCGCATGTTGCTGGCGCAATTCATCGGTGAAGTGAAACGCCGCGCCGAGCAGTCCGCCGGCCGCGAATTCTCGTCCGCCGTGTTCGGCCGTCCCGTCTTCTTTATCGACGACAATGCGCAGGCCGACCAGCTGGCGCAGGACACCCTGGCCGAAGTGGCCCGTTCCGTCGGTTTCAAGGACGTCGCCTTCCAGTTCGAGCCGATTGCCGCCGCCTTCGATTACGAGTCGCAGATAGCCAAAGAAGAGCTGGTGCTGATCGCCGACATCGGCGGCGGTACTTCCGACTTTTCGCTCGTGCGCCTGTCGCCGGAGCGGGCGAAAAAGGCCGAGCGCCGCGACGATATCCTCGCCACGGGCGGCGTGCACATCGGCGGCACGGACTTCGATAAATACCTGAGCCTGTCCTCCGTCATGCCCTTGCTCGGCTATGGCAGCCGCCTGCACAACAATAGCGAAGTGCCGTCCAGCTATTATTTCAACCTGGCGACCTGGCACACGATCAACCTGGCCTACACGAAGAAGATCTGGGTACAGCTGGCCGACGTGTGCCGCGATGCACGCGAGCAAGACAAAGTGAAACGGCTGCAAACGCTGATCGACGAGCGCGCCGGCCACTGGCTGGCCATGAAAGTGGAAGAGGGCAAGATCGCCCTGTCCGATGCGGCCGAAGTGCAGCTGGAGCTGGACCGTTTGTCGCCCGCGCAAAGCCTGTTGCTCAAACGTGCGCAATTCGACGACGCCATCGGCCACCTTTGCGGCTCCGTGGAAGAAACCGTGCTGCGGCTGCTGCGCGACGCGGGCGTGGCGCCGGACGCCGTCGACACCGTGTTCTTCACGGGCGGCTCGAGCGGTGTGCGCTTGTTGCGCGAAAAGATCGCCGCCCTGGTGCCGGCCGCGCGCAAGGTCGAGGGCGATCTGTTCGGCAGCATCGGTGCGGGCCTCGCGCTGGACGCGGTACGTAAATTTGGTTGATAAAATGTGCATGGCGGCGTTGCCGCGTCTTGCCGTACTAGTGTACTGTCTGCGACGCGGCGCCTTGTCCTGCGCATTTTATCGATACACCCACTGTTGCACCCACGAAAGAACGCCCCATGCATGTGTTTGACAAACCGATCGTCATGATCGACTTCGAGACGACCGGCTTGTCGCCCGACATGGGCGACCGCATCACGGAAGTGGCGGCGCTGCGCATCGAGGGCGGGCGTATCACCGACCGCTATGTGACCCTGATCAACTGCAATGCGCGCATTCCCGCGTTCATCACGGGCTTGACGGGCATCACGCAGGCCATGGTGGACAAGGCGCCGCCCGTGGCCGAGGTGGTGCCGCAATTGCTGGATTTTATCGGCAGCGACGCCTTGTCGGCGCACAATGCCAGCTTCGATGAAAAATTCCTGCGCGCCGAAAGCGCCAGGCTGAACCTGACGCCCGCGCACCAGTCGCTCGTGTGTTCCTTGAAACTGTCGCGCCGCGTGTTTCCCGGCATGGCCAGCTACAAGCTGGGCTTGCTGTCGAGCCAGCTGGGTATCGCCTTCAAGAGCGCCGCCCACAGGGCCGAGTCGGATGCGGAAGTGGCGGCGCAAGTGCTGATCCATATCGGCCGCCACTTGCGCAGCAGCTACGGCATCGCCGATGTCGATGCCGACCTGCTGGTGTCGCTGAACAAGCTGGCCGCCGCCAAGGTGCCGCAATTCCTGCAAAAGCATCCATCGCGCCGCTGAGCGCCTTAGCCTGTCTAAGCAGGCTCATCAAAACGATATAATTTTGTTATTTCCTTTGAGCCTGCTCAAGTCCTTCCCCCGCATCGAATTTAAAATTTAAGCAACACACGATTTCGCCACCCTGGGCCGCCGTTTTGCGCGTGCCGCCGGCAAGCGCGATGTGGATGGGGGCGCACATGGACAAGCACCATACTGCCAGAGATAGCCACGAAGCATATATCTGGTTCCGCACGGCTGCCGAGCAGGGCAATGCGTACGCCCAGTTCAATCTGGGATTGATGTACAAGAAGGGCGAAGGCGTGGCGCAGGACGATGCGCGCGCCTTTGTCTGGCTGCGCCTGGCCGCGCTGCAAGGGCTGGCTTTCGCGCAGAACCATTTGGGCGCCCTGTATTACCACGGCCGCGGCGTGGCGCAGAGCGATGCAGACGCCGTGTTGTGGTTTCGCCGCGCGGCTGCCCAAGGCGATGCCTCGGCCCAGCAGAACCTGGGGCAGATGTACCGCAAGGGGCGCGGCGTGCTGCAGAGCGACGAGCTGGCCCTGGCGTGGTTCTACCGCGCTTCCGAGCAGGGCGTGGCCAGTGCGCAATCCTTGCTGGG
Organism: Janthinobacterium sp. GW823-FHT01H08; assembly: GCF_058797855.1. Classification (NCBI taxonomy): domain Bacteria; kingdom Pseudomonadati; phylum Pseudomonadota; class Betaproteobacteria; order Burkholderiales; family Oxalobacteraceae; genus Janthinobacterium; species Janthinobacterium sp. GW823-FHT01H08. The sequence goes on from NZ_CM179504.1 coordinate 3,194,350, forward strand.
CGAAGCGTATGCGCAAGGCCTGGGAGCGAAAAAAAACGATGCGCTGGCCCTGGCCTGGTTCCGCAAGGCGGCCTTGCAGGGCGATGCCCAGGCGCAGTTGAACCTGGGGCTCGTCTACAAACGCGGGCAGGGCGTGGTGCAAAGCGATGCCCAGGCGCTGGCCTGGTTCCGCCAGGCCGCCGCCCAGGGCCTGGCCGTGGCGCAGCGGCAACTCGGAGTGGCATATGCGGAAGGCCTGGGCGTGGCGCCCGACCAGCTGCGCGCCTACGCCTGGCTGCAGCGGGCGGCCGAACAGGATGACGCCGACGCCCAGTTCAACCTGGGCCTGATGCTGGCGCGCGGCCAGGGCGTGGACCAGGACGAGGCGCGCGCCGTCGTCTGGTACCGGCGTGCCGCCCTGCAAGGCCATTGCATGGCGCAATACAATCTCGGCGGCATGTTTGCTGGCGGGCGCGGCGTTGCCCGCGATTTGCGCCAGGCGCTGGACTGGTATGCGAAGGCGGCGGCGCAAGGCGCGTCGAATGCGCAATTCAACCTGGGCGTGATGTATGCCAACGGCCAGGGCGTGGAGCGCGACGAGGTGTGCGCCGTGCGCTGGTACCGCACGGCTGCCGAGCAGGGCGATGCCAGCGCGCAAAATAACCTGGGCGTCATGTATGCGAATGGTCATGGCGTGCCGCAAGACGATGGCTTGGCCGTGCATTGGTATGCGCGCGCAGCGGGCCAGGGCCATGCGCTGGCCCAGTACAACCTGGGCGGCATGTATAACAGCGGGCGCGGCGTGGAGAAGGATCGCGTTTGCGGCTATATGTGGCTGGCGCTGGCGGCCGAGGGGGGCGATAGCGGGGCGGTCAGGGCCAGGGAAGCGGCTGCCACCAGGCTGGCGCCGGCGCAGCTGCAGGAGGCGCAGCAGCGCGTGCGGCAATGGCATCAGGTGCGCTCGCCGCCGTTGCCGCCGGTCGAATGACGCGCCGGCGCCGTGCGCGCAGTGATGCGCGCTGCATGCGATAATTGCCCAAGAGCATGCCGCGAAGGCGGCGCGGTTTTCGGCACAGTGAAAGGTGGAGCATGGTAAGGCAGGCAGGTGAGGATGCATCCGAGCAAAAAGTTATCGACGACATCGCCACGCATGGCTGGCATGGCGTCCACATCGGTGCCGATGAAGAGGGGCCCGGCTATGCGTTTACCATAGGCGCCGGCCACAGCTTCGGCCAGCCTGAATTGCTGATCATGGGCTTGCCGCGCGCCATGGCCCACCAGATACTCGACGTGGCGCTCGATGCCGTGCGCAGCGGCGCCATCACGGATTTTACGGCCACCACGGACGCCTTGCTCGAAGGCCATCCGTGCGCCTTCGTGCGCGTGCCCGTCGAGCAATACCGCAACTACGTCGGCTATGCGCGCTGGTATTACCAGGGCGATGATTTTACCTTGTACCAGATCGTCTGGCCGTCGCGTGATGGCCATTTTCCGTGGCAGGCGCAAGCGAGCGCGCAGTATGTGGAGAGCCAGCCCCTGCTGGGACCGGCGCCACTGGCCACATGACGAACATTGTGACCGGGACGGCTACCCTGTGCGTGTTCGACCCTGCGCTCTTGCGCCACAAGCTGGAAGATGACTGCGATTGGTGGAGCCTCCCCAGCGCGGAACTGGCGGCCGTGAATGCGGGGCAGGCGGCGTTTTTCAACGTGGGCGGCGACGGCGCGTATGACGTGGTTTTGCACGGGGAACTTGCCGAGCCGCATGCGAGCGTGCACCTGGCCATCGTCTCGGGCCGCGTCTTCATCGGCGCCGGGGAAGACGTCACGGGCGGCGGCCTGGAACCGGACACGGCATACGGCGGCCTGTTCGTGGACGTGCCCGTGGGCAGCTACCGCGTGCAGGCACGCCGCGATGGCGCGCGCATCAGCCTGGCATTCGTGCCCGATGCGCGCAGCAGCAATGCGTTTGCCGACCTCGTGCGTATTTGATGCGCCGTTGCACCTTGGCTAGGCGTCCATGCGGGCCACGGCCGCGCCTTGCCGCCGGTCCAGGAACAGGCTGTTGCCGTGGATTTTCTTCGCCTGTTTCTTCGCTTCCGCCGCCTGGGTGGCGATCTGATGGTGCGTGTAATACTGGTGCGCCTCGACCTTGATCGCGCCCAACGATAGGCTGATCAAGGAATAAAACACTTTTTTGCCTTGCCGGTCTTCGCTGATGTAGCCGCCCCGTTCGCAGTCGCTGGTGCTGTAGTAGGCGGGGATGGCGGCCGCGAAGTCGTCCAGCATGGCCTGGCAGCGCGTTTCCCAGTCTTCGCTCTGGAACAAAATCATGAAGTCGTCGCCGCCGATGTGGCCGATGAAGTCGCGGTTCGGGTCGCAATGGCTGCTGAGAATTTCTCCCGTCAGCTGGATCACGTCGTCGCCCTTGCGGTAGCCGTACACATCGTTGAAGGGCTTGAAGTGGTCGAGGTCGCAATAGCAGACCCAGAAGCGGCTGCCGCTGTGCAATAAGCGGTCGATATGCTCGTTGATGGGGACGTTGCCGGGCAGTTGCGTCAGCGGGTTGGCGTAACGGGCCGCGTTGATTTGCATCTGCGTGATTTCGCGCATCAGGTCGTGGCCCGTGCCCATGCCGAGATAGCGGCCGTGTTCGGTAATGATGAAGCCGTTGAACAGGTGGTGAGCATCAGACTGCACCATGGTGTAGCTGAGTTCCTGCAAGCTCGTCTCGTGGTCGGCGATCAGGGGCGTGGCATCCATGAACAGGCTGCATGATTTCTTGCCGTACAGTTCGCGCTGGTAGGGGCGGGCGAAGTGGTCGATCATTTCGAAGCGGCTGATCAGGCCCAGCGGCACGCCGTCGTCGACGACGGGGATGATCATCAGCTTCGGTTCTTTCAGAAAGATGTCGTAGACCTCGTTATTATTGAACTGCGGCGAGACGGCCGCCACCTTGTTCAGCAGTTTGCGGATGCTGGCGCCGTTCTTTTCCAGGCTGCTGCGTTGCGGATACACGGCCACGCCATTGCGCCCCAGCGCCTGCACCACTTCGGCGGGAAGGGCGCGCGCCGGCACCGCGTTGGGCCGGCCCAGGTGGTAGCCTTGCCCGAACGCCACGCCCAGGTCGCGCAAGACCAGCAATTCCGTCTGCGCCTCGATGCCTTCGGCGATCACCAGGGTGCCAGATTTTTCCGCGATTTCCTGGATCGAGCGCACGAACTGCAGTTTCACGGGGTCGTTGTTGATGCCCTGGATGAAATGCATGTCGATCTTCACGTATTCGGGCCGCAGTTCCGACCACAGGCGCAGGCTGGAAAAGCCTTCGCCCAGGTCGTCGATGGCGATCTGGAAACCCATGTTGCGGTAGTGCAGCACCGCTTCGCGCATCAGCTCGTAGTCATACGTGGGCTGGTTTTCCGTCAGTTCGATGATGACACGGTCCGGGTTGATGCCGATGTGCTCGATATATTCGAGGGTTTCGCCATGGCGGGCATTGCGCAGCAGCAGGCATTCAGGACTGACATTGAGAAACAGTTTTCCTGGCAACTGCAGTTCGGCGAAGCGTTCGAGCACCACTTGCCGGCACAGGTGTTCCACTTCCAGGGTCAGGTCGTGCGCGCGCGCCACCTTGAACAGATTCATCGGCGCGTGCAGCGGGCTGTCGGACGGACCCCGTATCAAGCCTTCGTAGCCGATGATGTCGCCGCTGTGCATGTGGATGATGGGCTGGAACAGCGCGCTGAGCTTGCGGCCCGCCAGGATGTCGTGCAAGGCATCCGTCCCTTCGATGGTCATGCTGGCCGATGGGGGCTTCAGGTAAGCCACGTTCGATGGCGTCGCGGGAACCGGCGCGGCGGTGGCGGAGGGGAGGGCGAGAGTGTACATAGGCGGACGTGGCGGCACGGCCTCTGGACGGGCCATGAACATGTTGCCGATAGTAAAGAAGATTTATGACAGCTTGATGAAACGACTTTTCTTTTGATAATGTTTCTTGTATGAACGTCAGTTTGCCGATTCCGCCGAAAGCGAGATTTATCATGGCGATCCATGTAAATTTGCCAAACAAAAGACGGCAAATCCATCGGATAACTGTGCTTTAAAAGTGGCAATCCGCGCTATGATTTCTCTTGGCGAAAGTCAACATGGGCAGCCGCGGTGTGTGTGCGGCTTGCTTTCCTCGACATCCAACAATGAGACAACAACCCATGCAATTACGTAGTGCAACCCTCATATTCAGCTTGCTGGCCGCTTTCGGTGGCAATGCCCTGGCGCAAAACGCCGCGATGCCATCGTGCCCAGCCGGCGACGGCGCTCCTGTGACGTATCCGGTCAGCAAAAAAGTCGATCAGCAAGACAGCTATTTCGGCACCACCATCGCTGATCCGTACCGCTGGCTGGAAGACGCCAACAGCGCGGAAACGGGCGAGTGGGTTACGGCGCAAAACAAGCTGACGCAGTCGTACCTGGGCACCATCCCCGAGCGCGCGGCGATCAAGCAGCGCCTGACCAAGCTGTGGAATTATGAGCGTTTCTCTACGCCAACGAAGCAGGGCGGCCGCTACTTCTACAGCCGCAACGACGGCTTGCAGAACCAGGCCGTGCTGTACACGGTGAAAAAGCTGACGGACGAACCGCGCCTGCTGCTGGACCCGAACACCCTGTCCACCGATGGCACGGTGGCGCTGGCCGGCACTTCGATCAGCCCGAACGGCAAATACCTGGCCTACGCCACGTCCGCGTCCGGTTCCGACTGGAACGAGTGGAAAGTGCGCGACATCGAATCGGGCAAGGATATGACGGACCACATCAAGTGGGCCAAGTTCTCGGGCGCTTCGTGGACCAAGGACAACACCGGTTTCTTCTACAGCCGCTATGACGCGCCGAACGAGGCAACCAAGCTGGCCGATATCAATTACTTCCAGAAATTGTATTTCCACAAGATCGGCACGCCGCAAAGCGACGACGTGCTCGTCTTCGACCGTCCCGACCAGAAGGAATGGGCGTTCGGCGGCAGCACCGTCAGCGATGACGGCAATTACCTGATCATCACGGCCACGCAGGGCACGGAACGCAAGAACCGCGTCTTTTACAAGGACTTGCGCCAGAAGAATGCCAAGGTCGTGGGCTTGCTGGAAGAATTCGACGCTTCCTACTCGTTCATCGACAATGACGGCCCCGTCTTCTTCTTCAAGACGGACAACAAGGCGCCGAAATCGCGCGTGATCGCCATCGATACGCGCAAACCTGCTCCTGCCGACTGGAAAGAGATCGTGCCGCAAAGCGCGGAAACCCTGGTCGCCGTCAACCTGATCAACAACCAGCTGGTGCTCGACTACTTGAAAGATGCGCAAACGCAAATCAAGATCGTCGATCTGAACGGCAAACTGGTGCGTGAAGTGGCCTTGCCGGGCATCGGTTCGGCCGGTGGTTTTGCGGGCAAGCGTGGCGACACGGAAACGTTTTATTCGTTCACCAGCTTCACGACGCCGGCGACCATCTATCGCTACGACATGAAGTCGGGCAAGAGCACGGTGTACCGCCAGCCGAAGGTCGATTTCGACCCGAACGCCTTTGAAACGCGCCAGCAATTCTTCACCAGCCGCGACGGCACCAAGGTGCCGATGTTCATCGTCTCGAAAAAAGGCATGAAGCTCGATGGCACGAATCCGACCTACCTGTACGGCTATGGCGGTTTCAATATTTCACTGACGCCGAGCTTCTCCGTGGCGAATCTTGCCTGGGTAGAAATGGGCGGTGTCTACGTGATGGCCAACCTGCGCGGCGGCGGCGAATACGGCGAAGCGTGGCACCAGGCTGGCACCAAGCTGAACAAGCAAAACGTGTTCGACGACTTTATTGGCGCGGCGCAATGGCTGGTGGACAACAAGGTCACCTCGCCATCGAAGCTGGCGATCGGCGGCGGCAGCAATGGCGGCCTGCTGGTGGGCGCGGCCATGACGCAGCGTCCCGACCTGTTCGCCGCTGCGATTCCGCAGGTGGGCGTGCTCGACATGCTGCGTTTCCACAAGTTCACGGTGGGCTGGGGCTGGGTGCCTGACTACGGTTCGTCGGACGACGCCGAACAGTTCAAGGCGCTCGTGAAATACTCGCCGCTGCACAACCTGAAGACGGGCGGCTGCTATCCGGCTACCATGATCACCACGGCCGACCACGACGACCGCGTCGTGCCTGCCCACAGCTTCAAGTTCGCCGCCGCCGCCCAGGCAGCGCAAGGCGGCCCGGCACCCGTGCTGATCCGCATCGACAGCAAGGCGGGCCACGGCGCCGGCAAGCCGACGACCAAGCAGATCGAAGAAGTGGCGGACCGCTGGGGCTTCCTCAGCCGTTCGCTGAAGATGACGCCGGTAGTGGCGGAGCCGGCCAAGGTGGCGGCACAGTAAAACCGGGTAGGTCGGATTAGCGCGGCATCGCCGTGCGTAATCCGACACCACCTGTCATGTCAGCACGATGTCGGATTACGCGGCGTGCCGCCGCTAATCCGACCTACGCTGGCCTGCTTCTGTAATCCTCGCCAATACCCCCCCTCCAAACACCGCCTGAAACGGCAAATCCTTGCGCTGCGCATAGCCGATATAGCAATCGCACTTGAAACGCGGACAGCTGCGTTCCTGCAGCATGTCGGCCAGGTCATCCTCATATAAATTCCCCAGCCGCTCGGGCACGAAGTGGCAGCGCGCCAGTTCGCCGTCGCCATCGACGGACAGCGACGCTTCGCCCGCCAGGCACGGTTTATTGCGCGAGGGAGACGGGCGGCGGTTTTGCGCGAACCACGGGTCGACGGCGTCCAGTTCGGCCAGGTCTTGTTCGCTGTAGTAGCCGGGGCCGCGGCGGTCGTAGGCGTTCAGCCACAGGTAGACGTGGGCGGGCAGCGCTGCGCGCAGGGCGCGGATGGCGTCCAGGTGCTCGTTCATGGCGACGACGCCGACGGAATAGCGCACGCCCATGGCATCGAGCCGCGCACAGCGGGCGAGAAAGCGGGACAAGGTCGTCTGGTCCGGGTGGAAGGTGCACCACAGGCCGACCTTTTCCAGCCCGTCCATGTTCTCCAGCCAGTCCAGGGGGCCGGACAGATTCGTCTGCAGCGCCACTTGCCGTACGTGCGGCAGGCTGGCCAGGGTTTGCATCGCGCTCCGGTAGTGGCGCCGCACCAGCGCCTCGCCCCAAGGCGTGAACAGCACGCCGATGGGGCGCGTCTGCTGCGCCACCCAGCCGGTAAAACGCGCCACTTCGCGCGCGTCGCGGGCCAGCGCGGCGCGGCTGTCGCGCTTCTTGGCGAACGGGCAGTAGCCGCAGGCGTAATTGCAGCTGGCCAGCGTGCCCCGGTACAGCAGGGACAAAGCGCCAGGCTGCGTTGTCAGCACGTCTGGCCGCCTTCGGCCATCAGCGCGCGCACCGTCTCGGATGCCAGCCAGGGGCCGATGGTGTCGGCGTAGCTGTAGCCCCGGTCATTCAGGCGCAGCAGCGGGCCATTTTCTTCCACTAATTCCAGCGCGTGCAGCTCGGCCAGCTGCGGCAAGTCTGCTTCGCAGCGGGAGCCGAAGCGCGCCGCGTAGGCGTCGCGGTCCAGGCCCGGTTCCGTCAGCAGCGACTGGATTACGTAGCGCCGGCGCTGTTCTTCGTCATTGAGCTGGTAACCGTGTTCGGCCTGCGCGAAGCGCGCCTCGTCGAGCGCCAGGTAGTTGTCGATGATGTTGATGGTGTCAAGCCGCGCCACCGCGTACTCGCTTGAATAATGCAGGCTGGCCGTATACGAGCGGGCGCCCGCGCCCAGGCCCACCATGCCGTCGTTCTGGCAGCAGTACGAGGGACCGTTCTGTTCCGGCGCATGGGGGGCGCGGAACATGCGCATCGAGACCTGCTCATAGCCCTGCGCGCGCAAATGGTCGCGCGCGGCCGCGTACAGGGCCAGACGGCTGTCGCCATCGCGCGCCAACATGATGGGGTTGAGCGACTGCGCGCCCTGGCGGCGCGCTACCTTGCCGAGACCCGTCTGTTCGCGCACATACAGCGGATACAGATAGAGCTCCTCTGGCCGGAAGGCCAGCGCGCTGTCGATGGAGGCCAGCAGGCTGGCGACGGTTTGCCCCGCGATGCCGTAGATCAGATCCAGGTTCAGGGTGGGAAAACCGGCCGCGCGTATCAGACCGATGGCGTGATGGACGGTGGCGTTTTGCTGCGGACGGGCCAGCGCGCGCATTTCGCCGGCGGCAAAGCTCTGGATGCCCAGGCTGACCCGGTCGATGCCATGCGCGCGGCACACGGCCAGCCGTTCCGCCGTGATGGTTTCGGGCGACGCTTCGATGCCGGCCGGTGTGTGCTGCAGGTCGATGCCGAGGATGTCGCGCGCGCCGCACAGCAGGGTGCCCAGCTGCGCGGGCGACAGATAGGTGGGCGTGCCGCCGCCCAGCGCGAAGCGGGCGAAGCGCCGTTCGCCCAGCGCGCCGTTGAGTGCGCGCATCTGCACCAGCACTTGCTGCACGTAGCGCTCGACCATGTCGGCGCTGGGGCGGGCCATGGCGAACAGGTTGCAAAAGCCGCAGCGCATCTCGCAGAACGGGATGTGGATGTAGGCGAAGAGGGCGGAGCGGTCCTGCTGCGCCCACAGTGGCGCCAGCGGCGCCGCCTGCGGCAAGGCGCGGTAGGCGGCCTTGTGCGGATACGAATAGGAATACGCCTGGTAGGGCGTGTGGCGCATGCGCTGCGCCAGGGGGCCCGGCTGTTCGGATGGGTTCACGGTGCGGCTTCCTTGGAATGCGGTGGTAAAGAATCAATGAAAAAGTGCGCATACGGCACGTTCCACACGCTGTCGTGGGCGACCCGGTGGCCCCGGTAGCCATCTTCGCCGTACGCGCTGCCGTGGTCCGAGCAGACGATGGCGAACGTGGGCGCGCGCGCGGCGCAGGCGGCGAACAGCGGCGCCAGCGCCCCGTCTACATAGCGCAGGGCAGCAGCGTGGCTGTCCAGGCAGTCGGCGCGGCAGCCGGGCAGGTAGGCGCGGTTGGGCGTATGCAGCGCGCTGACATTGATGAACAAAAAAGTGCGTTGATCGTTTTGCGCCAGCAGCTGGGTCGCCAGCGCCACCTGTTTTTGCGTCGAATGACGGCTGGCCACGCCCATGCCCGCGCTCCAGTGGCTTTCCTGGAACAGCGACGGCAGCACGGAGCCCAGCGCCGTCTGTTTGTTAAAGAAACCCACGCCGCCGATGCAGATGGTGCGGTAGCCGCGCGCGGCCAGCGCGGCGGGAAGGTCGGCCTCTTCAAACGCAAAGGTATGCGGCGACGTCGTTTCGCTGCCGGCAAACGCGGAAGCGAACAGGCGCGGATGGCGGCCCGGCGCGGCCGGCGTGGGCAGGAAGCCCGCGAAGAAGGCCTGGTGCGCCGCATACGTGAACGTGGCGGGCGAGTGGCGGCGTTCCCAGCCGCCCGGTGGTAAAAAGCGCCCCAGCACGGGCAATTCGCCCGCCTCGTACAGGGCTTGCGCCACGTCAAAGCGCAGGGTGTCGAGCGTGAGGAAGACGATGTCGTGGCTGCCGACGACGGCGTGCATGTCGGGGATGATCGGTGTTTCTTTAAGCATGGGCCAGTTGTGCCGTGTAAGTATCGATGCCTTGCCAGAGCAGGCCGGGCAGCAGGTCGCCGAAGGCGTTCGCTTCCAGCACATGGGCCTGGCCGCGGCGCACGACGAGGTCGTAGCCCGTCACGTGGCTGGCGGGGAAGGCGCGCGCGGCCAGGGCGGCGGTGTCTTCCAGCGCGGCCAGATCGGCTGCGTTCAAGAGGCCGGACGCGTCGCCGCGCCGGTTGTCGAGGTGCAGATTCGTCATCATCTGCTGTCCGATGCGCGCCACGCGGTGCGCTGGCTGGCCCGCCACGGTCACGACGCGCAGGTCGTAATGGCTGTCGCCGCAGCGGGGCTTGTTCAGCCACCCTTCCGCGTACAGCTCCTGCGCGGCCAGCGCGTCGACGAGGGCGGCGATGTCGGCGGTCGTCTCGTAGCGCGCCATGCGCTTGACGTTGAACAGGCGCACCGCGCCGGCCCCATGCTGCAAGGCGGCCGAGGTGGTGGCTTGCTGGCGCCCGGCCCGGTTGCGCCGGTAGGCGACGACGCCCGATGCGGACGAGCCGTAGCGCGGTTTTAAATAGACGCGGTCCAGGTCATGCTGCTGCAGCAGCGCCTGCAGATGCTCGTAGCCGTGCACGGGTCCCAGCAAGTCAGGTATCGGCACGCCGTGCGCGGCCAGGTGGCGCTGGCATGCCAGCTTGTCCGTCATGCGGCTGATTTCGGCCGGCGCATTGAATACGCGCGTTTGCGGCAAATCAGCCAGTTGCGCCGCCAGGGCAGTCATGGCGGAAGTAAAGCCGGCAAACCAGGCATCCATGGCCAGCAGCTCGCCGTGTTCGGGCGCGGCGACCGGCGGACGCCCCAGCAAACGGCCGCCCGCCTGCAGCAACAGCCGGTGGGCGGCGGGATCGTCGCCGGGCGGTTCGATTTTCAGTAAGCCTGGCTGGCTCAGTGCAGCATCGAGCAGCGCCGGCTGCGCCAGCCAGTCGCGCCATTCCAGCACTTGCGCGGGCGGCAGGCGCAGTTGCGCGCGCGCCGCCTGCATCAGGCGCACGCGCTTGCTGCCCTGTGTCGCCAGCAGGGTGAGGTGCATGTGCAAAGGGGGAATCCGCTTATTCTCCGACGGCCACGTAGCGGTAGCTTTCGCCGTCGTCCTCGTCCGCTTCCTGCGGGTCGTCCAGCACCACCTCGAAAGGCAGCGCCTTGAGTTTCGCCTGGTTTTCCTCGGAAATGTAATGGTGCGACAGGTCCAGGCGCTTCAGGTTCCCCAGCTGCGTGTGATTGAGCACGGCCACGGCGCCCAGGTCGCCGATGGTGCCCAGCGACAGGTCCAGCGTGTCGAGCTGCGCCACCAGCGGTTCCTCCGCCAGCCAGACGGCCAGGTCGTCGGCGATTTCCGCGTCGCGCAAGCCGAGGTAGCGCAGGGTCGGCACGGTCAGCTGCGCCAGCACCTTGCGGTACAGGTCCACGTCGCCCGAGAAGCCATAGTCGTCCGTACCCAGCCACAGTTCCAGGTGTTCCAGCTGCGGCATGCTCGATTGGGCCAGCGCTTCGGCGATCTTTTGATCGAGGCCGCCCGCTTCGATGGTGAAGCGGCGCAGGTGCTGGTGCGCGAACGGCTCGATGACGAGCTCATTGCCGCCACGGATGCGCAATTCTTCCAGCAGCGGGAAGGCGTCCAGCAGGGGCTTGTAACTGCCTTGCACGATCCACGAGATTTCGCATTCCTCGTACGTCATGTCGCCGATGAACAGGGCGCGCAGCTTCGGCAGCTGCGGCGCGTGGGCGATCAGCGCGGCCATCACTTCGTCGGCGCCCGATTCGTACGGGTCGCCCCACATGCCGATGATCAGCGCTTCGAGCGCGCCCTTGTCGGCTTTGTCGAGGAAGCCGGCGATCAGCTCGTCCATCTTGCGCTTGTCGTCGTATTCGAGCGACAAACGGTAGACGATGCCCGGTGACGCATCGAACGGCAGGTCGGGGTCGTACTGGACGACTGTCTTGTTGTGGAAGGTGGTGGTGCTGTCGGAAATGGTCATCGCTGTGGCTCCGTGTAGGCGGTGGAGGCCTAGATGCCGCGCGCAGTGTGGCGGAGGGACGAGCCGGGATGTGCCGCGACACTCTGCGAAGACATCCAGGCCTGGAAATCTTGTCTATACTAAAATCTTAGCATAGCCATATGGACATATTGCGCACTGCTGGCGTGCCTTATCGATGGATCACCACCAGCAAAGCCTTGCCCTCGGTCTTGCCCAGGTTGCGTATTGTATGCGGCTGGTCCGCCGGATAGCGTGCCGTGCCGCCATTCTTGACCTTTTTCTTCGCCGCGCCCACTTCCAGTTCCAGGTTGCCGTGGATCACCGTCAAATGCTCGGTGGTGCCCGGGTCGTGCGGCTGCGACGCCAGTTCGCCACCGGGCGCCAGGGTCACTTCATACCATTCGTATTTGCCGGCCAGTTCCATCGGCCCCAGGATGCGCAGCACGTAGCCAGCGTGGTCGCCGGGCAGGGTGGGGGTTTCGTGGGCATCCGTGATGCGGATGGTTTCCACGGCTTTTTCCGCGCTGGACAGCAATTCGCCGATCTGCACGCCCAGGGCGTTGGCCAGGCGCCACGTAATGGCGATGGTGGGATTGGCTTTTTCGCGCTCGATCTGCGACAGCATGGACTTCGACACGCCCGCGATGCGCGACAAATCCTCGAGTGTCAGGCCGCGCGCCAGGCGCAGCCGTTGCAGGGTGGCACCCACTTCAGGGGGAGAATTGGTCGAAACGCTGGTTTTCATCGGCAGGTGGCTTGCAAAGTTCAAAAGGCTTGGGTAATATCCACTATATTGAATTTTAGTTCGAAATAGTGGATTTTGAAGGAAATCACGGAAACGTGTAGACTTCAAACAGCGCTTCACGGTACAGCATTGTGCGCGCACCGGTCAAGCGGCGGCTTTTCCCCTATGGCGGCTGAAACCACACGCACACCACACGCATACATCAGGGACACAAGGAATATCATGAGCGAGCAAGCGAAGAACACCTTTTTCAGCGGTCTGCAACAGAATCTCGATCAACTGCGCCAGCAGGGCTTGTACAAGCCCGAGCGCGTGATCGCCTCGCGCCAGGGCGCTGAAGTGGTGTGCGACGATGGCCGTACCCTGATCAATATGTGTGCAAACAACTACCTGGGCCTGTCCGGCGACCTGCAGACGCAGGAAGCATCTATTGCCGCCACGCAAAAATACGGCTACGGCCTGTCATCCGTGCGTTTTATCTGCGGCACGCAAACCGTGCATAAAGAACTGGAACAGGCGATTTCCGCCTTCCTGGGCACCGAAGACACGATTTTGTACGCGGCCGCCTTCGACGCCAACGGCGGCGTGTTCGAACCGCTGTTCGATGAAAACGACGCCATCATCTCGGACGCGCTGAACCACGCTTCCATCATCGACGGCATCCGCCTGTGCAAGGCCGGCCGCTACCGCTATGCGCACAACGACATGGCCGACCTGGAAGTGCAGCTGCAGGCGGCAATTGCCGCCGGCAAGCGCCATAAAGTCATCGTCACGGACGGCGTGTTCTCGATGGACGGCACGATTGCGCAACTCGACAAGATCTGCGACCTGGCCGACAAGTACGGCGCGCTGGTGATGATCGACGAATGCCACGCTTCCGGCTTCATGGGCGCGACGGGACGCGGCACGCACGAGCACCACAATGTGATGGGGCGCATCGACATCATCACGGGCACCCTGGGCAAGGCCCTGGGCGGCGCCATGGGCGGTTTTACCTCGGCGCGCAAGGAAGTCATCGACACCCTGCGCCAGAAATCGCGTCCTTACCTGTTCTCGAACACCCTGGCGCCATCGATCGCCGGCGCTTCGCTGTCGGTGCTGGAGCGCCTGGCCAAGTCGACGGAACTGCGCGACCGCCTGCATGACAACACGGCGTTCTTCCGCAGCGAGATCGAGCGCATCGGTTTTACCATCAAGCCGGGCACCCATCCGGTGGTTCCCGTGATGCTGTTCGACGCGCCCGTGGCACAGAAATTCGCCGCCCGCCTGTATGAACTTGGCGTGCTGGTGACGGGCTTCTTCTACCCGGTCGTGCCGATGGGCCAGGCCCGTGTCCGTGTGCAGCTGTCCGCCGCGCATACCCGCGAGCAGCTGGTGCAGGTGCTGGCCGCCTTCGAGCAGGCCGGCAAGGAACTGGGTCTGCTGACCGCCACGACCACGACCAATTAACAAGAATTCAGGAAAATAGCATGGAACGCATCTTAGTCATTGGCGCAAACGGCCAAATCGGTAGTGAACTGGTGGGCGCGCTGGCGCAGCAGCACGGCGCGGACAACGTCATCGCCAGCGACATCGGCACGAACAATCTGTACCAGGCCAGGCGCTACGCGCAGCTGAACGTGCTGGACAAGGACGGCCTGGCGAAGATCATCGCCGACGAGAACATCACCCAGGTGTACCAGCTGGCGGCCATGCTGTCGGCCACGGGCGAAGCGGCGCCGCTGAAGGCGTGGAGCCTGAACATGGATGGCTTGCTCAATATCCTGGAACTGGCGCGCGAGCGGGGCGAGGCGGGCAAGCCGCTGCGCATCTTCTGGCCATCGTCGATCGCCGCCTTCGGCCCGAACACGCCGCAAGTGAACACGCCGCAAATGACGGTGATGGACCCGACGTCGATGTACGGCATCAGCAAGCTGGCCGGCGAGCGCCTGTGCGAATACTACTTCAACAAGTATGGCGTGGACGTGCGCAGCATCCGCTACCCTGGCATCATCAGCTACAAGTCGCCTCCGGGCGGCGGCACCACCGATTACGCGATCGCCATCTTCCATGCGGCCTTGCGCGGCGAGCGCTATGACTGCTTCCTCGATGCGAACACCACCTTGCCGATGATCTACATGCCCGACGCGATCCGCGCCACCATCGAACTGATGGACGCGCCGGCGGCATCGATCAAGATCCGCTCGTCCTACAATGTGGCCGGCGTGTCGTTCAACCCCGAGCAGCTGGCGAAGGCCATCGTGCGCATGGTGCCCGACTTCAAGATCAGCTACAAGCCGGACAGCCGCCAGGCCATCGCCGACAGCTGGCCGCAAAGCCTGGACGACAGCAAGGCCAGCGCCGACTGGGGCTGGAAGGCGCAGATCGGCGTCGAGCAGATGGTCACCGACATGCTGGCCAATGTCGATGCGGGGCAGGCGGCCAAGGCGGCCTGAATTCAGCACCGGCATTCATAAAAACATACTAATATAAAGAGACACTACATGGATATGAGCGTATTTGACCTATTTAAAATCGGCATCGGGCCGTCGAGTTCCCACACGGTGGGGCCGATGGTGGCGGCGCGGCGTTTTCTGGTCGAATACGGTCCGCTGGACCAGGTGGTGGGCGTCGAGGCGGCACTGTATGGCTCGCTGGCGCTGACGGGCGTGGGCCATGCCACGGACAAGGCCGTCATTCTTGGCCTGATGGGCGAAACGCCGCAGGACGTGGCACCCGACGAAGTCGACAGCAAGCTGGCCGCCATCGAGGCGGCCGGCGAGATCGCGCTGCTGGGCACGCACGTGGTGCCGTTTACGGCGGCCACGGGCTTGATCTGGCACAAGAGCGAATCCTTGCCCGAGCACCCGAACGGCATGCGCTTTACGTTGAAACTGCTTGATGGCAGCCGCGTCGACAAGGTGTATTACTCGATCGGCGGCGGTTTTATCCGCGAGGCGGGCGAGGCGCAAGCGGAAGCGGCCGTGGAGTCGGCCGCTTCCGCCCGCGTCGTCTTCCCCTTCGATACCATGGAGCAGTTGCTGGCGCATGGGGTGGAAAGCGGCCTGTCGATCCCGGAAATGCTGCGCGCGAACGAGTGCGTCAAGCGCAGCGACGAGGAATTGAACGCGGGCCTGGACCGCATCTGGCACGTCATGCGCGACTGTATCGCGCACGGGCTGGAAACGACGGGCAACCTGCCGGGCGGCTTGAACGTCAAGCGCCGCGCCGCCAAACTGTGGCGATTGGCGCAGGAAGCGAAAGCGTCGGACAACCGCGCCAACGACTTGCCGCACGACGCCGTGCACCTGGTCAGCCTGTACGCGATGGCTGTCAATGAGGAAAACGCGGCGGGCGGCCGAGTGGTCACGGCGCCGACCAATGGCGCCGCCGGCATCATCCCGGCCGTGCTGCGCTACTACGCGCAGGATTGCCGCCCCAGCGATCCGGTCGGCGGCGTGCGCCGCTTCATGCTGACGGCCGCGGCCATCGGCATGTTGTGCAAACGCAATGCTTCGATCTCGGGCGCCGAAGTGGGCTGCCAGGGCGAAGTGGGCGTGGCCTGCGCCATGGCGGCAGCCGGCCTGGTGGCGGCCTTGGGCGGCACGAACGAGCAGATCGAAAACGCGGCCGAAATCGGCATCGAGCACCACTTGGGCATGACGTGCGACCCCATCGGCGGCCTGGTGCAGATCCCGTGCATCGAGCGCAATGGCATGGGCGCCGTGAAAGCGATTACGGCCGCCTCGCTGGCGTTGAAGGGCGACGGCACGCACTTCGTCAGCCTCGACGAAGTCATCGAAACCATGCGCCAGACGGGCGCGGACATGCAGGACAAGTACAAGGAAACGTCCCTGGGCGGCCTGGCCATCCACGTGATTACAGTCAACCACGCCGCTTGCTGATGCGCTGGTGGTGGCGTCGGATTACGCGCGCAGCGCTAATCCGACCTACGCCATGACGCAAGCAACGCAGGTTGGCGCATGTCGGCGCCGGTCGGCTTAGCCCGCAGGGCGTAAGCCGACATCACCAAATAAGTAAGCCGACATCACCAAAGCAGCAAGCCACCACCTCACTCCTCCTCAAACAACTGCTCCAGCCTCCGCGGGTAGTTATTTAAAAAATCACGCGTCACGGCATAGTGTTCCGTGTCTTCATACGCCACCTCATGGATGCCGCCGCCTGTAAACATCAGGATTTTCGCGTTCGGGTAGGCGAGCAGTATCGGCGAGTGGGTGGCGATGATCAGCTGCGAGTCGTCCTGCACCAGCTGATGGATCACCGATAAAGCCGCCATCTGGCGGCTGGGCGACAGGGCCGCCTCCGGTTCGTCCAGCAAATACAAGCCTTTGCCGCGCAGCTTGTTGATCAGGGTCGCCATGAACGCTTCACCGTGAGACTGCGCGTGCAGCGACTTGCCGCCGTAGCTGCCCAGGTATTCCGGCATGGCGTCCATGTAGGTGGCGACGTTGAAAAAGCTTTCGGCGCGCAGGAAATAGCTGTCCTCGGGTTTTTTATAGCTCTTGCTCAGGCGCAAGTGTGCATGCAAGCCCGATTCCTCGTCCGACGGCAGGGCGATGCGCACGTTGCGCGTGCCGCCATCCTTGCCGAAGCCCAGCCCCACGGCCAGCGCCTCGAGCATGGTCGACTTGCCGCTGCCGTTCTCGCCCACGAAAAACGTCACGTCGGGGTGGAAATCCATGTGCACGAAGTCGCGGATGGCGGGGATGGTGAACGGATAGTGATCGAGGTCGACGACAGCGTCGGAGCGCAGCGCGGCGCTTTGCAGATATGGTTTTTTACTCAGCGACATGGCCGGTTTTCGACTCCATTATTGGCACTTTGCAGGGCAGAAAGCTCAGTGTGGCCTAAATCGTCGGCGCGCGCCAGTGCATACGCGGGTCATGTTCGCCGGGCTTGATCTCATACAATTATGGCTTGTTTGATAATAAGCAGGCTCTCCAATTGTCACATCTTGATCAGGCTGGCGCCACGCGATTCGCCTTGGACGGCCGCTGGCACTATAATATCCGCTGCCATTCATGATCAACCGCACTCAGCTCAACTGGACTCTTCAAATCTATGCATTACGTGTCTACCCGCGCTGACAAAGCGCCATCGAATCCGCAGCAATTCTCCGACATCCTCCTGGGCGGCCTGGCCCCCGATGGCGGACTGTATCTCCCTGAACACTACCCGCAAGTCACTGGTGCCGAGCTCAATGCCTGGCGCACATTGTCGTATGCCGACCTGGCCTGCGAAATCCTGAAGAAGTTCGCCACCGATATCCCGGCCGCGGACCTGAAGGCACTGACGGCGAAAACCTATACCAAGGCAGTCTACAAGAACGCCCGCGCCGGCGAAAACGCAGCCGACATCACGCCGCTGCGCGTGCTCGAAGAAAACGTCGTCAAGGGCGGATCGACCACGCTGATGCTGCAGGCGCTGTCGAACGGCCCGACCCTGGCCTTCAAGGACATGGCCATGCAGCTGCTGGGCAACCTGTTCGAATACACCTTGGCCAAGCACGACGCCGAACTCAATATCTTCGGCGCCACCTCGGGCGACACGGGCAGCGCGGCCGAATACGCGATGCGCGGCAAGAAGGGCATCCGCGTCTTCATGCTGTCGCCGCACAAGAAAATGAGCGCCTTCCAGACGGCGCAGATGTTCAGCCTGCAAGACCCGAACATCTACAATATCGCCGTCGAAGGCGTGTTTGACGACTGCCAGGATATGGTGAAAGCCGTGTCGAACGACCTGCCGTTCAAGGCCAAACAGAAGATCGGCACCGTCAATTCCATCAACTGGGCGCGCGTCGTGGCGCAAGTCGTGTATTACTTCCGCGGCTACCTGGCGGCCACCACCAGCAACGAGCAGAAAGTGTCGTTCACGGTGCCGTCGGGCAACTTCGGCAATATCTGTGCCGGACATATCGCCCGCATGATGGGCTTGCCGATCTCGAAACTGGTGGCGGCGACGAATGAAAACGACGTGCTCGATGAATTCTTCCGCACGGGCGTCTACCGCGTGCGCAAGTCGGCCGAGACGTACCACACGAGCAGCCCGTCGATGGATATCTCGAAAGCGTCGAACTTCGAGCGCTTCGTCTACGACCTCGTGGGCCGCGACAGCGAGCGTGTGCGCGCCCTGTTCACGAAAGTGGAAACGCATGGCGGCTTTGACCTCTCCGGCAAGCCTGGCAGCGACGGCGATGAATTCAAGCTGGTAGCCAAATACGGCTTCAAGTCGGGCAAGTCCACGCACCAGGACCGCCTCGACACCATCCGCGACGTCGCCGACGACTACGGCATCACCATCGACACGCACACGGCCGACGGCATCAAGGTGGCGCGCGAACACCTGGAGCCGAACGTGCCGATGATCGTGCTGGAAACGGCGCTGGCGGCCAAGTTCAACGAAACCATCCTCGAAGCGCTGGGCGTGGACGCGGAACGCCCGGCCGGCTTCGAAAACATCGAGGACTTGCCGCAAAAGTTCGTTGTGATGGGCACGGACGTGGAAAAAATGAAGGCGTATATCGCCGCCAATACGGGCTTGTGATGACGGACGCCAGCACTGTACGCAAACCCATGCTGTCGGTGGCCGAAGCGCAAGCCTTCATGCTGGGCGCGGCGCGCCCGGTGACCGAGGTGGAGCTGGTCGACACCATGCGCGCCAACGGCCGCGTGCTGGCCACGGCGCAAACGTCGACCCTGAACGTGCCCGAGCGCGACAACACGCAGATGGATGGCTATGCCGTGCGCGCCAGCGATTGCGCCAGCGGTGCGGCCAGCCTGCCCGTGTCGCAGCGCATCGCGGCCGGTCACGTGGGCCAGCCCTTGCAGCCGGGGACGGCGGCGCGCATTTTTACGGGCGCCCTGATCCCCGAAGGCGCCGACTGCGTCGTGATGCAGGAGCAGTGCACGGCGGCGGACGGCGTGGTGACGGTCAACCACGTGCCGAAAGCCGGGGAATGGGTGCGCCGTCAGGGCGAGGATATCCGCGCCGGCGGCATCATCCTTGGCGCGGGCCGGCGCCTGCGCAGCCAGGAAATGGGCCTGGTCGCTTCCGTGGGCCTGGCGCAGCTGCCCGTGCTGCGCAAGCTGCGCGTGGCCGTGTTCTTCACGGGCGACGAGCTGGCCATGCCGGGCGAACCTTTGGCGCCGGGCGCCGTCTACAACTCGAACCGTTTTACCTTGCGCGGCCTGCTGGAAAACCTCGGCTGCGAGATCACGGACCTGGGCATCGTGCCCGACAGCCTGGAAGCGACGCGCGCCGTGCTGCGCCAGGCGGCGCAGGGCAATGATTTGATCATCACCTCGGGCGGCGTGTCCGTGGGCGAGGAAGACCATATCAAGCCGGCCGTGGAAGCGGAAGGGCGGCTGAACATGTGGCAGATCGCCGTCAAGCCGGGCAAGCCGCTGGCGTTTGGCGAAGTTAATGAGGCGTTCTTTGTCGGTTTGCCCGGCAATCCCGTCTCCAGTTTCGTCACGTTTTTGCTGTTCGTGCGCCCGTTCATCCTGCGCCTGCAGGGCGTGGCGGGCAGCCTGGCGCCGCGCAGCTACAAGCTGCCGGCCGCGTTCGAGCGCCTGAAGGCGGACAAGCGCAACGAGTTCCTGCGCGCCAAAGTGAATGATGAGGGCGAGCTGGAATTGTTCGCCAACCAGAGTTCGGGCGTGCTGACGTCCACCGTGTGGGGCGACGGTTTGATCGATTGCCCGCCGGGGCTGTCGATTGCGCGCGGCGACATGCTGCGTTTTATCCCGTTTAACGAATTGCTGTACTAAGGAAGTATCGATGAAGATCAATCTGCGATTTTTTGCCAGCGTGCGCGAACTGGTGGGCAAGGGTCACGAAGTGCTGGAAGTGGCCGGGCCGCTGACGGTGGGCGAGCTGAGAAACCTGCTGATCGCCCGGGGCGGCAACTGGGAGTACGCGCTGGCCCAAGGCCGCGCGCTGCGCACGGCGCACAAGCAGGTGATGTGCGATGCCGACACCGTGATCGGCGAAGGCGACGAGGTGGCGTTCTTCCCGCCCGTAACGGGCGGCTGATCCCGTTTCTCAAACAAGACGGCCACTTCATCGAAGTGGCCGTTTTTTCATGACGATCTGGTTTTCGGTTTGTCCCCGCTGCACGTGGCGCAGGCGACGGCCTTCCTGTAGCGCCAGTATTTCGAGCCGATGAAGATGGCCGACGCCACCAGCGACCAGGCCAGCGCGCTGAGGATGTCGGTCTGGCTGGTCGTGCCCTTGCTGTACTCGACCACCGTCAGGATGATGAATAAGATCGAGCTGGCCAGCAAATAACGGGAAATCCAGAATCCTGCGCCCATGTGTTTCTCCTCTTGTCGTCGCGTTGTCGCGTGAAGTCAAGCCGCCGGTCGCTGCGGCCTCTGCGCGCAGTATGCATCATTTTTTTGCATTCTTGCCATCTCCGGGCCTTATCTCGACTAAAATGCCGGGGTTTTCACCGTCTTTCAGCCTGCCATGACCGATTCCAGCCTTCCTCCCTTTCACATCGCCGTCATCGGCGGCGGCCCCGCCGGCCTGATGGCCGCCCAGGCGGCCAGCGACCAGGGGGCCAGGGTGGAGTTGTTCGACGCCATGCCGTCCGTCGGCCGCAAATTCCTGCTGGCGGGGCGCGGCGGCATGAACATCACGCACGCGGAAGGCTACCAGGCCTTCGTCTCCCGCTACGCCCGGCAGGCGCACCGCGTGAAACCGGCGCTGGACCAGTTCGGGCCGCAAAAGGTGCGCGACTGGGTGCACGGCCTGGGCGTCGAGACCTTTGTCGGCTCCTCGAACCGCGTCTTCCCCACGGACATGAAGGCGGCGCCCCTGCTGCGCGCCTGGCTGCACCGCCTGCGCGAAGCGGGCGTGCAATTTCACATGCGCCACCGCTGGACGGGCTGGCGCGACGGCCAGCTGGCCTTTGCCACGCCGGACGGCGAACGCCTGTGCGCCTTCGACGCCGTGATCCTCGCGCTGGGCGGCGGCAGCTGGGCGCGGCTTGGTTCGGACGGCGCCTGGGTGCCGCTGCTGCAAGGGCAGGGCGTGGCCGTGGAAGCGCTGGCGCCGGCCAATTGCGGCTTCGACGTGGACTGGAGCGAACATTTCAGCAGCCGCCATGCGGGCGAACCGCTGGCGACCGTGGCCATCACGGCGCATGACATCGACGGCTTGATCATCAAGCGCCAGGGGCAGTTCGTCATCACGGCGGGCGGCGTCGAAGGCAGCCTGATTTATGCGCTGTCGGCCGCGCTGCGCGAGCAGATCGCACGCGACGGCCACGCCACCATCTGGCTCGACCTGGCGCCCGACCACACGCATGAACGCGTGTTCGAGGAAGTGACGCGCCCGCGCGGCGCCCGTTCCATGTCCAGCCACCTGAATAGCCGGCTGGGCATCAAGGGCGTGAAATCGGGCTTGCTGCGCGAATGCCTGAGCGCGGCCGACTTTGCCGACGAGGCCAGGCTGGCGGCCGCCATCAAGCTGCTGCCTGTCACGCTCAAGCGTGCGCGCCCCATCGATGAAGCGATCAGCAGCGCCGGCGGCGTGGATTTCGAGGGCATCGACGGCAGCATGCTGCGCGCCATGCCAGGCGTCTTCGTGGCGGGGGAAATGCTGGACTGGGAAGCGCCGACGGGCGGCTACCTGCTGACGGCCTGCCTGGCGCAAGGCAAGGCGGCCGGCGAGCAGGCGGTCAGTTGGCTGGAAGGGAATTTTTGAAATTACAACAGCATTTGATCGTTAGCGCCACGACGCTGTTCACAATCGTAGCGAGCGGCCCCGAGTTGTGGCTGAGAAGCGCAGCTGTACTCTAGTACAGCGAGCATCGCCAGCCGCAAATCGCGCCGCGCAGTAGATTGTGAACTGCGTCATCATTAATGCCAGATGATGTCGCCTGACCCGCTTTTCTGGGTCTCGCGCTGGCGCGGGTTGCCGTGCACGTGGATGTCGCCGCTGCCGCGCAGGGTCAGGTTGGCGGCGTCGCGCACGAAGACGGTGCTCTGGCCCGAGCCTTGCAGACTGACGCTAGCCTTGTCGGCCGCCAGGTGTTCGGCATCGATGTCGCCTGAGCCGCTCAGGTCGGCACGCAGGAATTTCGTGTTGCCGCTGGCGGCGATGCGCCCGGAACCGACCATTTCCAGCACGACGCTGTCGCTGTTGCCGGCATTGATATCGAGATCGCCACTGCCGTTGACGGTCGCTTGCACCTGCTTGTAGCGGCCCGTGAAGCTGACGTCGCCTGAACCCATAAGTTCCAGGATGAAACTGTCGCCGGAAAATCCCGTGATCCTGCTGTCGCCATTGCCGTGCACTTCCAGTCGCACGAGGCTTGGCAGCACCAGTTCCACCTGCAGCGGCTGGCGATGGTGGAACAGCATGCCTTTCGGGCCGATATGCAGGGTCGTGCCGTCGGCCGTCGTGTCGACGTTTGACAGCAGGCGCTGTTCGCCGCTCACTTTCAGCGATGGCGTGGCGCCGCGGCGCAGCACCAGGTCGATGGGACCGGCCAGATCGATGCTGTTGATATTGGCGGAAATCGGGCGCGTGTCGCTGCGCACGGCGCGGCCGGCAGCGCTGCTGGGATTGCTGATCCCCTTGGCGCGCAGCGCCGCATACGACATGGCGATCAGGACCATGGCCAGCAAGAGCATGGACAGGCCGACTTTGAGCAAGCGTTTCATGGCAGCCTTTCTAGTGACCTTTGAGCAGGGAGACATTCATGGCGATATAGCGCTTGATACCGATCAAGGTATAGCGCGTGACCACCAGACTGAGCAGGAATATGGCGATGCCGCCGAGCAGCATGCCGACGCCGAAGACGGTTTGTGTGGTGCGCGCATCGCGGTCCATGTCGGTGGAGATGCGGATGCCGCCGCCGGCCAGCGCTTCGGCCCGCTCCATCATGCGCGACGAAGCGCCGGGCGCCTCCGCTTCAGCCGGTTCACGCTGCAAGGGGCCGGGCACATGGTCGATTTCGATGCCCTTGTCGCCGATGGTGATGCGCGTTTCGCGCCGTTCGTCGCCTTCGCCGCCGTCATGAATGAAGACGTGGCGCAGCGGCCCCTCGAGCACCAGTTCGTTGGCGCCGGACAAGCCGCTGGCCGTGATGGCGATGCCGGCCAGGTAAAAGCTCAGGCCGGCGGCATACAAGGTGGCCAGCAGCGCCGCGTACACGGCGGCGGGCACGACCATGAACAGGTTGAAGATGGCCAGGCCCACCAGCGAGACGAGCAGGCGCAGCAGGTTGACGGGAGTTTTCTTTTGCTCGAACGCCTGGCGGTGGGTGCTGCTGCGCAAGGTGAGGGCGATCTTTTTCGGGTCGCCCAGGTCGTCGGCGATTTCGTGCTCGCTGCGGCCGGCCGCCGCGCCTTCGATGAAGGTCTGTTCGTAATAATCGAGGGTCTTGGCCACCAGGTCCGGCGGCAAGCCTGCCAGCGCGCGCCGCAGTGCCTCGAGATAGTCTTGCTTGTTCATCATATTCTTCCTGTTACTCCGCTTCGCCGCCTCAGCCCACCGCCGGCAGCAGCATGCTTGCCTGGCTCAGCAGCAATGGCGTTTGTGGCACTTGCTGTCCGTGAATGACGATGACGGTGGCGAGCAGCACACAAGCGAGCAGCGCCACGGCTTTCAAGCTGTTTTTCAAGTGCAAGGTGGTGTGCATGGTATTTTCCGTGGCATGGCCGTTGTCGATGATCAGACTGTACCCAAGCGCACGCGAGCGCACCAGCACGGTGCGACAGAATGCAATTTCGCGGGGGCGAGCGACACCAGGGCGGGATGCACCGTCAAGTCTGTTTTGCCGCCTTGCCCGTGTTCGCCATCCTGGCCGCCGCCACGCCGCTGCGCACGGCCGCTTCGATGGTGGCCGGATAGTCCTGCGTCCGGTCGTCATTGGCCGTGTAGTCGCCGGCCAGCAGCAGGCCCGGCATGCCGCTGGCATTGCCGGGGCGCGCCAGGTCCGGCGTGCAGGCAAAGGTGGCGCGCTTTTCCGTGATCAGCTGGCTCCAGGCCGGTTGCGCCAGTTCCGGGCGCTGCAGCACTTGCGCCAGCTGCGCGGCGATCGCCTGCGCCAGCGGACCATGGCCTTGCTCGGCGGCAGGGCCGGACGCGCTGATGACGACGGCCAGCAAGCCCGCCTGATTCGCGTCGAGCTGGCCCCGGTCGAAGACGAACTGCCCCCAGTGCTGTTGCTCTGGCGCATCGACAAGCGCGTAAAATGGCAAGTCCAGGCGCACGCTGGCGTCGTACTGCAGGTAGCAGGTGCTGATGGCTTCCGGTGTGAAGGCCTGCATTTTGGTAATAACGTCATCGAGGCGCGCGTCCTGCACGCCTTGCAGCAGACTGGCCGCTTGCACGGATGAGGTGGCGACGATGACGCCGTCATAGTGTTCGCCATCATCGACGCCATCATCGAGTCGCCAGCGGCCATCGGGCAAGGCGTGCAAGGCGGCCACCTTGGCGCCCGTGCGCACCGCGCCGCCATGCTGTTCCACATAGCGGGCGGCCGCGTCGGGCAACAGGGTGGAGAGGTCCGCTTTCGGGATCAGCATGTCGGAGGCGCGGCGGCGCGATGCGCCCAGGCTGTCGCGCAGCACGTTGATGAAGACGCGGGCCGACGCGCGCTCGGGCGGCGTATTCAAGGCTGCCAGGCACAGCGGGTGCCACATCAGGCGGTTCAAGGTGTCCGTCTGGTCGAAGCGCTGCAGCAATTCGGTTACCGTACAATCGTTGTACAGCTGCCAGCCCATCCAGCGCATGGCGGTGGAAAAACGCATCAGGGACAGCTTGTCGGCGCGCTGCAGCCCCTTGGCGCGCAGCAAGGCCCATGCCAGGTGCAGCGGCGCAGGCAGGCGCGGCGCGAGAAAATCCATGCCTTTGGTGCCGGGCGGATAGCGCATCTGCAGGGGCAGGGTGAGGATCAGCTCGGCCGGGTCTTGCCCCGCCAGCTTGATCAGGCGCAAGGTTTCCGTGTACGCGCCCAGCAGGATGTGCTGGCCGTTGTCGAGCACCGTCTTTTCCCGTTCGACCCGGCGCGCACGCCCGCCCAAGGTGCGCGCCGCCTCGTAGACGGTCACGGCATGGCCGGCGCGCGCCAGTTCCATGGCCGCCGCACAGCCGGCCCAGCCGGCGCCGATGACGGCGTAGCGTTGCTTCACGCTACTGTCAGCCACGAACCCAGGTCTTCCAGGCCAGCCACAGTTTGCGGATCGGCGTGAGCGAGATGCGCTGGTTCAGCACGTGATAGCCGTCGCGCTCGACTTCGTTGAGCAGGGTGCGGTAGATGGCGGCCATGATCAGGCCCGGGCGCTGGGCGCGGCGGTCTTCCGCCGGCAGCAGGGCGAACGCTTCGTCGTAGGCTTTTTGCGCGCGCGCCACCTGGAAGCGCATGAGGTTTTCAAAGTTTTCGCTGTGGCGCGCGTTCAGCAAATCGGCCGCCGTCACATTGAATTGCTGCAATTCGCTGATCGGCAGGTAGATGCGACCCTTGCGCGCGTCTTCGCCCACGTCACGGATGATGTTGGTCAGCTGGAAGGCATGGCCCAGCTTTTCCGCGTACAGCAGGGTTTCCGGGCGGGTCGCGCCGAAGATGCTGGCCGACAAGATACCGACCACGCTGGCCACGTGCCAGCAATAGCGGCTCATGGCCTGGTAATCGAGGTAGCGGGTCTGGTTCAAGTCCATTTCCATGCCGTCAATGATGGCCTGCAAATGCTTTTCTTCCAGCTGATACATGTCCAGGTGCGGCTGCAGCGCGCGCATCACGGGATGTGTGGGGTTGCCCTCGTACATGGCCTTGACTTCCTTGCGCCACCAGACCAGCTTGGTGCGTGCCACGGCTTCGTCCGTGCATTCATCGACCGTATCGTCGACTTCGCGGCAGAAGGCGTACAGGGCCGTGATGGCCTTGCGGCGCTCGGCCGGCAGGAACAGGAAGCTGTAGTAGAAGCTGGAGCCGCTCTGGGCGGCCTTTTGTTGGCAGTATTCGTCGGGAGACATAGTCAAAAGAGCAAGGGTTGCAGATCGAAGCCGCTATTCTATCGTCTTACAGAGTGGGCGACGGGGGAAAAGCCGTTTTTACTTGTGTCTCTTGATGCAGGCTTTTGCGCGACATGCGCAGGGCGCGCCAGAAAATGATCAGCCAGTCGCGTTTCTCCAGCTTGGGACGGCGTCGGAACACGTCGTAATTGACGGCTTCGATGCATTCGAGAATGCGCAAGCCCCCTTGCACCACCAGGCGCAGTTCCCAGCCGATGCGTCCGCGCAAGCGCAGGGCCAGCGGCGCGCCGGACAGCATCAGCGCGCGCGCGCGGGCCACTTCGAAGCGCATCAGGGCACTCCACTTGCCGTGCGCCTCGGGCCGCTCGAAGGCGGCGGCGGAGACGGCAAAGCGGCTCAAGTCTTCCATCGGCAGATAGATGCGCTCTTTTTGCTGGTCGATGGCAACGTCTTGCAAGAAATTAATTAGTTGCAAAGCTGAACATATGGCATCGGAATCGCGTACATTCTGTTCATCGGCCGCACCGTACAGATGCAGCATCAGCAGCCCCACGGGGTTGGCGGAGCGGGCGCAGTAATCGAGCACGTCATCGTAGCTGGCGTAGCGCGTCGTTTCCACATCCTGCTTGAAGGCGGACAATAAATCGTGGAACGGCTTGAGCGGCAGCTGGAACTTGGCGATGACGGCGGCCAGGCGTTCGAACATGGCGGCGTTCTCGCCGGCATGGCCTTCCTGGCGGGCGATGCGGCCCAGCGCCTCTTCGTAGGCGTGTAGAAAGGCCAGGCGTTCGGCCGGTGTGGCGTCGCCTTCGTCGGCCAGGTCGTCGGCGCTGCGGGCGAAGGCATAGATGGCTTCGACGGCGGGCACCAGGCGGCGCGGCAGTAAAAATGATGCAACAGGAAAATTTTCGTAATGGTCTACAGGCATGAACACACTTCTCTAGTCTTGCGTTTGTCCGGCACTCCCGCAAACGCTGGAATGTGGTCGGACGTTGTACGTCTCAAGATTAATGACGCAAAAGTCACTAAAAACTTTTACGCACGATTATAATTAATAACCAGAAAGTCATTAGCGGAAAATCGTCCTCCGCTACGACCAAACTGATATTGTCACAAATTTAAGGATATCGCGTGCGAAAAAGTTTGGCTTGGCCCAAAGGACAGGCAAAAAGTTTCTCCGCATAAAAATATTGCAGCCCGCATAGTAAAGGAAAATACCTTGTTTGCCCTGAAAACCCTGCGCCGCGAGACCGGCGCATCCGCACTTCCTGCCTTGCGGCTGATTGCCGCCGCGGCCCTTTCGACTACCTTGGCGGCCTGTTCCAAGCCTGCCGTCAAAGTGGAAGACGTGCGTCCCGTCCGTGCCATCGTGTTGTCTAGTAGTAATGTTGACGTGAGTGCCGAGCTGTCGGGCGAAGTCGTGCCCCGCGTCGTATCGCAGCTGGGTTTCCGCGTGGGCGGCAAGATCGTCGCGCGCAAGGTCGACGTGGGCGCCAGCGTCAAGAAGGGGCAAGTGCTGATGCAACTCGATCCTGTCGACTTGCAGCTGTCGCAGGCGCAGGCCAAGGCTTCGCTGGTGAGCGCGGAAACGAACCGCGACCTGGCGCGCGCGGAATTGAAGCGCTACCAGGACTTGCGCGAGAAAAATTTCGTCAGCCAGGCCGTGCTCGATGGCAAGGACGCCACCTACAAGGCGGCGCAGGCAAACGTGGAAGCGGCGCAAGCCCTGTACCGGGGCCAGGCGAACCAGTCCGGCTATGCCAGCCTGCTGGCCGATGCGGACGGCGTCGTCACGCGCATCGATGCGGAAGTAGGGCAGGTGGTGGCGCCCGGTGCGCCCGTCGTGGTGGTGGCCAAGAGCGGCGAGAAGGAAGTGGTGATCGGCATTCCTGAAGACAAGGTAGAAACCTTGCGCAGTGTCAAGGATGTGGTCGTGCGTCTGTGGGCCGACCCGAAGCAGGCGCTGCCGGGCAAGATCCGCGAAGTGTCGCCCGTGGCCGATGCGGCCACGCGCACCTATACTGCCAAGGTGAGCATCCCGGACGCGCCGCAAGTGCGCCTGGGCATGACGGCCGTCGTGCAGTTCGCTTCCCAGACGGCCACGCCGCAGATCAAGGTGCCGCTGACGGCCCTGTTCAATGAAAAGTCGCAAAGCTCCGTCTGGGTGGTGGAAAACGGCGCCGTGAAGCTCGTGCCGGTGACGGTGGGCGGCGTGGCGGGCAATGAGTTGCTGCTGGCCTCGGGCGTGAAAGCGGGGCAGACGGTGGTCACGGCCGGCGTCAACCTGCTCAAGCCTGGCCAGAAAGTGACCATCCTCGGCGCCGAACTGGCCAGCAAGCCGGATGTCGCCGCTGCCGCCGTCAGCGTGGGTGCGGCCAAATGAAGGGCGGCTTCAATCTGTCGCGCTGGGCCCTCGAACACATCCCGCTGACGCGCTACCTGATGGCCGTGCTGCTGATCGGCGGCATGCTCAGCTACGCCAACCTGGGCCAGGATGAGGATCCGCCGTTCACCTTCCGCGCCATGGTACTGCAAGCGTACTGGCCCGGCGCCACGGCGCTGCAAATGGCCGAGCAGGTGACGGACAAGCTGGAAAAGAAACTGCAGGAAACGCCCTACATCGACGAGATCACCAGCTATTCAAAGCCGGGCGAAACCTTGATCCTGCTGGAGCTGCGCGAATCGGCGCCGCCCAAGGAAACGGCCGCCGCCTGGTACCAGGTGCGCAAGAAGATCGGCGACATCAAGGGCACCTTGCCGGCCGGCGTGGTGGGCCCGTTCTTCAACGACGAGTTCGGCGACACCTACGGCTCCATCTTCGCCCTGTCCGGCGACGGTTTTACCTATGCCGAAATGAAGGATTACGCGGACAAGGTGCGCCAGGAACTGCTGGCCGTGGGGCAGGTGTCGAAAGTGGAACTGTTCGGTGTGCAGGATGAAAAGATTAATATTATCTTTTCGCACAAGAAATTTGCCCAGCTGGGCATTCCTTTCGACGCCATCGTGCAGCAATTGTCCGAGCAAAACAGCATCAACGCCACGGGCGTGCTGGTGACGCCGACGGATAACCTGCAAGTGCGCGTGACGGGCGCCATGCTGACCGTCAAGGACCTGGAAAATCTGGAATTGCGCGCCAACGGCACCACCTTCCGCCTCGGCGACTTTGCCACGGTGAAACGTGAATTCGTCGATCCGCCCAAAGACAAGATGCGTTTCAATGGCAAGGAAGTGATCGGCCTGGGCGTATCGATGGAAAAGGGCGGCAACATCATCGACATGGGCAAGGCCCTGCAGGCAACCGTCACGCGCATGAAGGGCGAATTGCCGGTTGGCATAGAATTGCAGCGCGTGTCGAACCAGCCGGAAGCCGTGTCCGCTTCCGTGGGCGAGTTCGTGCATACCCTGATCGAAGCCATTCTGATCGTGCTGGCCGTCAGCTTTGTCGCGCTGGGCTTGCACACGAAGCCGCTGCGCATCGACGTGCGCCCGGGCCTGGTGGTGGCGCTGACCATTCCGCTGGTGCTGGCCGTCACCTTCCTGTTCATGCGCCTGCTCGACATCGACTTGCACAAGATCTCGCTGGGCGCCCTGATCATCGCGCTGGGCTTGCTGGTCGACGACGCCATCATCGCCGTCGAGATGATGGTGCGCAAGATGGAAGAGGGCATGTCCCGCTTCGATGCGGCCACGTTCGCCTATACGTCCACGGCCATGCCCATGCTGACGGGCACCCTGATCACGGTGGCGGGCTTCTTGCCCATCGGCCTGGCCAAGTCGGCCGCCGGTGAATACACGTTCTCTTTGTTCTCCGTCAATGCGCTGGCCCTGATCATCTCGTGGGTGGTGGCGGTCGTCTTCACGCCCTATATCGGCTACATCTTGCTGAAGGTGAAACCGCACGCGCATAACGACCATGAATTGTTCGACACGCCGAACTTCCGCCGTTTCCGCCGCGCCGTCACCTGGTGCGTGGAATGGCGCAAGACGACGATTGCCGCCACCCTGGCCATCTTTGCGCTGGGTATCTACGGCTTTAACTTTATCGAAAAGCAATTCTTCCCCGATTCCAGCCGTCCGGAGCTGATGGTGGAACTGTGGTCGCCCGAAGGCACGACGTTTGCTGCTAACGAGAAACAGGTGAAGAAATTCGAGGCCTTCGTGGGCAAGCTCGACGGCGTGGAAAGCGTCACCAGCTACGTGGGCACGGGTAGTCCCCGTTTCTACTTGCCGCTCGATCAGATCTTCCCGCAGACCAACGTGTCGCAAGTGGTGGTCTTGCCGAAGAGCCTGGCCGACCGCGAACGCTTGCGCCAGCAAATCGTCGACGTCTTCAAGAAAGATTTCCCGGAAGTGCGGGGCCGGGTGAAACTGTTGCCGAACGGGCCGCCGGTGCCGTATCCCGTGCAATTTCGCGTCATGGGGCCGGAGGTGGCCGGTGTGCGGGCCATTGCCGACCAGGTCAAGGACATCATGCGCGCCAATCCGAACACCCTGGGCGTGAACGATAACTGGAACGAATCGGTGAAAGTGCTGCGCCTGGACCTGGACCAGGACAAGATGCGCGCGCTGGGCGTTACCTCGAAAACGGTGATGCAGGCGGCCAATACAATTCTGTCGGGCACGGTCATCGGCCAGTTCCGCGAAGACAACAAGCTGATCGATATCCAGGTACGCCAGCCTTTGGCCGAACGGGCGACGATTTCCGTGCTGAATGACACGAATATCCCGACGGCGACGGGCAAGTCCGTGCCCATCTCGCAGCTGGCCCGCGCGCATTTTGTATGGGAACCGGGTGTGGTCTGGCGTGACAAGCGCGAATGGGCCATTACCGTGCAGTCCGACGTGATCGACGGCATCCAGGGCGCCACCGTGTCGACGCAACTGGCGCCGCAGCTCGATGCCTTGCGCGCCAAAATGCCGGCCGGTTACCGCATCGTCGTGAAAGGCGTGGCGGCCGACAGCGGCGAGGCGGAAGCGTCGATCTCGGCGAACTTGCCGCTGGCCATTTTCATCATCTTCACCTTGCTGATGCTGCAACTACACAGTTTCTCGCGTTCCTTGCTGGTCTTCCTGACGGGGCCGCTGGGCGTGGCGGGTGCCGCGTTTGCCTTGCTGGCGCTGGGCCGGCCACTTGGTTTCGTGGCCAACCTGGGCATCATCGCGCTGTTCGGCATGATCATCCGCAACTCGGTGATCCTTGTCGACCAGATCGAGCAAGACATCAATGACGGTTCGACGCCATGGGACGCCATCATCGACTCGGCCGTGCGCCGCTGCCGACCCATCGTGCTGACGGCCGCCGCCGCGGCGCTGGCCATGATCCCGCTGTCGCGTTCGGTCTTCTGGGGACCGATGGCGGTCGCCATCATGGGGGGATTGATCCTGGCAACGGCCTTGACCTTGCTGTTCCTGCCGGCCCTGTATGCGGCCTGGTTCCGGGTCAAGAAGCCGGAGCCTGCGACCGCAAAAGAGGGCTAGTAGGCAACGCCAAGGTGCAGTCATAAAAAAGGCGGCATTCCTCTGGGAAATCCAGTAGAATGCCGCCTTTGCTTTACCGAGGGCTTGCTCTATCAGTCCACGGTAGCCAGATCGCCCACGAGTTGTTAAAATCAGGGGCAGCAGCCTGTGGCAAGTAGCACAAAGTAGCACAAAGTAGTACAAATGCGGATGTGGTGGAATTGGTAGACACGCTGGTCTTAGAAGCCAGTGCTTCGGCTTGGGAGTTCGAGTCTCCCCATCCGCACCAATCCGGGTTGTTCCAGCCCGGAAGTGCAGCACCATCAAAATTTTCCCTGAACTTATTTCATCAGCCCAGTTTCATCAGCCCAGTGCGCCGAGTGCGCCCAGTTGCCGGCTCGACTGTTGCACCATCTGCGCAATCAGTGCCTGCGCCTGCGGGTAGCCGCTTCTTTCCATTAATTTATCATCTTCAGTCAGCGGCCAAAGTGCCTGCAAGACGCGCTGCCGTGCCTGCGGCCAGTTGTACTCCTGCGCATGGGTTGACTGCGGTGCTTCCTGATCCAGCAGGTACAGCGCCTCGCGCGTCATCGCCACCTCTTGCTGCGCTTGGGCGGCCAGCGTGTCGCTGCGGGGCGGCGGCTGCCGCGCGAGGAAAGTGTCGAGCTTGCGGCTCTGGCGTTCGTACAGGTCGAGCAGCAGGTGCAAGGTGGCGCCGCTGGGCCGCCGTTGCGTGTCGAGTGCGTCGAGCACGTGCAGCAGCCAATGCGTCATCTGGCGCCCGGCCAATCCCAGTTCCGGCCAGGTGGTGCTGTGCAATTGTTCGCCCAGGTAGCGGGCGCGGTCGATGGCGCGCCGGCTGCCGCTCATGTGCTGGCCGATGGGGCCGTACTGTGGCGCCAGCGCCGCTTCCTGGCGCTCGGCCAGCAGGCACAGCAACGCCAGGTGGACATATACATGAAAGGCGGCCAGGGTGCGATGGGCATCCCAGTAGTGATTGCCGTCATCATCGGGCGCGTTCCACAGCGAGCAGACCTTGGCGCCGTCGTCGCGCGCATAGTCGGGCGCCAGCAGGCTGTGGCCGTGGCGGAAGTCGTACAGTTTCTGGTGCAGCGACTCGTGCAGCAAGTGCTCGGCCAGCCACCAGGGGTTGCCGATCAGCTCCTGGTTCAGGAACACGCTGCCATTGACGCGAAATTGCGAGCTGGACGCCTTGCCGCGCCACGTGCCCAGCTTGGGAAACAGGGCGATCAACTGGACATGAGAAAGCGCGCTGGCCGTCAGGCGGGGCAGCAGGGTTTCCAGCAAGCCTAGCCCGCGGCGCAGCAGCGCCCGTTCCTGCGGCGTGGGCGTGGCCAGCGGTGCGCCGTAGTTATCGTCCATCACGGCAAGGAAAGCGCGCGCATACGGCGTGCCTTCCTGCCAGGCATGCCATATGTAGGTGTCACATTCGGTGTCCGCTTCTTCCATGGTGCGCCCCTCGTGCAAGCGTGCCACGGGCGGCAGATGGGCCACCAGCGGGCCGCCGGGCAGGCCCGCTTCCAGGTGCTCGCTGGCCGCCCGGAACAGTGCCGCGCATTGCGGCAGGGGCAGTCCGTACTCGTCACCCAAGTGCAGCTGGCGCATGGCGTGCTGGACGGCGCAGCGCAGCACCGTGTCGCCCAGTAACTGGCGTTGGCGCGCGGGCGGCGCCGTATCGAGCGCGCCGGCCAGCCGTTCGGCCTCGGGCAGGGTGCCGCCCAGCTTGTGCAGGCGCCGCCGGTAGGCGACGGCCAGCTGGTCGCGGATGTAGCCGCTGTCGCCAAAGGCGCGGTGGGTCACCAGCGCCGTTTCCACGGCGGCCAGCACGTCCGCATCCGGTGGAGCGGCTCGCAGGGTAGGCGCAGCCACTGCCGGGTCAGGCGACGGTAGGGTGGTCGTGGTCGTGGTGGCCATCGCCCTTCATGCGCAATTCCATTTCATCGACTTCCGTCTGGATTTTTTGCAGATCGTCGTCCGTGACGCCGTCGAGCAGGCGGCTGAGGACCATTTGCAGCTTGGCTTTGGCATTGCTGGAGTTGCTGGATGTGCTATCGCTCATGATGTTTTCTCCTTTAAATTCACTTGGAGAGGGGATGCGCGGCTTAGGTTTGCCTGAAAAATGGCCAAATTGAGGTAAATCAAAGGTTTTTTGGCCGAAATCTTCGCCAGGAGCGCATTTCTTTGTTTCGGACGGGGCGCCAGTTCGCATATACTAATGAACGAAGCAGGCTGGAAAGCCTGTCTCTGGCGAAATAAAGAATGCCGGGGCAAGAGTAAAGACAGGGCCATCCAGGCTGTAGCGATTCGTTCGCCGCCGCCGGTATCCTCTGTGGCGTGGCTGCAAAGCCAGCCACTTTCCCGAAGTCCTTTGTTATAATGCCACGCTTTACCGAATGATGGCCGGCCCTGCATTTACTGAGAAGCAGGGTTGGACGCTCGGAGCCCTGTCGCAGTACTGGAAGCGGCGGATTGTTTGGTGCCTGGTGCGGGTTTTTCCCTCCGCCGGGTAGACCAGGTCCATCGTCCTGTTTTCAGTGCTTTTACAGATGAATATGCGAGCGAGTGAAGCTGGACCCATGTCTTGCGCCAGTGATGGCGCAAGGGGTCGGGTCTTCTTTTCTCGCACCAACAGTGTTTATTTTTTGGACGATTTTTTACATGGCAACTGCAGTCGAAACCTTGGGCAAACTCGAACGTCGTATCACGATCTCCTTCCCGCTGACGGACGTCCGCACGGAAGTTGAGAAGCGCCTGAAAGTGCAAGCCCGTACGGCTAAGGCACCGGGCTTCCGTCCGGGCAAAGTGCCGTTGAAAATGGTCGCAGCACAATACGGCTACCAAATTGAATCCGAAGTGCTGAATGACAAAGTCGGCCGCGCGTTCAACGACGCCGCCAACGAAAACAATCTGCGCGTGGCCGGTTTCCCGAACATCGTGCCGAAAGAAGAAGCCGCCGAAGGCCAGCTGGCTTTCGACGCCACGTTCGAAGTGTATCCGGAAGTCGCCATCGGCGACCTGACGGCCGTTGAAATCGAAACCGTGCAAGCCGACGTGTCGGAAGCCGAAATCGACAAGACCATCGACATCCTGCGCAAGCAGCGCGTGCACTTCCACACCAAGGGCGAAGCTGGCGAACACGGCGACGGCGGTGAGGCTATCGCTGCCAACGGCGACCGCGTGACCGTTGACTTCGTCGGCTCGATCGACGGCGTTGAATTCCCAGGCGGCAAAGCTGAAGGCTACGCTTTCGTGCTGGGCGAAGGCCGCATGCTGCCGGAATTCGAAGCAGCGACCCTGGGCCTGAAAGTGGGCGAGTCGAAGACTTTCCCGTTGTCGTTCCCAGAGGACTACCACGGTAAAGACGTGGCCGGCAAAACCGCTTCGTTCACCATCACGCTGCAAAAGCTGGAATGGGCGCACCTGCCGGAAGTCGATGCCGAATTCGCCAAATCGCTGGGCGTTGCCGATGGCGACCTGGCCAAAATGCGCGAAGACATCAAAGTCAACCTGCAGCGCGAAGTCGCTGGCCGCGTAAAAGCACGCAACAAGGAAGCCGTCATGGACGCGCTGATCAAAGTTGCTGAGCTGGAAGTGCCAAAAACGCTGATCGCTCAGGATTCCGAGCGCCTGGCCGAAATGACCCGCCAGGACATGGCGCAGCGCGGCATGAACGTCAAGGACGTGCCTTTCCCAGCAGAACTGTTCGCGGAAAAAGCCGAGCGTCGCGTACGCCTGGGCCTGATCCTGTCGCAACTGGTGGGCGATAACAACCTGCAGGCTACGCCTGAGCAAGTCAAGGCGCAGATCGAAGACTTCGCCCAAAGCTACGAAGATCCACGCGAAGTGCTGAAGTACTACTACAGCGACCGTCGTCGTCTGGGTGAGATCGAAGCCCTTGTATTGGAAGAAAACGTCGTCACTTACGTGTTGGGCCTGTCGAAAGTCACGACGAAAGCAGTTGCTTTCGACGAACTGATGGGAAGCAACGCACAAGCGTAAACCAGTTGGTATCCGGATGCCGCTCCCGGCCGTCAGGCCGGGGCGGCGCCCTCTAACTGCTTCACAAGGAAATGAAATGACAGGTATGAACCGTAATCCGGCGCTGGACACAGAGATGCTCGGCCTGGTGCCGATGGTGGTGGAACAAAGCGGTCGCGGCGAGCGCTCGTATGATATTTACTCGCGCCTGCTGAAGGAACGCTTGATTTTCATGGTCGGCCCGGTCAATGACCAGATGGCCAACCTGGTTGTCGCCCAGCTGCTGTTCCTGGAAAGCGAAAATCCGGAAAAGGAAATCTCGCTCTACATCAACTCGCCAGGTGGTTCGGTCTCGGCCGGCATGGCCATCTACGACACCATGCAGTTCATCAAGCCGGACGTCTCGACCCTGTGCACGGGCATGGCTGCTTCGATGGGCGCTTTCCTGCTGGCCGCTGGCGCCAAGGGCAAGCGTTTCTCGCTGCCGAACTCGCGCATCATGATTCACCAGCCGTCCGGTGGTTCGCAAGGCATGGCGTCCGACATCGAGATCCAGGCGAAGGAAATCCTTTACCTGCGCACCCGCTTGAACGGCATCATGGCCGAGCGCACGGGCCAGACGATCGAACAGATCGCCAAGGACACCGACCGCGACCGTTTCATGTCCGCCGACGAGGCCGTTGAGTATGGTTTGATCGACAAAGTGTTGACCAGCCGCGCTTGATGAGCCCCTACCGGTATTGCTAAGCAAGTAAGTAAACGCCCGGGCGATCAAACGTTCGGGCGTTTCGCTTTTATTTCGGGTAGCATGGAGCTTGTGCACGTTGTTGACTTGCGCCATGGGTAGCTGCCTTTCCGGCAACTACCGCACTCCGGCTTGCGATTTTGCAATATTGTTAATGCAGTTCCAACCAAAATGCCTTATGTCAGACAAAAAATCCTCTAGCGGCGAAAAATTACTGTATTGCTCGTTCTGCGGCAAAAGCCAGCACGAGGTGAAGAAACTCATCGCCGGCCCGTCCGTGTTCATTTGCGACGAGTGCATCGACCTGTGCAACGACATCATCCGTGATGAAACGTCGAGCATCGAGACGGTGACCGGCACCAAATCCGACCTGCCGACGCCGCAAGAAATTGCCGCCTTGCTCGATCAGTACGTGATCGGCCAGCAGACTGCCAAGCGCATCCTGTCGGTGGCGGTGTACAACCATTACAAGCGCCTCAAGCACCTGGGCAAGAAAGACGACATCGAACTGGCCAAGAGCAACATCTTGCTGGTCGGTCCTACCGGCTCGGGCAAGACCCTGCTGGCACAGACCCTGGCGCGCATGCTCAACGTGCCGTTCGTGATCGCCGACGCCACCACCCTGACCGAAGCCGGTTACGTGGGCGAGGACGTGGAAAACATCATCCAGAAGCTGCTGCAAAGCTGCAACTATGACGTCGAGAAAGCCCAGCGCGGCATCGTCTACATCGATGAAATCGACAAGATTTCGCGCAAGTCCGACAATCCGTCCATCACGCGCGACGTGTCGGGCGAGGGCGTGCAGCAAGCCTTGTTGAAACTCATCGAAGGCACGATGGCTTCCGTGCCGCCACAAGGCGGCCGCAAGCATCCGAACCAGGATTTCGTGCAGATCGACACGACCAACATCATGTTCATCTGCGGCGGCGCCTTCGACGGCCTGTCGAAAGTGATCGCCAACCGCTCCGAAAAGAGCGGCATCGGCTTCTCGGCCACGGTGCGCAGCAAGTCGCAAAGCTCGGCCAGCGAACTGATGTTGCAAGCGGAACCGGAAGATCTGGTCAAGTTCGGCCTGATCCCGGAACTGGTCGGCCGTCTGCCCGTCATCGCCACCCTGGCGGAATTGACGGAAGAGGCGCTGATCCAGATCCTCGTCGAGCCGAAGAATGCGCTGATCAAGCAGTATTCGAAGCTGCTCGAGATGGAAGGCGCGGAACTGGAGATTCGTCCGGCCGCCCTGCATGCGATCGCCAAGAAGGCGCTGGCGCGCAAGACCGGTGCCCGTGGCCTGCGTTCC
Source organism: Janthinobacterium sp. GW823-FHT01H08 (assembly GCF_058797855.1). NCBI lineage: Bacteria > Pseudomonadati > Pseudomonadota > Betaproteobacteria > Burkholderiales > Oxalobacteraceae > Janthinobacterium > Janthinobacterium sp. GW823-FHT01H08. Next base: position 3,232,181 of record NZ_CM179504.1, read on the forward strand.
ATCCTGGAACATGCTTTGCTGGACGTCATGTACGAACTGCCGAGCGAACAAAATGTGGTGAAGGTCGTCATCGACGAAAATACCATCACCAGTGGCGCCAAACCTTTGTTGATTTATCAAGAGACTGCCAAGGCCTCCGGAGAAAATTGATTACTGCCGAGACAAATGCATAAAAAGGATTTTGATTCCTTAATGCATGGCAGTACAATTTAAATCAATGAGTGCAGGCTTCAATCGGAAAGCCACTCGCGGCGCTTAGCTGCGCGTGGCTTTTTTACTGTGAAAACTGCATTTATTACCGTCATGCGGGTGTGTTTTGCGAAATAGACAGAAAAATGTTTGTTTCACAGAATTATTTATTCTCGCCGGTCTTGTGTTTTGGCAGCGAGCGCCAACATCGTAAACACGCTTTCTATAAGGTACGCCATGACAACTTCCAAATTAACTGAGCAAACTCAACTGCCGTTATTGCCGTTGCGGGATGTCGTCGTTTTCCCGCATATGGTGATACCGCTGTTCGTTGGCCGTCCAAAGTCGATCAAGGCGCTGGAAGCTGCGATGGAGCAGGGCAAGAGCATCATGCTTGCCGCTCAAAAAGCAGCCGCGAAGGACGAGCCGTCTCCTTCGGATATCTATGAAATTGGCTGTGTTGCCAATATTCTGCAAATGCTGAAGCTGCCCGATGGCACCGTCAAGGTGCTGGTCGAAGGCGCGCAGCGTGCCCGTATCAACCACATCAGCGATGCGCCGACGCACTTCATCGCCGACCTGACGCCGCTCGAGTCCGAGCCGGGCGACGAGTCGGAAGTCGAAGCCATGCGCCGCGCGATCGTGCAGCAGTTCGACCAGTACGTCAAACTGAACAAAAAGATCCCGCCCGAAATCCTGGCATCCTTGTCGGGCATCGACGATGCCGGCCGCCTGGCCGACACGGTGGCCGCGCATCTGCCCCTGAAACTGGAGCAAAAACAAGTCATCCTGGAAATTTTCAGCGTGGCCAAGCGCCTCGAGCACCTGCTGGGCCAGCTCGAAGGCGAGCTCGACATCCTGCAGGTGGAAAAACGCATCCGCGGCCGCGTCAAGCGCCAGATGGAAAAGTCGCAGCGCGAGTACTACCTGAACGAGCAAGTCAAGGCGATCCAGAAAGAACTGGGCGAGGGCGAAGATGGTGCCGACCTCGACGAGCTGGAGAAAAAAGTCGCTTCGGCCAAGATGCCGAAGGAAGCGCTCGACAAGGCCACCAACGAGTTGAAAAAACTCAAGCTGATGTCGCCGATGTCGGCCGAAGCCACCGTTGTGCGCAACTACATCGACACCCTCGTCAACTTGCCTTGGAAAAAGAAATCCAAGGTCAATAACGACTTGTCGAATGCGGAAAAAGTGCTCGAAGGCGACCACTACGGCCTCGACAAGGTCAAGGAACGCATCCTGGAGTACCTCGCGGTGCAACAGCGCGTTGACAAGCTCAAAGCGCCTATCCTGTGCTTCGTCGGTCCTCCGGGCGTGGGCAAGACCTCGCTGGGCCAGTCCATCGCCCGCGCGACGAACCGCAAGTTCGTGCGCATGGCCCTGGGCGGCGTGCGCGACGAAGCCGAGATCCGCGGCCACCGCCGCACTTATATCGGCTCGATGCCGGGCAAGATCCTGCAATCGCTGTCGAAAGTCGGCGTGCGCAATCCTTTGTTCCTGCTCGATGAAGTCGACAAGATGGGCGCCGATTTCCGTGGCGATCCTTCGTCGGCCCTGCTGGAAGTGTTAGACCCGGAACAGAACCACACGTTCTCCGACCATTACATCGAAGTCGATTTCGACCTCTCCGACGTGATGTTCGTGGCCACGTCGAACTCGTACAACATTCCGCCAGCCTTGCTTGACCGCATGGAAGTGATCCGTCTGTCCGGTTACACGGAAGATGAAAAGACCAGCATCGCGCAGCGTTACCTGCTGCCGAAGCAGATCAAGAACAATGGCTTGAAGGAAGAGGAAATCTCGGTGGCCGAGTCGGCCTTGCGCGACATCATCCGCTACTACACGCGGGAAGCCGGTGTGCGTTCGCTAGAGCGTGAAGTGTCGAAGATCTGCCGCAAGGTGGTCAAGATGCTGCTGCTGAAGAAATCCGACAAGAAAGTCATCGTCAACTCGAAGAACCTGGACAAGTTCCTCGGCGTGCGCCGCTATGATTTCGGTGTCGCAGAGAAAGAAAACCAGGTGGGCCAGGTGGTCGGTCTGGCATGGACGGAAGTGGGCGGCGATCTGCTGACCATCGAAGCCGTGTCGATGCCGGGCAAGGGCGGCATCATCCGCACGGGTACCCTGGGCGACGTCATGAAAGAGTCGATCGAGGCAGCCCGCACGGTGGTGCGCAGCCGGGCACAGCGCCTGGGCATCAAGGCGGACGTGTTCGAGAAGAGCGACATCCACATCCACGTGCCGGAAGGCGCGACACCGAAGGACGGTCCTTCGGCTGGCGCGGCCATGACGGTGGCGATGGTCTCGGTCTTCACGGGCATTCCCGTGCGCGCCGACGTGGCGATGACGGGCGAGATCACCTTGCGCGGCGAAGTGTTGCCGATCGGCGGCCTGAAGGAAAAGCTGCTGGCGGCCCATCGCGGCGGCATCAAGACGGTCCTGATTCCAGAGCAGAATGTGAAAGACCTGGCCGATATTCCGGACAACGTCAAGAACAAACTGGAGATCGTACCGGTGCGCTGGATCGACAAAGTGCTGGAAATCGCCCTCGAACGCATGCCTGAAGCGTTGGCGGACGTCGCTGCGGTGGAGGCTGTCACGGCCGCCGCGGCCAAGCCTGACGCGGCCGGCGAGGTAGTAAAACACTAACGTTTTACCCCTGTTTTCCCCAAACAAGCGCTTTTAGAGCGCTTGTTTTATATTGAAACGTGAATTGCGCCCCCAAAGCGCTTGACACATATACAGTGTGGCTTGTTTAATACGCCTGCACATTTTTTTCGCCGGACAGCTGTGGTGCCAAAAGTGCCGCAACGATACGGTAAACGTTTTATACCTTTGTAATTGGGGATGCTAGTGAACAAGACTGAATTGATCGACCACATTGCTGAAAAAGCTGACATTTCCAAAGCCGCCGCTGCGCGCGCACTCGACGCTGTTATCGGCGGCGTGACGGAAACTTTGAAAAACAACGACAGCGTAACGCTGGTTGGTTTTGGCACTTTCTCGGTCAGCGAACGCGCTGAACGTACCGGCCGCAATCCGCGTACCAAAGAAGCGATCACGATCGAAGCAGCAAAAGTTCCAAAATTTAAAGCTGGTAAAGCTTTGAAGGATGCTGTAAACTAACGGACTTCGGTGAGGTGACAATCACCGGAAACATTTGGCGGCGCCTTCGGGTGCCGCGATTTCAAGGTTGACGTTCTGCGAATTGCAGCCTTGAATGCAAATGCAAGCAGTACTGTGTATTTTTCGGAGTGGTAGTTCAGTTGGTTAGAATGCCGGCCTGTCACGTCGGAGGTCGCGGGTTCGAGTCCCGTCCGCTCCGCCAAAAAAATACGCTCTTAAGGAGTGGTAGTTCAGTTGGTTAGAATACCGGCCTGTCACGTCGGGGGTCGCGGGTTCGAGTCCCGTCCGCTCCGCCAGAATATAGAAGCCCGCGCTGCTGAATAAGTAGCGCGGGTTTTTCTTTTTCAGCGCCAGATTATCTCGGTGCGACGTCTTTTAGAATCCCTTCCTGCTGTTTTGAATAAAACGCACCTCGATTTAAATCCGCTTTATGCTACGCCCGGTTTAATGCCTGCCCTGGCGCCTTGCCGTTCAGGCGGCGCAAGGGCAGGGCGCGCGCCCTGATTTACCCTTGCTATAGCGCTATGGGCATTGTAGAATCAGGAGATAATGGCTTGGGCGTCAGAATCCTGCTTTAGTTCCAGCGCCAAGTTGTTGAATCTAAAGGGGAAGTGGACATCTGTCCCGTCCATTCCGCCGAAGAAATCAAGGCGAACGCATGTTCGCCTTTTTTTATAGTGATCCACTCATCCCGAATTGGCTGACCATGTTTGAATTTATTCGTACCCATCGACGCTTGATGCAGTTTCTTCTGATGCTGGTCATCGTCCCGTCTTTTGCACTGGTCGGTATCAGCGGCTACCAAAGCTTCGGCGATGGCGCGAACACCATCGCCAAGGTCGGCGACCAGGTCGTTACGCAGCAGCAATATGAAGAAGCGCAACGCCAGCAGATCGACCGCTACCGCCAGATGATGGGCGAGCAGTTCGACCAGAAAATGTTTGACACGCCGGAAGCCCGCAAGAGCATCCTCGACAACCTGATCGCCGAGCGCGCCGTGGCCGCCGAAGTGGGCCGTAGCCGCCTGGTCATCAGCGATGCCGTGCTGCAAAAGGAAGTGCTGGAAATCCCAGGCTTGACCTTGCCGGACGGTAAATTCGACCTGGAACGCTACAAGGCCATGCTGGCCGCCCAAGGCATGTCCCCACAGCAATACGATGCGCGCCGCCGCAGCGACCTGGCCCTGCAGCAACTGGCGGGCGCCGTGCAAGGCACGGCCTTCGCCCCGAACACCGTCTCCAAGCGCCTGTCCGACATCACCTCGGAAGAGCGTGAAGTGCAGGAACTGCTGTTGCCGATCGCCCAGTACGTGCCGGAAGTCAAAGTGACGGACGCCATGATCAAGGCCTTCTATGACAAGAACAGCAAGTTCTTCGAAATCCCGGAACAAGCCAAGATCGAATACGTCGTGCTCGACGACAGCGCTGCGGGCGAGCAAGTCGACGTCAGCGACGCCGACGTGACTGCCTACTACGCGAAGAACCAGAAAGCCTACACGACGCCAGAGGCGCGCCAGGCCAGCCACATCCTGGTCGCCGTCAAGAAAGATGCATCGGCCGCCGACAAGGCCGCCGCCAAGGCCAAGGCCGAAGCGATCCTGGCGGAAGTACGCAAGGCGCCTGCCAGCTTCGCCGCCGTGGCGAAAGCCAAGTCGGAAGATCCGGCATCCGCCGAACAGGGCGGCGATCTGGGCGTGATCGGCAAGGATGGCTTGCCGGCACCGTTGCTGAGCGCTGTAAGCAAGCTCAAGCAAGGCGAAATCAGCGACGTCGTCGCTTCCGATTTCGGCTACCACATCCTGACCGTCACCTCGCTCAAGCCGCAGCACGTGCGTGCGCTGGACGAAGTACGCGGCGAAATCACGGCCGACCTGCGCAAGCAATTTGCTGCCAAGAAATACTCGGAAATGGCGGAAACGTTCACCAACACGGTCTACGAGCAATCGGACAGCCTGAAACCGGTGGCCGACAAGCTGAAGCTGAAAGTGGAAACCGCCGCCAACCTGTCGCGCACGCCGTCGCCGGCACTGGGCAAGGCGCCGTTCAACAACGCCAAGTTCCTCACCGCCATCTTCTCGAACGATTCGCTGAAAGACAAGCGCAACACGGAAGCCGTGACCGTCGCGCCGAACGTGCTGATCGCCGGCCGCGTGGTGGAATTCAAGCCCGCTTCGAAGCGTCCGCTGGCCGAAGTCGAAGCGATGATCCGTCAGCGCGTGACCATGGAAGAAGCGGAAAAGTTGGCCAAGAAAGCGGGCGAGACCAAGCTGGCCGCCTTGAAAGCCTCGGGTGATGCGAGCGGTTTCGGCGCAGCGCAATGGGTGTCGCGCAGCAAGCTCGACGGCATCAACCGCGCCGCCATCGCGCAAGTCATGAAGGCGGACACGAGCAAGCTGCCAGCTTATGTGGGCGTGGACTTGCCAGCCCTGGGCTACGGCATCTACCGCATCGCCAAGGTGCAGCAGCCGGCGCAAGTGGATGCTGCGCGCCGCCAGCAAGAGAAAGACCAGATCAGCGGCATCCTGGCGCAACAGGAAATGTTCGACTACGTCGAATACCTGAAAGCCAAGGCCAAGGTGAAGATCGTCAAACCGGTCACCGCGCCAGCGGCCCCAGCGCCGGCACCGTAAGATTTAGTTTCCACGCATAAAAATAGCCGCTCTTGAGCGGCTATTTTTTTGTCTGTGAGTCGGGAACTTTATTTAACCCACCGGCGTAAGACTGGGGTCGGACCCTCAGGGGCCGACCCCGGCAGTTCGGCCTTTGGGGTGAAAATTGAGTGAGCTTATGAACCGGCTTACTTCGCCCCCAGCAACGGCGCCAGCCGCGGCCAGATATTTTTCAAAATGGTCGGGTGCGCCTGCGCATTCGGGTGCATGCGGTCGGCCTGGAACAGCTGCGGCTGGTCGGCGATGCCCTCGAACATGAAGGCCACGAGCGGCGCCTTCCATTCCTTGGCCAGCTTGCCGTACACGCCATAAAACTGCTCGCCGTAAGCGCGGCCATAGTTGGGCGGCATGCGCATGCCCACCAGCACCACCTGCGCGCCCGATTTTTTTGCCGCTTCGCCCATGGCGCGCAGATTCGCTTCGGCGGCCGCCACGGGCAAGCCGCGCAAGCCGTCGTTGGCGCCCAGTTCGATCAGCACGACATCGGGCTGGTGCTTGGCCAGCAGGCCGGGCAGGCGCGCGCGGCCGCCGCTGGTGGTCTCGCCGCTGATGCTGGCGTTGACGATGCGCGTGTCGTTCTTTTGCGCTTGCAGCCGCTGTTCCAGCAGCGCCACCCAGCCAGTACCGCGTGCCAGCCCATACTCGGCCGAGAGACTATCGCCGAGCACCAGCAGCGTTTTTGGTGCAGAATAGGCGTTCGTCATGCTCGATACCAGCAGCAGGGCTGCCGCAGGAAGCAGGGACAGCGTGCGCCGCCGCAGGCGGTTGCCGCCCTTGACACTTATTTGTTCACGAAATTTTTTAAGATAGATCAGCATGCCCGAATTCCCTAAAGCGACTTCCACCAGTTTTCTTCCGTCCGACGCGGCGGCCCAGCGGCCCGCCGCACTCAACAGTCAAAACAGCCAAAATGCCCGGCCGGCCATCGAAGTGGTCCAGCTGGCCAAGCGCGTACCTGATGCCGATGGTGAGCTGACCATCCTGCATCAAGTCGATTTTACCGTGCAAACGGCGGAGACGCTGGCCATCGTCGGCGCCTCCGGGTCCGGCAAGTCCACCTTGCTGGGCTTGCTGGCCGGGCTGGACACGCCCAGCGACGGCAAGGTCGTGCTCGACGGTACCGATATCTTCGCCCTCGACGAAGACGGCCGCGCCGGTTTCCGCAAGGAAAAGCTCGGTTTCGTGTTCCAGTCGTTTCAGCTGCTGGCCCACCTGACGGCGCTGGAAAACGTCATGCTGCCGCTGGAATTGCGGGGCGACCCCGATGCGAAGGAAAAGGCGCAAGCCATGCTGGGCAGAGTCAACCTGGGCAGCCGCCTGAAACACTATCCGAAATACCTGTCCGGCGGCGAGCAGCAGCGCGTGGCCCTGGCCCGCGCCTTTGTCACGGAGCCGCCGCTGCTGTTTGCCGATGAACCGACGGGCAGCCTGGACGCCGCCACCGGCGAGGCCGTGATCCAGCTGATGTTCGAGCTGAACCGCGAACGGGGTTCGACCTTGGTGCTCGTCACGCACGACAGTTCAATTGCGGCCCGTTGCGGCCGCACCATCACGATTGCGGCGGGCAGGTTGGTGTGATTGCTGGTGGTGATTGTCGGATTACGCGCTGCGCGCTAATCCGACCTACCCGACTTCCGGGCCGTAGGTTGGATTAGCGCAGCGTAATCCAACGCCACCACACCGCATGCCTATGCCGACAAGGCATTGATCAAGCTGCGTATCGCCGGGATCAACTCCCCCGCCGTCAGGCCGATCGGGCCGCTGCCTGCCGCCACCAGCGCATCGGCCGCCGCGCCGTGCAGCCAGACGGCGCCGAGCGCCGCTTCCCATTCCGGCCAGCCCTGGGCCAGCAGGCTGCCGCACAGGCCGGACAGCACGTCGCCCGTGCCGGCCGTCGCCAGGGCGGGGCCGCCCGTGTTGTTGACGACCACCTGGCCATCGGGCGCGGCGATCACCGTGCCCGACCCTTTCAATACGACGATCACGCCCAGCTGCGCCGCCAGCTGGCGCGCCGCGCCCAGGCGGTCGGCCTGCACCTCGGCCACCGTCATGTCGAGCAGCCGGGCCGCTTCCAGCGGATGCGGCGTCAGAATCGTCGCGCCCGCGCCCGTGCGCACGGCCAGCGCCGATTGCAGCTCCGGCTCTGCCGCCATCAGGTTCAGCGCATCGGCATCGAGCAGCAGCGGGCTGTCGCTGTCAATGGCACGCTGCAGCAGTTCCACCGTATCGGCGTCGTCGCCCAGGCCCGGCCCCGCCACCAGCGCGGCAAAGTGCAGGCCGGAGAAATCCACGTCCTGCGCGCGGCGGCACATCAGCTCCGGCTGGCCGCTGTCGAAGGCGGGCGGTGCATCGGGAAAGGCGATGTAGACTCTTCCCGCGCCCGCATGCAGGGCCGTGCGGGCCGCCAGGATGGGCGCGCCGGCCATGCCTTGCGCGCCCCCGATGACGGCCACGCTGCCGTAGCTGCCCTTGTGCGTATTTTGCCGGCGCGGCTGCAACTGGCGCGCGAACAGGTGCAGGCCGCCCAGCTGGGCCCTGGCTTCGGGCAGCAGCGATGGGTCGATGGCCAGCGCCGCCACTTCCACTTCGCCCGCGTAGTCGCGGCCATTCGCCGTGTGCAGGCCCGGCTTGTCGCCGATGAAGGTGAGCGTGTGCGTGGCGCGGATGGCGACGCCGTCGATGGCGCCCGTGTCCGCATGCAGGCCGCTGGGCACGTCGAGGGCCAGCACCGGGCAATCGAGATTGTTGACGAGCTGCGCCATGTCGCGGCATTCGCCTTCCAGGGGGCGCGACGCGCCGATGCCGAACAGGCCATCGATGACCAGGTGCCACGGCGCGGCGCCCACGGCGGCCGAGGCCATGGACGTTGCCGCATCCATGAAGCGCGCGGCGCTGTTGCGGGCGCGGCTCAGGGCCTGTTCGCGTTCGGGCGACGTGGCCGGTGCTTCGGGCGCCAGCCAGACGAGCACTTCGAGGCCGCTGGCGGCCAGGTGCGCGGCCGCTTCCAGCGCATCGCCGCCGTTGTCGCCGGGGCCGGCGAGTACCAGCACGCGCCGGTGGCTCGTCTCGTCGCCATCCTCCTGGGCGTGCAGCAGCTTCAGGGCGGCGCTGGCGGCGGCCTGGCCCGCGCGCTGCATCAGCAGCCCTTGCGGCAGGTCGCGCAGGGCTGCTTGTTCGATGGCGCGCAGTTCGGCGATGGAGTACAGCGCGAGGGTGTTACCGGCAGAGTCGATCAGGGTCATGGGGTGTTCCGTTAGTCAGCATGTCTTCAACATAAGGCCGAAGCGGGCGAAAGGCAAGGCGCGCACGCCTGAAACGCGCCCCTGTTTGGCGGCTACAATAGCCATCTCACATAAGCGCGGGGGCAGGGCGATGGACTGGCAATTCTGGATCGACCGGGGCGGCACCTTTACGGACATCGTGGCGCGCCGTCCTGACGGCAACCTCGCCACACATAAACTGCTGTCGGAGAACCCGGGCCAGTACCGCGATGCGGCGCTGGCCGGCATGCGCCAGCTGATGGGCCTTGCGTCCGGCGCGCCGCTGCCCGTGGAACAGGTGGGCGCCATCAAGATGGGCACGACGGTGGCGACCAATGCACTGCTCGAACGCAAGGGCGAGCCCACCGTGCTGGCCATCACGCGCGGTTTTCGCGACGCCTTGCGCATCGCCTACCAGAACCGTCCGCAGCTGTTCGCGCGCCAGATCATCCTGCCGGAACTGCTGTACGGCGACGTGATCGAGATCGATGAACGCCTGGGCGCCCATGGTGAAGTGGTCGCGCCGCTCGACGAGGCGGCTGCCCGCGCCGCGCTGGCACACGCGCATGCGCGCGGCGTGCGCGCCATCGCCATCGTGCTGATGCACGGCTACCGCTACCACGCGCACGAGGCGCGGCTGGCGCAGCTGGCGCGCGAAACGGGCTTTACGCAGGTGTCCGTGTCGCACGAGGTCAGCCCCATGATGAAGCTGGTGGCGCGCGGCGACACCACGGTCGTCGACGCCTACCTGTCGCCGATCCTGCGCCGCTACGTCGACCAGCTGGCGATGGAGCTGCCCGGCGTGCACCTGCAATTCATGCAGTCGAACGGTGGCTTGACGGATGCGCGTGCCTTCCAGGGCAAGGACAGCATTTTGTCCGGCCCCGCCGGCGGCATCGTCGGCATGGTGCGCGCCAGCGCGCTGGCCGGCTTCGATAAAGTCATCGGCTTCGACATGGGCGGCACCTCGACGGACGTGTCGCATTACGCGGGCGAGTTCGAGCGCGTGTTCGAGACGCAGATCGCCGGCGTGCGCATGCGCGCTCCGATGATGAGCATCCACACGGTGGCCGCAGGCGGCGGCTCCATCCTGCATTTCGACGGCGCCCGCTACAAGGTGGGGCCGGACAGCGCGGGCGCCAATCCCGGTCCCGCCAGCTACCGGCGCGGCGGCCCGCTGGCCGTCACCGACTGCAACGTCATGCTGGGCAAGCTGCAGCCCGCCTTCTTCCCCCGCGTCTTCGGCCCCGACGCCGATGAAGCGCTGGATGCGGCCACGGTGCGCGCCCAGTTTGAAGCGCTGGCGCGCACGGTGGACTCGACGCCGGAACAGGTGGCCGAAGGTTATATTGCCATCGCCGTGGGCAATATGGCCAACGCCATCAAGCAGATTTCCGTGCAGCGCGGTCACGACGTCACCGACTATACGCTCACCAGCTTTGGCGGCGCGGGCGGCCAGCATGCCTGCCTCGTGGCCGATGCGCTGGGCATGCGCACGGTCTTCATCCACAGCCTGGCGGGGGTGATGTCGGCCTACGGCATGGGCCTGGCCGACCAGAGCGCCATGCGGGAAAAGGCCATCGAGGCTTCCCTGGGCGCGGATATCGGCGGCGATGTTGCGGCCCTGGGCGCCCTGGCGCGCGGCGACTTGTTGCGCCAGGGCGTGGCGGGGGAGCGCATCGCGCTCGTGCACCGCGTGCACCTGCGCTACGAAGGCACGGATACGGCCCTCGTCGTGCTGTTCGATACGGCCGCCGGCATGCAGGCGCAATTCGAAACTGCATACAAAAAACGCTTTTCCTTTTTGATGCCGGCGCGCGCCCTGATCGTCGAAGCCATTTCCGTGGAAGCCATCGGCGCGTCCGATGCGCCGGAACCGGCCGCGCCCGCGTATGCGCCCCGTGAAGGCGCGCTGGCGCCCGTGCAGACGGTGGCCATGTACTGCGCCGGCGCGTGGCGCGACAGCAGCCTGTATGGGGCGGACAGCCTGCGGCCCGGCGATACTATTGACGGCCCGGCCATCGTCAGCGACGCCAATGCCACCACCGTCATCGAGCCGGGCTGGCGCGCGGACGTGACGGCGCACGGCCATTTGATCTTGCGCAGAGTCGTCGCGGTGCCGGAGCGTGTCGCCATCGGGACGAATGCCGACCCCGTGATGCTGGAAATTTTCAATAATCTGTTCATGTCGATCGCCGAGCAGATGGGCCTGCGCCTGCAGAACACGGCCCATTCCGTCAACATCAAGGAACGGCTCGATTTCAGCTGCGCCATCTTTGACGCCCAGGGCCACCTGATCGCCAACGCGCCGCACATGCCCGTGCACCTCGGTTCCATGGGCGAGAGCATCCGCACCGTCATGACGCGCAATGCGGGCGCCATGCGGCCCGGCGACGTCTTCATGCTGAACGACCCGTATCACGGCGGCACGCATTTGCCCGACGTGACGGTCATTTCCCCCGTGTTTGACGAAGCGGGCGACGCCATCCTGTTCTATGTCGGTTCGCGCGGCCACCATGCCGATATCGGCGGCACCACACCCGGCTCCATGCCGCCCGATTCCACGCGCATCGAGGAAGAGGGCGTCCTGATCGACAATTTCAAGCTGGTCGACGGCGCCACGGGCGTGATGCGCGAGGACGACACCCTGGCCCTGCTGGCGGGCGCCAGCTGGCCCGCCCGCAATCCGCAGCAAAACCTGGCCGACCTGCGCGCCCAGGTGGCGGCCAACCAGAAGGGGGCCGACGAACTGCATAACATGGTCGCGCATTTCGGCTTGCCTGTCGTGCAAGCCTACATGGGCCACGTGCAGGACAATGCCGAGGAAGCCGTGCGCCGGGTCATCACCACTTTGAAGGATGGCAGCTACGCGCTGGACCTGGACAACGGCGCGCGCGTCCAGGTGGCGATCAAGGTGGACGTGGCGCAGCGCAGCGCCGTCATCGACTTCACGGGGACGTCCGTCCAGCTGCCGAACAATTTCAATGCACCGTCCGCCGTCTGCATGGCGGCCGTGCTGTACGTGTTCCGTACCCTCGTCGACGACGAGATTCCTCTCAATGCGGGCTGCCTGAAGCCCTTGACCGTGATCATCCCGCCCGGCTCCATGCTCAATCCGCAGTACCCGGCCTCCGTCGTCTCGGGCAACGTGGAAACCTCGACCTGCATCACCAACGCCCTGTACGGCGCGCTGGGTGCCATGGCCGCCTCGCAAGGCACGATGAACAATTTCACGTTCGGCAGCGAGCAATATCAGTATTACGAGACGATATCGGGCGGCTCGGGCGCCGGTCCCGGCTTCGACGGCACGGACGTGGTGCAGACGAACATGACCAATTCGCGCCTGACGGACCCGGAAATCCTCGAGTGGCGCTTCCCCGTGCGCCTCGACAGCTACGGCATCCGCGCCGGTTCCGGCGGCGCGGGGCGCTGGCACGGCGGCAATGGCGGCGTGCGCCGGGTGCGCTTTCTGGAACCGATGACGGCGGCGATTTTGTCGAACAACCGCATTATTCCGCCGTTCGGCATGGACGGCGGCGAGGCGGGCGCGCTGGGGCGCAATTACGTCGAGCGCGCGGACGGCACGGTGGAGCCGCTCGCGCATATCGGCAAGACTGCCATGCTTCCTGGCGACGTGTTCGTCATCGAGACGCCGGGCGGCGGCGGCTACGGCAAGACGGAATAGGCCAGGTCAGCGCTGGCACTGGCTCCGCTCAGCTGCGCGCGCACCTGACCCACGTCGCGCATGGGTGCGCGGCCGAACTGGCGGCTGTATTCGCGGCTGAACTGCGACTCGCTGGCGTAGCCGACGCGGTAGCCGGCCGTGCCCGCGTCGATCTGCTCGACCAGCATGAGGCGCCGCGCCTCCTGCAGGCGCAGCAGCTTCTGGTACTGCATCGGCGTCATGGCCGTAATCGCCTTGAAGTGGTGGTGCAGCGACGACATGCTCATGTTCGCCATGCCGGCCAGGTGCTCGATGCGCAGCGGCTGCGCGTAGTGGTGCTTGATCCAGTCGATGGCTTGCGCCACCTGGTGCGACTGGCTGCTGGCCAGCGCCATGTGGCGCAGGCGCGCGCCGACGGGACCATTGAGCAGGCGGTAGGTCAGCTCGCGGCGGATCAAGGGCGCCAAGGTGGCGATTTCCTCCGGCTTGTCGAGCAGGCGCACGAGGCGCAGCATGGCGTCGAGCAGTTCGGCCGACACGTCGCTGACGGAAATGCCGCGCGTGGCGGGCAGGATTTTCTGCTGCGCCGCGCCGGCTGCGCCGCTGGCGCTTTCACTGTCGAGCAGCGCGGCCACGTCGGCGATGTCGATGCCCAGCACCACGCACAGGTGCGGCTGCTCCACGCTCGCCTCCACCACGCGCACCTGCACCGGCAAGTCGACGGACGTCAGCAGATACTGCATGCGGCTGTAGTGGAAGGTTTCGCTGCCCAGGGTGACGTCCTTCGCGCCTTGCGCGATGATGGCCACGCTGGGGCGCGCCGCATGGAACAGCGATTCCGTGACGGACGACTGGCGGTGAAACGTCAGGTTGCCGATGGCCGTCGTGAAGTCGCCCGTGCGCGGCGCGTGGCGGATGATCAGGGCGGCGATTTCATCTTGCGGAGTAAGTGGCGTGGACATGGAGGTCAGTATGCGTGAGGCGAGGGAGGGCAGGGGCTGATCTTACGCAGATTTGGAGGATCGTGCAAAGGTCTTGCAGGATCGCGGTAACGGCGGCGCAGCATCTCGGGCACACTTGTGCAATCGCATGCACGGCACGCGTCACCCCTTGCCACACATTACAGATACAGGAGTTTTCATGACCACCATCGCCAAAGGCTACGCCGCACTGGGCCCGACTTCCGCACTGCAACCGTTCACGTTCGAGCGCCGCGCCCCGCGCGAAGACGACGTGGCCATCTCGATCAAATACTGCGGCGTGTGCCATTCCGACATCCACCAGGCGCGCGACGAATGGGGCGGTGCCGCCTTCCCCATGGTGCCCGGCCATGAAATCGCGGGCGTCGTCACGGCCGTCGGCGCCAATGTGAGCAAGTTCAAGGTGGGCGACCACGTGGGCGTGGGCTGCTTCGTCGATTCCTGCACTACCTGCAAGACGCGCAACGTGGATCTGGAGCAGTACATGCCAGGCCTGATCCAGACCTACAACGGCCTGGAAGCGGACGGCAAGACGGCCACGCAGGGCGGCTACTCGGACAGCATCGTCGTCAAGGAAGGCTATGTGCTGTCGATTCCCGACAACCTGCCGCTGGACGCGGCCGCGCCGCTGCTGTGCGCCGGCATCACCCTGTACTCGCCGCTGAACCACTGGAAGGCCGGCCCCGGCAAGCAGGTCGCCATCCTGGGCATGGGCGGCCTTGGCCACATGGGCGTCAAGATCGCCCACGCCATGGGCGCCGAAGTGACGGTGCTGAGCCAGACCCTGTCGAAGCGCGAAGACGGCCTGCGCCTGGGCGCCGACCATTACTACGCCACCAACGACGCGGAAACGTTCAGCAAGCTGGCCGGCACCTTCGATCTGATCATCTGCACGGTGGGCGCGGCCATCGACTGGAACCAGTACATCAACCTGCTGAAAGTCGATGGCAACATGGTCATCGTCGGCATCCCCGACGGCGCCGTGCCGCCCGTGAACGCCTTCGGCCTGGTGGGCGCGCGCCGCAGCCTGTCCGGCTCCATGATCGGTTCGATCAAGGAAACCCAGGAAATGCTCGATTTCTGCGGCAAGCACAATATCGTGTCCGACATCGAGATCATCCGCATCCAGGATATCAATGAGGCGTTTGAGCGCGTGGTCAAGAGCGACGTCAGGTATCGTTTCGTCATCGACATGGCATCCCTGTAACACCCGGCCCGCCTGTGTTTGTTGGATTACGCGCTTTGCGCTAATCCAACCTACGCATGTCCAGCATTCCGGTAGGTCGGATTAGCGCGTACGCGCGTAATCCGACAACCCTGCCAGTTCCCCATCCCCGCCCAAAATCAAGCACCCATGTCAATTTTTCTTTCCTTGCGTCAAAAATCGGCATAAAATGAAACCGTACAGTACAGTTTCACTACGTAGATTTAAAAAACCAGCCATCCCCGGCGTGCTTGCCTGGGCAGGGGAGGCGTCATGGATAAAAAATGGACACTTCAGTAAATAAAGGCGCGCCGGCGATCCCGGCGGTCTTCAGGGGCAAGCGGCTTGCCCTGACGGCTTTCGGTATCTTTCTTGGTTTTTCCGGCCTGGCCCTGGCGGCGGGCGGCATCGAACTCATCACCCTTGGCGGTTCCTGGTATTACCTGCCGGCCGGCCTGGGCCTCATTCTCGCCGGCGTGCTGTATCTGCGCCGCAAACCGCTGGCCAGTGCCGTCATCGCCGCGTTGCTCGTCGCGACACTGAGCTGGGCCGTGTGGGAAATCGGCTTTGCCTTCTGGCCGATGGTGCCGCGCCTGGCGCCGTTCCTCGTCATCGGCCTGGTGGCCGCCTTGCTGCATCCGTGGCTGGCCGGGCGTGCTCACGGTGGCCAGTCGCGCGGTTTCGCGGCGCTGTTTGCCGTCGTGCTGGCGGCTGGTTTCGCCTCGATGTTCAAGCCGCATGGCGTGACGGAGGCCACGGCGCAGCCGCAGCGGGATGCGGTGGCGGCCATCAATGACGGCAGCGCCAACTGGGCGCATTACGGCTATGGACCGTCGGGCACACGCTTTGCGCCGTACACGCAGATCGGCAAGGCCAACGTCGACCAGTTGCAAGTGGCGTGGACCTACCGCTCGGGCGAGCTGGCCGAAGGGGCGTCCGAATCGCAAAACACGCCGCTGCAGATCGGCGACACCATTTATACGTGCACGCCGACGAGCAAGGTCATCGCGCTCGACGCGGACACGGGCAAGGAACGCTGGACCTTCGATCCGAAGCCGGCCAACACGAAGACGTGGAACCGCTGCCGCGGCGTCGGCTACTACGAGCCGGCGAAAGTGACAAAGCCGTTCCAGTTCGAGGGCATGCAGGCGGCCAGTGCGCCGGTGGCGGGCGCGTGCGCGAAGCGTATCGTGCAGGTGACCATGGATGCGCGCCTGATCGAAATCGACGCGCAGACGGGCAAGCAGTGCGAGGGTTTTGGCGACAAGGGCTCCGTCGACCTGACGGTCGGCCTGGGCAAGGTCAAGATGAACGTGCCGTATTACGCCTACACGTCCGCGCCCACCGTGGCGCGCAACCTGATCATCCTCGGCGGCTGGGTCTTCGACGGCCGCTCGACCGATGAACCGTCGGGCGTCGTGCGCGCCTACAGCGCCGACACGGGGGAGCTGGTGTGGGCCTGGGACCTCGGTAATCCGGCCATCACGAAGCTGCCGCCGGAAGGGCAGACCTACACGCGCAGCACGCCGAACATGTGGTCGGCGCCCGCGTTCGATGATGCGCTGGGCCTGGTCTACCTGCCGACGGGGAACGAGCAGCCGGACTTCTGGGGCGGCAAGCGTCCGCCGCTGACAGAGAAGTATTCGTCGGCCATCGTCGCCCTCGACATGGCCACGGGCCGCGAGCGCTGGACGTATCAAACCGTTCACCACGATATCTGGGATTACGACGTGGCCGCGCAGCCCGCCCTGTACGACGTCCCGGACGGCAAGGGTGGAAAAATACCCGCGCTGGTGCAGCTGACCAAACGGGGCCAGATCTTCATGCTGGACCGCCGCACGGGTAAGCCGATTGCGGACGTGGTGGAAAAACCCGTGCCGCAGGAGCATGCGGCCGGCGACTGGGTATCCAAAACGCAGCCATATTCGACCGGCATGCCGGCCCTCGGCGCGGAAACGCTGACGGAACGCGACATGTGGGGCGCCACCTTCTTCGACCAGCTGGCTTGCCGCATCAGCTTCCGCAAGCTCAATTACAAAGGGGAGTTCACGGCGCCAAGCACGCAAGAGACCTTGATTTATCCAGGCTACTACGGCGGCTTTAACTGGGGTGGCGCGGCCGTCGATGAAAGCAACGGCTATATGTTCGTCAACGATATCCGCATGCCGCAGGTGGTCAGGCTGGTGCCGCGCGAAACGGTGGACGTGGCCAAGCTGACGTCGGGCCACGGCGTGGGCAGCACCTATCCGATGGATGGCACGCCGTTCGTCATCGACCACAAGGCCTTCAATTCGCCGCTGGGCATACCGTGCCAAAGCCCGCCGTGGGGCGTGTTTGCCGCCATCGACCTGAAAACGCGCACGAAAGTGTGGGAGCGCCCGGCCGGCACGGTGCGCGACGCCGTCATCCACGGCGTACGCGCAAGCCTGCCCATCCCGCTGGGCATGCCGACCCTGGGCGGCGGCGTCAGTACGGCGTCCGGCCTGGTGTTTTATGCGGGCACGCAGGATTACTATTTGCGCGCCATGGATATCGCCACAGGCCATGAAGTGTGGAAGGCGCGCATGCCCGTCGGTTCGCAAGGCACGCCGATGACGTATGTGTCGCCCAGGTCGGGCCGCCAGTACGTCGTGGTGGTGGCGGGCGGCGCCCGCCAGAGCCCGGACCGGGGGGATTACGTGATAGCATACGCGCTTCCCAAGACACAGTAAGAGTTTGCTTCATGCCCCAGTTGCGCACCGTTCCCGCTTCCCCGACGACCCGAAGCGAGGAGCGGCGGCGCAAGCTGCTGGTGGCGGCGGCGGACCTCTTCCTCGCCTCCGGCTACGACGGCGTCAGCATGGACGCCATCGTGGCCGAGGCGGGCGGCTCGAAAGCCACCGCCTACCGCTACTTCGGCAGCAAGCAGGAATTGCTGGTGGCCGTGGTGGAGTACCTGTGCGCCGACTTCATCATCGCGCTGCGCCAGCTCGATACGTCGCAGGCGGGCCTGGAGCAGGGTTTGCAGCTGATCCTCGATGAACTGGTGGCGGTCGTCACCAGCCCCCGCCATGTAGACTTTTATCGCCTCGTCGTCACGGGTGCGGCCGCCGTGCCGGCCGTGGGCCAGACCTGGTACGAGCACGGCCCGCAAGTGTGGCACGCCCTGATCCTGCGCCTGCTGGAACAGCAGCGCACGCAGGGCCGCATCGCGCCCGCCACCTCGTTTTCCAATCTGCCGCAGATCCTGTTCGACGCCGTCTTCTCGCACCTGACCACGCGCACCGTCATGCTGGGGCAGGGCGGCGATGCCGCCACGTTCCGGCCCTTGATCGCGGAGCTGATCGAGCTGGTGGTGGCGAGGGTGGAGCGCAGGTAAGCGGCGAAAAGAGACTTGAGCCCATCGGGCAGCATGCTTTAGCCATAGCATCGCTCCTGCCAAGAACCCGCCGGTCATCCTGTCGCTGACTGTCGTGTCGCTGACTGCCGTGTACGTCCGCTATCGCCCCAAAGCAGCCGTTCACATTTGGTGTATCCATTCCACTTGACCGTCAAGAAGTGTGACCCAAACTCGTACATCTGGAGGATCGACAACTGCCACCGTGGGGTCCGTTACTGCTGGAACGACGTAAATCGCCTCCCACCTGCTCGGCTCTTTGCTGCCAATCCGGCCAGGAAGGATGTACTCAATGGCATTTGACGACAAATATTTCTCAGCAATCCTGAGACACAGATCTTCGGTCATCGCGTTCCTTGGAAATTATCGAATGGCCGCTCCTGGCCGGTTGGAGTCACTCTGCTGATGTCATTGGGGCTTCACGGAGTATGAACCTGCTCGCCATCCGGTTCCAGCTAGCAGCCCGCCCTTGAAGAAATAACAGCTGTCCATACTCATCCATATTTGAATCTCGGTGAGTTAAGCGTAGCCATTTTTCATAAAATACGTCAAAGTCTTCCTGAGTCATTTGAGGTAAAAACTTATCGGTATAATCAAAGATGGCAAGGAACTCAGTGTTAGGCCGCAACGATATTGAGCGCAATGGTTCAATGCCGAGCAAACCCATCAGCAACTCCAATTCGTCGTCACTGGCGAGCGTAACCGAGAAAAACTCGGCACAGGCCGCCGCCATTAAGGCTTCAATCGACAAAGACGCTGTTGCACTTGGTTCGTTTGACGATGCGAATAGATAGCTTTGAATTCTCGCCTCCACTACAGTTGAGATGATATCGACGTCCAGTAGTCCGTCTGCTTCTGGCCGGTTTAAGCCTTATATTTTATTGCCAACGGATTTTCCATCCAGACTCGGCAATGAACTGAGACACGCCGCTCAAAGTCTCCACCCATGAATCAAAAGCACGATTTGGATTTGGACCACCACTACCGTCCCACCATTCAACGATGAAATAGCCTCCTGTTTTTTCCGGGTCATACTCAACTCGAACCTGATGAGTTGGATGTTCAGAATTCATGATAGTTCCTGTTGTGTTAATTTTTACCATACCTATCTCTGCTCGACGCGGTTTCACTATCTTTCGTCCGTCTGCTCCTGACCGGTTGCCGTCGTTGGCAAGTTCCACCCCAATTCGGACCTTCGCGATTGGACTGATAGCTAGTAGTCCGAGCCATAGTCGTTGATTGTTATTGGCATACTAAATAAGGCCGCCAGTCTGTTGGCATTGCTCTGAAGCCAGAGTAATGCATCTTCATTAAAATGGTCCGCCGCGAAGAAGACCACAGAGCGTCGATTTTCCAACATCCTTACCTCAAATGAAACAAAGCCAGGACCCTTCGCTCTGCGCATGAAGCAGACTGATAAGGCCTCTATGTTTTCAACGTCAATTGAAATTACTTGGTTTTTTCTGGCTATTCCAATGGAGTTCGAACTACAGTCCTTCCACCCAATTAAATGCCAATACTTGGCATCTACGCAGAGTTCGGCCACACGCGGTGGAGCCCCATCGTGATTGCTCCGGCCGGGAGGAATTGTGAATGGCCATGAAACGCTTTCGTCGAGAACTTCTACTTGAATCATGAATGGCCTCAAACCGGACAGATGGCAATGAATAAAGTCGCGTGAATCGCTTTTGGCCGCTAGCGGCCCATGAGCATAGCGAAATGTCAAGCGAGAAAAGTCACGCATTGTCACGTCAACGCGAATGGCTGCTCTTGGCCGAAGGCCGCCGTCAGCCCCACTGCAATTATTTGCATCGTAGCCATTCATCCCAAATTTGAGAAGCGAGGTCACGATAATCGCTTATCGGCCCGGCAGTCTCGCTGTCGAACCATCTACAAAATTCCTCGTGAACTATAAGTTGCACATCGGCTTCAGATTTGGCATGCCTCAGTCGGGGAATAATTGTCCCGACCTCTGGTTCGTATTCGTCTGTGTTCGTTTCAAAATTAATACCAATTGGGTCAGCCTCGAACAGTAGCTTTGATAGCGCATCGAAGAGCTCACGATACTGTAGTCGAACAGCCTTTCTCTTCTCTATCTCGATGCTAACCATCAATACTATCCTGTTTTCCGGCTATAAAAATGACAGTCCGCTCCTGGCCGATAACGGAAGCACTATGCAGCTCTCCAAATTGATTCGAACTCTTGATGGGAAATCACACTGTACCCTGACTCTGATAAATCGAGAGGCTTTTCTGATATCCCGCCAAATTCGTCGCTCTCATTGTCGGCACTATAGCAAAGCTGCGGACCAGAATTGTACTGTTCAATTTGTCGGGTAACCCAGCCTGCACCATCGACTTCAAAGTACCACCAGGACGTACCCCATGCATCGTACCTGTCATCTCTAGTCTCGTCCCAGTGTCTTTTTACGTAACTTGGCATACTTAAATTGAGTAATGAAGGGTAACCTCAGTCGTCCGCTTCTGGCCGGTTGCCGTCTTGTTATATCTTAACCTCTGATGATAAATTGGAGCTCGTATCAACCCATCGTGGGCGGAGTCCTTTCGCAAACTCCTCCCTTACCTTGGTTAACGAATACTCGTCGCCCATGTCTGCTTCAATTTCACCGATGCAGCCCCAACAGTCGCCACCACAGTCAACTGATAGAGGGTCATCTTTCTGGTCCAGTTTTCGACTGCATATACTGCATGTATTTCGCATCTTCAAACCTCTATACGACTACACGTTGTTTGCGGCCACGGCGAGCGTCGGCTTTTGGCCGGTTGCCGTCGTTGGCAGGTTACGCCCCAAAGTGGACTCTCAAATCCTACCAGCGAGCTATGCAATCATCAGCGTTGCGTTGTCAAACGACTCATCGTCCAATGCTAAAATCACTGCACGCATCAGTTCACAATGCGTAGGCGGCAATTCGTGGCCTTTGTGTGATGTATTCCAGTATTTGTATAGCATCTCCAACTCCACCTTAAAAGCAGTAAGCGTGGCACCCGAAAGGCAGAATCCCGCCTCAGAATCAGCTCGTTCTGTAATTGTACTAATCGTTGGCAGCCCGATATCGAAGCTAGCGGCTTCCCAATAGAGATACACGGTCTGAGCGGAACCCAAGTACAGATTGATGGTTGGCTCAATCGCTGTAGACTGTTTAAATATCATCAGATGATAGGCCACTTAGTTCCTTTAAGTCGCGAGTTGGGCGTCCGCTTCTGGCCGCCAGCGGCCCACGAGCATAACGAATTATCAAGCGAGAAAAGTCACGCATTGTCACCTCAACGTGAATGGCCGTTTGTGGCGGCGGATTCTATCGGTGGTCGCAGCACCTTGGAGTACGCTAAAGTCAAGCGGCCAGCGCAAGCTTCTGCTTGGGCCAGACGCCAGACGCCATGTCGCGCCGATTCTGATGGCAACTGCATCATCAGCATGCAAAATCGCCGGTCCCATCGAGCGCTCCCGGCAGAAGATGGGCCAGGCTGTTGTCGCCAACTGTGACGTTATCACGCGCAGAAGCAGGCGCTCTGCCGCGGCTGCTCCGGCCGGGGCGATGGACTCGTTCCGCCCCGGGTCGCGTTGCACCAGGGGCGAATGATATAGTGGCGGAAATGTATACACTGAAAGAAACTACCATGAAAAACGATGCAAGCACTCGCCCGCAAGCCAGCCAGGCACCTGCCAGGCTCAGCAAAGGGGACTTCGTCACCGCACTGCGCAAGCAGCTGCAAGAAGAAGGAAAGACCGGCAAGTCCAGCGTGGACGTACGCGCTGCGACCCTGCACACGGACGTTGGCGTGTATCCGGCGCGCGGCCACTCGATGCCGACCTGTTGCACGGTGATGTATGAAGAGATGCAGCCCGGTGACGAGATTCTGCTGACGCCATCCGGCGGCAAGGGACCGACGCTGCTGGTACGGTATAAACTCCCGCGCTGATCGAACCTTGCCCTGCGCCGTGAACAGGTGTTCACGGCACCGCTCTGGCTTGCGGCGGCAAGCGGCGGACAGAGGCTGCTCAGCGGATGTTCAGTGCCGGTACCTTTGAAAACGCTTCAGCGATGAAGTCCATGAACACGACGGCCCGCGTTGGCAGCAGCCTGTTTGCGACATAGACGATTTGAACCGGGATGGGCAGGGCAGTGTGCGCCGTCAGGAGCAACTGCAAATTGCCATTCCTGAGTCCTTCCTCGAACAGCCACTGCGGCCCATGTCCGATACCGAGTCCCGCATTGACCAGTTCGCGCACGGCCTCGGGTGAGTTTACCCGTACCTTTCCCGATACTGCTACTTCCGTATCGCGGAAGCGCCATGTGGCACCCGACGACAGCAGGGTGTAGATCACGCAATCGTGCCCGCGCAGATCATCGGGCGTGACCGGCACGCCGCGTCTGGCGAGATAGCCCTTGCTGGCGACGAACACGCGCTCGAACAAGCCGATGCGCCGCGCGCGCAGTGCGCTGTCTTCCAGATGGCCGATCCGAATTGCCAGTTCCGCTCCTTCATCGACGAGACCCACATAGCGATCATTGATCTGGAGATCGAGCGCCAAGCCGGGATAGCGCTCCAGGAAGGCGGGGACATGCGGCAACACAAATGCATGCGCCAGAGCGGTCGGGCATGCGACGCGCAGCAATCCGGACGGATCGACGTTCTCCCTGAAGGACGATTCGGACTCGTCGACGGCGTCAAGGATGCGCCGCACTTCCGCATAGTAGCGTTCCCCTTCGGGCGTGAGGGCAAGCTTGCGCGTTGAGCGGTGCAGCAGCCGCGTCTGCAGATGCTCTTCCAACGCCGCCACATGACGGCTGACGTTGGGCTGCCCCAGGCCCAGGTCGCGGCCGGCAGCAGAGAAGCTCCCCGTCTCCACTGCGCGCGCGAAGCATGTCATCAAAAGAAACCGGTCCAAAGTTACTCTCCATTCAATTCATGCAATTGGAGCATGAATTATATGCAAAGATACGATCTTATCGAATTTCGAGCATGAGCGCATAGTTCTTCCCACGGCAGGTCAGCCAACGCTGGTTGACCATGAATCACCTACAGGAGAATTTTATGTCCCGCTTGCAAGGAAAACGTACTCTTATCACCGGCGGCACCAGCGGCATCGGCCTTGAAACAGCCAGGCAGTTCCTCGCCGAAGGCGCACGCGTCATCGTCACCGGCGTCAATCCGGAATCCATCGAGAAGGCCAGGAAGGAACTCGGCGCCGAGGTTCTTGTGCTGCGCGCCGATTCCGCCAATGTCGCCGCCCAACAGGAGTTGGCGCGCGCCGTCCAGGCGCACTACGGCCAGCTCGATATCGCCTTTCTCAACGCTGGCGTATCCGTCTGGACGCCGATTGAAGCGTGGACGGAGGAAATGTTCGACCGATCGTTCGACATCAACGTCAAGGGTCCCTATTTCCTGATCCAGGCGCTGCTGCCAGTGTTCGCGAACCCCGCATCGGTGGTGCTCAACACATCGGTCAGCGCGCACGTGGGCTCGGCGCATTCATCGGTATATGCCGCAACCAAGGCCGCATTCTTGAACTTGTCGAAAACGCTGTCGGGCGAACTGCTGGCACGCGGCATTCGCGTCAACGCCGTCAGTCCCGGCCCGGTCGAAACGCCGCTGTACGACAAGCTCGGCATCCCGGATGCCTACCGCGATCAGCTCAACAAGGACATTACCGCAACGATTCCGTTCGGCCGCTTCGGCACGCCGGAGGAAGTGGCCAAGGCGGTGTTGTACCTCGCTTCCGACGAGTCCCGCTGGACCGTCGGCTCCGAAATCATCGTTGACGGCGGCCGTACGCTTAACGGCTGACGTCACACAACTGCCGAACTATACGGATGCGCCCGCTCCGAATGCGTGAGCGGGCTTCATTTTGAAACAGAGTATTCAAATTGCGCAAACGGCGGCGATGGGACGGCCCACCTTGTCGAACGGCTTGTTGTCGATTGACGGGCAGGGCGCAGGCAAGAGTCAGGTCGCAATACCATACTTGTGCTGCGTAGCCGCATACTGCTGCTTGAGCGACTCCAGCTGCGGATGCCTGGGGTCGATCTTGCGGATCACCTGCATCTGGTGCTGCGCCTGTTCAGCGAGCGGGGCTTCCCAGCCCAGCATGTTGAGCTGGCGCAGGATGGCCTCGACGGAGGCGAACAGCACGGGCAGGTTGCCCGGCGTCTTGCGCAGGGCCTGGCGCAGCACGAAGACGGCGCCCTTGAGTTCTCCGCTTTCCGCCTTGCTGGCCGCATCCTGCATCAATTCCTGCACCTGGTTCGTGATCTGCTGGCCCATGCCTTGCGCCAGGTCGTGGCGGCCCGCTTTTTCAAAGACATCGACGGCCGCTTCCATCGTCACGTCGCTGTCGGCTTCGTTGACGAGTTTCATCATGACGTCGGACGCGGCCTGTTCCAGGTTGTTCTTCAGGCAGCTTTGCACGAGGCCCACCTTCAGCTGCGTCGACAGGCCCCGCGCGTCGTCCAGGGCGGCGGCGGCCAGTTGCAGTTCGGTGGCGGCGGCGATGTCGTTGCCCGACAGTTCATGCAGCATGGCGGCCGAGATGGCGCGGCATGCTTCCACGTTGGCGCTGCCCCGCAGGGAGCGCTCCATGTCGCGCAGCACGCCGCTCGCTTGCGGCGCGTCGCCCTTTTTCACCAGCGTTTTTACCAGGTTGACGTGGTCTTCCGGGTCGCGGAATTCGGAGTACTTCGCTTTCGTCACGACCTGCTTGTAGGCCCGTTCGGCCGCGCCGATGTCGCCCGTGTCGAAGGCGATGCCGCCCAGGTGGCGCAAGCGGCGCACCATGTGCGGCGAGATGGCCACCGCGTCCTCGAGGATTTTCTTGGCCTGCAGTTGCTGGCCCATGGCTTCATGGTTTTGCGCCAGCAAGTCGTAGGCGGCCATGAAGCGGGGATAGGTCTCCACCAGTTCCAGCAGCGCTTCCTGCGCATCCTCGTGGCGCTGCTGTTCGAACAGGGTGCGCGCCAGGCCCAGGTGCGCCCAGGCCATGGGCCGCGTTGCCAGCATGTCGGCGTAGAGCTGTTCCGCTTCCTTCCATTCGTCCAGGCTGATGTGCAGTTCGGCGCGCAGGCGGGCGAAATCGGCCGCCAGGCGCGGGTGCTGCAGTTCGGCCGCGCGGCAGCTTTTCACGGCTTCGCGCAGGTCGCCCTTGTCGATCAGCTGATACGTGGGCAGAAAAACGGCGCGCCGCTCGATGGCGCGCGCGATGCGGCCGCTCAGCACGTCGACGGTGAACGGTTTTAATATGTAGTCGGACGGGGTCAGCTCCGCTGCGCTGATCACCTTGCTGTGGATGGCCTCCGAGGTCAGCATGATGAAGATCGTCCACAGGCCGATCAGCTTATGGTGGCGCAAGTCTTCCAGCAATTGCTGGCCATCCTGGCCATCCGTGCCGCTGCCAAGGTCGTATTCGCACAGGATGATGTCGAACGGTTTCTTCATCAGCAAGCGGATGGCCGTGCCGGCATTGACGGCATATTCCACCTTGGTGATGGCGGCCTGGTTCAGCATATTGTGCAGATTGCCCCGCATGCTGGGGTTCGGGTCGACGATCAGGACAGATAAGTCGCTAGTTTCTGGCATGGTTCAGCTCTCGTTCATCTGTTCGGTCATTTGCGGGAACTCTTCTTTTATGTAGCTGCCTGGCAGTATTGTTTTTTATCAGCATACTGCAAAGCCGCCCGACACTGCCAGCAAAATGCATGCAATCGGGTGCCGTGCGCAAGGGCAGGCGCGTCCAGCGCCGTCCGGCGTTGTATTTCATGACACGAGCGCCCCTTGCGACGGTGCGGGCGCCTGTTTTTCCGGCCATTCCCTGACTACCGTGATAGTATTCTAAAATGCAACACCTGTTGCATGCCGCACCACGTCGCGGCAAGGCATGCGCAAGGCTTTAACGGGCGCTTTATCCCTCTCTGGTGTCGATACCCGTCATGCGCGTTCCTGAACTGTCTACCTTGCGGCGCATTGCCGTTCCCCTTGCCTTTGGCGGCAACAGCGAACAGCAGCATACGTATTTTGCGGAATTGCACCGGGTCGGCCTGATCACGCAAGTGATGGGCATCATCGCCTTCAGCCTGGCCTGGCTGCTGATGCCGCCGGCCTACCATCCGAACCTGACGCACGCCGTGCTGGCCTTGCTGGGCATGTTGGCGAGCCTGGCCGTGCGCGCCCGCTGTACCACCTTGCCCGTGCTGACCATGACGGGTGCCTGCGCCGTGCTGGCACTGACCTTCGGCTTGCGCACCATGGCCGATGCTGTCCACCACGCCAGCTTCTGGGTCTTGCCCGTGGGTGTCTTCATGACCCTGGCCATCGCGTCCATCTTCAATGGCGGTCTGAGCTACCTGGCCGTGGTGGCCGGCGTGTGGTGGAACGTGGGCCACGGCCTGTATCCCGTCAACGCTGGCTTGCCCGACCAGCCCTGGGTGCCGTTGATGATCGCCGTCAGCGTGCTGTTCGGGCTGGCGCTGAACGTCAGCTTCAGCTTATTGCGCCTGCGTAACTATCACGCCAGGGTGGAATTGACGCGGCTGGCCTTCCAGGACAGCCTGACGGGCTTGAACAACCGCCGCATGTTCACGCAGCGGGCCCAGCAGATGCATGGCGCAAGCCACGGCGGCATGCTGCATTTCCTGATGATCGACATCGACGATTTCAAGATCATCAACGATCAGCAGGGCCACGATGCGGGCGACGCGGTGCTCATGCGCACGGCCGCCATCATCGCGGACAAGGCGCAAAGCCATCTGTGCGGACGCCTGGGCGGCGAGGAATTCGGCATCGTCTACGCGGGTGACCGCGAGGCCGTGCGCGCCTTCGCCGGCGCCCTGGTCGCCGCCGTCAGCCAGGCTTTCCATGCGGCACAGTTCGTGTCGATCAGCGTGGGCGTGGCCGAGCTGGACCGGGACAAGGA
The DNA here is from genome assembly GCF_058797855.1 of Janthinobacterium sp. GW823-FHT01H08. NCBI lineage: Bacteria > Pseudomonadati > Pseudomonadota > Betaproteobacteria > Burkholderiales > Oxalobacteraceae > Janthinobacterium > Janthinobacterium sp. GW823-FHT01H08. Next base: position 3,259,577 of record NZ_CM179504.1, read on the forward strand.
GCTGAGCCACAGTTACCGGCTGGCCGACGAGGCGCTGTACCTGGCCAAGCGCCAGGGCAAGAACCGCTATGTGATTGCCTGATCCTGTTGTTGCAAGTTGGCAAAAACTGCCGCTTTCAGGGGCAAAATGGCCGCAAAGCCATAAGTTCCGGTAATAAAGCAGGGGTAAAACGGGTATAATGCGCGCAAAGGAAATTTGCCGTACGAAAGATATTGTCATACCTACCTTTAACCCGCAGCCACGCTGCATCAACCACCTTCCAATCATGTTGATACTGCCGGGTTCCAATGCCCTGTCCCATTTCCGTAGCCACCGTCTGTTAAGCCAACTGCAAGCCGTCTCGCCTGCGATCGTTGCCGTGCAAGCACGCTATGTCCATTTCATCGATGCCAGCGCGCCTCTCACCAACGACGACAGCACGCGCCTTGGCGCCTTGCTGACGTACGGCGAGCCGGCCCAGGCCGACAATACGGAAGGCGCTGCCGAAGAATTCTTCGTCATCCCCCGTTTCGGCACGATTTCGCCGTGGGCTTCGAAAGCCACCGACATCGCGCACAACTGCGGCATGGCGCACATCAAGCGCGTCGAACGCGGCATCGCTTTCCGCATCAACCTGAAATCGGGCATCCTGGGCAGCGCCATCGGCGCCGGCAAACTGACGGACGAGCAAGTACAGGCCGTGGCCGACCTGCTGCACGACCGCATGACGGAATCCGTGCTGCGCAGCGCCGACGACGCCAAGGACTTGTTCCGCACCCTGGAAGCGCGTCCGTTGGAATCGATCGACTTGCTGGGGCAGGGCAAGCGCGCGCTGGAAACGGCGAACACGGAACTGGGCCTGGCGATGTCGGAAGACGAAATCGACTACCTGGATGCCGCCTTCACCAAGGCCGGCCGCAATCCGACGGACGTGGAACTGATGATGTTCGCGCAGGCGAACAGCGAGCATTGCCGCCACAAGATCTTCAACGCCGACTGGACCATCGACGGCGTGGCGCAGCCCAAGTCGCTGTTCGGCATGATCAAGAACACGCACGAACTGCAGCCGAAGGGCACCGTCGTCGCCTACAGCGACAACTCGTCCATCATGGAAGGCGCCACCGTGTCGCGCTTCTACCCGCGCGGCGACAAGCACGAATACGCGGCATCGACGGAACTGACGCACACCCTGATGAAGGTGGAAACGCATAACCACCCGACGGCGATTTCTCCCTTCCCTGGCGCGTCCACGGGCGCGGGCGGCGAGATCCGCGACGAAGGCGCAACGGGCCGCGGCGCCAAGCCGAAGGCTGGCCTGACCGGTTTCACCGTGTCGAACCTGTCGCTGCCGGACGCCGTGCGCAGCTGGGAAACGGCAGCTTCCGTGACGGCGCCATTGGCCTCGCGTACTGATGCAGATCAATACGGCAAGCCGGAACGCATCGCGTCGCCGCTGCAGATCATGATCGAAGGCCCGCTGGGCGGCGCCGCGTTCTCGAACGAATTCGGCCGTCCGGTACTGGGCGGTTACTTCCGCACCTATGAGCAGAACGTCGGCGCAGACAAAGACGCCGTGTTCGGCTACCACAAGCCGATCATGATCGCGGGCGGCATCGGCAATATCTCGGCGCAGCACACGCACAAGAACGACATCCCCGTCGGCAGCCTGCTGGTGCAGCTGGGCGGCCCGGGCATGCGCATCGGCATGGGCGGCAGCGCCGCCTCGTCGATGACCACCGGCAGCAACACGGCCGACCTGGACTTTGACTCCGTCCAGCGCGGCAATCCTGAAATGGAACGCCGCGCCCAGGAAGTCATCAACGCCTGCTGGCAAATGGGCGCGGACAACCCGATCATCTCGATCCACGACGTGGGTGCGGGCGGCTTGTCGAACGCGTTCCCGGAAATCACCAACGACGCCAAGCGCGGCGCGATTTTCGACCTGCGCAAGATCCCGCTGGAAGAATCGGGCATGGCGCCGAAGGAAATCTGGAGCAATGAATCGCAGGAACGCTACGTCCTGGCCATCGCGCCGGAAAGCCTGCCTCTGTTCAAAGCTATGTGCGAACGCGAACGCTGCCTGTTCGCCGCCGTGGGCGTGGCCACCGAAGAGCGTCAACTCAAATTGATCGATCCGGAACTGGGCAACGAGCCGGTCGACATGCCGATGGACGTCTTGCTGGGTAAGCCGCCAAAGATGCAGCGCGACGTGGTCCACGTGGCCAACGATTTCCCGGCCATCGATCTGACGGGCATGGACCTGGTGGACGTAGCGCAAAAAGTGCTGCTGCTGCCGACCGTGGCCGACAAATCGTTCCTGATCACCATCGGCGACCGCAGCGTGGGCGGCATGACCGTGCGCGACCAGATGGTGGGACCGTGGCAAGTGCCGGTGGCCGATTGCGCCGTCACCACCATGAGCTTTGAAGGTTATCTGGGCGAAGCGATGGCCATGGGCGAACGCACGCCGCTGGCCGTCATCGACGCGGCAGCTTCCGGCCGCATGGCCGTGGGCGAAGCCGTCACCAACATCGCCGCTGCCGCGATTGCCGACATTTCCGACATCAAGCTGTCCGCCAACTGGATGGCCGCCTGCGGCCAGCCAGGCCAGGACGCGGCCCTGTACGACACTGTGAAAGCCGTCGGCATGGACCTGTGCCCGGCGCTGGGCATCAGCATCCCCGTCGGCAAGGATTCGCTGTCGATGCGCACGACCTGGAAAGACGAGAACACGGGCGCGGCGAAATCCGTCACGTCGCCGGTGTCCCTGATCGTTTCCTCGTTCGCGCCAGTCACGGACGTGCGCAAGTCGCTCACGCCGCAGCTGAAAACGGACCAGGGCGATACGTCCTTGATCCTGATCGACCTCGGTCGCGGCAAGAACCGCCTGGGCGCCTCCGCCCTGGCGCAAGTCATGGGCCAGCTGGGCAATGAAACGCCGGACGTGGACAGCGCGGAAGACCTGAAAGGCTTCTTCGCCGCCGTCCAAAAGCTCAACAGCGACGACAAGCTGCTGGCCTACCATGACCGTTCGGACGGCGGCCTGTACGCCACCCTGACGGAAATGGCCTTCGCCGGTCACACGGGCATGTCCGTCAACCTGGACATGCTGACCATGGAAGGCGAGCATTCGAGCGACTGGGGCGACGCCAAGAACTGGACGGGCCAGGTGGCGGAACGCCGCAACGAGCTGACCCTGCGTGCCTTGTTCAGCGAAGAGCTGGGCGCCGTCATCCAGGTGCGCGCGGAAGAAAAGTCGCTCGTCATGGACGTGCTGCGCACGTTTAATTTGGGCGCCTGCAGCCATATCATCGGTAAATTGAACGACCGCGACGTGATCGAATTCACGCGCGACGCCAAGCTGATTTACACGCAGCCGCGCGCGGACCTGCACCGCCTGTGGAGCGAAACGAGCTGGCGCATCGCCCGCCTGCGCGACAATCCGGCCTGCGCGGACGCCGAATACGACCGCCTGCTGGACGTGCAAGACCCGGGCATGTCGCCGATCGTCACGTTCGACCAGAACGACAACATCGCCGCGCCATTCATCGCCACCGGCGTGCGTCCGCGTGTCGCCATCCTGCGCGAGCAGGGCGTCAACTCGCACATCGAGACGGCCTACGTGATGCACCAGGCAGGCTTCACGGCCGTCGACGTGCACATGAGCGACCTGATTGCGGGCCGCGTCAAACTGGACGACTTCCAGGGCGTCATCGCCGTGGGCGGCTTCTCGTACGGCGACGTGCTGGGCGCGGGCGAAGGCTGGGCGAAGACGATTCTGTTCAACGCCAGCCTGGCGGAACAGTTCGCGCTCTTCTTCAACCGCACGGACAGCTTCGGCCTCGGTATCTGCAACGGCTGCCAGATGATGAGCAACCTGAAATCGATCATCCCCGGCGCCCACGCCTGGCCGAAGTTCACGCGCAACAAGTCGGAGAAATTCGAAGGCCGCTTTGCCATGGTCGAAGTGATGGATTCCCCATCGATCTTCTTCAACGGCATGGCCGGCACGCAAGCCGGCATCGCCATCGCCCACGGCGAAGGCTACGCCGACTTCTCGCAAACGGGCGACATCACCCAGGTCACCAAAGCCATGCGCTTCGTCGACAACAAGGGCGCCGCCACGGAAGCGTACCCGTACAACCCGAACGGCTCGCCGGAAGGCATCACCTCCGTCACCACGCCAGACGGCCGCTTCACCGTGCTGATGCCGCACGCGGAGCGCGTGTTCCGGTCAGTCCAGCAGTCGTACCACCCTGAAGCATGGGGCGAGGATTCGCCGTGGATGCGGATGTTCAGGAATGCGCGGAAGTTTGTGGGGTAATTAGCTCGCTTTCAGGGCAGCGCTGGAGTTCAGGGCGCTGCTGCTTGGGGAGGAATGAGAAAGCCGCTGTCGGGAGACAGCGGCTTTTTTCTTGTGGAGTAAAATAATTACAGTATTGCTACTTCCTCTATATCCGTGCCAGCGATAGATACTGAGTATTGTCGTTCAGATAAGCTTCGATAGGCGCCAACCAAGTTTATTTTACTGAAAAAAGGCAGGTCCTCTCTAACTGAGGCACATTTTGCCCCTAGCACTAAAAAAACTACTTCATAGTCTTTTGCCATAAATTTTATTTCTGGAATAAGTTTTCTGGATTTATACTTTAGCTGAGTTCTGGCGTTTGTTCTAAATTTTTGATCTGATATTAATAGCTCTGCTGCAACTCTTCCTTGCGCAAATAAATGGCTCAATCCACTGGAATTGCCTTTCTTATGTTTTACATGAATGAACTTATTTCCCATCAATAAATCGCAAACCTCGATTGGTGAGGCGCTTGAATCGGATTTAACTAATTTCTTATCTAGTAGGTCGCACTCTAATAAGGCAGAAACTCTTATATTGTAGTCGCCTTCAGACTCGTAAGTATTATTACTTTCTTTCTTTGGGATGGCGTCTTTAGAGCCTTTTCTGTTTTTTTCATTTTTCTCCTTCGGAATCATCTTTACTTTTGGGAATGCTATTTCTGATATCGGTATAAGATTTAGCGCATCGTTTACTCTCTTAATGTAATCTTGATCTATGGTAAACCACTCTTTGTCAAATAATATGTGTAACTTGTCGCCGTCTGAATATTCAAAGTATATACATTCGTATATAGAGATGGAGGTTGCTTCGACCTCCTTACTTTGATGGCAAAAAAGTCTATGCGATTTTAATTTCTCGATTGATATTTCATCGGGTGGGTTGATTAAGTAATAGTCAGATATATCAGGGCTGGACTTGTATTCTTTTTTTGAATTTGTATAAGAAAAACCAAATATATCACCCCAATCAATGATGCTTGGCAAGGTGAGTTTTGTTTTCTCGGTATCCTTCGCCTTAATTTTTGCCAGTAGAGCATTATTTAGCTTTTCAATTTCTGCACCATTTTTAATTCTTTGTATATTATCAACCCACGCAAATCTGTCCTTGTAATCAGGTTGCAATGATTTTTTTGCCACTTCTTTGGCAATATCAAATAATTCTGAGTAATTGAAAATTGTGGCCGAGAAACTATAGTGCCCGCCGCTGCCTGATATTCCATGCCATGGTATTCCTTTTATTGCGTCGCCTGTTACTGCTTTCAATACATCCCTACTAACGTCTACACCAAAATCATTTATGTTTGAACTTTTTGTTGCTTGACTTCTTTTTTGAATTGGCGCGACATCAAGAGATAATAGATCAACTGAACGCAATGTGTCGTGATTTAATGTATTTAACGCAGCTTTAATTCCAAAATCACTAGATAAATCATCGTCATTTAATAAATATCGGCCATATCCGAACGAAAATGCAATAATTCCATCTTCTAGTCGAAGCAGTAAAACAGCTGATGATGAAAGTGTTTCTAGTCCGGGGACTTTTTTTCCATGTATTTTATCAAGATAATTCGCCCATATCGGTCTTGTTTCATCTGTTGGTTTTTTCTTGATATAAATGATTCCATCAAGCCCAAAAGTTTTATCGATTTCTAGGGTTTCAACATCTTTAATGTCTACGCTTAATAGTCCTGATAAGTTGGCAATCTTCTTTGATGTATAGAAGGCACTTAAGTGTATGGTGAAAGGCTTTTTTTTATTTTCAAGCCCTTCTTCTTTGTTTTTATAGGCTTCAATAGGTATTGCATCAACTAGATTATCTATTTTCATGATTTATCTCGCTATGTAATTGCAGTTGATTTTAGTGATTTTATATAAAAATTTCACTTTGTTGTCTTTTGAGTAATTCCTCGACCTGCGAAATCACAACCCCTTCGCCACCCCACAATCATCACCGCCGACGGCACCAGCAAAAACTGCGCAATCAGCGTTCCCGCTAATCTGCTCCCCACCAGCCACACCACCGCGCGCCGGAATTGCGATTCTTCGATCTTGCCTTCGATGACGTCATCCGTCATACCCGACACCACGGGTCGATGAAGACGGCCATCATGATGGTGGCGCCGTCGTTGATGATCGATGACGGGGTGCTGGAGATGACGCACACGCTGGGGTTCAGCACGCCCGCGTATAGCGCGGCGGTGTAAGGCGGACAACGCTGCGCCCACCGTCCACAGGGCCGTGGCGATGACGATGGAGACGGAGGCGCCGGATTTTTGGCGCAGGGCCGTGACGTCGGCGGGCTTGGGCAGGCTGGCGGAGGTCTTGAGGTAGGACAAGCCGCCCTTGAAGACAGCGTGCAGCAGCAGTTTCGGTACCGACCTGTGTACTTGGAAGTGCTCGACGGCGCGGCAGAAGGCGCGCTGGAAGGCATTCAAGGGGCGCGACAGCAGCACTAAAATGCTGAATGGGGCCAGCCGCCGCGTGCGGATGCCGGCGATGCGCACGGAGTAGGCGAGGGTGGCGATGATGTGGATGATGAACGTCAGCGCGCAAATCAGCAGCAATTGCTTGTCCATCACAACCTTGCGGTATGGAAAATGTAATTCCATCCTGCCATGAAATTATTTATTTTTCAACTGCAAATAAGTTAATTTTCCTGTGATGGGAGATTTGTGGTGTTTTGGCTGGCGCGCAGTGTATTGCCAGCCCGGTACAGAAACCGGGGTACACTCTGCCGTTGGGTGACGGCGGCAGCGTAACTGCGCTACATGCGTTCGTCTTATTCGGGACGGAATTGCAAAAAATGCAAAAACTTATTAAAATGAAAATTCTGCTTTGATAAGGAATGCCATGCGTCAGCTCGCTTTCAGCCGTATCGCCGTACTCATGGGCACTTGCCTGACAGGGCTGGCCATCGCTGCGCCCACTGTGCACTTGTCCGCCAGCCCGGACGTGGTGGCCAAGGGAACGAGCACCTCGATCGCCTGGGATGCGCTGGGCGCCGAATCGTGCGCTGCGTCGTGGTCGCCGTCGCTGCCCCTGACGGGCTCGTACACGCCGCCGGCGCTGCAGGGGGCCACTAGCTATACGGTGACGTGCCAGGGTGGCGGTGCCAGCGTGTCGCAGCAAGTGATGGTGCAGCTGGCGCCCGCCTGCGTAACGAATTGCTTTACCAAACGCTGGATCTATTTTTATGGCGGTATTGCTTGGGGTAAAAAAACCGCGAACGCGGACTTCAACAAGTTGTCGGCGCTGATCGTCAACGCGGCAGCGCTGGGCTATAACGGCATCGTCGTCAATATCGGCGGCGAAGACTCATATATTTCCGACTCGCGCGATTCGCCCGATTTCGCCGGCAATCTGGCGGCGATCAAGCAACTGGCGCTGGAGCAGCAAATAGAATTGATACCGATGGGCGGCCATCCGCACATCCCTGCGCAATTGCAGCCGGAACTGTCGGAGGCGCTTGCCGTGGAAAAGACGCCGTTTGTCGTCACCCAGGGGCGGGCGGTACCGGCCGTGCGCTGGCTGGCCAACGACAATTTCAGCAACGGCAATGGGCCATGGGACTTGATGGACCCCGGCACGGTCAGCTTCGACGGCGGTACCGACCACCTCAAGACGGGCAACGTGCCGGGCAAGGGTGCGATCCGGCTGTCGCAGCCGAATGTGTTGCTGCCTGACGGCAGCGTGAAGACGCAAACGCGCTTGCATCGGCGGTTTGTCAATTTGAAGGCGCACACGGCTTACCGCGTGTCGTTCTGGCTGCGCACGGCGAACTACAAGGCGCCGCTGAAGGTGCAGATCTATGACGATGCCGTCAAGGTACCGCTGTACCTGAATTTGTATCCGATGGGGCGGGGTACGACGAATGGTGCCTGGAACGCCTTGCCGAACACGGTATTGCCTGACCAGGATTGGACGAACTACAACTTCGATTTCAATACCGGCGCCAATACCAGCATCCGTTTCTACCTTGGCGCCTGGAGCAATGCAAAGAATAACGAGGCGGGCCAGGCCTGGATAGACGACATGCAGATCCGCGAAATTGGCCTCGCGCATACAATCACGCGCGCGGGGCTGCCGATAGTCGTCACTTCGGCTGATGGCACGGTGCAATACTCCTCGGTGAATGGCAAGGATTACGTGGCTGGCATCGAATCGCTGGCAATTCCCGCCACCAGCGCCATCCCCGATGGCAGCAACTTGCTGGTGTCGTGGTACCAAGAGGCGAAGAACATGATGCCGGTCTGGACCTCGCCCGCCAGCGCTTGTCCGCCGCAATTCATGGCCTTGCAAAGGCAGGGCTACGAAAAAATCAAGGCGCTGTATCCCACCAGCCAGAAGTTCTTCATCAATTACGACGAGTGGCGCATCATGAACTGGGACCCGACCTGCCAGTACGCGAGCGCGGGCGCCTACCTGGCCGGCACGATGACGGCCATGCAGGCGATGGTCAAGCAGGTCAATCCTGGCGTGGAACTGTATGTGTGGAACGACATGTTCGATCCCAACATGAATGCCATCGACAAGTATTTCATGGTCAATGGCAGTCTGCTGGGGGCTGCCGACGGCATCGACCCGAATACCGTCATCGTCAACTGGACGCAGAGGAATGTGTACGTTGACCCGCCGGCCATCCCGCTGCAGCAGTCTTCGTTGAAATTTTTCCACGACCGCAATCTCAAGCAGGTGATTGCCCTGTATTACGACGACTTGCCGCTGACGGACGAATGGCTCGACAATCTGGATGCGGCCGAAGCAGACGGCGTGACGGGCGTCGATGGCTTCATGTACACCACCTGGGTCGACAATGGCAAATATGACGACCTGGCGGCAGTCGCCAGCAAGATCAAGGCGCGCGCCAAGGCCCGCTGGCCGCAGTGACGGGCAATGGTGCGCTGGCGTGCCTTGGCTGCCTACATTCCGGGCAAGCGGCCTCAACCGAAGTCACGGCACGACTAGCTCTTGTCCCACCACGGCGGCGTGCCCGACGACCAGGGGCACGCCATGTCCACTTCGCTGATCCTGTAGCGGATCTCGATCACCTGGCCGGGGCTGAAGGGACCGCGCTTCCAGTCGCCGGAATCAAAGACGTAGCCTTTGCCCTTGATGCAATGAGTGGTCGGATTGTTGCCGATGGGGCCGGTCGAGTGCAGGGTGACGCGCACTTCGCCGTTGGCGTCCAGCGGGGCGTCGCCGCCCATGAACAGTGGATCCGAGCCGACGTCGCAGACAGTGGTGCTGCCTATCTTGCTGCAGCGCTTGATGTACGTTTCCTGGCGCGCATTGGCCAGGTAATTGTCATGCCGCATCGGCTTGCCATCGTCATAGGTAAAGCGCAGGATGACTTGCGTGGGCTCGCTGGCAGGATGGCGCGTGGTGCTGGTGCAGGCGGCGCTGACCAGGGCCAGCAGGGGCCAGGCCAGCAGGCGCAGGCTGCGGCGCAGCAGCGTCGAGATCGGGTTGTTGCCGGGTGAGTGTTGCATGTGCCGTTGCCATCTGTCTCATGATCGGGGCGCCGATCATAGCATGTGCCGGCAGCGGTTCGGCTAGGGCGCGCCGCGATTCAATTCCTGCAGCACTTTCTTGCACAACACCCCATAGCCCACGCCCGTGCCGCGCTTGTGTGCGGCCAAGTCAACTCTGGCGCTGATGTCGTCCCACGCCACGCTGCCAGGCAAGGGACGCAGGTCGTCGTCGAGGTCCATTTCGAAATGGATGAAGCGGCCATCGGCACTCAGCAGCTTGCCGCAGACGAGGGGGAGGTCGGGGAAGGCCAGTTGCAGGTCGAGCATGATGGCCGTGTCCAGCGCCACGCCATGGCTGGCCGCGCACTGGCGCAAGGCGTCGGGCAGGGGGCGGGCGCGCCACCAGGCCGCCGTCTGTTTGATGGCGGCCAGGGTCAGCGCATTTTGCTGTTGCACAGAATATTGCTTGCTCATGGCTGTCACCCATGCGGAAGGCGGCTTGCTGCATCAACGCGATGCCAGGCTCATGCTTTGCACATGGGCGGGCACGATGTCACCGCTGGCCAGTTTTTCGGCCGGCACCACCATCAGCACTTCGCCGCCCACGCTGCCATTGTCGCGCAAGTCGATGCGCATGGCCAGTTGCCGGTCGAGCGCCACGAAGCTGTTGCTGCCGCTGGCGACGATGCGGTGTTCTTCCTGGTCATCGATGCGCGCATACATCATGGCGCCGATGCTGCTGGCGTTGCGCAGGTACAGCACTTGTCCGTTCGACAGCTCATAGCCGCCGCGGAACGGAGAAAATTCTTGCGCGCTCATGAAGTGCCTGTGGGCGGGCAGTTCGATCGTCTGCATGCGCCCGCCTGGAATGACGACGGTCTGGCTGTCGGGAAGCGTTTGTGCATTTGCCAGCAGGGCGCAGATGCCCAAGGTGCCGGCCAAGATCCATGTTTTCATTTTTTTACCCATCCTTGAATTTTGATGCCGTCCGCTGCCGGCGCGGCGATATTGTTGTCGATGCCAGGGAAATCGCGCCGGGTGGCCCGCATGCGCCGTGGTGACCTTGGCAAGGCGGGGGCGCCCGGTCTTGCCAGTGTAGGCAGGCAAGATGCCGCGCACATCATCCGATCGGATGACACGGCCTCAGGCATCCAACACGGTCAGGTGCGCCGTCGCGCCGTGGATCAGCGCGATCAGCTCGCCCTGGCGGCGCGTGTCGGTCTTCAAATAGGTGTGGTGCAGATGCGTCTTGACGGTATTGACGCTGATGCCGCCGCGCGCGGCGATTTCCTCGATGGTGGCCCCTTGCGCCAGTGCCTTGCCCACTTGCGCTTCGGCTTGCGTCAAGTCGAACAGCTGCCGCAAGGCAGTGACAGACGTGCTCGCTTGGGTGGGATCGCGCGCGATCAGCAGCGCGCATGGGGGCTGGCAATCGGCAAGCGGGGTGACTGTCAGGGCCAGGGGACCTTGCTGCTTGCGCGCCAGGCGCAGCGACTGGCATTGCGCTGCGCCGCCGGTGCTGGCGATGACCATGCGCACGGCGCGCGCCAGGTCGGGCGGCGCGGCGTGCGCCAGTTGCGCCGCATGCAAGGCGTGGCCGGCGGGCGTGGCGAAACGCAGTCCGAGGTTGGCGTCGAGCACCAGCACGATGGCGCCCATGGCGTCGAGCGCCGCCAGCGCGCAGTGGCTGGCCAGTTGGGCTTCGCGCAGGCGCTGCTGCAGGCACAGGGCGCGTTGCAGATGCGGCAAGAGTTCCTGCCATTGCTGGCCGCTCAGGTCAAAGCTGTCGAGCTGCGGCCAGTCGCCCGCGCCGCAGGCCGAGTCGTACATGGCGGCGATCAGTTTCCCCACATCCGCCGTTGCTGTACCTGTGTCCATGCTTGCCCCCAATCCTGACTACATCAATGTGCCGCAGGCGCGCAGGTGCGGAACTGGGTAAGGGCGGTGTTGCGCAGCGATTCGTCCCACCTTTGTGAGGAAGGTCTGTTCGCTGCCTTCTGTCCTGGGCAATTATCAAGATAGTACAAAGATATCGGTGCCGCAATGGTTCACGCCTGTCCTTCTGGATAGTGTTCTGCAGGAAACTCGCGCGGGTAAATCATGGCCATGATGTAAGATTCGCACTATGTCCGATTTCACATTTACCGATTGCCCATGAGTTCAATAATGATTCCCGACGTCGCCCTGGTCGACAACACCGAACAACGCACGCCGCTGGTGCTCGTGCTCGACTGCTCCGGCAGCATGGATGGCGAACCCGTCGCGCTGCTCAACGATGGCCTGGCCTTGCTGGAACAGGAACTCAAGTCCGATGTGATCGCCGCCAAGCGCGTGCGCATCCTCGTGATTCAATACGGCGCCCACGATGAAGCCGTGGTGGCCAGCACCTGGTGCGACGCCATGGATTTCACGGCGCCCCGGCTTGAAGCGAACGGCACCACGCCGACCGGCGCCGCCGTGGAACTGGCCCTGGCCGAGATCGAGCAGGAAAAGCAGCGCTTCCGCGCGGCGGGCGTGGCGTACACGCGGCCATGGCTGTTTTTGATGTCCGACGGCGAGCCGACCGATCCCTGGCAGCGCGGCGCCGAGAAGGCGCGCGCGGCCGAGCAGGCGAATAAAGTGGCGATCTTCCCCATCGCCGTGGGCGACAATGCGAATACCGATACCCTGGGGCAGTTTTCCAGCCGTGGCGAACGGGGCGTGAAGCAGCTGAAGGGCTTGCAGTTCCGCGAACTGTTCCTGTGGCTGAGCGCCAGCATGCAGGTCGTGTCGCAATCGCGCCCAGGCGCGCAGGCGCAGCTGGCTTCGACGGACGGCTGGTCCGTCGTGAATACGTGAAAGCCCGCTGATCCATGGCAATAGCAAAGCAGCAGTGGCGCGTGTTTGGCGCGTCCGTCACGGGCAAGGCGCATCTGGATAAAGACATCGCTTGCCAGGACGCGCACGCGCACGCCGTCGTGAACGACGTTTTGGTGGCCATCGTCTGCGATGGCGCCGGCTCGGCCCGCCTCAGCGAGCAGGGCGCGCAGTTTGTCGCAGCGCAAACCGTGCAGGCGCTGGCTGGCCGGCTGGAGCAGGGCGCCACCGTGCAGGATTTACAGGACGGCGCGCTGGCGGCGACCCTGGCGCAGATCCGCGCCGCGCTCGACGACATCGCCCGCGCGGCCAACGCCACCCTGGACGACTACGCCAGCACGGTGGTGGGCGTGGTCATGGGGCAAGAGGCCGGCTTCTTCTTCCACCTGGGCGATGGCCTGGGCGTGGCGCAGTTGATGGACGGCGGCGAGCTGATCTCGCTGCCCGCCAACGGTGAATACGCCAACGAAACATATTTCATCAGCGGCGAGCGCTGGCGCGAACAGCTGCGCCTGCTGGCGATTCCGCAAGCCGTGCGCGGCGTCGTGCTGATGTCGGATGGCTGCATGCCCTTTGCCATGAGCAAGAACAATGCAGCGCTGTACGCGCCGTTCATGGATGCCGTGCAAGGCTATCTGCGCACGGTCGAGAGCAGCGAGCTGGGCAATACGGCGCTGGCGTCCACCCTGGCCGACCCGCGCACGCACCAGATCACGGGTGACGACAAGACCCTGTTGCTGGCCTTGCGCGCATGAGCCGGAAGCAGGGAGTCACGCCCGGTCTGAGTCCGGGCGGCAAGATATGGCTCGATAAAGTCCGCAGCCTGGTGCTGGGCAAACTGATTAAAAGCGGCGGCGCGGGCAGCGTGTACCTGTTGCCCGGCGCGCCCGCGCAGGTTGCCAAGCTGTACCACCCGCACCTGGACCGGGCCGCCAACCGGCGCAAGCTCGAAGCGATGCTGGAACTGTCGCCCGAATTGCCCGACCAATTGGAAAACGGCAAGCGCTACGTGCAGATCGCCTGGCCGCAAGCGGCCGTGTTCGACGGCCAGGGCGGCTTCGCCGGTTTCGTCATGCCCCTGCTTGACATGGCGCAGACGGCGGAACTGGAACAGATCATGCAGGAGCGGCAAGCACGCGCGGCCGGCTTGCCCACGGGACTCGGTCCCAAGCTGACCCTGGCCGCCAACCTGGCCGCCGTCCTCGACGCGCTGCACCAGCAGCAGCATTACGTGGTCGACCTGAAACCCGTGAACCTGCGCTTTTACCGCGATTCGCTGTACATCGCCATGCTCGATTGCGACGGTTTCAGCATCCAGGGTCATGCGGAGCGTTTTCCTGCCGAGCAATTCACGGCCGACTACCTGGCGCCGGAATTCCAGCGCAAGGGCATGCCTGCGGGCACGGAAATGGCACAGGACCGTTTCGCCCTGGCCGTCGTCATCTTTCAGTTGTTGAACTTCGGCATCCACCCGTACAGCGGGCGGCCCGGCAATGCGCAGGCACCCACCGACATTCCCGGGCGCATCCGCGACGGTTATTACGCGTATGGCGTGAAGCGCCACAAGAACATGGCGCCCAACGCCACCAGCGGCCACGCGCTGATGCCGCCCGAATTGCGCGCCATGTTCGACCGCGCGTTTTCCCAGTCGCCAAACTCCCAGCGGCCATCGGCGGCCGACTGGGCGCAATTGCTGCGCGGCTATGCGCAGCGCAGCGGCGGCAAGCTCGTCGTTTGCGCCGCGAATCCCGAACACCAGCATTTTGCGGGCCAGGGCTGCGCGGCCTGCGCGCGCGACAAGGTCATCGCCTCGGCCGCGCAAGCGTCCGTGCAGGCGCAGCAGATGCAACTGCAACAGCCATCGTTGCCGCAGCAGCGCGGCGCGCACCATACGGCGCCGGGCCAGGCGCCGGTCTTCATCCCCGTGGCGGGCAACACGGGTGGCGGCATGACGGGCAAGGGCTGGGCCGTCGTGGTGCTGCTGATCGTGCTGTTCGTGATCGGCTTTACGGCCTGGACCTCGTCGCCCGACGAGGCGAAGGACAAGGCCGCGATGCAGGCCCAAGCCGAGCAGGCGGCTAGCCTGGAAGTATTCAGCTGGCGCCCCCGCAAGGCGGCCGGTTTCCAGCCGTCCGATGCGCGCAAGGCCGTGCGCAGCCTGTCGCAAGCGGTGAGCAAGGGCGACGATGACGCCGTCACGCGGGGCTTGCAGCTGTTGTACCGTGCCGGAGAGCAAAACTCGTCTGTCTACGGCGGCGACCCCGTCCAGGCGCAGCTACGTGCGTCCTTGCTGGAAGGCCTGGGCTGGGTGCCCGGCTATGAGCCGTCGCTGGTGGCTAACTACCTTGACTTGCTGCAAGCGAACCCGCGCGACCATCTGGTGGCGGCGGCCATGGGGCGCATGCACCTGAGCCTGAACGAACCGCAGGCGGCGCGCCAGTACTTCGAGCAAGCCTTGTGGGCACGCCCGACCGATGGCACGGCCTGGCTGGGCATCGCGGCGACGGCGCTGCTGCGCGGCGGCGATGAGCGCGATGCCGTCAACATGGTGGCGCTGGCGCAGCTGACGGCCTACCGTTATGCCGTGCAGAACGCCGTGCCGACGGAACCGGGCGAACCGGCCGACAATGGCGTCGTGCGCACGATGCAGCGCATGGACTTGAACGCCAGGATGCTGCGCCTGGTTCAGGGGTGGGATTACCAGAAGCGCTGGGACAAGGCGCTGGCCGATGGCGCGCTGCTGGCGGCCAGACTGAAGGCCATGCCGCCCTTGCGCGACCAGGTCGGCGGCGTGCAGCGCGAGACGATGACGACCGTGACTTACGGCGTGCTGGACGAACAGCATGCAAAGGGTGAAAACCGCCTGACCCTGACCATTGCGGCCGACGGCACTCTCAGCTATGCGGCGGCCGAGTTGCCGATGGAGCCGATGCTCAACAAGGTGCTGCTCGACAGCGTGAAGCGCTGGACCTACTTGCCGGCCGTGCAGCACGGTCAATTGCGGGAGGCCAAGGTGGTGGTGCTGGTGCGCTATCGTAACGGCCGGGTCAGCTTCGCGCCGGCCGGTGTGGCCGCCACGACGGAAAATTAAAGGAATACCATGAAAATCAAGACCTTATGTGCGCTGCTTGGCGCTTGCCTGCTGACCCCGGGTCTGGCGCAGGCGGACATCGTGCAGCGCCAGGTGCTGACAAGCATGGCCGTCGAACCCGACAGCGAAGGCGGCGACGTGTTCACTATCGCGGGCACGACGGCCTGCGGCGGCAAGCAGATCCGCATGGATGCCCGCTCGGTCAATCTGGACGAGGCGCCGTACGACGCGCTGAAAGCCGATCTGGCCCGGCACATCCGCAGCAAGACGCCCATGCGCGTCACCCTGAAAAAATGCCCCGAGGATGCAAGCGTGCCCATCGTGCGCCAGATCGCCGCCTGCACGCCAGCCGCCTGTGCCGATGGCCGGGCGCGGCTGTACCTGCACGAAGGTTTCTACCCCATCGAGCAGGAAAAAGCGCCCAACGTGCTGCTGTTGCCCTTGCCGAAAGGCAAGCTGTCAGGCACGTGGAAGGTCGATATTTATAGCGTCGCCGACCACAAGTTGCGCCTGTCCGGCCAGGTCAACCGCGCCGATTATGCCTCCGGCGAGCTGGTGGGCGGCTATGTGACGTATTTCCCCAATGGCAAAGTCGAGAAACAGGTGGCGCAGGATGGGCAAGGCCGGCAACACGGCATCGGCAGCAAGTACTATCCCGACGGCACGCTGGAGCTGCGCGGCAACTGGCGCCATGGCATGCCCGAGGGCGAGCACCAGCGCTATCACGCGACGGGCAAGCTGAGCGAGACGAGCCGCTACCGCGACGGCCAGCGCCTGGACGGGCCCGTGCAAACCTTCGATGAAAATGGCAAGCCCAGTACCAGCTACACTTTGCGCGGCGGCAAGATGGAAGGCGAGATGCTCACATACTTCCCGGATGGAAAAATCTCCAGCCGTTCAGAAATGAAGGACGGCAAGTCCAATGGCGTGACGACGAATTACTACCCCGATGGCGCCGTGCACGCCAGGATGACGCAGGTCGACGATTTGCCGGTCGGGGAAGCGCTGGAGTTCTATCCCGACGGCAAGGTGCAAAGCCGCCAGCGGTACGGCGACAAGGGCGGGCTGCTGAGCCTGCAGCGCTACAGTCCGCAGGGCGTGCTGGTGCTGGAACGACGCTGGGATGCGCAATGGCGCGAGCAGGGCACGTCGCGCTCGTGGTACGAAAGCGGCAAGCCCGAGCAAGCCATCGAGTATGTGAACGACCGGCGCGACGGCTGGAGCCGCAGCTGGCGCGAAGATGGCAGCCTGAAAAGTGAGTGCCAGTATGTGGCCGGCAAGGCCCAGGGCGGCTGCGGCGAGGCGCCGCCAGCGCCGGAACTGCAGCGCAAGGAGCAGGCATGGCGCGCCTTGTGAAGCATGTGCTGCTTGCAACGCTGCTGTGGCCGGCGCTGGTCCACGCCGAGATCGAACAGCGGCAAGTGGTCAGCGCGATCAAGGCCGAGGCCGGCAAGGGCGGCGGCGATGTACTGACACTGGCCAGTGACAACGGTTGCGGCGGGCGCCAGGTGCACATGGATGCCTTGTCCGTGCACCTGGACGCAGCGCAATACGCGGCCATGAAGCAGCAGCTGGCGCCGTTGATACGCGAGGCGACGCCCTTGCTGATGCGCATCAGATCGTGTCCGGCACCCGGCGCAGCGCTCGCCATGCCCGAAGTTAGCAAGCTGGGCGGCTGCGAGCCGCAAGCGTGTGCGGACGGCAAGGCGCGCCTGTATTTGAATCACCATCTGTCGCGCGGCGAAGTGAAGGAACATGCGCGCTATGCGCTGGTCGTTCCGCTGCCGCCCGGCAAGACGCCGGGCACCTGGCAAGTCGATATCTATCACGTGCGCGAAGGCGAGCCGAAGCGGCTGACGGGCCAGGTCGACGCCCCCGATTACCTGCGCGGCAAGCTGGTGGGCAACTACAGCATGTATTACCCGCATGGTCAGCTGGAAATGCTGGTGGAGCAGGACGGGCGCGGCGTGCAGGAAGGCGTGCAGACCCGCTATTACCCGGACGGCCAGGTTTCCATGCGCGGCAGCTGGCGCAATGGCGTGCAGGAAGGCGAAGAGCAGACTTATCACCAGAGTGGCAAGCTGATCGAGTCGCGCACCTACCGCAACGGCGCCCGCGCCGATGGTGTGGTGGAAACGTTCGATGAAAACGGCAAGCTGCGCACGCGCTTGACGCGGGTCAAGGGCGAGACGGACGGCGAGCTGCTGCTGTTCTATCCCGACGGCACCGTGGAAAGCCGCAGCCAGTATGTGAATGGCATCATGACGGGCCCCAGCATCGGATATTTCCCGGATGGCAAGGTGCAGCGCACCGCCAACTACGTTGACGGCAAGCCTGTCGGCGACAGCGTCGAATATTATCCGGACGGCAAGGTCGCCAGCAAGCGCACGCACAGCGGCCACTACGTATTGCGCAGCGAACAGCGCTTCAGCCGGGCCGGCGTGTTGCTCGTGCACAAGCTGTGGAACGCGGGCGGGCGCGAGGAGGGCGCATTGCGTTCCTGGTATGCGGATGGCAAGCCGCGCCAGCTGATCGAGTACGTGGATGGCGAACGCCAGGGCTGGACGCGGCATTGGAACGAAGATGGCAGCCTGGAAAGCGAATGCCGCTATGTGGCGGACGAGCCGCAGGGGGAGTGTATGGGTGCGTCGGCCAAATTTTCGTATACGGAAGATGGCATACACATAGACTAGGCGGCGGGCCGGTCAGGTCCTTTATCGGCCTGCGATCAAACGGGCATAGCGGTAATCTGGGATCAGCAACGGTTCAATATCTGCTCTCCAAACCCAGGCTGCGATATCACGCGGAGTTTCTTCCTGCGTAAAATCAGCAAAGAATTCCCGCAGGCTGGTGATGGCGATCAGAAAGTCTTCGGCGCCTAGCAATTGAAAGGAATACACCTCCTGGGTGATGAATTCTCCGCTTGTTATGCTGGACAATATTTCATGGTTGGAACTCAATACCTCATCGAAAATGGCGCCAAACACACGCCATAGTGCGTCATCGATACTGGCCCAGGACAGGTTTTCGGCCGAGGGCGGATGTTTGGGGTCAAGAAGACCGATAACAATAACACCCATGGATCAGTTCACTGCCACAAGGGCGCTACTGGTAGGCACAGCGTGGAGCCAGGCCGCAATGTTGCGCGAAATGAATAGCGCCACCACCATCCAACTAGCGACATTGTCGTCCCATGAGATGAACGACTGCTTCTGGCCGCTTGAAGCCACCTCAAATTCCATACCTGTTCCGAGCAGCGGCCTCAAGCTCAGCTTGCGCCAAGCCTGCTTGCCGCCAAAATTCAAAAAAATACTCCAATGTCTCGGCAGTAGCGCCACTATCCATAGGATGCAAGACGCATATGGCCGTTCTTATTTTCAAAACGTCCGGCTCGTCCGATTGGTCTCGTCCTTCAATTGCTCGCCAGAGACGTACACGCTCGGCGATGACTTCCTCAGCCGTCGCCGCACCGGTGATGTATCGATTCGCCACCGCTGCCGCTGACCTGGCAACCGCTGGCAATTGGGCAGTCACTCTGCCGATAGCCTCAATCATGAAGCGCTGCGCTGAAGATTGTTCTGCAGGGTCATCCAGGTCCACCGCGGATGCAATGGCATCAAAAAGTCTCTTATTCAACATTTGCATTCAGTTTCGGTGATTGCGCGATGCCTGCGGCGGGGCCGCCTCCAGCAAATGGCGTTCCCCCAAGTCGCAGACTGGGGTCGTACCCTCAGGGTACGACCCCGGACCTTGCATGGGTTCCATGATGGAAGGGCCTGGTGGCTTAGCGGTGCGGCGGCGTCAGCACGCTGGCGATGGCCTTCGGCAAGGTTTCCGGATAATCGCGGCTGAAGTGCAGGCCACGGCTTTCGCGGCGGGACAGGGCGCTGTTGACGATCATCGAGGCCACGTCGACGAGGTTGCGCAATTCCAGTAAATCGTGCGTGATGCGGAAGTTGCGGTAGTACTCGTCGATTTCTTCCTTCAAGAGCGCAATGCGGTGCTGGGCCCGCTCCAAACGCTTGGTCGTGCGCACGATGCCCACGTAATTCCACATGAAGCGGCGCAGCTCGTCCCAATTGTGGGAAATTACCACTTCCTCGTCCGCATCCGTGACGCGGCTTTCATCCCAGTCGGGCAGGTAGGGCGTGCCCAGCTTTTCCTTGCTTTCGATATCCTGCGCGCAGGCGCGGCCGATGACGATGCATTCCAGCAAGGAATTGCTGGCCAGGCGGTTCGCGCCATGCAAGCCCGTGCAGGCCGTCTCGCCGACCGCATACAGGCCCGGCAAGTCGGCGCGGCCGGACAGGTCCGTCACGACGCCGCCGCACGTGTAGTGGGCGGCGGGCACGATGGGAATCGGCTGCTTGGTGATGTCGATGCCCAGTTCCAGGCAGCGCGCGTAAATGGTGGGGAAGTGTTCGATGAGGAATTCGGCCGGTTTGTGGCTGATATCGAGGTGCACGTAGTCGAGGCCCCGCTTCTTGATCTCGAAGTCGATGGCGCGCGCCACCACGTCGCGCGGCGCCAGTTCGGCCCGCTCGTCGTGGGCCAGCATGAAGCGCTGGCCGGCAGCCGCGCCCGCTTCAGGCGGCAGTTTCAGCAAGCCGCCTTCGCCGCGGATGGCTTCGGTGATCAGGAACGATTTCGCATATGGGTGGTACAAACAGGTCGGGTGGAACTGGATGAACTCCATGTTCGAGACGCGGCAGCCGGCGCGCCAGGCCATGGCGATGCCGTCGCCGCTGGCCGTGTCGGGGTTGGTGGTATATAAATACACCTTGCCGGCGCCGCCCGTGGCCAGCACGGTGTGCTCGGCGGCAAACGTGTGCACCTTGCCCGTTTGCTCATCCTGCACGTACAGGCCGTGGCAATGCGGTTGCGCATTGCGCTGCGTGGGCTTCATGCCCAGCTTGTCGGAGGTGATCAGGTCGATCGCGCAATGGTGTTCGAACAGGCTGATGTTCGGGTGGGCGCGCACCTTTTCTTCCAGCGTCACTTGCACGGCGTGGCCGGTGGCGTCGGCCGCGTGGATGATGCGGCGCTGGCTGTGGCCGCCTTCGCGGGTCAGGTGGAAACCCAGCTCGGCCGAGGCGTCGCGCGTGAACGGCACGCCTTGCTCGATCAGCCATTCGATCGCTTCGCGGCCGTGCTCGACGATGTAGCGCGTGGCGCTCTCGTCGCACAAGCCGCCGCCGGCGATCAGGGTGTCTTCGATGTGCTGCTGGTGGCTGTCGCCGGAGTCCAGCACGGCCGCGATGCCGCCCTGCGCCCAGTTGCTGGCGCCATCGAGCAGCGCGCGTTTGGAAATGATCGCGACAGTGCGCGTCTCAGCTAAATGCAGTGCAACCGATAAACCCGCCAGGCCACTGCCGACAATCGCTACATCAAATTTCATGACATTTATCTTCTTTTAGGGGAAGCATACTATATGCCATTTCCCCTCATTCGGTAATGTATTGAGATAAATTCTGCCAGCGAAAGATCGCTGGGGCTGTAGCTTGTGGCGCATCAATGTCTTCTTGGAACAGTTCGCCATCATGGCAAGACCAGCAGCGGCCCGCCTTGCGCGCCGCCTGGTGCTTTTTGCCGCAGGGGGAACCATGATCCGCATCTTCAGCCATTATGTCTCGAAAACAGCGTTTATCTTGCTGTTGCTGGAAATCCTGCTCCTGCTGCTGTCGGCCACCCTGACGTCCTTGCTGTGGCTGGCGGACGGCAGCCGCGTGCTGCGCGTGGGCGATATTTACCTGTCGTCCGCCATCTTTGCGCTGGTCATCGTCCTGAGCATGAGTGCGCTGGGCATGTACCAGCACCGCTCGCGCGAGGACATACGCAACACCTTATTGCGCATCCTGCCTTCGTTCGCGCTGGGTTTTGCCGTGCTCAGCGTCCTGATACGCTTCATTCCGACGCTGCAATTCGGGCGCGGCAGTGCGATGATCTTCGGCCTGGGCGCCATTGGCGTGCTGCTGGCGCGCCTGGTGGTATTCAAATCCTCGCAATCGGCGCTGATGGAAGGCCGGCTGATCCTGGTGGGCGGCGGGGCACTGGCGCGCGAATGCATGGACTTGGCGGCCAGCAAGATCGGCTTCCATCAATTTACGGTGGTCGGCTGCATCGATGTGGCGGGGGAGCAATGCTGCGTGCCGGCCTCGGCCTTGCTGCCGGCCGGACCGTCGCTGCTGGCCACGGCGCAGCGCCACGCCGCGCATGAAATCGTCGTATCCGTCAGTGACCGGCGCAGTGGCGCGTTTCCTGCCAAGCAATTGCTGGAATGCGCGCTGGGCGGCGTCAAGGTGATCGACGCGGCCACGTTTTTCGAGCGCGAAGCATGCCAGATCCGCATCGATTCCTTGCAACCGAGCTATCTGATCTATGGCGGCGGTTTCGACCAGAGTTTTTTCCGCGCCGCGTCGAAACGGCTGTTCGATCTGGCGGCCAGCGCGGTTATCTGCCTGGCCACGCTGCCCGTGATGCTGGTGACGGCCCTGTGCATCCGCCTGGAAGACGGCGGCCCCGTGTTTTACCAGCAGGAGCGGGTGGGGCGCGATGGCCAGCCTTTCAAGGTACTGAAATTTCGCAGCATGCGCTGCGATGCCGAGCGCGACGGCAAGCCCATCTGGGCCCTGGCCAACGATGCGCGCATCACGCGCGTGGGCAATCTGATCCGCAAGCTGCGCATCGACGAACTGCCGCAGATGCTCAATGTGTTTCGCGGCGAAATGAGTTTCGTGGGCCCCCGTCCCGAGCGCGCGTATTTTGTCGAGCAATTGAAGGAGCAGGTGCCGTACTACAACATTCGTCACAACATCAAGCCGGGCATCACGGGTCTGGCGCAGGTGCGCTACCAGTATGGCGCTTCCGTCGATGATGCCGTCAAGAAGTTGCAATATGACCTGTATTATGTGAAAAACAATAGCCTGTTCCTCGACTTGCTGATCCTGCTCGACACGGTGCAGGTGGTACTGTTTGGCAAGGGCAGCCGATGATGCGGGCGCAGTCGGCCTGGCTGGCGGCGGCCGATGCGGCGGCGCTCAGCCATGGTCTGGCATCGCTGGCCTTTTTCGTGCTGGCGCTGCTGCTCATCAGCAATTGGCGCGCGCGGCAGAACGTGCGCGCCTTGCTGGTCGCGTGCCTGGCGACGGGAGTCTGGGCCACGGGCACGGTGGTGCTGGTGCTGCTGGGGCAGCGCATCGCGCTGGCCGGCGACGCGCTCGAATTGCTGCGCACCCTGGCCTGGCTGGTGTTTTTGCTGCTGCTGATCGAACCGTCGCGGCCCCGCCTGCGCCTCGTGCTGGCCGGCATCGTTCTCACGGCGCTGGCGCCCTGGCTGCTCTCCATGGCTTCCTCCTGGCTGGCGCTGCCTTTGCCGGCGCGCATCATCGCCAGTGTCTGCCGTTTGCTGCTGGCCGTGCTGGGCATGTTGCTGGTGGAACAGTGGTACCGCAACACGCCGCCCTTGAAACGCTGGGGCATCAAGTTTGCGTGCCTGGGCGTGGGCGGGCTGTTTGCCTACGATTTCTATCTGTACAGCGACGCCTTGCTGTTTCGCGCGGTCAACGATGACATCTGGGCCGCGCGCGGCATCGTCGACGCCCTGTGCGCGCCGCTGCTGGCCGTCTCGGCGGCGCGCAATCCGGGCTGGGCGCTGGGCTTGTCCGTCTCGCGCCAGATGCTGTACCGCTCGGCTGCCTTGCTGGGCTCGGCCATTTATCTGCTGGCCATGGCGGCCAGCGCCTATTATTTGCGCTATTTCGGCGGCACCTGGGGTTCCTTGATGCAGATGGCTTACCTGGGCGGCGCGGCCCTGCTGCTGGCGGGCGTGCTGTTTTCGGGCAGCCTGCGCGCCAAGCTCAAGGTGACTATCAATAAACATTTTTACAATGCCATCTTCGACTACCGCGAGGAATGGCTGCGGTTTACGCGGGCCTTGTCGGAAGACGGGCCGGCCCTGGGCGAGCGCACGATACAGGCCATGGCGAAACTGGTGGAAAGCCGCGCAGGCGCGCTGTGGATACTGCGCGAACCTGGCCTGTTTGCCCCGGCGGCCAGCTGGAACTGGCCGCCGAGCACGTGGAGCGAGCCGGCGTCCGGCAGCCTGTGCCAGTTTCTGGAGGCGCGGCAATGGGTGATCGACGTGCCCGACTGCGAGCACAACCCGCGCCAGTACGGCGGCTTGCTGTTGCCGCCCGCGCTGCTGGCGCTGCCCGACGTGTGGCTGCTGGTGCCCCTGATGCTGCATGGCCAGCTGTTCGCCTTTGTCGCGCTGGCGCGGCCACGCACGCACATCGGCTTGAACTGGGAAATCCTCGACGTGCTGAAAATTGCCGGCAGCCAGGCCGCCAGCTATCTGGCGCACCGCGAATCGCTCGATACGCTGACGGTGGCGCGCCAGTTCGAGTCGTTCAACCGCATGTCGACTTTCATCGTGCACGACCTCAAGAACCTCGTGTTCCAGTTGTCCCTGTTACTGAGCAATGCGGAAAAGCACCGTGCCAATCCCGCCTTTCAGGAAGACATGCTGGGCACCTTGGACCATTCCGTGCAGAAAATGAAGACCCTGCTGCAGAAACTGGCGCGCGGCGAAGCGCCGGAAGCGCCCGCGCCGCTGCTGCTCGACGGCTTGCTGCGCCAGGCCGTGGCCGCCAAGGCGAGCCTGGCGCCGGCGCCCCGGCTGGAAATCGTCGATGGCGAACTGACGGTGCTGGCCAACCGCGCGCGGCTGGAACGGGTGCTGGGCCACTTGATCCAGAACGCCATCGAGGCCACGGCCAGCGATGGCAAGGTGGACGTGCGGCTGCGGCGCGAAGAGCATACGGCAGTCGTCGAGCTCGACGATACGGGGCAGGGCATGAGCGAACAGTTCATCCGCGAACGCTTGTTCAAGCCGTTCGACACGACCAAGACGGCGGGCATGGGCATCGGCGTGTTCGAAAGCCGCGAATACCTGCGCGAAGTGGGCGGCAGCCTGGAAGTGCGCAGCGAACCGCAGGTGGGCACGACGTTTCGCGTGATCCTGCCGCTGCATGCGCCTTTGGGGGCAGAGCCGTCGGCGCTGACCCCAGACTTCCGTTGCCCTATTCACTGACAGGAGCTGATACGCATGGCCAAGCAAAAGTTGCTAGTCATCGAAGACGATCCCGGCTTGCAAAAGCAGCTGCACTGGAGTTTCGACGGTTATGAGGTCTTGCTGGCGGGCGAGCGCGAGGCGGCGCTGGCGCTGGTGCGGCGCCACCAGCCGGCTGTCGTGACGATGGACCTGGGCTTGCCGCCCGACCCGGACGGCGCCACGGAAGGCCTGGCTACGCTGCAGCAAATCCTCGCGCTGGCGCCAGACACGAAAGTCATCATTTTGTCGGGCAACCAGGAACGCGCGCATGCCTTGAAAGCCATCGCGCTGGGCGCCTACGATTTCCACCAGAAACCGTTCGAGGCCGACATGCTGGGCCTCGTCATCGCCCGCGCGTTTTACCTGCACGCGATGCAGCAGGAAAACCGCCGCATGCTGCAGACGCAGGCCGATTCCCCCTTGGCGGGCATCGTCAGCCGCGATCCCGGCATGCTCAAACTGTGCCGCAGCGTGGAAAAAGTGGCGCCCTCGTCGGCCAGCGTGATGCTGCTGGGCGACTCGGGCAGCGGCAAGGAACTGATCGCGCGGGGCTTGCATGCGCTGTCGAGCCGCCATGCCCAGCGTTTTGTCGCCATCAATTGCGCGGCCATCCCGGAAAACTTGCTGGAAAGCGAGCTGTTCGGCTATGAGCGGGGGGCGTTTACGGGTGCGGCGCGGCAAACGCTGGGCAAGATCGAGCTGGCCCACGGCGGCACTTTCTTTCTCGATGAAATCGGCGACATGCCGATGGCGCTGCAGGCGAAACTGCTGCGTTTCCTGCAGGAGCGAATCATCGAACGGGTGGGCGGACGGGCCGAGATCGCCGTCGACGTGCGCATCGTCTGCGCCACGCACCAGGATTTAAAGGTGCTGGCGGAACAGGGCCGTTTCCGCGAAGACCTGTTTTACCGCCTTAGCGAAATCGTGCTGCGCATTCCGCCGCTGCGCGAGCGGGCTGGCGATGCGGCCTTGCTGGCCCATCATTTCAAGAACAAATTCTGCGCCAGCGAAGGCCGCGGCAACCTGCATTTCAGCGCCGGCGCGCTGCAGCTGATCGAAAGCTATGGCTGGCCCGGCAACGTGCGCGAAGTGGAAAACTGCATCAAGCGGGCCGTCATCATGAGCGACGGGCCGCAGATCGCCGCCGACGATCTGGGCTTGCCCGCCAGCGCCCAGGCGGCGCCTCAGGACGAATCGCTGAACCTGCGCCAGGCACGCGACGGAGCCGAATACAAGGTCATGGTGCGCGCGCTGGCGCGGGCCGACGGCAATATCGCCAAGGCGGCCGAACTGCTGGGTGTCAGCCGGCCCACGCTGTACGACCTGATGAACCACCACGGCATCAAATAGTGTCCGTGCACTGATGTGTATCAAATATCAAGATTGTGTAAGGCGTCGCACATACGCAGGCGCCGCCGTGGCGCATCCTAGCCTCATCAACAACGAGGAGGCGTCATGAATGCGATCAGTTTATTAATGCAGGACCACAAGGCCGTCAAAGCCCTGTTTGCCCAGTATGAAGGCTTGAGCGACCGCTCATTTGCCACCAAGAAAAAGCTGGCCGACCAGATCTGCCAGGAATTGACCGTGCACACGCAGCTGGAAGAAGAAATCTTCTACCCGGCCGTGCGTCGTCCCATCCACGATGGCGACCTGATGGATGAAGCCCTCGTCGAGCACGCCAGCGCCAAGGAACTCATCGCGCAAATTACCGCGATGGACCCCGCCGACGACCTGTACGACGCCAAGGTCAAGGTCCTGTCCGAGCAGATCGAACACCACGTCCAGGAAGAAGAGGGCGACATGTTTCCCAAGGTACGCGATACGGCCGTCGACCTCGACGCGCTGGGCAAGGAAATGGCCGCGCGCAAGGAACAGCTGACGGGCGTCGCCGCCTGAACGGCATAAAAAATCAACAACCAAGGGAGTATTTCATGCAAGCTACACAATTGTCCGTATCGGACCTGAACAATCCGGGCGTGTCCTGGGGCGCCGTGCTGGCGGGCGCCGCCGCGGCGGCCGCCTTGTCCTTCATCCTGCTGATCCTCGGCGTGGGCCTGGGCCTGTCGTCCGTATCGCCGTGGTCGTTCAACGCCACGGCCATCGGCGTGTCGACCATCGCCTGGCTGGCCTTCATGCAACTGGCCGCCTCCGGCATCGGCGGCTACATGGCGGGCCGTCTGCGCGTGAAATGGAGCGCCATTCATACGGATGAAGTGCATTTCCGCGATACGGCGCACGGCTTGCTGGCCTGGGCCGTGGCTACCCTGATCACCGTGGCCGTGCTGGCCGGCGGCACGCGCGCCGTGCTGAGCGGCGCCATCGATGCGGGCAGCGGCGTGGCGGCGGCAGTTGGCCCGGCCGTAGGGGCGGGCGCAGGTGCTGCAGGTGCCGCCAGCGCCAGGCAAGGCGAGGGCGGCGGCGCCAATCCGCTCGATTATTTCTCGGACATGCTGCTGCGCGCGGCGCCAGCGCCAGCTGCCACCGGCACGCCAGCGGTGGCGAATCCGGGCGCGACCGTCGCCGACCAGCGCATGGAAATCGGCAAGATCTTCGCCACCAGCCTGTCCACGGGCAGCCTGGCCGCCGATGACCGCGCCTACCTGGGCCAGGTCGTGGCCAGCCGCACGGGCGTGACGCAGGCTGAAGCGGAAGCGCGCGTCGACGCCGTCTATGCGCGTGCCGTGAAAGCTGCCGCCGATGCGAAGGCTGCCGCCCAGCAAGCGGCGGAAACGGCCCGCAAGGCCGGCGCCCACACGGCACTGTGGATGTTCGTCGCCTTGCTGCTGGGCGCTTTCGTGGCTAGCCTGGCGGCAACGTTCGGCGGCCGCCAGCGCGACCATGAGCGTGTGTTGCGCCACGTCACCATCTGAACCCCTACCTATTAGATAAATCAAGGAGTCTGCCATGCGTTCCATCCTCTTGCTGCTGTTGGGCATTCCATTACCCATCGTCATACTGATCGCCCTGTTCGTCCGCTAAGCGTGCCAACATGAGAAAAACCGGCGCCCGCTGCAAGGTGGGCGCCGGTTTTTGCGTGAAAGCAGGCGCATGTGTAAGATGACGCCATCTTTCCACCGAGACTATCCATGAACGTGAGCACCATCCGTCCCTTGCTGAAAACCGCCGCCATCGCCGCCTTTGCCTGCAGCGTGCTGGCCTCGTGTTCCACCCTGATCGGCCCGCGCGACGTGAATGTGTCGCTCAGCAAGATGCAGCAAGGCCTCGAGCGCCGCTTTCCCATCGATAAACGGGTACTGTCCGTGCTGGACGTCAAGCTGACCCGCCCGCAGCTGTCCTTGCAGCCCGAGCGCGAACGGGTCGCCTTGAGCGTGGACGCCAGCGTGATGCCGCCGTTCATCCGCCAGACCTGGCGCGGCAGTCTGGCCATGTCGGGCCGTTTGGTGCTCGACGCGCAGCGCAACGCCGTCTACCTGAGCGAAGCGAGCGTGGACAAGGTGAGCATCGACGGCATGGACGAGGCGCAGCAGCGCCAGTTCGCCAAGGTGGCCAGCCTGGTGGCCGACCAGCTCATGCATGAAACGCCGATCTACACGTTCAAGCCCGACGAATTGCGCTATGCGGGCGTGCAATTCGTGCCCACGCAGATCAGGACCACGGGCAATGGCTTGACGGTGACGTTCGAGCCGGTGAAGTAGCGGTGAAGTAGCTTAGGCCCGGAATGCGGGAGCGGTGAGTTGCTTGGCCGTGTTATTGCGTGGCGTCGCTTCTTCATGGAACAGATCGGCCAGGTATTCGCATAGCGCATCTGCTTGAATATCGTCCGGAATAATGAAATCGGCGGGGCGGCGCTTGCCTTCCGCACCGAGATAGAATGCGCGCCATGCTCCCGGATTGCCCCGGATGGCGATCAGCGTGCCGAAAATATTGAATCTGTATTCCTGCATCAATCTGCTCCATTCCCTTGCTCAGGTTTGACATTTGTTGTGCTATAGTAATATTTACTTATATAGTAACATTTACTGATCCAGGGGCGGACAATGGTCAATATCAGCACGGCGGGAATCCAACCCGGGGGACTGTCTGCCTCGGAAGGCAACAAGGTGTCATCAGGCAAGGCAGCATCGGACAAGGCCCAGACAACCCAGGCGCCAGCCGGCGTCGGCGCCGTCGCGGACGAGGTCGTGATTTCGACCCTGGCCGGGCGTTTGTCGACGGCCGCGACGGCGACCAGCGCCGCTATCGAGGGTTACGATCATCGATCGCTGGGCGCATGGGTCAATGACAATATCAGCGGCATCCTGTATCCGCTGGACGCCGAACACAAGGCGGCCGCCGCACAGCAGCTGCCGCAACCGAATGACGCGGCATCGGCCAGGTCGGCCGCGGCCGCGACCGCGTTTATCGATAACAAGGGTCCCAATCCGTTTGCGGGCTTGTCGCGCGAGCAATTGGCCACCATCACGCACGACGACAGCGGGACATTTACGGTCAACGAGCGGCGCGCCGCCTATACGCAGGCCTATGATGAAGAGCAGGCGTGGCGCAGCCAGGTCGTTGCGCAAGCCATGCAGGAATACAATACCACCGGCAAGATGACCAATTTCTTCAAGTCGGCGCTGGCGCATTTCAATGCATTGCCGCAGCTGGAACAGGCACAGTATCCTGAGAATTACGCGAGCGGCCTGCAAGATAAAATCAAGCTCGATTTTAACTATTTCAATCACGCGCCCGGAGATGGCGCGCCTACGCCGGGTTCGCTGGCCGACATGCAGCGCAATGAGGGCGCCAAGCAAGGCGCAGACCTGTTTGAGCTCCTGAGCCGCTGATCACTGGAATTGTTCAACGGACATTGTTTCCACGAAGGCAGGCCGACTATAATCCTGCCTCGCATGCCTGGACACAGCATGTTCTCCAACATGAAGTGAAAACAATTAAAGGAATCTTCGTGAAACGTTCGCTTATCAGCGCCGCCTGCTGCGCTTTGTTCGCCTTATCCTCGCCATCGCTGTACGCTCAGCAAGCGCCCGTCTCCGGCATCGACCTGAAAACGCTGGACCCGGCCGTCAGTCCCAGGGATGATTTCTACGGCTACGTCAACGGCGTGTGGACCCGCAATACGGAGATCCCGGCCGACAAATCCGTCTGGGGCACGTATATCGAATTGCGTGAAATCGCGCAAGGCCAGCTGCGCGGCATGATCGATGCCACCGTCAAGAACCCGGGCAAGCCCGGCAGCGAGGCGCACAAGATCGCCGACCTGTACACGAGTTTCATGAACGACAAGGCGCGCGATGCGGCCGGCTTCAAGCCCCTGAAGGCCGAGCTGGCCCGCGTCGCCGCCATCAAGGACAAGAAGGACTTGCCGGCGCTGTTTGCTTATTTGCAAGGCAATGGCATCCAGACGCCGTTTTCCGCCTATGTGGCGCCCGATGCGCAAGACCCGGAGCGCTACACGGTCAACATCAGCCAGTCCGGCCTGGGCTTGCCCGACCGCGATTACTACCTGAAGGATGACGACGCCAAGCTGCAAGCCGTGCGCGCCAAATACCTCAAGCATATCGAGACCATGCTGGCCATGAGCGGCGACAAGGCCGCGGCCGAACACGCGGCGCAGATCCTCGACATCGAAACGCGCCTGGCGGCCGTGCAGTGGACGCGCGTGCAGATGCGCGATCCCGTCAAGTCGTACAACCGCGTCGATTTCGACAAGTTCGCGGCACTGGCGCCCGCCTTCGACTGGAAAGCCTACTTTGCCGCCGCCGGCCTGGCGAAAAAGGAAAGCTCGGCCGTGGTACGCCAGCCCAGCTTCCTCAGCGGTTTTTCCGAGGCCGTGGCCGCCGTGCCGCTGGCATCGTGGAAGAGCTACCTGAACTGGCGCATCATCGAAAGCTATGCTTCCTACCTGGACAGCGCCACCGTCAAGGAGCGTTTCGCCTTCGACGGCACGGTGCTGCGCGGCGTGCCGCAAAGCGAACCTCAGTGGCAACTGGCGCTGCGCTTCACGGATAACGCCATCAGCGATGCCGTCGGCAAGCGCTACGTGGACATGTATCTGCCGCCGGAAACCCGGCCCCGCGTGATGGCCATGTTCGACAATTTCGTCGCCTCGTTCAAGGATGGCATCGAGCAGCTCGACTGGATGGGCCCGGAAACCAAGAAGGAAGCCCAGCTCAAGCTGGCCGCCCTGAAGCCGAAGATCGCGTATCCCGATACCTGGCGCGACTACAGCAGCATGCAGACGCAGCCGAACGACCTGATCGCCAACGTGCGCGCCTCGCGCGTGTGGAGCCGCCAGCAAAACCTGGCCAAGCTGGGCAAGCCCGTCGACCGCGACGAATGGTCGATGACGCCGCAAACCGTCAACGCCAGCTACAGCCCCGCGCTGAACGCCATCACCATCCCGGCCGCCATTTTGCAGCCGCCATTCTTCAACGTGAAAGCGGAAGACGCCGTCAATTACGGCTTGCTGGGCATCACCTTCGGCCATGAGATCAGCCATGCCTTCGACGATTCCGGCAGCCAGTACGATGCCAAGGGGCGCCTGCGCAACTGGTGGACGGCGCAAGACCGCGCCGCCTTCAAGGCGCTGGCCGCCGGCCTCGTCAAGCAGTACGGCGCCTACAGCCCCGTGCCGGGCTACCACATCAATGGCGAGCTGACCCTGGGCGAAAACATCGGCGACAATTCCGGCCTGTCGATCACCTACAAGGCTTACCAGCGTTCGCTGGGCGGCAAGCCGTCGCCCGTCATCGACGGCTTGACGGGCGAACAGCGCCTGTACATCGGCTTTGCGCAGAAATGGCGCGCGAAACTGCGTCCCGAAGCGGCCATCGCCCAGATCAAGAGCGACCCCCATTCGCCAGGCGAATTCCGCGCCAAGGGCACGGTCAAGAACCAGCCCGGCTTTTATGAGGCGTTCGGCATCAAGCCGGGCGACCCGATGTATCTGCCGCCCGAGCAGCGCGTGATCATGTGGTAAGCATGGTTTAAGCGGCGCACCGCGCCGGGGACTATTCCTTGGCGTGGTTGAGCGTGTACCTGGGCAGTTCGACCGTCAGGTCTTCGTTTGACACGCGCGCCTGGCAGGACAGGCGCGAGTGGGGCTGCAAGCCCCAGGCCTGGTCGAGCATGTCTTCTTCATTGTCGCCCAGTGCGTTGAGCGAGTCGAAACCCTGCACCACGACCACGTGACAGGTGGAACAGGCGCCCACCTGGCCGCAGGCATGTTCGATGTCTATCTTGTGAAGCAGCAAGGCGTCGCAGATGCTCATTTGCTCGGGCGCGTCGAGGACGGCGCCGTCGGGAGCCAGTTCGGGATGGGGCAGGACGGTGATTTTTGGCATGCGGGATTCTCCTCGGTTATCTTGCAATACCGTCACCTTGGGCCTTCCCGCCTTGGCAAGGTCAAGCCCCTGCGCGATCCTGTGCGACGATGCACGCGTCGAGATGATCGAGCAATTGCAAGAACACGCGTTTATCCGCAAAGTGATTCATCGTGGCGCTCGTCAAGACATCGCTGGCCACCGCCGTCACGGCGGCCCTGGCCTGCGCGCACGCGGCATGCAGCTGCGCGCGATCGAGTTCCAGCAAGGCCGTATCGATCGCTGCGCGCGTAAAATCGTAGGCATGCATGCCGCAGCAGCCGGCCACGCAATGCGTTTCCAGCCGGCAGATCAGCTGCCACAGTTCCCCCAGCAAGGCATCGATGTTGATCGCCTGGTCATAGCGGCCGTCAAGATCGATGAATTCGATCCAGGCGTCGTCGCCGATCTGGATGTCGTACTGGCGGTCGCGTTCGGTCATTTTTCAACATTCTCCGGGTCGGTGGCATCGCATTATAAAAAAAACCGCCCGAAGGCGGTTTTCCAATGCGGTGCAAGCAAGGCGCTTAAATAAAATAGATCAGCGCGATGATGCCAATCACGAGCGCCACGCGGGTGACCTGGTAGGCCGTCTTGTTCCATGCCTTGAAGCGGCGGCGGTACTGGCCCATGGTCCAGGAAATCTGGAACAATTTACTCACGCCGCCCACCTGGTCGCCCAGCTCGTTGGGCGAGGCGGCGGCCGTCATCAGGGTGCGGCCCAGCCAGCGGTTCAAGCCTTGCGCCCAGCGGTAGCGCATCGGGCGTTCGATGTCGCAGAACAGGATGATGCGATCGCTGTCGGCGTCGTTGCGGGCCCAGTGGATATACGTTTCATCGAACATCACGGCCTGGCCGTCGCGCCAGCTGTGGCGCTCGCCATCGACGTCGATGAAGCAGCGGTCGTCGTTCGGTGTCTGCAGGCCCAGGTGGTAGCGCAGCGAACCGGCGAACGGGTCGCGGTGCGGGTTGAGCTTGCCGCCTTGCGGCAGTTCCGCGAACATGGCCGCCT
The DNA here is from genome assembly GCF_058797855.1 of Janthinobacterium sp. GW823-FHT01H08. Classification (NCBI taxonomy): domain Bacteria; kingdom Pseudomonadati; phylum Pseudomonadota; class Betaproteobacteria; order Burkholderiales; family Oxalobacteraceae; genus Janthinobacterium; species Janthinobacterium sp. GW823-FHT01H08. The sequence goes on from NZ_CM179504.1 coordinate 3,292,771, forward strand.
TGATGGACGGAATCGATTGCAGCAGCGCATAGGTTTGCGGGCACATCTGCTGTGCCGACGGGTGGTTCGCGTCATACCATTTCAGGTAGAAACGCTTCCAGCCATACTTGAAGAAGGAATTGAAGCCCACGTCATTGTTCTTTTCGGCCGCCTTGATCTTTTTCATTTCCTGCATGCGCAGCGCTTCATCGCGGATGATTTGCCAGTTCTGCTGCAGCGGCGCCAGTTCCGGGAATTGATCGACGGACAGATAGGGCGTGGCCGGCACCTTGGAAAAGGTGTGCATGAACAGGTTCAGCGGCGCCATGAACGAGGAGTGATCGAAGATCTGGCGGCGAAACGGCAGGCGCACCTTGCCCCGAAAATGAATATGTAAAACAGAAAACACAAAAATGCCCAGCAAGGCCCACTTCATACACAACCTCGTTTTGAAAGAATGGGGCAATTATAACCAGTTAATGCCCCGGCTACCCCGTGCCACGGTGAAGGAAAGATGAAGCGGCGCGCGCTGGCGCTCTGTCCTACAATGGCTTTATTTCATCACTGAAGGGGTAACAATGGAAATCTGGCACGCACCGCTCGACCTGGCCGCCCTCAACGCCGCCAGCGAGGGCACGGCCATGCGCCACCTGGGCATCGAATTCTCGGCCTTCGGCGCCGACTGGATCGAGGCGACCATGCCCGTCGACCACCGCACCATGCAGCCTTTCAAGCTGCTGCATGGCGGCGCGTCGGTCCTGCTGGCCGAAACCCTGGGCAGCATGGCCGCGAATGCCTGCCTCGACAGCAGCAAGCAGGTCAGCGTAGGCCAGGAAATCAACGCCAACCACGTGCGCGGCGTGCGCGGCGGCCACGTGACGGGGCGCGCCACGCCCATCCACCGGGGCCGCACCAGCCAGGTCTGGGAAATCCGCATCAGCGACGATGACGGCAAACTGTGCTGCATCTCGCGCATCACCATGGCCGTTATCGACACTCCGGGCGCAGGCTGACGCGGCGGTTCTTGACTTGCATCAAGGCACTAAAAGCGAGCGCGTGGAATCATCCATAACGCTGTTCGCTTATAATTCAGTGTGCTGTTGTATTGCGCGGGGTTTCCAGCCGCGCAACTACATTGCCCGAAATTAAAAGCTGACTGCCCAAAAAACGCCAGTTAGAGACCCATCCTGCGCCATGCGGGAAAGGCAACACGACGGCGAGCAGATCGCTGGTGTCTGGCGAGCCCTAGCGGGGCTTGCCTGGCGGAACCGGCAACAATCAACTTTATACAGGGCAATAACAACAATGATGTCATTCAATCGTTTGACGATAGGCGCGCGCCTGAGCGCAGGCTTCGGGCTGCTGGTCTTGCTGATGCTGGTGCTGGCCGCTTTCGCGCTGCTGCGCATCGGCGCCATCTCCGGCGCCATGGACGCGCAAGACAAAGTACAGCTGGAGAAACTGGACCCCCTGTATGTAGCGCGCGAAGCGCTCGACCAGACGGGCCTGGCCGCCCGCAACGCGTATATCTTCCATGACCAGGCCGCCGCCGAAAAAGAGCTGGCCATCCTCGACACCCAGAAAGCGCTGTACCTGGACGCGCTGGCGAAGCTGGCGCCGCAGTTCGCCGGCGATGCGCAATTCGAGAAAGTCAGCACGGGCCTGAAAACCATGGCGCAGGAATTGCTGCGTCCGCGCCAGTTCCGCGCCACGGGACAGATGGAGCAGTACGGCACCTTCCTCGTCGAGGAGTGCAGCCCCCTGCGGCGCCAGATCGTGTCCGACATCGATGCCGTCCTGAAAAACGTGCAGCGCGAATCGGAGCAGGCCAGCGTGGCCGCGCGCGCCATCTACGGCCAGTCGCTGCGCTGGATCGGCGTGCTGGCCGCGCTCAGCGTGCTCATTTGTATTGCGGTCGCCACCGTCATCACGCGGGGCCTGCTGCGCCAGCTCGGCGGCGAACCTGCGTATGCGGCCACGATCGCCGGACGCATCGCGCTCGGGGAACTGGCCATCGACGTGCATACGCGCCACGGCGACGACAGCAGCCTGCTGTTCGCCATCAAGACCATGCGCGACAACCTGGCCGCCATCGTCGGCAAGGTGCGCCACGGTACGGAAAGCATCGCCACGGCCTCGACCGAGATCGCCTCGGGCAACCGCGATTTGTCGCAGCGCACGGAGCAGCAGGCCGGTTCGCTCGAGGAGGTGGCGTCATCGATGGAAGAACTGATTTCCGCCGTGCGCCAGAATGCGGACAACGCCCAGCAGGCGAACCACCTGGCGCGCGAAGCGTCGAAGGTGTCGGAGCAGGGCGGCAAGGCCGTGGCCGAAGTGGTGCACACCATGGGTCTCATCAATGCCTCGTCGAACAAGATCGTCGACATCATCGGCGTGATCGACAGCATCGCCTTCCAGACGAACATCCTGGCCTTGAACGCGGCCGTGGAAGCGGCGCGCGCGGGCGAGCAGGGGCGCGGCTTTGCCGTGGTGGCAACGGAAGTGCGCAACCTGGCGCAGCGCTCGAGCGCCGCCGCGCGCGAAATCAAGGCCCTGATCGACGATTCCGTCAGCAAGGTGGGCACGGGCACGGTGCTCGTCGAGCAGGCGGGCGCCACCATGCATGAGGTGGTGGCCGGCATCGGCCGGGTGACGGGCATCATGGCCGAGATCAGCCATGCCACGCAGGAGCAGGGGGCCGGCATCGAGCAAGTCAACCGCGCCATCGTCGACATGGACCGCGTGACCCAGCAAAATGCGGCGCTGGTCGAGCAGGCGGCCGCCGCCGCGCACGAATTGCAGCAGCAGGCGGCGCAGCTGGAACAGGAAGTGGGCATTTTTAAACTGGCCCCGCCGGCGAACGGCCCTTTGCGCCTGGCGGCCTGACGCCGATGGCACGGCGGCACGGCGCGCCGGCAGCCATGCGCCAATAGTCGTATTCCGCGCTACAATGAGCGCTGGATCACCGCCAGGACTACTCATGCAAGTGCGCAGCAGCCATGATCTATCCAGCCCGGACGACGACAAGCCGGCGCCGCCCGTGCTGCAGCTGGCCCTTGCCGGTCTCGGCTGGGGCTTGCTCACCTGCATGCTGTGCTTTGCCATCCTGTTCCTCACGAAATGGCTGCTGCCGCCCGAATACTGGGGCGCGCACACGGGCCTGTCCAAGTTCAAGCGCGAAATGTCGCTGCCGCTGCTGGTGTTCTGGGTCGTCATCTATTCTCCCATCCTGGAAACGTTTCTCGGCCAGTTGCTGCCGCTGGAAATCCTCAAGCGCCTGGGCGCCACCCGGCAGCTGAGCATTTTTATCGGCGCCATCCTGTGGGCCATCGTGCATTTCATCAGCGGCGGCTTGCTGCACGCGATTGTCGCGCTCGGTTCAGGCGCCATGTTCAGCTTTGTTTACCTGCGCTACCGCGCGCCCACTGTGGCCGTGGCCTACGCGACAACGACCTTTTCCCGCGCCTGCAACAACATCGCCATCCTTGTCGCCGTGTTTTACGGCCTCGACGCGTAGACGCCTTCCAAAACCTGCTGCGCAGCATCGCGCAGCTGCCGCCGCAGGAAGCGCTGACGGCGGCCCTGCGCGACGACTGGGTGCGGCCCCTGTACATGGGTCTGCACCAGCCCCAGGCAAGCGCATGCGTGGCGCGGCTGGCGCAGGCCGACGCCGCCGTCATCGCGCGCCTGCTGGGGCAATTCGACTGGCGCAGCCGCACGGCGGGCGCCTACCTGGCCGCATTGACCGGGCAGGGCGCCTTCACGGATCAGTTGGGCGGCCTGCTGCTGGCCAGCGAGGTCTGCTACGCGGGCAGCGCGTATTGCCTGGCGCTGGCCGTTTTCGATACGCCCGCCAGCCGCGACTACCTGCACCGCTATCTGGAACATTACCTGCTCCAGGCGCAGTTGTACTTTGATCAGGAGCAAGCCATGGCTGCCATCGCCTGGCTCGATGGCCAGCACGGCCGGAATGAGGCGGCGCGCCACGCGCCAGCCTGGGCCGTTTTCGCGGCCAGCCGGCCGGGTCTGGCGCTGGACGATGCGCTCGCGGCGTTTGCGGCCAGTATGGACTGCTTGCGCGCCCTGCAAGCTCTGAGGGCGCCCGCTAAGTAATCCTCAGGAAATTCTTGTGAAGTTTTGCAAGTCAGAAATCACAATAATTTCTTGGGGGTTAGTTACTTAGCATCGCTCCAGCCGCCGACGTCCCATCCCCACGCCGTACGGCCACTCCCTCCCCACATCCCGCTTTCATGACATTTGCGTGACAAATGGCAGTGTTTCCCCGCCTGATCTGTCACTGCAGAGTGCATGCCGAAGCTGCCTTTCGACGCGGCACGACTTTGTCTTCCATGCCGGCTTGCGCTGGCATATCCACGCGTGATTTTTTTTAAGTTTAACGACAGGAAACTGCAATATGACTAAGAAATTTGAATCCGCCGCCTTCGCGCCATCTTCCGAAGCGGCCGGCGTGTCCGCCATTGACGCCTATCTGAACAGCCTGGCGGCCCCGCAGCGTTTCGTGGGCACGGCGAACGCCGATGTACTCACCGGCACCACGGGCGCGGACGTGCTCGAAGGACTGGCGGGCGACGACACGTATTACGTCAACCATAGCGGCGACGTGGTCGTCGAGCTGGCCAACGGCGGCACCGATACCGTGTACACCAGCGTCAACTACACGGTGGCCGAGAACGTCGAGAACGTCCACCTGACCGCCGCAGGTCTGACGGTGACGGGCAGCGCCACGACCAACAACATCTTTTACGTCGATGTCCCTGGCGGGCACGTGATTGATGGCGGCAGCACGGGCAACGTGGTCAACTACGGCGGCGCAAGCGCGGGAGTGACGGCTGTCTTTGCGCCTGCGGACGGCCCACTAGTGGCGCGTCCTGGCGCTGACGTAGTGAGGAATGTGGCCAGCATCGTCGGCAGCAAGTTCAATGATGTGCTGACCGGCAACGAACTCAGGAATTTCCTTGCCGGCGGTTATGGAAATGACATTTTGCAGGGCGGCAAAGGCGACGATGGCCTGTTCGGCGCGATGGGTGACGATACCTACATTTTCGCCCGCGGCGACGGCGCCGATAACATCACCGAGATGGTGGAGGCGGGCAGCCGGAACGTCGTCTCCTTCCTGGCAGGCGTCAGCGCCGACCAGTTGTGGTTCCGCCAGGTGGGCGCGAACCTTGAAGTGAGCACCATCGGCACGGCCGACAGGATCACCATCAATGGCTGGTATAACGCCGGCTCGCCTCCTCGCATCGATGAATTCCGCACAGCCAACGGCCGCGTGCTGCTGGGAAGCGACGTGGAAAACCTGGTGCGGGCGATGGCCGTCCTGGTGCCGCCGCCGGCGGGCCAGCTGACTTTGCCGGCCGGCATCGCCGCCGCGCTGGCACCAGCGCTGGCGCAGAACTGGCGCACGGAAGGGCCGAACCAGCCGACCAACGGCACTTTCACCGGCACGGCGAACCCGGACATCATCAAGGGCACGGCGGGCGCCGACGTGATGGCCGGCCTGGGCGGCGACGATATCTATTACGTCAACCATGGCGGCGACGCTGTCGTCGAACAGGCGGGCGGCGGACGCGACACGGTCTACACCACCGTCAATCACACCCTTGCCGCCAACGTCGAAGAGGTGCATGTCAGCGCCGCCGGTCTGACGGTGACGGGCAACGGCAACGCGAACGTCTTCCACGTCGATGCCGCCGGCGGCAATGTGCTGCGCGGCGTCGGCGCGAACACTTCGGCCACCTATGCCGCGTCCAGGGCTGGCGTGACGGCCGCCATGATCGCCGTCAACGGTGACGCCACGGCGCGCCCGGGCAGCGATGTGCTCGTCAATATTTCCAACGTGACAGGCAGCGCCCATGACGACGTGCTGTCAGGCAACGAACTGGCCAACACCCTGTCCGGCGGCCTCGGCAACGATACCTTGCAAGGCGGCAAGGGGGACGACGTGCTGACCGGCGGCCTGGGCGACGATACCTATGTCTTTGCGCGCGGCGACGGCGCCGACGTCATCGCCGAGCCCTCGGCCGACGCCAATTACGACAGCATCGCCTTTTTGGCCGGCGTGAACATCGACCAGCTGTGGTTCCGCCAGGTGGGCGCGGATCTGGAAGTGAGCACCATCGGCACGACGGACAAGATCACCATCCGCAGCTGGAACGCGGCTGCGCCGAACATCGAGGAATTCCGCACGGCCGCCGGCCACGTCATGCGCGGCGCCGACGTGCAGCTGCTGGTGCAGGCGATGGCGAACCTGGCGCCGCCGCCGCTGGGCCAGCTGACCCTGCCGGCCGCCACGGCCGCTGCCCTGGCGCCCGTGCTGGCCCAGGCCTGGCACTTCAACGGTCCCACGCAGCCCACGGGGCAGCACTTTGTCGGCACGGCGAACGCCGATGTCATCAACGGCACGGCCGGCGCCGACCTGCTCGAAGGCCTGGGCGGCGACGACACGTATTACGTCAACCACAGTGGCGACTTCATCGTCGAGCGGGGCAACGGCGGCAACGATACCGTCTACACCAGCGTCGATTACACGGTGGCCGACAATGTCGAATACGTGCGCCTCGCCTCTGCCGGCCTGAAGGTGACTGGCAGCGCCTATAACAACAACGTCTTTTATGTCGATACCCCCGGCGGCAATGTGCTCGATGGCGCCGGTGCCGGCAACTCGGTCACTTACAGCGGCGCCAGCACAGGCGTGACGGCCGTCTTCGCGCCCGTTGGTGGCCCCTTGACCGCGCGTCCCGGCGTAGACGTGCTGTCCAATTTCGGCATGCTGTTCGGCAGCAAGTTCGACGATGTGCTGATCGGCAATGAGCTCAAGAACATTCTCTTTGGCGGCTTCGGCAATGATATCTTCCAAGGCGGAAAGGGCGGCGACACTCTGGCCGGCCTTGCGGGCGACGACACCTATATCTTCGCCCGCGGCGACGGCGCCGACATCATCGCTGAGACGGAGGAGGCGGGCAGCCATGACGTCGTGTCCTTCCTGGCCGGCGTCAGCGCCGAGCAGCTGTGGTTCCGCCGGGAGGGCGCCAACCTGGAAGTGAGCACCATCGGCACCACGGACAAGATCACCGTGAATAACTGGTTTGCCGATACGGCCGTGCGCATCGAGGAATTCCGCATGGCCGATGGCCGCGTCTTATTGGGTAGCAATGTGCAAAACCTCGTGCAAGCGATGGCTGGCCTGACGCCGCCGCCGGCCGGCCAGCTGACCTTGCCTGCCGGCACGGCCGCCATCCTGGCGCCGGCGCTGGCGCAGAACTGGCGTGCCGCGCAGCAATTTGGCGCGGCCAGCCAGGGCGGATCCGCTGCCTGGCAAGCCGATCCGGCGCAGCTGGTGCAAGCGATGGCCGGTTTTGCCGTGCCCGCGGCCGCATCGGCGCCCTGGTCCGGCCACGGCAACCCGTCGACGCAGATCCAGCTGGCGGCAGCGCAATGATCGCTTACGTTGATCGCTTGAGCACGTAGTTCCACCCCCGCGCAGCCGGGCCGGCCTTGCACCTGCCGGCCCGGCTGCGCCATTGATTTCCGACATGATCCGATGACCGTACTTCCCTATCGCCACGCCACTTCGTCCACCGAACCCGCGCCCGACACGGGCCTGCTGTCGCTGCTGCTGATGGCCAGCCTGCACGGCATCGCCGCCGACGGCGCCCAGCTCAAGCACGCTTTCGGCCAAGCCGTGTTCACGCGCCAAACCGTCCTGCTGGCCTCGAAAGGGCTGGGCTTGACGGCCAAGCTGGTGCGCCAGGCGCCCGAACGGCTGGCGCAAGCGCCGCTGCCCGCCATCGCCATCGGTCACGACGGGCGTTTCTTTATTCTCGGCAAGGTCGACAGCAGCGACGGCGCCGTGAGCAAGGTGCTGATTCAGCATCCGGGCCAGCCGCCGCAGATCCTCGGCCGCGACGCTTTTCTCGCCATCTGGTCGGGCGAACTGATCTTTTTTACCAGCAAGGCCAGTTATGCGGGCGAGACGGCCCGCTTCGACTTCAGCTGGTTCATCCCCGCCATCGTCAAATACCGCAGGCTGCTGGGCGAAGTGCTGCTCATTTCCTTCGTGCTGCAGCTGATCGGCCTGGCCACGCCCCTGTTTTTCCAGGTGGTGATGGACAAGGTGCTGGTCAACCACGCCATGCAGACCTTGAACGTGGTGGCCATCGGCCTGGTCTGCGCCATCGTCTTCGAAGCGGCGCTGGGCCTCATCCGCACCTATGTATTCGCGCGCACCAGCAGCAAGATCGACGTGGAACTGGGCGCGCGGCTGTTCCGCCACCTGCTGGCCTTGCCGATCGCGTATTTCCAGGCGCGCCGCGTGGGCGATTCCGTGGCCCGCATCCATGAACTGGAAAACATCCGCTCTTTTCTTACCGGCAACGCCATGACCCTGGTGCTCGACCTGCTGTTTTCCTTCATCTTCATCGCCGCCATGCTGTGGTACAGCGCGGCGCTCAGCGTGGTCGTGCTCGCGTCTATCCCCATCTACGCGGTCCTGTCGATGCTGCTCACGCCCGTGCTGCGGGGGCGCTTGAACGACAAATTCAACCGCAGCGCGGAAAACCAGTCTTTTCTGGTTGAAACCATCAGCGGCGTCGACACGGTCAAGGCCATGGCCGTGGAACCGCGCTGGCAGCAGCAGTGGGAAAAGCAGCTGGCCGGTTATGTGTCGGCGGGCCTGTCGGCAAGCAACATCGGCATGCTGGCCAGCGGCGGCGTCACTCTGGTGAGTAAACTGGTGACGGCGGCCATCATGTGGTGGGGCGCCACGCTCGTCATCGACGGCAGGATGACGGTGGGCGAGCTGGTGGCCTTCAACATGCTGGCGGGGCAGGTGGCCTCGCCCATCCTGCGCCTGGCGCAGCTGTGGAACGATTTCCAGCAAGTGGGCATCTCCATGAGCCGCCTGGGCGACATCCTCAACGCCCGCACGGAAGCGGGTAGCCAAGACGCGGGCAACCAGAAGGCGCGCCTGCCGCGCATCGCCGGCGCCATCGACTTCCAGCAGGTGGGTTTCCGCTACCGACCCGACGCGGCGGAGGTGCTGCGCGAGGTGTCGATCGCCATCGCGCCCGGCGAGGTGATCGGCATCGTCGGGCGTTCCGGCTCAGGCAAGAGCACTCTGACGCGACTGGCGCAGCGCCTGTACATCCCCGAGCGGGGCAAGGTGCTGATCGACGGGCAGGACATCGCCGTCATCGACACGGCCTCGCTGCGGCGCCAGATCGGCGTGGTGCTGCAGGAAAACATCCTGTTCAACCGCTCCGTGCGCGACAACATCGCCCTGAGCGACCCGGCGCTGCCCATCGATGCGGTCATCGCCGTGGCAAAACTGGCGGGCGCCCACGATTTTATCTGCGAACTGCCGGAAGGCTACGACACCATGGTGGGCGAACACGGCACGGGCCTGTCGGGTGGCCAGCGCCAGCGCATCGCCATCGCCCGCGCCCTGATCGGCGACCCGCGCATCCTGATTTTCGACGAGGCGACGAGCGCGCTCGACTACGAGTCGGAAAAGATTATCCAGGACAATATGCGCGGCATTTGCGCGGGGCGCACGGTACTCATCATCGCCCACCGCCTGTCGGCCGTGCGCGAAGCCAACCGCATCGTCGTCATGGAGCGGGGGCAGGTGGCGGAACTGGGCAGCCACGACGCGCTGCTGAAGCGGCCGGGCGGCATCTACGCCCATTTGTACAGCCTGCAGCAGGGTACGCACGGGAGCGCAACAGGGGAAGCAACATGAGCGCCGGCCACCGTCTCGCCGCGTATGGCGAGCTGTTCAAACGCTATGGCCAGGTGCTGCGGCACAGCTGGCAAAGCCGCGCCACGCTGGGCGGCCCTGTGCTCAGCGAAGACGAGGCGGCCTTTTTGCCGGCCGCGCTGGCGCTGCAGGAGCGGCCCGTGTCGCCGTCGTTGCGCCTGACTGCCAGGGTGCTGATGCTGCTGGTCGGCTGCGTGGTGCTGTGGGCCGTTTTTGGCAAGGTCGACATCATCGTCCATGCGGCGGGCAAGATCATTCCATCCGGTAACACCAAGACCATCGCTTCCGTCGACGTGGCGGCCGTGCGCGCCCTGCATGTGCGGGAAGGGCAGGCCGTGCAGGCGGGCCAGCTGCTGGTGGAACTCGACAGCCGGGGGCCCGACGCCGAGCGCGACAAGGCGGCCGGCGACGCCGTGGCGGCCGCGCTGCAGGTGGCCCGCGCGCGCGCGCTGATCGCCGCCGTCGACACACTGACGATGCCGAAGCTGGCGGCGCCGGACGCGATCCCGGCCCTGGAGCGCGCCGCCGCGCAAGCGCACGTGGATGGCCAGTACGCGAGCTTTCGCGCCAGGCTGGCGCACCTCGACGGCGAAATCGCCCGCTACGCGCAGGCGCTGCCATTGGCGGCGCAGCGGGCCGGCGATTACCGGGCGCTGCTGGCCACGCGCGACGTGGCCGAACACGCGTGGCTGGAGAAGGAACAGGCGCGCATCGACCTGGCCGGCCAGCTGGCGTCGGCCCGCAGCGAACGGGCTGCCCTGGTGGCGCAGACGAGGAAAGACGCGTATGACGCACTGGCGGAAGGGGCGAGGGTGGCGGCCTCCAGCGGCCAGGATGCGCGCCGCGCGGGCGCCCGCGGCAGCCTGCTGCGCCTGACGGCCCCCGTCGACGGCACGGTGCAGCAACTGAAGGTGCATACGGTGGGCGGCGTGGTGCCGGCCGCGCAGGCGCTGATGCAGATCGTGCCGCGCCAGGGCAAGCTGGAAATCGACGCTATGCTGGAAAACCGCGACGTGGGCTTCGTGCAGGCAGGGCAGGCGGTGGCCGTCAAGATCGACGCCTTCGACTACACCAAGTATGGCACCGTGCCCGCCGTCGTCAGCAGCGTCTCGCGCGACGCCATCGAGGATGAAAAAAAGGGGCCCGTCTACGCCGTCAGGATCACCTTGCGCCAGCCGGCCATCGTCATCGACGGCAGATTGGTGCCGCTGTCGGCCGGCATGGCCGTGCGCGCGGAAATCCGCACGGGCACGCGCAGGGTGGTCGAATACGTGCTCTCGCCGCTGGTGCGGCACCAGAAGGAGGCGCTGCATGAACGCTAGGCACGCCGCCATTTTCTTCGCCGCCGGTTTGTTCCTGGCCGCCGCGCCAGTCCGGGCGCAGATGCTGGACGCCGCGCCATGCCCGTCCACGTACGACGGCGATGTGCCGTTGACCCTGCCGGCGGCCGTCGACCTGGCCCTGTGCCGCAACGCGCGGGTGCATGGCGCCTGGGCCGGCATCCGGCTGCAGGCGGCCGGCGTGGGCGAGGCCAGGGCTGCCTATCTGCCCACCCTGAATGGGGGCTTGAGCCGGGTGCACGACCGCACGGCCTATCCGGGCGCCGGCACGCCGTCCGGCAGCCTGAACAGCAATACGGGCTCGCTGAGCTTTTCCTGGCGGCTGTTCGACTTCGGCGGGCGCGCGGCGGGCCAGCGTTCGGCGCAAGCCATGCTGGACGCGGCCCTGGCCAACCGCGACGCCGTGCTGCAAAAGACCCTGGCGGCGACGGTCAGCGCGTATTTCGAGGCGCAGACGGCGCGCGCCAGCGTGCGCATGCGGCAGGAATACCAGACGCTGGCCAATGAAACGGTGCAGGCCACGCAGCGCCGCGCGCAGCGGGGCCTCGGCTCGCACAGCGACACCCTGCAGGCGGCCAGCGCCCTGGCCAAGGCGGCTCTGGGCGCCAGCCGCGCCGACGGCGAGTTCCACAAGGCGCGCGCGGTGCTCATTTACACCCTGGGCTTGCCGGCCGATGCGGGCGTGACCCTGGACGGGGACGGGGACGGGGACGGGGACGGCGCGGCGGCGGGCCTGCGCGAGGGTTTGCAAGATGAGCTGCACGCCTGGCTGGCGCTGGCCCAGGCGCGCCATCCGGCCATCCTGGCGGCGCAGGCGCAGCTGGCGGCGGCGCGCGAACGGGTGGAGATTGCCCGCTCGGAGGGCCGCCCCAGCATCGACCTGACGGCCAATCTCTACCAGAACGGCCGGCCCAACCAGGGCTTGTCGCCGGCTTCCACGCGCGAAACGCTGGTGGGCATCTCGCTCAACATACCCCTGTTCGACGGCTTTGCGCGCCACTACAAGGTGCGCGGCGCGCAGGCGCAGGCGGGGCAAAGGGAGGCCGAGGCTGAGGAAGTGCGGCAGCAGACCCTGATGGAACTGGTGAAAACGCATGCGGAGGCGAGCATGGCGCTGGCCAACCTGGCCGCGTCGCAAGCGTGGCTGGATGCGGCGCAGGACGCGCTGGCCAGCGTGCGGCGCAAGTTCGGCCTGGGCGCGGCCGATATCCTGGAAATGCTGAACACGCAGTCCGCGCTGCTCGAAGCGCAGCAGGAGCGCATCCGTTGCCAGGCGGAATGGCGATCGGCCCGGCTGCGGCTGCTGGCCAGCGCCGGCATGCTGGCGCGCGACGACGTCGCGCAAGGGGGAGGCAAATTGCGCGCCCCGGCGGCCCAATAATGACTATATTGGTGGCGGTCCTTCCCGCACAGGGAAGGCGTTCCTGTTTCGGACTAGGGAGACATCATGCACAGCGTACAAAAGATTACCCCATGTTTATGGTTCAACGGCAACGCCGAGGCGGCGGCCCGGTTTTATACGGAAATATTTCCCAATTCGAAGATCGGCCAGATCCTGCGCTATGGCGAGGAAGGCAAGGAAATCCACGGCCAGGAGCCGGGCAGCGTGCTGACGGTGGCCTTTGAACTCGATGGTCAGACGTTTACGGGCTTGAACGGCGGGCCGCAATTCCAGTTTTCCGAAGCGATCTCGTTCCAGGTCAATTGCGAAACCCAGGACGAGGTCGACCACTACTGGAACCTGCTGTCCCGGGGCGGGCCGCCGGAAGCGCAGCAATGCAGCTGGCTCAAGGACCAGTTCGGGGTATCGTGGCAAATCGTGCCCACCCTGATGATCAAGCTGCTGGGCGACCCCGATCCCGTCAAGGCCCAGCGCGTGATGAAGGCCATGATGGGCATGAAAAAGATCGACATCGAGCAGATCAAGCGCGCGTACGCGGGCTAGCCCGCCACGCGGGGCAGGGGGCGCACGCCAGCGGCGCACCCTGTCCAAGATGGCCGGCATTTGCTATAGTTCCGGCCATCTTTCCATTGCCAGATTGACCCTGCCCATGACTATCAGCACCAGCAACACCATCGCCCCGCGCACCTTCGGCACACCGCTGTCTTCCACCGCCATCAAAGTCATGTTGCTGGGTTCCGGCGAACTGGGCAAGGAAGTGATCATTGCGCTGCAGCGCCTGGGTGTGGAAGTGATCGCCGTCGACCGCTATCCGAACGCGCCGGGCCATCCCGTGGCGCACCGCTCGCACGTGATCGACATGAGCGACGGCGTGGCGCTGGCCGCCCTGATCGACCTGGAAAAGCCGGATTTGATCGTGCCGGAAATCGAAGCCATCGCCACCGACACCCTGGCGGCGCTGGAAGCGGCGGGGCAGATCACGTGCATCCCGAACGCGCGCGCGGCCGTGCTGACGATGAACCGCGAAGGCATCCGCACCCTGGCGGCCGAAACCCTGGGCGTGGCCACGTCGCCATACCGCTTCGCCAGCAGCCTGCAGGAGTTGCAACTGGCATGCCAGGAGATCGGTTTCCCGTGCGTGGTGAAACCCGTGATGTCGTCGTCGGGCAAGGGCCAGTCCAAACTCGATGGCGCCGCTGACGTGGACGCCGCATGGGCCTATGCGGCCAGCGGCAGCCGGGTCGATACGGGCCGCGTCATCGTCGAAGGCTTCATCGACTTCGACTACGAAATCACCCTGCTGACGGTGCGCGCCGTCGGCGCTTCGGGACAGATCGAAACGCAGTTCTGCGAGCCGATCGGCCACCTGCAGGTGCAGGGCGACTACGTGGAATCGTGGCAGCCGGCTCGCATGGCGCCGCTGGCACTTGAGCGTTCGCGCGAGATCGCCCGCAAGGTGACGGACAACCTGGGTGGCCTGGGCCTGTTCGGCGTGGAGCTGTTCGTCAAGGACGACATGGTGTGGTTCTCGGAAGTGAGCCCCCGTCCGCACGACACGGGCATGGTCACGATGGCCAGCCAGGTGCAGAGCGAATTCGAGCTGCACGCGAAAGCCATCCTCGGCTTGCCCGTCAACGTGGCGCTGCGTTCGCCCGGCGCCTCGGCCGTCATCTACGGCCAGCTGGAAGCGAAAGGCATCGCCTTTGAAGGCGTGGCCGACGCCTTGAAGGTGCCGGGCGCCGATTTGCGCCTGTTCGGCAAGCCGGAATCGTTCGCCCGCCGCCGCATGGGCGTGGCACTGGCCACGGCCGACGATACCGACACGGCCCGCCAGCGCGCCGTGCTGGCCGCGTCGAAAGTCAAGCCGGTGGCCCGCTGATGGCCCTGGCGGCGCACGCCAGCCTGCCGCTGGCCGACGCCGGCGGCGACGACATCAAGCGCAAGCTGCGCGGCCACATCGCGCGGCGCAACCTGGCCGGCGCCGCCAACGACTGCAAGTGGAACGAACTGCTGGCCTTCATGCGCGGGCGGACCGACTGGGTGCCGTCGTACCGCTACGGCTCCGTCAGCGGCTACGTCTCGCGCTGGGACACGGAGTGGGATTACCACCCGCCGTTCCCGTTCCTGGGCGTGGAATGGTTCGACATCAGCCTGTACTCGGAAGAACACGTGGCCATGCTGCTGCCGAAGAAAATCATCGACCATGGCGTGTGGATCGTGCCGGAGCTCCAACGCATCGGCTTCGATTTCGAGGTGCGGGACCGGGTGGCGCGCATCTGGGGCTATCTGCCCCGCAATTATCACGATTTCCCTCCTGCTGATTGACACCCGACCAACCCTACTGCGCGTCGGTATAGGCGGCCTGCGATGCTCACCGTACTAGAGTACGGTTGCGCTTCTTAGCCACCTCTCCCTTCCGCTCGCTACGGTTTTGTCAGGTGTCGTAAATAATAGATTGATAACATGCCTGAAAACGATATTCCACAAGTACCGCAACCGGACGACGCCGTCGTCGGCAAGGAAGCGGGCGCGCAAATGCTGGCCGCGGCTTGCGCCGCGCGCGACGCCTTTTATGCCACCCTGGGCACCGTAGACACTGACGTGCTGGCGCCGCTGGTCAACCCGGCCTTCATGGGAGGCCCCCGCTGGCCATCGCTGCGCCAGGCCTGGAGGGTGATCCGCCGGGCCGATACCATCATCATCGCCAGCGATGGCTTGAGCGATCCGTTCGAGGATGACGACGACGTGTTTGTGCCGCGCGGCCACCTGCTGGAAGTGTGCATCGAGGCGCCGCTGTCCGCCTTTGACGGCAAGGACGTGGCGCATTCCTGGCTGTTCGACCTGATCTACCAGGTCAGCCAGAACGTGGCCGACCATGGCTCCATCGACTTGCTGGTGCAGCGCCACGGCAGCGTCTCGATGGTGCTGGACGTGCGCGATGCGCCGGCAGGCCTCGAAGACGAGGACGAACAGGTGGGCGTGCTGCTGGCCCAGGGCGCAAGCAGCATCGCGCCATCGTTCGATACGCCATATGGCGAAGTGATGCTGCTCGCCGTCACCGCGCTGCAGCCGGCCGAACTGGCGTTCATCAGCGAGGCCGCCGACAAGGCGCAATCGCGGCGCGACCTGGCTGCCGCGCTGGCCGCCTCGCCGACGGGGCATTGGAGCGTGGCCCAGCGGCCGGCCGTCATTCCCCGCTAGGTTCTTCGACCGGCGGCACGGCCGGTTCCTCGGTTTTCCGTGCTTCCTTCGCTTCAACGACGGCCGGCGCCGGCGGCGGCTCGCGCCACTTGCCCGCCGCCTTCAGCTTGTTCTTCAGCCCCGGCAAGGGGAAGCCCAGCGCATAGGCTTTTTGCGCATGCGCGCTGGCCTTCTCGTATTCCTTCTTTTTCACATACATCAAGCCCAGGTTGTACTGAATGGTGGCCTGCTCGGGCGCCAGGCGGCTGGCCGCATCCAGCTGTTCCAGCGCCATCGCATCCTGGCCCGTGGCCAGCAGGTAGTTGCCAAACACCATGCGCGCCGTCACGTCCTGCGGCGCGAAGGCGATCGCCCGTTCGAAGTAGCAACTGACCGTGTAGCGGGCGCCCACCGGCTGCGCGCTTTTCAGCCGCAATCCCAGCTTGGCCATCGACGCCAGCGCCCGGTGGTGGTTCGGGAAGTGCTCCAGGGTGTAGCTGATGTCGGCGCCCAGGCTGCCCGTCATGCCTTGCGTGAGCGTTTCCACGGCACGCGAAAAATGGAATTTCTCAATCACGGACAGACCGTCGCGGTCTTCCGCGCTCGTGTAGTCGCCGCCCGGCGTACGCTTGACGTAGGGCGGACATTCGGCCGCCGCCATGCCGCAGCAGGCGGCCAGGGTGCAGGCAAGTATCGGGTGCTTCATGCTGTTCTCCTGTGGCTGACCTGGTCCAGCACATCGGCCAGGGCGTTGCTGCGGGCTTGCCGCGATTGCAGGGCGATGGCGGTGGGGCTGGCCAGCGGCGCGCGGCCCTGGCGGGCCAGCTCCAGGAAGCGCAGCAGCGCGCGCGCGCAGTCGCCGCTTGAGGCCAGCTGGCCGATGGTGTCGATGCCGCAGTGGCGCAGCTTGGCCGCGCTGTCGCCCGCCAGGTCGGTCAGCGCCAGGATGGGGCGGCGGCAGCGCAGGTATTCATACAGCTTGGCGGGAATCTGCGCGTTGCAGTTGGCCGCCTGCAGCAGCAGCAAGCCGTCGGCGGTCAGCATTTCCCGCAGCGCCGCGCCGTGCGGCTGCAACGGTTCCAGGCTGACCAGGTCCTGGACGCCGTATTTCGCCAGCAGGCTGGCCAGCCACGCATCGTGGCCCGTCGCGCGCAGCACCAGCTGGAAATTGCGTGCATGCAGTACGCCGTCGTGGCGCAGCCGGGCCAGGGCTTCGAACAACGGCTGCGGGTCGCGCTCGGACGGGTAGATCACGCCGCTGTGCAGCAGCAAAAAGCGGCTGCGGTGGCCCGTGTGCGCAGGGCTGTCCGGATAACCGTCTTCATCGTAGCCATTTTCGATCAGGTGGAAACGCTCGCGCGTGACCTGCGCCAGGCGGCGCCGGTGCGCATCGATGGCGCCCGGCGTGGTGCAGACGATGGCCGCGCTGCGCGCCGCGATGCGCTGTTCGATCCACGCATGCATGCGGTGCAGGCGCGGCTCGGGCGGATACGGCGCCAGCGGGTCGCTGTCATCGAGCATGGGATCGCGCTGGTCGGCGACCCACGGCAGGCCGCTGAGTTTTTGCAGGGTCAGCGCGATCAGGTGCGCCGTGGCGATCGGATACGTCGACCAGATGGCGTCGGGGCGGTATTCGCGGATCATGCGCAGGCCGGCCGGCACGGCGCTCAGCCACCAGGAACTCCAGCGGTCGGGCAGGGCCAGGCAGCGCGGATAGCGTCCGGAGATGGCCAGATGGCGCGCCGCATCGAGCGCCAGGGTGCGCCGCACGGTGGCGTGCTCCCCGATCTGCGCCAGCTGCGATATTCCTTTCTGCGCATACGCTACCGGGCTGGGACTGAGCACCAGCGGCTGCCAGCCGCAGTCGGGCAAATGGCGCGCGAAGCCCAGGGTGCGCAAGATGCCGCTGCCGCCGGCCAGTGGCGGAAAATGGTAGGCCACCATCAGCACCCGTTTTGGTCGGGCCGCGTTCGGTGAGGTCTTTACCATGACTGCAGCCACCGTGCGCACAGCTGTTCCACTGCGCCGCGCCAGGCGGCGCTGGCGAACGTGTGGTTGGCGCCCTCGACCTGCGCCTGCGTCCATTGCACGCGCGCGGTGACGCCGCGCCATGCCGGGTCGCCAGCGACCAGCGCTTGCCACTCGCGCGCGCCGAGGTCGTCGCCGCTGAGAATCAAGAGCACCTTGCCCTGGAATTGGGTCAGCGCCCGCAGCAGGGCCGGCGCTGGCGCATCGTCTTCCTCTGTTGCCGGTGTCTGCGTGGCGGCCGCCACCTGCCGCAGCGACGCCAGGCTGGCGCCCAGCTGCAGTCCGCCGCCCGCCAGCTTGCGCCAGAACGCGCCTTGCAGCAGGCGCGGCAAATAATAGTGGCGCAAGGTGGCGCGCGCCAGGCCGGCGCCGCTGCGCACCCAGGGGTTGAGCAGCACCAGGGCCTTGACGCGCGCGTCGCGCGGCGCATGGCAGGCGGCCGCCGTGGCGCCGTCGCACAAGCCCCACAGCGCCACTTCGCGCAACGATGGCACGGCATCGAAGAATTGCGCCAGCGCGCCGGCGATGTCGGGGCCGGCTGCGCGGTAGTCGCGCGCGCTGCCCTCGCTGTCGCCCATGCCGCGCAGGTCGAAACGCAGCACGGGCCAGCCTTGCGCGGCCAGGGCGCGGGCCAGCAGGACGAACTGGCGGTGGCTGCCGACCCGGTACTGCGGCCCGCCCGTGACGATCAAGATGCCGCGCGGGCCGGGCGCGGCGGGCAGGCTGAGGATGCCGACCATGTGCGCCTGCGCCTCGTCGTCACCGGGGCCGCCAGCCGCGCTGCGAAAGCGCAGCGCCAGCTCGCGCACGCTGTGCCCTGCGAGGTGCTGCTGGCTGCTGTCGCGCTTCATGGCGGCTGCCTTTCCTCGTCGAGCCAGTCGCGGCAGAGTAGCCGCGTGGCGTGCAGCAGTTGCGGACACGCCAGCAGCTCGCCGCTGTGCCAGAACGGCCCGTCGCCGAAGCTGGCCACGTGCACGGCGGCGCCGTGCTCGCGCCATTCGCGCGCCAGCGGCGGCAAGGGCGGGGCGCTGTGTTCCGGCGCCTGGTAATCGAGCCAGTAGACGGGCACTGACGGCAGCAGGGCGGAAGCGCTGACACTGTCGATGGCGTGCGCCAGTTCTGGCGCCAGCAGGTAGCCCGCCACTTCCACAGGCTTGCCATTCGCCAGCACGGCGCGCGCATGTCCGGGCGCTTCCCGTGCGCCTCCGGCCAGCATGCCCGACGCAAGGCGCAGGCGCAGGAAGCGGTCGATGACGCGCCGTCCATCGAGTTCCGGTTGCCACAGCAGCAGACGGGCCAGCGGCAGCGGCGCGCGGCTGGCGAAATCGAGGGCCAGCAGGGCGCCCAGGCGCAAGCCCCAGACGGTCAACGGGCCGTCAACGCGTTGCGCCAGCCACGCGCAAGCCAGGTGCAGGTCGTTGTGCCAGATGTCCCAGCGCGCCTCGCCAAAGTCGCCGCTGCTGTCGCCGCAGCCGAACAGATCGATCTGCAGCACGCTGTAGCCGGCGGCGGCAAAGGCGCGCGCCTGCGCGGCGGCCACGTGGCGGCTTTTATTGAGTTCCTCGGCGAACGGGTGGACATACACGATGCCGCCGCGCGCGCTGCGGCCCGGCGACGGCAGGTGCAGCAGGCAGTAGCGCTGGCCGCCGCTGGCGGGCAGGAAGAAGGGCAGCAGCGGCAGGGGGGCGATGGCGGCGCTGTTCATGGTCGCAGCTTGGCAAACACGAAATCGTGCAGGGTGCCGACGGTGGCGAAGTGGCGCGCGTGGATGTCGTCGTCGGCGACGAGGATGCCGAAATGGTCTTCCAGCGCGGCGATCACGCTGATCACGGCCATCGAGTCGAGTTCCGGCACGCTGCCCAGCAGCGGCGTGTGGGCTTCCAGCGCGCGCCCGTTCAAGCCCAGGGTGGTGTCGAGGATGCGTTTTACTGCTTCAAGATGCGGCATGTCAGCTCCAGGGAAGGGTAGTGCGGCAGGGACGACGTATCGAAAGCCAGGCAAGGGATGTCGTCGGGGCGGCGCGACAGGTGCAGATACGGCGGCAGGCTGGCGGCCATCCATTGCCAGCGCCCGCAGCGGAGAAAAGTGGCCGTGCCCAGCGCATGCGTGCCCAGGCGCGCATGGGCGCCCAGCGAGGCGCGGTTGAAGCGCGAGATGCGGCTGCACGACCAGCGCACGCCCTGCGCGTACAGCACGGCGTTGGCCTCTTCCCACAGGCGCGCGAAGACCAGGCCGCCGCGCTGCTCGGGATGCACCCACACGTCGAGATCCCACGACGATTGCTGCGACGCCAGCGCATAGCGGGCGCGCACCTCGTCTTCCTGGCAGCCGTGGCGCAGCAGCCAGATCCAGCCAACCATGCCGGACTTGTCCCGCGCCACCAGGCATTGCGCGCCTTGCCGGTAGCGTTCGGCCAGCACGCCGGGACGGCGTGCGGGACCGGGCGGCAAGTCCGCTTCCGCCAGGCAAGGCGCGACGGCGATCGACCGGCCGCGTCCGCGGCACAGCGAGCCGGGCGCCACCGCTTGCGCCACGAATTGATAGCGGTACAGCGCGCAGCGCCCGCCCGGCACGCTTTCCAGCAGCCGCGCCACGGCCAGCCACGCGCTGTCGCGCCAGCCCAGCTGGCGCAGGCTGGCGGCAAGTCCTTGCAAGCGGGAAAAATGGAGGAAATGGGCGAGGCTGGCCATGGCGATCAACGATGGGGCGGCTATGCAGCCAACGCTGTCCATTAGAGCGCAGCGGCCAGTGATCGATGTTGCGCGGCCTCAAGCATTGCGCCAGATAGACCATCGCCGGTCGGGAGAGGTTCTTACTTGATAAAAATCAACACTGCCGCCCCCGTTTGTCCCAATCATAGGGGAATGCATGGCAATCATGACAACCCGGGATGAAACGATGGCGACACTGATACACGATCTGATCTTCGAAACGGCGCAGCGCATGCCACACGCGCCTGCCCTGTCGTGGCAGGGCGAGCAATTGAGCTATGACGCGCTGGCGCAGTCCGTGCGCGAAGCGGCCGCTACCCTGCTGACCCTGGGCTTGCAGCGCGGCGCGCGCGTGGCCGTGTACCTGGAAAAGCGCCCGGAAAACGTCAGCGCCATGTTTGGCGCGGCGGCGGCCGGCGGCGTGTTCGTGCCCGTCAATCCCTTGCTCAAGCCGGACCAGGTGGCGTACATCCTGGCCGACTGCAACGTGACCGTCCTCGTCACGTCGCGCGAACGCCTGGCGCAGCTGGCTCCCGCGCTGGCCGCCTGCCCGGACTTGCAAACCGTGCTGCTGACGGGTGAAGGGGCGGCGGAGTCCAGCCTGGGCAAGGTCCGCGTGCTGCCGTGGAGCGCAGTGCCCGCCAATGTGCCCGCTGCGCCCGCGCCCAGGCTGCACGCGGCGATCGACATGGACATGGCCGCCATTCTTTATACCTCGGGCAGCACGGGGCGGCCGAAAGGCGTGGTGCTGTCGCACCGCAACATGCTGGCGGGCGCGCTCAGCGTGTCGGGCTATCTGCGCAATACGCCGGAAGACCGGATTTTGTGCGTGCTGCCGCTCAGCTTTGATTACGGCCTGAGCCAGCTGACGACGGCGTTTGCCAGCGGTGCCTGCGCCGTGCTGATGAATTATCTGCTGCTGCGCGATATCGTCGAGGCCGTCGAGCAGGAAGCCATCACGGGACTGGCCGCCGTGCCGCCCCTGTGGGTGCAGCTGTCGCAGCTGAGCTGGCCCTTGTCCAAGCCCTTGCGCTATATCACCAATTCGGGCGGCGTGATGCAGCGCTCCACCTTGGACAAGCTGCGCCAGTCGTTGCCGCGCACGCAGGTCTACCTGATGTATGGCTTGACGGAAGCGTTCCGTTCCACCTATCTGGCGCCGGAACAGCTGGAGCGGCACCCCGATTCCATCGGACAAGCAATTCCCAACGCGGAAGTGCTGGTGCTGCGGCCGGACGGCAGCGTGTGCGACGCCGACGAGCCGGGCGAACTCGTGCATCGTGGCGCGCTGGTGGCGCTCGGCTACTGGAACGATGCGGCGCGCACGGCCGAGCGCTTCAAGCCGCTGCCGCCGCAGGCCAGCGGCCTGGTGCTGCCGGAACTGGCCGTCTGGTCGGGCGACACCGTGCGCCGCGATGCGGAGGGCTTTCTGTATTTCGTGGGGCGCAGCGATGACATGATCAAGACGTCGGGTTACCGGGTCAGCCCGGCCGAGATCGAGGAAGTCGTGTATGCGAGCGGGTTGGTGGGCGAGGCCGCTGCGCTGGGCTTGCCCCATGCCGTGCTGGGCCAGGCCATCGCTTTGCTTGTCACGCCCGCACCCGGTGTGGAATTGCTGCGCGACAAGGTGCTGGCCGCCTGCCGCGCCCGCCTGCCCAGCTATATGGTGCCGCAGTGGGTGGAAATCCGCGACGGTGTGCTGCCGCGCAACCCGAACGGCAAGATCGACCGTCCCTTGCTGGCCAGGGAACTGGCGCAGGCGTATGCGGTCCAATCAGGAGATGCGACATGAAGGACTTGATTCGCTCGAACAGTACGGAATTACCGTTGCACGCGGCCTTGGGCCAGCAGTTCGCCGTGGAAAACGACATGCTGCAGGTTGGCGGCGTGCCCTTGCGCCGGCTGGCACAGCGGGTGGGCAGCACGCCGTTCTACGCGTATGAACGCGCGCACATCACGCGCCGCGTGGCCGAGTTGCGCGCCGCCTTGCCCTCCGGCGTGCACGTGCATTACGCGATGAAGGCCAATCCCATGCCGGCCGTGGTGCAGTGGCTGGCGGGCTTGGTCGATGGCATTGACGTGGCCTCGGGCGGCGAACTGGCGACGGCGCTCGATACGCCCATGCCTGCCGAACGCATCAGTTTTGCGGGGCCGGGCAAGAGCGATGGCGAGCTGGCGCGGGCCGTGGCCGCCGGCGTGCTGATCAACTTGGAATCGGGCGCCCAGCTGGAAAAGACGGCGCTGGCCAGCGAACGGCTGGGCGTGACGGCCAGGGTGGCCGTGCGCGTGAATCCCGATTTCGCCTTGCGCCGCACGGGCATGCGCATGGGTGGCGGGGCGCAGCCGTTTGGCGTCGATGCGGCCCGCGTGCCGGCGTTGCTGGGCCGCATTGGCCAGCTGGGCCTGGATTTTCACGGCTTTCACCTGTATGCGGGCTCGCAAAGCCTGTCTGCCACCGCCCTGGCCGACGCGCAGGCCATGAGCGTGCAACTGGCCCTGCAGCTGGCCGACAGCGCGCCGTCGCCCTTGCGCACGCTGAATATCGGCGGCGGCTTTGGCGTGCCGTATTTTCCCGGCGACCAGGCGCTCGACCTGGCGCCCGTGGCTGCAGGCTTGCAGCGGCAGCTCGATCTGCTGGCCCAGGCAGCGCCCGGCGTGCGCCTGAACCTGGAGCTGGGCCGCTATCTGGTGGCCGAGGCGGGCGTGTATGTGTGCAAGGTGCTTGAACGCAAGGTGTCGCATGGCCAGGTCTTTCTCGTCACGGACGGCGGCTTGCACCATCACTTGGCCGCTTCCGGCAATTTTGGCCAGCTGATCCGCAAGAATTACCCGGTCGCCATCGGCAACCGGTTGCATGGCGGGCCGCGCGAAGTGGTGTCCGTCGTGGGACCGCTGTGCACGCCGCTGGACTTGCTGGCCGACCAGATGGAGATGGCGCGCGCCGAGGAAGGCGACCTGGTGGTGGTGTTCCAGTCGGGCGCGTACGGCTTGACGGCCAGCCCGACGGCGTTTCTCGGCCATCCGCTGCCGGCCGAGGTGCTCGTATGAGCGGCCTGTGCGGCTGGCTGGCTGCGGCGGGCGGCGCAGCGGGCCCGGCCACCGCCGATGCCGATGGCGCCGCGTCCACCGCGCTGGCCGGCATGGCCGCGCCCCTGTCGCGTTTCGACAATGCGCCGCAGGCCGCCAGCATCAGCGAAGTGGGCGGCGTGGCCGTGGCCGCCATCGACGGCAGCCGCCATGTGTATCAGCAGGATGGCTTGCAAGTGGCTATCTGGGGCCGGCCCGTGCTCGAGGGTTCGGCCGATGACGTGGCATGCCGCCTCGCGTCCCTGTGGCTGAGCCGGGGTGTGGCCGCCTGCGCCAGCCTGTCCGGACCATTCTCGCTGGCCATCCTCGACGCCTTTTCCGGCTCGGCCCTGCTGGCCGTGGACCGCGCCGGCATGCATCCGCTCAGCTATGCAAGCAATGCGCAGGGTCTGTTCTTTGCTTCCTCGCTCGATGCCTTGCTGGCCCATCCGTCCGTGCGGGGCGCGCTCGATCCGCAAGCGCTGTATCATTATTTGTACTTCCACATGGTGCCCGGCCCGGCCACGGCCTATCTTGGCCAGCAGCGATTGTTGCCCGGCGAATACCTGCATGTACGGGGCGGCAAGCAATGCAAGGGCAGCTACTGGCAGCTGGCCTTCCACGAGCCGGCATCGTGGCGCAGGCGAGCCACCTTCGCCAGCAACAAGCAGGAATTCCTGCGCCTCTTGCGCCTGGCCGTGGAAAGCAGCCTGGGCAGCGATAGCGCCTGCACGGGCGCCTTTCTCAGCGGCGGCACGGACAGCTCCACCTTGGCCGCCATCATGGGGCAGGTGACGGGCCGGCCCGCGCGCACCTATTCCATCGGTTTCGACGCGCCCGGCTATGACGAAATGGCGTATGCGCGCCTGGCCGCCAGCCATGCGGGCAGCATCCACCACGAACGCTACGTGACGCCAGCCGACGTGCTGGCCGCGATTCCCGCCATGGCGGCCATCTTCGACCAGCCTTTCGGCAACGCCTCGGCCATTCCCGCTTACTATTGCGCGCAGATGGCGCGCGACGATGGCATCACGCGCCTGCTGGGCGGCGACGGCGGCGATGAATTGTTTGGCGGTAACGAGCGCTATGCGTACCAGGCCTTGCTGTCGCAGTACGAGCGCTTGCCCGTCATGCTGCGCCAGGCCATCCTCGAGCCGCTGCTGTTCCGCCAGCAAAGGGGCAAGCCTTGGCGGCTGGGCGACAAGGCGCGCCGCTACATCGAGCAGGCGAGCCTGCCGCTGCCGGCCCGGCTCGACGGCTACAACTTGCTGCTGCGCCATGGCTACCGCACGGTGCTGGAAGCGGGCTTCATCGACACCATCGACCCCGGCATGGCGCCCGGCTGCGTGAATGGCGCGTATTGGGAGCGGCAAGGCCAGGGATTGAGCCAGATCAATGAGCTGCTGGCCCTGGACATGCGCTTTACCCTGGCCGACAACGACCTGTTCAAGGTGCGCAAGGCGTGCGAGCTGGCCGGCGTGGAAGCGGCGTTTCCCTTCCTGCACGATGCGATGGTGGCGTTTGCGTCGCGCCTGGCGCCGCGGGACAAGCTCGACGGCAGGCGGCTGCGGCCCTTCTTCAAGCGGGCGCTGGCGGAAATCCTGCCGCCGGCCATCGTGCGCAAGCAAAAGCACGGCTTCGGCTTGCCTTTCGGCCTGTGGCTGCACAGCCACAGGCCGCTGCGCGAGTTTGCGTTCGACAACCTGGCGCAGCTGCGCGGACGCGGCATCGTGCGGCCCGCTTTCATCGACGACCTGCAGTGCCGGCTGCTGGCGGAACACCCGGCCTATCACGGCACCATGGTGTGGCTGCTGCTGATGCTGGAACAGTGGCTCAGCCAGCATCCGGGCGCGCTGGGTGCGCTTGCCGGCGGTTTTGCCGCAAACGCCACAGAAACGCCAGGCGTCCTCGATCCCACGGCGTAAAGCGGGGCAGCTGCAGCAAGTCAAGATTCGCGCCGGGGCGTGCCACGCCCCAGTCCGTCGCCACGGCCGCCTGGAAACCCAGCTTTTGCACCATCGCCACGTGCGGCGCGCCATAGTCGCGCCCGGCCTTGCCGTTCGGATACGCAAACACGGTGACGGGCGCTTGTATCAAGTCTTCCAGCCGGTGCTTGCCATCGGCGATGTCGCGCTGCGCGGCCTGGTCCGGCAAGGTGGACAGAATCGGGTGGCTGGCCGTGTGCGCGCCCAGCCCCATACCGGCCGCCTGCAGTTGGTGCAGCTGCGCCGTGCTCAGCATGGCTGGCGGCCCGGCCGTGGCGCCCGCCTGGCGGCGGATCTGCAGGGCCAGTTGCTGGCGCCGCTCGAACGGCAGGTATTTGAGCTGGCCCAGCAAGGCGGCGATGGCCGCCTGCCGCTGCGCCAGGCTGGCGACGGGCAGGCAGTCCAGGCCGAGTTCCCGCAAATCCAGCTGGAGGCCGGCCGCCTGGCGCACGGCCTCGATCACCGTGTCGTTCCACATCTGCCCGCCATCGAGGTAGTCCGTGGCGATAAAAAACGTGGCATGCAAGCCGTGGCGCTGCAGCAATGGCAGCGCGACTTGCGCATTGTCCGCATAGCCGTCGTCGAAGGTGATGCAGGCGGCGCGCGGCGGCAAGTTGCCATCTTGCAGGCGTTGCACGGCCTCGCTGAGTGGCAGCGGCGCATAAAAACGCTTTAACAGGCGCAGCTGGCGCTCGAACAGCGCCGCATCGACTTCGCCGGGAAACAGCGGGTCGGGTCGCACCAGCACGCGGTGGTAGATCAGGATGGACAAGGTGGCCGTCATGGCTGCTCCGCGATGGCGGACGGGGTCTTGACCCTGGCCTGGCGCGATGTCGGGGCCGGCGCGCGCAATTCGCGCTCGACGACGATGCGCGTGGCGATCAGGGCGGCCATCAGGTAGTACGGCATGTCGAAATACAGCAGGCTGAGGAAGGCGCCTCCCACGGCAAAACCGATCAGGCTGGCCTGGCTCATGGTGGCCAGGCCGTGCGCCCAGCGCAATTCCGGCTGGCCACGCGTGCGGCGGATGATGACGGCCGCCGTGCGCCAGGTAGCGACGCCCAGCGCCAGATAAATGAGCAGGCCGACGAAGCCGTGTTCGCCCAGTGCCTGGAAATAGATGCTGTGCGCCGCATGCACGTCCATGGGGTTCGGTGCATAGCGGGCAAAGATGGCGGCGTCGGAGACGTCGAAGCCGCCGCCGGGAAAGCGGTCGCGCGCCAGGTTCCAGGCCATGCGCCAGGCATTCAGGCGGCCCATGGCGGATACATCGTCCTGGTAGGTATTGATGGTGTCCATGCGTTCTGCCCAGCGCTCGGGCATGAAGGCCAGCAGCAGCGGCGTGACCGCACCGAGCAGCGCGCCCAGGACCAGCTTGCGGTCGCTTTTCAGCCACATGAACAGGCCCATGGCCGCGATGGCGAGCAGCCCGCCGCGCGAATACGAGCCCAGCGCGGCCAGGGCCGACAGCAGCATGGCGCCGGACAAGCCATGGCGCACCCAGTGTTTCTCCGTGTTTTGCTGCAGGTAATACATGAGGGGGATGGTGATGATCAGGGCCAGGGCCAACGCGTTGTTATCGCCAATAAACGTTTCTTCCGGCCCCCACACCCGTTCCGTGCCGCCGCTGCGGATGGTGAAGATGCCGCCTTTCACGCCATAAAAGCCGATCGAGCCCACCAGCACCCAGACCAGGCGCACGATGTCGCGCCGCGTGCGTATCACCATCATGATCACAAAGCTCATCAGCATGATCTTCATGACCTTGTTCCACTGCACCCACGACGATGCCGGCAGCAGGGCAAACGGCGCCGTGACGTTCATCCACGCGACGAACAGCAGCAGCAGCACGCTGACGGGCGTGAGCGGCAGGTTTTTCGGCTCGCGCGTCATCGCAAGGCTGATCAGGGTGGCGATGGCGATGATGAAGGCGAACGGCATGTGGGTGGCAAAGCCCCAGCCCTGCGTGTGCGGGTTCATCACGCTGACCCAGACCCACATCAGGCCGCCGATGGCCGGCGCCTTCAGGATGAAGGGCAGGGAGCCCAGGATGATGAGGGTAATCAGTATGTCGCGCATGAAAGGGGGCGCTCCTGGTTGTGCCCGGGTTGGCAAGGTCTTGATGCCTGTCAACGGGCTGGCGGACAGGCTCAGTACACTGGATCAACACTGCTGTAGTACATAGTTTTGTCATGGTAAGACCAAGGAGGCATGTCCTTGTTGACCGTTCTCATGGCGACCTACAATGGCGCCGGCACCTTGCCCCAGGTATTGCGCGCCTACATGGGCTTGCGACCGCCCGTGGGCGGCTGGCGCCTCGTCATCGCCGACAATGGCAGCACGGACGCCACGGCCCAGGTGATCGCCGCCTTCCGCGGCCGCTTGCCCCTGAGTTCCGTCCACGTGGCGCGGCGCGGCCGCAGTCCCGCCCTGAATGGCGCCGTCGAGCACGCCCTGCGCCTGGGCGGTGATGGCAGTGAGCTGTTCGTCTTTGGCGACGACGACGCCATGCCCGCGCACGACTGGCTGTGCCGCTTGCAGGCCTGCGCGCGCGCCCACCCCGGCTATGCCCTGTTCGGCGGCGCCATCGTGCCCGCCTGGCGCGAGCAGCCGGCGGACTGGCTGCTGCGCCTGACCCCGGTCGGTTTGACGTGGGGCATCACCAGCCCCGATTTGCGCGACGCCCCCATCTATCCGGGCCTTGTGTGGGGCGCCAACATGGCGATACGCCGCCGCATCTTCGAGGCGGGCGCCCGTTATGACGAAAGCATCGGCCCGCAGGGTGCCAATTACGCCATGGGCAGCGAAACCCGGCTCAACCTGGAGATGCATGCGGCCGGCAATCCGTCCTGGTTCTGTCCGCAAGCGCGGGTGGCGCACATCATCCGCGCCCCGCAAGTGCGGCGCGCCTGGATACTGCGCCGCGCCATGCTGTTCGGCCGGGGCCAGTGCCGGCTGGCGACCCTGGCGCCCAGCGTGGAATTGCTGGGCGTGCCGCGCTGGATGCTGGGCAGATACGTGCGCGATACGCTCGGCGCCGTGCGGGCCTGGCTGCGGCGCGACCACGCCGACCTGTTCCTGCGCCAATGGGAACGGGCCTGGCTGCGCGGTTTCTTCCATGAAGCGTGGCGGGGACGGCGCAAACGCTTGCCGCGCATCGTCATCAGCAGTTATTCGGGCGAGCTGGGCGGCATGGAGCTGCGCATGGCGCAAGAAGCGAGCATGCTGGCCGCGAACGGCTATGACAGCGTGCTGGCGCTGCGGCGCTTTCCCGGTTTTACTGCCTGGGTGCAAGGCTTGCGTGCGCAGCATCTGCAGGTGCGCGTGTATGAACCGCCGCTGTTTCTCGAACACTGGGCCTGGCGCCGCTGGAATTGGCTGCGCGCCAGGGTCACGGGTGCGTGGCGGCTGCGGCGGCTGCGGCCGGACCTGGTCCACGTGGCGTTTTGCTGGACCAGTTACGGCGCGTCCATCCTGTGGCTGGCGCGGCAATGCCGGCTGCCGGCCGTGATCAGCGTGCACAATGCGTTTCCTTTGGAAGCCTTCAGCGCCTGGCAGCGGCCCCGGCTGCAGGAAGCATTCCGCACCGTCAAAGGCGTATATGCCGTGTCGCCGTCGGCCATGCGGCATTTCCTCGACCTGTACCGCGACATGCTGAGCCCGGAAACGCGGCTGGCCGTCATTCCCAACGGCGTCGATACGGACACGTTCATCGTCTCGCCCGAGCGGAAAATACTGGCGCGCAAGCAGCTGGGGCTGCCGCCGGACGCGCTCGTGCTCGGCTGCGTGGCGCGATTGTCTGCGCAAAAGCGTCCGCAAGCGCTGCTGGACCTGTTCGCCAGGCTGGCGCCGCAGTTTCCCAACGTATATTTAGTGCTGGTCGGCACGGGGCCGCTGGAAGCGATGCTGCGGCTGCAGGCGCAGCAGACGGGCTTGCAGGACAGAGTCGTGTTTGCCGGTTTCCGGCAGCGCGTCGAGCTGCTGATGCCGGCCTTCGACCTGCATGTACTGCTGAGTAAGAACGAGGGCTTCGGCATCGCCACCATCGAGGCCATGGCCTGCGGCGTGCCGGCCGTGGGGACGGACGTGCCGGGCACGCACGATATCCTGCACGATAGCGCAGGCGGACTATTGCTGCCGCTTGAAGACGAGCACGCCGCCTGCGCCGCCGTGGCGCAACTGCTGATGGACGCGCCCCGGCGCGCCCGCATGGGGCGGCTGGCGCGCGAGGAAACCGTGCAGCGCTATTCGATGCCGCGCCTGGAACGCCAGCTGCGCGCATTTTACGCCGGCCTGGTGTAGGCGCGGGCGGCCCGCATGAGCGCCACCCGCCATTCGTTTTTCTTTTCGTTTGCCGAAAAATACACGGTGCTGCTGCTGGGCATAGTCGCCACCATGGTGCTGTCGCGTCTGCTGACGCCGGCCGAGGTGGGCGTGTATTCGCTGGGCGCCGTGCTGGTGGCCTTGGCGCAAGTGGTACGCGACTTTGGCGTGGGGCAATACCTGATCCAGGAAAAGCAGCTCGATGCCGTGAAACTGCGGGCCGCGCTGGCCACCAGCCTGCTCGTCGCCTGGCTGCTGGCGGCCCTGGTGCTGCTGGCCAGCGCGCCGCTCGCGCATTTCTATGGCGAACCACGGCTGACCCTCGTGCTGCGGCTGCTGTCGGTCAATTTCCTGTTGATTCCGTTCAGCGCCTTGACCTTGCCCATGCTGCGCCGGCAACTGCGCTTTCGCGCCATCTACGCCATCAATGCGGCCAACAGCGTCGTCAACCTGCTGGTGGCCGTGCTGCTGGCGCTGCAGGGCTACAGTTATATGAGCATGGTGTGGGCGGCGCTGGCCGGTTCCTGCGCTTCGCTGCTGGTGAGCCTGCTGGTACGGCCCCGCGAACTGCCGTGGCTGCCGGGACGGCGCGGCATGGGCGATATCGCCCGCTTTGGCGCGTATGCGACGGGGGGCGGCCTCGTCGACGAGGCGGGCGTGGCGGCGCCGGACCTCATCATCGGCAAGCTGATCGGCATTGAAAGCCTGGCCCTGTTCGGCAAGGCGCAAAGCGTGCTCAATATCTTTAACCAGGCCATCACCAGCGCGATTTCTCCCGTGGTGTTTCCCCTGTTCGCGGCACGTGCACGGGAAGGGGGCGGCCAAGGCGGGCAGGGCGGGGCGGAACGCGTGTATTTGCGTACGATCAGCTACATGACGGCGCTGGCGTGGCCGTTTTTTCTCTTTCTCGCCTGCATGGCTTTGCCCCTGGTCAAGGTGTTGTACGGCACGCAATGGATCGGATGTGTGCCCTTGATCCGCATCATGTGCCTGTCCTCGGCCGTGTATAGCATGTTCAGCATGGCCCGCTACCTGTTCGTGGCGACGGGCCAGCTGCATGCGCAAGTGCGGCTCGATGCCTGGGCTGGCGCCATCAAAGTGGCGCTGCTGCTGGCCGCGGCACCTTTCGGCCTGGTGGCGGTGGCCTGGGCCGTGGTGCTCAGCAGCGTGCTGCGCAGCTGGCTCAATTACGGCTGCCTGCGGCGCTTGAGCGCACTCGACTGGCGCATCCTGACGCGGGCCTTGCGCAAGAGCCTGCTGCTCTGCGGCCTTAGCGCCGTCGCGCCCGTCGCTTCGCTGCTGTGGCTGCCTGCCGATACGCCGGCGTTGCTGGCGCTGGCAGGCACGGCGCTGGTCACCTTGCTGTTCTGGCTGGCCGGTCTGTTCCTGTTGAAGCATGAGCTCGCTGGCGAATTTCTGTTATTGCAACGCAAGCTGGCTGGCCGTTGGCTGGCCGTCAAATGCACGAAAGGATGACCATGCGTGTCGGTATCTTGTCCTACCCGATGCTGTTCCAGCGCGACGGCGGCTTGCAGATTCAGGTACGCGAAACCATTGCCGCGCTGAACCGGTTGCCCAAGCAGCCGGCGCGACCCCTGGAGGTGCAGCTGGTGGACGCCAACCATGAGCGGCTGACCGATTTCGACGTGCTGCACGTGTTTTCAGCGAGCAATGGCACTTACCGCATCATGGAAATGGCCAGTGAGCAAGGCGTGCCCGTGGTGCTGTCACCCTTGCTGTCGCCTGGCTGGGGCCGTGCCAGCGCCTGGCGCGCGCGGCTGGCCGACCGCCTGGCCGGGCGCCTGACGGAATGGATGGTGCAAACGAGCTATGCGCAAACGCGGCGCGCCTTGCAGCTGGCCGACGTGGTGATCGCCCTGGGCCAGGCCGAGCGCGACGCCATCGTGCAAGGCTTTGGCTTGGGGGGCGACGCCATCCACGTCTTGCCGAACGGCATCAACCCGCATTTCTTCACGGCCAATGGCGACCTGTTCTTGCGCGAGACGGGCATCGCCGGGCCATTCGCGCTGATGGTGGGCAGCATTTCGCCGTATAAAAATCAGCTGGGCCTGGCCCAGGCGCTGGCCGGCGCCGGCTTGCCCCTGGTGCTGATCGGCGCCGCGCCGCGCGAACAGCAGGCGTATCTGCAGCAATTGCTGGACTTGCCGCACGTCAGCTGGCTCGGCGCGCTCGACCATGCCGACCCGCTGCTGGCCAGCGCCTACCATGCGGCGGCTGTGGCGGCCTTGCCCAGCCAGGGCGAAGTGTTTCCCTTGAGCGTGCTCGAAGCGCTGGCGGCCGGCACGCCCGTCGTCATGACGGCGCAAAGCGCGCTCGATTTGCCCGATTCCGCGTTTGCGCTGCGCAAGGTGCGCTGGGACGACGGCGCCGCGCAGCGCCAGGCCATCCTCGAACTGCTGGCGCAGCCGCCCGAGCGCGCGCGTGTGCAGGCGCTGGTGGAACGTTTTACGTGGGAGCGGGTGGCGGCGCAGATCGTCGATTGTTACTACCAGGCGCAGTCGCTCCCTGCCAGGAGGCAACATGCTGTTTAACTCCTTCGCCTTTCTGTTCGGCTATCTGCCCATCGTGCTGGCCGGCTATTTTCTGCTGGACCGCCTGGCACCTGCCGCCGGCACGTCCGCCAGCTGGCGCCGCCTGGCCCCCGCGACGTGGCTGGCGCTCGCGTCTTTGTTTTTCTATGCCTGGTGGGACGTGCGCTACCTGCCGCTGCTGCTGGCCTCAATCTGCGTCAATTACGGCGCGGGCCGCCTGATCGGCGCGCACGCGGGCGCGGCCCGCAAGCGCGTGCTGGTGGCGGCGCTGGCACTGAACCTGGGCCTGCTCGCGTACTATAAATATGCGAATTTCTTCATCGACAGCATCAATGCCGTCGCCGTGGCCACAGGCGCCGACGCTGCCAGGCTGCCGTGGCACGGTCTCGACATCATTCTGCCGATCGGCATCTCGTTCTTTACCTTCACGCAGATCGCCTTCCTCGTCGATTGCTACCGGGGCGAGGTGCGCGAATACCGTTTTATCCATTATGTGCTGTTCGTCAGCTATTTTCCCCACCTGATCGCCGGCCCCGTGCTGCACCACCGCGACATGATGCCGCAGTTCGCCGATCCGGCCAATGCCCATCCGCGCGCCGCCAATTTCGCCGTCGGCCTGTCGATTTTCACCGTCGGGCTGGCAAAGAAGGTGCTGATCGCCGACAACCTGTCGCCGCTGGCCATCCCCGTCTTCGCGGCGGGCGCCCAGCCGACCCTGATCGAGGCGTGGATCGGCGTGCTGGCCTACACCTTCCAGCTGTATTTCGACTTTTCCGGCTATTCCGACATGGCCATCGGCCTGTCGCGCCTGTTTGGTGTGAAATTGCCGCTGAACTTCAACTCGCCGTACAAGGCGGCCAACATCGCCGACTTCTGGCGCCGCTGGCACATGACCTTGTCGCGTTTCCTGCGCGACTATTTATACATCCCGCTGGGCGGCAGCCGGCGCGGCGAAGTCATGCGTTACCGCAACCTGATGCTGACCATGCTGCTGGGCGGCCTGTGGCATGGCGCCGGCTGGACCTTCGTCATCTGGGGCGGCTTGCACGGCCTGTACCTGGTGCTGCAGCAGGCGTGGCAACGGCTCTTCGGCGCGGCGCCGGGGTACTGCTGGCTGCGCTGGTGGCCGGGCGTCCTGACTTTTCTTGCCGTCATGCTGGCCTGGATCTTCTTCCGCGCGCCCGACGTGGCCACGGCCTGGGATATAACCGGTGCGCTGGTGGGCGCGAATGGCGTGAGCCTGCCGCGCGGCCTGGCCAGCCACGCCTCCAGCCTGGCGCAATGGGGCTGGCAGCCCGCATTCGACGGCATCCGCTGGATCGAACTGGCCGGTCCCGGCTTGCCCGTACTGCTGGGCGCGATGCTGCTGGCTTTCAAGGCGCCGAACACGCAGGAAATATTCTTTCTCTATGAGCCTGCCATTGAAAGAATCTTTCAGCCTGCGGGGCGCTGGGCGTTCAGCTGGCGGCCCACGTCCCGCTGGAGCGTGGGCTTGGCCGCGCTGTTCGTCGCCTGCATCTTCGGCATGAACCGCGTCACCGAATTTCTTTACTTCCAGTTCTGACCATGGACACCGCCGCCCGCCGCTACGTCATCGGTTTCTTCGCCTGCGTCTTCCTGGTGCTCGGCTCCGTCTCGCTCATGAACTACCAGGTCGACCCCTACCTGCTGCACCAGTGGGACAGTCCCTTGGTGCAGCGCCCGCGCCAGCTGAACGAAAAGCTTGGCGCCTGGGCCAAGACCTATGCCGTGGCGCGCTACCGGCCGGCCATCATCTACATCGGCAATTCGCGCACGGAACTGGGCTTGCCCACAGGCGTGCGCGCCCTGTTTGACGGCAAGAGCATCTTCAACAGCGCGGTGTCCGGCGCCTCGATCGGCGACGCCATCCGTCTGGCCGAGCATGCGGCCAGGGTCAGCCGCGTCGAGACCATGGTGTGGGGCATCGACGCGCCCACGTTTTCGCTGGATATGGGAGCGGCGCGCGTGGAGGACAGCCTGACGGGCGCCCGGCACGGCTTTTTCGCCCGGCGCGCCCTCGTCAACCTGAAGCGCGGCCTGACCCTGGACATGACGGAGGACAGCGTGCGCATCCTCACCGGCAATGCCGGCGATGTCTGCCGCTCGAACCTGGCCTTGTATGGGCAGCGCGACGAGACGTGCACCATCAAGGGGATAAGGCATTGGCTGGGAACGGCGGAAGCCATTCCCGTGCGGCTGCAGGAATTCAGCGATGGCCTGGGGCCGACGCCGCCCTCGACACCAGCGTTTGATGCCAGCGTCGGCAAGCTGTGCCGGGGCGGCCTGCGTCTGCGCATGTACATCAACCCCACGCACGCATTGACCTTGTACGCGCTGCACTGGCGCGGCAAGTGGGATGCCATGCAGGCCTGGCAGCGTGACCTGGTGCGGATCGTCGAGCGCCACCGCCGGCAGGGCTGCGACGTGCGCCTGGTTGATTTTTCCGGTTTTAACAGCATCACGACGGAACCGACCCCGCTCGTCAGCGGCAAGCCCGACATGCATTATTACTGGGAAGTGTCGCATTACCGGGACAATGTGGGCCGCTTGATCCTGGCGCGCCTGTTTGGCGGCGGCACGCCGGCGCCCGCCGATTTCGGCGTGGAGCTGACGCCCGCCAACGTCGACGCCCACCAGGCCGCCATGCGCGCCGCGCGCGACCGCTATCGCGTGGAACACGCGCGCGAGGCGGCCTATACGCAGCGGGTGCTGGACGGACCGCTGATCCGGCGCTGATGCAGGGCGCCACGTACGCCATTTCTCCACTTTCGATGCTGACCATGGATACCACCGCCCGCCGCTACCTCGCCACCTTCTTTGCCTGTGCGCTGGCCGCGCTGGCCCTCGTTTCCGCCGTGAACTATCACGTCGATCCCTACTTGCTGCATCAATGGGACAGCCCGCTGCTGCAGCGATTGCGGCCGACGACGGAAAAACTCAGCGTGTGGGGCAAGACGTATGCCGTGGCGCGCTACCGGCCCGCCGTCGTCTACATCGGCAATTCGCGCACGGAAATGGGTTTGCCGGTGAACAGCATGCGTACTTTGTTCGATGGCAAGAGCGTTTTCAACAGCGCCGTCTCGGGCGCCTCGATCGGCGAGGCCATCCGCCTGGCCGAGCACGCGGCCATGGTCAGCCAGGTCGACACCATGGTATGGGGCATCGACGCGCCTTCGTTTTCGCTGGAACTGGGCTCGGCCGGCGTGGAGCCGGGCTTGACGGACGGCGGCCCCGCGTTTTTCGCGCGGCGTGCCTTGCTCAACATCAAGCGCGGCCTGACTGTGGACATGACCCAGGACACGTGGCGCATCCTCAGCGGCACCTATGACGGCGTGTGCCTGTCCAGCCTGGCCTTGCTGGGCCAGCGCGACCATGCTTGCATCACGGCCCGCAACCATGGCTGGGCCGGCACGGCGCGCGCCTTCAAGCCGCGCCTGCAGGAGTTTGGCGACGGCCTGGGGCCGACGGCGCCCGCGCTGCAGGCCTTCGAGGCCAGCGTCGGCAAGCTGTGCCGTGGCGGCACGCGTTTGCGCCTGTACATCAATCCCACGCACGCGCTCACGCTCGACGCCCTGTACTGGCGCGGCAAGTGGGACGCCATGGAAGCATGGCAGCGCGACCTGGCGCAGATGGCCGGACACTACCGGCGCCAGGGCTGCGACGTGCGCCTGTATGATTTTTCCGGTTTCAACAGCATCACCAGCGAACCGATCCCGCAGGTGACGGGCGCGCGCGAGATGCGCTATTACTGGGAAGCGTCGCACTACCGCGACAATGTGGGCCGTTTCATCCTCGCGCGCCTGTTCGGCGGCGAGGTGCCGCCGCCGGCGGACTTCGGCGTCGAACTGACGGAAAGCAGCATCGCGGCCCACCAGGCGGCCATGCGCGCCGCGCGCGAGCGCTATCACGCGCAGCACGCGGAAGAAACGGCCTATCTGCGCCACGTGCTGACCTTGCCCCGCGAACCCAAATAGGACGTCGTTGGAACCAGACGTACGCCGCGGGGCAGGGGGCTTGCGCTATGATGATGTTTTGCCATCCAGCAAGTTCCAGGACACACCATGAAAATCGCCTTCTTTGCCAGCCAGCCCTACGACCGCCGTTTCTTTGATGAAGCCTTGCCGTCCCAGCCCGATCCGGCCGGCATCGAACTGGTCTACCACAGCGCCTTGCTGAGCCAGGAAACCGCGATCCTGGCGCAAGGCGCGCAGGCCGTCTGCGTCTTCGTCAACGACGTGCTCGACGCGCAAGTGCTGGAAGCGTTGCACGGCTACGGCGTGCGCGCCATCCTGCTGCGCTGCGCCGGCTACAACAACCTCGACCTGGAAGCTGCCCGGCGCCTGGGCCTGTTCGTTGCCCGCGTGCCCGCCTACTCGCCGGAAGCCGTGGCCGAATACACCTTGGCCCTGGTGCAGACGCTGAACCGCCACACGCACCGCGCGTATGCCCGCGTGCGGGAAGGCAATTTCTCGCTCGACGGCTTGCTGGGCGCCACCTTGCACGGCAAGACCGTGGGCATCGTCGGCACGGGCAAGATCGGCCTGGCCACGGCGCGCATTTTCAAGGGCTTCGGCTGCACGGTGCTGGGCCACGACCCGTACCCGGCGCCCGCGTTCGCGCAACTGGGCACGATGGTGGAATTACCGCAGCTGCTGGCCGAGTCCGACATCGTCTCGCTGCATTGCCCCCTGATGGACAGCACGCGCCACATGATCAGCGAAGCAACGTTGCCGCTGATGAAGAAGGGCGCCATGCTGGTGAACACTTCGCGCGGCGGCTTGATCGACACGGGCGCCGTCATCGAAGCGCTCAAATCGCGCCAGCTGGGCTCCTTGGCCATCGACGTGTATGAGCAGGAAAGCAATCTGTTCTTCCAGGACCGCTCGTCCGACATCATTGACGACGACATTTTCCAGCGCCTGATGACCTTCCCGAATGTGCTGGTGACGGGCCACCAGGGCTTCTTCACCATCGAGGCGCTGCGCGAAATCGCCGCCATCACCTACCACAACCTGGCGTGCTTCCGCCAAGGCAAGGTGTGCGAGAACAGCGTATTAACTGCTTGATGCCGGTTTCTTGGCCTTGGGCGGCGGCTTGGGTTTCGGCTGCGGCAAGGCGTCCGCCGTGCGCCGCGCCAGTTGACATAGCCAGTCGCGCTCGTCCCACAGCCCGCCATCGATGAGGAAATACGGCTTGGCTTGCGGGTAGGGCGGCGCTTCCTGCAGCGTGCCCATGGTGCTGATCCAGGCGCGGCCCGCGTCCGTCGGCTTGATGAAGAGCTGGTCGTCGGCGACGATGGCGAACATCTTGCCGTCGCAATACAGGCCGTACTCGCCAAACATTTTTTTCGCGCTGATACCGCCCGCGCCCGCCATCTGGTCGAGCAGGAAATCCACCGTGCCTTGCTGTGATGCCATGTTGTCCTCCGTATCAAGGAATAGTGTAGCGCACTGGCCAGGACAGTGTGGTGCGGCTACACTACGGCCATTGATTTTTTCGCATGAATTATTCGTCCATGACACCCCACCATATTATTCACCGTGGCATCACCATCGCCACCCTGACGGCTGACCAGGCCGTCGAAACCCATTGCGCACCGGGCCATACGGCCATCCGTGAGCAGACCGACGGATGGTGGCTGTATTTTGTCGACGAGGACGGCAACGTCGACGGCTACGACAGCCCGTTCGCCAGCCACGCCGAAGCGCTGTGGGCGGCCAAGGCCGCAGCCGAGTTCAGCGCGCAATGAAGGCCAGTCCCTGGGCTTTCCTGGGCTTGCCGCAAGCGCCCGTGCCGGAAGCGGAGAGCGCGGAATACGGCGCCTGCCGCGCCGAACTCCACGGCAAGCGCCTGGTCTTGCGCGTGGCCAAAACCACGCCGACGAAAACCGGCCAGTTCGTCACCGTCTGGAAACGCCCCCATCCCGACGCCGACATCGCCCCGCTGGACGAAGCCGATCCCGTCGATGCCGTCATCATCGCCGTGGCCGATGCCGTCATCATCGCCGTGGCCGATGCCGACGGCGACGGCGCGCGGCACGGCTTTTTCATCTTCCCGCGCAGCGTGCTGATCGAGCGCGGCGTGATGTCGCGCGCTGGCCAGGGCGGCAAACGGGCACTGCGCGTGTATCCGCCCTGGTGCGCGCCGGAAGCGCCGCAGGCGCAGCGTACGCAGCGTTGGCAGGGGGAGTGGTTTGTGGCGCAGGAGGATGTATCCGGGATTGCTTGCTTGCTGAAAGGCTGAACCAGACCTTAATATTATCTAGTCGAATATTGATACATACATGCCATCGTTGCGGATATATACTCAATGTAAGCGGCATGGAGTCCAATAAATGCCGGGGAATATGCTCTTTCTGAAAAATATAATATGAAGAAATTTAAAATATATGGTTTTTTCCTTGCTTTGGTATCGCTATGTGGCTGCTCTCCAGATCCCGGAAAAATTGCAGGGGAGTTGAATGGCTACGGAAACGAAGTCGCTGCTTCGTTCGAAGCAAAAATGAGTTATGACTCCTTGGTGCAGACCTTAGAAAAGCCCAGGCTCTCCTATGTGCTGAAATTTTCGACAGATGCCGTCGAATTCATGTCGGCGCCTGGCGCAGATGTCGACAGGGCGAAGTTCCTGGCAAACCTGGCGCGTACTGAGATTTGGCAGGCCAGGGTGTGCACTGAAAAAATAAAACAGTTAATGACAAAGCATAAAATGTTTCTTGTTTCATTTAATCTCACAAATACGTCAGGCGAGACACAGGCAATGGGTGTCTGTACGGCTAACTGAGCCTGCAATGTGTTTTCATCAATAATCAAAAAATGGAAGATTTGTGGAAAATGTAACGAAATTAAAGAGGTTAATTGAGGTTGCATTAGTTCTTATTCCACAAACCACGCCAGAGATATAAAAAAAGTGATCTGCCTGGTCGATGCCATTACTACGCCAGAAAAGTCGGAAGTATGGAAAAAGCTGGGGGACAGCTTACTTGAGGAAGCGGAAAATACCAGCACATCAGATGTGGACTCATACTCTTTCCTTGTGGTTGGTAGTGGATGCGTAGGGCTGTCGATAGGCTTAAAGCGTGAGGAAAATCAGAAGGCATCACAAGCGTGAGCCTGTAACATGCACGTGTGCTCCTTTCAAGAGAACGCGATCATATTTACCGTTTCAGACCTGCTGCGGTTAGCAAATGGACCATCAACGCAAGGCGGACAACATCACGCAGCAAGCGGATTTAGCGGAGAATTGGCGATCTCACGCAGGAATGATATTAAACAGTCGCATGGCATCCGGCATTTCCGGTGCTGCTATAAGCTGGACAGGTCCGCCAACGGCCGTGAGATAGGACCTGGCGCGATCAAATACCACGACCGCCTTTTCGTTGGTGAAATGACGCGACATATACAGGAAGCCATCGACCTGGAGCGGATTGCGATACACGGCCAGCGCCCATTGTTGCGGCAGCGTGTAACTTGATGTGCCGGTCAGGCCAGCATGTCCGCCCATCTGCTTGAGCAAATGGCCGGTCAGGTCAAACAGTCGCAAACTACCAATGAATTGATGTACCCACCGGCGATCAATCTCGGATTTGGCGATAGGAAATGCGCCCTTCACAGGCACTGCATCGTGCAACAGGGACTCGGCAAGAGCAACATCAAAGCTCGGCCCCAGATAGCAAGTGTTGTATTCGGGATGGCCTTTCTTGCAGCCAGGTGCATCAAACCGGTTCCCTCCGCTGGAGCCAAAATAGGGTTCGCCAGTCGCATGTCCCGAGATACGGTACAGGCCGGGCACCGGCAACCCGACGACGGGAAGCGTCGCGCTCGTTGCCAGCACCTTCGGAGGTGGTTTCAGCCTGGTCGCGGCCACATCATGCCTCCCTGAACGCTGTCGCTGCGGCGATGACGTCGGCAAATTTTCCTTTCCGTAAAGCATTGAGCGGACTGCTGCCGTTGAGCGACATCCGCGCAGTGGTGAAGAATTGCCACTTGCTGGACCCAGCCAGCTGTCCCAATTCCTTGTTCACTTTGCTGAGCTGGCGACGGTTCAAGGTGGGATCGGCGAAGAAGGCAGGGTACAGCTTCTTGCCGGAGACACTATCCATGGAAAACATTCGCTGTTCCGTCACGGCCTTGCTGATCGCCTGCCGCGTCACGCCCATTTGCTCGGCCAGTGTTCTTGAATCGACCAATTCGCCTTTCTTTTCCAGGCTTGCATATCTTTGCATTTCCTGGCGGGAAAACTGATCGAGGAATGCCTGGTTTTCTGGCGGAATCGTGCTTATACCGGCTTGCATTGTATGTGTGCGCTGGAATCGCTGGATCAATTCCTGGAGATCTGCACTAGAAACCACAGGCACTCCCGGCAGCTGTCGCGGTACATACGCCGCATCCTTTTCACGCGCATGATGCGCTAGCTGTTTGGGGCGTCGTATCTTGACCAATACGTAGCCCTCGCCAAGGTCGATGCCTTTTGCGCCGATCTTTCGGAGCGAATCACCCAGGGCCTTGCTTGCGTCAGGCACTGTCATTCGATGCGCGCTCTTCGCTTTTGCTGGCTTTGAGACTTCCAACTTTGCCATGACACCCTCCAGTTACCATACCAGATTCTACTCCATAAGCTGATATTGACAACCAAAGCAACCATATTCGGTGGCGTTTCGGCGTTAAGCCACTTTGCTCACCACATACCGGTACTTTCCCGACGCCTCCGCCGCGATTTCGTCGACTTCCTCGATGGCGATGTCGACCTGCGTGCCCAGCCTGGCCTGGAAAGCGGCGACGATGGCGCTTCGCGTGGCGTCGTCCAGGCGCGGCAGGCAGACGAGCAGCACGCGGGTGCGCAGCAGGCTTTCCTGGATGATCTTGAAACTGCGCACCTGCGGCAGTTCGCGCACGATGTAGACGAGGGCCAGGCCGTGCATGACGGTGCCATCGACGGCCGTGAGGAAATCCGTGCTGCGCCCTTCGATTTTTTGCAGCAGGGGCAGGCCGCGGCCGCAGGTGCACGGCTGCGTGCCCAGCGCGCCCACGTCGCCCGTGGTGTAGCGGATGAAGGGGTAGTCCTGCGTGGCCAGATGCGTGACGACGATGTCGCCGGTGGCCCCTGGAGGCAGCGGCCGGCCCTGGCCATCAACGATTTCCACGATGACGTCTTCGGCCGTGATGTGCATGCCGCCGTCCGGGCATTCGTGGGCGATGAAGCCCGCGTCGCGCCCGCCGTAGCCGTTGGCGACGGGGCAGCCGAAGGCGGCGGCGATCTGCGCGCGCTGCTCGTCGTACAGGCGTTCGGCCGTGACGAACGCCACTTTCACGCCCAGGCCGTCGAGCGGCAGGTCGCGCGCGCTCGCGTGGCTGGCGATGCGGCACAGGGCCGACGGATAGCCGAACAGCATGCGCGGGCGCCAGCGGCGCAATTGCTGCACGTAGCCGTCGAGGCGCGCGGGCGACATGGCAAACGCGGGCAGCAGGGTGGTGCGCAGCAGCGCGTCGCGCACGCGGCGCAGGCGGTCCTGCGCATGCAGCTCGATGGGAGAGCCCCACAGCACGGCTTCGCGGTCGCCGATATCGACGCCCCACCAGCGCGTGGCGCGCCACTTGGCGGCGATGTCGTGGCTGACCCTGCGCCTGCCGAGGAAGAATTGCAGCGGTTCGCCGCTGGAGCCGCCCGTGGCGAACGGGCGCAGGCCCACGGCGCGGGCGGACTTGAAGCTGTCGCGCGCGCTGGAGATATCCGCCTTGCGCAGCAGCGGCAGACGCGATAGATCGGCCAGTTGCCGCACCTGCTCGGGGTCGAAACCGCTGCGGGCGAACAGGGCGCGGTAGTGGGGCACGTGAGCGCCCGCGTGGCGCAGCAGCGCGCGCAGGCGCGCCAGCTGCCACTCTTGCAGCTGCTGGCCGCTCCACCACTGCGAGCGTTCCAGCCGGCGCAGCAGGCGCGCGCTGTGGTGGCCCTTGAGCCATTCATGCAGGGGAAACAGCCAGCGGGCGACGCAGCGCGTGTAGACGCCGGGGCGCGGCGCGGCGCGGATGCGGCGGTAATGGGCGGCCAGCCTGGGCGCGATGCCGGGCCAGCCGAAGGCGGCGGCGTGCGCCAGGCCCGCCTCTGCCAGCGCGCGGGCGCGCGGCGGGTCGCGCAGCAGCGCGAGCATGGCCTGCGCCATGGCGGCCGGATCGCCGGGCGGCACCAGCAAGGCCGTCACGCCGTCCTGCAGCAGCGTGGGGATGCCGCCCACATTGGTGCTGACGACGGGGATGCCGCAAGCCAGCGCTTCGAGCACGGAATTGGGCATGTTGTCGGCCAGGCTGGGATTGAGGACAATGTCGCTGGCCTGGTACAGCGCCGGCATGACCGCGTTGTCGACGGGGCCGGCGAAGCGTACGACATCTTGCACGCCGAGCGACCTGGCCAGCCGCGCCAGCGCCGCGCGCTGCGGTCCGCCCCCGGCCAGCACCAGGCGCGCCGCGGGAAAAGCCTCGCGCACGATGGCGAAGGCGCGCACGGCGCTGGCATTGTCATACAGGTGTTCCAGGTGGCGCGCCACGAGGATGCACGGGCCGGCGTCGCCAGGCGCACGCGGCGCGGCCGGCGCAAAGCGCTGCAAGTCGACCACGTTCGGCACGATGTGGGCCGTATGGCCATGCTGCTCGAAGACGCCGGCCAGGTAGGCCGACGGCACGACGATGGCGCTGGCGCGGCGCAGGCTGAACGCCACAAGGCGCGGCGAACGGGCGAAAAAGGCGGCCGCTTCGCCGCCCCGGTAATTGAGCAGGGCGGGTTTGCCTTTCCAGCTGGCGATCCACAGCGCGGGGGCGGCCTGCAGGTGCCATGACCAGCCGGAATTGGCCATGATGTGGAACAGGTCGACCGTATTGGCGGTGCGCCACAGGCGCCATAGCAGCAGTGGCAGGCGCAGCGCGGCGCGCAGGTAGCGGATGCGCGCCAGCCAGGGCGGCAGCACGGGGCCGTTGACGGCCAGCAGCTGCACTTGCGCGCCGTCCTCGCGCAGCTGCCGCGCCAGCTGCGCCGTTTGATTGGCCATGCCGCCGGCCGGCGGCGGCTGCGGGCCGACCAGCGCGATGCGCAGGCCCGTGAAGATCATGGCACGACTCCGGCCGCACCCGC
The DNA here is from genome assembly GCF_058797855.1 of Janthinobacterium sp. GW823-FHT01H08. Classification (NCBI taxonomy): domain Bacteria; kingdom Pseudomonadati; phylum Pseudomonadota; class Betaproteobacteria; order Burkholderiales; family Oxalobacteraceae; genus Janthinobacterium; species Janthinobacterium sp. GW823-FHT01H08. The sequence goes on from NZ_CM179504.1 coordinate 3,336,254, forward strand.
CGCGACGCGCGCATACACGGGCGCATACCGGCCCACGCTGGCGCTCCAGCTGCGCTCCGTCTCGACGAAGGCGCGCGCCTGGCGCCGGAGCAGCGGCCAGCTGGCCGGTGCCAGCAGCAGGTTCAATATTGTCTGCGCCAGCGCCCCGGCGTCGCCGGCGCGAAACAGCATGCCCGTCGCGCCATGCTCGATCAGTTCGCGGTGGCCGCCCACGTCGGACGCCACCACGAGGCGGCCCTGCGCCATCGCCTCCAGCGGTTTCAAGGGCGTCACCAGCTCCGTCAAACGCATCGGCAGGCGCGGATACACGCAGATGTCGACCAGCTGATAATAGCTTGCCACCTGCGCATGCGGCACTCTGCCCGCGAAGACCACGGCATGGTCTATGCCCAGCTGCGCCGCCAGCGCCCGCAGCGCCGCGTCCTGCGGCCCGCCGCCGGCCAGCAGCAGCCGCAATGCCGGCTGCGCCGCCAGCATGCGCGGCATGGCGCGCAGCAGCAGGGCCAGCCCCTCGTAGGCATAGAACGAGCCGATGAAGCCGATGACCAGATGGCCATGCAGGCGCAGTTTGTGCGCCAGCCAGAGATCGTCGGGCGCGGTGATGCTGAAGGCCCCGGCATCGACGGCGTTCGGGATCACCGTGATTTTATGCGCGGACACGCCGCGCGCGCACAGTTCGCGCCGCAGGCCCTCGCAGATCGTGGTGACGGCGTCGGCGCGGCGCAGCGCATAGGTTTCCAGCGCCCGCGTGAGCCGGTAGCGCAGGCCGCCGGGCCGGCTGCTGCCATGGTCGGCGGCCGCGTCTTCCCAGAAGGCGCGCACTTCGTACACGACGGGAATGCCCAGCGCGCGGCCCGCGTTGAGGGCGGCGATGGCGTTCAGCGCGGGCGAGTGCGCGTGCAGGATGTCGGGCTTGAGCCGTTGCGCCAGCCGGCGCAGTCGCACGGCCAGGCCGACGATGACGGCCACCTGCCGCAGCACGGGCAGGTGTGCCCACCAGCGGGCATCGGGCGCCGTGCGGTAGAAATGCCAGCCGTCGACCAGCTGCTGCGCGCCATCGGACGGCCCCTGCTTGGCACTGGTGAGCTGCATGGTGAACCAGCCCAGTTCGCGCTGCTGCCGCAGGATGGCCAGGGTGCGGAACGTGTAGCCGCTGTGCAGGGGCAGCGAGTGGTCGAGGATGTGCAGGATGCGCATGGATTCACTCCATGGCCATGGCCGGCGCGGGTACCGCCGCCTTGCGGCCGTCGACGGGCAGCACCTGGCGCAAAAAGGCTTCGAACATCAGCAGCGACCACAGGGGCGCGCTGTAGTCGCGCCGGCCGCTCGCGTGCTGCCCGAGCAGCAGGCGCACGTAGTCCATGTCGAACAGGCCGCACTGCGCCAGCGTGGGACCGAGCAGCCGCTGCTGCAGGCGCTGGCGCAGCGGGCCGCGCAGCCAGTCGGCCAGCGGCACGGAAAAGCCCATCTTCTGGCGGTACAGCAGGGTGTCGGGCAGCAACGGGCGCAGGGCTTTTTTCAGCAGGTACTTGCCTTCGCCGCGCCGCAGCTTGAATTGCGGCGGCAGGCCGGACATCCACGCCACCAGTTCATGGTCGAGCAGGGGCGAACGCACTTCCAGCGCATGCGCCATGCTGGCCCGGTCGACTTTCGTGAGGATGTCGCCGGGCAGGTAGGTTTTCAGGTCCAGGTACTGCACCTGCGACAGCGGATCGTGCGCGGGACTGGCCAGCGCGTGGCGGCGCAGCACTTCGACGGCGCGGTAGCCGTGCAGGCTGCGCCGCAGCTCGGGGCTGAACAGGCGCGCGCGCATGGCGTCGCCCAGCAGGCTGACGCCGTGAAAATACGCGTCCGTCGTGTCGCGCGCCAGGCCTTCGAAGGTGGTCTTGGCGCGCAGGAAGCGCGGCGCCCAGTCGGCCTTCGGATACAGCCGCCCCAGGGTGCCGAACAGCGACTGGCGCAAGCCGGCCGGCAGCAGCGGGTTCATCGCCTTGCGCACTTTTTCCTCGCGCGTGTGCAGGCGGTAGCGCCGGTAGCCGGCCAGGCTTTCATCGCCGCCGTCGCCCGACAGGGCCACCGTGACCCGCTGGCGCGCCAGCTGGCACACCCTGTAGGTGGGCATGGCGGAACTGTCGGCGAACGGTTCGTCGTACAGATTGGCCAGCAGGTCGATCAGCTCGAAGTCGTCCTGCTCCACCTGGCGCGCGTGGTGCGCCGTGCCGTAGCGGCGCGCCACGAGGTCGGCGTAGCGCGCCTCGTTGTACGCGGGGTCGCCGAACGAGATGGAGCACGTGTTGACGGGCGTGCTGCTGGCCCCGGCCATCAGCGCCACGACGGCGCTCGAATCGACGCCGCCGGACAGGAATGCTCCGAGCGGCACTTCGGCCACCATGCGGATGCGCACGGCCTCGCGCAGGCGCGCCAGCAGTTCGTCGGCCGCCTGCGCCTCGCTGGCGGGCGGGTTCGGCGTGAACGGAATATCCCAATAGGATTGCGGCGCGGGCAGCGGCTGGCCGGCGCGGATGGAGAGGGTATGCCCGGGCGGCAGCTTGTGCGCGTGCCGGAAGATGCTGCGCGGCTCGGGCACATAGCCGTAGGCGAAATACTCTTCCACGGCCAGCGGGTCGAGTTCACGCGGCATGGCCGGATGCGCGAGCAGGGCTTTGAGTTCGGAGCCGAACAGCAGGGTGCCGTCCTGCGCCTCGCCGTAGTACAGCGGTTTGACTCCCAGGCGGTCGCGCGCCAGGAACAGCACATGGCGCCGGCGGTCCCACAGGGCGAAGGCGAACATGCCGCGCAGGCGCTGCACGCATTGTTCTCCCCACTGTTCCCAGGCGTGGACGATGACTTCCGTGTCGCTGCTGGTGCGGAAGGGGTGGCCGAACTGGCGCAATTCCGCCATCAGGGCGCGATAGTTGTAGATTTCGCCATTGAAGACGATGGCGATGCTGCGGTCGGCGTTGAACAGCGGCTGCTGGCCGCTGGCCAGGTCGATCACGGACAGGCGCCGGTGCGCCAGGCCGAGGCCCGGCTCGCGGTGCAATCCTCCCTCGTCCGGCCCCCGGTGGCGCAGGCTGTGGTTCATGCGCGCCAGCAGCAGCACGTCGATGTCGCGCTGGCCCTGCAAATCAAAGATGCCGCTGATGCCGCACATGGAAGGCCTTTCAGGGATAAGTGGACAGGTGGGACGGCTGGCGCGCGCCCGTCAGGCGGTCGTACACGGCCAGGTAGGCGCCGGCCATGGCGGGCAGGCTGTGCTCGGCCAGCACCTGGCGCCGCCCGCGCGCGCCGTGGCGCGGGCCCAGCTCGGGCATGCTGTAATAATCGAGCATGGCGTCGGCCAGCATCTCGGGCGAACCTGGCGGCACCAGCGTGCCGCTCCAGCCCGACTGCACCAGTTCCGCGTTGCCCCCCACCTGCGTGGCGACGACGGGCAGCCCCGTCGCCATCGCTTCGAGGATGGTGTTCGAGCTGCCTTCGGCCAGGGACGGCAGCACGAACAGGTCCATCGCGCGCAGCAGTTGCGCCACGTCGTCGCGCGCGCCGGGCAGCCAGGCCAGATGGGCCACGCCGGCCTGCTGCAGCAGCTCCAGGCACGCCTGGCGGCACGGCCCGTCGCCGACGATGATCAGGCGCAGACGCGCGCGGGCGCCCGGCTGGGCCAGCAGGAGCAGGAAGGCCTGCACCAGCGAGGCGTGATCCTTGACGGCCGCCATGCGCCCCACGCTGCCGATGACGAAGGCGCCGTTGCACAGGAAACCGGGCGGGCCCACAGCGGCGGGCGGCCCCAGGCGCGGATGGAATTGCACGCTGTCGACGCCATTGCCGATGTGCGACACCTGCGCGGGCGCCGCGCCGATGGCGTCCACCAGCCAGTGGCCCAGGTCGGCGCTGACGGCGATGAAGTGCTGCACCAGCGGCAGCATCAATTTGCGCAGCAGCCGGTATTTGCGGCGGGTGCCATGCAAGTCGCTCATGTCGCGCCCGTGTTCGCCATGCACGCGCAGGCGCACGCCGGCCAGCCAGGCCAGCAGCTGCGCTTCGAGGCAGCCCAGGTTGCGCGTGTGCACCAGCGCCGGCTGCAGCTGTTTCAGCACGCGGTATAGGTGCAGATAGTGGCGCCAGTCCTTGCCTTCGCGCTTGTCCAGGCTGATCACGTCGACGCCCGGGGCAGTCAGGCGCTGGCGGAACGCGGTGGCGTTTTTCATGCAGACGATGGCGTGCCGGTAGCGCCCGGGCGGCAAATGGTTGATCAGGTTGACCAGGCCGTTTTCCAGCCCGCCCACGTCGAGCTGGTGGATCACGTGCACGATCAGGGGAGCGCCGCCGGCCGCTGCATCAGCCTGGCGCGTGCCGCCGGTATCGAAGTCAAGGGCCATGCGGCAGCTCCTGCAAGCGTTGTTCGATGACGGGCAAGGCCGCCCGCAGGAAGGCTTGCAGGCGCGCGCGCGGCGGCGGCGCCAGCTCGTCGTAGGCGGCAAAGACGATGATGTCGGCGCCATCCTGGCGCCTGCCCAGCAGCTTGGCTTGCGCCAGCAGCAGTTTCACCAGCACGGGCCTGGCCGTGACGAAGCCGCCCTGGCGGTAGACGCGCCATACCAGCAGGCGTTCGCCCCCTTGCGCCAGCACGCTTTCGCGCACGGCCAGCTCGCCGCCGGCCAGGTTGACGTCTTGCACGCGCTGCGTCAGCGGCATCCAGCGGGGGCCATACGGCAAGGCCTGGTGGGTCAGCAGTTCGGCATCGCGCGCCTGGCGCGCATACCAGTGCAATTGGAGGCCCACCGGCGCGCCGTCGCTGTCCCGGCGCGCGTACGTGGCGGCAAATCGCGCGGGCGCGCCCGCATATGGCGCTTGCCACGCCGCTACCGCGTCTTGCAGGCGATGCCAGCCGCTCGGATCGGCCAAGGCCAACACGGTGGGGGAGCCGGTTGCCGCCGGGCCGTCGTCGCGGTGGCTGGCCAGGGCCAGTGCCGGCCATACGGCCGCCAGCAGCAGGCAGGCGATGCCGGCGCGCACGACGGCGCGCGGGCTGCCCGCGCTGGCGGCGCTCAGGCGTATGGGCTGAGCGGGAGGCACGGCGCGTGGCGGCGGCAATTCGCGCCAGCGCGCTGCCAGCCAGAACAGCAGCAGCGCCACCAGGCCGAAGAACAGCCAGCCATAGATCAGGTGGTCGACGCCTACGGCCAGGCGCATGTCGCTCAGGTGGCCCAGCATCACGATCAGGTAGGCGCGCACGCCATTGGCGAGGATGGGCACGAGCAGGGCGGCGGCCATGACGGCCAGGCGCCGCCGCGTACTGTGACAGTTGACGTGCGCGAACAAGGCGCCCAGGGCCAGCGCGGCGATCAGGTAGCGCAAGCCGCTGCACGCTTCCACCACCGACCAGTTGCCGGTGGGCAGTGAAAAATTGCTGCCATCGCGAAACACGGGCACGCCCGACCATTGCAGCGCGGTGACGGTAAAGGCGGCCGTGAACTCGATCAGCGGGTCGAGGAACACTTCGCCAAACGGCACGGCGAGAAACAGATAGGCCAGCGGAAAGGCCAGCAGGCGCACGGCCGGCCAGCCGAGGATGGCCAGCACGCAGGCCGGCAACATGCCCGTGGCCGCATACTGTTCCACCACGGGCACGTTGGCGGCGTCGGCCAGCAGCCATGCCAGGCCCAGCGCGCCCAGCAGCAGCAAGCCCTGGCGCGACGGCTGGGGCGCCAGCGCGGCCAGGCGGGCGCGCTGGCGCCAGGCCAGCCAGCAGCTGATGGGCACGATCAGGAAGCCGTGCGCGAACGTTTGCGAGCGGGACCACAGTTCCACCATCGACCAGAAGGTGGGGTGATACAGCAGCACGACGGCGGCCAGCGACAGCAGCAGGGCCGCCAGCGCGGCCTGGCGCCCGTCCTGCGGCAAGACAGCCGCCTCGGGCGAACGGGCCACCTGGTCGAGCTGCAAGCTCATGTGGACGGCTCCCGCACCGGCTGCAAGGGCGTGGCGACCCCGCTGACCGGCGCATCGGCCTCGGCAGGCAGACCCAGCATGGCGCCCAGTCCGCGCAGATTGCGTTCCCAGTCGTATTCCTGCAGGACCAGCTGGCGCGCCGCCGCGCCGATGGCCGCGCCGCTGCCTTCGGCCGTACCATTCTGGACATTGCGCAGCACGCGAGCCGCATGGTGGATGAATTCGGCGTCGTCGCGCGCCAGCAGCAGTTCCAGGCCCGGCTGGGCGGCGATGCCTTCGAGCGCCTGCGGCGTGGCCAGCACGATCTTGCCCATCGCCATCGCTTCGAGCACCTTGTTCTGCACGCCGCGGGCGATGCGCAGCGGTGCCACGGCCAGCGCTGCGCCAGCCAGGTAGGGCCGGATATCGGGCACCTTGCCCGTCACCACCACGCCAGGCACCCTGGCCAGCGCCGTCACGGCGGGCACGGGCGCGCTGCCGACGATATAGAACTGCAGCTGGGGAAACTGGCGCCGCAGCGCGGGCCAGACGTGGCGCACGAACCATTGCACGGCGTCGACGTTCGGCCAGTAATCCATGGCGCCCGTAAACACCAGCGCCTGCACGCCCGGTGGATACACGCCGGGCTGGGCCGCCATGGGCGAGAAATACGCCGTATCGACGCCGTTGTTGAAATACCCCGTCTTGCGCCGCGCCATCGGGGCGCACTGGCGGAACAGGGCCGCCTCGGCCGGCGAGACGAAGCTGGCGGCCGTGAACTGCTGGGCGATATGGCGCTCGTACTGCAGCAGCAGCTGCGCTTCGCGCCGGTACAGCAGCGACATGGGCCAGGGCTTGCTGTCGCTGTATTGGCGCCACTTGTCGGAATCGACATCGACGAAATCGATCACGCGGTGCAGGCCGCGGCCCGCGCTGCCGTCGATGTATTGCGCCATGGGTCCGGAGAAGGCCAGCGCGTGACGCACCTTGTCGCCCGATAACAAACCGTCGACCCATTGCAGCAGGCGTGCATCGCGGTAGTACTGCACGCTCATGGCTTGCCTCGACAGCAGCGCCTGCATGGCGCGCCAGCGGGCCGGGCCGCGCCGCAAGTCGATGAAGCGCGTGCTGGCGCACAGGGCGGCCACGGTTTTCGCATGCTGCCAGTCGTCATCATCGTCGATGAAGCAGCCCAGGTGCACGCGGAAATGCCGGCTCAGGTATTGCAGCATGTGCCACGAGCGTATCTTGTCGCCCTTGTTGGGCGGATACGGCAGACGGTGGGCGAGGAAGAGCAGTTCGCGCATGGTGAGTCTCCTTGCTTAGCCCAGTTGCCGCACGATGTGCGGTCCCAGCAGGTTGGCCAGCGGCAGCGGCAGGCGGCGCCAGGCGCGGATGAACAGCGCGTATTTCGGATTCAGCGGATTGACTAATGGCAAAGCCTTGGCGCGCACGAGCTGGTAGGCATAGGGCAGCGGCTGCGGCGTAAAGCCCCAGTTCTTCTTGAAGTCGAAGGCGCCCGTGCCCAGCTTGCTGCGGCCGAAATCGAACAGGCGGTAGCCGCGCGCGCAAGCGCGGCGCATCGTTTCCCAGTACATGAAGTCGTTGGCGCCCGTGCTGCGCGCCACGACGTTGCCGCCGCCGTAATAGGGCAGCACTTCGTCGCGGAAATAAAACAGCAGCACGCTGGCCTGCGGCTGCTGGCCGTGATACACGGTGAGGATCTCGCAGGCGCCGCCAAAGACCGTGCGCAGCAGGGCAAAATGGCGGCGTGCGAAGACGGGCGTGCCCAGCCGGTGCACGCTGGCCGCGTAGATCGGGTAGAAACGGTCGATGTCATAGTCGATGGCGCTGTGCAGGCCGGCCGCGATAGCCTTGCGCACGACGGCGCGCTGCTTGCGGGGAATGGCCAGCAGATTCTGTTCGGCATCGGGGCTCAAAGGCCTGCGGAAGGTCGCGTACAGGGGTTTCTGCAGCCAGGATGCATCCGCGTTTTCTTGCGCATTTTCGTGCACTTCGCGCCAGCGATATTCCAGGTGCCCCACGCCGAGGCGCCGGGCCAGCGCCAGCGCTGCGCTGTCGAGCGCCTGGCGCACGGCCGCGCTGCCGCCGGCGATGCCGCCGTAGACGCAAAACGGCAGCGAGACGAGGGAAGAACCGAACAGGCGGCTGCGCAAATGGGCCAGCGGCAGCACGCCGGCGATGCATCCTTCCTGTTCCGCGTACAGGAAATAGCTGTCGTGCTGAAAACCTTGCTCCATGATGGTTTGCCAGCCGGCCCGGTGAAAAAAGGTCGCCTCCGGGCACGTGTCGACAAAGGCATCCCAGCGCGCATGCTCGTGCCCCTGCAGGGAGCGCACGGCGATGGCGGTGCTGGACTGTGCCGGAACGGGAGCAAGGCTGGCCTCGTGCATCATGTGCTTTCCAGAAAAATACGGTCCATGCGGTCCCAGGCAAAGTCGCGGGTCAGGCGCCCCAGCCGTGCTTCCATGCGCCCCAGGTTCAGGTAGTGGCGAAAGCGCGTCCTGGCGCTGAGGCCTGGCGGGCGCGGCTGGCCGGGATCGAGTTCCCAAGGATGAAAATAGAATATGCCAGCTTGCCCGTCGCGCGAATTGATGCGTCGCAAAAGCCAGCGCGACAGTGCATACGGCATCAATCTGAAATAACCGCCGCCGCCGGCCGGCAGGTTGCGCCCGCGCAGGCGCACGGTGCTGACGGGCAATTCCAGCACGCCATGCGGGCCGCGCGGGCGCCAGCCGAAGCGGGGCGCATCGGGCATGCCGTAATGGTCGTGGCGGATCGGGTAGATGCTGGAACTGTAGCGGTACCCGGCTTCCTGCAGCACGTCGAAGGCCCACAGGTTGGCCGCGCCGATGGAAAAGCTGGGCGCCCGGTAGCCGCGCACGGCCAGGCCCGTTATTTGCTCCAGGATGGCCTTGCTGCGGCGCACATCGTCGGCGAACTGCGCGGCCGACTGCTCGCTGGCGCGCAGGTGCGCATAGCCGTGGCTGGCCACTTCGTGTCCGGCGTCTGCCACGCGGCGCAGCATGGCCGGATAGCGTTCGGCGATCCAGCCCAGGGTAAAAAAGGTGGCGTGGATGCCGCGGCTGTCCAGCAGCATCAGGATGCGCTCGATGTTCGCCTCGACCCGGCATTCCAGGCGCGGCCAGTCGGCGCGCGCGATGTGCGGCGCAAAGGCGGAGACCTGGAAATAGTCTTCCACGTCGATGGTCAGCGCATTCTTCAGCGCCGGCAGCAGCGCAGGCGCCGTCATGGTTGTCCCCGGCGCGCCGCCAGCCAAGGCGCGATGACGGCCGCGATGCGCGTGGCCGCGCGCCCATCCCACAGCGGCGGAATGCGGCCACGCTTGCCGCCCGTGTCCAGGATGGTGCTGGCCATCTCCAGGATGGCGGCCGGGTCCGTGCCGGCCAGAGTATTCGTGCCATCGGTCACGGTGACGGGGCGCTCCGTGTTGGCGCGCAGGGTCAGGCAGGGCACGCCCAGCGCCGTGCTTTCTTCCTGGATGCCGCCCGAATCCGTCAGCACCAGGCGCGCCTCCTGCATCAGGCCCAGCATTTCCAGGTAGCCCAGCGGCGGCAGGCGGACGATGGCGTGCCGCGCCAGCAGCGGTTCCAGGCCCGCCAGGCGCATGCCGGCCAGGGTACGCGGGTGGATGGGAAACAGCAGCGGCAGGCGGGCTGACAGTTGCCCCAGCGCCTGCAGCAGCGCTGCGAGCTGGGCCGGATCATCGACGTTCGAGGGACGGTGCAAGGTCAACAGTCCATACGCGGGCGGGCAGGCGTGGCCGTGCGCGCGCAGGGTGGCGGCGGGCTTGGCTGCGCGCGGCAGCTGCTGCCGCAGGCTGTCGATCATGACATTGCCCGTGAAATGGATGCGTTCGGGGGCGATGCCTTCGCGCAGCAGGTTGGCGCGCGCGCTTTCTTCGCTGGTGAGCAGCAGATCGGACAATTGATCCGTCAGCACGCGGTTGATTTCCTCGGGCATGCGCCGGTCGCCGCTGCGCAGGCCTGCCTCGACATGGATCACGGGCGTGCCGCGCTTGGCCGCCACCAGCGCGCAGGCGAGGGTGGAATTGACGTCGCCCACCACCAGCACGGCATCGGGCGCCAGCGGCGGATGCGCGTCGAGCACGGCGTCGAAGCGGCGCATGATCTCGGCCGTCTGCTGCGCGTGGCTGCCGGAGCCGACGTCGAGGGCGATGTCGGGCGGGCGCAGGTACAGGTCCGTAAACAATTGCCCATTCATGGCCGTGTCGTAATGCTGGCCCGTATGCAGCAAGGTCACGCGGACGGCGGGCGCCTGTCGTGCCAGGGCGGCCAGGATGGGCGCCATCTTCATCAGATTCGGGCGCGCGGCCACCACGCACAGCAGGTGCGCCGGCGCGGCGGACGCAAGAGAAGGGGCGGACATTGCGGGCTCCTTAGAATTGCATGTTGAGGGTGGCGCTGACGCCGTTTTCGCGGTAGTCGCCGCCCCGGTTGCTGGCGTGCCGCGTATGCCGCACGTCGATGCTGGCCGTCATGTTCTGCTGCAGGATACGGGTGTAACCCGCCGTCACGGTGATGTTGTTGTCGCGCCGGGGCACGGTCAGCGAGCGCACGCTGGCGTAGCCGGCATTGACATTCACGCTGGTGCGCGAACTGGCTTGCCAGCTCCAGCCCACATTGCCGCCGATCTGGCGCGTGCGGTCTTCGCTGCCGAATTCCACGCCGGGCAGCAAGCCGCTGTCGATGCCGCTGGCCGTTTGTGCCGTGCGGTCGACGGCCGTGATGCCGGCGATCATCGTGCTTTTCGCCGTGGCGCGCGCCATCGTCAGCTTCAGCTGCTTTTGCAGGAAATAGCGGTGGCTGAAGTAATTGATGGCGCCCCGTTCCGGCCCCAGGCTGTTGGCATAGCGCAGGAAGGCATCGATGCGCAGGCGACGGTCGCGCGCGTTGGGAAAGATGCCGCGCCACAATTGATCAAGCAACTGGCCCGCGTCGCGGTTTCCCAGGCGCGAAAACTGCGTCGGCATGGTGGTGATGTTTTCGCTGTAGTTCAGTTGCCAGTTGGTATGGCGCTGCAGGAAATTGGCGTCAAGACTGTAGGTGGTGCCAAAAAAGCGCTTGCCCGTGCTGAAGGCGATGCTGGTGCGCGGCGACGGCGTCCACACGCCGCCCAGCGACCAGAAGCGGCCCTCAGGCGCCTTGCCGCTGGTAGAGATATAACCTTCCTTTTCCATGCCGCCGCTGGCCGTGGCCGACCATTTGCTGTTGAACGGATAGCGCAGGCCCACGCTGCTGCGCTGCATGCGTACGGGCGCCAGCTTGCTGTCCTGGGTGCGGCGTACGTCGTGGCTGGCGTTCCAGGTCCAGCCGTTGCCGCGCGGCTCGCCGCTGAGCAGCAATTCCATTTCATCGCTGTGTACGGACAGCAGGTCGCCGCCGCTATCGACCGTGTTGCGCGTGTAGCGCAGCTCGGCCGTGGCCAGGCCGCGGAAACGGTGGCGCAGGTAGGGGCTGATGCCCGTGGTGCGCACGGTGCTGGTATTGTCCGTGTCGGGCAGGTCGTCGATCAGCTGCGGGCCGAACGGCGAGATGTTGCGCCGGCTTACGCTGGCGTCCGCATCGATGAAGAACCAGTCCTTGACCAGTTCGGCGTCGGCCGAGGCGTGCAGTTCGTGGTTGTCCGTATCGGCGCGCTGTCCCGACAGGTATTTATGCCAGCTGTAGTCGAGGTGCACGCGCAGCCGGGGTCCCGTACCGATGAGGGCGATGGCGGGCGCGATTTCCGTGATGAAGTCCGATTGCGCCTGGCCCGGCGGCGCGCGCAAGGCGTTGTCAGTATAGCTTTCGCGCAGGCGCAGCGATGGTTTCACCAGCCAGTCGACGGCGCCGGCCGGCGCGGGCAGCAGCAGGGACAGCAGCAGCGGCAGCGGCAGCGAAACCCCGCGGCTAATCGTAATGGCCATAACCGTAGTAGTCGTTGCCGGGGAACGATTTGGTCTTGTTGTAGATCAAATGAATGTGTTCGCACGACTCGATCTGGCGCAGTGCCTCCTTGACGGCGTGCTGTGTCGTCGTTTCCGCCTCGACCACCATCACCACTTGTCCCATCTGCCCCACCAGCGCGTGTGCTTCGCTGGTGATCAAGAGGGGCGGCGAATCGAAGACGACGATGCGGTCGCCATAGCGGCTGGCGATTTCGGCCAGCAGCCGGCTCATGGCCCGGCTGGCCAGCAATTCCGTCGCATGCTTGTTGCTGCGCCCGGCGGGCAGGATGCTCAGATTGGCCACATTGGTTTTCAGGATCACGTCGGCCATCGCCAGTTGCGGGTCGAGCAGCATGTCCATCAGCCCCGGTTCCGGCGGCAGGCCCAGTACTTTCAGCACGGATGGGCGCGCCACGTCGGCATCGACCAGCAGCACCGTCATGTCCATTTCCATGGCGATGCTCATGGCCAGGTTGATGGCGCAGTAGGTCTTGCCTTCGCCGGGCATGGCGCTGGTAACGACGATCAGGTTGCCGTGGCGGATGGCCTCGGCGCCGCTGGCGCGCGCCTGGCGCAGCAGCGGGCGCTTGATGATGCGGAAATCCTCGGCCACCGAACTGCGCCCGCCATCGTGCGTGAGCATGCCTTGCTCGGCCAGCCGGTCCAGGTTCAGGGCCCGGTACTGGGGCGACCGGGCCGCCTGCGCGCCATCCACGCCATAGGGCACGCTGGCCTCGGCCACGCCGAGGATCGTGGGTTCCTGCTTGCCGCTGTCCTTGCTGCTCATCGTCGCTCCCTTGGTGGCTCTAGAATTTCAGCAGCGCGGCCGTCATGACCCCGCCATACAGCACAAACAGGCTGCCCAGGCAGGCGCCGAAGCCATAGCGGGCGCGGCGGCGGCGTACCTGCTGCAGCGGCGTCCAGTTCATCGATACCGTGCCCAGCACGTTCAAGCCCGTCGCGTCGCGCAGTTCCGAGGGGCTGAGGAAGGTGGGGCGCACCTGGCTGATCAGCAGGGCCGTGGCGACGCCGGCCACCAGCGCCGCGCCCAGCGCCGCACTGAACAGCAGCGGGCGGTTCGGGCCGACGGGCGCATATTGCACCGTGGGCGGGTCGATGATCTTGAAGGCCATCATTTCGGTGGTGGAACTGAGTTCGCCCGACAGCTTGGCCGCTTCGCGCCGGCCGATCAGCTTTTCATAGTTTTCCTTGTTGATGATGTAGTCGCGGTTGAGCTGCGCCAGCTGCGATTCCACCTCGGGCACGGCATTGCTCTGCGCCAGCAGCCGTTCGTTGCGCGCCGTATATTCCTGCACGCGGGCGCGGATGGCGGCCACCTTGGCGTCCGCGTCCGTCAGCGCCACCTTCAATTGCTGCAGCATGGGGCTGTAGTTCTTGCCCGGGTCGCCGGACGCCGTTTTCAGCTTGCTTTCCTCGATCTTGCGTTCTTCCAGCTGGGCAATGAGCCGCTTCGAAGCGATGATATCGGGGTGCAATTCCGTAAATTGCATGCGCAGGTTGTCGAGGTTCTTGTTGAGCGAGGCGATGCGTTCGTCGAGTTCGGGATTCGTGATGGACGATGCGTTCGGCTCCATGTCGAGCACGGGCTCGTCGCCCTCGATCTGGCTCTGGATGGCCTTGCGCGCCTGTTCCGCCTCGACCAGTTCCAGCTTGGCATTGTTCAGGCTATCGGACGACATCAGCAACTGGCTGCCATAGTCGATGCCCTGGCGTGGCAGCAGCAGGTTGTTGCGGATCTTGAATTCCTTCACCAGGTTTTCCGCCGCGCTCAGCTTGTCCTCGTAATTCTTGATCTGCTCGTCGATGAATTGCACTGCCTTCTGCGAATCGCCTTTTTTGCCCTGGAAACTGCCTTCGACGAAGATGGTCAGCAGGCTTTGCACGACGTCGCGCACGAGCTTGGGATCGCGTCCGCTGTAGCTGATGGTGTAGATGTCATAGGCATTGGTGCCCGTGATCTTGATGCGGCTCATCAACTCGTCCAGCTGGGCCTCGTGCTCGCGTACGGTCTTCGAGTCCAGGTCGAGGTCGACCATGCGCATGACCCGCTCCACGTTCGGGCGGCTGAGCAGGGTGCGGCTCATGATGGCCACCTGCTGCTCCGTGTTCGGCACACTGGTCATGCCGGCCATCAGCGGCTTGAGGATGGTTTGCGTATCGACAAACACGCGCGCCGACGTCTGGTAGTCATCGGGCAGGGTGATCACCTTGATAAAGCCGCCGATGGCCACCAGCCACGCCACCAGCACCGCATGCCAGCGGTACTTCCAGATGCCTTTCAAGCCGGAAAGCAGTTGCTGTATCAATTCTTCCATGTCGCTTCCTTCAGGTGACGGTGCTGCACGGCAGATGGGCTGGCGGCGCGGACAACGACGACGTCTTGCAAAAAATACTTGCTTGTTGAGTAAGCAAGTATAGGGCGGCTGCGGAGCAAGATTTCCCAAGATGATTGCTTCTTGATACGCCTCAAGGTTCACTTGCCGGGTTTTAATAATCATAGGAAGTTCGCGGCCCAGGCTGGTTCTGCGGGGCTGCCCATGGACGCGCATCGACTCGAAGAGGCTCCGCATGAATCCATTTCGCCGTGTATTTCTCTGCAATACGCTGGTCCTGGCCGGCGCCGCCAGCCTGCTGGGCGCCTGCCGCACCCGCTATCCGCTGGCGCCTTCCGACGACAGCGCTCCCATGCACGATTACCTGATCGGTCCGGGCGACTCCGTCAACATCATCGTCTGGCGCAATCCGGAAGTGTCGCTGACGGTGGCCGTGCGGCCGGACGGCAAGATCACCACGCCGCTGGTCGAGGATCTGGCCGCCAGCGGCAAGACGTCGACCCAGCTGGCGCGCGACATCGAGCAAGCCTTGAGCAAGTTCATCCAGCAGCCCGTGGTGACGGTCATCGTCACCAATTTCTCGGGGCCATATAGCGAGCAGATCCGGGTGATCGGCGAGGCGGCCAAGCCGCAGGCGCTGCCGTACCGGCAGGGCATGTCGCTGATGGACGTGCTCATCGCCGTGGGGGGCATCACCGACTTCGCGGCCGGCAACAAAGCCAGCATCATCCGCATGCGCGAAGGCAACCAGCAGCAGCTGGCGGTGCGGCTCGACGATTTGCTGAAGGAGGGCGATATTTCGGCCAATGTCATGATGCGGCCGGGCGACGTCTTACTGATCCCGGAGAGCTTTTTTTAGCAGCGGCCTCGGCAGTGTCAAAACAGCACTTATATTTGTCATTTTGTACTTTTCGGCAAATTTCAGCGTGTTATTTTGCTATCTAAAGACAGATTTCTTCTGTTTTTTTAGCTAAAGGTGGGAACTTCTCCCGTTTTTGTCTTGTCACAAGGCATTGGCTTCAGTCCGTCTCGACGGCTGCCGATGAACGTGAGGACAAGATGAGCTTTGAAGATGAACCCATTATTTCTTTCGACACGCCTGGTACTTTCAGCGACCTGGTGGTGGGCGAGGGGCAGATCGACCCGGCCATGGAGCATGAGCTCGACCTGCAGCGCTTTCATATCCGCATGGCCAATTCGCGTGGCCGGCGCGAAGCGGCCAGCTTGCTGATCCGCAAGATGTACGGCTGGCGCGGCTATGCCGTCGATCCCGGCACGGCCCATGCGCTCAATAAGATCACACTGTTTGCGGAAACGGCCGGCACCACCGTCGGCACCATGACCTTGTGCCTGGACAATGACGAGACGGGCTTGCCCGCCGATGAAAACTTCCGCGACAAGCTCGACGTCCTGCGCGAGCAGGGCCGGCGCCTGTGCGAACCGTCGCGCCTGGCCATCGACAAGGGGGTGAGCAAGCGCGTGTTTGCGGCGCTGATTCATATCTCTTATATCTATGCCCACAATATTCACGGCTTTACGGATTACGTGATCGAAGTCAACCCGCGCCACGTGGTGTTTTACAAGCGCATGCTGGGTTTCCAGGACTTCGGCGGCGAGCGCGAGTGCACGCGCGTGGGGGCGCCGGCCGTGCTGCTGCGGCTGGACCTCGATTACATGGGGGCCCAGATCCGCAAATACGGTGGCCTGATGGAACAGCATGGGGGTGAACGGTCGTTTTACCCCTTTTTTTTTCCGACATGGGATGAGCCCGGCATTACGGACCGGCTGAGGCAGGGGCGCAACTGATTATTCATTTATTTTTTAGCAAAATCGCCTGCATGTAGCCGCCTGGAATCGCGTAAGTGATGCCGCTCGGCGCGCTGATGGCCGCCTCCTTGAGGCCTTTGACGTACACCATGTTGACGATGCCGTAGACGAGACCGGTCTCGGGATCGAACAAGGGGCTGCCGCTGCTGCCCGGATACGCCGTCGCGTCCAGCTGGAACACGGTGTAAGGCGCTTTTTGCAGCTGCGCCAGGCGCCGGACGTCGAGGCGCTGCGCGTTTTCGCTGGGCATGACCACGGGTGTCAGCGATGACACGGTGGCGCGGTGGGTCACGTGGTGCAAGCCCAGCAAGGTGCCGAGCGGAAACCCCGTAAAGGCCATGGCCTGGCCTTCGCGCACCGTGGCCGCGTCACCCAGCGCCAGGGCAGGCAGGGGCGCGCCCGCCAGGCGCAGCAAGGCCAGGTCGTGTTCCGTGTCCAGCGCCTGGACCTTGGCGGGGCGAAATTGCGCTGCCTCGCCCTGGCCCGTGAGTATGCCGATGACTTCGTTCGGATTGGCGTCGAGCAGTTTCTGGATCACATGGGCGCAAGTGAGCACGCTCAAGCCGTCGCCGGCGACGAAGCCCGTGCCGATGAAATTCATCGGCGGCGTGCGCGTCTTTTGCAGGCTGCCCACGCCGACGATCGATGGTTTGATGCGCGCGATGGTTTGCGCCAGCGGAGCATCGGCGCGGCAAGGCGCGCTGGCCAGGGCAAGGCAAAACAGGAGGGCGGAAAAGCATGTCAACGGCAGGGCTTTCATGGCGGCGCACTTTCAACGTGAGGAGGTGGCACGGGCTGCAGCAGCGCGCACAGCAGCATCAGATAGCACAGCAGGGCGATGCGCGGCACGTCGAGCAGGCTGTCGAACAGGCCGACGACGAGAAAACCCAGCAGGGCGGCGGCGCAAGCGAGCGCGCCGGAATCGCCGCGCGCGGCCTGGCGCAGCAGGTGCGTGCCAGCCAGAACCAGCAGGGCCAGCATGGACATGACGCCGCACCAGCCTGTTTCGATCAGCAAATGCAAGGCCATGCTCTTGATATGCCACGGCAAATGATGGTGGTCGCTGCTGAAAAACCAGTAATTATTGGCTTGCGTAAAGCTCCCGTTGGCGATCAATTCCTCGCCGCCCGGGGCGCGCAAGCTCAGATTGTCGACTTCGAGCACGGACGAGTCAGCCGCCCCGCTGGCCGCCAGTTCCAGCTGCACGGGCGGGCGCAGCAGCCAGGCACCGGCGCCCAGCCAGGCGCTGTCGAACGGTACTTCATAGTGTTGCCAACCGCCGGGCTGCGTGCCAGGCGGCACAGGCCGCAGGCGCAGCGGAACGTTCACGCAGCCCTGGGCGTACAGCAATTGCCGCTGGCACAGGCGCACCAGCAGCACGGGCATGGGTCCCGTGCGCCGCACGTCGACTGCCAAAGTGTAGTGCGCGGCGGGCTGCACGGGCAGCCGCTGCAGCAGCCGCAGCAGCTCGCCATAACCGGCGCTGTAGCCGGGGCTGGCCAGACGCACATACCGGTTTCCCCCTTCCTCGGCATACGCGATGCTGGCCGGCACTTCGCGCTGGGGATTGTGCCAGTAATATGTAGCGGGAAAGCTGCCGCTACCCGTGCCGAACAGACGGTTGCCCCAGTCGGACGGCTGCATGGCCAGCGCTTGCCGCCAATGACGCAAGCGGCCTTGCATGTCGAAGGCCGTGGTGGCGAAACGTTCGGTGGCGTAATAGCTGGCCGACACGGGGATGGCCAGCAGCAGCAGGATGCCGGCCGCGCCCGCGATACTCAGGCTGGCCCGGTCCAGTCGCCACAGCGGCGGGCGCAAGCGTCCGTTGCACAGCATCAGCATGGCCAGCAGGACGACGAGGCCAGCCGGCAGCAGGGCGGGCGGACCGGCCCAGTGCCAGCCTATCCACGCCAGATTGCACGCCAGCATGGTCCACGCCATCATCGCCAGGCCCAGTCTGACAGGCCCTTTAGGGGCGCCAGCGCCGGGCCACAGCACGGCTGCCAGCAGCACGGCCGCCAGCAGGAACAGGAAATACGGGCCTTTCAGCCAGCCGGCCGTGTACTGGCCGGCCGGCTCCGGCCACCAGGCGGCCAGCAAGCCCTGCAGGCACAGCGCACACAGCAGGCTGGCCGGCGCCAGACGCCACGGCAAGGGCCGCGCCGCCAGCACGAAGCTGGCCGCGAGCAGGACGACGGCGGCGAGCAAGCCCCGGTAGCCGGCCAGGCTGAACATGTACACGAGCAGGACGGTGCCCAGCCCGGCCAGCAGCAGCCTCAATAACACACCGCGCACGGGCGGGCGGCCAGGCGGGCGCCGCGCCGCGCCGGGCGCCGTGCGCAGGGTTTGCCAGAATCCCAGCAGCATGGCCGCCGCCAGCGCCGCGTACAGGCCGCGTGAAAACGTGGTGAACGCCGCGTGCAAGGCCAGGGCCAGCAGCAGCAAAGCCAGTGCCGCCTGCCAGCGGCTGCGGGCGCGCGCCAGCCACAGTGCGGCAAACGGCAGGCTCAGCGCCAGGTAGCCGTCGAGCGCGGCGCCGCCCGTGTGCATGGCGGAAAACGGCGCCGTGATGCGGTAGTCGCTCGACAGGTTCGTCAGGCCGGGAAACACGGCCCGTTCCCATAGCGCGAACAGCGACACCATGGCCAGTCCGGCCAGCATGCCCGGCAGCGCGTAGCGGCGCAGGGCGGAAGCATTCCCGTCGCGCAGCAGCAGCGGCAGCAGCAGCATGCTCCAGGCCCAGGCCTTGCCCAGCCGCAGGCTGTTGTAGGGACTCAAGTAATTATCCCAGGCGTTCAGGTCAAGGGGCGCCAGCGGCAGGACGCCGCGCAGCAGCGCCGCCAGCCAGGCCAGGCTGCACAGCAGCAAACAGGCGCGGGCGGCGGGCGGGAGCGTGGCCGCGGCGCTCTGGACGGGGCCGCCCAGGCGCCAGTAGCCGCAGGCCACCGTCAGCAACAGCAGCACGTCGATTTCTTCGAGGAAGAACCAGCCCGTCCACGGCGCCAGGTCCAGCACGGGCAGCAGGGCGGGCACGCAGAACAGCCAGCAGGCGGGGCGCCAGCACAGCAGCAGGAAATACGCGGGCAGCAGCGCTGCAAACAGCAGGCCGGGCCAGCCGTGACCCAGCGGATAGTGGCGCAAGGCCAGCGCGCAGGCCACGCCCGCCAGCAGGGCCAGCGGACGCGCTGCCAGGCCGGCCACGGCAGCTTGCACAGCCATGGCCTACAGCTGGGTCAGCAAGGCCTGTGCCTCGGCCCGCTGCGGAAAGTCCTTGTTTGCGGCAAGCAATTGTTCCAGTTGCTTGCGCGCACCGCCCTTGTCCCCTGATTTCGCCAGGGCCGCGCCCAGGTGGTACTGCACTTCGGGCGACTTCGGCGCCAGCCCCGCCGCCTGGCGCAGCAGGGCCGTGGCGCGCTTGACGTCGCCTTGCTGCAGCACGATCCAGCCCAGGGTGTCGAGCACGGCGGGATTGTCGGGCGCCAGCTTGAGCGCCTGCTCGGCCGTCGATTGCGCGCGCGGATCTTTTTCCTGCTGATACGCCCAGGCCAGGTCGTTCAGCGCCACGACATTGCCCGTGTCCTTGGCGACGACATACTGGAAGTGCTCGATGGCAGCGCGGTATTGTTTGGCCGCCAGGTAAGTACCCGCCAGGTACGTGCGCGTCGGCAAGTCTTCCGGATGTGCCTTGAGCCAGGTGGCCATGCGCGCATCGGCTTCGCGCGTCTGGCCCGACGCCTGCAAGGCGCGGTACAGCTGCACCTGCAAGGGGCCGATGGGGCTGATGTCGAAGGCGTGCTGGTACAGCTTGACGGCTTGCTGCGGCAGCTTTTGCTCCATCAGCACGTCGCCTTCGAGCTTGTAGCCGGCCGCCAGCTTCGGCTGCTGTTCCTGTACTTGCCGCGCCACGGCCAGCGCCTCGCGCTGGCGGTTCAGGTTCAACAGCAGGGCCACTTCGACCACGCGCGCTTCGAGCAGGGCCGGGTCAAGCGCCTGCGCCCGCTTGACGGCTTGCAGCGCGTTATGATGGTCGCCCAGCGCCAGGTGCAGGCTGGCGATGCGCATCTGCAAGGGTGCGGATGTCGTTTGCAGGCTGGCCAGCTTGTTGTAGCTGTCGAGCGCGGCCGGCGCCTGGCCGGCGCTGTACTCGACCTGGGCGCGCAGGGCCAGCGC
Source organism: Janthinobacterium sp. GW823-FHT01H08 (assembly GCF_058797855.1). Lineage (NCBI taxonomy): Bacteria > Pseudomonadati > Pseudomonadota > Betaproteobacteria > Burkholderiales > Oxalobacteraceae > Janthinobacterium > Janthinobacterium sp. GW823-FHT01H08. The sequence continues at coordinate 3,356,528 of NZ_CM179504.1, forward strand.
ATCGGCGTCGCCCGGATGGCCCGTCTGCAAGGTGCGCGCCAGTTCCAGCGCCTTGTCGGGCGCGCCCGTCTTCAGGTAAAAATTACTTAATAGCAGGGCCGGCGCGACGGCGTCGGGATTGTCGCGGTGGGCCCGTTCGAGCCAGCGCCGCGCCTCGTCCGTCTTGCCCTCCGATGCGGCCAGCTTGGCCAGCGCCGCGCACAGGTCGGCATTTTTCGGCGCCTTCGCCAGCGCCTTCTCGAAGCGCTGTTTCGCCTGCTCCGGCTTTTTCTCGGCCAGGTCGATCTGCGCCAGGTTGTTCAGGGCGGGCAAGTACACGGGGTCCATGCTCAATGCTTGCTCGAAACTGGCGCGCGCGGCGGGCAGATCGCGCAGGGCCAGGTAGACGCCGCCTTTCAGGTTCAGCAGCAGGGGATTCGTGCCTTTCTGCTGCTGTTCCATCATCTTGACGCTGGCCAGGGCCTTGTCGTTCTGCTTGTTGCGCAGCAAGGTCATCACCAGCATGGTGCCCGCCTGCGGCGTGCTCTTGTCGAGCATGCTGGCGCGTTCCAGTTCATTGATGGCGCGGCTGTTCTCGCCCATGCCCAGGCGGCTGATGCCCAAGGCCGCATGCAGTCTGGCCGTGTCCGGCGCCAGGGTGCTGGCTTTTTCGAAATATGCCGTCGCCTTGTCGTACTGGCGCGCGCGCAAGTGGGCTTCGCCGGCCAGCGACAGCAATTCCACGTCGTCGGGGAAGGCGGTCAGCATCGGTTGCAGCAAGCCGATGGCGGCGTCGGTCTTGCCGCGCATCAGTTCGATCGAGGCCATCATCTTGACGGCGTACAGGTGCTGGGGATACACGGCCAGGAAGCGGCGCAGATAGCTTTCCGCCAGTTGCGGCGAACCGAGCGCCAGTTGCACGGCGCCGGCCAGCAGGATGGACGGCATGTGATCGGGCGCCGCCTTGAGCACCAGCTGCAAGCCCTGCAAGGCCGCCTTGTTCTTGCCCTGGCGAAAATCGAGCAAGGCCTGCGCCTGCAGCAGGCCCAGGCTGTTGGGCGCCGTCTTGCGCGCCGTGGCCAGTTGGGCCGCCGCTTCCAGATAGCGGTTGTCGACGATGTCGAGGTTGGCCAGGTCGATGTGCGCCTGGGTATTGTCCGGTTTGATCTTGAGGATCTGCATATAGGCTTGCCGCGCCGCGCCGTTCTTGCCTTGCAGGCGCAGCAGGTCGCCCTGCAGGCGCAAGGCGTCCAGGTTGGCGGGCGCGCTTTTCAGGGCTTGCGCCAGCAGCAGCTCGGCCGCCGGTACCTGCTGCTCCAGCGCCGACAGCCGCGCCAGTCCCAGCAAGGCCTCGACCTGGTCGGGATGGGCTTCGAGCAGGCGCGCAAACAGGGCGCGCGCCTCGTCCTGACGGCCCAGGGCCAGCAGGGCGTCGCCGCGCAGGGCCAGCACGCTGGCGGGCTGCGCCGCATCGTCGGGGATCTCGGCCAGCACCTTGTCGAACTGGCCCAGCATCAGCCAGGTCTTGCCCAGCAGTGGCATCACTTGCTGCGGCGCCAGGCCCAGCGATTTTGCCTTGCGCAATTCTTTCTCGGCCGACAGCGCTTCACCCGTGTCGATATAGATGCTGCCCAGCAGCAAGCGCGCGGCCGCATTGTCCGGTTCCTTTTGCAGCAGGTTTTTCAACTGGATGATGGCGGCCCGCGCTTCGCCTTTCTGCCGGTACTGCTGCGCGTCGGCCAGCAGGCTTTCGCTGCTCTGCGTGCCGTGGCAAGCCGTCAGCAGGGGCAGCAGCAGGACACAGCACAGCGCGGCGGCCGGCAGGCCAGGGAAAGGGCGGGACAGGGAAAGGGCCATGGAAATCTCCGGTAGCGGCGTGCGTGGACGATTAGCCGATTCGCGATGGGCGATGGGCATGGCCTAGCTTAAAAAGATGGCAGCCGGTCTCCTTGATTGCGCTCAACAAGCCGCCGATTGTCCGCGCGCATGCTTGCCGCCGTCCCGGTTTTCTTGTTCTCGCTCAAGAATGGACAAACCGGCAACCGTAGAATTTCCCGGACGGTGATGCGCAGGCCGCAACCATTCGGAGCACATGCATATGGACAGCAATGTGAATAGCAATATCAATAGCAAGGCGGGCGTGGTGGCGGTGGTGGGTCTCGGCTACGTGGGCTTGCAGCTGGCCGTGGCGTTTGGCACACGCCAGCGCACGATCGGCTTTGACTTGTCGGCGCGCAAGGTGGAAAGCTACCGGCGCCACATCGACCCGACGGGCGAAGTCAGCCATGAACAGTTGCTGGCCGCGCAATGGCTGAGCGTGGGCTGCGACCCGGCCGAGCTGCAACTGGCCGATTTCATCGTCGTGGCCGTGCCCACGCCCGTCGACAGCGCGCACAATCCCGACTTTTCGGCCCTGGCCGGCGCCAGCGCGGCCGTCGGGCGCCACATGCGGCGCGGCGCCATCGTCATCTACGAATCGACCGTGTATCCGGGCGCCACCGAGGACATCTGCATTCCCATCCTGGAACAGCATTCGGGCTTGCGCTGGAAGGACGACTTTCATGTGGGCTTTTCGCCCGAGCGCATCAACCCCGGCGACAGGGATCACACCCTGCACAGCATCCGCAAAGTGGTCTCGGGCGATGACGCCACGACACTGGACAAGGTGGCCGCCCTGTACGAAGGCGTGGTCGGGGCGGGCGTGCACCGGGCCTCGAGCATCAAGGTGGCCGAGGCGGCCAAGGTGATCGAAAACACGCAGCGCGACCTGAACATCGCGCTGATGAACGAGCTGGCCATCATCTTCGACCGCATCGGCATCGACACCCTGGAAGTGCTGCAGGCGGCCGGCACGAAATGGAATTTTTTACCATTTCGTCCGGGACTCGTGGGCGGCCACTGCATCGGCGTCGACCCATACTATTTGACGCACAAGGCGGAAATGCTCGGTTACCACCCGCACGTGATCCTGGCGGGGCGCCGCATCAACGACGGCATGGCCAAGTTCGTGGCGGAAAAGACCATCAAGGAAATGGTGCGCGCCGGCTTCAAATTGAAAGGGGCGCACGTCAACGTGCTGGGCCTGACCTTCAAGGAAAACTGCCCGGACCTGCGCAACTCGAAAGTGGTCGACATGATCCATGAACTGCAATCGTACGGCGTGCAGGTGCACGTGCACGACCCCGTCGCCGATGGCCGCGAAGCGCTGGAAGAATACGGTTTGACCTTGGAAAGCTGGGAACAGCTGCCGCAGGCCGAGGCCATCATCAGTGCCGTCTCGCACCAGGCCCTGCTGGCCCGCCCGCTGGCCGACTTCCAGGCCAAGGTGCTGGAAAACGGCTGCTTCATCGACATCAAATCGCATTTCGACCCCCGTCCGCTGGAGGACGGCGGCCTGCACGTGTGGCGGCTGTGATGGCGGCCGATGCCTTCGATCGGGCCGCAAACGCGGCGCAAGGCGCCACCGCTGGCGGCCCGGCTGCAGGCGCGTACGCGCAAGCCTGCGCGCAACTGGTGCAAACGCCGCGCCGCTGGCTGGTGACGGGCGTGGCCGGCTTCATCGGTTCGCACCTGCTGGAAACCCTGCTGCAACTGGGACAGGAAGTGCGCGGCCTCGATAACTTCATGACGGGCCATCGCCACAACCTGGAACAGGTGCGCGCCAGCGTGGGCGAGCAGGCGTGGCGCCGCTTCACCTTCATGGAAGGCGATATCCGCGACCTGCAGGCGTGCGCGCGCGCGTGCGGCGTGCCGGTACAGGCCGCCAGCGGTGGTAATGGCGATGGCGAGGCGGACGGCGGGACAGATGCGGCCGATGGTGCCAGCGGCGCTGGCGGCAGCCTGGCCGGGCGCGGCCGGGCTGATACGGGCGGCGCTGTCGACTACGTGCTGCACCAGGCGGCGCTCGGTTCCGTCTCGCGTTCGCTGGAAGACCCGCTGCTGTGCCACGCCGTCAATGTCAGCGGCTTTCTGAACATGCTGGCCGCCGCGCGCGAGGCGGGCGTGCGGCGCTTCGTGTATGCCGCGTCCAGCGCCACGTATGGCGACCATCCGGCCTTGCCGAAAGTGGAACAGCACATCGGCGCGCCCCTGTCGCCGTATGCCCTGAGCAAATACGTCAACGAACTGTACGCGCAGGTGTACGCGCGCTGTTACGCCGTGCAGACGGTGGGCTTGCGCTACTTCAATGTCTTCGGTCCGCGCCAGGACCCGCTGGGCGCCTACGCGGCCGTCATTCCCCGCTGGATCGCCGCCATGCTGGACAATCAGGCCGTGCGCATCCATGGCGACGGCGCCACCAGCCGCGACTTCTGCTTCGTGCACAATGCCGTGCAAGCCAATATCCTCGCCGCCACGCGCACCGACCCGGCCGCCGTCAACCAGGTCTACAACGTGGCTGTCAACGCCCGCACCAGCCTGACCCAATTGCACGCCACCATGCAGCAGATGCTGCTTGCCGTCCGCCCGCAGCACGTGCCGCAGGCACCGCACTACGGCGAGTTTCGCGCCGGCGACGTGCGCCATTCGCAGGCGGACATCGCCAAGGCGGGCCGCCTGCTCGGCTATGTGCCCACGCACACCCTGGCGCAAGGCTTGCGGCAGACCATCGCCTGGTATGTGGCGCAGGCAGGCCGCGCATGAGAACCTGGCCCGCCAAGTGGTCGGAGGCACTAGCTGGCCAGGTACACGCCGATATCAGTCTGATCGGCGGGCTTTCAGCGTTGCACGGGCGGTGCTGTCGGCGTTGTTGCTGACGCCGTCGGCGCGGGCGGCTCCGGCACGCCATCGGCCTTGCTGCGCAAAACCCGGGGCGTGCCGCGGAAATCGGCCGTATGCAGGGTCACGGGGCGGCGCCAGATGCGGGCGATGTACGCCAGCACCTGTTCCGCCCGCTCTAGGTCGAGGCCGCGCCCGTCGCGCTGGTGATCGTGGCGCAGCACCAGGCTGCCGTCGTCGTTGAGCAGCGTGACGGCGATGCACGGCGCGCCATAGTTGTATTTGGGCGCCAGGATGGCTTCGCGGATGGCCGCCAAGTCGCGGCTGGCCAGACGCGTTTCGCCATCGCGGTGGCTTTCATGCACGAACAGGCCCAGGCGGTCAGCCAGTTCGCCGTCCAGATAATTGCGTATGAAACTGCAGTCGTCGTCGTCACGGCAAATCTGGCGCGCCCGTGCCAGTCCTTCACGCTCGATGATGTGTTCCCACATGCAAAATCCCAAATGATAGGGATTGACGGCCAGCGCCTGCTGGTGCTCGCCCGCGTAAGGACGCACGACGTCCGAATGGGACTTGATGGCGGACAGGTACAAGGCCGGCGGCAGGAAGTCGGCTTCGCGCAGCAGCCGCGCATGCCAGTACGAGGCCCAGCCTTCGTTCATGATCTGGCAGGCGTACACGGGATAAAAGTAAAACGACTCTTCGCGCACGGCCAGGAAAATGTCGCGTTCCCAGTCCGCCAGTTCCGGCCCATGTTGTGCGATAAACCAGAGTAAATCGTATTCGGGCTGCGGCGGCAGGAGCGGGCGCTGCGCCAGCCTTGCCCGGGCCGCCTCGTGCGCCGCCAGCGCCGCCGCTTCGCCGGGCAAGCGCCGGTAGCGTTGTGCAAAAGGATCTTCCGCGCCGGCCCTGTCTTGCGTGCCGGCCACGCCGGCTGGCGCCGCTGCCGCCGCATACGGCGGCCGGTGCAGTTCGGCGTGCACGTCCACGTGCTGCTCGAGCGCCAGTGCCGCGTCGAGCACGGCTTCCACCTGCTCTTGCCCATGGCGTTGCAGCGCCAGTTCGAGACGCTGCGCCCGCGCCGCGCTTTGTTCCAGGATGTGCTGGCCCGCCATGGCGCCGAAACGCAGGAACAGGGCATTGCGGCTGGCAAAGTCGGCGTGGCCCAGCACGTGCGCCGTGACGAGGGTGTTTTCCGCCACGGAATTGTGTTCGGCCATGTAGGCATGGCAAGGGTCGCCGGGAAACATGACTTCGAACATATGCGAGTTGCCCATCTTTTGATGCACGAGCTGGTGGATGTAGCGCACGCCGAACGACCAGTGGCGCATGCGTACGGGCAAGCCATAGATGGCGATCTCGGCCATGAAGCTGTCCGGCACCAGCTCGAACTCGACGGGGGCAAATTCCAGCCCCAGTTTCCGCGCCAGCGCTTCGATGCGCGGCGCGTAGGCGTCCAGGCCGGCTATGTTTGCCGTGCCACCATGGTGCTGAGCGTCATGCCGCGTCATGCCGCGTCCTCCGTCTCGGCCGCTTCGTGCTGGAAAAAGGTGCGGATGGCCGCCCAGACATCGTCATTCCTGCTCAGGATGCTGCTGTGCAAGGGCAATCCCCGGCGTTCCTGTTCGGCGCACAGGCTGTGCATTTCCGTTTCCAGGCTGCGCGGTACGCCGGGCACGGTTTCCACATAGCCCATGTAGTTGAGCAGGCCGGCCAGTTCACCGAGGGCCAGGCTGGCCGCCGCCCGGTCTTCGCTGAAATTCTCGCCATCGGAGGCATAGAACAGGTAGGCGTTGTAGCGGCCCGGCGCATAGTGTTGCTGCAGCAGTTCGCGGCTCAGGCGAAAGGCGGTGGACGCCATGGTGCCGCCCATGCCGTTGACCTGGAAGAACTCGGCTTCGGAAAACTCCCAGGCCCGCGTCGTATGGGCAATAAAACGTGTTTCCACGCGCGCATACCTGCGGCGCAAGCCCTGCAAGGCAAAGAAAAAGAAGGATTTGGCCAGTTTGCGTTCGGCCTGCGCCATACTGGCCGACACGTCCAGCACGAAAAACACGACGGCGTTCGTGCTGGGCCGGGGCTGTGGCAGGACCTGGCGGTAACGCAAGTCCTCATTGGTGAAGGGCACGGGCTGCGTTTGCAGCGCGCGCCGCTTGATCGCTTCCTTGACGGTGCGCCGGCGGTCCAGGCGCGACCGGGCGCCATGACGGTCCAGCCCGCTACGCACGAGCTGTACCTCGTCCATCGGCCCTACGTGGCGGGGCTTCAGGTGCGGCAGCTCGAAGGCGTCCCACAGCCAGTCGAGAATGTCGTCGATGGGAAACTCCAGCAGCAGGCGCACGGCTCCCTCGCCATTGCCGCCATCGCCTTGCGTTCCAGCCCCGCCCGTGGCGGCAGGGTCGGCCGCGCGCAGGATATCGCCGGGCTGGCCGTCGCCCTGGCCCGCGCCCATGCTGTTGCGCGCGGGCGCCAGACGGAAACGCGCATGTTCGAGCAGACGCATGGGTACTTGTACCGTGCGCTGCTGCGGCCCGCCGATCAGGTCAGGCGTGGCGATCAGCTCGGGCAAGTGTGCCTGCACGGCGTCGCGCACTTTCTGGTTGTGGCGCAGCCAGTCGCGCGCGCCGCGCGAGAACAGCCCGTACCAGGGCTGGGCCAGGTCGGGCGCGGCGACTGCCGCAGGACCATCCTGCTTGCCTTTGCCTGGCGAGGTCGTGGCGGACATGGCTATTCCTGCGCCAGCAAGGTGGTCACATAGTTGAGCGCTTCGCGCGCGCTGTGGGCGTCGTAGCCGTATTCGTCGACCAGGCGCTGTTCGACGGCGGAAATCCTGGCCCGCACGTCGTCATCGGGGCGCTTGGCTGAACCCACCAGACGCAGCACGTCGCGCCGCTGCTCGAACAGATATTGCTGGATGGCGTCGTGCAATTGCGCATGGCTGCCCAGGCCGAACGCCTCGCCCCGCTTGAAGGCGCTCATGGCCTTGCGCACCACTTCTTGGCGGAACGACTGCTTGCCCGAGTCGCTGATGTGGATTTTTTCTTCCACGGCGCGCAGGAAGCGTTCGTCGGGACGGCGTTCTTCGCTGGTGATGGGGTCGCGGATCTGGCGGTTGTCGAGCATGGCTTCGACTTCATCGAGATATTTGTTCAGCAAGTCTTGCGCCTCTTGCTCGAACGACACGAACAGGGCCTTGTGCACGTCGGCCTTGACCCAGCGGTTATAAAAATCCTTGCGCGTGAGCACCAGGTAATCGACCCACTTGCGCTTGCGCCGCGGTTCGATGCGCGCATCGCTTTCGATGCCGTCTTTCAGGGCCAGCAGCACGTCCATGGTGGACAGGCTGTTGCGCTGGGCGGAAATGATGGCGTGCGACAGGGCATTGATGACGAAACGGGGCGACACGCCCGCCAAGCCTTCGTCGGGCGCCTTGTCGCGTTCGCGCAGGCGGCGGATATCGGCATGCTGCAAGTCGTCGACGTCTTCGTCGGCGTACACGCGCAGTTTCTTGACCAGTTCCGCTTCCTTGTCGTCGCCTTCGGGCAAGCGGCTCAGGATGGCGAACACGGCCGCCGCATGCAGCACGTGCGGATCGAGGTGCACGTCGCGGAAGGCGGGCGCTGCCGCCTGGATCAACTTGCGGTAAATGCGCGCTTCTTCGCGGTAATTGAGCGTGTACGGCACTTGCACGATGACCATGCGGTCGAGCAGCGCCTCGTTTTCGCTTTCTTGCATGAACTTGCGAAATTCCGCCAGATTCGTGTGCGCGACGATGGTTTCATCGAGGTAGATCAGGGGGAAGCGCGACACCTTGACATTCTTTTCCTGCGTCAGGGTCAGCAGCAGGTAGAGAAATTCGCGCTTGACCTTGAGGATTTCGATCATTTCCAGCATGCCGCGGCTGGCCGCATACACGGCGCCCGACCAGGACCAGGCGCGCGGATCGCCTTCATCGCCGTACTGCGCCACTTTCGACAGGTCGACGGAGCCCACGAGGTCGGCCAGGTCGGCCGTGGTGGGATCGTGCGGCGCATATGTGCCGATGCCGCAGCGGCCCGCCTCGGACAGGTGGATGCGTTCGACGGGCATGCGCAGGAAGTCGCCGCCGTACTGTTCTTCCAGGCGGGCGCGGCAATGGGGACACAGTTCGCCGTGCAGTTCGGCATCATAGCTGGCGCGAAAGTCGGCGCACATGCTATGCGGCACCAGATGCAGCGGCGATTCGTGCACGGGACAGCCGGCGATGCCATATAGCGCGCCTTCACTGCTGTGGCTGTATTCTTCCAGCCCCCGCTTGAGCAAGATCACCATGGTGGACTTGCCGCCCGATGGCGGGCCCAGCAGCAACAGCATGCGCCGGCCCACTTCGGAGCCGGCGGCGGCGGCCTTGAAGTAGGCGGCGACCCGGTCGATCGCCTCGTCGATGCCGAACAGCTCGTCGTCGAACAGGCGGCAGCGGAAGCGCCCGCTGTCGTCGGTCTGGCCGTTCCAGCGCATCATGTCCCACAGATACTGGTGCGCGCTGCGCGTCAGCAGGCCCGCGCGGCCGGGCAGGATTTGCTCGATGAAGTCGGCAAAACTGCCACGCCACGGACTGATGCGGTGTTTTTCCGCCCAGGCCGCCATGCCGTGCACAAAACCCGCATGCTGGCCTTGCTCGCCCGCAGGCGCGTCGTCATCGGATTGGTGTGGCCTACCAGGAATCGTCATTATTTCCCCATCCATACCGTTGCTGCCGTGTGCAGGCCCAGTTCCAGCCTGCCAGTCAAGTATACGACGCTGCCTCTGCCCGCACGACTGATCTCGCTCAACCTTGACGAGGGAACTATTTTTATCCTCGCTGCGCCCATTGAGACAAGGCAGCCATGCGTCAGCGCGGTTCAATCCAGATCAATACTGGCCTGCGCGGCACGTCCACACTGGTCTTGCGACGACCCACGAGGAGAACATAATGATAGGTAACGAGAATGGTTTCAGCGCCCCGCCTGGCGGCAGCGGCAGGGGACAAAGCGCGGACGATGAAGAGGCCGTCGGCCAGTTTGCCGCCCCCGGCGAAGACGACCATACGATCGAGAGCGCGTCCGTCTCGGAGGTACCCGACGCCCTGAGCGGCGTCAGCATGGAATTGCTGGAAATCAAGCGCAGCATCGAAGACGGCATGCGCCAAAGCATTTCGCAGGCGGGCGGCGTGCGCGCGGCCGATGCCTTCAGCGACGGCGGCAATATCCAGGGCGTGTCCATCGGCCTGGGCGAGGGCGCCAGCGACAGCTCGTCCGGCGAGCCGGGCTTGCCGGCCCTGACCCTGTACGTGGCCGAACCCACCTCCGTCGACCGCGCCAAGGCCGCCATCGTGGGGGCCATGGGCGTGCGCGCCGTGGCCAGCGACAAGGTGCCCGTCAACATCGTCGTCACGGGCGTGATCGATGCGCAACCGCACCGTTTCCGCTTGCGTCCGGCGCCGGGCGGCGTGTCGGTCGGGCATTTCCGCATCACGGCCGGCACCATCGGCTGCCTGGCCGTGGGCCGCAGCGCGCCGCGCAGCGGCCGCTTGATGATCCTGAGCAATAATCACGTGCTGGCCAATTCCAACGGCGGCGTGTTCAACGATTGCATCGTGCAGCCTGGTCCCATCGACGGGGGACGTTGTCCGCAAGACCAGGTGGCCGTGCTCGAGCGTTTCGTGCCCATCAATTTCAGCGGCGGCGTCAATTACGTCGATTGCGCCACCGGCTGGGCCTGGCCTGACCGCGTGCGGCCCGAACTGGTCTATCTGAGCGGCGGCGTGCCCGCCTACTTCCGTATCAGCAATGCGCTGGTGGCCCCCGCGTTGGGCATGATGGTCGGCAAGTCCGGCCGCACGACGCAATTGACGCAGGGGCGCATCACGGGCCTGGGCGCCACCATCAACGTCAATTACGGCGGCGGCAGGATCGCGCTGTTCCAGGACCAGATCGCCATCACTGGCGTGAGCGGGGCGTTCAGCGCGGGCGGCGATTCGGGTTCGTCCATCTGGACCTGGAACCAGCAGCGCAATCCCGTCGGCCTGCTGTTTGCGGGCGGCAACAACATCACGTTTGCCAACCAGATGCGGCGCGTGGTGGCGGCGCTCGACATCAATTTGTACACCTGAGCACGCTGCCAAGTGCCGCCTTGCATAACGCTGCTTTTTGCACGATGATGATTGTATGAGAGGCCGCAGCCATGCATGGTTGTGCCCGGCGAACGGCGCTGCAGCGCCGGATGGCCGGGTGTATCATGGAATGCCTCAGGAGGGTTGTCATGTCAAACAGTAAATTCGTACCATCGCCATATGCCGTCTTCGAAGACGCTGCCATGCCGTACTTACCGGATGAAATTCCTGGACAGGGCATGGGGCAGTACACCCCGGCCGCGCCCCACGGCCGCCTGGAAGCGGCAAAGCGGCGCAACGAGCGGGCGCTGATGGCCATCGACGGCGTGGAAGGCGTCAGCGTGGGACACACGGCCGTGGGCAAGGACGCGCTCGTCGTGTATTTGCGCGACTCGTCCGTCAAGCGGCGCGTGCCGTCGCAGGTCGAGGGCTATCCGGTGGAAACGAGCGTCACTGGCCAGATCGATATCCAGCGCTGGTAGGCAGGCCTGGCCGCCTGGCCGCGGATCGTTGCGGCGGAAGGCCTGTTGCCAGGCCTTCCGGGTTCCTTTCAGCCGGCCTTACTTGCTCAGGCGGCTGATCGCTTCGGCCACGCCCGCGCCATAGGCGGGGTCGCACAGCGTGCAATTACCGATGTGGCGTTGCTTGACTTGCTCCGAAGCGCCCGAGATGGCGCGCGCCGTGTTGTCGAACAGCGCCTGCTGTTGTGCCGGCGTCATCAGCTGGAACAGGGCGCGCGGCTGCGAATAGTAATCCTCGTCGACCCTGTGGTTCCAGTGGTCGGCCGCCCCTTCGATGCTCAATGGCGGTTCGCGGAAATCGGGCTGCTCGGCCCATTCCTGCTCGCTGTTCGGTTCATAGCCCAACGTTCCTCCCTGGTTGCCGTCGACGCGCATCTGGCCGTCGCGGTGGTAGCTGTGGAACGGGCATTTCGGCGCGTTGACAGGGATATGGCTGTGGTTGACGCCGAGGCGGTAGCGCTGCGCGTCGCCATACGAAAACAGCCGGCCTTGCAGCATCTTGTCCGGCGAAAAGCTGATACCGGGCACCACGTTGGCCGGGTTGAAGGCCGCCTGTTCCACTTCCGCGAAATGGTTGTCCGCATTGCGGTTCAGTTCCAGCACACCCACCTCGATCAGCGGATAGTCGCCGTGCGGCCACACTTTCGACAGGTCGAACGGGTTCAGGTGATACGTGCCCGCCTCTTTCTCCGGCATGATCTGCACGTACAGGGTCCAGCGGGGGAAATCCTTGTTTTCGATGCTTTCATACAGGTCGCGGTGCGAGCTTTCGCGGTCCTTGCCGACCAGTTCCTCGGCTTGCGCGTCGGTCAGGTTTTGTATCCCTTGCTGGGTTTTGAACGTGAACTTGACCCAGAATCGCTCGTTTTGCGCATTCAGGAAGCTGAAGGTATGGCTGCCGAAGCCATGCATGTGGCGGAAACTGCGCGGCAAGCCCCGGTCGCTCATCACCACCGTGACCTGGTGCAGCGCTTCGGGCAGCGAAGTCCAGAAATCCCAGTTGCTGTTGGGGCTGCGCAAGCCCGTGCGCGGGTCGCGTTTGATGGCGTGGTTCAGATCGGGAAATTTCAATGGGTCGCGCATGAAAAACACGGGCGTGTTGTTGCCGACCAGGTCCCAGTTACCTTCTTCCGTATAAAACTTCAGGGCGAAGCCGCGGATATCGCGTTCCGCATCGGCCGCACCCCGTTCGCCGGCCACCGTGGAAAAGCGCGCAAACATCGGCGTTTGCTTGCCCACTGCGCCAAAAATCTTGGCCCGCGTGTAGCGCGTGATGTCGTGCGTGACGGTAAACGTGCCGTGCGCGCCCGATCCCTTGGCATGCATGCGGCGCTCGGGAATCACTTCACGGTCGAAGTGGGCCAGCTTTTCCAGGAACCAGACATCTTGCAACAGGGCGGGGCCGCGTGGGCCGGCCGTCTGGATGTTCTGGTTGTCGACGACAGGCGCGCCAAAGGCGGTGGTCAGCTTTTTCATTGGACTCTTTCTTTCATGGCTAGGCAGAGCAATGGACGCACCGGCGCTACTCAAACACTGGCTGGGCTGAATGCACACTCACCGGGGCTGGTCCAGAGTAAAATTTCTAAAATGCAAACCAGTGTAAACTTTTTGGTACGGGATGGCTTGCCACGCCGTCCGAGCAAGCTCAGCCGGCGTACTTGCATCATAAGCGCTCCATCGCTGCCGCTCCCGCACGCTTGCAAGTTGCCAGTATATAAAGGCAGGCGACGATCACGCCACTGGCCTTTTGCCCAGTTCTTAAAACTTGTTCCAGTTGTTATGCCGGTGCTCCGTCGCTTCCTTCATCAGGTGGCCCGCGCGCAGGGCGTCGTCCGCCTGCAGCGTCATGGCCAGTTCCTGGAGGGCGGGCGGGTATTCGTGGTGGGCGGCTTCTTCCAGCAATTCACGGCCCTTGGCCAGGTCGCGCGGCACGCCGCGGCCTTCGCGGTAGGCGTTGTACAGCAGGAACATGGCGTGTGGATTGCCCAATTCGCTGGACTTGGCCAGCCAGTGCGCCGCTATGACGGGATCTTGCGGCACGCCTTCGCCATTCGCCGCCAGCAGGCCCAGCATCAGAGCCGCCTTCGCATGGCCTTGCTGCGCCGCTTGCCGGTACCACAGCCAGGCTTGGGCCGGCGTGGCCGCGCGCAACATCTGGCCCAGCTCGAACGCCGCTTCCGTGTCGCCGGCGCGGGCCGCCTGTTCGAACAGACTCAGCGCCTCGGCGCGGCGCTCGGGGCGTGGCTGGTAAATCAGCGCCAGTTCGCGCTCGGCGACGGGCATGTCCTTGCCGGCCCAGCTGCGTACCTTGCGTTCGGCCTGGTGGTCGCCCGCCTGGCGCGCGAGCATGGCCACGGCTTCGATTTCCGCCGCCGTGGGTGGTGGCGACGACTGGCAGGCGGCCAGGACGGTAGCCAGCACGACGGCGGGAAGGGAGAGGGCGTGTTTCATCTGGATGAACTTTCATCAAAACAGGCCGGAACTGACGCAGTCCCGGCCCATGGACCTTATTTGCTCAGGTCGATGCGGTACTTGGCGAAACCGCTGGCATCGAGCCCGCCTTCGGCCGCCACGCTGGCGATGCCGCTGCCTTGCGCCAGCGCCAGGTGGCCCGGCGCCGAGCGCAGGATCACGGGGCCGGCCGTGGCCGTCTTGACGAAGCTCCAGCTGCGCGCGCTGCCATTGGCCGCCAGGGTCACCTTGCCGCCCTTGGTACTGAGCGACGCCAGGTAGTTGCTGACCACGGCCTGGTTCGCATCGGGCGACTTGATGATGGTCTTGCTGCCGTCGATGCCCGGCACGGCGCCGCCGCCACCGGCGCGGTAATCGTTGGTGGCGACGATGAAATCATCGCCATCGGCGACCGGCGCGCCCTTGTACGTGAGGTTGACGATACGGCTGCCGACCTTTTTCGTCACGTCGATCTGGTACGTGAGGGCATTGTTTTCCGCGTAGAACACGTCATAGTTGTAAATCGTGCCATACGACGGCACCAGGTCCTGCTCCGTCGTGGCGCTCGGATCGATCTGCGCGAATTGCTTGGCCGACGTTTCCAGCCACGCCTTCAAGTCCGCGCCCTTGATCTTCACGGCTTGCAAGTTGTTATTGCTATATAAATACAGGTCGCCCGGATTGCGCACCTGCAAACCGATTGGCGCGGCCGGCGTCGCGCCCGCGGCCACGTCCGTGAAGTCCGACGGCCCGTTGCGGCCCGCCTTGAATGGCGCGCTGCACGAGATGACGGGGATGTTCTTGTAGCTGGACAAGGTCGCATCCGTGCTGGTGGCGATGAAGTTCTTCACGTAATCGAGCTGTGCCTGGTTCACCAGCTGGATGGCGCTGACGTCGCCCACCAGCGCGAAATAGGCGGACATCTCGAAATCCGTGCTGATTCCCAGCGGCTGCTTGGCGTAGGCGATTGTGGCCGCATGCTCCGTGGCTACCAGCGGCGCGATGGCCGGGTCGGCTTTCACGAGGGTCGTGCCGTCCGTGTACTTGAAGCCGCGCGATTCCACCGTCGTCCTGGCCGGCTGCACCACCCACTTGCCGCCCTGGTACACCATCGTCAGCTTGATGATGCCCAAACGGCGGCCCCAGCTTTGCGCCATGACGGTGGGCACGCCGTTCACAAAACCGTTGACGGCGTCGATCTTCGCGCTGGCGGGGAAGGCGGCAAACGAGGCGTCCAGCGCGGCCGCGCCTACTTCCTTGCCTTTCGGGAAGATCAAATGCGAGTGGCCGATCATCAGGGCGTCGATGCCCGTGCTGGTCAGGTGATAACTGCCGTTTTCCATCTTCGGGCTGTAGGCGCTGGTGTCCAGGCCGCCATGGGACAGGGCCACGACGAGGTCGGCGCCCTTGTTGCGCAATTCCGGCACATACTGTTTCGCCGCTTCCTGCACGCCCGTCACGCTGACTTTGCCGGCGAGCACTTTCTGGTCCCATTCGAGGATTTGCGGCGGCACAAAGCTCAGCACGCCCACATTGATTTTCACGGTCAGCTTGCTGCCGTCGGGCGCCGTGGCGGCGAAATCGCGGGGCAGCAGGGCGTAGGGCTGGAAGATGGGCTTGCCGCTGCTCACGCCGACGACATTGCTTAGCACGGAAGGGAAGGCCGGCGCGCCGCAGGTGCCCGTGGGCTTGGCCACGCCCGGTATGCCGAAATCCGTGTTGGTGATCTGGCTCAGGTAGGGCAAGCCATAGTTGAATTCATGGTTGCCCATGCCGCCCGCGTCGTATTTCAGCGCGTTCATGGCCTTGTGCACGGCTAGCGTGCCGCTGCAAGGAACGGGTGCGGCCACGGCTTGCAGGTCGGCCAGCAAGGTGCCCTGGATGACGTCGCCATCGTCGAGCAGCACATTGTTCGGGTTTTCCGCGCGCGCCGCCTGGATCAGGGTCGACGTGCGCTCCAGGCCCAGGCTCGTGTCTTCGGCCAGCGCATAATAGTTGTAGCTCAAGACGTTCGAGTGGATATCGGTCGTTTCCAGCAATGCCACGGTGACCGTCGTGCCCTCGGGAATGGCTGGCGCCGTATTCGAACTGCCGTTGCAACCGACGAGACCCGCACTTGCCAGCGCCGCCAGCATGACCCAATTTGTTTTCATTACCGCCCTCGGAAAGATTCAAAGGACGCGACTGTAACGCCGCCATATGACGCGGCGATGACAGCCGTGCAAGGCGCATGGAGACAGGGTCGCGCGCGATGGCGCGGCCGCCTGTCAATGTGCCGGCAGTTTTTTCAGCACTTCATTGCTAAAGTAAGGCTCGTCTTCCACCCAGAAAATATAGTCGAGGCCCAGGTAGTTGCGGGCAAAGTCGAGCAAGTCTTCGACTGAATTCTTTTTCCCGGTACGGGGATTGATTTGGCGCAGGTTGCCGTCCTGTACGGCCATGCCCTTGACCAGGTTCGCCGGATAGTCCTTGATAAAACCGTAACTCTGGCCCATATGGCTTTTCCGATACGGCATCAGGTCAGGACCGCCGACGCCCATCCGCAGCGCTTGCGCTTGCGCTTGCGCAAACAGGCCGCGCATATAGCCCTTGTCGGTCCACGGCAGCCATTCACCGGGCAGGAAATTCAGATACACCATGGTGGTGGTGTGGGGAAAAGCCGCGGCCAGTACCTGCATATTGTCCTTGATGGCATCGACATAGTGTTGCGGCTTGAAATCATCGGGGAACGTCGTATTTCCCTTGCCGTCTTCCACGCCAATGTCGATCGAGCTTTCGCTGAAATTGATGCCCTCGATTTTCCCGTCAAATTCCTTGCCCAGCGCCTGGATCAAGCGTTGATAACGCTCGCGTACCGGCGCTTCCCACATTTTTGGCGACCAGCCATATTCATCATCGGTGACCGCTTTATGCGGGTCGCGTTCCGGTGCGGAAAGCATGCTCTGCTTGATGATGCCGCCCCGGTAGCGAAGATCGCTGAGCAAATACGCCGGCACATTATGGCGCGGCGTGAAGGATTTTTCCTGCAATTGTATCCAAAGCTTTTTCCCGATCGAGTCGAGATAGGCGATGTCGTGGCGGATCGCCGCAAAATCGTAACGGTCCTGTTCCGGCTCCAGGCTGCGCCAGGTGTACACGATTTGAGCACCGCTGAAGCGCGGATCGTTTAAGGCCTTATCCGCGCGGATGTTTTCCCCGTTCGGCTCACGGTGATTGAAGTAAATATAGTGCTTGATCGGGTGTTTTATTTCCGCGGCAATCGCACTGCCCATCATCAAAATAACTAATGCAAAAAACGTTGTATGGCTGCGTAAGATCATCGATTCCTTGGACACTGTGAGAATTTAGCCGTTCAGTCGCCAGGCGCTTGCTTCGATAGCAGAGCCGGTGCGATTCCACTATAGCACCTTGAGGAGCGTGGCCTGGACTGCGCGGCGTGTTCAGGATGGCAGGTGATGACGATTATCATCTCAACGCAAGTGACTTGCATTATAATTCGCAAATGCAATTGAGCTGCATTTGCTTCCGCGATCACGCACCCACCAATTCGAAGGATTCCCCATGCCCCAGCGCAAACTCCCCGTCACCGTCCTGTCCGGCTTTCTCGGCGCCGGCAAGACCACCTTGCTCAACCACATACTGCGCAATCGCGAAGGCAAGCGCGTGGCCGTCATCGTCAACGACATGAGCGAAGTCAATATCGACGCGTCGCTCGTCAAGGACAGTGCCGAGGCGGCCGGCGCGGCACTGTCGCGCACGGAAGAAAAACTCGTGGAAATGTCGAATGGCTGCATCTGCTGCACCCTGCGTGACGATCTGTTGCTGGAAGTGCGGCGCCTGGCTGCCGAAGACCGCTTCGATTACCTGTTGATCGAATCGACGGGCGTGGGCGAACCGATGCCCGTGGCCGCCACCTTCGACTTCGAGGACGAGCACGGCGACAGCCTGAACGACGTGGCGCGCATCGACTGCATGGTCACCGTCGTCGACTGCGCCAACCTGCTGGCGGATTTTCATAGCGAAGACAGCCTGGAGCAGCGCGGCGAGATCGCGGGCGAGGGCGACGACCGCCAGCTGGCCAACCTGCTCACGGAACAGATCGAGTTTGCCAATGTCATCGTCCTCAACAAGGTCGACATGGTGGCAGCCGATGAGCGCCTGCGCGTGCTGGCCATTTTAAAAGCCCTCAATCCCGGCGCGCGCGTCATCGAAACCAACCAGTCCATCGTGCCGCTCGACGCCATCCTGGGCACGCACTTGTTCGACCTGGAGCAGGCGGCCGCCATGCCGGGCTGGGCGCAGGAGTTGGCGGGCAGCCACACGCCGGAGACGGAAACCTACGGCATCGGCAGCTTCGTCTACCGGGCGAAGGAACCGTTCCACGCACAGCGCTTGCACGATTTCATCTCGCAGCCGATACCGGGCGTGGTGCGCAGCAAGGGATATTTCTGGCTGGCCAGCCGCCCCGAATGGGTGGCCAGCCTGTCCGGCGCGGGCAAGCTGATGAATATCGAGCCCGTGGGCCTGTGGTGGGCGTCCGTACCGAAGGAGCGCTGGCCCACGGATGCTGCATCGCTGGCGGAAGTCAAGGCGGGCTGGAGCGAAACGTACGGCGACCGCTACCAGGAGCTCGTCTTCATCGGCCAGGACATGGACCAGGCCGCCATCGAGGCGAACTTGAGGGAATGTCAACTCAACACCACGGAAACGCGCCAGGGCATGGCCGCCTGGCGCCAGCTGCCCGACCCGTTTCCCCAATGGCAACGGATGGAAGAACTCGAAGACTAACTTGAACAGGAACACACTATGACAGAACTGATCCCCGTCACCATCATCACGGGTTTTCTCGGCAGCGGGAAAACCACCTTGCTCAAGCGCATATTGCAGGGCGATCACGGCGTGCGCATCGCCGTGATCGAAAATGAATTCGCCGCCGAAAGCATCGACCACGGCTTGCTGGTGCAGGACAGCGACGAGCAGATCGTGGAAATGAACAATGGCTGCATCTGCTGCAGCGTGCGGGGCGACCTGATCCGCATCCTGGGCGAGCTGCACGCCAGGCGCGTGGCCGGGACGATCGATTTCGACCACGTCATCATCGAAACGACGGGCCTGGCCGCGCCGGGTCCCGTGGCGCAAACCTTCTTTGCAGAGCCAACCGTCAGCGAGTGCTATATGCTGGACGCCATTTTGACGGTGGTCGATGCGCGCCATGCGCAGCAGCAATTGACGGCGCACAAGGAAGCGCAGGAGCAAGTGGGCTTTGCCGACCGCATCCTGCTGTCGAAGACGGACCTGGTCGGCAAGGATGAACTGGCCGGGCTGCGCCAGCGCCTGGCCGCCATCAATGGCCGCGCCAGCATACAGAAAGTGCGCTTTGGCAATGTGCCCTTGCGCGACATCCTGAATATCCGCGGTTTCAATCTGAACGCCATCGTCGAACTGGAGCCGGATTTCCTCGGCGAACTGGGCCACCGCCATGGGGACGGCGTGCAATCGTTCGTCTACCACCAGTCCCAGCCCCTCGATCTGCTCCAGGTGGAAAACTTTCTCGATGCGGTGGTGCAGCTGTTCGGCGCCCAGCTGATGCGCTACAAGGGCATTTTGTATGTTGCCGACTTGCCATGCCGCGCCGTGTTCCAGGGCGTGCACATGCTGATGGGCTCGGAATTGGGCGCACCGTGGCGCGACGATGAGCCGCGCGCCAGCAAGATCATTTTTATCGGCCGCGACTTGCCGCAGGAGATGCTGATCCGGGGCCTGGACCGCTGCGTGGTCAAGGCGGGTAGTCCCGTCGGGGTGGCCGCATGAGCGTGGAAGCGGGCTTGCCCGCCCTGGCGCTGATCTTTCTGCTTGGCATGCGGCATGGCCTGGAACCGGACCACCTGGCCGCCGTCGATGGCCTCACCTTGCGTAGCCAGGCGGCCCACCCGCGCTGGACGCCGTGGATGGGGGCGCTGTTTGCCCTCGGGCATGGCGTCTGCGTGCTGGCCATCGTGGCCGTTGCCGCCCTGGCATCCAGGCAATTCACTCCTTCGGAAAGCGTGTTCGGCTGGCTGGAATGGCTGCCCATCGTCTTGCTGCTGGTGATAGCCGCGCTGAATGCGCGCAGCTTGCTGGCTGGCGCGCAACTGGCCGAGGTGCGCGGCCGGCTGCTGCCAGGCTGGCTGCGGCGCGCGTCCGGGCCGCTGGGCGCCATCCTCGTCGGCATGCTGTTCGCGCTCGTGTTCGATACGGCCTTGCAGGCGGCGGCCTGGGGCTACGCGGCCGTGGCGCTGGGCGGCATGGGGCCGGCCTTGCTGACGGGGACGGTGTTTGCCGTCGGCATGGGCGTGACGGATACCTTCGATGGCTGGGTCACGGCAAAGGTCATGCGCACCGGCAAGCTTGATGTCGTGCGGGCGTTCCGGCGCCGCCTGGGCTGGCCCATCGTCGCCATCTGCGTGGCGATGGCAGCTTACATGGCCGCCGGCAAGCTTGATCCGGCCTGGTCGCTGCCGGAAAGCTGGACGGCGGCGCTGGGCGCGGCCATGGTCTTGCTGACGGCGGCCCTGTACGGCTGGACCTTGCTGGGCTTGCGCCGCGTGCGTGCGTAAGGGAAGGGCGTGGGTATAATGGGAAAAAACTGCCGAGTCCTCCCATGCCCGCACCCGATATCGTCATCCGCCTGCTGACGCCAGCCGACACCACCGCCTTTTGCGCGCTGCGCCTGCGCGCCATCCTCGATTCGCCCAGCTCGTTTTCGGCGTCACGCGAGGATGAACTGGCGCGCACGCCGGAGGAACACGTGCAGCGCATCGCCGGCGGCACCCTGCAGCGCGGCTTTGGCGCCTTCGATGGCGATCGTCTCGTGGGTTTTGCCGGCTTGCGGCGCGAATCGCTGCGCCAGTTGTCGCACAAGGCCGTGCTATGGGGCGTGTTTGTCGATGTGACGCAGCGCGGCAAGGGCGTGGCGCGGCGTCTGGTGAACGCCTGCATCGAACAGGCCGAGACGGACCCTGCCATCATGCAAGTGCACTTGAGCGTGAATGCGGAAAACAATGCCGCCCTGCGCCTGTATGAATCCCTGGGATTTATCGCGTATGGCACGGAGCCGCGCTCGATGCGCGTGGGCGACCTGTTTTATGACGAGCATCACCTGGCCTTGCTGCTCAAGTGATGTCAGAAGAGTCTTACTTGCAGCGCGGGCACAGGCCCTTGATCAGGTAATCGACTTCGCCGCCGCTGAAGCCTTCCGGCAAGAGCACGGGCGGCGGCAGCTTGACTTCGTTGAAGCAGGTGACGTTCGCGCATTTGGTGCACTGAAAGTGCGCGTGCTCGTGCGCCTGGTGGCCGGCACCGGCGCTGAAGCGCCACACCTGGTCGGCGCCCGCGATGCGGTGCACCAGTTCATTTTCCGTCAGCCATTCCAGCACCCTGTACAGGGTGACGGAATCGATATCGCTGTCCTGCGACAGCGCTTGCTGGATTTCATGGTGGGTCAGCGAACGGCTTTGCGCCATTAAAAAGTCGAGTACCTTCACGCGCGTCTTGGTGACGCGGGCGTTGGTGTTGCGGATCAGCGATTCGGCGTGCGGTGTAGAAGATGATGTCAACATGATAAGCCTGCTTGCGGGGGATCGGCTGACGGCGTCATCGCCGTGCCCGTTGCCACCCTATGGGCCGTATCTTAGCATGCGTGCCGCACCGGATGGAACGGCGTCATGGTTTGAACGTCCAATAGCGGCCGGCGGCCGTATCGACGGGCTCGAGAAAGCGCTGGTCGGCGCGCGCATGGTTGCGTATCAGATAAAACATGTCGGACAGGGCCGAGCGCTTTTCCGCAAAGTAGGAGTGCTTCATGAAGCTCGTGTCGACCCCGGTGGCGTCGATGGTTTCCACGCCCGCCACGATCAGCATGCCGGCGCCGCTGTCGCCTGCGCGCGCGTAGCCGTGCACGGCTTTCGAGGCGGCCAGCGCCAGGTCTTGCGAAGAGGCATATAAAGTGACGGGGTTGCGCGCGCCGGCCAGTTTGGGCGCGATATCCTGTTTGAAGATGGCGGCGTCGATGTCGGGCGCGGACAGGATGATTTCCGTGATCTTTTGCGCCAGCTGCGGTTGCGCGGCCAGCAAGTCGGCCACGGCGCGCGCCAGGCCCCGGTTGCCCATGCTGTGGCCCACCAGATAGACTTGCGCCGCCTCCGTGCTGGCGAGAAAGTCGGCCAGGAAGGCCGTGATGTGGGGCGTGCTCCATTCGATATTGTTTTCATCGATGGTGTAGCTGGCCACTTCACCGCGCGACGGCCAGCTGTAGAACACGGGCGCGCCGTCGAAACCGAGGTCGTAGGCCATTTGTCCCGTGCGCCGCGCCGCATCCTCGAAACTCACGTTGTAGCCGTGCACGAAGATAAAGGCGCTCTTGCCGGCCGACGCGCGGATCTGGGTTTTCAGTGCGGCAAAGAAGTTGTCGTGGTCCTGCACGTCGGCCGACAGCACCACCACGTGCTTGGCCGGGTCGTCGCGAAATTCCAGGCGCCACAGCGACGGCGATTCCAGCTGGCCCATGCGGTGGTCGCGCGGGATGCTGATGTCGCAGCTGCCATAGCTGAGCGGGCCATTGCCTCCCATGACGTTGCGTTCGCCGCTGAAGCGCTGGGCCGGCGGCTTGCCCACGTCGCGCTGGCGGTCCGTGGCGAAATACACTTTGACCACCGCGTAGTTCGACACGACGGCGCTTTTGTCGGCGGGGGCGGGCGCCGTTTGCGCCGCAGGCGCTGCCGGCGGCAGGGCTACGGGCGGACGCAGCGCATCGAGCAAGCCTTGCGCGGCGAACAGGGTTTCCATGTCATCGGGTACTTTCGCCGCGGAGAGGGCGGCAGACAGGGCCAGTTGCAGCTGGGTATTGGCGGCTTCGGCCTCCAGCGCGGCGATGGCGGCCAGGATGGCGGCGGCGCTGTCGAACTTGGCGATGGCCAGCTTCAGGCGCTGATAGTGGCTGGCGACGGCTTCCGGCGCGTGGCCGGGCGCGCCATGTTCGATGGCCGCCACGACGGCGGAAGTAATCAAGTCCATGCGCTACCTGCCTCTCTGATCAATATGAATTAAATATCAACTCATATTGCCATAAAAGCACGCGGAAAGCGACTTGTCCAGCACCGCGCGCACACGGTGCGCGGCAGGTCAATGCTGCTTGTCGTCGCTGAACTGCTGCGCCAAGGATTGCAGAGGGGCCACCGTCAGGCCGCCGCGGCTCACATGCTCGGGGATGGCCACGCGCACGGGCTTGCTGTGCATGTTGGCGGACGACAGCACGTTCGTCGTAGTCTCGGGCGCCGCGTTCCACACGGGATCGACAATGCCTTCGAACACATGTTTCAATTGCTCGCCCCAGGTGTCGCGGATCATGCGGAAATACTGGTTCTTTTCATCGATGGTGACGAAGCGCGTGACGGCCAGGCTGCCCGTCTCGTAGACGAGCAGATCGAGCGGCAAGCCGACGGAAATGTTCGAGCGCAGGGTGGAATCCATGGAGATCAGCGCGCACTTGGCCGCTTCGTCCAGGCGCGTGAACGGGTTGATGACCCGGTCGATGATGGGCTTGCCGTATTTGGCTTCGCCGATCTGGAAATACGTGTTTTCATCGTGCGATTCGATGAAATTGCCGGCCGAATACACCTGGAACAATCGGCAGCGCTCGGCGCCTATCTGGCCGCCCACAATGATGCTGACGTTGAAATCGATGCCGCAGTCGGCCAGGGCCTTCGCTTCGCGCAGGTGCACGGTGCGCACGGCTTCGCCCACGATGCGCGCCGCGTCGTACATGCTGGCCACGTTCCAGATGCTGCGTCCGTCCGCATCGACGTGTTCGGAGACGATCTGGCGGATCGCCTGCGAGATCGACAAATTACCCGCCGTCATCAGGACCAGCATGCGGTCGCCCGGGTTCTCGAACACGCTCATCTTGCGGAAGGTGCCCACCTGGTCCACGCCGGCGTTGGTGCGGGAGTCGGACAGGAAGACCAGGCCTTCGTTCAGGCGCATGCCTATGCAATAAGTCATCGTCGTAAATCAAATCTAAAGGGGGAGCATTCTACACCAGCCGGGGCTTGAGTCTCCGCCGCAAGCCCCGGCCAGCCTCATTACTGCCTATTTACACGGGCACGATCTGTACATCCACGTGCAGCGTTTCCGTGCCGCCGCCCTGGCGCACGCCGCGCACGGGCGCCGCCGAATCGTAGTCGCGCCCGATGGCCAGGCGGCAATACGCATCCGTCATCAGCCGCGCGTGGGTCACGTCGATGCTGACCCAGCCTGCGAAATCCGTGTCTTCCGTCCAGGCGTCGACCCAGGCGTGGCTGGCCGCGTGGCCCGTCGTGCCCGGGTCGATGTAGCCGGACACATAGCGGGCCGGGATGCCCCAGGCGTGGCAGCAGGCGAGGAACAGGTGCGCGTGGTCCTGGCACACGCCGCGCCCCAGTGCCAGGGCGTCGCCGGCCGTGGTGGTGACCATGGTGGCGCCGCTTTCATAGGCCACCTTGCCGACGATGTGCTCGGCCAGGCGCAGCAAATGGCCCGTGCCGGCCGTCACGCGGCGGTCCGGCAGGCTGGCGGCCGTCAGTTCCACGATGGCGGGGTTGGCCTGCGTCAGCGGCGTCGGCATGGTAAACAACAGCGGCGACAGGGTATCGACCAGGTTCAGCCGCCCCTTGTGCGGGTAGATGGTTTCCACCACGCCCTGGGCGACCAGGCTCAGCGATTGATGGCTGCCGTTAATGGTCAGCATGTGCGACAGATTGCCGTAGGCATCCGTATAGGCGTGGCACTGGCCCGGCGTCGTGATTTGCCAGGACAGGGCCCGCTGCTGCGGCTCGATACGCGGCGTCAGGTGCAGCTGCTGGATGGTATAGGCCAGCGGTGCACTGTAGGCGTAGCGGGTTTCGTGGCGGATGGTGAGCTGCATCAGGCCGCCAGGGGAACGAGGAAGTCGCGGCTGACCCGGTTGCCCAGCTCATAGATGTTTTCCAGAAACTCAGTCAGGGTATGGTGCAAGCCCGCCTTCATGATGTCGTCGATATGGCCGAATTTCAGTTCCGCATGCAGCTTGCCGGCGAACCGCTCCGTATCGGCCGACACGTCGTTGCGGATATGTTTCAGATTTTCCACCACGTCATCCATGCAGGCAAGGAGCGACCTGGGCATGTCGCCGCGCAGCATCAGCAATTCCGCCACGCGCGCCGGCGTGATCACGTCGCGGTAGACCTTGCGGTAGATCTCGAAGCCGGACACGGAGCGCAGCAGGGCGGCCCAGTAGTAAAAGTCGCGCTGGGTGATGTCTTTCGAGGTGTCGCGCGCGCCATGGAACTTCACGTCGAGGATGCGCGCCGTGTTGTCGGCCCGCTCGAGGAAGGTGCCCAGGCGAATGAAGTGGATGGCTTCGTCCTTGAGCATGGTGCCCAGGGTCACGCCGCGCGACAGGTGCGAGCGGTATTTGACCCATTCGAAGAAGGCGCTGGGGTCCGTTTCCAGCAGATTGCTTTTCAGGCGCTTCTGCATGTCGAGCCAGGTGGCGTTCTGGATTTCCCACACTTCCGTCGTCAACGTCCCCCGCACGGCGCGGGCGTTTTCGCGCGCGCCCGTCAGGCAGGCCAGGATGGACGAGGGGTTGTTCGGGTCGCGCACCATGAAGTCGAGCACGTCGCGCGTGTGGAAGCGGCCATATTGTTGGTCGTACGCGCTTTGCAGCTCGGAAATGCCCAGGGTGGCGCGCCAGCCTTGCTCCGCGTCCTGCTCGGACTGGGGCAGCATGGACGTCTGCATGTTGACGTCGAGCATGCGCGCCGTGTTTTCCGCCCGCTCCGTGTAGCGGGCCATCCAGAACAAATGATCGGCAGTGCGGCTCAGCATGTTTTCTCTCCTGCAAAGGCGGATGTGGCTTCCAGTACCCAGGTATCCTTGGTGCCGCCTCCCTGCGAGGAATTGACCACCAGCGAGCCTTCGCCCAGCGCCACGCGGGTCAGGCCGCCCGGTACCATGGAAATCGTCTTGCCGGACAGCACGAACGGGCGCAGGTCGATGTGGCGCGGCGCGATGCCAGCGTCCACGTACGTGGGGCAGGCGGACAGGGCCAGGGTCGGCTGGGCGATGTAGCCGTCCGGATTGGCCAGCAGGCGCTGGCGGAAATCCTCGATCTGCGCCAGGCTCGACGCCGGCCCCACCAGCATGCCGTAGCCGCCCGCGCCATGCACTTCCTTGACGACGAGTTTCGCCAGATTCGCCAGCACGTAGGACAGGTCGGCCGCCTTGCGGCACTGGTAGGTGGGCACGTTGTTGAGTATCGGTTCCTGCGACAGGTAAAACTTGATCATGTCCGGCACGAAGGGGTAGATCGACTTGTCGTCGGCCACGCCCGTGCCGATGGCGTTGGCCAAGGTGACTCTTCCCGCGCGGTACACGGACAGCAGGCCCGGCACGCCCAGCGAGGAATCGGAGCGGAAGGCCAGCGGGTCGAGGAAATCGTCGTCGACCCTGCGGTAGATGACGTCGACGCGCTTGGGCCCGCGCGTGGTGCGCATGTAGACGGAATTGTCGTTGACAAACAAATCCTTGCCTTCGACCAGTTCCACGCCCATCTGCTGGGCCAGGAAAGCGTGCTCGAAGTAGGCGGAGTTGTACATGCCGGGCGTCATGACGACGACCGTCGGGTCATCGACGCCCATGGGCGCGACGGAGCGCAGGTTGTCGAGCAGCATGTCCGGGTAATGGTCGACGGGCGCGATGCGGTTGCGCGCGAACAGTTCCGGGAACAGCCGCATCATCATCTTGCGGTCTTCCAGCATGTAGGATACGCCGGACGGCACCCGCAGATTGTCTTCCAGTACATAGAATTCGCCCTGGCCCGCGCGCACGATGTCGACGCCGGCGATGTGCGCATAGATGTCGGAAGCGACGGCAATGCCCTGCATTTCCGGGCGGTACTGGGCATTCTTGTAGATTTGCTCGGCGGGAATGATGCCCGCCTTGATGATGTTTTGCTCATGATAGATATCATGGATGAACATGTTCAAGGCTTGCACGCGCTGCACCAGGCCCGTCTGCATCTGCGCCCATTCGGCGGCGGGGATGATGCGGGGGATGGTATCGAACGGAATCAGGCGTTCCGTGCCGGCATCGTCGCCGTAGACGGCAAACGTGATGCCGACGCGGCGGAACGTCAGGTCGGCTTCGGCCCGCTTGCGGGCGATGGTCTCGGGCGATTGCTGTTCCAGCCAGTTGCTGAATTCACGATAGTGTTCACGTACCTTGCTGTCCGTACCCACGTCATCTGCAGTCATTTCATTGAAAAAATTTGCCATGTTGTGATTTCCCTTGAGCCGTGTCTGACTATAGCTCAGCAGGAAGCGTGCCAATGGCGCACACCCGAAAGTATGTAAAAAATGACCACTTTTGTGGCGTAAAACCGTCATCCGCACCGCTTTGGTGCGCTACGGCAGCGATTTTGCCGGCAGATGGGGCGCAGGGCAGGTGAGGTCAGGCGCCTGGCGTGACGAAGGGCCGGCAATCGATCGGCAGGTCGATGGTAAACGTGGTGCCCGTTTCCGGCGCACTGTCGACCAGCGCGCTGCCGCCGTGGCTTTCCGCCACGTTTTGCACGAAGGGCAGGCCGATGCCCCAGCCGGGCGCGTTGCCTTCGTGCTCGCGGCGCAGGTATTCGAAGATGCGCTGCGTCTGGTCTTGCGCGATATTGCTGCCCGTGTTGTGCACGCTCAAGATCATGCGTTCGCGCAAACTGTCGATATGAATATGGATGGGACCGCCGTCGCCATACTTGACGGCATTGACGACGAGGTTTTCCAGAGCACGGCGCAGCGAATTTTCGCACCACCAGCCCGTCACGGAGGTGCCGCTGACCACGCATTTGCCCGGATGGCCGATATTGACGCTGTCGGCAACCTGCCGTGCCAGCGGCAGTACGTCGAGGCGCCGCAGGACGAGGGGCAGCTTTTGTCCCCGGTGGTAGCTGAGCGTATCGAGCAATTCCTGGATCATGTCGTCGAGGCGCTTGCCGTGCTCGATAATTTTCAGCGCCAGCGCCGCCACGTCAGGCTGTTGCGCGCGCCGCTGCAGCAGCTGTGCACTGTTGAGCATGACGGACAGGGGATTGCGCATGTCGTGCGACAGCCCGGCGGCGATGCGGCGCTGAAAACTTTCGTGCATGGCGGTAAATTCCAGGATGGCTTCGCGGATGCCCGTATCGATCGATGCATTGATCACCTTCCAGTCCTTTCGCCGCAGCGGCACGCCCGCCTCCAGCGCGGCGGCGGCGAAGCAGTCGCGGAAAATCTGGTATTCCTGAATTACCTGTTCCGGGCCATAGCTGGTCATGCGCGCCCGTTCGTTGCCATGCACGGCAGGCGCGTTGGTGTTGCTGGTGGCGTCGTCGCGCGGGTAGCCTGGCGTGAGCGCTTCGGCCAGGTTGTCGAAGAAGGCGGGCAAGGTGTTGATGAGGATGGGCGTGAGCAAGGCATCGGCGCCGCGTACCTTGGCGCGCACCTCGTGCTCCCACTGCGTCAGCACGGCATCGCGCATGCTGAAGATGCGCCGCGTGCGGGCGGGCATGTCCAGCGCAAGCATTTTCTGGTCAGAGGCATAGGTCATCGCGGCTCCCCATCGACATCCCGGCATCCGCGCGATGCAAGGCGGGAGCTAAAGTATCCTCCAAATCGGCGCGCAGGTGGCGTTCAATTTGACGCGTGGGCGCCCGTCATGACGGCGCTCAAATGGCTGAGGGCCGCATCCCATTGCTCCAGCGAAAAGTTTTGCGGGTCGTCATGACCGTTCGCAAAGCCCGTATCGAGCACGGCGTGGAAGGCGGGAATCAGCCACGTGCCCTTGCGCACGCTGGCGGCGATATACAGCAGGGCCAGGCGGTCGTATTGGGCCGGCGTAAAGCCGGGATCGGGCGCCAGGCCGTCGTTGCCCTTGCCGCCGCCGGGCACGGAGTTGCGCGGCTGCACCAGTTCCACGTGCAGGAACAGACCCGTCAGCGACGGCTTGTCCTTTTCCAGCTTGCTGGCATAGCCGGCCGTGCCAAAGTCGCGCACGGCCAGGGAATCGCCGAGGCGGTTCACGTAGACATGGCCCTTCGGACCGCCGCCGAGCGCCGGATTGCGCAAGTTGAAATCGTTGAAATCCCAGCTGGCGTCGTTGATGTGATCGGGAATGGTTTCGTTGAGAAAATTCGGGTAGCTGGTGTCGTGGATGACGAAATAGCGGGCCATGGGCGCGGCCAGCCGGCCCACGGCGCGCGACAGCGGTGCATCGACGGCGCCGCCCGCGTCCGCTTCGCTGATCGATTGCTGCGCCAGCCAGGCGCGCAGGGCGACGGGGGCGATGCCCGTGCGCTGGCCGACGTGGGCGGCAAGAAAGGCCGGCACCGGCGCGCTGTCGCCCAGGCGCGCATACAGTTTCACGGGGCGCAGCAGACACGTGGCTTGCGCCCGCGCATCGCCCTTGAAACCGCTTTTCCAGGCGGCGTAAGGGCAGGCGGCCTGCTTTTGGGCAGCGGCGGGCAGGGACAGGCAGAGCAATAACAGGAGGGCAGGGAGTTTCATGCGGGCATTGTCGCCCAAATCCGGCCGTTGGCACAGGCGCGCACGCGAAGCGGCCCGGGGAAGGGGCAGCTTCGCGTCGGTCCGGTTAAAACGCCACGCTGCCCGATACGACGAAGGTGCGCGGCGCGGCCAGCACGAGGCTGCCCGCATCGAACGAGGAGACGGCCGAGGCCCAGTAGCTGCGGTCGGCCACGTTGTCGATGCGCGCGCGCAAGGTCACGTCATGGCCCGCCACCTGCGTCAGGTAGCGCGCGCCGATGTCGACGCGGGTCCAGGACGGCAACTGTTTGCTGTTGGCCAGATCCGCATACTGCGTCGAGGTGTAGACGGTGCGGGCATTCAGGCTCAAGCCTGGCGCGCCGGGCACGTCCCATTCGCCGCCCACGCTGAGCTGTGTTTTTGGCGCGCCGATGGCGTTCTTGCCATTGTTGGCCGGCTTGTCCGTCTTGCGCTGTTCCGTATCGAGCCAGGTCAGGCCGCCCAGCAGGCGCACGCCCGCCATCGGCGTGCCGAAGACGGACAGTTCCAGGCCCTGGTTGCGCTGTTCGCCCGACAAGGTGGCGCGCGAGCCGACCACGGCCGGCAAGGGCTTGGCGGTCGAGAACAGCGCGGCGCTCATGCCCAGCCTGCCGCCGTCGTACTTGATGCCGATTTCCTTCTGCTTCGACTTGTAGGGCGCGAAGACTTCGCCATGGTTGCTGACCAGCTGGTTCTCCTTGCCATCGAAGTAGGTGCCGCTGGCAACGGGACCCTTGACCAGCGCTTCGATGTAGTTGGCGTAGACCGACACGTTCTTGCCGGCCTTGTAGACGATGCCGGCCACGGGCGTCGTGGCGCTCTTGTCATAGCTGGAATATTGCACGGCCGTGCCGTAGGCATATGCCGCATCGCGGATCTGCTGGCGGCGCAGGCCCACGGTCAGCAGCAGCCGGTCGTCGAGGAAGGCCATGGTATCGGCCACGGCGTAGCTGTTGAGGATAGTTTTTTGTGTCAGCCGTGGGTCGCTCATCACGCCGCCCGAGTTCGCGGGCAGGGTGGGCGGCATGGCCACGTCCAGCGGATGGTAGATATTCGTCGGCAAGCCCGCATAATCGCTGATCGCATACGCATTTTTCGCCTCGTTCCAGTGACCGGACCAGCTGGCCACCAGGGTGTGGCGGACGGCGCCGGTATGGAGCTTGCCGCGCACGCCCAGTTCGCCCGTGCGGATTTCCTGCTTGCGGGCATTGTCGAAGCGGTACACGCTGGCATCGCCATTGAGCGCGCTCAACGTCGGCTGGGCCAGGCTGTTCGCTTCCTTCGTCGAGCGGCTGCCGAACGCGGCCCAGGCTACGACATCCTTGGCGAGGTCGACTTCGGCGCGCGCCGTGCCGAACACGTCATGCTCCTTCGAATAGCTCCACGGCTGGGCAAAGTTCTTCGACGCATCGGGTGCGCCTGGCAAGGCCGTCAGGCTGCCCGTGTTGATGGAAGGGCGCGGCGCCGTCAAATCGAAATTCTGGTAGCCAGCGTCGGCCGACAGCCGGTAGCCGCGGCCCCGGTAGTCGAGGCCCACCGAGAACATGCCCACGTCGTGGTCTTCGCGCTGGATGCCGGTTTCGCCCTGGCGCTTGGCGGCATTCACGCGCACGCCGAATTCCTGCTGCTCGCCGAAGCGGCGCGCCACGTCGATGGTCGCGTAGGCATGGCCGCCCGATTCCACGCCCACGGTCAATTCCGTCAGCGGCGTGTTGCCGGCGCGCTTGGGCATCAGGTTGATGGCGCCGCCGATGCCGCTGCCGCCCGGCGCCGCGCCGTTGAGGAAGGCGCTGGCGCCGCGGAACACTTCCACGCGCTCGAGTAATTCCGGCGAGACATATTGGCGGGGCAGAACGCCGTACAGACCGTTGTAAGCCACGTCGTCCGAATCGAGGGCGAAGCCGCGGATCACATACACTTCCTGGAAGTTGCCGTAACCGCGAGACATGCGCACCGCGCCATCGCTTTGCAGCAAGTCGCCCACGCTGCGCGCTTGCTGGTCGGCAATGAATTGCTGTGTATAACTGGTGCTGCCGAATGGCGAGTCCATCATGTCCACGGCACCGAGGATGCCCATGCGCCCGCCGCGCGCCACCTGGCCACCCGCATACGCTTTCGACAGTCCTTGCGCCGACGCGTCGGCCGAGGCATTCACGACCACGGTCGGCATGGTTGGCGCGTCGCCGGCCGCTGCTGCGGTGCTGGTTTGCGCGTGGGCGGCGGCGCTGGCCAGCAGGAAGGCGGCCAGGGCGAACGGGGTAGGGACGAGGTGGAAGGTGCGCATGGAGTTATCTGGATATTAATGAGAATGATTATCATTATATTCCAGCATGGCGTGGCGCGTGGGAAAGTGTGAGCAAGCGATGAAAAAGTCGTTATTTGTGCAACATCCGATACCCCAGGGTGCCGGAATCTGGCGAGAAAAGGCGCGCCAGGCGATACCTTGTGGATTTATTAATGCCTATGGTCAAGTTTCGCTAAAATAAGCCATCGCGCCCGGCGCCCACAGGAAACCGCATGCCATTGCACCGCCATCTACAGTCCGCTTCCATGCGCCTACGGGGCGGCTTGAGCTTCAAAGGCGCGGCCGTCGCGCTGATCCTGGCCATGCATGCGCTGGGCCTGTATTTCCTCCTGCTGCCGGCGCGGCAGCTCAAGCAATATACGGAAGTGGCCTTCATGACCTTGCTGCCGCCCCGGCCCACGCCGCCGGCGCCGCCGATGGCCATGCCGCCACCCATGCCGATTCCCGTGCCGCGCGCGCGGGCTCAGGTTCCGTCCGTCGTGCCTGACATGCCGCCCGTGACAGCAGAAGCCATCACCATGCCCGCCGAGGAATTGTCCGCCGCGCCCCCGAACGCGCCAGCTGGCCCCGATTTGCGCACGCGCGCCCGGCTGGCTGCGGGCGCGGCCGACAAGGCCTTGCGCGGCGAACTCAAACAACAACAGCCTTGGCTGGCCGCGGCCGACCTCAAAGGCGACAGCGCGTTCCAGAAACAGGTCGCCTCCGCCTGGCGCGGCGGCCCCGTCATCCGCGTAGAGGAATACCTGACGGCCGATGGGCGTCCCGCCACGCGCGTCGTCAACCCCGGTGGCGCCACGTGCTTTGGCATGGATGCGAACCCGGGCGCGGGCGCCGATCCGTTCAAGACGGGCGGCAAGATCAAACGCGTGCCTTGCCCTGGTTGAGCCGGATTGAATGCTATGTAGGTCAGATTAGCGCAGCGTAATCTGACAGTCTGCGTGGCGGCGCTTGTCGGCTTACGCCCTGCGGGCTAAGCCGACCTACGGCGGAATCGGGCAGCCCGACGCAGGAAAAGACCGCGCGGCATGCAGTTGTAGGTCAGATTAGCGTAGCGTAATCTGACAGGCTGCGTGGCGGCGCTTGTCGGCTTACGCCCTGCGGGCTAAGCCGACCTACGGCGGAATCGGACAGCCCGACGCAGGCAAAGACCAGTTGTAGGTCAGATTAGCGCAGCGTAATCTGACAGGTTGCGTGGCAGCGCTTGTCGGCTTGCGCCCTGCGGGCTAAGCCGACCTACGGCGGAATCGGGCAGCCTGACGCAGGCAAAGACCGCGCGGCGTGCAGGGTTTTAGGGGGCGTATTAGGGTATGCCATCCCCGGCTGGGTCTCAAATATGCTAAGTTGCGTCTGCAAATCTTGTCGACACGACCCAGGACGCCCATGCCACCCGAACTCCTCATCCTCGCCCCCAGTCCCTCGGCTGCCGTCAACGCGCAGCTGGAACAGCAATATACCTGCCACCATGCCTGGCAAGTGCCGGCGGATGAACGCCACGCCTGGCTGGCCGAGCGGGCGCCGGCCATCCGCGCCGTCGTCACGACGGGCGCGCTGGGCTTGAACGCCGCCGACATGGGCCTGCTGCCCGCATTGGAAATCGTCGCCGTCAATGGCGTGGGCCTCGATGGCGTGGCGCTCGACGTGGCGCGCGAGCGCGGCATTGCCGTTACCACCACGCCGAACGTGCTGACGGACGACGTGGCCGACATGGCGCTGGCCTTGCTGCTGGCCAGCGCGCGGCATGTCGTGGCACTCGACCGTTTCGTGCGCGATGGGGGCTGGGAACGCCGTGAGGCCATCGCCCCCGCATCTACCTTGCGCGGCAAGACGGCCGGCATCTTCGGTTTCGGCCAGATCGGGCAAGCCATCGCGCTGCGCCTGGCCGCCTTCGGCATCCATGTGCGCTACTTCCAGCCGCGCGCCATTGCCGGCACCAGCGTGCCGCGCGCGGAGTCCTTGCTGGCCCTGGCGCAGGAAAGCGATTATTTGATCGTCTGCGCGCCTGGCACGCCGGCCACGCGCAAGATCGTCGACCGCACCGTGCTGGACGCGCTGGGGCCGCAAGGCACCCTGATCAATATCGCCCGTGGCGCCCTGATCGACGAAGACGCCCTGATCGCCGCCTTGCAGGATGACCACCTGGGCGCGGCCGGCCTCGACGTGTTTGCGGACGAACCGCGCGTGCCAGACGTCTTGTGCGCCTTGCCCAACGTCGTGCTCACGCCGCACGTGGGCAGCCTGACCGTGGAAACACGCCATGCGATGGGTCAACTGGTCGTCGATAACCTGGCCGCCCACTTCGCCGGTTTGCCCTTGTTGACACCAGTAAGCGCATAAGCCCGGAATGCACCGTTTTAATCAAGCATGAATGAAAGAGTCGCTATGGAATTAAGTAAATCGCTGTTGCGCACGCGCGGCGGGCTGGACAGCGGCAAGGTGGGCATGATCGAGCTGTTCTTCGATCTCGTGTTCGTGTTTGCCGTGACGCAACTGTCGCACGGCTTGCTGGCGCACCTGAGCGCCATGGGCTGGCTGCAGACGGGCTTGCTGCTGATGGCCGTCTGGTGGGTGTGGATCTTCACCTCGTGGATCACCAACTGGCTCGATCCCGAGCGCATTCCCGTGCGCATCAGCCTGTTTGCGCTGATGCTGGGCGGACTCATCATGTCAGCCTCGATTCCCGAAGCGTTCGGCACGCGGGGCCTGGGCTTTGCGGGCGCCTACGTCGCCATGCAGGTGGGCCGGCCCCTGTTCGCCTGGTGGGCCGTGCGCCATGAAGCGCTGGCGCGCCGCCGCAATTTCCAGCGCATCGCCCTGTGGGCCGTGCTCTCCGGCATCTTCTGGATCGCCGGCGGCATCGCCTCGCCCGAGCAGCGCATCTTCTGGTGGGCCGCGGCCCTGCTGATCGACCTGGCCGGACCATGGATGCTGTTCGGCATGCCGGGCCTGGGCCGCTCGACGACGGCCGACTGGGACGTCGATGGCAGCCACATGGCCGAACGCTGCGGCCTGTTCGTCATCATCGCCCTGGGCGAATCCTTGCTGGTGACGGGCGCCACGTTCGCGGGCCTGGAATGGACGGCCGGCAACTGGCTGAGCTTCTTGTCTGCTCTGGTCGGCAGCATCGCCATGTGGTGGATTTATTTCGACACGGGCGCCGAAGCGGGCCACCACCGCATCGCCCACTCGAAGGACCCGGGCCGCATCGCCCGCAAGGCTTACACGTATATCCACGTGCTGATCGTGGGCGGCGTGATCGTCAGTGCCGTGGCCGATGAACTGGCCCTCGTGCATCCGGATGAAGCAAGCTTCGCCGGCATCAGCGCCTTGCTGGGCGGCCCGATCCTGTATCTGCTGGGCAATGCGCTGTTCAAATGGGTCAGCAGCGACCGCACCGCGCCGCCGCTGTCGCATCTGCTGGGCATTTTGATCATCCTGGCGCTGATCCCGATGGCCTACGGCCGCCTGTATTCGCCCTTGATCCTGGCCTGCATCACGAGCTGCGTGCTGGTACTGGTGGCCGTGTGGGAACATATGGCGCTGCGCCGCCCGCCGCCGGAAATCGATCCCTGACGTTTTCTTGACCTCAACCGGCCGGCGCGATGTCGTCCGGATCGCTGCGCGCATCGAGTTGCAGCTGCAAGAACGCCAGGTCCAGCCAGGCGCCGAACTTGGTGCCCACCTGGCGCATCAAACCCACTTCCTCGAAGCCCAGCTGCTTGTGCAGGGCGATCGAGCCGGCATTGCCCGCCTCGATGCCCGCCACCATCACATGCTTGCCCAGGCCGCGCGCCCGCATAATCAGTTCCCCCATCAAGGCCTTGCCGACCCCGGCGCCGCGGCGATCGGCGCGCACATACACGGAATGCTCGACCGTATGGCGGAAACCCTCGAACGGGCGCCAGTCGCCGAACGAGGCGTAGCCAGCCACCTTTTCCTCTGCATCGATGGCGACGAGCACGGGATAGCCGGCCCGCTCGCGATCGGCCAGCCAGGCGGCGCGGTTGGCCGCATCGACTGTCCGTTCATTCCAGATGGCCAGGGTATGGCTGACGGCATCGTTGTAGATGGCCGTGATGGCCTCGATATCGCCCGCGTGGGCATCGCGTATGTGCATGTTGCTCTCCTTGCTGGTAGTCTACTATAATGGACAAATAATAGTGTGCCGCCCACGCCTTGTCCAATAAAATCCGAATGGAACCCGATATATGTCCACTAAACCAGACGAATTGAACCAGCGCATCGGGGCCCGGGTGCGCCTCGAGCGGGAAAGCCTGGGCTGGTCGCTGACGGACCTGGCGGCCCGCTCGGGCGTGTCGCGCGCGATGGTGCACAAGGTGGAGCGCGGCGATTGCAGCCCCACGGCCACCTTGCTGGCGCGCCTGTCGGGCGCCTTCGGCCTCAGCATGTCCGAACTAATCGCCCGCGCCGAGATGCGCGAGGGACGCTTGCTGCGCAAGCTTGAGCAGCCCGTGTGGGTCGACCCGCAGAGCGGCTATGTGCGGCGCCACGTGTCGCCCGCGTCCGACATGCCGCTCGACCTCGTGCACATTACCTTGCCGCCGGGCGCCGTGGTGGCCATGCCGGCCGCCGCCTACGTGGCGCGGCGCCAGCTGATCTGGTCACTCAGCGGCAGGCTCGTCTTCATCGAGGGCGAGACCCGCCACGTGCTGGACGAGGGCGACTGCCTGGAACTGGGGCCGCCGGCCGACTGCGTATTCCGCAATGAAACGGCCAGCGCTTGCACCTACGCCGTGGCCGTCCTGAAGGCCTGAGGCTAAGCCAGCGCGGCCGAGCGCAGCTGGGCGATGAAGGCGCGCGCGGCGGGCGCCTGTTCGTGACGGCGAAACGCCACGGCGATTTCCGAGCTGATCTGCGGCGCTGCCAGTTCGCGGAACACCACGCCGGGCAATTGCACGCTGGCCATCACGGAGTGGGGCACGATGGCGCAGCCCACGCCCAGCGACACTTCCGTCAGCACGGCCACCAGGCTGCCCGGGCGCGACACCACCTGCGCCGCAAAGCCGCCGCGCCGGCTTACCTCCAATGTTCCCAATTCCTGTTCTGGCACGATGAACGCCTGCTGCGCCAGCGCGGCGGGTGAAGCCGCGTTGACCCCGGCGAGCGGGCTGTCGGCCTGCACGGCCAGCACGAAGCGGTCGCGCAGCAAGACCACGCTGTCGATTCCTTCCGGCAAGTGCAGGGGCGGGCGCACAAAGGCCAGGTCGACTCTGCCCTGGTCCAGCAAGCCGGGCAGGGCATCCATCGCGTATTCGCGCGCGCCGATGTGGATGCCGGGGTGGCTGGCGCGAAACTGCGCAAACTGTCCCTGCAGCACGCCGGCATAGGCGGCCGAAGCCACGTAGCCGATTTCCAGCCGTCCCAGTTCGCCCCGTCCCGCCCGCCGCGCCACGTCCTGCGCCTGCGCCACCTGCTCCAGCGCGCGCGCCGCTTCCAGCACGAACAGTTCGCCGGCCGCCGTCAGGGACACGGCGCGCTTGCTGCGCTGGAACAGGCGCGTGCCCAGCAGCTGCTCCGTTTCCTGCACCTGCTTGGTCAGCGCGGGCGGCGAAATGCCGAGTTCCGCCGCCGCCCGCGCGAAGTGCAGGCTGTGCGCCACGGCCAGCACGCAGCGGAAATGCCGCAATTCCATGTCTTTGTCTGTATTCACCATAGGTAAATTATAAGGCGCTTGTCTTATAACAGGAAATAACAGCAGCCTGCTTAAAATACAGGCATGAAGAATACCAACTGGACCCTCTATACCTGCTCGGGCGTGTGCGCGCTGATCATGCTCGACACCAACGTCGTCGCCGTTTCGCTGCCGTCGATCGCCCGCTCGCTCAACGCCAGCTTCGTCGACGTGGAATGGGTGGTCAGCGCCTACATGCTGGCGTTTGCCTCGTTCCTGTTGCCGGCCGGCAGCATCGCCGACCGCCTGGGACGGCGCAAGGTCATGCTGTATGGCCTGGCCGTGTTCGCGCTGGCGTCCTTGCTGTGCGGCCTGGCGTGGACGCCGTTCGTGCTCAACGTGGCGCGCGCCGTCAAGGGACTCGGTGCCGCGCTGCTGCTCACGTCCGCGCTGGCCGTCATCGGCCACACGTTTCATGCGGAAAAGGAGAGGGCGCGCGCCTGGTCCGTGTGGGGCGCGGCCATGGGCGTGGCAATGACGGTG
Source organism: Janthinobacterium sp. GW823-FHT01H08 (assembly GCF_058797855.1). Lineage (NCBI taxonomy): Bacteria > Pseudomonadati > Pseudomonadota > Betaproteobacteria > Burkholderiales > Oxalobacteraceae > Janthinobacterium > Janthinobacterium sp. GW823-FHT01H08. The sequence goes on from NZ_CM179504.1 coordinate 3,394,410, forward strand.
GCGCCGCTCTTGGGCGGCCTCGTCACGAGCGTCATCAACTGGCGCTGGATTTTCTACCTGAACCTGCCCGTCGTCGCCATCCTGATGTGGCTGGTAGGCAGGCACGTGGACGAGTCGAAGGACGCTTCCAACGCCAGTTTTGATCCATTGGGCGCGCTGCTGTTTTCCGCCGGCCTGTTCTGCATCATCTGGGGCTTGATCGACGCCAGCGTGGCGGGCTGGTCCAGCCATGCCACCATGCTGCGCTTTGCGGCCGGCGCCGCGCTGCTGCTGGTGTTCGTGCTGGTGGAACGGCGCCAGCGCGCGCCCATGGTCGATTTGAGCCTGTTTGGCCGGCGCGTGTTCGTCGGCGCCGTGCTGGGCATGTTCGGCTACGCCATCGCCGCGCAAGTGATGATGACCTTCTTGCCGCTGTACCTGCAGAACGGCTTCGGCTTTTCCGCCGTGCTGGCCGGCTGCGCCATGCTGCCGTTCGCCGTCGCCATGGTGGTGTTGTCAAGGCTGGCGCCGCGCGCCATGCGGGTGCTGGACGACCGCGGCATATTGGTGACGGGCTTGCTGATCGTCGCCGTGGGCAACGTCGCCACGGCGCTGGCCGCCGCCAGCCTGCAGTACGGCTGGGTGGCAGCCGGCATGGTCGTCACGGGCGCGGGGGCGGGCTTGCTCAACGGCACGACCCAGAAGGCCATCCTCGCCTGCATCCCCCGCGAACGCACGGGCATGGGCTCGGGCATCAGCACCACCACGCGCTTCGTCGGCATCGTGCTGGCCGTGGGCGCGCTGGGCGCCGTGCTGGCCATGCGCACGGCCGCCTCGTTCGAGAAACTGGCGTGGCTGCACGGCTTGAAAGCCTCGCCCGAGATGATCGGGCGCATCGTCGCCGGCAACGCGGCCGACGCCTTCGGCCAGCTGCCGCCCGCGCTGCAAGCCGTGGCGCAGGAAGCGGCGCGCCACGCCTTCATCGACGGCTTTGCCAGCGTGCTGTATCTGGCTGGCGGGCTGGCGGCCGTGGTGGCGGCGCTGGTGTTCGTGCTGGCCAGGCCGCTGGAAAAAGTGTAACTCTTCAGCAAGATGCGCGTGCGCCGCCCGCACTTGTAATATGATGCCATCGAGAAATACATGGCAATCATATAACTATCGCAGGGAGTAGCATGCGCAGAAAACGCATTATCGTGACCAGCGTGCTGGTCGCCGTCATCGGCGTGGCCGCCCCCCTGAGCCTGGCCTTCTATTTGTCGTCCGTGCGCGCCGAGCAGGGCGAGCAGGAACGCCTGCGCCTGCTGGCCGGCTACGCGCTCGAGCGCGCCCACCGCTCCATCGCGTCGGCCGGGCTCGCCTTGCGCAGCGCCGATGCGCTGGACCTGGCGCCGTGCTCGGAGGCGCATATCCTGCAGTTGCGCCGCATCACCATCACCACGCGCAGCATCGACGATATCGGCTACGTGGAAAATGGCTTGCTCAAATGCACGTCCACGGGCATCGAAGAAGCACGCATCGCCGTCACGCCTGCCGGTTTCACCCTGGCCAACGGCATGGGCATCGATTTCAACCTGCGGCCCGTCGTCAGCGGCGGCAAGCGCATGGTGGGGCTGTCCCACCGCGCCTACAAGGTGCTGATCGATCCCGTACGCTTTTCCGACGTCATCGTCGACAGCGATATCCAGATGGCCGTGGCCATCGGCAAGCAGGGCGTGCTCGACACCCTCCATCATCCCGACCCGGCCGTGGTGCAGGCCCTGCTCGCCGGCCAGCCAGCGGCGGACGGCCACATCCACGCGACGCTGTACCGCGACGGCTTGACGGCCGTCATGATCGAGCCCCGCAGCAAGCTGAACGACAGGCTGCGCCGCGAACAGCTGCTGCTCCTGCCGCTGGGCCTGCTGATGGCGGCCTTCATCGTCGGCATTGTCATCTGGCTGTCGCGCCGCCGGCTGTCCTTGCGCGGCGAACTGGAAACGGCGGTCGAGCGGCGCGAATTCTTTGTTCATTATCAACCGATCATCGCGCTCGACACGGGCGTGTGCGTGGGCGCCGAGGCGCTGATACGCTGGCGCCGTCCCGACGGCAGCATGATACGGCCCGACCTGTTCATCCCCGTGGCCGAGGAAAGCGACCTGATTCTGCCCATCACGGACCAGGTGATCGCCTGCGTCATCGCCGACATGCGCGCCGCGCTGCTGGCCGACCGCGAACTGCACATCGCCATCAACCTGTGCGCCAGCGATATCGAGACGGGCAGGGTGCTCGACGTGCTCGAACGGGCGCTGGCCGGCACGGGCATCGAGGCGCAGCAGATCTGGCTGGAAGCGACGGAACGGGGCTTCATCAACGTGGAAGCGGCCCGCGCCACCATCGAAAAGGCCCGCGCACGCGGTCATGCCGTGGCCATCGACGACTTCGGCACCGGTTATTCCAGCCTGTCGAGCCTGCAAAACCTGCCGCTCGACGCCTTGAAAATCGACAAGTCCTTTGTCGACACCATCGGCACGGATGCGGCCACCAGCAGCGTCACGCCGCACATCATCGACATGGCGCGCACTTTGAACATGCTGATCGTGGCCGAAGGCATCGAAACGCAGCAGCAAGCCGATTATTTGCTGGAACGCAAGGTCGAATTCGGCCAGGGCTGGCTGTTTGCCAAAGCGCTGCCGGCCTTGGACTTCCTCGCCTTTTACGCAAGCCGCCGCCTGCCATCGCCCACATGAAACAGCCACGCTTTCCCTATCCATTGCAGCCGCTGCGCGTGCCGGGCGGCTGGCACATCACCGTCAACACCCTGTTCGAGGTGGAGCCTGGCCCGGATACCATGCAATGGTTCAGCAGCGCATTGCTGCTGTGGGGCAGTTGCCGCGACAGCGGTTACTGCTTCAACTCGCACTTCGAACCGGAAGACGATCCCGCCGGCGAATTCGTGCTGGAGATGGGCAAGGTGGCATACGACCGCCACGGCAAGATCGTCCAGGGCAGCGACGCCTTCCTCGGCGAATTTCGCACGCGCAGCAAGGCGCAATTCGTCGCCCGGGTCGAGCAATTCATGCAGGACCCGGCAGCCTGAGCGCTACGGCTTGCGCGGCAACACCACCTCCTGCCCGCCTTGCGTGAGCACGGCGCCGGCGATCTTGCCCGCGGCATCGCGCGTAAAGGCCAGGTCCGCCTCGATGGCGCGGAAGAAAAATTGATCTTTCGCGCTGGCAAACAAGGGGGCTGAGCCGACGCCCGTGCCTGCCGCTTCCAGGCCATGCTTGCCCAAGGTCACCGTCAACGTGAAATCTTTGTCCAATGGATACTCGCCCACGTATTCGGCCAGCGCGGCGCGCGGCAATTCGATGGCGGCCGGCGGCTTTTTCAGCGGCGGCAAGGGCGTGCCGGGCAGCAGGGCGGACAAGCCCAGCGCGTCGATATCGCGCGCCGCGTTCGTCAACACCACCACGCCCCGCTTGCCATCCGTCGTGAACGCCGCATAGCTGGTGTAGCCGCCCGTCTGGCCGCTGTGCCAGGCGTAGCTTTGACCCTGCCGCTGCTCCAGCAGCCATGCCAGGCCGATTTTCGTCTCGCTGTCCGGTGCCAGCTGCCGCTGCGGCTTGAGCGCCAGCGCATACGGGCGCAGCGGCTTGAACATGTACGCTTGCAGGTAGGCAACCATGTCGCGCGCGCTCGAATATACGCCGCCGGCCGGCGCCACCACGTTCAAATCCCAGGCGGGTGTCGGCTCGCCCGACAGCAAACGGCCGGGCGCCAGGCGCGCCAGCATGCCATGCGTGGGCGTGTTCGACGTCGAGCGCATGCCCAGCGGTACCGCGATGCGCTTTTGCAGCAGCGCTTCATAGCTGGTACCGGCCTGTGCGGCCAGGGCCGTGCCCAGCACGGCATAGCCGATGTTCGAGTAGTCAAATTTGGTGCCCGGCGCGCGGGGCAGATGGTAGGCGGCGAGAAATTGCCGCTGCTTCGCTTCCGTGTAGTCCGCATACGGATTGGCGGGGTCCTTGGGCGCGAAATTGTCGGGCAGGCGCGGCAGCGAGGAATAATGCGTGGCCAGGTCCAGCAGGCTGATCTGCTTGCCGTCGAAGGCCGGCATGGTGTACTCAGGCAATACTGCCGCCACCGGTTCGTCGAGTTTGACCTTGCCTTCGACGACGGCGTCGGCCAGCAGCAAGGCCGTCATGGTCTTGGTGACGGAACCGATCTGGTAGACGGTGTCGGCGCCCGGCTTGGTATTCTTGCCTGCATGCACGCTGCCAAAGCCGTAGACGGCGCTGGTCTTGCCGTCGATCACGGCGATGACGATGCTGGGGAGCATGCCCGTGCGCGTGAGTTCCTCGGCGCGCTGGCGCACGGCGTCGTCCAGGACGGGCGCGGCCAGGGCGGCGCTGCCGAGCAGGCAAAGGGGGAGAAGGGCGAAAGTGGGTGTCATGGGAACCTTGTCCAGGGTGGGCTGTATGCACGCCGGCAACTGGATAAGATGGCTGGCATGCCCTGGGAAGCATACGGCGCCAACATGAAGGGCGCCTGAGTTTTATGCTACTTTTACCGCTTTGCTAAGGTTTGCGCTTGCCCGGCATGGCCTGGCCGTTCTGGTGCAGAACGACGCCCGTGATGGCGCCCTGGGCGTCGCGCTGGAATACCAGTTGCGCTTCGACCACCTTGTAAAAGAAGGTGTCCTTCGCGCTCGCGTACACGGGCGCTTCGGGCTGGCCCGTGGCGCCCACCAGCAAGCCGTCGGGACCCTGGCGCACGCTGAGGACAAACGTGGGCGCCAGCGCATACTGGCCCGCATATTGGGCCAGCTCGGCCGGGGCGATGGCGATTTCCTTCGGCGCCGGGGCATTCGGCGGCGGCAGGCTGCCGGGCAGCAGCACGCCCACGCCCAGGGCGTCGACGTCGCGCGCCGTGCTGCTCAGCACCACCACGCCCCGCTTGCCGTCCAGCGTGTAACCGGCAAAGCTGGCATAGCCGCCCGTCTGCCCGTTATGCCAGGCAAAGGGCTGGCCCTTGACCTGGTCGAGCATCCACGCCAGGCCGATCTTTTTCACGCCGTCGCCATCGCCTTCGCCCGCCAATACCCGGCGCGGCTGCACGGCCAGTTGCTGCGCGGGACTGCTCGCCCGCATGTACGATTGCATGTAGGCAATCATGTCGCGCGCACTGGAACGCACGGCACCGGCCCCCGCGATGGCCTGGAAATCCCAGTTCGCGGCCGGCTTGCCATCGGCCAGGTGGCCCGGCGCCAGGCGCGCGCGCAGGGCCGGCGTCGTCACTGCCGAGCTGCTGGCCATGCCCAGCGGACGGAAAATGCGTGCTTGCAGCAGTTCTTCGTAAGACATATTGGCTTGCGTGGCCAGAGCCGTGCCCAGCAAGCCATACGCGAGGTTCGAGTATTCATACGCGGCGCCCGGCGCGCGCGCCAGCGCATGGCCGGCCAAAAAGGTGCGCAGCTGCGCCTCGCCATAGCCGGCGTAGGGATTGCGCATGTCCGCCGGCGCCAGGTTGGCGGGCAGGCGGGGCAAGCCGGAAAAGTGCGTGGCCAGTTGGCCCACGGTAATTTTCTGGCCCGCCAGCGCGGGGATGGCGTAGGCGGGCAGCAGTTCGGCCACCGGCTGATCCAGTTGCGCCTTGCCTGCCACGATGGCGTCGGCCAGCAGCAGACCCGTCATGGTTTTCGTCACGGAGCCGATTTCATACACGGTGTCGGCATCGGGCACGCCCTGGTCGCCGGGCCGCGCGCGGCCGAAGCCGTACACGGCGCTGTCCTTGCCGTCGATCACGGCGATGACCAGGCTCGCATGCTTGCCGTCACGCACCAATGTTTCCGCCCGTTCCCGCATGGCCGCGTCGAGGGTGGGCGCGGCCAAGGCGGCACCGCCGGACAGGGACAGGAGGGGCAGCAGCAGGGTGCGTAAGCGTGGAGGCATCGTCGATTCCGTCAGGAAAGTGATTGGTGGGAATACAGCATAACAGCATCACTGGCAAGATAGCCGTTTTGGCAAGATGGTGCGGCGATCATGGCCGCCAGCTGCGCGCGCATGCCGGCGGCCATACCGAGCAGCAATTCGCCGCGCCGGCGTGCATCGGCGCGTTTCTTCGATGGCACCCCGGCCAGATCCGGCACGCGGTAAGCCGCGCAGGGCAAGTGATAATTGCCGTCGCGCATGCGCAAGGCATGCAATTCCTGCCACGCCTGGTCGTAATCGGCGGCGATATGGCGCCGCCGGCGTGCATTCAGGGCGATGCGGTTGTCGTTGCTGATCAAGAACAGGTTGGTGCAGGCAAAAAAATCGCCAAAGTCGCGCAAGGCCGTCACCATCAGGTTTTTCGGACGACAACCGTGCAGCGCCCGCGTGGCGTCCTTGACGGCCAGCTTGCCCGCTTCCGAGCGCAAGCCTTGCAGCGCGCCCAGCTGCAGCGAGACCCCATCGGCGCGCGGCACGAACAAAAAGCTGGCCAGGTACAGGGGCAGGCCGTCGCGCGTCAGGCGCAGGCACAGTTCGCCCTCGCGGTAGCTGTCGTGGATGGCCGTCAGCTGCAAACGGTATTGCGCCCCATCCTTGCCGTCGAACGCGGCCAGCACCACGGGTTCGCGCGCGGCCCGTTCGACCAGCGCACGCGCACCCGCCTGCCACAGGAAGCGGTAATGTCCTTCCAGCAAGGCCAGGCGATCCGCGCAACCGAGCCGGCGCGAGGCGTATGGGCGGTAAATCTTGAAGCGCAGGCAGGGATGCAGCTGCGCCAGCGAGTTCAAGCCCGGCATGCTGCCCAGGAAGGCGTGCCAACGCGTGCGCTGGCGGGGAAAGAAGAGGGCGCCCAGCGCCGCTTTCAGGCGGTGGCCGCTGGCGGAATATAGTGGCACTGCGGGTGGCGTGGCGGGCGGCACGGCGGCGCCGTGGTGCAAGGTCAAAGCGATGTCATTCATGGTTCTGCCGGAAAATGGCAGGCGCTGCACAATGAGAGCCTTGCCAATTTGAATGCTACGCGGGCCAGGTGAATTTCATATTAAGAAGCTATTCCCACGGGTATTTAGAGGATGGAAACTAAACATTTGCCTTTTGGCAACGTGGCCGGTTATGCTCGCGGCACTGTGACCCGATGAAATGATTGCACCCCATGAAACTCCGCCATTTGCTTGCCATCCCCGTGCTGCTCGCCGCGCAGGCCGCCCACGCCCAGGACCGCACGGCCGATACTCTGGCGCCGCTGGCACAATGCATCAACCGCAGCCAGTTCCAGTTCAAAACGCAGGACCGCTTGCCGGCCAGCGCGACCACGCGCGTCGTCAAGATGGCAGCGGGGGAGCGCCGGGTCTCGACGGCCGATGGCTACCGGCTGATGCTGTTCCGCAAGAGCAGCTTGCCCCTCGCGAATCTGAAGATCGAACGCAGCGCCGCAGGCCAGTTTGCCGCCGACCGCGAGACCATCGTGGCGCAAATGCAGGAGATGTCGGCCAGCAGCAAGCCGCCGCATCAGGTGCCGCTGAAAACGGACGCGCGCCAGGGCGTGGAAGTGCTAGGATTGAATAACGCCAGCATCGCGGAGACACCGGGCATTATCAGTTTCTATACGCTGCTGCATGCCGCCAGCGGCACGGTCGCCAGCGCCTACGTGTTGAACCAGCCGGCCGACCCGCGCGACTTTGCCACGGACGCCCAATACCAGGCCTTGCGCGACCAATTCATTGCTTCGCTTGCCAACTGCATGGCCGATCCTGCGCAGTAAGACAAGCGCACAGGAAGGAGACGTGAACCATGAAAAAAGCCGCAACAAGTACGCCGCCCGCCGGGGAAGCGGCAGGCACCGAACCGGCAGCCAGCCAGATCGACGCGAAAATCGCCTCGCTGGCGGACTGGCGCGGCAAGACCCTGGCCGCCGTGCGCGCGCTGATCCACCAGGCGGACCCGGAGGTGGTCGAGGAAGTCAAATGGCGCGGCGTGCCCGTCTGGTCGCATGCGGGCATGATTTGCACAGGCGAAACGTATAAACTGGCCGTGAAACTCACCTTCGCCAAGGGCGCCGCCTTGCCCGATCCGGCCGGCCTGTTCAATTCCAGCCTGGACGGCAACACGCGCCGGGCCATCGACATCCACGAAGGCGAGCATCTCGATGCCGCGGCGTTCAAGGCGTTGATACGCGCCGCCGTGGCCGCAAATACGGCGCCAAAACCAAAGCGAACGAACACTTGAGACATTATCTGTATATCTGGCACGACCCGGCCGCGCGCATGCTGGTCGCCTCCGGCATCGAATTCAACGATGTCATCCCCGCGCTCCTGGACGCGGACGGCATCGTGCTGCGCAAGGGCAGCGCCGGGACGCCCAGGAAACCTGCCGGCTACCAGACCCTGGCGCGGCAGCAATTCCCAGCGCTGGCGCATGAAGATATCCATGCCTGGGGTAGCCACGCCTGGGCCGATTGGCAGGGCGCGCCGCCGGCCCCCGGCGATGCGGACGTGGCCGCGATGCTTGACCATCGTGGCGCGCTCACGCCGCCTGCCGCCTTGCGCAGCCGCTTTCTCGCCTTTGCGCACGACGACGGCTGGTACCTGAAACTGTTGTATGCGGCATGGGACGACGCGGCGGCCTTGCTTGCCGGCGCCATCGCGCCAACCTTGGGCGCGCTCGACATGGACGCGCTGCAACAGGGAAGCGAAGGCTACTGGCTGCAGGATGGCGCGGTCCAGGCCGAGCTGAAAACCCACGATATCGACAGCGTGCTGAACCGCCGTTTGTAGCCCATGAAAACGCCACAAGAAAAGAAACACCTCAGTTACGCCAAAGACCGCCGCAATACTTATGGCGAAAACAGTAAATCCTCGCGCAAGGCGATTCACGCCGCCAAGGCACGGGCGAATCGCATGGAGAGACATACGCAAGAGCAACTATTGGCGTCCACTCTGAAAGCGGAAGACGCCGAGCAGTTGGCAGCGGTCGAGAATCGCGTGCGTGCCACGCCGCCCAGGCGATGGCGCAAGTTTCCCGATACGGCGCTCGGCCTGGTGCTGGCGCGCCGCCGGCCTGTTTGATACTCTCGGCACGGCTTGGTCTCGGCGGCATCCAGGAAAAGATGTGAAAAGTGGCGCGCAGCGCGGCTTTGCCGCAGCAGCGGCACCAGGGCAGCCTGGATGGCGTCCTCGAGCGCATCCTGGCGGACGTCGACGCCACGGTGTCCGCGATGGCTGTCCAGTGCGACGGTGCCCGTTTGAAATTGCAGCTCCCAGCGGCGGAAGATGTCTCATTGCTCAGTTGCCAGCGCCAGCAGCGTCGCATTGATCGGTGTCAAGGTGAAATGCTGTGCGTACTCGTCCCCGCCGGCCGTCATCTGGCAGGCGAAATACTGGGGCAAGCCTCAAACGCTGGCCAGGCCCGTTCCGCGACCGTCATAGAGATCCCATACCATGTAGGCAAGCTCAAACAGCGCGTTTCTCCTGGCTATCCATGAGCAGGGCCAGCCTTGCCGCCATGCCGGCATTGTCGCGCAGCAAGGTATCGCGTTCCAGCGTCAGCGCTTCGGCGCGCTGCTGCGCTGCCTGGGTATTTTCCGCCAGCATGTCGAGCTGTCTGTCCTGTGCAGCCAGCGCCACCTTGGCGTCGTTCAGCGCCAGCAAGGCCGTGTCCAGCTTGGCCAGCAGGGCGTCGGCCGAGGCGGCCGCCTGCAAATATTGAAATTCAAACTGGTCGCGCTCGGGACGCACGGTGGCCAGCGCCTCGCGGTCGGCGGCCGCTTCATCAGCCAGGCGCGTGTGTTCGGCCTGCAGCTGCGCCAACCGCATGTCCTGCTGCACCAGGGTCGCCTGCTGGCCTTGCAGGCGCTGCTGCAGCTGCGCGTTATCCTGCTCCAGACGGCTGATCCGTTGCTGCGCCTGCGCCCGTTCCTCGCTGCGCTGGGTCGCGGCCGCTTCCTGGTAATGGTCGAACTGCGAGCGCACCTGCGCCAGCTGGCGGTTCAGGGCCGCGATTTCCTCGCCCCGGTCGGCCAGGCGCTGCGTCAGGCCCGCATTGTCGCTGTGCAAGGTCGCCAGCGTGACGGCGCGGAAATGGTGTTCTTCCTTCAGTTGCGCCAGCGCATGCTGGGTGGCGCGCAATTCCTGGGTGAGGGCGGCGCGCGCCTCCGTCAGTTTTAATCGTTCGCTTTCCGTCTTCTTGAGTTTTTCCAGCGCCGCGTCCAGTTCGGCGCGGTTCTGCTGCATGCCCTTTTCCAGTTGCTGCGCCACGTCGCGCTGCTGCTTTTCATAGACGCCGCGCATCGCTTCCATCAGTTCGGCCGGCAAGCCTGACTCCGTTTTCACGGCGCCCGCGCCCTGAAACTCTTCCTTCCAGCGCTTGAGCAAGGGTGCGATGGTGCTCTTGCTACCCGTGCTACCCAGCGCTTCGCGCACATTGTCGACCGTGGGATTGCGCCCATCGGCAGTGACGATTTGGGCTGCTTTCATAACATCAGAGTACAGAATGCCGGTGCGGGCCATGAAATCACCTATGAGCGAAATTTAGTAACGTATTACATGATACGTAATATCGCATAATATTACGATATAAATTTTCATCGTTTTTGAAAAATATAAAGCACGATAAGATCGCTTATCGCGTGTTATAGGGGTGCTTTGCATGCTATTCTGTGTGTCTACCAGTACAAAACCCCGATTTCGCCGCCGCCATGCCCGATTTGCCTGTCCCGAAACGCCGTATCGCCGTGCCCAAAAACGCCGCCTTGGCTCCCGTGCCGTTACACGGCGCCCTCGTCGATGCCGAGCTGGCCGCGCGCCACCAGGCGTTTCTCGCTGCCGCCACGTCCGACAACACGCGCCGCACCTACCGTTCCGCCATCCGTCACTTCCAGGCCTGGGGCGGGGCGCTGCCTGCCGACGAGTCCACCGTCATTCGCTACCTGATGGCCTATGCGGACAGCCTGAACGCGCGCACCCTGGCCCTGCGCCTGACGGCGCTGTCGCAATGGCATATGTACCAGGGCTTTGCCGATCCCGCGTCCACGCCCACCGTGCGCAAGACCCTGGCCGGCATCGCGCGCCTGCATGGCAAGCCGAAAAAGAAGGCGAGGGCGCTGCCCCTGGAAGATCTGGAACTGATCGTCGCCAGGCTGGCCGCCCTGGGCACCAACAAGGCCTTGCGCGACAGCGCCTTGCTGCAGCTGGGCTTTTTTGGCGCTTTCCGCCGCAGCGAACTGGTGAGTTTGAAGCTGGAAGACATCCGCTGGGAGCCGCAAGGCCTGGTGATCACCTTGCCCCGTTCGAAAACGGATCAACTGGGGGAAGGCATCGTCAAGGCGATCCCGTTCGGCGACGGCATCTGCTGCCCGGCCACGGCCCTGCGCGCCTGGCTGGGCGTGGCGGGCATCGCCGCCGGGCCGCTCTTGCGCACCGTCAACCAGTGGGGCCATGTGGGAGGAAAAGGATTGCACGCGAGCAGCATCAACACGATATTGGAAGGCTGCGCCCGGCTGGCCGGGCTCGATTACGTGCCGGAACTATCGAGCCACAGCCTGCGCCGCGGCATGGCCACCAGCGCCCACCGCGCCGGCGCCGATTTCCAGGCTATCAAGCGCCAGGGCGGCTGGCGCCACGACGGCACCGTGCATGGCTATATAGAAGAGGCGGGCCGCTTCGAGGAAAATGCGGCGGGGAGTTTGTTGAAGGGGAAGAAGGCGGCGGGATGAGGCGAGCGACAACACCTCGCGGCAGGCCTTCAGCGGATGGCATGAATACGTATAGAGGCTCCCTTTGAAGTAGTCGGTTGCCCGCTTCACATACTGTTAATCACACTCAAAGAACTATATCCAGTCAACGACATTGCTGGCCTTCAATCGCAGCCAGAGACTTGAGCACCCAGCAGCTGTAGCTGGCCGGCGCAAGACTCAACTGGTGAGCGCATACGTCTTGTCCGCGATCTTCTTGAATATCTTCCGCGCGCACAAGCTGGTGATGACGCGCCCAACAATATCGTCGATAGACGTACCGAAATCCTGAGGCACGATGCATTCCTCGATCCAGCCAGCAATACTCTGCCGTGTGATCTCGCTGCCCTCACGTCGACCATTGAATATCACGAGGATCGAACCTAGGAGTAGTTCAAGCTCACGCCCATTGTTTTCAACGCTCGCGCGAGGGTCGAACAACTGGTTCGTGCCAGCAATCTTTGCTGCGACATTCCGAATTGAGGTCAAAGGGGCGGAAAGGGTAACCTCCTTGCCCTCGAGTAGGTCGTAAGCCTGACGGATGGCATCCGCGTTCAACGCTACCGAGGAACAGGGAATACAGGATTGAAGGAACGGATGTGGTGTCATACGCGCGCATGCGTTGCAGTACTTGGGCCTGACTGCATATGCCAAGCGATTCTGCGCCTGCTCAATACTATAGAAACGCGTGTTCGTCAGAATTTTGAGCAAAATGCCCCAAAGTTGTGCTTCTGAGTTTGGCCAGCTCTGCGTATCCGTCAACCATCCTCGCCAAGCTTCTGAAAACGAAAAAGTACATCCCGCAACATCATAGGACTGACTCTTGTCGGCATATTTCTTAATGATGTTCGCGATATAGACGGGCTCGCGCTCGTTGAAATCTTTTTCGATGAGTTTGGGCCGGCAATGCTCAAGCTCGTCCTTCAAATAATCGAGCCGGATATGCGCAGGATCGGTAAAACACTGGGCTTGGTGCCACAGGACAATAGCACGTGTCGTGCATCGACCAAGTGCACAGGCGAGGGTGTTTCCATCCATGTCGACATCGCCGAGGATAATCACGATGGGAGCCTCCATGCCACGGAAGGCTGCAATTGTCGTGACTTCGACGCCGGGGATTATGAAGTCGACACTGAATTGTGATAAGACGACGATATCTTGCGCCTTCGCCCCCGCGCTTTTCAGGTTCTTAATTTGGTTTTTGAGGCTTACTTCGACGTTTTTGACGAAATACTGGTTGAGCGCCATATTCCTGTCGGTGCGCTGATTGATGATTTCATGATTCACCGGCAATATTTCCAGGATTTTTTCGGTTACCGACCAGGGATTCCGGTACACGGCATGCAAATAATAAGCCTCGACGCCATACGTCGCTTCCAAGTAGCTGTAGTCTACGCCTTTTTCCATAGGCGAAAATACTTGGTAGCGATCCGCAAAGATATATTTCTTTGCATGTTGAAAGTGACGCACGAGCGCAGCGTGGTCGGTTTCGCTCAACCCTTGAGCCTCATCAACGATCAAACAGTCATAAATTGTATCGACGCTCGACATCAAGTATTTGTGATAGTCGTCAAATGCGTGCCGTTCCGTCAGGTCATCCCGGGAATACTTATCGCAATAAGCATGAAATGTCGATACCATGATTCTGTCACCATTCGGCGCGGTGTTAACTTGTTCTGCAATATGGGAAGCGATTTTCTTATTCTTGAACAGGAAAGCAACACGCTTTCCAGCAGCCGCATATGCCGTCGCGACGGCATATGCGATGACGGTCTTACCTGTCCCTGCAAAGCCGGCGGTTATCCAGGAATTGTTCTTTAGGCATCTCTTTGCGATATGATGCTGATTCTGATCGAGTTTTAGCCAGACTTCGTTGTCGAAGGAAATCTTGCGGGCTAATTCGTTATCGATGATTTCCTTCGGCCAAACGGTAGCGATGAATCGCTCTATCACATCTGCAAAATCCTGTTTGGCAGGAGACAATGCCGTGCGCCAAAATTCAAATAATTCGAGAATACGTTCCTGGATGCGTTGCTCGTGCTTGGGCAGAAGAATGATGCCTTCCTGTAGTTGGGTCTCACCGATAGGGAAATATGCTGAAGCGAAATCCGGAGTGTCGAGCTGACTGTTGCAGATATAAACTGCATAACCGACCGGGCAGGAAATCTGCTTTTGTTCAAGTAAATCAATGGTTGTGAACGCATTGTTCTTGACCTGATCCAGCGGATCAATGATGTGACGATCCTTCGCATGTACGAAACGGGCTCCGAGTGGGTGGTAATCGCCGGTCTTGACCTCGATGCAGAGTATCCCGTACTTGGGATGCGTAATAACGAAATCTGTTTCCCCTGTTAAGTTTTTTTTATTGTTCCGGAAAAGGTTTATATAGCGGTGCTTTGTTTGTGAGAAAATGCGATTTACACTCGGCCTCAGCCAGGGGCAGGAATGGACGACAGTAAATTCGTCGTCTAGCGCAGCCAGCGTATTGAACAGCTTGTATTCACCTTCGCTCTTGAAACATGCATCTTTCAGTTCAGGTAAGAAAACTGCCATATTCATTCGACTTTACAAAGGTAGATGGACGTATGCGGTGCTAGCGATATATGTCTCAGTGTATGGTGTTGTTACTCCCATGACAAGGAAGAACCAAACCAGTGGCTGCGTGAGCCGTTCGAAGGCAAGGGCTTGATGAAGTGTATGCGCTCCCGGGTCGGGTCTCCAAAGTGCTCCACTGCGCGTATCCGATACCCTTTGCGGACCAGCAAGCGCAGCATGGCCGGGTAGCGGTTCATCGATTTCACGGTGACGGCCGCAAAGCCTTGTGCACCGGCCCCGGCTTCCTGGCGTTCCAGCGGGCGCTGCGTCAGGCCTGTCTTGCGGTGCGCGGGCAGCACACCGCCCAGTCAGCTATACAAGGAGCCATCGTCGGTGCCATAGCCCAGCTTGCGGCCCATGGGCTGGCCGCCCGCTTCCGCGATCAGCGCCAGCGCGCTGGCGGACAGCCGGCCCTGCAACTGCGCCAGGTACCGGGCCATATCACGCGGCCGCTTGCTCCCGCGGCCGGATGATCATGCAGGTGGCCGTCGCGTGCGCGTAGACTTTGCCGGCTTCGTCGCGGATCGTGCCTTCGGAAATGACCAGGTTGCGGCCTGCATTGATGACCTTTCCTTCCGCAAAGACCGTCACGTTGAAGGGCAGGGGGCGGCACATCTTGATGTTCAGGTCCGTCGTGCCGTAGCTTTCGCCGGCCGGCAAGACCGTGTGCGTGGCGCAGCCCGTGACCGTGTCGAGCACGGTGGCGGCGAAACCGCCGTGCACGCCGCCCATGGGATTCGTATGGTTTTCATTCGCCGTGGCCGTGAAGATCACGCGACCGTGCTCGATCGTGTGCGCATCCATGGGCATGGTCTTGGAAATGCCGGGCCGGGGGAACAGGCCTTGCGCGAATGCTTGCATCAGTTGCAAGCCGGTCATGTCGTTGGGGTGCATGGGTAACTCCTGTGGTGGTGATGGGGGAATGAATCAGACGTCCTGCGTAAAACGCAGGCGCGAGGCGTGCAGCAGGAAGCGGGCGACGATGGCCAGCTCTTCCTCGCTGAAACCGGCTTTCAGTTGTTCGTCCAGGCTGTCGAGCAGGGGCAGGGCATGGGCCAGCACCTCGCCGCCCTTGGCCGACATGTGCAGGGTGCCGGCGCGCGCGTCGAGCGCCGACTGGCCCCGCACGATCAGGCCGTTTTCTTCCATGCGCGCCACCAGGCCCGTTACGGCCGAGTTTTTCAGCTGCAATGCCCGCCCCAGATCCTTCAATTGGCAGCCTTCTTCGCCCTTCAGGGCAAACAGGGCGACCACTTGCGTGCCGGAAAAGCCCAGTTCGCTGGTGAAAACGGCATCAGCCGAGCGGAACAGGTTCTGGCGCGCCAGGTTGAGCAGATTGAACAGGCGCGGCGAACGCTCGCCCAGCGGGCAGGCGGCGGCATCGGGAAGGTCTGGCTGGGGGGAGGTATTGGTACGCATGCGAAGTATACTACTACGTATGCGTAATAAATCAAGCGACTATTTTCAGTCGCGCTGGTGGCGCCCCACGTAGCGGGCGCGGGGCCGTATCAGTGCCGCGCTGGCGGCTTGCTCGGCGGCATGCGCGATCCAGCCGGCCGAGCGGGCCAGCGCAAATACGCTCATGCCCGCGCCTTCGGGCCAGCCGAACGCCAGTTCCATGGCGGCCAGCGCCAGGTCGGCATTCGGGCGGGCATCGAGCAGCTGGCCCGCTGACGTGCAAACGGCCAGGATGGCGGCCAGATGGGGGTACCCGGGCGACAGCGCCGACAAGCTTCCCAGCAGATACGCGGCACGCGGGTCGCCGTCTGGATACAGCGGATGGCCAAAGCCGGCGAATTCCGGTGCGACGGTCTGGTAATACTGGCCGATGGCGGCCCTGGCGTCCGGTGCGGCCAGCGCCTGCGTCAACATGCACCGGGCCGCCGCGCTGCCGCCGCCGTGCTTGTCTCCGGACAAGGCACCCAACCCGGCCATCAGCGCGGCGGGCAGGCTGGCGCCCGTCGAAGCGACGCAGCGCACGGCAAAGGTCGACGCATTCAATTCGTGGTCGGCCAGCAGCACGAGGGCCGCGCGCAGCAGTTCCGTTTGCGCCGCATCGGCTTGCCACGCCCGGGCCAGCTGCCGGTGCAGCGGCAAGGCGGACGGCGCCGTCTGCAGCAGGGCGGCTGCCAGCAGGCGCATCAGGGCGGGGCCGGATGACAGTATGCTTGCAGGCAGATGCGCGGACGTGGACGCCAGCATGGCCAGGGCGAGCATGGCGCGCGCCAGCGGCGGCGCGTCCGGCGCGCTGGCCAGTCCTGGCGGCAGGGCCGGGGCGTCCTGCTGAAAATAGTCGCTCGCGTTATCGTCCCACAGCAGGCCGGCAGTCGCTTCCAGTGTCGCGGACTCGGCCAATGCCGTCGCATCGCAGCCCCGGTACAGCAATCGTCCATCGAGAATGTGGGAAATGCGCGTCTCCAGCACGGGCAAGCCCCAGTGCATGGCGGCCACGGCCGTCTGGCCGCCGCGCTTGGCGTCGTTCTTGCGGGCCGCCAGGCGCAGCACGTCTTCCTGCGGATAGCGCTTGCGGCGCGATGCACCGTTGCTGACGGAGGCCAGCAAGCCCCGGCTCACATAGGAATACAGGGTGGGCAGGCTGACGTTCAAGAGGCGCGCGGCCTCGGCAGCGGACAGATCGTTGTTCATGGCGGCCATTGTAGCGGCTGTCACTTTATATTGATTGGTGGAATCAAGATTGACGGGCCGGGCGGCGCGTCACTAGACTCATGCCTTTCCAGGAGTCTCCATGAGCACACACACCATTCGCACCCTGCGCCCCGATGACGCCGCGCCCTTGCTGGCCTTCGAGCAAGCCAACCGGGCCTGGTTCGAGCGCCATATCGACCGGCGCCCCGATGATTTTTACAGCCTCGACGGCATTCATGCCCACGTCGCGCAATTCCTGGACGAGCACGCACAGCGCCGCATGCACCCCTGCATCATCGTCGATGAACACGGACAATTGATCGGCCGCGCCAACCTCAAGGACATTGACCAACAGCAATGCGTAGCCGAAGTCGGCTACCGCATCGGGGAATTACATGCTGGCAAGGGCCTGGCCACGGCCGCGCTGCGCCATCTGATTGATCTGGCGCAAAACGAATGGCAGCTGGCCAGCCTGTGCGCCTACGCCATCGACGGTAATGCGGCATCGATCCGCGTGCTGGAACGCTGCGGTTTCATACAGGGAATGGCCGTGCCCGATATCGCCATCGTGGAAGGCAATGTTGTCGATGGCCATGCCTATGCACTGGATTTGCGGGCGGCTGGGGTAGACTCTGTCCTGTGATAAATAAGCAAAGTTGGCAGAGATGAATCGCGAAAGGCCTCAACATATTATCGTCATCGGTGCCGGCATCGTCGGCGCGTCGCTCGCCTACCACCGGGCCAGCAAGGGCCACAAGTCACCGTGGTCGAGGCAGGCGGCATCGCGTCCGGCGTGACGGGGACCTGATTTGCCTGCCTAGAACCGCAGTTGAGGCAAACGCCGGAACAGGCTGTCCACGAGCCGGAGCAGGGCGCCATCAACGCCGTTGCCGCAACCCACGCCTTGCTGGCAGCGGCCGGGGCGCTCGGCGCCACGGTCCGCACGCATACCGTTAATGCGACAGCACCGAATCGCGCGACCTGTGCCCGAGGTAAGGCAGCAAGCTGATTAGTCCAAGCACTGCCAGCGCGACGCCGACCCACAGTGGGGAGCGCAAGCCGTAGCCGGCGGCAATGCCGAGGCCTCCGAGCCATGAGCCGGCGCCCAGGCCGATGTTGATGACGGAGGTATGGACGGTGTTGACCAGGGGCCCGGGATGGGCGGTTTTCATCACGCGGGCGATGATGGCGGGATTCATCGACATGCCCACGAGGCCTGTGATGACCAGCAAGGCGACGCTGATGGCCTTGTCGTGCGCAAAGACCGCGAACAGTGCCAGGCTGATGCTCAGGATGGCCATGCCCCAGACCATGATGGGCGTGGTGTAGCGGTCCGCATAACGGCCGACCACGCCATTGCCCACCACGTTCGCGATGCCGTAGACGCCCAGCAGCCAGGGGATCGAAGACGCTGGAAAGCCGGTAATTTCCGTCAGGATGGCCGCGAAGTAGCTGAACGCCGCGAAAATTGCGCCGATGATGAGGCCGCTGCTGGCATACGCTGCCCACAGATGGCGGTTGCGAAACTCCCCCAGTTCCTTGCCGAGGCTGACGATTTCGGACGGCTTGGCGCGCGGCACCAGCACGGTGATCAGCGCCAGGCACAAGAGCGCCAGCAGTACCACCAGCCAGAAGCTGGCGCGCCATCCCAGGTGCTGGTCGATGAGCGTGGCGACCGGCACGCCGACCACCGAAGCGAGCATGAGGCCGCCGATCACGACGGCGGCGGCGCGTCCGCGCGCGTTGGGGTTGACGATGTCGGCACAAATGGCCAGGGACAAGCCAAAGCAGGTGGAGGCCGCCACGCCCGTGACCACGCGTGCGATGGCCAGGATGTCATAGCTGGTGGCCGACGCGGCGACGGATTGGGCAAGGATATAAAAGCCCAGCAGCCACAGCAGTCCCTTCTTGTTCGGCACGCGCAGTTTGAGCAAGGCAATGGTGCTCAGCGGCCCGCCGATGACCATGCCCATGGCATAGAGCGAGATCAGGTAGCCGATCCGTGTCACCGGTTCGTCCATGGCCAGGGCCAGCGACGGCATCATGCCCGCCACCATGAATTCGGATGTCGTTAACGAAAAGATCGTCAACCCCAGAATGTAAACAACCAGCGGCATAGCAATATCCTTCGAGATTAATAACTAAAACACTCGCCAGGCGGGCGCGCGCCCGGGCCGCATGGGGCTCGGGCGCGCGCCACATCCTGGTCAGGTGTTGCAAGACGTAAAGACGCTATCCGGAATGTCGCCGACTAGCAGGTTGGGGAAGTCGCGTACCGAAAGGTGCTGCGGATCATTGCCGGTGACCATGCGCAGCAGGCGGTTGCCGCCGGCCTCCAGGTAAAAGACCGATGGCGGCTTGCCCGCACGCTCGACTACCCAGGCGTCCGCCTCCTGGCCCAGCACGGTGTGGCGGCCGTCGTGACGCGCGCCGCCGTCCAGCAGCACGGCTTGCGGCAGGAACAAGTCATGGAATGGCGTGACCTCGTCGGCCAGCGCCGTGCCCTGCAGCTGCTCGCCAGTTGCCTCCGCCTGCCTTGCGTAGGCCACTTTCTGCTTGCGGCTTTGTTCGCGCCTGGCATCGCCGATTTCCGACATCCACAGCAGGTGCCCATGTTCCTTTTCCGACCAGGGATTGAACAGGCCATCGATACGGCAGATGTTGCGCGCATAGTCGAACCAGCAATAGCCGGACGTGACCTGATCGTCCTCCTGCATCGGTGTCCAGTAGGAGATATAGGCGCTGCTCCATTGCAGCGGCAGCAGCGGCGGGGCGAGGTGTGTCGGCATGGCAGCTCCCTAGCGACCCAGCGCGTAGCCGAGGCTGGCCATCAGCGCTTCCTGCAGCGATGGCAAGTCCTTGCGGCGCGCGTCGAAGCTGGCGGTCAGCTCTTCATTGCTCAGTCCGATACGCTCGCCCACGCTTTCAAACCACAGGCGGCTGCTGTTGGCGTGGTCCTTGAACAATTGCATCAGGGGCACGGCGCGCGCGTTGAAGCTGTCCAGGGCGGCCGCCGTGCCGGCTTCGGTATGGAGGATCTTGACCAGCAGCAGGGCTGCCACCACCGCCATGGTGGTGCCATGGCCGATGGAAAAATGCCCCGATTGCAGCGCATCGCCGAGCAGCACGAACTTGCCGTCGCAGGCCCGGTCGCGGCTGAGAGTCATGAAGTTGCGCCAGCCCTGGCCCGGTTGGCTCTGCAACCCGTGCTCACCGAGTTCGGCCTTGAAGGTTTGGGCGATATACGCGGCGGCGTCGCGTTCGGACAGCGCCTCCAGCCCCGCCTTGGCGTACGTTTCTTCGCTGCATTCGACGATAAAGGTGCTCATCGTGTCCGAGTATTTATAGGCATGGCCGATGAAAATCCCTTGGTCATTGCTGCGGAACACCAGGTTCATCTGGTCGAACAGCTGGGTGGTGCCATACCATATGTATTTGTTGCGGCCGAAATCGATGTGCGGCGCCAGCGCGGGCGGCAAGTCCAGCGATTTGTAGTTGACGCCATTCGACACCACCACCAGGTCGTACTCGGCTTCCAGCTGCGCCTTGTCCGCCGGCGGCGTTTCATAGCGGATGGCGATGCCGGCCGCCACGCACTTGGCGCGCAAGGCCTGCACCAGGGCCTGGCGTCCCACGCCGCACAGGGTCACGCCGGTGCTCATCAGGTTGGGCTGGTCGTGATGCACGAGCTTGAATTCTTCCAGGAACTGCGGATTGAGCCGTTCCGGCTGCTCCAGGTAGGAGAGCGGATTGGCAGGATGGCGCGGCGGCCGTCCCGGCAGCACCACGCCCCAGCCCAGCACTTCTTCCGGGGTATTTTTTTCCGTAATGCTGATATTCCAGCCGGGTTGGGCTTGTTTCATCTGACTGGCAAAGATCAGTCCTGCGGGTCCTGCGCCGATAACGAGAATGTTCATTAATTTACCCTTCCAAGTTTGTACCAAACGTTTTGTTTCTTCTGGATTTGCTGCAGTTCATCGTAGGGAACCGATGTGAAGTACAGTTTCTCCGCCATGTCTGGCGGATAAACACGGGGGAATTTCTTGTGCATGTAGCGCGTGTAGCGCGTCTGCAGGAAGAAAATCAGATTCGGATTGCTCAGCGCTTCATAGTTGGCGATCGCCATGTCCTGCATGGCGTCGGCCTGCACCTTGCGCTGCTGCGTGAATTCGGACAGGGCGGGGCCCAGGGCATTGCCGTGCTTTTCCAGCAGGGAAACGAAGACGTGGACGTCTTCCAGCGCCATGTTCATGCCCTGCCCGAGGAAGGGGGCGGTGGCATGCGCCGCATCACCGATCAGCAGGATATTGGCCTTGTAGTGGAAGGTGCTGGAGCGGACATTGATGAGGTCGTTACTGGGCAGCGTCATGAACTGCTCCAGCATCTCCTTGCGATGCTCCGGCGGCAGGCTGCCGAAGTAGCGGCTGAAGAAGTCGGCCATGGCTTCGCGGTTCAGCGTGCCCAGGCTCGGTGTGCCGGTGTAGGGCAGGCACAGGGCGAAGCTGATGCTGCCGTCCGGAATGGTGGCCGCGCGACCGGCAAACAGCCCCTTGGAATCCATGCCGAAGAAGTACAGCAAATCCTTCCTGAAACCCAAGTCCGCCGCGTTCGGCAACACCAAGGTTTTGTAGCCATGGCGGAAGTAACTCTGCCTGAATTCGAAGCGGCGCACGCCGCTTTGCATGGCGCGCCGTACCGCGGAGTGGGCGCCGTCTGCGCCAATGATCAGGTCGCCATCCAGCTGCCGTACGGCGCCGTCCGGGGCCTGAATCAGTACGCTCTTTCTTTCCAGGTCGACATCCAGGCATTTATGCTCAAAGTAATACTTCACCTCATGCTTGACGGCATGCCGGTTCAGCAGGCGCTGGAAGGCCGTGCGGTCCAGCGACAGGGGAAACAGGCCTTCGAGCGGGGTCAGCTCGCGTATGCGGTGCCGGCCGCCCACGCTGAACGCCATGCCGACGATGGGCTCGCCGCACTGGTCGAGCTCCTGTTTATTGATGCCGGCTCCCAGGACGGCCTTGATGCCGCGTACCGTCATGCTCACGCCGATGGCGCGCGAGTTCACCGGGTCGGCGTTTGCGGCATTCTCCAGCAGCGGATCGCCGCGTTTTTCGACAACGTGGACATCGTGTCCCCGTTGCGCCAGATAAATGGCGCTGAGGCTACCTGCCAGGCCTCCGCCGACGATAATGATTTTATGCATTTCAGGCCTCTCTTGACATCTTTCCCCGAGATAAATCGGTAAGTTGCTGATTGAAAAACTCCAACATTTCTATCGGTGCCATGCCGATGACATCGCTCTCAAGGCTGCGCGCGTACTGCGCCAGCGCCAGGCATTTCTGCGCCAGCATGTCGCAGCCCAGGCTGTAGTCGCTGCTGACCCGGCTGCCGACCGGCTCGGGTACGGGCGGTCCCGCATGGCGGCCGGGCAAGCCGGACGGCATGTTCATCAGGGCCGCCGACAGGGGACGCAACAGGCCGGTCATGATGTCGATCGAGGCGTTCATCAGGCGCGAGCGGCGCAGGCTGCCCAGCGGCTGCTGCGCGAAATGGTGCGTCATCAGCAGGAAGGTCAGTTCGTAGCAACCCTGATACAGCCGCATCAGCGCGCGCGCCTTCGGGTCGGTCACCACGCTGCAGTCCGCGCGCGCTTCCAGCACGGGATTCTTCAGCGCCGGCAGGGCCGGCTCGAACGGCTTGTCGCAGGCGGAAAACCTGCCGGCGACGGCACGCAGGCGGTGGAAATGGGACGAGGCGAAATGCGGCGAATCGACAGCCACACCTTCTCCCTGCTCGGTGACGAAGTCGATGGCGAACAGCGCGCTGTCGCGGTCGGACACCTCCAGCTGGTAGCCGGGATAGGCGCGGTTGGTCAGTTCTTTCAGGAACAGGTGGTGTTCGCCGCCGCGCTTGCCGCCGCCGCTCTCGAACAGGCCGGGCAGCTCGGCCACGGCCTGGCGGATCGCCGTATAGAAGGTCGCGATGGATTTGCCCGGCGTGGGAATATAGTCGGGCCATTCGAAACGCACGAAGCGGGCCAGCACGTGTTCGGAAAATGGCTCGAAAGCAAATTCCGTGTCCAGGCCGAAACGCTGGCGCGCCTGCTGGCCCAGCACCGGGGTGCCGCTATAAAACGCTTCGCCCAGCGCCATCAACACATTGTTGACTAATAAGTAGTGAATCATTTCTTCATGGGCGATTTCCAGCAGCGCGCCGCGCGTACCGCTGTTGCGGCGCCGGTCTTCGCCGCCGCAGGCCAGTTCCAGCTCGGCCGGCAGCCAGCGGCCGGCCCGCACCAGCGCCGCCCCCTGCGCGTAATTGGGAATCGAATACGCGGCATACAGGTATTGCAGCATCAGCGACAATTCCAGGTCGATGGCCTTCTTCAGCTCGTCGATCAGCTCCGCCTTGCCGCCGATGACATGCTGTGCCGCCGGTTGCGGCAGCGCCGCCTTGGCCTTTGCCTCGACCTGCGTCAGGTATTTGAGGAACAGGCGCGACTTCGGCAGCGACAGTTCGCGGGTGCTGGGCATGTAATAGCTCTTGTCGCGGTTCTGCGGATCGCACATCTGCCACATCAGGCGCGAATACGTTTCGCACTTGCACTGGTCCGCCAGGCTGAAGACCTTGTCCGACATGAAGGGGTACACGAGCTCGTAGTAGCTCATCACATGCCGGTAGAGGAAGGCGTAGTCGACCTGTTCGGCCGGTACATCGTCGAGGTCCCAGTCGTCGGGCAGCACGCGCACGCCGAGGTACTGTTTGTCGTTGCCGGTCCCCAGCACGATCCTGGTCGCGCCCGGCTGGCGGCCCGTCAGGGTCAGCGCCGTGTAGCCATGCCCGAGCGGCGACGGCTGCTGCTGCACGGCCAGCAGCGCACCGTCCTCGGCCTGCGCCGAGAGGTCTGCGGGTGCCGCCAGCGCGCCGCGGAAGCGGCTTTGTACGGTGATCGTCTGCGGAAATTGCTCGTGCTTTTTCCGGTTCGGCGCTTCCAGGTACAGCTGGTTGCTGTCCGATTGCAGCACCCAGTCGGCTTCTTCCCACTGCGCCTGCGCGCTGCCCAGGCTGAGCGAACCCGAGGCGGCGGCATGTTGCAGCGGCACATCGAAGACGCCGTGATGGCGCCAATAGTCGCGGTACAGCTGCTCGGGAATCCGGGCCAGCAAGGTGCCGGCGCCGTCATGCAGCAACAGCTCGCCCAGCGCCTGCTTGCCGCCCAGGGCATGCGTCGGATGCTGTTCCGAGACGGCGCCCGTGCCGCGCGTGGTGAACGGAATGGCGGTCGGCATGTTGAACGAGACGCGGTCCGCATGTACTTTTACCAGCACCGGCCCCAGGCTGCCCTGGCGCGGCTGCAGCAGGCGGCCGGCCGGATAGGTGGCCAGCTCGTCGCGCCGCCACAGGCCGATGCTGCCAGCCAGATCGTAGAACACGGGCGAGTCGGGTTTTTGCGGCGTGGACATATTGAACAGGCAATACTGCACCGTCAGTCCCAGCACCTCGTCGTCGGCCAGGGCTTGCTGCAAGGCATGCATGCTGGCCGGCAGCGGCAGGTCCGCATTGAACAGGAAATGCGGGTCCCCCTTTGCCACGGAAAACTGGAACAGCCTGGAGCGGCTGAATTCATCATCCAGGAAATGCCCGCTGCGTTCCGTGATATGGCCGCTGCCGAGCCAGCGCACCGAATGCGCCTGCGCGATGTCGGCGGTGAACAAGGTGGGCGTGTTTGGCGTGGCCAGTTTGTCGCTCAAGGTGAACTGGCCGGCGTAGATCAGCGTGGTGTCCGGCTGGGCCGGGTTGTTGTCGATCCACCTGGCGCGGTTGAACGTCGTACGCAGATACTCGTTGTAGTGGCCCCACAGCGCCAGCTTGGCGCCCACCAGCGCGTCTTGCGTATCGACCTCGCCATCGCGCAGCTGGACGCCCGTGATCCGCGCGTTCTCCCACGAGAAATGATTGTTGCCGCAAAAGTTATAGCCCGCCGCCTGGCTGAAGATACCGTCCGGATCGGGCTTGCCCTCCGCATTGAAACGGGGGGCAAGCTGTTTCAGGTGCGCATGGAATTCGGCCGGCGGCCGGCTCAGGTCGACAGCTTCGCCCGCCATCGATACCGCATTCGTGGCGATATCGATGTTGCCATGCGTATTGCGATTCCCGGTCGGCACATTGGCGCGGGCAAAACCCCGAAAATGCAGGCGGGGGAAGTCAAGTAGGCTCATGCGCGCTCGGTCGAGGTAGTGATGAAGGTATCGTTGGCGGCGGCGACGTCTTCCAGCTGATCTAGCCGTTGCAGCAACAGGCCGCTGGCTTGCTGGGCACTGATCAGGCTGCCTTCCATCCAGCCGCAATGCGCGGTATACGCATCCGAACAGGAAATGATGCCGTCCCGGTGCAGCAGGACGGCCGGGTGCTCGGCTTCCGGCTCCACGCAAAACTCGACGCCATGGGGCCAGAACTTGTGAAAGTGCGCCTTGATCTGCGGCAGCGGCTGACCGTCGAGCGGCAGCACTTCTTCCAGGTGGCTGCGGACACGCTCCAGGTACACGTCTTCACCGAGCTCGAGGCTGTCCCGCCAGTAGGCGGCGCTTTTGCTGTCGGTATAGAACAGCACATATTTGTCGCTCTTGAAGTAGATCTTGCGCAGGGGATTTGCCGCCATCAGCACCTTGTCGGTCAGCCCGAGCGCGTCCCACCAGGCCGTGTCGAACGTCAGGAAGCCCTTGAACAGGGGCAGCGAGTCGTACTGGAATGGACTCCAGGCGTGCGGGAAATCCAGGTTCAGGCGCGGCATGGCGGACGGCGGGATGGCCATCACCAGATGGCGTGTGCGGTGCATCTGCGTGTCGCCGTGGTGGCTGAAGGCGAGCACATGCTCGGCGCCGGATTTTTCAACGGACAGCAGGCGGTGTTCGAGCCGGAATTCCACCCCGGCGGCCTGGGCCTGGTGCTGCAACTGGCACAGCAACGCGTGGTAGCCGTCGGTCGCATAGTGCCACTGGTTGGCGGCGTTTTCCGTAAAATGCTGCGTTTCCGGGTGCTTCTTGATGATGTCGTAGGCCATGGCCGCCGACACCATCGGCAGCAGCAATGCGTCATAGCCGGTCGCCTTGATGATGTGGGTGGCCTTGGCGGCGCCCAGGTAATGGCTGACGAACGCGAGGAAGGAGTCATTCGGATGCTCTTTCAGCATCGGGCTCAGGTCATCCAGTGTTGCCTTCAGCTCTTCCAGCACGCTATCGTGGGAGATGACTTCGGTGAACGGGTAGACCGCATGCGGCAATCCGCTACCCTGCATGAGTTGCTGGAAATGCGGATGCAGCTGCGGCGAGTAGCGGGCGGCGCCGAGTTCGGCGATTTCCTCGCCATCTATTTTCCGCGACTGGATGCGGCCGCCGACGGTGGCGTTCAGGTCGAAGACCCGGATGCGCAGCTTCCTGCCGGCGGCGCCGTCGATCAGCCGATTGGCGCAAGTCAGGCCGCCTATGCCGGCGCCGATGATGCAAATGTCAGAATACGTGCTCATACGAAATTCCTTTTTAACGTTCATTAAAAAAGCTGCAAAATCGTTAGCAAAAGTTTCCCCCGCCCGTGCAGGCAAGAGAGGGGGAACGCTGGGTGTTACCGCACTTGGCGAGCGTTATCGGCTGGGAAATGAAGAGCCTGGCGAGAACTGGCGTTGCGTCTGGTATGGTCGATTCTTGGCAGCAGAGTTTCTGTTTCAAATCAAAGATGGCACCGACAATAGCCCGGGTATCGGGCTGTCAGTTTGATAAATATCAATGTAGTTGTCGTCTGCAAGGCGCGCGCTGATCAAGCGCGAATGTTGCTACGCTCATCGAAAACAGGAGGCGCCATGTCCGAATTCATCGACTTATTGCAATGCTCCGCCCTGGCCGCTTCGCTGCTGGTGGCGTGGCTGGTGGGTTCGCGCACGGCTGCGCGGCGCCTTGCCGGGTTCTAGATATCGCCATCGTGGAAGGCAAGGTTGTCGATGGCCATGCCTATGCACTGGAGTTGCGGCGCCCGTGGTAGACTCGGTCTTGTGATAAATAAGCAAAGTTGTCAACTATGAATCAAAGTGCTCCAGAACGCGTCGTCGTCATCGGCGCCGGCATCGTCGGCGCGTCGCTCGCCTACCACCTGGCCAGCAAGGGCGCACAAGTCACCGTGGTCGAGGCGGGCGCCATCGCGTCCGGCGTGACGGGCACCTCGTTTGCGTGGATTAACACCTCCTGCGCGGGGATTGATCCCATCGCGGCCCTGCGCGGCGGCGCCATCGCAGCCTACCGGAAGCTGGAATCGCAGGTGCCGGGCTTGACGATGCGCTGGCACGGCGCCTTGTCGTATGGCACGCAGGATGGGCGTGTGTCGCCCGAATCCATCTTGATTGATCGCTCGCGCATCGCCCAGCTTGAACCTCAGCTGCGGCAGCCGCCGGAACAGGCCGTCCACGAGCCGGAGGAGGGCGCGCTCGACGCCGTTGCCGCCACGCACGCCTTGCTGGCGGCGGCCGAGGCGCTCGGTGCGACCGTCCGCACGCATACGCCCGTGCTGGGTTTTACCGTTCAGGACGCGCAGGTGACGGGCGTGGAAACGGCCGCGGGCCTCATCGGGGCTGATATGGTCGTGCTGGCGGCGGGCACAAGCACTGCTTCGCTGGCGGAAAAGCTGGGCGCCAGCCTGCCGATCCACGCCTCGCCCGCCATCTTCCTGCGCTACCAGGCGCCGCCGGGCCTCGTGCGTGGCATCATTTCCAGCCATGCAATGGAAGTGCGGCAAGCCGAGGACGGGACCCTGCTGGCAGCGGAAGATTATCTGGACGACGCGCCGGAAAACCAGCCGGCCGCCATCGCGCTACGCACGGCCAGCGCGATCCGGGAAGAACTGGAGGGAGCGGAGGCCATCGTGCCGGCATTCGCCTGCGTCGGCCTGCGCCCCATGCCCGCAGACGGCGTACCCGTCATCGGCTACTTGCCGCAAGTGAGCGGCGTGTACGTGTGCGCCATGCATCCGGGCGTGGTGCTGGCCGCCATCGTGGGCCAGCTGGCCAGCGGGGAGATTGTCACTGGCGAGCCAGCGCCGGCCCTGGAGGCTTGCCGGCCCGCGCGTTTTCAGGCGCGCTGATTCCTAGGGCACGGGCGCCACGAACACAGGCAGCACGAACGGCGCCGGCTCCTGCGCATCGCCTTCCTCCGACGGGGCCTGCATGAAATCCTCATTGCGCCAGTCGCCGTTGACCACGCGCTCGGCGATCAGCGCCATATCCTGCGTTTCGCGCAGTTCGCGGCGAAACGGCAGCCGCCCATGCGAGCGCGACACCAGGCTGAAGCGCAACTGGCGGCATTGCGCGTCGTGCCAGCAATAGAACAGCATATCCTCGCCAGCGAGGGCACTGCGCCGCGCCGCGATCACCTCGCCGATGAAGGCGACGATATCGGCCGCATGGATCTGCGGCGTTTCCTCGTCCGTGGGCGAAAAGCTCCACATATTGGTCCTGGCTTCGTGGTTGATGTCGTCGGGATCGACAAGCACCTCATCGTCTTGCGCCATTTCCAGCCATGCATTGACGGTCTTGCCATTCATCATGTCATTATGCATCCCATGTTTCAAAAGCTGTCCATACCGACCGCCATGCGCCATGCGGAAGTTTGGCCTGCATGGAAATGGAAAGCCCGCCCGTGCCCAAACAATCACCTGGCTGCCATAGCGCATTTTCCAGACTCAGTGCCCGTGCTCTTCCCACGTCGACATTTGTCATTGCATTTATGTCATAGCCGACTTCCAATATGGGATGCAGCACTTTTCCATTGGCGGTCAAATATAAAGTATTGACATGCACCTTGGGTTTGTCGAAACGTTCGTAAAACCTTGTTGCTGCGGATTTGAAGCCCTGGTCAATGGCGATGCTGATGGTCGCAGGACCATTGCACCCCAGAAGCGAAGCAAGCGCCCAATAGTCATGATCGGCAGTGACAAGCCTGGCCAAACAGCGCTCTATCCATGCCGCTTCATCAGTTCTGAATTCCTTCCAGTATGGAGACAATGAATTCTGAAGGTAGCCGACTTCATGCAATGCCCCGACCAGGTTAATTTGCTTGTCCACGCAATCGATATCTTGCAACAAATGGGTGGTGGCGGCGGCGACTGCATATTCGCCCTTGTCCGTGGCTTTATCTGCGAGTTTTTTCAGTTTGGTGCTAATACTCATTATTTTCCTGGCGCGGGCGATGCCGCGCGCGTTGTGCATTTAAGTTCAGATTGTGCCATAGCTCAGCCTGTAAACTCCCGCTCCTGGCGTGCCGGACCAGCTCTCAGGAACGGGCGACTATCGAGTATTCACAACCTCAACAATTCCGCATCGCTATGCATGCACTCACCCCCTAGGCCCATCCGCCAACAACTCCGCCAGCCTGTTCGTCAGCCACAAACTCGTCTCGCTCAGCTTCTTCCCATGTATCGACAGCCGCCGCACCGGCAGCCTGGATAAAGCCAGCGCAGGGCAGGGCACTTCCTGCAAATAGCCCTTGTAATTGTCGTAATTGGCGATGTTCAGGGGCAAAATCGCCCAGCCCAGCTCGTCCGCGACCATTTCCGCTATGCTGTAAAAACTGTCGGAAAACCAGACGGCGGGGCTGAAGGCCTGTTCTCGGTTGAGCTCGGAATCCATGATCAGCTGGCGGTAGCGGGTCAGCTCGTTGCGGCTCACTTCGTGGCCGTGCGCCATCGGGTGGCCCTTGGCCACGAACACGCCTTGCGCCACGCTGCCGATGTGCTGCTGTTCCAGCACGGGAGAAATCGGGCCGCGGTCGAAGTGGAAGGCCACGTCGGCTTGCTGCTGCTCCACGTATTGCGCCACTTCCGACGCCGTGGCGTTGAGCATCACCAGTTCCAGCGCCGGGTAGCGCGCCGCCAGTTCCTTGACCAGGGTGCCGATGGCCAGATAGGGCAGGGCTTCGTCCAGGGCCAGGGTCAGCTGCGCTTCCGGCGCCTCGCTCAGCAGCTGGGCGCGCAGCTGCAAGCGCTCGGCCTGGCGCAGCAGTTCGCACGCTTCCAGGTGCATCACCTTGCCCGCCTCCGTCAGCACGGCGCTGCGGCGCGAACGGTCGAACAGTTCCACGCCGAATTCCGCTTCCAGCAAGCCGATCGAGGTGCTGACCACTGATTGCGCGCGGCCCAGCCGACGCGCCGCGCCCGAGAAAGAACCGGCCGCGACGGCCGCTTCGAAGTAACGCATTTGTTCCAAAGTCCATTGCATGGCATCCACCTATCTGTTTTACAGATGGATTTTAACTTGAATGCCATTCAGGGGCGACATAAAATGCTTTTACTAATTCAATAACACGAGATCCGCCATGAAAAACGCCCAAGCCCATACCCCCGCCATCAGCTTCAGCTGGTGTCACGACGCCACCGCCGAAGACGCGCTGTGCAAGCTCTATCTTGACAACGTCAGCGCCGACTATATCTCCCATTCGGAGCTGCAGGGCGAACGGGCCGATGCGCCCGGCAACTGGCGCGCGGACTTGCCTGAAGTCATACGCGGCGAAATCCGCGCCGCCCTGTCGCACGATTGGGCGCATGGCGATTCGACCCTGCTGGCCGTCGCCACCTTGAGTGACGCCATCGTCGGCATGGCCTTGGTGTCCATCGACACGCGCCAGCGCGCCTCGAAATCGTTCGCGGCGCTGGATGACCTGGTCTTGCTGCCTGCCGTGCGCGGCAGCGGCATCGGCAGCTTGCTGGTGGAGTGGGTGGCCGACGAGCTGCGCAGCCACGGCATCGCCCGTTTGTTCCTCGAATGCGGCGCGCACAACCTGACGGCACAGCAATTCTTCCAGGGCCGCGGTTTCAAGCAAGTATCCGTCGTCATGCTGCGCGAACTCCACGCAACTACAGCGAGTGCCGCCGTGGATGACAAGGATGGCGACCGTGGCTGACGCCCGCCGCCCCCGACAAGGCCAGGCCCGTGGCAGCCTGGAACGTAAATATTTGCGCAGCACCAGATTCATCCAAAGCGACAGTTGTTAAAAGTTACACTAAAATCCATGAGTTGTTTATGCATCCAATGAAAAAATGGCTGACGCTGGCCATCGTCTCCAGCGCCCTGTTCCTGATCGTAGTCGACATGACCGTGCTCTACACCGCCTTGCCCGCGCTGACGCGCGACTTGCAAGCCACTTCCTCGCAAAAACTGTGGATCATCAACGTCTACGCGCTGGTCGTCTCCGGTCTGTTGCCCGGCCTCGGCACCCTCGGTGACCGCTTGAGCCACAAACCCGTTTTCCTCGCCGGCCTGGCCGTGTTCGGCATCGCCTCGCTGTGCGCCGCGTTTTCGCCTGCGCCGGAATGGCTGATCTTTGCCCGCGTATTGCTGGCTATCGGCGCCGCCTTGATGATGCCGGCGACCTTGTCCATCATCCGCCTGACCTTTACGGACCACCGCGAGCGCTCGTTCGCCATCGGCGTGTGGGCGGCGATTGCCTCGGGTGGCGCCGCGTTCGGCCCGGTGCTCGGTGGTTTCTTGATGGAACATTACTGGTGGGGTTCCGTCTTCCTGATCAACGTGCCCATCGTGCTGCTGACCTTGGTATTGGCCACTGTCATCCTGCCGAAACGGGCCGGTAACCGCGACAAGCCATGGGACTTGAAAGGTTCCCTGCAAGTCATGATGGGTCTGCTTGGTGGCGTGTATGCGATCAAGGAATTGGGCAAGTCGCAGCCCTCGTATGCGCTGGCCGCCGCCTCGTTCGCCGTGGGTGCCTTCTTCATGCTGAAATTCGTCCGTCGCCAGAAGCGGCAAGCCAAGCCGCTGATCGACTTCGCCCTGTTCCGCGAACTGCCGTTTTCCAGCGCCGTGGCCGCCGCCATGGTGGCGTCCGCCGCGCTGATCGGCATGGAACTGGCGCTGAGCCAGCACATGCAGTTGGTGCGGGAATTGTCGCCGCTGGAAGCGGGTCTGCTGCTGTTGCCGCTGCCGCTGGCATCCGTGTTTGCCGGTCCGTTGACGGGTTTCATGCTGCCGCGTGCCGACAAGGCCAAGGTCTTGTGGGGTTCGCTGTTGCTGTCCGGTATAGGTATGGCATCGTATCTGGTGCTGCATGACGCCGCCGTCTCGGCGCAAGTGGCAAGCCTGGTGATCCTGGGCCTGGGCCTGGGCGCCGTCATGACGGCCGCATCGAGCGCCGTGATGCTCAACGTGGCTCCCCAGCAAGCCGGCATGGCCGCCTCGATCGAGGAAGTGTCGTACGAGCTGGGCGCCGTGATCGGCGTGACGGTTCTGGGCACCATCATGTCGGCCGTCTACAGCGCCACCCTGGTGATCCCGGAAAGCGCGGGCCTGCTGCCGAACGCCCATGACACCTTGGACGCGGCGCTGCTGGCCGCCGAGCAATTGCCGGCCGAACTGGGCTTGCAAGTGTCGGAACTGGCCCGTTCGGCCTTCGACAAGGCATTTATTGTCGTGCTGGCAACGGCTTCCGCCATCCTGATGGCGGCCGCCGCCACCATCCGCCACCTGCATCTGCGGGCACGCCGCGCGGCCTGATCGCAAGCAACTGACCGCAAAGACCGGCACCAGCCGGCCTCATTGCCCGGCGACCGTCTTCCCGCCGGGGCCGGGCAACACCTGCCGGATCGCTGCCTCGACGATGTCGGGCGTCGTCAATGCCATCTGGTGGCTGGAATCGGCCACCATCCTGACCGCCTGCGGGTACAGCGCGTTGACGCCGTCGCGGGTGGTTTTATCCATCCTGAACGCGCCAAAGTCGACGGCGATCGCCGTGCTGGAGACGGGCCGGTTTTCCAGGCGTACCACGGGCTTGTCGATGTCAGGCAGGCTCAACACCATCTTGCCCGTCGCATCGATCTGTTCGATTTCGCGCCAGACGGCGCGTGAAAAGGCCAACTGGCCCACGATGCGCGTCAGCAATGGGAAATCCTGTACCGGCGTCACCATGCGCGGATACAGCGCATCGACCAGCACCAGGGCCTTGACTTCCTCAGGGTAAGTGCGGGCAAACAGCTGCAGGTACAGGCCGCCCAGCGAATGGCCGACCAGCACATAGGGCGGATGCAAGCCCTTGAAGCGCAGCACGGCGCGCAGCTCCTCGACGATGGTGCGGCCGTCGCGCGGCGCGGCGGCCGCTTCGCTGTTGCCATAGCCGGGCCGGTGATACGCGAACACGGAGGTGTCCAATGCCAGCCGCTCGGGCACCACGCCCCATTTGTCCAGCGTTGCGCGCGAACCATTCTCGAACACCACCACGTCCCGCGAGGTGGGATGGCGCAGGATCAGCGATTCCACCAGGCGCCCGTCGACCTTGTCGATGACGGGGGCGGGCAGGGTGGCAAGGGCGGGCTGGGCGGTGGCGGCACACAGTAAACATATCGGCAATAGCTTGAACATGGGCGTCTCCGGCAATAAAAATGCCAGCATGGCCAACGGCGACGCCCGCCGCACGGGCCTTGTGACGAATCGACAGCCAGGGCGACGGAAGGCAAGCGGGCAGGACGCGCTACATGGCCCGGAACAGGTGGACGAAGGCGCGGCTCACGGGCAGCTCGCCCGCGTGGCCGCGCATGCGCACGAATAAACGGCTGGCGTCGTCGCGGCGCGTGCCGTCCAGCCAGGCCAGATTGATCAGGGTAGAGCGGTGCACTTGCCAGAACTGTTCCGGATCAAGCTGGGCGGCCAGCTCCATGATGGGCGTGCGGATCAGGAATTCGCCATCCACGCTGGCGACGACCGTGTACTTGTCGTCGGCATGGAAAAAGCGCACCTTGGCCACGTCGAGGTGGTGCGTGCGCTCGCCCCTGGACGCGAGGATGTAGCGCAGCCGGGGGCGGGCAGGTCCGGGCGCGGCCGTCAGTTGCTGCAGCGCCAGTGCCATGGCCGCACTGGCGGGCGGCAAGGGCGCCACCGACCGCAAGCGCGCCACGGTACGGGCCAGCCTTTCGGTGGTAACGGGTTTCAATACGTAATCGAGCGCCGCCTGCTCGAAGGCTTGCAGGGCAAACTCGTCGAAGGCGGTGACGAACACCACGCGGGTAGGGCCTTCGATGCCTTGCGCCACCTCAAGGCCGGACAGCCCCGGCATCTGGATATCGAGAAAGGCGATATCGGGTTCCAGCTCGGCGATCCAGGCGGCGGCCTCGACGCCATTGCGCGCCATATGAATGATCTGCAAGTCCGGCCACAGGGCCAGCAGCTGGTCGCGCAGGTAGAGCGCCAGGTGCGGTTCATCGTCCGCGATCAGGGCGCGCGTCATGCGGCCTCCACTGGGCATGCGCTGGCGGCGCGCTGGTACGGCAGCTCCAGCACGGCTTCGGTGCCATGCTCGCGCCCGCGCAGGAGCAGGCTGGCCTGCGCGCCGAACTGGGCCTGCAGGCGCGAGCGCAGATTGGCCAGCGCCATGCCGCTGCCCGGACGCGGTGGCTTGCCTGGGGCCGTCAAGCCCATGCCGTCGTCAAGCACGCGGATTTCAAGACGGCCCGCGCGCACCTCGGCATGCACGACGACGCTGCCGCCGTCCAACATGGGCGCCAGTCCGTGCACGATGGCATTTTCCACCAGCGGCTGCAGCATCAGCGTGGGCATGCTGGCCAGGCGCGCTTGCGCGCTGGCGTCGATGCGGAAACGCAGGCGCTCGTCCATGCGGATCTGCAGCAGGCACAAATACTGGCTGGCCATGTCGAGTTCCGCTTCCAGCGTGCTGTCGCCCTGGCGCAGCTGCGACAGGCTGGCGCGCAGGTAGCCGGAAAACGTTTCCAGCATGCGTTTCGCGCGCGGCGGATCGTAGTCCATCAGGCTCTGGATGTTGGCCAGGGTGTTGAACAGCAGGTGCGGCTCGATCTGCCCCTGCAGCAGGCGCAGGCGCGCCTCCGTCACCTCGCTTTGCAGCTGCTGCTGGCGCAGGCGCGAGCGCCACCAGGCCCAGTTGGCGCCCATGACAAACAGGATGAAGACGGCAAACTTGGTCAGCGCGGCAGGCAGGGAGACGAACATGCCCCACAGCTTGAAACCCACCAGTATCGGGACGATGGTGAAGCCGATGCTCATGCCGAGGATGATGGCGGCCAGGGACAGCGCGCCCAGGCCCATGCCGGCGCGGATGTCGCGCACATGCGACATGCGCTCGACGAGCGGCGTCGGCAGCCAGCGCCCGGCCAGGCGCAGCACGCCGAACAGGGTATGCACGATGCACAGGCAGATGCCGATATTCGGCAGCAGCGAGGCCCACCACCAGTGCGGCCGGTCGACCCGGCCGAAGATGGCGACGACGGCCATCAGGCCCAATGCCAGGGCGATGCCGATCAGGGAGATGAGCAGCAGGCGGGTGAGGGTGGGCACTTCGTGCCGGGGGCGCAGTTCCCATAGGGAGCGCCAGCCCTGCAGCAGGGTCGTTTGTCTGGTCATGGGCGTAGTGTAGCGGCCGCTTGTCTTGTTGACCAGAACATGGCTTGCCGTTCGTCGGCCCCATTGTCGATTCGTCGCATGCGCCCGGCCATCCGCTGGCCCGGCTGTCAATCTGTGTTCTCACCCACCGATTACCAGGAGCCACATGAAGCACAGCATTATTTCCCTTGCCTGCGCCATCTTTTGCAGCGCCCAGGCAGCCGCCGCGGCCATCCTCCCTCCCATGGCCGGCATTCCCGCCGGTGTGTTTACCATGGGCAGCACGGAGCCGCGTATCGGCGATGGCAGCCATAATCCGGCCGAGGGGCCGCCCCACGAAGTGCGCGTGGCCGCATTCCGACTGGCAAAATACGAGACGACGGTGGCGCAGTTCCGGCAATTTGTTGCCGCCACCGGCTATCGGGCGGCTGGCGAATGCTGGGATTTCGACCGCACTGACGGCATCGCGCTCAAGGAGTCGGGCTGGGACGCCACCGCGCATGCGCCAACGGACTACCACCCCGTCATGTGCGTGAGCTGGAACGATGCGACGGCCTATGTGCAATGGCTGGCGCGGGAAACGGGCCGCCCATTCCGCCTGCCCAGCGAGGCGGAATGGGAATACGCGGCGCGCGCCGGCACCAGCACGAAATACGCGTCCGGCGATGTTCCTGAACAATTGTGTAGCTACGCCAACATGAAAGACCGGCGTTTCAAGGCCGCGGCCTGGCGCGATCACGGCCTCGACATGCTCGTCACTGATTGCGACGATGGCGCCGAGTACACGGCTGTCGTGGGCAGCTATGCGCCCAACGGCTACGGCTTGCACGACATGATGGGCAACGTGGCGGAATGGGTGGCCGATTGCCAGCATCCCGACTACCGGGGTGCGCCCGCCGATGGATCGGCCTGGCGCAGCGGCTGCGAGGTGGAAGGCGACTATTTTATGACACGCGGCGGCAGCTATTCGTCCTCGCGCCAGGTGCTGCGCAGCGCCGCGCGCGGACATGGCGGACGCGGCAATGCCAGCAGCCTGGGCGAAGGCTTCCGCATCGCCGAAGACCTGGGTAGCTGCACGGCCAGCCAGTGCGTCGATGGCGACGCCACTTTTGTCGCGGCGCTGGCAGCGGCGCGGCAAGCACGAGACTGATGGCTTGCTCAGCGCAGCAACGGCCGTGGGAACTACAGCGTGCAATCCTGTGCCTGCTTGCCGGCAATAAAGCGGGTAGTGGCTTGCTCGAAACAGGCGGGCGCCGTCCACAGGATGAAATGCGGGGCGTTGTGCACGGTGGCCAGGGCCACCTTGCCCGCCTTGCGCTGCGTCAAGGCCTGCACTTGCGCCTGCGCGCCCGCGTACGGCGTCTTCGGGTCCAGCGTTCCCTGCAGTACCAGTGTAGTCGGCACCTTGGCCGGCAAGGCGCCGAAATAGGCGTCGCGCGGGTAGGCGGGCAAGCCGCCGCCCAGCAGGATGCGGGGCAGGGGACTGGTCAACAGCAAGTCCGCCTCTTCGCGCTCGAGGTCGGCGGCTGTCCAGTCGGGGCGCAAGGAAGGCTGCAGATTGTTTTCCGAATTGCTGATGATGCTGACCAGCGGAATCGACAGCGGCGACTGGGGATAGCTGCCCAGGCTGGCCGCCGCGTCCGCCAATGTGGCACGCACGGCAGCCAGTTCCGTCTCGCCGCCCCGGTCCAGGTCGTGCAGCAGGTAGGGGATGCGGGCGCGGGCGGCCGGCACGTCGAGCATGCCGCCCAGGAAGTTTTTCAGGTTCTTGCCGGGAATCTTCGCCAGCAGGGCGAGATCGGCTTGCGCCTTGTCCAGCACGCGGCGGTACAAGGCTGCGGCCGGCTCGCCCAATGCCGCATGGCAAGCCGCATCCGCATCGCAACGGGCCAGCACCTGCATGCCGACCTGGTTGACCACCTGCGAACGCTGGCTCAAGTCCCAACGCGCATCCGTTTGCGGCGGCACCAAGGAGTCGAAAATCACGCCTTTGACTGGCAGCGGCCCCAGCTGCAAGGTGCGCAAGACCAGCTGCGTGCCGTACGACACACTGTACACATACACGGGCGGCTGCTTGCGCTTGCTCTTGCCCCGTTCGCCCTCGATCAGCGCCTTCAAGTCGCGTGCGGCCGTGGTGATGGAAAACTGGCCCGCGTATTCCGGCATCAAGTTGATGCCCTTGAAGCAGCTGGCCCATTCCGCGCCGGTCAGGGCGCGGCCGCCGGGACTTTGTTCGGACTCTTCCACCTTGCACAGGCGCGACGAATGGCCCGTGCCACGATGGTCGGGGATCAGGAATTCAAAGCCGGGAAAGCTGCGGCGCAGGGTGGGCAACAGGCTGTAGAACGCGGCGCCCGATTCGCCGGGGCCGCCCGCCACCAGCCACAGCGTACCCTTGACAGGCTTGCCGACAGGCACATCGGCGGCAAACTTGCGCACGAAGACGTGCATGGCATCCGCGTCGCCGACGGCGCGGCCCTGGGCATCGTAGCTGCCGGGCACGTTCAAGCCCGAGCACAGGCTGCCGGGGGCGGCCGTATCTGAGCAGGGCGTGAAGAACATCGGTTCGGCATGCAGGGAGGTGCCAGCCAGCAGAGCGGCCAGCAGGGACAGGCGGGGCAGCAAGGTCATCGGCTACTTTGGCGAAGGTGGAATCAGCCGCCAAAGTAGCGTTTTTTACAGCAATTGTCCAGATGGAAATATTTCTGTCCGGGACTATGTTTGCTTGTTATTGCGCAACAGGCGCAAGCCATTGGCCACCACCAGCAGGCTGGCGCCCACGTCGGCAAACACGGCCATCCACAGGGTCGCCATGCCGACCAGGGCCAGGCCGAAGAACACGGCCTTGATGCCGATGGCGAAGCTGATGTTTTGCACGAGGATGCTGCGCGTGCGCTGGCTCAGGCTGATGAATTCAGGCAACTTGCCCAGTTCATCATCCATCAGGGCCACGTCCGCCGTTTCGATGGCCGTGTCGCTGCCGGCCGCGCCCATGGCAAAGCCGATGTCCGCCTGCGCCAGGGCCGGGGCGTCGTTGACGCCGTCGCCCAGCATGGCCACCACGCCAAACTCTTGCTGCAAGGCCTTGATTTCATCGAGCTTGTTTTCCGGCAGCAATTCCGCCTTGACCAGGCTCACGCCGACGTCAAACGCGATGCGCTGCGCCGTCAGCAGATTGTCTCCCGTCAGCATGACGGTCGTCACGCCCAGCGCATTTAGGCGGGCAATGGCGGACGCCGCCGTCGGACGCAGCACGTCGGCCACGGCGATCACGCCCAGCGCAACGGCCGGGGTAGCCAGCACCATGGCCGTGTAGGCTTGCTGTTCCAGCCGTGCCAGGATGGCTTGCAGTGCCGGCGTCAAGACTTTCAATTCCGTCATCAGGCGTGCGTTGCCCAGATAATAGGTCTGGCCATCGATATTGCCTTGCACGCCGCGTCCATGCAGGGCGGCAAACTGGGTAACGGGCAAGTGGCTGCCGGCGGGCGGACCCGCCTTGACGATGGCGGCGGCCAGCGGGTGGGCCGAGTTGGCGTCCAGGCTGGCGGCCAGCAGCAGGATGGCGTCGCGGTCGCTGCCCTCCAGGGCCACCACGTCCGTGACGGCCGGTTTGCCCATGGTCAAGGTGCCCGTCTTGTCGACGGCGATGGCCTTGATCCGATAACCCGTTTCCAGGAATTGCCCGCCTTTCACTAAAATGCCGCGCCGCGCGGCCGCCGTCAGGCCGCTGACCACCGTGACCGGCGTGGAAATGACGAGCGCGCAAGGGCAGGCGATCACCAGCATCACCAAGGCCTTGTAGACCCAGGCCATGAAGGGCTGGCCCAGCAGCAAAGGCGGCAGCACGGCCACGAGGATGGCGAACACGACCACGGCAGGCGTGTAGTAGCGGGCAAAATTGTCGATAAAGCGCTGCGTGGGCGCCTGTTTTCCCTGGGTTTCCTCGATCACCTTGACGATCTTGGCCAGGGTGCTGTTGCCGCTGTTGGCCGTCACCGTGACGTCGAGCAAGCCCCGTTCATTGATGGTGCCCGCATACACGACGTCGCCCACGGTCTTGTCCACCGGCATGCTTTCACCGGTGATCGGTGCCTGGTTGACGGACGACTCGCCACTGGCCACGACGCCATCGAGCGCGATGCGCTCGCCCGGTTTCACGCGCATGGTCGCGCCGATGGCCACGGTGGCGACGGATACTTGCTGCCAGGCGCCGCTGGCGTCGGCGACGGTCGCCGTGTCCGGCGCCAGCTGCATCAGGCTGTGCACGGCGTTGCGCGCGCGGTTCAGGGACAGGCCCTCGATCAGCTCGGCGATGGCGAACAGGAAGATGAC
This sequence comes from Janthinobacterium sp. GW823-FHT01H08, assembly GCF_058797855.1. NCBI lineage: Bacteria > Pseudomonadati > Pseudomonadota > Betaproteobacteria > Burkholderiales > Oxalobacteraceae > Janthinobacterium > Janthinobacterium sp. GW823-FHT01H08. The sequence goes on from NZ_CM179504.1 coordinate 3,434,053, forward strand.
CATGGCCGCTTCCGGCCACTGGCCGATGGCGATGGCGCCAAACACTGCCAGGCTCATCAGGAAATTGATGTTCAGGGTGAACGTCTTCAGGGCAATCCAGCCCTTCTTCAGGGTCGGCCAGCCGCCCGTGGCGATCGACAGCAGGGCCAGGGCGATGACGAGGGGCGAACTGTCTGCGTGCGTGGTCCACGCCAGCGCTTCGGCGCCGGCAGCAGCCAGGCCGGAAACCACCAGCAAGCCTTTTTGCAGGCTGGACAGATTGCCTTCGTCCGGGTCGCGCGCGACGGCAGCGTCCGCCTCCATGGGAATCGCCTGCATGCCGATGCCGTGCAGGGCCGCTTCCACCGTGGCCAGCGAGGGCAGGGTGTGGTGCACGTCGAGCACGCGGTTCATCAGGTTGAAATCGAGGCCCACGACGCCCGCCATATTCGCCAGCTTGTTGCGGATCAAGCGTTCTTCCGTGGGGCAATCCATGTTGGCGATGCGGTATTTGGCCGTGCTCGCGCCCGCGATAGCCGCGCTGGGCAGCGCGGGACCAGACGGAGCGGCAGGCGTGGACGAGCACGCATGCTGGCTGGCACAGCAACTGGCCGCCTTGGATGCATGCTGATGCTCATGGTCGTGCTTGTGCTCGTGGGTATGATCGTGGCTATCGTGCGGCATCGCATTCGTCCTTCCGGTTTCGTGTATGCTTCCATTAGAAACCCTGTAGCGGCTACAGGGTCAAGCGGAATTTGCACGAAAGAATGAAAAGGGGATGCCATGCGTATCGGAGAACTGGCCAAACGGACAGATTGTGACGTGGAAACCGTGCGTTACTATGAAAAAGCGGGCTTGCTGCAGGAACCGGGGCGCAACAGCGCCGGCTACCGCGAATACCGCGAAGAACACCAGGAACGGCTGCAATTCATCCGCCATTGCCGCTCCTTGCAGATCGGCCTGACCGATATCCGCGCTTTGCTGGAATTTAAGAACAATCCGGCCGAAGGCTGCCAGAGCGTCAACGAATTGCTCGACCACCATATCCTGCGCATCGCCGAGCAGATGGCAAATTTGCAAACCCTGCAGCAGCAACTGGTGACCTTGCGCCACCAGTGCGACCAGCCGCAGCCGTCGCAAGACTGCGCGATTCTGCAAAACCTGTCCGAGGCCGCCAGCGGCCACGACTGCGCCTGCCATACCGAACTCCCACAATCCCATTGATTCATGTTGAAACTGTTACCTGCAAGAACTTTATTCACCTTGTCCCTGCTGTCGCCGCTGAGCCATGCGGCAGATGTTCCTGCCGCCGCCGGCCACTACCTGACCCTGTACGCCGCCCCCGGCGTGCCGCAAGACGATGATCCGTACACCTGGAGCACGGTGGGCGGCAAGCAACTGACAAAGGGCGTGACCAAGGCGGACGGCCGAGCCTATCTCAAGGCAGAAGAGGGCGAAGAGACGTATGTCCTGGAAACGGTCAGCATGCGCTGGACGTTCACGGTGCCGGCTCGCTGCTGGCAAGAAGCGCCTGCGGCCTTCCAGTCATGCCTGAAACTCAAGCAAAGCGCCAGCCAATACGATATCAGACAGGATGCGGAAAAACTGGCCAGAGAGAAAGATCAACAGGCCAAGGCGGTAGCCTACGAGCTGGCGGTGCGGGCCAACGACGATGCGCTGGCCTGGCTGGGCAAATTGCCGCCGCAGTGGTCCGTACAGGAACACGCCAGGCGCCTGCAGGCCATCGGCGACAAGATCGAGCGGCATATCGCCAGCGGCTTGCGGCTAGGCGGCCCCGATGCGCGCCAGTTTGTCTGCAAGGCGCCCACGGCCTACGGCGCGTTGCCGCAGCAGCAAGCCGTGCTGGCCTATCAGCTGCAGCCGCGGCCCGTGCCGCACGCCGGTGCCGCCTGGGACCAGCTGCTTGCGGCTGCCGCGCAGGGCAACTGGATGGCGCGCCTGGAAGTGTATGAGGCGCTGGCGGAGCGGAAGGTGAGCGAACTGAGCTATGTGGAGCAGGCGCGCCTGGTGCAATTGATGGAATGGCTGCAGCAACGCGAAATCGCCGGCCTGTACAGCTTTTTCAGCGCCCGTACCCTTGGCGATGGTGCCACGCAAGACCGCGTGGCACGCCTGGCCGCCATGCAGGGCAGCGTTGCCGACCAGAGCGTCGTCGGGACGCTGCTGCAGGACGAGGACGATCCGGCACTGGCGGCGGCAGGCAAGCGCATGCTCGCCTGCGCGGCAGCGGCCATGCGGTCGCCGCGCTAACGCGGCAGCAGCGGCGGGCCACCGTCGCCCAGGCGGAAGGCGTCGACCACGCGCAATAAATCATGCGCCTGGTCCTGCATGCTTTGCGCGGCGGCGGCCGATTGCTCGACCAGGGCGGCATTGCGCTGGGTCAATTCGTCCATTTCCGTGATGGCATTGTTGACTTCCTCGATGCCCTTGCTCTGGCGCTGGCTGGCCGCCGTGATGTCGTTCATGATCTCCGTCACCTGCTGAACGGAGGCGACGATATCGCCCATGGTGCGGCCGGCGCTGTCGGCCAGCTCGCTGCCCGTTTCTATTCTGGCAACGGAATCCTCGATCAGCTGTTTGATTTCGCGCGCCGCCGTGGCCGAGCGCTGCGCCAGGCCCCGCACTTCCGTGGCGACGACGGCAAAACCGCGCCCCTGTTCGCCCGCGCGCGCCGCTTCCACGGCCGCGTTCAAGGCGAGGATATTGGTCTGGAAGGCAATGCCGTCGATGACGGCGATGATATCGACGATGCGCCCGGAACTGGCTTTGATCGAGCCCATCGTCTCAACCACCTGGCCCACGACGCGGCCGCCTTCCAGCGCCACGTTCGAGGTCGACAGCACCATCTGGTTGGCCTGGTGCGCATGGCTGGCGTTTTCCTTCACGGTATCGGTCAGCGCATGCATGGACGAGGCTGTTTCCTGCAAAGAATGCGCTTGCGACTCCGTACGGGCCGACAAGTCCGCATTGCCGAGGGCGATTTCGCTCGCTTCCACCGTGATGGTGGAGCCTGCCTGGCGTATCTCGCCCAATAAAGTGTTCCAGTTTTTCAAGACGGTAGCCAGCGCCCGCGACAGCTTGCCCACCTCATCGTCGCTCCGGGCGTCGATGTGCGTGGTCAGGTCGCCGGCCGCCAGGCTTTCAGCGGCGCGGCACGCCTCGTCGATGGGGCGCACGACGGAGCGCGCCACCCAGGTGGCAATCAGGGCCAGCAGGGCAAAGCCAACAGCCATGGTGCCCAGCGACAGCCAGCCGGCGCGCTGGCCCGCATTTTTTGTCTCTTGCAGCGCGTCGACCGTGCGGTGGTCGAGGTTGAGCAGCACCTGGCGCAGTTGCCCGCTCACTTGCTGGTAGTGCCCGGCGGCATTTTGCATCGCCGCCACGCCCGTATTCGGGTCCATCGAGGCCAGGTCCAGCGCCTGCGCCACGCTGGCACGGTAGCGCTCGACACCGGGCAGCGCCTGGCCCGCTTCCGTGGCGGCGCCCGAGAATTGCTTGAGTTCCTTCAAGCCTTGCGCGATGGCATTGAGCTGGCGATCCGTTTGCGCGCCGAACTGCTTGAACTGTTCGTCCGACAGGCTGGCGGCGATGGCGATCTTCGCATACACGTCGGCGTGTACCTGACCCAGGGCAATGGCTTGCTGGTTGGCAAGCCGCTCGGCCGTCAAGGTCACGTCTTTCAAGTCGCGCATGCGGCTTTCGTTTTGCTGCATGGCGAAATAGGACAAGGCCCCCATGGCCAGCAGGCAAGCCAGCGCGACCACCGGGACGATCAACATCTTCTGTGCGATTTTCACATGAGGCCCATATCGTTGAGAAATTCGTTGAGAGATCGGTGTGCCATCCCGGCGCTGGCGGCGCGGCGGCGGCTACAGGTAGATGCCGCCGCAGACGACGGTCTCGGCGAGTTTCTCGCAATACATTACCTTCGGCTCGATCTTCTTGGTTTCCGGATTCGTGAATTTGTATTCCTGCCAGAACGTGCCCTTGCTCTTGGCCAGGTCGACTCGTTCCTTCACAAAAGCCTTGCCATCAATATCCTTCAGCTCGATCAAGTTCTTGCCGACCATTTTCGGATTGGCGCCATGCGCAACCACCGTCCCGTCGAGTTTATAGACGACCAGGTACAGGTCGTGCAGGATGAATTGCGGCGACTTGGCCGTGATGTCGCCATACGCCTTGGCGTCGCCGGCGCTCTTGATGTAGGACACGCCTTTCTTGACCATGGCTTCCGCGTCGGCGCGCGTGGCGCCGCCTTCGGCAGCGCTGGCGATACAGGGCAGCATGCCGGCGGCAAGCATGACCGACAGGCAAATGTCAGGGGCGAACTTGGGCATGAGAATCTCCTTCACATTGCGGCAGGGGAAAGCCGGCGGGGAACCGGTGCGGTGAGGCGGCGCCTATCGAAGTGCCGACGTTTCATAGTAGCGCGATGCCAGCAGACATGCGCTGGTGCAACAGATTTTTTTTGAATGGGGCGTTTTTGCAACGATGCGTGCAGACGGCCGTAATCGCGTCCACAGAGGGAAAGTGAGAGCGCAGACTAGCGTATCGATAGTGTGGTGCGGGCGCCGCGTTACCAGCTGGCCGGGTCTTCCGCCGCCGCGCGCGCCAGGTCGTCGTGCCAATCTTGCTGCACCAGGCGGTAGATATCGGCAAAGAAGGCGCGCGGATCGGCCATCTCATCCCACAAGGCAGGCAGGGCATTCGTGCTTTCCGGGTCATGTTCGAGGATGGCCTGGAAATCATAGCCGGGGTCTTGCAGCGCCTGCGCCAGCACGGCCACCAGCGCATGGCGGTGGCGATAGCTGAGTTCCTTGTATTGCGACGTGATGTCGCGCCGTATCAGGGCAGCGCGCTGCGCCGGGTCGTTCATGTCCCAGCGGTCCAGTTCCACGCCCAAGGTTTCTTCACGATCATACACGTCGAAGGGGCCGAGAAAATGGTGGAGCGTAGGTATGTAGGGAGCATCGCTCCAGGGGCCGCGCAGCATGGGACTCTTTCGTTTGATTGCTAAATGATCACGCGCATTCGGGCAAGGTCCAGCTTTCGTCGCCCATGTCCGTAGGGTAGATGGCGCGGGTCTGGTTCTGGCCCCAGCGCGCATGGTCGAGGATACCGTCTTCATGCATGTCCAGTACCCATTCCGTGCTTTCCAGCAAGGTGCCATCCTTATGGTAGACTCGGAAAAAGGTGGACGTGCTCAGCGCGCGCACGATGTTCTGCGGCACGCCGTTGCCGTAGTGGGGTACATAGGTATTGATCACACACGTGCGCTGATCATTCCATTCCTGGGCATACACGCTGGCATTGCGCGCCGCGCTCACTTTGATGAAGAGCCAGCCTGCCAGCACGAGGATGAGCAGGAAGGCGGCGGCGATCAGGCCGGTTTTCTTGAGTAGCTGCATGAGGTCATGGCATGGCCAAAAACGAAGTTGCCGCATTGTATGTCAAGAGCAGATATGCTTGCCGTACGGCACGTACAGCAAGCATATCCCCGCTAATTGCCGGTAACTTGGCTATTGACTTGGCTATTTCCCCACCGCCGTGTGCAGGGTATTGGCCATGTCCAGATGATGTTGCAACGCTGGCAAGGTCTTCGCGGCAAAGGCCTTGATGTCGGGATCGGTCGCCTTCTGGCTGGCATCCGTAAACAGTTTCACCGCCTCCTTGTGCGCCGCTACGCCGATGGTGGCCGCATATTCCTTGTCAAACTGCGCGCCTTCCAGGCGGCTCAGCTTGTCGATCTGCGCCTGATGCTTCTTGCCGGGCTGGTCGCTGACCTCGATCTGCTTGCTGCTGGCCAGCTGTTTCAGCTCGTCCGCCACTTTCGTGTGATCGGTGACCATGGCATCGGCGAATTTCTTCACTTCCGCATTGCTGCTCTTGCTTTGCGCGACTTTGCTGGCGGCAATTTCCGTGCTGCCAGCGTCGGCGGCCTTGCTGAGGAATTGCTTGTCGTACGCGCCCGGCGCCGCGGCGGCGATGCTGTTGATGGCGATGCCGCTCAATAAGGCAACGGCGGCGCCGATGGCCACGCTTTTGAAGGACGGGGCACGGGAGCTGGTGGTCGGGATAGGCATGGGAAATCCTTTCGAGTGTGGTTTTTTCTGCAAGCTGATGACAATGTTAAGCCAGCAGCCTGCGCACACCCATAGGACAGTCGCGATCATGCCCGTAGGATTAGTCCTGTTCGCTAGCGCACAGTTCGACTTGCTTCAGGGCAAATAAGGCGGCAATGCCGGCATCGCGGCGCCACGCAGGCATGCCGATATCGAGCCATTCCGCCATCGCGTCCAGGTGCGACGGTTCCGAGACGCTGTGTTCGAGTTCGTCAAGCACCGTGTCGCGGTCGATATACAGGCTATCCAGCCACGCGTCGAATGAAGGCGCCAGTTCCATCAGGCCATGGGCGCGCTTGCCCGTCCAGTCCGGTAACTCCTGCACATACGCCAGCACGCGGCCGCCGCCTTCCTCCGTCAGATCCAGATAAACCATGGAATTGCCGCCATCGCGGGCGAACGGCAGGATTTTCACGGGCATGCCCGCATGCTGGCGCGCGGCGCGGATTTCGCCGACCAAGGTTTCATCGCAGAAATCGCCTTCGTCGGCGCTGAAAAAGGTATTGAAGCCCATTTTTTCCACGCCGCCATTGCCGTCCGGCACATCAGTGGTGTAGTCGAACCAGGCGCCGTTGGCCACTTGCAAGAAAGCCAGGAAGGCGGGCGGCAACGGCGCTTCCAGCAGGGCTTCGATGGCGGCGATCTGCTGTGCCGTGGGGGCGGGCTTGGCGCCCTCGAGCGCCAGGTGGCGGTATTGCGTGTAATAAGTCATTGATTATCCTTGTAGTTTCCTGCGGCCGCCACGCCATCCTTGCAGCCCGTCTCCACCTTGGCCAGCGCATCGACGAGTCCGGCCCGCAGCACGGCCATCGAGCGGGCCTTGTCGTCGATCTGCGCGATTTTCGTTTCCAGCATGGCCCGCTTGGTTTGCGCATCGAGCGCATTTTCCTGCCATACGGCAATGACCTCGGCGATTTCCTTCAAGGTAAAGCCCAGCGCCTTGGCGTGGCCGATCAGCTCGATGCGGCGCAAGGCTTGCGCCGAATATTCCTTGTAGTTATTCGTCAGGCCCGGCTGCGGCGCTTCGTCCAGCAGCCCCTGGCGCTCGTAAAAGCGCACCGTATCCTTGCTGACGCCCGTCAGGCGGGTGATTTCTCCGATACGCATCGATTCCCCTTGACCGTGGACTAAAGTCTACAGTTTACAGTAGAAACACTTTCAACTACACACCGCTGCCATGACCGCCTTCAACTACACCAACCAGACCGTGCTGATCACGGGCGCCTCGTCCGGCATCGGCCGCGTCTTTGCGGAAACCCTGGCCGCGCGCGGCGCGCATTTGCTGCTGCTGGCCCGCTCCGGCGCCGTGCTCGAAACGCTGGCCGCCGACCTTGCCAAGCGCCACGGCATCCGCGCGCACGCGCTGGTGGCGGACCTGAGCCTGCCTGGCGCCGCCGCACAAGCCCATGCGCAGGTCTGCGCGCTGGGCATGCCGCCCGACGTGCTGATCAATAACGCGGGTTTCGCCACGCATGGCCGCTTCGAAAGCATCGATCTTGCACGGCAAGTCGGCGAAGTGACCGTCAATTGCACGTCCCTGATGGAAATGACGCACTGCGCCTTGCCGCACATGCTGGCGCAAGGACGGGGCGCCATCATCAACGTGGCGTCCACGGCGGCCCTGCAGCCCGATCCCTACATGGCGGTCTACGGCGCCAGCAAGGCTTTCGTGCTGTCGTTCTCGGAAGCGCTGTGGGCGGAAAACCGCAGCCGCGGCGTGCGCGTGCTGGGCTTGTGCCCGGGCGCCACGGAAACGGCTTTCTTTGACGTCGTGGCCGCGCCCGAAGCGGCCGTGGGCAAGCGCATGGATCCTCAAACGGTCGTCGACGAAGCGCTGCGCGCGCTGGACCGGGGCCGCAGCAGCCACGTGGCGGGCCGCCCGAACCGGCTGCTGGCCTGGCTGCCGCGCTTGCTGCCGCGCCAGACCGTGCTGGGCATCGTGGAAGGCATGCTCAAGCCGAAGGCGGCCTAGGCATCAGAACGCCATGGTGGCGAACATGGCCAGCACGGCCGTCGCCATGACGATGGTCGACAGCCAGCCCAGCGCCCGCAGGCGGCGCGAAATGGTCAAGGTGCCCATGATGGCGGGGCGCGAGGCCATCACCATCATCAGGGCCATGATGGGCACGGAAATGACACCGTTGATGACGGCGCTCCAGTACAGGGCCTTGATGGGGTCGAGTGGCGAAAAGCACAGGGCGGCGCCGATCACGGTGGCCATGACGATGATGCCGTAAAACTTCTTGGCGGCCCGGGGCGCCAGTTCCAGGCTGTTTTTCCAGTGAAAGGCGCCGGCCATGGCGTAGGCGGCCGAGCCGGCCAGCACGGGAATGGCCAGCAAGCCCGTGCCGATGATGCCCAGGCTGAACAGGGCGAAGGCGAAGTCGCCCGCGATGGGGCGCAGGGCAGAAGCGGCCTGGGCGGACGTATCGATGTGCGTGATGCCTTGCGCGCCCAGGGTCACGGCCGTCGTCAGCATGATGAAGAAGGCCACCAGGTTGGAAAAGCCCATGCCGATGGCCGTGTCCATCTTGATGCGCTGGAATTGCCGTGGCGCCTGTTCCGGCGCGCGGCGCAAGGCTTGCGCGCTGGCATCGGCCTGCAAGTCTTCCACTTCCTGCGAGGCTTGCCAAAAGAATAAATAGGGGCTGATCGTCGTGCCGAACACGGCCACGATCATGGTCACCGAGGCGGCCGACCAGGCGAACTGTGGCCAGACCGTGCGCAGCGCCACTTCGCCCCACGGAATATGCACGGTCAGCACGGTGGCCACATAGGCCAGCAAACCCAGGGTCAGCCATTTCAGGATGCGCACGTACTGTTGATATGGAATAAAGACTTGCAGCAGCAGCGACAGCAGGCCGAAGCCCACGGCGTACAAATGGGTGGGGCCGCCGATGATCAGGGTCAGGGCATCGCCCATGGCGGCCACGTCGGCGGCGATATTGATGACATTGGCCAGCAGCAGCAAGCTGACGATGGCGTACAGCAAGGATTTCGGATAGTGGCGGCGGATGTTCGTTGCCAGCCCATGCCCGCTGACCCGCCCGATCTTGGCGCTGATGACCTGGATACCGAGCATCAGGGGGAACGTCAGGCAGACGGTCCACAGCATGCCGAAACCGAACTGCGCGCCCGCCTGCGAATACGTGGCGATGCCGCTGGGGTCGTCATCGGCCGCGCCCGTGATCAGGCCGGGGCCCAGCTTGCCCAGCCAGGTGTCGGATGGGTCGGCCCGGCCGCTGTCGGTCTGCATGCGTCGCTCCTGCGTGATGGAGCGAGCAGCGTATCACAGGCGGGCGGCGTGCAGAAGGGGCGCCGCCCGGGAAACTCGCGTCTCAGTAGCGCGCATCCTTGGGCTTGCCGCCCTTGGGCCAATCCTTGACCTTGTCGGGGAAGTCCGGACGGGGCATGTGCGTAAAGTATTCGGCCACGTCGACGGCGTCCTGGTCGGACAGGTTGCCTTGTCCCAGCGGGAATTTCTGGCCATGGCCCATCACCATATTGGCCTTGACGAAGCCGGCCGCCGTGTAGGTGCGGGCCATGCCGGCGCCAATGTTGAAGGAACGCTCGCCCCACAGCGGCGGGAAGGCGACGACGCCATTGGCGCCACGGATGCCTTCGCCATTCGCGCCATGGCAGACGGCGCATTGCTCGGCATACACTTTTTTGCCATGCACGGGATCGGGCAGCAGAGCCCGGTCAATCTTCGCCACGCCGCGTCCCGCCACCTTGTCGCCCGCTTGCGTGGCGCCCTTCATCCAGTCGATGTAGGCGACCATCGCCTGCAGGTCGGGGCCGTCCACGGGCAGCGGCTTGCCGTGCATGGAGCGGCGGAAGCAGCCGTTGATGCGCTCTCCCAGGCTGATGACCTTGCCGGCACGCGGCGCTTCCGACGGGAAGAAGGCGGAAATGCCGAGGAAGGGCGAACCGTTGGCCACGGTGCCGCCATTCAGGTGGCAGCTGCTGCAATTGAGGTCGTTGCCCACGTTTTGCGGCAGGCGGGCCCGCGTTTCCGTCATCAGCTGCATGCCGTGGATCAATTGATTGGCGTTCGGGTCGGCCGTCAGGGCGGCGAAGCGGGGCGTGACGAAGCCGCCCGCGTCCGGCGCCTTGAGCTTGAGATCCTTGCGCACTGTGGCGATCTGTGCGGGCGTCACCGGTGCGCCCTGGTTGCCCCACTTGCCGCGCACGAAGGTGAGGATTTCCGCCAGTTCCGTGTCCGACAGGCGGTCATACGCGGGCATGCCGAACGAGCGGGGCGAGTGCTGCGTGACGGCCGACTGCCAGCCCGTCAGCGCGATATGGATGACGGTGGTGGCGTCCTTCGACTGCACCGAGTCGTTCTGCGCCAGCGGCGGGAAGATGTTGTCCACGCCACGGCCGTCGCGGCGGTGGCAGGTGGCGCAAAACTGCAGGTAGCCCAGGCCGCCCCGCGTGTTGTACAGCGCATCGTTGCTGGCCGCCACGACGGGCGCCGTTTTCTTCGGCGGCGCGGCCGCCCCGTCCTTGGCCGGCAAGCCGTGCAGGTAGTGCGCCAGCGCGTCGAGGTCGGCATCCGTGAAGTATTGCGTGCTGTGCGTGATGACTTCCGTCATGCTGCCGGCCGCCGTGCCGAAGCTGTTGCGGCCCGTTTTCAGCAATTGCACGATGTCGCCCGGCGTCCACAGATTGCGCAGGTTCACCGCATGCCAGCCGTCGAAGGTAAAACCGGACAGGTAATGCTTGCCGCTGCCGCCATCCTGGCCCATGGTTTTTTCCTGGAAAGCCACGCCGCGCGGCGTGTGGCAGGAGCCGCAATGGCCCAACCCTTGGGCCAGGTAGCTGCCCCGGTTCCACTGGGCCGACTTGGCGCTGTCGGGCTTGAACGGTGCGTCGTCGAGGAAGACGGCGTTCCACAGCGACAAGCCCCAGCGCATGCTGAACGGCCATTTCATGTCCGTTTCGCGGTTTTGCTGCGCCACGGGCGCCACGCCCCGCTGCAGATAGGCGTACAGCGCCTGCATGTCGTCGGGCGTGATCTTCGCGTAGGAAGGGTAGGGCATGGCCGGGTACAGATTGTGGCCGTCCGCCGCCACGCCCTTGCGCATGGCGCGGTCGAACTGGGCAAACGTGTACGTGCCCAGGCCCGTCTTCGCGTCGGGCGTGATATTCGTGCTGTAGATGGTGCCGAACGGCGTTTTGAGCTCCAGGCCGCCGGCCATGGCGGCGCCGTTCGGGCTCGTGTGGCAGGCCACGCAGTCGCCCAGGCGGGCGACATATTCGCCGCGCTTGATCAGCTCGGCCGAGGCCGCGGGCATCCGGGCGGGCGCGGCGGCGGGTGCCGCCCAGGCGTTGGCGCAGAAGCCCAGCATGCCCAGGAGCATTGCCGCCAGCCAGGCAGCGATCGAAAAGGAAAATACGGGAGGGCGGCGCGAACCGCGGTGCAGGATGGAAATGGCGTTCATGGTGACCCTTTATTATTACGCGCAAGCTTACGCAGTCGTCACCACGGCGAACATTGGGAATTTCTTTCGAGCAACTAGGTAATCTTCCCTAGTGTTTTATAGCGGGAAATCGTGTAGCGGCGTCTGCAAGCTGGCCAGGATGCGTTCGCGCAGCCAGCGGTGCGCCGGGTCCAGGTGCATGCGTTCGTGCCAGACCATGGCCATCTCGTAATCGGGCAGGGTCACGGGCGGTTCCCATGTGCGCAGCGCGCCCAGCGCATTCTTCAGCAGGCGCGACGGCAGCAGGGCCACCATGTCGGACGCTGTCAGCAAGGGCGGCACGATCAGGAAATGCGGCACGGACAGCACCACCTTGCGCGTGCGCCCCAGCTTTTCCAGGGCCATATCGACGTTGCTGCGGAAACCGCCGCCGTTGGGCGAGACGACGATGAATTCCAGCGCGCAGAACTGGTCGAGGTTGGGCGGCGATTGCAGCAGCGGGTGGTCGTGGCGGCCCGCCAGCACGTAGTGCTCGGTAAACAAGGTGCGGTGGCGCAAGCCGGGCGGCGCTTCTTCCTGCGCCAGGAAACCCAGGTCGACCTGGCCCGTTTCCAGGTCCTGCGCCATGCGCGCCGGCACGGCTTCGAACACGGCCATGCGCGACAACGGCGCCTGCGCGCGCAGGGCGGGCAGCATGGGCAGCAGGATCGCATATTCAGCGGCGTCGGCCGCCGCCAGGTTCCAGCGCACCTGGGCCGTGGCCGGATCGAAGGCCGCTTCGGGCTGCAAGACTTGCTCCAGCTGGGCCAGCACGGCTTGCAAGGGAGCCAGCAGGGACAGCGCCCGCGCCGTGGGCAGCATGCCGCGCGGACCGGGCAAGAGCAGCGGATCGTCGAAGGCCGCGCGCAACTTGCCCAGCTGCACGCTGACGGACGGCTGGCTCAGGTGCAGCCGCGCCGCCGCCCGCGTCACGTTGCGCTCGATCAATAGGGCGTTGAGGGTCAGCAGCAGATTCAGGTCCAGCTTGCGTAAATTGTCCATGACTATACCTTGTATATCAACTATTCATTTCCGCTATGATAGCGCAAGCCCTACAGTTGTTCCTGTGACTTCTATTCTTCACCTTTTACAGGAACTAACTGATGCAACTCCATGAATATACAAGCTTTGATGGGTTGGGATTGGCCCAGCTGCTGCGCGAGGGCAGCGCATCGGCCGCCGAATTGCAGGACGCAGCCCAGCGCGCCTGCGCCGCCGTCAATCCGCAGATCAATGCCGTGGTCGAGCTGTGGCCGGCCGATGTATCGCAGGTGGACGGCACCGCGCCATTCGCCGGCGTGCCATTCCTGATCAAGGATGTGGCCGTCACCATGGCGGGCCAGCGCAGCGAAGCGGGCAGCCGCCTGGGCGCCGGCCATGTCGCGTCCGCCGATTCCCATCTGATGACGCAGTTCCGCGCCGTGGGCCTGGCGACGTTCGGCCGCACCAGCACGCCGGAAATGGCGTTTGCCACCACCACGGAACCCGTTCTATATGGCGCCACGCGCAACCCGTGGAACGTCCACCTGAGCGCGGGCGGCTCCAGCGGCGGCGCGGCGGCGGCCGTGGCGGCAGGCATCGTGCCGCTGGCGCATGCGACGGACGCGGCCGGGTCCATCCGCGTGCCGGCCGCCTCGACGGGCCTGTTCGGCTTCAAGCCCAGCCGGGGACGGGTGTCGAATGGCCCCGCCATGGACGAAATCTTCTGCGGCCTGGGCGTGCAGCTGGGCGTGAGCCGCAGCGTGCGCGACAGCGCCGCCTTGCTCGACTGCGTGCAGGGCGTGCTGCCGGGCGAGCCGTATGTGACGAATCCTCCCGGCCACAGCTGGCTGTCGCAGGTGAGCGTGGCGCCGGGCAAGCTGCGCATCGCCGTGCAGCGGACCGCCAGCAATGGCGCCCGGCCCGTGCCTGCCATCGATGCCGCGCTGCAAGACACCGTGCGCCTGCTGGAAAGCCTGGGCCACCACGTGGAAGAAGTGTCGCCCGCGCTGGGCGTGTCGTGGCAAGCCTTCGTGCAAGCCAATGCCGGCATCTGGTGCGCCAACCTGGTGCCGTGGATAGCCGGCCTGGCGCACGAGAGCGGGCGGACCGTGTCGCTCGATACGCTGGAACCGGCGACCCTGGCCTGCTACCGCTACGGGCAGACGGTGTCGGCCGTCGATTTCGTGGCCGCCCTCGACGTGCGCAACACCGTCACGCGTCAGGCCGGCGCCTTGTTTGAGCAGTACGACGTGCTGCTCACGCCTACCATGCCGGATATGCCGTGGCAACTGGGGCGCTATGGAGAAAAGGAGGAACAGCTCGATGGGCTGGGCTGGACGGCGCGTCTGTTCGAGCATTCGCCGTACACGCCGCTGGCCAACGTGGCGGGCTTGCCGGCCATGTCCGTGCCGCTGGGCATGTCCAATGATGGCTTGCCAATCGGCATGCAGTTCATGGCCGGGTATGGAAACGATGGAACCTTGCTGCGCCTGGCGGGCCAGCTGGAGCGGGCGGCGCCATGGCTTCCAAGGCGGCCGCCTGTGTGGGCGGGCAAGGTGCAGGCACGCCTTGCGGACGGCTGAAACCGGCCACCATAGCGGCTTGGCCAGCGACAAGAAGCCGGGGTCGGACCCGCCGGGTCCCACCCCGGTCCTTGTTCTTGGGTGAAAGGTATCAGGTGGGCATCGTAGTCAGCTGCGCCGCGCCCCGGCCTTCCATACGGAAACGAAATCGTTCCCACAGCCGGTCGTGGAAGGGCAGCACGATCACGTTGCAGATGGGCTCGACCACGGCCAGCAAGCCGCCGAAGGCCATGGAACCCGTGGCCCAGTACATGACGCTGAAAGCGACGCCCATGTGCATGGCCGTCTGGCTCAGCTTTTCACCGGCCAGGGCGGCAAAGCCCAGGCGGCTGGCCGCATAGCGGCGGCGGATCGCGTGCCAGGCTTTTTCATGCCACGGCAGCAGGCCCACATTGATGATCGGTTCGATGATTGCGGCCAGGCCACCGAGTGCCAGCGAGCCCGTCAGCAAATAGGCAAGGCCGAAGGCGATCGACATGTGCGTGCACACCTGGCTGAATGTTTTGATGGCTGTGAACAAGGGACGCTCCTTTCTGTTGAATTCGCTTATCCTTGATTTGGATAGTAACGATTCTCATTTACAAAAGGAAGTGAAATATTTCAACCGGATCGATAGATTTCATCTATTGATTTGGAAATATCAATTACCCATGCTGCGGGAGTATCCCGCTGCAGGCATCGCCGTCAGCGTATAGCCGTCGCCTGCGACCAGACGGCTTGCCAGCGCCCATCGCGCCACTCATAGCTATCCATATGCCAGTAGCGGGCGCGCGGTACGGCGTGGCCGCCAAAGACGATTTCCAGTTGCGCCGAGTAACGCAGGATGGCAGCCGTGCCGTACAGGCGCACGCTGATCGCTTCCGGTTCCCAGCTCAGATAGCGCATGTGGCCGGAGGCGATGGCGCCCAGGTAGTGTTCCCGTGACAGCATGCTGCCGATGGGCGTGATCAGCTGGAAGTCATCGGCATGCAGGGCGCGCGCCGCCTGCGTATCGGCGGCCACGAGGGCGCGCAAGCGGCTGCGTTCCGTATGGCGCAGCAGGTCCATCTGCTGTTCTTCAGTCGGTGCGGCATTGAAATCGTGCATGGCAGTCCTGTTCGGGTAGGTAATTGACATTTTGACGGTTTTTGTCCAAAAGTCATGTTGACACTATATGCTCAAAGTGTCAACATGACTGGATGACGATCTATACCCTGAAAAGCCAGCTCATCCTCGATGCGGCCCTGGCCGTGTTTTGCCGCTACGGCTACCGCAAGACGTCCATGCTCGACATCGCGCAGGCGGCCGGCATATCACGCGCGGCGCTGTATTTGCACTTCAAGAACAAGGAAGACGTGTTCCGCGCCGGCTCCGAACGGGCCCATGCCACCGTCATGGCGCAGGTAACAGCGGCACTGGCCATAGCCGGCCCCGTCTTTGTGCGCATCGAAACGGCCTTGCTGGCATTCCAGCAAGGCTTGATGGCGGAAATTTCCGCCAGCGCCCACGGACAGGAATTGTTCGACGCCAACATGACCCTGGCCGCCGACATCACCTTGACGGCGCGGGCAACCTTGGTGGCGGCGCTGGCCGGCGCGCTGGAACAGGCCGAAGCGGCGGGCGACATCGCGCTGCGCCGGGTGGACGCGACTGCCGCGCAAGTGGCCGCCTTGCTGGTGGCCACCATGGATGGCATCAAGCACACGCAGGGGGGAGGGGAGGCGTTTCGCCACGGCATTGCGCTGCAGATGCGCGTGCTGGGCGCGGCGCTGCTGCGCATGTGAGCGGCAAAGCCCGCATGCGCAGTCGGGCAATGCCGCTTACGGCAAGGTTTTCAGGACATTCTTCGTCGGCACGGAGAAGTTATAGCCGTCGTGGCGGTCCCAGTTGATTGACCACGTCATCACGCCGCGGAAGTCCGGATACGCCTGCAGAGGCTTGATGGTGCCGCAGTTGAGCAGGCGCGTCAGGCAATTCAGGGCGTTGCTGACGTCGGCATTCGTCGTGAAACCGGAACCGGCCGAGCTGCGGCCCGATGGCACGCCGAAGCCCACCTGGTCCGGGCGCAAGCCGGCGAAGGTATTGCCGCCATAGTTAAAACCCTCGATCAGCATGCGCGCCGTAGCCACCAGCTGGTCGGCCGAGCCCGCCTTGATGGCACCCGTGGCGTACGGCGTGTAGATGTCGCCGTTGTTGTAGTACTGCGGGTGCAGCACCGTCAGCTCGCTGCGCAAGGCATTGATGATGGGAATGTAGGCGCCCCAGATGCTGCCGTAGCTCGTGTAGCCCCCTTCCACGTACACCCATTCCGGCGCCATCGACAAATAAAAGCTGCTGCCGACCTTGGCTTTCAGATTTTTCACGGCGATCGGCAGATAGGTCTGGATGGCCGCGCCCTGCGCCACGCCGTTTTCCAGGTCCAGGTCGATGCCATCGAAACCATATTTGGTGATGATGGCGTACAGGCTGTTGGTGAAATTCGTCGCTTCGGCCGTGTTGCCGACGGAAACGGAACCGTTTTGCCCGCCCAGCGACAGGATGACTTTCTTGCCTTTCGCCCGCTTGGCGGCCACGTCGGCGATGAACTGCGCTTCCGTGCCCGCGCCCGGATCGATGGTCAGGCTGACATTGCCGCCGCCCGCGTTGTCGCCGAACGAGACGACGATCACGTCCCAGTCGTCGCTGACCTGGCTGATCGGATACGTGGCGCCGCTGGGGTTGGTGAAGTTGTGCCAGTAGCCAATCAGCGCGTGCTTCGCCAGGCCGGTAGGCGTAGGTGTAGGTGTAGGTGTCGGCGTTGGAGTCGGGGTGGGTGTTGGTGTAGGCGTAGGCGTCGGTGTCGGGGTGGGTGTAGGCGTAGGCGTCGGGGTAGGAGTCGGTGTCGGCGTACCGCAGTCTCCCACCACCGTCCAGGGCTGGCCGCTGCCGGCGCCGCCGCTGCTGGTCGACGGGTTATTGCCTTGCGTCCACCAGTTGGCCGTGTAGTTGACGTTGTTATAACTGGCCTTGCCGCCGCCGTTGTAGGCGGTGCCGCTGTTCCATGGCGTGTAGCAGGCGACCGCTTCGGTGGCGCCGGCCAGCAGCTGGCTCGCGCCTGCGCTGGAGCCGTCGCTGCCGCCGCCGCAAGCGGCCAACGTCCCGCCGAAGAGGGTGAGGATGAGGGTATTCATGACTGTCCGGTTCATTGCGTCTCCTTGTGTATTTTTTTCATGGCCGATCCGGTTTATCACCGTCCGATTTTTGAGAGTGCAAGCATTGCAGGTGGTAGTCAACTGGTTTTATTCTTTGCGCAAGATCACAATACCAGTTGCGGACTTTCCCCTTCGGATGGGCGATGCGGGCCATACCAGTGCCGGTTTTCCGGTGCGCTGGTATGGTGTACGCAAGAGCGCCGGGAGCAGGGCGGGGAAGGGAGGATGACTCTCTCAGCGGCTGCGGTATTGTTTCTTGGCGCAAATCGGCATGCGGCACGCGGCACATCCAGCAGCGACAGAAAGCGGCAGCAATGCACTAAAAGAAGCACCGGGCGTGGATGCGAGCGGGTCATGCGGGTTTCCTGATTGCTTATCCAATGTTGAGACTTCTCATTCAACATAGTCGGCAAGCACCTGATTTCATTGAAATTACAAGGCCAGCAATCTACCGCTGGACAAGGCGATGGGCAGGCACTCATGGAGCGTTTTTGTCTTTTTTTCAAGCGCGCCGTGTTCCTTTCGTCGAAGAAAGCCTGTAACTTCCTGCATGGCAGCGTGCCATGACGAAAGCGATAACGATGAAAAAGATATTGATGCTGGGTGCAGGCGGACAGGTAGCCCAGTGGGTCATCCGCGCCTTCGCGGGCCGTAAAGACTTCGCCTTGACGCTGTTGCTGCGCAATCCCGGCAAGCTGCCAACGCCAGTCCCGGCCAACGGCAGCGTGCTGGCCGGTGACGTGCTGGACCAGGCTTTGCTGCGGCAAACGATGCCCGGTCACGACGTGGTCTACGCCAATCTGGTGGGCGACGACATGGAACAGCAGGCCAACAGCATCATTGCCGCCATGCGGGCCTCGGGCGTCGAACGCCTGATTTTCGTCCTGTCGATGGGCATCTACGATGAAGTTCCCGGCAAATTCGGCGAGTGGAACAACGCCATGCTGGCCGAAGACCTGAAACCATTCCGCCGCGCCGCCGACGCCATCGAAGCATCGGGCCTGGCATACACCATCGTGCGCCCAGCCTGGATGACGAACGAAGACGAAGTCGACTACGAACTGACGACACGCCACGCGCCATTCAAAGGCACCGTGGTCTCGCGCCGGAGCGTGGCAGACCTGATCGCCAGCATCATCGAAACGCCAGACTTGCACCGGTACGCCAACCTCGGCGTGAACAAACCGAACACGGACGGGGACAAGCCGTATTTCATGTAGCTGGTGCGCCGCCGGCGACAGCGGCGCGCAAAGGGCCAAAATCGCATTTGCGATTGTATAAGTTGCAAAATGTGGGATTTGACAAATTCATCCATAACTTCGCATAATTTATATTATGTAAAATATAAAGTGGAGGTGGACGATACTTTTTAGTATCAAAATACATCGTTCACATAACGCTGCTTGATGCCCAAGGTTGTTGGGCTGCCCACAGAACTAGTCCTCTATCTCATTGTGCTCGGTAATATCAAAAATTGACCAGTCGGGGATCGATCTACGCAAAATTATGATCCTGATCACTTGCACACAAAGAACGATCACTTCTTTCATTAATGCAGTGGTGGTTATCCTTTTGCCGCAAACAGATATCATTTCGGAGGGGTTGGCCTGCCCCGTATGAACAAGTTTGCTGCGGACCTCGTAGGACCTCTTTATCAAAGCGGCATTTCTTTTTCGAACATCAACTGTTCCACCGATCAACCGAACTGACCTCACGGTAATTTTATGCATCATTTCATTGTTAGCTTTGTCACCGAGCAGTGCCTCAAACGCCGTCGCAACCTCAACCGCGCAGTCACCAACGCTATGACGGCGTTGAGCTTGATTGAGCCGTTGGAGCGCTACCCGGACAGGAGCGCGCATAGGCTCAGAAAGCGACAGATATGCTTGAACTATTTTTTGCGCATCGTGCTCATTTAAAATACTGAAATCTCCTAAAGAACTAGGCAAAATCTCATGCATGTGTCCACCCCGTCCACCACCTAAACTAGCCCGTTCTAAATCTGGATCATCAAAGGTAAACCAATATGCCGAGGACATTGATATCCTTGGCCCAACAATCGTTAGTACAGTGATTATCTCATTGAACAATTCGTGATTTTTAAAATAATCATCATTTTCTGAAGCATCTGATTGTTTAGGATCACAAATATAGGGATCAATTAATTTTTCAAGAACCAGTGCAGATTGCGGCGGGATAAAATCTAGCATACTTGTAACTGTACTGGTATTGAAATTTCTCATTATAAATTGTTTTTGCCGACTATCTGGAATGTCCTCAATCGGTACAATTTTCACTTCCGCTGTAAGTTGAATTTGTCTATCAACAGGCACTCCCCAAATGGCACATATGAATTTTCCAGTTGCAGCTTTAGTTCCAAGTACCTTCAATGCCCATTCTATGGCTGCCTCAGCTGAGTTATATTCTAGCGCTAGCTTTAGAAGCGACGTTCCAATGCTATATGGATAAAAACCAGTAGCTCCATTTCCTGTACGAACCATTCTAGTTTCCTCACCTGGGAAACGATGATCTCGAGTGATAATTTCATTTAGTTTTTTTCCCAGCTCATCCATCTTTAAAATAGCAGAATATCTAACATTGTCATCTCGGCATTCTAGAGAGGAAGGCAAATTAAATTCTCGCCCAGAGAAACTTAAACCTTGACTATCTTTGCATAAGTCCGTCAATTCCTGCAGTAAAGTATTTATTTTTTTATTCAATATCAGTGTCATTGATTCAGACATTTTTTAAGCCCTAATGAATTTTCGCATTTGACAAAACAAAAATAATTTCCCGCGCTGACTGCACCCGGATAACAGAATTATGTATCAAAATCACCGCGTCTGGCACGTCCGCAAATCCCGTGACAACGAATTTCATCTTTGAAGCACCGCTTGCAGACCTTTAAACGCAGGCAATATCGTGCTTGCTGAACTGCCCATTTTGGAACCCCAAGCATATACATGAAGTCACCGAGCATTCTAGTGCGGTTGACTGCCCGCCAGTTTGTTCGCCTGGAGTTACGAATAATCCAGTACTGATTGCGAAACTCATCCTCAATTTGCTCAAGTATCCGCAGTGAATCAGCCTCAAAATTTGCCATATCACTTCCCTCCTCCCCGTCTATCAAGGTGGAGTAACTTTCAGAACGGACAATCGCCCAGCGCTTGGGCAATCCGGGTGCAGTCGCCAGGTACACGACGCCGAGATTGTTGTTGCACCAGGTCTGCAGGCCGTCCATGCAATGACCTGATAGCGCCTGGAATGCGACTTGCGCAGCGCGCAGCATGTTTGTACAAGACGGCACCCGCCATACATCCACTTCAGGCACCACGATGCCCCTGGAGCGGAAGTAGCGTTTCTGGTCGAGCGCCCTGCACTGCGTTTCCTTGTCGCAATACTTTGTCGCGCTCATTGAAGAACAGGCTCTTGGCGCTTTGCATTTTCATGTGGCCGTCAAGTTCGCAGCGCAGCATGTTTTCTCTGTAGGTGACTGTGGAGTGTGGCCATGCGATCAGTACCGGCTGGAAACCGCCCGCCCGATGTTGCTCAATTTTTTATACAACATATTGCGCAATATATTGTATTCTTGAGTCTCATCGGGGAGAAACATCAGAATGCGCTATCACTCATGTCTGCTTCAAGCGCTGTCGGCGCTGTCCGTCATTTGCGCATCGGGCGCTTTTGCCGAGGTGCCGGGCATCTCGCGAGACGAAAAAGGCGCGATCATCGCCTCCCTCGACAGCACCTTGAATACGAACTATGCGTTTCCGGACATCGCGCGAAAAATTGCGCCCGTGCTTCAGGAGCGTCTGAAAAAGGGAGATTATGACTCGGCGGCGACGAAGGCAGAGTTTGCGGGCAAGCTGACCGACGATCTCATCAAAGTCAGCGGCGACCTGCATTTCCTCGTGGGTGCCGACTCCCAATGGATCGCGGAATTCAAGGCGAAGGCCAACCCGGCGCTCAAGCCCAAGATACGAAAAGAAGAATTGAGCAGGTTGGAAGAGACCAATTTCGGTTTCGACGAGGTCGCTCGCCTGAAGGGCAATATCGGTTATATACGGTTCAGCTATTTTGCCGATCCCGAGCTTGCCTATGATACGGCCGCGTCCGTTATGCGCTTCGTCGGCAATACGGATGCCGTCATCATCGATTTGCGATATAACAATGGCGGACATCTGGAAATGGCGCAATTCCTGGCCAGCTATTTCTTCTCCAGCGAGAAAGACCAGCTGCTCTTCGACTATTATTACAATGAGGATGGCAAGCGTATCCAGCGAGGGCAATGGGTGCTGCCGGGCCTGCCGGGCAAGCGCATGGTGGACAAGCCCGTCTATATCCTGACCGGCTCCACGTCGTTTTCCTCCGCAGAATGGTTTTCCTATGCGATGAAAAAGCTCGGGCGGGCGACGCTGATCGGGGAGCGGACCGCCGGCGGTGCGCATCCGGTTGCGCGCAAGCCGCTCAACGACGATTTTTTCGTGCAAGTGCCAATCGGCCAGATCCAGGACCCCGTGGACCATGGCGATTTCGAAGGTGTTGGCGTGCAACCCGATATCCCTAGCCCCTCTATTCGCGCCCTTCCTCTGGCGCACAAGCTGGCGCTTGAACATCTGTCCAAGACCGATGACGCCAGGCGAACCGAACTTGCCTGGCTGCTCCCGAGCCTGACGGCAGCGATCGAGCGCCCGCACGTCGATGCCGCGGTGTTGGCGAAAGCCGCCGGAAAATACGAAGGCCGCCAGATCATCCTGGACAATGGCACGCTTTACTATCTCTGGCGCGAACGGTTCCGGGTCGCGCTTGAGCCGATCGGTCCCAACCTGTTTGCGGTGGAAGGCGTGTCGGATTTTCGATACCGCCTGACTACCTTGCGCGGAAAAGTGACGGAGCTGGAACGCGTGAACAAGGATGGCAGCATCCAGAGGTACAAGCGCCTTGACTAAAAAAACCCATCAACCGGCCCCGATCGATGACGCCGTGTTTCTCGGCCGCGCTGTCGAACGGCTGAGCGTCCTGATCGCCGAGCAATCCAAGACTGTCTTCGATACGATGGGGATCGTCATCCCGGTTCGTTCGTGTTCGCTGATGACTGTCCTGGCAACGCTCGGCACGGCCTCCGTCGCGGATCTGGCGCGTGAACTCGGACATTCGCACCAGCTGGTCATGCAAAAGATACCAAAGCTGCTCCGCCTGGGCCTCGTACGGTATCGGAACGATGACAATGATGCCCGCCGACGGCTATTGGTGCCCACGGAGGAAGGCATGTCGCAGCTCGCGAAATTCGAGCAGTGCACGGTGCTGATCCGGGCAGCCTATGCCGGCCTGTTTGCCGAGGTGGGAGACGTCAGGCAATTCGTGGACCGGGCCGCCGATGCGCTCAACGAGAGGCCGCTGGACAAGCGCATCCATTCCCCGGCGCGTTTGACCTGACGCACAAGCAGTTTTGTCTTCAGTTTTTGCTGACTATCCCCATGCTTTCCATGATCCTGGCCGTATTATCCTTGCAGTCGATATCCTCGGGTTTGGCCTCGATCAGCTGAATCAGCGACAAAAGGTGGGCCTTGTTCTGCGCCAGCCGCACCTCCAGCGACTCGATATCGGCGATCTTCTTCTTGAGCGCCACCATCAGCTCATCATGTTTCCATGATGAAATATCCTCCGGCAAGACTTGCCTGATTTCGTCCAGGGAAAAGCCCGCCTGCTGGGCGTCGGTGATGATGGACAGTACCGCCACCGCTTCCAGCGGATAGTCGCGGTAGCCGTTCGATTGCCGGTCCACGGTTTTCAGCAAGCCCTTGGCTTCATAGAAGCGTATCGTGGACGCCGCCAGGCCGCTGCGCTTGGCCAGTTCACCGATTTTCATCGTTTTTCCTGCTCCCTTATTGTGGTGTGTTATTCCGCAGGGCCGTGAGCAGCGCTTGCGCCACTTCCTTGCTCGATCCGGGGTTCTGGCCCGTGACGAGCCGGCCATCGGTCATGACGAAGCTGCCGAACGGGATGAAGCCTTTATCATATAGCGCTCCCCTGCCCTCGAGCTCGCTTTGCAGCAGATAGGGTACCTGATCCTTGATGCCGGCCAGCGATTCCTCCGTATTCGAAAAGCCCGTCACACGGCGCCCTTGTATCAGCGGCTTGCCGTTTTCGTCCTGCAGGTCGAGCAGGCCGGCGGCGCCGTGGCAGACGGAAGAAACGATACCGCCGTTGCGGTAGATCGCCTCGGCAATGCGCTTAAGGTCCTGGTTGCCCTTGAAATCCCACATCGTGCCATGGCCGCCCGTGTAGAAAATAGCCCGGTAGCCAGCAGGGTCGATGTCGGCCGCCGCTCGTGTCGACGCCAGCGCCGCCATGAAAGCGCGATCTTTCAAGTGGTTTTTTGCGGCGGCATCCATATACAGCCATCCCAGGCTGCGCTCATCGAGCGGCACGGCGCCACCGTTCGGGCTGACGAAGTCGACGCCAAAGCCGGCTTCCTTCAGCGCGTCATACACATGCGTCAGCTCCGTGAGCCAGAGCCCGGTATGGTCGTTTCTGCTCGGATACTGGGAATGATTGGTCATGACCACGAGTACCGTACCTGGTTCCCGTTTTGGCGCCGCCGGTTCCGCAGCAACGATCTGCATGAACAGCATGGGCATGAACGCGAGGAAAAGCTGCTTGAAAACTGACATGGGGTCGTCCTCCTGATGGTTGAGTGGCCTGCGCCATGTGATCCACTATAAGCTTAAAGCCAACTTGAATGTCAAGCGGTAGATGGGCGGTGACAGGAGTTTGTTGTCTCAGGCTGCTGCGTTTCTTCCAGCCCGTGTTGCGAACGGGACACAGGCAAAAAAAGTGCGTTTTAGAGCTTGACCTTCAAGTTAGCTTAAAGCTTATCGTGAGGTCATCGCAACCCTGGAGATAAGCATGAAGCCTTTTACCCCACTGACGCTGCCCAATGGAAGCGTCATTCCGAACCGCCTCGCCAAAGCCGCCATGGAAGAGAACATGGCTGACGGCGATCACGCGCCCTCACAGGAGCTGATCCGCCTGTACCAGTCGTGGGCCGACGGCGGCGTTGGCCTGATGATCACAGGAAACGTGATGATCGACCGCCGCGCCATGACGGGACCGGGCGGCGTGGTACTCGATTCTGCGCAATTTGGCGTGCGCTTCGAGCAATGGTCGCGCACTGCCCGTTCACGCGGGGCGCAGATCTGGATGCAGATTAACCATCCCGGACGCCAGATGCCGGCCGCCATGGGACAGGAAACCATCGCGCCATCGGCCGTGGCCATGGATATGGGCAACTTCTCCAAGCAGTTTTCCGCGCCGCGTGCAATGACGGAAGCCGACATTGCCGACGTGAAGCAGCGCTTTGTCAACAGCGCCAAGCTGGCGGAACAGTTCGGCTTTACGGGCGTGCAAATCCATGCGGCGCACGGCTACCTGCTCAGCCAGTTCCTCTCCCCTATTACAAATAAACGCACGGACCGCTGGGGCGGCTCGCTCGAGAACCGGGCGCGGCTGCTGGTGGACGTCGTCAACGGGGTGCGGCAAGCCGTCGGCAAAGGCTTTGCCGTCGCCGTCAAACTCAACTCGGCGGATTTCCAGAAAGGCGGCTTCAGCTCGGAGGACGCCAGGCAGGTGGTTTCCATGCTCAACAGCCTGGGCGTGGATCTGATCGAATTGTCCGGCGGCAGTTACGAAGCCCCTGCCATGCATGGCCAGACCCGCGACGGCCGCACCTTGGCCCGCGAAGCGTATTTCCTGGAGTTTGCCAAGGACATCGCCACCGTGGCCACGATGCCCATCATGGTGACGGGCGGCATACGCCGCTACCCGGTGGTCGAGCAGGTGCTGGGCAGCGGCATTGCCATGGCCGGCATGGGAACGGCGCTGGCCATCAACCCGCACTTGCCGAAAGCATGGCGTGCCGATCAATCGGCCAGCCCCTTGCTCAGGGCCATTACCTGGAAAAACAAGGTGCTGTCGTCGATCGGCTACATGGCGATGGTCAAGTATCAGCTGCGGCGCCTGAGCCAGGGCAAGCCAACGCGGCCCAATGTGACGCCGGCCCTGGCGCTGGCGATGCAGCAATGGGAAACCGCCATCAGGAACCGGCAGTATCGCCGCCGCATGAATAGCGGCGTGTGAATTGAATTTTTTAAATCCAACATAAAAGGTGCAAGCAATGAACATGAAAATTGCCGCGGCGGTATCCGCATTGGTATTGAGTATTGCCGCAGCCCCGTCGCGGGCTGACAGTCCTGTTGACAACAAGCAGGTCATCATCAATATCGCCGGCCATGACGTGCCGGTGGCGGCCGGCGGCCTGTACGACCGCTATCGCTCGAATCCGCCCTTGTCGGTGATCGCGGCGGAAGCGCCAGACGTGGACTTGAGCTGGTTCAAGGGAATCAAAAAAGAAAAGGTCGCCATCGGCTTTGACTCGTATTCACCGAATTTCTATTATAAAAACAATAAAATCACGGCCGTCTTTACGGCCGACCTGGCAAGGCTGAAGGAACTGATGCCGGAAGACATACTGAAGCAGGTGCAGCCATTGCAAGTGTGGCCGGGCCGGGGCGCGGTGGCGTTGACGGCCTACGCCTATGAATACTGCGACAACGACAGCTACAATGAAATTTCCCTGGCGATCGTGACGAACAAGCCCGGCACGTCCAGTTTCGGCCCTTTCACCTTGCTGGAGCAATCGCTGTCTAAGGATTTCTGGGGCTATGTGCTCAAGCTGCCCGTGAACACGGAACTGGCCAGGGTGCGCGGTGTCGTAGGCTACAACCTGCCCAAGTGGCTGACCGGCATCGAGCGCAAGGAAACGGACGCCGCCGTCTCCTTTGAAGTCATGGATAGCGCAACGGGCAAGCTCGATTTTGTCTTCGCGGGGAAAAAGCTGGACGGCCTGTCGCACCAGGCCGAGCTGGTGACGAACAGCTTCACCAACCAGGATGGCCCCGGCCAGCTCACTTATGGCTATGCCGTTTCGCGCCAGCTCAGCCATGCAACGAGCACGAGCGCCGATGCGGTCGGCCTGACACTGGGCGACGGCAGCTTCTCCAGCTATCTCAAGTCATTGAAGCTGGGGAAGATGATGAAATATGAATATGTGCCGGAATTTCAAAATGCGCTGTATGCGCCGAAACCCTTATTAATAGACAATTAATAAGCTACTTGCCCGGCGTCTCGTGTTCCATGGCCGCCGCGGCAAGGGCGCGCGCATCGAGCGGCATGGATTCCTTGCGCTCGCTGTAGCGGCTGGTCAGGTAATCGGAGCGGTCGCGCACGACCAGGGTGAATTTATACAATTCTTCCATGACGTCGACCAGGCGGTCGTAGTACGGCGACGGTTTCATGCGGTCGTTGTCGTCGAACTCCTGGTAGGCCTTGGCGACGGACGACTGGTTCGGGATCGTCACCATGCGCATCCAGCGGCCCAGCACGCGCAAGCCGTTGACGGCATTGAACGATTGCGAGCCGCCCGACACCTGCATCACCGCCAGGGTGCGCCCCTGCGTGGGACGCACGCTGCCCATTTCCAGCGGCAGCCAGTCGATCTGCGACTTGAACACGCCCGTCACGGCGCCATGGCGTTCCGGGCTGCACCAGACCTGGCCCTCCGACCACATCGACAAGGCGCGCAATTCCTGCACCTTCGGATGGTCGGGGCCGACGCTGTCGACCATGGGCAAGCCATGCGGGTCGAAGACGCGTGTCTCGGCGCCGAAATGCTGGAGCAGCCGCTCCGCCTCCAGGGTCAGCAAGCGGCTGAATGAACGTTCACGCAGCGAACCGTACAGCAGCAGGATGCGGGGCGGATGTGTGGCCACCGCCGGCGGCGCCAGTTTATCAAGGGTCGGCGTGTCGAGGTGGGCTGCGCTGATGTTGGGCAAGTCATGCATGATGGTTTCCTTATTCAATAATTCCATGATAGTCGAATTATGGAATTAATGTAAACCTGTTTTGTTCCTGAAGCACCTGCCCTCCCTCCCGGCATATGTTGATGTAGATCAATCAATTTTTGAATCGTGTGCAGCAGAATATGATCATGCGCAAGCCGCTATTCAAGCGACGATGGTTCGGCCTGCACCCTGCACTACACGTACCCACTTCATAAGGAATACCATGATCCCCACTACCATGAAAGCCGCCGTTGTCGAGCAACTGGGCCAGCCGCTGGTGCTGCGCGACGTACCCGTGCCTGTGCCCGGTCCCGGCCAGATCCTCGTCAGGACGGAAGCATGCGGCGTCTGCCACACGGACTTGCATGCGGCGCGCGGCGACTGGCCCGTCAAGCCGACGCCGCCATTCATTCCCGGCCACGAAGGCATCGGTGTGGTGGTGGAGTTGGGCACGGGCGTGACCGAGGTGCGGCTGGGCGACCGGGTCGGCGTGCCCTGGCTCTATTCCGCTTGCGGCCATTGCGAACATTGCCTGGCAGCCTGGGAAACCGTGTGCGCCGAGGCGCAGTTCGGCGGTTACACGAAGAACGGCGGCTTTGCCGAATACATCCTGGCCGACCCGCGCTACGTCGCGCATATTCCGGCCGGTCTTTCTGCCGTGCAGGCCGCGCCCATCATCTGCGCGGGCGTAACGAGCTACAAGGGCATCAAGGAAACGGGCGCGCGGCCGGGCCAGTGGCTGGCCGTGTCCGGCATCGGCGGACTGGGCCACCTGGCCATCGAATATGCGGTGGCGATGGGCTTGCGCGTGGCGGCCGTCGACATCGATGAAGGCAAGCTCGAGCACGCCCGCGCCCTCGGCGCCGAAGTGACGATCAATGCGCGCCAAGGCGACCCCGTGGCAGCCTTGCGCGAAGCGACGGGCGGCGGCGCCCACGGCGTACTCATCACGGCGCCGTCGATCGATGCCTTCCAGCAAGGCGTGGCGATGACGCGCAAGCGCGGCACCTGCGTGCTGGTCGGCTTGCCGCCGGGCGACTTCCCTACGCCGCTGTTCGACGTCGTCGCCAATTGCGTGACGATACGCGGCTCTTTCGTGGGCACGCGCCAGGACATGGCCGAGGCGCTGGCGTTTGCCGCCACAGGCAAGGTCACGGCCGGCATCGAATTGCAGCCGCTGTCGGCCATCAATGACATCTTCAGCCGGCTGGAACATGGCAAGGTCGCCTCGCGCGTGGTGCTCGATTTCAGCGGCAGCTGAGCGCGACGCCGCCGCGCGGCCGCTGTGTCCTATGGTGCGACGGCAAGCAATTGCCGTTGTTATGATGGCATTTCATAAAAGACACAACAAGGACACCGCGATGAAAAAAACCCTCTCCGGCCTGCTGGCCTGCGCCGCCCTCGGCTGGCCGCTTGCCGCCGGCGCGGCCGAGCAGGCTCCATCCGCGCTGCCCGGGCACTATTACCTGCAGGGCGTGATGGAAACGGGTTCCGCGCTGCTGCTGAAAAAGGACGGCACCTTCGAATGGGTGCTCAGCTACGGCAATACCGACCAGCAAGCCAGCGGCGAATGGCGCGTTGCCGGCGACACGGTGACCCTGGTGACGGGAAACGGCGGCAAGGAGCCGCAGTTCCGCGTGTTCGAGGAAGCGGAAATGCGCATCCAGAAGCCTGCCGAAGCGGGCCTGTGGGTGGCCATCGTCGGCTTCCCCAAAGTGGGGCCGATGGCCGGCGTGGAGGTAAAATTCGAGGCGCAAAGCGGCAAGACGGCCACGGCGGTGAGCGTGGCGAACGGCGACGCCATCGTCCGCATGCCGGCGTCGGAACGCTGGGTGCGCGCCGGCTTGCGCCGCCAGGGTTCAACAGCCGACTATCAATGGCTGGCCGTGCCGGCGGCGCGCGCGCAGGAACGCATCGCCGCGTTCGCCGTCACCGACGCCCAGTGGCTGCGGGGCCAGGCATTCCAGAAGCTGGCCTTGCGCGTCGTCGACGGCGGCCTGAAAGTCGACGATGCGGACAATGGCCTGTCCAGGGGCTTGTACGCCAAACCGGCATCGAAGCAGTAGCCCTCAATCTACCTCATTCCATTGCGAAAACGCCTTGCACCTGGCCAGCAATATCGGCCAGGGCAGCGCTGTTTTGCGCCCACGCACGCCCGTGCGCCGTTGACACCCTGCGCCGTCTGTCCTATAGTCGCCGGGTTAACGACAAATGAGAATGAGAATCATGTTCACTTCTATCAAGAGATGGCTGGTCTGCTATCCGCTCGTGGCTGCCAGCCTCAGCCTGTTACTTGCCGGAGGCGCGCAGGCGCAGGCGGCCGATCCTGGCGCCGGCGCCAAGCAATTGTGGCAATTGATTGACTACGTTGCCGTCGATTACAGCGGCGCCGTCGAGCACGGCAAGGTGGTCAGCGAGGCGGAATACGCGGAAATGCTCGACTTTACCGATAATGCGACGACGCAGATCGCCGCCCTGCCCGCCCACGCATCGCAGGCGGCCATCGCTGCCGCTATCGCCGACCTGCGCAAAGCCGTCGTGGCCAAGGCCGATGGCGTGGAAGTCAAGCGCCTGGCGCACCACGCGAACGGCTTGCTGATTGCCGCCTACCCGATCCCCGTGGCGCCGAAAGTGCTGCCGAACCTGGCGCGCGGCGCGGCCCTGTATGCGGCCCAGTGCGCTTCTTGCCACGGCGTGGCCGGCGGCGGCGATGGTCCGCTGGCGGCCAGCCTGGAACCGAAACCGATCGCCTTCACGGATGGCGAGCGGGCGCAGTCGCGCAGCCTGATGGCCCTGTACCAGGTCATTTCGCAAGGCGTGGCGGGCACCTCGATGGCCAGTTTCGGCCAGCTGTCCGAAAACGAGCGCTGGGACCTGGCTTTCTATATCGGCGGCATGTCGCACGATGCGGCGGCAAGCGCGCGCGGCGAAAAACTGTGGCAGGACGATCCGCGCAGCAAAAAACTGTACGCGGACCTGGCCGCCGTGACGACCGTGACGCAGGAAGCGGCGGCCGCCAAGCTGGGCGCGGACGAAGCGCAAGCCTTGACGGCATACTTGCGCAGCCATCCGGACAAGGCCGAGGCGCACAAGCCTGCCGGCCTGGCCCTGTCGCGTATGCGCCTGGCCGAAAGCCTTGCCGCCATGCACGCGGGCGACCGCGCAGGCGCCACGCGCCTGGGCCTGTCCGCCTACCTGGACGGTTTCGAGCCAATCGAGCCGATGGTCGGCGCGCGCAACAAATCCCTGCTGCTGGCCGTGGAAAACGCCATGCTGGCCTACCGCTCCGCCGTTGCCAAGGGCACGGTGGCCGACGCCGAGGCGGCCGGTGAAAAGCTGCAGCAACTGTTTACCCACGTGGAAGCGGAACTGGGCGACGCCAAGGCCGACCCGATGACAACCTTTATCGGCGCCCTGACGATCCTGCTGCGCGAAGGCGTGGAAGCGCTGCTGATCGTCATCGGCATCATCGCCTTCCTGCGCAAGGCCAAGCGCAACGACGTGCTGCCCTACGTGCATGCGGGCTGGGCCAGCGCGCTGGTGGCGGGCGGCCTGACGTGGGTGGCGGCGACGTATCTGGTGACCATCAGCGGCGCCAGCCGTGAAGTGAGCGAGGGTCTCGGTTCCGTCTTCGCGGCCCTGGTCCTGCTCAGCGTGGGCCTGTGGATGCACCAGAAGAGCAGCGCCGGGCGCTGGCAGGAATATTTGCACGAGAAACTCACGGCGGCGATGACGCGGCGCTCGGCCTGGGGCCTGTTCGCCTTGGCCTTCATCGCCGTCTACCGCGAAGTGTTTGAAACCGTGCTGTTCTATTCCGCCCTGGCGGCGGACGGCAACGGCGGCGCCCTGCTGGGCGGCTTCCTGGTGGCCATCGTGCTGCTGGTCGTCATCGCCTGGGCCTTGCTGCGCACCAGCGCCCGCATGCCGATTGGCAAGTTCTTCTCGTGGACGTCCGCCTTCGTGGCCGTGCTGGCCGTGATTTTGATGGGCAAAGGCGTGGCCGCGCTGCAGGAAGCGGGCTGGGTCGGCGTCACCCCCGTCGACTTCATGCGCATCGACCTGCTGGGCATCCTGCCGACGGCGGAAACCCTGCTGGCGCAGGCGGCCATCGTGGCCATCATCATCGCCGGCTACGGCTGGAACCGCGTCTCCGCAGGCAAGCGCAAGCTGGCTTGACCATGCAATAGCCGGCATGGGCAAGCCGCCCGTGCCGGCACTTCCGCACTTTTCCCCCATTCACCTGTTGCCATGCCGCTCAAGGAGCGGCATCGCGCGCATCCACGTAGGCCCAGGCTTGCAGGCCCGACGCCAGGGTCACGCGTTCGCGCCGGTAGTCGGCCACCTCGTAGCCGTCCGCCTGCCGCAATTCCCCGGGCGAGACGGCCAGCACGGCGCCCGGCACGCTATCGGTCGCAGCGCCACGCGAGGCGATCGGATGATGCGTCTTGCCGCTGGTCGCCACCACTTGCGCATCGTCAATGGCCAGCAACGCCAGGCGATAGCCGGGCAAGCGGTCGGGCCGGCTGTCGAGCAGGCGCCCGAAGGTGGCCAGTTGCACCTCGGGCTGCTGCAAGGTGCCGTAGGAAAACAGCTGTTCTGTCGTTGCCGCTGGAATAGTTGCCATCTGTTTCTCCTGGTCGCATGTCGATAGCGTGCATCGTAACGCCTTTGCCGGCACAGGTCCTGCACGGTTTTGAAAACTGCGATATGATGATCATCATGCAGAATTCATCCAACAAATCATCTGACAAGCAACCTTCGGCGCAAAGCCGCAAGGAAGCCACCCATGAACGCATCGTCGAGGTGGCCACGCGCGCCATCCGCCGCAGCGGCTATGCGGGCACGGGCGTGGCCGACATCATGAAGGAAGCGGGCCTGACGCACGGCGGCTTTTATGCGCACTTCGCCTCGCGCGACGCGCTGCTGGCCGAAGCGGGCGACCGCGCGGGCGCCGAAGCGGTGGCGCTGGCGGCCAGGGTGGCGGCCGCCGCCCCGCCCGGCCAGGCGCTGCAGGCGATGCTGGCCGCCTACTTGTCGCCCGAACACATCGCCGCCATCGAGGTGGGCTGCCCCGTGTCGGCGCTGGGTTCGGAAATGCCGCGCCAGGCGCCCGAGGTGCGGCGCGCCGCCACCATCCACATCAAGGAAATGATCGACCTGTTCGCGCGCCAGCTGCCGAACTGGGGCCAGCCCGAAGCGCACGCGCAAGCGATGGCGACGGTGTGCGCCATGATCGGCACCACCATCCTGGCGCGCGCCGTCGACGAACCGGCCCTGTCGGACGCCTTGTGCGCGGCCACCCTGGCGC
The DNA here is from genome assembly GCF_058797855.1 of Janthinobacterium sp. GW823-FHT01H08. Lineage (NCBI taxonomy): Bacteria > Pseudomonadati > Pseudomonadota > Betaproteobacteria > Burkholderiales > Oxalobacteraceae > Janthinobacterium > Janthinobacterium sp. GW823-FHT01H08. Next base: position 3,466,584 of record NZ_CM179504.1, read on the forward strand.
AGTTTCAAGAGACAAACCAGCCGTAACGCCCATGGCCCGGGTCCGTCCCGGGCTTTTTTCAAACAACAATATGACGATCATCATATTCAGCACTATCCACCACTGAAGGAACTGCCATGAACGATAACAAGATTGCCCTGGTCACCGGCGCCTCGTCCGGCATCGGCGCGGCCACGGCCCAACGCCTGGCGCAGGCGGGCTACACGGTGTACGGCACCAGCCGCCGCGGCGCGCAAGCCGATGCGGTCGGCTACACGATGCTGGCGCTCGACGTCACCAGCGACGCATCCGTCGCTGCCGCCGTGGCCGAGCTGATGCGGCGCGAAGGCCGCATCGACCTGCTGGTCAATAACGCCGGTTTCGGCGTGGCCCCGGCGGGCGCAGAGGAAAGCAGCGTGGCGCAGGCGCAAGCCATCTTCGACACGAATTTTTACGGCGTCGTGCGCATGACCCTGGCCGTGCTGCCGCACATGCGGGCCCAGGGCGGCGGGCGCATCCTCAACATCGGTTCCGTCCTGGGCTTTTTGCCCATGCCCTACGGCGCGCTGTATTCGGCCACCAAGCACGCGATCGAGGGCTACACGGAATCGCTCGACCATGAAGTGCGCGGCTGGGGCATCCGCGCCAGCGTCATCGAACCGGCCTATACGAAAACCACGTTCGAAGCCAATCTGCTGGCGCCCGATACGCCGCTGTCCGCCTACCGGCAAGTCAGCGCGGCCGTCACAAGCCGGCTGCAAGCGCTGATGGCCGGCGCCGATGACCCTGGCGTCGTGGCCGACACCGTCCTGGCGGCGGCCCAGGCAAGCCAGCCGACATTGCGCTACACGGCCGGGCCGCTGGCGGCGCGCTTGCGCCTGATGCGCCGTTTCCTGCCCGCCGCGCTGATGGACGCCGGCTTGCGCAAGGACTTGCGCCTGGCCTGAACGCCACGCTTTTTCAGCACTCACTCAGAGAGAACATCATGCAAGCATTGCAACTTAAAAAATACGGCGGCCTCGATCACGTGGCGTTTGCCGAACTGCCCCGCCCCACGCCCGGCCCCGGCGAACTGCTGGTGCGGGTGCACGCCGTCGGCCTGAACCCCATCGATAACCTGATTCCCAGGGGCGACTTCAAGCCGATATTAAAACTGCGCTTGCCGGCCACCCTGGGCAGCGACCTGGCCGGCGTGGTGATGGAAGTCGGCAGCGGGGTCACGCGCTTCAAGGTCGGCGACGCCGTGTATGCGAGCATTTTCGACACGCCGCACGGCAGCCTGGCCGAATTTGCCGTCGTGCCAGAACAGGCGGCCGCGCTGAAACCGGCCAGCCTCGATTTCGTGCAGGCGGCGTCGATACCGATGGTGGGCTTGACGGCGTGGCAAGCGATGCACGAGCGCATGCAGCTGCGGCCGGGTCAGAAAGTGTTCATCCCGGCCGGTTCCGGCGGCATCGGCACGTTCGCCATCCAGCTGGCCAGGCACCTGGGCGCCCGCGTGGGCACGACCACCAGCACGGCGAACGTGGAACTGGTGCGCAGCCTGGGGGCCGATGAGGTGGTCGACTATAAACAACAGCCGTTCGAGGACGTGCTGCGCGATTACGACGCCGTGCTGGGCACGGTGCGCGGCGACGGGCTGGAAAAAACCTTGCGCATCGTCAAGCCCGGCAGCCGCGTCGTCTCGCTGGTCGGCCCGCCGGACGCCGCTTTCGCCCGCGCGCGCGGCATGCACGCGGTGCTGAAACTGGTGTTCGGTTTACTCAGCCGCAAGATCATCAGCCTGGCACGGCGGCGCGGCGCCAGCTATGCCTTTCACTTCGTGCGTCCCGACGGCGGCCAGCTGGCGCAGATCGCCGCCCTGCTCGAAGCGGGCACCATCCGCCCCGTCATCGACCAGGTGTTTCCTTTTCTGGAGGCAAAACAGGCACTGGCCTACCTGGCGCAGGGCCGCGCGCGCGGCAAGGTGGTGGTGCAGCTGACCATGCCTTGAACGAGCTGCGCCGCAACGGCTTCGGGCGCCGTGACTATGTGTGAGTTTTTTGTTGGCAATTTCCTCCATACTCGTTGTCAACCCCATGCCTATTGATACCGGTCAACCTCCATAAAGGTAGCTCATGCGCTTTTCCCCGGAATGCTGCTGGCTCGCTATCGCTCTCGTGGCCGGCATAGTCCATGCCGCCGAACCGGGCGTCACCGATACGCACATCCGGCTGGGCATGGTCAATGCGCAAACGGGGGCGGCCTCGGGGCTGGGGCGGGCCATGCTCGATGGCGCGACGGCCGTGTTCCAGGAAGCGAACCGCAGCGGCGGCATCCACGGCCGCAGCATCGAGCTGGTGGTGGCCGACGATGGCTACGATCCGGACCGCGCCATCAGCGAAACGCTCAGGCTGGTCGAGGAAAAACAGGTATTCGCCCTGTTCGGCAACGTGGGCACGCCCACCACCAACGCCGTCATACCGATTGTGCAGGAAATGAAGGTGCCGCTGGTGGGCGCGTTTACGGGCGCGATGACCTTGCGCCGCCCCGTGGTGCATGAAATCATCAACTTTCGCGCCAGTTACGACGATGAGTCCGATGCCCTGGTGCAGTACTTCGCCAGCCGGGGCATCAAGCGCTTTGGCGTGCTGTACCAGGACGACGGTTTCGGCAATGCCGTGCTCGACGGCACCGTGCGCGCGCTGCAGCGGCGCGGCATGGAACTCGTTGCCAAGGGATCGTTCCAGCGCGGCACGACGGCCGTCAAGGCGGGGCTGGCGGCCCTGATCGGCCACGACCTGCAAGCGGTGATCATGGCCGGCCCCTACACGCCGGTGGCCGCATTCGTGCGCGAGGCGGGCCAGGCCGGGCTGAAGGCGGCCTTGGCCACGGTATCGTTTGTCGGTACCGACAGCCTGCTGCAGCTGCTGGGCACGGAAGGCAACAACATTGTGATTTCGCAAGTGGTGCCCCTGCCGGAAGACCGCCAGTTGCCGATCGCCGCCGACTGCGCCGCCCTGCTGGCCCGGCACGTGCCGTCGGCCAGGCTGTCTTTCGTCAGTTTCGAAGGCTGCATCTCGGCCACCCTGATGGTGGCGGCGCTGCGCCGCACAGGCGCCGACCTCACGCGCGAGCGCCTGATCCGCAGTTTCGAAACGTTCGACCGGCTCGATCTGGGCGGCATGCTGGTAACGCTGCGGCCGGACAATCACCAGGCGTCGACGGCCGTTTTCCTGACCCGCATCGCCGACGGCAGGATCGTTCCGGCGGATATGGCGCCTGGCGCGAAGTGATGCGCGCCCATTTTTGCGGCCCGCCCTGGAGCCTGGCATGAAAATCAGGACCAAGCTGATCATCAGTACCACCGTCCTGCTGGCCGGCGTGGCGGCCATGGCGGCGGCCGGCCTGCTGCTGGTGAAAGGCATCGAAACCCATGTCCACGGCTTGACCGACGAGACGGTGCCGCTGTACACGGACGTGTTGCGCCTGCGTTATACCGTGCAGGACATGGCGTCGGACTTTTTCGAGCTGGGCAAGGCGGAAGACCTGGCGCAGCTGGAGCAGGTATCGAACAAGATCGGCGCCAATATCGAGGCCGCCGAGAGCATCAGCGACGATTTGCGGCGCCATGGCGAATCGCAGGCGCCCCGCTACCACGCGGCCTTCGAACGGGAATTCCAGCGCATGCGCGTCGCCGTGCGCAAGCGCCTGGAAAACGAGGCCTATTACAAGGCTCAGGCAACGGAGATGCGGCAAGTGCTGGCGCAGATCAAGGCCGCCGCCAAGGGCGCGCGCAGCAAGATCCGCGTCGTCGACAGCCAGGCCCAGGCCACGGCCGCCGAAGTGCAGCTGCAAAGCCAGCGCCTGAACCAGAATGCCCGCTACCTGACCGACCTGCGCAAGAGCATCCACGACATGCAGATTGCGCTGGCCGAAACGGAAGCCGTGAAGAACCGTTTCCGCATCGCTCCTCTGCGCGAGCGGCTGACGGCGGCCGTCGCGCACCTGGCGGGAACCAGCGAGCGCGACATCAGCCCCGCCCAGCAGACGCTACGGGCGACCCTGCTGGCCACGGCGCGCCAGATGCTCGATCCCGCCGCCGGCTTGCTGGCCCTGCGCGCCGGCCTGCTGGCCGAGGGCGGCGCCAGCGCGGCGCAGCAGGCGCAATATGCGGCGCTCAAGGAACAGACCAGCACCGCCCTGGCCGCTGCCCACCTGCGCCTGGCCGAGGAGCTCGATCCCATCGAACTGCAGCTGGCCATCGGACGCGCCCGGATGGCCGAGGCCGGCCGCTACATGCGCACCTCGGCCCGCATCGAGGATGCCAGCGGTGAAATCAACCTTGCCGTCGACGCCATCAGCATCGACGTGGGCGAAGTCATGCTCGCCACGGCCGCCGCCGACGTCACCCGGCTGGGCCAGGATATCGCCCGGCGCATCAGCGCCCTGCACCGCGACATGGCCACCATGCAGGCCCTACAGCAAAGCATAGGCCAGCTGGGCTTGCTGGCCGAAACGAGGGTCGTCAACACCTACCTGGACGCCGTGGAGCGCTCGGGACAGCGGCTGGTGCAGGCCAAGGGCAGCGTGCTGGACAGCCAGACGGCGCTCGACGAGGTCATCGACCATGTGCGCGCCTTCGAGCGCGAACAGGCCGCCTATTCCGCGCAGCAAGTGGCGCGCATCACGGGGCAGCAGCAGGATGCGGTGGCCAAGGTGCGCGACGGCGTGCGGCATGCCTTCGTGCTGATCCTCGGCATCGCGCTGGTCCTGCTGCTGGCCTGCGTGGCCATCACGGGCCTGATCAGCGCATCGATCGCCAGGCCGCTGGCGCGTTTGTCCTACGCCATCGCGCATATCCGCGACGGCAAGGCCCTGTCGGTGCGCGTCGCGCAGCACGGCAGCGACGAACTGGGGCAGCTGATCACGGGCTTCAACGGCATGCTCGAGCACGTCGAACAGCGCGACCTGGCGCTGACGCAGGCCAAGGCCGAGGCCGATGCCGCCAACCGCGCCAAATCGGAATTCCTGGCCAAGATGAGCCACGAGATCCGCACGCCGATGAATGGCGTGCTGGGCATGACGGAATTGCTGCAACGCACGGAACTGAGTCCCAAGCAGCAGCGTTTCGTGCACACGGTGCACCGTTCGGGTGAAAGCCTGCTCAGCATCATCGACGACATCCTCGATTTTTCCAAGATCGAGGCGGGCAAGCTGGTACTCGAACACATCCCTTTCGACCTGCGCCAGGTGATCGACGACGTGGTGGCGCTGTTTGCCAACGGCATCCAGCGCAAGGCCATCGAATTTACCTGCCGCATCGCCTCCGACGTGCCGCAGCACGTGCGCGGCGACCCCGTGCGCCTGCGCCAGATCCTCACCAACCTGCTCAATAACGCCACCAAGTTCACGGAACGGGGCGAAATTTCCGTCGATGTCAGCTGCCCCGCTGCCGGCCGGATCCGCCTGGAAGTGCGCGACACGGGCATCGGCATGGCGCCGGAAGCGGCCGCAGCCGTCTTCCAGCCGTTCCGCCAGGCCGACAGCACCACCTCGCGCAAGTACGGCGGCACGGGACTGGGCCTGGCCATCATCAAGCAGCTGGCGGAAATGATGGGCGGCAACATTGTGCTCCAGTCCGTGGCGGGACAGGGTTCCAGCTTTGCCGTGACCGTCGTCGTCGGCGAGGTGGCGCCCGAGGACGCGCCGGCGGCGCCGCCACCGCGCGTGTCGCTCAATGCCTTGAACGTGCTGATCGTGGACGACAACGCCACCAACCGCAGTATCCTGCTGCAGCACGCGATCGAGTGGCAGATGGCCGCCGCCAGCGCCGCCGACGGCGCCGAGGCGCTGGACCGGCTGCAAGGCGCGCTGCGCAGCGGGCGCCCGTTCGACCTGGCGATCATCGACATGCGCATGCCAGTCATGGATGGCGCCGAGCTGGTGCGGGCAATCAAAGGCGACGCGCGCATGGCGGCGCTGAAAATCATCATGCTCAGTTCGCTCGACGCCTCGGCCGATCTACGCCAGGTGACGGCGCTGGGCGTGGAATACTGCCTGACCAAGCCCGTGCGGGCGCTGGAATTGCGCCACTGCATCGAGGCCGTCGGCGGCTTCGGCACCCTGGCGCCAGCGACGGCTGCGATACCTGCCACGTCGGCCCCGCCCGCCGCGCCGGATACGGCTGGCGCAGCCCCGGGCCAGGCCCCGCTGCGCATGCTGCTGGTGGAAGACAACGCGATCAACCAGGAAATCGCCCTGGCCATGCTGGAAGACACGGGCTACGAGGCCACGCCGGCCGACAACGGGCGGCGCGCGCTGGCCCTGTGGGAGCGCTACCCGTTCGATGTGATCCTGATGGATTGCCAGATGCCGGAAATGGACGGCTTCGAAGCGACGCGGCGCCTGCGCCGCATGGAAGCCCAGCAAGGCCGCAGCCGCACGCCCATCATTGCCCTGACGGCCAACGCCATCCTGGGCGACCGCGAACTGTGCCTGGAGGCGGGCATGGACGACTACCTCGCCAAGCCGTATACGCGCGCCGCCCTGCTGGCCATGCTGGCCCGCTGGTGCCCGTCGGCGGCAGCGGAGGCGGTGGCGGAAGCCGCTCCGGCGCAGCCCGCCCCGGCGGCGCCGGCTGAAACAAGCTCCATCCTCGACGCGGCCGCCCTGCAAAACCTGCGCGCCATGCGGCGTCCCGGCCGTCCCGACGTGCTCGGCCGCATCATCGATTTGTTTTACAGCGATGCCCCGCGCCTGCTGGGCCAGCTGGAAGTGGCGGCCGGGGCCAGCGACGCCGCGGCGCTGCAGCTGGCGGCGCACACGCTCAAGTCCAGCTGCGCCAACGTGGGCGCGCTGGGCTTGTCGGCCACCTGCCGTGAAATCGAACAATATGCGCGCGGCAATGACGTCGGCAGCGCGCTGCAGCATATCCGCGGCATCCAGCAAGAACTCGACCGTGTCCTCGCCGCCCTGGCCATTGAGAAGGAAACCCCATGAATACAGCACAGCCCCCGCAAGCACTGGTCCTGGTGGTCGATGACGACACCATGACGCGCATCCTCGTGACGGAAGCGCTGGAGCCGGAAGGCTTCCGCATCGAGGAAGCGGCCAGCGGCCTGGAAGCGCTGGCCGCCTTCCAGCGCGGCGTGCCCGACCTGATCCTGCTCGACGTCGCCATGCCCGGCATGAGCGGCTTCGAATGCTGCGCCCAGCTGCGCCGGCTGCCCGGCGGCGCGCATGTGCCCATCGTCGTGCTGACAGGCAATGACGACGATGACTCCATCAAGCAGGCGCTGGAAGCGGGCGCCAGCGATTTCATTTCCAAGCCGATGCAATGGCGGCTGCTGGCGCACCGCCTGCGCTACCTGCTGCGGGCCAGCAGCGCATTAACCGAGCTGAGCCGTATCCAGGATAGCCTCAGCCACGCGCAGGCGCTGGCCCGCCTCGGCAACTGGGAATACCGGGGCACCGGCGGCGATGGCTACTGGTCGCCGGAACTGTTGCGCATCCTGGGCCTGGACGCCGATTCCGGCCCCACCAGCTTTGACCGTCTGCTGCAATGCCTGCCCGAAGACCAGCGGCCCCTGCTGCTCGAAGCCTTCATGGAACTGCATGCCAACGGCACCAGCTACAGCCTGGAGCACAAGGTGCTGCAACCCGATGGCGGCGAGTGCATCGTCTTTCACCAGGCCGAGGCCGTGCGCGAAGGTCATCAGGTGCTGCTGATGCGCGGTACCGTGCAGGACATCACGGAACGCAAGCTGCAGCAAAGGCGCATCGAATACCTGGCCAACCACGATGCGCTGACGGACTTGCCCAACCGCCAGTTGCTGAACGACCGCATCGGCCAGGCCATCGCCCACGCGCGCCGCACCCGTTTGCACCTGGCGACCCTGATGCTGGACCTCGACCGTTTCAAGTTCGTCAACGACAGCTATGGCCACCCCGTGGGCGATGCGCTGCTGCAGGAAGTGGCCCGCCGGCTCAAGCTGGCCGTGCGCGAAGGCGACACCGTGGCCCGCCAGGGCGGCGACGAATTCGTCGTCCTGCTGACGGACCTGCCCGACATCGGGACGGCCGAAGAGATCGTGAAAAAAGTGCTCGAGCTGTTCGCCGATCCGGTCGTGCTGGGCGAACATACCTTGCACGTCAGCACCAGTATCGGCGCCAGCGTCTTTCCCTCCGACGGCGACAGCGCCGACATGCTGCTCAAGACGGCCGACGCGGCCCTGTACAGCGCCAAGGACAAGGGCCGCAATGGCTGCCAGTTCTACAACCACAAGATGGGCGTGCTGGTGGAAGAGCGGGCCGAAATCGAACACGCGCTGCACCAGGCGCTGGCGCTGGGCGAGCTGGAATTGCATTACCAGCCCAAGGTCGACCTCACCAGCGGCAAGATTTATGGCATGGAAGCCCTGCTGCGCTGGCGCCGCGACGGCATCGGGCTGGTGCCGCCGGACCGCTTCATTCCCCTCGCCGAGGAAACGGGCATGATCGTGCCCATCGGCGAATGGGTGCTGCGCACGGCCTGCGCGCAGCTGGGCGTCTGGCATGCCTACGGCTTTACGCACCTGACGATGGCCGTCAACGTGTCGGCACGCCAGTTCCGCCAGGTCGACATGCCGGAACTGGTGCGCGCAGTGCTGGATGACAGCGGCCTGCCGGCGCATTGCCTGGAACTGGAGCTGACGGAGAGCGTGCTGATGCAGAACCGCGACCTGGTGGTGCGGGCGCTGGAGCAGCTGAAGGAAATCGGCGTCACCCTGTCGCTGGACGACTTCGGCACCGGCTATTCCAGCCTGTCCTATCTGAAGCAATTCCCCATCGACGTGGTCAAGATCGACCAATCGTTCATCCGCGACGTGACCGACAGCGTGGATGGCGCTTCGTTGACCCGCTCCATCATCGCCATGGCCAAGTCCCTGCACCTGACCACGGTGGCCGAAGGCGTGGAAACGGAGGGTCAATTGGGTTTTCTCAATACTAACCGCTGCGACGCGATGCAAGGCTATTACTTCAGCCGCCCCCTGCCCGGCGCCGAGATGGATCTGATGCTGCATGCAGGCACCCATTTGCCGCCCGAGAGCTGCCATGCCGTGGCGCCCCAGCGCGTGCTGCTGCTGGTCGATGATGAGGAGCATATCCTGTCCGCCCTGCGCCGCTCGCTGCGCAAGGAAGGCTACCAGATACTCAGCACCACCAATCCGCAGGAAGCGCTGGAACTGGTCGCCTCGCACGCGGTGGGCGTGATCCTCACGGATGCGCGCATGCCGGGCATGTCGGGCAACGAACTATTGCGCCGCATCAAGGGCGTCTATCCCGAGATCGTGCGCGTGATGCTGTCCGGCTACCCTGAGCTGCATTCGGTCACGGCGGCCATCAACGAAGGCTCGGTGTACAAATTCATCACCAAGCCGTGGGACGAAACCCTGCTGAAAGACCACTTGCTGGAAGCCTTCCAGCGTTTCGAATCGGGCGTGCAGCGGCCGCCGCGGGGGCCCCATGGCATCGAGATCAGCAACCGCGCCGCCTAGCGCGCCGCCAGGAGCCATCATGCAGGAGCAGCTGTTCTTCGAAGGCTTGCGCGCCCTGGCCGAAGCGGCCTTTCCCAAGCATTGCGCCTGCTGCGGGCGCGTCTTCGCCACGGCGCACGAGTTCATCGGGCAGACACGGGCGATGCGCCAGAATGTCTCGGGGCTCAAGCAAAGTTTCGATGACAACAACGTGGCAATCGTCGAGGTCTACCGCAATTGCCTGTGCGGCTCGACCCTGATGGATTTCTTTTCGGACCGGCGCGACAGGTCCGAACCATCGCTGCGGCGGCGCCAGCTGTTTGAGCGCCTGCTACCGCTGCTGCAGGAAAAAGGCATGGAACGGGCCGCGGCGCGCGACTATCTGCTGCAAGTCGTGCGCGGCCAGTTGCCTTACCAGTAGCCGAGCACCTTCCACCACGTCGTGCCGACGACGGCAAAGATCAGCAGTTCCACCACGCACATGATGAAGCCGACCCGCCACCAGTTGCCCATCGTCACGAAGCCGCTGCCGAAGATGATGGGCGAGGTACCCGTCGCGTAGTGGGTCAGGGTCATCATGATGGCCGAGCCGGCCGTCATCATCAGCATGAACGGCACGTGGTATTCGGCGGGAATCAGGTGCAGGCCCACCGTCAGGAAGGCCAGCAGCATGGCGCTGATGTGGGCCGTCGTGCTGGCAAAGAAGTAATGCGAAAAGACAAACACCAGCACGAGGACGCCGGCGATCGGCAGCCAGTCCATGCCGCTGGCGACGATGGCCGCCTTCATGCCGGCCGAGAACCAGGCGATCACGCCCGTCTTGTTCAGCTGCTCGGCCATCATGACCAGGGCGCCAAACCACACCAGAGTGTCCCAGGCGCTCTTTTCCGACAGCACGTCGTCCCAGTCGATGGTGCCGGTAATGATCAGCACGAACAAGCCGACAAAGGCAACGACCGTCGCATCGAGCGAAAAGGCGGGGCCGAACAGCATGGCGGGCACGTTGGCCCACAGCAGTAGCAACAGGGCGAAGGTGCCCAGCATGACTTTTTCCGGCGGCGACAGCGGGCCCATGCCTTTCAATTGCGCCTTGGCGTAGGTGACGGCGTCGGGCGTGGCTTTCAGTTCCGGCGGCGACAGCCAATAGATGATCAAAGGCATCACCAGCAGGCAGACCAGGCCCGGCAGCAGCATGCACAGGGCCCAGGTGGTCCACGTCAGGTGGAAACTCTGGCCGCTGGCCTTGGCCACGAAATCGACCACCAGCGGGTTCGGCGCCGTGGCCGTCAGGAACATGGCCGAGGTGATCGGGTTGGCATGGTAGTTGACGAGGGCCAGATACGTGCCCACCTTCTTTTCCGTGCCCTTGGCCGGGTCCGAATCGAAGGCGTTGGCGATCGATTTCATGACGGGGTGGACGATGCCGCCGCCGCGTGCCGTGTTACTGGGCGTAAATGGCGCCAGCACCAGTTCGCAAATCGCCAGGCCATAGCCGATGCCCATGGTGCGTTTGCCCAGCAGCGAGATGAACAGCAGGCCGATGCGGCTGCCCAGCCCCGTCTTTTTCAGGCCGCGCGATATCAGAATCGCCACGACGATCAGCCAGATCAATGGATTCGAGAAACTGCTGAGCGCATCCGTGATGGCGCCCTTGGACGAGGTCGAAGTCACCTGCGACAAGGATACGATGACGATGGCCATCATCGCCATCACGCCGATCGGCATGACTTTTAATATGATCGCCAGTATCGTGGTGAGGAAGATCGCCACCAGGCCCCAGGCCTTGGGCGTCAAGCCTTCGGGCGCCGGCAGCAATAGCATGCCGACAAGCAAGGCGGTGCAGATCAGGGCGGGGACGAGGCGGAATGGGACGGCTTCCTTGAAATGCAGGAACAGGTCGCGCACTGTTTTATACATCATGATTTCCTTTACTGGACAGGCATCCGGACAGGCAGTGGCGCCCGCTCGGCTTGTGATAATTCTTTTTAGCAACATCATACAAGCTCATACGCAACCGCCCCGCTCCATTACGCGTGCGCGTGCCAGGAAATTCCCGAATCGTTGACTTGAGCGCTATCACAGGAGCGGAATATATTGACGGCCAGTGACAATGGGTGACTTTTTTGGCAATTTTTCTCTGTATCTTTCCCCGTAGCTGCCGCCAGATATGCCACCAGGATTGCCAACCTTTCAGGGGAAAACTTGATGAATAGCACGGAACAGTACTCGATCCACCCATCCATCGGCATTGCCCGCGTGGGCAACAGCCATGATTCGTTCTATCTGGCGCCGGAAACCATCGGCGGGTTGCCGATCGAAGCGGACGGCAATAACGATCCGTTGCTGTCCGGCGGCAAGCCGGTCCACGTTGCCCAGTTCAAGGATGCGGCCGGCCGCGTGCGGCGCCAGGCGGCCAGTTTCCGCATCTACAAGTCCGTGGCGGGACGTCCCGGGGAAAAAGTCCTGGTCGACCTGCAAGACCCGAGCATTGCCAAAATCGAGTGGACAGTGCACGTGGCTAACAAGAAGGCGGCCTGGTGGAACTTCATTCCCCTGCTGGGCGACCTGATGTTTGGCCCGTACAACAGCTATGAAACCTGGGAAAATACGCCGCCCGCCTGGAACCTCACGCCCACGTCCTGGACCAATTTGCGCAACAGCGACGTCACGGGAGAGGCGGCACGGCAAAAACTGATCGTCGATCCGGGACCGCGCACCCTCGACGCGCCGCTGGGCAAGGCCCAGTTCGACAAGGACGGCGCCGGCGCGTACAAGCACGTGTCCTTCCCCGATCCGCAAGCCATCACGCAAGGCTATCCGGTGCGCACCCTGGGCGAAATGCGCACGGATTCGCGCGGCAACTTGCTGGTGATCGGCGCCTATGGCCGCGCCGGCGGCTCGGAAAGCATCACGGGCTTCGGCGGCGGCGATACGTGGAATGACGACGTGGCCGACGGCCCCGTCAGCGCAACCATCCATTTCAAGGATGGCAGCCCCTCCGTGGAACTGAAAGCCTGGGTGGTCATCGGTTCGCCGAAGTTCGCGCCAGAACTGGTGAATATTTCCACTTGGGATGACGTGGTGGCCGACATGGCCATCAAATACAAGAACGCGCTGCCCGAGGCCTACGATGCGGCCCGCTGGAGCGGCAGCGATGGCTGGAACCCCGACTATGTCGTCAATTACGCGCAGGACATTCAGCCATTCCTCGCCAGGATAGGCGATTACCAGTGGGTGGCGACGGTGCCGTCGATGACGGCCTTCATCCGCCCCAACTTCGATGTGGCCGATGCCTCGGAAGCGAACCGGCCGCAGCGGGAGAAATTCCTCAGTTATTTCCGCAAGCCATCGGCCATCCGGCCCGGGACCAAGGAACAGGTGCCGGGTTTTACCGGCGGCCAGGGCGGGCAATTGTTCAGCGCCGCCACCACGGACAATCGCGGCGCGGGCATCCCCCTCGTGCCGTTGAATTCAGGCAGCAATTCCGTGCGCAACAACGTCATCAGCAAGTTTTCGGTACTGACGGATACGCAATACTTTGCCTTGCAGCAATGGGCGGCCGGCAAATTCGCCCCCGACGCGCCGGGCCTGGCCTTGCCGGGCATCGACCCGCTCGACCACGCGACCATCGGCAATTGCGTCGGCGAACCCATGTGTCCCGGCATCGAAGTGACGTGGAGCGTGCGCAATCCCGTCATCTACGAGAAACCGTACGCCATCCTGCACCGCGTGGATGCCGACTACGCCAAAAACGGCCTGTCGCCGGGCCGCGACGAGTGCGAACCGCTGGACTGGAACGATCCGACCGTCGGCACCGGCTGCGAACCGGGCGACCTGACCAAACGCATGGCGATTCCATGGCAAGCCGATTTCTATGACTGCTCCGTGCAGATGATCAACTTCGACAATCCGGATATCGTCAAGAATCCCGATTCGCTCATTCCCGTGCCGCCCACCTACTACGCCTACTGGTGGCCGCCGCAAAGCCCGTGGAACGTCATCAATGGCGCCACCACCAAGGAAGAACAGGCGCTCGCCGGCGTGCCGGCCGGCATGCAGGTGATGTACAGCCGCGGCATGAACAGTTTTTCGCAGATGATCAGCTCCTGGCACTACCTGGGTTTCATCGTGAACCAGAACGAGGATGCAGAATCGGGCCGCCAGTATCCGTACTTTGTCGAAAAGGAGCGCAATCACGCGAAATTCGTGGCTGCCAGCGTGGGGGTCGGCAATGCCAGCAGTTTCATCACGGGCGACGATGCCAACTACCTGCCCGCGTGGTTCCTCAAGGACGAGGATCCGCAGACGGCGCCCGAGAAGGCCTCGCAGCTGTTTGCCAGCGGCGGCGCGCAAGTGGCCCTGCATGACACGCCGAAGAAAATCATGCCGGCCAACCGGCGCCGGTTTTCCCATTGAGCATGTCTTCATCGCCCGACTACGATGTCGTCATTGTCGGCGGCGGTGCCGCCGGCACGGCCGCCGCCCTGACCCTGGCCCGCTACACGGGCTTGCGCATCGCCTTGCTGGAAAAGCAGCTGTTCGACGATTACCGGGCCGGCGAAACGGTCTCGTCGTCCATTTTCTCGATGCTGGACTTTCTGGGCGTGGGCCGCGACCTGCTGGACGGCGCCCAGCTGCCCGCGTTTTCCCACGCGGCCGCCTGGGGCAGCGCGGAACTGATGTCGCGCGACGCCGTCTTCAGCAGCCATGGCCACGGCCTGCACCTGGACCGCCGGCATTACGACGCCATCCTGCTGGAGCAGGCGCGCCAGGCCGGCGTGGAGCTGTGGCGTCCCGCACAACTGGTGCAGCTGGAACACGGCGACCCATGGCGCTTGCGCGTGGCGGCCGGCGGGCAGGAAGTGGACCTGACGGCCCGTTACCTGATCGATTGCAGCGGCAAGCAGGCGGCCATCGTGCGCCAGCGCAAGCGCCCCATCCACACGCAAGACGCGCTGGTGGCGCTGTACGCCTATTATCAGTTGCAAGAACCGCAATTCCTGCCGCACCGCACCCTGGTGGAAACGACGCAGCACGGCTGGTATTATGCGGCGCCCCTGCCCGGCGACCGCGTGGCGCTGGCCTTCATCACGGATGCCGACATCCTCAAGCGCCTGCGGCTGAAGGAGGAAGCGCCCTGGCGCGAGGCCGCCATGGGCACGCGGCATGTGCGCGATATCATGCCGCGCCTGCCCGCGCCGAACGCCCTGCGCCACTATGCGATTCACAGCCGCGTGGCCTCGCTGCCGGCGGACGACAACTGGACGGCGGCGGGCGACGCGGCCGCCTGCTTCGACCCCATCTCCTCACTGGGCATCGGCCAGGCCATGGCGTCGGGCATCCATGCGGCGCGGGTGGCGGAAGCCTGCCTGGCGGGCGACCGGGGCATGGCGGCGGGCTACCGGCGCAGCGTCTTCGCCTCGTTTGAAACCTATCTGCAGATGCGGCGCGGCTTCTACGGCGCCGAACAGCGCTGGCCGGAGGCGCCATTCTGGCAACGCCGGGCCGCATCCTGATGCCGCCGGCGAAAAACTGAGCCAGGTCAAGAGACCGCATGCCCACCGCCCGTTTCCGGGCGAATTTCAGCCCCGCCTTGCCATTCGCACTATAATGTCGGCACCGCGTGCGGCAGCATTGGCGGCGATAGACGGTAACAATTTCGTGTGGAGGCCAGTACAATAGCGTCTGGGCCTACACAGGGTTTCACTTTTGCCAGCAGTTGCCAGCAACTAACCATTTTTTTGACCAGCCAACAAATACTATGAGTTCGATGAATGAAGAGCGCGTTTTAAGCGTGCACCACTGGACGGATACCCTGTTCTCCTTTACCACCACGCGCGACCCGTCGCTGCGTTTCTCGAATGGCCACTTCACCATGATCGGCCTGCGCGTTGACGGCAAGCCATTGCTGCGCGCCTACAGTATCGCCAGCGCCAATTACGAAGACCACCTGGAATTTTTCAGCATCAAGGTGCCGGGCGGCCCATTGACGTCGCGTCTGCAGCACTTGCAAGTGGGCGACACCGTCATCGTCGGCCGCAAGCCGACGGGCACCCTGGTGTCCGACTACCTGCTGCCGGGCAAGCGCCTGTACATGCTGTCGACGGGCACGGGCCTGGCGCCTTTCCTCAGCATCGTGCGCGATCCGGACATCTACGAACGCTTCGACGAATTGATCCTCGTGCACGGCGTGCGCCAGGTCGACGAACTGGCTTACCACGACTTGCTGGAAGAACATCTGCCGAAGCATGAGTTCCTGGGCGAAATGGTCAGCGACAAGCTGCGCTACTACCCGACCGTGACGCGCGAAGACTTCCGCAACATGGGCCGCATCACGGAACTGATCGAGAACGGCAAGCTGGCCAAAGACCTGGGCGTGCCGGAACTCAATCCTGCCGAAGACCGCGTGATGATTTGCGGCAGCTCCGAGATGCTGCGCGACCTGAAAGACATGCTGGAAGCGCGTGGCTTCAAGGAAGGCAATACCTCGACGCCTGGCGACTTCGTTGTCGAGCGCGCATTCGCCGAGAAGTAATCGAGAGCAAATCCGCAGCAAACTCAGGGGCCCGGCCCCGCCGCTTCCCGCGGCGGCGCCGGGCCTTTTCATTGCCGGCTCAGCGGCGCAGCCCCGCGCTGGTACTGCAAGCCATTCATGAAGCGCTGCACGGGCGTAAAGGCACTGCTGAGGATATCGTCATGCGCGGCGTAATAGCGCGTCTCGATCTTCAGCAGGCCCAGCACGGTCGCATCAAGCTTGTCCGTCTGATACGGCCGGCTTTCCAGCGCGGCGCGCACGGCCGTCGACTGCGGCGCTTGCTGGTTATCCCAGATCAACATGGGGATTTCATAGCCGCTCTTGTCCGACGCGGAATGGCCCGCGTGATTGCGGCTGTAGCCCACTTCCTGCCCATGGTCGGAGACGAACAGCAAGGAGGCGGCCCGGCCGGTCTTGGCCGTTTCCGCCATGCCGATCAGGGTGCCCAGCACGTAATCGCCATAGCGGATGGCGTTATCGTATTCGTCGCGCTGGTTGCGTATCCAGCTGGACCTGCCCTGGCTGGCCATCTGCGCGCTGACGGCGTCCTGTGCCCGGTCGAAATGGGCGAAGCGGCTGGGATAGCGCATGTCATAGCTGGGATGCGCGCCCAGCAAGTGCACGACGATGAGCTTTTTCGGCGCCGCGTCGCGCAGCGCGTGGGCGAATGGCTGGAACAGGTTGCCGTCAAAATTGTTTTCTCCACGACCGGTGCCGTAGTTGATGAAGTCGCTTTCATCGGCCTCGCCCGCCAGCAGCCCGATCCAGCCATCGTTACGCGTCTGGTTCGAAACCCAGAACGTCTTGTAGCCGGCCGCCTCGGCCAGCATCAGCAGATTCGGCTTGGCCATCCACGCATCGGGGTTGCCGATATCGGCCGGCGTGAGCATGGTCATCATCGATTCCACCGTGCTGGACGCGGGCGAAATCACATCGTTAAAAACCAGCAGCTTCGCACGCATGGCGTCGAGCTGGGGCGTGGTCGCGCGCGGATAGCCGTACAGCGACATCGAGGCGCGGTTGGTGCTCTCGCCGATCACCAGGATGACGGTGCGCGCCTCCTCGCCCGCATAGCGCACATTCCAGTCGCGCGGCGCGGCCATGGCCGCCGTCAGCGCATGCTGCATCGATTTCATCGCGTCCAGCTGCGCGCTGTACTGCTGGTAGCGCAGCGGCCAGAACAGGGCCGGATTTTCGCGCCGCATGGTGGTATTGACGTGCAGCAGCACGAGAAACACGGACATACCGGCGGCAAAGGCTTTGTGCGGCCAGCCCGGCGCGGTACCGGCGCGCGACGCCTGCCAGCGCTGCAGCTGGTGGTCGGCCAGCAGCACGGCCGCCGTCACGAGCACAAACCAGCCAGCCGCTTGCGCCAGGGCGACGCTGTTGTGCAGGAAAAATTCTCCCGTTTCCGCTTGATCTGTCGCAAACATGGCCTGCAAAACCGCATTCGGGTTCGGGCGCATGCCAAAATAGCCACGCAAGAAGCCTTTTACGGCGGCGTCCAGGTAAAACACGGGCACGACGACGCGCACCAGCACGGTGATCGCGCCGCAACTGCCACGCCATGCGTGCAGCACGCCGCCCACACCCAGCAGGAAGGCCGCCAGCAAGACGCTCAATTTCAGGCATTCGTTCGCGCTTAACTGATCGAAGAGGAAGAACAGCAACAGGCCAGCAATGCTGAACAGGACACGGCAAAACAGAATCAGCATGGAGGCGATGGAGAGTAAGCATTGAACAAGGACAAGCCCGCGCGGACGGGCCAGCGATTGTAGCGCAGTCTGTTGCAACTTGTACCATCGTTTCCTGCGCCCTGCTGATTCACGCATGCTACTGACAGAAATTGTCAGTGCTTTTTATTATGATTTCGGCACCAGCTGGCCAGCTAGCCAGTACTATTGATATCTCCACCTGCGACAGGACTTTTCATGACACGTGCCATTACCATACTGACCGAAAACTTTGCCGATTGGGAAACCGCCCTGCTCAATTCCACGGCGCGCCTGTACTACGGTTTTTACACGCAGTTCGCCACGCCGGGCGGCTTGCCCGTCACCTCGTCCGGCGGCATGCTGGTCACGCCGCAGCTGGCGCTGGAAGATATCGTGCTCGAGGAACTCGATTTGCTGATGGTGTGCGGCGGCAGCCATTGGCAAAGCGGCAAGGCGCCCGACCTGGGCCCGTTGCTGCGCGCCGCGCGCGACAAGGGCGTCGTGCTGGCCGGCATTTGCGACGGCACGCGCGTGCTGGCGCAGGCGGGCGTGCTTGACACCGTGCACCATACGTCCAACAGCGCGGGCAACTTGCTGGAAACGGGCTATGCGGGCGCCGCCCTGTACCAGGATGTGCCGTGGGCCGTGGCCGACCAGCGCATCATCACGGCGCCCGGCACGGCGCCCGTCACCTTCACCAAGGAAGTCTTGCGTGCCCTGGGCATCGCCGACGACAACCTGACGGCCTACCTGGCCATGCACGGGTCCGAGCACGGCCAGGCCGCGGCGGCGCGCTAGTCCGGGGAAAGCACGCGCAAACGCGCCACGGCGTGCGTGTTGCCCGGGTCCAGCTCCAGCGAACGGCGGTAATGCGTGACGGCCAGCGCCGTGGCGCCATCGGCCTCGTACGCTTCGGCCAGGCTGTCGTGGCCATTCGCCCCTTGCGGGTACAGTTGCACGCCCAGCTGGAAAACGGCGGCCGCCTGTTTCGGCTGCTGCCGGCCCAGCAGGCGGTAGCCCCAGGCATTCAGGTCGTCGTCAGCGGGTGCGGGCAGCCCATGCTGGCGCCGGATGGCGGCCAGTTTCTGCTCCAGCCCTTCAAAGCCCGTGCCGGCCGCCTTGTTGCGCAATAGATGCGCGGCATACGCGCCGCCCCGCTGCTGGCGCAGGGCGGGAAGGTAAAAGCCGGCAATGGTATCGATCAGCTGTTCCGGCTGGCCGCCGGCCAGGTTGCTCAGGATAATGACGGCCAGGCCGTCGTCCGGATACACATAGAAGGCCGAGCGGCCGCCGCCGATGCCGGCCACGGCGCGGTGGCCATCACGGCCGATGGTGGGCCAGCCCAGCGCCCAAGGCGCCGGCTTGCCGTCATTCAAGCTAGTCGGCTGCCACAGCCGTTCCACACTGGCGGGCGCCAGCAAGCGCCCCGACTGCAGGGCGATGAGCCAGTTGGCCAGTTCGCCCGCATTGCTGTTGATGCCGGCCCCGGCGCGCATGAACACGGGAAAGTCCTCGATCACGTTGCGGTAGCCGTTGCCGCCCCGGTCCAGCACGTAGGAACTGGCCTTGCCCACGACCACGTCCTTCGCATCGCCAAAGCCGCTGTGCCGCATGCCCGCCACGTCGAACTGCCGGTGCCGGATGAAGTCGGTAAAGGGCTGGCCGCTCTGGCGCTCGATCAATTGCGCCAGCAACACGTAATTGGTCTGGTTGTAGCGGTAGCGCTGGCCTGGCGGGGCTTCCACGGGCAGCGCCTGCACGGCGCTCCACGCCGCAGCGGCGTCGTCCGGTTGCGGCCCCACCAGCTTGCCGCTGCGCTGGTCGAGCACGTCGGGCAAGCCAGAGGTATGGTTGAGCAATTGCGTCACCGTCACGGCTTGCCAGGCTGCAGGCAGCCCCGTCAGGTATTGGCCGATGGGCGCGGCCAGGTCGATCTTGCCCTCGTGCACCAGCTGCATCACGGCCACGCCCGCAAACGCCTTGGTGGCCGAGTTGATGGAAAACAGGCTGGCGTCCGTCACGGGCACCTGATATTGCAGGCTGGCCAGGCCGAAATTGCGCTTCAGCAGGACCTTGCCATGCTGGATCACGGCCAGTTGCAGCCCGGGAATCTGGCGCTCCCGCATTTCGCTGCGCACAAAGGAGGCAATTTCCTGTTCCGCGCGCGATGCCTGCGATGAGTTGGCGGGGGCGGCAGTGGCGATCGAGGTGACGGGAGCTGCCACGGCGGCAAGCGCCATGACGAGCAGGACGGATGGGAGGCGTGGCTTCAAGATACGGCTTTCGACAGTTGAAAACGGAACCGCAGCATCCCATACCTATTTGTCAACGTCAACGACAATCTTGCCGATTAGAAAGTTACTCTTCCAGCCACACATCTTCATACCCTTGCCGGTCGAGAATGAACTTGGCGCCGCTGGGCAAGGCCAGGTAATCGACCACCTGCGGCAGCATCTCGTGCAGGTGCTCCGCATGCAGGGCCTGGTAAAAGCCGCTGGCGTCGTCGTGTTCGCCGCAGTGGATGAACCAGCTGATGGTGCCGTTTTCCGGCAGCGCGATGCGGGTGCCATAGATGGGCGACTGCGCCAGGCTGCCGATGGCCAGGGCCACCATGGGTTCGGGCGCCTGCGCCGGCAAGCCGAATTTGTCGCAGATGCGTTGCTGTGTTTCGCTGATCAGTTCAGTCATGGTGCTCTCAGGATCCGATGTAGCGGTAATGGAGGCGCAGCGCGCCATCGTGGCCGGACATTTCCAGGTGCAAAATCGCTTCACCGGGCTTGCCGTCGGCCAGCAACAGGCATTCCAGGCCCAACGGGCCGTCGCCGGTGGCGTACACATCGACGCCGGGCCGGCCGCCCTTGCCCGGCACAAAGGCGTGCGCCAGCGGCGTCAGGGACAGCGCCTCGTTGGCCGCAAAGTAGCTGTCGAGCATGTCGACGATCTCCGTGGCCACGGCCGGCGACAGGCCCCAGTCGCGTTGCAGCGCAACAGGATCGCGCCCGTTCAGCGTCTGCACGAACGCTGCGGCCTGCGCGTACGCCAGCTCTCGCAGGCTGTCAGTAACTGTCATTTCCATATAGCGACTCCTGCCTTCTCCATTCAACAGGCGCCATTATAGTGCGTGGCCGGGCGCATAGGCGATCCGTTTGCCATCCATAATCAAACGGCTTGCAGCTCATTTAAAACACCGCCCTTATTATTTATCGCACTGCAATAACATAAATGGCCGGCGTGATATTTGGTGAGTATCTCGGACATAGAATCGCGAATACGATTGATTTTCAATTGACGCTTATTTATTCCGGCGCTAATATCGAATGGCCATATACCATGGCACACAGCGCAAGCCGTACTTAACCATCACAAGAGGATAGTACAATGCAAAACCAATCCAAATTGTTCGCATTCAAACTGGCTGAAAAACAAGTTCAAAAACAGGCGGCGCCCGCCACCGTCTGGAAAGTGCGCGACGGCGTCGCCGTGGCCGGCTGCACCGCCGTCGGCACCAATGATCAATATCGCGACTCTTCGCGTCTCAAGCCGAACGACAGCGGCCAGTATTGCTGATTTCCGGCACGCCATAACCCCGCCCGGCGCGGGGTTGCATATATTCCCCATATTCAAACCGGCGCCGTGCGGCGCGGATTTTCCGCGCGCAATGAATATATGAACCCCTCTCAATTGGAGATTCCATTCTTTAAAGAAGTTATCGGTAAAAATCGAAACATAACCATTAACAGAGGATCTCATGCACGATAAAACCAAGCTGTTCGCATTCAAACTGGCGGAAAAAAAGGAAGAGGAAAAACCGGCGCGTCCTGCGCCCTGGAAAGTGCGCGACGGTGTCGCCGTGGCCGGCTGCACGGCGGTCGACAGCGAGGAACAATACCGCTATTCGCGCGTCGGCTCGAGTGACGGCGGAGAATTCTGCTGATCGTTGCGCCAACTGAAAGCCTTGCCGCGGCAAGGCTTTTTCATCTTCCCGATTTTCCGCTACTGCAGGCTCCCCGACATGCATAAAAAGGTTTTGATTATCAGCCATAGCGGCGACCTGCACGCCGACCTGGTGGCATCGATTCTCGCCGACCGCGGTCATGCCCCCTTCCGTATCGATCTCGACGCCTTTCCCCGCGATTACCAGCTGTGCCAGCGCATGCTGGGCGGCCAGGCCAGTGCGCGCCTGCGCCGCCTGCCCGACGGCGACTGGCTGGACCTGCGCCAGGTGGGCGCCGTCTGGCTGCGCAAGGCGGCCGACTACGCCTATGCCAGCGCCGACCTGACGCCGCAGGAACGCGCCTATGCCCGGCTGGAAACGGAACAAGCCATCTTCAGCGTGCTGTACAGCCTCGATTGCTACTGGCTCAGCCACCCGCTGGCCCTGCGCGGCGCCCAATGGAAGGGCGAGCAGCTGGCACGGGCCGCGCGCATGGGCTTTCGCGTGCCCGCCACCGTGATCAGCAACGTGCCCGACGACGTGCGCGCTTTCCGCGCCGCCGTCGGCGGACCCATCATTTTCAAGAGCATGTCCACGCCCACCCTGGCGGCCGAAACGGTCGAGGATGCAGACAGGGTCAGCGGCGGCATAGGCACCACCGTCGTCGACGATGCCATGCTCGACAGCCTGGACGCCGTCAGCGAACTGAGCTGCCAGTTCCAGGAATATATCGCCAAGCAATATGAACTACGGATCACCGTGATCGGCAAGCAGCTGTTTGCCGCCCGCCTGTATTCGCAGGACGATGCGCGCACGGCCATCGATTCGCGCGACATGTCGGCCCCCATCCGCTACGAAGCGGCGACCTTGCCGGACGACATACACGAGCGCTGCCTCGCTTTCGTGCACAGCTATGGTCTCGAGTACGGCGCGCTGGACCTGATCGTCACGCCCGAGGGCGAGTATGTTTTCCTGGAAAACAATCCTGTTGGTCAATTTTTATATGTGCAACAACTGGTGCCCGCCTTGCCCCTGCTGGAAAGCGTCGCCGATATCCTGATCGAAGGAGCGTTATGCCACAGCCAGACCTGACCCTGCTGCCTTCGCAGCTGCGCGCACTGGAGCAGGCGCGCGACAGCCGCGCCATCGTCCTGGCCGCCTCACACCTGGACATGGAACTGCTGCCCGCCCTCTACGAACTGTGCCAGGGCATCGGCCCCGCAGCGCGCCTCGACGTGGTGCTGCACGGACGGGGCGGCATCGTCAACGCGGCGCGCCGCATCGCCCTGCTGCTGCGCCAGCATGCGCGCCACCTGAGCTTTATCGTGCCCTTCCACTGCCAGTCGGCCGCTACCCTGCTGGCCCTGGGCGCCGATGAAATCATCGCCGGCGACCTGGCCCTGTTCTCGCCCATCGACCCGCAGCTCGACGGCGTGGACGGCGGCGCCATTTCCAGCCTCGACATCAAGGTCTTCGGCGACATGGCGCAGCAGTGGTTCGGCGTCGATGCCGGCGAAGCGCGCCAGCAATCCTTGTCCCTGCTGTGCGGCAGCATCTTTCCCCCGTCCCTGACGGCCTTTTACCGCACCACGCTGGAACTGGCGCAAATCGGCGAGGAATTGCTGGCCTGGCAATTGCCCGATGCCACGCAAGAGGCGCGGCGTGCCATCGTCGCGCAATTGGTGACTGGATACCACTCGCATAACTATGCCTTGACGCGCGAAGAGCTGGCCCGGCTGGGCTTGAACATGGCGCGCGATGCCCAGGCTGAACGGCTGGGCTGGGCCATCTCGACCCAGTTGCAGGCGCACATAGGCGGCGCCCTGCGCAGCGCCCCCGACGAACCGTGGAACGATGCGCTGCTGGCCTCGCGCGACGGCGTGCAGCTGCGGCGCCAGCGTCCGGGCGGCTTCGCACCGCTGTGGACCACGCAAACGGGGGCAGCATGCTGACGGCATTGCTGTCTGATATCGCGCGCTGCTGCATCGCCTTGCTGCTGCTGGCGGCCAGCGTGGGCAAGCTGCGCAGCTACGGGGAATTTCGCGGCAACCTGACCACCTCGTTCGGCCTGCCGCCCGCCGCAGCCACAGGCGCCGCGCCGGCCCTGGTGGCGGCAGAACTGCTGCTGGCCGGCTGGCTGCTGGCCGGCGGCACCCGGCTGCCGATGCTGCTGTCGTTATTGCTATTGAGCACCCTCACTGCCGTGCTGGCCTGGCGCTACTTCACGCACAGCGTGGTGCGCTGCAGCTGCTTCGGCGAAGCGGCGCGGCCCGTCTCGCAGTACGACTTGCTGCGCAACGCGCTGGCGGTGGGCATCAACGGCAGCTACTTTGCGCTGGCGCAAGATGCGGCCTTGCCCGTCGCCACCACTGTATTGGCGGCCGGCTTGGCGGCCATCGCCTGCGTGGCCATCATTTCCCTGCACGACATCGCCACCCTGGCAAAGGCCGGATGATGGATGCCGCGACCTTGCAACTGGTGCTGGCGGCACTGGCGTTCGCCATCGCCGGCAATCTCTGGCTGACCCTGGCCGTGCTGCGCGCCAGCCGCCGCGAAAGGCTGGCGCCCACGGCGCTGGCGCCGGGCGAGCCCCTGCCCGCCGTGCCAGCCCGCCCGCTGACTGGCGGCGCGCGTTTCCAGCCGGGCGCCCCCGGCCAGGCGGCCGTGCTGCTGTTCCTCGCCAGCCGCTGCCCGAAATGCGCGGATAAGCTGGCCGGCATCGAACGGCTGCTGCCGTTGGCGCGCAATGCGGGCCTGGCCGTGTGGCTGCTCAGCGAAGAACCGGCCCGCCGGCTGCGCGCCTTCCTGCCCGGCGACGCCTTGCGTGCGGCGGCGGCGCGCGTCAGCCTGCGCGACTACCGGCGCGTCAATCCCCAAATGAGCTCGCCGTCCTATGTCTTTGTCAATCACCAGGGACGCGTGGAAGCGGCCGGCCTGATCGGCGACGCAGACTGGCTGGCCCTCGTCGGACAATTGAACGCCGAACCGTCACAGGAGCGCGCCGCATGAGCAATATCAACTTCGGCCCGCATTTTGAACGCCTGCGCCTGCTGTACCCCGTGCGCTGGCGCATTGCCGCCGGCCTGCTGTGCATGGCCCTTACCGTGGGCGCGCAGCTGGCCTTTCCGCAAGCCATCGCGTATTTCATCGACAACGTGACCGCCCTCACCCGGCACGGCGTCACGCCGGGCATGGTCGCCGCCATGCTGGCCTTCAGCGTGCTGTATGCGCTGGCCTCGGCCGCGCGCTTCTACCTGCTGCAATCGAGCGGCCACATGGTTGTCATGGGCGTGCGCCGGCGCCTGTTCGACGTGGTGATCAACCAGCCCATCGCCTTCTTCGACAAGCACCATGGCGGCGAGCTGAACAGCCGGCTCACGTCCGACGTGTCGGCCCTGCATGAAAGCCTGACCATCGGCGCGGCCAACGCCCTGCGTTCGCTGTGCGTGTTTTTGGGCGGCATCGCCATGCTGCTGCAGCTGTCGCCCATGCTGAGCCTGCCGCTGGCCTTGTTCATTCCCATCAGCCTGTATCTCGGCAAGTTATCCGGCAGCAATTACCGGCAGCGCGCGCGGGCCATTTCGGCCACCCTGGCCGCCAGCGGCAAGGTGGCGCAGGAATATTTTGCCCATGCGCGCCTGGTGCAGGCGTTCAACCAGCAAGGCGGCGCCATGGCCCGTTACGCGCAAGCCATGCGGGAGCTGCTGGGAGTGTCCCTGGCCGGTACGCGGCTGCTGGCCGTGTTTCAGGGCGCGCAGGGGCTGCTCGCGTTTGTTGCCCTGCTGACCACCCTGTGCTTCGGCGCCCACCTGATCGGCCAGGGCCGCCTGAGCGTGGGCGAGCTGACGGCCTTTGTCATCTATGCCAGCATGGTGACGGACACGGCCGGCTCCATCAGCGAGTTCTGGAACACCTGGATGCGCACCATGGGCTCGACCGACCGCATCTTCGAGATCCTGCGCAGCCACCGTGCCGTGCCCGAAGCGCCGCCGCAGCCGCCGCTGGCCGGCCACATCGCGCTGCGCGACGTGCGTTTTGCGTATCCCGAGCGCGTACAGGTCGCGGCCCTCGACGGTGTCAGCCTGTCCATCCGCGCAGGCGAAAAGATCGCCCTCGTCGGCGCCTCGGGCGCGGGCAAGTCCACCATCGCCAGCCTGGTACTGGGCCACTACAAGATGGACGCGGGCAGCCTGCAATTCGACGGCATCGACGCGCAGGTGCTGGGCGTGACGCAATTGCGGCGCCAGATGGCCGTGGTGGAGCAGGAGCCGGCCCTGTTTTCCGGCAGCATCGCCGACAATATCGCCTTTGCCGTGCCGGACCGGGTCGTGGCGCGCGAAGCGATGGTGGCGGCGGCGCGCCTGGCCCATGCCCACGATTTTATCGCGGCCTTTCCGGACGGCTACGACACCCTCGTGGGCGAACGGGGCGTGCAATTATCGGGCGGACAGAAGCAGCGCATCGCGATTGCCCGCGCCATCCTGCGCGCGCCGAAAATCCTGATTCTGGACGAGG
Source organism: Janthinobacterium sp. GW823-FHT01H08 (assembly GCF_058797855.1). Classification (NCBI taxonomy): domain Bacteria; kingdom Pseudomonadati; phylum Pseudomonadota; class Betaproteobacteria; order Burkholderiales; family Oxalobacteraceae; genus Janthinobacterium; species Janthinobacterium sp. GW823-FHT01H08. The sequence goes on from NZ_CM179504.1 coordinate 3,492,759, forward strand.
CCACCAGCGCGCTCGACGCGGCCAGCGAACAGCTGGTGCAGCGCGCCCTCGACGCGCTGATGCAAGGGCGCACCACCATCATCATCGCCCACCGCTTTTCCACCATCGTCAAGGCCGATCGCATCATCGTCATGGACAAGGGCCGGATTTGCCAGCAAGGCACGCACGCCGAGCTGCTGCGCGCGGGCGGCCAGTATGCGCGGCTGATGCAGCAGCAGCTGTCGCAATTCCAGCAGTTGCATGACAGTACGGCCACCCTGTAGAGTGGGCCAGATGAAAAAAACCTACCATGGCAGCTGCCACTGCGGCGCCGTGCGCTTCGCGGCCGAGATCGACCTGGCGGCCCCCAGCCTGCGCTGCAACTGTTCCTATTGCCTGAAGATCCGCTGCTGGGCCAGCCAGGTGCCGCCCGCCGACTTCCAGTTGCTGGCCGGCGAAGGCGACTTGAGCGCATACCGCTTCGGCGCCGGGCGCGAGCGCCACTATTTTTGCCGCCACTGCGGCGTACACCCGTTTGGCTACGGCGATTCGCCCCGCAGCGGCCCATTTGTCGGCATTGGCGTGAACTGCCTCGACGATGCGGCGGCGGCCGAGCTGGCCCGGGTGCCCGTCACCTTTGTCGATGGCTGGCATGACGACTGGGACAGGCCGCCGCAGGAAACAGGGCACTTGTAAACAATGCAAATGTAGAAATGGTTGTCAGCTACGCCGGAGTTTTCCTACGTGGCGACAAGGAGTGTCCCTATGGTTAAGCCCGACGCTTGCAACGAGAATGGTCTCAACGGTGCTGCACGGCGCCGGAGCTCAGGCAGGAACATCCAACCCAATATTGGAGCGGATGACGACGCAGACTAACCTTAGGGGACATGATCATGACTTCGAACAGCAACGACAAATCCGGCAGCCAATCGGACAAACAGCAATCGGGCAGCCAACAGTCGGACAAACAGTCCGGCAGCCGCCAATCGTCGGGCGGTACCCAGGGCGGCACGCACGAGCAGCACGTCGAGGCGGGCCGCCAAAGCCACAAGAATGACGCCGACAAGCAATCAGGCTCACAAGGTTCGCAGCAGTCGGGCCAGCAATCGGGCCAGGGCAAGAGCGGCGGCGGCAGCCAGCAATCGGGTTCCGGCTCCGGCACGCGCGGCGGCACGCATGAGCAGCACGTGGAAGCGGGACGTCAAAGCCACAAGAATGACGACAAATCCTGATTTCGCAGGCACGGCCCGATGCTGCTGGTCGACATGAAAGCGCTGAGGGCCATGCTGTGCGCCGGGCTGGGCATGGGCCTGGCCGCCTGCGGCGCCAGGAATACGGCATCGAACGTGGAGGCCCCGGGCGCGCCAGCCGGGGTCTCCACGCGCGTGCTCGATGCTGGCGCCGACGCCCTGCAAGCCCGGCCGCCCATTGCGGCCCTCAATGCCTATCTCGACGGTTTTCATTTCTACAACGGCAATCTGCGCGGTCAGATGGAGGCGCACCACTATTGCGCCATCGTCAATGAAGAGTTGATTCAATGCGTGATTTACGACGGCAACGTCAAGGATGCCAAGCTGATGGGCGTCGAATACATCGTCAGCGCCAGGCTGTACCAAGGTTTGCCCGCGGCGGAAAAAGCGCTGTGGCACAGCCATGTGCATGAAGTGAAGTCGGGCCAGCTGATCGCGCCCGGCATACCGGCCGTGGCGGAAAAGGCGCTGATGCAAAAGCTGGTCGGCACCTACGGCAAGACCTGGCATACCTGGCACACGGATCTGCACAAGACCTTGCCGCTGGGCGTGCCGCAACTGATGATGGGCTTTACAGCCGACGGTCAGGCCGACGCCGCCATGGTCGCCGCGCGCGACCACCGCTTCGGCATCGATTCGGCCGAAAAACGCCGCCAGCGGACCGACATCGCCGCGCCCGCCATCGTTGCCGGTGCCGACGCCTGGCAGCACGGCACGGTCATCCAGCTGGCCGACCCGACGGGAATGCCGCACAGTTCATCATCACCGCCGCCGCCATCCACGCACACGGCCGCGCCCGCCATTTCGCGTCCAGCCAGATAGACGGCGTGCGAAAGGCCGTTGTCTGGATCGGCATTCTGGGAGATAATTACGCCCATGAACGATACCACTACCTTACCCCCATTGCCCGATCGCCTGTCGATCGACCCGAGCAGCCCTTACCACGTTGCAGCCGTGTTCGAGAACGACGTCGGCATCCGCTTCAACGACAAGGAACGTCTTGACGTGGAAGAATATTGCATCAGCGAACGCTGGATCAAGGTCGCTTCCACCAAGTCCCTCGACCGCCGCGGCCGTCCGCTGCAGATCAAGCTGAAGGGCAAAGTCGAAGCGTTTTACCGCTAAGCAACACCTGCAGTTGTCATCGAGGCCGATTTTCATCGGCCTTTTTTGCGTCCGCCGCCTTCCGCTCAGGCAGCGCTGGTGACCAGCCCGGCCGCGGCCGCCATGGGCAGCCACAGCATGGCGTCGGCCAGCACCTCGTCCGGCGCCCTGCCGCTGGACCGTGCCGCCTGCTGCGCGCACTGCGCCAGCGGCGCGCCCCCGGCCAGCGCCTGCAGGCAGTCAAATTGCCACGGCTGCAGCTCCTGCATAACGATCCGGTAATGCATGCGCGAAATGGCCACAAAGGCGGGACTGGCCTGCGGTTGGGCCGGATTGGCGTCGTCCGGCGCGGCCTGTGCCTGTTGCCAGAATGCACACAAGGGAAATGACAGGGCCAGCAGCCGCGTGCACGGCGTCAGGCGCCAGGCCGGCGCATTTCCCAAAAGCAAGTCCAGACCGGAAGGCAGGACGGGCTGCGCCAGTTTTTCCAGCCCCGGCGCCCTGCCCGCCTCGCTGCGCGCCCGCTCCAGCCGCGCCAGTTCGACGGGAAAGCGCAAGACGTCCCCCTGCGCGCCGGCGGCACCCTGGCTGGCGGCGAGAAAATCGGCAAAGCCGCCGCCCAGGTCGTACAAGGTCGGGGAAGCGGACGGGTGGCGCCAGACATAGGCGCGGGCAAAGAAGGCGAACAGCTCGTCGCCCATGACCTTGCGCAAGACAGGATAGTCGGCCTGCAGGCATTCGAGCAGACGCTGCACGTAGCCGTCCGCATGGATGTGCAGCGGCGCCGGCCCGCCCCGCGCCCGCTTCAACACTTGCTCCTGCGTCAAACCGTGGCGCTCGCTGGCCAGCTGCGCGCCGCGCGCCGCACCGCCCGGCGCCGTCATGGCCGTCAGGAACCACGCCTGCAATTGCGCCAGCGGTGCGTCCGCGCGCGCGTCGCCGTCGGCGCTACGGGGCATGGGCCGCCTCCAGGTGAAAGCCCAGCGGCGCCGAGACGCCGGCCAGGCTCGCCGTGGCCGTGGCTGGTACGGCATCGGAAAACTCTCCCCGCCCGGCCGCGCGCGCCTTGTCGAGTTCGGCCAGCAGCTGCGGGTAAGCCGGAATGTCCGCATCCCATTCCAGCAGGGCCGACACGCCCCCCGTCAGCTGCTGCGCCAGCGCGTACAGGCGCCAGACGGCCGCCGGCACGGGGGCGTCGTGCGTGTCGATCAGCATGGCGCCGCAGACGGTGGGCCCGGCCAGGTGGATTTGCACGATGTGCTCATGCGGCAACTGGCGGATGTAGGCTGCCGCGTCATAGCCATGGTTATGCGCGCTGACGTGGACATTATTAACGTCGAGCAAGAGTCCGCAGCCCGTGTCCTCGGCCAGGCGGCCCAGGAATTCCCATTCCGGCATGCTGGACTGGGCAAACTCCACGTAGGTGCTGGGGTTTTCCAGGACCAGGGGCCGGCCCAGGAATTCCTGTACCTGGCGCACGCGCGCGCCCACATGGCGCAGGCTGGCCTCGTCCAGCGGCAAGGGCAGCAAGTCATGGCTGTTGAGCGAGGCGGCGCCCGTCCAGCACAGGTGGTCGGAAATCCACGCGGGGCGGATCTCGGCGGCCAGCTGGCGCAGCTTGCGCAGGTAAGCCAGGCTCAGGGGATCGCTGCTGCCGATCGACAGCGACACGCCATGCATGACGATGGGCACCTGCGCCGCCACCTGCTCGAGCACATGGCGCGCATAGCCGTGGTTGTCGATGAAATTCTCGCTGATGATCTCGAACCAGTCCACCTGCGGCCCGTGTTCCAGAATGTGCGCGTAATGGGGCGGGCGCAGCCCCACGCCCAGGCCCAGGTTCGGCAGGCCCAGGCGCGGCCGCGCCTCGTGCAGGATGCCCCGCATCAGGTCGACGGCGGCAAGGCCAGGCGCAGGTCGGTGGGCGCCGGCGGCGCGCCCACCGGCGTGCCGCGCGCGGCCATCACCTTGCCGTAGGCTTCCCATGCCTTGTCGTAGACATTGTCGCCGAGCGCAAAACTCATGCTCTGGCCCAGCGGAATGCTGCGGTGCTCGGGCGCGGGACCGAAATCGTACAGGGTCATGGTGGCGGGTTCGGGCGGGTCCTTCTTCGTGGTGTTCGGATACAGCTGCGAGGCCGAAATCGGCACGGCGCAGCCGCCGAAGCCGCCGCATTTGTTGTCGCTGGGCGCGCTGTAGACTTTATCGTCCTGCGGCGGCGGTGGCGGCACGTAGCACTCGCTGCCAGGCGCCGCGGCAGCCTTGACCGAATGGCCGCAGGACGAGCCGCCCGTGTCGGCCTGGGCAAAGCCGCAGCCGCCCTGGGCATGGCAGCCGTTGGAGCCGCGGCACGTATGGTAGACGGCCAGCGCGGCGCAGGTGGACGACGCTTCGCCCTCCAGATGCATGCCCTGGCAGGCGTGGTACAGCACGCCTTTCTCGGCCAGCGGCACGCCCGTCGCCAGGTTCGGCGCCTGGCCTAGCACGGCCCAGCAGATGGCCATGCGGTCGCCCGCGCCCACCATCGACGGATACGGAAACTCCAGTTGCTGGTTCAGCCAGTACTTGTCCAGCACGGAAGTGATGCCATAGATGGCGCCCGTGGCCACCGTGCTCAGCATCCCCAATGTGCCGCTGGTATCCTTCAGGCGGTTCAGGGCGCCCGCCACGGCAGCGGGCGCGGGGATGTTCTTCGGCGCGGTGGCCGGATTGTAGCGCTCGTTGGTCAGCATGGCTTCGCTCCAGCGCCCGCCTTCCTTGTGCCAGCCGGCCCAGGTCTGCACGGGCAGCATGGCCTTGACCTGACCGAAGCGCTCATAGTGATCGAACGGGGCGCTGTCGTGGCGTGCCTGTGCGTCGCGCGATTCGGCGTCCTTGCCATTGTTCGCGTAGGACGGGTAATCGCACTTCAACGCGGCCAGGTCTTCGCGGTAGTCGGGCTGCACGGCCATCAGGCGCTGCCCTGCGTCACGGCGGTAGCGCTGGATGGCCGTGTCGCTGCCCTCGCCCTGGTCCGTGATGGCCGCCATCATGTCGATGGCCTTGTTGAACGAGCCCGTCTGGCCGCCATCCTGGTCCTGCGGGCCGAAGCAGGTGTCGAACTTGGGAAACTCCGCCTTGGCGTGGCCCGGCACCTGGCTGTTGAACATGTCCTGCTGCACCGAGCCGTTGACGAACAGCTTGTGCCACAAGGTCTGGCCATCCGTGTATTCGATGCTGATATAGCGCGCGTAGCACTCATACATGTAGCCGATGGTACCGAACAGGGGCAGGTCATGCACGTGCTTGCCCGGCGTCCAGCCCACGAACGGCACCTCGGGGAAATATTTGGTGTGGTTGTGCTCGTCAAACTTCGCCAGCTGGGCGCGCGCCTGCTGTTCCGGCTGCTCGATGGCGAGGAACAGGTCACACTGGTTATCGTTCAGCTCTTCCAGGTTGACGCGCACGTGGCGGTAGCCAGCCGTGTCCTGCAAGTCGACGATGTGCGGGATCACCGTGCAATCCTTGCCGTAGCAGGTCCAGCCGTGGTCCTGCGACTGCAGCTCCGAGCCCGTGAAGCATGGCGCCGTGCCGATGGCCGTGGCCAGGTTGGCCGCCATCTGCAGGTGCAGCATTTCCTGGATGAAGACGCTGAAGATGATATTGAAGGCCTTCTGCTCATTCAGTTCGGGGCGCGCCGTGGTACCCATGCCCGGCCACTGGCGGCCTTCGTAGTAGGTGATGCCTTTCGAGTTGATCTGGTGCGTGCCCTGGATCGAATACATGGTGGCCATGTACAGGGGAATCGTGAACAGTTCCACGCTGACGGCCGCCTGGGCGATGGCGCGCACTGCCGCCGTATCGGTGGCCAGCATATCGAGCGGACGGTTGCTGATGGCGGCCTGGGTGCTTCCTAAAACGGGCATTTTCATTCTGTCTCTCCACAGGAACGATGCGTTTCGGATATCGGGCCGGGCCGCACCATCTGCGTGCGCTGCTCACGGCACGGAAATCATACGCCTGAGAAAGATATTTTTGCGGCAAGATTTATGTGCTGGCCGCGGTATTGATCTGCGTCAATTCAGCCGGGTTTTCAGCGCATAAATAAGCGTTTTACGCCGCCATTCGATGACAATTGAATAGAATCGGCGAAACGCGCGCGTGTATAAGCGCCGCACCGTCCAAGGCCGACGCGTCGCTTGCATGATGATAGTCAGGCACTTGGCGGCGGCTGGAAGGCGCAAAAGCCGGGCCACTGGTCGCGGCTGTCGCACACTTTCAGGCAGCCTTGATTGCCCTTGAACGTGGCGACGACCTTGATGGGAAAGCCATACAGTGGCGTGGTGGCCAGGAAGGCGGACGGGCAGCTTTGCTCATTGCTGAAGCGGAAAGTGATTTCTTCGCGGCGGCCCTTGCGCGCAAAGCTCAGCATGAAGGTTTCATTGCTGTTCCACTGCGCCTTGCCCGGCACGCGGAAACGATAGCGCGGACTGCCCGGCTGCTGCCCGTCAAGTTTCTGGCCGAAGACGCGGCTGCTGGCCGTGGCCGTTTCCACCTTGGCGATCGGATACGGCACGGCAAACATATAGGTGCCGGCAAAACCCTGGTCGAAGCCGAGACCCTTCTGGTAAAACGGCACGACGATGTGCGGCGCGCCCGCGTATTCCACGCTATTGCGGGCCGTCACGCGCGACGTCAGCTTGTCATCGGGCGCTTGCCCGAAGACCACGTCCACTTCCACCAGCGCCTGGCTCTTGTCGATGTCTTGCGCCAGATAATCCCTGGGGGCGATTTCGCCATGCACGCAGCCGGCCAGCAGGGCTGCGGCGAGGCAGCCGGCGATCAGTTGAGGATTGCTCATGGCTGTTTTCCTTCCGGCGGCGCGGAAGCGAGGCCCAGGCCCGTCACTTGCCAGCCGCCCTTGCCTTGTTTCCATTGAAATTGCTGGCCGAACCAGGCCAGTTCCAGCTCGCGCCGGATGCGGTTCGAATCCGTGCGGCCCTGGCGCGCCTTGATGGCGGCGCGCGCCTGCGCGGAAGCCGTTTCCGAGATCGGTTTCAGCCAGCGCTGATACGTGTCTGGCGGCAAGGCCAGCACGCCGGCCACGCCGTCGTCGCGCGTGGCGACGATGATCCCCACCTTCGTCAGCGCATTCGTCAGATAGGCGCCGCGCCTCCCGTCGGGCGAGACGGAGACCAGCATGGCGGGCGCGTAATCGCCCGTGACGCCGCCCGGCACGTCAAACCACAGCAGCTCGCCCGTGCCCGTGTCGAGCGCGCGGCCGTCGCGGGCAAACAGCAGCATCTCGGGACGGCCCGGCTGCGGCACGCCCCATTCGGGGTCGCGCTCCGTGCGCACCATGCTGTCGCGCTGCAGGGGACTGATGGGGCGCATCAGCGGTTCACCATTCTGCACGCCGATCAGTATCGTGCCCTGGCCCGTATAGCCCTTGGTGAATGCCAGCAGCATGGGCTGGCCCTCGCGCGTCGCTTTCAGCGGACGCACCTCCACCACTTCGCGCGCGCCGCCGGGCCAGTAGCCGTGCTTGCGGAAAGTCAAGGTAACGAGCGGGGCGTGGCGGTCGCGCGTGACGACAAAGTCGCCGTATTGCTGCATCACCGGCACGTATGATGTTTGCGCCTGCGCGGCGGGTACGATGGCGGCGGCCAGGATGGCTGCGGCCGCCAGGCGGTGTAAAGAAAAGAACAGCATGGCATCCTGTAAAGGTCGCACTGGGCGAAGGGTCGCCATCATAAACGATTCATCGCCAGCAACACTGTCCGATAGCCAACATCAACGGCGCTGGATTTCGATCAGCTCGATTTCGAACAGCTTGGGCCACAGTTTGCCCGTGACAAACAAACGCTTGCCGCGCCCATCCCAGGCGATGCCGTTGAGCACGGCATCGGGATTGGCCGTGCCCCGCTGCTCGGGCGGCAGCAAGCCCGTCAGGTCGATCCAGCCCACGACCTTGCCGCTGGCGGGATCGATGCGGGCGATCACGTCCGCGCCCCACACATTGGCGAACAGTTGCCCGTCGACCATTTCCAGCTCGTTCAGCCGGTCGATGGGCCGCCCTTCGGCTTTCACTTCGAAGCGGCGCACTTCCTTCAGGGTTTTCGGATTGAGCACGCGGATGGCGGACGTGCCGTCGCTCATGTAGACGAATTGATTGTCGCTGGCCAGGCCCCAGCCTTCGCCCGGGTAGCTGAATTTGCGTTTCAATTTGAAGGTCTTCACGTCGAAGACATAGCCGGTCTGCGAAATCCACGTCAGGCCCAGGAGCTCATCGCCCACGTCCGTGATGCCTTCGCCAAACACATTCTTGTCGAGCATGCTTTTTTGCAGCACCTTGCCCGTCGTCAATTCCACCTTGCGCAAGGAGGACTGGCCGTTCTGGCCCGTGCTTTCATACAGATGGCCATCCTTGAACAGCAAGCCTTGCGTGAACGCCTGGGGGTCGTGCGGATAGGTGTTCTTGACGAAATAGCCATACACGGGCAAGGCGGCCTGGGCGTAGCCCATTTCACTCATCAGGCCTACGGTGCATAACAATCCCAGCAGCAATGAGCCGGCCGTGCGTTTGAGTCTGGTATTGACGTTGATGTTCATCGGGTCGGGCGGAAGTTGGCGAACGCCTATTGTAAACGTGCCGCGTCCGCCATGCGCGCCCTGACGAGCTCCAGCCAGGCGCGCGCCGCGAACGACAGCCGCCCGCCCCGGCGCCAGGCCAGCATCAAATTCCACTCCACGGGCGGACCGGCCAGGGGGATGACGTCAAATTGCGCGGCATCAAGCGTGTCGCAATACATCTTCGGCAGCAGGCAGATGCCCACGCCCAGCCGCACCAGCGAGGCAATGAAATCCCACTGGCCGCTGCGGCCCGTGATGCGCGGCGCGAAACCGGCCCGCTGGCAGGCGTCCAGCACGATGTCGTTCAGGGCGAACGCGGCGCCGTAGAAAATGAAGGGGCTGTCAGCCAGCTCGGCCAGCGCGACCGAGGCGCGGCCCTGCCACGGCGAGCCGGGCGCGGCCAGCAGGCACAGCGGCGAGCGCACGAGGGGCAAGGCTTCGAAATCCTGCCAGGTGGCCGCATTGCCCGGATAGTCGAGCATGGTGCCCAGTTCCACTGTGCCGGTGCGCAAGTCGCGCTCGATCGCCTGCGTGCCGCTTTCATACATCTTCAGTTCGATGCCCGGATAGCGCTGGTGGTATTCGGCCAGCCATGGCGCCAGGGTCGAGTGCGTCTGCGGCGACACGCCGACCCGCAGTTCTCCCCGCTCAAGGTGTTGCAGGTCACGCAATTCCACCTTCAGTTCCGCGTGCAGGGCCAGCAGCTCATGCGCGCGCGACAGCACCACCTTGCCCGCGTCCGTCAAGGTAAAACGCTTGCCCGCGCGGTCCAGCAGGGCCAGGTCCAGCGACTGTTCCAGCTGTTGCACCATCTTGCTGACGGTGGGCTGCGTCACGTGCAGCCTGGCGGCCGCGCGCGTAAAACTGGCTTGCTCGACCACTTCGACGAAGTAGCGCAGGGAGCGGATATCCATGATGCATTCCAATATCGAATGATAATCATGAGTTTAAGTCATTTTATCTTTTGATGTGGGCTCACTACAATGAAAACCTCCCCCATCCGTTTGAAAGCCCGCCGTGAAAGCCGCCCCTTGTTCCACCACTGCCCCACTCTCCATCCCCGTCTGGCGCCAGCCTGCACAGACTGCGTGGCAAGTGGGCATTTTGATTGCCGCCTGGTGGCTGGCCGACGCGGCCGCCTCCGCCCTGCACTTGCCGTTCTCCGGCGGAGTCGTGGGCCTGTTCGTGCTGGTGGCCCTGCTGCTGGCGGGCTGGGTGCGCCCCGCCGCCATCGAACTGGGCGCGAACTGGCTGCTGGCCAATATGCTGCTGTTCTTCATACCGCTGGTCGTATCCGTGGTGCAATTTACGCAACTATTGAAGTCGCAAGGTCTGATGCTGTTCGTAAATATTGGCCTGGGCTTTGCCTGCGTGATGCTGGCCACGGCGCTGACGGTGGAAGGGGTGTGCCGCTATGAACGCAAGTTGCGTCTGAATAAGCTGCTGCGCCAGCGCGCCGCGAGGGCGCCAGCATGAGCACCCTGCTGCTGTCGCTGCTGTTCCTGCTGCTGACCCTGGTGCTGTTCTACGCCAACCAGGCCGTGCACCGCCGCCACCCGCACTTCTTGCTGACGCCCGCCATCTGCACCTCGGCGATATTGATCGTCATCGTGCAGGCGACGTCGACCCCTTTCGCCACGTATTTCGGCGAGACGCGCTGGCTGCCGTGGTTGCTGGGCCCGGCCACCATCGCGTTTGCGCTGCCCATATTTCAGGAGCGCAAGCTGATCCGCAAGCATTGGCTGGCCTTGTCGCTGGGCAGCTGCGCTGGCATCGTGGCATCGGTCGCCGCCACCTTGCTGCTGGACCGGGTATTTGGCGTGCACGGCGACATGGCGCGCAGCCTGCTGGCGCGTTCCGTGTCGACGCCGTTCGCGCTGGAAGCGTCGCGCCACATGGGCGGCTCGGCCCAGCTGACGGGCATCTTCGTGGTGATGACGGGCTTGTTCGGCTTGATGCTGGGCAAGCCGCTGCTCAAACTGCTGCCCTTGCGCATGCGCATCGCCCGTGGCGCCCCGTATGGCGCGGCCGCGCACGGCTTCGGCTTGTCCGTGGCGCGCAGGGTCGGCACGGAAGAAGGCGCCGTGGCCAGCCTGACGATGATCTTTTCCGGTGTCGTGACGGTGCTGCTGGCGCCGCTGCTGGGGCATTTGCTGGGCTAGCGGCCCGCTTGCAGCGCCTGCATGCCATGCACGATCAGATCGATGCCCGCCAAAAAATCCTCGCGGTCGTCGTGCGCGCGCAACTGACCCGCCACCTTGCTGGCAAACGGAAACGCCTGCGCATCGAGGCGTGACCAGGCGCCCGCCAGGGTGTCGAGGAAATGCGCGCGTTCCAGGCCCTGTTCCCGGGCGATGACGGCATTGGCCGCATTCTGCCCGCTCACGCCCAGCAGATAATTGAGCAAGGCGCATGCCGCCATCCACTGCCGGTCCTGCGGCACGCCCAGCGCATCGACCTGCCGTCCCAGGCGTTCCAGGATGCGCACGGTGGGCAGCTGGCCCGGCGCGCGCGACAGGGCCGAGCCCAGCCACGGATGCGCATCCATCGCCTCGAACATGGCCAGCGCCACGGCGCGGATGCCCGCCTGCGGCGTATCGCCAGGCGGGGCGGCCTGCATGGCGCGGGCGACGATGGCGTCGCTGGCGGCCGTGAACAGGTCGTCCTTGTCGGCCACGTGCCAGTAGATGGCGCCCGCCCCTGTGGCCAGGCGCGCGGCCAGGGCGCGGAAGGTCAGGCCGCCCTCGCCCGCTGTGTCGAGCAGGGCGATGGCGGCGTCGATGATGGTGTCGCGCGTCAGCGAGTCGGCGCGTCGTGGTGGGTTCGCTACGGTATGGGGCATCGCTTATCTTGACACAGATGATGGCTTGCCGCAAAATTCTTCTGGAACGTCGTTCCATTGTTATTTTGAACACCACCTGAAGGGTCACCATGCATATCGCCATCATCGGCGCAGGGCTGGGCGGGCTGATGCTCGCCCGCGTGCTGCACGTCCACGGCATCGCCGCCACCGTGTATGAAGCGGACGCGTCGCCCCAAGCGCGCCGCCAGGGCGGCATGCTCGATATCCACGAGGAAAGCGGCCAGCAAGCGCTGCGGGCGGCCGGCTTGCACGACGCCTTCCGCGCCCTCATCCATGCGGGCGGCGAAGCGAGCCGCGTGCTCGACCAGCATGGCACGGTCCTGCACGACGAGGGCGACGATGGCACGGGCGGGCGTCCCGAAGTGCCGCGCGGCGAACTGCGCCGCATCTTGCTCGATGCCTTGCCTGACGGCTGCGTGCGCTGGGGCCACAAATTGACCAGCGTCGCGACGCTGGACGGCGGCAGGCACATGCTGAACTTTGCGCATGGCGCCTCGGCGGCCAGCGATCTGCTGGTGGGCGCGGACGGCGCCTGGTCCCGGGTGCGGCCGCTGCTCTCCAGCGCGCAGCCCGCCTACAGCGGCATTGCCTTCATTGAAACGTATCTGTTCGACAGCGACCGCCGCCACGGGGCCACTGCGCAAGCCGTGGGCGCCGGCGCCCTGTTCGCGCTGGCGCCGGGCAAGGGCATCCAGGCTCACCGCGAAGCCGATGGCGTGCTGCATGCGTATGTGGCCCTGAGTAAACCCGAAGAGTGGCTGGCAGGCATCGATTTTGCCGATCCCGCCGCCGCGCGGGCAGCCATCGCCGCCCAGTTTGCCGGCTGGGCGCCGGCGCTCACGGCCCTGATCACGGACGCGGACACGCCGCCCGTGCCCCGTCCCGTGCACCTGCTGCCCGCCGGCCACCGCTGGCAACGCGTGGCAGGCGTGACCTTACTGGGCGACGCGGCCCATTTGATGGCGCCGGCCGGCGAAGGCGCCAACCTGGCCATGCTGGACGGCGCCGAGCTGGCGCAGGCGCTTGCCGCGCACCCAAGCGACGTGGAAGCGGCCTTGCTGGCATATGAAACGGCGCTGTTTGCGCGCAGCAGCGCGGCCGCGGTGGAGTCGGAACGCATCCTGCGCCTGTGCTTTGACGACGACGCGCCGCATAGCCTGGTGCGGTTCTTCACAGGCATGCGGGACGCCGGCCCGGCACGCACAGTGTGAACGGCGGCGCCAAAGCCCCACGCCAGCGGCCTTTATCGGGGATAATACGTCTTTCCCCATTCCAAGCAGCCGCGCCACGATGAAATACCCCGCAGTCCTTCCCTTCAGCGACATCCTGCCACGCCTGCATGAATTCGACGCCATCATCGACGTGCGCAGCCCGTCCGAGTTCGCGGAAGACCACTTGCCGGGCGCCATCAACCTGCCCGTGCTCGACGACGAGCAGCGCGTTCGCGTCGGCACGCTATATAAGCAGACCAGCGCCTTCGAAGCGAAGAAGCTGGGCGCGGCGCTGGTGGCGAAGAATATCGCGCGGCATATCGAAGACGGTTTCCTCGGTCACCCGCACGAATGGAAGCCGCTCGTCTACTGCTGGCGCGGCGGCAACCGCAGCGGCGCCATGGCGCACATCCTGGCGCGCATCGGCTGGCCCGTCACGCAACTCGATGGCGGCTACAAGGATTACCGGCGCCACGTGAATGCCGAACTGGCCACCCTGCCCGAGCGCTTCGACTTCATCAATGTGCTGTGCGGCCCCACGGGCAGCGGCAAGAGCCGCTTGCTGCAAGTGCTGGACCGCCAAGGCGCGCAGGTGATCGACCTGGAGCGATTGGCAGCGCACCGCGGCTCCGTGCTGGGCGGCTTGCCCGAGGAAGACCAGCCCTCGCAAAAGGCGTTCGAGAGCGCGCTGTGGCAGCAGTTGCGCCAGTTCGACCCGGCATTGCCCGTCTTCATCGAATCGGAAAGCAAGAAAGTGGGCCGCGTGCGCGTGCCCGACGCGCTGATGGCAAAGATGCGCGCGGCCGCCTGCACGGACGTGCGGCTGGCCACGGAGCAGCGCGTGCAATTGCTGATGCAGGACTATGAACATTTCGTCGGCGACCCGGAGCGCCTGAACGTGCAGCTGGCCCTGTTGACGCAACTGCATGGCAAGGAGAGAATTGCACACTGGCAGCAGCTGGCCACGGCGGGCCAGATGGCCGAGCTGGTGGAGGAACTGCTGGTCCAGCACTACGACCCCGTCTACCGGCAATCGATCGCCCGCAACTTCAGCCGCTACGCCCAGGCGACGCCGCTGGTCTTGCCCGATATTTCAGAACATGCCTTTGAGCAAGCCGCGCGCGCGTTGTGTGGTATTGTCGGCACTAATTCCCCCTAAAGACGCAGTGCCGGGGTCGGACCCTGAGGGTCCGACCCCAGACCTTGCGTTTGGGGTAAAAATGATCATCGTTGTACACAACATCAGCAGGAATTTCCATGTCAGATAGCGCAGCAACATCCAATACCCCCATCCGATTGACCGAATTTGCCCATGGCGGCGGCTGCGGCTGCAAGATCGCGCCCGGCGTGCTGGCCGACATCTTAAAGGGCAGCGGCGGCTTTCCCCTGCCGAAAGAATTGCTGGTCGGCATAGAAACCTCCGATGACGCGGCCGTCTACCAGCTCAACGACGAGCAGGCGCTGATCGCCACGACGGATTTCTTCATGCCCATCGTCGACGACCCGTTCGACTTCGGCCGCATCGCCGCCACCAACGCCATTTCCGACGTGTACGCCATGGGCGGCACGCCCATCATGGCGCTGGCCCTGGTCGGCATGCCGATCAACAAGCTGCCCGTGGAAACCATCGGCCTCATCTTGAAAGGCGGCGAAACCATCTGCGCCCAGGCCGGCATCCCCATCGCGGGCGGCCACACCATCGATTCCGTCGAGCCGATCTACGGCCTCGTCGTGCTGGGTCTCGTGCGCCCGTCGCAAGTGAAGCGCAACGCGGGCGCGCGCGCCGGCGATAAACTGGTATTGGGCAAGCCCATCGGCGTGGGCATCCTGTCGGCCGCCCTGAAGAAAAACGCGCTCGACGCGGACGGCTACGCTTCGTTGATCGACAACACCACCAAATTGAATACCCCGGGCAAGAAACTGGCCCTGCTCGACGGCGTGCATGCGCTGACGGACGTGACGGGCTTCGGCTTGCTGGGCCACACGCTGGAACTGGCGCGCGGTGCCAAGTTGCAGGCGCGCATCGCCATGGCTGACGTGCCGCTGCTGCCGCAAGTGCAGCAACTGGCGCAGAATGGCAACATCACGGGCGCCTCGGGCCGCAACTGGCAGGGCTACGGCGCGCAAGTGGCGCTGGATGACAGTCTAACTGCCATCGACAAGGCGATCCTGACGGACCCGCAAACGGCCGGCCCCCTGCTGGTGGCGTGCGCGCCGGAAGCCGTCGAGCACGTGCTGGCGATTTTCCGCGCCGAAGGCTTTGGCGACGCCGTCGTCATCGGCGAGATGCAGGATGGCACGACCGGTGTTTCCGTATATTAATGAACAATCTTTCAAAGGCAGTCCCATGACCACATTCTCCAACAAGTTCCCCGCCATCCTGGCCACCGTCGCCGCCACCCTGGCCATCCACAGCGGCCTGGCGCAGGCGCAGCAAGTATTGCGCGTGTCCGCCATCCCCGACGAAGCGCCGACGGAATTGCAGCGCAAGTTCAAGCCGCTGGGCAGCTATCTGGAGAAAAAGCTGGGCATGAAGGTGGAATTTACGCCCGTCACCGATTACGCGGCCTCCGTGGAAGGCTTGATCAATCACAAGCTCGACATGGTCTGGTTCGGCGGTTTCACGTTTGTACAAGCCAACGTGCGCAGCGGCGGCAAGATCGTGCCGCTGGTGCAGCGCGAGGAAGACACGAAGTTCCGCTCCGTGTTCGTGACCACCAGCAAGGACATCAACCAATTGTCTGACCTGAAAGGCAAGAACTTCACGTTCGGCTCGGAATCGTCGACCTCGGGCCACTTGATGCCCCGTTACTACTTGCTGGCCGCCAAGATCAATCCGGATACGGACATGAAGCGCATCGCATTCTCGGGCGCGCATGACGCCACCGTGGCGGCCGTGGCCGGCGGCAAGGTCGATGCGGGCACCTTAAACATTTCCGTATGGGAAAAGCTGGTCGAAGCGAAAAAGGTCGATCCAAGCAAGGTGCGCGTGTTCTACACGACACCGGGCTACTACGATTACAACTGGAGCGTGCGCGCCGACATGAACCCCGTCGTGCGCAAGAAGCTGACGGACGCCTTCCTGGCGCTGGACCCATCGACGGCCGAAGGCAAGGAAATCCTCGAGCTGCAGCGCGCGACCAAATTCATCCCGACCAAGGCCGAGAACTACAAGGATATCGAAGCGGCCGCGCGCGATGCGAAGCTGTTGAAGTAAACTACGTCGTCGCGTTTTATCGTAGGTCGGATTAGCGGCAAAGCCGCATAATCCGACACAAGCGATAATGTCAACAATGTTGTCGGATTACGGCCTCCGGCCTAATCCGACCTACGCTGCCGTCGCATGGCGTAATCCGACACACCAACGCCCCCATACCGAACATCGCATGACATTCCAACTTCACAAGGTCAGCGTCCACCACGCGGGTGCCGTCGGCAATGCGCTGGCCCTGCGCGACGTGGACCTGGACGTGGCCCAGGGTGAACAGATCGCCCTGATCGGCCCTTCCGGCGCCGGCAAGACCAGCCTGCTGCACACCTTGGCCTGCGCGCTGCGCCCGGCATCGGGCACCTTGCACATCCTGGGCACGTCGCCCTGGCAAGTCGGCAGCGGCGAACGCCACGCCTTGCGCGCTCGATTATTCCTGGCGCCGCAAACGCCGCCCTTGCCGCCGCGCCAGCGCGTCGTCAACGCCGTGCTGGCAGGACGCTTGCCGCAATGGAGCTTGTGGACGGCCATCCGTTCGCTGGTCGCGCCCGTCGATCCGCGCGCCGCGTGGGAAGCGCTGGGCAAATTCAACCTGCAGGATAAACTGTACGCCAGGGTCGACCGCCTGTCCGGCGGCGAACGCCAGCGCTGCGGCATGGCGCGCGCGCTCGTGTCGGATGCCCAAGTCTTCCTCGTCGACGAACCGCTGTCCGCGCTCGACCCCACCCTGGCTTTGCAGACGATCCATGTGCTGCAGGCGGAAGCGACGGCGCGCAACGCCACCCTGATCTGCAGCCTGCACCAGGTGGAGATCGCGCGCGCCTGCTTTACGCGCATCGTCGCCCTGCGCGACGGCCAGATCGTCTTCGACTTGCCTGCCAGCGAGGTGAGCGACGCCATGATCGCCGAGCTGTACCGCAACAAGGTCGACGCCGCGCCCCAGTTCGAATCGGTGGAAGCGAATCTGGACGCCGCGAGGCCCCTTTGCTGAAGAGCGCCGACGCCGCCATGCCGCGCGACCCCGCCTGGCGCGGCCGCCTGACCGGGGCTGCCATCGTGCTGCTCGTGCTGTGGCCGATGCTGGTGCAGGCCGAATTCAAGCCGTGGATACTCTGGGATACGCAAAGCCTGGCAGCCACCTGGCAATTCATCGCCAGCTTCGTGCCGCCCGCCCACTCGCCGGAATTTTTGCAGCTGGTGGCCATTTCCAGCTGGGAAACCATCGCCATGGCCACGGCCGGCATGGCCTTGGCCATGCTGGGCGCCATTCCCCTGACCTTGCTGGTGACGGAGCGCTTGTCGATCTCGCGCATCGGTTCCGGCCAGGTGTCGCCGCTGGCCGCCGCCGTGCGCCACGCCGTCCGTGCGCTGCTGGTGCTGCTGCGCAGCGTGCCGGAACTGGTCTGGGCCTTGCTATTGGTACGCATCGTGGGACTGGGGCCGACGGCGGGCGTGATCGCCATCGCCCTCACGTATTGCGGCATGCTGGGCAAGGTGTATGCGGAAATCCTCGAATCGTCGGACGCCGCCGCCTGCAACGCGCTATTGAACAACGGCAGCGGCAGATTAAAAGCCTTGCTGTACGGCGCCCTGCCCGAATCGGCCGCCGAACTGGTGTCGTACACGATCTACCGGTGGGAATGCGCGATCCGCGGCTCCGTCGTCATGGGATTTGTCGGCGCGGGCGGCCTGGGCCAGCGCATGGATGAATCGATGAAGATGATGGCAGGCAATGAACTGGCCACCATGCTGATGGTGTTCGTGCTGCTGGTGGCGGGCGCCGACGCCGTCTCCGCCATGCTGCGCCGGAGGCTGGCATGAAGACTGAACCGATGTTGCCCGCCCCTGCCCCCGTGCGCTGGTCGACCTGGGCCTTGCTGGCCGGTCTGCTGCTGCTGGTCATCGCCAGCTTCGCCACCCTGCCCCTGAAATGGGGAGAGTTCTTCAGTGCCGACGCCGTGCGCACGACGGCCGATTTCCTGCACGGCTTCGCCCCGCCCGAGCTGGCCAGCCCTTTCCTGATGAAAGTGGGCATTGCCACGTTCGAGACCCTGGCCATGTCGGCCATCGGCACGGTGATCGCCGCTCTTCTGGGGGCGCTGCTGGCCCTGCCCGCCAGCGGCCGTTTCGGCAGCCTGGCGCGCAACGCGACGCGCGGCGTGTTGAATGTGCTGCGCTCGATCCCGGAACTGGTGTGGGCCTCGATCCTGCTGATCGCCGCCGGCCTGGGCCCGTTCGCGGGCACCCTGGCGCTGGCCCTGCACACGGTGGGCGTGCTGGGCCGCTTGTTTGCCGACGCCTTCGAAAATTGCCCGCCCTTGCCGGCCGCCACCCTGCGCATCAATGGCGCCCGGCCTGCGGTGGCCTTTTTGTACGCGACCTTGCCGCAGTGCGGGCCGCAGATGATGTCCTACACCCTGTACCGCTGGGAGAACAATATCCGCGCCGCCGCCATCCTCGGCGTCGTCGGTGCGGGCGGCCTGGGGCAGATGCTGAAATACCATCTGTCGCTGTTCCAGATGCAGAACGCCGCCACCGTCATCGTCGCCATGCTGCTGATGGTGGCCGCCGTCGATGGCCTCAGCTACCTGCTGCGCCGCGCCATGACCCGCTAATTTTCACTTTTCACAAGGAATGCCCATGTCAGGCTGGTGGACGATTATCTCGACAGAAACGCCGGAACAAATGGCCGATATGACGAAGGTCAACAAGGAAGCGTTTCTCGCCACGTGGGAAGCGGGCCTGTTCGGCGCCGACTGGATCGCGCAATTGTGTGAGCAAGGCAAGGCGACCCAGCTGGCCTTCAATGGTTTCCCCAACCGCTACACGGCCTCGGCGGACGTCATCGCGCCCCTGCTGCTGGCGGGCATCGCCGAAGCGCAGGATGGCGAGTTTCCGCAGGACCAGCTCACAGGCTGGCCCGGCAGCATTACCGTGTATCCAGAGCGCATCACCGCCTGCAGACCTGGACAGTTGCTGACGATCGAAGTGTGGGACCAATCGTAAATGATGACCAGAGGCAAATGATTTACACTGGCAGCTGAACAATAAAGGAGTCCATGCATGGGATTGGCAATAACAGTCGGCGCTCTGGCCGACCTGCACGAAGAAGACCCGGAAGGCGCGCAATGGTTGGCCGATTCCCTGGCGCAAGCGAACGCCCTGCTGCAAAAAGCGGGCTTGCCGCAGCATGGCGAACCGCTGGTCTTGCCGCAACTGCAGTCGCGCGCAGCGCTTGATTCCTTTCCATACAGCTACCTGCATTATTTGCGCCGCGCCTATGCGCATGCGGTCCAGGATGGGCAATGGCGGGCCACGCCGCTGGCCGAAGGCGAGGATCCAAGCGAAGATCCGGTGCTGGAAGCGGCGCAGGATGACCTGGACAGCCACCTGCTCTGCCATTCCGATTGCGAGGGCTTTTATTTCCCCCTCGTCTTCGACGACGTCATTTTTGCCGATGATGAACATCCGCTGCTGGGCGGCATGCTCGGTTCCTCGTACAGCCTGCGCGCAGAACTCGTCACGGTGGCGCCCGCGCTGGGCCTTTTCCTGCTCGGCGACGAGCTGAGCGATGAAGAAGCGGCGCGCATCAATGCGCGTATCGACGCCGAAGACGGCCTCGAGCGCGAACTGATCGCCTGGCTGGCCGCGTATGAGGCATGCAGGCTCAGCATCGAACACAAGACGGCGATCGTCTTCAATTGAGCATGCTGATACGGCCCACCACCGCCAGCGACTGGCCGGCGCTGAAAGCCACGCGCCTGGCCGCGCTGCTCGACGCCCCAACGGCCTTTGGCGCCAGCCACGCCAGCGCGGCCGCTTTTTCCGATGCCGACTGGCAGCAGCGCGTCACCAGCACGCCGCAGCGCACGTTTTTCCTCGCCTTTGACGGAGAACAAGCCATCGGCCTGGCCGCGCAAGTGGTGGCCAGCAATGGCGAGTGCCACCTGATCGCCATGTGGGTGCAACAGCAATACCGCGGCCAGGCTGTGGCGCAAGGCCTGGTTGACGCCGTGAAACAATGCGCGGTGGACAATGGCCATTCCCGGCTGGTACTCGACGTGGCGCCCGAGAATGTGCGCGCGGCCACCTTCTATCAGAAACAGGGTTTTGTCTTTTTGCCGGAGTGGGAAGCGCTGGAAAGCCATCCGCATATCCGCGTGCAGAAGATGGAGTGGCTGGCGCCGGCTAGCTGATAGTGGCCCAGGCCCTGGCGCCGCTGGAACTGTCGGGGCGCGCACACAACACGATGTGAGCAAAATTGTGGGGACGGCAGCAAACGACGCAATGATCCTGTTAATATTGCCAAATACTTAAATGACTGGCGCCATCCGACGGACAAGCGCCACGCCATTCAAGCATGACGGATGTATTTTCCTGCCCCGCAGGCCACTCTTGCATAGACTGTCAACACCATGAAAAAACTGCTCCTGGGCGCCGTCGCCGCCTGCTGCGCGCTGCATGCCGGCGCCGCCCCTGTCGAAGACTTCATCGGCACTTGGAAACTGGAACGCACCACCGTCCCGAACTATGTCGTCATCAAACAGGAAGGCGAGCGGCTCGTAGCGCTGCGCTACTCGCGCAATGTGCTGACCAACAAGATCACCGAGCGGCGCTTTCCCGCCAGCTATGCGAACGGCGACGTCACCATCGCTGCGGGCGAGACCATCATCGAAGCGCGCAGCGTGAACGACGTGGCGACCGTCACGACGCTGGCGGAAGCGTACAAAAAGATTTCGTCCTCCACGGCCGCACCGACTAGTTAAGGAATGGCGCAGATTTGAGTCACATCATCATCCGCCAGCGCTATCCGGGTGCAGAAGATGGAGTCGATAGCGCCGGCATGAGCGCAATCAGTTGGTACACCCCGAGGATGAAGCGTGTTTGACTGGATTTTCGACGCCATCGTCTGGGTCGTTCGCCTGCTGGTCTATAACGTAGTAGGAACGGTCATCGAAAAACTGTTCTATTGGCCGGGCTGGGCAATGCTACGGCTGCTCACCCTGGGCCATTACCCTCCGGCAAGAGGGCTTCCTCACCATCATTTTGCCGTCGCCCTGTTTGCTGCAATAGTCATTGCTTCCGGCTTGCTGATGGCATGGGCGTAATTGCGGACGCGCCGCCTGGGCGACCTGCGGCTGGCGTGCGAAGTCCACTGGGCCATCGACAAGGAGACCTTGCCTTTCGCCATGCGCACCATGATGAGCGCAATGGGCGGGCCCTGCAATTTCGTGTCGCAAAAAGGTACCTACAGCTTTGCCGAAGGGCGGCGCATCACGGCTGCGACGATCAGTTTCAACGGCAAAAGCGCGTCCGTGCCCTTCAGCGGCCATGCTTTCACGCCGCCGTTGCGGGAGCAGGACTGGAGCGATGACAGTATGATCGAACTGGCATTCGACAACGATCAGGCTGCGCAGTGACCAGCGCAGTACCCTACTTCACCCGCTGCTTTTCCAGCTTGCGCGCCAAGGTGCGCCGGTGCATGCCCAGCCTTCTCGCCGTTTCCGAGATATTGAAATCCGTCTCGGCCAGCATTTCGTGGATGCGCTCCCATTCCAGGGTCTTGATGTTGGTGGCGCGGTTCGTCAGTTCGATGTCGGCGTTGCCGGCCACGTGGCCGAAGGCCGCTTCGATGTCGTCCGTGTTCGACGGTTTCGCCAAATACTGGCAGGCGCCCAGCTTGATCGCTTCGACTGCCGTGCCGATGCTGGCGTAGCCCGTCAGCACGACGATCAGCATTTCCGGGTCGTGCTGGTGCAGCATCTGCACGCAGGCCAGGCCGGACGTATTGCCATTGAGTTTCAAATCGACGACGGCGTAGTCGGGGCAATGCTGTTCCAGCAAGGCGCTCGCCTCATCGAAATTGGTGGCCAGGATGACCTGATAGCCGCGCCGTTCGAACGAGCGGCCCAGGGTGCGGGCAAACGCGGCATCGTCTTCCACGATCAGTAACAGACGGTCATCCTGCATGGTGGTCGCTTTCTCTTTCCAGTTTGATGGCCGCCAGCGGCAAGGCCAGGTGCACCACCGCCCCGCCCTGCACCCGGTTGCGCGCCGTCACCGTACCACCTAAAGTACGCGCAACATTCACCACCAGGAACAGGCCCAGGCCGCCGCCGGGCTTGCCCTTGCTGCTTTGATATGGTTTGCCCAGGTGCGTCAGCATCGACGGCTCGAAGCCGGGGCCCGCATCGGTAACGACCAGGTGCAAGGCGTCCGCTTCGCGCGTCGCTTCAAAACGCAGCCATTCGGGCGACGCTTCCAGCGCATTGTCGAGCACATTGCAGATGGTTTGTTTCAAGGTCGAATCGAAGACGACGGGCACATCGTGCTCGATGCGGTTATCGTACTCGAAATCCTGGATCGGGCGGCTCGTGCGCCACTCGTCGACCAGCTCGTTGAGGAAGGTATTGATCGTCGTCTTGACGGAAGATTCCCCGCGCGCCTCGCCCGCCGACAATAAAATGCCGCTGACGATGCTCTTGCAGCGCTGCAATTGCGCCTGCATTTCCGTGATTTCTTCCAGCAATTCGCTGTTCTTGCTCAATTCCGGCATGCGGCGCCAGTCGCCGAGGATGACGGACAAGGTTGCCAGCGGCGTGCCCAGCTCGTGCGCGGCGCCCGAGGCCAGCAAGCCCATGCGGATGATGTGCTCCTCTTCCGCCGCGCGCTGGCGCAAGTCGGCCACCTTGGCGTCGCCGGCCCGCTGGTTGCGGTTGATGCGCGTGATGAACACCACCAGCAAGGCGGCGTTCAAAATAAAACAGATCAGCAGGCCTTGCACGTACAGGCTGGAAAAACCGCGCTCGGGGTCGATCGGCAGGATCAAGGGGCCGGGCAGCAAGGCCAGGCCCGCCAGGCACAGGCTGGTAATGGCCACCATGATCCACGTCGACCACACTTCCAGCAGCACGGCGCTGAGGATGACTTGCAATAAATACAGGAAGGCAAACGGGTTGCTGATGCCGCCGCTCAGGTAGAGCTGGGCCGTCAGCACGGTGACGTCGACCAGCAGGGCCAGAAACAGGGCCGTGTTGGAAACGGGCTGGCGCTCGTGCCAGCGCAGCAGGCTGGCCAGGTTGAAGGCGATCAGGCAGGACAGCACTTCCAGCATGTAGGGCACGGGCAAGGCGATGCCCAGTCCCACGCCCACGCCGAAGATCGTGCTGATCTGGCCGATCACGGCCAGCCAGCGCAGCTGGATCAGCAGCTTCATGTTCTGGTGGCCGGCCGGATGTTCCATCTCGGCCGCCACGGCGCCGCGTTCTAGTACCTCGCGGTTGGGCAGGATTTCAATCCTGCCCGGCATGGTCGCTTTCCTGGCGATCGGCATTGCCCGCCTTGCGCGCGCGGCGGCGCTTGTCTTCGCGCACGATCCACCATGTGATGCCGGCCGCCATCAGGGCCAGCGCGAACCACGTCAAGGCGTACACGAGGTGGTTGTTGTGGAACGAGATCACGGTCAGGCCGCCGACGGGGGCGTCACTGGCCGTTTCCGATTTCTCTTTCGCATCGACGAAATATGGCGCCACGTTGCTCAGCATGTGCGAGGCGGCGATGGCGGCCACGTCGCGCGAATACCAGTGCTGCGTGGCAGGACTGTTTTCACGCAAGAAACCGCCGCCCGTCTCGCTGATGCGCAGCAAGCCGTCGACCTCGACGATGCCGGCCGGCGTGCTGGCGGCGATGCCGGCGCGTTTCGGCACGAAGCCGCGGTTGATGAGCACGGTGCTGCCGTCGGCCAGGCGCAAGGGCGTCACCAGCCAGTAACCGCTGCCCAGTGCCGTCGTTGCTTGCACCAGGGTATTGAAAATGGGGAGATAAGTACCGGAGAGTCGCACATGGCGGTATTCATCCGTTTGCTGCGTGATGCCGGCCCAGGCTGCGGGTCCAGGCGCGTCCGTTGCGGGCGCATGTACGCGTTGTTCGACGCGCTCGATCAGGTCAAGCTTCCAGAACAGGCGCTTGACTTGCCAGGTTCCCAGGATACAGAAACCGGCAAACAAGATCCCCGCCAGCAAGGCCAGTGCAATTTTTGAATAATGCACAGCCATGCCGCGTGGGCCTGGCGCGGCATCTTGCGATGCGGCGCCAGGGGCGCGCCCGGTGTTGCTTGGGCGCGGTTGACTCATCATGGAGCCGTTTTCGTATGCATGTACTCAGGCATCAGATCCGGCATCATGTTGTGGTTCATGTGGTACATGACCCACAGGGAACCGGCCATGGCAATGCCCACGATCATGATCGTGAAGATCAGCGCCATCATGTTCCAGCCGCCTTCGGACTTGGTGTTCATGTGCAGGAAGTACACCATGTGTACCACCACTTGAACGGCCGCGAACGCCAGCAGGACCAGACCCATGGTGCCCGAGTTGGTGATGGCTTTCGTCATCACCAGCCAGAACGGAATGGCCGTCAGGATCACCGACAGGATGAAACCGATGGCGTAGCTTTTCAGGCTGCCATGATCGTGGTTGTCATGGTGGTGGCTATCGCCGTGTGTGTGGTGGTCGCTCATGGCAGCACTCCCATCAGGTAGACAAAGGTGAAGACGCCGATCCAGATGACGTCCAGGAAGTGCCAGAACAGCGACAGGCACATCATGCGGCGGCCGTTTTCCGGGGTCAGGCCATGCTTGTTCAACTGGAACATCAAGGTCACGAGCCAGATCACGCCGAACGTCACGTGCAAGCCGTGGGTACCGACCAGGGCAAAGAACGACGACAGGAACGCGCTGCGCTGCGGACCGGCGCCTTCGTGGATCAGATGAATGAATTCATACATTTCCAGCGACAGGAAGGCCAGGCCGAACAGGCCCGTGATGCCCAGCCAGACCAGGGTGCTGCGCAATTGCTTGCGCTGCATGGCCAGCATGGCGAAGCCGTAGGTGATCGACGACAGCAGCAGCATGGCCGTGTTGACGGCCACCAGCGGCAGGTCGAACAGCGCGGCGCCCGTCGGGCCGTCCGCATAGCTGCGGCCGACCACGGCGTACGTGGCGAACAGACAGGCGAAGATCAGGCAATCGCTCATCAGGTAGAGCCAGAAACCGAGCAAGCTGCCGTTTTCCGGATGATGCTCGCGCACAAAGTAGCTGCGCGTGCTTGGTGCGGCGCCAGCGGCGCCGGTGTTATGGGCGATGGTATCAGACATGGCTGCTCAGCAATTTAGTATAAGCGTCTTCGGTACGGACCACTTCTTCCGCAGGAATGTAGTAATCGCGCTTGTAGTTAAAGGTATGGACGATGATCGTAATCATCATGACCACGAAGCCAACGCTGGCGACGAGCCACATTTGCCAGATCAGGCCAAAACCGACCAGTGCGGACAGTGCGGCGATCACGAAACCAGCCCAGGTGTTCTTCGGCATGTGGATCTTCGTGAAACCGGACGTCGGACGCTGGTAACCGTGTTTCTTCATGTCAGTCCATGCATCGAGTTCGTGCACTTGTGGCGTGAAGGCGAAATTATAGTCTGGCGGTGGCGACGACGTCGACCATTCCAGCGTACGGCCGCCCCATGGGTCGCCGGTGACGTCGCGCAGGGCGTGACGGTTGCGGAAACTCACATAGAACTGCATCAGCAGGGAACCGATGCCCAGCGCGATCGAGACGGCGCCAAACCAGGCGATGATGGTCCAGATTTGCAAGGATGGATCTTCAAAGTGGTTGACACGACGGGTCACGCCCATCAGGCCCAGCACGTACAGCGGCATGAAGGCCAGGTAGAAGCCGACGAACCAGAACCAGAACGAGCACTTGCCCCAGAACGCGTCGAGCTTGTAGCCGAAGGCTTTCGGGTACCAGTAGTTGATCGCAGCAAATACACCGAACACCACGCCGCCGATAATCACATTATGGAAGTGGGCGATCAGGAACAGGCTGTTATGCAGCACGAAGTCCGCTGGAGGTACGGCCAGCAGCACGCCGGTCATGCCGCCGATGGTGAAGGTGACCATGAAGCCGATCGTCCACAGCATAGGCAGTTCGAAGCGGATACGGCCGCGGTACATGGTAAACAGCCAGTTGAAGATCTTCGCGCCCGTCGGGATCGAAATGATCATCGTCGTGATGCCGAAGAAGGAGTTGACGCTGGCGCCCGAACCCATGGTGAAGAAGTGATGCAGCCATACCAGGTACGACAGGATCATGATGACGCAGGTGGCGTACACCATCGAGGCGTAGCCGAACAGACGCTTGCTGCTGAACGTGGCGACCACTTCCGAGAACACGCCGAACAGCGGCAGGATCAGAATGTAGACTTCCGGGTGACCCCAGATCCAGATCAGGTTGACGTACATCATGGCGTTGCCGCCCAGTTCCGTCGTGAAGAAGTTAAAGCCGGCAACGCGGTCCAGCGACAACATGGCCAGAACAGCCGTCAGCACCGGGAAGGCGGCGACGATCAGGATGTTGGTGCACAGTGCGGTCCAGGTGAAGACGGGCATTTTCATCCAGGTCATGCCAGGCGCGCGCATCTTGACGATGGTGGCGATCAGGTTGACACCGGACAATAGCGTCCCGACCCCGGCAATCTGCAAGGACCAGATGTAATAGTCTACCCCCACGTCCGGACTGCCGACGATGCCCGACAGCGGTGGATACGCCAGCCAGCCCGTGCGGGCGAATTCGCCGACGAACAGCGAAGCCATGACCAGGGCGGCGCCCATGGTGGTCATCCAGAAGCTGAAGTTGTTGAGGAATGGGAAAGCCACGTCGCGCGCGCCGATCTGCAGCGGCACCACGTAGTTCATCAGACCCGTCACGAAAGGCATCGCGACGAAGAAGATCATGATCACGCCGTGGGCGGTGAAGATCTGGTCGTAGTGATGCGGCGGCAGGAAGCCGGCATTGTCGCCAAAGGCGATCGCCTGCTGGGTACGCATCATCAGCGCGTCGGCAAAGCCGCGCAGCAGCATGACCAGGCCCAGGATCATGTACATGATACCGATTTTTTTATGGTCGATACTGGTGATCCAGTCGCGCCACAGGGTACCCCAGACGCGGAAATACGTCAGTGCCGCAACGAGTGCGATACCGCCCAGGGCGACCATTGCAAAGGTCGCCAGCAGGATAGGTTCGTGAAATGGAATTGCATCCCAAGTCAGACGGCCGAATATAAGCTTCGTCAGATCAATATGGTCTAGCATTGTTACTCTCAGAGAAAAAAGGGAGGCGCCAGGCAAGCGGCGCCAGTATCTGCAGCGCCACTACGATGCGCTGCGGGATTCATGCAGTGGTTACTTGGCTTGAACGCCCTTTTCCACGACTGCATCGCTAGCGACTACTGCCGTTACGGCCGCTACCGGGCTTTTTGCCATCGTCAATTTGTATGGCTCGACCGGCGTCACGCACAGGGCGTCGGAAACGATGGTGCGGTTCAGAATTGCCTTGTACAGATCGTTAGGCACGGCGCTGTAGCGGCGTACCGGGTCGCGTTCGCTAGGCTGGGCCAGCGACAGGTAGTCGTCGCGGTTCAGCGCGCCGCCACCGGCACGTGCCGATTCCACCCATTTGTCGAAGTCCGCATCATTGACACCGTGGAACTTGAAGCGCATGCCCGAGAAACCGGCACCGCTGTAGTTCGCGGAGAAGCCTTTATAGACACCCGGCTTGTTGATGACGGCATTCAACTGCGTTTCCATGCCCGGCATGGCGTAGATCTGACCTGCCAGCGCGGGGATGAAGAACGAGTTCATGACGGACGACGCGGTGATCTTGAAGCGGATCGGACGATCGACGGGCGCGTACAGTTCATTCACGGAAGCGATGCCTTGCTCCGGGTAGATGAACAGCCATTTCCAGTCCATGGCCACGACTTCGACGATCATCGGCTTGTGGCTGGCGGGAATGGGGCGGTTGGCGTCGATACGGCTCAATGGGCGGTATGGATCGAGGGTGTGGGTGCTGATCCAGGTCAGCAGGCCCAGCACGATGATGATCAACAGGGGCGCGCCCCAGATAATCAGCTCGAGGCGAGTCGAGTGGTCCCAGTCCGGCTCGTATTTGGCCGCGGTGTTGTTTTTTCTATAGCGCCATGCGAACAGCAGGGTCAGGGCGATTACCGGAACGATAATCAACAGCATCAGCAATGTCGAGATGACAATCAGATTGCCTTGCTGAACTGCGATGTCGCCAGACGGATTCAATACCACCGTATTGCAACCAGCCAACAATGCGAGAGGTAAAAGAAGCAGTCCGCGACGAACTTTTAATGAAAACATACAGGAAAGTCCAGTACAGGGGATGAAGATATGGTACTGTATTCTCACTGGAGCGCACTGGCAATTGGACGTTTTGTCCTACCCCTTGCTCGGACTTTCACTTGGTAGACGAGGACTTCTCCTACAACTATCTAATGAATAGTCCTGCTCCGGGCGTGAGACACCCGGGGTAAGTTACGCGTTGGCCGAACTCGAAACGATATTGGAGACGATCATCATGTCCAGCACGCGCACACACAGCGGCGATGTACCCGCCGACTTTTCCCCCCACTCCCTGCGCGACGCACGCGGGGCCGGCACGGTCGAATCGCATATCGACCCCGGTGAGATCGCCGTCGGCGTGATCATCGGCCGCGCTTCCGAATACTTTGACTTCTTTGTTTACGCCATCGCCTCGGTGCTGGTGTTTCCGCGCGTCTTCTTCCCGTTCGAAGAACGCCTGGAAGGGACGTTATATGCGTTCCTGATTTTCTCGTTCGCCTTCATCGCCCGTCCGTTCGGCACCGTGATCTTCATGGAAATCCAGCGCCGCATGGGACGCAGCGCCAAGCTGACGTTCGCCCTCTTCCTCCTGGGCGTGTCGACGGCCGGCATCGCCTTCCTGCCGACCTACTCCCACCTGGGCTTTGCCGCCATCATCTGGCTGTCCGTGCTGCGCATCGGCCAGGGAGTCGCCCTGGGCGGCTCCTGGGATGGCTTGCCATCGCTGCTGGCCCTGAACGCGCCGGAAAACAAGCGCGGCTGGTACGCCATGCTGGGCCAGCTGGGCGCGCCCGCCGGTTTCCTGATCGCCGCCGGCCTGTTCTGGTTCATGCTGACCAGCCTGACGGATGAAGACTTCCTCGACTGGGGCTGGCGCTATCCGTTCTATGTGGCCTTCGCCATCAACGTCGTGGCCCTGTTTGCCCGTTTGCGCCTGGTGTCGACGAATGAATATGCGCGCCTGCTCGACGAACGCGAACTGCAGCCCGTGAGCGTGTTTGAAATGAGCCGCGGCCAGGGCCGCAACGTGCTGATCGGCGCCCTCGCCGCGCTGGCCAGCTACGCCCTGTTCCACCTGGTCACCGTGTTCCCGCTGTCGTGGATTTCCGTCTATCAGACGCGTTCGGCGCCGGACTTCCTGCAAATCCAGATGCTCGGCGCCGTGCTGGCCGCCATCGGCGTGGTGATTTCCGGCTTGCTGGCCGATAAAGTGGGCCGCCGCACCACCCTGGGCGTGCTGGCCGTGCTGATCGCCATCTTCAGCGCCTTCGTGCCGACCCTGATGGGCGGCGGCAATACCGGCCAGAATGTGTTCATCCTCGTGGGCTTCAGCCTGCTGGGACTGTCCTACGGCCAGGCTGCCGGCGCCGTGACGGCCAACTTCCCTGCCCGCTTCCGCTATACGGGCGCGGCCCTGACGTCCGACCTGGCCTGGCTGGTCGGCGCCGGCTTCGCCCCGCTGGTGGCGCTGGGCCTGTCGGCCAACTTCGGCCTCGCCTATGTCAGCTTCTACCTGCTGTCGGGCGCCGTCGCCTCGCTGGCCGCGCTGAGCCTGAACCGGGCGCTGGAAATCCGCGACTGACATATATATAGAGGAAAATCATATAGAGGCAAATCGGGTGGCAGCGCGCTGCCACCCGACAATACCCAAGAAACGCCGGCACCGTCCGGCGTTTTTTTATGCCACGGACCGGCTTACTGTATCGCCAGCTGCCGCCCGCCCGTGCCCTCTTTCTTCGGCAAGTCCAGCAGCAGCACGCCATTTTCATAGCGCGCCTGGGCGCCGGCCTCGTCCACCTCGTGCGGCAGCACGAAGCTGCGGTATTGCTGGCCATACTCGCGTTCGCTGCGCACGGTCTTGCCGCCGTCGTCGCGCGTCACTCTTTCATCTTTGAGTTCGGCACTGATGGAGACGCGGCTCCCGTCGATGGAGACCTTGATATCGTCCTTGTTGACGCCCGGAATGTCTGCCTGCACCTGATAGGCTTGCTCGGTTTCGGAAATGTCGACGCGCATGCGTGACGAACCCGCATCGCGCAAGCGCAAGGCGGGCGCGAAAAAGTCATGCATGAAATCTTCCATGTCGCTGAACGGGTCGAAACGTGCCAGCGGGTTTTGCGGATCGCGACGCATCAATTGATTAGCCATGATGTCCTCCTGCATGGGATGGTTTGCACACGGCGGTCGTCGCAGGGACGCCGCCACCTCCTGCATCTTAGGATGCGAACCGCTTGTCTCTTTGATCTGCCTCAATCGCGGCCAGCTTGATTTTTCCCCGACGATCATCTGTGCGCTGGCGCGCTTTGCACCGCCTTACGCGTCGGCAATTTAGCGCAAGACTGTTATGCTAGCGCACGCTATGCTTGACCACCAGAAACCTTGCATTTCAATTAAAATTGACTTTTTCGCGACAGCCTTACACGGACATGATGAATACCAAGACCCCGATCGACTCCTTCAGCTTTCGCCGCATCCTCGCCCGCAACGTTACCTTGCCGCTGCTTATCGGGATCGTCACGGCCCTCGTCTTTGTCGGCTTGATCGCCTACCTGCTCTCGGCCCTGCGCTCGGTCGAGCATTCCGAACGGGTGATCGGCAACGCCAACGAGGTCATGAAGCTGTCCGTCGACCTGGAAACAGGCATGCGCGGCTATCTGCTGACGGGCGATGAAACGTTTTTGGCGCCGTATAAATCGGGCAAGGCAAAGATCGCCGTGGAAATGAACACGCTGCTTGAGCTGGTGTCGGACAACTCCATCCAGGTGGACCGGCTGCGCCGCATCCGCGCGCTGCAAGGGCAGTGGATGGAGTACGCGGAAGCCGTGATCGCCCAGCGCCGCAACAACCAGGAATTCCTCGCGCGCGTGCGCCAGGGCGAAGGCAAGCTGGAATTCGACGAAATCCGCCGCGAATTCCTCACCTTCCTGTCCATGGAACAGCGCTTGCGCCAGGAGCGGGCCGACTCGGCCGAGGGTCGCACCATGCTGGCCGTGGTGGTGTTCCTGATCCTCAGCCTGGGCATGTCCGGCTTGCTCGCCTACCTGGGACGGCGCGAACTGCTGCGCCTGTCCGATATCTATAACGATGCGCTGGAGCAGCGCGGCAAGGACAACGACGTGCTGCAGGAGCAAGCATGGCTGCGCACGGGACAGACGGAACTGGCCGCCCACACGAGCGGTCAGCTGGGCCTGCCGCAGCTGGGACGGCACGTGCTGGACTTCCTGGCGCACCGCCTCGACGTGGCCGTCGCCACCCTGTACGTGGTCGACGAGGATGGCAGCCTGCGCCGTACGGCCGTGTACGGTTTCAACGAACAGGGCGTGAAGGAAAAACAGGTGTTCAAGCTGGGCGAAGGCCTGGTGGGCGAGACGGCGCGCGAAAAGCGCCTCAAGCACGTGCAGCAAGTGCCCGAGAATTATCTGACCGTGACGTCGAGCCTGGGCAGCGGCGCGCCGCTGGAACTGGTGTTGGTGCCCGTCAACAATGAAGGCCTCGTCAACGGCGTCATCGAGCTGGGCTTTACACATCCCGTCAGCGCCCGCGCCAAGGAATGGCTGAACCTGATTGGCACCAATATCGGCACGTCGCTGGAAGCGGCCCTGTACCGCCAGCGCCTGCAAAATGTACTGGAAGAAACGCAGCAATTGAATGAAGAACTGGAAGTGCAGCAGGAAGAACTGCGCACGGCCAATGAAGAGCTGGGCGAGCAATCGCGCGTGCTGGAACAGTCGCAAGCCCACCTGGAAGAGCAAAAAGCGGCGCTGGAGCAGTCGAACGAGCAGCTGGCCGTGCAGGCGCTGTCGCTGGACCAGAAAAACATGGCCATCGTCCAGGCGCACGCCCAGCTGGAAGCGCGCGCCGAAGAGCTGCAGCGGGCCAGCCGCTACAAGTCCGAGTTCCTGGCGAACATGTCGCATGAGCTGCGCACGCCGCTGAACAGCTCGCTGATCCTGTCGAAGCTGTTGTCCGACAACAGCAGCGGCAACCTGACGCCGGAACAAGTGACGTTTGCGCAAACCATTTATTCGGCCGGCAATGACCTGCTGACCCTCATCAACGACATCCTCGACATTTCCAAAGTCGAGGCGGGCAAGCTGGAGTTGACGCCGGACGCCGTGCCTTTCGACGAGCTGCTCAGCAGCATGAAGATGCTGTTCGGCGCCCAGGCGCAGCAAAAGAAACTGGTATTTGACGTCAAGGTGGCGCCGGACACGCCGCCGTCCTTCGTCAGCGACCGCCAGCGCCTGGAGCAGATCCTGAAAAACCTGCTGTCGAACGCCATCAAGTTTACCGATGCGGGCACGGTGTCCCTGCACGTGAGCGCCGATGCGGCGGGCCAGGTGCGCTTCCAGGTGCAGGATTCGGGCATCGGCATCGCCGACGACCAGCAGCACAAGATTTTCGACGCCTTCCACCAGGCCGACGGCACCACCAGCCGCCGCTATGGCGGCACGGGCCTGGGCCTGTCGATTTCGCGCGACCTGGCTGCCTTGCTGGGCGGAGGCATCGAGCTGGCCAGCACGCCGGGCCAGGGCAGCACGTTTACCTTGGTGCTGCCGGCCGTCATGCCGGAACGGGCGGTGGAGGCGGCGGCAGCGCCCCACGCCGCGCCGCAAGCGCCCGCAAAAACCGCGGCCGCCGCACCAAAGGCGGCCCCCGCCGCCAAGCCCGTGCCGCTGCCCACGTTCCAGGATGACCGCGATAGCGTGCCCCCCGCCAAGACGGGCCAGCGTTCCGTGCTGGTGATCGAGGATGAGCCGTCGTTTGCCGGCATCCTGTTCGACCTCGCGCATGAAATGCAATACCGCTGCCTGGTGGCGCACGGCGCCGACGAAGGCTTGCGCCTGGCGGAAGAATTCCTGCCCGACGCCATCCTGCTCGACATGGGCTTGCCGGACCGCCCGGGCTTGCTGGTCTTGCAGCAATTGAAGGAAAACCCGCTGACGCGCCACATTCCCGTGCACATCGTCTCCGGCAACGACCAGATCCAGGAAGCCATGCAGCTGGGCGCCATCGGCTACGCCACCAAGCCGCGCACGCGCGAACAATTGAAGGAAGTGTTCCACAAGCTCGAATCAAAATTCACGCAGCAGATGAAGCGCATCCTGCTGGTCGAGGATGACGAACGCCAGCGCGAAAGCGTGGTGCACCTGATCAGCGACAACGACGTGGAAATCACTGCCGTGGCGCTGGGTGAACAGGCGCTGGAACTGCTGAAGACGCAAATTTTCGACTGCATGATCATCGACTTGAAGCTGCCCGACATCCAGGGCAACGAATTGCTCGAACGTATGGAACATGAAGAATTGTGCTCGTTCCCGCCCGTCATCGTCTACACGGGCCGCAACCTGAGCCGCGAGGAAGAAGCGGATTTAATGAAATATTCGCGCTCGATCATCATCAAGGGCGCCCGTTCGCCCGAGCGCCTGCTCGACGAAGTGACCCTCTTCCTGCACAAGGTGGAGTCGGAACTGTCGAGCGAGCGCCAGGGCATGCTGCAACAGGTGCGCAGCCGCGAGCGCGTGTTTGAAGGACGCAAGATTTTGCTGGTGGACGACGACGTGCGCAACATCTTTGCCCTGACGAATGCGCTGGAACAGAAAGGCGTGGTGGTGGAAATCGGCCGCAACGGCTTCGAAGCCATCAGCAAGCTCAACAGCGTGGACGATATCGACCTGGTGTTGATGGACGTCATGATGCCGGGCATGGATGGACTGGAAGCGACGCGTCTCATTCGCGCCGATGGCCGCTACAACAAGCTGCCCATCATCGCCATTACGGCCAAGGCCATGAAGAATGACCAGGAAGAATGCCTGCAGGCCGGCGCTTCCGATTACCTGGCCAAGCCGATCGACCTGGACCGTCTGTATTCCTTGCTGCGCGTGTGGATGCCGAAGATGGAACGCATCTGATGCCACGCCACGCGATGGAAAGCCGCTGATGTCCCCGCGCTACACGGACGAGCAACTGCACGCGTTGATGGAAGCCATCTATCAGCGCTACAGCTACGACTTTCGCGACTATTCCCTGCCCTCGCAGCGCCGCCGCCTGAACCAGGCGCTCGAGCGCTTCCATTGCGCCGATTTGCCTGCCTTGCAGCAACTGGTGCTGGATGACGCAGCCAGCTTTGGCAAGCTGCTGCAGATTTTGACCGTGCCCGTCACGCAAATGTTCCGCGATCCGGCCTTTTTCCTCGCCTTGCGCGAACACGTGGTGCCCGTGCTGAAAACCTACCCGTCGCCGACCATCTGGGTGGCCGGCTGCTGCACGGGCGAAGAAGCACTGTCGCTGGCCATCGTGCTGCACGAGGAAGGCTTGCTCGAACGCAGCACGATCTACGCCACCGACATCAATCCGCAGGCGCTGGCCACGGCCGCGCGCGGCGTGTATCCGCTGCACCGGCTCGAGGAGTATGGCGCCAACTACCTGGCAGCGGGCGGCCTGGGCCGGCTGGCCGACTACTACACGGTCGAGCATGCCACGGCGCGTTTCCAGCAGCGTCTGCTCGACAGTATCAACTTTGCCGACCACAGCTTGTCGACGGACAGCGTTTTTATCGAAACGCAATTGATTTTGTGCCGTAACGTGCTGATTTACTTCAACAAAACCTTGCAGGAGCGGGCCCTGGGCCTGTTCCACGACTCGCTGTGCCACCGGGGTTTCCTGGGCCTGGGCAGCAAGGAAAGCACGCATTTCACGCGCTTTGCCGCCGACTTCGAGCCATTGCCGGGTCCCGAAAAGCTCTACCGCAAGCGTGCGCCGTCGCACGCCGCTTCCCATTACGCTGGGCGGCACATGCCAGGATTGAAACATGATGAATGAAACAAGCACCAAACTGCTGATCGTCGATGACTTGCCGGAAAACCTGCGCGCGCTCAATGCGCTGATCCGCGAGAGCGACCGCAGCGTCTACCAGGCCTCGTCGGGCGAAGAAGCGCTGGCCCTGCTGCTCGAACACGATTTCGCGCTGGCCATCCTCGACGTGCAAATGCCGGAAATGGATGGCTTTGAGCTGGCGCAACTGATGCGCGGCACGGAAAAGACGCGCCACATCCCCATCGTCTTCGTCACGGCGGCCGGCAAGGAAATGAATTTCGCCTTCCAGGGCTATGAAAGCGGCGCCGTCGACTTCCTGCACAAGCCGCTCGACATCAATGCCGTGCAAAGCAAGGTCAACGTTTTTGTTGCCCTGCACCAGCAGCGCAGCGAGACGCGGCGCCAGGTGCAGGCGCTCGAGCACAGCCGCCAGCAGCAGGAAGCGTTATTGAAGGAATTGCGCGCCACCCAGGCCGAGCTGCAGCGCTCGCTGCGCCTGCGCGACGAATTCATGTCCATGGTGGCGCACGAGCTGCGCACGCCCCTGAACACGCTGTTCCTCGAGACGCAGATGCGCACCGTGAACCTGGAGCGGGGCAATCTGGCCGCCTTCGAGCCTGAAAAGCTGGGCAAGATGGTGGCGCGCGACGGGCGGCAAATCCGCAGCATGGTGCGCCTGATCGACGACATGCTCGACGTGTCGCGCATTACCAGCGGCAAGCTGTCGATCCGCCGCGAATCGGTCGATCTGACCAGCCTGGTGCGCCGGGTGGCCGACGACCTGTCGCCGCATGCCGCCGCGGCCGGCAGCATGCTGGAAGTGCTGGCCTTCGAACCCATCCACGGTTACTGGGATGCCTTCCGCGTCGAGCAAATCGTTGTCAACCTGATCAGCAATGCCGTGCGCTACGGCCAGGGCCAGCCCGTGGAAATCAGCCTGGCGCACACGCAGAACAGCGCCGTCATCGAAGTGCGCGACCATGGCATCGGCATCAACGCGCGCGACCAGGAGCGCATCTTCGACGCCTTCGAGCGCGTCATGCACCAGGACCGCACCGGCGGCCTGGGCCTGGGCCTGTTCATCACCAAGCAGCTGGTCGACGCGCATGGCGGCGCCATCACCCTGCAAAGCCAGCCCGGCAATGGCGCCCTGTTCAGCGTCACCCTGCCGCTGGCCGGCAGCTGAGGCCGGCATGAGCATCACACCCGCCCCCCGCGGCCAGGCCGGCGCCAGCGGCGTCGCCTTCTTGCTGCAGCTGGAACGCCGGCTGCGGCTGCTGCAAGACACGGGCGAGATCCTGTCCCTGTCGGCGCAGCTGCTGGGACAGCGCCTGGGCGCCCAGCAGGTGGCCTGTTTCGATATCGATCAGAGCCTGCAATGCCCTACCCTGCAGCATGCGTGGAGCGACGGCCTGGCGCCCGGCGCCGCCGGCGAGTATTTCCTCGGCGATTATGCCGCACGCCTGGCCGATGCGCTGGCCGCCGGCCAGGCGCTGGCCGTCAGCGATGTAGCGAGCGACCCGCGCACGGCCATGCCGGCCGCGCTGGCCACGTTTGCGCGCCTGGGCATCCGTGCCTTCCTGAACATTCCCATTGCCAAGGAGGGCCGGCTGGCGGCCCTGTTCGTCGTGCACAGCAGCGCGGCACGCCTGTGGCATGCGGACGAAATCGAACTGGCCGTGCAAGTGTCGGAACGGGTCTGGTCGACCATTTTGCGGGCCCGGGCGGAATCGCGCCTGCGCGCCCTCAGCGCCACCATGGAAACACAGGTGGCCGAGCGCACGCGCGAGTTCGGCCGCACCTGGAACGTCAGCCCCGACTTGCTGGGCGTGCTCAACCTCGACGGCTATTTCGAACACTCGAACCCGGCCTGGCAAGCCACCCTGGGCTGGTCGGTCGAGGAAATCCGCACGACGAAATTTTTTGAACTGATCCATCCCGAAGACTTGCCGCGCACCCATGCGGCCTGGGAGGCGGCCAACCAGGGCCAGCCGGCGCTACGCTTCGAAAACCGCTACCGCCACAAGCTCGGCGGCTGGCACTGGCTGTCGTGGGTGGCCGTGCCCGAGGGCGAGAAAGTGTATTGCAGCGCGCGCGACATCACCGTGGAAAAGAAGCTGGAAGCGGACCTGGCCGCGCGCAACAGCGAGCGCGAGCGGCTGTGGCGCAGCGCGCAAGACCTGATGGTGGCCATCGATGCCGACGGCTGCTTTACCGCAGTCAACCCGGCCGCCAGCGCCATCCTGGGCTGGCTGCCCGAGGAAATGCTGGGCCGCAGCCTGTTCGACTTCGTGCTGCCCGAGGATGCGGCCGCCACGCGCCAGGCGCTGGCGCAAGTGTCGCGGGAAGCCATGCCCAGCTTTGAAAACCGCTACCGGCACCGCGATGGCGGCCACCGCTGGCTGTCGTGGGTGGCAGCGACCGAAGGCGACCTGGTGTTTGCCACCGGGCGCCACGTCACCCTGGAAAAGGAAGCGCAAAGCACCTTGCTCAGCATGCAGGAATCGTTGCGCCACAGCGAAATGGCGCTGCTGCAATCGCAAAAACTCGAAGCGCTGGGCAAGCTGACGGGCGGCGTGGCCCATGATTTCAATAACGTCCTGCAAATTATTTCGGGCAATCTGCAGCTGCTGCAGATGACCCTGGACGGCGACCCGCTGGCCGCCAAGCGCATTGCCAGCGCCTCGGCCGCCGTGGAACGGGGCGCCAAGCTGTCGGCCCAGCTGCTGGCCTTTGCGCGGCGTCAACCGTTGAAACCGCTTGTGACGGACCTGGCGCAACTGCTGCGTTCGACGGAAGAGCTGCTGCGGCGCGCCACGGGCGAAACCATCGAAACGCGTTTGCTGCTGGCCGACGACTGCTGGCGCGCGCTGGTCGACCCGCACCAGCTGGAAAACGTCATCCTCAACCTGGCCATCAACGCGCGCGACGCCATGAATGGCCAGGGCCAGCTGACCATCGAACTGAGCAACAGCGTGCTGGACAGCGGCTACGCGGCGCGCCATGCGGACGTGGCGCCCGGCGACTACGTGCAGCTGGCCGTCTCGGATACGGGCACGGGCATTCCCGCCGAGCTGCTGGACAAGATTTTCGAACCGTTCTTCACGACGAAAAGCGAGGGCGAAGGCACGGGACTGGGCCTGTCCATGGCCTATGGCTTCCTGCGCCAGAGCGGCGGCCACCTGACGGTGGACAGTTTGCCAGGCCACGGCAGCACCTTCCGCATCTACCTGCCGCGCTCGCTCGAAGCGGAAACGGAACTGCCGCTGCAACTGGGCGGTCCCGTGCTGGGCGGCAAGGAAACCATCCTCGTCGTGGAAGACGACGTGCAGGTGCAGACGACGGTGGTGGACATGCTGCGCGGCCTCGGCTACGTCGTGCTGCGCGCCAGCGACGGCGAAAGCGCGCTGGCCATCGTCGG
The DNA here is from genome assembly GCF_058797855.1 of Janthinobacterium sp. GW823-FHT01H08. Classification (NCBI taxonomy): domain Bacteria; kingdom Pseudomonadati; phylum Pseudomonadota; class Betaproteobacteria; order Burkholderiales; family Oxalobacteraceae; genus Janthinobacterium; species Janthinobacterium sp. GW823-FHT01H08. The sequence continues at coordinate 3,531,428 of NZ_CM179504.1, forward strand.
CAGCGGCGTGCCCATCGACCTGCTGTTTACGGACGTGGTAATGCCGGGCAAGGTAGCCAGCACGGAACTGGCGCGCCAGGCCCGCTTGCTGCTGCCGCAGCTGGCCGTGTTGTTTACCTCGGGCTACACGCAGGACGCCATCATGCAGGGCGGCCGGCTGGAGCCGGGCGTCGAGCTGTTGAGCAAGCCCTACCGGCGCGAAGACCTGGCGCGGCGCATCCGCCACCTGCTGGCCAACGGCCGCCATGTGACGGCCCTGCACCAGTACCGTGCGCAGCTGGCGCCGCAGCCTGCGCCGGCGCTGCCGGAGGGAAGGCATATCCTGCTGGTGGAAGACAATGCCGACGCGCGCGCGATGACGAGCGAACTGCTGGCCATGCTCGGTCACACGGTGCTGGCCGTGGGCACGGCCGAGGAAGCCCTGCCGCTGCTGGGCACGCCGGGACTGGATCTGCTGCTGACCGATATCAGCCTGCCGCAGATGTCGGGCGTCCAGCTGGCCGAGCTGGCGGCGCGCGACTATCCACAGCTGGAAGTGGTGTTTTCCACCGGCCACGCGCCGGCCAATTCCGGCGTGCTCGACCCGCAGGCGCGCTTTCTGGTGAAACCATTTACGGTCAAGCAATTACAGCGGGCCTTGCTGCCGCCAGGTCAGTAGACGTCGAGCCGGCGAGCCTTCAGTGCGCTGGCCAGCTCTTCCAGGCCAAACGGCTTGCGCAGGAAGCGCGCGCTGGCGTCCTGCATCAGGCTGGCGCCCCAGTCGTGCCCGGAAGCAAACACCACGTCCAGCTGCGGCCAGTGCGCGCGCGCATGGCGCGCCAGTTCCAGACCCGACATGGTGGGCAGGCTGATGTCCGTCACCAACACGTCCAGGCCCGGCATGGCCAACAGCGGCATGGCCGCTTCCGCGCTCGCCACGCCGTGCACGGTGTGCCCCAGCATATTGAGCATCTCGGTGGTCATTTCACGCGCATCGTCATTGTCTTCCACCAGCAGGATGCGCCGCCCGGACGGATCGGGCGCGCCCACCAGGCGGCGGTCGGCCAGCAAATGGCGGATGCGCCGTGCCAGGTCTTCGCGCCGGTAGGGTTTGCTCAACAGCTCGACGCCAGCGTCCAGCCGCCCGCCGCGCATGATGGCGTTATGCGTATAGCCCGAGGTAAACAGCACGGCCAGGTCCGGCAGCAGCAATCTCGCCTGCTGCGCCAGCTCCTTGCTGCTGACGGGACCGGGCATGACGACGTCCGTAAACAGCAGGTCGATGGCCACGCCCGTGCCCAGCAGGGCCAGCGCCGAGGCGCCGTCGTCCGCATGCAGCACGTCGTAGCCGAGGCCGCGCAGCATGTCGACCACCGTGTGCTGCACGGGCGCGTCGTCTTCCACCACGAGGATGGTCTCGCCGCCGCCCAGCACGGGGCCCGTCAGGCCAGGCGGCGGTTCGGCCAGCTTTTCCAGTGAGCGCGGCAAATATATCTTGAACGTCGTGCCGGCGCCCGGCGCGCTGTGCACCTTGATGTGGCCCGCGCTTTGGCGGATGAAGCCGTACGCCATGGACAGGCCCAGGCCCGTGCCCTCGCCTTCCTTTTTCGTCGTGAAGAACGGTTCGAATATCTGCTCGATCACGTCGCGCTCCATGCCGTGGCCCGTATCCGTGATGGTCAGCAGCACGTATTGCCCCTCCAGCACATCGGCATGCAGGCTGGCATAGGCGGCGTCGAGCGTGACGTTACTCAAGGTAAACGTGAGGCGCCCGCCCTTGTCCATCGCGTCGCGCGCATTGATGGCCATATTCAGCAGCACGTTTTCCATCTGGTTCGGGTCGACCAGGGTATGCCACAAGCCTTCGCTGATGAAGGTTTCCTCGGTAATCGCCTCACCCAGGGCGCGGCGGATCAGCTCGTGCATGCGGCGCAGCAGCCGGCCCAGGTCCGTCACCAGCGGTTTTAATGGCTGGCGCCGTGCAAAGGCCAGCAGTTGCGACGACAGCTTGGCGCCCCGCTCGACGGCCGAGGCGGCTGAATCGAGGCGCCTGGCCGCCTGCGGATTATCGGCCACGGTCAGCTTCAGCAACTGCAAATTACCGGAGATGATTTGCAGCACGTTATTGAAATCATGGGCCACGCCGCCAGTCAGCTTGCCGATCGATTCCAGCTTTTGCGCCTGCAACAAGGCTTGCTCGCTGCGCACGAGCGCCAGACGCGCCTCTTTTTCATCGGTGACGTCGCGGCCGATGGCGTGAATCAGCTTTTGCGCCGGCACGGCCGTCCAGGAAATCCAGCGGTAGCCGCCATCGCGGCGGCGGTAGCGGTTTTCCATGCGCAAGGTGGGCGCGCCGTGGGCCAGGCGCGACAAATCCTGCAGGGCCGCCATGCGGTCGTCGGGATGCACGAGGCTGATGAAGTCCATGCCCAGCGATTCGATTTCCGGGCGCTCGAGGATCTTGCTCCATGCGGGGTTGACGGCAATGATCATGCCGGACAGGTCCGCCACCAGCATAATGTCGGTGGACAGCCGCCACATGCGGTCGCGGTCTGCCGTGCGGTTGGCCATTTCCACTTCCAGCGAGGAATTCAGGTAGGCCATCTTTTCCAGCACGTTCTTCTGTTCCTGCACGTCCGTATTCGTGCCCACCCAGCGCAGTACCTTGCCCGCCTCGTCGAACAGGGGCAAGGCGCGCGCCAGGAACCAGCGGTAGGCGCCGTCGCTGGCGCGGCGCATGCGGAACTCCTGCTCATAGGCGCTGGCGGTGGCGACGGCCCGGTCCCAGCTTTTCTGCGTGATCTGCACGTCGTCCGGATGCACGCAGTGGCGAAAGCCGCTCGATACAAGCGACTTCATCGATTGCCCTGTGTATTCGCACACCTGTTCGTTGACCCAGTAGGTGGCGCCGCTGCCATGCGCCAGCCAGGCCTGGTTGGGCATGGTCGAGGCAAGCGAACGGAACTGCGCCTCGCTGTCGAGCAAGGCGTTGCGCGCCTGCCAGTGTTCGTCGATATCTTCGCAGGAGCCATACCATTTCACGGCTTGGCCGCGTTCGTCTCGCCGGCAATACGCGCGCGAATGCACCCAGCGGTATTGGCCATCCTGCCGGCGCACGCGCATTTCCTGGTCCAGGGGCTGGCCGCTGCCCACCGCTTCGCTCCACGCCGCCAGTGTGCGGGGCACGTCCTCGGGATGGATGGCGTCCAGCCAGCTGGTACCGAGGCCGCTGCCGCCCGTCCAGTCGCGCCAGCGCTGCGCTACATAGTCGAGCTTGCCGTCGAGGTCGGCCGTCCACAGCACTTGTGTGTTGAGCTCGATGGCGTAATGAAAGTGTTCGCGGCTGTCGTGCAGCGCCTGTTCCAGCTGGCCCCGCTCGATGACATGCGCGGCCACGCGCGCAGCCAGCGCCAGCAGTTCGATTTCCGGTTGCGTGGGATGGCATGTCGTCTGGAAAAACAGGCCCAGCACGCCCAGGATATGCCCCTTCGCGCCAAAGACGGGGGCGACCCAGCAGGCACGGTAGCCGTGCAGCATGGCTTCCTTGCGTCCGGCGCTCCAGTGCACGTCGCGCGTCATATCGCCGCAATATACGGGCGCGCCGGAAAAGGCCGCCGTGCCGAATGGAGAAGGCTGTTCGCCGCCGTGGCGCAGGGCCAGGCACAGGTCTTGCGGCAGGCTGGGCGCGGACAAGCCGCAAAAGCGGTCGGCCTCGTCGATAAGCACGAGGCAGGCATGCGCGCCGCCCTCGGCCAGGTCTTGCAGCGCCAGCAACAAATGCTCCAATGCATGGGCCAGGTCGGCGCCTGCCGCGATGCTGCCCAGCGCACTATGCTCGGCGTCCAGCAAGGAAAGAATGTTGTTTGCGTGCACCGTGTCGATAAGGGGAAAACTGATGCCCGAAATATACCATGGGGCAACGCTCTTGCAGGAGGAAAACAGCATGCCCCTTGATCTCTCCCCCCACGCGACCCTATGCTAAAGTGTTGCTCTCTTCTCAAGCGAATCCCAGCATGCCTACCACCTTGCCGTCCTCCCTGATCGCCACCGCCCTGCTCGCCTCCGTCCAAGGCGCCGTCGCCGCCCCCATGAGCCTCGACGATTACCTGGCCCTGAGCGGCCCCGCCCCCACGGCGCAGATCGCGTATGGCCCCGCGCCGTCGCAATACGCGCAGCTGTTCCGGCCCGAAGGCAGCGGCCCGTTCCCCGTCGTCGTGCTCGTCCATGGCGGCTGCTGGACGGTGGCCTTCGGCGGCATCAAACAGATGCGCAACGTGGCCGGCGCCCTCGTCGCGCAAGGCATCGCCGTGTGGAACGTCGAGTACCGCCGGGTCGACGAGCCGGGTGGCGGCTATCCGGGCACCTACGAAGACATGCACGCGGCGCTCGACAGCCTGCAGCAGCACGCGCCCCAGTACCAGATCGACACGAGCCGCATCGTCGCCATGGGCCACTCGGCCGGCGGCCAGCTGGTGCAGTGGATCGCCGGCCGCGAAAAGCTGCCCAGGACCAGCCCCCTGTACCGCGACACCTACCTGCCGGTAAAAAACATCGTCAGCCTGGGCGGCCTGGCCGACCTGCGCCATGAAAAGGAGTTGATCAAGACCAGCTGCGAGCGCGACATCGCGCAACTGGCAGGCAGCGCCAGCACTGAGCGTCCCGACATCTACAGCGACACCAACGCCGCCGACCTGATCCCCAACGGCAGCCGCACTGTGCTTGCCACGGGCGAGCTAGACACCATCTCCCCGCCCAGAGTCGCGCACGACTACGCGGCCAGGGCACTCAAGGCCGGCGACCATGCGGAAGTGCTAATCTTGCCCGGCGCCAGCCATTACGATGAGATTGCGGCGACGTCGAATGCTTGGGGGATGATTTTGCCGGTGATTCGGCAGATGCTGGGGATGGCGACGAAATGATGAAAGTAGTGCCTGAAGCGGGCGATATGGCAAAAGTGGCGTTCAAGGCGCGCGCATATCTGCCATCAAACGGGGTGCAGCCCAACTCCGATATTGCATCCGTCAACTATGCCGACGGCACACTCATCGTGCTGATCGCCTGTTCGCGTAAGCAAAATGACGTCAGCGGCCTGAAAATCACCTTCCCCGACGTGGACGGATTTCGCTTGCTTGAGGAATTCGACCTGGTGCGATACTGGAATTCCAGTGACTTCCCATGCGGCAGCCACCTCCTGGAAGTGCTGGCAGGCGGCTGGAGTGCGGAAGAGAACATGCTCCAGGGTGTTGAAGGCACGCGACGCGAATGGCTGGTCGTCACCGGAAACGCCTGCCTCAGCGCATTTTGCCTTGCAGAGCCTGTGTTAGAGGAGGCAACATGGAAGTTTCAAGTCTAAACAGAGATACAAGAAAAATGTCCGTACAGATCGAACGCTACGTTGACGACACCTTTCCAGGCGTGGTCGCGTGCGTGCTGAGCGATGCCGATGGCGGCAGGCATGAATTCATTGAGAAAGTGCCAGTGATCAGTAGCAACGATCTGCGTGCGGACAGCAGCTATCCGCAGCCGGGATACATTGCTTGCGTTGTCGAACACGAATGGATGGACACAGCTGGGCGCAAGCTGGTGCGCATCAATACACAAGCCCCTTGGAACATTGCGTCTGTTTCAGGGATAACGGTGTTTCACGTACTGGAAGTGCAACTCATCGGCAAGTGATGACGGACAGTTAGCACCTGCGACGTTAGCTAAACGACGTGACAATGCGTGACTTTTTTCGTTGGGTAATTCGTTATGCTGATGGGCCGCTATCGGCCAGAAGCGGACAGTCGGCAATTGACCAATTAAGCTTTACTCAGAAAGTCAGCATGTCTCACCGTGATCCTTTTGATGTTATTTCATCCACCGTTGATCTGGATGATCCGGTAGCGCACGGTGATGCTCAACGCTTTATGGTTAACGCCCTGGCTCGGGTGATCGAATGTCTACCCGTTACCGCGCAGTCTTCTGTTTTGGCTGCTAAACGATATCTTGAGGGCTCGGCAACGGATAGCGAGGCCTTAGCTGTCCGGGTGAGGCTTTGGGAGACCATCCGAGGACGCGATATGTTGGATGACCCTGAGGTGTTGCGTATCAGAACCACGATTTGTGCGCTGCACGGCATGGACGCTGAAGCACCTTACGACAAGTTGGAATACTTTCTGTTTTTTTGGGAGCGCAGCGGCTTAAGCATGGTCGAGCTAGCTGGAGCTATGTTCGACACATACGGCGTTGTTTATCACGACGCTTAATCGGCTGCGGTGGCATATGTCGAATGCGTCAGATCTATGTCTGCTTCGGGGCGGAACCTGCAGATGACTGCAATCGGCCAGTAGCAGACATTCGGCAGAACTAAGCTTCAGCCACTATAAGATAAAGCAGAATGCGATTAGCAGCACATTACTATGTAGAGTTCGAGACCTTAGGGAAAAAGCCAACTCAATTGGAGTTCAGGTCCCTTAGCGAGGATGATGTTCTGACGTTCTCGATTGTCAATCTGAAGCCTGAATCGGACCTTTTTGTCGCGTGCCTCGGCGACGGCATCGACTATGGCAATTTTACAATTAACGTAGATGCACAAGGTCGAGCCACGGTACAAGCACACGAGCATCGAGGGTTTTTTGTGGATGGATTGACCGTCGAGACTGCAATAAATGCACTGAAGTACTGGTTGCCGCTGCAGGTGAGAACACCTGAAATCCAGTGGATGGGCCAATGATTCATCACTAAATTTAGGCGGCATTCGGCCATAAGCGGACATAGCCTAAGCCCGTATAAAAGTCCAAGCTTGTTAAATTTAGGATTCAGCAAAACATGTCTATACTTCACTTCACATCCGGCCCCGCGACCGTGGTCGACCCATCTCAGATTGACTATCTAAACCAACCACCTGGCATGATGAATGGGGTAACGGCCATTCGTACAAGCGAAGATCATCGTTTGTTATTGCAGGGAGAGTTTGGTAGCTTTCGAATCTACACTTTGGTTACGCATTCAAGAGCCGAGGTTATCCCAGAGTCCGTGCGCCGGATTTCTGCGACACACTTTGGTTCGGTTGTAAAACTCGAACTTAAACCGGGCTCAATTACTGAACACGAGATCGTGTTTCGTGCGCCGATTCCCTATACTGATGTGCAGGCAACTCGCTATGGACTATTTCCTGATAGCTTCCAGTTTCGCGGTGATGGTCCGGGTACAGAAAGCTTCCCATGCAACCTATCATTTCTCCTCCATTACGCAGAAAACTGTCCACTAATTCCCCTGCGCGTTAACTATATCGGTATAGCGAAGGCTGAAAAACGTGAAGCCCAGGATCGCCTCGGCGAAGGGCATGAGAAGCTACAGAAGTTACTTGCCGAGCAAAACCGACGGCCAAGCATGCAAAGTACTTCTATTGTCCTTTACCGGCCGACAGAGTTGGATCCGCCGGTTTTGCAATTCGCCGATGTCATCGAGACTATAGAAGCCACAATGATCCAGTTCTTCAAACCTAAACCGCTCAACGTTGAGCGCCTCAATTTCCCGCATGATTCCCCAGCGCTAGTTGCCAAAATCAAAGGAATTGGCGTAAGCGCAATTTTTACAGAAGTTACTGCACCCAAGGGAGCCAAGCTGTTCTCGGACTCAGTACCCGGTGCAAACCAACACAATATTCAGATTTTTCTTTAGTGGTGCCAATCTGCGATCTAACCATCGGAAGCAGAACGTCACATCACCGACATTACAAAAGCCAGGGCAGCTCGATGCGGTAGCCAGAAGACTCAACGAGCGTCCCAGGAAGACGCTACGCTACCAAACACCGGCTCAACGATTTGAACAGTGTGTTGCGTTGACCGATTGAATCCGCAGGCGTCAGCAGACGTCCCTCAACCGCCAACCGGCAACGATAGCAAGAACCCGCCCGCCCCCTCAACCCAGGCGCCCCGGGCCCAGCGGGCCTGAAAAATGGCCAGGGCAAGGCGCGCGGGCGAAGACAGTACGATGAGTACGGCGAGCCCAAGCAACGCAGCCATGGCCGTTTTCTCAGGCCCGCGGCTCTGGCCCGCCATTCAATACAAACTTACTGAACACGCGCCAGGTATTGTGCCAGCTGTGCAAACGTCGCCTTGAACCCCTCCTTCATCGACTCAAACCCCTGCTTGAACGTCTCATGCTGCTCATCCGTGGCCTTGTGCGGCGTCGACCGCAAGGTCATCGTCGTCTTGCCGTTTTCCTCGGTAAGCGTCATGACATTGAACGATTCCAAAGGCCAGGTGGCGCTGACCGGATGCTGCACGGCATTGCCCTGCTTGTCGGCGAAGGACAAAATCGAGACGATCTTTTCCGGCGCTTCGATGGCCTGGTAGGTGAACTTGCCCCACATCTCGTAGCCATTGTCGGCGCGCATGCCGTAGTGGAAGACGCCGCCCGGCCGCAAGTCCAGCGCCAGCACGCTCAATTCGAAGCCGACGGGGCCCCACCACTGGGCCAGGCGTTCCGGCTCCACCCACGACTGGAACACCAGTTCGCGCGGCGCGTCGAAGGTTTGCGTGATGACAAAGTCGCTGCTGTCGCGGTGCTGTCCGTCCTGCTTCTGTTTTTCCGTCGTCATGCTGTCTCCTGATGGTGGTGGGCTGACTGTTAATGTACCAGCGGCGCCGGCAAACGGAAAGGCCTGTACGCCTGTCAAACCAGCATGCTAAAATATTAGTTAGACACCTAACCATTAGACGACTCACCTTATGATTTCTATCGAAGAGCGCTTTTCCGCCGCGCTCCACAAGACGGCGCGCGGCTGGCGCCATGCGATCGACCGGCGCCTGAAAGACCTGGACCTGGGGCAAGCGAGCTGGATGTGCATCGCCATGATCGCCAAATCGCCGCAGCCGCCCTCGCAAAGCGAACTGGCCCATCAGCTAGGCGTGGAAAACCCCACCATGGTGTCGATGCTGGACCGGCTCGTGAAATCGGGCTTCGTGCAGCGCCAGCCGTCGGAAACGGACCGCCGCGTGAAACTCGTCGTGCTGACGGAAGCTGGCCTGCAGGTGTATGACACGGTGCGCAAGGAAGCGGACGGTTTCCGCAAGGAACTGCTGCAGGGCATTGATCCCGGTCAGCTGCAGGCCGCCACCGAACTGCTGGAAGCGCTACAGGCGGCCACGGAGAAATCCGCATGAGTTCGGCCACAGCCAGTGCCACGCCGGCGCTGCCCGCTTCACAGGACCCTACCTTGAACCGGCGCATGATCACGATTTCGATCATGCTCGCCACCATCATCCAGGCGCTCGACGGCACCATCGCCAACGTCGCCCTGCCCCACATGCAGGGCAGCCTTTCCGCATCGCAAGACCAGATCACCTGGGTGCTGACCTCGTTCATCGTCGCCGCCGCCATCGCCACGCCCCTGACGGGCTGGCTGTGCGACCGTTTCGGCCAGAAAAACACCTTTCTCGTGTCGGTCGCCGGTTTCACGCTCGCCTCCGTGCTGTGCGGCCTGTCCGGCACCCTGTCCGAGATCGTCGCCGCCCGCTTGCTGCAGGGCGTGTTCGGCGCGGCCCTCGTGCCGCTGTCGCAGGCGGTCTTGCTTGACATCAATCCGCGCGAAAAGCACGGCTCGGCCATGGCCATCTGGGGCATGGGCGTGATGATCGGTCCCATCCTGGGACCGACCTTGGGCGGCTGGCTGACGGACAGCTACAGCTGGCGCTGGGTCTTCTTCATCAACATCCCCATCGGCGCCATGGCCTTCTATGGCATCTGGCGCTACATCCGCAAGGACCCGCCCAACCGCCGCATGAACTTTGACATGTTCGGCTTTGCGACGCTCAGCCTGTCCATCGGCGCGCTGCAGATGCTGCTGGACCGGGGCGAGCAGAACGACTGGTTTTCCTCAACGGAAACGTGGATCGAAGCCATCGTGCTGGCCATGAGCCTCTGTTACTTCATCGCCCACACGGCGCTGCGCCCGGCCGGCAAGTCCTTCCTCGATTACCGCCTGCTGAAGAATTCGAACTATGTGAGCGGCTTGCTGTTCATCTTCATCGTCGGCATGGTGCTGTTCGCCACCCGCGCGCTGACGCCGTCCATGCTGCAGGGCTTGATGAATTACCCGGCGGCCATTGCCGGCCTGGTGACGGCGCCCAGCGGCCTTGGCACGATGCTGGCCATGCTGATCGTCGGCAGGCTGACGGGCAAGATCGATACGCGCATCCTGCTGGGCGTAGGCTTTTCGATTACCGCGTTTTCGCTGTGGCAGATGGCCAATTTCACCCTGGACCTCGTGCCGAAGACGGTCGTGTGGAACGGCATCATCCAGGGCATCGGCCTGGGCCTCGTCTTCGTGCCCCTGAGCGCGGCCACGTTTGCCACCCTGTCGCCGCAGATGCGGGCGGAAGGCACGGCCATCTACAGTCTGGTGCGCAATATCGGCAGCAGCATCGGCATCGCCCTCGTGCAGACCTTGTTGGTGCGCAATACGCAGATCGCCCATGCGTCCCTGACGGAACACATCACGATCGCCAATCCGGCCCTGCATGACCCCGGCATCGCCCAGGTGTTCGACCTGGGCACGAGCACGGGCATGGCGGCGCTGAATGGCGAAATCACGCGGCAGGCGTCGATGATCGCCTACCTCGACGACTTCTGGCTGATGATGTGGCTGACCATCCTCGTGCTGCCGCTCTTGCTCCTGATCAAACCACCGAAGAAAAATGCGCCTGTCGTGGTCGACCACGCGGCCATGGAATAACCCTCATGCACACACCGATGAAACTCTCCCTGAGCGTCCTGGCGCTAAGCTTATCCCTGGCCGGCTGCGCCAGCATTGCGCCCGACACGCAACAGCTGCCGCAGCAAGACTTGGCCACCGTGCAATTGGCGGCCGACATCCACCTGGCCAGCGAGGGCTGGCCCGCCGCCCAGTGGTGGCGCCAGTTCCAGGACGATCAGCTGGACCAGCTGATTGAACAGGCGCTGGCCGCCAGCCCGAACCTGGCGGTGGCAAATGCCCGCATCGGCTCGGCCCTGTCCGCGTTTGACGCGCAACACGCGCAGCGCGGCCCCAGGCTGGACCTGGGCGCGAACGCCAGCCGCCAGCGCTATTCGGGCAACGGCCTGATGCCCGCCCCCATCGGCGGCAATTACTACAACGAGGTCACGGTGGGCGTGCAAGCCCATTACGACCTGGACTGGTGGGGCAGGCACAAGGCGCAGATCGCGGCCAGCCTCGGTGAAGTCAATGCCCGCCGCGCCGAATACGCGATGGCGGAACAGATGCTGGCCGCCGAGATCGCACGCCACTACTTCAGCATGCAAAACAACTGGGCCCGCATGGACAACCTGCATGCGCTGGTGGCACTGCAGCAGCAACTGGTGCTGGACAAGGAAAAACGCATCGCCAACGGCCTCGGCGTCAGCGACGACCATCTGTCCGCGCAAACACGCTTGAGCTTGCTGCAGCAGCAGATCGCCCTGCTGGAAACGCAGGTCGTCACGGAACGGGAAGCCTTGCGCGCCCTGCTCGGCGGCGACAGCTCGGCGCTGGCCAGCCTGCAGCCAAAAGTTGCCCAGGCCCTGCCACACGCCCTGCCCGGCAAGCTGGGCATGGAATTGCTGGCGCGCCGGCCCGACTTGCAGGCGGCCCGCTGGCGGGTACAGGCTTCGATGAGCAAGATCGAAGCGGCGCAGGCATCGTTCTACCCCGATATCGACCTGGGGGCCTCGTTCGGCCTCGATGCGATCAAACTGGGCAAGCTGCTGCAATCGGGCAGCCGCACCCTGTTCATCGGCCCGGCCCTGTCCTTGCCCCTGTTCGACAGCGGCCGCCTGCAGGCCCAGCTTGCCGGCGCGCGCAGCGAACGCAACGAACTGATCGCCGACTACAACCAGAACGTCTTCAATGTCGTGCGCGACGTGGCGCAGGCCGGTGCCAGGGTACAAGGCGTGGAAAACCAGCTGCGGCTGCAGCAGGAAAACCTGCGCGCCAGCGAAGCGCAGCTGCGCAACGCGAATGCGCGGCTCAAGCAAGGCCTGGCCGACCGCGCCACGCAACTGAATGCGGAAATGACCGTGCGCGGCCAGGTGGACCTGGGCATGCAGCTGCAAAACCAGCGCCAGAACGCGGAAATCAGCCTGACCGTGGCCCTGGGCGGCGGCTACCGGGGCAGCAGCGACTTTGCCGCCACGACGACTAAACAATAACGATCGATTACGGAACACATCATGAGCAGCGAAACCACAACCACCTCCACCGAACAGCCGGGCAAGCGCAAGGCCGTCCTGATCGCCATCACGGCCGCCTTTCTCGTGGCCGGCGCCGCCTGGACCGCCTACTATCAACTGGTGCTGTCCAGGGAAGAAGTGACGGACAATGCCTACGTGGGCGGTAACCTCGTCACCCTGTCCGCGCAAGTGACGGGCAATGTCGACGCCATCCGCGCCGACGAAACGCAAATGGTCAAGGCGGGCGCCCCGCTGATCACGCTGAACGCCATCGATGCGGACCTGGCCCTGAGCCAGGCCGAGGCGCGCCTGGGCAACGTCGTGCGCCAGGAGCGCGAACGCTATGCCAGCGTGGCGCAGTACGACGCCATCATCGAGCAGCGCCGCCTGGCCTTGGCCACGGCGCAGGGCAACCTGGCCCGCCGCGCGCCGCTGGCGGCGGACCACACGATCTCGGGCGAAGATCTTGTTCATGCGAAACAGGCCGTCGATGACGCCAAAGCAGCCTTGATCGTGGCGCAGCGCCAGGCCGAGTCCGCCAAAGCGGGCGTGACCGGCGTCAACCTGGCCAGCCATCCGGCCGTGCTGTCGGCCAAGGGCGACGTGCTGCAGGCGTGGCTGGCCGTGCGCCGCAACGCCGTGGTCGCGCCCGTTTCAGGCTATGTCGCCAAGCGCAGCGTGCAACTGGGCACGCACGTGACGCCGGGCACGCCCCTGATGTCCATCGTGCCGCTCGACCAGTTATGGGTCGACGCGAACTTCAAGGAGTCCGAATTGCGCAATATCCGCGTGGGACAGGCGGCGACCATCGAAACGGATTTGTATGGCAGCAAAGTCGTCTACCACGGCAAGGTGCTGGGCATGTCGGCCGGCACGGGCAGCGCGTTTTCGCTGTTGCCGGCGCAAAACGCCACGGGCAACTGGATCAAGGTGGTGCAGCGCGTGCCCGTGCGCATCACGCTGGACCCGAAAGAGCTGGCCGCCCACCCGCTGCGCATCGGCCTGTCGACCACGGTGACGGTCGACACCAGCCATGGCGAAGGGGCGACGCTGGACCAGCCGATGGCGGCATCCACCGTCTACACGACCCAGGCGCTGAGCCAGCCCGTGGACGAGGCGGAGAAGATGGCCGATGCCATCATTGCGCAGAATCTTCTGAATTGATGCGTAGGTCGGCTTAGCGCAAGGCGCGTAAGCCGACAACATTGTTGGCATGGCCGGTGGTGGTGTCGGATTACGCGGGGCGTTGCCCCGCTAATCCGACCTACCTGGCCTTGCCAGCCGATGCCACCTGGTCCAGGATATGCTTGGGCACGGCCGCATAATGCTTGAATTCCATCGTGTACGTGGCGCGGCCCTGGGTCAGCGAGCGCAGGGTGGTGGAATAGCCGAACATTTCCGCCAGCGGCACCAGGGCCTTGACGATGCGCCCCGCGCCGCCGGGAATGTCTTCGACGCCCTGCACCATGCCGCGCCGGGCCGTCAAGTCGCCCATGACGTTGCCCATGAATTCTTCCGGCGTTTCCGCCTCCACCTGCATCATCGGTTCCAGCAGCACGGGCGATGCCTTGCGCATGCCATCCTTGAAGGCGATGGAGCCGGCCATGCGAAACGCGTTTTCATTCGAATCGACGTCGTGGTAGGAGCCGAACGTCAACGTGGCCTTGACGTCCACGACCGGATAGCCGGCCAGCACGCCCGATTTGAGGGTTTCGATGATGCCCTTGTCGACGGCGGGAATGAATTCGCGCGGCACGACGCCGCCCTTGATGGCGTCGACGAACTGGTATCCCGTGCCCGGCTCCAGCGGTTCGAGTTTCAGCACCACGTGGCCGTACTGGCCCCGTCCGCCAGATTGCTTGACGAACTTGCCCTCGATATCTTCCACCGCGCGCGTGATGGTTTCGCGGTACGCCACCTGCGGCTTGCCCACGTTCGCTTCCACGCCGAATTCGCGCCGCATGCGGTCGACCAGAATTTCCAGGTGCAGTTCGCCCATGCCCGACATGATGGTCTGGCCCGATTCCTCATCCGTATGCACCCTGAACGACGGGTCTTCCTGCGCCAGACGGTTCAGGGCGATGCCCATCTTTTCCTGGTCCGGCTTGGTCTTCGGTTCGACGGCCTGGGAAATCACGGGTTCCGGGAAGATCATCTTTTCCAACACGATGGTGTGGTCGATGGCGCACAGGGTGTCGCCCGTGGTGACGGCTTTCAGGCCCACGGCGGCGGCGATGTCGCCCGCATACACTTCCTTGATTTCCTTGCGCTCGTTCGCATGCATCTGCAGGATGCGCCCCAGCCGTTCCCGCGCGCTCTTGGTGGGGTTGTAGACCATGTCGCCCGAGTTCACCACGCCCGAATACACGCGGAAGAAGGTCAGCTGCCCCACGAACGGGTCCGTCATGATCTTGAAGGCCAGCGCCGAGAAATGCTCGTCGTCGGCCGGATGGCGCTCCACCTCGTTGTCGTGCTCGTCGTGGCCCATGATGGGCGGCACTTCCATGGGTGACGGCAGGTATTCGATGACGGCGTCGAGCATGGCCTGCACACCCTTGTTTTTAAAAGCGCTGCCGCACAGCATGGGCACGATCTCGTTGCGGATGGTGCGCGCGCGCAAGGCCTGCTTGAGCTCCGCTTCGGTGAACGTGTCGCCATTCAGGTAGCGTTCCGTCATCTCGGTGGTGGCCTCGGCAGCGTGCTCGACCAGGTGCTCGTGCCACTCCCGCGCCTGCGCCAGCAGCTCGGCGGGAATTTCGCCATAGCTGAACTGCACTCCCTGGCTGGCGTCGTCCCAGGTGATGGCGCGCATTTTCAGCAAGTCGATGACGCCCGTGAAATGCTCTTCGGCGCCGATGGGCAGCTGGATGGGCACGGCCACGCCCTTCAGGCGCTCGCCGATCTGCTTGCGCACGCGCAGGAAATCCGCGCCCACCCGGTCCATCTTGTTGATGAAGGCGATGCGCGGCACGTGGTATTTATTGGCTTGCCGCCAGACGGTTTCCGATTGCGGCTGCACGCCGCCGACGGCGTCGTAGACCATCACGGCGCCGTCGAGCACGCGCATCGAGCGCTCCACCTCGATCGTGAAATCAACGTGGCCGGGCGTATCGATGATGTTGATGCGGTGTTCGGGGAAGTTGCCGGCCATGCCTTTCCAGAACGCGGTGGTGGCGGCCGAGGTGATGGTGATGCCCCGTTCCTGCTCCTGCTCCATCCAGTCCATGGTGGCGGCACCGTTGTGCACTTCACCGATCTTGTGATTGACCCCCGTATAAAACAGGATGCGCTCGGTGGTGGTGGTCTTGCCGGCATCGATATGGGCGCTGATGCCGATGTTGCGGTAGCGCTCGATAGGTGTTTTGCGGGTCATCACAATCTCCATGGCTAGCCCCGGCACGACTGTGTTTGCGCCGGTTTTCCAGTGTAGCAGACATCGATTTTGGCGGTAGCGGGTAACCGGTTTTTACCATGCGCGCAACACTGACATTAACGCGCACGCGCGTTGCACAGGACAAATAAGAGTTTCGGCTATACTTTCAACTTTATTAATCCAGCAAAGATTAATCAAAATCAATACGCACGGTGAATTACCGTGCAAGGCGACGCCGCCGGCATGCAGCCCAGGTGCGCACCGAATGACATGCCCCACTCAGCCTATGACCATCCAACTAAGAAAAATAATCCTCTCCTCCCTGCTGGCGTCGCCGGCGCTGGCCATGGCCGGCGAACTGGAACAGCAAATGCAGCGTTGCGCCGTGCTTGGCGACGCCAGCGCCCGCCTGGGCTGCTTCGACACCCTGGCCAAGGCGGCGGAAAAAGCCACCATCGCCGCCGGCGGCGATCCTGCCACCGCTGCCGTGGCCCTGGCAGCGGCTGCCGAGGTTGCTCCCATCACGCCCGTCAGCCCGCCGGGCGTGGCCACGCCGGACGCCGTCAACGCCGCCATCCCCGCCATCGCGCAGGCTGGCGCGGCGCCGCCGGAAGCACCGATTTCGCGCACCCAGCAATCGTGGGAACTGAACGACGCCTCGAAGCGGGGCCTGTTCAACTTCCGCCCGCACCGCGACACCTATCTGTTGCTGGCCAATTACAGCGACGCCTCGAACGACGAACCGTTCCAGGATTTCACGCCAGCCGGCATCAAGAGCCAGCACGTGGAATTGACCTTCCAGCTGAGTTTCAAGATGAAACTGCTGGAGGACATCGCCGGCACGCCCATCGACATGTGGTTCGGCTACACGCAGCAAAGTTTCTGGCAGGCGTATAACCGCAAGGCTTCGAGCCCCTTCCGCGAGACCAATTACCAGCCGGAGCTGATGCTGATCTTGCCGATCAACAAGAATTTCGCGGGCCTGGAATTCAATTACCTGAACCTGGGCCTCGTGCACCAGTCGAATGGCCAGACCTCGACCCTGTCGCGCAGCTGGAACCGCGTGTATGCCGAGCTGGGCGTGGAAAAAGACAACCTGGCCGTCACGGGCCGCATCTGGCACCGCCTCGACAACAGCGCGACGGACAACGACAATATCGACATCACCGATTACATGGGACATGGCGACTTGCGCGTGAGCTACCGCAACAAGGGCCATGAATACGCCGTGACGGCGCGCCGCAATTTCAGCAAGAAGCATGGCTCGATGCAGGCCAGCTGGGCTTTCCCATTGAAGGCCAACCTGAAAGGCTATCTGCAGCTGTTCTCCGGCTATGGCCAGAGCCTGATCGACTATAACTATTCGCAGAAATCGATCGGCGCCGGTTTCATGGTCGACCTGTAAACAGCACACGCATAAAAAATGGCGCCGACGGCGCCATTTTTTTATGGAGAATTCAGTTTAGTGCCGCCCGCCACCGAGCACGCGTGCCGGCAGCATGACGATGGCGCGCAGCAATTCGAACACGCCTTCCACGCCGATGCCGATCAGGCGCAATGGCAGCAACAGCAGCCAGGCCAGCGGATACAGCACGAGAGCCAGCAAGGCCAGGGGCCAGCACACCAGCAAGAGCAGCAGCCACAGCACGAATCCCAGCATCGCGTTCCCCTCGAATGAAATGTGCGGAGCAAGCCGTGCTTGCCCCGCTACCGTGACGGCACTATAGTCAAGCACCGCCGCAGCGGCAACGGCCGTGCGACGAACTGCGTGCTACGGGGATGAACGGTGCAAAAACGGGAATAAACGGGGCTTACTGGCCGACGCAAATCACTTTCGTGATGTACTCGTGCGCGTTCGGCTTCTTGCTGGCGGCCCATTTGATGGCCTGGTTGGCCTCTTCGATGGTCAGGATGGAGGCCTTGTCCTTCGACTTGATGAAGGACACGCCTTCAAACACGCCTTCCTTGCTGCGCATTACCTTGGCAAACACGGGCGGTTTGGTCTCGCCGTCGCTGATTTTGTTCTGTTGCACGAGGTAACGCTGATCGATCTGTTCCATGATAATAAAGCTGTCCAGTGGTAAAGGACGGAATATACCCTGAATGGACAAACGCCGCAGGATGAAATCGCTGCGGCGTTGCCCAAATTTGATTTCGAACGGCTGACAAAACCGTAGCGAGCGGCAGTGAGTTGTGGCTAAGAAGCGCAACCGTACTTTAGTACGGTGAGCATCGCAGGCCGCAAATCGCGACGCGCAGCAGGTTTGGTCAGCTGATCAGGCGTAGACAGGATTCTGCGTGACTGGCTGCAGATTCACGTCATAGATCACCTGCGCGCGGATCGACGTTTCCAGCGAGGGGATCGAGCCGCCCGCGCGGTACTGGAAGCTCACCTGCAGCACGTCGCCCGCCTTCACGGCCACCGGCGCGGCCAGCGGCAGGCACATGTAGTGGTTCAGCCAGTCGATGGTGGTCGAGCGCTCGGGCACGACGGCCAGGATGTTCTTGGTGACGAAACGCAAGGCGTTCAAGGTGCCGCTGCGCTCGACGACGAACTTGCCGTCGAAGCCGAACACGCTGTCCGTCGGCTGGCTGAAGTCGATGATGCTGTAGACGGACGGCGGCGCCAGTTCCAGCACGCCCGGGTGGATGGCCGTGGTTTCCTGGAATTGCACGATGGGCGCATAAAACCCCTCGAAATCGTATTCCTGCTGCATCGGCTGCACGGCCATGATGACGGCCTCGGGCAGGAAGATGGGCAGCGGGCCGCCGAAGCGGGCCAGGTAGCGGCGCTTGAACGATTCGATCACTTCCACCTGCTTTTCGCGCAGCATGCCTACATGGATCATTTCGCAGATGACCACGTCAACGGGCTCGGGCGGCAGGTATTCGAAGGCGTCCGCATGGACGACTTCGACTTTTTCACCGTTCGGGTTGAGCGCCAGCATCTTGCGCGCTTCCTTGACCATGTCCGGATTGAACTCCACGCACCAGACCTTGTCGGCGCGCGCTGCCGCAAACCACGACAGCACGCCCGTGCCGCCGCCCAGCTCCAGCACCTTCATGCCGGGTTTCACCGCGTAATCGATCGCCGACTTGAACCCGTGCATGCGGTTCTGGTCCATCAACATATTGTGATGGTAATGGACGGGGATAAATTGCCCCAGGTAACAACTCTCGATTTCTCGTTCATTCAGCATGTCTGTCCTCTTGGAGTCTGGCTCCGATGGCCGATCGGTTTTGTCATTCCAGAAAGCAGTGATATCGCACGGGCTGCGCGAGGGGCGGCGACAATACAGCCGGCGCCTGACGGTGGTGTGATGGCCCATGCGAACAATCTCCTGATTAATGCGACACGATCATTATCGTTAATCGCCAGGGAGAACAAAGGGCTGAGGTGAGAGGCAATTCCATGCCAGTTTCAGCGCTGGCATGGAAAATATTATCAGAACGACTATTTACGGGCAGCGCGCGCCTTCTGGGCCGCTTCGATGATGGCGACCACGCCCGGCTTGTCGCCGGCCTGGGCGAACTGCACGGCCGTCCAGCCATGGTCGCTTTTCAGGCTGGCGTCCGCGCCCCAGGACAACAGCAGCTTGACGGCGCCCTCCTGTCCTTCGCGGGCGGCAAACATCAGCGGCGTGATATTGGCAGGCGCGCGCGCATCAACGACGGCGTCGCGGTCGAGCAATATCTTCATGATGGGCAAGTCGCCCGCCGAGGCCGCATAGTGGAGCGCCGTCCAGCCGCTCTGGTTGACCTTGGCACCCTTGGCCAGCAAGGCGTTCACCGCGTCCAGCTTGTGCTTGTAGGCGGCCATCATCAGCGCCGTGTTGCCGTTGGCCGAACGGGCCTCGATGTCGATGCCGGGTGCGTCGAGCAGCAGCTTGAACACCTTGTCCGCATCGTCGCGCAGGGCCAGCACGAGCGGTATGTCGCCGCGCTGCGCGTCAGGCTGGTTCGGATTCATGCCGTCAGCCAGCATGCCGCGCACGCCGCTGTCGTTGTTGACGGAGACGGCGCGGAAGAAGGCATCCGGTTCCGGCGCCGCCTGGCCGGCCGCCGTCCAGCACAGCAGCATCGCCGCAGCGAGTTTTTTCATCATGTCGGACCTTAAGAAGTTACGGCAACTGATTGAATAGCTTGAAGAAATTGTCCGTCGTCTGTTTCGCCACCTGGTCCAGGGGAATGCCTTTCAGGGTCGACAGGTACTCGGCCACGTGGGCCACGTAGCCCGGTTCGTTCATGCGGCCGCGGAACGGCACGGGCGCCAGGTACGGCGAATCGGTCTCGATCAGGATACGCTCGAGCGGCACTTCCAGCGCCACGGCCTGCAAATCCTTGGCGCTCTTGAACGTGACGATGCCGGAAAACGAGATATAGAAACCCATATCGATGGCGGCGCGCGCCACTTCCAGCGATTCCGTAAAGCAATGCATGACGCCGGCCACGCCGCCGTCGGCCACGCCCGCACCCTCTTCGCGCATGATGCGTATCGTGTCTTCGCTGGCCGCTCTTGTGTGGATAATCAAGGGCTTGCGCGTGATTCTTGAAGCTTTGATGTGAGTGCGGAAACGCTCGCGCTGCCACTCGAGGTCGCCCGTCAGGCGGAAATAATCGAGGCCCGTCTCGCCGATGGCGATGATCTTCGGGTGGTCGGCCAGGCGCACTAGGTCTTCCACCGACGGTTCAGGCGTGTCCTCGTAATCGGGATGCACGCCAACGGAGGCAAAGATATGCGGATACTGCTCGGCCAGGGCCAGCACCTGCGGGAAGTCCGGCAAGTCGACGGACACGCACAGCGCGTGCGTCACCTTGTTCTCGGCCATCTTGGCGAGGATCTCGGGCATGCGAGCGGCCAGCTCGGGGAAATTGATATGGCAATGGGAATCGATATACATAAGGCGGGATTGTACCGGAGGGAGCAAAAACTGGCAGGGGAACGGCGGCGGCGCGCATCCCCTGCCGGGGCGGTTCGGATGCTGGCAGCCGATTACATCTGCGAGGCTGGGTGTTCGGCCAGTGGAACGAAGTTGCCGGTCGATTCGTCGAGCGCGTCGAGCGAACCGTTCTCGATGTCGTACACCCAGCCATGCAGGGTCAGGCGATGCTGCGCCATGGCCAGCGCCACCGAGGGATGCGTGCGCAGGTTATTCAGTTGCGCGACCACGTTGGCGCGCACCATGCCGTCGATGCGCGACTGTTCCGTCGGATGGTCGACCGATTCGTTGATCATGCGCGCCGCATCGGCGTGGTGCAGCCAGCTGCGCACGGCCGGCATGTGATCGAGGCAGGCGCAGGTGGCGATCGCCTTCATCGCGCCGCAATCGGAATGGCCGCAAATGACGATGTCGCTCACGTTCAGGGCGGACACGGCAAATTCCACCGTGGCGCTGACGCCGCCCGGCTCCGGGCCGTACGAAGGCACGATGTTGCCCGCGTTGCGGATCACGAAGAGGTCGCCCGGCTCGCGCTGCGTCACCAGTTCCGGCACCATGCGGCTGTCCGAGCAGGAAATGAACAGGGCCTTCGGGGTTTGTCCCGTGGCCAGGGTCTTGAACAACTCGCGGCGCTCAGGAAAAACCTCTTTTTGGAAACGTAGGAATCCAGCAATAATGTCGCGCATAATCAATAGGGATCGTTATCTGAGCCGGTATTATCGCTGAATGGCGCAGGTTTCGCCTATTGCCCCGCCTACTGCCCTTCTGGCGGCTGCCACAGCTCCACCTTGTTGCCCTCGGGATCGATGACCCAGCCGAACTGGCCGTATTCCGAGTCGGGCGCCTTGTCCAGCACATTACAGCCTTCGTCGCGCAGCGCTTGCAGCAGCGCATCGAGGTCGTCGACCCGGTAATTGACCATGAAGGACGCCTTGCCGGGCGCGAACTGCTCGCTGTCCTTGGCCGCCACGGACCAGATGGTGGTACCGGCCGTGGGCTGGCCGGCGCTATCCGTCCAGGTGAAGGCGGCGCCGCCCCAGGGCTGCACGTCCAGGCCCAGGTGACGCTGGTACCAGGCGCGCAGCGCGGCCGGGTCTTGCGCCTGGAAAAAGATACCGCCAATGCCAGTGACTCGTTGCATGCACGCCTCCGTTGCTGTTCAGTGCCTTGACTGTAACACCGGGGGTCAAGCGTTGCAAACGGCAGAGATAATTTACATTAACTCAGTAACGCAAGCCCTTGATTTCATTGGCAACTTGACGCGTAGTCTAGCAGCATGTCTTCGAGGAACAGCTTGGGCGACAAGGGGTGTTCGGCAATTGCCCGGCGCTCGTTGGCGGCCTTGATGGCGGCCATCAGGCGGCTGACGTTGATGCGCCCGGCCAGCGCTTCCAGTTCGCGCCGGTGGCGCGGGTAGTAGCGGATGGTGCCGGACAATTTAACGGAAAACACGTCGTACAGCCAGCGCTGGAGCGATGCCACGAGCGGCGCCAGCGGCGCCTTCTGCAATTTGTCGGCCGCCTTCAGGGCCGCTTCCACGCCGGGATTGGCCAGCACCTGCAGCAACTGTTCCGTTTCCTCGCGACCGCCCGATTCGGACTGGGCCAGCGCGGCCAGCGGCGCGCCGCCCTGCTCGCGCAGCCAGCTGTCCGCATCGTTCAAGCCTTGAGCCTTGAGCCACGTCAACGCCTGCTCGTGGCTGGGCATGGGCAAGGCAAATTTGCGGCAGCGCGACAAGATCGTCGGCAGCAGGCGGTCCAGGCTGTTCGAGGCCAGCAGGAACAAGGTGCCCGGCGGCGGCTCTTCCAGGGTCTTCAGCAAGGCGTTCGAGGCGGGCGTGTTGAGCGCCTCGGCCGGATACAGCACCACCACGCGCAAGCCTTGCCGGTGCGTGGAAATGTTCATGAAGTCGGCCAGGTTGCGGATCTGTTCGATCTTGATGTCTTTCGACAGCGTCTTGGTCTTGGCGCTTTTCTTCGCGCCTTCACCCTCTTCGCCGTCGTCCGCCACCTCGTCTTCCAGCGCTTCCGGACGCACGCGGCGGTAATCGGGATGGTTGCCCTGGCTAAACCAGCCGCACGAGGCGCAGGCGCCGCAGGCATGGCCGTCGGCGCGCACGTCTTCGCACAGCAGCGCTTGCGCAAAATGCTCGATGAAGTCGGCCTTGCCGATGCCTTGCGCGCCATGGAACAGGATGGCGTGCGGCATGCGCGGGCGCAAGGCTTGCAGCTGCTGCCACGCGTCCTGTTGCCACGGATACAGAGAACTTGTCATATCTTCTTCTTTTAAATCAGCGCGTTACAGTGCTTTGTGCAAGTAATACATCAAGCAATTGCGCGAGCTGCACCTGGATGTCGGCAATGCTTTGCGTGGAATCGATGATGCGGAAACGCTGCGGGAACTGGGCCGCGCGGCGCAAATACTCATTGCGCGTGGCGGCAAAGAAATCCGATCGCTCCTGCTCGAATTTATCCAGTGCGCGCGTGGCATCCAGGCGGGCTCGTGCCACGGCCAGCGGCACATCGAACAGGAATGTGATGTCCGGCTGCAGATGCGGGTGCACCCACGCTTCCAGCTGCTCCATCTTGCGCAAGTCCATGCCCCGGCCGCCGCCCTGGTAGGCGAAGCTGGCATCGGTAAAGCGGTCGGAAATGACCCACTCGCCCCGTTCCAGGGCGGGCGCGATGACTTGCGCGATGTGTTCGCGGCGGCTGGCGAACATCAGCAAGGCTTCCGTTTCCAGGTGCATCTTTTCATGCAGCAGCAGTTCGCGCAGCTTTTCGCCCAGGCTGGTGCCGCCTGGTTCGCGCGACGAAACGAGGCGCACGCCCCGCTGCCGCAGGTAATCGGTAACAAAGCCGATATGCGTCGACTTGCCCGCGCCGTCGATGCCTTCGAAGGTGATGAAGCGCGGTTGATAGTGTTGTGTCATGAAGCTCTTGATTTGATAAGGATATTAGCGCTGGTACTGGTTCACCGCGCGGTTATGGTCGGGCAAGTTGGCCGAGAACTGGCTGGTGCCGTCGCCGCGCGCGACGAAGTACAGCGCCTGCGTGCGGGCCGGCGCCAGCGCCGCCGTCAGCGATTGCGCGCCAGCCAGGGCGATCGGCGTGGGCGGCAAGCCGCCGCGCGTGTAAGTATTGTACGGGGTGTCCGCTTCCAGGTCGCGTTTGCGGATCTTGCCCTGGTAGTTGTCGCCCATGCCATAGATCACGGTGGGATCCGTCTGCAGCAGCATGCCCGTCTTCAGACGGTTGACGAACACGCCGGCGATCATGGCCCGCTCGGACTTTTGTCCCGTTTCCTTTTCCACGATGGACGCCATGATCAGCGCCTCGTACGGGTTTTTATACGGCAAGGCCGGATCGCGCTTGTCCCACGCTTCGGACAGGCGGCCTATCATGGCCGCGTGCGCCTGCTTGAAAATCTGCATTTCGCTGGCGCCCTTGGCGAACAGATACGTGTCCGGGAAGAACAAGCCTTCCGGCAGCACATATTCGGGGCTGATCTTCGCCATCAGTTCCTTGTCGGACAGGCCCACGGTATCGTGCTTGAGGCCGGGATGGCTGGCCATGGCCATGCGCATCTGCCTGAAGGTCCAGCCTTCGATGATGGTCAAGGATTCCTGCGCGAACTCGCCGCGCGCCAGTTGCGTGATCAGACGCTGCGGCGTCGTGCCCGGCTTCAGCTCGTAGGAACCGGCCTTGATCTTCGAGGTCTTGCCTTCGATGCGCGCCAGCATGTTGAACAAGATGGGCACGATGGGCACGCCCGCGTCCGCGATCTGCTGGCCGGCCGCATGCGCGCCGCTGCCGGGCGCAATCGTAAACGGAATCGCTTCGCCGTCCGTGGTGATGGGCTGCTGCGCCCAGTACACAAAAGTACCGCCCACGCCGATGGCGGCGATGACTGAACTGACTACAAGTTTTTTAAAGAAAGCCATTGTTCCGATTCTTGTGATGCGCTCGCTGGCGGGCAGCGCGCGCTTGTTATGATCGTTCATTTGTGAAGCAAGTACGCGCAAAGCGGCGCCAACACTGGCAATCTTGCCGCTGCCGACGCAATCTGCGCGACATCACTATAATGAACCCGTAATGATAATGCTTAATCGCTGATCTAATGGAAATTATGAATAACTGGAATCAATTTTTAACTGCCCAAGGCGCCCGCCCCGCTGCCATCGATGGCGCGCCTGACGGCACCGCCCCCATCGCCGCCGCCCCTATCGCCGATTTTGGCCAGTCCCTGACAGTGTCCCAGCTGCAAGAAGGTTTTGTCGCGGCCATCACGGACCAGGGCTTGATCGGCTTGAACGGCGACGAGGCAGCCAGTTTCCTGCACGGCCAGCTGACCAACGACGTGGAGCACCTGAACCAGGAGCAAGTGCGCCTGGCCGGCTACTGCACGCCGAAAGGCCGCCTGCTGGCCAGTTTCCTGATGTGGCGCAACGCCACCACCATTTATCTGCAATTGCCGCGCGCCATACAGCCCGCCATCCAGAAGCGCCTGCAGATGTTCGTGCTGCGCGCCAAGGCCAAGCTGCACGATGCATCCGTTGATGAAGCGAACCAGGTCAGGCTGGGCTTGGGCGGCAAGCAAGCCGGCGCGGCCCTGTCCGCACTGTTTTCCACCCTGCCCGCCGCGCCGTTCAGCAAGGTCGAGCACGCGCTGGGCACCGTGCTGCGCGTGGCCGACGCCTTCGGCAGCGCCCGCTATGAATGGCTGACGTCCGCCGCCACGGCGCGCGAGGTGTGGCCGCAGCTGGCTGAAAAACTGGCCAAGGGCGGCAATGACGCCTGGCAATTGTCGGACATCCATGCGGGCATCCCGCAAATCACGGCCGCCACGCAAGAGCAATTCGTGCCGCAGATGGTCAATTTCGAGCTGCTGGGCGGCGTCAATTTCAAGAAAGGCTGCTATCCGGGCCAGGAAATCGTCGCGCGCAGCCAGTACCTGGGCAAGCTCAAGCGCCGCACCACCCTCGTCAGCATTGCCGATCCCTCGGTAGTGGCCGGCGGCGAACTGTTTGCCGTCAGCGACCCCGAGCAACCTTGCGGCATGGTCGTCAACGCGGCGCCCAACGGCAGCGGCGGCATCGACGCCCTCGTTGAAATGAAGCTGGGGGCGATCGAAGAAGGTTCAAGCGCCGCCGGCGCCGTGCGCTACGACTCGGCCCAGGGTGCGGCCGTGCATTTCCTGCCCATGCCTTACGTGCTTGACGCACTCGACTTGTGAGAATGCCATGAAAGATTTGTACATTTATTATCAGGTCAAGGAAGAGCACGCCCAGGCGCTGGAAGCCAGGGTCCGCGCCTTGCAGACGAAATTGGCGGCCGCGTCCGGCGTGGCGCCGCAACTGAAGCGCCGTCCTGACAGCAAGGATGGCTTGCAGACGTGGATGGAAATCTATCCCGTCGTCGGCGAAGGCTTTGCGGACTTGCTGGCCGCTGCCGCCGACGAGGCGGGCTTGCTGGCCCTGACGGCAGGCGCGCGCCATATGGAAGTGTTCATGGATTTGCCCCCATGTGCCTGATCGTTTTTGCCTGGAAAGTCAATCCGCACATTCCGCTGATTGCCGCCGCCAACCGCGACGAATTCTATGAACGCGCCAGCGCCCCCGCCGGAGCCTGGCCCGAGCACCCGCAAGTGTATGCGGGCCGCGACCTGCAGGCGGGCGGCAGCTGGATGGGCATCACGCAGTCCGGCAGCGGCAGCTCGCGCTTTGCCGCCATCACGAACATCCGCAGCCCGCAAGACCGCAACCCGGACGCCCCCTCGCGCGGCGCCCTGGTGGCCGACTATCTGGCCGGCGACATGTCGCCGCAAGACTATATCGCGCAAATCCGCACCGGCTGCAAAGCCTACAACGGTTTTAACCTGGTGCTGGGCGATGCGGATACGCTGATCTGGTTTTCCAATCGCGGCGATGGCGACGCGCGCAATGGCCAGCCATTGGAACCGGGCATCTACGGCCTGTCGAACGCCCTGCTCGACGCACCGTGGCCGAAGGTCCTGAAGACCAAGGCCCAGTTCGCCAGCCTGCTGTGCCAGGGCGCCCCCGACGAGGCCTACTTCGACATGCTGGCCGACACCACGCGCGCGCCGGACTTCCGCTTGCCCGACACGGGCGTGCCGCTCGACCTCGAGCGCGTGCTGTCCGCCGTCTGCATCGAAACACCGGGCTACGGCACGCGCACGTCCACCGTGGTGAAACTGTTCCCGGACTCGCCCGGCGAATTGCATGAGCTGGTGATCCAGTAGGTCGGGTTAGCGCGCAAGCGCGTAACCCGACAATACCAGCGTCCTCAACCGGCATCACCACCGTCCCCGATGTCGGATTACGCGCGCCTCTGGCGCGCTAATCCGACCTACGCAAGCTTTCCCTATCCTCATCGAAAACCCATCCATCATCGCCGCGCAGAAAAAAGAAAACGCTTGCATTAGCGCGCAAGCGCGTAACCCGACAACACCAGCGCCCTCAACCGGCATCACCACCGTCCCCGATGTCGGATTACGCGCTCCTCCGGCGCGCTAGTCCGACCTACGCAAGCTTTCCCTATCCTCATCGAAAACCCATCCATCATCGCCGCGCAGAAAAAAGAAAACGCTTGCATTAGCGCGCAAGCGCGTAACCCGACAACACCAGCGCCCTCAACCGGCATCACCACCGTCCCCGATGTCGGATTACGCGCGCCTCTGGCGCGCTGATCCGACCTACGCAAGCTTTCCCTATCCTCATCGAAAACCCACCATCCACCCATCCGCACAAAAAAGAAAGCGCTTGCGCAAGCGCTTTCTTTTGTTTACGATAGATTCCAACGCGGCGACACAGCCGCACACTATCGCAGCACACAATAAGAATAAAACCATCAGGAGACACCATGGCCACCATGGAAGATGTAGCGCGGGCGGCGGACGTATCGTTGTCGACCGTTTCGCACGTACTCAACGGCACCCGCAAGGTCAGCCCGAAAACCGTCGCCGCCGTCAATGCGGCCATGCAGCAGATCGGCTATGTGCCGAACATGCTGGCGCGCGCGCTGGCCGGCTCCTCGTCGGGCACCATCGGCGTGGCCATTTCCGCTTTCACCAATCATTACTTCAGTGAAACCGTGCGCGCCATCGAGGCGGCCTGCACGCGCCACGGTTTGATGATGCTGTTTTCCGATACGCATGACGATCCCGAACAGGAACTCAAGGTGGTGCAGAACTTGCACCAGCGCCGGGTCGACGGCATCGTGCTGGCGCCTTCGGGCGACTCGCACCATCGCACGCTCGACTATTTGACCAGCAACAAGATCGCTTCCGTGCTGGTCGACCGCATGTCGCCCCAGCCGTTCGACCAGGTCGGCGTGGAAAACATCGAGGCGACGGCGCAGCTGGTCAGTCACCTGATCGCGGCCCACGGCCACCGCCGCATCGGCTTCATCGCGGGCGCACCGGGCCTGTCCACGACGCACGAGCGTATCGAAGGCTACCGCCTGGCCCTGCAGCGCGCCGATATCGTTTTTGACCCCGCACTGCTGCGCTCGGGCGACTCCAACCTGGAGCGCAGCGGCGCGGCCACGCGCGAGTTGCTGGCCCTGCCAGCCGGACAGCGTCCGACGGCCATCGTGGCCGGCAATAACCTGATGACCATCGGCACCATGCACGCCTTGCGAGACGCACAGATTGCGGTACCGCAAGACGTGGCGCTGGCTGGCTTCGATGATTTCGACTGGGCCGATTACTTCAGCCCCCGCCTGACCGTGATGGCGCAGCCGCTCGAAGAGCTGGGCGCCATGGCCGTCGACCTGTTGATCGACCGTATCGCCAACCCGGGCCGCGCCCAGCACGTGCAGCGTTTGTCGCCGACCTTGCGCGTACGCAACTCCTGCGGCTGCCCCTGACCTTTCACTGTAAATCAACATGCATCCAGCGATTTCCCTCGGTATCGATCTCGGTACCTCCGAACTGAAAACCGTGCTGATGGACGGCACCGGCGCCGTGCGCGGCCAGGCGTCCGTGCGCATCGATACCAGCCGCCCGCAGCCGGGCTGGTCCGAACAAGCGCCGCAGGATTGGTGGGCCGCCTGCGTCAACGCCCTGGCGCAGCTGCGCGCCGGCTGGCCGCAGGACTACGCACGCATCGCCTGCATCGGCCTGTCGGGCCAGATGCATGGCGCCGTGCTGCTCGACAGCAACGATGGCGTGATCCGTCCCGCCATCCTGTGGAACGACGCGCGCGCCGAAGCCGAAGCGGCCAGTCTGACGCGCGACTATCCCGCCTACGCGGACGTGACGGGCAGCCTGCCCATGGCGGGCCTGACGGCACCAAAACTGCTGTGGCTGCAAAAGCATGAGCCGGCCGCGTTTGCCGCCATCGCCTGCCTGCTGTCGCCGAAAGACTATCTGCGCCTGCGCTTGACGGGGATCAAACTGACGGACATGTCCGACGCGGCCGGCACCCTGTGGCTGGACGAGGCCGCACGTGCCTGGTTCGCGCCCATGCTGGCCGCCTGCGGCCTGGTGCCCGAACAGATGCCGGCGCTGGCCGAAGGCGACGCGGCCACGGGCACCGTGCAGGCCGCCATCGCAGACCAGCTGGGCTTGCCGATTGACGTGGTGGTGGCCGGTGGCGGGGGCGACAACCCCGTCTCGGCCGTAGGCATCGGCGCCGTCAACGGCGGCGACAGTTTCATTTCGCTCGGTACCAGCGCCGCCATCGTCTCCGTCACCGAGCAGCCGCTGGGCAACCCGGCCGGCGGCGTGCACAGCTTTTGCCACGCCCTGCCCGGCCGCTGGTATGCGATGGGTGCGATCCTGTCCGGCGCCAGCTGTTTGCGCTGGGCCACTGGCGTGCTGGGCCAGCCCGACGAGGCCGCGCTGCTGGCCCTCGTGGAAGCGGCCTTGCCGATTGACACTGTCATCGCGCCATCCGCCCCCCTGTTCCTGCCCTATCTGTCGGGCGAGCGCACGCCCCATAACGACCCGCAAGTGCGCGGCGCCTTTTTGCAGCTGGGCCACGACAGCACGCCGGCGCAGCTCGGCTACGCCGTGCTCGAAGGCGTGGCGTTTGCCTTGCGCGACGCCATGGCGGCCGTCATATCGACCGGTGCCGTGGTGCCCCACTGCATGCTCGTGGGCGGCGGCGCGCGCAGCCAGTACTGGGCGCAGCTGCTGGCCAATGTGCTGGGACGCGAAATGCGCACCTTGCACAACAGCGAACTGTCGGCCAGCCTCGGTGCGGCCAAGCTGGGCTTTGCGGCCATCGGCGACGCCAGCCTGCTGACGCAGGGCTTGCCCATCAAAAACACTTTCCTGCCCGATGCCGCGCACAGCGCAGCCTTGAGCATCCGCTACGGCCGCTACCGTAGCCTGTTTCCCGCCGTGCAAGCTCTGCACCAACTCAGTGATAAGGAATAGCAATGAATCAGCTGCAACAACTGAAGCAAACCAGCACCGTCGTCGCCGACACGGGCGACTTTTTGCAACTGGCCCGCTTCGCGCCGCAAGACGCCACCACCAATCCGTCGCTGATTTTAAAAGCCGTGCTGCAGCCCGATTACGCGCCCTTGCTGGAAAGCACGGTCGCAGCCCACAAGCATGCCTCGCTCGACGATATCGTCGACCAGGTGCTCGTGCGTTTCGGCCTGGAAATCCTGAAAGTGGTGCCGGGCCGCGTATCGACGGAAGTCGATGCCCGTTTGAGCTTTGACCGCGACGCCACCGTGGCCCGCGGACGCCGCCTGATCGCCCTGTACGAGCAAGCCGGCATTGGCCGCGAGCGCGTGCTGATCAAGGTCGCCGCCACCTGGGAAGGCATCCAGGCAGCGCGCGAGCTGGAAAAGGACGGCATCTTTTGCAACCTGACCCTGCTGTTCGCGTTCTGCCAGGCCGTCGCCTGCGCCGACGCGAAAGTGCGCCTGATTTCGCCGTTCGTGGGCCGCATCTACGACTGGCATAAAAAATCGCTGGGCGCGGCATGGGACGAAGCGGCGCGCAGCCTGTCCAACGATCCAGGCGTGCAATCGGTCACGCGCATCTTTAATTACTACAAGCAACATGGCATCGCCACGCAAGTGATGGGCGCCAGCTTCCGCAACGTGGGACAGATCACGGCCCTGTCCGGCTGCGACTTGCTGACCATCAGCCCCGACCTGCTGGCGAAACTCGAAGCGTCCAACGAACCGTTCGAGCGCGCGCTGGGCGCCGACCTGGGCGCGGCGCAGCCGGCCGTCACCTACGACGAGGCCGCTTTCCGCTACGCCTTGAACGACGATGCGATGGCGACCGAAAAGCTGGCCGAAGGCATCCGCGGCTTTGCCGTCGATGCGGGCAAGCTCGATGCCATGATCGAGAAATTACGCAGCCAATAAGTTTGCACCCGGTTTTTCACCCGTAGCACCGTTTGTTTTTACAATAAAAACCCTTGGAGATCCTCATGAAAAAAGTCATTACCGCCACCCTGCTGCTGTCCGCCGCCTGCGGCGCTTTCGCTGCCGACAAACCGCTGAAATCGATCGGCGTGAGCGTGGGCGACCTGGCCAACCCGTTTTTCGTGGCGATTGGCCGCGGCGCGGAAGAAAGCGCGAAAAAGCTGGGCGGCCCCGGCGTGAAAGTCACCACGGTTTCCAGCAAGTATGACCTGAACACCCAGGTGGACCAGATCGAGAACTTCATCGCCAACAAGACCGACATCATCATCCTGAACGCCGTCGATTCCAAAGGCATCGCGCCGGCCATCAAGAAAGCGCGCAATGCGGGCGTGGTCGTGATCGCCGTCGACGTGGGCGCCGTCGGCGCTTCGGCCACCGTGATGTCCGACAACACCATGGCCGGCGACGTCTCGTGCGCCTACCTGGCCAAGCAGATCGGCGGCAAGGGCAATGTGGTGATCCTCAACGGCCCGCCCGTCACGTCCGTGATCGACCGCGTCAATGGCTGCAAGAAAACCCTGGCCGCGTTCAAGGATATCAAGATCCTGTCCGACAACCAGAACGCCGGCGGCAGCCGCGACGGCGGCATGACCGTGATGTCGAACCTGCTGACGGCCCATCCGAAGATCGACGGCGTGTTCGCCATCAACGATCCGACGGGCATCGGCGCCGAACTGGCAATCAAGCAATCGAAACGTACGGACGTAAAACTGATCACGGCCGTCGATGGCGCGCCCGATGGCCAGAACGCCCTGAAAAACAAGGCCGGCCTGTTTGCCGCCACCTCGGCGCAAAATCCGTACCGCATGGCGACCGATGCCGTGCAGATGGGCTACGACATCATGAACGGCCGCACGCCGAAACAGACCATGGTGCTGTTGCCGACCCCGGCCATCACCAAGGAAAACGTCGCCACCTACACGGGCTGGGTAAAGAACTGATCTGCCTGACCTGAACCACGTGGCGCCGCCGGCCAGTTCGCGGGCGGCGCCAGTTTCACCAGCAAGGAAGGACAGTCATGAGCGACAATATTATTTTTGAAATGCGCGGCATCGAGAAGCGCTTCGGCGCCACGCGCGCGTTGCGCGGCGTGCACCTGACGGTGCGCAGCGGCGAAATCCATGCCGTGATGGGAGAGAATGGCGCCGGCAAGAGCACCCTGATGAAGATCCTCTCGGGCGTGTACACGCCCGATGCGGGTGAAATCCTTCTCGACGGCAAGCCGATCAGGATCCGCAACCCGGGCGAGGCCCGCGCCCTGGGCATCAACCTGATTTACCAGGAACTGAGCGTGGCCAAGAACATGACGGTGGCGCAGAACGTCTTCATGGGCAGCGAACCGCAAGGCCCGTTCTGGACCGTCAAGGGCGGCGAAATGCGCGCGCGCACGAACGCCATCCTGGCCGACCTCGGTTCCCGCTTCGACGCGGACACCATGGTAGCTACCCTGTCGATCGCCGAGCAGCAGCAGGTGGAAATCGCCCGCGCCCTCGTGCACGAAAGCCGCATCCTGATCATGGACGAGCCCACTGCCGCCCTGTCCGACCGGGAAACAGAACAATTGTTCCGCATCATCGAAGAACAGCGCGACAAGGGCCTGGCCGTGCTCTACATCAGCCACCGCATGGCCGAGGTGGAACGCCTGGCGCGCCGCATCACGGTGCTGCGCGACGGCGCCTATGTGGGCGAACTGGGCAAGGATGAGCTGGATCAAAAGAAAGTCGTGCAAATGATGGTGGGCCGCCCCGCCGACGACTTCTATGCGCACCAGCGCCGCACGACGCGGGGCGCCGAGCGCTTGCGCGTGGAAAACGTGGGCGGCGGCAAGGTCAAGCCCGCCTCGTTCGCCCTGCATGCGGGTGAAGTGACGGGACTTGCCGGCCTGGTCGGTGCGGGCCGCACGGAACTGGCGCGGCTGATCTTTGGCGCGGACAAGAAACAATCGGGGCAAGTGTGGCTCGACGGCCAGGAAGTGCACATCCACCGGCCGCTGGCGGCGATTCGCCACGGCATCGGCTACCTGCCGGAAGACCGCAAGAGCCTGGGCTTGTTCATGCAGTTGTCGGCCATGGAAAACATGTCGATGAATATCCTGTCCAAGCATGCGACGGCGGGCGTGGTCAACCGTGGCGCCCTGACCCAGCTCACGCGCGAGGCGATTGCCAACCTGAACGTCAAGGTCTCGGGCCCGGACGGCATCGTTGGAGGCTTGTCTGGCGGCAACCAGCAGAAAGTCTTGCTGGCGCGCTGGCTGGCCATCGCCCCCAAGGTGCTGATCCTCGACGAACCGACGCGGGGCGTGGACGTGGGCGCGAAGAGCGAAATCTACAAGATCATCCACCAGCTGGCGGACGCGGGCACGGCCGTCCTGTGCATTTCCAGCGAACTGGCCGAGCTGGTCGGCATCTGCGACCGCGTGATGGTGATGTGCGAAGGACGGCTGACGGGCGAAGTGACGGGCGACGATATCACGCAGGAAAACATCCTCGCTTACGCTACCCAACTGGAAGCGGCATAAAAACACCTATCAAAACCTACTGCGCGTCGCGGGTCGCGGTTTCCGATGCTCACTGACTCGGCGTCCCCGTGCTTCGCACAGTTCCGCGTCTCAACCACAACCCACTTCCGCTCGCTACGGTTTTGTTAGGCGTTTTAAGAATACGCCTTAAATAATCATTCAGGAGATAGACCATGACAACGAGTACCACCCGCGGCGCGGCACGCGCCGGCGAACCCTTCAATGCCTCGAACCTGATGCGCCGCCTGGGCATGCTGCCCGTGCTGGTCGTGCTGTACCTGGCCATGTATGGCCTGACCGTGTATTTCTCGGCCGACGGCACGTCCACGTTCATGACCAGCAACAACACCATGAACATCTTCCGCCAGGTATCGATCAACATCGTGCTGGCCTCGGGCATGACTTTCGTCATCCTGACCAGCGGCATCGATTTATCGGTCGGCTCCGTGCTGGCCGTCTCGGCCGTGGCAGGCATGCTGATGTCCTTGTCTGCCCAGTTCGCCGGCTTTTCGATTCCCGCGTTTCTGATCGTCGGCTTGCTGCTGGGCGCGCTGAACGGCGTGCTGGTCGCCCTCGTCGGCCTGAACCCGTTTGTCGTGACCCTGGGTACCATGACGGCCCTGCGCGGCGCGGCCTATTTGCTGGCCGACGGCACCAGCGTGCTGAACACGGAAATCCCCAGCTTCGAATGGATGGGCAACGGCAGCTTCCTGGCCGTGCCCTGGCTGATCTGGCTGGCCGCGGCCGTCGTGCTGCTGACCTGGTTTATTTTGCGCAAGACCACATTGGGCCTGCATATCTACGCCGTGGGCGGCAATATCCAGGCGGCACGCTTGACGGGCATCAAGGTTGGCCTCGTGCTGATGTTTGTCTACACCATCAGCGGCCTGTTCGCGGGCCTGGGCGGCGCCATGTCGGCCAGCCGTCTGTATGCGGCCAACGGCAACTGGGGCACGGGCTATGAGCTGGACGCCATCGCGGCCGTCGTGCTCGGCGGCACGAGCCTGATGGGCGGCGTCGGTTCCGTCTGGGGCACCGTGATCGGCGCCCTGATCATCGGCGTGATGAACAACGGCTTGACGATCCTGGGGCTGTCGTCGTTCTGGCAGTATGTGGCCAAGGGTGTCGTGATCGTGCTGGCCGTGATCCTGGACAAATGGCGTCAGAGCCACGCGCAGAACTGATGGTGCTGGTGGTGTCGGGTTACGCGCTTCGCGCTAACCCGACCTACCATAGCCGCCATAGGCCGGCGTAGGTCGGATTAGGCCGCAGGCCGTAATCCGACAACACCTGATGATGCTGGTGGTGTCGCGTTACGCGCTTCGCGCTAACCCGACCTGCCATGGCCGCCACAAGCCGGCGTAGGTCGGATTAGGACCGAAGGGCCGTAATCAGACAACACCTGATGGTGCTGGTGGTGTCGCGTTACACGCTTCGCGCTAACCCGACCTGCCATGGCCGCCACAGGCCGGCGTAGGTCGGATTAGGACCGAAGGGCCGTAATCCGACAACACCGGAAGCACCGTTTAAAACACCAGCCGCATCTCCACATGCGCAATCCCCGCCTCTTCAAATTGTTCCCCCTGCTGCACGAAACCGTGGCGCGCATAGAATGGCGCGGCCACGGTTTGCGCGTTCAGCACCACCGCCGCATCGCCGCGTTCGCGCGCCTTGTCCATCAGCATGGTCAAAATGGCGCCGCCCACGCCCGTGCCGCGGCCCGGCTGGCGCACGGCCATGCGGCCGATGTGGCCATCGGGCAATAGCCGGCCCGTGCCGACGGCGTTGCCCGCGTCGTCATAGGCCACGGCATGCAGGCAGACGGCGTCCATGTCGTCGAGTTCGATCTCGGCCGGCACTTTCTGTTCATCGACGAAGACTTCAAAACGGATGGCGGTGGCATCAAGGCCCAGGGTGGCCCAGTCGCCGAGGCGGATGGTGTGCTTGGTCATGGTGTAAGGTAGAAAGAGACAGGCCGTTATTGTCGCACGGCCTGCCTTTCGAGAGGGAGATCAGCTGAGCTTGACCAGCTGCTTGCCGAAGTTACGGCCTTTCAACAGGCCGATGAAGGCTTCGGGCGCGCTGGCCAGGCCCTCGGCCACGGATTCGCGGAATTTCAGCTTGCCCGTCGCCACCAGGGTACCCAGTTCCGCCAAGCCTTGCGGCCAGAATTCCGGCTGCTCGGAAACGATGAAACCGCGCATGGTGAGGCGGTTGGTGAGGATGAAGCGCGCATTGTTGAGCGGCGTCGGTTCGCCGTTGTAGCCAGCGATCCAGCCGCACAGGGCCACGCGGCCAAACGCGTTGGTGCGCGCCAGGGCCGCGTCGAATACGGCGCCGCCCACGTTTTCAAAGATGGCGTCGATGCCGTCCGGCGTGGCTGCGGCCAGGTCGGCTTCCAAGTTGCCCGCCTTGTAATCGACGCAGGCATCAAAACCCAGCTCGTCGACGACATACGCGCACTTCTCCGCCCCGCCCGCGATGCCGACGACCCTGCAACCTTTCAGTTTCGCCAGCTGGCCCACGACGCTGCCCACGGCGCCGCTGGCGGCCGATACCACCACCGTTTCGCCCGCTTTCGGCGCCATGATCTGGTTCAAGCCATACCATGCCGTCATGCCCGGCATGCCGACGGCGCCCAGGTAGGCCGACGCGGGGATGTGCGTCGTATCGACCTTGCGCAGCATCGTGCCGTCCGACACGGCCACTTCCGTCCAGCCCAGGGTCCCCACCACCGTGTCGCCGACGGCGAACTTTGGATGCTTCGACTCGAGCACCACGCCCACCGTGCCGCCGATCATGGTTTCATCGAGCGCCTGCGGCGCCGCATAGCTTTTATTCGTGCTCATGCGCCCCCGCATGTAGGGGTCCAAGGACAGATACTGGTTACGCACCAGCAATTCACCATCCTTAATGGCTGGAATTTCTTTGTTTTCCAGACGGAAGTTATCCGGCTGCACTTCTCCCGTGGGACGCGAGGCGAGGACGATGCGTTGGTAGGTGGTCATGAAGGCTCCTGTCAATAAAGTTGATGGCTAACATTGATATTCACGACACCGAACAAAACCGTAGCGAGCGGAAGGGAGAGGTGGCCGAGAAGCGCAACCGTACTGAAGTACGGTGAGCATCGCAGGCCACCTATACCGACGCGCAGTAGGTTTGGTTCGGTGTCACTACACTTCGTAATCCATGCATTGCCGCGCTTCGCGCACGGCGCCAAAAAACGGCTTGATCTTCACGTGCTCGGGATGGTTCTGGTACGCATCGAGCGCTGCGCGGCTGGCGAATTCGCTGTACAGGACGATGTCGTAGGTCGCTTCCAGGCCCGGCTGGGCCACGGCTGCCTCGAATTTCAGGATGCCGGGGACCAGATCCGAACAGGAATCGAGCAGGGCTTTCAGTTTCAGGGCATTCGTGGCGCGGTCGGCGCCTTCGGCGTGGTCTTTGAGTTTCCAGAAAACGATGTGCTTGAGCATGGTGGCAGGCTGCTTGTTTATTAATGAAGCATTACTGTACCCGCTATCGGCGCGCCTTGCAGAAAGTGAGCGGCAAAAGAAAACGGGCGGCACTCAGGCCGCCCGCAGACTGGCTGTCAAGCAAGCATCACAGCACTTCGAACAGCCCGGCCGCGCCCTGCCCACCGCCGATGCACATGGTCACCACCACGTATTTGACGCCGCGGCGCTTGCCTTCGATCAAAGCGTGGCCCGTCAGGCGCGCGCCCGACACGCCGTATGGGTGGCCGACGGCAATCGCGCCGCCGTTCACGTTCAGGCGGTCCATGGGGATGCCCAGGGTGTCGGCGCAATACAGCACTTGCACGGCAAACGCTTCGTTGAGTTCCCACAGACCGATGTCGGCCACCGTCAAGCCCGCCTTTTTCAGCAGTTTCGGAATCGCGTAGACGGGGCCGATACCCATTTCATCAGGTTCGCAGCCGGCCACGGCAAAGCCGCGGAAGACGCCCAGCGGCTGCAGGCCTTTCGCTTCGGCCACTTTCGCGTTCATCACGATGGCCATGGACGCGCCGTCGGAGAACTGGCTGGCATTGCCGGCGCTGATGACGCCGCCGGGCATGGCGGGGCGGATCTTCGCCACGCCGTCATACGTTGTGTCGGCACGGATGCCTTCGTCGGCGGCAATCGTCACTTCGCGCGACACCAGCATGCCGCTGGCCTTGTCGGCCACGCCCATGATGGTGGTCATCGGCACGATTTCCGCGTCGAACAGGCCAGCAGCCAGGGCGCTTGCTGCGCGCTGCTGGCTTTGCGCACCGTAGGCATCCTGGCGCTCGCGCGAAATCTGGTAGCGCTTGGCCACGGTTTCGGCCGTCTGCAGCATGGGCCAGTAGACTTCCGGCTTGTGCTGCTGCAGCCAGACTTCCCTGTACATATGCGTATTCATTTCATTTTGCACGCAGGAAATCGATTCCACGCCGCCGGCCGCATAGATATCGCCTTCGCCCGCGATGATGCGCTGCGCCGCCAGGGCGATGGCCTGCAAGCCCGAGGAACAGAAACGGTTGACGGTCATGCCGGCCGTGGTGACGGGGCACCCGCCGCGCAAGGCCACCTGGCGCGCGATATTGCCGCCCGTCGCGCCTTCGGGGAAGGCGCAGCCGACCAGCACGTCTTCCACTTCTTCCGCCTCGATGCGCGCGCGCTCGACGGCGGCCGCCAGCACATGGCCGCCCAGGGTGGCGCCATGCGTCATGTTGAACGCGCCCTTCCAGGACTTGGCCAGGCCCGTGCGGGCGGTCGATACGATGACGGCTTCATTCATGCTGTGTCTCCTTGTGGGGATATTATTGGGTGGGGTGTCTGCGGAATGAGAATAGCACATTTAAGTACGGTCGTTCGCAAAGTTGGAATGATCAGCAATTTGTAAGCTTGGTGTAAGTTTCAAGCAAGCATGACGTAAGGTTCGGAGAACACACTCGCCCCAAGCTGTTGCAAGAATGGTCAAAAAGACCTCGGCACCAGTTCACTATAAAACATAGGGAGACAAACCATGGCATCACCATCCGGCTCGGCCGACGTACGGAAAATGTCCACCAAGGGAACGCCGATTACGCCCGAGGAACGCAAGGTCATCTTTGCATCCTCGCTCGGCACCGTTTTTGAATGGTACGATTTTTACCTGTACGGTTC
The DNA here is from genome assembly GCF_058797855.1 of Janthinobacterium sp. GW823-FHT01H08. Classification (NCBI taxonomy): domain Bacteria; kingdom Pseudomonadati; phylum Pseudomonadota; class Betaproteobacteria; order Burkholderiales; family Oxalobacteraceae; genus Janthinobacterium; species Janthinobacterium sp. GW823-FHT01H08. Next base: position 3,570,001 of record NZ_CM179504.1, read on the forward strand.
GCTCGCATCGATCATCGCCAAGCAATTCTTTATCGGCGACCCCACCACCACCTTCATTTTCGCGCTGCTGGCCTTTGCCGCCGGCTTCATCGTGCGTCCGTTCGGCGCGCTGGTCTTCGGCCGCCTGGGCGACATGATCGGCCGCAAGTACACTTTCCTGATCACGATTCTGATCATGGGCGGCTCCACCTTCATCGTCGGCTTGCTGCCGGGCCACGCGTCCATCGGCATCGCCGCACCGATCATCCTCGTCATCCTGCGCATCCTGCAAGGCCTGGCGCTGGGCGGCGAATACGGCGGCGCAGCCACCTATGTGGCCGAGCACGCGCCTGAAGGCAAGCGCGGCGCGTTCACGGCGTGGATACAGACGACGGCAACGCTGGGCTTCTTCCTGTCGCTGATGGTCATCCTGGGCACCCGCCTGGCGACCGGCGAGAAGGATTTCGAGGCCTGGGGCTGGCGCATTCCCTTCCTCGTTTCTGTCATCCTGCTCGGTATTTCCGTGTGGATCCGCTTGGCCATGAATGAATCGCCGGCATTTGCCAAGATGAAGGCCGAGGGCAAGACCTCGAAGGCGCCGCTGACGGAAGCGTTCGGAAAGTGGAAAAACCTGAAGATCGTCATCCTGGCCCTGATCGGCCTGACCGCCGGCCAGGCCGTCGTCTGGTACACGGGCCAGTTCTACGCCCTGTTCTTCATGATCCAGACCCTGAAAGTGGACCTGGCCACGGCCAACGTGCTCGTCGCCATCGCCCTGCTGCTGGCCACGCCGTTCTTCCTGTTCTTCGGCAGCCTGTCGGACCGCATCGGCCGCAAGTACATCATCCTCGGCGGCTGCCTGATCGCCGCCCTGACCTACTTCCCGATCTTCAACGGCCTGACCCACTTCGCCAATCCGCAGCTGGAAGCTGCACTGAAGAACTCGCCAGTGGTGGTGGTGGCCGATCCCGCTTCCTGCCACTTCCAGTTCAACATGACCGGTACCAAGAAGTTCCCGTCGTCGTGCGACATCGCCACGGGCTTCCTGTCGAACAGCTCGGTGAACTACACGAAGGAAGACGCGCCAGCGGGCAGCATCGCCAAGGTACGCATCGGTGCGAAGGAATTTACCTCGTTTAACGCCGTCATGACGCCGGACGGCCTGAACTTCGATGCCGAGAGCAAGGCCCATGAAGCAGCGCTGAAGAAAGAAATCGGCGCCGGCATCAAGGAAGCGGGCTACCCTGCGAAAGCCGATCCGGACCAGATCAACAAGCCGATGGTCGTCTTGCTGCTGTTCATCCTGGTGCTGTACGTGACCATGGTGTACGGCCCGATCGCCGCCATGCTGGTGGAAATGTTCCCGACGCGTATACGTTACACGTCGATGTCGCTGCCCTACCATATCGGTAACGGCTGGTTCGGCGGCTTGCTGCCGACCACGGCCTTCGCGCTGGTGGCCTTCAAGGGCGATATCTATTACGGCCTGTGGTATCCGATCGTCGTCGCCCTGGCGACTGTCGTGATCGGCACCCTGTTCGTCAAGGAAACCAAGGACAACAATATCTACGCCGACGACTGATCCGATGCAAGCCCCGGCCGCCAGGCCGGGGCCCGCAAAGCAAAACGCCGCTGACTGGTCAGCGGCGTTTGTTTTTTTAAGCAGCGTATGCGGCGCAGGCGGCGGCAAGCCTATTTTTCGCTCTTGCCCTTTTTCAGCTGGTCGCGCTGCTGCACGTATTCCTGGTAGCTGGTCTGGTTGCGCTTGCGGCAGGCGTTGCGGTCGTCGAAATTATTAAGGCTGTTGCAATACTCGCCGATTTTGTCCCGGTTCGCGTCATACAGTACTTCGCAGCCAGTGATGGCCAGCAAGAAGGGAACGATCAGATATTTCATTGCTACTCTCATGGATAGGGACGGATTGCGCGAAAAAACACCAGATTGCCCGCTGGATAAGCGTGCAGCTTTATCTTAACGCGATCCTGGCGAAAAGTACAAGCGCTCGGTATTACTAAATAGAAAGGATTCCCGGCGTGCCGCGCGCCAGGGCAGCCACCTCATCGGCACCGGCATCCTCATTCAACAGCGGGTTGGCCGCCGCAAACGCCGCCAGGTGCTCGAGCAGCACGCGCACGCGGGCCGGCAGGTAGCGCCGCTGCGTCCACACGGCATACACATGGCGCGGCTGCGGCATCCAGTCGGGCAGCACGCGCACGAGCGAACCACGCGCCACCTCGTCGCGGCACTGCAAAAGCGGGCACAGCAAGATGCCGATGCCTGCATCGGCCATCTCCACGGCCAGGCGCATTTCGTTGACGCGCAGGCGCGCCTGCGGCTCGATCAGCATTTCGGCGCCGTCGCCGGGCCGCCGCAAGCGCCAGCTGCGCAGCGGTTCGGCCACGATCAGCTCGTGCCGCTCGAGGTCCTGCAAGTCGCGCGGTACGCCGGCGCGCGCCAGGTAGCCGGGCGCGGCCACCATCACCAGCGCGGCGCTGCCGAGGCGGCGCTGCATCAGCGAGGAGTCATCCAGCGCGCCCACGCGGATGGCCAGGTCGGCGCCGCTGCCCACGAGGTCTTGCAGCAGGTTCGACAGTTCCAGCTCCAGGCGGATATCCGGATACTGCTGCATGAAACTGACCCAGGCCGGCGTCAGCAAGCCGCTGGCAAAGTTCACGGGCGCCAGCACGCGGATGCTGCCCGAAACGGCCGACAGACTGGCGTCGAGCTGCTGCGTCGCCTGCCGCAGCGCGTGCACGAGGGGTCTGCACTGCTCGTAGTATTGCCAGCCTTCCGCCGTCGGCTGCAGGCGGCGCGCGCTGCGGTTCAGCAAACGGTAGCCGAGCTGGCTTTCCAGCTTCTGCAGCCGGCGCGTGACGGTGGCGGCGGGCAAGTCTTCCTTGACGGCCGCCGCATGCAGGCTGCCCGCCTCGACGATGGCGACAAACAGGGCTAGGTCATCGAGCATGATTCGTCAAGCATGATTGCATTTTCGGAATTTGAAATTAAAAATATGGCTCTAGTATAGATTGCTGCAAGTTGTTACGCTGCATATCTTCACCATTTTGAAAGTGTCCCATGTCCGACGCCCTGCGCCTGCGCTGCGTATTTGCCTTCCTGATGTCGCTGCTCATGACCCTGCTGATGAGCGCCTGGGTCACCTGGCTCAATATCGGCTTGCAGGCGGACTTCCTGCCCCGCTGGCGCCATGCCTTCTTTGCCGCCTGGCCCGTGGCCTTCTGCGCCGTGATGCTGTTCGCGCCCCGCGTGCAGCTGATGAGCCGCAACATCGTGGCGCGGCTCGCCCGCCACCCTTAACCGGCAGTCAACCAGCAACGGTATCACTCGGTCACTGCCGCCCACGGCCGCCCTGATCCGGGCTATGCTATGGCCGTCCTGTTTTTTACAGCGGAGTGCCCATGCTCGATCACGTATCCCTCACCGTCAGCGACCTGGAACGCGCCGAGCGCTTCTATGACGCCGTCTTTGCCGCGCTCGACGTGCCCAAGGTAGGCAGCGACCATGCCAACGCCTGGATAGGCTACGGCGAGCGCAGCGATGCACAGCACCCCGAGCGCAGCTACTTTTCCGTGCGCCTGGGCCCGCAGCCCGACGACGCGCCGCGCCGCCACTGCTGCTTCAAGGCCCCCTCGCGCGCGGCCGTGGAAGCGTTTTGGCAGGCCGGACTGGCGCATGGCGGCATCGACCTGGGCGCGCCCGGCCTGCGCCACTATCACGCCAGCTATTACGCGGCCTTTCTGTTCGATCCGGACGGCAACCGGATCGAAGCCGTCTGCCACCGCGCCGAGGCCGGCTGACAGGTGGGGAAATCCGGCTCTGTTCGGCATTTCCACTTCGAGACGATTTGCCTATAATGGCTGGCACGCCATACCGGTCCGTGAACAAAGAAGGAGATTCATGCATCATCTATTCGTCGGCCGCCCCGCGCGCACCATGCTCCTCTCCAGCGCCGGCTTGCTGCTGGCAGGCTGTTTTTCCGGCTGCTCTCTGTTTCCATCCGCCCCGGCCACGCCAGGTGTGCCGGCCACTGCGGCCCTGCCCGACGCCAGCATCGCGTATACCCTGAGCGGCCAGGACGGCTTGCCCGTCGTGTTCCAGTCGGCCATGGGCGACGGCAAGGATGTATGGGCCAAGGTCGTGCCGGAAGTCGCCCGGCAGCACCGCGTGCTCGTCTACGACCGTCCCGGCTATGGCGACAGCCAGAAGACCACCACGCCGCGCGATCCCTGCACCATTGCCGCCCAGCAGCGCGCCCTGCTGGCGCAAGCGGGCCTGAAGCCGCCGTATATACTGGTCGGCCATGGCCTGGGCGGGCTGTACCAGTATGTGTATGCCAGGCTGTACCCGCAGGACGTGGCCGGCCTGGTCCTCCTCGACCCCACGCACCCGCAGCAGTGGAACCGCCTGCAGACGGACGCGTCCACCTACGCCATGCTCGTGAAGACGCGGCGCAAACTCATGTTCAACAGTACGGAATCGGCCGAATTCGATGCCCAGACGCAATGTCTGCAACACGTCGACATGAACAGCCCGCTGCGCGTGCCCGCCATGCTGCTGGTGCGCGACAAGTTCGGCATCGAGGAAATGGGCTCGTTTGAAAACGTGGTGCGGGCGCAGGAAAAGGATTGGCAGCGCCTGTCCGGCGCGCCAGCCATCGAGCGCATCACGGGCGCCGGCTATTACATCCAGAAAGACAACCCCGTCATCGTCAACGAGGCGGTCAAGATGGTGGCGAAGAAGAAATAAACATGCTTGCTGGCGTCCGTGGTGGTGTCGGATTACGCGGCCTGCGCCGCTAATCCGACCTACGCCTCTACGAGGGCTCAAGAGCCGGGTAGGTCGGATTAGCGCGGCAAAGCCGCGCGTAATCCGACAATATTGTTGGCGTCGGCTTAGCTATTGAAACCCTTGCCCTCGCCCGCCAGCTTCACCAGCAGGGGCGCCGGCGTCCACGCTTCGCCGTGGCGGCCTTTGGCGTAGCCGGCGATCGTATCGAGCACGTTCGGCAAGCCCACCGTGTCCGCGTAGAACATCGGGCCGCCGCGGAACAGCGGGAAGCCGTAGCCCGTCAGATACACCATGTCGATATCCGAGGCGCGCAAGGCGATGCCCTCTTCCAGGATGCGCGCGCCTTCATTGACGAGCGCATACACGAGGCGTTCGACGATTTCCTGGTCGCCGATCTTGCGCCGCGTCACGCCGATGTCGGCGGAGTGCTGAACGATCATGGCGTTGACCTGTTCCGACGGATACGCCTTGCGGTCGCCCGCCTTGTAGTCATACCAGCCGGCGCCCGTCTTCTGGCCATAGCGTTTCATTTCGCACAGCAGGTCGGCCGTCTTCGAATACGTGACGTCCGGCTTTTCCACGTAGCGGCGCTTGCGGATGGCCCAGCCGATGTCGTTGCCGGCCAGGTCGCCCATGCGGAACGGGCCCATGGCGAAGCCGAACTTCTCGACGGCCTTGTCGACCTGCTCCGGCAAGCAGCCTTCTTCCAGCAGGAAGCCGGCCTGGCGGCTGTATTGCTCGATCATGCGGTTGCCGATAAAGCCGTCGCATACGCCCGAGACGACGCCCGTCTTCTTCAGCTTTTTCGACAGCGCCAGCGCCGTCGCCAGCACGTCCTTGCCCGTTTCCTTGCCGCGGACGATTTCCAGCAGCTTCATGACGTTCGCGGGGCTGAAGAAATGCGTGCCGATCACGTCTTGCGGACGCTGGGTGAACGCGGCGATCTTGTCCAGGTCCAGGGTGGACGTGTTCGAGGCAAGGATGGCGCCCGGCTTCATGACGGCGTCAAGCTGCTTGAACACGGTTTCCTTCACGCCCAGTTCTTCGAACACGGCTTCGATGACGATGTCGGCTTGCGCGATGTCGGCATACGCCAAGGTGCCGGAAACGAGCGCGATGCGCTGCTCGGCCTTCTCTTGCGTCAACTTGCCCTTCTTGACCGTGTTTTCATAATTCTTGCGGATCGTGGCCAGGCCCTTGTCCAGCGCTTCCTGCTTCGTTTCCAGCAGCATCACGGGGATGCCCGCGTTGGCGAAGTTCATGGCGATGCCGCCGCCCATGGTGCCGGCGCCCACGATGGCCGCGCTGGCGATCGCGCGCACGGGCGTGTCGGCAGGCACGTCGGGCACCTTGCTGGCGACCCGTTCGGCAAAGAAGGCGTGGCGCAAGGCTTTCGATTCCGGCGACTGCACCAGTTGCATGAACAGTTCGCGCTCGTATTTCAAGCCGTCGTCGAATTTCATCGTCACGGCGGCCGACACGGCATCGACGCATTTCAGCGGCGCCGGGAACGGGCCGGACATGGCTTTGACTGTATTGCGCGAAAACTGCAGGAACGCTTCATGGTTCGGGTAATCGACCTTGCGCTCGCGCACTTTCGGCAGCGGGCGCACGTCGGCTATCTTCGTGGCGAAGGCCACGGCGGCGGCCAGCAAGTCGGCGCCGGGGGAGATGACTTCGTCGAACAGGGCCGTGCCGGCCAGTTTTTCGGACGCCACGGGCGTGCCCGAGACGATCATATTGAGGGCCATTTCCAGGCCCAGCACACGCGGCAGGCGCTGCGTGCCGCCCGCGCCCGGCAAGATGCCGAGTTTGACTTCCGGCAAGGCCATCTGCGCGCCAGGCGCAGCCACGCGGTAGTTGCAACCGAGCGCCAGCTCCAGGCCGCCACCCATGCAGACGCTGTGGATGGCCGCCACGACGGGCTTGGTCGACTGTTCGACGACGTTGATCAGAGTGTGCAGGGTCGGTTCCGTGAGCGCCTTGGGCGAATTGAATTCCTTGATATCGGCGCCGCCCGAAAAGGCCTTGCCGGCGCCCGTGATGACGATGGCTTTGACGGTCTCGTCCGCCAGCGCCTGGCGGATGCCGGTCACGGCGGCCGTGCGCGTCGCTAGGCCCAGACCATTGACGGGCGGATTGGCCAGGGTAATGACGGCAACGGCGCCGTTCACTTGATATTCAGCACTCATGTCTCTTCCTTATTGGTTTTGCTCAACGTATGAGGTGGTTGCAAGGGATGAAGCTTTACTATACCGCATAAAAGAACGCTCGTATTATTTTTGTACAGTGCGCACGGCAGCCAGCATGCTACGCCATGGTACAACATCGTTTGCGGATCGATTCTGCTGCCGACAGCAAACTCCGGCAGAAGCTATCAATTGGATATTCATTCAAATAACAAAACCGCAATAATAATAACGTCGTTTTATTCTGCGAAGGAATGCGTTTGTGATATGCCGGCATGGGGTAATTACGACAATTCTTACATTATTTATTCCCTCCCCTTGTTTTTCGACAGACGCTGGGGAATAATAAAATTATTGATTCAAATCAATACTCTACAATTTATCTCCTATAGGCCAAGCGCAGAAAAAACATGGGCGGCAGTTCATTGCGCACATTCTCACCGATTGTCACCAAATCACGGCCGATGCAATGACATTTTTTCCTTATACGGATAGCAGAAAAATAATAACAACAGCCTTATCGCCCCCATTCCTCTTCTCATATCGAAGGACATACTATGGACGCAGCCAGCCATGTCAGCCCCACGCAGGATCTGGACTTAGAAGCGATAAATACTGCATTGAACCGTGTCCAGGCCGTCATCGAATTCGAACTCGACGGCACCATCCTGCATGCGAATGACAATTTCCTGCGTGTCGTCGGATACAGCCTGGCCGAGGTGCAAGGCAAGCACCATGCCATCTTCTGCGATCCCGAGTATGTAAAAACGGCCGAATACGCCAACTTCTGGGCCAAGCTGGCACGCGGCGAATTCGACCAGGGCGAATACAAGCGCCGCGCCAGGGATGGCCGCGAAGTGTGGATCAACGCTTCCTACAACCCCATCCTCGACGCGGACGGCAAACCGTATAGAGTCATCAAGTTCGCCACCGACATCACGGCCAGCAAGCACCGCAACGCCGATTATGAAGGCAAGATCGACGCCATCAGCAAGGCCCAGGCCGTGATCGAGTTCCGGCTCGACGGCACCATCATCCGCGCCAACGACAATTTCCTCAAGTCCGTCGGCTACACGCTCGACGAGATCGAAGGCAAGCACCACCGCATGTTTTGCGAGCCCGAGTACGCCAAGAGCGCGGAGTACGCGCAGTTCTGGCAAAAACTGGGCAAGGGCGAGTTCGACGCAGGCGAATACAAGCGCGTGACCAAGGACGGCCGCGAAATCTGGCTCAATGCCTCGTACAACCCCATCTTTGACGCGGAGGGCCGCCCCTTCAAGGTGGTCAAGTTCGCCAGCGATGTGACGGCCCTGAAAAAGCGCAATGCCGAATACGAAGGCAAGGTCAGCGCCATCGGCAAGGCGCAGGCCGTGATCGAATTCGATATGCAGGGCAAAGTGCTCGATGCCAACGGCAATTTCCTCGCCGTCATGGACTACGACTTGAGCGATATCCAGGGCGAACACCACCGCATGTTCTGCGAGTCCGAGTATGCGGGCAGCGCCGAGTACAAGAAGTTCTGGCAAAAGCTCAACCGGGGCGAATTCGACGCGGGCCGCTACAAGCGCCTGGGCAACCATGGCAAGGTGGTGTGGATACAAGCGACCTACAACCCCATCCTGGACCTGAACGGCAAGCCGTATAAAGTGGTCAAGTTCGCCATCGACATCACGGACCAGGTGAACCTGGAAAACAGCATCCAGGCCAAGGCCGCCAACGACAGCCGCAAGGTCAATGCCCTGCTCGACTCGGTGGCGCGCGCGGCGCAAGGCGACCTGACCTGCCATATCGTGCCCGAAGGCGGCGAACCGATCGATTTGCTGGCCGGCGGCATCAGCAAGATGATCGTCGACTTGCGCGGCGTCATCGGCAACGTGGTGTCGGCGGCCAACGGCTTTGCCGAGGCTTCGCACACGATCGCCGAACGGGCCACGGGCGTAGCCGTGGGCACGCAGGCGCTGGGGGCCACGGTGGAAGAAATGAACGCCTCCATCGACGGCTTGACGTTTTCCATCAATTCCATCGCGGAAAACACCTCGAACGCCGATTCGCTGGCGAAAGCCACGCAGCAGGAAGCGGAATCGGGCGCGCGCGCCGTCGCCAAATCGATCGAGGCGATGGACCTGATCAACCGCTCGTCGGAAGACATCGGCGAAATCGTCAAGGTCATCAGCGAAATCGCCAACCAGACCAACATGCTGGCCTTCAATGCGGCCATCGAGGCGGCGCGCGCGGGCGAGCACGGCCTGGGGTTTTCCGTCGTCGCCGACGAGGTGCGCAAGCTGGCCGAGCGTTCCTCGCAGGCGACCAAGGAAATCTCCAAGCTGATCAACGAATCCGTCAAGCGGGTGTCCACCGGCAGCGAGATTTCGCGCCAGGCCAGCGACGCCTTCGACAAGATCGTCTCGGGCGTGGCCAAGACCACGCTGGCCATCTCCGATATCTCGAAGGCGGCCAACGAGCAGCTGCTGACGGCGCGCGAAGTGTCCACGGCGATCCAGTACATCGCCGAGGAAACGGAAAAGTCGGCCGCCAACTGCGACAGCATCGCCCGCTCCACGGATGGGCTGAACGAGCGCGCGGGCAGCCTGAACCAGACTGTCTCCGGCTTCGTGGTGTAGGCCATGAGCCACGCGGCCACCTTGACGCCCGAGGTGCTGACGACGCTGATCGCGCTGGTGCGCCAGCATACGGGCATCGCCATGACCGCGCGCAAGAGCGTCTTGCTGGAACGGCGTTTGCAGCCACGGTTGCATGCGCTGTCCCTGACCAACTACCAGGCGTACCTGGACCGGGTGGCCAGCGACCGCGACGAGGTCGCCCATTTCATCGACCTGGTGACCACCAACGACACCCTGTTCTTCCGCACGCCGCAGGTCTGGGACTACTTCCGCGACCGCTACCTGCCCGCCTGGGCGCGCGCCCATCCCGACGGCTGCCTCGCCATCTGGTCGGCGGCCGCCGCCAGCGGCGAGGAGCTGTATTCGATCGCCATGCTGTGCGAGCAATTCAAGCTGCAAGTGCCCGCCTTCCGCTACCAGATCCTGGCCAGCGACATTTCGCAGCAGATCCTCGCGGCGGCGAAGGCCGGCCAGTACAGCGGGCGCTCCGTCGAGCGCATCCGGCTGTCGCACCCGGACTTGCTGCGCAAATATTTCTCGCCCGCGCCATATGGCGTCAAGGTCAACGACGAGCTGCGGCAGCATGTCAGCTTTGCCCAGCATAACCTGCTCGAAGCGCTGCGCCCGGCGCGCCAATTCGACCTGGTGTTCCTGCGCAATGTACTGATTTATTTCGACGCGGAGCACCAGGAAACCGTGCTGCGCCAGACGCGCCTGAGTCTCAAGGATGAAGGCCGGCTGATCCTGGGCGAGTCGGAAACGATCGCCCGCCTCGGCACCGGCTATCAGTTCGAATTTCCCATGATTTACAAGGCGGGCAGCGCATGAGCATCATCATCGAACATGGCCTGGCGCCGCACCATGTTGGCATGGGGCAACTTAGCGTCGGTACGCATGGCGAGCAGCTGCAAGCCTTGCTCGGCTCCTGCATCGGCATCGGCTTCATCTGGAAGAACGGCCCCTGCTGCGGCCTGGCCCACTGCTTGCTGCCGGAAGCGCCCGGGGCCGGGCATGCCCTTGGCGCCCGCTATGTGAGCCAGGCCGTGCCCTCGCTGCTGCGCCTGATGGGCGTGCGCCAGGCCGATTATGCCGATATCGAGGTGGTGCTGGCAGGCGGCGCCAGCATGTTCGGCCCCGCCCACGTCCATGGCCGCCTGCAGGTGGGCCGGCAAAACGCGGAGGCGGCGCAAAAATACCTGGCCCAGTGCGGCTTGCACGTCAGTTTTTGCGCGCTGGGAGGCCGCCACGGCCGCCAGCTGCTGATCGATTGCGCCCGGCACAGCTACGCCGTCACCGAGGTGGTGGCGCCACCCGAATGGATTCCACGCAAGGAAGGCGCATATGGATATGCATGAAGCGACGGGCTTGCAGGCCCATGGCGCAAGCGACACGGCCGCCGAACTGTTCGGCTCCTTCCACCTGGGCGGCGATGAATTCGCCCTGCCCGCCAGCTGCATCCGCGAAGTGGTGAACTACCCCGCGAAAGTCACGGCCCTGCCCCTGTCGCCCGCGTATCTGGAAGGCATGTTCACCTTGCGCGGCAGCGTCATTCCGGTGGTCAACCTGGGGCGCTTGTTCCGCGCCGATGCGCCGCGCGCCGTGGCCACGGACAAGATCGCCATCCTCGATTTCCAGCAAGTACTGATCGGCATCGTCTTCCAGGATACGGGCGAAATCCTGCGCGTGCCCGCCAGTGCGCGCAGCGCCCTGCAATATGCGGCCGGCGACAGACAGGCCGTCATCGCCGGCACGATTTTGCTCGACGGCGGCGCGCGCCTGCTGCAGATACTCGACCCGCACGCCCTGCTGCGCATCGAAAACGTGCCCCACGTACTGGCCCTGCAGGCGACGGGCGCCAAGCTGAGCACGGCCCGCTACCATGCGCAAAGCGAACGCCGCCAGTGCGTCAGCTTCCATGCGGCCGGCGCCACGTTCGCCTTCGAAATGCTGGCCATCCAGGAAATCATCAAGGTGCCGGAGCTGCACAGTTCCCTGCTGAACAACGAACTGTGCCTGGGGCGCATGCATTTCCGCGGCAACCAGGTGGCCGTCGTCGACTTCGGCGCCCTGCTGCAGGCGCCTGCGTGCGGCAAGGCGGCCAGGGAAGCCACGCCGGACCAGCGTGTCATCGTCGTGCGCCTCGACGGCACGACCGTGGGCTTCCTCGTCGACTCCGTCGACAGCATCGTGCATTTCTTTGGCGACGAGGTGCTGCCGATTCCCCTGCTGAGCAAGGCGCGCGCCGCCATGTTCGCCGGCTGCATCACGAAAGAAGGCTTGGGCGACATCATTTTCCTGAACCACAAGGACATCCTGTCGCAGGCGGAGATCGTCGAGATGCGCGACGGCCACGCGCGCCTGTACCCGGCCGACACGGAAACGGGCGCCGCCAAGCACAAGGCGCGGCGCCGCGTCTACATCACCTTTACGGTGGAAACCCGCTTCGCCGTGGAAATCGGGCAAGTGCGCGAAATCATCGATTTCAGCCACGCCATCACCACGCCGCCGGGGATGCCAGCCTGCATGCTCGGCATGCTCAACTTGCGTCAGCAAATGATCAGCATCATCGATCTGCGCCAGCTGTATGCGATGCCGGCCCTGCCGGACGCCAGCAGCGGCAAGATCTTGATCGTGGAACGGGGCGCCGAACGCTACGGCTTCCTCGTCGACCACGTCGACAACATCATGACCATTTCCGACAGCCAGCGCTTTGCGGCGCCGCAAATCATCCGCACGGGAGAACACGACGACTTGCGCAGCGAAATGGATGAAATGATCGACATCGGCACGGAGGCGCAGCGCCAGACCCTGTCCGTCTTCCAGTGCGATCATCTGCTGGAAAAGCTGGAGACGGCGCTGCCGCGAGCGGCCTAGGATTCCTTACATCCCCGGCAACTGGTGTCCCTTGAACTGCTCGCGCAGCTTGTTCTTCTGGATCTTGCCCGTGGCGCCCATGGGCAAGGCGTCGATGAACAGCACGTCGTCGGGCGTCCACCACTTGGCGATCTTGCCTTCAAAGAACTGCAGCAAGGCGTCGCGCGTGACCGTCATGCCGGGGCGCAGCACCACGACGAGCACGGGACGCTCGTCCCATTTCGGGTGGAACACGCCGATGCAGGCCGCCTGCAGCACGGCCGGGTGGGCCATGGCCAGGTTTTCCAGGTCGATGGTGCCGATCCACTCGCCGCCCGACTTGATCACGTCCTTGCTGCGGTCCGTGATCTGCATGTAGCCGTCCGCATCGATGGTGGCCACGTCGCCCGTGGGGAACCAGCCATCCTGCAGCACTTCGCCGCCCTCGTTCTTGTAGTACGAGGAAATGATCCACGGCCCCTTCACCAGCAGATGGCCATACGCCACGCCATCCCACGGCAATTCCTTGCCGTCGTCGTCGACGATCTTCATGTCCACGCCGTAGATCGCGTGGCCCTGCTTTTGCAGTATCTTGCGCTGCTCGTCCTTCGGCAAGTCCAGGTGCTTGGTCTGCAAGCCGCCCGCCGTGCCCAGCGGCGACATTTCCGTCATGCCCCAGGCGTGGATGACCTCGATGTCGAACTTGTCGATCAGGGTGTCCATCATGGCCGGCGGGCACGCCGCGCCGCCGATCACCGTGCGGCGGAAGGTGGAAAACGTCAAGTTATTCTGCAAGGCGTGATTCAGCAAGCCCAGCCAGACGGTGGGCACGCCGGCCGAGAACGTCACTTTTTCCGCCTCGAACAATTCATACAGCGACTTGCCGTCCAGCGCCGCGCCGGGAAACACCATGCGCGCGCCGGACAGGGGCACGGAATACGGCAAGCCCCAGGCATTCACGTGGAACATGGGCACGACGGGCAGCACCGTGTCGGAGGCGCGCACGTTCAGGGCGCTGGGCATGGCCGACGCATACGCGTGCAGCACGGTCGAGCGGTGCGAATACAGGGCGCCCTTGGGATTGCCCGTCGTGCCAGACGTATAGCACAGGGTGGCGGCCGAGTTCTCGTCGAACAAGGGCCATGCGTAGTCGTCGGAATGCGTGGCGATCAAGTCTTCATAGCACAGCAGGTCGGGGATGGTGCTGCTGGCGGGCATCCGCTCGCGGTCGCACATCAGGACGAAATGGCGCACGAAGGTGCAGTCGGCGGCGATTTTCTCCACCACGGGGAGGAAGGTCAGGTCGAACAGCAAGACCTGGTCTTGCGCATGGTTCGAGATGTAGGCGATCTGGTCGGGGAACAGGCGCGGATTGATCGTGTGCAAGACGGCGCCCGAGCCGGACACGGCATAATAGGCTTCCAGGTGGCGGTAGCCATTCCAGGCCAGGGTGGCGACCCGGTCGCCCATGCCGACGCCGAGGCCATGCAAGGCATTGGCCAGCCGGCGCGCGCGCTGGTGGCAATCGCGGTAGGTGTAGCGGTGCATATCGCCTTCCACCCGGCGCGAAATGATTTCGCTGCCGCCATAATGACGCGCTGCAAACTCGATAATGCTGGAAATCAGCAGGGGCTGATTCATCATCTGGCCCATCACTGGACTCAAGGGGAATGCCGACATCGTGTCTCCTGGGGTAGCTACTCGGTTATTGTTGGAATTGACAGATTTTTCCTAGTTTCGTACGGTCGTGCGGAAATCGTCAACGCATTTCGATATTGCGCTGCAGCATGGAATTTTTGATTCCGTTTCCAGCCGCATGGGCAAGCGCCACGCGCCTTGGCGCGGTGCGGTAAAATCGCATTCCAGGCTGGCGCACCTTGCCGGTCCATCTTATTTGACTGGAATTGCCATCACCGCTCATACCTTACCACTGGATAACGCCTTTGCGGCCCTGCCGCCCGCGTTCTATACGCGCTTGATGCCCACGCCCCTGCCCGCCCCATATTTCGTGGCCGCCAGCGCCGCCGCCGCCGCCCTGATCGGCCTCGATGCGGCGCGTCTGGCCGAGCCTGATTACGTGGCGCTGCTGGCCGGCAATGCGGTTGCCGAGCGCTCGCAGCCCCTGTCGGCCGTGTATTCGGGCCACCAGTTCGGCGTCTGGGCCGGCCAGCTGGGCGACGGCCGCGCCATCCTGCTGGGCGATATAGCCACAGCGAGCGGCCCCATGGAACTGCAGCTGAAAGGCGCTGGCGCCACGCCGTATTCGCGCATGGGCGACGGGCGCGCCGTGCTGCGCTCGTCCATCCGCGAATTCCTGTGCTCGGAAGCCATGGCGGCGCTCGGCATTCCCACCTCGCGCGCGCTGGCCATCATGGGTTCGCAGCAAGGCATCATGCGCGAAACGGTGGAAACGGCGGCCGTCGTCACGCGCATGGCGCCCACGTTTGTGCGCTTCGGCTCGTTCGAACACTGGTTTTACCGCAAGCAGCCGGACGAACTGAAAATCCTCGCCGATTACGTGATCGACGGTTTTTATCCCCATTTGCGCGCCGCAGCAAATCCATACCAGGCCTTGCTGGCCGAGGTCTGCGTGCGCACGGCGCACATGATTGCGCAGTGGCAAGCCGTCGGCTTCATGCATGGCGTGATGAATACGGACAATATGTCGATCCTGGGCCTGACGCTCGATTATGGCCCGTTCGGCTTCATGGAAGCGTTTGACGCGGAACACATCTGCAACCATACGGACCAGCAAGGCCGCTATTCCTATGCCAACCAGCCGCAGGTGGGCCACTGGAACTGCTATGCGCTGGGCCAGGCTTTGCTGCCCTTGATCGGCGAAGTGGAACTGGCGCAGGCGGCGCTGGACAGCTACCAGCCGGCGTTCGCGGAAAAAATGAATAGCTTGCTGCGCGCCAAGCTGGGCTTGCAAACGAGCCAGGACGGCGATACGGCCCTGTTCGACAGCATGTTTGCGCTGATGCAAGCCAATCATGTGGATTTCACGAATTTCTTCCGCGCCTTGTCTACACTGCAGGTAGCGGCGCCCGAACATGACACCATGCTGCGCGACATGTTCATCGACCGCCCCGCCTTCGATACGTGGGCGGCGACGTACCGCGCGCGCCTCTTGCTGGAAAACAGCGTCGATGCCGAACGGCAAGCGGCAATGAACGGCGTCAACCCGAAATACGTGCTGCGCAACTATCTGGCGCAAGTGGCCATCGAGAAAGCCCAGCAGCAGGACTACACGGAAGTGGCGACATTGCTGGAAGTTTTGCAAAAGCCATTTGACGAACAGCCCGAACACCAGCACTATGCGGCCCTGCCGCCCGACTGGGCCAGCCACCTTGAAGTCAGCTGCTCATCCTAAGGAGTCATTATGACCACGAATAAAGTCAAGAAAACCGACGCCGAATGGCGCGCCATGCTCGACTCGATGCAATACGAAGTCACGCGCCACGCGGCCACGGAACGGGCCTTCACGGGCAAGTTCTGGGACCACCATGAACACGGCATCTACACCTGCGTCTGCTGCAACACGCCCCTGTTCGCGTCGGACACCAAATTCGATTCCGGCTGCGGCTGGCCCAGCTACTTCCAGGCGCTGGACCCGGCCAACGTGACGGAAATCACCGATCGGAGCCACGGCATGGTGCGCACGGAAATCGTCTGCGCCGTCTGCGACGCCCACCTGGGCCACGTCTTCCCGGACGGCCCGCCGCCGACCGGCTTGCGCTATTGCATCAATTCGGCCTCCTTGCGCTTCGATCCGCAGCCTTGATCTGGCGATGGCTTGGGCGTTGCTCCTAAGCCATTCCTAAGATGATTCTAATAAGACCAGTGTAAAGTCTCGCCATGAAATTTCTATTCGACCTCTTCCCCCTGATTGCCTTCTTCACCGCCTTCAAATTGGGCGGCATGTATGAAGCGGCCACGCACGATTTCGTGCAGCAATATTTGTCCGGCTTCGTGTCTGGCGGCCTGATCAAGGCCGACCAGGCGCCGTGGATACTTGCCACCCTCGTCGGCATCGTCGCCACGGCTTGCCAGGTCAGCTATCTGCTGCTGCGCGGGCGCAAGGTGGACGGCATGCTGTGGCTGTCGCTGTTCATCTTTGTCGTGTTCGGCGGCGCCAGCATCTATCTGCATGACGATTTCTTCCTGAAATGGAAGCCGACCCTGATCTACTGGCTGTCCGGCCTGGCCCTCTTGATCGCCTACGTGGGTTTCAAGAAAAACCTGATCCGCAAGACCATGGAAGCGCAAGTGCAGTTGCCCGATGCCGTCTGGAACCAGCTGCTGGCCGCATGGATCATCTTCTTTGGCGCCATCGGCGCACTGAACCTGTTCGTCGCCTTCGTGCTGTACAAGGGCGACATGGCCGCCTGGGTCAGTTTTAAAGCGTTTGGCGCGACGGGCATCTTCTTTGCCTTCATCGTGGCGCAAACCCTGTTCCTGGCCAAACATATCAAGGAAGACGCATGATGAGCTCCACCACTGAAAACACGGCGCCGGAAACGCGCATGCAGCGCATTCGTACCCGCCTGGAAACGGCACTTTCCCCTCTGGAATGCGTGCTGGAAGACGACTCGGCGCGCCATCGCGGCCATGCGGGCGCCGCCTCGGGCGGAGGCCATTACAATCTGCGCATAATTTCTAGTCAATTTGAGGGGCTCAGACTCGTCATGCGTCATCGACTGGTGTATGATTCCGTGCACGATATGATGCATAATGAGATACATGCATTGGCGATTGTGGCCCTGGCGCCGTCCGAAGTAGTGTAAGGACGGCGTTTTTGGCGTACCGGGGCGACTTGGTATGCCATTTGCCGCAAGCGCCATGCACGCGTTTTCTTCCCATGCGTTTTTTACGAAACTTTCCCTAACAGGATTTAATAATGACTTTTAAGCCAGCCCGCTTGCTGATCGCACTACTCGCCGTTGTCGCGGTACCTGTTTTTGCGCAAAATGTTGCCGTTGTTAATGGCAAGCCTATCCCATCGTCGCGCGTTGATGCAGTCGTCAAGCAAGTCGTCGCCCAAGGCCAGCAACCGGATTCGCCGCAACTGCGCGAAATGATCAAGAAAGACTTGATCGGCCGTGAAGTGCTGATGCAAGAAGCGGAAAACAAAGGTTTCGGTAAAGATGCAGCCGTCAAGCAGCAAATCGAGAACGCACGCCAGGCCATCGTCATCAACGCCCTGGTCGGCGACTACCTGAAAAAGAACCCGGTCAACGACGCTGAAATCAAGGCCGAATACGACCGCTTCGTGGCGCAGACGGGCGACAAGGAATACCACGTACGCCACATCCTCGTGGGCACCGAAGCAGAGGCGAAAGACATCATCGCCAAGCTGAAAGGCGGCGCCAAGTTCGAAGATCTGGCCAAGCAATCGAAAGATACCGGCTCGGCCGACAATGGCGGCGACCTGGACTGGGCAGCCCCTTCGTCGTTCCCGAAAGTGTTCTCGGACGCCTTCGTGAAACTGCAAAAAGGCCAGGTTACCGACACCCCGGTGCAAACGCCTAACGGTTTCCACGTGATCAAGCTGGACGACACCCGCGCGGCAAAACTGCCGACCCTGGAAGAAGTCAAGCCACAGATCGCCGAAGCGCTGCAGCAAAAGAAACTGCAAGCGTATCAGGAAGAAATGATCAAAAAAGCGAAAGTTCAGTAAGAACTGACCTCCCCGGCGCCCTTTTCGGCGCCGGTCGTGTATTCTGCGCCTGAATGCGCACTGCGCGACAGTCGCGTATATCGATTTTTAGTATATTTATTAGGAATGAACATGATTTTGAAGCCAGCCCGCCTGATCTTAGCCCTGGTCGCCGTCGTCGCGATCCCTGCGTTCGCGCAAAACGTCGCCACCGTGAATGGCAAGGCCATCCCATCGTCGCGCGTCGACCAGGTCGTCAAGCAAGTCGTCGCCCAAGGCAAGCAAGCTGATTCGCCGCAATTGCGCGAAGCCATCAAGAAAGACCTGATCGGCCGCGAAGTGCTGATCCAGGAAGCCGACAAGCAAGGCTACGGCACGCGTCCGGAAGTCAAGTCGCAGATCGACAATGCCCGTCAAAGCATCATCATCAATGCTCTGCTGGCCGACTACGTCAAGAAAAACCCTGTCAAGGACGCTGAAATCAAGGCCGAATACGACAAGTTCAAGGCCCAGGCCGGCGACAAGGAATACCATGCACGCCACATCCTGGTGGCCACCGAAGCGGAAGCGAAAGACATCATCGCCAAGCTGAAAGGCGGCGCCAAGTTCGAAGAACTGGCGAAAGTGTCGAAAGACGGTTCCGCAGCCAATGGCGGCGACCTGGACTGGGCTAGCCCGGCTTCGTACGTCAAGCCATTCTCCGACGCCATGGTCGCCCTGAAACCAGGCCAGGTCACGCAAACGCCCGTGCAATCGCAATTCGGCTTCCACGTGATCAAGCTGGAAGAAACCCGTCCGACGAAGCTGCCGGCACTGGAAGAAGTCAAGGGCCAGGTGGCTGAGTCGCTCCAACAGAAAAAACTCGCCGCCTACCGCGATGAACTCATGAAAAAAGCCAAGATTCAGTAATATTGGATCGGCATGAAAAAGCGCTCCCGGTGAGCGCTTTTTTTACGCCTGAAAGAAAGCGAGATGCCATGAATCTACATGCAGAATTGAAAGCCGCGCTGGAAGCGGCCGCCGAACCGGGCCGCGCAGCGCCCATGCAGGCCTACATGCGCGGCCAGTTCGTGTTCCTGGGCGTGGCGGCACCACAGCGGCGGCTGGCCGCCAGGGGCTTGCTGGCGGGCTTGAAAGGCGTGGGGGCCGAGGTGCTGCTGGAACATGCGCAACTGCTGTGGCAGCAGCCAGAGCGTGAATACCAGCATGTGGCGCTCGACATGCTGGCCCTGCACCGGCGGCAACTGGGCGTCGAACACCTCCCCGCCCTGCTCGGCCTGGCGCGTCAGCGCGCGTGGTGGGACAGCGTCGACGGCATGGCGGGCATCGTGGGCGAGGTGCTGCAGGCGGAGCGCCAGCGCGGCGGCGATGGCCATGCGCACATGGATGGCGCCTTGCGCCACGAGGACCTCTGGCTGCGCCGCATCGCCATGCTGCACCAGCTGGGCTGGCGCGCCGACACGGATGCCGGCTGGCTGTTCGGCGCGGCGCTGGCGCTGGCCCACGAAGACGAGTTTTTCATCCGCAAGGCCATCGGCTGGGCCTTGCGCGATTACGCGCGCCACGCCCCGACAGAGGTGCTAGCGTTTGCCACAGAGCACCGCCAACGGCTCTCTCCCCTCAGCTACCGCGAAGCGCTGAAGCACCAGCGACCTTGAACGACTGGCCGCCCAGCAATCGCAGCGCCGCGTCGATGCGCGGTGCCGCATCCCAGGCCGGCACGGGCGCCAGCAAGCCCAGCGCCATCTGCCGCAGCGGCTCGGCGATCACCATGGCCAGCAGCAAGCCGGCCAGTTCGTGCCCATCGTGCCCATCCTGCAGCACCAGATGGCCGCGCGCGGCCTGGCGCTGCAACCACTGGGCCAGCAAGGCCGTACCCCGCTCGATGCCGTTGCGCTGATACACGGCCAGCAAATCGGCGCGCGCGGGAAACTCCGTGCACAGCAGGCGGAACAGGCCCACGGCATCCGCCGTCAACACGCGCGCCGCCATCGCCTGCAATATCTCTTTTAGTAATGGCAGCACTTCACCGGGCGCGGCCGCATCGTGCGCCATGGCCGGTAAAAAGGCGTCCGTCCAGCCGCGCACCACCAGCGCCACGAGTTCCTCGCGGTTGGCCGCATACTGATACAGCGACTTTTTTGCCATGCCCGCGTGGCGCGCCACCGCTTCCATGGTCGTGGCGGCATAACCTTCATTCAGCAGTAGCCAGGTGGCCGCCTGCACGGCCGCCTCGCGCGCTTCTTCGGGCGGACGCGCCGGACGGCCCCGTCCACGCACAGCCTTGCTCTCTGCCTTGCTCTCTTCTTCCTGCATGCCGGCTCCAAGCTTGATCGATGGGCAATTTTACACTGAAACATATTTAGGAAACACTATTCGTTTCTTTAATATATAATTGCTTCACCCAAACAAAGGAGAACGACATGACGAAGCATATTGAATTCCCATGGAGCATCACCGGTACGGGCGACTTGCTCGACCCGTTCCCGCTGCACCTGGAAACGGGCATCACGCGCCTGGAAAATGGCTGCCTGCTGGTAGCGGTGCGCACGGAGCTGTACGGCTGCAGCGGGCGCATGCTGGACTGGTGGTTTACGTTTTTCGAGACGACGCAGCACATCAAGTGGTGGCATCCGCACGACCACGTGGCCCATCACGGCTGGAACAGCGCGTGGAAAAAGGGAGAGAGTTACTACGGCGCCTCGATCGAGGCAGTGGAGTCCTTGGGCGATATTCCACCCGTGAAAGCCAAGCTGAAGTTCCATGATCCAAAGGAAGTCTTCGACCCGGCGCAGCTGCAGCAGGCAAGGGACAGCGGTGCCCTGTCGGCCGCCATCTGCGCCCGCATCGGCTTTGGCGATTACGTCGTGCTCGACCCGTACGGCGATCCGCTCGATGGCGAAATGCTGCACCTGACGCGCGACACGCCGACGGGCTGCGTACTGCGCAGCCGCTTCTTGCTGGGCCGCAACAGCCTCAATCCCGTGCGCGACGTGCCCGACGTGCTGGGCCTGAATTTGCTGCGCCATTGCTACAGCGAATTTACCTATCTGTCGCGCTTTTTGCCGTCGCTGTACTACGGCGAGCACGCCAATGGCGAAAAGGCGCCGCTGCCCTGGTAGGCGGCCTTACAGCCGCTTGTGCATGCGCGCCAGCGGCAGTTGTATTTCGCCCGGCAAGTCCAGGTGAAAATCTTCCGTCACGACAAAGCCGCTGGCCAGGTACAGCGGCACACCGGGCAAGGTGGCGGCCAATTCCAGTGCCGTAAAACCGGCGGCCCGCGCCTGCCGTTCGCAATGGCGCATCAGCATGCTGCCCAGGCCCTGGCGCGCGGCCGCTGGCTCCACAAACAAGGCGCGGATGCGGCCAGGCTGGCTGGCCGGGTCAAGCAGCGGGTCCGGCCCGCTCTTGGCGCGGTCGGCGCCATACAGGGTGGCGCGCCGGCTCCAGCCGCCGCAGGCCAGCATGGCGCCAGCGCGTTCGATCACGAAATACGTGCGGTCGGCAACGAGCTGCGTATCGACGCCGAACACATGGCGCGTCACGGACTCGGCCTGTTCCCGCGTATAAAACCCCGCGCTCAGCGCCACGCCGGAGCGGGCGATCAGCGCGTTCATGGCGGGCACGTCAGCCGGCAGCGCCACGCGCAGGCTGGTCAACGCGCCAAAGCTGAACCAGGCACGGCGGATGCGGCCCCGCTCCACCTCATACGTGGCCACCAGTTCCTGGGCCGACACGCCATCGTCCGTGTCGCCATGGACGATTTCATGGTCGATCACCAGCTTGCCGCAGGCGATGCGGTTAAGCAACTGCGCATGGGGCTTGTTGGCGGCGAAGCGCGCCGTGAAGCGGGGGCCGATTTGCGCACTGCCTTGGGCCAGCAAGGTATCGGGATGCTGGAATTGCTGTGCGTCATCGGCGTAGATGGCCAGCAAGGCGGCCACGTCGTGGGCATTGTAGGCGTCCAGTTGCGCCTGGACCACCGCCGTGGGAGAAATGCGTGTATCGTTGGCAAGCGCCATGCGTGTACCTGTTGTGGAGTCGATGGAAAGTTGCAAAGGGTAACATTGTCGCCCCTGTCGCGGCGTCGTTTACTGCGATAATAACAAGATTCGTCGCAAGTGGCATATTGAGGCGTCATCCATCAACCGTAGAGCGCAATCGCACAAGCACAGCAGGAGTAAATATCATGAAATGGGAAGGCAATCGCGAAAGCGACAATGTGGAAGACCGCCGTGGCGAAGATGGCGGCGGGGGCGGCGGTGGGGGCGGCTTTGGTTTTGGCGGGCGCTCGATCGGCATCGGCACCATCGTCATCGCCCTCGTCGGCTCGTATGTGCTGGGCGTCAATCCCCTGACCCTGCTCAACCTGCTCAGCGGCGGTGGCGGCCAGGTCAGCACCCAGCAAAGCCAGGCCCCGGCGCGCCAGCCGCCCGAATCGGACGAGATGGCCCGCTTCGTGAAAACCGTGCTGGCCGATACGGAAGACACCTGGGGCGCCCTGTTCAAGGCCGAAGGCGGCAGCTATGTGAAGCCCAAGCTGGTGCTGTTTTCCGGGAGCATCCCGACGGCCTGCGGCACGGGCCAGAGCGCCAGCGGGCCTTTCTATTGCCCCGGCGACCAGAAAGTCTATCTGGACCTCGACTTCTTCAATCTGATGCAACAGCGCTTCAAGGTCTCGGGCGAGTTTGCCGAGGCCTACGTGATCGCGCATGAGGTGGGCCACCACGTGCAGAACCTGATGGGCTTGTCCGAGAAGGTCGACAATGCGCGCCGCACGGCCTCCGAACGCCAGGCCAACGCCATGTCCGTGCGCCTGGAATTGCAGGCCGATTGCTTTGCCGGCGTGTGGGCATTTCACGCGAACCAAGACCGGAAGATCCTGGAACAGGGCGACGTGGAAGCGGCCCTGAAAGCGGCCACGGCCATCGGCGATGATGCGCTGCAGCGCCAGTCGCAAGGCCATGTCGTGCCGGACTCATTTACGCACGGCACCTCTGAGCAGCGCGTGCGCTGGTTCAGCAAGGGCATCGAGAGCGGCCAGATTGCCCAGTGCAATACGTTCGAGGCACGCCAGCTGTAAAGATCGCCCCCGTGCCGCCCAGCGCGCGCACGGGGACGTTGCGTCTACTTCAAATCGATGCGCCCGTATTGCCCATGCGTCTCGTCATCCGGCCCGGCCGCATAGAACAGCGTATTGACGGGCTGGCTGTTGAGGCCATTGCCGAAGGCGATGCCCCACAAGCCATCGATCGCCAGCGGCGTGCCATCGGTCTTGCGCAGCACGCCAGCGGCGGTACCCGTGTCGGGGTCATAGGCATTGATCTTGCCATCGCCAAAATTCCCTATCAACAACATATTGCTGGCCGTGCCGAAATCGGCGGGCGCCAGTGCCATGCCCCATGGCGCATTCAGGGCGCCGCCGCTCACCAGCCGCTTGATCAGTGTGCCGCCCGTGTCATACACGTTCACGATACCGAGGCCGGCGCCGGCCTCTTCATCGTCGCCGCTGGCTTCCCGCTTCGCGTAGGCGACATAGATGCGCTCGCCAATGGCCTGAATGCCGAACGGCGCATAGCCAGCCGGCAAGCCGGGGTCGCCGAATGCGCCAGGCAGGGCGACCCTGGCGAAGCCGGCATCGAAGACGTCGACGCGCCCGTTGTGGAAATCGGCCGCATACAGGTAATTGGCGCCCGCATAGCGCGAAATGGCCAGGCCCTTGTAGACGCTGCCGCCCGCGCTGCCGTCGAACACGACCAGGGCCGTCGTCGGGCTGACCGTGGGCGACCAGGCGGAAATAGTCCCGCTTTCGCTGGCGAAGATGAAGGGGCTGGGCGCCGTCACGCCGTTCTGGCTCAGCTTGAAGTCCTGCGTGCCGTTGAAGACGATGCCCGTGGGCCCTGCCGGCGTGCCGACCACCAGCGATTGCGGCACGCCGTTGCCATCGTACAAAGTGGACTTCGCCGTGCCATTCGCGGCCACCCAGACGAAACCGCGCGGGTTGAAGGCCACGCCCCAGGCATTGACGAGGTTGGGGTCCGTGTGCGCGGCCGGCACGGCGGGCGTGTCCGACACCAGGCTGGTGGCCGCATAGGCGCTCGCGGCCGGTGGATGGTGATGATGGCCGCCGCCGCAGGCAAACAGGGCCGCGGCCAGCGCGATGACGAAACCGGTGCAGATCAGTTGCTTGATGCGGTGCGTATCCATGGCATTCCCCTCGGCGTGATGGGCAGTATCGTGCTGCCTGCTTTCAGGGTAGAACCGGGCCATGGAGCATGCTTGAGGCGTGTCAAGCGCGGCAAAGATAGCCAGTGTCAGGGTATGCTGACGTCGTAGCGCTTGCCCAGTCGTTTCAATTCGCCCGTCTCGATCAGGTTATTCAGTTCCTGGTCGAACTGCAGCCGCAGCCTGTCGAAAGCGGGTGAGCGTGGATAGGCAAAATAGCCGTTTTGCAGTTCGATGATTCTGGGCAGCGGTTTCACCTGGCGGCCATAGCCGAGACGGGCGATGACGGGGTCGGTATTGCGGCGGTTGCTGATGAACACGTCGACGTGGCTGTGCACCAGCATCTTCAAGCCATTTTCCACATTGTTGGCCACGCTGACCTGCAGGCCGGGCCGCACGCGCTCCCAGTCCGCGCCATAGGCCCAGCCATTGAGCAGCACCACTCGGCGGTTCTTCAGCGCCGCGTAATCGCCATCCCAGCCGAAACTGGCGTCCTGGCGCGTATAAAAGACCATCTGGTCCTGGTAGAACGCCTTGTCGGAAAACGCCATGCTGGCAATGCGCTCGGGCGTCTTGTAGGGACCGATGAGGATATCGGCCTGGCCCTGCACCAGCATGGCTTGCGCGCGCGCCCACGGCACCATGCGAAAACGCACGGTGTTACCCGTGCGCGCCGCCATCACGCGCAGCATTTCCGCGCCCAGGCCGCCGTATTCGCCGCTGTCCTGATATTCGAACACGCGCTCGAACTGCGCACCCACGGCCAGCAGCTCGCGCGCCGGCGCCGGCAAAGGCACGGCAAACGCCGGCCACAGCAGCGCCAAGGCCAGCAGGCGCCGCCCCGCTCTTCTCATCAGCCGACGATGCGCAAAGAGTAATCGGTGGCCCGCACGTCCTTCGTCAGGCTGCCGATCGAGATGCGGTCCACGCCCGTTTCGGCGATGGCGCGCACGGTGTCGAAGTTAATGCCGCCCGACGCTTCGAGCAAGGCGCGGCCGTTGGTGAGGGCCACGGCCTCGCGCATCATGTCGTTGCTGAAGTTATCGAGCAAGACGGAGACGGCGCCCGCATCGAGCGCTTCCTGCAATTGCGCCAGGGTTTCCACCTCGATCTGCACAGGCACGCCCGCGTCGAGATTGCGCGCGTTTTCCAAGGCCTGGCTGACGCCGCCGGCCGCCGCGATATGGTTTTCCTTGATCAGGATGCCGTCATACAGGGCCAGGCGCTGGTTCTTGCCGCCGCCCACGCGCACCGCATACTTTTGCGCCAGGCGCAGGCCCGGCAAGGTCTTGCGCGTGTCCAGGATGGAAGCTTTCGTGCCGGCGATCACATCGACATACCGGCGCGTGGCCGTGGCGACGGCCGACAGCAGCTGCAGGAAATTGAGGGCGCTGCGCTCGGCCGTGAGCAGGGCGCGCGCCGGCGCTTCAATCGTGCAGACAACGCTGTCGGCCGTCATCATGTCGCCTTCGGCATAATGCCAAACGATGTCGATGCTGCGGTCCAGGCTTTTCATGATGCCTTCGAACCATGGCGCGCCGCACAGCACGGCCGCTTCGCGCACGATGACACGGGCCGTGACGATGTGGTCGGGCGGCACCAGCTCGCCCGTCAGGTCGCACTGGCCCACGTCTTCCAGCAGGGCGGCCAGCAGATTGCCCTCGAACGCGCGCGCCAGGGCCGGATCGAAGGGAGCGAAAGAATTAACGAGGGTACTCATGCTGGACCGATTCCTTGGAACAATGTGGTTTCTTTTGCCAGGTCCGCGCCCGGCTTCAGGCCCGCCTTCTTGGCGGCGGCGAAGTCGAGCATGCGATTGATCGAGCGCACGGCCAGCTGGCCGACGGCGGGATCGACGTGGATTTCGTTGTGCATGTTTTCCAGCGTTTGCGCCAGGTTCAGCAAGCCGTTCATGGCCATCCACGGGCAATGCGCGCAGCTTTTACAGGTGGCGCTGTTGCCGGCCGTGGGCGCTTCGATGAAGCGTTTACCTGGCGCGGCCGCCCGCATCTTGTGCAAGATGCCGTTGTCGGTGGCGACAATAAAAGTGTCCGTGTCCATGGTTTGCGCTGCCGCGATCATTTGCGACGTCGAGCCCACCATGTCGGCCAGGGCCACCACGTTGGCGGGCGACTCCGGATGCACGAGCACCTTGGCTTGCGGATACTCTTCCTTGAGCAAATCGAGTTCGATACCCTTGAATTCGTCGTGCACGAGGCAGGAGCCTTGCCACAGCAGCATGTCGGCGCCTGTTTCTTTCTGAATGTACGAACCCAGGTGCTTGTCCGGCGCCCACAGGATTTTCTTGCCCTGCGCATGCAGGTGGGCCACGATGTCGAGGCCGATCGACGACGTCACCATCCAGTCCGCGCGCGCCTTGACGGCCGCGCTGGTGTTGGCGTAAACGACGACCGTGCGGTCCGGATGGGCATCGCAGAAGGCCGTGAATTCATCGACCGGGCAGCCGAGGTCGAGCGAGCAAGTGGCGTCGAGGTCGGGCATCAGGACGGTTTTCTCTGGACTGAGGATTTTCGCCGTTTCACCCATGAAGCGCACGCCGGCCACGACCAGGGTCTTGGCCGGATGGTCGCGCCCGAAGCGGGCCATTTCCAGCGAGTCGGAGACGCAGCCGCCCGTGGCTTCGGCCAGGTCTTGCAGGTCGGCATCTACGTAATAGTGGGCAACGAGCACGGCTTCGCGCTCGATCAGCAAGCGCTTGATGCGCGTGATCAGTTCGGCTTTTTCAGCCGGGGACGGCGTCGCTGGCGTGCGTGCCCAGGCGTGGGCAGTGCAGCTGGCTCCGTCTTGTGGATGTTCGTACTCGACGGATTTGATGGCTAAAGTTTGCATGGCTGTGTCAAACAAAAACGGGATAGACCGGCACGATTGCAATGAAGCAGGTGCGCCGGAACGAATGAACCGCGGCGCGTCGGTGTGGTGCTCGGTGGTTTGCCTTGTAATGTCGGATTACGCTACGCTAATCCGACCTACGCGACCAACCCGGGGAACTCACCCTGACGTAGGTCGGATTAGCGCACAGCGCGTAATCCGACCCAACGTGAGCGTACCAATTAATCGATACCCTGGCTCTTCAGGTAATCCTCGTAATTGCCGCGGTAATCGACCACTTCATCTTCCTTGATTTCGATGATGCGGTTGGCCAGAGAGGACACGAATTCGCGGTCATGCGACACGAAGATCAGGGTGCCCGCGTATTTTTCCAGCGCGATGTTCAAGGATTCGATCGATTCCATGTCCATGTGGTTGGTCGGTTCATCGAGCATCAGCACGTTGTGGCGGCCCAGCATCAGCTTGCCGTACATCATGCGGCCCTTTTCACCGCCGGACAGTACCTTGACGGCCTTCTTGACATCGTCGCCGCCGAACAGCAAGCGGCCCAGGATGGAACGCACGGCCTGGTCGTCGTCGCCCTCTTTCGTCCACTGGCCGATCCAGTCGGTCAGGTTCGTGTCTTTGGCGAAATCTTCCGTCGGATCTTGCGGCATGTAGCCGACGTTGGCGTTTTCCGCCCACTTCACGCGGCCCTGGTCCGGCTGCAGGCCGGCGATGTCGCCCGCGATGCAGCGCAGCATGGTGGTCTTGCCGGCGCCATTGGCGCCGATGATGGCGATGCGCTCGCCCGCTTCGACCATGATGCTGAAGTTCTTGAACAGCTGGCGATCAAAACCTTTCGAGATGTTCTCGACTTCCACGGCCAGACGGTGCAATTTCTTTTCGCCGTCGAAGCGCACGAACGGGTAGGCGCGCGACGATGGCTTGATGTCGTCGACCTTGATCTTTTCGATCTGCTTGGCGCGCGACGTCGCCTGGCGGGCCTTCGATTTATTCGCGGCGAAGCGGCGCACGAATTCCTGCAGCTCGGCAACCTTGTCTTTCGCTTTCGCGTTGTTGGCCAGCTGCTGGTTGCGCGCCTGGGTCGAGGCGAACATGTATTCGTCGTAGTTGCCCGGATAAATCTTCAGGGTGCCGTAATCCATGTCGGCCACGTGGGTGCACACCTGGTTCAGGAAGTGGCGATCATGGGAAATGATGATCATGGTGGAGTTGCGCTCGTTGAGCACGTCTTCCAGCCAGCGAATCGTGTTGATATCCAGATTATTCGTCGGCTCGTCGAGCAGCAGGATGTCCGGATTCGAGAACAGCGCCTGCGCCAGCAGCACGCGCAGCTTCCAGCCTGGCGAGACATTGCTCATCGGGCCTTGATGCAGGTCAATGGCGACACCGGCGCCCAGCAGCAGTTCGCCGGCGCGCGACTCGGCCGTGTAGCCGTCGTATTCGGAGACTTTGCCTTCCAGCTCAGCCGCCTGCATGTAGTCGTCGTCCGTCGCTTCCGGGTTCGCGTAGATGGCGTCGCGTTGCTGGATGGCGGCCCACATTTCCGTGTGGCCCATCATGACGACGTCGAGCACGCGCATGTCTTCAAACGCGAACTGGTCCTGGCGCAGCTTGCCCAGGCGCTCGTTGGTGTCGAGCATGACGTTGCCGCCCGACGGGTCCAGGTCGCCGCCCAGGATTTTCATGAACGTCGACTTGCCGCAGCCGTTGGCGCCGATCAAGCCATAGCGGTTGCCGTCGCCGAACTTGACGGAGATATTCTCAAACAATGGCTTGGCGCCAAACTGCATCGTAATATTTGCTGTAGAGAGCATGTGATATTGGGTCTTTATTCAGTTAAAACAGCTAGTTAAATACTTTTCTTCCATTATACAGCACCCACCCTCATCACTCTATAGCGGTCCGCCTAGGGCGACCGGAGCACATGTGGAGAAATAATGGCAAGAAAATATGATTGCCGTATTTTAATTTAACGGATACGCTGCGGGGCATCCGTTTCCACCCCTCCATCTCACAGGCTTCACTTGAAAAAAATCACCATCGCCGCGGCCGTGGCCGCCATTGCCATCGCCGCCACCGCCTACGCTGCGCCGTATTACACCTTGCACCAGATCAAGACCGCCCTGGCCGAGCGCAATGCCGAGGCCCTGGCCGGACACGTGGACTTCCCCTCCCTGCGCGCCAGCGTCAAGACGCAGCTGGAGGCGAGCATGGCGCGCAGCATCGCGGCGACCGCCGGCAGCGATAACCCGCTGGCCGCGCTGGGCCAGTCGATCGCCGGAGCCATGCTGGGCAAGATGGTCGATGCCATGGTCTCGCCGGCAGGTGTCGTCGCGCTGGTCAACAAGAGCGCCGTCAGCCCGCAAGCGGGAGCCGCAGGCGACGCGGACGCACCCGCCGATGGCGCCCGGAAAAAAGCCGCGTATTCCGCAGGCTATGCCGGCCTGAACACCTTCGTCGTGCGCGCACAAGACGGCAATGCGCAGGACGGCGCACTGGTCCTGCAGCGCCATGGCGTGTGGGGCTGGAAACTGAGTTCGATCGAGATTGCGTCGGCGATGGCCGCACGTTAAAGGAAAGGAACGCGCATGCGCAGGCGATCTGAGACACAATGCGTGTCATTTTGCCTCGGATTGCAGGAAATTTCATGCTGAAACATACGGTTTTATCGCTGGCAATGGCCCTGGCCTGCGCCACGCCATTGGCCCACGGCCTCGATGGCACAGCCGGGAGCAGCCACTCCGTTGTCTCGCGCATGCAGGCGGAAACGTCCAGCGCGGCCGACCCCGACGCCCCCGCGCCACTGCCCGTGCCCAGCGATATCTCGCTGGCCGAACTGGAGCGCCGCCTGGCGCTGGGCCAGGCGCAAACCGCCGAAAAACACTATACCAGCGCGCTCGATCCGGCCGTGCTGAGTACCTTGGCGCAGCAGATGGGGTGCCACGATATCGCCGGCGTGCATCCGTTCGGCTTGCCGCTCGATCAAGCGCAGCCCACCGTGCTGAGCGGCGCCCACCTGCTGGCCCGCTGCCCGGACCGCGCTTACGTGACGATCACGGCGATGTCGATGGCGGGCAAGGCGGGCAAGCGCGCCTCCCTCAACCCGCAGGCGTTCAGGCACACGGTCGATGGCCGGCCCGCGCGGCGCCTGTATTACAAGGCGCCCAACGGCCGCCAGAAGGAATCGCTGACCATCATCGATGGCAGCTATGCGTATGCGCTCGAATACTGGTCGCTCGATGACAGCCAGCACAGCGGCATGGTGGGCATGCGCCGCATGGAAACATTGACGTTGCCGCAACAAGCCGGGCAAAACTAGCCAAAATACTGTATATTCATACAGTTATCAGCTATTTTCCTGCCCGCCATGCCCGCCAACCAGCGCCACGCCTTGCCCTACACCATTTCCGTCAGCGCCACGATCGACGCGGAGGTCGAGCAAACCATCCTCGACGGCTTGAACGCCTACAACGATGCGATCACGGGATACCAGGACAGGCAGGTGTTGAGCGTGGTCGTGCGCGACCGCGACAGCCAGCGCGTGCTGGGCGGCGCCATGGGCCGGACCTCGCTGGGCCTGCTGTTTCTCGATTTGTTTTATCTGCCCGCCGCCTTGCGGGGGCTGGGACTGGGCAGCCAGGTACTGGCGCAGTTCGAGGAAGAAGGACGCCGGCGCGGCTGCGCCTCGGCGGTGCTGTACACCATCAGTTTCCAGGCGCCCGAATTTTACGAGCGCCGCGGCTGGCGCCGCTTCGGCGAGATTGCCTGCAGCCCCGAAGGCACGAGCCGGGTCTTCATGAGCAAGACCCTGTAGGCTGCATATGGCAGCGGCCGGCGGCAAACCGGCCGCCAGCCGCTCTCCGATACCGCTGCTTACATGCCCAGCGATTTGAGCAGGTCGGCGTTGTCGTCGTCTTCCGGTTCCGCCGCAGGCGCCGGGGCGGCGTCGCGTTCGCGGTTCGCATACTCGCTATCCATCAGCGAATCGGCGTCGATTTCGCGCGAATCGAAATCGTGCAGCTTGATGAACTCGGTACGGTCGATCGCCAGTTCCAGATAGAAAATATTATTCTTTTCCGTATAGAAAGTGACGCGGCGCATTTCCGGGCGGTCCAGCGGCGTATCGACGCTGAGCATCACCTGCTTGTTCAGCACCAGCATCTTCGGCTGGCTCTGGGTGATGTTCGTTTGCAGCTCGCGCCGCACCTTGCCCGTGAAGTCGCCGACGATCTGGTTCATCAGTTCGCCCATGATGTTCGACACTTCGTCCGACGTGTAGAAGCTGGCCAGCTCCGACTTCGGCATACCCATGTGCAACATGTAGCGCTCGTAGATTTCCATCGCCGTATCGGCGGCGAAATTGAGCACCACCAGGCCCGTGAAACCGCCATCGAACATCACGAAGCAGCCGATGTCGGGCTTGAGGCCCGTTTTGGTGATGCGCTGCACCATGCCCGAATAATTGACCTTGCTTTGTGTTGCCACGTTGAGCACCCGAACCACCGAGTTGCACAAACTCATCAACAAATCTTCTGTACCGTACACAACATCCTTTTCTGCATCCATGAGCAACCTCTCCTACTATTTTAAAGATGACAGCACTGTTCCCTGCCCGCCGCGAGCCAAAACATGACCGTTTCGCTCAGCAAGCGGACGACTTCACCTTTGCATGCCTGACCTTGCGTGGCAGTGCGCGCCGCGATGCCGCCGGCCCGAACCGCCCTCTTACCTTTTTCTGTATAGAAATAAGTATCAGATGCGCAGAATACCGAGATGTAACATTTCCGTCCAGCCATACCTGCATTTACTTGACGATCTGTGCGGAAATACCATAGCTGGTCAGGACACGGGTGCAGACAGAAGAAATAGTAACTAAAAATCAAGTGCGCGCAAGACCACGCTGCTGACCAGCAGATCGCGGCTCAGGTAAGCGAAGGCGCGCTGGCCGATGCGCAGGCGGTGGCTGTCGAAGATGTCCAGCAAGTTGCCGCCCTGCTCCTGGTCCAGGCTGTGCAAGGCCGTCACGGTGATGCGGCAGGTCTTTTCCGCCCCGAAGACGGACAAATGGAAGCGAATGGCATCGCCCGCCGGCTCGAGCGCGATGCTGTCGCGCAGAATTTCATAGGGCATGGGCTGGCATCCCGCTGTGCGTATGGTCCGCCGCCCCCCGGCACCACCTGACTGACGGAATCGCCGAACAACGACACTCAAGCTCGGCGCGGTTTTCTGCTAGGAATAAATGCATCATGACGTGTACGGCAATCTCAATGATCAATAACAAGCAAGCGTAGCGCGACGGCTCGTCAACTACCGTCTGTTACCGTACATATTCAACCGCGCGCCTGCCTTGGGGCCGTGCGGCGCACGTCCCGGCCCGCCCCCTGTGCTATTGTCGTCAGGTACATCACCAGGCAGGAGCCATGCATGAGCAACATCGTTACCAGCGTCTCGTTCCGCTACATCGATCCGCGCCACAAGGAACCGGGGCCCAGCCGGGAATTCATCAACCAGAACATTCTGCTGCCGCCGGGCGCTCATCTGCCGCGCATGGGCGAAGCGATCGAACTCATGCACTGGGACTTGAACCGCGACATGAAATCGGGCGTGTATTCCGTGCTGTTCGTCCACACGCGCATCGCCTTGTTTGATGGCAACGACAAGCCATCGGGCTGGCACACCACGATCACCGTGGGACCGCAGTCCGACGAGATCGACGCGCGCTTCCTCACCGCCCCCTCGTGACAACCGTGCGGCCCTTGTTGCGCCCAGACCCGACCACCTAAAATAGTGCTTTATATTAAACATGATCGTGACGGCAGCCGGTGGCACCGTCACGTGCAATGCAGGGAAAGACGACGATACAGATGAGCAATCTTGTAGAGCAGGCAACACAAGAAATGACGGCGGCAATCGAAGCGTGGTTTGCCGAGCGCCTCAAGCGTACCGACCTGGAAGCCGCCGTGAAGCGGACCACCTTGCAAATGGGCGTTTTTAACGATTTCCTGCTCGACTACAAGCCGGGACGCACCACGGCCGACGATTTCCATCTGGCCGAGGCCGATGATGTCGCACCGAGGACGCCTTCGCGCCTCGACGAAGCCGTCGCGCGCGACACCATCGCGCCCCGGCTGGCAGCGCTCGTGCGGGCGAAGCTGGAAACTCTGGCCGACACGCCCCTGATCGACTACCGCTTCAGCTTTCGCGGCAAATTCCAGACGGCGCAGGGTATGCTGCACCTGAACCTGCTCGAGTATGTCAACGCAGGCAAGCGCACAAGCTTGCTGGAAAACATACGCGCGTATGTCACGCAAAAGCTCGAGCATGGCAACCGCCCGACGAAAAAGCTGGAAACCTTCTTCCTGGCGCGCCACCTGCTCGATCCCCACCTGTTTCCCCAAGCCGATATCGCCTGGACGATCGCCCAATTCGAGCGCATCGAGCAGCTGAACAAGTCGCGCCCGCAAGCGCTGGCCGAACACCGCAGCGATATCATCCAGGCCGTGTCGGCGTGGGCGGAAAAACAGTTCCTGCCGCAGTTCTATGACGTGCAGCAATCGAGCTACCGCAGCACCGAATACACCTTGAAGGCGGGCGCGGCGCTTGACAAGCAGGCGCTGGCGTCCATCGACCTGCTGCTGTATGGCGCCGTGATGATCTTGCGCCACGAACCGAGCTACGCCAAGTCGACGGGCGTCAAATTCCTCGACATCGCGCGCGAACTGGGCAGCGAACGGGCCGTGCGCATGCTCAAGGAAGGCAGCGGCACCTTCGCGCCCGACGCCGTCCACCTGAAAAATGCGCAGCTGGAATGCCGCGCCAACGACGTGTTTGCCACGATCAGCATCACGATAGCCCGGGAAGAGGAAGAGGCATATGCGCAGGCGCTGGCCTTCATCACGCATTTGCTCAACAACGGTTTCCCGAAAAGCTACCAGATCAAGCTCAAGTCCAAGGTCAAGCAGTACCTGCCGATCAAGGGACTGGCGAAATCCGATACGCATCGCTTCTTTGCCAACGCCCTCGCCTATCCCGCCCTGCAGCCGCAGCTGGAAGCGTATGCGCGCGCCGCCATCGAGCAATTCGAATTCTATGCGGACACGGAAGGCGAAAAGAATTGCATGCCCGGCAGCTACGCCACGTTCGGCCTGGGCCTGCTCGATGCGCGTTATTTTCCGCTGGTGCAGCACTACATGGCCTACGTCGACGAGGAACACCAGTCCGTGCAGGACCAGTTCACGGCGGCCTTTGCCGAGCAATATGGCGTCACGCGCGACTCCGCCCCCGTGCTGGCCGCGTGCCTGCGCGCCTGCACGGACAACGCAAAGGTCAAGATCCAGGCGGAACTGGAAGAGGTGGAGAAACTGGAACTGTTCTGCCAGCAACTGCAAGGGCTGGAAGGCTATCTGGTCGAGCACATGCTGTATCCCATCTGGGGCAAGCTGGAAAAACTGGCTACCCTGGCGCGCAAGGCGCAAGGCCGGCGCAAGGAGCTGCTGCTGGCCTTGCTGGAAGCGGCCAGCAAGGCGGACGCCTGAGGTGCGCAAGCTTCTGTGCGCAACGTTATGACTTTTACCATCTATAATGCGCGCGCCATAGTTGCTATAAAGCATTTTTTGGCGCCTGACATTGAATCGTGGAGAAAATACATGCACCAAAGAGTAGCAACATCGCGCACTGCCCTGCTGGCGGCAGCCTTGGCCGCCGCCATGGCGTTGGCCCAGCCCGCCATCGCTGCGGAAACCGCCGTGGAACTGGCGCCCGTCGACGTGGCCAACCTGTACATCAAGACCATCATCAACCATGATGAAGCGAGCGTCGCCCAGCTCAATGCCTACCTGCGCCCCACGCGCCTGGCGGGCCAGCAATCCGCCGAATATGCGTCGTACAGCGGCTTGAAGGAAACGGATGCAATATTCCCTGCAAAGACGGGCAAGCTGATCGCCGACCTGTTCCCTGCCGCCATGCGCGCGGCCGTCACGCCGGCCGCCGAACAGCTGGCCGCCAATGTCATCGCCGCCATGAATGGCGCCGCGTGCCAAGCCACCAAGGCGGCCCCCGTGACGGTGGAAAACGGCATGCAGACGGCTGCCGTCAGCTTCGAATGCCAGGTCGTCAAGGTGCCCGTGGCATGGGCGCCCGCCGCCCAGCAACTGGCGAAGAGCGGCTGCAAGGTCGAGCAATGCAAGGCCGGCCTGCAAAAGATCGCCGCCACCTACACGAGTTCGCCGAAGCAGACGTGGCGCGCCGTGTTCGCCGTCAGCCGCGAAAAGAACTCGGAAGCCTGGCGCAACGATTTCGCCCGCGAAACCTTCGATGAAATCTGGGAATACCTGTAATCCCGACCTCGTTTAGAATGGCTGGATGGAAAAATTGACACCGGTACCACAGCCTGAGGGCCTGGCCTTGCTGCGCTTGATCGACCCCGACCATGTGGAAGGCGCGGTGGTCGCGCAAGCGCTGGCGCAAGACTTGCCTGCCCTGCACGCCAGGCAATTGCTGGCGCTGCTGCGCCGGCTGCGTGCCGCGCAATCGAATCAGCAGGATTATGCGGGCGCCAGCCAGGCGCAGGCCGAACAGCAGTTCGGCGCCGCCATCGCCGCCGTCAAGGCGGAGCTGGCCACGCGGCCGCACATTCCCAACAAGCAGGAAGCCAAGGCCCTGCGCCAGGCGGCGGCAAAGAAGCGCTGAACGAGGCGCAAGCCGCCCGCCAGCAAGGCCGTTTCGTGTGGGCAAGGACGCCAACCCCCTCCTATAATCGGAGACTCTCCTGTTTCCGCTCTTGAAAGGCATCCCCATGTCCACACGATTTTCCCGCCACGTAGCCGGCTGCGCCATCCTTGCCGTCGGCGGCCTGGCCGCCATGCAGGCGGCCCATGCCCTGGAGACGGGCCCCATCGACGCGCGCGCCGTGTGGCAGGAGCGCTCGCTGTCGGCTTGCCGCAGCGAACAATCGTCGACCGCACCCGACGTCTGCCTGCTGCGCACCATGCAGCGCTCGGGCGCCCGTCCGCAAGCCATCGCCGCCGCCAACATGCTGGTCAAGGCAAACAAGGCGGGCTTCATCTCGGCCTGGCGACCGCTGGGCAAGGCGGCCCTGGCCACCGTCACCTATCCGTTCCGCGCCAACACGAATGAAGGCACCCTGCTGATCGGCAGCGATGGCGCCGCCATCGACGTCGACGAGGACTCCGTGCGCGAGGAAGACCGCGCCACACCGGCCTGGCGCGCGTTTGCCGCCGCCCACCCAGACTCTGTCCCGTTCGCCCCCGCCGACTTTATTGGCAGCACGGCGACCGCCGATGGCGGCCAGAGCGTGCTGTTTTCCACGCCCCTGATCACCTGCCACGCCTGCGCCGAGGATGGCGCGCTGCTGGTTGCCTACACGATCGACAAGGCGGGAATCGTGCGCGAGCGCAAGCTATTGACGATCAAGTAAGCCTGCCTCAAAGATAAGATAGAATTGCTTAATGGCATGTCTATACGAGTACATGCCATCTATCCACTACTTATTATGGGAAAACATGCGCCGCTCTTGCCTTGCACTGCACCTCACCGCCGCCCTGCTGCTGTCCAGCTCTGTCCACCTCGCCACTGCCGCGCCCGCCGCTATGGCTAACGCTGCCGCCAGCGCGGCCACGCCGCTCGTCATCGGCGAAAGTTTCACGATCGACTCGCAGGCGCTGAAGGAACAGCGCCACATCAATGTGTATGTGGCGCGCGCCTGGGATACGCCGCCCGACGCGCCCCTGCCCGTGCTGTACATGCCCGACGGCGGCGTGGCCGAAGACTTTCTGCACGTGGCCGGCTTGCTGCAGGTGTCGGTAGCCAACGGCACGATGCGCCCGTTCATGCTGGTCGGCATGCAAAACACGCAGCGCCGGCGCGACCTGACGGGGCCCACCGATAATGCGCAAGACCGCAAGATCGCCCCCGTCGTGGGCGGTTCGCAAGCCTACCGGGCCTTCATCCGCGATGAACTGATGCCGGAAGTCAAACGCCGCTACCGCACGACGGGCGAGACGGCCATTGTCGGCGAATCGCTGGCGGGCCTGTTCGTGGTGGAAACATACCTGCTGGAACCGCAGCTGTTCGACCACTACCTGGCCTTCGACCCCAGCCTGTGGTGGAACCAGGGCGCGCTGCCGCGTCAGGCGGCGGCGCTGCTGGCCAAGGGCAAGCCGGGCAAGCACAGCCTGTACCTGGCGTCCAGCAGCGAAGCGGGCATCGCCATCGAAGTGCAGCGCCTGTCCGACGTGCTGCAAAAGCAGGCGCCGCCCGGCTTGCAATGGCACGTCGAAAAGATGCCGGAAGAGACCCATGGCACGGTCTACCATCCCGCAGCCTTGAAGGCTTTCCGCAGCGTCTTCAAGCCGCAAGAACCGGCCAGGCAGTAAGACATGGACAAACTGTAATCTGGTGAGGGGCTCATCCGCAGGGTCGGGCGGGTAAAATCGGCGGCCCTGCTTTTCCCGCCTGAGTCCCGTCCGCCATGAACTTTTTGCAATTATTTATCCTTTCCATCGTCCAGGGCTTCGCCGAGCTGCTGCCCGTGTCCAGCTCCGCCCACGTCATCATGGCGGAAAAATGGATGGGGCTGGACCCCACGTCGCCCGAACTGACCATGCTGCTCGTGATGCTGCACACCGGCACCATGTTCGCCGTCATCGTGTATTTCTGGGCATCCTGGCGCGCCACCTACTTCAGTTCGACCGCCGCCTTCCGCAGCAATGTGCTGCTGCTCGCGGCCGCCACGGCCCTGACGGGCATCGTCGGCTTCGGCTTGCTCAAGGGCATCACCCACTTCATGCGCAAGGATGCACCCGGCTTTGAAATCGAACATCTGTTCGGCAATGCGAAACTGATGGCCGCCGCGCTGGCCGCCGCCGGCGTGCTGATCATCGTCTCCTCGCGCCTGCAGGCGCGTCAGCATGGCACCTTGACCATCGGCAAGGCGATGGTGATCGGCGCCGTGCAAGGCCTGTGCCTGCCCTTCCGCGGCTTTTCCCGCTCGGGCGCCACCATTTCGGCCGGCATCGCCATGGGCGTGCCGCAGCGCCGCGCCGAGGAATTCAGCTTTGCCCTCGCCGTCGTGCTGACGCCGGCCGTGCTGGTCAAGGAAGGCTGGCGCTTCTACCAGGCCGTGGCAAATGGCAGCCTGGGCCATCTGGAACACGGCAACAGCCTGCTGCACCTGCTCGGCCCCAGCCTGCTGGGCATGCTGCTGTCGTTCCTGGCCGGCTTGCTGGCCTTGCGCTGGCTGTCGCGCTGGCTGGAACAGGGCCGCTGGCATTTCTTTGGCGCGTATTGCCTGCTGGCCTCTGCCGTGGTGCTGTACGTAGGGTAAAATCGCCGGGTTTATAGTTTGTCACTACCATCCCAGCCAGGTTTTACAGAAAGCCAACGATGAATTTCGCCGCCACCGCCGCCCTCTCCCTAGCCATGTCCACCGATGCCTTCGCGGCCGCCGTGGGCAAGGGCGCCGCCCTGCACAAGCCGCAATGGCGCGAGGCGCTGCGCACGGGGCTGATCTTTGGCGTCATCGAGGCGATCACGCCCATCATCGGCTGGGCCCTGGGCAGCGTGGCCGCGCCCTACGTGGAAGCGTGGGATCACTGGATCGCCTTCAGCCTGCTGGGCGTCATCGGCTTGCTGATGATACGCAATGCCCTGTCCGACGCCGACGAGGAAGAAGCGCCGGCCCAGTCGCACTCGTTCTGGGTGCTGGCCGTCACGGGCCTGGCCACCAGCATCGACGCCATGGTCGTGGGCGCGGGGCTGGCCTTGTTGGGCGCCAACATCGTCGTCACGGCCGCCGCCATCGGCTTTTCCACCTTCGTCATGGTGACCCTGGGCGTGATGCTGGGCCGCGTGCTGGGCACCATCGCCGGGCGCCGCGCCGAGCTCGTGGGCGGCCTCGTGCTGATCGTCATCGGCTGCGTCATCTTGTACGAGCATATCGGCCACCCGGCCTGAAGCCCGGGCGCGCACGGCACAAGCGCCGGCGTGGACGGCAGCGCGCTTTGTGCTACATTCAATGCTCTGCATTCCTGTCTCGCAAGGTGACCATCATGGAAACTATTGAGCTGCTTTTTGCCGCGCTGCTGCGCGAAACGGCCGAATCGATACGCGACCACCACGTCCCTTTTGCCATCAAACACGATGAGCGCGCGTATTTCGAGTGGATGGATGGGCACCCGATCCATGGCTATATTCAGGAAGCGTATCGCGAGATCGAGGAAACAGCCCAACAGATCCGCGCCATTCGCGCTGGGTGAGGACGCTTGCCGCAAGCTACTGCGCGGGGGGCTTTGCGGCTGGCGATGCTCACCGTACTTATGTACGGTTGCGCTTCTCAGCCACACATCCCCTCCGCTCGCTACGCTTGCAACAAGCGTCGATACGCTAGTTGAATGCGTTCAAGGGACGTATTGATACAAATCAAACACTCTGCTGTTCGATACGCGTGGCATGGTCTGGCCCATGACAATCAGGTCTGGAGGCGGCAAACATGGATCAGCAACAAAAACACCAGATCCGGGGCTATGAATTTCATGTGGCGGGGGCGCTGGAGAAGGATGGGCGCTACCGGGGCATGATTTTGATCAGCAAGCGCGGCGATACCCTGCAGGTGTACGCCAAGCCCGTGCTGATAGAAACGCCGAGCAGTTTCAAGTCCGTGCATGCGGCCTTGATCGAGGCGTCGGCGTATGCCCAGGAACTCATCTATAACGGCGCCATCAAGGCGCTGCTGCCGGCCGATGGGCCGCTGGCCGGAAAACAGGCGCCGCAGCCGCCGGATTTCGTCGGCAACTGACGCCGGCAAGCGCATCCGCCATCCAGGGTGACGCGTATAATGACGCGCTTTCCCGGATGAAAAATCAACACCATGGAATTTGTGAATTTACCGCTCGTCTTCCTGGTCGGCTGCGCGCTGATCGCCTTGCTGGCCAAGAAGAATGGCTACTCGTGGTACCTGTTTTTCTTCGCGATCGCCGTGCCCGCGCCCCTGTTGCTGCTGGCTTTGCCCCATGTGCTGGGCGTGGAGGCCGCGTCGCTGACCTCCGTACGGCTGGGCGCCGCGCTGCTGCTGCCGCTCGCAGGCTTGCTGCTGGCCCTGCGAGGCAAGCGCTAAGGCCGTTTCAGCGTGCAGGCACTCCATCGGCCAGGCGCCAGCCTACCGACAAGGCCACTTGCTGCGCCTCTTTTTCATTGCTGCAATCGTCGTAATCGCAGGTGTCCGCATATGCGCCGCACGCCTGGTTCTGGCTGATGTACGAACCGACCCAGCGGCCATCGCGGCGCTGGCTGGCCGTGGCGCTGATGATAAAGCCTTTGTGGATGGTGGGGTTTTCAAAAGACATAATTCCTCCGATGCAAAAAAAGCGTCAGGGATCTGACTGGATTCCACTGTGCGCCACATGCTGCCAGCAGTCTGTACGTTTGATCACACTCACGAAAAGGATGCACGCCGCGCTCGCGCCTACAGGCGATCGGGTATGATTTCGGCATGTGTGGACGATTCGATCAAAATGACACGGCGCGCGTGCTGGCGTCATCCTTCGGCTGGACCGACGCGGTGTTCGACAGCGAGGCCGAGCCGCACCTGAACGTGTCGCCCGGCACATACCGGCCCGTGCTGCATATCCAGGATGGTGTGCACCGGGTCGACGATGTCTTCTGGGGCTACCGCCCTGCCTGGGCCGCCCAAGCCGTGCCCGCCCCCGGCAAGAAAAAAATTCCCATCGCCATCAATGCCCGGCTGGAAAAATTGGCAAGCGCCTACTGGAAACCCTTGCTGCGCGCGGGGCGCGGCATCGTCTGCGTCGATGGCTGGTATGAATGGACGGGAGAGAAAGGCCGCAAGCAGCCGTGGCACATCCACCGCAAGGACCGCGCGCGCCTGTTCCTGCTGGCGCTGGCCCAGTTCGGGCCGTACAAATTCAACCGCGAGGAAGCGGGCTTCGTGCTGGTGACGGCCGACAGCCTGGGCGGCATGGTCGATATCCACGACCGCCGCCCCGTCGCCGTCAGCCTGGAAGACGCGCACCGCTGGCTAGCCCCCGCGCTCACGCCCGAGCAGGCGCTGCACCTGGCGCGCACCTGCATGCTCGACGTGGAGCTGTTCGAGTGGCATGCCGTCGATAATCCCCTCGTGCCGTCCGCCAAGGCCAAGGCACCACCGCCGGCGTCGCCGCAAGGCGCGTTCGACTGGGGCAGCGACTAACTCAGCCGGGCAAGCGCGCCAGCCGGCGCCACAGCGCCTCCATCGGCCCCTGGCGGAAGTGCCGCAACCAATAGTGGCTGAGCAGCACCTCCCCCGCCATGATCACTATGGCCAGGCCCAGCATCTCGATGGGACGCAGCGTGGCGCCCCAGCCCAGGCCCGGCCCCTGCAGCAGCCAGGTGCCTAGCAAGGATTGCAAGAGATAATTACTCAGCGCCATGCGGCCCACGGGCGCCAGCCATGCACCGAGCCAGCGCAGCAGGAAGGGACCGGCCAGCATCAGCGCCGCCACATAACCGGCCGCCAGCACGGGACCGCCGGCGAACAGGCCCACTTCGAACAGGGCCGTATCGAACACGGTTTGATACGGATCGGCCACCTGCCACGCGACGGCCCCCGCCACCAGCAGGTTGAACGGCAAGCCCACGCCCAGCCCCACGGCGCGCACG
Organism: Janthinobacterium sp. GW823-FHT01H08; assembly: GCF_058797855.1. NCBI lineage: Bacteria > Pseudomonadati > Pseudomonadota > Betaproteobacteria > Burkholderiales > Oxalobacteraceae > Janthinobacterium > Janthinobacterium sp. GW823-FHT01H08. Next base: position 3,611,862 of record NZ_CM179504.1, read on the forward strand.
CGGCGCCACAGGCGCTCGTGGCGCTGCGGCTGCGTCAGCCAGCCGCAGCGCACGGACAAAATGCCCAGCAGGAAAAGCACGATGATGTGCGGCAGCATGACGGCGGCGTACAGCAAGGAGACGAGGAAATCGTTGGCGCGCAGCCTGGCCACGGCCCACACACTGCCTTGCGTATAGGTGGTGTAGCGGGCGGCGAAGTTTTGCAAATCGTGCGCCGTATCCGGGGCGCCGCCCTGCTGCCCCACGGGAATGAGCAAACACATGAACAGCAGAAAACCGGCCGCGACCAGCCAGGCGCGGTTGCATATGCGGCTCAGTTTGGCCGCTGCCAGCGGCAGGACCAGCATGCCGGCGACCGCATACGAGGTCAGCACGTCGCCGCTCCAGATGCAAAAGCCGTGCAGCAGGCCGAACACGAACAGCCAGCGCAAACGGCGCCGGTACGCCGCTTGCGCCGCTTCCCAGCTGCCCAGCTGGCGTTTCAGTGAACGTGTTTGCAGGGCAAATCCGGCACCGAACAAGAAGGCGAAGACGGGATAGAACTTGAATTGCGCCAGCGCCGCCACGCCGAAAATAACGAGCTGGTCCAGCACGGGCGGCTGCGCCGGCAAGGTGCCGTAGCGCAAGGACAGCGTGCCCCAGGCAAAGCCCCAGATATTCACCAGCAAGATGCCAAACACGGCGATGCCGCGCAGCACGTCGAGCTGCAGCAACCTGCCGGGTTTGGCGTGAATAGCGTTCAGGGAGTTCAGGGGCGCGCCAGGGTCGGGTAATCGCTCACGTGCAGACTGAAACCCGAGGCATCCGATTGCAGCCGCGCCTGGCCGCCGAACGGCAAGGTGACCCGCCGGCGGATGTGGCCGAATTCGAGCCCCGTCAGCACGGGCACGGGCAGGCGCTCGCGCACGTAGGCCAGCATGACGTCGAAATCGTAGCCCCTGTCCATCGGACTCAGCTTATAGGCGGAAAAGTCACCGAGCACGACCGCCTGCTGGCGCTGAAGCACGCCCGCGTGCAGCAATTGCAGCAGCATGCGCTCGACCCGGTACGGGTGCTCGTTGACGTCTTCCAGGAACAAAATGCCGCCGTCGATCTCGGGGAAATACGGCGTGCCGAGCAGGTGGACCAGCATGGCCAGATTGCCGCCCCACAATTTCCCCGCCACATCAACCTGCGGATTGCCAGCTGCCGTGCCCGTGACCGTGTGCGTGGGTCCGGCCAGGCATGACCACAGCTGATCGAGCGTAAATTGCTCGGGCTCGTCGCGCGTAAAATCGTCGCAGATCATGGGGCCGGCAAAGCTGGCGCGGCCCGTTTTCGCCATCAAGCCCATGTGGAAGGCAGTAAAATCGCTGTAGCCGACGAACAGCTTGCGGCTGGCGGCCATGCGGTCGAAATCGATGTCGGGCAGGATGCGGCTGATGCCGTAGCTGCCGCGCAAGGCGATCACCACCTGCACGTCGGGGTCGGCGGCTGCCGCGTTGAGCTGCGTCAGGCGGCCCGCATCCGTGCCGCCGAAGCGCTGGAAGCTGTGTGCGGGGTCGTAGTAGTTGTGGACGGTGGCGCCTTGCGCCTGCAGGCGGGCGATGCCGCGCGCCACGGCCGCGTCATCGGGCGCGCAACCGCCGGGCGCCACGATGGCGATGCCAATTTCAGGTGTCTTCAAAATGCCCGTGCCTTCAAAAGTGGTGGGCGCGCCTAGGCTGGCTGGGAGCGCATCTGGGGCGCCATCTTACCTTGCAGATGCACATCGATCAAGGCGAGCAGGCGCTCGATCAGCTGGGGCGGCATGTCGTGCCCCATGCCTTCGATCACTTCGAGCGTGGCGCCCGGAATCAGCGCCGCCGTATCGATGCCGCAGGCGACGGGGATCAGGGGATCGGCCGCGCCGTGGATCACCAGCGCCGGGCAGCTGATGTTGGGCAACAGCTCCGTGCGTTCGCCCGAGGCGGCAATGGCCACCATCTGCCGCGCCACGCCTTCCGGGCAACTGCCGCGCTGCAACGCCGCTTCGATGCGCTGGTACAGCAGCTTTTCCGACACGGGATAGGCGGGACTGCCGATCACGCGCACGGTGGCCGCCATGTGCGCCATCAGTTCGGCGCGGCTGGCATTGCGTTTCGGGCGTTGCAATAACGCATTGCGTGCCGCCCGCGTGGGGCCGGGCAAGCCGCGCCGGCCGCTGCTCGACATGATGGAGGTCAGGCTGAGCACTTGCAGCGGCGCGCGCGCCGCCATCACTTGCGCGATCATGCCGCCCATCGACACGCCGATCACGTGCGCCTGCGCAATGCGCAGAGCCGCCAGCAAGCCCAGCGCGTCGTCCGCCATGTCATTCAAGGTGTACGACGTTTTCAGGGGCCAGCCCAGCAGGTTTTTCACATAGGCCAGCGGCAGATACGGTTTGCCCGCCTGCGCCATCTTGCTCGACAGGCCGCTGTCGCGGTTATCGAAACGCACGACGCGAAAACCTTGTTCGACGATGCCTTCGACAAAGTCCGCCGGCCAGGCGATCAGTTGCATGCCCAGGCCCATGACCAGCAGCACGCACGGATCATCCGGGTTGCCGTGGCTTTCATAAGCTATGTTGAGGCCGTTCGCCATGATGGTTGCCATGATTGCCTCTCTTCAGGAACCAGCACGCAGACACGATCGCTGCGGCCTTGCAATCAGCATACCACTATTGTGCTTCAGACATGAGACCGGCACGCGGCACCCACACTGAAGTGTTGCTCTGGTCGCACATGACATCAGCTACGGCGTATCGCTGCGGTTCTGTCACGTGCTGATACTCATCAACTTGCAAAAACCTTATTTTGCCTTTGGCAGACTATCGGCCAGATCCACCCAGCTTTGCGGCTGCGGTTTGCCCCGCTCGCGCACGCCGAAGAAGGAGACCACTTGCGTGCCGTCGTTGTCGAAGAACTCGACGGACGTGACGCCGCCGCGCTTGACGACCCAGCCGCTGCGCAGGGCCGTGTCGCGGATGTGCAGGTTGAAGTCCGGGTCCAGCACATTGAAGAAGCCGCCGGCCGCCATGGTTTTTTCGATCTTGCCGCTGTAGATCTGCGTCAAGCCTTCATTGCCCAGAAAGACCATGATGGCGACCTTGTCCTTGGCTGCGTTTTCCAGCAGGGTGCGCAGCGCTTGCGGCGTCACGCGCTCGACCACGCCGGCCGGCGCCAGGCGCAGCGCCTGTTCGCGCGTCAGGTGGAATTCGCGCATGATTTGCGCAAACTGGTGCACGTCCGTCATGTCTTTCCAGGCCAGCTGGAATTCCTTGACGTCGATTTCGCTGTCCGGCTTTTCCGCCGCTTTCGGCGCCACGGCCAGCACGTTCAGTTCCGCGCTTTGCTGCGGCGCGCGGAAGGTGGCCACCAATTTATCGTAGACGGCCACGCCAGGCTCGTTGCGCAGGTAGATTTTGTGCACGGCCGTGCCGTTGGCGTCAAAAAATTGCAGGCTGCGCGTCGGCTTGCCATCGCGGCCAGGCTGTTCCACGGCAAATGCGTATTTCCAGTTTTCAAAGTGGAAACGCAGGTCGATCTGGCCGCCCAGGTAGCCGCCCGCGATATTGCGCTGGCGCGCTTCCGTTTCCGGGTCCTTGGCGTCGGCCTGCTCGGACTTGTCGCCCGCCTGCTTGAACTTGCTGGCCACGCCCGTCGTTTCGATGACGCCGTTTTCATTGCGCGTGATCGCTTGCACGAGGCCCAGGTCCAGCGCGGCGCGCATGATTTCGCGCGGCTGGTTGCCGTCCGCCTGCAGGCGCGTGACGCCCTTGCCGATGTTGGTTGCCAGCAATTGCGCTTCGGACACGCCCAGCGCGCGCGCCGCGTCGCGGATCTGCAGCTTCGGCTGTTCCGTGCGCAAGGTGGACCAGCGTTCCGCCAGGGTGGCTGGGGCCGCATATGCGTTTGCAATCAGCAGGCTGCCTAGCAGGGATAGAACGAGTTTGGATAACTTCATAGAGAGACCATTCAATCAAACATGGAAAAAAAGAGGGGCAGGCGCCCCTCCCCGGTAAAAATTTAGAAATTGACGCTGAGGCTGGCGGCGACGTTGCGGCCCGGTTTGGCGTAGCGCTCGATCTCGGCGCGGCTGGCGGCCGTGGTGCCGGCGGCCAGGCTGCGCGAGGCGGCGTAGTCCCAGTACTTGCGATCCGTCAAGTTGTACACGCCGACGACGATCTTCGCGTTCTTGTGCACGTTCCAGTACGTCGACAGGTCGAAGATGGTGTATGACGGCACGGTAAACAGCGGGCCGGCATCGCCGATCAGCAGGTTTTCCGGCGCCTGCTTGGCGCCCGCATGCACGGCCGTCAGCGCCAGGCCGAACAGCTGGTTCGCATGGTCGTAGCCGAAGGTCAAGGCCGACTTGGCGGGCGCCACCGAGTTCAGGCCGCCGCTCTCGCCCGTCTGGGTATTGAAGGAGCGGCCCTTGGCCACGCCGGTGGCCAGGTCCACGTGGTAGCCCTGCATGGCCGGCGCCCAGGCGCCCAGCTCGGCGCGCAGGGTCAGCTCGGCGCCCCAGGTGCGGGCATTGCCGATGTTTTCCGGGCGGAACAGGCCGCGCGTGATGGTGGGGTAGTTCACCGGATCATCTTTTTGCATCACATAGTCGATCATGTCCGTGTATTCCGTCTGGTAGACGGACGCGTGCATGCTCAAGCCCCTGGTGACGTCGCCCTTCAGGCCCAGTTCATACGCCTTGCTCGTTTCCTTGCGCAAGTTGGCATTGCCCAGCACGGCATAGCCCTGCCCCGTGCCCGTATAGCTGAACGAGTCGTAGGTGCCCGTGCGCTCGGCCGCCGTCGGCAGGCGCGTGCCTCGCGTGAAAGTGGCGTAGGCGTTCATCTGCGGCAAGACTTCCACGGACAGGCTCAGGCTGGGCGTGAAATAGGTGTCGCTCTCTTCGCGCACTTCCTTGGCCGCGTTCGGCACGGCGATCGCATAGGTTTGCAGGTTTTTCGGTTCGTTCTTGCGGTAGTCGGCACGCAAGCCCGGCGTCAGCACGGCTTTCTTGCCCGCCAGATTGAAACTGAGATCGTCGCGCACATACAGGGCCAGCTTGCTCGTGTCCATGTCGGCCATGCGGTTCTTGTTGGTGACCTGATGCTGGCCCGTGGCGACGATGACGCGGTCTTCGCGCCACGGACGGCGCGTTTTCAGCTGTTCCAGCTGCACGCCGTACAGCAGCGCGTTGTCCGCATTGAGCTGCTTGAACGCTTCCGACGTCAGGCCGATGCTGTCATTCTTGAAATTGGTATCGATGGCGCGCCGGGCCGGACTGCCGAACGTGTAGAGGCCTTGCGTCTTGTCCTCGGTTTTCGCGTTCTGCAGATAGACCTTCGACGTCAGGCGGTCGAACAGGGCGAAATCCTTGAGCACCACGTCGTGGCCCAGGCTCACGCGCGTGCGCTTGGTGGTGGAATCCTGCTGCACGCCCGTCGGATAATACGTGCTGACCTTGCTGCGCAGGTCGCGCTTGTTCTTGCGCTCGAACATGTCGACCGTCAAGTCCAGCTTCTGTTCGCCAGGCAAGGTCCACACGAGCTTGGACAGCAAGGCGTTCGAATGCCAGTCGTCCGGGTTGACGGGCGTGGTACCGCGACTGTCCATCTGCTCGCCATCGCGGTGCACGTAGACGGCCAGGCCCTGCAGATTGGCGCCGATTTTGGCGGCGCCCGTCAGGGTGTGCGCATTGCTGCGGTCGGCCGTGGCGCGGCCGTATTTATAGGCCACGTAATGGTCCGTGCCTTCGCCCAGGTAATCCTCGGGCGACTTGGTGATGAAGGCCACGCCGCCGCCCAGGCCGGGATTGGCGCCGCTGGCGGCCGTCGTGCCCGAATCGATGCGCACTTCGCGGAAGGTTTCCGGATCAAAATAATCACGGCCCGTGGCGAAAGCGTTGAGGGTGTTGCCGTCCGGCTTGGGCGCCGCGTCGGGCAGCGAGATGCCGTCGAGTTCCAGGCTGACCCGGTTGCCTTCCAGGCCGCGGATGTTGTAACCGGTATTGCCCGAACCGTCCCACACGCTGCCGCTGCCCGAGGCCGCCGCCGGCGCACTGATCAAGGGCAAATAGCGCACGATGCCGCCCATCTCGGTGACATTGCGGCGCTCCAGGTCGTCCGCCGTGACGACCGTCTTGGTGCCGGCGCGGCGTTCATAGTCCTGCTTGGCGTTGACGACGATTTCCGGGAAGACAGGCAACTTGGCCGGCTCCTGAGCGGCCGTGCCCGCATTGATGGCGGCCGTCTGCGCGAGAGCAGGCAGCATCGGCGCCGCGAACAGGCCCAGCAAGGCGGCGCGCAGCACCAGGTTATGGCGGCGGGCAGGCAGATGAGCTGAGAATACGACGGGTGCAGCGGTGCGCTGCGGAAGCACAGTAGTCATGATGGTCCGGTTTAAGAGTGGAGGCTGGCTCTTGAACCCGGATCGATAACGAAAGTGTTAACGATGCATAAGGAAAGTTTGCTGGCGAAAACAATACTGTAACACGAATCATTCTCATTTGAGAATGGCAATTGGTCTAGACAGATGTTATTTCGCAACAATTATAAAAATGCCAGCCGGATGGCTGGCAAGGGGTGGCTGGCATTCTGGCAAAGCCATGGCGGCCCTGCCCTGCCCGGCGTCAGGTAGCCGGACTGGCCAGCTTGCGCGCTTCCGCCTGCGCACGGCGGCGCTCGGCAAAGAAACGCTTGAGAAAAGCGCCGCACTCGTCGGCCAGCACCCCGCCAACGATCGCCGTCTGGTGGTTCAGCGCGGGCTGCTCGAACAGATTCAGCACGGAGCCGCAGGCGCCCGTCTTCGGGTCGCCCGCACCGTACACCACGCGCGCCAGCCGTGCATGCAGCATGGCGCCCGAACACATCACGCACGGCTCCAGGGTCACGTACAGCTCGCAGCCGGGCAGCCGGTAGTTGCCCAGCTTTTCGGCGGCGGCGCGCAAGGCCATCACTTCCGCGTGCGCCGTGGGGTCGTGGCGGCCGATGGGCTGGTTGTAGCCGACGGCGATGACTTCCCCGTCCTTGACGACGACGGCGCCGACGGGCACTTCACCCAGGTCCCACGCGTGCTGGGCCTGCTCCAGGGCCAGCTGCATGTAGCGCGCGTCCTGCGCGCCAGCGTGCGTTTCAGTCATCGGTCACTTCTGCCCAGCAATTTGGCGTTTCATGCAGCACCAGTTTATGCAGGTGCAAGCCCGTGCCGAAATGGTCGGTAAAGGCCGCTTTCAGGATCTCGAAGGCGATGCGCGCCAGGTTTTCCACGGTGGGGATGCGGTCGATGACGACGGTTTTATGGTCGGGCAGGCTGGCCAGGAAGTCGCGCACGGCCGTGTCTTTCTCGTAGACGAGGAAGGCATGGTCCCAGACGTCGACCAGGTGCTGCTTGGCCAGGGTTTTCACATCGGAAAAATCCATGATCATGCCATTGTCGGAATTGCCTTCCGCTTCGATGACCTTGCCGACCAGCGTGATTTCCACCGTGTAGCGGTGCCCGTGCAGGTTGCGGCACTGGCTTTTGTGGTCGGGAATGCGGTGGCCCGCGTCGAATTCGAGCTTGCGTGTGATAGTCAGCATATTGTTTTATTAAGGTATTTGCAGAAGTTTATGGGTTTGCAGGCTCAGCTTCCACTTCGGGTTGCTTTTGCACGTCTCGATGGCCAGCTTCATGTTGTGCGCGGCCAGGGGGCCATCCATCGCCTGCACGAAGAAGTTCTCAAAGTCGAGCCCTTCGTAGGCGGCCAGGTCTTGCTGGAACTGGGGGATGACGACCTTGATCTCGTTGCCCTTGTGGACGACCAGTGTCGAACCCATCTTCGGGCTGACGCAGATCCAGTCCACGCCGGCCGGCACGGGCAAGGTGCCGTTGGTTTCGATGGCGATGGCAAAGCCCACCGCGTGCATGGCGTCGATCAGGGCCGTGTCCAGCTGCAGCAGCGGTTCGCCGCCCGTAAACACCACGTATTTGCTCGGCGCGTAGCTGGCCGGCCACAGGCTGTCGATCAGCGCGGCCAGCTCCTCGGGCGTCTTGAACTTGCCGCCCAGTTCGCCATCGGTGCCGACGAAATCCGTGTCGCAGAACTGGCACACGGCCGTGGCGCGGTCGCTTTCGCGGCCCGTCCACAGGTTGCAGCCGGAAAAGCGGCAAAACACGGCCGGACGGCCCGCGTGCGCACCTTCGCCCTGCAGGGTGTAAAAAATCTCTTTGATGCTATAAGTCACTGTATTTCCTAAGAGCTGGCCGGCACATCGCGCATGGATGCGGGCGCGCCCGGCGCAAAACACCTGGCCGGGGGCGTGAAGCCGATTGACAACCCTCTATTATATGCCGCCGCGACACTTCCCGTGCAAATGCCGTGCCTGCCGTCTGGCGCCGCGGCATCCGGCAGCAAGAAAGCCACAGCGGCCGGTAAAACTGCGCAGCTTTTGCGTTTAGACAATATAAATAACCCAAGGTTAATATATTTTCTGTAAGAACATTGCCTGCTGGAAAACATTTAGGGAGCGAGAAAATGATGCAACGCTGGCTACGCCCGCCGTGTCGCCTGAGCATTCTGGCTTGCCTGGCGGCCGGCGCACTCGCTTCTCTGCACGCCGGTTACGCCGCCGGCCCGATACTGCAGACCGGCACGCCCTTGCGCCTGATGCTGGCCTGCGCCATCCTGTGCGGTGCGCTGGCGCTGATGCTGTGGCGCCAGCACCGCCTGGCGCTGCGCCAGCGGGCGCTGGAACAGCTGCGTGCGGACGCCGAGCAGGAGCGCCTGGCCAGCGGGCAGCAGCGGGCGCGCGAACAGGAGCGCCAGCGCATCGGGCGCGACATCCACGACGACCTGGGCCAGCATCTGCTGACCTTGAAGATCGACCTGTCCATGCTGCAGACCAGCACGCATGGCGCGGCGCCCCAGCTGGCGCAGCAATTGGCCGTGATCGTGCGCAATGTCGACCTCAGCATCGCTGCACTGCGCTGCGTCATCCATGACTTGCGCCCGCCCGCCCTCGACGCCGGGCTGCAAGCAGCATGCGAAGAGCTGTTGGCCGACTTCCGGCGCACCACGGGCATTGATTGCCGTTTCGATTACCGGCTCGACGCCGCCGCCGGCCGCGCGCATGGCGTCTTGCTGTACCACGTGGTGCAGGAAGCGCTGGCCAATATCGCCCGCCACGCGCGCGCCACGCATGTCCAGCTGTGCCTGCAGCAAGCGGGCGCCACCGTGACGTGCCGCATCCGCGACGACGGCATCGGGCTGTCGGGTTCGCCGCCGCGCCTCGGTTGCGGCCTGTCCGGCATGCATGAGCGCGTGGCGGCCGCCGGCGGCAGCCTGCACATCGCCAGCCGCAGCGGCGCCGGCACCACCTTGCGCTTGTCGCTGCCGCTGCCGGTCCGCCATGACGAGGCGATGGCCCATCGCTGAAAATATTGCTCAATATCAACACCTTCGGCCCGCCACGCTGCATCATGGCCAACGAACCAGCCCCCACTCACGCCCAAGAAGGATGCTTTCATGCCGGATAGCCACGCACATGCCAGCGTATCGCCGTATGGTGAAGCCCAGGGTTTCGCCGTCAAGATGATGGAATTACTGGTCGTGCCCACCTTCGTACTCGATGTGCATGGCAGGGTGATGATCTGGAACCGCGCCTGCGAGCAGCTGACGGGCGTGCCAGCGTCCGAAGTGCTGGGCGCGCGCGAGCCGGGCCGCTGCTTTTACAACGACGAGCGCCCCACCCTGGCCGACCTGCTGCTGTCCGGGCGCGGCGGCGACATGCGCGCCCTGCATGCCCAGCAGCAATATCGCAGCGGCACGGGCAGCAACCTGTGCGCGGAAAACTGGTGCGACATGCCGCGCACGGGGCGGCGGCGCTACCTGGCCGTCGATGCCAGTCCCATCCATGGCAATCACGGTGAACTGATCGCCGTGGTCGAAACCCTGCGCGACATGACCGATGAAAAACGCGCGCAGGTGGAACTGGAACGCCTGGCCACGCGCGATGGCTTGACGGGGCTGGCCAACCGGCGTTGCTTTGACGACACCATCCTGGCCGAGTGGCAGCGCGCGCAGCGGCAGGAGCAGCCCCTGTCGCTGCTGATGGTCGACGTCGACAATTTCAAGGAATATAACGACAGCCACGGCCACCAGGGCGGCGACCTGTGCCTGCGCAAGGTGGCCGGCGCCGTGGCCAGCGAAATGCGCACGAACGACCTGGTGGCCCGCTACGGCGGCGAAGAATTTGCCGTCATCCTGCCGAACCAGTCGCTCAAGGGTGCGGCCATCGTGGCCGAACGCATCCGCCAGCGCGTGGAACGACTGCAGCTGCCGCGCAAGCGTCCCGACGGCGCCTGCGTCACCGTCAGCATCGGCGCCGCCACGGCCCTGCCCGGCCCCGGCACGGAACTGGGGCAGCTGATCCACACGGCCGACTGCGCCCTGTACCGCGCCAAGCACCTGGGCCGCAACCGCATCAGCCTGCCGGAAACGACGCTGACCTGAGCACCGGTCCCTGCGGCACGCCTTGCCTGCCCTGACGCCCCCCTTCATGCCAAAACGCCTTGCCCCTATGCACGGCGGCATGAATATTCTATGCTGCGGCGTTGCACTTTCATAACATCCAAAAAAGAAGGAGCCCCCGTGTCAAGAATCATGCCCGCTTTATTACCCGCTTTCGCCCTGGCCCTGTCGGCCATGGCCGCGTCGAACCTGGGCGCCGCGCCCGTCAAGCCGGCCGCCGCCCACAGCGCTGCCGCCGCCAAGGCCGATCTGCTGCCATTCAAGGCCACGGAAAAAACCCTGGCCAACGGTTTGAAAATCATCATCGTGCCGACGGGCTTCCCGAACCTGGTCTCGCTGCAGATTCCCGTACAGACGGGTTCGCGCAATGAAGTCGAACCGGGCAAGTCCGGCTTCGCGCATTTCTTCGAGCACATGATGTTCCGCGGCACCAAGGCCTATCCGCCCGAGAAATACCAGGAAGTCATTACCCGCGCCGGCGCGCGCCAGAACGCCTACACGAGCGACGACCTGACCAATTACCACACGACGTTTGCCAAGCAAGACCTGGAAACCGTGCTGAAGGTGGAGGCGGACCGCTTCCAGCACCTCGACTATGCGGAAGACGCGTTCAAGACGGAATCGCGGGCCGTGCTGGGCGAATACAACAAGAACAGCGCCAATCCCGTCTCGAAACTGTTCGAAGTGATGCGCGACAGCGCCTACACGACGCATACCTACAAGCATACGACGATGGGTTTTATCCAGGACATCGAAGACATGCCGAACCAGTATGCGTATTCGAAACTGTTCTTCGACCGCTGGTACCGTCCCGAGCGCACCACCATCATCATCGCCGGCGACGTGGAGCCGCAGCAGGCCTTCGCGCTGGTGGAAAAGTACTGGAGCGGCTGGCAGCGCGGCAAGCAGCAGGCGGCCGTGCCCGTCGAACCCGCACCGCGCGGCCCCGTCTACAAGCACGTGGCCTGGCCCACGCCGACCCTGCCGTGGGTAGCCGTGGGCTTCCACGCGCCCGCGTTTTCCGTCAAGGACAAGGACCAGGCCGCGCTGGCGACCTTGCTGTCGCTGTCGTTCGGCCGCACCTCGCCGCTGTATAAACGCCTGGTGCAGAACGAACAGAAGGTCGACCAGTTGTTCGAGATGACGCCGGACCGCGTCGATCCGACCCTGGCCGTGCTGGGCGCGCGCGTGAAAAACATCGATGACGCCGTCTACGTGCGCGACGCGATATTGGCCACCGTGGCGCAGCTGCGCGACACGCCGGTGAGCGAAAAAGACCTGGCGGACGCCAAGTCGGCCGAAAAATACGGCTTGATCCGCTCGCTCGACAACACGGAGCAGATCGCCGGCACCCTGGCCTCGTTCGTGCATTTCGACCGCTCGTATGCCACCATCAACCAGTACTACCGCCTGATCGACACGCTCACGCCGGCCGACCTGCAGGCGGCCGCGCGCAAATACCTGACGGATGACGGCCTGGTGGTGACCACCCTGTCGCACCAGCCGATGGCGGCCGCCATCGCCACCACGCCAAAGCTGGCCAGCCTGCTGCCGGCCGCGTCAAATGCCAAATTCGACGTGCTGGTGCAAAAGTCCGCGCTGCCGCAGATCCGCTACAAGCTGCTGTTTACGGCCGGTTCCGCGCAAGACCCGCAGGGCAAGGAAGGCCTGGCCGCGCTGACGGCCGCCATGGTGGCGTCGGGCGGCTCGTCCGAGCGCAAGATCGACGAAGTCAACCAGGCACTGTTCCCGCTCGCCGGCAGTTTCAGCCAGCAGACGGACAAGGAAATGACGACGTTTACGGGTTCCATCCACAAGGATAACTGGACCCAGTTCAACGCCATCGCCCTGCCCCTGCTGCTCTCGCCCGGTTTCCGCGAAGACGACTTCCGCCGCCTGAAGGATGCGCAAAAGAATGCGCTGCTGCTGGACCTGAAGGACAACAACGAAGAGGAATTCGCCAAGGAACGCCTGCAAACCAATGTGTATGCGGGCACGCCGTATGGCCACCCCGTGCTGGGCACGGTCGCCGGCATTGACGCCATCACCCTGGACGACGTGAAACAGTTCTGGAAAAGCGCGTACGCGCAAGGCGCCGTCAAGGTGGGCCTTTCCGGCGACGTGTCCGACGCCATGACGGCCTCGCTGACGCAGGCGCTGGGCAAGCTGCCGGCCGGCCCCGGCTTGCCGGCCACCGTCAAACCCGCAGGCCGCAAGGTAAACGGCCTGGAAGTGGAAATCATCGAGAAAAACACGCGCGCCACGGCCATCTCGTTCGGCCTGCCTTTGGAGGTGACGCGCACGCACCCGGACTTCCCCGCCCTGTGGCTGGCGAAGACGTGGCTGGGCGAGCACCGCGCCTCGAATTCCTATCTGTACCAGCGCATCCGTGAGCTCCGCGGCATGAACTACGGCGATTACGCGTACATCGAAGCTTTCCCGCGCGGCATGTATCAGTTCTTCCCGAATCCGAACCTGGGCCGCAAGGCGCAGCTGTTCGAAATCTGGATCCGCCCCGTGGCGCCGGACAACGCGCACTTCGCCCTGCGCGTGGCGCTGACGGAATTGGGCAAGCTCATCGACAACGGCCTGACGCAGGACGATTTCGCCACCACGCGCGATTACCTGATGAAGAACGTCTTCGTCATGACGTCGACGCAAGACCAGCAGCTCGGTTACGCGCTCGATTCGCAATGGTATGGCACGCCCGAGTTCACCAAGCTGATGCGTGACGGCTTGTCGAAACTGACGGTACAAGACGTCAACCGCGCCATCAAACAGCATCTGTCGGCGAAGAACCTGTCCGTGGTGATCGTTGCCAAGGATGCGGCCGGCCTGAAGGAAAAGCTCGTCAGCGACGCGTTTTCTCCCATCAAGTATGACGGCAACAAGCCGCAGGTCCTGCTCGATGAAGACAAGGTCATCGGCGCGATGCAGCTGAACATCAAGCCGGAGGCCGTCACCGTGACGCCGGCGGCGCAGGCGTTTGCGAAGTAAGCCGGCGCAGCATCAACCCCATCCGATGCAGACCGTCGGATGGGATGTCGTTCCGCACGGGCGCCTGCCGCTCACTTTGCCGTAGCAAATTCATAGCACATATATATATTCCTCATGACATCCGAAGTAGTAGATTCCCCACGAGCAGAAACGCTCCCGCCGACCATGCCCGACAGCAGCCAGGCGAGACGCCCGCGTCCTGCAGCCGTCACGGTGACTGCCTATCTGTTACTCATGAACGCGGGCGGCGCGGTCATTTATTTCCTGCTGTTCGGCCGCCACACGGCGTCCGGTGCGCTGCAGTTACTTGAAGCATCTGGCTATGCCGACTTTTTCATTGCGATTGGCCTGCTCCGCGCGCAGCGGTGGGCGCGCATGGCCTACGTCATTGCGGGCATGATCGGCATAGGGGTGATGATCGCCATCGAATCGCCGGCACAGGGCAGCCTCGCCATGCGACTGCTGTTCGCCGTACCGGCATTCGCGACCTTCCTCTACCTGCTGTACCGTGAGGATGCCCGGCTCTACTTTGCATCAGCGAAACTGCCCCGCCCCAGCCCTGGCGGCCGGCGGCGCATCGGCGCCTACCTCTACATCATCGCTGCCGTCTATGCTTACTGGTGCCTCAATGCGATTGTACTGGGCATTACAGAGATCTATCCGGCAAGCCTGCATCGCGACAAGCTGATCTTTATTGCCTTGCCGGTCATTTTGATCGCGGAGTGGGTGGGCAACACACCGGGACGCCTGGCCAGGGCCAGCATCCTGTCCATCGCATTCGCCCTGTACCTGGCGCAGATGTTTTTCTATAAATATATCTCACCGTACGCCGTTCAAATTGGGCCATCGCTGTGGCAACTGCGGAACTGGGCCATCGGCATGAGCTGCATCGCAATTGCCCTGCATTATCTGCAGTGGTCACGGGGTGCGCGGAAATGATGATCAGCGCTGACGCTGCACAAGCGATGATATTGCAGTTCTGCGAAGGCGACACGCAGTCGCCGCACTAGATGAAGCACGCGATCCAGTGTTGCGTCCTGTCCGAACGCGGCGACTACTGGATCATCCGTGCCAATTCAGAGGCATATGTGGTACATGGCCGCAGCGAGTATTGCTACGTCGGCGTCAATGCATTCTTGCTTGACGTCCTGTCAGGCAAGATCGTGACCGTTGTGAGCGGAAACCGTGTCAGTCACTACCTGCAGGATAAATATGACGTCCGCGACGCGGCCGGCCAAGCTTACGTGCTCGAACCTGCCTTTGAGCGATCAGACAAAGCAGCAGTCGTCCGCCTGCGGCAAACCCTAGCTTGTCGCTTGCCCCACGCCCTGGCGCTGCTGTCGCCTGAACATCGCAGCTGGCTGACGGGCCAGCGTCGCGTGATGCAGTGGGCGCAACGCGAGCTCATGGCAAATGGCGTGGCAACCGAAGTTATGCTGCGCCCGGGGTCGGGCGGCGCATTGCATATTCCAGAGCAAATCTGGCATTGGGATTTGCTGCTGGCCGAACTCAAGCGGCTTCCGGGCCTGGTCTGACGATACTAAAGCGGCCCGGCCATGGCCAACTCACTCGAAGGGATTGGCCACCGACGTCACCTCGGGCGGCGGCAGCTGGTCCGGCAGTTCCCGCTTTTCCAGCTGCGCCACCACGTCGGCCAGCAGCTTTTGCAGCTGCTTCGCCAGCGCCAGGCCCGGCTTGTCCAGGGTCAGGTCGATGTCGCCGCTGATGCTGATGCGGTCGACGCGGTTTTCGATGGTCAGACTGCCGATTTCCAGCACATCGCTTTCATTGGCATACGGGACGAATTTCTTTGCGCACATGGCATTTCCTCTCAAGGCGATTATTTTTTGGACTTGCTATTGATCTTCGGCAAACTCAGCATGCGCAGTTTCTGCTGGCGCGTCAGCGACGGTAACAGATCGATGCCTATCCTGTCTTCCAGTTGCGCAATGCTCAGCACTTCATACGTCTTCGTGTCGACGTTTTCAATGAAGTAGGCGGCGCCGGCGCGCTGGCGCGGGCTGTACACGGCCTTGTACAGATGACTGGGCACAATGACTCTTCCCACCTTGCGCAGGTTGCCGCCGATAAAAGCCGGCCCCGTGATCACGTACAGGTCGCCCTCTTTCTTCGCCATCTTGCGCACGGCGCCCTCGATGCCGGCCCACACATAGCGGTTGTTGCGCGCGTCTTGCGGCACCATGTTAGCCAAGGTAAAGCTGTCGCGCTGGCTCTGGCGGTCCGGCATGTCGCCGTTGGGCGCCATGTGACCACGGTCGAAGCCGCTGCGCGCGTAGTCGGCCAATTCGGCGCGCTGGGCGGCGGGCAGCTTGCGTTCAGCGTGAAAGGAGTTTTCGCGCGATAAATCCTGCGCCGCTTCCAGATTGTTGGCCGTCAAGTGCTCGGCCGACCACAGCGGCGTGCGCGTGATACCCGAGTGCATGACGCCAAACACGTTGTAGCACAGCTCTTTGGTTGCCACGTCCAGCTTGGGGTTGGTGATTTCCGGCTTGCGGCCGTCGACGTAGTGGGCGGGACAGGCATCGGCATGCGCCAGGTTCGCGGCAAAGGCGGAAGCCAGCACGCCGCACGCCAGGGTCAGCCTGGCGATCGTTCCTTGAATCATATTTCCCTTTGAAATCTTTGCAGGCCAGCATTCTAGCGGACGGCGGCCCTCGCCACAAACCGGCACCAGCCTGGCGTGCGCGCCTGTGCGGGGCGGCAAATTGGCGTGCAGGCGGGCGGGCAAGCGG
This sequence comes from Janthinobacterium sp. GW823-FHT01H08, assembly GCF_058797855.1. Taxonomy (NCBI): domain Bacteria; kingdom Pseudomonadati; phylum Pseudomonadota; class Betaproteobacteria; order Burkholderiales; family Oxalobacteraceae; genus Janthinobacterium; species Janthinobacterium sp. GW823-FHT01H08. The sequence continues at coordinate 3,628,124 of NZ_CM179504.1, forward strand.
CCCTGCGCAAAGCCGGCGCAAATAAAGGCCAACAGGCCGCGCACGGCCATTCATATCTGCTAAGATTGCCTTGATTCGTTCGCATCGACCATTCAAGATTTGGAGAGCATATGATCAAAAAAACCCTGCTGCTGATCGTTGTCGTCGTCGCCGCCATCCTCGGCTATGCCACCACCAAGCCCGACACCTTCAGTGTCCAGCGCGAAATCACCATCAAGGCCCCGCCCGAGAAAATCGCCGCCCTGATCACGGACTTCCATTACTGGGCCGCCTGGTCGCCGTGGGAAAAGCTCGATCCGGCCATGCGCCGCACGTTTACGGGCCCGGCCAATGGCCTGGGCGCGCAGTATGCATGGCAAGGCAATGACAAGGTGGGCGCCGGCCGCATGGAAATCACGGAGGCGGCCCAGCCCGAACGCACCGTCATCAAGCTGGACTTCCTCAAGCCGTTTGAAAGCCACAACACCACCACCTTTACCATGACTCCCGAGGGCGACGGCACCAAGGTGAACTGGACCATGACCGGCCCCAGCCCTTACGTCAGCAAGGTCATGACCGTCTTCGTCAGCATGGACAGGATGATCGGCAAGGATTTTGAAAAAGGCTTGAACAACCTGAAGGCGGCTGCGGAACGCTAAGTCTGCTCGCAGCACATGGCAACAGGGCCCGCGCGGCCCTGTTTTATTTGGCGCTCCCCCTTGCGGGCCCCGTCAGAATTGCTCGATCCAGGCCGCCAGGTGATCCGGCGTGAGCGCCGGTTCAGCCTGCACTACCTTGCCCTGCAAGCCCAGCTCCGTCTTGCTGAGCTGCAATGACCAGCCGCGCCGTGCCAGCCACAACAAGCTGGCCAGCCAGAACGAGTGGATGGCCGAGACGGGCGCCGTGGTCGGCGTTTCCAGGAATTCCGTCAGCAGCCGGCCATCGAGGAACAGCGCCGTGCCGCCCTGGTTTTGCAGCGCCGCGCCAAACACGGGCAGCAGCATGTCGATCGCCTGCTCCACGCCGCGCCCCGGATGCTCGCGCTCGAGCGTGTCGAGCTGCTGGCGCACGGCGGCAGCAAAGGCCGTGCCGCGGAAGGCTTCCGAACTGACCAGGTCGGCATAATCCATCAGCAACCAGTCCGGCTCGGGCGGCGTGACGCCGGCCGTCAGGGCCGCCGACAGATACGCTTCCACAGGCAGCTGCTGTTCCGGACCGGCCAGGCTGGCGCACAAGGCGTACAGGGTGCCGATGCGGTTTGCGACGGCTTGCCGCTGGCGCACCATCAGCTTTTCGCGCAGCAACTGGGCGTGTTCATTGCGCAAGCGCGCCAGTTCCAGCGCCTGCTTGAGTTCCATGCGCAACGCCGCGATATCCCACGGCTTCTGGATGTAGCGGTGGATCTGCCCCTGGTTGACGGCTTCCACCGTGTGCTCGAGCTCGGAATACGCGGTGGTGAGTATGCGCACGATGTGCGGATGGCGATCCCAGCAATACGACAGCAGCTCGTTGCCGTAGGCGCCAGGCATGCGCTGGTCGGACACCAGCACGGCGATGCGGTCGGCCTGCTCGTCGAGTATGCGCTTGCCTTCCTCGACCGAAGTGGCCGTCAGCACGTCGGCCAGCGGCGCGATGGCGCGCTGGAAGTATTTGAGGGCGTTGGCCTCATCATCGACATAGAGTATCGTCGGCAAGCCTTGCGCCGGCTCACGCTGAGCCGGTAAACGCAGATTGGCGTCAATCATGCTCGTTCCTTATATGTACTGGAAAATTCAGGGTTACCGTGGTGGAAGTGTCAAATTCGGTGGCGATATCGAGGTTGCCGCCAAATGACTGCATCATGCGGTGGCAAAACACCATGCCCCAGCCCTTGCCTTCGCCGCCACCGGCACTGACGGGGTCGCTCAACAGCTGTGTGACGATCTCGGGGGCGATGCCGGCGCCATTGTCGCGCACCGTGATGCGGCCCGCATCGATGCGGATGCCGATCGCAGGATGGGCTTGCTCGCCGGCCGAACGCAAGGCATTCGCCAGCACCGACGATAAAATCAGCGCGACGCAATTGGGCGACTCGGCAATGGAGAAATCGTCGCCCACTTCCACCGTAATGGCGGCGCGCTGGTCCGTGCTCAAGGGATAGCTGTCGAGCAAGGCATCCAGCAGCTGGCGCGCGCTGCCGGCGCGGCGTCCGCCCTGCATGCCGGGCCCGGCGCTGGCCAGGCGCACCGTGTCGACAAAGCTGGCCAGCACCGACAAACAATAGCGCGCATTGTCGTGCATCAAGGCGGCCGCTTCGCCGATCTCGGCCTGCGGTGCGGCGTCCGCCTGCGCGCGGCGCGCAATGCCGCGCGCAAAATTGGCGATGGCCGCCAGCGGCGTGTTCAATTCATGCGCGAGAAAGGCCAGCGATTCCTCCATCGCCACCAGGCCCTGGCGGCGGGCGGCCCGCTCGCGGCCCGTCTGCACGGCCAGCTGCAGCGCCGCTTGCATGGCGGCCAGGTCGAGCGGTTTTTCCAGCAAACGGAACAAGGTGCCGCCGTTGATCAGCTCGAGCAGCACATCCTTGTCCGCATACGCGGTGACGAGCATGCAGACGATGTGCGGATAGCGCTGCGCCACTTCCTGCAGCAATTCGCTGCCCAGGCGGTCCGGCATGCGGTAATCGGTGACGAGCACGTCGATCTGGCCGGCCTCGTCTTCCAGCAAGGCCAGCGCAGCATCGACGCTCTGCGCCGTCAGCACGCGGTAGCGCTGGCCGACGGCGCGCTCGAAATACTTGCAGGCGAGCGCTTCGTCGTCCACGTACAGCACGCTGGCGCGGCTATCGTTATCCATGCTAGCGGCCCTCCCAATCGGAGCGCTGCAAGTCGAAATTCATGCTGGCCCATTCGCCGAGCACGCTTTCGGCGGAGAGGGTGCCGCCGTGGCGCTCGATCACGCCATAGCTGATGCTCAGGCCCAGGCCCAGGCCCTGCCCCACTTCGCGCGTGGTGAAGAACGGTTCGAACACGCGCGCCAGGTTTTCCGGGGCGATGCCGGGGCCGTTGTCGCGCACGCTGATGCGCAGGCGGTTGTCATCCCAGTGGGCCGTGATGCGGATCTCGAACGGCGGCGCATTGCCCTTGCGCATGGACAGTACGGCATTGCCCAGCAAATTGATCAGCACGCCCACGATGGCCGCCTCGTCGCCGCGCACCAGGGTGTCGACCGGCAAGTCGTGGCTGATGCTGACATTCTTCGTTTCGTGACCCACGAGGCGGATGGCGGCCTCGAGCGCGCTGCGGAACTGGAAGTGGCCCGTTTCCAGCTGGTTGCCGCTCTTGCGGTAGGCAAAGGTTTTCAAATCGGACACGATGTGCTGCACGCGCAGCATGCCCTGCTTCGCGTCGGCCAGGCATTCGCTGACCAGCGCGCTTTGCTTGGCGGCCGGGTCTTCGATGGCCACCTCGATGGCCATCATGCAGAAATTCACGGGGTTGTTTACCTCGTGCAGCATGCCGGCGGCCAGCGTGCCGATGGCGGCCATCTTCTCTTGCTGCAGCATCTGTCCCTTGATATCGGCCAGGCTTTTATTCGTTTCTTCCAGCTGCGTGTTCTTTTGCGCCACCTCCGCCTTCAGCTGGAACAGCATGAAGCGGGCGCGTTCGTTAAAATAGGTAAATACGGCGCTGATGCTGGCCGACATGATGAGGAATAAACAGTTGACGACAAACGTGCTCGGCAAGTCGAAACCGCCGGCATGCCAGGCGCACGCAGCCACGTACAGCAGGCAGGAAATCGCGCCAAAGACCATATTTTGCCACAGGCCGAAGGCCAGCACGATGCCCGATGAATAGATGGCCAGGGTCATGCCCACGTAATAGATCGAGGTGGCGCCTTCCGTGACGGCGATCATCCAGGCGATCATGATTTGCGGCAGGATCAGCCAGACAAAGGTCAGTCCCTGGATGCGGTCTTGCGCCCAGCGCGTGCGCATGGCCAGCACGACGCAAAAGATCAGCACGGACACGACGATGCGCGCGCTGGTGAAAGCCGACTGCTTGTCCGGATACAGGGCTGAATCGAGGCCCATGCCCAGCAGGATCAGCACGATGCCCGTGTAGGCCCCGCCGCGGCTGAATTCCAGGCGGAAGTCGCGCAAAACGGCCGTGTAGCCGGCGTGCAGGCCTGGGGTATCCATGATCAAGGAATGCTCACTTCCGCAAACACATTCACGCCCGTGGCGTCGACATAGATTTTCGGGTCCCTTGCATGCTCGGGCAGCAAGGCCGACAGGCCCGCTTCATTGCGATAGATCAAATGCCATTCCAGCAAATGCTCCATGCCGAACTTGCCCGGATTATCCGCGTGCACATTCGTCACCAGCAAACGCCCGCCGGGACCCACGCGCGAGGCGAAGTGCATCAGCAGGCGCGCGCAGACCTTGTCGGACAGATAGTCGAACAGGCCGGCGCAATACACGGCGTCAAAACTGCCGGGCAAACCAGTGGCGCCCGAACCGTGGCGGCGCTTGAGCAGGTTGTGCACGGAATCGTGCACATAATCGATCTCGACCACGCGCCCCGTGCGCTGCATGATGGTGGTCAGGCGCGCGCGCGTCCAGTCCAGCGTCTCGCTGCTGAAGTCGACCAGTTCGAAGGCCAGCCATTGCGCATCGGGGCACGTTTCCAGAAAACGCTGCACCTCGATGGCCGGGCCGCAGCCCACGTTGAGCACTTTATACACACGCCCGGCGGCGCGCGCCGCGGCCGCCTTTTGCGACAAAAATTCCGTCAGGATATCGATGCGGTTGCGGTGCGCCGTCGCCACGGCCGCCTGCAGAAAGGCCGCATTGACAATCTGAAAGTACGTGCTCGGACCCTGGCGCGGATCGTCGAGCAGCTGGTTGACCATCTGGTAGTCGCCCGCATAGCCGAGCGGCTTGGTAAACGTGCGGAAGACGAACGGGGCGCGCAGGATCAGCGGGTGCAGCGCCGCCTGGGCGAAGGCGCGGTGGGCCGGCGCCCGCTCTTCCTCGACCAGCGAGGCTTCCACCTCGAGCTGGCGCAGGTAAAGCTGGGTCTGTTCCATCAGCGGCAAGGCCAGCTCGTCGAAGATATCGGGGCGCAGGCGGCCGTTTTCCTTGGGCAGCGAGTCGGACAAGTCGACCTGCTCGACCCAGCGCGCCACTTCCGACAGGAAGGCGCGCATTTCGTTGACGACGATCTGGTAGTCGCGGCGGATGCGGAAGCGCTCGCCCCAGCCGGCGACAAAGGCGCTCGACTCTTTCAACACGGCGCCCTTGACGACGACCACATCGCTCAGCTCGCGCCACTCGTCGATCAGGGTCACGGAAACGATGGCGGTCAGGCCCGTGTTGACGCTGCTGATGACGACGGCCTTGCCGACGTAGGCGTTTTTCGCCCCCATGCGCACGGTCACGTCATTGAGCACCTCGCTGACCTGCACAATCGAGTATGGATTATAGATTTCCATGACCAGCGAATTGCGCTGCAAGTTGAAAATCGTGCCGCGCACCGCCTCACCCTGGGTGTTGCGGAAACTGACGACTGGATCGATCTGCGATTGTGAATACACGATTGAGCATTATCAAGTTGCCCGGTTTCCGGCGCACCACACTGGTGACGCCAGTTTCCAGGCTGGGTTAAGGCACGGCACGCCGGTTGTCTGCCGCCGGCCCGCCATCGTGATGGCGGTATTGTGGCGTCGCGTGACGCCGTACCGGAGCGCCTCAAAGCGCGTCTGTCCGCTCTCTGATCGAGTGTACTATGGATGTAGCAGAACGGGCAATTGTTCCCTCAGGAACGACCTTGCGTGGCGCCGGCGCGCAACGCCGGCGATCATCCAGCCACGAACAGGGCCAGCGCGTGACGCAATAATTGCGGCGTTTGCCCCGTCCAGCGTTTGAACGAGCGGCGGAAGTTGGTGGCATCATGAAAGCCGAGGTAGGCGGCCACGGCATCGTTGTCGTAGCCATGCGCCTGGAACAGATAAATCGCCTTGTGCGCGCGCACCTGATCGAGCTCGGCCTGGAAATGCGTGCCATGGCGCGCCAGATGGCGTTTCAGGGTGGCGGGACTGACGCCGAATTCCTGCGCCGTGCGCTCCAGGGTCGGTGCGCAACGGATATTGAGCAGCAGGTAGTCGTACAGCGCACCGAGCAGGCTCACTGCCGGCACGGGCGCCAGTGCCGCCGCGCGCAAGGCCAGCGCCGCCGCCGTGGCATTGCCGCGCGGCCAGGGCTTGTCGAGCCAGCTCGAATCGATAAGCATGGCGTCCACCTGGCAATCGAAACGCAGCGCCTGGCCCAGGTGCACTTCGTGCTGCTCCACGTGGCGGGGCCGCGCGCGGTTGAAACAGAAGCGCCATGGCAAGGACTCGCCCGCCAGCCAGCGGCACATGGCCGCCAGCGCCGTCATGTGCATTTCCACCAAAAAAGGCAGCTGGCTGGGCGCGCCGAATGCATCGACCCAGTACAGCACGTGCATGTCGCCGGCCTCCCGCAAGCGCGGCTGCAGCAGCGGACACAGCAAGGTATGAAAATCGCACAGGATGGTCAAGGCCTGGCGCAGATTCTGCGCCTGCAGCAAGGCATGGCTGGCGGCGCCGTAATGACCCGGCAACATTTGCTGGCCCAGCATGAAGCTGGTGTCGGCACTGTCGAGGCCACGCGCCACGTTGGCCAGCAATTGCAGGTATTGCGCGGCGCTCACCTGGCTTTCCGCGGACGGCAGCGCGCCGCCGTCCAGGCCCGTGCCCTTAAGCAGCGGCGCCGTGGCCAGGTCGCGGCTGCGCGCATAATCGAGCACCAGCGCCGGCTGGTGATGGGCCGCGATGCTGGGGTCGCCCTGCTGGTTCAGCGGCATCAGGCGGGCGCGGCGCTGCCGGCCCTGGGACTGGCGCTGCGGCCCGGTGTTTCTACGGCCCGGCTCAGCTCGGCCAGCACCACTTCCGGCACGCCATCGGTGAGCGAGCACGCATGCCGCAGGCTCAGGCGGATTTCGCGGTTGTCGTTGGTGTGGTGGCGCATCTGCCCCACCATGACGCACAGGTGGCGTGCGCGCACGGCCGCATCCTCGCGCGACACGCCCGGCATCAGCACGGCGAAGCGGTCGCCCGCATAGCGGCACAGCAGATCGTCATTGCGCAAGTTCAACAGCAGCATGTGGCCCACGGCTTGCAGCACGCGGTCGCCTTCGCGGTGGCCGTATTCGCGGTTAATCAGGTGAAAGCTGTCGATGTCGAGCAAGACCAGCGCGCAATCGAGGCCAGGCCGGCGTTCCTGCTCCAGGCGCATCTGCGTGCGCAGGTAGCTGGCGTCGGCCAGCTGCGTGATGCGGTCGAAGGCGCGGTGGTCGCGGAACAGGCGTTCGCGCTTTTGCAGATGTTCGTTCAGGCGGAACTGTTCCTGGCGCCAGTAATACATGCCGATCGTCAGCACCAGCATGCCGAACGGGATCAAGGCTTCCAGCCAGTTATCCCATACTTCCTGCTTGTCGATGGCGAAGAATTCATCGAGGCAATCGGCCCAGGACCCCAGCATGATGGAGCACAGGCCGCCGGCGATCAGGCTCGTCACCCGTCCACGCGGCCGGCTGCTGAGGGTAAACAAAAACCAGATGCCCGCCATGACGGCCGTGCCGCCTTCGCAGACGATATCCATCCACTTCCAGACGGCAAACGGTTTAACGTGGCCCAATGTGGCGTACAGGAACAAGAACAGGGGCAAGGCCAGTGCGGCGGCAATCAGGCTGTTACGGTGCAATGGCAGCATGTGGGAAAACCTTTAAAAGTGGTGCTGCCGCCACGATAGCGCCTGCCCATGACGGCACGATGACATGCCGCGCTCCCGTGCGGCAGGTGCAAACGGCTCATCATTACCATGGACTCCCATGCAAATACGGCGAGCCTTTGCCCATGCGCCCTGCGCCGGCAGGTCATTTCAGCTCACCCCGGTTCATTTCCGGCCGGAAAGCGTTCACCCGCCGTTGTTTTCAGGGTGGCAATCGATTGCCTGTCACGCAACCGTCATATTTGCTGCCTAGAATCCGCCCGGTTCCTTCCTCCCTAACCGAGCTCTTCATGAAAACCACGCACACATCGTTCCCCTCCCCGCTGCGCCTGACGGCCCTGTCCCTGGCCATCATGGCCGTCTTCAGCGGTCAAAGCCATGCGCAAGCACAAGATGCGGCTGGCCAGCCGGCCGCCACCGTGGTCGTCAGCGGCCAGCGCGCCAGCCTGCGCAACGCCATCGCCGCACAAGAGAAAGCCGACAACATCATCAGCGTCATCAGCAGCGACGATATCGGCGGTTTGCCCGATAAAAACGCGGCCGAGGCGCTGGCCCGCTTGCCGGGCGTGTCCGTCCAGCGCGACCAGGGCGAAGGCCGCTACATCACGGTGCGCGGCCTGGGGCCTGACCTGAATGCCGTCACCATCAACGGCGCGCTGGTGCCGTCGCCGGAAGCGGGCCGCCGCGCCGTGGCGCTCGATATCCTGCCTGCCGGCCTGATCCGCACGCTGGAAGTCTCGAAGACCTTGCTGCCGGAAATGGACGCCAACTCGCTGGGCGCCACCATCGAAGTGAAATCTCTGTCCGCCTTCGACTTGCCGGGCAAGCTGCTGTCGGCCAACGTGGCCGCCAGCCATGATGAAAAGACGGGCAAGACCAGCCCCAGCGGCGGCGCCCTGTGGGCCCAGCGCTTCCTCGACGGCAAGCTGGGCGTGGCCGCCGGCCTGAGCGCGGAAAAGCGCTCGTTCGGCTCCGATGACGTGGAAACGGGCGGCGCCTGGAGCAAGGGCAAATTGTCGGGCCTGGAATTGCGCGACTACCTGCCCGTGCGCAAGCGCGGCGCCCTGGCCGTCAACCTCGATTACCGTCCGGAAGCGGGCAACAGCTGGTTTTTGCGCTCTTTTGTGAGCGAATTTTCCGACGATGAAGTGCGCGACCGCCTGACCATCAGCAATATCGCCGGCGGCAGCCTGGCCGAAGGCCAGACGGCCAGCGCGCGCGCCGAACGCCGCATCCGCCAGCGCAAGTACACGCAGCAAGTGCGCTCGCTGGTGCTGGGCACGCAGCAGAAATCGGGCGACTGGACCCTGGACGTGAAAGGCGGCCTGAGCCGCGCCACGGAAGACACGCCGGAATCCTTGAACGACGGCCGTTTCCGCGGCCTCAGCAATTTCGCCGGCATCAGTTTCAATGGCACCGAGCAACCATTGTTGAGCGGCCCCGCCTCGCTGTACGATCCGGCCAGCTACGCGCTCAACGCCATCACCCTGCAAAAGCGCTATTCGAAGGACAATGAACACCATGCACGCATCGACCTGGCGCGCAAGTTCGACATCGCCACCCTGAAATTCGGCGCCAAAGTCAGCCGCCGCGAAAAAACCAATGACACGGATCAATGGGCGTATAACAGCAGCAAGGCTTCCAGCGGCAATTACTGGGGCGCCGGTTCCACCTCGATGAGCGCCTTCGTGCAGGGCCACAATCTCGATTACGATCTGGGCAACATCGGCGTGGCGCTGGACCCGGCGCTGATACGCGCCAGGGTCGCCGGCCTGGACCGCGACAAGGCGCGCCTGGCCACGGAATCGATCATCAACGATTACCGCATGCATGAAGACATCAACGCCATGTATGTGCAGAACAGCTATGATTTCGACGCCTGGCACATCCTGGGCGGCGTGCGCGCCGAGCGCACCAGCTTTGAAGCGGCCGGTTCGCAGGTGGACAGCGCCGGCGTCGCCACCGCCTTGACGCGCGAACGTTCGTACACCAATTGGCTGCCGAACCTGCAAGCCCGTTATGACGTCGATCAAAAGACCAGCGTGCGGGCCGCCTGGACGCAAGCCGTGGTGCGCGCCAACTTCAGCCAGCTGGCACCCGGCATCAGCCTGGCCAGCAACACGGAAGCCGTGATCGGCAACCCGGACTTGAAACCCTTGAAAGCCAACAACCTCGACCTCGGTATCGAGAGAGTCCTGGGCAACGACGGCGTGATGTCGGCCTACGGCTTCTACAAGGACATCAAGAATTTCACGTACACGACGAACCTGGCCGGCACGGGAGCTTGGACGGGCTACACGACGGCCACCTCGTATGCGAACGGCGACGCGGCGAAAGTCAAGGGCATCGAACTGGCTTACATGCAGCCGCTGCGCATGCTGCCGGCGCCATTCAACAAGTTTCTCGTCGGCGTCAACGGCACCTTGAGCACGTCTAGCGCGCAAATCGGCCGCTACGACAAGGCGAGCAAGCAGCAGATGAACCGCGACATCCGCCTGCCGGGCCAGTCGAACCAGGTGATGAACTTGATGCTGGGCTATGAAACGGGCCCGGTCAGCGCCCGCCTGGCCCTCAACTACAAGTCGCCCTACCTGCTGGAAATGGGCGGCGATATCCTCGATCAAAGCCAGGACCGTATCGTGGACAGCCAGAAACAGCTCGACTTCTCGCTGTCCTACCAGATCAACAAGCAGTTCCAGGTGACGTTCGAGGCGGCCAACCTGAACAACGAGAAATACTATGTCTACCAGGGCACGAAGCAATACAACGTGCAAAACGAACAATACGGCCGCACCTTCAAGGTGAGCCTGAAAGCCAGCGCCTTCTGATGATTGTCAATAACATGAAAAAAACCGTGCTCTGCAGCGCTTTGCTGGCTGCCTTTTGCCTCGCCGGAATCGCGCAAGCCGCCCCCGCCAACGCCCTGCCGTCCTTTACGCAGGAAGCGGAAGAACTGGCACGCCTGCCCGGCGGCGGCTGGCTGACTTTGGACAAGCACGGCTTGCGTCTGTTCAATGCGGCCGGCCAGGAGCAGGACCGCATCGCCGTGCGCGCCAAGCAGCTCGACACGCGCATCGATGGCAGCAAGGTGCTGGCCGTCTTCCTGGAAGCGGACACGCAGCGCCCGCTACCCGTCTCCGTCGACGTGCAGGCGGGCAAGCTGGTGAAACTGGCGCCGTTTCCGGTGCCGACGTTTTCCGTGGAAGCATCGTGTTTGTACCGCGACGCCCAGCAGCTAGCTCATCTGTTCTTGATCGGCAAGGATGGCCAGGCGGAACAGTGGGTGATGCAGGGCGAGCAGCGCAGCCTGGTACGCAAACTGGCCCTGCCGCCGCACGCCAAACATTGCCGCGTCGACGATGGCGCCCAACGCCTGCTGGTGAGCGAGTCCAACATGGGCGTGTGGGCGTATGAGGCCGATTCGGAAGGCATGGGCAAACGCGAAGTGGTGGCCCTGCGCAAGCCGTACGGCCAACTGGAAGGCGGCGCCGGCGCCCTGGCCGTGCTGCCGGGCGGCATGGCCGTGCTCGACGGCAAGGCGGACAAGCTGCACCTGGTCACGCATCAGGGAAATACATGGATGGCCCTGCCGGCCCAGACCGTCGCCTTGAACGTGCGCAAGGGCGACAGCCAGCTGGCGCTGGACAAGGACGCCTTGCTACTGCGCGGCAAGAACGGTTGGCAGGCGCGGCCCTTGAAATGGGCAGGCAAAGCGGAAACGCAGCCTGCGGTGGCCATCATCGCCCCGCAAGCGCAGACGGAACCGATGGCGCGCCAGGGCGACGCGGCCGACGACCCGGCCATCTGGCTGTCCAGGAATCCAGCCGATGCGCGCATTCTCGGTACCAACAAGAAACAGGGGCTATTGGTCTACGACCTGCAAGGCAAGCAGACGCAGCTGCTGGAAGTGGGACGCCTGAACAACGTCGACGTGCGGCAAAACATCCAGTTGGGCGGCAGCAAGGTCGACCTGGCCGTGGCCACCCAGCGCGACGACAACAGCATGATGTTGTTCACCATCAATGCCAGCGGCGAGGTGGCGGAAGCGGGCCGCTTCCCGACCGGTCTGAAAAGCATCTACGGCATGTGTTTATATCAACCGGCCGGCGGCGGCGTGCAAGCGTTCATCAACGACAAGGACGGCACCTTCCAGCAATACCGCATCGGCCTGGAAGGGGGCAAATTCAGCGCGACTCTGTTGCGCAGCTTCAAGGTTGACACCCAACCGGAAGGCTGCGTGGCCGACGATGCCAACGCCAGACTGTTCCTGGGCGAGGAAACGCGCGGCATCTGGACCACCTCGGCCGACGCCGCCAAACCGGACGCGCTGACCATGGTCTTGCCCGTGGGAGCGCACCTGACGGCGGATGTGGAAGGCATGGCCATCTACCGCCAGCCAGGCGCCAAGCCCGACACCGGCTATCTGATCGTCTCCAGCCAGGGCGACAGCAGCTATGTCGTGCTCGACACGCAAGCGCCGTACAAGGTGCGCGGCCGCTTCAAGGTGGGCTTCAACTTGCCCGCCGGCATAGACGGCACCTCGGAAACGGATGGCCTCGACGTCACGTCCGCCAACCTGGGCGGCGCGTATGCGCAAGGCATGCTGGTGATCCAGGACGGCTACAAGCGCTTGCCCGATGGACCCCAAAACTTCAAGTATGTGGCATGGGGGGATGTGGCGAAGGCCTTGAAACTGGACTGATGCAATCGGGGCGGCCAGCACAGGCTGCCCCAGTTCACGAAGTAGGTCGCAATAAATTATTGTGATTTCTGACTTCCATAACCGGCGCTCTGCGGCGTTATCCGCTGCTAGCAGTGCCTGCACTGCGTCGCAACGGGCGCCTTGCAGCGCATCCCGTTCTGTTCGTCATAACTTCACAATAATTTCCCACGACCTACTTAGCTGCGCTGAAGATTGCCGCTAGCTTATGCGCGGCATATCGATGGCGAAAGGCAGGTTTTTGCCAAAAAATTCCACCTTGCCCGTGATGGCCAGGCGCTGCGCCGACAATTCCACCAAGCGTAGATCGGCCACTTCGCGGTATTCCATCATGTAGAGCGCGGATTCGCAGTCCGTATTGCCGGCGTCAACGGCAAGCATCTGCACGGGTCCGTCATCCGTTCCCGCGACGAGCAAGCCTTGCAAAAGGAAGGACGGCGGATACAGCGCCCACGACCAGGGCGCATCGTCGTCTTCCGTCAGCCGCATGAACACCTCGTCGTCGGCCTCGATCCTGATATTGATTTCCCGCATGCCATCGACACGTGGCGCCAGACTGATGTGTGATTTCGCGACATCCACTTCAAAATTGGTGTCGCCGATACGGAACACAGTCATTGCCCTGCTACTCCTGTAGACGCGTTAATTATACGGCTCGATAGAACGCCTCCCCATCGGCCAGCAGACAGCTGCGTGGAATGCATCAATCGCCCTGTTGTTGCCAGACCGCCTTGCCGCCCTTGATATAAATCAAGGCACTGGCAGAACCCTCTTTCGCCACCACGATCCCGTCCGTTTTCAGCCGGAGCGATTTTTCATGGTAGCTGCGCTGGAGCGAGCCCTTGTCTTCCACCTGCCACACTTCCAGCCAGGCGAAATCGTCGCCGCCGTTGGACAATGCGTGACCCGCCCCCACGATGAGCGGCGCCGTCTTTTGCCGGAACAGGAAGACGATGCCCTCTTTCTTGCTGTCCTTGTTCTTGATCAAGACAGCCAGGTCGCCCTTGCCGTCGCCGTCGAAATCGCCGCGCAGGACGAAGGGGTTTACCCGCGCGCTGACCTCGATCGCTTCGCGCTTGGCCACGCTATCGAGCTGTTGCGTCGCCCAGACCGGCAATTGCGCCTGCGGTGGCAAGGCCTCAGCCCCAGCCCCAGCCATGCCAGCGGCAAACACCAAAGCGACTGTCACTGCCATGCTTCTGCAATTCATAGAGCGGCTCCATAGAGACAAAGAATCGTTGGCGGCACCCCACTGATCAGTGGGGTACTGGCAGAATAACATTATCAGAAAATACTTGCACTATTGCAACAGTGTCCGCTCCGTATTGTCGCCAGTACGGGCGGATAAATGCCGTCCGTTGCTGATCTGCCAGCGACTGGCGGCCTGTTGCGTATTAAAATGGCGCCCCATGACCTCCCCCGCCTCGACCTCCCCCCTGCCCGACAGCGTGCTGCTCCCTTCCCTGGCCGTCCTGGGAGGGCAGATTTCCGTCAATCTGGGGGCGGCGATAGCGAAAAACCTGTTTCCCGTCATCGGCGTGGAAGGGATTACGGCGTACCGCGTGGGGTTTTCGGCGCTGATCCTGCTGGCCATCTTCCGGCCGTGGCGCTACCGGCTGACGCGCAAGGATGTGCTGAATCTGCTCGTCTACGGCTCCGTGCTGGGGTTGATGAACTTGCTGATTTACCGGGCGTTTGCGCTGATACCGATCGGCATTGCGGTGGCCATCGAGGTGACGGGGCCGCTGGCCGTGGCCATGCTGTCGTCGCGCCGGCCCCGCGATTTGTTCGCCGTGGCGTGCGCCGTGTTCGGTTTATATTTGCTGCTGCCGCTGCAGGGCAGTCCGGGCAGCCTGGACCCCGTCGGCGTGGCGTATGCGCTGGGCGCGGCCCTGTGCTGGGCGATGTACATCATCTTCGGCAAGCGCGCCTCGACCTTGCAGGGCGGCCAGGCGGTGGCCTGGGGCATGACGGTGGCGGCCATGGTGACGGTGCCCATCGGTGTCGCGTATTCGGGCACGGCCCTGCTGGCGCCATCGATTGCGCTGATGGGCCTGGCCATTGCCATGCTGTCCAGCGCCCTGCCGTATTCGCTGGAAATCTTTGCCCTGCGCCGCTTGCCGCAAGGCGTGTTCGGCATGTTCAGCAGTGCGGCGCCGGCCGTCAGCGCGCTGGCCGCCATGGCCGTGCTGGGAGAATTGCTGAGCCTGACCCAGTGGCTGGCCATCGCCTGCATCGTGTTTGCGTCGGCCATGGCGGCGCTGGGCGCACAGGGCGGCAAGCGCTAGCGGTATTGCATCCATCGTGCGCCGCTTCCTCGTATCCATGTCGTGCTGGCGGGCAGGTTTTGATGTGCGCCTGTAAAATGCGTCATCGCTTGCCACGCATTGCATGCCCGCCTCACCGATGACATCCACCTTTCTTTGTCGCCTGCTCTCCCCTCTGGCCGCTGCAGCCCTGCTGCTGGCGCCAGCAGCCGTCGCGCAGGCTGCCGCTCCCGCCCCCCTCACCGGCAATGCCGAAGCGGGCAAGGCAGCATTTCGCAAATGCGCTTCCTGCCATCAGGTGGGACCATCGGCGCGCGGCGGCTTCGGTCCCAAGCTGACGGGCGTGATCGGCCGCAAGGCCGGCGCCACCACCGACTACAAATACTCGGCGGCCATGAAAAACGCGAATATCATCTGGACCGAGCAAAACCTGGCCGCCTTCCTCAAGGCGCCCAGCGATTTCATTCCCGGAAACAACATGCGCTTCTGGGGCATCGGCAATGCGCAACAAGTGGCCGACTTGCTGGCCTACCTGCGCACGCAGCAAGCCGTCCCATAACGCATGCATGGACAGCCGGACACCGCATACAGCTCATGACGCCAGCTCAAGCCTCCAGCGCTTGCAGCACACCCTTGCGCTTCTTGTGTGCCGCCTCATAAGCGCGCAGCCGCTTGCGCTGGGCAGCGGACAGGCTGCCCAGCTTGTCGCGGATCTGCGCCACCGTCAGTTGCTGGTAGCCAGCGATGGGCAAGTCAGGTGGTGACGCCTCCGGGGCAGCGCCGCCGGCTTTTTTCCGCTCCTGCGCTTGCCTGGTTTCACCCGACTGCGCCCTTTGCTTGTTCACGATGCGCGCCGCAACCTCTTCCTCGCGGCCCGGGTAACGTCCTTCCTGCTTGAAATCGCGTTCCAGCTTCTTGAATTCGCGTTCACGCTTGGGGCTTGCACCAACAGGCATGTATCCTCCCGTCTAGGATTTGGCCGGGAACTTGCGCAGGCACAGGTAAATGGAATACAGCGCCGCCAGCCCCACCAGCACGTACACGCCGCGCGAAGCCGCCGTCATGGCACCGAGGATGCGGGCCACGATGTCGATATCGAACAGGCCCACCAGCGCCCAGTTCAAGCCGCCCACGATCAAGAGGATCATGGAGATCCAGTCGACCACGTTCAAGCGCTTTGCCGACATTTCCTGTTTTGCCGCACCGTCCGATCCTGCCTGGATATTTGCCATATCAGCCTCCTGTAAGAAGAAAGGACCCGCCGCCGGGTCTATCAAAGAACAGTGTAGGCGCGGCACCGGCACACGCCAGTCGGACGATGCCGGGTATCGAGGTAGGACGGTTCTGTAATCAGACGGGTGATTTTATCTGGCAACAAGCCAGCCGACATTGGCTGGCAGCGGCAACATGCGGTCCTTGCAGTGCCCGAGTTCTTCTTGCCAGGTCATTGCTGCAGCTGCTTGTACAGGATGGTGGTGGCGTCCAGCCGGTCGCCGGCCGGCGCCAGCGCGTAGGCGGGGATGCTGCCCGCCACCACGTAGCCGAGCGACAAATACAGCGCTTGCGCATGGTCGCCGCTGCGCGTGTCCAGGGTCAGCAGGCTGCACGGCAGCTGCCGCGCCTGTTCTTCCAGCGCCCGCATCAACTGGCGGGCGATGCCATGCCGGCGGAAAGCGGGCGCGACCAGCAGCTTGCGCACTTCGGCCCGGTGCGCCTGGTTGGGATTGGTGTCCCAGTCCAGCTGCACGGCACCCGCCACCTTGCCTTCCACTTCGGCCACCAGCAGCAGGCGCACGCCGCGCGTGACGGCCGGCAAGACGTTATCCGTCCAGAAAGCCTGGCTGGCCGCCGTATCGAACGGCAGGATAAAACCGATGCTGGCGCCGTCGTGCACGCAGTCTTGCAGCAAGGCGCCCAGTTCCGGCAGGCGTACAAGAATATCGGCGGACGAAAAATGGCGTAGCGATGGGGACATATCAACCTCAGACGATGAACAAAAAATAGCGGGCGCCGCTGTCCGGCGGGGTCGTAAACGCGCTGGCGCCGTGCAACTGGTAGCGCAGGCAATCGCCGGGCAGCAAAGCGTGGGAGCGGCCGTCGACCGTCACGTTGAGCTTGCCCTCCTGCAGCAGCAGATGATGTTCCATGCCGGGCCGGGGCGAGGCGGCGTAGGCGATCGTCACGCCCGCACCCAACTCGCATGCGAGCGCTTCGCCGGCCAGCGCGCGCGACGGGGGCGAGACGGAGCGGCGGACAAAGCCGGTGTCCGGGTCCGTCCACACGGTTTGTTCCGCCCGCAGCAGCAGGGGCGGAAAATCGTCCTCGACCATGCGCAGCAAGCGCGACATGGCCAGGCCATACGCGGCGCACAGCTTGCCCAGCACGGCTGTCGTCGGGCTGACTTCGCCATTTTCCAGGCGAGACAGGGTAGCGCGGCTGACCTGGCTCAAGTGAGCCAGCTGGTCCAGCGACCAGCTCCGCTCCACGCGCAACTGTTTTAATCGCGCGGCCAGGCGCTGTTCCGTCTCGCTCTCTGTGAGTATCGAATTTTCCATATAAGGGAATTTATTCCATATATGGAAAAACGTCAAGCCATGCGCGAGGCGTGGCGGCACAGTTCCAGAAAACCTGTCAAACGGGGCGAGAGGATCTTTTTGGCTTGGCGGATCAGATAGAAATTGCGTTCCAGGGGCGGCAGCATGGTTTCCAGCTCCACCAGTTGGCCGCTGGCCAGCAAATCGGCCACCACCACCCGCGACAGGCAGGCGATGCCGAGACCGGCCGCCGCGCCATACTTGATCGCTTCCGAATTGCTGAACTCGCCTGCGGCGCGCAGATAGTGCAGGTACGGCACCAGCGCCTGCTCCACGGCTTCGCGCGTGCCCGAGCCCGCCTCGCGCAGCAGCCAGCCCGCCTGGTTCAGCTCCGCAAAGCTGAGCAAATGGCGCAGCTGCGCCAGCGGGTGCGTGGGCGCGGCCACGATCAGCATCTGGTCCGTCAGCCACGGCTCGACCAGCAAGCCCGCTTCGTGACACGGCCCTTCGATCAGGCCGATATCGACACGGAACTCCGCCACGGCGGCCGCGATGTCGGCCGTGTTGGCAATCGTCACCTGCGGGATGCTGCGCCCGTACTGCTGCGACGCCTGGGCCAGGATCTGCGGCAGCAGATAGATGCCGATGGTCGTGCTGGCGCCGATCTGCAGGCTGACGGGCACGGACGGGTCGGCGCCCGCAAACTGGCGCTCGATGCTGGCGGCCGCGTCGCGCATCTGCCGCGCCTGCGGCAACAGCAGGCGGCCATTGTCGTTGAGCAGCAATCGCTTGCCGACCCGGTCGAACAGTTGCGCCCCGAGCAGGGCTTCCAGCTCGTTCAGGGCCGCGCTGGTGGCCGATTGCGACAGCGCAATCTGCTCGCCGGCCGCGCTGGTGCTGCCCGTGTCCGCCACGGCCAGGAATATCTGCAGTTGCCGCAAAGTCAAAGCCATCTTATTTACCTATTTTTTAGGTCAAACATACAAAAACAATCCGTTTTACCATTTAATCGACAAACTGTACAGTCATGCCATACGAACCATGAACCATGGAGTACGGCATGTCTTCTCTATCAACAACTAATACCACCAGTTTCAGCGACCGCTATGGCCGCCTCCTGCCCGGCCTGCTGCTGAGCGGCCTGATCGCCTGGGGCGCCATCGCGCTGGGCAAGCTGGAATGGATGCAAAGCCACGGCATGAGCGCCCTGACCCTGGCCATCATGCTGGGCATTGTGCTGGGCAACAGCCTGTATGGCAGCCTGGCGCCCACCTGCGGCGCGGGCGTGGCTTTTTCCAAGCAGACATTATTGCGTCTTGGCATCATCCTCTACGGATTCCGCTTGACGTTCCAGGATATCGGCCAGGTGGGCTTGGCCGGCATCGCCATCGACGCGCTGGTGCTGGCGTCCACGTTTGGCCTGGCCATGTTCCTCGGCACCAGGGTGTTCAAGCTGGAACGCAACAGCGCCATTCTGATCGGCGCGGGCAGTTCGATCTGCGGCGCGGCAGCCGTGATGGCGACGGAGCCCGTCGTCAAGGGGCGCAGCGAGGACGTCACCGTCGCCGTCTCCACCGTCGTGGTGTTCGGCACCATCGCCATCTTTTTGTATCCCGTGCTGTACCAGCTGAACCTGGGCTGGCAAGTGCTGGGCGCCACGCCCACGGCCTTCGGCGTGTACATCGGTTCGACCGTGCATGAAGTGGCGCAAGTGGTGGCGGCCGGCAAGTCGATCGGGCAAGAGGCGGCGAATGCGGCTGTGATCGCCAAGATGGTGCGCGTGATGATGCTGGCGCCGTTCCTCGTCATCCTGTCGGCCCTGCTGACGCGCGGCAAGGCCAAAGATGGCGGCCACGACAAGGCGGCCAAGCTGGCCATCCCCTGGTTTGCCTTCATTTTTATTGCCGTGGTGGCCTTCAATTCGCTGGGCTGGCTGTCGGCCCCGGTGGTAGCCGCCATCACCGACATCGATACGGCTCTGCTGGCCATGGCCATGGCGGCCCTGGGCTTGACGACGCATATGTCGGCCATCCGCCGCGCCGGCATCAAGCCCCTGCTGCTGGCCGGCCTGCTGTTCTGCTGGCTCATCGCCGGCGGCGCGGCCATCAACCATGTGGTCGCCAGCCTGTTTGCCTGACCTTGAGCCGGATTCAGGCCGGGGCCGCTGACACGGGAGCCGAAAACTTCGTACAATAGACGTGTTTTGACTTCCCAATCCGGCTTCGGCCCCACCCAGGAACATCCATGCACCTCTCGAACTGGCTGCTTTTCTGCAGCGTCGCCCTGCTCGTCACGTTTTCTCCCGGCCCGGCCGTCTTGCTGGCCATCTCGAATGCCATCGCCGTCGGCCCCCGCCGCGCGATGATCAGCAGCATGGGCAATGGTTTTGGCTTGTTCATCATTTCCGGCGTGGCCATGGCCGGCATGGGCGTCGTGCTGGCCACCTCGGCCACGGCCTTCATGCTGCTGAAACTGGCCGGCGCCCTGTATCTGGTGTTCCTGGGCATCAAGCAATGGCGCAGCAAGACCAGCGTCGTGGCCGATGCGCCCGTGGTGCAAGGCGCGGCGAATCCAAATTCATTCTGGAAACTCTTCCGCCAGGGCTTGACGGTCGCGCTGACCAATCCGAAAGCCATTTTGTTCTTCTCGGCCCTGTTTCCGCAATTCATCACGCCGGGCGAGCCGGTGGCCATCCAGTTCACCGTGCTGACGACCTCGTTCGTCGCCTGCGCCATGCTGGCCCATCTGTTCTATGCCAACCTGGCGCGCCTGCTGAAAACCCAGCTGGCAACGCCGGGCCGCGCCAAGCTGTTCAACCGCATCACGGGCGGCGCCTTCGTGCTGCTAGGCCTGAGCCTGCTGCGCCTGCGCAGCAAGGCAGCATAAGATCACTGCGCCGATAGAAACGCCTCGATGCTGGCCGCCAGGGCCAGCGGCGTTTCATTCATCGGATAGTGTCCCGCATTACCCAGCACCTCCAGCCGGGCTTGCGGGTACCACGCCAGATACGTGCGGCGCATCAAGTCCGCATCAAAGCGGGGGTCGTGTTCCCCCACCAGCGCCAGCAAGGGCAGTTTCGACGCCGTTGCCTGCACTTCGCCGCTGAAATCCGTCCCGCTCCACGCGAGGAAATAGGCGGCAAACGCGGCCTGATCCGCACTTTCCCACGAGTACTGCGCCTTCCAGTCCAGCCAGCTTGCAGGCAAGCGCCCGCCCGTGCTGCGATCGATGATGGCGCGCCGCGCATCGATGTTCGCGCTGGCATCGAGAAACAGTTGCCGGGCCGGCCCCTGCAGCGCCACGCCGCAGCTGGGCACGGGCGCCACGGCCACCAGCTTGCGCAAACGCAAGGGCGCCAGCAAGGCCAGCCGTTCCAGCGCCATGCCGCCCATGGAGTGACCGACCACGCTGAATGTGGCAAAGCCCAGCGCATCGGCCAAGGCCAGTGCGTCACGGGCGACCTCTTCCATCGAATACTCGCCCGCCACGCCGCGCATGCCGCCATAGCCGCGATTGTCCATGAAGACATAGCTGAAGGCGTCGCCATCGAGGGCCGTTTCCATCGGCGCAAACGCGTGCGCGTCGCCAAACCAGCCGTGCAGGACGATGACGGCGTGGGGGCCATGGCCCACGCGATGATAGGTATTGTGCATATGCATCCTTGAAGGAAAAGTCTGCATGGTAGTGGTACAGGCAACGGCCCGCTTTCGATGGCAGGTCAAATACTGTAGAGTACGGGCCATGGATGATTTTTATACGGAAGTGCCGCGAACACTGATCGCCACGGCGCGCGACTATGCCCCCGGCGAGATATTTCCCAGCCACAGCCATGCGCGCGGGCAATTCGCCTATGCGGCGCGCGGCGTCATCAGCGTGCACACGCCGCAGGGCAACTGGCTGGTGCCGCCGCAACGCGCCTGCTGGGTACCGGCCGGACTGGTGCACGGCATGCGCATGCAGGGCGCCGTGACCATGCACAATGTGTTTATCGCCCCGGACGCCATCGCCAGCATGGATTTGCCATCCGATTGCCAGGTGCTCGATGCCACGCCGCTGCTGCGCCAGCTGCTGGCCGAAGCCGTGACCGTGGAAGCCTTGTATGTGCAGGCGTCGCGCGCCGGGCGGTTGATGGCCTTGCTGCTCGACGAGATCGCCGCTGCCAATCCCCTGCCCCTGAGCGCGCCCCTGCCGCAGGACGCCAGGCTGGCGCGGCTGTGCATGGCAGTGCTCGAACAGCCGAGCCTGGACAGCGGCCTGGACGCGATGGCGGCGCAGGCGGGCATGAGCCGCCGCACGTTTACGCGGCAATTCCGCGCCCAGACGGGGCTGGCCTTTGCCCAGTGGCGCCAGCAAGCGTGCCTGCTGGCCGCCATCACGCGGCTGGCCGAAGGACAAGCCGTCACCCGCGTGGCGCTCGATCTCGGTTATGCCAGCCCCAGCGCTTTTACGGCCGCCTTCCGCCGCGTGCTGGGCCGGGCGCCCAGCGACTATTTAGCCTAGGCAATGATGGCGGCGATGCGCTGCGCCAGCGCCTGCGCCAGTTTCTGCACATGGTAGCCATCGACAAAGCCGTGATGGGCCTGCGCCGAAAACGGTATCCGCATGCGGCCATCGTCCTGCGGCGGGCCGAATTTGCCCAAGGTAAAGGTCGGGATGTCCGCGTCGCGGTGGCGGCAGACCGGGTGCTCGATGGCCGCCAGCTCCAGCCATGGCAAACAGGTGATGAAGATATTGTTGCGCTGCTCCCGCTCGCTTTGTCCCTCGCCCGTGTTGATCAGCGCGGTGCTCGCTTCCGCGATGCGCTTGGCTTCCAGGCTGCGTTCGATGAATACGTCGAGCTGGTCGGTCATGGCAAAACGCGTGTAATTGAGGTTCTCGTCGCTGTTGATGACGGTGTAGGACGCGGGAAAATCGTCGATACGGATCACTTCGCCCTGGCAGATGCGGTACATGAAATTGTCGATGTCCTTGACCGTATTGAGCAGGCAAAACAGGAAAAAGTGAAACACGGGAATGTTCCGTTCCTTGCACCAGGGGCGGAAATCGGGCACGTCGAGCTGGAAATTGATGTTGACGAGGGGATTGTCAAACGCGCGGAACAAATCGTAGCGGTCGCGCCGCTTTTCAAAATTTTTCATGCGGCGAGTGTAGACGATGGAAGTGCTGGCGGGCAAGTCACGCCGCACCAGCGCCGCTGCCCGCCAAAATCTCCCGGGCCACCTCGGCCACGCCTTCTTCCAGCTCGGCAGCCGTTGGCGACAGGGCGAAGCGCTGCAATTGCCCGTCCAGGGCGGCAGCGAGCCCGGGGGAATGGCGCACGATGCCCAGCAGAACAACATATTTCCATTGTTCATCGTCACTGGCCAGCACCGTCTTGAGATACGGAGCCAGGCGCGGACCGATGCCGGCCAGGTAAGGCAGGAGGACGGCGGCCACGGGCCAGTTGGCGTCCTGCACCCACGCGAGGATCTGCGGCATGGCGGGACGCAGTTCTTCCCAGCGCAAGGCGGTCAGGGCTTGCGCATTGTCCGTATCGTGTTTGTCGCGCGGCAATGGCAGACTCATGCGAGGCATCCTGTCATGCGGCGCCGCCATGCGCCAGGCCCCGCTGCACCTTCCACGCCAGCGGCAAGGTCAGCAGCAATACGGCCGCCAGCGCCAGCAAGGCCGTGGGCACGCTCGTATGGTCGCCCAGCGCGCCGAACAGCACGGGCGACAGCGCGCCGCCGCCGATACTGCCCGTGTAGAACAGGGCAAACGCGTGCTCGCGCTTGCCTGGCTCGGCCAGTTCCGGCACCACGCCGTACAGCACGGACGAGGTGCCGTTCAGCGCCAGCCCCAGCAGGGGCAGCATGGCCATGATGCCGGCCAGCGGCAGCCACAGGGCCGCGACGATCAGCAGCGAGGTCATCGATTCCGTCAACCACACGGTCTTCATCATGCCGATGCGCGCGCCCAGGTAGCCGCACAGCAACTTGCCGAAGGCGCCGCCCACGAACAGCAGCGACAAGGCCACGCCGATGCCGGCCGTGCCCGCTCCCTTGCTTTTCAACAAGAACGGCAAGAAGGTGAGAAAACCCATGCGCACGGCGCTGTCCAGGGTGCCCGTCGCCAGCAGCGCGCGAAAGCTTGCTTTGGAGCCGCTGCCAGTGACGGGTTTGACCGCTTTCTTCTGACTGGCCTGGATCTCTTCCGGCTTCGGCAACAGCCACCACAGCAAGCCGGCCGCCGCCAGGCCCAGCAAGCCCAGCAGGGAAACGCTCGCTTGCCAGCTGCACACCAGCAACAGCAAGCCCACCAGCGCGGGAATCAGGGTCTTGCCGATATCGCCCGCAAAGTTATAGTGCGACAGCGCTTCCTTCACGCCGCCGCCCGCCTCGTGCGTGTCGGTGACGATGGAAGACGCCAGCGGATGCTGGGTGCTGGCGCCCAGGCCGCCCAGCAGCAAGGCGATCAGCAGCACGGCCAGGCCGCCCGCCTGCCCCGCAATCAGGTAGGCGATGCCGGCCAGCGCCGTGCCGCCCACCAGCATGCGCTCGCGTCCCCAGCGCTTCGCCAGGCGGCTGGCCAGCAGCTGGAAACCGGCCATCATGCCCGAGTACGACCCGCGCAACAGGCCCACCATGGCGTAGCTGATGGCAAACTGCGCTTGCCAGATGGGCAGCAGCACATAGATCACGTCCGTCAAGCCGTCATGCACGGCATGCGCGCTGCAGGCGGCGAACAGCGAGCGGCGACGGATCGATTTATCGGAGGAAGGTGCTTCGGGGGACAACGCGGCAACGGACGGTTCGGTCATGACTGTGCATGCGGGAAATCAGGAGGCGTCCAGCTTACACCAATTAGCAACTTCGCATCCTGAGCCAGCATGGGTGAACGCTGGAAGACGCGCGCGGCCTGGCGCCATCGCGTTGACGGCGCCAGGCCCCTGCACTACTTGGCCATCGCATCCTTGGCCATGCCATCCTTTTTCATTTCATCCTTTTTCATTTCATCCTTTTTCATGCCGTCTTTCCCCATGGCATCTTTTGCCATGCCATCCTTGGCCATGTGATCCTTTTTCATGTGTTTCTTGGCCATCGGCTTGTGCATGCCGTCCTTGCCCATCGCATCCTTGTGCATGGCGTCGGCCGAGGCGTCCTTGGGCATGGCGTCTTTCTGCATGGCGTCCTGGGCAAACGCGGCGCCCGACAGGAGGATGGCGGAAGCGATGATGGCGGCGAAGGTGGTGATGGTGGTTTTCATGATATGTCCTTGTCTCAGTGTTGGATGGGCGAGATTGCCCGGTGGTAAAACTATTGCTGTGCCACAGGGTGCTGCTTGCTGCTGAACATTAGGAAGGCCGGGAGGTGCTCAGGGCCAGGCGCATTGCCGCAGGCAGTAGACTAGTACGACAAGGCAATGCAACGCCGCCCTGGCCGGCTCCCCGGCCTTTCTAGGAACCGCCGAACCAGTTGTAGCCCTGATTCTCCCAATACCCTCCCGGGTAGGTATTCGTGACAAAAATGGCCTGGATGTGCTTGGGGTTCTTGTAGCCCAGCTTGGTCGGCATGCGCAATTTCATCGGGTAGCCGTATTTCGGCGGCAATTCCTGGCCGTCGTACGTGAGGGCCATGATGGTTTGCGGATGCAGGGCCGTGGCCATGTCGATGCTCGTGAAATAATCGTCGGCGCACTGGAAGCCGATGTATCTGGCCGTCGTGTCGGCGCCCACCCGCTTGAGGAAGTGGGAAAACGGCACGCCGCCCCACTTGCCGATGGCGCTCCAGCCTTCCACGCAGATGTGGCGCGTCACCTGCGTTTCCTGCGGCAAGGCGCGCAGCTGCGGCAGGGTCCACGGCTTCTTGTCGGCGATCAAGCCGCTCAACTCCAGGCGCCAGGCGTCGCCATCGA
The DNA here is from genome assembly GCF_058797855.1 of Janthinobacterium sp. GW823-FHT01H08. Taxonomy (NCBI): domain Bacteria; kingdom Pseudomonadati; phylum Pseudomonadota; class Betaproteobacteria; order Burkholderiales; family Oxalobacteraceae; genus Janthinobacterium; species Janthinobacterium sp. GW823-FHT01H08. The sequence continues at coordinate 3,653,309 of NZ_CM179504.1, forward strand.
CCTGTTCCACCTCATCCTCGCCGTAATAGGCGTTGAAGGGAAACGGCCGCGTGATCATGGAGTCCGGGTAAGTCGGCGCCAGTTTGTTCGGGTCGAACAGCCAGCCCTGCACCCGGTCGTTCATGCGCGACACGGCCGTCAAGGCCGTCTCGATGCTGGACGGGTCGCTGGCGTTGCAACCCGTCAGCAAAGACAGGCCCCCCAGAGTCAGGCTGCGCTGCAAAAACAGGCGGCGCGACGGCTGTTTGATCTGGCGCAAGGCGTCGGCCAGCATGGCCTGGCCCTGCTCTTGCACGAGGATGGATTTTTTCATGCTCATCTCCTTAGCGGCCGCGCAGCATGGCGACCAGTGTGCGCGGCACCAGTGCCACCATCAGCAGGTGCACGCCGACAAAGCCCGTCAGCATCGCCATGGCGATGAAGTGGACCCTGCGCGCGCTCTCGTAGCCGCCCAGCAGTTCGCGCAAGATGGGAAACTGCACGGATTTCCACAGCACCAGGCCGGACAGCACCAGCACGATGCAATCGAGCATGACGAACAGATAGGCGGCGCGCTGCACCATGTTGTAGCGGCGCAGGTCCGCATGGGCCAGCTTGCCCTTCAGCGCGGCGATGAAATCGGCCAGCAGCGCTCGCGGCGCGAGGGGAAAGAACTGGCGCCGCAGCCTTCCCGAGACGATATTGATGACCAGATACAGCAAACCATTGCCCACCAGCAGCCACATGGCGGCGAAATGCCATTGCAGGGCGCCGCCCAGCCAGCCGCCCAGGGTCAGCGCGCGTGGCAACTCGAACGGGAAGAATGGCGCCGCGTTGTAGATGCGCCAGCCGCTGGTGGCCAGCACTACCACGGCCACGGCATTGAGCCAGTGCGTCAGGCGCAGCCAGGCAGGGTGGATCACGCTCGCTTGTCCGTTCATCACATCACCCCTTTCGCGCAGGATGCCGTACTGACGGCTTGCAGGATGGCGCTGCTGTCGGCCCGCTGCACGAAGGCGAGGATTTGCAGGTTTTCCGGGCGCCAGCTGGCGGGCAGGCTGACTTCGCGGCGCAGCCGGGCGCGGCCTTGCGCCAGCGCAACCGGCCCCAGCCACAGGCGCACGGCCGCATCGTGATGCAGGGTGGCGCCGCGGTTTTCGCCGCGCAGCACGGTCGAGACGATGCCGTTTTCGCTGATGGCGACGTATAGCTGGCCGTCCGTCCGCGCATCCGGCGCGCTGGCATCGGCTTCCAGCAGCAGCTTCCCACCCGGCGCCGGCGTGGCGGACAGGCGGATAGCGACGGGCGCGGCGGTCGCGTTGATGCGGCGGATGGCGGCCGGCAACTGCGTATCCCAGCCGCGCAATTCCGTGCCGCCCACGAAAAACTGGGGCGTATAGGCCACATGGCGCGGCTGGTGGCGCAACAGCTCGGCCTGGCGCGCATCGAATTGCGCCTGCGCCAGCGGGTCCGTCCAGCCGATCTGGTCCCAGTACGTGACGTGCAGGGCCAGCGGCACGACCAGGCTGGCCGTCCCCGCTTCCTTGCGCAAGGCGTTCAGGCGCTGGTCGGCGGGCGGGCAGCTGGAGCAGCCTTCGCTGCTGTACAGCTCCACCAGCGCCGCCGTCTGCGCACCGCTTTTGACTTCGCAGCGCTGGCTGGAAGCCATCTGCGCCATGGCCGGCGCTACCACAGCCATGCTCAGCAAGGGTAAAAGTAATGTTGCAAGGCGCTGCTTGATGTCCATGGTCTTTCACCGGTATATTAAAAATAGGAAGCGTGCTTGCCTGTCAATTCGCCGCACCGTGCGGATTGGTTACAGCCACCCTCAAATAATTTAAGATTTATTTTTTTCAACGCCTGTCACCAAAGGCTTGCATGCAACGAATACCAATAAGCGAGCAGTTGCACGGCACGGAATTGCGGCTGCACGGCTTGATGCTGCGCGGCCTCGATGGCGATGCGGCGGCGTATCGCAGTTTCTTGCAGGCAAGCAGCGCCCATTTGCGCGCGTTTTTCCGGCGCCGCCTGCAGCGCTGGCCGGACGAGGCGGAAGACCTGGTGCAGGAATGTTTATTAGCCATCCACAACCAGCGCTTGACGTATGACACGGGCGTGCCGCTGACGTCGTGGATCCATGCGATCGCCCGCTACAAGATGATCGACTGGCTGCGCCGGCACGGGCGGCGCGAGGCGCAGCACTTGCCGTATGACGAAGAAGATAGCGCGCAGGAACTGTTTTCCAGCGCCGATGCCGAGGCGGCCGAGGCCAGCCGCGACCTGGGCAAGCTGCTGGCCACCTTGCCGGCGCAGCAGCGCGACGCCATCGTGCATACCAAGCTCGACGGCTGGTCCGTGCGCGACACAGCGGCGGCCATGGACATTTCGGAAGCCAGCGTCAAGGTGGCAGTGCACCGCGGCTTGAAGGCACTGGCGGCCCATTTAAGGATAGAAGGAAGCGCACCATGAAAACCGATGACTTGATCGCCATGCTGGCCAGCGGCCCCGACGTGGCCGCCGCAGCGCCGCCCGGCACGCACTGGCGCGCCGCAGGCACTTTGGGCGCCGGCCTGCTGGCCAGCGTAGCCCTGATGGCCATGCTGCTGGGCGTGCGGCCCAACCTGGAACAGCTGGCCCAGCTGCCCGACTTCTGGATCAAGGTGGGCTTCGTCGTGTGCCTGTGCCTGGCGGCCTGGTACGTCAGCCGCCGCCTGTGCCTGCCGGGCGCCGCTACCCGCGCCCTGCCCCTGCTGCTCGCCATGCCCGTGCTGCTGATGTGGGCGCTGGGCGCCATCATCCTGAACGAAGCCCCGCCCGAACAGCGGGCCGAGCTGTTCTGGGGCGCCACCTGGCGCAGCTGCCCCCTGCTGATCGCCATGCTGTCGCTGCCCATCCTGGCCGCCGTGCTGCGCCTGATGCGCCAGCTGGCGCCCACGCGCCTGCGTCTGGCGGGCGCCGCCGCCGGATTTGCCGCCGGTGCCATGGCCGCGCTCGTGTATTGCCTGCATTGCCCGGAGCTGGCGGCCAGCTTCGTCGGCTTCTGGTACGTGCTGGGCATGCTGGTGCCGACCGCCATCGGCGCCGCCATCGGCCCCAAAGTGCTGGCCTGGTAAGGGCCCGGCAAGGTCAGTTGCAGACTTTGACAAAGAGTTGAATCCGTTTTTTGTAGCCGTTCGTATAAGTCAGGCAGCCTGCAGTTTCTTGGACTTGTCTGTCAACGCCAACAAAAATCGGGAGAATCGAAATGTCATTGTCACACTCGAAAACCGCACTGGGCGCCGCACTCCTGGGCAACCTTCTCGCCGTTTCCTTCACTTTGGCCATCGCGCCAGCCGCCTACGCTTCCAGCCACCGCGAAGCGCCGTTCATCACGCAAAACCCCAAAGTCGACGCCACCGACTTCTATATGTTCCGCAGCTATGAAGCGGGCCGCGGCGCCTACACCACCCTGGTGGCCGACTATATTCCCCTGCAGGACGCCTACGGCGGCCCGAATTACTTCGCCATGGACCCGAACGCCCTGTACGAAATCCATATCGACAACAATGGCGACGGCAAGGAAGACCTCACCTTCCAGTTCCGCTTCAACAACACCATCAAGGACGGCCAGTTCACCGTGGGCGGCAAGAAAGTGTCGATTCCGCTCGTCATCAACGGCGGCGCCATCGATTCCGTCAACCCGGCTGGCCTGAACGTGCGCGAAACCTACAGCGTGACGGTGGTGCGGGGCGACCGCCGCTCGGGCACGCGCAGCGCCGTGACCAACGCCACGGGCGGCGGCACGACGTTCGACAAGCCCGTCGACTACATTGGCACCAAGTCCATCCCCAACTATGCCGCGTATGCCGCGCAGCACGTCTACACGGTCAACATCCCCGGCTGCGCCACGCCGGCGCGCATGTTCGTCGGCCAGCGCAAAGACCCGTTCGTGGTGAACCTGGGCGAAACGTTCGACTTGATCAACATCAAGGCGCCCGCCACGGAGTTTGCCGCGAATGCGGAGTCGGCCGCCAAGGATGACCTGGCACGCAAGAACGTCACGGCCATCGAGATGGAAGTGCCGACCGCCTGCCTGACGGCGGGCAGCGACCCCGTCATCGGCGGCTGGACCACGGCCAGCCTGCGCCAGGGACGTCTGCTGAACCCGGCGCCGGGCAGCACCGCGGCCTCGAAGGAAGGCGGCGCGTGGGTGCAAGTGTCGCGCCTGGGCATGCCGCTGGTGAATGAACTGGTCATCGGCCTGAAGGACAAAGACCGCTTCAACGCCAGCAAACCGTCCGGCGACGCGCAGTTTGCCGACTATGTCACCAACCCGACAGCGCCGGCGCTGGTGGAAGTACTGTTCGGCTCGGCAGGCGCCAAGGCGCCCACCAACTTCCCCCGCAACGACCTGGTGGCCACCTTTTTGACGGGCATCAAGGGCGTGAACCAGCCCGTCACCGTGACGGCATCGGAAATGCTGCGCCTGAATACGTCGATCGCGCCCACCAACGTCGGTGCGCAAAACCGCCTGGGCGTCATCGGCGGCGATAACGCGGGCTTCCCGAACGGCCGCCGCCCTGGCGACGACGTGGTCGACGTGGTGCTGCGCGTGGCCATGGGCAAGCTGTGCACCTTGAACATCGGCTGCGCCCCGGCCGACGCACCGGCCGGCGCCCTGCACTTCACGGACGGCGCTTTCCTGGATGAAACCTTCTTCACGGCGGGTTTCCCTTACCTGAAAACGCCCGTGGCCGGTTCGCCACAGCAGTAACAAGGAGAACGCGATGAAAAAGCTCTATCTGATCGGCGCCCTGGCGCTCGCGGCCCTGCTGGCCGGCTGCGGTGGCGGCGGCAGCAGCCATGGCGGCGATAACGGCAACGGCGGCACCACGCCGCCGCCCGTGGTCTTGCTCGATGCGTTTTATGTGGCCGTCAGCAACGTCATTCTGACCACCAGCGATGACAAGGATAGCGTCACCATCGACGCCATCATGGCGACGTCGCCGGAAGACACGGAACCGGTGCCGCTGTAAGGCCCTTGCGGGCGCCGGGGAGTCCGCTCTCCGGTGCCCGTATCAATGACTGTTGATGGCATCCATGATGAAAACACCGATTTCCCTGCTGTGCGCCTGCCTGCCCCTGCTGGCCCTGGCCGCGCCCTACACGCCGAAAGACGGCGGCGCCGTCATCGAACAGCTGCCGCGCCGCGCCGACGCCACGCAGAGCGAGCTGCGCGGCCTGCGCCAGCAATTGAATGCCACGCCGCAAGACATGACCCTGGCGGCAAGCCTGGCGCAGCGCTACATCGCCCTGGCGCGCAGCGAAACGGACCCGCGCTACCTCGGTTACGCGCAAGCGGCCCTGGCGCCCTGGTGGCGGCAAGCGGCACCGCCCCTGCCCGTGCGCCTGCTGCGCGCCACCATATTGCAAAGCACCCACAAGTTCGGTCTCGCCCTGCAAGACCTCGACGCCGTCATCTCCCAGGAACCGGCGAATGGCCAGGCCTGGCTGACGCGCGCCACCGTCCTGACCGTGCAGGGCGACTACAAGCAAGCCACGGCGGCCTGCGCGCGCCTGTCGGCCCTGACGACGCAGCTGGTCACCGTCACCTGCCTTGCCAATATCGCCAGCGTCACGGGCCGGGCCGCCTCCAGCGAGCGCCTGCTGGACCTGACCCTGCAAAGGAGCGCCGGCGCGGCACCCGAGCTGGAAAGCTGGGCCGCCACCCTGCTGGCGGAAATGGCCACGCGGCGCGGAGATTCAACGCTGGCCGAGGCGCGCTACACCAAGGCACTGGCGCGGCAGCCGCGCGACAGCTACCTGCTGGGCGCCTACGCGGATTTCCTGCTCGACCGGCAGCGTCCGCAGGAAGTCGTCAAGTTGCTGCAAGACCGGCAGCGCATCGACGCCCTGCTGCTGCGTTACGCACTGGCCCTGCAATCGCTGCCCGGCCAGCAAGCGGCATTCCAGGCGGCCAAGGCCGAGCTGGCGGCCCGCTTCACCGCCGCCATGCAGCGGGGCGACACCGTGCACCAGCGCGAGCAAGCCCGTTTCGCCCTGTTTTTGCAAAAAGATGTGCCGGCCGCCCTGCAGCTGGCGCAGCAGAACTGGGCCATCCAGAAGGAAGTGCCCGACATGCGCATCCTGCTCGAAGCGGCCCTGGCCGCGCACAATGACGGCGCCGCGCAACCGGTGCTGGCCTGGATCGGGGCCAACGGCGTGGAAGACGTGGCTCTGCAGCGCCTCGTCAGGCAGCTGGGCCCGCAGGATGGGCAAAAAGTCAGTATTATCAGGAAAGCAGGTGTGCTGTGAGGTGTGCTGTAAAGCGCTGCCTGTTCATCCTGCTCCTGTGCGCCTGGCTGGCACCCGCGCAAGCCCACAAGCCCAGCGACAGCTATCTGAGCCTGGTCGTGCACGGCCAGCGGGTCGAGGGGCAATGGGATATCGCCCTGCGCGACCTCGATTTCGCCATCGGCCTCGATGGCAATGGCGACGGCGCGCTGACCTGGGATGAAATCCGCGCGCGCCATGCGGCGATTGCCGCCTACGCGCTGCAGCGCCTGCAGCTGGCCAGCGACCGGGGCGTCTGCCCCTTGCAAGCCGTCGAACAGCTGGTCGACAACCACACGGACGGCGCCTACAACGTGCTGCGCTTCCAGGCCACTTGCCCCGGCGGCGCGCCATCCAATCTGACCATTGGCTATACGCTGTTCGCCGACCTCGACCCGCAGCACAAGGGGCTGCTCAAGATCGATAGCGGCGGCGCCACGCAAACGGCCATCTTCGACCCGGACAGCCCGCGCCAGACCATTTCGCTGGCCGCGCCCGACCGCCTGGCGCAGTTCGGCGCCTACGTCAAACATGGCATCTGGCATATCTGGATCGGCTACGACCATATTTTGTTTTTGCTGTCGCTGCTGCTGCCGGCCGTGCTGCTGCCGGGCTTGCGCGAACAGCAGCAGGGTCTGAAGGCGGCCTTCTATGACGTGCTGAAAGTCGTCACGGCATTCACGCTCGCCCATTCCATCACATTGACCCTGGCCAGCCTGTCGCTCGTATCCTTGCCCTCGCGCTGGGTGGAGTCGGCCATCGCCGCTTCCGTGATTTTGGCCGCGCTGAACAACCTGCTGCCCCTGTTCCGCGGCAAGCGCCCCGTGGCCGCCTTTGCCTTCGGCCTGATCCACGGTTTCGGCTTTGCCAGCGTGCTGCGCGACCTGGGCTTGCCGCAAGGTTCCCTGCTGGCCAGCCTGCTGGGATTCAACGTGGGCGTGGAAATCGGCCAGCTGGCCATCGTCGCCGCCTTCTTGCCCCTCGCGTGGCTGCTGCGCAAGACCTGGCTGTACCGGCAAGTGCTGACCGTGGGGTCGCTGGCGATTGCCCTGGTGGCGTGCGTGTGGCTGGTCGAACGGGTGGCCGATATCAAGCTGATCACGGCCTGATGCGAGCCCGACAGCGTTGCTGGCCCGCCACTGCCGGGCCACAAGTCGCGGCAATCGGGCTACAATACGAACAATTCTCAATCGCATCAAGGCCACGCTGTCCCGCGGACCATGGCATGGAAAGGTTGCATGCTACGCCCCGAACTGGAACTGCACCAGCAAATCGAAGTCCTGTACAGCGACCACCACGGCTGGCTGCAGGGCTGGCTGCGCCGCAAGCTGGGCAACGCCTTCGATGCGGCCGACCTGGCGCACGACACGTATCTGCGCATCCTCGCGCGGGGCCGCGCGCCCCAGCCGGAAGAATCGCGCCAGCATCTGGCGCAGATCGCCAACGGCCTGGTGGTGGACCTGTTCCGCCGCAGGCATATCGAAGCCGCCTATGCGGACGCCATCGCCGCGCAGCCGGAAGCGACCGTCCCCACGCCGGAAATGCGCGCGCTGATCGTCGAGACACTGCTGGAAATCGACGCCATCCTCGCCAGCCTGCCGGCCAAGGTGCGCGACGCCTTTTTGCTGTGCAAGCTCGAAGGCATGGCGTATGCCGACATCGCCGCGCGCCTGGGCGTATCCGTCTCGTCCGTGGAAAAATACATCGCCCGCGCCCTGCTGGCCTGCTGCGCGGTGCAATGCGCATGAGTTCCCAAGCGGACGGCGCCCCCATCTCCCCCGCCGCGCTGCAACGCGCCGCCGAGTGGATGGCGCGGCTGTGGGCGGAAGACGCCAGCGTGGCCGACGCGGATGCCTGCGCCGCCTGGCGCGCCGCCCACCCCGAGCACGAGCGGGCCTGGGCCCGGCTGCAGCGCTTCGCCCGGCAATTCGACGCTTTGCCGCGCGAGGTCGCGCGCGGCGCGCTGGCGCCGGTCCAGCGCCGTGCCACCGGGCGCCGGCGCGCCTTGCAGCTGCTGGGCCTGATCGCGGCGGGCGGCGGCACGGCCCTGCTGGCGCACGAATCCGGCCTGTGGCAACGAACGGGCATGGGCAGCGACTACCGCACTGCCGTGGGCGAGACGCGCGCCATCGTGCTGGCCGACGGCACGCAGGTGGTGCTCGACACGGCCAGCGCCATCGACGTGCGCTACAACGCCGGCGAACGGCGCATCGTGCTGCGCGCGGGCGCCGTCCTCGTCACCAGCGCGCATGAAAACGCGGCAGTCTACCGCCCTCTGCTGGTGGCAACGCCGCAGGGCACGGCCACGGCACTGGGTACGCGCTTCTCCGTGCGCCTCGACGATGGCGTCAGCCAGGTCGCCGTCTTCCAGGGCGCCGTGGCCCTGCAGCCGGCCCGCGCCGGGGCGGAATCCCTGCATCTGCAGGCGGGCCAGCGCGCCGGCTACACGCGGCAGGACGTGCAGGACGTGGCGAGCGTGGAAGACAGCGCCGCCGCCTGGGCGCAGGGCAGCCTGGTGGCCGAGCGCATGCGCCTCGATGACTTGCTGGCCGAGCTGGGCCGCTACCGCCATGGCGTGCTGCGCTGCGACGAGTCCATCGCCGCTCTGCGCGTGACGGGCGTGTATACGCTGCGCGACACGGACCGCTCGCTGGCCAACCTGGCCCTGAGCCTGCCCGTGCAATTGCGCTACCGCACGCGCTACTGGGTCAGCGTGGGGCCGCGCCAGGCGTCCTGAAAAATACCTGCAAAATAATTGAAAAAACGTTGAGGGTTTTGGCTTTTCGTTCGGAATACGGGAAGAACGATTTTTTTTCCCGCCACTTTCCAAGGATTTGCACCATGCCTGCTCGCCTGACCGCTCCCGCACCCAAGCTGCGCCCGTTTCCCCTCGCCGCCGCCATCCAGGCCCTGTTCCTCGCTGGTGCCGCCGTGGGCGCCCTGGCCGTCACGGCACCAGCCGCCCACGCCCAGGCGGCAGGCAACACGCGGGCGCAGCGCCAGTATTCCATTCCCGCCGGACCGCTGGAACGTGCGCTGACCAGTTTCGCCAGCACGGCCGGGGTGGAACTGTCGGCCGATGCCGCGCTCCTGCAGGGCAAGCGCAGCGGCGGGCTGGCGGGCAGCTACACGGTGCGCCAGGGCTTCGAGGAACTGCTGCGCGGCCAGGGCCTGCGCCTGGTGGCGGGCGCGCATGGCGCGTATGCGCTGCGCGCGGACGCCTCCGCGGCACAGACGCCAGCGCCGGCCCAGGCCAGCGCCACCCTGCCCGCGATCACCATCAATGCGAGCAGCGAACGCGAAACGGCCACGGGCCCCGTGCGCGGCTATGTGGCGCGGCGCGCCGCCTCGTCCACCAAGACCGACACGGCCCTGAACGAGAACCCGCAATCCGTCTCGGTAGTCACGGCCGATGAAATCAGCGACCGCAATGCCGAGTCGCTCGATGAGACCCTGCGCTACACGGCCGGCGTGACGCCGAACCAGCGCCCGCTGGGCAGCGACGATTCCTCGCTGCTGCGCGGCTTCACCATCGAGACGAACGGCATCCTGCAGGATGGCTTGCGCAATTCGGGCCGCACCTTTGGCGCCTCGATCGAGCCGTATGGCCTGGAACGCCTGGAAGTGCTGCGCGGCCCCGCTTCCGTGCTGTACGGGCAGATTCCGCCCGGCGGCATGGTCAACGCCGTCAGCAAGCGCCCCAGCGCGGATGCCGTGCGCGAAGTGGGGATTGAGTACGGCAGCTACCAGCGCCGCCAGCTGAAAGCCGACGTGGGCGGCGCGCTCGACGCGCCAGGCGCCTGGACGTACCGGGTCGTCATGCTGGGCCGCGAAGCCCATACGCGGCTGGAGCGCGACCGCGACAACCGCCTGTACTTCGCCCCCTCGCTCACGTGGCAGGCGGGACCGGCCACGCGCCTGACTTTGCTGGCCCGCTACGAGCAGGACAACCAGCAGTACGCTTTTCCCAACCAGCTGCTGCTGCCTGGCCCGCGCGGCCAGGTCGATCCGAAAGTCAACCTGATGGGCGACGATAACCGCTTCAAGCGCCGCAATACCATGCTGGGCTACGAGTTCGAGCACAGCTTCAACGACACCTGGTCGCTGCGCCAGAACCTGCGCTACACGCGCCTGAACAACGACCGCACGGACATGTTCCCCCTGGGCCTGAACGACGATGGCACGGTGGAGCGCTATTTCATGCCCGTCGATACGGCGTCGAAAAGTCTGTTCGCCGACACCCAGCTGCAGGCGCGCTTTGCCGCCGGCGGCCTGGCGCACCAGGTGCTGCTGGGCGTCGATTACGCGAACATCCGCAACACGGACGACTACCGCCATCAAAAAGGCTTTATCGCGCCGATCGACCTGTACCAGCCCGTGTACGGCAAGCAGCCGCTGCTTCCCGCCAAGGCGCCCACGCGCGCTGAAGCGCCGTCGCGCCAGCTGGGCCTGTATGCGCAGGATCAATTGAAATGGGACCGCTGGGTCGTGACGGCCGGCCTGCGCCGCGACAAGGCCACGCAGTCGCGCGACGTCACCGACCTCCATAGCGGCGCCGTCAAACCCGACTTCCACCAGTCGCCATCGGCCACCACGGGCCGCGTGGGCGCCGTCTACCTGTTCGATGGCGGCTGGGCGCCGTATGTCAGCTACGCCACCTCGTTCTCGCCCGAACTGGGAATCACGGCCAACGGCAGCGCCCTGAAGCCATCGCGCGGCAAGCAGTTCGAGGCGGGCGTGCGCTACGAACCCGTGGGCCAGCGCGCCAGCTACACGGCGGCCGTCTTCGACCTGGTGCGCGACAACGTCACCACCTCCGACATCGGCAATCCGGGCCGCCTGCAGCAAACGGGCCAGGTGGGCTCGCGCGGCCTGGAACTGGAAGCGCGCACGGAGTTTGCCAGCCGCCTGAGCCTGATCGCGCAATACACCTACCTCGATACGGAAGTCAGGAAGAGCAATAACGGCGACCTGGGTCTGCAGCAAGCGGGCGCGCCGCGCCACAGCGCCTCGGCCTGGGCCCGCCAAGCGTTCAACCTGGGCACGGCGCTGCCCGCGTATGCGGCGCTGGGCATGCGCTTTCTCGGCGCCATGCGCTCGAATTCCGACGGCGAGAACCTGAATATCCGTAATAGCGGTATCACGCAGTGGGATGCGGCGCTGGGCGTGTCGCGCGGACCGTGGCAGTTTGCCCTCAACGTCAACAATGTGCTCAACAAGCAGACCCTGTACGACTGCGGCTACCTGCCCAATCTGTGCTACCGCAATGCCGAACGCACGGCCAACGTCAGCGCCATGTACCGCTTTTGATGTCATCGCTGCAAATGCGCCCAGCATTGGCGGCCATGCACCGCTATGCCGGCCTGCTGATGGCCGGCTTCCTCATCGTGGCCGGCGTCACGGGCAGCGCGCTCGCGTGGAAGGATGAACTGGAGGCGGCCCTGCTGCCTGCCGTCTTCCGCGCGGCGCCGCCAACGCCGGGCGCCGCGCCGCTCGACGCCCTGCTGCTGCGCGAGTCCGTCGCCGCGCGCTTCCCGCAAGCGCAGCTCAGCTACGCGCCGCTGTCCGCGCCAACAGGCCGCAGCATGCAGTTCTACCTGCGCCCGGGCGACGAATCACCGCTGGCCAGCGATGAAGTGTTTGTCGATCCGTACACGGGCGCGGTGCTGGGCCAGCGAAAATGGGGCGAGATCGGCCAGGGTGCCATCAACCTGCTGCCCTTCATCGAGCGCCTGCACTATGCGCTGGCGCTGGGCGACACGGGCTTGCTGATTTTCGGCCTGATCGCCATCGTCTGGACCATCGACTGCTTCGTCGGCGCCGCCCTGACCTTCCCCGCACGCCTGAAAAAACGCTCGCCGGGCAGCAAGCCGTGGCTGCTGCGCTGGCGCCCGTCGTGGCTGCTGCGCCGCCATGGCGGCACTTATAAACTGGTGTTCGACCTGCACCGCGCGGGCGGCCTGTGGCTGTGGGCCATGCTGCTGGTGTTTGCCTGGAGCGGCGTCGCCTTCAACCTGTACGGCGCGTATGCGGCCGTGATGCATCCGCTATTTCCCCATCAGCCAGCCGAGGAAGTGGTGGCGCGGCACACGCCGTCGCCGGGGCCACGGCTGGACTGGTCAGCGGCCCGTGCGCAGGGTCGCAGCCTGATGGCGCAGCTGGCGCGCAGCGGGCACTTTGCCATCCTCGAGGAAAACGCGCTGGCCTACGAGCGCGCGCTGGGCGTCTACAGCTACAGCGTGCGCAGCAGCCGCGACGTGCGCGCCCACAAGGGGCTGACCACCGTCTTTTTCGATGCGGCCAGCGGCCGGCAGCTGGCCGCCTGGCTGCCCACGGGCGCGGCCAGCGGCGACACCATCCGCAGCTGGATCAGCGCCCTGCACATGGCCTCGATGTGGGGCTGGCCCTTCAAACTGTTCATCTGCGCCATGGGCGTGCTGGTGGCGGGCCTGAGCGTGACGGGCGTGCTTATCTGGCGGCGCAAGCGCCAGGGGCAAGCCAGGGCCAGGGCGCTAAGCCATTAATCAGGGAAAACCGATGAACGCCGGCGGCACGGCCTGCGTCAGCCACACGCCGTTGTCTGACACATAAAACACGTGGCCCTGCGCCTGCATCGCGGCCGCATCGACCGTCAGCACGACGGGCTTGCCGTGGCGCGCACCCACGGCCACGGCCGTTTCGCGGCTGGACGACAGGTGCACGTGATTGCGCGCTCCCGGCAGCAGGCCGCCGGCACGGATCGCCGCTACAAAGCGACTGGCCGTGCCGTGGTACAGCATGGCGGGCGGCGTGGCGGGCGGCAGTGCGATATCGACGGCGGCCAAGGAATGCCCCTGGTTGGCGCGGATGCGCAAGCCGTCATCGCTGATCGCGTAGCGCGTCTTGCTGTCGCGCGCCACCACCTCATCCAATTGTTCGCGGGAAATATGTCGCCCATGCTGGGCAGCGTGCGCCAGCAGCTGGCCGATATCGGCCCAGCCCTGGGCATCAAGGGCGAGGCCGATTTTTTCAGGCGCGTGGCGCAGGATAAGGGAAAGGAATTTACTGATTTGTACTAGGTGATCGGTCATGCCCCAGTCTACCGTTATCAGAACGCATACGACAAGGTCAAGCGCGCGGACCGGGGTTCGACGGGATGAAAGTGCCGGTCATTCACGCCGTCCGCCCCCTCGCCGGACAGGCGCGACGCATAGTAATAATCGATGTCGCTGGCGCGCTTGTTGAACAGATTGAAGACGTCGAGCGACAGCCGCGTCTTGCGGTTGAGCTGGTAAGCGAGGCGCGCATACGCCAGGGTGGTCGAGGCCGAGCGCACGCTGTTGTCTTCGATCAAGGGACGGGGGCCGAAATAGCGCAGCTGCAAGGCGCCCGACCACGGCCCCCGGTCCGTCACGGTCACGCCGAACGACGCCACCTTGCCGATCGCGCCCGGAATATGGTTGCCGGCCGCATCGTTTTGCGTGTAGCGCGAGCGCGAAGCTGCCAGGTCCAGGTCGAACAGCAGCCACGGCGCGGCAACATAATGGTTGTTCCACTCGATGCCATGTCGGCGGCTGGCGCGGCTGGGCTGCGTCTCGCCCGCGTCGCCCACGAACAGCAGTTCCGACGCCAGATCGAGGCGCCACAGGGCCAGCGAGCTTTGCAGGCCCGGCAGCCATTCCGTGCGCGCGCCCAGTTCCAGGCCCCTGGTCGGCACGAGGGGCGTCACGGGAGCCGAAGGCGTGCCATCGGGCAAGCGCGTCTGCGTCGTGCCCCGCGCATCGTTGCTATGGAAACCCTTGCCGTAGTTCACGAAGAATTCCGTCTGGCTCCACGGCCCGAGGATCACGGACAGTTTCGGCGACACCACGTGGTCCTGCGCCGTACCGCTGTTGCCGGCTATGCTGCTGGCCACATTGAAACGGTAGGTGTCGTAGCGCACGCCCGCCACGGAACGCAGCCACGGCAGCCATTGGGTCGTGTTTTCGCCGTACAGGCCGACGCTGGCCTCGCGCACGCGGTCTTCTCGCACCGTGGCTTGCCGGATGCGTTCTACCGTGCTGTACAGGCCCACGGGCGACAGCCGGTCATGGCGCGCCTGCACACCGAGCTTGTTGCGCAGGGAAAGACCGAACAGCTCCGTGGTCCAGCTTTCGCCGGCGTTGACACCGGCCACCGTGCGCCGCTCGCTTTGCTGGAACTGGTCGCCGGCGGCCGGGTCGGCCAGGAAATAGGTGAAGTCACTGTTGAGTTCCAGCTGCGAGCGGATCAGGTACGCGTCAAACTCGAACACCCGGTTTTCCGTGCGCCGGCGCATCGCGTACGACAGGCTGGCGCGCGAGGTGTCGCCGCCGTCGCTGGGCGCGAGCGAGCCAAAACGGCCGATCTGGCCGGACTCCACGGCGCGCAGCGGCACCTGGTCCGTGGCGTTCCAGCTGTTCTTGTAGGCCATGGCCGTCACGCTGAAGCCGTCGTCCGGCGTGCCCTGGCTGTAGCGCAGCACGCCGCTGACCTTGCGCACGCGCTCCGGCACGTCCCAGGGGCCATTGTTGCGGTTCACCTCCAGGCCATACAGCAAGGTGCCTGGTCCTGCATCGAGGGAATCGGCCACGACGGCGCGCACATAGCCATGCTGGCCCACGGACACGCTGGCCTGGCCTTGCGGCAATTTGTCGGCCAGGCGGATGCGCGCCGCGCCCGCCGAGGCGAAATCGCCTTCGCCGGCGAAATACGGCCCCTTCTTGTAATCGATGCGCTGCACCAGCTCGGGAATGAGGAAATTGAGATCGGAATAGCCCTGGCCATGCGCATGCGTGCGCATGTTGACGGGCATGCCGTCCACATAGGTGGCGAAATCCGTGCCATGGTCGAGGTTAAAGCCGCGCAAGAAATACTGGTTGGCCTTGCCGTCGCCGCTGTGCTGGGTGACGATCAGGCCCGGCACGAATTCCAGCAATTCGCCCGTGCGCAAGGCGGGCCGGTTGACGATCAGCTCATTGGTGATGACGCCTTGGCTGGCCGCGTCCGAGGTGCCGACGGCGTTGTCGTAGTGGCCCGTCACGCGCACGGTGCGCGACGCATCCGTGGGCGATGCGGCCTCCGGCGCAGCCGCCTTGCCGGCACCGGCCACCAGCAACAAGGCACAAGCTGCCAGCTGTTTGCGTTTTATCAACCGCATCGCGTCTCCCCTTTTTATGATGTCAGTACAGGCTCCTACGAGATATATACGCGGCAGACCGGCTGCCTGGATTCAGCATTTTTCAAGGAGCGACCGTGGACCTGAGCGACAGCAGCGGCAAGGCGAGCAAAAGCGTCACGGCGGCCGTGCGCAAGCGCGACGTGCTGCCGTACATCCTGCTGTTCATCTTGCTGGCGGGCTTGCTGGCCGTGCTGGCGGGCGCCCTGCTGCCGCCCTACTACCACGCCGTGCCGGCCCTGCTGTGGAGCCTGGGCTTTTGCGTCAGCGGCATGCTGCTAGGGTTTTTATTCGGCATACCGCGCAGTCTGCCCTCGGGTACCGTCAACGCCGCCCCGCCCGACGAGCAGGCTAATGGCAAGGGCCGTTCCACGGACGAGCCTCCCCCGGCAAGCGCGGACGCGGCAACCGGCAACCCCAGCAATACCCTGTTCCTGGGCACGCCCACGCCCATGGAAATCAATTCGAATCTGGTGGAAGTGTCGGACTGGCTGACGAAAATCATCGTCGGCGTGGGTTTGATCGAGCTCAAAAGCCTGCCTGGCAGCGCGCGCAGCATGGCCGCCTTCATCGCGCCCAGCCTGGCCACGGACAGGCCCACGGCCATGGCGGTAGTGGGCGGCATCATGCTGTTCTTTTCCGTGCATGGTTTTTTGATCGGCTATTTGCTCACGCGCATTTACCTGTCCATCATGATCAAGCGCGCCGACAGCCTCGTCAAAAACGAATCCGTGCGCCTGGAAAGCGGCAAGGAAATCGAAGTGACGGAACTGAGCCGTTTGCAGCAAAAGTCGCTCGACGACATGCAGGAAGCCGTCACGCAGCTGCTGCTGGCCCATCCCCCCGATGGCGCCGCCGCCGTCACGGCCCTGGCCGCCGCGCCGACGGCGCAACGGCCGGTCAGCCTCGTGCTGTGGCTGGACGACCACCCGCGCAACAATACCTTGCTGATGGAGCAGCTGGAGCGGGAAAACATCAAGGTGGACCAGGCCGTGTCGACGCGGCAGGCGCTGGCCATGCTGCAACAGAAGCACTACGCGCTGTTCATCACGGACATGGCCAGGGTGGAAAACGGCCGCCGGGTCAAGGATGCGGGCGTGCGCACGGTGCGCGAAGTGCGGCAGGCGCAGCCCGCATTACCGATCATCGTCTATTGCAACAA
This sequence comes from Janthinobacterium sp. GW823-FHT01H08, assembly GCF_058797855.1. Classification (NCBI taxonomy): domain Bacteria; kingdom Pseudomonadati; phylum Pseudomonadota; class Betaproteobacteria; order Burkholderiales; family Oxalobacteraceae; genus Janthinobacterium; species Janthinobacterium sp. GW823-FHT01H08. The sequence goes on from NZ_CM179504.1 coordinate 3,669,937, forward strand.
GGATACGTTGGCAAGCTATGGCACGGAAGCGCAGGCGGCGGGTGCCCGTTTCATCACCACCTCGGGCACCAGCCTGCTGGCCAGCGTCAACAAGCTCATACATGAACAACGCGGAAATGAGGCTCAGCCGCCGTCGCAGGCGTAGCTGCCCACGTGGTGCAGCGAGCTGCGGTGCGGATGCGCCAGTCGATTCGGCGCAAACACGCACACGGCCGTATCGGCCAGCAAGCCCTGCGCGTCCGCGCACGCCTGCGCCAGCCAGTTGTCCGCATACGACACGCCGTCGAGCAACTCTGCCAGCGGCGCGGGCGCGGCCAGCAGCGCGCTCTCGAAGCAGGCCGGCTCATAGTCCGTCAGGCCCGTTTCCAGGAAGAATGGCGACGGCACGGCATCGCCATCTTCCGTGTACGCGGGCGCCAGGTAGGCCTGCAGCGCTTCCCAGCTGGGAAAGCGGCCGCTGCAGGCAAAGACGTGGACCGTGGACAAGATGGACGTCAACTTACAGCTTTTCCATCTTTTGCCGCACGGCCGGCGCCGTCGAGGCCGTCGGCGCCAGTTCCAGATAGGTTTTATAGGCCGCTTTCGCCTTGGCCGCATCGCCGGCCTTGGCATACGCGTCGCCCAGGTTCAAATAGGCGATGGCGCGCGACGGGTCCATCTTGACCGTGTTTTCAAACCAGCGGGCCGCTTCGCGGTATTTTTCCTGCTTGTAGAAGACAAAGCCCAGGTTGTTGGCCGCCAGCGCGAAATCGGGACGCAATTTCAGCGCTTCCGTAAATTGCGCTTCCGCCTGCGCGTACTGTTTCTCCTTGTACAGCTGCAAGCCGCGGTCGTTGGCCCGCTGCGCCAGCTGGCGTGTGGAGGTCGGTACGGCGCCCGGCGTGACGATCTTCTGTTCGCCGCCCTGCAAGTCCTTCACCGTCACGCTGGCCGCAGCCGGCTTCGCGTCGAGCTTGCTGTTCAGGGCGATGGCTTCCGTCGACAGCTGCGTCGTGTTCGGGCTGAGGAATTCCGTCTCGCCTGGCAATTCGAAGACGAAATCGCCTCCTTCCGATCCGGGCAGGCTGCCGAACGCGGGCGTCTGGTTCGACACGCTGGACACGGCGGGCGCTACATACGCCGCCAGTTCCGTGGCCGTGATGAGGCCGTCACCGTTCAGGTCGCCCTTGCCCGCCAGGCCTTGCAGCAGGGTCCATGTAAACACGGAGTGACCGTTCGGTCCGCCATCGGCCACCAGCTGGTCGCCGCCGCCGGCCGTCAGCATTTGCCGGCCGATGCGTTTGGCATTGTCGCGCAAGAAAGAGCTGGAACCGGCGCCGCGCGTCAGGCCCAGGCCGCTGTAGCAGGCATCCATGACGAAGAACGCATGCTTGGCCGTCAGGGACTCCGCGATATTCTGGATTTCCGTCATCGGAATCGCATCCGTGGCGAACTGCGCCGGGTCGGAATCGACGGGCACAATGTAGCCGAGGTCGCGCCCCGAGCTCAGCTTGCGCGTGGCGCCGTGGCCGGCGAAGAAGACGAAGATACGGTCATTCTTTTGCACGCCGCCATGGGCCAGCTTGTCGTGGAAGGCAGCCAGGATGTTGTTGCGCGTCGCTTCGCCATTTTTCAGGGTCACGACGCGCTCGGGCGCGAACGCGAATTTTTCAATCAGCGTTTCGCGGATGCCCTGCGCGTCGCGCACCGCATATTGCAATTTCGGCCATTTCGCGTAATCGTCGATGCCGATCACGACGGCCCAGGAATTGGCGTAGCCGGTGGTCACAGGCACTTTTTCCGGCGCGGGCGCCGTGCTTTTCGCCACCTGGAAGCTCGTGCCATCCCAGCCCGCGAATTGATAGCCTTCCGCGATCAGCTTGTCTAGCACGGCCGGCAAGGCTTTCACCGTGCGTTCGTGGATATCGTGGAACAGGACGATGCCGCGCCCCGCCTTGTCGACGGACGCCAGCACGCGGTTCGTGATCGAGCTGGGCACGGGGTCGGCCCAGTCCAGCGAATCGATATTCCACATCACGGATTTCAAATGGGCATCGGCCAGCGCGGCCATGCCTTCGCTGTTGCGCGCGCCATACGGAAAGCGGAACAGCGCGGCCCGCTCGGGGCTGATGGCCTTTAATAAAGTGTCGGTGCCGAGGATTTCGCCTTTCAGCTTGTCGCCCGTCTGCTTCGACAACTGTGCGTGACTGAAACTGTGGTTGCCCACGGCATAGCCTTCCTTCATCAACTTGCGGCTCACTTCCGCGCCCGCGCCCAGCTTGGCATGGCCTTCCGCGTCCAGCGACCCCAGGTTGCGTCCCACATTGAAGAACACGGCCGGCACGCCATACTGTTTCAAAATGGCGCTGATTTCTTCCGTGTAACGGCGGTGCGGGCCGTCGTCGAAGGTCAGCACGATGGTTTTCTTCGGCAAGCCCAGACCGAAGATTTCCGCCTCATCTTTTTTTGGCGCCGGCTTGGCTTCGGGCATGGAGCCGGCGGGAGGAACAGCATACGGCACGACGATGCCGTTTTCCTTCAGAATCTGTTCGCGGCTGTACAGTTTTTTCAGCTGCGTCACATAATCATCCCACCGTTCACGCTTGAGTTCGATGGAACGCTGGCCCAGGTTGCCGAAGATTTGCCGGATTTCCTTCTCGTAATTGCGCTCGATCTCGCCCAGCGCATCGAGGTCTTCGGAAATGCGCTTGTGCAGCTTGATGGCAGGCAAGGACGAGTCCTTGGCCACGTCGGCCAGCATGCTTTGAAGCAGTTCGCGGAAAGCCAGGCGGTCCGCGTCATACAGGCCGGGATCGGATTCGATATAGGTGAGCAGGCTGTCGAGCGCTTCGAAGCGGCCCGAATTCGTGGGTGCCGTCAATTGATCCAGCGCTGCATCGAGCTTGGCGATGCGCTCCTGGTTTTCATGGAACAGCGCCTGCCCCACTTTACGGGCTTCGTCGCGCGCGCCTTCGGGCAAGCTTTGCTCGTCGGCCAGCAGCACGATGATCTTGCGGAAATTGCCCAGCAAGTCGCGGAATTGGCTGGCCACGGCGGCCGTGTCGACGGCGGAGTGCGGCGCGGCGGCAGGGCTGCCCGAAGCCGGGGCACCGGGCGTGGCGGTGGCGGCCGGACGGGTGTAGCTATAAATGCCGGCCCCAGCGGCGAGAGCCACGACAACGGTGGCGGCGATCTTGATCGGCTTGGAAGTCACAGGCTTGTCATTCCCTTCACATACTATGCATACAATTCAGATGGCGCGGATGCGCAAGATGCATAATTGTAAAGCACGCTTGGCACTTGCTCAGCCCGCACGATGAATTTCGGCAATAATATCGCTGCACACCTTCATAGATAGTGAAAACGGGAACGACGATGCACAAGAAACTCTGCGCTGCGGCGCTGATGCTGGGCGTGGCCCTGATGCTGCTGCAACTGCGCGCGCATGCGGGCGACGACGTGGTCAATGTGGCGGGGCGCGTGTGCCTGCCGCACTGACCACCTGAGTAAGCCGGACCGTGTGCCTGTCACTGGTCCGGGTCAAAATGCTTGCGCAAGCCTTGCCAGCACTCGAAATAATCGTGTTGCAGCAGGCCGCCGTCCAGCGCGAACGGCGTGGGCTTGAGGATGGTGCGCGTCTCGAACATGAAGGCCATGGTGTCGGCCACCTTCGCGGGCGCGGACGTGTCGCTGTGCGAGGCTTTTTCGAACGTCTGCGCATCGGGACCGTGGCCGGACATGCAGTTGTGCAGGCTGGCGCCGCCCGGCACGAAACCGGCTGCCTTGGCGTCGTACACGCCGTGGATCAAGCCCATGAATTCGCTGGCCACGTTGCGGTGGAACCAGGGCGGGCGGAACGTGTGCTCGGCGGCCAGCCAGCGGGGCGGGAAGATGGCGAAGTCGATGGCGCCGAACAGCGGATTTTCGCTCGGCGCCTGCAGCACGAGGAAGATCGACGGATCCGGATGGTCGTAGCTGATCGAGCCGATGACATTGAAGCGGCGCAAATCGTATTTGTACGGTGCGTAATTGCCATGCCAGGCGACGACGTCCAACGGTGAATGGTCGAGCGTCGTGCGCCACAGGTGGCCGCCGAACTTGGCCACCAATTCGCACTTGCCGTCGATATCCTCGTAGGCCGCGTGCGGCGTGAGGAAGTCGCGGCTGTTGGCCAGGCCGTTCGAGCCGATGGGGCCCATGTCGGGCAGGCGGAAGGCGGTGCCGAAGTTTTCGCACACATAACCGCGCGCCAGGCCGTCCGGCAGGGTCACGCGGAAGCGCACGCCGCGCGGGATCACGGCGATTTCCTGCGGTTCCAGTTCGATCAAGCCCAGTTCCGTGGCAATCGCCAGCCGCCCTTCCTGCGGCACGACCAGCAATTCGCCGTCGGCCGAATAAAAGAAACGCTGCATGGAGCGGTTGGCCGCATACACGTGGATGGCGCACCCGCTCATCGCTTCGGCGCTGCCGTTTCCCGCCATCGTTTGCCAGCCATCGATGAAATCGACCGGCGTGGCGTCGTCGGGCAGCGGCAGCGGGTCCCAGCGCAGCTGGTTCGGCGGCGTCGGCGGCATGGCGTGGAAATCGCTGACGATGCGCGTGTTTTCAGCCAATGTAAACGGCGGATGCTGGCTGGCGGGACGGATGCGGTACAGCCAGGAACGCCGGTTCTGCGCGCGCGGCGCCGTAAACGCCGTGCCCGACAACTGCTCCGCATACAGGCCCAGCGGCGCTTGCTGCGGCGAATTTTGCCCCTGCGGCAAGGCACCGGGGATGGCCTCCGTGGCAAACTCGTTGCCGAAGCCGCTTTGGTAGCCGGCGCCTATCATGCGCGCTCCGCCAGGCCGTCGGCCGCGTCGCGCAGCAAGCCTTGCACCACGTCGGCCTGGCCGATGGCGCCCATGGCCAGCAAGGCGAAGCGGGCCAGGAACAAGGGCGAGCGCTGTTCGCCCAGGCCGCCCATGGTGTGGCACAGCTCGGTGTAAAGATTGTCCAGTTCGATGTCGGTCATATGATCTCCTTGTTACTTTGATTGGGCGATGCCGGCCGCTGCCAGCGCTGCCACCACCTGCCCCACCCTCACCTGGCGCCAGCGCCCCAGCACATGCCCATCCGGGCGCACGAGATAAAACGTGCCGGGCTGCGCGTCAAACAGCGAGCATACCTGCGCCGTGTGGTCCCAGGCGCACCCTTGCGCGCCGCTGCGGGCGATCGCCACGGTCGTCAACGGCAAGCTGTCGCCCAGCGCCAGCAGTTCCGCATGCACTGCGCCATCGTCGCTGAAATACAAGCCCGTGAAATGGCCATCCGCGCGTTTGAGCAAATCGGTAATATACCGCGCTTTTTGACCGCCGTTGTGCGGCAGCGCGAGCGGGCACTCGGGCAAGACCGTGCCCGGCGCGGGACCGGCTGCGAACACGTCCAGCTCAGGCGCATTCAAGGCCGATTGCGCATACGCGATGGCGCTGGTCTGGCGCGGGTTGATCAGCGAGCGCACGTGCGCATGCTTGCCCGCCAGGCCCAGCACGGCCGTGCGCATCAGCTCGAAGGCAAACGTGGGCGGCGCCATGAATTCCGTGCTTTTCGTGCCGTGACGCAGGTTTTCATGGGCGGCGAACACGCGTTCGTTCGAATAGCTGTCGAGCAAGCTATCCGGCGCCCGGCCCTTGACGACGTAGGCGAGCTTCCAGGCCAGATTGTCCGCATCGTCGATGCCGGAATTGGCCCCACGCACGCCGAAGATGGGCACCAGGTGGGCCGCATCGCCCGCGAACAACACGGCGCCGTGCCGGTATTTTTCCAGTGTCAGCGCGTTGGCCTTGTAGATGGTGATCCACACGGGATGCCATGGCTGTGTCTCCCCCATCATGGCCAGCAGGCTGTCCACGCGGGGTGCCACGTTTTCCAGCAGCACGGCCGCCTGCGCATCCTCGTCGTCGCGCAGCTGGTAGTCGATGCGCCAGATATCGTCGGGCTGCTTGTGCACCAGCACGGTCGAGCCGGGGTTCGACGGCGGGTCGAAATACGCGAGGCGCTCCGTGGGGCGCTCGCTTTTCAGATGGATATCGACGATCACATAGCGGCCTTCATAGCTGGTGCCCTGCAATTTCAAGCCCAACGCCTCGCGCACGACGCTGCGCCCGCCATCGGCCGCCACCAGCCAGTCCGTGTCGATGGTGTAGGTGTCATCGGGCGTGGCCAGCGTGACCGTGGCGCCATCGGCGCGCTGCTGCACGCCAGTGACGCGCGTTTGCCAGCGGATATCGATCAGCTCGCTCTGGCGTTCGGCCGCGTCGAGCAGGAATTGCTCGATATGGTATTGCGCCAGGTTGACCATCGGCGGCAATTTCTGGTTCGCGTCTTGCGGCATCGTAAAGTGCAGCACTTCCTCGTCGCGGTAAAAGCTGCGGCCGCCCGCCCATGGCAAGCCTTTGCTGATAAAACCGTCGAGCGCACCGAGGCGATCGATGATTTCCAGGCTGCGCCGCGAGATGCAGATGGCGCGGCTGCCCGTGCAAACGCCATCGTCCGCCTCGATCAGCACCGAGCGCACGCCGTGGCGCGCCAGGCCCAGGGCCGTGGCCAGGCCCACGGGGCCGCCGCCGACGATCAGGACCGGCACGTGCTGCGTGCCGGCACCCGCAGGCTTGCCGGGCGGATACACTTTCGGCACATGGGGATAAGGGTGAAACGTGTCGCGCATGATGGTGTCCTCTCAAGAATGTGTTTTGCCGCCGCGCGCGATGGGCAGGGTCAGCACGATGGCCGAGCCCGCCACCAGCAGCACGCTGGCATACAGCAAGCCCGTGGCAAAGCTGTGCGTGAAATCCTTCAGCCAGCCCACGACGACGGGATTGAGGGCCGAGCCGATATTGCCCGTGGCATTGATGACGGCGATGCCGATGGCGCGTGCGCCCAGGCTCAGGGCCCGGTCCGGCGTGGTCCAGAAGACGGACATGGCCGTGTAGGCGCCCGTCGAGGCCATGCACACGCCCAGCAACTGCAGCACGGGTTTGCCAGAATAGGCGGTCAAGAGCCAACCGCCGGCCGACAGCAGCATGGGCCAGACGATATGCCAGCGGCGCTCCTGCAAGCGGTCCGAGCGGCGGCCCCAGACGATCATGCCGATCACGGTGCACACTTGCGGTATCGCCGCCAGCAGCCCGATCTGGGTGTTGCTGGCGCCGCTATTGAAACTTTTCACGATCAGCGGCGTCCACACGGCCACCATGGCCAGGGTATTCACCAGGCAAAAGTAGGCGATGCCGAATTTCAGCACGGTGGGCGACAGCATTTCCGCCAGCACGGAGACTTTTTGCCGGGGCGCATCAGGCTTGTGCTCGGCGGCCAGCATGCGCGCCAGCACCTGCTGTTCCAGCTTGCACAGCCAGTTTGCCTTGTTGGGCGAGTCGTCAAGGTAGCCGTAGACGGCCAGGCCCAGCAGCACGGAAGGCATGCCTTCGAGCAAGAACAGCCATTGCCAGCCTTTCAAGCCCCAGTGACCGTCCAGCCCCAGGATCAGGCCTGACAGGGCCGAACCGATGGCGGCCGTGACGGGCATGGCGATCATGAACAGGGCATTGGCCCGTGCCCGGTAGGCGCTGGGAAACCAGTACGTGAGGTAGAGCAGCATGCCGGGCAGGAAGCCCGCCTCCGTCACACCCACCAAAAAGCGCAGCGCATACAGGCTGGCCGGGCCGCTGGCGAACAGGGTCGCCGTCGAGGCCAGGCCCCAGGCGATCAACATGCTGCCGATCCATTTACGCGCGCCGATGCGGGCCAGCACGATGTTGCTGGGAATGCTGCAGGCGATGTAGGCGATGTAGAACAGCGTGGTGGCAAAGCCGAACTGGGTGCCGGACAGGCCCAGGTCTTGCATCATGGTCAGGCCGGCAAAGCCGATGTTGATGCGGTCAAGAAAGGAAAACACGAACAACAGGAATAAAAATCCCAGCAGATGGCGCGATACCTTGCGCATCACCTGCTGTTCCAGTTGCACGCTGGCCGCGTCGAGGACGGGCGCCGGGGTGGCGGCGATGGCGGGGGTGGCCCCTTGGGCGATGGTCATGCTTGTCTCCATAAGGTGTCGCCCTCCCCTTGTTGATTTTATTGGGTGAGGGCGGCCGGGTGATCCCGGCTTGAAACACAGTATGCAGACGCGCGCCGCGAACCCTGTCCCCATTTTGGGGACATTTCGCGGCGAACACAGTCAAAAAGGCGGAGCCGTCCCTACGTCCAAGGGACTAGACAGGTGCTGGCGCCATGCACAGGGCAAACAACTGGCGCTGGCTGGAAATGCCCAGGCGTTTATACGCGCGCTTCTGGTAGGTGATGACGCTTGATGGCTGCAGGCCCATGGTCTCGGCGATTTCCACGGCCGTGAAGCCTTCGAGCACGCAGCGCAGCACGTCCAGTTCGCGCTTGCTCAAGGCGGGACAATGCTGGCGCAGCCTGGCCAGCATCATGGGCGCGACACCCTGCGCGGGCTGGCCGTTCAGGCTGTAGTGGTGCTTGGCCGCATGGGCGAACAGCGGTGACAGGGTTTCGATGGCGGCGATTTCGCCAGGCCGGAACTGGCCCTGGCTGCTGTCGCGGTAAAAATTGACGGACAACCAGATATCGCCGGCCGGCTGCACCAGCAGGGACAGCCGGTCCGAGACATTCGGTTTTTGATAGCAGGTGGCGCGGTAGCCGGGATGGTCGATCTCGTCGCTCGCTTGCTGGTGCAGCACGATGGCGGGATCGATTTTCCGCCCGGGCGCGGGCGCGATCACGCGCTGGTTGCCGTCGAGCGCATAGTAATGGCGCGCGTAGCTGTCGGCGATATCTTGCAGGAAACGCCCGCCGCGCCGGTCGGCCACGGCCACCGTGCGGGGCCGGTTGCCGAATTCATAGGCAAAGATCGTGCACTGGGAAATGGGCGCGGCCGTGCTGACCGTCTTCAGGATGGCCCCGGCGACGGCATTCACGTCGGCATGGCCGATGGCGGCCACCAGATCGAGGGCGCGCCCCAGATCCAGCTGCCCCTCGGCCTGCCGCCGCTCCACCTGCCAATAGCGCATGGCCGTCTCCCGTGACGCTTATTGTTGACGCTGCGGCAAGACCCAGTCCGGCCGGATGTAATGGCAGGTGTAGCCGTGCGGCAAGCGCTGCAGATAATCCTGGTGCTCCGGTTCCGCTTCCCAGAACGGGCCGGCCGGCGCCACTTCCGTCACCACCTTGCCGGGCCACAGGCCGGAGGCGTCGACGTCGCGGATGGTGTCTTCGGCCACGCGCTTTTGCTCATCGTTCGTGTAAAAGATGGCCGAACGGTAGCTGGTGCCGCGGTCGTTGCCCTGGCGGTCCGGCGTGCTGGGATCGTGGATCTGGAAGAAGAATTCCAGGATCTTGCGGTAGCTGATGGTGCTCGGGTCGAAGATGATCTCGATCGCTTCCGCATGCGTGCCGTGGTTGCGGTAGGTGGCGTTGGCGACGTCGCCGCCGCTGTAGCCCACGCGCGTGGCGATCACGCCCGGATAGCGGCGCAGCAAATCTTGCACGCCCCAGAAGCAGCCGCCGGCCAGGATCGCGGTTTCGTTGTCTTGTGCCATGGTGTCTTTCCCGTTCTAGTCAGAAGCAGCTATCTTACTCTGTCGCGCGACTTTCTTCAGCGGGCCAGCAAGCGCTTGAGCTGCGCCGCCTGGTAGGCACCGATGGCGTCATTGAACAGGCAGCGGATCAGCGGGTCGTCGACGATGTCGGCCTCCGCCAGTGCGGCCCACGCCCCGGCATCGAACGGGCCATCGTTGATGCGCATGTACATCGACGTCAGCGATTCGCCCAGCACCAGCGCCGCATGGCATTTCACCAGCGGCACCTCGGTGGTCCAGCCGGGCGCCTCGCCGGTGTCGGGCACGAGGTCGATCAAGTCGCCGTGCGTGCGGTAATGCAGGACCGTGGCCGCGCCGTCATGGCCGTACAGGGCCAAGCGCCACAGGCGCGGTTGCTGGAAGTAGCTGTCCTCGGGCAGTTCCATGTCGCGATAGCGCTCGAGCAAGCCACCCTGGCAGAAATCGAGCACCAGCGCTGCGTCGGCATCGCTCAAGGGCGCGAAACGGCGGGCGATATCCGCCGTGGCGGGCGGCGTTGCGTCGGGACGGTAGTCGAAATCCACGTCTTGCGGACCCACTGGAATCACCCAGGGCAAGGGTTCGGCGCTGCTCACTCCGTGCGCATCGAGCAGCACGGACGTCGACGGGTCGAGGCGGAAGATGTGCGCCTCGGGCAGCGCGGCGCCGATTTCATCGGCAAAGCGGCGGTAGGTAACGGGGAACATCGCGTGGTTGTACCAGGACCAGTCTTCCTGCACGAACTGGCAGGAGCTGGGCACGATATAACGGGGCGCCAGCGCGCGCAGCTGTGGCACCCAGTCGTCGGGAAGCTCGACCGGGCCTCGCGCTGCCAGCGACGGCGCGATGACGGCGATCTCGCGCATGGTCTGGAACGGCCACAAGACCATGTCCCAGGGCGCGAACGCGGCCAGCTGCGCCAGCGTCTCGGGGCCGATCCAGGAATCGACGACGTTGAGCACGTTCATGCCGGCTGCGCGCACCTGGAACAGCGAGTCGACATCGTCGTCGAGCGCCCGGCGCGGGATCACCTCGATGGCGCCCACGCGCACGGGCACGTCCACGTGCAGCCGCTGCACCTGCGTAAAACCGAGCGCGCGCAGCATCGCGAACAGTTCGTCGAAGACGCAGTACAGATAGATGGGCGTGGCGCGGTCGAGCACGTCGAGGCTGTCGAGCGAGCAGTGGTCGTCGTGGAAGTGCGAAATGAAGACGGCATCCCAGCGCAGCCGGCGCACGGCGTCGAGGTCGAAGCGCACGGACGGAAACGCGTGGCAGTTGCGGCTGAACGGATTTTCAACGATGGGATCGAAGGCGATGGCCGTGCCTTCGCATTCGAAGACATAGCCGGCGTGCAGGATGCGGGAGATTTTCAGGGGCATGGGAAGCTGTATAAACCCAACCGCAAATTCCGGGGTCAGACCCGCCGGGTCTGACCCCAGCACTTGCTTTTGGGGTGAAAAAGGACGCTAGCTGTGCGCCAGAGACAAGGCTCAATACGGATTATTCAGCACATCCATCGCAAAATACGTAAAGATCATGTCCGCGCCCGCGCGCTTGATGGCGCCCAGGGTTTCCTGCACCACGCGGCGCTCGTCGATGGCGCCCGCCTGGGCGGCGAACTTGATCATCGCGTATTCGCCGCTGACCTGGTAGGCGCCAATCGGCAGGCGCGTCACTTCGCGCAGGTCGCGGATGATGTCGAGGTAGGCGCCCGCAGGTTTCACCATCAGCGCGTCCGCGCCTTCGGCTTCGTCGATCAGGGACTCGCGCACCGCTTCGCGGCGGTTCATCGGGTCCATCTGGTAGGTCTTGCGGTCGCCCTTCAGGGTGCTGCCGGCCGCGTCGCGGAACGGGCCGTACAGGCCCGAGGCGAACTTGGTCGAATACGCCATCACGGGCGTGTCGTGGAAGCCGGCCGCATCTAACGCGCTGCGGATGGCCGCCACCTGTCCATCCATGGCGGCCGAAGGGGCGATGATGTCGGCGCCCGCCTGGGCCGCGATGACGGCCTGCTTGCCCAGGTTCAGCACCGTGCTGTCATTGTCGACCGTGTCGCCATGCAGGATGCCGCAATGGCCGTGGTCCGTGTATTCGCAGAAGCAGGTGTCGGACATGACGACCATTTCCGGCACGGCGTCCTTGATGATGCGCGACATGCGCGCCACCAGGCCGTCCGGGTTCAGGGTGTCCGTGCCGTGGCTGTCCTTGTGGTGCGAAATGCCGAAGGTCATGACGGAGCGCAGGCCGGCGCGCGCGTAGCGCTCGATTTCCTGCGCCAGCTTCGCTTCGGGAATGCGGCGCACGCCGGGCATGGACTTGATGTCGATGAAATCGCTGCTGCCTTCGTCGACGAAGATCGGCAGGACCAGGTCGCGCGGATTGATCTCGGTTTCGCGGAACAGCTCGCGCAGTTGCGGGGTCGCGCGCAGGCGGCGCATGCGCGAAGTGGGGAATTGTGCTGGCATGGGGTGACTGGCTTCAGGTTAACAACGCCAACAAGTATACGCCGATCGCGCCGCTTGCGCCGGGCTGCCCGGCAAAAAAGCCGCGCAGGTCAAAAAATGCCGCCTTGCGCCTTCATTGCGGCTGCAACAGGGCCGCCACTTGCCAGCGCATGTCCGCCGCCAGCTGCACCAGCATGGCGCCGCGGCGGCGCGCATCGGCGCGCTTTTTCGACGGCACCAGTTCCAGGTCCGGCATCCGGCAAGGGCCGCATGGCAGCCTGTAATTGCCGTCGCCGGCAGGCAGCGCATGCAGCTCGCGCCACGCCAGGTCGTAGTCGCACGAGATGTGGCGGCGCCGGCGCCAGTTCAGCGCGATGCGGTTGGCGTTGCTGACCAGGTCCAGGTGGCCGCAGCCGAAAAAATCGCCCAGGTCGCGCAAGGCGGCCACCATCAGGTTCTTCGGCCGGCAGCCGTGTAGCGCCCGCGTCGCGTCCTTCACCGCCTGCGCGCCCGCCTGCGAGCGCAGTCCCTGCAAGGCGCCCAGCTGGATGACGGCGCCTCCGGGCTGGGGACGGAACAGGAAACTGGCCAGGTACAGCGACACGCCGTCGCGCGTCAGGCGCAGGCACAGGTCGCCCTCGCGGTGGCTGTCATGGATGGCCGTCAGCTGCAGGCGGTAGATGGCGCCATCCTTGCCCTCGATGGCGGCCAGCACCAGCGCGCGGCGCGCCGCGTATTCCACCAGCGGCCGCGCGCCCGCCTGCCACAGGAAACGGTAATGCCCGCGCAGCAGCTCCACCCGCGCCGCGCAACCGAGCTGGCGGCTGGCGTAGGGACGGTAAATCTTGTACAGCAGGCTGGGATGGGCGTGCGCCAGCGCCGCCAGGCCAGGCGTGCCTGCGACAAAGGCTTGCCAGCGCGCGCGCTGCAGGGGAAAGACAACGGCGCCCAGCGCGGCCTTGAGGCGGTGGCCATGCTGGCGCAGTGCGGGCAGCGCGGCGCGCTCCTCGATGATGGCAAAAGTATGCATGCGTATGCTTCTACAACAGGTCTCGGCAAACAGAACGCGGCGGGGCCGCGGCAGCCCGAAACAGGCGGCAGCACGCATGCAGCCGCTCTACGCCGGGTAGAGCGGATGATAGGTGGGAGCTAAAACAATGGGGGTTACAAGTTGGTAATGTGCTGCCTGCCTACGCTAGCGCAGCAGGTGCAGGCGCAGCCGCAAGCCCGGCGCCGCATCCTCGATTTCCAGACTGCCCCCATGCAGGGCCGCGATGGCGGCCACGATGGACAGGCCCAGGCCATTGCCGGGCAAATGGCGGCTCTTGTCGAGGCGGTAGAAGCGCTGCGTCAGCTTCGGCAGTTCTTCCGTTGGCACGCCGGGGCCGTTGTCGCGCACGGCCAGCCAGCTGCCCTGCGCATCGCTGCCGGCCGACACTTCCACCGTGGCGCCCTGCCCCGCATATTTGATGGCGTTGTCGACCAGGCTGGCCAGCGCGCTGCCCAGCAGGTTGCGGTCGCCGCGCGCCGGCACGGCCTCGCCATACATCTGCACCAGCAGCACGCCCTGCTCGTCGGCCGTCGCTTCATACATTTCCACGATGTCGGCGCCGATCTGGTGCAGGTCGATGTCGTCGAAATTCTCGGGACGCATGCCCGATTCGGCCGCCGCGATCTGCAGCAGCTTGTCGAACACGCGCGTCAGGTCGTCGATGTCGTCGATGGCCGCCTGCGCGGCGCTCTCGTAGCCGGCCACGCCCTGCTGCTGGCGCAAGGCGCCATCGAGCTTGTTGCGGATGCGTCCCAGCGGCGTGCGCAGGTCGTGCGCGATGGCGTTCGACACGTGGCGCACGCCTTCCATCAGGTGTTCGATGCGGTCGAGCATGCGATTGATGTCGCGGCTCAGCAAGCCGAATTCATCCTCGCTGGAGACGGGAATGCGCCGGCTCAGGTCGCCCGCCTCGATCTCGCCCGCCGTGCGGCGTATCTGCCCGATGCGCGCCTCGAGCTGGCGGCGGAACAGCCAGGCGCCCGCCACCACCAGCACGATGGCCACCCCGCCGCCATAGGCCAGCGAGCGCAGCACCAGCGTGCGGATCGACTTGCCCTCCTCCATGTCGCGTCCGACGAACAGGCGCGCGCCGCCCGTCAGGTCGCGGATCAGCATGCGCGCGGGCACCCGGCGCCCTTCGCGCGTGACGTCGCGGTGCAGCAGGCGGCCCACGGGGCTGCCCAGGTCGGGCCAGGACGACAGATTGCCCGCCACGCGGCGGCCATCGGCATCGACCAGCAAGAAGATTTCCGTGTCGCTGTCGGTGCGGTCGGTGAGCAGATGGGCGATTTCCGCCGTCGTGCGGCTGCTGCCGCCCTGCTCGTACAGCGCGGCGAGGCGCTCCGAGAGCAGGGTCAGCTTGCGGTCCACGCTGCGATCGAGCACGCCGATGGTGCCGAAATAGAACACGGCGCAGACGATGCTGATCGACACGACCACCAGCACGCCATAGCCGAGCGCCAGCCTGGCCGCGATCGAGCGGTGCAAGTTACGCACTGTCGAGCACACCCAGGGTGTAGCCGACGCCGCGCACCGTGTGGATCAGCGGCGGAGAAAACTCCTTGTCCACCTTGGTGCGCAAACGGCTCACCTGCACGTCGATGACGTTGGTCTGCGGGTCGAAATGGTAGTCCCACACGGCTTCGAGCAGCATGGCGCGCGTGACGGACTGCCCCTGGTGGCGCATCAGGTATTCCAGCAGGCGAAATTCGCGCGGCTGCAGGGCGATTTGCCGGCTGGCGCGCGTCACGCGCATGGTACGCATGTCGAGCACCAGGTCGGCCACCTGCAGCTGCGTCGATTCGGGCACGGGCGCGGCGCGCCGCAGCAGCGCCTCGATGCGCGCCAGCAGTTCGGCGATGGCGAACGGTTTCGACAGGTAGTCGTCGCCGCCGCTGCGCAAGCCGCGCACGCGCTCGTCGACGCTCGACAGGGCCGACAGCACCAGCACGGGCGTGTTGCGGCCCATGCCGCGCAGGCGCGCGACGATGGCCAGGCCGTCGATCTCGCCGGGCAGCAGGCGGTCGAGCACCAGCGCATCCCAGTCCTCGCCGCAGGCCAGGCGCATGCCGTCGATGCCATTGTCGCAAGAGGTGACGTCGTGGCCCGCCTCGCGCAGGCCGGCACAAATGTAACGGGAAGTTTCGGCTTCGTCTTCGATGACCAGGCAGCGCACGGGGGATTCCTTGTAAGATCAGGCAGCAAATACGCGCAGCATACGCCAGGCGCGCGCCACTTGCCAGCCCCGGCGTGCGCCGCCAGGCGGCGGCCGGCTAGTTACATTTGCCGCGCAGCTTGGCGATCGCCACGAAGGGCAAGGCATACACGCCACCGATGCCGATCGGGCCGATGCTGGTGGGCTGGCGCTTCAAGCCGTCGGCGTGCAGGCAGTCGGGCACCTTCGCCTCGGCGAAGGCGGCGGAGAACTGCTCGTATTTCCGGTCGGCGCGTATCGTCACCTGCTGCATGGCCGGCTGCGGAAGTGCGTCGCGCGCCTGCGCCTCTTCCGCCAGTACGGCGCGCACGGCGTCGCGTATCATCGATTGCGTCAGTGGCGGTGCCGCTCCCGCTCCCGGCGTCGTCTCCAGCGCCTGGGCCCCGGCCTGCACCGCCGCGCACAGCCAGACCGCGGTGACAAGCTTGCAAGCTATTTTCATCGTCATCATCCACACATGCCAGGTTTGCAATATTTCCATCAATATAGCAGCATTCGTGCGCGCCGGGGCGTGCGGCGAACGTTGACGGGGTCGGGTACAATACAGCCTCGACAATGTTTGGCCGCGCCCGCGCGCGCATGTTTTATCGGCGCTTCCCGGCTTGCCGCGGCCAGCATCGCCACCACTGCCACTAACGAACATCAGGCGCGCCTGGCGCGCGCCACAGACCACTACAGCCATGAAATCGACCCACTCTCTCGCACTGGCGCTGGCCATGGCCATCACTTGCGGCAACGCCGCCGCCGCCGACACCAAGCAAAGCATGCTGTTTGATGAAATCCCCATCGGCAGCTGGAGCACTTCCGCCGAACTGGGCGCCATCACCACCTCGGGCAACACGGTCGGTACCTCGGTGACGGGCAAGATCGACGCGCGCCAGGAACTCGACGACTGGAGCAACCAGTACATCTTCAGCGGCTACTTCAAGGAAGACGAAACGACGAACGACGAAGGACAAAAGATCCGCGAACGCTCGGCCGAACGCTTTTCCGCCTCCGCCAAGGCCGCCTACAAGCTGATGGCCGACCATGAAAAACTGTTCGTGCTGGCCTCGCACGTGAACGACAAGTTCGGCGCCTACACCAAGTACTCGACCCTGGCCGTCGGTCACGGCTCGCGCTGGTATCAGTCGAGCGACAAGAGCGTCGATGTGGAATTCGGTCCTGGCTATTTCAGCGGCACCAATGACGCGGGCGAATCGGAACACGGCCTGACGGTGCGCGGCGCGGCCGCCATGAAGTGGAAGATCAGCCAGTCGGCCATGTTTACGCAGACGGTCAGCGTGGAACGGGGCACCTCGAACACCCACTCGATCGCCGAAACGGCCCTCAGCACGAAAATCAACGGCACCATGCAGATGAAGGCCGCCTTCAGCGCCCGCAACGATACCCGCGTACCGGACGACAAGAAGAACACGGATACGCAAACCTCGCTGACCCTGGTCTACTCGTTCTGAGATGCCGGCCACGCTGATGCGGCGCTTGCGCCTGGGCGCCCTGCTCTGTGCCGCGGCGCTGCTGAGCGGCTGCGCCGCCGTCACCGTCAGCGCCATTTCGCCGGCCGACTACCTGCAGCAGCGGCGCGGCGACATCCTCACCACGGGCAAACTCAGCGCATCGGCCAGCGAAGTGCTGCGCATCATCGGCAGCGACATCGCCGCCTGCGAAGCCAATACGGGCAGCTGTCGCGCCGACCTGGCCCGCTCCGAGCTGCTCAGCGACGAACAGCGCCTGGCAACCCTCTCCGAATTATGGCTGGAAAGCGCCCTGGCCGAAGAAAAACAGGGCGGCCACCCCAGCGCCGAGCTGCTGGCCGCGTGGCTGGAATCGGCCCGCTACGCCTACGCCTACCTGTTCTACACGACGCGCACGCCGGGCCAGCGCGCCTTCGAGGAACGCCAGACGCAGATCCGCGACTACTATAACTATGCCGTGCAAAAGGCCGTCGGCAACCTGTTCCGCCACCGCGGCGAATACCGCCCGGACGGCCATGTGATCCGCGTCGCCGGCTGGCAGATCGACAGCGAACTGTCTGCCCTGCGGCTGCCCGCAGACGGCACCCTGCCGGAAGAACTGCTGCCGGCCACCTCGCTGACGTTTTCCGGCCTGCGCAATGTATACCGGCGCGACGGCTTCGGCGCCGACCTGGTGGCCGTCATGCCCAAGCCCGCGCAAGCGGGCAACGCACCGTTTCAGGAAACCCGCTTCCCCGTCGTCACGGCGCTGATCCGCTTCGACGGCAACAGCCTGCAGGAAGTCCTGGCCACGCAGCAGCTGCTGGTGATGCTGGTCGACCCGACGCGCAGCGAATCGACGCGCATGGCAGGCCAGGAACTGCCCGTGGCAGCCAACTTCACGGCCGGCTATGGCCTGTGGCTGGCCCGCTCCGGCTTCGGCGTGCAGGCGCTGCGCACCCTGTTCGGCCGCGCCGACGGCATTTCGCGCCCGCAGGTGCACCTGATGCAGCCCTACGACCCGAACAAGCGCACCATCGTCATGCTGCACGGCCTGGCCAGCAGCCCGGAAGCGTGGATCAACGTGGCGAATGAACTGATGGGCGACGAACAGCTGCGCCGCCGCTACCAGATCTGGCAAGTGTACTATCCGAGCAATGCGCCGCTGGCGGCCAATAACGCCGCCATCCGCAAGGCGCTGACCGCGACGCTGGCCCAGTTCGACCCGGCTGGCAAGGCGGATGCCGCGAACGAGATGGTCTTGATCGGCCACAGCATGGGCGGCGTGCTGGCGCGCCTGATGGTGTCCGACGCCAGCAACACCCTGCTCGACGCCATCACGGAAGAATACAATTTGAAGGGCAAGAAGGCGGAAAAAATGCGCGCCGGACTGGCGCCCTACCTCAATTTCACGGCCATGCCGCAGGTCAACCGCGCCATCTTCATCGCCGCGCCGCACCGCGGCACCTCGTTCGCCAACCACAAGGTGGCGCGCTGGATCGCCAATCTCGTCACCTTGCCCATCACCATGCTCGACCAGCTGTCCGACGCGGCCGGCAGCCTGGCGCAGCTCGACACGGGCAGCAGCGAGCCGCTGCGCATCCCCAACAGCATCGATAACCTCAGCGACAAGGACCCGTTCGTGCGCCTGGTGGCGGACCTGCCCATCAGCCCGAAAGTGCGCTACTACTCCATCATGGGCAACGACACGCCGGACCTGCCGCTGGCCGAATCGAGCGATGGCGTGGTGCCCTACGCCAGCGCCCACCTCGACGGCGCGCTGTCGGAAAAAGTCATCCCCTCGTGGCACAGCGTGCAGGAAAGCCCGCAGGCGATTCTGGAGATACGGCGGATCTTGCGGCTGCAGGACAGCTTGCCCTGATATACAGCGCTGCGTGATGCAGAAAAGATGCGCTTTTCGCTTGATAAAGTTGCGAAACATGATAATCTTGTGTGTAAGACGCCTGGCGCATATACCCGAGGAGCGAACATGACAGCGCATCTGCATCACGACACTCTGGCGCCCGCGCGCCGGGAATGGACCGACAACGACCTGCGGGTAGTGGAACAATTCTCGCAATTGGTGAGCGCACAGCTCGACCTATTGGCGCAAGGTCCCGAGCGCGAGCGCCTGATCGACCTGGCCGCGCGCGCGCTCGATGCGGCGCGCGCCTCTCTGCGCGCCACCCCGCCATCGATACCGCTGCAACTTCCCGTGTCAAAACTCAAGGTATCCGATGTCATTGGGCAAGGATGGGTGGAACTGTCGCAGGCGTCGCTGTATCGCGCCGTGGAAAGCCAGCGGTTTTATTGCGTGACACCCAAGGGGCGCAGTATCGGCAAGGAGTTTCCGGCGTGGCAATTTGTCCAGCCCGTGCCGGAATTGATCGCGCCCGTGCTCGCCATTCTCGCCGGCCAGCCCGGCAGTGACATTCATGCCTTCTGGGTCAGCAGCGCAGACGAACTCAACGAACTGTCGCCGGCAGAGCTGCTTGCAGGCAAATCGTTCGAAACGCGGGCCGAAGTGCATCCCAGTCAGCAGGCGCTGCTGGATCTGCCCGCCAGCGAGAGATTGCGCAAGGTGCTGGCGGCGGCGAAGTGGCAGCATAGGGGCATGGCCGATATCGTAGGCTAGCCCCGCATGACGTGTGAACTAACGCCCATCCCGCCAGAAATGACCGCGCGCCTGCCGGCGCTGGCATTGCTGCGCGCTGAATTATTGAGTCATATCATCACCCATCCAGCAAGCCAGGCCCTGGTGCGCGCGGCGTGGAACATGGCATCGATCTGGCCATTGAAAGTCCAGCGCACCTACCGCTTCGGCCCGCCCGCCGAACTGGCAGATGCGGCCGGCTTCCCCTATCACTGGGCGTATCTTGCGGACGATGCCTATACGGCTGCCTGGGAAGCCCAGCTTTGCCAGAACGACGTGACGCGTCCGGGCACCTTTTACATAGATCACAACGCGCAACAAGCGCTGATTGCAACCCTGTCGTTCAGCGCCCCGCTGCAATTGCTCGACCTGACCGGGCTGGCCGCCAGCCGCCTGGGTATCTACGATCAATTGCGCAGTCCCGACCACGGCTGGTGCCAATGGCTGGGCTGGCAGCTGGATCAGATCATTGCGCAGGAGGCAGGCGCGATTCACGGTTTCGTGTATCCATCGCGGCGACAACCCGGCAAACTTGCCTATGCGATATCCTCTCGCCACATGGCAACCTTGGGCACAAGCATGGCATGCGCCCATGTGCAATTCGGCAGCACTGAAGCATATGCGCGCTTGCTGGCCGACCGCCTGCGCGTGGATCCGCCCTGAGCAGATGCTCCCTACGCCGGCTCGCGCCACTTGTCCTTGATCTCGAGCATGGCCGGCAGCTGTTCGATGAACAGCGCCAGCAGCGCGGGATCGAAATGCGTGCCGCTGTCGCGCTGCATGGTGGCGATGGCCTCTTCGATCGCCCAGGCGCGCTTGTACGGGCGCTCGCTGGTGAGCGCGTCGAAGACGTCGGCGATGGCGACGATGCGGCCTTCATGCGGGATTTCTTCGCCTTTGAGGCCTTGCGGATAGCCGCTGCCATCCCATTTCTCGTGGTGCGTCAGGGCGATGGTGCGCGCCATTTTCAGCAGTCCGCCCGCGTGCTCGCCGATGATGGCCGCGCCGATTTCCGCGTGGCGGCGCATGACTTTCCATTCTTCCGCATCGAGCTTGCCCGGCTTTTGCAGGATGGCGTCGGGGATGCCGATCTTGCCCACGTCGTGCATCGGTGCCGCATTCAATAAATCTTCCGCCCTGGCCGCGCTGTAGCCGGCCGCCAGTGCCAGCTGGCGCGCGTAATAGCTCATGCGGATGACGTGCATGCCCGTCTCGTTATCCTTGTATTCGGCCGCCTGGCCCAGGGTCTGGATCACCTGCAGGCGCGAGCGGCGCAATTCCTCGGCGTCCACCAGCGACAAGTGCGTGCGCACGCGGGCGCGCACGATGGGCGGGCTGACGGGCTTGGTGATGTAGTCGACGGCGCCCGCGTCGAAGCCGTCCGCCTCGTCCTTCACGTCGCACAGGGCGGTGACGAAAATGACGGGAATCGCGGCAGTGACCGGCATGGCTTTCAGCTGGCGGCACACTTCATAGCCCGTCATGGCCGGCATCATGATGTCGAGCAGGATCAGTTCGACGGGGTTGTTCTGCGCCAGTTCCAGCGCCTTCTCGCCATCCTTGGCGTACAGCAGGCGGTAATCGTCCTGCAGGATCTGGCGCAGCACCTGCAGATTCGTCGCTTCGTCGTCGACGAGCAGCAGGATCGGTTTGTCTTCTTGTAAGGTCATCGTCAGTCCAATATCAGGAAAGGTCGGCAGGCGCAGGAGCCTCGAGCCACGCCAGCAGCTGGCGCAGCACGCCCACGGCGCGCGCAAATTCAAAGTCGTCGATGGCGCTGGCCAGCGCCTGCAGGCGCTGCTGCTGGCCATGCGGCGCCAGGATGGCGGCGATCTGCGCCATCAGGGCGTCGTCGAGCTGCCCGCCCTCCAGGCTGGCGATGGCTTGCCGCAGCAAGACGCCTGCAGCTGGCGCATCGAGGGGCGCGCCGGCGGGCGTCGCGCCCATGGCCACGGCCGGCATATTTACCTCTTCCAGTTCGCCGGCCAGCGCCATGAAGGCGGCGGCCAGCTGCACCAGCAATTCGGTGGCCGGCAGCTGGCGCGCGATCGCTTGTTCGATGCGTCCCAGCAGGCTTTCGACCTGCACCAGGCACAAATTGCCCGCCGCGCCCTTGATACGGTGCAGCAGGTGGCCGGCCACGCTGCCGCCGCCGCGTTCCAGTTCCGCCGCCAGCATGGCGGCGCAGTCGCCATTGGCCTGCACGAAGCGGCCGATCGCCCGCTGCAAGGCTTCGCGGCCGCCCCACAGGGCGATGCCGCGCTGCCAGTCGACCTGGCCGGCGGCCACGCGCGCCGCCGCGCCGGCGGCCGGCGGCGGCATGGCCACGGCGATATCGAGCAGGCGCGCGATTTCCGCCGTCAGCTTGTGCATTTCCAGCGGCTTCGAGGCAAAGCCGTTCATGCCCGCCGTCTGCGCGGCGCGGCGGTCCTGTTCCAGCACGCTGGCCGTCAGGGCGATGATGGGCGTCGCCTTCAGGCCCTGCTCGCGCTCGTACACGCGGATCAGGCGCGTCGCTTCCAGGCCATCCATGCGCGGCATCTGCACGTCCATCAGGACGATGTCGAAGCTGCCCTTGCTGAACTCGCGCACGGCGCTCTCGCCATCGCTGGCGGCGATCACCTGGTGGCCCGCCGCGCCCAGGCTGATCAAGAGCAGCTCCACGTTCTGCGGCACGTCGTCTGCCGCCAGGATGCGCAGCGGCGGCAAGGCCGCCACGGGCTGCTCGCTGCGGCGCGCCACGGCCTTGCCCGGCGCCAGCGGCAGCAGCACGTGGAACACGCTGCCCACGCCCAGGGTGCTTTCCACCGTGATGGTGCCACCCATCAGCTCGACCAGCTGCAGCGAAATCGTCGTGCCCAGGCCCGTGCCGCCAAAGCGGCGGCTCATCGAGGAATCGGCTTGCGTGAATGGGGCGAATATCTTGTCCAGGCGGTCGGCCGGAATGCCGATGCCCGTGTCGTGCACGGCGATATGCACTTGCTCGCCCTGCATGCCGACGGCCACGCGCACATGGCCTACTTCCGTGAACTTGACGGCGTTGCCGATCAGATTCGTCAGCACCTGCTGCACCCGGCGCGCGTCGCCGAGGAAGAACTGGCCCATGCCGGGATCGACGTCGACATGCAGCACCAGGTCGCGCGCGTGCGCCGTGACGCGCAGGGAGGCGGCCACGTGGTCGACCAGGTCGGGCAGCGAGAAGTCCACCAGTTCCAGCTCGGTGGCGCCCTTTTCCAGCTTGGCCGTGTCGAGGATGTCGTTGAGCAGTTCGAGCAGCGAACGGGCCGACTGGCGCACGGTGCCCAGGTGGCGGCGCTGCAGGCTGTCCAGGGCCGTCCCCAGCAGCACTTCCGTAAAGCCGATGATGGCGTTCATCGGCGTGCGGATTTCATGGCTCATGTTGGCCAGGAAGCTGGTCTTCGATTCGGCGGCCAGCTCTGCGCGGTCTTTCGCCGCGCGCAGGTTTTCCTGCATGGCGCGCCGCTCGCTCACGTCGGTGGCCAGCTTGACCACCTTGAACGGCTTGCCGTCCGTGTTGAAGATCGGATTGTACGAAGCCTGTATCCACACTTCGCGGCCATCCTTGCCGATGCGCTTGTACTCGCCCGTATTGAATTCGCCGCCCGCCAGGTGCTGCCAGAACGCGATGTAGTCGGGCGAGGTCACGTGGGCGGGTTCGCAGAAGATGCTGTGGTGCAGGCCCAGCACGTCGTCGAGCTGGTAGCCGACCAGGTCGAGGAAGTTCTGATTGGCCGCCAGGATGCGCCCCTGCAGGTCGAATTCCGCCACGGCCGTCGCGCGCGAGATGGCTGTCACCTTGCCTTCGTATTCGGCGTTGCGCAATTCGCTTTCCGTGATGTCGAGGATGACGCCGTCGATCCAGCGCACCACGCCGTCGTTGTCGAGCACGGGGCCGCTGCTTTCGCGCACCCAGCGCTCGCGCCCGTCGCGGTGGATCAGGCGGTAGACGTTCTCGAAGTCGCGCTGTTCGCCGGCCGCCTGCACACAGGTGTCGTTGACGCGCTGGCGGTCGTCCGGATGCACGAGGTCGAACAGCCTGACCCGCCCTTCGATGAAGTCCTGCGGCGTCCAGCCCGTCAGGTTGAAGACGGCGTCGCTGATGAAAATCATCTTCCATTCGGGCGCGAAGCTGCAGTGGAAGGACACGCCGGGAATATTGCGGATCAGGGTACGGTACTGGCGCTCGCTGTCCTTGAGCGCCTGCTCCATGCTGCGCGACGAGCGCATGTCCGTGACAAACGCCACGAACAGGGGCTGGCCCGGCGTATCGATCTTGCCGATCGCCACGCGCATGGGCAGCACGGTGCCGTCCTTGTGGCAGCCATCGAGTTCGCGTCCGCTGTCGAGGATGCGCGAAGCGCCCGTTTCCAGATAGTCGCGCAGATAGCCCTCGTATTCGGCCGCGTCGGCCGGTTGCAGCAGCACGCTGGCGTCGCGCCCGACGATCTCCGCTTCGCGCCAGCCGAACAGGCTTTCCGCGGCGGGATTGAAGGAGCGCACCTTGCCCTGGCCATCGATGGTAATGAGGCCATCGGCCGCCGTGTCGACGATGGCGCGCAGGCGCGATTCGCTGGCGCTGGCGTGGCGCAGCAGCTGGCGGTAGCGCAGCAAGCCATTCGCGGCGGCCACAAAAACGGTCAGCGTGACGGTAATCAGGGCCACGGCCAGGGCGACGAACGAGGCTTGCACCGTAATCGTGTTCTCGCCTGCCGTGGGCGTGCCCGAAAAGCGCGCCGCCAGCATGCCCGTGTAGTGCATGCCAGAAATGGCCAGGCCCATCACCACGCTGCTGACCAGCAAGGATGTCAGCGGACTGAGGCGCTGGCGCATGGCGTTCAGGCCGAAGCGCACCCACAGCGCCAGCATGGCCATGGTGACGGCCACCAGCAGCGAGAGCACAAACAGCCAGGGTTCGTAGCGCAGGGCCAGCGACGTCTGCATGGCGGCCATGCCGCTGTAATGCATGGAGCCGATCCCAACTCCGACGAGCACGCCGCCGACCACCAATTGCCGCCAGTTGATGCTCGGACGGGCCAGCAGGTGCAGCGCCACCCACGAAGCGCCCATGCCTGGCAGCATCGACAGCAGGGTCAGGCCGGGCGCGAAGGACACGCGCGTGCAGATATCAAAGGCCAGCATGCCGATGAAGTGCATCGACCAGATGCCGCCGCCGAGCGCGATGGCGCCCGTGATGATGGCCGTCTGGCGCTGGAAGCCGCGCTCGCTGCTGCGCGCCATGCCGGCGATCTGCAAGGCCATGAACGAGGCAAAAATGGCGATGCCGATAGAAAACAACACCAGCCAGGCATTGTGCGCGCCATAGATGTACGGCAAGGTATCGTTCGATACGGCAAAGATGGAACTCAGCATACTGTCGTGAACCGAATAGAGTGAAACGTGACGTCGCAAAACATGACGGCGCACCGCGCACCGCGCGCCGGCGCCCGGCTTTTTAGTAAAGCGGCAACACAGCGAAAATGACAACGGCAGCAGTCGACCAGGGCAAGGCTCGGTCATCACGCCCGCGCCTGCCGCGCGGGGGAAAGGTGCTTTTTACAGAGGGAAAAAGCGGAATGCGTACGAACTCTGGCGCGGATATCTGGCCGCCAGCGTGACGATGATTTTTTAAAGAATCATGAGTATAGTTGCTTTGCGAACATATTCATAGGACTTCAGCAATATAGTTACCAAAAGAAAAATATTCCGCAGCCCTGATGCGACAATTTCCGGCCGCTCAGCATGGCGGCCACTGCGCGCGTATCGCGGCAGATTCCTGATAGGTGGGACCGGCCCGCACGGCGACAGGAATACCGGCCAGTTTGCAACGGCGGCTCAACTCGTCCTTGATCTGCCGCAAGGACCAGCGCTGCGGCACGGGCAGATCCATGCCAATCACGCGAATCAGCGGGCAGTCGTCGAGGGTCGTGTGCAGCAGCAACTCCAGGCGCGCCATCGGTGGCCCGACCCGGTAGACGGTTACCGCGCCCGCGTAGGCGACCACCTCGAGCGCGCGTATCTGCCGCAGTTCCAGCTGCAGCGTCTTCTCATGGCCAGGCAGGCGCCGCGCCACCCGGCGCAGCAACAGGCCGGCGTCGTTGATTTCGACATGAAAGGACAGATTGCGATCCGGCAGCAGGACCAGGCCGACGGTCCAGGCGGCCAGCGCCGGCAGGAGCAGCAGCACCGCATCGCCCGCGTATGGCACGTCGCGCCAGACGGCTTGCAGGACAAAGGCGAGGATCAGGGCGCAGCCGCCCAGCAGCACGCTGCGCCACAGCACGGGACGCAGATTGGCCATCATCGCTGCCTGGGAACTTGCATCGTCGGCCGGCGCAAAGCGTATCCATTCGGCGCGTGCCCCTTTGAGCTTGCGCGACGGCGCTGCGCTCAAGCGGTCGGCGCCAGCATGCCGCGGAACCACGCCAGCTGTTCGCGCGTCAGGTAGTTGGCACCATCGCCGTGCAGGATGACGATCTCGATCTCGGGAGGAATCGACGCGATCAGCTGCGCGCCCGTGACGGGAATCTTGGGAAAATTGATGCCGGCCAGGAAGGCCGGGTCTTCCGCCACCGTCACGCACTGGCGCTCGGGATTCGGCGACGGCACGAGGAACAGGTCGATCTGCTCGCTTTGCCCGCCGATCACGACGTGCAATTGCGCGGCCAGCAGTTCGGGCAGGATCAGCTCGATGTTATTCTCGGCGCGCGATTGCTGGAAAGCGCTTTTCAGGGGCGTGAGGACAGGCGTGGCGGACATGGGAACCGTGTAAAAGTGAAGACGGCGGCAGTGTAGCAGAGGCGCCCGGCCAGGCGCGCTCCGCTGGCGTCACCCCTACAGCTTGTAGTTCAGGGACAGCAGCACGCTGCGCGGCGCGCCGTAGCGTTCCAGCCCGCCCGACCACGCATAGCCGAGGCCCTGGTAGTAGCGGCGGTCCAGCACGTTGTCGACGCTGACGCGCAGCTGCACCTGCTCGCTCAGGCGGTAGCCGGCCGTCAAGCCGACGATGGCGTAGCCGCCCTGTTGCGTCAGGTAGCCCGTGTCGCGGCGGTAGATCTTGTCCTGCGCGTACACGGAGCCGCCCAGATTCCAGCGCGCCAGGCTGCCGCGCAGCTGCACAGTCGTGTACAGCTTGAACAATTGCTTCGGCTCATCCGTGGCGATGCGCTGGCCGATGTTCGCCGCCACGCTGTCTTTCGTGTATTTGGCCAGCACATAGGTGTAGCCGCCGGCGATCTGCCAGCCCGGCAATGGCGAGCCCGACAATTGCAGATCGACGCCTTCGCTCTGCACCTGCCCGGCCGCGCGGGCGCAGTAGATGGCGCCGCCCGTGGGGCAATTGACTTCATCGGCCATCGCGCGGTTATTCTGCTTGATGCGGAACAGGGCGCCGCTGGCGTTGAGCCTGCCGCCGAAGTACTCGCCCTTGACGCCCACTTCCAGGTTGGTGCCGCTCAGCGGCGGCAAGGTATTGCCGCCCACATCGAGCACGCTTTGCGGCTGGAATATCTGCGTGCCGCTCGCGTACAGGGAGTGATGCTGGTCCAGGTCGTAGACGAGGCCCGCATACGGCGTAAACTTCGCGTTTTCCGTCAGGCCGCGCCGCCACGTGGGGTTGCTGGCATACCAGCCCGTCACGTCCTGCGCATACCAGCCGAAGCGCCCGCCCAGCACCAGGCGCAGCGGATCGACCAGGCTGAAGTTGCCGGCCGCATAAATTCCCTTCTCATCCGTCTTGCGGCCCCAGTTGTACGGCTCGAACGGCGCGCCGTTCATGCGATAGGCATGGGGATTCCAGTGGCGGATGTCGATCACGCGCGTCCCGGCGCCCTCCCAGCTCTGACCCGCATCCGAATCGTCGTGGCGGTAGCTGGCGCCGACGATGACGTCGTGCTGGCGGCCGAACCAGGTGACGGGGCCGCTCAGGCGCCAGTCAGCCACCACCTGATCCGTGTTGTACTTCCAGCCCGTTTCCGACTGGCCGAAGCGATATATCTCGCCATCGATGCGGCTATTGGTGGTATTGCGCGTGCTGGACGAGGCATCGATGCGCGTGATGGCAAAGCGGCTGCGCCAGCCCTTCTCCAGCCTGGTTTCCAGGTCGGCGAAGGCGACGTTGTTGTCGCGTTTCTGGAACGAGTCGGCATTGTTCAGGAAGGTCGAGCGCGGCAAGTCCATGTGGCGGCCGTCGGCAAACGTCGGCAAGCCGACAAACACGCCATCGGTGCGGCTGTGCTGGCGCGAAAAGCCGATGCCGGCCGTGGTGGACGGCGTCAGGTCCGCTTCGACGATCGCATACACGGTGCCATTGCTGTTGTTGACCACGTCGACGAAACTGTCGCTGTCGCGCCAGCTGGCCGCCACCCTCCCGCGCACGCTGCCCGAGGCGTTCAAGGCATTGCCGGCGTCCACCGTCAATTGCCGGTCCTTCCAGCTGCCCAGGTGAGCGGACGCGTTCAGCAGGGGCGTGGCCGTGGGGCGTTTGCGTATCATGTTGATGCTGCCCGACGGCGCGCCCGCCCCTTCCATCAAACCCGTGGCGCCGCGCACCACTTCCACCCGGTCGTACATCAGCATGTCGGCCGAGACGTTGCGTTCATTGAAACCCGTGACATCGAGCGGCAAGCCATCGACATTGACGTGGCTCAAGGCAAAACCGCGCGCAAAATACGTGGTTTCCTGGTCGGACACGCCCTGGGTCTTGCCATAGATGCCAGGCGTGGCGCGCGCGACGTCCTGCAAGGTGGTCAAATCGAAATCTTCCATCTGCTGGCGCGCAATCACGCTGACCGTTTGCGGCGTGTGCCGTTGCGACAGGTTCAGGCCCGTGGCCGTCGACATCGCGCGCGCCGTATATAAACCCGTGCCTTCCGTGGCGCGGTCCGCCTCGGCGCTGACGACCACGGTCGGCATGCTGGCCAGGCCGCCATCGGCCGTGCTGGCATTCATTTTGCGCAACATATAATTGCCGCTGCCGCTGGCTGTCACCTCCAGGCCGCTGCCTTGCAGCAACGTTTGCAAGCCGGCCGCGACGCCATAACGGCCCTGCAAGCCCGGCGTCACCAGGCCGTCGAGCGCCACGCCCTGCGTGGACAGGTTCACGCCGGCGGCGATGGCAAACGAGGCCAGCGCATCGCGCAGGCTGCCGGCGGGAATGCGGTAGTCGCGCAGACTGGCGGCCTGGCTGGCCTCGGCCGCCAGCGCCCAGTGCGGCAAAGTGGCGCCGGCGCCGCCCACGGCGAGAAACAAGACCAGCGCGGCGCGCACGGCGCCGGTGGTGGGATGGAGCGTCATGCGTGCTGCTGTCAACGTGCGGTGCTGCAAAGCCATGTAAACCCTTTCGATGGTTCGGATTGTTCGTTCTCTACCTTGTATGACGAAGCAATCTGCAAAAAGGGACAGGCAAGAAGTAAATTGGAGCACGTCGGCTTACGCCCTGCGGGCTAAGCCGACCTACCATACCCGACAGGCGTAGGTCGGCTTAGCGTGGCAAGGCCACGCGTAAGCCGACAAGCTCAAGCCGCCTCGACACTGATCCAGTAGCGCGTGCGGCGCGCCAGCCGGATCGGCAAGGCGCGCTGCAGCAAGAGCAGGATGTTCTCCGGGTCGTGCAACTGGAAGATGCCGTCCACGGGCATGGCGGCGAGCGCCGGATCGCAGCGCAGCACGCCATAGCGGTAGCGGGCTACCTGTTCGAGCACCTCGCCCAGCGGCATGCGCTCGGCGATCAGCACGCCCCGCAGCCAGGCGTCCGCATGCGGCGCCAGCGGCGTCAAGGCGGAAACGGCCGCGTCGTCAAAACTGCCCTGCCGGCCCGCATCGACCCTGCGCAAGGCGTCGGAAGCTTCCCTTGGCCGGATCTCGACGGCGCCCTCGCTGACGCTCACCTGCGTACGCGGCGCCAGCACGCTGCCGCCCTGGCGCACGCTGAAGTGCGTACCGAGTGCACGCACGACGCCATTGCTGCTGCGCACGAGGAACGGGCGCACCGGCACGGCCCCGTCGTGCGCCGTGGCGACGTGTATTTCCCCGGCATGCAAGACCACCAGCCGCGCCGCGCCGTCAAAGCGCACGTCAATGGCCGTGTCCGTATTGAGTACCAGTTGCGTGCCATCGGGTAATGTCATGTGGCGGATTTCGCCCCTGGCCGTGCGGATGGCCGCGCGCCACGCCTGCCACGGCGCCGACTGGCTGGCCAGCCACAGCGCCGGTCCGCCAGCGATCAGCCCGGCAAGGCCATAGAGCACGGCACGCCGCTGCGGCGACTGCGGCGACCCGTCCGCCGCCTGGCGCAGCACCGGCGGCACGCTGGCCAGGGTGCCGCACACGAGCTCGGCCCGTTTCCAGGCCGCTTCGTGCGCGGGATCGCTGGTGCGCCAGGCCTGGAAGGCTTGCTGTTCGTCAACGTTCAAAGGCCCCCCGTGCAAGCGCACCAGCCATTGCGCCGCCGCGCGGGCGGCGCGCGGGTCGATGGCAGCCGTGCTGGCGTTCACAGGATCAAGAGGATGCAGCGCTCGAACGCCTGCACCATATAGCGCTTGATGCTGCGCTCGCTCACGCCCAGGCGCCGGGCGATTTCTCCATACGCGAGGCCATCGACATGCGCCAGCAGGAAGGCGTTGCGCACCAGCGGCGGCAAACCGTCGAGCATGGCATCGATGCGCTGCAAGGCTTCCAATACCAGCAAACGCTCTTCCGGCGACTGCATCAGCAATTCAGGCTGCTGCGCCAGGGTTTCCAGCCACGCCTGCTCCAGCGACAGGCGCCGGTAATGGTCGATCAGCAGGCGCTGCGCCACGGTGGTGAGATAGGCGCGCGGTTCGCGCAGGCTGTGCCTTCCCTCGGGCGGCGCCGTCAGCAGGCGGACGAAGGTATCGTGCGCCAGGTCGGCCGCATGGTCGGCGCACTGCAGCTTGGCGCGCAGCCAGCGCATCAGCCAGCCGTGGTGGCTGCTGTAGATGCCTGCTATCGACTCGCTGGACTGCGCAATGTTCACTCGGGACTCCAATGCGCGCAAGGCAAGGCGCGACTAATTGATAATAATTCTCATTATCACAAATCCTGGCCTCCGGCGTCAATGCCGGCGCCTGCCTATCGCTGGAAACCGTTGTTTCAGCGCGGTTGCCGGCTGCTAAGTAACCCCCAATAAATTATTGTGATTTCTGACTTCCATAACCGGCGCTCTGCAAGGTGGCCGACGAGGCTTGCTCACTGCTAGCAGTGCTCGCACTGCGTCGCAGCGAGCGCCTTGCATAGCATCCGGTTCTGTTTGTCATAAATTCACACTAATTTTCCGAGGATTACTTAGCGGTTGATATACACGCTCTTCATGACCATGCCGCCGCGCATTTTCTTCGCACCCGGCGCCAGCCCGGCGGGACAGGCACCGAGGAATACGCCCGCCAGTTCCGTGCGTTGCACCTCGGTCTTGCCGTTCAGTTCGATAGTGGTATCCGCGGTCAGGGTATACGCCTTGGCCAGGTCGCCCTTGAAACTGCCCGCCAGCTTGGCGCCAGGACAGCTGGACTGGAAAGTATAGCTGTCGCCCTGGCGGCTTTGCGACGCGATCTGGCATTCCTGCTCGAAATCGCTCCACAAGTCGTCGTCGATCAGGCGGTCGCGTTGCTGATCAATGCAAATTTCCCAGGAAAACGGCGAGGTGGCGGGCGTCACCTTCCACAGCCCCGTGGCACGCTGCAAGCGCTGCGCCGGTTCCGCCGCCGAGGCGGACGCGGCTGCGCAAAAAATAGTCATCAGGAACAAGATCGCGCTGCGTTTCATGGGCATTCCATTCGCTAAAAGTTTAAATATAGCAAAGAGGAACGCGCGCAGGCCGCACGCTTAGCCGTGCATCCCGGGCCTGGCGGCCAATACGAAGGGAATGGCAAGCGGCCCCAGGAGCACCACCAGGATGGCCCTGGCAGACGTAGTTTTCAAGGAGCGGCGCTTGGCAATGAAGAGGCAAACGAAAGCCGACAGCGACCAGATCAAGGCAGGCAAGTATGCAGTCATCATGCACTCCGGATGCGCCTTGCAAGGCAGGAGAACCATGCTGACATGAAAATGCGGGCATCGCAATGGCAGATTGGGCGTCTGCCATTGCGCCTGGCGGCCAGCGGCCTCTTTTTCAGCCGTTCTTAAGGCTGCAGGCAACTGGCGGCGGGCGAGACGGTCAGTGCTGACCGATCTTCATGATCTTCAACGCGTTCGTGCCGCCCACCTTGCCCATCGGCTCGCCCCAGGTCAGCACGACGGTGTCGCCCTTGGTCACGACTTTGTGTTCCACCAGCAAATCTTCCGCCTGCTGCAAGACCTTGTCGCGGTCCGTGCCGGACGTCAGTTCCAGGGTGCTGACGTTGCGGTACAGGGCCAGCTTGCGGCGCGTGCCCACGCTCGGCGTCAGCGCGACGATGGGGATATCGATGTTGCAACGGCTCATCCACAGCGCCGTGGAGCCCGATTCCGTCAGGGTGGCGATCGCTTTCACGCGCAGGTGGTGGGCTGTAAACAGCGCGCCGTAGGCGATCGACTGGTCGATGCGCGAGAACGTGGCGTTGAGGAAATCGGCATCGAGCTTGCAGGTATCCCACTTTTCCGCATCCAGGCAGATGGCGGCCATCGCTTCCACCGTTTCGATCGGGTAGCGGCCCGAGGCCGTTTCCGCCGACGTCATGACGGCATCCGTGCCATCGAGCACGGCATTGGCCACGTCGGACACTTCCGCGCGGGTCGGCACGGCGTTGACGATCATCGACTCCATCATCTGCGTGGCCGTGATGGCCAGCTTGTTCGACGCGCGCGCCATCTTGATCATGCGTTTTTGCAGGGCCGGCACGGCCGCGTTGCCCACTTCCACGGCCAGGTCGCCGCGCGCCACCATGATGCCGTCGGAGGCGTCGAGGATTTCTTGCAGCGCGGGAATGGCTTCCGCCCGTTCGATCTTGGCGATCATCATCGGCTTGTGGTCCCACGCTTCGCCGGCGATATTGGCCAGCTGGCGCGCCATGACCATGTCCGTGGCGTTTTTCGGGAAGGAGACGGCCACGTAATCGGCCTGGAAGCTCATCGCCGTTTTCACGTCTTCCATGTCTTTCGCCGTCAGGGCTGGCGCGGACAAGCCGCCGCCCTGGCGGTTGATGCCCTTGTTGTTCGACAATTCGCCGCCGATTTTCACGGTCGTGTGAATTTCGCTGCCGACGACCTTGTCCACCGTCAGGACGATGAGGCCATCGTTGAGCAACAATACGTCGGCAGCGCGCAAGTCGCGCGGCAATTCCTTGTAGTCGAGGCCGCAGCGCTCGATGTTGCCCAGTTCGCCGTTTTCGCCCCATTTCGCGTCGAGGATGAACTTGGCGCCGTTTTCCAGGAAAATCTTGCCTTCTTCAAACTTGCCGACGCGGATTTTCGGGCCTTGCAAGTCGGCCATGATGGCCACTTCGCGGCCGCACAGCGCTGCCGCTTCGCGCACCATGCGGGCGCGGTCGATATGGTCTTGCGCCTTGCCATGCGAGAAGTTCAGGCGCACGACGTCGACGCCGGCCTTGAACATGCGGACCAGGGTATCGATATCGTTCGAAGCGGGGCCGATGGTGGAAACGATCTTGGTGGCGCGTTGCTGTACTTGCATGGTCATGGTGTGCTGCTTTCTATAAAGTTCGTGCTGCTGCAAGGGCCGGCCTTGTGGGCCGGCCGTCCTGGTGCGCTGGATCAGCGCTGGTTCTTCTTACTTGGCCGCCATCAGGGCGACCGTGGTGTCGAGCATGCGGTTCGAGAAACCCCACTCGTTGTCGTACCACGACGACACTTTCACGAGGCGGCCCGAGACCTTGGTCAAGGTTGAATCGAAGTTCGACGAGGCCGGGTTGTGGTTGAAGTCGATGGAAACGAGCGGTTCCGTCTGGTAGGTGAGGATGCCTTTCAGGGCGCCTTCCGACGCCGTTTTCAGCAAGGCGTTGACTTCTTCGACCGTGGTGTCGCGCTTGGAAATAAAGGATAGGTCGACCAGCGAGACGTTGATCGTCGGCACGCGGATGGCGAAACCATCGAGCTTGCCATTGAGTTCCGGCAAGACGAGGCCCACGGCGGCCGCCGCGCCCGTCTTGGTGGGAATCATCGAATGCGTGGCCGAGCGGGCGCGGCGCAAGTCTTCATGCATCACGTCGGACAGCACCTGGTCGTTCGTGTAGGCGTGCACGGTGGTCATCAGGCCCGATTCGATGCCGATGGCGTCGTTGAGGGGTTTGACCAATGGCGCGAGGCAATTCGTCGTGCACGAAGCATTCGAGATGACCGTGTCCGTGGCTTTCAGCACGTGCTGGTTGACGCCGAACACGATGGTGGCGTCCACGTCCTTGCCGCCCGGCGCGGAAATGATGACTTTCTTTGCGCCGCCCTTCAAATGCGCCGAGGCTTTTTCCTTGGTCGTGAAGAAACCCGTACATTCGAGCACCACGTCCACGCCCAGTTCCCCCCACGGTATCAGGGCCGGGTCGCGCTGGGCGAAGACGCGGATGCGGTCGCCGTTGACGAGCATGTTCTCGCCGTCGATGGTGACGACGCCGGGAAACTTGCCGTGCACCGTGTCGTAGCGCGTCAGATGCGCATTCGACTTGGCGTCGCCCAGGTCGTTGATGGCGACGATTTCGATATCCTGCTGCTTGCCGCCTTCATAAAACGCGCGCAAGACGTTGCGGCCGATGCGGCCATAGCCATTGATGGCAACTTTGATGGTCATGCTGTCTCCTTGTTGTTTTCTACTGAGTTCGTAAAGCCAACCCAAGTGCAAAGCTGGGGTCAGACCCGGCGGGTCTGACCCCGGAATTTCGGCAACTTTGCCCTAAAAGTTAACCGCTGTTGCGCAACCCCGCCGCAATGCCATTGATCGACAAATGAATCCCCGTGCGGGCCGCCGCATCCTGTTTACCCTCGCGGAAGCGTTTCAGCAGCTCCACCTGCACGTGGTTGAGCGGGTCGATGTAGGGGAAACGGTTGCGTATCGAACGCTGCATCAGCGGGTTGGCTTGCTGCAACTCTTCCTGGCCCGTGATCAGCTTCAAGGCGTCCAGTGTGGCCGCGTATTCGGCGCGGATGCGCGTAAAGATGGCGTCGCGCAGGGCCTTGTCCTTGACGAGTTCCGCATACTTGCCGGCGATGGCGATGTCGCTCTTGGCCAGCACCATATCCATGTTCGACAGCAGGGAAGTGAAGAAGGGCCAGTCCGTGTACATGCCGCGCAGCACGTCCGCCCCGTCGGCGGGATGGGCGGCCAGGTAGGCTTGCACGGCGGAACCGAAACCGAACCAGCCCGGCAGCATCAAGCGGCATTGGGCCCAGCTCAAGACCCAGGGAATGGCGCGCAAATCCTCGATCGAGGTCGATTTCTTGCGCGAGGCGGGACGGCTGCCGATGTTCAGCGCGGCAATTTCCGCGATCACCGTCGATTCCCAGAAGTACTGCTCGAAGCCCTCGGTGCCGTAGACGAGGTCGCGGTAGGCGTTCAGGGCCGTGCCGGACAGTTCTTCCATGGCGGCCAAATGGCCCGCGCCGGCCGACGCCTTCGGCTGCAGCTGCGCCTGCGGCAGCAGGGTCGACTGGATGGTGGCGGCCACCAGCACTTCCAGGTTGCGGCGCCCTACCTCCGGGTTCGCATACTTGGCCGTGATGACTTCGCCCTGCTCCGTCAGGCGGATCTGCCCCTGCACGGCGCCGGCCGGCTGGGCCAGGATGGCTTCGTAGCTGGGTCCGCCGCCGCGGCCCACGGAACCGCCGCGGCCGTGGAACAAACGCAGCTTGATCTGGTATTGCTTGAACACGGTCACCAGCTCGATCTCGGCCTTGTAGAGTTCCCAGCCGGAGGTCAAGAAGCCGCCGTCCTTGTTGCTGTCGGAATAACCGAGCATGACTTCCTGCTGGTCCGCGCGCGAGGCCAGCAAGCCCCGGTAGAACGGCAAGCCGAAGGCGCGCGCCATGATGGCGGGGCCGGCGCGCAAGTCGTCGATGGTTTCGAACAGGGGAATGATGTTGACGTCCACTTCGCGGCTGTCCTGGCGCAGCAAGCCCACTTCTTTCAGCAGCAAGGCCACTTCCAGCAAGTCCGACACGCTGGCCGCCTTCGAGATGATGCAGTTCGGCACCGATTCCTTGCCATATTTGACGTGGGCTGCGCGCACGGCGCGGAAGATATCGAGTTCGGACGTCGTTTCTTCCGAGTACTGCGCATACGGCGACGTCAGCAGGCGTGGCGATTCCAGCTCGGCCAGCAGCAAGCTGATGCGCTGCTCTTCATCGAGGTCCAGGTAGACGAGGCCCGGCTGGGCGCCGGCGAACAGTTCGCCCACGACGCGCTCGTGCACGTCGGAATTCTGGCGCAAATCGAGCGGCGCCAGCGAGAAGCCGAAGACCTTGACGGCGCGCCGCAGCTGGCGCAGCCGGCCCCGCGCCAGCGCGCGCAAGCCATTGCTGACGAGCGAATGCTGGACCACGTCCAGGTCGGCCAGCAGTTCGGCGGCCGCCGCGTAAGGCTGCACGCCGTCCGCTTGCTTGCCCTTGCCAGAGAGCACCACGCGCGTCGCATCGAGGCGCGCATGGATGCCATGCAGGGCGCGGCGGTACGGTTCGTCGACCCGGTGCGGCGACGCATCGGCCGAGCGCTCGGCCAGCGCGCGCAGCGGCTCGCTGCAGGCGTTCAGGATTTGCGCCAGCGACAGTTGCGAAGCGAGCTTGCGCAATTCGCCCAAGTAAAAGTCGAGCACCTTGTCGGCTTGCGTCTGCAGGGTGCTGCGCAGGATGTCGGCCGTGACGAAGGGATTGCCGTCGCGGTCGCCGCCTATCCAGCTGCCGACTTTCATGAAATTAGGCAGTTCCGCATCTTCCCAGCGGGCATCGCGCTGGGCCAGCATGGTTTCCAGCGAGGAATATAATTTCGGCAATTCGCGCAAAATCGTGTGGTCGTAGAACGACAGGCCGTTGGCTACTTCATCCATGACGGACAGCTTGCTCGTGCGCAACAGGCGCGTTTGCCACAGGGTCACGATGCCGCGGCCCAGCGCTTCTTCGTTCTGCTCCGCCTCTTCCGGTGTCATTTGCACGCGGTCGCGCTCGCTCAACAGGCGCGCGATGGCCATCTGGCAATTCTGGATGCTCTTGCGCTGCACTTCCGTCGGATGCGCCGTGAACACGGGGCTGACGAAGGCATCTTCAAAGAACGTTTCCAGCGCATCGGCCTTGCCCGCGTCAAACACATTGCCGACGGCATGGCTGAGACTGCCCTGGCGCGGCGGCGAACCGGCAATCAAATGGGCGCGCGTGCGGCGGATGTGATGCTGATCTTCCGCAATGTTGGCCAGCAGCGAGAAATAGCTGAAGGCGCGCGTCAATTGCGTGGTTTCTTCCTGCGACAGCGCTTGCAGCGCGTCCGACAGCTGCGCGCGCGCCGCTTCATCATTGTCACGGCGGAAACGAATGGCCAGCTGGCGCACATGTTCGATGCGCTCGAAGGCAGGGTCGCCCAGGTGGTTGCGGATGGCGTCGCCCAACAGACGGCCCAGCTGGCGGATATCGCTGCTCAGCAGCTCGTCTTTCACTTCATTCATTTGCATGGTATGTATTTCCTGGGGCGGCCACGGTGGCACCGCACAGATTGCGTAGTACGCGCTTCCCGGCCGGGAAACGCCCATCATCCGATTTTTGTAGTAAATTTACCTTATTGCTTCACCATCCTCTTGATTTTCATCAATAAAATCTATGCTCAAAGGGCCAACAAGGGCCTGCAAGCTATTTAGCAGGGCAACAATATGAAAATTTACTACGCATTTAAGCGAAAGGCAATCAACTTTTGTCTTTCGAGGATCAAAAGCGACGGCGCAACACACAGGGCCGGCGCTCTCCTGTATGCTGCGGATGAAACAAGGATGTAATCCACATCTTATGAACGATGCCCATGCGACTGACTGCCTACACTGACTACACCCTGCGCACCCTGATGTACCTGGGCGTGCACCGCGACCGCCTTGTCACCATCCAGGACATCGCCGACCTGCATGCTATTTCCAAGAATCACCTGATGAAGGTGGTGCACCAGCTGGGCCTGTCGGGCATCGTGGAAACCGTGCGTGGGAGGAATGGCGGCCTGCGCCTGGCGCGCGACCCGGCCGAGATCAATATCGGCACCGTCGTACGCGAAACGGAAAATGACTTTTTTATGGCGGAATGTTTTAACAAGGAAAACAATACCTGCCCGCTGACGCCCGATTGCCTGCTGAAAGCCAAGCTGGGCCAGGCCACGGCCGCCTTCCTGGCCGTGCTCGACACGGTGACCCTGGCCTCGATACTCGAAGCGACGCCGGGCGCGCTCGCGCTGGCGGCGGGCGTGATTCCCCTGCACGTGGCCAAATAAGCGCGTGCCACAAACAACAATGCCCGGCGAACCGGGCATTGTTTCCTGCAGTAGCTACCTAAAAAACATCAATGCGCGCTGGCGCCTGCCGCGCCGATGCCCGTTTCCGAACGCATTTGCTGCGCTTCGTAGCCGGCGCGGTCGATGCGCGCGCGCGGGCTCTTGTCGAGCACCGAGAACAGCCAGATGCCGACGAAGCCGGCCGTCATCGAGAACAGCGCCGGCGAAGCGTACGGGAACAACGCTTCGCCATGACCGAGCACGTCGACCCACACGGACTTCGACACCACCGTCAGCGCCACGGCCGTGATCAAGCCCAGGAAGCCGCCGATGGTGGCGCCCCGCGTGGTGCAGTCTTTCCACAGCACCGACATGAACAGCACGGGGAAGTTGGCCGAAGCGGCAATGGCAAAGGCCAGCGAGACCATGAAGGCGATGTTCTGCTTTTCAAAGGCGATGCCCAGCACCACGGCGATGATGCCCAGCACGATCGTCGTCACGCGCGACACTTTCAATTCGTTGGCGCCCGTGGCCTTGCCCTTCTTGATGACGGTGGCATACAGATCGTGCGACACGGCCGACGCGCCCGACAGGGTCAAGCCCGCGACCACGGCCAGGATGGTGGCGAACGCGACCGCCGACATGAAGCCCAGGAAGACGTTGCCGCCCACGGCCTTGGCCAGGTGCACGGCCGCCATGTTGTTACCGCCCAACAATTTACCCGCAGCATCCTTGAACTCGGGATTGGTGCTGACCAGCACGATGGCGCCAAAGCCGATGATGAAGGTCAGAATGTAGAAATAGGCGATCCAGGTGGTGGCCCAGAACACGGATTTGCGCGCTTCCTTGGCGCTTGGCACCGTGAAGAAACGCATCAGGATGTGCGGCAGGCCGGCCGTGCCGAACATCAGCGCCATGCCGAACGAGATGGCCGAGATCGGGTCCTTGATGAAGGAACCGGGACCCATGATGGCTTCCTTGGTGGCATGCACGTCCACCGACTTGGCGAACAGCGCTTCCGGGCTGAAGTTGAATTGCGCCAGCACGGCCACGGCCATGAAGGTGGCGCCGCCCAGCAGCATCACGGCCTTGATGATCTGTACCCAGGTGGTGGCTGTCATGCCGCCGAACAGCACGTAGATCATCATCAAGGTACCGACCAGGACGACGGCGATCCAGTATTCGAGGCCGAACAGCAGCTTGATCAGCTGGCCCGCGCCCACCATCTGCGCGATCAGGTAAAACGCCACGACGACGAGGGTGCCGGAGGCCGAGAAAATGCGGATAGGCGCCTGCTTGAAGCGGTAGGCGGCCACATCGGCAAAGGTGTAGCGGCCCAGGTTGCGCAGGCGCTCGGCCATCAGAAAGGTGATGACGGGCCAGCCGACGAGAAAGCCGATGGCGTAGATCAGGCCATCGTAGCCGTTCAAAAAAACGGCGGCGGAAATGCCGAGGAACGATGCAGCCGACATATAGTCGCCCGCGATGGCCAGGCCGTTCTGGAAGCCCGTGATGCCGCCGCCGGCCGTGTAGAAATCGGAAGCCGACTTGGTCTTCTTGGCCGCCCACTTGGTGACGAACAGGGTAAAGATGACGAAGACGGCGAACATGATGATGGCCGTCCAGTTGGTGGGCTGCTTGACTGCCTGGCCGAGGTCGGCGCCGGCTGCGAACACGGCATTGCTGGCACCCAGCAAGGCCAGCGCGCTCAGGCCGGCCACGCCGCGCAGCGCATGCTTGGCGGCGCTCATGCCTGCACCCGTGCCTGGATGGCGCTGGTCAGGTCGTCGAATTGCTTGTTGGCGCGGCGCACGTAGATGCCCGTGATCACCACGGTAAACACGATGACGAACAGGCCGATCGGCATGCCCCAGGTCATCACGCCCGCGCCCGTTTTGGCGGCAAGAAATTCCTTGTCGAACGCGATGAGCAGGATGTAGCCGTAATACACCAGCATCATCAGGCCCGTCAGGGCCCAGCCGAAGCGCGAGCGCACCTTGACCAGCTGATGATAATTGGGGTCGCGCTTGATTTGTTGCACAAGATCGTCATGCATGGTGTTGCCTCCGTTATGTAAAAAACTGCTCTTTTCTTGTCGAGCTTGCATTCACGATACGGCGCGAGGCTTACCCGCCCCTTACGGCGGCGGTTTTTTCTCGCAGGGGCAACACACGGCAGTAGAAATCAGTTCAAGGCGGCTGCCGGTCCGAAGAATTCATGGTGCGTCTGCCGTTCCGGCACGCCCAGTTCGCGCAGGTATTGCTTGACGGCCCGCATGAATGGCTGCGGCCCCAGGAAATAGGCGTCGACGTCGCGCGAGGCCGGCAGCCAGCGATTCAACTGCTCTTTATTCAACATGCCGACGGCATCGGGCGCATCTTGCTCGCCGACATGTTCCGCGTAGCAGTAATAGCGCTGCAGCTGCGGGTGCTGCGCGGCCAGTTCGTCGATCTGCGCGCGGAACGCATGCACGCCGTGGTGGCGCGCCGCGTGGATGAAGTGCACGGGACGCTTGCCGCGCAGGGCCGCGGTCAGCATGGCCAGGGTCGGCGTGATGCCCACGCCGCCGCTGATCAGCACCAGCGGCTTGTCGCTCTCGGTCAGGACGAAGTCGCCCGAGGGCGGCGTCAGCTGCACCGTGTCGCCCGCCTGCACGTGGTCATGGAAGAAATTCGACACCTTGCCGCCCTCTTCCCGCTTGATGCTGATGCGGTAGGTCTGGCCATTGCTGGCGGCGGACAACGAGTACTGGCGGCGCATGGGCACGCCATCGACGTCGACCAGCACGCCGATGTATTGACCTGGCGCAAAGTCGAGCACGGGCTGGCCATTGGCGGGCGCCAGCAGGAAGGATGTAATCTCGCCGCTTTCCACCGTCTTGCTGCGCACGGTAAAGTCGCGCGCGCCGCTCCAGCCGCCCGGCGCGGCCGCTTGCGCCTTGTAGATGCGCCCTTCCTCGCCGGCC
This sequence comes from Janthinobacterium sp. GW823-FHT01H08, assembly GCF_058797855.1. Classification (NCBI taxonomy): domain Bacteria; kingdom Pseudomonadati; phylum Pseudomonadota; class Betaproteobacteria; order Burkholderiales; family Oxalobacteraceae; genus Janthinobacterium; species Janthinobacterium sp. GW823-FHT01H08. Next base: position 3,710,721 of record NZ_CM179504.1, read on the forward strand.
AGGATGTCGGCCAGCTGGCCGTAGGCCGCACCCCAGGCGTCGATGACGGCGTCGCTGGCCACCTCTTCGCCCAACACTTCACGGATCGCCTGCAACAGGCTGGCGCCCACCAGCGGATAGTGCTCGGCGCGGATCTGCAGGGCCACGTGCTTGTTGACGATGGTGGCCACCAGGTCGCCCAGCGCGGCAAGCTGATCGATATGTTTGGCATACATCAGCACGCCATTGGCCAGCGCGCGCTGCTGGTCGCCGCTGTGCTGGTGCGCCTGGTTAAAGTACGGCAGCACTTCGGGATGGTCGCGGAACAGGTTCTTGTAGAAATGACGGGTCAGCGCTTCGCCGCCCTGCTCGAGGATGGGGACGGTGGCCGTGATGATGGCGCGTTGTTCTTGGGTCAGCATGTGGAATTCCTTTAGATAGATGAGCAGGCGGTTTTCAGGCCAGTGATTCAATGGCGGGATAAAGATCGTGGTCTTCGCGGCGCATGCGCTGGAACAGCGCGTGCAACACGGTATTGGCTTCGCTGCGGAAGGCGTCCGGTTCGGCTGCCAGGCGCACGGGCGTATTCCAGCGGCCGGCGAAATCGAGGTAGGCGCCGGCGATGCCGTGCATCTCGTGTTCGTACTGGCGCCCCAGCTGGGCCACCGTGGCCACGCCGGACGCCTGCGCGGCCGGATACAGGTAGCGCTGCTCGACGGCCAGGTGCAGCTTGATCAAGCCGCTCATGGCGACGATCTGTTCGGCGATGGCCTGCGCCTGCGCGGCGACACCGCCGCGCGCCAGCCGGCGCAAGTCATCGATGGCGGCCAGGATGGCCAGGTGCTGCTGTTTGAATTTGTCGATATTCATGGCGTGATTCTCTTGTTGAGTGCTGCCAGTGTAGCGGAATTCGCCTAAACATGCAAATTACATGCATCTTTAAAAGTCGCAAATGTTTCCCATAGGAATGTACATCGACATGCGCCACTATGTGCGGCACAGAACACAAGCCATGGCCATGTCTGCCTATAATTTATTCATCACAGCGCGTGCCCGTTTGCGGCCGTGCCGCACCCTCCACTCAGCGAAGGATCAGCATGAACATCAAGACGGGAATGGGCCAGGCGCAACAACTGGCCGGCATCATCAACGAACACCACACGGAACTGCTGGACGGCTGGATGGCCGGCCTGATCGCCCGCCTGGTGCGGCGCGACAAGATCGCCGAAAACGAGCTGCGCCAGCAGGCATCGCAATTCCTGCCGCTGCTGGCGGGCGCGCTGGATAGCGGCGACTCGTTCGACATCGAGGGCGGCGCCTGGGACGACACGCGCCAGCTGCTCGCCGAAATATCGCAGTCGCGCGTACGCCAGGGCTATTCGCCGATCGACACGGCCAGCTTCATGTTCGCCCTCAAGGAACCGCTGTTCGCCTACCTGCGCAAGGCAATCACGGCGCAGCCGGAGCAGCTGGGCGACGCCATCGTCAGCACCAGCAAATTGTTCGACGAGCTGGGCCTGCTGACCATCGCCGTCTACCAGAAGGCGCGCGAACAGGTGATATTGCGCCAGCAGCAGGAATTGCTGGAGTTGTCCACGCCCGTGGTGCAGCTGTGGCAAAACGTCCTGGCCCTGCCCCTGATCGGCACCCTCGACAGCGCCCGCACGCAGGTGGTAATGGAAAGCCTGCTGCAAAAGATCGTCGATACGGGCGCCCTGATCGCCATCATCGACATCACGGGCGTGCCCACCGTCGACACCCTGGTGGCGCAGCACCTGCTGAAGACCATCGCCGCCGCGCGCCTGATGGGCGCCGACTGCATCATCAGCGGCATCCGCCCGCAGATCGCGCAAACCATCGTGCACCTGGGCGTCAACCTGGAAGACGTGATGACCAAGGCCACCCTGGCCGACGCCTTCGTCGTGGCCCTGAAACGCACGGGTTCCAGCATCACCTACCAGCAGCAACAACACTGAGGCGCCTATGGAAAGAATCCCCATTTTACGCATGGGCCGGCTGTTGCTGGTGACGATACAGGTGGACATGCACGACCGCCTGGCGATGACCCTGCAGGACGACCTGACCACCCGCATCGTGACGGACCGCGCCACGGGCGTGCTGATCGACATTTCCGCGCTCGACATCGTCGACTCCTTCATCGGCCGCATGATCAGCAACACGGCGGCGATGGCGAAAATCCTCGACGCGCGCACCGTCGTCGTCGGCATGCAGCCGGCCGTCGCCATCACCCTGGTGGAACTGGGGCTGACCCTGGAAGGCGTGAGCACCGCGCTCAACGTGGAGCTGGGCATCAAGCTGCTGGAACGGGGCGGCGCATGCGCATGACGGGGACGCCATGCTAGGCGCGCAGGCACAGGAGCGGGCGCAGCCGGGGGCGCAACAGATCCTGCCCCTGCATAACGACGAAGACGTCGTGCGCTTGCGCAAGCAGGTGCGCGACAGCATGGTCGCCATGGGTTTTGGCCTGATCGAACAGACCAAGATCATCACGGCGGCCAGCGAACTGGCGCGCAACACCCTGCGCTACGGCGGCGGCGGCGAGGCGCGCATCGCGCGCGTCAGCGATGGCGCGCGCCAGGGCCTGGAACTGCGCTTCGTCGACGCGGGACCGGGCATTGACGATATTCCCCTGGCGCTGACCGATGGCTATACCAGCGGCGGCGGGCTGGGACTGGGGCTGGGCGGCGCCAAGCGCCTGGCCGACGCATTTCACATCGACACGGCGCCCGGCGCGGGCACCACCGTCACCATCGCGAAATGGAAGCTGTTTTGAACCACCAGGAACCACAGCCTGACATTCTCAGGCAAAGAAGTTTTCCCATCGGCGAACCGAGCGAGATCGCCGCGGCCCGCCGCGCCGGCAACGAGCTGGCGCGCCGCATCGGCTTCGACGACGTGCGCACGGGCCAGCTGGCCATCATCATCAGCGAAGCGGCCACCAACATCGTCAAGCACGCGCAGCGCGGCGAGATCCTGCTGCGCAAGGTGCTGCGCGGCGGCACCAGCGGCATCGAAGTGCTGGCCATCGACAACGGCCCCGGCATGGCCAATGTGCGCCAGCACATGCAGGATGGCCATTCCACCACGGGCACCTACGGCGTGGGGCTGGGCGCGATACGCCGCCTGAGCCAGGAATTCGACCTGTACACGGGGCCCGGCAAGGGCACGGTGCTGATGATGGTGGTATGGGGACCCAACGCCAGCAGCGCCATTCCCGCCCATCCGAACTGGCGCATCGGCGCCGTGTGCCTGCCGCTGGCCTCGGAACAAGTGTGCGGCGACGCGTGGAACGTCGTGTGCGAAGGCCATGAACTGAGCCTGATGGTGGCCGATGGCCTGGGCCACGGCCCGCTGGCGGCGCGCGCGTCGGAACGCGCCAGCGCCCTGCTGGAACACGACACGCCCGGCCTGCCGCCCCTGCCCGCCCCCTTCATCGAACTGGCCCACGGCGCGCTGCGCACCACGCGCGGCGCGGCCATGGCGGTGGCGCATATCGACAGCGCGCGCCGCGAATTGCGCTATGCCGGCGTGGGCAACATCGCCGCCTGCGCCTTCGACGCGCAGCAGCGCCGGCATCTGCTGTCGCATAACGGCATCGTCGGCAGCAATCTGCGCAAGGTGCAGGAATTCTGCTATCCGTGGCAGCTGGGCACGACCCTGATCATGCACTCGGACGGCTTGCACACGCGCTGGGACCTGGAACAGTATCCGGGCCTGGCGCAATGCCACCCCAGCCTGATCGCCGCCGTGCTGTACCGCGATTTTTCGCGCGGGCGCGACGACGTCACGGTGGTGGTGCTGCGCGAACATGAGGAACATCAGGCTGTAACGGCAGAAAGGACAGGTGGGGCATGACGCAACGCATATTGACGGTCCATATCGGCAGCGAACTCGATGTGGTGGGGGCGCGCCAGCGCGCGCGGCAGATCGCCGCCCTGTGCGGCTTCGGCGTGCAGGATCAGGTGCGCATCGCCACGGCCGTGTCGGAACTGGCGCGCAACGTCTACAACTACGCGGGCAGCGGCAAGGTGCATTTCGCCATCGATGGCCAGACGGCACCGCAGGTGCTCAGCATCCGCATCGAGGACCAGGGTCCCGGCATCGCGCAGCTCGACCGGATACTGGCCGGCACCTACCGCTCGCCCACGGGCATGGGCCTGGGCATCCTGGGCGCGCAGCGCCTGATGGACCGCTGCCATATCCACAGCGCGCCCGGCGACGGCACGCAAATCACGCTGCACAAGCTGTTCCCGCGCGACGCGCCCCTGCTCGACGGGCAAAGCATCGGCACCCTGTCCGGCAGCCTGCAGGCGCTGCCCTCGGATATCACGCTGTCCGAGGTGCAGCAGCAGAACCGCGAACTGCTGAGCACCCTGGCCGAACTGAAGACGCGCCAGGACGATTTGCTGCAGCTGACGCGCGAACTGGAAGACACCAACCGGGGCGTGGTGGCGCTGTTCGCGGAACTCGATGAAAAAGCCGACCACCTGCGCCGCGCCGACCAGATGAAGTCGCGCTTCCTGTCGAACATGAGCCATGAATTCCGCACGCCGCTCAGCTCCATCCGCGCCCTGTCCAAGCTGCTGCTCGACCGCATCGACGGCGAACTGTCGGAGGAACAGGAAAAGCAGGTGCTGTTCATCCTGCAAAGCGCCGTCAGCCTGAGCGACCTGGTGAACGACCTGCTGGACCTGGCCAAGATCGAGGCGGGCAAGGTCGACGTGCACGCCAACAGCTTCCAGGTGGCCGACCTGTTCAGCGCCCTGCGCGGCATGCTGCGCCCGCTGCTGGTGTCCGATACGCTCACGCTCACCTTCATCGACCCCGACCCGGCGCTGCAGATCCATACGGATGAAGGCAAGCTGTCGCAAATCCTGCGCAACTTCATCTCCAACGCGCTCAAGTTCACGGAGGCGGGTGCCATCGTCGTCAGCGCCACGCCCTTGCCGGAGCAGGACGCCATCCGCTTTTCCGTCTCCGACACGGGCCTGGGCATCGATGCCGAAGACGTGCAGCTGATCTTCGAGGAATTCAGCCAGGTGGAAAACCACATGCAGCGCAAGGTCAAGGGCACGGGCCTGGGCCTGCCCCTGTGCCGCAACCTGGCCACCCTGCTCAATGGCACGGTGTCGGTAGACAGCACGCCGGGCCACGGTTCGCTGTTTTCCGTGGTCCTGCCCACCAGCTACCATGCGCCCGAAGGCAGCCTGCCGCCGAGCGCGCCGGCCAACGACAACGGCAACGACCAGCGCATCGGCGTGCTGGTGGTGGAAGACAATCCGCCCGTGCGCCTGCTGTATGAAAAATTCTTGGCCGGCAGCGAATTTCGCGTCGTCCCCGCGCGCAGCGTGCGCGAGGCGCAGGAACGCTGGGAACAGCAGCGCCCCGCCGCCGTCATCCTCGACATCCTGCTGCACGGCGAAACGGCCTGGCACTGGCTGGCCGAGCTGAAAAACGACCCGCTGCGGCGCCAGGTGCCCGTCATCGTCGCCACCGAGATCGACGACGTGCGCAAGGGCCTGGCCCTGGGCGCCGACGCCTATTACGTCAAGCCGCTGTCGCGCCAGCAATTGCTGGCGACCCTGCGCGCGCTGATCGGCAACCAACACCACCGGCAAGAGCCGGTTCCGCCGCAAGGCACAACCACCTGGGACAATGCGCATGCTACCGGATAACAACAGCGATGCTCTGATCCTGAACGTCGATGACAGCGATGGCGCACGCTACGCCAAATCGCGCATCCTCAAACGCGCCGGCTTCAAGGTCATCGAAGCCTCGAACGGCGGCGACGCGCTGCTGCGCGCGCGCCAGGACCGCCCTAACCTGATCCTGCTCGACGTCAAGCTGCCCGACATCAACGGCCTGGAAGTGTGCCGCCAACTGAAGGGCGGCGCCGAGACGAACACCATCCTGGTGCTGCAGACGTCGGCCTCGTGCATCGGCACGGCCGACAAGATCCGCGCCCTCGATGGCGGCGCCGACAATTACCTGGTCGAACCGATCGAGGCCGATGAACTGATCGCCAACGTCAAGGCGCTGCTGCGCCTGGGCCGGGTCGAGCGCGCGCTGCGCGACGTGGACCGCCGCAAGGATGAATTCCTGGCCACCCTGGCCCACGAATTGCGCAATCCGCTGGGCCCCATCCGCACGGCGCTGGCCCTGTTGTGCAAGCTCGACCCCGTCGTGCCGGCCGTGCAGGACAATGCGCGCCGCACCATCGGCCGCCATACGGACCACCTGGTGCGCCTGGTGGACGACCTGCTCGACGTGTCGCGCATTTCGCAGGGCAAGATCTCGCTGCAATGGGAAAGCGTGAGCCTGCCCAGCGTCATCCGCAGCGCGCTGGAAACGAGTTCGCACAGCATCGAGGCGCGCGGCCATGCGCTCGACGTGCATCTGCCCAAGGAAGAACTGTGGGTCTGCGGCGACGCCGTGCGCCTGTCGCAGATCGTTGCCAACCTGCTGCTGAACGCGGCCAAGTTCACGGCGCCGGGCGGACGCATCGCGATTTCCGCCGCGAGCGAAGGCGACAACGTGCGCATCCGCCTGAGCGACAACGGCATCGGCATCGCCGCCGCCAGCATCGACAGCATCTTCGGCCTGTTCGAGCAGAGCGGCCATTCGCCCGACCGGGTGCAGGACGGCCTGGGCATCGGCCTGTCGCTGGTGCGCAACCTGGTGACCTTGCACGGCGGCCAGGTCAGCGTGCACAGCCCCGGCGTGGGACTGGGCAGCACCTTCGAAGTGATGCTGCCCCTCGACGCCAACGTGCCCGTGCCGGCCGCCGCGCCGGCGCCCGAAGCGGCCAGCGGCGGCAGCCAGCGCATCCTCGTGGTCGACGACAACAGCGATGCGGCCGACACCCTGGCCGAACTGCTGGAGATGTACGGCCACACGGTGCGCACGGCCTACACGGGCGCGCAAGCGACCGAGCGCACCCTGGAATTCAAGCCCGACATCGTCTTTCTCGACATCGGCCTGCCCGACATGAGCGGCTACGACGTGGCCGGCAAATTGCGCCAGCTGCCGATACCGCAGCAATTCCAGCTCGTGGCGCTGACCGGCTATGGCCAGGAACACGACCGCCAGGCGGCACTGCAGGCCGGGTTCAACGAGCACTTCGCCAAGCCTGTCGATTTCGGCAAGCTGGCCATGCTGGGGCTGCATATCACGCCATGAGCGCAGCATGAGCGGGGTGGCCGGCTGCCGGTTGCCAAGGCGTCGGCTATAATCGGCGGCCGGCGATGGCGCCGCATCGCATCCGCCGCGCCGGGTACCCCACCATTGGAACGATCACATGAAAACCCGCACGCCGCTGCTGCGCATCACCATGATACTGGGCGCCCTGCATGCCCTGCTGGGCTGGCTGCTGCTGCCAGCGCTGCCCGTCGGCCTGGCCGGCTGGCTGCTGGGCGGCGCCGTCCTGCTGGCGTCGACCATGCTGATGCCGATGACCATCTTCGCCCGCGCCGTCACCAACGATGCGCGCCTGGCCGACCGTTTGAGCTGGGCCGGCTCGCTGTGCATGGGCTTTTTTTCCTCGCTGTTCGTGCTCACCATGCTGCGCGAACTGCTGATGCTCGTTCCCGCCACCCGCCCCCACGCCCAGGCCTCCGCCGTGGCGGCGCTCGCCCTGGCGCTGCTGGCCACCGTCCTTGGTTTCATCAACGCCCGCCGTGTGGCGCGCGTGCGCGAAGTGACGGTGCCGATTACCGGCCTGCCGGCCGCCCTGCAAGGTTTTAACATCGTGCAGCTGAGCGACATCCACGTGGGCGCCACCATCAAGCGCGCCTACGTGGACGCCATCGTCGCGCGCGCCAACGGCCTGCAAGCGGACGTCATCGCCATCACGGGCGACGTGGTCGACGGCACGGTGGCGCAACTGGCCAGCCATACGGCGCCGCTGGGCGAGCTTCGGGCGCGCCACGGCGTCTTTCTCGTCACGGGCAACCACGAATACTATTCGGGCGCCGCGCCATGGGTGGCGGAATTTCGCCGCCTGGGCTTGCGCGTGCTGATGAACGAACATGCGGTGCTCGAGCACGACGGCGCGCGCCTGGCGCTGGCCGGCGTCACCGATTTCAATGCCGGCGCCTTCGATCCGGATCAACGCAGCGACCCGCAGGGCGCCATCGCCGGCGCACCGGCCGATATCCTCCGCATCCTGCTGGCGCACCAGCCGCGCAGCGCGCCCGAGGCGGAAGCGGCCGGCTACGACCTGCAATTGTCGGGCCACACCCACGGGGGCCAGTTCTGGCCATGGAATCTGTTCGTGCCGCTGCAGCAGCCTTACGTGGCGGGCCTGCACCGGCAAGGTCGCCTGTGGATTTATGTCAGCCGCGGCACGGGTTATTGGGGGCCGCCGAAGCGCATCGGTGCGCCGGCGGAGATCACGCTGTTGCGGCTGGTGGCGGCGTAGAACCTAGTCGGCCCAGCTGGCCATCCACGCCTCGAAACGCGCCGCCACGGCTGGCGGATTCAAGCGCGCCAGCGCGCCTTCCACCGGCTCGCTGTCGCTGACCTCGAACAGCAGCACGGTTTGATCGCGCTGCGCGCCCGTGCCAAAACAGCCTTCGGCATCGAGCTGCGCCAGCGCCGCGATGCAGGCGTCGAACACGCCGGTGCGGAAGGTGGCGAATGCGACGTCGAACGGCAAGCCACGGTGCGCCTGCAGCAGCAAACGGTAGGCGCTGTCGAAGTAGGCGCCGCCCTCGTCAAACGCCCATTCGGCCGGGTTCCACAGCATCTCTTCGCCATATTCCGAGGCGGCCAGCGCTTCGCGGCTGTTCGCCATGGGACCGATGGTCATGGCGCTGTCGTCGCTGACCAGCGCGAAAGCGTCGATGTGCTGCTCCGGATGCGCACGGCGCACGCAGTCGAAAGCCAGGCGCGCGGCCTGCGCCACCAGGGTTTGCAGCAGCGCGAAATCGAAGACGGCCGGGTCGATGACCATGGCGCGCGCCAAGATATAGCCATCGGCCAGCGCCGCCTGGCAACGGGCTACGTAGGCGGCGTGCGCCTCGGCATCGCTGGCGTAGTGCGTGCGCGTCTCCGCGCCCCAGGTCATGGCCGCGCCGCTGGCCGTCCAGACGGTCGTACCGAATACGCGCGCTTCCTGGAAGCGGGCCGGCTGATCGCCGTCAAAGGTGTAAAACAGACTGTAGTTATCAGGCATGAGAATTTTTCTTTGTTTAATCGGGCCGCATCTGCGCGGCGAAATCGCGCTGGCGGAACTGCTCCAGCAAAAAATCGACGAAGACGCGCGTCTTCGCGGGCAGCAGCTTCTTGCTGGGATAGTACACGGACAGGGGGCCGGAATCGGCATGCCAGCCGGGCAGCAGGCGGATCAACGCGCCGCTGCGCAAATGGGCCAGCGCGTGCGGCATGGGCAGCAGCGCCACGCCGACACCCATGAGGGCTGCCTGCGCCATCGCTTCCGGATCGTCGAAGATGGCGCGTGGCCGGCATTCGGCCACGCCTTCGCCGCCAGAACCATCGCGCAATATCCAGCTGCGCAGTCTGCCGCTGCCGGCCGAGCGGCGCGCCACGCCGTCGAATTGCGCCAGGTCCGAAGGATGCGCGGGCATGCGTTTCCCCTGCATGAAGGCGGGCGACGCCGTGGCGACGATGTGGGCGTGACCCAGTTCGCGCGCCACCACGCCGGGCGTGAGCTCGATGCCGCCGCCGATGGCCACGTCAAAGCCCTCACCGATCAAGTCGACTTGCCGGTTGTCGAAATGGCAGTCGGGAATGACGCCCGGGTAGCGCGCGATGAACTCGCCCAGCAAGGGCACGACATAGCTGCGCCCGAACGACGGCGCCATGCTGATTTTCAGGATGCCGGCCGGCTGGCCGCCCTCTTCGGCCACGCCGGCGATCGCCTCGCGCAGGGTAGACAGGGCGCCGCCGATCTGCTGCAGGAAACGCTCACCCCCTTCCGTCAGGGTCAGGCGGCGCGTACTGCGCTGGAACAGGCGCAGGCCCAGGCTCGTTTCCAGCCGCGCCACGTTCTTGCTGACGGCCGCCGGCGTCAGCCCCAGGCGGCGCGCGGCCGCCGAAAAGCTGCCCAGCTCGGCGGACAGCACAAACGATTGCAAGTGATTGAGGGCATCCATGCGCCTATTCTACCCGCTCATTTGATCGTTTTAGTTGAAAGTAATTGTAGCGATTCATGGCTAGCGCGGCAGGAATGAAACCTAGATACTGAATTCCTCGACTCCTCACACAGAAAGCCCATCATGCAAACCCAAACCAACCATACCCAGTCACTGCTGAACAAGATCGCCTTTGTGACGGGCGGCTCGCGCGGCATCGGCGCGGCCATCGTGCGCCGCCTGGCCAGCCAGGGCGCCCATGTCGTCTTCACGTATCAAAGCTCGGCCGCCGAAGCGCAGGCGCTGGCGGCCACGGTGGAAGCGGCCGGCGGCAAGGCGCTGGGCGTGCAGGCCGATGCGGCCGACGCCGCAGCCCTGACGGCGGCCATAGACAAGGTGGCGGCGCAGTTTGGCCGTGTCGACATCCTCGTCAACAACGCGGGCGTGTTCCTGCCCGGCGCCATCGATGATTTTTCGCTGGCGGACTTCGACAAGACGATTGCCGTCAACGTGCGCGCCGTGTTCGTGGCCATCAAGGCGGCCGTGGCGCACATGCAGACGGGCGGGCGCATCATCAATATCGGCAGCACGAATGCGCACCGCATGCCGTTCGGCGGCGCGGCCGCCTACGCCATGAGCAAATCGGCGCTGAGCGGCCTGACGCAAGGCCTGTCGCGCGACCTGGGACCGCGCGGCATCACCATCAACAACGTGGAACCAGGCCCCGTCGCCACCGACATGAACCCGCCCACGGGCGACTTCGCCGACCTGATGCACGGCCTGATGGCCCTGCCCCGCCACGGCACGGCCGATGAAATCGCCGGCATGGTGGCTTACCTGGCCAGCGACGAAGCGGCGTTCGTCACGGGCGCGGGGCTGAAGATCGACGGGGGTTTTGCCGCCTGATCCAGCCCGAACATCAGCGAACGGTGCGCCGCCACGCCCGCCATGGCGCCGTCGGCCACCGCGAACGCCACGCTGCCGGCCATGCGGCCCGCGTCACCGCAGCAAAAGACGCCGGGCACGCTGCTGGCCTTTTGCTCGTCGGTGCGCACGAACGGACCCATGGCGCCCTCTTCCAGCGCGCAGCCCAGCGTCACAGCCAGGGCACTGGCCAGGCGGGTGCGGGTGGCCACGAACAGGCCGGCCATCGCATGGCGGCTGCCGTCGGCCATGACCACGTCGGCCACGCCGTCGATCCGCGCCACGGGCGTGCGCACCACCGTCACGCCGCGCGCGGCCAGTTGCGCCAGCTGCGCCGCATCGGGCTCGAACGCGCCATTCAGGAAAAAAGTGACCGTGCCCCAGTCGGGCAGCATCAGCGCATGGTGCATCGACAGGGGCCCCGTGGCCAGCACGCCGATGGCGCCCTGCTCCAGTTCATAGCCGTGGCAATAGGGGCAGTGAAAGACGCTGCCGCCCCAGCGCTCGGACAAGCCATCGACGGGCGGCAGCTCGTCGATCACGCCGGTGGCCAGCACCAGGCGGCGGCCGTGAACGACATTGCCGTCCGCCAGGATCACGTCGAAGCCATCGCCATCGCGGCTGGCTGCCGCCTGCACGGCCGTGCCGTCCAGCCAGGACACGGTGGCATACGCCAGCAGCTGCGCCTTGCCCTCGGCGGCGATGGCGGCCGTCCCGCTGCCGTCCTGGGTCAGGAAACCGTGGGAATGGCTGGCGTAGCGGTTGCGGCGCTGGCCGCCGTCGATCACCAGCACGCGGCGGCGGGCGCGCGCCAGTTGCGTGGCGGCGGACAGGCCGGCGTAGCTGCCGCCGACGATGATGGCGTCAAAGATGTGCATGGGGTGCTCCTCGGTGGATGGCATATTGTTGGCTGAAACGGTCGGCCAGGTCGGCCAGGGTGACGGCGCCGAAGCGCCGGATCAGCAGCGCCTCGGCTTCGTCGAAGGCGCCGGCCAGCGACTGGTTGACCACCTGCTCCACCAGGCAGCCCGGCTGGTCGACACGGTTTCCCATGGCGAAGATGGTGGGCGAACCGACGGCCACGTAGATGTCTTGCAGGGTCACCCTGTGCAGGTCGCAGACGATGCGCCAGCCGCCGCCATGCCCCTTGCCCGAGGCCACGTAGCCGCGCTCGCGCAAGCCGGCCATCACGCGCCGCACCAGCACGGGGTTGGTGTCCAGGCAGCCGGCGAGTTCCTCGGACGTCATCGGGCGTCCCGCGTGGGCCATGTGCAGCAGCACATGGAGGATCGATGATAGTTTGCTGTCGCGTCTCATGTAACTCATGATAGTACATAAGTTCCGCATATGCAAACGAGTTGCAAAAAATCTGCGCAAGAAAAAGGGGTCAGACCCTGTCGGGTCTGACCCCAGCCTTTGCTTCAGGGTGATTTTTTAAGCTGCGGATGTTTCCTTGCGACGCCGTCCCCGCCACCACAGCAGCAAGGCCAGCAGCACCAGCACGGCGACGATGATGGCGGCGCGGGCGAGGCCGATCAGGTTCGACGGCGCGCCGCCGTTGCGCAGGGTCGTCACCTGTTCCGCCGTCACCTTCACGTCAGGATTGCCGTACATCTTCTGCACGTAATTGCCGAGGGTGACGATCTGCTCGTCCGACAGGGTCTGGCGGAAGGCTGGCATCAGGTGTCCCGCAGTATGATTACCCTTGCCATCCTGCCGCTCCACCCCATCGAGGATTGCCATCACCAGATTGTTGCTGTTGCTGCGGCCCGTCGCCGAGTTGTGGAACAAGGGCGGCAAGCTGCCGTCGAAACTGCCCTCGCCCTTCGCCTGGTGGCAGCTGGCGCACTGCGCATCGTACAGCTGCGCACCCGACATCCTGTTCAGGTTTTGCGGCAGCGGCACGCCGCGGATCGCATTGAGCTCATCGCCCGCCTGGCCCCATTGCGTCACCGGTTTCGTATCCGCCTTGTCGCGGATGGCGGGTACGCTCTTGATGTAGTGCGCGATGGCGCTCAGGTCCGCGTCGCTCAGGTGCTTCAGGCTATGGTCGATGGCTTCGGCCATCGGTCCGGCTGCCTGCCCCCGGTGCGCGGCGCGGCCCGTGCGCAGGTAGTCGACCAGGTCTTGCTGGCTCCAGCTGCCGATGCCGCTGTTGGCGTCCGAGCTGATGTTCGGCGCAAACCAGGTGCCCAGATCAAAGCCCCCCAGCTCCTTCGACAGCTGCTCGGCCATCAGCGCGTTGCGCGGCGTGTGGCAGGTGCTGCAGTGGGCCAGCCCTTGCGCCAGGTAGGCGCCGCGGTTCCACTCCATGCTCTTGGCTGGATCGGCCACGAACGGCTTCTTGTCGAGGAAGATCCAATTCCAGCCCGCCATCGACAGGCGGATGTTGAACGGGAACGGCAAGTCCGTCTGTGTTGCCGGCGCCGTGTCCACCGCCGCCACACCATGCATGAAGTAGGCGTACAGGGCGGCCGTGTCGTCATCCGTCACCCTGGCGTAGGCCGTGTAGGGCATGGCCGGGTACAGGTGCGCGCCGTCGGCCCGCACGCCATGGCGCACGGCGTCGGAAAACTGCTTGAGCGTGTAGTTGCCGATGCCGTGCGTTGTCGACGGCGTGATGTTGGTGGCGACGATGGCCCCCAGCGGCGTGGCCAGGGACAGTCCGCCCGCCATCGGCTTGCCGCCCGGGACGCTGTGGCAGGCGATGCAGTCGCCCGCCGTCGCCAGGTAGCGGCCACGTTCGATGGCCTGCACGTCGGCGCCAGGGGCGTTCGCCGCCAGCACAGGCAAGGCCAGTGCCAGCAAGGCGGCGCCGGCCGCCATTCTGAAGGTCGCCATCATGCTGTTCCTCCCTGTTGTTCGTCGAGGATATGCTTGACGGTGCGCAGTGCCACGGCCAGGCCGTTTTCCGTCGAATTGCAGGTGCCGGACGTGGGCAGCACGCCGGTGCTGCACAGGAACAGGTTGGCATGGTCGAAGGTGCGGCCCCACTGGTCGCACACGGCCTTGGCCGGATCGGAACCCATCGACAGGGTGCCGCAGATGTGCTGGTTGTTGGCGAACACGCCTTCCTTGCTGTGGCGCAGATTGGTGCCGCCCATCAGTCTGGCGATCTGCTCGAAATCCTGCTTCGAGCGCTCGTGGCCCCGTTTCGTGTACTCGTCGATCGCATAATGCGCCTGCGGCTTGGGGATGCCCATGGCATCCTTCTCGCTGCTGAGGGCGATGCGGTTTTCCGGGTTCGGCAGCACTTCCAGCACGTTTTTCAGGCTCATTTCACGGGCCGAGCGGAAACGCAGCTGCTGTTCGAATTCCGCGCCAAACACGCCCTTGCCGATCAACTCCCTGGTCGCGCCATCCACGCGCGAAATGTTCGTGAAATCGAGGCGGTATGGCGAATGTTCGCTGCGGAAGTCGCCATCGCGCATGGTATTGATGGAATTGGGGCTTTGCGGGCCCCGGCCCAGCCACAGGTCTTCATCGGCGTCGAAGGTGATCGAGGTGCTCGGGTGGTCCATCAGGTTGCGGCCCACCATGTCGCTGCTGTTCGCCAGGCCGTTCGGGTACTTGTCCGTGGCGGAAACGAGCAGCAAGCGGGGGCTTTCGATGCCGTTGGCGGCCAGAATGAAGGTCTTGGCCGTGACCCGGTGACTTTTTTTATCCACGTCGTAGTACAAGGCCGCCGTGATGCGGCCCTGCGCGTCGTGTTCCAGCTTGTAGACGTTGGCGTTGCAGACGATCTTCACGCCCGCGTCTTCCGCCTGCTGCGCGGCGATGCCGCCGTGGTATTGCGCGTCGATGGGGCAGATCGGCTGGCAGCTGTTGTTGCCGCAGCAGGCCGGGCGGCCATCGTAGCTGACGCTGTTGCGCGCCACCGTGTTGCCGACCACCTTGAACGACGGGTCGAGGCGTTCGCGGATCCGGCGCATGGCGTACGGCTCCGTCACGGGATCCATCGGGAATGGCTGCTTGCGCGGCGAACCCGTATTCTCGGCACCCGAGACGCCCATGATCTCTTCCGCTTCCTGGTAGAACGGCTCCAGGTCTTCGTAGCTGATGGGCCAGTCGACGCCCACGCCATACAAGGTATGGATGCGGAAATCGTTCGGCACATTGCGCCAGGCCTGCGCGGCCCAGTGCCACGAGGTGCCGCCGAACTGGCGGATGTATTCGGCCGGATACGGGTACGGGCCCGCCTGCACCAGGTAGCCGTTATCCTTCGGCTGGTAGATCGGGTGCGGCGCCGTGGCGACGGACGGATACGGCGACATCCAGTCGCTGCGGCGCGTCGTGTTGCGGAAACGGGCGACGATTTCGCCGCGCGACACGCGCGGGCCCGCTTCCAGGATCAGCACCGAGGCGCCCGCCAGCGCCAGTTTGCGCGCGGCGAGCGAACCGATGATGCCGGAGCCGATCACGAGGTAATCGGCGGAGAGTGCTTCAGCCATGATGGCTCCTTAAATGGGTTTTCTGGCCCAGCTGCCGTAGGCGCCGTAGGAATACGTGGGAGGCTTGAGGACGTCGGCCACGACGGCCGCGTTCAGCGCCTGCTCGTAGGCGACGCAGACGGCCGCTTCGCCCGTGCCGACGATGCCCAGGTACCAGGCGCTGGCGATCTGGCGCGGCAGGGCCGCCAGCGGCGACAGTGCCGGGTCGAGCGCATCGAGCGCTTCCTGCAGGCCGGCCGCCTGCAAGCCCTGCGCATTGATCAGGGCCAGCAGCGCGCGCACATTCGCGGGGAAGGCAGCGTCCTGCGCCACCAGCGCCTCATACAGGCGTTTGGCCAGCACGGGATCGAGCACCTGGCGCCCCACCAGCATGGCCGACACGCCGAGGAAGGCGCCCTGCTCCGCACTGGCGACCGGTTCGGCCAGCGCCCAGGGAATCAGCGCCGCGGCCGAAGCCGACAGCAAGCCGGCCAGCACCATGCGGCGGCCGGGATTCAGGGGGCCGCGGCCCTCCTTGTTGTGTGTAGCGTCCAATTGAAGCTCCCGTGAGTTCAGCAACCGTTCAGAAAGAATGCTTGAGACCGACCATCACCACCGTCTGGCCGCCGTTCGACGACGGCGTGCCGTTTTGCGAATCGCCGACCGAGGCGACGGCGTCGACGATGGCGCCGTTCTGGCCCAGGGTCTGGCCGCGCGCCAGCTGGCGCGCTTCGATCAGGTAGATCGCCGTGCGCTTGGACAGCGCGTAATTCTGTTCGAACGACAGCTGGCGGTAGCGCGCGCGGTCCGACACGCCGTTGGCGCGGCTGGCGTAGGTGTCGCTGTAGCCGGCGCTCAGGAACCACTGCGGCGTCCACTGGTAGCTGGCGATCAGGCCGGCCGTGTTGAAGATGGCCGTGTCGCGGAACGTGGAATGGCTGCCCGCCTGGTATTGCACGTTGCTGGCGTTGGCGCCCACCATCCACTTGCCCATGGTGTATCGGGCGCTGGCGGCGATGAATTCGATGCTGTCGGCCGAGGCGTAGCCCTGGTTGATGGCGGAGATGCCAAAGCTGGCCGAGGCCTTGTCGCTCCAGCCGGTGCCGTTCTCGCCATTCTTCAGTTTCAGGTAGCCGAGCGCAAATTCCGCCGGCGCCGTGCTGTACTTGACGGCGGCGCTGAAGCTGCTGCCCACGGCATTGCCCTCGGCCGCTTCGCCGAAGCCGTATTGCGCGCTGGCCTGCAAGCCGCGCCACGCTGGCATGCTGTAGGTGACGGAATTGCTGATGCGCACGGTCGTATCGAGGCCGTCGATATCGCCCGGGTGTGCGCCGGTGGCGCCCGTCAAGACGTTGCTCGACGCCAGGGAACCCACGAGCAGGTAGTACGGCGTGTACTGGCGCCCGGCCGTCAGGCTGCCGTAGGCGTGCGATTGCAGGCCCACGTAAGCCTGGCGGTTGAACAGGGCGCTGGCCGAACTTTGCGCACCCGTATCGCTTTCAAAGCCGTTCTCCAGCAGGAACAGCGCCTTCAGGTCGCCGCCCAGGTCTTCCACGCCCTGGAAACCGATCTTGCTGGCGGACAAGTTACCGCTGCGCATGTAGGTGTTCGACTTGCCGCCCTGGTTGCTCGCGTACGCGGTGGCCGCGTCGACCACGCCATAGATGGTGACATTGCTTTGGGCGCAAACGTTTGCGCCGATGAGCGTGGAAACGGCCAGCGCCGCAGCGCGCATGCATGTATGGTTCATTTTTTTCCTGACTTTCCTGTTTTATCTGGCGAAATACGGGCGTGGCGCCCCGTTGCCGCCCCATCAACAATGGGGCATCCGCTGTTCTTCTTGATCTGGATCAAGTGCGGCAAATTATACGCTTATTTACTCACATATAAGTGATTGACTGTAGAGCATAGTCTTATAGCAAAACATTGATTAGTCTTATAGCAAAACCAGAAGGCGCGCAGGCGCACGCCCGGCAAGGTGCGGCAATGCGTGGAACGGGCATGACAAAAGCAGCGGCGGCGCGTGTCGAAAAACACGCGCCCGATGGATGCTCAGGCAAGGAAAAGTTTGGGGTTCAGCGCAGGATGGCGGGCGCCACCGGCAGGGTTTCGAGGGCAATGAAGGCTTCCAGCGCGCGGCGCATGTCTTCGAACACCTGCTTGCCGTAGGCCGCTTCCAAGTGGGCATATTGCAGGTCGATCAGCTTACCCATCTGCAGCAGCAGGCTGGCGCCCGCTTCCGACAGGTGCACCTTGCGGCGGCGCTGGTCGCCTTCGAACTTGCTGCGCCCGATCAGGCCGATCTCTTCCATGCGCGCCAGGATGCCGCTCATGCTGGGGCTGGAAATCTGGCAGATCTCGCACAGTTCGCGCGGCTCCAGGGTGGGGCTTTCGTTCAGCGCGCGCATGATGCGCCACTGCTGCTCCGTCACGCCGAAGTGATTGAGGATGGGGCGGAAATGCTGAAGCAGGCTGTCGCGCGCCTTCAGCAGCAGTTGCGGCATGTTCGGATAACGGATCGGTAGCTGCAAGCGGAACTCCCTGGGTGACCGGCAAATGAGCGTCATTATACGGCCGGCCCAGGGCAAACGGCGGACTGACAACGATGTATTTTTCGCTACGTCCGCCCTGCCCCACGCCCTTCTCCCCGCCCCTCTGCCTCCTCGTGCGCATGCCGCTGCACGGACCACAGCACGCCCGCCGTCAGCAGGAGCACGGCCGCCCACTCCAGCGGGCGCGGCATGCGCTGCGCGTAGACGAAGCCGTACAGCAGCGCGAACAGGGTCTCCGACAGGATCAGCTGGCCCGACAGGGTGACGGGCACCCGGCGCGACGCCAAATTCCACAGGTAGTTGCCGATCACGGAAGCGCCCAGCGCCAGCAGCAGGCACACAAACCAGAAGCGGGGCCAGTCGCGCGCCGGAGCGCCATCGGCGCCGCCCGCCGGCTGCAGCGCCAGCATCACGGCGCCCACGACCAGCGCGATGACGCCGCTGGCCAGGCCATACAGCATGGACCACTCGGCGGCGCTGACATGCGCATGGCGCTTGAGGAAACGGGCATTGTCGAGCGCATACCAGGTCCAGCACGCGAGCGCGCCGATGGCGCACAGCACGCCCGCCAGCTTGTGCGCCAGGCTGGCGCCGTCCGCACCCGCGCCGCCTGCCTGGCTGAAGATATCGACATTGATGCAGGCAATGCCTGCGGCCACCAGCAGCAGCGGCAAGGCCAGGCGGCGCAAGGGCGGCGCGCCGTGGTCCTTGTGGCCGAACAGCGTCACGCTCAGGGGCAGCAAACCGATGATCAGCGACGTGGGCGCCACGCCGGCCAGCTTGACGCCATACGCCAGCAGCAGGTAATACACGACGTTGCCCGCCAGCGCCTGGCGCAGCATGGCCAGCCAGTCGCCGCGCCGCAGCCGGCGCAGCAGGGGCAGGAGGCGCGGCAGCATCAAGCCGGCCGCCAGCGCGCCATAGCAGATGTAGCGTCCCACCATCAGCTCGGCCGGAGAAAAATCCGGCAGCAAGACGGGCACAATGAAAACGGCGCCCCAGAAGGCGCCGGCCAGCAAACCAGATACGATCCCACGCCACATGCAGCCACGCTCACGTCATTATTCAAGGACGCCAGTATAGGGTATGCGGCGCGAGTCGCCCGCCGTCAGCCCTTCGCTTTTCTCTGCCCGGGGATGAAGTGTTCGCGCACGGCCTTGGCCAGCAAGTCCGGCGGCAGCAAGCCCTGTCCCAGCAGGAAGTTGTTGAAGGCCAGGCGGTCGAATCGGTCTCCCAGCGCCAGCTCCGTTTCCGCGCGCAGCTGCAGGATGCGCGTATAGCCGTAGAAATAGCTGCCCGCCTGGCCCGGCATGTTGAAGGTGTAGCGGTCCAGCTCCTGGCGCGCCATCGGTTTCGACAGCATCACTTCATCCGTCAGGATGCGGCCCGCCTCTTCGCGCGTGACTTGTCCCAGGTTCAGCATCGGGTCGAGCATGGCGCGCGCCGCGCGCAGCATGCGGAACTGCAGCGCGATGAACTGGCCCTCGGCCGGCTCGTACGGGATCATCTCCGCTTCCGCGTACAGCGCCCAGCCTTCCACGTTGACGCTGTTGAACGCATACAGGCTGCGCGCCTGCGACACGCCCCGTTCCACCATGGCGCTGAATTGCAGCTCGTGGCCAGGGCGGCCCTCGTGCGCGCTCAGGGTCCAGGCCGCGCCCGCGAAGTTGAAATCGTCATACGCTTCGCCCTTGCCGCTGGCAGCCGGATTGCTGACGGGCAGGACGAACTGGCCGTGCTCTCCCGTATTGCCGATCAGCGGAGGCGGACGCATATGCGGCGCCGGCTGGGCCGCCGATTCGGCGGCGGACGCCAGGCGCATGGTCATGGCGCGCGCAGGGATATCGACCACGCGCTGCCGGGCGATGCGTTCCTCGAGCTGCGTATTGACGCCCTTGTAGTGCGCTTCGAGCTGCGCGTTGGGGATGGAATCGCTCTTCAGCGCGCGCAGCACCTGGCGGTAGTCGCTACCGTCGACGCCCTTCAAGGCCAGCCTGGCCGCCACCACGGGCGCCAGCGCCTGCATGGCGGCGCGCGTTTCCAGGTAGGATACCTGCGCCCGTTCCACCAGCGCGCGCGGCTCGATGTCGATGCCCACCTGCTTCAGGCGAAACGCGTACAGCTCGGGCGCCATGCGGAAATCCGTGCGCGCCAATGGCAGCACCACCTGCTTTTCCCATGCCGCATAGTCGTTCAGCTGCTGCTCCATGGCGGCCAGCGCGGGTTCGGCGCCCGCGATCTTCATGTCGGCGAACAGCTTGCGGATGCCGGCGATATACGTGGGCACGTTTTCCAGCGACTGCGCCACCTGCAGGCGCACGGGACCGGCCAGGTCAGGCGTGCCGATTTTCTCCGTGAAGCGCGCCTTCGCCTGCTGCGTGATCGGCGTGCTGCCCGGGAACTGGCCCACATAGCGCCGCAGGCGCTCAAGCGCCTTGGCGCGGCGCGCGGCCGGGCGCTGCTCCTGCAGCAGGCTTTGCATGCTGCCAAAGACCATTTGCGGCACATCGACCCACGGCAAGGTGTATCTGGCTTCCAGCTCGGTGCCGGCGATTTCCTGGTCGACGGCGCCGATCAGAATTTCCAGGTCCTGGCGTATGCGTTCGTCGCGTTCCAGTTCCAGCTTCTGCTGCAACTGCGCGCGCGCCTTCCGCATGGCCGCGACCTGGCGCCCGGTGATGTCCGGCCCCAGGTCGGCGGCCAGGCCGTCGTACTGGGCCAGGCCCCTGTCGGACGCGTCTTCGGGCGAGAACTGCGCCTGCGCCGCCAGCACGATGGCCGCGTTGCGGTTGCTGGCCTCGACCCAGGCGGACGACGCGGAAGCAGCTGCGGAAACGACGGGGTCGGCCGCCATGGCGGGCATGGCCAGCGCGGCGGCGAGCACGGTCTTGCACAATTGCGGAGTGACGGACATCGGGGGATTCCTTCAAAGGTGAGCGATGAGCGAAGCGGCGAGTATCGGCCAGCCTCGCAGGCCTGTCAATTCACCCCGTTCAGGACGGGCAGGTTCCACGGCGTGACGATCTGGATGGCGGACAGTGACGGCGATTGCGCCAGGGCCGGCAGCGCGCCCTGTGCCCGCAGGATTTCCTGGCATGCACGGCGCATGTCCTGGCCCAGGTCGTGGTGCAGCACGGCCTGGATGGCGCCCGACTTGAGCAGCGCCACGTTGTCCGCGTCGAGATCATGACCGATGAAGACCTGGCAGGGTCGGCCCGCTCGCGCAAAGGCCTGCACGATGGCGGCATTGCCGCCGCCGATCGAATACACGGCGGCGATGCCCGGATGATCTGCCAGGGCTAGACGCACCAGCGCCCCCGTGGCCCCGTCGATGCCGTGGCCCTCGCTCACTTCGACGATGGATAAATGGCGGTGACGTTCGCGCAGCGCCCGGCGAAAGCCGATCTCGCGCTCTTCCTCGCCATGAAAGCGGTTGCTGCTCAGGGTCACCAGCACCTGCTGTTTTTTCCTGCTGCCCAGCCACTGGCCGACCAGGCAGGCGGCCGTCTCGCCCGCCGCGCGGTTATCCATGCCCACGTAGCTGCGGCGCGCGGAGCCTGGCAAGTCAGTCACCAGGGTCACCACGGGAATGCCGGCCGCCGCCAGCCGGTTCACCGCTTCCGCCACCGCTGGCAAGTCCGGTGCTTTCAGCAGCACGCCGTGGCTACCGTTCTTGCGGATGCGCTCCAGCAGGTCGACGATGCCGTCCACGTCCAGCGTTTCATGCAGGTGAAAGCGCGAACGCAGCACGGCCGGATGCAGCGACGGCAATTCGGCCTCCAGCGCGGCCCGCACGGCGTCCGTGAAGCGGCGCGGCGCCACCATCAGCACATCGAGCATGAATTTTCTGCCGGCCAGGCCCACCTGCGTGCTTTGCCGCGCCAGTTCATCGAGCGCCTGCATCACGCGGCGCACAGTATTGGCGTGCACGCCGCCGCGCTGCTTGATCACGCGGTCGACGGTGGCCACGCTGACGCCGGCCTGCAGCGCCACGACCTTGACGGGGAACGGATGCGTCATGCCATATCCAATTCAGATTGATGGTTTTTTGATGGATTTTTTGATGAAAAATGCGGATTTTCATCCCTATACTGATTCTACAACTTAAACAACGGAGACACCGCATGCCCACCACAGACGCCGCCGCAGCGCCGCCCAGCCCCTTCTGGCTGGCATCAGAAAACTGCGATCTGCAAGACTTCATCGCCACCGTCAGCCTATGCACGGCGCTGGCCGACTATCCCCACGCCGCAGCGGTGAAAGAAAACATTCTCGTCTACGACTGCGACCGGGTGCGCGCGCTGGCCGCCAGTGCGGTGTCGCTGCGCGCGCTGCAGGCCGAATGGGGCCGGGCGCTGATGGATGGTCCGGGCGTCATCGTGCTGCAACGCGCCGTCGCCGACATGGACACGCTGGAACAGGTCAGCGGCGTGTTTCGCGCGCTGATCGCCGAACAGCATGCGAGCGGCCAGGCGGGCGGCGACCATTTTGCCAAGGCTGGCGCGAATGACCGCATCTGGAACGCCCAGCAAAAACTGTGTCTGCGGGCACCCGAGGCATTCGCGCGCTATTACGCCAACCCCGTCTTCGCCTGGATCGCCGAGGCCTGGCTCGGGCCCGCCTACCAGATGACGGCGCAAGTGAATGTCGTCAACCCGGGCGGAGCGGCCCAGGCGCCGCACCGCGACTATCACCTGGGCTTCCAGAGCGCCGCCAGCTGCGCCGCCTACCCCGCGCCCGTGCACCAGATGACGGCCCTCTTGACCTTGCAGGGCGCCGTCGCCCACTGCGACATGCCGCTGGCATCGGGCCCCACCCTGTACCTGCCCGGGTCGCAGCGCTACCGCGCCGGTTTTCTCGCCTGGCAGCAGCGGCCATTCCGCGACTACTTTGCGCAGCATTGCGTGCAGCTGCCCCTGTCCAAAGGCGACGCCGTGTTCTTCAACCCCGCCCTGTTCCACGCGGCCGGGCATAACCGCTCGTCCGACATCCGCCGCATGGCCAACCTGCTGCAAGTGTCGTCGCCGTTCGGGCGCGCCATGGAAGCGCTGGACCGCCGCGCCATGAGCGCCGCACTGTATCCGGCCCTGCAGGCGCTGCGCGCGCAGGGAGTCCTGGATGACATTGGCATCAGCCACGCGATTGCCGCCTGCGCCGAAGGCTATGCCTTCCCCAGCAACCTCGACCGCGACCAGCCCATCGCCGGCATGGCGCCGCCCACGCAGCAGCAGCTGATGCACGAAGCGCTGGCGCAGGACTGGCCCGCTGCGCGCTTTATCGACGCGCTGGACAGCCACGCCTGGCGCCGGCAAGCCTGAATCCCTCACCGCGACACGAACGGAGTACCCGCATATGCAAGACATCCACATCGGCCTGATCGGCGCCGGCTACATGGGCAAGGCCCACACCATCGCCTACAAGGCCGTGCGCAGCATTTTTCACACGGCGCTGAATCCCGTGTGCGCCTGCATCGCCACCAGCAGCAGCGAAGGCGCCGCCCACAGCGCGCAGGAACTGGGCTGGAACCGCTCCACGGGCGACTGGCGCGCGCTGGTCAATGATCCCGCCATCGACGCCGTCATCGTCGCCACGCCACCGGCCACACACAAGGACATCGTGCTGGCGGCGCTGGCCCTGGGCAAACCCGTTTTCTGCGAAAAGCCGCTGGGCATGACGGCCGCCGAATCCCTGATGCTGGCGCAGGCGGCGGAAAGCGCGGGCGTGGCCAATATGGTCGGCTATAACTACATCCGCACGCCCGCCAGCCAGCTGGCGCGGCAGATCATCGAATCGGGAGAGATCGGCGAGATCATCCACGTCGCCGCCGAACACGTGGAAGACTACCTGCACGACCCGCGCGCGCCCGCTTCGTGGCGCACGCGCGAAGCGACGGCAACGCGCGCCGGCGCGCTGGCCGACGTGGGCTCGCACCTGCTCAACCTGGCCCTGCGCCTGGGCGGTTCCGTCGACGCGCTGGTGGCCGACATGAATACCGTGCACGCGCAGCGGCAAGGCCCGCACGGCATGGAAGCGGTGGAAAACGACGACCAGGGCAATATGATGCTGCGCTTTGCCAGCGGCGCGCTCGGCGCCCTCACCTTCAGCCGCGTGGCGGCCGGCCGCAAGATGGGCTACACCTACCGCATCACGGGGACCAAAGGCGCGATCGCCTTCGATCAGGAAGACCAGAATGCACTGTGGCTGTACGACGCCGGTCGTCCCGCGCAGCGCCAGGGTTTCCAGCGCCTGCTGATGGGGCCCGCCCACCCCGACTACCTGGCGTTCAGCCAGGGCGCGGGGCACGGCACCGGGTACAACGAGCAGATCGTCATCGAAGCGCGCGATTTTCTGCAGGCCATCGCCGGCGGTGCGCCAGTCTGGCCCACCTTCCGCGACGGCTACGAGGTGGACCGGCTGATAGCCGCCGCGCTGCGCTCCGTGCAGGAGCGCAGCTGGATTACCGTTCGTTGACAACAGAGACGGTTTAGTAAGCCAGCCCGTAGCCGAACTTGTACAGCGGATGGGCCGTGTCATACGGCACGTCCGATTTCTGCACCTGCACTTCGGCCATCGACGACGGCAGCTCGAACGGCAGCTTGCCCTGCGGCTTGGCCTTGCCCGTCAGGACATCGAACAGCGCGCCGTCGCTCACGCCGAAGTTGGCGACGATGGCGCTGGCCTTGTCCTGCACATTGCCGAGGATGGCCGGGCGGTCCAGGTACACGGTGACGACCGTCTTCGGCGCATACTTGGCCGCGTTCTTGATCGCCTCGTAGTCGGCGTTGCCGTCGACGTAATCGAGGCGGCCCTCGTGCTGCATGCTGCCGAAGATGTAGTTCGGGTGCAGGGTTTCATACGGCGCGGCGACGCGCAGCAGGGCCACGTCCGCTTCCTGCGGCGTGGCGACCACCGTGTAGCCATACTGCTGCGCCACGGCCGCATCGATGCCGTACAGGTAGACCTTCTTGACCGTGGCGGCCAGCGGCAAGACCTTGTCCTTGTTTTCCAGCAAGACCAGCGAACGGCGCTGGGCATCCAGGCCCGCTTCGATGAAGTCCGCCTTGCCCACGGTGGCGGCCGCTTTGGCCGCATCGACGAACGGATGCTCGAACAGGCCCTGCTTGAATTTCTGGATCAGGATGCGCCGCGCCGACGCGTCGATGCGCGCTTCCGTCAGCTGGCCCCGTTGCACCGCTTGCGTCAGATAAGGCGCTTCCGTCACGCCGCCAAACTGGTCCATCCCCGCCGTCACGGCCTTCACGTAGCGCTCGGCCTTGGTGGCGTCTTCCATGCCCCACGGCGTGCCGAAGCCGATGAAGGAAGGCGCGACGCCAGGCGCCGTGCCGTTGCGGCAGTTGGCGTCGCAGTCGGACGTGATGCCCCAATCGGACAGGATCACGCCCTCGAAACCGTATTTGCCGCGCAGCAGATCCGTCAGCATGGTCTTGCTGAAGCCGGCCGCCACTTGTTCCAGGGTGATGCCGTCGATGGTGATATTGCCGTCCGGCAGGGCGTAGGTCGGCATGACGGAGGCCGCCTTGGCCGTGAACGCCCCTTCGAACGGCTTGACGTGATAGGCGAAGTTATTGCCCGGGTAGGTCATGTAGCGGCCATAGTAATTGTGGCCGTCGAAGCCCTCTTTCGTGGCGCCATAGCCGACCCAGTGCTTGACGACGGCCACCACGCTGCCGTCATGCAAGCCAGTATTGCCATCCTGGAAACCCTCGATATAGTGCTGCACCATGCGCTTGGCCAGGTCCGCGTCTTCGCCGAAGGTGCCGTTGATGCGCGACCAGCGCGGCTCGGTGGCCAGGTCCGCCTGCGGCGACAGCGCTTGCGTGATGCCGACGGCCAGGTATTCCTGGCGCGCGATGTCGCCGAAGCGGCGCACCAGCGCATCGTCGCCGATGGCGGCCAGGCCCAGGGTTTCCGGCCACTGCGAGAAACCCTTGGTACCGGCGCTGGCGCCCACCGTGTACTGGAAATGGTGGCGCGGGTCCGTGCTGATGGAGACGGGAATGCCGTGGCGCGAGGTTTCGCTCAGCGCCTGCACCTTGTTGTACTGGGCCGCCATATTGGCCGTGTCGCCCGCCATGCGGGTGATGAAGGTGTTGACGTATTGCTTGACGATCAGGTCTTGCAGCGCCGTCAAATCGTAGGCGCCGCCCTGGCCGATGCCGGTGGGGTCGGCCACGGTGGGCGCCGTGCCGTGCATCATCAGGCCCGCTTTTTCGTCGAGGCTCATGCGCGACAGCAGGTCGTCCGCGCGCGCCTCGGCCGGCAGGCGCCAGTCTTCGTACGGGTCGATCTTGCCGTTGCGGTTCATGTCCTTGAAGGTATAGCCGTCGACTTTCAACTGGGTGTAGGTGGTGGCGCCGAACACGGGCTGCGTGTATCCCTCGCTGCCGGTGTGGTTGTTGCCGCAAGCGGCCAGGGCAAGTGTGGCGACGCAGCCGGCGACCACGCGGGCCATCGGTTTCAAAGTGCAATTCATCATTATCTCCAAGACTGTTTTTGTAGGTATCAAGGCGCGGCAGCAAGGCCGGCCGAAAACAATATAGCGTGAGAATGCGTGAGTTTCTTGACTGCGCAGCACGCGTTTTATACCCGCGAGAACAATTTTTGGTTAGATGGCACAACAACCAACAATCTCCTACAAAGTGCTAATATTTGTGAAAAATTACTACAACAAGCGGAATACGCTGAATAAGCAGGAGACAGCCTTGCACAAACCCGACACGCGCACGGTCTCGAACCGCATCGCGCAGCAATGCGCGCGCGCCATGCAGGCCGATGGCCACGATCCCGCCGACTTTTTTCGCCAGACGGGCATCACGCCGGCGCAGCTGGACGAGCCGGGCGGCCGCATCAACGCCGAGCGGCACCGCCGCATGACGGCCTACGCCCAGCAGCTGCCGCAGCACCGCGGCCTGCTCGACCTCGACGTGACGCACTGGTTCGCGCATTACTCGGGCATCGCCCACGTCTGCTTCAATCGCCCCACCCTGCGCAGCGCGCTGCACGAGCTGCTGCACTTGCGGGGCCTGATCGGCGAATTCGACTTCATGCTGATGAGCGAGAACGGCACGCGCATCGAGATCGAATACCTGTCCGAATTCTGCCAGCTGGGGGGCGCCATGCAGGCGCTGGCCAATTTCCGCATGCTGTCGCTGGTGGCGCGCGCCTACGACGACGGCACACCCACCGCCTTCCATGCCGGCTTCCAGGGCAAGGCGCCGTGGTTCGCGCCGGCCATTGCCGAATGCTTCGGCGCCGCCGTCACCTTCGGCCAGGCGCGCAACACCCTGACGTTCGACGCGCCTGCGCTGGACCGTCCCTTCGCCCAGTTCAACGCCATGCTGGCGCCGCACGCGCTGCGGCACGCGCAGGGACAGTTGCAGCAATTGCAGGGAGCGCAGCTGTTTTCGGCCCGCGTGGAGCAGGCGATCATCGATTTGCTGGGACGGCAAGGCGCCGGGGACGCCGACGGCACCGCGCTGCTGCCGGCCCTGTGCGACGGCCTGGCGATGAACCGCTGGACCCTGCAGCGCCAGCTGCAGCAGGAGCAGACCTCGTTCCGCGCGCTGGAATTGCGCGCGAAAAGCCGCGAATCGCGCCGTTTGCTGCGCGAAACGAGCCTGAGCGTGGTGGAAATCGGAGAGCGCCTGGGTTTTTCCTCGCAAAGCGCGTTTACCCGCTTCTTCAAGAACCAGTTCGAACTGCCGCCGGCGCGCTACCGGCAGGATGCCGCAGGAACCTAGAGAAAGAGACAAGCAACAAGAAACAAGAAACAAGCAAACAAGCAAACCGGCAAGCCACGAAACGGCCCAAGTCAGAAAGACAGGCGCCCCGGGCCAAGCGGACCTGAAAAATGTCGAGGGCCAGGCGCGGCGACGCAGACAGTACGCCAGTACGGCAAGGAAGCCGCAACGCCGCCATCGGCATTTTCTCAGGCCCGCGTCTCCGGCCCGCTATTCAAGCTATACAGCCTGCGGCCGTATCCTGAACCAGATCGCGTACATGGCCGGCAGGAAAACCAAGGTCAGCACCGTGCCGGCAAACGTGCCGCCGATCAGGGTATAGGCCAAGGTGCCCCAGAATACCGAATGGGTCAGCGGAATAAAGGCCAGGATGGCCGCCAGCGCCGTGAGGATCACGGGACGCGCGCGCTGCACGGTCGCCTCGACCACGGCGTCGAACGGCGCCAGGCCGGCCGCCTCGTTCTGGTGGATCTGGCCGATCAGGATCAGGGTATTGCGCATCAGGATGCCCGACAGCGCGATCAGGCCGACCAGCGCATTGATGCCGAACGGCTGCTGGAACAGCAGCAAGGTGGGCACGACGCCGATCAAGCCCAACGGGCTGGTCAGGAACACCATGACCATCGCCGAGATCGAGCGCACCTGCAGGATGATCATCAGCAGGGTCAGCGCCAGCATGATGGGGAACAGCGGCAGCATCGCTTGCGTCGCCTTCGCCGATTCCTCGATCGAGCCGGCCTGCTCGATGCGGTAGCCGACCGGCAGCTTGTCGATGACGGCTTGCAGCTGCGCCGTGATGGCGCCCGAGACGTCGGGCGGCTGCATGCCGTCGGCGATGTCGCCGCGCACGGTAATCGTCGGCTGGCGGTCGCGCCGGCGCATCACGGGTTCTTCCGAGCGCACCTCGACGCCGCCCACCTGCGACAGCGCGATGCGCTCGCCATTCGCGCCGGCCAGGGTCAGGTCGGCGATGCGCGCCGGGTCCAGCCGCACGTCGCCTGCCGCGCGCGCCACCACCTGCACCGTGCGGATATCTTCGCGCACGGCGGTGACGGGCACGCCGCTGAGCAGGAACTGCAGCTGCTGCGCCACGGCGGCCGACGTCAGGCCCATCGCCTGCAAGCGGTCCTGCTGCAAACTGAAATGCAGGGTGGGCGTGCGCGTGCCCCAGTCGGTATTGACGGTACGCATCATTGGGCTGGCCTGCATCACGCGCCGCACCTCGTCGGCGATGCCGCGCAACACCTCGGGATCGGGGCCGCTGACCCGGTAGGCGACGGGAAACGGCGAGTACGGGCCGAACACCAGTTGCGTGACGCGCACGCGCGCCTCCGGCGCCAGGCCGGCGGCAACGGCCTCGCGCAAGCGCTGCTTGAGGCTGTCGCGCGCCTGCTGGCTGTCGGTGCGCACGACGATCTTGGCAAACGAAGGATCGGGCAATTCCGGCCCCATCGCCAGGTAAAAGCGCGGTGCGCCCTGGCCCACATAGGCCGTGACGATCTTCGCTTCGGGCTGGCGCGCCAGCCAGGCTTCCACTTTCGCCGCCGCGCCGCTGGTCTGTCCGATCGCGCTGCCGTAGGGCAGCTGCACTTCGATCAGGACTTCAGGGCGGTCCGAGATCGGGAAGAACTGTTTCTTGACGACGGCCATGCCCAGCACGGCCAGCACGAACAGGCCGATCACGGTGCAGAACACCAGCCATTTGCGGGCGATCACGCGCCCCAGCAGCCGGCGAAAGCGGTGGTAGCGCGGCGTGTCGTACAGCGCATCATGGCCGCCGGCGACCTTTTTCAGCTCGGGCAGCAGCTTCACGCCCAGGTAGGGCGTAAACACCACCGCCACCACCCATGACGCGATCAGCGCGATGCCGACGATCCAGAACATATTGCTCGTGTATTCGCCGGCGCTGGAGCGGGCAAAGCCGTTGGGCATGAAGCCGACGGCCGTTACCAGGGTACCCGCCAGCATGGGCGCGGCCGTATGGCTCCAGGCGTAGGCGGAGGCGGCGATGCGGCTGTAGCCCTCTTCCATTTTCACGACCATCATTTCGATGGCGATGATGGCGTCGTCCACCAGCAGGCCGAGGCCCAGGATCAGGGAGCCGAGGGTGATGCGGTCGAAATTCTTGCCTGTCGCGGCCATCACGATGAACACCACGGCCAGGGTCAGCGGCACGGCGGCGGCCACCACGATGCCGACGCGCCAGCCCATGCTGATAAAGCACACCAGCATCACCACCAGCAGCGCGGCGAGGAACTTGAGCATGAATTCGTCGACGGCCGCGCTGATATTGACAGCCTGGTCGGTAACCTTGGCCAGGCTCATGCCCAGCGGCATGGCGGCACCGATGGCCGTCACTTCCCCGTCCAGCGCCTTGCCCAGGTCCAGCCCGTTCCAGCCGTCGCGCATGACCACGCCCAGCAGCAGCGCCGGCTCGCCGCCATTGCGCACCAGGAAACTGGCCGGGTCTTCCTGGCCACGGCGCACGGTGGCGATATCGGACAGGGCCAAGGTGCGCCCCTGCGCCACCACGGGCGTATCGCGGATCTTTTGCAGCGCGTCGAGCGCGCCGTCGAGGCGGATGGACACCTGCGGCCCGCGCGTTTCGACCGAGCCGGCCGGCGTGAGGGCATTCTGGCCGTGCAGTACCGCGAACACGTCCTGCGCCCGCACGCCCAGGGTGGCCAGGCGTTCCTGCGAAAACTCCACGTAGATGCGTTCGGCCTGCTCGCCGATGATATTGACCTTTTTGACGCCCGCCACGTGCAACAGCCGCTGGCGCAAGGTTTCCGCCTCGCGCACCAGCAGGCGCTGCGGCTCGCCTTTGGCTTTCAGCGCATACAGGGCAAAGGTGACGTCCGCGTATTCGTCATTGATCATGGGGCCGATCACGCCGGCCGGCAAATTGGCCGCCTCGTCGCCGGCCTTCTTGCGCGCCTGGTAGAACTCGGCCTGCACCTGCCCGGGCGGCGTGCTGTCGAGCAGTGTCAGGGTCGTGAAAGCCAGGCCGGGCCTGGTGTAGGTCTCGGCCCGTTCATACCAGCGCAGCTCCTGCAGGCGCTTTTCGATCTTGTCGGCCACCTGGTCCTGCATTTCGCGCGCGCTGGCGCCAGGCCAGGCGGTGACGATGGTCATCACCTTGACCGTGAAGGCCGGGTCTTCCGCGCGCCCCAGCTTGAAGAACGACAGCAGGCCGGCCAGCGAAATGAGACAGATCAGGAACAGGGTGACGGAACGCTCGCGCACGGCCAGCGCCGACAGGTTGAAGCCCGCCGCGCTCATGGATGCGCTCCCGCGCCGGCGGCCACTGGCGCCGGTTCGAGCCTGACCCGCTCTCCCTGGTGCAGCAGATGGGCGCCCAGCGCGACGATGCGTTCGCCCTCCTTCAGGCCGCTGACGTCGGCGCCGTCATCGTGCAGCCCCTGCACCTTCACCGGCCGCCAGGTCACTTGCGCCGGCGTACCGGCGATCACCCACACGCCCTGCCCCTTGCCCGCATCGTGCAGGGCCGCCAGCGGCACTTGCACAGTGCCGCTGGCGGCATGCGCGCCGGGCAGGCGCAGGGTGACGGTGGCGCCCAGCGGCGCGCTTGAGAGCGCCGCGTCTAGCACATAGCGCGCCTCGAAAGTGCGCGTTTGCCGGTCCGCCGTCTGCGCCAGCTGGCGCAAGGTGGCCGGCACGCTGGCGCCCGGCCTGCCGAACAGGGTGGCCTGGGCCTTGGAGCCGAGCGCGGGGCGTACGGTTTCCGGCAGCTGGATCGCCGCTTCGCGCCGGCCGTCATGGGCCAGGCGCACCACCACCTGCCCGGCCGCGACTACCTGGCCCGGTTCGGCCAGGGTGTCCATCACGACACCGTCGGCGTCGGCCAGCAGCACCGCGTACTGCAACGCATTGCGCGCCACCCCGGCCAGGGCTTCGGACGCTTTCAATTGGGCGCCGGCCGCGTCAGCCGCCGCCTTCACCTGGTCGTAATTGGATGCCGAGATGGCGCCGGTGCCGCGCAAGTCGCGGTAGCGCGCTTCCTCGTCCGCCGCCTGGCGCGCGCGGGCGCGGTCGGCCGTGACGGACTCCTGCCGCGCCTGCGCCAGCAGTTGCAGGTCGTCGGCGTCGAGGCGCAACAATGGCTGGCCACGGCGCACGGCCTGGCCGGCGTCGACCAGCCGTTCGCGCACCTTGCCGGCCACGCGGAAACCGAGGTCGCTTTGCACGCGCGGCGCGACCACGCCCGTAAAGCTGCGCGTGCCCGCTTCGGCGCCCTGCACCGGGACGGCGCGCACCAGCGGCGTGGCGGTGCGCGGATCGGCCTGCGCCTTGTCGGCGCAGGCGCTCAAGGCCAGGGGCAAGGTGGAGATGACTACAGATGAAGCGAGGCGGCGCCAGCGCATAAGAATCCCATGAATGAGTGATCAGGGTTCTCATTCTGGTACTAGTGACCAAATAAGTCAATGGTCACAAATTAGTGCAAAACTATGGCGACAGGCTGCGCAGCACCAGGCTGGACAGTTGCAGCACCGCCGTTTCGCTGCTGTCGACGCTGTGCTGCAGCAGCAAGGGATTGACGTAGGGGCGCATCACCAGATAGATCGCGCTGGCCGTTTCGTCGAGCGGCGTCTTGCGTTCAAAGTCGCCCGTCTTGCGTCCCTGCTGCAAGATATCCTGCAGCAAGGCGCCCATCGCCAGCTCGTAGGCTTGCACGGCAGGCCAGCGCCCGGTGGCGGCCGAGGCGGCGATGTCGTACAGCTTGCGGTCCTGGGAAAACAGCCGCAAGCTGGCCTCGACGCTGGTCCGGAACATGCGCCGCA
Source organism: Janthinobacterium sp. GW823-FHT01H08 (assembly GCF_058797855.1). Classification (NCBI taxonomy): domain Bacteria; kingdom Pseudomonadati; phylum Pseudomonadota; class Betaproteobacteria; order Burkholderiales; family Oxalobacteraceae; genus Janthinobacterium; species Janthinobacterium sp. GW823-FHT01H08. The sequence goes on from NZ_CM179504.1 coordinate 3,743,284, forward strand.
GCTGCTCCGGCGGCTGGCCGGCCGCCGCCACCGCGTTTCTCACCTCGGTTTCGATCTGGCGCAGGCAGCTGGCGCAGATATGCTCGCCGATGGCTTGCTTGGACTCGAAGAATTTATAGATATAGGCCTTGGAAAAGCCGATCGCCCTGGCCAGGTCGGAGACCGTCGTCTTTTCATAGCCGTAGCGGCTGAAGTAATCGGTGGCGGCGGCAACGATCTGGTCGCGCACGTCGTGGCCGGCCGGGCCGCGCGCAGGGCTTGGTGTGTCGGGTGTGGTGGAATTCATGGCGACAGCTTAACGCGCCGCGACGGAATGCACAATAAGTGACCAATATGTATTATAGTCACACATTATTTCTTTTTTGAACTGGAAGACCACCATGCCACTGCCACGCCTGCGCCTCCCCTTTCTGCTGATCGCCGCCGGCCTGGCCGCCACCGGCTGCACTGCTGGCCTGGACTACCGCCGGCCCGAAGCGCCGCTAGCGGCGCAGTATCTGCACCAGGCGGCGCTCGGCGCGCGCCAGGACGCGGACGCCGCCGAACTGCGGCAGTGGTGGACAGCGTTCGGCGATCCGCGCCTGACCCGTCTGGTAACGGTGGCGCTGGCGCAAAACCTCGACCTGGAGCAGGCGCAGGCCAGGATCAGGCAGGCGCGCGCCGCCACCGGGGCGGCAGACGCCGCGCTGCTGCCGTCGGCCAGCATTGGCGGTCAGGCGGCGCGCGCCTACCAGTCGGTGCAAACGCCGCTGGGCAAGGTCTTGAGCGCCACGCCAGGCCATGACCGCGCCGGCAGCGCGCGGGAATTGAACCTGCAGGCGTCGTGGGAACTCGACCTGTTCGGCGGCCTGCGCCGCGAACGTGAAGCGGCGCGCGCCGATTACGAGGCCAGCGAGGCTGGCTGGGCCGCAACGCGCCTGGCCGTGGCGGCGCAAACGGCGGACCTTTACCTGTCCATCCAGGGCCTGCAGGCGCGGCTCGACCTCGCGCGCCGGCAGGTCGACACCGACGCGGCGCTGCTGGAACTCGCCACACTGCTATACGACAAGGGATTGGCGAACGAGCCGGCCCTGCGGCAGGCCGAAGCATCGCTGGCGCAGGCGCGCGCCGCCGTGCCCGGCCTGGACACGGCGCGCGAGGTGGCGCTGCATGCGCTCGACGTGATGCTGGGCGCGGCACCCGGCACCTACGGCGATGAAATGGCCGCCGCCGGCGTGATGGCGCGCGCGCCGCGTATCACGGCCGGCGGCTCGCCAGGCGAACTGCTGCGGCGCCGGCCCGACCTGATCGCCGCCGAGCGGCGCCTGGCCGCCGCCAGCGCGCGCACCGGCGCGGCCGTTGCCGAGTACTACCCGAAATTCAATTTTGGCGCCTTGTTTGGCAGCGCCACGGCCGGCGGCGCCCTGTTCGGCAGCGGCTCAGGCCAGGCCGCCGGCATGCTGGGCCTGCGCTGGCGCCTGTTCGATTTCGGCCGCATCGATGCGCAGATCGAGGCTTCGCATGGCCAGGAAGCCGAGCTGCTGGCGGCCTACCGGCTGGCTGTGCTGCATGCTGCCGAAGACGTGGAAAACGCCTGCTCGGCTCTGCTGCGCCATGAAGAACAGGCCACTCTACAGGCGCATGGCGTAGAGGCGCTTGAGCGCGCCCGCGCCGCTTCGCTGGCAGCCTACGAGAAAGGCGTCACCAGCCGGCTTGATCTACTGCAGGCCGATACGAGGCTGCTGCGTGCAAGGGACGCGCGCGCGCAGGCGCAAACGGCGTCGGCGCGCGCGGCAGTCGCCGCCTACCGGGCGCTGGGCGGCGGCTGGCAGGCGCCGCAGGCCGGGGCCGAGGCGGTCGCTGCCAGGTCAATGTGATGGCGGCCCGAGCCACAGCCGCCGTGCCCTCGGTGTTCCACCGCCGTTTGATGCGGGTGGTGGAACAGTAGGAAATCCGCGCCCGCCCGGATGTGCGCAGCATCGAAATCTGCTACAAGCCCGGTAATACCAACGCGAAACAGTTCTATGCCAGCATGGGTTTCGTGGAAAAAGGCATGGATGCGGATGGCAATGACATGCTGGCAGTGATCGAACTAAGCTAGCTGCCTGACGTCGCGCCCGCATCGGCCCTGGCATCGAACGCCAGCCGTGCCGCATCGATGGCGTCGCGGTGGCCGTAGGCCCAGGCGCCCAGCGCGCTGATGGGAATCAATAGCGAACGCCCCAGGTCCGTCAGCGCATAGTCGACGCGCGGCGGCACGGTGGGAAACACGGTGCGCGTGACGAGACCGTCGCGCTCCAGGCCGCGCAGGGTCAAAGTCAGCATGCGCTGCGAAATGCCGCCGATCAGGCGGCGCATCTCGTTGAAGCGCTTGGTGCCATTGCCCAGCAACATCACCACCATCACGCTCCATTTGTCGCCCACGCGGGTCAGGATATCCGTGATCGGGCGGCACGAGTCCGCCACGCCCGCATGGCCGCCATGGTCACGCATGCGCTTTTCCAGTTCGGCCCCGCGCGCGGCCACCTCGCCCATGGTCACATCCGTGTGCCCCAGTGTGGAAAAAGTGCCTTCTTGTGCGTTCATTTGATAGTCACTATATTTAACCCGGTTACAAAAACATACCACCCGATCATACCATCCAAGAAGGCAACCATGAACATCCTGCATATCGATTCCAGCGTCCTTGGCGAGCATTCCGTCAGCCGCCAACTGAGCGCCGCCATCGTGGCCCGCCTGCAAGCGGCCGCGCCCGGCGCCACCGTCCACTACCGCGACCTGGCCGCCCAGCCCCTGCCGCAATTTACGGCCGCACCCGGTGCCGCCGAGGGGGCAATCCTTGCCGCCGCGCTGGAGCAAGTACTGGCCGCCGACGTCATCGTCATCGGCGCCCCCATGTACAACTTCGCCATCCCCAGCCAGCTCAAATCGTGGCTCGACGCGCTGGCCGTGCCCGGCAAGACCTTCCAGTACGGCGCCAATGGCCCGGAAGGCTTGCTGGGAGCCAAGCGCGTGATCATCGCCTCGACGCGCGGCGGCTACTACGGCGCCGACACGCCGATGGCCGCCCTGGAACATCAGGAAAGCCATCTGCGCGCCTTCCTCGGCTTTCTCGGCATCCAGCAGATCGAGATCGTGCGCGCCGAAGGCGTCAAGGTCAGCGACGCGGCCAGGATGCAGGCCATGACGGCGGCCTTCGAGCAGATCGGCGCGCTGCAGGCGGCGTAGGTTCAGCTTGATTATCTGGCTGCGGCGGAAACTGTTTCGGCGCCGCCAGACTGGGCATGGCGGACAAGAAAGGGCAAGATGCGCTAAGCTGCATCCGCCCCACCACTTTACAAGGACCACCATGACCCTGACCGTCGTCGCCACTATCGATGCCCAAGCCCAACATATCGACGCCGTGCGCGCCGCCCTGGAAGCCGTCGTGCCGCCGAGCCGCGCGGAAAGCGGCTGCCTGCGCTACGAACTGCACCTCGACAACAAGATTCCCACGCGCTTCATCATGCTGGAAGAATGGACGAACAACGCGGCCCTGACGGCGCACTACGCGACGCCCCACTTCCATGCACTCGTGGCCGCCACCGAAGGCAGGGTCGTCAAGATCGACGTGGCGGAATTGAGCAAGCTGAAGTAACAAGCGGCGCGCTGCGCAAGCGCGCGGCCATCTTGGCAAGTTGCCATCTATAATATGGCAACTTTTCTTTATGGCCATCATGATTCCATTTTCCTGCCTACGCGGCGCCTCTGCGGCAGCCGCCTTGACTCTCTGCATCAGCGCCTTCGCCCAAGCGCCCCTTCCCCTGACCAAGCTGGTTGGCGAATACAATCTGCTCTCGTCGAAGACCGTGCCGCCCAGTAACTGGGGCTATTCCAAGGGACGCATCTCGGTCAAGCAACTCGATGAGCATCACCTGCTGATCGTCCTGTCCTGCGAGTGGAAACGCGAGCCGAAGGCCGTCTGCGGCGATTATTTCTACGCCCAGCAGCGCGACGATGGCCTGTACCTGCAGGACATGAACACGTTTGCCATGCGCCTGTACTTCGATCCCGCCACGCGCAAGCTCACCATCATTTCGCGCGGCGCCGACGCCAAGCAAAGCGTGCGCCACGAAGTGTTCGGCACGACGACCGAACCGCTGGTCGATACCGCCCTCGTGCGGCGCATGAAGCGCGAGCAATCGAATGCCGACAGCAAGGAAAACCGGCGCGTGTTCGGCCCCTACACCAAGTGGACCTACCAGGAAAACCGCATCGAATTCCAGCGCCAGGACTTGACGGCGCCGTGATGCAACGGCTGAGCCAGCCCCTGCGGCGCCAACTGCTGCGCGTCGCCGGCGTCCTGCTGTGCTCGCCCGTGCTTGCGCGCGCGGCAGACAACGACCTGCCCCGCGCCGTGCGCCAGCGCATCCTGTCCACACTAGACTCTCTGCTGCCCAAGGTGCTCAATGTGCACCATCTGGCGCTGATGCGGCGTTTCAATATCGGCTGGTCGCCCGTGGAAAGCGGCGGCCGCACGCCATGCAAGCAGGAATCTGTTCCAGCGATGACCCGGCACAGCAGCTTATTCCCGTGCTGTCAATCCGATTCGGCGCCTGTCTCGCTCAACCTCGACGGGGGATGATGGGCAGGCCCTTTTTCGAGTCCGATCATTTTGGGCGGCGATGGATCTTTTCTGCGCTCGCAGACCAATACGCGCAATGCGACAGATAGCGGCACGCCATTTGTATGCAGGTATTTTGCTGCCACGGCAGTGCCAAGCATTTCCTGAAAAATAATCGCCACATCAATTTTTTGTGCTGTCAATGCATCGATCCGCCTGGGATGATCCGGCTCCACCTGCACGGGGCCGCCGATGTAATTTTTAGTCACCATGTCAATTCATGTCAAGTAGGGGGACAAGCACCGCATGCTCCCGCTTCGGGCTACCGCAATTCGGCAGGCCGCCTTTATTGATACTCTTCCGGTCTCTTGCGTATCTCCGCCCTTACTCTGTGCATACGGCTTCGCACTGTTCCCATTCGGTATGCCATCTTTATCGCAATTTCGCCATCGCCCATACCTTCATCCTCACGCAACAATAATGCCTTTCCCAGAGAAGGCAGGAAATAGGCGATAAAAAGAACGATGTTCATTCCATTTTCCATTGCGCCGAAAATCTCTTCTTCATGAAAAATATTCAAGGCATCAATTGCACAATCTACGCCACCAATTAAACCATCAGAACCTGATTTAATTCTGCCGGCATTGCAATAATGGGTTTTATACCATTCACGGCCATTAACAATCTGAACCATACCATCAATATATTTCTCACGATGAATATATTGGCGCGGAAAATATCGTATGCGGATACGCCATCTGCTTTACGGCACCTCAAATATCTCTTCGGCACCCGCACAAAAAATTTTCCAAAAATAACTTTCATTTCCCATGAGCATGCATCACTCACCGAAGCCAGAGTTGAGCCATATCCTAACAGCAAGAATACCTCCTCAAATTAATACGCAGAAAACATTGATTTATATCAATATAAGAAATATAACATAATAAATATTGCAAAACATATAAACACATATCCATCGAGAAACAATTAACCTGAAACTGTTCCTGCGATGTGCAAAAATAACGCCACTCCATAGTTGAACTTTAATTTATTAAAAATAATAAATATTTCTTTATGGAAAATTTTTATAATGCCGTCTTCTTTGTTGCATTCGCCTTCGTGCGCGATGGAAATTTTTTATGTAGTAATATTTAAAAAAATTTCAAAGCATTTTGGGTGAGCATTTCCAATGACAAAAAAGACAAGCACTTCATACGTCATCGAGTTTACGCAACGAACGACGCGAGTGTTGAGGTCGCTCAATGTGAAGTCTGGAAGAGTGAAGATTGATATCAAAGATACGGCGATGCCGTTCGACACGCGAATAGTCGATGCCTGGGTCAGCATCGAAGACGGAGTCCTGTGGCTGGAGCATGAAACGGGAGAAGACTATACGGTGAGAATCAGGCTTGCCACAGTGCTGCGCTGGTCACGTCAACCAAAATGGTAGGCAGCCTGCCGCCACCGCTCGGCAGTTTTTCGGGCCTTGCCCGCTACCGTTTCCCATAACATGAGGAAATCCTGAGTCCCGGCTCCATCGTCCGGTTGGACATCCACCGTGGGAAACAGACCACATTGCCCTGCGTTACAAGGAATCGAGCCTGGCCAGCATCGTGGCCGCCTGCTGCCGGAAAGCGGCGACTGTTTCCTCGTCCATTTTTTCCAGCTGGCGATACGCCATGCCGATGCGGGGATTGTGCTCCAGCGTGGCCGCGTTGCGGTGGAAAAAATCCCAGTACAGGGCATTGAAGGGGCAGGCGCGCTCGCCGATGCGCGCCTTCTTGTCGTAATGGCATCCCTTGCAATAATCGCCCATGCGGTCGATATACGCGGCGCTGGAGACATACGGCTTGGTGGCCAGCAGGCCGCCGTCGGCGAACTGGCTCATGCCGACGGTATTGGGCAGTTCCACCCATTCGAAGGCGTCGATGTAAATGCCCAGGTACCAGCCGTGGACCCTCGCCGGATCGAGGCCGGCCAGCAGCGCGAAGTTGCCGATCACCATCAGGCGCTGGATGTGGTGCGCGTGCGCCTGTTCCAGCGACTGCGTGATCGCCTGCGACAAACAATGCATCTTCGTCTTGCCGTCCCAGAACCAGGAGGGCAGCGCACGCGCATGGCCAAAGAAATTCTTTTCCGCATAACCGGGCATCTGCGCCCAGTAGACGCCGCGCACATATTCGCGCCAGCCCAGGATCTGGCGGATGAAGCCCTCGACCGCGGCCAGGGGAGCGTGGCCGGCGTAATAGGCGGCCTGCGCCCTGTCGACGACTTCGCGCGGGTTCAGCATTTTCACGTTCAGCGCGAACGACAGCAGGGAGTGGAACAGGCGCCAGGCCTTGCTGCTCATGGCATCCTGGAAATCGCCAAAATGCGGCAAGGCCCGCTCGATGAAGGCATCGAGCTGCTGCAGCGCCTCATCCCGGTTCAGCGCCCAGGCCAGCCGGTCCGCACAGGGCGCGCCGAAGCTCTTCACGCCGGCGGCGACGATGCCTTCCCATAGACGCGAATGGTCATGCACGGTGCGCGGGTCTTGCGGCTCGGCGGGCGTGCCGCGCCAGGGCTTGCGGTTATCGTGATCGAAATTCCACTGGCCGCCGACGGGTTTTTTCGCGTCTTCCATCAACACCTGATGCGTGCCGCGCATCTGGCGGTAGAAAAACTCCATCAGCCATTGCTTGCGCCCGGCGAAAATATCGGCCGCCTCGTGGCGGGCCGTATAGAAATGCTCGCTGTCGACCATCAGCCACGGGATGGCCGAGCGCCGTCCGGCCTGGTAGAGCTGCTGGTCGAGGCGCCACTCGTCGGGCGCCTGGTATTCGACGGCGCCGGCGTCATAGTGGCGAATCAGCGCTTCGATATTCTCCGGTATCGAGCGCGTGCTGGCCACGTCGCCGATGGCGATGTAATGCACGGCGTGGCCATCCTCGCGCAGCTGGCGCGCAAAGTCGCGCATGGCAGCGAAGATGGCCAGGATTTTCTGCGCGTGATGCAGCACATAATCGGTTTCTTGCCGCACTTCCATCAAGACGTAGATGGTGGCGTCGTCGACGTCGGTAAACCAGCGGTGCTGCGTATTGAGCTGGTCACCGAGGATCAGGCGCAAGGTGGGCTTCGGTGTCATTATTGTCCTGTATCAAATAACATCGTGGCCGCTAGCCTTGCGGCATTGGCTGCGGCGCCGGGACGGGCGCGGGAGCCGGTTCCGGCACCGCCTTGCCATGCGCTTCCTGCCCGCCCTCTTCCGCCGGCACGGCCAGCGGCGCGGGCGGCGCGCCTTCCTGCAGCAGATCGCCCGGCTCTTCCACCGGTTCATCCTGCGGCTCCTCGACCGGTTCCACGTGGCGCAGCGGCGGCGGTGGCTTGCCGCCAGGGAAGATGGCGTCGCGCGCGATTTTGCCCGTGTCGAGCGCCGTCTTGAAGAAGTCGCCCACCACCAGCACGGCGTTGTGGCCACCCTGGCCCCAGTAATTGCTGCGCATGGTGACGCGCGCGTCGTTGAAACCGACCCAGGCGCCGCCGACGAGTTGCGGGTGCATCAGGATGAACCAGCCGTCCGCATTGTTTTGCGTGGTGCCGCTCTTGCCGGCCACGTCGGAACGGATGCCGAAGCGGCTGCGGATGGCCGTGCCCGTGCCCCGGTCGATGACGCCGCGCATCATGTCCGTCAGGGTGGCGGCCGATTCGGCCTGCATGGCGCGCTTGGGCTTGTCTTCGCCGAAGCGGGCGATGACCTTGCCTTCGCGGTCCGTGATGTGCGTGACGACGAACGGCAGACGGGCTTCGCCCTGGGCCGCGATGCTGGCGTAGGCGTTGACCATTTCCAATAAGGTGACAGGACTGGTGCCCAGCGCCAGCGACGGCACTTTTTCCAGCTTGCTGTCGCGGATACCCAGCGCGCGCGCCAGCTTGATGATGGGCGGCAAGCCCACGTCCTGCATCACTTGCGCCGTGATGGTGTTTTTCGAGTAGACGAGGCCGTCGCGCATGGTCATGTCGCGGCCCGTCGTGCCGCTCATGTCCGTCGGGCGCCATTTGGTGCCGTCGGCCGCCTTGATGTCCATCACGGCATCGCGGTAGACGTGCTCAGGGCTCAGTCCCTTTTCCAGCGCCGCGCCATACACGATGGGTTTGAAGGTGGAACCGGGCTGGCGCGCCGCCTGCGACACGTGGTCGAACTGTTCGCGCGCAAAGTCGCGGCTGCCCACCCAGGCGCGCACGGCGCCCGTGGCCGGGTCCATGGCCGCAAAGCCCGCTTCCAGCCGCGTCTTCGACTTGCGCAGGGCCGCCATGAAGGCGCGGTCGCCCTTCAGCTGCGCCAGCGCCGCTTCGGGCGTGCCGCCGGCCGCCGTCAGCTTGCGGTAGTCGCCCGACTCGCGCACGAAGGCGTCCAGCAGCGCCGGATGCGATTTCCAGAAATAATCGAAGGGCACGCTGCCACCCTGCATGCCCGCGTACATGCCCGTCGACGTGGACGACGGCACGCCGGCGCGGCTCCATTCCACGTCGGCGATCGCCTGCAAGGCATTCGCCTGGCGCTCGACGGCGCGCTCGGCCGCCTGCTGCAAATCGTGGTCGAGCGTGGTGTGCACCACCAGCGCATCGAGTTCCAGGTTGTAGTCGTTCTCGTCGGCCCAGTCGATCAGCCATTTGCGCACATAGGCCGTGAAATGGCTGTCCGACTGCGCCCGCTCGCTCTGGCGCTCGAAATGCAGGCGCAGCGGACGCTTGATCAGCTGCTTGTAGCGCGCCTCGTCGATGACGTCATGCTTGCGCATCTGGCCCAGCACCACGTTGCGCCGCTGCAGGGAGCGTTCGGGATTGCCGACGGGATTGTAGTAATTCGTGCCCTTGAGCATGCCGACGAGGGTGGCGCTTTCCAGGATGTCGAGACGCGCGGCGGGTTTGTCGAAATAGGTGCGGGCCGCCATTTCGATGCCGTAGGTGTTGTACAGGAAGGGAACCGTGTTCAGGTAGGCTTCCAGGATTTCCGTCTTGCTGTAGGTGGCCTCGATTTTCAGGGCCGTGATCAATTCCTTGAGCTTGCGGTTCAGGTTGCGCGAGCGGCCGATTTCCTCGGGAAACATATTGCGCGCCAGCTGCTGCGTGATGGTGGAACCGCCTTGCGGGTTGCCCCCTGCCGTATGCAGAATGGCGCCGGCCGTGCGCGTGAAGTCGATGCCGTGGTGTTCGTAGAAACGGTGGTCTTCCGTCGAGATCAGCGCACTGATCACGTTCGGCGAAATCTGCTTTAACGTGACCCGCTCCTGCAAGCCCTGGTCGAAGCGGGCAAGTTCCTTGCCATCGGCGCTGACCATGGTGGTCGGCGCGGCCGCGCGCGCCTGGCGCAAGTCGTGGATGCTCGGCGTCAGGGGGATCAGCAACAGCATGTACAGGATCACCAGCGCCAGCAGGGCCAGAAACGACCATAAGGCCAGCACCAGCGCGCGCCGCACGGGCGGCAAGGTCATCAAGTGCGCGTGGCCGCGCCGGTACAGCGCCACCGCTTTTGTCCACACCACTCCCGCCACGCGCACTGCCTGCGCGCGCGCGCGTATGAACGCCTGCCGTGCTTTTTCCTGAAACTGCTCCATGCCTGATGCCATGCTTATAACCTTGTCTGATGCCGGGGAATCCGTTTCAGCAAGTATATAGGGCGGGCAACAAAGCGGGCCGGAATTTACGCCAGGCAAGCATCGAGGCGCGCCAAGGTGACGCCGACATACGCGCCCACGCAGCGCCCGTCATGCGTCGTAAACGGGTTTTCCAGCTGTAGCAGGCCGCAATCGCAGACGACGGGATCGACCTGGGTCACGACGCCGAGCGCCAGGTAGCGCCAGCCATCGAGGCGCACCAGGCGCTTTTCCCGGCCAGGATTGGCGCGGAAGATGGCGTCCCAGTCGTCGATTTCGCTGGCCATGGGCCACAGTTCGAGCTGGACTTGCGTGCCGGCGGCCAGTTGCCCGCCGCCGAACTCGTCCATCACGTGCAGGCGCTGGCCGCCCACCTCGATGACGGCTTCCAGGTACTCGCCCTCGGTAGCGATGAAGGTGGCGGCGACGATGCTGGCCGTCACTTCTGCGCCTGCTCCAGCAGGGCCGGCAATTCCTTCAGCATCGCTTCGCGCGTGCGCAAGCCTGCGGACTGCTGGCCCTTCTGCTCATCTTGCACCAGGCGCGCGAACACGATGCTGCGCCCGCCCTTGCTGGCCCAGCCCACGAACCAGCCGTAGCCATGCGCTTCGTCGAAGCTGCCGTCAGGCTTGCGCGGGAAGGCGGCGCCCGTCTTGCCATGCACTTGCCAGCCGCCCACGTCCGCCAGGCGCGTCAGGCGTCGGGTCTGCTCCATGGCCTGCTTGGTGACGGGCAATTGATCGTTGACCAGTTTGCGCAAGAAGCCCAGCTGTTCCAGCGGCGAGATTTTCAGCGAAGAGCTGATCCACGAGCGCTCCAGGCTGTTGTCCTTGCCCGGGTCGCCCGACACATCCGCATTGCCGTAGCGCAAAGCCTTGGCGTATTTCTGGAAACGCTCGGCGCCCAGCGCCTGCGTGATCTGCTGCGAATACCAGACGACGGAATACTGCATCCAGCGCGACGGGTCCGTATCCTGGCGCCACGCTTCGCCACCCCAGTCCACATAGCCCTGGCGGAATGGCAGGCTGGGCTTGTGCTCGTCCTTGAGGAAGCCGGCGTCATAGCCCATCAGGCTGAGCGCGATCTTGAACGTGGACGCGGGAGTAACACGGTCGATGCAATTGCCCTCCTGCAGCAGGACGGCGCCTGTCTTGGCATCGGCCATGGCGGTGCAGATGGTGGCGGAATGGGCTTGCGAGCCGGCCAGGACGGCGCCTGTCAGGCCGAGGATAAACTGGAACAATGCGCGATATTTCATGGGCCTCCGGGGCTGAGGGAGAATGACAAAGCGAAATTGTACCGGGCGGCGCGGCGCGATGCCAGCGCTGATGCAGTGCATGCGCGCTAGCGCCCCGCCGGCACGCCCGGCTGACGTTCCCGCTTCAAATGCTCCTCTTCCAGCTCGTCCATGCCCAGCTTTTCCTCGTCGATCAGCGCATGCTCGCGCCGCTCGCGCTCCAGTTCCTCTTCCAGGCTGTCTTCGCCAGGGTCCTGCGTGATGTTCTCCGGCATGCGGTCTTCCTCCACGGTGGTTGAGTGAAAAGTTCAGGCAAGCTGGCCCGCCTGTGCCACGGCATCGTGCGGATGCAGGCTTTCCATATGCCGTACGGTAACACGCGCCTGCGCATGATGCGGCGCCAGCGCCGCCTGCACGCGGCGGGCCGCGTCTTCCACGTACATCAGGTTAGCACCATTCAAGCGCGCAAACGCCTGTTCGTCCGCCCGCTTCACGGCCGTCTGCAAGGGCGTCGCCAGCGCCGCTTCCACCCGGTCGATCAGGGGAAACAAGTCCAGCTCCGCCTGCTCCGTCAATGGCACGGTCACCGTCGCCGTGCTGCGCTGGCTGTGCGGCGTGGCCAGGCTTGCATGTTCCTGCAGCCAGGCGTGCGCGGCCGCGCCATCGATTGCCCCTTCCCGGAACCGCGCCGCAAACGCGTCGGCCAGCAATTGCCGCGCCAGCGCCGCCGAACAGGGACAGGTCGACGAGTAGCCGATCTCCACCGTCAGGGACAGGGCAAAACCTTGCGCAGCAACACTGGCTTGCAGGCGCACGGGATACGATTTCCATCCCGCCAGCCCCGCCGTCAGCAGCGCCGGCTGGCGCCGCAGCACGGGAAACGCCAGCGCGATGCGCGCCTGCGTGCTGCCGCAGTCGGCGTGACTGTCCACCATGCGCCGCAACACGGCGGCCAGGGCGCCCGCATCGAGCGGCTGCGCGGCGGCAAACGCGTCGAGCAGCAGATACAGGCGCGACATGTGGATACCCTTCACGTGCGGATCGGGCAGATCGACTTGCACGTCGGCCCAGGCATGCACTTGCTGCGCCTGCCCGCCCTCTTCCAGCCACAGCGGCAAGGCGATGCCCTGCATGCCCACCCATTCGAGCGGCAAGGGACTGCCCAGATGGGGGCCGGCCGCCACGTCGGGCAGGGGCGAAGAAAGGGAATCGCGCGTCATGTCATGGCTCCATATGCAAACAAGTTGCATATCATGGAGAAAAAGTGCCGCATTTGCAAGTATCTTGCATTAAAGTGGCCGAATAATTTATCTTGACTCGCTAACATATGTCAGATAATGTTGACACATGACAGATACAAATACACCCCGTCCCACCGGCGACCGCTTGCTGGCCATGCTGGCGGCGCTCGACAATCCGCACCGGCTGCGCATCATCGCGGCGCTGGCCAGCGGCGGGCGCAACTACATCAGCCAGCTGGCGCGCGACCTGGGCATCAGCCGGCCCCTGCTGCATTTGCACCTGCAAAAGCTGGAACACGCGGGACTCGTCACCAGCCAGCTGGAACTGTCGCATGACGGCAAGGCCCTCAATTACTTCGAGGCCAGCCCATTTGAATTGCTGCTGACGCCGGCCAGCATCGCCGCCGCGGCGTCCACGCTCACCCCCAACCCGGATCAATCCTGAACTGTAGAGGTCATCATGTCTGAAAATATCTTTTTCGCCGCCTTCTTCTTCCCCTGCACTGCCGCCGTCATCATCTTCGCCCTCAAATATACGTCCGGCATCGTGCAGGCGCGCGCCCGGCTGGCGCAGGACGGCGCCTACCAGGAGCTGGCCAGGTCCATGGCCGCCGCGCAGGCGGAAACGGCAGCGTCGCTGGCCGCGCTGAACGCTTCCGTGGCGCAGATCCAGGCGCGCCTGGGCAGCCTGGAAACGATACTCAAAGAAGTCGAGTAAACCCTTTCATAGCCACCCCACGACCAGGAGAGCCACCATGAATACCGTATCGACCGCCCGTCTGTATGCGCTGCGCGCCATGTATCTGCTGGTTGTCCTGGGACTGGGCAGCGTGCTGTGGCCCGGCATCGTCAGGCCGCACGCGCCGTGGGAACTGGCGCGGGGCACCGTCAACTGCATGCTGGCCGCGTTTTCGCTGCTATGTTTGCTGGGCTTGCGCTATCCGCTGCAGATGCTGCCCCTGCTGCTGTGGGAGGCGCTGTGGAAGACCATCTGGCTGCTGCTCGTGCCGCTGCCGCAATGGCTGAACGGCCAGATCGATCCCGCCACCGCGGCAACCGCGTTTGAATGCGCGTTCGTGGTGCTGGTCTACCTGGCCATTCCGTGGCGCCATGTGCATGCGCACTACATCGTCAAGCCGGCCACGCCGTGGCGCCATCTCAGGCAGCCTTGCGAAACGTCAAATTGATGCGCTGCGCGCCCAGCAGCGCGTGTTCGCCCTCCTTCAGCGGCGCCACGCCGTGGAAGCGCAGGCGGTCGGCGCCGCCCCACACCACCACGTCGCCGTGCAGCAGCGCGATGCGGGCCGCCTTGTCGCTGCGCTCGGCGCCGCCGAACAAAAAGGTGGCGGGCAAACCGAGCGAGACGGAAACGATGGGCGCGTTGAAATCGCATTCGTCGCGGTCCTGGTGCAGGGCCATGCGCGCGCCGGGCGCATAGCGGTTGACCAGGCAGGCGTCGGGCGTGAAGCCCGGATAGCCGGCCGCCAGCGCCGCTTGCTGCGCCAGGCGCAGGAACACGGGCGGCATGGGCGGCCAGGGTACACCGCTGGCGGGATCGAGCCGCGCATAGCGGTAGCCGCGCCCATCCGTGACCCAGCCCAGGGGGCCGCAATTGCTCATGGCCACGGACATGCGCAAACCGCCCGGCGTGGCCATGTGGCGCAGGGGCGCGGCCAGCACGATGGCGTCCAGCGCCGGCAGCAGCTCGGGCAGATACGGCAGCGCAAAACGGCGCAGCAGGACAGACGCGGACGAGCCGTGCACCAGCGGCACCGGTCCGGCCGGGACGTCGTCTTCATCGGCAAACAGGGACAGGTTCATGCCGCCTATTTTAGCCGCATTACACAAAAAGCCCCCACGGTGCGCTACAGTAGCGCTTCCAGCCACTACCACCCGCCTCCACGATGGATCATTACGCCGATTTGCTGCACACCCTGGCGCAGCAGGAAGAATCCCTGCAATTCGAACGCTTCGACAACGATGCGGCGCTGGCCGTGGGCCTGTGGATCGTCGAGGAAGTGCGCAAGCGAGGCAAGGCCGTCACCGTCAACATCACGCGCAACGGCCAGGTCCTGTTCCACCACGCCATGACGGGCGCCACGGCGGACCAGGCGGACTGGATACGCCGCAAAAACAACACGGTGCAGCGCTTTTGCCGCAGCTCCTACTACATGGGCATCTCGTATAAAAGCCGGGGCAGCACCTTCGAAGACGTGAAGTACCTCGATGACATCGAGTACGCGGGCCACGGCGGCGCCTTCCCCCTGCTGATACGCGGCGTGGGACTGGTCGGCACGGTCACCGTGTCCGGCCTGGCGCAGGCGGACGATCACGCGCTGGTGGTGGCCGCCCTGCAGGCGCAGCTGGACAAATAGTCAGGTTGCCACCGCATGGCGCAGGGCGGCGCGCGCCAGCAAGCGCGTGGAATCGAGCGCCGATGCCAGCATCAGCTCTGCCACGCCGGCCAGGTCGCCCCCCGTTCAGGCAAGCCACATAGCGCGCCAGCGGCGGCGTATGCAGCGTCACTTCCGGATGTTCATACGCCTCCAGCGCATGCGCGCCCTCTTCGCAAATCGTGCGGTAGCACAGGGCCGCGCCTTCGGCCGAGCAGCCGACGATGCCGATATGTCGTGTCATGCGATCTTCCTTGTCAGTTAAATGCGCTGGCCGCCGTCGATGGGAATTTCCGCGCCCGTGATGTACGAGGCGCGCTCGCTGCATAAAAATTCCACCAGATCCGCCACTTCGGCCGTCGTGCCCAGCCGGCGCAGGGGGATTTGCGTGTCGACGATGTGCGAGGTGCCTGGCGACAGGATCGCCGTGTCGATCTCGCCCGGCGCGATAGCATTCACGCGCACGTTCAGCGGCGCCATGTCGTTGGCCATTTCGCGCGTCAGCGAGGCCAGCGCCGCCTTCGAGCTGGCGTAGGCGGAGCCGGCGAACGGGTGCACGCGGTAGCCGGCGATCGAGCACAGGTTCACCACGGAGCCGTGCGCATTCGACAGTTCCTGCGCAAAGCCGCGCGTCAGGGCCAGCGGCGCAAAGAAATTCGTGTTGTACATCTCCTGCCAGGTCTGCATGTCGGTGGTCAGCGAATTGACGCGCGAACCGCCCGGCCCCTTCGGCGACACGCCCGCGTTGTTCACCAGCGCGTGCAATTTCGAGTCGCCCAGCATGGGACGCAGGGTGTCGACCATCTGCCCGATCTGGCTCAGGTCCGACAGATCCATGCACACATGCGTGTTGTGCTCCTGGCTGCGCGGGCAGCCGCCCGGAATCGGGCTGCGCGAGACGGTGATGACCCGCCAGCCCAGGCTGCGGAAGCGCTCGGCCACGGCGTGGCCGATGCCGCGGCTGGCGCCCGTGACGATGGCCGTTTTCTGTTCAATTTTCTGTTCAGTCTTGCGTGTGTTCTGCGTCATGTGCTTCCTTGTCTTGTTCTGGTGCGCCGGCGTGGATGCGCTCCTGGCGCATTACATAGGCCAGCATCTGCGTGCCGCCGTCGAGGATGTCCTGTTCGATGGCGCGCCGCGCGGCCGCCCCGTCGCGCTGGCGCAGCGCGGCGATGATGGCGTGGTGGTGGCCGACGCGCATGTCGGGCGAAAAGCTGGCGTAGCCGGCGGCGATCAGGGGTGCCGTCTGCATCCACAAATGGTCGACGAAGCGTTTTAACGTCGGCATGCCGGCCGCCTGCGACAGGCCCAGGTGAAACGCCTGGTTGCATTGCAGGGCCGCCGGCAGGTCGTGCCGCGCAATCGCCTCTTCGTTCGCCTGAAGCAGGCGTTCGAGGTCGGCCAGGGTGGCGTCGTCGATGCGCTGCGCCGCCTCGAATGCACCCAGCCCTTCCAGTTCCAGCCGCAGCGCGCGGATTTCCAGGTAGCGCGCCACGCTGAGCACGGGCACGCGGAAGTCGCGCGGCGAGCGCAGCACCAGCGCCTCTTCCTGCACCAGCTGCAGCATGGCGTCGCGCACGGGCGTGACGCTGGTACCGAGCTGCAGCGCCAGTTCGCGGATGCGCAGCCGGTCGTTCGGCTGGTAGCGCCCGGCTGCCAGCGCCTCGCGCAGCATCGCGTACACGGACTTGCCCAGATTGACGTGCACCAGGCTGTTCAGGGGATGGTTCATCGGTGTTCTTCAACTGTGTCAAATTATGATGCATCATACATCAAGGTGAAAAACAGTGTTTTTCCAGGCGCGCGCCGCAGACAGAAAGCGCCGTCAGCACGTACAATCAGCCGCCACCGCATCGAAAGGAGCGCACTTGAACTGGGATTATCCGCACGCCCACACCCTGCCCGTCACGCCCGAACCGGGCGACATCGACGGCTTGCAGCATACGAACAACGCCGTCTACGTGCGCTGGTGCGAGCATATCGCCTGGCACCACTCGGCTACCCTGGGGCTGGACCTCGACGATTACCGGCGCCTGGACCGGGCCATGGCGATACGCCGCGGCGAATACGATTACCTGCTGCCGACGCGGGCCGGTGAAGCGCTGACCCTGGCCACCTGGCTGTGCGCCAGCGACGGGCGTTCCAGCATGGAGCGGCGCTTCCAGCTGGTGCGCGACAGCGACGGCGCCACCGTCGTGCGCGGACGCTGGGACTTGATCTGCATCGAATTGAGCAGCGGCCGCGCGCGCCGCCTGCCGCCAGAGTTCCTGGCCGTGTACGAACCGGCCATCGTCGCGGCTGCCGCGTAAAGCGTCGCCCGGGCCGCCGTTTTGCGTGCCGTTCGGCGAAGATGCGGGGCTTTTCTTGCGCCTCCGCAGTGCAACATGCATTTCGCTCCTGCTTTGCCCGTGCATGCTTTAGAATCAGCGACCTCAGCCCCGTAAAAACAGGATAAAACATATGACGGCAGTCGGGAATACCGAACCACAAGAGCTCAAGCGCGGCCTGAAAAGCCGCCACATCCAGCTCATCGCCCTGGGCGGCGCCATCGGCACCGGCCTGTTTCTGGGCATCGCGCAAACCATCAAGATGGCCGGCCCTTCCGTGCTGCTCGGCTATGGCATCGCCGGCGTCATCGCCTTTTTGATCATGCGCCAGCTGGGCGAGATGGTGGTCGACGAACCCGTCGCCGGCTCTTTCAGCTATTTCGCCGACAAATACTGCGGCCACCTGCCCGGCTTCCTGTCGGGCTGGAACTACTGGGTGCTGTATGTGCTCGTCAGCATGGCCGAACTGACGGCCGTCGGCATCTACGTGCAGTACTGGTGGCCGGGCGTGCCGACCTGGGTCTCGGCACTGATCTTCTTCTGCGCGATCAACGCCATCAGTTTGCTCAATGTCAAAGCCTTTGGCGAGATGGAATTCTGGTTCGCCATCATCAAGGTGGTCGCCATCATCGGCATGATCGTCTTCGGCGCGTATCTGCTCGCTTCCGGCGACGCGGGGCCGCAGGCGTCCGTGGCCAACCTGTGGCAGCACGGCGGCTTTTTCCCGAATGGCTGGCAGGGGCTGGTGATGGCCATGGCCGTCATCATGTTCTCGTTCGGCGGCCTGGAGCTGGTAGGCATCACGGCGGCCGAGGCGGATGATCCGAGCACGACGATTCCGCGCGCCACCAACCAGGCCATCTACCGTATCCTGATCTTTTACATCGGCGCGCTCGGCATCCTGCTGTCGCTGTACCCGTGGCAAAACGTCGTCACCGGCGGCAGCCCTTTTGTCCTGATCTTCCATGCGCTCGACAGCAACCTGGTGGCCACGGCCCTGAACGTGGTGGTGCTGACGGCGGCACTCTCCGTCTACAACAGCGGCGTGTACTGCAACACGCGCATGCTGTTCGGCCTGGCCAAGCAAGGCAATGCGCCGCGCGCGCTGCTGCACCTGAACCGCCGCGGCGTGCCGCTGGTGGCGCTGGGCGTGTCCGCGCTGGCGACGGGCGCCTGCGTGGTGGTCAATTACTTCATGCCGGGCGAAGCGTTCGAAGTGCTGATGGGCCTTGTCGTGTCGGCGCTGATCATCAACTGGGCCATGATCAGCTGGATCCATTTGCGTTTCCGCGCGCAAAAGAAGGCCGAGGGCAAGACGACCCTGTTCCAGAGCCTGGGCTACCCGTTCACCAACTACGTGTGCCTGGTGTTCCTGGCCGGCATCCTGGTGATCATGTACCTGACGCCGGGCCTGCGCATCTCCGTCTACCTGATTCCCGTGTGGCTGGCCGCGCTGGGCGTCGGCTACTGGATCAAGCAAAACAAGGCCAAGGCATAGGCTGTTTTGCGCCGCATCCAGCCAAGCAACAAGCAAGCAAAAAGCCCGTCTTCGCAGACGGGCTTTTTGCATGGACGCGCGGTCATGTCTACGCGACGGCGGCTCCGCCCTCTTCCGGCTGTGCATCGGTTCGCCACATGCTGACGGTCTGACCCGCATACGATTGCAGCAGCACATCGTCGCTCAAGGTCAGCATCGCCTGCTGGCGCTGCTCCGCCTTCTTCTCGGGCGTCATGCCCAGCTCGTCCGTCCGGTACGGTCCCAGCACGGGCAGCAAATCGCGCAGCACGGAATAATTGCCTGGTATGGTCTTGTCCGATTCCAGCTTGCCCAAGAAATATTTCATGACATGCTCGGACTGATTGCCCTCCTGCCGCAAGCTCGCCTTCACCATCTTGCCATCCTTGTAGGCCACCTGCGCGTCGCTGCTGGCCGTATCCTCGATCTGGTGGTAGGTATAGTTCTGCGATTCCGTGCTGGTCGTCAGGCGCAGCGGCACGCCGGGGACGAGGGTCTCATGGAAGCTGGCGCTGAGCTTCGATTGCTGCTGCTGCCTGACCGAACGTGCATCCTGGCTGGCGCCGGCCTGCAGCGTCTTTTGCGACGCTTCATAATTGAAGCCATCCTTTTCCGAACTGCGCATGGGATTGCTGAATTTCACGGCTTGCGATACGGAGGCGCTGAAATCGGCCAGCCCCGTCAGGATGGACTTGTCCTCGGCCGCCAGGCGCCACTTGCCCGTCGCGGGCGTGTCCGTGGCTGCTTGCGGCGCGGCGGTATTGCTGTGCAGGGCTGTGAAGCTATCCTTGAGCATGGCCATCAGGCCCGCGTCGCCATGGCCGCGCGACGCCGCCTGGTCGAACTGCTTCATGTAACTGCCCAGCGCCTTGGCTTGCCGCTCCTTGCTGCCCAGGGTATTGAGTTGGCTGGCGTCGACCTTCAGGTCCAGGGAGCCGGCCACGCCGCTGAAGCTGACCTGGCGCTGCGCGCCATCGGCCTGGAAATCCAGGGTTTGCACGCCCTCTATCTCGCCGCGCACCTTGACTTCCGCATGCAGTTTCACCGACGCCAGCAACTGCTGGTCGAACTGCATCAAGCCTTCCAGCTTGATTTTCGGCGTATCCCGTCCCATGCCATCGATGGCGTCCTGAAAACCCTTCGCCAGGTCGCCCAGGGCGCTGGCTTCAGCGTCGCTGAGGTCGCCACTGGTTGTCATGCTCACGGCCAGGCCGTCGCCCTGGCTGTCGAGCGACAGCTTGACTTCCACGCCGCTTTTGGTCGTGATGCTGAGGGTAACCTTGTCTTCGCCATTGCCATGCAGGCTGCCCGGCGCGATGCCGGACGCCGCATAGACATTCGGCGTGGTGCTCGGCGGCGGCTGCCGCATCGCCTGCGAGAAATTGTAGTTGCCCAGCTTGGCCTGCCCCAGCATGGCCGCGCCCAGGCCGCTGAAGCGGCCGCCAAACGCATGCGAAGAGAAGCTCTTTGTCATCGCGTCGCTCACCTTGTTGCGGGTCGCGCTTTCCCATATCGTCGGCGAAGGCAGCAGCTGCGCGACGGCTTGCGTCGCCCCGATGTCAACAATGGAGGACGGGCTCGGCGCCGGAGACGGCGCGGCATCCGCCTTGGTGGCAGCGGCATTGAGCGCGCGTGAGGGACTTGGATTCCAGCTCGGGATCGAGGAGACGGAGGTCATGGGTCTTATGCCTTGCTAAACGAAGATGGGTGGTTAGGTAAAGTATGCATAACTTTCATTTTTTGATAACTGGTAGCCGTCGAGTACTGCCATGTTTTCTCAGAGCAAGGGATGGGTCGCATCTCAAGCGCTAAGCAGACACTGCTATAACGACGTGAAATGTGAAATCATGAGCGCAAGGGAGCATGAAAATTTTTCATTCTTGATACAAATCATGCTCCGCCGCCATACCAGCGTTCGCAGGTGTTCGCCATCTAACTCAATTTGAACAGTTGCCACAAGTAAATTTCTACTGTTGCTCAAATGCTGAAAGTGACGAAGTGTGATATTTCGCCCGCCCGCAATCAATATGATCGCTGAGTGCTTCGTGATAAAGCTGCATATGCTTATTCGGAACCGCAAGCACGGCCTTAAGGAGGCAATATGAAATTTATGCACTTAACCATCGCCAAGCGGCTCGGCATGGGCTTTGGCCTGGTCGCCCTGTTCCTGTTGCTGGTCATCGCGCTGGGGCTGACCAGCATGCGACAAATCCAGGACCGCATGGATGAAGCGACCAAGGTCAACAACGTCGAAACCAGGCTGGCCCAGACTATGGACTTGACAGTGACCGAGCGGGCGCTGGCGCTGCGCAATCTGATTTTGCTGAAGGAGGAGAAGGAGATCCAGATCGAGGTCGCGCGCATCGCCGAACAGGAAAAAAAATACGCCGCTGCCCAGCAAAAGCTGGGGGAAATGTTCGCCAAGCTGGAAGGCACCTCGAGCGAAGAAAAAAGCCTGCTCGAACAGATCCGCACACAAAGCGACCTGGCGGCGCCCTTCATTCAGCGGGCCGCCGCGCTGGCGCTGGAGCACAAGCAGGACGATGCCTACAAACTGCTGCGCTATGAATTCCGCCCCGTGCAAAAGCGCTGGTGGGAATTGCTGCGCACCTTGATCGCCGTCGAGGAAAAGCAGAATAACGAGGCCTCCAGCATGGCCGAGGCGGCCTACAGCCAGGCGCGCCTGGTGATGCTGAGCATCGGCTCGCTGGCCCTCATCACCAGCCTGCTGGCCGCCGTGCTGATCACGCGCAGCGTGACGCGCCAACTCGGTTGCGAGCCCGACGAAGCGGCGGCGATCGCCGGGCAGATTGCCAGCGGCAACCTGGCCGTGCCCATTCATACCCGCCCCGGCGACACGCACAGCCTGCTGCACGCCATGCAATCGATGCGCGACAGCCTGGCGCAGATCGTCCAGCAAGTTCACGCCAGCACCGAGACCATCGCCACGGCGGCAGGCCAGATCGCCATGGGCAACCTGGACTTGTCTTCGCGCACGGAACAGCAGGCCAGTACGCTGGAGCAAACCGCTTCATCCATGGAAGAACTAACCAGCACCGTGCGCATCAACACCGACCATGCACGCCAGGCCAACGGGCTGGTCGAATCGGCCTCCAATGTCGCCACCAAGGGCGGCGCCGTGGTGGCGCAGGTGGTCGACACCATGGCGGCCATCGATGTCTCGGCGCGCAAGATCGTCGACATCATCGCCGTCATCGACGGCATCGCCTTCCAGACGAATATCCTGGCGCTGAACGCGGCGGTCGAGGCGGCCCGTGCCGGGGAACAGGGGCGCGGCTTTGCCGTGGTGGCCACCGAGGTGCGCAATCTGGCGCAGCGCTCGGCCGCCGCAGCCAAGGAAATCAAGGACCTGATCGGCGACTCGGTCGACAAGGTCCAGGCCGGCAACCGGCTGGTCGAACAGGCAGGATCGACCATGCACGAGGTGGTCGCCAGCGTCAAGCGCGTCACCGGCATCATGTCTGAAATGATGTCCGCCAGCCAGGAACAATCCGCTGGCATCGAGCAAATCAATATGGCCGTGACGCAAATGGACAATGTGACGCAGCAAAATGCGGCACTGGTCGAAGAAGCCGCCGCCGCAGCGCAAGCGATGCAGGAACAGGTCAACAGCCTGAACGATGTCGTCAGCGTCTTCCGCGTGGGCAACATCGCTGGCGGCCGCGATGCGGGACTGCGCCTGGTCAGCCGTCAGCCACCGCCGCCGGCAGTACGGCGCGCGCCCGCCACGGCAAAGCCGGCTCGTCCGGCCGTCGCCAAGCCCAGCGAAATCGAGTGGGAACAGTTTTGAGCCGGCAACGGGGGAGTGGCACACGTGGGGAAACTGGAACAGATCGCCGCTGCGGGCGAAGTGGTAGCGACGCACATCTTCCCGCATGCAAGCCATATCGGCAAGGAACAACGGGGCCTGCTGGCCGGTCAGCAAGGCGCGACGCTGTGGCTGACCGGCCTGAGCGGCGCAGGCAAGTCGACGCTGGCGTACGCGCTGGAAAGGCGGCTGCTGGCAGAGGGTCACCTGAGCTGCGTGCTCGACGGCGACAATATGCGGCACCACCTGAATGGAGACCTGGGTTTCTCTCCCCGCGATCGCCAGGAAAACATCCGCCGCAGCGCCGTCGTGGCCAGGCTGATGAACGATGCCGGCATGATGGTCATCTGCGCCTTCATCTCGCCGCTGCGCAGCGACCGCGAGATGGCGCGCCAGATCATCGGCAGCGACAATTTTATCGAAGCCTATATCAGCACGCCGAGCGCGCTATGCGAGGAACGCGACCCCAAGGGACTGTACAAAAAAGCGCGAGCCGGACTGATCCCTGCATTTACGGGCGTCTCCGCGCCCTACGAGGCACCGCTGGCGCCGGCGCTTATGCTGGACACGGGCGTGCTGTCGCTGGAACAGGCCTGCGAGCGGCTGTTCCAGCAACTGTGCCCGCACTTCATCTGATGCCGCGCGGCCACCTTTTCGAGGAATGATGAGATGATCAGCAGCCACCATCCCGGCGACGGCGCGCGCCCGCGCCCCGTCATGATGATCCCCTTGCGCCGCTGCGGTAGCCATGCCCTGCGCCTGCGCCTGAACCTGTCGCCGCAGTTTTATTCGCCGTATCCACTGCACCTGGTTGACATGATGCCGCTGCTGCCCCTGTACGGCGACTTGCGCGATGACCGCGCCTACTTTCGCCTGGTGGTCGATGTGGTGGGCCTGGCGGCGGCCAGCATGGTCAAGTGGCCCGGGGTCGTCTTCGATCCGGTGGAAGTGTTCGAGACGCTGCGCGGCCAGTCGCGCAGCATCCACCGCGTGGCATGGGAGCTGCTGCTGCGCGCGGGCGAACGCCGCCAGGCGCAGGTGGTGATGGACAAGTCGCTCGACAGCGTGCACTACGCCGACGACATCGTACGGCTATATCCCGACATGCTGTTCCTGAACGTGGTGCGCGATCCGCGCGCGCAAGTGGCGTCGATGAACCGCGCCATCATCCACGATTTCGACACGCTGCTCAATGCCAGGACCTGGCTGGCCGCCCATGCGGCAGCCGACCATGTCGTGCAACGCTATCCGCAGCGCGTGCTGACGATACGCTATGAAGATTTCCTGTCGCGGCAACAAGAGACGCTGGAAACGGTATGTGATTTTCTCGGCATCGCCTTCCTGCCGCAAATGCTGGACGTGGCCGCGTCGGCGGAGGCGCGGCAAATCGCGCAGTTGTCATCGCTCTGGTCGGCCAACTGCCATGCACCGATCGCGACCAACATCGACAAATTCAGGCAGCAACTATCGGACGATGACATCAACCTCATCGAAACGCTCACCGGCCCGTATATGGACCGCTACGGCTACGCGCGCCTGAGCCGCGGCGACGCCAACATCACGCCGGCGCTGATCGAGCTGGCCGGCAAGCGCTCGGCGCAAGGACGCGAACGCGCCTGGCACGCCTTGGAACAGGATAACTTCCGCGATTACGTGCTGCGCCGCTGCCGCGCCGACTATCTGACCCAGCTGCATGCACGGCTCAGCCAGGCCAGCGGCGCGCAGGGCAGCAGCAGCATCGTCACGCTGGATCAACTCGACCAGGGCTCGTTTGTCGTCAGTGATTAAAGTCTGGCCATCGCCAGTTCCACGCTGCCCTCCTGCGCCGGGCAAGTCGCGCTGCCCAGTCACTTATCCCTAAAAACAACAATTTCAATATCGATCGGCAATGTCCACTAGAATGGTGGGCATATGAAACATATGATTAGCGCGCCGGTCGCCAGTTTCACCGATTTGCTGCTTGACGCCGTGTGCATGGTTGACGTGGACGGGCGCTTCGTGTTCGTCAGCGCCGCTTGCGAACGCATCTTCGGCTACACGCAGCAGGAAATGATCGGCAAGCTCATGCTCGACATGGTCGCCCCCACCGACCGCGCCCGCACCCTGGCCGCCGCGCGCGCCATCATGGATGGCCATGCGCAGACGCACTTTGAAAACCGCTACCTGCGCAAGGATGGCAGCCTGGCCCACATCATGTGGTCGGCCCGCTGGTCCGCCGCCGACCAGCTACGCGTGGCCGTGGCGCGCGACATCACCTTGCTGAAACAGGCGCAGGCGAAGCAGGCTGCGCTGTACGCCATTTCCGAAGCCATGCAGGCGACGCAGGACTTGCCCGCCTTGCTGTACCGCATACAGCACATCATCGGCGAGCACTTGCCTGCGCGCAGCCTGACCTTGCTGCTGCAGGACGAACATGGCGCACAGCCTTTGATGACCTGCCATGCCGGCGACAGCGCGCCGCAGCCGACGCCGTCCCTGGCCAGCCTGCTGTGCGACGAAGTCCTGCGCAGCGGCCGCCCCTTGCTGCTGCGGGCGGGACAACTGGCCGGCCTGCCGCCGGCGCTGCAAACGGCGGCTGGCGCCCTGTCCTCGTGCTGGCTTGCCGTGCCCCTGTATTCCTCGATGGGCAGCATCGGCGCGCTGGCCTTGCAAGGCGGCCAGGATGCCGTCATCGGGACGGCACAAGACCAGGATTTGCTGCAATTTGTCGCAAAGCAACTAGCGACCGCCATCGAGCGCCGGCAGTTGCAGACGCAAATGCAGTTCATGGCCATGCATGATGAACTGACCCGTTTGCCGAACCGCCGCCTGTTCCACGACCGCCTGCACACGGCGTTCGCCCGCGCGCACCGCCAGGAAGGCCGGCTGTCGCTGCTGTTCCTGGACTTGAACAACTTCAAGCGCGTCAACGATGACCACGGCCATGCCTGTGGCGACCTGCTGCTGCAAACGGTGGCGAACCGCCTGCGCGATTGCATGCGCGAAACCGACACCTTGGCCAGGATGGGCGGCGATGAATTCGTCGTGCTTCTGGAAAGCAATGTCACACCGGCCGATGTCAGCCTGATCGAGCAAAAGATCCACGCAGCCCTGGCCCCGCCGCTGCACCTGGGCAACGGACAGCAATTGCGGATCACCGTCAGCATCGGCGTGGCCCACTATCCGGAAGACGGCGATACCATGCAACTGCTGTTGCGCCATGCGGACCGGGCCATGTATGCATCGAAGATGCTTGCCGCCGCCTCGCGCTAGCATGCCTGGCGACAGTACCTGCATGCTATACTTTCCGGCAATGCTAAGACTCTTCAAAACATGGCTGATCCTGCTGCTGATCGCGGCGGTGCCGCTGCAGGCGGCCGCCGCGGGCGCCATGCGGGCGTGCGCGCCGCTTGCGGCATCGCCTGCCACCGCGATGGCAGCGGCTTGCCAGCATCACGCCGTGCAGTCATCCGCCATCACGGACAACGCCGGCATGCCGGAAGAAAACAAGACCCCTGCCAAGCATGCCGCGTGCGGCGCCTGTGCCAGCTTTTGCCTGGGCGCCTTGATGCCGCCCGGCCTCTCCCTGCCTGCCGCCGCCGGCACGGGTGCGCAACGCGTCGCCGCTGCAACGGATACCTTGCTGCCGGGATTCATTCCCGACGGCCCGC
The DNA here is from genome assembly GCF_058797855.1 of Janthinobacterium sp. GW823-FHT01H08. NCBI lineage: Bacteria > Pseudomonadati > Pseudomonadota > Betaproteobacteria > Burkholderiales > Oxalobacteraceae > Janthinobacterium > Janthinobacterium sp. GW823-FHT01H08. The sequence continues at coordinate 3,769,695 of NZ_CM179504.1, forward strand.
GCCGGCCGCCGCGGCCGCTTTCCGCATAAATTTCAAGCTCGTCCGAAGCAGGCCACCGCGGTGGCCACGATAGACTTTATTCGTCTGAAAGCAGCACATGATCAAACATTACATACTGCGCGGCGCCTTCGCCGCCATGCTGGGCTTGCCCACGTTCGCCATGGCGGCCCTGCCCGTCATTGAAGTCTACAAGAGCGCCTCGTGCGGCTGCTGTTCCGAATGGATCAAGCACCTGGAAGCGAACGGTTTCACGGTGCGCGCGAAAAACGTCGAGATGCCGGCGCAATACCGCAAGCTGGCCGGCATTCCCGACGCGCTCGGCTCCTGCCACACGGGCCTCGTCAACGGCTACGCCATCGAAGGCCATGTGCCGGCCAGCGACATCAAGCAGCTGCTGCGCGAAAAACCCAAGGCGAAAGGCCTGGCCGTGCCGGCAATGCCGATGGGCTCGCCAGGCATGGAAGGGCCGCGCAAGGATGCATACGACGTCTTACTGGTCAAGAGCAATGGCAGCACCAGTGTTTACAAGCACTACCAGTAAGATGCAGGGCCAGTAAGATGCAGGGAAAATGAAAAACGCCGCCGGAATCGCTTCCGGCGGCGTTTTTTTGTCAGGCAGTAAAGAACTTACTGCCTGTCAGGACTGCATCAGATAGTGTCGAGCACGGCATTCAGGCTGGCGCTAGGACGCATGACCGCTTCCGTCTTCGCGGGATCCGGCAGGTAGTAGCCGCCGATATCCGTTTCCTTGCCTTGCACTGCTTTCAACTCGGCAACGATCTTTTCTTCGTTGTCTGCCAGGGCTTTTGCCACTGGCGCAAAATGCGCTGCCAGTTCCGCATCGTCCTTCTGCGCTGCCAGGGCTTGCGCCCAGTACATGGCCAGGTAGAAATGGCTGCCGCGGTTGTCCAGCTCGCCGGTGCGTGGCGATGGCGACTTGTTGTTGTCCAACAGTTTGCCGGTGGCTTCGTCGAGGGTTTTCGCGAGGATCTTGGCCTTCGCATTGCCCGTCTTGATGCCCATGTCTTCCAGCGACACGGCCAGGGCCAGGAACTCGCCCAGCGAATCCCAGCGCAGATGGTTTTCTTCCACCAGCTGCTTGACGTGTTTCGGTGCCGAACCGCCGGCGCCCGTTTCGTACATGCCGCCACCGGCCATCAGCGGCACGATCGACAGCATCTTGGCGGAGGTGCCCAGTTCCAGGATCGGGAACAGATCGGTCAGGTAGTCGCGCAGGATGTTGCCGGTCACGGAAATGGTGTCCAGGCCGCGGAAGGCGCGTTCCAGCGTGTAGCGCATGGCGCGCGTCTGCGACATGATCTGGATGTCCAGGCCCTTGGTGTCGTGCTCCTTCAGGTAAACCTGGACCTTCTTGATGACTTCGTTCTCGTGCGGACGGTAGGAATCGAGCCAGAACACGGCAGGCATGCCCGAATTGCGCGCGCGCGTGACGGCCAGCTTGACCCAGTCGCGGATCGGCGCGTCCTTGACCTGGCACATGCGCCAGATATCGCCCTCTTCCACCGTTTGCGTCAGCAGCACTTCGCCCGTTTCCAGGTCGGTGATGTTGGCGGTGCCGCCTTCAGGCACTTCAAACGTCTTGTCGTGCGAACCGTATTCTTCCGCTTGCTGCGCCATCAGGCCCACGTTCGGCACGGTGCCCATGGTCTTCGGATCGAAGTTGCCATGCCATTTGCAGAAGCCGATCATTTCCTGGTAGATGCGTGCGAAAGTCGATTCCGGCATGACTGCCTTGACGTCTTTCGGACGGCCGTCGGCGCCCCACATCTTGCCGCCTATACGGATCATGGCCGGCATCGACGCGTCGACGATGATGTCGTTCGGCGAATGGAAGTTGGTGATGCCCTTGGCCGAATCGACCATGGCCAGTTCCGGACGATGCGCGTGGCAGGCGTGCAGATCCTTGAGGATTTCATCCTTTTGCGACGCTGGCAACGTGTCGATCTTGTCGTACAGGTTGCTCATGCCATTGTTGACATTCACGCCCAGCTTGTCGAACAGTTCCGCGTGCTTGGCGAACGCGTCCTTGTAGAAGATGCGCACGCAGTGGCCGAAGACGATCGGGTGCGAGACCTTCATCATGGTGGCCTTGACGTGCAGCGAGAACATCACGCCCGTCTTGAAGGCGTCGTCGATTTCCTTCTCGTAGAACTCCAGCAGTGCTTTCTTGCTCATGAACATGCTGTCGATGATTTCGCCCGCTTGCAGGGAAACCTTCGGTTTCAGCACGATGGTCTTGCCCGAGGCCGTGACCAGTTCCATCTTGACATCGCGCGCTTTTTCCAGGGTCAGCGATTTTTCGCCGTGGTAGAAGTCGCCATGGTGCATGTGCGAAACGTGGGTTTGCGACGACTGGCTCCACTCGCCCATCGAGTGCGGGTGCTTGCGCGCATACTCTTTGACGGCTTTCGGTGCGCGGCGATCGGAATTTCCTTCACGCAGGACCGGGTTGACCGAGCTGCCGATGCATTTGCCGTAGCGGGCCTTCAAGGCTTTTTCTTCTTCGGTCTTCGCATCTTCCGGATAGTCGGGCAGCTTGTAGCCACGGCCTTGCAGTTCGCGCACGCAAGCGATCAACTGACCTTGCGAGGCGCTGATGTTCGGCAGCTTGATGATGTTGGTGTCCGGATTCTGGGTCAATTTGCCCAGTTCAGCCAGGGTATTCGGGACTTTTTGCGCGTCCGTCAGGAATTCGGGAAATTCAGCCAGTACACGTGCCGCCACCGAAATATCGCTGGACACCACGTCCACGCCGGCCGGCGCGGTGAATTTTTTGATAATCGGCAGCAGGGAATACGTCGCGAGCAGCGGCGCCTCGTCAGTCAGCGTGTAGATGATTTTGGATTTTTGTGTTGCCATGTTCATTCCCTTGTATGCGGTGATGCCTGGTGGTTAACTTTCTTCATTCCAAACACAGGACGGTTAGCCTTGCTTTGGACGGCTAGTGTGCCGGCGGTGACGCCGTGCTTGCCCACCGCGTATTTTAGACTGTCCTGCCGCTGTTTGTGTATCCGATGGCGACGAATCTTATATAAGACAGCAAATATCCGGAACTACCGGGCCAGAATGGCCATTTTCCGCCTTGAAATGGATGCGGGGCAGCGGCACGGCATGTATGCCGCCCCGAAAAAAAATTCCATATTGACAATACCCAAGTGGAAGCGACGTCACGGCCCCTCGTTCTTGACGATGCCACGCACATTCGTCAGCGCCAGGCAAACGTTCAGCACGATCAAGGCCCAGGCTTCGTCTTGCCAGCCCCAGCACACCCACAGCACGTTGCTGAACAGGAAAACCCAGAACCCGGCAAGGCGCCGCGCGGCCATGCGCGAGCCCACCAGCCAGGCCGCCAGCAGCGAAGCGGCCATGGCGGGCCATTGCAACAGTTCGATAATGTCCGACATGGCGCCTCCCGTGCATCGTTCAGTTGGCAATATTGTCTGTTGTTTTATCAGCGCACGCCTGCCAATCCCGCCCCACTTCCCCGTAAATCCTCAGTCGGCTTGATGTCGATTAAGCCAGCTTATTAAAACAGCCATACGATGAGCGTGCTTGCTTCTTTTATTCATCCATTGTTTGTCTTTTCTCAACTGAAAGGTATTTCAAATGAAACCTGCTATGCGGAAAATCAAGTCAATACGGCAACAATTGGGACAGGGCATGACGGAATACATCGTCATCGTGGCCCTGATCGCCGTCGCCGCCATCGGCGTATATCAATTGTTCGGCGCCACCATACGCAACCAGACGGCCGGTATCGCCATGGAGGTGTCGGGCAAGAACGGCACAGCCGCCATCGCCAAGGCCGGCGGGGCCGCCACCAAGGCCGAGACCGCCGCCAAGGACACGGCGAAGAACAGCCTGTCCACGTACGGCGACCAGGCCACCACCGGCAAGCAGGACTAGGCTGCCGCCGCCAGCGAGCCCCCGAGCCAATGAGCGCCTCATCCACATCATCATGACACCGCTACAGGCAGTCCGCCTGCCCCCCTTCGCGCAACGCCGCCAGCAAGGCCAGGCGCTCATCTATGGCATCGTCGTTCTCATGGGCGGCCTGGCCGCCCTGCTCTTCGTTTTCAATACGGGCCAGCTCACGGCGGAAAAAACCAAGCTCGTCAATACGGCCGACGCCGTCGCCTACAGCGCCGCTGTCATGCAGGCGCGCGCCCTCAATTTCGACGCCTACACCAACCGCGCGCTGATGGCCAACGAGGTCATGATCGCGCAAGCCGTCAGCATCGCCGCGTGGTCCGCCCATGTCGTCAAACATACGGAAAACGTTACGCCCCTCAACTGCCGCAGCTATTACTCCGTGCCGGCGGCGCTGCTGCTGATCGATTACATCCCCGTCTGCTACCTGCTCAGCTTGCCTACCGCCAGGAATACCGCGCAAGCCGTCGACCAGGTGGCGCAGCAAGCAGCGCAGGCCAGCGTGCTGGCGTCCGAAGCGGCCAAGGCCGTCCTGCAGGGGGCGCAGGCGAACATGGCGGCCACCATCCTGCCTGCCCGTAAAACGCTGATGCAGCAGGTGGCCGACGCCAACTATGCGGGCGACGGCAGCGTACATGTCGACAGCATGCCCATCACCGATACGTTCACGGAGTTCGAAGGAAGCAGCTTCATCCGCGCGTATGCGGGCGCCGAACGGGGCCGCTTCAAGCAGGCGGCGCTCGCTGCCGCCCAGCGCGATGCCTTCGTCCGGCAGCGCTCCTGGACCTCGGCCAATCACCTGCCTTGCCTGTTGAGCAACAAGGCGGAGTTCCGCCGGCGCGGCGGTACGGAGCTCGTCGACTTCGACGAGTGGAAAGCCATGGACACGGCGTCGCTGCACCACTGGTCCTGGCATACGCACGGCCTGTTTCGCCTGCCCACCTGCGACGACGATGAAATGCCGCTCGGCTACGGCACGCAGGCGGCGGCCCACGGCACGCCCGACGACAGCGGCGCCGCTTACGGCCAGTCGCGCCCTGGCAATCCCCGCGCCAGCGCCCTGGCCAGCAGCAGCGACTGGCATTACAGCGGTTTGCCCACCTTTTACGACATCGCCGTGCCGGCCCTGGCCTACGCGTCGACGGACCCGCAGCCGCGCCTGACCTTCGCCATCCGCCTGACGCGGGCGAAAGGCCAGCTCAGGACATCCGATGGCAGCTCCGGCATCAAGCCGGGCGGCCGCCTGGCCCTCATCGACGGCAAGCCCGCCCACGCCGTGCTGGCGGCAGTGTCCTCCGCACAAGTGTATTTCGAACGGCCAAGCGGGCGCGACGATGGCATGACGGAGTTGGCCAGCCTGTTCAACCCGTATTGGCAAGTGCGCCTCGTGCCGACCTCGGCGGCCGATCTGGCGGCCGCCACAGCAATGGGAGGCGCGCGATGAAGCCGTTTGGCCTGTCCCTGTTGCTCCTGCTTTGCATCCTGCTGCCGGCCAGGGCCAGCACGCAGGCCGAAGATGCCGTGCGTCAAATGCCCATGGTCCACGAAGCGCTGGCGGCGCGCGACGCCACCGTCAAGGTGCACCTGGTCAGCGCGCGCGGCTACCTGAACGGCAAGCCCGGCGACGCGGCCGGCCTGGCCCGCCTGCACGCGGAAGTACAGGCTTGCGTCCAGCGCAACAGCGAACGGGGCATCGCCTCGAAGCCGCCACACGCCTGGCCCGAACATGTCATCAGCATGCGTCTGGACACCTATGCTGCCGTCAACCGCAGCATCGTGTACGCCGCCGGCCTGTCTTATGCCATCGATCCCCGCGATTGCAGTCTGATGGAAGCGCGCACCAGCAAGGCCAGCCTGTCATCGAGCCTGGGGACCTGCGAAGTCGATTTGCTGGCAAAGACGGCGCACGGTCATTGCGATGCCACGGGGCAGGCGCGCGCCGCGCCGCCGCGCCGCCAGCCGCCGATGACGGCGGCGCAAAAGGCCGACATCGTGCGCCTGGCGGCCGGCAGCCCGGCCATGGCCGCATTCGCTGCCGCCATGCAAGCGCACCCGCAGGCGGGCATGGGCGAACGCAAGGTCATCCTCGGCCTGGAATGCGAGGTCCGGCCCAATCCGCTCGACCCGGAGGGCAAGAACTGCGTGTCGCGCGGCGGCTCCTTTTCCTCGCTGGACGCCATCGGCGAAGCAGGCATGTCCGGCATGACCTTGGAAATGAGCTCGCCCAACGGCATCGAGCTGCGCGCCACGCAGGCCAGGCTCGACACCCTGGTGCCGAACGCCGTTTTCGCGCCCTACCTCGAGGGCGGCTTTCGCATCACGCGCCCGGAGAACCGGCCATGAAACGGCACAGCTTTCGCCCCAGGCACGACCGCGGCCAGGCGCTGACGGAGTTTCTCGTGCTCGCCGCCGCCCTGTTGCCGCTGTACCTGCTGCTGCCCCTGATCGCCAAATACCAGGACATCGCCACGCAGGCCGGCATGGCCAGCCGCTACGTCACCTTCGAGGCGATCACGCACAACGATGCGCAGAGTGCCTGGAAGCCGCCGGCAGCCTTGGCCGGCGAAGTGCGCCGGCGCTTTTTCAGCAATGCGGACGCCCCCATCAAGACGGGCGATACGGCCGGTAATTTTCTCGCGCACCAGAACCTGTTCTGGCGCGGGCCTGCCGGCATCGCCCTGATCGCGGACTTCGACAGCGACGTGGCCGTCAGTTTTGGCCCCGGCAACGCGGCCAGCCATGCCGGCGCTTTCACGCCCGCCAGCGACGGCGCACCTTTCAACGGCTTGCCGGGCGCCTCCGCAGGCCTGCACACCGCCGACGAACTGGGCTTGCCAAGCCGCGGCATTTACCGGGGCAACGTCAGCGTGCGCCTGGCTAAGTTGCCGGCAGGCATCGTCGCCTATCAGCCGTTTGACAGCCTCGACCTGGCCATCCACCGCCATACGAGCGTCGCCATCGATGGCTGGGCAGCCGGGGGACCAGCCCAGGTGCAGTCCCGTCTCGACAGCAAGCTGCTGGTTCCCGCCACGGCGCTGCGCGATGCGGCGGGCGTGGTCAATGCCAGCGTGACCCTGGTGGAAATGGGGCACATCCAAGGTCCGAAGCTGGGGCAGCTCGACTTCTGGCGCGATGTCGTGCCGCCCGACCGACTCAGGTAGGCATTGCGCCATCCACCTTATCCGCATCAGGGGAGATTGCAGAAATGACAGCAAAACAATATCTTCGGCGTCTATCAGGCGCGGCACTGGCGCTGTTGCTGCCCTGCAGTGCCGCTGTGTCGGCGCCGACAGCCTGGCCCGTGATCGCTGTTCCCGCCGGCATTGAAACATTTGCCACGGGTGGCGAGATGCGCGTCAATGGCCTGCCGCTGCACGTGCGCGGCGTGCTGTCCGCCAGGACGCCGGTCCAGGTGGCGGCGCTGTTCCGCGCCAGCCTGGGACAACCGCTGACGGAACACACGCGGGACGGCACGCTGGTGCTGGGACGGGCGCTGGGCGAATTTTACGCCACGGTGCAGCTGCAGCCAGCGGGAAGCGGTACGCGCGGCCTGCTTGCCGTCAGCCACCTGGGCGCCGCGCCGGGGCCGCACGATAGCGCCACGGACAGGCTGCTGTCGCGCTTTCCTGCCGGCTCGCGCTTGCTGACGCAAACGCGTTCGGTGGATGGCCCGCGCCGCGCCGAGTTGCTCACTGTCAGCAACGACATGGGGGTCGAGAGCAATGTCCGTCACTTGCGGCGCGCCCTCGAAGCGCAAGGCTACACGCTCGAGCGTGCGGACTCGGCTGCCAGTGCGCCCGGCGGCGCCACCTCGCTGTTTTTCAAGACCTCCGCCAGTGAAGCGCTCGCGGTGATTTACCGCGACAGCCAGGGCCACACGGCCATCGCCCTGAACACCATCACGCGCCTGGAGTCCGCCAGATGAGGCCCCGCTTCCGCCGCCGGCCGCAAGAGGGCCAATCCAGCGTCGAGTACGCCATCGTCTGCGCCGCGCTGGCCATCGCCCTGGGCGTGGGCATGAGCGGCGAGACCAGCGTGCTCAGGCAACTGCTGGCCGCCTTCAAGTCCGTGTACCAGGACTTCAGCTACGCCATTTCCCTGCCCGGCTGAGCATCATGAAAATTCCCTTTCCCCCGTTTTCGAAGATCAACAAGACCTGGGTGGTACTGGGCGCCGCACTCGCCATCGGCCTGCTCGCCGCCGTCGCCACGCGCAGCTTCCTCAGCTCCCGGGTGGCCGAAATCGAGGCGCGCAATGTGCATCAGACGCTCAGCGTCGTCGTCGCCAAGACGGATCTGGCGCAAAACACGATCTTGTCGAACGACAACGCGGCCGTGCGCAAGATTCCCGTCGAATATGCCCACTCGGGCGCCGTGCAGCCGGGCGATTTCGAGCGCATCGCCGGCAACGCCATCGCGTTTCCCGTCAAGGCGGGCGAAATGATCATGTGGAGCCAGATGGCGGGCAAGCGCGTGCCCACCTTTTCCGCACGCCTGGCGGCGGGGCGGCGCGCCATCACGGTGGTGGTCGATGAAATCAATTCGATCTCCGGCATGCTGGAACCAGGCGACCTGATCGACCTGATGCTGACCATCGACCAGAACGGCAGGAAGGTCGTGCTGCCGCTGTTGCAAAGCATGCAAGTCATGGCCACGGGCCAGCGCTCGGTGGATGACGCGAAAAACGGCGAGGCCGCGCAATTTGCCACCGTCACCCTCGACACCACGCCCGCGCAAGCGCGTAACCTCATCATCGCGCGCGAAAGCGGCAAGCTGACGGCCTTGCTGCGCAATCCGGCGGACAAGGCCGCGCCCGGCCAGCAAGACTATGACCTGTCGTTGCTGTTCGGCGCCCGGCCGGATAGCCTTCCCCTGCCGCAGCGGCGCGGCATCCCCGTGCTGTATGGCGGCAGCGGCATGCCGGCGCCGCCCGACGCCCTGCGCCTGCAGGGGCATCGCAGCGGTACCGATCCGCCAGTGGCGATGCCGCCGGCGCCAGTGGCCGCCCCACCGCCCATTCCGCTCATCAACGCTGCCGCCGCGCCGCCCTGAGGCGTACCGGCGACAGCCTGCCTTGCGCCAGCGCGCAAGCCACCGCACGCCCTTTGTATGGACACAGTCCCATGAAACGCTACTTCCTCACCCTGCTGTCAGCCCTTTGCGTAACGCTCGTGCTGGGCGCAAGCCTGGCGGCACCGGCCTGCGCCCGCGCCCAAACGGCGTCCCAGGGCGTGATCGAAGGCAAGGCGCCGCTCGCAGCCAGGGCCGGCAGCATGCCAAAGACCGCCAATCCCAGCAGCGCGGCAGCGCGCTACCAGCCCATCGCCAATCAGGACGATGCCGAATCGGAGCCCGAACTGGAGCTGTACCTGGGCGAATCACGCGTCTTCCCCACGCCGGGCGTGGCGCGCATTGCCGTGGGCAATGGCCAGGTCATCACCGCCAACGCGCTCGACGACAGGGATGTCATCATTTTCGCCAACGGCGCCGGCAACTCCTCGTTGTTCGTCTGGCACCAGGATGGCCGCTACCAGCGCGTGAAAGTGACGGTGCTGCCGCTCGACATGCGCCGCTATGCGCGCGATATCGCCAGCTTTTTGTCGGCCATCCCGAAAGCGAAGGCCAGCGTGGTGGGCGACAAGGTCGTCGTCGAAGGCGATGAATTGTCCGACGCGGACCGCGACAAGGTGGCGGAACTGGCCAGGCGCTATCCGCAAATCGTCAATTTCACCAGCCCCATCGGCTGGGAACAGATGGTCATGATGGACGTCAAGGTGGTCGAGTTCCCCCGCACGGAACTGCGCGAGCTGGGCCTGAAATGGAGCGCCACGGGCGGCGCGGCCATCGGCGGCATCTGGGCGCCGTCCAGCCGCGGCGATGCGGGCCGCTATGCGATCAACGTGCGCACGGGCGAGGCCAATGCGCCGCCGATCACCGTGCCGAATGGCGGCAACGGCGGTTTCGTGCCCCTGCCCTCGAACCTCACCATCCTCAGCGCCATCAACCTGGGGCTGAACGCGCAGTTACTTGCACTACAACAAAATGGCACTGCCAGCATCCTTGCCGAGCCCCAATTGTCGACGCGCAGCGGCTACAAGGCCAGCTTCCTGGCCGGCGGCGAGATTCCGTATTCCGTCGCCTCCGTCAACGGCGTGACGGTACAGTTCAAGCCCTACGGCATCAAGCTCGACATCGAACCCAAGGTGGGCAGCAATGGCGTCATCCGCGCCGTCATCGAGTCGGAAGTCAGTTCCATCGACGCCTCGCTGTCCACCAGCAGCGGCCCGGCCTTGCTGACGCGGCGCACGCGTACGGAATTCAATGTGCGGCAGGGCGAAACCATCGTCCTTGCCGGACTGCTGCAACGCAATAGCAGCAGCGACGTCGACAAAGTGCCCCTGCTGGGCGACATCCCCATCCTGGGCAGTCTGTTCCGCTCGAAGCGCTACCAGAACAAGGAAACGGAGCTGGTGGTATTCGTCACGCCCAGCATCGTCGACAGCCGCAGCGCCGGCCTGGCGGACCGGGTGCGCAGCGCCACGCAACGGCTGGAGCAGCAGCTGGGCCAGCCGCCCCACCTCAGCGACGCCTTGCAGCCCGGCGCGGATGCGGCCCGCTTCAACCAGGCGCCGCCGTCCGTGCCGGCGCAATGAAGGCCATCATGTTCCAGGTCGACATCCTCCACCCCGACGGCAGCGCCAGGCAAATGAGCGTGCCCGACGATTGCATGGTCGGCAGCAAGACCAGCAACGACATCTGGCTCGACAGCTGGCGCATCGGCAAGGAACACGCGCGCCTGCTCAGGACGCCTTCCGGCGTGTTGCTGGAAGACATGGGCTCTTATGTGGGCACCAGCGTCAACGGCGTGCGCATCCGCAGCCAGCATGGCCCGCTGGCGCCGGGCGACGTGATCGCCATCGGCCCCTACAAGCTGCAGGTGCAGGAACTGGCCGGCACGGCACGGCCCGTGCAGGCGGCCGCTTTCCACTCGCGCTCGAGCAGCGCCGCCACGCGCAACCAGCGCGCCACGGCGGAAATCCACGCCTCGCGCCTGGCGGCGGAAAAAATGCAGCAGCACATGCAGCGGCAAGCGGGCGACGGCGCCGCGCCGGAAGAGGACTTTGCCATCATCCTGGCGCCGCAGGCACGCCAGCAGCTGGAATTCGAATGGCGTCAGCGCCTGCACGCGATCTTGCTCGAAACCATGGATTTGCGCCGCCACGACGTATCGAAAATGAGCGATGAGCAATTGCGCGCGGAAGCGCGGCGCTACATCCACGACATCATGCGGGCGCAGCGGGCCGATATCCCCGAGGAACTCGACTATGAACTGCTGGCCAGGCAAGTGCTCGACGAAGCCGTGGGCCTGGGGCCGCTGGAGGAATTGCTCGACGATGCAGGCGTCACGGAAATCATGGTCAACCAGTTCGACCGGATTTATATCGAGCGCGACGGCAAGCTGGAAAGGCATCCGCTGACGTTTACCAGCGAACGGGCCGTGCTGGGCGTCATCGAGCGCATCGTCGCACCGCTGGGCAGGCGCATCGATGAATCCTCGCCCATGGTCGACGCGCGCCTGAAGGATGGCTCGCGCGTCAACGCCATCATCGCGCCGCTGGCCCTGAAAGGCCCGGCATTGACGATCCGCAAGTTCGCCAGATACAAGATGACGGCGGACAATCTCGTGCAACTGGGCGCCCTCAGCGCCGACATGGCCGCTTTCCTGCAAGTGTGCGTGGCGGCGCGCAAGAATATCGTCGTCTCGGGCGGCACCGGTTCCGGCAAGACGACCCTGCTCAACATCCTGTCCAACTTCATTCCCGCGGGCGAGCGCATCATCACGGTGGAAGACGCGGCCGAGCTGCAACTGCACCATGAACACTGGGTCAGCCTGGAGGCGCGCCCCGCCAATGTCGAGGGCAAGGGCGCCGTTTCCATCCGCGAACTGGTGCGCAACACCCTGCGCATGCGCCCCGACCGCATCGTCGTCGGCGAATGCCGGGGCGGCGAGGCGCTCGACATGCTGCAGGCGATGAACACGGGCCACGACGGTTCGCTGACCACCCTGCACGCCAACAGCCCGCGCGACGCCCTGGCGCGCCTGGAAACCATGGTCTTGATGGCCGGTATGGAATTGCCCCTGTCCGCCATCCGCGACCAGGTCGCCTCCGCCATCCACCTGATCGTGCAGCAGACGCGCTTTGCCTGCGGAACGCGCCTGGTCAGCAGCATCACGGAAATCACGGGCATGGAAAGCGGCAAGTTCCAGATGCAGGAACTGTTCCGTTTCGTCCACCTCGGCTACGGCGGCGCTGGCGAAAGCCAAGGCGAAGGCGAAGGCGCTACCGTACGCGGCTATTTCAGCGGCTGCGACCTGCTGCCGGGCTTTTACGAAGCCTTGCGCAGCCAGGGCCAGCCGCTCGACACGACGATCTTCCGCCAGCGGGAGGCGACATGAACAGCGCCATGAACGCCGCCCACATGCTGCTGTTCATCACCGCCATCGCCGCCCTGGCGGCGGCCATCCTCGCCTGGCTGGTGATCGACATCGGTATCGCCACCATGCTGCGCTACCGCGCCCACTTCACGGAACGCACGCGTTTCCAGGTGCGCGAATTCTTCCTGTTCGTCGATCCCGCGCGCATCTTCCTGGCCCACGCGGCCACCATGACCCTGGGCGCCATCATCGCCGGGCTGGCCAGCGGCAGCATGCTGGTGGCCGCCCTGGCCTTCATCGGCCTGGCCCTGCTGCCGCGCGCCGTGTATGCCTGGCTGCGCCGGCGGCGCCTGCGCAAGTTCGAAGAGCAGTTGCCGGACGCGCTGATGATGCTGGCCGGTGCCCTGCGCGCGGGCCTGAGCCTGAACCTGGCCATGTCGCAGCTGGTCATCGAGGCGCAGGCGCCGCTGGGCCAGGAATTTACCCTGCTGCTGCGCGAGCAGCGCCTGGGCGTGACCCTGGAGCAAAGCTTGAACGGCCTGGTGCGGCGCATTCCTACCCAGACCACGATCCTCGTGGTGTCGGCCATGCGCATCGCCACGGAAACGGGCGGCGGGCTGGCGGAAATGCTCGAACGCACGGCCAGCACGGTGCGCAACCGATTGCACATCGAAGGCAAGATCCGCGCGCTGACGTCGCAGGGCAAGTTGCAGGCGTGGATAGTCGGCCTCTTGCCCGTCACCCTGATGCTCGTGCTCGACCACATGGAGCCGCAGGCGATGGACCAGCTGTGGCACACGCGCATGGGCTGGGGGGCGCTGGCCGTCATCGCCACCCTTGAAGTGCTGGGCATCCACGTCATCCGGCGCATCGTCGCCATCGATGTCTAGGCGCCGCCATGTCTCCCACCCGCATCGAACTCACCATCACTGCCCTGGCCATGCTGTCCGGCCTGGCCATGGCGCTGCTGGCGACTTTGCTGGCCAGGACGGTGGCCGCCATCCCGGCCGAGGACCGCAGCTACAAGGATGCGCCGCCCCTCGCCTTCCGCCTGCTGTGGTGGCCCATCCACTGGGGCGGCCATGCGCTGCGCCCTTTCATTGCCAGGGCGCCCACGGCCTCGCTGCCCGTGCGCTTGCGCAAGGCGGGCCTGGACTACAGTCTCAGCCCCTCGCAATTCGTTGCGGCGCGGCTGCTGTGCGCGCTGATCGTCGCCGCCTTTTCGTGCTGGGTGCTCGATTCGCTGGGCCAGGGCAGCCGCAGCGGCGTCGGCGCCGCCCGCTACTGGCAGGCAGGGCTTGCCGGCGCCGGATCCGGCTGGTGCTACCCGGGTATCTGGCTGCGCGACCGCATGGCGCTGCGCAGGAGCGCGCTGAACAAGTCCCTGCCCTTCTACCTCGACCTCATCACCCTGTGCGTGGAGGCGGGACTCAATCTGCAGGGCGCGCTGCAACAGGCGGCGCTGAAAGGGCCGAAAGGCGCGCTGTGCGACGAAATCAAGCGCGTGCTGCGCGATGTGCGTAGCGGCAAGGCGCGTGCCGACGCGCTGCGCGCCATGAGCGAACGGGTGCAGGAACCGGCCGTGACCAATTTCGTCACGGCGCTGATCCAGGCTGAACGCATGGGCATGAACCTGGGACCCGTGCTGCGGGCACAAGCGGATCAGCGGCGCTCCGAGCGCTTTCTGCGCGCCGAAAAACTGGCCATGGAAGCGCCCGTCAAGCTGCTGTTTCCCCTCATCGCCTTCATCTTTCCCTGCACCTTCATCGTCCTGTTCTTTCCCATCGTCGTGCAATTCATGCAGTCGGGCCTATAAGGAGCCGCCATGCCCACGCGCCATTCCAGCATCCTGCACACGGCCAGCGGTGCGCACGCGCTGGAACTGCGCCTGGCGGACAGCTTTCTCACGCGCCTGCGCGGCCTGATGCTGGCCGCGCCGCTGCATGGCGCGCAAGGTTTGCTGATCACGCGCTGCGCCAGCGTGCATGCAGCCTGCATGCGCTACCCCATCGACGTGGTCTACCTGGACCGCCACGGCGTCGTCACCGGCTGCGCCGCCGGCCTGCGCCCGTGGCGCGCCAGCTTCGGCGGCCTCGGCTGGCGTGCGCCGCGCACGGCGCACACGCTGGAACTGGCCGCCGGCGCCATCGCGGCCCTGCACATCCGCCCCGGCGACCGCCTGCAGCATCCACGGCTGGAAGCTGCGCCCGCAACGGTGGCCGGCACGCGGGACAAGACCCAGCGCGGCTCGGCGATGATCGAATTCACCGTGGTCGGCCCCATCATCACCCTGCTCGGGCTGTCGATCCTGCAATACGGCATGTTGTTTTTTGCCAGGACACAAATCAACTACGCGGCCTTCATGGCCGCGCGCGAAGGGGCCGTCGCCCATGCCAGCGTCAGCAGCGCCTACGCGGCGTACACGCGCGCGCTGATCCCCCTGTACGGCGGGGGCCAGACGCCAGCCCAGCTCGCTGCTTCGCTGGCCAAAGCGAACGCAGACCTCGGCGCCAACGGCACCGGTAACGCCAGCATCGAGCTGCTCAACCCGACCCGGCAAAGTTTTGATGACTGGAACGACGTGCACAGGCAAATCGCGCTGCATACGGGCAACCGCCGCGTCATCCCTTACGGCGGCCAGAGCCTGAAGGAGCAGAAAGTGGGCGCCACTTCCGGCCAAACCATCCAGGACGCCAACCTCATCAAGCTGCGCATCACGCATGGCTACCTGCCAAAAGTTCCCCTGGTCAAGAACCTGTATGCCACCTACCTGAAATGGCTGGACCCGCACACGGACGCCTTTCATACCAAACTGCTGGCCAGCGGCCGCATACCCGTGGTCACGCACGTCACCGTACACATGCAGTCCGACGCCATCGAGGGCAACAGCCCCGTTTCCACGCCGGGGCCGGGCAACGGCGGAGCGCCCGTCAACCCCGGCAACCCGCCCGTCACAGACCTGCCGCCGCCCGCGTGCGACAACCTCAGTTGCACCGATCCGCCCGTGACGCCGCCCCCTTGCAACCCGTTCACGGACCCGCGGCATTGCGTGCCGGAACCGTGCTCCATCGTCTGCTGCGAACCGAGCTGAGGTAAACCATGTTGCCATCTCTATATATTCATCGTCTGCGTCCCCGCAGTATCAGCCTGCCGGCCTGGTTCTTGTTATCCTGCATGCTATCTTTTACCTTGCCCGCGCGCGCCTGCGGCCCCGAACCGGGCGGCCCCCCATCCCCCTGCAGCGGCGCCGTCGCCGGCGTGGGCGGCAGCGGCGGTCCCGATGCGGGCGCGGGCAATCCCATCAACGTCATCACCGGCAATAAATACCAGCGCGAGGAAGACTTGCCCGCCCTGCCCGGCGTGCTGGGAGTGGAAATCGTACGTCACTACAACAGCGCCTACAGCAAGCCAGGCAGCCCCAACGGTCCCATGGGACGCGAATGGAAACTGTCGTATGAAACCGAACTGATCGACAAGGATGGCCGCATCCAGATCCTGCAGGCCGACGGCGCCCGCGTCATCTTCGACCGCGATCGACGGCATCCGGACCTGTGCAGCACGGCGCTGCCGGCCCACGGCCGCCTGACGCTGGCGCCCCAGGCCAACGGCGCCAGCGACTACACCTGGACCCTGCCCGACGGGCGCCGCCTGCATTTCAATACCTTCGGCAAGCTCGACAGCATCACGGCCGCCACGGGCGAAATGCTCAGGCTGCTGTATGACGACAACCATCTGCTGGTGCAAGTGACCGACCCGCAAGGCCGCAGCCTGCACCTGCGCTACCTGGCGCCCACCTCGGCAGGCGCCAGGGCCGGCACGCAATTTCGCGGCGTGCAACACATCGACAGCCCCGTGGGACGCTTTTCCTACGACTACGGCGGCGCGCCGCCACCGGGAGCACTGTCCTTCGAGCGGCGCATCCTGCTGGCCAACCTGCTGCGCGTGCACTTGCCGGCGGGCGACAAGGCGCAGCCCGCCGTCAGCCGCCGCTACCACCACGAAGACCCGCGCCTGCCCTGGCTGCTGACGGGCATCAGCATCGAAACCGGCAGCGCCGGCGGCCCGCCCGTGGCCACGCGCTACGCCACCTTCGGCTACGACAGCAACGGCCGCGCCAACCTCAGCACGCATGCCGGCAATGTCGGCAAGGTCACGCTCGATACCAGCGAGGGGGGAAAAACCGTGCTCACCAACAGCCTGGGCCAGCGCACCGTCTACCGCCACGCCATCGTCGGGGGCCAGCAGCGCCTGCTGGAAGTACGCGGCGCCGGCTGCGCCAGCTGCGGCGAAAGCAATGTGCGCTACGCCTACGACAAGCTGGGGCAACTGCTGGAAACGACCCGCCTGGACGACAAGGGCGAGCCCGTCAGTGCCAATTGGCGCGAACTGGATCCGCTGGGCCGCACCGTCCGCGCCGGCAGCGTGACATACCAGCACGGCAAGCGGGGCGCCGCGCAATGGCGGCTACGCCTGGAATACGCGGGCGACGATCCCGCGCCCACGCTGATCGCCCGCCCCAGCGTCGTGCCGGGCAAGGAGCGGCAAACGCGCATCGATTACAACGCCATGGGCCAGGTCCTGCGCGTGACGCAGACGGGCTGGGTGCCAGGCCACGACGGCCAGCAGGCAACGGCCGCCATCGCGCGCACCACCAGTTACCAGTACGCCATCATCGCCGGCCACAGCCTGCTGACCCGTACCGACGGCCCCCTGCCCAACGGCAAGACGGGCACGCCGCTGGACTCCGATGTCACCGTGTTTGAATATGGCCAGCCGGCGGACAAGAGCAACGCGGGCATGCTGGCGCGGTATGACGAGCATGGAACAAACGACGTCCCCCTGACCGCCATCATCGCGCCTGGCAATCTCAAGCGCGCGTTCACCTATGACGGCGCCGGCCGCATCGCCACCATCTCCGATGCGCTCGGTCAGATCACGCAGTACGCCTACACGCCGCGCGGCCAGTTAATGCGCCAGACGCGCGACGGCGCGACGTATGCGGCGCGCTACGACGGTCTGGGTAATCCGCTCGAAATCGCATACAGCGACCAGGCAGGCCAGCAGTCGCTTGCCCGCCTGGGTTACGACGCCGCCGGCCGCCGCATCTGGAACGCCTCACACCTGGGCATCGTGACGCGCCATCGCTACGACACGGAAAACCGCCTGCTCGACACCACCACGCAATCGAGTACCATCAAGCAAACCCTTGGCTACCGCTACGACCCGTTGGGCCATCTGCTGGCCATGACCGATGCGAATGGTGCGCGCTCGACGATCAGGTGGAACGCACGCGGCCTGCCTGATACGGTGGCCGATGCGCTGGGGCGCGTCACGCGTTTGCGGCATGACGCCATGGGCAATATCGTCGGCGTGACGCAGTGGGCGAACACGCCGGAGGCATTGGGACAAAACACGGAAACCCGCTTCGAACGCGATATCGACGGTCAGCCCATTGCCGTGACAGCGCCAAACGGCGCCACCACCCGCTATCTGCGCGATGATTTCGGCCAGGTCATCGCCACCATCAGCCCCGACAGCGGCATGACACGCCGGCAATTCGACGCCGCCGGCAGGCTGATAGCGGGCACCGACGCCATGGGGAACCAGGCCAGCTACGCCTACGATGGCGCCGGGCGCATCGTGCGCCAGGTCATCACCGATGTCGGCACTCCGGCCGGCCAGCGCCAGACCGTCAGCACCTGGCGCTACGCGGGCGCACACCTGGTCGCCATCGATCACCCGCTACAAGCCGAACGCTACAGCCATGACGCGCATGGGCGCCTGTCCGTCAAGACCGTCATCATCACGCTCCACGGCGGCAAACAGGCCAGCTATCACACCCGTTACCGCTATGACAGCCTGGGGCAGCTGAGCGGCATCAGCTTGCCGGACGGCAGCCTGCTCGAATACCGGCGCAATGGCCAGCAGCAAGTAGTCGCGCTTGAGCGCCAACGCGTCCACATTCCCTGGCTGCGCTGGCTGCTGCCAGGGACAAGCATCGTCAAGGACCTGGAGCGCGACGTGATGGGCCTCAAGCGCTACACCTATGGCAACGGCATCGAAGCCCTTTACCAGCGCAGCAAGGAAGGGGCGCTGGCGCGCATCGTCTACCGCAACGCGCGGGAGGACCAATCCGGGCAGCAAGCCGTCTTGGCGTTGCAAGCCGTGCTGGGCATCGGCCAGGCCGTGGCCGCGCCGAAATCCGCGCTGCCAGCCGAAAATGCGCAGCACGCCGCTCAGGCTGGCGCGTTGGGCCTGCCACCCGATCCGGCCGCCCTGCTCGATCACCGCTACCTGTGGGACGTGCAGGGCAACTTGCTGTATACGAGGGACAGGGACGCTGCCAGCAGCTACGCCTACGATGCCCACGACCGCCTGATTGCGGCGGCAACGACCTCCCTGGCCCCGTCAACGGCGGCAAGCTTCGACCGCTACCACTACGACAGCGGCGGCAACCGCCTTATCAGCCAGGAAGAGATCGCCAGCCAGGATGAACTGCGGCGCAACACCGTCCGCGCCAGCGATACGAAAGACGCCCGCTACGACGCGGCCGGCCAGCCGCAGCGCATCGGCCAGCGCCGCTATGCATGGGATGCGCTGGGCCGGCTGCTGGCAGTGCATCAGGGCCTGGACCTGCTGGCGCGCTACCGCTACAACCATCGCGGGCTGCGCATGGCCAAGGAAGTGCGCGGGATGCGTACTTATTATCTGTACGACGACGACAGAAAGCTGCTGGCGGAAGTCGATGCCGACGGCAAGGTCAGCCGGCAATACATCTATCTTGCCGGCCAGCCGCTGGCGCTGATCGACACGGCGGCCGACGCCGCCGCCGAATTACGGGAACAGCGTGGGCCGCTGGCGCAAGCCATGGCCGACATCTCGGCCATCTGGCAAGCCTGGTTCAGTCACGGCGAGAGCATCGCCTTCCTGCACAACAACCATCTGGGGGCGCCCGAGCTGGCTACCGACGCCCATGGCAAGCCCGTGTGGCAAGCCGCATATGCGCCATTTGGCAAGTTAAGAAAAACAAACACCCAGTACGCCTTCCAGCTCAAGCTGCGCCTGCCGGGCCAGTATGCCGACCAGGAAACGGGCTTGTACTACAACGACCAGCGCTATTACGACCCGGCCCAGGGCCGTTACCTGACGCCCGACCCGCTGGGCCTGCGCGCCGGCGCCAACAGCTATGCCTATGTCGCGGGCAATCCGCTCAAGTATGTCGATCCGAACGGGCTGATCCTGTTTGCGTTTGATGGCACGGGCAATAGCGAACATCCGAAGCCGGACAGTTCGATTTCCAATGTGCTGAAGTTCTACGAGGTCTATGACCAGATCAAAAATGGAAAGGCTTTTTATATCACCGGCATCGGCACCACCAACCCGGATATGCCCTACGCCGGCAGC
Source organism: Janthinobacterium sp. GW823-FHT01H08 (assembly GCF_058797855.1). Taxonomy (NCBI): domain Bacteria; kingdom Pseudomonadati; phylum Pseudomonadota; class Betaproteobacteria; order Burkholderiales; family Oxalobacteraceae; genus Janthinobacterium; species Janthinobacterium sp. GW823-FHT01H08. Next base: position 3,789,486 of record NZ_CM179504.1, read on the forward strand.
GCCATTACGGGCGAAGGCTTCGACCAGCGCGTGAGCCTGGGGCTTACCTTTCTCAACGACTACATCAAAGAAAGCGCGAACACTGGTCTCCTGGATATTGACGTGGTGGGTTTTAGCCGAGGTGCAGCAGAGGCACGCTTTTTTCTCAATGTCGTTGCCGACAACCTCAAGAAAAATGACGGCGCCTATGTGACTGATGGGAAAAGCCGCTGCCTGAACCTGCGCTTTGAAGGTCTGTGGGATACCGTGCCGCATCTCGGCATACTGCATGAAGGTGAAAAGCAATACTTCTTTTCAGTACCGGCCGCCGTCAAATACGCGGTGCATGCAGTCGCGCTGAACGAGCACCGCGGTGGGCCGCCTGACTTCGATCTGCGCTCCATCATGGACAGACCCGGCCAGACCAGTTCGGCGAACCGCCTCGAAAAGGCGTTCATTGGTAGCCATTCCGACATCGGCGGCGGCTTCGGCACCGGCGACCTGTCCGATGTGGCGCTGATGTGGATGGTTGAACAGGCGAAGGGACAGGGAATCGCCATAAGCGAAAAAAAACTAGAAAAAAATGGATGGGACATTATCACTAATCCCATCTTGCATGACCGGAGCGGCAACAGGTTCAACAGCGACGACATTACCGTCACCAGATACGTCGGCTATGAAAACGGCAAGGAAGTATCGCAGACGGACGCGGTCTTCGATGGCAAGCGAACCTCGGACACCAACGATTTCATCAATTTTTTTCCCGATGCTTACAAGTGCGGCACGATGGCCAATCCCGATATCGGGCTGGTGGACATGAACAAATACAAGCTCTGGCTGGCCAGTTATGGCTTAAGCATCACCACCGGCCCCATCGTCAACGCTTCCTGCAAGGCACCATCATGAAAACATATCTGCTCCAGGCAGTTTGCTTCCTGGCGGCCATCGCCCTCTGCACTGCCTGTGCCGCGCCACACTCGCAGCAAGGCCCCGGCATGATCGTGACCTTCAGCAACGGCATCAAAGGAAAAGAGGTCGACGTGCTGCGTGCGCGAACGGCGAACGGCGTATTTTTTCCGACCCCTGGCTCCCTGGGACCCGACAAGAATCCCATGACTGGCGGCAAGACCATGGGTGCCGCGCCGGATGGCCGCGAACTGCCGCATTGGGTGGAGTTCGAATGGCAGGTATGGCCCTATCCCTACCCGGACAGGCCTTCTGATCCTGTAGCGCGGCAAGTCTGGAGTGACGGCGTGCATGCCATGTCCCGCTCGCTGCCCATCCAGACGGCCCGCGTCGCCGTCCAGTCACGCGTGCCGCAAGACGTCATCGACGAAGTACTGGCGTCGAACAGGCAAAGAGCGCCGCGGGCGCTGCCGGACAAGATGCTGTGGGTGTATTTCATCTGGTACGAGACGGGCATCAAACTCCGCTGGAAACTGAAAAGCAGCTGCTGTGGCTTGTTGCGCGAAGGCGGCGACGAGCTTGCGCCATGACCAAAACCCCAGGCAACCAGCACCGGCCGGCGCGCCCGCCGTGGCCGTCCCCCCCCACCTTCAACGCTTCCTGCAAGGCGCCATCATGCAAAAATATCTGCTCCAGGCAATTTGCTTCCTGGCGACCATCGCCCTCTGCACAGCCTGTGCCGCACCACACTCGCAGCAAGGCCCCGGCATGATCGTGACCTTCAGCAACGGCATCAAAGGAAAAGAGGTCGACGTGCTGCGTGCGCGAACGGCGAACGGCGTATTTTTTCCGACCCCTGGCTCCCTGGGACCCGACAAGAATCCCATGACTGGCGGCAAGACCATGGGTGCCGCGCCGGATGGCCGCGAACTGCTGCAATGGGTGGAGTTCGAATGGCAGGTATGGCCATATCCCTACCCGGATCGGCCCGCTGATCCTGTAGCGCGGCAAGTCTGGAGCGAAGGGGTACATGCCCTGTCCCGCTCGCTGCCCATCCAGACGGCCCGCGTCGCCGTCCGATCGCGCGTGCCGCAAGACGTCATCGACGAAGTGCTGGCGTCAAACAGGCAAAGAGCGCCCAACGCGCTGCCGGACAAAGATCTCTGGGTGTATTTCATCTGGTACGAGACGGGAATCAAGTTTCGCTGGAGGCTGCTGCAAGGCTGTTGCAAGATGCTGCGCGAAGGCGACGACGAGCTTGCGCCATGACCAAAACCCCAGGCAACCAGCACCGGCCGGCGCGCCCGCCGTGGCCGCCGGCCCTACCTTCAACGCATCCTGCAAGGCACCATCATGAAAAAACATCTGCTCCAGGCAGTTTGCTTCCTGGCGGCCATCGCCCTCTGTGCAGCCTGCTCTGTAACACGGTCGCAGGACGGCCCCGGCATGATCGTGACCTTCAGCAACGGCATCAAAGGAAAAGAGGTCGACGTGCTGCGTGCGCGAACGGCGAACGGCGTATTTTTTCCGACCCCTGGTTCACTAGGTCCTGACAAGAATCCCATGACCGGCGGAGCCACCATGGGCGCCGCGCCCGATGGCCGCGAACTGCCGCAATGGGTGGAATTCGAGTGGCAGGTATGGCCCTATCCCTACCCTGTCAGGCCTGCGGATCTTGTAGCGCGGCAAGTCTGGAGCGAAGGGGTACATGCCCTGTCCCGCTCGCTGCCCATCCAGACGGCCCGCGTCGCCGTCCGATCGCGCGTGCCGCAAGACGTCATCGACGAAGTGCTGGCGTCAAACAGGCAAAGAGCGCCCAACGCGCTGCCGGACAAATATCTCTGGGTGTATTTCATCTGGTACGACACGGGCATCAAGTTTCGCTGGAGGCTGCTGCAGGGCTGTTGCAAGATGCTGCGCGAAGGTGGCGACGAGCTTGCGCCATGACCAAAGCCCCAGACAACCAGCACCGGCCGGCGCGCCCGCCGTGGCCGTCACCCCCACCTTCAACACTTCCTGCAAGGCACCATCATGAAAAAACATCTGCTCCAGGCAGTTTGCCTCCTGGCGGCCATCGCCCTCTGCACTGCCTGCTCTGTAACACGCTCGCAGCAAGGACCCGGCATGATCGTGACCTTCAGCAACGGCATCAAAGGCAAGAAGGTCTACGTCATACGTGCGAGAACGGCGAACGGTGTATTTTTTCCGACCCCCGGCTCCCTTGGTCCCGACAAAAATCCCATGACCGGCGGAGCCACCATGGGCGCCGCGCCGGATGGCCGCGCACTGCCGCAATGGGTGGAGTTCGACTGGACCGAATGGCCCTATCCAGCACCGCCTCCACCAACAGAGCCAAGCGCCCTACAGGCATGGAACGACCGTGTGGACTTGCTGACCCGGACTTTGCCGCACAAACGTGCCCGCGTCGCCGTCCAGTCACGCGTGCCGCAAGACGTCATCGACGAAGTACTGGCGTCGAACAGGCAAAGAGCGCCGCGGGCGCTGCCGGACAAGATGCTGTGGGTGTATTTCATCTGGTACGAGACGGGCATCAAACTCCGCTGGAAGCTGAAAAGCAGCTGCTGTGGCTTGCTGCGCGAAGGCGGCGACGAGCTTGCGCCATGACCAAAACCCCAGGCAACCAGCACCGGCCGGCGCGCCCGCCGTGGCCGTCCCCCCCACCTTCAACACTTCCTGCAAGGCGCCATCATGCAAAAATATCTGCTTCAGACGATCTGCTTCCTGGCGGCCATCGCCCTCTGTGCAGCCTGCTCTGTAACACGGTCGCAGGACGGCCCCGGCATGATCGTGACCTTCAGCAACGGCATCAAAGGCAAGAAGGTCGACGTGCTGCGCGCGCGAACGGCGAACGGCGTATTTTTTCCGACCCCTGGTTCACTAGGTCCCGCCAAGAACCCCATGAAAGATGGCGGCGCCACCATGGGCGCCGCGCCGGACGGCCGCGAGCTGCCGCAATGGGTGGAGTTCGAATGGAAGGTATGGCCCTATCCCTACCCGGACATGCCTGCCGAGCCGGTAGCACTGCAGGCATGGAGTGACGGCGTGCACGCCATGTCCCGCTCACTGCCCATCCAGACGGCCCGTGTCGCCGTCCGGTCGCGCGTGCCGCAAGACGTCATCGACGAAGTGCTGGTATCAAACAGGCAAAGAGCGCCCAACGCGCTGTCGGACAAGGATCTCTGGGTGTATTTCATCTGGTACGACACGGGCATCAAGTTTCGCTGGAGGCTGCTGCAGGGCTGCTGCAAGATGCTGCGCGAAGGCGGCGACGAGCTTGCGCCATGATCAAAACCCCAGGCAACCAGCACCGGCCGGCGCGCCCGCCGTGGCCGTCCCCCCCACCTTCAACACTTCCTGCAAGGCGCCATCATGCAAAAATATCTGCTTCAGACGATCTGCTTCCTGGCGGCCATCGCCCTCTGCACTGCCTGTGCCGCACCACACTCGCAGCAAGGCCCCGGCATGATCGTAACCTTCAGCAACGGCATCCAAGGCAAAAAAGTCTACGTTATACGTGCGAGAACGGCGAACAGCACGTTTTTTCCGACCCCCGGCTCCCTTGGTCCCGACAAGAATCCGATGACAGGCGGCAAAACCATGGGCGCCGCTCCCGATGGCCGCGCACTGCCGCAATGGGTGGAGTTCGAATGGACCGAATGGCCCTATCCAGCACCGCCTCCACCAACAGAGCCAAGCGCCCTACAGGCATGGAACGACCGTGTGGACTTGCTGACCCGGACTTTGCCGCACAAACGTGCCCGCGTCGCCGTCCAGTCACGCGTGCCGCAAGACGTCATCGACGAAGTACTGGCATCGAACAGGCAAAGAGCGCCGCGGGCGCTGCCGGACAAGATGCTGTGGGTGTATTTCATCTGGTACGAGACGGGCATCAAACTCCGCTGGAAGCTGAAAAGCAGCTGCTGTGGCTTGCTGCGCGAAGGCGGCGACGTGCTTGCGCCATGACCAAAGCCCCAGGCAACCAGCACCGGCCGGCGCGCCCGCCGTGGCCGCCGTGGCCACCGCCCCTACCATCAACACTTCCTGCAAGGCACCATCATGAAAAAACATCTGTTCCAGGCAGTTTGCTTCCTGGCGGCCATCGCCCTCTGCACAGCCTGTGCCGCACCACACTCGCAGCAAGGACCCGGCATGATCGTGACCTTCAGCAACGGCATCAAAGGCAAAAAAGTCTACGTCATACGTGCGAGAACGGCGAACGGTGTATTTTTTCCGACCCCCGGGTCCCTTGGTCCCGACAAGAATCCGATGACAGGCGGCAAGACCATGGGCGCCGCTCCCGATGGCCGTGCACTGCCGCAATGGGTGGAGTTCGAATGGACCGAATGGCCCTATCCAGCACCGCCTCCACCAACAGAGCCAAGCGCCCTACAGGCATGGAACGACCGTGTGGACTTGCTGACCCGGACTTTGCCGCACAAACGTGCCCGCGTCGCCGTCCAGTCACGCGTGCCGCAAGACGTCATTGACGAAGTGCTGGTATCAAACAGGCAAAGAGCGCCCAACGCGCTGCCGGACAAGGATCTCTGGGTGTATTTCATCTGGTACGAGACGGGAATCAAGTTTCGCTGGAGGCTGCTGCAAGATGCTGCGCGAAGGCGGCGACGAGCTTGCGCCATGACCAAAGCGCCAGGCCCCACAGAGCGACCAAAAACATCAGGCCTGTTCCTTGGACTGGCAGCAGGATCTTGCCGAGTGCCGCCAAGCCCGCCAGCGCAGGCATGAGCACTAAAGTGGCACGCAGGCTACGCTCCATTAGCCAGCCGGCCAGCAGCGTGCCAACGAAGTTGGCGACACCAAAACCCAGGAGCATCAGAGACAAACCGTTTACATCTATATGGACAACGCTTTCAAGAGCGGGGCGAATATAGGTGAACAATGCATATTGCCCGGTATGGGCCAGTACGCAGCCCAACATCCCGATCCCGATCCCCGGGCGACGGAGCAATCGCAGTACCGATGTGGTGCGCGTCATCGTGCGCGGCGCCATACGGGGCAGCGTGAACAATTGAAACAAAAGTGTTAGCCCTCCGACAGCCGCGGCTGCTATAAATGCACTGCGCCAGCCATATATGCCCCCTAAGTAACTGCCCAGCGGTACGGAAACGACCGTCCCGATGACGATGCCGCTGAATAATCAGAACGGCTAAAATGAGCAAGCAAAATCAAATTTTTCCATTGTCTAATCTCGTCAGTGAACTATTGACAAGTACTGAAGCATCAGCGGGCAAGACTGAACTTTCATTAAAAATATTAAAAAGATATGTCCATTTTCGATCTCGTCCTCAATATCTCTCCCTCCTTCCATCGCCAATGTTCAATTCGGATTGAAGGTGAGGCCACGGGACTGGCCACATTTGAAGCCCTTCAGACAGGCCTTCTTCCGCGCATTACACATAGTTTGCCAGTCGAAAGTGAACAAATGGCGACACTCCATAGACGTTCTTCCGCCATGTTAATGGAGTGGGATGAACAGTGGAATCAGCTTGGCTTGGATGGAATTAGCATTAACGGAGTTTTCGGTTCCTCGAGTTCGAAGCCTCAGTTGTTTTCGTTGTGGAGTCCGAAAGAAGGGTGCGCTGCACACACGATGCTGGCTGCTGTGTTTGAATGTTTGCCCTTTGACCGTTGCAGCGGGCCTGCTGGCGAACTGCTCGAGATTGTGCGGAGCTATTTAGACCTGCAGCCGCCCGTCAGCATCATCAACTATAAGCCGACGCATCTTCGGCTTGCACCGTGGGTGCATGCAAATGACGCGTGCGAGGTCGAAAGCCATTTGCGGATGCTTGCCGATGACGGTGACTTGATAGTTGATGCGTCCGGTATGGAGCGATTTTGCGGAGCGCTAACGCAGCTACTGCCTGTTGAGCATCTGCTGAAAAGACGTGGGGAAGTACGTTGGATAGTCCGCAGCGAGTTTTCAAATGCTCTCATACAGGCTGGTGTTGCACAGTCTATGATTGAAATTGTTCCAGCCCTTCCGATTTCGCGCAAGGGTGAACCGATAGTGCTCGGCGGTATTTTTGTGGGTTCTTCAGAATTGATTTCTTTTGCCAAAGCCGGAGAAAGGATGCAATTGGTTCGCAGTTTTAGAAAAGAATACTCACTGACGATCGAGCAAGCCTCTAAGGCTGCAGCGGAGCTAATGGAAATTGTCGCATGCCATCCAATGCATTGAAGGAAACAAAAGCACGTTTTTCTTCGCTCAATTTCCAGTGATGAATCGGCGCCAGTAGCTTAGACGCTCCTGAGACATAGTTCTTGAAAGATGAAAAACCGATGGATCGTGTTTGGCATGGGCGTCCTGCCAGGCACCTGGTGTGCGATCTCGTAGCTGCCCGCTCCAACGACGAGATCGGGTCTGGCCTATCTATTCAGCTCTGCAATGATGCATTTAAGTTAAAGTGTTGCGTTGATCGATTGAACCCGCAGCCAAAAGCAGCCTTTGTCAGTGATGGATTTGCTCAGTTCCCTTCTGCCTGAATCGCGACCATGAAGAATCAATACCGTGTAACAAAATATGACCCCTCGCTGAGAGATGCGACAGGCGGATACACAGGCTGCGATTGGACTTCGCGATCTGATATCGGACGGGTATTTGACGGTGGGATGCTGTCTGAGGCGGTGTATCTGAATGTTGAAAATAGCTACCTGTCCGCTATGAAAAGTTTCCTGGATGAGGCAGGTATCGAGTCATTGGCGTTGACGGCATTGGAATGTCGCGACGCCCCCGCAGATGGTTTTCTGCACCGGGGGAACCTATCTATTGCTCAAAGCCTCGATTTCGCGCGTTTCGTCCTTCGCGAAGAGGCCTGGGGAAAACTCGTCGTGCCAGGCAAGGCGTATGTCCACTTTGGCTACGACTACTACATGTACATCGGAGTACCCTCGAAATGCGAGCGGTCGATTGCGATCGCACGCGATCTAGGTCTATTTGTCGAACGAATTCGCTCGCCTCATCTTCGTCAACAGCCATTCAGATAAGTTACCCGACTTCGGATGAGGCAAACGAGTCAGTGCAGTGGTTTAATGTACCCGTCAGTCAAAAAGTAATCGAGTGGGATGGTCCCGCGTCAGGCATAAGCCGACACCAAAGAGCACTAAAGCACCTCTCAGCCCGCCTAAATGCGGGCTGTTTTCGTTTTCAGCCTGGCACTGTCTGGCAAGTTTTCGCACCACCAAGCCCCCCTCCCGCTACTATGAACTGCCCGGAGCAATCAGCTGCATCCGCCCGCATGGTCGTTGCCACCGTGCCCGGCGATGAACATGGCGACTGCGGACCGGCAATAGGATTCGATTTCGTTGTCGTCCTCCGCTATCGCTTCATTGAAGCGTGCGATGATCAGCAGATCGGAACCTTTTAACAGCGCGGCAAACAAGCGGGCGGACCGGCGAGGATCGGGCACATGCAGAACCTCCTTCGCGTGCAACTGACGCAACAGGGCCTCGATTTGGGCGATGACATGGGCGGGGCCTGCTTCGTATTGGAGCTTGCTTAGCGACTGTTGATTCGTCTTGTCGGCCATGATCATGGCTTCGATACGACGGACGTCCGGGTTCAAGAACGTGCGAAGCAGGGATGATCCAACCGCCATGAGCTGATCCTCGGCCGAACCGTCTACGCCTTCAAACAGGGCCTGCGGTGCAAACTGATGGCAGCGGGCCGCGATGGCAGCGCTAAACAGCGCCTCCTTGTTCTCGAAGTGCCGATAGATGCTTAGCTTGGATATCTTCGCCCGCTGGGCGACCTTGTCCATTGTCGTCGCTTGAAAACCCAATTCCACAAAAAGCTCGCACGCCGCGTCGGCGATCGTTTGGCCAAGCGCCTCGTTGGTTGGCCGGCCGCGCCGGCCCTGATTTTTTTCAGTCATAAAAATTCCAGTACTTGACAGTATCCAATTCTTTAATTAGGATACCACATAGTATCCAAAAGGTGCAAACCCAATGGACAGGTTATTGCGCGCCAAGCCCTACCCAGCCCTCACCCACACACGGAGTCCATCACCATGAATGACGTCATCATTATCGGCGGCAGCTTTGCTGGCCTCGCCGCCGCCCTGCAGCTCGGCCGTGCCCGCCGCAAGGTCACGGTCCTCGACAGTTGCCGGCCGCGCAACCGCTTTGCCGGCCATTCGCATGGTCTGCTCGGCCACGATCACAAGCCGCCGCTGGACATCCTGGTCGAGGCGCGGCAGCAGCTGGCGCGCTATCCAACGATCAGGCTGGTCACTGCCCGTGCCGAATGCATCTCCGGTACGATCGACGATTTCTGCGTCGTCACTGACGATAACGAAAGCCTAAGGGCACGTCGCCTGATCCTGAGCTATGGCGTCGTCGATCAAATGCCTGATATCCCGGGCTTCGCCGAAGGCTGGGGCACGTCCATTGTGCCTTGCCCCTATTGTGACGGTTTTGAAGTCGCCGGCCAGCATTGGGGCCTCGTCTGGTCCGGTCCGCAGTCGCACAATTATGTCAGGCTGTACGGCGATTGGACCGAGACGCTGACGGTCTTCGCCGATGGTCACGACATTCCACCCGATATCCGGGCCGATCTGGCGCGCCGCAACATACCTGTCGTCGATGGCCGAATCATGGAAATCACCCGACACGGAGGCGAAAATGCCACTGTCAAGCTCGATACCGCCACCAATGTCGCGGTCGACATCCTGTTCGCGCATCCGCGCAACAAGCCGTCCGCAAGCCTGCATGAATCACTGGGCCTCGCTACAGTCAATACGCCACTGGGCATCGCCCTCAAGGTCGACGAGCGCCGCGAAACCAGCATACCCGGCATCTACGCCGCCGGCGATCTTGCAAACCCAGCCATGGCCTCGGTCACCACGGCAATATCGCAGGGCGCAACGGCGGGTATCTCCGCTCAGCAGTCGATGCTGGTTTGAGGGCACAGATTTGTGATGAGCATGGCCATCGAACCCGACAGCGCCGGTGTACGCATCCCTCCGCCCGTCATCTATCCGGGAGCGCTGCTGTCGGGGTTGGCGGCGGAGCAGATCGAACGCACGGCCGCGCTCGCAATTCCTCACCCACTCACGTTCATGAGATCCTCTCCGCGCAGGTCGAGGACCGCCATCGGTTCGCCGCACGGCACGCAATGGATCGTCCCCCGACGTCGACCACTTCCTACACATCGAGGCCCCCGAGGCGATCGCGGAATGGATCGCGGCGTGGGGCCGACTCGTGTCATTCCCCCCTGCCTCGACAAAAGGGGTTTAGTCAAGAACAAATCAGAACAAGGAGATAGCATGACAGAGCAAAATGCCTATCAGGTCGCCGACTGGAATGATCAAAGCGGAGAGCGCTGGGTCGCAAACCAGGCCCGGCTTGATGCCATGGTGGCGGTGTTCGGCCAAGCCGCGATCGAAGCCGCCGCGCCCGCGACGGGCGAGCGCGTGCTGGACGTCGGCTGCGGCGCAGGCGCGTCGAGTCTGGCTCTGGCCGCCCGCGTCGGCGCGCAGGGGCAAGTGCTGGGCGTGGACATATCCGAATCGCTGATCGGCCGCGCACGCACGCTTACGCCACAACATACGCCGGCCCAGTTCCTGGTAGCCGACGCCAGCAGTGCCGAGTTGCCGGAAGGCGCGTTCGACATCCTGTTCTCGCGCTTCGGGGTGATGTTCTTCGGCGATCCAACAGGGGCGTTCGCCCATATGCGACGCGCGCTGCGGCCGGGCGGGCGGGTCGCTTTCGTCTGCTGGCGCGGCGCGGCCGAGAACGAATGGATGCGCCTGCCGATGGGCGCGATACAGGGCATCGTCGCGCTGACCGCGCCGCCCGATCCCGAAGCGCCCGGCCCGTTTTCGTTCGGCGAGCGGGATCGGGTGACGCGCATCCTGACGGCAGCCGGTTTCACCGATATCGCTATCGCGCCCTTCGATGCTTCCGTCCCGTTCGGCGAGGGCGGAACGCGGGACGCTGCGATCGACGACGCGGTGAAGATGGCGCTCGAGGTCGGCCCGCTGTCGCGCGTACTCGCCGCTCAGCCCGATGACATCCGTGCCCGCGCGGCAGTCGCCGTCCGTACCGCCTTCGCGGGCCGCCCCGGCGAGCGCTCGGTGATGATCGACGGCGCGGCATGGATCGTCACGGCGCGCAATCCGGCAAGTTGACACGGATTAACACGGGGGACGCCCGCCGCTTGGTGGAACGGGGCGCCTTGGGCCGGGCAGATTGATATCCCGTCTGGCGTGGCTCTGACGGTACTGGCGCTGCAATGAAAAATGTGCCGTCTAGGATGTCCGACTTTATTGTTCGTCCAGATAAAAATATGAGCTTGCAGGGACTGCTGAAGGTCGCGACCGACCGTTTCCGCCCGGCCGATAGCAGACGACATGCGTGGCTTAGGCTTTGAGAGCAAGGAAGAGATATGATAGGCGTAAGCCTGCTTGATATGAAAACGGCCGCAGGAAGCGGCCGTATCGTTTGGGACTGGACAATGGACGAAAATCCCATTGCCCCAAGTTTGCCCCAAGTTCGTATTCAGACAAAAGATGAAATCCTGAGTCATTGAATACAAACGAAAAAATTTGGTGGGAAGTGCAAGTTTCGAACTTGCGACCCCTGCAGTGTGAATGCAGTGCTCTACCCCTGAGCTAACCTCCCGAAGCGAGGCGAATTATCGCATAGGTGTTGCGGCATCTGCAAGGGCTGGCAAGAGGAAATTTACCATGTGCCGCTTTTTTCTCAGGCGGCCGCTGGCGGCGACGTGACGGCGGTCCAGATGCACTGGCCTTTGGCGGCCTTGTCGAGGCCGGCGATGGTGGCTGCGTGGGCGGCGAGTTCGTCGGCCGTGGCGCTCTGGAAGATGACTTCGGCCAGGGGCACGATTTCCAGCACGGCGCCGTCGGCGGCCACTTCCACCTCTTCTTCCATGCTCAGGCTGTTTTGCCCGCGCGTCATGGCCAGGTAGACGTCGGCCAGCAATTCGGAGTCGAGCAGCGCGCCGTGCAGCTTGCGGTGGGCGTTCGAGACGCCGTAGCGGTCGCACAGGGCGTCGAGCGAGTTGCGCTTGCCCGGATGCATTTCCTTCGCCTGCACCAGGGTATCGATCACGCCAACCACTTGTTCATGCACGGGCGGCAGGTTCAGGCGCTTGAATTCCGCGTTCAGGAAGCCGATATCGAACGGGGCGTTGTGGATGATCAGTTCGGCGCCGGCGATGTAGGCGCGGAATTCGTCGGCGATTTCCGCGAATTTCGGTTTGTCGCTGAGAAATTCCGTCGTCAATCCGTGGACGGCCAGCGCGCCCTCTTCCGAATCGCGCTCGGGATTGATGTAATGGTGAAAATTATTCCCCGTCAACATGCGGTTGTTCAGCTCGACCGCCCCGATCTCCAGGATGCGGTCGCCCGTGCGCGGGTTCAGGCCGGTGGTTTCAGTATCGAGAACAATTTGACGCATGGCGGATTCATTCGTAAAAGCAAAAAGCGAAGGGCACAGTATAGCAAACCTGTGTACTGCTGCAATCGCACCCAGACATGTTCGAACGCCCAACAAAACAGTAGCGAGCGGCAGTGATTTGTGGCCGAGAAGCGCAACCGCACTCTAGTACGGCGAGCATCACAGGCCGCAAAGCGCGCCGCGCAGTAGGTTGGGTTGGGCGTTCTTACGCGCGCACGGTTTCCACGCCCAGGTTGGCCAGCTGATCGGCCCGCTCATTGCCAGGATGGCCATTGTGGCCGCGCACCCAGCGCCATTCCACTTCATGCACGGCCTGGGCCGTATCGAGCGCCTGCCACAGGTCGACGTTTTTCACGGGCGCCTTGGCCGCCGTTTTCCAGCCGCGCGCCTTCCAGCCGTGGATCCATTCGCTGATGCCCTTCTGGACATACTGGCTATCGGTATACAGCACCACCTGACACGGACGTTTGAGCGCCGTCAAGGCTTCGATCACGGCCTTCAATTCCATGCGGTTATTCGTCGTATTGAGTTCCCCGCCGTAAATTTCTTTCTTGGCGCCATCGGCTACCATCAGCGCGCCCCAACCGCCCGTGCCGGGATTGCCCTTGCATGCGCCATCGGCGTAAATCTCTACCTTATCCATCTTGCTGTTCCCGCCTTTTATTCGTGACCGGTGCGCCTGCGGGCGCCGTCGCCGGTTTCTTGGTCCACGCCGGACCGATCAAACGCATCCCTTTGACGCGCTTGATCGCCTGCACTATATACACTGCACCCAGATATGGCCACCAGCGCGCGCCCGCCTTGTCCATGAAAGCGTTGCGGCGCAGCCATTTTTCTGTCCTGCAGGCAGGTGCGTAGCAGCCGAAGTAGCTTTGGCTGACGCCCATGTTCAGCAATTTTAACCAGTCTTTCATGCGCGGCATAGAGATCAGCTCGCCCGCCTGCGGCAGGTAATGGCGTCCCGTGACCCGCCCCAGCCCCTGGCGCACGCCCCACAGGCTGGCCGGATTGAAGCCGCAGACGATCACGCGCCCCTCGGGGATCAGCACGCGCTCGACTTCGCGCAAGACCTGGTGCGGCTCGGCGGCAAATTCAAGCACGTGCGGCAAGACCACGAGGTCCAGGCTTTGCGAGTCGAACGGCAACTCGTCAAAGGCCGACACGAGGGTCAAACGACTCTCTTGCGGCGGACGCGATGGCAGGCGCGAATCGAGCAGCCATTTATTCGGCATGCGGTTGGCGGCCAGTGCGTCGAGCTGGGGCAAACCTATCTGCACGGCATTAAAACCGAAGATGTCAACGGTCAGACTGTCGAGACATTGCTGCTCCCAGGCGCGCACGTACACACCGGCCGGCGTCTGCAGCCAGCCGTCAAGCGCTATAATGGATTTTTCGGATGCCACACTGTCCATTCAGTTTTCTCTTTTGCTCATGACACACTCCCCTGAACACGCTTTATCGGTACTTGCCGTGCCCGCTTTTGCCGACAATTACCTGTGGCTGATCCATGACGGCCGCCACGCCGCCGTGGTCGACCCCGGCGATGCAATGGCCATCCTCGATGCGCTCAAAGCCGATCAGTTGACCTTGTCCGCCATTTTACTCACGCATCACCACGCCGACCACACGGGTGGCGTGCCTGAATTGTTGCAGCATTTCGCCGTCCCCGTCTTCGGACCTCGCAATGAGGCTATCACAGCCATCACGGAACCGCTTGCCGAAGGCGATGTCGCTTACGTGCCCGAACTGGGCTTGCAAATGACCGTCATCGACGTGCCCGGCCATACGAAGGGGCATATCGCCTACGTGCGCCAGCGCGACGAGCGCAGCGGCGCACCGTGGCTGTTTTCCGGCGACACCCTGTTTGCGGGCGGATGCGGCCGCCTGTTCGAAGGCACGCCGGGCCAGATGGCCGACTCGCTGGGCAAGCTGGCCGCCCTGCCCGACGATACCGAGGTATTTTGCGCGCATGAGTACACCTTGTCCAATTTGCGCTTCGCTAACGCCGTCGAGCCGGGTAATGTGGCCTTGCAGGAACGCATCGCCATCGACACGGAAAAGCGCCAGCAGGGTTTATCGACCGTGCCGTCAACCATTGCCCTTGAGAAGGCCACGAACCCCTTCCTGCGCTACCGCGAACCGGCCATCCTGAGCAGCCTGAAGGTGGAAGGCAAGCTGACCACCGATGCTTCGCCCGTCGAAGCGTTTGCAGCTTTGCGGATGTGGAAAAATAATTTTTAAACGTACCCTTTCGCCATAAAAAATCCCGGCAGATGCTGATGGCATCGCCGGGATTTTTTTATGCTGTTATTTGATCAGGATCAGATTTCCTCGTACAGCGGCAAGGTCAGGAATTCGGCGAACGATTCCGACGTCGACATTTCCTCGAAAATCTGGCCGGCGCGCACATAGGTCGGACCATTGCCGCCCGGCGCATCGCGCTGCACCTTGGCCAGCTCTTCCGGAATCATGGCGCGCACCATGTCTGCCGTCACCTTGCGGCCGTCTTCCAGCACGCCCTTGCTGGAACGAATCCACTGCCACACTTGCGAGCGGCTGATCTCGGCCGTGGCCGCGTCTTCCATCAGGTTGTGGATGGGCACACAACCGTTGCCGGCCAGCCAGCTGCCCAGGTAGTGGATGCCCACGTTGATGTTGTAACGCAAACCGGCTTCCGTAATCGGCGCTTCCGGCTGGAAGTTCAGCAAGTCCGATGCCTTGACGTCGATGTCGGGACGCTGCTTCTCGATCTGGTTCGGCTTATCGCCCAATACTTTGGTGAACTCGCCCATGGCCAGTTCCACCAGACCCGGATGGGCAACCCAGCCGCCGTCATAGCCGTCGGTGGCATCACGCGCCTTGTCGTTGCGCACGCCGCCCATGGCGATGTCGTTCTTTTCCGGATCATTCTTGATCGGGATCAAGGCCGCCATGCCGCCGATGGCCGGTGCACCGCGTTTGTGGCAGGTTTTCAGCAGCAGCAAGGCGTAGGCGCGCATGAACGGCGCCGTCATCGTGACTTTCGCGCGGTCGGCCAGGCAGAAATCCTTGTCCAGCTTGAATTTCTTGATGCACGAGAAGATGTAATCCCAGCGGCCCGCGTTCAGGCCCGAGCTGTGCTCCTTCAGTTCGTACAGGATTTCATCCATTTCGAACGCGGCCAGGATGGTTTCGATCAGCACCGTCGCCTTGATCGTGCCTTGTGGCAAGCCCAGTTCGTTTTGCGTCATGACGAAGATGTCGTTCCACAGGCGCGCTTCCAGGTGCGATTCCATCTTCGGCAGGTAGAAATACGGGCCGGCGCCGCGCGCCAGCTGCTCCTTGGCGTTATGGAACATGAACAGGGCGAAATCAAAAATGCCGCCGGAAATGCGCTTGCCGTCGACCAGCACGTGCTTTTCATCGAGGTGCCAGCCGCGCGGACGCACGACCAAGGTCGCGATCTTGTCGTTCAGCTTGTACGACTTGCCATTTTGCTCGAGCGAAATGGTCTTGCGCACGGCGTCATACATATTGATCTGGCCCGTGATCTGGTTATCCCAGTTCGGCGTGTTCGAATCCTCGAAGTCCGTCATGTAACTGTCCGCGCCGGAATTGAAGGCGTTGATGACCATCTTGCGCTCGACGGGACCGGTGATTTCCACGCGGCGGCATTCCAGCGCCTTCGGAATCGGCGCGATCTTCCAGTCGCCGTCGCGGATGTGCGCGGTTTCTGGCAGAAAATCAGGACGCTCGCCCGCGTCGAGGCGCTTGGCCCGTTCCACGCGCACGGCCAGCAACTCCTGGCGGCGCGGCTCGAATGCACGCGTCAGCTTGGCCACCAGCGCCAGCGCGGCCGGCGTCAAAATCTGTTCGTAGCCGGGGGCGATGTCACCCGTGATTTGCATGCCATCGGGAAGTGCGATCGTGTTCTGCGTCATGAAGTTCTCCGGTTTTTAGTCAATATAAGCAAAGGAAATCTGGTGATCCAAGTATAAGCGCAACAACTGCGCAGGCAAGCTGGACAGAGGCGCAAAAACACTCTGCCAGGCGGCGCGTTTGTTCTATAGTATTGCACTATAAGGCATGGAAACGAGATTAATAATCACTTCATCTATGCGTTTTTATCACAAGTGATGACATAGCGGGAGCAACACATGGGCCAGTTCAGACAAATATCGACCTTCGTGGAAGTGGTGGCCAAGGGCAGCCTGTCGGCCGCCGCGCGCGCGGAAGGCATCGCGCCGGCCATGATAGGCCGCCGTCTCGATGCACTGGAGCAGCGCCTGGGCGTCAAATTGCTGCAGCGTACGACGCGCAAGCTGGCGCTCACGAATGAAGGCGCCGCTTTCCTGGAAGATTGCCAGCGCATTCTGGGGGAACTGGAAGAGGCGGAAGCGGCCGTGGCCGAGCGCAGCGTCAAAGCCAGCGGCCATCTGCTCATTTCCGCGCCGGCCGGCTTCGGACGCCAGCACGTGGCGCCCTTGATCCCCTCTTTCGTGGCCGAGCACCGCGACGTGACGGTGTCGCTGAACCTGAACGACCGCCTCGTCGACCTGATCGGCGAAGGCATCGACGTGGCCATCCGTATCGCCAGCCTGTCCGATTCCTCGCTGGTGAGCACCAAGCTGGCGGACAACCAGCGCGTGCTCGTCGGCTCGCCCGCCTATTTGAAACGGGCG
This sequence comes from Janthinobacterium sp. GW823-FHT01H08, assembly GCF_058797855.1. Classification (NCBI taxonomy): domain Bacteria; kingdom Pseudomonadati; phylum Pseudomonadota; class Betaproteobacteria; order Burkholderiales; family Oxalobacteraceae; genus Janthinobacterium; species Janthinobacterium sp. GW823-FHT01H08. The sequence goes on from NZ_CM179504.1 coordinate 3,806,489, forward strand.
GGCACGCCGCGCATCCCGGCCGACCTGGCCAAGCACAATTGCCTGGCGATCAGCAGCGAAGGCAGTCAGCGGGGCTGGACCTTCCGCGAAAACGGCAAGAATGTGATTTTAAAGGTGGCGGGTAATATGGTGTGCAACGATGGCGAAGTGCTGCACGACTGGGCCCTGGCAGGCAAGGGCCTGGCGTGGCGCTCGATGTGGGAAGTGGGCGCGGAGATCGAATCGGGCCAGCTGGTGACGGTGCTGGACCAGTTCGCCGCGCCGGGCAATGACATTTATGCCGTCTTCGCCCAGCGCCGCCACTTGCCGCTGCGCATACGGGCATTTGTGGATTTTTTGCGGCATGCATATTCCCAACCCGACTACTGGCGCGAGCGCGCCATCTGAGGATGCCGGACCCAAGCTGCTGCGCGACGGTTTTGCCCCCCGTCGTGACGCATGAGGGAACAACTTCAGCCCCCTGATCGTGCGTAGGTCGGCCAAGGGCGGCGTAGGGCGGCTTAGCGCAGCGTAAGCCGACACCGCCAGCCCATGCACCGCCATTGTCGGCTTACGCGCAAGCGCTAAGCCGACCTACCAGCTACCCGACCTACCAGCTACCCGCCTGCCCGGCGAGGCATGCCGGCCAAAAATCACTGGGGTTCGCAATGGCTTGATTGCGCACCGCGACGTACCAGACGCAGGCCGGCATGGGTCAGCGTAGGTCGACGTAGGTCGGCTTAGCGCAGCGTAAGCCGACACCGCCAGCCCATGCACCTCCCCAGCACCGCCATTGTCGGCTTACGCGCAAGCGCTAAGCCGACCTACACGGCGACGCAAGCACGCCAAAAGAGCGCGCAGCCCGCGCAAAACCCATACCTCACGGAAATTCAGGCGAAAAAAAATCCTCGGAGACCGAGGATTTCTTTATTTCGTTTGATCCAGCGTATTAGATTGGCTGAATGTTCGAAGCTTGCTTGCCTTTAGGGCCAGCGGTCACTTCAAAAGAAACGCGTTGGTTCTCTTGCAGGGACTTGAAGCCGTTCGACTGGATAGCCGAGAAGTGAGCGAACAGATCTTCGCCGCCTTCGTCAGGGGTAATAAAGCCGAAACCCTTCGAATCATTGAACCATTTTACGATGCCAGTTGCCATTACAATTTCCTATTTCAGTTAAGTTGGGCTTGCGCCCGTTATATCGTTTGAAGCAAGAAAGAAATGACAGACAAACTGCACTACTACCTCGAATCCAACGATGCCCAATTATACCAACAAAACTGAGAAAAACCATTCTTTCGCAAAATAAACTTGCGAACACTACTTTAATAGCCAAATCCCCGTCTTGCGGCGCCCTTTACCAGCGGCATGGAGACACTATATCCTAATCTTCGACGCGGGTGCTTTGCGTTGCATCAAATGAATCATTGCAACCACATCTCTGTAGTGCTGTCTCTCACGCGGTGAAATGGGTGGTGGCCGCATCACGTCCGGCCCAGTCCAGTAGCGCCGTCACTTGCGCCCGCAAGGCGGGCCATTCCGCCACCGCTTGCGCTGGGGTATTGAGCATGGCGCGCACCAGCTGTTCGATGCGCCGGCATTCCTGGCCCAGCGCGGCAAAGCCGAAGGTGGCGGCCGAGCCGGCCACCGCGTGCAGCGCGCGGTGCAGCTCCGTCAACGGTTCCAGACGGGCGCCTTCGCTGTCGCAGCGGCCGCTTGCCTGCGCAATCGCCTGCATCAGGGCCGGCACGCTGGCCGCATACTTTTCGTTCAACGCACGCAAACGCGTGCGGAAATCCGGATCGATCAAGGTTGCCATCGCAATACTCGCCTGAATGACTTACTTGGTGCCGAAGATACGGTCGCCGGCGTCGCCCAGGCCCGGCACGATGTAGGCGTGGTCATCCAGGTGCGAGTCGAGCGCGGCGCAGAACATCTTGACGTTCGGGTGCGCGTTCTGGAACACGGTCACGCCTTCCGGTGCGGCCACCAGGGCCAGGAAGATGATCTGCTCGTCCGTCACGCCCCGTTTTTTCAGCACATCAACGGCATACACGGCCGAATTGCCGGTCGCCACCATCGGGTCGCACAGGATGAAAGTACGCTCGTTCAGGTCCGGCAGGCGCACCAGGTATTCCACGGGCATGTGCGTGGCCGGGTCGCGGTACACGCCGATATGGCCCACGCGCGCCGACGGCACCAGGTTCAGCAAGCCATCGCTCATGCCGATGCCTGCGCGCAGGATGGGCACGATGGCCAGTTTCTTGCCGGCGATGACGGGCGCATCGATGGTCACCAGCGGGGTCTTGATTTCGCGCGTGGTCAGCGGCAGATCGCGCGTGATTTCATAGCCCATCAGCAAAGTGATTTCCTTGAGCAATTCGCGAAAGGTGCGCGTCGACGTGTCGTGCTCGCGCATGTGGCTCAGTTTGTGCTGGATCAACGGGTGATCGGTAATGAACAAATTCGGGAAGCGTGGGTCTTGTTTCATATTGTTTTTCTTTCTCTACTCTCTGGCGCGGCGGCAAGCATGCACCGCAAGCGCGCTGTGTGTCGATAAAATCATGGATTGCAGCATTATCCCAGTCCGCAGCCCGCCTGTGGCCGGAATTTTCGGATTTATTGAAATCAATACTCGCGCAGCGCGCGCGCCAGGATGGCCGCGCAATCGGTGCCCGCCGGCAAGCGGCCATACGCCCCGCCCGGCGCCTGCACCAGCCTCGACTGCAGGAAAGCTTGCGCGACGAACGGTGGCGCATGGCGCAGCAGCAAGGCCGCCTGCACGGCCAGCACGATGCGCTCGGACAATTGCCGCGCGCCAAATTCATCCGTTTGCGCTCCATCCAGGTCGGCCAGCAGGCGCGCGCGGCAGGCCACAAAGGAAGCGTCATCATCGCCGGCCAGCGCCAGCTCGGCCGCCAGGGCGTCGCGCGCGGCCGGCGACTTGCCGAAGGCGCGCAAGACGTCGAGGCACATGACGTTGCCCGAGCCTTCCCAGATCGAGTTGACGGGCAATTCGCGGTACAGGCGCGCCAGCGGCGCCTCTTCCACGTAGCCCGTGCCGCCCAGCACTTCCATGGCTTCCGCGCCGAAGCCGGGCCCCCGTTTGCAGATCCAGTACTTGCCGGCCGGCGTGAGCACGCGCGCCAGCATCGCCTGCCCTGCATCGTCCTTTTCATCGAAACAGCGGGCCAGGCGCAACGCAAACGCCGTGGCCGCTTCCGACTCGAGCGCGAGGTCGGCCAGCACGTTTTGCATCAGCGGCTGCTCGGCCAGCGGCTTGCCGAACACGGCCCGTTGGCGCGCATGGTGCAGCGCCTGCGTCAAGGCGGCGCGCATGATGCCGGTGCTGCCCAGCACGCAATCGAGGCGCGTATGGCTGGCCATCTCCAGGATGGTGGGAATGCCGCGCCCCGGCTGCCCCACGAGCCAGCCGTAGGCATTGGTGAACTCCACCTCCGACGAGGCGTTCGAGCGGTTGCCCAGTTTATCTTTCAGGCGCTGCACGCGGATGGCGTTGCGGCTGCCGTCGGGCAGGTAGCGGGGCAAAAAGAAACACGACAGTCCGCCCTCGTCCGCCTGCGCCAGGATCAGATGCGCGTCGCACTGGGGCGCCGAAAAAAACCATTTGTGGCCGACGATGCGCCAGGCGCCGCCTGCCTCTGCACCGAACAGCGCTTGCGCCTCGTCCGGCGGCACGGGCACGGCGCGCGTGGTATTGCTGCGCACGTCCGAGCCGCCCTGTTTTTCCGTCATGCCCATGCCGACCAGGGCGCCCCGTTTTTGTTCCACGGGCAAGGAGCGGGGATCGTATTCGCGCGACAGGATTTTCGGCAGCCAGCGCTGCGCGATCTGCGGCAGATCCAGCGCCTGGCGCAGGGCCGGCACCGAGGCATACGTCATCGTCACGGGACACTGCGTGCCGTTTTCCACCTGCCCTACTAATAGATAGGCGGCCGCGCGCGCCACCTGGGCGCCGGGGCCGGGCGAGGCCCAGGGCGACGCGTGCGCGCCGGCGCCCACGAGGATGGCCATCAGTTCATGCCAGGCCGGATGGAACAGCACTTCGTCGATGCGCCGGCCGGCCCGGTCGAACTGCTGCAGTTCGGGCGTGTGGATATTGGCCAGACGCGCCAGCGCGTACGTCTCGGCCAGGCCCAGCTTGTCACCCAGCGCGTCGAGCTCCTGCAGCGCCGCGCCGCCGCCTTCACGCAGCAGCGCTTCGATCAGCGCCGGGTCGCAGACGAACAGGTTGACGTTTTCAAACGGCGTGGCCTGGTTGAAAACTTCATGCGTATCAAAAGCATTCATGGGGGTCTCCCGCGATTTGTTATCATGGCGCCCTTGCCTGCCGCGGGCGCGCCGTCAACACCGTCTGCCAGCCAGACTAGCGCAAAGCGCAAGGCGGGGCAAGCGCGCCAGGGGAAGCAAGCGCAGATAAATGTTTCCACGTGGAATGAAAATACCCATGTGTGTCGCGCGGCATGATTTTTTTCATGGAAGGCAGGAATATTTACAAAACCTGAAGCAATGTTGCTTTATTTCATGTAATCGAATGCTTTTCAATGATACATTTCGTGTGGATCGCGTTCCGATAGCCGCCCTTCCGGCCCCTATGGCGCGCGTCACGCACGATGCACTGTTTCCGTTGGCGCCCTGCCCTGCAGCGAGCGCCGGCACTGATAATAAAAAGGTAAAAGCCAGCACGATGTTTTCCAGTACCCCATCCGCCGCCCACCGCGAGGCCCGCCACGAGTTGGACAACCTCATGGAAGAGGCAGGCGACGTCGTGTTCCGGCTCGATACGGACGGCCTGATCCTGTTCGCCAGCAAGCGCGCGGCCACCCTGTTCGGCGCGCCCTCGGGCCTGTCCGGCCATTTGCTGCTGCCGCTGGCCACCGAAGCGTCGCGCGCGGCGCTGCAGGCGGCGCTGGAAGACGCGCTGGAAGAGCCGGGCCGCCTGGAAGTGCGCCTGCAAGCGCCGGACCAGGAAATCTGGTTCGAGCTGCGCCTGTCGTCTTATATGAACGCGGCCGGCGTGGCCGAATTGCTGGTGGTCGGGCGCGACACGTCGGCCCAGCACAACACGGAAGAACGGCTGCGCCACATGGCCACGCACGATGCGCTCACGGGTCTGCCGAACCGCCTGCTGCTGTCGGACCGCATCCGCATGGTGATCGCCCAGGCCGCCCGTTCGGGCCAGGGCTTTTCCGTCGCCACCATCGGCCTCGATGGTTTTAAAAAGGTCAACGATGGCCTGGGCCACCCCGTCGGCGACGCCGTACTGCGCCTGGCCGCCGCGCGCCTGCGCAAGACCCTGCGCGACAGCGACACCCTGGCGCGCGTGGGCGGGGACGAATTCGTCGCCGTGCTGCCTGGCAGCGCCACCGACGCCCAGATCAAGCTCGTGACGGGCCGCCTGCTGGCCACCCTGCAGGCGCCGTTCGAAGTCGATGGCCACACGATCTACGTGGGCGCCTCCGTCGGCGTATCGATCTATCCGCTGCACGCGGAGGATGAAGTGCGCCTGGTGGCGCTGGCCGATGCGGCCATGTCGCGCGCCAAGGAAACGGGCAAGGCCCGCTGCCTGGTCTACAGCCCGCGCCTGAACGGCCCGTCGGAACACGATATTTCGCTGGAAGCGGCCATGTTCCACGCCGTGCGCGAAGGCGAATTCCTGCTGTTTTACCAGCCCATCGTCGACGCGCACACGCGGCAGATCCAGGGCTTCGAAACCCTGATGCGCTGGAAGCATCCGACACTGGGCCTGGTGCCGCCCGTGCGCTTCATCCCGATTGCGGAAGCCAATGGCCTGATCAACCTGCTCGGCGCCTGGGCGTTGAAGGCGGCCTGCGTGCAGCTCAAGCAGTTCCAGGAAGTGGCCAAACGGCCGTTGTACATCTCCGTCAACATCAGCCCGCGCCAGTTCCGCAACGATAAATTCCTCGACGTGCTCGATGAAGCCATCGCGTTTTCGGGACTCTCCGGCGAACACCTGGTGCTGGAAATCACGGAAGGCACGCTGATGATCGACCCCGTGCATGCGGAAACCATCCTCGTCAAGATGACGGAGCGCCGCGCGCGCATCGCCATCGACGATTTCGGCACCGGCTACTCCTCGCTCGCGTATCTGAAGCGCTTCCCCATTTCCGTGCTGAAGATCGACCGCACCTTCATCAAGGACTTGCCCGAATCGAGCAAGGATGCGGCCATCTGCAACACCATTCTCGACCTGGCCAAGCATTTGAATTTGTCCGTCGTGGCCGAGGGCGTGGAAACCGAGGAGCAGATGCACTTCATCGAGTCGCGCGGCTGCCAGTACGTGCAAGGCTACCTGACGGGCAAGCCGATGCCGGCCCATGCCGCGCTATCGGCCTTGAGCGACAAAACCTATGCGGCGCTGGTGCCTGCGCCGTCTGCCAATGAACCGCGCGGAGGGGTGCAATGAATCCAGGTCATTTCACGGTACCGACACAGCTCGGCAAAAACACCCTGGACCTGCTGTGGGCGCGCACGCGACAGCAAGGCGACATGCCCGGCTTCGCGAAAGCCATCAGCGCCATCCTGGGCGCCATGCGCGGCGAGGATGACCACGAATTCGACATCACGCAAACGGTGCTGTCCGACCCTGTCCTCACGCACAAGGTGCTCAGGCTGGCCAACAGCGGCATGTATTCGGCCTTCGGCCAGCGCGTCAACACGGTCTCGAAGGCCGTGCTGGTGCTCGGCATCGACGCCATCGGCCACCTGGCGCTGGGCCTGAAGCTGATCGAGGAGCTGTCGCAGGCGTCGCCCGATTCCGTCAGCGCCCACGTGGAAATGGAAAAAGCCGTGCTGGCCGGGATGGTGGCGCAGCAGGTGGCCACCAGCGCCGGCAGCCTGCAGGCGGAGCAAGCCGTCGTCTGCTCCATGCTGCACACCCTGGGCCGCATGATGGTGACGTTCTACATGACGGATTTCTGGGCGCGCATGCAGGCGCATGCGGGTCCCGGCAACGAAGCTGCCGCCGCGCGCGAAATCCTCGGCCTGTCGCTGCCCGAAGTGGGCTATGCCACGGCCGCCCACTGGGGCTTGCCGCAGCACCTGATCAACGGCATGCGTCCGATGGACCCGTCGCCGGACAACTCCCCCGTCAGCGGCGCCGACTGGATGGCGGGCCTGTCGACGATGGCGGCGCGCTGCGCCGACTCGCTGTGGCATGACGATGCGGCCGGCGCGGCGCAGGTGCATGCGCTGATCGACGATTATGCGGGCACCCTGGGCATCACCGCGACCGACCTGGTGGTGGCGGTGGACAAGGCCAAGGCGATGGCGGCGGCCGACCTGTCGATCGCACCGCTGTCGAAACCGGCCGAACGGCGCGCGCGCCAGCTGGCCTCGACGCGCATGCGCGCCGAAGGCAATCGCGTGTTGATCGGCGGCCTGGCCGACCTGCGCGGCGCCATCGGCAGCGCCAGCCCGGGACAGATGGTCTCGATGGCACTCGAAACGCTGCACCAGGGCTTCGATTTTTCGCGCTCGGTGGCGTTCGTGCGCAACCACAGGGACCATTTGTATTCGGCGCGCATCAGCTTGGGCGAAGGCATGGCGGACCTGCAGGATTTGATGGTGTTTGGCGACGCGTATGAGCCGAACGTCTTCCATGCGGCCCTCAATAGCGACCGCGTGATCTTCATCGACAACGCGCGCGACCCGAAATTCGCCGCCAAGCTGCCGCAATGGTGGAAGACGACCCTGTCGGAAGCGCGCAGCTTCGTCGTGCTGCCGCTGTCGGCCAACGGCCACCCCACGGGATTTTTATATGGCGACTGGGACGACAGCTTCCCGCCGATCCAATTGAATCAGACGGAATTCAACCTGATCAACGATATCCGGGCGTTGCTGGTGCAGTCGGTGGAGATGCGCCATCAATTGGAATTGGTGGCGAACAAGGTGGCATGAGAACACCTGACCAAACCTACTGCGCGTCGGTATAGGCGGCCTGCGATGCTCACCGTACCAGAGTACGGTTGCGCTTCTCAGCCACCTCTCCCTTCCGCTCGCTACGGTTTTGTCAGGTGTCGCAAGCGTCGTTGTTAAACGAGAAAACGACCATCCAGATCGTAGGTCGGATCAGGGCCGCAGGCCCGTCATCCGACAACATCCAATTTACTTCAGCTTCGGCGTATTCACGCTGACATCGCCGCATTGCGCGCGGTGCATCAGGGCGTGGTCGATCAGCACCAGCGCCAGCATGGCTTCGGCGATCGGCGTGGCGCGGATGCCCACGCAGGGGTCGTGGCGGCCGAACGTTTCCACCATCACGGGATTGCCCTCTTTATCGATCGAGCGGCGCGGCGTGCGGATCGACGACGTCGGCTTGATGGCGATCGACACGCTGATGTCCTGCCCCGTCGAAATGCCGCCCAGCACGCCGCCCGCGTTATTGCCGATAAAGCCTTCCGGCGTCAGTTCGTCGCCGTGCTCGGAACCCTTTTGCGCCACCGAATCGAAGCCGGCGCCGATTTCCACGCCCTTGACGGCATTGATGCCCATCATGGCATAGGCGATGTCGGCGTCGAGCTTGTCGTAGATGGGCTGGCCCAGACCGACCGGCACGTTTTGCGCGATCACGTCGATGCGAGCACCGATGGAATCGCCGTCGCGGCGCAGCTGGTCCATCGCCGCTTCCATACGCGCGATCAGATCCGCGTCGCCGCTGGCGGCAAAGAACGGGTTCGCATGCACATGCTCCCACGACTGGAACGGCACGGGAATATCGCCCAGCTGGCTCATGCAGCCCTTGAACGTGGTGCCGTACTGCTGCAGCAGCCATTTCTTGGCGATGGCCGCCGCGCCCACGACGGGCGCCGTCAGGCGCGCCGACGAGCGCCCGCCGCCGCGCGGATCGCGCACGCCGTATTTATGCCAGTAGGTGTAGTCGGCGTGGCCGGGGCGGAAGCTTTCCGCGATATTGCCGTAATCCTTGCTGCGCTGGTCTTCATTGCGGATCAGCAGCGCGATGGGCGTACCCGTCGTCACGCCCTGGTACACGCCGGAGAGGATTTCCACGGTATCCGATTCCTGGCGCTGCGTCACGTGGCGCGAAGTGCCCGGCTTGCGGCGGTCCAGCTCGGGCTGGATATCGGCTTCCGACAGGATCAGGCCCGGCGGACAGCCATCGATCACGCAGCCGATGGCCGGACCGTGCGATTCGCCGAAAGTGGTAACAGTAAACAGCTTGCCAAAAGAATTGCCGGACATAATAGGAAGTGTGAGGACTGAAAAACTCAATTCTACCAGCCTGCGGGGCACGCCATGCCGCTAATGCCAGGCCACTGCCCGATATTTACCCGCCACCAGCCCTACCGCCGCGCCTTTCGCCCCGCCCCTAACCGCCATTTTAAAATCCCGCGTTATTTTTTCGCATAAAAAATACCAAATAAGCGTCGCAATCATGCAATGCAAGAAATATTGCCCTACAGAATAGACTTAAAAAAACATTTTGCTTATTAAATAGCTATATACTTGGATCAGAGCGCGGCACACAATACTGAACGCCAACCCAGATTTAGGCTGCGCCGAGAGCACGTCACAAAATGCCCAGGGCCAGGCGTCGTTGCCGAAGACAGTACGCAAGTACGGCGAGGCAACGCAACGATAGTTGAGTGCTGTTTTTCGTTGTTCCAGAGTGCATCAGAAATGCCCAGGGCTAGGCGTACTGCCGAAGACAGTACGCGAGTACGGCGAGGCAGTACAACAACGCCATGGACATTTCTGATGTGCTCACGTTCCGTATTGAGTCATCCTGGAGAAGCTATACATGCCCGCACCGATCATCCCCCTTGACGCCAACAAGGACGATCACGACGACCTGGTATTCCTCGATGAGCAACCAGCGGCGCCGCTGGCCGTCGTACAGCGCAGCGTCTGGCGGGTGATGATCATCGACGACGATGAAGACGTCCACTCCACCACCACATTCGCCCTGGGCAATCTGGAAATGCAGCACCGCCCGCTGGAATTCGTGCATGCGTATTCGGCCGGCCAGGCGCGCGAACTGCTCAAGCATGAAGACGACATCGCCGTCATCCTGCTCGACGTGGTCATGGAACAGGATGATGCGGGCCTGCACCTGGTGCGCTACATCCGCGAAACGCTGAAAATGACGGACGTGCGCATCATCCTGCGCACGGGCCAGCCCGGCTATGCGCCGGAAATCGACGCCATCCGCGATTTCGACATCAACGACTACAAGACCAAGTCCGAACTGACGCGCATCAAGCTGTTTACCACGGTAACGGCGGCCATCCGCTCGTACGAGCAGATCCGTTCAATCAACAGCAGCCGGCGCGGCCTGGACCGTATCGTCCACGCCAGCACGCAGCTGATGGCGCTGCATGGCGTACAGAATTTCTCGGCCGGCGTGCTGGCGCAGATCGCCGACCTGCTGGGCACCCGGGCCGACGGCGTGCTGTGCGTGCAGGACTTGCAGGACAATGGCAGCAAGGAGCTGCTCGTTTCGGCCTGCACGGGCAGCTTTTCCAGCCTGCCGCACAGCGCCCTGTGCGGCCTGCAAAACCCGCGCGTGATGGCCGCCATCGAGCACACGCTGGCGCAGCGGCGCAATGTCTACGCGCACGACTACGCCACGCTGTACTTCGCGGGCAAGGCCGGCCGCGACGCGGCCGCCTACCTCGTGCTGCCGCGCCCCCTTTCCGCCATCGATGAAAGCCTGCTGGAAGTATTCTGCAGCAACGTCGCCGTGGGCCTGGACAACGTCGAGCTGGTATCGCACTTGCACAACGCCGCCTTCTACGACCAGTTGTCGAAGCTGCCGAACCGCACCCGCCTGGTGGAAATTCTCGACGCCACCCTGGCCGGTCCCGCGCGCGACGACGCCACGTTGTCGCTGGTCGACCTCGACCACTTTGCCGAAACCAACGACGCGCTGGGACACCAGTTCGGCGATACGCTGCTGATCGCCGTGGCGGGCCGCTTGCAAACCCAGCTGGGGCCGCAGCTGACGGTGGCGCGCCTGGGCGGCGATATCTTTTGCGTGCTGGGCGACTCGTCCCAAGTCAACCCAGGCAATATCCTGGCCCTGTTCCAGCCGCCGTTCTGCATCGATGGCCAGGACGTGCAGCTGTCAGCCACCCTGGGCCTGGTGCGCCTGGGCGAACATGCGGGCACAGGCGCCGATGCACTGAAGGATGCCGACATCGCGCTGAAACGGGCCAAAAGCCAGCAGCGCGCCGGGCATTTCTATTTTTCGCGCAGCATGGGCATCGAAATCCGAGAGAGAGTCCGCATGATGCACGCGCTGCGCACGGCTTTCAGCCAGGACCAGCTGTTTGTCGTGTACCAGCCGCAAATCGACCTGACCACGCGCCGGCCCGTAGGCGCCGAAGCGCTGCTGCGCTGGCAGACGCCGGACGGCAAGTTCATCTCACCCGACCGCTTCATCCCGATCGCCGAGTATTCGGGCATCATCATCGACCTCGGCGAATGGGTGCTGCGCACGGCCTGCCGCGAACTGGTGCTGCTGCGCGAGCAGGGCCACCGCAACTTCGTCATGTCCGTCAACGTGTCGCAAGTGCAGTTCCGCCACCCGCTGTTCCTGGAAATGCTGCGCGCGGCGCTGGAAGAAACGCAGGCGCCGCCCGAATTCATCGAGCTGGAAATCACGGAATCGATGGCCATGGAAGAGCCGGACTTATTGATCAAGATGCTGTGGCAGATCAAGCAGACGGGCGTGAGCATCGCCATCGACGACTTCGGCACGGGCTTTTCCTCGCTGTCCTATTTGCAGCGCCTGCAGGTGGACCGCCTGAAGATCGACCGCGCCTTCGTCACCGAGATCACGGGATCGGCGCGCGGCAGCAGCATCGCGGAAATGGTCATCCAGCTGGGCCGCAACTTGGGCCTGGCCGTGATCGCCGAAGGCGTGGAAGACGAGCGGCAAGCACAGATTTTGCAGGCGCTGGGCTGCCCGATGGCGCAAGGCTTTCTGTTCGCCCGCCCCATGACGGCCACGGCGCTGGGCACCTGGCTGAACAACGAGGCGCTGCAGGGGGCCGCATAGGCTGCACCTTGGTCGCGAATGCAAAACGCCGGCAATCGCCGGCGTTGTTTTTACTGCATGAGTGAAGCTTAGTCGGTGGTTTCGGCCGGCCAGTCGCGAATGTACGCTTTCAGCATCTGGTTTTCAAAGCTTTGCGCTTCGAGCACGGCGCGCGCCACGTCGTAGAAGGAAATGACGCCCAGCAAGGTCTTGGCATTCATGACGGGCAGGTAGCGCGCGTGCTTTTCCAGCATGATGCGGCGCACTTCATTGACTTCCGTATCCGGGGTCACGGTGATCGGGTGGTCATCCATGTGCTTGCGCACGGTGCCGCCGCCGATCTGGCCCGCGTTTTCATGCAAGGCGTTCAACACTTCACGGAAGGTCAGCATGCCGACCAGGTCGCCAAATTCCATGACCACCAGCGAACCGATGTCTTTTTCAGCCATGGTATTGGCCGCGTCAAGCAGGGGCTGGTCAGGCGTGACCGTGTAGAGGATATTGCCCTTGACTTGGAGAATTTCAGATACTTTCATATTGGCCGTCCTGTCCGCGTGATTGGTATTTTAGTTATTCTAAGCCCTTACTGCGACTGTAGCCTATGCCTGCGGAAAAATCCAGCCTTGCGCGCAATCAAATCGAGGGGGATTGCGCGCAACTTTTCATCAGCCCCGGCGGCGGAACCACCCGGCAATCGAGAGGCGCTCGCGCGCCGTCGGCAACACTTCGTGCAGCATCTCGCCCGACATGAACATGGCCATGCGGCCCGCCTGCGGCAAGATATCCACCTGAGCGCCATCCTGCGGGTGCAGGCGCAGCGCGCCGCCATGCTCGGGCAGCCAGTCGTCGTTCAGGTACAGCACGACGGACACGGTGCGCTTGTCGTCGTCGCGGAATCGGTCCAGATGGGCCCGGTAAAAGGCGCCCGGCGCGTACAGGGCGAAATGGCTTTCATACTCTTCCAGCCCCAGGAACAGCTCACGGTTGAGCACGAGGCGCAGCGCTTCCATGTGTGCCAGGTAGCGGTCGCACGCGCTTGACCTGCCCGTTTCCAGCCATTCGATATGGTCGCCCCGGATGTCCGGCTGCAGCAGCGGCGCATGGCCGCTGCCCACGCCGGCGCCCTTCATCTTGCCGCTGAGCATGGATTGCACGCATTCGGCGGCCAGCTGGCGGCTCAGTTCAGGGGAGATGAAATGCTCTTGCATGAGCCAGCCTGCCTGGCACAGGCCGTCGACGATAGAGGGTCCGGGTACGGCAAGGGAGCCGTCGAACGATATTGCGGGCATAAAATCTTTCCTGGTGGACATGCATGAGAGTGCGCCTGAAGCCCAGGATTTCGTTCGCTTGCAACTGTTTCCCTGCGGCGCGGCGCACGCGCACAGCTAAGACAGCCCGAATATCGCTGATACGATATCGTACCACCGCCGCACCACGCCGGTCACTTTTTTTACACTGCCGGTTACACGCGAGCTGAGCCTGACCGTCCGCCAGCACGGCGCCATGCGCCCTGCACAGCAGCCCTTTTGCTCAGCTGCAAATCAGGTTACGATCTTGCCACTATAAAACTTGGCGGAGACACCATGAGCGGCCCGAAATACCCCGGTTTCGATACCTTATCCCTGCATGCGGGCGCCGCGCCCGACCCGGCCACGGGCGCGCGCGCCACGCCCATCCATTTCACGTCCTCGTTTGCCTTCAAGAGTTCGGACCATGCGGCCTCGCTGTTCAATATGGAGCGGGCCGGCCACGTCTACTCGCGCATTTCGAATCCCACCAACGCCGTGCTGGAAGAGCGCATCGCCGCCCTCGAAGGGGGCGTGGCAGGCATCGCCACGGCCAGCGGCCAGGCTGCCATGCACCTGGGTTTATGTACCATCGCCGGCGCCGGCTCGCACATCGTGGCCTCGCGCGCCCTGTACGGCGGCTCGCACAACCTGCTGACGTATACATTAAAACGCTTCGGCATCGAGACGACCTTCGTCGACCCGCGCGACGTGGACGCCTGGCGCGCTGCCATCCGCCCGAATACCAAAGTACTGTTTGCCGAAACCCTGGGCAATCCCGGCCTCGACGTGCTCGATATCCCCCAGATTGCCGCCCTGGCGCACGAGCAGCACTTGCCGCTGATGCTCGATTCGACGTTCACCACGCCGTATTTGCTGCGCCCCTTCGAGCATGGCGCCGACCTGGTGTTCCACTCGGCCACCAAGTTTTTATGCGGGCACGGTACGGCCATCGGCGGCTTGCTGGTCGACGGCGGCACTTTTGATTGGCAGGCGGCCTACGACCAGACGGGCCGTTTCGCCGAACTATGCGAACCGTATGAGGGCTTTCACGGCATGGTCTTCGCCGAGGAATCGACGGTGGCACCGTTCGCCCTGCGCGCGCGGCGCGAAGGCTTGCGCGACTTCGGCGCCGTCATGAGCCCGCACAACGCCTTCGCCATCCTGCAGGGCATCGAAACCCTCGGCTTGCGCATGGACCGCCACGTGGCCAATACGCGCAAGGTCATCGATTTCCTGCTGGCCAATCCGGCCGTGGAATCCGTGTCCTACCCGGAACTGCCGTCGCATCCCGATTACGAGCTGGCGAAAACCCTGCTGCCGAAGGGCGCGGGCGGCGTCTTCACCTTCCGCCTGCGCGGCGACCGCGCGGCGGGCCAGCGCTTTGTCGACAGCCTCAAGATCTTTTCGCACCTGGCCAACGTGGGGGACGCCAAGTCGCTCGTCATCCACCCCGCCTCCACCACGCACTTCCGCGTGCCCGACGATCAACTGGCGCAGGCAGGCATCACGCAGGGCACCATGCGCCTGTCGGTAGGTCTGGAAGACGCAGACGATCTGATCGAAGACCTGGCCCGTGGCCTGAAACTGTCGCAGAAAGGCGCCTGACATGCTGCTCACCATCGACAACACCACGGCCTACTGCTACACGGGCGGCAAACCATTCAACCCGCACCAGCCCACGGCCGTCTTCATCCACGGCGCGCAAAACGACCATTCCGTGTGGGCCCTGCAGACGCGTTATTTTGCGCACCACGGCTGGAACGTGCTGGCCGTCGACTTGCCGGGCCACGGCCGCAGCGGCGGCGCGGCGAAAACCAAGGTCGAGGAACTGGCGCGCTGGATCCTCACCGTGCTGGACGGGGCCGGCGCACCCAGGGCCATGCTGATCGGCCACAGCATGGGATCATTGATCGCGCTGGAAGCGGCATTCCTGGCACCGGATCGCGTCAGCCACCTGGCCATGCTCGGCTCCACCTACCCGATGAAAGTCTCGCCGGCGCTGCTGGAAACGTCGCTCAACGATGAACAGGCGGCCATCGACATGGTCAATATCTGGTCGCACTCGTCGATCGCGCAAAAGCCGTCGTTTCCCGGCCCCGGCTTCTATGCCATGGGCGGCGCGCGGCGCCTGAAGCAGCGCATCGCCGCCCTCAACCCCGATCACGTGTTTCACACGGATTTTTCTGCCTGCAATGCCTACGCGAACGGCGAAATCGCCGCCGCTTCGGTACACTGCCCCACTTTATTCATTTTCGGCGCGCGCGACATGATGACGCCGCCCAAGTCGACCCGGCTGCTGACAGCGGCCATAGCGCATGGCACCGTGGTGCAGGTCGACAGCGGGCACGAATTGATGGCCGAGCAGCCGGACGCCGTGCTCGACGCGCTGTTTGCGTTTGCGCAAACGGCAGCGGCAGCGGCATGAACGCTTTTTTTAGGATAGATGCACATGTTGTTGAATACCCTGTTTGAAGAATTGACCGGCCGCGGCAGCGGCACGGAGGCGGAGCGGCACGAACGCTACAACTGGCTGCAACAGCTGCGTTTCAATAACCCGCAAGCGGAAGAAGGCGGCCCGATGGCCGGCATTCCGTACTACCAATGGTGCCGGCTGCCGCAGGCGCTGATCGTCGCGGGCCAGCACACGGACCTGCTGGTCGGCACCACGAGCGCACTGTATCTGGTCTTCGAGGGCCGCCACGCGGCCGCGTTTGCGGCCGAACTGGGCCTGCAATACGACGCCAACAACCGCATCGACCGCCCCGGCGGCCTCGACGAGCTGCTCGATGCCTATGAAGAGCAGGACGACGGCAGCTGGGCCACCCTGCCGAACGAAGCGCCAGCGCCGCCGCTTGCCGGCTGGGACGACGTGTACTTCCGCGTGCGCGACCTGAGCGACGGCAGGACCATCCAGAGCGTGACCACCATCGCCTACGAAAGCAGCCGTTTCCCTGGCTACACCCTGCTGGGCACGACCATGGTGGGCGCGGGCGCCATCGCCCACGACGACGAGACGGCGGAATATTTGCAGCAGATCTTCGCCGACTGGGCCATTCAGCGCGAATGCGCCGATGCCTGTCCGCCAGCGCAGGAACCGTGGCCCCACGCGCCGCGCCAGACGCCGCCCGCGCCTTTCGGTACCCCCTTCGATTTTGCCCGCAACCTGGCCTACCTCGACTCCCTGCTGGCCGCCTACGAACGCGCCCAGGCGCAGGCGGAAATCGACGATGGCGACGCCGCCTACTGGGCGTGCGCCGCCGCCAGCGTGGCTTACCAGGTCTTCTCGCTGCGCTACACGGCCGGCCTGCCCTTGCCTGACGTGGAGACGGCGCTGGAAGCGGCCATCGCCG
Organism: Janthinobacterium sp. GW823-FHT01H08; assembly: GCF_058797855.1. Taxonomy (NCBI): domain Bacteria; kingdom Pseudomonadati; phylum Pseudomonadota; class Betaproteobacteria; order Burkholderiales; family Oxalobacteraceae; genus Janthinobacterium; species Janthinobacterium sp. GW823-FHT01H08. The sequence goes on from NZ_CM179504.1 coordinate 3,823,145, forward strand.
CCTGCGAAGCGGCACGCGCGGCCCTGGCCGCCGCCTACGATGACGATGCCCTGCCCGCCTTTGATTTCGAACAGTTGACGGACTATGCGCGCACCCTGCAGCTGCTGGGCGCGGCCCTGCTGTTCGGCCGCCACGACCTGGCCATGCGCCTGGCCGCCCTGCAGACGGCCTTCGATGGCGAAGACGGCGTGTACGAAGCGCTGCTGTCGACCATCGATGCGCAGCGTCCCGCCGTCGACGAATGGTATTTCGCCGAACCCTATTCCGCCCTGTTCGAGTGCCTGGACGCGGACGACCCGGCGCAGCAGCTCGAGCACCTGCAACACTACCTGGCCAGCTGGCATGGCGCGCTGGTGCACGAAGACTGGTTCAACGGCCATTTGCGCGCGCACGGCCTGGGCGGCTACTACGGCCTGTGGGCCTTCGAGGCGGCCGCCGTGGCCAAACACCTTGGCCTGGAGCGCAGCGCGCTGGCCCACTGGGTGATGCCGCCCACGCCCTGAATGCCCCGTTTACTTTTAGATAAATATCAATGATCAATACCGCAGCCCTGTTCGGCACCGCATTTTTACCCGGCCAGGCCGGCTTCGACATCGAGACGATCACGGGCCTGGCTGAATGGCGGCTGGACGTACCCGTGCTGTTCAAGCTGCTCATCGGCGCCGGCACGCAAGCAGTCGCCTGGCCCATCTACGGCGATGGCGAAGACTGCCCCTGCGTGCTGGCCGCGCCGATGGCGCAGGCGCAGGCGAGCTGGCAAGCGTTGTCCGCGCTGATGGACCGGCCGCGCGACGCGGCCGCCATCGTCGCGCGCAGCGCCATCAGCAGCCTGCTGGCCAGCGGCCAGGCGTGGCTGATCCTCGATTGCGTGCAGCTGATCGCGCACGATATCGGCACGCCGGAGTACGCGGCCGCGCTCGAGGCCCTGCGCGCCGAGGCGCATGCCCTGCACTCTGCCCTGCAGCGCGGCGACCGGGACGCGTTGGCGCCGCTGCTGGCCGCTGGTTCCGCATCGCCTGCGACCGGCTACTGGTCGGCGTCCGCCAGCGCGCAACTGGCCGATGTCGAGGAACTCGATGCGGAAGATGTACCGTTCCTGCAAGGCCTGGAAGTGGCGGGATGGGAGGAAGACGCGCTGTGCTATGCAGTCAGCGCCGCCGCTGAACCGGACGTCACCGGCCTCGTCACGCCCTATGGCCGCTGGATCGTGCCGCTGTCGCAGCGCTATGTCGACCTGGGCGTTTACTACGCGGACGATGGCTGGATCACCTTTGCCACGGCGGACGCCCCCGATGCACACGGCGTGCTGGACCTGAACGGCACGGTGGTGCTGCCGCCGTCCCCCGGAGCCCTGTACGTCATCAGCCCCCATCTGGTACAGAGAATCGCGCCGGACGGCGCCAGCCGCCTGCTGCGCCTGCCCGACGGCGCGCTGCTGATGGACGGGGTGGACAACATCTGCCAGCGCGACGATGGTTTGATCGACATCGAACGCCAGACGGGCGATGACGACGAGCGCAATGTGCACGGCGTGGTCGACACCACGGGCAAGGTGGTGGTGCCGGCCTCCTACAGCTCCGTGCAGGATTTCGGCACGAAGAAGAAAATCGCCATCGTCAGCCAGCGCATCGCCGGGCGCTTCCTGTTTGGCCTGGTCAATAGCCAGGGCGAGCTGCTGGCGCCCTGCCAGTACGAAGCCATCGATAGCGCCACCACGTCGTCGCCGCCCAAGCTGCGCAAGAATCTGATCTTCGCCATCGATGCGCAAGGCCTGGCCTGCATGCTGACGCCCGATGGCAAGCAGGCGTTTACGCCGCTATATCCGCCCGCCCACTATCTGCGCGGCGTGGCCGTGCAAAGCGACTTTTTATATGTGGTCAACGATGGCATGGCCTGGAGCATGGATTTCACGGGCCAGCTGCTGGAGCAGTTCGACACCGTGGAGAACTTCAAGGCGGCCATCACGGCGCAATTGAGCGAGTCCATCGGCCTGGGCAAGAAAAAACCCGCCAAGCGCCGCAGTTTCACGCCGGCGCAGATCCTGGCCAAGGCCGACCGCGAGCAGTTGCGCGCGCTGGCCGCGCTGCTCTTGCTGGGCGATGCGGCACTGGCCGCACGCTGCGTGGACATCACCCTGGAAGAACTGGCGGATGACGACCCGGAAGAGGAATACGAAGGCGAGACGCCCGAAGCGGCGTGTTTCTTCCTGCTCTGGTCCACGGCCGCCGATGCGCTGGGCCACGGCACCACCCTGGACTGGAAATCGGTCGATGAAGTGCCGCGCATCGCCCGGCACATCGACCTGCCCGCGCTGCGCGATTTTTCGTGGGCGCAGCGCGAGGATGGCGACGCGATGGCCGAAGGCCTGGCCGCCATCGCCACCCACCTGGCGCCGCATCAGCTGCGCCTGGTGAACCTGCACGGCGGCGAGGACACGTATTATCTGGGCGTGGTACGCACGCAGGATGCGGCCGCGTTCAGCAAGGCGGCGCTGCAGGCGGTCCTGCGGCCCGTGCTGCTGTGACGGCTTGCCGGCCCGTCTGCTGATATCGCACCCGGCCGGCAACATGGAGCGCCGTTGCTGGCCGGGTGCATCTTTACTTGACGGAACGATCGAACAGCGCCTTGTCAAAACGCAGGGTAATGACTTCGGTATCGTCCGGCTTGCCTGGCTTGCGTCCGTCTTCACCGGGGTAGTTCGTGTCAATTGCCACGACTAGCGTGTGGGCATCGAGGACTTCAACGCTCTCCACCGAGTCGAAAGGCATGCTGAACTTACCCACGGGCATATTGCTCGCCTGCCCGCCGATGCCTTTGGGGTCGGAGATATTCAGCAAGTCCACCAGCAGCGTTTTCTTGAGGGCGCCATCAGCATCTTTCTCCTTCAGGTCGACCAGGTACAGGCGCTTGATCACGGCCTTGGCGCCCCAGAAGCCGTCGCGCTCGATGAGCACGAACTTGCTGCCGCCGACATTGGTCATGTCGCCGATCACGACGCCATTATCCTTGGCCGCGCCATCCTTGCGGTACACGAGGTTCTTGCCGGTATAGCGCATGGCGGCGGGGTCGAACTCGAAGATGTTCAGGTAGCGCTCATCCGCGGTAACGGGCCGCAGGGACGGGTCGCTTGGCGCCGCTTCCGGCACCGCGTAGAGCAGGCTGCGGTCGGCGTTATAGGCCAGGCTTTCGAAACCGCGGCTGCCTGACAGGGTGATGCTGGCGCCCTTGCCCAGCACTTCCGGATTGGCCGGGCTGCGCAGGAAGGGATGGGGAACGGGATCGCCCATGAGCGTGCCGTTTTTGTCGAAGTGCAGGATATACGGGCCGAACTCCTCGCCCACGAACCAGGTGCCATCGGCGGCGCGCGCGAGCGATTCAATGTCGAAGTCAAAACCGGTCAGCAGGCGGCCCGCGCGAATGCGCGCATCGACGGCGATACCGCTGTCGGAAAAGACCAGCCCGCCGGAGGTGTTGCTTGGGTAGTTGACATAGTCGGCCGTGATTTTCAGGTCGATGCCCTTGCCGTCGTTTAAGAAACCCCTGGCGTCGTTGAAGGCGAGAAAACTGTTGATCTTGATGCTGCCCGGCGTCTTGCTGGCGTCTGCGTCCGTGCGGAAGTTGATGCTGGCGTTATACAGGCCGAGCACGAAATCGGCCGAATTGCCCTTGGCGCCGTAGCCATTGTCGGCCATGGCAGTCCAGCTGCCGTCGTCATTCCTCAGCAGAGCGGAGAAGCCCGGAATCGGCACGCCATTGGCAAACGGCGGGCTGACGCCAAGCGCCGCGGCCGTGAACTGTCCGGAAACCGGCCCCGGCCAGCGCGCCGTGTCAGGCAACGCTGCCCAGCCGACAAGCTGGTGCGGCAGTCCCTCCCCCTCCTTGGGCACCGCGTCGGGAGCCGCAGAGGAACTGCCGCCGCAGGCAGCCAGCATGCCGCTCACCATCACGATGGCCAAGCCGCGGCTCCAATTCAAACCGCTCAAATGACAACGCATATTTGCTTCCTCTACAAGATGAATGGAGAGGAAAGCTTACCGGCCTTCGGTGACCAGTCTATGACATGCGTCGCTATCGCGCGGGGCAGATGCAGGCAGCGCGCGCACCGCCGGGCCCGTCAATTGCAGCGCACTTCCCCGAAATGCTGCGCCAGGCTCAGGCCCAGTCCCTGCTCCACGGCGTTTTCCACCTGCGCGGCCAGCGCGGCCGCCTCTTCCGCCGCCTTGATGTCGCGCTCGTTGGTGGAGCCGGCCGGATAGCCGGAGTTCACGCGCATGCCGCCGAAGACGAACAGGCGGTAGACGTCGGCCAGGCTGATGCGGTTGACGTTGCCCAGCAAGACCCAGTGGTCGGAACTGTCGGCCACGCGCTTGCCCCACTGTACCCGCACGGCGCCGTCCACGTTGACCCGTCCCACCCAGCCCTGCTGCACCATCTTGTCGAGCAGGGTTTCCATCTCTTCGAAGCCCAGGCGCGTGCTGCGGCGGATCTCGGCCGCGCCCACGAGGGCCGAATCGGCGCAGTGGCACGCCTGGTGCAGCACTTTCAGGATGGCGACGGCGTCGACGAATTCGCTGCCCGGTGCCGCTTCGTACCACCAGCGCTCGTATTTCACGACGGGCAAGGCGGCCACCAGCAAGGCGCCCACCAGGGTGATCATCCAGCTCAGGTATATCCACACGAGGAACAGCGGCAAGGCGGCCAGCGCGCCATAAATGCGCGAATAGGTGGGGAATTCCTGGATGAATTCGCCGAAGCCGCGCTTGGCCACCTCGAACGCCAGCGCCGCCAGCAAGCCGCCCCAGGCCGCGTCGCGCCAGTCCACGTCGCGGTTCGGCACGGCGATGTAGAGCAAGGTAAACGCCAGCATGGTCAGGCCGATCGACACCAGCGTGTAAAACACGGCGCCGATGAACGGCACGGCGCCCACCACGCCGCTGGTGGCCATGAAGAGGCGCGAGGTCACCGTCAGCGACACGCCCACCAGCAGCGGCCCCAGGGTGACGATGGCCCAGTAGACGAGCAAACGCTTGGTCCAGCGGCGCTCCTGGCGCACGCGCCAGATGCGGTTGAAGACGCGCTCGATCAAGCCCATCATGCCCACCGAGGTGACGATCAGGGCGCCCGCACCGATGGCCGACAATCGCGTCGCCTTCGAGGCAAACGTCGTCAGGTAGTCGAGGATGGTGTTCGAGATGCCCTTGGGCATCACGCTTTGCACGAAATAGTCTTCCAGCGCGTGGCGGAAGGTATTAAACAGGGGGAAGGTGGTGAAGATGGCCAGGGCCAGCGTGAGCAGCGGCACCAGCGCGAACACGGTGGCGAACGTCAGGCTGCCGGCCACTTGCGGCAGGCTTTCCTCGCGCACGCGGCGGCGCGCGAACTGCAGCAGGTCGCGCGTTTCGGACCACGTCAGGCCGCGCACGACGTCCAGCCCCATGCTCAGGGTGCGCCACAGGTATTGGAAGAACGGGAATATATATTTTGAAAACATGTGCAAAATCAGAACGGCGCCATGACAGCAGTCGTATCAGGCTGTAAAGCGCCCTATAATACCAATGATGAAGCCAACCAATCTGATTATTCTCGTATTGTTTTATTCACGCCATGGCGCCACGCGCCAGTTGGCCGAGCTGATAGCCCAGGGAGTGGAAAGCGTGCCTGGCTGCGATGCGCGCCTGCGCACCGTGCCCGCCGTCTCCACCGTAACGGAAGCGACGGCGCCCGAGGTGCCGCCTGATGGCGCGCCTTATGTGGAACTGGACGACCTGCAGGAATGCGCGGGCCTGGCCCTGGGCTCGCCCACGCGCTTCGGCAACATGGCCGCCGCCATGAAGTACTTCTGGGATGGCACGGCCAGCGACTGGCTGGCCGGCAGCCTGTCCGGCAAGCCCGCCTGCGTGTTCACGTCCACGGGCAGCCTGCACGGCGGCCAGGAATCGACCCTGCTGTCGATGATGATCCCCCTCTTCCACCACGGCATGCTGGTCATGGGCTTGCCCTACACGCACCCGGAACTGATGACCACCTCCACGGGCGGCTCGCCGTATGGCGCCACGCACTGGTCGGGCATAGACGGCGACAAGGCCTTGAGCGACGATGAAAAACGCCTGGCCATCGCCCTGGGCCGGCGCCTGGCGGAAAACGCCGCGAAACTGGCAGGCGCATGATGCACGGCACACTGCACAAGTATTTTCACTGGGGCGCCATCGCCAGCCTCGTCACCCTGATCGTCTGGTGCCTGCTGTGGGAAACCGTCGTCGCGCCGCTGCAGCCGGGCGGTTCCTGGGTCGTATTGAAAGCGGCGCCCCTGCTCATTCCCCTGTACGGCGTCATCAAGCGCGACGTCTACACCCTGCAATGGTCGTCGATGGTGATCCTGCTGTACTTTACGGAAGGCGTGGTACGCGGCTACAGCGACACGAACCCCACCTCGGCCCTGATGGCCTGGGGCGAGGCGGCCATCGTCTGCGTCTATTTTGTCTGCGCCGTGCTGTATCTGCGCCCGTATAAAAAGGCGGCCAAGCGCATGGCCAAAGAGCTTCTGGAAAAAGTGAATAAAGTGAGCATCAAGAAATGACTGGTCAAACCGATTTCCTCGCCGCCTGCCGCGACCTGCTGGGCGACGCCTATGTACTCACCCTGGACGCCGACATGGCGCCCTTCCTCACCGACTGGCGCGACCGTTTTACGGGCAAGGCCCTGGCCGTGCTGCGCCCCGCCACCGTGGAGCAGGTGGCCGCAATCCTGCGCGCCTGCGCGCAATGGCAGGTGCCCGTCGTGCCGCAGGGCGGCAATACGGGCCTGGTGCTGGGCAGCATCCCCGATGCCGCCGGCACGGCCGTCGTGCTGTCGCTGGCGCGCCTGAACAGCATCCGCGCGCTCGACCCCGTCAACCGCACGATCACGGTCGATGCCGGCTGCATCCTGCAAACCATCCAGGAAGCGGCCAGTGCCGCCGGCTGTCTGTTCCCCCTGTCGCTGGCGGCCGAAGGCAGCTGCACCATCGGGGGGAATTTGGCCACGAACGCGGGCGGCACGGCCGTGCTGCGCTACGGGAACACGCGCGAGCTGTGCCTGGGCCTGGAAGTGGTCACGCCGCAGGGCGAGATCTGGAGCGGCTTGCGCGGCCTGCGCAAGGATAATACGGGCTACGATTTGCGCGACCTGTACATCGGCGCCGAAGGCACCCTGGGCGTGATCACGGGCGCGGTCATGAAACTGTACCCGCAGCCGAAGGCCTGCATCACGGCGCTGGCCGCCATGCCCTCGCCCGCCCACGCCCTGCGCTTGTTAAGCCTGATGCAGGACCATTGCGGCGCCAGCCTGACGGGTTTTGAGCTGATGTCGCAATACTGTTTGCAACTGGTGGCGCAGCAGTTCCCCCAGCTGCCGCGGCCTTTCGCTGACGCGCATGGGCAGTCGCATGGGCAATATGTGTTGCTGGAACTGTCCAGCAGCCAGTCCGAGGCGCATGCCGTGGAATTGCTGGAAGCGAGCATCGGCGCGGCCCTGGAAGACGAGTTGATCGAAGACGCCGTCGTCGCCAGTTCCGTGGCGCAGTCCGAAGGCCTGTGGCAGCTGCGCGAACATATTCCGCTGGCGCAGGCGCAGGCGGGCAAGAACATCAAACACGATATCTCGCTGCCGATTTCCCGCATCGCCGACTTCATCGCCGTCACGAATGCGGCCCTTGCGTCAGCCTTCCCCGGCTGCCAGCTCGTATGCTTCGGCCACCTGGGCGACGGCAACCTGCATTACAACGTGGCGCCGCCAGCCGGCATGACGGACCGGGATTTCCTGGCCAACCAGGATGTCATCAACCGCATCGTGCACGACCAGGTCCACGGCTTTGGCGGCTCGATATCGGCCGAGCACGGCATCGGCGCACTGAAAAAGGCGGATCTGGCGCACTACAAGTCGCCGCTGGAACTGCAGCTGATGCGCGCCGTGAAGCAGGCGCTGGACCCGCAAAACATCATGAATCCGGGGAAGATATTGTGAAGCCATCGTCCCTCCTGCTCTGCGCCATGACCTTGCTGGCCGGTTCCGCCAGCGCGCAGGACGTCTACAAATGCGTGCAGGATGGCCAGACCAGCTATAGCGCCACGCCCTGCACGGGCGGCCAGCTGCAGATCCTGGAAGTTCCCTCGCCTCCGCCCGCCGTCGACAAGGGCGCGGCCACGCGTCAGGAACGGGTGGCCAGCCAGATGGAAGCGGCGCGCAAGAAGCGCGAAAACCTGGAAGACCAGGCGCGCGAACGGGCCGCCAAACAGAAGGAAATGCACGAGAAGCATTGCGCCCAGCTACGGCTGGAACAAAAATGGGCGGCGCAGGACGCCGTCGGCGCGGGCGATAAAACCCGCAATGCGGCGCAACTGAAAGCGCGGCGCGCCGGCGAGCGCCTGGCCGTTGAATGTCTGAATTGAGTGCGCCGGCAGCCAATCCCGCAGGTATGCGCCTGTTGTCGCGCTGGCTGCTGCTGGGCGAATGGCGCGCGCATCCCGTGCGTGCCTTCGTCGCCATCCTCGCCATCGCCATCGGCGTGTCGCTGGGCTTTGCCATCCATTTGATCAACGCGGCCGCCTTCAATGAATTTTCCACGGCCGTCAAAAGCCTGTCCGGCCAGGCCGACGTGCAGGTGGCCGGACGCGAAGCGCTGTTCGACGAAGCCGTCTACCCGTGGCTGGCGCAGCGCGACGGCGTGGCCGTTGCCTCGCCCGTGCTGGAACTGCAAGCCGGCGTGAGCGACAAGAAGGACGGCGGCCCGCTGCACATCCTGGCGCTCGACGTCTTCCGCGCCGGCTTCATCTCGCCCGACCTGATCGGCGCGCCGGCCGAAGGCCAGCCTTTCGACACCCTGGCCGACGACGCCATCTTTTTATCGCCTGCCGCCTTGCGCTGGCTCGACGTCGCCGAAGGCGGCCAAGTCGCGCTGCAATCGGGCACGGGCACGGTGTCCCTGCGCGTGGCCGGTTCGCTGCAGCGCGCGCGCGCCGGCCAGCGCATCGCCGTGATGGATATCGGTGCGGCGCAATGGCGCTTCAACAAGCTGGGCAAGCTGTCGCGCATCGACTTGAAACTGCGCCAGGGCGTCAACCGCGACGCCTTCCAGGCCGCGCTGAGCAGCGCGCTGGAAACGCAGTACCCGGGGCGTTTCCAGGTAGGCCAGCCGAATGATGAAAACCAGAATAGCCGCAACAATAACCTGAGCCGTGCCTACCGCGTCAACCTGACGGTGCTGGCCCTGGTCGCCCTGTTTACGGGCGCGTTCCTCGTGTTTTCCACGCAGGCCCTGTCCGTCATCCGCCGCCGCGGCCAGTTCGCGCTGCTGCGCGTGCTGGGCATGGAGCGCAGGCCATTGCTGCGCCAGGTGCTGCTGGAAGGCGCCAGCCTGGGCGTGGTCGGCGCCGCGCTGGGCATCGCCGGCGGTTATGCCATGGCGGCCGTCGCCCTGCGCTTTTTCGGCGGCGACCTGGGCGCCGGCTATTTCGCGGGCGTGCAGCCGCAGGTGCAATTCACGCCCGTCGCCGCTTTCGTGTATTTCGCGCTGGGCCTCGGCGTGGCCTTGCTGGGTTGCGCCGCGCCCGCGCTGGAAGCGGCGCGCGCGGCCCCCGCCATCGCCCTGAAATCGGGCAGCGAAGAAGTTGTGACGACGCGCCTGGCCAAGACCTGGCCAGCGCTGGCGTGTCTGCTGCTGGCCGGCGCCTTGACGTTCCTGCCGCCCGTCTTCGAGCTGCCCCTGTTCGGCTATCTGTCCATCGCCCTGCTGCTGATCGGCGCCATCGCCCTGATGCCGCAGCTGGCGGCCGTCGTCTTCCGCGCCCTGCAAGCCGCCTGGCTGCGCACGGAAACGAGCAAGCATGCGCCCGTGCGCAGCCTGACCGTGGCCCGCCTGGCGAACGCCTCGGGCCAGGCCGGCATCGCGCTCGGTGGCGTGCTGTCGAGCTTTAGCCTGATGGTGGCGATGGCGATCATGGTGTCGAGTTTCCGCGTTTCCGTCGACGACTGGCTGCTGCAGATCCTGCCGGCCGACGTGTACACGCGCCCGGCGGCCAGCGGCGGCACGGCGGGCCTGAACCCGCGCGAACAGGCGAGCATCACCGCCCTGCCCGGCGTGGCCAGGGTGGATTTCCAACGCCTGCGCTCGCTGTCGCTGGCGCCGGACCGCCCGAACGTCATGCTGCTGGCGCGCCCCATCAACTTGCGGGACCCTGGCAAGAGCATGGTACTGGTGGGCGACACCCTGCCCGTGCCGGCAGGCAGCCGGCCCGTGTGGCTGTCCGAAGCGGCGGCCGACCTGTACAACGTCAAGCCTGGCCAGCAGATCGCGCTGCCGCTGGCGGGCGGCCGGCACAAGTTCTTCGTCGCCGGCATCTGGCGCGACTATGCGCGCTCGTCCGGCGCCATCCAGATGCCGCTGGACGACTACCGCGCCCTGACGGGCGATATGGACGTCAGCGATGCGGCCCTGTGGCTGGCCAAAAATACCACGGGCGAGCAGTTGCAGCAGCGCCTGAAAGCCCTGCCCTTCGGCGCCAGCCTGGAAGTATCGAACCCGTCGGCCATCCGCGCCCTGAGTCTGCAGATCTTCGACCGCAGCTTCGCCGTCACGTATTTACTGGAAGCCATCGCCATCGTCATCGGCCTGTTCGGCGTGGCCGCCACGTTCTCGGCCCAGACCCTGGCGCGCGCGCGCGAATTCGGCATGCTGCGCCACGTGGGCGTGACGCGCGGCCAGATCCTGTCCATCCTGGCGCTGGAAGGCGGCGCGCTGACGGCGCTGGGCATCGCCACCGGTTTTGTGTTGGGCCTGTTGATCAGCTTTGTGCTGGTCTTCATCGTCAATCCGCAATCGTTCCACTGGACCATGCAGCTGCACCTGCCGTGGTCCTTGATCGCCACTGTGGCCGGCGCCCTGCTGACGGCCGCCGCCCTCACTGCCCTCATCGCGGGGCGCCAGGCGCTGTCCGCTGGCCCCATCCGCGCCGTCAGAGAGGACTGGTAATGCGCCGTTTGACTTGTTTATTATTGTTTTGCAGCGCCGCCGCCATCGCCGCGCCGCCCGCGTTCGCCCCCGTCACGCCGCTGCCGGCCGGCCAGACCCTGCGCATGCCGCACGATTTCGGCGCCCATCCCGCCTATAAAACGGAATGGTGGTACGCCACGGGATGGGTAAAAACCGCCGGCGGCGAGCAGCTGGGCTACCAGGTGACATTCTTTCGCAGCGCCACGTCCGCCGACGCGGACAACCCCAGCGCCTTCGCGCCGAAACAGCTGATCATCGGCCATGCGGCCCTGTCCGATCCGAAAGTGGGCAAGCTGCTGCACGACGAGAAAAGCGCGCGCGAAGGCTTCGGCCTGGCCTACGCCAAGGTGGGCGACACGGACGTGAAACTCGACGACTGGCGCATGCAGCGCCAGACCGACGGCAGCTACAAGGTCAGCCTGGCCGCGCGCGACTTCAGCTTGCAGCTGACCCTGGCGCCCACGCAGCCCGTGCTGCTGCAGGGCGTTGGCGGCTATTCGCGCAAGGGCGCGCGGCCCGCGCAATCGAGTTACTACTACAGCGAGCCGCAGCTGCGTACCACGGGCACCATCGCCCGCGCGGGCGGCAAGCCGGAAGCGGTGACGGGCGCCACCTGGCTCGATCACGAGTGGTCGAGCCAGGTGCTCGATGCGGACGCCAGCGGCTGGAACTGGATAGGCGCCAACCTCGCTGACGGCGGCGCCCTGATGGCCTTCCAGATCCGCAGCAAGACAGGTGCTAAACTATGGGCGCACGCGACATGGCGCGATGCGTCCGGTAAGATGACGCAGTACGCGCCCGGCGACGTCGATTTCACGCCCACGCAGCTGTGGCGCTCGCCCCGCACACAGGCCGAATACCCGGTCGCCACCGAGATCCGCACGGGTGCCACGCGCTGGCAGATCAAGCCCCTGCAGGCGGACCAGGAGCTCGATTCACGCCGCTCGACGGGGGCCGTGTACTGGGAAGGCGCCGTGACGGTGGAGCGCGACGGCCAGCCGGTCGGGCGCGCCTACCTGGAAATGACGGGCTATGTCCAGCCGATGAAGTTGTAAGCAATGCATAAAATGCCGGGGTCAGACCCATCGGGTCTGACCCCGGACAAGCAAAAAAGTAAATCAAAGCGAAAAACAATGACAACCAGCACAGAAACAGGCAGCACCAGCAAAGCAACCGCCGCAAGTACCGCACCGACTCCCGACACCGGCAGCAGCCGCGAACTGAAAAAAGGCAGCCTGGCCGCCTTCAAGGGCTTGATGCCCTTCCTGACGCCGTACCGCAAGCAGTTCTTCCTGGCCGGTATCGCGCTGGTGGTGGCCGCCGCCTCGACCCTGGCCATTCCAGCCGCCTTCAAGCAGATGATCGACCTCGGTTTCGGCGGCGCGGCCGGCTCGAAAAGCATCCAGCACGTCGACCTGGTGTTCCTCGCCCTGTTCGGCGTGGCGTCCATCCTGGCCTTGGCCACGGCGGCGCGCTTTTATACGGTGTCGTGGCTGGGCGAGCGCGTCACGGCCGACATCCGCAGCGCCGTGTACCGCCACGTCGTCACGCAAAGCCCGGAATTCTTTGAAACGACGCAGACGGGCGAAGTCCTGTCGCGCATCACCACCGACACGACATTGATACAAGCCGTGGTCGGCACCAGCATCTCGATGGCGCTGCGCAATGTGCTGCTGTTCCTGGGCGGTCTGGTGATGCTGTTCGTCACCAGCGCCAAGCTGGCGGGCATCATCATCGGCCTCTTGATCCTGGTCGTCGTGCCCATCATCGTGTTTGGCCGCCGTGTGCGCAAGCTGTCGCGCGATTCGCAGGACCGCATCGCCGACGCGTCGGCCATGGCCGGCGAAATCCTCAACGCCATGCCCACTGTGCAGGCGTTTACGCACGAGAAAATCGAATCGAAACGCTTTGGCGACTCCGTCGAAGGCGCCTTCATGACGGCCATGCGCCGCATCCGCGCCCGCGCCCTCTTGACCATGATCGCGATTTTGCTGGTCTTCGGCACCATCGTGTTCGTCCTGTGGCTGGGCGCGCGCGCCGTGCTGGAAGGCGCGATGACGGGCGGCGACCTGGGCCAGTTCATCCTGTACGCTTCCATCGTGGCCGGCGCCATCGGCGCCCTGTCCGAAGTTATGGGCGAAGCGCAGCGCGCCGCCGGCGCCACCGAGCGCCTGCTGGAACTGATGGCCGTCAAATCGGAAATCGAATCGCCTGCCACGCCGCTGCCGCTGCCCGCGCGCGCCGCGAACGGCGCTTCGCTGTCGCTGGACGACGTCATGTTCTCGTATCCGTCGCGCCCCGATACGCACGCGCTGGACCACGTCAGCCTCGACATCCGCGCCGGCGAAACGGTAGCCGTCGTCGGCCCGTCGGGCGCCGGCAAGACCACGCTGTTCCAGCTGTTCCTGCGCTTCTATGACCCGCAAAGCGGCAGCATCCGCCTCGATGGCGTCGACATCAAGCAGCTCGACCTGCACACCCTGCGCGACGCCATCGGCATCGTGCCGCAGGATACCGTGATTTTCTCGGCCGACGCCATGGAAAACATCCGCTATGGCCGCGCCGGCGCCAGCGACGAGGATGTCATCGCCGCCGCGAAGATGGCGGCCGCCCACGAATTCATCGAGCGCCTGCCGAACGGCTACAAATCCTTCCTCGGCGAACGGGGCGTGCGCCTGTCCGGCGGCCAGCGCCAGCGCATCGCCATCGCCCGCGCCCTGCTGAAAAACCCGCCGCTGCTGCTGCTCGACGAAGCGACCAGCGCGCTCGACGCGGAATCGGAACGCCTGGTGCAAAAGGCGCTGGAAGCGGCCATGGTGGGCCGCACCACCGTCATCATCGCGCACCGCCTGGCCACCGTGCAGCGGGCCGACCGCATCATCGTCATGGAAGACGGCAGGATCGTCGAGACGGGCACGCATGCGTCGCTGGTGGCGCTTGGCGGCATCTACGCGAATCTTGCCGCACTGCAATTTCATCACGTACAGCTCAATCCAGCGGAATAATCATGAACGCACTTTTCCACGCCAACCTGGGCATCACCGATTTCTGGACCTTTTTACTGGGGACCATCTTCATCGTCATCCTGCCCGGTCCCAACTCCATGTACGTGCTGTCCGTGGCCGCCCAGCGCGGCGTGCGGCCCGCCTACCAGGGCGCCTTCGGCATCTTCGCCGGCGACCTGATTCTGATGGTGCTGTCGGCCTGCGGCGTCGCTTCGCTGCTGAAAGCCAGCCCGGCCCTGTTCTACGTCGTGAAATACATCGGCGCGGCTTACCTGGGCTGGATCGGCCTGCAGATGCTGATAGGCTGCTGGCGCAAGCTGCGCGCGCCCGCTCCCGCTGAAGGCGAAGCGGCAGCCGTGCCGCCCCCCGTCAAGGAAAGCGACCCGTTCCGCAAGGCGCTGATCATCAGCCTGATGAACCCGAAAGCGATTTTGTTCTTCATCTCGTTTTTCATCCAGTTCGTCGACCCGGCCTTTGCAAAGCCCGTGCTGTCCTTCATCGGCCTGGGCCTGATCTGCCAGGTGATCAGCTTTACCTACCTGACGGCCATCATCTTTGTCGGCGCGCGGCTGGCCGAGACCTTCCGCCGCCGTCGCCGCCTGTCGGCCGGCATGGGCGGCGGCGTGGGCGCCATGTTCATCGGCTTTGGCGCAAAACTGGCCACGGCCACCCTGTAAGGAAAACACCGTGAACGAGCTTGAACTGCGCCAGCGCTGCCACACCATCCTGCCGGGCCACCGCCAGCCCACGCCAGCGGCCACCTTCGCCGCCATGGCCGCCTGGTGCGATGCCAACGATGTTGCGCACGATACCTATGGCGAGGGCGCGCTGATCGAACAGTTCGAGAACAAGATCGCCGGCCTGCTCGGTTTCGAGGCGGCCGTGTTCTGCATCACGGGCACCATGACGCAAGTCACGGCCCTGCGCCTGGCCTGCCAGGACCGGGGCTCGCGCCTCGTCGCGCTGCACCCGACCTCGCACATCCTGCGCCACGAGCGGGGCAACCATGAATTGCTCGATCACTTCAAGGGCTTGATGCTGGGCGACCCGCACCGCCCGTGGACGGTGGACGACCTGCGCGCCGTGCCCGATGCGCTGGGCGCCGCGCAGGTCGAACTGCCGATGCGCGAAATCGGCGGCCAGTGTCCGTCGTGGGATGCCTTGAAAGACATCAAGCGGCACTGCCGCGAACGCAATATCCACCTGCACATGGATGGCGCGCGCCTGTGGGAAGCGCAAGCCGGTTTTGGCCAGTCCCTGCCCGCCATCTGCGACGGTTTTGATTCCGTCTACGTGTCGCTGTACAAGGGCATCGGCGGCCTCGGCGGCGCCATGCTGGCCGGCAGCCGCCCGTTTGTCGAGCGTGCGCGCGCGTGGTTCCACCGCCAGGGCGGCAACATCGTGCACCGCACGCCCTACGTGGTGGCCGCCGCCATGCAGTTCGACGCGCGCCTCGCCGCCATGCCCCGCTATTTTGCGCGCACGCAGTGGCTGTACGCGCTGCTGCGCGATTTTCCATCGATCACCGTCAACCCCGCCCAGCCGCAAGCGAACATGCTGCATCTGCACCTGCCCGTGTCGCGCGAGCGGGCCATCGCCATCCGCAACCAGGTGGCCGAAGACCACGGCATCTGGCTGTTCGGCCGCGCCAGCCACGCGGCCCTGCCCGGGCACAGCGTGGTGGAGTGGTATGTGGGCGACAACTTGCTGGAACTGCCCGACGACACCGTACGGCTGGCCTTGACCCTGCTGGATCAGGCCATGCGTAACAAGGCACCATCGGCACCATCGGCGTAGGTCGGGGTAGGTCGGGTTAGCGCATAGCGCGTAACCCGACAACACCACAGCAACAGCCATCGCCAACAATACCGTCGGATTACGCGCGGCTTCGCCACGCTAATCCGACCTACACCCTACCGCGCCCAACAGCGCACCACCGCTGGGGTCTGCCCAAAAAAAAAAGCGCCCGAAGGCGCTTTTTTCCTTTCATGGCGGCCGGGTTGGCCGCCACTACCTGCTTAGAACTTGTAGTTATAAGCGAGACCGATCAACTGCATGCGGGTCTTGAACAGGCCCTTGGTGGTTTCACCGTTGCCGGTGCAGCCCGTCTTGACCGGCGAGCAGTCGTTTGTGTAGTTGACGTCAGCATCCTTGAAGTCGATATAGCTGTAAGCCAGGTCGATCGAGGAATTGGCGTTCAGCTTCCAGTTCGCGCCGATCGAATACTGCATGCGGTCGCTGTCCGGCAAGGCCGGGTGGCGCAATTCGGCGCTGCGGACCGGCGCCTGGTCGTGGGCGATACCGGCGCGCAGCATCAGGCTTTCGCTGTACTTGTAGTTGGTGCCCAGCGACACGCGGTAGGTGTCTTTCCAGTTCTGGCGAATGCGCTCGGCGCCTTCGGCCGTCGGCGGGAACTGGATGTCCAGGTTCTGCAGGCGCGAAGTGCGGGTCCAGGTGACGTCGCCCATCAAGGCCCACTTATCATCCATCTGATGGAAGGCGTTGACCGACAGGGTTTCCGGCGTGCGCAATTCCACCAGCGCTTCCGAATTGACCTTGTTCGATGCCTTGGCGATGAAGGCGTTCACGGCCGGATTGCTCGTCACTTGCGAGAAGTCCCAGATGGTGCTGCCCTTGAGCTTGTGCGAAATCGACGAGCGGTAGGCGATACCGAAACGCGTGCCTTCGTTCAGCTGGTACAGGTAGCCCAGGTTGAAGCCGAAGCCCCAGTCATGGCCATCCATCGAGGCATGGCCATCCTTGATCGGACCCTGCAGCGCGGCGCCCGCAGCTTGCGCCGCAGCCAGACCCTGCGTCTTGGCGATATTGGCCAGGAAGGCCTGCGATGCGCTAGGGGCAAACTTGCCCAGGAAAGCAACCGAACCCGGCACGTCCACGCTCTGGCCCAGTTCCGCCTTCATGTATTCGGCCGTCACGCCGAAACCGAACGAGTGGTGCTGGTCCAGCTTGAACGACACGGAAGGATTCAGGGCGATGGCTTCGAGCTTGATATTGGTGATCGCGTAGCGGCCATACCAGTCGTTGCCGTAGTCAAGCTTGGCGCCATACGGCACGAACAGGCCAGCGCCGACGGTCCACTGCTCATTGATTTTCTTGCTGGCATACAGCGCTGGCGCGAACACGGCATCCGGCGCATAGTCCTTGGTTGCCGCGTAAGGCGTGCGGTTGCCCGGGAAGAAAGGCTTGGAGCCCGAATCCGTGTAGGTCGAATGCGGTACCACCAGGGTGCCGCCGCCCACGAATTGCGTGCCTTCCAGGCGCGCCATGCCGGCCGGGTTATAGAAAATGGTCGACGCGTCGGCCGCTTCGGCGCCGCTGGCATCGGCCGTGCCCTGGGCGGAAACGCTTTGCGAGCCGAAACGGTAGCCCGATGCCTGGGCGGTGGAAGCGAAGCCGGCGCATGCGACGGCGATGAGGAGGGGCAGATATTTATGTTTCAAGTTAGTCTCTCTTTATTATATGAAGTGTCTTCGTCACATTGTCCCGGGTAGCTCAACCTCACCCGTCCTGCACTGTTCTTGCCGCCGTGAACTCCAATTCACTGACGGCATGAGCGAAGCATATAATATTTTTTAGAAAAAAGCGAACGTTCGCTCTTTTTATGAAACAGCGTTGTTTTCCATGCCAATCACGACGCACTACAGCGCCGGCGCCGGTGCTGGAAGCGGTATCAGGAAGCGCTGATGCATCAGCGCCAGCATCTGTTCGGCCGGCACGGGACGCGAGATGAAATAGCCCTGCACTTCATTGCATTGCAGCGCGCGCAGGATGTCGAGCTGCTCGCGCGTCTCCACGCCTTCGGCCACCACGCTCATGCCCAGCGCATGCGCCATCGACAGGATGGCGCGCACGAAGACCTCACCCTGCTCCGAGCGGCCCAGCTCCATGGTGAAGGCGCGGTCGATCTTCAAGCCATCCATGGCGAACTTCTGCAGCTGCGACAGCGAGGAATAGCCGGTACCGAAATCGTCGACCAGCAGGCGCACGCCCAGCGCGCGGATGGCCGACAGCTGCTCCACGGCGCGGTTCTGCTCATCCATCATGGCCGATTCCGTGATCTCCACCTCGATCAGGCGCGCGTCGATGCGGTGGCGCGTCAGCGCCGACGCCAGCACCTGGTGCACGTCGCCGCGGCCGAACTGGCGCGCCGACACGTTGATCGATACGGGCACCAGTTCCAGTCCGCTGGCTTGCCAGCGCGCCATCTGCAGGCACACCTTTTCGATGACGACTTCGCCCAGCTGCGAAATCAGGCCGCTGCTCTCGGCCACGGGGATGAATTCCAGCGGCGGCACCATGCCATGCTGCGGATGGTGCCAGCGCACCAGCGCCTCCATGCTGCACAGCTGCCCGCTCATGGCGTCGACGCGCGGCTGGTAGACGACGAGGAACTGGTCCTGCTCCAGCGCCGCCACCAGGCTTTGCTCCAGTTCGCGGCGGCTGCGGATGGTTTCGAACAATTCCGGCTGGAAAAAGCGGTGATGGCCCTTGCCCGCCACTTTCACGGCGTACATGGCGATGTCGGCGTTCTTCAGCAGCACTTCCGTCTCGGCGCCATCGCGCGGATACAGGCTGATGCCGATCGAGGCCCCCATCTTGTGGCGTTCGCTGCCCAGGTAAAACGGTTCGTCAAAGGCGATGGCGATGCGCTGCGCCACCTGCTCGGCGCGGCTGTCGTCCTCCACGGGGTCGAGCACGACAACGAATTCGTCGCCGCCCAGGCGCACGACGTGGTCGCCCGGCCGCAGCACGGCCTTCAGGCGCAGGGAGGCGGCGCGCAGCACTTTATCTCCCTCGGCGTGGCCCTGCGTATCGTTGATATCCTTGAAGCCGTCCAGGTCGATGAACAGCAGCGCCAGCATGCGCCGCGCGATGGCGGCGCGGCCCAGGGCGCCGGGCAGGAATTGCTGCAGCCAGTATCGGTTGGGCAAGCCCGTCAAGCCGTCCTCGTTGGCCAGGCGGCGCAAGTCGCGCTCGTGCTCCTTGGCCGTGCTGATGTCTTGCAGAGTGACGGCCAGGCGGTCGCCGCTGCGCACCAGGCGCCGGCGTATCCAGCGCAGCTTGAAGGGATTGCCTTCCGGCAGTTCGATCTCTTCCTCGGAGAAGCCGGACTCCATGGCGGCCCGGTAATTGTGGATCAGGTCGCGGAAATACGGCTCATGGGCGCGCGACTGCAGGCGCATGCCCAGCAATTGTTCGCGCCGCACGCCGAAGTAGCCGGCGCCCGGCTCGTTGCAGTCGACCATCTCGAAATCGAGGATGCTGCCATCGGCGCCGCGCAGGGCGGCGATGATATAAAAGCCGTCGCTCGTGCCTTCGGTGGCCATGCGGTAGGCATTGCGCACGCCTTCGGACTGGTGGTGGCGCCACGCCAGGCGCAGCGACAGCACCGTGGCGACGGCGGCAAAGGCCAGCAGCAGCACGGTGACGGCCAGCGCGATGCCGATATAGATGGTGCGCGTTTCCTCGTAGGGGTGCAGCATTTCGCCGTCCGACAGGCCGACCACGGCCGCAAACGGATAGGCTTTCAACGCCTGCCAGCCCACATAACGGCTTTGCTTGTCGGAAAAAGCGATCCGGCCGCCCGAATGCAGGGCGCCGCTCTCCGTTTCCAGGAAACTGGTGTCGAGGAATGGCGTACCCTGTGCGCTCTGGGCCGGCAACACGCGCGCACCGAGACGCGTGCTGAACAGCTCGCCCTCTTCCCCCACCATGGCGGACATGCCGAACTTGCCGAAATTGACACTGTTGTAGAATTCGGAAAAATAGCTGGAGTGGATGGAGATCAGCAGCACGCCGTCGAAATTGCCATCCACGTCTTCCAGCCGGCGCGTGAAATGCACGAGGCTTTCGTCGGCGCCCGGGGGTGCCGCCGCTTCGCTGGCGGCATTGGCCTTTCCCAGCGCGATGCGCAGCGCGCTGGAATTGCTGCGCCAGTGGCGCAGCAGGAAATCGCTGCGCTCGTTGACGCGCAGGCGCTGCAGCGGCGCCGTGGCCGTCACGGGATGACCCTTGCGGTCGAGAATGGCGACGATGGCAAATTGCGGCAAGGCATACATGCCCTGCGTCTTCAATTGGTCGAGACGCAACTGGCCGCGCGAATTTTCCCATTCATACTTGAGCTGCAAGGTCAGCTGGTCCATCTGCTCCAGGGTGCGCAGCAGATACTGGCTGTAGGCTTTCGACAACGAGGAAACGCTGTCGAGCGCCTGCTGCTGCGCCACCTTTTTTTCCGCCTCCAGCTGCAGCAAGGTGGCCGTCCACAGCACCGCGCACAGGACCAGCCCCAGCAAGGGCCAAGCCAGGATCAGGCGCAGATTGGCCTTGAAAAAATCGGCCCTGCTCATCTCCACTACGGCGCCGTTATTATTATTTACAAATTGTCGCAAGAACATGGTGCAGCGTCTGCCGTTTCTGTGTATTTCTTCAAGGACACACAAATTACCACAGAGTCATGTTTACAGGTAAGCCGGCCGCGTAATTATGTATGCGGCCCGCAGACCGCCTGTCGCGCCTGCGTTACAATCACCATCCTTACCGTTGGAGAAATACATGCAGCAATATCAAGATTTGATCAAGACCGTGCTCGAAACGGGCAGCTGGCAAGACAACCGCACGGGCATCCGCACCCTGAGCGTGCCGGGCGCCATGATGCGTTTCGACTTGGCCAACGGCAACTTCCCTGCCGTCACGACCAAGAAACTGGCTTTCAAATCCGTGATCGGCGAATTGTGCGCCTTCCTGCGCGCCTCGCGCAACGCGGCCGAGTTCCGCGCGCTGGGCTGCAAGGTGTGGGACCAGAACGCCAATGAAAATGCGCAATGGCTGGCCAACCCCTACCGCGAAGGCGAGGATGACCTCGGTCCCGTGTATGGCGTGCAATGGCGTCAATGGCCTGCGTACAAGCTGCTCGACGCCGACCAGCCCGCGCAAATCGCCGACGCGCAAGCGAACGGTTTTACCCTGGTTGCCCCCATCGTCGAGGACGGCGTGCAAAAAGTGCTGCTGTACAAGGCCGTCGACCAGTTGCGCGAATGCCTGGACACCATCATGCACAATCCCGGCAGCCGCCGCATCCTGTTCCACGGCTGGAACCCGGCCGTGCTTGATGCCGTCGCCCTGCCCGCCTGCCACTTGCTGTACCAGTTCATCCCGAACGCCAGCACGCGCGAAATTTCGCTGTGTTTATATGTGCGCAGCAACGATATCGGCCTGGGCACGCCGTTCAACATCGCCGAAGGCGCGGCCCTGCTGCACCTGGTGGCGCGCCTGACGGGCTACACGCCGCGCTGGTTCACCTACTTCATCGGCGACGCGCACATCTATGAAAACCACCTCGACATGGTGGAAGAACAATTGAAGCGCACGCCGTTCCCGGCGCCCAAGTTTGTCATTTCCGACCGCGTGCCCGATTACGCGAAGACGGGCAAATACGAACCGGAATGGCTGGAAAAGATCGAACCGTCGGATTTCTCGCTGGAAGGTTATGAACACCATGCGCCGATCAAGGCGGCGATGGCCGTCTGATGGCGGTCGCACCGCTGGCAGCCCTGCACCGCAAGCTGTTTGACGAAACGGACGGCGTTAAGTTTTCCAAGCTGAAAGACCGGTTGCTGAAAAAGCATGCGGCCGACGAGCGGCAAGCCGTGCTCGCTATCCTGACCGCCTACGCCAGGGAAGGCCAGTTGCTGCACTGGCGCGCCTTCCTGATGACGGATATCGTCGCCCTGGCCGAACCGGGAGAATACGGCGATTTTTTCAGCTGGAGCCTTGATATGGACGGCCTCGCCTACTGGGGCGTGGATGGCATGCTCAAAAGCATGGGCAAGGAGGCGTATGCTCCGCTCGTGGCCTTGGCCACTGCGGAAAATGCCAAGCTGAGCGTGCGCGCCAAGGCCGTGAAAAGCTTGGCCGTCTTCAGCCGCCAGCCTTTCGATGCCGGTTTGCCGTACGATCCCGGCCATTGGAAGGAAGAGCAGCTGCGACTGGAGGCTGTACAGGCCTGGCAGCGCGATGGCTACCCGGATGGCGCAGGCCATGCGGCGCCCGCCACTCACGCGGCGCTCGAGGATCCGCGCACGCCGCTGGAAAAGGCTGCCGCCAGGCTGGAGAAAAAACTGGCGGCCCGGCGCAAAAAGGAGCAGGACCTTGCGCAGCCATCGAACTGGCTGACCATCGCCAGCGCCGCCGACATGGCCGGCATCGCGCAGCGCTGGGCCTTGCCGGAGCAGTACCGGCGCTTCCTCGCTTGCCATTCGCCGCTGCGGGTGTTGATCGACAGCCAACAATATTTCCAGGGCTTGAGCCTGTACGGCGCGGCCGAGCTGGTCAAGGCCCAGTCCGGTTACGCCTGGGATGCCGTCAGCGGCGCCGCCATCGCCGGCTGGCCGGAACAATACCTGGTGATCGCCGACGCGGGCGCCGATCCGTATTGCCTGGACTTGGGCGCCATTGCCGGCGGCGATGCGCCCGTGTACACGGCAGAACACGGCATGGGCGCATGGCGCTTCGAGCGCCATGCGGACAGTTTCATCGACTTCCTGAACGAGATCGCGGCGGCGGCCTAGCCTGCTTCGCCTCCCGGTCCGCCCGGGCCGGGACCGCCTGGGCCGCCCGGCCCCCGTCCGCCCGGCGGACCGAAGCGCGGTTCCCGTTCGCCCTCTTTCGCCGCCGACGTGGCGCCGCCCAGGCGGTACGACAGCCCCACGTAAATCATGCGTCCATCGAAGCGCCGCGTGCTCGTCTCGCGCAAGGAAGCGCTGTTGATGACGGTTTCCATCTTGTTGCTGCTGAACACATCGGTCACATTCATGACCAGGCTCAGCTGCGGCGTCACCGTGTGGCGCCAGCTCACGTTCAAGGTGTTGTTCGGCGAACGGTAGCCCTGTCCCGACAGCATCTTGCCCTGCATTTGCAGGGCCAGCTGCAGCTGGTTGGCCGGGTTGATCTGGTAATTGAGGCGCGCGCGGCCGCTCAGGGCATTCGCCGTGCGCGTGCTGCGGTTGCCCAGGTCGTCGGAACTCGTCTGCTGGCTGCGCGCCAGGTTGCCGCTCGTGTTCAGGGTCAACGATGGCGTGAGCTTGCCGCTGACGCTGAACTCCAGGCCGCTCGAATGGCTGCCCTCGCCGTTTTCCCGCGTTGTCAGCAGCACATTGTCACTGATGAAATAGCGGTAATCGACGATGGCATCCGTGTCGCGCCGGTGGTAGGCACGCAAGCTGCTTTCCAGGCCAAACAATTTGGTTTCATAGCCGATCTCGAACGAATCCGTCTGCGTGGGTTTCAGCTTCGGGTTGCCGGCCGACACATTGAACTCATCGCGGTAGATCACGTACGGGTTCAGGTCGCCCGCGCTCGGGCGGCGCAGGCGGTGCGCATAGCTGAAGCGCAGGTTGCTCTCGTCGCTGACCTTATACGTGGCGAACAGGCTGGGAATGTAGTTGATGTAATTGTTGCCGGCCTCGACGCCGCTGGTGATCTGGCGCACGTTCAAGTCCGTGTATTCGGCGCGCAAGCCGGCCAGCGCACCCCAGCGCTCGCTCAGGCGCATCTGGTAGGAGCCGTACAGCGCAATGGTGCGTTCGTCGAGCTCGAAACGGTTGCTGCGCATGGGGTTGACGGTGGCAAGCAGACTGGCCGGGTTGATGTCCGTGTACAGGGTGTCGAAGCTGCTCTTGTTGTCGGCCACCTTGTAGCCGAGCTTGGCCGTGCCGCCCGCCAGCGGACGCTCGTAGTCGCCGCTGAAGTCGACGATGCGGTTGCCCGTCTCGCTGTGCTGGCGCGCGCGGCTGTCGAAGGCATTCACGGGCGCCACCGCATAGGTATTGGCGTAATCGCTGTCGCTCTCGTTGGTCGACGACGACACGCGCAAATCGATCTTGAGAGTTTCCCCCGGCAACTCGCCCTTGTGGTCGTAGCGCGCGCCCCAGCTGTAGTTGCGGCTGTCGCCGTTGCGCACGGTACTGCGCACATAGTCGCCGATGGTGCTGCCCGTGCTGTCGCCATTGAGGTAGCGGTCGAGCGAGCGCTGGTCGTTGCTGCGCCCGTTATACGACACGCTGGCGGCAAGGGTGTCGTTGGCGTTCAGGTTGTAATTGACGGTGCCATGCAAGCCCAGCGAGTCGTTCAAGCCATTGCTGGTGGACTGCTGACTGCTGGGGGCGAACGCGCCCGTGCCACGCTCCAGGCGCTCGCGGCTGACCTCGGCCACGGAATTGCGGCCGTCATGACGCACATTGATGCCGCCCTGGTAGCCCCACGGCCCCTCGTTATAGGTGCCGGAGACGGAGCTGTTGTAGCGTCCGGCAATGCCCGCATTCGCGTTGACGGTGGCAAAACCGCCCGGCTTGCGGTTGCGCCGCATCACCAGGTTCAGGATCGGGCCGCCACCGGCCTCGTTGCCGAACTGGGCGCCGGGATTGTTGATCACTTCCACGGATTCGATATCGTCGGCGGCCATGGCGTTCAGGGTGGCGCCGCGCGAATCGCCCTGCAGCATGGCCGACGGCTTGCCATCGATCAAGATCTGCACATTGCTGCTGCCGCGCAGGGAGACGGCCCCATCGGGATCGACGGCCACCGACGGCACATTGTTCAAGGCATCGGCCGCCGTGCCATTGGTGCTGCCGACGTCGGACTTGACGTCGTAGACTTGCCGGTCGATGCGGCCCGTGGGACGTTCGGCCGTCACGCTGACGGACGGCGGCGCATCCACGGCGGGCGTCTTGGCAGGCGGCTTGACGATGGTATCACCGGTGACGGTTTGCGCCTGAACAGCGGCG
This sequence comes from Janthinobacterium sp. GW823-FHT01H08, assembly GCF_058797855.1. NCBI lineage: Bacteria > Pseudomonadati > Pseudomonadota > Betaproteobacteria > Burkholderiales > Oxalobacteraceae > Janthinobacterium > Janthinobacterium sp. GW823-FHT01H08. The sequence continues at coordinate 3,847,978 of NZ_CM179504.1, forward strand.
CCGGAGACGAGCAGGCTGCCGCCCGCCAGGCAATGGAAAAGAAGTTTATGCATTTGGCTAAAAGATAATCGAGACGCTACGGATGAGGCACTACGCCGCAGCGTGAGAGCACATGTGTGGGCACAGTTCAAGCATGCCACGATTACAAGGAGCAAAGCAAATGCGAACCATTGTTATTTACTTCAATTTACAAATCTCTTGCACTTGTGGCTGTACAGCCTCATCCGATGACCTTTGCGCTATCTTTACGTTACCTCAGCAAGCCATTGCCGCGCGCCAGTTTCAGCCAGCCCGGATATTCCGTCATCAATAAATCATACAGTTCTGCGTCGCTGTGCTCGTCGGGCGAGCTGACGGAAAAGTAATTGGCGTTGTCGACCAGGCGGCCCTGCAGTTCGTCGAGCTTTTCCAGAAACGGGAAGTCGGAATCGGCAAAGGCGGCGAGAAACTTGCTTTTCGACTTGCGCCCCTTGCCGATGCCCATGAATTGCCAGAAGATGGGCTCGTTACTGGCCCAGCGCAATTGCTTTTCCGTCGTCGCCTGGTCGCTGGTGCCGCCATCGGTCACGAACATGACGTACACGGGCAGCTCGGCCGCGACGGGCCGCGTGCGCTCGCCGCCACGGGCATCAGGAAAATAAAACGCGCGGATCGCCTGCATGGCGGCGCCGTAGCGCGTGTCGCCCTCGAGCGGATGGCGCTGTATGGCCTGGCCCACATAGGTATTGCAGTTGCTCAAGGCCATCGGTGCCGGATGGTGGACGTTCTTGCCGAACAGGAAAACGTCGATCTCGCCATCGTCGTCGAACTTGCAGCCCAGCGCCAGGATGCGCTCGGCAAAGCGCTGCACCAGCCCCTCTTTGTACAGCCGTCCCATGGAGCCGGAAATATCGAGGCACAGACACACCTTGGCCCGGTGCTCCGACAGGCCCACTTTTTGCAGGGACACGCCCGCCTGCTTGACCAGGCTCACCAGTTGCGGTGCCTCGCGTTCGACGCGCTTTTCCAGATTGATCTTTGCCTGCATGACGGCCGAAGCCTGCGCAGGCGCGGCAGGGGTGGCAGGAGTGGCCTGGTCGACTTCGCCGCCGAAGTGGCGCACCAGCGCATCGAGGCCCCCATTGAAGCCCTGGCCCACGGCCATGCAGCGCCAGCCGCCATCCTTGCGGTAAATTTCTGCCAGCATGACGGCTTTTTCTTGCGCAAAATCACTGCCCGCGAACGCGAAGCGGGCCAGCTCGCGCCCGCCCGCCTGCAAACGCACGTGGCCCGATTGCAGTTGCGACATCACGCCGCCGCCATCAATGGAAGCCGTCACGACGAGGCGGTTGATTCCGGCCGGCAAGCGCGCCAGCTGCAAGGCAAACTCGGCCATGTCGCCGCCGCTGCCCGCGCGCGCTTCCACGCCGCCGCACGGCGTGCGCGGCTGGTTGAAAAAAGTCATGTAGCGCTCGTCGGACAGCTTGCCGGCCGCATCGAGGCCGAAACAGGCCACGTCCAGCGCCAGGCCCTGGGCGGCAACGCCGACCTGCAAGACGCCATCGGGAACGAGATTGGCCAGCGGCAAGCGCTGACCCTTGGACAAGGTTTCCATCAGTGTCTCCTAGGCAATGTAGCGGCGTGGATTGTCCGCATTGCAATCATCTTCATCTTCCTTGTCCTCGCCCTTGAAGACGACGGGACCGTTGAAGGCCAGTTGCAGGTTCTCGCCCTGCCAGCTCAGCCACGGCGTCGCTTCGCTGCCGGGCTCCGACGTCTTGCCGGACGGCTCGAGGATGATGCTGTCGGGCGTGACGCGCGCCATGCCGATCACATAGGTGTAGACGGAATCGTCGTCGGCCGCCTTGGACAGGCGGAAATCAAAGTCGCACTCGACGATCTGCTGGCCATACTGCATGACCATCTTCGGCCGCATGGAGGCGACCGACACGGCGCCGTTGGCCACCGCCGAGTACACGCTGAAGACGAGGCCCACCGTGCCGCCGTAATGCTGCGCCAGCGCAGGATTGACTTCCACCGTTTCCGTGGCCGGTTCCTTGCCCGCCGCACCGGCCACGTCGCCCAGGTGGCGCACGAAAGGCATGCTGTCGAAGTTCCCGGCCGCGTCCGGCGCCTGGATGAAGCGCATCTGGCCGTTCGGCAAGAGGATACCGACGCGCAAGTCGAGATCGTCGTTATCGTCATCGCCATCGCCGTTATCGACCCAGGTGGCCTTGACGGTCAGTTTGCTCGGCGCGCCCGCGCCCTTTTCCAGCGACACCTTGTGCGTCTGCCCCGCCTTGGTCAGCGAAATTTTCGACAAGGAAATCTTGGGTGCCGGCGCCGGTTCCGCCGCCGCCTGGGCCACTTCGCCGCCGAAATGCGCGACCAGTGCGTCCAGGCCGCCATTGAAACCCTGGCCCACGGCCATGAAGCGCCAGCCCCCGTCCTTGCGGTAGAACTCGCCCAGCATGACGGCTTTTTCTTGCGAAAAATCAGACCCGGCAAAGGCGAAGCGGGCCAGTTCGCGCCCGCCGTCGAGCAGGCGCAGGTAGCCGCTGCCGAGCTGCGCCATGGTGGCCGCGCCATCAATGGCGGCCGTGACGACGAGGCGGTCGATGGAAGCAGGCAAACGGTCCAGCTGATAGCTGAAGCCTGCCGCATCGCCGGACGGCGCCGATGTTTCCACGCCGCCGCACGGCGTGCGCGGCTGGTTAAAGAAAGTCATGTAGCGGTCGTCGGACAATTTGCCGGCGGCATCGAGGCCGAAACAGGCGAAATCCAGCGGCACGCCGGCGCTGGCGAGCCCCAGTTGCACGACATTGCCCGTGACGAGGCCGGACAGCGCCAGGCGCTGCCCCTTGATCAGGTTTTCCATGGGATTATGTATTCAGATGTGAGAGTTTCGGACAACGGCCCAGGGCGAGGCGCGTCGTCCGATGACAGTACGAATAGTACAGAACCTGCATGGCGACGCAACGCCGCCATGGATCGCTTTTCTGGATTCTATACAAAGCTACAAGAGCTTCGGACAACGGTTCAGGGCAAGGCGCATCACCGAAGACAGTACGAATAGTACGGCGAGGTGACGCAACGCCGCCATGGGCCGTTTTCCGGAGCTCTTAGGCGTTGATGCCGAACGAGCGTGCCAAGGGGCCCAGGCCGCCTTTGAAACCCTGGCCGATGGCCTTGAATTTCCATTCGCTGCCGGCGCGGTAGATTTCGCCGAAGATCATGGCCGCTTCCGTCGAGCCGTCTTCCGACAAGTCGTAGCGGGCGATTTCCGTGCCGTTGTCGCCGTTCAGGCAACGGATGTAGGCCTTGCCGACCATGCCGAAGTTCTGCTTGCGGTTTTCCGCATCGTGGATGGTGACGGCCACGGCGATCTTGTCGATGTCGGCCGGCACGTTGGCCAGGTCGACGGCGATTTTCTCGTCGTCGCCGTCACCGCCGCCCGTGGTGTTGTCGCCCGCGTGGACGATGGAGCCGTCAGCCGACTTCAGATTGTTATAAAAAATGAAATCAGCGTCGGAACGGGCCTTGCCATCCGTTTTCAGCAGGAAGGCGCTGCCGTCCAGGTCGAAAGCGGCGCCATCGGTGGCGCGCGGGTCCCAGCCCAGGCCAATCACGATTTTCTTCAAGCCAGGAGCTTCCTTGCTCAAGTTGACATTGCCGCCTTTTTGCAAACTGATCGCCATGGTGTTTCCTCTTTAATGTGTGGGTTGCATTCGGTGTTTCAGGTCACGTCGCCGGTACCCCGGCTTGATGAGCCATGAGCCTACCATAAAGTTCCTGCTTGTCAGCGGCGCACTATTGAAAATAATGCCATGCGGAAAATGCCGTACGGCTGCCCCAATACGCAAAATGACGGATAATGCCGCTCGACGAAAATTTTCACCCTCATGAGCGACTTGAACCCGGGCTTGTCTTTGCACAATAAGAAGATACAACTCGACTGTATCCCCGGCACCCTGTGCGATGAACGCCTGTGGTCACGCCTGGCGCCTGCCCTGGGCGACGCCTTCGATCTACGGCACGTGCCCCTGCACCAGGCACGCACGCGCCCACAAATGCAGGAGCTGATCGCCAGCCACAGTGCGCCGCAAGCCCACCTGGTGGGCTTTTCGCTGGGCGCCTACCTGGCGCTCGAACACGCACTGGCCCACCCGCAACGCGTGCAATCCTTGACTTTGATCGCCAATTCCGCCAAAGGTTTGCTGCCGGCGGAAATCGAAGCGCGCCAGCGCATCGTCGCCATGCTCGAGCGCAATGCCTATGCGGGCATCACGCGCCAGCGCCTGCGTGAACTGCTGCACCCGTCGCACCTGGACGATGCCGCCATCACGGGCCTGATCCGGCAAATGGGCCTGGACCTGGGCAAGGACGTGCTGCTGGCGCAATTTCTCACCACCATCGACCGTCCTGACCTGATGGCGCGCCTGCCTGAACTCGATTTCCCCGTGCTGATCGTGGGCGCCGAAGACGACAAGCTCGTCCATCCCGACGATTTGCGCGCCATGGCGGCCCGCCTGCCGCAAGCCACCTTGCACTTACTAAAAGACAACACCGGCCACATGATTCCGCTGGAAGCACCAAGCGAGCTGGCGCAAGCCATGCGTGCGCATCTGGAGGCTGCCGGCAATTTCAACGATAATGACGGGCATCGGGCCATGCCCCCACCACTTTGACAGAAGCAATGAGCCATTTGACCATCATCGTCGCCACCGACCAGCAAGGCGGCATCGGCATCAACAACACCTTGCCGTGGAAACTGCCGGAAGACCTGGCGCATTTCAAGCGCCTGACGACGGGCCACCCCATCCTCATGGGCCGCAAGACCTTCGATTCCATCGGCCGGCCGCTGCCGAACCGCCGCAACATCGTCATCACGCGCAATGCCGACTGGGGCCATGAGGGCGTGGAAGCGGTCTCGTCGGTGGAAGCGGCCATCGCCCTGCTCGACGGCGCGGAAGGCTATGTCATCGGCGGCGCCGAGATTTACCGGCAGTCACTGGCCCTGGCCCAGCGCTTGATCATCACGGAAATCGGCCAGACCTTTGATTGCGACGCGTTTTTCCCCGCAGTGGACCATGCCGTATGGCAAGAAACAGCGCGCGAGGCCCATGTTTCGGAGAAATCCGGCCTGCCTTACGCCTTTGTCACGCTGGAACGCAAAGCCTGATAAGGTGATGTCGATCGCCAGCATGCTGCTGTAATACCCCTGTCACACCCATGCGTCACGCTAGCGTACGCTTGTGACGCTTTGATGCGATATTTTTTTCCCGCAGACGCCGCATTTCTGCGAGAATCCCGTTCTTATTTTTTTTCTGCGGCTGCCGGGTTGTACGACCGCCTGACCGTCGCGCCCTAGTCCGCCCCTTCACATCTGTCAGGGGCGGCTTGCTTTTTTGGAGACATGCATGAAATTTCGTTTCCCCATCGTCATCATTGACGAGGATTTCCGTTCTGAAAATACGTCCGGCCTGGGTATTCGCGCCCTTGCCGCCGCAATGGAAAAAGAAGGCATGGAAGTGCTGGGCGTGACCAGCTACGGCGATTTGTCGCAATTTGCCCAGCAACAATCGCGCGCGTCAGCCTTCGTGCTGTCGATCGACGATGAAGAATTCGGCGGCGGTTCCATCGAGGAAACCGACCATGCCTTGAAATCGCTGCGCGCCTTCGTCGAGGAAATCCGCTACAAGAACGCCGACATCCCGATCTATCTGTACGGCGAGACGCGCACTTCGCGCCATATCCCCAACGATATCCTGCGCGAACTGCATGGTTTCATCCACATGTTCGAAGATACGCCGGAATTCGTCGCGCGCCACATCATCCGCGAAGCGAAATCCTACCTGGACGGCCTGTCGCCGCCGTTCTTCCGCGCGCTGGTGCACTACGCCAACGACGGCTCCTACTCGTGGCACTGCCCCGGCCACTCGGGCGGCGTAGCCTTCCTGAAGTCGCCGATCGGCCAGATGTTCCACCAGTTCTTCGGTGAAAACATGCTGCGCGCCGACGTCTGCAACGCCGTCGAGGAACTGGGCCAGCTGCTCGACCATACGGGTCCTGTCGCCGCGTCCGAGCGCAATGCGGCGCGCATCTTCAATGCCGATCATTGCTATTTTGTCACCAACGGCACGTCAACCTCGAACAAGATGGTGTGGCACTCGACCGTGGCACCGGGCGACATCGTCGTCGTCGACCGCAACTGCCACAAATCAATCTTGCATTCGATCATCATGTGCGGTGCCATTCCCGTGTTCCTGATGCCGACGCGCAATCATCTGGGCATCATCGGTCCCATCCCGCTGCATGAATTCACGCCGGAAAGCATTGCCCGCAAGATCGAGGCGAACCCGTTCGCGCGCGAAGCGAAGAACAAGAAGCCGCGCATTCTCACCATCACGCAATCGACCTACGATGGCGTGATCTACAATGTGGAAACCCTGCGCGAAATGCTGGACGGCAAGATCGACACCCTGCACTTCGATGAAGCATGGCTGCCGCACGCCACCTTCCACGATTTCTACAAGAATATGCACGCCATCGGCAAGGACCGTCCGCGCGCCAAGGAATCGATGATCTTCTCGACCCAGTCCACGCACAAATTGCTGGCCGGCCTGTCGCAGGCCTCGCAAATCCTCGTGCGCGAATCGGACACGGTCAAGCTGGACCAGGATGCCTTCAACGAGGCTTACCTGATGCACACCTCCACCTCGCCGCAGTATTCCATCATCGCCTCGTGCGACGTGGCCGCGGCCATGATGGAAGCGCCGGGCGGTACGGCCCTGGTGGAAGAGTCGATCATGGAAGCGCTCGATTTCCGCCGCGCCATGAAGAAGATCGACCAGGAATGGGGCCAGGACTGGTGGTTCCAGGTGTGGGGTCCGTCCACCTTCAACGACGAAGGCATGGGCCAGCAGGAAGACTGGATGATACGCGCCGAGGATGACTGGCACGGCTTCGGCGACCTCGCTCCCGGCTTCAACATGCTCGACCCGATCAAGGCGACCATCGTCAACCCGGGCCTGTCGCTGGACGGCCAGTTCGGCGACACGGGCATCCCCGCGTCCATCGTCACCAAATACCTGGCCGAGCACGGCGTCATCATTGAAAAATGCGGCCTGTACTCGTTCTTCATCATGTTTACCATCGGCATCACCAAGGGCCGCTGGAATACCCTGCTGACTGCGTTGCAGCAATTCAAGGACGACTACGACAAGAACCAGCCGATGTGGCGCATCCTGCCGGAATTCGCGGCGGCCAACCCGCGCTACGAAAAAATGGGCTTGCGCGACCTGTGCCAGCAAATCCACGATTTCTACAAGGCGTACGACGTGGCGCGCTTGACGACGGAAATGTATCTGTCGGACATGATCCCCGCCATGAAGCCGTCGGACGCGTTCGCCAAGATGGCGCACCGCGAAATCGAGCGCGTGGCCATCGACGAACTGGAAGGCCGCATCACGTCCATCCTGCTGACGCCGTATCCACCAGGCATCCCGCTCTTGATCCCGGGCGAGCGCTTCAACAAGACCATCGTCGACTACCTGCGCTTCGCGCGCGACTTCAACGAGCGCTTCCCGGGCTTCGAGACGGATGTGCATGGTCTGGTGAAACGCGAGGTCGATGGCAAGCGTGGTTACTTCGTCGACTGCGTCCGTCAGTAACAGTTCATCCAATCTGCTGCGCGTCGCGACTTGCGGCCTGCGATGCTCACCGTACTTCAGTACGGTTGCGCTTCTCGGCCACAATTCGCTTCCGCTCGCTACGATTGGATGAACCGTCGTGACGTTCGTTAAAAACGGTTAATTCTGACGTTTGTTGTACGTCATTCAATAGAGCCGCCTGATGTGAGTCAGGCGGCGTTTTTCATTGTGCGCCTTCCGCGCACGCTTGTGCCAGATCAAACGGCTGGGGTATCGGGCTTCTAAGATGGGCGACTCGTGCCCTGTGATGGCTGGCATATGATGCTCAAGGTGTGGCTGGAAATCGTGCAGCAGGCGGCGGCTGGCAGTGGCGCCTTGCTGATGACGGCCTTGAAGCAGGCTCAGGTAACTATAGCCCGGCGGCACGAAGGTGAGGAAGATGCAGCGGGCATCGTGTTGTTTGCCGAAGCCGATGCCAAGCTGCTGCAAGCACTGCCGGCACTGTGCTGCCATGCCCGCGTGCTGGCCATTGCCGCCTGCGGCCAGCCACCCAGCTGCGCGCAACAGCGCGCGCTGATGGCCGCCGGCGTGCTCGACGTGCTGCTGTGGCCGGCGGGCAGCGTCGATGCGGGCCCGGTGCTGGCGCGCCTGCAACGCTGGCAAGCCGTGGCGCAGCTGCTGGCCTCCAGCGCCGTGCGCCGGCAGCTGGTGGGCGACAGCGCCGCCTGGAGCGCCCTGCTGCACCAGGTGGTGGAAATGGCCGCCTTCAGCCAGGCGTCGATGCTGATCATGGGTGAAACGGGCACGGGCAAGGATTTACTGGCGCAACTGGTCCACCGCCTCGGCAACTGCAGCGGCGGCTTCATCGTCCTCGACTGCACCACCCTGTCGCCGGAACTGGCGGGCAGCGAACTGTTCGGCCATGAACGGGGCGCCTTTACGGGCGCGGCGGCCGCGCGCGACGGCGCTTTTGCCCTGGCGGACGGCGGCGTGCTCTTCCTCGATGAAGTAGGCGAACTGCCGCTGCCGCTGCAGGCCCAGCTGCTGCGCGCCATCCAGGAACGCAAATACAAGCGCGTGGGCGGCAATACCTGGCAGCCAACCCAGTTTCGCCTCGTCTGCGCCACCAACCGCGAACTGGAAGACGAAGTGGCGCGCGGCGCCTTTCGCGCCGACCTGTATTACCGCATCGCCGGCTGGCGTTGCCAGACGCCGCCCCTGCGCGAGCGCCAGGACGACATCCTGCCGCTGGCCCGGCATTTTCTCGCTGAACTGGCCCAACAAGAGCCGCCCCCGCTGGACGCCGCCGTGCGCGAATATCTGCTGCTGCGCGATTATCCGGGCAATGTGCGCGAACTGCGCCAGACCGTCACGCGCATCTGGCACCGCCATTGCGGCCCCGGCCCCATCACCATCGGCGCCCTGCCGCCCGAGGAACGGCTGCTGGCGCCGGCCTGGCCCGACCAGCATTTCGAGGCGGCCGTGCGGCGGGCCCTGGCCCAAGGCTGCAAGCTGTCGCACATCACACGCTGCGCCGCCGACGTGGCCATCCGCCTGGTGCTGGCCGAGGAACACGGCAACAACCAGCGCTCCGCCGCCCGCCTGGGTGTGACGGACCGCGCCCTGCAGATACGCCGCAAGGCGGCCGCCTGCACGGCGCAAGCCGCTACTGCCGCGACACCGCTGGCCACGCCAGCCGCCCTGTGATCTGTCTCACGCCAGCCCCGCCAGCCGCAAAAAATTGCCGCCCGTGATCAGCGCCGCATCCAGCGGCGGCAAGCCCAGCAAGTGAATCTTGTGCAATTCCAGCCCCGGATGCAACCAGGGGCCATCCGAGCCGAACAAGACCTTGTGCGGCCCGGCACGGCGCACGGCCTGTTCCAGTAAATCAAAGCGGCGCACGCCCGAGCTGTCCGTATGGATGTTGCGGTGGCGTACCAGATGGTCGATCAGCGCCAGCTGGGCCGCCCAGTCGTCGCCGAAACTGCCCAGGTGGGGCAGGATGAAGTTGACGTCGGGATACTGCTGCGCCAGCAGTTCGGCCACGGCCACCTCGCCGGCCGGGTCGTACAGCACGGGCAGACCGAAGAAACGGGCCGCGTCGCACACTTCGCCGCTGATACGCGCGTCAAAGCGGTGCGCCTTGATGCCGACAAAACCATAGCGTTCGACGGCCGTGCGCACCAGGTCCATGATGCGGCCCCGGTCGCGCCGCGCATGCACGAAGGCAAAGCCATAAAAACGCTGCGGATCGGAAGCGGCCAGGCGCGCCACGCCGTGGTTGGCAATCGCATAATCGGAGTGGAAGGCGGCGAACAGCACGCTGCGGGCGATGCCGGCCGCCTGGGCCCGGCGCAGGTAGGCGTGCAGCGGCGCATCGCTGTCCCACGGCCCGCTCAAGCCGTCGCCTGGCCCCGCATGGCAGTGACTATCGATGACCAGCGCCATGCCCGCCTCCCTGCGCTCAGTTCCAGTCGCCCATGACGACGATGCGGTTGCCGCGTCGGCGCCAGCGCCCGCTTTCCTCTTCCTGCTGCGGCGCAGGCGAGCGGAAATGCGGCAATTGCTGATGCAAGGCCCGCGTCAGCGCACTCTCGACGGCGCGCGCACTGCCATCGCCGTCGGCCGCCAGACGGGCCGCCTGCCCCGCGATGCGCACGAAGCGGCGCGCCATCTCCAGTTCGCGCTCGGCCGGCGCCTCGGCTTCCATTTCCAGCTCCAGCGCATCGCTGGCCGCGCGCCCCAGGGCGGAACCGAGCGCCGTGCCCACGCCCGGTATCGGTATCATCGAACCGAGAGCGCCGCCGACGAAGGGCAAAGCCGTCTTGGCCACGGCCTTCAAGGCGCCGCCCAGGGGCTTGGCCACCTTGGCGATAGTGGAACCCACTTTCTTGACGCCCTTCCATACGCTCTTGAAGACCTTGCCCAGAAACTGCTCCAGTTCCTCCTCGCTGGCCACTTCCAGCAATTCCATGGCCAGCTGCAATTCCTCCTCTTCGCTCAAGACGGCCGGCGCCGCCCCCTTGCCGGGCCAGTCCGGGCCGAATTCCAGCACTTCAAACGCGGCGCCGGCCCGCTGCCGGCATTGCGCGCATGCGCATTCGAGTTGGTGCATGATGCTCTCCTTCGCAATGATCAAGGCGTGGCTTCCGGGTCCACATTCAGCTCCACATTTCACCGAGCACGGCCAGTTCCAGTTCGCGCCGCTGGTTGGTCAGCACGCCGCGCTGGTTGGCGAACATGTCGTCGTGGATGCGCTGCTCGATGCGGCGCCGCTGCGCCGCCGAGGACAGGGGCGCCACATACACCTGGTGCCCGCTCAGGTCCACGCCCATCATCTGGCCGCACAGCCGGTGCTGCAGCAGGCGCCGGTGCAGGTCGTCCGTCTGGCCGCTGTAGGCGCGGCGGCGCCCGCCCGCATCGAATTCGATCACATACAGGCCCGGCCCCCGGCCATTCGGATCGCGCAAGGCATTGGCCAGCGTCCCCAGCGCCAGGTAATTGAGGGCGGCCGCTTCCGGCACCCGGCCCATGGTGCCGGCCAGGGTCGGCGGGATTTCGCCCTGCTGCTGGCCGTCGTCCTGCCCCTGGTCCTGCCCTTGGTCCTGGTCAGGTTCCGGCTCCTGCTGGTCTCCAAACGCGGGTTCCGCCACGGGATAGGGCGCCGGATAAAGCGTGGGATAGATGGCCGGATAGCCGCCCCAGCCCCGGTAGCGCGGCGGCAGGTAGGGCAAGGGCGGCGGCGCGGGGCGTGGGGGCCGACGCGCCGGATTCGCCTGGTAGCGCGGCGGCATGGGGCGGCGCGGGCCGCGCAGCGGTGGCCGCGCGCGCACGCCGCCGCCATAGCGCCCGCTGCCGGGCCGCCAGCGCTCGCCCTCCCACTCGGACTCGGATTCCCCCTCCTGCGCCCACTCCTGCTCCTGCTCCCACTCGTACTCACCTGCCGCTCCCGCTTGCCCCGCAAAGGGCAGCATTTCAAACGCGTCGTTCATATCGCCTCCTCGTGTGATGTTCAAGCAAATTCATCGCCTGCTCCAGTTGCCCGGGCGTCTGGTCCGCCCGCAGCAGAAAAGTCAGCGCCCCGGAACCTTCCCCCGCTTGCGCCAGCGCCAGCACGCCCGCCGCGCGCAAGGCCGGCTGCAAGTGGGCGCGTCCTGGCAGGCGCTGCACGGGAAAGCTGCCGCCCCGGCAGGCAATGCCGGCCGCCGCCATTCCCGTCCGCCATTGCGCCACCCTGTCCGCCAGCCGGGCGCGCAGCGCGTTGCCGTGGCGCGCATTGAGCGCCATGGCACGCCGCGCGGCCGCCAGCACGGCGGCCGACGGCGGACTGGCATGCACGCGCGTCTGGCTGTGCGCCGCAAAGCGCTGCAACAGGCCGCCGCTGCCCGCCAGCACGGCCAGCGGCACGCCAAAGCCCTTGGCCAGCGAGGCGCCGACGATCAAATGGCCGCCCGCTTCGTCGCAAGCCCCCCGCAAGCCGTGCAGCCGCGCCGAGCCGCCGCCTTGCGCGCCCGCCACGCCCAGCACCTGCGTGTCGTCCAGCAGCAGATAGCCGCCGCCCTGGCGCGCCAGGGCCGCATAAGCGGCCAGCGGCAAGACCTGGTCGCTGCCCGGCACATAGCCGTCGGCCAGGATCAGTGGACGCCGCCCCTGCCTGCCCCAGGCCGCCGCCAGGCGCCGCAGCGCCGCCATATCGCCGCTGGGAAACAAGCGCAGCGGCAAGCCCAGCGCCTGCGCCCGCTCGGCGCCCCAGCGCGCGATGGCATAGCTGCCGCCATCGATGAGGATCACCAGCCGCTCGGCAGCCAGCATGCCGAACAGGTCCCAGAACAGGTGCAAGGTCGACGGCAGCACGCAGGCCGCCTCGCAGCCTTGCAGCGCAGCCAGGGCCGCGGCCAGCGCTTGCGCGCCCGGCGGCTCCCGCAGCGCGGCCGGCTGGCCCAGGGTCAGGCTGCTCCACGGCGCCAGCGAGGCCGCCGGATGGCGCATGCCCAAGTACAGGGCACTGGTAAAGTCGAGCATGCACGCGCCCCGCTCCCGCCCTAGACGCTGCGCAGCTGCTGGCTCAGGCGCTGGCGCAGCAACACCGAAGGCATCGTCGATTCGACCACCGGGTCGCTGCTGTCGACGGACAGATCGACCCCGGTGGCGGCGCGGTAGCCGTGGATATAGCCTTGCACTTGCGGCCGCCAGAAGCGCGCCCAGTTGAAGGCCTGGGTCGGTTCATAGATATCGCTCCAGTTGCCGTAGCGCACGGAGAGCAGCAATTGCTCGCCAAAAATGGCCAGGTTACGGAAATGCATGACGCTCGTGTCCGTCCAGCCCTGCAGTTTCTTCATGGCGTCGACCCTGTCCATCCACGGTTCCGGATACGCGACCATCACGCGCGTGGGCAAAAATTCGCGGAATTCGGGCCGCGCCAGCATCCATTGCTGCATCAGCATCTCGATGCGCGCCGTCGACGGCAAGTCGCCGAACTGGTTGTGCGCGCCCTGCGACAGGATCAGGTGGATCTCCTTGAGTGCATTCAGCACCGGGAAGGCATCCGCCTTCACGGTGGTGTCGTCATCCTGCTTGTAGAACGAGGTCAGCAGGCGCAGCAAGTGGTGGAAGGCCTCCAGGAATTTGGAGCGGCTGTCGGCTGGCCGGAAGTGCTGCACTGCCTTGCCGTCCAGGCGCACACCGTAGTGATGGTCATACTCGTAGTTCCGGCGCATCACGGTCAGCCGATGCTGTTCATCCTGCGTGTATCCCCACAGTAAATTATTCAGCGGACGCAGCATGTCGATTTCCGTGTTCGACAAAGGATCGAGATGGTTGCCCGGCGCGCGCAAGTTCTGGAAGCGCTGCGCGATGGCGTTCATGGTCTGCACCAGCATGCCTTCTTCATGCCAGTACGACCAGATCAGTTCCAGCAGGCAGGGATTGGCCAGCTTTTCCTGGATGATGCCAAAGCACAGGTCGACCTCGCCTTCCTGGCCGCGCGGGATGCTGATGGGGATGTCGGGCAGCTTGCGGCGGATCACGGCCAGGTAGGGCAAGGTCTGGAAGCCGTCCACGTTTTCCAGGTAATCGTTGCGCAGCACGGTTTCCAGGTCGCGCCCTTGCGGTATGTCGCGCCGGTCCAGATAGGCGTTGTCCTCGGCCGGATTGAAGGCCAGCGGTTGATTCAGCACGCCGCAATTGACCATCACGAACGCTTCCGTCGCCACTTTCAGCACGCGGTAGGAATCGGCATCGGAAAACGGCAGCGCGCGGCGCTGCTTGAGCTGCTGGAACATGTCGGCCTTTTTCACGAAGCGTTCCTGCTCGAAACCCCGTACGCTGGCCAGGTCGCCGCAAAACAGGCTGTCCATAAAATGCAGGTAGTTGGTAAACGACATCGCCTCGGTACTGTTGCGTATCAGGGTCCACAGCGGCAAGTCTTCCGTCGGCTCCGTTTCCGTGCGCGTCAGCGACACGCCCACGTTGCCCGTGATGGGCTGCGGCTGGCGCTCTTCCGTCTCGTATTCCGCGTCGAGCGCCAGCATGGCGTGCGGGCTCAGCCCTTCCGGCACGGGCAAGGCGTTGCGCAGTTCGGGACGCTGCGACAGCATCATCTGTCCCATGAAGCGGTGCATGCCCGCGCGCCGCACCGGCGTGGAAAACGCGTTCGGCGTACCGCGCATGGGCACCCACGGCGCGGCGGCCAGCAGTTGCACCTGGTCGCGCCCGTCGGCGCTCTGATCGCCGTCAAACGAGACGGTGGCGATGGCGCGGTCGCCCACCCTGCCGAACTGACAGTCGCTGGGATGGCAGTCGGCCGTTTCAAACGCCAGCGTCACCTGCGGGTTGAGTTGGGGCGTGAAGCACAATACGGCGCTGCAGCCGGCCTGCACCGTCACGCACTGGGGCGCCGTGGCGGGGAAATTGCCATACACCCCCACGTAACTGCCCGTCATCAGGTCGGTAAACACGGTGCCGCCACGCCCATCCGTCCAGCGCACGCCCACCAGCATGGCGGGATCAGGCACCCAGGTGGCGGCATTGAAGTTGTGGCAATCCGCCTCGGCTCCCCGGTACAGGCTGATGGCGGCATTGACGACCATGGCCCCGCTGTCCTGCTCGTGTACGGTGACCGCGATGCTGCCGCCGTGGTGTTTCGGACCCGCCTGGCCCGCCCCTCTGCTTTTGCTGCTCATCTTGCTGCTCATGTCGTTCTCCTCAATGGATAATCAAACGGGATGCCAGGGGCGGCAGCAACCTGCCGGACTGGCGGCCATGCCGCACGACGTCGGCGCACAGCTCCGACGTGTCCAGGGTGCTGCGCAAGGCCCAGTGGGTCAGCAAACGCCCCAGCAGCTCGCTTTCGTCTTCCGGACTCAAGGTACCGCTGGCGCGCGCCTGGCCCAGCACGGCGAACACCAGGGTCGGCGCGGCCTGGTACATCTGCGCCGGCGCCAGGGTCCAGCTGCGAAACAGCTGCGCCAGCATGGCGGGCTGGCGCGTGTGCACGGCCATGGCTTCGACCAGCGAGCCGCCGCGCAAGGCCGGTGGCCGGTGCTGCACCAGCAAGCCCACGAGGGCCGCCATGCTGGCCTGCAGCTGCTCCAGCAGCCGCTGCCGGGCCGGTGGCAGGCCGGTCAGCGGGTAGTACGACAGCCACAGCTGCTCCAGCCGGTCCCATTGCGGATGCGGATACAAGGCCCGTCCCATGGCACAGCTCAGGCGCACCCGCAGCCACGGCACCGGGTGGGGGTCGTCGATATTGAGGCGGAAGACAAATACACGCGGCAGGCTGACCACGCCGATCAGGCCCAGGGTGGCGGCCACGCCGACCCGCGCCAGCGACCAGAAATCGGCCACGATCTCGGAAATCCACCGTTCCCATAACTGCCACACGTGAACGTGACCGCTGCCGCCGTGCTGCATGGCTTGCAGCACGGGGCGCAAGGACGCCACCAGGTCCAGCAGGGCCGCGCCCTGGTGGCCCACCTCGTGCACCAGCGACGAGGCGATGCTGCTGCCGATCATGCGTTCGCGCGGCAGGCGGATGATGGCGACGGGATTGTCGCCGCCGCCCGGCAGGCGCGTGCGCGCGCGGCGGATGGCCGCGCCCGGGCCCCGGTCCAGGTAGCAGATGACGGGCGGCGCCTGGTACACATTGCCGGGCAGCGCCAGCGCGTCGGCGGCGACGATGTCGAGGCCCGCCAGCCACACGCCCGTCTTGTGCTCGCTGCGCTGCGTGATGACTTCGTTGAACAGGTCGAACTGGGTCAGCGCGGCATTGAACTTCAGGCGCAGGAAGGTGAAGCGGCGCTGCGCCTCGGCGGCGGTGGCCATGCTGGCGCCATCGGCGTGCTCGCGCCGCAGCCAGTGCTGGAACTGGGCCACCATACGCCGCAGTTCGCGCCGGCCCTGCACCAGCTGGCTCTCGATGGCCGACTGGGCGCTGGGCATCAGGGCGGCCGCCAGCACCGTCGGCTCGATCAGCGCGAACGGTTCCAGCCGCGCCAGCCGCGTCAGCAGCGAGCGCGCCTCCTGCGCCAGCATCCAGGCAGCATAAGCGCCGATGGCCATGATGTCAGACGCCGTACAGGACGATCTTGTGGCCCTGGCGCGCCCAGCGCCCGCTGGAGGGGCGCATGCCCGCCGAGCCCCTTGCCGCGCCGCCCTGGGCCATGGTCCCGCCCGCAGCGGCGCCGCTGCCGTTCTGTGTGGCGACCTGGCTGCCGGGGCGGCCCAGCAGGCCGGGCGCGAACTGGCGCGCCGCCGCGCTGGCGGCCGCCTGGGCGATGGCGCGCGGGTCGCCCGAACCGCGTGCCTGCGCGGCGCGGTTGACCGTGTCGGCGGCCAGGCGCACGAACTGCTTGGCACCCTCGAATTCGCGGTCTTCGTTCGACGAGGCCTCCGCTTCCAGCCCCAGCGCATTGCCGGCGGCCGAGGCCAGGCCGCTGCCGATCTTGGCGCCCAGCGGGCCGCCGAAATAGCCGCCGATGGCGCCACCGGCCAGCGGTATCGCCTTTTTCGCTACGCCCTTGAGCACGCCGCCGATGGCTTGGCCCACGGGCGACTTGATGATGCCGCCCGCCACCGAGGCGGCCTTGCGCAGGAAATTGCCGAGGAACTGTTCCAGTTCGGCTTCATTGCTGACCGACAGCAGTTCATTGGCCAGTTCCATTTCCTCGGCTTCGGAAAACATGGCGCTCGCGCCACCCTCGCCGCTCCATTCGCCCTGGCCAAACTCGAACTGTTCCGCTTCAAAGCCGGACATCTCCTGCCCGTATTCCAGGGTCGTACGATCTAAGTCATGCATGATGAGCTCCTAAAAGTTAGCACCTCGGTTGACACTACAGCGCCGGACAGACTGGCCGTCCGGCTAACAATCGAGCACGACGATGTGCCCGCCCTCGCGGCGCCAGCGGCCACCGTCCGGTCCCGGCGCTTGCGCCGCCTGCCTGAGCAAGCCTGGCGCCACGCTGCGTGCCACTTGCAACAGGGCCGTTTCCACCCGCGCCCTGGGCGCGCGCGCACCCGTGCCGCCGTCCTGCGTCAGCGCCGTATTGACGGCATCGATCAGATGCACGACCTGGCGCGCCAGTTCGAATTCCTTGTCTTCCGGGCTCAAGCCCTCCAGTTCCATGCCGAAGATGCCCGCAGCGCGCCGCTTGAGCGCCTGTGGCGAACCGCCATGCAGGGGCAGCAGGGGCGCCACCACCTTGCCCAGCAGCTGGCGCAGCGGCCCTTCCAGCGGCGTGCCGCGCACTTGCTGGCCCGCCGCGGTGGCGCCCAACTGGCGCGCCAGGAAAGCATCGAACTGGGACGGCGCCTGCAATTCCAGCAACTGCGCCGCCAGTGCCAGCTCATCTTCGTGCTGCAGGGACAGCACGCCCGGCGCTTCCGGCAATTCCATTTCGGGACGATAGGCGAGCAGGCGGCTGGTCATGACAGGCTCCGGTGAAAGGCGGGCGGGTGGTCCATGCCTCCCTGACGCAAGGGCCATGCCAGCCAGGTGCAGAGGGAAAAACGGGACGCGACGGCGAACGCCTTTTCGCCGATGCGATAAAAACCATGGTTTCCGGCGAAGCTGTTTTCGCCCTGTCCATGAGCTTTCAAACAAGCTTAATTAGAGGGAATTTATTACGTCGCCTATCGACCACAAGCAGGCGTTCGCGTAAAAATATTTTTCCATTTGTAAAAAATAAAGTTCATCAAAATACTATAAAAAATCATTTAACATCGGTCAAAAATGCATTAAATCGAAAAATAGACAAGACGCAAATGTTCTTTTGAGCACGCACTTTCAGTAGGCAGGCAATACAATAACGAGGTCAGATTTTGATTGCCACAAAGAAACTAAATGATCCATCCTACTTTGCGCCGCTTGCTGGCTGCTGTAACACTTCTGAGTTTGCTGAACGCCTGTGGTGGCGGTGGCGGCGACAGCCCGACCGCCACGGTGGCGCCGCCTGCGGACATGAAGCCGGGCGAGCCGGCAGTTCCCGCAGAAACCGTCCCGCCGCCCCCACTGACCACGCCACCGGCCGCGAAGGTGACGACATTTACGCGCCAGCAGGCGTCACGCTTCCTGGGCCGGGCCACGTTCGGGCCGAATATCGCGGCCATCGATGCACTGGCCGCCAGCGACAGCAACGCCTGGTTCCAGTACCAGTTTTCCAGACCGCAAAGCTTACATCGCAAATATCTCGATGCGAAATTTCCACCAGCGGACACGACGGCCAGCAAGGCCTTGCCTCAGAATTTTTATGAATCATTCTGGCAGCAGGCCGTAGGCGGCGACGACCAGTTGCGACAACGCACGGCGTTTGCCCTGTCGGAAATTTTCGTCATTTCCACGCAAAACGAAGCCGTGTGGCCGCACGTGCGCGGTGTTGCCAGCTATTACGACATGCTGGGGCAACATGCTTTCGGCAACTTCCGCACCTTGCTGCAAGGCGTCGCCACGCATCCGATGATGGGTCTGTATCTGTCGCACCTGCGCAATCAGAAGGAATCGGCAACGCGTACCCCGGATGAGAATTTTGCCCGCGAAATCATGCAGTTATTTACGATCGGCCTGTATCAGCTGAACGCTGACGGCAGCTTGAAATTGTCCGGCGGCAAGCCCATCGATACCTACTCGCGCGACGATGTGAGCGGCCTGGCGAAAGTATTGACAGGCTGGAGCTGGGCCGGACCAGACCAGGCCGCTAACCGTTTCTTTGGCAGCGTGGCCGATCCGGACCGCGACTGGAAACCGATGCAGAATTACACGGCCTTCCATTCCACCGGAGAAAAACGTTTCTTGGGAGTCAGTATTTCGGGCGCCACTACCGGCGAAGCCGACCTGGCGCAAGCCCTCGACACTCTGTTCAACCACCCGAATACAGGCCCCTTCTTCGGCCGCCAGCTGATCCAGCGGCTCGTCACCAGCAATCCCAGCCCCGCCTATGTGGGCCGGGTAGCGGCCGCGTTTGCCAATAATGGCGCTGGCGTGCGCGGCGACATGCAGGCGGTGCTGCGTGCCGTGCTGCTCGATCCGGAGGCGCTGGCCCCGGCCGGCACAACCTTGCGTACGGGGAAATTGCGCGAACCGCTGGTGCGCCTGGGCAACTGGATGCGCGCCTTTAACGCCAAGGATGCAGCTTCGCAATACCGCATCTATTACCTGAGCGATCCGCTCACGGGCCTGGGCCAGAATCCCATGAATGCACCCTCCGTCTTCAATTATTTCCGTCCCAGCTATGTCCCGCCCAATTCGCCGCTGGCCGCCGCCAGTCTGGTGGCGCCGGAAATGCAGATCACGGCAGAGCCGTCCGTCACCGGCTATCTGAACTTCATCCAGGACGCCATCAGCGGCGGCGTGGGAGAAAATGCCTCGGTGAAGGCGGACTATGCGGCCGAGCTGGCCCTGGCCGACCAGCCGGCAGCCTTGCTCGACCGCGTCGACCTGCTGCTCTTGGCCGGCAACATGTCGACCAAGCTGCGCGGCACCATCCTGTCCACCGTCAATAGCGTGCCGATTCCGGCCGCCACCGGCAGCAATGCCGCACAGGTCAACCTCGCAAGAACCTACCGCGTACGCCTGGCCATCTTCCTGTCGATGGCCTCGCCTGAATACCTGGTCCAGAAATAAGGAAGCCGCATGTCCCATCTCCCCCCTTTTTCCCGCCGCCGCTTCCTCGGCTCCATGCTGAGCCTGGCCGGCAGCACGGCCGCGCCGTTCGCCCTCAACCTGGCAGCCATGGGCCAGGCTGCCGCCCAGTCGGCCGATGACTACAAAGCGCTCGTGTGCCTGTTCATGGCTGGTGGCAACGACGCCTTCAACACGGTGCTGGCAACCGACACATCGTCCTGGAATGAATACACGCGCCTGCGCAACACGGGCAGCAATGATTCGATCCACCTGCCCGCCGTCGGTGCAGCCGGGGGCGTGTTGCCCATCGTGCCGGCCACCGTGCAAGCGGGACGCAGCTTTGCCCTGCATCCCTCCCTCGTTCCGCTGAAAAGCCTGTTCGATGACGGCCGCGCCGCCGTCGTCGCCAATGTGGGCACCCTGATCCAGCCAGTTACCCTAGCGCAATATAAGACGGGCGGCGTGGCCCTGCCGTCCAAGCTTTTTTCGCATAACGACCAGCAATCGACCTGGCAGTCGGGCCTGCCGGAAGGCGCCAGCGTGGGCTGGGGCGGACGTCTGGGCGACTTGCTTGGCGCGGGCAACAGCAACGCCATGTTCACGGCCGTATCCGCGGCATCGAACGCGCTGTTCCTGAGCGGACGCCAGGTGCGCCAGTTCCAGGTGGGCCAGGCCGGTGCGGTGCCGATTCGCAATATCGATCTCAGCGGCAGCCTGTTCGGCACGGCGCAGGGGCCGGCGGCATTGCGTGAAATCATCACGACGGCCGGCAGCGACCTGATGGAACAGGAACATGTGGCCACGATCGGGCGCGCCATCTCCAGCCAGAGCGTCCTCAGCGGCGCCATGCTGGCGGCCGGCGCGGGGGGCGTGCCGAATCCCCCGCCCTACGTCAATCCGAACACAGGCGCGTCCGGCGTCAATCCGCTGGCCGTGCAATTGCAGACGGTGGCGCGCATCATCGGCGGACGCGGCGCCCTGGGGGTGAAACGGCAAGTATTTTATGTGACCCTGGGCGGCTTCGACACGCATGACCGGCAAAAGGCGCTGCATGCCGACCTGATGGCCCGGCTGGCCCATGCGCTCGCCTACTTCGACACGACCCTGGCGGCCCTGCAGGGCGCGGATCTGCGGCGCCAGGTGACGACCTTTACGGCGTCGGACTTCGGCCGCACCTTCAGCAGCAACGGCGATGGCACGGATCACGGCTGGGGCGCGCACCACTTTGTCGTGGGCGGCGCCGTCAAGGGCCGCGACATCTACGGCACCTTCCCCGTCACGGGCCTGGGCCATGAGCTGGACGTCGGTTCCGGCGCCCTGCTGCCGACCACCTCCGTCGACCAGTACGGCGCCACGCTGGCCAAGTGGTTCGGCGTGGCCGACAGCCAGCTGGCCGAGGTGTTCCCGAACATCGGCAACTTCAGCCGGCGCGACCTGGGGTTCATGACGACAACTTAGCCATTGACGGCGATCGTCAGCGTGACGACGTAGCCATCCGTGGCATTGCCCGTCACCGTGGCCATCTGCAGGCTGGTGCCGTCGCTGAAGACATTGTCGCTGGCATAGCTGATCTGCGCCAGGTTGCGCACGCTGGCCGTGTAGCCGCTGGCCGTGTAGGCCTCATTCAACGTTGCCATTGGAAAAGTGAACTGCGAGGTCTTGATGCGGTTCGAGGCAGAGGCTGCCTTGGCCAGGCTGGGATAGACCTCGACATGCACGTGCGGCATGCGCCCCGCATAGCAGCCGGGAAAGATCGTCGTGAAGCTGAGGTTGCCGGCGCTGTCCGTTTCCTGCACGCCGCGCAGGTAATTTTGCGCCGTCACGCCGCTCGAATACAGCGAATACAGGCCGTCGCGGTCGCAATGCCATACATACACGGCGTAACCGGCCAGGCTGGCGCAGCCGCCGCTGGCGTTAAGCAACTGCAGCTTGATGGTGAGCGGCACACCCGCCGCCACACCCGTGGCGCCGTTAAAACTGGCGCGGATATCGCTGCGCACGACACCCGACTGGTTCAGCACGTTAATGATGCTGCCGCCATAGGTGTTCGTGCCATCGGCAGGATACGGCCCGCCCGTTTCCTCGGGAATCACTGTGCATGCGCCCGTGCTGGGTGTCGTGACCCCAGCGGCGGCGCTGCCTGCCGCCGCGCCGCTGGCGTCCGACCCGCCGCCGCAGCTCATCAGGGGCAAGGTGGCGGCGCCGGCCAGCAGCCAGCGCAGCACCTGTCGCCGCTCGGCCGCCTGTTGCCGCATCATTTCGAGGTCGGATGCCAGACCGTGATCATGTAGTTCCATAGATATTCCATCAAGTGGGGCAAGCCCGCCAAGGCGGGATTCAGGCTGGCGCACAGGTACAGCGCCTGCGTCGCATGGCGCGAGAGCGCTTGCAAGCTGCTGCCCGGACGCAAGGCATGGATGCGCATGCTGGCTCTCCCTGCGCTCGCGCCTGCCGCTTACTCGGAGCGCCGGAGGTCGCGCGGACCCTGGCGGCTGTCGTGCCGCTGCAGCGCCTGCTGGCGCTGTGTCGCCGTCAGCACGGCCAGCAATTGCTGCTCCAGCCGCGCATGCTGCAAGCTGATCTTCGCCATGGCTTGCGCCGCCGTGTTCGCCAGCGCGCTGGCTTGCGCATCATCGTAGGCGCTGGAGGCGGCCAGCGCGCGCAGCTGCTCGTGGGCCTTGAAAGCGATCTTTTCCTGTTCCCGCAGCAAGGGCGCCTGGGCATAGGTGGCGGCGAAGACCTTGTCCTGCTGCGCTTCGCTCAATGCGATGCCGCGCAGGAACGGCGACCCTGGCATGGCTTGCGGCGGCGGGCCATCCGGTGCTAATTCTTGCTGCGCCAGAGCGACCAGCGGCATGCTGCAGGCGGACAGCAACAACAGGGACAGGACAATACTCAGGTGTTTCATCGGGCTTTCCTTTCGTGACGATCAGCCCTGATTGTCGGCGTCTGGCGTGTAAAGCAACGTTAGGGCCGCGTAAAAGCGTGTAAAGGAAGGTGCGGGAGTGTAAGCAGACGTATGTAAAAGCGGGTAAAAGGGCCCTGAGCCGCGCCTGTTGACTGCTATCATCGGGCGATATTCACCCGAAAAAAGCACAGGCATGAGCAAGGTTTTGTTAATCGATGACGACGTGGAACTGGTCGGCATGTTCCAGGAATACCTGACGCAGGAAGGTTTCGATGCCCGCGCCGTGCATGACGGCGAAAGCGGCGCGGCCGAGGCGCTGACGGGCCTGTACGCCATCGCCGTCCTCGACGTCATGATGCCGCGCATGAATGGACTGGAAACCCTGCGCCGCATCCGCGCCGGCAGCAACCTGCCCATCCTGATGCTGACGGCGCGCGGCGACGATACGGACCGTATCGTGGGTCTGGAGCTGGGCGCCGACGATTACGTGACGAAACCGTGCACGCCGCGCGAGCTGACGGCGCGCATCCGCGCCATCCTGCGCCGCGCGCAGGCGGCGCCGCACGACAGCTCGGGTCTGGCGCCGCTCACCGTAGGGCAACTGACGATGTGGCCGGAACAGCGCCGCGTTTCCTGGGCCGGCGCGCACCTGGAGCTGACGAGCACGGAATTCAACTTGCTGGAAGTGCTGGTGCGCCATGCGGGCAAGCCCGTCAGCAAGAATCAATTATCGGAACTGGGTCTGGGCCGTCCCATGGCCCGCTTCGACCGCAATATCGACGTGCACTTGAGCAGCCTGCGCCGCAAACTGGGCAGCCTGGCCGATGGCCGCTCCTGCCTGCAGACCGTGTACCGTCTCGGCTACCAGCTGATCAAGGAGTAAGCGTGGGCCGTCTGTTCTGGAAGTTTTTTCTGTGCATCATGCTGGCGCAAGTGACGGCCACCATCGGCATCGGCGGCACCTTCTGGCTGAAAAACCGGGCGGCCCAGCAGGAGCGGGCCCTCGACATCGACACCAGTCCGCCCGCGCAAATGATCATCGAGGCCGCCAGCGCCACCCTGGAAGCGGGCGGCAGCCAGGCCTTGCGGCAATTCCTGAGCAAGCTCGAGCGCATGCGCGTGTTTGCCGTCGATGCGCGCGGACACGAACTGATGGGCCGCGCGGTGCATCCCGCCATGCTGGCCAAGGCGCGCGCCATGCTGGAGCAAAGCCAGGCCCATCCCGTCGTGCGCACGGTCACCGGCAGCGACGGCCAGCGCTATCTGCTGTTCCTGCCCTCGTCCGAACGCTTCCGCAATGCCGAAGCGGGCGCCGCGCGCGACACCCTCAATGCCGTCACCCTGAGCGGCCCGCGCGCCATGGGAGCCGGTCCACGGCCCCACGAAGCGGGCACTGCGCCGCCACGCGGCGAATTCGGCCGCGGCCCGCCCCCGCGCATGGACACGCCCTACCGCACCTTCATTCCCCTGGGGGCGGCCATTGCCGCCAGCCTGCTGTTTTCTTTCCTGCTGGCCTGGTATTTTGCGCGCCCCATCCGCGACCTGCGGCAAGCGTTCGAGGCCGCCTCGCACGGCAATCTGGCGCCGCGTTTTCACGCCAGCGGCAAGCGCGGCGATGAATTGACGGACCTGGGCCGCGATTTCGACCGCATGACGGGCCGCTTGCGCAGCCTCATGGATAGCCAGACACGTCTGCTGCATGACGTCTCGCACGAGTTGCGCTCGCCGCTGGCACGCCTGCAGGCCGCCATCGGCCTGGCGCACCAGCAGCCGGAAAAGATGGCCGCCTCGATGCAGCGCATCGAACGCGAAAGCGAACGCATGGATAAACTGATCGGTGAACTGCTGACGCTGTCACGGCTGGAAGCCGGCGCCGGGCAAACGGGAGCCGGGCACATGCACAGCGAAGACGTCAGCATCGCCGACCTCGTGCACGACATCGTGGACGACGCCCGCTATGAGGCCCGGGCACGCCAGTTGAACGTCGAACTGGCGGGCGATGCGGCCATGCCCGACGCCAGCGTCACGGGCCAGCCAGAATTGCTGGCGCGCGCCGTGGAAAACGTGGTGCGCAACGCCGTCAAGCACAGCCCCGATGGCGGCACGGTGGAAGTGGAACTGTCTCGCATGTCCGACTGGCTGCGCATCGCCGTGCTGGACCGGGGCCCCGGCGTGGCTGGCGCGGACCTGGCGCGCATTTTTGAACCGTTCTTCCGCGCCAGTAATACCCAGCACAGCACGGATGGACACGGCCTGGGCCTGGCTATCGCCCGGCACGTCATCAATGCCCATGGCGGCCGCATCGGGGCCAGCTTGCGCAGCGGTGGCGGCTTGTGCGTGGAAATGTTGTTGCCTGTCAAAACGCCAGGCTGACCTGTCGGCGAGCCTGGCGCGTGGATGTGTTGTTACGCCTGCGTATCGATGATGCTGCCCAGGGTCGACGCGCTTGACCTGGCGGGACTCGCCACGGTCTCGGCACTGCTGGCCGTTTGGGAATCGCCTTGCGCCGCCTTCTGCGCGGCCGCCGCCTGTAGCTGGGCGATTTGCGCCTGCAAGGCCTGAATTTGCTGCGCCAGCTGCTGCTGCAGCTTTTGCGACGCGTCCGTCTGCTCGCCCTTCTGCGACTCCGTCAACTGTTTTTGCGCCGCCGTGATCTGCTTTTGCAGCGCCGCGATCTGCGCACTGCTGCCCGAACTGGCGCTACTGGCCGCGCTGACTGCGCTGCCGGAACCGATTGCCGCTACCATATTGCCTCCCTGATTATTCAACACCTTATTATCGGCGCGCAAGGTACTCAATACAGGGCGGCAAGTGTAAAGGCGGGTAAAGCCATGTAAAGACGCCGCGCGCACCATCCGATTGCACGCCAGCAAGAAAAACTGGCACACTGGCGCTTCCTGCCTTGACCACGATCCATGATGATGACGCCCCTGCTGCCCGCCCTGCCCGACCTCGTGCCCCGCCAACGCTGCGGCGTGATCGAGTTTCCCGTCCACCACATGCGTGGCGGCACGTCGACGGGCCTGGTCTTGCACGGGACCTGCGTGCCGGCCGAGCAAACGCTGCGCGAGGAATTGCTGCGCCACCTGATGGGCGTGCCCCAGTCCGGCCGGCAGCCGGGCAACCGGCAAATCACGGGCCTGGGTCGGGGCACGCCCACCAGCAATAAAGTCTTCCTCGCCGAGGTGGAACAGCATGCGGGCCAGCCGCGCCTGGTCAGCACCCTGGCCCAGCTGGCTGGCGAACACGGCGATATCGACTGGAGCGTGAACTGCGGCAATATGTCGTCCGCCCTGCAACTGTGGGGACTGGACAGCGGCGTGATCGAGGCACTGGCCATCGGCGCGCACGATATCGATATCCGCAACACCAACACGGGCGTCATCACCACCTCGCGCATGGCGCGCGAACGCGACGGCAGCTTTACGGCCGCCAGCATTCCTGGCGTGACCGGCAACTTCCCCCGCGTGGACCTGTTCCTGCGGCAGCCGGCAGGCGCCAAGACGGGAAAATTATTACCAACAGGCAATGCGCAGGATGTGGTGCACGGTTATGTGGTCTCGTGCGTGGATGTGGCCGTGCCCATGGTCATCGCGCCAGCGAGCCAGTTCGGCAAGACGGCGCACGAGTCCATCGCGGAACTGGAAGCGGATACGGCTTTCATGCAGGCGATCCGCCAGGTGTGGAGCGCGGCGGGACTGCTGATGGGCTTGCGCAAGCGCGATGGCGGGTTGATGACGTTGGCGGAACTGGAACGCAGCGAAACCATCCCCAAGTTCTGCATCGTGGGGCCGGCGGCGGAAGAGGGAAATATTGCGGTGCGTTACTTTACGCCGCAATCGGGCCACGCCTCGCTGGCGGTCTCGGGAGGCTGCTGCCTGGCGGCCGCGTGCCTGATACCGGGCACGGTGGCGCATGCGCTGGCGCGCGGCGTGCCGCCAGTCAAGCAAGCGGAAACAGAGATGGAACTGGGCCTAGCCAACCCGGCCGGCATCCTGGACACCACCATCGTGGCGCGCCAGGACGGGGTGACGGGCAACATCGCCATCGACGGTGCGGCCTACCGGCGCAGCGCGCAAATCTTGCTGCGCGGCCATGTTCCCCTGTACCAGCCGTCAACCGCGCTGAAGGCGTGGCTGCTGAAACAGATTTAAAGCAGGACTGGCGCCCCGCCCGTTCAAGCAATCAATCAGGTCTTCGGCAATGTCACGCCGACCTGGCCCTGGTATTTGCCGCCGCGGTCCTTGTACGAGGTTTCGCACACTTCGTCGGATTCGAAAAACAGCACTTGCGCCACGCCTTCGTTGGCGTAGATTTTCGCCGGCAACGGTGTCGTATTCGAAAACTCCAGGGTCACATAGCCTTCCCATTCCGGTTCGAACGGGGTGACGTTGACGATGATGCCGCAGCGCGCATACGTGCTCTTGCCCAGGCAAATCGTCAAGACGTTGCGGGGAATGCGGAAATATTCCACGGTACGGGCCAGCGCGAAGGAATTGGGCGGGATGATGCAATAGCCCTTGCCCGACACATCGACGAAGTTATTCGCGTCAAAATCCTTGGGATCGACGATGGTGGTGTTGATGTTGGTAAACAACTTGAACTCGTCGGCGCAACGGATGTCATAGCCATAGCTGGAGGTGCCGTAGGAAACGATGCGGTTGCCGTCGCGTTCCTTGACCTGGCCCGGTTCGAACGGCTCGATCATGCCCGTTGTTTCCGCCATGCGGCGTATCCATTTATCGCTTTTAATCGTCATCGCAGGGGTATCTTTCTAGAATATCGAATGGCTGGGGCGGCGCGCCAGGTGCAGGCGCGGCCCGAATGGCAGGATTTTACGCGAAAATCCGCCGCTGTTGGCCCCCATCCCCTGAAAATCCTTGGCGGAAGGCTATTGTTTCGCCAGCAATGCCGTGATCATCTCGCGCACCACTTGCGCCGTCAGTTCCGGGTTTTCCATGGGAAACAGATGGCCGCCCGGCACCTGGCGGAAAAACTTGCCGACCAGCTTGCGCGTGGCCGTCAAGCCCGCCTGGCGGCATTCCACCGATTCCGTGCCGCCGATAAAGCCGATGGGCACGGGAAACCCATCCTTGACGAGGCCGCCGATATGGTGCGGCAAGCTGCGGTAGACCTGCGTTTCCACTTCGCGCGTAAAACGCAGCTGCACCCCGTCCGGATGGGGAGCCAGGCCGCTGTCGATGTAATCGCGCAAGACTTGCGGCGCCCAGATGGCGAACATGTCCTTGGCCGCGAAGTGTTCATACGCGGCTTGCGCATCGGGCCACAGCTTGCGCCGCCGGGCGGAAAAACGCGAGGGGGAAAACCGCTCGCCCAGCGCCGTGTTGCGCGCCAGGCGCACCAGCAAGGCGCGCCAGCCCGCCACCACGGGCGAATCGAGCAAGACCACGCAACGCACCAGGTCGGGCCGCTGCTTGGCCACCATCACGCTGAGCATGCCGCCCAGCGAATGGCCGACGAGGATCACGGGCGCGCTGTAGCGGCGCTCCAGGTCGTCGATGTACTCGCGCACCAGCTCGGGCCAGCCCGTGCTGACGGGGTAATCCGGATCGTGCGCATGCATGTCGAGCGCCTGCACGGTGTAGTGCTGGCCCAGCAAGCCGAACAGCTTGCGGTAGGTGCCGGCAGGGTAACTGTTGGCGTGGGCAAAGTGCAGTTGCGGGAGGGTCATCGTGGGGCGGTGCCGGTGAATGCGATAGGCAATTGTAATGGCATGCCGGCAAGACGGATCAGAGGAAGACCTCTAATTTGCGGGCTGGCAGCGGGCGCGCTGGCGCCATGCCGGGCACGAACGAGGCCAGTACGTCGCCCAGCTCGGCGTTGGAATCGACCACGCAAAAAGCATCGTCAAACGCATGGTGACGGTTCATGGGATTGCGCACGACGATGCATTCCAGCCCGGCCGCCCTGGCGGCGCGCAAGCCGCGCGGCGAGTCTTCCACGGCCACGCAGTCGGCGGCGGCCAGGCCCAGGCGCTGCAAGCCCAGCTGGTAGCCGTCGGGCGCCGGCTTGCTCTCGCCATACATTTCGCGCGTCAGCACGAAGTCGAAGTGGCTGAGCAAGCCCGTGGCCGCATGGCTGATGCGGAAATGTTGCTCATAGGCGCTGGTGACCACGCCCATGGCCACATGCGGGCGCAGCGCCGCCAGCACTTGCCCGATGCCGGGGATGGCCAGCTGCCCCGCCTGGCGCAGGCGTTGCGCAAACAGCTCGGTGCGCTCGGCCCGCAGGCGCTCGACCAGCTCAATGCTGTGCCCCTGCCCCAGCAGCAGATGCCAGGCGCCGTAGTTATTGTCCAGGAACCAGTCAAAAAATTGCTTCGGCGTCAAGTCTATGCCGTAGGGCAAGAGCAAGTCGCGGTTGCTTTCGTAAAACAGCTGTTCGGTATCGACCAGCACGCCATCGTTGTCCCACAGCACGCCCTGGATGGTTTTCATGGCTTGTTGTCGTTCAAAAACTTACTTGAAGAAGATGTCGTAGGACAACTTCACGATCAGCAGCACCAGCAGCACGAGGAAGAGGATGCGCACGAAGGCGGCGCCGCGGCGCACGGCGATCCAGGTGCCCGTCAGGGCACCCAGGATATTGCACACGGCCATGGGCGCTGCCACCGCGTAGACCACGTGGCCGGCGGGAATGAAGAAGGCCAGCGCGGCCACGTTGGTGGCGATATTCACCAGTTTCGAGCAGGCCGAGGCGAGGATGAAATCGAAGCCGAAGACGCGGATGAACAGGAAAATCAAAAAACTGCCCGTGCCCGGCCCGAACAGGCCGTCATAAAAGCCGATGGCGCCGCCGATGACGATGGCGAGGATGCGCTCGCGCGGGCCGATGGGGCGCGCTTCGCGCGTCGTGCCGAAATCCTTCTTGATGAAGGTGTAGATGGCCATGATGATGATCAACACCAGCACCATGGGGCGCACCACCTGCTGCGGCACGTAGGACACGGCGGCCGCGCCGATGAAGGACATGACGAAGGCGCTGGCCACGGCGGGCAGCACCAGCAGCCACGGGATGTGCACCTTGCCGACAAACGAGCGGGCGGCAAACGTGGTGCCGCAGGCGGACGCCAGCTTATTCGTGCCCAGCAAGGAGGTCGACGCCATGTTCGGCATCAGGTTGAACAGGGCCGGCAGCTGTATCAGCCCGCCCCCGCCCACGGCGGCATCGATCAGGCCGGCAAAGAAGGCAAATAAACACAGCAGCGAGATGGTCAGCATGATAGGCAATATGGAATGGGCGACAGCGGCAGTATAGGCGTCAGACACTTTTTCCGATGCAACTTCAAATTGCGGAAAACGCAATCAGGCGTAACGCTTGACGGAATGCGCCCCATGCGGTCTACTGGCCTCTTTTGCCGGGAGTGACGCGATGTCGATGAAACTGATGTGGGAGATCCGCGCCTTTTGCACCGTGGTGGAAAAGCGCAGCTTCATCCACGCGGCGCGCATGCTGGGACGCTCGCCGTCGGCCGTCACGCGCGCCATCCAGTTCCTCGAAGACGCCATCGGCGCCGAGCTGATCCTGCGCACGCAAAAGCAGTTCACCCTGACGACGGCCGGCGAAACCTATTACGCGTCGGCCAAGCACTTGCTGGAAACGCAGGCCGAGGCGGAAGACCAGCTGGCAGAGCTGAGCAACTCGCCGCAAGGCTGGGTGCGCCTCTCCGCGCCGGAAATTTTGTCGCTGGGCTTCCTGCCGAAAGTGGTGGCGCAATTTTCGCGCGACTATCCGAACGTGTCCGTGGACATCCATTTCTCGGACAAATCGATCGACCCCATCCAGGAAAAGCTCGACTTTGCCATCCGCGGCGCCTTCCCCCAGTCGAGCGAGCTGATCGGTTATCCCCTGTGGAACTACCGCCGCTACATGTACGCCTCGCCCGACTATATCGCCCGCATGGGCGCGCCCGACGAACCGGAAGAGCTGGCCGGCCACGACATCATCATGCACTCGGCTCCCCGCATCCTGCGCGACTGGCATTTCGTTTCCACCGAGCGCAACGTGCGCTACCAGGTGCAGCCCCGCTTCCGCTTCACTTCCGGCATCGCCACCTTTCAGGCGGCCCTGGAAGGCGCCGGCATCGTGCGCCTGGCCAGCTGGCTGGCGGAACCGGCCGTGGCGGCAGGCACCCTGCGCCGGGTCTGCACGGCATACCGGCTGACCTCGTCGAAGGAGCTGGACCCGAGCATCCATGCCGTGTATGGCACGTCGAGGATGGCCAAGGGGGCCCGGCTGTTTCTGGAATATGTGCGGCAGCGAGGGCTGGAAATACCCGATGAACGGGCAAGTTAGCATCTATTTCGCGGCGATGACGTCGCTATACACGGCGAACTGCGCGCCATCGAAAACAAAGGCGGCCACCTCGCGCATGCCCAGTCGTTCATGCGCACGCAGCGAGCCGATATTGTCGCGCCGGATGAACAGCACCGCCTCCGCACCCCCATGCCGCGCCCGCATGGCAGAGTACAGCAGCGCCAGCAAGCCCTGCCCCCGCTCCGAGTCCGCGATGCAGACGGGGCCATACACGTAGGCCTTGTCACTTCCCCGATACGCGGCCAGCATGGCCAGCACCACGGGCGCCTGCGCGGTGGCAGCTGCATCGCTGAACAACACGCCAACGACAGGCCCGTCCGCTGCGCGCCGCGCCACAATGACGGGCGATTCGCCATCCGCCATGCTGGCCACCTTGTCGCGCGAAAACTCGCCCGTCAGGCTGCCGCCCTGCGATGGGGAATTAGCTTGCAACAAGGTCGTGATGGCGTCGATGTCGGCGGCCTGGGCCAGGCTGATCAGATAATGGCTGCTTAAATGTAACAATCAACGCTCCTCGATTGGGTTCTTCCGTTGAGATGCTGCTGAAGCGAATATGAAAACAGCTAGTGTGCAACTGCACAGTCCGCCACCTTGCTGGCCTTGGCGGCATCGGCCACCTGTACGGCGCTGCGCTTGACATCTCCCCACAGGTAAAAGATGAGAAAAATTCCCACCAGTGGAAAAATAAAGTGCAGGACCTCGTACTTTTTTTGCGGTGCAGGACACTCTTCGCCAGCGCAGCTCTTCTTTCGCCATAGCCCCACCACGCCGTAGCGACATAAATAAATAACTGCGTTCATCGTCACTGCGAGTATCCACACTATCGAAATAATAAGGAGGCTGAATAACCATTGTCCGATATTCGGCAGAAAACTCTTCGTCAGCACGTCCGAAAAGACGAGCGACAATAACATCCCGGTGCTAATTGACACTGTATGCGAGATGCCATGTATGACAGGCACCAGCACTTTCTGCCTGAAAAAATGCCCCCACTCGGCAGTCAACAACATGGTGCATGCCACCAGAAAAAGGACAAGATTGAACAAGGGCGCTGGAATATCCTGGTAGTGCACAATGAATTTGCGCTGTAGCGATTTGGCCATGTCATTGACAGGCTGATCAATCGTAAATTGCAATCCAAACAAGATCAAGCCAGTAAACAAGCCGCTCGCGATACCAATACCCGTATGCTGTGTCGCCTGCGCCAACGCTGGCGAAATCCTCTCCACATAACGTAACCCCTGATCCCACCGAATCAAACGCAAGCGCCGGTAAGCAGCGTCGGCCTTCGCCAACCAGCGCTCGAAGGGATTGCATTCATCGCACATAATGGGTCTCCTGTCCGGTATCCGATGCGGCGCACTGCCTTATCGCCCATGCCAGTACCGTGGCCGGCTGGCCCGGTACAACGTCACATCGATATCGTCGCCAAATTCCAGCACCACCGCCCCCGTCACATCCGTGCGCAGCCGCGCAATGCCCATGTCGCCATAGCGCGCATACACTTGCGGCTTCGGATGTTTATAGCGGTTCCGGTGCCCGACCTGGAAAATCGCCAGGGCCGGATGGACGGCATTCAGGAAGGCCGGTGTCGACGAGGTGCCGCTGCCGTGGTGCGGCGCCAGCAGCACGTCGGCGGCCAGGTCGCCATCGGCCGAGCGCGCCAGCAACTGTGCTTCCTGCGCCGCCTCGATGTCGCCGGCCAGCAAGATGGCATGCTTGCCTGCCGTGATCTTCACGGTGCAGCTGCGGGCGTTCGGCGTCAAGCTGATGTCCGTGTGGCTGGCGGGCAATGGGTGCAGCATGGCAAAGTGCACGCCTTCCCAGGTCCAGCTCTGGCCGGCCACGCAGTGCAGATACGGACGCCCGGCTTGCCGCCGCGCCTCGACGGCCGGATGGCCATCGAACAGCGACGAGGCAAGCCAACCCACTTGCACGTTCTCCAGCAGAGAGATAGCGCCGCCCGCGTGATCGAGGTCGCTGTGGGAAATGATCACGCCGTCCAGCGTAGCGATGCCGCGCGCCCGCAGATACGGCACGATGACACGGCTGGCGCCGTCGGAATCGAGGCTGTAGGCGGGCCCCGTGTCGTACAACAAGCGGTGTCCATGCGTTTCCACCAGCACGGCCATGCCTTGTCCCACATCAAAGGCCGTGATCCACATCTGGCCCGGTGGCGGGCTGGACGGCAAGGCCGTCAGCAGCGGCAGCCAGCCCAGCATGCCCGCCCAGCGATGCGGCCATCCGCGTGGCGCCAGCAGCCAGGCCGTGCCAAACAATGCCCAGCAAAAACTCCACCATGGCGGCGCGGGCGCCGTCCAGACGGCGAAGCGGCGCGCGCCCAGCCAGTCCAGCACCTGCGCCAGCATCTGCACGATGGCATGCGCCAGCAGCAACAACCCATCGGACAGGGGCGCCGGCAGCAAGCTGCCCGCCAGGGACAAGGGCGTGACGACCAGGCTGATGACGGGAATGGCCAGCGCATTCGCCACAGGGCTGACCAGCGACACTTGCGAGAACAGCAGCATCGTCAACGGCACCAGCCCTACCGTCACCACATACTGCGTATGCGCACCGAGCGCCACGGCCGCGCGCAGGCGGCGCCAGCGGCTGGCGTTCTCCGGCAAAGGCGCCGCCGTGCGGCCTGCCGTCGCGTACAGCATGGTGGCAACGGCGCCGAACGACAGCCAGAAACCGGGCCACAGCACGGCCCACGGGTCGAGCAGCACGACCACGCCCAGCGCCAGGCACAGGATATGGACGATGCTGGTGATGCGTCCCAGCCACAGGGCCAGCGCCACCACCAGCAACATATATAAAGTGCGCTGCGCGGGCACGCCGAAGCCGGCCAGCAGCACGTACAGGAATGCCGCCAGCGCGCCGGCCAGCGCCGCCACTTTTTGCGCCGGCAGCAGCAAGGGCAGCTGCCGCTCCGTGAAAAACGAGCGCCGCCACAGCGCGCCCGCACCGAGGGCGAACAGTCCCGCGATCATCGTGATGTGCAGGCCGGAAATCGAGATCAAATGACTGACGCCCGTGCGGTTGAACACCTGCCAGTCCGACTGGGGAATGGCGCGCTGATCGCCCACCACCAGCGCCACGATCACGCCCGCGTATTGCTTGCCATCTAAACTGTGCGCGATGCGCGCGCGCAAGGCCGCGCGGCTGGCCTCTACCACGTTGCCGAAACCGGGCACGAAGGCCGCCAGGCGGACGTTCGGCGTGTCCGCGCGCGGCTGCGGCCGCACGTAGCCGGTGGCGCGCACGCCCTGCTCCAGCAGCCACGCCTCGTAATCGAAACCCATGGGATTCGCGTTGCCGTGCGGGCGCTGCAGGCGCACCGTCAGCCGCCAGCGCTCGCCCGGCTGCACGTCGCCCACCTCGTTCGTCACCTCATCGCGAAAGCCCGCGTACCAGGACAGGGCGATCAGGGGAGGCACCTTCGCATTGAGTGCCTTCTCCACGGCAAAATTGAAGCGCACGCCCTGCTCGAAGCGGTACGGCAAGCTGGCCACCGTGCCCGTCACGACGATGTCCTGTCCCTCGTCGGCCAGCGCCAGCTGCGGCGCCATGGCGGCCTGGGCCAGCCAGGCGGCCCAATAAAAGCCCAGCCCCACGCCGGCCGAGAGCGCAATAGCGGAACGCCAACCGGAACGCCAGCGCGCGTGTCGGCACAACAGCCACGCCATCAGCAGCGCCGCGCCAGCGATCACCGACAGCAGCGCGCCCGCGTGCGGCGGCAAGCTTGCCTGCGTCTGCAACCAGGCGGCGCCAGCGGCAAAGCCGAGTATCAGGGTGCGCATGGGAAGGCAGGATCAAGGCAAAATCGGCTCGCTGCGAAAGGGACTCAACTAATGTGATCGTTTTCCACGCCTTGCCGTCTGATCTGGCGCAAAGGTGCACTGGATAAGAACGCTCATGCACTGCATCCACCAGCTACGCCTTGTCCTATGCCGTACTGACCGACCTCGTGTCGGTCAGCAATAACCCCTTGGCGGTGATCGACCTGGCCTGCGGCGAAGGTCATGCGTTCATGGACGCCGCAGCGCCGCTGCAAGCCGGCGACGGATTGATCGCCACCGGCTGGGGGCTACGCGCCGTGCGCGCACGGGCAGCCTGAACTGCCATCGGCGCCATGGCTTGCTGGCGTCAGCGGCAACAGGCTACGATAGTGGCTGCCGCAGCGCGCAGTATTCCTCCCGTCAATTGCAGGATTGCAGGCAGGCGGACCGCTCGGCGCCGCACTCGGCTTGAGCGGTACCGGCGGCGATGCAAGCCCGCCATTCGGCAGCGCAGGCGCTATAGCAGCTGGCAAAGGCTGGCGTCGCCGTTACCGCCAAACCGAGACCTGACGCAAAAAGAAATGCAGCGAGCTTTTTATTCATGGAGTTCTCCCAAAGTCGGATGGCTGATGAATCCCCGCGCGCGCCATCCTCTGGCGCAGGGCCACATACACAGGTATGTCGCGTGTCATCGCGCGCTGGTCGTACGTCAGCGCGAAATGGAAAATCCTGCGGCCTCCAACGTATCCTGGAGCACCGTCAAATCAAAGCCGTGCATATCAACGGCACGCCCCAGCCGATAGCCAGAGCGGCATCCAGAATAATGCCGTACGTCGCCGTCAATTTCAGATATTTTGAAAAGATACCAAAATATCCCTGCAAAATCTGAACCCATGATCAGCTCGCCATTATTAATTGTCAAGACAATTCAATTCATTTCACGCCATCGGCCAATTCTTCACACAATGAAAAATACAGGCGCGATACGAATATCATCACCCTGGCTATCGATAAAAACATACTCTTTGTTACCATCGGCGCCACGTCAATTGAAATTTTAATGTTAAATTAAAAAATATAACAAAATTAATAAAAAGACATTCATGTAAATTCCAGCCGAATAAAAATGTCGCAGGAAAAAACCGCTAAGCGCAAAGCACCGGATATCGGATTCCCATTTCGCGTTCAAGCAAGATGATTGGCAAGCAGGCGGCAGCGCCGCCCTCCATGGTTGCGAGGCTTATCCGCCTCAGGGAATCATCGTTTTACAGATCAGCGCTCGTGCGGCAGCGGCACCGTGCGCCGGGGGAAAATCTTTACCCTGCGCACGGTATAATCGGCCTCGCTTACTTCAACACCCAGGCACGACATGACTTCCTCCGCACTTCCTCCCGATACTTCCACCGACCTTTCCGACAGCAGCGAAGACAATAACGACGCCACCCTGGTCGCGGAACTGGGGGAACTGGCCGAGCATATCCGCCTGGTCAAGATGGAAGGCCGCGTCTTCGTGCGCTTTTCCGGCGTCGTCAAGGCAGGCCACCTGGTGGTGCCGTATGCACTCGTGCCTGCACAGGGCGTGCTGGCGCGGCCGGCCAAATGGCGCAAGATGGACCGCGAGACCAAGCTGGCGCTGGTGCGCGAGCGGGCCAGCGCGGCCGTCTTCGAGGAACTGCGCCAACACGTGGTCGATTTCGTCGCCGATATCGCGGGCCTGAGCGAGGACGTGGATACGGACCCGATGGTCTTCCTGCACACGCTGGCCGACATGCAGACGTCCGAGCCGGCCGGCATGGTCTTCGACCGCATCCGCCAGCGCTTCAACCACGCCATCGAGCGCCAGCAGGAAGAGCAGCACGCGGCACGCACGCGCCAGAGCATCAACCTGGCCGAGTATCCGGCCTCGTTCGAGATGGCGCGACGCCTGCCGCGCCGCTTCATCGCCCTGCTCGGACCGACCAATTCCGGCAAGACGCACCGCGCCATGGAAGCGCTGCTCAAGGCAAAGAGCGGCATCTACCTGGCGCCATTGCGCCTGCTGGCCCTGGAAAATTACGAGCGCCTGCAGGAAGCCGCGCCGCACGGCAAACCGCTGGCCGTGAGCCTGATCACGGGCGAGGAGCGCAGGGTCGTCGACGGCGCCACGCACGTGGCCAGCACGGTGGAAATGCTGGACACGAAAACCGTCGTCGAAGTGGCCGTCATCGATGAGATCCAGATGCTGGCCGACCCGGACCGGGGCGCCGCGTGGACGGCGGCCGTCTGCGGCGCACCGGCCCACACCGTCTACCTGGTGGGGGCGCCGGAAGCGCGGCGCGCCATCGAGGCGCTGGCCGAACGCCTGGACTGCCCGCTGGAAGTGCACGTCCTGAAACGCATGGCGCCCCTGTCGATGGAGCCGACGGCCGTGCGCAAGGTACGCAACCTGCGCCGCGGCGACGCCGTCATCGCCTTTTCGCGCCGCGAAGTGCTGATGTGGCGCGACATGATCACGGAAACGGGATTATCGGTGGCCACCGTCTACGGCAACCTGTCGCCCGAAGTGCGGCGCGCGCAGGCGCAGCGCTTCCGCGACGGCACGGCCGATATCGTCGTCGGCACGGATGCGCTGGCGATGGGCCTGAACATGCCGATCGCGCGCATCGTCATGACCACCTGCGTCAAATACAATGGCCGCGAAGAGGAAGAGATTTCGGCCGCGCTGGCGCGCCAGATCGCCGGACGCGCGGGCCGCTATGGCGTGCATGAAGAAGGCCTCGTGGCCGGCTACGACAACGAGACGCATGAAGTGATGCGCGCGCTGCTGAAGGAAAAGCTGCACCCGCTGAACACCAGCGGCTTTGCCGTGGCGCCCTCGCTCGAACACCTGCACCGGATTTCGTCGGTGACGGGAGAGCTGTCGCTCAGTAAACTGCTGCGCCGCTTCATCCACAATATCGACGTGCCGGACGGCTTCTTCTTCCCGCGCATCACGGAAGACCAGAAGGAGCGCGCCGTCTGGCTCGACACCCTGCCCCTGTCCGTGGCCGACAAATTTACTTTGTCGCTGGTGCCGATATCGAGCAAGGTGCCGTCCCTGCAGACGGCGTGGGAGCACTGGGCGAAGAATCTGTCGCAGGGAAAAACGAGCACCTTGCGCCAGCACGCGTACGGCGGCGGCACGCAGAATCTGCAGCAGGTGGAAGACACTTGCCGCTACTATTCCGCGTATGCCTGGCTCAGCTACCGCCTGCCCGAATTCTTCCCCGATATCGCGGTGGCGCAACACCTGTCGCGCGATGCGTCCGAGCGCGTCGATTCCATCCTGCGCGCGCACAATGCGGCCTCGCGCGGACGGTCGAAGAAGTTCAAATAAGCGTCACCTGACGGGCCAGAACCAGACCTCGCCGCAATCCCAGTAGCATTCGCTGCCGCAGACCTTCACGCCGATGGAGGGCAGCAGGATGTCGATATGCCCGCCCGCGCCGCCCAGGTAGCCGGGAATGCGGAAGAAGGCGACGACGCCCTGGCGCTGGCCGATGCCTTCCATGGCGTCATCCCCGGTAAATTTTTCGGGCGCGCCAAACATCGAGGGGCTGGCCAGCATGTGCGACAGCTTGGCCTGCCCCGGTTCGATCAGCGCGCCCTTGAATGCCCCCTTGCGTATCGCCATGCGACCCTTGACCTGGACCCCGGCCTTGATCAGGGCCAGGCTGACGCGGATGGCGCAGGTGTTGGCAAAGCTGTCCTTGCCGATCAAGTCTTCCCAGCCAATTTCGCGGAACAGGGCCGCCTGGTCGACGGCCGCCACGCTCGAGTAATTTTCACGCAGCTTGATGAATGCAGGTTTCACGTCAGCCTCCCGTCATCCCTGGTCGACAGGGAACATCAGGCCGATTGTAGGAGGATGCGGCGGCTCCGCACTGAGCGAGATCAAGCGTAAACCGACGACACCTGTAACGCCAACAATGACGTCGGATTACGCGCGGCATTGCCACGCCAATCCGACCTACTGAGGATGTAGGTCGGCTTAGGCCAAAGGCCATAAGCCGACACCCGCCGCAACGCCAGCGAGGACGTCGGATGAAGGCCGCTTACGGTTTGCCCGCCTCGTAGTGCAGCTTGAGCACCAGCCCGTTATGGTCGTCGGCCATGTAGATATCGCCGTCCTGGCCCTGTTTCACGTCGACGGGCGCGCCCCTGCCCTGCTTGCCCTTGTGCTCCCAGTTGCCGATCAACTCGACGGACTTGCCCAGCGGCGCGCCGGCCTTGTCGGGCAGCAGCGCCACCAGGCGGTGGCCGTTGCTGCGGTAGCCGTGGTAGCCGATGATCAGGCTATTCTTGTACAGCGCCGGGAAGCGGCTGGCCGTATAGAAGGTCATGCCCAGCGGTGCGGCATGGCCGGGCAGCAGGCGCTCGGGCGCCGCAAATTGGGCGTCGCAAGCCGTCTTCGGATATTCGGGACTGGCGACATTGTCGTCGTAGCAGTACGGCCAGCCGTAGTGCCGGTCGGCCTTGATCAGATTCAGTTCCTCATGCGGCAGATTCTCGTCGCTTTTGAGTTGCGGCATGGCGGCCTGGATGGCGTCGCGCGCGTTTTCCGCCTGCCACAGTTCGCCCGTCGCAGGATGAAAGGCCAGCGCCATCGAATTGCGCAAGCCGCGCGCATGCGTGCGCCAGCTCGTCACCGTGCCCGCCGGCCAGGCCATCGTGTATTCGCGGATGGCGCCCAGCGCTTCCGGGCCTTCCGCCGAAGGACAGGCCTTGGCCGGATCGGGCGCCTTGCCATCGTTCTCGCAATGGTCGGTGCTCGAACCCACGTTCACATACAGGTCGCCCTTGGGGCTGAAACGCATATTCGTCAGCAGGTGCAAACCGAGGCCCGGCAGGCGCGGCGTCTTGGCCGTGCCGCCGATGATGTCGGTGATGGCGCGGGCGGGATCGCGCAGGTCGAAGCGGAAGATGCGTCCCACCTCGCCCACGTAGACCAGGCCGTCCGGCCCCTGCACGATGCCGTTCGGGCGATCGAGCTTGTCGAGCAGCAGCTTGCGCTCGTAGCCCGGGCCGGCCGCCTTGCGCTGCAACAGCCACAATTTGCCCTGCTTCGGCGTCCATCCCGCCATGTCCGTGACGAGAATGTCGCCATTCGTCAGCGGCAGCACGCCGCGGGGGAACTTCAGGCCGTCGGCCAGCACGGCCACGCAAAAGCCGGCCGGCGTGGTCACGTCGAGGCGCGGCATGCCGTCGCACTGGGCGCCGGCCGCCGCCATGGCGGGCGCCAACGCGCTGGAAAGGCAGGCCGCCAAGGCGCCCGCAAGCATTTTCTTGTTCATGGTTTCACTCCATCAGGGGTAATCGAGGCAGTACGGCACGCGCGTTGGCGCTGGTTTGCGCCGCCACGTCGGCAAGTTCCAGGCCGCGCAATTCGGCCAGCACGGCGCCAATGCGGGGCAATTCTTCGGGGCTGTTGCGGCCCGGGTGGATCCAGCTGGGCGAAATATCGGGCGCGTCCGTCTCCAGCACGATGGCGTCCAAAGGCAGGTCGCTCGCCATGCGGCGGATCTGCAAGGCGCGCGTAAACGTCATCGCGCCGCCGAAACCGAGCTTGAAACCAAGATCGATATAACCCTGCGCCTGCTGGAAGCTGCCGTTGAACGCATGGGCGATGCCGCCGTTCGGGCGGATCTGGCGCGCGTGCTTGAGGACGATGTCCTGCGAGCGGCGCACGTGGGCCAGCACGGGCAAATCGAAGTCGCGGGCGATTTTCAGCTGCTCGCGCAGGAAGTGCTCCTGCTTGGCGCGCATGGCCGGTTCGCACAGCATGGGAATGAAGAAATCGAGGCCGATCTCGCCGATGGCGACAAAACGCGGATCATGCATGGCCAGCGCCACGGTTTCGCGCAGTGCGATCAGATCGTCTTCCGTGGCCTGCGGCACGTAGATCGGGTGGATACCGAGCGCATAGCAGGCGTTGGGCGCCGCCGCCAGGTCGCGCACGATGGCGAAATTGGCCCGTTCGACGGCGGGAACGACGATCATGCCCACGCCCTGCTGCTGCGCGCGCGCCGCCACCTGCAGCGATTCGCTGCCGAATTCATGCGCGTCGAGGTGGCAGTGCGTGTCGATCCACAGCATGGCGGTTCCTTAGTATTGGTACGGCTGCAGCCCTTCGTCCGTCAGACGCAGCACGCGGTCGCAGCGCCTGGCCAGTTCGATATCGTGGGTGACGATGACGAAGGCCGTGCCCAGGGTGCGCGACAGTTCCAGCATCAGGTCGAAAATCTGTTCGGCCGTGGCGTGATCGAGGTTGCCCGTCGGTTCATCGGCCAGCACGCAGGCCGGCTGCGTGACGAGGGCGCGGGCCAGGGCCACGCGCTGGCGCTCGCCGCCCGACAATTCGCCCGGCGTGTGCGTGACGCGCTTGGCCAGGTTGACGCGCGTGAGAATCTGCTGCGCCAGCTCGGTGGCCGGAGCGCGCTTCATGCGCCGTATCATCAGCGGCATGGCGACGTTGTCGAGCGCCGAGAACTCGGGCAGCAGGTGGTGGAACTGGTAGACGAAGCCCAGCGAGGCGTTGCGCAAGTCGCCGCGCGCCTTTTCGCTGAGAGTGGCGAAATCCTTGCCCAGCAGGGTCACCTTGCCGCTGGTGGGTGTATCGAGCCCGCCCAGCAGGTGCAGCAGGGTCGATTTGCCCGAGCCGGAGGCACCGACGATGGCGACGCGCTCGCCGCGGTGCACGTCGATATCGATGCCGGCCAACACCTGCACCTTGTAGCTGCCCTGCGTAAAAGTCTTGCCCAGGCCACGGCAGCTAAGGACGGCGGAATCGGCGGAAGTGCCGTTGGAGGCAGGTTTGTTCAGATCGGTCATGGTCGTATTCAGTGGTTTATTCATAGCGCAGGGCTTCCGCAGGTTTGACGCGGGCAGCCCACCAGCTTGGGTACAGGGTCGCCAAAAAGGCGAGGATCACGGCCAGCACGCCGATCTTGGTGACGTCGGGCCAGCGCAGGTCGGACGGCACGGTGCTGATGAAGTAAATGTCCTTGGA
This sequence comes from Janthinobacterium sp. GW823-FHT01H08, assembly GCF_058797855.1. Classification (NCBI taxonomy): domain Bacteria; kingdom Pseudomonadati; phylum Pseudomonadota; class Betaproteobacteria; order Burkholderiales; family Oxalobacteraceae; genus Janthinobacterium; species Janthinobacterium sp. GW823-FHT01H08. Next base: position 3,889,778 of record NZ_CM179504.1, read on the forward strand.
GAGGAACTGCACGCCCAGCAGGTGCTCGATGAACGGCACGATGACGTCGATGTTCATCGCCACCAGCACGCCGCCGCCGACGCCCAGGATCGTGCCCAGGATGCCCACCAGCGCGCCCTGGATCATGAAAATCTTCATGATGGAACGGGGCGAGGCGCCCAGGGTGCGCAAAATCGCGATATCGGCCTGCTTGTCCGTCACCGTCATCACCAGCGTCGAGACGAGGTTGAAGGCGGCCACGGCGATGATCAGGGTCAGGATGATGAACATCATGCGTTTTTCCGTCTGCACGGCGGCAAACCAGTTGGCGTTCAGCTTGGACCAGTCGCGCAGCCACAGGTCGCCCGGCATGGATTTTTTCAATTCGGCCGCCACTTGCGGCGCCTGGTTCATGTCGGCCAGGCGCAAACGCAGGCCGGACGGGCCGTCGAGGCGCAGCAGGCGCTGGCCGTCTTCGATATTGATGAAGGCCAGGCCGGCGTCGAATTCATTGTGGCCCGCCTGGAAGATGCCGCTGACGGTAAAGCTGCGCATGCGCGGCAGCACGCCGGCCGGCGTGACCTGGCCCTGGGCCAGCATCAAGGTGACTTTTTCGCCGAGGTTGACGCGCAGGGCGCGCGCCAGCTCGATGCCCAGCACGATATTGAAGGTGCCCGGCTGCAGGGCCTTGAAGCTGCCCATGCGCGTCTGGCCCGCCACGTCGGACACGTTCGGCTCCTCCTCGGGCAGCACGCCGCGCACGATGGCGGGACGCAGCGCATCGTCGCGCAGCAGCATGCCCTGCGTTTCCACGAATGGCGCGGCGCCCTTCACGGCCGGATTCTTGAAGGCTTGCGCCGCTTCCGCGCGCCAGTCGGGCATGCTGCCGCTGTTGTCGAACACTTCCACGTGGGCCAGCACGGACAGCATGCGGTCCGTCACTTCCTTCTGGAAGCCGTTCATCACGGACAGCACGACGATCAGCGCCGCCACGCCCAGGCCGATGCCGGCCATGGAAATGAGCGAGATGAAGGAGACAAAACTGTTGCGGCCACTGCGCTTGCCGGCCCGCGTGTAGCGCAGGCCGACCAGCCATTCGAAGGGAAGATTTTTTAACATGCTCATTAATTCGTTAATTCTTATGTATGCAACATATCATCGCGTTAGCCCGTGCAAGGAAGGGCTGGGGTCAGACCCGGCGGGTCTGACCCCGGTTTTACAAGCCGCTTATTCGTAGCGCAGCGCCTCGGCCGGCTTGACACGCGCGGCGCGCCAGCTCGGGTAGATGGTGGCCACCAGCGCCAGGCCAAAGGCGATCAGGCCGATCTGCGCCACGTCCAGCCAATGCACGTCCGACGGCACGGCGCTGATCTGGTAGATTTCCTTGGAGATGAAGTGCAGGCCGAAGATGCCTTCGATGAAGGGCACGATGACGCCCACGTTCAGCGCCAGCACGACGCCGCCGATCACGCCCAAAGCACTCCCCAGCAAGCCCACCAGCGCGCCCTGGATCATGAATATCTTCATGATGGAGAACGGCGAGGCGCCCAGCGTGCGCAGGATGGCGATATCGGCCTGCTTGTCGGTGACCGACATCACCAGGGTCGAGACGAGGTTGAACGCGGCCACGGCGATGATCATGCTGAGGATGATGAACATCATGTTCTTCTGGCTTTGCACCAGCGCATACCAGCTGGCACTGGCGCGCGACCAGTCGCGCATCCACAGCTGGCCCGGCATCGATGCCTTCAGTTCGCGCGCCACCTGGGGCGCCTTGTTCATGTCGTGCAACCGCAGACGCAGGCCGGACGGGCCGTCGAGCTGCAGCAGCTGCTCCGCATCCTGCATGTTCACAAACGCCAGGCTGCCGTCAAGTTCATTGTGACCCGCCTCGAAGATGCCGGCCACCTTGAGCGCGCGCATGCGCGGCATGACGATGCCGTTGGCCGGATCGCCCGCCCTGGGCTCGCGCTCGAGCATCAGGGTGACGTTCTGCCCCACTTTCACGCCGAGCGCCTTGGCCAGGTCGATGCCCAGCACGATGTTGTACGAGCCCGGCGTCAATTCCTTGAAACTGCCCTGCTTCATCTGGGCGGCCACGCTGGAGACGGTGGCTTCCTGCTGCGGCAGCACGCCGCGCACGACGGACGGGCGCATGGTTTCGTCATTGAGCAGCATGCCCTGGGTTTCCACGAACGGCGACACGGCTTTCACTTGCGGGTTGGCGTAGGCGGCGCGCTCCTGCGCCTGCCAGTTGGGCATGGAACCGCTCGTGTCGAAGACCTCGACGTGGGCCAGCACCGACATCAGGCGGTCGGTGACTTCCTTCTGGAAGCCGTTCATGACGGAGAGGACGACGATCAGGGCGGCCACGCCCAGGCCGATGCCGGCCACGGAAATGAGAGAGATGAAGGAAATGAAGCTGTTGCGGCCACTGCGTTTCCCGGCGCGCGTATAGCGCACGCCGACCTGCCACTCAAAAGGAAATTGTTTGATGATGCTCATGCGCTCCCGCGACAACGATGATATGCGAGCGCGCAGTGTGCCACACAATGGGCATTTCATGCATGATCTCTGCGTCATCTCTGTGTGAAACCGCGCACGCCGGCGCTATTTTACCTCCTGCGCCAGGCCGAAAACCCGCAGCAGCTGCCCCGCCAGCGCATATTGCCGCATCTGCGCCAGGGTCAGACGGTGCAGCTGGTCGATGCGCCGCTGCTGTATCGTGAAATAGCTGTCGCGCGTCTGGATGACCTGCTGCAGGTTGCGCCGGCCCGCCTCGTACTGGATGGTCCCGCCGCGCACGACGAAGGCCATCTTCTTTTCCTGCTCGTCAAGCAGGGCCAGCGTGCGCTGCGCATTGGCGATGCGCGGCAGCATGCTGGCCAGGTCGGCGCGCGTGCCCTGCTCGGCGCGCGCCACGTCCGCCTCGGCCGCCTGGGCGCGGCTGATGCTTTCGTCGCGCTGCGCCAGGCTGCCCCCGCCGAGCGGGATTTCCCAGGAGACCCCCACCGACCAGCCCCGCTGCTGGATGGTCGACGGCGGCGGCGTGGTCTTGTTATTGAGCAGATGGCTGACATTCAGATCGATTTTGGGGGCCAGGGTGGCCGCCACGCCGCGCACGCGCAACTGGGCCGCGGCGGCCCGCTCGCGCGCGGCGCGCAACTGCGCCTGCTGCGTATCGGCATTCTCCAGCGCCTGCGCCGGCAGCGGCGCAAAGGCGAAATCGGCAAACTGCGCCACCGGCTCGAAGGCCAGCGCCTCGAGCTTGATGCGCGCCGCCTGCTGGTCCGTCAGCAAGCCGTCGTGCACCAGTTCCGCGTCCAGCTGCGAACTTTGCGCCAGTTCGCGGTCCACTTCCGACGATTTGCCCAGTTCCGCCTGGCGCGTCACCTGCCGCACCAGCTGCGTCACGTCGCGCAGGCGTTCCTGCGACTGCTGCAGGCTGCGTTCCAGGCGCTGCATGTCGAAATACGCTTCGGCCAGCTTTTCCGCGCTTTCCGCGCGCGCGCGCTCCACGTCGAAAGCGGCGCCCGCCATCTCGCGCTCGGCCGCATCGAGTTCGGCGCGGTCGGCGCCGCCGTTGTACACGTTCCAGCGCACGCTCGCTTCCACCTGGTGCGTGCGGCGCTCGACCTCCAGCGTCCCATCGAGGTCCTTGCTGCGCCCCCGCGTCGCCTGCAGCGCCGCAGTGGGAAACAGGCGCGAACGGGCCTGCTTGTAGCGCGCTTCGGTGGCGGCCAGCGCCGCCTGCGCCGCAATCACCTGCGGATCGCGCGGCACGGCGCGCGCCAGCAAGGCAGGCAAGCCGCGCGCGGACTGCGCCTGGAAAGTGGCCGGCGGCGCGGACTGGGCCGCCGCGTTTGCGCAGGCCAATGCCATGCAAATCAAGAAGGCACGCATCACCGCTCCTGCAGGGAAGACTGCAAGCCGCGCAGCACGGGCTTGAACACATATTGCAGCACCGAGCGGCGCCCCGTCAGGATGCCCACGTCGACGGGCATGCCTGGCGTCACCGGCAATACCTTGCCGTGCGCCGTCAGCTGGCTGCGGTCGGTGCTCAGCTGCACCTCGAAATACGGTTCGTTGCGCTCGTCGGGAATCGCGTCCGCCCCCACGCGCACCACTTGCGCCTGCATGCGGCCATAGGTGGTGGCGTCGTACGCCAGCACATTGGCCGACGCGCTCTGTCCCACATGGATAAAACCGATGTCCGACGGTTTCACGCGCACGGAGATCAGCATTTCCGAATCGGCCGGCACGATTTCCAGGATAGGTTTACCCGGCTGCGCCACGCCGCCGACGGTTGCCACCAGCACGCGGTTGACGACGCCGTCAACAGGCGCCGTCACGTCGCGCCGGCTCACCTGGTCCTGCTGGCCTTTCACGGTGCTGGCCAGGGCGCCGGCCTTGGTCTCATACTCGCTGCGCTGCGCGCCCCACTGGCCGCGCATGCGCGCTTCCACTTCGCCCGCCTGCGCCTGCGCCTCGGCCAGCGCGGCCGTCAGGCGCGGCACGGAGGTGCGCAGGCTGTCGAGTTCCGTGCGCTGCTGCTGCACACGCTGCTGCGCATTCAGGTAGTCGCCGCGCGAACCGGCACCCTCTTTGAAGAGCCTCTCCTCGATGGACAGGCTTTCCAGGGCGATCTTCAAGCCCGTGTCGAGCTGGGCGATGCGGCTGTGCGCCTCGGCCAGCTCGCCACGGCGGCGCGTCACGCCTTCGCGCGCGGCCGCCGTGGCCGACGCGAATTCGCGCTGGCCGTCGCGCCACAACTGCGTTTCCTTGGCGATCAGCTCGGGCGCCTCTTTCTGCCATTCCGGCGCAAACTGGGGCGTGCCGCCGGACAGCAGCGCGTCGAGGCGCGCCCTGCCCGCCAGCGCGGCCAGGCGGTTTTGCACGCTGGCGCCCAGGTTGGCCTCGTACTGGGCCGTGTCCAGGCGCAGCAGCAAGTCGCCGCGGCGCACGCGCTGGCCCGGTTTCACCAGCATTTCACGCACGATGCCCCCTTCCAGGCTTTGCACTTCCTGCAGGTGCGATGGCGGCGTGATGGCGCCCCGGCCATTCACGGACACGTCGAGCTGGGCGAACATGGCCCAGGCCAGCACCAGCACCAGCAGCACGGACGTCAAGGCCAGCATGCGGATGACGATGCGCTGCGGTTCGCGTTCCGGGTCCGGGTGGGCCGCCGGCAGCGGGCGGGCGTTCGGGGCATTGAGGGCACTCATGCCGCCACTCCCTGCTCCACCGCAGGCTTGGCCGCCTGGCTGTTCAAGACGCGCATGACGTCGTCGCGCGGGCCGTCGGCCACGATGCGCCCCTTGTCGAAGACGATCAGGCGGTCCACCAGCGCCAGCATCGCCATGCGGTGCGTCACCAGTACGATGGTCGTCTCCTTTAAGGTACGCAGCCGGCCGATCAGCCGCTGCTCGGTGGCCGGGTCGAACATGCTGCTCGGCTCATCGAGCAGCAGCATCGGCGGTTTCGCCAGCAAGGCGCGGGCCATGGCCACGGCTTGCCGCTGGCCGCCGGACAGGCGTTCGCCCCGCTCGCCCACTTCCGTCGCCACGCCGTTGGGCAGCTGGGTGATGATGTCGTCGAGGCAGGCCAGGCGGATGGCGTCGAGCAGGCTCTCGTCGCCGGGCTGGCTGCGTCCCAGTTCGATGTTTTCGCGCAGGGTGCCGTGGAACAGGGTCACGTCCTGCGGCACGTAGCCGATCTGGCGGCGCAGGCTCAAAGGGTCCAGCTGGGTGCTGGCCAGGTCGTCGAACAGCACGCTGCCGCTTTGCGGGCCGTACTGGTTCAGCAGCAAGCGCAGCAAGGTGCTCTTGCCGGAACCGAGCTTGCCGATCACGCCGACCCGTTCGCCGGGGCGGATGTGCAGGTTGAGCTTATCGAGCAGCGGCGGCGAATTCGGGTAGGCAAAGCCCACGTCGCGAAATTCGATGCGCCCGGACAGGGGCGGCGCCTGCAGGCTGGCCGCGTCATCGTCGGTGGGCGCATCCATGATTTTATTGAGTGCGTGATACGACAGCTTGGTCTGTTCCCAGCGTATGATCAGGCCCGCGATCTGGCTCACGGGCGCCAGGGCGCGGCCCGTCAGCATGCTCACGGCGATGATCTGGCCCAGGGTCAGAAGATGCTCGCCCATCAGCAAGGCGCCCGTGGCCACCACGGCCACGCCGGACAGGGCCAGCACGGCCGTGTTGATGTAGTTGACCCGGCTGACGATTTCGCGCGTTTCGACGCTGTTGGCGGCGATGGCCACCGTCAGGCTTTCCCATTTGCGCCGGCTCCACGCTTCGGCGCCCAGCGCCTTGATGGTGTCGAGGCCATTCATGGTTTCAAACAGGTGCGCCGTGCGCTGCGCGCTTTCCTGCATCGAGGCGGCCACGTGGCGCGCCAGGGCCGCGCGCGAGGCGAAGGCGACCAGCAGCAAAATCGGGATGACGGCCAGGGGCACGAGCACGAGCCAGCCGCCGACCAGGGCGATCACCAGCAGGAACAGCAGCAGGAACGGCAAGTCGCCCAGGGTGGTCAGGGTGGTGGAGGCGAAGAATTCGCGCACGGATTCGAAATCGCGCACGGTATTGGCCAGGGTGCCGCCGGAAGCGGGCCGGCTGGCCGCGCGCAGGCGCAGGCACTGGGCGAAGATGTTCGACGACAGCGCCACGTCCATGCGGCGCGACGCCGTTTCCACCAGTTCGCCGCGCAGCAGGCGCAAGGCCAGCTCGAAGCCCGTCAGCACCACGACGGCGATCGTCAGCACCCACAGGCTGGACGTGGCATTGTTCGGGATCACGCGGTCATATACGGCCATCGCATAGAACGGCACCAGCGCGCCGATGACATTGAGCACCAGGGTGCCCAGCAGGGCCCAGCGGAAGACCCAGCGGTTACGGTTGAAGACATCCCAGAACCAGCGCCCCGCCACCGGCATGCTGTAAAGCAAGCTGCGCTGGTCGAAGAACATGACGGGCCGCACGGCTACCCAGCGCCCATCGGGCACTTCCCGCGCCAGCGCGGCGGCGTCAAACCAGGCGCTGCCTTCGATGCCGGGCACGTGGCATTCATATTTGCCATCGGCAATGGCCAGTATCACCAGCGCCTGCCCTTCCCCGTTGAGCAGCAAGGCCGGCATTTCCGTGGGACGGCGTGGCTTATCTACCGGCAACACGGTGCCGGCCAGGCTGGCCTGCGCCAGCGCCTGTTCGAGAAAGTCAGCCGTGGCCGGTGCAGCCTGGGCCGCCACGCTGGCGCGCAGGCGCTCGGCCTGCACGGCAACGCCGAAAAAGCGCGCCAGGAAGACGATGGCGTCGGCGATGGCATCGGTGGAGATGCCGGCGGAAGCGGTGGAAGTGTCGGGAGGTGGGGTCATGATGGATTCACAATAAAACGCTGCGGCGCGCCGGTCGGGCGCGCCGCAGCGGGAACGCTATCGCTTGCGCGATGAGTGATGACTAATGAGTAATAATTAAGTCAGCGCGGAAGCGCCCTTGCGGCGGCGCGCCATGAAGCCCAGCAAGCCCAGGCCCGCGACCAGCATGGCCCACGTCTGCGCTTCCGGCACTGGCGACACGGCCAGCAGGGTTTGCGAAGCTGGGTTGACGCTCGTCAAGCTCGTGTAGTTGTACAGGTTCTGGATGGCGCCATTGCCCGTGGCCACGCCCAACATGGTGTTGGCCTGGCTGACGACGGCGTTGCTCAGGTTTTTGAAGCGCAGGTCGCCCGTCAGCAGGTTCGTATTGTCGTTATTCAATTCCCACAGGGCCAGCTGGAAGGCGGCGGCGCTGTTGGCGCTGGTCGACACAGCCGCGATGGACGAAGCGTAATACCCTTCATACAGGCGCTTGACGGCATCGCTGGCGGCGAAGGCGCCGCTGCTGTAGCTGTTCGAACTGTTGCTTACGGCCACATGGGGATCGAGGCAAAACGCCAGGAAAGTGTTGCTGTCGTACTTGACTTCCCACAAGGTCGGCGAGATGGCGCTGCCCGAGCCGAAGGCGCCACCGGCAGCCGTAAACAGGCTGACGCTGTGCGAATCGACGACTTGCAGGTTGGAAGCGGCCAGGGCGCTGCCGCTGGCGAGGGCGAAAGCGGCTGCGGCGATGGCGCCGCGAACGATCAGGTGCATGGATTGTTTCATTGTGGTTTCCCTATTTCGATTATCAAGTGTGAAAAAAGCGTGGAAAGCGCCGGCGCCCCGTGACGGGCGCGCCGGTGCGGCATTGCCGGGCAGGCTCATGGCCCGGCAAGGGACATCAGGCAGCCATTTCCTGGGGCTGGGTATTTACGTGAGCCATGGCGCGGCGCAAGAGGTCGGCCATTTCGCACTGGGCCTGGGCTTCTGCGGCAGGGGTTGCTGCGGCGGCCGGCGCGGCGGCGACGGTGGTCACCGTGCCATCCTGGCCCAGCACCACGTCGAGCGTGCTGTCGTCGCGCAGCAGGTCCGCCATGCTGGGCAGATGCACGCCGGCGGCGGCCGCATCCTTGGCGTCGACGTTGAAATACACGTCCGTCATGTCGACCGTCTTGCCGTCGGCCAGGGTGGCGCTGCTGCGCTCGAGGTGCAGATTGCTGTTGGCGTCGAGGAAAGGCAGTTCCGTGTAGCTGACCGCCAGGCTGGCCACGCCGGCGTCGTGCAGGGACATCAGCTCGCCATCGTCCGTGACGCCATTGCTGTTGGCGTCGCGCCAGATGCGCAGTTCGGCGAACTTGTCGTCATGCGCATCGACCACGCCGTCGTGGTTCGAGTCATAGCTGGACAGCTTGGCGAAGCCCGTGCCCTTCTCGTTACCACCGAACAACTCGGAGATGTTGTCGATCTTGCCATTGCCATTGCTGTCGATGGCCAGCAAGCCGTCATGGGCCGAGACCCAGCCCGTCTGGATGGCGCTGCCCGTGCCCAGCAGGTCGAAGCTGCCGTGGAAGTCGGCGCGGGCGATCGTGTGCACGCCGTCACCGTTGAGGTCGATGACGATGGGCGTGATGGCCGCATCCCAGCTCATGTCGTTCTGACCCGACGCCAGCTTCAATATGTCCGTGTAGACCACGTTGGACGTCGTGCCGTTGCTGTTGACATCCGAATCGATATTGTCGTTCGTGCCCACGTTCTTCGCGCCCCATTTCCACGTATCCATGGCGTAGCCCGCGTGGTACACGCCCGACTTGTCGAATTTCAGGGAATAGCTGCCCGGATCGAGGTTGCTGAACAGATAGTTGCCGTTGGCATTCGTGTAGGTGGTGGCCAGCAGCACGCCGCTGCCCGAGTACAACTGCACCTTGATGTTGGCGATGCCCGCCTCGTTGTAGTCTTGCACGCCGTCATGGTCGGCATCGCGCCACACCTTGTCGCCCAGGCTGGCCTTGCGGTAGATGCCCGCATCCCAGCTCATGTCGTTCTGGCCGGCGGCCAGGTTGATCAGGGACGAGCGCCCCGTGCTGACATCGACGTCGGAATCGGCCGTATCGCTGCCCAGATTGGCCTTGGTGTAATAAAAGCCTGATGGACGGATGACTTCAACCTTGTAGCTGCCGGCCGCCAGTTCGCTGAACAGGTAGTTGCCGCTGGCATTCGTCGTCGTCGAGGCGATGACCACGTTGCTGGCATTGAGCAGGTTGACTTTTACGCCCGCCACGCCCAGTTCGCCTGCATCCTGCACGCCGTTGTAGTTATTGTCTTCCCACACGCGGTCGCCGATGGAGGCCGTGTTGAGTTTGACCAGGCCGGCATCCCAGTCCAGCTGCACATCGCCCGACTTCAAGCTAGCCCATGTGGTGGTAAAGCCGCTGGCCGGATTGACGTCCGAATCCGTGGCGTAACCGCCGATATCGGCCTTGGTGAAGCCATAGCCGGCCGGCGGCACGAAGCCCAGGTAATATTCGCCGGGGACCAGGTTGCTGAACAGATAATTGCCGTTCGCATCCGTGGAGGCGCTGGCCACGACGACGCCTTGCGCGTTGTACAGATTGACTTTCACGCCACAGACGCCCGCCTCGCCCGCATCCTGCGTGCCGTTGCCGTTCGCATCGAACCAGACGCGGTCGCCGATGGACGCCGTCTTGTACAGGCCGGCATCGAGATCCTTGTAGTTCTGGCCCGCAGCGACCGTCACCTGGCCGCTGTTGCCCAGCGTGTTGATGTCGCTGTCGAGCGCATCGCTGCTGCCCGCATCCTTGACGGTGGTCAAATAGCCAGCGGGGGCGACGACGGCGATGGAATACGTGCCCGGATCGACATTGAAGTTGTAATAGCCGGTGGCGTCCGTCACGGTCGAGCCGATCACGCTGCCGGCCGCATTTTTCAGCTGCACGGTGACGCCGCCGATGCCGGACTCGCCCGCATCCTGGATGCCGTTGGCGTTGCTGTCATGCCACACGCGGTCGCCCAGGGTGGCCGGCAAGGCCACGATGCCGGCATCCACGCTGTGGTTGCTGTCGCCCGAGGCCAGCAGCACTTGCGCTGTCCTGCCATCGGCATTCGCGTCGGAATCGCGCTGCTCATCGCCGCCCTGGTCCTGGCCCGTGAAGGTATAGCCGGCTGGCAAGGTGGTCTTATCGAATTGCACGCTGTAGGCGCCCGGTTTCAAATTCGTGAACAGGTAGTTGCCGTTCGCATCCGTCACCACAGGGCTGCCGACGGCGTTGCCCGACGCGTCGAGCAAGGTCACTTTCACGCCAGCAGCACCCGCTTCGCCCGCGTCCTGCACGCCGTTCTTGTTCGTATCGAACCAGACCCGGTCGCCCAGCTCGGCCGTGCGGTACAGGCCCGCGTCCAGGGTCAGGTTGGTTTCGCCCGGCGCCAGGGTGACGGGCGCCATCTTGCCGGCCGCATCGATATTGCTGTCCTTGCCCGCGTCGCCGCCCTGGTTCGCCGCCGTCGACACATAGCCGGCGGGCGCCACCACGGTCACGGAATACGTGCCCGGGTTGACGTCGAAGTGGTAGCCGCCGCTGGCGTCCGTCGTGGTGGAGGCGACCACATTGCCGGCCGTATCCTTCAATTGCACGACCACATTGGCGATGCCCGCCTCGCCCGCGTCCTGCACGCCGTTGGCATTCTTGTCTTCCCAGACGAAGTCGCCCAGGTGGGCCATCGGCACCTTGAAGGTCAGGTAATGGGGCGCCAGGCTCAGGTCTTGCGCATTGCAGCCGGCCGTGCCGCCGTCATCGCGCACCTTGAAACCGAGGTCGAAGTCGCCGGCCACGGTCTGGCTCGGCACGAAGACCAGGTGGCCCGCGCGGATGTCGTCGATGGACACTTCCGTGCCCACCGTCACGGCCACTCCATTCAACAGGACCTGGCCCGCCGTGGTGGTATTCGTGATGACGATGGACTTGAAGCCGTCGTGCTCGACGTCGTCGTGGAAGCCGAAATCGCCTTCGCTGAGCACCACGTTGTTTCCATTGAGCAATGTAAACGTCTTATCGGCCGCGTCGGGCGCGTCGTTGACGGGGTCGATGATGACTTGCAGGCTCAGCTGGACGATATCGCCATTGCCCTTGTCAATCGTCACTTCGATGGTCGAGAAGCTGCCGTTGTAGTTGGCGGCCCAGTCGCCGGGACGCACATACACGGTGTCCGCATCGAGCATGCCGAACAGCGGTGTGTTCTCGGTCGATTCCGTATCGTCAGGCAACAGCACGGTGAAATTCTTGATGTTCAGTTCGCCTTGCACCGAGTAGCCGGCCTGGATCAGCAGATCGCGGATATCGAAATTCTTGTTGATGTCTTCGCAGACGTGGACCGTAGTCGACAGGTTGTAGGTAGTCATGCGGCCTCCTGACGGCATGCCACGGCGGCAGCAGGAGCGGAAGTACGAGGGGCCAGGGCGCGATCAGCCTGGCCGCGCAAAGCGGCGAATGTATACATAAGTGGGCTTCCAAGAAGGGACTTGTTTAAAAATGAAGCCGGCAGATCTTGTATACAATTTCGAGGGACACAGGAGCCAGACGACGCAACCACGCAGCAGGGGGTGATTGTCTTTCTGATATTAAGTTAGCGCAATTATATCCACTATCTTTTCAAAAGAGAATCATTTTCCGATGACAAAGATAAAATTTAAATAATGAAGATGCTTTATTGATATTTTTAATATGCAAGGCGGCTGGCTTGCCCGCGCCAATCTGTGGCAACGATCGAGGCGAAAACACATGCGCCCTACTCGCACGCCGCCGCTATCGCCTACAATCTCGGGATGAATCAACTTACCCTCGTCTTGCCCTTCGCCTTGCCCAACGCCGAACTGGCTGCCGACCTGCTCAAGGTCTTGCAGGCGCCCGCGCTGGCAGCGCTGCTGTCGCGCACCTCCACATGCAATTTAGAAACTTTTGACAACGCCAACCGCTTGCTGCCGCATGAAGCGTGGCTGGCGCACGCCCTGGACCTGTCGCCCGCACCCAACGGCGCGGCGGCGCAGGCGGCCTTTGCCGCTCGGGCCATGCGCGGCTACGGCCTCGTGCCGGAACCGGGCGTACGCTACTTCCTGCTGCATCCGGCCCACCTGGCCATTGCCCGCAGCCATATCAGCCTGGAAGACTTGCGCCAGCTCAAGCTGAACGAGACCGATGGGCGCGCCCTGTTCGACATCGCTGCCCCGTATTTCGACGAGATCGGCCAGCCGCTCGCGTATGGCGACGCGGGCACCTGGTTCATGCGCGCCGATGGCTGGAGCGACTTGCAGTGCGCCACGCCGGACGCCGCCACCACGCAAGACCTGTCCGTCTGGATGCCGGAAGGCGAGCACGCGCGCGCCGCGCGCCGCCTGCAGAACGAAGTGCAGATGCTGTGGCATGAACACCCCGTCAATGCGGCGCGCGAAGAACGGGGCCTGAAAGCCATCAATGCGTTCTGGATCTGGGGCGGGAGCGTGGCAACAGTGGAGGCTGCGCGCTGCGCGGCCAGCCTGCATACGCAGAACACGCCGGGCTGGCTGGCCGCGCTGGCGGAACCGGCGCGCCGCGATGCCAGTCCAAACAGTGTGCTGGCGGACCAATCCGACACGATCGTCGTGCTGGGCGGCTTGACCGAAGCGGCGCAGGCCCAGGAATGGGGCATGTGGCTGCAGCAATTGCAAGCGCTGGAAACAGACTGGTTCGCGCCCCTGCTGGCGGCCTTGAAAGATGGCCGCCTGGGCCAGCTGCGCCTGGTGCTGAGCCACCGCGACGCCTGGCTGGACGTCACTACCAGCAAGCATGCGCAGCGTAAATTCTGGCGCGCGATTACCCTGAACAAGTTGAAAGCATCATGACCCGTACCCGCATCGCCACCCGTCCCTGCCCTTACCGCGAATCCGAATTGCTGCGCCAGGGCGGCATCCACCCCGTGCTGGCCCGCCTGTACGCCTCGCGCGGCCTGTCCGACGCGGCAGAACTGTCGAGCGAACTGGCGGCCCTGATGCCGCCGTCCGGCTTGCTGCACATCGGCGCGGCCGGCGTCTTCCTGGCCGATGCGATTGCCGCCAAGAAACGCATGGTCATCGTGGCCGACTACGATTGCGACGGCGCCACGGCCTGCGCCGTGGCCATCCGCGGCTTGCGCGCCATGGGCGCCGACGTCGATTTCATCGTGCCCAACCGTTTTGAATACGGCTACGGCCTGACGCCGGAAATCGTCGAACTGACGGCGCGCGAAAAATCGCCCGACATCATCATCACCGTCGACAACGGCATCGCCAGCATCGACGGCGTGGCCGAGGCGAACCGGCGCGGCATGCAGGTCGTCGTCACCGACCACCATTTGCCGGCCGACACCCTGCCCGACGCGGCCGTCATCGTCAACCCGAACCAGCCTGCCTGCGGTTTTCCCAGTAAACATCTGGCCGGCGTCGGCGTCGTGTTCTACGTCTTGCTGGCCCTGCGCGCGGAGCTGCGCCGGCGCGGCATCTTTGATGCGCAGACGCAACCCAAGCTCGACAACCTGCTCGACCTGGTGGCGCTGGGCACGGTGGCCGACGTGGTGCGCCTCGATACGAACAACCGCATCCTCGTCGCGCAAGGCTTGAAACGCATGCGCAAGGGCAATATGCACGCGGGCGTGGCGGCGCTCTTTCGCGTGGCGGGCCGCGAAGCGCGCAGCGCCACGCCGTTCGACCTGGGCTTTGCCCTGGGACCGCGCCTGAATGCGGCCGGCCGCCTGCAAGACATGTCGCTGGGCATCGAATGCCTGATCACGGACGACGAAGGCCGCGCCTGGGCGCTGGCGCAGCAATTGAACGACATCAACCTGAAACGCCGCGAAATCGAGGCGGAAATGCAGGATACGGCCCTGCTGCACCTCGACGATTTCGAGCCGGCCAACAGCAGCACCATCAGCGTGTTTGACGAATCCTGGCACCAGGGCGTGATCGGCATCGTCGCTTCGCGCCTGAAGGAAAAATTCTACCGCCCGACGATTACCTTTGCACCCGGCGCCGACGGCTGGATCAAGGGTTCCGGACGCTCGATTCCCGGTTTCCACTTGCGCGACGCGCTCGACCTCGTGTCGAAACGGGCACCGAGCCTGATCGACAAGTTCGGCGGCCACGCCATGGCGGCGGGCTTGACCATCCGCGCCGACGCCTTCGACGCCTTTTCCCAGGCCTTCGAAGCCGTGGGCCAGGCTTGGCTCAGCGCCCAACAGCTGGAACGGGTGGTGGAAACGGATGGCCCGCTGGAAGACGCGTATTACACGACGGCCTTCATCGAGCTGATGGATGGCCAGGTGTGGGGCCAGGGCTTCGCCCCGCCCGTCTTCTGCGACGAATTCCGCGTCGTCAGCCAGCGCATCCTCAAGGAACGGCATTTGAAACTGTTGCTGGAAAAGAACGGCGTGCGCTTCGACGCCATCTGGTTCGGCCATACCGATGCCCTGGGCGAACGGACAAGGGTCGCCTTCCGGCTTGATGCGAATGAATACAATGGCACGACCAAGGTGCAATTGATGGTGGAGCACGCCGAGCCTGCCTGATGGCACCGGCCCAAACCTCGCGCGAAGCGCTTTGCCGCAACTTATGAAAATTTTGGTTGCGTGTACTAAATTTCAACACGCGGTATGACGGTTCCCCGCCATGCTCAACGATAGGAATATCTTTACACACATCGCCAGCCAGAGCTGGGCACCCCATCTACATGCAGTAAAGAGTAAAGCAGATATCCATCACTGTACTCAGCCGCGTGCTGCCAGCATAAGAGACAGATGTTAAGTCTGCTCCGCACATTCTGCTTCGGAGGTGTTCAACATCTTGCGTAGCGCCTTTGCGGACATGCCAAGATTTAGTTCAATCTCTGCCTGTCCAGCGGGATCCTTTAGCGTCTTCTGCAGTTCTTTAGATCTCAACAAAAGGGCACGGAGCCGGCAGGCAGCGGGTGGATGGGAGTCCTCTCTATATTGTTTGCTGAGTTCTTCATCACTGATGAAGGCCAGCAAGGTAGGAATGGCACCGATGAAGGAATATCCGGTCTTCTCTACCAAATCCAGTGCAAATTTATCTGCCGCATATTCATTCGCACGCGAAATCTTATTGTTTTGTGCATTATGCCTCAATGCAATATGCCCAATCTCATGAGCCACGACAAATGCAAGGGCCTCGTTCATGAGCATGTTAACAATGCCGCTAACCCGCACCTGTTCCTGTGGCGACCAAGATGCCATATCGACATGAGCCCATAATGGAAAAGTAAGAATTTCTAGCTCGACAAACACCATGCCGCGGCGCGCGGGCGGTTCCACAATAGCCCTAAGATACTGTATATATTTTAGCAAATTTCGACGCTGTGTTGGCCATTGCTCACATACGGCGAAGGCAATAGAAAGCAGCCATATCTGCGAACATAAACCTTGGTTAATGACGATCTGCATGCTATCGACTTGAGCCCGCGCGTTCATTTCAAGCCAAGGGACGATAGTAATGATATCTTCTTTATCTCTGATGTCTGGATATGCGGCCAATTTCGGGCGAAAAACTGCCAATGCACGGGACATGGATATCTTGCAAGCTGTATCGACTTGAGATGCTATTTGCGTCTGCATGGCTGTGGCGGCTTGCGCCCCCGAAGCAGCTAACAATGCCGCCAGCATGTAGCAGTACCGTAAACTTGTACAGGCTCTACTCATGGTTTTCCTTGGATGTTGATCAAACCTCGCTGCTGATCGAATTTCAAAGGTAGGCTCAAGTTGGTCGGCCGCACACGCTCGTCAGTGCGACGAACAAAATCTTCGAATTGCGATGCAGTTCCCTTCAGGAAAAATTCTTGCAGCGCCCCATCATATTGCTCTTTCGCTTGCTTCCATGCCGGTACGGTTTCTGCATTCCCCATGCCATTAAAACTGGGATCCCCCCAAACCTTGACGGCATCGCGATACACGATTGCTAAAGCTTCACATGGCGGCTTTCCGCGGTTAATGCTACGCATGGCTATATAAAAATTGTTATCACAAAGGTGTTTGCGGTTGATAGCATCAACAGTGGACTTTACCAGCCGTATATCCTGCGTGCATCGAGGAGAATGGTACAAGTCCCCGCCTTCTTTACAACGCATATAAGCACATTCGCCGTCTATCCGTCCCTCGCAATGACTGTAGCAAGTATCGTGATCGTTGCAACAGGAGGCGAACGAGCATACTAGCAATGGAATTGAATTCGGTACTACCCACACGTTCCAACCACTACCGCAACCGTTCGGTGCTGCGATTGCCCAGTTCCATTGAAATAATATTATTAAAAAAAGGAAGTAACGCATGGCAACTCCTTGATATAGGCTAGGACAGGGCGTCACGCAAGGCGCACCAGCAGCCCTTTAAGCATAGTCTTGACCAAGTACTTAACTTTGATAGTTATCAAGGCTAGATAGGCTGAATCTATGCAAACAGTATCCATATCAGCAATTGAGCGAGCTCTTGTTTGGACACTGCCAGTGGTGGCGTAAACAATTTTCAATCACAATAAGCGGATAAAAATGGCCGAATGCCATCACATAAATTCATTTAATTCGTTATATTCATCAATTCAACATAAAACCCTGCATCATTGCGACAAAATAACCTCTGATCTTCCCATGCTCTCTTGATAATCTTGCTTTTAAGACTTAACAAAGCTAACAACATTCCATCCGCAATGGGCAAAATCACCACATTTTATTGTAAAAATAAAAATCTTGATTGGAAATAGTTAACACTTATTTGGCAAATTCACTAGAATTGATAGCACATCAGGTAATTTCCAATGATGCATGATCAGTTCTGAGGGCAAACCCGTCGAAAGGCGGGGACGCAAAGCCACCGGCCTACCGCGCGCAAGCGCCATGGCAGCGGGGCTGCCAATGCAGGGCCGGGACCGCCAACGCGCGCCACCAGCCTCGATGCATTGTCGAGATGTGGCCCTCGCCCAACTCGGAGAGTTTCGCCATGAAAAAATTCATTCCCCCGCATGCCCGCCACGGGCGCCTGCTGCTGGGCGCCACGGCCGCCATCCTGCTGGGCGCGTGCGGCTCCGGCCAGGAGACGACGGCGCCGCCCGCCGCCATCGCCACGGCCGCGACACAGTTCAGCGTCGAGGTGCCCGTCATCCCCGCCGGCGTCGGCACGCTGGTGGCGCAGCCGATGTTCCATGCGGCTCCTGCCCTCCTGGATGCGCCGGACGGGCGCGACAACGCCAACAGCAGCGGCTCTGCCCACTGGCGCCCGCACATGCAGCGCGTGCCCCGCGCCATGGCGGACATGGCCACGCGGCGCCTGACGGCGCAAAAGATCGCTGCAGCGGAACAGGCGGCGCAGAGTATCGCGCCGTTGCTGTCCGGCGGCACGAGCGACACCGTCGCGCCGATGGCCGGCAGCAGCGTGGTGGCGACCTACTCTCCCGCGCAAATCCGCGCCGCCTACGACTTGCCCGCCCTGCCTGCGGCGGGCACGGCGCTGACGCCAGCCCAGGCGGCCCAGCTGGGTGCCGGGCAGACGATCTACATCGTCGATGCCATGCACAACCCGAACGCGGCGGCCGAACTGGCCATCTTCAACCAGAAATTCGGCTTGCCCGGCTGCACCACCAAAGCCATCGCCACGAATGCCGCCCTGCCATTGCCGCCAGCACCACTGAGCGGCTGCGAATTGTCCATCGTCTACAACACGCCGTCGAGCACGATGACGGCCACCGCGCCCGCCTATAACTCGGGCTGGGCCATGGAAATCGCGCTCGACGTGCAGTGGGCGCACGCCACGGCACCGCTGGCGCGCATCGTGCTGATCGAGGCGCCCGACGCGTCCGTCAACAGCCTGCTGGGCGCCGTGCGTCTGGCCAACCTGATGGGCCCTGGCGTCGTCTCGATGAGCTTTGGCGCCGCCGAAGGCAGCTGGACGGCCTCCGTCGACAGCGCCTTCACGGGCAAGAACATGAGCTACCTGGCCGCCACGGGCGACTCGGGCAGCGGCGTGTCCTGGCCTTCCGTGTCGCCGAACGTGCTGGCCGTGGGCGGCACCACGCTCAGCTACAGCGGCAGCGGCGTGCGCAGCGAAGCGGCCTGGTCCGGCACGGGCGGCGGCATCAGCGCCTATACGGCCCTGCCCAGCTACCAGACGGTGAACGTGCCCGGCCTGACCAATCTGCTGCGGCGCAACGTGGCCGATGTAGCCTTCAATGCCGACCCCGCCACGGGCCAGTACACGGCCGTAATGGCACAGGGCAGCAGCACCGCAAGCTGGCTCAGCATCGGCGGCACCAGCCTGTCCACGCCGCAATGGGCCGGCCTCGTCGCCATCGCCAACGCCAGCCGCGCGCTGCAGGCGAAGACGGCGCTCGGCTTGCCGCACAGCATGCTGTACGGCCAGATCGCCACCGTGCCCGGCACCTTTGCCAGCAGCTTTGCCGACATCACGCGCGGCAGCAACGGCACCTGCAGCGTGTGCACGGCCAGGGTCGGCTATGACCCGCTGGGCGGCCTGGGCACGCCGAACGTGAAAAACCTGCTGGCCAGCCTGTCGGGCACGCAGATCGCCCCCGCGGCACCCGTGGTGGCGCCGGCCGGCATCAGCGGCGCGGCCGGCAAGCCGCTGTCGTTCACCGTCTCGGCCACCGCTTCCAATCCACTCAGCTACACCATGCTGGGCGCACCGGCCGGCATGAGCATCGCCGCCACGGGCGTGGTCAGCTGGGCCGCGCCCATTGCCGGCACGTATGCCGTGACCATGGTGGCCAAGGATAGCGTCACCGGCCTGACCGGCCAGGGCGTGTACAGCATCGTCATCGCCCCAGTCGCGCCGCCCGTCGTCACGGCCGGCGCCATCACGGGCAAGGTGGGGACGGCGCTGACGTTCAATGTCAGCGTCACGGCCGCCAATCCCGTCACTTATGCGCTCGCCGGCGCACCGGCCGGCATGACCATCAGCAGCGCCGGCCTCGTGAGCTGGGCCGCGCCCGTGGCCGGCACCTATGCCGTCACCGTGACGGCCACGGACAGCAAGACTGGCCTGAGCGGCAAAGGCGTCTATACGGTGGCCATCGCCGCCCCGCTGCCGCCCGCGGTGACAGTGTCCAGCGTCAGCGGCAAACCGGGCGTGGCACTGTCGTTCACGGCCACGGTGGTGGCGCCCAACCCCGTCACGTACAGCCTGTCGGGCGCGCCGTCCGGCATGGCCGTCAATGCCGCCGGCGTCATCAGCTGGGCCAGCCCCGTGCTGGGCAGCTACAACGTGACCGTCATCGCCAAGGATACGAAAACGGGCTTGACGGGCCAGGCCGTGGCCACGGTGAAAATCGCCGCCGCCGGCCCCACGATCAGCGCCGCCGCCATGACGGGCGTGGCCGGCAAGGCCATGAGCGGCAGCATCGTGCTGACGGCGCCAGGTGCGACCTCGCTGCGGATCTCGATCGACGGCGCGCCGCTGGGCATGCAGTTCTCCATGAGCGGCCTGACCATCACGGCCTACTGGCCGCAACCGGTGGCCGGCAGCTATGCGCTGAAGGTCGTGGCGCTGGACAATAACGGCTTGACGGCGCAACTGACGGTGCCGATCACCGTCACGGCAAGATAAACCAGCGTCGCCCGCCAACGGGGCGCAGCGGGACACACGTCCGCTGCGCCCCGTTTTGCATGCGCGCGGCCGTTGCAACGAATCCGAAAAAGGAGTATAAATAGTCCTTAAACAGAGTTTTATTGAAGGACATATCATGCATCTCGCCTATGCCTATCCCAAGAGCCGCTTCGAGCCGGCCGTGCTCGTCGACCTGAACGCCAAAGCCGAGCGCGAACGATTGTCGCAAGCGGCACTGAAGGGGTTTTTCAAGCTGGCCGCCGCGTGGAAACTGCGCGACGACGATGCGCGCGAATTGCTGGGCGGCCTGTCCAGCAGCGCCTGGTACGAGTGGAAGAAACACCCGGACCGCGTGCTGGAAGTGGACCGCATCACGCGCATTTCCTATTTGCTGGGCATCTACAAGGCCTTGCACATCCTGTACGGCGACAAGCTGGCCGACGAATGGGTCAGCTTGCCCAACAAGAATCCCATCTTCGGCGGCCGCACGCCCCTGTCGCAGATGCTGGCCGGCGGCTTGCTGGCCATGCAGACCGTGCGCAAGCTGCTCGACGCGCGCCGCGGAGGGCTGTGATCGTGCCGGCCGCCGCGAATTCCCCGCTGCCGCCGCTGGCCGCCTTGCGCCAGATCGACACCTGCCGCCTGATCCCGTCGCGCTTCGCCGACATGGAGGATTCCGTGCTGGCACCGCTGGCCGAAGACGACGACCACCTGCGCGAGCTGTTCGAGCTCGATAACGCCACCAACGCGCGCCTGGTGGCCGAGTACGGCGGCGCGCCAGGAATTGGCGTGGACGAGCTGGTTTTTGGCGTGCCGCACTTTCGCATCATCAACGCCGCCTACACGTATGCCCGCCCGGAAGGGGCGCGTTTCAACGATGGCGAACGGGGCGCCTGGTATTGCGCCTTCGACATGAAAACGGCGCTGGCCGAGATCATTTTCCACAAGACCGTGGAATACCAGGAAATCGACTATTTCGACGACAGCGTCAGCTACCAGTCGCTGCTGGCCGATTTTTCCGCCAGCTTCCACGACCTGCGCGGCCAGGAGCGCTACCAGGCTTGCCTGGACCCGGCCAGCTACATCGCCTCGCAAGACCTGGCAGCCATCCTGCTCGAGGCCGGTTCCATGGGCGTCATCTTCCCCAGCGTCCGGCACGCCAGCGGCACCAACCTGGCCTGCTTCCGCCCTGCCCTGGTGGGCAATGTTCGCAAAGGCGTCGCCTATCGGTTAACATGGCAGGGTACGCCGACGCCGCACGTGGAAGCCTTGCCAGGCAAATAAACCGCGCGCATCGGCACCCGACTCACCGAACATTGATATTTCGCATGCAAACCAATCCTGAAAAAGACACCGAACTGCGCCTCAAAGTGAACAGCGAAACGGCCCGCCTGGCCTGGAGCGAACTGGAAAAGCACTTCGCCCAAGGCAATGTCGTCTGGATCGCCAACGAGCTGGACCTGGTCGAAGTGGCCGTGCGCATCTCGCACGACGACAAGGCCACCATCACGCAATGGATGGTCGACGGCAAGGTCGCCAAGGTCTCGGACCAGCAGGCGCTGGACTGGCAGGCGGCCGATGCGTCCCTGTGGGCCGTCGTCGTCAGCCCGTTCATCCTGGTGCAGCAGGAAAAGCCCACCAAACACTGATGCCTGCAGGCTGCGCTCGACGTAGGGAAAATGCGCAGTCAACTAAATTTGGCACTTAATTTAGTTATCCAATGCTACCATTGGTCTGCAACTTGTGGAGGACGGCATGAACTTTCTAAATATTCAACCAATTAGCTACTTGAAGACGAACACCAGCGACGTGGTCAAACAGGTGCTGGAGACGCATGACCCGGTAGCCATCACGGTGAACGGCAGAGTTCAGGCAATTGTTCAAGACCCTGTCAGCTATCAAAAGACTCAAGATCAGCTTGCCATGCTCCGCATCCTTGCTCTCGGCCGCAAGCAGATTGAGGAAGGTAAAATCATTGATCATGATGACGTTGTGGCCCTTCTGGAAGCTGAAGACGACGACAATTGATTACACAAATGAAAATCATTTGGACGCAGTACGCCTTGAACGATTTGCAAGACATTCGCTCCTACCTGAAGCAGAACGAATCCCTGGCTTTTGCCAGGAAGGTGACGCAAGCGATTCTGGCTGAAGTCAATTCTCTCAAAGATTGGAACATAAAAGGCAGCTTTGTTCCTGAACTTGAAGATCTTCATTTGACGACTCACCGCCAACTGTTGGCCGGCCAGCATCGCATCCTTATCGAGTATGGACATAACGACATCATTTATGTCCATATGATTGCCCATACCAGCCGTGACCTGGAAGCATTGATACGCCGTCGCCTACTCACTGCGTAATGCGGAGCATGTGACAATGCGCAGCAAGCGCATTGTCAAGCCAGCTTCAGTGCCCGCCGCCCAGGTAGGCAGCAATCACCTTCGGGTCGGTTTTCAGGCTCTCGGCCGGCCCGTGCACGGAAATGCTGCCGTTTTCCAGCACGTAGCCGTAATCGGCCACGTTCAGGGCGGCGGCGGCGAATTGCTCGACCAGCAGCATGGTCACGCCTTCGGCCTTCAAGCGCGTGATGATGCGGAAGACTTCCTCCACCAGGATCGGCGCCAGGCCCATCGACGGCTCGTCCAGCAGGATCACTTCGGGGTTCAGCATCACGGCGCGGGCCATGGCCAGCATTTGCTGCTCGCCGCCCGACAAGGTGCCGGCCAGCTGGTCGCGCCGCTCCTTCAGGCGGGGAAACAGTTCCAGGGCCTTGTCCAAATCTCCCTTGATGTCGCCTTTCGGGCGCGCGCGCGTAAAGCGGGGGAAGGCGCCCAGCAGCAGGTTGTCCGTCACCGACATCGAGGCGAACACGCGCCGCCCTTCCGGCGAATGGGCCAGGCCGGCGCGCGCGATGCGGTGCGAGTCGAGCCCCGTGACATCCTTGCCGCCCAGGGTGACGGTACCGGATTTGGGTTTGAGCATGCCGGAGATGGCGCGCATGGTGGTGGTCTTGCCGGCGCCGTTCGAGCCGATCAGGGTCACCAGCTTGCCCTTCGGGACGTCGAGCGAAATCCCGTGCAGGACTTCGACTTTGCCGTAGGCGGCGTGCAGATTGTTAATGGTCAGCATGGTCTTCCTCTCAGTGCGCCGCAGGGCTCAGGGTGTCGGCGCTGCCGCCCAGGTAGGCTTCGATCACTTTCGGATCGCTTTGGACAAGCGCGGGTGCGCCTTCGGCGATCTTCTGGCCGAAATCGAGCACCGTCACCACGTCCGACAGGGCCATCACCACGTCCATGTGGTGCTCGATCAGGATGATGGTGATGCCATGCTCGCGGATCTTGCGGATGATGGCCATCAGTTCCTTGATGTCGGGCGCCGTCAGGCCCGCCGCCGGCTCGTCGAGCAGCAGCAGACGCGGGTTGAGGCCCAGCGCGCGGCCGATTTCCAGCAAGCGCTGCTTGCCATAAGGCAGATTGCGCGCCTCTTCGTTGGCCAGGTCGGCCAGGCCCACGAACTCGAGGATGCTGGCGGCCCGCTCGCGCGCCGCCGTCTCTTCGCGCTTGTAGCGCGGCGTATGCAGCATCACGTCCAGCACATTCGACTTGAACGTATTGTGCAGCCCCACCAGCACGTTCTCGGTGGCCGTCATCTCGCCGAACAGCTGCACGTTCTGGAAGGTGCGCGCCACGCCGCCCAGCGCGATTTCGGACGGCGTACGCCCGGAAATGACGGCGCCCGCAAATTCCACCTTGCCCGCCGTCGGCTTGTAGATCCCCGTGAGCACATTCATCATCGTGCTCTTGCCCGAGCCGTTCGGCCCGATCAAGCCGTGCACGGAGCCTTGCGTGACGTTCAGGTCAACCTGGTTCAGCGCTTTCAGGCCGCCGAACTGCATCAGCGCCTGGTCCACGCGCAGCAGGGTCGCGCCCTGCTGCCCGCCCTGGGCGTGGTCGAACGGCGCCACGCCGTGCGAAGCGACGGCCTGCACATGGCGCCGGCCCTTGCCGATAAAGCTCATCAAAAAGCCCACGATGCCGTCCTGCAGGTAGTACACGACAAACAAGGTCATCAGGCCGAAGATGGTCAAACGCCAGTCGACCATGTTTTCCAGCTTGTAGGAAAACGCGGCCAGGCCGATGGTGGCCGCCAGGGGCACGAGCACGCCGCGCACGGTGGAGCGCTTTTTCGCCAGCATGAAGGCGGAACCGATCACTCCCAGCACGGCGGCGCCGACGGCGATCTTGCGGAACAATTCGATGTCCGACAAGAGACTGGGCAGCATGACGACGATCAGGGCGCCGATCAGCGCGCCCGAACGGGTCTTGCGTCCGCCCATGATGACGGCCAGCAGGAACAGGATCGTCAGCTCGAAGTTATAGGTATTGGGCGAAATATACTCTTCCGAATACGCATACAGGCTGCCGGCCAGGCCCGCGAAACCGGCGCTGATGACGAAGGCGTACACCTTGTAGCGGTAGACGGACACGCCCATGCAGTCCGAGGCGATGGGGCTGTCGCGCAAGGCTTCAAACGCGCGGCCCAGGTTCGACTTCAGGATGCGGTGCACCACCACCAGCGAGATCACCAGCAGCGCGGCGACCATGTAGTAGTACTCCACTTCCGTCAGCTTGTGGCCGAACAGGACGGGTTTGTGGATCTTGATGCCCATCGGCCCTTCCGTCAGGAAGCTCATCTCGTTGATCAGGATTTGCACGATGGTGCCGAAGGCCAGGGTCACCATGGCCAGGTAGGGCCCCGTCACGCGCAGGGCAGGCAAGGCCAGGATGGCGCCGAACAGGGCCGCGCCCGCGATACTGGCGGGGATGGCCAGCCAGAACGGCGCGCCCAGCTTGAACACCAGCACGCCCGTGGCGTACGAACCGATGCCGAACAGGCCCGCGTGACCGAGCGACACCTGTCCCGTGTAGCCGACGACGATATCGAGGCCGAACAGCAGAATGGCGTAGATCAGGATGGTCTCGGCCAGGTGGATGTAGTACGGGTTCGGGATGACGATGGGGAACAGCGCGAGCGCGGCCAGGCCCGCCGCGCTCAGCGCCAGCATGGTGATTTTCTTGTGCATGTGGTCCTCAGACTTTCTTGATCGCGGCTTTGCCGAACAGGCCGGACGGCTTGACGGCCAGTACCAGCAGCAGGAGCAGCAGGCCGGGCACTTCCTTGTAGCCGGTGGAAATGTAGTAGCCGGTGGTCGTTTCCGCGATGCCCAGGATCAGGCCGCCGACGATGGCACCCACGCCCGACGTCAGGCCGCCGATGATGGCCACGGCAAACGCTTTCAAGCCCAGCGAGGCGCCCATGGTGGCCCCCGTCAGGGTCAGCGGCGCCACCAGCACGCCCGCAAAAGCGGCCGTGGCCGACGACAGCGCATAGGAAAAGGTGATGACCATGCCCGTGTTGATGCCCATCAAACCGGCCGCGTCGCGGTCGTTGGCCGTCGCCACGACGGCCTTGCCGTAGATCGATTTGCGGTTGAATACTTCGACGGCCAGCATGATGGCCAGCGCGCCGACGATGACGGCCACCTGCATCTGCTGCACGTTCGCGCCAAACACCTGGAACGGCGCGGCCGACAGGGGCGACGGGAACATCAGGTCATCCTTGCCCCAGATGTTTTCCGCCACGTTCTTGAAAATGATGGCCAGCGCGATGGTGGACATGATCCAGCCGAATTCGGACTTGATCTTGATGGCGGGCCGCACGCCTATCCATTCGACGAACACGCCCTGCAAGGCGCCGAAGACGATGACGATGGGGATCATCAGCAGGTAGCTCATGTAGGGGCCGCCATGGATGGTGCCCACCAGCGACAGGCCCACGAGCGCGCCCAGCATCAGCGATTCGCCCTGGCCGAAGTTGAGGGTGCCGGACGTGGCAAAGGTCAGCTGGTAGCCGAAGGCGATGACGGCATAGATCATGCCCAGCGCGATGCCGCTGAAGACGAGCTGCAGGAAGATTTCCATGGTGTTCTCCGAAGGATGGGAGATAAAAAAATGGCCAGTCCTGATTCCTCAAGGCTGGCCACTGCGCGGCGAATGTCTGCCAGGCTTATTTCGCGAGGACGACTTTGCCGTCCTTGACTTCGCCGAAGACCGTCAGGTCGGCCGTGATGGCTTCATGGTTGGTCTTGCTGAACGGCTTGTTGTAGGTGGTGACGGCGCCTTCCACCTTCTCATTCAGGTTTTCCAGCGCGGCGCGCACTTTCGGACCATCCGTGCCGCCCGCCTGCTTGAAGGCGGCGGCCAGCAGGTAGATGGAATCGTAGCCTTGCGCGGCCGAGACGGCCGACGGCATGCGTCCGCCCGATGGCTTGTAGGCGGCCACATAGGCGTCGATGAAGGCCTTGCGCTTCGGCGTGCTGGCGTCCTGGATGAAGGTTTGCGGCATGCGCGTGCCATTGCCGTTCTTGCCCGCGTTGTCGATGAAGTTACCCATGGCCAGGGTCCAGCTGCCGATCAGCGGCACTTTCCAGCCCAGTTTTTCCATGCCGTTGGCGATCTGCGCCAGTTCCGGGCCGATGCCGTAGGTCAGCACGACTTCCGCCCCCGCCTGCTTGGCTTTCAGCAGCTGGGCCGTCATATCGACGTCCTTGATGTTGTATTTTTCAACGACAACGGGCTTGATGCCTTTCTTGTCGAGCGCCTTTTCCAGGTCTTCACGGCCCAGCTGGCCATAGTTGGTGGAATCGGCCAGGATCGCCACTTTCTTGAACTTGCGGTTCTCGATCGCTTCATGCACGATCATGCCGGACTGGATCGTGTCATTGGCCGCATTGCGGAAGATGTAGTTTTCCGGCTGGTCGGCGAATTGCTTGGTGACGATGGAGCCCGTCGCCACATTGTTCATGACGGGAATTTTCGCTTCCTGGTAGAAGCGCTGCGAAGCGAGGGCCACGCCCGTGTTGATGTAGCCGACCGTGGCGGCGACCTTTTCCTTGTTGATCAGTTCCTGGGCGATCTGCACGCCGCGTTCGTTCTTCGCTTCGTCATCGCGCTCGATCAGCAGCAAGGAACGGCCCAGTACGCCACCCTTGGCATTGATTTCCGCGACGGCCAGCTTGACGCCGTCGCGCATCGACACGCCCATCGGCGCGGAACCGCCCGTAAACGGTCCGGACACGCCGATCTTGATGGGGTCGGCTGCGACTGCCGCCTGCGAGAAACCCAAAACCAAACTTGCCACGAGCAATTTCTGTTTCAAATTCATTGTCATCTCCTCTGCTACAACGTTTTAAATGCCACTTATTTTTATTGTCGTACGCTGGATAACCGCCCCATCGATAAATCATTGTAGGTGAGTAAACATGCACCAGCAACAACTACATATGACGCGTCGCAACATGCAGAAAAGAGCCAATTGCTGGCCCGATGTCAGTCTTTTGTAAGGAAAATATGAGGCAAATTGGAACACACTGCACCATTTGGCAACGGTGCTGCCACCGATGCGGGGCCGCCAGGCGACTTCACAGCGAGCTGATCTGACGCAATACCGCCATTGCTCAGCATGCTAACGTCGGCTATGCCAGCGCGTGTGCGCCGGCCCCGTCAGCCACTGCTACCGCATGGAGGCCATATGCAGCGCCCGTCGAACTCGTCCATTTCCACCCTGCTTCTTTGCGCCAGCGCCAGCCTGCTGCTGGGCGGCTGCGCCGCCAACCTGGCGCCCGTGCGCAGCTTCGCCGAACAGACGCAAAAGGTGTCGCTGCACTTCGAACCCATGCTGGCAGGCGGCGTCCGCAGCTGCATGGACAAGGCCATGCGCAAGCGTCTGATCCTGGCCGAGCGTTTCGATGCGCAAGCGAGCGAACAGGCGGCGCGCGCCGATTGCGCCGCGATCGCGCAAGCCAGCGCGTCGATCGCCAGCCTGAACGACGTCCTGCTGCGCTATGCCCAGACCATGGCGGCGCTGGCCGATGACAAGCTGCCCGTCTACAAGGAAGAGTTTTCCGGCCTGGGCGATGCGCTGGGCGGTCTCGCGCAGCCGGGCGCCGGCGCGCCCCTGCTCGATGCGGACAAGCTGGCCAAGGTCGTCAAACTGAGCGAGCATCTGAGCCGGCTGGCCACGCAGCGCCGGCAGAAATCGGCCTTGCGCGAATTGCTCGACGAGCAGGAAGCCGTCGATATCGTCAGCAATGCGCTCAAGGAGTATGCGCAACGCAGTTACCGGGCCGGCTTGCAGGATGAATTGCGCGACCTGGATCTGCTGCGCGGCGCCGTCGATAACGCCGCGCCGCGCGAACCGCTGGCCGCCAACTACATCCGCACGCGCTTGCACCTGGAAGGCCGGCAGTTGCAGGAAAGGGAAAAGATCGTCGCCGCGTATGTCGCCGCCGTCGACGCGCTGCAAGCAAGCGTGGCCGCGCTGCGGGCCAATTTCGACCGCCTGCAGGCGCCGGAACTGGAGCGGCAGCTGGCGCAATTTTCACGCGACGTGGACACGCTGCAGCGGCAAGCGGCGTTCTATGCCCCCGCCCGCTGGTAAGCGGCGCGCACACAGGAGTATCCCATGGCCCCACTGACCGAACTGAGCGAACTGACGAAAGACCAAAGCTACGCCATCGCCGACAACCTGGCGCAGGCGTCGAGCCTGGTGCTGGAATTGCGCATCCGCGAACGCGAGGCGCTGGCGCCGGACGAGCGCGCGCTGCTGGAACAATATGAAAATCACCTGGACCAGATGGTCGCGCTGTTCCGTGCGTATGGCATTTACCTGACGGCCGAAGGCGCCGAGCAGGCGCGCGTCGACATCGAGGGCGCCATCGCCAAGGGCAAGTCGCAGCTCAAGCGCATCGCCGACATCAAGGCGGCCATCGGCACGGCGGCACGGCTGGTCGACCTGGGCGCCGCCATTTTGTCGCGCGACCCGTTCGCCATCGGCGAGGCGGCGGCCAGCTTGCGGGCCAAGCCTAAAAAAGACGCTCAGGCTTGACCCGGCCGCCAGGCAAGCGGCTTACTCGATGCTGAGCACGCCCTGGTCCGAGCTCAGATACGTTCCTGCGCCATCGGCCGCTTCGGCCAGGCTCCAGGCGTAGCCGCCGGCCGCCGGTGCCGACGTCAACGCGTATTGCGCGCCCGGTTTCAGTCCTGTCGCCAGGATGGCGCCGCCGGCTTGGGTAGAGACCCAGTCCATGCGGGCGGCGGGCGCCACGTCGCGGTTGAACAGCACATGCAGCTGACTGCCCAGCAACAGCGCCTCGGTGTTGGCCGCGGCAGCCAGGCGTATGGCGCTCGGCGCAGCGGCCGGTCCCGTGCCGCCGTCATTGTCGGCAACGGCCAGCACATGCAGGAAGTACTCGGGCGCGTTCAGGGCGGGCGCCGCGGGCGCCGCCACTTCCAGGCGCCAGGCGCCGACATCGCTGGTCGACGATTGCTGCTTGCTGACCAGCGGCGTCTGATTGCGCCACAGGTAACTGCCATCGGCCTGGCGCCGGCGCACGGTGAAGCGGCAATCGGCGCCGTTGCCGGCAACAGCACCAGTTTCGAGATCGGTCTGCGCGCAGCCATTGCCCCCCTCCTGCGCACCGCCCACCTTGCGCACGCTGGCATTGAGCGGCAGGATCGTCTGCGCCGTCAGCATACCGCCGCCATTGCGAATGGTGGCGATGCGCTCCTGGCCGGCCTTGTAGCCCAGCTGGTACTGGCCATTGCCCAGCGCCGTCACGCCCGACGCGCCCGATACGGGATCATTTGCCGTGTGCAGCAGGAACGTGGCCGGCAAGGCCTGCTTGCTGCGCACGCTATCGAAGACGACAGTGACCGGCTTGCCCCAGAACGATGGCGAGCGCAGGAACAGCACGTTGCGCACAAAACCGTTGGCCATATCGAGCTTGCTGGACGCATAGGCCTTGCTTGCATTGCCGCTGGTGTAGGTGTACTGCGGCGTATTTTCGTAACGGATGATGCCGTCGAGCGCGTTCGGGCCAGCAGGGCTGATTTCCTCGATCGTCGGGTAGCCCTGTCTCGGCGCATAGAACCATTGGCCGCCGTCATTGCTGAATTCCCTGTCTCCGCGCGTGAACCGCTCGTTCTTGTCAAATATCAGCAGCGTATTGTGGGCAATGCTGCGCGTGTAGTAATTCCACCAGTGGCTGCTGCCATATTCTTCATACAAGCCCGTGTCGAGCAGCAGCGGAGCCTTGTAATTGAGCGAAAAACTGTTCTGGTCGAAGTGCTGGTGATTTTCCGCGATAAAGGACGTCGATTTGAATTCCAGTAACGTGGCATTCGCATAGTCCCAGCTATCACGCATCAGCACCTGGCCCGACGTCCTGAAATGGCGCGACAGTTCCAGCGATTCCAGCGGCGCCGCCGGCAGTTGAACGGGCCACAACAGCCGTTCCAGTATCAAGGCATCGTGCGCGCTGCGCGACGCCACGACATGCTCGCGATAAAACTTCCCGGCCACGCCATCGGCCGTATCCGTCACCGCGCCCAGCGCCAGCTGCCCGATCAATGTGCTGCCGAGCGGCGTCGTGAAATTGTCGCCGCTGGCGGGAAAGCTGCCGTCATGGCGCAAGCCGTAGATATACGGATAGATCAGCCTGGCTTGCCAGTCGGCCTGCAACAGGGGCGCCGTCCCCGTACTTTCCAGCGCGCTGCGCCACAGGAGCAGGCGCTCGGGAATGCTCGATACGCCATAGGCAAAGCCCATATGATGGCCGCCGTCGACCGAAATCAGGGCGCGTGCCGCAAGAAAACCCTTTTCGTAGTGCGCATACGACGTTTCAATCATCGGCAACACTTCCGGATGCTCGTCGACGATGGCCAGCAAGCCGACGGTGACATTATTGACGGCGCTGAACGGGTGGCCGCTGATATAGAAACCGGCGATGGACGGCTTCGATTCGCTGCGGTCCCACTGTTCATACACGGGCTTTTTTTTGCAATCAAAACTGGTGCTGGTGATATATAACTGCTGATAGCCGCACATCGAGACAAACAGATTCTCGTGCCCCTGGCCCGTATCGGCGGCGATCGTTTCCTTGATTCGCTGCGCCGTCAGGTCGCGGTAGGTGCCGAAGCCCACGGCGTCGGGCACGGCGCGCGCGCCCGTTTCGGCAAACAGCCAGTCGTACAGGATGCCCATGGCGCCGACGCGCCCGCCCGACGACCACTCGCCGCCGGCCACGGGGGGCGTCACCAGCAGCTTGTCGAGGTAATTCAGGGCGCCATTCAGATATTTCGCATTGCCCGTCAGGCGGTAGGCCATGGCCAGCATCTGCGCAGTTTCATAAATCGTGCCGCGGCTGCCGGTGGCCACGTTGCACAGCTCCGGCACGCCGCTGGCAGGGGGAATCAGCGGGCAGGCTTGAAGCGTGCTCACCCGTCCGTCGACACGCTCCATGAAGCCGTACCAGGCCTTGTTGAGCAAAGCATCCATCGCCGGTGCTTGCCACAATTCATGGCCAGCGCCATCGAGCAAACGGAAATTGCGCATGGTTTCGTTGCGCCGCATGCCTATCCTGCTGATCTGCCCATCCGCCTTCCATTCCATCGGTGGCGTGGCGCTGGTGCCGTCGACCGTTCTCCAGCCCATGGGCACGGCAACGCCATTGACTCTCAAGTCAACTTTATGGGTCTGGCTGTTCCATGACAACTGGATGTTCGACCAGACATCGGGTTTCAAATCGATCCTGGCGACAGACAGATACTGGTCCAGTCCATTGACCTGGAAACCGACCTGGAAACCGAGGCTTTCCCCCGCCGCGCCGGCCGGGCTATCGTAGGAATCGACGTGGCGGATAAAAAAGCCGTTGCGGCTCGGACTGAATTCGCCAAAAATCGGCTGGTTGACGCTATCGAGCGGATCCTTGCGCCCGGCGAACAGCTCCAGGCTGATGCTGCCGCCTGCGGCTGGGAATGCGGCCGGCAGATTTGGCAATTGCGGTTTCAGCGCATCGAAACTGGCTTGATTCAGGAATAGCCGCGGATGGCCTTGCTTGATCGGCGCTGGCAATTGCGCCATCGCGGTAGAGGCAAGCAGGCAAAACATGCCGAGCATGGCATGCGCCATTTTCCTCGGCAAGAACGGTATACCGCTTCGGCGATGGTGAAACATTGTTTTTTGTTGGCGAATCATTTGACTTTGCACACGGGCTCCCGGAATCATCCAGTTAATAAAAAAACCATATGCCGAATACTGCCATACAATTTTTTAAAAAAGCCAATAATGACTATCAAATAACAAATTATTGAAAGAAAATATAAGCAGTCAGAATGATCACGAAGAATTAATCTTTCCGATCAAAAACAAACAATTCCTTCAACACATTCCAATTGCAACAGGCCTGCCCCAGGCAGCCGGCCATGCCCTCAAGGCTCAGGCGGACGGTGCCCCATCGCATGCGTGGCCATCTTCAGATACAGGAACGATTGCTCCTCGCTGTGCGCGTAGCCCATCTGTCCTTCGGCCAGGGCCACGGATTTCTGCTGCAGCGCTTCCGGGTAGTCCAGGTCGCAGGCAGCGTCGAGCCAGAAACGCGCCCGGGCTTCGTCGGTATCGAGCAGCATGTTCGCCACGATGAACATGGCGGGCGCCACGCCCCTCTGCGCGGCCAGTTCCAGCCAGCGCAGCGCGGCGGCACTGTCCTGCGGCCCGCCCATGCCGTTCTTGAGCATCAAGCCCAGGTAATACGCGGCGGGGCCGCTGCCCTGCCCCGCCTCGCGTTCAAACAGGATGCGTGCCTGCGGCTGGGTCGCGACTCCCGCGCGCATCAGGGTCTTGGCCTGGGCCGTCAGGTCCGGCCCTGCCGATGCCAGCGGCGATACGGCCAGGGCGACGGCACACAACCATGCCTTCATTTCGACAGGTCGAGCTGGTACAGCGCGAAGCCCTTGCCCGCGCCATCGTCAGCTTTCAGCTGCGTCACGTTGTCGATGTCGGCCGCTTTCGCCAGCTCGATCACGCCCGGCGCCGAATGGAACACCACCGGGCCTTTGGTGGCCACCTTGGCGAAGCGCCAGCTGCGCGCCGCGCCATTTTTCGCCCGCGTCAGGTTTTTCTGCTGCGTCACATACGCGATCAAGAGTTCGCGGTTGTTGTCGGGCGAGGCCACCACCGTCTTGCTGCCGTCGAGGCCAGGGAAGTTGCCACCGCCGCTGGCGCGGTAGTTATTCGTCGCGATGAGGAATTCCTGGCTGGAATCCACGGGCTTGCCTTTGTAGCTCAGACCCTGGATGCGCCGGCCCGGCGGCTGCGTGACGTCGATCTGGTAGCGCACGTCGGCGCTGGTGATGGCGTCAAAGTTGTAGCTCGGGTGGGCGGTGTTGACCAGCTCCTGTGCTTCCAGCTTATTCGGGTCGATGGTATTGAAGCGCTGCGCCGACTGTTCCAGCCAGGCCTTCAGCTCCGCGCCATTCATCTTCACGCCGTACAGCGCGTTCGGATACAAATACAGGTCGGCCGCATTGTTCAGCGCCACATTGCCCGCCTTCACGTCCGTGTAGTCGGATACGCCCGCCGAGCCGCTCTTGAACGGCGACGACATCGACAGCACGGGCAAGTGCGCGTACTGCGGCAGGTTCGCCTTCACATACGCGGCCAGATAGCTCGATTGCGCCTGGTTCACGACTTCGATGGCGCTGACGTCGCCCACGTCGGCGAAATACGTCGACATACGGAAGTCCGTGGCGCCGACCGGTGTCTGTACGTAGGCGATCGTCGCCGCATGCTCCTTGGCCACCAGTGTGGCGATGGCCGCATCGGGAGTGACATAACTCTTGTCCGCGTTCTGGATGCCGCGCGCTTCCACCGTCGTGGCGCTCTTGTCGACCACCCACTGCTTGCCGTCGTGGCGCAGGCGCAAGCCGATCACGCCCAGGTGCTTGCCCCACAAATTGGCCATCACGGTGGGCACGCCGTTGACCAATCCTTTGACCTTGTCGACGCCGGGCAAATTAAACTGCGGCACCGTGCTGGCGGCGTTCGGGAACAGCTGGTGCGAATGGCCGATCAGCATGGCGTCCACGCCCGGCACTTGCGACAGGTAGTAATTGCCGTTTTCCATGGTCGGCGAGTACGGGCTGTCATCGAGGCCGCCGTGCGAGATCGCCACCACCAGTTCGGCGCCATTCGCGCGCATCTCGGGAATGAATTTTTCCGCCGTCTCGCGCACGCCCTGCGTATAGACGCGCCCTTCCAGCCAGCGCTTGTCCCAGGCCATGATGGTGGGCGGCGCAAAGCCGATGATGCCCACCTTCACGGTGGCGGTGATGGCCTTGCCATCGGGGCCGGTGGCCGTGATCTGCTTGTCGATGATGTGGTACGGCGCAAACAGGGGCTTGCCCGTCTTGACGCTGTAGACGTTGGCCAGCACTTGCGGGAACGCGGGGCCGGCGCAGCGCGGCTTGCCGGCATCGACGCTGTCGACGTCGAAGCGGTTGCCCGTCACCTGGCTCAAAAACGCCAGGCCGTAGTTGAATTCATGGTTGCCGATGCCGCCGCCGTCCACTTTCAGCAGATTCATCGCCTTGTAGATGGCCAGGGTCTGGTCGCAAGCCAGCGGTTTTACCAGTGCCTGGTAGTCGGCCAGCGCCGTGCCCTGGATGGTGTCGCCGTTGTCGAGCAGCAGATTGTTCGGGAATTGCGCACGCGCCTGGGCGATCAGGGCCGCCGTGCGTTCCAGGCCGATCGACGGTTCCGCCTGCAGCTTGTAGTAGTCATAACTGAGCACATTCGCGTGCAAGTCCGTCGTCTCCAACAGGGCCAGGGTGGCGCTGCTGCCGGCCGGCGCGGCCGAAGGCGCCCGCGCGGGTCCCGTGGCGGCGGGCGGCAAGGCGCCGCAGCCGGCCAGCAGCAGCGGTAACAGGGCGAGACGGGGCAGTTGACGCAGGGGGTGGCGCATGAGATGTTCCTGTGGAAAGACAATATCGCCAGCATCATACGCAGCACGATAGCCATCATCAAGGCAAAAATATTGTCGCAAATATAGCAAAATACGCATTTTATTGCCCCGCGCGGCCGCAATTGCGCCGCGGCGGCAGCGGAAACGCGCCACGCTCGCGTATAATTCAGGGTTTGATTTCACCATAGAAGACCAGAACATTATGGAAGCCGAACGCATCAATATCATCTCCGCCCTGCTCAACGACCTGACGGTCCGCGAAGCCGAACTTCGGAGGTATCTTTGACTTCACTGTCAAGTCGGAGAAACTAGAGCAAGTCAACGAAGAGCTGGAAGATCCAACCGTCTGGAACGATCCCAAGCGCGCCCAGGACCTCGGTAAAGAGAAGAAGGCGCTGGAAGCGATCGTCTTCACGCTGACCAAGGCCGATGCCGACCTGCGCGACACCCGCGACCTGTTCGACATGGCCCGTGAAGAAGGCGACGACGAGACCCTGGAAGCGATCGAGCAGGACGTGCAGGAAATCCGCAAGGTCATCGAAAGCATGGAATTCCGCCGGATGTTCAACAATCCGATGGACCCGAACAACTGCTTCATCGACATCCAGGCCGGCGCCGGCGGCACGGAAGCCCAGGACTGGGCTTCGATGCTGCTGCGCCAGTACCTGCGCTATTGCGAACGCAAGGGCTTCAAGGTCGAAATCCTCGAGCAGTCCGACGGCGAAGTCGCTGGCATCAAGACGGCCACCCTGAAGGTCGAGGGCGATCATGCCTACGGTTTCCTGCGCACGGAAACGGGTGTGCACCGCCTGGTGCGCAAGTCGCCGTTCGACTCGGCCAACGGTCGCCACACGTCGTTCACGTCGCTGTTCGTGTATCCGGAAGTCGACGATTCGATCGAGATCGACGTCAACCCGGCCGATATCCGCGTCGATACCTACCGCGCGTCGGGCGCCGGCGGTCAGCACATCAACAAGACCGACTCCGCCGTCCGCATGACCCACGCACCGACCGGCATCGTGGTGCAGTGCCAGAACGACCGTTCGCAGCACCGCAACCGCGCCGAAGCGATGGAAATGCTGAAAGCGAAACTGTACGAGCATGAACTGCGCAAGCGCATGAGCGAACAGCA
Organism: Janthinobacterium sp. GW823-FHT01H08; assembly: GCF_058797855.1. Lineage (NCBI taxonomy): Bacteria > Pseudomonadati > Pseudomonadota > Betaproteobacteria > Burkholderiales > Oxalobacteraceae > Janthinobacterium > Janthinobacterium sp. GW823-FHT01H08. The sequence continues at coordinate 3,925,748 of NZ_CM179504.1, forward strand.
AAAGCTGGAAGACTCGAAGACGGATGTGGGCTGGGGTCACCAGATCCGCTCCTACGTGCTGGACCAGTCCCGCATCAAGGACTTGCGCACCGGTTTCGAGACGGGCAATACCAAGGGCGTGCTCGATGGCGACATCGACGACTTCATCTCCGCCTCGCTCAAGCAAGGCGTATAAGGATGAACGCATCCGCTCCGGCACTGGCGCAGCGCGCCTTCCTGTTCGACATGGATGGCACGATCGTCGACAACATGGCCTTCCACACGACATCGTGGCTGGCGTTCTTTGAACGCCACGGCCATGCGCTGGATGCGGACGCCTTTTTCCGCGACACGGCGGGACGGCAGGGACACGAAATCATCGCCAAGTATCTGGGCGAGGATGCCGACCACGTCACCCTGCTGGCTGAAAAGGAAGTCGTCTACCGCGAACTGTATGGCCCGCACCTGGCCACGGTGCTTGGCTTCGACCGGCTGATCGCCAGCGCGCGCCAACACGGCATCGGGCTGGTGGTCGGCACGGCCGCGCCAGACGAGAATATCGCGTTCACGCTCGACGGCCTGGACCTGCGCCACCGCTTCGACGCCATCGTCGGCGCCGCCGACGTGGAACGGGGCAAGCCGCACCCGGACGTGTTCCTGAAAGGCGCGCAGCTGGCCGGCGCGCTGCCGCAAGACTGCATCGTCTTCGAAGATGCGCCCCTGGGCGTGGAAGCGGCGCGCCGTGCCGGCATGCGCGTCGTGGTACTCACCACCACCCTGCCGGCCGAGGCGTTTGCCGCATTCGACAACATCATTGCCATCGTGCCGGATTTCTCCGCACTCGACGTCGACGCACTGTTTGCCAGCGTGGCGCCAGCGCTGGCACCACATCATCAATCATCACCAACGAAGAACACCATGACTACGGATATCCAAGAACAAGCCGCCGCCCCCGATGAAAACAAGATCATCGCCGAGCGCCGCGTCAAGCTGGCCGCACTGCGCGAACAAGGCGTCGCCTTCCCGAACGATTTCCGCCCCGAACACAAGGCGGCCGATCTGCACGCGCAATACGGCGGCAAGACGCGCGAAGAACTGGAAGCCGAACCTGTCACCGTGGTGCTGGCCGGCCGCATGATGCTCAAGCGCGAAGCGGGCAAGAAAGCCGCCTTCGCCACCCTGCAGGACGCCTCCGGCCCGAAGGCCGACGGCCGCATCCAGATCTACGCCACGCTTGATCTCACCGGCGAAGCGGCCATGGCCGCCCTGCACCACTATGACCTGGGCGATATCCTGGGCGTGACGGGCACCCTGTTCAAGACCAAGACGGACGAACTGACCATCAAGGTCACCGAACTGCGCCTGATCACCAAGTCGCTGCGCCCGCTGCCGGACAAATTCCACGGCCTGGCCGACCAGGAAACGAAGTACCGCCAGCGCTACGTCGACCTGATCATGAACGAAGAGACGCGCCGCACCTTCAAGGCCCGTACCGCCGCCATCTCGTCGATCCGCCGCTTCATGGAAAAGAACGAGTTCATGGAAGTGGAAACGCCGATGCTGCACACGATCCCCGGCGGCGCGGCGGCCAAGCCGTTCATCACGCACCACAATGCGCTCGACATGCAAATGTTCCTGCGCATCGCGCCCGAGCTGTACCTGAAGCGCCTGGTCGTGGGCGGCTTCGACCGCGTGTTCGAGATCAACCGTAACTTCCGCAACGAAGGCGTGTCGATCCGTCACAACCCGGAATTCACGATGATGGAATTCTACGCGGCCTACACCGACTACAAATGGCTGATGGATTTCACGGAAGCCGTCATCCGCCAGGCCGCCATTGATGCGCACGGCACCGCCACCCTGACCTACGGCGGCCGCGAACTCGATTTGGCAAAACCGTTCCACCGCCTGACCATCGTCGAAGCGATCAACAAGTACGCGCCGGGCTACACGCCGGAGCAGTTGAACGATGCGGAATTCATCAAGGAAGAGCTGAAGAAATTCGGCGTCAAGCCGTTCGCCACGGCCGGCCTGGGCGCGCTGCAACTGGCGCTGTTCGAAGAGACGGCTGAAGCGCAGCTGTGGGAACCGACCTACATCATCGACTACCCTGTTGAAGTGTCGCCACTGGCGCGCGCTTCCGACACGGTGGCCGGCATTACCGAACGCTTCGAGCTGTTCATGGTGGGCCGCGAGATCGCCAACGGCTTCTCCGAGTTGAACGACGCGGAAGACCAGTCGGCCCGCTTCCTGGCGCAAGTGGCCGCCAAGGACGCCGGCGATGAAGAGGCGATGTTCTACGACGCCGACTACATCCGCGCGCTGGAATACGGCATGCCGCCAGCCGGCGGCTGCGGCATCGGCATCGACCGCCTGATGATGATCATCACGGATTCTCCGAACATCCGCGACGTCCTGCTGTTCCCTCACTTGCGCCGCGAAGAGTGATGAACACCTGAAAAATCTACTGCGCGTCGCGATTTGCGGCCTGCGATGCTCACTGCCTCGGCGGCCCCGTGTCCAGCACAGTTGCGCTTCTTAGCCGCAACTCCCATCCGCTCGCTACGATTTTTTCAGGCGTTCGATGCTTCAAGGCAAAAAAAGCCGCCTGATTTTTTTAATCAGGCGGCTTTTTTACTTATGCGGCCTGCCGTCAGCCGGCCAGAGTCACGCGCTGGTGGCTGCGGCTGGCCTGCTGCGCCGCCAGCGCCGTCGCCAGCGCGCGCATGCCGTCGTCGCCCGTGGCGGCCGGCTGCCCTTCGCCGCGCATGGCGCGCTGGAATGCACGCACCGAGCGCACGTACAGGTTCTCGTGCTCGACGGGGATGTCGACGCTGCCGCCGTCGCGCGTCAGGCTGATGCTGCCGACGGGGCGCTGCGTCATCACGCCGGTGGCGAAGATGGTGCCCTTGCTGCCGATGATTTCCACGCCGGACAGCGAATACGGCGCGTTGAACGCGTCGTGCACCTGTACCAAAGTCCCGTTGTCGAACTCGATGACGGCCATCAGGCCCTCTTCCAGCCCCGCCACCGTCATGCCGCCGCTGGTGGCGCAGGCGGTGACGTGGCGCGGTTCCGAATCCAGCAGGAAGCGCAGGGTGTCGACATCGTGCACGAACATGTCGAGCGTGACGCCGCCCGATTCCGGCGCATCCAGGCGCCAGCCGCGCAAGTGCTGCGGCAGGTTGTTCGCGTGCAGTACGCGGCCATACAGGGGCTGGCCGATCTCACCCGCGCGTATCAGCTCGCGCACCTTGCCGTGGCTGGCCGCGTTGCGCAGGTGGTGGTTAATCCCCAGCACCACGCCCGCCTCGGCGCAGCCGTCGACCATGCGGCGGGCGTCGTCCAGGTTCAGTGCCAGCGGTTTTTCGCACAGCACGTGCTTGCCCGCGCGCGCCGCCTGCAAGGTCTGCGCCATGTGCCATTCGTTGGTGGTGCTGATGTACACGGCATCCGCGCCCGGATGGGCCAGCGCCGCATCGAGGTCGGTATAACTGGCGGCGATGCCGAATTGCGCCGCAAAGGCGGCGCCGCGCACAGCATCGCGGCTGACCACGGCCAGCACCTCGGCGTCGCCCTGCTGACGGATCGCGTCGACCATCCATTCGCGCGCCACGGTGCTGGCGCCGACCAAAATCCATCCGGTTTTCTTCATTCGATTCTCCCGTTAAAAAGTGTGGCGCAGGCCCAGGTTCCAGGCCTGGTTGCCGGTGCCGTTGTCGGTGGCGTTGCCCACCACATAGGCGGCGCCGTTGCGGTTGTCGATGTGCGCGTAGGCCGCGTACAAGGTGCTGCGTTTCGACAGCGCGTACGTATAGCCGATGCCGAGCTGGGTAGCGTCGCCGTTGGCGGCGCGCCGGTCGTCGCGCCGCACGTACGAAAACAGGATGCGGTGCGAGCCCACGGGCACGGTGGCGCCCAGCATCAGGTCCGCGCTGTCGACCGTGGTGGCGGCACCGGCCGTACTCTTGCTGACGGCGACGGCGCCATGCGCCTTGAGCACGCCGAAGTCCCAGGTGGCGCCCAGCACCGTGTTGCGCGCCCTGCCCGTCAACAGCGCGCTTGACAGGGTGTTGGCGTCCTGGTGCGCCATGCGCACGTACAGCGGCCCGCTGGCATAGGTGGCCGCCGCGCCCATGTAGCGCCTGGCCGAGGCATCGCCCGGCACTTCGCCGAAGCCGTACGCCAGTTCGCCGGACAGTCCCCCGCGCACGGGCGAGCTGTAGGTGATGCTGTTGTCGACCCGGCTGATGTAGCCGGCCGTGAAGACATTGCTCATCCTGCCCGCAAAACCCAGGTAAAACGGGTCCAGCACGCCCAGGCTGCTATCGATGAACGTGTACTGGCGGCCCAGCCGCAAGGTGCCCGCCGCGCCGGCGAGGCCGACGAAGGCCTGGCGCCCGAACAGCAGGCCGCCCTGGGCCGAAGCGCCCGTGTCGGCCAGGATGCCCGCATCCATCGTAAAGATCGCCGTCATGCCGCCGCCCAGGTCTTCGCTGCCCTTGAAACCGAGGCGCGAGCCGTTGGCGATGCCGCTCGTCAGCTTGAGCACCCTGCCTCCGGGGCCGCCGCTCTCGGACACCACGCCCAGGTCCGCGATGCCGTACATGGCCACGTTCGACTGCGCCGCGCACAGGCCGCCGCAGGCGCCCGCGCCGATGATCATTGCCCTTGCTACCTTGTTCTTCATTTCTTTCCCTGTCTGTCTTTTTATGGATACTGTTCTTAGCTGACCAGGTGGCGCGGACGCTCGCCGCGCAGGCCGGCCAGCAGGTTGTCCACGGCTTGCTGCGCCATGGCGTAGCGCGTTTCATGCGTGGCCGAGCCGATATGCGGCAGCGCCACCACGTTGGCCATGCCCGGCAGCGGATTGTCCGGCGCCAGCGGTTCGCGCTCGAACACGTCCAGGCCGGCACCGTGGATGGTGCCCTGCTGCAGGGCCTCGATCAGCGCCGCCTCATCGACGATGCGCCCGCGCGAACCATTGATGAAGATGGCGCCGGGGCGCATCAGCGCGAATTCGCGCCGCCCCATCATGCGTTCCGTCTGCGCCGTCAGCGGCAGGACCACGCAGACGAAATCGGAGCCGGCCAGCAGCTCGTCGAGCGCCACCTGCCGCGCGCCCAGCGCCGCTTCCACCTCGGGCACCGCTTCGCCGTTCACGTACAGCACCTGCATGCCGAAACCCAGCGCGGCGCGGCGGGCGACGGCGCGGCCGATGCGGCCCATGCCCAGCATGCCGATGGTCTTGCCGTGCACGTTGACGCCGTACTGGCTTTCGCCCACGCTGCGCGTCCAGCGTCCCGCCTTGACGAATTCGGCCAGTTCAACGACCCTCCGCGCGCTGGCGAGGATCAGCGCGAAGATCGTGTCGGCCGTCGTTTCCGTCAACACGTCCGGCGTATTGGCCAGCAAAATACCCCGTTCGCGCAGGTAGTCGACGTCGAACTGGTCGACGCCCACCGAAATGGTGGAAATGATGCGCAGGTCGACGGCCGGGTCCAGCAGTTCGCGGTCCAGGCGCACGCTGGCGCCCAGCAAGCCATGCGCGCCGCGGATGGCGGCGGCGAATGCGGCGCGGTTGCCCCCATCGATCGCCTCGAAATACGTCACCTCGCATTCGGCGCGCAGGCGCGCCAGCAGCGGCTCGGCCAGCTTTTTATACACAAGCACATGTTTTTTCACGAGTTTTCCCCTGTTCGGTTCAAGATTGGCCCAGCGCATCGAGCTGGGCGCGGGTCGGCAAGCCTTCCATGTCGCCGGCCACCTGGATGGCGAAGGCGCCGACTCGGTTGCCGCGCCGTACCGCCTGCGCCAGCGGCAAGCCTTCCAGCAAGGCGCTGACCAGGCCGGCCGCGAAGCCGTCGCCGGCGCCCACCGTGTCGACCACCTTGTCCACGCGCTCGCCCGGCACCATGCCGCTGTCGCCGTCGGCCGTGCGGTAATAGGCGCCCTCTGCGCCTAGCTTGATGACCACCAGGCGCGCGCCCTGCCGCAGATAAAAGCCGGCGACGTCGCGCGGCAAGTCGTGGCCGGTGAGGATTTTCCCCTCCCCCAGGCCGGGCAGCACCCAGTCGGCCCTGGCGGCAAGGCGGTTGATCTGTTCCACCATGACGGCTTGCGACGGCCACAGCGAGGGCCGCAGGTTCGGGTCGAACGACACGGTCCGGCCATGCTCGCGCATGAAGTCGATGGCCTGGCCCGCGAACGCCAGGCTGGTGGCGGACAGCGCCGCGGCCACGCCCGTGGCGTGCAGGTGGCGCGCGGACAGGAAATAGGCGGGGTCGAAGTGCTCGGGCGCCAGCCGGCTGGCGGCGGAACCCTTGCGGAAGTATTCGACCAAGGGATCGGCGCCGTTCTCGGCCTTCTCCTTGAGCAGGAAGCCGCTGGACTGGCCGGCGACGGCGGCGACCCGGCTGCAATCGACGCCTTCGGCCTGCACGCTGGCGCGGATGAAGCGGCCGAACGAGTCATCGCCCACGCGGCTCAGCCAGCCGACTTTCAAACCGAGGCGCGCCAGGCCGATGGCGACATTCGTCTCGGCGCCGGCCAGGCGGCGCGTAAAGTGCGCCACGGCCGCCAGGTCGCCCGTTTCCTCGGCAACGAACATCGCCATCGCCTCGCCGTAGGTGACGACGTCGAGCGCATGCGCTCCCTGCATCATTTCGTGTTCCGTCATGCGGCCTCCAGCATCCGGATGTAGCGGCCCGTTTCGGCCACCAGGTCGGTAGCCTCGAGCGGGAATTCGATGGCCCGCTGCACGCCCGGCGCAAAGTGCGCGAAGACGGCGCGCCAGGCCGGATCGGCGTCGGAGACGGCGCAGGCGGACAGCCGCCCCCCATCCTCCAGCACGGCCTTGCAGTGCACATAGCGCACGTACGGCGCCAGCAGGCGCGCCGCCTGCTGCGCATCCTCGCCCACCCAGCGCCAGTTGCCGATGTCGAAGGTCAGGCCCACGGGCAGCCCGATGTCGCGCGCCGCTTCCAGGAAGCGCGCCATCGTCGCCAGCGCGCCGCCATGGGCCGTCTGGTCGTTTTCCACCAGCAGCGCCACGGGCGCCGCCGCCAGCTGGGCTTTCAATGCTTGCAGGTCCGGCGCGGCCGGGTAATGGCCCAGCGACACCTTCAGGTAGCGCGCCCCCAGGCGCGCCGCCTCGTCCAGCATCTGCTGCAGCAGCGCGTGCCGCAGCAGCCCGTCCGCATCCCACAATTCGATGGGCGTGGAATACACGCAGTACAGGCCGCGCGCGGCCACCGCCGCACCCATGCGCGCCAGGTCCGGCAAGTCGGAGGTGAACAGTTCGCGGCGGATCTCGATGCCGGCACCGCCCGCATCGGCCACCACGTCGATGAAATGGCTTTGCCCCAGCTGCCTTACCCTGCTTGCGCCATAGGCCGACGCCGCCACCAGGACGGGGCTCATTTGATCGCTCCCGCGCCGACGAACTGGCACGCTTCAGGCGTTTGCGGATTGCTGAAAAACGCTTCCGACGGCCCGCTTTCCCACACCAATCCCTGGTGCATGAAGACGGTGACGTCGGCCATGCGCCGCGCGAACTCCATCTCGTGCGTCACCAGCAGCATCGTCATGCCCGCCTGCGCCAGCTCTTCCATCACCTTCAGCACTTCCTGCGTCAGTTCCGGGTCGAGCGCCGACGTCACTTCGTCGAACAGCATCACTTGCGGCTCCATCGCCAGCGAACGGGCGATCGCCACGCGCTGCTGCTGGCCGCCCGACAGCTGCCCGGGATAGGCTTCGCGCTTGTGGTCCAGGCCCACCTGCTTGAGCACGCGCAGCGCCGTGGCGCGGCCCTGGGCCTCGGGCACCTTCTTGACGATGCGCGGCGCCAGCATGACGTTTTCTTCCACGGTCAGGTGGGGGAACAGGTTGTAGCTCTGGAAGACCATGCCGACATCCTTGCGCAATTCGAGCAGGTGCTCCTGGCGCGCCGTCAGCGTATGGCCGGCCACGGCTATGCTGCCGCTGTCGATGGTTTCCAGGCCGTTGATACAGCGCAGCATGGTGCTCTTGCCGGAGCCGCTGCGGCCGATCACGGCGATCACCTGGCCCCGCTCGACGGCGAACGAGACGCCCTTGAGCACATGATTGGCGCCGAAGCTCTTGCTGATATTGTCGATTTCAACGATGGGCATGGAATTTCCTTTCCAGTGAATGGCTGTAGCGCGACAGCGGATAGCACAGCGCGAAGTAGATCAGGGCGACGACGGGGAAGACGATGAAAGGCAGGAAGGTCGCATTGCTGACCAGTTGCCCTGCCCGCGTCAATTCCACCACGCCGATGATCGAGGTGATCGAAGTGTTCTTGATGATCTGCACCATGAAGCCCACCGTCGGCGGCAGCGAATGACGCAGCGCCTGCGGCAGGATGACGTAGCGCAGCTGCTGGTAGCGGTTCAGCGCCAGCGCGGCCGACGCTTCCCACTGCTGCCGCTGCACGCCTTCGATGCAGCCGCGCCAGATCTCGCCCAGGTAGGCGCTGGCAAAGATCGTCATCGCCGCGCCGGCCGCGATAATCGGCGACAGCTTGTAGCCGAACAGGGCCAGGCCGTAATACGTCAGGAACAGCACGATCAGCACGGGCGTGCCCTGGACCAGCTGGATGTACAGGGCGCTGATGCAGCGCAGGAGCGGGCTGCGCGCCGTGCGCAGCAGCGCCACGGCGAAGCCGGCGATGCCGCCCGTGATGAAGACGATCAGCGACAGGCCGATGGTCCAGCGCGTGGCCTCGAGCAGGAATTGCAGGTTATCCCAGGAAAAGTCACTGATCATGTCAAGCTCCCATGCGCGCCGCGCCCAGACGGCGGCGGCGTTTGAAGACGATCTGGCCCAGCACCCAGAAGCCGAAGCGGAACAGCAGGGCCAGCAGGATGTACAGCACCATCACGACGATGTAGATCTCGAAGCTGCGGAAAGTTTCCGCGTCGAGCAGGTGGGCGGCGGCGGTCAGCTCTTCGGCGGAAATGGCCGACACGACGCTTGAAGCGAGCATCATCAAGGTGAACTGGCTGGCCAGCGCCGGATACACTTTTTCCAGCGCCGGCAGCAGCACCACGTGGCGCATCACCTGCCAGCGCGTCATGCCCAGCGCCTGCGCCGCCTCGAGCTGCGACGGATGCACGGCGCCGATGCCGGCACGCACGATCTCCGCCGCATAGGCGCCCAGGTTGACCGTCATGGCGACGAGCGCCGCGCCGTTCGCGTCGAGCTGCAGGCCCAGCGACGGCAAGCCGAAGTAAATGATGAACAGCTGCACCAGGAACGGCGTGCTGCGGATGATCTCGACATACGCGCGCACCACGGCGCGGGCATAGGCGGGACCGTTCTTCAGGATGACGGCGGCACAGACGCCCACCGCCAGTCCCAGCACCATCGCCATGGCGCTCAGGCGTATCGTCAGCGCCGCGCCCCACAACAGGCGGTCCAGCGATTGCATGACGAGTTCGAAATGAAATTCATACGGCATACTCAACTCCTTGTCTGGGTGCGCGTCCCCGGCCGCGCCACCATGGCGGCGCGCCGTGCGGACGGGCACTTTCCTATGCGGCTTGCGGTATCAGAAAGTCGGCAGCGCTGGCAGCGGCGCGCCGCTCCACTTGCGCGCGATGGCGTCGAGTTCGCCGTTCAGCTTGACGTAGTAGATGAAGTTGTTGAGCCACTGGTGCAGCTCGAAGTCGCCGCGGCGCACCGCCATCGAGTTCGGCTGCAGCGAGTAGGTGAAGCGGACCTCGATCTTGCCCGCGCCGCGCGTCTTGATGATGTCGAGCGCCATCGTGCTGGGAATCGAGACGGCGTCGACCTGCTTGCTGAGCAAGGCCTGGGTGACGGTGGCATCATCCTCGAAACGCACGATATTGGTGCCGGCCGGCGCCAGGCGGCTCAAGGCCGTATCGTTGGTGGTGCCGCGCGTCACGCCCACTTTCTTGCCCTTCAACTCGGCCAGGGCCTTGAATTTGCCGCCCACCGGCGCGACGATGGCCAGTTCGAACGCGCTGTAAGGCATGGTGAACATCAAGGTCTTGGCCCGTTCCGGCGTGGGCGCCAGGGTCGCCACGAGGAAATCGACCTTGCCCGACTCCAGCGACGGCACGCGCGACGGCGCCGTCAACGGGACTATTTCCACGGGCAGGTTCATGTATTTGCCGATCAGGTTGGCGACGTCGACGTCATAGCCGACGGGCGCGCCCTTGGCGTCGATGCTGCCGAACGGCGGCGTGCCGCTGACCACGCCGATGGTCAGCTTGCCTTTCTTGATCAAGTCGCCAAGCGTCTGGGCGCCGGCATCGGCCGCCGCACCCAGGGCAAACGTTGCTGCGAGCGCGCAGGCCACGATCTTCGAATACAACAGTGTAGTCATCTTCATGCTTCAGTCTCCTGTGATCCCGGTACCGGCCTCGTCGAGGCACTGCCGGGAATATTGTCAAATGGACGATTCGGATCGCCTCTTGCCGTGTCATTTCAACTTCATGCCAACCATTGCCTTGCCTGACTATCCACGCCCCTTTCCAGCGTAAAAACAGTTTATGAAACCGGTTCCATAACTATCTCAAAAAAAAGGGCAACGCCCTCTTCCCTTCCTCAAGCGTCGCCGCCCTTGCGTACTTCGCTACCTTGGGTGGAATTACGCACAATCAACTTGCCGGGCAACAGCACCTCGCGCGGCGGGCATTGATCGCCCTGCAGGCGCGACAGCATGCACGTCATCGCCGAAAAGCCGATGTCATAGGTCTGCTGCTCGATCGTGCTCAGGCCCGCCAGCGGCGACCATGGCAATTCATCAAAGCCCAGCAAGCCCACGTCCTGCGGCATGCGCAAGGCAAGGCGCTGCAGCATCAGCGCCAGCTCCAGCGCCACCATGCCGTTCGAGGCCAGCAGCGCCACGCGGCGGCCGCGCCACCGCGCCAGGCATAGACGCACCTGCGCGTCGATGGAAGGCCGGTCGTCCAGGTCCACGGCCAGCACTTCGCCCACGCAGCCGGGATGTTCGGCCATCACGGCCTGGAAACCGTCGGCGCGCATCAGCCGCGAGCTGACGCCCGTCAATGGCGGCGCGACGAAGGCGATGGCGTCGAAACCCTGTTCGATCAGATGCGCGGTGGCCAGCCGGCCCGCCTGCACATTGTCCAGGCCCACGAGGTCGAAATCGGCGCCCTCGATGCGGCGGTCGACCAGCACGATGGGCATGTCCGCCTGCTGCAAGTCGGACGACTGAATGTTGCGCCCCTGCGTGTTGACGATCAGCCCTTCCACGCTGTACGAGCGCAGCGCGGCCAGCGACTGGCGTTCGCGCTGTTCGTCATTGCCGGTATTACACAGAATCAAGGTATAGCCATGCTGCTGGCAAGCCGCTTCCACGCCTTGCAGCACGGCCACCGTGTAGGGATTGAGCATGTCGGCCACGACCATGCCGATCAGGCGCGTGCGTCCCCGCTTGAGACCGCGCGCCATCTGGTTCGGCTGGTAGCCGAGACGCGCGATGGTGCTGGCGATCTGCTGGCGGATATTTTCGGACAGGGCATCGAGTTCGCCGCCGAGAAAGCGCGACACGCTCGTTTTCGACACGCCCGCCTCGCGCGCCACCTGGGCGATGGTCACGGGCCGGACCGGTTCGCCGGAAACTGTTTTTTTGCTGCCGCGTACTGAATCCAAGGGTGCTCTCCACTACCTGTTGATCTGCATATTTTTATTTTGGAACCGGTTCCAAAGATAGCACCCACGCATCGATGACGCAAGCGATTTGATTGCTTGTGGCGGCGAAGGAACACGATGGGTGCATGGATGGGAACGCGGATGAAAAAACGCCGCCCGCCCCTTGCAAACGCAGGAGGCGGGCGGCGTAATGGTGTCAAGACTGTTTACTGGACCACGGTGTAGCAAGGTACATACGCCGTGCCCGCCAGCTTCATGCGGTGCTGCGCGACGAACGAGGCGAGCAGCGCATCCATGGGGCCGGCGATGGATTTGTCGCCATGGATTTCGAAGTTGCCGTGCTTTTCGATCGAGCGGATGCCGTCATCCTTGACGTTGCCCGCCACCACGCCCGAAAACGCACGGCGCAGCTGGGCCGCCAGCAAGTGCGTGGGCTGGTTCTTGTGCAGGCTCAGGTTGCGCATGTTTTCATGCGTGGGCTGGAACGGCTTCTGGAACTCGTGGTCGATCTTCAACAGCCAATTGAAGTAATACGCGTCGCTGTGCGCCTTACGGAATTCGCGCACCTGGCGTATGCCTTCGAGCATTTCGCGCGCCACCAGTTCCGGGTCGTCGATGATGATCTTGTAGCGCTGCTGCGCTTCCGGTCCCAGGGTGTCGTGGATGAACTGGTTGATCTGCACGAAGTACTCGCGCGACGTTTCCGGGCCCGTGAAGATCAGCGGGAACGGAATCTCCGCGTTGTCCGGGTGCAGCAGGATGCCGAGGATATACAGAATCTCTTCGGCCGTGCCCGCGCCGCCGGGGAAGACGACGATGCCGTGACCGGCGCGCACGAACGCTTCCAGGCGCTTTTCGATGTCCGGCATGATGACGAGGTCATTGACGATGGGGTTCGGCGACTCGGCCGCGATGATGCCCGGCTCGGTGATGCCGAGATAGCGGCCATTGTGCAAACGCTGCTTGGCATGGCCGATGGTGGCGCCCTTCATGGGGCCCTTCATGGCGCCCGGGCCGCAGCCCGTGCAGATGTCGAGGCCGCGCAAGCCCAGCTGATAGCCCACTTCCTTCGAATAATTGTATTCGGCGCGGTTGATCGAGTGGCCGCCCCAGCAGACGACCAGGTTCGGGTTGAGCTGGGTTTGCAGCACGTTGGCGTTGCGCAGGATGTGGAAGACGGCGTCCGTCACGCCTTCCGTGCTCTGCAAGTCGAATTTCGGGTTGCCCGTCACTTCGTCGCTGACGAAGATGATGTCGCGCAGCACGGCGAACAGGTGCTCGTGGATGCCCTTGATCATCTTGCCGTCGACGAAGGCGATGGCTGGCGCGCCCTTGATGTCGAGCTTGATGCCGCGCTCGCGCTGGATGATGGAGATTTCAAACGACTGGTAGCGCTCCAGCAGGGCGCGGCCATCGTCGATGGTGCTGCCGCAATTCAAGACCGCCAGCGCGCAGCGGCGGAAAGTGTTGTACAGGCCGCCCTGGCTGGTGTCGAGCAGTTTGTTGACTTCAGTCTTGGAGAGCACGTCCAGGCGGCCTTCCGGTGAAACCAGAGTATCGATAACGTCGTGTTCCATAATGCGAAAAATCCTTTAAAAATCGATGCTCGAAGGTCTTGCAGCCTTAATATACGACAAGTCAGGCAAGTTGTGCTGTGCCGCCGCAAAATCGCCCGGGCCATCCTTGCCTGCAAACCGGTTTGACTAATATGAAACAGTCATTCTTGCTAATGCGAATCGAAACCTTCGCTCCGCGCAATTTGTAGATTAGAATGCCAGCCTATTGGAATTCCCGTGCGTACGGTTCTTCATGAGAGTCCCCGCCGCCCGCAGGCTTCCATAAGTTCGTTGTATCGATTGACTATAATAATTTTTCAGGAGGAACCGCATGAGCGGTGCGACTACGCCCAACAAGGAAGCCGTTATTCCCGAGTTCAAGCAGATTATGGGCCATCCAAGCCCATTGTGGATGTTGTTCATGACTGAATTCTGGGAACGCTTCGCGTTCTACGGAGTTCGCTGGGCGCTGGTACTGTACATCGTGGCCCAGTTCCACGGCGGCGACGGTTCGGGACAGGCAGCGGCCAACCTGACCTACGGTTCCTTCCTCGCGCTGGTGTACGCCGGCGCCCTGTTCGGCGGCTACATCGCCGACCGCGTCATCGGTTACCAGCGCTCCATCCTGCTGGGCGCCATCTTCATGGCTGCCGGCCTGTTCTGCATCTCCGTGCCGAACCAGGACATCTTCAACCTGGGCCTGGCCACGATGATCGTCGGTAACGGCATGTTCAAGCCGAACATCTCGACCATGGTCGGCAAGCTGTACACGACCGCCGATCCGCGCCGCGACAGTGGTTTCACGATCTTCTACATGGGCATCAACATGGGCGCCATGGTCGCGCCTGTCTTCACGCAATGGCTGGCCGAGTCGATCTTCGGCACCAGCGCCATGCCGTCGTACAAGATGGTCTTCATGGCCTCCGGTTTCGGCATGCTGATCAGCCTGGTATGGTTCTTCATCGGCCGCCGTGCCCTGAAGGGCATCGGCGCTCCGGAAGCTGGTTCCGGCAACCCGATGCGCGTCGTCTGGGTGGCCGTCGGCTCCCTGTGCGTGATCCCGCTGATGTATTTCCTGCTGACCGTCGGCGCTGAAAAGCTGCAAATCGTCCTGACCGTGCTGTTCGTCGGTCTGGCCGTCATGCTGATGATCGAAGGCATCCGCAACGGCAAAGTGGCGCGCGACCGCGTCATCGCCATGCTGCTGATCTTCGTCTTCAACATCCTGTTCTGGATGTTCTTCGAACAGGCTGGCAGCTCGTTTACTTTCCTGGCTGACAAGATCGTCAACCGCGACCTGGGCTTCTGGATCTTCCCGACCGCCTACTTCCAGACCGTCAATTCGGTCGCCATCATCGTCTTCGCGCCGATCATCGCCGCCGTCTGGGTCTTCCTGGCGCGCCACAACGTCAACCCTTCGATCCCGCGCAAATTCGGCCTGGGCTTGCTGGGCAATGCGCTGGCCTTCGGCCTGCTGATCTTCGCTCTGTCGAGCCTGGTTGGCGCCGATAACAAGATCCCGTTCTGGACCCTGACCACCGTCTACGTGCTGCAATCGATCGGCGAGCTGTGCCTGTCGCCTATCGGCCTGTCGATGGTGACCAAGCTGGCGCCAGTGCGCCTGGTGGGCCTGGGCATGGGCGGCTGGTTCCTGTCGACCGGTATCGGCAACAACCTGTCGGGCATCTTCGCCAGCCACGTCAGCGGCACGAGCGGCATGTCGGTGCAGTCGGCCCTGTCCGGCTACACCTTCGGCTTCTGGTCCCTGCTGGGTGCCGGCGTCGTGCTGTTCCTGATCGCACCGCTGATCAACAAACTGATGCACGGCGTGAAGTAAGCGTTCTGCCTTAGCTGAAAACGGCGGCCTGCGGGCCGCCGTTTTTCATTCCGGCGCCGGTTCTTGCCTTGGCGGGCGGTACAATACCGCCAGGGCCACCGGCCACTCCCCCCACATCACCAAAGAATATTATGTCCAGCATCTCCACCACCTCGCCCCTCTCCGACGACGAATACGCCGAACTCGACACCCTGCTGGCCGCGCCCGCGCTGGAAGGCCGCGCCATGGACGTGTCGATGCTCGAAGGATTTCTCACAGCCGTCGCCCTGAACCCGAAGCAGATCGCGCCGGAACAGTGGTTGCCATGGGTATGGGACAAGGCGGCCGGCAGCGCCGCGCCCGCAGCGGATGCTGCCAGCGAACGGGCGGCCAGCCTGGCCCGCCGCCACCACGCCTACATGGTCGAATGGCTGGCGAAGGATCCGGACAGTTTCGAACCCATCTACGTCTGCGGCCCCGAATGGAGCGTGCCCGCCTGGTGCGCCGGTTTTATGCTGGGCACCAGGCTGGACAAACCCCAGTGGGCGGCCCTGGCCGTCAGCCACCCGGAATACCTGGCGCCCTTCCAGCACCTGGCCACGGCCAGCGAACTCGATGACGATGCGGCCGAAACGGCCATGGATGGCGTGATTCCCGCCGTGATCGCCATCAACGCCGCCTGGGCGCGCCAGCGCCACCTGAAAAGCCAGGTGCAAAGCCAGCCCGGCGCCACCGTGCTGCGCGAACTGCCGAAAACGGGCCGCAACGACCCGTGCCACTGCGGCAGCGGTAAAAAATACAAGAAATGCTGTGCCGACGCCGATAGCGCGGCCGGCTAAGGCGATTACTCCTTGCGCCAGCTGCTGACGGCCATCCTGCGCTTCCTGCTGCGCCACGCGCTGCAGTTCGCGCTGTTCATCGTCATCCTGCTGGCCGGCCGCACGCTGCTGGCCGAATGGCGCAGCTACAGCGCCGGCAGCGAGGCTGTCGCCGCCCTGCGCCAGGCTTCCGGCAGCGCCGGCAGCCATGGCGCCAGCCTGGCCGAGGCGGCCACGCTGCGCGTCAACGCCCTGCAAAAGACCTCACAAACGGCCATCGCCGCCCGCCAGAAGCAAGTGCAGGCGCAATTGGCAGCCTTGCGCGCGCAGCGGCAGCCGTCGCTGTTCACCCTTCCCCTGCCCGACCCGAGCACCCTGGCCTTGCATGCGCAGGACGAAGCCATGCGCCGCGTGGAAATCGAAGTGCTGGCGCAGGAATCCCGTTACTTGAACGCCCTGCAGGCGGCGATCGGCGGCGAAGATGCACGCCAGACGCTGGTGCGCATGCATGCGGAACATGTGCGCGCGTATGCCGCACTGCAAAATAATCTGCGCCAGCGCCGGGAACTGGAAGCGCTGCACCCGCTGGCGGCGCGCCTGCCCGGCAGCGACGCCTACGCGCAGCTGTCGCTGCTCGAAGCGGAGGGCCAGCGCTTGCGCGAGGTCAACCTGCAAGCGTATCAGGCCTGGCTGGCGCAGCGCGCGCGCACCAGCGATGCTGCCCGCCCCGCCCCATTCGCCATCGACGAGCAAGCCTTGAGCGGCGCGCTGGCGCCCGTGCGGGCGGCGATTGCGGCCGGAGAGACCCAATTGGCGCGCAACTGGATCGCCCGCTGGCGCGCTCCCGTGCTGGACGTGGCGCCCACGGCCGCCCTGCTGGTGCTGTCGGCCATGCTGCTGCCCGCCGCCATCAAGGCCTTCTTTTACTTCGTGCTGGCACCCGTCGCTTCGCGCCTGAAGCCCTTGTCCATCGCGCACGCGCTGGGCGTGACGGCCACTGCGCTCCCCCTGCCGCCCGATGGCCAGTCGCGCATTTCCGCCGTGTCGCAGGGCTTGCTGCTGCAGCCCGGCCAGCGCATGCTGATCCATCCCGAATACCTGCAATCGTCGCCCGTCGGCACGCATAAACGCACGCAGTGGCTGCTGGACTGGCGCTTCCCGTTCACCAGCCTGGCCGCCGGCATGGCGGCATTGACGCGGCTGGAAAGCGACGTGACCGCATCCGTGACGATTTCCGCCAGCGACGACCCGCTGCTGGAAGTGGCCGTCGTCCACCTGCCGGCCGGCAGCGCCCTCGTATTCCAGCCACGGGGCCTCGTGGGCCTGGTCTGCGACGCTGGCCAGCCGCTGGCGATATCGAGCCACTGGCGCCTGGGCAGCCTGCACGCCTGGCTCACCCTGCAGCTGCGCTTCATCGTCTTTCGCGGCCCCGTCACCCTGATCGTGCGCGGCTGCCGCGGCGTGCGCCTGGAGCGGGCCGGCCAGGGCCGCTCCATCAGCCAGTCCGCCACCCTGGGCTTTACCACCGACGTGCTGTACTCGACGATGCGCAGCGAAACCTTCCTGCCCTACCTGCGCGGCCAGCAGGCGCTGCTCAACGACCGCTTCGACGGCGGCAACGGCGTCTACCTGTACGAAGAAACCCCGCGCCACGGCAAGCAGCCGGGCAAGGCGGGCAGCTGGTTCGAGGGTTTTACTGACGCGATCTTGAAAGTGTTCGGCATCTAGCCGATGAGACCATATGAACGACTTCCTGTTTGCCGATTTTCTCGAAGATCAGGCCGCGTACGCGGCGGCTGAGGCCTACTGGCAGGCACGCCTGGCCTTCCTCGACGGCCAATGCGCGCCGTATCTGCGCACCGCATTTGCCAACGGCCAGCCATTTTATGACGGCAATCCCATCGTCAACCTGGCGGACCGCAACGCCGGCAAGGCGGCGCGCATCGTGCAGCAATGCCCGCAGGAGTGCGGTCCCTGCTATACGAGCTTCGGGCAAGCCATCGAGCTGGCCGGCAGCGATGGGCAGCATCGCCCGGCGCAGGAAATGGTCATCGTGCTCACGTTGACCGAAGACTCGGCGCAGAAGGCCGTCGATGAACTGCGCGCCTGGTTTGCGCCAACGTAAGGCAGCCGGCTACGCCGCAATCGAATGCGACACCGTCAACCACTCGCCCGGCTGCAAATTCGCCGCCGCCTCGCGCGTGGCCAGCACGCTGTCCGGGTCCAGGTCGGAGCGGTTCAGCTTGTAGGAATAGGCGAAATCGTCGGCATCGAATGCCTGCCCCGCCTTGACGTAATACTTGAAGCCGACAAACGAGTCGGGATTGGTGACGACCGAATACTCAAGCGTGACGGTGTTCATGGCGGGCCTCGTCGGCGATGGTGATACAGCCATTATGCGTCAATTCCCGCGGCGGCGACGCGGCGGCCAATCCTTGCGGTAAGTCAATAGCCCTGCCGATGGCCGGCGCTACAGTAGGCTGAGCCAACCACCGGATGGAATGCCATGCGCGCCTTGCTCGCGAAAATCAGGAACACTCTGGCGCCGCAGGCGGGCCTGCCGGCGGCGGCGCGCATGGAGCGGACGTCGGACCGGCGCGGCCTGCCCGCCTTTGATCCCGGGCCGCAAGCCGTCATCAAGGCCTGCACGGCCTGGCTATGCGCGGCGCAAGACCATTCCAGCTCCAACGACGGCGGCGTCGCGCGCGACTACAGCCTGCTGACGGGCTGGGCTAGCTCCTATCCCGAAACCACCGGCTACATCATCCCCACCCTGATCGCCCTGGCGCAGCGCACGGGCGACGAGGGTGGGGATGATGCGCTGCACGAGCGCGCGCGCCGCATGCTCGACTGGTGCGTGGCCATCCAGTTCCCGGAAGGCGGTTTCCAGGGCGGGAAGATCGATTCGACGCCGCGCGTGCCCGTCACCTTCAACACGGGCCAGATCCTGCTTGGCCTGGCGGCCGGCGTGGCAGCGTACGGCGGGGCCTACGAGGACGCCATGCACCGCGCGGCACGCTGGCTGCGCGACAGCCAGGATGCCGACGGCTGCTGGCGCCGCCATCCGACGCCGTTCGCCAGCGCCGGCGACAAGGCGTATGAAACCCACGTGGCGTGGGGCTTGTTCGAAGCGGACCGCGTCGCGCCGGGCCACGGCTATGGCGCGGCGGGCCTGCGCCAGGTCGACTGGGCGTTGACGAAGCAGCGTCCCAACGGCTGGTTCGCCTCGAACTGCCTGGACAACCCGCTGCTGCCCCTGACCCACACCATCGGCTACGCCTTGCGCGGCGTGCTCGAAGCGCACCGCTTCTCGGCGCGCGCCGACCTGCTGGAGGCCGCCGCGCGCACCGGCACGAGCGTCGCCAGGGCCGTGGCGGCAGACGGCTACCTGCCTGGCCGCCTCGGACCCGACTTCCAGCCGGGGGCCGGCTACGCCTGCCTCACGGGTTCGGCGCAAAACGCGCATTGTCTGTTCCTGCTGTACCAGCTCACGGGCGAGCGGCGCTACCTCGACGCGGCGCGCCGCCTGAATCGTTACGTGCGGCGCGCGGTCAGCATCGACGGCCCCGCGCACGCGCGCGGCGGCGTCAAGGGCTCGTTTCCCGTCGATGGCGACTACGGCACCTGGGCCTACCTGAACTGGGCCGCCAAGTTCTGCATCGATGCCAACCTGCTGGAATTGGAGTCAGGCCATGCTTGACGGGGCCAGGCGCACCGCCAGGGCCGCGCTGGAAGCGTGGCGCCGCGCCGCCAGCGCCCGCAACATGCGCCACGGCGCGCGCCACGTGACGCGCGCCGGATTGGCCGCCGATCTGGCGCGGCTGGGCATCGCGCACGGAGACACGCTATTCGTGCACTCTTCGCTGAAAAGCCTCGGCTACGTGGAAGGCGGCGCGGCGGCCGTGATTGCCGCCCTGCAGGACGCCGTCGGCCCGCAAGGCACCTTGCTGCTGCCCACCTACTATCTGCCGGGCGGGACCGTGCGCGCCACCTGCGACATGAAAGACTATGTGTTCGACCCGCGCCGCCATGGCACGCACATGGGGCGCCTGCCCGAAGCGTTCCTCGCCAGCGCCGGTGTGCGGCGCAGCATCCACCCGACCCACTCCGTGTCCGCGTGGGGCCGCCATGCCGACGCTCTCACCGAGGCGCATCACCGCGCGCCGTCGATCTTCGGCGTGGATTCGCCCTGGCAGCGCTTCATCGGCTGCGAGCAGGCCAAGGTGCTGGGCCTGGGCATTTCCATGGGGCCGGTGACGTTCTATCACGCGCTGGAAGACGCCATGGGCGACGCCTTTCCCGTGCCCGTGTGGGCAGGCGAGACAAAGCTGCTGGCCTGCCTGGACCACGCCGGCCGGCGCTGGGACGTGCCCGTGCGGCCTTTCGATCCCGCCATCGCGCAGCGCCGCATCGACCATCCCGGGCGCGGCGACCTGCGCGACTACTTTCACCGGGAGTTCGACGCCGCCGGCCTGCGCGTCAACGGGCACGTGGGCGATGCGGCGTCATGGTGCATACCGGCGCAGGCATTTTATGACCACCTGCGCCGGTTGGCGTCCGAACACGTGACGATCTACGCAAGCGCTGCGCAACTGGCGGCGCGGCCTGTCTAGCCTGGCCTTTCACGGCACGGCCGGTGACGCTGGCAACGCCGCCGCGCGCCCGGCGCCGCTTGCGCTGCGCTGCAGGTCGTACGCACCGCCGCCATTGGCGGCAAAATACAAGGCACCGCCGTCGTCACTCACCTCATCCTCGATGGGGCCGCCCGACCCGCGCTTGCGGACAGTCCAGCTTCCCGCCTGCAAATCCGTCACCAGCACCTGCATGGACGCGCTTTGTGCCGGCAGCTCGAAGGTGACGGTACCGCCCAGCGGCAAACCGCTCCTGGAAAACAGCACCACGCGGTCCTTGATCTGCACGCCGGCCAGCAGCGGCGAAGCGATGGCCGTCGTGGGCAGCGCAGGCAGCGTGCTGCCGGCATCCATCACCTGCATGACATTCAGGAACAAGTCCGTTTCGCTGGCGGCCGGCGGCGACACTTCCAGCCGCCAGGCGCCCGCTTCCTCGGTCGAATAGTCCGCTTCAGGCTGGATGGGATAGTTGATGCCGCCGACGCTGAATTCATTGCCGCTGCCGCCCACCTTGGCCAGCACGGCATTCGTTGGCAACACGGTGCGGTTGATCAGCTTGCCGTTGTACTGCAAGGTGCTGTTGTAGTCCCAATCCGTACGCTGGACGACCACCGTGTCGCCGCTGATTTCCGGCTCGGACTGGCTGTGCAACAGCCAGGTCTTCCTGAACCCCGCATCGCTGGCGCTGACCTTGTCGAACACGATCAGCGCGGCCGGGTGGTGCGCATCCTTGAGGTTCAAGAACACGAACGAGCGCTGAAACTGGCGCACCTTGCTGCTGTAGGCCGCCGTCAGGTCGCCCTTGATGTAGCTGAAGTCCGGCGCCTGCGCCTGGGGGCCGGACTGGTGCCGCAGGACCGTGGCCACCTTGTAGCCGTTGGCCAGTTCCGCCAGGGTTTGCGGCTCCTCGCCAGGAAAGCGCTGTCCGCCGTCATTGGCATAACCGTCAAAATTCTCGCCCGGGTCATACACCAGCATCGTGTTATGCGCGATGCTGCGCTTGTGATAGTTCATGTCGTGCGCGCTGCCGTATTCCAGGACAATGGCGGGATCGGCGACATCCCTGCCGCTGTAAATGCCCGAATCGATGGCCAGGCCGCCCTTGTAGTAAATCTGGAAATGCCCGGCGTCGTAATGCTCGTGGTTGCCGAACCAGTCGCCGCCCAGCTTCATCGTCGCCACGACATTGCCCGACTCGACATGTATGCCATCGGTCCAGCCCGTGCGGGCGATCATCAAGCCGGCGGGATCGGGGAAATACTTGGTCAAGGGCAAGGTGGCCGGACTGGGTGTGCTGTCCATGCCTGTATTGCCAAGCAAAATAGGCCAGATGCTGTCCTTGGCATGGATAAAACTGGTCGACTGCTGCAGCGACTGCTTCAAATACTCCTGCTTCAAGGTGGAATTGTTATAGTAGGTCGCGGGCAACATGAAGGCCAGCGGTTCGCTCCAGGTCTGCCTGCTGTTGGTATAGGAGGAATGATAGACGTCGCCATCACGCATCCATTGCCCGTCGGGGCGGCGCGTGTAGAGCCAATGATACGGCGTCATCTGCTGCACGGGATCGAGCACGGGGGCAGCGCCCATGCGCCGGAACAGCCAGGCGGCGTACATGTCCGCCAGGAAACGCACCGTGCCATAGGACGCGCCCTGATGATAGGCTTGCGCGGCGTAGGCGTAGTTACGCGGCGCGATATAGTCGGCAAAGAAGCGCCCGGCAACGATGTTGTAGACCAGCGGCGCCTCGTCATAAAAGGCGATGGCGGCCGCTAGCTGGTCACGCAGCAGCTGGTTGTCGCTGCCATGGCCCACGACGGCGCCTTGACGCGATGGCGGAAAGCCGATTTCCATCGTGGCGGCAATCTGCGTAAAGCGCGTGACCACATAGGCGCGCTGCTGCGCGCTCATCAGATGGAAGCACCAGTCATACACCATGGCGCTGGCCAGGATGATGTCGCCTTTTTCGTTCGGGTGGCTATACCCGGGCGAAAAGCGCACGGCCGCCAGGTAGTCGAGCAGCATCTGCACGGCTTCACCGCCCCGCTGCGCCGACGCCGGCGCGCCACCGCCTTCATACAGCAGCGAGAACAGCGCCTTCGCCTTGATCGTGCTTACCACGTCGACCTGGTGGTTGCTCCCGGCGGGGCCGCCTGGCACGAACACGGGTAGCGCCACGACCGCCGGTGATGCGATAAACCCATTCAGGACAGCGCGATGCGTAGCCATCTCCTGTGCATCAGATTCGAACCGGCTGCGTATGGCCGCCAGGTCGCCCACCCGGGCAAACAGGCGCGGATGCTCGCCTGTCGGCGGCAGCACGGTGGGCAGCGGGTACGCGCCATAGCCCTGCGGCACAAAATCGGCGAGCGCCGTCACCAGCAGGCAATCGATGCCCACGCCGCCCTCGCGGTACTGGAGCTTCAGTTCGCGTTCGCCCGCGGCCAGCCAGCGGGTGACGGGCACCCAGGTCCACTGCGCGGCCTGGCCGGCAATGAACGGCACAGAGACGCTGGCATAGGCGCCATTGTCGAGCGCTAGGTACAGCGATGCGGCGTCCGCCGCCGGCGCCAGCACGCGCAGCCAGACCGTGTAGTTGCCGTCGCGGGGCACGGCCACCGTGTACGACAACTCGGCCGCCGCACCCGGCGTATCGGCGCGCGCCAGGTTCGGCGGCGTGGACAGGTAGCTGCCGCCGGAAATCACATTACTGCCAAGATACTCTTGCGTCCAGGGACCGCCCGGCGCCCCGGCTTCCGCCTCGAACATGGCCTCGACGGGAAATGCCGCCGCATGCAGGGGGGGACTGGCCGCCAGCAAGGCGACATGGATCCAATATTGCAACTTGTGACGGCATCGCAGCTTGAACATGGATGGAACTCCAGTTTGTTGTATTTTAAATATTGCTAACAATATACCGCCCTGAGCCAATCTGATTGCATTTTTACAACAAATACTGGCTGCAGCAGCCTGCACGGCGCAAAAAAAACCGCCCGGTATCACCCGGGCGGTTTTGGCTGGCAATGCGGATCGGTCGCGTGCTAGGCCTGCGATGCCTTCTTCTCGCGCGCCACGAAGTACAGCAGCACGATGATGGCCGCATACGGCAGCAGGGACAGCGCATCCGAGTTCAAGCCCGCGTAGAACGGGTTGCCGTGCTCGGCCCAGTCGGCCATCATCTGGTCGAAGTGCGTGAGCACGCCGGCCGTGATTGCAATGATGATGCCGGCCAGCGCGCCGCCGGCGATGTAGCCGGACGCCAGCAGCACGCCCGAACTGCGGTCGCCCGCCAGCTGGCGTTCTTCTTCATTGAGCTTGGCGTTGTGTTCCAGCTTGTTGTTGCGGCGGTCCGCCAGCCAGCGCACCAGGCCGCCGACGAAGATCGGCAAGGTCGACGACAGCGGCAGGTACACGCCCACCGAAAACGCCAGCGACGGGATGCCGGCCATTTCCAGCACCACGGCGATCATCACGCCGAACAGCACCAGGGTCCACGGCAGCTGCTGGTCGAGGATGCCCTTGATGATGTAGGACATCAGCACGGCCTTCGGCGCATCGTATTTCTTTACTTCCGAGCCGTCCGGACGCTTGCTGTAGTGGCCATTGATGCCCGGATCGACCAGATAAGCGAGTTGCCCATCTTCCTTGACAAAATATTTGCCGGCCGGGCCGCCCACGGTATCGGTCTTTTGCCAGACTTTGTACGTGTTGTGGTCGCTCTCGGCTTGCGGGCCATGCAGCTCGCCCGTCACCGTCAGCTTCGATGCATCGACCGTCAGGCCGGGCGCCACTTGCGCGGCCGGCACGTAGACGGTGCTCGCCTCGTTCAGTTTCAGCAGGATCGGACCGAGGATCAGGGCCGACGACAAGGCGCCCGCCAGGATCGCGTACTGCTGCAGGCGCGGCGTGGCGCCCACCAGGTAGCCCGTCTTCAAGTCTTGCGAGGTGGTGCCCGCATTGCTGGCGGCGATGCAGACGATGGCGCCCACCGACAGGGCCGTCACATAGTAACGCCCGCCCGTCCAGCCCATGATCAGGAAGATCAGGCAAGTGAACAGCAAGGTGGCCACGGCCATGCCGGAGATCGGGTTCGACGAGGAGCCGATTTCGCCCGTCAGGCGCGACGACACGGTGGCGAACAGGAAGCCGAAGACGAGGATCAGCAGCGCGCCGAGGAAATTCATGTGCAGCGGCGTGGCGAACGTGATCACGGCGATGATGGACAGGCAGCCGATGACGACCCACTTCAGAGGGATATCCTGGTCCGTGCGCAAGGTGGAATCGGTCTTGATGCCCTTGCCGATGCCCTTCAGGCCGGCCGACAGGCTGCGCCAGATCATGGGCATGGCGCGCACCAGCGAAATCAGGCCGCCGGCCGCCACGGCGCCCGCGCCGATGTACAGCACGTAGGCGCTGCGCACGTCGTCGGCGCCCATTTCGCTGATCAATTTGGTGCCCGGCGAGAGCACGGTGGTCAGGCTGTCGCCGAAGAACTTGATCATCGGAATCAAGAGCAGATACGACAGCACGCCGCCGGCGGCCATGGTGGCGGCGATGCGCGGGCCGATGATGTAGCCCACGCCCAGCAATTCAGGGGAAATCTCGGCGCCGATGGAGCCGCCCTTGAGCGGCGCGGCAAATTCCACGCCCGGCGTGTCCTTCCAGCCCTTGAACGAGATATTGAAGACTTTATACAGCAAGCCGACGGCGAAACCGCCGAAGATGATCTTGGCGCGGCGCTTGGCGTCCAGCGCGGCGGCCGAATCCTTCTCGATGCTTTCGCCGGCGGCGATGCGCGATTCTTCCGTGGCGGCTGCCTTGAGCACTTCGGCGCAGGCCGTGCCTTCGGGGAATTTGAGTTCCTTGTGCTGGTCGACGATCATGGTGCGGCGCATGGGGATCATCATCAGGATGCCCAGCAGGCCGCCGAGGATACCGACCAGCATGACCCGCGAGATTTCCAGGTCGAAGCCGAGGATCAAAATGGCGGGCATGGTCACGCCCAGGCCGAATGCCAGCGACTCGCCAGCCGAACCGGCGGTCTGCGTGATGCTGTTTTCCAGGATCGACGAATCCTTGCCTCCCACCTTCTTGGCCAGGCCGAACAGGGTGATGGCGATCACGGCGACGGGAATCGAGGCGCTGACGGTCAGGCCCACCTTCAGCACCAGGTACAGCGAGGAGGCGCCAAAGACCATCCCCAGGATGACGCCCATGAACAGCGCGCGGAAGGTCATCTCGGGCAGCTTCGCATCGGCCGGGATGTACGGCTTCACGGCGCTCGGCATTGCATCTTTTGCCATAAATAAATCCTTAATTGTATAAATTAAACAGCCCGGATTGACGCCCGGGCTATTTGCTTGAAGCCGAGACTATCGCACAGCCGCGTTTCGATGAAAAGGTTTTTTGCTCCCGGTCCCGGCGCCCGGCCCGCACGGGAAGCGCCGCAGCATTGGTCTATAATCGCTGCCACCGTGCCCTGCACGCTCATGTGAGACTGCCTTGACTGCCAAACGATCCGGATTCCCCTGGCCCTCCCGCCGCGCCACCGTGCGCGGCTTCATCATCGCCGGCGGCGCCGCGCTGGCCGCCGCCGTGCTGCTGGCCGCTTACCTGTTCCTGTACGTGCGCCCCCGCCTGCCCGAGCTGGGCGTCATCACCGATTACCAGCCGAAGATCCCGCTGCGCGTGTACACAGCCGACAATGTGCTGATCGGCGAATTCGGCGAAGAACACCGCGACTTCGTGCCGATTGCGCAAGTGCCGGAAATGATGAAGAAAGCCCTGCTGGCCATCGAGGACAGCCGCTTCTACGAACACCACGGCATCGACTTCGTGCGCGCCGGCGGCGCCGTACTGTCGAACCTGCGCCACGGCTTCGGCCATGGCGGCGGCTCCACCATCACCATGCAGGTGGCGCGCAACTTCTTCCTGACGCGCGAAAAAGTCGCCTCGCGCAAGCTCAATGAAATCATGCTGGCCCTCAAAATCGAAGCGGCCCTGTCGAAAGAGCAGATTCTCGAGCTGTACATGAACCAGATGTACCTGGGCCAGCGCTCGTTCGGCTTCGGCAGCGCGGCGCAGACGTATTTCGGCAAACCCTTGTCGGAACTGTCGATCGCGGAAATGGCCATGCTGGCCGGCTTGCCGCAAAACCCGTCGCGCCACAACCCGATCAGCAACCCGAAAAAGGCGCACGCGCGCCAGCAGCTGGTCTTGAAACGCATGCGTGAACTCGATTACATCAGCGAAGGCCAGTACCGGCAGGCGCTGGCGCAGCCGCTGCATATCAATACGCGCGGCAAACAGGGTTTCGACACGCACGCCGAATACGTGGCCGAACTGGCGCGCCAGGCCGTGTTTGCGCAATTCAAGGAAGACAGCTACACCAAGGGCATCAGCGTCTACACGACGATCCTGAAGGCGGATCAGGACGCGGCCTACGCCTCGACGCGCCGCAACGTCATCGCCTACGACCAGCGCCACGGCTACCGCGGCCCGGAAACCTTCATCGACATGCCGGCCGATCCCGAGCAGCGCGACGACGCCATCGATGCTGCGCTGCAAAAACGTCCGGACAGCGACGGCCTGATCGCCGCCGTCGTCACGGAAGTGGCCAGCGGCAAGGTGGTGGCCGACACGGGCGACGGCGACGCCAAGGCCATCACGGGCGACGGCTTGCGCTTTGCCGCCCCGGCCCTGTCCGCCAAGGCGAGCGCCGGCATCAAGTTGCGCCCGGGCGCCGTGATCCGCATCAGCCAGGACGCCAAGGGTAACTGGGCCATCACGCAAGTGCCGCTGGTGGCCGCCGCCTTCGTTTCGCTGGATGCGGACACGGGCGCCTACCACGCCATGGTGGGCGGCTTCGACTACAACCTGCAAAAGTTCAACCACGTCACGCAGGCGTGGCGCCAGCCCGGTTCGGCCATGAAGCCCTTCGTGTATTCGGCGGCGCTGGAAAAAGGCTTTTCGCCGGCCACCCTGATCAACGACGTGCCCCTGGAAATGCAGGCGGGCGGCAAGGTGTGGGCGCCGCAGAATGACGACTTCAAGTTCGACGGCCCCATCACCATGCGCTACGCGCTGGCGCAGTCGAAGAACGTGGCCTCGGTGCGCATCCTGCGCGCGCTGGGCGTGTCGTACACGCACGACTTCCTGGAAAAATTCGGCTTCGATCCGGCCCGCCAGCCCAGCAATCTGACCATGGCGCTGGGCACGGGTTCCGTCACGCCCGTGCAGATGGCGGGCGCCTACGCCCTGTTCGCCAATGGCGGCCACCAGGTGGAACCATACCTGATCGACCGCATCGTCGACGCCAGGGGCACCATCCTGATGCAGACCAAACCGCCCGCACCGAACGACGACAAGACCCTGGCGCTGGACCCGCGCAACGCCTTCGTGATGGACAGCATGCTGCGCGAAGTGGCCCGCACGGGCACGGGCGCGGCGGCGACGAAAAAACTGGGACGCAGCGACATCGCCGGCAAGACGGGTACCACCAGCGACGCCGTCGACGGCTGGTTCGCCGGCTACAGCGGCGGCATCGTGGCGGTGGCGTGGATGGGCTACGACGAACCCAAATCGCTGGGCGGACGCGAATTCGGTTCGACCCTGGCCATGCCGATCTGGATCGACTACATGCGCACGGCGCTTTCCACGCGCCCGCAAGTCACGCGCGACGTGCCGGCAGGCCTGAGCCAGGTCGACGGCGAATGGTTGTACGATGAATTCATCGACATGAATGGCGTGAAGACGCTGGATATGGAGGCGGAGACGCCGACGGACCCGGCAGCACTGCCGGAGACGCTGCCGGTGGAAACCACGAACTGACGCAGCTATCTTGTCGGATGACGCTTCGCTAATCCGACCTGCCTCTTACTGCATCAATCACCAGTCGTAGGTCGGGTTAGCCGGGACGGCGTAACCCTACAGGTGCCGCAGAGGCTTACGCAGCGGCCATGCTCAAATATCCGCGCACCGTGCCGACTACGCTGTCGGCAAAATCGTCGACATTGACCTTCGCCGCGCGGTACTTCCAGCGTTTCACGTACCAGTCCTGGAACAGGGCCAGGCAGTGCGCCGCCAGCAGGGTGGGATCGCCCTGCGGCTTCGGTTCGATTTCGGCGATGGTGGCGGCGATCAGGGTCTGCACATACAGCTCGGAATTTTTCGCCATGCTGCGCTGCTCCACCTGCAGCACGCGCGAATCCATGAAGACGAAATAAAACCACGGCTGCAGCACTTCGGACAGGTAGATCGACGAGCGTATCATCGCCTCCAGGCGGTCCAGCGGCGACTTCACGTCAACGAACAGCAGCGGCAAGGCTTGCGTGGCGTGGCGCACCACGTCCTCGATCATTTCCGCCAATTGATCCTTGCTGGTGATGTAGCCATACAGGCCGCCCATCGACAGCCCCGTTTCGCGGCACAGGTCGCGCAAGCTCATGGCGCGGAAACCCACGTCATTGGCCAGGCGAAAGGTGGCGACAAAGATGCGTTCGAGATTTTCCAGCGCCGGCTTGCGGCGCTTGACGCCGATGCGCTCCGCGTGGCGGTCAAGAATATATTCCCAGATATTTTCGCCATTTAAAGGCGTCATCTGCTGAAACTGTTCAAAATTAAAATGGGTCGACAAGTGCATTCCCAAGTAACGGTGTATGAGCAATGTAAGACAGCACCTGAGCGGCGCTGCAAGACGGCGGGACGGCGGATGCGGTGCCGATTATAGCTCAGGAAAACAACTATTTGACCTTTCAACTATGCAATGGGCTCATAGGCAACGCCAAATGCGCACAGTTATTGCGCTGCATCATGCAATTCACAGCAATTTAAATCCAGCAATGCTACATTCAATAAACCGAGCGCTCGCTATTTTTAATGCATCGAGAATGTAAGGAGTGCACGGTTCATCGCTACAGCATCGACATTTCCACTATTCAATAATAACGGAGACAAAATGAAGACTCGCTTTTGGCAACTGCTATCCACCCTGCTGCTTTCCCTCGCCATCCTGCCCGGCAGCGCCGGCGCCGCCGGCTACACGCAAACGAAGTACCCGATCGTGCTCGTGCACGGCCTGTTCGGCTTCGACAAGCTGGGACCCGTCGACTATTTCTATGGCGTGTCCGACGCCCTGCGCAGCGGCGGCGCGCAAGTGTATGTGACCACCGTCTCGGCCGCCAACAGCACGGAAGTGCGCGGCGAGCAGCTGCTGTCGCAGGTGCGGCAAATCCTCGCCGCCACCGGCGCGGCCAAGGTCAATTTGATCGGCCACAGCCACGGCGGCCCCACGGCCCGCTATGTCGCCTCCGTGCGGCCCGACCTGGTGGCGTCCGTCACCAGCGTTGCCGGCGTCAACAAGGGTTCCAAGGTGGCCGATATCCTCAGCGGCGCCATTCCCAACACCAGCGGCGCGCTGGGCAATGCGCTCGCTTCCCTGATCGGCATTTTGTCGGGCAACAAGGGCTTGCCGCAAAACGCGGGCGCCTCGCTCGCCTCGCTGTCCACGGCCGGTTCGCTGGCCTTCAATAGCCGCCATCCGCAAGGCGTGCCCACCTCCGCCTGCGGCGAAGGCGCCTACCAGGTGCAGGGCGTGCACTACTTTTCGTGGAGCGGCGCGCAACCGTACACGAATGTACTCGACGTGGGCGACCCGGCGCTGGCGGCCATCAGCCTGGCCTTCGGCGGCGTGAAGAACGATGGTCTGGTCAGCAGCTGCTCCAGCCACCTGGGCAAGGTGATCCGCGACGACTACGCCATGAACCACCTCGATGAAGTCAACCAGTTCGTCGGCATCGTCAACCTGTTCGAGACGAACCCCGTCACCGTCTTCCGCCAGCAGGCCAACCGCCTGCAAGGCCTGGGACTGTAAGGAGGCTGCGATGCGCACGAACGCGAGATGGCTCATCGGCGGCAGCCTGGCGGCCCTGGTCCTGTACCTGGCATTGCGGCCGGGGGAGCCGCCCGCTCCGCCGCCGGAGAAGGCGGAACCGGACCTGTTCGCGTTCGTGCGCTCGATGGAAGGCACGCGGCCCGACGGCAACGTGACGGTGGCCGCCGGCGACAAGCTGGTGGTCGACGCGGAACTGGGGCACCTGTTCGACTACTACCTGGCGGGCCTCGGCGAAAAGCCGCTGGCCGCCATCCGCAGCCAGATCGAGGCAGAACTGGACCGGCGCCTCGCGCCCGTCCCCGCCCGCGAAGCCAAGCGCCTGCTGGGCGCTTACCTGGCCTACAAGCAGGCGCTGGCCGGCGCGGAACAGGCCTTGCCGGCGCAGGCCGATCCCGCCGTGGCGGCGCGCGCGCGCCTGCAAGCGATGCGCGCCCTGCGCGGCAATTATTTTACGCCCGAGGAAAGCGCAGGCCTGTTCGGCGCCAGCGACGCATATGACGACGATGCCGTGGCGCGCATGGCGATCCTCGGCGACACCTCGCTCGATGAAACCCAGCGCCAGGCGCAACTGGCCGTGCTGGACCAGAAAATGTCGCCCGCCCAGCGCGATGCGCGCGACGCACCCGCCAGGGTGGCGCA
Source organism: Janthinobacterium sp. GW823-FHT01H08 (assembly GCF_058797855.1). Lineage (NCBI taxonomy): Bacteria > Pseudomonadati > Pseudomonadota > Betaproteobacteria > Burkholderiales > Oxalobacteraceae > Janthinobacterium > Janthinobacterium sp. GW823-FHT01H08. The sequence goes on from NZ_CM179504.1 coordinate 3,956,743, forward strand.
GCTGGACGCCTCGGTGAAGGCGTTGCGGGCCCAGGGCGGCGGCGAGAATGAAGTCTACCGCCTGCGTGCCAGCACCTTCACGCCGGCGGCAGCGGCGCGCCTGGCGGAACTGGACCGCGAGGAATCGCAGTGGCAGCAGCGCATCATCGCGTATCAGGCGCAGAAGGCGCAGCAGGCCATCCTGCCCGGCGGCGCGCAGGATGCGGCAGCCCTGCAGCAGCTGCGCGACGCCAGTTTCACGCCGGAGGAACAGCGCCGGCTGGGTGCCTACGAACAGCCACCGCCGGCCACGCCTTAAAAAAAACGGCCGCGCAAGGCGGCCGTCCGGTAGCGCATGCAGGCGCCATCAAGCCGTCAGAACACTTCCCACTCGTCCTCGCGCGGCGCGCTCTTCTGCCCCGAAGGCACGGAGCGCAGGGCCGGGCGGCCCGTATTCGAAGCCGCACGCGGTGCAGGATGCTTCGGCGCGCTGGCCACCGCGGCGCGCGGCACGGCCGGCTTTGCGCTCGCGCTTGCGCGTGCGGCTGGCGCCTGTGCGCCATCGAGCTTGAAGACGCTGACCACCTGGGCCAGCTGGCCCGATTGCTCCTGCAGCGATTCGGCCGCGGCGGCCGCCTCTTCCACCAGGGCCGCGTTTTGCTGCGTCACCTGGTCCATCTGGCCGATGGCCTGGTTGATCTGGTCGATGCCCGAGCTTTGCTCCTGCGTCGCCAGGCTGATCTCCGCCATGATGTCCGTCACGCGCTGCACGCTGGAGACGATTTCGGCCATCGTGCTGCCCGCCTCGGCCACCAGCTTGCTGCCCGTGTCGACGGCCACGACGGAGTCGCCGATCAGGGTCTTGATTTCCTTGGCGGCCGCCGCCGAGCGTTGCGCCAGATTGCGCACCTCGGTGGCCACGACCGCAAAGCCGCGTCCCTGCTCGCCCGCGCGCGCCGCTTCCACGGCCGCATTCAGGGCCAGGATATTCGTCTGGAAGGCGATGCCGTCGATGACGGAAATGATGTCGACGATCTTGCGCGACGAGTCGTTGATGGCGTCCATGGTTTCGACCACCTTGCCCACCACGGCGCCGCCCTTCACTGCCACGCCCGAGGCGGAGAGCGCCAGCTGATTCGCTTGCTGGGCGTTGTCGGCGTTCTGCCGCACGGTCGACGTCAGCTCTTCCATCGACGATGCCGTCTCTTCCAGCGAACTGGCCTGTTCTTCCGTGCGCGAGGACAGGTCCAGGTTGCCGCTGGCAATTTCCGACGACGCCGTGGCAATCGTCTCCGTGCCGCTGCGCACCTGCCCGACGATGTTCACGAGGCTGGTGTTCATGTCTTTGAGCGCCTGCAGCAGCTGGCCCGTTTCTTCCGTCGTGTGCACTTCGATGTGGCTGGTCAGGTCGCCCGAGGCCACCGTTTGCGCCACTTTCACGGCCGAATTGATCGGCTGCGTGATGGCCCGCGTGATGTAGGCGGCGCAGCCGATGCCCAGCGCGGAAGCCAGCAAGCCGAGGATGACCATCAGGCTTTCCGAGCGGATCACGGCGGCGCTGCCTTCCTTGACGCTGGCATCGGCCACGCCGTTATTGAGCTTGATGATCTCGTTGAGCGTGGCTTCGGCCTTGCTGAACAGGCTGCGCGAATCCTGGTACTGCTTGTAAAACGCCACGAACAGCTCTTTCTGCCGCGGCTCGTCGCGGTTGTCGGCCAGCTGGCGCAGGATGGCGCGTACCTTGTCGTCATCGCCCTTCCAAGCCGCCCATTCGTCCAGGAAGCGCTTCCACAGCACGGCTTCCTCGGGGGTTTGCGGCAGCGGCTCGTACAGCTTGCGGCCTGCCTCGATATTGCTCCAGGCCTTGGTGCGCAGCTGCAGCGCTTCCGCGAACTTGTCCTGTGCCTGGTAATTGTTTTCATAGATGGCGGCCGTCAGGGTGGCGGCGGCGACGGCCGTCTGGCCCTCGTTCATCATCATCAGGCCCTGGATCGACGGCAGGCGCACCACGCCGATCTCATTGACGGCGGTCCCCACGGTGGCGATGCCCGTGTAGCCGCTGATGCCCACCACCAGCAAGGCCACCATCATCACGGCAACGAGCGTCGCCAGCTTCCATTTGATCAGTAAATTCTTAAACATGGCTAGGTCCTTTATAAAGTCACGACGACTGCTGGCGAAGTTGGGGCTGGCATGTTCGAGTAAAACAGCTGACACTTGTATAAAGGTGGCGGGGATAGGGCGTACGCTTCGTTACAATTGGCGAGATTTCATAAGTGAAAGCATAGTGGAAAATACGCTCGCTGGCTGCTACATACTTGATACAAAACAAGATTTCTTTCTTTACTGTGGCGCATATTGCACAGGGGACAGAAAAAACGGCCTGGCGCCCCGCTTTGGTGCAAAAAATCCCGATACGCCACTATTGGCTACGCAGTTGATAGTCGTATAAGATGAGCAACAAGCAAACAACAGGCAGACCATGGCTTATCCTATCGAACACAAACTGGTGATCGGGGTCGCTTCCAGCGCCCTGTTCGACCTGGCAGAATCGCACCAGGTCTACCTCGACAGCGGCCCCGAGGAATACCGCAAATACCAGGAAGCGCATATCGACACGGTCCTGCCGCGCGGCGTGGCCTTCCCCTTCATTCGCCGCTTCCTGAACATCAACAAGCACTACCCGCGCCAGTCGCCCGTGGAAGTGGTGCTGTTTTCGCGCAATTCGCCGGAAACGGGCTTGCGCGTCATGCATTCGATCGCCCACTACGGCCTCGATATCTCGCGCGCCGCCTTCATGACGGGCAAGTCGCCCTATCCTTACCTGCCCGCCTTCAACGCCTCGCTCTTCCTCAGCGCGAACGAGGACGACGTGCGCAGCGCGCTGGCGTGCGACTATCCGGCCGGCCTGGTGCTGCCATCGCGCACGGAAGACGACGAAAACGACGAGGAACTGCGCGTGGCCTTCGATTTCGACGGCGTGATCGCCGACGACGAGGCGGAAACCGTGTTCAAGCGCAACAATGACGTCGATGAATTCCACGCCCATGAAACCCTGAACGTGGGCACGCCGCACCGCCCCGGCCCGCTGGCCGACCTGTTCCAGAAGCTGGCCACCATGCAGCGCCTGGAAGAAAAGGCGCAGCGGCGCGACCCCGGCTACAAAAAGATCCTGCGCATCGCCATCATCACGGCGCGCAACGCGCCCTCGCACGAGCGCGTCGTGACGACCCTGAAAAGCTGGGGCGTGGCGGCCGACGAGACGTTTTTCCTCGGCGGCATGGACAAATCGCGCGTGCTGTCCGTGTTCAAGCCGCATATCTTCTTCGACGACCAGTTGAGCCACCTGAAATCGGCGGGCGGCACGATACCCATGGTGCATGTCCCATTCGGCATCGCCAATGTCCGCGCAGGATAAAACCTGCTGCGCGTCGCGCCTTGCGGCCTGCGATGCTCACCGTACTAGCGTACGGCTGCGCTTCTTGACCACAAATCGCTGCCGCTCGCGACGGTTTTCTCAAGCGCGGAGGTGCGGGCGATGGTCTATAATCTCGCCTGTCAGCGCCGTCACTGGCGGCGCGGCGCGCATCACAGCTGTTCCACTCAACTGCCTCTGCCACTAGTGTCATCGCCTGCATGTCCTTAGACTTAACGAAAGCCCTCCCCAAGCCCGGCAACCGCTATGCGCTGCCCGCCCTGTATGGTTCATCCGACGCCTATGCCCTGGCGCTGGCCGCACTGGAATTGAAAGCGCGGGGCCAGATGCTGGCCGTTGTGGTGGCGCAGGCCAGCGACGGCCAGCGCCTGCTCGATGAAATCCCGTGGTTTGGCGGCAAGGAACTGCGCTGCCATCTGCTGCCGGACTGGGAAACCCTGCCCTACGACGCCTTTTCGCCGCACCAGGATCTGGTCTCCGAGCGCCTGGCCACGCTGCACGAAATCCAGACGCGCCAGTGCGACGTGCTGATCGTGCCGGCCACCACGGCGCTGGTGCGCCTGGCGCCGCCGTCCTTCCTGGCCGCCTACACCTTCTTCTTCAAGAAGGGTGAAACCCTGGACGAGGCGCGCCTGAAGTCGCAGCTGACCCTGGCCGGCTACAGCCATGTGTCGCAAGTGATGTCGCCGGGCGAATACTCGGTGCGCGGCGGCCTGCTCGACCTGTTCCCCATGGGTTCGGCCCTGCCCTACCGGCTGGACCTGTTCGGCGACACCATCGAAACCATCCGCACCTTCGACGCCGACACCCAGCGCTCGCTGTACCCCGTGCACGAAGTGCGGCTGCTGCCGGGCCGCGAATTCCCCATGGACGAAGCGGCACGCACCACCTTCCGCAACCGCTGGCGCGAACAGTTCGAGGGCGACCCGTCGCGCTCGGTGGTCTACAAGGACATCAGCAGCGGCATCGCCTCGGCCGGTATCGAATATTATTTACCGCTGTTCTTCGAACAGACGGCCACCCTGTTCGACTACCTGCCGCCCGACGCCTCGCTGGCCCTGGTGGGCGAGATCGACGCCGCCATCGGCCGCTTCTGGACCGACACGCAGTCACGCTACCGCTTCCTGAAGGCGGACCGCGAGCGGCCGATCCTGCCGCCCGAATCGCTGTTCCTGTCCGACGAGCAGTTCTTCGGCCTGGCCAAGCCCTATCCGCGCCTGGCGATCGCCAAATCGAACGATGCGCTGGCGTCCGAACTGTCGGCGCCGATTCCGAACATCGCCGTCAACCGCCGCGCCGACGACCCGCTGGCCAACCTGCGCAGCTATCTGCTGCAAGCGGGCCGCCGCGTGATGATCTGCGCCGAATCGAACGGCCGCCGCGAAACCCTGCAGCAGTACTTCAGCGAATACGACCTGCAGCTGACACCGGTGGAAGGCAGCGACGGCTTTCTGCAGTCCGACGCCAAGCTGATGCTGGGCGTGGCGCCGCTGCACGCGGGCTTCGAGCTGTTTACGCCGGAAGGAAATTTATCCTTCATCACCGAGACGGAGCTGTATGCCGGTTCCGGCCGCAGGGTCGGCACCAAGAAACAGGAAGGCGTGACGCAGGTCGAGTCGATGGTGCGCGACCTGTCCGAGCTGAAAATCGGCGACCCCGTCGTGCACATCAACCACGGCATCGGGCGCTACATGGGCCTGACCAGCATGGACCTGGGCGAAGGCGAGACGGAATTTTTGCACCTCGAGTATGCGAAGGACACGAAACTGTATGTGCCCGTGTCGCAGCTGCATGTGATCTCGCGCTATTCGGGCGCCTCGCCGGAAGACGCGCCGCTGCATTCGCTCGGCTCGGGCCAGTGGGAAAAAGCGAAAAAGCGCGCCGCCGAACAGGTGCGCGACACGGCGGCCGAACTGCTCAACCTGTACGCGCGCCGCGCGCTGCGCCAGGGCCACTCGTTCGAATTCTCGTCGCACGACTACCAGCGCTTCGCCGACAGCTTCGGCTTCGACGAGACGCCGGACCAGGCCGAGGCGATCCACAACGTCATCAAGGACATGACGTCCGGTAAACCGATGGACCGCCTCGTGTGCGGCGACGTCGGCTTCGGCAAGACGGAAGTGGCGCTGCGCGCCGCCTTCATCGCCGTCATGGGCGGCAAGCAGGTAGCGATACTGGCGCCCACCACCCTGCTGGCCGAACAACACGCGCAAACCTTCGCCGACCGCTTCGCCGACTGGCCCGTGCGCATCGCCGAGCTGTCGCGCTTCCGCACCGGCAAGGAGATCACGCAGGCGTTCAAGGGCATGGCCGACGGCACCATCGACATCGTCATCGGCACACATAAACTGCTGTCGGACGACGTAAAATTCACTCGCCTGGGCCTCGTCATCATCGACGAGGAACACCGGTTCGGCGTGCGCCAGAAGGAGGCATTAAAGGCCTTGCGCGCGGAAGTGGACGTGCTGACCCTGACGGCCACGCCGATCCCGCGCACCCTGGGCATGGCGCTGGAAGGCTTGCGCGACTTTTCCATCATCGCCACGGCGCCGCAAAAGCGCCTGGCCATCAAGACGTTTGTCCGCAGCGAGGGCGAAGCCATCATCCGCGAAGCATGCTTGCGCGAACTCAAACGCGGCGGCCAGATCTACTTCCTGCACAACGAGGTGGAAACCATCCAGAACCGCCTGGCCATGCTGACGGAACTGCTGCCCGAGGCGCGCATCGCCGTGGCGCACGGCCAGATGCACGAGCGCGACCTGGAAAAGGTCATGCGCGACTTCGTCGCCCAGCGCTTCAATATTTTGCTGTGCACGACGATCATCGAGACGGGTATCGACGTGCCGACGGCGAACACCATCATCATGCACCGCGCCGACAAGTTCGGCCTGGCGCAGCTGCACCAGTTGCGCGGCCGCGTTGGCCGCTCGCATCACCAGGCCTACGCCTACTTGCTGGTGCACGACGTGCAGGGCCTGACGAAACTGGCGCAGCGCCGCCTGGACGCCATTCAGCAGATGGAAGAGCTGGGCAGCGGCTTTTACCTGGCCATGCACGACCTGGAAATCCGCGGCGCCGGCGAGGTGCTGGGCGAGAGCCAGTCGGGCGAGATGACGGAAATCGGCTTCCAGCTGTATTCGGACATGCTCAACGAAGCCGTGCGCTCGCTGAAGGCCGGGAAGGAGCCGGACCTGGCCGCGCCGCTGGCCTCGACCACCGAGATCAACCTGCACGTGCCGGCCCTGCTGCCGGCGGACTTCTGCGGCGACGTGCACGAGCGCCTGTCGATCTACAAGCGCCTGGCCAACTGCGCCACGCAAGAGAAAATCGACGATATCCAGGAAGAGCTGATCGACCGCTTCGGCAAGCTGCCCGACGCCGTCAAGGCCCTGGTCGAGACGCACCGATTGCGCATCGCGGCGAAAACCGTGGGCATCGTCAAGATCGACGTGCATGGCGAGGCGGCCACCCTGCAATTCATGGCCAAGCCGCCCATCGACCCGATGCGCATCATCGGCCTGATCCAGAAGAACCGCCATATCAAGCTGCATGGCCAGGACAAGCTGAAAATCACGGCCGCCATGCCGGACCTGGCCGCGCGCGTGACGCAGATCAAGACCACCATCAAGCAATTGACGGTGTAGACCATTTCGACCATTTATGCAGGCCTGACCCATGACCAATACCAAGACCATCACCATGAACCTGATCCTGCAGGGTCTCGACGGCGATAGCGCGCGCCTCGAGCGCATCGCCGCGCTGGCCGCGCCCACGTCCGTCACGCGCCTCGGTCCGAATGCCGTGCGCTGCGAGCAGATCGCCTATTCGCCAGCCCTGCGCCCCACCATCGAAGTGGCGGCCCAGGCGGCGCAGCTGGACGCGACCTACATGATGGGCCAGCGCGAACTCAGTGAGTTCAAGCTGGTGGCGATGGACATGGATTCGACGCTGATCACCATCGAGTGCATCGATGAAATCGCCGACATGCAGGGCCTCAAACCGCAAGTGGCGGCCATCACGGAAGCGGCCATGCGCGGCGAACTCGATTTCGCGGCCAGCCTGAAACAGCGCGTGGCCCTGCTCGAAGGCCTCGATGCATCGGCCCTGCAGCGCGTCTACGACGAGCGCCTGAAGCTGTCGCTGGGTGCCGAGAAGATGCTGGCGGCCGTGCAGGCGGCCGGCCTGAAGACCCTGCTGGTGTCGGGCGGCTTTACCTTCTTCACCGAGCGCCTGAAAGAGCGCCTCGGCCTCGACTACACGCACGCGAACGAACTGGAAATCGTCGACGGCAAGCTGACGGGCAAAGTCTTAGGGGGCATCGTCGACGCCGAGGAAAAACAGCGTACGGTGGAACGCGTATGCGCGGAGATGGGGATTGTGCCATCGCAGGCCATCGTCATGGGCGACGGCGCCAACGACTTGAAAATGATGGGCATCGCCGGCCTGTCCGTGGCCTTCCGCGCCAAGCCCGTGGTGCGCTCGCAGGCCGATGTGGCGCTGAACTTCGTGGGACTCGATGGCTTGCTCAACGTCTTGAGCTGAGCCGGGGCCAAGTTCGCGGCGCCGGACGGTGCGCGCACGGTTGCATAAGTTTGCTATATTGCAAACTTATGTTCACCCCGCCCGCCCACCGTGAAAGAACACCGCATGCCGCCACCGCTGCCAGAAGAAATACAACGCCACCTGGATGTGTTCGTCGCCGCCGCGCAAACGGCCTTCGGCGCCGACCTGGCCGCCGCCGTGCTGTTTGGCTCGGCCGCCGACGGCCAGTTGCGCGCCACGTCCGACGTCAACCTGCTGTTGCTGCTCAAGCGCTTTACGCCGCAGGCGGCCGATGCGCTGCGCGCTCCCTTGCGCCTGGCGCACGCCGCCATCGACTTGCAGGTGATGTTCCTGCTCGAAAGCGAATTGACGCAGGCTGCCGACGCCTTCGCCGTCAAGTTCGCCGACATCATCGCGCGCCACCGCGTCTTGCTGGGCAATGATCCTTTCGCCAGCCTGCACACGAGCCGCGACGCCGTGCTGCGCCGGCTGCGGCAAGTGCTGCTGAACCAGCAGGTGCGCATGCGCGAACGCTATATGCTATTGAGCCTGAATGAAGAACAGCTGGCCGGCGCCATCGCCGACGCCGCCGGTCCCTTGCGCTCGGCCGCCGCCTCGCTGGCGCAGCTGGAGGGCAAGTCTGCGCTGTCCGGCAAGCAGGCGCTCGAAGCGTTTGTCGACCAGCTGGGCGAACCGTCGCTGCACGCAGCCTTGCAAGCGATGTCGGCGGCGCGCGAAACGGCGCGCCTGGCGCCGGGGCAAGCCCTGCCCGCCTTCACAAGCCTGATGACGATGACCGAACGCCTGCGCGAGCACGCGGAGCAGATGCGGTGAACGGTCTCAATCCCTTTGACTGGAGCGGACCGTGGTTCCTGCTGGCCTATCTGATCTTCGGCCTGCTCGTGTACTACGGCGTGCGCGAGCTGCTGATCCGCCAGGAAGTGCGCAATCCGCACGCCCAGCTGACACTCGCCGACGATCCCTACCGCATCGCCTTCTTGCGCGGCGGCGCCCTCGAAGCCGTGAAGATCGCCGCCATCGTGCTGGTCGACCGCGGCTTGCTGCGCGCCGATGGCCCGCTGCTCGAAACGGCCAGCGCCGACAGCCTGCGCTTCGCCAGCCACGACATCGAACGCGACGTGCTGCGGCTGTACCTGGGCCGCCAAGGCCATAGCAAGGAACTGGCCGTGCAGGCCGGGATGCTGCCATCGTGCCGCGCCTACCAGGAGACCTTGACGCAGCAGGAATTGCTGGTCGGCCCGCCGCTGCTGCGCCGGCGCGAACGCATCACCTGGGCCGCGCACTGGCTGCTGGTGACGGTGGCCGGCGTCAAGGCCGTCATCGCCATCAGCCGCCAGCACTACAACCTGCTGTTCCTGGCAGTCCTGCTGGCGATTTTTCTCCTCATGCTGCGCGGCCTGCGCACCCAGGCGACCAGCTGGAGCGCGCAGCGGCTGCTGACCGACTTGCGCATGCTTTTTGGCCGCCTGAACATGCGCTCGGCGCGCCTGCAGGCAGGCAGCAGCAGCGCGGACATGGCACTGCTGGCCGCCATCTTCGGCATCGGCGCCCTGCCCTTGTCCGTGTACGGATATGTCGCCGAGCTGTACCCGTCGCCCCGGCACAGTTCGGGCGGCGACTCGTCGTCCGGCGGCACGGGCGACTCGGGCGGCTCTTCATCGGGCGGCGACGGCGGCGGTGATGGCGGCGGCAGCGGCTGCGGCGGGTGCGGCGGTGGCGGCGGCTGTGGCAGTTAGCCAGGCAAGCGCACGCGACCGCGTCGGCCTGGGCTGGCGCGGCGAACTGGCCGCCGGCATCCTGTCCCACCTGGCGCGGATCGACGTGCTGGAAGTGATCGCCGACGATTACTACCATGCCTCGCGCGCCGGCGTCGCCGCCCTGCACCGCCTGGCGCGCCAGGTGCCCGTCAGCCTGCACGGTGTGGGCATGGGGCTGGCCTCGACGATACCCGCCGACCCGCGCCGGCTGCAGGCGATGGCGCGCCTGATGAAGGAGGTGCAGGCGGAATCGTGGTCCGAACACCTGAGCTTTGTGCGCGCCGGCGGCATCGAAATCGGCCACCTGGCGGCGCCGCCGCGCACGCCGCTCAGCGCCGCCGGCGCCATCGCCAATATCGCGCTGGCCACGCGCATCGTCGGCAGCGCGCCGCTGATGGAAAACATCGCCACCCTCGTCGCCCCGCCGGCCAGCACCATGGACGAAGCCGAGTGGCTGACGCAGATTATCCACGGCGCGCAAGTGCCGCTGCTGCTCGACCTGCACAACCTGTTTGCGAACGCCGTCAATATTGGCGAGCGGCCGGAACAACTGCTGCTGCGCCTGCCGCTGGACAGGGTCGGCGCCGTGCACCTGAGCGGCGGCCACTGGATCGCTGCGCCGGGCGGCGGCCAGCGGCTGCTGGACGACCACCTGCACGACGTGCCGCCCGAAGTGTTCGCTTTATTGACCCTGCTGGCGCGCCATGCACCGCAACCGTTGACGGTGATCGTCGAACGCGACGGCAATTACCCGTCGTTCGGGCATGTGCTGGGCCAGCTGGAGCTGGCGCGCGCGGCCTTGCGCGCGGGGCGCAGCGCATGAGTTCTCCCGCGCTGGAAACCTATCTGGCCAGGCTGTACACGGACGACGCCGTGCTTCACGCCTTCCTGCTCGCGCCGCGCGCGCAAGCCTTGCTGCACGGCTTGTCGCCGCAGGAAGCGGACGCGATGGCGGCGATGGACCGCGTCGGCCTGCAGATGGCGGCGGCCAGCTATCGCGCCAAGCGGGCCGCGCACGGCAGCAGGGTCACGCCGGCGCAACCCTGGTGGCGCCGGCTGCTGGCCGCCTGGACCTGACCGCCTACAGCTGCCACAGACGCAGCGGCAGCAAGCCCCACCAGGCCAGCACCAGCAGCAGTTGCAAGGCCGCCAGCAAGGCCACCCAATCCCATTTCGCCCATGAGCCCGCCTCGGCCGCCGTACCGCGGCTGCGCCAGCAGAGGGCCAGGCCGAACGCCGTGGCCAGCGGCAGCGCGCCCGTCGCCAATGTCAGCAGCACGCTGGCCACGGTGACGTCGCCCAGGCGCAGATAGGACTGGAAATAGAAAAACGGCAGCGGCAAGAGCAGCGCCAGCAGCGACAACAGGGGCGCGAACAGATGGTCGCCCCGTCCCAGGCTGCGCAGCGCGGCGCGCCAGACGCCCACCACCAGCACGTACAGCAAGCCGGCAGCCCCCAGGGCCAGGCTGCCCCACAGCACCAGCATGCGCAACATCGACGCGCGCTCATAGCTGCGCAAACCGTCGCTGAGCACATGCTTGCCATCTTCCTGCATCAGCACATGCGATGGCGTGCTGCGGTCGCTGGCGCGGAACAGCAAGCCGCCCACCGGTTCCAGCTCCTTCGGCTCCCCCTGGAACGGGATCAGGAACAGCGATTCGCCATCCCATTTGAGGCGCGTAAAGCCGAAGACGGCATCGACCCAGGCCATGCTGGCCATGGCGCTGGGCGACGGCACGTAGACGCCCTGCCAGTTTTCCACCGTGGGTGCGGGCGTGCCCTGCGGGGCCGGCGCACGCAGGGGCAGTTCCAGGTCGCGCAGCAGCAGGCGGTTGAAGCGTTCATAGTCGGCCCGCTCCGCATCCGTGTTGAAGGCCACGAAGAAGGCGCTGTCCTGCTCCGGATAGATGCACAGCATGGCGCGGAAACCCACGGCCGTGCCAGGGTGGCAGGCGCCCACGACATTGTGGCGGTCGCGCACGGCCAGCGCCAGACCGTGGCCCGTCGCCAGGCCCGCCTGCGCCGCATCCGTGCCGGCCGGTTCGGACAAGGCGCCCATCAGGGCCAGGTCGATGAACTGCGTACCCTGCAGCTTGCCGTCGCCCATCAGGAACTGCGCCAGCTTGCCCATGTCGGCCGCCGTGGTGGTAAATTGCGCGGCAGGACGCAGGTACTGGGGCACGGCCGGCTGCGCCACGCCATGCTCGAAATAACCCATGGCCAGGCGCGGGTCTGCATGCGGGCCTGCCTGGCTGACAAAAGCAAACGTGCTGTCCGCCAGGCCCAGCGGCTGCAGCAGTTGCGCATCGAGGTAGCGTTCATACGGCTGGCCCGTGACTCGCTCGATCACCATGCCCAGCAAGCCATAGCCCATATTCGAGTAGGCGTAGCGGCTGCCGGGCCGCGTGCGCACGCGCAGCAGATTGCCGCCGCCGTCAAAAGCGGCGGCCAACGGCGTGTCCGGCGCCGGTTGCAGGCTGAAGGCCTGCCAGAAGCGCACATTATCGAGACCGGACGTATGCGCCAGCAGGTGGCGGATGCGCACAGGATCGCTGGCCAGCCACGGATTTCTCAGCGCCAGTTCGGGCAGCACTTGCTGCAGGGGCGTGTCGAGCGTGAGCTTGTCTTCGCTGATCAGGCGCAAGACGCCCAGCGCCAGCGCCACCTTGCCCACTGAGCCCACCTGCATGCGCGTATCGGCCTGCATCGGTACTTGCCTGGCGGCGTCGCGCAGGCCGGACGCGCCGACTTTGACTGTGCCGTCGGGCAAAACTTCGCTCCAGACGGCGCCCGCCAGTCCCTCTTCCTTCAAGCCGGCGGCAAATTCCGCCTCGAGGGCAGGAGCGGCGGCATGGGCGACAGTGGCCCACAGCAGCAAGGCCGGCACGGCGCGCCGCAGCCAGGACCCGGCGCGCGCGGCCAGGGTGGAATATTGATTTCGCTTCAACAATGTACTCTGCCTTTTTCCATGGACTGCGCTGCCTCGCCGCTTTGCTTGTTACAATTAAAAATTGCGCAACGACGGGAGCTTTCATGTCACAAGATATTATTTTGGATACCCAACTCCAGCAGACCAAGAATCTGGCCTGGTGGTTGTACCTGATACATGGCGCCAGCTTCGTGTTTTCGCTGGGCGCGTTTTCCTTCATTCCGCTCATCATCAATTATGTGAAGCGGGACGAGGCGGCCGGGACCTTCGTGTTCAGCCATCACAGCTGGATGATCCGTTCCTTCTGGTGGTATGCGGCCTGGATCGTCGTCGGCGCCATCCTGTGGATCACGCTGATCGGCATTCCGCTGGCCATCATCGTGTGGGGCGTGGCCTGGCTGTGGAAAGCCTACCGCCTGCTGCGCGGCTTCCTCGACCTGAACAACAACAAGCCCGTGCCCATGTAATTGACTATTGCTATGACCAAGTAAAATTTCAATGATGAAATTAGGCCCTTTCATTGAAAGTGAAAGGCGCCTAATTTTCATTTAAACAGTCACTACTCTACCAATCTAAACCAATCACGCAGACTAAGTTCGAGTCTAAGTTTCTCGTCCTCAGCAAGAAGACTACAATGTGCAATAGGATTTCTTAAAGTGTTTAAGTTAAAAATAACCTTCTCAACAGCCTTAATATTATTAAAAATACTCGCAAAAATTGACCAATTTGATTTTATTATTTCTCCGAGCTCACCAAAATTAGTATAATCAAGCTCATCCTGTGAACGAGGCGTAATTCCCGACTCGCGTTCTCGTTGAATTCGCTTCTTCACCTCAATATGTATTTGCTGAGGAATAACATGCGAATCATTCCACCAATCTTCTCCCTTAGTGCCCTCTAAAAGATCAGCAATTTGTTTGCGTATAGTTTTTTCCAAACAATAGAATAATTCATAACTTCTAGCCATTGAGGCTGCCTCCGCTCTAAGCTCCTCTTCAAATTGAGGAAAATATGCTTTGGCTATTGCATTTCCCTCAACCATTTCAGAATCCAAGGTACGAAGATTTATATCAAACATTTTCTCCAGCATATCAATATCAGACTCAATGAGCATATTAGTCATGCCAAATGCTTTTACCCTCTCTTCAAAAGACATATCAACCTCCTAGAAGATGATTTTTCAAGCTCTTGAAAATAGCATTAAATACCTCAACATCTTTAGTGGCTGGAAGATTCAGATTTATTGTGTACGATAAATTTATTCCTTTTGTTGCATTTGAATGCGAATGAGATAATGGCTGAGAAGGCAATGGTATTTCAACGATTGTTTTATGATGAGGCTCTGATACGCTTGACTCGACCTCTGCATTTTCCAAAGAATCAAAATCGGATAACTTTCTCAACATATTAAAAGTCGCTAAAGTATATTTGGTGGCAGCGGCATCTTTTTCGCCTCCAGTACACTCAACAATCAAGCCCAACGCTTCATTATCAGAAACATCATGAACGTATTCATTCATTTCATATAGGCGTTCATAAAGCTTTTTGAATGCGCGCCCAACTGCAATTCTAGATTTTGCAGGATTTCGAAATTCACGATAGGACTCTGTTGGCGTTCCATCACTGGCAACAAAACCCATCTTCTTTAAAAAAGGAATGCAAGAAGCAGCACTCCCGCCCTTCATCGCAAGCTTCGTCTTCACAAAATCTTGCGTGAATCGCTCTGGAACAGATGCCGTTCTTATTTTTTCCAGTATGTTTTCAAGAGTACCAACAGACGTGCTATAAGGGAGATTCTCTGCCATAGGTCACCATTGTTAAATTATTGAAAGGAAGTCATTAACAAAAATCCGCAAGGAAACACATCTTGACGGCAAGCCAAGTATATTTCAAAAAATCCGAAAAAAATCAACCCCTCCTCTATTTTTTATTATCAATATGGGATTGAATTATTTTCCACATGCAAGCCATCAAAAAGGACTTCTATGCATTGAATTGCCACTGAATCCTGAGTAATTTAAAACCGTAAGACAAAAAATTAGGGCATGACAGTGCTATGTTCATCCCAACAAAAAAAATGTCTTTTTAGGATTTTTTTTGGCGCCCCCTCCTACATCATCGCGAACGCCCGTTCGATATCGGCGATCAGATCCTGCGGATCTTCCAGCCCCACATTCAGGCGCACCAGCTGGCCCGGCAACTGCCAGCCCTTGCGCATGGCGGCGATGCGGTACGGCATCACAAGGCTGTTCGCGCCACCCCAGCTGTAGCCAATCTTGAACAACTGCAAGGCATCGACGAAACGGTCCGTCTGCGCCTCCGTGTAGCGCGCGTCGAACAGCACGGAAAACAGGCCGCCCGCGCCCTTGAAATCGCGCTGCCAGATGGCGTGACCCGGGCAATCGGCGAAAGCCGGATGCAGCACCGTGGCAATCTCCGGCCGGCTCTTGAGCCAGGCGGCCACCGTGCGCGCGCCCGCATCGTGGGCGTCGAAGCGCAGCTTCATGGTCGGCAAGCCGCGCAGCACCAGGTAGGCGTCGTCCGCCCCCACGCCCATGCCCAGACGCATGTGCGCCTGCGCCAGGCGGTCGTGCAGCGCCCGCTCGCGCGTGATCAGGGCGCCCATCAGCACATCCGAGCCGCCCGACTGATATTTCGTCAGCGCCTGCATGATGATGTCCACGCCCAGGTCGAAGCCGCGCAGGGCCAGGCCCGCCGACCAGGTGTTGTCCAAAGCGACGAGCACGCCGCGCGCGTGGGCGGCCGCGCAGATGGCGGGCAAGTCCGGCACTTCCATCGTCACGGAGCCCGGTGCTTCCGT
This sequence comes from Janthinobacterium sp. GW823-FHT01H08, assembly GCF_058797855.1. Lineage (NCBI taxonomy): Bacteria > Pseudomonadati > Pseudomonadota > Betaproteobacteria > Burkholderiales > Oxalobacteraceae > Janthinobacterium > Janthinobacterium sp. GW823-FHT01H08. The sequence continues at coordinate 3,972,228 of NZ_CM179504.1, forward strand.
CCAGATGAGCTTGGTATTTTCCTGGATCAAGGCGGCGATCCCGGCGCCGATGAGCGGATCGTAATAGCGGGCCGTGATGCCGAAATCCTGCGCCAGCCAGCGTCCCAGTTCGCGGTTCGGGTTGTAGATATTTTCCGGCAATAGCACGTCGTCGCCCGTCTTCAGCAAGGCAAAGTCCGCCATGGCGATGGCCGCCAGGCCCGACGGCGCCAGCAGGCAGTGCGTGCCGCCTTCGATCTCGGCCAGCCGCGCTTCCAGGGTGAACGTGGTGGGCGTGCCGTGCAAGCCGTAGGTATAGGCGTTCTTTTCTTTCCAGTCGCCCGAGCGCATGGCCGCCACGTCCTTGAACAGCACGGTCGATGCGTGATGGATGGCGTTGGGAAACGCGGCAAAGCCTTGCGGCGCCTGGTAATCGCTGTGGATCAGCGCGGTTTGCGGAGATTTGGGTGTGGTCATGGCGTCAGGAATAAAAAAAGGCGGATCAGCCTGTGCTGGTCCGCCTTGATTGTAAGGGCTTATGCCCTTGCCTGCCGTACGTATGACAGAGTGTTACACCTGCATAAAAAACCTTCAGGCCAAGGCGCGCTGCCGATGACAGTACTTTACTGTACGGCAAGGCAGCGCAACGCAGGCATGGACGTTTTTTACTCGGCGGCGCCCCACAGGTCGTGCGCATCGGCCGAGGTAATTGTCACGTCGACGAACTGGCCCACGGCCAGCTTGCGATGCGGCTCGAACGGCGGCTTCACATACACGACGCCGTCGATTTCCGGCGCGTCGGCGGACGACCGGCCCACGCCGCCGGAGCGGGTGACTTCATCGATGAGCACGCGCACGGTCTTGCCGACCTTGGCTTGCAGGCGTTTCTTGGAAATTTCTTCCTGCAGCAGCATCACGCGGCCGCGGCGCTCTTCGCGCAGCTCTTCCGGCACGGGGTTGGCGATGGCATTGGCCGTCGCGCCTTCGACGGGCGAATAGGCGAAGCAGCCGAGGCGGTCGATCTGCGCTTCCTTGAGGAAGTCGAGCAGATACTCGAATTCCGCTTCCGTTTCGCCAGGGAAACCGGCGATGAAGGTCGAACGGATGGTCAGGTCCGGGTTGATGGCGCGCCAGGCCTGGATGCGGTCGAGGTTTTTCTCGCCGCTGGCCGGGCGCTTCATGCGTTTCAATACGTCAGGGTGCGCATGCTGCATCGGAATATCGAGGTATGGCAGGATGTGGCCGCCGCTCATCATCGGGATGATCTGGTCCACGTGCGGGTACGGATACACATAGTGCAGGCGCACCCAGGCGCCGTAGGACTTGGCCAGTTCGCCCAGCGCTTCCGTCAGCTGCGTCATGTGCGTCTTGACGGGACGGCCATTCCAGAAGCCGGAACGGAATTTCACGTCCACGCCGTAGGCCGAGGTGTCTTGCGAAATGACCAGCAATTCCTTGACGCCGGCCTTGAACAAGTTTTCCGCTTCGATCATCAGTTCGCCGATCGGGCGCGAGACGAGGTCGCCGCGCATCGACGGGATGATGCAGAAGCTGCAACGGTGGTTGCAGCCTTCGGAAATTTTCAAATACGCATAGTGCTTCGGCGTCAGCTTGACGCCTTGCGGCGGCACCAGGTCGAGGAACGGCGCATGCGGTTTCGGCAAGTGAAAATGGACGGAATCCATCACTTCGGCCAGCGCGTGCGGACCCGTGACGGACAGCACTTTCGGGTGCACCTTCATGATGATGTCGTCGCCGGCAGCGTCTTTCTTGGCCCCCAGGCAGCCGGTGACGATGACCTTGCCGTTTTCAGCCAGCGCTTCGCCGATGGCGTCGAGCGACTCTTGCACGGCAGCATCGATAAAACCGCAGGTATTGACGATCACCAGATCGGCGCCAGCGTAGGATTTCGCCGTTTCGTAGCCTTCGGCGCGCAGTTGGGTCAGGATTTGTTCGGAGTCGACCAGCGCTTTCGGGCAGCCGAGCGAGACAAAGCCCACTTTCGGCGCCGCACCTGGCATGGCCAGCATGGCCTCGGGCTGGGCGGAAGGAACGGGAATACGGTGAATTTCAGACATAGTTGGCAGCTAGAAAATGGTGAGGCGAATCGGCTATTGTACCCCGAGCCGCCCCTTGCTGTCAGCGCGGGTTCCTTTTGCTGGCGCATCTGCAACGCTACAACCGCAACTTTGTTCCGGCCACTACCGTCATGGCAGTGCGCGAATCAGATCCCGCCCCGCATCACCGGTATCAAGAAATTAAAAAATAATGCCACAAAGAAACTAATGACTGACATATAATTGTTTTTTAAAAAACTAAATCAATCCCATGTCTTTTTCCTTTTCCAATCTGAAAGCGCGACGCTCGGCTGTCGCGGCTTGCGGTCTGAGCGTATTGCTGCTGAGCGGCTGCGCCGTCAACACCTCGGTGGTCGATCCACTGAAAATGAGCGCGCAATCGGGAGATAGCCCGGTGGTGCTCAGCATCACGTCGAACACCAAGGACATTTACGGTTTCAACACGATCAAGCTGCGCCGCGTGGTGGCGGGTGAGCAGCGCAGTGATTTCAAGCTGGTGTCCGAAAACCTGGTGATGAAAAAAGTCGAGAGCGCGATGGCAGGCGATACTTCCCTGTTCATTGGCGCACTACCGCCTGGCGAGTATGAATTCATCGAGTTGATCGACACCCGGGCCAACAAGCTCTTGCGTGTGTATTCGACCATCGTGGGAAGCTTCAAGATCGAAGCGGGCAAATCGGCGGATCTGGGCCGACTGATTGTGACACGCGGCAATTTCGGCGTGCAGTACGGCCGCAGTGCACAGGTAGCATCCAATGCGGAATTGATCCGGCGCTTTGCCCCCGACTACAGCGCCATGTTTGGCGCCGCTGCCAGCCTTGGCTGGAGCACCCCACGCCACGCGCGGGACGATGTCGAGCAATTTGCTCGCGCCCACCCGGCCGGGGCCGAGTGCGTCACCGAAATGCCCGATGGCCGGGTGGCCGCCGCCAGCCGCATGGGCGCTGTCCTGATGCGCTCGACGCAAGGTCAATGGAAGATCATCAATGCGCAAACGGTGGAGTCGCTGTCTTGCGTCTTTCCTGTGGACCTGCCCAATGCCGAGTTGATCGCGGTAGGCGAATCCGGCTCCCTGCTACGCAAGGCGCGTGACAGTGGCAAGCTGTTCCCTGTCGATGCAGGCAACCTGCCGCCCGGCAATCTGCTGCGCATCGGTGGCAACTCCAACGATGGCTGGTACGTGATGCATCGCAAGGGAGATGAGTTAAACATTTTTCATGCGAATCAACTGGACGCTGGCGACTGGCGATCTGTGTACCATACCACCGTGCCCGGATCGTGGCTGCACGGCCCAGGCTTGTTCTGGACATGGCAAGACGCGGGTCGGATCGGCTATGCGCTGGAAAGCGGCTTGATCGGCGAGTTCGATTACCGCACGGGCAAGTTGACCGAACGCTTTAGTCCGCACAAGAAAAACCTGACGGAATTTACCCATCAAGCCAATGGCACAGAAAGCGTCCTGGTAGCGGCCGGCCTGGCAGGAAGATTTCCCGACGCCTATGTTTCACGGGATCGGGGCCAGAACTGGACGACTATCGTTTCGCCATTCAAAGTCCTGATGTCGCCCGTGGCGCCTCTCAATGACGGCAGATTGCTGATGGAGGCCGGCATGTATAACGAGGGCGCACTGCTGGTCAGCAGCGACGAAGGCAAAACCTGGGGGCCGTATGCGCCATACACACTGCGCCACGCACCATTGATTTTCCCCTCCGGCCTCGCTCTCAGCATCCAGGAAGATTTCAAGGGTAACGTCAGCATTTACAGCTCCATGGACAATGCCAGGACATGGAAACTCGAGCATTCAAACCAGGATCTACTTTCCACCTTGCAACAACTGAAGCAATAGCATTCAGCATCGGCAGCCGGCGGCAAGACACCCGCAAAGCACAACGGCACAGGAATTCCTGTGCCGTTGTGTGATACGCATCGGTTGCGGCCTACTTTTTGTCCGTTGGAGGCACCGGCGGAACAAACGGGAACGTGCCGAACAGATTCTTGCTCTGGCTCTGCATCTGTTCCTGCATCTGCACGAACAGGCTCTTGCTCTGGTCAATGTAGTTGTTCATCATGCCTTGCATCATCGGACCCTGGACATTCATGAACTGGGTCCACATTTCCGGGCTGAATGGCTTGCCTTCAAAACTGCCGGCCGACGTGCCCGTGAATTTGTGCTGGATATCGGTGAACGCTTGCACGTTCTTTTCCAGGTAGGATCCCATCATGCCCTGCATGGCGTGGCCATAGTAGCGGATGATCTGCGACAACACGCTGCTCGAGAACATGGGCGCGCCATTCGCTTCCTCTTCCAAAATGATTTGCAGCAAGATGCTGCGCGTCAGATCTTCATTGGATTTGGCATCGACGACGGTAAACACTTCATTGTCCAACACCAGCTGCTTGACGTCCGTCAAGGTGATGTAGGAACTGGTTTGCGTGTCGTACAGACGGCGGTTGGGATATTTTTTAATCAGGCGGTCTATACTTTTTTTTGCACTACTCATCACAAGTTCCACTTATTGCGCCGCAGCGCATACTGAGTTAATCCGAAAAAAAAGCGAACGTGGGTCCGCTTTCGCACCTGCCTACGTTTTCCATTATAGAGTGGAAAACGGCTCCATTGCACATCAGGGTAGTAGATTCCCGCATTTATTGCAACGCAACTAAAAGTAGATTATTGACAAGACCGGAGATTACGCCGGCCTTGCCTGGCAAATCGCTTTGTGAATTAATCCGCCCTGACTTTAACATACCGCCCCGGCGCCGGCTCGATTGCCGCGTGGCGCTTGTTGCCCGGCTTGGCTGGCGCCTTCACCTGGGCGCCGCCGTGTTCGGCCAGGAAGGCCGCCCATTCGGGCCACCAGCTGCCCACGTGCTCGGTCGCGCCTTCCATCCATTGCTCGGCACTCAAGGGTTTGGCTTTCGCTGTGCGGGCGCCTTTGCCTGCGTCGTTGCTCCAGTAGCTGCGCTTTTTCTTCGACGCCGGGTTGATCACGCCGGCGATATGGCCCGAAGCCCCGAGGATAAAACGGTTGGCTTTCGGCTTTTTCGGGTTCAGCAAGGCCGTGCTGGCGTAGGCCGCGCCCCAGGGCACGATATGGTCTTCGCGCGAACCGTAGATGAAAGCGGGCGCATCGATGCTGCTCAGGTCGACTTTTTCCCCGGCCACCGTCAGCTTGCCCGGGATTTTCAGGCTGTTTTCCAGGTAGGTGTTGCGCAGATACCAGCAGAACATGGGGCCCGGCAAACCCGTGCCGTCGCCATTCCAGTACAGCAAGTCAAACGCGGGCGGCTCCTTGCCCTTCAGGTAATTCGACTGCACGTAGTTCCACACGAGGTCGTTCGGCCGCAGGCTCGAGAAAGTGCTGCCCAGGTCGCGGCCCGACATCAGGCCGCCCTTGGCCAGGGCTTGCTCGCGCAGCGCCACTTGCGGCTCGTCGATGAAGACGTCGAGCGCGCCCGCGTCGCAAAAGTCGAGGAAGGTGGTCAGCAGGGTCAGGCTGGCGGCCGGATTCTCGTCGCGCGCCTTGAGCACGGCCAGCGCCGTCGAAACGATGGTGCCGCCCACGCAAAAGCCGAACATATTGAGCTTGTCCTGGCCGGAAATGTCCTGCGTCACCCGGATGGCTTCGATCACGCCCTGCTCCACGTAATCGTCCCACGTCAGGTGCTGCATGCTCATGTCCGGATTGCGCCAGGACATCAGGAACACGGTATTGCCCTGCTCCACCGCATAGCGCACGAGCGAGTTTTCCGGCTGCAAGTCAAGGATATAGAATTTATTGATGCACGGCGGCACCATCAGCAGGGGCCGCTGGTGTACCGTGGGGGTGCTTGGCGTGTACTGGATCAGCTGGAACAAGGCGTTTTCAAACACCACCGTGCCCGGCGTGGTGGCCACGTTGCGGCCCACTTCGAAGGCCGATTCGTCCGATTGCGAGATGCGGCCCTTCTGCATGTCGGCCAGCATATTGCTCAAGCCCTTGGCCAGGCTTTCGCCCTTGGTCTCGATCAGGGTTTGCTGGGCATCGGGATTGGTGGCCAGAAAGTTGGCGGGCGACATGGCGTCGACGATTTGCTGCACGGCAAAGGCAATCTTTTGCTTCTGGTGCGGCGTCGCTTCCACGGCATCGGCCATGGCGCTGAGAAATTCGGCATTGAGCAGATAGGCGGCCGCATTGAAGGCCGACAGGGGGCTGGCGTGCCAGGCGGGCGCGGCAAAGCGGCGGTCTTTCAGCTCCGGCGCCTTGCCAGCCATAAAGTCAGCCCACAAGCCCGTCAGCTTGGCCACGTAGGCATTTTTCAGTTGCTCGATCGCTTCCGGCTTGATGCTGGCGCCCGCATCCTGCAAAATGCCGGCAATCGGATTGCCCTGGGGCTGCGGTACCATGTTGAACCACGTCTTCCACTGCTCAGGATTGCTGATCTGCGCCATCCATTCCTTGGTCATCATTTGAGGATCGGGCATGTTCATAGCTATATAAGTCCATTCAAGAATTGGGGACGCCGAACAAAACCTACTGCGCGTCGGTATAGGCGGCCTGCGATGCTCACCGTACCTTCGTACGGTTGCGCTTCTTAGCCACCTCTCCCTTCCGCTCGCTACGGTTTTGCGCGGCGTCGAAACGTAGTCGAAAAATAGAAAACTTTAATATCAACTGCATGCAAACTCTTACTAATTGCCAATACCAATGATGCTCATGACCGCTGTTGCCTGGATCTATGTCGTCGGCCTCATGGCGCTGACGGAACCGTCCATCGTCGCCGGGGTGATGACCTTCGTGCTGTACTGCGTCATCCCGCTGTCCATCCTATTCTATCTGACGGGCTCGCGGCGACGCAAACGCAAGGCGGCGCGTATCGCTGAACTGAACGCCCGCGCGCTCGCCTCAGCAGACGATAAAACAAAAACGGCAGACACATAAGTGTCTGCCGTGCAGATTATTTGCGCCAGATCAAACTGGCCTGTCTTCCCGTGACGCCGTCGCGCCGGTACGAGTAAAACTGCGCCGCATCGCTGACGGTGCAATATTCCCCGCCCGCCACTTGCGCCACGCCATCGCGCAGCAGCATGGTACGCGCCAGCGCATAAATATTCGCCAGATACTTGCCCGGCTTGCCGGCGATGGCGGCGAACGCATCCGACAACACTTGCCGCTCGACGTCATCGCGCGCGCCGTCGCGGAACGCCTGCAGCACGTCCTGCCCCACTTCGAATTGCTGCGGACCAATGGCCGGCCCCAGCCAGGCGAGGATCTCCGTCGCGCCCTGCGCGCGCATGCTGTCCACCGTGCGCTGCAAGACGCCATTGGCCAGGCCACGCCAGCCCGCATGCGCCGCGCCGACGACCAGGCCATCGCTTGAGCTGAACAGCACGGGCAGGCAATCGGCCGTCATTACCACGCACACGGCGCCCGCCTGCGTGGCGATGCTAGCGTCGGCGTCGGGCACATGGCCGTCCAGCTTGCCAGCATCGGCCACGGCCACGCCATGCACCTGCGACAGCCAGGCCGGCTCGCCAGGCAGGATAGCTGCAAGACGCGCGCGGTTGGCGGCCACATGATCAGGATCGTCGCCCACGTGCGTGCCCAGGTTCAAGCCGCCGCCCTGCCCGTCACCATATGGCCCCTGGCTGACGCCGCCTGCGCGCACGGTCGCCAGCGCGCCCACGTTCGCGGGCAAACCGGGCCAATGGGGAATAATGCAGGGCAACGGCGACGTCATCAGACCTGTTCCGGCTCGGGAATGCCGGCCGTGGCGATCAATTGCGCGAAATCATCGGCCAGCGGCACGATCCATTCGCACGCTTCCAGGGTGCCCGGATGCACGAGGCCCAGGCGGCGCGCCTGCAGCGCCTGGCGCGAGAAGACAGATACCAGGTGCGGCTTGCCGTACACGTAATCACCGACCAGCGCAAAGCCCAGATGCTGCATGTGCACGCGGATCTGGTGGGTGCGTCCTGTTTCCAGGCGACATTGCATCAGACTCACGGGACGGCGGTCGAGTTCGCCGCTGCCGATCAATTCATAGTGCGTGATGGCGGGCTTGGCGGTGAAATTCTCCGACACGGCCATCTTGACCCGGTCGCGCGGGTGGCGCGCGATGGACGCATCGATGGTGCCCGCCATTTTCGGCGTGCCCCACACGAGCGCGAAATATTCGCGCTTGACGGTGCGTGCCTGCAACTGGCGCACGAGGTCCGTTTGCGAAGCCAGGGTCTTGCCGACCACCATCAGGCCGCTCGTATCCTTGTCCAGGCGGTGCACGATGCCGGCGCGCGGCACGCCGGCCAGTTGCGGGCAGTGGTGCAGCAAGCCGTTGAGCAGGGTGCCCGACCAGTTGCCGGGGCCCGGATGCACGACCAGTCCGGCCGGTTTGTTGATGACGATGATATGCTCATCTTCGTGCACGATGTTCAATTCCATCGCTTCCGGCTTAAAAGCCTCGTCTTCCGGCGCGCTTTGCGGCAGAATGACGATCTTCTCGTCGCCATAGGCGGTCATGTTGCGTTTGGCAACTTTTCCATCGACGGTCACGAAACCGGCTTCCAGCCACAATTGCAAGCGGCTGCGCGAGTATTGCGGCACCAGCTGGGCGATGACTTTATCGAGGCGGTGGCCGCAGGCGTCCGGCGTCAGTTCCAATGTAATCGGGGCCATTTCCTCGAAGACGTCGTCGGCGGCAAAATCGCCGTCAAACGCCTCTTCGGCGGCATGGTCAGAAAGGGAGTCAAACGCGGGGTCAGCCAAATTAGGCTTCGGAGTTAATATCACAGCATTCCCATCGGCTATAATCAGCCTATTGTAAAATCTTGGTTAAAACCTTCTTGCAAAACGTCATGCAAAAAAAATTATCGTTGGTAGTCGCTTCAGTCGTTCTGCTCGGCATGTCCGCTTGCAGCTTGTTGCCTGAAAAAGTGGATGAGACCAAAAACTGGTCCGTTACGAAATTATACTCGGAGGCGCGTGAAGAAATGGCCGGGCAGCACTATGAAGCTGCAATCGGCCTGTTCCAGAAGCTGGAGGCTAACTATCCTTTCGGCAACTATGCTCTGCAAGCGCAGATGGAGATCGCTTACGCGTATTATAAGTCGGGAGACCAGGCGCAGGCATTGGCTGCCGTCGAACGCTTCATCAAGTTGCATCCGAACCACGCCAATGTAGACTATATGTACTACTTGCGCGGCCTGATCAGCTTTAACGACCAGATCAGCTTCCTGAACTTCCTGTACGAGCAAGATCCGACCGAGCGCGATCCGAAAGCCACGCGCGAAGCGTTTGCGGCCTTCAAGCAACTGGTCGACAAGTTCCCAAATAGCAAATACGCGCCCGATTCGCTGGCCCGCATGAACTATTTGATCGATGCCATGGCGAAATACGAAGTGCACGTGGCGCGCTATTACTACCGCCGCGGCGCCTACCTGGCCGCCGCCAACCGCGCGCAAACGACGGTCAAGGACTTTGCCGCCTCGCCCGCCATCGAAGAAGCGCTGTTCATCATGTACCGCTCGTACGACAAGCTGGGCTTGACCGACCTGCGCGACGACACCTTGCGCGTGCTGACCAAGAACTACCCGAACACGGCATTCCTCAGCCCGGAAGGGGTGAACAAGGAACGCAAGTGGTGGAAATTCTGGCAGTAAAATAAGAAAAAACCGGGCTAGCCCGGTTTTTTTACTTATTCGCCGACCTTGCGCCGGAACACCCAGCTGGTGTCGTTCGACGCTTCCGGCACGAAACCGTAGCCGTCCACGTCGAACTGCTTGAGCTGCTGCGGATCGCGGATATTGTGGACGGCCGCATAGCGGGCCAGCATGCCGCGCGCGCGCTTGGCGTAGAACGAGATGATTTTATATTTGCCGTTCTTCCAGTCCTCGAACACGGGCGCGATGACGGGCACGTCCAGCTGGCGCGGCTTGACGGATTTGAAATATTCTTCGGAAGCAAGATTGACCAGCACTTGCGCGCCCTGCTCCTTCGCTGTGCGGTTCAGGCCGTTGGTGATGGTGTCGCCCCAGAACGCATACAAATCCTTGCCGCGCGTGGTGGACAGCCGCGTGCCCATTTCCAGGCGGTGCGGGTGGATCAGGTCCAGCGGGCGCAGCAAGCCGTACAGGCCAGATAAAATGCGCACGCGCGACTGGGCATAGTCGAGCTGGGCCGGCTGCAGGCTGCGCGCCTCGAAACCGGCATACACGTCGCCATTGAAAGCCATGATGGCCTGGCGCGCGTCCTCCAGTTGCGGCGTCCAGGACGCGTAGCGGGCCACGTTGAGGGCCGACAAGGCGTCGGAAATGCCCATCAGGCTGCCCACTTCGGCGGGCGAGAACTGGCGCATGCGGGCTATGAGCTGGGCAGAATGGTCGAGAAAATCGGGGGTGCTGTGCAACGAGGTTGTTGGCGGCGTCTCCAGGTCGAGACTCTTGGCGGGCGAAAGCACGATCAACATAAATTATCACTACAGAATAGAATTGCCGACATGATACCTGCTCCACAAAAACTCGTCCTCGACACCAACGTTTGCCTCGACCTGTTCGTCTTCAACGACCCGCGCTGGGCGGGCCTGCTGGCGGCCATGGAAAGCGGCGCCGTGCACGCCATCACGCGCGAAGATTGCCGCGCGGAATATCTGGTCGTGCTGCATTACAAGCATTTGCCGCTCGATGAAGCCAGCCGCGCCGTCGCCGCCGCCCGCTTCGACGCCCACATCAGCGTCGTGGCGCCGCCCGTGTCCGGCGTGCGCCTGCCCGTCTGCACGGACAAGGATGACCAGAAATTCCTCGAACTGGCGCGCGACGCCAACGCCGACATCCTCCTCACCAAGGACAAGGCGCTGCTGAAACTGGCCCGCAAGACGGCCAAGGCCGGCATGTTCAAGATCATGGTGCCGGAAGGCTGGGCATTGCCGGGCTGAGCCGCCAAAGCCCCGCACGCGACGGGGCGCGCTGCGCTAGAATGGGAAACGATTCCACTTTCCGCACCGCGACCCTACCGTTCATGAACAGCCCGTCCCTGCCCCACCTGACTCCCACCCTGACCACCCGCTTGCCTCTGGTGGGCACCACCGTGTTTACCCGCATGTCCAGCCTGGCGGCACAGCATGGCGCCGTCAACCTGGGCCAGGGCTTTCCGGACTTCGATTGCGACCCGGCACTGGTCGAACGGGTCAGCGACGCCATGCGCGCCGGCCACAACCAGTATCCGATGATGACGGGCGCCGCGCCCCTGCGCGAGGCGATTGCCGCGAAGATCGCCAGCCTGTACGGCCACGCCTACGATGCGGGCACGGAAATCACCGTCACGGCCGGCGCCACGCAGGCACTGACCACGGCGATTTTATGCTGCGTGCATCCGGGCGACGAAGTCATCGTCATCGAACCGGCCTACGACAGCTACCTGCCCGCCATCGCGCTGGCCGGCGGCGTGCCCGTGCTGGTGTCCATGCAAGTGGGTGAACAGGGTTACAGCGTGCCGTGGGACAAGCTCGCTGCCGCCGTCAGCCCCAAGACGCGCTTGATCATCATCAATACGCCGCATAACCCGACGGGCACGATTTTGCGCCCGGCCGACGTGGCCGCGCTGGCCGACATCGTGCGCGGCACGCAAATCCTGATTTTATCGGACGAAGTCTACGAGCACATGGTGTACGACGGCGTGCCGCACGCCTCGCTCTCGCGCCACCCTGAACTGGCGGCGCGCAGCTTCATCGTATCCAGCTTCGGCAAGACGTATCACGTGACGGGCTGGAAAGTCGGCTACGTGGCGGCGCCCGCGGCGCTGACGGTGGAATTTCGCAAGGTGCACCAGTACAACGTGTTTACCGTCAACACGCCCATGCAGCACGGCATTGCCGGCTACATGGCCGACCCGCAGCCCTACCTGGACTTGCCCGCGTTTTACCAGCGCAAGCGCGATTTGTTCCGCGACGGCCTGGCGGGCAGCCGCTTTACCCTGCTGCCGGCCGACGGCACGTATTTCCAGTGCGTGCGCTACGATGCCATTTCGCAAGAGACTGAAGCGCAGTTCGCCGAATGGCTGACGGCGGAAATCAAGGTGGCCGCCATTCCCGTCTCCGCGTTTTACGCGCAGGGCAAGGAGTCGGGCATCGTGCGCTTCTGCTTTGCCAAGCAGGACGAGACCTTGCGCCTGGCGATGGAGCGCCTGCGCAGCATTTAACGACAGTATTTCTCCGCCACGGCGGAGCAAAGGATGACAGCATGGTACAGCGTCGCATCGGCCCGGCCGACCTGGTTCCCGGCGAACCCCTGCCCTGGGATCTGTTTCTGGCTGACCACAGCGCCGGCCCGCAACTGCGCAAGGGGCAGATCATCACGGACGGTGCGCAGCTGGGACGGCTCATGCAATTGGGCCTGTACGTGGGCACGCCGGAGCAGCCGTCCGTGTTGCGCTTGCTCAATGAAGCGGCGCAGCGCCTGGAGCGCCTGCTGCTGGCCTTGCGCAGCGAAAGCAATGCCGAGCGCGACGTGCGCGACATCGCCCGCGAACTGCTGCGCGCACTCGAACACGATGCCGACATCGCCCTGGCCAGCATCCTGCTCAACCAGATCGCCGGCAGCTACGCCGTGCGCCACTGCATCGAAACGGCCTTGCTGGCCATGCTGGTGGGCCGCAGCATGCACAAGTCCCACGATGAACTCTTATTGATCGGCGCGGCCGCGCTGACGATGAACGTGGGCATGCTGCGCCACCACGACAGTTTCCAGGACCGGCGCGGCCCCCTGAACGACGAAGAAATGCGTATCGTGCGCCAGCATCCGCAGGAAAGCACGGAACTGTTGCGCTGCGCCGGCGTCGACGACGAGGAATGGCTCAGTTGCGTGCTGCTGCACCATGAAAACGACGACGGCAGCGGTTACCCGCAGGGGCGCACGGCCGACGAAATCCTGCAAAACGCCAAGCTGATCGGCCTGGCCGACCGCTATTGCGCGCGCGTCTCGGCGCGCAACTACCGCCGCTCCATCGTGCCCGACCAGGCGCTGCAGCACATCTTCCTCGACCAGGGCGTACCCATCGATCCGCTGCTGGGGGAACGGTTCGTCAATCTGCTGGGCAAGTATCCGCCCGGTACTCTGGTGCGCCTGCGCAGCGGCGAACTGGGCGTCGTCACGCAGCGGGGCGCCGCCCTCGTGCATCCGCTCAGCGACCCGCTGGGCGCGCCGCTGGCCGCCGCCCAGCTGGCGCAGATGACGCCGCGCGACACGGGCGACAGCCAGTTCGCCATCGTCTCGTCGCTGCATGAAGACGATGCGGGCGTGCACTTCAGCATGCGCCATGTGTGGGGCGATGAAGCGCGGCTGTAGTCTGGCCGGGCAACGCCGGCGGCCAGCGCCACCAAATGTTATTTCGCGGTTTTCGGCGGACGGATGCCCGTGTACTGTGCGCTGACGAGCAGCCATTGCTTGTCGACTAGCCGGGCGACGTACCCTGCGCGCATGGCGAAGTTGCGGGCAACCCCTTCCTGATTGACGCGGTAGGACAACCGGGCCGAGATGAGCGCCGTATCGCCAAAGAGGCGCACCGCCGGTTCATCGACCTGGACTTCCGGACTCGGCCGCTTCTGCTCGGGCGCATAGAAGGACAGCATTTTTTCACGCCCGTCCACCTCGCCGACCGGCGATATTTCCACATAATTCTCGGCCGTGACGGCTTTCAACGCGGCTTGATCGAAGCTGCTCTGGGCCTGCGCATGGCGCTGCACCAGGGCCAGCAGTTCCGCATCGGCGGGAGCCGCCTGCGCACCACCCATCGCGCCCAAGGCGCCCAGCAGGCAGGTGGAAAGAAGATATGAAAGGGGTAATTTCATGCGTATGTCATCCTGATCGAGGTCATTGGGAAGCATCCGTTGATGACGGCGCTACCGTCAGCATCGAACACTCGCTTGCGGGCAGCCCATCATGAGGAAACCCACCACATGCTATCGCCTTGCCATTTTCTCGCCCATGCCATTGCGACAAACTGCTGAATCGGGGGATTGAAACGCCATTCCACCGCCTCGGGATGCACATGGCGATGCTTTCAGATATGCCCGCAAGCCCTGCCTCAGCGCGCGTCGGGCAACTTCTGTTGCAGATCAAGGTTGAGCGCCCACTGCTCTTCCACGGCAATGACGCGCCGCGAACTGGTCTTGAGGGAACCCTCTTGCGTCCACAGAAATGGATAAAAATTCAGGCATAGCTCGCCGGGCAAGGGCAATTCGGACAATTCGTCAAAGCCCTCCGCGTCGCCAGGCTGGCGGCCGTAAAACTGCCGCAACTGGCTGGTAAAAGCCCATTGGACAAACGTCGTGAAGCCGATCTCCAGCGCTTCCCACTCCAGCGTCTCGGGAGCCAGGTAATATATATTGCCCTGGTCGTCCCCGAGTGCGCCGCCATTGATGGCAAAAAATCCGCCCAGCACGTCGTCGGCGACCAGCAGAAAACCGTCGGCCTTTCCTTTGTTCCAGGCAGCGATATCCCTGCCCAGCCTGGCATGTCCCGACCCCAGTATGCGCAGCCAGCCGTCATCCACCAGGATGCCCCCCGTTTCATAGGCTATCGCCCCCAGGGGAGAACGCGTGGTGACCTGCAGGCTCAGCAGCACATCCTCCCTACCGGCCGCGGGCGGCAGCAATTCCACCGGCAAGTCGGCCTCGTCGGCCCATTGCCTGATCAGGGGAAACGCCGGGTCTTCACTATCGAGTAATTCATTCAATGTACGCATGTCAGCTGACCTTATCGATGACCGCTTGCGGCGGTCGGAATGTGCACGGCGACGCAGGCACTGTCTGGCGGGCGGCACCCGGCACCGTTCATTTTGCGGACGTCAGATACGCCCGCAATCCATGCGTGAGCACAAAAGGAAACACGCTCGCATGGTCTTCGTCCTCGAACACGCGCAAACGCGTTTTCAGATTCGGAAACTTGCGCGATTTCAGCTTGCCGTCGAATTCGCGCACGTCGGCCACCATGTCGGCGTCTTCCTCGGAGCGCGAACGTTTCTTGCCTGCCGCTAGCTTTTCCAGGCCGCCGATGCCGAAGAACACGGAAGCTGGCAAGTCCTTGTGGCTGGCGGCATACGCCTGCTCGCGGTCGAACATCACGCCGGCGTCGTACCACAGCGACGGACTGCCAAGGATGTAGTGCTCGAAGGTGCGCGGTTCCGTCAGCAAAAATTGCAGGCCCAGCAGACTGCCGTAGGAATGGCCGATAAACACCTTGCGCTGCATATTCACGCGATAGTTACTGGCGATAAAGGGAAACACCTCGCCCGCGATGAACTGGCCATACGCCTTCGCTTCGCCGAACGCCGGCTGCCGCCCCGGCATGTCCGAGCGGTAATCGTGCTTGCGCGGCGTGGTGGGCGTGTAGTCGCGGCGGCGACTGTACACCCCACCGTCGCCGTTGGCGTACGACAGGCCGATCACCACCACTTCTTCCATCCCGGCATGCTTGTTCAGGCGCTGCGCGATATTGCGCACGATGGCAAATGAATAATTGGCATCGACGACGAACAGCACCGGATAGCGTTTATTTCCCTGCCGATAGGAGTCGGGCAAGGCCACATACACCTGGTAGTCGCGCTTCAAGGTTTGCGCATGGATGTCGCGCACTTCCGTATTCTCCAAAACGTAACTGCCGGGGGCGGTGGCGGGGGCGGCATGGGCGCTGTTGGCAAGAAAGCACAGGACGATGAGGAGGCTGACAGGTTTCAAGCTGGCTTCTTTCATAAATGTAATCGCTACTTACTTGGCCGCCGTCAGCTGCACCAGCTTGTGCTCGACAAAGGCCTGCAGCTGTGGCGACAGGGTTTGCAAGCCCTTGGCGCGCTCGAACGCCTGGCGCGCCTGGGTCGGGTGGTTGTCCGCTTGCAAGGCGATGCCGAGACCCATCCACCAGACGCCGTTGTCGGGCGCCGCCTGCAGAGCCAGCTGGTAGTGCTCGGACGCTTCGCGGTAGCGCTGCTCGCGCTGCAGCACGCCGGCCAGGAAGGCGTGGTATTCGCCGCTGTCGGCGGCGTACGGCAAGCTGCGCATCAGGGTGTCGAGGGCCGCCGCGCCGCCGTTGGCCTTGTCCAGCTGCAGACGGGCCAGCATCATCGCTTGCGCCGGCTGTTTCGGGTCCAGTGCCAGACTCAGCTGCAACTGGCGGGCAGCCTCGTCCGGACGCTGCGCTTCGAGCAGCAGGCGCACCAGGGTTTCGCGCGCGCCCTGGTGGCGCGGATCCAGCTGCAGGGTCTGCTGCAAACCGGGCAACGCTTCGGAGACGCGGCCATCCTGCAACTGGGCCAGCGCGCGCCGGTATGCATTCTCCACGCGCTGCTGCGGCGTGACTTGTTTTCCGTCAATGATGCGCTCGCTGGCGGCGGGCGCTGCCGTCCTTACAACGGGCGCAGCGGCAGGCTTGGGGGCTTTTTCCGTGATGCGCCTTATTTCGGCTGGCCGGGCCCTGGCGGGCGCCGGGGAAGCTTCCTCGGCCTGGGACACGGGTTCGGGCTCAACCGCCGGGGCGGACACCACCGGCGCAGGCGCTACGGCGACAGGCACAGGAACGGGCACTGGAACGGGTACCGGAACAGGCGCCGGAAGCGGGTTGCTGGCCACATTCACCAGCACGGGCGGCACGGGCGGGCGCTTCAGGTAGACCCAGCCCAGGGCGATGGCCGCCGCCGTCAGGCCGGCAGCACCGCCGAAGATCAGCGCGCGCGGCAAGCCCCGCTCGCGTTCGGGCACGGAGCGGATGCCGGCCGCGTCGCCGCGTCCATCGGGAGTGCCGCGCGCATCGAGGTCTTGCAACATCTTGTTAATCAGGCTCATCTACAGGCTCATCTTCGTCATCGGTTCAATAAAGTCCAGCTCACGGCGCAGGCGGCGGCCAGCACGCCGGCGCCAGCCAGCCATGGCCAAGGCTTCCGCCACAAGCGCGGCTTGCTGGCCAGGGTATCGCTGGCGGCCAGCGCCACGTGGCGCCCGCCGACCTGCTGCCGCCCTTCGCCATACGCCACCATCAGCGCCTTGTGCGCCATGATGTTGATCAGGCGCGGGATGCCGCCGGAAGCCTGGTACAGCTTGCGCACGCCGCCCCGGCTGAACAGACGCGCACCATCGAAACCGGCCACGCGCAGACGGTGCGCCACATAGAAGTCCACGTCGTCGCGCGACAACGGCCCCAGGTGGTAGTGAAAGGTGATGCGCTGCGCCAACTGGCGGATTTCCGGCAGGGCCAGCTTGACGTCGAGTTCGGGCTGGCCGAACAGCACGATTTGCAGCAGCTTGCGTTTTTCCGTTTCCAGGTTCGTCAGCAGGCGCAGCGCTTCGAGGCTGTCGACGGGAATCGCCTGCGCTTCATCCAGGCACAGCAGCACGCGCTTGCCTTGCGCCGCCAGGTTAAGCAGGCGCAAGTTGAGGGATTTGAGTAGCTGGTGCTGATCCGCATCTTTCTCCAGCAATACATCGAGGTCGTCCGCCAGCGCCAGGATCAGCGATCGGGGCGGCAGGTTAGGATTCGGGATATAGGCCGTGACGAAATCCGGCCCCAGCGATTGCATGAACTTGCGGCACAAAAAGGTTTTACCAGTGCCCACTTCGCCAGTGATCTTGATGAAGCCCTCGCCATTGCGCGCCGCCACCAGCAAGGTGTTGAGCGCCTTTTGCGACTGCGGGCCGTTGAAAAAGAAACTGGTATCGGGCGTGAGGCCGAACGGCGCCTCGCGCAAGCCGAAATGGGCCTGGTACATTTAGCGCCGCTCCGACGGCCGGCGCGGGTCGAGCGCCTCGATGCGTTTGCCCGAATCGAGCAAGTCCTCGTTCCAGCTGTTGGCGCCTTCGACGATGGTGGGCTTGATCAGCACCACCAGTTCGCGCTTCTGGATCACCTGTCCCGTGTTGCGGAACAGCGCGCCCAGCACGGGAATATCGCCCGCACCCGGCACCTGCGAGCGGTCCGAGGTCGTGGCCTGGCGCATCAGGCCGCCGATGGCGACGATCCGCCCATCCTGGCTGCGCACCATGCTGTCCATCTCGGAGGTGCTGGAAGCGGCCAGCGGCAGTTTCAGCGAACCGGCGCTGCCCAGGTCGATTTCCTTGCTGATGGTCGACACCTGGCTGACGGACGGGTGCACGTGCAGGATGATGTTGCCATCCGCATCGATCTGCGGCGTCACGTCCAGCACGACGCCGGAAAAGAACGGCTGCAAGGTCACGTTGGGGCTGGTCGTGGCGCCGCTGGCCGTCGTATTCGTGGTGGTGGACACGCCCGTCACGTAAAACTCGTCCGTGCCTATCTTCAGCACGGCCTTCTGGTTGTTCATGGTGGCGATGCGCGGACTCGACAGCACGTGCACGGAGCCTTGCGATTCCAGGAAGGAAATCATGGCGGCAAAGTTGGCCGTCTGGAACGCCAGGCCGAACATGGAGCCGGCCGCCGTCGCCGCCGAGCTGAGGCCGAAGCCGCTGCTGGCCGTCAGGCCGCTGCCATTCGTCATGTTGGGCGGCTGGCCGCCGTTGAACGGCAGCGGCGCCAGGCTGCCGCCCGGCTGGATGAAGCCCGTCGAGATGCGGTTCGTGTGGCCGCTCTTGATCGAGGCGAACGAAGCCCAGTTGATGCCCGTCTGCGTGTTGTCGTTGAGCTCGACTTCGAGGATTTTCGCTTCGAGGATCACCTGGCGGTCGACGGACAGCTGCGTGGCCTTCAGGTACATGTCGACGTTGCGCAGCTCTTCCGGCATGGCGCGGATGACGATCACGCCCGACTGCGGACTCAGCACCACTTGCCGGCCGCCCTCGGTGCTGCCGACGATGGCTTCCAGCGCCGCCTTCAATTCCGGCCAGAAGTCTGCCGTGGACGAGGTGGTGAGGTTGCTGCTGTCCAGGGTGCGGCCGCCCTGGCCGCCATTCGTCTGCTGGTTCTGCTCGCTATTCTGGTTGTTGCCCTGGTTGCCATTGCTGCCCGAACCGCCCGAATTGGTCGAACCGACCGAGCCCACCGAGGTCGACGACACGCGCAGGTTGGAACTGCCCCTGCGCGCGCCCGTCAGGTAATTGACATGGAACAAGCGCGTCTGCATGGTCAGGGGCTTGATGTAGATCTGCGTGCCTTCGACCTTATAGTCGTAGCCGTACAGCTCGCGCACGGCGTCGAGCGCCTGGAACAGGGTCACGTCCTTCAGGTTGGCCGAAATCGTGCCGCCGATATCGGGATGGACCAGCATGTTGTAGCGCGTGCCGGCCACGATGGAGGTGAAGAACTGGCGCGCCGGCACATTGTTGAAGGCCACGTTGAAGCGCTCGTCGAGCGCGGCGCGGGCCTTCGGCAATTGCTGGGCCAGGGCCGCCACGGGCGGCAGCAGCGCCGCTTCCACGGCATCGGGCTGGGCTGCCGGCGTGGTGGTGGCCGCCGCGCCCTTGACGGCGTCCGTAATTGCATTATAGGTGTCGCGCTTGACGGGCGCGACATTGCAGCCGCCCAGGCCCAGGCTGACGCTGACAAGCGCCGCCATCGTGCTGATCTTGAACATGCTCGCCTTGTGTTGATTGAATTGCTTGGCCACTTCTTCTACTCCTGCTTGCGGTCGGTCTTGCTGTCGGTCTGAGGCGGTATCTTGCTGCCCGGGTACAGCTTGAAGGTTTCCAGTGTTTTGCCACGCCGCAATAATACGGCCGTGTCGCGGATCTCCGTCACCACGGCGTCGCCCACCTTGCTGCCGACCTTGACTGTCTGGCCATCGATGACGGCGAGGCGGCGGCCGCCCGGCTGGGTGGAGATGAGCACCGATTGCAGGCGCGGCTGCGCGGGCGCGACGGGAACGGCGCTGGCGGGCGCCCACAGGGCTGCGGGCGGGCGCGTGGGGTCGTCCAGCGCCTGCGCCTGCACGCCGCTGCAGGCCAGGCACAGCGCCAGGAGCGGCGCCCAGCGGCGCGGCGCGCGGCCGGCGGTCACAGTGCGATCCATGTGTCATCCATGCTGAGGGTATATAAAGTCAGGGTCAGCGTCGCTTGCGGGTAGGTTTCGGCCTCCAGGCGGGCCTGGCCCCAGAAGACCCGCGTCGGCATCGCCTGCAGCGCCTGCATGTACTGCAGCATGTCGGCATAACTGCCCTGCAGCACCACTTCCACGCCATGCCGGTGCAGCAGGGGCGCCGGGGCGCTTGCCTTGGCGGCGCCGTCGCCGGACGCTGCGGCTGCCGGGGAAGCGCCCACGCCACCTCCAGACAAGGTTTTCAGCGCGACCACACGCAGGCCGGCATGCCGGCGCAGCAACTGTTCCAGCAGCGCGACCATGCGTTCGGGCGCCACCAGGCCGTGCTGCTTCTGGCGCAGCTGCTCTTTCATTCTCGTCCCTTCCGCCAGCAGGGCCGCCAGACGCGCGCGCGCATTCTGGTCCGGGTCCACTGCGTGCGCCAGCATGGTCAGTTCGATTTCCTTGGCGATCGCTGCCTTCTGGTTTTGCTTTTGCGCAATGCTCGCATGCAGCGCCGCCCGTTTCGCGAACAGCGGATTAAAGAACAAAAAATAGAAGACGAACAGGAGCGCGGCCACGCCCGCGCCGAACAGCATCAGCCGCTCGCGCCGGCTGAGGGCGTCGAAGGCAGCGGCCCATTTTTTCAGCAAGGGCTGCATCAGTGTTTTCCTCCCGCTGCCGCGGCGGACGCCGCAAGCTGACTTGATGATTGCAAGCTGAAAGTCACATACGGCGCCGCCGGTGCCTTGCCTTCGGTGACCGCCGGCACCGGCGGCTGGCCGATGTCGAGGCTGGCGAAGCTCTTGCCTGCCAGCATATCCTGCTGACCCAGACGCGTGATATACGCGGGCAGCAGCGACGCGCGCAAGGCGCGGCCCTGCAAGCCGAGTTCACTGCCGGCACCGGCGATATTGATGTTCGTCAACCATACGCCTTCCACCCTGGCCTGCGCCAGCGCGCGGAAATAGCCGGCAAAGCCCTGGGTATTGCCCAGTTCGCCACTGGCCAGCACGGCCGACGCATCCAGCAGCAACTGGCGCTGCGCCTCGGCTGCCGCGACTTTCTGCGCCAGCGCCGGATCTTTCTTGCGTGGCGGAAAATCACGCAAGGCCTGGTCGCGCCTCGCCTCTTCTTTTGCCAGCGCCGCCTGGACATCCGCGTCCTGGCGCTGCAGTTCCGTCAGCGAGCGCTGGCCCAGCACGCACAGCAGCAGCAAGCCCAGCGCCAGCGCACCGAGGCAGGCGCCGGCGGTGCGCGCCGACATCTGGTGGGTCGTCTGTTCGAACTGGGGGTTGAACAGATTGATCTGCTGGCTCATGCGCCCTTCCCTTCGCTCTTGCCCGGGAGCATGCCCCCCTCGCGCAAGGCCGCGCCCAGCGCCAGGAAGTAGCGCGCCTGCATGTCCGGCTCGCGCAAGGCGGCAACCCGGGAAAAGTCAAACACCTGATTCAGGTCCAGCCGTTCGACCGGCATGTACAGATTATCGGCCAGATAGCCGTGCAAGCCATCGCTGGCGCCCGTCATCAGCATCAGGCGCGAGAGCGAAATGAAGTGGAACTGGCGGTCGAAGTGGTCGAACGAGCGCTGCAGCTCCAGGGTGACACGATCGTAATACTGGCTGGCGTCGGGAGAGTGCAATTGCGGCAAGGTCACATCGATGCGGCGCGCCTGGTACAGCTCGCCATTGAAACTCATGGTCAGCAAGCCGCCGTCGCCATCGAAGGACAGCACGGCGATGCCGCGCCCCGGCGTTTCCAGCAGGGTGGCGATATTGCGCTGCGCCATTTCCGGGATATCGATCACGGACAGGCCGATCTTGCATACGCCATACAGCCCCTGGCGCCGCGACACGGCGCTGTTGCGCGCGGCGACAGCAAACACGCTGCTGCCGCGCTGGGTGCCGTTCGGGTCGCCGGGGATGTCGAACACGTCGATGGTGGCCTCGGCCAGGGGAAAGTCCAGCATGTCCTTCAGGCGCCAGCCCACGGCCGTCTTCAATTCCTCGCGCGGCACAGCCGGCGCCTCCAGCGACAGCAGCTGGTACTCGCCGCCGGCCAGCACGGTACTGCAGTGGCGCGCCGCGGCCTGCAGTTCCTTGCCCAGCTTTTCCAGCACCTCGGCCGACGCGGGCCGTTCCGCCGCCTGGTAACTGGCGCACAGCACACGCGGCAGGCCGTCGGCGGGACGCTCGACAACGACGGCGCTGACACCTTCGCGGCCAAACGCCGTCGCCAGCCAGCCATCGTATTTTCTTGCTCTTGCGAATAAACCCATGCGAACTATCCAGTGTAAGTGCCTGCCCGACTTGTCGCGCAGATAATGCATCAAGCCAATTCTAATTCATGAAACCAATTTTGTTGTGTAAAAACAATAAATTAGCGATCTTTTTTTCAAGCAGTTGACCTTACTGCGACAGCACGGCCTGCAGGCGGCGCTGGACGTAATCGGGGTTGTTGCCCGCGTGCGGACATAACGGCTCGGCCGCGGCCGGCTGGTTGCAGGACGTGGCCGTGATGGTCCAGCTGCTCAGTGTGCCCGGACCCGTGGCCTTGACGCACTGTACGCTGACAGAAAAGGAGGACAGCGATGTGCCTGCCGGCAAGGCAAACGACACGGAAGGAGCGCAGTTTCCATCGATCAGCTGGCTGTACACGCCCCACTCGATGCCGGCGCGCGCGGCCTGCTCGGCGCGCACGCCCTGCACGTCCATCGCCGATTCAACTTGCTGCAGGGTAAACACGTTCACCATCACGGCGCCCAGCCCCGCCAGCACCACCAGCAGGAAGATGGCCGTCACCAGGCTGAAGCCGCGCATGCGGCGGGAGGGAAATATTCTCATGGCGCTCATGGTGTGTTACTGACCTGTACCTGCTGCACCAGGCGCAGCGTGCCGGTATTGCTGTTTTCCGCGCCGAGGCTCAGGACGATGCTGAGCAGGCCGCGCGGCCCGTTCTTCAACACCTCATAGGTAAAACAGCCTTCGGGGGGAGCCTCTGTTTGACCAGACCGCGTCACCGTGTTTTTCAGGATTTTTTGCGCCAGCAGTGCGCGGACGGGGGCCGTTAACAAAGGCGCCGCCGCCGCATCGAGCGGCTGCGTCGCCTGGATGACATAGCCGGAATAACGCATCAGGGTACCGGCCTGCGGATCGCAAACATAGCTGACAGGCGTCGTCACCACCTGAAAACGGTGCGATGGCGAGGGGAACTTCAGCGGCGCCTGCGCGAGGAAGGGATTGCTCTTCAGGGTCACCAGCGTGCCGCTGACGGCATCGACCTGCGCCAGATTGCAGATGCCGGCGTTGACGGCACAGCCGTAGGCATCCGGCAGGTTGTCGCCCATATTGTAGACGGCGATAAAGTCGCCGGGCGCGATCTCCGGCGCGCTCCCGACGACGGTAAATTGATTGGCGTTCGCGCCGGCGGCGACGGGATTGAAGGCCAGCACGGCTCCGAGACCCGGTGCATCGTCCTCGGACAGGTAGCGGCCGCCCGATTTCGTCAACAGCAACTCCAGGTATTTCCCGTCCGCGCTGACGCGCACGCTGTTCGGCAGGGCAAGGCGCACGTCGCGCGCGATGCGCCGCGTGGCGGTATCGGCCAGGTCAGCCAGGTCGGCGCGGGCATTGGCATCGATATAACCTTGCACGGGCAGGCGGATGAACATGGCCACCATGCCGCCGATGATGCCCGTGATGACGATCACGATGATCATCTCCACCAGGGTAAAGCCGCGCGCGCGGCGCCGGAAAGAAGAGGTATTCATGGGATGCTGTTCGGCGCGTAGCGCGTGCGATAGCCGTCGAGCACGACCTGCTGCTTGTCGCCATAGGCGACGCTGACCTGGATATGCAGCACCTTGGGCGCCGCGATGCCGTTCAGCGCAACGGTATTGATGCTCACCGTCGCCGCATACTGGCCGGCAAGCGCTGAGAACGGGTTGCCGGCCACATCCGTGGTGTATGTCGAGGTTCCGCCGTCGCTGGCCACGTAATCATTGACGTTGTCGTAAGGCCGCTGCGTGGTGGCGCCCTGTATGCCAAACGCTTCCTTCGTGGCGCAACCGGCCTCGCCGGTCGCCGTCTCGGCTGCCGGGTCATCCACTGCGCAATAAGTGAAGCGCGCGCCCTCGATTTCGTCGAGCATGCCTTGCGCAATGGCCAGCGCCTGCTTGCGCAGCTGCGGGTCGACGCTATTGCGCGTCGTCAAGCTCATCACGCCAAGGATGGCCGTCACCGCCACGCCCACGATGACGATGAAGAGCACCAGTTCGATCAGGGTCACGCCGGCCTGGCCGCGCCTGGCGGCACGGCGCCTAGCGGTACACATAGCCGGTCTCCGGTGCGACGTTGACCTGGTATTGCTGCCCGCCCGCAACCACGGTCAGCACCAGGATAGTGGAAAAATCGCCGTACGCCGCGTAATACGGGCGCCCCAGCGGGTCAAAGTAAAACCCCGCGCCGCCCGTCAGCGTAACGGCCGCAGGCCATCCTTCGCACAGCCAGTTGCTCCTGTCGCTGCAAGCGAGCAGTGTTTCCTTGCTGCCGCTGTTCGTGCCGGCGGGCGGCACCACCTTCTGCGCAGCGCTGCAAGCGGCGTCGAAGCACAGCGCCACGCTTTTGCCGTCGATGCGCACAAACACGGGACGGTTTTGCGCCACCGCAAGCTTTTGTCCATAGCGCACGATACTCGCCACCTGATCGCTGGTACTGCGCGCATCAAAGGCATCGCGCTGGAAAAACCGCGAAACGGCAAACGTGGCCAGCAGGCCGGCGATCACCAGCACCGCGACCAGTTCGATCAGCGTGAAGCCGCGCGCGCGGCGCCGCAGCCTGGGCCGCGAGAGCGTCATACGTTGCGGCAAGGTGGTCGATGGCAGGGACAATGGCAATACCCGTAAAAAAGCCCAACCGGCATGGCCTGGCGTTGGGCGGGCGGAAAACATGGCGTGGCCATGCCGGCTTGCCGGCATGGCAGCTGCACGCCCGGATTAGCTGCAGTTGGCCGAGGTCAGGGCCGTCGCGTCAACCACCGCCGGCAGGACTGGCGTGGTGCCTGACGCAGCCACGGCAGTCGTATAGGTCACCTTGCAACTTGTATGCTTGTTATCAGGCAACACCGTCAGCACGGTTCCCGTCGCCGCAACGGTGGTCGTATCGTAGTCAACCAGACCGCCTGCCGCCGAGGCGATGCCAGGCGATGCGATGCCGGGGTAGCCGCTGATGCCCTTGATGTCCGTGCCTTCCATGTTGACGGCAACGGCGTCGGCAGGCGAACCCTTGACCAGCCATTGTGCGTGGAACAGGGCCGAACCGGATTTCAAGGCGCCCGCTGCCGCCTGCATCTTGGCGATGCGCGCATCGGTCGACATGTCGACGAATTTAGGAATGGCCGTCGCTGCCAGGATACCCAGGATCACGATGACGACGACCAGTTCAATCAGGGTAAAACCCGCCTGGGCGCCGCTTTTCATACTACGTAAGGATTTCTTCATACCAGCTTCTCCAAAATCAAATAAAAACATCAAAACCAACGCCATGAAACGTGCGCTGCACGGCACGCCGTTGCAGCGCGTCAGGCTATTTCCACACCACAATATCGGGTTCCTGGACGAGCTTGTCAATATCGGCGTCTGCACCTGGCAAGATTACCTTAAATTTCACTGCATCAAGCTCTGAACCGGGAAAAATATTGCCATTACTAAACAAATAGATGATTTTTTGTTCTTTTCTGTCGTACAACCAATTCCCGCCGGGTAATTCATCGAGCACGGGGGCATCGAATTCGCCCAGGTAGTTGGCTGGCTTGTCGGCCAGCCAGTCGAACGGGTTTTGCCGCGCCAGCGCCGGTATGCGCGCACGCCCGTCCGCCAGGTACAGCTGCAGCACCTGCACCCGCAAGCCGGTGCGCAAGGCCCCCAGCGTCTGCGCCATAGCCAGCTGCTGCGCCTGCTGCTGGTAGTAGCCGGCCCGGTTCAGGAACACGCCCACGAGGATGGCGAACACGCTTGCCACGACGGCCAGTTCGAACAGCGTGAAACCGCGCTGGCGGGCAGGCAGCGCCATCAGTGCAGGGCCGCGCGGCCCAGGTCCCAGATCGGCAGGAAGATGCCCAGCGCCAGCACCAGCACCATGGCGCCGAGGAAGACGATCAGGATCGGCTCGATCTGCGCCGACAGGGTTTTCAGCTCGTAATCGACTTCGCGCTCGTACATGTCCGCGATCTCGTCCATCAGGTCGTCGAGCGAACCGGACTCCTCGCCCACAGCGATCATCTGCAGCACCACGGGCGTAAACACGCCGGCCGCCACCGAGGTGCGCAGGATGCTTTCGCCCCGCTCCACGCCGTCGCGCATCTGCTCCACGCGCGCGCTCAGGTAGGTGTTGTCCACCGTTTGCGCCACCACCGTCAGCGCCTGTACGATGGGCACGCCGCTGGTGCTCGACAGGGCGAAGCTGCGGGCGAAGCGGGCCATCGTGCCCTTCAGGATGATCTTGCCGGCAATCGGCAGGCGCAGCTTGGCGCGGTCCCATTTATACAGGCCCTCTTTCGTGCGCAGCCAGGCGCGCCAGCCGAAAAAGCCGCCCACGCCCAGCATCAGCAGGATGGGCCAGTAGGTCACCGTGAAACGCGAGGTGCCGATCAGGAAGCGCGTCATCAGGGGCAGTTCCGCGTGGAAGCTGGCGAACACTTTTTCGAACTGGGGAATGACGAAGATATTCACCACGATCATCGCGGCGACCATGGCGAAGACGACGAAGCTCGGGTAGCGCGTGGCCGACTTGACGCGCGCGCGCATGTCGCGGTCGAATTCCAGGTGATCGAACAGGCGCAGGAACACTTCGTCGAGGCGCCCCGTCATTTCGCCCACGCGCACCATCGACAGATAAAACGGCGTGAAGATGGCGGGATGGCGCGCCATGGCGGCCGACAACTCGCGCCCCGCATCGAGCGATTCGCGCACGTCCTTGATGATGCGCCCGAACGCGGGGCTGATGGCGGATTCCTGCAGGCCGGCCAGTCCCCGCATGATGGGCACGCCCGCCTTGAGCAGGGTGTACAGCTGGCGGCTGAACAGCTGCACGTCCATGGGCGTGACTTTTTTCTCGGTCAGCTTGTCCCACCAGCCCAATTTGCTGGTGCCGGCGCCCGCCACCGTCTGTTTGGTGACGCTGATGTCGACGGGCGTACTGCCGCCCGCCATCAACTGATCGGCCACGGCGCCGCTGTCGGCCCCTTCCATCACGCCCGTCAGCAGTTCGCCGTTGGCATTGCGCGCCTTGTAAGCAAAAAACGCCACGTCAATCCTCGCTCTGGTTGCTGATGCGCATCGCTTCCATCACCGTCGTGCGGCCTTGCACCACCAGCTGCACGGCGTGGCGGCGCAAGGTGTCGCCGGCCATCTGCGCCGTCGCCACCTTCATGAAGTGCGATGGATCGGCATGGTTGGCGGCATCGGCCACGGCGCGCGTAATTTCCAGCAATTCGTACACGCCCGTGCGGCCCCGGTAACCCATGCCATTGCAATGCGAACAGCCCTTGCCGTGGAAATACTGGTTGCGCTCGACCAGCTCGCCCAATTCCAGGCGCAGCCATTCGTATTCGTTCGGCGTGGGCTGGTACGGCGTGCTGCAGCTTTCGCAGATCACGCGCACCAGACGCTGCGCCAGCACGGCTTGCAGCGAGCTGCCCACCATGTAGCGGGGCACGCCCATGTCCATCAGGCGCAGCGGCGTGCTGATGGCGTCGTTCGTATGCAGGGTCGACAGCACCAGGTGACCCGTCATGGCGGCGCGCAAGCCGATTTGCGCCGTTTCCTGGTCGCGCATCTCGCCGACGAGCACGATGTCGGGATCTTGCCGCAAGGCCGAACGCAGCACTCTGGCAAAGTTCAGTTCGATCTTGTCGTTCACTTGCACCTGGTTAATGCCGGGCAAGCGGTATTCGACGGGGTCTTCCACCGTGATGAGCTTTTTTTCCACGGAATTGAGTTCGGACAAGGCGCAGTACAGGGTCGTCGTCTTGCCGCTGCCGGTCGGCCCCGTCACCAGCACGAGGCCGTTCGGGCGGCTGACGATGGCGCGGAACTGCTGCACCAGCTTGGGCGGCATGCCGATCGCGTCCAGGCGCAAGGTCGTGCCGCCCTGGTTCAGCAGACGCATCACCACCGATTCGCCGTACTGCGTCGGCATGGTGGAAATACGCACATCGATGCGCTGGTTTTTCACGCGGATGGCGAAACGGCCGTCCTGCGGCAAGCGCTTCTCGGAAATATCGAGGTCCGACATCAGTTTCAGGCGCAGCGCCAGCGAACTGGCGATCTTGCTGTCCGCTTCCGTCTGCAGGTGCAGCACGCCGTCGATGCGGAAGCGGATCTGCAGCCGGCCTTCCTGCGGCTCGATGTGGATGTCGGAGGCGCGCACCTGCGTGGCATCCTCGAACACCGATTGCAGCAGCTTGACGATGGGCGCCTCTTCCAGGCCCGGGTTGGCGGCCAGCGCGCCGAAGTCGACGGACACGTCGCCCAGGTCCTGCTCCAGCTCGCGCGTCAGGGTCGAGATGTCTTCCGTGCGGCGGTAGATGCGGTCGATGGCGGCCAGCACTTCCGTTTCATTGACCACGGCCAGTTCGATCTGGCGCTTGACCAGGCGCGAAATTTCATCGTACGCGAACAGGTCGGTGGGATCGGACATGCCGACCAGCAAGCCCTCGCGGCGGTCTTCCAGCACCAGCGCGCGGAAGCGGCGCGCCTGGGTTTCCGGCAGCAGCCGCACCAGTTCGGGATTGATGTTGAAAAACTTCAGATTGATGTAGGGAATGTCGAGCTGGCGCGCCAGCGCGCCCGAAATCTGCTCTTCCGTGACGAAGCCGTGCTCGACAAAAACGCGGCCCAGCTTGCGTCCCGAACGCTTCTGTTCCGTCAAGGCCTGGCCCAACTGTTCTTCCGTCAGCAACTTCTGCTGCACCAAAATTTCACCGAGCCGGACTTTCTCTGGCCTTGCCATTGCTTACTCCTCGACAAACAAATTTCACAGAAGATACACGCCTGCGGCGCGCACAGGCATTTTATTCCAGAACCTGTTGTTTCTTAAAGAAAATACATTCCATCATTTGATTTTTGCGCATTTCAACACGATGCAAGGAAACACTTGCCGCCCGCCTGCGCCCATGGCAATAATGGCGGTCGTTCACCGTCTTCCCTGCCGACCATTGCCCCTATGAACGCCTGCGCCATCGAGTTCCACAACGTACATCTGCAGCTGGCGGGCAGCGCCGTGCTGCGCGGCGTCGACCTGCAGGTGCGCGCGGGTGAACTGTTCGGCCTGGTCGGCGTGAATGGCGCGGGCAAGACGAGCCTGCTCAAATGCCTGCTCGACTTTTGCACGCCGGAGCGGGGCGAGATCGCCATTTTCGGCCGGCCGCACCGGCATGGCGCGGCGCGCCAGCCGCTATCGTTTCTGCCGGAACGTTTCCAGGCGCCTTATTACCTGACGGGCGGCGACTTCCTGCGCTACCTGTCGCGCCTGCACGATGTGCGGCCCGATGCGCACGCCGTGCAGCAAGCCCTGGACGCGCTGGACCTGGCGCCGGATGCCTTGCTGCGCCCCGCGCGCGCCTATTCGAAAGGCATGATGCAGAAACTGGGGCTGGTCGCCTGCCTGCTGTCGGGCAAGCGGCAACTGGTGCTCGATGAACCGATGAGCGGACTCGACCCGAAGGCGCGCGCGCAATTCAAGCAGGTGCTGCGGCAAGCGCATGCGCAGGGCCGCGGCGCCCTGCTCACCTCGCATGCGCTGGCCGATGTGGAAGAATTGTGCGACCGCATGGCCATCCTGCATGCGGGCCGCATCGTATTTACGGGCACGCCCGCCGAATGCCGCGCCCGCCATGGCGGTACGGAAGACGCCAGCCTGGAGCAGGCTTTTCTCAATTGCATCGCGGCATGAACACCGACACGCAGGTTTCCAGCCACTACGCGCCCTCGCCGCACGGCATGTATCTGCGCCATTTCGGCTTGCGCACGGCGCCGTTCGGCATCACGCCGGACCCGGCCTTTTTCTATCCCGGCAATACGCGGGGCGAACTGCTCGATGCGCTGCTGTATGCCGTCACGCAAGGCGAAGGCATCATCAAGCTGACGGGAGAAGTGGGCAGCGGCAAGACCATGCTGTGCCGCATGCTGGCCGAACGCCTGCCGCCCCAGGTCGACGTGCTGTACCTGCTCAATCCCTGCCTGGAACCGGACGAAGTGCTGCACGCCATCGCTGCCGAACTGGGACTGGAACTGGACGGATGCCGCGCCGATGCCGCGCTGCTCGCCCTGCACGGCGAGCTGATCGCCAGGCATGCGGCCGGGCGCCAGGTGGTGCTGCTGGCCGAAGAGGCGCAAGCCATGCCGGGCGCCACCCTGGAAGCGCTGCGCCTGCTGACGAACCTGGAAACGGCCAGCCACAAGCTGCTGCAAATCGTGCTGTTTGGCCAGCCGGAATTGCAGCACACCCTGGACTTGCCCCAGTTCCGCCAATTGAAGGAACGCATCACCCACAGTTTCACCGTGCCGCGCCTGCCGCAAGCCTTGCTGAACGATTATCTGGCGTGCCGCCTGGCCGCCGCCGGCCGCATGGCGCCGCTCGTTTTTACGCCTGCCGCCCTGCGCCGGCTGGCGCGCGCGGCGCAGGGCATCGTACGCAGGGTCAATATCCTGGCCGACAAGGCCTTGCTGGCCGCGTTTGCGGACGATGCGCAGGAAATCAGCGCGCGCCACGTGCGCCTGGCCATTGCCGACAGCCCCTTCCACCGCCCGCCCTGGCATGCGGGCAAGCTGCTGGCGGGCGTCTTGAGCGCGCTGATGCTGCTGCTGGCCGCGGCCCTGTTGTGGCAATGGCTGTTGCCGGGCCAAACGGCGGCTATCTCGGCCCCGGCTGCCGTCCCACGCGCACCGCTGCCGGCGCCGTCGACGCTGCTCGACAGCAAGCTGGCCGAATCGCGCGACTGGCTGACACGGCAAAGGCCGCAGCAACTGGTGCTGCAAATCGCCAGCCTGCCCGCCACCGAAACGGCCGCGGCGGAAACTTTCCTGCAGCAGGCGCAGCAAGCGATCGGCCTGCGCGATCTTCACGTGTTTCGCCTGCCTGGCGCAGCGCCCGCAAACGCCATCGCGCGCCTGGACATCGTCTACGGCAGCTTCGCCGACCGGGCCAGCGCCGAAGCCGTTTGGGCGAGGCTGGCCCCCTCGTCGCCACAGAAAATATTGCTGAACGACATAGATAGTATCCGTACGGAAATGAAAGCCGCGACACCGGCACCAGCGACGCGTGGTAGCCCCTGACTTTATTTCGGTATATTGCCTCCGGAGCCCGCACAGCCGATTGATTTTAGGCGATCATGCTGGGTAAAATTGCAAAGGCACAACACGACTCCAAGGGCGAACTTTTCATGAATCAACACCCTATTCCTGTGCTGGCCTCCTGGGTCGCCCTCGCCTGCGGCACCGTGCTGTCCGGCTGCGCCACGCATCAAATGCCGCTGTCGCCTGCCCACCTCAATACCGCGCCCGTCGCCGGCGGCGCCATTCCCGAACCGGTGCAGCAAAGCAGCGCGCTGGCCGCGCCCTTGCCCGCGCCCAAAGTGGAAACCTACAGCGTCACCGTGCACAAGGTGCCCGTGCAATCGCTGCTGTTTGCGCTGGCGCGCGACGCGGGCATGAATATCGACATCCACCCGCAGATCGAAGGCAGCGTCACCCTGAATGCGCTGAACCAGACCCTGCCGCAATTGCTGGCACGTATCGGCAAGCAAGTCGATATGCGCTACGAAATCGATGGCAAGAACCTGACGGTGCTGCCCGACGCACCCGTATGGCGCAATTACAAGATCGATTACGTCAACATCGCGCGCAGCACCAACAGCAGCGTGAATATCGCTACGCAAATTTCCACGGCGGGCGGCGGGTCGAACAACGCCAGCAATCCCGTTGGCAGCACGCAAGGCAGCGGCGGCAACGGCAATAACAATTCGACCACCCTGGTCGTGAATCGTTCGGAAAATAACTTCTGGTACAGCCTGGAAAAAAATATCCGCGACCTGCTGCGCGACACCACGCTCAACGACGTGCAGGTCGACCCGCTGGCGCAGCTGAACCAGCAATTGACGGCCGCACAGGGCAATACGCCAGGCCAGCAGGGACAAGCGGGTCAGCCAGGCCAGCCGGGCCAGCAGCAGAATCAGGGCGGCAACCAATACGGCAGCCAGGCGCCGATGCAGACTGGCGGCCAGTATGCGCCAGGCCAGCAGGCACCCAACCAGAATGCGAATCCTGGCCAGCAGCTCGACGCGAACGGCCTGCCGCTATTAAAACTGGCCAACAAGGGCAGCCCCTCGTCCGTCGTCGTCAACGTGGAAGGCGGCTTGATCGCCGTGCGCGCCACGGGTCGCCAGCACGAAAAGATCGCCGAATTCCTCGACGCCGTGTTGCATAGCGCCAAGCGGCAAGTGCTGATCGAGGCGACCATCATCGAGGTGCGCCTGAGCAATGAATATCAGCAAGGCATCAACTGGTCGCGCCTGACGGGCAGCCTGAGCCTGAACCAGGGCCGTGTCGGCACCCTGCCCCTGCCCAGCGGCGTGCTGCCGGGTACGTCGCCCGGCATCTTCGTGCTCAACTACATGAAGGATAGTTTCAGGACCACCATCCAGCTGCTCGAATCGTTCGGCAAGGTGAAAGTGCTGTCCAGCCCGAAGATCAGCGTGCTCAACAATCAAACGGCCATGCTGAAGGTGGTCGACAACAATGTCTTCTTTACCATCAAGGTGACGCCCGCCGTGATCAGTTCGACGGGCACCATCACCACGCCCGCCACCTATGAGTCGAAACTGGAAACGGTGCCCGTCGGCTTCGTCATGAGCGTCACGCCGCAGATTTCCGACAGCGACGAAGTGACGCTCAATGTGCGCCCCACCATTACGCGCATCGTGGGTTATGTGCAAGACCCGAATCCGGCCCTGGCCACGGCCAGCGTGATCAGCCGCGTGCCCGTGATCCAGGCGCGCGAGCTGGAATCGATCATGAAAGTGGGCAATGGCCAGATCGCCGTGATGGGTGGCCTGATGCAGGATTCCATCGACAATGCCAAGGATGGCGTGCCCGGCCTGTCCAGCCTGCCCGTCGTGGGCAATTTGTTTACCTATCGTAATGAGGCAAGCAGCAAGACGGAGCTGGTGATCTTCATGCGCCCCGTCGTGGTCAAGGATGCCAGCATCGAAGGCGATTACCGCGACTACCGTTACCTGCTGCCCGGCCAGGCGCCGCTCAACAGCCAGCCGTACACGGATGGCCCGCCGGCGCCAGCCGTCCAGCCGCAGGCACGCCTGCAGGGAGACGTCCCATGAGCTTGTTGATGCAGGCGCTCAAGAAAGCCGAGCGCGCCAAGCAGAACAGCCTTTCCGACGAAGAACTGGAAAAGCCGTCCGAAGCCTACGACCAGGTGCTGGAACTGGCGCCGGCCGACGCCCTGCCGCCCCGCCCCGCGCCTGCCGCGCCACCGCCCGCGCAGCCGGCAAGCAGCTTGCGCCTGGAACCGCTGCAGGACGCTCCCGCGCCGCAGCCCGAGTCCAGCGGCGCGCAGCCCGGTTCACAGCAAGGCACGCAACCTGGCCCGCCCCCCGAGCCGCCGCGCGCCCGTCCGGAACCGCCGCCCGCCAAGCCACGCGCCAGCCGCAGCAATCCGCCGCCGAAAGGCCCCACCGGCCCCATCAGCGTCGACCCGGCCACCGTGCGCCTGGCCGTGCTGCTGGCGATCCTGCTGCTGGTGGCGGGATCGATGGCGTACTGGTACTGGCGCGCCAGCAGCAGCCCCGGCGCGGGCGCCAACCTGCCCGGCGTACCCATGCCGCTGACGGACGCCCCGGGCACGGCCGGCGTTGCCGGCCCCATCGTGGTGCTGCCTGGGGCCGGGATCGATGGCGTACTGGTACTGGCGCGCCCCGCTGCCGCAGGACGCGCCGCGCGAACAGCGCCCGCCAGCCGGCGCGGCGGAACAGCAGGCGATGATCCAGGCCGCCGCGCAAGCGGCCGTGGCCGCCCAGCTGGCGCAACTGCCGCCGCCTGCGCAGCCCAGCCTGCCACCGGTGGCCGCGCCCGACAATAGCCAGATCCAGGTGCTGCGCAACGATACGGCGCCGCAAATCAACCCAGGCGTGCAGCAAGCCTACCAGGCCTTCAACGGGGGCCAGCTGGGCCTTGCTCGCCAGCAATATGAAAGCGTGCTGCGGCAGGATGCCAACAACCGCGACGCGCTGCTGGGCCTGGCGGCCGTGGCCCTGCGCGAGAACCAGGGCGCGCAGGCGGCATCGCTGTACGTGCGCTTGCTCGAGATAAACCCGGACGATGGCGTCGCGCTGGCCGGGCTGATCGGCCTGCGCCAGGGCGACGTCGTGCAGAGCGAAGCCAGGCTGAAAGCCATCCTGGCCCGCACCCCCGACAGCGGCCCCGTGCTGTTTGCCCTGGGCAATGTGTATGCCAAGCAGCGCCGCTGGAACGAAGCGCAGCAGCAGTTTTTCCGCGCCTACGGCGCCGCGCCCGGCAATCCCGACTATGCCTTCAACCTGGCCGTCGGCCTGGACCGGTTGAACCAGCCCAAGCTGGCCGCCACGTATTACCAGCGCGCCTTGACCCTGGCGCAAACCACGCCCGCCGCCTTCGACCAGGCCGTCGTGCAAACGCGTTTGCGCGAACTGGCGGCCCCCGCGCCGGCAGCGCCGCCCCCGGCCGAGCCGGCCACCATCCCACCCCGTCAGGAATAAGTACTACATGGCAGAACAGGCAAAACTTCCGCTGGGCAAATTGCTGATCCAGAAAGGGGTGATCAGCGAAGACCAGTTGCGCATCGCCCTGATCGAGCAGCGGCGCAGCAGCGAACCGCTGGGCAAGCTGCTGATCACCCTGGGCTTCGTCACGGAAGCCACCGTGCGCGAGGCCCTCAGCGAAAACCTGAAACAGGTCAGTGCGGACCTGTCGAGCCTGGTTGTCGACGCCATCGCCCTGAAGCTGATTCCGAAGGACGTGGCCAAGCGCTACCGCGTCTTTCCCATCGTCTACGAGCGGCAGGCGGACAACCTGATCCTGGCCATGGCCGACACCAGCAACATCGTCGCGCTCGACCAGATCAGCGCCATGCTGGTCAAGGGCATCACGATTTCCACCGTGCTCGTCAACGAATCGGACATTTCGCGCGCCATCGACCAGTACTATGGTTTTGAATTGTCGATCGACGGCATCCTGCACGAAATCGAGACGGGTGAAGTCAGCTATCAAAGCATGGCGTCGCCATCGGACGAGTACAGCCAGCCCATGGTGCGGCTGATCGACGCGCTGCTGGCCGACGCCGTGCAGAACGGCGCCTCGGACATCCATTTCGAGCCGGAACAGTCGTTCCTGCGCATCCGCTACCGCATCGACGGCATCCTGCGGCAAATCCGCAGCCTGCACAAATCGTACTGGCCGGCCATGGCCGTGCGCCTGAAGGTGATGTCGAACATGAATATCGCCGAAGCGCGCGCGCCGCAGGATGGACGCATCAGCATCAAGTTTTCTGGTCGGCAAATCGACTTCCGCGCGTCCGCGCAACCCACCACGCATGGCGAAAACGTCGTGCTGCGCGTGCTGGACCGGCAGAAGGGCATCGTCCCGCTGGACGGGCTGGGCCTGGCCGAAGCGGAACTAAACTTGCTCAAACTGATGATCGCCCGCCCCGACGGCGTGATCCTCGTGACGGGCCCGACGGGCAGCGGCAAGACCACCACCCTGTATTCGATACTCAACCATATCAATACGGAAAGCGTCAACATCATGACCCTGGAGGACCCGGTCGAGTATCCGATGAACATGATACGCCAGACCTCCGTCAACGAATCCGTCAAGCTGGGCTTTGCCGACGGCATCCGCTCGATGATGCGGCAAGACCCGGACATCATCCTCGTGGGCGAGATCCGCGACCGCGAAACGGCGGAAATGGCCTTTGCCGCCGCCATGACGGGCCACCAGGTGTATTCCACTTTGCATACGAGCTCGGCCATCGGTTCCGTGGCGCGCCTGCTCGACATCGGCATCCTGCCCGACATCATGGCCGGCAACATCATCGGCATCGTGGCGCAGCGGCTGGTGCGCCGCTTGTGTCCGCATTGCAAGGAAACGGTGATCGCCGACGACGTCGAACGCCGCCTGCTGGGCCTGGCAACAAGCGATGCGCCCGCCTCCATCTGCCGCGCCGTCGGCTGCGAGCGCTGCGCGCACCAGGGCTACAAGGGCCGCCTGGCGATCATGGAAATCCTCAAGATGACGGCTGAACTCGATGAATTGACGGCGCGCCGCGCCAGTTCGCGCGAATTGAAGAACGCGGCGCGCGCGGCCGGCTTCAAGGGCATCGTCGACGACGGCGTGCGCCGCGTGCTCGAAGGCGTGACCACGCTGGAAGAAGTGGGCCGCGTGGTCGACTTGACGGAAAGGCTGGCCTGATGGCGCAATATGTCTACCGCGCCATGGATGCCGCCGGCGCATTGATTCCCGGCAGCATGGAGGCGGCCAACGTGCCGGACCTGGAAGCGCGCCTGCACCGCATGCAGCTGGACTTGATCGACTGCAAGATCACGGGCCAGTATCTGGTGCTGCTGGGCAAGCGGGTCATCCACCGCCGCGACCTGATCAACTTCTGCTTCCACATGGAACAATTGACGGGTGCGGGCGTGCCCATCCTGGAAGGCTTGAACGACTTGCGCGAAAGCACGGACCACCCGCGCCTGCGCGAAGTCGTCACGGATCTGATCGAAAGCATCGAAGGCGGCTTGCCGCTGTCGGGCGCGCTGGCCCAGCATGGCGACATCTTCGACGCCACGTTTACCAGCCTGATCCTGGCGGGCGAACAGAGCGGCAAGATCGCCGAAGTGTTCAAGAACCTGTCGGAAAGCCTGAAGTGGCAGGACGAGCTGGCCTCGCAAACGCGCAAGATCGTCATGTACCCGGTCATCGTCGCGCTGGTGGTGGCGGGCGTGACGTTTTTCCTGATGATTTATCTGGTACCCCAGCTGACGGCCTTCATCCGCAACATGGGCGGCGAGCTGCCGCTGCACACGCGCGTGTTGATCTTTGTATCGAATGTGTTCATCGATTACTGGTATGTGCTGCTGGCCTTGCCCGTGCTGCTGTTTTTCGGCCTGCGCGCCCTGATCCGCCGCAGCGAGGCGGCCCGCTACGCGTGGGATGGCTTGAAGCTGCGGCTGTGGCTGGTCGGCCCCGTGCTGCACAAGATCATCCTGGCCCGCTTCGCCACGTTTTTTGCCCTGATGTATGCTTCCGGCATCACGATACTCGAATGCATCCGCCTGTCCGAAGGCATCGCCGGCAACCAGGTGGTGGCGGCCGGCCTGCGCCGCGCCGCCCAGCTGATCAGCGAAGGCCATGGCGTGACCGCCGCCTTCCAGCACACGGGCATCTTCCCGCCGCTGGTGATCCGCATGCTCAAGGTGGGCGAGGCCACGGGCTCGCTGGACACGGCCTTGCGCAATGTCAGTTACTTTTACAACCGCGAAGTGAAGGAATTGATTGAAAAAGTGCAGGCCATGATCGAGCCGGCCATGACGGTCATCCTGGGCCTGCTGCTGGGCTGGATCATGCTGTCAGTGCTGGGGCCGATCTACGACACCATCAGCACGATGAAAACTTGAGACCCGAGACCTGAGACCGCCGTGTTCCGCAAACAATTACTCTACATCACCAGCGACGCGCTGTGCGCCTACGACTGGGACCACGGCGTGCTGGGCCAGGGCCAGGCCTTCCCCGCCAGCGCGGCCGGGCTGGACGGTTTCGCCGCGTGGCTGGAAGATCCGCAGGGGCAAAGGCTGGACGTGCCCGCCTACCTGCTGACGGACTTGATCGAGGAAGATTTCCAGCGCCAGCTGCTGCCCCACGTGCGCGGCAAGGCGGGCCGGGCCCTGCTGGAGCGGCGCAAGCAGCAATTACACCGCGACACGCCCTATCGGGGCAGCACCCTGCTGGGCCGCGAAAGCACGGGCCGCCACGACGACCAGGTACTGTTCTTTGCGCTGACCAACCCATCCTTGCTGCAGCCATGGACGGAGGCGCTCGAGCACTTGCGCGTGCCCGTGGCCGGCATTTATTCGACCAGCCTGCTCAGTATCGCGCTGGTCAAAAAGCTGTCGGTCGCGCACGAACACTTGCTGCTGGTGACGCAGCAGTCGGGCGGCTTGCGGCAAAGCTACTATGAAAAGGGCCAGCTGCGCTTTTCGCGCCAGACGGCCACCATCGCGCTCGATGGCGTGGCCGTGAATATTGCGCTGGAAACGGAAAAAACGCGGCAATTTCTCACCAGCACGCGCATGCTGGCGCGCGGCGACGTCTTGAATACCGTCATCCTGGCGCCGGCCGCGCAAATCGCCAAGCTCGAACTGCTGTGCGACAACGGCGTCGAAGTGGCTTACCACTTCATCGACCTGCAGCTGGCGGGCGAACGGGTGGGCTTGCGCCGCACGCCGGCGCTGGCCGACGAATTGCTGCTGACTTTGCTGGGCAAGCATCCGCCGTCCAGCCACTATCCGCCCGGCGCGCTGGCGCGCTATTACCACTTCCAGCGCGCGCGCAAGACGCTGTATGGCGCCAGCACGCTGATCGGCGCATCGGCGGCCCTGTGGTGCGCGATTAACTTGCTCGGCGGCATAGCCGACGGGGCCGCCATCGAACGCCTGGCGCAGGAAACGGCGTCCTATCAGGAGCGCTACCGCAGCGTCATGTCGACCCAGCCGCCGGCGCCGGCCAAGACGCAGAACATGAAAGTGGCCGTGACCCTGGGCCACATGATCGCCAGCCAGGCGCCGGAGCCGGGCCGGCTGCTGGGCATGCTGAGCGCCGCACTGGACCAGGCGCCGCAAGTCGCGCTCGGCCAGCTGCACTGGCATGCGGGCCAGGCGCCCGCGCGCGTGGCGAGCAATCAGACGCCGCCACAGCAGCAGCAAAGTACGGGCGCACCGGCCGGCAGCGCCCTGGCCGGCATTCCCGTCGCGCCGCCGCAGGCCTTGCGCCTGGAAGCGGACGTGGCCATGCCGAACAACGATTACCGCGCGGCCCTGGCGGCCATCACGGCCTTCGCGCAAACCCTGGCGCGCCAGCCGGGCATGCAGGTGACGATCGAGGAAACGCCGCTCGACCTGCGCCCCAGCGCGGCCCTGTCCGGCAAGAGCGCCGTGCCGGCGCCGGCCAGCCAGGCCCGCTTCACCCTCTTGCTCGCGTGGCAGCCATGAGCGGCCCCGTCAAACAGCCGCCCCTGCCCGGCATGCAACGGAGCGGCACGCCCGCGCGCGCGCTGCCGGCCTGGCTGGGCGAACTGCATCTGATACGCCGCGCCCTGCTGTGCTTTGCGCTGACCTTGCTGGCCAGCGTGGTGCTGCTGAGCCTGAGTGCCGCCTACCGGGCGCGTCAAGCACAGCAGCTGGACCTGGCCCAGCGCACGCGTTCGGCGGCCGCCCTCCTGTTCAACCATGCGGAGGCGGAAAAGCAGGAAATCCGCGCCTACGAACCGCAATTCCTGGCCCTGCGCCAGCGCGGCCTGATCGGTGAGGAAAACCGCCTGGCCTGGATCGACGCCATCCGCCGCAGCCAGGAACAGCGCAAACTGCTGCCGATCAGCTATGACATCAGCCCGCAGCAAGCGCTGCAAGTACCGTTGCCCATGGTGATGGGACAATATCAGCTGCGCGGCAGCCGCATGCGCCTGCAGATGGATTTGCTGCACGAGATGGATTTGCTGAACCTGCTGGACGATTTGCGCCAGGCCGGCTATTTCGCCGTGCAGGATTGCACGCTCAAGCGCCACGCTGCGGCCGGCGCCGGTCCAGGCAGCGGAGCTGCGCCCACCGTGGGCGCCGAATGCGAGCTGCTGTGGCTGACCCTGGGCAGCGCGCCCGTGCCGGGGCGGCCATGAGGACCACCCTCGTCCTTCGCCTCCCCCTCCTGCGCGCCCCCCTCCTGCGCCCCCTCGTCCTGGGCGCGCTGCTGGCCGGTGCCGCGCTCACGGCCCAGGCACAGTCGCCGCAACTGGGCCGTTTGTTCCTGTCGCCCGACCAGCGCGCCCAGCTCGACGCGCAGCGCTACGGCCCGCCGGCGCCCGATCCTGCCCTGGCGGCGCCCCCGGCCCCGCCGGCGCCACCGCCGCCTGCCCCGCCCGTGGAATTGAATGGCGTGGTGCAGCGCAGCAGCGGCCGCTCTACCGTCTGGCTGAACCAGGAAACGCAAAACGAACCGCACAACCGCCTTGCGCGCGACAAGTCCGGCACGCCCGGCGCCCTGACCTTGCGCCTGTCGAACGGCCAGGTGGTGCTCCTGAAGCCCGGCCAGCGCTACGACCCGGCCAGCGGCACGGTCACCGAGGCGCCGCCATGACGCCGCGCCAGGCGCATCGCCAACCCCGTTGCCAGCGCGGCGCCGCCCTGTTGCTGCTGGTGGCCGTGCTGGGCCTGGGCACGGCCAGCCTGCTGATCGGCGCCTTCGGGCGCAACACGGGCGAAGCCGAACGCCAGCAGCGTACCCTGGCCACCCTGGCGCAGGCGCGCGACGCCTTGCTGGGCTTTGCGGCGGCCAATGGCCGCCTGCCCCGCCCTGCCGCGTCCGCCCTCGACGGGCGCGAGCGCCCGGCCGACTGCGCCGGCGACGCCGAGTGCAGCGGCTTTTTGCCGTGGGTGGCGCTGGGCGTGGACGGCGTCGACGCTTGGGGCAAGCTGCTGCGCTACAGCGTCACGCCGGAAATGGCGCGCGCCCCCATCGTCTCGTTTTCCGCTGTCGCCAACAGAGTCGTGCTCACGCGCGACGGGCGCGGCGCATTCGCCTTCGTGGCGGGACAGGACCAGTGCGACGTCAGCGCGCAATGCCTGCCCGCCGTGCTGTTCTCGCAAGGCAAGAATCACTACGGCACGGCCGCCAGCGGCGTACCGCAGATCAATACGGCACGCGGCAATATCGACGAAGCCGCCAACGACGGCGCCAGCCGCCGCTTCATTAACCGCCCCGCCACCGAACTTGCCACGCTGCCCGGTGGCGCCTTTGACGACATGCTGACCTGGATTACCTTGCCCACCCTGTATCAACGCATGCGCGCCGCGCGCAACCTGCCATGAGCGCCCTCCATGCGCGCCGCCAGGGCGGCTTTTCCCTGATCGAGATCGCCATCGTGCTCGTCATCGTGGGCCTGATGATCGGCGGTCTGGTCACGCCGTTGACGGTGCAGCTGGAACAACGCAAGGTGGCCGAGACGCAACAGGCGCTCAATGAAGCGAAGGAAGCGCTGACGGGCTACGCGCTGCGCTACGGCTACCTGCCGTGTCCTGCCATCTCCGCCGGCAATGGCCTGGAAGACCGGCGCGGCGCCCGCTGCACGGGCGAAAAACGTGAGGGCTTCCTGCCCTGGGCCACCCTGGGGCTGCGCCAGGGCGACAGCTGGAACAATCTGTTCCGCTACAGCGTGACGCCCGCCTTCAGCGACAGCGAGCAGCAGTTCAACCTGGGCACGCCGCGCGACATCAGCATCGTCACGCGCAATGGCGGCGCGCTGCTGCAGGCGACGGCGTTAAGGGACATCCCCGCCATGATCATGTCCCACGGCAAGAACGGCTTTGGCGCCACGGGCGTGCAGGGCCAGCGCCAGGCTGTTCCTTTCGGCAACAATGTCGACGAGCGCAACAATGCATCGAACGCCACCACTGTCATCAGCCGCGCCGCCAGCGGGCCGCAGCAGCCGGGCGGCGAGTTCGACGATATCGTCGTCTGGCTGTCGCCGAACATCCTGTTCAACCGCATGGTGGCGGCGCAAAGGCTGCCCCGCTGATGCACGCATCCATGCTCCGGCCCGCCCTCACCATCGCCCGCTACACGCTGCTCGAAGCGCTGCGCAGCCGCCTGCCGTGGCTGTTCGTGCTGGCCGCCTGCGCCGCCGCCGGCCTGGCCGGCTTCCTGCAGCAACTGGCGCTGACGGAAAGCGGCGCCGTGCAGGCGACGCTGCTGGCGGCCGCCTTGCGCCTGGCCAGCGTCTTCCTGCTGGCCACGTTCATCATCACCAGCATGGCGCGCGAAGCGGCCGACCGGGGCCTGGAATTGCTGCTGGCCTTGCCCATGCCGCGCGCAGCCTACCTGCTGGGCAAATTGCTGGGCTACGGGGCGCTGGCGGCCGTGCCCGCCGTGCTGTTCGGCCTGCTGATGGCGCTGTTCGCCGCGCCCGCGCAAAGCGCGCTGTGGGCGCTGTCCTTGCTGGGAGAATTGTGGATCGTCGCCGCCTTCAGCCTGCTGTGCGCGGCCAGCCTGCAGCAGGCCTTGCCCGCGCTGGCCGCCACTAGCGGCTTTTATGTGCTGGCGCGCATGCTGGGCAGCCTGCAGCTACTCGCGCACGGCCCGCAGGCGGGCGACTCCCTGGTGCAACGGGCCACGGCAGGCGCCATCGACGTGCTGGCCCTGCTCTTGCCCCGCCTCGACGCCTTTGCGCGCACGGAGTGGCTGCTGTACGCGACCGGCGACTGGCAAGCCCTGGCCCGCGTGGCGGCGCAAACGGCCATCTATGTCGGCTTGCTGGCCAGCTGCGCGCTATGCGACTTTTACCGCAGGAACATCTGATGGCCGCCGCCCAGCGTCCCTGGTCGAGCGTGCCGCGCCCCCTGTGCTGGCTGCTGGCGGCCTGCCTGCTGCTGCAGCTGGGCTGGCGCCTGGCGCAGCAGCACGCACCGCCACAGGCGCGGCCCCTGCCCGCCGCGCCGCCGGCAGCCGTGGCGCGCCTGGCCAGCCTGGGCGAGCCGCTGGCCATGGCCAAGGCCATGCTGCTGTACCTGCAATCGTTCGAAGACCAGCCCGGCGTCAGCCTGCCGTGGCGCAAGCTCGACTATGACCGCCTGGCCGGCTGGCTGGAGACGGCGCAAACGCTCGACCCACGCAGCCGCTACGCGCTGGTGGCCGCCAGCGAAGTGTACGCGGGCGTGGCCGATCCGCAGCGCGCGCGGCGCATGCTGGCCTTCGTCGCCGCCAGTTTCGCCGCCGACCCGCAGCACCGCTGGCCCGCCATGGCGCAGGCGGCGCTGGTGGCCAAACACCAGTTGCACGACCTGCCGCTGGCGCTCGCCTATGCACGCCAGTTGCGCCGGCTGGCGACGGGGCCGCAAGTGCCAGCCTGGGTGCGCGAGATGGAAGCGTTCATCCTGGAAGACATGGACCAGCTCGACAGCGCACGCCTGGTGATCGGCGGCCTGATCGCCAGCGGCCAGATCAGCGACCCGCACGAACTCGCTTTCCTCGCGCGCAAGCTCGATGCACTGGCCGACAAGAAAAAGGCGGCGCCATGAGCCACCGTCCGACATGCCATGCGCGCACGGTGCCAATTGCAGTAAACTGCCATATAGTCCCCAGCACTTTTTTCCAAGGAAATCCCCATGCTCCCACGCCGCCAGCACGGCTTTACGCTCGTAGAAATCGCCATCGTCCTGGTCATCATCGGCTTGCTGCTCGGCGGCGTGCTCAAGGGACAAGGCTTGATCGACAGCGCCAAGGTGAAGAACATCATCCAGCAGTCGAATGCGCTGACGGCCGCCGTCAACGCCTACCAGGACAAATTCCGCGCCCTGCCCGGCGACGATATCCAGGGCACCGTGCACGTGCCCAATTCGGCCGGCAACGGCAATGGCGACGGCCAGATCGGCGACGGCCAGCCGCGCGAATTCACGCTGGCGCCGCAGCACCTGGCGCTGGGCGGCTTCATTACCGGCTCGTTCAACGGCACCTCGCAATTCATGACCAGCGCCCAGGGCGGCGCCGTCTACCTGTACAACGATGAAGTGGGCGGACGGGCCGGCAACGGCATCCGTTTCGACAACCTGCCCGAAGGCTACGCCGAGCAGATCGACAGCAAACTCGACGATGGCGTGGCCAGCACGGGCAGCGTCCGGGCGAACATGCCCTATGGCAATACCGGTGCTATCATCCCCCGCACCGCCGTCTTTTTCTGAGCCGCCACTCACTATCGAAGGAATACCATGCCACTGCACCGCAAACTCATCGTCTCCCTGGCCGCCGCCTGCGCCTTGCTGGCCGGCGGCGCGCACGCCCAATACGTGGGCCCGACGGCCGGCCCTGCCGCGCCCGGCAATGTGGCCGCCATCCTGAAAAATCCCGTCGACGACCAGGCCGTCGTGCTGCGCGGCAACCTGCTGCGCAAAGTGGGGAACGAGAAATACACGTTTTCCGACGGCACGGCGGAAATCCGCGTGGACATCGACGACAAGGTCTTCATGAACCGCCAGATCGACGCCAGGACCCGCGTGGAAATTCGCGGCGAAGTAGAAAA
Organism: Janthinobacterium sp. GW823-FHT01H08; assembly: GCF_058797855.1. Taxonomy (NCBI): domain Bacteria; kingdom Pseudomonadati; phylum Pseudomonadota; class Betaproteobacteria; order Burkholderiales; family Oxalobacteraceae; genus Janthinobacterium; species Janthinobacterium sp. GW823-FHT01H08. Next base: position 4,016,614 of record NZ_CM179504.1, read on the forward strand.
AGATTTCATGGAAAGCCCGGAAATCGATGTCGATGTGCTGACCGTGGTCCCCTAAGTTTTCCTGCCCTCCCGCCGCCACGGCGGGAGGGGCGTCACCTCCCTTCTGTATGCCTTGCGCAACCTTTTTTCCACCCAAGAAACTAGGCTTGTCAGAACAATCAATTTCGTCTAGCATCTTTTCATTCAAGGTCAGCCAGCGCCAGCGTGAGCCTGCCTGTCGACTCATCCATTCTGGGAGCTTTCCGGGTGCAAGATTTGCCTTCGATACGCTCAAGAATTTCATGGCTGGTGTTCGCCTGGGTCATTCCGACGGCCCTCGTGTTTCTCCTGCTCGTGGCGCAAAGCTACACGCGCGAACGCGACCATGTCGTCAGCGAAACGGCGCAGGCGGCGCGCGCCGTCTCCGCCGCCATCGAACGCGACTTGAGCGGCGCCCAGATGGCCGCGCGCCTGCTGGCCGCCTCGCCCGCCCTGCAAGACGACGATATCGGCGCCCTGCGCGCCCTGGCCGGCAGCCTGCTGCAGCCGGGCCTGGCCGTCAGCGCCTTCATCGTCTCCGACGCCAAGGGACGCCAGCTCATCAATACATCGCTGCCCGCCGGCCAGACACCGCCCCCCTTGCCGCAAAAATGGGCCGCCAGTATGGACCGCGCGCGCGACTACGGCAAGCCACGGCTGACCAGTTTGCTGACGCCGCCGGACGAGGTGCCGCGGCTGGCCCTGAACCAACGCTTGCCGCGTAACAAGGGGCCCGCCTATGTGCTGACGGCGCTGTACCCGCCCGACTACCTGCCCTTGCTGCTGCGCGAGCTGCACCTGCCGGCCTACCTGGGCGCGGCCATCGTCAACGCCGACGGCATCAACGTGGCGCGCACCCTGGCGCCCCAGCGCTATGTGGGCCAGCGCAGCCCGGCGCCCTTGCTGGAGCAGATACGCCAGCAGCGCGAAGGCGTGCTGCGCCACGCCACCCTGGAAGGCATCGACGTGTATACGGGCTTTCGCCGCGCGCCGGACGACGCCTGGACGGTGGCCGTCACTATCCGCACCAGCACGGTGGCCGAAGCCCTGCTGCGCTCCGTCGTCACCGGCTCCCTCATCCTGGCCCTGCTGCTGGGCGCCGGCTTTGCCCTGGCCTGGCGCGTGGGCGGCCGCCTGGCCCGCACCCTGCAGGAACTGACCGTGCAGATCCATGCGCTGGCGCAAGGCAAACCCCTGCTTTCGAACAAGCACACGGACCGCGAATCGGCCGACATGGCAGCCGCGCTGGGCGCGCTGGAACGCGACTTGCGGCGCCACCGCACACAGCTCGAAAGCCTGGTGAGCGAGCGCACCCTGGCCCTGGAAAAATCCACGCGCCTGCTGGAAACCGTCTACGCGACGGCGCCCATCGGCATGCTGTTCGTGGGACTGGACTTGCGCGTCGTCATGATCAACCAGTACCTGGCCGCCATCCACGGGGCCAGCGTGGCGCAGCATCTGGGCCGTCCCGTGGGCGCCATGCTGTTCGACGCCGCCGTGCGCATGGAGGTGGAACGCTGCGTGCGCCAGGTGCTCGAAACGGGATCGCCCATCGTCGACCTCGAATTGCAGGGTCATGGCGGGCGGCAGCGCGAGCAGCTCAGTCACTGGATCGTCTCGTATCACCCGATTTTCGGCCCCGAGCAGCAGTTGCTGGGCGTGTCGGGCCTGTGGCTCGATATTAGCGAGCGCAAGCGCAGCGAAGCGGAATTTCGCCGCTCGAAACACCTGTTCGGCACCATCATTGAAAACATCCCGGCCATGGTCTTCGTCAAGCGTGCCGACAAGCTGAGCTTTGAAATGGTCAACCGCCATGCGGAACTGACCCTGGGACGCTCGCGCGAGCAATTGCTGGGCAAGACGGACCACGACTTCTTCCCGCCGCAGCAGGCGGCCGCCTTCGTCAGCGCCGACCGCAAGCTGCTGGCCACGGGGCAGATGGTGGAAATCGAGCAGGAGCCGATCAACACGGCCGACGGCACCACGCGCCACTTCACCACGCGCAAGGTGGTGCTGCGCGACGACGCGGGGCGCGCCAGCCACGTGCTGGGGGTGTCGATCGACATCACGGAACGCAAGCGCGCCACCGAGGTGCTGCACGCCACCACCTTGCGCCTGGAACAGAGCGAGCGCTTCATCCGCACCGTCACCGACAACCTGCCCGGCATGGTGTCGTACTGGGGCGCCGATCTGCGTTGCCGCTTCGCAAATAATTTCTATAACGAATGGTTTGGCCGCAGCAGCGCCGAGCTGGCCGGCATCCACATGAGCGAATTGCTGGGGCAGGAACTGTTTGACGTGTATGCGCCCCACGTCGAGGGCGTGCTGGCGGGCCGGCCGCAAAGCTTCGAGCGCGACCTGCTCGACCCCACGGGCCAGGTATGCCATACGTGGACCAATTACATCCCCGACGTCGACGACAGCGGCGGCGTGCGCGGCTTCTTCGTGCTGGCCTCGGACGTCTCCGAGCTCAAGCGCACGGAATTGCGCCTGCACGAACTCAACGAGCAAATGGTGCGCGCGCGCGACAAGGCCGAGGCGGCCAGCACGGCGAAGAGCGAATTCGTCGCGAACATGAGCCATGAAATCCGCACGCCGATGAACGCCATCATCGGCCTGGCGCGCCTGCTGGAAGAGTCGCCGCTGGAACGGCGCGAGCGCAGCTACGTCGGCAAGATCCAGATGGCCACGCAGTCGCTGCTCCATATCGTCAACGACGTGCTCGATTTTTCCAAGATCGAGGCGGGACAGATGGTGCTGGAACAGCGCCGCTTCCAGCTCGAACGCATGCTCGGCAGCGTCGGCGTGCTGCTGGCCAGCAGTGCCTGGGCGCGCGGCGTGGAGCCCGTGTTCGTGCTGGCCCCCGGCGTGCCGGACGAGCTGATCGGCGACGCCCTGCGCGTGGAACAGATCCTGATCAACCTGGTGGGCAACGCCGTCAAATTCACTTCGCATGGCGAAGTGGTGCTGTCCATCGGCATGGCGGCCGAGGATGCGGCCAGCGTGACCCTGGAGTTTTCCGTGCGCGACACGGGCATCGGCATCGGCGCGGCCGAGCAGGAACGCATCTTCGACGCGTTTTCCCAGGGCGACAGCGGCACCAGCCGCAAATACGGCGGCACGGGATTGGGGCTGGCCATTTGCCGGCGCATGGTGGAATTGATGGGCGGCCAGCTCAGCGTGAAAAGCGCGCTGGGCCAGGGTTCCGACTTCCGCTTCCGCTGCCGCTTCGGCAAGGCGGCGGCGCCGCACGAGCCGCGCGGCAAGGGCGCGCCCAGGGCCCTGTCGCTGCTGATCATCGACGACAACGCCAGCGTGCGCGCCATGCTGGAAGACTGGTGCGCGGCGCAGGGCTGGCACAGCCGCAGCGCCGACAGCGGCGCGGCCGGCCTGGCCTTGCTGCGCCAGGCCGGTGGCCCGGACGGCTTGCCGCCGGCAGACCTGGTGCTGCTCGACGCGGCCATGCCAGGCATGGATGGCATTTCCATGCTCACCGAGGCGCGCGCCGATGCGCTCTTGGCGCTGCCGCCCGTGATCATGCTGGTGGCCGACCAGGACAGCGAAAACCTCGAACGCCTGGCCGACAGCCTGATGCTGGCCGGCATCGTCTCGAAACCGGCCACCCCGGCACGCCTGCTGGCGGCCGTGACGGCCGTGCGCGAAGGCCGCAGCGCGCCGTCCGCGCTGCCCGTGTCCACGCCCTTGTCGGGCTTGCTGGAAGGCATGCGCGTCCTGCTGGTGGAAGACAATGAAATCAACCAGGAAGTGGCGCAGTACATCCTGCTGCACTCGGGCGCGCGCGTGGCCGTGGCCGCCAACGGCCGGCTGGCCGTCGACTTGCTTGCCAGCACGCCGGACGCCTGGGACGTGGTGCTGATGGATTTGCAGATGCCCGTCATGAACGGCTACGACGCCACCCTGGCCATCCGCGCGCTGGGCTTGCCGGACCTGCCCATCGTCGCCATGACGGCCAATGCCATGGACGAGGACCGTCTGCGCGCCATCGCCAGCGGCATGAATGCGCATGTGGCCAAACCGATCGATGTCGACGACATGATCGAGACCCTGACCCGGCTGGTGCCGGCGCCGCCGGGTGCGGGCACTGGCGGCAGCGCCATGCCGGCCGCGAACGCCGTCGCGTGGATGGCCGATGTGCCGGCCACGGTGCCCGGCATCGACCTGGCAGCGGCCCTGCACCGCTTCGGCGGCGACTACGGCGCCTTCCTGGCCCTGCTCAAGCGCTTTGAAAATTCGCAAGGCGACGCCGTCGAGGACACGCGGCGCCTGCTGGCCGCCGGCCAGACGCGGCAGGCGGCGCAGCTGCTGCACCGCGTGTGCGGCGTGGCGGCCAACCTGGGCGCCGCCCACGTCGCCAGCCTGGCAGGCGAGGCGGAAAAAACGCTCAAAACGGCGCAATCGCACGCGACACCCGCCTTGCTGGGGCAGCTGGAACTGGCGATGGCCGAAGTCATCGAGGCGGCGCGCACCCTGCCCTCGCCCCTGCGGCGCGGGCAGGGTGCACCCGCCGCACCCGGCAGCGCGCCGCCCGACCTGCGCGCCGGCCTGGCCGACTTGCTTGTCCTGATCCGCAACAATAACCTGAAGGCGCTGGCCCAATTCCACGCGCTGCACCCCGCCCTGCAACAATCAGACCGGGAAGCGGCCCTGGCGCTGGCCAACGCGATCGAAACCCTGAATTTTTCCGAAGCGGAAAAACTCGTGCTCGATCAGCTGAAACGAGAGGAAAACAAGTGAGCTGGACCAACCTTGCCATGAACGGGCGCATCCTCATCGTCGATGACGCCATGGAAAACATCCAGATCCTGCACCAGTTGCTGCGCGAGGAACACGACGTGCTGTTCGCCCTGAGCGGAGAGAAGGCGCTGGAGATTGCGCATAATCAACTGCCGGACCTGATCCTGCTCGACGCCGTCATGCCCGGCATGGATGGCTACGCCGTCTGCAATGCGCTGCGCGAATCGGCCATCCTGAGCGCCATTCCCGTCATTTTCGTCACGGCCCTGAACCAGCCCGAGGACGAGACGCGGGCGCTGGAAGCGGGCGCCGTCGATTTCATCACGAAACCGTTCAACGCAGCCGTCGTGCGGGCCCGCGTGCGCAGCCAGCTGACCATCAAGCGGCAGGCCGACGCCATGCGCGAGCTGTCGCTGACGGATACGCTGACGGGCGTGGCCAACCGGCGCAGCTTCAATGACACGATGGACAGCGAATGGCGGCGCTGCGCGCGCGACGGCGTGCCGATGGCCCTCATCATGGCCGATATCGACCACTTCAAGGATTACAACGACACGTATGGCCACCAGGCGGGCGACCTGTGCCTGCAGCAGGTGAGCGCCGCCCTGCGCCGCTGCGCCGTGCGCCCGCCCGACCTGCTGGCGCGCTACGGCGGCGAGGAATTCATCATCCTGCTGCCGCAGGAAACGCGCGACGGCGCCGAAGTGGTGGCCCAGCGCATCCTCGACGAAGTGCGCGCGCTGCAAATTGCCCACGCCAGATCGAGCGCCGGCCCGCACGTCACCGTCAGCCTGGGCATGGCCAGCGTCATGCCCACGGAAGGCATGGACCCCAGCGCCCTGATCCGCGCCGCCGACGCCCTGCTGTACCGCGCCAAGCAGACGGGGCGGGACAGGTATTGCGCGTCGGAGGGGGAGTAATCATGCAGGCGATCGCCTCTTTGCGGGCGGGGCGTTGGACCGCTTGCCGCCGGATGGCCGTCCCGTCGTGCTGGGCCAGCCAGCCGCATTGCCAGGACCGCGACCTCTGCCCGTAGCGCTGCTACCCTTGGCGGCGCCCTTGCCAGCGCCGCTGTTTCCGCTGCTTGCATTGTTAGACATCATCCACTCCTTCGCCGGAAAGCGCCGGCGCGCCACCAGCGTACATCCGGCGCACGCGCAGGAGCGCACGGCTGCCTGTCGGACTGCCGCACGATGCCGCCACATGTCGGCTTACGCCCTGCGGGCTAAGCCGACCTACGCCGACCTACGCCGACCTGCGATGCGGGCTCAGTTTGCCGCTCAGGGATAGCAGCGCATCAAAAATTCCGCCACGCACACGGGTTTCGTGTCGCCTTCCCTCTCCATTGTCACGGCCCAGTTCACCTGCGCCCCTTCCGGCACGTCCTCGACGGAGAGGATGTCGAGCCGCGCGCGCAGGCGGCTGCCGACGGGCACGGGCGCGGGGAAGCGCACTTTGTTCAGGCCATAGTTGATGGCCATGCGGATGCCGGCCATGTGCAAGGCGCCCGCAAGCATGGCGGGCAGCAAGGACAGTGTGAGAAATCCGTGCGCCACGGTGCAGCCGTACGGCGACTCGCGCGCGCAGCGCTCGGCGTCCACATGGATCCACTGATGGTCGTCCGTGGCGTCGGCAAAGGTGTCAATGCGCTGCTGCGTGATGGTGAGCCAGTCGGAGACGGCCACGTGCTGTCCCGACAAGGCCTGGAAACCGGCGATGCCGGCGATATCACGCATGGTGCTCTCCGGCCGGGCGGCGGCCGAACATGCCCATGCCTTCGACGGTGGTCACCACCTCGCCATGCTGGTTGCGCACGCTCCACACGGAAATGACGATGCCGCGGTCCGGCTTCGACGTGGACGGGCGCACTTCCTTGACCTGGTAGGTCAGCTGCAGGGTGTCGCCTGCGCGCACGGGCTTGAGCCAGCGGATGCTGTCCAGGCCGGGCGAACCCATGCTGGACGAATGCTTGAGCAGGTTATCGACCACCAGGCGCATCATCATGCCGCAGGTATGCCAGCCGCTGGCGATGACGCCCTTGAAGATGGTTTTTTCCGCCGCAGCATGGTCAACGTGAAACGGCTGCGGGTCGAAATCCGTGGCGAAAGCGATGATTTCCTTTTCTGTCACGTGGCGCTGGCCCAGGTCGATTTCCAGGCCTTGCGTAAAGTCTTCGAAATACCAGTGTTTCGGGGCGATAGCGGTCGATGCGGTCATGCGGTCTCCGTCGGCAAGAAGCCCGGCTGGGCGATAAAGCGCTCGATGTGATGGTCCACGTCGCCCAGGGTCAGGGCGATCATGGAGAGGCGCTTGAAATGATGGGCGGCGGGCAATTCGTCCGTCACGCCCATACCGCCATGCAATTGCACGGCTTGCTGGCCGACAAAGGTGGCGGCCAGTCCCACCCGCGCCTTGGCGGCGGACACGGTACGGCGGCGCTCAGACGCGTCGTCGCTATCGGCCTTGGCGGCGGCCAGCATGGCCATCGAACGGGCTTGCTCCAGGTGGATGAACATGTCGGCCATGCGGTGCTGCAGGGCCTGGAACTTGCCGATCGGCGCGCCGAACTGCTGGCGCGTCTTCAAGTAGTCGAGCGTGGCGGCAAAGATGGCGTCCATGGCGCCCACGGCTTCCGCGCACAGCAGGGCGGCGCCATAGTCGAGTGCGGCATCGAGCACAGGCCAGCCCTGCCCCTTTTGTCCGACCAGTGCCTCATGCCCCAGCACCACTTGCACGAGGGTCACGGTGGCGGCGCGCTGGCCGTCGATGGTGCGGTAGTCGCGCACGGAAACACCGGGCGCGTCGACGGGCACGAGGAATAGCGAAATGCCCTCCGTGTCCATCTGCCCTCCGCCGCTGCGCGCCGAGACGATCAGAGAATCCGCCTGGGCGCCATGAATGACGACGGTTTTCTCGCCGTCGAGCACGAAACCGTCGCCGCTGGCCGTGGCCGTCGTGGCGATGTCGTGCAGGTCGTGGCGCGACTGCCGCTCGCCGAGCGCGCAAGCCAGTTTCAGGCTGCCGCTGGCCACCTGTTCCAGCACCGCATCATGGCCGCCCGCCAGGGTCAAGAAGCGCGCGCCGAGCACGGTGGCGAAATACGGTTCGACCACGAGGCCGCGCCCCAGTTCCTGCATCACCAGCAGCATGTCGACGGCCGTGCCGTCGAAACCTCCCGCGGCGGCCGGCAGCGGCAAGGCCGTCATGCCCAGCTCGGCCAGGGTGGCCCAGGCGGCATCGGACGTACCGGTGGCGGAATGGATGATGGTTTGCCGCGTCTCAAACGGGTAATCCTTGTCGACCCAGCGCCGGAGCGCGTCGGCGAATTGCTGCTGTTCCTGATTGAATTGGAAGTCCATGTCGTCTCCTTCTGGCTTACAGGCCCAGGATCATCTGCGTGATGATGTTTTTCTGGATTTCATTCGAGCCGCCATAGATCGATGTCTTGCGGTAATTGAAGTAGTACGCGGCCAGCGGCGCGGCCAGGTCGTCGCCAGCGCTGCTGTGCGGCGCGCTGCCGTCAAGAAATGCCGGGTCGAATGGCAAGGCTTGCGGGCCGATGGCTTCCACCATCAATTCCGTCAGTTGCTGCTGCAGTTCCGAGCCGCGCACCTTCAGCATGGACGCCTGCGGTCCCGGCCCCTTGCCCTCGTCGCTGATGACGCGCAAGACCGTCATTTCCAGCGCCATCAATTCGATTTCCAGGGTAGCGACCTTGGCGGCAAACGCGGGGTCGTGCAGCAGCGGCGCGCCGCGCTTGGTCTGCTGCATGGCCAGCTGTTTGAGGAAAGTCAATTCGCGCTTCGAGCGGCCCACGGCGGCGATGCCCGTGCGCTCGTGGCCCAGCAGATACTTGGCGTAGGTCCAGCCCTTGTTTTCCTGGCCGACCAGATTGCTGACGGGCACGCGCACATTGTCAAAAAAGACTTCGTTCACTTCGTGTTCTTCGTCGAGCATGATGATGGGGCGCACGGTGATGCCCGGCGTTTTCATGTCGATCAGCAAGAAACTGATGCCTTCCTGCTTGCGCACCGTGCTGTCCGTGCGCACCAGGCAAAAGATCATGTCCGCGTGCTGGCCCAGGGTGGTCCAGGTTTTCTGGCCATTGACGATGTAATGGTCACCATCGCGCTCGGCCGTCGTTTTCAGCGAGGCCAGGTCGGAACCTGCGCCCGGCTCAGAATAGCCCTGGCACCACCAGTCGTCGCAGTTGAGGATACGCGGTAAGTAATATGCCTTTTGTTCGGCGTTGGCGAAGGCCATGATGACGGGCGCCACCATATTGACGCCGAAGGGCAAAATCGGCGGCGTGGCGGCGCGCGCGCACTCGTCTTCCCAGATATGGCGCTGCACGGACGTCCAGCCCGTGCCGCCGTATTCGACGGGCCAGGCCGGCGCGGCCCAGCCTTGTTGCGCGACAATCTTGTGCCAGCGCACATAGTCGTCCTTGGCCAGACGCAGATGCTGGCGCACCTTGCGCTGCAAGTCCGCCGGCAGATGGGTGTCGAGGAAGGCGCGCACCGTGTCGCGGAACGCCGTCTCCCCGGCCGTGTAATGCAGGTCCATGTCTGTCTCCTTGTTCTTATGAGTTGCCGTGATGCCTGCACGCAAGGAAGCTCAGCGCACAAAAAAGCACGACCGTTCTCAAGGATTGTACAACAGATTGGGAGCGGCGCCAGGGCTTTTACACAGGCCGGCGCCGGGTGGCATTGGCCGGCTGGCGGCCCGCAGCCGCCGTTGGCATCGCGTCTATGTGTGCGACAGAATATTGATGAGCTTGCCAAAAGGGTCGCGCACGAAAAAGCGCCTGACGCCCCAGGGCTCATCGCTCAGCCCGTATTCGATGACAAACCCTGCGGCAACCATGCGTGCAAATGCGGTATCGACGTCATCGACTTCAATCGACAGGTCTGGCACAGCCGTGTTCGAGCCGCCTTGCGTGGCGAAGCTCACTTGAACACTCATCTCGGTTTGCGCACCATACGTCATGATCCAGCCGTGGTCCATCAGCAGGCTCAGGCCCAGCACCTCCTCGTAAAACCTCCGCGCCAGGCCCGGATCCGACACGGGGACATTGGCAACGATACGCTTGACTTGCATATTTTTCCTCCGTGTTAATGATTGAACCATTCAAAGCTCACCCCTGCCATTCCACATCCACAACCGCACCCAGAAGTGGTGGCGAATCGAATTGAAATTCATTCCATGGCAGATAGCCAATTCCACCACCTGCCGGTAGCAGGCAGCCAACTCGCCCTCTCGTCCGTCAAGTTCGGAAGTAAGTACCATGGATGGTTCAGACCGTGGAAATGAAGGCAGCTGAAGGCACTGTGTACATGTTGACGTGTCCACGCCTGCATGTCTGTCCGGACCGAAATAGAACTCTTTCTTCAAGAGAAAGCAAAGCTCTACATTCAGCAACGAAACTGGTTTGGCTTCAGTCATCCAAGGTTTCATATGGTTGCAATAAAATTAATCTCAAGGGTTCTACGAAAAGGTCCGCTTCTGACGAGATTGCCACTTTTCACGATTGCCTTTTTAGTAACATCCCACGTAGAAGCAATTCCAATGCCGCAACTCCTTTTATCAAGCGCGCATTGCCTTCGTCACCGTCGGCGATCCAGAACGCCGCTTCTGCCAGACTGCCGTAGATCATCGAAGCCAGTGCCTCTGGGCAAGTGTCGGCCACGATGCCTTGATGAATCAGCTCGCGGATAAGCCCTTGCATCGACTCGAGGCAATGACGCTGCGAGTCCGGTGAAGCGCCTCCCAGCACCGCCCTGGCATCGCGTAAAACGATGCGCTGAATTTCCGGCTCCAAGGCCATCTCCAGATAGGCACGGCAGCGATGGCGAAAGCCTTCCCACAGATCGCCAGCGCTGTCGGAGATGCTTTGCAGGCGACCATCCATTTCCGCGTCGATCTGCTCTACCACCGCCAGCAGCAAGCCCTTCTTATCGCCGAAGTGATGATACAGCGCACCACGCGTCAGTCCTGCCTGCGCGGTGAGGTCGTCCATTGACGTATCGGCATAACCGCGCTCGCTGAACACTGTGCGGGCGGTAGCCAGCAACGATGCTCGGGTTTCTTCCATCTCCACACGCGTGCGGCGAACCATTGCTTTCCCCTTACATACATACGTATGATTGTTTACATACAGTACGTATGAATATATACTATTCATACGCGATGTATGTATTATCACTGGGACGCGTCTCCGCTGCAAGCATCGCATGCAGGGACCGATATCGATCCCCTTTGGCATCCGCTGCCACTGCATATCAGCGGTCCGACGCCGCCTTTACCGGCACAAGCCGTTTATCGAATGATCAAATGAAGGATATGCACCATGAGTACGTCCCCCTACGCTGCCGCAGAAACGGCTGTCCGCCACCCGTGGCTGGCGGTCAGCGCTGTCGGCATGGCCACCTTTTCGGTCGTGACGACGGAAATGCTGCCGGTCGGCCTGTTGACGCCGATCGCTGACACCCTGGGCACCTCCACCGGAACCGCCGGGCTGATGATCTCGCTGCCAGCATTGCTGGCGGCCTTGTTCGCGCCGCTGGTCGTGATCGTCTCGGGAAACCTGGACCGGCGCACAATTCTCTGTGGCTTGCTCACTCTATTGTTGCTCGCAAACATAGCCTCGGCTCTGGCGCAGAACATGGCGTGGATGCTGGCGGCACGTGTTCTCGTCGGTTTTTGCATGGGCGGAATCTGGGCCATCGCCGGCGGTCTGGCGTCCCGGCTTGTTCCTGCCCGCTCGATCGGCTTGGCAACGTCGATTATCTTCGGTGGCGTGGCGGCCGCTTCCGTGCTGGGTGTGCCGCTAGGCGCACAAATCGGCGACGTTGCAGGATGGCGCTGGGCCTTCGGCGCCATGGCGCTGTTCAGCGGCCTGGTACTGGTGCTGCATCTGGCTGTCATTCCCGCCCTGCCCGCTGCCGGTTCGACGACCTTGCGCCAATTCGGCAAACAGCTGCACAACCGGCAGTTGCAGGCGGGGCTGCTCCTGACCCTGTTGCTTGTAACCAGCCATTTCACGGCCTTTACCTTCGTGCGCCCGCTGCTGCTGTCGATGTCGGGGTTTGATGCGCAATGGCTGGGCACACTGCTGTTTTCCTATGGCTTCGCGGGCATCATTGGCAACTTCCTGGCCGGCGGCGTTGCGGCGCGGTGCGCAGCGCCAACCATCCTAGCCATCGCGGGCGGCCTGCTGCTCACGCCACTGCTGTTTCTGGCTGTCGGCGACTCCAGCATCGCTGGCGGCGTGGTGTTGCTGGCTTGGGGACTGGCCTACGGCGGCGTATCGGTCGGCCTGATGACCTTGATGCTGAAGGCGGCGCCCGGGGCCGTGGAGATCGTCGCCGCGCTGTATGTGGGAGTCTTCAATATCGGCATTGCGCTCGGGGCGTGGGCCGGCGGTCAAGCCGTGGACAGGCTGGGCCTCTCGGCCAACCTCTGGCTTGCCGCAGGTTTCGCCGCTGCTGCTTTGCTGCTGGCTTTTGGCATCAACTTTGTTAATGCCAACAAACAACTTGGCCCTGCACGAGATTGACTCTTGCCGCCATCAGCCATACAAATGCAGCAGCACCTGCACGGCGACGATCTTGACGATGGTCATGCTGGGGAAAATCATCGCATAGCCCAGGTTCGGGCGGTCCGACTTGGCCAGGCGGTTGGCGAACACCAGCACGGCCGGATTGCCCGTGGCGCCGGCCGCGATACCGAGCAACTCGGGAAACGGCAGGCGCAGGAAGATTTTGCCCAAAATCACCACGAGGGCCACCACCACCAGCACCGTCACTGCCCCGAGCGCCAGCATGGGCAAGCCGTCGGCGCCCACCTGCTGCACGAAAGGCAAGCCGGAGGCCATGCCGACGGAGGCGAGGAAAATCGTCAAGCCATAGTTGCGCATGACCAGGTTGGCCGACAGCGGCAGGCGCCAGCTGATCTTGCCGACACGGCCCAGCCGTCCCAGGATCAGCGCCATCACCAGCGGACCGCCGGCCAGGCCCAGGCTGAACGAGCCTATCCACGGCAAGGGGATGGGCACCAGGCCCAGCAGCACACCCAGCACCATGCCCATGCCCAGCGACACATAGCTGAACTCGGCCGTGGCCGTGATGGAATTGCCGAACAGCTTGCGCACGTCGGCCGCATGTTTGGCCGGCGCAATGGCCATCACGCGGTCGCCAAATTCCAGCGTCAGGAAGGGATGGGGCAAAATCATGGCGTCGCCACGCCGGATGAAGGCGATCTGCAGGGGGAAATCTTTTGCCAGGTTCAGCTCGCCCAAGGGCACGCCGACGATTTCCGCGTCCGACACGAACACTTCCGTGCCGTCGAACGCGCTGCGGTCCTTCATCAGCCGTCCCGGGTCCAGGTGGCCCAGCGCCGTGCGCGCCGCTTCCACGCCCGCCACCGTGCCCGACACCATCAGCGCGTCGCCCACGCCCAGCACCAGGCCAGGATCGGGCAAGCGGTTCTGGTGGCCCTGGCGCACGCCGATCACTTGCACGCCCGCCAGCGGGCCGTCGGCCAGTTCGGACAGGGCCGCACCCGCCAGTTTCGCTTCGTCGATGGTAATTTCGGACACGACGATGGGGGCCGGCGGCGGCGTCAGCACGGGTTTTAATATGCGCCCGGCCAGGTACAGGCCCAGCATGGGGCCGACGACGCCGAACGGATACGCGACCGCATAGCCGACGGCCGCGTCGCCATTGCCGTGCGACGCTTCCAGCGCCGCCTGCAAGGCGGCCGTGCTGGTCATGGCGCCGGCAAACACGCCGCTGGCCATGCGCAGCGAGATATCGATCCACTGCCCGCCCCAGACGGACACGGCCAGGCCGCCCATGACGGCGGCAAAGGCGATCAGATTGTGTTTTTGCCCCGCCCCGCGCAAGCCGGCGAAAAACTGCACGCCGTACTGCACGCCTATGCCATACAGAAACAGCAGCAGGCCGATCGAGCCGACCATGGGCGGCGGCACGGAACCGGGAGCAAATGCGCCCAGCGCCAGCCCCGCGAACAGCACGCCGCCCACGCCCAGCGAAAAGCCGAACACGCTGATGCGCCCCAGCGCATAACCGGCGCCGATGACGAGAAACAGGGCGAGGATGGGGGTGGACTCCAGCGTGTGGCGAAATAATTGAAGCATCGGGCAACCTTGGTCTGGGGAAGGCCCAGTTTAGCATGCACAAAAGCAACACCATGCCTCGATGACAAGCAAGCGTGCGCCGTATGGCGCAGTAAAAAGCGGGCAAAAAAAAAGCCCGCTACGGGAGCGGGCTGAATCTAATTCCTGTGAGGAAGTAGAGGAGACAGGTGCAATGATGCCGCGTCGCAACATATAAATCCAATTGCATGTTGTGATGATAGAAATATGCTTTATCAATATCTCGTTCAGGCCGTGCCAAAAATGACGAGTTTTCGATGCGATCGTTGTTCACGCGTCACCAGCACGCGGGCTTGCCCCACGCTTACGCAAACCTGCGGCGCAAACCCCGCTGGCAAGGTCTGCGCATCGCGCGCGATGCGTTGCTGCTCATTGATCAGGTCATAATCTGCACGCTTGAAAAACAGTTGCTCGATACCGGCACCGGCGTTTTCCGCTGGCTGCGGCTTGACGACGATGAGCGACCAGTTCTCGTCACCGAGAAACTGCTTTTGCTTCAGGAAGGCGTTGACCCTGTCCGCAGGCGGCGCCGAACCGGGCAACTCGTTCTGATACAGCGCCAGCGGACACAGCAGCGTGCCGGCCGGCCACCCCATATCAGGCAACGCTGCGACCGTATCCGGCCGCAATAGGGCGAGATGGCGCTCAAGCGGATGCCGCTCGTCCGAGCAGGCGCCCAGCGCCATCAGCGCGAGCATGCCCGCAGCGCGAAACAAAGGCTGCATCAACTTGCCTCCTTGTATGTTTATGGTTAAACAAGCTTATATTAAGGGATGCGGTCGCGGAAGCAGGCAAAAAAAAGCCCGCTGCGGGAGCGGGCTGAATCTAATTCCTGTGAGGAAGTAGAGGAGACAGGTGCAATGATGCCGCATCGCAGCATCATTATCCAATTGCATGTTGTGATGACAGAAATACGATTGTTCTATATCTCAGCCATAGCGGCCTCCCCTGCCCCTGCGATTCCTATGCCACGTTGTCGGCACGCAAGGTTTTCGCGGCCGCCACCATGTTGGCCAGCGCGGGAATCACCTCTTTCCAGCCGCGCGTTTTGAGGCCGCAATCGGGGTTGACCCACAGGCGCTGCGCGGGAATGCGCTCGGCCGCCTTGCGCATCAGATTCACCATCTGTTCCTGACTCGGAATATTGGGCGAGTGGATGTCGTAGACGCCGGGGCCGATATCATTCGGATAATTGAACTCGTCGAAGGCGTCGAGCAATTCCATGTCGGAGCGCGAAGTTTCGATCGTGATGACGTCTGCATCCATGCCGGCGATCTGCGCGATGATGTCGTTGAATTCCGAATAGCACATATGCGTGTGGATCTGCGTTTCATCGGCCACGCCGTTGGCCGCGATGCGGAACGATTCCACGGCCCAGCGCAGGTAGTCGGCCCAGTGCGACTTGCGCAGTGGCAAACCTTCGCGCAGTGCCGCCTCGTCGATCTGGATCACGCGGATGCCGGCCCGCTCCAGGTCCAGCACTTCGGCGCGCATGGCCAGCGCCAGCTGGTGGCACGAGACGGAACGGGGCTGGTCGTCGCGCACGAAGGACCAGTTCAGGATGGTGACGGGACCCGTCAGCATGCCTTTCATCGGCTTGTCCGTCAGCGACTGGGCGTAAGTGCTCCACTCGACCGTCATGGCGCGGGGGCGGCTGATGTCGCCAAACAAAATGGGCGGCTTGACGCAGCGCGAACCGTACGATTGCACCCAGCCGAACTGGCTGAAGGCATAGCCGTCGAGCTGTTCGCCAAAGTATTCCACCATGTCATTGCGTTCCGCTTCGCCGTGCACGAACACGTCCAGGCCCAGGGTTTCCTGTTCCCTGACGCAACGGGCGATTTCCCCCTGCATCAGCTTTTTGTAGCTGGCTTCGTCCAGCTGGCCGTTGCGGAACTGGCTGCGCGCCTGGCGGATTTCCGCCGTCTGCGGGAAGGAGCCGATGGTCGTCGTCGGATACAGCGGCAGTTGCAGCAGCGCAGCTTGCTTGACGGCACGCTCGGCATAGCCGCTCAGGCGCTGGCCCAACGTCGCATCGATGCGCGCCAGGGCCGCTTTCACGTGCGGATTGTGCACGCGGGTCGACTGGCGGCGCGCTTGCACGGCCGCAAGATTAGCATCGAGTGCCGCCTGCACGGAGGCGCGGCCCTGGTTCAGGGCGCCGGCGATGGTGTGCACTTCATCAAGCTTCTGGCGGGCAAAGGCCAGCCAGGACCGGATATCGTCATCGAGCTTATGCTCGCTGTCCAGGTCGACAGGCACGTGCAGCAGCGAGCACGACGGGGCGATCCACAAACGGTCTTGCAGGCTGGCGTGCACGGGTTCCAGCCACGCCAGCACTTGCGTCAAATCCGTCTTCCAGATATTGCGGCCATTCACCACGCCCAGCGACAGCACACTGCTGGCGGGCAATTGGGCGACGACTTGTTCCACCTCATCGCGGGCGTTGACGGCATCGAGGTGCAAGCCTTGCACGGGCAGCTTGCACGCCAGCGGCAAATTGTCTTGCAGCTTGCCGAAATACGTGGCCAGCAACAGTTTGACGTGCTTGACCTTGCTCAAGGCATCATAGGCCGTGACGAGGGCCTGCTGCCACGCGCCGTCGAGTTCCGTGACGAGGACCGGTTCATCGATCTGCACCCACTCCACGCCCTGGCTCGCGAGTTCCTGCAGTAGTTGCACGTAGACGGGCAGCAAGCCTTGCAGCAGCGCCAGCTTGTCGGAATCATCCTTGGCCTTGCCCAGCAACAAATAGGTGACGGGGCCGATCAGCACGGGTTTGGCTTTCACGCCGAGCTGGCGCGCTTGCGCCAGTTGCCGCAACAGGCGGCTGCTGTCGAGCTTGAATTGCGTCTCGGCCGAAAATTCCGGCACGATGTAGTGATAGTTGGTGTCGAACCATTTCGTCATTTCACCGGCGTGGACGCAGCTGCAATCGCTGTCGCTGGCCGAGCGGCCTCGGGCCACGCGGAAATAGTTGTCGAGCGCGGCGCCTTCCAGGCCGCGCACGCGCTGCGGCAGGTTGCCCAGCGTAAAACTCAGGTCCAGCACCTGGTCATAGAAGGAAAAGTCGCCCACGGGCACGAAGTCCAGCGCGCGCTGGTCTTGCCAGTGACGCTGGCGCAACTCAGCGCCCTGACCTTCCAGCGCGTCCAGGCTGCTGTGGCCCTTCCAGTAGTCTTCCAGGGCGAATTTCAGTTCGCGTTTGGCGCCGATGCGCGGGTAGCCCAAATTGTGTGTCGTGACGGTCATGGCGGTTGCCTCCCAGTGAAGTGTGGGGTCATCATAGAGGCTTTCATCCATGAAAAATAATGGTAAAACTTCATACATCCATTATTAATATTCATGCATTAGCATGCTGAACGTATTCACGAGGCCGCGCCGCGCGGGGGCGGGCGCCTCGTTCGCCGCGCGTGCCGGCCGGTGCCCAGGACCAAAACGACAGGCAAAAAAAAGCCCGCTGCGGGAGCGGGCTGAATCTATTTCCTTGGAGGAAGATAGAGGAGACAGATGAATGATGCCGCGTTGCAGCATATAAAACCACTTTATATTCGTGATGTCAGAAATACGCAGCAGTGATATTAGGGGCAACAGACAATTCCATACGGCAACTTTTATGCTGCCGCTTCCGTCTTTCCGTCGCTGGAACGCAACATATTCTTGATGCCGCGCAAGGCTTGCCGCACGCGGGCCTCGTTTTCGATCAGGGCAAAGCGCACGTATTCATCGCCGTACTCGCCGAAACCGATGCCGGGCGACACGCTCACCTTGGCCTTTTGCAACAGCAGCTTGGCAAATTCCAGCGAGCCCAGGTGACGGTAGGCTTCCGGGATATGCGCCCAGATATACATCGACGCCTTCGGCTTTTCCACCATCCAGCCTGCTTCATGCAAGCCTTTCACCAGCACGTCGCGGCGGCGCTGGTACTGCGCGCAGATTTCCGTCACGCAGCTTTGATCGCCTTCCAGCGCGGCAATGGCCGCCACTTGCACGGGCGTAAAACTGCCGTAATCGTGGTAGCTCTTGATGCGCGCCAGGGCCGCCACCAGTTCCGCATTGCCCACCATGAAGCCGATGCGCCAGCCCGCCATGTTGTAGCTTTTCGACATGGTGAAGAACTCGACGGCCACGTCGCGCGCACCGGGCACCTGCATGATGGACGGCGCCTTCCAGCCATCGAAGGTGATGTCGGCGTACGCCAGGTCGTGCACCACCAGGATATTGTGCTGCTTCGCCAGCGCGACGACGCGCTCGAAGAATTCCAGTTCCACGCATTGCGCCGTGGGGTTCGACGGGAAACCCAGCACCATCATCTTAGGCTTCGGGTAGCTTTCGCGGATCGCGCGTTCCAGTTCGGCAAAGAAATCCACGCCCGGCCCCATGCGCACGGAGCGGATATCGGCGCCCGCGATGACGGCGCCCCATATGTGGATCGGGTAGCTGGGGTTCGGCACCAGCACCGTGTCGCCCCGGTCCAGCGTCGCCAGCATCAAATGGGCCAGGCCCTCTTTCGAGCCGATGGTGACGATGGCTTCGCTGTCCGGGTCGATGTCGACCTCGTAGCGCTTCTTGTACCAGTGTGCAATCGCGCGGCGCAGCCGCGGAATGCCCTTGGACGCGGAATAGCCATGCGTGTCGGGGCGTTTCACCGTTTCGACCAGCTTGTCCACGATGTGGGCCGGCGTGGCGCCATCGGGATTGCCCATCGACATGTCGATGATGTCCTCGCCACGGCGGCGCGCGGCCATCTTGAGTTCGGCGGTGATGTTGAAAACGTAGGGGGGAAGACGATTGATGCGCGAAAAGCTGCGCGGAGCTTGGCTGTCGGTCATGGTTATCTCTATACGTAAGCGCCCGGATCCGTCCGAGCGACGTTGGCGCAGTGGCTGCGCCTGCAACGATACTAACCCGGCTTCGCAAGAACTGGCAAGGCCGATTCGGACAAGCTACAATACGCGCTGATCGAAAATGAGCGCACCGGTTGGTAACCCGGTAAGTGCCCGGCACAGTCCGGCATGCTCCCGCCCACGCGGACCCACGGCGCTGACCCTTGGCTGTTACACCAGCCGGGGAGGTGTTCTGGTTCGTGCATTTTCCCGCCGCGCCATCCCTCCCCTGCTTTGATTAGGAATATAAAACGGATGGCAACACACGACACCGCAGTAACTGGCATGACCCTGGACCGCGCCGGCATCGAGCAGCAACTGGCCCTGCCGGTGCGCCACTTCATCGATTGCGCCTTCGATGGCGAAGACCTGTCACGCCTCGACTTGCAGGGCTGTACGTTTGAACGCTGCACCTTTGCCGACACCAGCTTGTTCGCCAGCAAACTCGCGCGCAGCACCTGGCGCCGCTGCCGCGCCGGCAGCGCCGATTTCGAATCCGTCGACGCCGTTGACGCGAATTTCGAAGGCTGCGACCTGAACAACACGAAATGGCGGCGCGCCAAGCTGGCATCGGTCACCTACCGGGGCTGCAAGCTGACGGGCGCCTCGTTCGAGGAAGCGGCCCACCTGGGCTTGACCTTCGAAGACAGCCTGCTGGTGGGCGCCGACCTGCGCGGCTTTTCGTTCCGCAAGGCAATACTCAAACAGCTCGATTTTTCCGACGCCTACCTGGCCGGCTGCGACTTCCGCGACGCCGTCTTCGAAGGGGGCAGCTTGCGCAACGCCACCATCAAACTGGCGAAGTTCCAGGGCGCGGACTTGCGCGGCGCCGATATCGACGGTTTCAAACTGAGCGAAGCTGCGCTGCTGAAAGGCGCTGTCATCACGCATGCGCAGGCGGCCAACTTCATGCGGGCGCTCGATCTGGTGGTGATGTAAGCCTTGCCCACAACCGTTATTGACAGCAAGCTTGCGGTAAAAGCAGGTTGCCGCAACCAAGGGTTCAGGGCTGGTGGCATTTTCCATGTCCATCGCCCACGCTGCGTCGCTCGCCAGTGGTTTTTCAGGCCCACACAATTTCTCACGCCACGCGATTCACCGCAGTCCATGCCAAATAATGCGTGCTATATTCCGCACGCAGGTTTCCATTTAAACATCCGCCGACGATACTGCCCAATAACAATGATGAAGATAATAAAAATAATCTTATTCATACTGCTGTGCATCCTGACATCCATCACCATTCCGCCAGCGGGAGTAATCTTCAGTTATATGGCGCTGCGTGAAAACAAGGAGAGCATCAGAAGATTTATCGTCAAGATATCTCCCGACACCGAAAAAATCATCCCTGCGCTGATCGAAAGATATAACGATCCCAAGACCATTATTTCACTTGTTATTTTTTCCATTGCCACGATAGGCGGCCTGATCCTCCTGGTTTCGCACCTGCATATCCAGGAAACAGATGATTATGTAAATTACATCCTCGAACAGGTGGCGCTGACAGGCATTCTCGTCGTTGGGGTGTCAGGCATTGCATGGGTACTTTTTTCGCTGAATTCCGTTTTTGCAAGCCTGCTGGCAAAAGTGGGGGTTTCCCTGGCGGTGTCTGCCTGCGTGATTTTTTCGCGCCTGAGCGCTGTCGATTTTTTTGCGGCCAATTTTCCTTTTCCGCCGTCCTACCTGCCCTTTTCGTTTGGCCTCGCCACCCTGATATTTGCCTTCTCGTTCAGCGCCTTTGCCTATGCTGTGCTGGCAATTATTTTTGAGGTCATTTTCCTGTTGTTCTTGTTTATTTTCGATTTCAAGACCAATAAAAAAACCACTTACTTCCTCTTTGCAATCTCCATTGCTGGCTTTATCGGAAGTTATTCGGCGGCCCAGGCCATGATCCAGGGCATATCAAACAAGGGGCCACTGTTCATGATCAAGGCCGCTGAACGTTATGACTTCACTACCAATCATATGTGCCAGGTGCAGGAGGGCGAAACTGTCCTCTTCATTGACAATGTAGCGGATCGCGCGATTGCAGCGACTTTCCCGCCGCCCCCGCAAGGCGAAAAAATTTCCCCTCGAAATATCTCTGATGCCACATTAAAAAGCTATCTGCCGACACATTTCCGCACCGTGCATTGCAACCAGCTAGCCGAAGCACAAAAGGAAGCTGGCTGGTGCGGCAGTCCCCAACGTTATGGCTATTGTGATGCCGATGGCAAACAGCGCAAATAAAGAGGCAAAAAAAAGCCCGCTATGGAAGCGGGCTGAATCTATTTCCTTGGAGGAGATAGAGGAGACAAGTGCATCTTGCGGCATCGCGGCATATCATGCCACTTTATATTCATGATGATAGAAATATCCATCAGTGATAATGAGATGCCATCAGGGTTTCAAGCCGTGCGGCGCGTGCCCAAGGGTAAAAATTCTGCCAGCCACACCAGCAGGGCCAGGCCCGGAAACGCCATGCCGGTCAGCAAGGTTGCCTGCCAGCCGTAGCTGGCATACACCCAGGCGCCGACGGCCGAGCCGGCCGCGCCGCCGGCGAAGAACAGGGCGAAATACAGGCCGTTCAAACGGCCCCGCACTTCCGCGCCCAGGCTGAAGATGGCGCGCTGGCCCAGTACCAGGTTGGCCGCCACGCCCATGTCGAGCACGATGGATGCCACCACCAGCAAGCCCAGCGCCACGTGCTTCGATTCCGGGGCGAACATGGGCAAGGCAAACGCGACGATACCCAGCGCCAGCGCGGCAGCCGTGGCGGGCAAGGTGTGGCCCGCATCGGCCAGGCGGCCCGCGATGGGCGAGGCGACGGCGCCCGCCATGCCCACCAGGGCGAAGATGGCGATGCCCGTTTGCGACAGACCGAACGCGGGGCTGGCCAGCACCAGCGGCGTGACGGTCCAGAACAGGCTGAAGGCGCCAAACAGGCCCGCGTGATAGGCGGCGCGGCGGCGCAGCACGGACGTGCCCAGCAGCAAGTGCCACAGCGAGGCCATCAGGGCTGGATATTTCATGCTCGACACGGGCTGACGCACGGGCAAGGCACGGCGCAGCACCAGCGCCAGCACTACCATCAGCACGGCGGCGCCGCCAAACACCACGTGCCAGCTGGCGTGCGCGGCCACCAGCGACGCCACGGGACGGGCCAGCATGATGCCCAGCAACAAGCCGCTGACCACCTTGCCCACGGTTTGCCCCCGCGTCGCTTCCTGCGACAGGTGGGCGGCAAACGGCACGATCACTTGCGCCGCCACGGAACCGAGGCCGATGGCCAGGGCGGCGGCCAGGAAGACGATGGCGCCCGTGGAGAGGGCCGCCACCACGAGGGCCGTGGCCGTCACCAGCAAGGCCGTGACGATCAGGCGGCGGTTTTCCAGCAAGTCGCCCAGCGGCACGACAAACAGCAGGCCCAGGGTATAGCCCACTTGCGTCAGTGTGACGATCAGCCCGGCTGCCTTGGCCGACAGGCCCGTCGAGGCGCTGATGGGGCCGACGAGGGTTTGCGCGTAATACAGATTGGCGACGATGAGGCCGGAAGCGATGGCCAGCAACAGCACCATGGCCGGTGCAATGTCGTGGGGAGCGGAAGATGAGGCCTTGTTCATGTTGTTTCCTCGGTTCGATAGGGATGTCGCCATTCTAGGGAAAACTATGGCAAAGATAATCAGGGCATAATCCACTTATACTTTTCACATAAAATGAACAATGAGAATGGAAGCTATCCTATGGACAAAATCAAGGCCATGCAGACCTTCGTGCGCATCGTCGAAGCCAACAGCTTTTCCAAGGCGGCCGAAACCCTGAATTTGCCCCGTGCCGCGCTGACGGCCACCCTGCAAAAGCTGGAAGCCTACCTGGGCACGCAATTGCTGCAGCGAACCACGCGCCGCTTGTCGCTGACGCCGGAAGGGGCCGAATACTTTCGCCATTGCATTGATATTTTGAGAGCCGTCGACACGGCGGAACTGGCATTTCGCGGTCCCGACGCGAAAAAGCCGCGCGGCTTGCTGCGCATCAACCTGCCCAATACGGTGGGCCGCAGGTTGGTCGTGCCGCATATCGCGCACTTCCACGCCGCCTGGCCGGACGTGCAATTGCAGCTGAGCCTGACGGATCGCCTGGTCGACCTGACGCAGGAAGGCATCGATTGCGCCTTGCGCGTGGGCACCTTGCAAGATTCCGCCTTCATCGGCAAACAGGTCGGCCTGATGCGCTTCGTCACGTGCGCCTCGCCCGCGTATCTGGCGCGGCACGGCACGCCGCACACCCTGGCGGACCTGGCCACGCACCAGGGCATCATGCATTACTCGGGCCGCACGGGCCGCGCCTTCGACTGGGATTTCCAGCAAGGCAAGGAAGTGCTGCGCGTACAGATGGCCGGCCCCATCGCCGTCAACGACGCGGACGCCAGCGTCGATTGCGCGCTGCAGGGGCTGGGACTGGCGCAGGCGGCCGTGTACCAGGTGCGCGCGCACCTCGACAGCGGCGCCCTGGTGGCCGTGCTGGCCGATCATCCGCCCACGCCCATGCCGATGTCGCTGCTGACGCCGCAAGGCCGCCTGGCCACGCCCAAGCTGCAGGCATTTGCTGGCTGGATCACGGCCTTGCTGGCGGCACAGCCCGACGTGCAAGCGCCCACGCACAGAATCTGAGGCAAAAAAAAGCCCGCTGCGAGAGCGGGCTGAATCTATTTTCTTGGAGGAGAATAGAGGAGACAAGTGCATTATGCTGCATCGCGGCATATCGATCCAATTGATTGTTGGAATGATAGAAATACGCCAAACGGATAACTGATCGGGGCGAAAAAAAACCGGCTCCACAAGGAACCGGTTTTCTAGTGCATGAAAGCCTTACTTCGCTGCCGCCACCGGCGTCGCCTTGCCATCGGCGCCATACGGCAAGACCTTCGCCGCCATGCGGGTATCGGCCTTGATCAGCGCCACTTCGTCGGCCAGGATGCGCGCCGCTTCGTTCAGCAGCACGTCCTTGGCGCTCTTGGCGGCCGTTTCGGCATCGAGTTCGGCGCTCAGCGCGCGTTCGTCGCCCTGCAAGCCGTCGTCGGTGCGCAAGGCGCCCTTCACGGCGGCGATCTGCTTGGCCGTCTTGCTGGCCGCTTTCGCGCCCTTCAGCACGTCTTTCGGATCGGGAATCACCACCAGGTCGTCGGCCGGATTCGAAATCTGCGCGATCAGGCGTTTTTCACGGGCCTTCGCGCGCGCTTCCTGGGCATCGCGCTCCTTGCGGCGCACGGTTTCATTGAGCGAAATCTGGTTTTCCTTGCGCTGCTTGACGACGAGAGCGATGTCATCGAGCAAGTACTGGAAATCCTTGTCCTTGGCCACGCGCGCTTCATGCTTCTTGTCCAGCAGCGGCACGATATCCTTCAGGTCGCCCGTCGGCATGTACGGCGCCGGCTTGATGGCCACCCATGGCAAGGCATTGTCATAGCTCGATTCGCCGAAGTTCTCCGTGTCCGACATGGCCGGCAGCTTGATGTCGGGCGTGACGCCGCGCAACTGCGTGGTGCCGCCGTTGATGCGGAAGAACTGGGCGATGGTCATCTTCAGCTCGCCGAAACGGGCTTTCTCGCTGCCGCCGAAACGGTCGAGGTTGAACAGGGTTTGTACGGTGCCCTTGCCGAAGCTGCCTTCGCCGATGATGACGCCTCGGCCGTAATCCTGCACGGCGGCGGCGAAAATTTCGGAAGCGGAAGCGGAACCGCGGTTGATCAGCACGCCCATCGGGCCATCCCAGGCCAGGCCCGCGTTGGTGTCGCTTTCCACGTCGACCTTGCCTTCGGCATTGCGCTGCATCACGACCGGTCCCTTGTCGATGAACAGACCCGTCAGTTCGACGGCTTCGTTCAGCGAACCGCCGCCGTTGTTGCGCAAGTCGATCAGGACGTTGTCGACCTTGTCCTTCTTCAACTCGGCCAGCAAACGGCTGACGTCGCGCGTAGCGCTTTTAAAGTCCTTGTCGCCACGGCGGCGCGCTTCGAAGTCCTGGTAGAACGTCGGCAGGGCAATGACGCCGATGCGGCGCTTGACGCCGTTCTCGCGCACTTCGATGATCGATTTCTTCGCCGCCTGCTCTTCCATGCTGATTTTCTTGCGCACCAGCGGCAAGACGACGTGCTTGGCATCGGGGCCGGCATCGGCCGGCAGGATGTCGAGGCGCACGACGGAATCCTTGGCGCCGCGGATCAGCTGCACCACATCGTCGATGCGCATGCCCAGCACTTCGGTGATGGGGCCGCTTTCGCCCTGCCCCACGCCGACGATGCGGTCGCCCACTTTCAGCTTGCCCGACAGGCCGGCCGGGCTGCCCGGCACCACTTCGCGCACCACCGTGTATTCGTCGCGCGTCTGCAGCACGGCGCCGATGCCTTCGAGCGACAGGCGCATGGCGATGTCGAAGTTGTCCGAGGCGCGCGGGCCCAGGTAATTGGTGTGCGGTTCGATCGACATGGCATACGAGTTCATGAAGATCTGGAACACGTCTTCGCTGTTGAGCTTGCGCGAACGGGTCGTGTAGCTTTCATAGCGCTTGTCCAGCGTCTCGCGGATGGCCTTGTCTTCCTTGCCCGCCAGTTTCAGGCGCAGCCAGTCGTTCTTGACGCGCTTGCGCCACAGGTCGCGCACTTCCTCGTCGTTCTTCGGCCAGGCGGCCTTTTCGCGGTCGAGCTGGTAGCTCTCGTCGGCGGTAAAGTCGAACTTGGTTTTCAGCAATTCACGCGCATACGCCATGCGCTCGTCGAAACGCTGCTGGTACAGGTTGTAGATGGCAAACGGCGCCGTCAGGTCTTCATTGATGATGGCGTCGTCGAGCTTGGTGCGCAAGGGAGCGAAGCGGTCGATGTCGGCCTGCACGAAGAACAGTTTTTCTGCGTCCAGGGATTTGAAATAGCGGTCGAAGATTTTCTCCGACATGGCGTCGTCGAGCGGCATGGCCTTGTAATGGACGCGCGTCAATACGCGCGATGCCCACAAGGCGGCCTGCGTTTGCTGGGCCAGCGGCTTCATGGTGAGCGGAGGAGCGGCGCTCTTGTCCGTCTGGGCTGCGCCAGCGTGGGCTGACAGGGCGAGCACCAGGGTGACCAGCATCATTTGCTTCTTCATCGGCTTCTCCGAAAATTAGTTAAATCAATTCCAGGCGGCGCAGAGATGCATGCGCCAGCCAGCAAGACAGTAAGGGGATACACGACTGGTCTGCATATTATTCTACAGGATACGGCCTGGCAGTCTCCCAAGGAAGATCAGTTTCTTCCTGGAAGCTTAAACGCGGATTAAAGGCGGCGTCTCATTCATTACAAAGTGAAACATTCGTGAGAAAAATCGCATCATTCAGCAGCGATGAATATCAACATGCGCCACTGGAATGAAAAAAGTCAATAGATTGAAGCGGCAATCCTTGATCTCAATGATGTTTTTATGTGAAAAAGTGATTCCTGCGGGAAACACTTAGTAACAAATGGCAAGCAACATGCTATCATCGCGCCCTGAAATACAGCTTGCCTGCGCGCCGCTCCCACAGCCGGCGCGCTTTCGTTTCAACAGTGTTCCCACCAGATCCCCTCCCCGCGTGTCATGTCATGACCTGGAATGGCCGAGCTGATTACCCTTTGCCAGACTCACACTATGCCTACAATTTCCTTCTCCCCCCGCCACTGGAGTGTCGGCGGCAAGATTACCGTCTTCACGTTTGCCCTCGTCAGCCTGATCCTGGCCAGCCTGACTGCCTTGATGAGTATCAATACCTCGCGCGTGCTGGAACAGCGTGCCGAAGCGGCCGTCACCAGCGAACTCAATAGCGTCATGACGACCACGCAAGTCTTCCATACTGCCATGGTCAACGAAGCGGCCAGCTTCGCGCGCCTGTTCGCGGCCGAATTTCCCGGCCCGTTCACGGTCGACGCAGGCGCCATGGTGGCCGTGGCCGGCAAGGCCACGCCGGCCCTGGCCAACGGCGGCAAGGTGCTCAACCTCGATACGGCCCTGGTCGACCGCTACACGGCGCAGACGGGCGTGATCGCCACCATCTTTGCCGCCAACGGCGATGAATTCGTGCGCATCAGCACATCGCTGAAAAAGCAGGATGGCGAACGCGCCATCGGCACCCAGCTCGACCACAACCACCCCAGCTACGCGCCGCTGCGTGCGGGCCAGCGTTTCGTTGGCATGGCAACTTTGTTTGGCAAGCAATACATCACGCAATACGACCCCGTGCGCGACGCGGCAGGCAAAGTGGTGGGCGTGCTGTTCATCGGCCTCGATATCAGCAAGAATCTGGCCATGCTGAAAGAGAAGATTCGCCAGGTCAAGATCGGCCAGACGGGCTACATCTATATCGTCGACACGGCTCCCGGCGCCAATTACGGCCACCTGGTGCTGCACCCGAACAGCGAAGGCAAGAGCGCGCTCGACTTCAAGGCCAGCGACGGCCGGATGTTCATCCAGGAAATGCTGGCGCAGAAAGACGGTGCCATGCGCTATACGTGGGCGGCGCCTGGCGAAACGGCTGCCAGCGCGCGCGAAAAGCAGCTGTATTACCGTCAATTCAAGGATTGGCAATGGATCATCGCGGGCGGCACGTTTACGGACGAAATCACCTTGGAAGCGCGCCAGCTGCGCAACCAGCTGGCCATTTCCGGCTTCGTCGCCCTGCTCGTCTTCGCTCTGCTGCTGTACTGGCTGGTGCGCACCCTCGTCTCGCGCCCGCTGGCCGCCGCCGAAACGGCTGCCGCGCAAATCGCCGCCGGCGACTTGACGGTGCACCTCGATACGACCAGCCTGGACGAGATCGGCCGCCTGCTGCGCGCCATGAACCGCATCAGCGACAACCTGTCGCAAGTGGTCGGCAACGTGCGCGGCAGCGCCGGGCAAATCGCCACGGCGTCCGGTGAAATCGCCAGCGGCAACCTGGATTTGTCGAGCCGCACGGAACAGCAAGCCAGTTCGCTGGAAGAAACAGCCGCCTCGATGGAGGAACTGAGCTCCACCGTGCGCCAGAACGTCGATCACGCGCAGCAAGCGAGCAAACTGGCGCATGAATCGTCCAGCCTGGCAGCCGAAGGCGGCGCCGCCGTGGCGCAGGTGGCCAGCACCATGGACGCCATCCGCAGCTCATCTGGCAAGATCGCCGACATCATCGGCGTCATCGACGGCATCGCCTTCCAGACGAATATCCTGGCCTTGAACGCGGCCGTGGAAGCGGCCCGCGCCGGCGAACAGGGACGGGGCTTTGCCGTCGTCGCCACCGAGGTGCGCACCCTGGCGCAGCGCTCGACGGCCGCCGCGAAAGACATCAAGGACCTGATCCAGGCATCGGCCGGCACGGTGGACCTGGGCCACGCCCAGGTGAGCCAGGCCAGCGCCACCATGGACACCGTCGTGGCCAGCGTCCAGCAAGTGAGCACCATCATGGCCGAGATCGCGCAGGCGAGCGAAGAGCAGCGCAGCGGCATCGAGCAAGTCAACCAGGCCATCGCCCAGATGGACCAGGTGACCCAGCAGAATGCGGCCCTGGTGGAAGAAGCGGCCGCGGCCGCCGACGCCCTGCAGGAGCAGGCGCATGAGCTGAACCAGGTGGTGGGCGTGTTCAAGCTGTAAGGTCATGCCTGGTGCTAAGATGGGGTCGAATCCACCTTACCAGGAGACACGATGCACGACGACTATGTTTTAATTGCCCGGCTGATGATCCCCACAGATGCGCACGTCATCCGCGGCTGCCTGGCAGCGGCCGGCATCGACGTGCTGCTGACGGATGACCAGCACATGCAGGCCGACATGCTGCTGGCGGCCGCCATCGGCGGCGCCCGCGTCATGGTGCGCGAACACGACGTGGCGCGCGCCAATGACATCCTCGCCGCGTTCGAGCGGGGCGATCTGGCGCTGTCCGACGATGCGGACGTGGGCGTGCCCGTCGCCGAATAAGGAATTAGCTTAGGAGTAGAAACAGCGCCCGCAAGCCTGGCGGTAACTCTCGTTGCCGCCTATGCTGATCTGCTCGCCTTCCTTGATGCGGCGGCCCTGCTCGTCCACGCGGATGTTCATCGTGGCCTTCTTGCCGCAAGTACAAATATTCTTCAATTCCTCGATATCATCGGCCAGCGCCAGCAGGTAGGCCGAGCCGGGAAACGGTTCGCCCTTGAAATCCGTGCGCAAGCCGTAGCAGATGACGGGCACGCCCTTCACTTGCGCCAGCTGGTGCAGCTGTTGCACCTGGGCCGTGCTGAGAAATTGCGCCTCATCCACCAGCAAACAGGCGACCTGGGGAATAGCGTCGAGGAAATTCGTGTCGGCATGGAAGATATCGACCTGGCGCTGCGGCCCCAGACGCGAGGTGACCCGGCCCACGCCGTAGCGGCTGTCGATGGCGGCCGTGTACAGGCGCACCTGCTGGCCCTGCTCTTCATAGTTGTGCGCGACCTGCAACAAGGCCGTCGACTTGCCCGCGTTCATCGCGGAATACCGGAAATAAAGTTTTGCCACCGCCGCCTGCCCTGTCTGGTTGATTTTCAATACTATTTAGTATCTTTTCGAGGCGTGATTATAAATCGCAATGGCGGGCTTGCGGCAGCTTAATAGTCGCGTCGTTGGTGCGGCAAGCGGGCCAAAAACGGCGCATACTCGAATCGCGCGCGTTGCAGCCGATATGCGCAGCGCGCATATGCAAGCATGGAAACATTCGTTCGCCGCACTCGTCCACCCGCCTACACTGCGCGGCACGGAAGGCGGCTCGGGACACGATCCTGAGCGGCTGTTTCTCTGACAGGAGCCACCATGAATGATCGAATGCCATCCCCCTCCCAGCCGCCAGCGCTATACAAGCTGATCGGCAACACCCCGCTGGTCGAAGTCACCAGGCTCGATACGGGCCTGTGCCAGCTGTTCCTGAAACTGGAATCGCAAAATCCCGGCGGTTCCATCAAGGACCGCATCGGCCTGTCCATCATCGAAGCGGCCGAAGCGGACGGCCGCCTGCAGCCGGGCGGTACCATCGTCGAGGCCACTGCCGGCAACACGGGCATCGGCCTGGCCCTCGTCGGCCGCATCAAGGGCTACCGCGTGATTCTCGTCGTGCCCGACAAGATGTCGACGGAAAAAGTACTGCATTTGAAGGCGCTGGGCGCCGAAGTGCACACCACGCGCTCGGACGTGGGCAAGGGCCATCCCGAGTACTACCAGGATTATGCGGCGCGGCTGGCGCGCGAACTGCCGGGCGCCTTCTTCGCCGACCAGTTCAACAATCCCGCCAATCCGCTGGCCCACGAAACGACGACGGCTCCCGAAATCTGGGAGCAAACTGGCCATGACGTGGACGCCATCGTCGTCGGCGTCGGTTCGTCCGGCACCCTGACGGGCCTGACGCGCTACTTCCGCAAGACGCAGCCCAAACTGGAATTCGTGCTGGCCGACCCGCAAGGCTCCATCCTCACGGAATACATCGACACGGGCAAAGTCAGCGACACGAGCGGCTCGTGGGCCGTCGAAGGCATCGGCGAGGATTTTATCCCGTCCATCGCCGACATGGACGGCGTGAAAAGAGCCTACACCATCAGCGACCAGGAGAGTTTTGATTCGGCGCGCGCCCTGCTGCGCGCCGAAGGTATTTTAGGCGGCTCATCCACCGGCACGCTGCTGGCAGCGGCCCTCAAATACTGCCGCGAACAGACTAGCCCGAAGCGCGTCGTCACGTTTGTCTGCGACACGGGGACGCGCTACTTATCTAAAGTCTACAACGATGGCTGGATGCGCGACCAGGGCCTGTTGCAGCGCGCTCTCTCGGGCGACTTGCGCGACCTGATCGGACGCCGTTACGACGAGGGCGACGTCGTCAGCGTGGCGCCCGGCGACACCCTGCTCACGGCCTTCAACCGCATGCGCGCCAGCGACCTGGCGCAGCTGCCCGTCATCGACGGCGGCCAGCTGGTCGGCATTATCGACGAATCGGACTTGCTGCTGCATGTGTCGAGCGACGCCGCCCATTTCGCATCGCTGGTGGGCGCCACCATGACGACGCAGATCGAAACCCTGGCGCCATCGAGCGGCTTGCCCGCCCTGCGCGCCACGCTGGACCGGGGCTTGACGGCCGTCGTCGCCGACGATACCGGCTTCTATGGCCTGATCACCCGCTTCGACCTTCTCAACCACTTACGCAGGACACTATCTTGAGTAAAGAAACCACCCGCAAGCGCCATCTGGCCACCCGCGTCATCCACGCCGGCCAGTCGCCCGACCCGTCGACGGGCGCCATCATGCCGCCCATTTACGCCACCTCCACCTTTGTGCAGGACAGCCCCGGCGTGCACAAGGGCCTCGATTACGGCCGCTCGCACAATCCCACGCGCTGGGCGCTCGAGCGCTGCGTAGCCGACCTGGAAGGCGGCAGCGCGGCGTTCGCCTTCGCCTCGGGCCTGGCCGCCATTTCGTCCGTGCTGGAATTGCTGGACGCGGGCAGCCACATCATCGCCGGCGACGACATGTACGGCGGCACGTATCGACTGTTTGAACGCGTGCGCCGGCGTTCGGCCGGCCACGCATTCACGTATGTCGACCTGACGAATCCGGAAAACCTGCTGGCCGCGCTGCGCCCGGAAACGAAGATGGTGTGGGTCGAGACGCCGACCAACCCGATGCTGAAACTGGCCGACTTGCGGGCGATCGCCGACATCTGCCGCGAACGGGGCATCATCGCCGTGGCCGACAACACGTTTGCCAGTCCGCTGGTACAGCGCCCCCTGGAACACGGTTTCGACATCGTCGTGCATTCGACCACCAAGTACTTGAACGGCCACTCGGACATCATCGGCGGCATCGCCATCGTCGGCGCGGAAGCGCGCCAGTCGGAATGGCGCGAGCAGCTGGGCTTCCTGCAAAACTCGGTGGGGGCGATTGCCGGGCCTTTCGACAGCTTTTTAGCCTTGCGCGGCGTGAAAACCCTGGCCATCCGCATGCAGCGCCATTGCGAAAGTGCCCTGGTGCTGGCGCAGTGGCTGGAACAGCAAAAGGAAGTCAAACAGGTGTTTTATCCGGGCCTGGCGTCGCACCCGCAGCACGCGCTGGCGCAGCGCCAGATGGATGGTTTCGGCGGCATCATCTCGATCGACCTCGACACCGACCTGGCTGGCGCGCGGCGCTTCCTCGAGCGCTGCGAAGTATTTGCCCTGGCCGAAAGCCTGGGCGGCGTGGAAAGCCTGATCGAGCACCCGGCCCTGATGACGCATGCCAGCATTCCCGCCGAACAGCGGGCCAAGCTGGGCATAGGCGACGGCTTGATCCGCCTGTCGGTGGGGATCGAGGATATCGAGGATTTGCGCCATGATCTGCGCACGGCGCTGGACGCGATTTGAGGGGAGAGGTGTCGGATTACGCTGCGCTAATCCGACCTACGCTATGCCGAGGCCGGTAGGTCGGATTAGCTCGGCAACGCCGGGCGTAATCCGACACACCACAAACCTCACTCCCCCGGCCGATACCTGCGCTCCAGGTGCTTCGCCACGTCCTCCGGATAAAACAACACCTCCTTGAATTCGCCGCGGGCATACATGGCCGCCTGGTCCTGGAAGTGCGGCGACTTCGGGTCGCCGCTCTGGCCGCCCGCGAGGATGCTTTTCGCCTTGATGCGGGGGCCGAATTCCACGGCCGCGACAAAGCTGTTGCCGCGTTCGCCGTAAATACGCTTCGTGGTACTCCTGCTGCTCTGGCCATACGCGGCCAGCGCGCCCCAGTTACCCGATGCATACGGCACAGGCAAGCTGGCTTGCGCATCGTCAAACGGCTGCACGATGTCGCCCGTCAGGCGCTGGAAGCGGTTGATCTCGCCCCACGGCGTTTGCCAGTGGCCGAAATCGCGCTGCAGTTTGTCCGCCGCCGTCGCCAGGGCAGCCAGCCGCTGCGCCGCCGTAACCTTGTCCGTCGCCAGAAAATCGACCACGGGCACGCCTTGTTCCCTCGCCTGCTTGCCCGTCAGCTCGGCCAGCTCCTGGCCCCAGAACACGGCCAGCGAGGTAGCGGTGGAAGTGAGCGAATAGCGCCAGTCCCAGGCCCGCAGCAAGGCGATCTTGCCGGCCAGCGCCAGCTGTTGCGCGCCGCCGGCCGGCAGCGCATCGTAGGCCGCGAACAGCGGCGGCAGCAGCGCTTCAAAGGCCGTCAGTTCGCTGTCGTAGGACGCGGCGATCAGGCTGTCGAGCGTAAAACCCGTCTTGTTCTGAAAAACCTTGACGGCATGCAGGCCGCGCGCGTTTTCGCCGTAGACCGACATGTAGGCGGGATAGTCCTGCTGGCGCGGGCTGTTGGCGCCGGCCGCCGAATACGGCCAGTTGTTCGTGTTCTGAATCCAGCCATTCTTCGGATTGAACAAGGTGATGGTTTGCGCCACCGTGTGCAGCCCTTTCCATTCCGTGGCCGGGTCGCTGCCGTCGACGGGCTGCTTCCAGTTGAAGCGCGGGTCGCGCACGGGGATGAAATTGCCGTGAAAGTAGGCGATATTGCCATCCCCGTCCGCGTACACCGTGTTGTTCGACGAATTCGTGCGCAGTTCCATCGTTTGATAAAACGCCGCGTAATCGCGCGCCTTGGTGCGCGTGTACGACTGCGTCAACGCCTTCAACGGTTCATTCATCAGGCGCACTGCCACCCATTTACCGTCCTGCGCGCGCACGATGGGGCCGTGGTGGCTGTAGTAGACGGTGATGGTTGTCGATCCCATGCCGCCATCGGCCAGTTTATAGGGCAAGGTCATCGGCACGGCTTTCAAAGGGCGCAGCCCGCCGTCATAGCGGTAGAACCATGCACCATCCTTGTCGACGATGCTTTCCAGGTATTCGTCGATGACGTCGCCGCCGCCCGAGGTATGCATCCAGCCCAGGCGCTCATTGAAACCCTGGTAGACAAAGAACTGGCCCCAGGTGACGGCGCCATACGCGTTCAAGCCTTCGCCGCTGGTCACCTGCACTTCGGGGCGGAAGTAGAACGACGTATGCGGGTTGATCATCAAGAGCGCATGGCCGTTTTTGGTAATCGCGGGCGCGATGGCGAAGCCGTTCGAGCCGCTCGGTTCGGGGTCCAGACCTGACGCCAACCTGGTCTCCACGCTGGCCAGCGCTACGGCGGCGGGCCTGGCCTGCTGGCCGTAGAACGCTTCGAGCTGCGTCAGGTTGACCGATTCGATATCGCCGCCGATGCTGCCCTCGCTGAAACTGAGGGCCATCCACGGCTCGAAATGCGTAATCAAGCGAGGTTTGACGTGCGGATGCGTGGCCAGGTAAAAATTCAGGCCGTCGGCAAAGGCATCCATGAGTTTCTGCAGCCACGGCGGGCTGGCGCGGTACTGCGCCTGCAGCTCCTGCGGATCGATGAAGAGCTTCATGCGCAGGTCGCGGTACAGCTCCCGCTCGCCCTCCACTTCCGCCAGCCGCCCCATGGCATTGATATAGTTCAATTCCACGCGGGGGAAATCGTCTTCGGCCTGCGCATACATCAGGCCGAAGACGGCATCGGCATCCGTCTTGCCCGTCACGTGGGGAATGCCCCAGGTGTCGCGCGCGATGCTGACGTTGGCGGCCTGCGCCTGCCAGCGGGCCATGTCCGTGACGGAAGTGGCGGGCGCCGCCAGCGCGGGAGGAGCGGCAACGATGCCGCAGGCGATGGCGGCGAACAGGGCACGGCGAACTGGCATGCACTACTCCAATATCAGGATGCGTCGATCAGGGTGGCGATACGCTGGTTCAACTCCACATTTTCCGCCTGCAGCTGCGCCACTTTCTGCTTCAAGCTGGCGATCTCGCCGCGCAGGCGCTCCGTTTCGGACGGCGCCTGCGCCGCGTTTTCCGCCCACGGTTCGTTGCCCGTCTCCGGCGTATCCTGCGACACGTGCGGCGCCTTCGGCTCGCGCGGCGTGCGCGTGGCGGCGCGCTGTTCGCGGATTTCCTTGGCCGCCTGGCGCAGCAGCTTCTTGCCGCCGGCGACGGCCGCCACCTGCTCTTCCGGCGGCAGCGATGCCACGGTGGCCGCCGCATTGATCGAGATCGTGCCCGAACGGACGGCTTCCACCAGTTCCGGCGAGGCCGCCTTCTGGATCTTCTCGATCTGGCTGATCTGGTTGCTGCTCAATCTGGCCGCCTTGGCCACCTCTTCGCGCGTGCTCATGGGAGGCTTGGGCGCGTTTTCGCCATCGGGCGCGTCCTGGGCGCTGACGGGCGCCGGGCTGCGCGCGGCGACGATTTCCTTCTTGCGCAAGGCCAGCACGCCGCGCTGGAAGTCCGACACGCTGCGGCGCGCCAGGTGATTGTCGATCATCCACAGCATGACGTCGTCAAGCGAGGTAAAGCTGGTGTTCTGGATGGTCTTGAATTCGATGCCGTGCTGGCGGCAGATGGCGTAGCGGTTATGCCCGTCGATCAGCACGTCGTTCCACAGCACCAGCGCATCGCGGCAGCCTTCGGCCAGCAGGCTGCGCTCGAGCGCCGCGTACTCGCTGGCGGTGAGCGGGTCGATATACGACTGCAGCACCTGATTGATAGTGATATTCATGGTTGTCCTCAATATTGCGGCGCGATGGTCCGCGCCGGCACGAATGCTACACCATCCGCCCTCCATAAGGCTGACCGAGGTCCCCCATCGCTCGTCACGGCAGAAAAAAGCGCATTTTTCCTTTCCTTCAGAAGCAACTGAACTTATCATTTGGCAATATTTAACGACCTTCCCCTTACTCGCGCCTGCTTGCGTATGAGCGCTTCGAAGACAAACAAGGAAATCAATGAAAAAGTTATGCCGCGTCGCCATCGCTGCCCTGGTACTCAGCGGGTGCGCCACCATGGAAGTGCGCGAGACCACCCGCACGATGGAACGCATCGGCCATGATCCGCAACTGAATGTCGTTTCAAAGGTCACTGCCGGTGAAGCACTGTTGTCCACATTTCAATACACAAGCAAAACGGGCTATCAGATTTACGATGGACGCGCCGTGTCGATTGGCGGCGGACGTGTAGCTGTCATCGAGGGCGACTTCCTGTACCGCGCCGATGTCGAGGGAAAACCTGCTTACTGCACTGAACGGCAGGTATTCAATATGCTGCTGCCCGGAATGACCAAGAATGCCTGTTTTGCCGACCGAAACAATGATGGCCTGCTGGACCAGGTGATGATCGCAGGCGATCTGGCGTGGTGGCACGAAGACGTCAGCCCCGGCATCAAATTCGGCCCGGGAGTGGAAACTGCACCTATCGACAGGTCCATCAATTCACAATTGCTATATCAGGGCTACAGCAATAAGACTTTGCGCATTGCCTACCGGGAGTATGCGGGCAGCCTGGCAAGGCCGTCGTTTTCGCAAGATTTATCATTCGAGATCACAAATTTTCCTGCGGAAATCACCTTCAGGAAAATCAAGATACAAGTACGTAGCGCAGGAAATCAGGGCCTGGAATACCAAATCATTGGCGGCTACTGACACTCGCGGGCAAGCTGCGATCCAGGCAGATATAGCATGAAAAGAAAGTACGCCACCGCGATCATTTTTACCGTCGCCGCCATCGGCTTCACCTGGGTCAGCCCCTACATCGCCATGTACCGCATCAGCATCGCGGCGAAATCCGTGCGCCTGGAAAACCTGGCGCAGCAGGCCGACCTGCCTGCGATCCGCGCCAGCGTGGCGCGCCAGCTGCGCGCGGGCGGCGAAACGGCCAATGACGATGATTTCAAGGAAATGCTCGACACCATCGTCTCGCCGCCCGGCATCACGGTATTGATCTTGCACGGCAAGCAGGGGGCTGATGGCAAGCGCCACGACTTCGGCATGGCGTACCGCTCGTGGAATGAAGTGGTGCTGCGGCGCAGCGGTGCCGGACCCGCCGCCAGCCAGTTTCTGCTGCGCCGCCATGGCATCTGGGACTGGAAACTGATGGACATTACCCTGCCGCCGGAATTACTCTAAAGAAACTTGATCTAAAACAACACTTACCTAAACCGTCATATTGATTTTGGGAAATATTATGTAGAATGCCAACACCTCAGGCGCACCGGGTCGCCAGGCATCCGAGAGATTGCACGATGAAAAGAATGATGCTTCTCGCTGTAGCGGTACTGGTCGCGCTGGCCGGCGTCTTCTATGGCAGCCCGTACTTCACCATGAACAAGATCCGCGCGGCCACCATGGACGAGGATACGCAGGCGCTGGCCGCGCAGATCGACCTGGCCCAGTTGCGCGGCAGCCTGGGGCAGCAATTGCACACCCTGTTCTCGGCGCCGGAAGTCGCCGACGATATCAATCCCGAGGTCATCGATCCCTTGCTCGACACCATGCTGATGCCCGAAGGCATCGTCGCATTGATGAAGCTCAATGACCGCTACGAAAACCCGATCGCCAAGGTCAGCGACATCAGCGGCCGCAAGCGCAACACCAAGCCCGACTACAGGCTGCGCTACACCTCGTGGAACAGCGTGGTGGTGCAGCGCGCCCACAGCAAAAGCCATATCGGCGAACTGACCCTGACGCGCGACGGCCTGTGGCACTGGAAGCTGGTATCGGTGGCCCTGCCAAAGAACTTGCTGGCCGACGCGTAAAGCGCCCACCCCTCTTGTCGTCAATCCAGCGGCTATCCGACACCGGACACTGCTATCATCGGATTTTGATTTCCAACGGAGGCAGCATGTCAGACCTGGTACAACACGCCCTGGCCCACGCGGGCAA
The DNA here is from genome assembly GCF_058797855.1 of Janthinobacterium sp. GW823-FHT01H08. Taxonomy (NCBI): domain Bacteria; kingdom Pseudomonadati; phylum Pseudomonadota; class Betaproteobacteria; order Burkholderiales; family Oxalobacteraceae; genus Janthinobacterium; species Janthinobacterium sp. GW823-FHT01H08. The sequence goes on from NZ_CM179504.1 coordinate 4,054,138, forward strand.
ACCGGCCACCACGCCCTGGGTGGTGACCCTGGTCGGCGGTGAAAAACTTACCGGCCCCATTTCCCCGCTCAGCGACGGCTGCTACGCCATCGGCCTGGGACAAATCAAGTACTTTTCCAGCGACAAGGTCGCCTGCCTGAATGTATCGGGCGCGGGCGCATTTCCTATCTGAAGATCTTGCCAATGGACGACGCGCGGGATACTCAGCAGGACAGCTTGGCGGCGCAGCTGCAGGCGCTGGAAGCGGCGCTGCAAAGCCAGGCGGTGCGCGCCGACAGGGCCAGGCTGGCGGCCCTGCTGGCTGACGACTTCGTCGAGTTCGGCAGCTCGGGCAATCTCTGGACGCGCGCGGCAACCCTGGCGGACTTGCCGGTGGAAGACTTTTGCCAGCGCAGCATCCGCGATTTTCAGGCCCGCTTGCTGGCCGACGATGTTGCCTTGGTTACCTACCGCTCGCAACGCCACGCCAACGGCGCCCTGCCCGCCAGCGCCAGCTTGCGCAGTTCCTTGTGGAAATGGCGCGATGGCCGCTGGCAAATGATTTTTCACCAGGGCACGCCCATTCCCGGCTGATCCACCTCCCCGAAGATACTGTCCTGCGCCCGATCAAACGGCGCAGGAACCAGCATCCATGCCGAAAAGTTGTTTTTTGACACGCAAAATCTCATTGATTTAATGAATTTTTTGTGCAACAATGAATTTAATAAATAAAACAAATAAATTATTGAAATCGGTTTTTTAAATTAATTCCATCCTTGCACCACGAATCCGTGTTCTGGATAGAAAAGCACTGCGTAGGACTCGACCCGTCGCCAGGCAAGCGCCTGCCACCGGTCTCACGCAAGCCCCCTTTCTAATCATCACCACGTATTTTGGAGAGACATCATGGACAAATTCACCGTACGCACCCAGCTCACTCTGGCTTTCGGCCTGCTGGTCTTTTTCCTCATCGGCATATCGATCCTGTCCGTGCGGAGCTTTTCCAACTTCAACGCCAGTTTTGACCAGTATGTCAACGGCATCACCGCCCGCGCCAATACGGCGCACCGCGTACGTGACGCAATCGACATGCGTGCCGTGGCGGCCAGGAATCTGGTGCTCGTCACCAAGCCGGAAGACCTGGAGATCGAACGCAAACAGGTCTTGCAGGCGCAGGCCGAGGTCGTCAAGAACATGCAGCATCTGCTGCAGCTGACACAGCAGCCTGAGGTATCGGATGAAGTGCGCGCCATAGTCAACAAGATAGACGGCATCGAAAAACGCTATTCTCCCGTCGCGATGGCTATCGTGGACCTGGCGCTGCAAAAGAAAACCGACCAGGCCATCGTCAAGATGAATGAGGAATGCCGCCCGCTGCTGGCCGCCCTCGTCGCCGCCAGCGATGAATATTTCGCCCTGACGGACCAGCGCTCTACCGCCATCTTGCAGGAAGACAACGAGCGTTACACGCTCAACAGGAATATTCTCATCGGCGCCAGCCTGCTGTCCATCGTGCTGGCAGCCCTGGCGGGCTGGCTCATCACACGCAGCCTGCTCAAGGCGCTGGGCGCAGAACCGAAGCAGCTGTGCGACGCCGTCAGCCTGCTGGCCGGCGGCGACCTGACAGGCAAACTCAACGTTGCACCGCACGATACCGCCAGCGTGCTGTCGGCGCTGCAGCGCATGCAGGAGTCGCTGACCACGGTAGTGTCGTCGGTGCGCCAGGATTCCGACACCGTTTCCCTTGCCGCCGCGGAAATTTCCAGCGGCAATAGCGATCTGTCGCTGCGCACGGAACAGCAAGCCAGTTCGCTGGAAGAAACCGCTTCGTCAATGGAAGAGCTCACCAGCACCGTGCGCAAGAATGCGGAAAATGCCCGCGAAGCCAATGTGCTGGCCACGACGGCATCGGACGTCGCCAGCAAGGGCGGCGCCGTGGTGGGGCAAGTGATGGGCACCATGGACCTGATCAGCGAATCGTCGCGCAAGATTGTCGACATCATCAGCGTCATCGACGGCATCGCCTTCCAGACCAATATCCTGGCCCTGAATGCCGCCGTGGAAGCGGCACGTGCCGGCGAACAGGGCCGCGGCTTCGCCGTCGTGGCGACCGAAGTGCGCGGCCTGGCCCAGCGCAGCGCCAGCGCAGCCAAGGAAATCAAGGCGCTGATCGACGATTCCGTCAGCCGCGTCGATGCGGGCTCCAGGCTGGCGGCGCAAGCGGGCACGACGATGTCCGAGGTGGTCGCCAGCGTCGCCCGCGTCAGCAACATCATCGCTGAAATCACGGTGGCCAGCCAGGAACAGTCCGCAGGAATCGAGCAGATCAATCAGGCGGTGACCCAGATGGATAGCGTCACGCAGCAAAATGCCTCGCTGGTGGAAGAAGCGGCGGCGGCGGCCGAATCGCTGCGCGAGCAGGCCAGCCACCTGGTGGAAACCGTGAGCATCTTCAAGACGCATGACAGCCATCTGGCGGCACCCGCACCGGCGCCAGCACCGGCACGCGCCAGTCACAAGCCGCTGCGCCTGGTACCGGCAACGGCCAGCAGCCCCGCCAAGCGCCAGGCCGCGCCGGCAAAACCCCGTGCGGCGCAAGCGGAAGCCGTGACGGCCGGCGACTGGGAAGAGTTTTAAGCACATAGAGGCATGCAGCCACGCATGCCCCGCTTCACACGCACAGGGGAGAGCCGCAGCCGGCCTCCCCTGTCGCGTTGCAACAACACGCCCCTCACATAAAAAATCCGCGGCAACTGTTGTATTTGTGCCGCCCCGGATCCCGCTACTACGCCGAAATGGCGCATGCTTTTTTGCGCCGCCGCAGGAAACCGCGTCGTCTTGTCCAGCCTATTTTGTTCCCGCACAAGCCTGCCGGCACTCCACTATGCACCCGCCAGATAGTGACGACAAATACGATTTTATTCGCGTATTGAGTCGAAACGGATATGAATAACCATCGTAGGAAAATGGCATGAATACCAAAATTTCCCGTGCTAGCATGATTTTTCGTTCAGCTGGCCAGCGCCAGCTTGCATGCCCCCAACAACCTTGACCGACAGGAGCCGTTTCATGATGACACCGCATGCCAGCACAGTACGCCACACCCTGATTGCCCTGGCAATCAGCGCCGCCTTTCCGCTGCAGGCGATGGCACAGGATAGCGTCCCGGCGCCAGCCGCCGACGCGCCTGCCGTCCCGGCGGCACAGACCGGTCCTGGCCAGCTGGAAACGGTGATCGTGACGGCGCAGCGGCGCGCGGAAAACATCAAGGACGTGCCCATGTCCATCGCCACCTTGAAAGGCGACAAGCTCGACACGCTGACGGCCGGCGGCGCCGACATCCGCTTCCTCAACAGCCGCTCGCCCAGCGTCTCCGTCGAATCGGATTACGGCCGCACCTTCCCCCGCTTCTACATTCGCGGCCTGGGCAATACCGACTTCGACCTGAACGCCTCGCAGCCCGTGGGCCTGGTGATGGATGACGTAGTGCAGGAAAACGCCATGCTCAAGGGCTTTCCCGTGTTTGACGTGGATCAGGTCGAAGTACTGCGCGGCCCGCAAGGCACCTTGTTCGGCCGTAACTCGCCAGCCGGCGTGATCAAGTTCGATTCCGCCAAGCCCGTCTTCAAGACGGAAGGCTACCTGAGCGGCGGCTTCGGCAAGGATGGCATGAAGAACCTGGAAGGCGCGTTCAACGTGCCCGTCAGCGACACGGTCGCCCTGCGCTTTTCCGGCCAGACGCAGCGCCGCGACGACCGCGTGCACAACCCGCGCCCCACCGGCACGCGCGATTTCGAAGGCTATGAAGACAGCGCCGCCCGCCTGCAGGTATTGGTCAAGCCCACGCGCGACTTCACGGCCCTGTTCAACGTGCACGCGCGCAATCTCGACGGCACGGCCACCCTGTTCCGCGCGAATATCCTGAAACAGGGCACGAACGACCTCGTCGAGGGCTTTGATTACGACAACTACCCGACCGACGGCATCAACCGCCAGCACCTGAAAACCAAGGGCGCCAGCATGCGCCTGAAATGGGACTTGCCCGGCGTCACCTTGCATTCGATCACCGGCTACGAAAAGCTCGATTTCTACAGCCGCGCCGACGTCGACGGCGGCTATGGCGCCGTGTCCGCGCCGCCGATGGGCCCCGGCTTCATCCCGTTCGTCGTGGAAACGGCCGACGTGATCCCCAACCACAAGCAGATTTCGCAGGAATTCCGCGCCGAGTCGTCTGCCCGCGGCCCGCTGCAATGGATAGCCGGCCTGTTCTACTTCAAGGAAGATATCCAGATCGACAGCATCGGCTTCAACAGCCTGGCGCCCGGCAACCCGCAAAGCCCGAACTACGCCACGCAAAACCAGAGCTCGAAGTCGTATGCGGCCTTCGGCTCGCTCAACTACACGGTCTCGGACACCCTGAAACTGCGCGCCGGCCTGCGCTACACGACCGACAAGAAGGATTTCTCCGCCAAGCGGGTGGAGGCGACCACGGCCGGCCCCTTCGACTTGCACGACACCTCGCACAACGTCAGCTGGGATTTGAGCGGCACCTATGTACTCACGCCGGAAACGAATGCCTACGCGCGCATCGCCACCGGCTACCGCGCGCCGTCGATGCAGGGCCGCCTGAACGGCCTGGCCGACCGGCCTTCGTTTGCGGGCGCCGAGAAAGCGCTGTCCGTCGAGGCGGGCATCAAGCAAGACCTGTTCGACAAGCGAGCGCGCCTGAGCCTGGCCATATTCCAGTACCGCGTGAAGGACAAGCAACTGACGGCCGGCAGCGGCGCCGTCAACATGAACCAGCTGATCAACGCAGACAAGGCCACGGGCCGCGGCGTGGAACTCGATTTCCAGGCGAACCTCAGCGATTCGCTCAGCATGACCCTGGGCGGCAGCTACAACCACACGGAAATCCAGGACAAGAAGCTGTTCGTGCAAAGCTGCGGCAATGCGCAAAACAACCCGGCCAGCGGCTGCACCGTGACCGACCCGCTGGGCCCGTTCAAGGGCACGGCCTACATCGACGGCAACCCGCTGCCGCGCGCGCCGGAATGGCAAACCAACTTCACATTAAAGTACAGCATTCCCCTCGCCAATGGCGAGTTCTACGCCTACACGGACTGGGCCTACCGCACCAGCTACAACTTCTTCCTGTATGAAGCGAAGGAATACAAGGCCAAGGAACTGCTCGAAGGCGGTTTGCGCGTCGGCTACAAATGGGACAAATACGAACTCTCCGCGTACGGCCGCAACATCACCAACCAGATCCAGTCGCTGGGCGCGATCGATTTCGACAACCTGACAGGCATCGTCAACGAACCGCGCACATATGGGGTGCAGTTCAAGGCGACGTTTTGATGGCGGGAAGCTGATAACAGGCCATTGATGCTGGCCCATCGCTCAGGCACAAGATGGCGTAATACACATCACCTGTGCTAGAATCTCGCCGCGCTGCCCGGATGGTGAAACTGGTAGACACTGGAGACTTAAAATCTCCCGCCTGTAAGGGCGTGCCGGTTCGATTCCGGCTCCGGGCACCAGCGCACAGAATTCAGAAACATCAAAAAAGCCATTTAACCCCAATAAATCAGCGGGTTAGTGGCTTTTTTTACGTCCGGGCATTTCTCTTAATCTCAATTAAACCCGACAAAAACCTCTAGCGGTTACGCCAGATTTACGCCGTGATTACGCGAGCGACGCCGGCGCCGGCGCCATCATGGTGGCCCTGCTCGCCTGGCTGTAAGTTCACCAGCTCGACCTGATGACCAATGAGAAAACGCGCAAGCACGGCATCGCCTTCAAGTTCGAATTCAACAACCGTGAAACAGTCGATATCTCGATCAAGCTGAACCTGACCGAGCGCATCGCGGTCAAACCGGCGAGGCCGGTTGCCTGGACATCCAGCATCCGGCCGAGATAAAGCACATGCCGCCCTACCGGGACAAGTTCTGACAGCAGTACGACGTCCCCCCTGCTGAAATGGGCCGCGCGGCACGCTGACAGCACGCCCGCCTAGTCGGTGCGGACCATGGGCGAACAGTTGATCGTCTTTTCCCGAGAGACCACCTAACGCGCGGCGTGATTACGCGGCGATGTATCCGCAAGCGTCTGAGGCACGCGAGTCCGACGACACTATCCACACGAAGCATTACCCCGACGGCGACGTGGTGGAGTACGACCATGAGGACGACGCCCTGCCCCCTGCCCCGGCGTGATCGCCGCCATCACCGCCCACAGAGTGACGTCAAACGCTCTCTAGAAAAGCGGCTGACCATGGCCGTGCGGCGGCGATAAAAGCCAGCGAGGACGAGCTGGCGAGCACCATCAGCTTGTTCAAGCAGCCTCACGGCGGCGTCAAGGCCGGCGGTGCCATTCGAATCCAAAAAAATGAACCTAATTAGCTCTCTGCTGACTAATAGAGAGCCAATCTTAACAATCTATCAAAAAGAAAATTATATACAGTCACAGTTTCAAAAAACTGATGACGGAATGAAATTTAATTTAGCATCAAATTGTCAGATTGAGAAATTCACTCAGCCAATTAAGGAAGACGCACCGAAGCAACCAATAGAATCAGGCACCATTTCTTATACCGATGAAATACAAAAATACAAAAATACAAAAATACAAATTATCACACAATTTCATAAGCGCGTTTCGCACACTCTCACCTGCTCGACCTCATCGCCAGAGGAAAAAAATATTCGTAATGCTTAGGGATCTGTCCGCTTTCCAGCAAGAATCCTAAGCATGAATTCAAAGATGGTTCATACTGGAGAAATTATCATGCACAACAAAAATGTTTATTGGGACGAGACCATGATGCAGAACGATTTTCATCAGCCGTCAATATTGGCAATCGGCGACAGCTGGTTCTGGTATCCTCTTCCTGGTGGCTCATTATTAAGCAAATTAGGAAATTTGGTTGAAAAAAAGGAACATTACATTCTAGCTCACGGAAATAACGGTGCCGAAGCCTACGATTATGTTTACGGAACCTATAAAAGAAGAATCCAGACCGCATTACAACTACATGGGGATTCTTTGTCGGCTGTTTTCATAAGCGGTGGAGGGAACGACTTCGCCGGCCTATCCGATATGCGCCCGCTACTGCTAAAAGACTGCTCCGCCTGCACTTCGGCTGAAGCTTGCTACCGATCCGGTGATGACGAGCAAAGCCTGAACCGATTTTTAAATAAAGTTACGGGAAGCTTCATCGCTCTTATCGACAAGATAATTGGTGCAACTTGGAATACGACGCAAAATGCAACCGGACCAACGAAGATCTATTTACATAACTACGACTATGCTCGGCCAACAGGTATCGGCATCTTTGGTGCCGAAAGCAAATGGCTGCGAGCATCGCTAGTAGTCGCAAACGTGCCTACCCACCTGCAGGATTCCTGCATCCGTTTTTTGATCGACGAGTTCACTTTGCGGTTGAAGGGGTTGGTCGCTCGTTATCCCGGCCGCGTTCGTCTTGTCGATAGTCGCGGCACCTTAGGTGACGACGACTGGGCTAACGAGCTTCATCCAACGTCGACGGGTTTCGAAAAAATTGCGCACAATGTGTGGCTACCCATATTGCAAGGCGATGGACTTGCACCTAAGTGATAACTAGTTCAAGAAAGGTATGGAGGCTTCCTCAATTCCAGAAAATCCTCTTGTATCTTGCCCAATAGCATGTGCTGGCCGAGGTGCGGCATCTACGCGTAACTCTTCCTTGTCTGTAAATTCCGACACCTCCATCACCTCTACTTCTTCACCTTGCCGCGACTGTCATCACGATCAATTCCCACACCCGGGCTAACCTGCTCCCACTGACGTTTTTACAACACCCCGCCCCCCCTCTCCCTCCTCCAAAGCCCCCTACTGATATAATACTTACAATCAAGTAATATTCCGAAATGTGCGCCTCCAGGCTCCCGCAACCGTCTGTGTACTGCTAGCCCATGCGCTCTCTTTTCGACCACGAGATCATCAAACAGCTGCACAGCGGTGTCCGCTCACGGGTTTACCGTGCCAGGGCTGCCGATGGCACCGCGTTGATCGTCAAGCAACCCAATCAGCAGTTCCCCTCCTTTCAGCAACTGGCGCAATTCAAGCGCGAGTATGCGATCGCGCGCCGTTGCCGCCATCCTGGCGTGGCGCATCCGCTGGCGCTGCAGCTGCACGGCGGGTGCTGGACGATGATCGTGGAAGATTGCGGCGGCCAGGCGCTCGACCAGGTGTTGCGTGCGCAGGTGGCGGCGCGCAGGATGCCGTCGCAACCCGCCTTGGCGCTGGACGATTTTTTCGACATCGCGCTGCAACTGTGCGCGGCGCTGGACGAGGTTCATCGTCAGGGCGTGATCCACAAAGACATCAATCCCGCCAATCTGGTGTGGAATGGCGGCCGGCGCCTGCTGCAGCTGATCGACTTCGGCATCGCCTGCGAACTGCCGTACGAAAGCCATGGCATCGCCAATCTCCAGACGCTGGAAGGCACGCTGCGCTACATGGCGCCGGAACAGACCGGACGCATGAACCGGCGCGTCGATTGGCGCGCCGATTTCTATGCGCTGGGCGCCACCTTCTACGAGCTGCTGGCCGGCCAGGCGCCGTTCGAGACGGGCGACGAGATGGAACTCGTGCATTGCCACATTGCGCGCAGTCCCGACTGGTCGCACCCGGCGCTGGCAAGCTTGCCTGGCCAGCTGCTGCCGATCATCCAGCGGCTGCTGGAAAAAAATGCCGATCAGCGCTACCAGAGCCTGCAGGGCTTGCGCAGCGATCTCGAAGCATGCCGCGCGCAAAAGCCGGCGCAGACGCTCAAGCTGTCCGACCACAACGGCCATTTCCTCGTGCCGCAAACGCTGCACGGGCGCGAGGATGCCATCGCCGTGCTGCTGGCGGCATTTGAACGCAGCGCCGCGGGCAGGTGCGAGATGCTGCTGGTGGCCGGCCATTCGGGCATCGGCAAGTCGGCGGTCGTCAACGAAGTGCAAAAGCCCATCATCGCGCGGCGCGGCTGCTTCCTGTCCGGTAAATTTGACCAGCTCCAGCGCGACGTGCCGTATGCCTCGCTGATCCAGGCCTTCCAGGAGCTGGTGCGCCAGCTGCTCGGCCAACCCGAGGAAACGCTGCGGCAGTGGTCCGCCAAACTGCACGAGGCGCTGGGCAGCGGCATCGGCATGCTGATCGAACTGATTCCCCAACTGGCGCTGATCGTCGGCCCCACGGACGCAGTGCCCGCGTCGGACCCGGCACAGGCCCAGCTGCGCCTGGACCGCCTCTTTCCCCGCTTCGTCGAAGTGTTCGCCTGCGCCGGGCATCCGCTGGTGCTGTTCCTCGACGACCTGCAATGGGCCGATGCGGCCACGTTGCGAATGATCGAACTGCTGATGGTCTCCTGCGACAAGAGCTGCATGCTGTTCATCGGCGCGTATCGCGACAACGAGGTGAGCGCCGACCATCCGCTGATCGCGCTGCGCGACAAGCTGCTCGCCCGCGAGGTACGCCTGTCGACGCTGTTACTGAGCGCATTGACCGAGCCGCAGGTGGCGCAAATGGTCTCGGCCACCGTGCGCGTGGCAACCCACGATTGTGCGCCGTTGACCAGCATTTGCTACCGCAAGACGGCCGGCAATCCCTTTTTCCTCAACCAGTTCCTCGCTTCGCTCAATGAGACGGGCCATCTGCGCTACCGGGCCGCCGACGATTGCTGGGACTGGGACCTGCCCGCGATAGAACAGGCCAAATATACCGACAATGTGGTCGAGGTGCTGCTGGAAAAAATCCGCCGCCTGCCCACGGTGACGCAGCATCTGCTGCAACTGGCCGCCTCCTGCGGCAACCGCTTCACGCTCGATACGCTCGCGCTGGCAATGGACCGCGCTCACCGCAAAACGCAGCAAGACCTGTGGCCGGCGCTCAGGGCGGGCTTGATCCAGCCGCTCGACGAACGCTATAAGTACGTCAGTGGCGACAGCGATGCGGCCAACAGCGGCGTCGCTTACCGCTTCCTGCACGACCGGGTGCAGCAGGCCGCCTACCTGGTCGCCGACGACGCTACGCGCGTGGCCAACCATCTGCTCATCGGCCGCTTGCTCCTGCGGCATACGGCGCCGCAGCACCAGGACGCAACACTGTTTGAAATCGTCGAGCAGCTCAACGCCGGTCGCGCGCTGATCAAGGATGCGGACGAGCGCGTGCAGCTGGCGACGCTCAATCTCCAGGCCGGCGTCAAGGCACGGCGTTCCGCCGCGTTCCAGTCCACCCTGGAACACATGCGCATAGGTCTCGAGCTGCTGCCGGAGCACGCATGGAGCGTCCACGCCAGCCTTTGGCTCGACCTGCAGCTGGGCGCGGCCGAAGCGGCTTACCTGTGCGGCCAGTTCGATACGGCCGAGGCGATCTATCCACTGGTGCGCGCCCGCTCCCTGAGCCCCTTGCAGCAGGTGCGCTGCATTGCCATCCAGGCGCACCAGTATCAATTGCAGGGCCGCCTGCTCGACGCCATTGCCGTGCAGCGCGACGGCCTGGCGCTGCTGCACATCGACATCCCGCACGATGTGGCGCAGATGAAGGCGCGCTTCAGCGATATTCTCGCCGACATCGGACAGCAGCCTGGCGCGCACGCGCCCGACACCCTGCTGGCGGCCGATGACATGTGCGAGCCGGACGCCGTGGCCGCGATGCAGATGATGCAGGGCCTGTGGATGGCCAGCTACTACGCCGGCCAGCAGGATCTGAGCGCGCTGATGGTGGTGTCGATGACGCGGCTGTCGATGCAGCGGGGGAACAGCGATTTCAGCGCTGTCGCCTATGTCGGCTACGCGATGATGCTTGCGCTGTACAGCGGCGACATCGCGCGCGGCTACGCCTTCGGCGCGATGGCGATGGCGCTGGCCAGGCGCCGTGCCAACCTGCAGACGCGCACGCTCACGGGCCTGATGTTCGGCGCGCTCAGCAACCACTGGACGCAGCCGCTGCGCAGCTCCGACGCCCTGTACGAAGAAGCGTTTGGCTGGGCGCTGGAAATCGCCGACTTCGTGCAGGTCGGCGTGGTGGCGGCCGTGCGCGCCACCGACCGTATCATCCTCGGCGACTACCTGCCGCACCTGATGCACGACATCGAGCACGACCTGGCGCTGATGCGCGCCAACGGCCAGCAGGCGATGGCCGATTGCTGCGTCGCCGCCGCGGTCCAGCCGATCAAATGCCTGATGGGTCTCCTGCCACGTCACGACAGCTACGATGATGGGGCCTTCAGCGAGGCGCGCTTCCTCGATCAGTATGGCGGCTCGCAGCTGTACCGCGCCTACTTCTTGCAGGGGAAAATACGCAACGCCTACCTGTTCGACAGCGCCGACGCCGAGCCGCTGGCCGGCCAGCTTGGCAGCGTCACCCAGATCATGCGCGGCCAGGCCAAGGTTGCCGAGTGCAGCTTCTACGCCGCGCTGATCCTGATCCGCGCCTTGCGGCGCGATCCTGCGCGTGACGATGCGGGCGATATGCTGGCCGTGGTCGGCACGCTGCAAACGAGCCTCGCCGAGTGGGCCAGGCAAGGCTCGGACAATAGCGACGCCAAGCATCTGCTGGTGATGGCCGAGATGGCACGCTACCGGGAAGACCTGCAGCTGGCCACGCGCTGCTACCAGCAGGCGATCGACGCGGCCGGCCTGGCGGGCTACGTCAACATACAAGCGCTGGGCAATGAACTGTGCGGCGAATGCTGGTTCGATCAGGGACAGGCGCGCGTGGCCGGCATCTTCATCCAGGACGCCATCGCGCACTACGGCCAGTGGGGCGCGCAGGGCAAGGTGGTGCAGCTGCAGGCGCGCCATGGCGCACTACTGTCAAGGATGGATGGCCGCGGCGCACAACGTCATTCCGTCTCCCACACGCACGGCAGTTCAGCGCTCGACCTGGCGTCGCTGCTGAAAGCGTCGCAGATCCTGTCGAACGAAGTGGGCCTGCGCAGCGTGCTGACGCGCCTCATTACCATCGTGTGCGAAAACGCCGGCGCGCAGGTGGCGCGCCTGCTGCTGCTGTCCGAAGGCAGCTACCAGCTGGAGGCCAATATCGATGGCGATGTCGTCACTGTCCTGCAATCGCGCCAGTTCGACCTGAACGCCGCCAGCGACCCGCAGTTCCCGCTGTCGCTGCTGCGCTACGTCATTCGCACCGGCGCCGAGGTGATCGAAGACTGCATCACGGGCGCCTCGCGCTTTGCCGCCGATCCGTACGTGCAGTTGCACCTGCCGCGCGCCGTCATGTGCCTGCCGATACGGCACGGCGGCCAGATCGGCGGCATCCTGTATTTCGAGAACCGGCTTGCAGAAGCCTCGTTCACGGAGGAACGCGTGGCGTTCCTGCGCATGCTCGGCGCCCAGGCGATGATCTCGATCTCCAGCGCCAGGCTGCATGACAGCCTTGAACGGCGCGTTGCCGAACGCACGGAACAGCTGGAAGACGCCAACCGCAAACTGGCGACCTTGTCCATCACCGACGGTCTGACCGGCCTGGCGAACCGGCGTCATTTCGACGACGTATTGCGTGCCGAATGTGCGCGTGCCACGCGCGTCGGCCGGCCGCTTGCCGTCATCATGCTCGATGTCGACTACTTCAAGCGCTTCAACGACAGTCACGGCCACCAGGCCGGCGACGCATGCCTGGTGCGGGTCGCGCATGCGCTGGCGGCCGGCATGCGGCGCGCGGGCGACCTGACGGCGCGCTATGGCGGCGAAGAGTTTTCGATCGTGCTGCCCAACACCGGCGCGGACGAAGCGCGCCAGATCGGCGAAGCACTGCGGCGGGCGATCGAAGATCTGGGTATCTCCCACGCGAACGCGGAGGCGCGGCAGGTGACGATCAGCGTCGGCATCGCGGTCCAGCCGGCACCGGGAGCCGCCGATCCGGACGCCCTGCTGCGCCTGGCCGATGCCGCGCTGTACCACGCCAAGGATGAGGGACGCAATTGCGTGGTGCTCAGGGTGCTGCCGCCTGGCTGACCGGCAGCGCCGCGCACCGCATTCACGGCGCCGGCGATGCCTCAATCGCTGCCGTGACTGTTCTCGCGCGCCTGCTGCCGCGCTTTTTCGCTTGACGCCAGCCCGTTGAAGAACAGATTGAGCAGCACGGCAACGATGGCGGCCAGCAGGATGCCGCTGTGCAGCAACGGCGACAGGACTTTCGGCATGTGCTGCGCATATTGCTCGGCCACCAGCGGCAGCATGCCGAAGCCGATAGCCAGGGCCACGATGAACAGGTTGTTGCGGTTGCTCTTGTAGTCGACGCCGGCCAGAATGCGGATGCCCGTCGCGGCGACCATGCCGAACATCACCAGCCCCGCCCCGCCCAGCACGAACGCCGGCACGGCTTCGGCCGTCTGCGCGATCTTCGGGATCACACCCATGATGAGCAGGAGGATGCCGGCCGCCACGCAGACCCAGCGGCTGCGCACGCCCGTCACGCCCACCAGGCCCACGTTTTGCGAAAACGACGTGTACGGGAAGGTATTGAAGATACCGCCGATCAAGGTTCCCAGACCATCGACGCGCAAGCCGCGGCTGATGTCGGCCTGTTCGATACGCTTGCCCGTCATCTCGCCCAAGGCCAGGAACATACCGAGCGACTCGATCATGACGACGATCATCACCAGGCTCATGGTCACGATGGCAACCAGGTCGAAAGTCGGCATGCCGAACTGGAACGGCGTAACGATGGCGAAAGCCTTGGCGCTGGCCACCTTGGCGAAGTCGGCCTTGCCCAGCGCAAACGACAGGGCCGTGCCGGAGATGATGCCGATCAACACGGCGATATTCGACAGGAAACCACGGCCATACTTGGCCACCAGCAAGATGACGGCCAGCACGAAGAAGGCGATGCCCATGTTGTCCAGCGCGCCGTAGCCGGGGTTGGCGATCAGGGGCACGGGGCCAGGCGGCGCGGGCAAGCCGGCCGCCGTGGCGGCAGCGGCCATCTTGAGAAAAGCGGGATCGGCGATCTGCGCCATGGCGGGCGGCCCGCCCATGGCCCAGTTTACGCCCACGCGCATCAGCGACACGCCGATCACGGCGATGATGCTGCCCGTGACCACGGGCGGGAACAGGGCCAGCAGGCGGCTGATGAAGGGCGCGATCAGCATGGAAACGACGCCGGCGCCGATCACGGCACCAAAGATGCCGGTGATGCCCAGGGCCGGATTGTTCGCCATGGCCAGCATGGGACTGACGGCGGCAAAGGTCACGCCCATCATGACGGGCAGACGGATGCCGAAATGCTTGCCGATTCCCAAGGACTGAATCAGGGTCACGAGGCCGCAGCAGAACAGGTCGGCACTGATCAGCGCCGCCACCTGCTCGGGCGGCAGCTTGAGCGCGCGGCCGACGATCAGCGGCACGGCGATGGCGCCCGCATACATGACGAGTACGTGCTGCAAGCCCAGGGTGAACAGTTTCCCGGCCGGCAGCACTTCATCGACGGGGGACGGAGCGGCAGGCGTGGTACCGGACACGCCGCGGTGGATGGATTTCAGACGGGGAGAGGCCATTTACGCTCCATTTCCTGGGTTACTGCGGCACGGATGGGTGCAGGTGAAAAGGAAAAGCAAGACAGAAACGGGACGACAGAAACACACTAGCGGCCGATGATGCATGCGAAGCTCCTTGGATGGAATGACCGAGGTAGCCATGCACGCTTCGTGCCAGGTGATTGTATACAGAGATTGTGCCGAAAGTCAGCAGAAATCAGCTAATCAGGCGGTGAATGCACCGTTTTCTCGCATGCCGCCCCGCATCTGCACCAGAAGGCGGCGGCGCTGGCAGGCCACGGGTGAATGGGGACTGCTGCCTGGAACGCCTGTCAAAAACCAATGCGCATCGTCATTTGCGGCCGGCGATGCTCACTGCCTCGGCGGCACGCTGCTTCGGGCAGTGGCGTTTCTCGGGCCAGCGGGACGCCGGGCCTTCCTTGCGCCCGTCACGGTTTTGGTGGGCGCTATCAGGCGCAGTCAGGCGCCATCAGGCGTTGTTAGCCGCCCGCACAGGCATCGAGCAGCGCTTCCAGCTGACGCACATGGGCGGCACGCAATTGCTCGCGCGCCAGCAAGGCTTGCACTTGCTCGAAGATGCCGTGGGCTGGCACCGCCGGCAAGGCGGGCGAGGCGGGGCGCGTGGCGATGCATGGCGCGCTCACCGGCCACGCTTGCACCTGCGATGCTGGCCCCCATGCCGCACAGCCGGTCAACAAGCTTACCAGCAATAAACTGGCTAAACGATTGGCGAGGCTGCCTGCATGCCTTCCGGCACGTTCGCCTGGCGGCCTCATGGCATTTCTCTGGCGATCAAGGCCTCGGCGGCACGGCAGGCGTCGCCTTCGGGCGGCAGCGCCAGGATGCGCGCTGCCGCCGCTTGCGCGTCTGCCTGCCCGGTCTGCGCTGTGGCCAGCGCCTGGCGTACCCGCGCCGACCGGCGTGCGCCCTCTTCCCGCATCGTGTCGAGCGCCTGGCTCTGGCGCCGCAACACGGCTTGCACTTCGAGTACTTGCGCCGCGCACGCGGCACGGCCCGTTTCGCGGCCCCAGCGCTGGGCGCAAAACACGGCCGTGCCCAGCAACAACAGCATGGCCACAATGCTCCAGGACGGCTTCATGCCAGCACCTTGCGCGCAGCCTGGTACAAGGCCAGGCGTTCGGCCAGGCCGTTCACACCGCCGTTGATGCGGCGCGTCACCCGTTCCTGGTCACCCGCGTCGGCCAGGCGGTTCAAGCCGCGCGATTGCCAGAACCAGCCCGCCGAGCGACATGCGAAAGTCGTCTGCTCCAGCAACTGCGGCGCCGCCAGCAAGTCGATATCCAGCGCCACGCCGCACGCCGCGTAGTTGGCGCGCCCCGTCACCTGCAGCAAGCCGCGCCCCTTGAAGCGCACGCCATCGCCAGCGACCACATTACCCAGGTCCGCGCGTCCTTCATAGGCCGTGCCGCTGGCCAACTCGCGCACATAACGCAACTGTCCCGATTCGTGCCCCACCTGCGCCAGAAACGCCGCCTGGCGCAGCGGCGTATCGATGCTGAACTCGCTCATCGCCGCATTCAGCGGAGCCAGGAACAGCGTAGCGCGGCGGCCGGCCAACGGCATGATCTGCATCAATTGCGCGCCTGTCACAGCATGCCCCGCACATCCTTGACGGCAGCGGCCGCATCGGCCGCCAGTTCGCCGATATCCTTGCCGCGCCGCTTGTCGAACCAGCGCACGCAGGCGCCCAGTACCCACCAGGCAGGCAAGCCGGCCGCCACCATCAGCGGCGCGGCGATAAATAAAAATCCCGTGGCCGGGTCGCCGCCATACAGGCCCGCCACGGTTTTCGCACTGTCGAACAGGCTGGGCCACCACGACAGCACGGCGGCCACCAGCACGGGGCCAAGAAAGGTGGAAATGATGATGCTGGAACAAAAACGAATAAATGCCTCCTTGGTAGTTTGGGGCCACATGAACATGAAGCCCAGCGACGTGGCGGCGGCGCCGGCCAGCACGGGCACGCCAAACAATTTGATCAATGCGCCGCCGGCGGCGGTGGTTTCGAGGGCCATGGTTGCCTTTCAGGTGATGGAAATGAAAAAACCCGCCGAAGCGGGTTTGTGGTGACGATGAATGATATGGACTAGGACGCCTCGAGCGCAGCAAGGCGCGCCTCTGTTCTGGAGATACGAGCCACGAGGCCACGGGCGATAAACAGATTGAGCTGATCGTTGCGCAGGGAATACAGACTACCTGCCTCCCTGATGACCACTTGCGTTGCCTCCACGGCCTCAGCTGCAGGAACAACGACATTCCCATCGGCATCGGTAAAAGCAGGCTGAGGGG
Source organism: Janthinobacterium sp. GW823-FHT01H08 (assembly GCF_058797855.1). Lineage (NCBI taxonomy): Bacteria > Pseudomonadati > Pseudomonadota > Betaproteobacteria > Burkholderiales > Oxalobacteraceae > Janthinobacterium > Janthinobacterium sp. GW823-FHT01H08. The sequence goes on from NZ_CM179504.1 coordinate 4,070,963, forward strand.
GCACGGCCGGCCGATAACCCAGCTCCTCCTCCCACTGGTCGAAACAGATGAATCCGTATTCGAACGGATCGAGTCCATGCTGCTCCATGATGGCAATGATGCCCTGGACCGTGCCGCCGACGTGCCGGCGAGCATCCGCCCCTTTGGCCTGGATCGACTCCAACCACTTGTAAGTGCCGACACTTTCAGCGATGGTCTCCGCCGCACTGATCTCAGCGTCTGTCATTGGGCGGATAGGTGTCTTCATCCTGGCGTCCGAGGTATTGATGGCGCCTGTAACGGCATATACGGTGGTGTATCTGGATGCGGGCGCGCCAAGGGACAACACGCTATCTGACGTTGGGTACAACTGTTGCGGATTAATGGCGACGATATCGCTTAACACGCCACCTTTTCGCAACTGAAATGCGAACGTAGAATCCACGGCACTGTTATTGCATAACATCCGCCCACACAGGCCATTGGCGTTATACGAATCCCATATTGAGGGATTCAGGCCCGAGGCCTTCGCAGAGAAAACGCCGTATCCGTTTTGTCCCTGGGAGATAATTTCAGTTGACCCCCCGGATGTTACCGTCAACGTAGGAGAATTCATCGCTACTGAAACTAAATTGCTGAACGTCATCACCCCGGTATCCGCTACACGGAATCGCTCAACCGAATTTGTAATCATTGACAGTGTGCCTGCTACAGGCGAGTACAGGCCATACCCGCTGGCACCGATCAGGTACCCGACAGTCGACCGCACTGGTCCTGTGAATGAAGGGTTGGACTTCGGAGCCAGTAAATTCATTGCCTCCTGCTGGAGAATACTCACGGGTTTGTTAGCATCAGATGTATTGCTCACTTTATCCAGGGACGCTGCATTTGCCTTGAGGTCCAGCGCTTCCTGCTGCAAAAGGCTGATCGGTTTATTCGCGTCGGCTGTATTGTCCACTTTACTCAGGCCCACATCGTTTTTGCTGCCTGACGTGGCCACCGCCGCAAACTGTGGTTTACCAGTAATGCTGCCCCAGGTCGGCACATATGAGCTCGGCAGGGCGTCAGTAATGCCATAGCCAGCCAGCGTTGTCGCGCGCACCGCTTTTTTGGTATCCAATTCGGCCAGAGCCGCCTGCACGTTTGTCGCAACGATGCCACCCGCCGGCGTGCTTGCAACTTGCGACGCCACGTTCGTCGGAATCGTCACCCAGGCGCCAGCCTGGAATACGCGCAGGCAGCCGCCGTTCAGCACCGTGTCCCAGTAGGTCGCGCCGGCCAGCAGCGCACCGCCATTATTGTCAACGTCCGGCGGAAGCGCCTTGGCGCCAAGATAGCGCACTTCAAGCGATTTGAGCGCTGCCTCCGCCTTTGAGGCAGCGATGGCAGCAGTACCATCCGACTCTGCCGCCGCAGCGGCTGCAGCCGCCGAAGCAGCAGCGCTCGCGGCCGCCGCCGCGGAATTCTGCGGGATATCGACAATATCCTTCGCCTTGGCCAACTGGTTCAGCTGATAGATCAGATCCTGCTGGCCGTATTTAAAAGCATCAGTCATTACAGCTCCTCGACTTCAATGGTGGTGGTATATGCCTGGAAAGATGGCGTGGTGATGGCGGCCAAGTTGGCCAGGCGCCCATACACCTGGTGAGTCTGCTCGAGCTCGACGTCGTCGCTGTCCGGAAACAGGCTGACAAATAGCGGATGCGACAGACCATTCCCGCGCACGATGCGCCACAGCTCGGCTCGATCCATTGGCGTCATGTGGTCGAGAGAAATCGACAGTTTTCGGTACAACGCACCGCGCTCGACTTTCTGCTCGCCGGCGCCATTGCGGTACTGGCTGCTGGTATCGCATGGCGTGACGCCGGCGCCGTAAGATGCGTTCTGCTCGGGGCTCCACCAGGCGCCGGCCACCAGGCGCGCAGCCTCAATGTAGCCGGCAGGGTTGTCGGGATCGACCAGGTCGATCACCAGTTTTTTGACGCTGCGCATCTGGAACCAGCTGCGGCCATACGTGCCACCTCCGTAGCTGAATGCATTCACACCGAGGGGCAGCGCCCCCCAATTCCACATGCCCAGTCGCGCGTACTCGCATGCCGGCACGGTGCCGATATCGAAATCGGGTACGGCATCCCCTGGCTCGACGTAGCCGCGCACGCGAATCGTCGCCGTCGGCGTCAGGTTGCAAAATGGCAGAACCACGCCGCCGATGATCTCGGGCGTGGGCCAGGTGGCCGTAATGGTCAAGGCCTGGCCGAGCGAACGCAGCACGTCATACTTGCCCTCGTGCTGCAGGTTGGCCGGCCCCAGCGCGCCAGCCTGGCTGGACGCGGTCAGCACCGCCCGGTCGCCGGCGTTGTCATGGATGATGCGCAAGTTGTTCATACGTCACTCCGCGCTGGCCAAACAATGGCCTCAAGTTCTTCAAAGGAATTCGCTGCCGCGATCTGCTGGCGCAAGTGAAGGCCAATGGCGAATGCCTCGGCAACTTGCGCCCCCAGAGCTGCGCCAACGGCGATCATGCCGGCAGCATCGAGCGTCAGGTGGGTGTTATTTGATAAGGTCCAGTCAATGCTGTATGGCCGGCCGGCAGCCTGCGCCATCAGGGCCAGCTGCGTCGCACCAACTATGCGATCCTTGTCTGCCTGGTACACGACGCCATCGCACGCGAAATCCGCAGCTTCAGCCATACAGCGTGCCGCCTTGATGCGATCCCAAGTGCGCGCTTTGACGCCATCCAGCGTTCTTGCATCTATCCACATGTCTGCCGCCACATCATATTCGTGATATTCGCTGGGCTGGGGCGGTATCGTTTTTCCTGTGCGCTCGTTTGTTTGAGTGCCGTCACTGTTAATAATTATTGTTCCCATTAAAAATTCCTTGCGATCACAATCGCCTGACATTGTTTAACATAAAGCTTGCCCATATTCGCAGCGGTAAGGTATGCATTGGTGCCGGAAACACCGAACTGCACGGTGTCACCCACGTTGATATCCAAGGTAAGTCCGTAGACCGTTGCGGCAGGAGCATCGCCATCCTGCCGCTCCTGGACTCCGCTCAACCAGAGCCAGTTCCCGCCATTGATGCGATACCAGATGCTCAGTTGATCGTCGACCACCGCCGTGCAAACGATTGAAAAAAAGACTCTGCCAGAGCGGATACGGAGCGCGGCAGGCCACCCTGGAGCGTTGTGCTTGAACAGCACTTCCAGATTCGTAAATACGGCAGCAGAATTGAGCGACGAAGCTTCAACAAATACTCCGGATGCGGACGATTGCAGGGAAATCGATGGATAACCGGGTTCGAAAAATGCCGTTGCAGCGGAGGCAGTGCCAACAGACACACGTGCAGATGAAAGATCGCCAGAGAATGTACCTTTCACAGCGTCCAGCTCACCGGAAAATTTTCCTTTGGCTGCATCCAACACACCGGCAAAGCTGCCCTTCGCCGCTTTTAACTCACCGGTGAAGCTCCCATCGACACTGTCCAGATTGCCGCTGAAAACGGCGCGGCCATTAATGATGGAAAAGCCAGGCGCATAGATATTGCCTGCCGCATCGATCTGCACATACTTTCCCAGGCCCGGATTGCCAAACAGCAATCCGTTCTCGCTCAGGTGGAAACCGCTACCGCCATTGCTTGGCCATGCATAGGCATTGTTGGGATAACCACTGCCGCCGTGCAGCGTCGCGCTGTAAATATCGCCGGCAGTAACTTTGCCGAGATCGGCGGAAATCGCACTCAACTGCCCCACCTTCAGCGCATTCAGATACGGCGCCGCCCACTTGGTCGTGCCGCTGGCCGGATTGAAAATACCATCGGACCGGTACAACGATTCACCTGCGCCAAACAGCGGCGGCGAACCCTCCCACACCGTGCCGGCGCCCCAGGTGTTAATTGGCGGGAAAGATGCATCGCCCTGCGTGCTGAGCGTCACCGGGGCGCTGGCCAGCGACAGCAGCGTAGTCTTGCTGTAGGCAACGCGAGCAGAATTGCCCGTCACGCCATCGAAAATCTTGCTCACCGTCTGGCTGGCCGTGTAGGTCAAACCGTCAGCCACAATGGTCGCCGTGATCGTCACGCTGTCGCCCACCATGCCGGCATACGCCAGGCTGGCCACGTTGCCGACGCGCGTCAGCACGCTGGCATTGCTGGCGGTGAACGCCACCTGGCCCTGCATATTCACCAGGCCAGCCGTGAAATCGATGCTGGCAGGAGCGGCAATAGTCGTGGCGGCCACCTTGAACGCCTGTGCAGTCGCCGCCAGCAGCAGCACGCGGTCGTTGGCCGGTGCGAAGCGCGGCACGGTACTCATGATCAACCTGTCGCGCTCCCCCACAATCGCGCTCATACGAGCACCCCCACCGTCACCCGGCCCGTCAGCCAGAAGCGCGACAGCAGCACCACCACGCCCGGCACGCCATCCTGCAAGCCAAAGCGCTCGGCGCGCAGTTGTACGGGCTGCCCCAGTTCCAGCATCATCATTTCGGGTTCTCCATCGAATTCGTAAATGGTCCGCGGCACCTTGTTCAAGGCCAGGCGCCGCTGCGCTTCCGCGCGGGCGTCGGCCCGCGTCTTGAGGCAGGTATCGATCTGCGCCGGGTCGTCGGAAAGGCGGTAACGTGTGCGCACGGCTTCATCGACCACCGTTTCGGTCAGCCATTCCGTGGCATACAAATCCGCATGCGCGGGCGGAATGCTGGTCATCAGGCCGGCCTGCAGCGTGTAGTTGCGGTCAAAGCCGATCTTCACGGCCGCCGTCACGGGCAAACGCTGAGCGGGACGCAGCGAGCGTTCGCGCATCTGCTCCAGACCGATCGCCACCGGCACGCCGGCGGCCGGCAATGCGATCTGCACCAGGCGCAGCTGGCCGGTGCGCGACATCAGCGCTTGCGCGCCCACGCTCGCCGCCAGCTGCTGGATGGCCTGCGCCTGGTTCGTGCGGTCCGCAACATACAGCCCCACCGGCTGCGGGTGGGCCGCATCGAAGGCAGCCAGGTTGTCCATATCCAGGTCCGCCACGGTAAAACGGTCGGCCGCCTTGCCGTAGGCCGTGGCGATGCGCTGCACCAGCGGGGCGATGCGCGGCGCATAACCGCCGCCCTTGTCCCCCTGCACGCTAGCCGTGATCGTGGTGGAAAACGGATCAGTCGTCAGCTTGAAGCGCCCCGTCTGGTCATTCAAGCCCACGGCAATCGGCTTGCCGTTCGTGCGCACCTCGAACGTCGACTCGACCGCGCCGAGAAAACCATATTCCAGGGTGGCGGGATTGATCAGCAAGGGCGCCACGTTGTGACACTCGCCAAACGGTATCGGCAGGATGGCGTCCTTGTTGGGCGTCGTGCCGCCCAGCTTGGTTTCGGAGATCGGCGTATTCAGGCGCTGCAGCTTGTCGCGCAGCACCAGGTTGACCGACTCGCGCCCCGCACTGGCCACGTCGGCGATGATGCCGTCGAAGACCAGCTGGAAGTCGGCCCGTGGCCAGGAAGGATCGCCGGCCCAGGCCTTGACCGGCCGGTTCATCCAGACGTCATCCAGCCAACCATCGAGAGCCCCGTCGGCGTTATCGAGTTCGATATCGCCGCCCGACAGTCCCGCCTCGCCGGACAGGCTGACCTGTTCCGTGAAGGCCAGGCCGCCCTTGGCCAGCGGCAGGTAGGCGGTATTTTCCGGCACCTCCTGCGGGCCGGTCACGTAGGGCCGCGAAGCGATATACCGCGTCACCTCGCTGCCGGCTACATTCACTTGCGCCTCGATCAGCACCATGCGGATGGCCGACGGGCTTTGCAGCCATTTCTGAAATTGCGCATCAGTCATGCGTATTCTCCTTTCACCGCATTGGCCCAGGCGGATGCCCGGGACGATTTATCCACGCCATCGACCACCGTCCTGGCGGCATTCGCGTTCGATTCAAAGGTGGCCTGGATGGTGGCGCCCGTTTGCGCCCGCTGGTCGGCGCGCAAGCCTTCCAGCTCCACGCGCATGGCCTGGTTGTCTTCGCGCAGGCCGCGGATTTCGGCGACCAGGACGTCGGAGCCGACGTTCGCCGCCAACGAGTAGCGCACGGGGTCGAAGACGGCCGCTGCAACAGGGGAAGTCATCGCTGCCAGCGCGGCGATGACGGGAGGATTACCGAGTTGCACACCCAGATCCGCCGCACCGCCCATCGCCGCCCGCAGGCCGGCAATGGCCTGCGCCACCGTCAGCACGCTGTCGTTAATGGTGATCAAGCCCGATACCTGGGCATTGAGCGCATCGAGGCTGGCCTGCTGCACGTCGACCTGCGCGGCTGCCCATTTCAATGCTTCCTTGTTCGCTTCCACCACACGGGCATAGTCCGCCGCATAGCGGGCGTCGGACGCATTGACCACTTGCGATGCCGTCAAAAACGCCTGTTCGGCGGCAGACAAGCCCGATTGCGCCGTCGTGTCGCCCGCATTCGCGGCCGCCAGTGTCTTCTCGAACTGCGCCCGCGCCTCGGCGTATTTCTGCTCCGGCGTCAGCGTCGACTGGGCGCCCAGCGCCATGCTGGAATTGAGCCCGTTCAAAGTCGTCACCCACGATTTCGACTTCTCCAGCGCCGACTTGGCCGCCGCCGATTCCGTCTCGTAGGCTTTGGCCAGCGCATCCTTCGCGCTGGTTACCGCCTTGACGGCCTGTATCTGGTCGAACAGCCCCCGATTGACTTCGGCAACGCTGCTGCGTTGAACAGCCAGCAACTGCGCTTCCGTCTTCGTCAATTCGTTCAACTGCTGCTGCATATCTTTGCGCTCGCTGGCGATATCGCTGGCTGTCTTGCTCACTTCGGCGAGCTCGCCGGTGGCGGCGGAAAGGTCTGCCGCATAGTCGGCCGCCTTTTTGAACGGCTCGGCGATGGCAAGCAGCTGCACATACATGTTCTGGCCGGCGGCCGTGTTCAAGTCCTGTGCCAGCACCAGCGCCTTGAATTGCTCGCTCGTCGTCACGCCGGACTGTCCCATCGCCGCCATCGCGCTGCGCACCGATTTGGTGATGGGATCCATCTGCTCGGCTTCGCTCAGGAAGTTCTGCACGAAGAAGCTGGTGCCGCTGGTCAGGGTATCGAGATCGCCAGCCGCGTTAATCAGGCTTTCGCTCAGGGCCACGGCGGCAAGACCGGAGCTGTTGAACGACTTGCCCAACACGGCCAGCACGTCCGTCACCTGCATGTAGTCATTCGCAACGCGCGCCAAGGTTTCCAGATAACCCTCGCCGACCTTCTGGTACTGCTCCAGGCCACCAACGCCAAACTTGGCCATATCATCGCCCAGCTTGGAGAATGCGGCTTCCAGCGCTTTCTGAATCTCATCGCCCTTCAGGTCTTTCAGCGATATCTTTCCCATATCGACCACGAAGGACTTCAACCGCGCATTGAATGCATCACCGTCCATCCCAAGCACGCCGGCCGCAGCCTTGACGGTGTCGGACAGGCCGAGAATAACTTTACTGAACTGGTCGTTCGCTTCGCGATCAAGGCCACTCAAGGCCGTACGTTTCTTGTCACGGGAAAACCAGCCTCCCGACGTTTTGGTATCTGTGTACTGACTGGCTGATACGCCACCCGCCTGAATGCTGTCAAGCGAAGCTTTGTTCAACATTAGTCCTGTGTCAATCGTCGTCGTTTTACCACCGAAGATGGAACCAAGGATGCCGCCAGTGATTTTTCCTACCAGCCCACCCGTCAGCTTATCGAGTGTAAGTCCAATGACGCCGCCAGTGATTGCAACGGCAAGCGCGGAAGAACCAAATGCCGCCGCGCTGCCCTTGTTATCAGCGGCCATAACGCCAGTTACGCCGGAATTGCGCACCAACAGCCCGCCCAAGCCACCAATGCCTGTCGCCACCTGGCGCAGCGAATAGGCCATCGAGGCGGAATACGCCAGCCCCAGGCCGGAGTTTTTCTCCATGATTTCCAGTGAATTCGCAATCGAATTACTTTTCGCGGTGGAGTCCCCCAATACCGTACCAGTACCGGTGGCCGCCTGCCGGTCCCTGGCCGTAGTATCGGCACCGCCACCACCGGAAACAGCGACCCCAATTGCCAGCAGCATGCCAGCCACCATCGCAAATGCACCGATATTGGCGGGAAATGGCGCAGCCAACGACGCGGCGAGAGCCGACGTGCCATAAGCGCTGGACTTGGCAGCTTCTGCGGCAGCTACTGGACCAACAGAGGCCGCAGTACTGGTAATCTCGGCCGTCGTCGCCGCAGTTTTCGCCGTTGTCACCAGGGTGATATTCGTCAGCTTTTCAAACAGCGACTTGGCATTCATGGCAAATTCATAGGCGCGAAAACCCTTTTCCACCTTTTCCATGACTTCATAGCCAGTCGAATGTTCCTTGAAAAAGCCTTTTGCCGCCGTGGCCATTTCGCGGTACTGCCTGACCGTCGACATGTGTTTTTTATCTTGTGCCTTGTCCTTGTCTTTGTCGGTCTTTGCTTCGCCCATCTCCTTGACAAAGGTAAAATCGATATCGTCCTGTGCCTTACGGAAGCCCAGCAAGGCCGTCGTCATCTTGCCGATGGTGCCGCCGACCTTGCCAAACGCCGTCTCCAGTTTTTCAGCAAACGTCTTGGCAAACTCCCCCGCCTCCTTCCACTCCGCCTCGCTATACTTACGCGTGGGCGCCGCCGGTGCCGCTTTTGCCTTCGCATCGGCCGCCACTTTACCGGCGGTGTCCAGCTTGTCCTGGCGCTGTTCTTCCAATGCAAACGCACCATATTTGGCACCCGCGCCGGCTGTGGCAGGGCTACCTTTGGCGCGGAAAGCAGCCAGCCGCGAATAGGCATTGCCCAGGCCACTTACCATATTGAAGGCATCGACCAGCGATTTTTCCTCGCTGGCATTCACTGCACCCAGGGCCTTCGAGGCGGCGGTGGCGGCGCGTGCCTGCTCCGCCAGGGCGCGCAGCAACAGCGCCGACGATTCCGCCTCTGTATTGGCCGCCTTCATGCCCTCGGCCGCAGCCAGGCTGGCCTCGCTAATTGCTTTCAGTACCTGAGCGGTGTCGGTCGCCTTCGTCAAGTCAATGACAAGTTTTAATTCTGTTATCTCTGGCATGTTTGGCCCATAAAAAAAGCCGCGCATGGCGGCCGGGTTGAAAAATGCGGGTCAGCCCACCGCATGCTGGTGCGACAGGAACAGCGCGTCGAGCTGGTCCAGCAGCTGGTGCTCGAACGGCTCGATGGCGATGCCGTGGCGCGCCTGCCAGGCGAGGATTTCCGTGCTGGCGATGGGATTGACGGCCATGCCGTTCTGCCGCTTGCGGTTCAATTGCGCGAACCATTCCCACACGTGGGCCAGCTCGAACGGCACGGGCGACGCAGCTTCCTCGGGCGGCGCGCGGAACAATGGATGGCGCCGGGCCGCATCGATATGCTCCCCCTTGGCATGGCCATCGGCCGCCCGCGCGCCGCGCTCGAACTGGTGCCCGGCGTAGCGCAGCAGGCTGGCCGTCAGAGTTTCAAAAAATTCGACTCGTTTTCCAGCGCCGTGGTGACCTTTTCCTGCCAGGTCGGGTATTTTTCAAAGGCCGCTTCCAGCAGCGCCGGATCGAGGGGTACCGGTGCGCCGTTGCTGGTAAAACCGTACCAGCCCGTGACCACGGCCAGCGCCAGGCGTTTCTGGTTGCCGTCGATGGCTTGCACCAGCAGTTCCGCGCCTTCGTCGGTGGAGGCGTCGATGGCCGTCTTGCGGCGCGCCGATTTCTTGTAGCCTTCGGCGCGCACGGCGTTGTTGGCCAGGCGGTATTGCTCGCTGTTCTTGCCGACGATGGTCAGGCCGGCCACCGCTTCGCCGTCCGCGTCGAAGATGACGGGCACGTCGAACGTGACGGGCGTGGCAGCCGCATGGATATTGCCGATGTCGAAACCTGCCTGGATTTTTTGTGCGTTGTTCATGTGTGCTGCTTTCTGTATGAAGTAAAAAGTAAAAGGCCGCCATCACGGCGGCCCCGGGTCAAGCGTCAGCCGCTTACAGCGCGCTGTCCTGGATGCTCAAGGTGGTCGCTTCATGCTGCGCATCGGCGCCCTTGTAGCGCAGGACGTCGAAGGCGCAGGTGACGATTTTGTTTTTCTCGCCGTCGTCGATCTTGGCCGACGTGATCTTGATGCGGCCCATGGCCAATGCCAGCACGTCGGCGGTTGGCGCCGTGCCCGACGCCATGGCGTAGGCCAGCGGGATTTCCGTCTCGGACTTGAAGTAGTCGAGGTAGGTGGCGTCCTGCAGCAGCACCGTGAACTGGCCCGAGCCCATCACCTTGCCGCGCGAGGCGGCCGTGGCGTACTTCGAGCCGATCACCGGGTCGACCTTGACCTGGCCGTCGAGCGAGACAGACATGCCGGTGCAGATCTGCGACGGGATGCCGTTCACCGACAGCATCGCCGTGGCGCCCGAGAACTTGCCGGTGCCAGGCGCGGCCAGCGGCGTGGGGAAGTACGGCACGGCCGTGGTCGGGCCTTCCGCCTTGCCCATCAGGGTGAAGTCCAGGCTGGTGATGCCGTTCGGCTGCACGGCGATATCCATCTTGCTGACCAGCTGGTCGACGAAGCTGCGGTGTACGCCGATCTTCGGGTCCTGCACTTCGGCCGTGAACCAGTCGGTGGTGTGGCCGCTCAAGGGGGTGAAGCTGCGCTTGCCCACCGCCGCCACGCCGACCGAGTCGCCGGCCGCCTTGACGATCATGGCCGAACCGTCCATGAACTGGCCATTCAGGTTGGTCGCCGTCACCGACGTGACGAAGAAATTCTTCGCGTTGTTGGCGGCGGCCGGCGCCGTCATGCCGGTGATGCGCACCACGCTGCCGGCGCGGAAACCTTCCGCCAGCCAGGAACCGGCGCTGCGCGTCAGGCCGGAGGCGGCAGCGGCGATAGTGGTTTGCGCGGCAGCGACGCCGCCGGCCGTGAAGTCGCGGCGCAGCAGCGCTGCCATCAGCGGTGCGTAGGTGCCGCACGCCGCTTCGGCCTTGATGGCGCCCGTGGTGCGGAAATTGCCCAGGCGGGTATCGCCCTGCTGCTGGCTGGCGTCGATTTCGGCGCTCGCATATTTGTCCGCTTCCGTGTCGAAGGTGGCCGTGACGCGGGGATAAATCTGGCCGCCGCCGGCGGCGGCCTTGCTGCCTTCGGCACTTTGTTTGCTGATAACGATCAAGCTGTCGATGCCGTTTGCTGTCGATGCCATAAGTAATACCTTTCGTGGGATGAAAAAAAAGACCACAGCTGTGGTCTTGAGGGGGGAACTGCCAAGTATCGGGAAAATAAAAAGCCCGCACGCGGTGAGGCGGCGGGCTGGCGTCCGGATGGCATGGGGCCATGCCGGATGGATGTTGGGCGAAGGGGCCATGAAGGCCGTTCGCTGCGCTGATTTCCCCTATCGGTGTCGCGCCAGAGGCGCGTCTATTACGAGTGGAGAAGCATGTGGTCCTGCGGTGTTGCCGGTGTTTCTGTTGCTGCGTGATCGAGACTCTATTGTAGGGGCGTTTTTTTCAGCGCCAGGCATATTGCAAAAAAACTTTTCAGTGCCCCAGGCGGCGCATGGCGCGGGCGCCGTGCGACTGGAAGATGCCTTCCAGCTCGCTGACCATGTCCTTGATGCGTTCGAGCTCGAAACCGCCGGAGCAGCTGATGGCCGCTTCGCCGGCGCCGTGGCAGGCCTTGCAGACGACGGGCGCGCCGGCCTGCATGGCGGCGACGATGCCCGTGCCGTGGCAAACCTTGCATTTGCTGTCGAGCCAATGCGCGAGCGATGCTTCGGCCACGCGGCGGTACAAGGTATTGGCGGCCTGCGCATCCCAGGCCGTCTGCGCCTTGACCCAGCGCCGCGCGCGGCCCTTCTGCGTCACGGCCGCCGTCCAGGCGCGCAGCAGCTGCGCCAGGTTGCCGGCATTGCCCTCGAACAGGCGGCTGACGGTGCCGTCCGCGTATTTGACGCGGCACAGCAAGGCGCCCATGTCGCCGGCCAGCGCGGCGGCCGCGATCACGTCCAGGTCGTGGTGGACGGCATCGTCGCGCAGGTTCTGCGACGACAGCGATGCGATGAATTTTTCTGCAAATCCCATGATTTTCTCCTCGTTGATTCTTGTCTTAATTTTCCCGCGCCGGTCCGAACAGGGCCGCCACCAGCGGATCGCGGCGCGCCGCACCGCGTGGCCAGCTGGCCGTGCGGCGCACCTGCGGCGGCAGTTCGGCCCAGCCGTCGACCTCGTCGTCCTGCTCGCCCAGCGCGTACAGGGCGGGCCGCTGGCGTCCCGGCTCCGTGCAATGGCGCTGCGCCAGGTGGATCTGTCCCATGCCGCACATGTGGCGCAAATAGCGGCTCATGGTGCCCGCGTCGAGTCCCAGCAAGGCGGACAACTGCGCCGCGCTGGCCTGGCCCTGCTCGCGGATGTACTGCGCGATGCGGGCGATATGCAGCTGCGACTTCTTGCTGCGTCCCTGTAACTGGCGCCCCTGCCGCGGCGCCGCCCTGCTTTCAACCGACTGACTGCTGTTCAACATCTGCCTGACCTCCCGTGGTGTCGCCAACCGGTAAACGCTGTAGTGCGTTTGCGACAGGCAACGAGTGGACTTTATCAATCGCTAATGTTAAAGTCAAGCATTTGGTAATTTATCAAACGGTAAATTTCAGGTTTAATGTGGAGATGAATATGTATCAATACAGACGCGACCGCCTGCTGGCCCTGATCCGCGAGCACTACGACAACACGCGCAAGAAAATTTCCGACGTCAGCGGCTGGAGCGAGGCGCGCATCTCGCAAATCCTCTCGCCAACCTACCGCGAGGGACGCGCATTCAGCGAAAAGATCGCGCGCAAGCTCGAAGCGGACCTGCAGCTGGACAGCATGTACTTCGACCAGGGCGCGGCGCCCGACCAGGCGGCCATGGCCGCGCGCGCGCTGGCCGGCGTGCAGCCTGTGGTCGTGGAAGATGGCGAGGATGAACGCTTCTACCCGATCCGCAAGGTGAAGCTGCGCCTGTCGGCCGGCATCACGGGCTTTGCCATCGAGCCGGAAACGCACGACGGCAGCACCATCAGCGTGCCGCGCAGCTGGGTCGAGCGCAATGGCTACCACCCTGAAAAACTGGTGGCGATCAAGGTCAAGGGCGAGAGCATGGAGCCGGCCCTGTACGAGGACGATGTGGTGATCATCAATACGGCCGACAACCGGCCGGCCGACGGCATCGTGTTTGCCATCAATTACGAAGGCGAACCGGTGGTCAAGCGCATGGCGCGCGACATCGGCGAATGGTGGCTGACGTCGGACAACCCCGACCAGCGCAAATACCACCGCAAGCTGTGCCGCGGCAATGAATGCCTGATCGTCGGCAGGGTCGTGCGCAAGGAAAGCGACCGGATCTGAGAACGAAGTTTATCGATTGATAAACTTCGTTCTCGTCATGGCGCTTAAGCCAGCGCTGCCTGGATCTGCTGCAGTGATGCCGGGTCATCCATCGACGTCAGGTCGCCCGGGCTGCGCCCTTCGCAGATGGCCTGGATCGAACGGCGCAGCAGCTTGCCCGAGCGCGTCTTCGGCAACTGCGCCACGAACAGCACGCGCGCTGGCCGCGCCACGGCGCCCAGCTGGCGGTCGACGACGGCCATCACTTCGCGTTCCAGCGCCGTTTTCGCCTCGACGCTGTCGAAACCCCGCGGGTCCTTGAGGATCACGAAAGCCATCGCCACCTGGCCTTTGAGCTTGTCTTCCACGCCCACCACCGCCACTTCCGACACGTTCGGATGGCTGGTGATGCTTTCCTCGATTTCGCGCGTGCCCAGGCGGTGGCCAGCCACGTTGATCACGTCGTCCGTACGGCCCAGAATAAAATAATAGCCGTCCGCGTCGCGCACGCCCCAGTCGAAGGTGGAATACACTTGCCGTCCGCTGAAGGTGGACCAGTAGGTGTCGACGAAACGTTCGTCGTCGCCGTACACCGTCTGCATGCAGCCGGGCGGCAGCGGACCTTCCAGCACCAGCACGCCCTTCTCGTTCGCGCCGCACTCCTCGCCCGTCGCCTCGTTGAGCAGCTTGACGCGGTAGCCGTACATGGCCTGGCCGGGGCTGCCCAGGCGCGTCGGCGTGTCGGCCACGCCTTTCGCCACCGAGAGAATGGGCCAGCCCGTCTCCGTCTGCCAGTAGTTGTCGATGATGTCCACTTTCAGTTCGTCGGCGATCCACTGCGACGTGGTTTCATCGAGCGGCTCGCCCGCCAGATACAGCGCCTTCAAGGACGACAAGTCGTATTTGCGCATCAGTTCCACCGGGTGCTTGCGCAGCACGCGGATGGCCGTCGGCGCCGAGAACATGCGCGTGACCTTGTATTTCTCGACGATGCTCCACCAGATGCCCGCATCGGGACAGATGGGCAAGCCCTCGTACAGGATGGTGGCCATGCCGGCGATCAGCGGGCCGTAGACGATGTAGGAGTGTCCCACCACCCAGCCGATATCCGAGGTGGCAAAGAAGGTTTCGCCGGGCTTGCCGCAAAAGTTGTACTGCATCGACGACGCCAGCGCCACCGCATAGCCGCCCACGTCGCGCTGCACGCCCTTCGGTTTGCCCGTCGTGCCCGAGGTGTACAGCACGTACGACGGCTCGTTCGATTCGAGCCAGGCGACGGGCACCCGCGCGTCCAGGTGCCGTTCGCGCAGGGCCGCGTAATCGACGTCGCGGCCCGGCGTCCGTTCCATCGGCACCAGATGGCGGTCGACCAGCAGCACATGCTGCGGCTTGTGCGCGGCGATGCGGATGGCTTCGTCGAGCAGAGGCTTGTAGGCAATCGCCTTGCCGTTGCGCGAACCGGCATCGGCGGAAAATACCAGCTTGGGCTGCGCATCGTCGATGCGGCTGGCCAGGCTGTTGGCGGCAAAGCCGCCGAACACCACGGAATGCACGGCGCCGATGCGGGCGCACGCGAGCATGGCAAACGCCGCCTCGGCGATCATCGGCATGTAGATCAATACGCGGTCGCCCTTGACCACGCCCAGCGACTGCAACATGGCGGCGCAGCGCTCCACTTCGCGCTGCAGCTCGCGAAAGCTGTAGCTGCGCTCCGTGTTCGTTTCGGTGGAAATGGCGATCAGCGCGGCGGCATCGCCCTGGCTGTCCACCCAGCGGTCGACGGCGTTGTGGCACAAATTCGTGGTGCCGCCGACGAACCATTTGGCGAACGGCGGGCGCGAATAATCGAGGACCTGCGAAAACGGGGTATGCCAGTCGATCTTGTCGGCTTCCTCGCGCCAGAAAACGTCAGGCGTGTCGATCGAGCGTTGATAAAATGCTGCGAAATTCATGTCTCCTCCGGTAGGCGTGCAATCTGTGTTTTTTTGTTCGTGCATGTTCTGCTTATCTGTTCATCTGCTTCCTCCAGTGTGGCTATGCTGTGTGGCGAGCAGCTGCCTTGAAAACAATGCCGGCTGCGCCGCCGCGCAACTGTTGCGTTCCTGCGCGATCCGCGCGCGGTTTTCCTCGAGGCTGGCATCATCGAGCGGCATGCCAAACTGCCCATCGCCAGACGCAACATCCTGCGGCGACATCACGCGCTGCAATACGATATCGCCCAGCGCCTTCTTGAAATGTCCGGCCTCCCAATACCAGCGCGTGGCAGTGCCGCGCTCATTGGCGGCGGGTATCGGCTCGCAGTTGTATGCGCCATAGCCGCTGAAATCCGTGAGGGAAATATGCGCATCCGGGTAGCGCGCCTTGACCGCGCCAATTTCCCGCACCAGCTGTGCTTTCCATACGTCGAACAGGGGCCACAACCCCGCAGCCTCGAACATGGCCAGCATTTGCGCGTGATACGGATAGATCACCAGCTTGATATCGGCCTCGGTGGCCGCCATCGCCAGCAAAAAGGTGCGCAGCAATTGAAAGTCTTCGGTGGCAAGGCTCCGCGTCGATTTGCGGCGCAAGTTGGCGGCACTTTCCTGCGCCCGCTGCGTGAACATCTTGTGGTAGCCATCCCGGCGCGCATGGGCGCCGTACTCCAGCAAGGGATTGAAGCCATCGGCCGACAAGGTGGCCGCCTCATCGTCGTGCTGAATGCGCAGCGTGTGCACGGCATCCTTGACGGAGGCCAGCGAAAAGAGCGCATCGAAGCGCCAGAACGCGCGGCCATGCGCCGGCGCGGGGGCCGCTGGCGCCTGACGTGCGGACGGTGCGACGGCGGGATTGAGAAAATCGATGAATTCCATGCCCACGATGACCGTGCGTGGCCGGACGCCGGCCTGGCGCAGTTGCGCAAACTGGCTGGCGGATGTCGCCAGGCCCGTGCCCGGAATCGCCAGATTGTAGCCGGCGCCCAGCGCCGACAAGGCGCTGGCGCGCGGATCGAAGCCGATCTCCGCGCGCGAATTGCCAAGGATGATGAAGCGCGGCTGCCTGCGCAGCGCATGTTCCTGCTTGATCTGGTTCTGGTAGCGGCTCAGGCCCGGCTTGACGGCATTGAAATTATCGCGCCGGACGACGCCATACAGGCCATAAGGGTCGACAACGAAAACGAAGGCGCCCGCCAGCACGGCGCCCCCCGCCAGCACCAGCGCCAGTACGGCCAGATAGGATTTAAAAGGGGATGCCGTCATGATGCGCCCTCTCTAGAATTGAAAATACAGGAATTCAGCGGGCCGGTTCAGGGCCAGCATGCTCGCCAGCGCGAGCACGGCGATGGCGGCCGCCCACGCAGGCGAGGCGCGCCAGGTGAGCCAGGCACGCAGGTGTCGCCCACCGGCAGGAAAATCCAGCGCCGGATCAAAGTGACGCATGATCTGCTGCGTATTCGGCATGGAAAAAGTAATCAGCGCTGCCACCGCTATCCACGTCCAGCTTTCAATGAACACCGTGCCGCCGCCCAGGTAATAGCCCATGCCCATGGCGGCCAGCACAGGCTGAAGCGGCAGCAAATGGGGCACCAGCGCATCGGGCAAATCCAGGCCAAAGCCGCCCGCCATACCTTGGATGATTGTCAGGGCGGTTGCCATGTCGGGTGCGCGAAAGAAGACCCAGGCGACGCAGACGGCAATGAAAGTGAGGGCCGTCGCCAGGATGTTGCCAACGCGCGTATCGGACGGCAGGTGCAGCTTGCGCGTCACCGTGCTCCAGGCCTTGTGGATCGCCAGGTAAGCGCCATGCAGCGCGCCCCAGACGATGAAATTCCAGCCGGCGCCATGCCACAGGCCGCCCAGCACCATGGTGATCATCAGGTTCAGGTAGCGCCGCACGGGCCCGCAGCGGTTGCCGCCCAGCGGGATATACAGGTAGTCGCGCAGGAAGCGCGACAGGGTCATGTGCCAGCGGCGCCAGAATTGCGCGATATTGCGCGCCTTGTAGGGCGAAGCAAAATTCAGCGGCAGCCGTACGCCAAATAATCTCGACAAGCCGATGGCCATGTCGGAATAGCCGGAGAAATCGAAGTACAGCTGGAAGGCATACGCGAGCACGCCAGCCCAGGCGATCAGCAAGGATCGCGCGGCGGGATCACTGAACAAGGGCGCCGAATAGGCGCCGATATTGTCGGCAATCAGCACCTTCTTGGCCAGGCCGATGAAAAAAATCGTGCTGCCGATGGCGATATTGCTGGCCGACAGGCGGAAGGTACGCCGGTCGGCGAATTGCGGCATCATTTCCTTGTGATGCAAGACAGGACCGGCAATCAGATGCGGGAAATACGTGACGAACAGCAGATAGTGGACGAAGCGGCTTTCCTGCGCCTTGCCCTTGCAGGTGTCGACCAGGAAGGCGATCTGCGTAAACGTGAAAAACGAGATGCCGATCGGCAGAATCACGTGCAAAGCGGGAATTGGCTGCGCCAGCAATTGCGCCAGGCTGGCAACGAAAAATCCCGCGTATTTATAGTAGGCAAGCAAGCCGAGGTTGGCGGCAATGGCGGCAGCCAGTATCCATTTCTTGCGCGGCCGGGGGCTGGCCGCCAGCCAGGCCGCGGAGCCATAGTTAAAGACGACGGAGCCCAGCAACAGCGGCAGGTAGCGGTAATCCCAGTACGCGTAGAAGAACAGCGACGACGACGCCAGCCAGGCGGCAGCCCATAATTCGCTGCGCCGTCCCAGGATGAAAAAACCGGCCACCGTGATGGGCAGATACGCGAACAGGAAGACGTAAGAGTTAAATAGCATCAGTTCACCCGTCGGGAAGTATGGGAGGTCGCCAGCGTCTGCGCTGCACGCATCGCGGCCGGCGCTCCCCCATTTTCCTTGCCGTTCAGTTTCTTTGCTAGCAGAAATATCAACTGATCTGCCTGCGCATCGGCCTACCTGGCCTTAAAACGCGTCGCCAGGGATGCGCACACGCCCTTCCATCAGCACGCGCGCGCTGCGGCTCATGATGGCCTTGGTGACGCGCCATTGGCCATCGACCTGCTGCGCTTGCGCGCCCACCGTCAGGGTGCCGGACGGGTGGCCAAAGCGCACCGAGTTGCGGGGTCCGCCGCCGGCCGCCAGGTTGACCAGGGTGCCGGGAATAGCCGCCGCCGTGCCGATGGCAACTGCCGCCGTGCCCATCATGGCGTGGTGCAGCTTGCCCATGGACAGAGCGCGCACGAGCAGGTCGATGTCGCCCGCCTCCACCTTTTTCCCGCTCGACGACACATAGCCGGCCGGTTTGGCGACAAAGGCCACCTTCGGCGTGTGCTGGCGCTTCGCCGCTTCATCGAGATGAGAAATCAAGCCCATGCGCAGCGCGCCATGCGCGCGGATGGTCTCGAAGCGGGCCAGCGCGGCCGGATCGCCATTGACGGCGTCCTGCAGTTCCGTGCCCGTGTAGCCGATGGCGTCCGCATCGACGAAAATCGTCGGGATGCCGGCGTTGATCATCGTGACTTTCAACACGCCGATGCCGGGCACGTCGAGGTCATCGACGAGGTTGCCAGTAGGAAACATGGCTGAGCTGCCACCATCGCCGCCCTCCTCGTCCGCGGCCGGATCGAGAAATTCCAGCTTCACTTCGGCGGCCGGGAAGGTCACGCCATCGAGTTCGAAGTCGCCCGTTTCCTGCACTTCGCCCTGCGTCATGGGGACGTGGGCGATGATGGACTTGCCGATATTGGCTTGCCAGATGCGCACAGTGGCGATGCCATCGGCAGGCACGCGGGCCGCGTCCACCAGGCCGCTGGCAATGGCGAACGAGCCGACGGCGGCCGACAGGTTGCCGCAGTTGCCGCTCCAGTCGACAAAAGGCTTGTCGATCGAGACCTGGCCGAACAGGTAGTCGACGTCGTGCTCCGGCTTCGTGCTTTTCGCCAGAATCACCGTCTTGCTGGTGCTCGACGTGGCGCCGCCCATGCCGTCGATCTGCTTGCCGTAGGGGTCGGGGCTGCCGATCACGCGCAGCAGCAGCGCATCGCGCGCCGCGCCCGGCACTTGCGCGCTGGCGGGCAAATCCTGCAGACGGAAGAACACGCCCTTGCTGGTGCCGCCGCGCATGTAGGTGGCGGGGATCTTGATTTGGGGTACGTGGGTCATGAGTTTTCCTGGAAGAGGTAGGTCGGATCAGCGTGGCTTCGCCACGCGTAATCCGACACATTGTTGGCGCGTTTTGGCAGATAAGGTCGGATTATGCGCAAGCGCTAATCCGACCTACCGTTACGCGGCTTTCGAAGATTCGAGGAAATCCTGGGCAAATCGCTGCAGCACGCCGCCCGCCTCGTAAATCGACACCTCTTCCGCCGTATCGAGGCGGCAGGTGACGGGCACGTCGACCGTCTCGCCGTTCTTGCGGTGGATGACGAGGGTCAAGGTGGAGCGCGGCGTGCGCTCGCCCACGACGTCGTAGGTTTCGCTGCCGTCCAGGCCCAGGGTCTTGCGGTTCACGCCAGGCAAAAACTCCAGCGGCAAGACGCCCATGCCCACCAGGTTGGTGCGGTGGATGCGTTCAAAACCTTCGGCCACGATGGCTTCCACGCCGGCCAGGCGCACGCCCTTGGCGGCCCAGTCGCGCGACGAACCCTGGCCATAGTCGGCGCCGGCGATGATGATCAGGGGCTGCTTGCGCTCCATGTACACCTCGATGGCTTCCCACATGCGCGAGATTTTGCCTTCCGGCTCGATGCGCGTGAGCGAACCGGCCTTCACCTTGCCGTCCTCGATGACCATCTCGTTTTTCAGGGTCGGGTTGGCGAACGTGGCGCGCTGCGCCGTCAGATGGTCGCCCCGGTGCGTGGCGTAGGAATTGAAGTCTTCCTCGGGTAAACCCATCTTCGCCAGGTATTCGCCGGCCGCGCTATCGAGCATGATGGCGTTCGATGGCGACAGGTGGTCGGTGGTGATGTTGTCGCCCAGGACGGCCAGCGGACGCATGCCTTTCAAGGGGCGTGCGCCGGCCAGCGCGCCTTCCCAGTATGGCGGCCGGCGGATGTACGTCGTCTGCGGACGCCAGTCGTACAGCGGGCTGACCTTGATGCCGTCATCCGCCTGCGCGGCGAACATCGGGATATACACCTTGCGGAACTGCTCCGGCTTGACGCTGGACGCGACGATGGCGTCGATTTCCTCGTCCGACGGCCAGATATCTTTCAACAGAATCGGTTTGCCGTCCGCGTCATGGCCCAGCACATCCTTTTCGATGTCGAAGCGGATGGTGCCGGCAATCGCGTAGGCCACCACCAGCGGCGGCGAGGCGAGGAAAGCCTGTTTCGCGTACGGGTGGATGCGGCCGTCGAAGTTGCGGTTGCCCGACAAGACGGCCGTGGCGTACAGGTCGCGCGACACCACTTCGTCCTGGATGACGGGGTCGAGCGCGCCCGACATGCCGTTGCACGAGGTGCAGGCGAAAGCCACCACGCCGAAGCCCAATGCTTCGAGTTCCGGCATCAGGCCCGCTTCCTGCAAATACAGCTCCACGGTTTTCGAGCCGGGCGCCAGCGACGATTTGACCCACGGCTTACGCGTCAGGCCCAGGCGGTTCGCGTTGCGCGCGATCAGACCGGCCGCGATCATGTTGCGCGGGTTGTTCGTATTGGTGCAGCTGGTGATGGCGGCGATGATGACGGCGCCGTCCGGCATCTTGCCCGGTTCGTTTTCCACCACGCCGGAAATCCCGCGCGCGGCCAGTTCCGACGTCGGCACGCGGTTGTGCGGATTCGACGGTCCGGCGATATTGCGCACGACGGACGACAGGTCGAAGGTCAAGACGCGCTCGTACTGGGCGTCCACCAGGCTGTCGGCCCACAGGCCCGTCTCCTTGGCGTACAGCTCCACCAGTTTCACCAGTTCGTCGTCGCGGCCCGTCAGCTTCAGGTACTTGATGGTTTGCGCGTCGATGTAGAACATGGCGGCCGTGGCGCCGAATTCCGGCGCCATGTTGGAAATCGTGGCGCGGTCGCCCAGGGTCAGGTGCGATGCGCCTTCGCCGAAGAATTCCAGATAGGACGAAACGACCTTCTGCTTGCGCAAAAATTCCGTCAGCGCCAGCACGGTGTCGGTCGCCGTGATGCCCGGCTGTGGTTTACCCGTCAGCTTGACGCCGATGATATCGGGCAAACGCATCCACGAGGCGCGGCCCAACATCACGCTTTCCGCTTCCAGGCCGCCCACGCCGATGGCGATCACGCCCAGCGCATCGACCATCGGCGTATGCGAATCCGTACCCACCAGCGTATCCGGGTAGGCCACGCCATTTTGCACCTGGATCACGGGCGACATGCGCTCGAGGTTAATCTGGTGCAGGATACCGTTACCGGGCGGGATCACGTCGACGTTTTTAAACGCTCTCTTGGTCCAGTCGATGAAGTCGAAACGGTCTTCGTTGCGGCGGTCTTCGATGGCGCGGTTCTTGGCGAAGGCATCGGGGTCGAAACCGCCGCATTCGACGGCCAGCGAATGGTCCACTACCAGCTGCGTGGGTACCACCGGATTGACCAGGGCCGGGTCGCCGCCCTGGGCCGCGATGGCGTCGCGCAGGCCGGCCAGGTCGACCAGGGCCGTCTGGCCCAGGATGTCATGGCAGACGACGCGGGCGGGAAACCACGGGAAATCGAGGTCGCGGCGGCGTTCGATGAACTGGCTCAGCGAGGCGTTCAGGGTGGCCGGGTCGCAGCGGCGCACGAGGTTTTCGGCCAGCACGCGCGAGGTGTAGGGCAAGGTGGCGTAGGCGCCTGGGGCGATCGCATCGACGGCGGCGCGCGTGTCGAAGTAGTCCAGCCCTGTTCCCGGCAAGGGTTTGCGGTACAGGGTATTCATGGGGGTACTCATTGCGGTGCTCATTATTTGCGGTCCTTGATCGGCACGAATTCCAGGTCTTCCGGGCCGACGTAATTGGCACTCGGGCGGATGATCTTGTTGTCGATGCGCTGTTCGATGATGTGGGCAGCCCAGCCCGAGGTGCGCGAGATGACGAACAGCGGCGTGAACATCGCCGTCGGCACGCCCATCATGTGGTAGGACACGGCCGAGAACCAGTCCAGGTTCGGGAACATGTTCTTGATTTCCCACATGACCGATTCCAGGCGCTCGGCGATGTCGAACATCTTGGTCGACCCCGCTTCCTGCGACAGCGAACGGGCCACTTCCTTGATGACTTTATTGCGCGGGTCCGAAATCGTGTAGACGGGGTGGCCGAAGCCGATCACCACTTCCTTGTTGGCGACGCGCTCGCGGATGTCCGCTTCCGCTTCGTCGGCGTTGTCGTAACGCTTCTGGATGTCCAGCGCCACTTCGTTGGCGCCGCCGTGTTTCGGGCCGCGCAGTGCGCCGATGGCGCCCGTGATGGCCGAGTGGATGTCGGAACCCGTGCCGGCGATGACGCGGCTGGTGAAGGTCGAGGCATTGAATTCGTGTTCCGCGTACAGGATCAGCGACGTGTGCATGGCTTTTTCCCACGACGCCGAGGGTTTTTCGCCGTGCAGCAGGTGCAGGAAGTGGCCGCCGATCGAGTCGTCGTCCGTTTCCACTTCGATGCGCTTGCCGTTATGGCTGTAGTGGTACCAGTACAGCAGCATGGAGCCGAACGACGCCATCAGGCGGTCGGCGATGTCGCGCGCGCCCGGCGCGTTATGGTCATCCTTTTCCGGCAAGGCGCAGCCGAGCACGGACACGCCCGTGCGCATCACGTCCATCGGGTGGGCGGCGGCCGGCAGCGCTTCCAGCGCCGCTTTCACTGCCGACGGCAAGCCGCGCAAGGACTTCAGCTTGGCCTTGTAGCCTTTCAGTTCCGCCAAGGTTGGCAGCTTGCCGTGCACCAGCAGGTAGGCGATTTCCTCGAACTCGCAGCTGTCGGCAACGTCCAGGATGTCGTAGCCGCGGTAATGCAAATCGTTGCCGGTCTTGCCGACCGAGCACAGCGCCGTGTTGCCGGCGGTGACGCCGGACAGGGCGACGGATTTTTTAGGCTTGAAAGTGGCGGCTTGCGGTGCGGTCATTGTGTTCTCCAGATTGAATAGTCTCGGGTGCGTCACTGCGGGACCGGCATGCGGTCCCGGCTTCTTTAGCAATTTTTACTTATTTCTTTTGCGCGGCGAACAGCGCGTCGAGTTTTTGCTCGAAATCATGATAGTTGATCGATTCATACAGTTCCATGCGCGTCTGCATGGTGTCGACGACGTTCTTTTGCGTACCGTCGCGGCGCAGCGCCTGGTAGACGTTTTCCGCCGCCTTGTTCATGGCGCGGAAGGCGGACAGCGGGTACAGGGCCAGGCCCACGTGGGCGCTGCGCAGTTCGTCCAGCGTGAACAGCGGCGTGGCACCGAATTCCGTGATGTTGGCCAGGATCGGCACGTTGACGGCCTTGGCAAACGTGGCGTACATGTCCAGGTCCGTGATGGCTTCCGGGAAGATCATGTCGGCGCCCGCTTCGACGCAGGCGACGGCGCGCTCCAGTGCCGCTTCCAGGCCATCGACGGCCAGCGCATCGGTGCGCGCCATGATGACGAAATTCGGGTCCGTGCGCGCATCGACGGCCGCCTTGATGCGGTCGACCATCTCTTCCTTGCTGACGATTTCCTTGCCCGGACGGTGGCCGCAGCGCTTGGCGCCCACCTGGTCTTCGATGTGCAGGCCGGCCGCGCCGAACTTGATCATCGATTTCACCGTGCGCGCCACGTTGAAGGCGGAGGAACCGAAGCCCGTGTCCGCGTCGACCAGCAGCGGCAGGTCGCATACGTCGGTGATGCGGCGGATGTCGGTCAGCACGTCGTCCAGGCTGGAAATGCCCAGATCGGGCAAGCCCAGCGAGCCGGCCGCGACGCCGCCGCCGGACAGGTAGATGGCCTTATAGCCGGCGCGCTTGGCCAGCAAGGCGTGGTTGGCGTTGATGGCGCCGACGACTTGCAACGGGGATTCTTCCTGGACGGCCTTGCGGAATGCGGCACCTGCGGAGTATTGAGTCATGTGTTCACCTTATGGGTTTCGGACGGTCCCGAATGTTTCACGGAGTGGCTATGAACATTGATATTGCAAATGCCGTGCCAGCACCATGCGCTCGCGCGGAAAATGCACCACGGCACAGTGAAAACCAGGGAAATGGCCACGCATCGGCGCTGCACGCGTTGTCACGCCAGGGAACAGCGATGTCACGATTCAGGCCAATGATGTTTCAAATATGTTTCAATCATTCCATTTGAAACATTGAAACATGAAACATATGAGACTGCCACCGGCGACGCGCATAAAAAAACAGCCGGCGGGCGCCGGCTGCAGGTTTGCTGGAAATTCAAGGACTAGGCCAGCCGCACCAGCGGATTGGCGATGATGTTGTCGATCTGGCGCACGGCTTCTTCGCAGGCGGCGGCAATGGCGCCCTCCTCGTCGTCGCGCACGAATTGCATGGTCGAGCCTTCGAACACCTCCAGGCCTTCCGCCGTGGCGCGTTCGATGTCGCAACTGGCCGACCATTTGCCATCGGTGGTGGGCACGGCCAGGGGAACGATTTCCCAGCCTTTATAGTGAATTTTAGAACTGCTATTCATGGGGTGCCTCCTTTGACTGACTCAATACTGGAAATCGTAGCATGAAGCGTGACCGCTAGCGACGTGTTTCACGCGCCGGCGCGCGGTCAGGCCGACTTTCAGGCTAAACGATTTACGCTGGCTCAAGGACGCAGCAGATTATCCACTTCCGTCCTGGCCACTTCCAGGCCCGCCGTGCAAGCGGTTTCGGGCGCTGCGTAGCCGCCCAGGGTGCGGCTGCGCGTGATCGCCTGCGCTTCCGGCTCACCGTCGCGCTGCAGGCGGTAGGTAAAATCCCATAAATCGTCGTTGTCCTTTTGCGGGGTCACGGAAATCGTAAAACCGCGGTACTGTTCGCTGCGTGCAGTGATATCGTTCATGAATTCCTCCTTGGAAGAATGAGGTTACCATGCTGCAAGCGCGAGCGTGCGCACGACTGCGACGGAGGCATGCATGCCCGCTTATCTGTTTTTCGCATGTCAAATGTCAATTTGCAGCATTTTTTTAGCGAACTCTGGCGATATAATGCCATTCCCTTGCCCGTCCCTTGCCGCCGTGATGACTCCACAAATCCAAGCCTTCTTCGACCCGACCACCGCCACCGTCACCTACGTTGTCTACGAAGCCGATGGCCGGGACTGCGCCATCATCGATTCCGTGCTCGATTACGACCCGAAGGCGGGCCGCACCTCCACCGCCTCGGCCGACAAGGTGATCGCCTTCGTGCGCGAACACGGCTTGCAGTGCCGTTGGCTGCTGGAAACCCACGCGCACGCCGATCATCTTTCCGCCGCGCCCTACCTGCAGCAGCAGCTGGGCGGCGACGTGGCCATCGGCGCCGCCATCCAGACGGTGCAGCAGGCCTTCGCCGCCGTCTACCACCAGGACGGCGCCAGGGCCGACGGCTCGCAGTTCGACCAGCTGTTCGCGCCAGACCAGGTGTTTCATATCGGCAAACTGGAAGTACGCGCGCTGCACGTGCCCGGCCACACGCCGGCCGACCTGGCGTACCAGATCGGCGACGCCGTTTTCGTGGGCGACACCCTGTTCATGCCGGACGTAGGCTCGGCCCGCTGCGACTTCCCCGGCGGTTCCGCGACCCTGCTGTACCGCTCCGTGCAGCGCTTGCTGGCACTGCCGCCGCAGACGCGGCTGTTCATGTGCCACGACTACCCGCCCAACGGCCGCGCGCCGCGCTGGGAAGTGACGGTGGCCGAACAGCGCGCCAGCAATATCCACTTGCGCGACGGCATCACGGAAGAGCAATTCGTGGCCATGCGCACGGGCCGCGACGCCACCCTGGACATGCCGACCCTGATCCTGCCTGCCATCCAGGTCAACATCAACGCGGGCAAGCTGCCCGAGCCGGAAGACAATGGCGTGCGCTATCTCAAGATACCGCTGAACGCGATCTGATCCCTGCGGGCACTGCCCGCCCGCCTCCCCTCCTTTCTTGACACCACGCAAGTTCCACCTCAGGCAATCCGCATACAGTGCAGATTGCCTGAGTTCACTTTGGCGCCGCTTTTTCCTGCTTAACGCTGACGGAGCGCCCGCATGTCGCCCGACCCTACGCTCGATACGAATTGCCTGCTGCTGGCCGAAGCCGAAGGCACGACATTGTTCAGCCACGCGTTGCTCGCGGCCGTCACGCGCCTGCCCCGTCCCGGCATCGTCATCTTTGTGCACGGCGTCAATTCCGACGGTGAATGGTATGAGCAGGCCGAGCAAGGCCTGTGCGCCGGGCTGAATGCCCGTCTGAAGCGCCGCGACGAAGACCTGGAGATCCCGGGCCCGGCCGCCGGAAAGATGCAGGCCGCCACTTACGCACGCGAACTGACGGATGACGGCTTCCTCAATCCCAAGCGCAATGCCACCACCTTCCTGCAGGCGGACGACGCCAATTCGCCCGTGATCCGCTTTCGCTGGGGCTACAAGGCCAACGGCGAGGAATTGCAGGCATTCGGCGACGGCATCTATCTCAACGAAAAGAATTACTGGGGCGGCGGGCCGTTCGCCAACGGCTGCAGCGCCCTGCCTGAGCTGTGGGGCCAGGGCTTGTCCGAGGAACTGTTCCTGTGGATGCATATCCAGCACATGAACCCGACGAATGACCGGCAAGTGTATGCCTGTCCGCCGCGCCCGTATTTCGTGTTCGCCGCGTGGCGCCTGGCGCGTCTCGTACAATCGATCAGGGCATGCCAGCACGATGCGCCCGTCACCATCGTCTGCCATAGCCAGGGCAATATGGTGGCCATGGCGGCCGCCTTTCTCGGCGAAACGCTGGGCGCTTCTGCCGTGGCCGACTCCTATGTGCTATGCAACCCGCCCTACAGTCTGCTCGACAGCAATTTCACGGAAAACTGGGTCAGCGGCCATCTGAAGGATGAGCATGGCAATACGGGCCGGCAAAAGTACGCGGCGCGCACGCAAACCTTGAAAGCGTTTTTCAACATCCTGCGCACCCGCACGGCAATGCAGCAGGATGCCGCCTTTGTCGACGAGTGCAGCGCGAATCGCAAGCCTGCACGCAAGGACAGCTATACGGCCGCGTTCGACCACGCAGACTACGGCTTGCATGGCTCCACCTATGGCCGGGTTACCTTGTATTTTAATCCGCACGACCAGGTGATTTCCGCCACGCCCGTGCAGGGCATAGGCTGGCGCGGCATGTCGGCACAGGAAATTGCCGATACGGGCGGCGAAGGGATCTTCACCCAGCGCGTGTTTGCGCAAAATCACCTTGTCGGCCAGGAAGATGAGAAGGACTACGATATCTGGCAGCGCAATGGCCAGCCCTTGACGCCGGACAGCCTCGATTTCTGGCACCCGCGCTCGCTGGTCGCCGAGTACTCGATCGAAAAGGGCATGCGGGCCAGCAAAGGCATCGGCCGCAAGATACTGACCTTTCTGTTTGCGCCCATCGTCATCATTCTCGCCAAGACTGCCGGCACGCGCATCAACGCCCTGCCGCCCAAGACCTGGCGGCTGCCGATGAAGGCGCCCAGGCTGCCCGAGCCCTTCCTGCCGCATTCGAAACGCTTTGCCGATACGAGCGAACAATTTGACGAAGACTGCGATGCCCCCGCCGACTCCCTGCACAAGGAACGCGCCGCCGACGCCGATGACGCGTTTGCGCCCTACCGTTCCCAGGGCAAGGGCGATGCGCAGACCGAGGCGGCGCTGCGCTACGAACAGAATGGCATGCTGCGCATGCAGGCCAGGCGCGACGGCTGGGTCGAAAAAGGCAAGACTGTGACGGCGGTGGACGAGCCGGAGGAGGCTAGCAAGGAATTCAATGCCTGGCGCAAGAACGAAATCCAGAGCTACCTGGCCGCCAATATCGACACCCACGCCACCGATCACTCGACCATCATGACCAATCCCGAGCATGCGGAAAAGGCGCTGGCGTATGACGTGGCGGTGGGGGTGTGCACGATCAGGCGGGAGGAACTGCAGGAATTAAGGGTTGCGGCGGATTGGAGCCTGTTGAAAGGCGCATCTTTCGAGTCTGGAGAGTTCTTTGAATACTACGACAATGGCACATTTAAAAATGTATCTTTATTTACATGGGCAAATGACAAAGACAGCCCTGCCAGAAAACCAAAAAACATCGTTGACGAGCGCCAGAATGCCAGGCCTGCCGACCCTTCCACCAACTTTGCACTGAGGACTGACGGTGCGTAAGTTCATTGCCACGCCGCGCCAGCGACTGGTCTGGGCGCTCACCACATTTCTCTTCGTCATTTTCCTGGCACTTTGGTCCATCTGGCCGGAATATGCCGGTCACCAGTACGCCCATTCACCTGGAGACCTCATGAAACAGTTCCTCGCGCTGCCCATGCTCGCCGCTTTCTCCATGTTTGCGCTATTGACGGCCTGCGCCGTGAAACCTGCACAGAAAGAAGACGATCTCCCACCAATCACGGCCCACGTTCCTTTCCGGGCACAAGTGGTGGGACTGCAGTGGCTCAATCCGCTGCAGCGGCTCGACTATCCGACCGAGTGGCAGTTGCTCTGGACGCTCGGCCTGGCCAAACCCAACAAGAATGACGATATGGTCAGGACGGATCCCAGGGGTTTCAGCACCCTGCAGGCCGTCGCCCCCATTGCCCACGATATCAATGGCAGGGAAACGTTCAAGGGCTATCACCATAAGTATCTGCGCGAGCTGATGACCAATTTTCACGACATTTACTATTCCAGCCCCACCTACTTCTACCACGTCTATCCCAAGGATCAAAAACAGAACTGGCGTGAACTGGCAGGCATCCGCGTGGAATATGCCCTGCCTGAAGGGAAATTCGATCTGGCAGAAGTACACCAATTCACGCAGCAAACCATCACCGACACCTTCAGCATCGGCAACACCCACTTCCCCACCCTCTGGACCCGCGCCACCCCGCCCGACGTGCGCATCACCCTGGGCGGCAACAATGCGGGCTTCGTCTCCCTGCAAGCCGCGCTGGCCTACCTGGAAGCGCATCCGCAGCAAACCGTATGGGTCATGAACTGGGACGCGCCGAGCCGGCCAAAAACCATGCAGATCAATGAAAACCTCGTGCTGCTGGTGCTGGCCGGCCCTGATTACAAAACGGAGCGGGCGGCGCTGGCGTGGATAGGCTATCCGGCCGCGCGCAAGGTGGCCGATTTTGAAACGGGCAAGGACAAGCCGCCACGCGCCGTGCAGGCGTGGCAGGCCGTGTTTGCCGAAGCGGCGCGCCAGGGCGGCAAGACGGAAGAAGAGATCGGCTACGTCATCCACGACGCCAACAAGACCTTGCCCACCTCCTCCGACCGGCTGCGCCAGCTGGCGCATGCCTTGAGCCTGGAAGTGCAGGGCTTCGACTTCCTGCCGCAGACTTTCAATACCCCGGCCCTGCTGGGCGAAATGGGCGCCGGCACGGCGCTGACCAATGTCGCTCTGGGCATCGCCCATGCCAACCACGTCGGCCAGCCCGTGCTGGTGGCGGGCACCAGCGATCCTGCCAGCGTCACTGGCGTGCTGGTGTCGCCGCCGGCCATCGTGCGCCCCATCAAGCACGACCAGCCGTGGTTCCGCGCGCGCGGCGAAAACCATGCCTACCTGCCGTGGTGGGGTATCCGCCACGACGCGGCGGACACTATGCGGGGTTATTCCGATTGAGTCCGAAGGCGACGCACATGACATGGCGTCAAACGCAACAACAAAATGCAAGTGATGCGCCTTCCGCCATACCATATCCCTCGGTACCATGTGGTGACCCTATTCGAGGATCCGCCACGCCATGCCTTCACAATCCAAAACCACTCCATCCAACCAGCAGGCCACCGAGGCCGCTGGCGCCAAGCCGCCCGTGCGCGGCGCCCTTGCCAGCCTGTCCCTGTCGATGCTGCTGCCCGCGCTGGGCACCAGCATCGCCAACGTGGCCCTGCCCGACATGGCCAGGGCCCTGCATGCGCCGTTCCAGGACGTGCAATGGATCGTGCTGGCCTACCTGCTGGCCATCACCGCGCTGATCGTCAGCGTGGGCCGCCTCGGCGACATGATCGGCCGGCGCCGCCTGCTGCTGGCCGGCATCGCCCTGTTCGCCGCCGCCTCCATCCTGTGCGCCCTGGCGCCCACCCTGTGGCTGCTGGTCGCCGCGCGCGCCCTGCAGGGCCTGGGCGCTGCCGTCATGATGGCGCTGACCATGGCCTTCGTCGGCAGCACCGTGCCCAAGGCGCAGACGGGCAGCGCCATGGGCCTGCTCGGTACCATGTCGGCAGTCGGCACCACGCTCGGGCCCGCGCTGGGGGGCCTGCTGATCGCGCGCTTCGGCTGGCAATCCATCTTCCTCGTCAACGTGCCGCTTGCCGGCGTGGCGCTGCTGCTGGCCTGGCGTTACCTGCCGGCTGACCAGCACGGCGCCAACGCCAGGCGGCCCGTCTTCGACCACCGCGGCACCTTGCTGCTGGCGCTGACCCTGGCCGCGTACGCGCTGGCCATGACCCTGGGGCGCGGCCATTTCGGCATGCGCAACGTGGCGCTGCTGCTGGCCGCCTGCGTGGGCGGCGCCCTGTTCGTCCGCGTCGAACTGAAGGCGCCGGCGCCGCTGATACGCCTGGCCATGCTGCGCGCGCCCGTGCTCAGCGCCGGCCTGGCGACCAGCATGCTCGTATCGACGGTCATGATGTCGACCCTGGTAGTCGGTCCCTTCTACCTGGCGCGCGGCCTGGGCCTGGGCACGGCCGTCACCGGCATGGTGCTGGCGGCCGGGCCGCTGGTGGCGGCGTTCTGCGGCGTGCCGTCCGGCTGGCTGGTGGACCGCTACGGCGCGCAGCGCATGGGCGGCGCGGGCCTGTGCGGCGCGGCCGCCGCCTGCCTGGCGCTGTCCCTGCTGCCGGCCAGCCTGGGCATCCCCGGCTACGTCGCGCCGATCATGCTGCTCACGGCCAGCTATGCGCTGTTCCAGGCGGCCAACAATACCGCCGTGATGGGCGACATCGTGCCCGAGCAGCGCGGCCTCATCTCCGGCATGCTCAATCTGTCGCGCAATCTGGGCCTCGTCACGGGCGCCTCCGTGATGGGCGCCGTCTTCGCCGCCGGCGCTGGCGATCTCGCCGGCGCCCAGCCAGCCGCCATGATCCGTGGCATGCACGCCACCTTTGCCGTCGCCAGCGCGCTGATACTCGCCGCGCTGGCCATTTTCGCGCTCGGCCGCGTCCTGGCCAAGCCCCCTACGTCTTCTGGAGACCCCGCATGATGCGCCCCCGTCCGATCCCGTCCCTGCCCTTCCCACTGCTGCTGGCCCTGGCCTGCAGCGCCACTTTATCCGGCTGCGGCCGTTCCCAGGCCGCGCCCGGGAACCCGCCGCCCAAGCCGACCGTTTCCGTGGCGCTGCCGGAAACGTCGATGGTGCAGGCAAGCCTCGACTACACGGGCCGCATCGAACCATCGCAGCGCGTGGAAGTGCGCTCGCGCGTGTCGGGCTACTTGCAGCAAATCGCCTTTCGCGATGGCCAGCAGGTCAAGGCCGGCGATGCGCTGTTCGTCATCGACCCGCGTCCCTTCGCGGCGGCGCGCGACCGCGCCCGGGCCAGCCTGGCCCAGGCCCATGCGCGCAGCAAGCTGGCCACGGCCCAGTTCGAGCGCAGCAGCCGGCTGCAGCAGACGGGCGCGGCCAGCACCGAGGAGCTGGAAAGGGCGCGCGGCGAGCTCGAAGGCGCGCAGGCGGCCGTCATGCTGAGCCAGGCGGAATTGCGCAGCGCCGAACTGGAACTGTCCTTCACCACCATGCGCGCGCCCATCGCCGGCACCGTGTCGGACCGCCGCGTCGACGTCGGCAACTACGTGGCCGGCGGCGCCGCGCAAAGCGGCGTGCTGACCACCATCGTCGCGCACAGCCCCGTGCGCGCCACGGTCGACCTGTCGGAAGCGGATTTCCAGCGCCTGCGCCAGCACAGCAGGCTGCCGTCCAAGGTGCAGCTGGCGCTCGACGGCGGCGGCCCCGCCCAGGAAGCCAGCGTCGATTTTGTCGACAACGAGATCAGCGTCCGCTCGGGCACGGTGCGCCTGCGCGCCAGCCTGGCCAACGCCGACCACGCCGTCATGCCGGGCAGCTTTGCGCGCGTGCGCATTCCCGTCGGCGCGGCGCAAGAGCGCCTGCTGGTGCCCGACGCCGCCATCCTCAGCGACCAGAACAAAAAGATGGTGTTCATCGTGGACGCGGCGGGCAAGGTGGCGCCGCGCAAGCTGGAACTGGGCGGCCTGCAGGGCGACAAGCAGATCGTGCTGTCCGGCCTCGGACCGCAGGAGCGGGTCATCGTCTCCGGCGTGGCCAAGGTGCGCCCGGGCGACCAGGTCCTGGTGGCTGCTCCCCGCGCCAGCGGCGCATAAGGAGCTGCCATGCGTTTTTCCCAATTTTTCATCCGCCGTCCCGTGTTTGCCATCGTGCTGTCGATCCTCATCACCCTGGTGGGCGCGGTGTCGGCCATGCGCCTGCCGATCTCGGAGTTTCCCGAGATCGTGCCGCCCACGGTGACGGTGAAGGCCAGCTATCCTGGCGCCTCGGCGCAGGAAATCGCCGATACGGTCGCCGCGCCCATCGAACAGGAAATCAACGGCGTCGACGGCATGCTCTACATGTCCTCGCAATCGGTGGGCGACGGCAAGCTGACCATCAGCGTGGTGTTCAAGCCGGGCACCGACATCGAACAGGCGCAGTCGCTGGTGCAGAACCGCGTGGCGGTGGCCGAAGCGCGCCTGCCCGATGCCGTGCGCCGGCTGGGTCTGGCCGTCAAGAAGGCCTCGCCCGACCAGCTGATGGTAGTGCTGTTCGATTCGCCGAAAGGCACGCGCGACCAGCAGTACATCTCCAACTTTATCGGCACCGCCGTCAAGGACCAGCTGGCCCGCATCGAAGGCGTCGGCGACATCTACACGCGCGGCGCACGCGACTTCTCGATGCGCATCTGGCTCGATCCGGCGCGCGTGGCCTCGCTGGGCCTGAGCGCGCCGGAAGTGATCGCGGCGGTACGGCAAGCCAACTCGCAGGTCGCCGCCGGGGTATTGAACCAGCCGCCCGGCGGCAGCGATGGCGCCTACCAGATGCAGGTGCAGGCGCAAAGCCGCTTGCGCGACGTGGCCGAATTCGAGGCCATCATCGTCGCCGCCCATGCCGACGGCGGCGTGGTGCGCCTGCGCGACGTGGCGCGCGTCGAGATGGGCGCGCAGGATTACGCGGAAAGCGGCTTCGTCGACAACCGCACGGCCATCGCGCTGAGCATCAGCCTGCTGCCCGGCTCGAACGCGCTGGCCACCGGCGACCGCGTGCTGGCGCTGCTGGCCAAAATGGAAGCCGATTTCCCGCAGGACGTCGCCTACCATGCCTACTACAATCCGACCGAATTCATCCGTTCCTCGATCGACAAGGTGCGCGACACCATCTTCGAGGCGGCACTGCTGGTGTGCCTGGCCATGCTGCTGTTCCTCGGCTCGTGGCGCGCCGCCGTCATTCCCATCCTGGCCATTCCCGTGTCCCTGGTCGGCACCTTCACGGTGCTGGCCGCGATGGGCTATTCCCTCAATACGCTGTCGCTGTTCGGCCTGGTGCTGGCGATCGGCATCGTCGTCGATGACGCCATCGTGGTGGTGGAAAACGTCGAGCGCCACATGGAGGGCGGCATGAGCCCCGTCGCCGCGGCGCAGCGCAGCATGAACGAGGTGGGCTTCGCGCTGGTCGCCATCGCGCTGGTGCTGGTGGCCGTGTTCGTGCCAACGGCCTTCATCGATGGCATCTCCGGCATGTTCTACCGCCAGTTCGCCGTCACCATCGCCGCCTCCACCGTGATCTCGGCGCTGGTCTCGCTGACGCTGTCGCCGGCCCTGGCCGCGCTGCTGCTCAAGCCGCAGCACGATGCCAACAGCCTGGGCGCGCGCTGGATGGCCATCTTCAACCGCGGCTTTTCCCGCCTGACGGGCGGCTACGTGCAACTGACCGGGCGCATCCTCTCGCGGCGCTGGCTGATGCTGCCCGTGTACCTCGTGCTGGCGGGCCTGACCCTGTGGCGCCTGGACGCGACGCCGCGCGGCTTCGTGCCGCAGCTGGACCGCGGCTATGCCATCGTCTCGATCCAGCTGCCGGCTGGCTCGACCCTGGCGCGCACCAGCGCAGTGGTGCAGGACGCCACGGCACGCCTGATGAGCCACCCCGGCGTGGCCCACACGGCCGCCTTCGTCGGCACCGACGGCGCCACGTTTACGTCGGCGCCCAACACGGCCGTCATCTTCACCATGTTCAAGGACTTCGGCGCGCGCGCCAGCAGTGGCCTGGACGGGCCGGCCATGCTGGGCGCCCTGCGCGGCAAGCTGGCGCCCATCAGCGCGGCGCGCGTGATGGTCATACCGCCGCCTTCCGTGCGCGGCATCGGCACCGGCGGCGGCTTCAAGCTGATGCTGCGCGACACGGGCGGCCTGGGACCGCAAGCCTTGCAGGCGGCCGCGCGCGGCATCGCCGAGGAAGCGGGGAAACTGTCCTCGGTGACGGGCGCCTTCACGCCGTTCAACGCCATGAGCCCGCAGATCAAGGTTGAACTGGACAGCACAAGGGCCGAATACCTGGGCGTGCCGCCGCTGCGCATCAACGAGACCCTGCAAAGCTACCTGGCACCCGTGTTTGTCAACGACATGAACCTGATGGGCCGGGTCTGGCGCGTCACCGCACAGGCGGACGCGCCCTACCGGCGCAGCGTGGCCGACCTGGCCGCACTCAAGACGCGCACCGCCAGCGGCGACATGGTCCCGCTGGGCAGCGTGGCCACCTTCAGCGAAGGCACGGCACCGTTCCGCGTGCCGCGCTACAACCTGTATCCCGCCGCCGAAATCCAGGGCAGCACCAGGCCCGGCTACTCGACGGGGCAGACCATCGCCGCGATGGAAGAACTGCTCAAGGCGCGCCTGCCGGCCGGCTTCGACTACGAGTGGACGGAACTGGCGCTGCAGGAAAAACACGCGGGCGCCAGCACCGGCATGGTGCTGGGACTGGCCGTTCTGCTGGTGTATCTGCTGCTGGCGGCCCTGTTTGAAAGCTGGCTGCTGCCCCTGTCCGTCGTGCTGATCGTGCCCAGCTGCGTGCTGGCCACGCTGATCGGCGTGTCGTGGCGCGGCCTGGACAACAACGTGCTGACGCAGATCAGCATCGTGGTGCTGATCGGCCTGGCCGCCAAGAACGCCATCCTGATTGTCG
Organism: Janthinobacterium sp. GW823-FHT01H08; assembly: GCF_058797855.1. Lineage (NCBI taxonomy): Bacteria > Pseudomonadati > Pseudomonadota > Betaproteobacteria > Burkholderiales > Oxalobacteraceae > Janthinobacterium > Janthinobacterium sp. GW823-FHT01H08. The sequence continues at coordinate 4,106,552 of NZ_CM179504.1, forward strand.
AATTCGCGCGCCAGGCGATGGCGGCCGGCGCCGATGCGCGCGCAGCGGCCATCGCCGCCGCCCGCACGCGCTTGCGTCCCATCCTGATGACGTCGCTGGCTTTCCTGCTGGGTGCGATACCGCTGATGCTGTCTTCCGGTGCGGGCGCGGAAATGCGCCAGTCGATGGGCACGGCCGTCTTCGCCGGCATGCTGGGCGTGACCTTGTCGGGCCTGTTGTTTACACCCTTGTTTTTCACCTTGCTGAGCAGGCGCCGCGCGGCGCCGGCCACGCACACGGTCGCGCTGGGAGAAGCCGCATGAGCCGCATGACACACCTGAACACGCGCCGCGCCGCGCCGCTGCTGGCGGCGGCCATGCTGGCCCTGGCCGGCTGCAGCGCCGGCACGCCCACGGCGACGCGGGCGCTCGATCCGGCGCAACTGTCTGCCCTGCCCTCGGCGGGCGGCCCGGAACTGCAGGCCGGCGCGCCGCCGGCGCTGTGGTGGCAGGCACTGGGCGATGCCAGCCTGGAGCAGCTGGTCAAGCGCGCCTGGCAAGACAACTACGACGTGCGCATCGCCGCCGCGCGCCTGGCCAGCGCCCGCGAGTTCGCGCAGGCCGCGCGCGGCGCCCGCCTGCCGGCGGTGGATCTCGACGCCCAGGCCGGACGCGCGCGCCTGGCGGCGATCGAGAGCCGCGGCGGCCAGCCGCACATCGCCTCGCCGCTGCAGTGGAACGCCGTCTTCAGCTGGGAGCTCGACCTGTTCGGCCGCGTGCGCCACAGCATCACCGCTGCCGAGGCATCGTCGGACGAGCGCGCCGCCGTGCGCGACGATGTGCGGCGCCTGATCCTGGCGCAGGTGGTCGACGCCTACCTGGTGCTGCGCGGCGCGCAGCAGATGCGCGTCAGCCTGCAGGAGCAGCTGTCGAACCAGTCCGGCACCCTGCAACTGGTGCGCGAGCGCGAGAACGCGGGCCGCGCCGGCCGAGCGCATGCGCGCCGAGGCGCAGATGCGCCTGGCCAGCGCCCGCCTGCCCAGCCTGAACGCCGAAGAACGCCTGGCGCGCAACCGGCTGGCGACGCTCACCGGGCAGCGTCTCGATGCGCCGGAACTGGCGGCGCTCGACCAGCCGATGCCGCTGGCGCTGCCGCAAACCTTGTTGACGGATGAGCCGGCCCACCTGCTGCTGCGCCGGCCCGACGTGCGCGCGGCCGAACGGGCGCTGGCGGCGGCCAGCGCGCGCGAAGGCGCCGCCATCGCCGAACGCTTCCCGCGCATCAGCCTGGGCGCGCTGTTTGGCGCCTCCGGCGTGGCCGGCGACTGGAATGGCGGCGATGCGGCGCGCTGGCATGCGGGCGCCGCGTTTTCCCTGCCGCTGTTCGATGCCGGCACGCGCCGCGCCCGCGCCCGCGCGGCCGGGGCCGAGGTGCAGGCCGCACAGGCCGGCTTCGACAAGGCGCTGGCGCTGGCGCTGGAAGAAACCGACAGCGCCATCGCGCAATGGGTGCAATTGCGCAACCGCCAAGCGGAACTGCGCGAGGCGCACCGGCTGGCGCAGGAAAGCGCGCGCCTGGCGCGCGTGCGCTACCAGGAAGGCGCGGAAAGCCTGCTCGGCGTGCTCGAAGCGGAACGCATTGCGCTGGCCGCGCAGGAGCAGCTGGTGACGGCGCACCGCGACGTGGCCATCGCCACGGCGCGCGGCTACACGGCCATGGCCGGCGGCTTCGACGGGCCCGTGCAGCAGGCCGCTGCCGGCGCCATCAGCCGGCGCTGATCCGGGCCGCGCAGGCGTCGACCACGCAGCCGCGCAGCCAGCGGTGGGCGGGGTCGGCATCCATGCGCGGATGCCACATCAGCGACACGGTCAGGTCCGGCATGCCCAGCGGCAGCGCAAAGCTGAACATGCCGGCACGCAGATTGCCCGTATGCCGTTCCGGCACGGTGGCGATCAGGTCGGAGCCGGCGGCCAGCGCCAGCGCCGCCGTGAAGCCGCCGACGATGCTGGCGATCGTGCGCTGCAATCCCAGCGCGGCCAGCGCGTCGTCCATCGGTCCCGTATCCTGGTCGCGCCGCGCCACCAGCACGTGCTGGCCGGCCGCATAGCGCTCGGCGCTGATCGCTCCTTGCGCCAGCGCATGGCCGCTGCGCACCACGCCCACGAAACGGTCGCCGAACAGCCTGCGCGTGCGCACTTCCGGGCTGGTGAGACTGCCGATCACGCCCGTTTCCAGGTCGATGCTGCCCTCGCGCAGCTGCAGGCTTTCGCGGTCGAGCTTTTGCACGAAGCGCAGGCGCACGCCAGGCGCCTGCGCGCCGATATGCGCGAGCAGGGCCGGGCCGAAATTTTCCACGAAGCCGTCGCTCGCACGCAGCGTGAACGTCTGCGCCAGCTGGCGCGGATCGAGCGCTTGCACCGGTCCCAGCACGGTCAGCGCCTCGCCCAGCAGGCGGCCCACCCGTTCGCGCAGCTCCAGCGCGCGCGGCGTGGGCACCAGTTCACGCCCGGCGCGTACCAGCAGCGGATCGCCGGTCGTCTCGCGCAGGCGCGCCAGGGCGCGGCTCATGGCCGATGGACTCAGACGCAAGCGCCGCGCCGCGCGCGTGACGCTGCCTTCGGCCAGCAGGACATCGAGGGTGATCAACAGGTTCAGATCGGGTAGCGACATTGGCGCTTACTCGCCCTGCTCCGGCGCGCGGCCGATCTCGCCGTCGATATTGGCCAGGAACCACGCCAGCGACGCCATCAGCGCCACATTGCGCTTGAGGTTATCCGGGTCGACCTTGTCCAGGGTATCGGCCGGCGTGTGGTGGTAGTGGAAGTAGCTGTGGCTGTCGACGAGCGGCTCGAAGCTGGGCACGCCGCCCGTTTCCAGGCGGTGCAGGTCGCCCGTGCCCAGCGCGTCGCGGCGCGTGAACGCGTGCGCGCCCATCGACAGCAAGGCAGCGCGCAGCGGTGCGAACAGTTTTTCCGACTTCGGCCCCACGCTGGCGAGGATGCCGAACGGGCGGCCGGCGCCGCTGTCCATCTCGATGGCCGCGTATTGTTTGCCGAGCGCCTGCTTGTGGGCCTCGAAGTAGGCCTGACCGCCACGGCCGCCGTTTTCCTCGTTCATCCAGGCGATCACGCGGATGGTGCGGCGCGGGCGGTAGTCGAGCTTTTTCAAGGTTTCCACCACGCCCATGGCCGCCACGACGCCGGCGCCGTCGTCGTGCGCGCCCGTCGCCAGATCCCAGGAATCGAGGTGGCCCGAGACCACCACCACTTCGCCGGCCTTGTCCGTGCCGGGCCAGTCGGCGATCACGTTGTAGCTGTCCGCCTCCGGCAGGTTTTGCGGCGTCAGGGTCAGGTGCATTTTCAAGGGGCCGCGCGCGGCCAGGCGGCCGATCAGCAAGGCGTCTTCCACGGTGACGGCGGCGGCGGGAATGCGCTTGTTGTCATCGAGGCCTGTGGCGCCCGCATGCGGGATGCGGAAGTTCGCGCCGCCGACCGAGCGCACCAGCGCGGCCGCCGCGCCCAGGTCGGCCGCCGCCTTCGGCCCGAGGAAGCGCGCGCGCGAACCCTGGCCGTAGGTAACGCCGGCCAGGCCCCGTTCGGCCATCTCCTGGTCGAACGGCATGTCGATCAGCACGATGGCGCCCTTCACTTCCGGCGCGCGTGCCTTGAGTTCGTCCAGGCTCTTGACGATGATCACGGGTGCCGTCAGGCCGGCGGCCGCAGTGGCGCCGGAGCCGCCCAGGGCCGTGAGCACCACGCGCTGCGAGACACCCTGCGGACGGCCCGCATAGTCGACGATTTCCGCCGTTTCCACGCCGCGCACCCAGTGCGGCACTTTCACGGGCTGCAGGGTGACGGTGGCGCCCAGCTGGCGCATGGCGTCGGCCACCTGCCGCACGGCGGCGGCAGCGCCTTCGGAGCCGGACAGGCGCGGGCCGATCAAATCCGTCATGTCGGCCAGGCGGGCGTAGGCCCAGTCGCTTTGCAGCGCCGTGTCGCGCACCTGCGCCAGCGCTTGCGGCGTATTGCCCGGTGCGGCGGCAAAGGCGCCGGCGCTGACGATGCAGCCAAGGGCGATGGATAAAACGGAACGGCGCAATGGCGCGCCAGTCAGGATGATTTGCATGTGATGTCAGTTCCAGTCAACGAGGTCGAAGCGGGTACGCCGTGGCCATGGGCAAGGCGCGGCTGTCTACGATAGCGTATTTGTTCTGTCATTGCAGCAACTTTTACGGGACCGATTGCCTCTTGCCCCCAGAGTCGATTACCATGAAGATTCGTGATCGCTACCGGAAACCGACATGCTCAAGGGAACCCTCTGCACCATCCGGCATTTGCAGGCTGCCGACCTGAATACCTATATTTCCCTCGTCAACGACCTGCCCTCGCGCGGCGAGTTTTTCTCCATGCAATTCAAGTCGCCCGAGGCCATGCGGCGCGACTTCCTGCAATCGGGCTTTGTCACCGAAGACAGCGAATTGTTCCTCATCGAAGATCACTCACAGCACATCATCGGCACGATCACGCACTTCAAGAGCCGCACGCCAGCCTCGCGCGAAATCGGTTACCGCCTGTTCGACCGGCAGCGGGACGGGCGCGGCTACATCAGCGAAGCGACGCGCCTGGTGGTCGATTACCTGTTCAGCGCCTATCCGTATCACCGGCTCGAGCTGCTGATGGACCCGCTGAACATCGGCTCCGAGCGCATCGCGCAAAAGAACGGCTTTACCCAGGAAGGCTTGATACGCCAGGCTTTCTTTATCAACGGCGTGATGCGCGACGCCAAAATGTACAGCCTGCTTCGTCCAGAATGGCAGGCGCGCCGGCGCTGACTTGTTACCGCCCCGCCCCGATTGTAATAAGTTGTATTAGACGTGGAACAAGCTTGCGGCAGCAGATATAGTCCAGTTCATGCAGATCATTGTGATCTCGCCGGAATGGAAGGAAATGCCATGTTGAACAAGAAACTCCTGGGTGCGGTAATGGTAGCGGCAGTGGCTGTGTCTTCGGCCGCAGTCGCCGGTGACCGCGACTTCAATACCGTTGCAGGCGCCGTTGTCGGGGCGGCCATTGGCAACAGCACCGGCGGACGCAATGGTGCGATCGTCGGTGGCGTGCTGGGCGCCGCCGTCGGCAACAGCATCAGCACGAATGACCGCTACTACGACCGTGGCGGCTATCGCGGCGGCTACCGCGAAACCTATTACGCGCCTGCGCCGCAACCGGTGTACTACGCCCCGGCGCCGCAGCCCGTGTACTACGCGCCGCCACCGCGCTACTACGGCCCGCCGGCTGTCGTCTACGTGCAGCCGGGCCGCGGCTACTACCGCGACCATGGCCGCTACGACTACTATGACCGTGGCCACGGTCACGGCCACGGCTGGGGCCATCGCCGTTAAGCGACACCCGCTACCATATAAAACCTGCGCCAGCCTGCTGCCGCAGGTTTTTTTGCGAAACAGGCAAGGTATCGCCCCCGCACGATTTCGGCTAAGCTGTGTCCTACGATCAACATTGCTGGCCGCCTGGACCGCACCAACCGATGCATTTAATTAAAGACGCGCTCGACTTTGGCCCCTGGCTCGATGCCGCCGCCGGCACCAGCGTGGGCGCCGGCCCGATGCCCCGGCGCGAAAACCAGGACAACTTCCTGCTGATCGATGCCAGCGGCCACGCCGTCTGCCTGTCGCGGCAGGCGCCGTTCCACTGCCAGGTGCCGGGCTGGCCGCGCGGCCACGTGCGTGCCGCCGTGCTCGACGGCATGGGCGGCCACGGCCATGGGCGCGAAGCGGCGGAAGCGGCCGTGCAAGGCTTGCTTGCCGTACCCGCCTGCCTCGACACGGCCAGCCTGGCAGCCAAACTCGACCAGTTGCACACGCGCTTGCAGGATACCTTCGCCAGGACGGCGCCCGCCCAGGCGCGCCCGCCGGGCACCACCCTGACCTTGCTGGAAGTGCCGCCCGGCGAAGCCCCGCTGCTGTATCACGTGGGCGATTCGCGCCTGTATGAAATTGCCGACGGGGTTGCCAGCATCCTCACCGTCGACCACGTGCCGGCCACCGTGTACGCCATGCGCGGCGCGCTCGACGAGACGCGCTGGCGCGCCGCCGTGCACGGCGAGCACCATCCGCAAATCTCGCAGGCCTTCATTTTAGGCAACGCCATCAGCGACAGCTTGCAGCTCGACAAGCCCTTGCGCGGCCTCGATGCGGCCACCTTGCCGCCCTTCCTCGCGCACCTGGGCGACCGCCGCGTGCTGCGCGTGCGTCCCGGCGCCCACTATCTGTTGGCCAGCGACGGTTTCTGGGCCTGCGAGGATCCGCTCGCCCTCACGGCCCGCTGGCCCGCCTTGTGTGCCGGCAAGACTGCGGCTCAGGCCGTCAGCGACCTGTTCGACGACTTCCTCTTGCATCCGCCAAAAGGCTTGTATAGCGATAACATTACCGTGGTGGCGCTGCGCTTCGATGCGGCATTCACCGTCCCAGGCGGCTAGCGGCCAGGTAGCCGGCCGTGGCCGACACGGCCGACAGCATGGTGCCCCAGGCCATGTCGATCGCCGTCAAGGCCAGCGGCCAGCCGCGCAAGGTCGCATAGTTGCTCAAATCATAGGTGCCGTAGGCAAGCAGCCCCAACAGCGCGCCCAGCGCCGCCGCCGTGCGTCCGCGGCGCGCCCGCAAGCCGGGCAGGATGGCAAAGACCAGCAGTCCGGCCACGTACAGCAGATAAAACAGCACGGCCGGCGCCCAGCGGGGCGTGTCCGCCAGCAAAGGGCCCAGCGCCGCGGCGTACACGGGTTTCATCAGCACCGCCAGCCACAGGGCGTCGATGGCCAGAAATACGCACAAGGCGGCGCCATAGGCAATGGCAAGCTGGAACGGGCGTTGGGCAGGCATGGTCATCTTTCGGCGTCAGGCGGCGTTGAGGGCAACAGTTGCGCCAGCATAATGCAAAATGCCGCCACGCTCACGACAGCCTGTATAAATTGAACCATGCCCATGGCGCGCGGTCTGACGAAAGGATCTCTCCAACGTCACAGGAGCATGCCATGAGCAACACCATGCCTACACCGCAGGCCGGCGGCGCCGGCGCGCCCGACTACGCCGCCATCAAGCAGCGCCAGCAAGCAGGCTGGGCCAGCGGCGACTTCGCCGTCATCGGCGTGACCCTGCAGCCGGTCGGCGAGTCGCTGGCCGAGGCTGCCGATATCCGCGCCCACGAAGACGTCATCGACATCGCCGCCGGCAACGGCAACGCCACCCTGGCGGCGGCGCGCCGCTTTGCCCGCGTCGTCTCCACCGATTATGTGCCGGCGCTGCTGGACAAGGGGCGCGCGCGCGCCGAGGCGGAAGGGCTGGCCGTGACCTTCCGCGTGGCCGACGCGGAAGCCCTGCCCTTCGCCGATGCCAGTTTCGACGCGGCCCTGTCGACCTTCGGCGTCATGTTCACGCCCGACCACCGGCGCGCGGCCAGCGAAATGCTGCGCGTGCTGCGTCCCGGCGGACGCATCGGCATGGCCAACTGGACCCCGGACGGCTTTATCGGCCAGCTCTTCAAGACCATCGGCAAATATGTGCCGCCCCCGGCGGGCGTGGTGTCGCCGGCCCGCTGGGGCGAGGAAGCGTATGTGCGCGACCTGTTCGGCCAGGCGGCAGAGCAGGTGCACAGCCAGCGCAAGGTCTTCAATTTCCGCTACGCCTCCGCCCTCCACTGGGTGCAGGTCTTCCGCGATTATTACGGCCCCGTCCACAAGGCCTTTGCCGCGCTGGACGCACCTGGCGCCGAGGCGCTGGAGCAGGAGCTGTTCGCCCTGCTCGAACGCCTGAATACAGCGGGCACTCACTCGCTGGTGGTGCCGGGCGAGTATCTGGAAGTCATCGTCAGCAAACAGCGCAGCTGAACGCAGCGGGACTGGCGATATCAAAATAACATATCCGGAAAGACATAAAATGTGTTTTTGAGCAATAGTTTCCATGACATGTATGGCAAGGTGTGACCAAGGGGATGAATTTGGGCAAAAAGAGCGCATTCAAGCGCCGCGAAAGTTGCCAAGCAGGCGCAAAAGCGCGTAAGCTCTCATGTAGAACAGAGGGCGCAATGTCCCCGCTCGATTCGAGTCAGAATGTCATGAAAAAATGCAGCAACCCGGAGCACCCGCACTGTACGTTCTGGGTCTTGCCTGGGGAAACAGTCTGCGCGGGCAACCACCCGCAAGCGACGAATGCCCCCAGCAGCTACGACCTGTTGACCGCACTGCGCAGCGCCCGTTCCGAACCATCGGCAACGGCGCTTCCGCACGCCCGTGCGCATGATGCCGGGCTGCGCGATGCGGTGATACGCGATGCTGCTCAAGCGGTGACCAGCCTGACCAGCCCCATGCCAGCCTCGCCCCCCGCCAGCCTGCCGGCATTTACCCCAGTGCCCGCCGCACAGCCGGCCACTGCGCCCGCTTACCAGCCGATACATGCCCACCTGCACATCAGCGGCTTCGATCCCCGTGCGGCAGGCGGACGGCAAACCCTGAAAATGGAATTGCGCGGCATGAGCGCCGCCTGCGCGCCGCAGCTGACCTTGCGCCTGCGCTCGGACCTGATCCCGCGCGGCGCCGTCCAGCATGATTTCGTGCGCACCACGCGCGGCGACTGGCGCCCCGTATTTGTCGAGTTTTCCTCGCGTAACAAGGAGCACGGGCAATACCAGATCGAGGTGGAAGTACACAGCCACGTCGACGGCGCCGTGGCGCAGAAATGGGTATGCACGTTTGTCATCCTCGTACCGCGCCGCGACGCCACCCTGACGGAAATCCACCAGATCTTCCTCAGCACGCACAAGAACGTGCGCGTGATGGCCGACGACGCCTCGATTGCCCGCGTGACGGGCGGCGACGGCTGCAACCTCGACGTCACCGCGCGCAATGCCGGCATCGCCCACGTGGATTTGTCGGCGCCGCAAGGCAAGATCGACATGGGTTTTACCACCATCGCCTGGGACGAGGAATTGATCGAAGTCGACCTGCCCGCCGCCAGCCACTGCCATCCGCACCCGAGCCAGGCTGCCTGCCTCGTCAATGCGGCGCCGGAAGCGGGCGAGCAGCGCCAGATCCGCCTGTTCGCGCTGGAAGAATGCATGCTGGGACGTTTCGAGCTGGTGGATCCGGAAGCCGATGTGCTGCTCAGCCATTTCAGCCCCGACGGCCAGGACAACAACGGCTTGACGCGCCGCCTGTCGGGCCGCCACGCCATCATCCGGCGCAGCCAGCAAGGCTTTGAAATCGAGGACGTGTCGCGCTACGGCGTGCTGCTCGACGGCGTCTGGCCGGGCAAGCACAAGCCCGTGCCGCTGCGCCTGGGCATGCGCATTGAATTGTCCGCCAGCATCAAGGGCATCGTCGTGCTCAGCGTCACGGCCATCCTCGCGCACGGCGTGATCCTGCACCGCATCGACCATGGCGCCCGCGCCGAGTGTTTTTACCTGCTGCTGCCCGACACCCAGCCCACGCCGGCAAGCCATCTGGCCACGCCGCAGGCCGGCTGCCTTCCCCTGCTGTTCCACCGCAACGGCGGTTTCTGGCATCTGGACACGGCCAGCGGCAAGGAAACCGCGCTGGCCCCGGCCACGCCGCTCGACAAGCTCAGCGGCTTCGCGCGGCACAACCGCTTCGCCAGCGAACCATATCCGGAATGCTGGATCATCCGTACCGAAGGCGCGGCGCTGTGCGATAGCACCATGCAAACTGCATAAGAACACTGTTGTAAATCTGCAGTTATCCGCAAGGCACTAGCGTGGTATCAGTACGAGAAAAATCATCGACAAGCCCAGAATAAACACCGCTTCCAGCGTAAACACGATGGCGGGAATCTGCAATTCGCGCGGGATTTTCATGGCGACACCTCTTAAAACGTAAGACTGCTTTCAGCATAGCGCGCCCTGCGCCAAATGCATTATCAGCCAAACAACACACTTAGCCGGCCGGCATCAGGCGCCGAGTCCGCCATCACGTCCATTCCGACACACAATTTAACACTTTAATAGCAGATATTGCGCAAATAGCCCCCATTGGCGCCCCTGCGTACTGTATATTCATCCAGTTAATATTTCCCGTACTTCACAAAGCGCCCGCGCGGCGTTTTACATTTCCTATGGCTTCCAACAAAGCGCATCATGCGACTGGCTGGGCCGCCGGCGTGATCGCCGCGGCCCTCGTCGCGCACGCTGGCGCCGGCGGCCCTTACCAAGTGCTGAGCATGCTCGCCTTTGTCATGGGCGCGCTGGGCGGCACGGCGCCGGACTGGCTGGAAGTGGCCTGGTGGGCGCGCACGCACCGGCTGTGGATCACGCACCGCACATGGACCCACTGGGGCCTGGCCTGGATCGCCCTGCTCGTCTACACGTATCTGCAATTGCCGCATCACTTCTGGGCGCCGCCTTTGTTCGGCTTTGCCGCCGGCGGCATCATGCATCTGCTGGCCGACTGGCCCAATCCGCTGGGCGTGCCGTGGATTTTCCGCCGCCACTCGCTGCGCTGGTGGAAAAGCGGCCGCCACGACATCATCGTCATCATCGCCGCCTGGCTGGCCGCCACCGTCGTGGCCGACCACGTGTTTTTCGACGGCATCCACCTGCGGCGCACCGTGCTGGCGTTTGACGGCCTGCTGCACTGGTGCGCCGCCGCCCTGGGCCAAGCCTGGGCGGATCTGCAACAGTGGCAGGAGCGCTGGCGCCTGGGAGACGGACAGTAATTGACGCCGCCCGCACGGCAATGTGATAATGAGTATCATTCTCAAACAGCCCAGCCAGCCGGCGCCCCGCGTTCCGTCAGCCCAGCTCTTCCCTTGCCCGGAGTACGCAGTGAGCACCGTCAGTCCCGTCCAAGCCATCCCCCTGACTACCCTGTACCGCGAGCACCACGGCTGGCTGTATGGCTGGCTGCGCGGCAAGCTGGGCAACCGCGCCGAGGCGGCCGACCTGGCGCACGATACGTTCTTGCGCCTGCTGGGCAAGCGCGAGGTGACACCGCTGGCGTCCCTGCGCGAGCCGCGCGGCTACCTGGCCACCATCGCGCGCGGCTTGCTGATCGACCGCTACCGGCGCCAGGCGCTGGAGCACGCCTACCTGGAGGCGCTGGCCCAGCAAGCCGAGCCGACAGCGGCCTGCGCCGAAACGCACGCCATCATCATCGAAACCCTGCTGGCCGTCGACCGCCTGCTCGACCGCCTGGGTGCGCGTACGCGGACCATCTTCCTGCTGGCGCAGATCGAAGAGCTCAGCTATGTGGACATCAGCCGGCGCCTCGGCGTATCCCTGCCCACCGTGAAAAAGCACCTGGTGCGCGCCTACACGGAATGCCTGATGCTGGTGGCCGGCTGATGTTTTCCCCTTCCACCCCGCAGTCAGCGCCCATCCCCCGCAAGGTGCTGGCCGCCGCCGCCCATTGGCATGTGGAACTCCAGTGCGGCAGCGCCGACCCGACCGCCCTGCAGGCATGGCGCGACGCCAGCGCCGAGCATGACCGGGCCTGGGCGCTGCTGCAACGCATGGACGGCCAGCTGGCCATCATACCGCCGGCGCTGGCAATTCCTGCCCTGCAGGCGGCGCAGCAGCGACGGCGCAGCGCCGCGAAAGTGCTGGCCATGCTGGTGGCGGCCGGCGGCGGCATCATGCTGGGCCAGGCGGGCTTGCAGTCCGCCCCCTGGCAAGCGTGGACGGGGTCCTTGCGCACGGTGCCGGGCCAGCGCCGCCACGTGGCGCTGGCCGATGGCGGGCAGATGGAGATGAATACGGACAGCGCCGTCGACGTCGATTACAGCGCCGCGCGCCGCCGCATCCGCCTGCATCACGGCGAAGTCATGGTCACGACGGCGCCCGATGCGCGCCCCTTCCTCGTCGACACACCGCACGGCGTGATCCGCGCGCTGGGCACGCGCTTCGGCGTGCGCTGCGATGACGGTGGCAGCGTCGTCAGCGTCTTCGAACACGCCGTGGAAGTACGCGGCGCGGCGCGCCCGGACGCCGTGCGTCGCCTGGAAGCGGGGCAGCAGCTGCGCTTTGGCGGCACCGGTCTGGAAGCCGTGCTGGCCATGCCCGCGCACCAGGACAGCTGGCTGCGCGGCATGCTGGTGGCGGCAGACTGGCCGCTGCAACGGCTGGTGCAGGAACTGTCGCGCTACCGGCGCGGACGCCTGGCCTGTGACGCAAGCGTGGCGAAACGCCCCGTCACGGGCACTTACCGGATCGACGATATCGACGCCGTGCTGGAAAGCCTGTGCGCCTCGCACGGACTGCAAGTGACCTACTTCACGCGCTACTGGGCCACGGTGGCGGCCCGTTCAAGCTAATTATTTTCAGTTTTTTTTGCGCCAGGGGTTGGTGTTTCGCTGCGCTGCTTCGGCTTGACAGGTAAGAAGCCGATTCATCCACCATAGCCCTTACCCTGAGCAGAAAGACCGAGCATGCAGCTGACCACCCCCTTCCTACATCCCGCCGCGCGCGCCATCCGCCTGGCCGTCCTCGCCATGGCGTGCGCCGCCCCCGCCGTCTTTGCCGCCGCGCCCGCGCTGGCGCAAGGCCAGGCCGCCGCTTCAAGCGCTGCGCCGCAAGCCTACGCCATTGCGGCCGGCCCGCTGGCCACCGCTTTGAACGATTTTGCCGTCGCCGCCGGCGTCAGCCTGTCGACCGACCCCGCGCAGACGCGCGGCCTGCGCTCGCCCGGCGTGCACGGCAGCCACAATGTGGCGCAGGGCTTTGCCCAGGTATTGGCCGGCAGCGGCCTGGAAGCGGTGCAGCTGCCGAACGGCGCCTGGGTGCTGCGCCAGGCGGCACCCTCCTCCGCGCCGGCGGCCGGCGTGGAAAAGACCATGGCGCCCGTGGTCGTGAACGCCAGCATGGAGCGCGACCCCGTCAGTGAACACAGCAACTCGTACGCGGCGCGCGCCGTCACCGTCGGCAAAGGCGTGCAGACCCTGCGCGAGATTCCCCAGTCCGTCAGCGTCGTCACGCGGCAGAAGATGGATGACCAGAACCTCAACACCATCGACGCGGTGCTGGCCAATACCACGGGCATCACCATGTACGACAGCCCCATGGGCGGGCGCTATGTGTATTCGCGCGGCTTCATGGTCGACACTTACCAGTTCGACGGCGTCAACCGCGCCATGTACTACCCGCAGGCGAACAGCTTCACCAGCAATACGGCCATGCTCGATCGCGTGGAGATCGTGCGCGGCGCCACGGGCCTGCTGCAGGGCACCGGCTCGCCGGGCGCCGCCATCAACATGGTGCGCAAGCGTCCGCTGGCGGAAAAGCAGGTGCAGCTGGCGCTCAGCGCGGGCCGCTGGAACGACGTGCGCGGCGAAGTCGATGTCACCGGCCCCTTGAACGAATCGGGCAGCATCCGCGGCCGCGCCGTGGCCGCGCATGACCAGCGCGATTATTTTTATGACGTGGCCGACAGCCGCACGGACGTGCTGTACGGCGTGCTGGAATTCGACCTGGCGCCGGGCAGCAAGCTGACGACGGGCGCCAGCTACGAAAAACTGCACGCGACGCCCTTCTTTTCCGGCATGCCGCGCTACCGCGACGGCAGCGATCCGAAACTGCCCCGCGAGACTTTCCTCGGTGCCGACTGGAACCGCTGGGCTAGCCGCCAGACGGCCGTCTTCGCCGAATTCGAGCACCGCTTCGACGCCGACTGGTCGCTCAAGGCCAGCGCCAACTACACGCGCGAGCGGCATGACGTGAAATACATGTTCAGCCAGGGCGCGATCGACCCCGCCACCCTGGCCGGCATGATGATGTATGGCGGCGTGTTCGACTACGGCAGCACTAACAAGGGCCTCGACCTGTCGCTCGACGGCAAATTCAACGCCTTTGGCCGCCGCCACGGCTTCAGCGCCGGCATCAGCACGAACCGCCTGGAAAGCGACAGCGATTTCAGTCTGGCTCTGCTGCAGCAAGCGAACAATCCGCTGCAGCCGAATCACGGCGTGGCCGAACCGAGCGACGCCTGGTTCCGCGAACACAGCTACCGGGGCGACCCCAGCGTAACAAAAATGACGCAGACGGGCGCCTACGGCGTGGCCCGTTTCAGCATCAGCGATCCGCTCACCGTGGTGGCGGGCGCGCGCGTATCGAACTACAAATGGAGCAGCGTGTACCGCGACACGGGCGAGGTGTACATCGACCCGTACCGCGAAAACGGCGTCGTCACGCCGTATGGCGGCGTGATCTATGCATTCGACAAGCGCTGGTCCGGCTACGCCAGCGTCTCCGACATCTTCCAGCCGCAAAACCAGCGCACGGCCGATGGCGCCCTGCTCGACCCGCTCAAGGGCCGCAACCTGGAAGTGGGCGTCAAGGGTGAACTGTTCGACGGCAAGGTGAACACCTCGCTGGCGCTGTTCCGCATCGAGCAGCGCAACCGCGCGGAACTCGACCTGGCCAATACCTGCTCCAGCGGCACGGAGTGCTATTTCTCGACGGGCAAGGTGCGCAGCGAAGGCCTCGATGCGGAAATCAGCGGCGAAGTGGCGCCGGGCTGGCAGCTGTTCGCCGGCTACACGCTGAACAATTTCAAGTACCTGGAGCAGACGTCGAACGCGGGCGTGATGTTCGCCAGCACCTACTCGCCGCGCCACATGCTGCGCGCGTGGAGCGACTACCGCCTGCCCGGCGCCTTGCAGCAGTGGAGCGTGGGCGGCGGCGTGAACTTCCAGACGGAGAGCTCGCGCGTCACGCGCGACGTGACCGTGGCGCAAGGCGCGTATGCCTTGTGGAGCGCGCGCGCCGCGTACCAGATCGACCGCAACTGGACGGCATCGCTGTCCGTGACGAACTTGCTCGACAAGCCCTACTACCAGACGGTGGGCGCGCCGGCCTGGGGCAATTTCTATGGCGAGCCGCGCAAGGCGCAACTGACCTTGCGCGCGCGCTTCTAAGCCAGCTTATGCCGGAGGACGCAATGGCGCCTTCGGCAACGGGATGAATTCCGTCTCGCCCGGCACTTGTCCCATGCGCTGGGCGCTCCAGTCGTCGGCCGCCTGCGACAAGCGCTCCTTGTTCGACGAGACGAAATTCCAGAACAGGTAGCGGTGGCCGTCCAGCGGTTCGCCGCCGATCACGACGAACTGCACCGGCCCGCCGCCTGTCGTCACGACAGGCGCCTTACCCTCTTCCAGCAAGGCCATGGTGTTTGGCAGCAGCGCCACGCCGTCGACCAGCACCTCCCCGCTGATCGGATAGATCGCCGCTTCCGCCGGCAAGCCATCCAGCCGCAACTCGCGCCCCGCCTGCAGCGCTACATCGAGGTACAGCGTCGGCATGTAGGTGCGCACGGGCGAAGTCTGGCCAAACGCCGTGCCAATGAGGACTTTCACCACGGCGCCATCGAGCGTCACGACGGGAATGTCGGCCTGCGGCGTGTGCGTGAAACTCGGCGCATCTTCCTCGTGCGCCTTTGGCAGCGCGGCCCACAGCTGCAAGCCGTGCGTGCGGTGCGGCTGCCCGGCCAGGTCGTGCGGCGTGCGCTCCGAATGCACGATGCCGCGCCCGGCCGTCATCCAGTTGATGGCGCCCGGTTCGATGCGCTGGCAGGAGCCGATGCTGTCGCGGTGGTCGATCGCGCCCTCGAACAGATAAGTGACGGTGGCCAGGCCGATATGCGGATGCGGGCGCACGTCGTGGTTGGCGTCGGGCGCCACGTCGATGGGGCCGAAATGGTCGAAGAAGATGAAGGGGCCGACGGCCTGTTTTACTGCGGAAGGCAGCAGGCGCCGCACGACGAAGCCGCCGCCCAGATCTTTTTCGTGGCTTTTCAGGATGGCCGCGCTCATGCCAGCACCGTCGTGATTTCCGTGGTGACAGCCGTCATCAGCTTGTGGATCGGGCATTTGCCGGCCACGGCCAGCAATTCCTGGCGCTGCGCATCCGTCAGCTCGCCCGTCAGGTGCAGGGTGGCGGCCAGGCGGTACACGCCCTTGCGCTCGTCGCTGGCATCGCGCTCGGTCGACACTTCCACGTGTTCCAGCGGGATGCCCTTGTGTCTGGCGTACCAGACGACGGTGAGCGCCTTGCAGGCCGACAGGGCCGCATCGTACAGGTCGTGCGGCGAAGGGCCGGCGTCGCCGCCGCCCTCCTCCACCGAGGCGTCGGCGGAAATGATGTGATCGCGCACGTGCACGATGTGGCGCATGGGTTGCGACTGGTCGCGGATGGCTTTGATGGTCATGGCGTTCCTTGGTGCGTTTGGAAAGCCACAATTTACACCGTTTGCCCGCTTGGCGCAGCCCGCTCCCCTGCTACCTGATCATATGATACGGAAGACGGCGTCGGCCTTCAGCGCCATTTCTTCCGGGTCCGGCGTGACGACGCCAGGCGCCGTACTTGCCTAATCGAGCGTGCGCGCCACGCGGAAGCCCACGATGTCGTTCGACAGCACGGTGGAAAAACCGTTGCGCAGGGCCGAGCGCAGGTAGCGCGGGTGGTACAGCCACGAGCCGCCGCGCAGGATGCGCCGGCTGCTGTCGCTGCCCTCTTCCCATGCGCTGCCATCGACGGGCGCGCCTTCGTAATTGTCGTGCACCACGTCCTGCACCCATTCCCACACATTGCCATGCATGTCGAACAGGCCCCAGGAATTCGGCGCGAAGGTGCCCAGCGGGCTGGTGCCGCCCCGGTACACGCCGCGCGGGCCGCCATTGTAGACATACAAACCGTCGTAGTTGGCTTGCTCGGTGCTGATCGTGTCGCCCACGTTGAAGGCCGTGCGCGTGCCGGCGCGGCATGCGTATTCCCATTCCGCTTCGCTGGGCAGGCGGTACTTGCGCCCGGTACGCTCGCTCAGCCACCCCAGATACAGCTGCGCGTCATTCCAGCTCACGCCCACCACCGGGTGCTGGTCGTTCTGCACGAAGCCGGGATTGTCCCAGTCCGTCTCGGAACCGCCCGCCCAGCCGGTCGCCTTGACGAAGGCGCGCCATTCGCCCACGCTGACGGGGTGACGCGCCAGCGCGAACGGGCGCTCGATGCCGACCCAGTGCTGCGGCATCTCGCGCTCGAGCCAGGCCTGTTGCGAGCCGGCCTGGATGGCGGCCTTGTGTTCCGTCTCGTGCGCGCCCATCTGGAAACGGCCGCTGGGAATGAGCACCAGTTCCGGCCCCTGTCCCGAGCCATCGAGAAAATCGTCGCGCAAGACGCCTTCCGCATTGGGCACCGGTTCCACGTGGTCCGCTTCCGGCACAGGCGCGGAGGCCGGCGCCGGGACAGCGGCCGCGGCGGCGCGGCTGGCCTCTTCGCGGCGCGCGCGTTCCTGCTCGGCGCGGTAGGCTGCCTCCGCCTTGGCGACGATGGCCTTGCGCTGCAATTCCTGGTGTTCCTGCAAGGCGGTGGCGGCATCGGCTTCGCGGCGCGCGCGCAGCTGGCCGCGCAGCGCTTCCTTGCGCAGCTTGCGCGCCTCTTCCGCTTCGAAATGGCGCTGCGCCTCCTGCTCGCGGCGCAGTTTGTCCAATCGCTGCTTTTCCAGCGCCGCCGCCTGGATTTCCGCCTTGCGGCGCTGGTCCAGTTCTTCCTGGCGCGCACGTGCCTCTTTGAGCGCCGCCTCGCGGGCCTGTTCGGCGGCCAGCGCCGCCGCCTTTTGCTGCTGCGCCGCGCGCGCCTGCTGCTGGCGCGCCTGCTCCGCCAGTTCTTCGGGCGACGGCCCGGCCGCGCGCTCCAGGTTTTCCAGCAAGGCTTGCACCGATTGCGGACGCAATTCCGGCGTCAGCGAAAACCCGTTCTGCAGCACCTGCCACTGCTGCGCGTTGAGCGCTTGCGGCGCCGACGGCAGATGGCTGGCGCTGCGCGCGTCGTCGAACGGCATGCGCCCTTCGAGCATCTGATAGATCATCACGGCCACCGCATACACGTCCAGGCGCGGGCTGGGCTGGCGCTGGTTGGCGCCGGCCTCGGGCGCCCGGTAGCCGTGCGTGCCCGCATTCGGCATGTCCAGTGCCAGGCTGCTGTCCGCATTGCGCACGCGCGAAGCGATGCCGTAGTCAAGCAGCTTGACGTCGCCTTTCGCCGTCAGGAAGACGTTGCCCGGCTTGATGTCGCGGTGCACCAGCTTGTGCTTTTCCCACGCATACGACAGGGCGTCGGCCACCGGCTGCAGCAGTTGCTGCACCGTGGACAGAGGCAGCGCGCCCTCGCGCGCCAGATAATGCTCGAGGTCTTCGCCATCGAGGCATTCCATGATGATGAAATAGCTGGCCGTGGCCGGGTCCTGCGCCCACTCGTAGACGCGCACGATGTTTTCATGCGCGAGCTTCCTCGCCTGGGTCGCTTCCTCGATCAGCAGCTTGGCATGCGTGGCGCTTTGCGTCAGCTGCGGCGGCAAGATCTTCAGCGCCACCATTTCGCTGCTGCCCAGCTCCGCGTGCGTGGCCAGGTCGGTCGCTTGCCATACCTGCCCCATGCCGCCCGTGCCGATCAGCCGTTCGAGCCGGTAGCGGCGGTTCTGCGGGCCGATTTCCTGGCCCGTCATGAAGCCCAGCTCCGTGCCCTGGCGCACGGGCAACGGCGCGGCCACGGGAGCGGCGCCGGGCGGCGCGTACTCGGCGTCGAGGATGGCGTTCTTGCGGCGTTCAAATTCCTGCTCGCTGAGCAGCCCGTCGTCGTGGAGGGCGCGCAGTTCCCGCAGTTTGTCTCGTGCTTTTTGCATCATCTGGGGTGAAACGCTTCCATCAAGGCTGCAGGGCGACACCGCAGGCGGCGCAGAATTTATCTTCCGGGTGACCCGCGCGCTGCGCATGGCCGTTCTTGCAGCGGGCCGGCGCCGATGCCGGTGCGGCGGAGGCAGAAGCCGCACCCGGCTGCAGCGCCTGCGCCACGGCCACGCCCAGCTGCGCCTGCGCCGACAGGCCGTGCGCGTGCGCCGCGTTCTGCAGGTTGATCAGGTCGAGCTGCTGGCGCCGTTCGCGCTCCGCCTGGCCTTCCAGGTAGCTGCGCTCCTGCGCCACGCTGTCCTGCGCCATGCGCAGCGCGTCCAGCGGCGCGACGCTGTTCTCGGCCGCCGCCAGCGCCGCCAGCGCGTGGATCTGCTCGGCGCTCATGCCCGCCTGCAGCTGCACTTTCAGTACTTGCGCCAACGCGGCCGCGTTCTGCCCGGCGGCCATGGCCACCTTGCCCGTGTCGCTCAGCGAACCGATTTTCTCGATGCGGTCGATATCGATGCGCGCCAGTTCGGCCGCATGCGCCTGCTGCGCCAGCAGGGCTTCATATTCTCCCTTCCAGCGCGCGTAATCGCTTTCGCGCTGCTGCGCCATGGCCAGCAAGTCGCGCTGCCATTGCGCTTCCTGTTCCAGCTGGCGCAGCTGCTGGCGCTGTTCCTCGATGGCCAGCGCGTCGAGCTGCGCCAGCTGCGATTGCTGCTGCAGCTGGCGCGCGTGCACGCCGTCGGCCTCGATGGTGCGCAGCAGCTTTTCCTGCTGCGCGACGGCCTCCTCGCGCGCGCCGCCGCGCCGCAGCGCCGCCACCTTTTCCGCGATCTCCGCCGCCTGCACCTGGGCCGCTTCATCCTTGTGCGCCTCGGCGCGCAGCAGTTCGCGCTGGCGCGCCAGCTGCATCTGGTCTTCCCACTCCTGTACCCGCTCGGCCTCGCGCTTGCGCGCCGCGTTCGCTAGCATCAGGCCCTGCCAGGCCGCCTGGTGCTGCTCCGCCTCCAGCTGCGCCTCGCGCTGGGCGGCATCCGCTTCCGCCTGGCGCAGGCGCGCCAGCTGGGTGCGGCGGCCCGTCTCGTCGTCGATCAGCAGCGCGCTTTCCACTTGCTGCGCGATCGACTGCAAGTGGACCTGGTGGGTAAAGCGCTGCTGCGCCATCTGGATCTGTTCGCGTCCATGCAGCTGCGACAATTCCAGCTCGCTGCGCATCTTGATGGCGGCCAGCGCGCGCACGTGTTCCCAGTTGGCCGCTGCATCGGCGCGCTGCGCGCCCTTTTGCGCCAGTTCCTGTTCCAGCTCGCCCAGCGCCAGCGCGGCGCCATGGTCGAGCGCCTGGCGCCGCGACTTCGCTTCCAGGATGCGGCCATACAGGTCGATCTGGCGTCCGCGCAGCGCTTGCAGGCGCTCCGCTTCCTGATGGCCCAGCTCGGCCTTTTCCAGCGTCGCGTCCTGCCGCAGTTCGGCGCGCCGGTGCGCGTGGCGCGCCGCCAGTTCCTCGCGGCGGATGCGCTGCCATTCTTCCTCGTCATACAGCTGGTCGAGCTGCTTCATGCGCTCCAGGCTGTGCTGTTCCAGTTCCTGCGCCGGCAAGCCGCCCAGCCACAGGGTGCCGATGCTGGCGGCGGCATCGCCCTCGCCCGCGCGCTTGTCGTGCCGCAGGCTGAGCGTTTCCACGCGCGCCACGGCCAGGCCGGACGGCGCCAGGCGCTGCGTCAGGGCCGATTGCAGGCGTTCGTTCAATTCGGGCCGCAGGTCGGCATTCGCGTCCATCTCGCGCAGCGCGCGGCTGCCGATGAATTCCAGCGCGATCTGGCGCACGGACGGCAGCAGCAAGGCGTGCAGGTGAGCGCGCGTGACGGCGCCCGGCGCGCGCATGAACTGGCGCGCGAACGCATCGGGCTGGCCCAGCGCGATATCCACGCGCAGCGCGGCGGCGACGTCCAGCAGCTCCGTGCTGGCCAGGCCGGGCAGATCGAATTCCAGGCCCACGGCGTCGGCGCGCGCGATCAGCACTTCGGCCGGGCGCGCCGGCAGCAGCGCCGGCAGGCGCGCGAAGAAGGCGGCGCTGTCGTAGTCGCCGGCCGGTATCAAGGTGAAAGCGTCCGATTGCACGATCCAGGCACGCGACTCGGCGGGCACCTGCAGGCGGCGTGCGGCACTGCCAAACAGCGAGGACAGTTCGCGCACGCCGAAGAACAGGGCCAGTTGCCCATCAGCAAGATGCCATTGATTGGCATGCAGCACCGCGTCGCTGTCGGGAGCGCCCAGCGACAAGCCGCATCGCGCGCAATAGCCGGCGGCAGCGCCGTTCTTGTGCTCGCAGCGCGGGCAGCGGGCGCCGCCAAAACCAAACAATTGGAACATGTGTGACTCCTGATGAGAATGATTGCGTGCGCGCTGGCTACCGTAGCGATTCTAGCAGGAGCGCCGGCGGCGCACGCTACACCGCGCAGTATCAAATAATGCCACGCGGCAAGTACATTCATATGCACGGATACAGGGCTAATTAGGCCTCAATTCAAGCGGTCGCCCGCCGGCCCCGTGCGCAGGCATTTCAGCGCCGTTTTTTTGCAGGCCATCCCGCCAAAACCACGGCTGGTCGCATGCGCATGGCGGGCGGGCGCGCGCTTGGCTACAGTGCATGCATACCCACCCGCCACCGAAAGGAACGATCATGAAAGCCTTGAAAAACATGGAAGCCATCTTCACCGTCGCCGTCGCCATCGCCTGCGGTGCCAGCTATGCCAGCTTCACCAGGCCACAGGCGGCAGAAACCGGCAATACGGCGCAGGCCCGCGCCATCCCCGTCGTCGTCGTCAGCGCCAAGCGCCTGACGGAACAGGAAAAGAAAATTTCGCTGATCGAGGAACGCCAGGCCTTGCTGGGCAACACCACCGCCAGCGCCCTGTGAGTCACCGATGCTGCCCCCACGCCGCCTGGCGCCAGTTTGAACACGACCGCGCCAGGCCGCCATTTGTATCGGCCACGGATACACGGACACACAGCATTGTGTCAATTGTAATAAGTTGAATCAAAGGCGAAAAACCGCCGGCAAGCGCCTATAGTCCATTTCACGCAATCACCGAAATGGAGCACATCATGAAACCCATCACACTCTACGCAGCAGCCATGCTTGCCATCAGCGCCGCAGCCTTCCTGCCCGCGCAGGCCATGGCACAGAATCAGCTCGGCGTCAGCATTGTCGTCGGCAACGCCCCGCCTCCGCCACGGTTTGAAAGCGTGCCGGCACCGCGCGCCGGCTATGTCTGGGCGCCAGGCTACTGGAACTGGGATGGCCAGCGCCATGTGTGGAACGACGGAGAATGGCTGCGCGAACGCGGCGGCAACCAGTACCGCCGCGCCGCCTGGATACAAGAGAACAACCGCTGGCGCCTGGACCGTGGCGGCTGGGTCGCCGCACAGGTGCAGCCGGTGCGCTATGACGACATCCGCATCGCTCCGCCGCCGCCGCGCCGCGAAGCCATCCCGCGCGCCCGCCACGGCTACGCCTGGGTGCCCGGCCACTGGGAATGGCGCAGCCAGCGCTACGCCTGGACGCCTGGCGTATGGATCGCCGAACGCCCCGGCTACGTGTATGCGCCGCCCGCATGGAACCAGCGCGACGGCCGCTGGCAGATGGAGCAAGGCCGCTGGTCGCCACGCGGCCCGAACGGCGACCGCGACCACGACGGCATCCCCAACCGTTATGACCGCGACAATGGCAACCGCCACGACCGTGACGGCGACGGCATCCCCAACCGCTATGACCGCGACAACGGCAACCGCCACGACCGCGACGGCGACGGCGTTCCGAACCGCGACGACCGCCGTCCCGATAATCCCCATCGCAATTAATATGCAGCCGTAGTCCGGACAAGGCCACCCATTGCGGTGGCCTTGTCATTTTCCGGACACATCCGTGTATTAACATCGCGCGACGATCAATCACACTGCGCGAGAAAGATTCACGATGGCGATGGAAACTGCCGGTTTCACCTACGGCTCGGACACCTCGGGCCTGGTCTGGGGCTTCCTGTTTGGCCGCGCGGCGCAGCCGCTGGCGCTCGACTCGACGGCCGCGCTGGCCTGGCTGGCCGATGGCGCGGCGCGGCCGGCGCAGGAATTCGTCTGGCTGCATTTTAATTTATCGCATGCGGCCAGCGAAAAATGGCTGATGACGCACACGCAGCTGGCCGACGAATTCTATGAAACCCTGCACCAGGGTTCCCGGTCCACGCGCATCGAGCAGGCGGAAAACACCCTCATCGCCGTGGTCAACGATGTGGTGCACAATTTCTCGTTCGAAGCGTCCGACATTTCCACCATGTGGGCCAGCGTGGCGCAAAACCTCGTCATCACGGCGCGCCGCGCGCCGCTGCAGTCGATCGAACGGCTGCGCCAGGCCGTCATCAAGAACCACGAACCGATCCGCTCGTCGGTGGAACTGCTGATCCACCTGCTGCGCGACCAGGCCGACGTGCTGGTCAACATCGTGCGCGATGCCGTGGCGCGGGTCGACGATATCGAGGATCACTTGCTGGCCGGGCGCCTGGTGCCGAAACGCGAAGACCTGGGCGCCATGCGGCGCGTGCTGGTGCGGCTGCAGCGCCTGCTGGCGCCGGAACCGGCCGCCCTGTTCCGCCTGCTGCAGCGTCCGCCCGCATGGGTGTCGGAACTGGACAGCCTGGAACTGCGCCAATCGACGGAGGAATTTTCGGTGGTGCTCAGCGATATGTCCTCGCTACAGGAACGCATCAAGCTGCTGCAGGAAGAGATCGCCGCCAGCGTCAACGAGGAAAACAGCCGCAGCCTGTTCGTGCTGACCATCGTCACCGTACTGGCCTTGCCGATCAATATCATCGCCGGCATGCTGGGCATGAATGTGGGGGGTATTCCGCTGGCCCAGCATCCGCAGGGCTTCTGGATCATCGTCGCCATCATCGTCACATTTACGGTCGTGGCGGGATGGCTGGTGGTGCGCGTGCAGCGAAACAGTTAATTTCCGTCCCGGCACGGCCTGGCAGGCGAACGGCAGGCGCCGTCCGCCGTCATTGCTTATCGGTGGTACTCGCCGGCCCGTTCAGGCTGATAGACGATTTCCTCGATCTTGACCTTCACCACGCCGCCCGGCATGGGCCAGGCGATGCTGTCGCCCACGGACAGGCCCAGCAGCGCGCTGCCGACGGGCGCCAGCACGGAAATGCGGTCGGCCTGGCCTTCCACATCCTTCGGATAGACGAGCGTGAGGCAGAATTCCTCCTTGTTTTCCACCGTGAAGCGCACGGTGGAATTCATCGTCACGACGGTCGGGGGAATCTCTTGCGGTTCGAGCACCTCGGCGCGGCCCAGCTCATCGAGCAAGGCGGCCTTGTCCGGCGATAAGTTATTACCCAAGGCATACAACAACGCTTCCAGTCGTTCCAGGTCTTGTGACGACAAAATAATTTTTGGTTTTTTTTCCAAGATATCCTCACTATTGATCATTAGGGCGGCGTCCGGTTTTGCTGGCGGCGACTTGCTTGGCCGCGGCAGACAAAACAAACAGCATCAGAACGTCCATCATCAGCGGATTATGGACGAACTCGCGAAGCAAGGCCATAGCGTTCGCGCATTCTTCATTAAAATTTATTAAAATCAATGACTTGCAATGGCCGATACAGTCAAAAAGTTAATCCGTGCCGGAATGGCCGGGCACATTGAAGTTATTCTTGGCGGTATTTTGTTTACCTTCAGCATGTTTTTAGAGAAAAAAACCGGCAGGCAAAAAAAGGATTAAACTTCAGTATGTATTATTAGAAAGACACGCCCGCCTTTTCCGCCTGTCTTGTCGCCTTGTCTGCCGCCAGCGGTGCCCGGCATGGATACTAAATTGCCGCACGCCCTGTACTTTCACGCTGCAAAATGACAATATGTCGGCCTTAGCAACACTTAGCAACACGTTGAGAGTTCCGGCTCACTTCGGTTTTCTTCAGACTGGAACGTAAAGTATGGCAGGGCGAGGCGCGATCACACGGGGCGGCGGCAAGCGGGGCCGGCAGGAGGAAGCGTCATGATGACGCCATTGATACTGCCGTCCGTGCAATTACGCGGCGACCGGATAGCCCGGCTGAACTTGCTGGCCGCGGCGGCCATGCTGGCCATGGCCAGCCTGCTGCTGATCCTCTTCCAGTTGTTTTCCCTCCAGGCATCCCTCCAGCGCAGCCTGCAGATCCAGGCCGACATGCTGGCGCCCGCCACCACCGAGGCCATGCGCCAGGACAATCGCCTGGCGGCGCAACAACTGCTCGCTCCCCTCGCCGCCGCCCCGCATATCCGGCAAGCCCTGCTCTACAGTCCCTATGGCGCGCCGTTTGCCCGCTATGCGCGCAGCAGCGTCGATACCGTGCCCGCGGCGCCGCGCAACGGCGTGCACCTCGATTACCTGGACGGCAGCGCCGCCATCCTCAAGACCTTGCCCGGCGGCGGCGCCCTGTACCTGCGCGCCAGCCTGGCGCCGCTGTACGCCAGCCTGGCACAATTTGCCGCCTTCACCCTGCTCGTCTGCCTGTGCGCATTCGGCCTGACGTTCCTGATGGTGCGCCGCACGCGCACCGCCGCTCAGCATGCGGAAAGCCATTTGCACTACCTGGCCCACGTCGACTCCGTTACGCAGCTGCCGAACCGCCATGAATTCAACGACGCGCTGGCCTACGCGCTGGCGCGCGCCGACCGCCAGGACAGCAGCGTGGGCCTGCTGCTGCTGGATCTGGACAACTTCAAGATCGTCAACGATACGCTGGGCCACCACTGCGGCGACCAGTTGCTCAAGCTCGTCGCCGAGCGCCTCGTGGCCATCCTGCGCGGCACCGACATCATCTGCCGCATCGGCGGCGACGAATTCGTCGTCATCGTCGAACCGGCCGACGACGCCTCGGAAATGGCCAGCGTGGCGAGCAAGATCCTCGCCGTGCTGGCCGAACCGTTCGACCTCGAAGGCCACCAGTTGTATGTCAGCGCCAGCATCGGCGTGAGCCTGTACCCGTTCGACGCGCAGGACGTGGCCACCCTGACGCGCAATGCCGATACGGCCATGTACCACGCCAAGCACCAGGGCAAGAACCGCTACGCCGTGTTCAAGGCCGAAATGGAAATGCGCGCCCAGCGCCGCCTGCGCATGGAAGCGAACCTGCGCCGCGCGCTGCAAAACGAGGAACTGTATCTGCACTACCAGCCGCAGATCGACTTGCGCAGCGGGCGCATCGTCGGCGTGGAAGCGCTGGTACGCTGGAACTGCCGCGAGATGGGCCAGCTGAGCCCTGCCGAATTCATCCCCGTGGCCGAGGAAAGCGGCATCATCGTCGATCTGGGACGCTGGGTGCTGCAAAGCGCCTGCCGCCAGGCCGCCGTCTGGTGCAAGGCGGGGCTGCTCGACTCGCTCGAGCACGTGGCCGTCAACCTGTCGGCCTGCCAGGCGCGCGACCCGGGCCTGATGGACGACATCCGCGCCATCCTGCACGAAACGCAGCTGCCGCATGGCTTGCTGGAGCTGGAAATCACGGAAGGGGTCTTGATGGACAACGTCCACGCCAACGTGGAACTGATGCGGCGCCTGCAGGAGACGGGCATCCACCTGTCGATCGACGATTTCGGCACCGGCTATTCGTCGATGTCCTACCTGAAGCGCCTGCCGATCGACCAGCTGAAGATCGACCGCAGCTTCGTGCACGACCTGCCCGGCGAGGGCGAAGCCATCGTCACGGCCATCATCGCCATGGCGCACAGCCTGCACCTGAAAGTGGTGGCCGAAGGGGTGGAGACCTTGCAGCAGGTGGAATTTTTAAGAACAGCGGGCTGCGACAACGTGCAGGGCTACTTCTTTGCGCGACCGATGACGGCGGCGCAGCTGACGGCATTGCTGCTGGAGCGGCGCGACTGGAGCACGCGCACGAGCTTGCCGGCTTGAGTTGCTGCCAACGATGGTGTCGGATTACGGCCGTTGGCCTAATCCGACCTACGCCATGCACAGGCAGGTCGGCGTAGGTCGGATTAGCGCAAAGCGCTTAATCCGACATCACCAGCTACATCAAGCCAATTTCGCCGAATGCTCGCGCGTCGCGTGGAATGTCAATTTCGGCCAGCGCTCTTCCGTCAGGCGCAGGTTCACGCCCGATGTGGCCAAATAGGCCATGTTGCCGGCCGCATCATAGGCCACGTTGTGGCCCAGCGCGTTCTCGAAATCCTGCAGAACGCGCTTGTCGTCGCAGCTGACCCAGCGCGCGCTGCTGATGCTGGTGCCTTCGAAGACGGCATCGACGCCATATTCGTTGAGCAAACGGCTGGCCACCACTTCGAACTGCAGCACGCCGACGGCGCCCAGTACCAGTTCGCCGCCCTGCACCGGCTTGAAGACCTGTACCGCGCCCTCTTCGCCTAGCTGCTGCAGGCCCTTGTGCAACTGCTTGATTTTCAAGGGATTACGGATGCGCACGGAACGGAAGAAGTCCGGCGCGAAGTACGGGATGCCGGTAAAGGTCAGCATCTCGCCTTCGGAAAAACTGTCGCCGATCTGCATGTTGCCGTGGTTCGGCAAGCCGATGATGTCGCCCGCGTACGCCTCTTCCACCTGTTCGCGCGAGGAGGCCATGAAGGTCACCACGTTCGACACCTTGATCTCGCGCCCCAGGCGCAAGTGCTTGACCTTCATGCCGCGCTCGAAACGTCCCGAACACACGCGCAGGAAGGCGATGCGGTCGCGGTGCGCCGGGTCCATGTTCGCCTGGATCTTGAAGACGAAACCGGTGAATGGCTGCTCGGTCGGATCGACGGAACGCACGGTCGCGTCGCGCGGGCGCGGCGCCGGTGCCCAGTCGACCAGCGCGGAAAGAATCTCGCGCACGCCGAAGTTGTTGATGGCCGAACCGAAGAACACGGGCGTCTGCACGCCGGAGAGGAATTCCTCCAGGTTGAACGGGTTCGACGCGCCGTGCACCAATTCGACTTCCATGCGCAACTGGTCCATCTCCAGCGGGAACATCTCCTGCAGGCGCGGGTTGTCGATGCCCTTGATGATTTCGAAGGCGCCGTCGGCCTTCTCTTCACCGGCCTTGAACAGCATGATCTCGTCGTTCAGCAGGTGGTACACGCCGCGGAAGTTCTTGCCCATGCCGATAGGCCAGGTGACGGGCGCGCACTGGATCTTCAGCACCGATTCGAGTTCGTCGAGCAGGTCCAGCGGATCGCGCGTCTCGCGGTCCATCTTGTTCATGAAGGTGACGATGGGCGTATTGCGCATGCGGCAGACGGCCAGCAGCTTGATCGTCTGCGCTTCCACGCCCTTGGCCGCATCGATCACCATCAGCGCCGAGTCAACTGCCGTCAGCACGCGGTAGGTATCTTCCGAGAAGTCCTGGTGGCCCGGGGTGTCGAGCAGGTTGACGACGTGGTCGCGGAATTCGAACTGCATCACCGAGGAGGCGACGGAAATGCCGCGCTGCTTCTCGATCTCCATCCAGTCCGACGTCGCGTGGCGGCCCGACTTGCGGGCCTTGACGGTACCGGCCATCTGGATCGCGCCCGAGAACAGCAGCAGTTTTTCCGTCAAGGTGGTTTTACCCGCATCCGGGTGGGAAATGATGCCGAAGGTGCGGCGGCGCTGCACTTCGCGCGCGATCACGGCCGGCGCCTTGCTGCTCGCCGGCGCTGCGGCGTTGTCCGCATTGTCGCTGGAATCGGGGGTAGTGATGTCGTTCTCGTTGGCCATATTGGTGACCATAATATGGCCCTCGCAAAAAACCCTCGATTTTACAGAAGGATCGGCCTTCCGTGTGAACTGCTTCACTGTGGAGAAAAGCAAAATCGCCCGCTTCATCAAGGGGTCACAATCCGCAGGCAACATTGCACTGCAGAAATGTTGTCACCCTACCCTGGAAACCCGATGAAAATGCTCCTCACCCCCGCCATCCGACTCATGCAGCGCTTGCGTCTGCTGCCCAAATTCATGCTTGTCTGCCTGGTCTTCCTGCTGCCGCTGGCGCTGGCAACCACCCTGCTGATCTCGGAGCTGGGCAAGTCGCTGGCCCAGGCGCAGGATGCGCAGCGGGGCGTGACCTATGTGCGCCAGTTGCAGGAAGGCACGCGCCTGCTGCAGCAGCGGCGCGGCCTCGAGCACTTGCGCCTGAGCGGCAAGGCGGGCATGGACAACGCGGCCCTTAACGCGCGCATCACGGCGTCTCTGTCGGCCCTGGCGCGTTTGCCGGCCGGCGCGGGCCTGCCCCAGGCGGCCGAACTGACGAAACAGTGGCAAGCCCTGCTGGGCCGCCAGGCCGGCCTGGCGGCGCGCGACAGCTACGCGGCGCACACGGCGCTGCTGCGCCAGGCGGCCAAACTGGGCCAGCTGGTGGCCGACCGTTCGCACCTGAGCCTGGACCCGGACGCGGGCGCCAACCACCTGAGCGCCGTCTTCACCGCCACCCTGCCCGACTTGGCCGAAAGCCTGTCGGACATCGGCGGGCGCGGCGCCGCCTACATCGACACGGGCCTGTTCGAGGCGAACGAAGATCAGCTCGTCAACGCCAACGCCCTGATCGCGCGCCACGAACTGGAACGCCTGCCCTCCCGTTTCGACGAGATCCTTGCCGCCAGGCCGGAACTGCGCGCCAGCCTGCAGCCGGCCCTGAAAGCCGTGCCGGCCACGCT
Organism: Janthinobacterium sp. GW823-FHT01H08; assembly: GCF_058797855.1. Lineage (NCBI taxonomy): Bacteria > Pseudomonadati > Pseudomonadota > Betaproteobacteria > Burkholderiales > Oxalobacteraceae > Janthinobacterium > Janthinobacterium sp. GW823-FHT01H08. Next base: position 4,135,890 of record NZ_CM179504.1, read on the forward strand.
GGCCTTCCTCGAACGCACGAAAAATGAAGTGACGAATTCCTACGACCAGACGTCGGGCGCGCAATTCCACGCGGCCGGCATGCAGGCGATCGACGCCCTGCACGCGCTCTCCGGCGCCTCCGCCACCGCGCTGGACGACTTGCTGGCGCAGCGCATCGCCCGCGACGAGGCGCGCCGCGCCCTGATCCTGGCGGCCATGCTGCTGGTGCTGCTGGCCGCCGCCTACCTGTGCGCAGGCTTTTATACCGCGTTCGCGCGCGACGTGACGCAATTGCGCGTGGCCGTCGGCGCGGCGGCGGCGGGCGACCTGTCGCAGCGCATCACTTCGCAGGCGCACGACGAGATCGGCGACCTGGTGCGCGACTTCGGCGCCATGACGCACGGCCTGGCCGCCCTGGTGCAGGAAATCCGCGGCGGCGCGGCCGTCATCGCGGCGGCCGGCGCCGATATCGCCCAGGGCAACGCCGCCCTGTCTGGCCATACGGCCACGCAAGCGGACGCGCTGGGCGCCACCGTGGACTCGATGCGCGAACTGACGGCCACCGTGGGCCGCAACGAAGCCCACGTAGGACAGGGACGCACGCTGGTGGCGACGGCGGCCGACGTGGCCCTGCGCGGCGGACAGACCGTCGGCGCCGTGGTCGAGACCATGGCCTCGATCAAGGCCAGTTCGCACAAGATCGTCGACATCATCAGCGTCATCAACGGCATCGCCTTCCAGACGAATATCCTGGCCCTGAACGCGGCCGTGGAAGCGGCACGCGCGGGCGAACAAGGGCGCGGCTTTGCCGTCGTGGCATCCGAGGTGCGCAGCCTGGCGCAGCGCTCGAACGAGGCGGCGCTGGAAATCAAGCGCCTGATCGGCGATTCCGTCGCCACCGTGGATGCGGGCGGCGACCTGGTCAATGCAGCCGGCAGCACCATGCGCCAGGTCGTCGATGCGGTGCAGCAGGTGGCCGTGGTGATCGGACGCATCAGCAGCGCGGGCGCCGAACAGAATGGCGAGATCGCCCGCATCAACCAGGCGCTGGCGCAAATCGACGACATGACGCGCCAGAACGCGGGTCTGGTCGACGAGGCGCGCGCCGGTTCGCAGCGCCTGCACCAGGAAGGCGAAGCACTGACGCAGGCCGTCAGCCGCTTCCGCCTGGGAGAACACGAGGCGCCAAACGCACGCCAGGCGCCCGCCGCGACCGTGCGCGACGGCTTGCCCAGCGTGCGTCCGGCCGGCCTGTGGAGCGCCAATAAACCGCGCGTCATATCACAAAATCGCGCAGAACGGCGCAAGGCTAGCTAGTCAAAAGTGCGCACGTAGGACAAGGACTACAATTTCGCCTCAAAAGAGACTACAAAGTGGCGACTGCTAATCTTATGTTCGCCACTTACATAAGCTCTTAAAGTAGCTACATCGCGATCTGCACCGCGCGGTCGAACAAAACGCCGTTATCACATGAGTACGGCAGCTTTTTTTGACCAGCAACGCGGCAGTCGCACTCCGATGTAAAAAGCCTGTGAGGAATACTATGAGCCATACTCAACTTAGCACCCCGGTCCAGAAGAACCAGCTGCTGCCGCGCGCCATGCCGGCGGCCGGACGGGAAATCAAGCTTGCGTCGCGGGTTAGCCTCAGCAGTGCCCAACAGAATGAATTGCTGGCCGCCCTGCCGCGCGCCGCGCTCGAATCGCTGTTCGAAGACCTGGAACTGGTTGAACTGCCGTTCGGCAAGGAATTGTATGCCTATGGTAACAACCTGGAATATAGCTACTTCCCCACCACCGCCATCATTTCACTGCTGTATGTCATGGAAGACGGCGCCACGACGGAAATCGCCGTGGTCGGCCATGAAGGCGTGGCCGGTGCCTCGCTGCTGGCAGGCGAGCGCGCCATGTGCACGGCCGTCGTGCAAAGCGCCGGTTACGGCTACCGCCTGAAAACGCAAAGCCTGCGCGACGCCTTCAATCAAGGCGGCGCCCTGCCCCAGCTGCTGATGCGCTACACCAACGCCCTGTTTGCGCAGATGGCGCAGAACGCCGTCGGCGGCCGCCACAGCTCGATCGAGCAAAAGCTGTGCCGCTGGCTGCTGGACCGCCTGGACCGTTCGCCATCGAATGAATTGAAAGTGACGCAAGAGCTGATCTCGATCATGCTGGGCGTGCGCCGCGAAAGCATCACGGCCGCCGCCGGCAAGCTGCAGGAAGAAGGCTTGATCCACTATCGCCGCGGCAATATCACGGTGCTGGACCGCGCCGGCCTGGAATGCTATGCGGGCGAGTGCTACAAGGTCGCCAAGACGGAATACGACCGCTTGCTGCGCGACGTTTCACGCTGCTGATCGGGCAAGATAGTTAGCAAAATGGCCGGGCTGCATGCCCGGCCATTTTTTTATTTCAAGGAAAATTACGCTTCGGCATCCGCATCGATATCTTCCAGCTCCGGCGTCAGCGGCATGGGAATCACGGCCTCCACACACGTCCCCTTGCCTTCCGGCCCCTGGCGCACGGTAAGCGTGCCACCCAGCAGCAGGGCCCGCTCGCGCATGCCCAGCAAGCCGTGCGACATCGGTTTTTGCAGCGCATCTTCCGTGATGCCGATGCCGTCGTCGATCACGCGCAGCACCAGGCCGTGCTCGTTGCGTTTCAAGGTCACGCTGACCATGCCGGCCCGTGCATATTTGAGGATATTCGTCAGCGATTCCTGCACGATGCGGAACAGAGCGATCGTCAAGGTCGCTTCGCGGTTATCGATATTGATGGCCACATCCGTTTCGCAGCGCACCGAGCTCATGCGCGCAAAATCCTCGCAATAGCTTTCGATGGCGGCGCACAGGCCCAGGTTGTCCAGCAGGCTGGGGCGCAGGTCTTCCACGATGCGGCGCTTCAGTTCCACCGTTTCCAGCAAGGTCGCCTTGGCATGGCGCAGCTGCGCGGCCAGTTCCGGCTGCGTATGCGCCAGTTGCTGCGTGACGGCGCCCAGGTCCATGCTGATCGAGGTCAAGTTGGCACCCAGTTCATCGTGCAGCTCGCGCGCCAGGCGCGCTTTTTCCACTTCGTTGACACTGATCAAATGACGCGACAGCACGGATAACTGCTCGGTACGCTTACTGACCGTCGATTCCAGGGTGTCATTGGCATTTTGCAATGCATACTCGACGGCTGCCCGGTTCTGGAAGCTGCGCCGCACCAGCTGGTAAAACATGATCAGCACGAGGATGGCCAGGGCATTGATGCCGATGCCGAGCAGCACGGCTTTCTGGTACTCATGATAAAAAGCGGCGCTGCCGGTCGACAGCGCTTCATTCTGCTCGCGCGTCATGATCACCACCTGCAGACGAATCTCGTCCATGGTGGCGCGGTCATCTGTCACGCGGGAAATGTTGACGATCTCGGCCAACCCGCCCTGCTTGTAGACGTCGATAGACTGTTGCAACATCGACATTTTTCGGCGGATCAGGCTTTTCAGCTGGCCCAGGTTTTTCAGCTGGGTGGGACTGCCCGCGAGCAAGGTTTGCAGCTCATTGAATTCGTTGTCGATTTCGGTGGCAGCGGTCTTCGACGGCCCCAGATAGGTTTCGGAGCCGGAAATGAAATAGCCGCGCAAGCTGCTTTCCGCATCGAGCACGAGCACGTTCAGATACTGCAGGCGGTCGGCCACGCGGGCGCTCTGGCTGAGCAAGGCATTCGTGCCCTTCAGCGACTCCAGGTTATGGTAAAGACTGAAACCATTCAATACAAGCAACAAGGCGCACGTCACGCACAGGATCGTCTTGTACAGGGGCAGGCGGTGATTCGGGGCCGGTTGAGCGGTGAAATACATCCTGGTGTGCATCCTTAGCAAGGTTCGGCGCGGGAGAGAGCGCCGGCGCCGGCCAATTATAGTCCTCGCCACAAACTGCTGCACTGCACAACATCAAGTCGTGCCCGGTTAGCTGGCTGAGCGATCATGTTTCCATGATCGCACCGCAGCGCTAGTCAAGCAAATTGTTTTTCATTGCGTAATAGGTCAAGTCGCTGTTCGATTGCAAGCCCATTTTTTCCATGATGCGCGTACGGTAGGTACTGACCGTCTTGATGCTCAGCGACAAGGCCACGCCGATATCGGACACCGTCGCGCCGCGCGCCAGGCGCAGGAAGACCTGGAACTCGCGGTCCGACAATTCCGTATGCAGCGCGGCATTCGTGTCGCGGTCGAACGACTGCGCCAGCAACTCGCCCACGGTGGAGCTGACATAGCGGCGCCCCTGGAATACGGTGCGCACGGCCGTCATCAGCTCGTCGGCTTCGCATTCCTTGTTCAGATAGCCATTCGCGCCCATCTTGAACAGATTCAGCGCATATTGCTGCGCGGGATAGCCGCTGAGGATCAGCACGGGCAATTCCGGCTGGCCCTGGCGGATCGTGCGCAAGGTATCGATGCCGCTCTGATCGGGCATGGCGATATCGAGCAGCAATACATCGCAAATTTCGCGGCGGGCGATATCGAGCGCTTCGCGCCCGGTACCGGCTTCCGCCACCACACTGAAGTCGCTTGACGACGAAAAAATCTGTTTGAACCCAGCTCGTACTATTTGGTGATCATCACAAATGGCAACGCGTATCATTGTTTCCCCTTAAATTTTCCTGGCCTGGGAAAGACTACCGGAACCTGAACGCTGCTCCGGCTTAGCGTCACTAACAAAAACGCAACATTAACATTATATTCAAAATATGGCGCGCCGTACGGTAGCGTCAGCACCAAGGCGGAGCGCCCATGCAGTATAGTCAACTTAGTCAACCGCTACCGGACAACCCGACCTATATTGGTACAAATCTTATTTTAGCAAGTTTAAAATCGCAATTAATTCATTGCGTATCCACACGCGGTCCAGCGGCGCTTCCTGCGGCACGGCAGGCATGACCGGCAGCACTGGCAGCTCGTCGGCGATGGCATGCGATGCGCCACGGCTGTCGAGCTTGTTGCGCGCGCCGCTGATGGTAAAGCCCTGCTCGTACAGCAATTCGCGGATGCGGCGTATCAGCAGCACCTCATGGTGCTGATAATAACGGCGGTTGCCGCGTCGTTTGACCGGCTTGAGCTGGGAAAACTCCTGCTCCCAGTAGCGCAGTACATGCGGTTTGACGCCGCACAACTCGCTCACCTCGCCGATCGTGAAATAGCGTTTCGCCGGAATGGGCGGCAAGGGGGCGATCAACTCGGTTTTACTGATGCGCTCGTTCATCGCCACTCACTCAGGCAGCACGTGCCAGCGGACTGGTCTCTTCGACCATGCTTTTCAGCTTCTGGCTCGCATGAAAGGTCACGACACGGCGCGCCGTGATGGGAATCTCTTCACCCGTCTTCGGATTGCGGCCCGGCCGCTGCGGTTTGTCGCGCAACTGGAAATTGCCGAAACCGGACAGCTTGACGGCTTCGCCACGCTCGAGCGCATTGCGGATCTCGTCGAAAAAGGTCTCGACCATATCCTTCGCTTCGCGCTTGTTCAGGCCCACTTGCTCGAACAACAGTTCGGCCAGTTCCGCCTTGGTCAAGGTGGGTAAATCTTTTTCCGCTTCCTGGCGCACTTTGGCAACCAGCATGGCCCGATGCAAATCGGCGGCCAGTGCGGATTGCAGTACGGCGGAATCAACGTCGCTGTTATTAATTTTCCTGCCCTGCCTTTTCTGTGCGCCCGAGCCCGCCACATGGCAAGCTCGTCTACGATTGACGACGGAAAGGCCGTCACGCAAAAAGCGACGGCCAGTCCGGTAATTACGAACGCAGTTTCGCGTCGTGGCCCTGCTTGGCGGCATCGATCAGGACAGCCATCAGGCCATCGACGACATCGTCTTGCAGGGTGTTTTGAGTATCTTGCAAGCTAATCCGGAAAGCAAGGCTTTTTTCATCCGCTTCCAGACCTTTTCCACGATATTCATCAAATAAAACAATGGCTTGCACGATACGCGCCGCCGGGCTTGCCTTGGCGGCGGCATGGAAGCTGTCGAGCAGATCCTGCACGGCCACCGATTGCTTGACGACCACGGCCAGGTCGCGGCTGGCGCCAGGGAATTTCGAGATTTCCTGGTACACGGGCACGACTCTTTGCGTCAGGGCAGCGGCATCGACTTCGAACAGCACGGGCGCCAGCGGCAAGTCGTACTTTTGCATCCAGCGCGGGTGCAATTCGCCGATGAAACCGATGACCTTGCCATCGAGCTCCACGTTGGCCGAACGGCCCGGATGCAGGGCCGGGTGTTCCGCCTTGGTGAAACGCAAGACCAGCGGCGCGAACAGCGCTTCCAGGTCCGCCTTCACGTCGAAGAAGTCGACCGTGCGGGACGGCTGGCCCCACTGCTCGTCCGCCACCGCGCCGTAGGCCATGGCGGCAACGCGCTTGGGCTGGGCATAGCCGGCCACCGACAGCGGGCCGTTTTGCACGCTGTCGTCGCGCTGGTAAATGGCACCCACTTCGAAGATGCGCACGCGGTTCGTCTTGCGGTTCAGGTTGTAGCGCACGTTGGCGATCAGGCTGCCGATCAGCGAGGAACGCATCACGCTCATCTGGCTGGCGATCGGGTTCTGCAATTTGATCGGATTCGTGTTGCCCGAGAAATCGCGCTCCCATGCCGTATCGACAAAGCTCATGTTAACCACTTCCTGGAAGCCCAGGTCGGCCAGCTCATGACGTACCGCAAACAAGGAGCGGGTATTTTCCGGTGCAATCTGCATCACGTTCGCTGCCACGGGCGGCAAGGTCGGGATGTTTTCGAAGCCGTACACGCGCGCCACTTCCTCGATCAAGTCTTCCTCGATCTCGATGTCGAAACGGTAGCTGGGCGAGGTCACGGAAAACACGCCGTCGGCCAGGGTGAACGGCAGGGCCAGGCGCGTGAAGATATCGGCGATCAGCGCATCCGTGAGCGGCACGCCGATGACTTTTTGCGCGCGCGCCGTGCGCATGGTCACGGGCTGGCGTTGCGGCAGGTTCACTACATGGTCGTCGACGGGACCGACGGTGGTGGCCGGCGTGCCGCAGATTTCCACGATCAGGGCCGTGATGCGCTCGATGTGCTCGACGGTGGTGGCGAAATCGACGCCGCGCTCGAAGCGGTGCGCCGCATCGGTCGAGAAATTCAAACGGCGGGCGCGGCCCTGGATGGCGTTCGGCCACCAGAATGCCGCTTCCAGGTAGATGCTGTCCGTATCGTCCGACACCGAGCTGGCGTCGCCGCCCATGATGCCGGCCAGCGATTCGATTTCCTGGTCGTCCGCAATGACGCCGATCCACTCGTCGACGGCAACGGTGTTGCCATTGAGCAGCTTGACGGATTCGCCCGCCTTGCCCCAACGCACGTCGAGGCTGCCGTGGATCTTTGCCAGGTCAAACACGTGGCTGGGACGGCCCAGCTCCAGCATGACATAGTTGGAAATGTCGACCAGGGCCGACAGCGGACGCTGGCCGCTGCGCTCGAGGCGCTGCTTCATCCAGTCCGGCGTGGCTGCCTTGGCGTTCAAGCCGCGGATGACACGGCCCGTGAAACGGCCGCACAGGTCCGGCGCGCTGACTTTCACGGGCAGGATTTCATCGCTGGAAACCGGCACGGTGCGGAACTGCGGCGCATGCAGGGGCACGCCCGTCAATGCCGACACTTCGCGCGCCACGCCCAGCACGGACAGGCAGTCCGCCTTGTTCGGCGTCAACTTGATGGTGAATTTCAAGTCGTTCAAAGCAAAGTAATCGCGGAAATTCTGGCCGATCGGCGCGTCGTCCGGCAATTCCATCAAGCCGGCGTTTTCTTCCGACAATTTCAATTCGCGCGCGGAGCACAGCATGCCTTGCGACTCGACGCCGCGCAGCTGGCCCACCTTGATTTCAAACGGCTTGCCGTCGGCGCCAGGGGGCAACACGGCGCCCGCCATCGCGCAGACGACTTTCAAGCCCGGACGCACGTTCGGCGCGCCGCAGACGATGTTGAGCATGGTGCCCGTGCCGACGTCGACCTGGCACACATTCAGGCGGTCCGCGTTCGGATGTTTTTCCATCTCCAGGACCAGGCCCACCACCACGTTCGAGAACGGGGGCGCGACAGGATCGACGTCCTCGACTTCGAGACCGGACATGGTCAGCAGATGGGCCAGTTCGTCCGAAGTCATCTTCGGATCGACCATGGTACGGAGCCAGTTTTCGGAAAATTGCATAATCAAGCCTTCAAATGGTCAAAGCTCACAGCGCGAGCGCACGGGCGCTCAAGCGCCATGAATCAAACGGAACAACGCTTAGTTGAATTGCTTCAGGAACCTTAAATCGCCTTCATAGAACAGGCGCAGGTCGTTGATGCCATAGCGCAGCATCGTCAAGCGTTCCAGGCCGGAGCCGAAAGCAAAACCGATGAATTTCTCGGGATCGAGGCCGAAGTTCTTCACCACGGTCGGATGCACCTGGCCGGCGCCCGACACTTCCAGCCAGCGGCCTTTCAAAGGACCGGAGCCGAAGGCGATGTCGATCTCGGCCGACGGTTCCGTGAACGGGAAGTACGACGGACGGAAGCGCACTTGCAGGTCGTCCGTTTCAAAGAAGACCTTGACGAAGTTCAGGTACACGCCCTTCAGGTCGGCAAAGCTGATGTCTTCGGCGATCCACAGGCCTTCGACCTGGTGGAACATCGGCGAATGAGTGGCGTCGCTGTCGACGCGGTAGGTGCGGCCCGGCGCGATGACCTTGATCGGCGGCGTGTGCGTGCGCGCATAGCGCACCTGCATCGGGCTCGTGTGCGTGCGCAGCAGCAAGGGCTTGCCATCGGTGTCGTTGCCATCGATGTAGAACGTGTCTTGCATGGAACGGGCTGGGTGGTTTTCCGGGCTGTTGAGCGCCGTGAAATTGGTCCAGTCGTTCTCGATTTCGGGGCCGTCGGCCACGTCGAAGCCGATCGAGCGGAAGATTTCCTCGACACGCTCCCACGTGCGCATCACGGGATGGATGCCGCCGGGCATGCGGCCACGGCCCGGCAGGGTCACGTCGATCGCTTCGGCGTTCAGACGGCCTTGCATCTGGGCATCGGCCAGCGCATCACGGCGCGCCGTCAGCGCGTCTTCGATCTGCACTTTGACGGCGTTGATCAGGGCGCCCTGCGCCTTGCGCGCGTCCGGGTCCAGCTTGCCCAGGCCCTTCATCATTTCGGTAATCTGGCCAGTCTTGCCCAGGTAGCGGGCTTTGGCGTTTTCAAGTGCGGCAGCGTCTGCGGCGGCGATAAAGTCAGCCTGGGCCGAGACGACGAGTTCTTCTAGGGAGTTCATGCGGCTTTTCCTGTTTTGGAAATCAATCCTGGATTTAGTAATCTAGAACCCAACAATCAAAAACGGAAACGGGGCATAAGGTTCACACCCCTGCCCCGCTCTTTATAACGTCACCCTGTGGATGACGTTGTGCAATGACCGATGCTTACGCAGCGATTTTTGCTTTCACTGCGTTGACAATCGCAGCGAATGCTGGCTTGTCCATCACAGCCATATCGGCCAGGACTTTACGGTCCAGTTCGATATTTGCTTTTTTCAAGCCGTTCATGAATACGCTGTACGTTACGCCATGCTCACGGGAAGCGGCGTTGATACGGGCGATCCACAGGCGGCGGAAAACGCGCTTCTTGTTGCGGCGATCGCGGTAAGCGTATTGGCCAGCGCGCATAACTGCTTGCTTGGCAACACGGTATACACGGCTGCGGCGACCACGGTAGCCTTTAGCTTGAACAAGAATCTTTTTATGACGGGCACGAGCTGTAACCCCACGTTTTACTCTAGGCATAGTAACTCCTTAAATTGAGTGTGAGATTAAGCAGTCGGCATCATGCGCATGACGGATGTGACATCCGATGCGTTGATGTTACGGGTACCGCGCAACTGACGTTTGTTCTTGGTGGTCTTCTTGGTCAGGATGTGGCGCTTGAACGCGTGACCCGACTTGACAGTTCCACCTGGACGCACGCGAAAACGTTTTTTCGCGGAGCTTTTGGTCTTCATTTTAGGCATAGCAATCTGTCCTCTTACGGACAGCTCCATTTATAACAGGATTGCAGGTGGCAACACGACGCTGCGCTTAGATGCCTGCTTTCACATGTTGTGCAGCGGATGCGAGTCCGCTACAGTTCACGCGGCCCGCACATTGCTGAGCGGGCCGCGCAAATTCTGCCTGGGGTTTGACGCCGCGCCAATGCTGGCACGCGCTGTGTCCACCCACAGTAAAACGCTATTGTAACTTACTTCTTCTTCTTAGGCGAAAGAACCATGATCATTTGGCGGCCTTCCATCTTCGGGAACTGCTCGACCTGGCCGTACGGCTCCAGATCGGCTTTCAGACGTTCCAGCATGCGGAAGCCAATATCCTGGTGCGCCATCTCACGACCGCGGAAACGCAAGGTGATCTTGGTTTTATCGCCGTCTTCAAGGAACTTGATGAGATTACGCAACTTGATATTGTAGTCACCATCATCAGTCCCCGGACGGAATTTGACTTCCTTCACGAGGATGATCTTTTGCTTCAATTTGGCTTCGTGAGCTTTCTTTTGCTCCGAATACTTAAATTTGCCGTAGTCCATCAAACGGCACACCGGTGGCTGCGCGGTAGGCGCAATTTCCACCAGGTCGACGTTTGCCTCTTCCGCCAGGCGGAAGGCTTCAGCCAAACTTACGATACCGAGTGGCTCGTTATCGACCCCGCTTAAACGCATTTCAGGGGCAGTGATTTCGCCATTGATGCGATGTGACTTGTCAGTAGCTATTGTAATTTCCTTTAAAAATCTTGTAAGACGGTCGTGCAGCGAGTTTCCTCGTCAGGCCTTGGTGTCGACTTCATGTTTGAGTCGCTCAATCAGGGCATCGACGGACATGACGCCCAGATCGACATTGCCCCGCGCCCGCACGGCCACTGTATTCGCATCCCGCTCTTTGTCGCCAATTACTAAGATGTAAGGCAATTTTTGTACGGAATGTTCACGTATTTTATAGGTAATCTTCTCGTTACGCAAATCAGCCTGTACGCGCAGCCCCGCTTTGCGCAGTTTTGTTGTTACTTCTTGTACATAATCAGCTTGGGCGTCGGAAATATTCAACACTGACACCTGCACCGGCGACAGCCACAACGGCATGGCACCCGCATAGTGTTCGATCAGGATGCCGATGAAACGTTCCAGCGAACCCACGATCGCGCGGTGCAGCATGATCGGAACCTGACGCGTGTTGTCCACGGCCACGTATTCGGCACCCAGGCGGCCCGGCATCGACGGGTCGATCTGCACGGTGCCCACTTGCCATGCGCGGCCCAGACTATCCTTCAGGTGGTATTCGATCTTCGGACCATAGAACGCACCCTCGCCCGGCAATTCCGTCCATTCCACGCCGCAGGCGCGCAAGGCCGAACGCAGGGATTCCTCGGCGAAATCCCACGACTCTTCCGTGCCGATGCGGTTATCGGGACGCAAGGCCAGTTTCACGTCGATATTCGTGAAGCCGAATGCCGTGTACACATCCATCGCCTGCTGGTGGAACGCCGTCACTTCGCCGGCGATCTGCTCTTCCAGGCAGAAGATGTGGCCGTCATCCTGCGTAAAACCGCGCACGCGCATCATGCCGTGCAAGGCGCCCGACGGTTCGTTGCGGTGGCATTGACCGAATTCGCCGTAACGCAATGGCAAGTCGCGGTAGCTGCGCATGCCATTGTTGAAAATCTGGATATGGCCAGGGCAATTCATCGGTTTCAGCGCATAGGCGCGGTTTTCCGATTCCGTGATGAACATGTTTTCACGGTAATTATCCCAGTGACCGGTCTTTTCCCACAGGCCACGGTCGAGGATTTGCGGCGCCTTGACTTCCTGGTAGCCGTTGACCTGGTAGACATTGCGCATGTATTGCTCGACTTGCTGCCAGATCGACCAGCCTTTCGGGTGCCAGAAGATCAGGCCCGGCGCCTCTTCCTGGAAATGGAAGAAATCGAGCTGTTTGCCCAGCTTGCGGTGATCTCGCTTTTCCGCCTCTTCCAGGTTGTGCAGATACAGTTCCTGGTCTTCCTTCTTGGCCCAGGCCGTGCCATAGATACGCTGCAGCATCTCGTTTTTCGAGTCGCCGCGCCAGTAGGCGCCGGCCAGCTTCATCAGCTTGAACACTTTCAGCTTGCCTGTCGACGGCACGTGGGGGCCGCGGCACAAGTCCGTGAACTTGCCTTCGGAATACAGCGACACTTCCTGGTCGGCCGGGATCGAGCCGATCAGTTCAGCCTTGTACGCTTCGCCGATACTGTTGAAGTAGTCGATGGCTTCGTCGCGCGCGACAACCTTGCGCGTGACTTGCTCATCCTTCTTGGCCAGTTCCGCCATTTTCTTTTCGATCGCGACCAGATCTTCCGGCGTGAACGGACGCTTGTAGGCGAAGTCATAGTAAAAGCCGTTGTCGATCACGGGACCGATGGTCACTTGCGCGTCCGGGAACAATTCCTTGACGGCATACGCCAGCAAGTGGGCCGTCGAGTGGCGGATCACTTCCAGGCCATCGGCGTCCTTGTCCGTGACAATCGCCAATTCCGCGTCTTGCTCGATCAGATAGGAGGTATCGACCAGCTTGCCGTCGACCTTGCCCGCCAGGGCAGCCTTGGCCAGGCCGGTACCAATATTGGCCGCAACCTGGGCCACGGTGACCGGACCGTCAAATTGACGGGCGGAACCATCGGGAAGTCGGATTGTAAGCATATTGATCTCCATATCGGCGCTGGCGCCAGGTAAAACTGCAATGAATGGTGTGGACTGAAAAACTGAAAGGAAAACGCAGACGCAAAAAAACGCGGACTAGCCGCGTTTTTCACTTTTTTGAGACAAAGGAAACCCGTTCGACTAGCGTCACTCCCAAAGCTTGGTAGTAGTTCGCGGTGTCATAACCGGTTTTACCTTTCTCTCTAACTGCATTCTGGTGGGCGGTGAGGAATTCGAATCCCCGACCCCTTGGATGTCGACCAAGTATTCTAACCAGCTGAACTAACCGCCCGTAAAACTTTTGTTGATCATTGTATTTCAAATGACCGCTTGCGGCTTGCGCCAGCTTAAAACTCTTTAAAACCACTTACTGCTAAATTCTGGTGGGCGGTGAGGAATTCGAATCCCCGACCCCTTGGATGTCGACCAAGTATTCTAACCAGCTGAACTAACCGCCCCGAAGACCAGCATTATAGAGAGGCTTTCCCAGAATGACAAGGGCTGTTTTACAGGAAACTTTAATCTGTTTTTCATCCGCTTCCCGGGCGTCAGCCTCCTTTATAGAGAGTCGGCCCGGCACACGCGGAATGCCGCTAGAATCGCGGCATGAACTCCACTCTATTCGCCTGGCTGAAAACCCTGAGCCGCATCTGCGGTTTTGAAACGGCCGACTGCTTCCCGCCCAATCATCCCTATGCGCGCACGCGCTGGGAAGCCGCGTATTTCGATATCGCCTCCGACGTGAAGCCCGACGAGATCGAACGGCGCATCTGCGCGGCCATCGCCAACACGCCGAGCGTCTTCGCCTACATCAGCAATCCCACGCCGCGCATGCAGCGCGCGCTGCTGAACGTGATCCACGACCGGCTGCGGCGCCAGCCCGGCGCGGGCGCCACGGACCTGGTCTTGTTATTGATCAATGCCTACGCCAGCCCCCACATCACGGAAGCCGTGCCCGGCCTGCGCACCTTGATCTACAACACGGAACACGAAGACACGAATCTGCGCGTGCATGCGATCCTGGAATTGCTGGTCGGCACGCCACGGGGGCTGGACGTGATCGACATGTAATCGTCATGCATGATTGGCGGGAACGTAGCGCGCCCGCAAGCGCATGAACGGCGTTTCCACCAATGCATATAAAAGCCAGCCCGTGGCGATGCTGACGGCGGCACTGAGCAGTATCGCCGGCGCGCCGTCCGGCCCATACCCCATATCCTGCAACACCGGCCGCAGCAGGATGCACAGCTGCTTGTGCAGCAGGTAAATCGCATACGACCACAGGGCCAGGCTGGCCGCGCCCGGCACGCGCAGTTTATATAGCGTACTGCCGGGACTGAGCGCGGCGACCAGCAATAAAGTAAAACTGGCGGCCAGGGCCGGATAGCCGAACACGGTCACCGTATAGCCATAGTGATCGGTGAGAAACACGTAAAACATCAGCGCCGTGCCCGCGATTCCCGCCAGCAAGGTACGGTTGCCGTATGAGGTGAGGCGCGCCCAGGCGGTCGGGTGGTAATTCTTCAGCAGCGCAAGCGCCACGCCCGCCACCAGTTCGTCAAAACGGCACCACGAGGCATAGTAAATGTACTTGTAATAGCCGAGGCCGCCGCGCGGCAGGTGCACGTATTCATCCCACAGGTAGGCGCGCGCCAGCATGCCGACGATCAAACTGGCGGCCACGGCCAGCCACGCCCACAGCAGCGACTTGCGGCAGGCGGCGATCGCCAGCGCCACGGCCGGCAGCAGCACGTAGAACTGCTCTTCCACGCACAGCGACCACGCATGGGAAAACGCCGTGCCCGGCGTCAGATTGATGTTTTGCGTAAAGGTCAGGAATTTCCACAGCGGCAGCAGCGCGCTGTCGCCGCGAAACGCGGGCCACAAGTAATACAGGGCCTGCACGACATAGAAATTGGGCAAGGTACGCAGGAAACGCCGCGCATAGAAGCGGGACAGGGAAAAGCCGTGTTCGCTGCGCAAGGCCGTGAAGATCTGGTTGCCGATCAGATAGCCGCTGAGAGCAAAGAACAGGTCCACACCGGTCCAGCCAATTTCTCCCCAGAAACCAAACGCCCCACCCTCGCTGACGAACAGCAAATAGTGGTTCATGAAGACGAGCACGATGGCCAGCGCGCGCAAGGTATCGAGGCCATACAGGCGGGAAGGATGGGACGTACTGGACATGGAATCGGCAAGGGAAAACAACGGTGGCGCCGATCATGCCATGCCACACCTTGCCATGGCCAACTTTTTGCAGGCGTGCACGGCGAATCCCGCTAAAATATGCCGACCCCGCTTTCCCTTCCCGCAACAGCATAGGATATGTCCAGCATGAGCAGCGCACTCCACTTCAAATCCATCAACTACACGGGCCAGGGCAGCGGCCCGCGCCTGATCGTCACGGGCGCCGTGCACGGCAATGAAACCTGCGGCACCAAGGGCATCCACCGCGTGATGGCTGAACTCGACAGCGGCGCCCTCTCGATTCTGGCCGGCAGCGTCACCTTCGTGCCCATCACCAACCCACTGGCCTACGCCAAGGGCGTGCGCAGCGGCGACCGCAACCTGAACCGCAATCTGTTTCCGAACGACAATCCACAAGATTTTGAAGACCGCATCGCCAACTGGCTGTGCCCTTTGCTGGGCCAGCACGACGTGCTGCTCGACTTGCACTCGTTCAATGCCGACAGCCAGCCCTTCGTCATGGTGGGGCCGCGCAACAACGATGGCCCGCTGCAACCGTTTCAACATGAAGACAAGGAACGCGCGCTGGCGCGCCGCCTGGGCGTGCGCCGCTTCGTCGACGGCTGGCTGCATGCGTATGGCCAGGGCGTGCAGCGCCGCCTGGGCAATAGCGATCAGGTGGGCCTGGTCTTGCGCTATGGCGTGGGCACGACGGAATACATGCGCTCGACGGGCGGCTATGCGCTGACCCTGGAATGCGGCCAGCACGCGGACCCGGCCGCGCCGGACGTGGCTTACCGCGCCATCATGAACACCCTGGCCTTCCTCGGCTTCATCGATACGCCGCAGCCTGAACCGATCGCCGACGCGGACATGGAAGCGTTGAACATGGTCGTCGTGCACGACAAGCTGCATGCAAGCGACCGCTTCATCAAGACCTGGTCCAGCTTTGACAAGGTCAAACAGGGCGAGCAGATCGGCGTGCGCGCGGACGGCACGCCCGTGACGGCCGAATTCGACGCCTACATCCTCTTCCCGGACGTCAACGCGCAAGCCAATGCCGAGTGGTATTACCTGGCGCGGGTGGCCAGCAGCTTCTGATCAATGCCCCACTGATTTGGAGAAAAGATTAATCACCAGCACGCCGGCAATGATCAGCCCCAGGCCGATCAGGGCCGGCGTATCGAGGCTTTGCTTGAACCAGAACCAGCCCACGGCGGAAATGAGCACGATGCCCACGCCCGACCAGATCGCATACACGATGCCGGTAGGAATAACCTTCAAGGTCAGGGACAAACACCAGAAGGCGATGCTGTAGCCGACAACGGTGATGACACTGGGCCACAAACGGCTGAAGCCCTCGGATGCCTTCAAGGCGCTGGTGGCGATGACTTCGGCGATGATGGCGATGGCCAGGTAGAAATACGTCATGGTGAGACTCATGCTGGCATCCTTTATTGCGGGCTGAGCAATTTCAAGCCCAGGATGCCGGAGACGATCAGGGCGATGCAGGCGATGCGCGCGGCGCTGGCCGGTTCGCCCAGCACCATGATGCCGAAGATGGCCGTGCCCACGGTGCCGATGCCCGTCCAGATGGCGTAGGCCGTGCCCAGAGGCAAGGTGCGCAAGGCCAGGCCCAGCATCACCACGCTGCCCAGCATGGACACCGCCGTCAAGACGGAGGGCACGAGACGGGTAAAACCGGCGCTATATTTGAGGCCGATGGCCCAGCCGATTTCCAGCAAGCCCGCCAATACCAGAATGATCCACGCCATCTATTTCTCCCGAGGCGGCAGGGTCGTCCCCGCCATGCAGCCCCCACATCGAGCGGGGTCGTCCCCACAGGAGCAAAAGGAAAAGTATACCATCGGGTGAAAACTCTTGCCGCAAGCACATTTTTTCTAGTGCGGCCGCTCCAATCAAATATTGCCAAAAAACATGCTTGTGGCAGCATAATTGCTACATCCACTCACTCTCGGGAACAATGATGCTGCTACTGGCCCAAATCCTTACCGCCCTCATCCTGCTGCTGCACGTCTATATCGTGCTGCTGGAAACCGTGCTGTTCGATGCGCGCGGGCGCAAGGTGTTTGGCTTGTCCAAGGAAAAAGCGGAGATCGTGCGCCCCGCCATGTCGAACCAGGGCTGCTACAACGGTTTTCTTGTCGCCGCGCTGGCGCTGGGCTTTTTTCACCCGGACGCGGCCGTCGCCCATGCATTCACCGTCTTCGGCCTGGCCTGCATCGCCGTGGCCGGCGTGTGGGGCGCGGCGACCGTCATGACGCGCATCCTCTATCTGCAAACGGTGCCTGCCGTCATCGCCCTGCTGCTGTTCCACTTCGCCTGATACCTGCCTGAAAAATCCGCCCGCCAGCACGTTTTTTATTTATATCGTAAAATTCCGATATTGAAATTCACAAAAGACGATACATATATCGCTTGAAGACGAACATCGACCAGGAGAAACAGCATGGACATCGACGCCATCCACAAGGCGCTGGCCAATCCGGTACGGCGGCAGATTTTGCAGTGGCTGAAGGAGCCGGAGCAGTATTTTTGCGAACAGGACCATCCGCTCGACTTTGGAGTCTGCGCCGGCCTGATCGACCGGCGGCTGGGGTTGTCGCAATCGACGGTCTCGGCGCACTTGGCCACCCTGCAAAAGGCCGGTTTAATTTCCGCCAGAAAAGTTGGCCAATGGAGCTTTTTCAAGCGCAATGAAGCCACCATCCAGGCCTTTCTGGACCACATGCAGCAAGGTTTGTAACAGCACCCCCCATCCATATCGCCGTTCGCGGCATTCTCGACAGGAAAGATAGCAACCATGGCAACTTTATTCGACCCCATCACCATAGGCAGCCTGCAACTGAAAAATCGCATCATCATGGCGCCGCTGACGCGTTCGCGCGCCGGTAATCCTGGCCGCGTGCCCAACGCCCTGATGGCCGAGTACTACACGCAGCGCGCCTCGGCCGGCATGATCATCTCGGAAGCGACGGCCGTCACGCCGCAGGGCGTGGGCTATGCCGACACGCCCGGCATCTGGTCCGACGAGCAGGTGGAAGGCTGGAAACACATCACCAAGGCCGTGCATGACGCGGGCGGCCTGATCGTGCTGCAACTGTGGCACGTGGGCCGCATTTCCGCACCCGTCTTCCTCGATGGCGACCTGCCCGTGGCGCCCAGCGCCGTCAAGCCGGCCGGCCATGTCAGCCTGGTCCGCCCGAAACAGGAATTCGTCACGCCGCGCGCACTGGACACGGAAGAAATCCCCGGCATCGTGGCAGCCTACCGCCTGGGCGCAGAGAATGCGAAAAAAGCGGGCTTCGACGGCGTGGAAATCCATGGCGCCAATGGTTATCTGCTCGACCAGTTCTTGCAAGACAGCACCAACTTGCGCACCGACAACTATGGCGGCTCGATTGAAAACCGCGCCCGTTTGATGCTGGAAGTGACGGACGCGTGCATCGAAGTATGGGGCGCCGACAGGGTCGGCATGCACCTGGCGCCGCGCCGCGACGCGCACGACATGGGCGATTCGAACCCGCGCGCCACCTTCGGCTATGTGGCGCGCGAGCTGGGCAAACGGGGCATCGCCTTCATCTGCGCGCGCGAAGCGCTCGGTGAAGACCGCCTGGGCCCGTACCTGAAGCAGGAATTTGGCGGCGTGTACATTGCCAACGAGAAAATGGACAAGGCGGCGGCCGAAGCCTTGCTGGCCAAGGGCGAAGCCGATGCCGTGGCCTTTGGCTTGTGGTTCATCGCCAACCCCGACCTGCCCATCCGCCTGCGCAGCGACGCGCCCCTGAATCCGCTGAATCCGGACACCCTGTACGCGCCGGACGCGACCGGCTACACGGACTACCCGGCACTGGCGGCACACGCCTGAACAGCGCCCTGAGCACGAGCGGCTCTGCGCCGCTCATCCCCCCATGCGGCGGGCGCAACGACACCAACGCAGTTCACTGCGCAATGATCGTGGCGGCCGCCGTTTTTGCCTGTCTTTCAGCGCCATCGGCGCCGTGCCGGCCGGGCCGGGCGGCGCGCCTGCACGCTACTGAAGACGCGGCGTATCACTTCGGCCGGTACCGCATGCTCGCGCAAATAGGCCGTCGCCACCGTCCGGCCCAGGGCGTGATGAAACGCCACGCCACGCTCGACGAGCTCGGCCATCACTTTGTCCGTTCGGACATTGTTTCCATGTACATCATCGACACTGTTTTTCATGCCATGGCTCCCTATCGGGTGAATCAACCCTGCATCAAGTTTTGACCACATACCGTGCATTTAGTGCCCGGCACAGGAAGCAAGCATGGTTAAAATGGCAGTACAAACGGCGCCGACACCGCATGGATAGCGGCCTCGGCTGCTTGTCGCCACCGCCAGCCCCGTATAGAATGCCTGCGCAGAATTTTTGCTTCAAGGAAAATGGCCACCAGCGCCATCCCATTAAAACAGTGTCACTGAAGGGTATCAATGGACGATTTATTTGTACAAGCGGGCGACTTGCCGACCTGGCACCAGCGCTGTGCGCTGCGCGTGCTGCACCTGTTCGGCTGGCGCCTGCGCTTCCGCCCCTTGCCGGGGCCGCGCGGCATCGCCGTCGTCTACCCGCACACGTCCAACTGGGATTTCATGGTGGGCCTGTTCGGCAAATGGGCGCTGTCCTTGCCGTTCCGCTGGCTGGCCAAGGATTCGCTGTTCCGCGGCCCCATGGGCAAGGTGCTGCGCTATCTCGGCGGCGAACCCGTCGACCGCAGCACCACCAGCGGCACGATCCAGCGCCAGGCCGAACGCATGCTGGCCGCAGACTGGTACTGGCTGGCCATCACGCCGGAAGCGACGCGCAGCTACCGCCCGAACTGGAAAAGCGGCTTTTATCACCTGGCCCTGGCCGCCAAGGTGCCGCTGCTGCTGGTCTACATCGACTACCCGAACAAGGTGCTGGGCGTCGTCGACCATTTATACTTGACGGGCGACAAGGAGGCCGACATGGCGGCGATTGCCGCCGTGTATGCGGGCCACCAGGGCTTGCACCCTGAAATGGCGGCGCCCATCGTGCTGTCCGACAAGCGCCCCGGCGCTTAAGCCGCTCAAGCAACCCCCATCAGCACCACGCCGGCGGCCGTCAAGGCCACGCCGGCCACACGCAGCACGCGCTCGGCCAGCACCTGGCCGACGACACGTCCCGCACACAGCAGCATGGCCGAGGCCAGCAGGAAGCCGCACGCGGCCGAGGCGGCCGGCAATTCCTGGCCATGCGCATTGCCATGCGCGAGCGCAAATACGCCCACCAGCCCCATGCCGAGCCAGTTCGGCAAGGCCAGCGCCAGCGCGATGGCCAGTCCCACCAGCGCCACCGTGGCGGCGATGCCCGTTTCCAGACCAGGCACCGTCAAGCCCGCCATGCCGGCCAGCGCGCCGAGCAGCATCATGCCGAGGAAAGTGACGGGCTGGCCCCAGCCGCGGCGCTGCTGGCCGCCCCAGAGACCCACGCCCAGCATGGCCAGCAAATGGTCGATGCCCGTGAACGGATGGGCGAAGCCGGCCAGGAAGCCCACGCTGTCGCCATGGCCTGGGTGGGCCATCGCGGGCAAGGCCAGCAGGCACAGTGCCCCCACGGCGGCTGTTTTCTTCGTCAGTGTTGCGCTCATTGCAGCTCCTTGCCGGGTTGATCGAGCAAACCTTGCTCGCGGATAAAATCGATGACGACCTGCACGCCGTCGCCGCTGCGCAGGTTGGTAAACACGAAGGGGCGCTCGCCGCGCATGCGCCTGGCGTCCTGCGCCATCACGTCGAGGTTGGCGCCCACATACGGCGCCAGGTCCGTCTTGTTGATGATCAGCAAATCAGAGCGCGTGATGCCGGGCCCGCCCTTGCGCGGGATTTTTTCGCCGCCGGCCACGTCGATCACGTAAATCGTCAAGTCCGACAGTTCCGGGCTGAAGGTGGCGGCCAGGTTGTCGCCGCCCGATTCGACCAGGATCAAATCAAGATGCGGAAAATCTGCCTGCATGCGCGCGATCGCTTCCAGGTTGATCGACGCGTCCTCGCGGATCGCCGTGTGCGGACAGCCGCCCGTCTCCACGCCCATCAGGCGTTCGGCCGGCAAGGCGTCGGCGCGCAGCAGGATTTCCATGTCTTCCTTGGTGTAGATATCGTTCGTGATGACGGCCATGTCGTAGCGCTCGCGCATGCCCTTGCACAGCATTTCGCACAGGGCCGTCTTGCCCGAGCCGACGGGCCCGCCGATGCCCACGCGCAAGGGATTGGAGGTAATCGAAGTCATGTTTGCTCTCTCATTGAATAGTTCAGGAACGGTACAAGCGGCTGTACTGCACTTCGTGCCGCATCGACAGCAGCGACAGGCCTGGCGCCCAGTTGCCCATCTCGTCGTCTGGTAACGTTTGCGCCGCGAGGGCCGCCGCTTCCAGGTCCGGCCGCAGCGACAGCAGCAAACGCTGGCCCGCCACCTGCCCCAGCGGCACGGATTTCACGCAGACGAGCACCTGGTTTTCCGCCCAGGCGAACAGCATGGCCAGCAGCGCTTCCTCGCGCGGAATGGTCAGCGCCGCCACGGCGCAGGCATACGCGGTGGGTAAAGCCACTTCCGGTTCGCCCTGCAGCATGTCGATCAAGACGCCATCGGCCACGCCCAGCTCGGCCAGCAGCTTGGTCAAGGAATAGCCCATCTGGATGGTTTCGGCGCGAAATTCCGCCGTGTCGCGCGAAGCGATGAAGCGCTCGCTCCAGCGCTGCACGGCGCGCAGATCCTGCGCTGCAAACGCCTGCATCAAGCGCCAGCACAGGGGCGCTTCCCAGCGCGCCACCACCTGCGCCAAGTGTTGCGCGATCCATGCGCGCGCCGTGGCCGCGTCGTGCACCAGGCTTGACTCGAGCGCCGCTTCCAGCCCCTGCGAATAGCTGTAGGCGCCGATCGGCAAGGCCGGGCTGGCGAACTGCAGCAGATGCAGCAGGGCCGACGCCTGCATCAGGCGGCGCCCGGCGTATCGCCGGGGCGGTGGATTTTCTGCCGCAGCGGCACGGGCGCCAGCAAGTGCTGGCCGTGGCCGTCGTGGTGGCCATGGCCGCCGCCATACGCGCCCGCTTCCGGTTCGAACGGCGCGCTTTCTTCCGTCACGGTCGCCCGCAAGCCTTCGAGCATCTCCTTGAGCACCACATCCTTGCGGATGCGCAAAAAGCCGTCGCCCACCTGCGCCTGCGTGTGGCGGTTCCCCAGGTGGAAAGCGCAGCGCAGCAAGGTGTGCGCATCCGCGCAGCGCACCAGATAGGTCGGTTCGCGCGCGGCGACGATCCGCACCACCTGCCCGCCCGGCCCCGTCATGCGCTCGCCGTCGCGCAGCACCGTGCCGCGCACGGTGAACACGGCCACATCCTCGCCATTCGACAGCATGGCGCGCAGCCGGCATTTTTCGCGCTGGTCATAGGGCAGCACGAGTTGGGCAACGGCGGCGCGAGGATCGTCAGCCGCCAGTTTGGTATGCAAAGTCAGCATGATGTCTCCCGCTTAAAATAGAAAATAGCGCTGCGCCATGGGCAGCACGGCGGCCGCCTCGCACACGAGCAGCTGGCCGTCGGCGCGCACGGCGTAGGTTTCCGGGTCCACTTCCATGTGCGGCGTGGCGCCGTTGTGGATCATGTCGTGCTTGCGCAAGCCGCGCATGTTTTTCACGGCGATGACGGATTTATTCAGTTTGAGCTGGTGCCCGATATCGAGGTCGTAGGCCGCCTGCGAGACAAAGGTGAACGACTTTTTCAGGCCGCCGCCGAAGGCGCCGAACATCATGCGGTAATGCACGGGCTGCGGCGTGGGGATCGAGGCGTTCGGGTCGCCCATCTGCGCGGCGGCGATCATGCCGCCTTTTAAAATCATCGACGGCTTGACGCCGAAAAACGCGGGCTTCCACAGGACGATGTCGGCGATCTTGCCCGCCTCGATCGATCCCACCACGTGCGAAATCCCGTGCGTGATGGCCGGGTTGATCGTGTACTTGGCGATGTAGCGCTTGGCGCGGAAATTGTCGCTGCGTCCCGTGTCGGGTGCCAGGGCGCCCCGCTGCACCTTCATCTTGTGCGCCGTCTGCCAGGTGCGCATGATCACTTCGCCGACTCGCCCCATCGCCTGCGAATCGGACGACATCATCGAGATGGCGCCGATGTCGTGCAGAATGTCTTCGGCGGCGATGGTTTCGCGGCGGATGCGCGACTCGGCAAAGGCCACGTCTTCGGCAATCGCCGGGTCCAGGTGGTGGCAAACCATCAGCATGTCCAGGTGCTCGTCGAGCGTGTTGACGGTGAAGGGGCGCGTGGGATTCGTCGAAGAGGGCAGCACGTTGGCCTGGCCCACGGCGGCGATGATGTCGGGCGCATGGCCGCCGCCCGCCCCTTCCGTGTGAAACGTGTGGATGGTGCGGTCCTTGAAGGCGGCCAGCGTATGTTCGAGGAAGCCGCCCTCGTTGAGGGTGTCGCTGTGCAGCGCCACCTGGATATCCATGCGGTCCGCGACGGACAGGCAATTGTCGATGGCGGCCGGCGTGCTGCCCCAGTCTTCATGCAGTTTCAGGCCGATGGCGCCCGCGCGCACCTGTTCTTCCAGGGGCAGCGGCAAGCTGACGTTACCTTTTCCCATGAAGCCCAGGTTCATCGGGAAGGCGTCGGCGGCCGCCAGCATGGCGTGCAAGTGCCACGGTCCCGGCGTGCAGGTGGTGGCGGCCGTGCCCACGGCCGGCCCCGTGCCGCCGCCCAGCATGGTGGTCACGCCGCTCATCAGCGCTTCCTCGATCTGCTGCGGGCAGATGAAGTGGATATGCGTGTCGACGCCGCCGGCCGTGACGATCATGCCTTCGCCGGCGATGATTTCCGTGGCGCCGCCGATGGCGAGCGTGACGCCGGGCTGGATGTCGGGATTGCCCGCCTTGCCGATGCCGAAGATCAGACCGTTTTTCAGGCCGATGTCGGCCTTCACGATGCCCCAGTGGTCGAGGATGACGGCATTCGTGATGACGGTATCCATCACCTCGGCCGCGCAGCGCTGCGACTGGCCCATACCGTCGCGGATCACCTTGCCGCCGCCGAATTTCACCTCTTCGCCGTAGATCGCGTAGTCATGCTCGATCTCGATGAACAGTTCCGTGTCGGCCAGGCGGATGCGGTCGCCCTTGGTGGGGCCGAACATCTCGGCATACGCGCTGCGGGGAATGCTGGCCATCTCAATCCTTTCCCGGTGGTGTGTCTTGCAGTTCGCCCATCACTTCTCCGTTGAAGCCGTAAACCTTGCGTTCGCCCGCCAGCGCCACCAGTTCCACCGTGCGCTGCTGGCCCGGTTCGAAGCGCACGGCCGTGCCGGCCGTGATATTGAGGCGCATGCCGTAGGCACGCCAGCGCTCGAAGGCCAGCGCCGGATTGACTTCAAAAAAGTGAAAGTGCGAGCCGACCTGGATGGGCCGGTCGCCCCGGTTGGCCACCACCACGGTGGCCGTGGCGCGCCCCGCGTTCAAGCTGATTTCGCCTTCTTCCAATTGGTATTCGCCTGGGGTCATGAGGGGCTCCTGTCAATGTCGCTTGTAGGGTTACGGTATCGGGTGGTGCACGGTCACCAGCTTGCTACCGTCGGGGAAGGTCGCTTCCACCTGGATGTCGGGGATCATCTCGGCGATGCCGTCCATGACGTCGGCGCGCGAGAGTATCCTGGTGCCGTCCGACATCAGCTGCGCCACCGACTTGCCGTCGCGCGCGCCCTCCATGATGGCGGCGCTGATCAGGGCCACCGCTTCCGGGTAATTGAGCTTCAAGCCACGCGCCAGGCGCCGTTCGGCCAGCAGCGCGGCCGTAAAAATGAGCAGCTTGTCTTTTTCGCGGGGAGTCAGGTCCATGGTTTTCCTTGCGCTTCTTTCCTGATTAAGTGTTCCAGATGCTAAGTGTTCCAGATGCGGGGCACGACGGCGTCGCGTCCCAGCATGGCGGGGCGCAGCAGCTGCCAGGCGGCCAGCATGACGCGGCGCGCCGCCTCGCTGTCGCCGCACAGCAGGCGCACCACCACCAGCGATTTCATGTGCGTGGCGCCAAACGCGGCGCCGGCCGGCACGGCGATCTCGCGCACGGCCGCCAGTACGGCGGAAGAAACAGGCCGGCCGACGGCGATCAGGGTGGCGCATACCGTGTGCCCGCCCAATCCCAGCGGGCTGGCCATCAGGGCGCCGCCGGCGGCCAGCACGCCCTGCTCCCACCACAGCAGCTTGCCGCCGCGGCGGATCTGCACCTGCTGGCTGATGCTGCCCGTATTAAAAATTTCGCCTGCGGCGCTACGGCCCAGGCAAACGATGTCGCAGCCGATGTAGCCGGCGTCCGCCGCCAGGTCCACCTCATGTCGCAGACGCACGCAGGCCTGGTCGAAGAAGATGCTTTCCTGCGGCAGCCACTCGATCGCCGCGCCGCTGCCCGCGCGCAGCACGATGTGCTGGCCCGAGACATGGCCGTTGGCGCGGTACCATTTGGCGGCGCCCGGCGACGTGAGCAAGGCGTGCGCGCCCTCGCCCGCCGTGGCGTCGACGGCCAGCTGGTCGCCGCCCACCACGCCGCCGGGCGGATGGATGATGATGGCGTGGCAGACGGCATCGCCTTCCGGATACAGGGGCTTTTGCACGCGCAGGGGGCCGCTGTGCGTGCGCTCGACAAGGCGGCTGACGCCATCGTGCAGCACGAAGCCCAGGCGCAGGTGCGCCTGCCAGGCGCCGTGTGCGCTGGCTGGTGGAGGCATGACTGGATGGCTGCTGTCTGGCATGCGGGGCAATCGCGTAAATAAGCGATTACCTAAGCAGGATATGTGCCAGCATCAGGTGAAGGAAACGTGAGAATCGTGCACCGCGTTGCAGCGAATGCACCGGCATGGTGCAGCGACCGCACCGCGGCGCTTATGCCTGGGCCATGGCCAGGGTGCGCCGTTCGCGCAGCAAGGCCGTAAACAGTGCGGCGCCCAGGGGGCGGCTGAAATAATAGCCCTGCATTTCATCGCAGCCGTGTTCCGTCAGGAAGGCGACCTGCTCGCGCGTTTCCACGCCTTCGGCGATGACGCGCATGTCGAGGTTGTGCGCCAGCGAGATGACGGAACGGGCGATGGCCGCGTCGCTGCTGCTGGTGGTGACGTCGTCGACAAAGGATTTGTCGATCTTCAGCACGTCGATGGGAAAGCGCTTCAGGTAACCGAGGCTGGAATAGCCGGTGCCGAAGTCGTCGAGCGAAATGCCTACGCCGATGTCCTTCAGGCGCGTGAGGGCCGCCACGGCCTTGTCCGGGTCGCCCATCACCGTGCTTTCCGTGATCTCGATGCCCAGGCAGGCGGGCGCGATGCCGTACTTGCGCAGGGCCGCCTCGACGAAGGGCACCGTGCGGTCCTGCGCGAACTGCTTGCCGGACAGGTTGACGGCCACCTTGATGCTGCCCAGGCCCGCATCGTGCCACACGCGGATCTGCGCACACACGCTTTCAAGCACCCATTCTCCGATAGCCGTGATCAAGCCATATTCCTCGGCCAGCGCGATGAACAGGCCGGGCGGCACCTTGCCCAGCACAGGATTATTCCAGCGCAATAACGCTTCCGCGCCCAGCATGGCGCCCGTGCGCAAGCACATCTGCGGCTGGTAATGCACTTCGAATTCATCGCGGCCGATGGCGCCGCGCAGCTGCTGCTGCATGGCCAGGCGGGCGCGGATATCGCTGCCCATGCGCTCCGTGAAGAAGGCGTAGTGGTCGCGCCCCATTTCCTTGGCGCGCACGAGGGCCGTGTCGGCGTGGCGCAGCACGTCGTCGAGGCTGTCGCCGTCTGCCGGGCACATGGCGATGCCGATGCTGGTGGTCAGCGCCAGGCGCTCGCCGTCAACACTCAATTCTTCGCGCAAGCCGGCCAGGATGGTTTGCGCCAGCCCCAGGGTACGTCCCAGCAGGGCATCGTCCTGCAGCAGGATCTGGAATTCGTCGCCGCCCTGGCGCACCACGGTGTCACCCTCGCGTACGCAGCCGGACAGGAAGCGCGCCACCACCTGCAGCGCCTTGTCGCCGACGGCCTGGCCGTGCGAATCGTTGATGTTCTTGAAGCGGTCCAGGTCCAGGCACATCAGCACCACCTGCTGGCTGTCGCGCACGGCGTTCGCGCGCGCCTGTTCGAAGCGCTCGCGCAGCAGCACGCGGTTCGGCAAACCCGTCAGCGCGTCGTGGTAGGAGAGGAAATCGATCAGATGCTGCTCGGCCTTGCGCTCGCTGATGTCGAGGAAGACGCCCACATAGTTGACGACGGCGCCGTCCGGGCCGTGCACGGTGGAGACGCTGAGCAAACAGGGATAGGTGTCGCCGCTCTTGCGCCGCGTCTGCACCTCGCCTGACCAGCAGCCGCTGCTGCGCAAGCCCTGGCGCAAGGCCAGCAGCACCGCTTCGCCCGTGTACTCGGCATGCAGGCGCATGATGTCCGTGCCCACCACTTCCTGCGCCGCGTAGCCGGTGATGCGGGTAAAGGCGGGATTGGCCGTGACGATGATGCCGGCCGGATCCGTGATCAGGATGGCGTCCTGGGTCGCTTCGAAGACCTGACCCGACAGGCGCAGCAATTCTTCATTGGCGCGGCGGATCTGCACTTCGCGCGCCAGCGTGCTGGCCACCTGTTCCAGTTCGGCCGTGCGTTCGGCCACCCGGCGTTCCAGGTTGGCGCGCTCCTGCGCCAGCTGCAGCTGCGCCCGCGCCAGACGCACATGGGCATCGGTGCGGGCGAGGATTTCCTCGGCCTGGAAGGGCTTGGCGATGAAGTCGACGGCGCCCAGCGCAAAGCCGCGCACCTTGTCGTCCGTATCGTACTGGGCCGACAGGAAGATCACCGGCACCTGCTGCAGGAACGGTATCTCCTTCAGGCGGCGGCACACTTCAAAGCCGTCGAGGCCGGGCATGCGCACGTCGAGCAGGATCAGCTCCGGCGGGCGCGCCTGGGCCGTCCACAGGGCCAGTTCGCCGTTCGGCGCCTGGCGCACCGCGTAGCCGGCGCCGCCCAGCAAATCGCTCAACAGCTTCAGCGAAGCCGGCGTATCTTCAACGATCAGTACTTCGCCCTTCGAATTCACTTCCGAAAAATCGCGGTGCATGTAGCAGTTCTCTCAGCTTTGGATGAGGCGCGGCGGTCCGTTGCCACGCTGGACAAGACATTTTCTTTGCGATGAACTACGTACTATCATCATAATCTTTATTGCAATTTAGCACCATCCATCGGCCCTACTTAGTCCGTCTTTTCAGCGAAACCGATGTTGTCAGCCCACACTTTTACGTGTGCGCCAGCGCCCCCTCATTCTCCAGCAAGCCGCACAGCTGGCGGTACTGATGCTGGTCGAGCATGGCCTGCAGCGGCGCCAGCAACGGCGCCGCCACCGCTGGCAAGGCCGCCAGCAGCAGGGCCACCCTGGCCAGGTTCAATTCGCGCAGCGCCACCAGCAAGGCGGCGCGTTCTTCCCCCGTCAGCAGCAGCAAGTCTTGTGCCCGCAGTGCCGGCAACGCCTCGGGCGCCTGCGCCACGGGCAGCGGCACAGGCGCCGGCACGGGCGCTTCGGCCGCCTGCGCGGGGATGCTGAAGCGGAAGGTGGCGCCCTGCCCCGGCGTCGACTCCACCGTCAGTTCGCCGTTCATCAGCTGCACGAATTCGCGCGAGATGGCCAGGCCCAGCCCCGTGCCATCCTTCGGTCCCGCGCTGTCGGCCTGCACGAAGGGCTCGAAGATGCGCTGCTGGTCCTCCGGGGCGATGCCGATGCCCGTGTCGCTGACGGCGAACGACAGCCCCCATTGGTCGCCAGCGCGCCGCTCGCCGCGCACGCGCAGGGTGACTTCGCCGCCGCCGGCGAACTTGACGGCGTTTGACATCAGGTTCAGCAGCACCTGGCGCAAGCGTGTCGCATCGAGCACCACGGCCGCCGGCAGGTTCGCGCAGTCGAGGCGCAGGGCCAGCCCCTGCTGCTCGGCGCGCATGCCCAGCATGTCCATCACTTCCTGCAGCAGCGGCGCCAGCGCCACCACGGCCGTCTGTGCCTGCAGGCGCCCCGC
The DNA here is from genome assembly GCF_058797855.1 of Janthinobacterium sp. GW823-FHT01H08. Classification (NCBI taxonomy): domain Bacteria; kingdom Pseudomonadati; phylum Pseudomonadota; class Betaproteobacteria; order Burkholderiales; family Oxalobacteraceae; genus Janthinobacterium; species Janthinobacterium sp. GW823-FHT01H08. The sequence goes on from NZ_CM179504.1 coordinate 4,164,870, forward strand.
CTCGCCCTTCGACAGTTCGAGAATTTCATTGATCAGGGTGAGCAAATGGTTGCCCGAGCGGTGGATAATGGCCAGATTGCGCTTCTCATCGTCCTGCATGTTCGGCGAGGCGGCCATCAGGCGCGAAAAGCCGATCACGGAATTCAAGGGCGTGCGCAGTTCATGGCTCATGTTGGCCAGGAAGGTGCTCTTGGCGCGGTTCGCCGCCTGCGCCTGGCTGACGGCCACCGACAGGGCGCTCGTGCGCTCGGCCACCAGTTCTTCCAGGTGATGGCGGTGGCGCAGCAGTTCCAGTTCCGCCTCGCGGTGCGCCGTGATGTCGTAGTTCGAGCCCACCAGGCGCATGGGGCGGCCCTGGCCGTCACGGAAGATCACGGCATCGGCCTTGATGTAGCGGATGGCGCCGTCGGGCCACAGGATGCGGTACTCATGCGTGAACGCCTGGCCGGCACTCAGCGCGGCGCGCAGGGCCTCCTTGGCGGCGGGCACGTCGTCCGGCACCAGCGCCCTGCGCCAGATCGCCGCCGGCGCCATGCCGCTTTCCGCGTCGGCCTTGAACTGCGCATACATCTGCTCATCCCACTGCAAGGCATCGCTGCTGACGTTCCAGTCCCAGATGCCGATGCTGGCCGCGCCGGTGGCCATCTGCACGCGCTCCTCGCTGCGCTGCAGGGCGCGGTAGCGGCTGTCGAGCAGCGCCACCATGTCGCGGATGGAACGGTACAAGGTGCGCAGCTCGCCCAGGAACCACGCTTTCGGCGGCGTGCCGGACGCTTCGCCCTGCCCCGCCTGGATGCCGGCCGCATACTGGCCGATCGCCTTCAGGGGCTTGAGCATCAGACACCACATCAGCAGCCAGATGCTGGCCACGAGGATCACGTCGAGCGCCACGATCATGGCGCCGATGCCCAGCGCGCGCTGGCGCAGCTGCGCGTGCAGCAGGGCCGGCGTCGCATACACGGCCACGCTGCCGATGACCTGTCCGCCCATCGTCACGGGGCGCCGCTGCACCAGCCAGCCCGGTTCCGCGGACAGCGAGGAAAAGCTGCCGATGGCGCCGGACGCAGTGCGGCGCAGGACCAGCGCTTCCTTGCCGATGCCCGGCGTGAGGGAACTGGCCACCAGGTCGCGCTTGCCCAGCATGCTGCGCATGATGGCCTGCATCTGCTTTTCATCGAGATTCCACAATGGCAGTTCGATGGCCACGGCCAGCTGGTCCGCGCTCACGGACAGGCTGCCCTGCAGCTGCTGCCAGCGCTGCTCGCGTTCGGACTGGTAAAACAGCACGGCAAACACCAGCAGCAGCGCGGTGACGACAAAGGTCAGCGCCACGCTGACGGCCAGCACGATGGAGACGCCGCCCAGGCGCGCATCTTTGGGGGCGTATGGCGTCATGCGCCTTCGCCCTGCGGCTCGCTGCTTGGCTGCGCCAGCAGGGCGCACAGCGGCTGGTACTGGTGCTGCTCCAGCATGGCGGCGATGTGCGCGGTCAGCTGCGGCAGGCTGGTCGCCACGCCGGCCAGCACGATGGCGCTGCGCCGCAAATCGAGGGCTTGCACGGATTCGAGCAGCGCCTGCCGCTGGGCGGCGCTCAGCTGGCCCAGCGCCTGCTGCAGGTCGAAGGCGGCGGCCGGCACGCGCGGCGCTTGGGCGGCAGTGCGCTGGAAGCGCAGGCCCAGTTGCTGCTCCAGCATGGCGAACAGGTGTTCCTGCTCGATCGGTTTGCGCAGGAAGCCGTCGGCGCCGGCCGCCAGCGCCTCCTGCTTTTCTTCCTCGAAGGCTGAGGCGGTCATGATCACCAGGCGCGGCTGCACCAGCGCCGGCTGCGCGCGCAGCCAGCGCGTCAGCGCCAAACCGTCCAGGTCCGGCATGCGCCAGTCGCTGAGCACGATGTCGTAGCGCTGCGCCGCCAGCATCGCTTGCGCCTGCACGCCGCCCGCCGCTTCCTGGAGCTGAAAGCCCAGCGGCGCCAGCAAGCCGGCCAGCAGCTTGCGGCAGTTGTCGTCATCGTCGACCAGCAGCACCATGCGCCCGCGCTGGGATGCCGGCAGGCGCGCCACGCGGCCCGGCGCCTGCGCCGCGAGGGCCGGCTGCCGCAGCGCGGGCGCGTGCAGCTCGAAACTGAAGCTGGAACCGGCGCCCAAGGTCGATTCGACGCGCAACTCGCCGCCCATCAGGCGCACGAATTCGCGCGAAATGGTCAGCCCCAGTCCCGTGCCCGCCTGCGCCACGGCGCTGTCGGCCTGCACGAACGGTTCAAAGATGCGTTCCAGGTCCTCTTCCGCGATGCCGCTGCCCGTATCGCGCACGGCAAACGCCAGCGCCATCTGCCCGTCGCCGTCCGCCTGGCAGCTCAGCGACAGGGTCACGCTGCCCTGCTCGATGAACTTGAGCGCGTTCGACAGCAAATTGAGCAGCACCTGGCGCAGCTTGGCGCCGTCGAGGCGCACCAGCGGGGGCACGCCGTCGCGCTCGAGCCGCAGCGCGATGCCCTGGTCGCCCGAGCGCATGCGCACCATCTCGAGCACCTCGTCGAGCAAGCCATTCAAGTCCACGGGCCCCGCCTGCAGCTGCATGCGGCCCGCCTCGATTTTCGACAATTCCAGGATATCGTTGATCAAGGTCAGCAAATGGTGGCCGGCGCGGTTGATGATGGCCAGGTTGTGTTTTTCTTCCTCAAACATGCTGCTCGAATCGGCCATCATCTGCGAAAAACCGATCACGGAATTCAAGGGCGTGCGCAATTCGTGGCTCATGTTGGCGAGAAAAACGCTTTTCGCGCGGTTCGCCGATTCGGCCTCGGTGACGGCCACCGACAGGGCGGCCGTGCGCTGCTGCACCAGTTCTTCCAGGTGGTCGCGGTAGCCGAGCAGCTCCTGCTCGCTTTGCTTGCGCTCGGAAATGTCGACGATGCCGCTGCGCACCAGGCGCCGCCCTTCCATCGGCAAGCGCACCAGCCGCACTTCGCAGGGAAAGACGCTGCCGTCGGCGCGCCGCACATGGCGCTCGACCAGGATGGGTTCACCCAGCATGGCGCGGCGCAGATGCTCTTCCATCATCAGACCCAAAGGCATGCCGTCGGGCTGCTCCGTGCTATACAGGTCGAACGGCCCGCGCGCCAGCAGCGCTTCGCGCGACATGCCCAGCATGCGCTGCGCGCTGCTGTTGGCGTCGATGAAGCGGTCCTGGTCCAGGTCATACACGACGATCGCTTCAGGCGCATGCTCGACGAGGATGCGGAAGCGCTGTTCGCTTTCGCGCGCCTCGCTCTCTGCGCGGCGCAAACGCCGCCGCTGCAGCAGCAGGGCGCTCAGCAAGCCGGCCATCACGATGAAGACGCCGGCCGCCAGCAGCACGGCGGCGCGGTGTTCGTGCCACAGCTGCGGCGGACGGTTGAAGAACAGCGTGTCCGGCGGCAGCTGGCTGATGTCGGCATCCCAGCGCTGCAGCTGCTCCCAGTCGTACATGGGCACGGGGCGAACCGGCGGCAGCAAGGCGCCCGGCGCGGCTGGCGCCTTGCCGGCCAACACGGCCAGCGACATCTGCGCCACCTGCTGCGCAGCCCCTTCGATGTGCAGGAGGGAGCCGCCCAGGATGCCCTTGCCCACGTTCGTGTTGTACATGCCGAAGGCGGGCACGTTCGCCAGCCGCGCCAGTTCGCCGGCAAACTGCACGGGTGTGGCGATGGCGCCGGCCACGTCGCGGTTGACATTGCCGGCCACCAGCAACGTATCGGCGGGCAGGTGCGCCACCTTCACGCGCATCTGCGCCAGGGTCAGGCCGTCGAGATACTCGATGTAAACCCTGCCCTGCCACGCCTGCGCCGCCTGCTGCATGCTGCGCTTCAAGGCCTGGTCGGCCTCGCTGACGCCAACGGCCATGACGATGGTTTTGGTCTCCGGGAACAGCGCCATCGCTTGCGCCAGGGTGCCGGGCAAATCGACGTTCGCCTTTTGCTGCCAGATGGCCAGCGGACTGCCGGCCGGCAAGGCCTTGCCCGAGGTGTTAATCGCCAGCACGGGCACGCCGCGCGCCAGCGGCGCCAGGTCGGACAACAAAAAATCGAGCGCCGGCTGCTGCATGGCGATGATCAGGTCGGCCTTGCGCCCCATCATCTGGGTGTATCTTAAAAGCAACAAATCACGCATCTCGTTGCGCAGCGCCGGGTCGCCCTGAGTATTGAGGTTCAGGTGCTCGACCATGATGTCTTCGCTGGCCAGGCCCGCGGCGGCCATGGCGGCCACGTAGGTGCGCGTGTACGATTCCACGCCGGCGCGGCCGTAATCGTAGGCGTTGAGGACCAGCACGCGCTGGCCCTGGTGCGGCGGCGCAGCGGCTGGCGCCGCTGCCGGCACGGCGGCCGGGGCCGCGGCGACACAGAATGCCAGCAGCAATGCGCGGCCGCAGCGGTACACCGCTGCCCTGCTCGTCCCGCCGCCAGGCACATCACGCATCATTCGCCATGCCCATGCTCACCCTCGCCTGTCACCATGTTTCAACTATGCGCCGGCCATTCAGCCACCGACACTTACAAAAACATGATAACGTCAACTGCCGGGGCAAGTCTATTCCTTAGGGCAATCTTTTGACAATACCCCGGCGCGTCAGGCCAAGCATCGTTACGCGGCGGTGCTACTGATACCGAACAATTCCAGCTTCAGCCCTTTTATGCCAGACGGCACATAAATCGCAATCGCCTGGGCCTTGATCATGCTGTCATAGATACTGCCCTTGTTATCGATCGAAAAGTAATACGTATTGGGCCGTACTGGCACCTCGGCGGGAACCTGGGCCATATGGCGCAACTCGGCACCCGGCAGTGCCCTGCCCAGTAGCAGTTCGATATTGTCCGGAGATGAAATCTTGAACTGCAACGGCACCGTGGCGACCAGTTCCAGCGCCGGCATATCGGCGTTTACCGCAAGACAGAGTTCGGTCTGACGGTCAATCCGCTTGGCATCGAGCAAGCCGTAATAGTGGGTGTTCTGTTGCGCGTCGTTCGATAGCGCGATCGGGAAATAGCGCGACAGGAGCACAGTATCGATCAGGTCACGAATGATGCCATCGAGCTTGCCGAAGCCGGCAGCCGCGTCATCGTGACAATAAGCGGGCAAGTCGCTCAGTGTGTATTTCTTCGAAAACGTCATCAAGCCACCGGCCAACGCCATCAATTTCTCAAACAAATACACGGGATGGTGACGCCGGTAACTGGCGCAATGACTGAGCGTGGCGCTGGCCATGCTCAAGGTATGGAGCATCCAGAACGAGGCAACATCCCCGCCATGAAATTCCACCGTATTGTTACCAGGCTGACGGTGGCGGCTGTACAGCGCCTCAATTTTCGCCCCCATGCGATCGATCAGCGAATCGAGCATTTTCTGCAGCGAGGACTCTGCACTGATGGTCAGGCCAGGTGGGATGAAGGAGGCATCGATGTCAAAGCCGCCATTGCCAGCGCGGTACAAACGGATCACCGGGATGGCAAGGTAATCATTCAGAGGGTCCAGTTGGGACAGCAGATACACGCGTTTCTTCAGGTAGGCGACGTCTATGCTGACCGCCTCGCTGTACAGATCCGGTGTTTCGATATCCGCCTGGACATAGCGCGCACCGGCAGAGCTCACATTGCCGCCATGTGCCTGCAGCGCGGGCAGCGCGGCATAAAAGGTAAAGCTATGTTCGCTGGAAGGGAGTTTGGACAGGTCAACCGCACTGGGCAATACATCGCCCAGCGGCGCTTCAAACAGTTCTCCGTCCTGAAAGACGAGCGACATGGCATCTGCCCGCAGGCTATTGTGGGCCAGCGCATCCGCATTCCAGCTGACGCCATGCACGCCCCATAAATGTGGGTTAATGAGCGAGGCCAGACGTTGCAGGCGCGCTTCATGGTAGCGGTCCAGCTGCTGGAATTGCTGGGGACCGATGGCCAGGCCTTCGGACCAAAGTAATTTGGATGGCAATGTCATTGCGTTCTCCGTGTTGACCGTTGGAATCTTTCTGCTTTGCCAGTCTGATGTTGCCAGCGTGGAAGTCCTTGATGTTGCGCAGTAACCCTGTTCAATTATTTGCGCAAACGCAATTTTCCTTGGAGCAAACGCTCGGATACTGGCCATTCCGCCGCGAAGACACAGGAAAAGAAAGATGGAAGACTTGCTGCCGTATTTCGAACGCGAACTGGTGATGCTGCGGCGACATTGCCGTGAATTCTCCGAGCGCTATCCGAGAATCGCCGGCAAATTGCATATGTCCGGCGAGTCTTGCGAAGATCCGCATGTGGAACATTTGATCGAATCGGTGGCCATGCTGGCGGCACGCATCTCAAAACGGCTCGATGACGACTATCCGCAATTTACCGAAGCCTTGTTCGAAGCCCTGTTCCCGCATTACCTGCGTCCTTTTCCATCCTGCAGCATCGTGCGCCAGTGCGCCCCGGCGGCGGGAGCGGGTGCTTTGCAGCTGCCTGCCGGCAGTGAAATGGATACAGCGCCCGTGCGCGGCGTACGCTGCCGCTTCAAGACGGCCTACGATATGACGACCGGCGCATCGTTACTGGACAGCGCCGTTTTCGATGCGATGATCAAGGCGCCACCGGGAGTACGCCTGCCAGCATCGGCCAGCGCCTCGCTGAACATCGGCATCCGGCATCCCGGTGCGGCGCCCGCGTCGCTGCGCGTTTTCATCGATGGCGAGGCTTCTTTTTCCGCCGCATTGCGCGATGCCCTGTTCATGCATACCGTCTGTGCTTTTGTGTCGGCCGACGCGGCGCAATGGACGGCCTTGCCCGCCGTCCCTTTGACCCCCGTCGGCTTCGCCGACGCGGATGCCTTGATACCGTTCGGTGCCCGTTCGCAGCCGGCATACCGCATCCTGAGCGAGTATTTTGCGTATCCGGAAAAATTCAATTTCTTTGATATCGATATCGCGGCGCTGAGTGCGGCCCTGCCGCCTGGCAGCCAGCGCTTTACCCTGCATCTGTGCATGGCCGGTTTGCGGCCCGATTCCGCGACGGCGCGCATGTTGTCCAGCATTTCCAGCGAAAACTTAAGGCTGGGCTGCAGTCCGGCGGTCAATCTCTTCCGCCAGGAAGGCGTACCGATCTCCGTCACCCGGCAGAAAACCGACTATCCCGTGCTGGCCCATGCCACCCATGCGCATGGTTACGAAGTCGTCTCCATCGACTCCGTGCGTTTGCTGCGCCAACGCGGCGGCGAAAGTACGCTGAGCGAATTCCGCCCGCTGTACAGCCTGCGGCATGGCGAGGGTACGTCTCAACAGGGCCATTACTGGATCATGCGCCACGATACGGCGTTGGCCATCAAAAGCCCTGGTCATGAAAAGAAAATCACGCTGATTGACAGCGACTTCAATCCCCTGATCCATGAAAAGGCCAGCTTGTCGCTGTCGCTGACATGCAGTAACCGCGATCTTCCCCTTGCACTCAAATACGGCCAGCCGCAAGGAGACTTGCAACCGTGCGCTGGCGGACCCGCGCTGCACATGCTGCGACGCCCCAGCCAGCCGCGACGCTTTTCGCCAGGCGCAGGTCTGCACTGGCGCCTGATTTCGCATCTGGCGCTGAATCATCACGCACTGGTCCAGGAGGGACTGCCGGCGCTGCGCGAAATGCTGACGCTGTACGACCTGTCCCAATCGGCAAGTTCGCAACGCCAGATAGGCGGCATCGTCGCGCTGGCGCACTCGCCAACCACGACATGGCTGCGGCACAGGCGCGGCACCTCGCTGGCGCATGGCGTGGAAGTGCGCATCACGCTGGACGAGGAAGCCTTTATCGGCAGCGGCATGCACCTGTTTGTACAGGTGATCGACCACTTTCTTGGACTGTATGTGCAAATCAACAGTTTCATCGAACTGGTGGTGCTGTCACTGCAAAGCGGAGAGGAGCTGATCCGATGCAAACCAAGAAGCGGATTGCAGAATCTGGTGTAATGCAGCACTTGCTCGCCGAGCCTTACCGCTACCAGTTCGTGCAGGCGGTGCGTATTCTGCTGTGCTGGCTACGTCAGCAGAACGTGTCCCATGCACAAGCCTTCAGCCAGGTGCTGCGCTTCAAGAATAGCCTGTCCTTGAACTTTCCAGCCAGCGAAATCGAGCAGCTCTCGCTCGACGAGCATGAACAACTGATCCTGACACCGACTTTCATGCGTTTTCTGGGCGCCAGCGGCACCTTACCCTTGCATCACTCGGAACGCATCGCCGCCTGCCGTTTGTCGAGCAAGGACGCCGGCGCCTCGGCCTTCCTCGATATCTTTTCGCACCGCATGGTCTCGCTGTATTGCCAGGCATGGGAAAAATATCGCCTGGAGTCCGCACGCGAGACCCATGCAAAAGATGCGCAACTGCCCTTGCTGACGGCACTGGCCGGCGTACCGCGCGATGCGCTGCCATCGAACGGCGAAGCTGGCGCCGTGACGCAGGACGTCGCAGCCTGGTACGCTGGCCTGCTGCGCTGCCGCCCCGTTTCAGCTCAGGCGATAGGTCCCGTGCTGGCCGAATACTGCGGCGTACCCGTCACCCTGCAACAATTTGTCGGGGGCTGGGACTATCTGGAAAAAAACCGGCGCAGCCTGCTGGGCAGTGTCAACTTCGTTCTGGCGCGCGGCGCAACGCTTGGCCTGCGGCTGTGGCGCCAGGACATGCGCGTCTGCCTGCATATCGGCCCGCTGGATACTGCCAGCCTGCAACGCTTCCTGCCGCACAGCGCAGGTGCGGCGGCACTGGCAAAGATGCTGGCGCTGTTTGGCGTACCGGATGTGCAATATGAAGTGCGGCTGATACTGAGTCCGCCGTGCATCAGGCCCCTGCTCCTGAGTTCCAACCCTTCAGAAAGACGGCGCCTCGGCTGGACGACGTTCCTGCAGACGGCGCAAGGCAAGGTACGCGGCGCGCAGGTGCGTTATTTGCTGCAACTGGCTTGAGCAGTTTATCCCTGGAAAGCGAGGCAAGCATGAAACATACGGGACGCGGCGTCATCCGGCTCGGAGACGCAACCGATCACGGCGGCAAGGTCACCAGCGCATCGTCGGGCACCACCGTGATGGGGAAGACGGCGGCACTGGCCGACGACACGACCTTCTGCCCCAAGTGCAAGGGCAGCTTTCCCATCACGCCGGACGGCGCCGGCGCCAAGCACATGGGCAAGCCGTACGCCTATGACGGCGATGCCACCGCCTGCGGCGCCCGCCTGATCACATCGCTATAACGGAGGCTGTCCATGCATGCAAGCATACAGGCGGCGTTATCGGCCTTCGACCTCGCCGCGCAAGAGCGGCGCCTGCTGAAGATCGATTTCCCCCATGACGATGGACCGGATGGCGCCATCCTGCTGGTCAATTCGCTGACCGCCAGGGAAGAAGTATCGCGCGACTTCCGTTTCGAAGCCGAACTGCTGTCGGACGACGCGCACATCGCGCTCAAGGCCATGATGGGCCGCATGGTCACCATTTCCATGGTGCGCGACGATGGCACGCTGCGCCACTTTAACGGCTATGTGGGCGAATTCTGCCTGCTGCGCGCAGACGGCGGCTTCGCCTGGTACCGGATGGTGCTGCAACCGTGGCTGGCCTTTGCCCGGCTGCGCCAGGACAACGTCTCCTTTCATGGCCAAAGCGTCATGCAGCTGACCGAAACAACGTTTGCGCACTACGAGCAGCGCGACTGGAAAACCAGCATCCATGGCGACGATCCACAGATCACTTGCGCCAACCAGCATAATGAAACCGATTACAACCACCTGCACCAGCGCTGGGAAGCCCTCGGCTGGCATTACTGGTACGAGCACCGCGCCGATGGCCACACCTTGTGGCTCGCAGACAACAGCACGCTGGCGGACATGATCGCCACGGTAGCCGGCGACGGCGCCATGCGCTTTCACGCCGAGTCGGGTTCCCTGGAAGACGATGGCCTGCAACAATGGCAAGCCGTGCGCCGGATCGGCTCCGGGCAGCTGACCTTGGCCAGTTTCGACTATAAAAATCCGCAGCCACGCCTTGCCAGCGGCTACTCGCTGAATCGCCAGGGCGACGTATTTGCCCACGAGTTGTATGAAGATACGGGCGCCTATGGCTACAGCAATGTCGATGATGGAGAGTCCCTGGCACAGCGCCGCATGGAAGAAAGCGACCATCTGCGCCAGTATTTCGAGGCGGCAGGCAATCACCGTGGCGCGCAGCCCGGCCTTTGTTTCCGTCTCGATGGACATTTCAGCGCCGAGGAAAAGCGCTATCAGCCTGGCCAGGAACGCCCGGACAGTATTGCCGATCGCGAGTACCTGATCCTGTCAGCCGAGCATATCGCCAGCAACAATTATCAGGTTGGCCCCAGCGCGCCATCGGATTATGCGAACACGCTGGTGTGCGTGCGGCGGGACATCCGCTGGCGCCCGGGCCGCGGCTACAACAGCACGCCGTGCGTGGTTGCCGGCGTGCAGACGGCACTGGTGGTCGGGCCGGCCGGGGAAGAAATCCATACCGATGCCCTGGGACGCATCCGCCTGCAATTTCACTGGGACCGCCTGGGCAAATTCGATGAGCGCAGCTCGCCATGGATACGGGTCATGATGCCGATGGCGGGAGCGCAAATGGGACAGATCGCCTTGCCCCGCGTGGGCCAGGAAGTGGTCGTGCAATTCCAAGACGGCAATATCGACCACCCCATCGTCATCGGCGTCGTCTACAACAGCGCCAATCCGCCGCCATGGCAATTGCCCCAGCAGCGTGCCCTGTCCGGCGTGCGCAGCCGCGAACTGGGCACCCGCAGCGCCAACCACCTCGTGCTCGACGACACCAAGGGCGCCATCCAGGCACAGCTGCGCAGCGAGCACCAGGACAGCCGGCTGTCATTGGGCAACATCACCCGCATCGACGACAACGCGGGCCGCAAGGAAGCGCGCGGCGCGGGCTTTGAATTGGCCAGCAACGCCTGGGGTGCCCTGCGCGCCGCCAAAGGCATGCTGATCACCACAGAAACATCAGCAGGAACTGGATCGGTCAAACAGCTCGACGAAACGCAGTCCCGCCTGGCGCAGGCACGCCAACTGCACGAGGGACTGGCCGGCATGGCCGTGGACGCGGGCGCGCAGGACAGTACCGCACAACAGGGCGCCGTGGCCGACGCCATCCAGCGGCAAAACGCCGCCATCAAGGGAGGCGGCGGCGATTTCCCGGAACTGTCCGAACCACATCTGGTGCTGGCCAGCCCGGCCGGCATCGAACTGAGCACGGCCCAGTCCATCCACGTGGCCGCCAGCGAGCATGTGGCACTCACCAGCGGCAAGCATATTTCACTCGCCAGCGGCGACAGCATGTTTGCCAGCATCGCCAAAACCTTCAGCCTGTTCGTGCACAAGGCCGGCATGAAGCTGATCGCCGCCAGCGGCAAGGTGTCCATCGAGGCCCAGAGCGACGAGGTGGAAATCCTCGCCCGGAAAGTGCTGTCGCTGATCAGCGAAGCGGACTGGGTCAACATCAAGGGCAAGAAAGGCGTGCGCCTGCACGGCGCCAACCACATGCTGGAAATCAGCGACAAGGTGCAGTTCTTCACCTCCTCGCCCGTGCTCTTCAACGGCAACCTGGAAACCCTGGCGCCGAAGAGCGTGTCGCAGGAATTTAATGAGAGGCCAGTAGCGCGTTTTGATCAGGAAGTGTTGCTGGTGAATGTCGACGATACACCGGCCGTTGGCCTTGCTTTTGAAATCCTGCGCGATGACGGCAACATGGCCGGCAAAAGCGCGGAAGACGGTTCCACGCAACTACAAAAATCCACGGGCATGGACAGCTACATCATTCGCTATAAGGGAGAACTGCCATGAGCAAATGTGACGACTTGAATAACCGTGGCAATCATCCTGCAAAATTTAGTCAGGGCGTGGGAGGCTGGGCGGAACTCGCCGTTTCGATGACGGAAACAAAAGATACTGCCCGACACGACGTCACTGTGCCGCCAGGCAAAGTCATTCCTGTCATCTTTCTGCCAGGCGTGATGGGGAGCAATCTAAGGATGAGCAAGGTTCGCCAGGAGGAATTGCGCCGTCCAGACAATCGGGCTTGGCGCCCAGACGATATGATGGGTGCGGGAGGCAAGGCAGCTGTCCTCACAAGCAATGGCCTGGGTGGCTGGTTCAAAGATGCGTCGCCACGGCAGCGTCAATTGGTGTTTGATCCCACTGAAACCGAAGTCGAGTATTACCACTATACCGAGAGCAATAGCCGCTTCGATCCAGATGGTGCGGAAACCAAAGCCGCGGATGCGCGGCATCAAAATGTGCCTGACAGCTTTACGCCCATTCCTCCTCTGATGGGAACGAACAGGATAGCGACAACATCACGCCCGAATCAAGGTAAAGCCTGCTCATATCAAAGCCCAGCACAAATAGCCCGTTGGCGAGGATGGAGTGAAGTGTTATTTGCTGGTGCGTACGGAACAATGTTGCGGGCTGCCGAATTGCATCTCAATAACATGATTTCCGACGGTAAGCCACATCCTGTCTGGCGTCAAACAAGTGGCCTTGGCGCACTGCTTTTGCAAGATCCAGAAAATTTTGGCGCGTCATCTGGGAAAGCCATTACCGTCAGCGATTTAAAGAAAATTTCTCCTTGCTGGTATCCAGTGCATGCGATGGGTTATAACTTTATCAAGAGCAATGGGGTATCCGCCGTCACTATTGCAGAGCGACTACGCGGCCTGGTCAAAGGCTACCAGGAACGCGGATTCAAATGTAACGAAGTCATCATCGTTACCCATAGCATGGGGGGCTTGCTGGCCCGTGCATTAATACACCCCAGCTATGGAAATATGTTAGACGATAAAGATGTAAAAATTCTGGGCATTTATCACAACGTGATGCCGACCATTGGCGCCGCAGGAGCGTATAAACGCATGCGTTTTGGATTTCAGGAAAGAGAAGGTTCGATAGCAAAAATAGAGGCCAGCATTCTAGGGATCGACGGTGAATACGCCACCGCCATTCTGGCAAATGCACCAGCGCCACTGGAAATGTTGCCAGGTGCGGCATATGGCCAGAATTGGCTGAAAATTGTAGATGCACAGGATAAAGTTTTATGGAGCTGGCCTCGCGATAAGGCCACTGCACTGGAAAGCATTTACCTTCAACCCGCCAATGCGTGGTGGAGGCTAATCAATCCAAAATGGGTAAACCCCGCAGACCTTCCTTATGAAAAAGGTGGGGGTATAGAAAGAACAATGGAGAGAATAACATCCGCCTCAAAATTTCTATCGTCCATAGAAAAAAAATTCCATCCAAAGACTTATGCAAGCTATTGCGCTTCCCGAAATTTTTTAAGTTACGGCGACGTCGTATTTAAATTAATTGAAGGTCTTCATAGTGGCTCAAATGATCCGTGGAATAAATTCGAGCCGTTACCTGAAAAATGGAAGTTACTTGAAGATGATGCAAAGGGACAACTCCTGGTCCAGGCCGGAGGTAAATTCTTAAAGTTAAGGCTACAAGCAGCTAATGCACGCGGTGATGGAACGGTGCCGTCAGACCGTTCTGCCCAGCATATCACAGGCACACTTTTCGTACATGGCACGGCGGAAGCGAACGGTTATGAACACCAGAACAGCTACGCCGATACAAATGTAATGGCATCCATGCTGTATTCCATCGTACAAATTGCCAAGACGGCAAAATGGGAGTAAGCCATGAACAATAAGATAGAGAAAACAATTTTCCTCACGATTACGGTTATTGCGATGGTATTCCTATCCGCCTACGCGAAAAAAAATTCAGCCAAGGAGATCATAATGCTTGAAAATTTCAAAATCAGCAAACGCCTGGAAACACTATTTTTAAAAACAAAAATAGTATGCTTCGGGCGCTATGCCCTAGAGATTCCGCAAGAAGCACAACTCATATCAGGAGGGACAACAATTCTTTCGGAAATCAAGACCATACCAGGCGGAATACCAGAAAAAAACGAACGCATAGCAGAAGAAATTGAAAAAATAAAAAAAAATGACCCAACCTCTGAAATTACATACAATGGAAAAGGTCCAATAGAAAATAGCTGGCAACTTCAATACTATGATGGAGAATTCTCCAAAAAAGGTGGGCGTTTAATCTTCAAAACCTACATCACAAAAGGAAACCATATATTCATTCTTGACGGATCAACACGAAAAGGTGAAACAATAGCAGATTCCATAGAAAATCAAATGGTTCGCGCTAATAACTTACGTCTGCGCGATGAAAATGAAGTTCCCAAGGAACCTGGCTATTGCGTCAAAAATGGTTTCATGACCGACAATAAATATGATAGTCAGGAAATGGCAGATGCAGGCCTGTATTTCCCCAGCTTTCCAGACGTGACTTTTTCCATCACATCAAATAAAAATGCCTACGGTGACTATCCTCCTGCCGAATATGATGCAAAAGTACGTGGGAAATTATCATTACTTGCTCGCATCCAGGAAGCGAAAGACCAGCAAGGCAAGAATTATCCCGCTCGCACACTGCTACGCGAAGGCAAGCGTGACGTGCAGCACTGGCACGGCGAGGAATCGTTGATACGGCGTACCGATGGCGTGCATGATTTTGAATGGACGCTGGTCGGTACGCCGCGCGATATCGCCTATCCAGCGGTATTGGAAGCATCCATGTACACCAAAGTCGCCCACAACATGGTCGGCGCCGCCGAAGCCGCGTCGCTGACGGACGAAGAGGCCATCGCCTTGTGGGACAAGCTGCTCTCCGGCCTGAAGTTCCGCGTGAAAGTGCCGGGTGCGCCGCCGGGCTCGTATTATATCGATCCGGACAAGCCGGCGCAGTGACAATTGACAAACTCATGCTGGCGCCGTGCAAGCCATTGCGCTAGCATGCTCCTTTTGCCCGGAAAAACCCCATGCCCATCACCCTGCGCCCCGCCCTGCCCTCCGACATCGACGCCCTGTGGGCCCTGCGCACGGTGGCCGTGCGCGTCAGTTGCGCCACGCACTATGCGCCGGAACAAATTGATGTTTGGACCGCCTCGCCCGTGCCGGCATCGTATGGCGCCATGCTGGCTGCCAGTGGCGGCATCGTGGCCATGCAGGACGAGGCCATCGCCGGCTACGCCATGCTCGATGCTGACAAGCAGGAAGTCGATGCCGTCTTCGTCGACCCGGCGCGCGCGGGACTCGGTATCGGCAAGCGCCTGCTGGCGGCGCTGGAGCAGCTGGCGCGCCAGCGCGGCATCGTGCGCCTGCACCTGTCCGCCTCGCTCAATGCGGAACCGTTTTACCGGGCCGCCGGTTTTGTTGCCTTGCGCGCCGAAGCGTATGCGCACCCGAGCGGCATCAGCCTGGCCAGCGTGGCGATGGAAAAGGCGCTGGCGGCGGCCTGAACCTTCAATCAGGCACCGCGCCTGCCTCGGACTCGGCCAGGCATTGCTGCAGCTTGGCGATCAGGGCGCGCACTTCGTCGTCGCCCAGGTCCAGCGGATCGCCGTGCGCACCGACGGCGATCAGGCAGATGGCCGAGCCGTCGTACCAAGCGTCCAGGCGTTCATCCTTGCCCTCACTCATATTGTTCTGCCTCACGTTGCAAATCCATCAATAGATCAACCGGCGCCGCGATGGCGCCCGGTCCTTGCGGCACGGGGAACACGGAAGCCAGCTGGCCGTTGCCTGCCATGCCCGGCAGCCACTTGCTCAAAAAATCGTGGAGCGCGATGGCGCGCGGCTGGAAATGGTCCCACTCGCCGCTGGCGCACGCTTGCGCGTATGCCGCTTCCGGCCAGAACGGTATCGCCACCCTGCCGTCGGCGTGCGCCGTGGCCCAGCCGTCGTGGTACAAGCCCCACACTTCTTGCGTATCAGCTACCTTGCGCACAAAATAGCCATGGCGTTCGGCGGACGGCTGGCCCATCACCTGCTCGAACTTTTCAGGATGCACGGTTTTCCCCTACCTCGTCCCATACCCGCAGCTGCGGCGCGCACCAGCCCGTCACCAGGTCGAGGGCATCCAGTATCACGTCTTCCCGCGCTTCATCCTGCGCGGCGTCCTGCGCAGACGCGCGCAATTCCTGCAGCAAGCCGGCCACTTGCGCCGCCGTCACACCGCTGGCCTTGTAGCGCAGCAGGATGGCGCGCAGCGTCAATAAACCTGCCCCGGACTCCAGCGCGGCGAGCAGGTCTCTGTCGATCTCGGCGATGATGGTGTGCGGCATGTCAATCCGCCTCCCACGCGATGGCGGCCGACCGCGCGCCGCCCGTCCTGAAAAAATCGACGAAGGCGCGCTGGCAGTGTTCCACGTCCACGCACCAGGCTTCCGGATACTCATCCACCTGGCCATTGGCCAGCAGATAGCTGCAACCGCCGTCTGCCTCCTCGTCGCCCAGCGAGTGAAAACTCAAGTCATCCTGGCCCGACAGATACATCAGCCAGGCGTTGCCGCCATTGCGCAGCATGCACAGGGCCGGGCCCTGCTCCGCATCGCTCGCCATGGTCAGCCACAGCTCGCACTGGGCCAGGGCGCGCGCTTCCATCAGCGCCTGTTCCAGCGCAGCGATGGTGTCGACGGCGCGCGCCTCCCCATGCAGATTCAATTCCATCGTCATGTTGTGCTCCCGCTCAAATCGTTCGTCGCCAGGGCCGTACTCAGATACAGCTTGCCGCTGAGGTCTTGCAGCAGGCTGCTCTGGCGCAGGCGGTCCATCACGGGGCCCTTTACTTCGGCCAGGTTCAGGCTGATGCCGCGCTTGGCCAGCGTGCTGTTGAGCTCGATCAAGCCCAGCAAGGCGGTGCTGTCGATCTGGTTGACGGCCGACAGCACCAGCACCAGATGGCGCGCCGTCGGGTGGCCGCGCAGCTCGTCTTCCACGCGCTCCGTGACGGCTTCCACGTTGCCAAAGAACAGGCCCGCATCGATGCGCAGCAGCAAGACGTCGGGCAAGGTCTGCGCCTCGTAGCGCTCCACGTTGCGGAAGTGCTCGCTATTCGGAATACGCCCCAGCACCGCGATATGCGGGCGGCTGGCGCGCCAGATCAGGGTGCCCATCGACAGCAGCACGCCGATCACCACGCCCGCTTCCACGCCCAGCACCAGCACGCCGGCCGTCGTCGCCAGCAGGGCCAGCGCATCGCTGCGGTCGTAGCGCCACGACAATTTCAAGGTATCCCAGTCCAGCAAGCTGCTGACGGCAAAGATGATGGTGGCGGCCAGCACGGGCAGCGGCAGCAGGGCCAGCCAGCCCGTGGGCGCCACCAGCGCCAGCGCCAGCAGGCTCGCCGTGATGATGCTGGCCAGGGGCGTGTTGGCGCCCGCCTGGAAATTGACGGCCGAACGCGAAATCGAGCCCGTGACGGGAAAGCCGCCCGACAGTGCGCTGGCCACGTTGGCCGCGCCCAGGCCCAGCAGTTCGCGGTTCGTATGCAGCTTTTCACCGCGCTTTTGCGCCAGGGTCTGGGCGGCGGACATGCTCATCAGAAAGATGATGAAGGCGATCAGCAACGCCGGCGACAGCAAGGTGCGCCAATGGGCGCCCGAGGTGGCCAGATTCAGCCCCGGCAAGCCGCTGGGCACGTGGCCCGTCGTCTGCACGCCCATCGCTTCCAGGCCGCCATAGGCGACGAGCGCGATGCCGGCCAGCACCAGCGCCATCGGCGCCAGGCGCGCGCCCACGTCGGCGGCCACCTTGTTCAGCCCGCAGCGCTGCAGCAGGCGCGATGCGTAGCGCTTGGCCAGCCACAGGAACAGCAGGCCGGACAGCCCCAGCACGAGGCTGGGCGCGTGCCAGTGGGGAAGCGTTGCGCCCAGCAGGGGCGTGATCTGGCCCCAGATGATCAGGATGGCGGCGCCATTGCTGAAACCGCTGATCACGGGACGCGACAAAAAGCTGGCCATGAAGCCCAGCCGCAGCACGCCGCACAGCAACAGGACGAGGCCGCTGATGAAGGCCAGCTGGGCGGCCAGCACGATGTACAGCGAGGAGCCGGGGTCGGCCAGCGGCGCCAGGGCCGCGGCCGTCATTAGCGAGACGATGGCCATGGGGCCCACCGATTGCGTCATGCTGCTGCCGAACAAGGCATACAGCACGGGCGGCAGGATGCTGGCGTAGATGCCGACCACGGGCGGCAAACCGGCCACCAAGGCGTAAGCCATGCCTTGCGGCACCATCATCATGGCGACAACGATACCGGCGGTGATGTCTCCGGCCAACAGAGGACGCCGGTATTGCCTGAGCCAGAGCAGCATGGATGATCCCAAAATCTGAAAACCGAAGCCTATCATGCGACGAGGCCGGCTGACAGGGGGAACGCGATCAGTCTGGCAGCAATTGCGCCTTCACGGCATCGAGGATTTCCGCCGACAGCGCTTCGTCATCGACGGAACGGGCCAGCACCATGGCGCCCACCATGGCGGCAAACGTGGTGATCGCCTGCTGGCGCCGCCGCTCGGGCGCACCATCGGGCGCGCCGCCGGGTAGCAAGCCTTCCAGCAGCGCGAACTGCTGCCGCGTGGCTTGCGTAAACGCGGGGCGCGCGCCGGGCGACATGCGCGCCACGTCCGCGCCCATGGCCGCCGCCGGGCAGCCGCCGCCCGGCTGGTCGCGGTGCCGGGTGGTCAGGTAGCTGTCGATGATGGCCGGCAGCGCGCGCTGCGGGTCGCTGGCAACCTTCGCCCGCCAGCCTTCCAGCGACTTATTCAAGGCATGCTGGCACGCCTCGATCATCAAGTCTTCCTTGGACGCGAAATGGCCATAGAAGCCGCCATGCGTGAGGCCCGCGTTCTTCATCAGGTCGGCCACGCCGATGCCGTCATAGCCCTTTTCGCGGAACAATCTTGCCGCCACGTCAACGATGCGCTCGCGGTTCAGCGCCGCCTGCTCCCTGCTCACTTTCATGCTGCCCTCCTGCATTTATGTCAATCATCATATAACTTTACGCCCGTTTGCGCCACTCTGTTAGCAAGCGCACCGTTTGATGCCGGCGCCGCGCCGATACTGGGTCTTCGTTTCCAGGGAGGCCAGCATGAACGAAAACAAAGACCAGTCCGCCGGCAACTTGCAGCGCGCCATCCAGCAGGAGCAGGATGGCCGTGATGCCGTAGCAAAAGGCAAACAGGACAGCAAGCAGCCCGTACAGACGGGCAGCCGCAGCCAGCCAGGCACACCCCTGCCCGCCCAGCACCTGGACAAACCGGGCATCGAGGGGCAAATGCAGTTGAAACCGCGCTTCCTGGCGCCCGATTACTGTGGCAGCGGCAAGCTGGCCGGCATGGTGGCCGTCATCACGGGCGGCGATTCGGGCATCGGGCGCGCCGTGGCCGTGCTGTACGCGCGCGAAGGGGCCGATGTCGCCATCATTTACCTGAACGAACACGCGGACGCCAACGAAACGAAGCGCTACGTGGAAGCGGAAGGCCAAAGCTGTCTTTTGATCCCCGGCGACGTGCGCGACCAGGGCTTTTGCCAGCAAGCCGTCAGCCAGGTGCTGGAGAGGTTCACGCACATCGATGTGCTGGTGAACAACGCCGCCTTCCAGGAGCACGCCGAATCTTTGCTGGACCTGAGCGAAGAACGCTTCGACCTGACCATGAAGACCAATGTCTACGGCTACTTTCACATGGCCAAGGCCGTGCTGCCCCATTTGCAGCGGGGCGCGTCCATCATCAACACGGGTTCCGTGACGGGTTTGCAGGGTTCCAAGCACCTGCTCGACTATTCCACCACCAAAGGCGCCATCCATGCGTTCACTATGGCGCTGGCCGGCAACCTGCTCGACAAGGGCATCCGCGTGAACGCCATCGCACCCGGCCCCGTCTGGACGCCGCTCAATCCGGCCGACAAGTCGCCCGAGGAGATCGAGAAATTCGGCCAGGACACGGACATGCGCCGCCCGGCCCAGCCGGAAGAACTGTCGCCCGCCTATGTCTTCCTGGCCTCGCCCGCCTGTTCCAGCTACATCAGCGGCATCGTCCTGCCCGTCACCGGCAGCGTGGGAGACTAGCCGATGGCGCGCGCACTCTGGAAAGGCGCCATCAGCTTCGGGCTCGTGCACATTCCCGTCGAGCTGATTTCTGCCAGCCTCGACCACGAACTGGACTTGTCCATGCTGGACCGGCGCGACTTCGCGCCCATCGGCTACAAGCGCTACAACAAGCAGACGGGCAAGGAAGTCGAGTGGGACGACATCGTCAAGGGCTATGAATACAAGACGGACGAGTACGTGGTGCTGTCCGACGAGGATTTAAGGCAGGCGAACGTGAAGGCCACGCAAACCATCGACATCCTCACCTTCGTCGATGCGGCGGAAGTGCCGCTGACCTTTTACGAGCACCCGTATTACCTGCTGCCCGCCAAGGGCGGCGAGAAAGTCTATGCGCTGCTGCGCGAAACCTTGCGCAAAGCTAACAAAGTGGGTATCGCCAGCGTAGTCATGCGCACCAAGCAGCATTTGTGCGCGCTCGTCTGCGTGGGCGACGCCATCGTGCTCAACACCCTGCGCTACGCTGATGAAATCCGCCCCACGGATGACCTGGACTTGCCCGCCAGCACCCTGAAGGCGGCCGGCATATCCGACAAGGAACTCAAGATGGCCCTGTCGCTCGTGGAAGGCATGAGCGAAGCGTGGGAACCGGAGCAATACCACGACAGCTACCGCGAAGACGTGCTGGCGCTGGTCAAGAAGAAAATCAAGGCGAAACAGACCAAGACCATCACGCCGCCCGCCCCCGAACCGGAAGAGGAACACGCCAGCAATGTGATCGACCTGGTCGCCCTGCTGCAGCAAAGCCTGGGCAAGAAGACGTCCGCGGCACCGGTCCGCAAGCGGACGGCCGCGTCCCCCGCGCGCAAAACGGCGTCCGCCAGGCGCAAGGCGGCCTGAGGCACGCCCCACGCCACCGAGAATAGTCAATACTATAAATGCATTGACTTTGATCAAGCTTCTCGCTACGTTATGCACAGGCCTGCCAGCCGGCAAGCCCCTGTCTCGCGTGCGGAAAAAAATGGATGCCGAGTTAGATCAGCTTATCCTCAGCGGCGCCCCTGGCGGCGTCGTCATCACGAACGAAGAGCACGCCGTCGTGCGCTGGACGGTGGGTGCCCAGCGCATCTTCGGCTATGCCAACGACGAAGCGCTGGGCCGCACGCTGTGGGAGCTGATCTCCTTGCCCGGACAAGCCGAGGCGGCGGCGCTGATCGACGAACAGCTGACCCTGCATGGCAGCTACGACCGCGAATCGCTGCGGCGGCGCAAGGATGGCGAACTCATCCACGTCGATGTCGCATGCCAGGTCGCACAGGCCGGGGCGGATGCCCCCCGCTACCTGATTTCCACCATGAAGGACACGACCTTGCTGAAGGCGGCGCGCGACGCCCAGTTCGTCGAGGTGCGCTACCGCGTGCTGTTCGAATCGACGCCGGACAGCGTCATCATGGTCAATGCCACGGGCGCCATCGTGCTGGCCAACCAGCAGGCGCAGCGCCTGTTCGGCTACGCGGAAGGCGAATTGAACGGCAGGCAAATCGATAGTCTGCTGCCGCAACGGCTGCGCCATTCGCACGTGGCGCACCGCGCGCGCTATTTCGACCAGCCCCGCACGCGCACCATGGGCGCCGACCTGGAATTGCTGGGCCTGCGCAAGGACAACGTCGAGTTTCCCGTCGAAATCAGCCTGTCGCCCATCCAGACGGAGATCGGCACCTTCGTCATCAGCGCCATCCGCGACGTCAGCGACCGCCGCCGCGCCGAGCAGAAGTTCCGCGGCCTGCTCGAATCGGCGCCGGACGCCATCGTCATCGTCAACGGCGATGGCGAGATCGTGCTCGTCAACTCGCAGACGGAACGCCTGTTCGGCTACTCGCGCGCGGAGTTGCTCGGGCGCAATGTGGAAGTGCTGATCCCGGCCCGCTACGCGATGGACCATCCGCGCCACCGCCATGCGTTTTCCACGGCGCCGCGCGCCCGCTCCATGGGCGCAGGGCTGGAACTGTACGGCTTGCGCCGCGACGGTACCGAATTTCCCGTCGAAATCAGCCTGTCGCCGCTGGAAACAGACGAAGGCGTGCTCGTGTCGTCGGCCATCCGCGACATCTCCGAGCGCAAGCGCATCGAACGCACGCTCAACGAGCAGAAAGTCGAACTCGAACGGGCCAGCCAGGCGAAGGACCGTTTTCTCACCAGCATGTCGCACGAGCTGCGCACGCCGCTGAATGCCATCCTCGGCTTTGCCCAGCTGCTGGCCAACGAAGCCTTGCCCGCCACCGTGCTGCAAAAACGCACCTTCGTGCAAAACATCGTCACCTCGGGGCGCCACCTGCTCACCCTGATCAATGAAATCCTCGACCTGGCGAAGATCGAATCAGGCAGCCTGAGCCTGTCGATGGAAGCGGTGACGCTGCCCGCGCTGATCGAGGAAGTGCGCGTGATGGTGGAAGAACAGGCGCAGCAGCGCCAGATCCACCTGATCTTTCCCGCCTGCGAAGCGCTGACGCTCAGGGCCGACCATACGCGCCTCAAGCAAGTGCTGCTGAACCTGCTGTCGAACGCCATCAAGTACAACCGCCCGGCCGGCAAGGTGGAGCTGGAAATTTCGCAGCCCGATGCGCTGTGCGTGCGCATCGCCATCCGCGACACGGGCAAGGGGCTGGACGACGCGCAGATGGCCGAACTGTTCCAGCCGTTTAACCGCCTGGGGCAGGAGGCCGGCAGCGAAGAAGGCACGGGCATCGGCCTGGTCGTCACCAAGCGCCTGGTCGAACTGATGGGCGGACGCATGGGCGTGCACAGCTGCCTTGGCGAGGGCAGCGTGTTCTGGATCGAACTCGACACCATGGCCGCGCCGCCCGACAGCATGCCGCTGGATACGGAGGGGTTATCCGAGCCTGCCGGCGACGCCGGGGACGACGCCAGCGGCCAGGCGCTGCTGCTGTACGTGGAAGACAATCCGGCCAGCCTGCGCCTGGTGGAAGACATCGTCAGCTTCCTGCCGCATCTGCGCATGATCTCGGCCACCGATGCGCGCCAGGGCATCGCGCTGGCGCTGGAACGCCAGCCCGATGTCATCCTGATGGATATCAACCTGCCCGGCATGAACGGCAACCAGGCGCAACGCATTCTGCGCAACGATCCGCGCACGGCGCACATTCCCGTCATCGCCCTGACGGCCAACGCCATGAAGGGCGACATCCGGCATGGCCTGGCCGCGGGCTTTTTCCGCTACCTGACCAAACCCGTCGAGATTCCCCAGCTCAACGCCGCCATCGACGAAGCCCTGCAGCTGGCGCGCGCCACCGTGACATTCAAGCCGGAGGCGTAAAGGCCAGCTTTTTCATCGCCGCACCGAGCCCTTTCGCGCTGCGCGCATAGCCAGCCCACGGCGCGTTGCCCACGTCGAGACGGCTGTGGACATTGCCCACGTTCCATTGGTCGCCCGCCTTCAGCTGGTCGAGCTCCTCCCAGGCCAGCGGCACGGAAATGCCCAGCCCCGAACGCGTGCGGGCCGACCACGCGCACACGGTGGTGGCGCCCCGGCCATTGCGCAAATAATCGATGAAGATCTTGCCGACCCGGTTGGACGGTCCGCTTTTCAGGACAAAACGCTGGGGAATGAGCTGCGCCATGTGCGCCACGATGGCTTGCGAAAACGCCTTGACCGTATCCCAGTCGTGTTTCGGGCGGATCGGCACGACCACGTGCAAGCCCTTGCCGCCGCTGGTTTTCAGCCAGGCGGGCAAGCCCAGTTCCGTCAAAAAGGCGCGCAGCAGCACGGCCGCTTCGCGGATGGCGGGCCAGGCCACGCCCTTGCCCGGGTCCAGGTCGAACACCAGGCGGTTCGGCGTGTCGTAGGCGCTGGCCAGTGCATTTTGCGTGTGAAATTCCACCACATTCCACTGCGCCGCCGACAACAGGCCCTGTACGCTGGCCACTTCCAGCATGCTGGCATGCTCGGGATCGAGGCCGGGATCGAGCTGTTTGACGCCGGGCATGGCGGACGTGTCCGCATGCTTCTGGAAAAACAGCTCGCCGCCCACGCCGGACGGCGCGCGCACCAGCGACACGGGCCGGCCCCGCAAATGCACGAGCATCAGCTTGCCCACGAGCGCGTAGTAGCGCACCAGGTCGATCTTCCTGGCGCCGCTGTCCTTGTCGATCACCCTGTCCGCATGGCTGACCTTGAAACTGGCCGGCAAGACGCTGTCCGGCCTGGATTGGTTTGGCATCGTCTTCTCCCTGTCGATTCGCTGTGGCCGCTCGCGCACGATGGCGGCCGGCTGTTTATCCGCACGCAAGCCGTGAAACACGGCGTGGCGCACGGCGCCGCCGCTGGTCCATTGCGCAAAGCCGACCTCGGCCACCAGCGCCGGCTTGACCCAGATGGGCTGGCGCACGCCGCCCGCCTTGCCCGCAAACGGACTCGTCTCGATGGTCAGGGTGTCGAGGCGGCGCCGCAAGTCGCGCAAGGCCGCATCGTCAAAGCCGCTGCCCACATTGCCCGCATAGCGCAGCTTGCCCTGGTCATCGTGCACGCCCAGCAGCAGCGAACCGATGCCTTCGCGCGCGCCTTGCGGCGCCGTATAGCCGCCGATGACGAATTCCTGGCGCAGCCCGCATTTGAGCTTGATCCAGTCGCCGGAACGCCGCGTGACGTAGGGCGAGCCGCGCCGCTTGCCAATCACCCCTTCCAGCCCCAGGCGGCAGGCGTGGGCCAGCAATTGCCGGGGTTTGGCGTCGAGCGCTTCGCTGAAGCGCAGCAGCGGCGAAGCCGGCAAGCGCTGCAGCAGCTGTTCCAGCAAGGCCCGGCGCGCCTCGACCGGCTGGCCGCGCAGATCGTGGCCGTCGAAAAACGGCACGTCGAACAGGTAATACACGATCTCGCTGGTCGTGTCTGCCTCGAAGGCGCGCTGCAAGGCGCCAAAATCCGGATGGCCGCTGGCGTCGTTGACGACGATTTCGCCGTCATACCAGCCAGGCGGCAAGCCCAGCTTTTCCAGCGCCTGGCGCAGCTTCGGCAGTTTCGCCGTCCAGTCGTTGCCATTGCGCGTGATCAAACTGACCCGTTCGCCATCGCAACGCGCGAGGATGCGGTAACCGTCGAATTTCACCTCGAACATCCAGTCTTGCGCGTCTGGCGGCGGCGCATCGACGAGCGTGGCCAGCTGCGGCGACAGGGCGGCTGGCAGCTTCGCGGCTGGCGCAGCCGCCTGCTCCGCGCTGTGTTTGCGCCTGGGCATGGCCTTGTGCTTGACGCTGTCGGGGAATTCGTCGACGACAGAAAATTCCAGCGCCGGCCGGGCATATTCATCTTTTTCCTTGATCAGCAGCCAGGCGGGCTGCTTTTCGCCCTTGCCCTTCATGCGCACGAGCACCCACTTGCCGTGCATCTTGTGGCCATGTACGGTGAATTTCAGCTCGCCGGCCGCCAGCGCCTTGCGCGCATCGGGCGTGGCCGGCTGGGGCTGCCACGTGCCCTTGTCCCAGATGATGACCTTGCCCGCGCCATACTGTTTTTCGGGGATCGTGCCTTCAAAGCTGGCGTAGGCAATCGGGTGGTCTTCCACTTGCACGGCCATGCGCTTGTCGCGCGGGTCGTAGCTGGGGCCTTTCGGCACGGCCCAGCTTTTCATCGTGCCGTCCAGTTCCAGGCGAAAGTCATAGTGCAGGCGGCTGGCCCAATGCTTCTGGATGACGAAGGTAAGCCCGCCGCCCGCCGCCTCGCCGCCCGCCGCAGGCTCGGGCGTGACGGCGAAGTTGCGCTTGGCTTGATAGGTTTTCAAGGCGGCTTTCATGGCGGACCCATGCGGTGACGATGGCATCGAGTCTAGGCCGCCAGGGGCCAAGGCGCGGTACGCCAGCTAACAGAGCGCCTGCCCCGGCAAATGTAAGTGTTTGTAATTGAGAGAAAACGTGTCAACGCAATTGCCGCACGGCGCGTTTTTGGCTCAGTGACAGGGGAAATGCATCTCCTGAACTACAACCCCACTTCTCGAGGAACTGCATCATGAAAAAACGCACTGTCAACATTGTCGCTACTCTGATCGCCGGCTTGTTCGCTACCGCAGCCTTTGCTCAAACCCCAGCACCAGCAGCGCCGGCCAAGGCCGAAGCCAAGCACACCAAGGAAGTGGCTAAAGCAGAAGCCAAAGAAACCAAGGCCGTCGTGAAAGCCGATGCGAAAGAAGCCGCTGTTGCCGCCGATGCGAAAGCCGACGTCGCCAGCGCCAAGGCCGATGCCGCCGTCACCAAAGCCAAAGCCCACAAAAAAGCGAAAAAAGCCAAGGCCAAGGCTGACGAAGCCAAAACTGAAGCGACCGCAGCAGCAGCCAAGTAATCCCCACAGCGCATTTTTTGCGTCACACAAAAAGACAGCTTCGGCTGTCTTTTTTCATTTTCATGCCAGCATCATGCAGCAACATCCTATAAAACACCTGATTGTAAGAAAGTGTAAACAAGGTCAACGGTAAGCTTCCGGGGCGCGTTTTATGCTCAGTGACACGGGAATCATCCCACCACCAACAGATACACCAGACAAACCACCACTGAGGACTGCACCATGAAAAAAGTAATCGCTACCCTGATCGCCGGCCTGTTCGCAACCGCTGCCTTTGCCCAGACGCCCGCAGCCCCAGCAGCTCCGGCAGTGCCCGCCAAAGTCGAAGCGGCCCATACCAAGGCCGTCGTAAAAGCCGATGCCAAGGAAGCGCAAACGGTCGTGAAAGCGGACGCCAAAGAAGCGAAAGCCGTCGTCGCCGCGAAAACGGAAGTCGCCAGCGCCAAAGCGGAAGCGGCCACCACGAAAGCCAAGGCCCACCACAAAGCCAAGAAAACCAAGGCCAAGGCTGACGAAAAGCTGGCATCGGCCACCGCTGAAGCAGCACCGGCAGCAGCCAAGTAATCACCCAGACAATCGCTTACCACTCTCCAGGACAATACAATGAAAAAAGTTATCGCCACCCTCGTCGCCAGCCTGTTCGCTACCGCCGCCTTCGCCCAAGCCCCTGCCGCCCCGGCAGCACCGGTTCCCGCCAAGGCGGAAGCGGCCCACACGAAAGCCGTAGCAAAAGCGGAAGCCAAGGAAACCAAGGCCGTCGTGAAAGCCGATGCGAAAGAAGCGGCCGTCGTCGCCGATGCGAAAGCCGACGTGGCCAGCGCCAAGGCCGACGCCAAGGTCAGCAAGGCCAAGGCCCATCACAAGGCCAGCAAAGCGAAAGTGAAAGCGGACGCAACGAAAGCGGCAGAAACCGTACCGGCAGCACCTGCGCCAGCGAAGTAATCGCGGCAATCGCCACGGCAGCGCGTCCGCCGGGTCTGCGCTTCCGTGGCGGCTTCGCCCGCAGTATCAAAGACAGCTTCGGCTGTCTTTTTTTTTCGCGGCTGGCATCGGCTGCGCATGACCGATACTTACGCTCGGGAGCAGGAGCTTTCCACGTAAAACCGTGTAAAGATGTAAAAAAACAACGCTTTTCAGTCACAAAAAGTCCCTATTCCGGCCCCTCATCAAATAGAATTGAGAATTATTCTCATTCTCATCCTTGATTCAGGAGCCGTTTCAATGCCAGGTCGCATCACCCCTTCCGCCGCACCGTCCACCCCATCCTCCCCCGCCGCGCTGTCGTTGCGCCCGCTGGCCCTGGCCATTTCACTGGCGCTCGGCGCCGGCATGGCGCATGGCGCCGACGGCGCCCCCGCCGATGACGCTGGCGAAGATACGCCCGTGATGCAAACCATTACCGTCACGGGCAGCAGCGACGCGAACGCCTACACGGCGCGCAAAAGCGCATCGGCCAGCAAGTTCGACCTGTCGCTGCGCGAGACGCCGCAGGCCGTTTCCGTGGTCACGCGCGCGCAGATGGACGATTTCAGGCTCGACAACGCCAGCAAGGTGCTGGCGCAAACGACGGGCGTGACGGTGGAAGCGGTGGAAACGGACCGCAGCTATTACACGGCGCGCGGCTACGACATCACCAACTTCCAGTTCGACGGCGTCGGCATTCCTTTCGTCTTCGGCAATGTGATGGGCGACCTCGATACGGCGCTGTTCGAGCGCGTCGACATCGTGCGCGGCGCGAATGGCCTGATTTCCTCGACCGGCAATCCGTCGGCCACCGTCAACTTCGTGCGCAAGCGCCCGACCCAGGGCCTGGCCGCTGCTGCCGGCGTCACGCTGGGCTCCTGGAACACGCGCCGCGTCGATGCCGACGTCTCGACGCCGCTCGGCAGCGACGGCAAGGTGGCGGCCCGCTTCGTCGCCGCCCACGAGGAAGGCGATTCCCACCTGGACCGCTACTCGCCGCGCAAGGATGTCGCCTACGCCATCGTCGAAGCGAAACTGACGCCGGACACCCGCCTGGCCGTGGGCCACAGCTACCAGAACAACCTGGCCAGGGGCGGCATGTGGGGCGCCCTGCCCGTCGCCTACACGGACGGCACGCCGACCGACTACCCGATTTCCGCCTCGACGTCGGCCGACTGGTCGCGCTGGAGCATCCTCAACAACAGCACCTTCGCCGAACTGGCGCACCAGTTCAATGCCGACTGGCGCGTGACGGCCACGGCCACCTACAACCGCTCCACCTCCGATTCCAAACTGTTCTACGTCTACGGCACGCCGGACAAGGCCACGGGCGACGGCTTGTTCAGCTACCCTTCGCGCTATGCCTCAGCCAACAAGCAGCGCCTGCTCGATGTCGCCGCCACGGGCACATTCACGCTGGCCGGGCGCCGGCATGACCTCAGCATGGGCCTGGCCTGGTCGAAATCCACGCTCGACGACGTGTCGTATTATGGCCGCGGCATCGGCACGGCCCTGCCGAACGGCACGGCCTTCGACGGCTCCTACCCGGAACCGCTCTTCGACGCCTCCACCGATGGCAGCGCCTACAAGGACGAACGCAAGAATGCCTACCTGGCCGCCCGCTTCAACCTGGCCGACAACGCCAAGCTGCTGGCGGGCGTGAACACCGTCAAGGCCGACAGCACGGGCAGCGCGTACGGCGTCAGCCAGGCCAAGTCGCAGAGCGACACCACGCCCTATCTCGGCCTGGTGTACGACATCGGCCGCCATGTGTCGGCCTACGGCAGCTACACGGAAATCTTCAACCCGCAAAGCAGCATCGACCGCACGGGCCAGACCCTGGCGGCGGCCACCGGCAAGAGCCTGGAAGCGGGCTTGAAAAGCGACTGGTTCGATGGCCGCCTGAACCTGTCCGGCGCCCTGTTCAAGACGCGCCAGAAGAACGTGGCCGAGGCGGCCGGCACCACGCCCGACCTCAAGACCTTCTACAAGGGCGTCGATTCGGAATCGCAGGGTTTCGAGCTCGATGCATCGGGCGAACTGGCGAAAGGCTGGCAGGCGAACGCCGGCTATGCGCAGCTGCGCATCGAGGGCGACGACGGCAAGGATGCGCGCACCTTCATCCCGCGCAAGCGCTTCCACCTGGCCACCACCTATCACGTGCCAGCCGTGCCGGCGCTGAAGGTGGGCGCCAGCCTGACCTGGCAGGACGCCATCTACAACAAGGTCGACGACAGCACCACCCTGCACCAGGGCGCCTACGCGCA
Organism: Janthinobacterium sp. GW823-FHT01H08; assembly: GCF_058797855.1. Lineage (NCBI taxonomy): Bacteria > Pseudomonadati > Pseudomonadota > Betaproteobacteria > Burkholderiales > Oxalobacteraceae > Janthinobacterium > Janthinobacterium sp. GW823-FHT01H08. The sequence goes on from NZ_CM179504.1 coordinate 4,194,391, forward strand.
ACTGGGCCTGATGGCCAGCTACGCCATCAGCCGCAACGTCAGCCTGTCGCTGAACCTGAACAATGTGACGGACAAGAAGCACCTGACCAGCCTGTACTGGACCCAGTCGCTGTACGCGGCAGGCCGCAATGGCAGCGCCACCCTGAGCTGGAAATACTAGGGAGCCACCATGCGACTGCGTCCTCCCATGGTTGTTCTGCACCGCTGGTTCGGCCTGGCGGCTGCGCTCTTCCTGTTCATTTCCGGCCTGACGGGCGCCGTGATCTCGTGGGATCACGAGCTCGATGCCTGGCTCAATCCGCAGCTGTTCCACGCCGCCAGCGCCGCCGATGTCGGCCCCGCAAAATCGGGGCTGGAACTGGCGCGCCAGCTCGAGGCGCAGGACCGGCGCCTGCGCGTGAACTACGCGCTCACGGCGATCGAGCCTGGCCACACGGCGCTGATCTCGGTGGAAGGCCGGCCCGACCCGGCCACCGGCAAGCCGTTCGAGCCGGGCTTCAACCAGGTGGCCGTCGACCCGGCCACGGGCGCCATCCAGGGCACGCGCCTGTGGGGCGCGGTCTCGCTGACGCGCGAAAACCTGCTGCCCTTCCTGTATAAACTGCACTACACCATGCACATTCCCGATGGCTGGGGCATCGAACTGGGCGTGTGGTTCATGGGCATCATCGGCATCGTGTGGGTCCTTGACTGCGGCATCGCCCTATACCTGTCGTTTCCAAACTGGCGCAGCTGGCGCAAGTCGCTGGCCTTCCGCTGGCGCGAAGGGGGCCACAGGCTGAACTTTGACTTGCACCGCTCGGGCGGCGTGTGGGTCTGGTTGCTGCTGCTGGTGCTGGCCGTCACGTCCGTGTCGATGAATCTGCAAACCCAGGTGATGCGTCCCCTGGTCGCGAAGTTGTCCACGCTCAGCCCGAACGCCTTCGACAGCCGCACGCCGCAGCCCCCCGGGAACCCCATCGAGCCGCTGCTGACGCGCGAAGAGGCCGTGGCGCTGGCGAAGACGGAAGCGGCAAGACGGGGCTGGACGCTGCCGGCCGGCGGCGTGTTCTATTCTTCCGCCTACGGCCTGTATGGCGTCGGTTTCTTCGCGGCGGACAACGACCATGGCGACGGTGGCCTTGGCAATGCGTGGCTGTACTTCGACGGGCGCGACGGCAAGCCGGCCGGCGGCGTGGTGCCCGGCACGGGCAGCGCGGGCGACATCTTCCTGCAGGCGCAATTCCCCCTGCATTCGGGCCGCATCCTGGGCCTGCCCGGACGCATCCTGATTTCCGCCATGGGCCTGGTGGTGGCCATGCTGAGCGCGACGGGCCTGATCATCTGGCTGAGAAAGCGCCGTGCCCGCGCGGCGCAGACCGGCAAGGCGGCGGCGCCGCATGCCAACTTCAGCAAGCAGGCGCAGTAAAACGCCACAAAACGGCGCAACTGGGCGACACTGGCGATCCGACCATCGCCACGAAAGCTGTCCATGCGCCGCCTGTCCTTGTCCTTGCTGACTACCCTCCTCCTGTCCTGCGCCGCCCTGGCGCAGGACAGCGCCCCCGCCGCCATCGAGCAAGTCCTGCAAGCCCAGGACCGCGACAGCCATGGCGACCTGCGCGCCGTCGTCGTGCTGCGCGACGGCGCCATCGTCGCCGAACGCTATTACAACGGCGAGACGGCCGATACCCTGCACGACATCCGCTCGGCCGGCAAGAGCATCACCGCCCTGCTGGCCGGTGCGGCCGTGGCGCGCGGCCAGCTGGCGACGACAAAAACCGTGGGCGACTACTGGCCCGAAGTGGCCGGCAGCCCGGCGGGCAAGATCGTCCTCGACGACGTGCTGACCATGCGTTCGGGCCTGGCCGCCTTCGATGAAGACGAACAGTCGCCCGGCAATGAAGACAAGCTCGATGCGGCGCCCGACCCCGCCGCCTTCGTGCGCGGCGTGCCGGCCGCAACAAAGCCGGGCAGCGCCTACCGCTACAACTCGCTGGGGGCGTACATCGCCGGCAGGGTGGTGGAAAACGCCAGCGGCGCCGACCTGGAAGACTACGCCGCCAAGGTCTTGTTCGCGCCGCTGGGCATCACGCGCTGGAGCTGGGGCCGCGACGTGGCCAACCATCCGAAGGGACAGGGCAATCTGTCGCTGCGCGCGCGCGACACGGCGAAGATCGGCCAGATGGTGCTCGACGATGGCGTAGTTGGCGGCAAGAGGGTCATCGACGCCGCCTGGCTGCACGCGGTGCTGGCGCCACGCGTGGCCATCGGCGCCGTCGACCGCTACGCCGACAGCTACGGCTATTTCTGGTACGCGAAGACGCAGGAGATCGGAGGACAAAAAATCGCCGTGTATTTCGCCTCGGGCAATGGCGGCAACAAGATCTATGTGATTCCCACGCGTCGCATGGTGGTGAGCGTGGCATCCAGCGCCTACGGCAAGGCGCATGGGCAGCGCCGTTCGGAAGACATCCTGAAAGCCATCCTGAAAGCCGATGCCACGCAGATGTAAGCGTTTGTAATGACCGTCAACGCAAGCGTCCGGGGCCGCGTTTTATGCTCAGTGACACGGGAATCATCCCGGCACCAACAGATACACCAGACAACCACCACTGAGGACTGCACCATGAAAAAAGTAATTGCTACCCTGATCGCCGGCCTGTTCGCAACCGCTGCCTTTGCCCAGACGCCTGCAGCTCCTGCAGCCACCCCGGCAGCCTCGGTTCCCGCCAAAGTGGAAGCGGCCCACACCAAGGCCGTCGTAAAAGCCGATGCCAAGGAAGCGCAAACGGTCGTCAAAGCGGACGCGAAAGAAGCGAAAGCCGTCGTCGCCGCCAAGACGGACGTCGCCAGCGCCAAAGCGGAAGCGGCCACCACCAAGGCCAAAGCCCACCACAAAGCCAAGAAAACCAAGGCCAAGGCTGACGAAAAGCTGGCATCGGCCACCGCTGAAGCGGCTCCAGCGAAGTAATTTCTTCCCACTGCATTCACCCGAAAAAACACCAAGGATCTCATCATGAAAAAAGTTATCGCCACCCTGATCGCCAGCCTGTTCGCCACCGCCGCTTTCGCCCAGACGCCAGCCGTCGCGCCAGTCGCTCCAGTGGCACCGATTCCTGTCGTCGCCCCTGTCGTCAAGGCCGAAGCCCCGGCAGCAGCCGTCAAGCCAGCGACGCACAAGAAAGCCAAGCATCACAAGGCGAAGAAAGCGGCACCAGCAACGCCGGCAACGCCAGCAACTCCGGCCGCACCAGCAGCTTCCGCACCAGCAGCAGCGCCAGCCAAGTAATCACGGCCGCAGCAAGCAAAAAGACAGGGTTTTCCCTGTCTTTTTTTTCGTCCGCTTATTGTGGCATCAGCACCGTGTCGATGACATTGATCACGCCATTCGACTGGTACACGTCATAGGTGCTGATGTTGGCGCTGTTGCCGCCTTCATCCATCACCACGATGTTGTGCATGCCGTTCATGGCGAACATCAGCTTGCCCCCGCTGGCCGTGGGCAAGGTGGCTTTACCGTCATGCATCTTGATTTCCCTGGCCAGCGCCTTGAAGTCGTATTTGCCGGGCACCACGTGGTAGGTGAGGATTTTCGTCAGGGTCGCCTTGTTTCCGGCTTGACCAGGGTGTCGACCAGGCCAGCCGCCTTCACGGCGGCGACCAGGCTCGTGTGGTCGGCCGAATTGACGGCGTTGTCGACGATGTCCCTGGACGGATACATGCTCTGGCCACCGACCATGGTCGCCATGCGGCGGCAAAGGGGGCGCTGGCGGCCAGCATGGACGTGATGAACAGGGTATTGTCGGCTTACGCGCTGCGCGCTAAGCCGACCTACAGCGCTGAGCCGACCTGCGCCAACCATAAAAAAACGGCGCCGTGCAATGCACGACGCCGTTCTTGGCTGGCTTATAGCCGGGATACTAGTTGGCCGCGACTTGCGGCTCCGTCTCGCCCCAGCCGCCGCCCAGGGCGCGGATCAGCGCCACCGTGGTGACGGCGCGGTTGCCGCGCAGCTGCACGGCATTGCGCTCGATGGCCGCCAGGTTGCGCTGCGCATCGAGCAGATCGAGGTAGCTGGAACGGCCCGCGTCGTACAGCTTTTGCGCCAGGTCGGCCGAGCGGCGCGCCGAGACGACGGCTTCGTCGATCTGCTGCGTCTGGCCCGACAGGATGCGCAGGCCAGCCAGGTTGTCTTCCACCTCGGCGAAGGCCACCAGCACGCTCTGGCGATACGTCGCCACCGATTCTTCCAGCTGCGCTTCGCTGCGGCTCACGGCCGCCTTGTTGCGGCCACCGTCGATGATCGGCATCGACATCAGGGCGCCCAGCAGCCAGGAGCGGCTGCTCCACTTGAAGATGTCCGAGAAGGTATCGGACGCGCCGCCGCCGGAAGCGTTCAGGCTCAAGGCGGGGAACATGGCCGACTTGGCCACGCCGATGCGCGCATTCGACGCTTCCATGGTGCGCTGCGCCGACGCGATGTCGGGACGGCGTTCCAGCAAGGACGACGGCATGCCGGCCGGGATCACGGGCAGGAAGCCGCTGTCCTGCAGCGGGTTGACGCCCGCCGTGAAGCTGGCGGCAGGTTTGCCCAGCAGGACGGCCAGCGCATGCTCGCTGGTGGCGCGCTGGCGCTGCAGGCCGATGGCTTCGGCGCGCACGGTCGACAGCTCCGTGCGGGCACGGGACAGGTCGAATTCGCCGATGTCACCCAGGTCGTAGCGGCGCTGGTTCACATGCACGCTTTCCTCGCGCAGGCGCACCGTCTGTTCCAGGGTCGCCAGTTCGGCGTCCGTGGCGCGCAGCTGGAAGTAGGTTTGCGCCACGTCGGCCTGCAAGGACAGCAGCACCGAGCGGTAAGTCGCTTCCACGGCAAGCGCATCGCTGCGCGAGGCGCTGACGTTCGATGCCACCCTGCCGAACAGATCGACTTCGTAGCTGGCCGTCAGGTTGGCCTGGTAGACGTTGGCGGCCGCCACCGGCGCGCCGTTCGGCAAGCCGAGCGACATGGCGGAAGCGCGGTTGCGCTGGCCGCCCACGTTCACGCCCACTTGCGGAATGCGGTCCGCTTCGGCGATGCCGGCAATCGCCCTCGCCTGCTTGACGCGGGCGGCGGCCACGGCCAGGTTGGCGTTCGCCTGCGTGGCCTCGTTGATCAGGCCAGTCAAAGCCGGATCATTGAACGCCAGCCACCACTCGCCGCGCGCCTGGCGCTCGGCCGGCACGCCCTGCTTCCAGCGCGTGCCGTCGGCTGCCGTCTGCACGGCAGGCAAGGTTTGTGCTTCCTTGAACGCCACCGGCGTCTCGATCTGCGGCTGCTTGAACTCGGGCGCCGCGCAGGCGGCCAGCAGAACTGCGGCGGCCATGGCGCTCAAGACGGGCGCCGCGCGCCGGATGATTGCATTGGTTTTCAATATATATCTCCTTCCAGGTCCAGCGCTGGCGCGGCGACAGGCTTGGCGGCAGCGGCGGCTGGTTTTTTCTCAAAACGCTGCGCCAGGGTGCGCAGCAGTACGTAGAACACGGGCGTCAGGAACAGGCCGAAGAAGGTCACGCCCAGCATGCCGGCGAAGACCGCCACGCCCATCGCATGGCGCATTTCCGAACCGGCGCCGTGCGAGAACACCAGTGGCACTACGCCCATGATGAAGGCGATCGACGTCATCAGGATCGGACGCAGACGCAGACGGCACGCTTCCAGCGCCGCTTGCACGACGGTGCGGCCATGCTCTTCCAGTTCGCGGGCAAATTCCACGATCAGGATCGCATTCTTCGACGCCAGCCCCACCAGCACGAACAGCGCGATCTGAGTGAACACGTTGTTGTCGCCGCCGGTCAATTTGACGCCCAACAGCGCGCACAGGATCGACATCGGCACGATCAGGATCACGGCCAGCGGCAGGGTCCAGCTTTCATACTGGGCAGCGAGCACCAGGAACACCAGCAGCACGCACAGCGGGAACACGTAGATCATCGTATTGCCGGACAAGATATCCTGGTAGGTCAGCTCCGTCCACTCATACGAAATCCCCTGCGGCAGCACTTCCTTGGCGATGCGTTCCAGCGCGACTTGCGCCTGGCCGCTCGATACGCCAGGTGCGGCGCCGCCGTTGAAATCGGCTGCGGCATAGGCGTTGTAGCGCTGCACGCGGTCAGGACCGTAACTATCCTTGACGCGCATCAACGACGACAGCGGGATCATTTCGCCCTTGTCATTGCGTACCTTCAGCTGCGCGATATCCTGCGCATGCGAACGGAATGCCGCATCGGCCTGCACGCGCACCTGGTAGGTGCGGCCAAACTGGTTGAAGTCATTCACGTACAGCGAACCGAGGTTGATCTGCAAGGTCTGGTAAATCGTTTGCAGCTGCACGCCCATCTGCTTGGCTTTCACGCGGTCGACGTCGGCGAACAGCTGCGGCACGTTGATCTGGTAACCCGAGAACACGCCCGCCAGTTCCGGCGTCTGGTACGCTTTCGCGGCCAGTGCCTGGGTGGCGTTGTACAGCGCGTCATAACCGAGGTTGCCGCGGTCTTCGATCATCATCTTGAAGCCGCCGATGGTACCGAGGCCGTTGACGGGCGGTGGCGGGAAGACCATGATGAAGGCGTCCTGGATACCGCCCAGGCGCTTGTTGATCTCGGCCGCGATGGCGCCGCCGGACAGCTCCTTGGTAGTACGCTCGTCGAACGGCTTCAGGGTGGCGAAGACGATGCCGGCGTTTGGCGCGTTGGTAAAGTCGTTGATCGACAGGCCGGGGAAGGCGATGGTCGATTCGACGCCGGGCACCGACTTGATGACGTCGGACATCCGGCGCACGACATCTTCCGTGCGGTCCAGCGAGGCGGCGTCGGGCAATTGCGCAAAGCCCACCAGGTATTGCTTGTCCTGCGCTGGCACGAAGCCGGCCGGCACGGACTTGAAGGTGAAGATGGCGGCAACGACCAGCAGCGCATACACGCCCAGCGAGGCGCTCTTGCGGCCCAATACACCCTTCACGCCCGCTTCATAGCGGTGCGAGGCGCGGCCGAAGAAGCGGTTGAACCAGGCGAAGAAGCGGCCGAAGACCATGTCCATGCCGCGCGTCAGCGCGTCTTTCGGCGCATCGTGCGGTTTCAGCAGCGCGGCCGACAGGGCTGGTGCCAGGGTCAGCGAGCTGAAAGCGGAGATCACGGTCGAAATGGCGATCGTCAGCGCGAACTGGCGGTAAAACTCGCCCGACAGGCCGGGCACGAAGGCGATCGGCACGAACACGGCGCACAGCACCAGGGCGATGGCGACGATGGGACCGCTCACCTCTTTCATGGCCTGGATGGTGGCGTCGCGCGGCGACAAGCCTTCCTCGATGTTGCGCTCGACGTTTTCCACCACGACGATGGCGTCATCGACGACGATACCGATGGCCAGCACGAGGCCGAACAGCGACAGGGTGTTGATCGAGAAGCCAAAGCCCAGCATCACGGCAAAGGTACCGACGATCGACACGGGAACGGCCAAGAGCGGAATGATCGATGCGCGCCAGGTTTGCAGGAAGATGATCACCACCAGCACCACCAGGGCGATGGCTTCCAGCAGTGTGTGGATTACGGCTTCGATGGACGAACGCACGAACTGCGTGGGGTCGTACTCGATCCGGTATTCCACGCCTTGCGGGAAGTCTTTTTTCAGTTCGTCCATCTTGGCGCGCACGTCGGAAGACAATTGCAGCGCGTTGGCGTTCGGCGCTTCGAAAATACCCATGCCGACGGCAGGATTGTTGTTCAGCAGCGAACGCAGCGAGTAGCTGTTTGCGCCCATTTCCACGCGCGCCACGTCCTTCAGGTGCGTCACGGCGCCGTCGGCATTGGTGCGCACGATGATGGCGCCGAATTCCTCGGGCGTCTGCAGGCGGCCCTGGGTATTGACGGTCAGCTGGAAGTCCGAGTTCTTCGCTGGCGAGGCGCCGATCACGCCGGCAGCCACCTGCACGTTCTGCTCGCGGATCGCGTCGACGACGTCATTGGCCGTCATGCCGCGCGCCGCTACCTTTTGCGGGTCGAGCCAGATGCGCATCGCATAGTCGCCGGCGCCGAAGATCTGGATGTCGCCCATGCCGGGCAAACGGGCCAGTTGATCCTTGACGTTCAGCACCGCGTAGTTACGCAGGTACATATCGTCATAGCGCTTGTTGGGCGACACCAGATGCACCACCATGGTCAGGTTGGGCGAGGACTTGACGGTCGTCACGCCGATCTGGCGCACTTCCTCGGGCAGGCGCGGCAAGGCGCGCTGCACGCGGTTCTGCACCTGCGTCTCGGCCTGCTCGACGTTGGTGCCGATCTTGAAGGTCACGGTCAGCATCATCGCGCCGTCGGACGTGTTTTGCGAGGACATGTAGAGCATGTTCTCGACGCCGTTGATCTGCTCTTCGAGCGGCGCGGCCACGGTTTCGGCGATCACTTTCGGATTGGCGCCCGGGTATTGCGCGCGCACCACCACCGATGGCGGCACGACGTCGGGATATTCGGAGATGGGCAGGCCGAATATCGACAGCAGCCCGGCCACGAATATGACGATCGACAGCACCGCCGCGAAAATCGGCTTGTCGATGAAAAAGCGGGAAAAATTCATGTTTATTCCTTGGAAGTCGATGCTGCTTTCGCGGCGATCTTGGCGTCTTTTGCTTCAGGTTTTGCGGGAGCGACGGGCGCGGTCGGGTCGAAATCCATCGCCACCATCTGCGGCGTCACGGGCGCGCCGGGGCGCACGCGCTGCAAGCCGTTGACGACGATTTTTTCGCCCGCCTTCAAGCCTTCGCGCACCACGCGCAAGCCGTCCGAGGTCGGGCCCAGCTTGACGGCGCGGTATTCGGCCTTGTTGTCGGCGCCCACCACGTAGACGTATTTGCGGCTTTGATCCGTGCCAACGGCGCGGTCGGAGATCAGCAGTGCCGTGCTTTGCGCGTGCGGGCCGTTGCCGCCATCGAGCTGGATGCGTGCGAACAGGCCCGGTACCAGCTGGCGCTCGGCGTTGGCGAAGGTGGCGCGCATGCGCACGCTGCCCGTGGCCGGGTCGAGCTGGTTGTCGACGAATTCCAGCTTGCCTTCGTGCGGGAAGCCCGTTTCATTGGCCAGGCCCACCTTGACGGTGACGGGCGTGCCCTTTTGCGCCGTGCCGGCCACGCGCAGGTAGGTATCTTCATCGCCGTCGAAGCTGGCGTAGATGCGGTCCGTCGACACCACCGACGTCAAAATGGCGGAAGCGTCGATCAGGTTGCCGACGGTGATTTCCGCCTTGCTGACGCGGCCGCTGATCGGTGCCTGCACCTGCGTGTACGACAGGTTCAGCCTGGCCGCTTCATACGCGGCTTGCGCCGAACGGACATTCGCGTCCAGCTCTTTCAGACCCGACGCCTTTTCATCGAATTCGCGCTGAGCGATGGCCTTTTCGGCCAGCAGCTTTTCAGCGCGCGACAGTTCCAGCTTGGCCAGTTCCGCCTTGGCGCGGGCCGAGGCGGCCGTGCCTTCGGCGCGCGACACTTCGGCCTGAAATGGACGCGGATCGATGACGAACAACACATCGCCCTTCTTCACTTCGCTGCCCGGCTTGAAGTTGACGGCCGTGATGAAGCCCCCGACTCTCGAGCGGATTTCCACGCGCTCGATCGCTTCCAGGCGGCCCGAGAATTCCTGCGTTTCCGTGATCTGTTTTTCAACGACGGCGGCGGCCGAGATGGGCGGGCCGCCGGCCGCTGGCGCGTCGGGCACCTTGCTATTGGCCGAATCGCAGCCGGCCAGGCTCACGGCCACCAGTCCTGCCAGCGCGAGCGAGGCCGCCAGGGGCTTGATGAGTGTACCTAAGGTGGAAAATTGTTGAACGTTTTTCATTTTATTTCCCTGTTTTATGAAAATTTCTAATGACATGGGCGGCAGGAAGCAACCCAGCTGAAAAAGTGAATGGTGGTGCCATGGCGCCCGACGGCGCTCGATCAAAGGTAAACAGGCCGCCAGCTGCTTGAAAGCGGACGGGGACGACGAAGCTGGCTGTGCGAACGCACAACGCAGACAGGAAGGGAACTACACTGCGTAGTGTAGCAACCGAAACTCAAAAAGTAAACTGATTAGTGTAAGTTTTTTTGCAGTGCCGCAGATGGCGGCTTTATGACTCGGGCTCCTGCCCCAGTCCGGCGACGAAACTGCTAATTTCGCTCAATACCTGCACCTTGCAGGCGCATTCATTACGGGCGGTCGCGTCCTGCAGCGGCGCGGCGGCCATGCGCCGCACGGTGGTCTTGATGCCGCAGGCGATCAATTTACTGCCGTATTGTTCAGCCTCGTCGCGCAATGGGTCATCTTCGCTGGACAAGATCAAGGCTGGCGGCAGGTTCTTCAGGCGGCTCGACTGCAATGGCGACGCGTACGGATGGGTACGGTCAGCGGCATTCGGCAGGTAGCCGCGGTAGGCGGCGGCGCACTGGTCGGCCACTTCGGCCAGGTCCGGACAGGTCGGCAAGGAGCGCATCGAGCAGGTCGACAGGCCGGGGTCGAGCATGGGCATGATCAGCACCTGGCCCGCGAGGGGCGGCCCGCCCCGGTCGCGCGACATCATGGCGCACACGGCGGCCAGGTTGGCGCCCGCTTCGATGCCCGACACCACCATCTGCTTGCCCGTCCAGCCCAGCTTGGACTTGTTCTTTTTCGCCCACAGCAGCACGGCATGCGCGTCTTCCACGGCGGCGGGGAATGGCCGCACCTTCGCCAGCGTGTAGTTCGCGGCCAGCACCACGTGGTCGGGATTGCTCAGCACGAGGCAGCGCAGGAAGTCGTCCGCGTCGTCCAGGTCGCCGGCCACAAAGCCGCCGCCATGGAAGAAGACCATCAGGTTCGGCTGCTTGGCACCCGGCACGCCGGCCGTGTAGACGCGCGCGCCGAGCGCATCCTGCGCGCCCTGCACCTGGATGTCGCGTATCTTCAACGCCTGGCCAGGTGCCAGTTCGGCCGTGGTGTCGGCAATGCTCATTGCGCCACCACCGGCTGCACCGCCACATCGCGTACCGCGTCGTTCAGGCACAACAGGGCGACGCCGCCCACTTCATGGGTCAGGGCGCTATAAGCGCTGGCTTCGCTTTGCGCCGCCAGCGAGTAGGCATCCGTCGATACCATCGCGGCCAGAGCAAGCAGGCTCGCCGCCAAGGCGAATACTGCAAAGTTTCCATTCCGATGACCCATGATGTTTCTCCTGTTGTACTTCCTGCGGCATCACATTTATGCTGCAGTACAACAACTATAGACTTGATCTACAATCTGATAAAGAGTGCAATGCCGAATTGATTGTTCAGGATTCTGAATAATCACGCAGAAAGTGATAGGAAATCAAGTGAACAAGCTGCAAGCCATGGAAGTTTTCATCCAAGTCGTCGATGCGGGCGGTTTTACGCGCGCGGCGGAAAACATGCAGTTGCCCAAAGCCACCGTGTCGACCCTGATCCAGTCGCTGGAAGCGAGCCTGTCGGTCAAGTTGCTCAACCGCACCACGCGCCACGTCAGCATCACCTCCGACGGCGCCGCGTATTACGAACGCTGCGTGCGCATCCTGTCGGACGTGCGCGAAGCCGAGGAATCGCTGTCGCGCACGCGCTTGAGCCCCAGCGGACGGCTGCGCGTGGATGCGCCCACGGCCCTGGCCAGCGAACTGATCATCCCCGCCCTGCCCGACTTCTTTGCCCGCTACCCCGATATCTCGCTGGAACTCGGCTGCAGCGACCGCCCCGTCGACCTGATCGAGGAAGGCGTCGACTGCGCCGTGCGCGGCGGCGAACTGGGCGATTTGAACCTGATCGCGCGCCGGGTCGGCGTGCTGCATTTCATTACCTGCGCCGCGCCCGGCTACCTGGCGCGCCACGGCACACCGCAGCACCCGAACGACCTGGCGCAGCACCGGGGCGTGAATTTCTTCTCCGCCAAGACGGGCAAGACCTTCGAGTGGGATTTCACGCGCGCCGGCGAACGCATCCAGATGTCCATGCCTAGCCATATCGCCCTGAACGACTCGAACGCCTACGCGGCCGCCGGCCTGGCGGGCCTGGGCATCGTGCAAATGACGCATTTCATGCTTGCGCCCCTGATGGAACAGGGCAAAATGGTGGAATTGCTGGGCGATTGGGAATCCGACCCGCTGCCCATCCACGTGATCTATCCGCCCAACCGTCACCTGTCCGCCAAGGTGCGCGTATTCGTCGAATGGGTCGCCGACATGTTTACCAACCACCCGGCCACGCAGCTGAAGGGCAAGAGCACCCTTCCCGCGCGTGCCGCCCTGACCGAGGCCCAGCCATGACCGCAGCAAGCACATCACCGCACCTGCACCCGCACCAGCACCGCATCGTCTTTCTCGACCGCGACAGCCTGATCGCCACCGTGCGCCCGCCCGCCTTTGCCCACAGCTGGGAAGAATATCCGCATACCAAGGGCAGCGAGCAGACGGTAGCCCGCCTGCAAGGCGCCAGCATCGCCATCACCAATAAAGTGCCGCTGCGCGCGGCAGAACTGGCGCAGCTGCCCGACCTGAAAATGATCGCCGTGGCCGCCACGGGCACGGATATCCTCGACCTGGCCGCCTGCCGCGCGCGGGGCATTATCGTCGCGAATATCCGCGACTATGCGCGCGCCACCGTGCCCGAACACACGCTGGCCCTGATGCTGGCTCTGCGCCGCCAGCTGGTCGCCTACCGCGCGGACGTGGAAGCGGGCCTGTGGCAGAAGTCCGACCGCTTCTGCCTGTTCGGCCACCCGATCCGCGACCTGGCCGGCAGCCGCCTGGGTTTGCTCGGCTACGGCGCGCTGGGCAAGTCCGTGGCCCAGCTGGGACACGCCTTCGGCATGCAGGTGATCGTCCACAACCGTTCCCCGATCGAGGAAGACGGCGTGCAGGAAGTGAGTTTTGATGAACTGCTGGCCACCTCCGACGTGCTGAGCCTGCACCTGCCGCTGACGGACAAGACGCGCAACATCATCGGAGAGCAAGAGCTGGCGCGCATGCAGCCGACGTCCCTGCTGATCAACACGGCGCGGGGCGGCCTCGTCGATGAAGCGGCGCTGGCCGACGCATTGACCCGTGGCGTGATCGCCGGCGCCGGCTTCGACGTGCTGTCGAAGGAACCGCCGCCGCCAGACAATCCGCTGTTGAACTTGCGCCTGCCCAACTTCATCCTCACCCCGCACACGGCCTGGGCCAGCGGCGAAGCCATGCAAAAGCTGGCCGACATCCTGATCGGCAATATCGAAGCGTTCGAGCGCGGCGCTCCCGTGAACGTGGTGGCATGAGCGCCTTGCACGAACTCGATGAACTGCTGGGGCTGGACGGCGACGAATACGACCGCCTCGACCTGTTCCAGGAGGCGGACGAACTGATCGGGCAGCTGCGGACGGCCGACGTGCCCGCGCTGCTGGCGCTGTGGCAAGCGCGCAACCTGTGCTGGCAGCAGCGTTTCACGCAAGCGAGTACCAACATCGACGGCGCCGTGCTGCGCGCGCTGCTGGCCGGTTTGCTGCAGATCAGGGAGACGACGCACGGCGTGTTCGAACTGATGTCGCGCTTGCCGCCCGTGGCCGACCATTCCCCGCTCAGCGAGGCCCTGCTTGCTTACGCCGAGCGAGCCTGGCATGCGGACCAGGGGCGGCACCGGCAAATCCAGATCAGTTGCTGGAGCTGCGGGCTGTCGGGCCGGCTGCTGAAGCGGCTGGGGCTGTCTGCCTGGAAGGAAGCGGGGCTGTAGGCCTTACGGCGCGGCGGGACGCTCAAAACTGAAACCCGGCGCATACGCATGATAGCCATCGAAATCGCCCTTGCCGATGGCCGCGCCGCCGCTGCGGGCAATCGCATACGCCATGCTGAAGTGAAAGTAGAAATTCGGCAAGATGTACAAATTCAAATACTCGCCGGCCGGCAGCGCGATGTCGGCAAAGCCGGCGCGGTCGCGGCAGATGCGCTCAAGCGGTCCGTCGAAGCGCTCCGCGGGAATGTCCTGGAGATAACGCATGGTCTGCGCGATCTGTTCCTGCAGGCTGGCGGCGGCGCTGAAATCGGCCACCTCCAGCCCCGCCAGCGGGCAGCAGCCGCGCAGCGAAAAGCTCACGGCCGCGCGCACCTGCTGGGCAAACGGCAGCATGTCCGGATGCAGCCGCGCGGCCAGGATCTGCGGCTGGGCCTCGAGCTTGTCCAGCATGGCCGACAACTGGCCCAGCGAGCGGCAAAAGATGGCGACGGGGTGGCTGTTCATCATTTCCTTGTGCAAGATTCACGATGACACGAGTGTGCCACAGGCACCCGCGTCGCCGCAGCGTTATCGCCGGTGCTTGCTGAAAAATTCCCACATCACCTCGTTCGCATCGACGGCGCGCGTGGTCTTGCCGATGGGCAGGCCAACATTGAAAGCGTCGGCGCCCGGCCACGTGTGGCCGCCATCCTTGACGGTGAGCAAGGCCACCTTGGCGCCGCCCTCACCACTGCCCTGCTCCAGCCAGTTCACTTGCGTGGCGTCGCCCGCAGGACCAGGCATCAGGCGCGGCTGCGGCGTGGCGCCGTCGATGCCGTTGTGCCTGCGCCAGTAATCATACGTGCCTTCGGCCGACAGGTAGCTGGCGGCCTTGCCCTCAAACAGCACGACCTTGTCGGCCATGCCCTGTATCAGCAGCATGCCGACCTTGTCCTTCTGCTTGTGATGCTGGAGCACGGGTTCCGGCATGGGCGCGCCCACCGAGGCAACGGCGGCGAACTGTTGCGGCAGTTCCGCCGCCAGGCGCAGGGCAAAGAAACCGCCGCGCGACAGGCCCGTCGCATACACGCGCTTGTCATCGATGCGATAATCCTGTTTGAGTTTGCTCAATATCGCTTGCGTAAAGCCGACGTCATCGGTACCCGTCAGGTAATCCATGCCGAAGCCCACGTTCCAGTCCTGCCTGATGCCTTGCGGGTAGACGACGATGAACCGGTGCCGCTCGGCCGCCTTGTTCATCTGCGTGTACAGCATCTGTTCCGCCATGCTCATGCCGCCGCCATGGAAATTGAAGACGACGGGAAAGTTCTGCTGGGGCTGGCTTTGATAAGCCTCCGGCGTATAGACGATGTAGCGGCGCTTTTCCTCCTTGTGGACGAGGCTGCTCACTTGCGCCAGAACCGGGATGCTGGTGCACGCCAGCACCAGCAGGCTGATAAGAAACTTCATGCGGTTTTCTCCATTCATCAAGAGCTTGCAGCTTACGCAGGCGCCGGTGAAATCGCGGTGAAATCTCCCTGCTTTTTATCGTATCTGGAGGGGAATGATGTCGACGCGATAGTGCGCCTCGCCCGGATGGAAACGGATATCCCAGCGCATGGCCTGCGCCACGCGCCCCAGCAAGCTTTGTCCATGCGCAAATCCCTGGACGCGCCGCGGCTGCCCCGCCTGCACTGTATTGCTGATGCTCAGGCAACCTTGCGCAAACGCAATGTTGATGCGGCAAGCGGGGCCGCCATGGAACAGGGCATTCGCCAGGCAGTTATTGATGAGCAACATCGTCAACGGCGGGTTGCCGACAACCTCGAGGCGCTCGGGCAAGTCCAGGGTCAGCAGGCTGGCGTCCCACGGATGTTCGTCGAGCAGGCGCAGCAGGCATTGCTCGATGCAGGCGCGCAACTCGACCACCTGGCCAGGCAGCTGCTCGGCCCGCGCCAGCGCGAACAGCACCTCGATGGTGGCGCGCATGTCGTCGACACCCTGGCGCAGCTGGACCTGCCCATCTGCCGCCAGGGGCTGCGCGCCGGCCAGCGCCAGGCTGTTGTGCATCAAGGTCAGCGGCGTGCGCAGTTCGTGGCTGACGTCGCGCGCGAATGCCTGTTCGCGCCGCAACACCGTTTGCAGTTCGGCAAACGTGGTTTCCAGGCGGCGCGCCAGGAAACCGATCTCGTCGGGACGATCGCGCTCGCTGAAATGCACGGCGCCGCCGGGCGCCAGCTGGCGCGCTTCCTGCGCCAATCTCTGCAAGGGCAGCACGAGGCGCCGCGCCAGCCAGTATGCCAGCAGCAAGGCCAGGGCGATCAGCGCCAGCGCCACGCCAGCGACGACACCGCCCACCTCCCGCACCAGGCGCTGCACTACCAGCACGGGCGCCACGTCGGCCAGCAGATACGCGCGCTGCGGCTGGCCGGCGGCAACGAGGTCCAGCGCCAGCACGTGATAATGCTGGCCCGTCGTCGTGAACACTTCCCCGTGCGGGGCAGACGGCGGCACGTGTGCGCGCACCGCTTGAGGCAAGTCAAGGTAGCGGCCATAAACCGTGATGAGGTCGCTGCCAGACGGCGTAAGCTCACCGTGCTGGCGCAAGCGCTGGCTGACCACCGCCGCTTCGCGCTCGAGCAGGCGCTGCACCAGCATGTCTTCCGTCACGTAGGCGATCACCAGCGCCAGGCCCGTGTAGCACAGGCACAGCAGGACGGTGAAGCCGGCCAGGGCCGCAAACAGGCGCTGCCGGATCGACCTAACCATCGCCGGCCGCCGCATCGAAGGCCAGGCGGTAGCCCAGTTGCGGGATGGTCACGAGTACACCCGCCGCGCCAAGCAACTCCAGTTGCTTGCGCAACGCGTAGATATGCGATTTGAGCGCGTCGCTGTCGGGCGGCTGGCTGCCCCACAGGGCTTGCAGCAAGGCCGAGCGCGATACGGCATGCGGATGTTCTCGGCACAGCAGCAGCAAAATTTTAAAAACCGTCTGCGTCAGCGGCAGCGGTACGTCGCCGACCAAGGCGCGCCCTGCGCGCGTCTGCAAGGTGAAGGGCCCCACGCGCATTTCCTGGTGCACGTGCAGCTGCTGCCGTCGCGCCAGCGCTTCGCAGCGCAAGGCCACTTCGCGCAAGTCGAAGGGCTTGGTCAGATAGTCGTCGGCGCCGTCGCGAAAGCCGCGTGCCTTGTCTTCATAAGAGTCGCGCGCCGTCAGCATCAGAATCGGCACATTGCTGGGCGCGGCCGCCTTGATGGCGCGGCACACCTGCAAGCCATCGATATCGGGCAGGTTCAGGTCCAGCAGCACCACGTCATAAGTGTTGCGCGTGGCCAGCGCGACACCGAGCGCGCCCGTGCCCGCATGGTCGGTCTGCCAGCCCAGGCCGTCGAGGAAGTCAAGCACCTGGCGCGCGATGGCCAGGTGGTCTTCCACCAGCAGGATGTTCAAGGGCGCTTTGCTCATGGAATACCGGCAAGGCGCGCATACAGCCAAAAGTTGCCCGATCTTCCACGGATTTGCCGGTAGCTGCGCAGATAGCCTTCCCGTTCGAAAGCGCAACGCTCGAGCACGCGCAGCGAACGCTCGTTGCTTTCCAGCACGGTCGCCTGGATACGCAGCAAGCCCAGGCGTTGAAAACCCCAGTCCAGCATGGACTGGACGATGGACGTGGCCACGCCCTGCCCCCACATGGCGGGCGCCAGGTCGTAGGCGATTTCGGCCGTGCGGTGCTGCGGAGAAATCGCATTGAAGCCGATGGTGCCCACCAGCTGGCCGCCGTCGCGCAGCACGACGGCCAGGCGCATGGGCGAAGCCGGCTGGGCCGACGCGTAATCATCGAAATTGGCCTGCAGGTCATCGATGCCGCGCAAGGCCCAGCTCGTGTGCTCGACGACGGCAGGGTCGGCCAGGTAGGCATACCAGGCGGGCGCGTCGCTGCGTTCCAGTGGGCGCAAGGTCACGAGGGGATGGGTGGAACAGGGCAAGTCAGCCGGTTTCATCGTTTGCTCATGGAATAATCAATCGACGGGGCAATCGGCGGCCAGCCAGGCGGCGAAATCATCGGCGGCCCGCTCGAAATCGTCGCGCTGCATCGAGCCATGGTCCACCAGGTACACGGCGCGGTCAACGCCATCGAGCGCCAGCATGACGGCGCGCCCGCCGCTGTCGTCGCCGATGGTCATGTAGCCGGGGCAAAATTGCTGCGTCTCATACGTTTCATTGCGTTCCCGTAAGCTGTCCACGCCGTACAGCAATACCTGTTCGCCGCGCATGCTCTCTTGCCCATCCTGCAAAAAACGCAGGTAATGCGCCGGCAAGGGGGCACCCAGCCAGCGTTCAAGCGCGTCGATCGCTTGCCCGCTCACGCGGCATCCTTGCGCCGCGCTTCCCATTCGCGCCGCAGCAAGCCGTACAGTGCCGAATCGCTGACGTGGCCGCCAACGATCCAGCGTTCGGGCAAAAAGCCTTCCCTGTTGAAACCCTGGCGCTCGAGGGCGCTGGCCGAGCCGGCGTTGAGCGGGTCGATATCGGCTTCCAGGCGGTTCAGGTCGCGCTCGACGAAGGCGTACTCGATCAGCGCCGACAGCGCTTCATGCATATAGCCACGGCCCCAGTGCGGACGCGCCAGCGCATAGCCGATCTCGGCGCGGCGGTTCTGTCGGTGCACGGAAAACAGCGTGCAGCTGCCCACATACTCGCCCGTCTGCTGCAGTTCGATGGCGAAGCGGAAGAACTCTTCGTTCTCGAAGGCGGCGCTGTCCTCGGCGATCTGGCGCGCGGCGCGGCCGGCATCGTCCCAGGGCGGCTCGCTGAAATAGCGCATCACTTCGGGATCGGCATGCATGGCGAACAGGGCCGCCTCATCGGATGGCTGCGGCTTGCGCAGGATCAGGCGGTCGGTGGTGATGGTCTTGCTGTAGGTCATGGCGCTCCAGTCTGGCGGCAAACGGACGAATGCTTATTATTCCATGCAACTATAACGAAGTGGCAATTTTGTGACGGTGCTTTTAATGTAATATGGCAATATTTCGACCATATCATTGATGCAACTTCATGATCCGCTCATGCACGCAGTAAAACACGCAGCCAACACCGAAGCCGACCATGTCCATCCCTAAAATCCACCTCACCATGCCGCTTGCCCTGGGGGCACTGGCCGTCTGGCTGGGCTTGAGCATGGGCGGCCGCTGGCTGGAATCGGCCGGCTACGCCTTGCCGGGCGCCGCCGTCACCGGCCGTATCGGCCTGTCGTGGGCGCTGGCCGCCCTGTTCGCGCTGGCGCTGCTGCTGGCATCCAGCCGGCCCCGCGAAGCGGGCCTGAGCGCGCCGCAGCCATGGAAAACGGTGTGGCTCGCCTCGCCGCCCCTGCTGTATGCGCTGCTGATGCTGTTGCTGGCCTGGGCCGGCGGCTGGCCGCAGCCGCGCGTGCTGCTGATCGTCGCGTGCAATGCGGCGCTGGTGGCCGTCTCGGAAGAACTGATGTTCCGCGCCATCTTGCTGCAAGGCATGCTGGACCGCTACGCCGTCTGGCCCGCCGTCCTGATGTCCTCGGCGCTGTTCGGCCTGGCCCATACGGCCAACGGCCTGGCCACGGGCGACGTCAGCGGCGCCCTGTGGCAAGCCGTGGCCGCCACCTTGCAGGGCGTCGGCTATGCGGCCATCCGCCTGCGCACCCGCTCCATCTGGCCCATGGTGCTCGTGCATGGACTGTGGGACTACGCACTCGTGACGGCCACCTTGCCGCACCCGGCCGAGGATGGCGCATCGATCCTGCCGTATATCGCCCTGCTGGCCGTGCTGCCCCTGTGCCTCTACGGCGTCTACCTGCTGCGCCCCAGCCAGCGGGCGGTCATATCTCAACTGCAACTATAGGAATGCGCATGGCGTTTTTTTCACGTGATTACGAGGTATTCCTGCTGCTGGCCGCGCCCGGCGCGGCGCCGCTGTGGGATTCGGCGCAATGGACGCCGTTTGCCGCCAGCGTCGACGGCCTGATGGCGCAGGCTGGCGCGAGGGGCAAGGCCGGCGTGCGCAGCCATCAATACAATCCCAAGGGCAAGCCGATTCCCTTTGGCCGCCTGGGCTGGGACGCCAAATCGCACGCGAAGTGGTCGCACACGCCGGCCACGACGCAGGCGCGCTTCATGAGCCTGGAAGCATGGGCGCCCACCTGGACCGTCTGCGAAAAGGACGACCAGGCGCCCGATGTGTTCCTGGCCCTGGCCAATGAATCGCTGCTGGGGCTGGCAGGCAAGCCCTTGCAGTTCAGCCAGCGCCTGGTGTGCGCCATCGCCACGGACATGGGCCCGGAAGCGGCCGCCACCTTGCGGCAAGCGCTGGCGCAACTGGCCGCGCAGCAAGGTGCCGTCGTCTTCGCCCATACGCACCGTCAGTGGGGATGCGCCTCGTCGTATGGCGGTTTCACGGGTGCCATCCAGGACATGCTGATCGGCGGCCTGTTCCAGGCAGACGACCCGCATGCGCGGCCGCTCGATGACACCGCGTTCCAAGATGTATGGAGCAAACTCGACATCCACCATGCATGAACGGACTCCCATGCCACGCCTGAGCTTTGCCATCCTGCTGTGCTGGAGCGTCCATGCGGGCGCCTTCGAACTGAGCGGCACCATCCGCAGCAACGGCCCGCCGCTGCCGCAAGCCATCAGCATCGTTGCCGAGCGCATGCACGGCGAGCCGCAGATACATGGCACGGTCGAAAATGGCCGCTACCGCATTGATGTACCTGAAGGCGGCACACTGGCACTGCTTTTGCAATCGCCCGGCTGGGAAGCGGAACCCAAGCTCATCTTCAGCGTGGCCACGGCGGGCGCGCTGGACTTCCTGCTGTATCCGGCCGCGGTGCCCGAGGCGGCGCTGGCAGCCGAATTGCGGACCATGGAACAGGAAGACCAGTCCCTGCGCGCGGGATTCCCGCCAACGGGGCCGGACCTGGCCACGCGCCAGCGCATGCTGGCCACGGATGAAGCACGCGAGCAACGCTTGCGGCAAATCATCGCCAGCAAGGGCTGGCCCACGCAAACGATGGTCGGCTACAAGGCGGCGGGCAGCGCCTGGCTGATCGCCCAGCATGGCTCCAGTGCCTTCCTCAAAAGCAGCCTGGTGCTGATGCGCGCAGCAGCGGCAAGGGGAGAGATCACGCCCTCGAAGCTGGCACTGGCGATCGACCGCGACTTGAGCAATGACAAGCTGCCGCAGCTGTACGGCAGCCAGTTCCGCACGGATAGCACCGGCAAGAGGGTGCCCTTCCCCATCGACGATCCGCAGCGCCTGGAGCAGCGCCGCGCCAGCATGGGCATGGAACCGTATGCGCAGTACCGGCAGTTATTCGAAAAGGACAATTGACAACGCCAACCGTCGCATGGCATCGTTGCGCCATGCCATCGCCATTCCCGCCCCTGCCATCGATTATTGCCGCCATTTCACAAATGGTGGCTGGACAGGAATGACATTGACCAAGCCGCCTGCAAGGCGGCTTTGATCGGCGACAAACAATCAAAACGTCTCGCAGGCTTTGTTTTCACTTTCAGCGAGCGACCATGCACACCACTTCCAGCACCCCCGTTATCCCCACCTTGCACCTCGTGTGCGGCAAGATTGCCTCGGGCAAATCCACCTTGACCAGCCAGCTTGCGCAAGCGCCGCATACCGTGCGCATCAGCGAAGACACCCTGCTGGCGCAGCTGTATCCGGGCCAGATCGCCAGCCTGGCCGACTATGTCGCCTGCGCGGCGCGGCTGCGCGCGGCCATCGCGCCTCTGGCCATGCAGATGCTGCGGGCGGGCGTGTCCGTCGTGCTCGATTTCCCCGCGAATACGCCCGCCAGCCGCGCCTGGATGCGCGAGCTGTTCCAGCAGGCGGGCGTGCCGCACGTGCTGCACTACCTCGACGTGAAGGATGAAGAATGCAAGGCGCGCTTGCGCCGGCGCAATGACAGCGGACTGCACCCGTTCTCCACCAGCGACGCGCAATTTGATGAAATCACGCGCCACTTCGTGCCGCCGCAGGCGTCGGAAGGCTTTGATATCGTGCGGATTGCCGCTTAAAACGTCCCCGGCAGCAGTATCTTTTTATCCACCTGCTGCAGATCACGCAAGCCGCAAAAGGCCATCGTCAGGTCGAGTTCGTTGCGGATGATGTCCAGGCATTTGGTCACGCCCGGGCCGCCCATGGCGCCCAGGCCGTATAAAAACGGGCGGCCGATGTACACGCCTTTCGCGCCCAGCGCCACGGCCTTGATCACGTCCTGGCCCGAGCGGATGCCGCCGTCCATGTGCACTTCGATCTGGCTGCCGACGGCGTCGACGATGGCGGGCAAGGCTTCGATCGACGATTGCGCGCCATCGAGCTGGCGTCCGCCGTGGTTCGAGACGATCAGCGCGTCGGCGCCGCTGTTGACGGCCAGGCGCGCGTCTTCGGGGTCCATGATGCCCTTGATGATCAGCTTGCCGCCCCAGCGCTGCTTGATCCATTCCACGTCCGCCCACGACAGGCTCAGGTCGAACTGCTGCTGCGTCCAGGCCGACAGCGACGACATGTCGGACACGGACGTGGCGTGGCCGACGATGTTGCCGAAGCCGCGGCGTTTCGTGCCCAGCATGCCCGCCACCCAGCGCGGCTTGGTGGCCATGTTGAGGATATTCGGTATGGTCAGTTTCGGCGGCGCGGACAGGCCGTTGCGCAAGTCCTTGTGGCGCTGGCCCAGCACCTGCAAGTCGAGCGTCAGCACGAGCGCGCCGCACTTGGCCGCCTTGGCGCGGTCAATCAGGCGGTTGATGAATTCGCGGTCTTTCATCACATACAGCTGGAACCAGAACGGTTTTGTCGTGTTCGCCGCCACGTCCTCGATCGAGCAGATGCTCATGGTTGACAGGGTGAACGGCACGCCGAAGCGCTCGGCCGCCTGGGCCGCGAGGATTTCGCCATCCGCATGCTGCATGCCCGTCAAGCCCGTGGGAGACAGGGCCACCGGCATGGAGACGGCCTGCCCCACCATGGTCGAGGCCAGGCTGCGGTTTTCCAGGTTGACGGCCACGCGCTGGCGGAACTTGATCTTGGCGAAATCGCTGTTGTTGGCGCGGTACGTCGATTCCGTCCAGGAGCCGGAATCGGCGTAGTCGTAAAACATGCGCGGCACCCGTTTCTGGGCCAGCACGCGCAAGTCTTCGATGCAGGTGATGATACTCATGCGTTTCCTCGGTCGATGGCTAGTCGGACCATGATCGTGCATTTACCGGTAATTGTCTATCCGGCAGGCAAGAGTGCCGGATGGCGCTTCGCTTACCAGTCGCGCGCGCCGAGTATCTGCTCGCCCAGCGCAGTCAGGCGCGCCTGCGGGTAGCGCAGCTTTTCCTTTTCCTCGGGGTCGCCGGGAAACGCGTAGCCCTGCGGCGCGCTGCGCTCGCGCCAGCTTTGCACCCGCCAGTCGCGCAAGGTCTGGTTGTCTTGCTGGGCTGGCGTAAAGGAAATGTATTGCGCCAGCCGCACCTGGTCCGTGGACGTGTTCGGGCGGATGCCGTGCGCCAGCAGGCTGTTGAAGATCAGCAGTTCTCCCTTCTGCATGGCGATGAATTCCATCGGGTACGGTACCGTCGCCAGGTCCGGCTGCCACGGGTTGCGATCCGCCGGCACGGTCTTGCGCCAGCTCAATAAGTTATTGAACAATTCCGGATAGCACTGGAAACCGCCGCTCTCGGGCGAGGTGTCGGACAGGGCCAGCACGCCCTGCACGTTGACGGGCAGCGGGTCGAGCGTGGTATCCGCATCCCAGTGGATGAAGCCGCCAAACTTGCGCTTGCCGTTGTTCGGCGTGTTCAGGTTGGCGCGGTCGATCGTCACCCACAGATCCTGACGGTCCCAGATATCGACGAAGGCGTCGTAGACGCGCTGGGTCTGGCGGTTATCCCACAGCGTCTGGTTGTGATAGGCCTCGACCATGCCGGAGCCGTTGAGCTCTTTCATCGCATGGTCGCGCAGCTGGTCCCGGTTCCAGGTGGAGGGATCATTCTGGTCGAGTCCCTGGAATTCCCACAGGAAATCTGTCGTGCGCCGCACTTGCTCGGGCGACACCGCATCCTTGACGATGACGTAGCCATAGGTTTGCCAGTGCAGGAAATCGCTGTCGGACAGCACGCGCAGGGGCAGCTGTTTGCGGATATCGCGCAACTGGGTCTGTTCCGTGTAGGCCACGGACGGGTTGCCGGGACGGTCTTCGCCGTATTGGTATGGGTTCTGCATCGCTGTCTCCTGTGTGGGTGTGAGACAGATTGTGCGCTGGCGCGGCCAGTTGAAATGCGCGCCAAGCGGCCAATACTGATACTATCCTGACCATTCATATCCATAAAACGTCACAATGACGCCTTTATTCGAACAAGTCACGATCCCGGCGGGCCACTCCTGGGGCTTGCTGTGGCGCGAACTCGATGCCATTCCCTTCATCTGGCACTACCATCCGCAGTTCGAACTGACCCTGACGGTGAATGCACGGGGGCAGCGCTACATCGGCGACCACCTGGGCGATTTCGAACCGGGCGACCTGGTGCTGCTGGGGCCGAATTTGCCGCACACGTGGTCGGCCAGCGAGCGCATCGACAGCGCACAGCCGATGCTGGCCGTCGTCGTGTGGTTTTCGCTCGAGTGGCTGGAGCAGCTGGCGGCCTGTTTTCCGGAATTGCACAGCTTGCGGCAACTGGCGGCCCGCGCCGGGCCTGCCCTGCATTTTTCGCCGCGGACGAGCGCGCGCTGCGCCGGTCAGCTGCTGCGGCTGAACGCCCTGCCCGTGCCGCAGCGCCTGCCGCTGCTGCTCGACGTGCTGCTGGAACTGGCGGGCGATACTGGCGCGCAGCCGCTGGCCTCGACGGCGCAGGCGCCGCTGCCCGATGGGCAGCAAAAACGCATGGCCGGCGTGTTCGATTTCATGCACGCGCATTTCCGGGAAGAAATCGCGCTGGAAACCCTGGCGCAGCGGGCGGCCCTGTCGCTGGGCGCCTTTCACCGCTGTTTCAAGCGCCACGCGCATTGCACGCCGGGCGAATACCTGGCGCGGCTGCGCATCGGCCGCGCCTGCCAACAGCTGATCGAGAGCAATCTCGCCATCGCCGTCATCGCGCAAGAGGCGGGCTACCGCAACCTCGCGCATTTCAACCGCCAGTTCCGCGCCGCCAAGCACGTCACGCCGCGCGCGTTTCGCCTGCAATACCGGCGCGGCGCCAACAACGCGGCGTAAATCCATTCGGACACGAAAAAGGGGATCAGATTTTACAATCTGATCCCCGATATTCTGGTGCGGCTGGCAGGAATTGAACCCACGACCCCTTGGTTCGTAGCCAAGTACTCTATCCAGCTGAGCTACAGCCGCCTAAGACAAGATTATAGCAGGGCTTTGCAGAATGGCAAAGGGCGTGGCGGCGATATTTCACAATTGACGCCCTCCCCGGTTTTTCACCGGCCGCCCCGCAACTTGCATTTTTAATCACATTTATTTTCTGATTGCGGCGCAAAACCGACACGCTGATGACTGATTGGCCATTATTAATGCATTCAAGAAAAATAAATTGCAATTCATGGAAAACTTTGAGAATGTTTACTAGCAGTAATTCCAAAAAAAATACCAAGGGGATGTCATGAAAATAAACTTGCATAAATTGCCTCTGGCCGCCGCCTGCGCGGCCACCCTCCTTCTTGCCGCCTGTGGCGGCGGCAGTAGCAGCAGCCCCGCCGACCCGGTTCCGCCCGTCGTGCCGCCGCCGGCAACGACGCTCAGCGGCACTGCCGCCGTCGGCGCGCCCATCTCGGGCAGCGTGGTGGCCATCGACAGCAAGGGCAAAGTGTCCACGGCGGTCAATACCGGCCCCGGCGGGGCATTTACGGTCGACGTGGCCGGCATGACGGCGCCGTTTTTCCTCAGCATCACCGGCTCGTCCGGCGGCAAGCAGGTGACGCTCAATTCCATCGCCACCGCGGCTGGACAAACCGTCAACATCACGCCGCTGACCGACCTGATCGTCTCCACGGCGTCGGGCCAGCCCGGCGGCACGGCCCTGGCCGCCGTCTGCGCCCCCGTCGCCAATACGGTATCGGCCGCCTGCACCGCGGCCCTGGCCAATGCCGCGACGCAGCAACGGCTCGATGCGGCCGTGGCCGCCGTCGTCGCCATGATCAAACCGATTAATACCGGCAATACCAATCCGCTGACGGGTGCCTTTGTTGCCAACGGCACGGGCATGGACGCCGTGCTGGACCAGATCCTCGTCGCGCCCGCGGAAGCGCAGGGCGCCATGGCCACCGTCACCCTGATCGCCACCAACAGCGCGCTGGGCAGCGTGACCCTGCCGGCCGCCGCCGGCGGCGCGCCGACGATACCGGCAGCGACGCCGCCATCGGACGCCGACCTGGCCAAGGCGACGGCCGCGGCCACTGTCTTGCCGGAAATCCGCGCCTGCATGGCCTCACTCAGCGCCCTGTATCCGAAGACGGGCTTCGTCGTGCCGTCGGCGGCGGCCGTGTCGCCGTTCATCGACAGCAGCTTCAACATGGGCGCGGCGGTGGGCAAGGCCGACATTGTGTCCGCCCTGAGCATCGCGGACCAGGCTGCCCATGCGGGCCTGACGATCGAGGCGCTGGGCCTGGCCAGCGTCAGCATGCAGCCCTTGAGCGCCGATGAAATCGCCACGCTGACGTCCGCGAGCAGCACTTCGACGACGCGCGTCGCCGACTTCATCGGCAATCGCCTCGGTGCCGGGGCGACGGCCATCGCCTTTACTTCAGGCAAGCCCAGCAGCGCATGGGTACAGTTACGCATAGGAACAGATGCGGGCATGCTCAACTGGAAGCTGGTCAAGACGGGCGACACCAGCGGCTGCGCCGGCGGCTGGAAACTGGCCGGCAGCGGCCACCTGGACATGCACATGAATGCACGCATCCAGCGCAACTTCGATGCTGCAGGCACGGCCAGCTTTGCGCGCGAATGGGCAGCCCACGTCGAGCTCGACACCGTGCTGCAGGATAATCCGGCCGTCAACAAGATCGACGTGCGGGGACCGGGCCTGACGACGTTCGGCGACTTCCAGATACCGGGCTCGACCGGCAGCAAACTGCAGCTGATCCTGCCGGCCACCGGCTACACCCACATGCGGGTAGCCGACAGCAATGGCGCCGCCAGCACTTTCTACAATAACGCGGAAGCCATCCAGAGCTGCCAGGACCTGGCCAGCCTGCCCGCCAATACGCCGGGCCTGGGCGCGGGTACGGCTTGCATCGACGAAACGAAAGTGGCACCTGGAAAAATCTACGTGTGGACCCTGAAAACGCCGAATGGCGCCGTCAGCGCCTTCCCGTTCCAGATCAATGCCGTGCCCCTGTCGAAAGCGTTTGCCAAGGCCAACCAGGCCAGCCTGTTCGCCACTCTCACCAGCATCACGCCGGCGAAACTGTCGTCCATCCCGGCCGCCGCCCTGCTCGATGGCGCGGTGACCTTCAATTACACGCAGTCGGCCACCTACGGCTCGAAAATGGATAATTGCGGCCTGTATCTGTTCAATAACACCACGCCGGTGCTGAACGCGGAGCAAAATGCAGTTGGACAGGAAACCTCGTGCACGTTCACGACCTCGGGGCTGAATGCGCTGGCGTCGAACGTGGCGGACCCGGCGCAATCCGGCGCCTCGCTGTTCAAGTTCACCGGTCCCGTGACGAGCGGCGGACTGTGGGTGACCACCATCGTCCTGGGCAACCAGGCGTCGTCGGGCCAGCCTTACCCGAATTGACGGGGCCCGGCCACTGCAGCGCGCCGCGATGGGGGCGGCGCGCTGCAGGCCTGCCTTTCGCTGGACGAAAAAAAACCCGGAAAGCGAACTTTCCGGGTTTTCTTCACTACTGCTGATACTGGTGCGGCTGGCAGGAATTGAACCCACGACCCCTTGGTTCGTAGCCAAGTACTCTATCCAGCTGAGCTACAGCCGCAAACTCTGACACACTTCGCCGAACGGCGCGAAGCTTGAAACTTTCATCAGAACGAAGCGAACTTCATTCCGGCAACGATACTAATCAATACTGGTGCGGCTGGCAGGAATTGAACCCACGACCCCTTGGTTCGTAGCCAAGTACTCTATCCAGCTGAGCTACAGCCGCAAAACTTCTACAACATTCCATCAACAACATGGAGGTGAAACTTGTCACAACAAAACCAGGCAAAGCCTGATCTTCAGTATTCTGGTGCGGCTGGCAGGAATTGAACCCACGACCCCTTGGTTCGTAGCCAAGTACTCTATCCAGCTGAGCTACAGCCGCGCAGGCAAACATTATAGCGTATTCATTTCGCTTTGAAAAGTTCGATTTTTCAATCGCTTAGCTGATTTTGCAGAATACCGCCCCGCATGATCGACTACCTTTTCACTGCCAAAAAGCTGACGCCTTTTTATCGCAGGGCACTTCTGCTTCCACAGTCGCGTCCAGCGAATCGAGGAGTTGCTGCCTCGAAAGAAGCGGGATTATAGGGACTGCTTTCCAGCCTGTCCAGTGCTATCTGCAGGCGGCGCGCAAGCGTGCGGTGGCGGTGCCCCGCTTGGGGCTACAATACCAGCCAGACAGGGGCGCTTTTGCCTCCCCTGATGCATGACGGCGGACATTGAGCATCATGACCTATTTAACTGAGCTTAGCGACGGCGGCCCGGCGGGACAAGCGCCCGTGCGGCAGATTCATTGTTGCAGGATTTCCGATGGCCAAGCATGACCGCGAGCAAGATCTGCTTCCCCCATCAGCGCCGCTGAGCCTATCCGACGAGCGCCTGTCCAACTTGCTGGAAGGTATTACTGACGGCTTTTGCCTGCTCGACCGCGACTGGACCATCCGCTACCTCAATACGCGCGGCGCCGCCATGCTCGCGCCGCAACACGCGCCTGGCCTGGCGGGCAAGAACCTGTGGCATGCCTGCCCCGCCCTGCATGGCACGGAACTGGAAACCCAGTACCGGCGCGCCATGGCGCAGCAGCTCAGCTGCAGTTTCGAACTGCTGTATCCGCCGCTGGGGCGCTGGCTGGAAGTGCGCATCTTCCCTTCCAGCGAAGGCTTGACCACGTATATCCAGGACATCAGCCAGCGCAAGGCGGCCGAGGAAAACTTGCGCCACAGCGAGGAAGACTTGCGCGCACTGGCCAATTCCATCCCGCAACTGGCCTGGATCGCCAGCTTCGACGGCACCATTGCCTGGTACAACCAGCGCTGGCACGACTACACGGGCACCACTGCCGAACAGATGGCGGGCGACGGCTGGAGCATCGCCTATGAGGCGCAGCACCTGCCTTCCATGCTGCAAGCCTGGAAGGCCGCCTTGCGCGAGGGCACGCCCTTCGAAATGGAGTTCCCCATCCGCGGTGCCGACGGCCAGTACCGCTGGTTCCTGACGCGCGCCAATCCCGTGCGCGACCGGGGCGGCCAGCTGCTGCGCTGGTTTGGCACGAGCACCGACGTCGACCAGGTCAAGCGTGCGCAGGAAGCCTTGCGCGATGAAACGCGCGTACTCGAGCTGCTCAACAATACGGGCGCGGCCCTGGCCAGCACCCTCGACTTGCCGGCTCTGCTGCAGGAAACCGTCGATGCGGCCACGCGCATCAGCGGCGCGCGCTTCGGCGCCTTTTACTATGATGATGCGGGCGATATCCACGACGACCCCGACGCCCTGCCCGCGGCACGCGCCGTCAACGGCATCAGCCTGCGCCAGGCAGATGCCATCGCCACGGAACTGCGCCAGGGAGCGGCCATGCGCCAGAACGACTTGCTGGCCGCGCCCGACGCCAGCGCCGGCGGCGCGCCGCCGCTGCGCAGCTGCCTGAGCCTGCCCGTCAGCTCGCGCTCGGGCCTGCTGCTGGGGCGCTTGCTGCTCGGCCATCCGCAAGCGGGCATGTTCAGCGCGCGCAGCGAACGCATCGTCTCGGCCATCGCGGCCCAGGCCGCCGTAGCGCTCGACAATACGCGCCTGTACGCGGCCGCCACGCGCGCCGCCGAAGAGCGCAAGGTGCTGCTCGACAGCGAACGCGAGGCACGCGCCGACGCCGAGCGCACGAACCAGCTGAAAGACGATTTTCTCGCCACGCTGTCGCACGAACTGCGCACGCCGCTGTCGGCCATCCTGGGCTGGGCGCAAGTGCTGCGGCGCGGCACGCGCGACCAGGCCGACCTGCATCGCGGCCTGCAAAGCATCGAACGCAATGCGCGCGCGCAGGCGCAACTGATCGAAGACTTGCTCGACATGAGCCGCATCACTTCCGGCAAGGTGCTGCTGGACCTGCAAACCATCGTGCCCGCCAGCATCATCGCCTCGGCCATCGAAACCCTGCGCCCGGCGGCCGACGCCAAGCACATCGCCATCCACAGCAACATCGCCAGCGATGCTGGCAGGATCACGGGCGACCCCAGCCGTATCCAGCAAGTGATCTGGAACCTGTTGTCGAATGCCCTGAAGTTCACGCCGCAAGGCGGCCGGGTCGAGATCGGCGTGCGCCGCGAGGCAAGCCGCCTGGCCATCACGGTGAGCGACAACGGCGTCGGCATCAAGAAAGACTTCCTGCCCCACGTGTTCGACCGCTTCCGCCAGGCCGACGCCTCCACCACGCGCCGGCATGGCGGCCTGGGGCTGGGACTGGCGATCGTCAAGCACCTGGTGGAGCAGCATGGCGGCACGGTCACGGTCAGCAGCGCCGGCGACATGCAGGGCGCCAGCTTTACCGTGCGCCTGCCCCTGGGGACGCGGACCGCGCCGGCGCGGCCAACGGGCGGCGACTTGCCCGCCAGCCATGACTTGCGCGGCGTCACCGTCCTGCTGGTCGATGACGAGGCCGATGCGCGCGAACTGACGGCGCGCATCCTGCGTGACAGCAACGCTGAAGTGCATGGCGCCGGCAACGTGGCGCAAGCGCTGCAACTGCTGGACCAGGTACACCCGCATGTGCTGGTCAGCGACATCGGCATGCCTGACGCCGACGGTTTCGACCTGCTGGCGCAAATCCGCGCGCACGCCTCCCCTGATGCGGCCCGGCTGCCCGCGCTGGCGCTGACGGCGTTCGCGCAACCGCAGGACCGCCAGCGGGCACTGGCCAGCGGCTTCCAGGCCTGGGTCTCGAAACCGCTCGACCCGGCCGAACTGCTGGCGGCCGTGGCGCAACTGGCCGCAACGCGCTCCCTCGCGCAGCGTCCTGAAGAGGGCAGCAATACGCCGCCCTAAAAAGATGATGCAAAGAAATACATGATGCAGTACAAAATGACTATTTTCATGGGCTAGCCTTCCTACTTTCAGACGCGGCTCTGTCCTACAAGCAACTAAGCTAAAGTTTGCTACACTGAAATGCAGAAACGCACCTGCACGGCAGGCTGGAGATGGCGGCCTGGGCCGGCGAGAACGTCAGAAGCGAGCTCAAGCGCTGTTGTGCGCCCTAACTTGTTGCAAGGCGCTACTATCTTCCCCACCGCCGTCAGCCCATCATATGCGGTGGAAGCCAGCGTTGCATAGACCGTATAACCGAGACCTTACATGCCCAGCCAAGATGAGATTTTGAAAGCCAAAATTTTGGTCGTCGACGATTCACCCGACAATGTTGACCTGATGCTGGAAATCCTGCGCGATGCCGGCTACACCAATGTGACGGCCACCATGCGTCCGGCCCAGGTTTGCCCCCTGCACCGGGAGCATTGCTACGACCTGATCTTGCTGGATCTGCAAATGCCGGAACTCAATGGTTTCCAGGTCATGAAAGGCTTGAAGGAAATCGAGCATGGCGGCTACCTGCCCGTGCTGGCCCTGACGGCACAGCCGAGTTTCAAGATCGCCGCCCTGGAAGCGGGCGCGCGCGACTTCATCAGCAAGCCCTTCGACCTGATGGAAGTGCACAAGCGCATCCACAACATGCTGGAAGTGCGCCTGCTGTACAAGGAACTGGCGCAATACAGCAAGCAGCAGCAGGAACTGGCGCTGCACGATCCGCTGACGGGCTTGCCGAACCGGCGCCTGCTGGAAGACCGCATCGAGCATACCTTGCAGCAATCGGCCCGCAGCCGCGGCAAGTCGGCCATCCTGTACCTGGACCTGGACGGCTTCAAGGCCATCAACGACAGTTACGGCCACGGCTATGGCGATGAAATCCTGAAAATGGTGGCGGCCCGCCTGGTGAGCGCATCGCGCAAGGAAGACACGGTGGCGCGCATCGGCGGCGACGAATTCGTCATCGTGCTGGGCAACCTGGCCGGCAAGGGCGACGCGCGCGAACCGGCCGCCAAGCTGATCGAAGTCATTTCCGAGCCGTATTTCATCAACGACCTGACCCTGCGCCTGTCGACCAGCATCGGCATCGCCATCTACCCGGACGACGCCAGCACCGTCGAATCCCTGCTGGGCGCGGCCGACACGGCCCTGTACGAAGCCAAGCGTGCCGGCAAGAACCGCTTTTGCTGCATCCCGCACGAGGTGATCGCCTCGCAGGTGAATATGCAAAAAAACAACATTCCGTCGATCGCCTGAGTTTTTACGCCGCACCGCACATGAAAAAAACCGGCAAGCCACGTTGATGGCTTGCCGGTTTTTTCATGAGCACGATGTTTTATTTCTTGCCAGCCGTCACTTCATGCTGGCCCGCATGCTGGTGGTCCGTTTGCGCATCGACGGTTTCCGGCGGTACTTCGATGCGCGTGATGCCGGCATCGACGGAGATCGGGTCGCTGGCGGGGAAGGTCATTTCCACGGCGTCGTCAAGCAACTCTTCCTTGGCCCGCTCTTCGCCGCTCATGCCTTCTTCATCGGCCAGGATGGCCAGCGCGCTGGCCCATTTCACGAAATTAAGGTTGGACAACTCGCGTACGGTGGTCACGCCAAACGCTTGCTGCAAGGCCTTCGCATCCTTCGCGCTGACACCGCGCAAGGCGCTGATGGGGGCATTAACGATGTCGCGGAAGCTTTTGTCGAGGTATTCCTTGTCGACGATGGTTTCGATATTCATGGCATGTCCTTTCGTTTCGGTAAACGGGCCTGTACTGCACCCTGCGCCGCGGGGCGGCTATGCTGCATGGAAAAATGCACAACCCCACTATGGCAGCGTGTGGCGCCCCGGTATGTGCGCAGCCGTACGTAAAGAGGGGAACAACTTTCCTGCTGGCGCAAACAGAAATATTGCCTATCATATAAAAATGATGGGAGGAGATTAAAATTGCCGAAAAGACAGAAATTTTCCATCCATGCGCCCCGCGATGAAATCCTCATGTATGATCCACAACTTGAATTTGGTCCACCTTTCACCATTCACGGGGCGCTATGTCCGCACAAACAGATCCGAACAAGGAAGCGGCCCAGGCCGATGCGGAACGCGCCGCCGATCTCAGCGAGTTGCTCGGTCATGTCAACACCAGTTGGGACAATGAACGGCGCGCCCTGTCGCGCCAGCTGCACGACAGCCTCGGCTCGTCGCTGACGGCGCTGACCATGCACCTGTCGCTGCTGACGCAAAAAATGCCGCAGGAAGCGGCCTTGCTCGACCGCGCCGCGACCATGAAGCAATTGCTGCTGAATGTCATCGAGACCAACCGGCAAATGCAGATGAAGCTGTGGAACGACAAGCTGGAGTTTCTCGGTGTGAATGTGGCGCTGGGCGAGCTGGCTGCGCAATTTGCGGAACAGCACAAGATCACCGTGCGCTGCAGCCTGCCCGAAGATGAACTGATCTGCCCGCGCAACGTGGGCGTGGCCCTGCTGCGCACCCTGGAAGAGGCGCTCAGCAATATCGCCGCGCACGCGCAGGCAAGCGAAGTGGATATCATCATTGACGACAATGACGAGGCGCTGATGATGACCGTCAAGGACAACGGCAGCGGCTTGCCGGCCAGCGTGCCCGTCGAAATGAGCAAGCATGGCCTGCGCGCCGTGCGCGAGCGCGTGCATTACCTTGGCGGCAGCCTGAGCCTGACGGCGAATCCGCAAGGCGGCATGGCCCTGACTGCCGTCTTGCCGCGCATTAGCCCGAAAGAATAATCCCTGCCAGACAGCATCGGGCCGGAGCATCGCCGGGCACCCTGCTCCGCTCAACGATACGACGAGGAAACCGCATGCAACGACTGATCCCCACCCTGCTGGCAGCGCTGCTGGCCATGGGAGCCGCCCAGGCCGCCGACAAGACCGTGCCGCCGCCGGAAACCGTGGACAAGCTGGCCTGGCTGGCCGGCTGCTGGAACGTCGACGGCGCCGAACCCGGTTCCGGGGAACAATGGAGTACGGCCGCCGGCGGCACCATCCTCGGCACCAGCCGCACCGTCAAGGGCGGCAAGACGACAGCCTTCGAATTCGTGCAGATCCGCCTCACCGAACCGGGCCAGCTGGCCTACATCGTGCAGCCGTCGGGCGAGCCGCCCGTGATCTTCAACCTGCTGCGCCAGGACAAGCCGAATGAATTCATCTTCGCCAACCTGGACAATGACTTCCCGAGCCGCATCACCTACCGCCACGACAGCGAGCGCATCTTGCACGCCAGCATCACCGGTACCTTGAAGGGCAAGCTCACCACCATCGCCTTCCCCATGACGCGGGCCCGCTGCGACGCGGCGCCCCTCGCGCGCGGCAAATAAAAAGGGGCCGCAAGGCCCCTTGTTTTGTTACGGCGCAAACTGCTTAATGCAGCTTGACCTGCGGCGAGCTGCGCTTGATCAGGAAACGGCCCATGGCCATGACGGCCGTGCGCACGGTGCCCAGCACGGCGTTGTGGTGCATCAGGTGCAGGCTCACATACATCATCCGCGCGACAAAGCCTTCGACGAACCAGCTCAGGCCCTTCAGCGACCCCATCAGGGTGCCGACCGAGGTGGTGCGGCCAAACGACACCAGCGAACCGTAGTCCAGATATTCGTACGGCCTGGTTTGCGGCGGCTTGCCCTTCGCCTGCAGAAGGAACGTTTTCAGCAGGTAATCGGCTTGCTGGTGGGCAGCCTGGGCGCGCGGCGGCACCAGCTTGCCGTCGGGACCCGTACAGGCGGCGCAATCGCCCAGCGCGAAGATATTCGCATGGCCCTGCACATTGAGCATGCCCGTCACTTCCAGCTGGCCAGCGCGGTTGGTAGGCAAGCCCAAAGTGGACAGGAATTCCGGCGCGCGGATGCCGGCGGCCCACACGCAGATGTCGGCCGCATAGCTGGTGCCGCTGGCCACCGTCACCTTGTCGGCTTCGATCGTGGTGACGCGCGTATCGGTCACCACCGTGATGCCATGCTGGTGCAGCAGTTTCGAGGCGGCGATGGAAACGCGCTCGGGCAGCGGCGCCAGGATGCGCGGCGCCCCTTCGAGCAGGGTGATGCGCACATCCTTGATGGCGTTGAGATTCTGGAAACCATACGCGGCATACACGCCGCTCGCTTCGCGCAATTCGGCCGCCAGTTCCACGCCCGTCGCGCCGCCGCCGATGATGACGATGTCGACGCCGGGATGGCCCGCGTCGCCCTGGCGCTGTTCAGCCATGGCCAGCAGTTTCAGCAGCGTCAGACGGAAACGTTCGGCGTCTTCCGTGGCATTGAGGGAAATCGTGTTTTCCTGGGCGCCGGGTACGCCAAAGTAATTCGAGGTGCTGCCCACGGCCAGCACCAGCTGGTCGTAGCTGACCTGGCGCTGCGGCAAGAGCTGCTCATCCTTGTCCGTGGCGATGGCGCCCACGGTGAGGCTGTTCGACGCTGCGTCGAGCCCGATCAGGGGACCATAGACATAGGTAAAACCATTGTCATGCGCCAGCATCTGGTACGACAGGCCCTCTTGATGAATGTCCAGGGTGCCGGCCGCCACTTCATGCAGTGACGGCTTCCAGATATGGTACAGGCGGCTGTCGACCAGGGTGACCTGGCCGGGGCCGAGCTTTCGGCTAAGTTTGCAAGCCAGCTCCAGGCCGCCTGCACCTCCTCCTACGATAACGATTTTACTATGCAAAGATCCTCCTGCTTGTTAATCCCTGTGCCCGTTGCCGTTGCCGTTGCCACGACCATTGCCATTGCCATGGCCTTTGCCCGGCTTGTCATCATGCTTGTCGCGCTTGTCATAGTGCTTGTCATGCTTGTCGTCATGACGGTCGCGGTCGCCGTAATCGGGACGGCCATGGTCGCCATGCTGCTGGCGGTAGCGGGGCACATATTGGTTGTTATACCAACCATCTTGGACGAAATATACCTCTTGGTTACAGGCATTATACTTGCGGCAGTGCTTGGACCAGTGTTTCGCATGGCCGGGCGGTACGCGCAGGTAGATCGGGGCGGCCGAATAGTATTGCGGGCGCTGCACGATGACGGGTTGGGCGTAGATCAATTGCGGCGCGGGATAGTCGCCTATGTCGATGCGGCCGTAAAAGCCTGGCTGGCCGACGGTGACGGAAACCTGGGCAACGGCGGCGGTACCTGCCGACAGCAGGACGGCGGCGAGAATGAGGGTTTTCATGAGGACACTCCTTTTATCAGTTATGCCGCAATTGTAGACCTTGTGTGACTAACTGTTTGTTCGCAAGGACACATAAGGAATCCCGTCGCAATCTCACCACAGTTTGCCCAAAGGCACTACCAAGCCGCTGAACAGCGACCAGTCCGGCGACGCCGCCGTCAAGCCACGCGCCATGCCGATATCGATGGCCAACCGCGGCGTGGGGCTGTAGGTGGCAGCCAGCAGCAGCTGCGCCGTGGCTGGCGCGCCGCGCAGGCGCGTGCCCGACACTTCCGCCGTGGCGCCCCAGCGGTCGCTGACGGGCGTGGAAAAGGAGGCCGCCCAGCCCGTTTGCACCTTGCCCGTGCCAGGGTCGGAAGCCCCCAGGCGCGTGGCGTTCAGGTTGGCGTCCATGTGCACGGCGCCCAGGTCGCGGCTGAAAATACCGTTCAACGAGACGTCGCTCTTGCCGCTGCCGATGCTGTCCTTGGCAGTGGGCAACTTCCAGCCCAGTTCCAGGCCCAGCGCTGTGGCGCTGTCGAGCAAAAAGGCGCGTTTGAGCACGACCGTCGTGTCGCCCACGCCCGTCTCGCGCCGCCCCGTGTCATCGCGCGCGCGCACGAAGCCCTCACCTTCGAGCAGCAAGCCCCATTCGGGCGTGAACGCCAGCTTGAACGTGTACGGCAAGCTGGCGCGGCGCGTGTCGTCCGTTTTCGACAGCAGGCCGCCCGCCTCGAATTCCAGCTGGCCCGGCACGGGCAGCTGGGCGGGACTGGCCACCGATGGACGATAAGGCAGGACGGGATCGCCCTCCTGCGCCTGCGCCAGGGGCGCCAACGACAGCAGCAACAGGGAAAAACTGAAGGAGGACAGGAAAGAAGATGGCATGGGGGGACCCGGAAGTGGCAAACGCGCAATAGCGACAGCCTACCACCGCCGCGCCGATCGCGCCCGGTCCAGCCGCCGTCAGGCCAGGCGCCGCACGCCCGGCCTGGCCGCCGGCGCGGGCCGGCGCAGCGGCGTGACGTTGCTGGCCGCCGGCACGGCGATGCCTTCGGCCTGGGCATGCAGGCGGAACACGCCCACGAGTTCCGTCAGGGTCTGCGCCTGGTCCTGCAGCGATTCGGCGGCCGCGGCCGCCTCTTCCACCAGGGCCGCATTCTGCTGCGTCACCTGGTCCATCTGCAGCACGGCCTGGTTGACTTGCTCGATGCCGGCGCTTTGCTCGGCGCTGGCGGCCGTGATTTCCTGCATGATGTCGGCCACCTGGCGCACGCTGGTCACCACCTCATCCATCGTCCTGCCCGCGTCATGCACGAGTCTGGAGCCGATTTCGACCTGTTCGACGGAGTCGCCGATCAGGGTCTTGATTTCCTTGGCGGCACTGGCAGAACGCTGGGCCAGGCTGCGCACTTCGGATGCCACGACGGCAAATCCCCGCCCTTCCTCGCCCGCCCGGGCCGCTTCCACGGCCGCGTTCAAGGCCAGGATATTCGTCTGGAAGGCGATGCCGTCGATGACGCTGATGATGTCGACGATCTTGCGCGACGACGCATTGATCGATTCCATGGTCTGCACCACCTGCCCCACCACGGCGCCGCCCTTGCCGGCCACATCGGACGCGGCGCCGGCCAGCGCATTGGCCTGGCGCGCGTTGTCCGCGTTCTGCCGCACGGCCGAGGTCAGCTGTTCCATCGAGGACGCCGTTTCTTCCAGCGAACTGGCCTGCTCTTCCGTGCGCGACGACAAGTCGAGGTTGCCCTGGGCGATTTCGCTCGAGGCCGTGTTGATGGTGTCCGTACCCGAGCGCACCTGGCTGACGATGCCCACCAGCTTGTCGCGCATGGCTTTCATGGCGAACAGCAGGCTGGCATTGTCATGGGTGGCCGTGCGGATATCGATGGTGAGATCGCCCTCGGCGATGGCGCCGGCGATCCTGACGGCGTACGCCGGTTCGCCGCCGAGCTGGCGCGTCAGTCCGCGCGTGATCAGCGCCCCCAGCGCCAGGCCGGCCGCCATGCTGCCCAGCACGAGCGCGATCATGAAACTGCGGCTGGCCTGGTACACGCCCGAGGCCTGCTCGGAAGCCGCCTTGGCGCGCTCTTCCTTCTGCAGCGAAAGTTTATCCAGCATACCGTCGAGTTCATCGGCATGCTGGCGCGTCTTGTTGAGCAGTTCGACCAGTTGCGCGCTGCGCTGCGCCAGCGGCTCGGCCGCCGCCAGCGCCAGGGCTTGCTGCATGGTGGCAATGTACTCCGCTTCGACAGCGGCGAAGCGGGCAAACAATTCCTTGGCGGCCGGCGTGACGAACAGCGGCTGGGCCTTGGCCAGATAGCTTTTATTTAACTCGAGGAATTTGCCGATGTCGGCCTGGCGCGTGGCGCGCTCCTCGGCGGTCGTGGCCAGCAAGAAATTGCTGCGCGCGCGCCCCACCTTGATCAGGGCAATATTGGCCTCTTTGATGTACGACAGCCCCAGCAATTCATGGTTGTACATCTGCCCCGCCATGGTATCGATCTTGCCCATGTTGAAGATGCCGATGCCGGCCACGATGGCCCCCATCAGCGCGACGCAAAAGAAGGCAGCGAGCAGGCGCGTCCCCACTTTCATTTTACTCAACATGTTTCCTCCCAGACAAGACGGTAGCCAATAATTTAAGCTATGACTTGAATATAAGGAAAAAACTGTCACTAAAATGCTCGGATTGTCACTAACCAACAATTCCTTGATACAAAGCAACATGCCCCGGGGCGTGCCATGCTAAGTAATCCTCGGGAAATTAGTGTGAATTTATGACGAACAGAACCGGATGCTATGCAAGGCGCTCGCTGCGACGCAGTGCGGGCACTGCTAGCAGTGAGCAACGCCGCAGAGCGCCGGTTATGGCAGTCAGAAATCACAATAATTTATTGGGGGTTACTTAGTAATCCCCGGGAGATCGTCAATGGCCGCTGTGCCCGCCTGGCTTGCGCACCGTCATTTCCACGCCGTTTTTTGCCGCCGGCTTGCCCGCGCCCTGGCCCCGCACCGGTTCCGGCAAGGCGCCCGTCCATTCATAGGCCACGCTGCCGGCCGGGTGCTTGTACCAGCCCGGGTCGCGGTAATCGCCCGGCTTCTGATCCTTGCGCACCTTGACCGTGGTAAACATGCCGCCCATGCCGATGGCACCGAAGGGGCCGTCGCCCGCCATCATCGGCAAGGTATTGTCGGGGATCGGCATCTGCATCTCGCCCATGTCGGCCATGCCCCGTTCGCCCATCACCATGTAGCCGGGCACCAATTGATTGATCTTCGCCGCCACGCCCTGGTGGTCGACGCCGATCATGGTGGGCACGTCATGCCCCATGGCATTCATCGTGTGGTGCGACTTGTGGCAGTGGAAAGCCCAGTCGCCCAGGTCCGTTGCCGTGAACTCGACGGCGCGCATCTGGCCCACGGCGATATCGGTCGTCACTTCGGGCCAGCGCGATTCGGGGCGCGTCCAGCCGCCATCGGTGCCCGTCACCTCGAATTCATGGCCGTGCATGTGGATCGGGTGGTTCGTCATGGTCAGGTTGCCCACGCGCACGCGCACCTTGTCGCCCTGGCGCACGACCATGGGGTCGATGCCGGGGAAGACGCGGCTGTTGAAGGTGAACAAATTAAAATCCGTCATGGTCATGATCTTCGGCGTGTAGCTGCCGGGATCGATGTCGTAGTTACTGAGCAAGAAGACGAAATCGCGGTCCACCTTCATGAAGTTCGGATCTTTCGGGTGCGTGACCCAGAAACCCATCATGCCCATGGCCATCTGCGTCATTTCATCGGCATGCGGGTGGTACATAAAGGTGCCGGGCCGCTTGGCGACGAATTCATAGACGAAGGTCTTGCCGGGAGGAATACCCGGCTGGGTCAGGCCCGTGACGCCATCCATGCCGTTCGGCAAGCGCTGGCCATGCCAGTGCACGCTCGTGTGTTCCGGCAACTTGTTGGTGACGAAGATGCGCACGCGGTCGCCCTCCACCACTTCGATGGTGGGACCGGGCGACTGGCCGTTGTAGCCCCACAGATTGGCTTGCATGCCGGGCGCCAGTTCGCGCACGACGGGCTCGGCCACCAGATGGAATTCCTTGACGTTGTTGTTCATGCGCCAGGGCAAGGACCAGCCATTGAGGGTGACGACGGGGTTGTACGGACGCCCGTTCGGCGGCGGTGGCGGCGCTTTCGTGTCTGCGCCAGCCATGCTGACGGCTTCCGGCAGGGACGCCGCACCGACTCTGCTCACCGCTGCCGCACTGAGGGCGACGGCGCCCGCATTCATGAAAAAATTTCTACGTGTAATCATCATTATTCCTTGTTGGCTGGGCTGCTGCCATTGATGGCGCCTTGCAGTTCGGTTTGCGCGATCCAGAAATCGCGCTGGGTTTCGATGGCGCTGTTCACGCTGGCGACTTGCTCGCGTGCATCGGCCAGCAGTTCGAACACGCTGGCCAGCATGCCGTTGTAGCGCAGCAATACTTCATGCGAGATCGTCTTGCGCAGCGGTACGACTTCATCGCGGTAATGGCGCGCCAGGTCGTAGGCCGTGCGGTAGCTCGAATACGCTTCGCGCACTTCCGAGCGGGCCTTCACCGCCGTGCCCGCCGTGCGCTGCAGCGACTGCTCGTACAAGGCTTGCGCCTTGGTGTTGCGCGCCGCGCCCCAGTCGAACAGCGGCAGTTCCAGCGATACCTCATAGCCGTTTTCGCGCGGCGCCCCGCTCGTGCTCTTGTTGGTATAAGCCACGTCGAGCACATTGATGAAACCCGTCACCTTGGACAGGCCCAGTGCACTGGCCGTGGCATGGGCGTCAAGTTTGCTCATCTGCACGTCGAGGCGCTGCTCCATCGCCTGCGCCTCGATATTGCCAGGCTCCGCCGCCTGGGCCGGCAAGTCGGGCAGGCGCGACGGCAAAGTAAAGCTGGTCTGCTTGCCCCACAGGCCCAGCAAGCGCGTCAGGTGTTCGCGCGTCACCAATGCCTGGTGGCGGGCGCGGGCCAGGTCGCCGACGGCGTCCGCATAAAACACTTGCTGGCGCGCCTGGTCGAGGCGGCTCCAGTTGCCCGCCTGCCGCAGGCGCGTGGCCAGTTCGGCGCCCGCCTCGGCCGACAGCAGCGCCCGCTGCATGAACGCTTCCGTCTGCACGGCGGCCACGGCATTGAAGTAGGCGCGGCGCGTCTCAAGCGCCAGCTGCACGGCGCTGCCGGCGGCCTGCAGCTTGGCTTGCTCGAAGCGGCCCCGCTCGATGTTCACGCGCATCGGCATGGTCAGCAAGCCCGCCAGGTCGAAGCTGACGCCGCGGTCGATTTCATTGCCGTGGCTGCCGTGCGAACGGCCGAACGACAGGCCCGGGTTGCGCAAGCGCCCCGCCTGCACCAGGTCCGATTCGGAGGCGCCCAGTTCGGCCAGCGCCACTTTCATGCCGTGGTTGTTCATCAGGGCAATGCGCACGGCGCTGTCGGCGTCCAGGGGCTGGGCCAGCAGGGAAGCCAGCTTTTCCTCGCCGCCCTTGTCCGTCAATGCCGCAGGGGCGCCCGTGCGGGCGTCTGCCAGCGCGGACACGGCCTGCATGCCGCCATCGGGGCTGAAGCTGGCGCAGCCGCTGAGCAGCAAGGCGGCCGCCAGGGCCAGCGGCGTGAGGCAAGTTGATTTTGTAAAACGTGCCATCTCAGTGTCCCTCATGCTGGTGTTGCGGGGCGGGCTGGGCGGCCGGCTTGGGGCCGGGCTTCTCCATCGGCATCTTGTGGCCTTCCATCTTGTGCCCCTCCATCTTGTGCCCCTCCATCTTGTGGCCATCCATCTTCATCATGCCCATGTGGCCGCCGGCCTTGCCGACTTTGTCGTTGACGGCGCGCCAGGTCTGATCGGGCGTGGCGTCGTCCTCGGCGGCGGGACGGTAGCCGGCGAAGGCGGAGCGGTAGGCGGCGGCCGGCACGGGCGCTTGCGCCTCTTGCGGGGCGGATGGGGGCCGCGATTGCGCGGCGGCCGGCGGCAGCGAGGCAAGCGCAATGCCGGCAGCCAGCGCGAGGCTGAATAATTGCTTCATGGTATTCCTTGAATGACGGGGTATGGCGCGGCGGGCGCGCGACGGGAACGCTGGTGCGGCCAAAGCAACGTGCAGGGACGTGCGACGGCGGCACCGCCAGGTTCAACGGGCGGTCAGGCGGAGCGCGTGCTTCTCGGGGGACGTTCGGGGCCAGGCGGGATATGCCCGGCGAACAGGGAATCGGGCGCCAGCGCCGGGGGCGGCGCGCGCAGGGTCAAGGCGTGCAAGGCAGGCATGCCCGGGGGGGCAGTGGCGCCCACCGTGCAGGCGCCGTGGTTGCTGCAATCGTGGCCAGGGTGGCCGGCGCCGCCATCGTCCATGGCCATTTTTAGCGGCTGGTCCTGCATGTGGGACATGCCGGCCATGTCGCCCATGTCGTGGCACTGGGGCGCCTCCATCGCTACGGCGGTGACGGTGACCGCTGCCGCCCGCTCGTCCACGCAGCAGCTGCGCATGGCCGACGCAAAGCCCTGCAAGGGCAAGGTGACGGCAAGCAGCCAGAGCAGCGAGCGGGCGAGAAAGCGGAAAAAGGCACGGTTCATGGCACGACTATAAACCTTCCCACATGAGGAAGGTCAAGTGCCTATTTGATCTCGCCGGCCCTGCGTCAGCCAGATGATGTAGGTGCCGTAGTAGCCCTGCCCTTCCAGGATGACCTTGCCATCGGCAAAATGGATTTTCTCCACTTTATTGACGGTAAAATACGCGCGGCCATCGGCCGCCTCCACGTCGCCCAAGCAACGGGCGCGGGGCCGGCGGTAGCCGCTGGCGCGCCCGATGGCCCACATCAGGTCGCCGATCATGAAGTCGTCAATCATTTCGGCCAGCAGCGGCCGGTGACCCGCCAGCATGGCCGTGATGTCGGGGTAACCGGCGTCCCTGAGCTCGGGCAAGTCGCTTTCCTCGTACTGCAGATCGTCTTCGCGGCAATCCTGCACGAAACTGTTGAACGGTTCGTCGAGC
Source organism: Janthinobacterium sp. GW823-FHT01H08 (assembly GCF_058797855.1). Taxonomy (NCBI): domain Bacteria; kingdom Pseudomonadati; phylum Pseudomonadota; class Betaproteobacteria; order Burkholderiales; family Oxalobacteraceae; genus Janthinobacterium; species Janthinobacterium sp. GW823-FHT01H08. Next base: position 4,237,573 of record NZ_CM179504.1, read on the forward strand.
AGTCCCGCCAGCGCCGCTTCCGGCACGCTCAGGCGGAACGGGTGCAGCGGCAGCACGCTGTGCTGGCCGTAATTGAGTTCGCGGCAGTCGAGCAAGGCCAGCGGGTGGGGCTGATCACCCACCTCGCAGCGGATGCCAAGTTCTTGCTCAAACGTCATCAATATTCACCGTTGCCATGCACATTGTCCCCGTTGTACACCATCAGGCCATATGGTAAGCGCTGTCGGGCAAACGGGACAGGCTCAGATGCAACAGAAAACAACGGATCAGTTCATCCCGCGCGGCACGCCTGTCAGGCGGGTTCCGTGATGCCCACGCAATTGCGCCCGTTTTCCTTGGCCACGTACAGGGCCGCGTCGGCGGCGAGCAGCACGGCGTCCGTGCTGCGCTCGCCGTGCGACGATGCCACCACGCCCAGCGAGACCGTAATGGCGCCCGCGCCGGGAATCACGGCGGCGGCCACCTTGGCGCGCAGGCGCTCGGCCACCTGCATGGCCACGTCCAGGTCGGCATCGGGCAGCAGCATGATGAATTCGTCGCCGCCATTGCGGCACAGCACGTCGGCATCGCGCGAACAGGCGCGCATCAGCTGCGCCAGGCGCAGGATGACTTCATCGCCCACGGCATGGCCCCATTTATCGTTGACTTGCTTGAAATGGTCGATATCGATGGCGATGACGGAAAATGGCCGCGCCTGCGCCTGCCAGACGTCGAGCGCCGCCGCCATGCCGCGCCGGTTCGACAGGCCCGTCAGCGGGTCTGTCTCCACGTCGGTCTTCAACTTGCCGATCCTGTTCTGCAACAACGCCAGGCCCTTCAGCAAGGCTTTCTTGATCTGCGCCGCCTCCACATACCAGGCACGGATGGCGGCAATGTGCTCGCTCGTACCAGGCACATCCATGCGCCGCGCTCCCTCGGCCAGTTGCATCAGGGGCCGCGAAATCAGGCTGGCCAGCCACCAGATGAATGGCAAACTCAGCAAGGCGATCGGCAGGGAATGCCATACGGTATTGGCCATCAGCTGGTTCAGCGGGGCCAGGGTCATGGCCGTGGGACGCTGCGCCACGATGCCCCAGCCCGTCGACGGCATGACGGCGTAGCCGGCCAGCATGTCCACGCCCAGGCTGTTATGCATGCGCCGGTTGCCGCCGCCCCGCTGCGCGATGATGGTGTCGATGACGTCATTGCTGCCGGCCACGTGGCCCAGGCGCTCAGGATCCGGGTGGTACAGCAGGCGCCGGTTCTGGTCGACCACGTACAGGTAAGAGCCGTCGCGGTAGTAATGCTGGCCCAGCATGGTGTACAGGATGTTTTTCTGTTTCAGGTAGATGCTGCCGCCCACATAACCGAGGTAGCGGCCATCCTTGCCAAGGATGGGATGCGAGATGAACACCACCAGGTTGCCGGCCGAGGACACATACGGCTGCGTCACCAGCGGGCGCCGTTCGCGCAGCGCCTGGATGGCGCCGGCCGAGTCGAGCGTGCGGTTTTTCAGGGCCAGGGTTTCCGGCGACACGCCCAGCACCTTGCCCTGGGCATCGACGATGAGCACGGAATTGAAGCTGTTCGTTTGCAGGCGCAGGCGCTGCGCCTCGTCCGTCAGCCAGGCGTCGTCGCCCATGCGCGATGGCAGGCTGCCGGCGCTGTAGGCCAGCTGCTGGCGCGCCGACTGCAGGAAATCCTCAGCCGTGCTGGCCAGCTTGCTCGCGTAGGCGTGGTTCGCTTCCAGGGTGGTATCGATCAGCAGCTGGCGCTGCACGCTATAGCTGGCATAAAAGGTGTTGGCCAGGGACACCAGGGCGCTGGCAAAGGCCACGAGCACGATCAAACGGCGCAAGTTCATGCGCGGAACAGGTTTAGTCCACATGGAGTCGGCAGGAAATTGGAAAGTATTGCGCTACAGAAAGGGCGCATTATACCGAGACAGCCGTGCCAATATTGAAATCCTGGCATCGTTGGTCAAAGAATGTGAACAAGCGGCAACGCTGAGCGCTGCCGCCTTGACTTGCATCAAGCGTGGAATCAAGCGTGAATGGCGTGCTTGCGGACCCAGTCCACGTAGCGCTGCATCCAGCCCTGGAAGAAACCGAGGCTGGCCGGACCGATGCCGCCGTGCTCGTCAAACAGGCCGTCCTTGGCCTGGATAAACATTTCTGGCTGGCCCAGCAGCGGCACGTCCAGGTAAGCGAGCACATTGCGCAAATGCTGCTGCGCCAGCGCCGTGCCCGTGGCACCGACGGACACGCCGAGCACGGCACCGGGCTTGCCGCCCCACACGCTCTGGCCATACGGACGCGAGCCGTGGTCGAGGGCGTTTTTCAGCACGCCGGGGATAGAGCGGTTGTATTCGGGGGTGAGGAAGAGCAAGGCTTGCGATGCAGAAATATCGGATTTGAGGCGCAGCACCTGCTCCGCCTGCGCGCCATCGTCATCCTGGTTGTACAGCGGCAAGTCGCCGATTTCAATGTGCTTGAAGGAAAACTCGGGCGGCGCCAGCTTGATGATGGCGTCGGCCAGCTTGCGGTTGAAGGAATCCTTGCGCAGGCTGCCGACGATGATTGCGACTTGATATTGGCTCATATAAATCCCCGATGATGGTTAAAAAAAAGCCCTGAGGTGCGTGCACGTCAGGGCTATCTTGCCACACAATCATCGGTTTCGCGCTGCCTAGCGTGCGAAACCAGCGCACCTGAAAAAATGCTCAGGGCTAGGCGCCTTGCCGAAGACAGTACGAATGTACGGCAAGGCAAGGCAACAACGCCATGGGCGTTTTGGCAAGTGCGCTAACGTGCCAGGCCCCGGTACTCGCGGTAGTAGCGTCCGCCCAGGTTCGTCAATACCTCGTAGCCGATGGTATTGGCCATGGCCGCCACGGCATCGACCGGGTGTTCGGCGCAGATCAGGTCGACCAGGCTGCCCGGTGCGACGCGTTCCTCGGCGATGGCGCTCACGTCCAGGGTGATGGAATCCATCGAGATGGCGCCGATCTGCGGCACTTTCACGCCATCGACGATGGCCAGGCCCTGATTGCTCATGCTGCGCAGCCAGCCATCGGCGTAGCCGACGGAAACCGTGGCCACCTGGCGCGGCTCGCTGGCCGTGTAGCGGCGGCTGTAACCCACGTGGTCGCCGGCGGCAATCGTGCGTGTCTGCATGACCTTGCCCTGCAGGCGCACCACGGAGCGCAGCGGATTCGGTTCGCCGCCCTGCGGCCCGATGCCGTACAGGGCCGCGCCGGGGCGCACCAGGTCGAAGTGGTAATCGGGCGACAAGAAGATGCCCGAGGAATTGGCCAGGCTGGCGCGGTACTGCGGCAAACGGGCGCGAATGGCGATGAAACGGGCCAGCTGCTCGCCATTCATCGGGTTGGCGCGCTCGTCGGCGCAAGCCAGGTGGCTCATGACATAGCGCACATTGATGCCGTCGAGAAAGTGCGGGTCCAGCAGCCAGCCGTCGATTTCCTGCGGCGACAAGCCCATGCGCGACATGCCCGTGTCCACCTGCACGATGGCGTCCAGGGTGGTGCCGAGCGCTGCTGCGTGCCGGCGCCAGCCCGCCACCTGCGGCTCGCTGTTGAGCACGGGCGTCAGACCATGGGCCGTGAATTCGCCTTCCGTGTCGACGGGCGGGCCGTGCAGCACGAAGATGGCCGCGTCCAGCGCCACGTGCGGGCGCAGGCTGATGCCCTCTTCCAGGTGGGCCACGAAGAAATGGCGGCACCCTTCTTCATACAGGGCCGCGCTCACTTGCGCGGCGCCCAGGCCATACGCATCGGATTTCACGACGGCCGAGCAGGCGGCCGGGTGCGCCTTGTCGCGCAGCAAGCGGTAGTTGGCGCGCACGGCATCGAGGTCCACCGTCAGGATGGCGCCGCTACGTTCCTTTGGAGGCATGCTTCCCGCCATCTCAGGCTCCCGCGTATTGCAACTTGCCGCCGCGCTGCGCGCCGCTGTAGCGGCTGACGGACAGGTCGTCGGCCAGAATGGCCGGCTTTTTCGACGACATCAGGTCGGCCAGCAATTGCGCCGAACCGCAGGACATGGTCCAGCCCAGGGTGCCGTGGCCCGTGTTCAGGAACAGGTTGCGCAGCGGCGTGCGGCCGACGATGGGCGTGCCGTCCGGCGTCATCGGGCGCAAGCCCGTCCAGAACGTGGCCTCAGCTGTGTTGCCGCCGCCGGGGAACAGGTCATTGACGACCATTTCCAGGGTTTCGCGGCGGCGCGGGTTCAGGTTCAGGTTGTAGCCGGCGATTTCCGCCATGCCGCCCACGCGGATGCGGTCGTCGAAACGCGTCACGGCGATTTTATAGGTTTCATCGAGGATGGTCGACACGGGCGCCTTGGCCGCGTTGACGATGGGCACGGTGATCGAATAGCCCTTCAATGGATACACGGGAATGTCGAGCAGCGGCTTCATGAAGCCCGTCGAGTAGGAACCGAGCGCCACGACATAGGAATCGGCCTTGACGATTTCCGCGCCGCATTGCACGCCGGCGATTTCATCGCCCTGCGTCAGCAATGCATCGATGGAGACGCCATAGCGGAACTTCACGCCCAGCGCCTCGGCCATCTCGGACAGGCGCGTGGTAAACAGCTGGCAATCGCCCGTTTCATCGTTGGGCAGGCGCAAACCGCCAAACAGCTTATCCTTGACGGCTTCGAGGGCCGGCTCGGCGCGCGACAACTCATTACGCTGCAGCACTTCATACGGCACGCCCGCGTCTTTCAACACTTCGATATCCTTGGCGGCGTCGTTGTATTGCTTTTCCGTGCGGAACAATTGCATCGTGCCTTGCTGGCGGCCTTCATACGTGATACCGGCCTCGGCGCGCAGCACCTTGAAGCAGTCGCGGCTGTACTCGGCCAGGCGCACCATGCGTTCCTTGTTCACGGCATACGCTTCCGGCGTGCAATTACGCAACATCTGCCACATCCATTTGAGCTGGGCGGCGCTGCCGTCGAGCGAGATGGCCAGCGGCGCGTGGCGCTGCATCATCCATTTCACGGCTTTCAGGGGAATACCGGGCGCCGCCCATGGCGAAGCGTAGCCGGGCGAGATTTGCCCCGCATTCGCAAAGCTGGTTTCCAGTGCGGGGCCCGGCTGGCGGTCGATGACGGTCACTTCATGTCCTGCCTTGGCCAGATAGTAAGCACTGGTGACGCCGATGACGCCGCTACCCAGAATCACGATACGCATAGTTTCCTCATTATATTTTTTTAGGCTGACGCCAGATTAACCGCTATCATATTGGGAAAGAGCCAGTATTTGTTCACGTATAAATCGAGATATTCAGCAATAAATCATGAGAATCCTTAAAGAATCGGCACGTGGCCTCGACAAGCTGGACCGCCACATCCTGCGCATCCTGCAACAGGATGGCCGCATCTCGATGAAAGACCTCGGTGAACAGGTGGGGCTGTCCATCACGCCCTGCATCGAGCGGGTCAAGCGCATGGAGCGCGACGGCGTCATCACGGGCTACCACGCCAAGGTGAACCCGGCCGCGCTGGGCGCCAAGCTGCTCGTCTTTGTAGAGATTACTCTCAATCAAAAGTCGGCGTCCGCCTTCGAGCAATTCCGCCGCGAAGTGCTGCAGATTCCCGAAGTGCAGGAATGCCACCTGGTGTCGGGCGACTTCGATTACCTGATCAAGGCGCGCATCCATGAAATGGCCGAGTACCGCAAGCTGCTGGGCGACATGCTGCTGCAGCTGCCGGGCGCCGCGCAATCGAAAAGCTATGTGGTGATGGAAGAAATCAAGGAAACCCTGGCACTGTCGACCGACGTGCTGCAGAACCGGTAAAAGTACCGTCAGCCGGCACCGCCGGCATCATTTTTTGCGCCTTTGTATAATCTTGTAGCACATTCGCGGCGACGCAAGCACACTCCCGGCATGACATCACGCCCGTCCCCTCTGAGATTGGAAGCAGTGATGCACACCGGGAGTCCCTATGAACACATTGATCAAACTGGCAGCTTCCTGCCTCGCGGGCCTGGCCGTGGCCATGTGCACCGCCAGTGAATACAAGGTCAACCGCGCGCCCGACAACGGCGCCATCTATCAAAACATCAAGGTCGGCAAGACCACCCGCCTCGACCTCGACGCGGCTCTGGGCAACGCCACCGTCGTCAGCTTCGATCCCGGCTATGAAGTCTGGGTCTACAAGAACCAGCTGCAAGCGCCCAAGGTGACGCGGCTGATCCCCCTGCTGGGCGAAAAAGGCACGCGCGAAGTGGCCGTCATGTTCGACCAGGCGGGCGTCGTGAAGAAATTCCGCATTCACGAGCCGCGCAAGTAGGCGCACAGCGAACGGGCGCCGCCTGCCACGCTGGCTGGCTATACTGGCTGCTGGCTCCCGCCGCCCACCGCTCACCTACCCAGCAAGGAGTTCCCATGCGCCTGCCCCTGATCGCTCCGCAAGACCTGACGCCCGAACAGCAGCCGCTGTACGACGATATGCGCAAAGGCATCACCAGCAATTTCAACGATTTCATCGCCGTGCGCGAAGACGGCGCCCTGATGGGACCATGGAATCCGTGGCTGCACGAACCGGCCATCGGCAAGGCCATCTGGGACCTGACCCTGGCCATGACGGCCAACGCCACGCTGCCCGATAACGTGCGCCAGATTGCCATCCTGGTGGTCGGCGCGCGCTACAACGCCGCCTATGAAATCTATGCCCACATCGCCGTCGCGGAGCGCGAAGGCATGTCGGACGAGCGCCTGGCCACGCTGGTGGCCGACGTCAAGCCCGTCGACCTGGACCAGCATGAGAGCATCGCCTACGATCTGGCCTACGCGCTCAGCGGCGGCGGCACGCTGCCGGAGCCGCTGTACCGCCTGGCGCTGGCCACCTTTGGCCAGCACGGCACCAACGAGCTGATCTACCTGGTGGGCCTGTACGCGCTGGTCTCGACCACCTTGAACGGCTTCAACGTGCCGGTGCCGGAACGCGACTGAAGGGCCTGCCCCCTCACTTGCCCGCTGCGATGGGAAACGCCGGCGGATGCGCTCTTGCTCTACACTGGCGTTTTATCCTCTGCAACCTCCATGCAACTACCTGCAAACCTCGCCCACATCTCCGTCGAACAAAACTGGCAACACACGACAGCGTATCCACCGCTCGGCTTCACCACGTTCGCCGAAGGCGCGCTGGGCAATGGCGATACGTTCGGCCTGTACTGGCCCATCGGCCGCGAAGCGTACGAACCGATCGTCGTCGAAACGTGGCACGACGAGTGGCGATTGCAGCCGCACTTTTCCAGCGTGGCGGCGTTTCTGTCAGCCTACGCAACGGCAGAAGACGAGTACGTCGCCACACCATCGCTGGCCGACGACCCCGCCTCGCCGCGCGCAGCCTATCTGGAGGCCAAGGAACTGATTGCCCAGCGCAAGCCGGACGCCGCCATCGCGCTGCTGGAAGCGGCGCTCGCCATCGTTCCCGAATATACGGACGCGCTGGTGCTGCTGCATGGACAGTATGTGCGCGCGGGCAGGATCGATGACGCCGTCAAGCTGGCCATCCAGGCCATCATCTCTCCACCGTCGTTTGGCGGCCCGCCATTGAAGGCCTTGCAATGGCTGCGCACGCAGCCGGTGCCGGACGGGGAACCAGACCCCATCTGGCGCGCCTGCGGGCAATTGTCGTTCAACTTCGGCGGCAGCAAGGAAAATGCGGATTACCCCGTGCTGCTGGCCGCCATCGACACCTATGTGGAACAAGGCAAGCATCTTTCCGCCTCGACCCTGATGCAGACGTATGCCGAACTGATGAGCGCGGAAACCGTCTCGTTCCAGGAACGCTACGCCTTCGAACCGGCCTCCTTCATCGCGCGGCAAATCGCCGTCAGCGCGCAGCTGCCCAACGGCAGCCGGGACCCAGCGACGCTATGGCTGCCTGATCTGGCCTGATTGCTGCCGGAACAGCTTGCGATACGCCGACGGCGACGTCTGCAAGCTGGCCCGGAAATGCTGGCGCAGCGACAGGGCCGTGCCGAAGCCGGCTTCTTGCGCCACGATATCGATCGAGGCCGCGCTTTTTTCCAGCAGGCTTTGCGCATGCGCCAGACGCTGGTTCAGCAGCCATTGCTTGAACGAGGTGCCCGTCGCCTGGCGGAAGTGGCGCGTAAAATTGCGCCGGCTCATGGCGGCCCGCTCGGCCAGCGCATCGATGCTGTGCGCCTGGCCCAGGCTGGCCGTCACGCAGGCGAGCACGTCGGCAAAGCGCCCTTCGCTGCCGGACACGGGCAGCGGGCGTTCGATGAACTGGGCCTGCCCGCCCTGGCGGTGCGGCGCCACCAGCAGCCGGCGCGCCACGCGGTTGGCCACCTCGGCGCCCGCCAGCTGGCGCAGCAGATACAGGCAGCAATCGAGGCCGGCCGCCACGCCCGCCGACGTCAGCACGGCGCCATCGTCCACGTACAGCACTTCCCGGTCTACCCTGACCCTGGGATAGCGGGCCGCCAGCCGGTCCGCCATGCCCCAGTGCGTGGCCGCGCTCTTGCCATCCAACAAGCCCGCCTGCGCCAGGGGAAACGCGCCCAGGCACAGGCCCACCATGCGCGCGCCGCGCCCGCTGGCCGCCTGCAGTGCCGCGACCAGTGACGCCGCCGCGTCGCGGCAATCGTCGTGCCAGGCCGGCATGATGACGATATCGGCGCCCTCCAGGCCTTCCAGGCCGAACTCGGGCGTAATGGCGAAGCCGGCCGCCGTGCGCAAGGGCGCGGGGTCGGCGGCACAGACGCGCACGTGGAAAGGCGGCAGATCGGCCTCGTCCGTCTGGGCGCCAAACACGAGACAAGGCACGGACAAGTGGAAAGGCGTCATGCCGTCGAAGGCGATCACGGCCACGCTCAAAGGCGAAGAAGAAGAAATGGCAGGCATGGCCCGATTTTATCGCAGATAGGCCTTCGGGCCACTTTTTGTTTATGCCGTGCGGCTTGAAAATGGCTGTATCGGGGAAGTCCTTCCTCTTTCAAACATTCAGGAGTCAAGCATGTCCACCACTACCGCACCGCGCCGCGCCCTGCTCGTCATCGACGTGCAAAATGAATACTTCACGGGCGACATGCCGATCGAATATCCGTCCGTCGATATTTCCCTGCCCAACATCGTCACCGCCATGGCCGCCGCCCGCGCCGCCGGCGTGCCCGTCATCGTCGTCCAGCACGATGCGCCGGAAGCCTCCCCCAACTTTGCAAAAGGCAGCGACGGCTGGCAGCTGCACCCGCAAGTGGCCGCCTTTGCCGCCGACCACCGCATCAACAAGAGCATGGGCAGCGCGTTTGCGGGCACGGACTTGCGCGCCTGGCTGGAGAGCCACAGCATCGACACCCTGACGGTGATCGGCTACATGACGCACAACTGCGACGCCGCCACCATCTACCAGGCCGCGCACGACGGCTTGCAAGTCGAGTTCCTGCAGGACGCCACCGGCACCCTGCCCTACGCCAATGCGGGCGGCACGGCCAGCGCCGAGGAAATCCACCGCGTCTTCAGCACGGTGTTCCACTCGAATTTCGCCGCCGTCGTCAGCACGCAGGACTGGCTCGATGCCGTGCGCGCAGGCAAGCCGCTGGACAAGGACAATATTTATCTGTCGAACCAGCGCGCACGCAAGGCGCAGGCGAACTGACGCCGGCGGGAATGGACGGGTATCATGCGTCCATTCCCAACTTGATGATGAACGATGCGAAAAATAACTGTGCTGGGCTTAAGTACTGCCGGTGCTTTCCTGCTGGCCACGGCCGCCCTGGTGCTGGCGGGCCTGAACGACAAGCTGGCCCCGGCCGACGTGATCGTCGTGCCCGGCAACACGATCCTGCCCGACGGCACGCCCAGCCCCCGCCTGCAGGCGCGGCTCGACGCGGCGCTGACGCAATTCCAGGCTGGACTGGCGCCGCGCATCCTCGTCAGCGGGGCGACGGGCAAGGAAGGTTTTGACGAGGCCGCGGCTATGGCCCGCTACCTGCTCAAGCGCGGCGTGCCGGCCGGCGCCATCATTGAGGATAATCAAGGCTGGACCACGGACGCCACGGCCCGCAACGCGGCGCTTCTCATGCGCGCACACGGCTGGAAGACAGCCATGGTCGCCACGCAATACTTTCACGTGCCCCGCTTCCGGCTGGCTTTGGAGCGAGCCGGCATCGCCGTCAGCGGCAACGTGCATGCGCCGTATTTCGAGTTGCGCGACCTGTATTCCGTGCCCAGGGAAACCGTGGGCTATCTTGTGTATTACGTGAAATCCTGAACATGAAGATACTTGCCTTTGCCGCCAGTTTTGGCCTGGTGGCCGCATGCGCCGTGACGTCGATGGCCGCCGCCGATGCGGAGCCGATCGGCGCCGCTGCAAGCCTGTACCTGTTTGGCGCGCTGATGCTGGGGGTGTGCATCGCCGCCTATGGCGCGCTGGCGCGGCGTGTGGACGTGGCGCATGGCCACTGGCTGTCGGCCTGCGTGGGCGCGCTGTGCGGCGCGGTGCTGTATGGCAGTTTCGCGCTGGCATTTGCAACGCAATCGATCACGGCAAGCTTTGCCTATGCCGCCAGCGCCCTGTGCGCCGCAAGCGCGGCCCTGTTGCTGCCGAGCCTGCTAAAGCGCGTGGCAAGGCTTATGGCAAGGCCAGACCAGTGAGCAGTCACTCGCTCCAGTCGCGCGAGCGCTCCACCGCGCGCTGCCATTTATGCAAGCGCGTCAGCCGTTCGTCGGCCGCCATCTTCGGCTCGAATCGGCGTCCCACCTGCCATTGGGCGGCGATTTCTTCCTGCGATGCCCAGAAGCCCACGGCCAGACCCGCCAGGTAGGCGGCGCCCAAGGCCGTCGTTTCCGTCACCACGGGGCGCACCACGGGGACATTGAGTATGTCGGCCTGGAACTGCATCAGCATGTCGTTGCGGGCCGCGCCGCCATCCACGCGCAACTCGGATAGCGCAATGCCCGCGTCGTCCTGCATGGCGGACAACACATCAACGTTCTGGTAGGCCACGCCCTCCAATGCGGCGCGCGCGATGTGCGCCTTGCCCGTGCCGCGCGTGATGCCGATCAGGGTGCCCCGTGCATACGGGTCCCAGTACGGCGCGCCGAGACCGGCGAAGGCGGGCACGAAGACCAGGCCGCCCGAATCGGGCACGCTGGTGGCCAAGGCTTCCACTTCGGACGAGTCGCGGATGATGCCGATGCCGTCGCGCATCCATTGCACGGCCGCGCCCGCGATAAAGGCGCTGCCTTCGAGCAAGTAATCAGTCTTGTCGCTGCCGGCGCCCAGGCTCCAGCCCACCGTCGTCAGCAGCCGGTTTTTCGATGGCAAGGGGCACTTGCCCACGTTCATCAGCATGAAGCAGCCGGTGCCGTAGGTATTCTTCGCCATGCCCGGTTTCAAACAGGCCTGGCCGAACGTGGCCGCCTGCTGGTCGCCCGCGATGCCGGCGATGGGCACCGACACGCCCAAGAGCGCCGCGTGCGTATGCGCGGCCACGCCGCTCGAGGGCACGACGTCGGGCAGCAAGGAGGCGGGAATGTCCAGCAGCGCCAGCAAATCTGTGTCCCACTGCAAAGTATGAATGTTGAACAGCATGGTGCGCGCCGCGTTGCTCGTGTCCGTCAAATGGGCGCCGCTCATCTTGTAGATCAGCCAGCTGTCGACGGTGCCGAAAGCCAGCTCGCCCCGTTCGGCGCGCGCGCGGGCGCCCGGCACGTTGTCGAGCAGCCATTTGAGCTTGGTGGCGGAAAAATAGGCGTCCAGCACGAGGCCCGTTTTTTGCTGGATCACGTCCGCCTTGCCCTGCTCCACCAGCAGCTCGCAGAACGCGGCATTGCGGCGGTCTTGCCAGACGATGGCGTTGGCGACGGGTTCGCCCGTGGCGCGGTCCCACAGCACAGTCGTTTCGCGCTGGTTGGTCACGCCGATGGCGGCCACGTCGCTTGCCGCCACGCCGCTGTCGCGCAGCACCTGCTGCAGCACGCCCTCTTGCGAGGCCCAGATGTCGCCCGCGTCATGCTCGACCCAGCCTGGCTGGGGGAAAATCTGGCGAAACTCGCGCTGCGCGCTGGCATGCGGCCGGCCCGCATGGTCGAACAGGATGGCGCGCGAACTGGTGGTGCCCTGGTCTAAAGCAAGTATGTATTTGGTCATGGTCGCTACTACGGCTATACAGTGAAAAAAGGGCACGGACAAGCGCCCGTGCCCCGGGAAAGCGGCGGCAGAAGTTTACACGACTACCTTACCTTGCCCTCTTTCCAAGCTTGCAATAATTTATCGTAAGCAATCGTTTCACCCTTCGGCTTTTCATTCGCCAGCTTTTTCCATGGGGCGTGCTGGTCCGACAGATACTGGTTCGGATCGACCTTGGGATTGAGCTTGGGCGCGCACGCCTTCATGCCAGCCCGCTGCAGGCGCGCCATGACCTGGTCCATTTCCTCGGCCAGGTTATCCATGGCGGCTTGCGGCGTTTTTTCCGCCGTGATGGCCGTGGCCACGTTCTTCCACCACAGCTGCGCCAGCTTTGGATAGTCGGGCACGTTGTTGCCGGTCGGCGTCCACGCCACGCGGGCGGGGCTGCGGTAGAACTCGATCAAGCCGCCGTACTCGTTCGCGTGCTTCGTAAAATAATCGTGGCGGATGTCGGAATCGCGGATGAAGGTGAGGCCGACGATGGATTTCTTCAGCGACACGGTTTTCGACGTGACGAATTGCGCGTACAGCCAGGCGGCGGCCTTGCGGTCATCGGGCGTGGACTTGAACAGGAACCAGGAACCCACGTCTTGATAGCCGTTCTGCATGCCCTCTTTCCAGTACGGGCCGTGCGGCGACGGCGCCATGCGCCATTTCGGCGTGCCGTCCTTGTTGACGACCGGCAAGCCCGGTTTCGTCATGCCGGCCGTAAATGCCGTGTACCAGAAGATTTGCTGGGCGATCTCGCCCTGGGCCGGCACGGGGCCCGATTCCGAGAAATTCATGCCGTTTGCCTGCGGCGGCGCGTATTTCTTCATCCAGTCGATATATTTCGTCAGCGCAAACACGGCCGCCGGCGAATTGGTGGCGCCGCCGCGCGACATCGACGCGCCCACGGGCGTGCACTTGTCGGCCGCCACCTTGATGCCCCACTCGTCGACCGGCATGCCGTTCGGAATGCCCTTGTCGGCCGCCCCAGCCATCGACAGCCACGCATCGGTGAAGCGCCAGCCCAGGGACGGATCTTTCTTGCCGTAATCCATGTGGCCATAGACTTTCTTGCCGTCCAGTTCCTTCACGTCATTGGTGAAGAAATCGGCGATGTCTTCATAGGCGGACCAGTTCTGCGGCACGCCCAGTTCGTAGCCATACTTGGCCTTGAACTTGGCCTGCAAATCCTTGCGCGCGAACCAGTCGGCGCGGAACCAGTACAGGTTGGCGAATTGCTGGTCGGGCAGCTGGTACACCTTGCCGTCCGGCGCCGTGGTAAAGCTGATGCCGATGAAATCTTTCAGGTCCAGGCCCGGATTCGTGAATTCCTTGCCCTTGGCGGCCATGTAGTCGGACAGCGGTTCCACGGCGCCATAGCGGTAATGCGTGCCGATCAGGTCGGAATCGGAAATCCAGCCGTCATAGATGCTCTTGCCCGACTGCATCGACGTTTGCAGCTTTTCCACCACGTCGCCTTCCTGGATGATGTCGTGGCGCACCTTGATGCCCGTGATTTCCTCGAAGGCCTTGGCCAGGGTCTTCGATTCGTAGACGTGGGTGTCGATGGTTTCCGAGACCACGGAAATTTCCTTGATGCCCTTGGCTTTCAGCTTGGCCGCCGCATCGATGAACCATTTCATTTCAGCAAGCTGTTGCTGCTTGCTCAGGCTGGATGGCTGGAATTCCTTGTCGATCCAGGTTTGCGCCTGCTTGGCGTCGGCCAGGGCCGCGTTCGACACGAGCATGGCCGCAGCCGCGAAGACCGTGAACTTCAATTTCATCGTGAATCTCCTTTTATTTTATTGCCGGCCGCCTGCTGACGGTCCGGCCTCCATCAACACCGGCAAGCCGGTCATCCCCAACGCATTACCACTAATAAAATGACAAAACTGATGGCTGCGCCTATCGCCTGCTGCATTTCCGTGAACCCCGCCCAGGCCAGATTCACGTAGGCCGCCGTGAGCAAGCCGATGAACAGGCGGTCGCCGCGCGTCGTCGGCATGGGCAAAAAGCCCTTGCGTTCGATGCTGGGCGAACGGATTTGCCACACCGTCATGCCGGCCAGCATCAAGCCGATGCAGATAAAGAAGATGGCCACTTCCGGCGTCCACGCCATCCAGCCGAACAGGCTGGCTGTGCTATCGGTATTTTCCATGTCACACCCTCCCCATCGCAAAACCCTTGGCAATGTAATGCCGCACGAACCAGATCACCAGCGCGCCGGGCACGATGGTCAGCACACCGGCCGCCGCCAGCACGCCCCAGTCCATGCCGGCCGCCGACACGGTGCGCGTCATGGTGGCGGCGATCGGCTTGGCATTGACGGAGGTCAAGGTGCGCGCCAACAGCAGTTCCACCCAGCTGAACATGAAGCAGAAGAACGCCGTCACGCCCACGCCCGATTTAATCATCGGCAAGAAAATGCGGATGAAGAAGCGGGGAAAGCTGTAGCCGTCGATATACGCCGTCTCGTCGATTTCCTTCGGCACGCCGGACATGAAGCCTTCCAAAATCCACACGGCCAGCGGCACGTTGAACACCATGTGCGCCAGCGCCACGGCCAGGTGCGTATCCATCAGGCCCACCGTCGAATACAGCTGGAAGAACGGTACGAGGAAGACGGCGGGCGGCGTCATGCGGTTGGTCAAGAGCCAGAAGAATAAATGCTTGTCGCCGACAAAGTTATAGCGGGAAAAAGCGTAGGCTGCCGGCAAAGCGACGGTGACGGACATGACCATATTCAAGGCCACGTAAATCATGGAATTGATGTAGCCGCTGTACCAGGAACGGTCGGTAAAAATCGTGTGGTAGTTGGCAAACGTCCATTGCTGCGGCCACAGGCTCAGCACGCCCACGATTTCCTCGTTGGTCTTGAGCGACATATTGAGCATCCAGTAGATGGGCAACAGCGAGCCCAGCAAAAAGACGATCAGGATGGCGCTGCTCATTTTCTTGTGCATCATTTCTGGTCTCCCGTGCCGACTCTCTGCATCCAGGTGTACAACACAAAGCAGAACAGCAGGATGATGAGGAAATAGATCAGTGAGAAGGCCGAGGCCGGCCCCAGGTCGAACTGGCCCACGGCCTTTTGCGTCAGGTATTGCGACAGGAACGTGGTGGCATTGCCCGGTCCGCCGCCCGTCAGCACGAACGGTTCCGTGTAGATCATGAAACTGTCCATGAAGCGCAGCAAGACGGCGATCATCAGCACATTGCGCAGTTTCGGCAGCTGGATGTAGCGGAACACGGCCAGGCGCGAGGCGCCGTCGATGCGTGCCGCCTGGTAATACGCGTCAGGAATGGCGCGCAAGCCCGCATAGCACAGCAGCACAACGAGCGGCGTCCAGTGCCAGATATCCATCACCATTACCGTCAGCCAGGCGTCGAGCGAATTGCCGTTGTAATTGTAGTCAAATCCCAGCTGATTCAGGGTATAGCCCATCAGGCCGATGTCGCCGCGGCCGAAGATTTGCCAGATGGTACCCACCACGTTCCAGGGAATGAGCAAGGGCAGCGCGATCAGCACCAGCGCCAGCGACGCCTTCCAGCCATCGGCCGGCATGCACAGGGCGATCAGGATGCCGAGCGGAATCTGGATGGCCAGCACGGAGCCGGAAAACAGCAGCTGGCGCAGCAAGGCGCTGTGCAAGTCGCCGTCGAGCATGACCATGCGGAACCACTCGGTGCCCACGAAGACCTTTTGCGTGGGACTCAGAATATCCTGCACGGAATAATTGACCACCGTCATCAGGGGCAGGATGGCGGAAAAGGCCACGCACAGCAGCACGGGCAAGATCAGCAGCCAGGCGCGGCGGTTGTTATCGGTTTTACCGTTATGTATCATCAGGCCACCCGCTTATCGTTGACATAGAAAAGGGTGCGTTGCGGCGGAAAATGCAGCCGCACAGCATCACCGGCGACGGCATCGATGGCGCGCAGCTTGGCCGCCACCGTCACGCCGCCCAGCTGGAATTCCGCCAGGTAATGCGTACCCATATTGCGCACGGCAGTCACCGTGGCGTCCAGGCAATGATCGCTACCCGCACCGCTCTCGCCCGCCTTCAGGCATGCGACGAATTCCGGCCGCACGCCCAGCGTGATTTTCCCTTGCGCGCCAGCCAGGGCCGCGCGGGCGGAAGCGGACACGGCCAGCGCCTGCCCCGCCACGCGCACGCCGCCATCGTCCAGGGTGCAATCGAGCAAATTCATGCCCGGGTTGCCGATGAAATAGCCGACGAACGTATGCTCGGGTTCCTCGAACAGCGCCTGCGCGCTGCCCGTCTGCACCACTTCGCCCTGCGTCATGACGACCACCTGGTCGGCAAAGGTCAAGGCTTCCACCTGGTCGTGCGTGACGTAGATCAGGGACAATTTCAGTTCGTGGTGGATCTCCTTCAACTTTCTGCGCAACAGCCATTTCAAATGCGGATCGATCACCGTCAGCGGTTCGTCGAACAGCACGGCCGCCACGTCGGGACGCACAAGCCCCCGTCCCAGCGAAATCTTTTGCTTGGCGTCCACGGACAAGCCGCTGGCGCGCAGTTTCAGGTCGTCCGTCAGCTCCAGCATCTGCGCCACCTGCTGCACGCGCTTTTTCACCTCGCTCTCTTTCCAGCCGCGATTACGCAGCGGAAACGCCAGGTTGTCGTGCACGGTCATGGTGTCGTAGATGACGGGAAACTGGAACACTTGCGCGATATTGCGTGCTTCCGTGGGCAGCTGCGTGACGTCCTTGCCGTCGAACAGCACCTTGCCATGCGACGGTTTCACGAGACCGGAGATAATATTGAGCAAGGTCGTCTTGCCGCAGCCGGACGGCCCCAGCAAGGCATAGGCGCCGCCGTCATGCCACTCCATGCTCATGGGCCGCAGCGCATAGTCGGCGGGTGCCGTCGGGTTCGGTTTGTAGGCGTGAGCCAGGTCCACCAGTTCGATGCGCGCCATGTCACACCCCTCCTTGTACAGGAGCGAACAATAGCCCGCCATCGTCGGCGAAGATCAGCAAGGCGTGCGGCTGGCAATACACGGTGCAGGCGCTGCCGATCTCCAGGTTGTGCACGCCGCCGAGCTGGGCCACCAGGGCCAGGTCGCCGCGGCGCGCATGCACATAGGTTTCCGAGCCGCTGATTTCCGCCAAGTCCACCGTAGCTGCGATGGCCACATCGCCTTCGGACTGGGGAGACAGATGCAGGCTGTGCGCGCGCACGCCGAGGATCACGTCGCGCCGCTCGCCGAGGCGGGCGCGCTGTGCGCCGCTCAGGTGGATGGCCAGGCCGTCGGCCGCCTGCGCCACGCCATCGGCGCTCACGCGGGCGGAAATCAGGTTGATCGGCGGGTCGCTGAAGGTACGCGCCACATCGATGGAATTGGGGGCGTTGAAGACGTCCAGGGTCGGTCCCTGCTGCAGCAGCCGTCCCTCGTGCAGCACGGCCACGTGGCCGCCCAGTTGCAGCGCTTCCAGCGGTTCCGTGGTGGCATACACGACCGTCGTGCTGCCGCTGGAAAACAGTTCCGTCAATTCGCGGCGCAATTCCTCGCGCAGTTTGTAGTCGAGGTTGACCAGGGGCTCGTCGAGCAGCAGCAACGATGCGTCCTTGATCAGCGCGCGCCCCAGCGCCGTGCGTTGCTGCTGCCCGCCCGACAATTCTCCGGGCGTGCGCTGCAGGTAGGGCGTGATGTGCAGGCGCTCGGCCAGCGCCAGCACTTTCGCGCGGATCTGCTCTTCGGGCACCTTGCGCAAACGCAAGGGCGAAGCGATATTGTCGTAGACGGTGAAGGCCGGATAGTTGATGAATTGCTGGTACACCATGGCCAGGTTACGTTTGCTGACGGGCACGCCCGTCACGTCGACGCCGTCGGCCGTGACGGTGCCCCCGCTGGGCTTGTCCAGCCCCGCCATCACGCGCATCAGGGTCGTCTTGCCGGCACGCGTGGTGCCCAGCAAGACGTTGATGGCGCCCGGCACCAATGCCAGCGACATCGGATATAAAAAATCGTCAGCCCCCTGCTTCCTGCTGATCTTGTCCAGTACCAGTTGCACGCGCTTCTCCTCCAGTGATGGTTTCTTATTCTTCGCCGCGCCCTCTGCGGGGTGCGGTCGCCAACGTGTGCTGCCTACGACGACAACGGGTGCTGCAACAGCCAGGCGTCGAGCGTGTCCGCCGTTTCGCGCGGCAGGTGCAGGCCCAGCTTGGAGCGCCGCCACAGCATGTCGGCCGCGCTGACGGCCCATTCGTGGCGCCGCAAATAGTCCACTTCCGCCGCGTACAGGCCGGCGGCGACTTCCTCGCCCATGGCCGCCACATCCGTCCGCCCGGCGAGCAGCACGTGGATGCGCGTGCCGTAGGCGCGTGCATAGCGCGCCACCAGCGCCGCCGGAAGCCACGCATAGTCGCGCTGCAAGCCTTGCACGAACTGGCCGAACTCGCGCACGGACCGGTTCTGCGGCGTACTGCCGAACACATCGCCGCCGGGCAGGCAGGCGTTGGCCGTCCAGGCCGGCCGCGCACTGCCCGGCACCGGCGCCAACAACGGCGCGAGCACATCGAGCGCTTCCTCGGCCAGCTTGCGGAACGTGGTGATCTTGCCGCCGAAAATACTGAGCAGCGGCGCGCCTTCCCGGTCCAGCTCGAAGCGGTAATCGCGCGTGACGGCCTTGGCATCGGCCGCCGCGTCTTCCACCAGCGGGCGCACGCCGGCATACGTCCACACCACGTCGGCCGGCACAATGGGCTTGCTGAAATAGTAACTGGAAAGCTCGCACAAGTAACGAATTTCCTCGTCGTCGATTTCCACCTTGCCGCTGTCGCCGTGGTAGTCGAGATCGGTGGTGCCGATCAGGGTGAAATCGTGCTCATACGGAATGGCAAACACGATGCGCCCGTCCGGATGCTGGAAGATGTAGGCGTGATCGTGCTCGAACAGGCGCTTGACGACGATGTGGCTGCCCTTGATCAGGCGCAAATGCCGGCCCTGTCCGCCGGGCGCCGCCTGCTGCAGGAATTCGGCCGTCCACGGCCCGGCCGCATTGACGACGCTGCGCGCACGCACGGACAGCTGACGCCCGTCGCCTTGCAGCAGGGTCGCCAGCCAGCAAGCGTCCGCACCCGCGCCGTCGCGCCGCAAGGCCGTGCAGCGCGTCTGCGTGAGGATGGTCGCGCCCTTGTCCGCCGCGTCGATGGCGTTCAGGACCACCAGGCGCGCATCGTCGACCCAGCCGTCGGAATACACGAAGCCCCGCTTGAATTCGGGTTTTAACGGTTTGCCGGCCGCGTGGCGCGTCAGGTCGATGCCCTGCGAGCCAGGCAGGATTTCCCGCTTGGCCAGCATGTCGTACAGAAACAGGCCGGCGCGTATCAGCCAGGCGGGGCGCTGGCCCTGGGCGTGCGGCATGACGAAGCGCAAGGGCCACATGATGTGCGGCGCCGAGCGCAGCAGCACTTCGCGCTCGATCAGCGCCTTGCGCACGAGGCCGAATTCATAGTATTCGAGGTAGCGCAGGCCGCCGTGTATCAGCTTGGTGGAGGCCGACGAGGTGTGGGCAGCGAGGTCATCCTTTTCGCACAGCACCACGGACAAGCCCCGTCCGGCCGCGTCGCGCGCGATGCCGGCGCCATTGATGCCGCCGCCCACCACCAGCACGTCGCATGCCATCGTTGTCTCCACACCTTGCTGTGCTGCCGCCATCGGGACTCCGTGTCTGTCAGGGAAAGGCCGGCGAGGAAAGACTAGGCATCGCCGGCGACTGTCGTTAAGATCAATACAGCTGTAATTCGAATGCAATATGGATAAGATACGCCAGATTGCGAATCGATAGCAACATATTTTTATCACTATTTGTTCGTTTTTGTTCGTTTGTGTTTTTTAAAGAGACAAGCCCATGATTTTGAATCCCCGCCAGCGCCGCTTGCTCGAAGTGGTGCGCCAGAAGGTCACCATGTCCGTCGAGGAGCTGGCGCAGCAGCTGGACGTGACGCCGCAGACCGTGCGCCGCGACGTCAAGCAGATGGAAGAAGCGCGCCTGCTGGCCCGCTACCACGGCGGAGTCGGCTTGCCCTCGTCCGTGGAAAACATCGATTACAGCCAGCGGCAAGTGTTCAACAGCGACGCCAAGCGGCGCATCGCCGCCGCCGTCGCCGCGCAGGTGCCGCACGGCTGTTCGCTCTTGATCAATATCGGCACGACGACCGAGGAAGTGGCGCGCGCGCTGAGCCGCCATACGGGCTTGCACGTGGTGACGAACAACCTCAACGTGGCAGCCATCCTGGCCGACAACGCCGCCTGCGAAGTCATCGTGGCCGGCGGCGTGGTGCGCGGGCGCGACCGCGGCATCGTCGGCGAAGCCACCATCGACTTCATCCGCCAGTTCAAGGTCGACATCGGCATCATCGGCATTTCCAGCATCGACGAAGACGGCAGCCTGCGCGACTTCGACGCGCGCGAAGTGAAGGTGGCGCAAGCGATCATCGAGCAGTCGCGCGAAGTGTGGCTGGTGGCCGACCAGCATAAATTCGGCCGCAAGGCGCTGGTGCGGCTGGCCGACCTGGCGCAAGTCGACATCCTGTTTACGGACGCGCCGCCGCCGCCCCGCTTTGCCGAGGTGCTGCGCGACGCGAACGTGAAAGTGCACGTCGCCGCCTGACGGCGACAGTGTTGCGGCCGGCTCAGTGCGCGATGGCAAGCTTGCCGAAATGGCGGCCGCCGGCAGCCAGCTGCGCATACGCTTCGGCCGTGTCGCCGAGGCCGAACACGCGGTCGATGACGGGCACGATGCCATGCGCGGCGATGGCCTGGGCCGCCTGCGCCAGGTCCGCCACGGAACCGGTGTTGTTGCCGACGATGCGCAAGGCCTTGACGATGACGGGAAGCAAGTCGATGCTGGCGGCCGTGCCGCCGACAAAACCCACCGTGAAGACCGTGCCGCCCACCGCTGCCGCGTTGAGCGAGCGCACGATGGTGGCGCCGCCCACCGTCTCGACCACCAGGTCGGCACCCCGCCCGCCCGTCAGTTTCAGCACTTCCGCATCCCAGGCCGGCGTGGCCCGGTAGTTGATCAGGTAGTCGGCGCCCAGCTGGCGCGCCCGTTCCAGCTTGTCATCGCTGGACGACGCGAGGATCACCGTGGCGCCCGACGCCTTGGCGAACTGCAAGGCAAACAGGCTGACGCCGCCCGTTCCCAACAGTAACACCACCGATCCGGGGCGCACTTGCGCCGAACGCACGGCATTCCACGCCGTCGTGGCCGCAATCGGCAGGGCCGCACCCTGGATAAAATCGAGGTGGGCCGGCAAGGCGACCAGGCTGGCGGCGGGGACGGCCACGTATTCGGCCAGCGAACCCGGCAAGGTGACGCCGCGCATCGCGCCCACGTTGTGCGGCGCGATGGCACCGCCCTGCCAGCGCGGCATGAAGTGCGGGATGACGCGGTCGCCGACGGCCAGCCCGCTGACGCCCTCGCCCAGCGCCGCCACTTCGCCCGCGCCGTCGGCGACGGGAATCAGCGGAAAGGCCGCGCCGGCAAAGTTGCCGGTCGCAATGGCCACGTCGAGAAAGTTCAGCGTGGCGGCGCGCAGGCGCAGCAGCACCTCGCCCCGCCCGGCCTGCGGCTCGGGCAGCTCGGTCTGGTGAAACGCGGTGAGGGAAGGAGCGGTCAGTTGGATGGCTTGCATGGTCTGTTCTCGGGCAATGGGTCAGGGTGGCCGCGCGCTGGCGGGACAAACAGCAGTGTCATTTAAAATCATTAATAGATAAACTATGGTTTGATTCAATGATTTGACAGCAGGGATTGCCAATGGATTTGCTAGACAGCATGAAGGTGTATGTACTGGCCGTGGAAAAAGGCAGCTTGAGCGCCGCCGCGGCCGCCTGCGGGATCTCCGCGACGATGGCCGGCAACCACCTGCGGACGCTGGAAAAGCGCCTGGGCATGCAGTTGCTCCAGCGCACCACCCGGCGCCAGCACCTGACGGCCTTCGGCGAGGATTACTATGCGCGCTGCAAGGAAATCCTCAGGCTGGTGGCCGAAACCGATGTCCAGGCGCAAAACCTGCAACTGGCGCCCGCCGGCAAGCTGCGCATCACGGCGCCCCTCACCTTCGGCGCGGAAGCGCTGATGCCCGCCATGGCCGCATACCTGGAGCGCTATCCCGACGTGAGCATCGATGTGTCGCTGAGCGACCGCGTGGCCGACCTGGTAGAGGAAGGTTTCGAGGCCGCCATCCGCATCGGACAGTTGCCCGATTCCTTGCTGATCGCCAGACCGCTGGCGCCCTACCGGCTGATGATCTGCGCCGCTCCCGACTATCTGGCGCGCAGGGGAACGCCGCGCCACCCGGCCGAGCTGAGCCGGCACGAATGCCTGTCCTTCTCGCCCGCCGCCCTGGCGCATTGGCGCCTGACAGGCGAGGACGGCGTCTGCAGCGTGCCCGTCTCGGGCCGCCTGCAAGTCAACCACGGCCAGGCGCTACGCGTTGCCGCACTGCATGGCATGGGCATCGTGCTGCAACCGGCCTTCCTGCTGGAAACGGACGTGCGGGCGGGCCGCCTGGTCCAGCTGTTTCCCGCGCATGCGCTGCCCAGCCGCCCCTTGAACGTAGTCTACCTGCCGGACCGCTATCGCTCGCCCAAGCTGCGCAGCTTCGTCGATTTTCTCGTGGAACGGTTCAGCTAAGAGCCTATCCCAGTAGGGAGCGTCTTTTGCAAGCAGCACATCAGGAGCGCGGACAAGGCGCGAGGAGGACGCGTGGCGAACCACGCGACGACTCCCCGCTTCTGAGGGGCGCTTGCAAGAGATGTATTCATCTACTGGGATAGGCTCTAAGTAGCGCCGGCAACACACCTGTGCCATGCGACAGTGATCGCGCTTGAAATATTTATCAATTCGGCAAAATTCATGTTACCATTGATACAACATGAGTTATTTTTTTAATCTTTCTCTCTAGCAATACGATTATTTGCTTGATATTGCTTTTTATATATTTAGAGCAAGAGAAAAAGGAAAAACTTTTTGCCGCTGAATGATTTCCTGTGAAAACAGTGTTAGAAATACCTCAAGCACGACGATTGTTCCCAAACAAACCACTCGACAGCAAGCGTGAAGGCCTTAACCATGCCGGCAACGCCGCCCAGTGAAGGAAGAGAAATGAGCCATAATTTTGAATCGGCCGCCACGCAAGCCGCCCGTCCTAACAGCGTTCCCGTCAGCGAACTGGAAGCCCATCTCGGTTACTGGCTGCGTTTCGTTTCCAACCATGTGTCCCACAGCTTCCAGAAGAAAGCCGAAGCCAATGGCGTGACGGTGTCCGAATGGGTGGTGCTGCGCGAAATGTTCCGCCTGGGCTGCACCTCGCCCACGGTGCTGGCGCAGGTGTCCGGCATGAGCAAGGGCGCCGTGTCGAAACTGATCGACCGCCTGGAAAGCAAGGGCATGGTCAGCAAATCCATCCTGCTGGCCGACCGCCGCCAGCACTCGATCGAACTGACCACGGAAGGCGAGGCGCTGGTACCGGTGCTGGCCGAAATGGCCGACCAGAACGACGAGGAATTCTTCGGCAAGCTGCCGCGCCAGCTGCGCGACGATCTGCTCGAAGCGATGAAGGAAGTGGCGCGCACGCACCACCTCAAAAGCGTCCCGCTGAACTGACAGCCAGCGCACTGCCGGCAAGGATGACACGGTGGCGCGGGCGCTTCGGCTATGATGCTGGCCTGACTGTTTACCAGGAACACGCATGGCCCTGCACATCGAAACTCCCTTGCTCAACTCGCGCACCCTGAGCCTGCTCAGCGAACGCGCCATCTGGCTCAAGCTCGAAGCCTTGCAGCCGCCCGGCTCCTTCAAGATCCGCGGCATCGGCCTCGCCTGCGAAGAATACGCGCGGCGCGGCGCCAGCCGCTTCATTTCCTCTTCCGGCGGCAATGCCGGCATCGCCGTCGCCTATGCGGGACGCCAGCTCGGTATTCCCGTCATCGTCGTCGTGCCGGAAACGACGAGCGAACGGGCCAAGGCCCTGATCGCCCAGGAAGGCGCCGAAGTCATCGTGCACGGCGCCGCCTGGCAGGAAGCGAACGCGCTGGCCCAATCGATGCTCACGCCGCAAGACGCTTTTTTGCACCCGTTCGACGACCCGCTGCTGTGGCAGGGCCATGCCGGCATGATCGATGAAGTAGCGCGCGCGGGCCTGAAACCGGACGCGGTGGTGCTGTCGGTGGGCGGCGGCGGCCTGCTGGCCGGCGTGGCCGAAGGCTTGCAGCGCAACGGCTGGGATGACGTGGCCATCGTGGCCGTCGAAACGCAAGGCGCCGCTTCGCTGGCGGCGGCCGTGTCCGCGCGCGAACACGTGGCCCTGCCGGCCGTGAGCAGCATCGCCACGTCGCTGGCCGCGCGCCAGGTGTGCGCGCAGGCATACGCCATCAGCCAGACCCGTCTGCTGCACAGCGTGGTGGTGTCGGACCGCGCCGCCGTCGACGCCTGCCAGCGCTTTGTCGCCGACCAGCGCCTGGTGGTGGAACCGGCCTGCGGCGCGGCGCTGGCGGCCGTCTACGGCAAGGCGCCGGAACTGGCGCCCTACCGCAATGTGCTCGTCATCGTGTGCGGCGGCGTGACGGCCACCACGCAGCAGCTCGATCACTGGAGCGCCACCCTGTAGTGGCTACGGCGCCGCCTCGCGCAGCGCCACGCCGTCGCGGCCCTGCCCCTTGGCGGCGTACAGGGCCTGGTCGGCCAGATCCAGCAACTGCGCCGGCGTCAGCGCGCCTTCGCGGAAAATGGCCATGCCGACGCTGGTCGTCACCGGCAGCGGACCGCCGGCCAGCGCAAACGGCTGACGGATGGCCTCGACGATCTTGGCGCCGACCTGGCGCACTTCGGCCGCGCCGTTCACCCCTTCGAGAATGATCACGAATTCATCGCCGGCCAGGCGCGCCACCAGGTCGCTGGCGCGCACGCTGCGCACCAGGCGCGCGGCGAACTCCTTGAGCACCTCGTCGCCCGCCTTGTGTCCCAGGCTGTCGTTGATGGCCTTGAAACGGTCGATATCGAGATAGGCCAGCGCCATCGGCGCGCGCGCGGCCCGCGTGCGCTGCATGCTCAATTCCAGCTGTTCGTCGAAACGGCGCCGGTTGGCGATGCCCGTCAGGATATCCGTGGCGGCGGCGAACTGCAGCGCCGTATGCACGGCCCTGGTCTTGGTGATTTCGTGGATCAGGCCATACACGCCTTCCACCGCGCCGCTCTCGCCCACGTCGGGCACGTAGCTGGTCTGGAAGGCGCGCTGGCCGGCGTCTCCGTCGCCGCCGATGGTGAACTCATATTCAACCTCCTCGCCCGAGAAGGCGCGCCGCAGGTATTGTTCGCGCAACTGGTAGGCTTCCTCGCCCAGCACCTCGCGGATCGATTGCATCATGCTTTCCTGCTGCGATCTGCCGAACCATTTTTCAAACGTCGCGTTGATGAACTGGTAGCGGTGCTCGCGGTCGATGTAGACGATCACCACGGGTACGTGGTCCGTCAGCAGTTTCAAACGCCGCTCGCTGTCGCGCGTCTGCGCCACGGCGATTTCGCGCTCGGCCATCAGCGAGTAGAAATCGCGGCTCAAGTCGCCGATCTCGTCGCGCCGCTCGATTTGCAGCGCCTCGATGCCCAGGCGCTGGCGGCGGATTTCATGTACATGGTGGCGCAGCCGCGCCAAAGGCAGCAGCAGGCGCAGCACCACGCGCCAGCCGGCCAGCCCCGCCAGCGCCGCCAGCAGCACGGCGGCCAGCAATATCTTGCTGCGGATGGCGTGCAGCGGCGCGAACGCGTCGCGCATGGGATACACGGATGCCAGTATCCAGCCCGTCGACGCGATGCGGTGGTAGGCAAACAGGGCATCGACGCCTTGCGTGGTGGTGCCCGTCAGCCAGCCCTCGAAACCCTGCAAGGCGCGCCGCGCGGACATGCTGATGGGACCATGCGCCTCGATATGCTGCATGATGCGCGACTTGTCGGGATGCTCGACGATGATGCCTTCGCCGGTCATGATGTACAGGTAGCCGCCCGTGCCCGGCTTGAGGGCGCCCAGGCGGCCCAGGAAATCGGGCTGGCGCAGGTTGACGCTGGCCGCCAGCACATAACGCACGGCGCCCTGCGCGTCGAACACGGGTTGCGTGACCACGACGATGGGCATGCCGGAAATGCTGCCGTTGAGGGGTGCGGAAATCACCGAGCGCCGGGTCGCCAGCGTCTGTTCAAAGTAAGGACGGCCCTTCACATTCAGCCCCGCCTGCGGCTTGAAGGGACTCACGCTGGCCAGCACGGCCCCGTCGATACCGACCACACCCGCCGAATAAAATTCCTTGCGCAGCACCGTTTGCGCAGCCAGGTAACGCTGCAGGCTGGCGCCGTCGTGCGCGCCGCCGGCCGGCAGGCTGTCGGCAATGGCGCGCAGCACGTTGCGCTTCGCGTCGAGTTCCTCATCGATGAAGACGGCGGCGCTGGACAGCGATACGTACTGCTGGCGCCCCGTCACATCGCGCATGCCGCGCTCGGCCACGGACAGGGTGGCCAGCGCCAGCGAGGCCACGGCAGCGAGCACGAGCAGAAAGACGACCACGCTCATGCGCGCCTTCAGGCTGGCCGGCAGGCGCCGGCGCAATCGTTTGCGCCAGGTCGTCACGGCCGCTGCCGCAGGTAGCGGCAAATGCGCTCGACCGACTCGTCCAGCGCCAGGGTGCCCGTGTCCAGGGTCAGCGCGGCGGCCAGCGGCGCTTCATAGGGTGCGGAAACGCCCGTAAATTGCGCCAGCTGCCCTGCCCGCGCCTTTTCATACAGGCCCTTCGGGTCGCGCGCCTCGCACACGGCCAGCGGCGTGCTGACGTGGACTTCAATGAAATGCGCCGCGCCGATGATGTCGGCGGCCATGGCCCGGTCGGCGCGGTAGGGAGAAATGAAGGCGGCGATGACGGTCAAGCCCGCCCCGTTCATCAGGCGCGCCACTTCGGCCGTGCGGCGGATGTTTTCATGCCGGTCTTGGGGCGTAAAACCCAGGTCCCGGTTCAAGCCATGGCGCAGCTGGTCGCCATCGAGTACTGCCACGGCGCACCCCTGCGCCTTGAGCTGGCGCGCCAGCGCGTCGGCGATGCTGGACTTGCCGGCGCCGCTCAAGCCCGTCAGCCAGACCGTGTCGTATTGTCCTGCCGTCATCACATTGCCTCTCCCCTTGTAGAGCTGGCAATATAGCAAAGCCGCGCGGGAAAGGACAGATGATCAGGCCGCGCTGCGCGCTTCAAGCAGCAACTGTCGTATCTCCGGCACGCAGGAGCCGCAATTGCCGCCCGCCTTGACGCAGGCCGTCACCTGCGCCGTCGTCTCCAGTTTTTGCCCGGCGATGGCCGCGCAAATGGTGTTGCGCCCCACGCCAAAGCACGAGCACACGATGGGACCGGCATCCACGCCCTTGCCGATGGGCTGGCCCAGCAGCACGCCGGCGCGATCAAGCGCATCCATTTGCGCATGCGCAAACAGGCCGGCCAGCCAGCTGCGCGACGGCAGGTCGGGACGGGGGGAGACATACACGCATTGCGCGATGCGTCCCTCGTCCAGGTGCACGGCGCGGTACACGCCGGCGCTGGCATCCGCGTAATCGAGCCAGTCGGCGTTGTCGTCCGTGACGCCGAGCAGCGCGCGCGCCCAGGCGCCGAGATCATCGATGCGCTGGCGGCCCGCCAGTTCGTAGCGCAGGAACTGCTCGCCCTGGATGCGCGTCCAGTGCGCCACGCCGTCCAGGGCCAAGGGCGTGCGGCTCAGGACAAACGCATGCCAGTGCACGCGGAACTGCTCGATGCGCACCGGCGTGTGCTTGAATTCCGGCTCGCCCGAGACGGGGTCGACGACCGGATTGACGACGGCGCCCACGCGCGCGTCGGACGCATTCGCGTCGCTCCAGTGGATGGGCACGAAGACCTGGCCGCGCGCGATGCCGCCGCCATGCACGACGCGCGCCACCATCGCGCCCCAGGCGCTGGTGATGCGCGCCAGTTCGCCTTCGCGCACGCCGTACAGCAGCGCATCCTGCGGGTGGATATCGATGAACGCTTCGGCGACATGGCCCGACAGTTTGGCCGCCTTGCCCGTGCGCGTCATCGTATGCCACTGGTCGCGCACCCGGCCCGTGTTCAGGATCAGCGGATAGTCCTCGCCGGGCATGTTGTGCGGCGCGCGCGGCGCCGTCGGCACGAAGCGCGCGCGCCCGTCCGCATGGGCGAAGCGGCCGTCGCCGAACAGGCGCGCCCGGCCCTGCGGCCACTGCTGTGGCGCCAGGGCGTCGTACTGCGCCGCATCCAGCTTGTCCAGGCCCGCCAGATTGAACAGCCGCGCCGTTTCCGCCCCGTTGCGGAAGGTCGACAGCCGTGCGTGTTCGGCAAAAATGGCTTGCGGCGCCGCGAAATCGAAGCCGTCATAACCCATGCGGCGCGCCACGTCGCACAGCACGTCCCAGTCGGCACGCGCCTCGCCCGGCGCCGGCAAGAACGCGCGCTGGCGCGAGATGCGGCGCTCGGAGTTCGTCACCGTGCCGTCCTTCTCGCCCCAGCCCAGGGCCGGCAGCAGCACGTCGGCATGGGCATTCGTGTCCGACTGCGCGCTGATGTCCGACACCACCACCAGCTCGCACTTGGCCAGCGCGCGGCGCACCTGGTCGGCGTCCGGCATGCTGACCAGGGGATTGGTGGCGATGATCCACACGGCTTTGACCTTGCCCGCCTCGATCGCGTGGAACAGGTCCACCGCCTTCAAGCCCGGTTTGGCGGCGATGCGCGGAGAGTCCCAGAAGGTTTGCACGGTGTCGCGGTGCAGCGGATTGTCCAGTTCAAGGTGCGCCGCCAGCATGTTGGCCAGCCCGCCCACTTCGCGCCCGCCCATCGCGTTCGGCTGGCCCGTGAGCGAAAACGGTCCCATGCCGGGCTGGCCGATGCGCCCCGTCGCCAGGTGGCAGTTGATGATGCTGTTGACCTTGTCCGTACCGGAGGACGACTGGTTCACGCCCTGCGAAAAGGCCGTGACGACCTTGCGCGTGGCGGCAAACGCCTGGTAAAACGCCAGCAGGGCTTGCGGGTCGACCTTGCAGATGCGCGCCACCTGCAGCGGGTCGCCGCAGTCCGCGTGGGCGGCCGCCAGCGCCTCGTCGAGGCCGCGGCTGTGCCGCGTGACGAACTCGCCGGCGATCACGCCCTCCTTCGCCAGATAGCACAGCAAGCCGTTGAACAGCCACACGTCGGTGCCCGGTTTCACGGGCAAATGCAGGTCGGCCAGCTCGCAGGTGGCCGTGCGGCGCGGGTCGATCACCACCAGCTTCATCTCCGGCCGGGTTTCGCGGATGCGGGCGATGCGCTGGAACAAAATCGGGTGGCACCAGGCCGTGTTCGAGCCCACCAGCACGACCATGTCGGCCAGCTCCAGGTCTTCATAGCAGCCGGGCACGATGTCTTCGCCGAACGCGCGCTTGTGGCCGGCGACGGCCGAGGACATGCACAGGCGCGAATTGGTGTCGATATTCGCGCTGCCCACATAGCCCTTCATGAATTTGTTGGCGATGTAATAGTCTTCCGTCAGCAGCTGGCCCGAGACATACAGGGCGACGGCGTCGGGGCCGTGCTCGTCGATGATGGCGCGCAGGCCGCCGGCCACCTGGCCCAGCGCGGCATCCCAGGAAGCGCGCCGCAGCACGCCGTCGGCGCGCACCTGCGGGTAGAGCAGGCGCTGTTCGAGGTCCAGGGTGTCGCCCAGGGCCGAACCTTTCACGCACAGGCGGCCCAGGTTGGCCGGGTGCGTTGTATCGCCGGCGATGCGGATGGCGCCGTCGGGCAGGCGTGTCGCTTCTACGCCGCAGCCGACGCCGCAGTACGGGCAAGTGGTTTTCACGGGCGTGCAGCTGGTCATGGGCGTATCCTGTTGGTCGCTGTCAGGCGGCCTGGGCGCACAGCGCCTGGCCAAACAATAAATGGGCGCGCAGCTTGCTGATGTCGCGGCGCTGCTGGATCAGGTCGAAATACCAGGGACCGTCCTGCACGTCGCCATACAGCACGGCGCCGGCCAAGCGGCTGCCCTGCACCACGAGCCGCTTGTAGACGCCACGCCTCGGATCGCGCAGCACCAGGTCTTCGCTGCCCTCGCCGCCGATGATGTCGCCGGCCGAATACAGGTCGATGCCCGTCACTTTCAATTTGGTGGCGCTGGCTTGCTGCACGTAGCGGCGGTGCCCGGCGCCGGCCAGATGCGCGCCGCACACGCGCGCCTGTTCCCAGATGGGCGCGACCAGACCGAAGGTGGCGCGCCGGTGCTGCACGCATTCGCCCACGGCGTACACGCGCGGGTCGTAGCTTTGCAGGCAGTCGTCGACGACGATGGCCCGTTCGCAGTGCAGGCCGGCCGCTTGCGCCAGCGCGATGTTGGGGCGCACGCCGGCCGTCATCACCACCAGGTCGGCGGGAATGCTGCTGCCGTCCGCAAACTGCACGCCTTCCACGCGGGTCCTGCCCATGATGGCGGAGGTTTGCGCCTGCATCAAAAATCGCAGACCGCGCGCTTCCAGCGCCGATTTCAGCAGCATCGATGCGGGCGCGTCGAGCTGCTGGTTCATCAGGGCGCCGCTCATGTGCACCACCGTCACGTCCATGCCCTGGCGCTGCAGGCCGTTGGCCGCTTCCAGTCCCAGCAAGCCGCCGCCGATGACGACCGCGTGGCGGTGCTGGCGCGCCGCCCGCAGCATGGTGTCGACATCGTCGATATCGCGAAAACCGATCACGCCGGGCAGTTCGTGGCCCGGCACGGGCACGATGAACGGGGTGGAACCGGTGGCCAGCAGCAGGCGGTCATAGCGCACCTCGATGCCCGACAGCGCCTGCACGGTGCGCGCCTGGCGGTCGATGCGCACCACGGGGTCGCCCGCGTGCAGGGTGATGCCGTGCTGCGCATACCAGTCGCGCGTGTGCAGCATGATGTCGTCCACCGTCTTTTCGCCGGCCAGCACGGGAGACAGCAGGATGCGGTTGTAATTGCCGTGCGGTTCGGCGCCGAAGACGGTGATGTCGTACAGGTCCGGCGCGAGTTTCAGCAATTCCTCGACCGTGCGCATGCCGGCCATGCCGTTGCCGACCACGACTAAAGACGGCCGTGCGGCGGTGTTCACAGGGCCACCCACACCATGCCGCCGAACACGCGCGCCGGCCAGGCGGCCACCGAGTGTTCAGGCGCTTCGATGCACTCGCCGCTGGCCAGGTCGAAGTGCTGCTTGTAGATGGGCGACGCCACCACGACGCGCTCGCCGATGCTGCCCACCAGCCCGCGCGAGAGCACGGAAGCAGCGGCGTTCGGGTCGACATTGTCGATGGCGTACACGCGCGGCGCGGCATCGCCGACGCGGAACACGGCCACGTGCCGGCCGCCCAGCAGCGCGCACACGCCCGTGTCGGGCACGATGTCCGTCAAGGGGCAGATGGCCACCCAGTTGTCGGCGCTGGCGCTGTTCAATTCATTCATCGCATTCATGGCTCACGCCTCCACGGCAAGGATGGGGATCACGGTGTTGCGGCGTTCAAGGGGCGTGGCGGGCCGGATCTGGCCCCGCTCTTCCACGAACACGACGTTTTCATCGTTCTTCCCGCTGTTGACGAAATGGCGGAAACGCTGGCGCACGGCGGGATTCGAGACGGCTTCCTTCCACTCGCAGGCATAGGTGTCGACCACGTGCTGCATGTCCGCTTCCAGCTCGTGGGCGATGCCCATGCGGTCGGCCACGACGACGGCTTTCAGGTAGTCGAGGCCTCCTTCCAGGTTGTCGCGCCACACGCTGGTGCGCTGCAGGCGGTCCGCCGTGCGCACGTAAAACATCAAAAAGCGGTCGACATAGCGCACCAGGGTCGCTTCATCGAGATCGGATGCCAGCAGTTCCGCGTGGCGCGGCTTCATGCCGCCGTTGCCGCACACGTACAAATTCCAGCCTTTTTCCGTGGCGATCAGGCCGATGTCCTTGCCCTGCGCCTCGGCGCATTCGCGCGTGCAGCCGGAGACGCCGAACTTGATCTTGTGCGGCGTGCGCAAGCCCTTGTAGCGGTTCTCCAGTTGAATCGCGAAGCCCACGCTGTCGGCCACGCCGTAGCGGCACCAGGTGGAGCCGACGCACGATTTCACCGTGCGCAGCGACTTGCCGTAGGCGTGGCCCGACTCGAAGCCGGCCGCGATCAGCTCTTCCCAGATGGCCGGCAACTGATCCACGCGCGCGCCGAACAGGTCGACCCGCTGTCCGCCCGTGATCTTCGTATAGAGACCGTATTTTTTCGCCACCATGCCCACGGCGATCAAGCCGTCGGCCGTCACTTCGCCGCCCGGCATGCGGGGCACGACGGAATACGTGCCATCCTTCTGGATATTACCGAGAAAATAATCGTTACTGTCCTGCAGGCTGGCGTGCACGGGCGACAGCACGAAATCGTTCCAGCAAGACGCGAGGATATTCGCCGCCACGGGCTTGCACACATCGCAGCCGAGACCCTGGCCATGCGCGGACAGCAGTTCGCCGAAGCTGCGGATTTTCCCCACGCGCACCAGATGGTGCAATTCCTGGCGCGAATACGCAAAGTGTTCGCACACGTGATTGTTGACGGCCAGGCCCTGCTTCTGCATTTCCGCCTTCATGATCTGCGTCACCAGCGGCACGCAGCCGCCGCAGGCCGTGCCGGCTTTCGTGCAGGATTTTAATGCGCCGATGCTGGTGGCGCCATCGGCGACGGCCGCGCACAGCGCGCCTTTCGACACGTCGTTGCACGAGCAGATTTGCGCCGACTCGGGCAAGGCGTCCACACCGAGTCCCGTCTTTTGCTGGCCGTCCGCCTGCGGCAGGATGAGGAATTCCGGCGATGCCGGCAGCTCGATCTTGTTGAGCATCATCTGCAAGAGCGTGCCGTATTCGCTGGCGTCGCCCACCATCACACCGCCCAGCAGGTACTTTCCGCAGTCGGAAACGACGATCTTCTTGTAGATCTGCTTGCGCTCGTCCATGAACTGGTAGGAGCGGCTGCCCGGCGCATTGCCGTGCGGGTCGCCCAGGCTGGCCACGTCCACGCCCATCAGTTTGAGCTTGGTGCTCATGTCGGCGCCCTTGAACGACGCTTCGCCCTCCTCCTGCAGCAGGTGGCGGGCAGCGATGCGGGCCATTTCGTAGCCGGGCGCCACCAGGCCGAACACCAGGCCGCCCCACAGCGCGCATTCGCCGATGGCATAGATGTCCGGGTCGGACGTGACGCAGCTGTCGTCGATGGCGATGCCGCCGCGCGGTCCCACCTCCAGGCCGCAGGCGCGCGCCAGCTCATCGCGCGGGCGGATGCCGGCCGAGAAGACGATCATGTCCGCTTCCAGGTGGCTGCCGTCGGCGAACTGCATGCGGTGCGTGGCAGCTTCGCCGTCGACGATGGCCAGCGTGTTCTTTTGCGTGTGCACGGTCACGCCCAGCTCCTCGATCTTGCGGCGCAAGACACGCGCGCCGCCCTCGTCCACCTGCACGGCCATCAGGCGCGGCGCGAATTCCACCACGTGGGTGTCGAGCTTCAGGTCGCGCAAGGCTTTCGCGCATTCGAGGCCCAGCAAGCCGCCGCCGATGACCACGCCCGTTTTCGACTTGGCACCCCAGGCCAGCATGGCTTCCAGGTCTTCGATGGTGCGGTAGACGAAGCAGCCATCGCGCTCCTTGCCCGGCAGCGGCGGCACGAACGGCGTCGAGCCGGTGGCGAATACGAGTTTGTCGTAGCTCAAGACCTCGCCCGTGCTGGCAGTGACGGTTTTCGCCGCGCGGTCGATGGACACGGCGCGTGCATTGAGCTTTAACACGACGTTGCCCTTGTCGAAGAAGCCGGGCGCCACCAGCGACAGGTCCTCGGCCGATTTGCCGCTGAAAAATTCGGACAGGTGCACCCGGTCGTAGGCGGGGCGCGGCTCTTCGCACAAGACCGTCACGGACAGGTGCGGCGCGTTGTCCAGGGCCAGGCGTTCGAGGAATTTATGCCCGACCATGCCATGGCCAAGGACGACGATGTTCAAGGGGTGGTTCATTGCGCTCTCCTCAGGCCGCGGCCATGTTCGGTTCGGCCGCCAGGCCCGTGAAACGGGCGGCGATGGCGCACAGGGCCGAAATCACCACCAGCGCGCTGAGGATGATCAAGGTCTGGCGGATGTCGCCCGTGCCTTTCATCAGGAAACCGGCCGCCACGGCGCCCACGTTGCCGCCCGCGCCGATGATGCCGGCCACGCCGCCGAGAGCCTTGCTGTCGATGAAGGGCACCAGCGCGTAGGTGGCGCCGCACGCCATGTGGGTGAACAGGCCGAAGACCAGCATGGCGATGACGGCCCAGGTGACGCTGTCGACCTTGGCAAACCACAGCAAGCCCACGCCTTCGCCTATCATCAGCATGAACAGCAGGGTCACGCGGCTGTTCAGGTTGCCGCGCAGGGCCAGTTTGTCGGACAGCCAGCCGCCCAAAGCGCGGGCAAACAGCGCCAGCAGGCCGAAGCTGCCGGCGGCCAGGCCCGCCGATTTCAACGACAGGCCGAAATGGTCGACGTAGTAGACGGCGGCGATGTTGTGGATGAAGATTTCTATGCCGAAGCAGGCGCCGTAGGTGACGAACAGCAGCCAGACGCGATAATTGCTGCTGGCGGCCTTGAAGCTGTCCCAGCCACCGCTTTTACCACCACCTTTACCGCCTTCGATGGCGGTGCCGGCGGCGCGCAAGTCCGAATAATTACCTTCAGGGCAATCCTGCGTATAACGCCAGTACAGCACGGCCATCACCAGCATCAGCACGCCCGGCACCAGCAGGGCCACGCGCCAGCCCAGCGATTCGGACACGCCCAGCATCAGCACGGCGCCGAGCAGCAGCGGCATCAGCGCCTGCGCCGCGCCGCCGCCCGCATTGCCCCAGCCGGCGGCGGCCGCGTTTGCCGTGCCGACAACACGCGGGGCGAACATCACGGAGGTGTGATATTGCGTGATGACAAAGCTGGCGCCGACGGCGCCGATGCCCAGGCGGAAGAACAGAAAGCTTTCATAGCTTTGCGACGCGGCCACGCCCAGCACGGGAATGGCGCCGAGCAGCAGCAAGCCCGTGTACGTCTTGCGGGGGCCGTAGCGGTCGCACAAGGGCCCGACGATCAGGCGCACGAGGATGGTGATGGCGACGGCCGCGATATTGATGTTTGCCACTTGCGCCAAAGAAAGGCCGAACTCGCCCTTGATGACAGGCATCAGCGGGGCGCAGGCGAACCAGGCGAAGAAACACACGAAAAATGCCATCCACGTGAGGTGGAATGCCCGCATGGGCGGCGTGGCGAGGGAGAAGAGCGCGATGCGCGTTGCTTTTTGGCTGGCCATGATGGTTTCCCGAAGTATCCCGAAAATAACAAAGATGCAAACAAAAACGGCGCCCGCCCCCGCCGATGAAAAAATCAGCCAGAGCGGACGCCGTTGTCCAGGTGGTCCGTCGTTGGACCGTTGTGCGTTTATTCAGGGGATCGCCGTTGATCCGTACCTTCTGTTTAGCAAGCCCCGTGCCAGGCCCGTCCCAGGGGCAGGGTGCCTATTTGTACGGACTTTGCGCCAGGTCATGGCACCTGGCGGTGCAGGCACGCCTCTTCTTGGTGCGTCGGGGAACTCGAAAGTGCAATGTTTGTCTAATTGATATTGAGTTCATGAAGCGGAGGCCGGCATGTTCGGGCAACTGCGGCAATGGCAGCCACGGCGCGGCTTGGCGCGCGCGCTGGCATGCGTCTGCGTGGGTGCGCTCTTGATCGCCTGGAGTAACACCGCCGCAGCGCAAGATGGCTCTCCCGAACCGAGGGAGCACAGCGAGCTGGACGCGACCGTGTTCGCACCGTTCCACGCGGCGCGCGGCGAACGGGTCACGCAGGCGCGCACATTCGTCGTGCGCCTCACGTATCCGGACGAAGGCCGCGCCCATGCCGTGCGCTGGACCCTGACCTTGTCCGGTCCCGGCCCGCAAGGCGCCGTGCTGCGGCGCTGGTCGGGCACGGAACAGGTGGGCGCCGGCGGCAAGCGCGTCAACTTGCCCTGGGATGGCCGCGCCGATGCCGATGCGCGCGAACGGCGCATGCTGGCGCCGGACGGCTTGTACGAGCTGCGCCTGCTGGCCGTGGCCAATGCCGGCACGCCGCGCGAAGCGCAGGTGGAACAGCAATGGCAAATCGCGGTGCAGCGGGGCGCCAGCACGGCGCCCCGGGTGCCCGCCTTCCAGGCCGGCCTGCAACAACTGTCTCGCCTGGATGAGGAGCCCGGCTACCGCATCGTCTACGCCAACCTGCACAGCCAGACGCGCCACAGCGACGGCGGCGCGGCGCTTGATGCCTGCCATGGCGCGCAGGAGCCGCAAACGGCGCCGTTCGGCCCCATCGACGCCTATAAATATGCGCAGGATCACGGCCTGGACGCCCTGCTGACATCCGAGCACAACCATATGTATGACGGTTCGGACGGAACCAATCCCGCAGCCACGCCTGCCGAAGCGAAGGCCTTGTACCAGACGGGGCTGGCCGAAGCGGCCGCCTATACAAACGCCCACCCCGGTTTCCTGGCCCTGTACGGCATGGAATGGGGCGTCATCAACAAGGGCGGCCACCTGAACATCTTCAATAGCGACCAATTGCTGGGCTGGGAAAGGAATGCCCGGGGCGAATTGCTGGCCGACCTGGAAACGCCGAAAAACGACTACGCCGCCCTGTATGCGCTGATGCGCGAACGGGGCTGGATCGGCCAGTTCAACCACCCTGCCTATGCGGGCCAGTTTCTCGTCGATGGCCAGCCGCTCGGCTACACGCCGGACGGCGATGCGGCCATGGTGCTGTGCGAAGTGATGAATACATCCGCGTTTTCCACCAACGACCAGGAAACGGAAACGCGGCGCAGCAATTACGAGGCGGCCTGCAACCGTGCCCTGGCGGCCGGCTACCACGTGGCCTTCAGCAGCAACCAGGACAACCACTGCGCCAACTGGGGCGCGTCGTACGGCAACCGCACGGCCGTGCTGGTGGCCAGCCCGGCCGCCGGCATGCCCGTGTCACGCGACAGCTTCCTCGACGCGCTGCGCGCGCGCCGCGTGTTTGCCACCATGGACAAGCACGCGCAGCTGCTGTTCACGGCCAATGGCAAGCTGATGGGCGAACGTTTCGACAACCACGGGCCGCTGCAACTGTCCACCCATTTCAGCAACAGCGCGGGACGCCAGGCGGCCGCCGTCGCCATTTTCCACGGCGTACCGGGCGGCAACGGCTCCGTTACGCAAGTATCGGACCAGGCTGAGCTCACCGTCACGCCCGCGCCCGGCCCCCATGTCTATTACGCGCGCCTGACGCAGGACGACGGCAACATCGTCTGGTCGGCGCCCGTGTGGGTCAATCAGCTGCCGTGAACGCCGCGCATCAGGGCACGGCAACGGCACGGACTGGTACACCAAGTGCCGCAGATTCTACGGCCCTGCTCTTTTCCAGCAAACAATATTGGAAAAGTAACTATTTTTTCAGGTAGCCGTCCATAGACACTGGTTCCTCACAGCAATCCATGGCACCATGGCTGCGCCGTTTTGCCTGCAACGCGGCCTCCACCGGACCAACCAGGAACCTTACATGTCGTCATATCGCACTCTCGCCGGCAGCATGCTGCTCGGCCTGGCCGCAGCGGGCCTCGCCCACGCGCAAGCCCCAGCCCCTGCCGCCGCCAACACCGATCCCCACCTGTGGCTGGAAGAAGTCCTCGGCGACAAGCCGCTGGCCTGGGTCAAGCAGCACAATGCCGTCACCACCAAAGAGCTGGAAGCCCAGCCCGGCTTCGCGGCCCTGCAGGCGCGCCTGAAAACCATCCTCAACTCGAAGGAACGCATTCCCTACGTCAGCAAGGAAGGCGCGTTTTACTACAATTTCTGGCGCGATGCCCAGCACGTGCGCGGCATCTGGCGCCGCACCACGCTGGCGCAGTACCAGCTGGCCGAACCCGCGTGGGAAACCGTGATCGACCTCGACCAGCTGGCCGCCGGCGAGCATGAAAACTGGGTCTGGGGCGGCGCCTCCTGCCTGTATCCGAAGGGCGAACGCTGCCTCATTTCCCTGTCGCGCGGCGGCGGCGACGCCAAGGTGGTGCGCGAATATGACGTGGCCAAGCGCGCCTTTGTCGATGGCGGCTTCACCCTGCCCGAAGCGAAGAGCAGCGCCAGCTGGATCGACCAGGACACCTTGTTCGTGTCCACCGATTTCGGCCCAGGCTCGATGACCAGCTCGGGCTACCCGCGCATCATCAAACAGTGGCAGCGCGGCACGCCGCTGGCGCAGGCGCACACCTTGTATGAAGCCAAACCCGACGACTTGAGCGCGGGCGCCTACAAGGACTTCACGCCCGGCCACGAACACCAGTTCATCGAGCGGCAAATCGATTTCTACAGCGGCGAAATGTTCCTGCGCGAAGGCGCCGATCTGAAAAAAGTGCCGAAGCCGGACGACGCGACGGCCTTCACCGTACGCGATCAATTGATCATCACCCTGCGCTCGGACTGGAAAGTGAACGGCAAGACCTACGTGCAAGGCTCGCTGCTGGCGTCCGACTTCAAGGCCTTCATGCAGGGCAAGCAGGAGCTGGAATTGCTGTACGCGCCCACGGCCACCTCGTCGCTGGACAATGTCACGGCCACCAAATCGGCCATCCTCGTCACCACCCTGGACAAGGTCAAGAACCGCCTGACGGAACTGCGCCACGTGAACGGCAAGTGGCAGCGCCGCGCCGTCGACGCGCCGAAGCTGGGCACCCTGGCCGTCAGCGCGCTCGACCCGGTCGATTCGGACCAGTACTTCCTGACGGTGACCGACTTCCTCAATCCGACCACCCTGTACCTGGCCACGGCGCAAAGCGACCAGCGCACGAAAATCAAGTCGCTGCCCGCCTACTACGATGCGGCGCCGTACAAGGTGGAGCAGTTCGAATCGACGTCGAAGGACGGCACCAAGGTGCCCTACTTCGCCATCATGAACAAGAAGACGAAGTTCGACGGCAGCAACCCCACCGTGCTGTATGGCTATGGCGGCTTTGAAGTGTCGCTCAAACCGAGCTACAGCGGCACCACGGGCGTGGCGTGGCTGGAAAAGGGCGGCGTGTATGTGCTGGCGAATATCCGCGGCGGCGGCGAATTCGGCCCCCGCTGGCACCAGGCGGCGCTGAAGGAAAACCGCCAGCGCGCGTATGACGATTTCATCTCGGTGGCGCAGGATTTGATCAAGCGCAAGGTCACCAGTCCGCGCCACCTGGGCATCATGGGCGGCAGCAATGGCGGCCTGCTGACGGGCGCCGTGCTGGTGCAGCGTCCCGATTTGTTCAACGCCGTCGTCAGCCAGGTGCCGCTGCTCGACATGCGCCGCTATAACAAGATGCTGGCGGGCGCTTCGTGGATGGGTGAGTACGGCGATCCGGACGTGCCGGAACAATGGGCCTACATCAGCAAGTACTCGCCGTATCAGAACGTCTTCAAGGACAAGAAATATCCGCGCGTGCTGTTTACCACCTCGACACGCGACGACCGCGTCCACCCAGGCCATGCGCGCAAGATGGTGGCGAAAATGGAAGAGCAAGGCCACGACGTGCTGTACTGGGAAAACACGGAAGGCGGCCACGCGGGTGCCGCCAACAACGACCAGCAGGCGCTGATGTGGGCGCTGACCTACACCTTCCTGCACGAGCAGCTGAAGTAAGTGGTGATGTCGGATGACGCGTTCCGCTAATCCGAACTACCGGGCTGTCGGTAAACGCAGGCCGGCGTAGGTCGGCGTAGGTCGGCTTAGCCCAACGGGCGTAAGCCGACAACATTGTTGGCCAGCCCGCGATGATGTTGGATTACGCGTCCCGCTAATCCAACCTACCGGGCGTAGGTCGGCTTAGCCCAACGGGCGTAAGCCGACAACATAGTTGACGAGGCCCGCACGCAAGGCCTACTTCGCCTGCGCGCTGGGCCGCTCGGCGATGCGGTCGCGGTAAGCCTGCAGGTTCGACAACCCTTCCGCTCCCGGCCGGTACTTCATCAGCCCGCGTACAAATTCCAGTGCGCAGAAGGCCGTGATGTCGGCAATCGTAAAGCGTTCGCCGGCGATGTAGGGCTGGTGGGCCAGCACCTGGTCCAGCCATTGCGCCGTCTCGCGCAGCTTGCCCGCCTGCGCCGTGGCGAAATCGGGAAACTGCGGGTTTTCCAGCGCCACCAAGGCCGGATGACCGTGACGCACCCAGTTGGCGGCGGCGCTGAACAAATGCAGTTCCACGCGGCGGTCGGCCATTTCAATGAAGGCGCGCTCATCGAATCCCTCGCCCATCAGGTTCGGCTGCGGCTGCAAGCCTTCCAGGTAGGTGCAGATGGCGCGCGTCTCGGTCAGCACGCGTCCGTCGTCCAGTTCCAGCACGGGCACGCGGCCCAGCGGGTTTTTCGCCAGGAAGGCGGGATCGCGGTGATGGCCGGCCATCAGGTCGAGCGCCACTTCCTCGATGCCGGTGATGCCCTTCTCGGCGATGAACATGGTGACGCGGCGCGGATTGGGCGTGCGGGGGCTGATAGTGAGTTTCATGTGCAGGTCTCGTCTCGTTATGGTGGTGGCCAATCAGGCGCGGCACCAGCCTGTGGCAATGCAGTCAGACGCCCATCATACCAGCGCACCGGCATGGTGCGGCGCCCCTGGCGCGTTGACTTTGCCCCCGTTTCGCCTTAGATTGCTGTACGGGAACGCTGGCCGCCAGTTCCAGCGATGTCCCCCACACGTCATCAACGCCCGCAGCCTATCCGGCTGGCGGGCGTTTTATCCATGAACCAAGGGCATACCATGCATCGCACACCGACTCCGCGCTTCCGGCGCAGCCAACTGGCCGCCGCCGTCCTGGCACTGGCTTCCATCACCGCAGCCCATGCAGACAATGCAGCTCCCGCCGCCAGGTACGTCTCGGCCAGCCATGCGCCCGGCACCACCACGCAGCTGCCGCGCGGCGTCACGCCTTTGCACTATATCGTGTCGATCACGCCGGACGCCGCCGCCTCTACCTTCAAGGGCGAGGTGGCCATCAAGGTGGCGGTCGACGCGCCGACCGCCAGCATCACCTTCAATGCCTTGAACCTGACGTTTGCGGCCGCCGCCATCGAAGGCGCGGGCGGCAGCAAGCAGGTGACGCGCAAGATCGCGTTCGATGCGGACAAGCAGACGGCCACCGTGCATTTCGCCGAACCCGTGGCGAAGGGCGAGTACCTGCTGCGCATCGATTACAGCGGCAAGATCGGCACGCAGGCCACGGGCCTGTTCTCGCTCGACTACGACACGCCGCAAGGCCGCCAGCGCGCGCTGTACACGCAGTTCGAAAATTCGGACGCGCGCAGCATGCTGCCATCGTGGGATGAACCGGACTACAAGGCCACCTTCGATCTCAACGTGGTCGTGCCGAGCAACCAGATGGCCGTCGGCAACATGCCGATCGCCAGCAGCGAGGAACTGGGCAATGGCATGAAGCACGTGTACTTCGCCACCACGCCGCGCATGTCGACGTATCTGCTGTTCTTCGGCCTGGGCGACTTCGAGCGGGCCACAACGATGGCCGACGGTACGGAGATCGGCGTCATCACGAAGAAAGGCGCGCTGGCGCAAAGCCGCTTCGCGCTCGACGAGTCAAGCGCCCTGCTGCGCGAATACAACGATTATTTCGGCGTGCGCTATCCGCTGCCCAAGCTCGACAACATCGCCGCGCCGGGCCGCAGCCAGTTCTTCGGCGCCATGGAAAACTGGGGCGCCGTCTTCACTTTCGAATATGGCCTGCTGCTTGACCCGGCCATCTCGACCCAGGCCGACAAGGAAAACATCTACACCACCCTGTCGCATGAAATGGCGCACCAGTGGTTCGGCGACCTGGTCACCATGCGCTGGTGGGACGACCTGTGGCTCAACGAAGGTTTTGCGTCGTGGATGGAAAGCCGCACCACGGAGCGTCTGCACCCCGAGTGGAACACGGCCCTGTCCAGCGTGGGCGGGCGCGAGTCGGCCATGAGCCAGGACGCGCTGCGCACCACGCATCCGGTGGTGCAGCGCATCGCCACCGTGGAGCAGGCCAGCCAGGCCTTCGACGGCATCACCTATCAAAAGGGCGAGGCGGTGATCCGCATGCTCGAAGCGTATGTCGGCGCCGACACGTGGCGCACGGCCGTGCGCAGCTATATGCGCAAGCATGCGTATGGCAATACGGTGTCCGACGACCTGTGGCGCGAAGTCGATGCGGCCGCCGGCAAGCCGGTCAGCGCCATCGCCCATGATTTCACGTTGCAGCCGGGCGTGCCGATGATCACGGTGGACAACGCCGTGTGCCGGAACGGCAATACGCGCGTGCGCCTGACGCAGACGGAATTTTCCAAGGACCAGCCGAACAAGAAACCGCTGTCGTGGAAAGTGCCCGTCATCGCCTCGACGGTCGGCAACGGCAAGCTGGCCACGGTGCTGGTCAGGAATGGCAAGGCGACCTTGAACGTGCCCGGCTGCGGCGCCCTGCTGGTGAACGCGGGCCAGAGCGGCTACTACCGCACCGTGTACGCGCCCGCCAACACGCGCGCGCTGGCGCGCAGCTTCGCGCGCCTGGCGCCGATCGACCAATTGGGCTTGCTGGCGGACAGCCAGTCGCTGGGCCTGGCGGGCGCGCAAAACCTGGCCGACTTCCTGGAACTGGTGAAAGCGACGCCGCTGTCGGCCGATCCGCAGGTACTGGGCAAGGTGGCCGCCTCCCTGGGCAGCCTGTACGAACAATATGCGGGCGATAGCGCGGAAAGCAAAGCGCGCCAGCAGGCCTTCGGCCGCTTCGCCATGGCGCGCCTGGCGCCGATGATGGCGCAGACGGGCTGGGAAGCGCGCGCGGGCGAAGCGTCGAGCGTGGCGACCCTGCGCGGCCAGCTGATCGCCATCCTCGGCGACATGGGCGAACCGGGCGTGATCGCCGAGGCGCGCCGCCGCCATGCGGCCAGCGAGCAAGACCCCGCCGCCATGCCCGCGCCCCTGCGCCGCACCATCCTGGGCGTGGTGGCGCAGCATGCGGACGCCGCCACTTGGGAGCAGCTGCACGCCCGCGCGCAGCAGGAAAAGACGCCGCTGGTGAAAAACCAGCTGTACGACCTGCTGGCCTCGAGCGACGATCCCGCCCTGGCGCGGCGCGCATTGGCGCTGGCGCTGACGGATGAACCGGGCGTGACCAACAGCCCGGCCATGATCTCGCGCGTGTCGCGCACGCATCCGGAACTGGCCTTCGACTTTGCGCTGGCGCACCTGGAGCAAGTCAATGCGCGCATCGACGCCAGCTCGCGCAGCCGCTACTTCCCGCGCCTGGCCGCCGGTTCGGCGCAGCCGGACATGATCGCCAAGCTGGAAGCATACGCGCAGGCGCACCTGCCGGCCGGCGCGCGCGGCGACGCCGACAGTTCCGTGGCCGGTATCAAGTATCGCATCAAGCTGCGCGCCGAACGGCTGCCGGCCGTCGATGCATGGCTGGCGAAACAGGCGGGCTAATCGGCTTTCCCGGCGCCGCGGCGCCGGGAACGGATGAAAACGCAGGCAAAAAAAACCGGCTTCGCAAAGTGCGGTAGCCGGTTGAAACGCTGTTTCAGAGCGCAGGGATAAAACGGGAAAAACACATGAAGAAGTGGAAATCGTGCCGGTCATTGAGGTGTCCGGCAACCTTGCGCCCGGGGTCTCCGTGCGCCATGTATCCACTATGCCAGTCCTTCCCTCGGGCAGGCTTAGGACTTCATTAAAGCCCCGCCCGATTCCTGCATTTCCCCTGCCCCACCCTGCAAATACTGCCATAAAACAATTTTTACATGTCTGGTGCCGATGGTTGAGCTCACCGGCTAAGCTGTTGAG
Source organism: Janthinobacterium sp. GW823-FHT01H08 (assembly GCF_058797855.1). Taxonomy (NCBI): domain Bacteria; kingdom Pseudomonadati; phylum Pseudomonadota; class Betaproteobacteria; order Burkholderiales; family Oxalobacteraceae; genus Janthinobacterium; species Janthinobacterium sp. GW823-FHT01H08. Next base: position 4,281,670 of record NZ_CM179504.1, read on the forward strand.
TCATGCCTGCATCCTATCGCTCCCGGAGCGTAGTGATCTGCGCAATGCATGCTGTGTGCCAACGAAAGCATCATAACAGCGGCATATGACCGCCTTATGACGCAGGCTAAACTTTCATACTTTCATCGGCATTTCCGGCGCCGCCGGCATCATGCGTGAAACTGGTGCCGCTGTCCCGCGCCGCGCACGGCGTCCACCAGCGCCAGCACGGCCGGCGTATTGTTGCGTGGAAAGGCATAAAAACGGGCATCGGGTAATGGCGGCAAGCCCTCTTCCGCTCCCAGGATGCGCAAGCCGTCGCGCAACTGGCTGCGCGCCACGGGCGTCACGGCAAAGCCGGCCAGCGCCGCCGCCACGCAGCCGGCCATGCTGCCGCTGTCAAACGCCAGCCGCCAGGCACGGCCCGCCTGCGCCAAAGCGGCCAGCGCCGCTTCGCGGTACACGCACGGCGAGGGAAACAGCGCCAGCGGCACGGGCAGTTGCGGATCGGGCAGGCGGCCGGCCGCATACGCCCATACCAGCGGCTCGGCCCACAGCAATTCGCCGGCCCCTTCCGTGCGGCTGCATTGCTTGCCGAAAATGACATCGATCTGCTCGTGCGCCTGGCGCCGCAGCAGGTCGGCCGTGATGCCCACCTTCAACTCGATCGACGCTTGCGGATGCCAGCGCTGGAACGTCTGCAGCACTTGCGGCAGCCACGTGCCCGCGAAATCTTCCGACGCGCCCAGGACCAGCCGCCCCTGCACCGATGCACCGCTGAGCCTGGCCCGCGCCTCGCGTTCCAGGTCGACGATATTGCGCGCATACATGTACAGCAGTTCGCCGGCCGCCGTCAGCTCCAGGCTGCGCGTCGTGCGCGCCAGCAACTGTTTGCCGGCGCTGTGTTCCAGGCGCTTGATATGCCCGCTGACAGCCGACGGCGTCAGCGCCAGGTTTTGCGCGGCCAGCGCGAAACCGCCCGTATCGACCACTTCCAGCAGGCTGCGCAAGAGGACGATGTCCAGGGTTATTGCCGGCAAGGCGTGCATGGTACGCTCCAATTCATCAAGATATGATCATAATATCGATGAATTGCTCACGAATCAAATGCATTGCCGGCGCTACCATGACGCTCTCCCCTCACCTTCGTCAGGAATGCCATGCAAGACTATCACTACATCGCCACCCCGCTGCTGGACGTGGCCTACCTGGAATGGAACGCCGCCGGCAGCCGCTGCGCCGTGCTGGTACACGGCTGGCCCGACAGCCCGGAAAGCTGGGCCAAAACGGCGACGGCGCTGGCCGCCGCTGGCTACCGCGTGCTGGCGCCCGCCCTGCGCGGCTTCGCGCCCACGCGCTTTCGCCATGCGGACACGCCGCGCAGCGGCCAGCTGGCCGCGCTGGGACGCGACTTGCTCGACTTTATCGATGCGATGCAACTGGATCAGCCCTTGCTGGTGGGCCACGACTGGGGCGCGCGCGCCGTCGCCAATGCCTGCGGCTTGCGCCACGATGCGGCATCCGGCCTCGTCATGCTGTCGGTAGGCTATGGCACGAATGACCCACGGCAAGAACTGTCTTACCAGCAGGCGCGCAACTACTGGTACCACTGGTTCATGGCCACGCCGCGGGGCCAGCATGCGGTCGAGCATGACCGCCACGCGTTTGCCCGCATGATGTGGGACAGCTGGTCGCCCGCCGGCTGGTATGGCGAAGCCGATTTCGGGCAGGCCAGCCGCGCTTTCGACGGTCCCGACTGGGCCGAGGTGGTGCTGCATTCCTACCGTCACCGCTGGGCGTTTGCCGAGGGCGACCCCGCGTACGCGGCCGACGAAGCGCGGCTGCACCCGGCGCCCGTCTTGCCGGTGCCCACCCTGGTGCTGCATGGCGCGGCCGACACCTGCAACCATCCGGACAGCTCGGCTGGACGCGAACGCCATTTCAGCGGCGCCTACCAGCGCGTGCTGCTCGAAGGCATCGGCCACTTCCCGCAGCGCGAAGCGCCGCAGGTGGTCGCCAGCGCCATCCTCCTGTTTGTCGACGGACAGGCGCGGTAAACGCTATCCCTGTACTCCGTCCTTGCGCGGCCGCCTGCGAAGGGGCTAGCGCCGGGCAGGCTGGATCGCTTACTATCGCCCCATCGCGCCTTGCGCCTCTGCACGCGCAGTCCATGTCCAGCCAGGAGTTTTCATCGATGCACACTGTTCACCGCCGCATGCTGCTGGCCGGCGCCTGCGCCGTGCTGCTATCCTGCACGCCCTTGCCGCCCGCGCCGGCCCCCGCTTCCGCGCCGGCCGCCCCTGCCGCCGTGCCGGCGCCCGCGTGGCAGCGGCAAGGCGTGCAGCTGCTGCACATCGCGCCCGACGAGTCCCTGCTGACCATCACCGTGCGCCGTGGCGGCGCGCTGGCGCGGCTCGGGCATGATCACGTGGTGGCCAGCCGCAGCCTGCAGGGCATCGTGGCGCCCGCGCCGGGGCGCGCGCAGTTGCGCTTCCGGCTCGACGAGATGACTGTGGATGAAGAAAGCTTGCGCCAGGCGGCGGGCCTGGCGACGACGCCGTCGGCCGACGCCATCGCCGGCACGCGCCACAACATGCTGGTGCGCGTGCTCGAGGCGGAACGCTATCCGTGGGTCAGCATCGAGGCGCGCCGCACGGGCGACAAGCAGGTGTTTGATGCGGACATCACCCTGCATGGCGTGACGCGCACGGTGCGGCTGCCGGTGCGCGTCGAGCAAGCGGCCGACGGGCGCAGCCTGCAGGCCAGCGGCAGCCTGCTGCTGAAACAAAGCGACTTCGGCATCGTGCCGTTCGCCATCCTGGGCGGCGCCATGGCCGTGCAGGACCAGATGGAACTGGCGTTCCGCATCACCGCCCGGCAAGAGGTCAGCGCGCCAGGATCAGGCGCAAGCCCAGGCCGATGAAGATGGTGCCGGCCACGCGGTCCAGCCACAGGCCGGCGCGCGGGCGGCGGTTGAGCCACAGGCCGACAGCGCCGGAAAAATAGCCGAGCAGGCCGAACAACACGCACGCCTGCGCCGTGAAGACCAGGCCCAGCTGCGCCGTCTGCCAGCTGGCACTGCCCTGGCCCGCGACGATGAACTGCGGCAGGAACGAGAGGAAAAACAATACGACTTTCGGATTGATACTGTTGGCAAACAGTCCCTTGCCGAACAGGCGCAGCAAGGATTCGTCGGGCAAGGCGGCCGCGCCATCGACTCTGGCGCCGCCACGGCTGCGCAGGGCGCCGATGCCCAGCCATACGAGGTACAGCCCGCCGGCCACTTTCAGCGCCGTAAAGGCCGTGGGCGAAGCGGCCAGCAGGGCCGACACGCCGATGGTCGCCAGCACGGTGTGCGTGAGGCAGCCAAGGGCGCAGCCCAGGCCGAACGCCATGCCCTGGCGGCGCCCGCGCGACATGCCCACGCCCAGCACCATCAGGTTGTCGGGGCCAGGACTGGCGGTGATCAAGACGGCGGCGGCCAGGAAGGCCAGGAACTGGTCGGGACTGAGCATGAATATCTCGCGGGCAAAAGCGCCATGATACCGGAGCGGGCGCCAGGCGGACAGGACATGAATTTGCCCGTGTGTCACCGAGAGTCGATTAAAATGGACACTCCACAGCAAACGGCGTTGCCGCCAATTCCCGCGCGACCATCACCCACTCCATCGATGCCAGCCCACTCGCTCCCTCCCTGCCACCGCGCTTCCAGCTCCCGCGTCAGCGCCTGGCTATGCAGCTGGCCGCTCGTGCTCAGCCTGCTGTTCGGCCTGCTGGGTCTGGCGGGCGCGGCGCAGGCGACTCCCTTGCCTCTGAGCAAACAAGGCATCGCTCACCTGGGCAAGGGCGGACAACTATTTCTTGCCGAAAATGAAGCCGCGCCTGCCGATGCCGCCGCCCTGCCCGCCTGGCTGGCGCGCCAGCGCCCGGCCGACCAGGTCGACCTGTTCGGCGGCGCCTACTGGCTGCATGCGCAGGTGCGCAACGACAGCAGCGAATCGGCCTGGGTCATCGACCCGAACGACACCCTGATCGACCTGGTCGACGTCTACGTGTATGGCCCGGGGCCGCACGCGGCGCCGAGTACCTTGCTGACGGGCTACCAGCGGCCGCACGACTATTTGCTGCACTACGGCATGAACGTGCAGCTGGCGCCGGGCGCCACGTACGACATCCTGATCCGCTTTTCCAGCCCCTACTACGCGCGCGCGCCCCTGTTCGGCGTGAAGACGCAGCACGACTACCGCAAGCTGGTGGGCAAGGAAAACTTCCTGATGGTGGCCTCCATCGGCGCCCTGCTGGCGCTGGGCCTGTTCAATTTCTTCATCTTTTCCATCACCCTGGAAAAGGCGTCGGCGTATTACACGCTGTACGTGCTGACGTACGGCCTGGCCTGGGCCATGACCTTCCACGTGTTTGCCGACCTGTTCGACTGGCACCAGCTGCAGCTGCATTACGTGCCGTTTTTCCTGCTGCCCGTCTTCAGCACCCTGTTCTACATGCATTTCCTGCGCCTGCGCGACTACTCCCTGCTGCTGTACCGTCTCAGCAAGGTCAACCTGGCATTGCCCTTGCTGCTCCTGCCCAGCTGCTTTTTCGCCCTGTCGTATGCGCACACGCTGGCCACCATCGCCATCAGCATCTGGATGCTGCTGGCGCTCATCTGCGGCATCGTCGTCTGGCGCCGCGGCTACCAGCCGGCGCGCTTCTTCGTGCTGGCCTTCGTCGCGCTGATGCTGCCCGGCTTTCTGATCCTGCCGGCCAACCTGGGGCTGATGCCGGCCATGGTGGCCAACGCCCAGCTGGTGACCCTGCTCGGCGGCACCTTCGACGGCTTGCTGCTGGCCTTTGCCCTGGCCGACCAGATCCGCCTGCTGCGCAACAACCTGGAACAGCGGGTGCAGGAACGCACCCTGGCGCTCACCCTCAGCAACGACGCCCTGCTGAAGGCCAAGGAGCATGCGGAAGTGGTCAGCCGCCACCGCATCGATTTTCTGTCCGCCATGAGCCACGACATCCGCACGCCGCTGGCCGGCGTGATCGGCATGCTGAAATTCGCCCTGCGCGACCAGTCCGTGCGTGGCCGTACGCAGGAATACTTGCGCATCGGCCTGCACAATGGCGTCTCGCTCCTGACCATCCTCAATGACATCCTAGACTTTTCCAAGATCGACGCGGGCAAGCTGACCCTGGAAACCGTGGACTTCGACCTGCTGGCGCTGATCGGCGACGCGGCCGGCATCGTGCAAGGCCAGGCCGACGCCAAGAGCCTGCTGCTGCGCCGCGAACTGGCGCTGGACCTGCCCCGCTACGTGCGCGCCGACCCCACGCGCCTGCGGCAGATCCTCATCAACCTGCTGGGCAACGCGCTGAAATTCACGGCCAATGGCGAAGTGCTGCTGGAAGTGCGGCGCGCCCGCACGCCGCCGCGCCGCGATGGCCGCAGCGAGATCGAATTCATCATCAGCGATACGGGTCCCGGCATCGACGCGGACACCTTGCCGCGCCTGTTCCAGAAATTCGAGCAGGCCGACCATTCCACCACGCGCCGCTACGGCGGCACGGGCCTGGGCCTGGCCATTTGCAAGGAACTGGTCGAACTGATGGGTGGCACGATCGGCGTGGAAAGCCGGGTCGGCATCGGTTCGCGCTTCCACTTCACCTTGCCGCTGGAAGACGGCAGCGCGCCGGCGGCCGACGCGCGCCGGCCGGTGCGCCAGGCGCGCCACGCCTGCCGCCTGCGCATCCTGTGCGCCGAAGACGTGCGCACCAACCAGATCATCATCGGCACCCTGCTCGAAAGCATGGGCCATGAGATCACCATCGTGGAAAACGGCGAACAGGCGCTGCGCGCGCTGGGATCGGGCCCCTACGACTGCGTGCTGATGGATGGCCGCATGCCGGAAATGGATGGCGAACAGGCCGCGCGCCTGATCCGCGACGGCGGCAACGCCCAGTTCCCCATTCCCGACGCGCAGATTCCCATCCTCGCGCTGACGGCCAACGCCAGCGAACATGACCGGCAACGCTACCTGGCCGCCGGCATGGACGACTTCCTCAGCAAGCCCGTCGACGAAGCGCTGCTGTTCGAGAAAATCGACGCCATCATCGACCTGCTGCTGGCGCGCGGCCACGCGCTGCCGCAGGCCGCACCCATCGACGACGACACCCTGGCGCGCCAGTTCGGCCTGGACGATGCCGACGACGCGCAGGCGCAAACGCCGGCGCCGGCCGATCCCATGACGGCGCCCGTGCACATCCTGCCGCTGGCAGGCTTGTCGCCGCAGCACTTGCAGCGCATCGCGCAAGCGTTCCTGACGGAAGCGCCGCGGCGCCTGGACCTGGCTTGCCATGCCGTGCGCGACGGCAATGCCAGCGCGGCGGCGGCCGCTTTCCACGCCTTGAAAGGCAGCGCCGGCTACTTGAGCCGCCCCACCCTGCACGGCCTGTGCCACCAGATGGAAACCCTGGCCTCGAACGGCCAGCTCGATAACGTGGAACAGTTCCTGCCGCAGCTGCGGGCGGCGCTGGACGTGGCGCGGCGGGATCTGGAAACTCAGCCCGAAGGCTGAGGCATCCAGCCCCGCGATTGCAGCCACGCCAGCAGCAGTTGCGGCCACACGGCCGGTTCGCTACCCGGCTTGCCCAGGCCCCAGCCATGGCCGCCGTGCCGGAACTGGTGCAGTTCAACAGGCACGCCGGCGCGGTCCAGGGCAGCGCCCATCAAGCGGCTGTTGTCGGGCGGTGAAATCGGGTCGTCCAGCGCCTGCGCGATGAACATGGGCGGCGTGCGCGCATCGACGTGGCGTTCCACCGACAGCGCATCGCGCGCCGCCTGCGTGGGGTGGCTTCCCAGCAGCTCTTTCTTCGCATGCGTCGTGTCGAACGGCGGCTGCATGGTCAGCACGGGGTATAGCAGCACGACGAAATCGGGCCGCGCGGAGACGCCATCGATCGCATCGACGGACGCATACAGGGCGGCGTCCGGCTGGACGGCCGTCATGCCGGCCAGGTGCGCGCCGGCGGAAAAACCCAGCATGCCGATGCGCGCCGGATCGATGCCCCACTCGGCCGCACGCGCCCGGATCACGCGCATGGCCCGCTGGCCGTCCTGGAACGGCGCGGCCACCCCGCCGCCTTCCTGCGGCAGACGGTACACGAGTTCAAACGCCGTGACGCCCTGTGCTTGCAGCCAGGCGGCGGCGGGACCGCTTTCCTTGCCCGCCTCGATATGCGCATAGCCGCCGCCGCTGACCAGCAGGACGGCCGTGCCGTCCGGCCGCGTCGGGCGGTGTGCGATCAGGTAAGGCTGCGCCACCTGCGTGATGGAGCCTTTGGCGCTGTCGCGCTGCGGACCCGGCGCCGCGCCGCCGGGCGGAGCGCCGGGCCACAGCACAATGGCGCCCGGCGGCGCGGCGCCCGCGTGCAGGTGGATCAGGACAAGGCACAGCAGCATCAGGCCTTGCATGCCTAGAAATCCGTCTCGCCCTGGATCACGGCCGGATAGCCCGTCATGGCGCGCGAAGTCTGCATGCCGGCCATCACGGCCGCCTCGACGCAGCCCGCGTTCAGGCCCGTCCTGATCCAGTCGCCCGTGAGGAACAGGTTGCTGAAGCCCGACTGGTCGGTCGCCAGCCGGTACTGCGTGCTGCCCACCACCGACATCACGTAGCGCTCGGACGGGTCGACGTTGGCGCGCCAGTACTGGCTGTCGAAGCGCGCCGGTCCCGTGCCGGCCTTCGCATCGACCAGCCATTGCCACGGAAACGCGCCCGGCCCGCCCGCCTCGGGCCACAGCGCGCCGATCTCGCGTTCCAGCTGATGCAGCGCGCCCTGTTTCGCCTTGGCCGCGCAGCGGGCGGGAAAGCCCGTGTCGGTGACGGGCGGATAGCTGTCGACAGGGAAGGCGCTGCAAAAGTACGAAACGTTTTTCGGTTCCAGCCCCGCCGGCCAATCCTCGTGCGCCAATAACTGGTCCATCGGCGCCCACGTGTCGTACGGCTCCGTGAAGGCCGACAGCACCGGTTGCTGGCCCTTCGGCTGCGTGGTCCAGCCCATCTGAGACAAATCCTTGTTGAGCCAAACCTGGTAAGCCTGCGTGGCCACCGTTTTCACCTTGTCGGCCGCCAGTTGCAGGGCCGGACTTTGCGCCAGCAGTTGCGGGCACAGGGCTTGCAGCGAGCCGATGGAAATGCCGAACACCACCTTGTCGAAATCGACGCCCTTCTTCAATACCGTGGCGGGCAGCGCGCGGCCGAACGCCTGCGCATACTGCTGCGGCCAGTCGCTCCAGTACGATTCCAGGTTGACTTCCTGCGCCTGCAGCAGCGCCGCCTGGGCCGGTTCGATCTGCGCGTAATCGGGCGCGCTGGGCCAGCACGGCAAGCCTTTCACGTCCACCAGCGGCGCGTAACCGGCGGCCGGGTCCTTCAATTGCACCTGCTGCGTGATGCGGATGCTGTCGATGTCGCCCGCGCCCGGCACCAGTTCTTCCACGCGCTGGAAGAACTTGAATTCCACGCCGCGCTTGCGCAGCACCTCGTACAGCGGTGTGAAAATCGTGTCGCCCATGCCGGCCTGCATCTTGAACATGATGCCGCCCTTGTAGGCCAGGCCGATGCGCGCCATCGAACGCAGCAAGGTGCCCGCCTCGATGTTCGGCTTGGAAAAATCGCCGTCCTCGTAGGCAAACACCAGGTCGTAAAAGCCGCGCACGGGCGCCGAATTGACGCTGAACTGCTCGTCGCCGCCATGCTTGCGCAGCCAGGCGCGGAAATCGATGTCGTTGATGACGTCAAAGCCGTTCTTGAACACGCCATCCTCGAACATGCCCTTCATGACCGTGATGCCCAGGTCCAGGCAGGTGAACAGGCGGCGCAATTCATCGTCGCCATCGATCAGCGCGCGGTAGCGCAGGCGCAGCCAGGCGCGGATGCCGTTCAGGGTGCTGGCCAGCAGCTGGTGGCGGGCCTGGTCGTGGCGCGTGGAGTCCGGCGCCAGGTCGGCCACCAGCGCCGCCAGCGCGCCCACGGACAAGCCCACGTCCAGCCCCAGTTCATCGGCCTGCCCCACCACTTCGTCGGCCAGGCGGCGCAACCAGCCCGGCCACACGCCTTCGCCCTGCGATGCGCTGGCGCGCACGATGCGCGCGTCGGCGTCCGCCACCTGGCGGATCTGGCGTATCCACTGCTCGATCCAGCCCACCATGGCGATGGCCATCTGCCACAGGGTGACGTCTTCGCCGCCCTCGCCCGGCTCGCCCGGCAAGGTGGGAAAGACAATGGACCAGTTGCGCCATTGTCCCTTGACGTCTTCCGACAGGGCCACGTAATCGTGTTGTTTAAAAGCGTCGCGCCAGGTGGCCAGCGGCGCGCCGGGCGGGCGTTCCAGGCTGGCGTATGCTTCCTTGATCATCCTGAAGGCGTTCGCGTAGAAGCCGAACCAGATGTGCAGGCCGTGCTCCTCGATGCGCTGGCCCGCCTGCGCATTGCGCCCGCTGGCGCCCTTGCCGCCCAGGCGCCAGCCCAGCTGGTAGACGGTGATGGCATGCCGGTTTTGCCAGCCCGGCTGGTTCGTCAAATAATACGCGGTGGTCATGGCCGCCACGCCGCCGCCGAGGATGGCGATCTTTTCCGGCGCGATGCGGGAATTGTCGACCAGTTCCTCGCCCGGCATGGCCGTGAAATCGAAGTTCACATTGAAGGGCAAAATGGCCGCCTGCGGTCCCAGCTGCAAACCCAGGGTCTGGTCCAGCGGGAAGCTGTCGAAGGCGTGCACCGTGCATTCGTATTCATAGCCGAGCAGGCGCGCGCTGTGCAGGCGGTTGATTTCGGCCGGCGCAGCCACCAGGGCCTGGTACACGGCTTTCACGCCCGCGCTGTCGGGGAATTGCTTGAGGAAAATCTGATCGATGCGCGGGTTGCGCAGCAAGGACAAAATATCGGCCCAGCCAGCCTGGTCCATGTCGAAGAAATCGGGAATGGAGAGAAAAATCTCGAATGCCTGCTCGATGAGTTCCAGGAAACTGTTGACGGGTTTGTGCGGCCCCGTCTGCACGGTGGCATTGACTTCCAGCAGCGGGTGCAGGGCCAGCTTCGTTTCCGGCGAAAAATGCTGGAAGCCCTTGGCGGCGACGGAGCAGCGCAGCGGCTCGCTGCCGGCGGCGGGAATTTCGTAGTCGCACAGGTATTTCGGATAGCCGAACAGTTCGCGCCCGTTGATCAGGGCCATGGCGTCATCCACAAAAATGTGGCACGGATACCAGTAGATATGCGCGAGCTTGCCGCGTTCATCCATCTGGCCGACCATGATCCAGGTGACGATGTCGACTTCCGTGATCCAGCCCTTGGCCTGGTCAACGGGGTTGGCCGAGTCCGCATGGTTGACGCGCGTAAACGTCAGCATCACATACGGCGACAGGGCTTTCAGAGTCATCTTGCTGCCGGCCACCTGGTTCAGCGTGGTATTCACGGTGGCCTGCAGCTTGGCCAGGTCGCCCCTGACGAAATAGCCGTACATTTCCGACTGTTTCAATTGCAGCGGCGAGTGCATCATCACCGAACCGCCCTGATAGATATACGAAGGTCTTGCCGAAGGTATCGCCGTCATTGCCCTGCCCCTAAATGAAGTTTCAGACAAACAAGATTGCTATAGTGTATTTGAGAAAGAACAATGAATGATATGAAATAAATTAAAGGCTTTGCCAAGATGCATAGGCTCAGCAGCCCGACGCCTGTGCACCGCAGCCGGGGCAAGCCCATGCCATCGGGTGTACGATGAAGCATCTTGAGCGTTCCGAGCACCGTGCCATGGCAATGATTACCACCGACTACGTTTCCACTTATTCAGGCAACCGTTTTTATCCCTTGCGCCCGCATATCGACAAGGTAGCCATCGAGGACATTGCCCACGGCCTCGCCTACCAGTGCCGCTTCAATGGACAGACGCAAGTGTTTTACTCGGTCGCCCAGCACAGCCTGATCGTCGCCGAACTGGTGCCGCCCCATTTGCGCCTGGCCGCCCTGCTGCACGACGCGGCCGAAGCCTACCTGGGCGACATGGTGAAACCCTTGAAAGTATTGCTGCCCGAGTTTGCCGTGCTGGAAGACAAGGTCAGCGCCATCATCGCCGCCACGTATGGGCTGGATTTTTCCGATTACGCACCGATCAAGCGGGCCGACCTGATCGCGCTGGCCACGGAAAAGCGCGACCTGATGCCGCACTCGGCCGAACGCTGGGCTTACCTTGACGGCATCGCCCCCTTGCCCGGTATAATCGACGCCATGGGTCCCGCCGAAGCCAAGCAGCGCTTCCTGCACGCCTTTGCCCAGCTGGGCGGGCTTGGGCTGGCCGCATGAATGCTGTCACCTTGCCGCATGAACGGGCGCTAAGCCCCGGTTTTTGCACGGCTTTTTTAGATATCCACAGCAACTGTGGATAAAGTTGTTGATAAGCCCCTCTTGACAAGCCGCAACACCAGTATTGATGCGGGTTTCAACAATTTGCTGATTTCACAGGCAATTTTTTACCCCAATGAAATCAATGACTTGCAATCACGAATTTGCGCTCGAACAAAGTTACTTTGCCACAATGAAAATATATTTTGCTGTGCATAAGCAACCCTGGCCCAGGCCGTCTTGCTTGAACAGCATTGTTTTGACAAACCCCGTAGACTGGCATAGTGTGGAGTAGCAAGCACGATCAACGGTGGATAAACGCATGAACATGGATAGCGACAACGCCGCCAAGGGAGCGGACGAACCGGACTGGCTGGTCGACGAACCGCTGGAACGGGCAGACGCGGCGGCAGAGCCTGCCACTGCGGCGCCATGGCGCGTGCTGATCGTCGATGACGATGTCGACGTGCACGTGGTGACCAAGTTCGCCCTCAGCCAAGCCAGCTTCCAGGGCCGCAGGCTGAGCTTTTTGCACGCGTACTCGGGCGCCGAGGCGCTCACCTTGCTGCGCGGCACTTCCGATATCGCCGTGGTGCTGCTCGATGTGATCATGGAAACTCAGGATGCCGGACTGCAAGTGGCACGCCAGATCCGCGAAGAGCTGCACAACAGCGCCGTGCGCATCATCCTGCGCACGGGCCAGCCCGGCCAGGCGCTGGAACACCGCATCATCATCGATTACGACATCAACGATTTCTGGTGCAAGACGGACCTGACCACGCGCAAGTTGTTTACCACTGTGATCGCCTCACTGCGCACCTATGCCACCTTGCGCGAAGCGGAGCAGCAAGTCGCCGAACTGGCTGCCGCCCTGGCCCAGTGCGGCGACACCCCAGCGGCGCCGGCCGGCGGCACGCCCTGAACGGGGCCGCTACTTTCAGTCATAAAAACAAGAGCACTGGATAGGCATACAGGCTTGTGGCATGCCCCATTTTGGCCCATCTCGCGCGCCGATAGCAGGCGCTGGCCCGCCCCTTTTTCCTAAGTGGCGGATTGTTAAGCGCTTTTTCAGATATCCACACGGACTGTGGATATCTTTGTGGATAAGGGCCTATTGACAGCCTTCAAAGCCACAGCCCGTGCGGCTTTCAATAAACTGCTCAATCAAACAGCAAAAATAAAATCCATTAAAATCAAACACTTAGAAAGTCACACATAATCACAAGAAAATTATTTCGCCAATTTCGTTAGCCCATCATTTGTGCATAACTGAGCCGTAATGATCAATCCGACAACACCGGGCCAACGCTGCCGGCAATACAGTTGCCGCGAGGATACTCAGTGCACGGTCTGGCGGCGCTGCTCCGGATGCAGCAGCACGCGCTCGATCAGGTCGGGGGCGACATTGTATGACTTCAGGTATTCCAGCGCGCACAAGGTGCTGAAGGCTGCCTGCACGGCGATGCCCAGATTGACGATATCGGACATCTTCTGGTCGACGCGGGTATGCAGCACCACGGTTTTGGCGGGCATATGCAGCGTTTCTGTGGAATGAGGCATGATCGATGACTCCTGAAGAAAGCGACGATGGCGGGATGCAGCAGCGGGGACCGGCACCAGCATGGCCAGCGCGGAAGGCGACAGCGAAAGTATTGCTGAAAAACGCGCGATGTCAATGCCAGCCAGCTATTGCAATGCAGTTTTTTTCGGGGATGCAAGGCCGCGCACCTTAAGGCAGGTCAAACGCCTCATGCGGCGCCGGCCTACCATGGGATTTGGCCGCCATCGCGCAGCTCCCGCCCTGCATGCAAAGGAGACACGACATGAATACAACACCGGATTCTGAGCAACATCCTGGCGACATCGCCCCGCCCGGCACGCCCGGCACGGGAGAAAACGTCTGCACGCATTGCATGGGCAGGGGCAACACGGACAATGGCCAGCCTTGCGTCATGTGCGGCGGCACGGGCGTGGTCATCGCCGGCGTGGGCGGCGGCTAGACGGCATGGAGATAGGCATGGACAAGGCGGAGCAGGCACGGCCATAATCGTGCATGCCCGCCGCCTCATCCACTCCCCAACCCGACCAGCCCCGTCCGCAACCGGCCTCGCTTGCCGACCTGTTCTTCTCGTTCACCTGGCTGGCCCTGCAAGGCTTTGGCGGCGTGCTGGCCGTGATTCAGCGCGAGATGGTCGAGCGCAAGCGCTGGCTGACGCAGGAGGAATTCCTCGAGGACTGGGCCGTGGCGCAGATCATGCCCGGGCCGAATGTCGTCAACCTGTCGCTGATGGTGGGCGGGCGCTATTTCGGTTTGAAAGGCGCGCTGACGGCGCTGGCCGGCATGCTGACCGCCCCCCTCGTCATCGTGCTCGTGCTGGGCGTGCTGTACACGCGCTTTGGCGACAATCCGCAGATGGCGGGCGCACTGCGCGGCATGGCCGCTGTCTCGGCCGGCATGATCGCCGCCACGGGTGTGAAGCTGGCGACGGCGCTGGCCAGGCATCCGCTGCCCCTGTGGCTGACCTTGTCCATCACCGTGCTGGGCGTGCTGATGGTGGCCGTGCTGCGCTGGCCCCTGCTGTACATCCTGCTGGGTCTGGGCGGCATCGGCTGCCTGCTCACCTATCGAAAGCTGTCCACATGAATCCGCCCCTGCAACTGGTGTTAAGCGCGGGCGACTGGCTGAACCTGTTCGGCCACTACCTGATGCTGTCGCTGATGTCGATCGGCGGCGCCATTTCCACCACTTCCGAAATGCACCGCTTCCTCGTCGAACAGCATGGCTGGCTGACACAGGCGCAATTCAACGAGTCGATCGCCATCGCCCAGGCCGCTCCCGGCCCCAATGTGCTGTTCGTCGCCCTGATGGGCTGGAACGTGGGCATGAATGCGGGCAGCTACACGGCCGCCTATCTCGGCGTGTTCATCACGATGGTGGGCATCATGCTGCCCAGCACCACCCTCACCTACGTGGCGGCCCAGTGGGGCTACCGCAACCGCGACCTGCGCCCCGTGCGCGCCTTCAAGCAAGGCATGGCGCCCATCGTCGTCGCCCTCCTGATTTCCACGGGCATGATACTGGGCGGCGCCAACCATGACATCCGCACCGACTGGCCCCTGTGGAGCCTGTCGATCGTAGCCGGCCTGATCATCTGGCGCACGAAGATCCATTTATTGTGGCTGCTGGCGGCCGGCGCCGTGCTGGGCTGGTACCAGCTCGTCTGACCTTACACGGCCAGGTGCCGCTTCACCTCGTCGCCATCCATCTGCGCCGCCACTCCGCTGGCCACCACCTGCCCCCGCGACAGCACGATGAACTCGTCGGCAAGTTCGCGGGCGAAATCGAAATACTGTTCGCACAGCACGATGGCCATGTCGCCCCGCTGTTTCAACAAGGAAATGACCCTGCCGATATCCTTGATGACGGAGGGCTGGATACCCTCCGTCGGCTCGTCAAAGATGATCAATTGCGGCTCTGCCAGCAGGGCGCGGGCGATGGCCAGTTGCTGCTGTTGCCCGCCGGACAAATCGCCGCCGCGTCGCTGCAGCATCTCCTTGAGCACGGGAAACAGCTCATACACGTGGGGATCGATGCGCGTGGCCAGCCTGCCCCGCTTCACCGCCATGCCCATCAGCAAGTTTTCCTCGACCGTCAGGCGCGCAAAGATGTCGCGCCCCTGCGGCACGTAGGCCATGCCCAGCCTGGCGCGCGCATGCGGCGCCAATCTCGTGATGTCATGCCCGTTGAAGAGCACCTTGCCCTGCGCCACGGGCAGCACGCCCATCAGGCATTTGAGCAAGGTCGTCTTGCCCACGCCATTACGCCCTAGCAAGGCCAGGCATTCGCCCTTGCGCGCCGACAGGTCGATGCCGCGCAAGGTGTGCGAGGAGCCATAGTATTGATTTAATTGTTGCACTTCGAGCATGGCCTGCGATCCCCCCTTATTATCTTCCCAGATAGACTTCGATGACCCGCTCGTCCGCTTGCACTTCGTCCATGCGCCCCTGTGCCAGCACGGAACCCTCATGCAGCACGGTAACGATGCCTTGCTGCGCGATCTCCGTGACGAAACCCATGTCGTGCTCGACGACCATGATCGAATGCTTGCCGCGCAATTCATTGAGGAGTTCCGCCGTGCGCGCCGTTTCCGCGTCGGACATGCCGGCCACCGGTTCGTCCAGCAGGATCAGCTGCGGCTCCTGCATCAGGAGCATGCCGATTTCCAGCCATTGCTTTTGCCCGTGCGACAGCAAGCCGGCCGGCCGCGCTTCGTGGCCGTTCAAGCGGATCAGGCGCAAGATCGCTTCGATCCTGCCCGCCTGCTCGGACGTCAGGCGCGCAAACAGGGTGGGCGCCACGCGCTTGTCCATCTTCATCGCCAGTTCCAGGTTGTCGAACACCGTGTGCTGCTCGAATACGGTGGGGCGCTGGAACTTGCGGCCGATGCCCGCATGGGCGATTTGCGCTTCCGTCATGGTGGCCAGGTTCATGGTCTGGCCAAACCAGGCCGTGCCGGACGTGGGCCGCGTCTTGCCCGTGATGACATCCATCATCGTCGTCTTGCCCGCGCCATTCGGGCCGATAATGCAGCGCAGCTCGCCCACGGAAATATCGAGGCTCAGTTTATTAATGGCCTTGAAGCCGTCAAACGACACGCTGATGTCTTCCAGATACAAAATGGCGCCATGCGTCGTATCGACGCCCTCGCCTTTTACGCGCGCATACGTGGGGCCAGCCTCGGTGCCGGCCATGCCGGACAACATGCGGATGCTCATGCGGCCTCCTCTGCCACGATGGCGACTTTTTTACGTTTGAGCTTGTTCAACACACCGAGCATGCCCTGCTGCATGAACAGGGTGACGCCGATGAACAGCAAACCCAGCGCGAACAGCCACAATTCCGGCAGGACGGCCGTGAACCAGCTTTTCAAGCCGTTCACGGTAAAGGCGCCCAGAATCGGACCGAGCAAGGTACCGCGCCCGCCCACCGCCACCCACACGACCATCTCGATGGAGTTGGCGGGCGACATTTCGGACGGGTTGATGATGCCCACCTGGGGCACGTACAGGGCGCCGGCGATGCCGCACAGCACGGCCGACAAGGTCCAGACGAACAGCTTGAACCACAGCGGGTTGTAGCCGAGGAACATCAGCCGCGCTTCGCTGTCGCGCACGCCCTGCAGCACCCTGCCCAGTTTCGAGCGGACGATGGCGCGCGCGCCGATCAAGGCCGCCAGCAGGAAGGCCAGGGTCAGCAGGAACAGCACGGCCCGGGTGGCGGGTGCCGTGATGCTGTGGCCCAATATCGTCTTGAAATCCGTGAAACCGTTGTTGCCGCCAAAGCCGGTGTCATTGCGGAAGAACAAGAGCATGAAGGCATACGTCATCGCTTGCGTGATGATGGAAAAATACACGCCCTTGATGCGCGAGCGAAAGGCGAAATAACCAAACACGAAGGCCAGCACGCCCGGCACCAGCACGACGAGGGCCATGCAATACCAGAAGTGTTCCGTGAAGGCCCAGTACCACGGGTAGGTCTTCCAGTCGAGAAAGACCATGAAGTCGGGCAAGCTGCTGCGGTACTGGCCCTGGTCGCCGATGGCGCGCATCAGATACATGCCGTGCGCATACGCGCCCAAGGCAAAGAACACGCCGTGTCCTAGTGACAAGATACCCGTATAGCCCCAGACGAGGTCCAGCGCCAGCGCGGCCAGCGCGTAGCACATGAACTTGCCCACCAGCGCCACCGTGTAGGCGGAGACGTGCAAGGCATGGCCTTCGGCAAACGCCAGATTAAAAATCGGCAGCAGCGCCGCCAGCACGCTGCAGGCGGCGATGACCAGCCAGACGGGCCGCGTGAACAGGCCCTGTTTGATCGGGTAGGAGGTAGTCATTCGACGCTGCGTCCCTTCATGGCAAACAGGCCCTGCGGCCGGCGCTGGATGAAAATGATGATGAATACCAGGATGGCGATCTTCGCCAGCACGGCGCCCGCCACCGGTTCGAGGAATTTGTTGACTTCGCCCAGGCCCAACGCGGCGATCACGGTGCCGGCCAGCTGGCCCACGCCGCCGAGCACCACCACCATGAAGGAATCGACGATGTAGCTTTGGCCCAGGTCCGGCCCCACGTTGCCCAGCTGCGACAGGGCCACGCCGCCCAGGCCCGCGATGCCGGAACCGAGGCCGAAGGTGAGCATGTCGACCTTGCCCGTGGCCACGCCCACGCAATCGGCCATGCGGCGGTTTTGCGTAACGGCCCGCACGAACAGTCCCAGCCGCGTCTTGTTGAGGATCAACCACACGGCCACCACCACGACGATGGCAAAGCCGATGATGGCCAGGCGGTTGTACGGCAGCACGAGACCGCCCAGCACGGTGACGCCGCCCGACATCCAGGCCGGGTTGGCCACTTCCACGTTTTGCGCGCCGAAGATCGTGCGGACCAGCTGCATGAGGATCAGGCTGATGCCCCAGGTGGCCAGCAGGGTTTCCAGCGGCCGCCCGTACAACCAGCGGATCACCGTGCGTTCCAGTGCCACGCCCACCAGGCCGGCAACAAAAAACGCGGCCGGCAAGGCGGCCAGCAGATACGCATCCTGCAGGCCAGGCAGATAGGTGCGGAAAAACAGCTGGCACAGATAGGTCGTGTAAGCGCCTATCATCAGCAATTCGCCATGCGCCATATTGATGATGCCCATCAGGCCGAAGGTGATGGCCAGGCCCAGCGCGGCCAACAGCAGCACGCTGCCCAGCGAGATGCCGTAAAACACATTGCCGGCCAATTCCATGCGCGACACTCGTCCCTTGATCTGGCGCATGGTGTCGATGGCGGCCAGCTGCACGGCTTCGTCCGGCTCGCCAGCCTTGCCGTCCGGCCCCTGCTCCAGCATGGCTTGCAGCACCGGCAGCAGGCGCGCATCGCTGCTGCCCGCCAGCGCCTGCACGGCGGCCTTGCGCGTGGCGGCGTCGGGTGCATGCAGGTTGGCGCTGGCGATCAGCACTTGCAATAGTTGTTGAATTTCAGCGTCGCTTTCCCGCGCCAGCGCGGTGCGGATCAGGGGGAGCTGCGCGGGGTCGACCGCCTTTTGCAAGGCTTGCGCGGCGGCCAGGCGGGCGCTGCGCTCCGGCGCCAGCAGCTGCAAACCCGACAAGGCGCCTGCCACAGCCGCGCGCAAGCGGTTGTTGACCATCACGCCGTCGATGCCGTCGGGCATCGGCACGTTCCGGCCAATTGCCGGGTCAACCGCCTGCTCGCCGTCAACGATGTACACCTTGCCGTCGGGCGCGGCGTACAAGGCGTCGTCCTGCAGCGCTTGCAGCACCTTGGCAGCCTCGGGCGTGGCCAGGGCGGCGATCTGCGCCACGGCGGCGACCCTGGCGTCGGGATCGTCGCCGGCCAGCGGCTTGAGCAGGTCGGGAGGGATGGCGGCCTGCGCCAGCGAGGATAGCAACAGGCAGGCGAGGACCAGCAGTTTGGGGAGAAGCTGCATGTGCATGGATTCCATGTAGTAAAGCCGATGTCTTGATAGGTATCCTTCCCCCAAGACAAGGACAGGGGTCAGACCCGCCGGGTCTGACCCCAGCTCTTTGCCTGGGGTTGCGGCGACGAATCGACGCGCAAGCTTTTTACAGCTTCTGCTTGCCCTCATTGCCCTTGATATACGGGCTCCACGGCTGGGCGCGTATCGGTTCCTTGGTTTTCCACACGACATTGAATTGCCCATCGGCCTTGATCTCGCCGACCATCACGGGCTTGTGCAAGTGGTGGTTCGTTGCATCCATGGTCAGGGTGAAGCCCGATGGCGCCTTGACGCTCTGGCCCGCCATGGCGGCGATCACCTTGTCCGTGTCCGTCGATTTCGCTTTTTCCACGGCTTGCGCCCACATGTGGATGCCAACATAGGTCGCTTCCATCGGGTCGTTCGTCACCACCGAACCCGCGTTCGGCAGCTTTTGCGCCACGGCGTACGCCTTCCACTGCTTGATGAAAGCGGTATTCACGGGGTTCTTGACGGATTCAAAGTAATTCCACGCCGCCAGATGGCCGAGCAAGGGTTTGGTATCGATGCCGCGCAGCTCTTCCTCGCCCACGGAAAACGCGACGACGGGCACGTCCGTCGCTTTCAAGCCCGCATTGCCCAGCTCCTTGTAGAAAGGCACGTTGGAATCGCCATTGATGGTGGAAATGACGGCAGTCTTGCCGCCCGTGGAAAACTTCTTGATATTGGCGACGATGGTTTGATAGTCGGCGTGGCCGAACGGCGTGTAGACCTCGCTGATATCGCTATCCTTGACTCCCTTGCTTTTCAGGAAGGCGCGCAGGATCTTGTTGGTGGTGCGCGGGTATACATAATCCGTGCCCAGCAGCACGAAGCGCTTGGCCCCGCCCCCATCCTTGCTCATCAGGTATTCGACGGCGGGGATCGCCTGCTGGTTGGGCGCGGCGCCCGTATAAAACACATTCTTTTCCAGCTCCTCGCCCTCGTATTGCACCGGGTAAAACAGCAGGCTGTTGAGTTCCTTGAACACGGGCAAAACCGACTTGCGCGACACGGACGTCCAGCAGCCGAACACCACGGCCACCTTATCCTGCGCCACCAATTGTCTCGCTTTTTCCGCGAACAAAGGCCAGTTCGACGCGGGGTCAACGACGACGGCTTCCAGCTTCTTGCCCAGCACGCCGCCTTTGGCATTGATCTCGGCGATCGTCATCAGGGCCACATCCTTGAGCGACGTTTCTGAAATGGCCATGGTGCCCGACAGGGAGTGCAAGATGCCGACCTTGATCGTATCGGCGGCCAGGGCTGCCTGCATATAAGTGGACGTGGCCAGGGCGAATGCGCCGGCGGCGGCCGCTTTCAGGATGATGCGTCGTGACATGGGGACTCCTGTGATGGGTTCGTGGGGTCGAGCTGGGCCTGCCATGTTGTTAAAGCAGAATGCGTGCCAGCGCCTACAGCTGTCCGCCATGGTGCACGCGGCGCTCGCCGCACGAAAAAAAACCTGGCTGCACAAGGACTGTGCAGCCAGGTTTCAAATTGCCGTAAAACGGTGCGCCGGAGGCTTTAATCCTTGCGCGGCAAGCCTCTCAAGCGGCGCCAGCCCTTGCGGCCCAGCGGGAACAGCAGCACGAAAGCGATCAGCCACGGCAGGATGTAAGCCATGGCCGTGATGGCGTTGGCCACGCCTTCCGACAGGTTGTCCGTGAAATTGCCCAGCGCACGCTTGACGGGGCGCCAGAACGATTGCTTGCCTTCAGCGCTGATCATTACGTTCAGCAAGTCCGTGTCGATGCGCTGCATTAATAGCGCATTGGCCGCCGTCGCCTGCTCCAGCTCCACTTGCACGGTGGCCAGCTCCTTGGTGACCTTGATCAGGGCGTCGACGTTCGCGCCAGAGCGCTTTTCCAGGTCTTGCAACTGCGCCTGGTACTGTTTCAGCATCTCCAGGCGCTTCTTGCTGTCGAGCACAGGACGGCCCAGGTCTTCCACCTTGGTGCCCTGGCTGGTGACGTCGCCTTCGGCCGCGACCAGCGCGACGAGCTTTTTGATGCCGGCCGGCTTGGCCCGCATGCTGATGCGCGCATGCACGTAGCGGCCGCTGTCGAGGCTGGAATCGAGCAGCAAACAGCCGTTTTCCGTATCGGCCTTGCAGGCGGCGACGACTTTTTCATACAGGGGCCGCACTTGCGCCTCGCTCGTATCGACGCTGACATTGTGTTCATAGGCAAGAAACTCGCTGCCTTTTTCCTTGCCGTCGAGACGCGCGGCGCTCGATTGCCCGCCGCTCTCGCCCTTGCCGCCGCAACCGGCCAGCAGCAACAGGCCGAACAGACCAAGATACACTTTTTTCATGATTTCTTTCTTGAGATTATTTTTGCAGCGGCAACAATTCGATATCGGGCAAGTGCGCCGCCACATCCTGCACGGTCGCATGGCCGGTCAGCGATGCGATCACCTGCGGCAGCGGTGCCGGCCAGATTTCCGGCAGATCGCGCTCTTCCGGCGCCAGCACGGGAAAGGCCAGTTGCTCCTGCGGCGGCGCGAAGGCGGCCGAGACGCCAGGCTTGTTGCCGCGCGCATCGATGCGATACCAGCCAAAATCCTGCAGATACACGGCGTTCAAGCCATGCAGGCAAAACGGCGGGCCCGCTTCCCCCACAGCCAGGCGCTGGTAGCACAGGCCAGCGGGGATGCCGTTGGCGCGCAGCAGCGCGGCCAGCAGATGGCTCTTCGCATAACAATATCCCGTGCCATGCTGCAAGACGTCGGACGCGCGGCAGGTGACGGGATTGCGCTGGTAGTCCCAGCTGTGAGCGACTTCGTCGCGCACGAAGGCAAAGCAGCGGGCCGCGATGGCGGCGTCGCCCACAGCGCCTGCCGCCAGTTCGGCCGCCTTGGCGCGCACGGCCGGATGGTCGCTGTCGATGTAAGTGCTGCTGGCTAAATACAGGGAAAAGTCGGTAGACATGGCATCCAGGTCATGCAAAAAGATAATGCGCGATTCTAGTCGAAGCGGCACGAAATCGAACGTTTCCTTGCGCAGGAACAAAGAAAATCCACGCCACAGGCAGGCGGGAACGGGGGCGGCGGCTTTGGCGCCGGCCCCGTAGCTGGTATCATGCGGGCAAACGCAGCCGGCCCTGTTGGCCCCGCACATGGCACTACCTTGCGAAGCGGCCCCCGCCGCCGACGCCACCCTACAGATCAGAGAAACGAGTTCCTATGAGCACACCATCGTCCCACCCATCGCTCTGGCGCCGCGTCCCGCTGGCTTTCGGCGCCTTCTTCAGCACCCTGTCGGACGCCGCCTATGCGGCCCGCGTGGAAAAGCTGTCCCTGCCCGAGGCCGCCCCCGTGGCACCCGTGGCCCCGGCTCCGGCGCCAGCCCCCGTGCCGGCAGCCGCCCCCGTCATTTTGAAAGAAGCGACGCCGGACGCGGCCCTGCAATTGCTGGCCCTGCTGCAACGCGAAGCGCGCTTGATCGACTTCACCCAGGAAAACCTGGGCAGCCATGCCGATGCCGACATCGGCGCGGCCGCCCGCGTCGTGCATGAAGGCTGCGCCAAGGTCATGCGTGAATACTTCACCATCGACGCCGTGCGCCAGGAAGTCGAGGGCAGCCGCATCGTGCTGCAGGAAGGCTTTGATTCGGCCAGCGTGCGCCTGACGGGCAACGTGGTCGGTTCCGCGCCGTTCACGGGCACCCTGAGCCACCGCGGCTGGCGCGCCTCGAGCGTGCGCCTGCCGAAGCTGAGCGAGCAGCACGACGCCGCCATCCTGGCACCGGCCGAGGTGGAACTGTGAGCGATCAAGCCAACAACACCCCGCGCTACGCCATCGGCATCGACCTGGGCACCACCCACAGCGCCCTGTCATATGTGAACCTGGTCGAGAGCGACGGCGAAAAGTCCAGCCACGGCGTGCTGAAAGTGCCGCAACTGTCGGCACCGGGCACCGTCGAAGAATTGTCGCTGCTGCCGTCCTTCGTTTACCTGCCGCACGCCGACGAAGTGGCGGCGGGCGACCTGGCCCTGCCCTGGGTCACCGAGGAAGCCGAAGCGCCGTTTGTCGTGGGCGAAATGGCTCGCAGCCGCGGCGCCACCACGCCGATCCGTTTAGTGTCGAGCGCGAAAAGCTGGCTGTGCCACCCGGGCGTGGACCGCCGCGCAGCTATCCTGCCGAACGACGCGCCAGCGGAAGTGGCGCGCATCTCCCCGATCACGGCCGCCACGCGCTACCTGACGCATTTGCGCCAGGCCTGGGACAACGCCCACCCGCAAGCGCCGTTCGCCGAGCAGGAAATCACGGTGACGATACCCGCCTCGTTCGACCCGGCCGCGCGCGAGCTGACGATGGAAGCGGCGCAGGCGGCCGGCTACACCTCGCTGACCCTGCTGGAAGAGCCGCAGGCGGCCCTGTACAGCTGGATACAGACCAGCGAAGGCCGCTGGCGCAAGGAAGTCAAACCGGGCGACATCATTTTAGTGGTCGACGTGGGCGGCGGCACCAGCGACTTTTCGCTGATCGCCGTGCTCGAGCGCGACGGCGTGCTGGAACCGCACCGCGTGGCCGTCGGCGAGCACATCCTGCTCGGCGGCGACAATATGGACCTGGCCCTGGCCCATCTGGTGGCGCGCAAGCTCGCCGCCAACGGCACCCAACTCGATGCCTGGCAAATGCGCGCGCTGACCTACGGCTGCCGCAGCGCCAAGGAAAGCCTGCTGGCCGACAGCGGCCTCGATGTGGCACCGATCGTCGTGCCGAGCCGCGGTTCGAAGCTGATCGGCGGCTCCATCCGCACGGAACTGACGCGCGCGGAAGTGTCGACCTTCATTCTCGACGGCTTCTTCCCGCAGGTGGAAGCATCGAGCCGCCCCGCCGTGCGCACGCGCGCCGGCCTGACGCAACTGGGCTTGCCGTATGCGCAGGACGCGGCCATCACGCGCCACCTGGCCGCCTTTCTGGGCCGCCAAGTGATGGCGACCAGCGAACTGGAAGGTTTCGCCGGCCGCCAGGCGGAAGGCGCCAGCTTTTTGCATCCGACGGCCGTGCTGTTCAACGGCGGCGTCTTCAAGTCCGACCTGCTGGTCCAACGCATCATGGCGACCGTCAACGACTGGCTGTACATGGAAGGCGCGGAGCCGGCGCGCATGCTGGCCGGGGCCGACCTGGACCTGGCCGTCGCCCGTGGCGCCGCCTACTACAGCTACGTGCGGCGCGGCCACGGCGTGCGCATCCGCGGCGGCACGGCCAGCGCCTTTTATGTGGCCATCGAATCGGCCATGCCCGCCATTCCGGGCATGGAACCGCCTATCCAGGCCCTGTGCGTGGCGCCGTTCGGCATGGAAGAAGGCAGCGAGCTGGAACTGCCGGGCCAGCAATTCGGCCTCGTCGTGGGCGAACCCGTGCATTTCCGCTTCTTCGCCTCGTCCACGCGCCGCAACGACCTGATCGGCGACTTGCTCGACTTCTGGGGTCCCGATGAATTGCAGGAGCTGAGCGAAATCCAGGCGACGCTGTCCGCCGAAGGCCGTCAGGCCGGCGACGTGGTGCAAGTCATGCTGCACGCCAGAGTGACGGAAGCGGGCACCCTGGAGCTGCTGGCCGTTTCCCCTGACGGCGCCGAGCGCTGGAAGGTGGAATTCGACGTGCGCGGCACGCCGCAGCAATAAACATGGGCAGCGCTGCGGGCAAGCCGGCCTACCTGGTCGGCATCGACCTGGGCACCACCAACACGGTGGTGGCGTACGCCAATGCGGCCAAAGCGGCAGATGGGCAGGCGGACATCGAGCTGTTCGCCATCGAGCAGCTGGTCGCTCCCGGCGAAGTGGGCGCACGCCCCCTGCTGCCCTCCCTGCGCTACCACCCCGCCGCCGGCGAACTGGCGGCGGGCGACTTGCCGCTGCCGTGGCCCCAGCAGGAGGTGGAACATGCCGTGCTGGGCGTACTGGCGCGTCAGCTCGGCGCCCAGGTGCCGGGCCGGCTGGTCACCAGCGCAAAGAGCTGGCTGTCGCATGCAAACGTGGACCGCCAGGCGCCGATTTTGCCGTGGGGCGCCGATGCCGACGTGGCCAAGGTCTCGCCCGTGGCGGCCAGCGCCAGCTACCTCGCCTACGTGCGCGCCGCGTGGAATCACCGCTTCCCCGACGCGCCCCTGGAGGAGCAGGAACTGGTGCTGACCATCCCCGCCTCGTTCGACGAGGGTGCGCGCGCACTCACCCTGGAAGCGGCGCGCATGGCGGGCTTGCCCGCGCTGCGCCTGGTGGAAGAACCGCAAGCGGCCTTTTATGACTTCCTGCAGCGCCGGCGCGCCACCCTGCGCGCAGACTTGTCCAATACGCGCCGCATTTTGATCTGCGACGTGGGCGGCGGCACCACGGATTTCAGCCTGATCGACGTGGCCTTCGATGACGATGGCGCACCGCAGCTCACGCGCAGCAGCGTGGGCAACCACCTGATCCTCGGCGGCGACAATATGGACCTGGCGCTGGCCCACCTGGTGGAAACGCGCATGGCGGCAGGCAGCGAAGGCGGCATGAAGCTGTCCGCCGCGCGCTTGTCGCAACTGATGGAGCGCTGCCGCGCCGCCAAGGAACTGCTGCTGTCGAACGACGCGCCCGACAGCGTCAACGTGACCCTGCTGGGCGCGGGATCGCGTTTGATCGGCGGCAGCCGTTCCGCCGACGTCACGCGCGAGGAAGTTGCGGCCATGGTGGTCGACGGCTTCTTTCCGAAGGTGGAACTGGGCGACACGGCGAAAAAAGGCCGTGCCGGCATCGTTGCATTCGGCCTGCCGTATGCGCAGGACGCGGCCATCACGCGCCACCTGGCCAGCTTTTTGCAGCAGCATCAAGGGGCACTGCCCGACACCCTGCTGCTCAATGGCGGCGTGTTCCGCGCCGACGCGCTGGCGCGCCGCCTGGCCGAGACGCTGGAACACTGGCGAGGCCAACCCCTCACCATCCTGCACAACGATAACCCCGACGTGGCCGTGGCCCGTGGCGCCGTCGCCTACGCGCTGGCCCGGCGCGGCCAGGCGCCGCGCATCGGCGGCGGCTCGCCGCGCAGCTATTTCCTCGTGCTGGGCGAGGCGGGGAAGGACCATCGCGCCGTGTGCATCCTGCCGCGCGGCAGCGCCAGCGGCGAGGAAATCCGCCTGACGGAGCGCCTGTTCGCGCTGCGCCTGGGCCGGCCCGTGCGCTTCCACCTGGCCACTTCCCTCTTTGAGTCGGGCACGCCGCCCAAGCTGGGCGAGATCGTCGACCTGAACGCCGGAGAATACTTGCGCCTGCCGCCGCTGGCCAGCGTGCTGCACGCCAGCGACGGCAATGACAAGCGCGAGATCACCGTGCAGCTGGCCACCGTGATGACGGAAGTGGGCACCTTAGAAGTGCACTGCGTGGCCGAAGCCGATGCCGACCAGCGGTGGCTGCTGGAATTCCAGTTGCGTGGCGAGGAGGAAACGCAGGCCGAAACGTCCAGCGTGCCGCCGCGCGTGAAGGAAGCGGCCGAGAAGATCGAGCGCATCTTCGGCGGCAAGGCGCAAAAGGTCGAGACCAAAGAAGTGCGCCAGCTGCGCCAGCACCTGGAACGGGGACTGGGCGGGCGCGAAAGCTGGGATACGCCCCTGCTGCGCCAGCTGTTCGACGCCCTCCTGCTGCGCGCCCGTGGCCGGCGCCGCTCCGCCGAGCATGAACGGGGGTGGCTGAACCTGGCCGGCTACTGTTTGCGGCCCGGCTATGGCGATGCGCTCGACCCGTGGCGTATCGAGCAGCTGTGGGCCCTGTTCGACGCAGGCATCCAGCATCACAAGGACAACCAGGTGTGCGCCGAATGGTGGACCCTGTGGCGCCGCGTCGCCGGCGGCTTGAGCGCGGAGCAGCAGCTGCGCCTGCTCGACGACTTCGCCTTCAACCTGCAAGCCGATGCGGCCCAGCGCGGCAGCCGCCCCGTCACCCTGGTCAACGGCAGCGACGACGACATGCTGCGCCTGGGCGCATCGCTCGAGCGCATTCCCGGCGCCTACAAGGCGGAAGTGGGCGCCTGGCTGCTGAAACGCCTGCAAAAGGCGGGCAAGAAGGAAGAAACGGCGGACACGAACACGCTATGGGCGCTGGCCAGGGTCGGCGCGCGCCAGCCCTTCCACGGCAGCGCGCACGAAGTGGTCGACAGCGCCACCGTGGCAGACTGGCTGGCCGTGCTGCTGGCGCAGGACTGGAAAAAAGTGGAACCGGCGGCGTTTGCCGCCGCCCACCTGGCGCGCATGACGGGCGACCGCTCACGCGACATCGCCGACGACCTGCGGGCCACCATCCTCGCCCGCCTGAAAGCGGTGGGCGCGCCGCCCCTGTGGCAAACGATGGTCAGCGAAGTGACACAGCTGGATGAAACAGCTACCCGGCGCATGCTGGGCGAAGCGCTGCCGCCGGGCTTGAAGCTGATCGGCTGAAACCATGGGTCACGTAGGTCGGATTAGCGTAGCGTAATCCGACAATGCCACTATCATCCAAAAATAGGGCAATGGCGCGGCAGTGCGCTCGCCGACAGAATGCCGCGTCCTTGAGCGGCAACGACACGTCGGATTACGCCCGCTGGGCTAATCCGACCTGCTCGCCTTCCCTCCAGGCTCCTCCTCCTCGCTGCGCGAGCCCCGATAGCGCGGCAAGCCATCGTCGAGCTTCACCCACTCCAGCTGCGTGCCCGTATAGATATGGCTGTGCGGCGGCAGCTGTTCGGGATTGTCCAGGCTGCAGGTAGTCACGTCGACTTCATCGGGATAGGCACTGTCTTCAAAGGTCAGCTGCGTGCCGCAGCGGGGACAAAAGCTGCGCGTGCCATGGACGCTGGACGCATACGACATGGCTTGCCCCTGCCGCCAGCGAAAGTTCGCCCGTGGCACGCTGAACCAGGCGACAAACGGCGCGCCCGACGCGCGGCGGCACACGGAACAGTGGCAGGCGCTTTGATGAAAGCTGTCCGCGCCGGCGTCATAGCGGACCTCGCCACATAAACATCCTCCCGTCAGCATGGCATCCTCCTGCGATATGAAAAAGGCGCCCAGTTTAGCGCCGCCGCGGCGCCACGGTTTGCGCTAGATCAGGGCGACGATCAACAGCAGCAGCGCCAGCGGCGCCTGCACCAGCACGATGCCCGGATGCGTGCGGCGCAGCTGGGCCCACACGGACAGGCCCGGCACTTCCTCGTGCGGGTGGTGGGCTTCGTCGCGCAGCGACATCGCGTGCAGGAACATGCCGGCGATCAGGGGCCCGGGATTGACCCACCAACCCTGCTCGAGCAAGCCGCGCGACAGGTAGATGGCCAGCGCGCCGATGGCGAACGGCGAAGCCCACACCAGCGCCAGCATCAGGCGGATGCCATAGAATTCCGCCAGGGTGCCCACGCGGTGCAGGCGGCTGAAATCGTGGTCTTCCATGCGCTTGTCGATGGCCAGCTCGGCGCGGCCGTACAGGGTCCACAGGCCGCCGAACAGGCAGCCCAGCAGCACGCCCATGACGATGTCGGCCGCGAACACCACGTATTTATTCACGTCGGCCGTGCCGATGCCCAGCGACGTGTGGGCGGCCGCGTGCAGGTGCAGGCCGGCCTGCTCACCTTCGGCCGTCGTATAGCGGTCGCGCACGTCATAGGTGCCGCCGATATACACGACATTCTTGCGTAGTGCATTCGCCGCCACGCCGGCCTGCCCATCGATCAGTTGTACGCGCGTGCGCGTGGGGTTCAGGAAGGCCGGCGCCACGGCGGCCGGGTGAAACGGCGCGGTGACGGCGTTCTGTTCGGCCGCCGCCCTGGCGTCGCCGTGGATGACGGGTTCGAACGCCCAGCGCGCCAATTCCTTTTCGCTGCCCGTGCGCCGCGCCAGCTGACACACGCGGCCGGCCAGCGCCAGCCCTTCCTTTTGCTCGGACAGGACGGCCGGCATGGGCTGCTGTTGCTCCTGCTCGTCGGCGCCATGCGCCAGCTCGAAGGCCACTGCCGCCAGCACGGGACTTTTCAGTTCGATACGCGTGACGGCGCCCATGCGCTCGCGGATCCGCGGGCTGGCGAAGTGGATGCCGGCAGCGCAGCGCGCGCGTATCCACGCCAGGTTCGCATTCTGATCCGATTGTTCGGGCAGGATCAGCACCAGTTTCCGGCCCTCGGCGGCCAGCCGGTCGAGCAGGCGGTCGAGCGGCCGCTCGCCATCCTTGTGTTGTTCATACACGGCCGGCGCCAGGTCCAGGTCGATGGCCAGCACCTTGCTGCCGCGCGCTGCGGCGCTGGCGATCACTTGTTCCAGGCGCGTGCGTTCCAGCGGTTCGCGCTCGTCGAACACCTGTTCGAACGCGGGCTGGTCTATTTCGATGATGCCGGGCCGGTAGGCGGCGCCCGGGTCCTTGCCCCGGTTCAGCAGTTGCCCCTGTTCCGCGCTGGCGCGCAGCATGGCCGCATCGAGCCATTCGAGCACGTGAAAACCTTCCAGCACCAGCATCAGCGCGGCGATCAGGCTGGCGCCGATCACGTGATGCAGCAGATGCGTGCCCGTCAGCTTGAAGGCCGAGCCCAGCTGGGCGACCGGCCACAGCAGGCGCCGCCACAGCGGGGGGCGCAGTTGGTCCGGCTGGCTGGTTTCCACGGTGCGTTCCCTTCGCGTGCGTTGCATGAATTATCATTCAAGCAACAAATGATGACGAAAGGATAGTATATTGCAGTTGTGCCCGTTCAGCCGCACTGCTGGCAACCTACTTCGGCTTGGCCAGCAGCAGCTTGCCCAGCGCTTCGAAGGCCGGCGTGGTGGTCGGGTCGTTCGCCGCATTGGCCGCCGTCGGCGTCGAGGAGAAGCGCACGATCACCATTTCCGCCTTCGGATCGACATAGATGCGCTGGCCGTACACGCCGCGCGCCATGTAGGCGCCATGGTCGTTATGCGTGACCCACCACATGTCGCGGTAGCTCCAGCCCTTGAGCAAATCGTAGCCGCCCTTGGCGAACAGCTGCTTGTCGCCGCCGCGGCGGATATCGTCGACGGCCGCCTTGGGCAAAATCTGCTGGCCGTTGTAGCGGCCATCGTTGCGCAGCATTTCGCCGAAGCGCGCCAGATCGCGCAAGCCCGCATTCAGGCCGCCGCCGGCAAACGGCGTGCCCGTCGAATCGACCGTCATGTAGGCATCCTGCTCGGCGCCCAGCTTTTGCCAGACATGCTCGGACAGGTAGTCGTTGACGTTCTGCCCCGTGACACGGGCGATGATCCAGCCCAGCACGTCGGAATTGACCGTGCGGTAGCCGAACGCCTCGCCATGCCGGCCCTCGTGCCGCACCGTCTGCAGGTACTCGAAATAGCTGCGCGGCCCCGTGTAATCCTTGGGCTTGGGCAGCGGGCTGCCGGCCGCCGCGTGCTGCCACACTTCCGCTTTCGGGTCCGCGTAATCTTCGCTGAATTGCAGGCCCGTGGTCATGTCGAGCACCTGGCGCACGGTGGCGTCGCCAAACGCGGACTTGGCCAGTTCCGGCACGTAATCGGCCACTTTTTTGTCCGGATCGAGCTTGCCTTCGGCCACCAGCGCCGCGCCCAGGGTGCCCATCACGGACTTCGTCACGGACATGGCGCCGTGCTGGCCGCTTTCCTTCAGCACGCCGAGGTAACGCTCATACACGATGCGGCCCCGGTGCAGCACCACGATGCCGTCCGTGTAGTTGGCGCCCAGCGACTGCTCCCAGGTCATCGTTTCCTTCGCGCCCAGAGGCGTGAAGCGCAGGCTGTCGATATCCGTGCGCAGCGCGCGTTTCAGGGGCACGGGTGCCTTCAAGCCGCGCGAGACATCCACCGTCGGCATCAGCTGGCGGAAGTGCGACACGCTCCAGCGCAGCTGCGGGAAATTGAAATAGCTGCCATCGTCGAAACGGATGATCTTGTCGGCCGGCGGCGGCGCGCCCACCATCCATTGCAATGCGGCCGGATCGCTGGCGGCGGCCGACAGCGGCGCCGTCGCCTCTGCCGCGTGGGCGCCGGCGGACAGCGCCAGGCAGGCGGCGGCCAGGGCCAGGCGTTTCATGCTGGGAAAATCGTTCATGCGATGCTCTCCTTGATAGACAGAATATTTAATAAACCCATACCACGTTCGCCAGCCATCCCCTCCAGGTCCTGGCCTGCCCGTTCACCAGCTGGTTCACGCCCGACTGCGCGAACGAGGCGCTGAAGCCCAGGGTCAGGTAGGTATTCGGGTTCACCACGCGCACGTATTTGACGAAGACGTCGTTGGCCAGCATCGGGCGCAGCACGCCGGCGATCACCAAGGGCGCGCCGCCCGGCACGTCGAGGCGCGTGGCCTGGCCGAACTGCAGCGGGCTGCCCATCTGGTTGGCCCGCACCTGGGCCAGGTAGGCGGTCACGGTGTCCTTCGGCGTCGGGTGCAGCTCGATGGTGGCCTGCAGCGCATTCACGTTGGCATTGACGAAGACCCAGGTCGCCTTGCTGCCCGAAGCCCAGGCGCCCGGCGTGCCTTCGAAGAACAGCGGATCGAAGCGCTCATTGCGCGCCGTGCGCGGATCGTCACCGGAAAAGCTCTGGTAGCCAAGCGTGAACTTCGGCGTCCACGCCACGTCGGGCAGGGAAAAGCCCCCTTCCGTGCGCCAGCCCCAGGCCCGCATCGGCTCGCGCGTATTCCACTCGCGCGCGGCATCGACGCCGAACCAGCCTTTCGACAGCACGGTGGGCAGCACGGGAACGCGCGCGTAGCCATACACGAACTGCAAGTCCTTGCGGCCGTCAGGCACGGCCAGCGGTGCGCCGATGCCGCCTGGCGCCGCCTGCGGATACGCCGCATGCGAACGGGGCACCTTGCCATACGCGACGCCGGCCTTGCGGTCGTTCGCGGGCGCGTAGCTGACGTCAACGCCGACGACGCGCGTGCCGCTATCGTTGTCGGGATTTTCATTCGGGTCCAGATAAAACGCCTGGGCGCTGAACGCGTCCTGGCTTATTCTGGCCACCACGGAATTCTGGAAGGCCTTGCGCGGCCCCAGTTTCAGCGCGCCGCGGTCAAAGCCGTTCGAGCCGCCATTGGCGATCAGCATGCCGGTACCCAGCGTGAAATTCTGCGCGCCGGCCGACACATCGACCATGGCGCGCGTGCCGCCGAGCGGCATGCGGATGCCGGCGACGAATTCCTCGATCGAGATGCGGCCCGTGTCGCCCGCGCCGAAAGGATCGTGGCGCAAGGTGCCCGAGCCGACGGCGGACACGCGCGCATACAGCTGCTTGCCGTCGCCCAGCTTGCGCTTGAAACCGAGCGCCGGCTTGACATAGAACTCGTACCAGTAGGGATTGAAATCGAAGCCGGGATTGCGCGCCGGCGTATTCGACAGCTTCCAGAACAGATTGCTCTCGCCGGCCACCTGCACGCCCGCTTCCACGGAACGCATCATGTGCCAGCCGGCGGCCATGGCCGGTTCAACGGCGGCGCGCCGGGCTACCTCTTTTTCCAGGCTGCTCTGGCCATCGGGATCGAGCTGGCCGGCGGCGCCGCAGGCGGCGCTCCAGCCCAGCAGGGCCAGGACGAGTGAGCTGCGCACGGGGAACATCGCTTGCGTTGTCATAGGTATCCCTTGCGATAGCTGACCTCAGATTTGAACGGATGTTATCAGAGATGCTCTTTTTTATTGTTGTAAAGCATCCTACTGTGCGGCGCCAGGCGCTGAGACGAACGTCTCACGCACGCGCCATGCTGCAGCGCAGGATGCGCCATCCGGGGCTTCGTGCTACAAACGAAATACCATAAAGCAGATACCGAGATACCGGAGAGCGCCATGCCCTACGTCCGCCAGACCAGCCATATCGAGCGCGTGCGCGACCTGATCGCCGGCCGCGTCGTCAATCCTGGCGCCGATACGGCCAGGCTGGCGTCGTCGTACCGGCGCTCGCTGGACGACTACCGGCTCGATCCCGCGTCCACCACGGGGCCGCGCATCCTGACGGGCGCCGAACTGCGCGCCATCCAGCAGTCCGAGGAAAATTTTCTGCGCTCCACGGGCCAGTGCCTGCCGCGCCTGCACGCCATGGTGCGCGAAGCGGGCTACTGCGTCATCCTCGCCAACGCGCGCGGCGTGACGATCGACTACGCGGCCGACACGGACCAGCGCAAGGAATTCAAGAAGGCGGGCCTGTACCCGGGCTCGTGCTGGTCGGAGGAGGAAGAAGGCACGTGCGGCATCGCCTCCGTGCTGCTCGACCAGGAAGCCATCACCGTGCACAAGACCGACCACTTCCGCGCCGCCTTCACGGGCCTGACCTGCAGCGCCGCGCCGATCTTTTCACCGCACGGCGACTTGATCGGCGTGCTCGATGCCTCGGCCTTGAATTCGCCCGATGCGCGCGACAGCCAGCGCCTGGTCAAACAGCTGGTGCGCCAGGGCGCGACCCTGATCGAGGACGGCTTTTTTCTCACCTCCTATGGCCATTGCTGCATCCTGCTGGCGCACCGCAACCGCCACTTCGTGGAAGTGCAGCCGGAGATGCTGCTCGCCATCGACGAGCATGGCGACATCGTCGCCGCCAACCGCTGCGCGCGCGACGTCATCGGGGGCCTGGACGCCCTTCCCCGCCCCGTCGCCGAGGTGCTGGAAGTGCGCGCCGAACGGCTGTTCGATGCGCGTACGGGACACAATCTGCTGTCGCTGCGCCTGGCCGGCGGCAGCACCTGGCTGCACGCGCGCGTGCGCGCGCCGCTGCGCCAGGCCAGCGCGCGGGTACGCATCAAGAACGCCGCTCCCGTGACGCAGGACGCGCCGGCCTGCACGCCGCCGGATCTGGCCGAGCGCACGCGCATCGTCAACGCCATGAACGCCGCCAAGTGGCGCCCGCTGCAGGCGGCCGCCATGCTGGGCGTCTCGCGCGCCACCCTGTACCGGCGCATCAAGCAGCTGCACATCGTGCCGCCGCACCGCCAGTAAGGCATCCGGCACGCTGAGATTTCCGTCTCACATTCCGCCATGCTGCGCTGCGGAATGCGGGGCTGGAACGCCAGTGTTACAACATCGTCAGCGGCAACACAGCCGCATCCCATCATAAAGTCAGCAGACTTGGAGGAGACACGATGCAAACCGAAATCAACCCGCACGACTTGGCCGTGGCCGGCATCCTGGAGCAGCTCGAAGGCTGTCTTCGCGCCAGCGACGGCACGGGCGCCGCACAGCTGTTCGAACAGGATGGCTACTGGCGCGACCTGGTGCTGTTTACCTGGAACCTGAAAACCCTGGAAGGCCGCGGGCAGATCGCCGCCATGCTGGCCGCCCAGCTGGGCGCCGTGCAGCCGGTTGCCATCCGCATCGCCGACGGCGAACATGCGGTGGAAGCGGGCGGCGTGGTGCAAAGCTGGATCACGGTGGAAACGAACGTGGCGCGCGGCGTGGGCTTCATCCGCATCCGCGACGGCAAGATCTGGACCCTGCTCACCACCATGAGCGAATTGAAGGGTTTTGAGGAAGCCAAGGGCCGCCGGCGGGCCATGGGCGCCGAACACGGGG
Organism: Janthinobacterium sp. GW823-FHT01H08; assembly: GCF_058797855.1. Taxonomy (NCBI): domain Bacteria; kingdom Pseudomonadati; phylum Pseudomonadota; class Betaproteobacteria; order Burkholderiales; family Oxalobacteraceae; genus Janthinobacterium; species Janthinobacterium sp. GW823-FHT01H08. The sequence continues at coordinate 4,316,068 of NZ_CM179504.1, forward strand.
CGCGCACCAACCGCAGCAGCTGGCTGGAGCACCGCGAACAGGAAGCGGCCGAACTGGGCTACGCGCGCCAGCCCTACTGCGTCATCATCGGCGGCGGCCAGGGCGGCATCGCGCTGGGCGCGCGCCTGCGGCAATTGAACGTCCCCACCATCATCATCGAGAAAAACGCCCGTCCCGGCGACAGCTGGCGCAAGCGCTACAAATCGCTGTGCCTGCACGACCCCGTCTGGTACGACCACATGCCGTACATCCCTTTCCCGGATAACTGGCCCGTCTTCACACCGAAGGACAAGGTCGGCGACTGGCTGGAGATGTACACCAAGGTGATGGAACTGAACTACTGGGGCTCGACGTCATGCGAATCGGCCAGCTTCAACGAAGCCAGCGGCGAGTGGACGGTGCAGGTGCTGCGCGATGGCCAGCCCGTCACCCTGAAGCCGCAGCAGCTGGTGCTGGCGACGGGCATGTCGGGCAAGGCGAACATGCCGAAGTTCAAGGGCATGGACGTGTTCCAGGGCGAGCAGCAGCACTCGTCGCAGCATCCGGGACCGGACGCGTATGCCGGCAAGAAGGTGGTCGTCATCGGCGCGAACAATTCCGCGCACGATATCTGCGCCGCCCTGTGGGAAGCGGGCGTGGACGTGACCATGGTGCAGCGCTCGTCGACGCACATCGTCAAGTCCGATTCCTTGATGGACCTGGCGCTGGGCGACCTGTATTCGGAACGGGCGCTGGCGGCCGGCATGACCACAAACAAGGCCGACCTGACGTTCGCCTCGATCCCATACAAGATTTTGGCCGACTTCCAGAAGCCCGTCTTCAAGGCCATCCGCGAGCGCGATGCGGACTTTTATGCGCGCCTGGAAGAACGCGGCTTCATGCTCGATTTCGGCGACGACGATTCGGGCCTGTTCATGAAATACCTGCGCCGCGGCTCCGGCTACTACATCGACGTGGGCGCCTCCGAGCTGGTCGCCGAGGGCAAGATCAAGCTGAAAAGCGGGGTCGGCGTGCAGGAACTGAAAGCCCATTCCATCGTGCTGTCCGACGGCACGGAGCTGCCCGCCGACCTCGTGGTGTACGCCACCGGCTACGGCTCCATGAACGGCTGGGCGGCCGACCTGATCTCGCCCGAGGTGGCGAATAAAGTGGGCAAGGTGTGGGGCCTCGGTTCGGCCACGACGAAGGACCCGGGCCCGTGGGAGGGCGAGCAGCGCAATATGTGGAAACCCACGCAGCAGCAAGCGCTGTGGTTCCACGGCGGTAACCTGCACCAGTCGCGCCATTATTCCCAGTACCTGTCGCTGCAGCTGAAGGCGCGCATGGAAGGGTTGAACACGCCCGTATATGGGCAGCAGGAAGTGCATCACCTGGCGTAAAGGCGATGCAACCCATGTAGGTCGGATTAGCGCGGGAAGCGCGTAATCCGACACCTTGTTGGCGGCTCATGTCGGATTACGCGCGGCGTTGCCGCACTAATCCGACCTACCGCCACCACCCACTCAAAAAAAATGGCGGCGGACCGAAGTCCGCCGCCATTTTTACGTCATGCAGCCAACGATTACTGCTTGATGGCTTCGATCGCAAACGTCAAAGTGACGTCATCGCTGACGGCCGGCGCATATTTGCCGGCGTTGAATTCCGAGCGCTTGATCTTGGCCGTGGCGTTGGCGCCGCAGGCGTCTTTTTTCAGCATCGGGTGCGGTGCGCAGGTGAACGAGGTGACGGTCAGGGTGACTGGCTTGGTCACGCCTTTCAGGGTCAGGTTGCCTTCCACGGAGGCCAGCTTGTCGCCGTCGAAATTGAACTTGGTCGATTTGTACGTGGCGACGGGATACTTGGCCGTGTCGAGGAAGTCTTCGCCCTGGATGTGCGAGTTGAACAGGGTCGAACCCGTATCGACGGACTTGGTGTCGATCAGCACTTCGACGGCGCCCGTCCTGGCGGCGCGGTCCAGGGTGACCTTGCCGGTGGTGTTATTGAAACGGCTTTGCTGCGTCGAGAAACCCATGTGGGTGTATTCGAAACGGGGGAAAGTATGGCTGCCATCGATGACATAGACTTCCGGAGCGGCAAAGGCGGACAGCGAGAAGCCGGCGGCGGCGATAAAAGCGAGCAGTTTTTTCATTGTAAATTCCTGTTTGGAGTGGAGGATGTCAAAACCGCAACCGGCGGCAGGCGGGAAGCGCTGCGGCTGATTGTCTGGCTTCAGTTGCAACAGATTATGCATGGCATGAAGATCGATGTAAAACGGAAAATATACCTAGTTAGCATCGAAAAAATCGATAATAACGGTAAGGATGTCCACGACAACGTCTTCTGTTGCCGATTATTGTCTGCATTGCCAAAAATATCCAGCGTTATCCGGCGCCTCAGACCAGGCCGCAAATGAGAATGATTCTTGTTATTACCCTACAGGATTGTTATCATTGCGGCCCCGGCAAGCCTGCAGCTTCGCCTTGATTCCTCCATAATAGCGCAGCACATACGGCAGAAAAACATGACGGCCACCCGCCACGATACGCACACCTTGAACGCACAGCCCATCGTTTCCCCTCCCCGCAGCCAGGGCCTGACAGCCGGCGCCCTCGCCTGATGGGCGAGCCGCACGCCCAGGCCTCCCTGCGCGAAGCGCACGGCGCGCGCCTGCGCCGCTGGGCCTGGACCGCTGCCGGCGCCCTGATGGTGCTGCTGGGGATCATCGGCGCCATGCTGCCCGTCATGCCGACGACGATTTTCCTGATCCTCGCCCTGGCCTGCTTCAGCCGCGCCTCGCCGCGCCTCGAGCACTGGCTGCTGCACCATCCGCGCTTCGGCCCGCCGCTGCGCCAGTGGCGCGAACACCGCGCCGTGTCGCGGCGCGGCAAGGCCATGGCTTGCCTGGGCATGGCCATCGGCTTCGTCGCCATGTGCCTCGGCCATCCGCCGTGGTGGGTCATCGCCATGGTGGGCGCCATGGAGCTCGCCGTGCTCATCTACCTGTTGCGCCGTCCCGAAGGTCCTGCGGCCAGCGGAGCAGAATCTGCCCGTGAAGAGGACAATCGCAGGCAGTAAACGGCCCTGCCCGCGGCGAAAAAACGGCAACTGAGCCGAACCGCACATAAAATCACCGCGATGCCTGCACAGGGCGCGTCGAACTTTTCACCAAGATGCGGCTCCGCCACGCCAGTCCACGCGATTAAATTCGGCAAGAACGCCGCTTTCCCGCTTTTTTCACTTGAAAACAGTCGCATAGACATTATTTGCATATTCAAAGCAAGATTCTGTCGTAGGAGTAATAACACGATCGGAGGTATACTACGCAACCGACGTAACAGGCTGGGCGATTTGGCCCCTGCAAGCAAGCCTGTGACGGTCCAATAAAAAAGGAAACACTGCATGACCACACCACACCGTACGCCGGTGATTCGCATCGATGGCGCGAACAAGACCTTCGCGCTGCCCAAAGGCGAACAATTCCACGCGGTCAAATCGGTCACGCTGGAAGTCTATCCCGGTGATATTTTCGGCCTGATCGGCAAGAGCGGCGCCGGCAAATCGACCCTGCTGCGCCTGATTAACCTGCTCGAGCGCCCCGACAGCGGCACCATTACCGTGGCCGGGCGCGAACTGACCCGCCTGGGCAAGAGCGAACTGCGCGACGCGCGCCAGAATATCGGCATGATTTTCCAGCAATTCAACCTGCTGCAAAACGCCAGCGTCTTCGACAACGTCGCCTTCCCCCTGAAAATCCATGGCACGACCAAGGGCGAGCAGATCGCCGCCAGAGTCGAGGAATGCCTGGCGCTCGTCGGCCTGTCCGACAAGCTGCACAGCTATCCGGCGCAATTGTCCGGCGGGCAGAAGCAGCGCGTGGCGATCGCCCGCGCCCTGGCCAGCCACCCCGACGTGCTGCTGTGCGACGAGCCGACGTCCGCGCTGGACGCGGAAACGACGCGCGCCCTGCTCGACACCCTGCGCGACATCAATGCGCGCCTCGGCGTGACCATCGTCATCGTCAGCCACGAGCTGTCGGTGCTGGGCGCCATCTGCAACCGCGTGGCCGTCGTGGAAAACGGCGCCATCGCCGAACAATTCGACTTGAGCGACACGGCCACTCCGCGCAAGACGGCGCTGGGACGCGAGCTGGCGTATTACGGCACCGAGGCGTTTGAAGCCACTGCATGGAAGGATGCAACACATGTTTGAAGAATCGATCAATAACGTCATCAAGCTGCTGCCGGAAATCTGGGTAGCGCTGGGCCAGACCATGACCATGCTGGGCATCGGCTTGACCGCCGCCATCCTGATCGGCGGCCCGCTGGGCATTTTGCTGTTCCTCGTCTCGGAAGGCCAGTCGCTGGAAAACCGTCCCCTGTCGACGATCCTGGGCTGGCTGGTGAATACCGTGCGCAGCTTCCCCTTCATCATCCTGCTCGTCGCCCTGACGCCGTTTACGCGCATCATCGCGGGCACCTCGATCGGCCCGCTGGCGGCTGCCGTGCCGCTGTCGTTCGCCGCCATTCCCTACCTGGCGCGCCTGGTGGAACAGAACCTGCGCGAAGTGCCGCGCGGCGTGATCGAAGCGGCGCACGCCATGGGCGCGTCGGAAATGCAGATCATCTTCCGCGTGCTGCTGGTCGAAGCGCGCTCCGGCCTCGTGCTGGCGCTGACCGTGCTGTCGATCAGCTTCCTGTCGTATTCGGCCGTGGCCGGCGTGGTGGGCGGCGGCGGTATCGGCGACCTGGCCATCCGTTACGGCTACTACCGCTTCGAGACGGACATCATGGTCGCCACCGTGGCCATCCTGATCGTGCTGGTGCAAACCATCCAGTTCGCCGGCACGCGCATCGCCAAGCGCCTCGACAAACGTTAATTCAAATTCAGAAACAAGGACCTGCATGAACCACCTTCGCCGTAATTTGCTCCTGGCCGCCGCCAGCCTGGCCTTCGCCACCGCCGCCCATGCCAAGGACCCGAAAGAACTCGTCATCGGCACCAGCTCCGGCCCGTATTCCGACCAGCTGAAGCTGGGCATCAAGCCTATCCTGGAAAAACAGGGTTACAAGGTCAAGATCGTGGAATTCAACGACTACGTGCAGCCGAACTACGCGCTGGCCGAAGGCTCGCTGGACGCCAACGTGTTCCAGCACATCGTCTACCTGACCAAATTCGCCACCGATAACAAGCTGCCATTGAGCGCCCTGATCACCGTGCCGACCATGCCGATCGGCCTGTACGGCGGCAAGCAGAAAACCCTGGCCGAAGTCAAGAACGGCGCCACCATCACCATGCCGAACGATCCTACCAACCAGGCGCGCGCGCTGGTGATGCTGGCCAAGATGGGCTGGATCAAGCTCAAACCGAACGTCGATCCGCTGCGCGCGTCCGAACGCGACGTGCTGGAGAACCCGAAGAAGCTGAAACTGGTGCCGCTGGAAGCGGCGCAGCTGCCACGTTCGCTGGCCGATGCCGACTACGCTTTTGTGAACGGTAACTTCGCCCTGGCCGCCGGCATGAAGCTGACCTCGGCCCTGAGCGTGGAAAAGATCTCGGACAGCTACATCAACCTGGTCGCCATCCGCACGGCCGACAAGGGTAAACCATGGGTGAAGGACCTGGAAGCGGCCTACCGCTCGCGCGCCTTCCTCGACGCGACGAACAAATACCTGGCCGGTTACGAAAAGACGGACTACCAGCTGGCGCTGGAAAAGACGCTGAAAAAATAAACAGCGTGCACCAAACGTAAAAAGGACGGCCAAGGCCGTCCTTTTTTATTGTCCGCGCCTTGCGGGCGCCATCACTATTTAGAAGCGGTAGCCCACGCCTACGCCGATCAGGATAGGATCGACTTTGACTTCGCTGATCTTGGCGCCGCCGGCCAGTACGTCGCTGCGGATCTGTACTTTCTTGATGTCGAAGTTCAGCGACCAGTTTTTGTCCAGTTTGTAATCGACACCGGCTTGCAGCGAGTAGCCCCAGCTGTCATGCTCCAGGCGGCCTGCGCCGTTCAGCAATTTCACGTCCGAGATATTCGTGTAGTTCACGCCGGCACCTACGTATGGGCTGAACTGTTTTTCAGGCATGAAGTGGTATTGCAGCGACAGGGTCGGCGGCAAATGCTTGAAAGTACCGATCTTCGTGCCGGACAAGGTAACGTCATGCTTTTGCGGATACGTCAGGATCAGCTCGGCAGCGATGTTAGGCGTGAAGAAATACGAAATATCGATTTCAGGAATCGTCTTGCTGCTGACGTGAATAAGGTCGGATGCGCCGACGCCACCAACAGGAGCAGATTTGTTGGCCGGATCGATGTGCACGGCGCGGGCACGGACCAGCCATGGGCTTTCCTGTGCCATTGCGTTGCCGGCGAAGGCGCCGATGGCGGCCAGGACGATTGCTGCTGCAGTTGCGGACTTTTTCATTCTAGTTCCCTCTTTTTGTCGTTAAGTAACGCTGCGAAGTCTAAGAGTGCAGTGCAACAAAAACTTTGATCCACATCAAATAGTGCTAGATGGCATCACTAGACGGATTTTTTCCTTTGCCCAAGTCAAGAAAATGCGGCAATGCAGCGTGACCGGATGCAAGGTCCCCTATTTCAGCGGCCAGCCAGCCGCGCAATGCTGAGACAAGTTGCGCGCCGCGCAATGGTTACTTGCGCCGATGTCACTGGATTGCCGCCGGCCCCTGCAGCATACTATTTCCAGTGCACACATGATAATGGTAATGATTATCATTTGCGATATAATGGCTTACCTCGCTCAGCGACTACAAAAAGGAATGGGAGACATGGATATATTGAGGGAACTGCGTGAATCGGGCTTGAAAGTGACCATCCCCCGCTTGCGGATTCTGCAGCTGTTCCAGGAAGGCACGATCAAGCACCTGAGTGCGGACGATGTCTACAAACTCTTGCTGGCTGAAAAGATCGACGTGGGCCTGGCCACCATCTACCGCGTACTGATGCAGTTTGCCGAGGCCGGCATTCTGTTTCGCCGGCACTTCGAATCGGGCCACGCCGTGTTCGAACTCAATGAAGGCCAGCACCACGACCACCTGGTCTGCACGGGTTGCGGCAAGGTCGATGAATTCGTCGACGAAGGCATCGAACTGCGCCAGAACGAGATCGCCGCCGAACGGGGCTTCGTGCTGCACGAGCACGCGCTGTCGCTGTACGGCACCTGCGCCGAGTGCACGGCGAAGAAAGTCCCGCCGCGCAAAGCCTCCTGAGGCAGCGCGGAAGGTAGCGCCTGGCAAGCCACCTGCGCTACACTGCGTGCGCCGCAGCTCAACAAGGGACAAGCATGTACATCGGAGAAATCGCCCGCCTGGCGGGCACCTCGCCCAAGGCCTTGCGCCACTATGAAGCGCTGGGCTTGCTGGGCGACGTGCGCCGTTCCGGCGCCTATCGCGTCTACACGCAGCAAGACCTGGCGCAGGTCAAACTGATACGCCAGGCGCAGGTCCTGGGCTTCCGCCTGGCCGAACTGCTGCCCGTCCTGGCCGGCGACGATACGGACTGGGCCGCCCTGTCGCGACACATCGACGCCAAGCGCGCGCAGGTGCGGCAGGATATCGCCCGCCTGCGCCAGCTCGACGCGCAGCTGGCCGACATCGATACGGAAATCCGCGACTGCCTGGCGCGCCAGCAACTGCAGGCAGCCTGACACTGCGCGCTTGACTCTGCCCCCAGGGGCAGGCTTTAGCATGCAAGCTCTTCTTTAACGGAAAGCCTGCAGCATGAGCAAAATTACACCGAAGCGCATTTTAATTCTCCTCGGCCACCCGTCCAGCGACAGTTTCTGCGCCGCCCTGGCCGAGGCCTACGCCGCCACGGCCCGCAGCGCAGGCCATACCGTGCGCGAACTGCGCCTGGGCCAGCTGGACTTCGACCAGAACCTGCATGAAGGCTACCGCCAGGTGCAGCCGCTGGAGCCAGACTTGCTGGCCGCGCAGGAAGCCATCAGCTGGGCCGAACACCTGGTGTTCGCCTACCCGATCTGGTGGGGCGGCGCGCCGGCCCTGCTGAAAGGTTTTGTCGACCGTATCTTCCTGCCCGGCTTTGCCTTCAAATACCGCCCGGGCAAGGCCTTTCCCGCCCAGCTGCTGAAGGGCCGCACGGCGCAGCTGCTGGTGGCGATGGACACGCCGCCCTGGTATTTCCGCTGGGTCTACCACATGCCCGGCATTCACCAGCTGCGCAAGACGACCCTGGAATTTTGCGGCGTCAAGCCGGTCAAGGTGGCCTGCTTCGGCCCCATGATCGATTCCACCGGCACGCAGCGCGCGCGCTGGCTGGAGCAGGCACAGGCGCTGGCCAGGCGTCTGTAAGCCCGGCAACGGATTGCCATGCAGCCATCTTGCATACGGTTTTGACAAGCCGGTAATCAAGCCGTCATATTCAGCGGCTACCATGATGATATTGCCTGTTTGTCAGTCGCCTTGCTCTCGCGACAACAAAGGTCCGATCGTCATGTAAAGGTAGCCGCTGTGGAGTTCAACGCTTCTCGATTGCATCTTCCCCGTTATCGCACGTCCGTGGCGCTTGATCTGTGCGTTCCCACGGAATCCGTGCAGGCCGACGCCAGCAACTTCGCCGTGCTGGAATTGTTCACGGAACGGCGTGACATGATGAGCCTGCCCGTCACGGAGCAGCAGAAGCCGATCGGCTTAATCAGCCGCAATATCTTCATGTCGCAGATGTCCAAGCCCTTTTATCACGAGGTGTACGGCAAGAAGAGCTGCATCGCCTTCATGGACAAGGAACCGCTGATCGTCGATGGCGCCATGAGCATCGAAGACCTCACCTTCCGCGCCGTGGAAGCGGGAGAGAAGGCGCTGGCCGACGGCTTCATCATCACCGAGGATGGCGCGCTGGCCGGCGTGGGCTTCGGCCTGCAGCTGATGAACGTGGTGGCCACCATGCAGGCGGAAAAGAACCGGCAGATCATGCACAGCATCGATTACGCCAGCGTGATCCAGCGCGCGCTGCTGCGCACCTCCGATGCGGAATTGCGCGCCACCCTGCCCGACGCGCACCTGGAATGGCAGCCGCGCGACGTCGTCGGCGGCGACTTCTACTTTTTCGAACGCCACGAAGGGGGCTGGTTCGCCGCCATCGCCGACTGCACGGGCCACGGCGTGCCCGGCGCCTTCATGACCCTGATCGCCTCGTCGGCCCTGAGCCAGTCCTTGCGCGAACGGGGGCCGCGCGATCCGGCCGCTCTGATCGGCGCCGTCAGCCGCGCCATCAAGACCCTGCTGGGCCAGGACGGCGCCGACAGCGGCGCGGCCACCGGCCACGCCGGCTCGAACGACGGCATGGATTGCGCCTTTTTATGCTACGACACGGCCAGCGCCAGCCTGCGTTTCGCAGGGGCGAAACTGGCGCTCTACGTGGTGGCGCCGGGCGAAGAAGCCGTGCGCGCCATCGATGGCGCGCGCATGGGCGTGGGCTACGTTGACACGCCGGCCGGCTACTGCTGGCACAACGAGACACCCGACATTCCCGCCGGCAGCCTGCTGTTCCTCACCACCGACGGCTTGCTCGACCAGATCGGCGGCGCGCGCGACATCGCCTACGGCAAGCGGCGCATGCGCGAACAGCTGCTGGCGCGGCGCGACGCGCCGGCCGGCGACGTGGCGGCGGCCCTGCTGCAGGACAGCGCCGCCTGGCAGGGAAAACAGCCACGCCGCGACGACCTGACCTTTTTCTGTTTCCGCCTGTAGTCTGGGCGCCATCGAGCCACCTTATCAACAAGACACCGGGTCACCGGCTAGCCAGGAGCACGCACGTGCTGTACGAAGAATTCAACGAGTTTTGGGATGTGGCCCGCAAGCGCAACATCATCTTTTTTTACGTGGGCTATTTCTCGCAGCACGTGGTGAGCGCCATTTCCGAAACCATCAAGGCGCGCCTCGATACGGCCGGCGCGGCCGGGCCCACCCGGCGGCGCATCTTTTCCTCGTTCATCGAGATGTCGCAAAACATCATGCATTATTCGGCCGACAGCCTGACGCCCGATGCGCAGCTGGACCAGCAGATGCGGCGCGGCTCGTTTTGCATCGGCACGCGCGGCGACAGCTTTTTTCTGCTGTGCGCCAACCCCGTCTCGACCGACAACGTGGCGCAGATCCGCGCCCGCCTGGAACCGCTGCACACGATGACGATGGAAGAAATCCGCCTCGCCTACAAGAAGGCCCTGCGCGAGGAAGCGCCATCGGACAGCAAGGGCGCGGGCCTGGGTTTTCTCACCATGGCGCGCGACGCCAGCGAGCCGCTGGAATTCGAATTCGTCCAGGACCCACAGGAACCTGGCCACACCATCTTCTGCATCAAAGCCATCATTTGAAAGAGCCGACTCAGGAAAGCATATGCAATTACCGTCACCACTGTTCATCGCCGCGACCCCGAGTTCGCCCGAAATCGACTTCCGTTTCGAGCAGCACACCCTGTCGATCAAGGGCGAGTCGTATCCGGAAAACGCGGCCGCCTTCTATGGTCCGCTGATCGCCGCCGTGCGCGCCTATCTGGAAGGCTGCCGCGAAGCTGCCATCACCGTCAACGTCTCGCTGGCCTACTTCAACAGCTCCAGCACGAAGATGCTGTTTACCCTGTTCGACACCCTGAACCAGGCGGCCGTGGACGGCAACCAGGTGCGCCTGAACTGGTATCACGACGAGGACGACGACACCATCCTGGAATTCGGCCAGGAGCTGCAGCAGGATTTTACGGCCCTCGACTTCCACGACCATCCCGTGCAGGGCAGCTAGGGCATGCGCGCCGCCATCTCCGAGTCCGGCCTGGAACCCGACCTGTTCACCGTGGAAGCGGCAGCGCTGGCCGCCGCGCGCCGCATGCACGCCGACGCCAACGCCTCGGGCGCGGAACAACGGCGCGTGCTCGGTGAACTGATCGTTCACTACGAGCGGCTGATGCGCGAGACGCGCCGCCTGATCGGCCGCAGCGACCGCGCCGAGCGCGACATGCATCTGCTGAACCGGCAATTGCAAACCCTGGCCGGCCAGCTCGAATACCGCGCCACGCACGACCCGCTGACGGGGGCCCTGAACCGCGGCGCCGTGATCGACCATGCCTCGCGCTGCCTGGCGCAGGGTGACATGGCGCTGATCGTGCTCGATATCGACCTGTTCAAGCAGGTCAACGACGACTTCGGCCACCCGGCCGGCGACGGCGTGATCCAGGCCGTGGTCGACTGTTTGAAAGGGTTACTGGGACAGGAGACGGCCATCGGCCGGGTCGGCGGCGAAGAGTTTTCCGTCGTCTGGCCCACCTCCTCGCGCGACGAGGCGGCGCAAGTGGCGCAGCGCATCTGCGAGACGGTCGGCCGCCAGCGCCATGCGGCGCCCATCACGCGCGCCATCACCATCAGCGTGGGCCTGAGCTGGAACCGCGCCGGCACGCCGTTCGAAACGGCCTACAGCCATGCGGACCAGGCCCTGTACCAGGCCAAGCGCGAAGGACGCAACTGCGTGCGCCAGTGGCTGGAGAGTTAAGTCGATGCGCTGAATCAGCGCAGCTGTTCGCGCGCCATGCTGCCGTCGCGGCGCATAGCCGCTGCCGCGCGCTGCATCGCCGCCACCTGCGCCTCGGGCACCTTGAGGTTGCAGGCCAGGTAAGTCTGCACGCGGTTGAAAGTCAGCAGGGGCACCACCTTGCCTTCCCATTCCTTGCCGACGAAAGGCTTGCTGCCCACCGCCAGGCCGACTGCCCACAGGTCGATGCGCCCGAGCAGCAGCTTTTGCGGATTGATCCACTCCTGCGTGACAGGCGCCACGTTCATGCCGTGCTGGCGCAGGTAGTCGTCGCGCGCGTCGCCCAGCACCGTGCCGATCACCAGGCCGCGCGCATCGGCCAGGGTGCGCAGCGCCAGATGCCGCTCGGCCAGGCCATACAATATCCATTCCGCTTCGTTGAGGGGGCCGATCCAGCGAAATTGCGCTTCGCGCTCTTGCGTGCGCGTGGTGGAAAAGATGCAGGTGTCAGGCTCGCGCAGCGCCTGCGCATACGCGCGTTTCCACGGCAGCAGTTCCATCGTATAGCCGATGCCGGCGCGCGCCATGATGTCGCGCACCTTCAGCGTTTCGCGTCCCACGACGACATTGCCTTCCATCATGCTCGACGGCGGCAAATGCTCGCCGACGATGCGCAGGCCCGCCGCCCCGGCCGCCGCCGGCAGCAACAGCGCCGCCAGCAGCCATGCCATGCTTGCTTGTTTCATGCTTGCCTTCTTCTACCACAGGGGATACGCAGCCCTGCACCTGCAGGATGGTACCATCGGCCCCCGCCGGCCATGGCCAAAGGTTGCCAGTTAAACCATTATTTTTCCGTAACGTGGCTCAGGGCCAACGCCGGGATCATCATGCGAGGGGAGGATGGCGGGAAAAACAAGTGGCGGAAAACAGTAGGAGTCGAACCTACGGGAGAACGTCTGACGCCCTCCACCGGGTTTGAAGCCCGGCCACATCACCGGATGAGTGTGCTTTCCGCGGTGCCTGAGCTAGCTGTTGGGGCTGCGGTGTAGGACCACAACGCCTGCGGGCGCAATAGATGCCCATTGCCAACACGGCGAGTATAACCGACGCGGTCGAAGAATTCCAAGACCTGGATCGCCCGCTTGCGGCCCAAGCCGCTGGCGTCGCGGAAAGTGGCCGCGCCCACAGCGCCGGAACCGGGCGCCAGACTTTCGTCCAGCTCCGCTTTTCCGGCCAGGGTGCGCACCAGTTGCGCCAGCCCGGCCAGCGCCGCCTGGTGATAGAACAGGTCATGCACGACCTGGCTGATCTGCCCCGCCTTGGCAAGCTTGCGCAACAGCCGGCGCGTTTCGTCCTCGGCCAGGCCGAAACCGCGCGCCAGGTCGCGCGTCCACGGCGGATCGGCACGCCCCTGCTCCAGCGCGGCCAGCAAGGGCTCGGCCATCGCCTGCTCCTGCGACGTCAGTTCCACGCTGTGCGTCGGCAAGTGCAGGCTGGCGCCGCGCGCCAGGATGCCGCCCTGCGCCAGCAAGCCTTCGACCAGGTGGCTCCACAAGGCGTCTTCCATCTCCGCGTCGACGATGCGTTTCAGGCGCCACAGCTCCGGCCCCGCCTCGTCGGGCGCGCGCGCATGGAAGACGGCCAGCGCGGCCAGCACCCGCTCTTGCAGCGCCAGCAACGCCGCCGGCGCCAGCAGCAGGGCGTCGCCGCCGCGCAGGGCGATGCGCCGCGTGTCGGGCGGCAGCGCCAGGGCATGCGCCGGCAGCAGGGACAGGCGCACCAGCAGCGACTCGCGCAGCCCCAGCGGGCTTTGCGCCAGCAGGGCCGCATAGTCGCCGTGCGCGACAAACGCCGCCAGCGCATCGAGCCACGCCAGCCTGGCCGGGCTGCGCCGCTTGCGCGCCGGGCCGAACGGATCGAGCACCATGCCGCCGCCCACCGTCTGCGTCGCCTGCGCATTGCGCACGACGAAGCGGTCGCCCGGCACGCCATGCATGGGAGCGTCGAACACCAGTTGCACCCTGCCCGTCTGGCCCGGCGACAGGGTTTCGCCATCGAGCATGACGACGCGCGCCAGCTGGTGCGCCGCCCCCAGATGCACGTGCAGCGGCGACCAGGCTTTCAGCTGCACGCCGGCGTCGGGCAGCAGGGTCAGTTCCACGTCCAGGCGCTCGGAACACTGCGCCAGCTCGGGCGCGACGATCCAGTTGCCCCTTTCGATGCGCTCGCGGTCGATGCCGGCGAGGTTCAGCGCCAGACGCTGCCCCGCCATGCCCGTCTCGGCCGCGCGGTTCTGCGCATGGATGCTGCGCACGCGCGCAGGCGCGCCGCCGGGCGCCAGCTGCAGCATGTCGCCCACCTGCGCGCGTCCCGCCAGCGCCGTGCCGGTGACGATGGTGCCCTGCCCCGACAAGGTGAACACGCGGTCCACGCCCAGGCGGAACAGCCGGCGCTCGTCGCGTTGCGGCAAGCTGCGCGCCACCTGCGTCAGGTGCGCCAGCAAGGCGGCCACGCCCGCATCGTTGTCGCGATGGGCGGCGGTGGGGAAGACCGGGCTGCCCGCCAGCGGCGTGCCGGCCAGCAGCGCCTCGATGTCCGCTTCCACCTGCGCCACGCGGGCGCTGTCTGCGCGGTCGATCTTGGTCAATGCCACGGCGCCGCGCGTCACGCCCAGCAGCTGCAAGATGGCCAGGTGCTCGTGCGTCTGCGGCATGACGCCGTCGTCGGCCGCCACCACGAGCAGGGCGAAGTCGATGCCCGTCACGCCGGACGCCATGGTGCGGATGAATTTTTCGTGGCCTGGCACGTCGATCACGCCCAGCACCGTGCCGTCGGCCAGCGGCAGATAGGCGTAACCGAGTTCAATCGAGATGCCGCGCGCCTGCTCTTCCTTGAGGCGGTCCGTGTGCACACCGGTCAATGCGCGCGTGAGTGTCGTCTTGCCATGGTCGATATGGCCTGCGGTGCCGACGATCATGCGGACAACTCGGCGAGCTGCGCGATGAAAGCCGTCTCGTGCACCGCTTCCAGGCAGCGCAAATCGAGCCACAACGTGTCCTGGCCGATGCGGCCAATGACGGGACGCGGCAAGGCGCGCAAACGCTGTTCCAGCGCGCCCAGCGGATTGCTCAGGCGCGAACCGGGGGCGCTGCGGACGGCCAGGCCAAAGCTGGGCAGCTGGTCGACGGGCAAGGCGCCGCTGCCGATCTGGCTGGTCACGGTTTCGGCGCTGACCACATAGGCGGCACCGAGTACGCTTTGCAGCAGCGGCAGCAGGGTTTGCGCCTGCGCGCGCATGGCGCAAGCGGGACGCGTCAGCAGGCGCAAGGAGGTCAGGCGTTCGGCCAGCAAGTCCGGTGCGCGGTACAGCTGCAGCACGGGGGCCAGGGCCGCCAGGGTGAGTTTGCCCACGCGCAGCGCGCGTTTCAGAGGATTGCGCTTGATCTTCGCGATCAAATCGGCACGCCCGACGATGACGCCGCATTGCGGGCCACCCAGCAATTTATCGCCGCTGAAGGTCACCAGGTCGGCGCCCGCCGCTATCGTCTCGCGCACCGTCGTTTCATGCGGCAGCCCGTATTGCGCCAGGTCGACCAGGGTACCGCTGCCCAGGTCCACGGCCGTGGGAATCGCGTGTTGCGCCGCCAGCGGCACCAGTTCGTCGAGCTCCACGCTTTTCGTGAAACCGGTGATCGCGTAATTGCTGCAATGGACCTTCATCAGCAGGCTTGTCTGCGCGTTGATCGCGTCCGCATAATCGGCCAGGTGCGTGCGGTTGGTGCTGCCCACTTCGCGCAGCACGGCGCCTGCGCGCGTCATCACGTCGGGAATGCGGAAGGCGCCGCCGATTTCCACCAGCTCGCCGCGCGAGACGACGACCTCTTTATTCTGCGCCAGGGTGTTGAGCATCAGCAGCACGGCGGCCGCATTGTTGTTGACGATGGTGGCCGCTTCGGCCCCCGTCAGTTCGCGCAGCAGTTCCTCGACCAGGTCGTCGCGGTCGCCGCGCTTGCCCGTTTCCAGGTCAAATTCCAGGTTCATCGGCCACTGCAGCGCTTCCACCACGGCTTGCACGGCGGCGTCGGGCAGCAAGGCGCGGCCCAGGTTCGTGTGCAGCACGGTGCCCGTCAGGTTGAACACGGGGCGCAGCCGCGGGTGCGCTTGCGATTGCAGCCGTTCGTCCACTTGCGCGACAATGGCGGCGATCGACGCGCCCTCTTCGCCGAAGTTACCAAAACCCGCACCGGCCAGCATGGCGGTGCGCAGTTCGGCCAGCACGGCGCGCGCGCAGGCCAGGGTCTGCACGCGGCCGTAGTGCGCAATCAGGGCCAGGCAAGCCGCGTCGCCCAGGATGCGGTCTACCGATGGCAGGCGCACGGTCTGCCCCGTCGTCATGCTGGCTGGCCCTCGCCGCTTTCGCTCTTCCCCAGCCACAGCAGCGGATTGCCGCTGGCGCGCTGGTAGCCCGCTTCGCCCACCAGCAGGTCGAGCATCAGGCTGGCCAGGTCGTCGGCCAGGGGCTCGACGTTGTAATCGTGTTCCTGGTTGAAGACTTTTCGATAGGTATGGCAATCGTCGCAGGTTTCCGCGCGCGCCACCTTTTTCGGGTCATTCGCCTTGTTCGGCAATTTGTCGTCCTTCGCCGTCACGGGGTCGAACGGGGCGGCATCGGCCGCATCGAGGCCCTGGTAGGCGATCTTGCCGTTCTGTTCGCAGGTCGAGCATTTCACGCGCACCATATGCCATTCGCTTTCGCAGATGCCGCAATGCAGGTAGCGGTAGCCCTGCGACTGGCCGCCGATGCGGATCACGCTGGCGACCGGGTGCGAACCGCAGACGGGGCACAGGGTGCCCGTTTCCAGGTCCGGCACGCGCGCGGCGCGCAATTCGCTGGCCGATACCGACCACAGGATTTGCAGGGCGGCCGCGACGAACGGCGCGTGCATGGGATTGAGGTTGTCGCCGTTTTCATCGAGCACGGCATCGGCGCAGGCGTCCAGCGCTGTCGCGTCGAGCGCGCGCAGCTGGGCCAGCACCTGCGTCAGGCCGCCGGACAGGGCCGGCTGGCGTGCCGCCGTGGCGGCCAGTTCATCGAGCAGGCTGGCAAAGATGTCGCGCCAGACGGGCGGACGGGCGCCGCTGACGGGCAGCACTGGCATGCGGTGCTGGATCGCGCGGCGCAGTGCGTCGGGGTCGGCGGCAGGCACGGCGCCGGGCGCCAGTTTTCCCACCACGGCGGCCTGCGCATCGGCCAGCGCGGCCATCAGCACCAGGTAGCCCTGCATGCCCGCGTCGACGGGGATGCCCTTGATATTGCCCTGCGCCAGTTCGCGCAAGCGCTGTGCGCGCGCCGTAAACAGGCTGACTGGCTGCGGCAGCAGCAGGCGCGGAATCGCGTTATGGTCCAGGCCTTCGATTTCGCCTGGCTGGAGTATGCGTTGTACCAATGGAGTTTTCCCATCAAAAAAAGCACAACACGGCCAGCGGAGTTGGCTGTGCTGTAAAAGTATTTTAATCGATAAAAAGAAAGGGGCCAGTCCTGGGGGACTGGCCCTGGCTGTCGCTGGCAGAGAAAAACGCCGGCGGCGGAGCGGGTCGGCTTACGCGAAGCTAAGCCGACCTACCCTTCTGCCTACTTTTCCGTATGACGGATCACGGCCTCAAACCACTTCGGATGGTGCTTGCGCGCCCAGCCGTAGGTGACGGTGCCGCGCACCATGGCGCCGATCGAGCCCTTGACCCACAAGGCCGCATAGATGTGCACGATGATGGCGCAGATGATGCCAAACGCGCAACCGGCATGCAGCAAAGCGGCAAAGCGCACGATGTCGATCGGGAAGTAGAACGCGAAGTACGCGCGCCAGATCACGATGCCCGACAACAGCAAGCCCACCATGCAGAACAGCAGCACGAAGAACAGGATCTTCTGGCCGGCATTGTATTTGCCGATCTTCGGAAGCTTGTCTTCGCGGTTGTTGAGCACGTCGTCCATCTGTTTCAGCCACTGCTTGTCGCCGTCCTCGAACTTGTTGTGGTGCCAGAAGCGCACCACGAGGATGGCGAACGAGACGAACATCACCAGGCCGGCAAACGGATGCAAAATGCGCGTCCATTGCCCGCCGCCGAACAGGTTCGCCAGCCACGCCATCGAGGGATGGAACATGGCCAGCCCGGACAAGGCCAGCATGACGAAGGTGATGGCCGTGACCCAGTGATTCGTGCGCTCATTGGGGTTGTAGCGCTCGATCAAGGGATTGCCATCCTTGTCGCGCAGCTTGCCATCGTGAAGGTCACTATGCTTCATGCTGTTCCTCCCGGATGCGCTTGGCCTCTTCCAGCGCCTCGTGCTCTTCGTCCTTGCTCACTTCGTTCGGGCCGACACGCGTGTAATGGAAGAAGCCTGCCAGTGCCGTGGCGGCCATGCCGGCCACCGCCAGCGGCTTGGACCAGCCCTTCCAGAAGCCCACCATCGGGCTGATGCGCGGGCGTTCCGGCAAGTTCGAATACAGCTTCGGCTTGTCGGCATGGTGCAGCACGTACATCACGTGCGTGCCGCCCACGCCCAGCGGATCGTACAGGCCCGCATTCTCGAAACCGCGCGACTTCAGGTCGACGATGCGCTCTTCCGCATGCACCTTCATGTCTTCCTTGGTGCCGAAGACGATGGCGCCCGTCGGGCAGGTCTTCACGCAGGCCGGTTCCTGGCCCACGGCCACGCGGTCCGAGCACAAGGTGCACTTGTAGGCGCGGTCGTCCTTTTTCGAAATGCGGGGCACGTCGAAAGGACAGCCGGCCACGCAGTAACCGCAGCCGATGCAGTTTTCCTGGTGGAAATCCACGATGCCGTTCGTGTATTGCACGATGGCGCCCGGCGCCGGACAGGCTTTCAAACAGCCCGGGTCCTCGCAGTGCATGCAGCCATCCTTGCGGATCAGCCACTCGAGGTTGCCGTCGTTGTTTTCGTGTTCGGCAAAACGCATCACCGTCCACGATTGCGGCGTCAGGTCCGTCGGATTGTCATAGGTGCCATGGTTTTCGCCGACTTCGTCACGCAAGTCGTTCCATTCCATGCACGCCGTCTGGCAAGCCTTGCAGCCGATGCATTTCGACACATCGATCAGCTTGGCCACGGTGCCCGTCACCGGGCTGCGCCCTTGCGGCGGCGTTACCGTGGTCGCCGACAGGCGCCGGATATCTAAGGATTGCAATGCCATTATTGAGCTCCCATCATGCTTTTTCCACCTTCACGAGGAAGGACTTGAATTCCGGCGTTTGCGAATTCGCATCCCCCACGCCCGGCGTCAGGGTATTGATCAGATACCCCGGCTTGGCCACGCCCGTAAAGCCCCAGTGCAGCGGCAGGCCCACGGTATGCACCGGCTTGCCTTCGATCATCAAAGCCTTGATGCGCTTGGTGACGACGGCCTTGGCGATGATGTGCCCGCGCTTGGAACTGACGCGCACTTCGCCGCCAGCCACCACGCCGATGCTCTTGGCCAGCTCTTCGCCGATTTCAACGAATTGCTGCGGCTGGATGATGGCATTCAGGCGCGCATGCTTGGTCCAGTAATGGAAATGCTCGGTCAAACGGTAACTGGTCGCCACATGCGGATATTCCTCGTGCGTGCCGAACATTTTCCGGTCATCGGCAAACACGCGCGCGGCCGGATTGCTGGTCGCCTGCGGGTTTTTCGGATGCATGGGGTTGTAGCCCAGCGGATTTTCGAACGGCTCGTAATGCTCGGGGAACGGTCCTTCGGCCATGGCGCCGCGCGCAAAGAAGCGCGCCACACCCTCGCCCAGCATGATGAACGGCCCCATGCCGTTTTCCGGCGGTTCGTCGACCTTGAAGTCGGGAATGTCGGCCCCGCTCCA
This sequence comes from Janthinobacterium sp. GW823-FHT01H08, assembly GCF_058797855.1. Taxonomy (NCBI): domain Bacteria; kingdom Pseudomonadati; phylum Pseudomonadota; class Betaproteobacteria; order Burkholderiales; family Oxalobacteraceae; genus Janthinobacterium; species Janthinobacterium sp. GW823-FHT01H08. The sequence continues at coordinate 4,335,418 of NZ_CM179504.1, forward strand.
GTTCGTGCCATTCCATTCGATCAACTTGCGGGTCGGATCGAAGGCCTTGCCCTTCAAGTCGCACGAGGCGCGGTTGTACAGCACGCGGCGGTTCGCCGGCCACGCCCAGGCCCAGCCCAGAGTCTGGCCGATGCCGGTCGGGTCGCTGTTGTCGCGCCGTCCCATCTGGTTGCCCGCCTGCGTCCAGCTGCCGGCGAAGATCCAGCAACCGCTGGTGGTCGTGCCATCGTCGCGCAATTGCGCAAACGAGGCCAGCTGCTCGCCCTTTTTCACCAGCAGCTTGGTCGGATCTTTCGGATCGTACAAGTCGGCCAGCGCCTTGCCGTTGAATTCGCGGGCGATTTCTTCCGGCTGCGGGTTATGCGGCTGCGCATAATTCCACGTCAGGTTGACGATAGGATCGGGGAACTTGCCGCCCTCTTTCTTGTACATGTTGCGCATGCGCAAGAACAGGCCCGACATGATCTCCAGGTCGCTGCGCGCCTGGCCCGGCGGTTCGGCTGCCTGCCAGTGCCACTGCAGCACACGCGAGGAACTGACCAGCGAACCGCGTTCTTCGGCGAAGCAGCTGGTCGGCAAGCGGAACACTTCCGTCATGATCTTGGTGGGATCGACTTCGTGGTATTGCCCGTGGGCCTTCCAGAATTCGCCCGTTTCCACGGCCAGCGGGTCCATGATGACGAGGAACTTCAGCTTGGCCAGCGCTTCCGTGACCTTCTGCTTGTTCGGCGCGGACGCCAGCACATTGAAGCCCTGGCAGATATAGCCCGTCATCTTGCCTTGGTGCATGTTCTCGATGGCTTGCATCAAGTCATACGGCTTGTCCAGCTTCGGCAGGTAGTCGAAGGCGTAGTTGTTGTCCGCAGTGGCAAAGTCGCCCCACCACGTCTTCATGAAGCTGACGTGGAATTTGCGGTAATTGCTCCAGTAGCTGAGCTGGTTCGGCCGCAGCGGCTTGGTGGCGCGCGCGGCGATGTAACCGTCGAAATCCTGCTCGGCTTCGTTCGGCAAGGTCATGTAACCTGGCAACAGGTTCGACATCAGGCCCAGGTCGGTCAGACCCTGGATGTTCGAGTGGCCGCGCAAGGCGTTCATGCCACCGCCCGCGATACCCATGTTACCCAGCAGCAACTGCACCATGGCGCCCGTGCGGATGGTCTGCGCGCCCGTCGAGTGGTGCGTCCAGCCCAGCGCGTACAGGATGGTACCGGCGCGCCCAGGCACGGCGGTCGAAGCCAAAGCTTCCGCCACCTTGTGGAACTTGTCGGCCGACACGCCGCACGTCCGCTCGACCATCTCGGTCGTGTAGCGCGCGTAGTGCTTCTTCATCATCTGGTAGACGCAGCGCGGGTGTTCCAGGGTCGGGTCGACCTTGGCGTAGCCGTCGTCGCCGATCTCGTAATCCCAGGTGGCCTTGTCGGTGTACTTGCCTTTTTCCTTGTCGAAACCCGAGAACAGGCCGTCCTCGAACGCATAGTCTTCGCGCACGATGAAAGGCATGTCCGTGTAGTTGCGCACGTACTCATGCTGGATCTTGTCGTTCGTCAGCAGATAATTGATGATCGCGCCGAGGAAGACGATGTCCGTGCCGGTACGCGTGGCGCAGTAGTAATCTGCCACGGATGCGGTACGGGTAAAACGCGGATCGACAACGATCAGCTTGGCCTTGTTATGCGCCTTCGCTTCCGTGACCCATTTGAATCCGCAAGGATGTGCTTCTGCTGCATTGCCGCCCATGACCAGGATCACGTCGGCATTCTTGATATCGACCCAATGATTCGTCATCGCGCCACGGCCAAACGTCGGGGCAAGACCTGCCACCGTCGGTCCGTGTCATACACGCGCCTGATTATCAAAGGTCAGCATCCCCATGCTGCGCACTGTCTTGTGGGTCAGATACCCGACCTCGTTGCTGCCGGCAGAGGCGGCAAGCATGCCGGTGGAGAGCCAGCGGTTGACGGTCTTGCCGTCGGCATTCTTTTCGATCAGGTTGGCGTCGCGGTCATCCTTCATCAGGCGCGCGATCTTGTCGAGCGCCACATCCCAGGAGATCGGTTGCCATTCCGTGCCGCCCGGTGCGCGGTATTCGGGCACTTTCAGGCGGTTCGGGCTGTGGATGAAGTCGACCAGGCTGGCGCCTTTCGGGCACAGCGTGCCGCGGTTCACCGGGTGATCGGCATCGCCTTCCACGTGGATGATGCTGGAGACGGCATTTTTCGCGCCATCGCCCAGGCCATACAGCAGGACGCCGCAGCCAACGGAACAGTAAGGACAGGTATTGCGGGTCTCGGTCGTGCGAGCCAGCTTGTATTGCCGTACCTCTGCCAACGCCTGCCCCGGCGCGAAACCGAGCAAGGCGAGGCTGGAGCCAGCAATCGTGGCGCCAGTGACCCGAAGGAACTGGCGCCTGGATATCTGAACCATATCAGACCTCTATGATGTGAGTAAATAAAAAGTCATACGGCGTCATGACAGTGTCATATCCATAAGATATAAGCACCATGCCTGTGCCGTATGAGGCGTATTTTACCCCTCAAAGGCAATCAAGGCTCAGTCCGCCGGAAAAAATTGCACATAGTCAACATTATTTTATCGGTACCGAATAGTTCCTCTAAACAATACCAGCCTGCCCATGCAGCGCCCCCCATGAAAAAAAACCCGCTCAGTGAGCGGGTTTTTTATGGATGGGACCGAACTTGCAAGCGAATTTACAGGCTGTAACGCAAGGTCAACGCCACGTTGCGCGGCGCGCCCGGCAAGCTCAGGTTCGGGCTGGAACCATGGCCTGACACGATGTAGCGCGTGTCGCCGATATTGTTGATGTTCAGCTGCACTTCATAGCGGCCCGTGCGGTAGGCAGCCATGGCGTCGGCCGTCACGTAGCCCGGCAGCACGACCGTGTTGCCCGGATTGGCGAAGCGGCTGCCGACGGCATTTGCGCCGCCGCCCACCGTGAAGCCGTGGCCCAGGTCTTTCGTCAGCCACAGATTGGCCGTGTTGCGCGCCGTCAAAGTGGCGCGCTTGCCCTTGATGGCCACCGAACTGGCCGTCGTCGTGCCCGGCGCATTCACGCTACGGTCGACGGCGATGGAATCGGTGATGGTGGCGTCCAGGTAAGCATAACCGGCCATCATTTTCCAGCCGTCATGCAAGTCCGCGTTGAAGGTCAGTTCCAAACCATCCGTGCGCTGCGTGCCGACGGGCACGATGCGGTTCGTGATCGGGTCGCTGGTCTTGATGTTGTCGCGCTCCAGGCGGAACAGCGACACGGTGGCGTTGGCGCGGCCGCCCCACAGGTCGTACTTGGCGCCCACTTCCGTGTTGCGCGTGGTTTCCGGCGCCAGGTCGGCATTGTTGGCGGCCAGGGCGAAATTCTCGCCGCTGGGCTGGAACGAGCGGCTCCACGAGGCGTAGTACGATTGCGCCGCGCCCGGTTGCCAGACGAGGCCGGCGCGGGGGCTGTAGGCCGAATCCGTGCGCGACAGGTTGGCCGTCGTTACGCCAAGCGCATTGGCCAGGCGCGACTGCTGCTTGTAGCGGTCATAGCGCAAGCCGGCCAGCGCCTTCCACTCGTCGCTGAAGCTGATGGCGTCCTGCACGTAGGCGGCGGCCGTGTCGTAGGTGCCGAAGGTATCGCCGCGCGCGCCCAGCTTGCTGCGGTTGACCACAGGCAGGACGGGATGGGAGATCGAGACATTCGTCGCCACCACGGTCGAGGCCCAGCTCGACGCATCCTTGTTTTGCTTGCCGAACTCGGCGCCGTACAGCACTTCGTGGCGCAGGCCGCCCGTGACCAGCTTTTGCGTCAGTTCCGTCTGGTTGAACCAGCCGCTCTCGTCGCGGTTGAGCTTGGCATGACCGAGGCTCATCGTGCCTTTGACTTCGTTGACGTTGCCGGAAATATTCGTGTTGTTGCGGTCCAGGTGGTAATCGTAATAGCGGAAGGCATTGCGCAGCGACAAGGTATCGCTGAACTTGTGCGTCAGGGTGGCGGCCGTGGAGACCACGCGCGACTGGCTGAAATCCGCATCGCGGGCATTCGCGGCGCCATAATAAGTGCCCGCATCGACGGCGACGGGGCGGCCCTGGTAGGACGGGATGCCGAAGTCCGTCAGGCGGCGGTCTTCCAGGTAGTCGCCCTGCAGCAGCAGTTTCGTCGCGTTTGAGAGGCGGATGGCCACGGATGGCGCCAGCGCCGTGCGGTTGATGAATTGCTGCTCGCGGTAGCTGTCCGACAATTCGCGCGCGCCCGTGAAGCGCCAGTCCACCGTCTCGCCGACACGGCCCACGTCGACTTCGCCGCGGCGCCCTGCCGTATTGGTCAGGCTCAGGGCCACGTCCGTGATATCGATGCCGGGCTTCTTGGTGATGCGGTTCACCAGGCCGCCCGAGGAACCGCGGCCGTACAGCACGGCGGCCGGTCCCTTGATCACTTCCAGGCGCTCGACGTTCGACAGGTCGCGGAAATACAGCGCGTCATCGCGGAAGCCGTCGACGAACTGGTCGCCGATGGCCGTGAAGCCGCGGATGAATACCTGGTCGCGCTGGCCGTCGCCCGTGGACAGGCCCACGCCAGGGATGTTCTTCATGATGTCCTGGATCGACATGGCGTTCTGGTCGCGGATGACGGCGGCCGGCACCACGTTGATCGTTTGCGGCACGTCGCGCAGGGCCATTTCCGTCTTGGTGCCGCTGGCGGAGGTGGCGGCGACATAGCCGTCCTTGTCCTTCGATGCCGTCACGGTGACGGCGGGCAAGCTTTCCTGTGCCCAGGCCGCCAATGGCGTGGCGCCCAAGGTCAAGGCGCCCAGTACGGCGATGGTGATCGGTTTACATCCTGGCTTGCGACGTTGCTGCATACAATTCCCTGGTCGATGTTTTAATACGAATGATTATCATTAGTATTTTATCAGGCGAACATGCATAAAGTAAGCGTTTCTGTAAGTGATAGTACTTATGGACTAGGTACTTGATGTAAAAACACAACAGGAAATCAATATCAAAAAATAATTAAAATTGCCGTAAAAAACTATTTCTCTGTGTCAATGCTATACTTGCGGCTTGCTGGGCAACGGTCAGCCTGACCGGCATGCCCCCTGTTTCACCTCCAACGCCACGCTCAGCGCGGCGCGCCGCACAGCCATCACGCGGCACCCGAAGACCCCGATCCCCTGCGCCTCGCGGCGCCTGTCCGCCCCTGCTGGCGGCGGCGATCATGACTATTAAACTGTTAGGAATTACATGAAAAACCTGAACATCGGCAGCCGCCTTGGCGTCGGCTTTGCTGTCGTATTGCTGTTGCTTGCCGCCTTGACCATCACCGCCCTCGTGCGCATGCAAACGGCCAGCGACCTGACTTACCGCCTGATCAATACCAGCATCAAGAACCAGCGCATGGTGGCCGAATGGTCGAAGATCATTGAACTCAACAGCGTGCGCGGCGTCGCCTCGTTCGAAATCACCGATCCTGTCGTGCGCGCCAAGATCGAGGACGACTTGAAAGTCGATGCGGAGCGTTCCAGCAAGCTGCAGGACGACATCGTCGCGTCCCTGCTCAACCCTGCCGTGATCGAGCAATTCAAGGTCGTGCGCAAGGTACGCACCGATTACGTGACGACGCGCGCGCGCGCCTTCAAGATGAAGGCCGACGGCGACATGGCAGGCGCCAAGATCGTGTTCGACAAGGAAGTCGCGCCCATCACCGTGGCCTATCTGGCCGAAGTGAAGCGCTTCGCCAACATGCAGATCAAGGCGGCCGACGGCGTCGGCGCCAGCATCATCGAAGCCTACAGCAGCACGCGCATCTTCCTGATCACCATGGGCGTGCTGGCCGTGCTGATGGGCATCGGTTTTGCGTGGTGGATCACGCGCTCGATCACCGGCCCCATCCGCGACGCCGTGAAAGTGGCGGAAACCGTGGCAGCAGGCGACCTGAGCAGCACCATTACGGCACAGGGCCGCGATGAAACGGCCCAGCTGATGCATGCGCTGAAAACCATGAACGACAGCCTCGTCGGCATCGTGGGCCAGGTGCGCAGCGGCACCGACACCATCGCCACTGCATCGGCGGAAATCGCCGCCGGCAACCAGGACCTGTCGTCGCGCACGGAACAGCAAGCCAGTTCGCTGGAAGAAACCGCCTCGTCAATGGAAGAACTGACGTCGACCGTGAAACAGAATGCCGACAACGCGCGCCAGGCGAATAAGCTGGCCGGCGACGCGGCCGGCATCGCCAGCCGCGGCGGCGCCGTGGTGGCCGAAGTGGTCGCCACCATGGGCGAGATCAATACCTCGTCGAAGAAAATCGTCGACATCATCTCCGTCATCGACGGCATCGCCTTCCAGACCAACATCCTGGCCTTGAACGCGGCCGTGGAAGCGGCGCGCGCCGGCGAACAGGGACGCGGCTTCGCCGTTGTGGCAACCGAAGTGCGCAACCTGGCGCAGCGCTCGGCAGCGGCAGCGAAAGAGATCAAGGGTCTGATCGACGATTCCGTGCAAAAGGTCGACGTGGGCACGGACCTGGTCGACAAGGCCGGCAAGACGATGGAAGAAATCGTGCAAAGCATCGGCTTCGTCACGTCCATCATGAGCGAGATCAGCAATGCCAGCGAAGAGCAAAGCGCAGGCATCGAGCAAGTCAACCAGGCCATTTCGGAAATGGACCAGGTAACCCAGCAAAATGCGGCGCTGGTGGAAGAAGCGTCGGCAGCGGCCGAAGCGATGCAGGAACAGGCGAGCGAACTGGCGCAGGTGGTCAGCGTGTTCCGCCTCGATGCAAACGCTGCGGCCACCGACCGTTTCAGCGCCAAGGCGGCGCAGCGCAGCGCGCCGGCAACCCCGGCAGCGCCGGTCCGCAAGGCCTCCATCCCTGCCCTGCGCCTGCCCGCGACGCGCGCCAGCAGCAAGGCGAGCGCACCTGCCGAAGGCGAGTGGGAAGAGTTTTAAATCTGCTGCAGCAAGCCGCGCGCCATCAAGCCGCGCGCGCTTGCGCTGTGGCGATCAGTGCCGCCAGTTCGCGCGGCGCGGATTGCCCCAGAAATTCCAGGGCCAGCGCCTCCGGATCGATGGCGGCATCCATCGGCAAGCCATGCTCGAAACCGCCCACCATGGTGCGGCAGAAATGCGGCGATTCGGCCCGCGTTTCCACATACCAGCAACCCGCATGACCCTGCACGAAGTATTCGCCGATAAAGTAGCCGAGCATGGTTTTCACCCATTGCCAGCTCTCGTCGCGGATGACGATGGTGCGCATGGCCGCATCGATGTACGGCAGGTACTCGGCCGCGTTCGTCAGCACTTCGTGCGCGGGCTGGATGCCCAGGCGCTCGACAAAATTCACCAGCGACGCGCCCAGCGCGTCATAGTAGGCATCAAAAGCCGTTTGGCTTTGCTGCAATAATTGTTCTTGTTCGTACGACAGCATTCACACTCCACAGACATTCAACAATTCCGCCCATCCCGAGAAATCGGGCGGAGCAGACTTTCCCCTATTTTACGCCACGCTCACATCGACGCCCGCGCGCTGCAGCAAGGCCTGGTTGCGGGCGGACAGATGCTTCACCTGCAGGTGCTTGCCCGCCTTGTCGTAGCGCTCGTACAAGGCTTCGATGGCCGCGACGGCCGAGTGGTCGGCCATGTGCAGATGCCGGCAATCGAGGATGACGCGGACCGGATCACCGGCCGGCTGGAACAGTTCCAGGAAATGCGTGGTCGAGGCGAAAAACAGGGTGCCGTGCGGCAGGTACACGCGCACGCCCGAGCTGCCATCATCGATGTCGGCGCGCATGTCGCGCGCATGTTGCCAGGCAAAATTCAAGGCGGCAATCACGATGCCGCACAGCACGGCCATCGCCAGGTCCGTGAACACGGTGATCACCGTCACGGCGACGATCACCAGCGCATCCTGCAACGGCACCTTGCCCAGCACGCGCAAGGAACCCCAGGCAAACGTCTGCTGCGCCACGACGAACATCACGCCGACCAGCGCAGCCAGCGGGATGCGCTCGATCAGCGGTGACAGGAACAGGATGAACAATAAAATCATCACGCCGGCCGTCACGCCCGACAGGCGCGAGCGGCCGCCCGAGCTCAGGTTGATCATCGTCTGCCCGATCATGGCGCAGCCGCCCATGCCGCCAAACAGCCCCGACACGACGTTCGAAGCGCCGAGCGCGATGCATTCGCGGTTCGGCTGGCCCCGCGTTTCCGTTATCTCATCGGTGAGATTAAAGGTGAGCAAGGTTTCCAGCAAGCCCACCATGGCCATCAGCGCCGCATACGGGAAGATGATGTGCAAGGTCGCCATATCCAGCGGTACGGCGGGCCAATGCAAGGCCGGCAAGCCACCGGCGATGTGCGCGAGGTCGCCCAGGGTGCGCGTGGGCAGATGCAGGAAATGGCTGAGCACGCCCACGCCCAGGATGGCCACCAGCGCGGGCGGCACGGCTTTTGTCAGGCGCGGCAACACGTAGACGATGGCCATGGTAAGCAGCACCAGCGCGCCCATCACATACAAGGGCGTGCCTTGCAGCCAGGCCTCGCCCTGCGGCGTGGCCTGGCGAAAGTGTTCGAGCTGGGCCATGGCGATGACGATGGCCAGGCCATTCACAAAGCCCAGCATTACGGGATGGGGCACCATGCGGATCAGCTTACCCAGGCGCAAGAGGCCAAACAGCGCCATGATGATGCCGCTCAGCACCACAGTCGCCAGCAGATATTGCACGCCATGCTGGGCCACCAGTGCCACGATGACGACGGCCATGGAACCGGCCGCGCCCGAAATCATGCCGGGACGCCCGCCAAAGATGGCCGTCAATGCGCAGATGATGAAGGCGCCATACAGGCCCATCAGGGGATTCAACTGTGCCACCAGGGCAAAGGCGATGCATTCGGGCACCAGGGCGAACGAGGTGGTCAGGCCCGCCAGGACATTTTTTTGTATGTTCGAGAACCACTCTTCCCGAAAACTTGCGTTGATCATTGATTCACATCCAGGGTCGGAACAGGGAAATGCGCGTCCAATGGACAGCGCAGCCATGCAGGCAGGCTTCGCGGGGAAGCCGCGACTAGCTTTAACGGAGAGGGAAATCGTCAGCGACTACATGGGGATGGCGAAAAGGGAAAGATTCATCAGCGCACCATGGGGTGCGGCTGAGCCTGCAGACATTATACAAGATGCGGCCGGGCCGGATGGTCGGGACCGCGGCACGCAGACGCGGGCAGGAAAATAATGTTTCCAGCAGCTGTATTTACAAAATAAAAATAATTTAAATGGAATATTTTTAAATAATACTGCTGTTTCAATTGGATAGTATCTATGCAATTTTCTCCATTATTCTACACAGCAGCGGTGGAGACTGCTTACCACATTAAAAAACGGGGCGTATCCGAAAAGCCAGACGAGTAGGAAAACCGAGGAGGAATCATGACCGACGCGCAATTATATGCCAGCAATATTACAATCAACATTCTCGTTGTAATAGACACCGATCTGATTATGGCTCAGCATCCGCGTCAGACCGCCCCTGATCAGAGCAAGCCCGTGGGCCTGGCGCATACCAGCCAGTACATGATTGCCACCGACCCACGCGGCATCAATAGCGGACAAGGCTCTGCCGACCTGAGTTTCAGGGCCAACGTGGGCGACTATGTCTCGTTCACCGGCGCTTCCATCTATGACAACGCCGATTCGGCCGTCATTGTGTATGGCATCAATTACTGGAATGGCGACAAGGTCTTCAATACCTTTGTCTCCAATACCATTACCCGCAGAAATGCGGTCATGCCGAATTCGGATTCCTCGAACGGTTTGCCGGCAATACAGCAACCGCGCAATTTTTCTAATTTCACGGCGCAGGTATCCAAATCCGGCACGGAAAATTTCTATGTCTATATTGCCGTATATAGCCTGAATGACGATGGCCAGACGCAAAGCCTGTATGGTTATTTTTATTGGGATCCACAGATTACTGTCGGTTAGTCATTTCCCGGAAATCAAATAAACTGAAGCCCTGTATTTAATTGCAGCCGACGCCGTTCAGCCGCATAGGCAAAAAAAAAGCCCACCGAAGTGGGCTTTTTTATCTGCGCGTCAATCACTGCGCTGCATCTGGAGGCGAGGACGGGAATCGAACCCGTCTAAACGGCTTTGCAGGCCGCTGCATAACCTCTTTGCTACCTCGCCAGAGGAACTGCTTGGATGCGCCTTGCGGCCCACCTTGAAAACTGGAGCGGGAGAAGAGTCTCGAACTCTCGACCTCAACCTTGGCAAGGTTGCGCTCTACCAACTGAGCTACTCCCGCATTGGAGCTTGTTTACCGCTTAATCACGCCGCATGACTGCGTTGCGGCGGATAAAAAAAGGAAGCCAGCTTAGCTTCCCTTTAGAATTCTGGAGCGGGAGAAGAGTCTCGAACTCTCGACCTCAACCTTGGCAAGGTTGCGCTCTACCAACTGAGCTACTCCCGCATTGGAGCTTCTATTTTCTGCTACTGCCATTCTTGCTATGCTGCTTCAGCTTTCGCTGGAGCGGGAGAAGAGTCTCGAACTCTCGACCTCAACCTTGGCAAGGTTGCGCTCTACCAACTGAGCTACTCCCGCATACGAACCGCTATTTTACTGCTTTTTGCTACCGTTTACCAGTGCTGCTTTACTGCTGACCCAGTGTTCACTGGAGCGGGAGAAGAGTCTCGAACTCTCGACCTCAACCTTGGCAAGGTTGCGCTCTACCAACTGAGCTACTCCCGCAGTGGACAACATTGTATCAGAAGCTCTACTACATCGCCAGTACTACTTTTTACTGCATTTGCTGTTTTTACCTATGACACGATCCAGAAAACTGGAGCGGGAGAAGAGTCTCGAACTCTCGACCTCAACCTTGGCAAGGTTGCGCTCTACCAACTGAGCTACTCCCGCGTCATCAACAACAGGCCAGCATTATAGAGGGATTACAGGGGCTGTCAACGGGCAATATCTGGTCTTTTGCAAAATATTTGGGGTCAGACCCTTTGGGTCTGACCCCAGCTCTTGCGTTTGGGTTAAAAAGACGCCAGCCCAATGCTATCGGCGTCCATCACCTCAATGCAGATTGCCCGCTTTTTCCTTGATGAGCGGCCATGCCAGGCGCAGGTAATAGAACATCGACCACACCGTCAGCACGCAGGCGATCCACAGCAGCTTCTCGCCCCACACATGGGTGTCGATCGCGCCGAAGATCACTTCGTGGTACAGCAGCAAGGGAATGGCCGTCATCTGCGCGGCCGTCTTGATCTTGCCGATCGAGCTGACGGCCACCGATTTCGACGCGCCGATCTGCGCCATCCATTCGCGCAAGGCGGAAATCGTGATTTCACGGCCGATGATGATGAAGGCCAGCACGGCATTGACACGGTCCAGCTGCACCAGCACCAGCAAGGCGCCCGCCACCATCAGCTTGTCGGCGACCGGGTCGAGGAAGGCGCCGAAGGCGGACGTCTGGTTCCAGCGCCGCGCAAGGAAACCATCGAACCAGTCGGTCACGGCCGCAACGATGAAGACCAGGGTGGCAACGAGGTTCTGGTCGCCATGCAGCAGCATCGACGGCGGCAGGTAAAACACGCCGACGACGAGCGGGATCAGGGCCACGCGCAGCCAGGTCAAAAGGATGGGAATATTAAAAGGCATAAGAGAGCAATCGGCCGACGGGTAAATTGAACATGAAGAAAGCGTGAAGAAAGCGCCACTAGTCTACATGGCCCGGCAACATTAGCCTAGTCCGGTTGCCGCAGCGCCGGACCAGGCCCCCATCCATTAATGCAGCTGCTTGTAGATCTCTTCCGCCAGTTGCGTGGAAATCCCCTCCACCGACATCAGATCCTCGACGCTGGCGTCGACCACGCCGCGCAAGCCGCCAAAGCGCGACAGCAGTTTCTGGCGGCGCTTGGCGCCGATGCCTTCGATTTCTTCCAGGCGTGACGTCTGGCGCGTCTTGGCCCGCTTGGCGCGCATGCCGGTAATGGCGAAGCGGTGCGCCTCGTCGCGGATTTGCGCGATCAGCATCAGGGCCGCCGATTCCTTGCCCAGTTCCTGCGCCGCGCGGCCATCGACGAACAGCAGGGTTTCCAGGCCCACCTTGCGCCCTTCCCCCTTGGCCACGCCGACAATCAAGCTGATATCGAGTCCCAGCTCGGCGAACACCTGGCGCGCCATTTCGATCTGGCCCTTGCCGCCGTCGATCAGCACCACGTCAGGCATCACGCCGTCGCCATTGGCCACCTTCTCGTAGCGGCGCATCAAGACCTGGCGCATGGCCGCGTAATCGTCGCCGGGCGTGATGTCGTTGATGTTGTAGCGCCGGTATTCGCCGTTCTGCATGGCGTGGTGGTGGAATACGACGCACGAGGCCTGCGTCGCTTCGCCCTGCGTGTGGCTGATGTCGAAACATTCCACGCGCAGGCTGTCCAGGTCTTCCGTTTCCAGGCGCAGCGCCTCGGCCAGCGCGCGCGTGCGCGACTGCTGCGAGCCCTGCTCGGACAACAATCGCGCCAGCGAAATCCCGGCGCCCTTCTGCGCCATTTCCAGCCACTGGCGACGCTGACCCTGCGGCTGGAAGATCAGGTTGATGCGGTGGCCGCACTGCTCCATCAACGCCACCATCAGGGCCGGCTGGTCGAATTCGATATTCAGGATCAAGGTGCCGGGAATGAATTTTTCCGTGTAGTGCTGGGCCAGGAAGGCGGCCAGCACTTCCACCTCGATCGGCTCTTCGGCAATCGCCGCCGCATCGCTGAGCTGGCTGGGGAAATAGGCGCGGTCGCCCAGGTGGCGCCCGCCCCGTACCATGGCCAGGTTGACGCAGGCGCGCCCGCCCTGCACCAGCACGGCGATGATGTCGACGTCGGCGTCGCCCGTCGTTTCCATGCTCTGCTGGTGCAGCACGCGCGACAGCGAGGCGATCTGGTTGCGCACCACCACGGCTTGCTCGAATTTCAGCTCGGCGGCAAACGCGTGCATCTTCTTTTCCAGGTCGGCCATCACTTCGCTCTGGCGCCCGCGCAGGAAGCGCGCCGCGTTTTCCACGTCGTTCTTGTAGTCTTCCTTGCTGATCAGGTCCACGCAGGGCGCGCTGCAGCGGCCGATCTGGTGCAGCAGGCAGGGCCGCGTGCGGTTGGCGTACACGCTGTCCTCGCAGGTGCGGATGAGAAAAACCTTTTGCAGGATCTGCATCGATTCCTTGACGGCCCAGGAACTGGGGAACGGCCCGAAATACTGGTTTTTCTTGTCCACCGCGCCCCGGTAATACACCATGCGCGGCGCATCGCCATTGGTGATTTTCAGATACGGATACGATTTATCATCGCGGAACAGGATGTTGTAGCGCGGCTGCAGCGCCTTGATCAGGTTGTTTTCCAGGATCAGCGCTTCCGCCTCGCTGTGCGTGACCGTCGTTTCCAGGCGCGCGATGCGCTCGACCATCATGGCGATGCGGGGGCTGGCCAGGTTTTTCTGGAAATAGCTGGACACGCGTTTTTTCAGGTCGCGCGCCTTGCCGACGTACAGCACCTTGTCGGCGGCGTCGAAATAGCGGTACACGCCGGGCAGGTTCGGCAGCTTGGCGACGGTGGCCAGCACCTGCGCGCGCGGGTCGGGCGGCGTTTCCGTGGAATTGAGGTCGGGTATTGCTTCGGTCATTGCTGGCTCTTAAATGGGGTCAGACCCGCCGGGGGAATACGTCCCAGTGGGACGCATTCCGATCGAAAAGACTGACCCCAGCAGTCGTCTGCATTACGGCGCTTGCTCCACAATCACAAACGCCACGGCATACTCTTCTTCATCGCTGATCGTCACTTGCGCGCTCAGGCGATTCTTTTCCATGAAGTCGGCCAGCACGCCGCTGCAGACGATCATCGGCTTGCCGCTGGGGTGGTTCAGCATTTGCGCGGCGGGCCACGTCATCGGCATGCGCAGGCCCAGGCCGATGGCCTTGGAAAACGCTTCCTTGGCCGCAAAACGGGTGGCGAGAAAACGCACGCCGCGCACGGCGTTCTTGGCGCTGCGGGCGCGGAACTTGTCCAGCTCCTGCGGTCCCAGTATCTTTTTGGCGAAACGCTCGCCGTGGCGCGCCAGGGCCGCCTCGATGCGGGGAATCTTGCAGATATCGGTGCCGATGCCGTAAATCATGACGAGCTCCTTTGTCAGGCCCTGTGGCCCAGGCGCGTGGCCACCATGATGGCCTTCATTTCGCGCACGGCGTTTTCCCAGCCGACAAACACGGCATGGGCGACGATGGCGTGGCCGATGTTCAGTTCGGCAATATCGGGAATCGCGGCGATCGCCTGCACATTGGTGTAATGCAAGCCGTGGCCCGCATTGACCTTCAAGCCGCGGCCCACGCCGAACAGCACGCCCGCCTTGATGCGTTCCAGCTCCGCCAGCTGTTCCGCGCCTTGCGTATCGGCGTAGCGCCCCGTGTGCAGTTCGATCACGGGCGCACCCAGTTCGGCGGCGGCGGCGATCTGCTGTTCGTCCGCGTCAATGAACAGGCTCACGCGGATGCCCTCGCCCTGCAATTGCTTGACGGCAGCCTGCACTTCCTTGAAGTAGCGCACCACGTCCAGGCCCCCTTCCGTCGTCACTTCCGTGCGTTTTTCCGGCACCAGGCACACGTCGGCCGGGCGGATGCCGCAGGCGAAGTCGATCATTTCCTGCGTCACGGCCGCTTCCAGGTTCATGCGCGTGAGCAACTGCGGCGCGATGGCGATCACGTCCGCATCCTTGATGTGACGGCGGTCTTCGCGCAGGTGCAGGGTGATGGCGTCGGCGCCCGCCTGTTCGGCCAGCAAGGCCGCGCGGATCGGGTCCGGATACGCGGTGCCGCGCGCATTGCGCAAGGTGGCCACGTGGTCGATATTGACGCCCAGGTCGATGACGGGGCCGGCAGGCTGCAAAAAGCTCATAGTGATGGTATCCGTAAAGTGCTGTAGCGCAACCGCTACAACTGCATTAAATCGATCAGTATCTGGCGCGTGTTCAAGGTGGCGCCCCCCAGTTGATGGGCCAGCAAAAATCGCATCAGCAGCTTGCTTTGCGCCTGCGTGGCCACGTCAAGGTAATCTTCGCGCTCCATGTCGAGCAGGGTCTTGCCCGTGATCTTGGGCCAGGCGTCGGCGGCGCGCGCCGGGCGCGGCCCCCGTTCCGGGTCGACCACGTACACCTGCCCCGCTTCGACGGCCTGGCGCGTGCCCGTGCAGCGCGTCAGGTCGGCCGCCACGCCCGTTTCCTTGAGCAGCGCGCGCTCGAACTTGCGCAGCACGATGGGCGGCGGCTCATTGTGCGCCAGTTGATTCAAGGTGGCAACGTAGTGGTCGAACAGCACGGGATGCGGATCGTCGCGCGCCAGCAATTTGACGAGCAATTCGTTCAGGTAAAAGCCGCACAGCAGGGCGGTCTTTTCAAGCGGCAGCATGCCGCCCACCCATTCCGCGCCCGTCAGGATGCGCAGCTCGGACTTGCCCGTCCAGCCCGCCTGCAGCGGCTGGAACGTCTGCAGCACGCCGCGCAACTGCGAATGGGGCCGCTTGGCGCCCTTGGCGACGAGCGCGATGCGGCCGTATTCGCGCGTAAACACGTCGACGATGAGGCTGGTTTCTTTATGCGGATAGCTGTGCAGCACGAAGGCTGGCTGGCCCGTGATGCGGCCGTCGCGCGCGGGCGGACGGCTGCGCCGGGGTGCTGCGGAAGGTGCGGCCGGCGGCGCGATGGCCGCCGGCGCGGGGACAACGGGTGAGGCTGGCGCGGGATCGTGCAGCGCTGGCGTGGTGGTGCTCATGCGTGTGGTGTCGCCCCCGGGTTGCGGATTACTCGTAGCCGTAGGCGCGCAAGCCCGCCTCGTTGTCGGCCCAGCCCGACTTGACCTTGACCCAGATTTCCAGGTACACGGGGCCGCCGAACAGTTTTTCCATATCCAGGCGGGCCTGGGTGGAGACTTCCTTCAGGCGCGCGCCCTTGTTGCCGATGATCATGGATTTATGCGTATCGCGCTCGACCAGGATGGCGGCGAACACGCGGCGCAAATCGCCTTCCTGCTCGAATTTCTCGATCAGCACGGTGCTCGTGTACGGCAATTCGTCGCCGACGAAGCGGAACAGTTTTTCGCGCACGATTTCCGAGGCGAGGAATTTCTCGCTGCGGTCCGTGATGTCGTCCGGGCCAAAGATGGGCTGGTTTTCCGGCAAGAAGCGCTTGATCTCGTTCTGCAAGCCTTCCAGCTGGAAATGCAGCTTGGCGGACACAGGAACGATGGCGGCGAAGTCGCGCATGGCGGCGATCTTTTGCGCGAACGGCAGCAGCACGGCCTTGTCCTTGACCCTGTCCGATTTATTGATGACGAGGATGCACGGCACTTCCTTCGGCAGCAGGTCCATCACTTGCTGGTCGGCCGGGCCGAACGTGCCCGCCTCGATCACGTACAGGATGACGTCCGAGGAAATCAGGGTGTTCGTGACGGTCTTGTTCAGCGTCTTGTTCAGCGCGTTCGAGTGGCGCGTCTGGAAGCCGGGCGTGTCGACGTAGATGAATTGCGCGTCCGGCACCGTCTGGATGCCCGTGATGCGGTGGCGCGTGGTTTGCGCCTTGCGCGAAGTGATGCTGACCTTCGCGCCGATCAGCACGTTCATCAGGGTCGATTTGCCCACGTTGGGGCGGCCCACGATGGCGATATAGCCACAGCGGAAGTTGTCGGGCATTTTGGTGGCAGTCATGCTAGTGTCGATTCTGTTTAGTGTGAGCGGCGATCGCCGGGGCAGCCGGGGCTGGCGCGTCGTCGCTCTGGATGGTGGCAATGCCGGCCAGCTTGAGCTGAGCGGCGCGCGGTTTGGGCTTGCGGCTGGCGGCAGGCGACTTCAACAGCGCCTGCTCGGCCACGTCCAGCGCCAGTTTGGCGGCGGCTTGCTCACCGGCGCGGCGGCTTCCGCCACGGCCGTAAACCTGGATGTTCAATTTCGGCACCAGGCATTCGATCTCGAATTCCTGGCTGTGGGCGGCGCCATGGGTAGCCACCACGTTGTACTGTGGCAGCGAAATTTTCTTACTTTGCAAAAACTCCTGCAGCAGGGTCTTGGCATCCTTGCCCAGGGTTTGCGGATCGACCGAGTCGAGGATGGGAATGTAGAAGGCGCGGATCACCGTGCTGGCGGCGTCGAAACCCGTGTCGAGGAAGATGGCGCCCAGCAAGGCTTCCAGCGTGTCGGCGAGGATCGACGGACGGCGGAAGCCGCCCGATTTGAGCTCGCCTTCGCCCAGGCGCAAAAATTGCGACAATTCCAGCTTTTGCGCGATTTCATACAGCGACTGCTGCTTGACCAGGTTGGCACGCAGGCGCGACAGGTCGCCCTCGTCGATGGTCTTGAAACGTTCGTACAGGATGGAAGCGACCACGCAGTTGAGGATGGAGTCGCCGAGGAATTCCAGCCGCTCGTTATGCAAACTGCTGTGGCTACGGTGCGTCAAGGCTTGCTGCAACAGGCCAGCATCCTGGAACGTATAGCCTAAACGGGTTTGCAATAGCTGAAGATTCATTGTTGTTTCTGTGTCATCTGAGTAATTCGGCTGGCCGCCGCGCGGGGAGTCGGCGCGGCAGCCATGATTGGTCCATTACAGACCAGGCCGGCTTAGTGTATGCCGCCCACGCGTTTCGGATTGCTGAAGTTCATCCACACCAGGAAAGCCTTGCCGACGATGTTTTCGTTCGGCACGAAGCCCCAGTAGCGGCTGTCCGCGCTATTGTCGCGGTTATCGCCCATCATGAAGTAATTGCCTTGTGGCACCACACACGTGAAGCCGTCTTCGTTGTAGTTGCACGCCTCCTTGTGCGGGAAATCCTTCACTTCGCGCAAGTTCAACGTGGGAGCGGGCTCGTCGTTGAGGATGCGGTGGCTCACGCCCGTCAGGTTTTCTTCCAGCTGCTTGTGGTAGACCGTGCTTTCGTCATCGAGGTAGTCGTCCAGCGGGGTGTACGCCACTTCCTTGCCGTTGACCGTCAAGCGCTTGTTTTCATAGGTGATTTTATCACCGGGCACCCCGATCACGCGCTTGATATAGTCTTGCGACATATCTTTCGGATACTTGAACACCATCACGTCGCCGCGCTGCGGATCATTGACTTCAATGATGCGCTTGTTGACGATCGGCAAACGAATGCCATAGGTGAACTTGTTTACCAGGATCAAATCGCCGACCAGCAAGGTCGGCACCATCGAGCTCGACGGGATCTTGAACGGCTCGTACAGGAACGAACGCAGGCAAAACACGAGGGCGATGACGGGAAAGAAGCTGCCCGAATACTCGACCCAGGTCGGCTGGCGCAACAGATCTGCCTCGATGGCGGCGCGGCGGCTGCTGCTACCATCGGACTTGATGCCTTCAGCCAACGACTTCGCTTGACGCTCATCGAACTCGGCCAGGGCACGGTCGGCCGCCTTGCGGCGCTGCTTGGAGAGATAAAACACATCCAGGCACCAGACCAGGCCCGTCAACACCATCAGCACGAACAGGATTAAAGCGAAATTTCCTAAAATCACTTGCAGGTTCATTGATTAACCATCCACTTGTAAAATTGCCAGGAATGCCTCTTGCGGGATCTCCACGGAACCCACTTGCTTCATGCGTTTCTTACCCGCCTTTTGTTTTTCCAGCAATTTTTTCTTGCGGCTGATGTCGCCGCCGTAGCACTTGGCCAGGACGTTCTTGCGCAAGGCTTTTACGTTCTCGCGCGAAATGATGTTCGCGCCGATGGTCGCCTGGATGGCCACGTCGAACATCTGGCGCGGAATCAGTTCGCGCATCTTGGCAGCCACCTGGCGGCCACGGTACTGGCTGTTCGAACGGTGAACGATGATGGCCAGCGCATCGACTTTTTCGCTGTTGATCAGCATGTCGACCTTGACCACGTCGGCCGCGCGGTATTCCTTGAACTCGTAATCCATCGAGGCATAGCCGCGCGACGTCGATTTCAGGCGGTCGAAGAAGTCCAGCACGATCTCGGCCATCGGCATTTCATACACGAGCTTGACCTGGCGGCCGTGGTAGCTCATGTCCATCTGGATGCCGCGCTTGCCGATACACAGGGTGATCACGGAGCCCACGTATTCCTGCGGCATGTACAGATTGACCGTGACGATAGGCTCGCGCACTTCCTCGATGCGCGACGGATCGGGCATCTTCGACGGATTGTCGACGTTGATCATGGTGCCGTCGCGCTGGATCACTTCGTACACGACGGTCGGCGCCGTGGTGATCAGGTCCATGTCGAATTCGCGTTCGAGGCGCTCCTGCACGATTTCCATGTGCAGCAAGCCCAGGAAGCCGCAGCGGAAGCCGAAGCCCAGCGCCTGTGACACTTCCGGCTCGTACATCAGGGCCGCATCGTTCAGTTTCAGCTTTTCCAGCGAGTCGCGCAACGCGTCGTACTGGTTCGCTTCCACGGGGAACAGGCCGGCGAACACTTGCGGCTGCACTTCCTTGAAGCCAGGCAATGGCGCGGCGGCAGGACGGTTGGCCAGGGTGACGGTATCGCCCACTTTCGCCGCTTTCAATTCCTTGATGCCGGCAATGATGAAGCCCACCTGGCCTGCTGACAACTGCGGCAAGGATTGCGAACGGGGCGAGAACACGCCGATGTCTTCCACCAGCTGCACCGAATCGGTGGCCATCAGACGGATCTTGTCTTTCGGTTTCAGGGTACCGTTGATCACGCGTACCAGCATGACCACGCCCACATAGGCGTCATACCAGGAGTCGACGATCAGCGCCTGCAGCGGTGCATCGGGGTCGCCCTTCGGTGGCGGCACCTTGACGATCAGCTGCTCGAGCACGTCCAGCACGCCGAAGCCCGTCTTGGCCGAGCAATGCACGGCGTCGGCCGCGTCGATGCCGATCACGTCTTCGATCTCGGCAATCGCGCTCGGCGGATCCGCGTTCGGCAAATCGATCTTGTTCAGGACGGGCACCACTTCCACGCCCAGATCCAGCGCCGTGTAGCAGTTGGCGACCGTTTGCGCTTCCACGCCTTGCGATGCATCCACCACCAGCAGCGCGCCTTCGCACGCCGACAGCGAGCGCGACACTTCATAGCTGAAGTCGACGTGGCCGGGCGTATCGATCAGGTTCAGGTTGTAGATCTGGCCATCGCGCGCCTTGTAGTGCAGGGCCGCCGTTTGCGCCTTGATGGTAATGCCGCGCTCGCGCTCCAGATCCATCGAATCGAGCACCTGCGCCTCCATCTCGCGGTCGGACAAGCCGCCGCACAATTGAATGATGCGGTCAGCCAGGGTCGATTTACCGTGGTCAATATGGGCGATGATGGAGAAGTTGCGTATGTTGTTCATTAACTAATATAAGTGCGAAGTTGACGACACTGCTTTAACAGGAATCAGGGGGATCATGTCCGGGCCAAACAGGGCCAAAACCAGGCGCCCCACTCATGATGAAAAAAGCGCTCCGAGCAGGACATCTGCATGCCCAGGCGAGCGCTTTTGAAGCGACAGAAGCTGCTGCCTCGGACAGTAGCTTTTTCGACCTCCCCATTTTACCGGATTTCAGAGTAGAAAGCCCGTCTTATGAGGCCGGCACCGGGGCAAGCCGACATTTTCGGCTGTTTTCAGCACCAGAATGGTGCAATGCAGTGTCAATATTGACAGTTAAGCTACATCAGGCAGCGCCGCACGGCCGCCTCGTCGAGAAAATAATGGCAGAGCTCGGGCTGCGCCAGGTCGCCGAACAGCACCGGCACCAGCTCGTCAAAACGGGCCAGCAGCGAGGCGTCGGGCGAGGCGTCGATGTCGATCACGTCCACCGTGAACGGTTTGCCGGGCGGCTGCAGCAGGAGCAAGGCGTCGAGCATGTCCTGGCAAAGGTGGCAATAACTGCGGGAATAGAGCGTGAAGTGCATGGAAAAGAGAAAAAGGCATCCCGGCCACAGCCGGGATGCGGGTGAATCAGAACCTTACTTCGCCGACGGGCGCAGCGAAACGAATTGCGCTACGTCGCCACGGCGCACCAGCACGGCCGACGTCTTTTTCGGATCGAGCTTGGCCACGAGGGCGTTGAACTGCTTGGCGTCTTTCACGGCAACGTTATTCAGCTGCAAGATCACATCGCCAGGCTGCAGGCCGGCCAGAGCCGCCACGCCATCGGCCTCGTCAACCTGCACGCCGGCGTCGATCTTCAATTCCTGTTTCTTCGCGGCCGGCACGTCGCTGACCTTCAGCCCCAGTGCATTGACGGCTTGCGCTTCCGGCTCCCTGGCGCCCTTCTTCGCCGTTTTCTCGCTTTCCAGTTCGACGACGGTGACGGGAATGTCCTGCTGCGCACCCTTGCGCCAGACGGTGAGCGTGGACTTGCCGTTGACGGGAGCGCCGCCCACCAGACGCGGCAGGTCCGACGAACGCTCGATCGGCGCGCCGTTGAATTTCAGGATGATGTCACCCGGCTTGATGCCCGCCTTGTCGGCCGGACCGCCCGGCTCCACCATCGACACTTGCGCGCCCTTGGCATTCGGCAAGCCCAGCGATCCCGCCACGTCCTTGCTCACTTCGCCGATCTGCACACCGATGCGGCCGCGCACGACCTTGCCCGTCTTTTTCAGCTGCTCGCCTACGCGCATGGCTTCATCGATGGGCACGGCAAATGAAATGCCGTTGTAGGCGCCGGACAGGGTGGCGATCTGCGAATTGATGCCGATCACTTCGCCGCGCATATTGATCAGGGGACCGCCCGAGTTGCCGGGATTGACGGCAACATCGCTCTGGATCAACGGCAGGTAGTCGCCCGTGTCGCGCGACTTGGCGGAAATAATGCCGGCCGTCACCGTGTTTTCCAGGTTGAACGGCGAGCCGATGGCGATCACCCATTCGCCCACGCGGATCTTGTTCGAATCGCCGATAGTCAGGCGCGGCAGGTTGCCGCCCTCGATTTTCAGCAGGGCCACGTCGGTGCGCGCATCGGCGCCGATCACCTTGGCCTTGAATTCGCGCTTGTCCGTCAGCGTCACGTAAACCTCGTCGGCGCCATCGACCACGTGGGCATTGCTCAGCACGTAGCCATCGGCCGAGATGATGAAGCCGGAACCGACACCGCGCTGCACTTCCTGTTCCTGCGGCACGGCGCGGCGGCCGCCACGCGGCGCCTGCTGGCGCGGCGTCGGCATGGCGCCGCCGAAGAAGCGGCGCAGGAATTCCTGCATTTCCTGCTCATCCTGACTGCCGGCGCCGGCGCCGCCCATTCTCAGGCGTTCGGTGGTGCGGATATTCACCACGGCCGGGCCCACGGCGTCGACCAGGTCCGAGAAATCAGGCAGTTTCACTGCCGGCACGGCGGCCTGCGCCTGTGGCGCCAGGCCCAGCATGGTGGGAGCCAGAAACACGCCAGCGGTACCGAACAATAAGGCGGAAAGCGTCTTTACTGAAAACGACTTGCTGGCGGCACACATGTTTTTTTTCATGGAAAGGATCTCTTCGAATATATAAACGGATCAAAACGCGAATCAGGCAATTGCCTGCGTGCACGATTGGCCGTCATGACGGCGCCCCCGAGGCAAACCCATCCGGTAGCGCGCATGGCAGCAACAATATATCGCAAAAGCAAGATATTGCCTGCACACAGTGTCAATCGTACCGAAGGCCAGTGTCAAGAGGGCGACAGGAACGTTAAGCCTGGCATAAGATGGCGAAACGCCCTAGCGCTGCGCCAGCGGCCCCGCCTCCAGCGGCTCGGCTGCACCCGGCGGCACGATGGCGGCGGACAGGGGCAGCAGCGGTTCCGCATGGGCAGGCGCCGACTCGGCGGCCAGGCGGCTGGCCAGACGCGCATCGAACTGGGCGCTCAGTGCATGGCCGCACTGCTCCGAGCGCAGCACGTCACCGATATGGCGATAGACATTCCAGGCTTGCCTCCCCTCATCCGTGTCGAGGGCGGCAAAAGCCAGTTCGAGTTCGCTCGCCGCCAGCTCGCCATCGGCCAGGGCGGAAATAGTCTCGTGCAATCGTGTGTGCGTATCCATGATGGGTCCTGCCATTTCAAGAGGATCGGTGCGAAAACCGGGCGCAGCCATGCCAACCTCATACTCTTCAGATTACCAGCGCTTGTCAATTGGCATGTCCAGCAACGGTTTCAATTTTTCCGCAATCACTTCGCGCGCGCGAAAAATCCGGCTGCGCACGGTGCCGATGGGGCACGCCATGATCTCCGATATTTCTTCATAGCTCAGGCCCTCGATCTCGCGCAGCACGATGGCCGTGCGCAATTCGATGGGCAGCACATCCATGGCCGCATTGACGGTGGCCGCAATCTGCTTGCTCGCCAGCACCGATTCCGGTGTATTGTTGTCACGCAATTTATTGCCATCATCGAAGGACTCGGCCTGCTCGGCGTCGGCATCGCTGGACGTGGCGGCGCGCCTCCCCTGCGTGACGAGATAATTCTTGGCCGTATTGATGCCGATGCGGTACAGCCAGGTATAAAAGGCGGCATCGCCGCGAAAATGGCGCAGCGCCCGGTATGCCTTGATAAAGGTTTCCTGCACCACATCTTCGGCCTCCGCCGGGTCGTGCACCAGGCGCGACACGAGGCGCATCAAGCGGCGCTGGTATTTCGATACCAGCACATCGAATGCCCGTTTGTCGCCAGCCTGCACCCGCTCGACCAGTAACTGATCATACTCGCGCTCTGTCCTCACGCCCAATGTCCCTGTAGTCATGCAGCGTGGGCGCCTGTATGGATATAGAGTTGGCCCGCTGCAAGAAGTTCAGTGTTCGCCCCACTTTTATTCGTCCCCACTCCGCGCCGCAATGGCCCGGCACGCCACGGCCAGCGGGCGGAAGGCGGGGCAGCCGCCGCCGCGCTGCACCAGCACCTGCGTGCGCCGCCCCGCGGCATCGGTCAGGCACAGCACCAGCAGCGACGGCCACAGGGTCGAGCCCGGCAACAGGCGCAGTCCTGACGGCGGCGACGGCCCCGGGCCGGGCGGCGCCGCCACCCCGCCGGCATCCGCCCCTGGCGCTCCGCCATGCTCCAGATATACCGCCAGCCGCAATTGGCCAACCGGCGAAATATCAAGCGTCTGCGGCTTTCTGCGCCTGCGCAGCAAAGCGAGCAACAACACGCCGCCAGCCGTGCTCAGCAACGCGCCGGGCCAGCCCAGCGCATAGCCGCCCACCAGTTGGCCAGGCACCGCCGCAGCGCGCCACGCACCGCTCAGGGGCCAGGCGGCCAGCAAGGCACACAGTCCCAGCGCCGCTTGCAACAGACGCAAACAGACAGGCGTGCGAATGACAGCCGCTACTGCGATTGACATACTTCATGGGAAAAAAAAGGCGCGCCGGCAACATGCCGGGCAAATTCAGGCGCCAACGAACGTTGGCGCCGAATCAGCGCTCACTACGATTTGACCGTAGCGAGCGCTTGAAAGTTCCTGCTTATTTCGCTTTACCGAAAATCAGTGTGCCATTCGTGCCGCCGAAGCCGAACGAATTCTTCACTGCATAATCGATCTTCATATCCCGCGCCGTGTTGGCACAGAAATCGAGATCGCAAGCCGGATCCTGGTTGAAGATGTTGATGGTCGGTGGCGACACCTGATGGTGCAATGCCAGGACCGTAAACACCGCTTCCAGACCGCCCGCGCCGCCCAGCAAATGGCCCGTCATCGACTTGGTCGAGTTGACAACCAGATTCTTGGCGTGCTCGCCGAAGGTGCGTTTGATGCCCATCACTTCCGCCACGTCGCCTTGCGGGGTCGACGTGCCGTGCGCGTTCAGGTACTGAATCTGATCCGCGTTCAAGCCGGCGTTGTTGAGGGCCGCGATCA
Organism: Janthinobacterium sp. GW823-FHT01H08; assembly: GCF_058797855.1. NCBI lineage: Bacteria > Pseudomonadati > Pseudomonadota > Betaproteobacteria > Burkholderiales > Oxalobacteraceae > Janthinobacterium > Janthinobacterium sp. GW823-FHT01H08. Next base: position 4,360,258 of record NZ_CM179504.1, read on the forward strand.
CCGATTTGCTGCCGCCGCTGCCATCTTCCAGCGGCGAGGTCATGTGATAAGCATCTGCGCTCATCCCGAAACCATGCACTTCAGCATAGATCTTGGCACCACGGGCCACCGCGTGCTCGTAGTCTTCCAGCACCATGACGCCAGCGCCCTCGCCCAGCACGAAGCCGTCGCGGTCGGTATCCCACGGACGCGATGCCGTTGCCGGATCGTCGTTGCGGGTCGACAAGGCGCGCGCCGAGGCGAAACCGCCCAGGCCCAGCGGCGACACGGTCGATTCAGCGCCACCGGCGATCATGACGTCGGCATCGCCGTACTCGATCATGCGCGCTGCGGCACCGATGCTGTGCAAACCGGTGGTACACGCCGTCACGATCGCCAGATTCGGGCCCTTCAGACCATATTTGATCGAAAGGTTGCCAGAGATCATGTTAATGATCGAGGCAGGCACGAAAAAGGGCGAGATACGGCGCGGACCGCGCTTTTCGTACTCGGACTTGGTTTCCTCGATCAGCGGCAAGCCGCCGATACCGGAACCGATGATCACGCCGATGCGCTCGGCGTTTTCTTCGGTCACTTCCAGGCCGGAGTCCTGCATCGCCTGGATGCCGGCAGCCATGCCGTAATGGATAAAGGTATCCATGTGGCGTGCTTCCTTACCGGAGATATACTCTTCGATATTGAAGCCTTTGACTTCACCGGCAAAATGCGTGGTGAATGGCTGTGCATCAAACTTGGTAATCGTGGCAATGCCGGATTTACCTTCAATGATTGCGCCCCACGCCTCGGCAATAGTATTGCCGACAGGTGAAACGCAGCCCAGGCCGGTGACAACAACACGACGGTTTTTAGAACGGCTCAAGCGATTCTCCTGAAGTCGGTCAGACAGGCTTAGGCCTTGACGTGTGCGGTGGCGTAGTCGATCGCCTGTTGCACGGTGGTGATTTTTTCAGCTTGTTCGTCAGGGATTTCCATTTCGAATTCGTCTTCCAGGGCCATGACCAGTTCCACGGTGTCCAGGGAATCGGCGCCGAGATCGTCGACGAAGGAGGATTCGATTTTGATGTCTGCTTCTGCAACGCCCAGTTGCTCAGCGACGATTTTCTTAACGCGTTGTTCGATATCCGACATGTTATGGCTCCAAAGTGTGTGTTACGGAAAGTGCGCGCATTTTATCAGGTTTGCGCGTCCGAATACTAATTTCGGTGTCTGCTGCTAATTCGACCGAAGCTGCTGCTAAAAGATGCGATTATAGACAAAAACGGCCATTGAATGATGCCACAAACGCCCGCCCCGTCTAGCTTTCACATCAATTCATGTACATACCGCCGTTCACGTGCAGGGTGGTGCCCGTGATGTAGGCCGCTTGCGGCGAGGCCAAAAAGGCCACCGCCGCCGCCACGTCTTCCGGTTTGCCCAGGCGGGACAGGGGAATTTGCGTCAACAGGGCCGCGTGCTGCTCTTCGCTCAGGGCCTTGGTCATGTCGGTATCGATGAAGCCAGGGGCGATGCAGTTCACGGTAATGTTGCGGCTGCCGATTTCGCGCGCCAGGGCGCGGCTCATGCCTTCCACGCCGGCCTTGGCCGCCGCGTAATTCATTTGCCCCGGATTGCCCGACGACGCCACCACCGACGTGATATTAATGATACGCCCAGTTTTGGCTTTCATCATCCCGCGCAGTACGGCGCGCGACAGGCGGCCGACGGCCGACAGGTTCGTGGAAATCACGCTGTCCCACTCTTCATCCTTCATGCGCATGGCCAGCTGGTCTTGCGTAATGCCCGCATTGTTGACGAGGATGGACAGGCTGCCGTAGGCTTTCTGCACTTCATCGACGACGGCTGCGCAGCGCGCCGCATCGGTCACGTTCAGGACCAGGCCCTTGCCCGTGACGCCTTCGGCGGCCAGGTAATCGGTGATCGCTTGCGCACCGCTTTCCGAGGTGGCGGTGCCAACCACGGTAGCACCCTGTTTGCCCAGTTCGGTGGCGATGGCGCGGCCGATGCCGCGCGAGGCGCCCGTGACCAGCACGACTTGATTTGCTAAATTCATGAGTATCCTTAAAAGCAAGCGCGGCAGGCAGGCTGCCGCGATCTGATGTTTATTTGAGCTGCGTCAAAATGCGTTCCAGCGAAGCCTGGTCGACGATGGCGTCGCCCACCAGCACGGGATCGATGCGCTTGGCCAGGCCCATCAGGACCTTGCCCGGGCCGCATTCGATCACTTGCGTGATGCCGTCTGCCGCCACTTTTTGCATGGTTTCCACCCAGCGCACGGGACTGGCTGCCTGGCGCACGAGCGCATCCTTGATGCCGGCGACGTCGTTGACGATGGCCACGTCGACGTTGTTGATCAGGGCGATCTGCGGCGCGGCGAACGTCAGGCCGGCCATGTACTCGCGCAAGCGGTCCGATGCCGGTTTCAGCAGCGACGAGTGGAATGGCGCGGAAACGGGCAGCTTCATGGCGCGTTTGGCGCCCTTGGCCTTGGCCAGTTCGCAGGCGCGCTCAACGGCCGCCGTGTGGCCGGCGATGACGACTTGCGCCGGCGCATTGAAATTGACAGGCTCGACCACCAGGGCCGGGTTTTCCGCCGCCGCTTCCGCACAGGCGGCGCGCACGTCATCATCCGACAGGCCCAGCACGACAGCCATCGTGCCCTGCCCTACCGGTACGGCTTCCTGCATGGCTTGCGCGCGGAAACGCACGAGCGGCACGGCATCCTTGAACGAGATCACGCCGGCGGCGACCAGCGCCGAATATTCACCGAGGCTGTGACCGGCCACGACCGTCGGCACGGGGCCGCCCGCTGCCAGCCAGGCGCGATAGAAGGCCACGGCCGCCGTCAGCATCACCGGTTGCGTATTGGTGGTCAGGTCCAGCTCTTCCTTCGGACCTTCGGCGATCAGCTTGCCCAGGTCGCATTGCAGGGCATCCGACGCTTCGGCGACGGTTTGCGCAACCACGGGGTTGCCGGCGAAACCATCGAGCATCGCAATCGCTTGCGAGCCTTGGCCTGGGAAAACAAATGCAAATTGTGTCATGTCGACTCCGTTTTTTTACTATTTAGAGAATCAGAGACCTAAAGGCAACTGCTGGGGTACGTCCCTGCGGGATCGGAATGCATTCCATTGGAATGTATTCCCCCGACGGGTCGGACCCCAAAGTCAGCCTTCGGCTATCACATCCTTGCCAGCACGGCGCCCCAGGTAAAGCCGCCGCCCACGCCTTCCATCATGACGTTGTCGCCCTTCTTGACCCGGCCGTCGCGCACGGCGATGTCGAGCGCCAGCGGGATCGAGGCGGCCGAAGTGTTGCCATGCTGGTCGACGGTGACGACCATCTTGTCCAGCGGCAAGCCGAGTTTCTTCGCCGTGCTGTTCATGATGCGGATATTTGCCTGGTGCGGGATCAGCCAGTCGATCTGGTCCGACGTCATGTTGGCGTGTTCGAGGGCTTCGTGCGCGACCTTTTCCAACACGGACACGGCCAGCTTGAAGACGGCGGGGCCATCCATGTACAGGAAGGCGCTGCCGTCCAGCGCGCCGCCAGCCAGGCTGCCCGGCACGCTGAGGATGTTCGAGTGGCGGCCGTCCGCGTGCAGCTTGGTGGCCAGAATGCCGGGGTCTTTCGACGCCGTCATGACGATGGCGCCGGCGCCGTCGCCGAACAGCACGCAAGTGCCGCGATCGTCGAAATTGAGGATGCGCGAAAACACTTCGGCGCCGATCACCAGCACGTTTTTATGCATGCCCGACTGAATAAAACTGTCGGCCGTGGCCACCGCATACACGAAACCGCTGCAGACGGCTTGCACGTCGACGGCGGCGCAATTGTTCGTGATGCCCAGCTTGTTTTGCACGATGCAGGCGGTGCTGGGGAAGCTGCCGAAGAAGTCGGGGGTCGAGCTGGCGACGATGATGAGGTCCAGGTCGTTGCCGTTCAGGCCGGCCATGTCCAGGGCCTTTTTGGCCGCTTCCACGCCCAGGTCCGAGGAGTTTTGCGTTGGCGCCGCGTAGTGGCGCGCCGAGATGCCGCTGCGCGACACGATCCATTCATCCGACGTCTCGATGCCCTTGGCGGCCAGCTGTTCGGTCAAGTCCTGGTTGGTGACGCGCTTCTCCGGCAGGTAGCTGCCGGTACCGATAATTTTGCTGTAAGTTTTGCTAAAAACAGTCATGCAAGTACCCGTCCACTAAATGGTAGAGCTTGTTGATGTAGGTTCATCCGGAACTGGCGTGCGCGGCATCAACTCGGCGATCAGGCTGGCCAAGTGCGCTTGCACGTCATTTTTTGCCGCATCAAAGGCGCGGCGCAAGGCCCATTCGAAGGAATAGGCATCGGCGCTGCCATGGCTCTTGAAGACGAGGCCACGCAAGCCCAGCAGGCTGGCGCCGTTGTAACGCGAAGGATTCAAACGGTTGCCGATGGCTTTCAGGGCCCCGCGGGCGATCAGCGCGCCCAGCATGGTAATCGGATTGCGCTTGAATTCGGAAGTGAGCACGTCTTTCATGAAGCGCGCCAGGCCTTCGATGGCTTTCAGGGTGACATTGCCGACGAAACCGTCGCAGACGACGATATCGGTCGTGCCTTTGAAGATATCGTTGCCTTCCACGTTGCCGTAGAAGTTCAGCGCGCCACGCTCGTGGTCGGCCTGCAGCAGCTTCGAGGTGAGTTTCACCACTTCATTGCCCTTGATATCTTCCGTGCCCACGTTCAGCAAGCCGATCGTGGGACGTTCGATACCCTCCATGGCGGACACGAGCACGGAGCCCATGATGGCGAACTGGTGCAAGTGATGCGGTTCGCAATCGACGTTGGCGCCCAGGTCCAGCATATAGGTCGGGCCGTTCTTTTGATTCGGCAAGATGCTGCAGATGGCCGGGCGGTCGACGCCGGACATGGTTTTCAATACGTAGCGCGACACGGCCATCAAGGCTGCCGTATTACCGGCGGAAACGGAGGCTTGCGCCACACCGCTCTTGACCTGTTCGATGGCCACGCGCATGGAGGAATCCTTCTTGCGGCGCAGGGCCACTTCCAGGGGATCGTCCATGGTAACTTGTTCGGAGGCATGCAATACCGACAGGCGCGGATGCGTGTCGGCTTTATGTTTCTTCAGTTCGGCACGAATCACGTCTTCCAATCCAACAAGGATCAGTTCGGCTTCAGGCTCATGTTTTACGAAGGAAATTGCTGCGGGGATAGTGACTGAGGGACCGTGATCTCCGCCCATGCAGTCGATAGAAATTTTGATTGTCATTTGTGTTGATTCAATACCGCTGCGGGCGTGCGGCAAGATGTGAATCGGACTGGAGCATATGCAGGGCGCAGCATGTCATGCACAGGCCTGGACAGCGTGATTCAAAATGACGGGTGTGCAAGATGAATTGCAGCCGATAAAAAAGAAGAAGCGGCGCCACGCCGAATAACCACGCAACACCGCTTTCATCTTACCCAACAAAAACGTCGATTACTCGTCGTTTTTGGTCTTCAACACTTTACGGCCACGATAGAAGCCGTTAGGGCTGATATGGTGACGCATGTGTGTTTCGCCGGTAACTGGCTCGACGCTCAATTGCGGCGCGACCAGGAAGTCGTGCGAACGGTGCATGCCGCGCTTGGAAGGGGTTTTCTTGTTCTGTTGAACTGCCATGATGACTCCTAATACATAAGTTCTAAAATTTTAGCACAATCGATTGGCAAATACATGCGAATCGAGTATCCCAGCGGCAAAGACTACCCGAAAATAGCCCGGACCGACATCGTTTATTACAATTACATTTCACTACACTTGCCATACTCGATTACTACACGCGTTTGACACGTTCTTTACAGGAAGCATAAAAAACCTACTGCGCTTCCCGCTATCGCCTCGGCGTTGCTCAGCGTACCTTCGTACGCTTGCGCTACTCAAGACGATATCGGGCCGCTCGCTACGGTTTTTTAAGGCTTCCTTTCTTACACTACTTATTCTGGCTTCAAGTCTTTCAGTGCCGCAAACGGCGACTTCTTTTCAGTCTTGAGAGCATCGAGCTGCGCCGTATCGGGGCAGACGTCGTGTTTGGGTACCTGCGGCAGGGCCAGCAAGGCTTCATCTTCGATCAGGGCCGCGGCATCCATGCTGCGGCTGCCGACGATCACGTCGATCGATTCATCGTTGATGATTTCTTCGATCTCGTCTGCGTGCTCGTCATCCTTGCCCAGCATCAGAGTGGTCGTCGAATCAATTGCGTAAGCATACGGAGTCAGGCAGCGCTGGCAAACCAGCTGAACGGTGCCGTTGACCGACAAGGTCAGTTGTGGGTAGCCCAGCTTGCTGGTGCCGCCGACGATCTTCCAGGCGATCTCGCCGGAATTATCTGCACAATCCTTGGTCAACCGGGTCATTTCAGCGACAGGAGTTACACCCTCGCGGCTCCCGCTGATACGACAAAAATCAAAGGCGTCGATCACAAAAGCATTCATTGGTAGAAAATTTCCCCGGAAAACCTGCGATAATAACAGGGTTTTTAGCACGGAGTCAAAGGCTAAGCATCTTTTTTGACGCAATCATTGCCATCAACATGACAACTTCATCAACACCGTCATGCCGCATGGAGCCTCAGTTATGGGCTCTGCGCCCTGGAATTTGCGTGAAATCCCACTGACATCGACCTGCGCGGCCATGCCGGCCGCCATCCACTACCGAATGATACCAACTTCCGCCCCATTGCGCTTGATTCTTGCATCGAGCTCGACCTACCGCAAGGAATTGCTGCAACGCCTGCGCCTGCCTTTCGAGGTGGCCGTTCCCGATCTCGACGAAAGCCCCCTGCCAGGCGAAAGCCCCAGCGCCACGGCCTTGCGCCTGGCGCAGGCCAAGGCGCAGGCCGTGCTCGACCGCTATCCTGGCAGTCTCGTCATCGGCTCCGACCAGGTCGCCACCCTGGACGGCGCGCAGATCGGCAAGCCCGGCAACCATGACTATGCCCTGCGCCAACTGCAAACCATGCGCGGGCGCCAGACCGTGTTCCACACGGCCCTGTGCCTGCTCGACGGGCGCCACACTCCGGCCGTGGCCCAGGTGGAAGATATCCAGACCCTCGTCACCGTGCGCGACTTGCCCGACGCGGAACTGGACGCCTACCTGCGCATCGAGCAGCCGTACGACTGCGCCGGCAGCGCCAAGAACGAAGGCCTGGGCATCGCCCTGCTCGAACGCATCGACAGCACCGACCCGACCGCCCTCACCGGCTTGCCGCTGATCGCCCTCACCGGCATGCTGCGCAAGGCGGGCGTGGCGTTTTTTAAAATTTAAAATACCCCTAACGGCAACATCTGGGGTCAGACCCGACGGGTCTGACCCCGGCAGTTTGACGTTGGGGTACTAACATGACTGACTAAAATCCATGACCGGCACCCTGTACCTGATCCCCAACCACCTCGGCCTGTCCGATGGCGCCATCGACCCGCTGGCCCGCATCATTCCCGAGCAGGTGCGGCAGATCACCTCGCAACTCGATTATTTCGTCGCGGAAAACGCCAAGACGGCGCGCGCCTTCCTGAAATTGATCGGCAACCAGCATCCGCTGGCCAAGCCGCTGCAGGAAATCACGATTTCCGAACTCAACGTCAATACCCCGGCGCAAGCGCTGGCCGGCTTGCTGGCACCGCTGCTAGCGGGACGCGATGCGGGCCTCGTGTCGGAAGCGGGCGTGCCCGCCGTGGCCGACCCCGGCGCCGACCTGGTACGCCTGGCGCATCAGCACGGCATTAAAGTGCGTCCGCTGGTGGGCCCGTCGTCGATCCTGCTGGCCGTGATGGCCAGCGGCTTGAACGGCCAGAGCTTCGCCTTCAACGGCTACCTGCCCACGGACGCGGCCCTGCGCGCCAAGCGCATCAAGGAACTGGAAAGCCGTTCGCGCAATGAAAAGCAAACTCAGCTGTTCATCGAAACGCCATACCGCAACGCCGCCATGCTCGAAGCCCTCGTGACGCAATGCGCGCCGTCAACCCTGATCTGCGTCGCCACCGACCTGAGCCTGGACTCGGAAAACGTGCAGACGTGGAATGGCGGACAGTGGAAGAAACAATTGGCCGCCGGCAAGGCACCTGACTTCCACAAGAAACCGACCGTGTTCTTACTGTTGGGGCAGTAAACGACAAACGCCACGGGCAATTACCCGTGGCGTTTTTTATTGCAGCACGAACCGAGGACGACTATACGCGCCGTGTACCGGTGTTCTTTTGACCGCCCTTGCCCGTCTCCAGCACAAACTTGGCGCCATCGTCGCGGCCCAGTACCTTGACCAGATACGGCATGACTTCGCGCAGCATCGGCTCCAGGGTGTACGGCGGGTTCAAGATGAACATGCCGCTGCTGTGCAAGCCGAAGCCGTCCGGCGACGGCGTGTTGACGGTCAGGGTCACGTGCAGCCAGTCCGAGCTGGGCAATTGCTTGAGCTTGTCGGCGAACTGGCGCGATTCCATGCGCTGCAGCACCGGGTACCAGACGGCGTAGATGCCGGACGGGAAGCGCACGAGGGCGTCGGCCAGGGTGTCCTTGACCTTGCGGTAATCCATCTTGTCTTCGTATGGCGGGTCGATCAGCACCAGCGCGCGGCGCGATGGCGGCGGCAGCAGGGCTTTCAGGCTCTGGAAACCGTCGGCCTTGGTGATGAGCACGCGCTTGCCGCGCACGGTCGGACGCTCGCCCTGGGCCAGCGCATGCGCCTCGACCTTGCGGAAGTTGTCAGCCAGAATCTTGGCATCGGCAGGATGCAGTTCGAACAGGCGCAGACGGTCTTGCTCGCGGCTGACCTTGTCGGCGCAGTACGGCGAACCCGGGTAGTAGCGCATCTTGCCGCTCGGATTCATTTCCTTGATCAGCTTCATGTACTCGGCCAGCGAGGCCGGCCAGTCCGTACGGTCCCACAGGGGAGCGATGCCCGTTTCGTACTCGGCATTTTTCGAGGCATAACCGCCGTCGAGCGCATACACGCCCGCGCCGGAATGGGTATCGATATAACTATAGGCGGTATCTTTTTGATTCAGGTATTGCAATAACTGAATCTGCACATAATGTTTCAACACATCGGCGTGATTACCCGCGTGAAAGGCGTGGCGGTAACTCAACATAAGCTGGCTAATTCCATAATAAAAATAAACAAAGGCGGGAGCGCTGACACCGGGCAGGGCATGAAAACAGACTGGAGGGGGTCAGGCTGCGGGGCCAGGAAACAGCATGGACCAGCGTAATCAGCGCGCAATTATCAGCATTATCCACCAGAAAGGTGTATTGCATCAAAAAACACCCATAAACAAGCTCATGCATTCTCGGGACTGAGGGGGCCGGGCGCGGTAGAATACGCGCATCGGGCGCCCGTGCCCATCAGCCTACTAATATATACAGCCATGTACAGCCTGACCCTCACGACCGATAACCGCGCCGACGTCGCGGCAGCCCTGGCCGGCCCGCGCTGGACGGTGGCCTGCCTGTGCGCGCTGTGGTGCGGCACTTGCGGCAGCTACCGCGCCACGTTCGAGGAACTGGCCGCGCGCCATCCGGACACCGTCTTCGTCTGGATCGACATCGAAGACCAGGCCGACGTGGTGGGCGACCTCGACATCGACAACTTCCCCACCCTGCTGATCCAGCACGAAGACAACGTGGCCTTCTTCGGCACCGTGCTGCCCGACGGCGGCCTGGCGCACCGCATGGTGCAGGCGCAGCAGGCGCTCAGCGTCGAGGAACTGGCGGCGCTGGCCACCAGCACGCAGGAACGGCGCGACTGGCAGCGCGACTGCAATCTGCGCCATTTACTGGCTACCACGCTGGCCTGATCCGCATCAAGCCAGGCGCAGCGGCAAGCTGCGCAGGCGTTTGCCCGTCAGACTGAACACGGCGTTGGCCACGGCCGGCGCGATCGGCGGCGTGCCCGGTTCGCCCACGCCTTCCGGATGCTCGGCGCTGGCGATGATGATGGTTTCAACCTCGGGCGTTTGCCCCATGCGCAGCACGGGATAGTCGTGGAAGTTGCCTTGCTCGACCTTCCCTTCCTGGAACGTGATCTCGCCGCCCAGCGCCGCCGACAGGCCGAACAGCACGGCTGACTCCATCTGCTGGGCGATGATGTTCGGATTGACGGCGATGCCGCAATCGATGGCGCACACGACGCGCTGCACGCGGATCTCGCCGTTTTCCACGGACACTTGCGCCACTTGCGCGACGATGCTGCCGAACGACTGGTGCAGGGCCACGCCATGCGCATGGCCGGGCGGAGCACTGCCCGCCCTGGCGACGGCCGCATCGAGCACGGCCAGGTGGCGCGGATGCTGCGTCAGCATGGCGCGGCGGAAGGCGATGCCGTCCTGCCCCGCCGCATGCGCGAGTTCGTCGATAAAGCTTTCCTTGAAGAATGCATTATGCGAATGCCCGACGGAGCGCCAGTAGCCGACCGGCACGGCACTGTCGGCGATCACGTGGGCGATGCGCTGGTTGGCGATTTCATACGGCATGTCGAATTCGCCTTCCGCCGTGGTCTTGTCCGGCCCCGCGCCGGGCAGGCCGAAATTGCGCTGCAGGTACTGGTGCGTGATGGAGCCGCTGACGGATTTATTGTCCCAGGAAGCGATGCGGCCATGCTCGTCGAGCCGGGCCGCAAAGCGGGCCAGCGCGGCGGGACGGTACATATCGTGCTTGGTGTCCTGTTCGCGCGTCCACACCAGCTGCACGGGCGCGCCATCGCACTGCAGCGCGATGGCCACGGCCTGCGCCACCATGTCCAATTCCAGGCGGCGGCCGAAACCGCCGCCGAGCAGCAGCACTTCGATGCTGACATCCCGCGCATCGACGCCGGCCACTTTCGCCGCCACGTCGACGGCGATGCCGGGCGCCTGCGTCGACACCCACAGCATCACCTTGCCATTTTTCACCTGCGCGGTGCAGTTGACGGGTTCCATGGCGGCATGCGCGAGGAACGGCGCGCGGTATTCGGCCTTGACGCTGCGCAAGCCTTGCACGGCTTTACTTTCCACCTCGCCGCTGGCGTGGTAGGCGTAACCGGCTTCGCTGTCCAGCAGGCGGGCAAATTCCGCATACACGCCCGCGCTGGACAAGTTCGCCTGCGGGCCGGCCTTCCACTGCGTCGGCAAGGCGGCCGCCGCCTGTCTGGCGCGCCACCAGGTGTCGGCCACCACGGCCGCGCAAGACACGCTGCGCTGGGCCAGCTGCGGCGTCAGGTCCACCACCTTTTTAACGCCGGGCATGGCCAGGATGGGCGCCGCATCGAACGCGGACAAGGTATCGCCCAGGCGCGGCGGCAGATGCAGGGCCGCGTACAGCATGCCGGGCGGACGCGCATCGATGCCGAAACGCGCGCTGCCGTTGACTTTGGACGGCGTGTCGCGGCGCGGCGCCGGCTGGCCGATCAGTTTGAAATCCTTGGGCAGTTTCAGCACGGGCGTGCCCGGATCGATGGCGGCGGCGCGCTGCGCCAGGCTGGCGTAGCTGGCGCGCCGGCCATCGGGGTGGAGCACGTCGCCATTTTCCGTGCGGCATTGCGCGGCCGGCACCTGCCACAACGCGGCGGCGGCTTGCAGCAGCATGGCGCGCGCGGACGCCCCCGCCTCGCGCATCGGACCCCAGCCATCCTTCACGCTCGACGAGCCGCCAGTGACGATTACGCCCAGTTCGCGCGCCGCCTTGGCCACCGTCCACTGGGCCAGCGCTTTGACGCGGCCCTGGTCATCGGGATGGAACGGCAGGCTATCCTTGAGCATGGCGACGTTGCCGAAGATTTTATCCATGGGCGCCTGGATCAGCTTGACGCTGGCCAGCGGCACGTCGAGTTCCTCGGCCACCAGCATGGGCAAGGCCGTGTGCACGCCCTGCCCCATCTCGCTGCGCGGCATGGCCAGGGTCACCGTGCCATCCGTGCCTATGGCCAGCCAGCCGTTCAAGGCCACGGCGCCATCCTGGAGCGGCAGCGGCGCACTGCCATGCAGGCGCTGGCGCGGCGGCAGCACGCCCCATCCCAGCACCAGGGCGCCCACGCCGGCCACGCCGAGGCCAAGGCCGCCGAGCAGGAAACGACGGCGCGACGGGGAGGATTGTGCGGCCATGGGCTGTCCTTTATAGTAGTGAGTGATCGATCCAGCGCTCCAGCATATCCTGTGCCAGCACCGGACGGCTATAAAAATAACCTTGCGCCAGCTTGCAGCCATGGCGCAGCAGGAAGGCGGCCTGCTCTTCCGTCTCCACGCCTTCGGCGATCACGGACAATTGCATGCTCTTGCCCAGCTGGATGATGGCAATCGCAATCGCTTCGTCATTGACGTCCGTCGAGATATCCTTGATGAAGGAGCGGTCGATCTTCAAGGTCTGCACGGGCAGCTGTTTCAGATACGCGAGCGAGGAATAGCCGGTGCCGAAATCGTCGATGGCCAGGCCCACGCCGATGGCGTGCAAGTCATTGATGAAACCGAGGGCGTCGCCCGTGTTCATGATGACGGATTCCGTCACTTCCAGCTGCAGCCGCTGCGGCTCGAGACCCGTTTCCTGCAAGATGGCGGCCACCATGCCGGCGATGCTGCCCCGTTCGAACTGCTTGACGGACAGGTTGACGGCCATCTTCGGCACGTGCAAGCCCTGCGCCTGCCAGCGCATCATCTGGCGGCACGCTTCGTCGAGCACCCATTTTCCCAACTGGTTGATGAAACCGCTGTCTTCGGCCAGCGGAATGAAACGCGCGGGCGGCACCAGGCCCAGTTCCGGGTGGTTCCAGCGCACCAGCGCCTCGACGCCGACCAGGCGGCCCGTGTCGATTTCCACCTGCGGCTGGTAATTGAGGAACATCTCGTTCTTCTCGATCGAGCGGCGCAAAAAGGTTTCCAGGCGCAGGCGCTCGACGCCCTCGCCCGTCATCGACGGCGCATAGAAGCGGTAGCCGTTGCGCCCGCGCGCCTTGGCCTGGTACATGGCCACGTCGGCATTACGTATCAGCATGTTCAAGTCCAGCGCATCGTCTGGATACAGGCTGATGCCCACGCTGCAGGTGACGAACAGTTCGTGGTCGGCCACCGTGAACGGCTGGTCGAACATGGTCATCAGCTTTTCCGCCACCTGCGTCGCGCCGTACTCGCCGTCGATACCCTCGAGCAGCACGATGAACTCGTCGCCGCCCAGGCGCGCCAGGGTGTCGCCTTCGCGCAGGCGGGCCGCCAGCTGGCCGGCCACCTTCTGCAGCAATTCGTCGCCCACGTGGTGGCCCAGGGTGTCGTTGACGTTCTTGAAGCGGTCCAGGTCGATGAACAGCACGGCCAGCTGCTCCTGGTCGCGCGCGGCGCGCAGCAGCGCGTGCTGCAGGCGGTCGTGGAACAGCAGGCGGTTCGGCAGCGCCGTCAGCGGATCGTGGTGGGCCATGTGGTCGAGCTTTTCCTGCGACTCCTTGACCAGCGTGATATCGCTGAACACGCCCACGTAATGCGTGGTGCCGGCGCGCGCGTCGCGCACGGCGCTGATGGTCAGCCACTCCAGATACAGCTCGCCGTTCTTGCGCTGGTGCCAGATCTCGCCACGCCAGAAACCGCTGGCCTTCAATTCGTCCCACATGGCCTGGTAGAACGCAGAGTCGTGGCGCGCCGAGCGTGTCAGCGAGGAATGCTGGCCCACCGCCTCGGCTTCGGTATAGCCGGTGATCTGCGTGAAGGCGGGATTGACGGTGACGATGATGCCGCCCGCATCGACCACCATCACGCCGTCGGCGATATGTTCGAGCACGGTGGCCGACAGGCGCAGCTTTTCCTCGGCTTCCTTGCGCGCCGTGATATCGGCATACACCCAGATACTGCCCTCGTTGGGGCGCAGGGGATCGAGCGCGCAACCGCTGACCAGCGCCCAGAACAGACTGCCGTCGCGGCGCTTGTACTGGCGCTCCTCGCTGAAATCGCCGCCCGCGGCCATTGCCGGATACTGGCGCTCGCCCGCCTCCTCGAAGTCATATGAGGTCATGAACACGATGGCGGTGGAACTGCCCGTCATCTCGGCATGGCCGTAGCCGAACAGTTCCTCGCAGCGGCGATTGACGGAAATGATGCGGCGGTGGCGCACGAACATCACGCCGAACATCACGTTGTCGAGGATCGCGCTCTGCTCCGTGAGCAGCGCCTCGATGCGCATCTCGTGGTGCTTGCGCTGGCTGATGTCGGCAATGATGCCATCGATCCAGATGACGCCCTGCTCGCCCGCCTGCGGCTGGCCATTCTCGGCCACCCAGCGCTCGATGCCGAAAGCGTCGATGATGCGGTATTCGAGCGCATACGGCCGTTCGTCGGCCACGGCCTGGCGCACGGCGCGGCGGTGCTCGCGCCGGTCTTCCGGACAGATCAGGTCGGCCCAGGCATGCGTGGTGCCGCGCATGAACTGATGCGCCGAATAGCCGGCGATCTCTTCGATGGCGTCGCTGACGAAATCGATGGGCCCATCGGGCCGGTAGCGGAAAACGGCACCCGGCACCTGCGTGACGATGGTGCGGAAACGCTCTTCGCGCTGACCCACATCCTCGAACAGCTGGCCGATGGCCGCGCGCATTTGCTCGAGCTGGGCCGTCAGGCGACCCAGTTCATCATTGCTGTGCGACGTCAGCGGCGTGTCGAAATCGCCGTGCGACAGGCGGTCGGAAAAGCGCGTCAGGCGGCGCAGGGGTTTGAGCAGGCGGCGGTTCAGGAACAGCACGATCAGCGCCATCGACACGGCCAGCTGGGCGCCCAGCACGAAAATATAGGACATCTGCTTTTCGCGCAGCTCCTGCTGGCTGCGCGCGTCGTCCATCTCGACGACGATGTGGCCGATGCGTTCGCCGCGCACGAGGATGTCGCGTTCGGCGCGGTACAGATTGCCCACGGGCCGCTGCGGCGCCTGCAGACGGATGAATTCCGTGTCGCCCTGCCCCAGCACCTTCACCAGCAGCACGGCGCGGTCGCGCATCACCGATTCGACCAGCGAATGGGCCGATTCCGCATTCATGTTCCACAGCGACTCCTGCATGCCCAGCGCCAGGATGTCGGCATTGCGCTGCAAGGCCTCGTTCAGGCTGGTGCGCGCCGACTGGCGCTCATGCACGCCGACCAGCACATAGCTGCCGAAAATGGCGGGCACGACCAGGCCGCCGAATACCACCAGCAGCAGGGCGCCATAGATCGATGAGCCGTACAGCACGCGCAGGCTGGCGCGCAGGCGCTGGTAAGGTGAATTAAACATGCGGCAACAGGGCAACAGGGATCAGGCGGGCGATCATCGAACTTTACAGGGGAATTCAGGTGACAAGGCGGGAAGAAACTTTTTCAAAAGCAATTATGCATGGAAAAAGCGGGAAAAGTCACCAATAAACACGTGTCAGCATCCAGGTCATGCTATATAGACAGGCTTGAAAAACCACACGTGGGCCGGCGCGCCCGGGCGACGCCAGCAAAAAAGCGCGCGGCTTGCTATCATCGCGCCACTTTACCTAGAGGAACCACCATGACCTTCTCCATCTACTCCGCTTCGATCCCCGTCTTCAAACAGATCCTGGGCAGCCTGGCCGCCATCCTGGACAAGGCGGAAACGCACGCGCAAGACAAGAAAATCGACCCGAACGCCCTGCTGCAATTCCGCTTGTTCCCGGACATGCTGCCGTTCGTGCGCCAGATCCAGATCGCCACCGACTTCGCCAAGGGCTGCGGCGCGCGTCTGGCCGGCGTGGCCGTGCCGCCGTATGAAGACAGCGAACAGAGCTTTGCAGAGCTGAAAGCGCGCATCGTGAAAACCATCGCCTTCCTGGAAAGCCTGCCGCAAGCGGACATCGACGGCAGCGAAACGCGCGCCATCACCACCGGCAGCGGCGAAAAGACCAAGCACTTCACGGGCCAGACCTATCTGTTCCACTATGCGCTGCCGCACTTCTTCTTCCACGCGACGACGGCGTACGACATCCTGCGCCACAATGGCATCGAAGTGGGCAAGAAGGATTTTATCGGTAGTTATTGATCGTTAGCGTCAACAGTACCGGGGTCAGACCCTCAATGCCGCTCACACAAAAGTCATCGCCGGCATGTGAGGGGGTCTGACCCCAGCAGTTGCCTTTGGGTTAGCTAAGTATTCCTGCGCGGATACCCCTGCGCCAGGATGCGCACCCACACCACTTCCTTCTCTTCGTCCGTCATCGACACCCAGTGGGCCACTTCCACCACTGTGCGGCCGCAGCCGCGGCAGATTTCATCGAATGTCGTCGAGCACACGGCCACGCAAGGCGTGTCTGGACGCGGCGGCAATTCCTTGTCAGCCATCAGGATACCTTCGGCAAGCCGAGCTTTTCCCAGCCTTCGACGCCCAGCGCTTCCAGGGTGGCGATATTCTTGTCGAAGATTTCCGATGCTTCCGGGAACGCCTCGACGGCGCGCTCGATGCTGTCTTCGCGCAGCAGGTGCAGGGTCGGGTACGGCGAGCGGTTGGTGTAGTTGCTGATGTCGTCCTCGAACGTCTCGGCAAACTGGTAGTGCGGGTGGAAACTGGCCACTTGCAGTTCGCCGGCCAGGTGCATGTCTTCCACGGCCGCGTCGGCCACATCGAGGAACTCGTTGTAGTCGAGGAAATCGTTCAGGGTGTACGGGTGGATCAGCAAGGTCGTGTCGATCTGTTCCGGGTCCGTGTCGGCCAGGGTTTGCAGCTCGTCCATCAGCATCGCCAGCAAATCTTCCGGGTTCTCCGACTCGCATACCACATAGCGGATCTGCTTCTTGACGTGCACGGCCTTGGCGAACGGGCACAGGTTCAGGCCGATAACGGCCTTTTCCAGCCAGGCAACGGTATTGGCGATGATGACGGCGTTGTCGTCGTCGTGGCGCGGCGGGGTGTTCATATACTTGACTCTCTATCAATAAGGCGGCCGGCAGCCAATGGCCGGCCAAAGCCAAATTGTACGCACTCTTTGCGCAGTCTCATACCGGACGGGCGCCAAGCTTGCGCCAGCCTCCCCGCCATGTATGCTATAACAGCGGCCGAATCGCACATCTGGCAAATTAAATTTGTAATAATTGCATTATTAGCGACTGGAAACATCGCTATTGACGCCTATGTGCTGTCATCATGCTGACATAATTCTTGACTCCGGCATGTGGATATACGTACACTCGCAGCTTGATCATGGGCCTGTCCGATGTTTCTCCGACGACAACAATGGAACACTATGCACGAAAACTCCTTTAAATCTACCGTCCTGGCGGCGTTGGCCCTGGCGCTTGCGCCCGCCCTCAGCCAGGCGTACGAAGCCGGTGTTGAGAGCGATAACGCGCCAGTCGCCGCCGCCGCACCTGCCCTGATCCCGATGACCGCCCAGGTCACGGCGAAACTCCCCACCCTCGACAACCGCCTGCAAAAGACCGACCGTCTGCTGAAAAACCTCAGCGACAATTCCGATCCGCTGCGCGAAGCCGACGTCTGGGGCCGCATCCGCAGCGGCTATGCGATTCCCGACATCAACAACCAGCTGGTGGCGAATCACGTCAACTGGTACGCCACCCGCCCCGACTACATCGCCCGCACCACAGCACGCGCCTCGCGCTACATCTTCCACGTGGTGCAGGAACTGGAAAAGCGCGGCATGCCGACGGAACTGGCCTTGCTGCCGTTCATCGAGTCCGCCTTCAACCCGCAGGCATTCTCCAGCGCCAACGCGGCCGGCATGTGGCAATTCGTGCCCGCCACCGGGCGCGATTTCAACCTCAAGCAAAACATGTTCAAGGACGAGCGCCGCGGCGTGCTGGCCTCGACCGATGCGGCCCTGACATACCTGCAGCGCCTGTATGACATGTTTGGCGACTGGCAACTGGCCCTGGCTGCCTACAACTGGGGCGAAGGTTCGGTGCAGCGCGCCATCAAGAAAAATCAGGCACTGGGCAAGCCGACCGATTTCGAAAGCCTGGCCGACCTGATGCCGGCCGAAACGCGCAACTACGTGCCGAAACTGCAAGCTGTCAAAAACATCATCGCCAATCCGGCCCAGTTCGGCCTGACCCTGCCGGTGGTTGACAACCAGCCGTATTTCACGGCCATCGACAAGACCAGCGACATCGACATCACCGTCGCCGCCCAGCTGGCCGAACTGTCGATGGATGAATTCAAGGCCTTGAATCCGCAATTTAACCGCCCCGTCATCATCGGCGGCGAAAAGACGAAGATTCTGCTGCCGCAGGAAAACGCCGCCAAGTTCACCACCAACCTGGCGCAATGGGGCCATGCCTTGTCGAGCTGGACCACGCACAAGATCACCAATGCGCGCGAACGCATCGAAACCCTGGCGTCGAAATTCGGCACCACGGCCGACGTGCTGCGCCAGGCCAACAACATTCCCCAGCGCACCAGCCTGCGCGCCGGTTCCACCATCCTCGTGCCGAAAACCTCGGCCACGATGAACAGCGACATCACCCAGGAAATCGCCGACAGCGCCACCATGCTGCTGGAAGCGGACCGTCCTGAACGGGCCGCCAAAGCGCTGCGCCGCGTCGCCAAGGGCGGCAAGGCGCAAACGGCACCGATCTCGCTGGTGAAGCCGCGCATTCAGCGCGGCGGCGGTAACAGTCGGGCAAAAGCGCGTCACTGATCGCCTGAGTTGTATTGACGCACTTCACCGGCCGCCACAGCTTTGCTGTCGCGGCCGGTTGTACATTCGGCCGACCCACCACCCCAGACAGGAGTCGTCATGGCTTTCTTGCAAGGCAAAAAAATCCTCATCACGGGCTTGCTGTCGAACCGCTCCATCGCCTATGGCATCGCCAAGGCTTGCCACCGCGAAGGCGCCACCCTCGCCTTCACCTATGTGGGCGAACGCTTCAAGGAGCGCATCACGGAATTTGCGGCGGAATTCGGCAGCGAACTGGTGTTCGACTGCGACGTGTCCAGCGATGAACAGATCGCCGCCGTCTTCCGCGACCTGGCACGCCACTGGGATCAATTGGACGGCCTCGTGCACGCCATCGGCTTCGCGCCGCGCGAAGCGATCGCGGGCGACTTCCTCGACGGCCTGTCGCGCGACAGCTTCCGCATCGCCCACGACATTTCCGCCTACAGTTTTCCCGCCATGGCCAAGGCGGCCCTGCCCCTGCTGCATCCGGGCGCGTCGGTCCTGACCCTGACCTACCTGGGCGCCGTGCGCGCCGTGCCCTACTACAACACCATGGGCCTGGCCAAGGCGTCGCTGGAAGCATCCGTGCGCTACCTGGCCGAATCGCTGGGCCCGCGCGGCATCCGCGCCAACGGCATCTCGGCCGGCCCCATCAAGACCCTGGCCGCTTCCGGCATCAAGGATTTCAGCAAGTTGCTGGGCTTCGTGGCCGAGCACGCCCCGCTGCGCCGCAACGTCACCATCGAAGAGGTCGGCAACACGGCCGCCTTTCTGCTGTCCGACCTCGCGTCGGGCATCACGGGCGAGATTACCTACGTCGATGGCGGCTTTTCACAAGTGATGGCCGTCAATCCCGAAGTAGAGTAAGCGGTGACGTGTGCCGACCTGGCGGCATGCCAAGGGAATGTATCAGCTGGAGCCCGGCCTGCACGGCAGGCGCCGCCGCTGCCCGCCGACATCGTGGCCATGCTCAATTAAACGGGCGAAATCTACGTATTCCTACTGATTTCAGATAGGAAACATCTTCAAAACGTGGTAGGACTTGCGTTTCTTCCCATTTAGCCCGTGCAAAACGGCGGCAAATACGGTATAGTGTCGTTGTGCGCTGCAATATGTTCCCTTGAAGCGATGGCAACACCGCAGTCATGCACTACAAACTTAGCAGCTTCGCAAGCCTTAGCGCATCCACAGGATGCCGCTTATAAAGCCCTCCCGCCTTGTGTGTCGCACCTGACACCGTCCCGGCGCAAAGCTTTTGTGCCGAAATTTCTTTTTAGTTGAGTCATTTCGTTTTGGTTGGCGTTGCTATTTTGCGTTCTGCTTTTTGCAAGAACGCTGATTTTTACGAAAGAAAAGAATGACATTTGAATCCTTAGGCCTGCATCCGTCCATCATCGCCGCTCTGACCGAATCGGGCTACACCGCGCCAACCGCGGTACAGTCGCAAGCGATTCCAGCCGCGATCGAAGGCCGTGACCTGCTGGTCTCGTCGCAGACCGGTTCGGGCAAGACCGCAGCTTTCATGCTGCCGTCGCTGCACAAACTGGCCAGCGCCGAACAAAGTGCCGCCGGCAAGACGCCGAACCAGGAAATGCAAGCATCGCGCGCCCGCGGCGAGCGTCCACGCTTCAAGGCTGCCCAGCCAAAAATGCTGGTACTGACGCCAACGCGCGAACTGGCCCTGCAAGTGACCACCAACACAGACAAGTACAGCACCGGCATCCGCCGCATCAAGGCTGTGTCGATTCTGGGCGGCATGCCTTACCCTAAACAGATGCAATTGCTGGCCAAGAATCCTGAGATCCTGGTCGCCACCCCTGGCCGTCTGATCGACCACATGGATTCGGGCAAGATCGACTTCTCGCAACTGGAAATCCTGGTGCTGGACGAAGCCGACCGCATGCTGGACATGGGTTTCATCGACGACATCGAAAAAATCGTGGAAGCGACGCCGGAAGGCCGTCAAACCATGCTGTTCTCGGCAACCTTGGACGGCGTCGTCGGCAACATGGCCCGCCGCATCACGAAAAACCCGCTGGTCATCCAGGTGGCAAGCTCGAGCAACAAGCATGAAAACATCACCCAGCGCGTGCACTTCGTCGACGATCTGTCGCACAAGAATCGCCTGCTGGACCACCTGCTGCGCGACGAATCGCTGGACCAGGCTGTTGTGTTCACCGCCACCAAGCGTGACGCCGACACCATCGCCGACCGCCTGAACATCGCCGGTTTCTCGGCTGCCGCCTTGCACGGCGACATGCATCAGGGCGCGCGTAACCGCACCCTGGACGGCATGCGCCGCGGCCAGGTCAAAGTGCTGGTTGCCACCGACGTTGCCGCCCGCGGCATCGACGTGCCGACGATCACCCACGTGTTCAACTACGATCTGCCGAAGTTCCCGGAAGACTACGTCCACCGCATCGGCCGTACCGGCCGCGCTGGCCGCAATGGCCTGGCCATCTCGCTGGTGAACCACGCTGAAGGCATGAACGTCAAACGCATCGAACGCTTCACCAAGCAATTGATCCCGGTCAATGTCATCGAAGGTTTCGAGCCGAAGAAAACGGCATCGGCACCACGTTCGAGCGCCCGTCCAGGCGGCTGGAAACCAGGCGACAACCGTGGCGGCGCGAAGCCAGGCCAACGCACGTTCAGCAAGCCGGGCGCACCACGCAAGGACGGCGCGCCGAGCACTGGCGGCGGCTACAAGGGTTCCAACCCGCGCAGCACCGACGGCGCACGCCGCAGCTACGGCGACCGTTAATCACGGTTAGCCGCTGCAAGTCGCAGTAGGAAAAAAAGCCACCAGCGTAATCTGGTGGCTTTTTTTTGCCCGCCGATTTGACAGCGGCATGCCGGCTGACTGCGCCTCTCGGGAGAGATTTCCTATCATAAAAAATGAAAATACTTTCAGATAAAAAACATAAAGGCATCGCATAATCACATACGTTACTCAAGATCAAACTTCACTGGAGTTTTCAGAATATAGTCACATCAGAGAATGCAGATAACAATTAATTCATTGATGTAGCCACGACTGGAAATTTCCTCCATGAATTCCAATCCCATACCGGAAAGCAACTCTCCCTCCCCGGAGGAGAAATCCTCGATCGAGTCGAGAGTACATTCAATGGATCTTCGAATAAATCGCCTTGAGAATCCTGAGCACGGAAGATTTGAAATAATTCAAAAAAGAACAAGCTTCCTGGCTTTACTCATTGGCATACTTTTAAGTGGAATTTCTCTTTTTGACATTTTCTGGAGCCAGCCACGCAATGAACTTTTCAGGGATATGGAAGAATTCAACAAATCCGTGAATGCCGTGTCAAATCTGCGTCAGAACATGATCCAGATTCAATACCAGTCGAACAATCCGCAAATGCTGATGGCGATGAATTCCATGGTCTCTCCGCAGGTACTGGCAAACATACAATATGCAACAGCATTACTACCGCGCCTCGGTGACCATGCGGGAATTCCCCAACTATTGGTACTGATATCGGAAGCGTTGAATATTTATGACTGGAAAAGTGCCACGACCCTGGTTGAACGGGCCGTTGCCATCAAGGATGCCGTGCCCTCGATGCAATCGGAAGCGCGACGATACAAGGCGCGACTGATGTTTTCGACCGGAAAAATACAGGAAGGACGGGCTGCTTACCAGGACTCCCTGAATGTACTGCGCAGCGAATCAGCATTCGGCATTAATGGAGCCAGGGCCTACATCATCGCGGATTGGGCAATTTCCGAATTCGCCATGGGAGACTGCAATTCCGGGAACGAACGGATCGGACAATTCATTCAGCTCTTGCAAGACCCGGAAATTCTACCGCTCTCTCGTTCCGGATTGATTTCCACACTAAAAAATCAGCTTGAGCAGATCCAGTCAAGAAAAAAACGATGCACCTTCCCCAAAGAGCTGGAAGATGCAAGCTAGCCGCTGATTTCAAAATCACTGTGCTAAAACTATCCGTACCATACAATTGAAGCGTCATCACTGAAAAATGAAAACGTTAACGGTATCTCTGTTTCTCATTGTTTTGGCCGCAATTCTCAGCCCGCCAGCCGCTGCGCAAGTCATTCTTCAACCCATGGGGATCGCCCCCATCATTGCCGGACAAACCCTGACATGCGGCGGCGCGGTTTCCTATGTGGCCGCCATCCCCGATATTGCAATGGCATCGCCAGGCGTATTATTATTCCGCCCTGATTTTTTCTACCTTCCGCCTTTTATACAATGGTATATCTATACGCATGAATGTGCGCATCAATATGTGGGCAGCAACGAAAGGGCCGCCGATTGTTGGGCAATACAACTGGGCAGAGATCAGGGTTTTTTGCCGCCGCAAGCCATTCAACAAATTTGCGCCTTCACATTCCCCAACCCGGGCGACTGGACGCATTTACCAGGCCCCATACGTTGCGCAGAAATGCAAATGTGCTACGCACATGGCCAATAACCGGCTGAGGCCATTCATGACGCTACACAACTACTTCTTCGACACCTTCTGGCGCGACAGCTTGCGCAGCTTGGCTTGCTCGAAGCGCGCATACTGCTCCGGCGTCTCGAGCACCAGTGGCGGCACGGCCACCGGCTTGCGGTTGGCGTCCACGGCCACCATCGTGAAATAGCAGCTGTTGGCGTGGCGCACCAGGCGCTGCTGGATGTTTTCCGTCACCACGCGGATACCCACTTCCATCGACGTCGTGCCCGTGTAATTGATCGAGGCGAGGAACGTCACCAGCTCACCCACGTGGATAGGCTGCAAAAACATCACCTGGTCCACGGACAGGGTCACCACATAGCTGCCCGAATAGCGGCTGGCGCAGGCGTAGGCGACGCTGTCGAGGTATTTCAGGATGGTGCCGCCATGCACGTTACCGGAAAAGTTGGCCATATCGGGCGTCATCAAGACCGTCATCGTCAGTTCGTGGGCCGACCAGTTCATCGCGCTGTCCAAAGTGTTCTCCAAAGGGGAAATAAAAGTGAGGGGGATGTGAAAACCGGCCCCAGGGGCCGGTTGCCGGGACAGGCTGTTACAGTCCCAGGGTGTCG
Source organism: Janthinobacterium sp. GW823-FHT01H08 (assembly GCF_058797855.1). Taxonomy (NCBI): domain Bacteria; kingdom Pseudomonadati; phylum Pseudomonadota; class Betaproteobacteria; order Burkholderiales; family Oxalobacteraceae; genus Janthinobacterium; species Janthinobacterium sp. GW823-FHT01H08. The sequence continues at coordinate 4,383,952 of NZ_CM179504.1, forward strand.
ATGTCGGCCAGCGATTCGCGGCCCTTGTCGGAAATGTCGTGGCCCTCGCCTTCGGCGCGCGCCACGATGTGGGCTTTCTTGCCCAGAAAGTATGCCACTTCCGTGTCCAGCTTGGTCAGCGGATCGGCGGCGACGGCGCGCAGCCCCATGATGCAGCGGCGCAGGAACAGCAGTTGCTGCGCCTTATCGGTGATGGACAGACGGCCATCGCGTGCATAGCTGAGCAGCTTCAGGCCGGACAGGCGCTTGGCATTGCGGGCAACGCAAGCACTGGGGCGCTCGGTCTTGATGCCGCGTGCAACTTGCTCCAGCGCGTCATATTCATCGGTTGTTAATTTCTCGTTCTTCATTACTTTTCCATAAAAGGCCAGGTGTTCGGCCCCCATGGTACGCGCCCCGCTGCGCATCGGCAACAGGCAACGTGCATCTACCGCCGCCGGCCAGGCGGCCAGGCGGCGGAAACATGCGTGTGATGAGCGTTATTTGTAGCTGCGCAGCAGCAGCCATGCGAGGCCGCAACCAGCAACGGCACCCGCCAGGGCCAGCGCCACGAGGTGTTTGCTGGTGATCACAGGCCGCCGGCCCAGGTAGATTTTGTTATGCAAGGAATTGCCCACGATGGTCTCCTGTACAAGAATTTTTATGATGTCTCATTATAAGAACAGAATCGTGACGGCCGCATGACACTCGACAGTTGGGGCTTGATTTGTATCCACTCGGCAACATTTGTGGGCATTTTTGTTGTTTAAATGGCGTACCTCCGGCGAGGCCCGCGCCTTCCATTTCTGACTGGAAATAAACACGGCGCGCGCCTGCCCACCGCAGGCCTTGGCGCGGCGCCATGGCACGAAAACCGCTCAATGCATTTTCACGGGCGGTGGCGGCGGCGTTGGCTCCTCGACCGGCACGGGGTCGATGTGCGGCGGCTGTTCCGGCGGCGGCGTGAGGGGATCGCCTTCCGGCGGTGGCGGCATATCGGGTTCGGGCGTGCTGTGTGCACGCAGCGGGGAAAAACGGAATTGTGGCTGCATGGTGGCCTCCTTTGCCCCACTCTAGCCGATGCGGCCAAATCCTGGCGCCCGCCAGTGGCACGCTGCAGGGGAACTAAACGGCGTGGCGCCACTCCAACTTGGCAGGCATCCCCTACAGCACGAGTGCAAGCGACCCTATGGCGCGCAAGAAAATCCTCTTTATGGCCGAGGCAGTGACCCTGGCCCATGTTGGCCGCCCACTGAGCCTGGCCCAGGGCCTGGACGAGGAAGCGTACGAGGTGCACTTTGCCTGCGCCGATGGGTATGACTTTTGTTTCAGGCAAGCCCACTTCCGCCGCTGGCGCATCGACAGCATTTCATCACTGCAATTTCTGCAGGCGCTGGCCCACGGCAAGCCCGTCTATACGGAAAGCACCTTGCACGCGTACGTGGAAGATGACTTGCGCCTGCTCAATGCCGCCCAGCCCGATCTCGTGATCGGCGACTTTCGCCTGTCGCTGTCCGTCAGCGCGCGCCTGCAGCACATTCCCTACATTACCGTCAGCAACGCCTACTGGAGTCCCTGGGTGCGCCAGCATTACACGGTGCCCAGCCTGCCCCTGACGGGCGTGCTGCCCATCTGGCTGGCCGATCCCCTGTTCCGCCTGATCCGCCCGCTGGCCTTCGCCTCGCATGCCGTCCCCCTGAACCGCGTGCGCCGACGCCATGGCCTGCCATCGCTGGGCAGCGACCTGCGGCGCATCTATACGGATGCCGACCGCACCTTGTACGCCGATATTCCCCAGCTATTTCCGCCGCATGGCATGCCACCCACGCACGACTACCTGGGCCCCATCATCTGGGCGCCGCCGCTCGACTTGCCGGACTGGTGGCAGCGACCGGAACTGAGCAGCGGACGGCCGATCGTCTATGTCACGCTGGGCAGCTCGGGCCAGGGGCAATTGCTGCCGCGCGTGCTGCGCGCGCTGGCGCCCCTGCCCGTCACCGTGCTGGCGGCCACGGCCGGCACCATCCGCGTCGATGCCGTGCCGCCGAATGCCTATGTCGCGCCCTTTCTGCCGGGCGACGCGGCCGCCCGCCGCGCCAGCCTGGTGATCTGCAACGGCGGCAGCCCCACCAGCCAGCAGGCGCTGACGGCAGGCGTACCCGTCATCGGCATCGCCGGCAACCTCGACCAATTCCTCAACATGCACGGCATCGCGGGCGCCGGCGCCGGCCTGCTGCTGCGCGCCGACCGTTTCCAGGAAACCGCCCTGCGCCATGCCGCCACCCGCATGCTAGACGATGGCCGCGCCAGGCTGGCGGCGCGTCAACTGGCCACGGCCATGCGCGACTATGTGCCAGGGCAACGCTTGCTGCCCCATCTGCACGCCCTGCTGGGCTCGTCGCCCCGTGGTAGCCAGCCTTGACGGGCGCCGTCGGTTTTTCTTACAACGCGTCCGGCAACACCTGCACTGTGTCAACAAAAGCACGCCAAGTCATTGATTTCAAAAGAACCTCATGCGTTGGCATGGAAGTCGCTTAAGTCTGGCCATGAGCACCTGCCGACAGGACTCAGGCAAGACTTCCAGACTCACTCAACCACGAGGTGAATGACATGAAACTTTCTAAACTGAAACTGCTCCCGGCGGCAGCGACACTGGCCATGCTGTGCGCGGCCGGTAGCGCACAAGCGGGCGCCTACGGCTATTCCTACAACAACATCTTCGGCCTGGTCATCGCCGTGCCGACGGGCCAGATCACGGTGGCCAACAGCACCACGATTTCGCGCAGCACGGCCACCCTGAACGGCGTGAGCGTCATCAACGGCGGCGCCGGTTCGCTCGACGCGCCGCGCGCCAACGTCGGGGCCGTCACCAAGGGCGAAAACGACTTCACCCAGCAAGGCCCCACTGGCACCTATTCGCGCGGCGATGCGCAGATCGTCAGCACGCAGTTCCCTTCGTTCCCGCCCGGCTCCACCTCCACCCAGGTGGTGAACGTGGCCGAAGCCCATCTGGGCGGCCCTGCCGGTACGGCCGATGCCTCCGGGCGCAATGGCTCGACCACAGGTTTTTCCGTCGATTTCGTCGTCGGTTCGCCCACGGCGACGCTGAGCTTTGACTTCCTGGCGTCGCCCTTCATGCAGGTCTTCCTGCAAAGCACGGTAGGCCAGTTGTCCACGGCCACGGCCAACCTGGTCGTCACCTTCACCATCACGGATGCGGCGGGCCTGACGGTGTTCAACTGGACGCCCGATGGCGTGATCGGCTCGGGCATCTTCGGTGGCACGGAAAACGCCGACGGCGCCAACCTGAACACCAGTCTGGCGACCAATTTCCTGACGCGCGGCAACCTGTTCACCTACGACCCTTCCGGCTGCGGCACGCCCACGGGCACGGGCGTCGGTACGGGCTGCGGCAGCAACTTCAGCTCCGTCAGCAATGCTTTAACGGCCGGCAACTACACCTTGACCTTGAATGCGGTGGAAAGCGTGGACCTGGTGAAACAGGCGGTGCCGGAACCTGGCACTCTGGCACTGCTGGGTCTGGGCCTGGCTGGCCTGGGCTATGCCCGCCGCCGCAAGGTTGCCGCCTGAACCAGGCAACAGGGGGATTTACAGGCGAGGGAGTCTCCTCGCCTTTTTTTATGTGGCAAGCCTGTCGGTTTTCCTTACAACGCGGCCGACCGGCAGATGAGGATTTTCATGACTACATTTTCTTGTACCCGCTTGCCAACGGCCCTGCTGGCCTTGCTGTTGCTGGCCAGCAGCGGCACTGCCGGCGCCGCCGCCTATGGCTATTCGTACACTAGCGTCTTTGGCCTCGTCATCAGCAACCCCACCGGCTCCACCACCTTGGTCAGCAATATCGACCTGTCGCGCACCACCGCCACGCTCAATGGCAGCAGCGTCATCCACGGCGGCAGCAACGAGATCGATGCGCAGCAAGCGACACGCGGCGCCGTCACCAAGGGGGAAAATGATTTTACGCAACAAGGCATGGGCACGGCCTCGTTTGCGCGCGGCGAGGCGCAGATCATCACCTCGCAAATCCCCCCCTTTCCACCAGGCTCGACCAGTACGCACACGGTGAATGCGGCGGAAACCTTCCTCACTGGCGGCGGCAGCGCCGACGCCTCGGGACGCAACGGTTCCAGTACCGCGATGACCGTCAATTTCGTCGTCGGCCAACCGGGCGCGACCCTGGCCTTCGACTTCCAGGCCCTGCCTTTCATGCAGTTGTACCTCGATGCCCTGGCCGGCACGGGCTCGGCGGCCACGACGAATATGGCGATGACGTTTACCATCATCGATGAACATGGCCAGATCGTCTTCAACTGGGCCCCCGACGGCAACCTGGGCTCCGGCATCCTGGGCGGCACCGAACTGGCCGACGCCGCCAGCCTCAATACAGGGTACGCACAAACGCCGCTGACCAGCGGCAGCGTGTTCACCTACGATCCCGGCGGCTGCGGCGCGCCCACGGGCACGGGCATCGGCACGACGTGCGGCGGGCAGTATGGCGCCGTCACGGACAATCTGGTGGCAGGCAGCTATACCCTGGTATTGAACATGCTGAACAGTTCCGAACTGGCCTATGTGCCGACGGACACGCCGATACCGCTACCTGGCACCTTGCCGCTGCTGGTGGCGGGTCTGGCGGCGCTGGCTGCCCTGGCGCCACGGCGGCGGCGCTGACCGCGCAGGGAGTCACGCCTCACGGCCCAGCCGTGGGCGCCACCAGCAAGTCTTGCAGCGGACGGCGCAGCGAGCGCGCACTGGCCGCCGGCCCGGCGCCGATGCGCCCGAGGAACACGGCCCGCTCGACCGCCGCCTCCCCCAGCACGCCCTGGCATTGCACGGCCAGCTCCTGCGCCATGTCCTGCATGCCATCGGTGCGCGAAAAGGCGCGCCGTTCGCGCACGTAGCGGGCAAAGATCAGAGGCGTCAGTTCCGGCTGCAATTGCAGTCCCAGTTGCGTGGCCGTCAGCCAGAAGCGCTGCATGGCGCGGCCGGCCGCCACGTAATCGTCGATATGGCGCGGCGGCGCATCGGCCAGCAGCACGAAATGCGCGGCACAATACAGGCCCGGCAGCAAGTCCATCTGCAGCCGCGGAGCAATCGTGCCGCCCAGCCAAGTATTGAAAAAATCCACGCGGCGCCAGCTGTGCATGACCCAGCGCATCAGCCGCGCCGTCATGGCATCGACGCCGAGCGCCTGCTCCGGGATGCGGTCGGCACTGAAGCGCGCCCCCCATTCAATGACGTCGCGGTGCACCTTGTGCGCTTCGGGCATGGTCAGGCGCAGCTTCGCATTGTCGAACATCAGCCGCGCGCAGGCCAGGCGCGCGCGCCCGCCTTCGAACCACTGCACGCCGTAGCCGGGCGGCAAGCTGGCCGCCAATGCCGCCTTTTCGCTGGCGCGCAGGCTGCGCGTGCTGAGCCGGCGCCGCTGCACGCTGCGGCGGGGCAGGAAGGCCGCCAGCGGATCGGGCAGCATGCCCGGGCTGTCGACCAGCCGTACGTCGAAGGTGGGCAAGGTGTCGGGCATGGACAAACGCCGGCGCGCTTCCATGCGCAAGCCGTGACAGCTGGCCGCCAGGGCCATGCTTTCAAGCAAGGCACCCAGCGACAGCTGGCTGGGATGGCCGTCGAGGTCATACACGCAATGGCTGCGCGTATCGAAACCATGCACGACCACGTGCCGCTGGTCGACGACTTCAAAGCGCCACGGCTGCGTATTGTCGCCGCTGGGCGCCCAGCGCGCCTGCTCGAGGATGTTTTCCAGCACGGGATCGTTCAGCAATGCTTGCGCCATTTATGCCCCCTGTGCGGCGCGGCGCCGCTTGATGATGGCCATCGTCAGGCGCTGCAGCGGATGACGGTTGCCGCCTGGACGCCAAGTATGCACGAGCTTGTTGCGGTAGGCGTCGAAATGCACGCCGTGCGGTGCCGCCATCACCTTGCCCCGTTTTAACAGGATTTTCAAGGCTTCCGTGGCGGCCGCGCCCGCGCACAGCTGGCAGCCCATGATGGTCGACGGCCCGCGCCGCTCCTTCAGGTTGATGGCGGACGGGTCGACCAGATACGGGCCGTGCAAGCCGGACGGCGCCAGCCCGACGAGGAAGCGCAGTGCCTTCTCTTCTTCGGGCAAGTCGCCCCAGCCAAAATACTCTTCGAACGTCATGCCGCCCGGCATGAAGCTGAGCACGGCCGTGCCCATGCCCAGCGGCGCGGCCGTGATGGCGGGAATGCCCAGGCGCGCGCACGTGGCGAAGGTGGCCTGGCGCGCGGGGAAGGCAAAGAAATCGAGGCCATCCACGTACAGGTCGACACCGGCAAAGAACTCCGCCAGGTTGCTGTCGTGTATGCCGTCGGGAAATTGTTTAATCTCCAGTTCGGGATTGATGTCCTTCGCCATCTGCGCCAATACGGCCACCTTGGGCTGGCCCAGGGTCGACATCATGGCGCCGGCCTGGCGGTTGAAGTTGGCGATATCGAAGGTGTCGAAATCGGCGATGTGGAAGGCGCCGATGCCCAGCCGCGCCAGGGTCAGCAAGTGCACGCCGCCCACGCCGCCCATGCCCGCGATGGCCACGCGCTTGCCGCGCAAGCTGTTTTGCTCCGCCTGCGTGACCCAGCCCAGGTTGCGGGCAAATGCCGCGTGATAGGAAAAACCTTCTGTCATGCTCACCTCTTCTGTGCATCCATTGCGGACGAAAAAGTTTGGACAGGTGAGCCGGGGATAAGTTCCCCCGTGATAGATAAAAAGCGGCTAGCGCGTCAGGCGCCGCTGCGCCGCGGCCGGCGCCACGGCGCCCACCTTGAACACGCTGACGATCTGCGCCAGCCCGGCCGCCTGCTCGTTCATGGCCTGCGCTGCCGCCGATGCCTGCTCGACCAGGGCCGAGTTTTGCTGCGTCATGTTATCCATCTCGACGATGGCCTGGTTGATCTGCTCGATGCCGGCGCTCTGCTCGGCGCTGGCCGAGGAAATCTCGGCCACGATATCGGTCACGTGCTGCACGCTGGAGACGACTTTTTCCATCGTTTCGCCCGCCAGCGCCACCAGTTTTTCACCGGCGCCCACTTGCTCGGCGGAGCTGTCGATCAGTTGCTTGATCTCCTTGGCGGCACTGGCCGAGCGCTGAGCCAGGTTGCGCACCTCGCTGGCCACGACGGCGAAACCACGGCCCTGCTCGCCCGCGCGCGCCGCTTCCACGGCGGCGTTCAGGGCCAGGATATTCGTCTGGAAGGCGATGCCGTCAATGACGGCGATGATGTCGCCGATTTTCTTCGACGAGGCATTGATGGCGCCCATGGTGTCAACCACCTGGCTCACCACGCCGCCGGCCTGCGTCGCCACTTGCGAGGCAGAAATGGCCAGCTGGTTGGCCTGGCGCGCATTGTCCGCATTCTGGCGCACGGTCGAGGTCATTTCTTCCATGGTCGAGGCCGTTTCTTCCAACGATCCCGCCTGCTGCTCCGTGCGCGCCGACAGGTCGTGGTTGCCCGAGGCGATCTCGCCCGATGCCGTGGAAATCGATTCCGCATCGCTGCGCACCTGGCTCACCAGATGCGCCAGGTTGTCGCGCATGGCCTTGATGGCCATCAACAGACTGGACGTATCGCCGGGACGCGTGTCGATCTGCGTGGTCAGGTCGCCCTGCGCGATTTGCGCCACGATGGCGGCGGCATAGTCGGGTTCGCCCCCAAGCTGGGCCAGGATGCGGCGCAGCATCAGGGCCGCCAGCGCGCCCACCACCAGCATCAGCGCACCGCCGATGGCCAGCAGCACGCCCGCCTGGGCCCAGAATTTGTGGTTGATGTCATCGATATACGTGCCCGTGCCGATCAGCCAGTCCCACGGTGCAAATTTCACCACGGCATACATCTTCGCCACGGGGTCGGGCACGCCCGGACGCGTGCCGTCCGCCTGCACGAGGCCGATGCGGCTGTTGGCCAGCGCGGCGCGGTAGCGGTCGCCCGACTGCTTCATGTTCTTTTGCGGCGTGCCGATGCGCGACGCATTCGGGTGCACGTACAGCAAGTCCGTGCTGAAATCGCGCACAAAGTAATACATTTCGTCCTTGACGAAGCTGCCGATGGCCAGCTTGGCCTGCTGCTGGGCCTGCTCCCGCGTGAGCTTGCCCGACTGTTCCAGCGCGTACGCCTTTTCCACGGATGCGTTGGCCAATTCGACCAGCACCGTCAATTGCTCGACGCGCTCGGCCATCATGGTCTGGCGCAGGGAATACAGGGAGAAGGAAGCGATGAGGACGATGCCCAGCAAGGTGCTGAAACACAGGAGGAGAATGCGTGAACGGAGTGTCATGGGTGCCTGGAGTGAATAGGAAATTTAATTGCCCGATGGAAATCTTTTCAGAAAAGCAAAACGGGCGGCGCTACCGGGCTGTGCCCGGCAGGCACCGCCCGCTGTAAGTCGTGTTTAAAAGGTCAGGCCAAGGCTTCCTTGGCCGCCTCTTCCGGCGTCAAGCCGTCGTAGAACTGGTCGGTAAACCACTCGACCTGCTCTTCGATGTGGTCCTGCGCCTGCGCCACGGTGGCGCCGCCAGCCACGAGGAAGCCTTCGACCTCGATACACCAGTTGATCAACTCCAGGGTTTCCGGATCGAGCTCTTCTTTCTTAGCCATCGTATTTCCTTGCTTGTTAAATTGCGATATCACATCAATAAGCGGCAGTTTAACAGCTTCGCCACGCTGCCGCCCATGCAGATCAAACACGAGGATTACTTGGCTGCAACATTTTTACGTTCCGGATACAGCACCACCTGCACATAATTGTGCATGTCCAGGTAGCGCTGCGCCGCCAGTTTGACGGCTTGCGGCGTGATGGCGCGCACGCGTTGCTCGTAGCGCAGAATGTGCGCGGGGTCGCGCCCCTGCGTCACCGAACCCATCAACTGATTCATCCAGTAGTTGTTTTCGCGCAGGGATTTCTGCTGGCGCGTGATCCAGTTCAGCTTGACCTTTTCCAGATCGGCCACGGATGGCCCGTCCGCCTTCATCTTGTTGATTTCGGCAAAGGCGGCGGCGATCACCTTGTCCACGTTTTCCGGTCCCGTCGGCAAGTTCAAGGCCACCGAATAATGGCCGTACGGATGCTGGCCCATCGAGGTTTCAAAGCCGCCGCCATAGATCATGCTCATCTTTTCGCGCAGCACTTCGATGACTTTCAGGTTCAGCACCTCGCCCAGCGCCTGCAGGGTCAGCTTTTGCTCGTCCGAATACGCGACGTCGCCATTGAAGGTGATGGAAATCGTACTCTTGGGCTCGCTGCCCATATAGATATCCTTCTTGACGACCCCGGTCACCGGGCGCATGCCCACGTCGCGGTAGGCGTGCGCCACCTCGCCCACGGGCAAGGTGCCCAGGTAGCTGGCGATCAGCGGCTTGATCTTGTCGAGCTCGAAGCTGCCCGCAAAGATGAAGGTCATGCCGCGCGCGCTGGAAAAACGCTGGCGGAAGATGTCCAATGAGCGGTCCAGGCCCACCTTGTCGAAATCGGCCGCACGCGGCACGCCATCGACGCGGGGGTTGTCGCCATACATGGCGTGCTGGATGGCATCGTAAAACACGGCTTCCGGCTGCGCCATGCTGTTTTTCGCCAGGTCTTGCTGCTTGCCGATGAAGGACTGGTACAGGCCCGCGTCCTTGCGCACGTCGTTGAAATACAAATACACGAGCTGCAACATGGCTTCCACATCGGCGCTGCTTGCCGAGCCGCCAAAGCCTTCGCTCAGTTCGCCCAGCGAAGCGCCCACATTGACCGTTTTGCCGGCCAATACTTTTTGCAAGTCCAGCGGCGCCAAATCCTTCAGACCCATGCTGCCGACCACGGCGCTGGCGTAGCGGGCGTTGTAGATGTCGGCGTCGCCAAACAGCGACTGGCCGCCGAAGCGCGTCGAGCCCATCAGCACCTGGTCATTCTTGAAGTCCGTCGGTTTGAGCAGCACGCGCACGCCATTGCCCAAGGTCAGTTCCGTCACGCCGATGGCACTGTTTAACTTTTCCGAAACGATGCTGCCGCCGGCCGGCGGACCGTCCATCAGCTTGCTGGCGAGCACTTTTTCCGTGCGCGGCTCGACCTTCTGCTGCTCGGCCTTCGCCACGGCGTCGAGCAATTGCTGCTGCGTCGGCACGCTGGACGTCGCATCGCCCGCTTTCGGTTCGGCCCCCATGAAGACCACCAGCTTCTTTTGCTGGTCGGGAATCACCTTGGCCACCGTTTCGTTGATTTCCTGCAAGGTTACCTGCGGCAAGAGTTCCTTCGCGTACAGCAATTCATTGGCGATGCCGGGAATGGCTTCCTGCTCCAGGAAGTTGCGCGAATACTCGGCCACGAAGCCGGCCGAATCGGATTTGTCGCGTTCGCTGTAGGCGCGCTCGTAATTGCGCAACATGTCCTTGCGCGCGCGGTCCAGCTCATCCTGGCTGAAACCGAAGCGGCGCGCCCGCTCGTCTTCCTGCACCAGCGCATCGACGGCCGGCTGCACGCCGCCCTTGCCCAGCAAGGCATAGGCGCTGAACGATTCATAGCCGCGCACCAGCTTGCCCATGCTGCTGCCGCCCTGGATGAACGGCGGGTTGGCCTGCTGCGTCAATTCCTGCATGCGCGCGCTGAGCATTTGCCCGTACAGGTTTTCGATCATCTGGCGGCGGTAGTCGGCAATGGTGACGGGCTCCTGCGCGGCGCGGATCGGGTAGCGGATGAAGACGCTGTCGTCCGGTGCTTCCTTGTCCGTGATCACCACCGCTTCCGTTTGCGAGCGCTGCGGTACTTCCGCATACAGGCGCGGACGCGGTTTCGCGGGGTTTTTCAGCTTGCCGAAATGCTGCTGGATCAGCTTTTCAGCCTGTTTCGGCTCCACGTCGCCGACCACCATCACGGCCATCAGGTCGGGACGGTACCAATCCTTGTAGAAACGCTTGATGGCTTCCGGCTTGAAGGTTTTCAACACGGATTCCTTGCCGATCGGCATGCGTTCCGCATAGCGCGAACCGTTCAGCAGCTTCGGATACAGCACCTTGTTCATGCGGTCGCTGGCGCCCTTGCCCAGGCGCGCCTCTTCCAGCACGATGCCGCGCTCGCTATTGATGTCGGCCGGATTGAATTTCAAGCCGTGCGCCCAGTCTTCCAGCACGAGAAAACCTTTTTCCAGGTTTTCCTTCTTGTTCGTGGGAATCGGCAACACGTAGACGGTTTCATCGAAGCTCGTGTAAGCATTCAGGTCGGCGCCGAACTTCACGCCGATCGATTGCAAATAGGAAATCAGCTCATTGCGCTTGAAATGCGTGGAGCCATTGAAGGCCATGTGCTCCGTGAAATGCGCCAGGCCTTGCTGGTCGTCATCTTCCAGAATGGAGCCGGCTTTCACCACCAGGCGCAATTCCACTTTCTGCGCGGGACGGGCATTTTTCTTGATGTAGTAGGTCAAGCCGTTCGGCAGTTTTCCGACGGTAACTTCTGGCGCCAGCGGCAGGGGATCGGTCAAACGGATTTCCGCCTGGGCCATGCAGGCGCACGCCAGCAAGACGGCGCCCGAAATCAGGCGTAATTTACTCAGCTTCATGTATTCTCAACGGTAAAATTCAGTAGCCATACCTTACACTGAAATTCTGTTTCCGCCATTAAAAACAGCTTAGGAAAAACCGCTTTTCCCAGGCAACTTTGCCGAATGACAAACTCAACGGTGTCCTGCCAGCTTTTTGCAATTGTGCTAAAGTATTGCCGCCGGTCATGTGGACCGGCACAACAATACGTCTTCGGGGCGGGGTGCGATTCCCCACCGGCGGTAAGACCGGCAACGGTCAAGCCCGCGAGCGCTTTCCAGGCACCGCCTGGTGAGGTCAGCAGATCTGGTGTGAATCCAGAGCCGACGGTATAGTCCGGATGAAAGAAGATGTGCAGTAGTGTGATGTCCCATCGCCACGGCGATGCGGCCAGTTGCGTCTATTCGCTTGCCCTGCAGCGTTTTTCGCCTATGCGAGGAGCGTTTCACCATGTTAGTCAACAGCTATACCCTGCTTTCCAACGACCTGGAAGGTCGCATCCAGTCCGCCCTGGCCGCCATGCGCGCCGGCATCCCCGTCATCCTGCTCGACGATTTCGACCGTGAAAACGAAGCCGACCTGATCCTGTCTGCCGAAAAATTGACGAACGAAACCATGGCTTTGCTGATCCGCGAATGCAGCGGCATCGTCTGCCTGTGCCTGCCGACAGATGTCGTCAGCGCGCTGGAATTGCCGCCCATGTCGCCCGACAACGGCAGCCGCTACGGCACGCCGTTTACCGTCTCCATCGAGGCGCGCGACGGCGTCACGACGGGCGTGTCGGCCGCCGACAGGGTCACCACCATCCGCGCCGCCATCGCGCCGGACGCCAAGCCCGCCGACCTGGTGCGCCCCGGCCACGTCTTCCCCCTGCGCGCCGCGCCCGGCGGCGTGCTCGAGCGCCGTGGCCACACGGAAGGCTCCGTCGACCTGTCGCGCATGGCGGGCCTGAATCCGGCCGCCGTGCTGTGCGAGCTGATGAATCCGGACGGCACCATGATGCGCGGCGACGATATCGAGCGCTTCGCCGAGCTGCATGGCATGCCGATCCTCACCATCGAAGAACTGGTGGAATGGCGCAGCACGCGCGAGCAATAACGCTGCAATAGCGCTTCAGGCGGCCACGGCCTTCGGCAGATGCACGTGCCGGTACACGAGGCCCGCCGCCAGGCCATACGCGGCGGCAATCGTCGCGTAGGCCAGCGGCAAGCGCAGCGACCAGTCGGGCAACATGTGCAGGATGCTGCCGATCAGCGCCACGCCCACCAGGGCGCCGATCTGGCGGTTGGCATTCAGGGCCGCCGCTGCGCTGTTCGCATGCTGCTTGCCGGCCACCCGCATCACGGTGGCCGTCATGGCGGGAATGGCGATGCCGATGGCCACATTCATGACGGCCGTGCCCAGCGCCAGCCAGCCATACGGCGTGCCCGGACGCAAGCCCATCAGCAGCAAGGCCATGACGGCGCCCACCAGCAAGCCGGCCAGCATGGGCCTACGCGTGCCATGGCGCGCCGCAATACTTCCCGCCATGAAATTGCCCACCGTATAGGCCGCCATCATGGGCAGCAGGCGTAAGCCCGACTGCAGGGCGTCGGCGCCGCCCGACTGCTGCAGGAACAGGCTCAATAAAAACAGCTGGCCGAATACGCAGAAATTGATCAAAAAACCCACGCCATTGGCCGCGCCAAAACTGCTGCTGTGAAACAGCGCGCGCGGCAACAGCGGATGGCTGCCGCTGCGCTCGCGCCGCAGCAATTGCCAGGCCGACAGCAAGGTCAATGCCCCCGCCGCCACGACATCCGGCGACAGCCAGCCCAGCACGGGCCCTTCGATCAGCACGAAACTGAGGCCCGCCAGCGCCGCCACGCCCAGTGCATGGCTGAACAGCGACAAATCGCGCGGCTGACGCGCCGGCGCGACCAGCAACAGCTGCGCCATGACGATGGCCAGCACGCCCAGCGGCACGTTCACCCAGAACACGCTGCGCCAGCCGAACTGGTGCACGAGGATACCGCCGATCAAGGGGCCGGATGCACCGGCCACGCCCACCAGCGCCGACCAGGTGCCGAGCATGCGCGTGCGTTCGCGCTCGTCGTCAAAACTGTGCGTGAGCAAACTCAGCGAACTGGGCATGAACAGGGCCGCGCCCGCCCCCTGCAGCAGGCGCGCCGCCGTCAGGAAATGCCCGTCGGGCGCGGCGCCGCACAGCACCGAGCCGAGCAGGAAGACGCCCAGGCCGCCCTGGTACACGGCTTTCGCCCCGTAGCGGTCGGCCAGCGCGCCGCCGGCCAGCAGCAGCGCGGCAAACGTCAAGGTGTAGCCGTCGACCACCCAGACCAGGCCCGTCAGCGGGATATGCAAGTCCAGCGCGATATCGGACAGCGCCACGTTGACGGCCGTGACGTCGAGCATCGCCATGACGAAGCCGAAGGCCAGGGTCAGCAAGATCAAGCCGTTGGCGCGGCGCGGTGTGGGAACAGACATGGGACTCCTTGCAGTAACAGGGGGGACGGCCATTATGCGAGCGTTGCGCGATGCAGTAAACAGGCATAAACTCGGCATCTTGATGCAAAAATGCATCACAAAAAAAGAAAAATACAATGGACTGGGATAACGCGCGCATCTTTCTCGCCATCGGGCGGGCCGGCACCCTGCGCGGCGCGGCCGCCCTGCTGGGCATCGACCAGGCCACGTGCGGGCGCCGCCTGGCCGCGCTGGAAAGCTCGCTGGGCGCCACCCTGTTCCTGCGCACGCCATCGGGCTACGTGCCCACGCCGGCCGGCGAGCTGGCGCTGACGGCGGCCGAAGCAATGGAGCGGGCGGCCGACAAGCTGCAGCGCGAGATGCAGGGCGTCGACAACCGTTTAAGCGGCATGGTGCGCGTGGCCACCACGGACACCATGGCCAGCCATTTCGTCATCCGCGCCATGCAGCGGCTGCACGCGGCCCACCCGGACATCCGCATCGTGCTCAACGTGGCGCCCGCGCTGGCCAGCCTGACGCGGCGCGAGGCGGACCTGGCCGTGCGCGGCGTGCGCCCCACCGACCCGGACCTGATCTCGCGCCACCTGGTCAAACGCAGCCTTGGCCTGTACGCCTCGAAAACCTATCTGGCCGAACGGGGCGAACCCGTGCGCGGCACGGCGCTGGCCGGCCACGACATCGTCATCTACCACCAGTCCGTGACGCCGCGCCACGCAGAGAAAATCGCCGGCGAATCCGTCGCCAACGCCCGGGTCGCCATGGAAGTGAACTCGGCGGCCATGCTGCAGGAAGCCACGCGCGCGGGCCTGGGCGTGGCCGAGCTGGCGACTCATCTAGGCGACATCGACCCGCAGCTCGTGCGCATCTGGCCCGAGCGGGCGGAAAGCTACGACGTGTGGCTGGTCATGCACGCGGACCTGAACCGCTCGGCCCGCGTGCGGGCGGCGGCTGACGCCATCATTGCCAGCGTGGCCGGCCCGGCGCACTAGGCGCAAGTCCATCCCCAAAAAAATCATTCCCAAAAGAAACTTTATCTCTTGCGAATCTGATAAAATTCCTCTCCCCGCCGCGCACAGCCGCCGCCAATCGCCGCGGGATCCCTCAATCCCCCTGGAGAATTTTTATGCTTATCTGGCAAGGCTTCGGCATACTTGGCCCCCTTATCTGTTTGATCGTCGTACTGGCCGCGCAAGCGCTGTTTGGCGCCACCCTGGGCGAGGCCTATACAAAGAGCCACACATGGACCCTGGCCCTGGCCTTCCTGCTGGCAGCTGCCGCCAGCTGGTATGCGGGCGTACGCCTGAACAGCGCGCCCGGACGCGAATTGATCGACCCGGCCACGCAGGAGCGCGTGATCCTGCGCCAGCGCCACACCCTGTTCTGGATTCCGATGCAATACATCGCCGTGCTGATGGTCGTCATGGCCGGCTTCGCCCTGTTTGAGTAAGTAGGTCGTGGGAAATTATTGTGAAGTTATGACGAACAGAACCGGATGCGCTGCAAGGCGCCCGTTGCGACGCAGTGCAGGCACTGCTAGCAGCGGGTAACGCCGCAGAGCGCCGGTTATGGAAGTCAGAAATCACAATAATTTATTACGACCTACTTCAGCGCGCACGCCTGACGTGCCCGGCGGGCGGGCAGATGTTAAGATGCCATGATGACCCTATCCGTCTCCCTCATCATCAGCCTGCGCCGCCTGCACCGGGCCACCATGGCCTGGCTGGTCAGCTGGTGGCGCATGCTGCATTTCGCCATCCTCGTGTTTTCGCTGGCCCTGTCGCCATCGAGCTATAACCGCGACAACCGCCCCATCCTCGCGCACCGCCTGGTGACGAACACGGCGCCCAATCTCGTGTGGTTCAGCGTGGCCTGCGCGCTCGTCAGCCTGGTGCTGATCCGCATCGTCGTCGTCAGCGCGCAAAGCTACGGCCTGTCGCGCTATGCGCTGGAAATGGTGGTGCGCGTGCTGGTGCTGGAATTGATACCGCTGACGGCCGCCCTGTTCGTGGCCCTGCGCCTGACCCTGCCCGACGGCATTGCTTTCGCGCAAATGCGCTCGTCCGGCATGCTCGATACCATGCAGCGCCAGGGCGTCGACCTGCTGCGCCGCGAATACTTTCCACGCGTCATGTCCGGCATCTTCGCCGTGTGGATGCTGGCCATCGTCAGCTGCGTCACCTCGCTGATCCTCGCCTACCTGACGATCTATGGCTTTACGCCGTGGGCGCTGCAAGGCTACACGCGCGTGGTGGGGCAGATCTTCAATCCGGCCGTGGCCCTGATCCTGATGCTCAAGGTGATCTTCTTCAGCTTTGCCGTGGCCCTGATCCCGCTGGCCTCCTCGTACTATCCGGAAGACCCGCACGGCCGGCGCAACCGCCTGTGGGCCGCGCACGGCCTGTCCGAAATGCTGCGCCTGTTTTCCGTCATCCTGCTGATCGAAGTGGCTTCGCTGATGGGCAATTACTACTGATGCCCCGCCCGCCACCGCCAGCGATCCCGAACCACCCATACGAGAGCCAGAAGCCATGAGCCAACCGCAAAATCCCGACCAGGTCGACGTCACGGCGCCCGCCGGTCTCGCGCAAGATAGTGTCCTGCCCGCCCCGCCGCCCGTGCGCCACGCCGAACTGAAGGCGGCCATCCTGCTCATCTTCATGTTCGTGCTGGTGGTCGGCTCCGTCGTCTACCTGATGTATGCGCGCGGCGCCTTCGAAGCCACGCAAACCCTGGTGCTGACGGCCGATGACTCGGACGGCGTGGGCGTGGGCGCCGACCTGACCTTTTCCGGCTTTCCCATCGGCCGCGTGCAGCGCATCGAGCTGGCGCCGGACGGCCGCGCGCGCGTCATCGTCGACGTGCCGCGCAAGGACGCGCACTGGCTGCGCAGCAGCTCCATCTTCACCTTGGAGCGGGGCATCGTGGGCGGCGCCAAGCTGCGCGCCTACAGCGGCATCCTGACGGACCCGCCGCTGCCCGACGACGCCACGCGCGACTTGCTGGTGGGCGACATGGCGGCGGAAATCCCCCGTCTGCTGGCCGCCGCCAAGGATTTGCTGAACAATGTGGCGACCCTGACGGGCAGCGATTCCGCGCTCGACGGCACCTTGCGCAATGTGCAGGCCGTGACGGGCAAGCTGAGCGGCCCGGGCGGCGCCATGGGCTTGCTGACGGGCGACGACAAGCAGTCGCGCCTGCTGGTCGAGCGGGCCAACGCCCTGCTCGTTACGGCCGACCAGCTGGCGCGCCGCACGGATGGTCTGGTCGCCAATGCCGATACGCGCGTGTTTGGCGACAAGGGCGTGATGACGGATGCGCAAGCGACCATCGTGCAGCTGAACGCGCTGCTGGCCGACACCCGCGCCAGCCTGAAAAAAGTCGACGCCGTGCTGGTCGAGGCGCAAGCCGTGGGCGCCAACGCCAGGGCGGCCACGGCCGACCTGGGCCCGCTGCGCGCCGATGTGGAAAGCAATCTGCGCAAGGTCGAACAGCTGGTCAATGAAATCAACCGCAAATGGCCGTTCAAGCGCAATCCGGAGATCAAACTGCCATGAAAATGTCCCGCCCCGCTCTCGCCGCCCTGCTGTCCACCTTGCTCGCCGCCTGCTCCAGCGGCCCGCCCGTGCCCGACTGGAAAATGAATGCGCAAAGTTCCGTCGAACGGTTTCAAGCGGCCTACCTGGGCGGCAACGCCCTCGTCGAACAGACGGAATTCCGCCGCGCCCGCAGCCAGGTGGCGGGCACGGGCAAGCTCGAACTGGTGGCGCGCATCGAACTGCTGCGCTGCGCCGCGCGCGTGGCCAGCCTGGCCTTCGAGGACTGCACGGGCTTCGATGCGCTGCAAGCGGACGCGAACGACGCCGACCGCGCGTATGCGGCCTGGCTGGCCGGCAAGGCGCAAGGGGCCGATGTCGCCCTGCTGCCGGAAGCGCAGCGGGCGGCAGCAGGCGCCGCATCCGACACGGCCGCCGCCAGCGCCGTGGCGGCCATCGATGACCCGCTGTCGCGGCTGGTGGCGGCCGGCGTGCTGCTGCGCTCGGGCCGTGCCACGCCGGCGCTGCTCGACACGGCCGTCGCCACTGCCTCGGACCAGGGCTGGCGCCGTCCGCTGCTGGCCTGGCTGGGCGTGCAGCGCCTGCGCGCCGAACAGGCGGGCGACACGCAAGCGGCGCAGCGCATCGCGCGGCGCATGGCGGTCGTCGAGCAGCCGCTGGCCCCCTGAGCGCGCCGATGGCGGCCCAAGGCAGACGGAATCAGGCATAATTCAGCCAGGATGACAGCTATGCCGTGCAGGCAGCGAGGTGTGACGATGCAGTTCGAGGATTTCGACCTTTCCACTCCCGATACCGGCCGGCATGCCGGGGCGGCGCCTGGCGATGAAGCACCGGCGGCTACAGCCGTGCGCCTGCAATACCTGCTCGACAATACACCCTCCATCATCTATTGCACCGTGCCCAGCGGCGACTTCAAGATGACTTTTGTCAGCAACAATGCCTTGAACGTGCTGGGCTACCAGCCCGAGGACATGGTCGCCGATCCCAATTTCTGGTTCGACCACATCCACCCCGACGATGCGCCCGGCATCTTTTCCAGCCTGGCGCAGATCTTTGTCGAAGGCGCCCGCGCGTATGAATACCGTTTCCGCGTGCGCGACGGCAGCTATCTGTGGATGCACGACAGCCTGCGCCTCGTGCGCGACGAGCACGGCGTGCCGTTCGAGGTGATCGGCTCGCTGACGGATATCACGGAACGCAAGGGCATGGAAGCGATGCTGCAGGCGCGCGGCGAAGAGCAGCAACTACTGATCAGCAAGTTACAGGAAGCGCACGACCAGCTGCTGCAATCGGAAAAGATGGCGTCCATCGGCCAGCTGGCGGCCGGCATCGCGCACGAAATCAATAACCCGATCGGCTTCGTCAATTCCAACATGAGTTCCCTGCAAGGCTATGTCGGCACCCTGTTCGGCGTGATCGGGCAATACGAAGCGGCGATGCGCGAAACGCCGGACGGCCCGGCCCTGGCCGCGCGCGTGGCCGAGGTGCGCGCGCAGGCCGACCTGGCCTTCCTGCAGGACGACATGGTCGATCTGGTGCGCGAATCGATGGATGGCTTGAAACGCGTGCGCGACATCGTGCAGGCGCTGAAGGATTTTTCCCACGTGGGCGAGACGGACTGGCAGGTGGCCAGCCTGCATGCGGGCCTGGACAGCACCCTCAATATCGTCGCCAACGAGTTGAAATACAAGGCGCGCATCGAGAAGCACTATGGCGAGCTGCCGCCGATCCTGTGCCTGGCCTCGCAGCTGAACCAGGTCTTCATGAACCTGCTCGTCAACGCGGGCCAGGCCATCAGCAGCGACGGCGTGATCAGCATCCGCACGGGCCACGCGGGCGACTGGGTGTGGGTGGAAATCGGCGACACGGGCGCCGGCATCGCGCCCGAGCACCTGAACCGCATCTTCGAGCCGTTCTTCACCACCAAGGCCGTGGGCAGTGGCACGGGTCTGGGCCTGTCGCTCTCGTACGGCATCGTCAACAAGCACGGCGGACGCATCGAGGTGGCCTCGGAAGTGGGTCAGGGCACGCGCTTTACCGTGCACCTGCCGCTGCAGCCGCCCACCGCCGCCGCGAACGCCTAGGCGTCCTTCACTGGCGCATACACGCGGATGCTGAGGCGCCCGCCATTCTTGCCTTCGAAATCGAGCAGCTGGGCGATCACGCGGGCCGTCAGCACGTGTTCGGCCGCCAGCAGCATCAGGCCGTCGCGGCTGATCAGGTCGCGCGACAGCACCATGCCCGGTTCCAGCTGGCCCGACAGCACGGTCAGGTCGCGCGCCGGCGGCTCCGTCTCCTCCATGATGCTGCGGAAAGCGGCCACCACGGCCGGGTCGTAGCGCTTGCCGATGCTGTCGTAGATCAGGGTGCGCGCTTCGTCGGCGCGCAGGCTGCGCTGCACCATGGCGCCGATCTGCAAGCCGTCGTAGTCCGAGGCCAGCGCCAGGATGCGCGCGCCCATGGGAATGGCCAGGCCCACCAGGCCATCGGGAAAGCCGCCGCCGTCGAAACGTTCGAGCTGCGAGCGCAGGATCACGGAGACGGCGCGCAGCTCGTCGAGCGCCATCAGCAGCTGTTCGGCGCGCAGCGGATGCTTGCGGAAGGCGGCCAGCTGCTCGCCCGTCCAGGCGCTGGCCGGCAGTTCCAGCACGTCGTCGCTGAGGCTGAGCTTGCCGATGTCCTTGAGCAGGGCCGCGATGAACACGTCGCGCGCCTCCTGCCCTTCCAGGCCCAGCGCCTGCGCCAGCTTGCGCGACAGCTCGGCCACCCGCCGCGCATGGCCGGCCAGCTTGCCGCCGCGCATTTCGATCAGGTTGGAAAACACCTTGATCGTCGTCACGAACGTGGCTTTCAGGCGCTCGTTGGCCGCCTGCACCTCGTCGTGGGACTGCTTCAGCTGCTGCGTGCGCGTGGCCACCTTCGCTTCCAGGCTGGCGTTGAGCGCCTGCAGCTCCACGTTCTGGCTGGCTGTCAGCGCTTCCAGGCGCCGTTTTTCCTGCTCCAGCGCGCGCCGTTCCAGCGCGTGGCGCACCACCAGCACGATATCGTTCTCGTCCCACGGCTTGGTCACGTAGCGGTAGATTTCACCCTGGTTGATGGCGTCGAGGATGGACTGGATATCGGCATAGCCGGTCAGCAGCAGGCGGATGGTGCCGGGCCAGCGCTGGCGCACCTGGGCCAGGAACTGCGCGCCGTCCATGTGCGGCATGCGCATGTCGGAAATGACCAGGTCCACCGTCTCGCTCTCGAGCAGGGCCAGGCCGGCCGCGCCGCCGTCGGCCGTCAGCACGCGGTAGCCGTGCGGGCGGAACAGCCGCCGCAGCGACGACAGGATATTCGGTTCGTCGTCGACGCACAGGATGGTGGGCGGCGCGGCCGCAGTGCTGGCGCTGGCGCTGGCGCTGGTACTAGTGCTCGTGCTCGTGCTCATGCTGTCCTGTTCGTTCATGGTGTGACGGGCTGCGCCTGGCGCACGGGCAAGGTGATGCGGAAGGTGGTGCCGCGGCCGATGATGCTGCGCACGTCGATGCGGCCATGGTGTTTCTGCACCGTCGTGTAGGCCAGCGACAGGCCCAGTCCCGTGCCCTTGCCGACGGCCTTGGTGGTAAAGAACGGATCGAAGATGCGCGACAGGTGTTCGGGCGCGATGCCGCCGCCCGTGTCCTCGACCTCGATCCACACTTCCGTGGCGTTGTCGCTGCCCGTGCGCAGGGTGATGCGTCCGCGCGCCTCGCCCATGGCGTGGGCCGCGTTGACGACGAGGTTCATGATCACCTGGTTCAGCTCGGAAGGCTGGCATTCGATATCGGGAATGTCGCCATATTCGCGCACCACGTCGGCCTTGTACTTGACCTCGTTGTTCACGATGTTGAGCGTGGTATCGATGCCCTGGCGCAGGTCGGCCCAGACCCACTCCTGGTGCGCATCCGTGCGCGAAAAATCCTTCAGGTCCTGCACGATGCGGCGCACGCGCGCAATGCCTTCCTTCGACTCGCCCATCAGCATGGGAATGTCGGTGCGCAGGAAGTCGAGGTCGATCTGTTCGCGCAGCGCGCGCAGGCGCGCCGCCACCACGGGGTCGGCGACGGCCGGCTCGGCGTCCTCGTAGGCGTCGAGCATGCTGAACAGGTCATCCAGATAACCTTCCAGGGTGCCGACATTGGAAAACACATAGCCGATGGGATTGTTGATCTCGTGCGCCACGCCGGCGGCCAGCTGGCCGATCGACGCCAGTTTTTCCGACTGCAGCAGCTTTTGCTGGGCCAGCGACAGCTTGCTGTTCAATTCCGTCAGGGCCAGGTTGCGCTCGCGCAGTTCCAGATCGGCGATCTGGCGCTGGCGGATATCGTCGGCCAGGCGTTCGTTCATTTCCGCCAGCTGGGCCGTGCGCTTGGCCACCAGGTGTTCCAGATTGTCGTGCGCCTTGCGCAGCGCCAGTTCCGCCAGGCGCCGCTCGCTCACGTCGCGCAGGGTTTCGATGGCGCCCACCAGGCGTCCCTGGCGGTCGCGCAGGGGCGCCGCCGTGAAATGCAGCCAGTGGCCGTCGGGCCCGATATCGGCAAAGAAATCCTCGGCCTCGAAGGCGCCGGGGATCACGGGAGAACGCTTCAGCTTGCCAAGGTAAAGGTCATTTTCGCCGAGCGCGATATCGTCGGCCACCAGCAGGTCGGCCAGGCAGGCGCGCGGCTGCGGATAAAACGCCTTCCAGTGGTCGCGCGTGCCGACCATTTCGGCGGCCGTAAAGCCCAGCAACTGTTCGCAGGCGCTGTTCCAGTGCGTCACCACGTGGTTCGTATCGATGGCGAAAGTGGCCACGGGATGGCCGTCGAAAAATGCCGACAGCGCGATGGTGTCGCCCTGGCGGCGTTCCGGCATGGCGGGCAGCGCCTGTCCTGCATCTGTTTCCATGGCCTCTATCCTGTTCATGCCAGCATGATCCGCGACATTTCATCGAAGGTGTGTTCCGTTTGCGCCAGCAGCGCCAGCCAGGCCTGCTCGTCCAGCGCGATGCTGCGCCAGCCCGCCGGCGACAGCGGCGGCACCAGCGCATCGTCGACCCCGGCCAGATCGAGCGCCAGGGCGACGGCATTGGCCATGTGCACGGCCAGCGGCAAGCCGCCCGCTTCCAGCCGGTCGATGGCGTGGTGGTCGGCCACCGCCTGCTGTATTGCCTCGGGAAACTTCCAGTAGGCGGCCAGGGCGCGGCCCACCTGCGCGTGATCGATGCCGATGACGGCCCGTTCCGCCTCGGCCATCTGGCAGTCGTGCGCCTGGCGGTAGCTGCGCACGAGCGCGTACTCGGCCGGGAAGCGCGTCACCAGCACCAGGGTACCCAGGTCGTGCAGCAAGCCGGCCGTGAACGCCGTTTCGGGATTGACGCGCAAGTGCGGCGCCAGCAGGCGCGCGGCGATGGCCGTGGCCAGCGAATGGCGCCAGAATGCCTGGAAATCGAAGCCGCCGCTCACCGGCGCGAAGCTGCCCGTCAGGGCGCACGCCGTGACGACGGTGCGGATGCTGTGAAAGCCCAGCACGGACACGGCTTGCGGAATGCTGGTGACCTTCGATTGCATGCCGTAGAACGAGGAATTGGCGATGCGCAAGGTCTTCGCCGCCAGGCCCTGGTCCAGCTCGATCTTTTGCGCCAGCACGTGCACGTCCGTGTCGTCCTGATCCATGCTCGACAGCAGTTCCAGCACCACCACCGGCAGCGAAGGCAGTTCCTGTATCTGGCGGATGATATGTTCAAAGCTGAGCCGTGTCATGCCGCGCCCCCTTGCCGGTAGCGCTGCACCAGCGTCAGCAGCTCGGCCCCGGCGGAATCGGGCGGCGTGGCGCGGAACAGCACGGCCAGCCGTTCCAGGCGGCGCAAGCGTTCCTGCTCGGCGTGCGCCTGCGCGGCGGGGTCGGGCGCCTCATCCATGACGACGTGGCAGCGTTCCACATTGCGCCGGCGCAAAGCCGCCAGGTTCGCCGCCGTCAGGGTGGCGCCCTGGGCCAGCAGCACGGCGCCGCTGGCGTCGTTCAAGGCCTGCGCCAGCACCATGCCTTCCTGCGCCTGCTCCATGGAAATTTCGCGTCCGCTTTCACTCATGTATCCGCTCCATGACGACTCAGGGTGACCAGGCTGCCGCGCGAGCGCGAATGGAGGCCCATCGGATGGACCGCCACGGTATACGGCTGGCCATCGATGGCTGCCAGGCAAGGCGCGCCCTGCCCGTCAAACAATTGCGGCAAGACGATCGCCGCCTCGTTGCCCAGCAGGGCCGCGCCCCGTTCGAACAGGTTGGCCGCCGCCGCGTTGATGAAGGCGATCATGCCGTCCTCATCGAGGCCGATCACGGGCAGCGGCAGAAATTGCAGCAATTCGCGCGCGATGCCGAGGCTGACCTCGTCGCGGCTGATCTGATGCTGCTGCTGGCGCACCAGCGCCTGCATGGCGGCATTGGCCGCCGCCAGCGCCTGGTTGGCGTCGCGCAGCTGCGCATTGAGGCGCACATTGTCGTCGTCGATGCCCTTCAGGCGAAAGGCTTCGGCGATATGCTCGCGCAGTTGATGGTCTTCCCAGGGCTTGGTGAGAAACTTGAAGATGGCGCCCTCGTTGACGGCGTCCGTGACGGCCTGCAACTCGGTATAACCGGACAGCATGATGCGGATGGTTTGCGGACACAGCAGCTTGGCCTTGCGCAGGAAGTCGGCGCCCAGCATGCCCGGCATGCGCTGGTCCGACACGATCACGTCGACGGCATGGCTGGCCAGCACGTCCAGCCCTTCCTGGCCGCTGTTGGCCGTAATGATATGGTAGCCATCGCGCCGCAGCAGGCGCTTGAGGGAAGCGAGGATATTGGGCTCGTCATCGACCAGCAGCAAGGTGCGCGGCGCCGCCGCAGGCTGCTGCCCGGCGTCCGCCGCCAGCGCCGCCATACCCGGCATGCCATGCTCGTCGTGCACATCCATCGGACCATCCTCTCATCGCCATGGCGATATCGGAGCTTGCCTGGAGGGGAATCTGCCGCGCGAGACAGTCTTGCGAGTCTTGCGCGGCAGCCAGCTTGCGTTGAAATTATACGACTAAATATTCCTTCATTGCACTTATCCTGCACTTATCCGCGCCGCGCCGGACAAGGCGTGTTGCGGTAGAACACAAAGCCGCCCAGGCCGATGGCTTGCGTGTCGGCCTTCACGGCGTACACCAGCGTGTTCCTGGCCGCATCGACCCTCAGCAGATTCTTGTGCAGCACCGTTTGCGCGTGCGACAGTTCCAGAGACGGCGTCGGCGCCAATGCCAGACTTAGTTCGGACGTGGCCGCGTCATACGTCCAGCGGCCCGGGTTGAAAAAGGCGAAGCCGCCGTCGAAACGCAGGCTGCCATCCTTGAACTGGGTCAGGCAAATGCCGGGAAATTCGCTGGGCGGGTTGTACCAGGTGGCGGCCACGGCGGCATCGGCCGGCGTCTTGCCCGGCATCTGCATGCCGGTGCTGTCAGTTTTGCCGCCCAGGCCGGCGCAACCGGCCAGCGCCAGCGCGCCCGCCAGCACGCCCGCGCGTATGGTGTATATCATGTGCATTGCCGTCCCCTTGCTTTATAGAAACACAATCTTAAAGCGGGATGGCTGGCCGTTCAAGCGGCCAGCGCACATAAGGCCAATTTAATTGTCCCCGGCCGCCTTCGCCGCCATGGCAGCCGCTTCGCGCAATTTGTCCTTCTTGCTCTTGCGCGCGCCCTTCACGCCGCCGTTCACCGCATCGGTGACGGGATGCACGGGCGCAGGCAGTTCCGTCGGCTCGAAACCGGCCACCACTTCGCGCACGATGCGCAAGTCGTTGCGGTTTTCGATCAGGCGGAAATGCGCTTCCGTGTCGGCCGTCACGAAACTGATGGCCGTGCCGCTTTCGCCGGCGCGGCCCGTGCGGCCGATGCGGTGCGTGTAGTCGACGGCCGAACGGGGCAAGTCGTAGTTGACGACGGCTGGCAGGCCGGCGATGTCGATGCCGCGCGCGGCCACGTCGGTGGCTACCAGCACCTGCAGCCGGCACGCCTTGAAGTCGGCCAGCAGCTGGCTGCGCGTGCCCTGGCTGAATTCGCCGTGGAATGCGCCCACGTGCAGGCCCGCGCGCTGCAGCTTGTCGGCCACGTGTTCGGCTGCGTACTTGGTGGCGACGAACACCAGCACGCGCTCCCACTGCTGCTGCAGGATCAGGTAGCGCAGCAGCTGCGTGCGGCGCGGCATGTCGACCGTGATGGCCCGCTGCACGATATCGGGCTTGTCCTGCGGTTCGGACGCCACCTCGATGCGCACGGGCTCCTTGAGCAGGCTGTCGGCCAGCGCCTGCACGCTGTCGGGGAAGGTGGCGGAAAAGAACAGGTTTTGCCGCTGTTTGGGCAGCAGAGCCAGGATGGCGTTGATCTCGTCGCTGAAACCCATGTCCAGCAGGCGGTCGGCTTCATCGAGCACGCACAGCGACACGCCGCCCAGCTTCACGGCGTTCTGGCGCACCAGGTCCAGCAAGCGGCCCGGCGTGGCGACGACGATATCGGCGCCGCCGCGCAAGTCCATCATCTGCGGATTGATCGACACGCCGCCGAACAGCACGGAAATCTTCAGTTTCACGGGCAGCGGCTTGGCCAGCGCGTGCACCGTCTGCCCCACCTGCGCGGCCAGCTCGCGCGTGGGCACGAGGATCAGCGCGCGCACCTGGCGCGGGCCGGAAGCGGGCGCCATCAGCGCCTGCAGCAGCGGCAGCGCGTAGGCGGCCGTCTTGCCGGAACCCGTCTGGGCCGCGCCCAGCACGTCGCTGCCGCGCAGGATGGCGGGAATGGCGGCCGCCTGGATGGCCGTCGGCGCGGCATAGCCGGCCTTGTCGACGGCGCGGACCAGGGCGGGAATCAGACCCAGGGAGGAAAATGGCATAGCGGGCCTTCTTTATTCGTAAAGTGAGACCGGCCGCAATGTGCGGCCGGTCGGAATAGCGACAGTATAAGGCAGGCGGCTACTGCTTGGGCATTTGCAGCGTCGGATGGCCCGCGTCATCGTAGCCCGGCATGCCGCGCCGGATCGTATGCGAAAAGTCCGCATCGTCGTTGGCGGCCCGCGCGCGCGCCGTGATGTGGCCGCCAATACGCAGCTGCTGGAAGGTCTGGCCAGGTACCAGGCCCTTGACGTCGAACAGATAGCGGTCGAGGTAGCCCGAGGCCATCAGCCGGTAGTCGAGCGGCAGGCCCGGCACGATGCGGCGCACCATCTCGAAGACGATGGTGGTGCAGTTGGCCGTCAGGGTGTTGTAGAAGCGAGGCTGGTTCTTCAGCGCCTGCGCCTCGTCCAGGTAGGCGAGGAACAGCGAGCGCATGGCCGCTTTCGGCATCATCACGCGGTACAGATGCATGTCCTCGCCGCGCGCATTCGTGCGCACGCGCAGGATGTCGCGCTCGTCGGCGGCGATCAGGCTCATTTCAAAATGCTTGAAAAAGCCGCCGATGGCGGAAAAGCTCTCGCCCTTTTCCTTGCGGATCTCGATGGAAAACGTCAGAAAGCGCCCGTCGGCGAAGCCGAACGAGATCAGCGTATGCGCGATGTACGGCCCCGTCCAGTACGACAGCGCCGTATCCACCGTGCGCAGCTCGTCGAGGTCGTAACTGCGCTGCTCCCACTTGACCGTGTAATCGTCATCGCTGCGCCAGTCGAAATTGCGCACATTGTCCAGCGTGACGAGATTGCCCTTGAGCGTGCCCGTGACATTGCGCGCCACGTCGTCGGCCCACACGCGCTGCTGTTTCGGCGCGATCAGGCTCCACCACACGAGCAGCAGGATGAAACCGGCCGCATACGGCAACAGCACGCGCGCGTCGCCGCGCGTCCACCACAGCGCGATGCTGGCCACGCCCAGCGCGGCCCACAGCAAGGCGCCGATGGCTTGCGCCGCCGTGCCGCCGGACAGCTGGTACCACAGCGCCAGCGCACCCCACAGTGCAGTCAACAGGATAATCAGGGAAACGGCCATTTTGCCAATGCTGGCCAGCACGGAGCGGGCATGGTGTGATAAGAAAGTCATGCCCCGATTATACGGGCAAGCGCAGGAAGAGGTGCGTCCGAGCAAGTACAGCCGAACAACAGGCACTGGCCGCACATCATTGCTTGCCTGCTAATTTATTTCATGAGAGCATATTGCAAAAATAAAATGTATAGACAAGGCATCCTGTCACCGCAGTGCGGCCTTGCCGATTTCCGGAGACACCTTTGCAAGCCCCTTCCCTCTACGCCCTCGCCGGCAGCCTCAATTCCCTGTTCATTATCGTCAGCCTGTACGGTCTGTGGTCGCAGCTGCAAAAAATCTGGCGGCGCAAGCGCGATGCCGGTATCGGCGCGGGCAAGACAACGGACATCCTGTCGATCAACCAGTTCACCGTCAGCTTCCTCGCGTATTGCGCGTTCTTCGTCTACGGCTATTCGATCACGCCGTTCAACCACTACATCGTCTGGCCCCGTTTGGTCGCCTCGCTGATCGCGCTGGCCATCCTGCATGAAATCGAGCGTGACCGCCGCAGCCGGGCATCGCGCCATGCGCTGCTGGCCTGCGCGCTGCTGCTGTGCGCGGGCGTGACGGCGCTGGCCTTCGGCCCCACCTTCACCGATGAAAAGCGCGTGATCTCGCAAAGCCTGATCGTCGCCGTCACCGTGCTGCTGGCGCAGGGCTATGCGCATCAGATCCGCCTGATCTGGCGCTCTGGCAGGACGGGCGCCGTGTCGTTAAAGATGAGCCAGTTCATCCTGGCGATGGATGTCAGCACCATCTTCTTCGCCTGCGTCATGGGCCTGTCGACGGGCTGGCCATTGCTGCTGCTCGCCAGCGTCAGCGCCACGACCAAGCTGATCATCATGTGGCTGTTCCGCTGGGAGAAGAGCAGCCGCGCCGCGCAGGTCAAACGGCAGGCAATGGCCTGAGGTTATTGCCCGCTCAGCGCCCGCATTTCCGCATACAAATTCGCCTTGCCCTCGAAGCCGATGCCGACCAGGTCCGGCATGGTGATGTGGCCGTTTTCCACGCGCACGCCGTCGGGAAAGCCGCCGAACGGCTGAAATAAATCCGGATACGATTCATTGCCGCCCAGGCCCAGGCCCGCCGCGATATTCAAGGACATCTGATGACCGCCGTGCGGGATGCAGCGGCTGCGCGACCAGCCGTGCTGGTGCAGCATGTCCAGGGTGCGCAAATATTCCACCAGGCCGTAGCTGAGGGCGCAATCGAACTGCAGCCAGTCGCGGTCGGCGCGCATGCCGCCGTAGCGGATCAGGTTGCGCGCATCCTGCATGGAAAACAGGTTTTCGCCCGTCGCCATGGGCTTGTCGTAATAGCTGCGCAGGGTCGCTTGCAGCTCGAAGTCGAGCGGATCGCCCGCCTCCTCGTACCAGAACAAGTCATATTCACGCAGCGCCTTGGCGTAGGCGATCGAGGTGTCGAGATCGAAGCGCCCGTTGGCGTCCACGCACAGCTTCTGCCCATCCTGCAGCACCTCCATGATGGCGTCGATGCGGCGCAAATCCTCGTCCAGCGAGGCGCCGCCGATCTTTTTCTTGACCACCGTGTAGCCGCGGTCGACATAGCTGCGCATCTCGTCCTGCAGGGCGGAAAGGCTCTGGCCCGGGTAATAATAGCCGCCCGCCGCATACACGAAGACCTGTTTGTCGGGCACGCCCGTGCCGTGGCGCTCGGCCAGCAGCTGGAACAGCGGTTTGTTCTCGATCTTCGCCACGGCATCCCAGATGGCCATGTCGATGGTGCCGATGGCCACCGAGCGCTCGCCATGGCCGCCCGGCTTTTCATTGGTGTACATGCAATCCCACACCTTGTGCGGATCGAGGTTGGCGCCGTCGTCCGTGACGAGCGAGGCGGGATCTGCGTCGAGGATGCGGGGAATGAAACGCTCGCGCATCAGCATGCCCTGGCCGTAGCGGCCGTTCGAATTGAAACCGTAGCCAACGACGGGCTTGCCGTCGCGCATCACGTCGGTGACGACGGCCACCAGGCTTAAGGTCATCTTCGTGAAATCGATGTAGGCGTTGCGGATGGGGGAAGAGATGGGGATGGTCTTTTCGCGGATCTCGACGATTTTCATGCGGCTCTCCTGTAGTTGAAAACAATGACGCCAGCTTACCCGCGATACAAAACCATATAATCGATATCAATTTAAAGCATTATTCACTTGAAGTAAAAGATGAACCATGAAAACGGACGCCACCACGGAAATGGCCTTCTTTGTGCTGCTGGCCAAGCTGGGCAGCCTGTCGGCCACGGCGCGCGAACTGGGCATCACGCCGCCCGCCGTCAGCAAGCGATTGGTGCTGATGGAGCAGCGCCTGGGCGTGCGTTTGCTCAACCGCAGCACGCGGCGCATCAGCCTGACGGGCGACGGCGAAAGCTATCTGCGGCAGGCGCGGCAGATCCTCGACGATATCCGCGCCATGGAAGAGTCCTTGGCCAGCGGCGGCGCCGAGCCGCGCGGCCTGCTGCGCGTGAATGCCACCCTGGGCTTCGGGCGCACGGTGATCGCGCCCCTGCTGTCGCAATTCGCGCTGCGCCACCCGCAGCTGGAAGTGCAGCTGCAGCTGACGGACAGCCCCATCAACCTGGTCGAGCAGGCGTACGACCTGGGTATCCGCTTCGGCGACTTGCCCGACACGCGACTGTCGGCGCGGCGCATCATGTCGAACCGGCGCTTCCTGTGCGCCTCACCCGCCTACCTGCAGGCGCACGGCACGCCGCGGACACCGGACGACCTGGCGCAGCACCGCTGCATCGTGCACCGGCAGAACGACGACGCCTACGGCATCTGGCGTTTGAGCCGTGGCCGCGCCAGCCACACGGTGAAGGTGCGCGGCACGGTGGCCAGCAACGACGGCGACGTGGTGCTGGGCTGGGCGCTGGACGGGCACGGCATCCTGCTGCGTTCGGAATGGGACCTGGCGCGC
The DNA here is from genome assembly GCF_058797855.1 of Janthinobacterium sp. GW823-FHT01H08. Classification (NCBI taxonomy): domain Bacteria; kingdom Pseudomonadati; phylum Pseudomonadota; class Betaproteobacteria; order Burkholderiales; family Oxalobacteraceae; genus Janthinobacterium; species Janthinobacterium sp. GW823-FHT01H08. Next base: position 4,414,499 of record NZ_CM179504.1, read on the forward strand.
TACCTCGACAGCGGCCGCCTGCGCGTGGTGCTGGCCGACTATACGCTGGCGCCGGCCGACCTGTACGCCTACTACCCGAGCCGCCACCAGTTGCCCGCCAAAGTGCGCGCTTTTATCAATTTTCTCATCCAGCAATTGCAGCCGGAAGCGGCCACAGCGGCAGAATCAGGTTAAACTATAATATTGCGATATGGCAATATTATGAAGGAGTAGGTTTTGCTAGTCATACTCGGATTTCTCGTCGTGCTGTTTTCCGTCTTCGGCGGCTTCGCCATGCAGGGGGGACACTTGGGCGCCCTGTTCCAGCCGCTGGAACTGCTGATGATCGGCGGCGCCGCGCTGGGCACCTTCTTTGTCGGCAATGACGCCAAGGCCATCCGCGCCACGTTCGCCGCCCTGCCCACCCTGTTCCACGGCTCGCAATATACGAAGGCGCGCTACATGGAGCTGATGGGGTTGATGTATGAAATCCTCAGCAAGATCCGCAAGGAAGGCTTGATGTCGGTCGAGGACGATATCGACGACCCCTACCGCAGCGCCATCTTCGTGAAATACCCGTACACGCTCGGTGACGAGCACATCCTGGAATTCATCACCGATTATCTGCGCCTGATGGTGTCGGGCAATATGGACGCCTACCAGATCGAAAATCTGATGGATAACGAGATCGAAACGCACCATGAAGACGCGGAAATGCCGATCCAGACGATTTCGCAGCTGGCCGACGCCATGCCGGCCTTCGGCATCGTGGCCGCCGTGATGGGCGTGGTGCATACGATGGCCTCCGTCGGCTTGCCGCCGGCCGAGCTGGGCGTGCTGATCGCACAGGCGCTGGTGGGCACCTTCATCGGCATTTTGCTGGCCTACGGCTTCATCGCGCCGCTGGCCAGCTTGCTGCGCCGCAAGCACCATGAAACGGCGAAGATGTACCAGTGCGTGAAAGTGACGTTATTGGCCAGCCTGAATGGCTACGCGCCGGCGCTGGCCGTGGAATTCGGCCGCAAGGTCATTTCCGCCACGGAACGCCCCTCGTTCAGCGAACTGGAAAACCACGTGCGCCAGGTGCGCACGAAGAACTGATCCCGCCTGTCTGCTGACCCGGCGCGTCAGGCTTGCGGCGCCGTCCAGACCAGGTTCCACAGGTGGCCGTCGATATCCTCGAAGCCCTGGTCATACATGAAGCCATGGTCTTCGGGCGGATGCGGTATGCGGCCGCCAGCGGCGGCGGCCTTGGCGATCAGGCTGTCCACCTCTTCCCGGCTTTCGCAACTGAGGCAAATGACGACTTCATTGGCTTGCCGGGCATCCGCGAGCGGCTTGTCGATCAGGGACCGGAAGAACGGTTCGGTCGTCAGCATGGCCTCGATGCTGCCTTCGACGATGTTCATGAATGCCGCGTTCTCGCCGCTGAAGCGGGAATTGAAGGTGAAGCCGAGCGCGGAAAAGAAGGCCCTGGATTTATCCAGTTCCTTCACGGGCAGGTTGAGGATGATCTGTTTGTTCATGGCGGTTCCTTGCTTCCTTGGTGAAGGTGGGATGGGCAAGCGGTGCGCCTTCCCTGCGACGAAGGACGGCATACCAAATTGACACGCTTACGAAAAAAGCGTTCCTCCAGAATATCAATAAATACTGAAGAAAGGCGCGGACTATGCTCAGGACTTGCCCTCGATGCTGGCGGCGGCGCGGGCGCGGGCCAGGCTTGAGCGCGCGCCAGCCACCGCGCGCAGGCGTTCTTCCAGGTAGGCGCTCACGCGCGGATGCTGGCTGAAGGCGACGTTGAAGCGGATGTGCTGGTCTGGCGTGTCGTTGGCCGAGAACGCGGCGCCGCACATCAGCAGAATCTTGTTGCGGTAGGCATCCTGCACCAGCAAGTCCACGTCCAGCCCTTCGGGCATGCTGCCCCACAGGAAAATGCCTGCGTCGCCCGGCTGCTCGAACAGCACGCCGGCCGTGCTCAGCTGACGCGTGCTGGCGTTGCGCGCCACCATGATCTTGCGTTGCAGCCGCTCCAGGTGCTTGCGCAGATTGCCGGCCTTGAGCACTTCCAGCAGCACGTATTCGTTCAGCGCAGGCAAGGTCATGATGGAATGGATCTTGGTGCGCATCAAGGGCTTGAGCAGGGAAGGCGCCGCGGCCAGGTAGCCCATGCGCAGGGCCGGGCTCAGCGCCTTGCACAGGCTCGAGTAGTAGATCACGCCGTCCAGTCCGGACAGCGACGCCAGCCGCGTGCTGTGGCCCGGCTGGAAATGGCCGTGCACGTCGTCTTCGGCGATCAGGAAGCCGTACTGCTGCGCCATGATCAGCACCTTGTGCAGGTTGGCGGCGCTGCTGCTCCACCCGGTGGGATTGTGCAAGGCCGTCTGCATGAACAGCAGGCGCGGACGGTGCGTGCGGCAAGCCGCTTCCAGCTCGTCCAGATCGAGGCCATCGGGCCGGCGCCGGATGGGCACCAGGCGCACGCCGTCCTGGCGCAGCCTGCCGAACATCAGGAAGTATCCGGGGTCTTCCACCAGCACCGTATCGCCGGGCTGCAGGAACGTGCGGCAGATCAGGTCGATGGCATGGGTGCCGCCGAACGTGGTGAGGATGTGGCTGGCGTCCGCCGCGATGCCGATACCGCGCAACAGCAGCGCGATCTGCTCGCGCAGCTCGGCCAGCCCTTGCGGCGGGCAGCGCGAAGCCATGCCGGCCGCGCTGCGCGCCAGACCGCGTTGCACGGCGGCCGCCGGCAGCGCGTCCTGCAGCCAGGTGGGCGGCAAGGCGCCGCTGCTGGCCAGCAGCACGCCCGGCCGCTGGTCGTTCACTTGCTGGCTCAGCCAGACCGCCTCCTGCTCCTGTCCCGCTTCCAGCGCCACCTCGTCGGGAATGGCGCGGCCGGCGTCAGCCGGTGCGCAGACGAAGAAGCCTGTCGTGCCGTGCGTATCGATGACGCCTGCAGCCACCAGCCTGTCATACGCGACCACCACGGTGTTGGTGCTGACCGCAAGCTGCGTGGCGAGCTGGCGGATCGACGGCAGCCTGGTCCCGCCAGGCAGCACGCGTTGCGCGATCTGCTGGCGCAGTGCGGCCTCGATCTGCTTGAACAGGGGAATGGGTGAGGAGCGGTCGATGGCGAACATGGCGCAAGTCTAGCGTAAAAACGTCAGGGCGAGGACCAGCAGGATGGCGCCCATCGCCAGATTGAAGATGCGCTGGTTGCGCGGTGCTTTCAGCACGCTGCGGATCGACACGCCGAACAGCGCCCACATGGCGTTGCACGGCATGCCCACCACGGTGCCGGTCACGGACACCAGCAGCGCGCCGGCGAGCATGTTGCCGTGCGCCGGCATGAAGACCGACGCCATGGTGATCGCCTTGAGCCAGCTCTTGGGATTCAGCGCCTGAAACAGCGCCGCCTGCGCAAACGACACCGCCTTCGGCGCGCTGCTTCCCGCCACCGAGGCGCCGGCCAGCTTCCACGCCAAAAACATCAGGTACAGCGCGCCCGCGATGCGCAGCAGCTGCTGCGCCATCGGGTACGCGACGAACACGCTGCCCAACCCCACGCACATGAGCATGGTCTGCACAAAGATGCCGGCCTGGATGCCGAGGATCACCGGCAGCGCCCCCCGATAGCCGAAATTGGCGCCGGTGGTGGCCAGCATGACGTTGTTGGGCCCGGGGGTGGCGGACATCACAAAGCAATAACTCATCAGGGGCAGAAGTTCGGTCATGGCAGGCAGTCGCAGCGTGGAGAAGGCCCCAGTCTAGAAGCGCGGCACGGCGGCGACAAGGCACAAGGCGGCGCGTACAGGCACATGCTGTATCAGCCGGACGACTGCTACAGCGGCGATACGAAAGTCAGGATTTTTGCGGCAACATCAGGCCGCTTTGAAACGCCAGCTTGATGTCGCTTTCGTTCGAGTAGGCAGAAGATGCCCACACCTCGCCTGCTTGAAGCCTGGTGAATGTCTGGATGATATTGCGCCGCCATGGGGATGGCCTGGAAGAAAAGTATCCAGTGAAAAAACGCTGCGCCTGTTCCTGCGTCCCGAAGCACAACAGGAATGACAAAGGGGTAGACGATGGATCGCAAATGGCGGGAAAACCGCCCCCATGCGACGCAAGATGTTCAAGCGCCCGCGGACGATCGGCGAACAAGGAGAACAGCGGCAGCGCGCGTTCGGCAAGCAAGTGGCACATCTGCTCAATCGAGGAACGCGCCGTCGAACCCGCCACCTGCCAGATCATGGCGCTGGCATCTTTTTCGGATCGAAGCAGGCCGCCGAACAGAACGGCGCCATCGTAACCAGCTCCGCCGCCCTTCTCCGCAAGCCACTTCTTGAGGGCCTTGCTGGCGATGGAAAGGTCGACCTTCATGCGGACATCGCTGCGGGAATTATAGCGCTCGGGCTCGAACGACACCTCGAAAACGGTGTCCTTATCGGCAGCCACCTTCTTCCAAACGGTTCCTGCCTTGTTGGGCTTAAAGCCATGGGGCGCGAGAAATTTCCCGACTTCCTGGCAAGCGTGAAGAAACTGGGCTTTTGGATCGCCATGACGGTTGACGGGATCGGCCGACCACGCTTGCCATTGGCTGTAGCGCTGGTCGAGGATGGGTTTCAGTTGATCGAATTTCTCCCAGGTATTCTCGACGTGATAGACGCTCGGATACTCAAAGCCGTGCGCGGCGGCGTGACGGTTGAACACGTCGCAATAGTCTTGCAGAAAACTGCCATGCTGTCGGGCAAATGCCGACTTTGCGTCGTAATAGTCAACGGCGAAAGCATTGCCCTGATCGTTGAGATCTTCTTCCCATAGTTTGCCATCGCAAGCATCAATCAGAAATTGTAGTCCGGTAATTTCCCGACTGAGCAGGCGCCTTAACTCCCCGGCGGAATCCGTGCGGTGGAAATTGCTCGCCATGTCCTGGTGAACCAGCCAGGCCAGGAACATGCCGATATGGATGCCGCCATGCTCTTCCGGCAAATCATCGGGATATTTTCCACCAGAATGCCAATCAATCCTGTCATATGCCATTGTGCAAACCTATAAGAATATCGAAATAATCACCTTGAGCGACTCCAGCATCATGACCAGCGTGCTTGCCAACGGCCTGACCTGGATGGCCATTCAGGGACCCGGCGCCGTCTCCTCCGGGCAGCTGACCTCGTCCTCTGGCGTATACAAGGTCATCGGTACGCGCTGGCCGTCGACTTCCAGCTCGCGCACTTTCGGCGGCACCAGCTGGAATTCGCCCGCCTGCAGTTTTTCGCGCAGGGGCTTGCAGCGCAGGGCGTCGGTGGGGATTTGCCCGCGCGCGGTCCAGCTGCCGTCGTCCTTCTCCGCCAGCAAGACGGAAGAGGCGCGCGGGTCATTGCTGATAAGCAATACTTCCTGCTTGCCGTCGCCATCGAAATCGAGCAGGTAGGCGTCGCACTGGGGCCCTGCCCGCTTCAGGCAGGCGGGCAGGCGCCAGGCCGGGCTCACTTGCGTCCAGTCCTGGCGCAGGAAACTCTGCGGCAGCTTGGCCGTGGCCGGGCGCAGGGTCAGGTTGATCGACACGTCGCTCAGCGCGCCCGTCTCGTCGAGACGGTTCTGGCGCTTGAGCATGGCCTCGGCACGGGCCCGCACGATGGCGGCGTCCGGGCCCGTCGTGCGCGTCTTGAGTTCCTGCAAGGCGGCTTGGCCGTAGCGGGCGCCCTGGAAGCGCAGGTACTCGAAATCGAACTTGTCCACGCCAACCTTGCCGCTTTCCAGGCGCGCCATCTGGCTGGCCACGGAAATGCGCGCCGGGTCGGCCAGCGGCGAGAACAGGGCGAACAACACCAGCAGGGTAACAAAGGCGGTCGCCACGTTGACGTTGGCGATCAGGTGCAGCCAGTCGCCGTACTTGCTGGCCGCCCAGGCATAGCCGGCGGCGTAGCAGGTGGCGATCAGCAGGCAGGCGGCGGCGATCAAGCGGTCGGAGGTCCAGCCATGCGACATCACGCGCAGGGTCAGCGCATAGATGGCGATGCCGACCACCCACGGCAGCAGCAAACATGCCAGGCGCGTGCCGAGGCGGATGCCGCGCGCCACGCCATGGCCCACTTCGCCATTCTGGAAGGCGGCATTGATCAGCACCACCAGCACGCCGGCCATGCCCAGCAACACGGACGCCGCATGGCGCGTGGCCCACAGGCGCTCGAAGCCGATGAATGGCAAGGTCAGCAGGAAGCCGGAGACGAGCACGGCGGCAATCGGCACCAGCCACGACAGCAGCACCAGCAGCAAGGTGCGGATGCCGCGCACGATGGATGGGCGCACGTCCGTAATGTGGATGGCGAACGAGAACGCGAAGCAGATGACGGGAATCACGAACCAGGCCTGGCCCAGCAGCTTTTTCAGGAAACTGAGCTTAATCAGCAGAAACAGCTGCCCGCCCAGCCACAGCACCAGCCACAGGCCCAGCACGAACAGCAGGGAGAACAGCAGCTGGATGCCCAGCTTCCAGGCGATTTCAAAGTAGGTCGGATAGCGGGCGATGCGCTGGCCATCCTGGGCGCTGGCCAACACCAGCGCATGGGCGATATACAAGCCGACGACGCAGAAACCGAACAGCTGGGCGGAAATGACGCGCAGGGGCGCGCCCGGCTTGTAATTACCCCAGATCACATGTTCAGCGCCGCGCGCCACATCGTGCCAGGCCAGCACGGCCAGCACGACGGCGGCGCCCGCCATCCACAGGGCGATGCGCTTCACCGACATATGGCCCAGGCTGGACACCAGCAGGATGGGCAGCAGCAAGCTAATCAGCATCAGCGGCCCCAGCAGGTAGGCTTCCGTGGCGGGCCACACCTTGTCCTGCGCCGTGCTGTACAGCCAGTACAGCAGCAAGCCTTGCAGCAGGCCCGTCACCAGGCGCGTTAACGCGATGCGCGGCGCCACCACCGGATCGAGCAACGCCATGTTTTTTCCTGCGGCATCCTGCTGCATAGTCATTCCTTTAATAGTCGTTTATTGCTGTAAAGCACGGCCATTATTGCATTTCGTTATATTCATCTCAACAGCGATTCGCGCGCGCGCCCTTCCCGCCCGGCTGCGGGAGCGCGCAGAGGCAGGCTTTGCGCGAGGCCCCAGGCCAGTTCCGGCACGAGGAACAGCCACAACAGGGGCTGGCCCGTCTCCAGCAGCGCCCACGCCATCCAGGTGGAAAACAGGTAGCGGGCCGCCGCGTCGTAGCGGCCGAAGCGCGGCTGCGGGTCGAGCATGCGCAGCACGGACCAGACCATCACCACGCTGCCAAACAAGCTGCTGATCAGCAGATGCAAGGGCTCGAAGGGAGGCAGCGGCGCGCCGCCCAGGCCCACATTGAGGGCGGTCAAGTGCTCGCGCAGCAGCAAAAATGTCCACGGCGTGGCAAACGGGGCCGTCATGAGCACATCATAAATGGCGCTGGCGCGCACCATGCGGCGAAAGGCGGAAACGGACAACATGGGAACTCCTGTCAGTGGAAAGCGCCCATGATCGAGGCTGGAGTACACTCCATGGTCAAGCATTTTATGAAAGAAAAGAACCATGCAGATCGGCGAAATGGCGCAGGCGACGGGCTTGAGCCGCGATACCCTGCGCTTCTATGAAAAACGGGGCTTGCTGCGCGCGCGGCGCGGCGCGAACGGCTACCGCGACTACCCGCCCGAGGCGGCCGACTGGCTGCGCTACCTGCGCACAGCGCAGCAGCTGGGCTTTACCCTGGCGGAAATCGAGGCCGACATGCCGCTGCTGGCGGCCGCCGGCGATCCCGCCACGGCTGACCAGCTGCGCGCGGCGCTGGCGCGCAAGCTCGGTGAAATCGATGCGCGCATCGATGGACTGACGCAGTTGCGCGGCGAACTGGTGCGGCGTATGGGGGCGGCAGCGGCGGCGTGCCCGTTGCGCGGCGATGCCGATGCGAATCCCTGAACTGCTGCCGTGGCTGTTCCTGCTGGGCGCAGGCAGCGCGCAAGACCCCTGACGTAAAAAAACCGCCTGTGCATGGCAGCAGGCGGTTTGATGTCGGGCAACCCCGGCTTACTTGGCAGCCTTGCGGCGGCGCAGGAAACCCATCAGGCCCAGGCCGGCCAGCAGCATGGCGTAGGTTTCCGGTTCCGGCACGGCGGCCATCACGGACACGTTGTCGATGACGGCGCCCGAATAATTGTCGAATGACGTGCCGGCCTTGGCGGCACTGGCAAACGACAGGGTCGCCAGGCCGGTGGAAGCGGCAGTGAAGCTCAGGGTGTTGCTGTACAAGGTGTTGGATGCGGCAGCGGTCGAGTAGAAATTACCGGCCGCGCCACCGAAATTGACGCTCACGCCCTGGCCTGCGGGGCCGCCGGAATTGCGCGCCATGTCAAAGCTCAGATTGTAAGTCTGGCCGGCAACGACATTGAAATTTTGCGACAGGAAACCAGGACCAGGCGTTCCCAGCATATCGATGCTGTAGCCATCGATGGCGTTATACGCATTGCGGATCAGGTCGACGGAGCTGGCGCCCACAGTCCAGCCCGTGATGGCCGAAGAACCGCTGTTGACGACTTTAAAACCGCTGTCGAAGGTGTAGCCGGAAGCGACCGTGTCAAAATTGCCGTTCGTAATCAGGTTGACGGGACTGGCGCTGGCGGTACCTGCGGCAAACAGGGCGACAACTGCTGCGATGGTGGCGATTTTCATGATCTGATTTCCTTGCCTTATTGATATTAAAGTTTCCTTAAGTGAAATCATATCTCAGCCTTGATGAAAATCAAAGAACTTTACAGAAATATATTGAATGTAGATAATTTGCAACGCTTTCAGGCGCGCTGCGCCGTCAATCGAGTTCCTGCCGCGCTACCAGGATGCCGTCCGCATCGGCATAGATCCAGTCGCCCGGATGCACGGCCACGCCGCTGAGCTGCACGCGCACGTCGCGCTGGCCGGCGCCCGTCTTGTTGCTCTTGCGCGGATGCGTGGCCAGGGCGCGCACGCCGATCTGGCAGACATTGATTTCCTCGCTGTCGCGAATGCAGCCATCGACAACGATGCCGGCCCAGCCATTGCTTTCGGCCAGCACGCCCAGTTGACCGCCCACCAGCGCGCGGCGCAGGCTGCCGCCGCCATCGATGACCAGCACGTGGCCCTGGCCCGGCGTTTCCAGCGTGCTGCGCACGAGGGCGTTATCCTCGAACACTTGCAAGGTGGTGGCGGGCCCGCTGAAACGCACGCGCTGGCCGAAAGCGCGGTACACGGGCGGCAGCACGGCCAGAGTGCCGTCGTCGAGCATGGCAGCATAGTCGTCGCACAGGTCGGTGGTAGCAAAGGTCATGGGGATTCCTTTCGTAGCAGATGGCAACGATTCTATGCCTTTTGCAGCGCGGCGGCACGTGTTTTGCCGCCCACTCCCACGGCCGTGGCAATCGCCAGCGCCTGGAACAGGCCGATGAACACGAACAACAGGGCCGGATGGTCGCCATCCATCAGCGCGCCAAAGAACAGGGGGCCGACGGCCAGGCCGCTGTCGAGGCCCGAATACACGACGCCATACACGCGCCCGGTGGCATTCTTCGGCGCCGCCGCGCGTATCATCAGGTCGCGCGACGGCCCCGCCACGCCCGAGGTCAAGCCGATGGCGCCCATCAGCACCACCGCGCCCCAGGCCGGCACGACGGCCATGGACAGCAGCACGGCCAGCAGCGCGGCGGCGGAAAAGGCGATCGCCACGTTGCGGTCCGGCTGCTTGCTGCGCGCGCCCACCACGCCGCCGGCCAGCATGCCAACAGCCGAGGCCAGCATATAGGCCGTGTAGGCGCTGGTGGCCAACGCCAGGCTCATGCCGTACAGCTTGACGAGGGCCACGCTGGCAAAGCTCTGGATGCCGCCCAGGGCGATGGCCGTAATGAAGAAGAAGGCAAAGCACATCCACACGGCGGGCAGGCGCAGGAAATCCAGGGTGCCTTCGCCGCCAGCCGGCTGACCCGCTGCGGCCTTCTTGACAGGCTCGGGGCGGATGGCGTGACGGTTCAGGAACAGGATCAGCAGCACGCCGAACGGCAGCACGGCCGCGCATTGCAGCGCGATTCGCCAGTCATAATGGGTGGCGACATACGTCATGAACAGCGGTGCCAGGGCCCAGCCGATGTTGCCGCTGATGCCATGCACGGAAAAACCGTAGGCCACGCGGGCCGCCGAAACGCGCTGATTGAGGATGGTATAGTCGGCCGGATGGAACACGCTGTTGCCCATGCCAGCCAGCATGGCGCCCAGCATCAGCGCCGCATAGCTGTGTGCGGTGGACAGGGCCAGCGCCGACACGCCCAGCAGAAAGACGCCGGAAAACAGCACGGCGCGGGCGCCGAAGCGATCGACGACAAAGCCGGCCAGCGCCTGCCCCACGCCCGAGATGATGAAAAACACCGTCATCAGCAGGCCCAGCTCCGCATACGACAGATCGAATGCGGGTTTCAGCCAGACGAACAGGGCCGCGAGGATCAGATGGTAGAAGTGCGACACGCCATGCGCCAGCCCCACCAGGGCGATGACGCGCGCATCGCTGCGCAAGGTTGGAAGTTCGGATGCTGAGTTAGTTGTTATCATGTCATACCCTGTCTTATACTGGTGAAGCTCAAGTGTATGCAAAATATCATCGTCTGTTTTCCGACAGGATGACATAATTTATCGAATTAAGGCCAAGCTGATGGGTGTACCTATCCTCCACCATACCCGCATGTGTCCGCCGCGGGAAGCGCCCAGCGCGACCATCCCCGTGACGATGATCGCGCGCGACCTGCAACCCGATGAATTCTTGTTACCGCATACCCACCCCTGGGGCCAGGTCACGATGGCGCTCGAAGGCGTGCTGCGCATCACTGCCAACAACAGCAGCTGGGTGCTGCCGCCCATGCGCGCCATCTGGATCGCGCCCAACGTGGAGCATGCCGTCACGATACTGGAAAAAACCCGCTTGCGCCCCCTGTGCATCCACGCCGCACGCGCGCCGTTCGCGGGCCAGGATTGCAAGGTGCTGGAAGTGTCGAACCTGCTGCGCCAGCTGATCATGGCACTGGAACAGCTGGACCCGGGCCAGGAACCGGCGCGCGAAGCGCTGCTGGCCGAACTGATCCTCGATGAATTGAAACGCTCGGCCACGCGCCCCATCCGCGTCCCCTTGCCCAGCGACAAGCGCCTGAAGACCCTGTGCGACAGCCTGATCGAGAAACCGGGTCTGAATCAGACCCTGGAACACTGGGCGCAGCTGGTCGGCGCCTCGGAACGCACCCTGGCGCGGCTGTTCGAACGCGAATTGGGCATGAGTTTTGGCCAGTGGCGCCAGCAGGTGCGCCTGGCGCACGCGGCGCCCCTGATCGCGCGCGGCGTGCCGCTGTCGCAGGTGGCCGAAGAACTGGGCTACGCCAGCCAGTCGGCCTTTTCCGCCATGTTCAAGAAGACTTTCGGCAGTTCGCCATCGGCCTTCTTTGCCCAGGGCGAACGAATATAGCAAGCGCGCCGATATCGTGCTCAGGGCAAGGCGGTGCAACACCGCCATGGGCGCTTTAGCGGTGCGCCCTCAGGCCATGAAGTCGAAGAGCGAATTCTTGCCGGTATAGCCCGGCAAGGCCGAGTTCGTTCCCATCTGTTCCTGGGCCGAATAGGCTTTGATCAGCGCCTGCGCCTGGGCCGTCAGCGCCTTGGCCAGCACGGCTTTCTTGTTGGTCAGCGTGGTGATGTCCTTGCCGACCGTCTGCACTTCCTTGCGGATGATGCTCGTTTCACCTGTCAGCTCGCCGATCTTGCTGGAAAACTGGTCCGCCACGCCCTTGCCGTTATTCGTAAACAACTTGCTGACGGCATCCGGATCGGCCGCGATGGCGGCCTTGAGTTTTTTATCGTCGAGCACCAGTTCTCCGCTTTTGCCCAAGGTCACGCCAGCACTGCTGAGGATGGAGGCGGGCACGCCCGTGCTGGCCGTGCGCAGCACTTGCTCCATCTGCGAACGCACCTGACCCAGGGCCGTGTCGGATTTCAAGTCGCCCTGCTGCAGGCTTTGCAGCTTGCTGTTGAGTTCATTGTAAGCCGTGACGAAGCTGGCCACATTGGTCGCGATCTGGCTGCTGTCCTTGGCGATGACGAGATCGGTCGTGCCCTTTTTCTTCAATTCGATGGTGGCGCCCTCGACCGCCGTCGTCAAGGTATTCGTGGCGCTCTTGATCTCCTTGCCGTCGACGGTGAGCAGCGCATCCTGCGCGGCGGCCGTCTGCTGCAGGCCCTTGCCGGCGCCGGGTGCATAGCTGAGCAGGTTGCTGACGGCAGCGTCGCCGGACACGCTGATGCGCATGCTGCTGTCGGCGCCGCTCTTGCCATTGATGGCCAGCGAATAGCCATCGGCGCCCTTCACCACGCTGGCATCGACGCCCTGCTGCTTGAGCGCGGCGGCGATACCGTCAAGGCTATTGTTGCTGCTGTCTATCGTCAGCGAAATGACCTTGCCGCTGCCGGGCGTAAATTGCTTGCCGTCGGCCGTGCCCACTTCGATTTTGACCAGCGCCGGCGCCCCCGTGCCGATGGCCGCGCTCGACGATTTCTGCGCGCCGCTGAGCAGGGTCTGTCCCTGCGCGAGTTGCTTGACGTTCAGCTCATGGCTGCCGCTGACGGCCTTGTCGGTGGTGGTGGCGCTCAGCACATCCTTGGCGCTCGACGTGGCCGACGTGGCCAGGCCGCTGCCGGCCATGTTCTTGGCCACGGTCTGGAATTTTGCCAGCGCCGATTGCAGCTGGCCCAGGCCCGAGAATTTGGCCTGGTCGCGCGCCAGGCTGGCGTTGAGCTTGACGACGCCCGTGTTCTGCGACTGCATCTGGCGCTCCACCTTCGCATACACATCGGCCGAGATATTGCCCTGCGTCGTCTGCTGCGTGTTGTTGGTGTAAGCCCTGCTGTTGATGGTCGAATTAAACATGGTAGGCATTCCCGTCGGGTGTATGGTCATGGCACACGGTTCAGGTCTTGACCGTGCTGCGCTGGAAACGGACGGCAGGCGCGCGTGGCGCGGCAAGGTCCCTCTTCTGGTTGATAATTATGCAGTATTACCGAAATATCAAAACAGCGAACAGAACAGGTTTTTCCTGACTGCAAACCCATATGCACCATTTTAGCGCATTTCATTTGCAGCCGATCTTATCTTGTTTCAGCGCATGAATCTCGAAATGGCGCTGCTGACAGCCATGTCCAGCTGCGGGAAAGTGAGTCCCACCTTGAAACCTGCACTGCTGAAAATGCAGTGCGAGACGGACACGCGCGCCTCAATGATGTGCGCCGCGCCATCGTAAAACAGCTCGAACAGCACCTTGCCCTGCTTGCCTGCCGGCAGCGGTTCCGCGATGACGGCCGTCATGCCGCCCGGCCCCACGTCAAGGGTGCGCGCCGCCACGGGGTCCGCGCCGTCCATCACCAACATTGCCTTGGCACGCAATATCTTGCGTGCGCCCTGCCTTTGCTCAACTAACACTATATTCCGCTTCTCTATCAATTCATTGTCGACGCGAACTCGCTACGCGAATTCATCGGACAAATATTATAGTTCCAAACGGAAACTTTGTTTGACTTACCTCAAGCTTGGCATTTAAACCATACCAACTCTTACTCCAGGTCGCGCAATTTATTGAACGCTTCGTCGATGCGCTCGACGCCGATGACCTTGAGGCCTTCGATGACTTGCTTCGGCAGGTTGGACTTGGGCACCACGGCCAGGGTAAAGCCCAGTTTGGCCGCTTCGCGCAAGCGTTCCTGGCCCCGCGGCGCGGGGCGGATTTCGCCGGCCAGTCCCACTTCGCCAAACACCACGAGCCCCCGCGGCAGGGGCTTGTTGCGCATCGACGAATTGATTGCCAACAACACGGCCAGGTCGGCCGCCGGTTCCGTGATTTTGACGCCGCCGACGGCGTTGATGAACACATCCTGGTCGAAGGCGGCGATGCCCGCATGGCGGTGCGCCACGGCCAGCAGCATGGCCAGGCGGTTCTGCTCCAGGCCGACGGACAGCCGGCGCGCATTGGGCAAGTGACTCGTATCGACGAGGGCCTGGATTTCCACCAGCAGGGGGCGCGTGCCTTCCTGCGTCACCATCACGCACGAGCCAGGCACCTGGTTGTCGTGCTGCGACAGAAACAGCGCGGACGGGTTCGACACCCCTTTCAAGCCCTTTTCCGTCATGGCGAACACCCCCAGCTCATTGACGGCGCCGAAACGGTTCTTGATGGCGCGCACGAGGCGGAAACTGGAATGGGCGTCGCCCTCGAAATACAGCACCGTGTCGACGATATGCTCGAGCACGCGCGGGCCGGCCAGCGCCCCCTCTTTCGTCACGTGGCCGACCAGAATGATCGTCACGCCCGTCTGCTTGGCCGCCCGCGTCAGCTGCGCCGCGCATTCGCGCACTTGCGCCACGGAACCGGGCGCCGAGCTGAGGGCGTCCGAATACACGGTCTGGATCGAGTCGATGACCACCACTTCCGGCTTCAGGTCGTTCAAGGTCGAAAGAATCTTTTCCAGCTGGATCTCCGCCTGCAATTTGAGTTCCTTGGCGTCGATGACGAGGCGCTTGGCGCGCAGGGCGATCTGCGCGCCCGATTCCTCGCCGCTGACGTACAGCACGCGCTTGTGGTGCGACATGTTCGCCAGCGCCTGCAGCAGCAGGGTCGACTTGCCGATGCCGGGGTCGCCGCCGATCAGCACGACGCCGCCCGCCACCATGCCGCCGCCCAGCACGCGGTCGAATTCCTCGATGCCCGTGCCGAAGCGGGGCACGTCGATGGCGTCGATATCGTCGAGCGACAGCACGGGCGCCGTCTGCGCCAGCGACATGTGCTGCGGATTCGAATAGCGGTTGTTGCCGCCCGTCTCGGGCAGAGTTTCCACCATGGTATTCCACTGGTTGCACGAGGTGCATTGCCCCATCCATTTGTTGCTGATGGCGCCGCAATCGCTGCAGGTGTAGATGGTCTTGACTTTTGCCATGGTGTACTTTGCCCGGGTAAAATGAAATAACTGGTTATATATACAGTATATACAAACCGCGCTTCCGCGTCACCCTACGCTTCGATCACCGGTACGCGCGGCGCCAGCGCGCACATCAGCTCGTAGCCGATGGTGCCGGCGGCCAGCGCCACCTCGTCGATCGGCATGCCCTGCCCCCACAAGGTGACGCTGCTGCCGACCTTGGCGCCCGGCACGTGGGTCAGGTCGACCATCAGCATGTCCATCGAGACCCGGCCGATCAGCCCCGTGCGCACGCCGTCGACCAGCACGGGCGTGCCTTCGGGCGCGTGGCGCGGGTAGCCGTCCGCATAGCCGCAGGCCACCACGCCCACCTTGACGTTGCCGGCCGCTTCATAGCGGCTGCCGTAGCCGACCACGTCGCCGGCGGCGATATCCTGGATGCCGATAATGCTGCTGCGCAAGGTCATCGTGGGCAGCAAGCCGAACGCCTGCGCGGACGTACCGCCCGGGGCGCCGCTGGGTGTGCCGCCATACAGCATGATGCCGGGGCGCACCCAGTCGCTGTCGAGATGGTGCATCAGCACGCCGGCCGAATTGCACAGGCTGCGGGGCAGCGGCGTACCGATGCTGGAGGCGCCCGCCTCAAAACGCAGCATCTGCTGTTCCAACGGCAAGCGCGTGGGACCCGCCTCGTCCGCATTGGCGAAATGCGTCATCAGGGTGATCGTGCCGATATGCGGCATGGCGCGCAGGCGCGCATACGCACCCGCCACGGCAGCCGGCGTGAAACCCAGGCGGTTCATGCCCGTATTCATTTTCAGGTGCACGTCGATGGCGTGCGGCAAGCGGGCCGCTGCCAGCATGACGATCTGTTCTTCGCAATGCACGCTGCCATTCAGATTGTGCTGCGCCATGACCGGCAAATCGCTGGCATCGAAAAAACCTTCCAGCAGCAAGATGGGTTTGGTCCAGCCCAGTTCGCGCAAGCGCACGGCGTAATCGACCTCGACCAGCGCCAGGCCATCGGCCTCGGCAAAGCCCCGCATGGCCCGTTCCAGCCCGTGACCATAGGCATTCGCCTTGACGACGGCCCATACCTTGGCGCCGCGGGCACCGGCACGCGCGCGCGCCAGATTGTGTTGCATGGCATCGAGATGGATGGTGGCGATAAGGGGCCTGGGCATATGCGTCGTTCACGGCGGGTGGGAAAGCCGTATTTTACCGGATGGACCGCAAGCGGGAGCCGCAAGCAGGTCCGCAGCGCGCCCGAGACCGGCGCCCAGGACACCATGTATAAAATGCTCACATATATGTGTATTTTTCTACGGCAGAAAAATTAAGCTTCGCTTAGGCAAGACTATGCAAAGCAGCCCCTGCCAAACTTGGGGTTTGCTGTTTTTTCGTGGTATAAAGCAAGCCAGATATGATTTCAGGCAATCCAGAATGAATCGTGGTTTTTATACCATCATGGCGGCGCAGTTCTTTTCCTCGCTGGCAGATAACGCCCTCTTTTTTGTCGCCGTCGATTTATTGGTGTCCATGAAATCCCCGGCGTGGATCACGCCGCTGCTCAAATTGTCGTTCGTGCTGTTTTACGTGCTGTTGGCCGCTTTTGTCGGCGCCTTCGCGGATGCTCTGCCGAAAGGCAAGGTCATGTTCATCGCCAACATGGTCAAGATCTTCGGCTGCGCCCTCGTCTTCTTCCACGTGCACCCGCTGCTGGCCTACGCCGTCGTCGGTTTCGGCGCGGCCGTGTATTCGCCCGCCAAGTACGGCATCCTGACGGAACTGCTGCCGCCGGAAAAGCTCGTGGCGGCGAATGGCTGGATCGAAGGCTTGACCGTCACTTCCATCATCCTCGGCACCGTCATGGGCGGCGCGCTCGTCAGCGGCCACGTGTCCGACATGCTGCTGTCGATCGACATTCCGCTGGTCGACACGGGCATCACCAGCAAGACGGAAGCGGCCTTGTGCGTCGTGGTGGGCATCTATGCGCTGGCGACCCTGGCCAACCTGAAGATTCCCGACACGGGTTGCGTATATCCACACCAGGAACGCAATCCTATCAAACTGATTACCGATTTTGCCAATTGCTATTCCATCTTGTGGAAAGACAAGCTGGGCCAGATCACCCTGGCCGTGACGACCCTGTTCTGGGGCGCCGGCGCCACCTTGCAGCTGATCGTGCTGGAATGGGCCAAGCAGTCGCTGAACATGCCGTTCGACAAGGCGACCAGCCTGGTCGGCGTGGTCGCCATCGGCGTGGCCGCCGGCGCCGTGCTGTCGGCACGCTTCATTCCGCTGCGCAAATCGCTGACCGTCATTCCGCTCGGTATCGCCATGGGCGTGATCGTCATGATGATGACGCAAGTACACTCCGTGTGGATCGCCTACCCGCTGCTGATCCTGATCGGCGCCCTGTCCGGCTTCTTCGTCGTTCCCATGAATGCCCTGCTGCAACACCGCGGCCACGTGCTGATGAGCGCGGGCCATTCCATCGCCGTGCAGAACTTCAATGAAAACCTGTCGATTCTCACCATGCTGGCCGTGTATTCGATCATGATCCGTCTGCACCTGCCGCTCAACATCATCATCACCCTGTTCGGCCTGTTCGTTGCCGGCACCATGTACGCCATCATGCGCAAGCACAAGCTGAACCAGGCTGAGCATGACAACTTGTCATTGATTGGCGAGCAGAAGCATTAACTTCCGGGGTCAGACCCGCCGGGTCTGACCCCAACATTACGCAGGTAGCGCACCCGCTATCCGCCGCGCGGCAGCCTGCTGCGTCCAGTCATGCGGCACGACAAAACCGCGCGTGCGCTCCACTTCCCAGCCTTCGATAGTATCCACGGTGGCCACCATCACCGGTTGCGCCAGATCAAACAACTGCGCGCGCAGGACCTCCACGTCGAGCACTTCCACGTCGCGGCCCTTGAACGGCGCCAGCCATTGCAGGCGCGGCAGCACGACATAACGCTGCTCGGGCAGTTGGGCCGGCGTACACCAGAAACCGTGCCCATGTTCCGGAGAAATACCGTCCATGGCGGGCGTCACGCCTGCCGCATAAAACAGCCAGCCCTTGACCAGCGCCTGCGCCGCGCGCACGGGCTGCGCCAGCAGGCTTTGCGCGGCCGGATGGCGGGACAAGGCCAGTTGCTTGTCGAGAATCTTGCGCATCTTCAAGCCCAGGGTGTCGGCCAGGTTGGGGCCGATCAAATGGTTGAAGTCGCCGGGATCGGGCGCGCCTTCGAGCAGGTAGAACTTGGTGGCGAATTCCCAGTGCAATAATTCACTCTCGTCACGCAGCAGGAAATCGAACTCGCCCACCGTGTCGTTGCGGTTCACCTGCACTTGCAAGCCATGCGCCTGCAATACTCCATGCTGCTCAAAATAAAAGGCCAGCAGCTTTTCAGCATACAGGCCCAGGCGGGAATAGAATTTCAGTCCTAACGCCGCATCGAGCGGCGACGGATCGTCCTGCAGCGCGCCCAGCCACGCGGCCACGGCAGGCGTGACTAGGGGCAAGCTGGCGATGCGCCCGCCCCAGTGGGGGCTGGCAGGATCGAGCAAGTCGGGCGAATCGAGCAGCCAGGCCAGCGCCCGCACGCGGGGGTGCGTCAGATGTCCCCAGCGCTGGTCGAAGCGGACCTGGAATGTATCACCCACCGTGCGTGCTTTTCGCCAGGCACAGGTCGGCCCAGGCACGCGCCTTGGCCTTGCCCGTCTCGTCCTGCAACAGTTGCTCTGGGTGGAAGGTGGCCACGACGGACGCACTGCCCAGCTGGCGCACCTTGCCCCGTACGGGTTTTTCGCCGGGATTGATGCCGGCGGCGGCCATCGAACCGAGGGTGACAATGGTGCGCGGCTGCAGCAGGGCCAGTTCGCGCTCGAAATACGGACGGCAGGCGGCCGACTCGGCCTCGGTGGGCAAACGTTCCTGGCCCGTCTCGTCGAGCGGACGGCATTTCAACAAGTGCGTGATGTACACGTCGCTGGCCGCATCGACGGCGATGGCTTTCAGCATATTGTCGAGCAACTTGCCCTGCTCGCCCGGCAAGGCGCGCCCTTCGCGCTCTTCCAGGCGCGAGGGACTGCTGGCCAGCATCAGCCAATCGCCCTGGCGGTCGCCACGGCCCATGACGACGCCCTTGCGCGTCTTGCACAAGTCGCAGCGCGCGCACTTGGCGACGGCCGACGTCAAGCCTTCCCAGTCGAGGGCGGCGATGTCAGTATCGCTCAGCTGTCTGGCGGGCGGCGGTGGCGGCGCATCGTCGAACCAGGCCGTGTCGTCGGGCGCGGCGGCAGGCACTGGCGTAGCGGCAACGGCGACGGGCGCAGCAACCTCCACAGTGTCCACGACTGCCACCTCGGCCAGCATTTCGATCACAGGTGCCGGAACAGCGACGGTTGCGGCAACTTCGGCCACGGGTTCCGCCACGGCCACTTCCGCCTCCACGGCGGCCTCAGCGACGACGTCGACAGCCTCGGGTGCGGCGCCCTGGCGCAAGCGCCACAAGGGGCCGACGCCCATTTCATCGAGAAAAACGGCGCTGCGGCTCATAAGGTATAACGCATCACGATGGCGTCCTCACGTTGCGAGTTGCTGGCCGGATAGTATCCCTTGCGCCGGCCTATCTGTTCAAATCCATAACGCTGGTAAATATCAAGCGCGCGGACATTCGACGGACGCACTTCCAGCAGCATCGATTCCATGCCCAGCTGGCGCGCGCAGGCGCAGGACTGGTTCAGCAGGAAGCGGCCCAGCCCCTGGCCCTGGATGGCGCCCTCGACGGCCACGTTGAGCAAGTGCGCCTCGTCGACGACCAGCATCAGCAAGAAATAGCCAAGCAAGGTGCCGTCCACGTCGCGCAGCACCCAGGCCGGGTAGCCGCTCTTGAGGGAATCGACAAAGTTGCCATGCGTCCAGGGATGCGGGTACACGCGCTGTTCCAGCGCCAGCACCTCCAACAGGTCTGCTTCCTGCATCGGCTGATAGTCGAGGCGCAGCAAGTCCCAGCCTGCAGCATTGTCCTGGCCCGCTACGCTCATTGCGCGGACTCCGCAGCGGCCTTGGCGGCCTGCATGTCGAGGCGCTCGGCACTCGTGTAGGCGATCTTGTTGCGCAAGTACAAAGGCTGCGCATCGGCCGCCGTCACGCACTGGCCGGCCGCAAAGGCGATGCGCGCCAGCTGCGCCACTTGCACGGCGTGCGGCATGATGGCGGCGTTGGCCGTGGCGGCGCACGGCAACGCGGCCAGCGCTTCGGCATAGGCACCAAAGCCGTTGCCGCAGCCGGTCACGTCGCCTTGCGGCGCCACGCCGGCCGGCGCGCTCAAGGCCGGCGGCAGGACGGCTTGCAAGCCATCTTGATAGTCATATTGCGCCCAGTACACTTCGCCCATGCGGGCGTCGAGCACGGTCACGATGTGCTGTGCGCCATGCAGCTGGTGGCACGCGAGGGCCATCGCGTCGAGCGTGACGACGGGCACGACGGGCAGCTTGGCGCCATAGGCGAGGCCTTGCGCGATGCCGCAGGCCGTGCGCACGCCCGTAAACGAGCCGGGGCCGGAGCCGTAGGCGATGGCGTCGACGTCGGCCAGGGTCACGCCCGCTTCGGCCAGCAATTCCTGCACCATGGGCAAGATCGACTGGGAATGGGTGCGCACGCCCGACGAGGCGCGGGACAGGACGACATCGCCGCGCAACAAGGCGCAGGACGCGAGTTCGGACGAAGTTTCAATGGCAAGCAGGGTGGGAAGTAAGGTAGACATAGCGTATTTTACCTTGCCAAGCCCGGGAGCGACATGCCGTGCAGGTCAACAACAGCCCACTTGCACAGCCTGCGCCCGAGGACGGCTATAATAAAAGGCTAAGCTGATTGCTTGACCGGCGTCATTGCGCCATGCCAGGCAATCCATACGCGACACTATCACCCCACTCTTGCCCTGGTCCGCTCCGTGAATCCACTTCTTGCTAAACTGCAACCATATCCATTCGAAAAGCTGCGCCAGCTGTTTGCCGGCGTGACGGTCAATCCCGAGTATGCGCCCATCAGCCTGGGCATGGGCGAACCCAAGCACCCGACGCCGGCCTTCATCGAGCAGGCGCTGGTCGACAATATCCACGGCCTGGCCAGCTATCCGACCACCATCGGTTCGGAAGCCTTGCGCAGCGCGATTGCCGGCTGGCTGGAACGCCGCTACGGCATTCCCAAGCTCAATCCTGCCACGCAAATCCTGCCCGTGAACGGTTCGCGCGAAGCGCTGTTTGCGCTGGCGCAAACGGTGATCGATCCGGCAGCCGGTTCGCTCGTGATCAGCCCGAATCCGTTTTACCAGATCTATGAAGGCGCCGCCTACCTGGCCGGCGCCGAACCGTATTTCGTCAATTCCGACCCGGCGCGCAATTTCGGCTGCGACTACGACAGCGTACCGGCCAGCGTGTGGGAAAAGGTCAAGCTGCTGTTCCTGTGTTCGCCGGGCAATCCGACGGGCGCCGTGCTCACCTTGACGGACTGGGAACACCTGTTCGCCCTGTCCGAGCGCTACGACTTCGTCATCGCCGCCGACGAATGCTATTCCGAGATCTACCACGGCGACACGCCTCCGCTGGGCGCGCTGCAGGCGGCGCACATGCTGGGCCTGTCCACCATCGAGCGCCCGTATGCGCGCCTGGTGGTGTTTTCCAGCCTGTCGAAGCGCTCGAACGTGCCGGGCATGCGTTCGGGCTTCGTCGCCGGCGACGCGGAAGTACTGAAAAAATTCCTGCTCTACCGAACCTACCACGGCGGCGCCATGAGCCCCGCCGTGCAGGCGGCCTCCGTCGCGGCCTGGAACGACGAAACCCATGTCGAGGAAAATCGCGCCAAGTACCGCGCCAAGTTCGACGCCATCACGCCGCTGCTGCAATCGGTGATGGACGTGCAATTGCCGGACGCCGGTTTCTACCTGTGGGCCGACGTCAGCCGCACGGGCCTGTCCGACACCGAATTCGCGCAACGCCTGTACGCCGAATATAATGTCACGGTATTGCCTGGCAGCTACCTGGCGCGCGACGCGCACGGCATCAATCCGGGCCGCAACCGCATCCGCATGGCCCTGGTGGCCGAAACGGCCGAAGGGCTGGAAGCGGCGTTGCGCATAGTAAAATTCTGCCAGCAGCTTTCCGCATCCGCATCAACCAACTAAATGAACAAGACATCATCATGAGCCAACAACTGCAAACCATCATCGACCAGGCCTGGGAAAACCGCGCCGAGATCAATCCGCGCAACGGCACGGCCGAACTGCGCGACGCCGTCTCCCACGTCATCAATGGCCTGGACAACGGCAGCATCCGCGTGGCGGAAAAAACCTCGGGCGACTGGGTTGTCAACCAGTGGGTCAAGAAAGCCGTGCTGCTGTCGTTCCGCCTGGAAGACAACGTCGTCCTGCCGTCCGACGGCACGATGCAGTTCTACGACAAGGTGCCGACCAAGTTCGCCAACTACACGGCCGAAGACTTCGCCAAGGGCGGTTTCCGCGTGGTGCCGCCAGCCGTTGCCCGCCGCGGCAGCTTCATCGCCAAGAACGTCGTGCTGATGCCGTCCTACGTCAACATCGGCGCCTACGTCGATGAAGGCGCCATGGTCGACACCTGGGCCACCGTCGGTTCCTGCGCGCAGATCGGCAAGAACGTCCACCTGTCCGGCGGCGTCGGCATCGGCGGCGTGCTGGAGCCGATGCAAGCGAACCCGACCATCATCGAAGACAACTGCTTCATCGGCGCCCGTTCGGAAATCGTCGAAGGCGTGATCGTCGAAGAAAATTCCGTCATCTCGATGGGCGTGTACATCGGCCAGTCGACCAAGATCTACGACCGCGCCACGGGCGAAGTGACCTACGGCCGCGTGCCAGCCGGCTCCGTCGTGGTCTCGGGCAACCTGCCTTCGGAAGATGGCAAGTACTCGCTGTACTGCGCCGTGATCGTCAAGCGCGTGGATGCAAAAACCCGCGCCAAGACCGGCATCAACGAACTCCTGCGCGGCATCTGATGACACCTCTGTAAACCTGCTGCGCGTCGCGGGGCGCGACCGGCGATGCTCACCGTACGCATGTACGGTTGCGCTTCTCGGCCACGCCGCGCATCCGCTCGCTACGGTTTGCAGAGGCGTCGAGACGCACGTAAAAAATCATGTCCTGCCATCCGGCGGGACATTTTCATTTCCGACTAGCAACTTCAATCGTCCCGCTGTCCTCTCCCATCCTGTCCTATACTGGATGGCATGAATACTCCTCCCGTATTGATCGTCGGCGCCGGTCCTACCGGCCTCATGCTTGCCTTGCGCCTCGCGCGCCATGGCGTCGATTGCCGCATCATCGATAAAAACAGCGGCCCCGGGCAGGCGTCGCGGGCCATGGCCGTGCATGCGCGCACCCTGGAGTTTTACCAGCAGCTGGGCTTTGCCGACGAACTGGTGCACCTGGGCATCAAGATCAATGCCATGCACATCCACGAAGGCGGCGAGGAGCTGGTAAAACTGGCGCTGGGCGAGATCGGCGAAGGCCTGAGCCCCTATCCTTTCGTGCTGAGCCTGCCCCAGGACGAGCATGAACGCTTTCTGATCAGCAAGCTGGCGGCGGCCGGCGTGCACGTGGAATGGAATGTCACGCTGGACTTGTGGACGCAGGACGATAGCGAAGTGCAAGCCATCCTGCTCAACAATGGCGAACGACAATATTGTACGTTTGACTATATCTGCGGCTGCGACGGCGCCCGCAGCAAGGTCCGCGAGATCGCCGGCTTTGACTTTTCCGGCGGCACCTACGACCACTTGTACTACGTGGCGGACGCGCAAGTAGCCGGCAAGAATACGGATTTGCACGCCCACCTGGGCGCGAACTCTTTCGCGCTGATGCTCCCCGTGCGCACCAGCGGCATGCAGCGCCTGATCGGCATCCTGCCCGACCGTCCCGACGGCGCGCCCGCGCCCGTCTTCGACGATGTGCGCGGCGACGTGGAAAACCTGCTGGGCATCCACGTCGAACACGTGAACTGGTTTTCCACCTATAAAGTCCATCACCGCGTGGCGGGCCAGTTCCGCGCGCGCCGCTGCTTCATCCTCGGCGATGCGGCCCACCTGCACAGCCCCGTGGGCGGCCAGGGCATGAATACGGGCCTGGGCGATGCCGTCAACCTGGCCTGGAAGCTGGCGCAAAAGCTGCATGGCCAAAGCAATGATGCCCTGCTCGACACCTATGAAAGCGAGCGCATCGTGTTTGCCCGCAAGCTCGTCGCCACCACCGACCGCGCCTTCCAGGCCATCGTCGCGCAGGGCATCGCCGGACAGTTCCTGCGGCGCTGGCTGGTGCCGCACGCGCTGCCCTTCCTGTCCGGCTTCGCGCGGGCGCGCCGCTTGCTGTTCAAGACCGTGTCGCAAATCGAGATCAGCTATGAAGACAGCGCCCTCTCCGCCGGCCATGCGGAATACCTGCGCGGCGGCGACCGCCTGCCGTGGTTCTCGGACGGCACGCAAGACAATTTTATCGCCCTGCGCAGCATCGATTGGCAATTGCACATCTATGGCGAGCCGGCGCCCGAACTGCTCGACGAGGCACGCGTGCTGAAACTGCCCGTGCATTGCTATACCTATAACGTGGCCGCCAAGCTGGCCGGCCTGGGCCGCGACGCGGCATACCTCGTGCGCCCCGACGGCCACATCGCGCTGGCCCTGCACCTGCAGGAAAGCGGCGCCCTGCGCGCCCTGGCCTTGCGGCTGGGCCTGCATTTCGGTTCTTCGGAATGTGGGAAGACGACGCCCCGGCCTGTGTAAGAGACAACGCCGCAGGTTTGTGCTGCATCAAGGCAGATAGAGTTAATCTCCTTGCTTTGTTTGCTTTGTTTGACTTGCTATCCTATGCTGAGACTTGCGTTTCAAGGATACGGCCATGTCGAACACACATCGCAACCACTCAACAACTGACCAGCCCGCCTGCGAAGCCGAAGATGCTGAATCGGCATCCCCGCTGGCTGAGCAGCTGGCCGCCACACTGGCTGCCAGCGCCACAGGCTTGCGCTTCAACATTGCGCAAGACACTTTTCAAGAAGCCTATGCATCGCTGCTGGACGCCGTGCCGCGCGACGACCGGCCCGCGCTGCTGGCGCAAATGCGGCACGATCTCGATATCGTGGCCGAGCGGGAGCTGAGCATGGCTTCCGGCAACGATACGCAGACAGGCCACGTCAGCACCCGGCAATTCATGCGCGGCCTGGAAGAACAGGAACGGCATCAGCGTGAAAAAGACGTGGCCTCGCACAGCTTGCTGTCCGGCCCCGAATTGCGCGCCCGGCTGGCAGTCACGCCGCAGGCACTCAGTGCGGCACTGAAAGCCAGACGCCTGTTCGCCTTGCGCGGCGCCTCCGGCGAATATGTTTATCCGGCATTTTTCGCCGATCCCCGCCATGACCGCCACACGCTGGAAAAAATCAGCAAAATTCTCGGTGACTTGCCCGGCGCCGCCAAATGGGACTTTTTTACCGTCCCGCGCCTGTCGCTGGGCGGCAAGTCGCCGCTGCAAGCCTTGGCAAAAGGAAAACTCGACGCTGTGATGGCGGCCGCCCGCGCCTACGCCGACGAATAGCGGCGCAACCGTGGCAACATTGCGCCACGCCCAGGCTGGCGATGGCGTCCGCCACGCCGCTATCCGCGCACCGCGACTTCGGCCAGGTGGCCACGCAACTGGGCATTCGCAGCGCCTGGCCCTGAACCTGCCCGTAACATGCAACCGTGTTGCACTGCCGCATCGACTGCGCATCGACTGTATAATGGCGGCTACCATCGCATTTTGACCTGGCGCAAGCGCCGCGATCAAGCGAACCGCATTCATTCCTCTTGGCCCTACCCATGACGACCATTACACTCTACGGTATCCCCAACTGCGATACCGTCAAAAAGGCCCGCACCTGGCTGGCCGCGCAGCAACTCGATTTCACCTTCCACGACTTCAAGAAGCAGGGCCTGGAACGCGCCACAGTGGAAGCGTGGCTCGGGCAATTGCCGTGGGATGTGCTGGTCAACAAGAAAGGCACGACCTGGCGCGCCCTGTCCGACGAGCGTAAAGCCGCCACCGTCGACGCCGCCAGCGCCCTGGAACTGATGCTGGAAAACCCATCCATCATCAAGCGCCCCGTGCTGGACAAGGATGGCCAGTTCAGCGTGGCGTTTTCCGATGCGCAGTACAAGAGCATTTTTTCAGTTTAAACCCGACACCTGCAAAGCTGGGGTCGTACGGGGACGCCGAGTCCCAAGGGTACACCCCCGCTCCACACCATGACCACCTCCAAAACCCTCGCCCTAACCGAAAAACTGATCGCCCTGTCCTCGGTCACGCCCGACGACAAGGGCTGCCAGCAGCACCTGATCGACCTCCTCACCCCGCTGGGCTTCGTCTGCGAAACGATCCAGTCGAACGACGTCACCAATCTGTGGGCACGCCGCGGCACGACGTCCCCCGTGTTCGTCTTTGCCGGCCACACGGACGTGGTGCCCACCGGCCCCGTCGAGCAATGGCGCTCGCTGCCCTTCATTCCCACGCACCGCGACGGCAAGCTGTACGGCCGTGGCGCGGCCGACATGAAGACCTCGATCGCCGCCATGGTGGTCGCTTGTGAGGAATTCATTGCCGCCACGCCCGGGCACACCGGTTCCATCGCTTTTTTGATCACCAGCGACGAGGAAGGCCCGGCCACGGACGGCACCGTCATCGTCTGCGAGCAACTGAAGGCGCGCGGCGAGCAGATCGACTATTGCCTCGTGGGCGAGCCGACCTCGAGCGCGCAGCTGGGCGACATGATCAAGAACGGCCGCCGCGGTTCGCTGTCGGGCCGCTTGACCATCAAGGGCGTGCAAGGCCACATCGCCTACCCGCACCTGGCGAAAAACCCGATCCACGAGGCGGCGCAGGCGCTGGCCGACCTGGTCGAGGAAAAATGGGACGCGGGCAACGAGTATTACCTGCCGACCTCGTGGCAAATGTCCAACATCAACGCGGGCACGGGCGCCAACAACGTGATCCCTGGCGACATGGTGATCGACTTTAACTTCCGCTTTTCGACGGCCAGCACGGCGGAAAACCTGCAGAAAAGGGTCCACGCCATCCTCGACAAGCATGACTTGCAATACGATTTGCAATGGACCCTGAGCGGCCTGCCCTTCCTCACGCCGCGCGGCACCTTGAGCGATGCGCTGTCGTCGGCCATCCTGGAAGAAACGGGCCTCACGACGGAGCTGTCGACCACGGGCGGCACCTCGGATGGCCGGTTTATCGCGCAAATCTGCCCCCAAGTGATAGAATTCGGGCCGCCCAATGCCAGTATTCACAAGATCGACGAGCACATCGAACTGCGCCACATCGATCCCCTGAAGAATATTTACCGGCGCACGCTGGAGCATTTGCTGCCCGTCTGAACCAGAATACCGAGGCCCGTCACGGCGGGCCAGAACACCGTCTTTTCGAGAATGCCATGACCCCGAACCCGTTTTCCACGCCACGCGACCTGCTGCGCTACGCCGTTACCCGTTTTAATACCGCCAAGCTGTTTTTCGGCCACGGCAGCGCCGAAGCGTTCGACGAAGCCGCCTATCTGATCCTGCACACGTTGAAGTTGCCGCTCGACAAGCTCGAACCGTTTCTCGACGCCAAGCTGCTGCCGTCGGAAGTGGCCAGCGTCATGACGGTCATCGACCGCCGCAGCATCGACCGCGTGCCGGCCGCCTACATCACCAAGGAAGGCTGGCTGGGCACGTATAACTTCTACGTCGACGAGCGCGTGATCGTGCCCCGCTCCTTCATCGCCGAACTGATCCCTGAATACTTCTCGCCGTGGGTGGCGGAACCGGAAGCCGTGGAAAACATCCTGGAACTGTGCACCGGTTCGGGCTGCCTGTCGATCATGATGGCCGACGCCTTCCCGAACGCCAGCGTCGACGCCGTGGACATTTCCGCCGACGCGCTGGCCGTGGCCAAGCGCAACGTCGACACGTACAAGCTGCAGGACCGCGTGAACCTGATCGAATCGGACCTGTACGCGAACGTGCCGGCCAAGAAATATGATTTGATCATCAGCAACCCGCCGTACGTGAATTCCGCGTCGATGGGCGCCCTGCCCCAGGAATACCTGGCCGAACCGCAGATCGCCCTCGACGGCGGCAGCGACGGCATGGACCTGGTGCGCAAGATCATCGCCGGCGCGGCCGAGCGCCTGACGGACGACGGCATCCTGATGATTGAAATCGGCAACGAACGCGCCTACGCGGAAGCGGCCTTCGGCGAGCTGGGCCTGACTTGGCTGACGACAAGCGCCGGCGACGACATGGTATTCCTGCTGACGGCCGAGCAGCTCAAGCTGGTTTGATCGACTTGGTAGGTCGGATTAGCGTAGCGTAATCCGACATGCCTGTGCGGCACCCGTCGGATTACGCCCTTCGGGCTAATCCGACCTACACGATGTTTTTACGGCGAGGGGTAAAGCCCTGCCTTCACAAAGAAAAAAATGATACGTTTCCTACAAGTAAGCCTGATGCGCGGCATCAAACCGTTGCTCGAACAAGTCGATGTCACCCTCAATCCGGGCGACAAGATCGGCCTGATCGGCGCCAATGGCGCGGGCAAATCGAGCCTGTTCGCCATGATGCGCGGCGAATTGCACCCTGACCAGGGCGAGATCGATTTCCCGGCCAAATGGCGCGTGGCTTACGTGGCGCAGGAAACGCCGCCGCTGGACCGTGCCGCGCTCGATTACGCCATCGACGGCGACGTGACCTTGCGCAAGCTGGAAGCGGAACTGGCGCGCCTGGAATCGGAACCGGCCACGTCGGAAAACGGCATCGCCATCGGCGAAATCTACAGCGCCATGGCCGATGCCGACGCGTATACCGTGCAGTCGCGCGGCGAGCAGTTGCTGCTGGGCCTGGGCTTTACCCTGGACCAGATGCAGCAGCCTGTCGCCAGTTTCTCCGGCGGCTGGCGCATGCGTCTGAACCTGGCGCAAGCGCTGATGTGCCCGTCCGACCTGCTGCTGCTCGATGAGCCGACCAACCACTTGGACCTGGACGCCATCATCTGGCTGGAAGACTGGCTCAAGCGCTACGCCGGCACCTTGCTGATTATCTCCCATGACCGCGACTTCCTCGATGAAGTGGTCAACGTCGTCGTGCATATCGACGAGCGCAAGCTGAAACGCTATTCGGGCAACTATTCGAGCTTCGAGCGCCAGCGCGCGGCGCAGATGATCCTGGCCGCCGGCGCGCTGGAAAAGCAGCAGCGCAAGCGTGCCCATCTGGAATCGTTCGTGAACCGCTTCAAGGCGCAAGCCTCGAAAGCGCGCCAGGCGCAAAGCCGCATGAAGGCGCTGGCGAAGATGGAAGAACTGGCGCCGCTGCGCGCCGCCGCCGAATTCTCGTTCGAATTCCGCGAGCCTTTGAGCGCCCCGAACCCGCTGCTGGTGATGGAAGACGTCGATGCGGGCTACAAGATTGAAAACGAAGCGACGGGCGAGATCACGCACAAGACCATCGTCAACGGCATCAAGTTTTCGCTGCAGATCGGCCAGCGTATCGGCCTCCTGGGCCAGAACGGCGCCGGCAAATCGACGCTGATCAAGACCATCGCCGGCGAACTGATGCCATTGACGGGCGACGCCACCATGGGCAAGGGCCTCAACATCGGCTACTTCGCCCAGCATCAGGTGGAAATGCTGCGCCACGACGAATCGCCGCTGTGGCATCTGGCCAAGATCGCCCCGACCGTGCGCGAGCAGGAACTGCGCAACTTCCTCGGCGGCTTCAACTTCCCCGGCAACATGGTCACCGCGTCGATCGCGCCGTTCTCGGGCGGCGAAAAAGCCCGCCTGGCGCTGGCCCTGATCGTCTGGCAGCGTCCGAACCTGCTGCTGCTCGATGAACCGACCAACCACCTGGACCTGGAAACGCGCGAAGCGCTGACGGAAGCGCTGGCCCAGTTCGAAGGCACGCTGGTCGTCGTTTCCCATGATCGCCATTTGCTGCGCGCCACCACCGATGAATTCATCATCGTGGCCGATGGCAAGCTGCAGCCGTTCGACGGCGACCTGGACGACTACAAGGATTGGCTGTTCAAGACCAAGCTGGGCAAGGGTACCGACGTGCTGCCGGCCGCCGGCAAGGCCAACAAGACCGACTTCCCCGTGACTTCTTCCGTACCTGCGCCGGCAGCCGCCCCTGCCGCGCCCGTGCGCGACAAGCGCCAGGAAGCGGAAGACCGCCAGAAGGCTGCCGCCCTGCGCAAGCCGATCGAAAACAAGATCAAGCGCCAGGAAGAGCAGATTGCCAAGCGCAACGCGCAAAAGGCGGAAACGGAAGAAAAGCTGGGCGAGCCGACCATCTACGACGCGGCCAACAAGGCCAAGCTGAAGCAGTTGCTGGCCGACCAGACCTTCTTCACCAAGGACCTGGCGCAGCTGGAAGCGGAATGGCTCGATCTGCAGGATCAGCTGGAAAAACTCGGTTAATCAAGCAGCGACAAAAGACGACCTCCGGGTCGTCTTTTTTTTAGGCTACCTGCATGGGACCGGGGCTGCGGATTGCCATCAGGCGGTCGATGTCGACGAGGATCAAGCGGCGTCCCGCCACCGTGGCCAGGCCCAGCAGGTAATCGGCCTCCGCCTCGCCAAGGCCGGGCACGGCGGCGATGTCGGCGGGCGCCAAGCTGACGATATCGGTGACGCCGTCGACCACCATGCCCATCACGCCATTACTCAGCTGCAGGATGATCACGTCGGTGGCCGGGTCTGGCGCGCCGTGGGCGCTGCCGAACGCGGCACGCATATCCACGATGGGGATGATCACGCCGCGCGAGACGGCCACGCTGTGCAGCACTTCCCCTTCCGAAGAAAAACGGTCGAGCTCCTTGAGGGCACGCAATTCCCGCACGCAGCGGTAATCGAGGCCGTATTCCAGGCCGCCCAGCCGAAAGCTCAAGTACTGCGTCAGGGATTGCGCGGTGCCGCGTTCCGCCGTCGCTGCGGCGCCAGGCGTGGTCGTGGGCTGCATGGTGTTCCTTTCATCCGGTAAGCGCTGCCAGGATGCGCAGTGGCGCAACGTTGGCCCATGCTAACCAGCATCCCCGCCTCCAGCGTTGAGAAACATCAACTTTCCCGGAAGACATCATCGACTGGCCGCCCTCCCTTGCGCCGGCGCAGCCATCTTCCCTTACAATACCCACATCACTCCCTACAGGCAGGCCATGCAACACCTCGTCAACCCCGCTGAAGTTGAATTTTCCGCCATCCGCGCCCAGGGCCCGGGCGGGCAGAATGTCAACAAGGTGTCCAGCGCCATCCATCTGCGCTTCCCCATCGCCGCCTCGTCGCTGCCGGAAGCATACAAGGAGCGTCTGCTGGCTCTGCGCGACAGCCGCATCAGCAAGGATGGCGTACTGGTGCTCAAGGCGCAGCAGTCGCGCAGCCAGGAGCAGAACAAGGAAGAAGCCTTGCGCCGGCTGCAGGAAATCATCGACAGCGTCACGTTCCTGCCCGCCGTACGGCGCGCCACCAAGCCCACGCGCAGCTCGCAGCGGCGCCGCCTCGACAGCAAGAGCACGCACAGCGTCCTCAAGCAATCGCGCGGCAAGGTCACGGATTAAACGCTAGGGCGGCGGCGCATACGTCCACTCCAGGCTGCCCGTGCTGTCCGCGAACACGGCTTGCGTGGTCGGCGTGGCGCTGCGCAGCAAGGCCTTGATCTCTTTCGGCGGCCGGTCGTAGACCTTGGCTGGCCCGGGCGGCACGACCAGGGCGCGCACCGTCGTCTCGCCATCGACCAGGCCCAGGCTGCAGCGCGACTGGCCGGCCGTCGCCTGCCGCTCCTGGCGCAGCTGCGCCACCAGGGCCAGCATCTGCGCCTGCAGGATTTCCGACTGCTTGACTTCCACGCGCAGCCGCGCCACTTCCTTCAGGACGGGAGCGATGCGCGCGGCCAGCTTGTCGTATTGCAGCTGTTGCGCCGGCTGCAGCTGCAATTCGCCGCGCCGCAGCTGGCCCGCCAGGGTCAGGTAGTTGCGCACTTCCGGCAACTGCGCGATGGCATCGATTTCCTGCTGGCGCTTGTGCTGCACCTGCTGGTACTGCGCGGCCTTGGCCAGACTCTCGGCGATCTGTTGCTCCAGGGCGCTCAAATCGGGCACGAGGGGAAATAGCAGCATTTCCACCTGCTTGCGCGGGCCGGCGCTGCCGATGCGGATGGTGCGCGCCGCCACGGCGCAGCCTTCGGCCAGTTCGATGACGACCTCGTCGGCGATGATCTCGCAATTGCTGGCGCTGTCGATCACCACGCGCGTGCCGGCGATGACACAGCTTTCGGCGCGCTTCACATGCACTTCGCCGCTGAGTGCCTGCAGCACGGAACCGGAAGCGACGCCCTCGACGCGCACATCGCCGTGTTCATTGAACGCCGTGCCGCCCACCAGGTTGCGCTGCAACAAGATCAGTCCGCCATGCGAGTGCAAATGGCCATACACGTCGCCATGGATGGTGATATCGCTGCCGTCGAGCTGACGCTGCTCCTGCACGTCGCCATATTCCTCGTAGGCGGCGCGCAGCTTCAGATTGCCCGTGGTGCGGCTGCTGACGCCTTCGCGGCTGACGATCTTGTTCTCGATGGAGATCTTGCCGCCCTCATCGACATTCACGTAACCAGCCTGGGTGGCCACGACGAAATCGCCATCGCTGAAATGTTCGACCGCCGTGCCCGGCCCCGCCACTGTGGCCAGGTCCAGCGCCAGCGGCGCGGGCGGCGGCAGGGCCTTGCCGGCCAGGTCATAGCCGGGCAAGCCGGGCGCACCTGGCAGCAGACGCAGCAGGCGCGCGTGTTTTTTGACTTGCGGAAAGCGGTTCTTGAAGCTGAGCAAATCGAGGCGGCCATCGGAGCGTTCGCGCGGTGCATCGTCGCGGTGGATGCCTTGCGACACCTCCACCAGTTGGGCGTCGCGCCCCGGCTGCGGCGGTAGCACCCGCGCCACCGTGATGCGCTCGGCCTTGCCGCTGGCGAGAACGGCGCGCACGGCCACACTATCGATGCCGTAGTGCACACCCTTGCACCACAGGTCAGCCACCAGCTCGTCAAACTCGCGGCGCACAGGCACCTGGCCATCGGCGTCAGGAAGCAATGCTTCAAAGTAAAACTCGGCGCTGTCACCGTGGATCTTGACCTGTTTATACAGGGCGCGGCGCTGGGGTGAAAATGGCGCCACGCGCACGGCGATGCGCAGCAAGGCGTCACCCTTGGGCGCGGCGCGGGGCGTGGGGGCATGGAACAGCGTCAGCAGGAACAAACCGTAATCGAGGCCAGCCAGCAACTGCCCCGACTGGAACAGCTGGTCGACGGCGGCGCGCAGCTGCGCCGGCGCCAGCGACAGGTCCAGGAACACGCCCCCGTCGCGCTGGACCAGGCCGTACGGCAGGCCGCCTGCGGGGGCCGCATCAGGAACGGGTGTGTCGTCGTCGCTCACCACTTGCCTCCCCCTGCAACACATTCAGAGAATTGTCTCAGTGCACTAGAACAATATCACGGGGCGTGGCGGTATGCCGGATTAGCATAATCCTGGCGCAACAAACAGGGGAATGAAAAATGGAGATGGATGTTTCAGGTAAAGTCACGACATCTGGCAAGACCGTAGCGAGCGGAAGTGAATTGTGGCCGAGAAGCGGAACTGTACTTTAGTACAGTGAGCATCGCAGGCCACAAGTCGCGACGCGCAGTAGGTATTGCCGGATGTCATCAACGACGCGGCGGATTCGAGTAAATATCCTGGCCCACTTCGTTGATCTGGCGGCGCAGGTCGCGGCGCTCGTCGGGCGTCATGCGGCCCGTGCGGCGTGAGGCGTCCGCGCCCTCGTTGGCGCGGCGCTGCTCTTCGGCGCGGGTGTCGAAACTGCGTGCGTCACGCTGTTCGCGCAGTCGCGTATCATTGCTATTGCTGCGCTGTACCTGTTCATACCGCTGGGCCTGCATTTGCTGCTGGTCGTCACGGCGTGGCGGCGGCTGGTTTTGCGCCAGCGCCAGGCTGGCGGCAAACACGGAACAAACGGCAAATGCGGACAGCACAGTCGTACGTGCGGCAATAGCTGCGCTGGGAGCGGCGTGAATTTTTTTAGTAAAGATATTCATTGAGTTCCTCTTCCGCGATGCCGTATAAACTAAAGCTGATTTCCACTGTGGCCCCAGTGTATGATGCTTTACACGGTGCAGTAAGAGTAATTGGGTAAAGTTTGTAACACTTTGTAATGGGTCGCCACAGCCCCTTGCCGACGCCGCGCGAGGCGTTACTATAGCAACTAATATAAGATAACACGACACCCTAAATGACCACAACCTCCACTACCGGCAGCAATACAACAACGCAATCGATCCATGGCCACCAGGCAAAAATCATGGTGGTCGATGACGATGTGCGCCTGCGCGACCTGCTGCGGCGCTACCTGACCGAACAGGGCTTCAATGTCTTCACGGCAGAGAGCGCGACGGCCATGAACAAGCTGTGGCTGCGCGAACGCTACGACCTGCTGGTGCTCGACCTGATGCTGCCGGGCGAAGACGGCCTGTCGATCTGCCGCCGCCTGCGCGGCGCGGGCGACCAGACGCCGATCATCATGCTGACGGCCAAGGGCGAGGACGTGGACCGCATCGTGGGCCTGGAAATGGGCGCCGACGACTACCTGCCGAAACCGTTCAATCCGCGCGAACTGGTGGCCCGCATCGGCGCCGTGCTGCGCCGCAAGGGTCCCGATGAAATCCCGGGCGCGCCGTCGGAAACGCCGCAAACCTTCGAATTCGGCGACTTCGTGCTGGACCTGGGCACGCGCACCTTGAAAAAGAACGGCGAAACGGTGCCGCTGACCACCGGCGAATTTTCCGTATTGAAAGTGTTTGCCCGCCATGCGCGCCAGCCGCTGTCGCGCGAAAAACTGATGGAACTGGCGCGCGGACGCGAATACGAAGTGTTCGACCGCAGCCTGGACGTGCAGATTTCGCGCCTGCGCAAACTGATCGAACCCGATCCGTCGAGCCCGCTCTTCATCCAGACCGTGTGGGGCCTCGGCTACGTCTTCATCCCGGACGGACAGCCGCGCTGATCGCTGGCGAGGCATGATGAAGCTTGTTCCCGATATCAGCCTGGCGCGGCTGAAAAGCGGCCTGTTCTGGCGCACCTTTTTGCTGCTCGGCACCTTGACCACGGTCAGCATGATCACCTGGATCGGCATGATTTCCGTCATCCAGCGCGAGCCGCAGGCGCAGCAGATTTCCGCCCAGATCATTTCCGTCGTCACCATCACGCATGCGGCACTGACGCACTCGGCGCCCGAGTTGCGCCGCGAGCTGCTGTTCGACCTCGTCAGCAACGAAGGCATCCGCATCTTCTCGCTGGAAGAGGACGACCGCATCGAGCCGCCGCCCGACAATTACCTGATGCCCGAGATCGAGACGCTGGTGAAGGCCAAACTGGGCAAGGACACGCGCTTTTCCGCGCGCGTCAACGGCGTGGCCGGCTTCTGGGTCAGCTTCAAGATCGACGACGACGAATACTGGCTGATGCTGGACCGCGAGCGCCTGCGCGGCCTCACGGGCTTCCAGTGGCTGGGCTGGGCCAGCCTGGTATCGCTGCTGTCGCTGTTGGGCGCGGCCATCATTTCCAGCCTGATCAATCTGCCGCTGTCGCGTCTGACGGCGGCCGCGCGCGACATCGCCAAGGGCAAGCAGCCGGCGCCGCTGCCGGAAAAAGGGCCGATCGAAATCATCGAGGCGAACCGCAGCTTCAACCAGATGGTCGATGATCTGAAACAAGTGGAATCGGACCGCGCCGTGATTCTGGCGGGCATTTCGCACGACTTGCGCACGCCGCTGGCGCGCATGCAGCTGGAAGTGGAAATGGCCAACCTGTCGGACGAGGCGCGCGAAGGCATCCAGTCCGATATCGGACAGATGGACGCCATCATCGGCCAGTTCCTCGACTACGCCAAGCCGACGGAAGCGTCGAGCTTTACCGACGTCGACCTCAGCGGTTTGCTCCACGATATGACGCGCGAAGCGATGCGCCTGTCGGACGTGAAGCTCAACGCCACCATCGCCGATGGCGCGCATGCGATGGGCAACCCCACCGACTTGCGCCGCGTGCTGAACAACCTGATCGAGAATGCGCGCCGCTATGGCAAGACGCCGGGCAGCGACGTGACGGAAATCGACATCGCCTGCCAGGTGCGCACCAGCCACGGCGCGAAAAAGGTGATCATCGAGGTACAGGACCACGGCACGGGCGTGCCGGCGGAAAAGATCGAGCAGCTGATGAAGCCGTTCACCCGCCTCGACACGGCGCGCGGACAAGCCAACGGCGCTGGCCTGGGCCTGGCCATCGTCGACCGCGTGCTGCTGCGCCACGGCGCCGAACTGCAGGTGCGCAACCGCGAAGGCGGCGGCCTGGCGTTTCAGATCAGCTTGCCGGCGGCATAAGCGGCGTAGGTCGGATTAGCGAGGCCTTGCCTCGCGTAATCCGACAACATTGTTGACCTGGGCCGCTGGTGGTGTCGGCTTACGCGCTTTGCGCTAAGCCGACCTACGGTCCGATGCAGGTTCCGGCACCAACGCCGCCCGGCAGCCATCACGCCGAGGCCTGCTCCTGCGTCAGCAATTTACTCATCAGCAATTCCGTCGCCCCGTAGCCGTACAGGGAATCGCTTTCCATGCCCGGCGTGTCGAAGGGGATCGATTCCTCGCGGTTCAGCTTGGCAGGATCGGCATCCGCATAGCTGGCGCGCCAGGCGCGCTGCAAGGATTCATTGCGGCGGATAAAGGCCGGCATGGGCCAGGCATCGCGCTCCCAGTGAGCACTGTCGCCCAGCAAGGGCCAGCGCTCGTTGAGCAGGGCCATGTCCCCCGTGCGCAGGCGGCGCACGGCCTGTTCCGGCCGCAAGCCTTCCAGCTCTTCCAGCGCGGGCAAACTGTCGCGCTTCGGCCCGAACATATACGCCAGCATGATGCGCCCGGCAGGCGCCCTGCGCGCCACCACGCCGACGGCATAACCGCCGCCCGGCAGGGGCACGGCAAACCAGCTGCCTTCTCGGTATGGTAATGATTTCATTTCTGCAGACTCCCCCAAAATCGTGTTCGGGGCACAGTCTACGCGAAGCAAAGGTTAAATGGCGCATGGTACGCCACAACAACAAACCAATAGTTACAATATTTTCTCGTCATAGTGATACTGGGCAACAATTGGCCCCGCCTTGAACAGCGCTTCCTTCATGGCCGTATCGAGGCGCGCGTCGCGGCGGCGCATCCATTCGAGCAGCATGGCCGCTTCCTTGCGGCTCGTGTCGCCCGCATGCGCCAGCACGCGGCGCAGTTCCGGGTCCGTGCACGCCTCGAAGCGCTGGCTGTTCAAGTCCAGCGCCTGCAGCGCGGCGATGGTGGCGCCGATGGCGCGGTGCATGTCGAGCGCGGTGGCCGGCAAGCCGGATTCTTCCAGTGGGACGGTGGTCATGCGCATTCCTTTTCGCGTGGTGGTGACATCGGCTGCATTCTCCACCGCGCGGGCGAAAAGCTCAAGCGTCCACAACACGATTTCACCCGTTCGGCCATAATCATGCCTCAGCAACAGCCTACACCTCGGCAGCGGGAGCCCCATGTTCAATTTCGATTTTTACAATCCGACGCAAATCCTCTTCGGCCAGGGCCAGATCGCCGCCATCGCCGGCCTGATCCCGCCCCAGGCGCGGGTCCTGATGACCTACGGCGGCGGCAGCATCAAGCAGAACGGCGTCTACGATGAAGTCAGGGCGGCGCTGGCCGGCCACACGGTGCTGGAATTTGCCGGCATCGAACCCAATCCCAGCTATGAAACCCTGATGCAGGCCGTGGCCATGGTGAAAAGCGAGCGCATCGATTTCCTGCTGGCCGTCGGCGGCGGCTCCGTGGTCGACGGCACCAAGTTCATCGCCGCAGCCGCCCTGCACGAGGGCGAGGCATGGGACATCCTGGCCAAAGGCGGCAAGATCGTCGAGGCCGCCCTGCCCTTCGGCACGGTGCTCACCTTGCCGGCCACGGGTTCCGAAATGAATGGCTCGGCCGTGATCACGCGCAAGGCCACCCAGGAAAAGCGCTCGTTCATGAGCCGCAAGGTGTATCCGAAATTCTCCGTGCTGGACCCGTCGAAAACGTTCACCTTGCCGCTGCGCCAGGTGGGCAACGGCGTCGTCGATGCGTTCGCGCATGTGATGGAACAGTACCTGACCTACCCCGTGAACGCGTCCGTGCAGGACCGCTTCGCCGAAGGCATTTTATTGACGCTGATCGAGGAAGGCCCGAAAGCCCTGTCGCACCCGGACGACTACGACGTGCGCGCCAACGTGATGTGGAGCGCCACCCTGGCCTTGAACGGCCTGATCGGCGTGGGCGTGCCGCAGGACTGGTCCACGCACGCCATCGGCCACGAATTGACGGCCCTGTACGAGCTCGACCATGCGCAGACCCTCGCCATCATCCTGCCCAGCATGTTGCGCGTGCGCAAACAGGCCAAGCGCGCCAAGCTGCTGCAATATGCGGCCCGCGTGTGGGGCCTCGATGGCGGCGACGAAGAGGGCCGCATCGAGGCGGCCATCGCGCGCACGGAATTCTTCTTCCGCCACATGGGCGTCAAGACGCGCCTGGCCGACTACGGTCTGAACCACGCGAGCGTGGACGCCGTCGTGTCCGCCCTGGAAGCGCACGGCATGACGACGCTGGGCGAACAGCGCGAAGTGACGCCCACCGTCAGCCGCAAGGTGCTCGAACTCAGTTTGTAGATTCGCGTCACAGTGTTGTAAAACGGTCAGCCGGGTGGGACAGCGGGCCGTGCTTCATGCTAAGCTGTCATTTCGCTAGGGGTCCTGGAGCAGTCATCCGGGTGAGAGATACCCTTCGTACCTGATCTGGATAATGCCAGCGAAGGAAAGCGCAAAGTACCTCCCTCCTTTGATAGCTCCTGCGTTGGCGCCAGCCGAACAAGCAGCCTGCCGTGCTCTTTCCCGAGACGGCTTGAACCACGAGCACTCTATGTCCACACCGAATTTATCCGTTTCTGTATTGACCCTGGCCATCCTGCACGCGTTTGCCGCGCCTGCCTTTGCCGCAAATGACAGCACCGAAGCGGCCGAGCCGCAAGCGCAAAGCATGGCCGAAGTCGTCGTCACGGCCAGCAAGGCGCCGGTCGCCAAGCGC
This sequence comes from Janthinobacterium sp. GW823-FHT01H08, assembly GCF_058797855.1. Classification (NCBI taxonomy): domain Bacteria; kingdom Pseudomonadati; phylum Pseudomonadota; class Betaproteobacteria; order Burkholderiales; family Oxalobacteraceae; genus Janthinobacterium; species Janthinobacterium sp. GW823-FHT01H08. Next base: position 4,453,728 of record NZ_CM179504.1, read on the forward strand.
GCCTCCGTGGGTGGTTTCAGCGATGCGCCGCTGCTGCAGACGCCCGCGTCCGTCACCGTCATTTCGCAGAAAGACATGCAGGACTTGCAAATTCGCAATCTCAGCGATGCCGTCAAGCTCGACGCCAGCATCAACGATGCCTACAACGCCGTCGGCTATGCGGAACAGTTTACGATCCGCGGCTTCAAGCTCGACAACAATTCCAGCTACCGCAAGGATGGCGTGGCCATTCCTGGCGACACGCAAATTCCGCTGGAAAACAAGGAACGCATCGAAGTACTGAAAGGCCTGGCCGGCTTGCAGGCAGGCGTGGCCGCGCCGGGCGGCGTGATCGACTTCATCGTCAAGCGCCCCACCGCCGCGCCGCTGCGCACGGTCACCGTGGAAACGCGCGAACGAGGCACCCTGTACGGCGCCGTCGACCTGGGCGGACGCCTGGAAGACACGCGCTTCGGCTACCGCGTCAACGTGGCGGCCGAGCGCCTGCGCTCCTACATCAAGGGTGCGGACGGCAACCGCAAATTCATTTCCAGCGCCTTCGACTGGCAGATTTCGCCGCAAGCGCTGCTGCAGCTCGATGCCGACTACCAGGACAAGGCGCAGGTCACGGCGCCCGGCTTCCAGCTGCTGAACAATAAAACCTTGCCGACCGGTATCAGCGCCGACGCCATGCTCAACCTGCAGCCGTGGACGCGCCCCGTGGAAACCGTCACCAGCAATATCGGCCTGCGCTTCCAGTACGCCTTCAATGACGACTGGCACGCCACCGTGTCGGCCAACCAGCACTCGTTCAAGCGCGACGACTACACAGCCTTCCCGTATGGCTGCAGCGGACAGGAACTGTACCCCGGCTTCTGCGGCAATGGCGATTACGACGTGTACGACTACCGCAGCCTGGGCGAGACGAAAAAGCCGCTGAGCGCGCAAGCCATGATCCAGGGCAAGTTCGCCACCGGCTCGCTGCGCCACGACTTCACGGCCGGCGTCTCGACCTTCCGCCGCAAGGACCGCGCCGGCCTGTACGTGTACGACTGGGTCGGCGTGAGCAACATCTACCAGCCGCAGATCGTCGGCACGTCGCCAGGCGTCACGGGTCCCGTGCGCCTGGTGCGCAAGGATACGGAAAACGCCGTCTTCGTGCAGGATATCGTCAGCCTGGCGCCGAACTGGAAACTGCATGGCGGCTTGCGCCATATCAATGTCGATGGCTACCAGTACGTGCTGAAGGCCGACACGGAAATCCGCGCCAAGCACGATTTCCTGCTGCCGAATGTATCGCTCGTCTATACCCCGCTCGACAATGTGTCCGTGTATGCGGCCTATTCGCAGGGCATGGAACATGGCGGCACGGCCGACCGCAAGGCGATGAATGCCAATGAAGAACTGTCGCCGAGCCGCTCGAAGCAGATCGAACTCGGCGCCAAGATGGATGTAACGCCGGACTTCATGCTGGCGGCCAGCCTGTTCCAGATCCGCAAGGGCCTGGAATTCCAGAACACGGCCGGCTACTTCGTGCGCGAAGGCCAGGCCCAGCACCGCGGCCTGGAATTGTCGGCGCAGGGCAAGGCAAGCGCCAACCTGAGCCTGGGCGCTTCCGTGACGGCCCTGAACAGCCAGCAGTCGGGCACGGGCAATGCGGACCTCGACGGCAAGCGCGTACCCAACGTGCCCGCCTTCAAGGCGGCCGTGCATGCGGACTACGCCGTACAACAGGTGGCGGGCCTGAGCGTGAATGGCAGCTGGGAATATGCGGGCAAGAAAGCGTTTGAGTACAACAACACGACCTTCGTGCCGTCGTACCACGTGTTCAACCTGGGCGCCGCTTACGCCACGCGCATCGCCGGCACGCGCGCCGTGCTGCGCGCCGCCGTCAACAACGTGGCCGACAAGTTCTACTGGCGCGACGTGACGCCGGAATCGGACGGCTATCTGTATCCGGGCGCCAGCCGCACCTTCAAGGTGTCGGCGCAGTTCGATTTTTAATTGAGGGAAATGGCAGGCGCTGCAGCGAGCGCCTGCTGCAGCAAGGGCGCCGCCTGTTCCAGGCGCGCCTCCAGGCTGTCGCGCAGCACCTGATAGGCGATGCCGCGCGCGTCGAGCTCGTCGAGCAGGTAGCGGTAGATCAGCTGGCGCACTGCTTCGGACTCGCGCTGTAAGCCGTCGGCCACCCACGGGCTGTCTGGCGCCGTCACCAAGGTCACATCGTAGTGCGCGGCATCGGCCAGCGCCGCCAGTTGCGCATCGGCGCCATTGAAATAATGGCGGCTGTAGACCGCCGTCATCAAGGGCGTCGTGTCGCAGAACAGGAAGTGACGGGCTTGCGCAGCGGCCGCGTCTTCGCGTTCAACTTGCGTACGCGCAATCCCATATTGGTCTTCCGCCACAGGCACCCTGCCCTGCGTGGCGACGAATTCACGTAAATACTCAGGCACCCAGACGGTGCCGTAGCGCTCGGCCAGCGCGGCCGCCAGGGTCGACTTGCCCGACGATTCCGCGCCCAGGATGGCCACGCGCACGCAGCGGTCCATCACTTGAGGACCATTGCATCGGGCGCGGCCGGCGCCGCTTTTTTCCACGCCAGCAAGCCGATCGTGGCCATGACAACAAACACGGCATACAGGATAGCCGTCAGGGTCAGGTCCTTGTGCAGGTACAGCCACACGTACAGCACGTCGACGACGATCCAGACGATCCAGTTTTCCAGCTTCTTGCGCGACAGCAGGAATTGTCCCACCAGGCTGCCTGCCGTGAGGAAACCGTCCGCGTGAGGCACGTCCGTGTCGGTCGAGGTCAGCAGCCAGGCCAGCAGCACAAAGCCCGCCAGCCACGCCAGGGCGCTGCCCAGCCAGCCGCGCATGCCCAGCCGCGTGACGGGCAGGGTCTTGCCGCCGCTGGCCGGATGCAGCCACTGGTACCAGCCCCAGAACGAGACGCTGATGAACAGCAGTTGCAAGGCCATGTCGCCATACAGGCGCGATTCGAAAAACACGAAACCGTAGGCGGCCGAGGAAATGATGGCGAACAGCCACGCCCAGTGATTCTGGCGGATGTTCAGCGCAACGGTTGTCAGTGCCAGGACAAAGGAAATCAGTTCAAGCGGCGTGGTGGCAAAACCCAGCAGGAGAAGCGTATCGTTCATGGGAATCGTGATGAGGCTGGTGGTGCAGTATGCAATACCGGCCATGAATAAGCAAGATTGCCCTTGCCGTCCGCCCCTCCCCGCCTCAGGCGAAGCCTGCCCTGGCGGCGCGCGCCAGCGAATGCCGCACGATCAGCTTGTGAAACGGCCGGATCAGCAGGATATAGGCACGCCCCACCCGGTTATGGCAATGCACGACGCTGGAGACGGTCACGTTGCCATGGCGGCCCGCGTCGCGGTTGCGCAGCACCGACAGGCGGAAATCGAGGTGGCTGTCATCCTCGCCCAGGATGATCTCGTCGTCGCTGACGGCATAGATGCGGAAGATGCCGATGCGCTTGCCGGGCCGCGCTTCCATCTGTTTTGCCGTCCGGATGCCGAAACGCGCCACGATGGCATCGCGCAGCACCATCAGCTTGCGCGCCCAGCCCGGCTGCTTGCCCAGCAGCTGGCGCGCCAGGCTCTGCATGTCCATCTGGCGCGCCTGCGCGGTGGGCAAATCGACGGCGTAGGCGTCGGCCAGGTTGCTGCCGGGATACAGCGGGGCGATGCTGGCGCCTGGCGGCAAGTCCACGGTGCGGACGGCAATGTTCATCTCATGCATGTGCTCTCCATGTTTTCAGTGATAACATGCCCATCATACACGACAATGTGAACAGCGATAACATCGAATGACAACAACGAGCACCTATCATCACGGCAACTTGCGCGACACCCTGGTCGCCACCGTCATCGCGCAACTGGCGCAGCAGCAAGACGCCGCCCTGTCGCTGCGCGAACTGGCGCGCACGGTGGGCGTCTCGGTCGCCGCCGTGTACCGCCACTTTCCCAGCAAGGAAGCCCTGCTGGCCGAGGTGGCGGCGGCCGGTTTCGCCAGCCTGATACAGAAATGGGAAACGCAGCTGCCGCCGCCGGGCAGCTTGCCGGCCGAACAGCGCTTTCAATTGCTGGGCCAGCAATACATCGAATTCGCCCTGGCCGCGCCGGCCCACTACCGGCTGATGTTCGAGCACCAGGACGTGCGCCAGTTCCCCGCCCTGCAGGAAGCGGCGCAGGCGTGCTTCCAGTACGTGCTGCAGACGGCGGGCGCCGCCGTGCGCGAAGCGGGCCTCGACCCGCGCTGGGACAAGGCCGCCGCCAGCGCCGGCTGGTCCTTGGGCCATGGCTACGTGATGCTGCTGCTCAGTGGCCGCCTGGCCATGGCGGACGGCGGCGACGCGCTGTCGCCGGCCATGGTGCCGCGCTTTTTTCAATTGCCGGTGGAGGCGCTGCGGCAGGCGCCGCCGTCAGGAGCTTTTGACTCATGCACAACATCTCGATAGACACGCTCTCCGTAATCGCCAGGCAATGCCTTGCCGTCACGTGCCTGCAACGCTTTTGCCGGCACTTTGATGTGGATCATCCTGCCCTGTCCGCGTTCGCCGCTCACGTGTGGAAAGTGGCGCAGGTCGGGCCAGAGGATTTTGCCGCCTGGGAACGGGGCTTCGCTTCCCTGGCTGTGACGGGCATGGGCGATCCCTGGCCGGAAGACGTGCGTGCGCCACTGCCCGGGCACCTGCTGGGCACGCTGGAAGCGCTGGTGCAGCATGTGCTGGAAACGAGCGCCTGTACCTGGCATGGTGATGACCTTGCGGCAAGCCGGCGCCAGCTGGAAGCCGTCTTTGATATCTGTGCCAGGCATGACGTCGCCGTGCCGCAGCTTGGGCGCTATGCGCAGCCGGATGCGGCGCTGCGCGGCGGCTGGGGACCGGCGCTCACGGACGAGGAAGTGAAAGCCTGGCAAGCCCTGATATAGCGCTCACGCCAGAAAGTCTTGGCGCACCTGTTCGAGCAGGCGCTCCTCTTCATCCGTATCGGCATCGACTTGCGTGACCACGGTCCAGAACGGCGCGCACGTCTTGATCTGCTCGAAAGCATGGCACGTTTCCAGCCGCACCATGGTTTTCCTGAGGCTGTGCAGATAGCCTTCCTCGATGGCGCAGAGCAGCTCGTCATCGGCAGCGTCGATCAGCTCGCTTAAAGCATCTTCGATCCTTGCGTAGCCCTCCTCCCACAATTGCCCGATTTCCGGCACGTCGGCTTCCATGCACTCGTTCGACCAGTCCGGAGGATAGTAATCGCGCGCCCTGTTACCGGGATCGGTGTCAAAGCTCAGCGAAATGGACGGGAACGATACGGCATTAAAGGCAAAGGCTGAAAATGCCTGATCCTTGAAAGCGGACGCGCCCAGCAGCGCCAGCGAGGCATTGGCCAGCCTGAACCAGGTTGCTTCAACGTCATAGGCTGTTTCAAACGCGTGCCAATCCGGCGGCAAATCGGGAGTCTGGGGCATGGGAACCTGTCGAAAAAGAATAGCGGTGGATAGTGGAGGAATTATACGTGGCACAGCCCATGCGGCAGGCCGTGGCGCGTGAACAGTGCGGGCGATGCAGGGACGGCAAACCGGCGGGACGCTGCGCCTAGCCGGCGGCCAGGAAATATGGCTCTTTTGAAAGCGAGGCGGCGCCTGGCTGCGGGGTGGCTGGCAGTGGACGGACGCCCATGGCGGCGTCGAGCAGGCTCTTTCGTTGTCCATCCCACGGCGGCAGATCGGCCGGTGGCAATGGCAGGATTTTATCGAGGTTGGGAAAGCGGCGATTGGGGTTGAAGCCGAGGGCACGACTAAGTACGCCGTAACGTTCCGCTCGCGCCTTATCAATATACGGGACCAGCATATTTGCAAGATCAAACGGATCGCCGAATTCAATCGTGAGTTTGTTTGCGCATTTCTCGCAGCCCAGCCTTACTCCGGTATGTAATACTTGCAACGCACGCTCTTTGGTTTCAGTTGTTCTTTCCCCATCAGACGTGCCGTCAGGCGTTCTTAATACAACATATAAATAAGATAAATCATATGCGGATGGGCCATATCCCTGCCCCAGTGCACACTCCATCATCTTGATTGCCACAGGAATATTCCCCCACATTTCAGCACCCGGATAATCCTTCCCCGCAGTGAGTTTTTCTCCTAAAAAACCCAGCGCTTGGGGGTTACCCATCTGCGCCGCCTTTTGCCAAAAGGCATAGGCACGCGTGATGTCGCCGTTAACGCCCGTGCCATTCGCGTAATACGTCCCCATCCGGTCATAGGCGGCAGGTATGCCCAGGCGCATCGCCTTTTCCACCAGTTGCACCGCTTCTTCCTCACCATATACAGGATCACGCCCTTCCACATACAGGCTGGCCAGATTGAGCATCGCCTTCCAGTGCAATCGCTCTGCCGCTTGACGCGTCAAATCGACGATTTTTTTGTAATCGCGGTCTTCCACGAAAATTTCAGGATCTTCCAAGGCGCGCGCTTCGAGGAACCAGTCCTCGGCTTGCGCATCGATGGGCGGCACCTTATTCGCCTCGGTTTCACAGATAAAATCCGCGACATGGGGATTGAAGAGGGGCAGGCTCTGGTTGCGCGGCGAAACTTTGTCGTCTGGCATTTTGCAGGCAAGCAGGCAGCACGAGACAATAAGCGACGCAAAGCGTCCTCTTGTGGCAGCCATGCTGGATTGATTGCTATCCATTGCCTTATCCAAGATCAGGAAGGGACGCATCCATCAAATGCCACCTCACGTCGCCATCTGGCAAGTCCAGCAGCCAGTCGCGGCGCGGTCGCGGGAACGGCGCGCCTTGGTTCAGCCACGCCTGGCGCCAGTACTGGTTGACGATGGCCTGCAGCGGATGGTCGGCCGCCACCCACGGTTGCCAGACGCCGCTGACCGGACAGACCTGGTCGTAAGCGCAGCTCAACAAAGGCTCGGGCCGCGCCACCTCGCGCAGCAAACCCTGCACCGCGCGCGGTTCCACGGCGCCATGGTTGTGCCGTATCGTCAGGCACTGCTCCCACGTCACGGGGCCATAACGGCTGTTTCCGTCAGCATCGAGCACGCTGAAATGGCGGAACGCTTCGCCTTCACTGAACAGCCGGGCCGGCTCCGTCACTCCTTGCCCTTTGGCGGGTTGCCAGTATGCGGAAAACGGCGCAATCGGCGCGTCGCTGTGCAAGCCGGTGGGGCGCAGCGCATAATCGGCGGCCAAGAAGTACGGTTTTTGTAATAGCGCGGCGGCGCTTGGCTGCGGGGTGGCTGGCGGCGGACGGATGCCCTTGGCAGCATGCAGCAAGGTATCCCTGTCGCCATTCCAGGGCGGCAGATCGGCGGGCGGGAGCGGCAAGACCTTGTCCAGATTAGGAAAACGCGCATTGGGATTGAATCCAAGTTCACGGCTAAGTACGCCGTAACGTTCCGCTCGCGCTTTATCAATGTACGGAACCAGCATATTTGCAAGATCAAACGGATCGCCGAATTCAATCGTGAGTTTGTTTGCGCATTTCTCGCAGCCGAATGCTACGCCCTCATGTAGAACTTTAAGAGCAAGTGCTTTAGTTTCTGGCGTACGCGGCCCGCTAACTCTCCCTGTGGCCATTCTCGGGGAGGCATACATGTAAGATAGATTATATGCAACTGGTCCGTACCCCTGGGAAAATGCACATTCCATCATTTTTATTGCAACAGGAATATTAGCCCAATACCCTGCCCCTTCATTTGCAGGACCCACATTTAGTTTATCTGACAAAAAATCCATCGCTTGAGGATTACCCATGACGGCAGCCTTTTGCCAGAAGGCATAGGCACGTGTGATGTCGCCGTTGACACCCGTGCCATTCGCGTAATACGTCCCCATCCGGTCATATGCCGCCGGAATCCCGAGTCGCATCGCCTTTTCCACCAGTTGCACCGCTTCTTCCTCTCCATGCAAGGGATCGCGCCCTTCCAGATACAGGCTGGCCAGATTGAGCATCGCCTTCCAATGCAATCGCTCTGCCGCCTGACGCGTCAGATCAACGATTTTTTTGTAATCGCGGTCTTCCACGAAAATTTCAGGATCTTCCAAAGCGCGTGCTTCGAGAAACCAGTCCTCGGCTTGCGCATCGATGGGCGGCACCTTGCTCGCCTCGGTTTCACAGATAAAATCCACTACATGGGGATTGAAAAGCGGCAGGCTTTGGTTGCGTGGCAAGACTTCTTTCGTGTCGTTCGACATTTTGCAGGCGCCTAAAGAGAAACTCAGGATAACTACCGTAATAAAAAATGACAGGGGAAGGGGAAAATTTTTATACTTTTTCATGCTCAACCCAAACGTAACGTTGAACTACGGTTATCTTCCAAGGGAAGCAAAAAACCGGTCATTTTCTTGTGGTCCGCACTTGCAGAATCAGATTTTTTCCTGCCGCGATTTTCTCCCATCAATTCAACCCATTTCCCAAACGCCGACACAATCTCCGCCTTCGTCCCGCCCCCTCCATCGACCAATCCGCCGCTATGCATGCGCCACACCCGCTTGCGCAAATCGCGGGCCACCCGGTGGTCGTCGGTGGCGATATTGATTTCGCTGTCGACGGCCATGCTGCGCTGGTTCAGGTTGGCGCTGCCCAGCGTCATGAACACGTCGTCGACCAGCATCAATTTGGAATGGATGTAGATTTCACGGTAGCGCCAGCGGTCCTTGTCAAACGCGCTGACATTGAGCATGGCCACCGACACCTTCAGCCCGAATTCGCTTTCGAGTGTCATCACGCCGGGTTTGTTGATGCCGTTGGCATGCTGCACCACGTCGGGCAACTTGACTTCCACCTCGGTGGAAATGCCGAATCCTGGCTTGACAGACCGGGTTTTCGGTCGCTTGTTATAGTCGTCGATCATGGTGTTTTGCCCCGTCATGCCAGCGTGCTGCCCCAGTGTCGCCAGCGTGTCGTGGGTGCGCGGCACCATCTGCGCGCGCTCCGGCACGGGAATGACGATGAATACGTGCATGACCGGCAAATCACGCATGGTCTTGCCAGCTTTCAGGCTCCCGGCCTTCCAGGCGGCGACCACCTTCTTGCGCTCGGCCAGCAAGTGCCGGGCCCATTCTTCGTACTGGAAATACTGGTTTTCCACGTACAGGTAACCGGCCGCAAGGCTGGCCTGGGTCACGGCGCGAAAGTAGGTTTCCTTGATCGTCTTGTCCTGCTCCTCGGGCTGCGTCAGGACGATCTGCACGGTGGCGTCGCTTGGTTCGGCCTTATCCAATAGCCGCGCCGGTGGGCTGCCACATGGCAACTCCCGGCTAACACAGGCGGTGGAAGCCGAACGCGTGCGGTCGTCGATCGCGCGGTCCCATGCCTTCACGAAATTGTTGTACAGCGCGATCAGCGCCTTGCCGCCGTCGATGCGGCAGGCGTAATCCTGATAGGGCTTCAAGGTGGCGAACCCGCCGTCCTCGGCCACTCCCTGCACACACTCGCGCCGCTCGTTGACGCCGCCCTGTTCGCGGCGCGTATCGTCGAGCAGATGGGCCGTCGTGTCCCAATAATCGGTCACCGAGTTCAGGCCCATCACATAACCGACGGCCTTGGCCCCTTCTTCGTGGTCGAAATCGATCAAGACCGGTTTCTGGTGATGCGTACCCAGGTATTGCATGCCGGGCTTCTCGATTTCCCCCATCGTCAAGCCGTGCGGCTGGTCTATTTCGGTCGCGATATTCTTGCTGATCGCGGTGCTGTCGCCGTGCCGCAAGCGGATCTCCAGGCCGCCAAACAGGCCCTTGAACGCGGCCGCATACCAGCTGTAACAATATTCTTGACGCGCCATCATCGGAATAGACTCAGGCCGGAGGTATTCGCCCCAATAACCGTTGCCTAAAATATGTTTCTTTTTTTTCACAGCATCGTGCAACATCGCCAGGCTGGCTTTTGCGCTGACGTCATCAAAGCGTTGTGCATCGGTTTTCCATGATGAGGCGTCATGCGAATAGCCCGGCATATTGCGCACCATCGGCGAACCGATACGGTCATACCAGATCAGCAGGCGCACCCTGACCTGACGCCGTGCGGCGGCGATCAGCAAATCGCCAAACGTTTCACCACGCGGCCAGGTGGCGCTGTTGCCGCGCACCAGTTCCATGCCCGGGTCGAAACCCCAGCAGCACAGGTCGATGGAATGTTTAGCTTTGGCGATCTCGCCGGCGATGTCGGCGAACCCTTCCTGTCCGCAAATGAACAGTGTCAGCTTGTTGTTGTGCGTAATCGGATGAGTGGCCTTGCCCTTCAGGTTGCGGTTTTCCAGCAGCCACTGGAGCGAACTGGTCGCAGTCCGTCCGACTTCGTCGATATGGGTGGTTTCGATGCGGCCGCTCGATTCCGGCATGGCGCTCTCCAGTCAGTGTCGTGAATCATTGAACCCAGCGGCTGTCGCTGGTGTCGTCGAACGCGCGCAAGCCGCGGTTCGACAGCGTGTGTTCGCCGCCCGGCGCCGCGTCCGGGTCGAAGCGTGTGCTCGCCTGCAATGAAAACTCTTCGCCATTGCCAAGGACGACACGGTACCGGGGCGTGCCGTCCTGATGCGCGATCAGGATGCGGCCGAATTCGTCGGTCAAGCCGCGTTCGACTTCGGCTTCCCCGTTGTACAGCGTGTACGGCACATTGGCGTACTGGCCGCCATCCGCATGGGCCTGTATCGTATGCTGCAATTGCCCCGCTACCGGCGCGACGGGCGGTTCCAGCTCCGGCTGCGGCCGGTTCTTTGGCGCCAAGGTTTCCAGGTTTCCATGGAACAGCGTCGGCGACGCGGTAAAAAACTGTACCTTGTCGCTAATTTCAAGCATGCAATTGGCGCCATGCAGACGCACGCCTTTGCGGCCGCGAATATGCACCCAGTCGGTCTGACTGATCAATTCCAGCACCTTGTGAGCAACGATATCGACCGCATCGGTTTGCGCCGCGATCTGCACCGGGCCGGCTGCGGCGATCAGTTTCATGCCAGCCTTGTGGACGAACAGGCGGAACGCCGCGCCGATGCTGGCGAACAGGCCGCCGCCGGCCGCCAGCGACAGATCGCGCCCGGTCGTCAGCGCCGTGTGCTCGGCACTGGCGATGTGCGTCGATTGCGCGCTCGTCGTTTCTATACCGGCCGGACTGGCCAGCACCAGATGCGGCTTGGATAGTTCGGGAAATGCGCTATCGCCACTGCCGGCACCGCCCTTGATCCCGGCATGCTGGTCGTTGAGCACATCGGCGGCGGCGCCCTGCTGGGCGGCGCTTTCTTGCGCGCCGTAATGCTGCGCCAGGGCGGCAAGCGCCTTGTGCCGTTCAGCAGCCTCGGCCAGCCGGCGCAAGGTTTCATCCATGCTCTTGATATGCGAGGCGGAGCCAGGGCGCGCTTCGGTGGTCAGCAACATGCCGCGGCCGGCCCGCGCCACGCCCCAGGCGTCTGACGCCAGTTCCCAGCCCTCGCCACGCGCATCCTTGCGCCCGCTGGCGTCTTCGATGCGGCTGATGCAGCCGAGCGACAATTGGCTGTGCTGATGATCGCTTTTCAGTTGCGCCTGGATGCGCTGGTGCGTGTCGTCGAGCACCAACTGATTACCGCGCACGCCGCAGCCGCCGCCAGGCATCAGCTCGGCGCTGCGCCAGCCGCCCAGCATGCGTTGCCCCGGCAAATTCCACGGCGGCGCATGGTTGCCGTTGTACACTGCGCCGACGATGATGGGACGATCGATATTGCCGTCGAGAAATTGGATCAGCACTTCCTGGCCGATGCGCGGCAGCGCGATCTGGCCGAACGCCTGGCCCGCCCATGGCGTCATGACCCGGATCCATGGCGAACTGCCCGCGTCGAACTTGCTCAGCCGGTCCCAGTGGAATTGCACCTTCACCCGGCCCAGCCCGTCGGTATGGATGGTTTCGCCTGCCGGCCCGGTGACGATCGCCGTCTGCACCCCGGGCAACGCGCAAGGCGTGCTGTTGAAGTGCCGCCCCGGATACCAGCGGATGCTCTTGCGGATGCAGTTAAACCGGTTTTCATAATGCGACTTCGCGCCCGTGCCTGCCTGGTAATTGTTGCTGGCGATATGATCGACCGACAGGATCAGGTATTCGCGCGCGCCGATGTCCGGGCGCGCCGCCTCACCTCTGGCCGGCATGGCTTGCTGGGCGCTGAAGTGTCCGCCCAGCGTGAAACTGCGCCCGGCCTGGGCGCAGCGGTGATTGCCGCCAGCTTCGAAGTATTGCGCCTGGCAGTTCTGTTCCTCCAGGCGGCGTTGCGCCAGCGCTTCGCCGTCGCCCATGCCGGCATAGCCATAGCCGGTGTTTTGATACAGTTCATGGGCAAACACGTCGCCCTGCTGGTGCAGCGCATAGCCGCTGGCGCGGCTGGCATACGGATGCTTGTAGTTGAAGCTGGCCAGCGTGAGCGAGCCTGAAGCGATCTTGCGTATTGCCTGCCAATCGCGTATGCCGTCGCGCTCCAGCGAGCCCGCGCCGCTGCGATACACCATCTCGTCGGCTTCGCTGGCATGGCCGTCGCCAGGATCGATGCTGTCGCTCAGCCAGGTATTGTCGCCCAGACACAGCGTATGACCGTCGGCGCGATGTTCATACCAGTAATGGATACCCTGGTCTTCCCAGCGCCGGTGCAGATGGTTGTAATCGGTTTCATTATGCTGGTTGGCGCAGCTTAAAATTGCTTTTTCCTCATGCAGCCGGTTTTGCCAGTCGCGCTGCACATAATGATCGAAGGTCGTTTCGCTGATGTCGATGACCGTGCGTTCGTGGAACGAGACGTTGTCCATGCGCAGCCTGGACAACGCCAGCCAGGGTTGCAGCACCATCTGGTAGAACGCGAAACCGCCATCGCTGCGCAACAGGCGAAATTCGCCGACATAACCATTAAAATAGCGCAAGCTGCCATCATCGCGCACCAGCGAAATCGTGACCATGCGTCCCATCATCGCCGTCAGGGGGACGTGGAGATTATCGGACAGCAGTTCGACGTCGAAGCGGAAGTCGCGCGACATTTCCTCGTGTGCCCGCAAGCTGTTGACCAGCAGCGCGGTATCGGGCGGACCGTCCTCGCGCGGAAAATCCATGCGCAGCAAGCGGCTGTCCTGGACTCGCCTGTCCGCCCCGAAAAGCCGCGCCAGATCGGCTGCCAGCTCGCCATCATCCATGTTGCCTCCATCCCATAGTTTCCCTGGTCCATGCTAACCATGGTGGACGCTGGCATATTGATGGAACTCAAACCAGTTGCCCATACGCAAAAAAGCCGCATCGGCCCTGGGGCGGATGCGGCTTTGTTCCAGCGCTTGCTAAAACTGATTACTTCGCGGCTTTGGCAGCTTTCGGATACTTGATGGTCATTTCCTGCAGCAAGTTATCCGCGTGGTCCACTTCCTTCATCACCCACAGCATGTAGCGGATGTCGAGGTGGATGGCGCGCGTGATGGCCGTGTCGAAGTACCAGTCCTTGGTGATCGATTCATACGTCGAATCGAAGTTCAGGCCGATCAGTTCGCCGCGCTTGTTCATCACGGCCGAGCCGGAATTGCCGCCCGTGGTGTCCGCGCTGGTGAGGAAGTTGACCGGCACGGTACCCAGCACCGGGTCGCGGAACTGGCCGTAGCGTTTTTGCTTGACGGCGTCGATCAAGCCTTGCGGCGCTTCGAACGGGGCCTTGCCCGTGACTTTCTCGACGATGCCTTCCACGGTCGTGAACGGCCCCTTGGTGATGCCGTCGCGCGGCGAGTACGGCGAGACCGTGCCGTAGGTCACGCGCAGGGTCGAGTTGGCGTCAGGATAGACCGGCTTGCCTTGCGATTTCTTCCACGCAATCACGGCTTGCATGTATTGCGGAATCACGCGCTCCAGGTTGCCGTCGATTTCCTTGCGGCGCTCTTCCAGCGCCAGTTCCACCGGATACAGCTTGACGGCCAGCTGCATGAAAGCATCGTCGGACTGGGCAACGGCAGCCTGGTCCTTGTCCAGCCAGGCCAGGCGCTTGGCCGTGTCAGCCAGTTGCGTCTGCTGGTACAGGGCGGCCACGGCGCCTGGTGCCGGCAGCAGCGCGTCCAGGCCTTGCGGATGGCTCTTCGCCGCCAGCTGCGCGTAACGATTCAGGCCCGCTTCAAAGCGCGCCTGGTCGACCTTGTTGACGTACGACTGTTCCAAACGGGCCAGACGGGCCTTGATGAAGGCCAGGTCGCGCTGCTGGAAGCCCGATTCGCGCTCGGCGTCCGGCTTCTGGCGCTCTTGCGACAGACGGTAGACGGTGCGCGCGCTTTTCAGCAGGTCGCTGTTGGTGGCCACCGTCCAGGCGAACTCCTCTTCGCTCAAGGCCATGTCGCTGGCGATCGCCGCGTCCAGTTCGGCCAGCAGGGTGGCCGACACGTTCGGCTGTTTCGCGTACCAGGCGCGGAACTCGGCATCCTGCCCATCCTTGATGGCGGCGATGTCCTTGCGGGCGAAACCATCGAGCAAGCCCTGGGTTTTCTTCAGCACGTTGTTGATGCTTTTCACCACGCTCGCATAGCGGACGGCGGCCGCCGCATCGCCCTGCGTGGCGGCGGCCATCACGGCCAGGTCGGCTTGCAGTTCGGATACTTTCAAGGGGAAGGCCGTATCGCGCGCGAAGCGGATTTCCGCCGGCAGCTTGTAGCGGCTGGTGCGGCCGGGGTAGCCCGCCAGCAAGATGCCGTCGCCGGCCTTCAAGCCTTCGGCCGAGACCACCAGGAAGTCCTTCGACTTGTAGGGAACGTTGTCGGGCGACGGGTCGGCCGGACGGCCATCCTTGCCCACGTAGGCGCGCAGGAACGAGTAATCGCCCGTGTGGCGCGGCCATTCGTAGTTGTCGGTGTCGCCGCCGAAGTTGCCGATCTTGTCCGATGGCGCATACACGAGGCGCACGTCGCGTATCATCATCTGGCGGATGCGGTAGTACTCGAGCCCGCGGTGGAAGGCGGGCACGGAGCAGCGGTACATCTTGTCCGTCTCGCATTCGGCGATCAGGTCCTTGATGCGCTTTTCCACGGCTTCGTGGCGCGCGCGGCCGCTCATGTTGGCCGTCAAGCCTTTCAGCACGCGCTCGCTGACGTTTTCCACCTTGTCCGTTACATACACGAGGCTGTTCGGACCGCCCGGCAGCTCGCTGGCGCGCGTCTTGGCCAGGAAGCCGTCGGTGATGTAATTGTGTTCCGGCGTGGAATTGCGCTGCACGGCGCCGTAGGCGCAATGGTGGTTCGTCACCACCAGGCCCGCGTCGGAGACGAAAGCGGCCGAGCAGCCGCCCAGCGACACGATGGCGCTCATCGGGTGCTTGCTCAGGTCGGCGAGTTTTTCTGCAGGAATGTCGATGCCGACCCGTTTGAGCTCGGCTTTCAGCTGTGGCAGCTGGTGTGGTTGCCACTGCCCTTCGTCGGCGTGTGCGCCGGCGAACGCGCCCAACAAGGCGACTGGTAAAACGATTGTTTTGAACAAGATATGCCCCTCCGTAAATAGCAGGCGAAAGTATAGCCTGTCCAAGGGACCTGAGTCGGCAAAAATTAACCCATTGCAATTTCTGTATCAGGCGGCAGGCTGCCTCACTCCCTGCAGGGGAATCTGCAGGGCCAGGCGGCAGCCGGCGCCCGACGCCGGCAAGCCCACCTCGAAGTGCCCGCCCAGCGCCGTCACCCGCTCGGCAATGCCGATCAGGCCAAAACACTGCTTCTTGCGCTGCTGCTGCGGCGTGATGCCGATGCCGTTGTCGCTGATGGCCACGTACACGGCGCAGGCATCCGAGCTGAGCTCGATCTCGACCTGGCTGGCCTGGGCATGGCGCATGACGTTGCTGAGCGCTTCCTGCACGATGCGGAACAGCACGATCTCGGCCTGGCTGCCGATGGCGGCAAACAGCGCCTCGTCGCGTATCAGCAGGCGGCAGGCGACGCCGCTGCGCTTGCGGAAGTCGCCCACCTGCCATTCGATAGCGGCCTGCAAGCCCAGGTCCAGCGCCATCGGGCGCAGTTCGTTGATGATGCCGCGCACGCTCTTGATGGTCGTGTCGACGTTGCTGAGCACGGCGCCGACGCGGCCGTGCAAGCGCGGATGGGAACCCTCGGTGCGGGCGCTGAGCATGGAGATATCGATGCGCAGCGCCAGCAGGTTTTGCCCCAGTTCATCGTGGATATCGCGCGAAATGCGCTTGCGCTCGTCTTCCTTGGCCGTTTCCAGGTGCAGGGCAAGCTGGCGCAGCTGCGCGTGCGACTGGCGCAAGGCGCCATCCATCAGCTTGCGTTCCGTAATGTCCGTGTGCGCCACCACCACGCGCAACGGCCCTTCGCCGAGGAAACGGCTGATCCTGGCCTGCGACCAGCGGGGCCCCGAGCGCGTGGCAAACTCGTATTCGAGCGCAAACGTGTCGGCAGTGCCGGCAATGACGGAGCGGATGCCGGCGGCCAGCTCGCGTCCGGCGCTGCGCTGCCAGCGCGGGTCGGTCTCGCAAAATTCCAGGTACTGCAGCGGCGGCTGCTTTTGCCCGACGAAGGCCAGGCAAGCCTGGTTCGCATGCACGACGCTGCCCGCCTGGTCCAGCACCAGCACGCGGTCCGTCAGCGAATCGATGGTGGCGTGAAAGAAGCGCTCGGCATCGCGCAAGGCTTCCTGCGCCCGCTCGCGCTGGTGCACTTCCAGCTGCAGGTGCTGGTTGGCCCGCAGCAGTTCGGCCGTGCGGTCGATGACCCGCTGGTCCAGCTCGCGGTGCAGTTCGCGCAGGTCCGCCTCGGCCAGCTTGCGTTCGGTGATATCGGAAAACACGCCGACAAAATGGCTGATGGCGCCATCGGCCGTGCGCATGGGCGTGATCGACAGCGATTCGACGAAGCGCTCGCCATTCTTGCGCCGGTTCACCAGTTCGCCATACCAGCTGCCTTCCTCGTGCAGGCTGCGCCACATGGTTTCATAGAAATGCGGCAAATGCGTGCCGCCGCCGAGGAAGGACGGATCGCGTCCGATGGCTTCCTCGGCCTGGTAGCCGGTGATGGTGGTGAAGGCGGGGTTGACGGAAATGATGCGGTTGGCGCTGTCCGTCACCAGCACGCCTTCGCGGATACTGTCGAGGATGACGAAGGCGCGCCGCAAGGCCGATTCGCGCGCATGCTCATCGCCCAGGTCCGTCACCAGCATGCGCGCCGTGGCGCTGTCCGCGTCGAAATTAGCTTCGATGCGCACCATGCCGCCCATGCCGCCCGCCTCGCCTTCGAACAGTTGCGCCTCGAGCACCTGGCGCGCGCCGCAGGTAAAGACGGTGTCGAGGAAGCGGCGGAAGCCGCCCTGCGCCTGGGGCGCGACGAATTGCTCGAAGCGCCGCCCCAGCAGCTGGTTCTTGTCGCGCTGCAGCAAGCCGCAGGCGGCCACGTTGACACGCGTGATCACGCCCTCGCGCGCCAGCGAGAAGTAGCTGACGGGCGCCTGTTCATACAGCTGCGCATAACGGTCGCGGCTGCTTTCATATTCATTCTTCAGCTGCTCGAGCTCGGCCAGGGCCGCGTTCTGCATTTCCAGCTCGATCTGGCTGACCTGCAACTCATGCAGCTGGCGTATCACCTCTTCATTCGACTGCGGCACGGGCTGACGCTGCTGCGCCGCCAGTTGTTCGGCCTGCTCCCGCAATCGGGCCGGCACGCTCTCCTCGTCGAATGGTTCGCTCATGAGGCGCTCTCCCCTGCTTTCCCGTCTGCCGCGACGCCGGACTGGATCTGGCGCAGCTGGGCTTCCAGCAGCTTCGATTCCGTGATGTTGATGAAGGTCACGACCACGCCATCGATCACGTTTTCGATCGTGCGGTACGGCATGATGCGCACGTTGTACCAGCGCCCGTTCTTGGTCGGTACTTGCCGTTCGCAAAACACCAGGCTGCGGATCACTTCGAGCGCATCGTCTTCCAGGCCCGGATAATCGAGGTCGTTGACGATGTCGCTGAGCGGGCGGCGCAAGTCCGTCTGGATCAATTTGTAGATTTGCGTGGCCGGCGCCGTGAAGCGGCGGATGCGCAAATCGCTGTCGAGGAAGATGGTGGCGATATCGGTGCTGTTGAGCAAGTTTTTCATGTCGCTATTGACGAGCGACAAATCATCGACTTTCGATTGCAGCTCGGCATTGACCGTGTACAACTCCTCGTTGAGCGACTGCATCTCTTCCTTCGAGGTGGTCAATTCCTCGTTCGTCGACTGCAGCTCTTCATTGGTCGACTGCAATTCTTCGTTGGCCGATTTCAATTCCTCGCGCGAGGTCTGCATCTCGTCGCGCACGGCCTGGATTTCATTGCGCGCCTGCGCCAGCTGCTGTTCCAGCTCCAGCACCTTGGGGTTAGGCGAACGGCCGCGCCGCGCCTCGGCCACCAGAGGCGCACTGGAAAACGTGACAAACACCATGCCGCGCAGGGATTCGGGCTGGCTCAGGGCTTCGGCGCTCAGATCCACGCCCAGCGATTGCCCCAGGTGGTCCTTGACGACCAGGCCCTTCAGGCGTACCACGCTTTCGCTTTGCAGCGCCTGCTTGATCAGGCTGGCCAGCTCGTAACGCAAGCCTTCGCGCGCCATGGCATGGATATTCCAGTTGGCCTTGCCGGCCGCCGGTTCCAGGAAGGCGCCCGTGCGGCCGTTGATGTAAAGAATGTCGCCATCCTGGTTCAGCAGCGCGGCGGCCGGCGAATATTTCTGGAGCAATAATTGCTCGACATGGGCTTGAATCTTTCCAGTCATGCTGACTTCTCTCGTGTCGCTAGGTGTGGGGGGGGATGCCAACGATACCTTGGTGGGAAAATACGTGGGCAGGCGCTGGCGCGCCAGATTGTCGAGGCGGCGGTACAGCCGGGTCGACGTGGTCAGCGGCGAAAACAGCTCGGAAAAATGACCGGGCGTATCGGCGCTGCCCAGCAGTAAAATCCCATCGCGGTTCAAGGCGTAATGAAACAGGGGAATGAGGCGCTGCTGCAGCTTGGCATTCAGATAGATCAACAGGTTGCGGCAGCACAGGATGTCGAGCTTGGTGAACGGCGGGTCCGAAATGATGTTTTGCTGGGCGAAGATGATCGTGTTGCGGATCTCTTTCTTCACATGGTAGCCGTGCTTGTCATTGACAAAGAAACGCTCCAGCCGCTCGGCAGATACGTCGCTGATGATGCTGTGCGGAAAGCGCCCCTGGCGCGCGCGGTCGATGGCATCGGCCGACAGATCGGTGGCGAAGATCTGCAGGCTGTATTTCGACGGCGGGTTGATGCTGGCCACCACTTCATGGAACACCATGGCCAGCGAATACGCTTCCTCGCCCGTGGAACAGGCGGGCACCCAGGCCTTGAAGGCGCGTCCGTCCGGGTGGGCGGCCAGCATTTGCGGCACGACCACCATCTTCAGGTATTCCCACACTTTCGGGTCGCGGAAAAAGCTCGTCACGCCGATCAGCAATTCCTTGAACAGCAAGTCGATTTCGGCGGGATTGGCGCGCAAATACGGCACGTATTCTTCCATCGACGTCATCTGGTACAAACTCATGCGCCGTTCGATGCGCCGCAGCACCGTATTGATCTTGTAATCGGTAAAGCTGTTGCCCGTATGCTCGGACAGCAAGGCGACGATTTCCTGCAGGGAATTGCGCCCGTTCGGCTCATGCCCCGGCAAGCTGAGGAAACTGCTGCGGAACAGGTAGGTGATGATCTTGTCCGGCATCTTGTCGGGAAAGTCGACGAGGTCCACCACTTCGGCGGCAATCGCGCTTTGCGGCATCATGTCGAACTTGGCCGTGTCGGGATGCTGGGCCAGGGTCAGGCCACCCGCCTGCTTGATGGCCTGCAAGCCGCGCGTGCCGTCGCTGCCCATGCCGGAAAAGATCACGCCGACGGCCAGTTCGCCCAGCTCGCTGGCCAGGCTCTCGAAAAAGGTATTGATGGGCAGGCGGTGGCCGCGCAGCTGCACCGGCTCGCTGAGCACGAAACGGCCCTTGGACAGGCCCAGGTCGGCATTCGACGGGATCACATAGATATGGTTCGGGCGCAACTCCGCCTGATGCGTGATTTCCGCGACGGGAATGCTGGTGGCGCGCTGCAGCAATTCCGGCAGCATGGCCTTTTGCGTGGGATCAAGGTGCTGGATCACCACATAGGCAATCCCGCTTTCCTGCGGCACGTTCGCCAGAAAAGCGACGATGGGATCGAGCCCGCCGGCGGAAGCGCCGATGGCCACCACGGGGAAAACGATGGTGGCCACGTCGGGAACGGACATATTACTGTGTTTGCTGCGTGTCATCGTCTGCAAGATAGCAGCCACGGCCAAACCGTCAGGCTGGGAATTGATAATCTTGCATTCTAGCACTCAAGATGGGCAGGAAAACGCGAATTTAGCGCAGGGATTTTCGCCTGCGCCAGCCTGTCCCCTTACTGCGCCTGCGGCACGTGCCAGCCGCCGCCCAGCGACTGGATCAGGGCCACGGCCGTCGTCTGGCGATCCGCCTGGGCCTGCACCAGCGAACGGCGCGCCGACAGGGCCGTCACTTGCGCCGTCACCACGTCCGTGTAGCCGACCTGGCCCGCGTTGTAGCGGTTCAGCATCTGCTGTTCGACCTGGTCGGCGGCCGACGACGCCTGCTGGCGCAAGGCCAGCTGCTCGGCCAGCGCGCGCGTGGCCGACAACTGGTCTTCCACGGCGCCGAAAGCACTGAGCACCGTCTGGCGGTAGCGCGCCACGGCCGCCTCATGGCCCGCCTTGGCCGCGTCCACGCTGGCCGTGGTGGCGCCCGCGTTGAACAGCGTTTGCGCGGCCGACACACCCAGCGACCACAAGCTGCTTGAAGCGTTGAACAGGTCGCCCACCTTGCTGGCGCCGGAACCGTAGGAACCCGTCAGGTTCAGGCTCGGATAGTAGGCCGAGCGGGCGATGCCGATCTGCTCATTGGCCACGGCCACCCTGCGCTCGGCGGCGGCGATGTCGGGACGGCGCTGCAGCAGGGTCGACGGCACGCCCAGCGGCACCTCGGGCACGGTCAGGGTCCACGGCGCCACGGCCAGGCTGAAGTCGGACGGGGCGCGGCCCAACAGGATGGCGATCGCGTGTTCGAGCTGGGCGCGCGCGCGCGTCTGGCTCGACAGATCGATCTGCGCATTGGCCAGCTGCGTCTGTGCCTGCAGCAGGTCGGACTTGGCGGCGATGCCCGAGTTAAAACGGTTGCCGGTGATCTCGAGCACGCGCTTGTAGCCATCGATGGTGGCGTTCAGCAGCGCGATCTGCGCATCGCTCTGGCGCAGCGAAAAGTAATTGGTGGCCAGCTCGCCCTGCGCCGACAGGCGCGCGGCGGCCAGGTCGGCCGCGCTGGCGCTGGCGCTGGCATCGGCCCCCGTCACGCCGGCGCGCAGCTTGCCCCACACGTCCGGTTCCCACGAGGCGCCGATGGCGGCCTTGAAGTTGTTGTTCGTCTGCTGCTCGCCGCCGCCACCCGAACGGGCGCCGCTGCCCGTCAGGTTCACGGTGGGGAACAGCGAGGCGCGCTGTTCGCGCACCAGCGCGCGCGCCTGCTCGTAGGAAGCGATGGCGGCCGCCACGTTCTGGTTCGATATGTCGATGCCTTCGGCCAGCTGGTTCAGCTGCGCGTCGCCGAACAGGGTCCACCAGGGACCGCGCTCCAGGGTGTCGGCCGGCGCGGCCGGTTGCCAGCCGGCCGCCTCCTTGAACGCTTGCGGCGCGGCGGCCGTCGGCGTTTCATACGCGGGGCTGACGGCGCAGCCGGCAAGGAGAACTGCCGCGGCCACGGCCAGCAGGCGGCGTGCGGGAACGGCGGAGGAAATAGGTTTTACTTGCTTCATGATTGTGTGCTCGGGTTATCTGGCCCAGGAATGCGGCTCAATTGCTGCTCGTCGGCGCTGCGCGTGCGCAGCTTGTCGAGCAGGATGTAGACCACCGGGGTGGTCAGCAATGTGAGTAACTGGCTGGCAATCAGGCCGCCGATGATGGCGACCCCCAAGGGCTGGCGTAGCTCCGACCCCTCGCCGAAACCGATCGCCAGCGGCAAGGCGCCAAGCGCCGCCGCCAGGGTGGTCATCAGAATGGGGCGGAAACGCAGCAAACATGCCTCGCGCACCGCCTCCACTGCACTCAAGCCGCGCGAACGCTCGGCCTCCAGCGCGAAGTCGATGATCAATATAGCATTTTTCTTGACGATACCGATCAACAGGAACACGCCGATCAGGGCGATGATGGAAAACTCCATGCGGAACAGCAGCAAGGCCAGCACGGCGCCCACCCCCGCCGACGGCAAGGTCGACAGCACGGTGACGGGATGGATCAGGCTTTCGTACAGGATGCCCAGCACGATGTAGATGACCACGATGGCCGCCAGGATCAAGAGCGGCTGCTCCTTGTTGCTGTCCTGCGCGCTCTTGGCCGAGCCCTGGAAACTGCCGCGCACGTTCACCGGCATGCCGATTTCCGACTCCGCCTGGGCCACGGCCGCCTGCCCGTCGCTGAGCGGATAGCCGTCGGCCAGGTTGAACGACACGGTGGTGGCCAGTTCGCCGCCCTGGTGGTTGATGGACGTGGCCGTCGAGCTTTCCGCGAAGCTGCTGAACGAGGACAGCGGCACCATCTTCGCCAGGGTGGTGCTCAGGGCCGAGCCGCTGGACGGGTCGCGCGCCGCCGTCGTATTCGACGTCGTCGCGGCCACGCTGGTGCTGGACGCGGCGGCGCTGGCGGCCGTCGTGCCGGTGGCCGCGACGGCCGCCGCATTCGACGCCGGCACATACACGGAGCGCAGCGCTTCCGGGCTTTGCGCATAACGGGGCGCCACTTCCATGATCACGTGGTACTGGTTCAGCTCATCGTAGATGGTCGCCACCTGGCGCTGGCCGAAGCTGTTGTACAGCGCATTGTCGATATCCTTCACCTGCACGCCCAGCTGCGTGGCGCGGTCCTTGTCGATGGAAACAAAGGTTTCCACGCCGTTTTCCGCCTGGTCCGTGTCCACGTCGATCAGGGCCGGCTGCAGCTTCATCTGGTCGGCCAGCTTCGCCGCCCACTTCTTCAGGTCCGCCTGGTTGTCGCTGATCAGGGTGTACTGGTACGTGGAATTGCTCGAGCGCCCGCCCATGCGCAAATCCTGCACGGGGTTGAGGAACAGCGAAATGCCCGTCACCTTGGCCAGTTGCGGACGCAGGCGCGCGATCACGGCTTGCCCCTTGTCCGTGCGCTGCGAGGCCGGCTTCAAGTCGATGAACATGAAGCCGCCCCCTGCCCGTCCGCCGCCCGTAAACCCCACAACGGTGGCGACGGCCGGGTCGTCCTTGATGATGTTGACCAGCTGGCGCAACTTGCTCTGCATGGCCTGGAACGAGATGCTCTGGTCGGCGCGCATGCCGCCATTGATCTGGCCCGTATCCTGCTGCGGGAAAAAGCCCTTGGGCGCGGCCGCGAACAGGTACACATTCAGGCCGACGACGAAGACGAGGATGGTCATCACCAGCGCGGCGCTCGACAGCGCCCAGTCCAGGCAATGCTCGTAGACTTTCAGCATGCGCTCGAAGCCCCGCTCGAACCAGCGCGCGACCCGGCCCGGCGGCTGGTGCTGCTGGCCGCTTTTCAGCAGCCAGGCGCACATCATCGGCGTGGTCGTGAGGGAGATGACGAGCGAAATCATCACGGCGGCCGACAGGGTGACGGCGAATTCGCGGAACAAGCGCCCCACCTGCCCGCCCATGAACAGCAGCGGGATGAAGACGGCCACCAGCGACAGACTGATCGACAGCACCGTAAAACCCACTTCGCGCGCGCCCAGCAGGGCCGCCTTGAAGCGGTCCATGCCCGCCTCGATGTGGCGCTGCGTGTTTTCCAGCACCACGATGGCGTCATCGACGACGAAGCCCGTGGCCACCGTGAGCGCCATCAGGGACAGATTGTTCAGGCTAAAGCCCAGCATGTACATCACGCCGAAGGTGCCCAGCAGGGAAACGATGGTGGCCACGGCCGGGATGATGGTGGCGCGCACGCTGCGCAGGAAAGCGCTGACCACCAGCACGACGAGCACGATGGACAGGATCAGGGTGAATTCGATTTCGTGCAGCGACGAGCGGATGGAGTTGGTGCTGTCGGACGCCACCTGCAGCTTGATGTCGCCCGGCAACTGCGCCTGCAGTTGCGGCAGCAGCGCGCGCACACCGTCCACCGTGGCGATGACGTTGGCGCCGGGCTGGCGCGTGATCAGCACGATGACGGCCGGGTCGCCATTGAACAGGCCCAGGGTATTGTTGTTCTCCACGCCGTCGACCACGTCGGCCACGTCGTCGAGGCGGATGGCGGCGCCGTCGCGCCAGGCCACGACCAGGCTGCGGTAGTCGTTTGCTGAGCGCCCGCCCGACGCCGTCGCCGCGCCCGAATAGATCTGCAGGCTGCGCTCGTCGCCGGAAATGGCTCCCTTGGGGCGGTTGGCGTTACTGGCCTGGATGGCCGCCCGCACGTCCTCCATCGACAAGCTGTAGTGATTG
Organism: Janthinobacterium sp. GW823-FHT01H08; assembly: GCF_058797855.1. Classification (NCBI taxonomy): domain Bacteria; kingdom Pseudomonadati; phylum Pseudomonadota; class Betaproteobacteria; order Burkholderiales; family Oxalobacteraceae; genus Janthinobacterium; species Janthinobacterium sp. GW823-FHT01H08. Next base: position 4,478,211 of record NZ_CM179504.1, read on the forward strand.
AGCTGGTACGGCAGCAATTCCACGCGCACGGCCGGCAGCGAACCGCCGCCCAGTTCCACGTCGCCCACGCCTTTGACTTGCGCCACCTTTTGCTGCACCAGGTTCGACACGGCATCGTAGATCTGGCCCGGCGTGCGCGTTTTCGACGTCAGCGCCAGGATGATCACGGGCGCGTCGGACGGATTGGCCTTGCGGTAAGTGGGATTGCTGCGCAGGGTGGCCGGCAAATCCACGCGCGCGGCGGCAATCGCCGCCTGCACTTCGCGCGCGGCCGAATCGATCTTGCGGTTCAGGTCGAATTGCAAATTGATGCGCGCCGAGCCCGTGCCCGACGACGACGTCATTTCGTTTACGCCCGAGATCACGCCCAGGCGCCGTTCCAGCGGCGTGGCCACCGACGTGGCCATGGTCGCGGGGCTGGCGCCAGGCAGGCTGGCGCTGACGGAAATGGTCGGATAATCGACCTGCGGCAGCGGCGAGACGGGCAGCACGAAGAAGGCGCCGATGCCTGCCAGCGCGATGCCGATGGTCAGCAGCACGGTGGCGATGGGGCGCTTGACGAACGGTTCGGACAGGTTCACGCGGCGCTCCCCGCACCCGGCTTATCGAGACTGACAGCGTTCTTCCCTTTGCCCGCGAAGCGCTGGCCCAGGCGGTCGAAGCCCAGGTAGATGACGGGTGTGGTGAACAAGGTCAGCACCTGGCTGACGATCAGGCCGCCGAAGATGGCCAGGCCCAACGGACGGCGCAACTCGGCGCCCTCGCCCCAGCCCAGCATCAGCGGCACGGCCGCGAACAGGGCCGCCAGGGTCGTCATCAAAATCGGGCGGAAACGCAGCAGCGCTGCCTGGTGGATGGCTTCCTGCGGGCTTTTTCCCTCGTCGCGCTCGGCCTCGATGGCGAAGTCGATCATCATGATGGCGTTCTTTTTCACGATGCCGATCAGCAGGATGATGCCGATGATGCCGATCACGCCCAGGTCCTGGCCCGAGATCATCAGGGCCAGCAAGGCGCCCACGCCGGCCGACGGCAGGGTCGACAAAATCGTCAGCGGATGGATGTAGCTTTCGTACAGCACGCCGAGCACGATGTAGACGCAGACGACGGCGGCCAAAATGAGCCACAGCTGGTTCGACAGCGAGTTTTCATACGCGCCGGCCGCGCCGAGGAACGTCAAGGTCACCGAAGGCGGCAAGGCGATGTCTTTCGCCGCCTGGCGGATGGCGTCGACGGCGCTGCCCAGCGCCACGCCCCGCGTCGTGTCGAAGCCCAAGGTCGTGGCCGGATACTGCGCCACGTGCGTGATCTGCAGCGGCGCCTGTTTTTCGCTGACGCTGGCAAAGGCGGACAGCGGCGTCGACTTGCCGGAGCCCGTGCGCACCTGCAGGTCCGACAGGTCGGACGGCGTGGTGACGATGCCCGGCTGCGCTTCGAGGATCACGCGGTACTGGTTGGTTTCCGTGAAAATCGTCGAAATGATGCGCTGGCCGAAGGCGTTATACAAGGCGTCGTCGACGGTGGCCGTGGTCACCGACATGCGCGCGGCGCTGTCGCGGTCGATGGCGACCGTCACGGCGGCGCCCGTGGCGCCCGCATCCGTGACGACGTTGCGCAACTGCGATTGCTCGCGCATGCGGGCCGCCAGCTTGCCCGCCCACTCGGTGACGGTGGCCGTATCGGCCCCTTCGAGCGAGACGCGGTACTGCGTCGGGCCCGATTCCGCGTCGATGGTCAAATCCTGCGTCGGCTGCAGATACAGGGTCACGCCGGCCACCTGGGCCACGCGGTTGCGCAGGCGTTCCATGATCTCGTCCTGGCTGCCGCTGCGCGGACGCTTCAGGTTGATCAGCATGCTGCCCGTGTGCAGCATGGTGTTGTTGGCCGCATCGACGCCGACGAGGGAACTCAAGGTATCGACAGCGGGGTCTTCCAGCAGCGCGCTGGCGGCGGCCTGCTGCAAGGCGGCCATGCGCGCGTACGAGACGGCTTGCGAGGTTTCGATGCGCGCCTGCAGCTGGCCCGTGTCCTGCGTGGGGAACAGGCCTTTCGGGATGGTGATGTACAGGACGACGGTCAGCAGCAAGGTGGCCAGGGCCACGAGCAGGGTCAATCCCTGGCGCTTCAAGACCCACACGAGCGCATGGTCGTACTGATGGATGACCTTGTCGAAGAAAGCCTGGATGCGCTGGCCCGTGGCGCTGATCTTTTCATCGGCATGGCTTTTCAGCCAGCGCGCCGACATCATCGGCACCAGGGTGAGCGACACCACGGCGGAAATCAAGATCGTGATGGCCAGGGTCATGGCAAATTCACGGAACAGACGGCCCACCACGTCGCCCATGAACAGCAGGGGAATCAGCACGGCGATCAGCGAGACGGTGAGCGAGATGATGGTAAAGCCGATCTGCGATGCGCCCTTCAATGCGGCGGCCATCGGCGTTTCGCCCTCCTCGATGTAGCGGGCGATGTTTTCGATCATGACGATGGCGTCATCGACGACAAAGCCCGTGGCGATCGTCAGCGCCATCAAGGAGAGGTTGTTCAGGCTGTAGCCGAGCAGATACATGACGCCGCAGGCGCCGATCAGCGAAATCGGCACGGACAGGCTGGCGATCACCGTGGCGCGCAGGCTGTGCAGGAAGGCGAAGATCACCAGCACCACCAGCAGCACGGACAACAGCAGTTCCATTTCCACGTGTTCGACGGAGGCGCGGATGCCCGTCGTGCGGTCGCTCAGCACGTCGAGCTTCATGGCCGCCGGCAGGCTGGCCTGCAGGTCGGGCAGCAGGGCCTTGATGGCGTCCACCGTCTTGATGACGTTGGCGCCGGGCTGGCGCTGCACGTTCAGAATGATGGCCGGCTGCTTGCCCGACCAGGCACCGAGGCGCGTGTTTTCCGCGCTGTCGACGACGTTGGCCACGTCAGCCAGGCGCACGGGTGCGCCGTTTTTATACGTGATGATCAGGCGCTTGTAGTCTTCCGCCGTCACCAATTGATCGTTGGCGTTGATGGTAAACGAGCGCGTGGGTCCGTCGAAACTGCCCTTGGCGCTGTTGACGTTGGCCGCCGCGATGGCCGTGCGCAGGCTGTCGAGGCCCAGGCCGTACGAGGCCAGCAATTTGGTGTCGCCCTGGATGCGCACGGCGGGACGCTGGCCGCCCGACAGCGAGACGAGGCCCACGCCGTTGACCTGGCTGATCTTCAGCGCCAGACGCGTGTTGACGATGTTCTGCACCTGCGTCAGCGGCATCGTGTCGGAGGTGATCGCCAGGGTCAGTACGGGCGCGTCGGCCGGGTTGATCTTCGCGTACACGGGCGGCGCCGGCAAGTCGGTCGGCAGCAGCGAGCCGCCCGCGTTGATGGCCGCCTGCACTTCCTGCTCGGCCACGTCCAGGGTCTGGCCCAGGGTGAATTGCAGGGTGATGAGGGAGACGCCGGCCGCGCTGGTGGAACTCATGCGCTGCAAGCCCGACATCTGCCCGAACTGGCGCTCCAGCGGCGCCGTGACGGTCTGCCCCATGACTTCGGGGCTAGCGCCCGGGTACAGGGTCTGCACCTGGATGGTGGGGAAGTCCACCTGCGGCAAGGCGGCCAGCGGCAGGAACTTGAAGCCGACCAGCCCCGCCAGCAAGATGGCCAGCATCAGCAGCGCCGTGGCGACGGGGCGCTTGATGAACGGCGTCGATGGACTCATTGCGCTGCGCCCTTGGCCGGAGCGGTCGCCGGCGCACTGGCGGGAGCGGAGGCGGTGGCCGAAGCGCTGGCCGCGCCCTCAGCATGCTGGCGGCGGTGGCGGCGTTCGCCGTTCGCGCCGGCAGCACCTGCGCCGCCCATGGCCGGCTTGTCGCCCGCCAGCATGACCTTCGCGCCTTCCTTCAGGCGGTCGGCGCCTTCCGTAATGACTTGCTCTCCCGCTTCCAGGCCGGCGCGGATTTCCACCATGTCGGTGGTGGCCTGGCCCCGCGTGACCATGCGCACGGTGACGGTCTTGTCGGCCTTGAGCACATACACGAAGTCGCCGTTGTTACTGTGACGCAAAGCCGTGACGGGCACCAGCACGGCGCCCGTGATGTTGCCCAGTTCCAGACGCACGTTGACGAACTGGCTGGGGAACAAGGCCATCTTGTCGTTCGTGTAGCGGGCCTTGGCGCGCACGGTGCCCGTCTGCACGTCGACCTGGTTGTCGAGCGCCGTCAAGCTGCCCTTGTCCAGCGTATGCGTGCGCGTGCGGTCCAGCGCCAGCGCCGCCAGGGCCGAGCCGCCATTCAGGCGCTCCTGGATGGTCTGCACCTTATCCTGCGGCACGGAAAATTCCACGTCGATGGGCGAGAGCTGCGTCACCACCACCACGCCGCCCGCGTCGCTGGTGCTGACCAGGTTGCCGATATCGACCACCTTCAGGCCCGCGCGGCCGCTGATCGGCGACACCACCTTGGTGTAGCCGAGGTTCAGCCTGGCCGTGCCTTCGGACGCGCGGTCCGTCATGACAGTGCCTTCCAGCTGCTTGACCAATGCGGCCTGCGTGTCGACGTCCTGGCGCGCGATGGAATCCTGGCCCAGCAGGGTTTGATAGCGTTTCAGGGTCAGGCGCGCGTTTTCCAGCTGCGCTTCATCGCGCTGGCGCTGGCCCGTGGCCTGCATCAGCGCCATCTCGAACTGGGCCGGATCGATCTGCGCCACCACCTGGCCCGCCTTGACCATGCCGCCTTCCTTGAATTTCAATTCCTTCAAAATGCCCGACACTTGCGGGCGCACCGTCACGGTGGATGCGGCCGTCACCGTGCCCAGCGCATCGAGCACCACGGGCAGGTCGGACTTGACGGCCGTGGCCACGCCGACGGTGGTCGAGGGAGCGCCGCGGCGTCCGCCAGGCCCGCCGGGTCCGCCCGGGCCACCGGGACCGCCGGCACCGCCCTGGGCGCTGGCGCCGGAATGGGTCAGATACCAGGCACCGCCCCCCAGCGCCGCCATCACGGCCAGCGCGATGACCGTGCCGACGATTTTCGAACGGCGGCTGCGCCGCGGGGTATGGGGTGTTGTCTGCGAATCCATCGCTTATCCTTGTAGTGGCCGCTGGCACGGCGATTCTGTGGCGCCGGCCGAGGTGGAACACACTCAGGCCGGACGACCGTTTTTCGGGGTTGTTTCGGTACTCAGCCGGGGAGTCAAGAGCTGAAAATCAGCTGAAAAAACATCGCTCTCCAGCGTGAAACGACTCTAGCATAGTCATGTAACTGTTTCATTTCTACTTGAAACAATTACACACAGCCTGGCAGGCATGGGAGGACCAGGCGGGCCGGCAGGCGGGCCGACCCTGTGGGGTAACGGTGGAAAAATCAGGCTTGCGGGGCGTCATCGCCCGGCGTGCGCCAGACGCGGGCGACTCGCATGCAGATACAAACTCGCTACAAATCTCCCGCCAGCCGCCTTGACCCGGCGCCGCGCGGGGATCAAGTGGTCACAGACGGCGGCGATTCTTTACCTGAATTTACAAGGTCATGCCGAGGATGACATCCTGGTAGTCGGTGCGGCCGACGCGGAAGGTGCGCCGTCCCACCTGCGCAAAGCCGCAGCGCGCATAGAACGCCAGCGCGTCGTGGTTTTCCGCGTACACGCCCAGCAGCACGCGCCCTGCCCCGCCGGCGCGCGCTTGGCTCAGCGCCGCCTGCATCAGGCGCTGGCCCACGCGCCGGCCCTGGAAGCGGTGCAGCAGGTAGATGCGCTTGATTTCCAGGTCGTCCGGACGCGGCTCCGCCACCGGCAGGCTGGCGGGACTGAGCACCAGATAACCGACGGGTGCGCCGCCGGGCATGGCCTCGGCCAGCCATAAATGCATGGCCGGCAGCGCCAGCCAGTCGCGGTACAGCTGCGCGTCATGCTGGCGCTGGCAATGGGCGATGACGTCGGCGCCATCGAGGATGCCGGCGAACGCTTCCAGGAAGGTGGCCTGCCCCACCAGCGCCAGCGCCTGTTCATCGCCCTTGATGCAAGGGCGGATGGCGATACCCGTGGGTCCACTCATGTCGCTTGCCATAGTCTGCTCCTCAAGGAAAACAAGCCGGGCGAAGCCGGCTTGGAGATGTCATCTATATTGCCGTGTAAGGCCTGACCTTACTTGCCGCCCAGGGGCACCTCGCACAGGCAGTGCGTGAGGGCCATGAACGGTTTGCGCTCGCGCGTGATGCCCGACAGCCAGGAGAGGTCCTGCGCCATGCCCAGCGCCGCGTCGGCCGGCAAGCCCGTTCCGGTCAGGCCCAGTTTCACGTGCTCGCCCAGCCCCAGCGAGGCCATGGCCTTGGAACCGAACATGCCGATCAGGCGATCGACGTTCGACGTTTCCTGTTCCAGGTAGGTCACGCGGTAGTCGGCGCCCAGATTGGCCCGCTTGGCGGCCGAGGCCAGCGCATCGCCATAGCTGCCGATGCGGTCGACCAGGTTGCGCTCTTTCGCCTGCAAGCCCGTCCAGACGCGGCCCTGCGCCACTGCATCGATCTTTTCCGGCGTCGTCTTGCGCGCCTTGGCCGCCAGGTTCAGGAAGTCGCCATACACGTGGTTGATCGAACCCTGGATCACTTCGGCGAAGCGGGGATCGAGCGGACGCAAGGGGTTGCCCGCGTCGGCCAGCCACGTGGTCGGCGAACCGGCCGTGTGGATGCCCAGCTTTTCCACCACCTTGTCGGCCGTCGGCAGAATCGCGAACACGCCGATGGAACCGGTGATGGTGGCCGCGTCGGCGATCACTTCGTCCGACGAGGTGCTGATCCAGTAGCCGCCCGAAGCGGCCACGTTGCCCATCGAGACGACCACCGGCTTGCCGGCGGCGCGCGTCAGTTCCAGTTCGCGGCGGATCAGTTCCGAGCCGAAGGCGCTGCCGCCCGGCGAATCGACGCGCAGCACGACGGCCTTGATCGACTTGTCTTCGCGCGCCTGGCGGATCAGACGCGAGGTCGACAGGCCGCCGATGGCGCCCGGCGGCGCGATGCCGTCGCCGATTTCGCCCGAGGCGATGACCACGCCGACGGCATCGCCGATGTGCACGGGGCGCAGACGCGCCAGGTAGTCGGTGTAGTTCACCTGGCGGAAGTTCGTGCCTTCCGTGTTCTTGGCACCGCGCGCCATCATGAACTGGCGCAGCTCATCGCGCGTTTTCAGGCCGTCGACCAGTTTTCCATTGAGCGACAGCTTGGCAATGTCGCCACCGGCAGCCGTCATCAAGGCTGGCAGGTTGTCGATCGTTTGCATGATGGCGCCGGCCGGCAGCTTGCGCGCCTTTTCCACGTCCGTCGTGTAGGTGGTCCACAGGCCGTTGTTCAGGTAGCGGTCCGCTTCAGCCGCCGCTTCGGACGGGCCGTTGGCGATGAAAGGCTCGGCCGCGCTTTTATACGTGCCCACTTTCAGCAGGTTGACGGTCACGCCCACCTTGTCGAGCGCGTCGCGGTAGTAATTGCGGTAGCGGCCAAAGCCTTCCAGCATGACGCCGCCCATCGGGTGCAGAAATACCTCGTCGGCCTTGGCCGCCACCAGGTACTGGCGCTGGTTGTAGCTCGAACCCCAGGCCGTCACTTTCTTGCCCGTGGCGCGGAAACGCTCCACGCCGGCCGCCACTTCGCGCAGCGACGCCAGGCCGCCGCCCTGCAATTCGTCGAGCAGGATCACCATGGAACCGATGTTCTTGTCCTTGCCGGCCGTGTCGAGCACCGCCAGCACGTCGCGCAGCTGCACGCTTTTCTTGACTTCGCCGCTGACATTGGCCAGCACGGCTTCGCGCACGCCGCCCGGGGTTTCCTCGACCAGCGGGCCTTGCAAGTCGAGTACCAGGGTGGTCTTGTCCGCCAGGGGCTTGGCGCCGCCGCCAAAGATGGCGATCAGGATGGCGATGACGATCAGCAGGAAAATCAGGTTGATGACCGCGCGGCGGGTGGCGTCCAGCGCGCGCCAGAATGCGCCAAATCCGCGGCGTAGCGGCGGGAAGGGGTTGAGTGACATCGATGCTCCGTGAGGTTATGTACCTAAAGGAAATCAATATAGCTGAAAATGGCCGCGATCGCCTTGGGATTCGTCTTATTTTGACAAGTATTGCGTGTCCTGGCCGCCCTGCCCCGGGGGCGTGGAAATGAGGAACAGGCCTGCGAGTACCAAGGCGCCGTTCAGGATCAGCAGTTCCAGGCCGATGCGGTAATGCTCGAACAGCCGCGCCTGCTCCCCTTCGATCAGCGCGCACAGCAGCGGCCCGGCCACGGCCACCAGCGGCACCCAGCGGTCGCGTACGCCGCGCCGGCTCAGCAGGCCGAAGGCGAACAGACCCAGCAGCGGACCATAGGTATAGCTGGCCAGCTTCAGGATCACGCCTATCATGCTGGGGTCGTCCAGCCATTTGAAGGCCATGATCAATATCAGGAACAGGGCGGAAAAAACCAGGTGGACACGGCGGCGCCAGCGCATCTGCGCGGCCGCGCTCAAGTCCGGCCTGCGCTGCACGCCCAAAATATCGATGCAAAAGGTGGACGTCAGCGCCGTCAATGCCCCATCCACGCTGGGAAACAGGGCGGAAATGAGGGCGATGAAAAAAATCAGCTGCACCCCGGCGGGAAAGTGCCCCAGCACGACGGCGGGGAACAGTTTATCGCCCGTGGTCGTCACGCCTGCCAGCGGCGCGTACAGGTGCAGCAGTCCGCCCAAAAACAGGAACAGCAGCAGCACGCCCGTCAGCACCACGGTCAGGCTCAGCATGTTCTTTTGCGAGTCGCGCAAGGTGCGCACGGAAATGTTCTTTTGCATCATTTCCTGGTCCATGCCCGTCATGGCAATCGTGATGAACATGCCGGCAAGAATGTGCTTCCACACATAGGCGGGGCTGTCCGGGTCGACGGTGAAGATGCGCGTGAGGCCTTGCGCGCGCATGCGCTCGAGGCTGCCGATGAGGGACAGGTCCATCGCGTGCAGCAAAAACACGCTGCAGATGACGAGGCCGGCCAGCATGCACGCCGTTTGCAGGGTATCGGTCCAGACGATGGTTTTCACGCCGCCCTCGTACGTGTACAGCAGGATCAGCAGCAGCACGACGCACGACGTCAGCCAGAACGGCACGCCCAGGCTGTCGAGTATGGTGGCTTGCAGGATATTGACCACCAGATACAGCCGCGCCGTGGCGCCCAGCAGCCGCGAGACGATGAAAAACGCCGCCCCGCTCTGGTAGGAGCGCCGGCCCAGGCGCAGTTCCAGGTAGCGGTAAATGGAAGTGAGCTGCAGCCGGTAATACAGCGGCAGCAAAATAAACGTGATAGCCAGGTAGCCGAGCACGTAGCCGATCATCAGCTGGATGTAGCCGAAACCGTTGCTGCCCACGGCGCCGGGCACGCTGATGAAGGTCACGCCCGTGAGCGTGGTGCCGACCATGCCGAAGGCCACCAGCATCCAGTTGCTGTCCTTGTTGCCGATGAAGAAACTCTCATTGGTGGCGTGGCGCGAGGTGCGCCATGCCACGCCCAGCAGGATCAGGAAATACGCGAGGACGACGGCAAACAGGATCGCTGGGGACATGGCAGATACGGTACTGAGCTAAGGTGGGCGGCAATATACACCGGATTGCCGCGCCCGTTGCTGGAGGCGGCTAAAAGCGCCCCCCAGCCAGCCGCCACACTAGCCGCCCGAGGCGCGCCGCGCGGCATGCAGCGCGGCCAGCGCCGTTCTGAAGTGCACATTCGGCGTTTCCTGGCAGAAGTTGTCCGCCGCGCCGCTGCCGCCCAGCAGCGGGCTCACCAGCGGCGCATAATGCATGCCCTGGCGCAATGGGCCAAGCTGGCTTTCGACGGCCTGCAGGCGACGCGCATCGACCAGGGCAAAGCGCTCGGTCAGCACCTGTGCGAACAGTTCCTGTGCGCTATGCGCAAGCACGAACGATTCGAAGGTATCGATGGCGAACAGCAAATAGAGCACGCTGTCGCCATCGTGGCGGTAGCCGAGCTGATCGCCAAAGCAGGTTTCGGCAAAGAACACGGGACCGCCCTCTGCCGGGCACGGGAAAATCTCCGTCCAGAAATCTTGACGGTTCCACTCCTGCAGGCAATCGCGCGGCGCCGGCGTTGCGCCGTCACCAAAAAAGTACAGATCGTTGCGGCCGAAATAGCCGCCGCCCACCTGCCGCAGAAATGCCGCGAGGTCGTCGGGCAAGGCCACGCCCAGTACGTGCTCCGTAAAGGCAGCCAGCTTGCCGGCATCGGCGCTCACGCGCTGCGCCGGGGGAAACGCGTGTAAAAACGCCTGGTACTCGACATCCATGCACATTGCTCCATTAGTTTTCGGTACGGTCATTGACGGTGGATAACTCAGCAGCCGGTCGGTTTGACTTTCTCCACTTCCAGGCCGAACCACGGGCGCAAGCGCGTGCCGATGACGTTGCCCAGGAAAGCGCAGACCAGCCACAGCCAGCCGTGCAGGCTGCCCGAGATGATACCGCTGAAATAGGCGCCGATGTTGCAGCCGTAGGCCAGGCGCGCGCCGTAGCCGAGCAGCAAGCCGCCGACGACGGCGGCGATGATCGAGCGGCGCGGGATGCGCCACACGGGCGCGTAGCGGCCGGCCAGGGCCGCCGCCAGCATGGCGCCCAGCACGATGCCGATGTCCATCACGGAAGTCTTGTCCTGCGTCAGCGGCGCGGCCAGCGCGGCCGCGTTCGCTTTGGTCGACCAATAGGCCCAGCTGGCCGTATCGATGCCGATCACGGATGCCGCTTTCGCGCCCCACAGGGCGAACGCGGACGTCACGCCCCATGGACGGCCCGACAGCGCCAGGGTGATGAAATTGAGTACGACGAGCGCGATGGCGCCCGCCACCAGCGGCCAGGGGCCGTGCAGCCAGGGCGACGCCTGGGACGGGCGCAGCTGCGTGGCGACGAGCTTGCCGTGGCGGCGCTTTTCAACGAAGACCGTGAGGCCGGCGATCAGCGCGAAAACGATCCAGTTCAGCGCCAGCGCAGGTACCAAGCCCAAGGTCGTGACGAGGGAAATGGGTTGAAGTTGCGGCAGCGCCGTCCAGAACGGCATGTGCGCCGTGCCGATCACGGAGCCGACGATGAAGGCGGCCAGGGTGATGAGCATGCGCGTGCTGCCCCCGCCCACCGTGTACAGGGTGCCGGAGGCGCAACCGCCGCCCAGCTGCATGCCGATGCCGAAGATGAAGGCGCCAACAATCACCGAGGTGCCGGCCGGAGACACCAGGCCCGCGACGGGCGTGCCGAACAGGATGCCGGCCGACAGCGCGGGAAAGAACAGCGCCACGCCCACGGCCAGCATCAGCATTTGCGCGCGCAAGCCGTCGCCGCGGCCATCGGCAATGAAGACGCGCCAGGCCGATGTAAAACCGAAGGCCGCGTGATACAGGGTGATGCCGAGCAAGGCGCCCACCACGTACAGCGCGGACTGGGTGGCGCCCACCGTCAGCGCCAGGTACCAGGCGCCTAGCACGATGAGCAACAGGGCGACGCCCAGCGGTTTCGGGTTGATGGCGGCGCGCAGGCGCAGCGGTGACATTGCGGTATCGGACATGGGGAATATGGGCGAGAGAAAGGGAAACACCATTGTAAACCCTGCTCTCGCCCGTGCCAGCAACTTGCTTGCAGATCAAGCAGGCTTAATGCCCCACCGCATGCATCGATTTCTCGCCGCCGCTGCGCACGGGAATCGGGTTCAAACGGTCCATCCGGCCGCTCAGGGCCGTCAAGCCGAAGGCACCGAGCACGACCAGCGCGCCGATCCAGCCCGTGTGCACGAGACCCAGGTGTTCGACGATCAAGCCGCCGCCCCAGGCACCGCCGGCGATGCCCAGATTAAAAGCGGCGATATTCAGGCCGGAAGCGACGTCCACGGCGCGGGGCGTGAAGTGTTCCGCTTGCTGCACGACATACACTTGCAAACCGGCCACGTTACCGAAGGCCACGGCCCCCCACAGCAGCACGGTGATGACGACGAGCACGGGATGCGGCGCCGTGAAGGTCAGCAGCAGCAAGACGGCGGACAGCAGCAAGAAGATCAGTTTCAGGGCGCGCACTGGCCCCTTCTTGTCGGCCAGCTTGCCGCCCCAGATATTGCCGAACGCCACGGACACGCCATACACGAGCATCACCGCACCCACGGCGCCGGCGCTGAAACCCGACACTTGCTGCAGGATCGGCGCCAGATAGGTAAAGGCGATGAAGGAGCCGCCATAGCCGACGGCCGTCATGGCATACACCAGCAGCAGCCGGGGCTGGCCCAGCACCTGCACTTGCTGAAGCAGCGAGGCAGGCTTGCTGTGCTTGATGGTCGACGGCACGTACAGCAGGCTGCCGATGAACGCCACCAGGCCCAGGGCCGAGACGGCGAGGAAGGTTTCGCGCCAGCCGAAATGCTGGCCGATGAAGGTGCCCAGCGGCACGCCCGTCACCAGGGCCACGGTCAAGCCCGTAAACATGATGGCAATCGCGCTGGCCGCCTTGTCCTTCGGCACCAGCGAGGTGGCGATGGTCGAGCCGATGGAAAAGAACACGCCATGCGCCAGCCCCGTCAGGATGCGGGCGACGACGAGGGTTGCATAGCCCGGTGATTTCCACGCCAGCAAATTGCCCAGGGTGAACAAGACCATCAACGACAGCAACAGGGTTTTGCGCGGAATCTTGCCCGTCAGGGCAGTCAGCACGGGCGCGCCGACGGCGACGCCCAGCGCATACAGGCTGACCAGCAGGCCGGCCGACGGCAGGTTGACGCCCAGGTCCGCGGCGATGGTGGGCAACAGTCCCACGATGACAAACTCGGTGGTTCCGATGGCAAAGGCGCTGAGGGTCAGCGCGAGCAAGGCAATGGGCATGACAAACTCCGATAAATGATGTTGGCATGCAGTATCGGGGTTTTCTTTATTCCGAAAAATACCTGATCGGGCAGAAGATAATTGCGCTCAAATCAACAATGTAATGGTCTGCTACACTGGCCGCATCAACACGGGGTCACCACCATGAATTCAGAAAAACTGGCGCTGCTGGTCACGCGCGAAATGCCATACGGGAAATATCAGGGACGCTTGCTGGCCGATTTGCCGGGACACTACCTGGGCTGGTTCGCGCGCGAGGGCTTTCCCTCGGGCGAACTGGGCAGTTTAATCGCGTTGATGTACGAACTCGACCACAACGATTTACGCAGCTTGCTCGACCCCTTGCGCACGCGCAAGTCGCCGTGGCGGCCGGGCGAGTAAGGAACAGGTCAGAACTGGCGCAGCTTCTTCGCCAGCATGGCGCTGAACTCGCCATTTTCCACGAGCTTTTGCAGCTCGCTGGCGCCGCCGATGAGCACGCCATTGACGAAAATCATGGGAAACGTGGGCCAGCCCGTCCACATTTTCAAGGCATTGCGGCGGTGCCACTGGTTCAGATAGCTGCCGTATTGCAGGTACTGATAAGGCGTGCCCAGCACGTCGAGTATCTTGCGCGCCTTGCGCGGGAACGGGTTGAGCGCCATGCCGACCACCACTACCTGGTGCGCGGCGATGGCCGCCTGCACCTCGCGCACGATGTCCTGGTGCTTGCTGCCGATCAAAGGGCGGGCGGCGGGATGGATCTGGGCTTCGTCAAGGATGGCGCGGGTCATGAAAGTCCTGGGGTCAGTGGCACGTGGCGTGCGGATCACGCATTGTGCCACGCACACGGACTGGCGTGGGCTACACTGCGCTTCTTCTCCCCTACACGTCATATATGCAAGCAATCCCTCCCATGGCTGAGTGGCGCCGCACCCGCCGCCTGATCGGCTCGCTTTTTCTCGCCGCCTGCGCCTCCAGCGCCCTGGCCGCTGCCGATCCCGGGCTTGAAAGCGGTCTGATCCAGGCGCTGCACCTGAAAAAGGGCACGACGGACAGGGTGGGCACCTCCGGCAAGGCCATCGCCGCCTACATGCGCGAAGGCTACATCGGCAAGCACCCGGACCAGCGCTTCGACTACACCGATTATTACCTGTTGAAAAAGCCGGCCGGCTTCATGGGGCATGCACTGGTGCTGATCGAGGAAGAATACATCACGCAATACATCGGCTGCTGCGTCAGCCCCGGGGCGGGCGTGACGCTCAAGGTGCAGGGCAGCACGCAGAAGCTGCAGGAGTTCGCCATCGCCCAGCGCTGCACCTTGACCGACCCCGTCGATATCGGGCATGCACTGAGCGAGGTTGCCATCCAGGCCCGGCTGCCCCAAGGTCATTACGCGTCCTTGAGCTGCCGCGAACGCGATGCCGAGCGCGAAGAGCCTTGATGGCTGGCAGCCTTCAAAACAGCTCGTCGAGCAGCAAATGGAATGCCAGCTTGCCTTGATCGATATCAAGGAGCCCATATTGCTCAGCAAACCTTTGCTGTAGCGCGGCGTCCAACTGACCGAGAGCACGCCAGGCGATGGCCAGGTCCTGGTAGCGGTCGGCAACGCCCGCCCGTCCCACGTCGAGGCAGCCGACGACGGCGCCTTCGTGCAGGAGGATATTCTCCAGCGAAAAATCGCCATGCGTAACGACGAGGTCGGGCGCGACGGGCTGGCAATCCTGCAGCGTCGCCCACACCTGTTCCGCCGTCCAGCCTTGGCGCCCGGCATCGAAATCGTCGGCATCGACCAGGCCCGCATCGATGCGCTGGCGCGCCTGGGCCAGCCGGACGGCAGGGCTGGCGTCGAACGGGCAGGCATCGACGGGCAGCGCATGCAGGCGGCGCAGGAAGGCTGCCAGCGCGTCGGCCACGGCGAGGCCAATCTCGGGATCGGCTTCCAGTAATTCGTGCGCCGTCTTGCCCGGCAGCGCCGCCGTCAGCAGCCATACCTGCTGCGGGTCTGCCGCCTGGGCGAACTGGAGCACGACCGGCACGGGCAGGTACTGCACCAGCCAGCGCAGGCGCACCAGTTCATCGGCGAGCTCGGCGGCGGCAACACCCTTGCCATGCTTCAAAAACAGGTCCGGCGCGCCGTCCCTGCCCTGCAGCCGGTAGACGGCAGCGTCCGATTCACCGGCGCTGTCGCGCACCCATCGATAGCCGGCCACGGCGGCGCGCAGGCTGGCGGGCATGGCTGCCTTCACGGCCGCTTGCTTCTTGTTGGAGATCGTCATCTGTCCGATCCTATGCCAGCGGCACGTGCAAGCCCATCTTGAGGCAGGTCAGCGCCACCGAGGTACGGTAGCGCCGGATATTGTCGTCGCCGCCGAACAGGCGTTCCGTCAGTGCCTCGTATTCGGCCATGCTGCTGGCGGTAATGATCAGCAGGTAATCGGCCTCGCCCGTGATGCCGTAGCACTGCTGGATGGCAGGCTCGGCCATGATGCGCGCGCGCATGCCGGCCGTGCGCTGCGGGTGCTCGTCGTGCAAATGCACTTCCACCGTCAAGATCAAGGGACGGCCCAACCGGCTCGCGTCGAGCACGGCCACTTCATGACGGATCACCCCGCTCTCGCGCAGGCGGCGGATGCGCCGCTGCACGGCCGGCGCCGACAAATGCACGGCCTGGGCGATTTCGCGTTGCGAGGTCGTGTTATCGCGCTGCAGGATGTCGAGTATCGCCAGGTCGAAGGCATCGAGGTCGGGCGAAGGCGTGAGCGAAAGTTGCGTCATGAAGGTCAAAATGCAGTGCAAATATCGGAGCAGACACAATAAACTTTCACCATTCCGATATCAAGCCTTTTATCACCATGCCATTACGCCGCTATTCCTCGTTCATTCCCCTGCTCGCCATCCTCGGTTCCGTCACCGCGCTGGGGCTGGGCACCTCATGGGCCAAGCACAGCCTGTTCCCGCTGGTCGGTGCGCAAGGCACGACGGCCGTGCGTGTGGGCTTTTCCGCGCTGCTGCTGTTGCTGTTCTGGCGCCCGTGGCGCTGGCAGCTGAGCCGCGCCGACCTGCGCACGGTGGCCCTGTACGGCGCGGCGCTGGGCTTGACCAACCTGTGCTTCTACATGGCCTTGCGCACGATCCCGTTCGGCATCGCCGTGGCCATCGAGTTTTCCGGCCCGCTGGCCGTGGCGCTGCTGGCCTCGCGCCGCGCGCTCGACTTCGTCTGGGTGGCCCTGGCCGTGGCGGGACTGGCGCTGCTGCTGCCGCTCGGCCACGACATCAGCAATCTCGATCCCACGGGCGTGCTGTTCGCCCTGGGCGCGGCCGTCTGCTGGGCCTCGTACATCGTCTTCGGCAAGCGCGCCAGCCATCTGCATGCGGGCCATTCCGTCTCGCTGGGCCTGGCCATGGCCGCGCTGGTGGTCGTGCCCGTGGGCGTGATGCACAGCGGCGCCGCCCTGCTCTCGCCCCCCGTGCTGGGCATCGGCCTGGGCGTGGCCCTCATTTCCAGCGCCATCCCGATTTCGCTGGAAATGGTGGCCCTGAAGCGGCTGACGCCGCAAGCGTTCGGCATCATGAGCAGCATGGAACCGGCCGTGGCCGCCATGCTGGCCTACATCCTGCTCGACGAGCGGCTCGGTGCCGGGCAGTGGCTGGCGATTGCCATGATCATGGCCGCGTCCATGGGCAGCTCGTACATGGCGCAGCGGCAGAGACGCGGCGCGGCAGCGCTCAGGCCCGAATACAAATCGTGAAGCGCGCGCCGCCCAGCGGCGAATCGTCGACGGCGATGGCGCCGCCGTGCAGCGCGACGGCCCTGGCGGCGATGGCCAGTCCCAGGCCGTGGCCCGCGGCCGCATGGTCCTGCTCGCGCTCCAGGCGGTAGAACGGGGCGAACACCCGTTCGCGCTGGTCGGCGGGAATGCCGGGACCATCGTCCTCGATAACGATGTGCAGCGCCTCGCCATCGCGCACGGCCGACAGCGCCACGCGCGCAACGGCATATTTGGCCGCATTGCCCAGCAGGTTGCCGACGGCGCGCGCCAGCAGACGGGCGTCGCCGCGCAGCTCGCCCAGGTCGGTGGCGATGCTGGCGTCCACCTGGCGCGGCAAGGCCGCCGCCAGGCAGGCGTGCAGCAGGGGCGCCAGCGCGAAGGACTGGCGCGGCAGCGCCTGCGCATGATCGAGCTGCATCAGGCCCAACAGCTCATTGACGAGGGTTTTCAGTTCATCGACATCGGCGCCCATGGCGTCGACGCGCCGCTGCAGGTCGGGCTGGCCGTCCGCATGCCGCGCGGCCAGCAGTTCCAGGCCGAATTCCAGCCGCGCGATCGGCGTGCGCAGCTCGTGCGAGACCGACAGCAGCAAATGCTTGCGCGCCTCCAGCAGCGAACCGATGCGCCCGGCCATGTCGTTGATGCGGCCCGCCAGCGGCGCGATGCTCGATGCGGGGCTGACCCGCGCCCGCGCGGCCAGGTCGCCCCGTCCGAAATCGTCGGCCATGCGCGACAGCGCCGCCAGGCTGCGGCCGTGCGCGCGCGTCCACCAGCCCAGCGGCAGCAGCAGGCATAGCGCGATGACGGCGAAACGGATCGCTTCCATGCGCAGCGCCTGGCCCACGTCGATGGGCAGCTTCTGCGCGTGGAGCACGTCGTCGTCGCTGCCGGCATAGCGCGCGCCCGTGACGTCGACGCGGCGGTAAAAGCCCTTGCCGCCCACGTCCATCACGACAGCGCCTTGCAACAGCGGCGCGCGCCGGACGGCCGGCAGCGCCGCCAATACCGTGGCCAGCGGCTGCAGTTCCAGCGTGACGTCCGACACTTCGCGCACCTTGTTCAGGCGCGGCAGCCATTCGTCGGCGGGTGCCTGGTCGATGTACTGCTCCAGCAGGAAGATCTGGCCGGCCGCCTGGTCGCGCGCGATATGCTCGAGCGGATCGCCGAACAGGCGGCTGAAGGTGAAGTAAATGACGCCGCTGCCCAGCGCGATGGCCAGCAGCACCAGCAGCGCGAAACGCCAGAACAGGCGGTTCATTCCCAGGCCGAGGGCGTGAGCAGGTAGCCTTCGCCCCACACCGTCTTGATGCGCTCGGCGGCGGTGTCGTCGAACTTGCGGCGCAGGCGCGAGATGCAGTTGTCGATGCTGCGGTCGAGGCCATCGAATTCGATGCCGCGCATCTTGACGAGGATGTCGTTGCGCGACATGACCTTGCCCGCGGCATCGGCCAGGATGGCGAACAGCTTGAATTCGGCGCTGTTCATGGCGATTTCCTGACCGCGCCAGTGCACGGCGCGGTTCTCGCGCGACACGCGCAGCTGGCCGATGACGATATCGCTGCCGGCCGCCGCGCTGCCGCGCCGCTGCAGCGCGCGCAAGCGGGCCAGCAGCACGCGCGGCTGGATCGGCTTGTTCACGTAGTCGTCGGCGCCCTGCTCCAGGCCCGAGACTTCGTCGAAGGTGTCTTCGCGCGCCGTCAGTATCAGGATGGGCACGGCGCTGAGCTGGCGCAGCTGGCGGCACACCACCAGGCCGTCGACGCCGGGCAGGGTCAGGTCGAGTATCACCAGCTCGGGCTGGGTATCGCGAAAACGCGCCAGGGCCTGGTCGCCGCGCGTGACCACGTCGACCGCATAGTCGTATTGCTCCAGGTATTCCTTGACCAGCGCGGCCAGCCGCGCATCGTCCTCCACCAGCATGACACCTTGCATCGCTCCTCCGCGCCGCCATTTTTGTGGCGTATTGTAGTGGAGCGCGGCGCGCCTGTGGCAAATTCGACAATCCCGTACACATTGCTACACTTTCTATACAAATGCGGCCTACAAATTGAGGACAATTCGAAGACAAACACGGGCGGATTCCGGGACGCTGTTTGCCTAACATTCATGGCTCTTACCTCAACCGGAATCCGAACATGAAAAAATTTGCATGCAGCACCCTGCTCGCCGTCGCCGCCACCTCGCTCGTCCACGCCGAAGGCATGTACGTGGGCGCCAACATCAGCCCGGCCAGCGACGGCAAGATCCAGTATGCGGCTGGCGGCGCGACAAGCCAGCGCGACGCGAGCGGCAAGGCGCTGCCTTTCGGCGTCTTCGCCGGCTATGAACTGACGCCGGCCTGGGCGCTGGAGGGCGGCTACCGCGCCAGCGGCGGCGCGACCAGCTTCGACCTCGACCCCGGCTACCGGCTCAGGGTGCGCGCCAGCGCCGCCTACTTGGCGGCGCGCGGCACCTGGCGTCTGGACGAGGACTGGTCGCTGTTCGCCAAGGCGGGCATGGCGCGCAGCCGCGTCAAATTCTCCATCGACGGCAGGAATGCGCCGCCCGGTGAATCGGCCGGCAAGACGGGCCTGTACGCGAGCGCGGGAGCGGCTTACCAGATCAACAAGGACGTGGCGCTGCAGCTCGAATGGGAGCACGCCCCGACAGTCAGATACGAAGGACTCGACAGCACGATGAACCGCATCGCGCTCGGTGTCCGTTTCGGTTTTTAAAGGATGGCATGCACAAGTTCGCTCCCCGTTTTTCTCCCCGGTTTTCTCCCCGGTTATTGCTGCCGGCGCTGCTGCTGGCCGGCGGCGCCGGCGCGCAGATGATGCCCGACGGGAGCCGGGACATGTACGTGGGCGCGGCGGTCACGGGCAGCTCCGCGACGGACGATGGCGCGCCGCGCGCCGCCGTCCTGCGGCCGCTGCTGCAGGTCCAGTGGAGCAATGGCGTGTTCGTCTCGGCCAGCGGCGTGGCGGGCATGCACCTGTCGGCTACGCCGGGCATTGAATACGGCCCGCTGCTGGCCGCCAGCAACGCGCGCGATCCGGAAGATGGCTGGCGCCTGCGCGGCACGCGGCGCATCAAGGGCTCGCCCGACGTGGGCGGCTTTTATGGCTATTACCTGGGCGAGCAGATGCGCGTCACGTCGAACCTGGTGTACGACACGAGCGCGCACGGCTGGCGCGCGCAGCTCGCCGTGCAAAAGACCCTGCCCTCGCTGGCGGCCCATCATACGGTGACCCTGTCGGCCGGCGTGTCGCTGGCCAGCGGCGCCGCGATGGAGGAGCGCTACGCCGTCAGCGTTGCTGCCGGCGGCGCGCGCGACTACCGCCCGGCCGGCGGCGTCACCGCCATCGAGGCAGGCGTCAACTGGAACTGGGCGCTGAGCAGCAAGTGGCTGCTCAACAGCGCCGTCACGGGCACGCGGCTGGGCAGCGGGCC
This sequence comes from Janthinobacterium sp. GW823-FHT01H08, assembly GCF_058797855.1. NCBI lineage: Bacteria > Pseudomonadati > Pseudomonadota > Betaproteobacteria > Burkholderiales > Oxalobacteraceae > Janthinobacterium > Janthinobacterium sp. GW823-FHT01H08. Next base: position 4,498,235 of record NZ_CM179504.1, read on the forward strand.
GGCCGGCAGTCCCGTCATCGAACGGCGCAACGTCATCAGCTGGTCCACCGGCCTCGGTTACCGGTTTTAAGCGGCATGCGCACATCCCTGCTTCTCGGCCTGGCATTGCTGCCCGCGTTCGCAGGCGCCCAGGAAGGCGGCGACTGGATCGCGTATCGCGACGCCTACCGCCACATGATCTGGTTCGAGAAGTACGGCAAGCCCAAGCAATTGCTGCAGCAGCATCTGCGCTTGCGTCCGCGCGACGCCAGCGTGTCCACGGATGGCTTGCGCCTGACCTTGCACGGCAAGGACGCGCAGCTGGCGCTGCCGCTCGATGCTTTGGGGCGCGCCGTTTTCCCGTTTTCCAAGGCTGCCTATGACGACAACGCGGAGCTGACCTGGAACCGCAAGCCGGGGCAGATCTCGTCAAGCGCCTGGGTCTCCATCGTCACGCGGCCCGATGGCGTGTATGCGGCGGCCGACCTGCGCGCCGCCTGCGAACAATTCCTCGCCTATACGCGCTACGCCGGCAGCGCTGGCGGCAAGCGCTGCGCCGGCGTGCAGTTTGCCTATGCGAGGACGGATGCGGCGCAAGTGCGCTATCAGGGCGGCGATGGCGCGGCGTTCCCGCTGGCGGCGCAGGACGGCCCCGCCTTTCCCGGCGACGCCGCCAGCGGCTTTCGCGTCTACGCCTTCCGTTTCCATGCGCATCCGGACGGAGGCCAGGTACTCACCGGCGGCACGCCGCTGGCGATCGCCGCCCTGCTGGAATAAGGCGGACCGCGCTCAGTGCGCGGCCGCCCCCGCCACGTGGGCGGCCAGGTTCCTGCGCGCCAGCCACGCCAGCGGCAGCAGGGCCAGCAAGGCAGCCGCCACCCCGGCCCATGGCGACGACGCCATCAGCTGGCGCGAGACCATCAGCGCACCGAGCATGGAACCGAAGGAAATGCCGAGGTTGAACGCGGAAATATTCAGGCCGGAAGCGAAATCGACGGCTTGCGGCGTGTAGCGCTCGGCCGTGGCCAGCATGCCCGCCTGCAGGGCCGGAGACAGGCCGAAGGCGAACACGCCCCAGACGAACAGCATCACCGTCATCAGCCACTGGGACGTGATGGCCAGCGCCACGCCCACTTGCGTCACGGCCAGCAACAGCAGCATCGATCGCAGCGCTTTTTGCCAGCCCAGGTGGCTCGTCAGGTAGCCGCCCGCCAGGTTGCCGGCAAAGGTGGCGATGCCGAACACGATCAGCAGGGCGCTGGCCATGGTGGCGGAAAAGCCCGTCACATCCGTCAGGATGGGCGTAATGAACGTGAACGCGGCAAAGCTGCTGCCGAAGCCGAAGGTCGTGACCGCCATCATCGTCAGGATGGGGCCGCTGCCGAGGGCCGCCAGCTGCGTCATGGCCTTGCCGCCCTTGCCCTGCTGCAAACCGGCCGGCAGCCAGCGCGCCATGGCGGCCAAACCCAGCGCGGCCAAGACCACCACGGCAAAGAACGGCAGGCGCCAGCCCATCAGGTTGCCGAGGAAGCTGCCGAACGGCACGCCGATCACCATGGCCAGCGTCAGTCCCGCAAACATCACGGAAATCGCCCTGCCCGCCTGCGCCTTGTTCACCAGGCTGGCGGCCACGGTGGCGCCGATGGCAAAGAAGGTGCCGTGCGCCACGGCCGTGATGACCCGTCCCGCCAGCAGCAATTCAAACGTGTGGGAAAAGGCGGCCAGCAGGTTACCGGCCAGGAACACGCTCATCAGCCCCAGCAAGGCCGCCTTGCGCGGCAGGCGCGACATCAATAACACGAGCAGCGGCGTGCCGATGGCCAGCGCCAGCGCATACAGGCTCACCAGCGAGCCGGCCGATTCGATGGAAATGTGCAAATCCTTCGCAATGGCGGGCAGGATGCCGACAACGATGAATTCGGTCACGCCGATGGCAAAGGCGCCGACGGCCAGCGCCAGCACGCCGGGCGGCATCGTGCTGGCGGGAGGGGAAACAGGGGCTGCGGTGGTCATGATGGCTCCAACAAATGGTTCAAGCGGGCCAGTGTATCGAGATAAATACTTTTGATATAGACTCCAATAATGGAAACACCTGTGAAATGGATTCAATAATGGCCAGGCAAGACATCAACCGCGCGTTCGAGATGGCCGTGTTCGTGGCCGTGGTGGAAACGGGCGCCTTTTCCGCCGCCGCGCGCCGCCTGGCCCTGACGCCGTCGGCCGTCAGCAAGCTCGTCAATCGCCTGGAAGCGCGGCTCGGCGCACGTTTGCTCCAGCGCAGCACACGCCAGCTGCACACGACGCCCGAGGGCGACGCCTTCTTCGTGCAGTGCAAGCGCATCCTCGACGATATCGATGGCGCCGAGCGCGAAGCATCGCAGGGCGCCGCGCCGCGCGGACGCCTGCGCATCAACTGTTTCGTGCCGTTCGGCGTGCGCCACCTGCTGCCCATCCTGCCCGAGTTCGCGCAGCGCTATCCCGACATCGTGCTCGACGTCGTCGTCAGCGACGCCATCGTCGACCTGCTGGAAGACCGCACCGACATCGCCATCCGCACGGGCACGCTGAAGGCATCGAACCTGGTGGCGCGCAAACTGGGCGAAGACACGATGGTCGTCGTCGCCTCGCCAGCCTACGCGGCGCGGCACGGCCTGCCGCGCACGCCGCAGGAATTATCTGAACACAATTTATTGGCATTCAACTTCCGCTGCCAGAACGAAACGTGGCCCTTCCTCGACGGGAGCGGCGGCACCTTGCAGGTGGCGCCGCAGGGCAATACCTGCGTCAGCGATGGCGAAAGCATGCGCCAGCTGGCGCTGGCGGGCATGGGCCTGGGACGCTTTTCGCGCCAGCACGTGCAGCGCGACATCGAGCAAGGCCGACTCATGCCAGTGCTGCAGGACTACAATCCGGGCGACAAGGAACTCGTGCACGCCGTCTTCGTGGGACCGGGCCTGCAAGTGCCGGCCAGGGTGCGCGTGATGCTCGATTATCTGCTGGAAAAAGTGCAGCTGGGATGAGCGCCGCCAGCCGGCATCGCGTCTTATAATCGGCCATATCGCTGAACTTCCAGGGAGCCGCGCCATGCATGATGACTTGATCCGCACCTTGCAAACCCGCTTCAGCCGGCACATGCACCGCCATCCGGGATGGACCTGGGACAGCGTGCTGGCGCGCTTGAACGCCGCTCCCGCCAGCCTGGTGGCATTGCAGAAAATGGAAGACACGGGCGGCGAACCGGACGTCATCGGGCACGCCGACGAGACGGACGCCGTCACGTTTTGCGATTGCTCAACAGAAAGCCCGATCGGCCGGCGCAGCCTGTGTTTCGACGCGGCGGCCCTGGCTGCGCGCAAGGCCAACAAGCCGGCCGGCAGCGCGCTCGCCATGGCGCAGGCGATGGGCATCGCCTTGCTGACGCAGGTGCAGTACCGGCAGCTGCAAGAGCTGGAACCGTTCGACCGCAAGACCTCGAGCTGGATCGCCACGCCGGACAGCATCCGGGCGTTGGGCGGCGCCCTGTTTGGCGACCGCCGCTATGACCAGGTCTTCGTCTATCACAACGGCGCCGAATCGTATTATGCGAGCCGGGGCTTTCGCGGACTGCTGCGCGTCTGAGCGACGCCGGTTCAGACCGCCTCTTCCAGGCGCAACTGCCGGCCTTCATCGAGCATCAGCTCGAATTCGGCCGCCGGCACGGCCGGGCTGAACAGATAGCCTTGCAGCTGGTCGCAGCCGAGTTCGCGCAGGAAGCGCATCTGCTCGGCCGTTTCCACCCCTTCGGCGACGATTTCCTGGCGCAGCTGCTGCGCCATGGTGACGATGGCGCGGGCGATGGCGCAATCGTTTTCCTCGAAGGGCAAGCCGATGACGAAGGAGCGGTCGATTTTCAATGTGCTGATGGGGAATTTCTTCAGGTAGGCGAGGCTGGAATAGCCGGTGCCGAAGTCATCGAGCGCCAGCGCCAGTCCCATGGCCACCAGCTGGTTCATGATGCCGATGACCTTGTCGGCGCCGCGCATCAGCAGGCTTTCCGTGATTTCCAGCATGATCTGGTCGGGCCGCACCTGGTAGCGCTCGAGTACGGCCGCTATGCGCGCCGGCAACTGTTCATCGAACTGGCGCGCCGACAGGTTGACGGCGATGGCCGGCATGTGCAGGCCACGGTCTTCCCAGCTGCGGATCTGGCGGCACGCCTCGTCCAGCACCCAGGTGCCCAGCTCCAGAATCAGACTGGTTTCCTCGGCGACGGGGATGAAGACGCCGGGCGAAACCATGCCGCGCATCGGATGCTTCCAGCGCAGCAAGGCTTCCGCGCCCACGATGCGTCCGCTGGCCAGGCTCACTTTCGGCTGGTAATGCAATTCCAGCTCCTTGTCGCCGAGCGCCAGCCGCATTTCGCTTTCCAGGCGCAGATGCTCCTTGGCCCTGCGGTTCATGTCTTCGCGGTAGAACAGGAAGGTCGATTCGATGGTCTGCCCCGCCTTGGCCACGGCCACGTCGGCAAAGCGGAACAGGGCCGGCGCTTCCAGGCCGTCTTCCGGATACACGGTGATGCCGATGCTGGCGCCCACGTGCAGCGCGTGCGCGTCGATATTGATCGGCGCCTCGAGCAGGTTGAGCAGCTTTTGCGCCACGTTGGCCGCGTGTTCGCGCTTTTCGATGTGCAGCAGGGCCACGACGAATTTGCTGTTGTCGACCCGCGCCAGGATGTCGGCGTCGCGCAGGGCGCCGCGGAACAGCTGGCCGATGGCGATCACCAGCTGGTCGCCCACTTCATGGCCCAGGGTGTCGCTGATGGAACCGATGCGGCTGATGTCGATGACCATCAGCGCGCCATGCGTGCCTTGCCGTTTCGCTTCGGCCAGGCCCTGGTCGACCAATTGGTTCAGCAGGCAGCGGTTGGGCAATCCCGTCAGGCTGTCGTAGTTGGCCATGCGCTGCATGCGCGCCTCGGCATCCTTGTGCACCGAGATATCGGAAAACAGGGAAAATACATGGCTGATTTCGCCAAATTCGTCGCGCACGACGCTGATGGTGACGTCTTGCGGGAACAGTTCGCCATTCTTGCGCTTGCCGATGATTTCGCCGCGCCAGGAACCGTGGCCGCGCATGGCGGCGCGCACCTTGGCGCGGAAATCCGGGTCGTGCACGCCCGAGCGCAGCAAGTCCGGCGTGCGGCCGATGGCTTCGGCCGGCGAATAGCCGGTGATGCGGGAAAACGAGCTGTTGATCGAGACGATGCGCTCTTCCGCATCCGTGATCAGCACGGCTTGCTCGCTGTCTTCGATGATGCGGGCGTGCAACCGGACCTTGTCCACGTCGGACAGCGGCTCGCTCATGGCCGACAGGCGCACGGCCATGCCGCAGCCCTTGCCCGCCTGGTCGTGGATCACATGGCGGTGCATGCGCAGCCATGTCACCATGCCCGACTTCTTGCGCCGGCGCACATCGGTGGCCACGTCGCCCTGCGTGAAATGCAGTTCCAGCACGCTCGCTTCCGCGTCGTCTTCCGGATACAAAAACAGGATGTGCTGGCCCAGTGCTTCCAGTTCGGAATAGCCGAACATCTGTTCGGCGCCATGGTTCCAGCCGATCAAAAAGCCGTCGGGATCGATTTCCAGCAAGGCGTCGGGGGGCGCCACGCGCACCACGGGCCGGCTGGCGCCGCGCAGCCGCTCCAGCTCTTCCTCCAGCCGCGCCAGGGTGGCGGCCTGCTGCGGCCCCGCCTGTTCACGGGCATCCTGGGCGAGGCGCAGGCACAGCGCGACCTTCGCCTCAAGCATGGCAACCCCACTCTTGGACCAGGTCAGGGGAAGGTATCAGGGGCGCTGCGGTGTGTGTAATCATCAAAATCCCACTGTGGGGCGTGGAGGTCGGGCGGGAAATACTGTGAATATGGTAACTTAAAAGTGTTGGCGTATGTCAACATTTTAAGGCCTACGCCGAATGGCCGGGCAGATGTTGCGCCAGGCGGGCAAACACATCTGGTTCGCGCATGCGCGCCATCCACCAGCGCAGCGCGGCGCCATCCTCGCCCACTCTCCAGGCCAGGTAAAACGTTTCCGACGGTTTCGGCTCTTCCACGGCCTTTTCCACCAGCAAGCCACGCGCGATGGCGGCGCGCGCACACGGCCCCGGCAGGAAGCCAAAGCCCAGCCCCAGCACCTGGTAATCGAACTTGACCTGCATGTTCGGCACGCTCAAGGCATCTTGCCCCAGCAGCAGCCCCACCGTGCGCGGCGCCATCTGGCGCGCCGAATCGGCCACCACCACGGCCCGGTGCTGCTGCAAATGGCCGCGCGACAAGGGTTCGGCCACCTGCGCCAGCGGATGCGTGGGCGCCACGGTAAAGACGAAGTCGAGCATGCCGATCGGCTGCGCGATATAGCCGCCGCCCGCCGGCCCGTCGCCTGGCGCGCCCACCAGCAAATCGGCGCGCCGGTCCAGCAGCGCTTCCCAGGTGCCCGACAGGGTGTCTTGCGACAGGCGCAAGCGCGTCTGCTGCGCCACGTCGTAAAAGGCGCGCACGTCGTCGGCCAGGGCCACGGCGGAAAACATGGAATCGATGCCGATGGATAATTCCGTTTCCCAGCCGGACGCCACCCTGCGCACGCGGTGTTCGAGGTCCTGCGCCGCCTTCAGCAAATACCTGCCCTCTTTCAGCAATTCCTGGCCAGCCGCCGTCAGCATGACTTTCGGGCCATTGCGCTGGAACACCTGCACGCCCAGGTCGTCCTCGAGCTTGGCCACCGTATAGGAAATGGTGGACGGGACTTTATGCAACTCCTTGCCGGCCGACGAGAACGATCCACGGCGGTCGATGGCGTCGACGATTTGCAGCGCTTCCAGGCTCAGTCTTAACATTCGATTTTTTCGATCATAGGTCGCAAGATTTTCCGTTTTTCTTTCTCTTCTGAGGCGCCTATACTTTGTTCATCGTACAGCGAAGGTCAGAGAGAAGCCAAGGCATAGCGCCAGGCAACGGTCCTTCGAAATTATCGCACATTAACCTTTAGAAACGGAGTCCACCATGTTACAGATTCGTCATAGCGAAGAACGCGGCGCCGCCAACCACGGCTGGCTCAATTCCCACCACAGCTTTTCCTTCGGCAGCTACCACGATCCGCTGCACATGGGTTTTGGCCCCCTGCTGGTGATCAATGAAGACCGGGTCACGCCAGGCCAGGGTTTCGGCACGCACGGCCACCGCGACATGGAAATCATTTCGTATGTCCTCGACGGCGCGCTCGAGCACAAGGACAGCATGGGTACCGGTTCCGTGCTGCACTACGGCGATGTCCAGCGCATGAGCGCTGGCAGCGGCGTGCGCCACAGCGAGTTCAACCATTCAAACACGGATGGCTTGCACTTCCTGCAGATCTGGATCCAGCCGAACGTGACGGGCATTTCCCCCAGCTATGAAGAGAAACACTTCACGCCGGAAAGCAAACGGGGCAAGCTGCGCTTGATCGCCTCGTCCGACGGCCGCCAGGGTTCCGTGCTGATCCACCAGGATGCGGCCATCTACGCCAGCATCCTGCAGGAAGGCGAGCAGGCCGAACATGCGCTGGAAGAAGGCCGCCTCGCCTATGTGCACCTGATCCGCGGCAGCCTGGTCGTCAACGGCACGCCCTTGAAAGCGGGCGATGCGCTGAAACTGACGCAGGAAGCGGCCGTGATCCTCACGCAAGCAGAGGACGCAGAGTTTCTGGTCTTCGATTTACCGAAATAATTGATAAATACAAAGAAAGAGAAAATCATGGAAAACAGAACCAACGTATTGCTGCCCCTCGGCCGTGCCGCCCTTGGCGTGCTGTTCTTTGTCTCGGGCTTGCTGAAAATCGGCGGCTTTGCGGGGGTGGCCGGCTACATGGCCAGCCAGGGGTTGCCGATCGCCAATATCTTGCTGGTGGGCGTGATTGTGCTGGAAGTGGGCGGCGGCCTGCTGCTGATCACGGGGTGGCAGGCGCGCTGGGCGGCGCTGGCCTTGGCGCTGTTCCTGATTCCGACCACCGTGATCTTCCACGCCTTCTGGAGCGCCGATGCGGCCCACTTTCAGGACCAGCTGACGAACTTCCTGAAGAACCTGTCCATCTTCGGCGGCATGCTCTTGCTGGTGGAGCGCGGCTTTCGCCAGGCCAAGTGAGGCCAAGGCTGCCTGACCGGAGGGCCCCGTCATCGACGCGTCCGGTCCGGCCGGCAGCCTGTCACCGTTTTGTCATCAAGCTGACATGGCGCTGTCACATACGCTGACTATCATGCGGTTGCCTTTAAATCACGCAACCACAGGACATCGCAGCCCATGAACAAGCCCAACGATCTGGCCATCCGCGCCACCGATCTGAACGACATCGACAGCAACGCGTCCCACGACAACCATTTCAACAGCATCCTGAACGCCCGCCTGAGCCGCCGCAACTGGCTGCGCGGCAGCGCCGTCACGGCCGCTACCGCCGTCATGGGTTCGATGGGTCTGTCCGCCTGTGGCGGCGGCAGCGATGCGGCGGCCGTCACGCCGACGCCAACGCCGACACCCGAAAAACTGCTGGCCTTCACGGCCGTGCCGAAAAGCCTGGCCGACGTCGTGTCGGTGCCGGCCGGCTACACGGCCACCGCGCTGTATGCGCTGGGCGACTCGCTGCGCGCGGCCACGCCAGCCTACAAGAATGACGGCAGCGATACCGATTTCGACAACCGCGCCGGCGACCACCACGACGGCATGGAATACTACGGCCTGTCCGCCGCCGGCGCGCCGCTGGCCTCCGGCACCGAACGGGGCTTGCTGGCGATGAACCACGAAGCGACCACGGACGAAAAACTGTCCTCGCACTTCCTGCACGTGAATGGCGGCACCACCACGCTGCCGCGCCCCGCCGCCGAAGTCGACAAGGAAGTGGCCGTCCACGGCCTGAGCGTGGTGGAAGTCAAAAAGACGGGCAGCACCTGGGCCACCGTCAACGATTCCGCCTTCAACCGCCGCGTCACGCCGCTGACGGACATCGAGCTTGCCGGCCCCGTGCGCGGCAACGCCCTCGTGGTGACCAAGTATTCGCCGACCGGCACCAAGACGCGCGGCACCATCAACAACTGCGGCACGGGCAAGTCGCCTTGGGGCAGCTACCTCTCCGGCGAAGAAAACTGGGCCGGCTACTTCACGCGCTCGGCCACCGACAACGCGGCGCGCGGCGACAAGTCCGTGGTGTCGCTGAACCGCTATGGCCGCAGCCAGGGCGGCGCCTCGCGCCACGGCTGGGAAACGGGCGGCAGCGATGACAAATACGCGCGCTGGAACCTGAGCAAGATCGGCGCATCAGCCGACGGCAGCGACGATTACCGCAATGAATTGAACGGCATGGGCTACATCGTCGAAATGGACCCGTACGACAAGACCAAGGCGATCCGCAAGCGCACGGCGCTGGGCCGCTACGCGCACGAAAGCGCCGCCTTCAGCGTGCCAACCGTGGGCCAGCAGCTGGCCGTCTACATGGGCGACGATTCGCGCAACGAATACATCTACAAATTCGTCACGACGGCCGTCTGGGCCGCCGCGGATGCGACGCCTGCGGACCGTATCGCCACCGGCGACAAATACCTCGATTCGGGCAAGCTGTACGTGGCCAAGCTGGCCGCCGACGGCACGGGCCAGTGGATCGAGTTGTCCCTGTCGAACGCGCAGATCCAGACGTACGGCGCCTACAAGTTCGCCGACCTGGCCGACGTGCTGGTCAATGCCCGCCTGGCGGCCGACGCCGTGGGCGCGACGAAGATGGACCGTCCGGAATGGTGCTCGGTCAACCCGGCCAATGGCGAAATCTATTACACGCTGACCAACAACTCGAACCGCACCGTCAATCCGAGCGGCTCGTCGCAGCTGGCGCCCGACAGCGCCAACCCGCGCGCCTACACGGACATGAAGGGCAGCAGCGCGCAGAACGGCAATCCGAACGGCCATATCATCCGCTTCAAGGAAGGCACGGGCGCGGCGGCGGCCACCAGCTTTACGTGGGACGTCTACCTGTTTGGCGCCGAGAGCGGCGCCGACGCCAGCAAGATCAACCTGTCGAACCTGACGGCCGACCAGGATTTCTCGAGCCCGGACGGCCTGGCCTTCAGCCCCTACACGGGCATCTGCTGGATCCAGACGGACGATGGCGCGTACACGGATGTGACCAACTGCATGATGCTCGCGGCCATCCCCGGCAAGGTGGGCGACGGCGCCAAGTCCACCCTGAACTACGCCACGGCGGCCGGCGGCAACCTGGCGGTCGACACCTTCATCGGCAAGAAACCCACGGCCGACACGCTCAAGCGCTTCCTGGTGGGGCCGGTCGGCTCGGAAATCACGGGCATCAGCGAAACGCCCGACGGCAAGACCATGTTCATCAATATCCAGCATCCGGGCGAAAACACCGCGCTGGCCAACATCGGCGATCCGTCCAAGTACACGAGCCAATGGCCGGCCAACGCCGGTTACGGCGCCGGTAAGCGTCCCCGCTCGGCCACCATCGTGATCACCAAGAACGACGGCGGCCGCATCGGCAGTTGATGTGACGTGCCTGGCGGCGGCATCCGCCAGGCATAGCCCGCCATCGACCTTGTAAAAGGAGGAAGTGCCCCTAAGTAAGGTTCATCACCAGACATTGCAACGACCGAATGGCAGCCAGGGAAAACGTTTCCCTGCTTTTTGGTATGATGGCAAGGCGCGCCGGCACCGGAGTGGTGTCGCGCGCCTTTTATTTTTGACAATTACTTATATGAGCACAACCATGCAAAGCGGCGCAGACCTCCTGGCGACAGGCGAATTGGATTACACGACTTCCTGCGCACTGCCGACGCCGTGGGCCCAGTTCACCCTGCACGCCTTTGTCGAGCACGCCACGGGCAAGGAACACCTGGCCATGGTGCTGGGCGATATCGGCAACGGCGAACCGGTGCTGGCGCGCGTGCATTCCGAGTGCCTGACGGGCGACGTGCTGTTTTCCCAGCGCTGCGACTGCGGTGCCCAGCTCGAGGGTGCCTTGAAACGCATCGCCGAGGAAGGCCGCGGCATCTTGCTGTACCTGCGCCAGGAAGGGCGCGGCATTGGCCTGATCAATAAAATCCGCGCCTACCGCCTGCAAGAGGCGGGCGCCGACACGGTGCAGGCGAATGAACAGCTGGGCTTCAAGGCCGACGCGCGCAACTACACCTTGTGCAAGCCCATGTTTGCGCAATTCGGCATCCACAGCCTGCGTTTGATGACGAACAATCCGCGCAAGATCGCGGCCATGGAAGCGCTGGGCATCACGGTGGCCGAACGGGTGCCGCTGCTGGTCAACCGCAATGCGTTCAACCAGCACTACCTGAATACCAAGCAAAGCAAACTGGGCCACATGATGACGCCGGAAACGGCGCCGGCGCTGGAAGACGGCGCCCTGTAATTGCCAAGCGGCTAGCCGCGCCGGCGCGGCAGCGCGCCCCCCGTTTCGCTCCTGCTCACGCACAAAGGATGCATGAAATTCTCTGACTACGCCTGCTTGCTGGCCAGCCTGTGCGCTGGCGCAGGCGCCCACGCGGCCCCGGCCCCGGCGCCGGCGCCAGCCGCGGCCACCGCCGCTTCGACTCCCCCCGCCAAGCCGCCGCCGGCCACCGCCGCGCCTGCCGCCACCGAACATGCGGCCCTGCCGCCGCCCTCGTCGGCCGCGCAAAAACTGTACACGGCCGCGCGCGCCGATATTTTGCAAGTGCGCGTGCTGCTGAAAAACGGCCGCACGCAATCGTCCGTCGGCTCCGGCTTTTTGATCGGCACGGGCGACCTGGTGGTGAGCAACTATCACGTCGTGTCGCAATTCGCCCTCGACCCGGACACCTATGTGGGCGAATGGGTCGACACGAGCGGCCAGCGGGGCAATGTGGAATTGCTGGCCGTCGACGTGCTGCACGACCTGGCCGTGCTGCGCGTGAACCGCCATGGCACGGGCTTTTTCAAGATGCCGGAAGCGCTGGCGCCCCTGACGCAGGGCCAGTACCTGTATTCGATGGGCAACCCGCTGGACCTGGGTTTCGCCATTTCGGAAGGCTCGTACAACGGCGTCGTCACGCGCAGCTTCTACGACCAGCTGATGTTTACGGGACCGATCAATTCCGGCATGAGCGGCGGCCCCAGCGTCACTGCGAATGGCGACGTCGCGGGCGTGAACGTGTCGAAACGCCTCGACGGCGAACTCGTCAGTTTTCTCGTGCCGGCCCGCTATGCCCAGCAATTGCTGGCCAAGGTGGCGCAGCAAGGCAAGCCGCCGAAAGACTTCAAGCCACTGGTGACGGCGCAACTGCTGGCGCACCAGGAAGTCATGCTGGCGCGCCTGCTCGACACGCCGTTGAGCCTGAAAGCCATGGGCCCGTACCGCGTGCCCGTGCGCGAGTCCGACCAGATGCGCTGCTGGGGGCGCTCCAACGTCAAGTCCGACAAGCCTTACTTGCTCGACAACACCAGTTGCGCCATGGAGTCGGCCATCTTCATTTCCGGCGCCCTGCAGACGGGGCAAGTGTCGATGCGCCACGAATTCCTGCGCAGCAGCGAACTGGGTCCGCTGCGCTTTTCCGAGCTGGCCAGCGCCTCGTTCAAGAACGAAAGTTTTGGCAGCTACAAGAGCGCGCACCTGACAGGCCCCCATTGCACCGAACAGTTCGTCAAAAACAAGACCCTGCCCCTGCGCGCCGTGCTGTGCGTGCGCGCCTACCGCAAGTTTACGGGACTGTACGACTTTGCCCTGCTGGCCGCCAGCACCGATGAGCCGCTCATGAGCCTGCAAAGCCGCATCGACGCGCGCGGCGTGTCCTACGCCAACGGCATGCGCGTCACGCGCACCTTCCTCGAAGCGCTGTCGCGGGAAAGCGGCCGCAAGCCATGAAGCCGCCCTATTACCTTGAAATCCTCGCCGAGAATGGCGAAGTGCAGCGGCGCCAGCGGATGGAGTCCCTGCCGATCCGCATCGGCCGCAGCTATGACAACGACTTCATCCTCGACGATCCGCATACGGCGGCCGAGCACGCCATTGTCGAGGACGATGGCGCAGGCGGCCTGCTGCTGCGCGACCTGGGCAGCCATAACGGCGTGATCCACCTGGGGCTGCGGCAAGCGCAGGTGACCCTGAACGGCAACAGCATCGTGCGCCTGGGCCACACGCGCCTGCGCGTGCGCGCCAGCGACCATCCGGTGGCGCCCGAACTGGGCGACACGACCAGGCATGACTGGGAAGGCTTGCGCCCGGCCGTCGCCGGCCTGGCCATGATCGGCGCTTCGGCCGCCTTCAGCAACTGGCTCAGCGATGCGGACGCCTTCGACCCGATTTCCTACCTGATGATCATCGCCACCGCGCTGGCCGGCGGCCTCGTGTGGTCGTCGATCTGGGCCGTGGCGAACCGTCTGTTCGGCCATGTGGCGCGCTTCGGCCGCCACCTGTTTATCATCGGTTGCGGCTTGCTGGCCATGGAAGTGTGGGAACTGGGCAGCAAGGTGGCGGCGTATGCGTTCTCGCTGGAAGCGCTGACGCGCTACGGACGGCATATGTTCATCGTCATCGTCTGCGCCATGATCTACTACCATCTGTGCACGATCAAGCCGCAGCATCCGCGCCGCTTCGGCCTCGTCGCCGTCGTGCTGGCCATCCTTGGCTCGAGCCTGATTTTGCTGAGCAACCTGCAGATCAGCGGCCGCCTGGCCGACGAGGCGTACATGTCGGCGATCTACCCGCCGGCCTTGCGCCTGAGCCCGGATCACACGACGGATGCCTTCTTCCGCGACGCGGCCAGCCTGCAGCGCGCCGTCGACGCCGAACGGGGCAAGGCGGCCAAGGGCGCCGACGAAGATGAAGACAGCGGCGATTGACGATGCAAGCGCCGCCAGGCAAAAAGCCCGCCGAGTCCTGACAGACCGGCGGGCTTTTTTTAAGTGCGCCGCGAGGCGCGCAGCGTATCGCTGTTTAGAACTTGGCTTCCTGCTTGCGGCGCGCCGTAAAGCCCAGCAAGCCCAGGCCGACCAGCAGCATGGCGTAGGTGGTTGGCTCAGGGACGGCCGAGATCAAGCCATCGTTGGCGCCGAAGCTGACGAAATTGCTGTTGCCCGCCTTGAACTGCGCTTGCTGGCCGCCATCGCAGCAACCTTCCAGGCCGTAGATGCTCAGGGTATGGTTACCGGCCGACAAGGCGCTCGAACCGCTGAGGAACTGGCTGCCATTGTTGTAGTTGCCTGCCCACCACATGTCGTTGCTCTTGAAGTCCAGCGCCACGCCATCGAGGAACAGGGCGCCGCCCTTGCCGAAGTCGACGCCGCTGCGGAAGCTCCAGGCGCCCGCATCGGCCGCGCTGACGCCAAAGTTGATGACGGATTTGAAGGCGATGTTCGAGCCGCTGCCGAACAGGCCGCTGTTGTTGACGTTATCGTAGCTGGCAATCGTCGTCGAGCCATAGCCGGCGCCTGGCGTGGCCACGGCCGCGTTCACGGCGGACTCATAGGCGGCGGCGGAGCTTTGCGCGCCAGCGTTCGAATAGCCGGTGGACACGGTGATGGTGCTGGCGTTCGCGTGGGCAAACGCACCGACAACGATCAGGGACAGGGCGATTTTAGGCAAGTTTTTCATGATGGTATCCAGTAAGTAAGTATTCAGTGGGCGCAGCAAGGGGCACTGGAGCTGAATACACGCTGCATTGAGGCGTGTCGGCATAGCGCCAGGAATTGCAAGGATGAGCGGTCGGGGGCGTGAACTTCCGCGTGACAGTGCGGACTTGCGGCGTGCCATGGCGGCACTGCAAGCGTCCTGGAAAGGGTTCGGGTTCCCGGGACAAGGCCAGACAATTGACGGGTCAGGTAAGACGATGGAGCTATTCTAGCGTAAATTCCCCAGAAGAAAAGTATTTTTCTTTTGACCATGAAAGATATTTTTCTGGCAATCACCTGCCCGGCGGCAGAAAAGCGCCAGCTTCCACTCTGGCGCGACGGCCATCTGCGGCGCGCGGCATGTCGCGGCGGCACCACAGATCAGGCCGTCAGTGTCGCATCGCGCGCATTTCTTTTCGCATGCCGCTGCACCACGGGGCGAAACAGCATGGCAAAATGTAGTCACGCTGCTATCTGTCCGATGAGGGGGAAAGAGGAATGGTCGACCTGGAAGAACTACGCTATCTGGCACTGTCGTTTCCCGACACAAGCGAGGAAGAACACCACGACCGTCCAGCCTTCCGCGTGGGCGGGAAGATCTTTGCCACCCTGCCCGATGACGAGCACATCAACGTGCTGCTCGATGCGGAAGCGGCGCATATCGCCACCGTCATCACGCCATCGGGCTGCGAGAAACTCTGGTGGGGCGAACGGCTGGCCGGCATCACGGTATGCCTGGCGGACGCGGAGCTGGACATGCTGGCCGCCGCTCTGACGGCCGCCTGGCGGCGCAAGGCACCCAGCGACCTGGCCAAGACCATCGCCCCGACGGGCTAAGTAACCCCCAATAAATTATTGTGATTTCTGACTGCCATAATCGGCGCTCTGCAAGGTGGCCGACGAGGCTTGCTCACTGCTAGCAGTGCCCGCACTGCGTCGCAGCGAGCGCCTTGCATAGCATCCGGTTCTGTTCGTCATAAATTCACACTGATTTCCCGAGGATTACTTAGTTACATCGGCCAATTGCGCAGCAGCAAACCCACCATTTGCTGCAATTGCTCGCGCGAGACGCCGGCGGCCGCCTGGATGGCCATGCCCTGCGACAAGGTCACGACAAAGCGCGCCTGCTGCTCCGGGCAGGAATCGGGCGGCAAATCCCCCTCCTCCTTGGCACGCCGCAAGCGGTCGCGCAATTTGATTTCACCGCGCAGCCGGCGCGCGAACAATTCATCGCGGATCGGCAAGGCGTCGTCGCTGCAGGCGAGCGCCGCATTGACGCCCATGCAGCCGTGCGGGCCGTCCGGCATGGTTTGCGCGTCGACATACTGCGTCAGCAGGGCTTCCACCACCTGGCGCGCCGTCGGCTGTTCCAGCGCCGCATCGAAAAACCGCATGCGCGTGTCGCTGTAGCGCTCGAGTGCCTTGTGGAACAATTGCTCCTTGTTGCCGAAGACGGCGTACAGGCTGGGCCGGTTCATGCCCATGGCCTTCGTCAATTCCGGCAAGGAACTGCCCTCATAGCCCTTTTCCCAGAACACTTTCATGGCGCAATCGAGCGCCTCGTCCGCGTCAAACGTGCGTGGCCGCCCCGTTTTCGCCTTGACGACTTCCTCTTTTTTATCTTGTTTCATACCGTTCGGTAAAAAATTATTGACAACACTGTCTGCCTGCCCCGATTATATACCGACCGGTTAAAAACCTCCCGGCTTTTCAGGAACCCTATGCACACACCTTCCAACACCTCTGCCGACGATACCACCGTGGCGCCGTGGCTGGCCGTCTTATCGGTCGGCATCGGCGCCTTCGCCCTCGTCACCTCCGAATTCCTGCCCGTCGGCCTGCTGCCCGCGATGGCCGCCGAACTGGCCATCAGCAAGGGCCAGGCGGGGCTGATGATCACCACACCCGGCATCGTTGCCGCGTTCGCCGCCATCTTCGTCACCGTCGGCTCGGGCCGGCTGGACCGCCGCATCGTGCTGCTGGCGCTCACCGCCCTGCTCGTCGCCTCGAACCTGCTGGTGGCGCTGGCGCCCTCGTATGCGTGGATACTGCTGGGCCGCGCCATGCTGGGCGTGGGCGTGGGCGGTTTCTGGGCCATCGGCAGCGCCATCGGACCGCGCCTGGTGGCGCCGCAGCATGCGTCGCGCGCCATGTCCATCATCTTCGCCGGCGTCTCGCTGGGCACGGTGGCGGGCGTGCCGGCCGGCGCGCTCGTGGGCGAGCTGGTGGGCTGGCGCGTCGCCTTCGGCGCGGCCAGCGCCATTGCCGTGCTGGTCTTCATCGGCCAGCTCTTGCTGCTGCCCAAGCTGCCGCCGACGCAGGCCATCCGCCTGCGCCAGCTGCCGATGATTTTCGGCATCCGCAAGGCCAGGCTGGGCCTGATCGCCACGGCCATGCTCTTCACGGGCCAGTTCGCCGCTTACACGTATATCGCGCCCTTCCTCACGCAAATCTCGCACCTGGCGGCCGGCACGGTCAGCGCCATGCTGCTCGTGTACGGCGCTTCCGGCTTCATCGGCAACCTCGTGGGGGGCTGGGGCGCCGGCCGCTACGAACGGGCCGCGCTGATGGTCACAGGCGCCGTACTGGGCCTGTCCACCCTGGCCCTGGCCGCGTTCGGCAGCCATTCCGTGACGGCCATGCTGCTGGTGGCCGTCTGGGGCTTCGGTTTCGGCGCCATGCCGATCGCCGTGCAGACGTGGATGTTCAAGGCGGCGCCCCATTTGATGGAAGGCAGCAGCGCGCTGTTCGTTGCGATCGTGCAAGTATCGCTGGCGTCGGGCGCCTTGCTCGGCGGCATGGCCGTCGACCGGCTGGGCGTGTCGAGCGCGATGGTGGTGGGCGGCCTGTTCGCCCTCGGCTGCGCCTTGACGATCGCGCTGTTCGGCAAGCCGCAGCTTGCCGCCAAGGCGGCAGCCGGCGCGGCTTGCGAGGCGTAGGAAGGCTGTGGCGTCAGATGCGGCCGCGGCGGAATTCGCCGAGGAATTTCGTCACTTCGGCCGGCGTCATGGGCACGTCCGCATCGCCGTGATAGGCATACAGGAAGGGCGTGCCACCCAGGCGGTCCGTCAGCTTGGCAAAGAGCAAGAAGCGGCTGCCCAGCGGATAGCGCTGCAGGTCAACCAGGCGGCGCGAGCACTGCACGGCCAGTTCGGGAGAGAAGGCCTGGCCCGGCACGGGGCGGATTTCCACGCGGCCATCAATCGCGCGCGATTCGACGGCAACGTGCCGGTATGCATAAGTATCACGGGCCATGCCGCCACCTTGAATGAAATAAAGGCGCCATCTTAAGCGAAGATGGCGCCTGGCGTATTACCGCGGCACGATGCGCAGCAGGCGGCCATTGTCTTCGTCCGTCAGCGCATACAGGTAGCCATCCGGTCCCTGGCGCACGTCGCGCACGCGCGCGCCGATGTCCAGGCGGTCCTGGCCCGTCACCTTGCCGTTCGCATCGACGGCGATGCGGCGGATATCCTTGGCCGCCAGGCCGCCGCTGAAGATGCTGCCGCGCCAGGCGGCGATCTTGTCGCCCGTATAGACGGCCAGCCCGGACGGGGCCGGCGACGGCACCCAGGCCACGCTGGGATTGAGCATGCCCGCCACTTCATGCTTGCCGACGGGTTCATGCGTCTTGTAGTCGGCGCCGTAGCTTTGCAGGGGCCAGCCATAGTTGCCGCCCGCCACCACCAGGTTCAGCTCGTCGCCGCCGTACGGCCCGTGTTCCGTGGCCCACACGCGGCCGGAAACAGGATCGAGTGCCAGGCCCTGCACGTTGCGGTGGCCATACGACCAGATTTCCGGCAAGGCGCCCTTGGCGGCCAGCGGATTGCCGGGCGCCGGTTTGCCGTCTTGCGTCAGGCGCAGGATGGAGCCCTGGTGCGTGGCCAGGTTTTGCGCCTGCTCGCGCGCCAGGCGGTCGCCGATGCGCAATGGCGGATTGCCGCCGTCGGCCACGCTCATCAGCAAAGTGCCATCCGGCAGCCACAGCAGGCGCGAACCGAAATGCTGGCCGCCGCTCTTGTCGGTCGCCACCTTGAACAGGGTCTCGATGCCCGTCACCTTCTTGCCATCGAACACGCCGCGCACGAGCGTCGTGCGGTTCGCGTCGTTATTTCCCGTGGACACCGTCATGTAGACGCGCGGGTTCGGCTTGCCCGCATCCTGCGGATGCAGCACGATATCGAGCAAGCCGCCCTGCCCGCCCGTAAACACCTTGGGCATGCCTTCCAGCACCACGTCCTCGAATGTCTTGCCAGTGAGCAGATGCAAGGTCCCCTGCTTGCTGGTGACGAGCGCGCGGCCCTCGCCCAGCCAGGCGATGCCCCACGGCTGGCGCACGCCCTGCGCGACGGTCTCGGCCTTCCAGCCTTGTCTGGCGGCGGGCGGCTCGCCCGTGGCTTGCAGTTCAGCCCAGGCCGCTGGCGCGGCAGTCAATGCCAGTGCAAGCGCGATACCGGTACGGCGTAACTGGAACATGGCGACTCCTGTCGTTAATCGATCAATGGTTGGCGTCTCAGGCGCGCAGCAGCAGGGCCACGGCTTCTGCCGCGATGCCCTCTTCCCGCCCCAGGTAGCCCAGTTTTTCATTCGTCTTGGCCTTGATATTGACCTGGCCCACGGTCACACCGAGGTCTTCGGCCACGTTGGCGCACATGGCGGCGATATGCGGCGCCATTTTCGGACGCTGGGCGATGATGGTGGCGTCGATATTGCCGATGATATAACCGGTCGCTTGCACGCGGCGCACGGCTTCGCGCAGCAGGGTGCGCGAATCGGCGCCCTTGAATTGCGCGTCCGTGTCGGGGAAGTGGCGGCCGATGTCGCCCAGCGCGGCGGCGCCGAAGATGGCGTCCGTAATCGCGTGCAGCAGCACGTCCGCGTCGGAGTGGCCGAGCAAACCGAGGTGATGGGGAATCTTCACGCCGCCGATGATCAGGTCGCGGTGATCCACCAGCGCGTGGCAGTCATAGCCCTGGCCGATACGAAATGGGAGGTCGGGAGTCGTTGTGTGCATGCAGGTCTTTCTGGAGTCAAGAATGGGCCAAATACAGCTCGGCCGTGTGGATGTCGCGCGGCAGGGTCACCTTCAGGTTGCGCGGGTGGCCTTCGACCAGTTTCGGTGCCAGGCCCAGCGCTTCGATGGCGCTGGCGTCGTCCGTGATCGCCAGCGGATCGGGCGCTTCGGATAGTGCCCGGTGCAGCAAGGCATAGCTGAACATTTGCGGCGTCTGCGCCAGCCAAAGATGATCGCGCGGCACCGTCTGCGCCGACACATGGGCGGGGCCGGCCCGCTTGACGGTATCGACCACGGGCAAGGCCAGCAAGCCGCCGGCGGGGTGGTCGCCCACTTCCATGATCAGCTTTGCGATCAGCGCCGGCGTCAGGCCGGGCCGTGCCGCGTCGTGCACCAGCACCTGGTCGCGGGCATCGATGCTGCCGTGCAAGGCTTGCAGCCCGTTCAGGATGCTGTCCATGCGCGTGGCGCCGCCGCAGCGCAGCACGGTGACGCCATGCCCCGCGCCCTGCTCCGGCACGACGGCGTCGATCTGGCCATCCTCGGCGCTGACGACGACATAGGTGTGCGCGATCAGGGGGCTGGCGAGAAAGGCGTCGAGCGCGTGGCGCAGCATGGGCTTGCCGGCGATGGCCAAATATTGCTTGGGGCTGCCCGCTTCCATGCGCGCACCCACGCCGGCGGCGGGGATCAGGGCAAAATAACGGACGGTGTTCGATGCTGCGGTCATGCCATTCCTTGTCTAGTTGGCGGGCGCTGTCTTGCCCGCCAGGATGTTCTGGATTTCGCCCTTGCACGCCTTGCCCAGGCGCGCATATTCTTGCGGCGAATCGATGGCGGCCTGCAAGGTTTCCACCTTGCGCATTTCCGCCTTGATATACGGCAACCAGCCCGTGTCGATTTCGCGCGCCAGCGCCGCCTTGGCCGTGCCGCTGGGCGCGTATAGGGGCCGCGCCTCGAAGCGTCTGGCCAGCGCGGCGCGCACGGTCTTTTCCACGCGCGGCAAGTGTTCCATATAGGTTTTCATGTGCCGCAGCTCATGCGCGAGTATCTCATCATACGCGCACGTGCCGGGGGCAAACTCGCGGCCGATATAGATCACCACGGGCGCATATGTCAGGCTCACGGTAATCTGCGGCGCCACGCATTCGTAGCCGCTGGCCGGGTCTTGCAGCATGGGACCGGCCAGCGCGATGGCCACGCGCGAATCCGTCTTCGTCAGGCCCAGCACCCAGGTGTTCGCGCGCGCCGTGCCCTTCATCACCGTCAGCGCCTTGTACGGCAGATGCGTGTCGATGCTGTAGCCGTTCTGCTGCACCGTCAGCACGGACACCGTCTTGCTGATCGTGTCTTCGCAGCGCACCTGAAACGGCGTGCGCGCCTGCGCCTGCGCCTGCGCACCCCAGGTGACACAGGCCAGCAGCAGAAAAAGCGCCGCGCGCATGTGCGGAATCAGGCCGGCTGCCAGGCGCCGCTGGTAATCTTGTCGAGCCAGAAGATACCGATGACGGTCTTCACGTCCGTGATCGTGCCATCCCTGACCCAGCCGAGCAGCTGCGGCACCGTGGCAGTAAACGTTTCCAGGAATTCACCCTCGTCGAGCTGGCGTTCGCCCGCCACGAGCCCGCGCGCCAAAAACAGTTCCAGGTGCTCGTCGGAATACGCGATGGCGTTGTGGATGGTGGAGACGAATTGCCAGTCGCTGGCCGTGTAGCCCGTTTCTTCCAGCAATTCGCGCTGGGCGCAGGCCAGGTGCGACTCGCCCGCATCGATTTTACCAGCAGGAAATTCGATGAAGACCCGGTCCAGCGGATAACGGTACTGGCGTTCCATCAGCACCGTGCCGTCGTCGAGCAGCGGCAGGATCACGACGGCGCCCGGATGCAGGACGAATTCGCGCGCCGTGATCTTGCCGTCCGGCAGTGCAACACGGTCGCGCTGCACGCGCAGGAAGCCGCCCTGGTAGACGAGTTCGCCGTCGACCTTGGTTTCAATCAGATTCGTATCCATGGAATTCCTTTATTCAATAAAAAACGGCGCCAGAGGCGCCGCTTTCGGTCGTTGTTGCTAACGGCGTTTGCGCAGGTAGCGTCCGACAAAGCCTGGGAAAGCCAGCACCAGGAACAGGCATCCCGTGATGGCATAGAACTCCCACGTCTGCGGGAAACCGTTGCCGATGCGCGCTTCGAGCGCGAACGCCACGGCGCCGACGATGAAGTACAGAATCACCATCTCCAGCAGGCGCAGCGCCAGCGGCTTGCGCCAGCCCTGCTCCGCTTGCGCCGCCTTTTTCAGCGGCACGGCGGCAAACAGTTTCTCGTTCAGGAAAGGCAGGTTGGCGCCCAGGATGCCCAGGGCGATCACCAGCCAGCTCGAGGCGGTGACATCCATCGGTCAGGACGCCAGGGTCTTGGTGATGGCGGTCGCGCAGGCAGCCAGGATGCTGTTAGGCATCACACCAAGGGCCAGAACGAACACGCCGTTCAGGGCCAGCACGATGCGCATGTCGCCATGCACGACCAGCGCATTGCTGTCGGTCGGCTCGTCGAACCACATCATTTTCACGACGCGCAGGTAGTAGAACGCGCCGATCAGCGAGAACAGCACGGCGGCGATGGTCAGCCACAGCTGGCCCGTCGCCAATACCGAAGCGAGCACCGAGTACTTGGCCATGAAGCCCATCAGCGGCGGCACGCCGGCCAGCGAGAACATGAACAGGGTCATCACCAGCGCGAAGATCGGGCTGCGTTTGCCCAGGCCCTTGAAGTCGGCCAGTTCTTCTGCTTCGAAACCATTACGTGCCAACAGCATGATCACGCCGAAGGTACCCAGGGTGGTAAACACGTAGGTGATGACGTAATACATCGAAGCGCCGTAGGCGGTGGCTGCGCCAGCCGCGTTCAGCGTGTTGTTCGGCGCGTCAACGGTACCGGACAGCAAGCCCAGCAGGACGAAGCCCATTTGCGCGATGGTCGAGTACGCCAACATGCGCTTCAAATTCGTTTGCGCGATGGCGGTGAAGTTACCGATGGCCAGCGACATCACGGCCAGCACCAGCAGCATCTGCTGCCAGTCATGCGCCATCGGCAGCAAGCCTTCGGCCAGCAAGCGCAGGGTGATGGCGAAAGCGGCCAGTTTCGGCGCCGCGCCCAGCAGCAGGGTCACGGCCGTCGGCGAACCTTGATACACGTCAGGCACCCACATGTGGAATGGCACAACGCCCAGTTTGAAGGCCAGGCCCGCGACCAGGAACACCAGGCCGAAGACCATGATGGTGCCGTTGGTCTTGCCGTTTTCCAGCGCCACGCGCAGTTCGCCCAGGTCCAGCGTGCCGGACGCGCCGTACAGCATCGAGATACCGTACAACATGAAACCGGAAGCCAGCGCGCCCAGGATGAAGTATTTCATGGCCGCTTCCGTGGCCTTGGCATTGTCACGGCGCAGCGCGATCAGTGCGTACAGCGACAGCGACATCAATTCCAGACCCAGGTAGATGATCAGGAAGTTGTTGGCCGAGATCATGATCATCTGGCCCAGCAGTGCAAACAGGGCCAGCACGTAGAACTCGCCGCCCAGGTTACCCGACAGCATGCTGCGGTCGGTGGCATAGGCACGCGAGTAGATCAGGGTCAGCGCCACGGCGCCGTACGAGAACAGTTTCAGCAGCTGCGACATCGGGTCCGACACGAACATATTGTGGAACGTGTAGACAGTGGTGCCCGCGTTGAAGTCGCCCACGGTCAGCAAGGCGCAGCCGGCCAGGGTCAGCAGCGACAGCGCATACGTGATCGAACGC
Organism: Janthinobacterium sp. GW823-FHT01H08; assembly: GCF_058797855.1. Classification (NCBI taxonomy): domain Bacteria; kingdom Pseudomonadati; phylum Pseudomonadota; class Betaproteobacteria; order Burkholderiales; family Oxalobacteraceae; genus Janthinobacterium; species Janthinobacterium sp. GW823-FHT01H08. The sequence continues at coordinate 4,521,662 of NZ_CM179504.1, forward strand.
TTCGCCGCAGGCAAGAACATATCGATCAGCAAGAGCGCCGACGTGGCGATCAGCAGAAAGATTTCCGCGTACAGCGGTACCAGATTAGGTGCATTAGTCATGTTATCGGTCTTCTATTTAAGGCAACTTGCTGATGGCGACATGCTGCAGCAGGTCGGCAACCGAAGTTTGCATCGTGTCGGTGAACGGGGCTGGGTACAGACCCATCACGAGCACGGCGATGGCCAGCACAGCAAGCATGAAGAATTCACGTTTGTTGATGTCGGTCAATTCGGCCACGTGCTTGTTCTTGATCTTGCCGAACACCACGCGCTTGGCCATCCACAGCGAGTACGCCGCGCCCCAGATCAATGCCGTTGCAGCCAGCAAACCGATCCAGAAGTTGTATTGCACCGCGCCCAGGATCACCATGAACTCGCCGACGAAGCCGGACGTCGCTGGCAGACCGCAGTTGGCCATCGAGAACAGCACGAAGAAGGCGGCAAATTTCGGCATGCGGTTCACGACGCCACCGTAGTCGGCGATGTTGCGGGTATGCATGCGGTCATACAGCACGCCGATGCACAGGAACATCGCGCCGGAGATGAAGCCGTGCGAAACCATCTGCACGATACCGCCCTGCACCGAAATGTCGTTGAACATGAAGAAGCCCAGGGTGACGAAACCCATGTGCGCGATCGACGAATAGGCGACCAGTTTTTTCATGTCGGTTTGCACCAGGGCAACCAGACCGATGTAGATGACGGCGACCAGCGACAAGGCGATCATGAAGCCCGACAGGTAGTGGCTGGCGTCCGGCGTGATCGGCAGCGAAAAACGCAGGAAACCATACGCGCCCAGTTTCAGCATGATGGCGGCCAGCACGGCGGAACCGCCCGTCGGCGCTTCCACGTGGACGTCCGGCAACCACGTGTGGACGGGGAACATCGGCACCTTGACGGCAAACGCCATCAGGAAGGCCAGGAAGATGAAGATCTGCTCGTTCATCGTCAGCTTGAACACATGCCAGGCCAGGATGTCGAAGGTACCCGTCACATTGCGCAGGTAGATGATGGCAACCAGGGTCAGCAGCGAACCGAAGAAGGTGTACAGGAAGAACTTGAACGACGCGTACACGCGGTTCGAGCCGCCCCAGATACCGATGATGATGAACATCGGGATCAGGGTTGCTTCAAAGAAGAAGTAGAACAGCAAGCCGTCCAGCGCGCAGAACACGCCGATCATCAGGCCCGACAGGATCAAAAACGAGCCCATGTACTGGGCGATGCGCTTCTCGATCACTTGCCAAGCCGAAATGACGACGATGACCGTGATGAATGCCGTCAGTGGCACGAACCACAGCGACAGGCCGTCGATACCCAGCGAGTACCAGATATTGAAGGTTGCTATCCACGGCGCTTTTTCGACGAATTGCATGCCGTGCGCGGCGTTGTCGAAATGCTGGATCAGCGGCAAGGTGCACAGCATGCTGAGCACGGCGCCAGCCAGCGACAGCCAGCGGGTAAAGCCCGCTTTGCTGTCACGGCCAAGAGCCAGGATCAGGACGCCGCAAATGATCGGCACCCAGATCGACAGACTCAGGTAAGGAGGTAGTGTAGAAATCGTAGACTGCATCATGGTTCTCAGTATTCTTTTATCAGGTCAGCTTACTTAGCGGGCCAGAATGGCAGGAAATAGATCAGGAAGCCCAGCACGCCCAGGATCATCACGAATGCATAGTGATAGATGTAGCCGGTCTGCAACACTCGCGACAGCGAGGACAGCCAGGCGACAACCTTGGCGCTGCCATTGACGACGAAACCGTCGATCAGCTTCTTGTCACCGAAGTTCCACAGGCCATTACCCAGCAAGCGGGCACCGCCGGCGAACACGACTTCATTGAACTTGTCCATGTAGTACTTGTTGTCCAGCAGGGTGTGGATCGCGTGGAACTTGGCAAAGAACCAGGCCGGTACACGCGGGTTGACCATGTAGCAGTAGTAGGCTGCCACCACGCCGGACAATGCCAGCCAGAACGGTGCCGTCGACAGGCCGTGGATCGCCATCGCCATCGCGCCGTGGAATTCATGCGACAACTCTTCCATTGCCGGATGGTTTTCGCCGACAAAGATCACGCCCTTGAAGAAATCGCCATGCAGCATCGGGCCGATCGTCAGGTAACCGATGATCAAGGAAGGGATCGCCAGCATCACCAGCGGGAACCAGACGACGAACGGCGATTCATGCGGCTTCTGGCCAGGTTCCAGGCCGTGGTGCGCGTGGTCGTCTTCCTCTTCTTCATGGTGGTCATCATGTGCGTGGGCATCATGCTTCGCAGCAGGCGCGTGGTGGTCGTCATGACCGTGCGCGTGTGGCTGGCCGAAACGTTCCTTGCCGTGGAAGACGAGGAAATACATGCGGAACGAGTAGAAGGCGGTGACGAACACGCCAGCCAGCACGGCGAACTGAGCAAAGCCAGCGCCCCAGATGTGCGTCGCTTCGACGGCTTCGATGATGCTGTCTTTCGAGTAGAAACCCGAGAACAGCGGCGTGCCGATCAGGGCCAGCGAACCGATCAGGGAAGTGATCCAGGTGATCGGCATGTACTTGCGCAGGCCGCCCATGTTGCGGATGTCCTGGTCATGGTGCATGCCGATGATGACGGAACCGGCGCCCAGGAACAGCAGTGCCTTGAAGAATGCGTGCGTCATCAGGTGGAACACGGCCACGGAGTATGCGGACGAACCGAGCGCCACGGTCATGTAGCCGAGCTGCGACAGGGTCGAGTAAGCGACGACGCGCTTGATGTCGTTCTGGATGATGCCCAGGAAGCCCATGAACAGCGCCGTGATGGAACCGATCACCAGGATGAAGGACAGTGCCGTGTCGGACAGTTCGAACAGCGGCGACATGCGCGAGACCATGAAGATACCGGCCGTCACCATCGTCGCGGCGTGAATCAGTGCCGAGATCGGGGTAGGACCTTCCATCGAGTCAGGCAGCCACACGTGCAGCGGGAACTGCGCCGACTTGCCCATCGCGCCGATGAACAGGCAGATGCAGGCAACGGTCAACAGAGCCCAGTCGGTGCCCGGCATCGTCAGCAGTGCCAGTTCGTCTTTCTTGGCGAACACTTCCTGGTAGTTCATGGTGCCGGCGAATGCCAGCAGCAGGCCGATGCCCAGGATGAAGCCGAAGTCGCCCACGCGGTTGACCAGGAAAGCCTTCATGTTGGCCACGATGGCCGTCGGACGCTGGTACCAGAAACCGATCAGCAGATAAGAGACCAGGCCCACGGCTTCCCAACCGAAGAACAGTTGCAGGAAGTTGTTGGCCATGACCAGCATCAACATCGAGAAGGTGAACAGCGAGATGTAGGCGAAGAAGCGGTTGTAGCCTTCGTCATCCTTCATGTAGCCGATCGTGTAGATATGCACCATCAGGGAGACGAAGGTGACCACGCACATCATCATCGCCGACAGCGAATCGATCTGGAAGCCCACTTCCATCTTCAGGGTGCCGATCGTCATCCAGTTATAGATCGTGCCATTGAATGTCGCGCCATCCATCACTGCCAGCAGTGTCTGCACGGACAGGATGAACGCAATCAGTACGCCCAGGATCGTCGCGGTATGCGACGTCTTGCGTCCGACCAAATTACCCAGGAACTGGGTGCCAAGCAAGCCTGCAATCGCGGCACCGGCCAGCGGCGCCAGCGGTACGGCAAGAAGGAGGTTAGGGTTGAGGAGTTGCCCCGCCATGATGAACCTTAATCGTTATTATTCGAGAGATCGAGTCTGAAAAACATCAGCCTTTGAGGCTGTCCAGGTCTTCGACGTTGATGGTATCCAGATTACGGAACATCACCACCAGAATAGCCAGACCGATAGCCGACTCAGCGGCGGCAACCGTCAGGATGAAGAAAACGAAGATCTGACCGGCCGCGTCGCCCATGAAATGGGAGAACGCGATGAAATTCATATTCACCGCCAGCAGCATCAATTCGATTGCCATCAGCAATACGATGATGTTCTTGCGGTTCAGGAAAATACCGACGATCGAGATTGCGAACAGGATCGCGCCCAGGACCAAAAAATGTGTGAGCGATAATGTCATGGTGCCTCCTTAACTTCCGGCTCAGCCGCAGGACGCTCGACAACCGCGTCCATCTTGATGATCTTCAGGCGGTCGTTGCGCTTGACGCGTACCGCATCGCCTGGAGCAAAATGCTTGGTGTCCTTGCGTTTGCGCAGGGTCAGTGCGACCGCGGCAACGATGGCCACCAGCAGCACGACGGCGGCGATTTCGAAGGCGAACACATATTTCGTGTAGATCAGCAGGCCCAGTTCCTTGGTGCCGCCCAGGTTGACGTTCACCGGCGCGATGCTAGGCGTAAAGTTGCGGAAACCGTGCCACAGGACGGCGGCCATTTCCAGCACGATGATCACGCCCACCGTCACGGACAATGGCAAGTAGCCCCAGAAACCCTCGCGCATGCGGTCGATATTGATATCGAGCATCATGACCACGAAGAGGAACAGCACCATCACGGCGCCGACATACACCAACACCAGCACGATGGCCAGGAATTCAGCTTGCAGCAGCATCCAGATGCCCGCTGCCGAGAAGAAGGACAGTACCAGGAACAGTACTGCGTGGACCGGATTACGGGCCGTGATGACGCGCGTCGCTGCCAGAATCAAGATCAGCGCGAAGGCGTAAAACAAAATTGTTTTAAAGTCCATAAAAAACCCAATAGACGTACAGATGAACGAGGGGCGCGCCGCAGCCAGTGGCTGCGGCGCATCCATCAGCGATAAGGTGCGTCGGCGGCGCGCGCAGCGGCGATGTCATTTTCATAACGATCACCCACGGCCAGCAACATCTCTTTCGTGTAATACAAATCCCCGCGTTTCTCGCCGTGGTATTCCAGGATTTGCGTCTCGACGATCGAATCGACCGGGCAGGACTCTTCGCAGAAACCGCAGAAGATGCACTTGGTCAAGTCAATATCGTAACGCGTGGTGCGGCGCGAACCGTCGTCACGCTGTTCCGATTCGATCGTGATGGCCATCGCCGGGCAAACCGCTTCGCACAGTTTGCAGGCGATGCAACGTTCCTCGCCGTTCGGGTAGCGGCGCAGCGCGTGCAAGCCACGGAAACGCGGCGAGATCGGTGTCTTCTCTTCCGGGAATTGCACCGTGATCTTGCGCGAAAACATGTACTTGCCTGTCAACGCCATGCCCTTGATCAGCTCGCCTAACAAGAGGCTGCTGAAGAAATCTTTTACCTTATCCATTCGTATGCACTCTCTTACTTCCAAATATTCCAGGATGTCTGCATCCAGGCAGCGACGAAGACCAGGTAGACCAGCGTCAACGGGATAAACACTTTCCAGCCGAGGCGCATGATCTGGTCATAACGGTAGCGTGGGAAAGTACCGCGCACCCAGATGAACACCGACACGATGAAGAAGGTCTTGGCGAACAGCCAGAAGAAGCCGCCGAAACCACCCCAGAACTCGAGGAAGGCAAATGGTGCGGACCAGCCGCCGAGGAACATGAGCGAAGCCAGGGCGCCGATCAGTATCATGTTGGCGTATTCGGCCAGCATGAACATGGCGTAGGCCATGCCCGAGTACTCGACCATGTGGCCGGCGACGATTTCCGACTCGCCTTCGACGACGTCGAACGGGTGGCGGTTGGCTTCAGCCAGGCCCGACACCAGGTAGATGACGAACATCGGCAGCAGCGGCAGCCAGTTCCACGACAGGAAGTTCACGCCCTTGTCGGCGAAGAAGCCGATCTGCTGGCCGCCGACGATGTCGATGAAGTTCAGGCTGCCCGAGACCATCAGCACGATGACCATCACGAAGCCCATCGGGATTTCATACGAAATCATCTGTGCCGAAGCGCGCATGGCGCCCATGAACGAGTACTTCGAGTTCGAAGCCCAGCCGGCGATGATGATGCCGTAGACTTCCATCGAGGTAATCGCCAGCAGCATCAGCAAGCCCGCGTTGACGTTCGCCAGCACGGCTTGCGGACCGAAGGGCACGACCGACCAGGCGGCCAGGGCCGGCATGATGGTCATGATCGGGCCGATCACGAACAGGCCTTTGGCGGCCTTGGACGGGATGATGATCTCTTTGAACAAGAGTTTCAGCGCATCGGCGATCGGTTGCAGCAAGCCCAATGGGCCGACGCGGTTCGGGCCGACGCGGATCTGGATCCAGCCGATCAGCTTGCGTTCCCACAAGGTCAGGTAGGCAACCAGGCCCATCAGCGGCAACAGCACGCACAGAATCTTGATCAGGGTCCAGAAGAACGGCCACGAGCCGCCCAGCAGATCCTGGCCGCTGCTGTTGATGACGTTTACAAATTCAGGCAGAGCCATCAGATTTTCCCCTCTGCTGTTTCAACTGTGATGTCACCGAACATGCCGCCCAGGCCAGCCGTCGAGGCATGCGCCGCCGACACCTTGACCACATTGGCTGGCAGGCCGGCGTGAATTGCCGCCACCAGGATGGCGCTGCCGGAGCCTTGCGCCACTTTGACCTTGTCGCCCGCCTTGATGCCCAGCTTCTCGGCCAATGCCGCCGACAGATGGGCTTGCGGCGCGGCGCCATCGACCGTGCGCAGCAGCGGTTCGGAGCGGCGTACCAGCGCGTCGGCGAAGTAGATCGGCACGTCGGCGATGCGTTGCAGCGCAGGCGAAGCCGGTGCGTACGAAGCCGCTTCCGGTGCGTTCTTGGCGATGTTGTTCAGCTGTGCCGACAGATCGGTCACGCCAGCGCCGAACGCTTCGTCGCGGATCGCTTCCGAGGTATCGTAGTCGAAACCGGCCAGGCCCAGGATGTTGCCCAGGACGCGCAGCACTTTCCAGGCTGGACGGGTTTCCGCCAGCGGTTTCACGGTGCCGTTGAAGCTTTGCGCACGGCCTTCGCAGTTGACGAAGGTACCCGAGGTTTCAGCGAACGGGGCGATCGGCAGCAAGACATCGGCGTACTCCATGCCGTGCTTGAAGGCCGACATCGCCACGACCATGTCGGCGCCATCGAGGGCGGCGCGGGCCGCTTGCGGGTTGGCGGCATCGAGTTCCGGCTCGGCGTGCAGCAGCACGTAGGCTTTTTTCGGCACGGCAAAGGCGGCTTGCACATTCGCGCGCGGCTTGGCGACCAGGTGCGCGCCAACCGTGTTGGCCGCTTCCGTCAGGTAACCAAGCTTGGCGCCCGTCTGTTCGGCGATCCATTGCGCGGCAGCATGCAGTTGCGACGCTTGCGGGTGTTGCGTTGCCGCGTTACCCAGCAAAATCGCGCCATGGTCGCCGGCCATCAGGCTGGCGGCAATCGCCACGGCTACGTCCGAAGCAACAACCGCTTCAAAACCGTTAGGCGCGGCGATTTCTTTCGCTTTGGCAACAGCGACGAGCACTTCCGACAAGGCCGCCAGCCAATCATTCGGCGCGACAATCATCTTGTTGGCGATGGTGATCAGTTGATCATCGTCGGAGGCGTGCAGGATCGACAGCTTGGCGCCGCCCTTGACGGACGCGCGCAGACGCGTGGCCAACAATGGGTGGTCCTTGCGCAGGAACGAGCCGATGACGAAGGCGCGCTTGATCTGGCCAAATTCGCTGATCGGCATGCCCAGCCATGGTTTCACATTGGCGTCGAGCGCGAAGTCGGTCTGGCGCAGGCGGAAGTCGACGTTCTCGGAACCGAGGCCGTGGGCGACTTTTTGCAGCAGGACCAGCTCTTCGACGGTCGAATGCGGGGTGGCCAGCGCGGCGATGGCGTCAGCGCCATGCTCGTGCTTGATGTTTTTCAAACCGTGCGCCACGTATTCCAGCGCGGTCTGCCAATCGACTTCTTTCCACTCGTTGCCTTGTTTCAGCATCGGGGACGTCAGGCGTTCGGCGCTGTCCAGCGCTTCGTACGAGAAACGGTCCTTGTCCGAGATCCAGCACTCGTTGACGGCTTCGTTTTCCAGGGGCAGTACGCGCTTGACCTTGCCAGCTTTCACTTGCACGATCAGGTTGGAACCGAGGCCGTCATGCGGGCTGACCGATTTGCGGCGCGACAGTTCCCACGTACGGGCGCTGTAGCGGAACGGCTTCGAGGTCAGTGCGCCGACCGGGCACAGGTCGATCATGTTGCCCGACAGTTCGGAGTCGACCGTCTGACCAACAAACGACACGATTTCCGAGTGCTCGCCACGGCCGATCATGCCCAGCTCCATCACGCCGGCCACTTCCTGGCCAAAGCGCACGCAGCGGGTGCACTGGATGCAGCGCGACATTTCCTGCATGGAGACCAGCGGACCGGCTTCCTTCGGCGTGACGACGCGCTTGTCTTCCTTGTAGCGCGATTCGCTCTTGCCGTAGCCCACTGCCAAGTCTTGCAACTGGCATTCGCCGCCCTGATCGCAGATAGGGCAATCGAGCGGGTGGTTAATCAGCAAGAATTCCATGACCGACTTTTGCGCCTGCACAGCTTTATCGCTGGCGGAGCGCACGATCATGCCGGCACTGACCGGGGTCGCGCAAGCGGGCAAAGGCTTGGGCGCCTTTTCCACTTCGACCAGGCACATGCGGCAGTTCGCTGCGATCGACAATTTCTTGTGATAGCAGAAGTGCGGAATGTAGGTTCCCAATTTGTTGGCGGCGTCCATCACCATGCTACCAGCAGGGACTTCGACTTTTTTGCCGTCTATTTCGATTTCAACCATGGTGATCGTTACCTGACGCAGCTTAGATATATGCGGGCACTAAGCAATGCTTGTGCTCGATATGATATTCAAATTCTTCACGGAAATTCTTAATGAAGGCCCGTACCGGCATGGCAGCCGCATCGCCCAGCGCGCAAATGGTGCGGCCTTGGATGTTGTCGGCGATCGAGTTGAGCATGTCCAGGTCGTCTGGACGACCCTGCCCCTGCTCGATGCGGTGCACCATGCGGTACATCCAGCCTGTGCCTTCACGGCAAGGCGTACACTGGCCGCACGATTCTTCAAAGTAGAAGTAGGACAGGCGCTCCAGCGCCTTCACCATGCAGCGTGTTTCGTCCATCACGATGACGGCGCCCGAACCCAACATCGAACCGGCTTTCGCGATCGAGTCGTAGTCCAGGTCGGTCTGCATCATGATGTCGCCGCGGATCACCGGCGCGGACGAGCCGCCAGGGATCACGGCCTTGATCTTTTTGCCACCGCGCATGCCGCCTGCCAGTTCCAGCAGTTTGGCGAACGGGGTGCCGAGCGGCACCTCGTAGTTGCCCGGTTTTTCCACGTCGCCCGAGATCGAGAAGATCTTCGAACCGCCATTGTTCGGCTTGCCCATCGCCAGGTATTTCTCTGGACCGATGTTCAGCACGAAGGGCACGGCCGCGAAGGTTTCCGTGTTGTTGATCGTCGTCGGCTTGCCGTACAGGCCGAACGAGGCGGGGAAAGGCGGCTTGAAGCGCGGCTGGCCTTTCTTGCCTTCCAGCGATTCGAGCAGGGCCGTTTCTTCGCCGCAGATGTAGGCGCCATAACCATGGTGCGCATGCAACTGGAACGAGAACTCGCTGCCCATGATCTTGTCGCCGAGGAAACCGGCGGCGCGCGCCTCTTCCAGCGCTTCTTCGAAACGGGCGTACTCGGCCCAGATTTCGCCATGGATATAGTTATAGCCGACGGTGATGCCCATCGCATAAGCGCCAATGGCCATGCCTTCGATCAGGGCATGGGGATTGTAACGAATGATGTCGCGGTCCTTGAAAGTGCCCGGTTCGCCTTCATCTGTATTGCAGACGAGGTATTTTTGACCCGGGAACTGGCGCGGCATGAAGCTCCACTTCAAGCCGGTAGGGAAACCCGCGCCGCCACGGCCGCGCAAGGACGAAGCCTTGAGGTCGGCGATGATCTGTTCCGGCGTGATTTTCTCTTCCAGGATACGCCGCAGCGCGCTGTAGCCGCCGCGGTTCACATAATCTTGCAAATGCCAGTTCTTGCCATCCAGATCCTTCAGGATCAATGGATCGATATGGCGGTTGTGGAGTGACGTCATTTCTTGAGTTCCTCCAGCATGGCGTCGATTTTCTCGTTCGACATCCAGCTGCACATGGTTTTATTACTGACCAGCAAGACCGGCGCATCGCCGCAAGCACCCATGCACTCGCCTTCAACCAGCGTGAACTGGCCGTCTGCGGTGGTTTCGCGGAAATCGATACCCAGTTTCTGCTTCAGGTACTCTGCAGCGCGCACGCCGCCCGACAGCGCACATGGCAGGTTGGTGCACACGGTGATCTTGTGCTTGCCCACGGGTTTCACGTTGTACATATTGTAGAACGTGGCCACTTCCTGCACGGCAATCGCCGGCATGCCGATATAATCGGCCAGTTCCTTCATGGTGTCCGGCGCAAGCCAGCCCAGTTCATCCTGGGCATGGGCCAGCGCGGCCATGACGGCCGACTGACGCTGGTCGGCCGGGTACTTGGCCAGCTCGCGGTCAATTTTCTTATAGCATTGCTCTGATAACAACATACTTTTTGCCTCTTAGCGGTCAATACTGCCGAACACGATATCTTGCGTCCCGATGATGGTCACGGCGTCGGCAAGCATGTGCCCACGCGCCATCTCGTCGAGCGACTGCAAGTGGGCGTAGTCTGGCGCGCGCAGTTTCATGCGGTACGGCTTGTTGGCGCCATCGGACACCAGGTACACGCCGAACTCGCCCTTCGGATGTTCCACGGCGCTGTAGGCCTCGCCTGGCGGCACGTGGAAACCTTCCGTGAACAGCTTGAAGTGGTGAATCAAGGACTCCATGTTGGTCTTCATGTCGACGCGGCCCGGAGGCGCCACCTTGCGGTTGCTGGTCATGACAGGACCTTCATTGTTGCGCAGCCACTCCACGCATTGCTTGATGATGCGGTTCGACTGGCGCAACTCTTCCACGCGGACCAGGTAGCGGTCGTAGCAATCGCCGTTGGTGCCGATAGGAATGTCGAAATCCATCAGGTCATACACTTCGTACGGCTGTTTCTTGCGCAAGTCCCACTGCACGCCAGAGCCGCGCAGCATGGCGCCCGTAAAGCCCATGGCCAGCGCATCTTCCGGCGAGACCACGCCGATGCCGACGGTACGCTGTTTCCAGATACGGTTGTCGGTCAGCAAGGTTTCGTACTCGTCCACGGAATTCGGGAAGCGGCGCGCGAAGTCTTCGATAAAGTCCAGCAACGAACCCTGGCGGTTTTCATTCAGCCTGGAAATCGCCTTGGCGTTGCGGATGATCGACGCCTTGTGTTGCGGCATCGAATCCGGCAAGTCGCGGTACACGCCGCCCGGACGGTAGTAGGCCGCGTGCATGCGCGCGCCCGAGACTGCCTCGTAGGCGTCGAACAAGTCTTCGCGGTCGCGGAAGCAATACAGGAACGGGCCCATGGCGCCAACGTCCAGCGCGTGGGTGCCGAGCCACATCAGGTGATTCAGGATGCGCGTCATCTCGTCGAACATGACGCGGATGTATTGCGCGCGCAGCGGCACTTCCAGACCCAGCATCTTTTCGATGGCCATCACGTACGCATGTTCATTGCACATCATCGACACATAGTCGAGACGGTCCATGTACGGCACGGATTGCAGGTAGGTCTTCTGTTCGGCCAGCTTTTCGGTGGCGCGGTGCAGCAGGCCGATATGCGGATCGGCACGCTGGATGACTTCGCCATCCATCTCCAGCACCAGGCGCAGCACACCGTGCGCGGCCGGATGCTGCGGCCCAAAGTTCAGGGTGTAGTTCTTAATCTCAGCCATTATTTCATCCCGTAATGTTCTTCGCGGATCACGCGCGGCACGTTTTCCCGCGGCTCGATCGTCACGGGCTGGTAAATCACGCGCTTTTGTTCCGGATCGTAACGCATCTCGACATAGCCGGAGACGGGGAAATCCTTGCGGAACGGATGGCCGATGAAACCGTAGTCGGTCAGCAGGCGGCGCAAGTCGTTGTGGCCTTCGAAGAGGATGCCCAGCAGGTCGAATGCTTCGCGCTCGTACCAGTTGACGGCGCGCCAGATACCGACCACGGAAGGCAGCAGCGGCATGTCGTCGTCGGGCGCGAACACGCGCACGCGCACGCGCCAGTTGTGCTTGACCGACAGCAAGTGCGAAACGGCCGCGAAACGCAGGCCGTCCCAGCTGCCGTCGCCATAGGTCGAGTAGTCGACGCCGCACAGGTCGAGCAATTGCTCGAAATGCAGGCTCGGATCGTCGCGCAAGGTCTGCATCACGGCCAGGTAGTCCTCGGCCTTGACCTGCAAGGTGACTTCGCCCAGCGCAACCGTCGTGCTAACGCGATCGCCCAGGGCAGTGCCGAGGGCGTTTTGCAATACTTCTAAATGTGTTGTCATAATCTGAAGCGGCCCGGTTAGCGTGCGATCGTGCTGGTACGCTTGATCTTGTTCTGCAACTGCATGATGCCGTACAGCAAGGCTTCAGCGGTCGGCGGACAGCCAGGCACATACACGTCGACGGGCACGATGCGGTCGCAACCGCGCACCACGGAATAGGAGTAATGGTAGTACCCGCCGCCATTGGCGCAGGAACCCATCGAGATGACCCAGCGTGGCTCTGCCATCTGGTCGTAGACCTTGCGCAGGGCCGGCGCCATCTTGTTGCACAGGGTGCCGGCAACGATCATGACGTCGGACTGACGCGGCGACGGACGAAACACGACGCCGAAACGGTCCATATCGTAGCGGGCTGCGCCCACATGCATCATTTCGACCGCACAGCAGGCCAGACCGAACGTCATCGGGAACATAGACCCGGTGCGCGCCCAGTTGATCAGCTTGTCGGCCGAGGTGGTGATGAAACCTTCGCTTAATACGCCTTCAATAGCCATGGCTTATTCCCAGTCAAGGGCACCTTTCTTCCAAATGTACCAAAATCCGACCACGAATTCAGCGATGAACACCATCATCGTGACGAAACCGGCCCAGCCCAGGTCGCGCATTGCAACGCCCCATGGGAAAAAGAATGCCGTTTCCAGATCGAACAAAATAAACAGGATTGCGACCAGATAGTAGCGCACATCGAATTTCATGCGCGCGTCTTCGAATGCTTCAAAACCACATTCGTACGGGGAGAGTTTTGCTGCGTCAGGCTTGTTAGGGCCTAACAGGCGCCCCAGGAGCTGGGGAGCGATACCGACACCGAGGCCGATAATAATGAACAGCAGGACGGGGAAGTAATTTTCGAGGTTCACGATTGATAAGCTTATATTGAACGATCGGTTAAATGAGGACGCTGCGATCATTTGCAGCGTATCTAACGCACGACCCCAATCAAAGCTAAGACCAGGATCGAACGACACATCCTCGTAAAAAAAGCCAGCAACTTTGTACGAGCCATGGCTCGTGCGCCGTTGCTGGCTTCTGATTTCTGGTGCCGACGACGAGACTCGAACTCGTACAGCTTGCGCCACTACCCCCTCAAGATAGCGTGTCTACCAATTTCACCACGTCGGCGGTAAGGCCCGTATTCTACTCTGCTTTGCCGCTAAAGTTAATGCACAAATGCATCAAAACACAGATAAAAACGATAAATTTTTACATCTTCCAGCGCGTCACGATTTTTTCCTGCCGCACTGCTGAAACATTGAGCAATAATCTGCCCGTAATGAGAATTACTCTCGATGAGGTATCGAGTTGCGACAGAATTACTTCGGAATCGCGCCTGCCGGGGTGCTGACAACCGGTGCGGCCGCTGCCGGAGCACTGGCCGCCGGAGCTGCCGCAGGTACCGTCGTCGGGATCGCGCCCGCGCCGGTGACCGGCACTGGCTTGACGACTTTGTCCATCACGCCGCCGCCCACCGTGGTGGCGCGCTGATTGGCCATCAGCGACAGGGCCAGCGTGGCGCCGAAGAAGATCGCGGCGGCAACGCCCGTCGATTTCGACATGAAGTTCGACGAACCCGTCGCACCGAACAGGCTGCCCGAGGCGCCCGAACCGAAGGCGGCACCCATGTCGGCGCCCTTGCCGTGCTGCAGCAACACCAGCGCGATAATCGACAATGCCGAAATAACCTGTACTACCACTACCAGATTGAACATCATGTTCATTGCAATTCCATTCTTAGTTTAAATTAATTCAATCGGCGGCGTGAATAATCGCCAGGAAATCCGCCGCCTTCAATGCTGCTCCACCGATCAGACCGCCATCGATATCCGGCATCGCCATCAATTCTTTTGCGTTCTCCGGCTTCATGCTGCCGCCGTACAGGATCTGCACGCCGGCGGCCGCTACCGCATTCTTTTCTGCCAGCTGGGCGCGCAATACCTGATGCACGTCCTGCGCCATCTGCGGCGTGGCCGTCTTGCCCGTGCCGATGGCCCAGACCGGCTCGTAGGCCAGCACCAGTTTCGCCACGTCGTCGGCGGAAATGGCCGCCAGCACGGCACCCAGCTGCTGCGCCACGACCGCGTCGGTCTGGCCCGCTTCGCGCTGCGCCAGCGTCTCGCCGATGCAGACGATAGGCGTGATGCCTGCCGCCAGCGCTGCAACCGTCTTGGCCGCCACCTGCGCATCGCTCTCGCCATGGTAGGCGCGACGCTCGGAATGCCCGATCACCACATAGCCGCAGCCGAAATCCTGCAGCATGGCGGCCGAGATTTCGCCCGTGTAGGCGCCGCTGGCGTGCGCGGACACATCCTGCGCGCCCCAGCCCAGCGCCGTGCCTGCCAATTGCGCCTGGCACTGCGCCAGATACGGCGCAGGCACACAGACGGCGCTGGCGGCGCCAGAAGCAGCCAGGCCAGCAACTATTTCAGACAATAACACCGCGTTCGAGGTGCGACTGCCGTTCATTTTCCAATTTCCGACGACGAGTTTGCGACGCATAGTAGCCTAAATTCTTAATAACCCGTCATTCTAACTCCGGCACCGATGCCGGTCAAACAGGCAGTGCCCCGTTTCAGGCAACTTGCAACATGATCTTGCCCACGTGCGTGCTCGCTTCCATCAAGGCATGCGCCTCGTTGGCCTTTTCCAACGGGAAAGTTTGATAGATCACGGGCTTGATCTTGCCCGCCTCGATCAGCGGCCAGACGGTCGTGCGCAGGTGGTGCGCGATGGCCGCCTTGAAGGCGACGGAACGGGGGCGCAAGGTGGAACCTGTCACTGTCAGGCGACGGCGCAGCAAGGCGCCCAGGTCCAGTTCCGCCTTGGTGCCGCCCTGCACGGCGATCAGGCCGATGCGGCCATCATCGGCCAGGCAGTCGATTTCGCGCGGCAGGTAGTCGCCGCCCACCATGTCGAGGATGACGTCGACGCCTTTGCCATCGGTCAATTCCTTGACGACGGCAACGAAATCTTCCGTGCGGTAATTGATACCGCGTTCGGCGCCCAGCGCCTCGCAGGCGCGCGCCTTCTCGTCGCTGCCCGCCGTGGCAAACACGCGGTGGCCGAGCGCGGCCGCCAACTGAATGGCCGCCACGCCGATGCCGGACGTGCCGCCCTGCACCAATAACGTTTCGCCATCGGCCAGCGCGCAGCGGTCGAACACATTGCTCCAGACGGTAAAGAAGTTTTCCGGCAGGGACGCGCCTTCCAGCGCCGTCAAGCCTTTCGGCAAGGGCAGGCACTGGCCGGCGGGTGCGGCGCAGTATTCGGCATAGCCGCCGCCCTGCACCAGCGCGCAGACGAGGTCGCCCTTCTTGAATGCCGTGTTGGTGAAATCGCCATCGACGACTTCGCCCGCCACTTCCAGGCCCGGCAAGTCGGAGGCGCCCGCAGGCGGCGCATACTTGCCCAGGCGCTGCAGCACGTCGGGGCGGTTGATGCCGGCCGCATGCACCTTGATCAACAGTTCGCCCGCCTTATATTGCGGCGTGGGACGTTCGGCGATCTGCAAAACGTCGGCGGGACCTGGCTGGCTGATGGCAACTGCACGCATGGCGGGACTCTTTCAAGGGAAAACGGCGATTGTACGCCAAGCCGTCCACCCTTGCAGGCCGCTACATGGCCTCTCAGCCACCGCCCGTTTTCGACTGGCGCGGCAAGGGCGTGCCCGGCTTCCATTGGGCCGACAGGGCCTGCCCTTCCTCGACCTGCTCATGCGTCATCTTGCGCACCACGGCGGCGCGCTGGTCGGCCGCATTCGCGTTGCCATTCGCGGCCGCCAGGTTCCACAGCATGTAGGCGATGACATTGTCCTGCTGCACGCCGCCCATGTGATAGCGGTACATCAGGCCCAGCACCTGCTGCGCCTCGGCATGGTTCTGCTCGGCCGCCTTGCGGAACCAGCTGACGGCCTGCTTGTGGTCCTGCAGCACGGCGTTGCCCGTGTAATACATGGCGCCCACCACGTACTGGGCGTCGGCCTTGCCCTGCTCGGCCGCCTTGCGGTGCCAGAACATGGCTTGCTTGTAATCCTGCGGCAAGCCCCGCCCCATGTAATACATCAAACCCAGCAAATGCTGGGCATCGGCATTGCCGGTCTTGGCAAGGGGCAATATTTCTTTGTAAGCCAGCGCGTAATTCTTGTTGTTGTAGGCGCTGGCGCCTTCGGCGAAGCCGGCCCGCGCGGGTAGCTGTATCGTCAACAGCATGAGTAATGTAATGATCAGTTTTTTCATCGGAATGGGATGTGGTCTGACAACTTATTCTTGTCCTGCAGAAGGCCTGCGGCAGGATGCTTTTACTTCCAGCTAACTTTGCCCAGGCCCTCGACGCTGACATCGCGATTGGCCGGCTTGCCGTACACCACCACCGAACCGAGTCCGCTCAGGTTCAGCTTGGCATTCGTATGGGCATTCACCGTAGCATTACCCAGGCCACTCAATTCCAGGTTGACGGCATCGACTTCGAACTGCTGCGCGTTCAGGCTGCCCAGGCCGCCCAGGCTCGCTTTCAGCAGGCGTCCGCGTCCGCCCAGCACCACGGAACCGGCGCCCTGCAAGTCCAGCTCCGCGCGCTCATTGTTGCCGATCCACAGCTGCATGCTGCCCACGCCGCCCAGGCTGGCATTGAGCTTGCGGTAGTCGCCCACCAGCTTGATGCTGCCCGCCCCTTCCAGCGACAGGGTCAGTTCCTCGCCCTTGAAACCCGTGATGTCGGTGCTGCCGAAGCCTTCCGAGCTCAGTTCGCGCAGGTTCGGCAAGACCAGGTCGGCGCGGATCGACGAAGGGCCGAGCTTGAAGCCGCGCACTTCCGTTTCGATGTGCAGGGTGTCGCCGCTTTGCGCCGTGCTGACATCGGCGATGTAGCGCTTGTCGGCCGTGATGCTCAGCGAAGGCACGTTGCCCTGGCGGATGCGCACTTCCATTACGCCATCGAGCTTGACCCTCACCACGCGGGCGTCGACGCTGCGCATCTCCAGCAAGCGGGTCTCGGCGGCCGCGCCGCGCACCAGGCCCAGTGTCGCCAGGAACAGCAGCGCCAGTTGCAATATCTTTTTCATGTAGTGCATCCTCGGTATCTTGTTTTTTATGTCTTGCGGCGCCCGCGTCGGGCGGCCGGCATTGCATCGCGCCTTGCACTCTAGCAGCGCGGAAAATGACTGGCAATCAATTATGCGAAACGGGCTTTTTCGGCCGCGTTCAGGCGCTTGGCCTTGACGACCACCACTTGCATGGCAGCCTTGTTTGCTGGCGCAGCCACGGTGGCCGTGGAACTGGCCACTTGCAGGGCCGGGGCGGCCGGAGCGATGGCGTAGCAGCCGGCGCCGAGCACGATGGCGGCGGCAACGGCGATGATTTCCATGTTTTTAGCGACGTTCATGTTGTTCTCCTCGGGGGTCTGGCAGTGGGCTTGCGGTATGGTGTCACTATAGCCATACCGCCCCCGCCAGACACGCCGATTGCGACGAACTGCGCTTTTGGCAGGCTGGCCTGACAAAAACGCGGATGAACGCGCAGATCGCTACGCTTGCAGCTTAAAACTCTTCCCACTCGTCGGCGCCGGACTTGGCCGCCTTGACGGGCTTGACGGGCGACAGCGCACGAGCCGGCGCGCGCTGTGCAGGAACAGGAGCGGCCGGCTTCGCCTTGAGGCGCGCCACCGGTGCGGATGCCGCAGCAGGGCCAGCATCGCCCAGGCGGAACATACCGACGGCTTGCGCCAGGTCCACGGCCTGTTCCTGCAAGCTTTCCGCGGCGGCCGCCGCTTGCTCGACGAGGGCAGCGTTTTGCTGCGTCATGGTGTCCATGTGCGTGACGGCCGTATTGATCTCGCCGATGCCGGCGCTCTGTTCGCGGCTGGCCACCGTGATCTCGCTCATGATGGTCGTCAGTTGCTGCACCGAGGCCACCACCTGGTCCATGGTCTGGCCCGCTTCATTGACGAGGCGGCCGCCCGCATCGACCTTCTCCACCGAATCGCCGATCAATTCCTTGATTTCCTTCGCCGCGCCAGCGGAGCGTTGCGCCAGGTTGCGCACTTCGGACGCGACCACGGCAAAGCCCCTGCCCTGCTCGCCCGCGCGCGCCGCCTCGACGGCCGCGTTCAGGGCCAGGATATTCGTCTGGAAGGCGATGCCGTCGATCACGCCGATAATGTCGACGATCTTGCGCGAGCTTTCCTGGATGCCTGCCATGGTGCCCACCACCTGCTGCACCACGCGGCCGCCCTTGGCCGCCACTTCCGAGGCGGACACGGCCAGTTCATTGGCCGCATGCGCGTTTTCCGCATTCTGTTTCACCGTCGAGGTCAGCTCATCCATCGAACTGGCCGTTTCTTCCAGCGCGCCCGCCTGCGCTTCCGTGCGCGAGGACAGGTCGGCATTGCCGGCGGCAATATCGGCCGATTCGCTGCGCACCAGGGTGCTGATGCTGCGGATCTGCACGAGCACGGTGGCGATCTTTTCCACGAACAAATTGAAGGCCTTGGCGATCTGCGCCAGCTCGTCCGTGCCTTCCGCATCGAGGCGGCTGGTCAGGTCGCCGTCCCCCGTGGCGATCGCTTCCATGGCGTCGCGCACCAGGCCCAGGCGGCGCAAGGCGCGCGCCACCAGCACGCTCAGTACCGTGGCGGCCAGGGCCAGCACCAGCAGCGCCGTCAGGGCCGAGGCGCGCAGCATGGAACTCAAGGCTTGCGTGGCTTCCGCGCGGTCCAGCACGGTGGCCAGCAGCCAGTCGCTGCCCGGAACCTTACTTACATGCAAGATGCCGTCGCGCCCGTCCAGGCGGATGGCCGCGCCATCACCGCTCTTTTCGATATCGGCCAGCGCCTGCGCGCTCAGCCCCGGATCGAGTTCGGCCAGGGGCTTGAGGGTCAGCTTGGCGTCCGGATGGGCGATGATCTTGCCGCCGCCGTCGACAAGGAAGGCGTAGCTGGATGCCGTCGGCTTGATCGAAGCGACGTTTTGCACGACAGCATCCATCATCACATCGGCCGCCATCACGCCCGTCACGCTGCCCTTGCCGCCCAGCGGCTCGGCAAACGTCACCACCAGCTTGCCCGTGCTGGCGCCGATATACGGCGCCGTGATGATGGGGCCGCCCACTTCGGACGCCAGCTTGTACCAGGGCCGTGCCGTGGGATCGTAGTCGGCGGCGCGCTTGCGCTCCTGCGAAAAGACGGCGTGCTTGTCGGCAAAGCCGATATACGCCATGTCGAACGTGCCTGCCTGCTCGGCCGCCTTCAGCGCCGGCAAGGGATCGGCCGCCGTGGCGCCCTGCTTGAGCGAGCCCACGACGGCTTGCTTGGAACGCAGCCATTCGGCGATGGCTTGCGCATGGCTGTGCGACAACTGCAGCATCTGCGTGTCGAGCGCGGCCAGGGTACTTGCGCGCGTCGTGAAGAAATTGGCGATGGCGACGGCCAGCATGGCCAGCACGACGATGGAAACGGCGATGGCGATCAGCCGCGCCTTAAGGGAGGACAACATGGTGCATCCAATAAAAAAGAGAAAATCGGGAGGGATGCGCCATGGTCAGGGAATAAGATTTTGTCGTCAAGCAATACCGACTCTCAATTACCCATAAACAACAATTGATACCTTATATTAAGCGCGCGATAATAAAATATTAACTATATCTCGCCGCGCAGCTTGCGCAGGGCCGGCGATTCGCCGCCCGTTGCTTCGATGCGGAAGCGGGCAAATGCCTGCTCCAGCGCGGGATACCGGCGCAAGCCGCCCTCCGTAAAATAGCGCCCGCCCGGGATATCGCCCCACGGCAGCGGTGCGCTCAAGGCACCGCTGCCCGCCAGGGCCAGCAGCGGCTCGAGCGCGCTGCGCAGGTCGGCCACCTCGCCGTCGGCGCTCGCCAGGCGCGCCAGCAACTGCTCCAGTTCGGCGGCATGGGCTTGCAAACGCTGCTGATCCATCTTCTCTCCTCAATTCTTGATCGTGCCGATCAGCACGGGGGCCGACCACAAGCTGCGGTTGGGGAGCAAATACTGCTGCGCCCCGCCCTTGCGCCGCACCAGCCCGCCCAACTCTTCCGTCGGCGCGACCTGGCTGACGAACACGTTGACGGTGCCCTTGGGCATGATCTGATACACATCATACAGCGGCGCCTCGCTCTTCAAGGGCAAGCCGAAGCAGTCGGCCAGGGTGGCGCAGCGGCCCGATGCCAGCTGCAACTGCGCGCTGGTGGTGAAATATGGCGAATACGGCGACACATTCTGGCCATGCGGCACGATTTTTACCAGCGCGGCAGCCATGGGCTGCAGGTCCGGCAAGGTGCTGCCGGACGCGAGCTGCTCGACGGCCCGCGCATAGAGGGTGTCGGCCGAGGCGGCAGGATCGGCGGCGCGCAGTTCGCGCAAAAATTGCTGCCCTGGTCCGCTATCGAGATAGGAGTCGATAGCGTCCCGCGGCAAGCCCGCCGTCCTGAAGGTGCTGAGGTCATTGATTTCGCGCGCATGCACGGCGCGCAAGGCGTCGAGGTCTTGCGCCGGCATGGCCCCAGACGCGGCGGCGATGGGGATGGGCAGCGGCACCGGCGTGGGTGCGTTGTCCAGCTGCGCCCAGGCGCCGGGCGAAACGGCAAGCAGAAAGGCGGTGGCCAGCCCGCAGAATGTGCGCATGCTGCATCTCCTTGGAAGACTCGTTCGAGGGAAAATCCCACTTCGAATCTACAAGGCGCGGCAGCGGCCGATACGCGCTGGATCAAGGCCCGTGCACGCGTCGGCATACATCTTCGATACAGCGCAAACGCCGCGCATAAAAAAACCGCCAGGGCTTGCGCGCTGGCGGTTGTTGAGCATGCGGCCGAGGCCGCATTCAGGCGAACCCGAAGGAAATTAAGCGGCTGGCGCTTCGTTGCCTTCAGCAGCTTTCATCGACAGCTTCAAGCGGCCGCGGTCGTCCGTTTCCAGCACTTTGACGCGGACCAGCTGGCCTTCTTTCAGGTAGTCGGCCACGGCGTTGACGCGCTCGTTGGCGATCTGGCTGATGTGCAGCAAGCCGTCCTTGCCTGGCATGACTTGCACGATGGCGCCGAAGTCCAGCAGTTTCAGCACGGTGCCTTCGTAGGTCTTGCCCACTTCGACGGAGGCCGTCAGTTCTTCGATGCGGCGCTTGGCTTCCTGGCCGGCGGCAGCGTCAACGGAAGCGATGGTGACCACGCCTTCGTCGCTGATGTCGATCTGGGTGCCCGTCTCTTCGGTCAGCGCGCGGATCACGGCGCCGCCCTTGCCGATCACGTCACGGATTTTTTCCGGGTTGATCTTGATGGTGATCAGACGCGGTGCGAAATCGGACAGTTCGGTTTTGACGTGCGGCATGGCTTTTTGCATTTCGCCCAGGATGTGCTCGCGGCCTTCCTTGGCTTGCGCCAGCGCCACTTGCATGATTTCCTTGGTGATGCCCATGATCTTGATGTCCATCTGCAGCGCCGTGATACCGTTGCGGGTACCGGCTACCTTGAAGTCCATGTCGCCCAGGTGATCTTCGTCGCCCAGGATGTCGGACAGCACGGCAAACTTGCCGCCTTCCTTGATCAGGCCCATGGCGATACCAGCCACGTGTTCTTTCATCGGCACGCCGGCGTCCATCAGTGCCAGGCAGCCGCCGCACACCGATGCCATCGACGAGGAACCGTTCGATTCCGTGATTTCCGATACCAGGCGCACCGAGTAGCTGAACTCCTCGGCTGCTGGCAGGGCAGCGATCAGCGCGCGCTTGGCCAGGCGGCCGTGGCCGATTTCGCGGCGTTTTGGCGTACCGACACGGCCCGTTTCGCCGGTGGCGAACGGAGGCATGTTGTAATGCAGCATGAACGAATCGGTGAACTCGCCCATCAGCGCATCGATCTTCTGGCTGTCGCGGGCGGTGCCCAAGGTAGCGACGACCAGCGCCTGCGTTTCGCCGCGCGTAAACAGGGCCGAGCCGTGGGTGCGTGGCAGCACGCTGGTGCGGATCGAGATCGGACGCACGGTGCGCGTGTCGCGGCCGTCGATGCGTGGCTCGCCGTCCAGGATCTGCGTACGCACGATCTTGGCTTCGATGTCGAACAGGATGTTGTTCACTTCAGCGCTGTCGATCGACGCGCCGCCGTTGGCAGCCGCTTCGGCCGACAGGTCGGCGATCACTTCCGACGTTGCCGCCTTCAGCTTGGCCGTACGCTCTTGCTTGTCCTTGGTTTGATACGCATCATTGATCTTGGCGTTGGCGAAATGCGCGACGCGGGCGATCAATGCTTCGTTTTTCGGCGCAGGCGCCCATTCCACTTCCGGCTTGCCGCCGTCACGCACCAGGTCGTGAATCGCGTCGATGACGACTTTCATCTGGTCGTGGCCGAAGACCACGGCGCCCAGCATGATTTCTTCGGACAGCTGTTTCGCTTCCGATTCGACCATCAGCACGGCCGTTTCGGTACCGGCGACAACCAGGTCCATTTCCGACGTTTTCAGTTGCTGGACGGTCGGGTTCAGGATGTACTGGCCGTTGGCGTAACCGACGCGCGCGGCGCCGATAGGACCGTTGAAAGGCACGCCCGACACGCACAGGGCAGCGGAGGCACCGATCATGGCGGCGATGTCCGGATCGATTTCAGGGTTGACCGACAACACGTGAATGATGACTTGCACTTCATTCAGGTAGCCTTCCGGGAACAGCGGACGGATAGGACGGTCGATCAGACGCGATGTCAGTGTTTCTTTTTCGGAAGGACGGCCTTCGCGCTTGAAAAAACCACCCGGAATTTTACCGGCAGCATAGGTTTTTTCGACATAATCAACCGTCAAAGGGAAGAAATCCTGGCCTGGCTTGGCATCTTTGCGTGCCACCACCGTTGCCAGAACGACGGTATCTTCGATCGACACCAGCACTGCGCCGGATGCCTGACGTGCGATTTCGCCGGTTTCCAGGGTCACTTGATGTTGACCGTACTGGAAGGTTTTCGTAACTTTGTTAAACATGGGGTATCCCTTTTCTAATTGCCGACAGATTTTCAGGGGCTGTCGTTCACCTCACCACAGGCGGCGTAAAAATGCTGCCTTTACTTGTTGCCACCTTTGCTACTTTACTTTTAAAACATGATATCGGTAGAGAATACTGTACTTCTCGACATAAATCCGGAATTCAAATGACAAAATGCCCGCGTCAGCGAACTGGCGCAGGCATTTCTGTATAAACCTTGTACGGCAAAAATTACTTGCGCAGACCAAGTTTAGCGATCAGGTCGCGATAACGGGTAGCGTCTTTAGCCTTCAGGTAGGACAACAGGCTCTTACGACGGTTGACCATCATGATCAGGCCGCGGCGGGAGTGGTGATCTTTCGAGTGGGCTTTGAAGTGGCCGTTCAGTTCGTTGATGCGAGCTGTCAGCAGTGCAACTTGCACTTCAGGGGAGCCGGTGTCGTTTTGACCACGTGCGTTGTCCGCGATGATAGCGGCTTTGTTGATGTTTTCTACTGTCATGATAAACCTTTCACATGCGGTGCACAGAGTCTGAACCCTATCCACCGTGAACTACGATTATTAAAATACTGGCCTAGGCTTCCAACCAGACGCGCAAGTATATCGGAAAAATGCCCGCCTGTATCCTGCCGTGCGGGCTTTTCTCGGCGCATGATAGGATTTTCCTGCATTTCAGGAGGTCAAACATGAAAAAACTGCTCAAATTAGCAACGCCACTGCTGTTTACCGTGCTGGCCGGCTGCGCCAGCTGGAACGTCCCGCCACCGCAGCCGGGCGAGCCGCGCACCGCCGTGGAAGCACGCCTCGGCCGTCCGACGAATATCTACCAGTTGCCCACGGGGCCCGAACTCGAATACGCGACGGGGCCGTACGGCCAGTACACGTATATGGCCCGCTTCGGCCCCGACGACAAGCTCATTTCCTACGAACAGGTGCTCGACACGCCGGGCTTTGCCCGTATCAAGGTAGGCGTGTCGACGCAGCAAGACGTGCTGCACACCCTGGGCCGCCCGACGGAAACCTCGTATCTGCCGCTGCCCAAGCTCTACGTCTGGTCCTACCGCTACAAGGAATCGGGCGTGTGGGATTCCATGATGCACGTGCACTTCGACCACGACGGCATCGTGCGCATGATGATGAACGGGCCCGATCCGGCCAAGGAAGAGCGGCGGTTTTTCTGGTGACGAGCGTCTTGCACCAAGACTAGCGCCTATCCCAAATGCAAATTCTGGGGTCAGACCCGGCGGGTCTGACCCCGGCTTACGGCTGCGGGTCGATGCGCTCGTCTTTCGCGTGTAATTTATTCAGCGCCGACAAATACGCCTTGGCCGACGCGACGATGATGTCGGGGTCGGCGCCCACGCCGTTGACGATGCGCCCGTCGCGCGACAGGCGCATCGTGACTTCGCCCTGCGACTGCGTGCCCGTGCTGATGGCATTGACTGAGAACAAGACCAGTTCCGCGCCGCTGGCGGCCGCGCTTTCGATGGCGTTGACGGTCGCGTCAACGGGACCGTCGCCCCGCCCTTCGCAGCTGCGCTGTTCGCCGCCGACGAGAAATTCCACGCGCGCATGGGGCACGGCGCCCGTCGTCGACTGCTGCGTCAGGGAAATGAAACGGTAGTGCTCACTCTCCTGCGCCTGCTGCTCCTCGCTGACGAGGGCCATGATGTCTTCGTCGAAAATCTCGGATTTGCGGTCGGCCAGCTCCTTGAAACGCAGGAAAGCGGCGTTGACTTCCGCCTCGGATTCGAGCGCGATGCCCAGCTCGTGCAGCCGCTGCTTGAAGGCATTGCGGCCCGACAGTTTACCGAGGACGATCTTGTTGGCCGTCCAGCCCACGTCTTCGGCGCGCATGATTTCATACGTCTCGCGCGCCTTCAAAATGCCGTCCTGGTGGATGCCGGACGCGTGCGCAAAGGCGTTTGCGCCGACGACGGCCTTGTTCGGCTGCACGGCAAAGCCCGTAATTTGCGACACCATTTTCGAGGCGGCCACGATTTGCGTCGTATCGATACCCACCGTCAGGTTGTAATAGGCGGCGCGCGTGCGCAGCGCCATCACCACTTCTTCCAGCGCCGTATTGCCGGCCCGCTCACCGAGGCCATTGACCGTGCATTCGATCTGCCGCGCGCCGCCGATCATGACGCCGGCCAGCGAATTGGCCACAGCCAGGCCCAGGTCGTTATGGCAATGGACGGACCAGATGGCTTTATCGGAATTCGGTATGCGTTCGCGCAAGCGCTTGATGGTATTGCCGAAGATTTCAGGCACGGCGTAGCCCACCGTGTCGGGGAAATTGATGGTGGTGGCGCCCTCGGCGATCACGCCCTCCAGCACGCGGCAGAGGAAATCCTCGTCCGAGCGGCTGCCGTCTTCGGGGCTGAATTCGATGTCGTCCGTGAACTGGCGCGCGTAGCGCACGGCGTTCTGCGCCTGCAGCAGGACTTTCTCGGGCGTCATGCGCAGCTTCATCTGCATGTGCAGGGGCGACGTGGCGATAAACGTGTGGATGCGCTTGCGCTCGGCGGGCGCCAGCGCTTCGGCGGCGCGGGCGATGTCGCGGTCGTTGGCGCGCGACAGCGAACAGATGGTCGATTCGCGCACGGCGCCGGCAATCGCCCGTATCGACTCGAAGTCGCCCTGCGAGGCGGCGGCGAAGCCCGCTTCGATCACGTCGACCTTCATGCGTTCGAGCTGCTTGGCGATGCGCAGCTTTTCCTCGCGCGTCATGGAGGCGCCCGGCGATTGCTCGCCGTCGCGCAAGGTGGTGTCAAAAATGATGAGTCGGTTGCTGGTGTTCATGGCTGCTCCTGGCTGGCTGAAGACTGGCGACGCTACCGACTCGCCGTATTAATGCTCGGGGTCGGTCTGGATGATGCTGACAGGCTTGCCCTTCGCCATGCGCCAGAAAAACACGGCGTAGCCGGACAAGCCATAGACGACGAAAATCGGGAACAGCACTTTCGGCGGATCGATGGAAATGAGCGCGAAGAACAATGCCAGCAGGAATACCACGATGAAAGGCACGGACTTGCGGAAATTCACATCCTTGAAACTGTAGAACGGCACGTTGGTGACCATGGTCAGGCCCGAGAACAGGGCGATCGTCCACGACACCCAGGCCAGCTGGTTGCCGGCAAATTCCAGGTCGTTCATGAGCAGGATGAAACCGGCCACCATGGCCGCCGCCGCCGGGCTGGGCAAGCCCTGGAAGAAGCGCTTGTCGACCACGGCGATATTCGTGTTGAAGCGGGCCAGGCGCAAGGCGGCGCCGGCGCAATACACGAAGGCGGCCAGCCAGCCCAGTTTACCCATGCCGCGCAGCGACCATTCGTAGATCACCAGCGCCGGTGCGGCACCGAACGACACCATGTCGGACAGGCTGTCGTACTGGGCGCCGAATTCGCTCTGCGTATTCGTCAGGCGCGCGATGCGTCCGTCGAGGCCGTCGAGGATCATGGCGATGAAGATGGCCCAGGCCGCGTGTTCGAATTTCTGGTTCATGGCCATGACGATGGCGTAGAAGCCGCAAAACAGGGCTGCCGTCGTGAAGGCGTTCGGCAACAGATAGATGCCGCGGCGGCGCAAGGTTTTCTTGCCAGTGCCATCGGTCACCGGCTGGCGCACGAATTTGCTGAAGCGGGACGCTTTGGATGCTGCGGGGGTGCCGTTCTTGCCTCTACGACGGGGGAAGTTTGCCATGTTGTTCCATATCTTGTGTACTGCGGGGGAATCGGTGCCAGATGGCAGGCGCATGACTGTCAGGGCATGCGCCTGCCGATGTTGTCATTATAGAGGAGCCGCCGCCAAAGAAAAGCGCGGCGGCGTCAAGCCGGCAATATTGACACCACTACTAGCCTTATTTGAACTTGACCTTGGCCACCAGGCCCATGTTGAGGGTCGTTTCGCCCGGTTCAAAGCTCGGTTCGGCCACCTGGCTGCCGCCGTAGCCCATGGAATCGGCGCTCATGGCGCGCGCGCCTGCCACGTTGGCGCGCTGCGCATAGTTGCCCGAACCTTCGAAATCGATGGTGTCGATCACGGCGTCATTGACGTTGCGGCCCATGGCGCCGGCGATGGCGGCCACGCGCTCGTTGAGGTTCTTGTAGGCGGCGGCGATGCGCTGGTCGTCGAGCTTGCGCACGGTGGCGGGCGCCAGGCCGAAGTTCAGGCGGTTCAGGGTCAGCACACCTTGCGCGGCCGACACGGTTTTCGGCAAGGCGGCCAGGTTGGTCGTCGTCACCTGCAGGTATTGCCCCACTCTCCAGCCCGTTGGTACTCTAGGCTTGGCGGCGACGCCCGGCGGCAAGGGCGCCGTTTCCGGGTACACGGCATACGTGTAATAGCCCTGGGTCTTCAGCACGGCTTGCGGATCGGCTTTCTTGACGATGGCCGTGCCCTGGTTCATCTTCTGGTTGACGCGCGAGGCGGCGGCGGCCTTGTCCTTGTCCTGCTCTTCGATGGCCAGGGTGACGGTCACCTGGTCGTTCGCGTGCACCACTTCGCCATTGGCGGGCACCACCACGAGGGTGCCGGAAGTGGGCAAGGCCTGGGCTTGGGCGCCCAGGGCAACGGTAGCGGCGGCTGCTGCCAGCAGCGATTTCATGACGGTCATGGTGTTCTCCTGGAAAATAATGGGGCAAAAACGACCATGGGGCCAACAGCCCCATGATTTTTAAAACATGCTGACGCGGAAATTTTCCCGCCGCATTGATCAGCTTACTTCAGCTTACTTGAACTTGACCTTGCCGACGACGCGCATGTCGAGCGTCGTTTCGCCCGGCTCGAAGCTCGGTTCGGCGACGACGCTGCTGTCTTCGACCATCTTGGCGCTGCGCATCATCATCGGCGCGGCCGCAGGACGGCTTTCCGTGGCGTAGTTGCCCGACCCTTCGAAGTCCACCGTATCGAGCACGGCGTCCGAGACGTTGCGGCCCATGGCCTTGGCGATGGCGGCCACGCGCTCGTTCAGGTTTTTATAGGTGGCGGCGATGCGCTGGTCGTCCAGCAAGCGGATGGTTTCCGGCTTCAGGCCGAAATTCAAGCCGTTCAGGGTCAGCACGCCTTGCGCCGCCGACACGGTTTTTGGCAGGGACGCCAGGTTGGCCGTCGTCACTTCCAGGTACTGGCCGACGCGCCAGGCCGTTGGCAAACGCGGCTTGGCCACGGCGCCAGCCGGCAATGGACGCTCTTCCGGATACACAGGGTAGGTGTAGTAGCCGTACGATTTCAGTGCCGCCGACGGGTCGGCCTGCTTGACGATGGCGATACCCTTGTTCATCTTCTGGTTGACTCGCGACGCAGCGGCAGCCTTGTCCTTGTCCTGTTCTTCGACGGCCAGGGTAGCGACCACCTGGTCATTGACATGCTTGACTTCGCCAAACGCGGGGACCACCACCAGGGTGCCGGAAGTCGGCAAAGATTGGGCTTGCGCGCTCAGGGCAACGGTGGCTGCGGCGGCAACAAGGACGGATTTCATCACGGTCATGGGGGTACTCCTAGGTAGTTAATGTGGCTGACAAGGAGCGATGGGGCGCGCTCTGCACTACCCCATTTCTCTTGAGAAACTTGTCAAACTGTGTAGATTCTAACGCCTCATTCATTCCTGTGGCGCAAATTAACAAATCGTCACAAAATGCGTCTGCCAGTCACATCTGCTCACATTTCAACACACCACCATTGAAAATAACAGTGTATTAATGACCCAGCACCGCGCCGCCGCTGCGCCGGCCCGGCTTGAAACTGTGGCGGTGCGCGCACCAGGCGATGGTCAAGGCCACCAACAGCAAGGCCAGCATGGCCCACGGGAACGATGCCGCGCCATAGCCGTCGAGCAGCATGCCGCCCGCCAGGCCGCCGCCCGCGATGGCCACGTTCCAGATGGTCGCCACCATCGCTTGCGCCACATCCATGCCGTCGCCGGCCGCGTCGGCCGACGCCGTCTGCAGCAAGGTGCCGGCGCCGCCAAAGGTGATGCCCCAGATCGCCATGCTGACATAGATCACGGCGGGCGAGTCCATCGCCAGCCCCAGCGCCACCATCACGAGGGCAAAGGCGGCGATGCAGCCCAGCACGAGCGGGCGCAGCCAGCGGTCGATCAGCTGGCTGACCAGCCAGATGCCGGCCAAGGAGCCCACGCCATACACGAGCAGCACCAGGTCGACGCGGGGGCGCAAGCCGGACGGCGCCAGGAACGGCGCGATATAGGTATAGAGAATGTTATGCGCCAGCATCCAGGCGACGATCACCGCCAGAATCGGCCGCACGCCCGGCGTCATGAACACCTGGCGGATCGACAGACGTTCGCCATTCTTTTGCCCCGGATAATCGGGCACGACCAGCAGCACCCACGCGACCAGCACCACGGCCAGGCCGGACATGATGCCGAAGATGCTGCGCCAGCCCAGCACGCCGCCCATCAAAGTGCCCAGCGGCACGCCCAGCGACAGGGCCAGCGGCGTGCCGATCATGGCGATGGCCATCGCCCTGCCCTGCTGCTCGACGGACACCATGCGGCGCGCGTAGCCGGCCATCAAGCCCCAGGCCAGGCCGGCGGCCATGCCCGTGACGAAGCGCGCGATCAGGGCGACGATATAGTTGGGCGCCAGGGCCGTCGCCGTATTGAAGATCAAGAAGCCGATGATGGCCAGCAACAGGACATTGCGCCGGCGCCAGGTGCTGGTCAGCGCCGTCAGGGGAATCGCCGTCAATATGGAACCGATGGCGTAGACGGTGACCAGCTGGCCCGTCATGACTTCGGAAATATTCAGGTCGAGGGCAATCTGCGGCAGCAAGCCGGCCGGCAAGGTTTCCGACAGGAGGGCGAGAAACGCCGTCATGGCCAGGGCCAGCAAGGCCAGGATGGGAATGGAAGAGTCAACAGCAGCCTGCGAGGGCCCCGTGGCGGTGATACGGTCAGTCATGGAGGTCTTTCTGGTTGCGCAAGCGGCTAAAAAACTAGCGCCTGGCGTGCTACAAAAGCGGTGATGCGCGTTGCGGTCGGCAGATACCGAAACAGATGCAGTCCATGTGAAACTGCAAAGGAAGGGCGGGATTGTAAAGCAAACGCGCCAACAGCGTGTGCACGAAATCAACCGTGCTCAGGCTGGCGTCATGCAGGCATCATTGGCCGCCTTGCGTGGCGAAAACCAGGCATTCGATTTCGGACTGTACAGGAAGGCGCAGATGACGGCGAACGTGAGCGCGCCAGGCAAGACGTACATCTTCTGCGGCACGGTCGCCAGGCAGAACGCAATGTCGATCACGCCCCACACCAGATACACGGTGCGCGCGCCACGCTGCCTTTGCAGCATGGCCAGCGCTGTCACCAGGGTAAGGCCCTGACTGAGGAGCAAAATCGCGTATTGCACTTCCGCGGGAATCACGCCGTCCGTCATCCACGCCTGCATGGCGGGATCGTTGCGGCCAAGGTAAGCAGACACCAGCGCTGACAGCGAGCCGAAGACCAGAAACCAGCAACTGATGGCAACCGAGACGGGGCGTTTGACCACGTGAAGATTGCCGACAAAAACTTTAGAAAAAACGAGCATGGTGCTGACGCTATGGTTGATTGGGCCTGATTGTAACGGATGTTGGCGGCCAAACGCCCGCGCAAAAAAAAGCCGGCTTGCGCCGGCTTCGTGTGAGGAACGATTGCTGCTTAGTTCTTCGACTGGTCAACCATCTTGTTCTTGGCGATCCAAGGCATCATGGCGCGCAGTTTCGCGCCCACTTCTTCGATCTGGTGCTCGGACGTCAGGCGGCGGCGCGAGATCAGGGTCGGTGCGCCTGCCTTGTTTTCCAGGATGAAGCTCTTCGCGTATTCGCCCGTTTGAATGTCTTTCAGGCATTGACGCATCGCGTCCTTGGTGGCCGAGGTCACGACCTTAGGACCGGTCACGTATTCGCCGTATTCCGCGTTATTCGAGATCGAGTAGTTCATGTTGGCGATGCCGCCTTCATAGATCAGGTCAACGATCAGCTTCAGTTCGTGCAAGCACTCGAAGTACGCCATTTCAGGCGCGTAACCCGCTTCCGTCAAGGTTTCGAAACCGGCCTTGATCAGTTCCACGGCGCCGCCGCACAGCACGGCTTGTTCGCCGAACAGATCCGTTTCGGTTTCTTCGCGGAAATTCGTCTCGATGATGCCGGCACGGCCGCCGCCGTTGGCCGAAGCGTACGACAGGGCGATATCGCGGGCGATGCCCGATTTGTCCTGGTACACGGCGATCAGGTGGGGCACGCCGCCACCCTGGGTGTACGTGGCGCGCACGGTGTGGCCCGGGGCTTTCGGCGCGACCATGATGACGTCCAGGTCGGCGCGTGGCACGACTTGGCCGTAATGCACGTTGAAGCCGTGGGCGAAGGCCAGCACGGCGCCTTGCTTGGCGAATGGCGCGATGTTTTCGTTGTAGACCTGGGCGATGTTTTCATCTGGCAACAGGATCATGATGACGTCGGCCGCTTTCACGGCGTCGTTGACTTCCGCTACTTTCAAGCCAGCTTGTTCGACCTTGGTCCACGAAGCGCCGCCCTTGCGCAGGCCGACGGTGACGTTGACGCCCGAATCGTTCAGGTTTTGCGCGTGCGCGTGGCCTTGCGAACCGTAGCCGATGATGGCAACGTTTTTGCCTTTGATCAAGGAGAGGTCAGCGTCTTTGTCGTAAAAAACTTTCATGGTATTTCCTATCATTTGATGATGCGTTGTTGTTTTAAATGCGACCCCAGGGCCGCGTAGTGCTGCTTATATTTTTATACTTTGAGGATGCGTTCGCCGCGGCCGATGCCGGAACCACCCGTACGGACGGTTTCCAGAATGGCGGCGCGGTCGATCGAATCGATGAACGCATCGAGCTTGACCTTGTTGCCGGTCAGTTCGATCGTGTACGTCTTTTCGGTGACATCGATGATGCGGCCACGGAAGATATCGGCGGTGCGCTTCATTTCCTCGCGCTCCTTGCCCACGGCACGAACCTTGATCAGCATCAACTCGCGTTCGATATGCTGGCCTTCGGTCAGGTCCACCACCTTCACCACTTCAATCAGACGATTCAGGTGCTTGGTGATCTGCTCGATGATGTCGTCCGAACCGCTGGTGACGATGGTCATGCGCGACAGGGTCGAGTCTTCCGTCGGCGCCACGGTCAGTGTTTCGATGTTGTAGCCGCGTGCCGAGAACAGGCCCACCACGCGCGACAGGGCGCCCGCTTCGTTTTCCAGCAAGACAGAAATAATGTGGCGCATATTAGAGATCCTCCGAACCGAGCATCATTTCGGACAGGCCTTTGCCGGCTTTCACCATGGGCCACACGTTTTCGGACTGGTCGGTAATGAAGTTCATGAATACCAGCCTGTCTTTCATGCCAAACGCCTCTTTCAGCGCGCCATCGACGTCGCCCGGTTTTTCAATTTTCATGCCCACGTGGCCATAGGCTTCCGCCAGCCTTTCGAAGTCGGGCAGCGAATCCATGTACGACTCGGAATAGCGCGAACCGTAATCGATTTCCTGCCACTGGCGCACCATGCCGAGGAAACGGTTGTTGAGCATGATGATCTTCGGCGTCAGGTGATACTGCTTGCACGTGGCGAGCTCCTGGATGCACATCTGGATCGAACCTTCGCCGGTAATACAAGCAACGGTGGCGTCCGGATTGGCCATCTGCACGCCCATGGCGTACGGCAAGCCGACACCCATGGTGCCCAGGCCGCCGGAATTGATCCAGCGGCGCGGCTTGTCGAAGCCATAGTATTGCGCCGCCCACATCTGGTGCTGGCCCACGTCGGACGTGATGAAGGCGTCGCCCTTGGTGATCTGGAACACTTTTTCCACCACCGATTGCGGCTTGATGACCAGGTCGGACGTTGGGTATTTCAGGCATTCGCGGCCACGCCATTCGGCGATCTGCTTCCACCAGTTGCTCAAGGCATTGACGTTCGGCTTGGCTTCGGCCGCGTCGAGTTGCGCGAGGAACTCGATCAGCACGTCCTTGACGTTGCCGACGATGGGGATATCGACCTTGACGCGCTTGGAAATCGACGATGGATCGATGTCCACGTGGATGATCTTGCGCGGATGCGAGGCGAAATGTTTCGGGTTGCCGATCACGCGGTCATCGAAACGGGCGCCGATGGCGATCAGGACGTCGCAGTTCTGCATCGCCATGTTCGCTTCATAGGTGCCGTGCATGCCGGGCATGCCGACATACTGCTCGCTCGAGGCGCGGTAGCCGCCCAGGCCCATCAAGGTGTTGGTGCACGGGAAACCCAGGCGGTCGACCAGCTTGTTCAGCTCGGCCGAGGCATTTGCCAGGATGACGCCGCCGCCCGTGTAGATCATCGGGCGTTCGGCTTGCAGCAACAGCTGCACGGCCTTGCGGATCTGACCCGAATGGCCCTTGTCGACGGGACGGTAGGAACGCATCTCGACTTCCTTCGGATAATCGAAATGGCATTTGTGCATGCTGATATCCTTGGGGATATCGACCAGCACGGGTCCCGGACGGCCGGTACGGGCGATAAAGAACGCTTTCTTGATCGTCGCTGCCAGGTCCTTGACGTCCTTGACGAGGAAGTTGTGCTTGACGACGGGGCGCGTGATGCCGACCGTGTCGCATTCCTGGAACGCATCCTGGCCGATGGCGTGGCTCGGCACCTGGCCGGAGATCACGACCATGGGAATCGAGTCCATGTACGCGGTCGACAGGCCCGTGACGGCATTCGTGACGCCCGGACCGGACGTGACGATGGCGACACCGACTTTGTTCGAGCTGCGCGAATAGGCATCGGCGGCGTGGATCGCGGCCTGCTCGTGGCGTACCAGGATATGCTGGAATTTGTTTTGCTGGAAGATGGCGTCGTAGATGTAGAGTACGGCTCCGCCCGGATATCCAAAGACGTGCTCGACGCCCTCTTCAGCCAGACAGCGCACGACAATTTCTGCGCCCGTAATTGGTCCTGCTGCTGCTTCGGTATTCATGAAACATTCCTTTCAAGGTCCATTGGAGATTGATCGGATGTTCTTTCCTGACGAGGTACGCCTAACGCAACAGTGCTCCTGCTTCCCTTTTCATGCGGTCACGCAATTTCTTTGGGCACCCATAGATACCTTACAAAACAACGCTTAACGCAACTCGTTTGGCCGGAGTTTCTGTGGCGCCTGTACGAACCGCTCGCGCTTGTGGCGCGGGTTAGAACAAACTGCCTACAAATGAAAGCGCGTCTTGCCGCTGCTGGCCTTGTGTGCCGGTCGCGACCTGACCATAGGGCTTTGGGGTGTTCAAAGCGTCCCATACGTTATCGCGTTGCACCATTATGGTCAAGGAAAATGTCGGCCTCGCTGCATTTTTGCTCGCACAACGTGCAAAAACCCTGCGGAAACGCACATTTTTTGCTAGCATGCACGGGGTTGCAAAAAGCATACCCGCCCCCATTTCGCCCACCGCACCCCGCAGCCGCTAAGATCCCCATACCGCATGGCAACAGACAAAGAATTATCCGACTTTCTAGAAAATGTCGAGCGGCGCGCTTTCAAGCAGGCCGCCTACGCGGTCCGCAAGGAAGAATCGGCCCTCGACATCGTGCAGGACGCCATGATCAAGCTGGCCGAGAAATACGGCGACAAGCCGGCCGCCGAGCTGCCGATGCTGTTCCAGCGCATCTTGCAGAACACCATCCTTGATTATTTCCGCCGTGAAAAAGTTCGCAACACCTGGGTCAGCCTGTTTTCCGGCATGAAGCCCTCGGGCGACGAACATGAAGATTTTGATATACTTGACACGTATGAATCGGAACAGGGCTCCAGCGCCGCCGAATCGTCGGCCGACCAGGTCGAACGCGCGCAAATCCTTGATTTGATTGATGCCGAGGTACAAAAACTGCCCTCACGTCAACGCGAAGCCTTCCTCATGCGTTATTGGCAGGACATGGATGTGGCTGAAACAGCGGAAGCGATGGGTTGCTCCGAAGGTAGCGTGAAAACACATTGCTCTAGAGCTACCCACACGCTCGCCGAATCGCTGAAAGCCAAGGGAATTAAATTATGAACACCGACGATCTCAATTTCGCTTACAAAGTGCGCCATGCACTGAACGAAAAACTCGACGACCTGCCCGCATCGACCACCGATCGCCTGGCAGCGGCACGCAAGCAGGCCCTGTCGCGCAAGAAGGCGGACGCGCCCGCCGCCGTTGCCGTGCGCCAGAACGTGTTCGCCGGCGTCGCCAGCAGCCTGTTCGTCGAGCCGCTGTCGTGGCTGGGCCGCATGAGCGTCATCATCCCCCTGCTGCTGCTGGTCGGCGGCCTGGTGGGCATCTATCAGTTTGAGCAGGAACAACATATTGCCGAACTGGCAGAAATCGACGCCGCCGTGCTGTCGGACGAATTGCCGCTGTCTGCGTACATGGACCATGGCTTCAACGCCTACCTGACGAAACGCGAGCAATAAATGGCAGGCACGAGCGTACGCAAAGGCTGGCTGGCCGGCGGCATCGGCCTGGGCGCCTGCGCCCTGGCGGGCGCCGCCTGGGTAGGCGCGCAGCAACATCCCGCGCCCGCCGCGCCTCCCGTGGCGCCAGCGCCCGTGGTGGCGCCGGCGCCGGCCTCAGCCATCAAGCCCGGTTCGCCCCGCACAGCCGGCAAGGGCGGCACGCCGCCCAAGGCCAGCGAGAATCCATCGTGGAACAAGCTGTCGCGCGCGCAGCAGGAAGCCCTGCAGCCGCTGGCGGGCGAATGGAACAAGCTGGAACCGCTGCGCAAGCAGAAATGGCTCGATATCGCCAGCCGTTTTGCCTCGATGACGGCGGACGAGCAAATCCGCGTGCATGAACGCATGCGCGAATGGATCAAGCTGACGCCGGAACAGCGCCGCCTCGTGCGCGAAAACTACACGCGCACGAAGAAGATTGATCCGGGTCAAAAAACCGCGCAATGGGAGCAATACCAGCAATTGCCGGAAGATCAAAAGAAAAAGCTGGCGACGGAACTCGTGCCGAAAAAACCGCTGGGCAAGGTGCCTGCGATCAATTCGACCACGAGCAAGCCGCCCGTGATCGTGCCGCCCGCCACGCCGGCAGCGCCTGCCGCCGCGCCCGTCCTGCCGCCAGCCGCTGCGCCAGCGGCGGCCGTGCCGCTCACGGATCCTGCCACGGCTCCCGCCGCCGTGCCTGTCACGCCACCTGTTACGCCTGCCCCACTGCCGACCAATGTCAAATAGCACGCCCGCCGCCAGCATCACTTCCCATCCCACGATCAAGCGCCGCCTGATTTCCATGGTGTACGAGTCGCTGCTGGCCCTGGCCGTGCTGTTTTTGCCCTTCCTGCTGTTCGAACTGGCCGTGCAGGGCGCGCATACGCCCCTGACGGAACACATGCGCCAATGCCTGGCCTTCCTCGTCATGGGGGCGTATTTCATCCACCAATGGAGCCGCGAAGGGCAAACCCTGGCCATGAAGACGTGGCGCCTGAAAGTCGTGCTGCCGGGCCACACCCACGTGCCGCTGCGCGTGGCTGCCTACCGCTACATCCTGTCATGGATGTGGCTGCTGCCAGCCCTGCTGGTGTCGTATGTATTCGGTTTGCAGCACTGGAGCGCCCTAGGCGCCATCGGCGTGGGCATCCTGGCCTGGTCGACCACGGCCCTGTTCACCGGCAACGGGCAATTCCTGCACGACAAGCTGGCGGGCACGCAGATCGTGCAATTGCCGGCCCCCGCGAAAAAGTCGAAGAAAGTCGCCGCCTGAGTTTTTATGCGGCTTGACCTGCGTCATTGAAGCGCCACGGGGGCTCTGCGATCATGGCATGCCATGAAGAATACCGCCCCCCTCCCCCACACGCGCTTCGCCCCCTACCGCGAGGAAGTCTGCAGCGAAGACGACGTCAAGCATCTCGTCCACACCTTTTATGCGGCCGCGCGCGACGACGCCATGCTGGGCCCCATCTTTGCCGCCGAGGTCAAGGATTGGGATGCCCACTTGGCAACATTGGTCGATTTCTGGTCGGGCTTGCTGCGCGGCACCATGCGCTACCACGGCAAGCCGCTGGCCCAGCACGCGAATATGGAAAACCTAACGCCGTGCATGTTCCGCCGCTGGCTGACCCTGTTCTTCGCCACGACCGAAAGCATGGGCAACCCGGCCCTGCAGGAGAAAGCCGATACCATCGCCTTGAATATTGCCGAACGGCTATGGAAAAGCTTTGCGGAAAACCACGCGAGCAAATGCAGCCCGCAGCAAACAGCCAGCCTCACGACGCCTGAGAAAACCGTAGCGAGCGGAAGCTAGTTGTGGCTAAGAAGCGCAACTGTACTCTAGTACAGTGAGCATCGCAGGCCGCAAATAGCGACGCGCAGTAGGTTTGCTCAGGCGTTCCTAGAATCGTTCGTAACCCTGGAGGTAACGCCATTGCCCCACGGGCATGGCGCCCATCGGGATGCGGCCGATGCGCAAGCGCTTCATGGCAACGACGTCCAGTCCCACCATCTTGCACATATGGGCGATCTGGCCCGGCTGCACGTTTTTCAGGGCGAAGCGCAGGCGCGTCTCGTTCTGCCAGCTGACCTTGATCGGCGGCAAAGGCTTGCCATTGAAGGGCAAGCCGTGATTGAGCAGCGCAAGGCCATTCTCAGCGATAGTGCCCGACACTTCCACGATAAATTCCTGCTCCACCGTTTTCGCTTCATCGACCAGCTTGCGGGCGACGCGGAAATCCTGCGTGAACACCAGCAGGCCGGACGCCATGGTGTCGAGCG
Source organism: Janthinobacterium sp. GW823-FHT01H08 (assembly GCF_058797855.1). Classification (NCBI taxonomy): domain Bacteria; kingdom Pseudomonadati; phylum Pseudomonadota; class Betaproteobacteria; order Burkholderiales; family Oxalobacteraceae; genus Janthinobacterium; species Janthinobacterium sp. GW823-FHT01H08. Next base: position 4,559,729 of record NZ_CM179504.1, read on the forward strand.
GATTGGTGATGGTCAGGCCGATCAAATGGCGCTTGAGGAAGCGCGTGATGGAGCTGGGCGCCACGTTCTCCGGCGTGAAAATCTGTTCGGGATGCAAACAGCTCAACGCAGGCTTGCCTTCGCTGCCGATACCGCCATTGATGCCGGCCGGCTTGTGCAGCAGGATCGTCACGGGCGGCATTTCTTCCAGGGTGGCGTTCGGCAACAGCACCACGGTCTGGTTGTCCGCCACGCGCGCGCCCGACTCTTCCACCAGCACGCCATCGACCGTCACCCAGCCGCCCTCGATATACAGCTCGGCCTCGCGGCGCGAACAGGGCACGTCTTCGGACAGGCGCTTGGCCAGGCGGACGGTGGGCATTTCAATAGGTGTGGTCATGGGGATGCGCAAAAAGCAAGAGGAGGAGAAAGCCGGTATTGTAACCGACCCGCTCCTCCCCCTTTTTGCTGATTGCGCTGGTGATTGCCGGATTACGCTGCTGCCTGTCGAATTACGCTGCTGATTGTCGGATTACGCTGCTGATTGTCGGATTACGCTGCGCTAATCCGACCTACCTGACTGCGCGGCCGTGACTGATTTGGTAGGTTGGCTTAGCGGCTAGCCGCGTAAGCCAACAATCAGGCTTGCGCCTTGGCCAATTCCTCGGCAAAGAAGCGGTGGCCCATCTCTTCCAGGCCCAGGGTCTGCAGCACTTCCTGCAGGCGCTCCGTCGGGCGCTGGCGCGGCAGGTTTTTGTAGCTGGCGATGATCAGTTCATTCTTCATCGAATGCTCCCAGCCCACCAGTTCCGTCACGCTGACCTGGTAGCCATGGGCTTCCAGCTGCAGACAGCGCAGCACGTTGGTGATCTGGCTGCCGAACTCGCGCGTGTGCAGCGGGTGGCGCCACAGTTCCGTCAAAACACTCTTGCCCAGGCTCTTGCCCTTGTTCTTCTTCAGGACGGAAGCGACTTCCGCCTGGCAGCATGGCACCAGCACCATGAACTTCGCCTTTTTCTTCAGGGCGAAGTGGATGGCGTCGTCCGTCGCCGTGTTGCACGCATGCAAGGCCGTGACGATGTCGATCTGCTGCGGCAGCAAGTTCGATTCCGTCGATTCGGCCACGGACAGGGGCAGAAACGACATGCCGGGAAACTTGAATTTCTTCGCCAGCTCCTGCGAGCGCTGCACCAGCTCTTCGCGCGTCTCGATGCCGTAGATGTGCGAACCGTCGTTGCCGTTCTTGAAGAACAGATCGTACAGAATGAAACCCAGATACGACTTGCCGGCGCCGTGGTCGACCAAGGACACGCCGGGGTGGTCCAACTGCACTTCGCGCAGCAGCGGCTCGATGAACTGCGTCAGGTGGTACACCTGCTTGAGCTTGCGGCGGCTGTCCTGGTTCATCTTGCCGTCGCGCGTCAGGATGTGCAATTCCTGCAGCAAGGCGACCGACTGGCCATCCTTGATCTCGGGCATGTTGCTGGCGGCCGTGATGATGTCTTTCGGCGCAACGGCTGCGGTGGCGGCGGGTGCCGCGCCCTTAGCGCGCTTCATCGATCCACGCCATCTGTATCGCTTCGAGCACTTTTTCGCCGCCGCGCGTGTGGTCATCGTCGAAGCCGTCCAGTTCCACCACCCAGTTGTGCAGGTCGGTGAAACGCACGGTCAGCGGATCGATGTCCGGATGCGCATCGAACAAAGCCTCGGCGATCGCGTGTATGTCGGACCATTTCATGTTAGTGGCTGCCTTCGCTGACCTGGTTGATCGTGTATTTCGGGATTTCGACGACGAGGTCGGCCTCGGCCACGATGGACTGGCACGACAGGCGCGACACGGCTTCCAGGCCCCAGGCCTTGTCCAGCATGTCTTCTTCCAGTTCCGTCGCTTCGTTCAGGGATTCGATGCCTTCGCGCACCAGCACGTGGCAGGTGGTGCAGGCGCACGATTTTTCGCAGGCGTGCTCGATGTCGATGTCGTTTTCCAGCAGGATGTCGCAGATGGACTTGCCGCTTGGTGCTTCGATGACGGCGCCGTCCGGGCAAAGCTTGGCGTGCGGCAGGATAACGATTTGTGGCATGGTTTCTTCTTTCAGTCTGTCATTCGGAGCGCGGCCGCAATATCGGCGGCGTGCTGTTCAATTAGTGTTATACGACCTGATCCAGCGACTTGCCGGTGAGAGCAGTACGCACGCTGCGGTCCATGCGGCGCGAGGCGAACTCCTCGGTGCCGTCGGCCAGCGCCTCGATCGCCAGTTTTAATGCCTGGTGGTCGATGGCGCCGCTTTGCGACTGCGCAATGGCGTCGCGCACCTTCGTCATCAAGCCATCGACAGCCACGCGCTCGGTGTCGTCCAGCAAGCCGCCGTCCTCGTCCAGCGCCGACTGCGTGGCCAGCAGGATGCGTTCCGCTTCCACCTGCTCTTCGCGCAGCGCGCGCGCCACCATGTCGGTGTCGGCCGAGGTGTAGGAATCCTGCAGCATGCGGGCGATGTCGTCGTCGCCCAGGCCGTAGGCCGGCTTGACGCTGATCGACGCTTCCACGCCCGAGCGCAGTTCGCGCGCCGAGACGGACAGCAAGCCATCCGCATCGACCTGGTACGTGATGCGGATGCGCGCGGCGCCCGCCACCATCGGCGGAATGCCGCGCAATTCAAAGCGCGCCAGCGAGCGGCAATCGCTGACCAGTTCGCGCTCGCCTTGCAGCACGTGCACGGCCAGGGCCGTCTGGCCATCTTTAAATGTCGTGAATTCCTGGGCGCGCGCGCACGGTATCGTCGAATTGCGCGGAATGATCTTTTCCACCAGACCGCCCATGGTTTCGATACCGAGCGACAGCGGAATCACGTCCAGCAACAGCCAGTCGTCGCCGGCGGCACGGTTGCCGGCCAGCAAGTTCGCCTGGATGGCCGCGCCCAGCGCCACCACCTTATCGGGGTCGATATTCGCGTGCGGCGTCGTGTGGAAGAATTCGCTGACGGCGCGCTGCACGTGCGGCATGCGCGTGGCGCCGCCCACCATCACCACGCCGTCGACGTCGTCCGCATCCACGTTCGCGTCGCGCAAGGCTTTCTTGATGGCATTCATGGTCTTGGCCACCAGGTGCTGCGTCATGGCGGCAAAGTCCGCGGCCGTGATGCGCAGGTGGATCTCTTCGCCCGAGTTCAGGGCCGCATCGATCATCGTTTCCGGCTTGGTCGACAGCGTTTCCTTGATCTCGCGCGCTTTCACCATCAGGATGGCCGTGTCTTCGTCGGACAGCGGTGCCAGCTTGGCCTGCTCGCTGATCCAGCAGAACAGGCGGCGGTCGAAATCGTCGCCGCCCAGGGCCGAGTCGCCGCCCGTGGACAGCACTTCGAAGACACCCTTGCTCAGCTTCAGGATCGAGATATCGAAAGTGCCGCCGCCCAGGTCGTACACGGCGTACACGCCTTCGGAGGCGTTGTCGAGGCCATACGCGATGGCGGCAGCCGTCGGCTCGCTCAGCAGGCGAAGCACATTGATGCCGGCCAATTGCGCCGCATCTTTCGTCGCCTGGCGCTGCGCATCGTCAAAGTAGGCGGGCACGGTGATCACGGCGCCCACCAGGTCGTCGCCGAGCGAGTCTTCCGCGCGCTGGCGCAAGGTGGCGAGGATTTGCGCCGACACTTCGACGGGGCTTTTCACGCCGGCCACGGTTTTCAGCTGCACCATGCCAGGCGTATCCTGGAAGTCGTACGGCAGGTTTTCCGCGTAGGCGATGTCGGCCAGGCCGCGGCCCATGAAGCGCTTGACGGACACGATGGTGTTCTTCGGGTCGGTGGTTTGCGCGGACAGGGCCTTGTAGCCGATGTTGGCGTGGCCGTTCGGCAGGTAGCGCACGACGGACGGCAGCAAAGAGTGCCCTTCTTCGTCGTTGAGCACCTCGGGAATGCTGTTGCGCACGGTCGCGACCAGGGAATTGGTGGTGCCAAGATCGATGCCGACGGCCAGGCGGTGCTGGTGCGGCGCGGTCGACATGCCTGGTTCGGAAATTTGCAGAAGTGCCATTGTATTCGTGCCTCGATTAATTTTTTGCGTGATGCAGCTGATGCCTGGTGCGCATTATAAGACGGGGGCCGGACTGGCGCTTGGCACGCCGGTCAAGCGATCGCCGGGTCAAGCCTCGATGGCCTCATAGGCAAAACGCACTTCCTCGCCGAATTTGTCGAGGAACATCAGGGCGCGCACGCTTTGCGCGGCATTTGCATAGTCGCCCGCGTCGAGCTGGGCCGCCACCTGGGCCAGCAAGGCCTTGCGTTCGCCGCGCAGCTGGCGGTCGAGCGCGTCGAGCGCATCGGCGTCCTTGCCCGCGCGCGCATCGCCCAGTTCCTCGCGCCATTCCATCTGCTGCATCAGGAAGCTGACGGGCATGGCCGTGTTCGATTCCGTCTGCAGGTCGACGCCATTGAGTTCGCACAGGTATTGCGCGCGCTTTTGCGGGCTTTTCAGGGTTTGGTAGGCTTCATTGGCGCGCGTGGCCCATTGCATCGCCACGCGCTTCTCGGCGCTGCTGGCGTTGATGAAACGGTCCGGGTGGACCTTGCCCTGCACGTCGCGATAAGCCGCGTCCAGCGCGCTCATGTCGAGCCCGAACTGCGCCGGCAACTGGAATAATTCGAAGTGGTTTTGCATAATTGTCAGTGGTCGCTGTACCGCAATCGATGGGTACAGCGCACCGACCGGGGTCTTGCCAGCTGTTTAAATCCTGAAGGACTCGCCGCAGCCGCAGGCGTCTTTTTCGTTCGGATTGTGGAACTTGAAGCCTTCGTTCAAGCCTTCGCGCGCGAAATCGAGTTCCGTGCCGTCGATGTAAGGCAAGCTTTTCGGGTCGACGAAGACTTTCACGCCGTGCGATTCGAAGACGCTGTCTTCGGCCGCCGCCTCATCGACATATTCGAGCTTGTAGGCCAGGCCCGAGCAGCCCGTGGTGCGCACGCCGAAGCGCAGGCCCATGCCCTTGCCGCGCCGTTCGATATAACGGTTGATGTGTTTCGCCGCTTTTTCGGTCAGTGTGATCATGTATTTCTCCGTAACTGCCCCGGCCTTGCGGCTGGGGCGGGCTACCAACGATTAAGCTGCTGCAGGGTGACGCGTTTGATAATCCAATACCGCCGCCTTGATGGCGTCTTCCGCCAGGATGGAGCAGTGGATCTTCACTGGCGGCAGGGCCAGTTCTTCGGCGATCTGCGTGTTCTTGATGGCCAGCGCCTGGTCCAGGGTTTTACCTTTGACCCATTCCGTTACCAGCGAGCTCGACGCGATGGCCGAACCGCAGCCATAGGTCTTGAATTTCGCGTCTTCGATCAGGCCATCGGCGCCGACCTTGATCTGCAGTTTCATCACGTCGCCGCAGGCGGGCGCGCCCACCATGCCGGTGCCGATGGTTTCATCACCCTTGTCGAAAGCGCCCACGTTGCGCGGGTTTTCGTAGTGATCGAGTACTTTGTCCGAGTAAGCCATTTTGATGCTCCTTTAATATTCTTGCCGGCCCCATTCACGAGGCCAATTTATCTTCAAGTGCCTGGAAAACCGTAGCGAGCGGCAGTGAGTTGTGGCCGAGAAGCGGAACTGTGCTGTAGCACAGTGAGCATCGCAGGCCGCAAATCGCGACGCGCAGTAGGTTTAACAGGTGCTTTTAGTGGGCTGCCCATTGGATGGAGTTAATATCGATCCCTTCCTTGAACATGTCCCACAGCGGCGACAGTTCGCGCAGCTTGTGCACTTTCGATTTCAGCAGGTTCACGGCGAAGTCGATGTCTTCCTCGGTCGAGAAGCGGCCGATGGTGAAGCGGATCGAGCTGTGCGCCAGTTCGTCGCTGCGGCCCAGGGCGCGCAGCACGTACGATGGTTCCAGGCTGGCCGAGGTGCAGGCCGAACCGGACGACACGGCGATATCCTTGATCGCCATGATCAGCGACTCGCCTTCGACGTAGTTGAAGCTGACGTTCAGGTTGTGCGGCACGCGGTGATCCATGTCGCCGTTGATGTAGACTTCTTCGATCTCCTGCAGGCCCTTGGCCAGACGGTCGCGCAAGGCCTTGATGCGGCCGATTTCGCTGTCCATCTCTTCCTTGGCGATGCGGAAGCTCTCGCCCATGCCCACGATCTGGTGCGTCGGCAGGGTGCCCGAGCGCAGGCCGCGCTCATGGCCGCCGCCGTGCATCTGCGCTTCCAGGCGCACGCGCGGCTTGCGGCAGACGTACAGGGCGCCCACGCCTTTCGGGCCGTAGGTTTTATGTGCCGTGAAGGTCATCAGGTCGACCTTGGTCTTTTGCAGGTCGATGACAACCTTGCCCGTCGCTTGCGCGGCGTCGCAATGGAAGATGATGCCTTTCGAACGGCAGAACACGCCGATCTCGTCGATCGGCTGGATCACGCCGATTTCGTTGTTCACCAGCATCACCGACACGAGGATGGTATCCGGGCGCACAGCCGCGGCCAGCTGCTCGACGGTGATCAGGCCGTTGTCCTGCGGTTCCAGGTAGGTCGCCTCGAAGCCGATGCGTTCCAGTTCGCGCACCGTGTCGAGCACCGATTTGTGCTCGGTCTTGACGGTGATGATGTGCTTGCCCTTGGTCTTGTAGAACTGCGCCGCGCCCTTGATGGCCAGGTTGTTGCTTTCCGTCGCGCCGGACGTCCAGATGATTTCGCGCGGATCGGCGTTCACCAGGGCCGCCACGTGGCCGCGTGCCTCTTCCACGGCTTTTTCCGCCGTCCAGCCATACATGTGGCTGCGCGATGCCGGATTGCCGAACTGCTCGCGCAGGTAGGGAATCATCTTGTCGGCGACGCGTGGATCGATCGGCGTGGTGGCCGAGTAATCCATGTAGATCGGGAAATGCGGTGCGGTTTCAAAGTGCACTTGGCCTACGTTTTTTTCTGGGGCGTTCATCAATAACTCCTGCAATCAGCAACTTGGTATTTTGTTATGTTCAACCGAGGGCGGCGTGGTTACGGTGCATCACCATCACGCTTTGTTCGGCAATCTTTTGTCTCTGCTGGTCGACCAGGTCCTGCAAGGACACAGAATCCAGATAATCGACCATTTTTTCGTTGAGCGTGGACCACAATTCATGCGTCATGCAGCGCGCGCCCGTGGCCGCGTCGGCGCCGTGGCAATGCTCCTTGCCGCCGCACTGCGTGGCATCGAGCGGCTCGTCGACGGCGATGATGATGTCGGCCACCGTCACCTTGTCGGCACGGCGCGCCAGGCTGTAGCCGCCGCCCGGACCGCGGATCGATTCGACGATCTCATGCCGGCGCAGCTTGCCGAACAGCTGCTCCAGGTAGGACAGGGAAATCGACTGGCGCTGGCTGATGCCGGACAAGGTGACCGGTCCCTTGCCCTGGCGCAGGGCAAGATCGATCATCGCTGTCACGGCAAAACGGCCTTTTGTAGTCAGACGCATACATCCTCTGGTCAACTGGTTTAAAATATTGCGGTTTTTCAACTTCTCAAACCCCGAGTAGTTGAATGATTTAGTCAAGTATAACAAATTCGGCGGGGTTTGTCAGAGCGCCCCTCGATGACCACAGGGCGGGAAGGGGCATGGCCGGCCGCGCCAGGCGCGGCGGCATCAGGAAAACAACAATACTGCTCAGGCACGCAGAGCGCTACGTACTTTCATTAACTCAAACCCCAGCAGGTTCAAGCCGTCCCAGCGGGCCGGATCGCCGATGCGCGGATTGTCCGACGCCAGGCCCACGCCCCAGATGCGGTCGACGGGACTGGCTTCGACGATGACGCGCTCGCCCGTGCCCAGCAAGAACTTGCGCAGCGCGGCTTTTTGCGAGAACTTGGCAAAATTGCCATCGAAGACGATGCCCGCGCGCGCCGCCTCCCACGCCCTGGCGTCAAAATTGGCCACTTCGCGCCCCAGCTTCTTCACTTCCGACGGCCGGGCGGCCGCCACGATGCGCGCCTGCACGGCCGTGTCGCCGAACAGGGCCGCCTTTTGCGCCATCATGTAGTGCTCGGCCGTGGCATACGTCACGCCAGCCAGGCTGAACGGCGACGGAAACCACTGGCTGAAGCAGCTTTTGTCGGGCACCTGCGGCTGCGCCGGCGTGTGGCCCCAGAAATACAGATAGTCGGGCTCGCCGCCCGCCGCGATCCACGCCTTCAATTCTTCCACGTTACTGATTTGCATATTCCCCGCACTTCCGCCAGACAGGCGATGATTCAAGCTCAAGCACGCAACAGTTGCATCGGGCCAAACAGGGCCTGCATGTCGCTGTTGCCGATAAAGGACAGATTATACGGATGTTCCGCCGTCACCTGCGGCAAGGCTGCGGCCACCGGCAAGCGTTTGATGAGCTCGGCAATCTTGCCCCACAGCACCAGTTGCGGCAAGGCCGCCCCGCCCTGTTGCGCCAGCGCTTCCAGCACCACCTGCAGGAAAGGCAGCCAGCCGCGCGCATCCTGCACGGGCCGCACGTGGGCACGGAATACCAGCGCCGCGTTGAGCAGCAAGAAACCCTGCTCCGTCATCTTGCGCTGCAAGTCGGGCAGGGTCTGGATCACGCCGCTGCCGGTTTGCAGCGCGGCGGCGGCCACGGGCGCCATGGCGACGCCCGAGGTGTCGCCAGCCTGCAGCTGGCCATCCGCCACCAGCAGCATCTTCATGAAGTTGCGCAAGGAGGTGGCGCGGTTGACGGGTTTCGACAGGCCCGTCGCCGACCACAGGCTGCCGACGGCGCCATCCATGAAGCACACGCCCGTGGCGCTGTCGGCACGCGGATACGGCCCCTCGCCCACCAGCACGTAGCGCACCTGCGCCAGCGGCAGGGCAAAGGCGGCAAACAGCCGGCCCTGCGTGGGCAGGTAATCGTCGGCGGCCAGCGCCGGCAGGTAGGCGGGATCGGCCGCCATCACGGCGTGCAAGCCGCGCAGCAGGACGGGACGCCAGGAAGCATGCGCCAGGGACAGGGCATCGGCGATGCTGGCAGGAACGGTTGTTGCGGTCATGGCGCGTCAGTAAAATATTTGGGCAAACGCAAATTGTAGCCTACCGGCAAGCGGGTATTGACTGCCCAAATCAAGCACGCATAAAAAAACCCCGCCTGGTGCCCGGCGGGGTGTTCTGGCTCGCGCCTTATAAAAGCTATTCGGCGTCGGGCTGCTGCGACGGATGGGCGGCGGCAAAGGCCGGCAAGCCGGCGCAATGCGCATGGATGCGCGCCACGCGCGGATACGGCGCCAGGTCGATGGCGAAGCGCTGCGCATTGAACACTTGCGGCACCAGGCAGCAGTCGGCCATCGTCGGGCTGTCGCCATGACAGAACAGGCCAACTCCGGCCGGATCGCCCTGCGCCAGCAGCGCTTCCACGGCCGCCAGTCCCTCGGCCATCCAGTGGCGGTACCATTCCTGCTTGGCCTCGTCCGACAGCCCCAGGGTATTTTTCAGGTATTTCAGGACGCGCAGATTCGTCAACGGATGGGCGTCGCAGGCGATCGCCAGCGCCAGCGCGCGTACACGCGCCCGTCCCAGCGCGTCCGCCGGCAGCAGCGGCACGGCTGGCCGCGTCTCATCGAGGTATTCGAGCATGGCCAGCGACTGCGTCAGGATGGCGCCCTCGTCGTCGAGCGCCGGCACCAGGGCCGACGGGTTGACGGCGCGGTAGGCCGGCAGCAGCTGCTGGCCGCCGTCCTGCAGCAGGTGCACGGGGATGCTGTCGTAGGCGATACCCTTCAAATTCAAGGCAATGCGCACGCGGTAGGCGGCCGAACTGCGGAAATAGGTGTACAGCTTCATGGGGCGCCCTCCCCTCAGGCGCGGCCGGCGTACAGGGCCACGGTTTGCTCGATGCTGCCGAAGATGCTGGCGCCCGCCGCGTCGCGCATCTCGATGCGCACCGTGTCGCCGAACTTCAGGTAGGCCGTCTTCGGCGCGCCGTGTTCGATGGTTTCATACATGCGCACCTCGGCCAGGCAGCAGTAACCCACGCCGCCGTTTTCGATGCTGGAGCCGAACAGGTTGCCCTGCTTGTTCGACACGGTGCCCGAGCCGACGATGCTGCCGGCGCCCAGTTCGCGCGTCTTCGCCGCATGGGCGACGAGCTGCGCAAAATTGAAGGTCATGTCTTCGCCCGCATTCGGTTTGCCGAACGGTTTGTCGTTCAAGTCCACCAGCAGCGGCAGGTGCAGCTTGCTGTCCGCCCAGTCGGCACCCAGTTCATCGGGCGTGACGGCGACGGGCGAAAACGCGCTGGCCGCCTTCGACTGGAAGAAACCGAAGCCCTTGGCCAGTTCGCCCGGGATCAGGTTGCGCAAGGAGACATCGTTGACCAGCATCACCAGCCGGATCGCTTTCGCCGCGTCGGCCGCGCCGGCGCCCATGGCCACGTCGCCCGTGATCACCGCCACTTCCGCTTCCAGGTCGATGCCCCACTCTTCCGACAGGGCGAAGATGGGGTCGCGCGGGCCGATAAAGCTGTCGGAGCCGCCCTGGTACATCAGCGGGTCCGTGTAGAACGAGGCCGGCACTTCCGCGTTGCGCGCTTTGCGCACCAGTTCCACGTGGTTGATGTAGGCCGAACCGTCGGCCCACTGGTAGGCGCGCGGCAGCGGCGAGTGGCACAGATTGGCATCAAACGGCTGCGCGTCCGGCGCCTGGCCCGCGTTCAGGGCCGCGTAGGCGGTTTCGAGCTTGGGCGCCACAGCGTCCCAGTTGTCGAGCGCCGCCTGCAGGGTGGGAGCGATGGCGGCCACGCGCTGGTACTGGCGCAGGTCGCGGCTGACGAGGATCAGGGCGCCGTCGCGGCTGCCGTTTTTCAGGGTTGCGAGTTTCATGGAGTGTGTTCCTTGTTAGGCGTAGTGTTCAGATGGATGCCGTGTGCGGCGCTCAGGCGTCGGCCGGCGCGTGCATCCAGGCGGCGTGCTTCGGTGCGCGGCGCGTCTGCGACCATTCTTCCAGCATTTCCCATTTGACGGCGTCCAGTTTGGCCATCATCTCGGGCGTGCCCACGTTGGCCGCCAGTTCCAGGCGGTGGCCGTTGGGGTCGAAGAAATAGATCGACTGGAAGATGGCGTGATTGACGGGGCCCAGCACCTCGATGCCGCCGGCCACCAGGCGCTCCTTGGCGGCCAGCAGCTCCTCCATGCTGCTCACTTCCAGCGCCAGGTGCTGCACCCAGGCCGGGGTATTGCGGTCGCGGTCCATCGGCGGCTGCGTCGGCAGCTCAAAGAAGGCCAGCACATTGCCCTGGCCCGCGTCGAGGAAGACGTGCATGTACGGGTCCGGCGCCTTGGTCGACGGCACCAGGTCTTCGGCGATGGCGAGGACGAAATTCATGTTCAAATGCTTGACGTACCACTCGACGGTTTTCTTCGCGTCGATGCAGCGGTAGGCGACGTGGTGGATTTGCTTGATCTTCATGGTGTTTGTCTCCAATGGATGCGCGCGGGGCGCGATGGCTGGCCTGTTTTTCAGCTTTTCACCATTAGAATCGAGTTACAGCTATCATACAAACAATTTTTAACCATCAATTTATCGGATTATCTTATGAGTCCCAGCCTGCGACAGATGCGCGCCTTCGTGGCGCTGGCCAAGACCGGCAGCTTTACCCTGGCCGCCGAATATCTGCACGTGACGCAATCGGCCTTGAGCGGCTTGATCAAGGAACTGGAGAGCGTGCTGGGCGTGCGCGTGGTCGAGCGCAGCACGCGCAAGACGCAGCTGTCGGAAATCGGCCGCGAACTGTATCCGCTGTTTGAAAAGATGATCGAAGACCTCGACGGCGCCATGGCCGGCATCGCCCAGCGCAAGGCCCTGAAGACGGGCCTGGTGCGCATCGCCGCGCCGCAGATGATGGCGTGCACCCTGCTGCCGGAAGTGATCGCCGCCTACCGCCAGGCGCACCCGGACGTGCAGCTGCGCCTTGTCGACTGCCCCGTGGAAAACGTGTCGGCGCGCGTCTTCAGCGGCGAAGTCGATTTCGGCATCGGCCCCGAGCGCGATCCGACGGCGGAAATCGCCGCGCAAGTGCTGTTCGAGATGCCCTTCGTGCTGGTCTTCCCCGAGCAGCATCCGCTGCAGCAAAAAGAGCGCGTCACCTGGGCCGACGTGGGCGACTATCCGTTCATCTCGCTGCAGGGGCAATTTACGGAACGCCTGCTGCGCGACATGCACGGCGCGTTTCGCGAACTGTCGCTCAACCCCTACAATGAAGTGACCTTCATGACGACGGCGCTGGCCATGGTCAGCGCCAACCTCGGCATCACGGTCTGCCTGCCGTACGCGGAACCGATGGTCAAACTCTACAAATTGCACATGCGCACCCTGCACGAGCCGGAACTGACGCGGCGCTTTTTCGTCTACACGAAGACGGGGCGTTCGCTGTCGCCGGCCGCCGAAAGCTTCATGGCCTTCCTGTTCCGCTTTGTCGAGACGCACGAGTGGAACGTGGGAGCGGGCGGCGGCACGGCCCGCGAGGCGCTGTCGGCCGGCGGCCCGGCCGGCGCCCCTTTATAATGGCGCATCGCCCCTTATCCACTTGCACCATGACCCAGCCTGACCAGCACGCCCTGTCTGCCACCGACGCCGCTACCATCGCCGCCAACCGGCGCATGAACAAATTCGACGGCCATGAGCAGGTCTGGCTGTTCGGCTACGGCTCGCTGATCTACAAGGCGGACTTCCCCTATATCGAACGGCGCCCCGCCAGCATCGAAGGCTGGACGCGGCGCTTCTGGCAAGGTTCGCACGACCACCGGGGCACGCCCATGGCGCCGGGCCGGGTCGCCACCATCGTGCCGCAGGCGGGCGCCGTGTGCGACGGCATGGCGTATCTGATCACGCCCGAAGTCTTCGCCCACCTCGACCACCGCGAAAAAAACGGCTACCTGCGCCTGGCCACCGACATCACCTTCGACGATGGCAGCAAGGTCGAAGGCCTGGTGTACATCGCCAACGAGGAAAACGCCGCCTTCCTCGGCGCCGCATCGGAACTCGATATCGCGCGCCAGATCGCCCGATCAAACGGCCCCAGCGGTCCGAACAGCGAGTACCTGCTGCACCTGGCCAGCGCCCTGCGCGAACTGGGCAAGAGCGATCCGCATGTCTTTTCCATTGAGCAACATCTGGCGCAGATGCAAGCACAGGATAATGCCCACGATAGCGCCGCAACGCCCTCCGGCGCCTGAGGTAGCCTGAGTCTAGCCTCTGCCTCCGCGTTTCCGGACGGCGGCGCGCCACTTCTGGCAAGCGACGGCACTCCTCACAGCCGCAGACCAGCCTCGCCCGCATTGCTGCCCATGAGCGCAGCCCTGCGGCATCAGCGGTGACGCCGGTTTAACTTAAAACAAATCCAGCTGCCCCGCATTGCCTTTTTTTACTTTTGCACCCAGCGGCGGCACCACCAGCGGCCGGCGGAATTGCGTGCAATCGAGCTGCTTGAAGCGGCCGCCCTTGCCGTGCAGCCCCAGCCGGTGCACGGCCTTTTCAAAGCGCTGGCGGATGAGGTCAGCCCACACGCCCTCGCCGCGCATGCGCGCGCCGAACGCGCTGTCGTAATCCTTGCCGCCACGCATTTCGCGCACCCGGTTCATCACGCGCTGGGCACGCTCCGGAAAGTGCGCTTCCAGCCATTGCTGGAACAAGGGGCTCACTTCCCACGGCAGGCGCAGCACCACGTAATGGGCGTGGATGGCGCCCGCGTCGCGCACGGCTTCGAGCAGCTGCTCGATTTCCGGCTCCGTCACGAACGGGATGATGGGCGCGATGCTCACGCCCACGGGAATACCCGCCTCCGTCAGGCTGCGGATGGTGCGCAGGCGCCGCGCCGGGGCGGCCGCGCGCGGCTCCAGGGTGCGCGCGATGGCCGGGTCCAGCGTCGTGACAGTGACGGCCACGGCCGCCAGGCGCCTGGCCGCCATGGGCGCCAGTATGTCGATATCGCGCTCGATCAGCGATGACTTCGTGATCAGCGCCACGGGGTGGTCGCATTCGTGCAGCACTTCCAGCACGCGCCGCGTCAGCTGCCGTTCGCGTTCGCACGGCTGATACGCATCGGTATTGACGCCCAGGGCGATCGGTTCGGGCACATACGACGGCTTGGCCAGTTCGCGCCGCAACAGTTCGGGGGCGTTCACCTTGGCGTAGATGCGGCTTTCGAAATCCAGGCCCGGCGACAGGCCCAGATAGCTGTGCGTGGGGCGGGCAAAGCAATAAATACAGCCATGTTCACACCCCCGGTACGGGTTCAGCGACACGTTGAAGGGCAAATCGGGCGAAGCGTTGCGCGTGAGAATGGTGCGCGCCTGTTCGTCGCTGACCTGCGTCTTCCATCCCGGCGCCGCCTCTTCCCCAGGCGCCTCGTCCAGGCCGCCCACGCTCCAGCCGTCATCGAAACCGGCGCGCGCATGCGTCTCGTGGCGCCCCTGCAGGTTCGAGATGGCCCCGCGCCCCTTTTGCGCTTTCAGCGATTGCGGCGGCAACATGGCTTGCCCGGCGAAGCTGTCATCGTGCTCTGGAATGATTGCTTTCATGAACGGCCCCATCAACTGTATATACGTACAGTATACTATGCCGCTGTGCGGCCAAGATCAAGGGCTACCGTGCTGTCGTTTCAAGCTTTTTCGCCATGCGGCATGACATAACTCAACTGCTGCGCCACAAAGCCGTCAAATGCCGTGATCAAGGGAACGAAGCGGGAAGCGTCCTGCTCCAACTGCATCAGGGCATAGCACGTCGCTTCCAGGGTCGATAACTGGTCTGGCGCATGCGCCTTGCGGATCAGATAATGGGAAGCGGGTGTATCGCGCAGCGGCAGGCGCGGCAGCTGTTGCAACAGGGGATTCAGATACAGCATCTTGCGGCTCTTGCGCCAGGTGGCGTCCAGCACCACCAGCCGCAATTGGCTCGAAAATCGGGCAGGATCGAGCAAGATGGACGGGTCGAGCGCTGGCGGCGGCGCGATGCCCAGCGAACGGTCGCCTGGCGTATCCGGGTACAGCAGCACATTGTGCTTGTCGGCCAGCAGTTCAGCGAGAGCCTCAGGGGCAAACTGTTCGCCCGTCAGCAGGCGGCTGTTGGGCAGGCTCAGATGCAGCAAGCGGGCGCTGCCCTTGGCGTTGTGGACTTCCAGCGGATGCTGGAGGATCAGCACGTCCACGGCGTGGGCGACGGGGGCAGTCCAGCGACAAATGCAGCTGGACGCAGCGCGCAGGCAAACCGGGCAGCGTGCGCGTTTGGCGGGTTCAGCCTGGAAGGAGGATGCGGCGCCAGGGCTGGTGATCGCGCTGGAAATAGAGCGGGAGGTACGGCGGGTGGTCATGGCGGAGCGCGTTCGCGGCTGTCTTCAAGCCGCGATTGTAGCGCCCACGCCATGCCAAGGGAAAGCTGCGCTTAAAACTCTTCCCAGTCGTCGGCACCGGATGCCACCGTCGTCTTCGGCGCGCGTGCGCGCACAGCGTCCGCTTGCGCCGCCTTGCCCGGCGCAGGCGCGGCCGCGGCGGGTGCCGGCGCACGGTGCTTGGCTGGCTGCACGGCCGGTCGCGTGGCAGTTTTCCCTCCTTGTGCCGACGCCGTCACGGACGGGCCAGCACTGGCCGAAACATAGCGCTGTGTGGCATCGAGCTTGAACACGCCCACCACGTCGGCCAGCTTGGCTGCCTGTTCCTGCATGGATTCGGCCGCCGCCGCCGCTTCTTCCACGAGGGCCGCGTTTTGCTGCGTTACCTGATCCATCTGGCCGATGGCCCGGTTGACTTGTTCGATGCCGGTGCGCTGCTCATCGCTGGCGTCGGTGATCTGGTTCATGATCTGCGTCACGTGGCTGATGCTTTGCACGATCTCGTCCATGGTGCGGCCCGCCTTGTCCACCAGTTGCGAACCGGCCTCGACCTTTTGCACGGAATCGTCGATCAAGCCCTTGATTTCCTTGGCCGCCGCGCTGGAGCGCTGCGCCAGGTTGCGCACCTCGGAGGCCACGACGGCAAAACCACGGCCCTGCTCGCCGGCGCGGGCCGCTTCGACGGCCGCGTTCAGGGCCAGGATATTCGTCTGGAAGGCGATGGCGTCGATGACGCTGATGATGTCGACGATCTTGCGCGAGGAATCGTTGATCGAGCCCATGGTGCTGACCACTTCCGAGACCACCACGCCGCCCTTGCTGGCGATCTGCGAGGCGTCGATGGCCAGCTGGTTGGCGCTGCGCGCATTGTCGGCGTTGAGTTTCACGGTGGAGGTCAGCTCTTCCATGGACGATGCCGTCTCTTCCAGCGAACTGGCCTGCTCTTCCGTGCGCGACGACAGGTCCAGGTTGCCGGCCGCGATTTCGCTCGACGCCGTGCTGATCGATTCGGTGCCGGCGCGCACCTGACCCACGATACTGACCAGTTTATCGTTCATGTTTTTCAGCGCGTGCATCAATTGCCCCGTCTCATCGCGGCTTTCCACGACGATATGGCTGGTCAGGTCGCCGGCGGAAACGGCTTGCGCCACCTCGACTGCACGCGTGATGGGACGCGTGATCGAGCGCGTGATCCAGTAGGCGCAGGCAATGCCCAGCAAGATGGCCACCACGCCCAGCGAGATCAGCAGCAGACGGCCGTTTTCGTAGCGCGAACGGATTTGCGCAGCCGTTTCATCGAGCAATTTGGCTTCCAGCAGTTCCAGCTTCTTCAACGATGCCAGGTAGATGTCGCGCTTGGCGGCCATGTCGCCTTCGTACAGGCGCTTGCCCAGTTCCAGGTCGCCCGCATTCTTGGCCTTGAACACATTCTTGCGTACTTCCGTGTAAGCCTTGCGCGTGCTCAGCACCTCCTGGTACAGCGATTGCTCTTCGGCATTCAGCTCGCTTTTGCCGATAGCGTTCTGAATTTCCGTGGCGCGTGCCGACGAGACGGCCATTTCCTGTTCAAACTGCTTCTGGTGTTCGGGATCGCCGACTTTCCAGGCGGCCGCCGTGCGCGCCGCGTTCACCTCGATGACCTTGGTCCATTCACCAATCAGGCGCTCGTTGCGCACCTTGACGTTGACCAGCGCATCGGTTTCCTTGCTGGCGCTTTGCATCTGCACGATGCCCACCACAGTCAGGGTCGTCAACAGGAGCAGGACGGCGGCAAAACCGCCACCGAGACGTACGCCGATTTTGAGGTTTTTCATTGCGTGATTCCTATCTGAAAAAAACAATGCACAGACGCCACGAAACCGACCTGCTGCTACGTATCAATATAGCAGGCATCTGCCGTGCGGCAATCACGAGCGGCGACGCAATGGCAGGCGCGTCACCAGAATGGCAGCACGCCGCAGCGCACCACTTTGGAGCAGATTGTGAGTGAATCAGAGTGGTATTGCAAGAAATAACATGCAGAAAAGCAACAGCCAGAAGACGGTTTGCCGCCACGAACGGGCGGCAGGCAAGCAAGGTCAGTTTTGCTTCACATAGATCAATTTTGATGTATCGAAACCCAAGCCGCCGGCTTTCTCGATCAAACGCCGCTGCAAGGCAGGATCCATGGTGGGCGTGCGCGACAGCAACCAGAAGTAGGACTTGTCGGGGCCGCTGATCATGGAATAGCTGTAATCTTGCTGGTCCAAATCAAACACGATGTAGGAACCATAGAAGGGCCCGAAAAACGACACTTTCAGGTAGCCGACGTCTTTCTTGTCGACGAAATACGCCTTGCCTTCCGCTTCCTTCCACTTCGCGTCCGCATCCTGGTAGCCGCGGTTGAGCACTTTCAGGCCGCCATCCTGGCGCAGGCTGTAGTCGGCCGTCACGTGGCTCAGGCCCCGCTCGAACGAATGGTCGAGGCGCGCGATCTCATACCATTTGCCCAGATAACGGGTCGTGTCGAAATTGCTGACAGGTACAATATTCTCGGGCCGGCCTACGCAGCCGGCCAGCACGAGCACACATAGCAATAATATTCTTTTCATGTTTTTCTCCATCGGGTTGAATCAGTCAGGGCAGCAGCGCGCGGTCCAGGATGCGGCGGATTGCGCCATTGGCTTGCATGCGCACGATGGCGGCATTGAATTGTTCTATAAAGTCATCGCGATAAGGGTAGGCGGCGGGCCGGCGCTCCGTAAAACCCAGGTGGCCCTGCTGGCTGGCCAGCTGCGCGGTTTCCTGTATCGCCTGCATCGGCGTGCCCGGCGCACCCTCGCGCCGGATGCGCTGCAATTCCCATTGCGCCGACAGGCGGTCGCTGACATAGCAATCGATACGCCCGCGCATCAGCTTGAGCAGATTCGTACGCGTGCCCTTGGCCGTATCGAACACGATGCTGGCCGCTTGCAGGGCTGCCGTCTGTTGCGCATCGCCCAGCAAAAAACCCGCGTTCACGCCGATGTGCAGGCCGCCGTAATCGGCGGGCCATTGCCGCAGCGCGCGCTTCGCCAGCACGTCCTGGTTGCACAGCACCACCAGCTGCTCCATCAGCAACGGCACGGAATAGCGCACGTACGGCCGCTCGCTGCGCCACGAATACGGCGGATACAGGGCAAACGCCTCGCCAGTCTGCAGCATCAGCACGCCCCGTTTCCACGGCACGGGACGCAGTTGCACCGCATATTGCGGCATCGATTGCACGGCTTCGCGCACGATCTCCGTGTAGATGCCTTTCAGCTGGCCGTTGTCGACGTAGGAGTACGGCGGATAATCGTCGTCGCCATAGATCACCAGCGGCGTCGCCCCCTCCGCCCGCGCACTGGCAGCGAGGAACAGGCATAGCGCGGCAGGCAGGATGAACATTCTGGACATGCCGGAAGATTAGCATGGAAGCGCGCAAACCGATCATCCGTTCGCGCTGTTCGTGCCCAGCATTTCGTCGAGTTGCGCCAGGGTGCTTGAATCCTTCACGACGGCGCGCAGCCACAGGTGCAGCGGCAGCTCGCCCCAGCTGGCGGCCTTGTCGGCCAGGTAGGCGACGGGGCTGTGCGGCTCCGTGCGGCGGAAAAAATCGGCCACCTGGCGCAGCTGGGCCAGCGCCTGCTGGCGCTGCACGATGGCGCTCCCGCCTGCGCCTGCGTCAGCGCCCTGGCCAGCGGCCCTCGGCGCGCCGACAAAGTCCGCATCCGGTGACAGCGGCGCGATGAAATGAATGGCGTTTTCCAGCGCTTCGCGGGCGGCGCGAAAACTCGGACCGTCGACGCCGAAACGCGCGTCGACGCTGCGCTCGAACGCCAGCAGCGACTGCATGCAGTACTGGGCATCGGCCAGCAAGGCGTCGGAAAAGGCGCGCGAGTTCCTTTGCCGCGCCGCCTCCATCTGCGCCAGGGGCACGCCTTCGTCGTGGCGCGCATCGCCCCAGCCCTGCTCCGCCGCGCCCGGCACCAGGCTGGCGGCCGCACGCTGGCGCGCCGCATCGAAATCCTGCAGCGAAAACAGGCCGTCGGCGCCTTCCGTCAGCGGAATCTCGCGCAGCAGCTGCGGCGTGCGCGAGAGCAGCCAGAAGACATTGCCGATGCGCTGTTCCTGGTCACCCTCTTCCGCCGGCGGGTACAGGCCATCCCAGTAACGCTCGCACAGGCCGGCCAGCAGCGCGTAGCCGTCGCCCAGGCCGCGGAAATGGCGCGTCTTCGCGTGCGCCTCGGCCAGCCACACGGCCACGCGCAAATCCTTGCTGTGCGTGGCGATCAGCTGTTCGCAGCGCGTCGCCACGAAAGGCCAGTCGGCTTCCTTCAGCGCCGTCACCCACTCGCCCTGGTCCAGGCTCGGGTCGTCGTGCTGGCGCGCGCGCGCGATGGCGTCGAGCTCCTGGCTGAAGGTGATGTCTTCGCCGCAGGGACTGACGGCGCTGACGGGGTGCAGCAACTGCTCCAGATTGAACATGGTGCCCTCCGCAGGGTGACGTTACTTGCTGACGTTATTTGATGGTGTATTTGAACTGCCCCTGCTTATTTGCAGTGACGCGTATCGACGCGAGCGGCTCGCCTGCCGCCATGCGCGCCAGCACCGCTTCGGCGATCGCCGGCAGCAGGCTGCCGTTCAGAATTTGATCGACATTACGCGCGCCCGAATCGACCTCGGTGCAGCGCGCCAGCACGGCGTCGACCAGGCCAGCATCGTGACTGAACTGCGCCTGGTGGTTGCGCGCGATGCGTGCGCCTATCCTCGCCAGCTTCAGGGCGATGATTTCGGCCAGCACCGCGTCGTTCAGGGGATAAAACGGCAGCACTTTCAGGCGCCCCAGCAGGGCCGGCTTGAAGTGCGCCACCAGTTGCGGGCGCACCAGTTCTTCCAGCGCGGCCGGCGTGGGCAAGTCTTGCGCGACCCGGTTCAGGCAGGCGGCCATCATGGCGCCGGACCCCAGGTTCGACGTGGCGATGATGATGGTGTTGCGAAAATCGACTTCGCGCCCTTCCGCATCATCGAGCACGCCCTTGTCGAACACCTGGAAGAACAATTCGAGCACGTCGGGATGGGCCTTTTCCGCCTCGTCGAGCAGCACCACGCTGTAGGGCTGGCGCCGCACGGCTTCCGTCAGCACGCCGCCTTCGCCATAGCCGACATAGCCGGGCGGCGAGCCTTTCAGGCCGGCCACGCTGTGCGCTTCCTGGTACTCGCTCATGTTGATGGTAACGAGCTTGCGCTCGCCGCCGTACAGCAGATCGGCCAGCGCCAGCGCCGTTTCCGTCTTGCCCGTGCCCGACGGCCCCGTGAACAGGAACACGGCTTGCGGCTTGTTCGGGTCGTCCAGGCTGGCGCGCGCCGTGCGCACGCGCTGCGCCACCGCGTCGATGACGTGGTCCTGTCCCAGCACCCGTTCGCGCAGCGCGCCCTCCAGGGTCAGCACCGTGCGGATCTCGTCCTTGAGCATTTTCCCCAGCGGGATGCCGGTCCAGCCGGCGACGATGCCGGCCACCACCTGCGCATCGACTTCCAGCGGCGACAGCGGCGCTTCTCCCTGCAGGGCCGCCAGCTCTTCCTTCAGCGCCAGCAGGCGCGCCGCGCCGATCTCGCCCGGCCGCTCGCCGCGCAGCTGCGCGCGCAAGTCGCCGATCTGCGCCACCAGCGTTTTTTCGCGCTCCCAGCGCTGCGCCAGCGCCGCGATCTGCGCCTGTCCTTCGTCATGCTCGCGCCGCAGCTGCGCCAGGCGCGCGGCGCCGGCCTTGTCGGGCGCTTCGCCATCGGCCGCCTCGCGGCTCAGCGCGGCGATTTCCGCGCCGATGCGTTCCTGCCGCCGGTTCGCGTTTTCCAGCTGCGCCGGCGTGGCGCGCTGGCCCAGCGCCACCTTGGCGCACGCCGTATCGAGCACGCTGATGGCCTTGTCGGGCAGCTGACGCCCGCTGATGTAGCGGTGCGACAGGCGTACCGCCTCGACGATGGCGGCGTCGCGCACGCGGATGCCGAAATGGCGCTCCATCAGCGGCGCCATGGCGCGCAGCATGGCGCAGGCGATGTCTTCGCTCGGCTCTTCCACCTTCACCACCTGGAAGCGCCGCGCCAGCGCCGCATCCTTTTCAAAGTACTTTTTGTACTCGCTCCAGGTGGTGGCGGCGATGGTGCGCAGGGCGCCGCGCGCCAGCGCCGGTTTCAGCAGATTGGCCGCGTCGTTCTGTCCCGCCTGGCCGCCGGCGCCGATCATGGTATGCGCCTCGTCGATGAAGAGGATGATCGGATGCGGGCTTTTCGCCACCTCGTCGATGACATTTTTCAGCCGGCTTTCGAACTCGCCCTTCACGCTGGCGCCGGCCTGCAGCAAGCCCATGTCGAGCGCGTGGATGTGCGCGCCCTGCAGCACCTCGGGCACGTCGCCGGCGGCGATGCGCAAGGCCAGGCCTTCCACCACGGCCGTCTTGCCCACGCCCGCCTCGCCCGTGAGTATCGGATTGTTCTGGCGCCGGCGCAGCAGGATGTCGACGGCCTGGCGTATCTCGGCCTCGCGGCCGATCACGGGATCGAGCTTGCCGTCGCGCGCCAGCTGCGTCAGGTCGGTGGTGAACTGGTCCAGCGCCGGAGTTTTGCTGGCCAGGGCGGCAACAGGATCTTCGGACAGGTCGGCAAGCTGCGGCACTGCCGCGCTTTCCTCTTCATCAGAACCTGCCGTCAGCTTGTCCGGATGGTGTTTCAACTGCTCCACGCTGAAGCGGGCGAACAGCTTCGAGCCGCGGTACGCGAGCTGCGACAGTTCCGGCTCCGTCAGCAGCGCCAGCAACAGATGGCGGCTGCGGATAGGCCCTGGCCGCGTCGTGTCCAGCGAAGCGATCAGCCAGGCGTGTTCGAACAGCAGCGGCAAGTGGCGCGAAAACACGGGCGTGCGCGCGCTGCCCGTCCGGAAGCCGCCGATCTCGCGGCGCAAATCCGCCTCCAGCGCCGTCAGGCTGATTTCGCTGCGCCGCGCGATGGTGACGAAATCGCTGCGCTCCTGCTCCAGCAGCGCCAGGAACAGGTGCTCGACATCGACTTCGTACTGGCCCAGTCCCACGCAGATGGCGGCGGCGCGGGTGGCGGCCGTGCGCGCCGTGTCATTGAGTTTGGCGATCAGGGTTTTCAAATGATTGCTCATGCGGCGGCTCCCTTGCGGTTGATCGAATAGCGCAGCGACGACGGCTGCAGCACGGCGTCGAAATTGACCGCCTCGCCGCCGGCCATCACGGCCAGGGTGCCGCTGATGACGAAGCCGACGCGGTTGATGCTGCCCGCTTCGCGCTCCAGGCGGGCGCGCACATTGCGCAGGCGCGGTTCATGGCGTTCGATGGCCGCCTTCAGCGCGGCGCAGATGCGGGCGCGGTCATCGCTGCTGGACAGGCACATGCCGGCGAAATCGATGAGGCCATAGTTGACGATGGAGGCCGCGCATTCCGGATAGGCGTCGAGCGCGCCGGGCGGCAGGGCCACGCGCGTGTTGAGCAGTTCCTCCAGGTCGCGCGCCACCGCATCCTTCAATTGTTCCAGCGACAGGCGCACCGCCACGCCGCCCGCCGCACCGCCGCCGTCATCCATCAGGCGGTCAAACAGGCCAGGTACATAACTGTCCATGCGCTCTCCTGAAAAATCGGCGCGGCGCGCGGCGAAGGTGGCCGCCGCGCGCCGCGCACCATGGATCAAGCCACGCGGTTCGCGGCCAGGTCCCAGCCGCCCGAAGTATTGCCGCCGGCGCCGCCCGTCACTTTTTGCTGCGTGTATTTCCACTTCACTTTCGAGAATTTGAAGCCGACGTGTTCACCGAGGATGTCGCCTTCTTCCACATTCGGCGTCACGGCACCGATCAATACGTTCTCGATTTCGATTTCAAAATACTTGACGCGCTCCCCTTGCCCGTCGGCGCGCATGAATTCGAAGCGCGCCTTGGGGATGGTCTTGCCGGCCGAGCAGGTCTGCAACAGCACCGGCGAGGCCAGGTCGGCCAGCTTGGAGATGACGATGTCCTTGTGTTCGCAGCGTTCGGCCGTGTGGCCGCCGCCCGTCGAGGCGGTGGCGGACTTCGGCTGCTCGACGCTCCAGCTGACCGATTTGCATTCGATCCAGTCCTTGTGCTTGTCATCGGTGGACTCGCCTTTGATGCCGTCTATCTGCAGATATACATCGATTGCCATGGTGTGCTCCTCTGGTTGAAAGATGGGTAATTCAGGAATTGGTCGACTTCGGCAACTCCGCGACCAGTCGGAGCGAAACGGATAATTCATCGAGCTGGAAGTGCGGCCGCAGGAACGACACGGCGCGGTACACGCCGGGCCGGCCCGGTACTTCATGTACCTGCACGGACGCCTCGCGCAGCGGGAACTGCGCCTTCTGTTCCTGGCTGGCGTTATCGTCGAGCAGCACGTACTGCATCAGCCAGCGATTCAGAAAATCTTCCACGCTGGAGGCGGCGGCAAAGCTGCCGATCTTGTCGCGCATCATGGCCTTCATGTAGTGCGCGATGCGCGAGACGGCGAAGATGTACTGCAGCTGCGACGACAGCACCGCGTTGGCGTTGGCCGCGTCGCTGTTGTACTTGCGGCTTTTCTGCGCCGACTGCGCGCCGAAAAACGCCGCATACGCCGTGTTCTTGCAATGCACCAGCGAGATGAAGCCCAGGTCCGACAACTCCTTTTCGCGCCGGTCGGTGATCGCCACTTCGGCCGGGCATTTCAGGGCCACGTCTCCCTCGTCCGTCTTGAAGGTGTGGGTCGGCAGGTCGTCCACCAGGCCGCCGCCCTCCACGCCGCGGATGGCGGCGCACCAGCCGTAGTCGGCAAAGGCGCGCGTCAGCTTGCTGCCAAACGCATACGCGGCGTTACACCACAGGTATTTGTGATGGTCGCTGCCGTCGACTTCCTCGACAAAGTTAAAACCGTCGACCGTGGTGCCGTCGACGGGATTGAACGGCAGCCGGCCCAGGAAGCGGGGCAAGGTCAGGCCGACATAGCGCGCGTCCTCGGATTCGCGGAAGGCTTTCCATTTCGCGTACTCGACGGTATCGAACACCTTGGCCAGGTCGCGCGGCTTGCCCAGGTCACCGTAGCTTTCCAGGCCAAACAGTTCCGGCGCAGCCGAGGCGATGAAGGGCGCGTGCGCGGCGGCGGCGACGTGCGACATCTGCTCGACGAAATACATGTCTTCTGGCTGGCGCGAGATGGCGAAGTCGCCCAGCAGCGCGGCAAATGGCGCACCGCCGAAGGTGCCGAATTCCTCTTCATACACCTTCTTGAACATGCTGCTCTGGTCGAACTCCAGCGCGGCCTGGAAATCCTTCACCAGTTCGCGCTTGGTGGCGTTGAACATGCGGATCTGCAGGCGCGTGCCCGTGTCGGAATTGCCGACCAGGTAGCGCAGCCCCGTCCAGCTTTGTTCGAGCTGCTGGAACGGCGCCGCGTGCATGATTTCGCTGAGCTGGGCCGAAATCAGGCGGTCGATCTCCGCCACGCGCGCGTCCAAGGTGGCCGACAGGCTGCTCGACATCAGTACCGTGCCGTCGAGCACCTGCGCCACCAGTTCCGAGATCAGGTCACGCGCGCGCGCATGTTCGGCACCGGACTTGGCGACGCGGCTTTGCTCGACGATCTGGTCGAGCAAATCGGTCGCGGCCGGCGCGCCGGGCGTGGATACTGCTAGGGCCTCTGCCTGGGTACTCATCTCAATCCTCCTGCGCTTGGAACTGCGGTTTCAGGGTAGCCAGGCTGTCCGTGTTGTTCAGCACTTCCGTCAGCAAGTCTTCCAGCTTGTCGTTGCCGGCCAGCTTGTTGCGCAGGTCGGCCAGCTTGGTGCGCGCCTCGAGCAGCTTGCGCAAGGGATCGACCTGGCGCACCACCGATTCCGGGCGGAAGTCGTCCATCGAGCGGAAGTGCAGATCGACGGCGAACGTGCCGCCCGCCTCGCTGATACGGTTCGGCACGGCGAAACGGGCTACCGGCTCCACGCCGGCCAGCACTTCGTCGAAATTGGCGCTGTCGATGGAAACGAACTTGCGCTCCTTCAGGCGTTTTTTCTCGCTGTCAGGGTTGCCGCCAAAGTCGCCCAGCACGCCGACCACGAAGGGCAGCTCCTTGTTTTCAATCGCGTCGCCGATCTCGACGTCATAGGTCATTTGCACGCGCGGCGCGCGTACCTGCTTCAGGCGTTTTTGCACGCTGTCGGACTTGGACATGTCGCTTCCTTTGCAAGGGGATGGTGGGGATGCTCGCTTATTTCAGGCCGCTGAACGGGTCGGCCGTGCTGCCTTGCTGCGCCGCGCCCTTCGCCGCCGGCGTACCGGAACCGGCCGCGCGCTTGCCGGCCGCCGGCGGGCGCCTGGCCGGCGGCACCAGGACGTCTTCGCCTATGCTTGCGCGCAGCAGCTTGGCCAGGTCCTGCGCTTCCGAACGCAACGAACCATTCAGATTATTTTGCCGCGACAGATCGGCCAGCGCCTTGCCGGAAAGGCGCAAGCCGCTGACGGCGACGATGCTGTTGGCCACCTTGTCGTCCGGGTCGCGCTCCAGCGCTTCAAGCGCATGGCCGATGGCGTCGCCGTACTGGCCGCGGTCGAACTTCATCTGCGCCATTTGCAGCCACGGCGCCTTGTCGGCGGGATAGCTCGCGCCGCCGCGCTGAAGCAGGGTCATGGCACGCTCGTACTGGCCGGCGCGCGCCGCCGCATCGGCGTCGCTCATCACTTGCGCCAGGGTCGGCGCGGCAGGTTTTGGGGACGCCGACTGGTCCGGCGTGGCGCAGGCGGCCAGCAACAAGGCGCTGGCGAGGCAGACAATACGGAGCGATATCGTGGCTGGCTTCATCGGGGATACTCCTTCACGTGGAGGACGCTACCGCTGGGAAAGATGGGCGGCGTGAAGACTATTATTGATCGGCAATTTTTTACCAAATTGAGATTAATCAGCAAAGAAGAAGTTCCACGCTACAGCCGCGCAGGACGACATGAATCCTGATCTGGCGCAGTAATTGTCTTGATCGCAGACCGATCTTGCGCCAACGCAAGCAGGTCGCCCGTGCATGCGTTTAAATGACTGCAACACTTTTGTTTCCACACTACATCTTGCAAAGGTCGCCCATGCCACCTGACGCCCTACTCCGCCCGGCCCGCGCCACCGCGCTACCGTTGCTGGCATTGCTGCAAGCGTTGCTGCTGACCGGCTGCGCGGGCGGCGCCCTCGGCACCCTGGCCAACGCGGCGCTGCAAATGGCCGGCGTGGCCAAGCCGCCGCCGGAACTGCCCGACGCGCAGCAGCCGCCGCGCAACGTCAGCATCCGCCTGCACGCGGCGCAGCGCCTGAACACCGATGCCGACGGCCGGCCGCTGGCGCTGGTGGCGCGCATCTACAAGCTGCGCCAGAGCGCCGCCTTCGAGCAGGCGCCTTACGACAGCTTCCTCGACGCGCAGCGCGAAAAAGCGGCGCTGGGCGCCGACCTGATGGAAGTCAAAGAGGTGCTGCTGGTGCCGGGCCAGCGCTACGAAGTACAGGAAAAAGTCAGCAAAGAAGCGTATTTCATCGGCGTCGTGGCCCTGTTCCGCGCGCCTGCGACACAGCGCTGGCGCGCCACCTTTGCCGCCGCCGACGCGGAACGCAGCGGCATCACCGTCGGCCTGCATGCCTGCGCGCTCAGCATCAGCGGCACGTCCACGCTGTCGGCCCCGCGCTGCCAATAGCACCAACAGACACGCCACACATTCAAGGAGAAACGAGATGGGCATGGCAGCGAAAGTCTTGTGGGGAGAAGGCCTGTTCCTGCGGCCGCAGCATTTCCAGCGCCAGGACCAGTATCACGAAGCGCGCCTGCATCACACGGCCAGCGCGCTGCATCCCTACCTGTGGGGCGTGGCGCACATGGAGTGGGACCTGGCGGCGCTGAAGACGGGCACCCTGCGCCTGCAGGCGCTGTCGGCCATCTTCCGCGACGGCGAAGTGTTCGAGGCACTGGGCGACGGCGCGCCCGGCAGCGATATCCTGCCCCCGCCGGTGGACCTGGAAGCGCTGCCGCCGGCGGTGCAGGAAGTGACGTATTACGCGGCCCTGCCCATCCTCAACCGCGAAGGCGTGAATTACACGGCGCAGGCGCCAAATGCGGGTACGCCGGCGGCCACGCGCTTCGCGCACGCCATGCACGCCACGCCCGACCTGTTTACGGAGTCCGCCGTGGCCGACGTGGCCTATCTGAAAAAGACCGTGCGCCTGATTCCCGACAGCGAGGCGCGCGGCTCCTACGACTGCCTGCCTCTGATCGCCCTGCGGCGCACGGTATCGGGCGGCTTCGAACCCCTGCCCTCGTTCATGGCGCCCAGCCTGGCGATCGCCGGCGCGCCGCGCCTGCAAGGCGTGCTGGAACACCTGCTCGACGCCTTGCAGGCGAAAGTGAGCGCGCTGCACGGCCACCACCGCGAACCGAGCCGCAACGTGATCGAATTCCGCTCGGGCGACGTGTCCTCGTTCTGGCTGCTGCACACGGTCAGCACGGCCGCCGCCGCGCTGATGCACTATGTGCGCCACCCGGCCCTGCATCCGGAGCGCCTGTACGAGGCGCTGCTGGGCCTGGCGGGCGGCCTGCTCAGCTACTCCAAGCACTACACCCTGGCCAGCCTGCCCGCCTACGACCACGCGCAGCCGGGCGCCTGCTTCGATGCCATCGACGCGATCATCCGCGAACTGCTCGACACCGTCATCTCGTCGAAGTATTTTTCCATCGCCCTGCTGGAAGACAAGCCCTCTTACTACCTGGGCAAGCTCGATTCGGGCAAGATCGATCAGCACACCACCCTGTACCTGGCGATACGCGCCGCCATGCCCGCCATCGAGCTGGTGGACGTGGTGCCGCTGCGGGTGAAAGTAGGCGCGCCCGACGACGTGGAAAAATGCGTGCTCACGGCCATGCCCGGCCTGAAACTGTCGCATGCGCCGCAAGTGCCGGCGGCCATTCCCGTGCGGCCCGACACCTATTATTTTGCGATTGAAAACCGCGGCGCGCTGTACGAGCAGATGCTCAAGGCGCAGTCGATTTCCGTCTACGTGCCGGCCGGCATACGCGACCTGCAGCTGGAACTGATCGCGGTGACGGCATGAGCCAGCTCATCGAACGGCGCGCGGCGCCCTCCCTGCTGGGACCACGCGGTGCCGCCCCGGCAGGCAGCAGCCGGCATGCGGGCAGCGCCCTGCTGGACCTGATGCACGAAGGCTTTTACATGCTGTTCATGCTGAAGCACGGTTCGGCGCCCGGCGACGAGCAAAGCTTCATGGACCGCATCACGGCCTTCCTCGACGACTTCGAACGCGAAGCGAAGAAGATCCGCGCCGATGGCGACGATATCGAGGCGGCCAAGTATGCGTTCTGCGCGGCCGTCGATGAAATCATCCTCGCCTCGCCGTTCGCCCTGCGCAAGCAGTGGGAGCGGCGCCCGCTGCAGCTCCTGATCTTCGGCGACCAGCTGGCCGGCGAACACTTCTTCGACCGCCTCGACGCCTTGCGCGGCAAGGGCGCCATGCGCGTGCAGGCGCTGCAGGTGTTCCACATGTGTTTATTGCTGGGATTCCAGGGCAAGTATGCGATCGACGGCGGCGAAAAACTCAGCTATCTGACGGCGCGCCTGGGCGACGAGATCGCCCACATCAAGGGCAAGAGCCGCGGCTTCGCGCCGCGCGCGGAACGCCCCGACCAGGTGGTCAACAAACGCGGCAGCGACGTGCCGCTGTGGGCGCTGTCGAGCTTTTTCGCCCTGCTGGCCATCTGCGCCTACCTCGGTCTGAAAACGCATCTGACGCGCGGCACGCAAACGACCCTGGCCGCGTATGCGGACCTGGTCAAGCTGGCGCCGCGGCCCGCGCACCTGACCATTACTCTGCCCTGATCAGTGGGCGCGGATCATTGAGCAATGCGGAACTCGATGCGCCGGTTCCTCGCCCGGCCATCGGCCGTGGCGTTGCTGGCCACGGGACGGTCCGGCCCCTGGCCCGACACCAGCACGGTATCGGCCGCGACGCCCTTGCTGGCCAGGTAGGCGCGCACGGATTCGGCCCGTGCCTGGCTCAGGGCCACGTTGCTGGCGCGCAGGCCCGTGTCGTCCGTATGGCCGATCACCTCCACCTTGCGGCCCCGCAGCCTGAGCATGGCGGCCGCCATCTCGTCGAGGATGGCCTGGCCGGCCGGCGTGATGGTGGCCTTGCCGCTGTCGAATTCAATGATGCGTTTATCGAGCGCCGCATCGAGCAAGCCCTGCTCGGCCTCGGCCGCCTTGACACGCAAGCCATTGTTGACGGTGTAGGTGGGATTGAGGCTGGTGGCGATATCGCTGGCGATCTGCTGGCGCTGCGCCTCGTTCGCCACTTCGCCGCGCACGCTGACGTTGTTGCCGGCTATGCTGATCTGCCCCCGCGAAATGAGCTTCAGGTTCGGCGCGATCAGCTTTTGCACGTAGCCGTTCCAGTTGGCCGGCACCGCCACATTGCCGATGCTGATCTGGTCGACCACGCGCTCGGCGCCATACAGTTCGCGCAGGCGGCCCAGCACGGCCGCCTTGCCCGCCTCGTCGGCCAGGGTGCCCGTGACGAGGATCTGGCCCGGCATCGGCGTCTGCGGCGCTTGCGCCTGGGCGTGGCAGGCAGTGGCGGCAAGCTGCAGCAGGAAGAAAACGGTTGGTTTCATCGCAATCCCTCAGGTAAAGGTATCCGTGAACATGGCGCAGGCCGAGCGCAGCGACAGCTGCTCCTGCTGCAAACAGGCGGACAACCGGCGCAGCGCCGATGCGTGTCCCAGCTGCTCCTCGACCCAGTCGAGCTGGTCGAAGATGATCAGCCGTTCGCTGCCGGCCTGCGGATCGATCAGCGCGCGCAAGCCATGCGGGTCGGCGCCGCAAAAACCGATCACCAGCACGGGCGCCTCGTCGAGGTGGGAAAAGAACAGCGCCAGTTCGAAATCGGCCTGGCGCAGGAAAGGCGCGATCAGATGCAGCCAGAAGCTGGCCACCAGGTCGCGCAGCTGCGCGTCTTGCGGCAGCGGCAGCACCAGGCTTTTTTCCAGGCGCGGCAAGCCGCTCCGGCGCACCGGCTGCAGCAGCAGGCCCAGGCCCAGCAGCAATTCGCGCACCGTCACGGGGAACGCGGGCGAAGCGAGCATCGTTTGCAGGCCATGCACGGTCTGCGCCTGCAAAAAGGCGGCCAGCCGTGCCGCGTGCTCAGGCGCGGCCGGTTCGACCTCCACCACGTTGCCAGCCAGCGCCA
This sequence comes from Janthinobacterium sp. GW823-FHT01H08, assembly GCF_058797855.1. Classification (NCBI taxonomy): domain Bacteria; kingdom Pseudomonadati; phylum Pseudomonadota; class Betaproteobacteria; order Burkholderiales; family Oxalobacteraceae; genus Janthinobacterium; species Janthinobacterium sp. GW823-FHT01H08. Next base: position 4,590,307 of record NZ_CM179504.1, read on the forward strand.
GCAAGGCAGGACCCGGCTCCGGGCTGGCCACGATACCTTGCGACAGCTGCTCCACGCGCTGCCACAGGGGCGCCAGCGCCAGCGGGCTGCAGCCGACGAAAGCTTCGGCGTCGTCGATTTCCAGCGCGCCCATGGCCATGAAGGGAAAGCGCCGCTGCGACTGGTCGTTGCTCGCTTCCAGGCGCCCGGCGATGGCGCGCCGGCTGCGCATGCCGACGAAGGCAAAGCGCAGCGGCGGCAGGGCGTCGTAATTGAGCTTCCAGCGCGGTTCCACCGTCAGCGCAGTCATGACCTGCGCCAGCCAGTCGTCGAGCAGCTGCACCAGCGCGTGATTGTCGCAAGCCTTGATGAAATCGCCGCGCGCGGGGATCTTGCCGAAGTAACCGAGGCGCACCGGCTGTTGCGCGCGCATCATGGCGACACTCCCGCAGCCGCAGCGATGACCGGCACAGGAGCCGGAGCACCCACGATGGTCTCGGGCAGCTGCATGCCGCGAAAGCCCTGCTCCTGCACCGCCGCAGTTCCGCCCGCACCCGTCGCCGTCGTTTCCGCGCTGCTGGTGATTTTCAGGTCGACCGCCACGGCCACCTCGCCGCGCGCCCAGCGCAGTTCGAACACGCCGCCGTCCTTGCGCTTTTTACTCGCCGCATCGATCATGCGCTTCAAGCCGAATTGGCCCGGCTCGTTGAACAGTTCCACCGTGCGTCCGTCGAAGGTGACGGCCGTGATGCGCGCCCCCTGCATGCCCGCCGCGCCCTGCGGCCCCGGATGGACCATGTTCGTCCACTGCGCCGGCGTGTTGCGGTAGCGCAGCTGCTGACCGTCGATCTCCACCGTGTATTCCAGCGTGCCCGGTGCGGGCGACGGCTGGATCTGGAACACGGTTTGCGCCGCCGTCGACGTGGCCGCCACGCCGCCCGCGCCCAGCGGCGCGATCCAGCCGGGGAAGCGCGCCACCACCTGCGGCGACAGGCTGATGCCCATGTCGGCCCAGGTGCGCGGCGCCAGCACGTCGCCGCGCCGCACCACCAGGGGCCCCATGGACGTCGTGACGAATTTCGCCACCAGGCCTTCCGGGCCGAAGAACTGCCCGATCTCCAGGTTGCTCGCCTCGATGCGCGCGCTTGGGGCAAACGGATATTTGTTGGCCAGCGATTTCTGGAACGGCTCATACACCTGCGCCGCCCAGGTCTTGTTGATATCGAGTTCGGCCGGCGCGACGATGACGGCAAAGGTCTGCATCAGCGGACGCACGAGGATGGGGCGTATCGCCTGCTTTTGCGCGTCGCTCATCCCCGTGAGCAGCTGCTCGTCGACCAGTTTCAGGGCGTCGGCCAGCTCGGAGCCGCTGCCCTCCAAGGTCTGCTGCATGAACTGGCGCGCGCCCGGCCCTGCGTCACCCTGGTTCTTCAGCAGGTTCAAGCGGCTGCGCAGTTTCGACAGCGCTTCCAGGTAGGCGCGCATCAGCGAGGCATTGTTGTCCCTGGCCGCCACCAGCTTGCCCACGCCGGCAAATTCGCGCCCCACGGGGCCCATCGGTTTGTCCAGGCGCGCCGGATCGAGCTGCGCATTGACGCCGGGACTGGCCGTCAGCTGCGACGGCGCGCGGCGCAGCACCGTTTCCTTGAACCACGCGATGATGCCCCTCTCAGCCTTGCGCAATTGGGCATTTTGCAGCGCCGGGTTGTCCCACGAGGTTTCTTCGTAAATCGTCGTCAGCAGTTTGGCGATCGGCGACGACTGCGGGTCACCCAGGCGGTTCATCGCCTGCACGGCGCCGTCAAAACCCTTCAGGTCGGCGACGGCGACGCCCTGCACGAATTTTTGCCATTCGCGCGCATAGTCGGCCTTGTACATGGCCACGAGGTTTTTCTCGATCTGCTCCGGACTGCCTTCCAGGGTCAGGTCGTCGGTGGAGGCGCTTTTCAGCACCCAGTCGGCGCTTTGCAGTTCGCGGTTGGCGGCGTCGCGAAACGCGCCCTCGACGAACTTTTCCCAGGCCTGGCGCGTAAAGGCGCCGGAGACGGCATAGCTGCCAGCCAGCAGGGCCTGATCCTGTTCGCCGACGATACGCGCCACCGTCATGCCGGGAAAGCGCGTCGAGGCGCGGGCCTTGATGTCGGCATACACGCGCTCGCGCGCCGGCATGCCGCGCACCACTCGGCGCAGGTTTTCGCGCGCCTGGTCGACCAGCGCCAGCTTCTGCTCGATGCGCGGCCAGGACGGGTCGCCGATCTGCGCCAGGTAAAACGTCAGCAGCCGTTCGGCGCTGCGTATCATCTGCTCGCGCGGCATGGCGCCCCGGTTGCCCTCCAGCCAGCCGCGCCAGAAACGCGTCATCTGGTCGTTCAGGTGGCTGCTTTCCGCATGCGTCTTGTCGGCCAGCATCAGATAGGTTTTCAGCGCGTTGTAAGCGTCTTCCACATTCGTCGCGCTGGCCGCCTGATACTGGACGCTGCGCGGCGCGGCGGGCGCCGCGGCAGGCGATGCGGCGCCCGCCGTCTGCGGCGTGCGCGCCGTGGGCTGCAGCTGGTCGGCGCTGGCATTCATCTCGAACAGCAGGGCTTCCAGCGCGCCCGCCACGGGGGTCAGCATGACCTGGCGCGCGCCGGCGAAATATTCCTCGCGCAGCTTGCGCTCCAGTAAGTCGCCCTGGTACAGGCCCAGGCGCAAGGACCATGGCCTTTGCTCCCGGTACGCTTCCAGCTGCTCGATGCGGTCCTGCAATATCTCGAGCGCTTCCAGGCGCGATTGCAAGTCCAGGCGTTTCTCCTGCAGCTTCACGACTTTATTCAGATCGGCTTCGACGTTGGCCACCAGTTGGCGGTTGCCCAGGTAGGACCAGCTCCAGCCGCCCAGGCAGGCGCCCAGCGACACGGTGGCGGCAAAGAACACGGCATATTTGAAGCGCAGCCTGGCGCGGTTGGCATAGGTGGCCACCAGGTGCTTGTCGGCAAAAATCACCTTGCGGAACAACTCCAGCAGGAAATAGCCATGCTGGCGCGCGCCCGATGGCGCCGTGGCCGGGGCCGGCGCGAAGGCCAGGTCGAAGCGGCGCGCCACCTGCTGCGAGGAGGCACTGACGGGCTCGCCCTCCTGCAGCGCGCTGGTCAAGTAAAAACCGCGGAACACGGGCTGGAACTGGAACGGGTTTTCCTCGAACAGGGTGGCGATGAAGGCGCGCAGGGCTGGCTTGATGGCGGCAAATTCCAGCGGGAAGGTGAACACGCCGGGCGCCATCGTCTTGCGTTGCCGGTGCGCCATGTTGGCCAGGCTCAGCTCCGTCAAGCCATCGTGCAATTCATCGAAGCTCTGGTCGAAAAAACTCAGCAAGTCGGCCGTGGGCAGCTTGCGCTGGTAGGGCATGGTGGCGCCCCATACGCGCTCGCGCTCGCTGCGTTCGGCATCGGCAAAAAACTCCGTGAAGCCGGCGATCAGGTCCGCCTTGGTAAACACGATGTACAGGGGCGCGAACACTTCCAGGCGCTCGATGACGTCCTGCACGCGCTTGCGCAGGCTGCGCGCCAGCTGCATGCCGACGTCGGGGTCGCCCTTCAATTCGGCGATGCTGACGGCGATGAGGATGCCGTTGATGGGCGCCTTGCGCCGGTATTTTTTCAGCAGGTCGAGAAAGCCGAACCACTCGCCCCGGTGCTCGTCGACGACGGAATAGCGCCCTGCCGTGTCGAGCACGATGCCGTCCGTGGTGAAAAACCAGTCGCAGTTGCGCGTGCCGCCCACGCCCTGCACGATCTTGCCGTCGGCGAAAGGAAACTGCAGGCCCGAATGCAGGATGGCGCTGCTCTTGCCGGCGGCCGGATTGCCGATGATCATGTACCACGGCAATTCGTACAGGGCGGCGGCGCCCGACTTGAGGCCCAGCTTGGAGGTCTTGATGGTCTCGATGGCGGCCAGCATGCCCGTGCGCACGGCATCGAGTTCGCCCTGCTGCGTGTTGCTGGCCGTCGAGGACGAGGCCGCCTGCGCGGCGGCGATCTCGGCCTCGTTGAGGATGGCCTGGCCCAGCGCCTGCGCATTGCGCCGCGCGCGGCGACGGCGCCACAGCCACAGGCCCAGCCACGTGACAAAAGCCAGCAGCAGCAAGGCCAGCGCCCAGATCAGCGCCACTTCCAGCACCTCGGCGCCCAGGTACAGGGACACGGCCAGCGCCACGAAGCCGAAGATGGTCAGATTGCGGCTGTCGGTGAGGAAATGCCAGAGTCGTCGCAGCATGATGAGCCCAGAGTGAGGTCGCAAAACAGGAGGAACGCCGCCGCGCAGCGAGGCGGATTCGGCCCATGCTGACAGCAATGCGGCGCGCCTTTGTTGACATACGACAAGTATCTGGTGCCAGCGCACGGCCCGCGCCGGTGTGCAATTGACGCTGCGCAAGTAAGCTTGCAGCGGTGAAATTCAGGCCGGTACGCGGCGCTAGAATGGCTGGCGCGGCTTACTTGCCCGGCCCGCGCGGTTGCGGCAATTCCGTGTGGCCAAAATCCATCATGGTCCAGCGCCCGCCCCAGCGCAGGCCTACCGATTCGGCCGTCACGCCATATAAACGGTAGCCGCGCATGGCCCAGGCATTTTTTTCAGAAATGATGAGCTTTCCTTCATGCATGAATGCGCAATCGGCGGCCAGGCCGTACTGGTGATAGCTCTGAAACGCCCTCGCGTTGGTCACGTTCGGGCCTGCCGCCGCCAGCTGGTCCTGGCGCGCGGGGCTGCGATAGCCCTCCAGCAAGACCATGTCATAGCCATGCACCTCCTTCATGATCTTGAAGACCAGCAGCAGGCGTTGCGCGAAATCGTGGTCGAGCAATTGCCAGTTGCGGCTGGCGCCGCCCAGCAGCGGGCGCAGCTGCGTGACTTCGGCAGTGGAAAACAGCAGCGGCGGCAAGGTCGGTGGCGGTACCAGCTGTTCGCCCTTAAGCAAGTCGCTGACCTGGTCATTGATGACGTGTTGCTGGTCGGCATAGCCGCGCAGGGCGATGCGGTCGCTGGACAGCCAGGCCAGCAGCGGGGGCACGATGACCAGCACGCTGCCTGCCAGGCTCAGCCAGCGATGCCGCCACAGCAATTGCCAGGCGCGTGCCATGCCCGAGCCCGTGTGCTGCTGCACGCGCTGCCACTGCGCGCCGCCGCCCCGCTGCAACCCTTGTGCGCGCCGCTGCATGCGCCAGCCCAGGTTGACGAGCGTGTGCAGCACGATGGCGCGGCCGCCGGGAAACAGCAGCAGCCAGCAAGCGAGACAGGCGAGCAGGAAATACATCAGGACCAGGGCGACAAACATGGGGCGCTCCGTGACGGGAATCGGCGGGGCCGGGCAATCCATTGCTCGGCGGTATCGTTAGATCGTAGGCGTCCGCGGCCCGCATGAGCGCGGTTTACATCAAGGTCAGTCGAATTTGATCCATTGCGGAGGTGATATTTTGTCTTTACTGAAAACCGGAGATGGCCAGGCGCGCGGTCCTGACCTGCTGAGCAAGGCCGGCGCGGCTGGCGCGCGCATCGAAGGCAAGGGCATCCTGTCGCAGCTCGAGCACGGCGCCGCCGCGCCTGCAGCCATGCCGGCCCCGCGCTGGCGCCCCGGCTGGCGGTACGGCGCCGCCGGCGCCCTGTGCCTGGCGGCGCTGATCATGGCCGTGATTGCCTACGACACGGAGGTGCCGCCCCTGCCGCCGGCGCCCGTCACAGCCATGACCGAGATTCCGCCCGCGCCAGCAGCAACGGCGCTGCCGCACGCGGCACAGGCGGCCACCATCGTCAATACGGCGGCGCCGCCCTTGCCTGCTGCGGTCGCCGCCACAGCAAGCACCCCGCCCAAGACGCCGCCGCCCGCGCGCCAGGCGGCCGCCCGCCCACAGGGAGCGAAACCGGCCGCCGCATCCGGCGACAGCGATGTCGCCTTGCTCACGGCGATGGTCGCGCATGCGCACCGGCAGGAAGGCACGACGCCGCCCGTGCGCGACGTGGTGCTGCGCAGGCAGGAACAGGGACAGGGACAGGGACAGGAACAGGACACGGCGGAACTGTTGCGGCGCTGTCAGCAGCTGGGCCTGATCGAAGGCATGCTGTGCCGTTCGCGCATCTGCTCGGGCCGCTGGGACAGCGATCCCGCCTGCCATTGAACGCCTGGGCGCCGCATGAAACCTCAGGCGCGCTCGGACACTTCGATCAGGTTACGGTCCGGGTCGCGCAGATACACGGAGCGGATGGGCCAATTGGCGCCCGTGCGGGACACTGGTCCTTCCTCGATGGCAATGCCCAGCGCCGCCAGATGGGCGATGAACACGTCCAGCGGCACGGCGGCGATGAAGCACAGGTCCAGCGCGCCGGGCGTGGGCAGGTCCGCCTTGGGCAGGAATTCCTTGCCGGCTTCATGCAGATTGATCTTTTGCGCGCCAAACTTGAAAGCATGGCGGCCGGTGCCGAACGTTTCCAGCTGCATGCCCAGCACGCGCGTATAGAAATCGATGCAGGCCGGTTTGTCGCGGGTGGTCAATACCAGATGATCGAGGTGGTCTATCATATAGTTTTCGGGTGAGCGGCCGCGTCCATGCGGCCTTGCAAGAAACCTTCCATCAGCGCCAGCAATGCCTGCGGCTGCTCCTGGTGCGGCGTATGCCCGCACTGCTCGACCATGGCGGGCATGGCGTTGAGGGCCTGCGCCACGATCGTGTCGACCTGGGCCGCGCTGCCGTACTGGTCCTCGCTGCCCTGCACCACCAGCGCCGGGCATTCGACGGAAGGCAGCAGGTATTCGATGTTCCAGAACTGGAAACCGTAGCTGAGCCAGGTGTCCGACCAGGCCTTGAAGATGGTTTCCGTCTTGTCGCCATGGTATTTCGCCAGCGCCCGCAGCTTGCCCGCGCCAAACGCCGCGTCCGCCACGCGGATACCATCGAGCGTGATGCCTTCGACAAACACGTGCGCCGCCTCGGTAATGATGCCACGCAAGCGCGGCGGCTGCTGCGCCGCATAGATCAGGGCGATGCTGCCGCCATCGGAGTGGCCGACGAGAAAATGGTCCTGCCCCGGCAGCAGTGCCGCCAGCACTTGCGGCAGTTCGCACAGCGCGTAGTCGTGCAAATAATGGAGTTGGCGCCGCGCCGCCAGCGGCGACGACCGCCCATAGCCATGACGGTCATACAGCAAGCCGCGGCACCCCGTCGCCTGACATAGCTGCGCGGGAAAATCTTTCCACATCGCACAGCAACCGAGTCCTTCGTGCAGGAATACCAGGCAGGGCTTGGCGGGGTCGCCTTCGATCAGTTCGTAATAGATATCGGTTTCGGCACTCAGGTTCAGTATCGGCATGGGCTAGGCTCGCAACGGGTTCCGTATCGGCAGGTCGGCTGGGCCTATTGTGCCATTGTCCTGCGCCGCATGCGTGGCGGCCCCGTAAAAATAGCCTGGGGGAAAATATCTTGCCGCCTGCTTGCAAGGTGTTTGCGCCAGCACAATCGCACGCCGCTTTTCTTGCGGCCCAGCGCGCTTTCCGCCCCCGCGTATGCCTAGAATGAATTACTCCAACAGCATGGAGCAGGCGGCTACCTTATCAGCCAGGACGTGACACTGGCCGTCACGGCAGCACAGATAGGGCGTCTTGCCGCACGACGACAGGCGCGGCGTCCAAACTATCGATCAGGAGTACATCATGGAAATGAAAGTAGAACATCGCACCGGCAGCAACCTGGCACTGGATGAAACCGATACGCCGATGGAGCAGGAAGGCCAAAGCGCCCAAGGCGCGGCCGCACAGGACTTGAACCTGAGTCCCGCCGCCTTCACCACCTACTATACGTGGACGGCCAATGGCGTGCATCCTTCGGTCAACTTCGCCAATGCCAATGTGCACGCCAATTCGCGCGTATTTCTCAATATCAGCGAATATGGCGCGAATCCCCAGGACCGTTTCATCGGCGCCGCCCGCATGGCCGTGTATAACATCGCGCCATACAACGGCGGCTTCCGCGCCTGGGTGGAAATCTCCTGGGGCAGCCCGCTCAAGGTGCGCTTCGACGTGTTTGTCGATCCCTGATCCGGGCATCATTGCGCGTGCCCCTGCCACCAGCGGGATGGCATCGCGCAGGCCGTTGATACACTGACGGGATGGCAAGCATGGATGAAAACCATGCGCACATGACAAAAGGGCCACGTGTTGCCACGTGGCCCTTTGCTGCTGCTTGTTCTGGCTCCCCGACCTGGACTCGAACCAGGGACCTGCGGATTAACAGTCCGTCGCTCTACCAACTGAGCTATCAGGGAAAGGAGGCCGAATTATATACGTCAAAATTTCCCATGTCCAGTCGTTACTACATGGTTGCTGCATGGCCAGCAAAACAGGCAGCCAGGGAGCATGCCTCGCCAGGCGGCGGGCCCCGTCTGCGCGCAGCCAGGCAAGATAGTAGAATAGCCATGCCTTGCCGATACGCAAGGCGCACAACGGCATGCCGGCAGCGGGGCGTCAACCACGCCGCGCGCGGACATGCGCTTGCAAGGTTCGCCTTGCCCCTGGCTGACTGCTCTTACCCGACATGACAGAATCAAGCGCAACCCTGGTAGACAAGGCCGGCAGCGGCGACAGCTCGGCAGAAATTGCCGAACATATGGCGGCCGCCATCGTGGCGCGCCAATTGCCGCCCGGTACGCGGCTGCGCGAAGAGGCGCTGTGCCGGCTGTATGGCGTCAGCCGCACCAAGATACGCGCCGCCCTGCTGATTCTCTCGAAAGACAAACTCATCCGCATGGTGCCCGACAAGGGCGCCTTCGTCAGCCAGCCCACCGAAGCGGAAGCGCGCGACATCTTTGCCGCGCGGCGCATCATCGAAGCGGCCCTGGCGCGCGAATTCGTCGCGCAGGCCAAACCTGCCGACTACAGGATGCTCGATCGGCACCTGAAAGCGGAACGCCTGGCGCTGGTGCAAGCGACGCCGCTGCGCTCGCAACTGCTGGGCGACTTCCACGTCTTGCTGGCCGATATCGCCGGCAACGCCGTTCTGCGCGACATCGTGCGCGAACTGGTGGGCCGCAGCTCGCTCATCACCATGCTGTACCAGTCGGGTCACGCGGCCGCCTGCTCGTGCGACGAACACGGCCGCTTTCTCGATGCGGCACGCAGCGGCGACGCCGATCTGGCGGCCCACATGATGGTCGAGCACCTGGCGCACGTGGAAGCGGCCTTGCGCTTCGACGGCAGCGCCGGCGACGCAAAAAAAGACCTGGTCGCCGCGCTGCTCATGTAAGCGGCGCTAAAAGAAAAGGCCGCCCTGCTGATGCACGGGCGGCCTTGTCACTGCTTGCAGGCAAACTTGCTATTCGCCCAGGTAGATGAACTTGAACAGGAAGATGGCGGCGATGATGTAGGCCACTACCGATACCTGCTTGCCCTTGCCCGTCAACAGTTTCAATACCGCATAGGTGATGAAACCGAAGGCCACGCCGCTGGCCACCGAATACGTAAACGGCATCATCAGCGCCGTGATGGCGGCCGGGATGCTTTCCGTGCTGTCATCCCAGTCGATGAAGGTCAGTTCGCGCAGCATCAGGCAGGCCACGTACAGCAGCGCGGGCGCCGTCGCGTACGGCGGCACCGTGTGCGCCAGCGGGGCGAAGAACAGGCTGCCCAGGAACAGCAGCGCGACGGCGACGGCCGTCAAGCCCGTGCGGCCACCCGCTTGCACACCGGCAGCGCTTTCGACGAAGGCGGTGGTGCTCGACGTGCCCAGGCAGGCGCCGGCGGCGATCGCCGTGCTGTCGGCCAGCAAGGCCTTGTTCATGCGTTCCATCTTGCCGTCTTTCAACAAGCCGGCACGGTTGGCCACGCCCATCAGGGTGCCCGTCGCATCGAACAATTCAACCAGGAAAAATACCAGCACCACGTTGACGATGCCGATCGACAGCGCGCCCATGATGTCGAGCTTGAACAGGGTCGGTTCGATGGCGGGCGGCGCCGAGACGATGCCGTTGAACTGGTTGCCGCCGAAGAAGAAGCTGGCAATGGTGATGGTGAGGATGCCGATCAGGATGGCGCCCGGCACTTTCAGGCGGTCCAGCGCGACGATGATGAAGAAACCGAGGATGGCCAGGATGGGCGCCGCCTGGTGCAAGTCGCCCAGTGCGATGATGGTGGCGGGGTTCGACACCACCACGCCCGCGCTTTTCAGCGAAATGATGGCCAGGAACAGGCCGATACCCACCGTGATCGCCGTGCGCAGCGCGGGCGGGATGCTGTTGATGATCATCTCGCGTATCTTGAACAGGCTGACCAGAATGAACAGGCAGCCGGAAATGAAGACGGCGCCCAGCGCCACTTCCCAGCTCATGCCCATGCCCTTGACCACCGTGTACGAGAAATACGCATTCAAGCCCATGCCCGGCGCCAGCGCGATCGGGTAGTTCGCGTACAGGCCCATGATCAGGGTGCCGATGGCGGCCGCCAGGCAGGTGGCGACAAAAACGGAGTCTTTCGGCATGCCCGCGTCACCGAGGATGGACGGGTTGACGAAGATGATGTAGGCCATCGTCAGGAACGTGGTCAGGCCGGCCAGCAGCTCCGTGCGCACATTGGTCCCGTTGTCCTTCAGTTTGAAATAGCGTTCCAGGAACTGCATGATTAACCCCTTGTTTTGGTAAAACCGCGCGCCTGGTCTTGGACTATGCGCATCTTTTTTTCTTGCAACAACTACTTACTTGCTTACTTGCTTACTTGATTACTTGCCTGGCGCGCCGGCCGGCTTGAAGGCCCACCAGCGGCTGCCCGCGAAATTCCAGACCAGCCCGATGCCCGTCGCCAGCACCTGCGCCAGCCAGTAATACCAGCCCAGCTGGTGTACCAGCAGCCACATCAGCCCCGTATTGATGCACCAGCCGATGCCCAGCAAGGTGAAATACTTGCTGGCCGCCTCGCCATGGCCCTTGTCGCTTTTAAACGTGAAAAAGTAATTCAGGAGGTAGTTGACGACGGAACCGAGGATGTAGCCGATGCCGGACGCGGCGGCGGCGCTGATGCCCGCCCATTCCACACCGCCCCACAGCACGCTGTATTGCACGGCCGTGCCGGAAGCGCCGACGGCGGCGAAACGCAAGAATTGGTGATGCAGGGAATGGGACATTGTCAGTTTTCAAATGAACGATAGCAGGGTCGGGCCAGAATAAAAAATGGCTACGATTGCTCGTAACCATTTTTCAGCCTGCATTTTACTGCAAGTTGCGCCCAACGTTCATATTCGCCGCCGATACTCCACGGCTCCGATGCCTATTTCTTGACTTGACGGCGCCGGCGCAGCCACACGCACAGCGCGATCAGCAACAAGATGGCCGCGATGCCGCCCGGCAGCATGAACGGTTGCGCCCGCGCCAGCACGGGTTTTTCGCCGCCGCTGCGCGCCTGCGCCACGTAGGCAGGCGTCACCGACACCTCCGGGTTGCCGTACTGTTTCAGCACGTAATTGGCGATCGAGGCGATCTGCTCGTCCGTCAAGGGCTGCACGTACGAGCGCTGGTCGAAACGGGGCATGAACGCTTCGTGCTCTTCCCCTTCGATCTTGCGCTCGACGCCAAACAGGATGGCCGAGACCAGGTTGGCCGGCGTGTTGCCGCCCGTGGCCGTGTTGTTGAACAGGGCCGGATAACTTTGCCCCGTGCTGCCGGCGCCGCTGGCCGAATGGCAGCTGGCGCAATAGCCGGAAAACAGCACGGCGCCGCTATTCAAGGAATGGCGCTCGGTGGCAGCGGCCATGCCGCGCAATGCCGCTTCCTCGCTGGCGGCGCTGCCGTGGCTGAAGGCAGCCTTGGTCTGCCCCTGCGCGCGCACGGGCGGCACCGTGCGCAGCCAGGCGACGATGGCGGCCACGTCGTCGTCGCGCAAAAATTGCAGGCTGTTCTGGATGGCTTCGGCCATGCCGCCCGCCGCCTGCCCCTTGCCTTCCACGTGCCCCGTCTTCAGGTAGGCCGTCAGTTCCGCATCCGTCCACGCGCCGATGCCGCTGACCTTGTCGGACGTGATGTTCGGCGCATGCCAGGAGCCGAGCGCGGCACCCGCCAGGGTCTGGCTGCCGATTTCCGCCATCAGCGCGTTGCGCGGCGTGTGGCAGGCGCTGCAGTGCGCCAGCCCTTCGGCCAGGTAGGCGCCGCGGTTGATCTGCGCGCTCTTCGCCGGATCGGGCACGAAGCGTTTATTGTCGAGGAACAAGGTGTTCCAGCCCAGCATGGACAGGCGCACATTGAACGGGAATGGCAGGGCCGTCTGGCGCGCCGGCTCGTCGACGGGTTTGACTGCCTGCATGAAGTAGTAATACAGGTCGCCCACGTCCGTATCCGTCAGCTGCGCATAGCTGGTGTAGGGCATGGCCGGGTACAGGTGGCTGCCATCGGCGCGCACGCCTGCGCGCAGGGCGCGCGCAAAGTCGGCCTCCGTGTAATGGCCGATGCCGCCTTTTTTGGAGGGCGTGATATTCGTCGCATAGATCGTGCCCAGCGGCGAATCGATGGCGTAGCCGCCCGCATACGGCTTGCCGCCCGCCGCCGTATGGCAGGCCATGCAGTCGGCCGCGATAGCCAGGTAGCGGCCCCGCTCCAGCCGTGCATCGGGCTTGGCGGCTGTGCTTGCGGCCGGCGCGGCCGGACGGTCCGGCGTCAGGGTAACGGGCGGCGCCGGCGGCACAGGTGGTAAAGCACGCGCGGCCAGCGGCAAGCCGGCCGCCAGGGTCAGGCCCAGCAAGAAACGGCGCATCATGCTGCCTCCCTTGCCAGGGTGCGGGCGATGTCGTCGGCCGCGCGCAAGCCGAGCGCAGCCATGCTGAGGGTCGTGTTGACGACGCTGGCCGACGGCATGGCGCCGCCGCCCGGCAGCCACAGGTTGGCGTGGTCGTGGGCGCGGCAATTGCCGTCGACCACGGAGTCAAGACGGTTACTGCCCATGATGACGCCGCCCATGATGTGGTTATTCGCATTCAGGCTGTCGGTGATATGGAATTCCACGGCGCCGAACAGCTTGCCGATGTGTTCGAGCTGCGCATGCGCGGCCTTCGCGCCATCGCGTACGTAATCGCCTACGTCATAGTAGATGTCGGGACAGGCCAGGCCCAGCGGGTCCTTGCGCGTCTTGCTCAAGGTCAGGCGGTTGTGCGCTTCGGGCAGCGGTTCCAGGCTGATCGACAGGTCCACGCCGAACGCGGCGCGGCGGCGGATCTCGTCGTCGAGGTCCTTGCCCACCAGGCCCAGCTTCAACGATTGCTGCGTTGCGGGTCCCACCCTGGTGATATTGTTCAAGATCATCTTGTTGGCCGAATACTGCGCGCGGAAGGCGCCGTCGCGCGGGCCCACCAGGCAGCTGCTTTGCGCGGGGCCTCGGCCCGTCCAGATCGGTTCATTGGCCAGGAAGGTACAGTGGAAACCCGAGTGGTCCATCATGTTGCGGCCGACCTGGTCCGAACTGTTGGCGATGCCGTTCGGATTATTCTGGTTCGCCGCCAGCAGCAGCAAACGCGGCGTTTCGATGCCGTTGCAGGCGATGACGAAGGCCTTGCCCGTCGCCATGTGCGACTGTTTCTTGGCGTCATACCAGTGCACGGCCGTCACGCGGTTGTTCTGGTCCGTGTCGATGCGGTAGACGACGGCCTCGGCCAGCACGCCCGCGCCTTTCAGCTCGGCCCGCTCCACGTGGTGGATGCCGTTGTACATGGCGCCGATCGGGCAGATCGGCTGGCAATTGTTATTGCCGCAGCACGTGGGACGGCCCTGCCATGGGCGCGTCGAACGCCCTTGCGGAATCGGCACGGAACGGTAGCCGTGCGGGTTGACCACTTCGGCGAAGCGCTTGTCGCCATAGCCCCAGGGCACCATGTCCATCGGGTACGGCGCGCTGCGCTCGCTGGGCGACTGCAAGGCGGGATCGTTGGGGCCGGCCACGCCCATTTCCTGCTCGGCGCGGCAATAGTAGGGCTCCAGTTCCTCATAGGAAATGGCCCAGTCGCGCCCGACGCCGTAATCGCTCTTCATGCGCATGTCCGACGGCAAATGGCGCCAGCACGACGCGGCCCAATGCCAGGTCGTGCCGCCCACCGTGCGCAGATAGCCTTGCTGGAAACTGCTGCCGCTGGGGCCGGACAATTCCACATAGTTATTCTTCGGGAAATACAGGGGCGCGGGCGCATTGTCCGCCTGCGGATACAGGCCCTGGAAGTCGGAACCGACACGGTTCTCGAACGGCATGTTGCGCCAGTTTTCCACGGCTTGTCCCCGCTCGATGCGCAGGCCCGCTTCCAGCATGATCACGGAATGGCCTTGCGCGGCCAGCTGGTCGGCCATCATGGCGCCGACGACACCCGTGCCGACGATGACGACATCGGCGACGACGTCGCCATTACTCTTGAATTGCGGTGATTTCATTTTGCTTGCTTGCCTTTCGGTTCGGGAGTGCCGGTAGTGGCCGGGGCCGGTACGGGTTTGGGCGCCACGGGCGCGGAGACGCGCACGGCCGGCGGCGCCTTCAGCCACCACAGGGGGCCGTAATTGCAATAGGTCGGCACGACCTGGCCATCGGCCACCGTGCGGTACATCAAGGCTTCCGCATACGCGACGACGATGGACTTCGTGCCCTGCGCCGCATAGCCGGCGACGGTGCCCGTGTACCAGGCGGCAACGATGGCCAGCGCCAGCTCGCGCAAGCCCGCATCGGCGGCGCTGGCGGCGGCCAGCAGGGCCTTGGCTTCCTGGCCCGTGACGAGCAGCGCGCCCAGCTGCGGCAAGCGCTCGGCGAAACCGGGCACGTTCGTGCGCATGGCTTGCTCGATGCGCGCCGCCGTCGCGGCGGACAGATCGCGGTGGCCCGTGATGGTTTGCGACAAGGTGTAGAACAGCATCGTGGCAGGCGCCAGGCCGGGCGCCGGAGCGCTGGCTGGCGCCTGCATGGCGGCCGAGAGCGGATTGCTCCAGAAACCGGCCTGCGCCAGCAAGGCGGCCAGGCCGATCAGGGCGTGGCGGCGGCTGATGCGGGGAAGGGATGAAACGGATGTTGCAGATGGTTCGCTGCCTGGATAGTTCATGAGACTCCCGCAAGACTTGTTGTTTTATTGACTTCGATGGTTGCGCCACATTGCATTTGCGCATAAATGGAACCGGTTCCACATTATCCTACAGAAGTAAATTGTCTGCCAATGTAGTATTACTATTGAGAATTTGCCCTGCGCGATGCCGGCATGGATGCCAGCTGGCTGCCCAGCAAGAACATGTGCCGACCAGGGGCGAGATAGCGGCATCGCACGAGGGCGGCGTCCGGCGATATCGACGGCCATACGGGCCTCGTGCCGGTCAGGCTGTACCACGATTTATGGGGCCGCTTGGGCATCGCCCCTATGCCGGCACAGCTGCAGGCGCTGCGCACGGGGCAATGCTCACGACGCCGCGGCATTTTCCTCGCGCCACTTGCGCACCATCTCGCTGCTGATTTCGCGTTCGTAGCAAATGGGGGCATAACCGCCCTTCCTGCTCCATGCGCTGCGTCCTCCGCAAGCGCTGCCATTCTTGGCGGCATGGTAGGGACAGGGGCAGCGCCCGGGATAGGCGGCAATCGACTCGGCGATGATCTGCTGCTTGACCTTCGCTTCGGACAAGGGCTGGCGTCCCTGGCCGCCGGCAAGGGGCCCATAGACGATGCCGGCGGCCAGCATCAGCACCAGGGCGCAGATATTCTTCATGGGAAGGCTTGTGTTCATCGAGAGGCGGCAAATATGCCTTGCAAGTATGACAGATGCTTTTCGACACATCTGCGTGCAATGTCACAATGCAAAAAGCCCAACCGTAATGGCTGGGCTTTTCGATACTGCTGATGTTCTGGCTCCCCGACCTGGACTCGAACCAGGGACCTGCGGATTAACAGTCCGTCGCTCTACCAACTGAGCTATCAGGGAAAAGAGGCCGCATTCTATAGCGCAAATTTTCAGTTGTCCAGATTTACGCGAAAAAATTATGCACGGCATACCTCAGCCCGGATTTTCCTGCGGATGATAGTCGAACACGAGTACGCGGCCCAGCCATGGCTTAAGCAGCTCGACAAAAGCCTGGTGCGCGGCATGGGTCAGATACGCATCGCGCGCGCCCGTATCGGCAAAACTCAAGCTGAAGCAATCGGTAAAGCCGTCATCGAGGCCTTCCGGGCTGACGTTCGGCCCCCATTCGAATTGCAGCACGCCGGGGATGCGATGTTTAAGCTGGGAAAATTCATAGACCAGCTCGGCATGCTTGGCCGGTGTGATGTCCTCAAGAAAATCACAGAGAACGATATGGCGCAACGGGATAGAACAGGTCATGGTGGCAACTCTCCTATGGGGTTGCATTCAGGATAGCGCAAAACGGGAAAAGACACAGGCCGCAGCCCGCCATGGCGCCACTGCGGACGCGCTGCAGATATTTTTCATATGCAACATGTTATTCGGATAACATCCTAAATGGACACCCCATACCTGCCAGCAACCATCCATACCAGCCCATGACAAAAAACAGCATAATGGCCGTGTTATTCATCGCCTTGATTCCATTTTATGCATGTAAAGCACAACCCGTTCCGCTTGCCATCGACGTGCTGCTGACTCCCGACATTGGCGGGATAAAGCAGTTTGTGGAAATCAAAACAGATGACTCCAACAAGCCTGCTCTTCTCTTTCTATCGGGCGGGCCGGGAAGTTCGATGATGAAGAATGCGGATGCGTTTACCGCCATCCTGAAAAAGAGATTTACGCTTGTGCAATGGGACCAGCGCGATGCAGGAAAAACCCTGAAACTGAATCCTTCGCCAAGCCAGCCTTCCGTCGCGCAGATGGAGCAGGACACGTACCAGGTCATCACGTTTCTACAAAAAGAGCTCAAGCAGGAAAAAATATACTTGCTGGGCAGTTCCTGGGGCAACGTCCTGGGCTTTTATATCGTCAAGCATCATCCGGAACTGCTGCATGCCTATTTCGCGTCCAATCCTGTCGTGAGCCAGCTGGAAAGCGAGAAAGAATTGCTGAAAACCTTGAAAGTGCATTTCAAGGACAATGCCGTCGCCAGCCAGGAACTGGACAGCGTCAGTTTCCCGTTTGCAAGTGACGAAAGCATGTTTTATTTAAGGAAATGGCTTTTTTATAAGGATGGCAAGGAATTTGCCACGAGCGAGGGCTTCAAGACGGGCTTTCTTCAATGGTCGAAAACCTGGTCGCCAGTCTGGAACGAGGTCATGAACATCGATCTGCCCAGGACCTTGAAGAGCGTTGACTGCCCCGTGTATTTCTTCGTCGGCAAAAACGATATCCAGACCTCGACCAGGATCACGCAAGCGTATTTTGAAACATTGAAGGCGCCAAAGAAGGGGCTGTTTTTCTTTGACCATTCCGGGCATCAAATTCACCAGGATGAACCGGTGCAGTTCCAGGAAGCCATCATCAAGACATTGAATGCGGCGCCGAAGTCCTGATACAACGCCCCGTCACGGGAAGCCACTCCCGGAAGCCGACAGGCTGGCCTGGCCGCCGGCAATGCCGGCGGCGGCCTTGCGGATCAGCGTCGCCACCGCATGGGCTTGCGAAATGTAAATGGCATGGCTGCCGGCGACTTCGACCACCTTCGAGCCCGCGCGTTCGGACATCTTGCGTTGCATCGCCGGCGCAATCATCTTGTCCTCCGTCGCCACCAGGTACCAGCTGGGCTTGCTCCTCCACGCTGGCGCGCTGACCACGCCGGTCAGCGCGGCCACTCCCCAGGGCACTTGCGATACCGCCATGAAGCGGGCCTTGTCCCTGGGCACATCGGCCGCGAAGGCGGCCGCAAACTTTTTCTGGTCGAGCAACAGGAAGCCATCGTGCGGCGGCAAGATCGGCGGCACCGGTGCGCCAGGCGGGGCATTCTTCAGCAAGGAATCGACGGACTCGCCTTGATCCGGCACAAACGCCGCGATGTAGACCAATGCCTTGACCTTGGGATCGTTCCCCGCTTGCGTGACCACGGCACCGCCATACGAATGACCAACGAGGACCACGGGACCCGGCGACGCGGCGATGACCCGTCCGGTCGCGGCCACATCGTCCGCCAGCGATAGCGTTGGGTTTTGCACAATGGCAACGTGACAACCCTCGTCACGCAGCGCCCGGTAAACGGCTTCCCAACCCGACCCATCGACAAAACCGCCATGCACGAGCACGATCGTTGCCGACCCAACACTTGTGACCTCATCCATTTCAGCCCCTCCAGGAAGTTGAAGGCGATGACAGGCCTGCCGGCGCCTTGTCGCCTCCAGCATAGCGCCGGGTGCCTGGCGGCCTATGCGCGGGATCAAGAGTGATGACACGGATGCCTCATGCAGGCTCTGAAACGCGAAAAGCCCAACCGGTGAAGGCTGGGCTTTTCGATACTGCTGATGTTCTGGCTCCCCGACCTGGACTCGAACCAGGGACCTGCGGATTAACAGTCCGTCGCTCTACCAACTGAGCTATCAGGGAAAAGAGGCCGTATTATATAGGGCAAGCAAGCACATGTCCAGATTCCCCCAGGGAAATTTCTATTCCGGACAGCAGCTGCCCGCCGACAGCGCAAAAACAAAAAAGGCCACGTTTTTCAACGTGGCCTTTCGAATTCTGGCTCCCCGACCTGGACTCGAACCAGGGACCTGCGGATTAACAGTCCGTCGCTCTACCAACTGAGCTATCAGGGAAAAGAGGCAATATTATATGTCGCTTGTTCCATATTTGCAAGATGGATATTGCATCTTCACAAACACGGCCAGCGCCGACTTTCTATTGCCATCAGCGCCACACTTGCATGCAGCGCCGAAGAAGCAAGATCTTAAAGCACTTTGGCGATCGCGTCAATAACGATGTCGATGTTGCGCGAATTCAATGCTGCCACACAGATGCGGCCCGTGTCGACGGCGTAGATCGATTGCTCGCGCAGGGAAGCCACTTGTTCCTTGCTCAGGCCCGAGTACGAGAACATGCCGATTTGCTGGCGCACGAATTCGAAGTCGTGGCCTGGCGCCTTGGCTTTCAGCTTTTCCACGAAGGCATTGCGCATTTCGCGGATGCGCACGCGCATGCCGGCCAGTTCCTCTTCCCACAGCTGGCGCAGTTCCGGCGTGGCCAGGACGGTGGCGACGACTTTGCCGCCATGGACTGGCGGGTTCGAGTAGTTGGTGCGCACGACGCGCTTCAGTTGCGACAGCAGACGGGCCGCCTCATCGGCGCTGGCGGCGACGACGCTCAGGGCGCCCACGCGCTCGCCGTACAGCGAGAACGATTTCGAGAACGAGTTCGACACCAGCAGCGGGCCGCCCGCGTCGGCAAAGCGGCGCACCACGGCGCCGTCTTCGGCGATGCCGTTGGCGAAGCCCTGATAAGCCATGTCCAGGAACGGCACCAGGCCGCGCGACGTGACGACGACGATGATCTGGTCCCACTGGGCCACGCTCAGGTCGGCGCCGGTCGGGTTGTGGCAGCAGGCGTGCAGCACGACGATGGAACCGGCCGGCATGGCGTTCAGGCTGGCCAGCATGCCGTCGAAGTTCACGCCATGGGTGACGGCATCGTAGTACGTGTAGTTATTCACAACGAAACCGGCGTTCTCGAACAGCGCGCGGTGGTTTTCCCAGCTCGGGTCGCTGATGTAGACCTGGGCACCCGGCGCGAAGCGCTGCAGGAAGTCGGCACCGATCTTCAATGCGCCCGTGCCGCCGATGGCTTGCACGGTGACGGCGCGGCGCTCTTGAATTACAGCGCTATCGGCGCCAAATACGAGTTCTTGCACCGCCTTGTCGTAGGCAGCGAGGCCTTCGATCGGCAGATAGGTGCGTGGGGCGGCCTGTTCGATCAGGATGGCTTCCGCCTTGCGTACGCAAGCTAACAGAGGCACTTTACCGTTGTCGTCATAATAGACGCCAACGCCCAGATTGATTTTGGCGGGATTCTGGTCCGCGTTAAATGCTTCGGTGATGCCCAGGATCGGGTCGCGTGGGGCCATCTCGATGGCGCTAAACAGACTGGCAGAAACAGTTGGGTTCGTCATGATAAGATTGGATTCGATTGGAAGCAGGTTCACAGCGGAGTTGTAGACAGCGCCCCGAAATACAACGCCAGGGCCGCCAGCAGAGCACTATTCTAACAAAGGTCTGATTCACATGCCCGAATTATCTACCGCCAGCGAGGCGGAAAGCGCAATTATCTCTTTCCCGGACTCCCCCTTCAAGCTGCACCAGCCCTTCCCTCCGGCCGGCGATCAGCCCACGGCAATCGACCAGCTGTCAGAAGGGATTGCCGACGGACTGGCCTTCCAGACCCTGCTGGGCGTGACCGGTTCGGGCAAGACCTACACCATGGCCAACGTCATCGCGCGCATGGGCCGGCCCGCCATCGTCTTCGCGCCGAACAAGACCCTGGCGGCGCAGCTGTACAGCGAGTTCCGCGACTTTTTCCCGCAGAACGCCGTCGAATACTTCGTCAGCTACTACGATTACTACCAGCCCGAAGCCTACGTGCCGCAGCGCGACCTGTTCATCGAAAAGGACTCGTCGATCAACGAGCATATCGAGCAGATGCGTTTGTCGTGCACCAAATCGCTGATGGAGCGGCGCGACGTCATCATCGTCGCCACCGTCTCGGCCATCTACGGTATCGGCAATCCGAACGAATACCACCAGATGATATTGACCCTGCGCGTCAAGGACAGGGTCGCCCAGCGCGACGTCATCGCGCGCCTGATCCAGATGCAGTACACGCGCAACGAGGTCGATTTCGGCCGCGGCACCTTCCGCGTGCGCGGCGACACGATCGACATCTTCCCCGCCGAGCATGCGGAGCTGGCCGTGCGCCTGGAAATGTTCGACGACGAGATCGAATCGATCCAGCTGTTCGACCCGCTGACGGGCCGCGTACGGCAAAAGATCCCCCGCTTCACCGTGTACCCGGGTTCGCACTACGTCACGCCCCGCTCCACCGTGCTGCGCGCCGTCGAGACCATCAAGGACGAGCTGCGCGAGCGCCTCGAGTTCTTCCGCAAGGAAAATAAACTGATCGAGGAGCAGCGGCTGGAACAGCGCACGCGCTTCGACCTGGAAATGATGGCGGAGATCGGTTTCACCAAGGGCATCGAGAACTACTCGCGCCATCTGAGCGGCGCGCTGCCCGGCGAACCGCCGCCGACCCTGGTCGATTATTTACCGCCCGACGCATTGATGTTCCTCGACGAGTCGCACGTGCTGACGGGCCAGCTGAGCGCCATGTACAACGGCGACCGCTCGCGCAAGACGAACCTGGTCGACTACGGTTTCCGCCTGCCGTCGGCGCTCGACAACCGGCCCTTGAAATTCGAGGAATTCGAACAGAAGATGCGCCAGACCGTGTTCGTCTCGGCCACGCCGGCCGAATACGAAAAGACCCATTCTGACCAGGTGGTCGAACAGGTCGTGCGCCCGACCGGCCTGGTCGACCCGCAGATCATCGTGCGTCCGGCCAGCAGCCAGGTGGACGACCTGATGTCGGAAATCGTCGAGCGCATCAAGAAGGACGAGCGCGTGCTGGTGACCACCCTCACCAAGCGCATGTCCGAGCAATTGACGGAATACCTGGGCGACCATGGCATCAAGGTGCGCTACCTGCACAGCGATATCGAAACGGTGGAGCGCGTGGAAATCCTGCGCGACCTGCGTCTGGGCACCTTCGACGTGCTGGTGGGGATCAACCTGCTGCGCGAGGGCCTGGACTTGCCGGAAGTATCGCTGGTCGCCATCCTCGACGCGGACAAGGAAGGCTTTTTGCGCTCCGAACGCAGCCTGATCCAGACCATCGGCCGCGCCGCGCGTAACCTGAACGGCACGGCGATTTTGTACGGCGACCGCATCACGGACTCCATGCGCCGCGCCATCGACGAGACGGAACGCCGCCGCGCCAAGCAGATCGCCTTCAATACGGCCAACAACATCATCCCGATCGGTGTGAAGAAATCGATCCGCGAAATGATCGACGGCGTCTACAGCCCGCAGGAAGCGCGCGAGACCCTGCAGGTGGCGCAGGAAGCGGCGAAATTCGAAGCGATGAGCGAGAAACAGGTCAGCAAGGAAATCAAGCGCCTGGAAAAACTGATGGTCGACCACGCCAAGAACCTGGAGTTCGAAAAGGCGGCGCAAGTGCGCGACCAGCTGCACATCCTCAAGCAGCAGCTGTTCGGCGCGCCCGGCACCGACAATGTGGCGTCGATACTGGGCAAATAAGCCCCACGCGCTGGCATGGCGCAGGTCGGATTAGCTGGCTGACAGGCCAGCGCAATCCGACATCAGCACTTAAACCAACGCCAGCAATATTGTCGGATTACGCGGCGTGCCGCCGCTAATCCGACCTACGCGGCTTCATGCTTTCACATCCTCGATATACGCACGGATGATGCTGGCGAAATCCGCATCGGCCGTCAAGCCCAGCGCCTCGGCGCGGGCCGTGTCCCAGGCGCCGGGCCAGCTCTTGACGATGCGCTCGACGGCCGGATCGGGCGCATAGCTGATGCGCTTTGCTACCTCGCTGCCGGCCACGTCTTCGAGCGCGGCGATCATCTCGCCCACGCTCACGCTCAAGCCCGGCAAGTTCACCGTGCGGCTGGCGCCAAAGGCCTCGCCCGCCAGTTCGTGGCCGGCGATCAGCGAGGCGATGGCGCCGCGCGGCGACAGCAGCCACAATCGCAAATCGGTGGACACGGGGCAGACGGCCGCCTCGCCATTCAACGGTTCGCGGATGATGCCGCTGGCGAAGGACGACGCCGCCTTGTTCGGCTTACCGGGACGCACGCTGATGGTGGGCAGGCGCAGCACGCGGCCATCGACAAAGCCGCGGCGGCTGTAATCATTGAGCAGCAATTCGCCGATGGCCTTTTGCGCGCCGTACGACGATTGCGGATTCAGCGCGGTGGTGTCCTGCACCACGTCCGGCAGCTTGCCGCCGTAGACGGCCACGGAGCTGGTGAAGACCACTTTCGGCTTGTGTCCCAGTTCGCGGCAGATATCGAGCAGCAAACGCGAGGCATCGAGATTGATGCGCATGCCCAGTTCGAAATCGGCTTCCGCCTGGCCGCTGACGATGGCGGCCAGGTGAAAGATCGACGTGGTCTGCGCGTCGATGGTGGCGCGCATCAGGGTGCCGTCGGCGATGTCGCCCGTGACCACGTTGACGCGCGCATCGTTGAAGTCATGCGCTGCCACCACGTCGACCAGTACCAGCTCGCTGATGGTCTGCAACTGGCCGTGGCTGTCCGTCAGCTGGCCTTGCGCCAGCAACTGGCGCGCCAGGCGCTGCCCCAGGAAACCGGCACCGCCGGTAATCAGTACTTTCATCTTCATGCTCCTTGTTTGTTGTTGTATGCGGCAAGCCAGCCCAGGCCATCCTCGGTGCGCCCGCGCGGACGGTATTCGCAGCCGATCCAGCCCTCGTAGCCCAGCTCGTCGAGCAGGGTGTACAGGTATGGGTAATTGACTTCGCCATCGTCCGGTTCGTTGCGGGCGGGAACGCTGGCGATCTGCACGTGGCCGATGCCGTCGAAGTTATTCTTGAACGTCATGGCGATATCGCCCTCGACGATCTGCGTGTGATAAAAATCCATCTGCACCTTGACGTTGGGCGCGCCCGATTCCAGGCGCAGCGCATGGCCCTGCGCCTGCGTGACGAGGAAGTAGCCGGGCATGTCGCGTCCGTTGATCGGCTCGATCAGCAACTCGATGCCATGCTCGCCCACGGCTTTCGCGGCGTACCGCAGGTTGGCCAGGTAGGTGGCACGGTGCAGTTCGATGTCGGCGCCCAGTGGCAACAGGCCCGCCATCATGTGCACGCGCGGGGTGCCCAGCGCCAGCGCATATTCGATGGCGCGCGCCACGCCGGCACGGAATTCCGCTTCGCGGCCCGGCAGCGAGGCGATGCCCCGCTCGCCGGCCGCCCAGTCGCCCGGCGGCAGGTTGAACAGCACGTTCTGCAGCTTGTTTTCGCGCAGCCAGCCGGCCACTTCCTGCGGCGCGTGATCGTAGGGGAACAAAAATTCGACGCCCGTGAAACCCGCTTGCGCCGCGGCGGCAAAGCGCTGCGGGAAAGGCACTTCATTGAACATCATGGTCAGATTGGCGGCAAAACGGGGCATGCGGTATCTCCTTGAATCTTATATGTCGAGTTTGAATGTGTGTTTCAGGTCCGCGATCTGCACCGCGTCGAGCGGGCGCGTGGGCACGTCGCGCAGCAGCAGGAACAGCTTGGCCGTCTCTTCCAGTTCCTCGGCCGCATACACGGCCGCTTCCAGGCTCGTGCCCGACACGACGGGGCCGTGGTTGGCCAGCAACACGGCCGAGTGCTTGCGCGCCATGGCGCCGATCGCGTCCGCCAGCGCCGGGTCGCCCGGACGGTGATACGGCACCAGGGGCAAGCGCCCCACCTTCATCACAAAGTATGGCGTGAGCGGCGGAATGCAGTCGTCATGGTTCAAGCCGCACATGCACGACACGGCAGCCGAATGGGTCGAATGCAGGTGCACGATGGCACCCGCGCTGCTTCGCTCTTCGTACATGGCGCGGTGCAGGAACGCCTCCTTGGACGGCGGCGCCCCGCTGATCAGCTTGCCGTTCCAATCGAGCTTGGACAATTGCGCGGGATCGAGCCGGCCCAGGCTGGCGTTGGTCGGCGTCAGCAGCCAGCCGTCGGACAGGCGCACGCTCAGGTTGCCGCTGCTGCCCGCCGTCAAGCCCCGTTCGAACAGGGACTTGCCGAATTCGACGATCTGCTCGCGCTGGCGCGATTCGGTGGCGCTCATGCCAGCACCTGCCAGGCCTTGCTGAAGAAATCCACGGTACCGAAATTGCCGGACTTGAGCGCCAGCGCCAAAGGCGCCCTGCCATCGTCGCCCGGCGCGGGCAAGGCTTGCGTCCACGACACGCCGGGATCGATCTCGGGGCCGATGCGCAAGCCCGCCACGCCCAGCGCTTTCACCACGGCGCCCGAGGTTTCGCCGCCGGCGACGATCAGCTGGCCCACGCCGAGGCGCACGAGCCCCTGCGCGATGGCGGCCAGGGTTTCCTCGACGAGAGCGCCGGCACGCTCCACGCCCAGCTGCGCCTGCACGGCGCGCACGGCGTCCGGCGTGGCCGTGGCATAGATCAAAATGGGGCCTAGCGCCAGGTGCTGATTCGCCCAGGCCAGCGCCTGCTCCACCACGGCGTCCACCACCTCGCCGCCCGCAGCCAGCTGCAAAGGGTCGACGTGGAAGGACGGCGCCAGTTCGCGCAGGTGCGCCACCTGCTGCTGCGTGGCCACGGAGCAGCTGCCCGAAATCACGGCGCGCAATCCGGACGCCGGCGGCAAGCGCCCTGCCTGTCCCGCATGCGATGGCGACAACTGGCCCCGCTGGCGGAAATTCTGCGGCAATCCCAGCGCGATGCCGGAGCCGCCCGTGATCAGTTTCAAGTCCGCGCAAGCGGCGCCGATGGCTTCCAGGTCGCGGTTCGACACGGCATCGACGACGGCGAAATGGCAGCCCTGGCCGCGCAAGTCCGTGAAGCGCTGGGCGATGGCGGCCGCGCCCTTCTCCACCACACTGTAATCGGCCAGGCCCACCTTGGCCTGCACCTGCTGCTGCAGCACGCGCACCAGATTCGAATCCGTCATCGGCGTCAGGGGATGGTCGCGCATGCCAGATTCGGCCAGCGGCACGTCGCCGACGAAGAGGTTGCCCTTGTAGATGGTGCGGCCGTTGGCCGGGAACGCGGGGCAGGCGATCGTGAAGTCCGTGTCCAGCGCCCGCATCAGCGCTTCGGCCACGGGGCCGATATTGCCGCGCGGCGTGGAGTCGAACGTGGAGCAGTACTTGAAGTAGAACTGGCGGCATCCGGTTTGCTGCAGCCAGGCCAGCGCGGCCAGCGATTCGGCCACCGCCTCTTCCGGCGCATTCGTGCGCGACTTGAGGGCGATGACGACGGCGTCGACGTCGGCCGGCGGTGGACCTTGCGGCACGCCGATCAGCTGCACCGTGCGCATGCCGGCCTTGACCAGCATGCCGGCCAGGTCGGTGCCGCCCGTGAAATCGTCGGCGATACATCCCAGTAATACAGTCATCATGATTCCTTTTTGATTCAGTTACGCTTTCGCCGGCAGATCGATACCGGGGAAAGTTTTAATCACGGCCGCATCGTCCTCGCCGCCAAAGCCAGCGGCCGACGCCTGCATGAACATCTGGTGCGCCGTGGCCGACAGGGGCAGTGGAAAGACGCTCTTTTTCGCGTAATCGAGCACGATGCCGAGGTCTTTCACGAAAATATTCACGCTTGATAACGGCGTATAGTCGCCCTTCAAAATGTGCGGCACCCGGTTCTGGAACATCCAGGAACTGCCGGCGCTGTTCGAGATCACTTCGTACAAGGCATCGGCATCGCAGCCGGCGCGCAAACCCAGCGCCATCGCTTCGGCGGCGGCGGCGATGTGCACGCCGGCCAGCAGCTGGTTGATCATCTTGACTTTCGAGCCCTGCCCCGGCTGCTCGCCCAGGCGGTACAGCTTTGCACAGATGGCGTCGAAAATACCCGCGCAAGCGTCGAACGCCTCGGGCGCGCCGGCCGCCATCACCGACATCTCGCCGGCTTGCGCCTTGGCCGCGCCGCCGGAAATGGGCGCGTCGATGAAGCGCAGTCCCATGGCCGCCAGGCGAGCACCGAGCGCTTCGGCAAATTCGGGCGCCACGGTGGCGCAGGCGATGACGACGCTGCCCGGCGCCAGGGCGCTGGCCGCACCGTGTTCGCCAAACAGCACGGTTTCCGTCTGCTGCGCATTGACGACGACGATCAGCAAGGCCTGCACCTGCGCCGCCAGCGCGGCCGGCGATTGCGCCGCATGGGCGCCCTTGTCGACCAGCGTTTGCACGGTTTCCGGGCGCACATCGCAGGCATGCACTTCAAAGCCCGTGCGCAGCAACGATTGCGCGATGCCCATGCCCATGGCGCCCAGGCCGATCACGCCCACTTTTTTCATTTCCACGTTCATCTGCTACTCCAGTCTTATTTGTTCACCAGCTTGGCCGGCACGCGCATGATGATGAACGCGCCGATCACCAGGATGCCGGCCAGCAGGTAGATGGCGATATCGGTCGATTGCGTCAGATCCTTGATGGAACCGATCATGTACGGCGCCGCGAAGCCGGCCAGGTTGCCCACCGAATTGATGGCGGCGATGCCCGCGGCGGCCGAGACGCCGCCGAGGAAAGCCGTCGGCAGGCTCCAGAACATGGGCGAGGCGGCCAGGATGCCGCCGGCGGCGATCGTCAGGAAGAAGATGGCCCAGCCCGTGTTGTGGGCGCCGGCCAGCGCGCTGCAGACGATGGCGGCGGCGCCGACCACCAGCGGGATGGCCATGTGCCAGCGGCGTTCGCGGTATTTGTCCGAGCTGCGGCCCAGCAGGATCATCGACGCCACGGCCACGGAGTACGGAATCGCCGTGAACAGGCCGATATTGAGCACGCCCGTCACGCCGGCCGCCTTGATCAGACTGGGCAGCCAGAAGGTCAGCGAATACTGGCCCATCACGCAGCAGAAATAAATCAGGGCCATGACCCAGATGCGCGGGTCGGCGAACATGGCGCGGATCGACGGGTGCGATACCTTGCCCTGCGCTTCCGTGGCGATGCGCTGCTCGAGGATGACTTTTTCATCTTCCGTCAGCCACTTCGCGGCGCGGATGCTGTTGTCGAGGTACAGCAGCACGGCCACGCCCATCAGCGCGGCGGGTATCGCTTCGAGCACGAACATCCACTGCCAGCCCGCATAGCCGTGCCAGCCGGCGAAGGTTTCCATGATCCAGCCCGACAGGGGGCCGCCGATCAGGCCCGCCACGGGAATGGCGGCCATGAAGGTGCACACCATGCGCGCGCGGCGCTCGGACGGATACCAGTAGGTCAAATAGAGAATGATGCCGGGGAAGAAGCCCGCCTCGGCGATGCCGAGCAGGAAGCGCATGACGTAGAACTGGGTTGGCGTGGTGACGAACATGAAGGCGCCCGAGATGATGGCCCAGGTGATCATGATGCGGGCGATCCACACGCGCGCACCGATCTTGTGCAGCATCACGTTGCTGGGCACTTCGAACAGGAAGTAGCCGAGGAAGAACACGCCGGCGCCCAGGCCGTACACGGTTTCGGAAAACTGCAGGTCGGCCAGCATCTGCAGCTTGGCGAAGCCCACGTTTACACGGTCGAGGTAAGCGACGATGTAGCACAGCATGAGGAAAGGGATGATGCGCCAGGTCACCTTGCGATAGACGGCGTCGTCGATGGTTTTCTGGCTGGCGGCCACGCCGGCCGCCTGTCCGGGCAATGCTTGTGATACGTCCATGCTTGTCTCCTGATCGCTGGGGGATCGACCGTGCCGGGTTTTTATGGTCCACCGGAGGTGGCTGGCAACTTGTCTAAAATTTGTATGGATGTATATTATGTGTGTGTTTTGTGTGTGTCAAGCTGTATATTCCATATAATGGCAAGCAGGCAAGCCCGCATAAAAACCGCTAGTACAAGGATGCACCGATGGACCGCACGTTCCGCTTTACCCTTCCCCCGCCGGAGCCCGCCGCGGGCAGTTTCACCACCGGCACCCTGGGTGCGCGGGTGGCGGCACGGCTGCGCCAGCAAATCCACAACGACGGCCTGGCCGGCGGCACGCGTCTGCCGTCCGAGCAAGCGATGGCGACGCACTTCGGCGTCAGCCGCACGGTGCTGCGCGAAGCCATCGCCCTGCTGCAGGCGGACGGCATCGTCGCCACGCGCAAGGGCAGCGGCACGTTCGTCTGCGCGCAGGATGGCGCGAAGACGGGCGAACGGGGCGACGAGCTGACGGAGCAGTCCGTGCAGTCGCTGCTGAATCTGATCGAGGTGCGCCAGGGACTGGAAGCGGAAATCGCCGCGCTGGCGGCCGTGCGGCACACGCCGGGCCAGCTGGCCGACATCGAACACGCGCTGCGCCGCATCGAGGAAGCCGTGGCGGCCGGCGTCGACGGCGTGGAAGAAGACGTGCGCCTGCACCTGTGCATCGCCGAGGCGACGGGCAACCCCTACTGGCCGAAATTCGTCGCCATGTTCGCCGACCCGATCCGCTCGGCCGTGAAGGTCACGCGCGCGAATGAAGCGCGGCGCACGGACTTTTCCATCGAAGTGCGGCGCGAACATGAAAAGATCGTGCAGGCCATCGCCGACGGCGACCCGCAGCGGGCGCGCCAGGCGGCCATGGAGCACATGCAGCACGCGGCCGAGCGCGTGCGCCTGGCCGACCGCGAATTCTGGCGCGGCGACGGCGGCGCGCTGGCGCGCACGCTGGGGCGCGATCCCATCATGCAAAAATAAGGTCCAGGTCCTCGATTCTCCTGCGCCGCACTGCAGCGCTCATGCCCGCCGCCCCGGCTTTCCTATGCTCGCGCTCATCATCTCGAACAGAGTGCGAGACGCGGGCGGCATCGCGTGCTGATGCCGGCTGATCAAGCCCAGCGTGCGCTTGACGGCGGGATTGACGAGCGGCACGCCGACCACCGCGCCTTGCCGCTCCGGCAGAATCGACAGGCCCGGCACCGCCGCCACGCCCAAGCCCGACTCCACCAGCGCCAGGATGCCTGACACGTGGTTGATCTCGCACGAGATCCACGGGTGTTTTTCCACGCCGGCCAGCGCCGCATCGAGCACGCTGCGGTTGCCGCTCGACTTGGCCACCGAGATATAGCGTTCGTCGACCGTATCCTTCCAGCTCAGCCTCTTGCGCTTGGCCAGCCGGTGATCGGCACGCATGGCCAGCACATAGGTCTCGACGTAGATGGGCTGGAAATGGATCTCCGGATTTTCCGCGCCCGTAAAGCTGATGCCGAAGTCCGCCTCGCCGGACAGCACGAGGTTGAGCACGTCCTGCGCGCTTTCGTCATGCACGCGCACGCGGATTTTCGGAAACTGCGCGCTGAAGCGCTTGAGCACATCGGGCAGGAAATGCCACACGGCCGAGGGCACGCAGGCAAACGTCACCGTCCCCGTGCGGTGCGCGGCCAGGTCGGCCACGCCCAGCACGGCATCTTCCAGGCCGTTGAGCGCATCGCGCACGTTCACCAGGAACACCTGCCCCACATTGGTCAGCTGCACGCGCCGGGTGGTGCGCTCGAACAGCTTGACCCCCAGCGCATCCTCGAGTTTTTCGATGCGGCGGCTGAGCGCCGGCTGCGACAGGAACAGGTCCGCCGCGGCCTGGCGAAAGCTGTTGCGCTCCGCCACGGCCACAAAAGCCTGCAAATCATGAAGCTCGTAATTGATGCGCTGCATGCATTAATTCCCGGAAAAATTGCAATTATCAAATTATGCCATTTCAACGATGATGGGGTCTGAATGCTGAGCCTCGCCAAGAAGGCCTGACCAGAAAAAGGAGACATGATGCGACACCATTCCACGTTCGCGCTTTTACCGGCGGCCGGCGGCGCGACGCTGCCGGCGTCACGGAAACACACCTCAACAACCGCCACGGCACGGGCTTGACACCCGGCCTCATGAAAAAATTTTAACATCAGGAGAACCATCATGCCTCAGCATACTCTGCTGCAAACCTCGCGCCCGCTGCTCGCGGCGCTGGTGCTGCTGGCCGCCGGCGCGGCCCATGCCGCCGACATCCGCGTGGTCAGCTCGGGCGGCTTCGCCCAGGCCTACAAAAACCTGGCGCCCGCCTACGAACGCGCCAGCGGCGACCAGTTGCTGTCCGAATGGGGACCGTCGATGGGCACCACCAGGAATGCGATCCCGGCGCGGCTGGCGCGCGGCGAGCCGATCGACGTCGTCATCATGGTCGGCGACGCGCTCGACAAACTGATGCAGGAAGGCCGCCTCGTCCCCGGCAGCAAGGTGGTCCTGGCCAATTCGCCGATTGCCTGCGCCGTGCGCCACGGCGCGGCAAAGCCCGACATCAGCACCTCCGAGGGCTTGCGCAGCGCTTTCCTGCAGGCGCACAAGGTGGCCTATTCGGACAGCGCCAGCGGCGAATACATCGAGAAGCAACTGATGAAGACACTGCACATCGCGGAGCAGATGCAGGGCAAGGCCGCCAAAATTCCCGCCACCCCCGTCGGCGAAATCATCGCGCATGGCGAGGCCGATTTCGGCTGCCAGCAGCGCAGCGAGCTGCTGCCGGTCCAAGGCATCGACATCGTCGGCCTGCTGCCGCCGGAAGTGCAGCTGATGACGCAGTTTTCGGCGGCGCTGGTCCCGGGCGGCAAGGAACCGGAAGCCGGCCGCGCCTTGCTGCGCTTCCTCGCCGCCCCGGCCAACGCCGGCGCGATCGAAGCGACCGGGCTGCAGCCGGCATCGGTACCAGCAACAGCAACGCACTAGCCGACGTCACTCATCTTTCATCAATAGGTAAATCATGGCCATTCCATCGACCGCCGCGCCCCTCGCCGAGCCGACAGCGCCGCGCGCACAGGCACGCCCTCCTTCGCGCATCGCCACCGTCATCCGCGTCACGAGCGGGAACTTCATCGAAATGTACGATTTTTTCCTGTTCGGCTTTTACGCGACGTATATTGCCAAGGCCTTCTTCCCCGCCACCAGCGAATACGCGGCCCTGATGATGACCTTCGCCACCTTCGGTGCGGGGTTTTTCATGCGGCCGCTGGGCGCCATCATCCTCGGCAGCTATATCGACCGCATCGGCCGCCGCAAGGGACTGGTGCTGACCCTGGCCATCATGGCTTCCGGCACGGCGCTGATCGCCTTCGTGCCCGGCTATGCCACCATCGGCTTGCTGGCGCCGTTCCTCGTGCTGATCGGGCGCTTGCTGCAAGGTTTCTCCGCCGGCGTGGAGCTGGGCGGCGTGTCGGTCTACCTGTCCGAGATGGCGACACCCGGCAACAAGGGCTATTACGTCAGCTGGCAATCGGCCAGCCAGCAAGTCGCCATCATCTTTTCCGCGGCACTCGGCTACTATCTCAACGAAACCTTGAGCAAGGAATTCATCGCGGACTGGGGCTGGCGCATCCCGTTCTTCATCGGATGCTCCATCATCCCCGTGGTGTTCTACATCCGCCGTTCGCTGCAGGAGACCGAGGCCTATCTGACGCGCAAGTCGCATCCGACGTTCCGGCAAATGCTCAAGACCATCAGCCTCAACTGGCCGCTGGTCGTCAGCGGCGCGATGCTGATCGTGCTGACGACGGTGGCGTTCTATCTGATCACTGTCTACACGCCGACCTTCGGCAAGAGCGTGCTCAAACTGAGCACCGAAGACAGCCTGCTCGTCACCTTGTGCATCGGCCTGTCGAACTTCCTCTGGCTGCCCGTCATGGGCGCGCTGTCCGACCGCATCGGGCGCTGGCCCATCATGGCCGCGTGCGCGGCGCTGACGATGCTGACCGCGTACCCGTCCCTGTCCTGGCTGGTCGCCCATCCCAGTTTCAATCACATGCTCATGGTCGAGCTGTGGCTGTCCTTCCTGTACGGCAGCTACAACGGCGCCACCATCGTCGCGCTGACGGAAATCATCCCGGCCAGCGTGCGGACCACGGGCTTTTCGCTGGCCTACAGCCTGGCCACCGCGCTGTTCGGCGGCCTGACGCCGCTGGTGTCGACCCTGCTGATCGAGAGCACCGGCGACAAGGCGGCGCCAGGCTACTGGATGGCGGGCGCCGGCGCCATCAGCCTGCTGGCGACGTGGCTGATCTATCGCGGCATCGTCAAGGAGCGCCATCCCGTTCCCGCTTGAACCAGTACGGCCTGGCCAGACGGCGCATTACGGCCAGGCTGGCCGGCGCATGTGGAACAGGCTGGCCGGTCCGATCTCGAAATAATCGGCCGGGCCGCCTCCGCGCAATATCGGCGCGGCGGCGGCCGTGTCGTACACGCCGTCGACCAGCAGATGGCGCGCGATGTGCACGCCCACCACTTCCCCCAGCACCAGCCAGCTGCCCACGCCTTGCCCGTTTACGCCCTGCAGCTCGATGATCTGCGTGCGCCGGCATTCGAAGGACACGGGGCTTTCGGCCACGCGCGGCACGTCCACGATGCGCGAGGCGGCCGGCGTCAGGCCGGCCAGCGCGAATTCGTCGACTTCGGGCGGCGCCGGCGCGCAACTGGCGTTCATGGCCTCGGCCAGCGGACGGGTCGCCAGGTTCCACACGAATTCGCCCGTCTGTTCGATATTGCGCAAGGTATCCTTGCGGCCGATGCTGGAAAAGCCGATCAGCGGTGGATGGTAATTGAAGGCGTTGAAAAAGCTGTACGGCGCCAGATTGAGCACGCCCGCACTGCTGCGCGAGGCGATCCAGCCGATCGGACGCGGCCCCACGATGGCGTTAAAGGGATCGTGCGGCAGGCCGTGGCCCTGCGCAGGTTCATAAAAATGGATGGGGTCAAGCACGCGGATTCCTGAAGTCAAAGGAAGTCAACGGCGCCCGGGATGGAACGCCTGGAACGACAGCTTACTGGAATTGCCGCCACCGCGTTGCCAGCCCGCCGACGCGCCGGGTGCGCTCGCGCACGCAGCACGACAATTGTATGGCGCACGGCCCTTGGCCTCGCTTATGATGGGGCAACTCAACCCTTATCATCGCGCTATCGCCCATGCCTACCCTCACGCTGCACCAGAAAGTGTTCCTGCTCCTCTTGAGCATCGTCACCATCGGCTTCGGCTGGATATTGGCGCCGTATGCGGGCGCCATCTTCTGGGGCGTCATCCTGGCGATCCTGTTCGCGCCCGTGTACCGCTGGCTGCTGGCCAAAACCCGGGGCCGCGCGGGCCTGGCATCGCTGCTGACCTTGCTGTTGATCATCGTCATCGTGATCCTGCCGCTGTCGCTCATTTCCGTGTCGCTCGTGAACCAGGCGGCCAGCGTCGTGGAGATGGTGCGTTCGGGCGAAATCACGGTCGCCATGTTCTTCAATAAAATCATGGCCGTGCTGCCGCAGTGGCTGATCAACCTGCTCGAGCGCTTCAACCTGACCAGCCTGGCCAGCCTGCAGGACAAGCTGGCCGAGGGCGCCACGCAGGTAAGTCAGGTGGTGGCCGTCAAAGCCATCAATGTGGGCCTGTACACCTTCGAATTCCTCACCAGCCTGTGCATCATGCTGTACCTGCTGTTTTTCCTCATGCGCGATGGCTCGACCCTGTCGGCCCGCATCAAGAAAGCCGTGCCACTGAGCCGCAAGTACAAGCAGCGCCTGTTCACCAATTTCACCACGGTGATCCGCGCCACGGTGAAAGGCAACATCCTCGTGGCGATCGCCCAGGGCGCCCTCGGCGGCCTGGCGTTCTGGTTCCTCGACGTGCCGGCGCCCCTGCTGTGGGCCGTGCTGATGGCCTTCCTGTCGCTGCTGCCGGCCGTCGGCGCCGCCCTCGTGTGGGCACCCGTGGCAGCCTACTTCCTGGCCACGGGCGCCATCTGGCAAGGCGCCGGCCTGGCCGCCTTCGGCGTCTTCGTCATCGGCCTGGTCGACAACGTGCTGCGCCCTATCCTGGTGGGCAAGGACACGAAGATGCCCGACTACGTGGTGCTGCTGTCGACCGTGGGCGGCATGGCCCTGTTTGGTCTGAACGGCTTTGTCATCGGCCCCGTGGTGGCGGCCCTGTTCATCGCCTCGTGGGACCTGTTCGTCTCGGCCAGCGAATTCCAGGCTGAGGATTAAGGCCAGGCACCAGGCGGCCGGCATCGCATCGCCATCCCATTCTGCAGAAATAATCGTCCAGAATCCGGCGCTGCCGGCGGCGCCACTTGCGCTTCCCGCAACAGGCCGGAACAGCCTGGCGGCAGAGTGTCCGCCAGTGCCGGCCAGCCCCGGCGACTATCCACATGAGACTACATTTCATATCGACTATCATGTTGCAATGGTGCTAATTTAGCAACAAGTTCAAAAATATAGTTTTTGACGCAGTGGGCGCCGCAGCGTAGTGTCGGCCCTCCCGACAACCACGTAATGAGGAGCTTCCCATGGCAAATCCACTGTGCTTGATGATGCCGGTACTGCCCGACACCAATCCGATTTCCATCGCCGCAGCGTTGCAGGAATACCAGGCGAAGATCAATGCCGCCCTCACCGATATTGGTACCGTGCACTTTGCCCGCTTCACCCTGCTTGACCGCTCCCAGGCCAACCTGCTGCCCAACATTAACTCGGCGGGCGCTTCCAACACCCTCGTCATCGGCGTCATCACCGAGTACGACGGCAGTTTCAACGGCTACATCGAGGATTTCGTGGCCCAGTTGGGCGAGGTATTCGACGCGCTACTGCAGTTTGTCGTGGGCGGCAAGGCGCTGATGCCCGTTGCCAACCACGTGGCTGCTTTTGAAGCCTTCATCACCGCCAACGACGCTGCGCAGCACGTGCCCAATAACGGCCTGTATAGCGCCTATCCACAGACCGTCCAGCAAATCCTCGCTTCAGTCTGAACTCGACACCACGCCGGGGCTGCGCAAGCGGCCCCACCACCCTGCCAGTCACAACCCCAGCCCCCGGAGAGACAGCATGGCCGATCCCACCATCGATTACGACGACGTGCAAGGCACGATCCTGCGCGGCTACCGCGTCAACCTGGCGCGCCATTTCATCCTTAGCATCACGGATGCGGCGCAGGCGCGGCGTACCATCGCGGCCCTGCTCGACGGCAGCGACGGACTGCCGTCGATAACTACAGCGCGCCATATCCATCCCAAGCCGCCCTGCTTCCTGAACCTCAGCTTTACCGCTCCCGGCCTGTCCGCGCTGGGCGTTGCTGCGGCCAACCTGGCCACCTTCGACCAGGCGTTCCAGCGGGGCGCGGCCGACCCGGCCAGCGTCGCTGCCGTGGGCGACGTGGGCGACAGCGCCCCCGAACACTGGCTCGGCAACCTGGGGCCGGCCACCCAGCATGGCCAGGTGCATGCGCTGCTGAGCCTATGGGTCAGCGAATCGGAGGAAGTGCTGCAGGAGACCTCGGCCACACTGCGCCGCGCATTTGCCGCTGGCTGGCGTGAACTGTATGCACACGACGGCATGGCCCTGCCAGGCAACCGCGTGCATTTCGGCTACCGCGACAGCATCGCCCAGCCGGACGTCGATGGCGCCCCGCAGCGCAAGCACGAACACGACCCCGACCCGCTCAACAGCGTCAAGACGGGGGAATTCCTGCTGGGCTACCTGAATGAAAATGGCGGCACCTACCAGGTGCAGCCGCCGCAACTGTCCACCAATGGCAGCTATGCCGCCTTCCGCATCTTGGAGCAGGACGTGCCCCTGTTCGACAGCATCCTGAGCCAGGGCGCGGCCAGTTCCGGGCTCAGCACCGAGATGCTGGCCGCCAAGATGTGCGGGCGCTGGCGCAACGGCAATCCACTGGTGCTCAGGCCGGACCAGGCCGGCCCCGTGCTGCCGGACGACAGCCTGAACCGCTTTCACTATGTCGATGGCGCACAGCCGGAACTGGATGACACGCTGGGCCTGAAATGCCCGGTCGGCGCGCATATCCGGCGCAACAATCCGCGCGACGAAGGCGTCGTGGGCACCTCCGCCCGCCACCACCGCATCGTGCGGCGCGCCATGCCCTACGGCAGCGAATATGATCCGGCCGCACCCATCGCGCAGCAGCGCGGCCTGGTCGGCTATTTCATCAATGCCAGCCTGCGCAATCAATTCGAATTTCTGATGGAGCAATGGAACGACGACGATGCCTTCGTCAAATCGGCCGTCGGTCCGGCCGGTCCCGAGGCGGGCAATGCCACGTTCAATATCAGCGGCCAGGACGTGTTTTTGGGAATCAACGACCCTGCCGTCAGCTCCTTCACCCTGCCAGGCGTGGGCCCCAAGGGCAGCGGCAATACAAAACTGCAGCATTTCTCGCGCAGTGTCATCACGCGGGGCGGCGTGTATTGCTTTTTCCCCAGCATCACGGGATTGCGCTACCTGGCGAGCCTCGGTTAGACGGCGGGCGAGCCAGGAATGCAAGCGGAAACGGCCGGTGCACGATCGGCCCGGACCGCTTGCATTGATCCGGTGATTGCACTATCGTTGCTGCACGCGCGTGTTGCCAACCTTGCACAGGAGATCCCACCGTGTCGCTGATCCTCTACGGCCATCCCTTTTCCTCGTACACGCAAAAGGTGCTCATCGCCCTGTACGAAAACGCCATACCGTTCGATTTCCGCTGCCTGGCGCCGGACATGCCGCAGCACCTGCAGCAGT
Source organism: Janthinobacterium sp. GW823-FHT01H08 (assembly GCF_058797855.1). Taxonomy (NCBI): domain Bacteria; kingdom Pseudomonadati; phylum Pseudomonadota; class Betaproteobacteria; order Burkholderiales; family Oxalobacteraceae; genus Janthinobacterium; species Janthinobacterium sp. GW823-FHT01H08. The sequence continues at coordinate 4,627,492 of NZ_CM179504.1, forward strand.
GGCTGGAACGCTGGCCGCTGCGCAAATTTCCGCTGCTGGTGGATGGGGAGCGCAACGTCGCCGAGACCAGCATCATCATCGAATACCTGCAGCTGGCCCATCCCGGCCCGCTGCGCCTGCTGCCGGACGACGCCATGCAGGCCCTGGACGTGCGCTTTCTCGACCGCTATTTCGACCTGCACGTCATGACGCCCGTGCAGCATGCCGTCGGCGCCGCCCTGACGGGTGACCCGGCGAAGACCGAGGAAGGCCGCGTGTTTGCCGGCAACAAGCTGGACCTCGCCTACGCCTGGCTGGAAACCCGCCTGGCCGGCAAGACGTGGGCGACGGGCGAAGACTTTACCCTGGCCGACTGCGCCGCCGCTCCCTCGCTGTTCTATGCGGACTGGACGCAGCCGATTCCCGCCACGCTGCCCCTGCTGCACGCCTATCGCGCCCGCTTGCTGGCCCGTCCATCGTTCGCCCGCGCGGTGGACGAGGCACGTCCGTACCGCCACCTCTTCCCCCTGGGTGCGCCGCCGCGCGACTGACCTTGTTCAGTAAACCTGTTCAGGCAAACACGGGGCGGAAAAAACTGCGCTCGTAGCTGACGATGCAGCGCGTCTCCTCGGCATAGCGGAAGGCGGCTTGGCATTCGGCGTCCAGCATCGAATCGCTGCGGTACTGCTCGTACAAGGCCAGGCTGGGAAACGAGAACATGGCCAGGGCCACGTTGCTCGCGCCTTCCGACGGCAAAAAGTAGCCGTGATGCTGGCCGCCGAAGCGCTCGACCAGCGGTATCCATAGCTTGCCGTAGGCTTCGAATTCCCGCAATTTGTACGGGTCGATGATGTAGCGCAAATAACAGGTAATCATGCGGTTTCCTTGTGTATGTTCAACTCCATCAGCATGCCGGATTCCCAGGAGCCGATGGCGGACAATGGCGAGCCGGGCAAAAAGTCCAGCGCGCAGGGATACATCAAAGCGTGTTGTGTCAGCACGTCGAGACCCGGCCAGCCATACAACAGCAGCTTGCCCTTGCCGATGCGTCCCAGCGCGCTGCCGTCGGGCAGCCAGCGCAGGGCGTCGCCCGTGCCGCCGCCCGCCTCCACCGGCACCGTGGCCAGCCGGCGGCCATCGGCCAGCGCATACACCGACAGGAACTCCTCGCCGCCCGCGTGATGCAGCACAGCCAGGGACGCTCCGTCGGGCGATGGCGCGCACGACTTCAGTCCTGGCAGCGACAGCACCTTGCGCCCGCCGCCCGCCCGCAGGGGCCAGTCCCATACGCTGCAGTAGTCGGGCGGCTGCACCTGCCCCTCGCCCACCGATTTGACGCCGTGCAGGACCAGCAAACGCCGCCCGCCGTCGATAACGTGGACACCGCGCAGCATCTCGCCCGGGTGCTCCTGCATGAAGCGCACCTCGCCCGTCTGCGCGTCGCGTAGCCGCAGGCGGCCATCCCAGGCGCCGTCGGCAAGATACTGCCCGCACGGCGACCACGCGGGGCCGCAGCCTTCGCCATCCTTCCTGTTCTGGAAATTGAGCAGCAGTTGTCCCGCCTGGGCATCCACCACGGCCAGCTGGCCCGTCGTGCTCTTGATGGCCAGCCGGCTGCCATCGGGCGAGAAGGCCATGCCCGACATGTGCGCGATGAATTTGCCGCGCCACAGTTTCTGGCGTGCCGCCACGTCCCACAGGACCAGGTCGCGCCCCAGCACGGCCAGGCGCGCGCCATCGGGCGAGAACCGCACGCCGTAGCTGCAGCCCAGCTTCAGGGGCTTGCGCGCTGCCGTCATGGGCGCGCCAGGCGGTAGACGACGCTGTCGATATCGTAATGGCGTTCCATGCCCACATATTGCATGCCCAGGCGCGTCATGACCTTGATCGAGGCGGCGTTGTCGGGATGGGCCACGGCCACCACTTCCGGTGCGCCGACGACGTCGAACGCATGCGCGACGATGGCGGCCGCCGCCTCGCTGGCATAGCCCTGCCCCCAGCCCGTACGCGCCAGGCGCCAGCCGATTTCAAGGGGATTGGCCCTGTCGCCGGAGAGGTGCTGCAGGCAGGCCATGCCCACCAGTTCACCGTCATCGAGGCGTATCAGCGCCCACCACGAATAACCCCATTCGACCCAGCGGCCCATGGTGCGCGCGATGGCCGCGCGCGTATTTTCTTCCGTCTCGGGCTGGCCCGCGTTCAGGTAAGTCATCACCTCGGGATCGGTGTTGAGCGTGCGCATGCGCTCGTAGTGGCTCTCGTCGATCGGTTCCAGGCGCAGCCGCGCCGTCGTCAGTATGGTCATCGCATTTCCTTGGACGAAAAAAAAGACGATACACGATCGTCTTTTTTTTGCAAGCGCGCACGCAATTACTTGCCTGCTTCGCCCTTCTTGATCCACGCCGCCAGCTGGTGCGGACGCAGGCCGTCGTAGTCTTCGAACGGCTGATGGATCCACGGATTGTGCGGCAGTTCGTCGAGGAAGTAGTCAGGGCGCACGACGGAGCAGCCCTTGAGCCAGATCACGGCCGATTTGACTTCGGTCACGTCAGGGAAGTTTTCCTTCAGGTGACGCGTGACCTTGTCCAGCGTGACGCCGGAATCGGCCAGGTCGTCGACCAGCAGGATGCGGCCGGCCAGCGGGCCCTTGGTCATGGTCATGTACTTGGCGATATCGAGGTCGCCGCGCACCGTGCCCGCGTCTTCGCGGTAGGAGCTGGTCGACAGGATGGCCAGCGGCAAATCAAAGATGCGCGAGAACACGTCGCCAGGACGCACGCCGCCGCGCGCCAGGCACAATACCTGGTCGAATTTCCAGCCCGATTCGTAGACCTTGAGCGCCAGGCGCTCGATCAGGCGGTGGTACTCTTCCCAGTTGACCCAGAGATGTTGATCGTTCGATTGTGGGGTAGTCATGATAGTGAAATCTTATTATTAGCGTGATTAAAAAAATCCGCCTTGCGGCGGATTGTGTCCAGCAGCTTACTCGAATGGGTGGCGCAGCACGATCGTTTCTTCACGATCCGGACCGGTCGAAACCATGTCCACCGGTACGCCGACCAGTTCTTCGATGCGCTTGATGTAGGCGCGCGCCGTGGCAGGCAGGGCCGCCAGCGATTTCGCGCCGACCGTGCTTTCCGTCCAGCCCGGCATCTCTTCGTACACGGGCACGCAACGGGCGGCTTCTTCAGCGCCCGATGGGAAGATGTCCGTGGCCACGCCGTCGATGGTGTAGCCGGTGCACAGTTTCAGCGTTTCGATACCGTCGAGCACGTCCAGCTTGGTCAGGCACATGCCCGTCACGCCGTTGATCTGCACGGAGCGGCGCAGCAAGGCGGCGTCGAACCAGCCGCAGCGGCGGGCACGGCCCGTCACGGTGCCGAATTCATGGCCGACTTGCGCCAGATGGTGGCCAACGCCTGCATCCGTTGGCAGTTCCGACGGGAACGGGCCGGAGCCGACGCGCGTCGTGTAAGCCTTGGTGATGCCCATGATGTAGTGCAGCATGCCAGGACCGACGCCCGAACCGGCGGCGGCATTGCCGGCCACGCAGTTCGACGAGGTGACGAACGGATAGGTGCCGTGGTCGACGTCGAGCAGGGAACCCTGCGCGCCTTCGAACAGCAGATTCGCGCCGGCCTTGTGCGCCTTGTACAGCGCGCTCGACACGTCGGTGACCATCGGACGCAGACGCGGCACATAGGCCAGCGCGTCGTCGAGGGTCTTCTGATAGTCGACTTTCGGCGCCTTCAGGTAGTTTTCCAGCACGAAGTTGTGGTAATCGAGGTTTTCGGCCAGCTTTTCGGCAAAGCGCTTCTCGTTGAGCAGGTCGGCGATACGGATCGCGCGGCGCGCCACTTTGTCTTCGTAGGCCGGGCCGATGCCCTTGCCGGTGGTGCCGATCTTCGCATCGCCACGCTTGGCTTCACGCGCCAGGTCGATCGCGGTGTGGTAAGGCAGGATCACGGGCGCCGCGTCCGACACTTTCAGGCGCGAGGCAACTTCGACGCCGACCGCTTCGAGCTTGTCGATTTCGCGCAGCACGTCCGGCACGGAAACGACCACGCCGTTACCGATGTAGCAGGCGACGCCTGGACGCATGATGCCCGACGGGATCAGCTGCAGTGCGGTTTTGACGCCGCCGATGACCAGCGTGTGGCCTGCATTGTGGCCGCCCTGGAAGCGCACCACGCCTTGGGCGTGATCGGTCAACCAATCGACGATCTTGCCTTTACCTTCATCGCCCCATTGGGTGCCGATGACAACAACGTTCTTTGCCATAATTTTCTTTGACATCACTCAACCTAAGTTTTTAAGAATCCAGCTACTACCATTATCGGCAAGTACCAGCACGCGATCGCACTCGAACTCGTCTTGTTCATTACTGTGACCCGGCATACTCTGGATCACGACCTCGCCCGCCTTGCGCAACTCGGCGATTTTTTCCTTCAATTCTGGCGCGCTGCCCCACGGCGCGCGGATCGAATGCTTCCGTTCCGCGGTCGGCAACAGGCGCGCCAGTTCGCGCAAATCGAGCGAGAAGCCGGTCGCGGGACGTGCCCGGCCGAACGCTTCGCCGACGTGGTCATAACGGCCGCCGCGCGCAACCGCGTTCGGCAAGCCTGGTACATACAGCGCAAACATCGCGCCGCTTTCATATTGGTAGCCGCGCAGGTCGGCCAGGTCGATCGCCACTTCGGCGCGGCCCAGGGCCGATCCTGCCAGCGCGGCCAGTTCGGCCAGCGCCTTGAGCACGCCCGGCAGCGGCGGCAGCACTTCGCGCGCACGCGCCAGCACATCGATGTCGCCGTACAGGTTCGGCAAGGCCAGCAGCGCATCGCGCGTGACGGCGTCGTAACCGGCAGTCAGGGCACGCAGGCCCGGCGCATCTTTCGCGCGCAGCAAGGCGTACAGCGCAGCTTCGTCGCGCCCGGCGGCGGCGTCTTGCGCAATGATAGCGCGCAACAGGCCGACGTGCGACAGATCCAGGCGCACGCTGTCGAAACCGGCCAGTGCCAGCGAAGCGAGCGCCAGTTCCTGGATCTCGGCATCCGCTTCCAGGCCGGCGTGGCCATAGATTTCGGCGCCGATCTGCAGCGGTTCGCGGGTGGCGTGCAGGCCCGACGGACGGGTATGCAGCACGCTGCCGGCGTAGCACAGGCGGGTGACGGTGGCACGGTTGAGCAGGTGGGCGTCGATGCGCGCCACTTGCGTCGTCATGTCGGCGCGCAGGCCGAGCATGCGGCCCGACAGCTGGTCGACCAGTTTGAACGTGCGCAGGTCGGTATCCTTGCCAGCGCCGGTCATCAGCGATTCCAGATACTCGAGCAGCGGCGGCATGACCAGTTCATATCCGTACAGACGGAAATTATCCAGCATGAGGCGGCGCAGCTCTTCGATCTTGCGCGCTTCCGACGGCAGAACATCGGCAATATTTTCGGGCAAAAGCCAATTCGGCATGAGGGAGCGAGATACGGAAGAAAGTTGAAAAAATGCATCAAGCGAGGCAGCGGCGGGCGCGCCAGGCAAGAGGCCGAACCTGATATTTTACGCGAAAACACGGGCCTTTAGGGATAAGTTGTCCGAAACGCTGCCGCACGGCCCTAAAAACACCGCATTTTACGCCTTCCCGCAACAACTAGACGGGCACAAAAAAACGGGGCCGGCATCGATGCCGGCCCCGCTGCTGCCGCCCCCGTCCTTGCGGCCGGGGCAGTGCGATGCTGTCTTACTTCTTGGACGGAGCGGCCGTGCCGTTACCCTTGAAGTACTTGAAGAATTCCGAACTCGGATCGACCACCATCACGTCGCCCTTATCCTTGAAGGTGGCGCGGTAGGCTTCCAGGCTGCGGTAAAACTTGTAGAACTCCGGATTCTTGCCAAACGCTTCCGCATACACCTGCGACGCCTTGGCATCGCCCTCGCCGCGGATCTTCTCGGCTTCGCGATACGCTTCGGCCAGGATCACCGTGCGCTGCTTGTCGGCGTCGGCGCGGATCTTCTCGGAGTCGGCCGAACCGGTGGAACGCAGTTCATTGGCCACGCGCACGCGCTCGGACTTCATGCGCTCGTACACGGAGTTGTTGATCTGCTCGACGTAATCGACGCGCTTCAGGCGCACGTCGACGATGCCTACGCCGATGGCCTCGGCCTCGGCCGCCACCTTGGCCTTGATCGCCTGCATCACCTTGCCACGCTCGCCCGAGATCACTTCGCGCACCGTGCGCTTGGTGATTTCATCGTTCAGCGCCGCCTTGACGATTTGCGACATGCGGTTGCGCGCACGGCTTTCATCGCCGCCGAAGCTGCGGAAATAGGTCTTTGGATTGACGATGCGCCACTTCACATACGCGTCGACGAGGATATTCTTCTTCTCGGCCGTGATGAAGCGTTCCGGTTCCGGCGTATCGAGCGTCAGGATACGCTTGTCCAGGTAGATGACGTTCTGGAACGGCGGCGGCAGCTTGAAGTACAAGCCTGGCTTGCTGATCTCGTCCTTGACTTCACCGAGGGCGAAGACGATGGCGTATTTACGCTGATCGACGACGAACACGGTCGAGGACAAAAGCATGATCGCGATAAAGCCCGCGATCAGGGCGGCAACGATACGGTTCATTAGCGGCTCTCCCGTTCACGCGAAGAGCGGCTGTCACGGCGCTGATTGACTTCTACTGTCGGCATGGCTTCCTGTGGCAAAACGGTGTTGGCTGCGGGTGTCGCGGCAGCACGGGCGGCAGCAGCGGCAGCATCGGTGGCAGCCGTCTGGGCGATCAACTTGTCGAGCGGCAGATACAGCAGATTGCTGCCCGTCTTGGCGTCAACCATGACCTTGCTGGCACTGCTGAACACTTGCTGCATCGTTTCCAGATACATGCGGTCGCGCGTGACAGCCGGCGCCTTCTGGTACTCGACCAGCACCTGCTTGAAGCGCGACGCGTTACCTTCGGAGTTCTCGGTCACCATGGCCCGGTAGGCCTCTGCTTCCTGCACCAGGCGGAATGCTGCGCCGCGGGCTTTCGGAATGACGTCATTGGCGTAGGCCTGGCCTTCATTCTTCTGGCGTTCACGGTCCTGGCCTGCCTTGACGGCATCGTCGAAGGCGGCTTGCACCTGCTCCGGCGGCTGCACGGCCTGCATCGTCACGTTGTTAATCAACACGCCAGCCTTGTAATCTTCAAGAATCTGCTGCATCAATTTCTGCGTATCAAAAGCCACTTTTTCGCGGCCTTCATACAGCACGAAGTCCATCTTGCTGCGGCCGACCACTTCGCGGATCGCCGTCTCGGCGACCTGGCGCAAGGTGTCTTCCTGGTCGCGCAGGCTGAACAGCCATTCCACGGGATCTTTCAGGGTGTACTGCACCGCGAACTGGATGTCGATGATGTTTTCATCATCCGTCAGCATCAGCGACTCGCTGGCCTGCTTGTTGCGCAGCGAGGTGCGATACCCCACTTCCACCGTGCGCACCTGCGACACGTTGACGGTTTCATCGGTCTGGAACGGGTACGGCCAGCGCCAGTTGAGACCGGCCGGCGCCGTGCGCGTGTATTGGCCAAACGTCAGCACCACGCCGCTCTGGCCCTCTTGCACGATGAAGGCGCCGCTGGCGAGCCAGATGAAGACGGCAATCACGCCAACGACGCCGGCGGTGATGCCGGCGCCCTTCATGTCGGGGCGCGGGCCACCGCCGCCACCGTTGTTATTGCCGCCGTTGTCGGGACGGTTTTTCTGTCCGAAAAAGGCGTTCAGGCGCTGATTGAAATCGCGCCACAACTGATCGAGGTCCGGCGGACCTTCGCCGGGCTTTTTGCCTTCTTGGGCTTTCTTGCCGTCGTCCTTGCGATTGCCCCAGCGGGGATCGTTCAGGGACAACTTCAAGCCTGTTTTTTTGAGTAGGGAGACAAGCATAACTATCGTGTTCCGACTTGGGAGTGGGTGGAAATCCTATCGTCCTCGCCAGGCTCTTCGTCCTGGTCCGGGGCGGCGCCATCGTGCTGGTCGTACTGACCGTCAAACTGATCTTCCTGCGGTGCTTCGTCGTTCTGATACAGGTGGGCAGAACGGGGCGCCTTCCTGGCCATCTCGACGATCGCATCGCGCAGCAGGTCGAGCCCGCTGCCCTTCTGCGCACTGACGAACACGCGACTGATCGTAGCATATTCATCGCGCTCCACCGAAGGCTCCAGCCCGGCAGCATCGATCTTGTTCCACACGAGGATTTGCGGAATATGATCGGCGCCGATCTCTTTCAAGACCAGGTTGACCTGCTCGATCTGCTCCATGCGCACCGGCGACGCGGCGTCGACGACATGCAGCAGCAGATCGGCATGGATGGTTTCTTCGAGCGTGGCGCGGAAGGCGGCCACCAGCTGGTGCGGCAATTCGCGCACGAAGCCGACCGTGTCGGAGATCACCACGTTACCCACTTCCTGGCCCAGGTAAACCCGGCGCGAGGTGGTGTCGAGGGTGGCGAACAACTGGTCAGCGACATACACGCCGGCCTTGGTCACGGCATTGAACAGGGTCGACTTGCCGGCATTGGTATAACCGACGAGGGACACCGAGAATGTGTGATTGCGGCCGCGCGCGCGGCGCTGCGTTTCGCGCTGCTTGTGCAGTTTTTCCAGGCGCGCGCGCAGGGCCTTGACACGGTCGCCGATCAGCCGGCGGTCGGTCTCGAGCTGCGTCTCGCCGGGACCGCGCAAGCCGATACCGCCCTTTTGCCGTTCCAGGTGAGTCCAGCCGCGGATCAGGCGCGTGGCCAGATGCTGCAGCTGGGCCAGCTCGACTTGCAGCTTGCCCTCGTGACTCTTGGCGCGCTGCGCGAAGATGTCGAGGATCAGGCTGGTGCGGTCGAGCACGCGCACATTCAGGCGCTTTTCCAGATTGCGCTGCTGGGCGGGCGAGAGGGCGTGATTGAAGATGACGATTTCCAGGCCATCGTTGACGACGACGTCGCCAATTTCATCGGCCTTGCCGCTGCCGACGAAATACGCGGAATCGGGACTGGAACGCTTGGCCGTGATGGTGGAAATCGGGTCCGCGCCAGCCGAACGCGACAACAGCATGAGTTCCTCCATGCTGGCGGCGAAGTCGCTGTGACCGAAGTCAACCCCGACTAGTGCCGCGCGCATGATGGCATCTGATGAGTTGCGGCGAACGCCGACGCCGATGCAAACGCATCAGCGCCGCTGGCGCGGACGGGGGCGATGGAGGGTGAAAGGCGCTGGGCCGTCAAGCTCAACGCTTTACTCCGCTTCAGATTCAATATTGAGATTGACGGCACGGGCCGGCACCACTGTCGAGATGGCATGCTTGTACACCATCTGTGTCACCGTATTGCGCAGCAATACGACATATTGATCGAACGATTCGATATGGCCCTGCAATTTAATGCCATTGACCAGGTAGATCGAGACAGGAACATGCTCTTTGCGTAATGCATTGAGGAATGGGTCTTGTAACAGTTGCCCTTTGTTGCTCATAACAGCTCCGTTGTTTATGTTGTTGTGTAAGAATTGGAGGCGACTCGCTTGATTTCAAGTGCTCTCACACCTTTCAAAGAAAGAAAGATGCGTCATAGCTACTGTAACCTGTTTTCGCGATCGCTGTCGCGCATGGCGCATTAACACTTTATTATTTCCGTGCAAATAACCATTTAATTGGCTGTCGGCGCCGCATTATCTCCGCGGCGCCTTAATATGCACTTAATCCAGCTGTTAACTCATTACTTGCTTGGCGTGCGTGCAAACGGGTTTTTACCCGTACGCAATTCGATGCGCAGCGGCGTGCCGACCAGGGCAAACGTATCGCGGAAATGTTTTTCCAGATAACGCTTGTAGGGATCGCCAACGGCGTCGAGCGCATTGCCGTGAATAACGATCACAGGCGGGTTCATGCCGCCCTGGTGGGCGTAGCGCAGCTTCGGACGGATCGAACCCTTGCGGCGCGGTTCCTGCTTCTCCACGGCTTCGATCAGGGCGCGCGTCAGCTTCGGCGTCGACAGGTCGCACATGGCGGCCGCATACGCGGCGTTGAGCGACTTCATCAGTGGACCGATGTTGGTGCCCTTCAGCGCCGAAATGAAATGCATCTGCGCGAACGACAGGAAATCGAGCTTGCGGTCGATATCGATCTTGATTTCATCGCGCTGGTGCGATTGCAAGCCATCCCATTTATTCACGGCCACGACCAGTGCGCGGCCCGATTCCAGGATAAAGCCGGCGATATGCGCGTCCTGCTCCGAAATATCCTGCTGCGCGTCGAGCATCAGCACGACCACGTTGGCTTCGGAAATCGACTGCAGCGTTTTCACCACCGAGAATTTCTCGATCGCTTCAAACACCTTGCCGCGGCGGCGGATACCGGCCGTGTCGATCAGGGTGTATTGCTGGCCATCGCGTTCGAACGGGATTTCGATCGAATCGCGCGTCGTGCCCGGCATGTCGAAGGCGATCACGCGCTCTTCGCCCAGCAGGGTGTTGATCAAGGTCGACTTGCCCACGTTCGGACGGCCGACGAGGGCGATCTTGATGCCGCGGTCGGTCTTTTCCAGCTCTTCAGGCTCATCCGGACGCTGCGCGAACGCCAGGTCCAGCATCACTTCGACGAGGTCGTTGACGCCGTCACCGTGCGCCGACGAGATCGCATACGGATCGCCCATGCCCAATTCATAGAATTCGGACACGACGGCCGTGTAGCGCATGCCTTCGCTTTTGTTAACCACCAGCAAGACCGGGCGACCGCTCTTGCGCAGGAAGTCGACGATGGTCTTGTCATGCGGGGTCAGGCCCTGACGGCCGTCCACGATGAACACCACCACGTCGGCCTCGGCCACGGCCTGCTTGGTCTGCAGTGCCATCTGGTGCATGATGCCTTCCTTGGCGACGGGTTCAAAACCACCCGTATCGATGACGAGGAAGGGACGTTCGCCGACACGGCCTTCGCCATAGTGACGATCGCGCGTCAACCCAGGCAAATCCGCCACCAGCGCATCGCGCGAGCGGGTCAGACGATTGAATAAAGTCGATTTCCCAACATTGGGTCGACCTACTAGTGCAATTACCGGCTTCATTGTATTACTCGACCGCGAGAGCGGTCACTGTCCCTGATTGGGTTTGAAAAATCAAATTCGAACCGGCAACAACGGGAGCCGAAACAATCGGGCTACCGTCGGTGCTGACACGACCTATTAATGCGCCATCTTCCCGTGACAGGAAGTGGATATAACCTTGATAGTCGCCGACGGCGACGCTGCGGCCGTAGGAGGCCGGCGTCGACAGGCGGCGGCGCGCCAGCGCCTCATTCTTCCAGGCGCTCTGGCCGGCTTCGCGGCTGAACGCCACCACGGCGCCCTGGTCATCGGCAACAAACACGAAACGCTGGTCGACGGCCACGCCCACATCGGACGAGATCGGCTTGGTCCAGCGCGGCACGCCCGTGGCGGCGTCGAAGCAGCCCGCCTTGCCCTGATACGTGACGGCGCACACTTCGCCTTCGAACACCACCGGCGTGCCGGCGATGTCGGAGACGCGCTCCAGTTCGGTGGCACCGCGCGGTTCGCTGACGACGATCTCCCAGCGTACCACACCGGTCGCCGCCGTCAGTGCCAGCAGCTTGCCGCCCGGCTGGGCCACGTAGATGTTCGCGCCGCCCAGCACCATGCCCGGCGCATTGCGCAAGGTCAATGCCGGCGTGGCGCGCTGCACCGTCCATTTGCGCTCGCCCGTCTTGGCGTCGAAGCCGACGATGCGGTTGTCCACGCTGCGCACCACGACCACGCCCTGCCCCACGACGGGCGCCGTCAATACTTCGCTGGACGCCTGCGCCTTCCACAGCTGCTTGCCATCGGCGTCAAACGCCAGCACGGCGCCCTTGGCGGCGCCGACGGCGACGACGGCACCATCGCTGCCGGCACCCGAGGTGATGTCGCTGCCGGCCTTGATGCGCCACGTTTCACGGCCGCTGGCCGCATCCAGGCGCGCCAGCGCGCCATCGGCGCTGACCACGTACAGGCTGCTGCCGGCCAGCGCAGGCGTCAACGCGTACACGCCGGCCTTGCCGATCGAATACTTCCAGGCGTCGCGCACGGCAATGCTCGATTTTAACTCGACCAGCTTGGCCGGCTCGACTTTCGGATCTTTCGAGGCGAACGGGTTCCAGGACGAGCAACCGGCCATCAGGGCCAACAGACTTGCAGCTACCAGCTTTTCAGTGACACGCATAAGTGTTATCCAACCTTTTTCTTGTACTTGTAAGGGCAAGGCAGGCGGCGCACAACGCTGCGCGGCCGCACCACCATCAGTGTTCCTGTCAGGCGGCGGCCTTGTCAGCCTTGGCCTTGTCTTCCGGTACCGTGCCGCCGATCGCTTCCAGTTTGACCTGGATCAGTTGACGGCCTGGATTGTTCTTGTCCGTCGCGGCTATCGCGGCCAGGTAGGCCGTGCGGGCATCGGCCAGCTTGTTTTGCGCCACCAGGATGTCGCCCTTGCGGTCGGCCACGGCACCGGCAAATTGCGCCACGGTGGCCGTCGCCAGCACCTTCAGCGCTTCATCGTAGGCTTTTTCGTCCAGCAGGACGCCGGCCAGACGCAGCTTGGCGATGGCCTTGTACTCTTCCGTACCGTGCTCGGCCACCCATTGCAGCTGGGTCTTGGCCGTTTTCAGGTCGTTCGCGTCGAACGCCACCTTGGCCGCGGCCAGGGCGCTCATCTGTGCATATGCCGTACCGCTGAAACGCGACTGCATGTCGCTGGTCGCGCGCATCACCTTGGCCGTGTCCTTGGCGGCGATGGCGTTTTGCAGTTCGTCGTACAGCTGGCCCGCTTGCGCGGCCTGCGTGCGCTGGTAGTACTGCCAGCCAGCCCAGCCGCTGTAGCCGGCCAGCGCCACGATCAGGACCCAGGAGGTCAGATTGCCATTGCGCTGCCACCAGGCCTTGAGGGTTGCCAGTTGTTCTTGTTCTTCGTGATCGTATGCCATGGGTCGTCAGTTTGAATGAGTAGTTGATCGAGGGTAGTACGGTCTTGCTGCAAATTAATGGTGGTGATGCACGTGGCCGCCAGGACCGTGGTCGTGGCCGCAATCGTGGTCGCCGATGATCTGGTCCACCACGTAATCGACGACATCGTCGAACGGCACCGTGCTCTGCTGCGCGCCCGCATCGGCTTCGCGCATGGCTTTCACCGTCGCGACATTGTTGGCGATTTCATCATCGCCCAGGATCACGGCAAACGCCGCGCCGCTGGCATCGGCCTTTTTCATTTGCGTCTTGAAGCTGCCGCCGCCGTTGCTCGCTGCGCAATGTAGCACAACGTCCAGGCCCGCATCGCGAATCCGCTCGGCCAGCACGAACGCTTGCAAGCCTGCCTGCTCGCCCTGGTGCACCAGGTAGACGTCGCACTGGGCCGGCGCTTCCGGCTCGGCCGCATCCTTCATCAGCAGCACCAGGCGTTCGACGCCCATGCCGAAACCGACGGCGGGCGTCGATTTGCCGCCAAACATTTCCACCATGCCGTCATAGCGGCCGCCGGCGCAGACCGTGCCTTGCGCGCCCAGCTTGTCGCTGACCCACTCGAACACCGTGCGATTGTAGTAATCGAGGCCGCGCACCAGGCGTGGGTTGATGGTGAACGGGATATTGTTGTGGTTCAAGATCTTCTGCACGCCGTGGAAATGGGCCAGCGATTCCTCGCCCAGGTAATCGAGCAGCTTCGGCGCGCCATTGACCAGGTCCTGCATGGCAGGGTTCTTGGTGTCGAGGATGCGCAGCGGATTGCTGTGCAGGCGGCGCTTGGCTTCTTCGTCGAGCAGCTCGCTGTGGCTTTCCAGGTAGGCGATCAGGTCGGCGCGGTGGCGCAGGCGCTCGGCCGCGTCGCCGATCGAGTTCAGTTCCAGGCGGATGCCTTCCAGGCCCAGGTCGTCCCACAGGCGGCGCGACAGCATGATGATCTCGGCGTCGATATCCGGACCCGTGAAACCGATGGCTTCCACGCCGAACTGGTGGAACTGGCGGTAGCGGCCTTTCTGCGGACGCTCGTGACGGAACATCTGGCCCTTGTACCACAGGCGTTTCGGACCTTCGTAGACGAGGTTGTGCTCGACGACGGCGCGCACCACGCCGGCCGTGCCTTCCGGGCGCAGGGTCAGGTTGTCGCCGTTCATCGAATCGGTGAACGAATACATTTCCTTTTCCACGATATCGGTCACGGCGCCGATGGCGCGCGCGAACAATTTCGTCTCTTCCACGATCGGCGTGCGGATCTGCTGGAAACCGTAGCTTTGCAGAACGGACTGAGCCGTGTTTTCAAACAATTCCCACAGCGGGGCGTCGGCGGGCAGGATATCGTTCATGCCTTTGACGGCGGTGATTTTATCGAGCTTTTTATTTTCGGACATAGTGTTCTTCTTTGCTTTAACTTGATTGTCGGATTACGCGCGTAGCGCTAATCCGACCTACGCTGCTGCGCCGTAATGGCTTTTAACATAATTGAGGACGATGTCCTGGAATTCCTCGACGATGCGTTCGCCGCGCAGGGTGACGACTTTTTCGCCGTCGACAAACACGGGGGCGGCTGGCGACTCGCCCGTGCCGGGCAGGCTGATGCCGATGTTCGCATGCTTCGATTCGCCGGGACCGTTGACGATGCAGCCCATGACGGCCACGTTCATCGCTTCCACGCCCGGATACGATTTCTTCCACTCCGGCATCTGCTCGCGCAGATACGTCTGGATGTTGTCGGCCAGCTCCTGGAAGGTGGTCGACGTCGTGCGCCCGCAGCCGGGACAGGCGATCACCATGGGCGCGAACTTGCGCAAGCCCATGGTTTGCAAAATTTCCTGGCCGACGATCACTTCGCGCGTGCGGTCGCCGCCCGGTTCCGGCGTGAGCGAAATGCGGATGGTGTCGCCGATGCCCTCTTGCAGCAGCACGGCCAGCGCCGCTGTCGAGGCGACGATGCCCTTGCTGCCCATGCCCGCTTCCGTCAGGCCCAGGTGCAGCGGATAGTCGCAGCGCTGCGCCAGTTCGCGGTACACGGCGATCAAATCCTGCACGCCCGAGACTTTGCACGACAGAATGATCTTGTCGCGGCCCAGGCCCAGTTCTTCGGCGCGCACGGCGTTTTCAATCGCCGACGTCACCAGCGCTTCATACATCACGGCTTGCGCCGGCCACGGTTCGGCGCGGCCCGCGTTTTCATCCATGATGCGCGCCAGCAAGGCTTGATCCAGGCTGCCCCAGTTCACGCCGATGCGCACCGGCTTGTCATACTTGCACGCCGCTTCAATCATTTGCGCGAATTGCGTGTCGCGCTTGGCGCCCTTGCCCACATTGCCCGGATTGATGCGGTACTTCGACAGCGCGCGCGCGCAATCGGGGTAGTCGTTAAGCAGGGTATGGCCGTTATAGTGGAAATCGCCCACCAGCGGCACGTCGATGTCCATCTTGTCGAGCTGCTCGCGGATGTAGGGCACGGCCGCAGCCGCTTCGGGACGGTCCACCGTCAGGCGCACCAGTTCCGAACCGGCACGCGCCAGTTCCTTGATCTGGATCGCCGTGCCGATGGCGTCGGCCGTATCCGTATTCGTCATCGACTGCACCACCACGGGGGCGTCGCCGCCCACCCAGATCTGGCGCTGGCCGTGCGCGATCAGCACCTTGCGGCTGTCGCGGCGGCCGGAAGGACCGGAGCCGATCGCTGTTTTCGAGGTAGCCATAAATATTATCTTCTGAGTTTGCTTGAACGATTACTGCAATTATTTGATGCTGACACGCGAGATCGTGCCGCCGGCCACGGTCGGCAGCTCCAGCTTGGCGCCGCGCAAGGTTGCCTGCACAACACCCGGCTTGCCCACCACCAGAGTGGCCGGACCCGTGATATCGAACGTTTCCGTGCTGCCCGCCTTGACCATGCGCGAAATCAGCGGAGAAGCGCCGGGACGGCGGATCTCGACCCAGGAATCCTGCTCCACCTTCAGCACCAGCGCATTCGCGCCCACGGCAGGGGCAGCGGCAGCGGCGGGCGGCGTGACGGCAGCCGTCGCCGCTGTCGCCGGAGCTGGCACGGCGGCTGGCGGCACGGCGGCGGCCGGCGCCGAAGCGGCGGCAGCGGCAGGTGCGCCCGTCTGCGTATCGTTGCCTGGCGGCGGCGGCACGGAAATCAGGGGCACGGACGGCGTCTGCACGGGCGTCAAGTCCTGGCCCGGCTTGATCAGGGTCGTTTCCACCGGGCCCACTTCCGCATGCGCGGTTTCCTTCCCGGCCTGCGCGGACAGCAGGCTGGCCGGCACGTAGCCGAGTTTATAGGCGCCAAAGGCGGCCGCCACGACGACGGCCACGGCGCCGGCGATCCAGATTGGCGTCTGGTTCGACGAACGCTGCGTCATCGACGGGAAACGCGATTCCGAGAACGTGGCGGAAATCTCGCGCCGCGCGGGCGCGGCCGGGTCTTTCGCCGGCGCCGGATGGACTTCGATCATGGCCACCAGCGGCGCCGCGTCGAGACGCACCACCTTGGCGTAGGCGCGCACGAAACCGCGCACCACGGCCACGTTAGGCAAGGCCGCCATGTCGCCCTCTTCCAGCGCGATCACCTGGCGCGGCGCCAGCTTGAGCTGGTCGGCCACCTGCTCCACGGGCCAGCCCAGCGCTTCGCGCTGCGCCTTCAACTGTGCGCCTGCCAACGCAAGATTGCCCTGGGGCTGCTGCTGAGGCGTTTCTGCCCACTCTGAATTCATTGGTATCCCTGTCTCACTCATCAAACGCCCCATTTTGATAAGCAGCATATTCGGGGGAGCCGGAATGGTGGTTGCGCAAATGCGCCCCCAGGCCAGCTTCCGCACCCGCATCCCCGAGCTTATGCTGCACCTTGATCCCGAGCCACAGCACATCGGCCGTCTGGCTCTCCATTGTCGCTACTTTACCGAGCCGCTCAAGGTAATGAGCCGCTTGCCGGTAGTCTTGCTGTTGGTAATACACGCGCACCAGGCCGGCATACGTGATTGCCGCGCCAGGTGCGATGCGCTCCGCCTTGAGCCAGTAGTCAGCGGCGCGCGGGTAATCTTTCATGACCAGGCTGCACGCCGCCGCATTATGCAGCGCCAGTTCAGGCGTGCCATAGGCGGCATCTTGCAATGCGGCATCAAAATACGCCAGCGACTGCGCCGCGCGCCCGGTCTGGCACAGAAACTGGCCATAATTATTGCTCAACTCGGGATTGTGGGGCGCGAGGCGCAATGCGTAAAGAAAATCTTTTTCAGCAGCCCCAGGTTGGCGCAGGGCAGCAAGAATCAGGGCCCGCATGCCGCGCGCCTGGACATTGTCCGGCACCAGCTGCACCGCCTGCTCTGCTTCGGCCAACGCCACCACAAACTGATCCTGCATATAATAGGCGCTGGCCAGCTGCAAGCGCAAGGCGGCGCGCTGCTCGACAGATGCAGCTTGCTCCTTGTCTGCGGTGGAAGCACAGCCGACCAGCAGCACAGCCAGGCAAACAGCGGCCATAGCAAGCGAGCGTTGGTAAGCCATGCCTTCCCTCATCAGGAGCGGATCTCCACGATCTTGCCGAAATTGGCGCCAAATTTCTGTTGATACTCAGTCATCTTTTCCATGCGTTCCTGCACCCGGGTGCGGTCCTTGACTTCGCCGGCCAGCTGGCCGCAGGCCGCATCGATATCATCGCCGCGCGTCTTGCGCACGGTGGTGATGATGCCGCCATCCATCAGCACCTGGGCAAACGCCTTGATGCGCGGGTTTTTCGAGCGGAACAGGCCCGACTCGGGGAACGGGTTGAACGGAATCAGGTTGAACTTGCAGTTCACGCCGAACTCGCGGTCTTGCACCAGCGCCAGCAGTTCGCGCGCGTGCTCGTCGCTGTCATTGACGCCGTCCAGCATGCAGTATTCGAAGGTGATGAAATCGCGCGGGGCGAATTCCAGATAGCGCTTGCAGGCCGCCATCAATTCCTTCAGCGGGTATTTCTTGTTCAGGGGAATCAGCCCGTCGCGCAAGGCGTCGTTCGAGGCGTGCAGCGAGACGGCCAGGGCCACCGGCACTTCCTGCGACAGCTTGTCCATCATCGGCACCACGCCCGACGTCGACAGGGTCACGCGGCGGCGCGACAGGCCGTAGGCGTTATCGTCGAGCATCAATTTCAGGGCCGTGACGGTCGGCTCAAAGTTCAGCAGGGGCTCGCCCATGCCCATCATCACCACGTTGGTGATCTGGCGCTCGCCTTTCGGGCCCGGTTCGATGCCCTTGGTGCGGCGCAATTCGAACTCCGCCATCCACAGCTGGCCGATGATTTCGCCGACGCTCAGGTTGCGGTTAAAGCCTTGCTTGCCCGTCGAGCAGAAACGGCAGTTCACGGCGCAGCCGGCCTGGGTCGAGATGCACAGGGTGCCGCGGTTTTCTTCCGGGATGAACACGGTTTCCACGGCATTGCCATTGCCCACGTCGACCAGCCACTTGCGCGTGCCATCCGTCGACGTGTGGTCGCTGATGATGGCAGGGGCGCGCACTTCGGCGCGCGTAGCCAGCTTGTCGCGCAGCGACTTGGCCAGGTCCGTCATGGCGTCGAAGTCGGAAGCGCCGAACTGGTGTATCCAACGTTGCAATTGTTTCGCACGAAACGGTTTCTCTCCCAACTCGGCGCAGTAAGCGATGAGTTGCGCGGGATCGAGGTCCAGCAAGTTGGTGAGGGTCGTCGTATTCATGATCTTGTCTATTCTAAAAATCCGTCCCCGCGCGCATCAGGGGCAAAGCACCACAGCGCAGCGGGAACAGGGGGTGATAAGTTATTTCACAGATAACGCCAGGAAATAACGTTATCTAAGGCAATTAAGCCTTCAGTTCTGGGAAGAAGTAAGCGATTTCCACTTTAGCAGCTTCGACAGCGTCGGAACCGTGTACGGCGTTAGCGTCGATCGAATCGGCGAAATCGGCGCGGATCGTGCCTTTTTCTGCTTTCTTCGGATCGGTCGCGCCCATCAGGTCACGGTGGGCCAGAACGGCGTTTTCGCCTTCCAGGGCCTGGATCATGACTGGACCGGAAACCATGAAGTCGACCAGATCCTTGAAGAAGCCGCGCTCTTTGTGCGCTGCGTAGAAGCCTTCAGCTTGTTCGCGCGACAGTTGGGTCATGCGTGCTGCAACGATTTTCAGGCCAGCGTTTTCAAAACGGGTGTAGATTTGACCGATTACGTTTTTTGCAACTGCGTCTGGTTTGATGATCGACAGGGTGCGTTCGATTGCCATGTGTGAAAACTCCAATAAAAGTAAGGTTTAAAACGGTAAATTGATAACTCAATCAACCTTTGATTTTACCATACTCCACCCCATATCACCCAGACGGGCAGGGGCATCTTGCCGCCCTGTCCCTGTTTAATGAAATCTTAAGCTGCTTTTTTGGCAAATTCCGGCCCCCATGCTATCCTTGGGTAAAGCAGTAATTTGAATTGACAACACGGAGGCACTATGAATCAGAACATGCAACGCACCTTTGACCTGTCGGGGGGCATGCAGCAAGTCCGCCACCAGGTCTTGCGCAACACTTACTGGCTGCTGGCACTGTCCATGATACCGACCGTGCTGGGCGCCTTCATCGGCGTGCAGATGCATTTGCCGATGCTGACTGGCGGCATGGGCTTCATCATCTTCATGGCCGTCGCATTCGGCTTCATGTACGCAATCGAGAAAACCAAGAACTCGGGCCTCGGCGTCGCCGTCCTGCTGGGCTTTACCTTCTTCATGGGCCTGATGCTCACGCCTATCCTGACGCGCACGCTCGGCTACTCGAACGGCGGCATGCTGATCATGACGGCATTCGGCGGCACGGCCACCATCCTGGCCGTGATGGCGACGATCGCCACTGTGTCGAAGCGCGATTTCTCGGCCATGGGCAAATGGCTGTTTGCCGGCGTGATCGTGCTGATCCTCGCATCGGTGGCGAACATCTTCCTGGGCCTGTCGGCACTGTCGATCGTGATCTCCATGGTCGCCATCGCCATCTTCTCGGCCTACATCCTGTATGACGTGCAGCAAATCATCAACGGCGGCGAGACCAACTATATCTCGGCCACCCTGCGCATCTACCTGGACGTGTACAACATCTTCACCAGCCTGCTCTCCCTTCTGGGCTTCGCTGGCGGCAGCCGCGACTAAGCGCTAACGCAAAAACGCCCAGGGCGGCGTTGCAGTGCTTTGCCCTGAACGTTTTATGCGCTGCGCTTATGCGCCAGAGCATGAAAACAAAAGCCGACCCGCGGGTCGGCTTTTTTACGTCCGTTCAAATTACTTGATCTTCTCCGCCACCTCCAGCAGGCAGGCGCGGGCGCGGTCCAGGGTCGGGTTGTCGCGCTGGGCCGCATACACGGCGTAGGCGGAATGCGAGAATTCGGGCGCGTCGCGCACGCGGTACAGCAAGCCCCCATCGAGATACGGCTGCGCGCTGCCGATACGAAAGTAGCTGGCGCCGCCCACTTCCAGCAGGTACACGAGGGCCAGCGGGCCCAGCGAGATCGACACGGGCGGGCTGCTCAGTTCAGGATACGCCGCCTGGTGGTTGGCCGCGAAGCTGGGTCCCCAGTCGACGTACACATAGGTATCGGCCTGCATCTGCCCGTCGGCGCGCGTGGTCACCATCACCAGCTTTTCCTCGGCCAGCAATTCGCTGGCCAGACCCGGGCGCTGCGGCGGGTTGTACAGCACGGCGAGGTCCAGCGAGCCGTCGTGCACGGCGTCGAGCAGGCGCGCGGGACTGTCGACCTCGGCGCGCAAGGCGATTTCGGGACAATCGCGGCTCATGCGTATCAGCCAGTCGCCGAGCAGCGGCTGCCACAGGCTCAGTTCGCAGCCTATGCTGACGGCGTCGTCGCGCCCCGGCGGCAGGGCCACCTGGTGGCGCGCCCGCTCCCACACCTGCACCATGGTGGCCGCATGGCGCATGAAGCGCTCGCCGGCCGAGGTCAGGCGCGCGCCCGCCTTGTTGCGCACGAACAGCTGGCGCCCCAGCTGCTGCTCCAGGGTGCGGATGCGGGCGCTGACGGCCGTCTGCGTCACGTGCATGCGCTCGGCCGCCATGATGAAGCTGCCGCAGGAAGCCACTTCGAGGAAGGTACGCGCTTGATTGATGTCCATCAAGCCATGATATCAGCTGACGCGATCATAGCCACCGAGCACGCCCTGCTTCGACAAGACCCATTGCCACAGCTGCAGGTCGCGCGCGCGGAAGGCGCCCGCGCAGGACAGCAGGTAGTATGACCACATGCGGTGGAAGCGCTCACCCAGCTGGGCCGCAAACTGCGGCCAGGCCTGCTCAAAGTTCGCATGCCAGGCCATCAGGGTCTTGTCGTAGTCGGCGCCGAAGTTGTGCAAGTCCTCGGCGATAAATAAATCATCAATGGCGTCGCCGATCTGGCCGATGGACGGCAAGTCGCCATTCGGGAAGATATATTTGTCGATCCACGGATCGCATGCGGAATCGCGCTTGTTCTTGCCGATCGTGTGCAGCAGGAACAGGCCGTCGTCTTCCAGGCAGCGGTGCACCACTTCCATGAAGGTGCGGTGATTCTTGTGCCCCACGTGCTCGAACATGCCGATGCTGACGATGCGGTCGAATTTTTCATCGGT
This sequence comes from Janthinobacterium sp. GW823-FHT01H08, assembly GCF_058797855.1. NCBI lineage: Bacteria > Pseudomonadati > Pseudomonadota > Betaproteobacteria > Burkholderiales > Oxalobacteraceae > Janthinobacterium > Janthinobacterium sp. GW823-FHT01H08. The sequence goes on from NZ_CM179504.1 coordinate 4,649,099, forward strand.
GTCACGGTAATCCTGCAGGCGGAAGTCCAGGTGCTCGCCGCCCGGCATGCCGCGCGCGTAGGCGACCTGCTCTTGCGAAATCGTCACGCCCACGCACTGCACCTGGTATTTTTCCGCCGCATAACGCATGAAACTGCCCCAGCCGCAGCCGATGTCGAGCACGCGCATGCCCGGTTCCAGGCGCAGCTTGCGGCAGATCAAATCGAGCTTGGCTTCCTGCGCCTCGGCCAGGTTGCCGGCGTCCTTCCAGTAGCCGCAGGTATAGGTCATGCGCGGATCGAGCATGGCCGCATAGAAGGCGTTGCCCAGGTCATAGTGCTCCTTGCCCACCATCCACGCGCGTCGCTCCGTCTGCAGGTTGAACAGGCGCGCGTACAGCGCGTGGAAGGCCAGGCGCATGGGGCGCACATCGTCGGCCACCCTGGCGCGCAACAGATGGCAAAAGAATTCGTCGAGCTGCTGCGCATCCCAGTCGCCATCCATGTACGCTTCGCCCAGGCCCAGGTTGCCGCTGGCGAAAGCCCGCTCGGGCACGCCCGGTTTGCGCAGCTGCATGTCCCAGGCCGCGCGGCCATTCAAGTGGATATCGGCCCTGGCCAGCAGCTCGGCCGCTTCGCGGGTCAGCCGCGTGTCGAGCTGGAGTTCCGTACTACTTGCCGGTGCTTGCTGTAACTGTGTCATTTGCTGCGTGTTCATGCCCTGCCGCCTCCAGATGGTTGTCGGTGCCGGTGCGCACCGGCAAGCCCACTCAGAGGCCCGGCGCTGCGCCAGCCATCAAATTATCCGCCCGCCATCACCAGCTGGATAATGAAACATCATGGCGATTCATATCAAAATAATTGCTGCAAAATGATTTCAATCAATTATTTTGTGGAAATATCTTATACAAGAAGCACACCGTACAATGAAAAAAGCCGCCTGTTCGGCGGCTGTTCCCTGCGCGTTCGCGGCAATCCGCATGCCAATCAAAAGTCGTGATTCGGCGGATACTTGCTGTAAAAATCGTTATCCCATTTGAAGTTGGTAAACGCCACCGTCATCGATACGTCGAGCGCTTCGACGAAATGCCAGCAGCCGACGGGCAAAAACAGGATCTCGCCGGGTGCCAGCACGCATTCGCGCACCTGCACGTCGGTCATCAGCGGATAGCGCTGCAGGTCGATGGCGCGTCCGTCGACGGGTGTAAAACAGTGGCGCTGGTTGTACACGCGCGCCACTTCGCAGGCGGCCATGATGCGCAGCCGCTTGCGCCCTTTGACTTGCGCCATGAAGTTGTTCGTCAGGTCGTGGTGGAACGGCGTCACCGTGCCGGCCGGGCCGAACCACAGGAAGCCCGTGCGACCGCCACTCTGCTCCAGGTACTCGGGCAGCTGGCCGATATCGTCCCACAGCTCGCGCAAGGCTTGCCGGTTCTGCGAATCGTTGTTCGCCGTCATATAGAAATCGTTGGTCGCGCCGCTGCCCTCGACCAGGCTCGCGTACTCGCCGAACGCCATCTTGCGCTTGTGCGCCACGCTGTTCATTTCGTACTGGGCGTCCGCTTCGCGGCCGAACTGCACTTCCACTTCGCGCTGCCCGAAATGTTCGCGGAAGTAGGCCGGGGTCCACTTGGCCATGGCGGGCCAGTCATCCATCATGCCCGTGATGATGACGGGCTGGTTGGTCGAATAGAATTCGTCCAGGAATTCCTGCGCGGAGAGCTTGTCGCGGCGCGGAATCTCGGGCGGGCGCAGCTGATTCAGCTTGCGCTGGATGTCGATCACCCAGTCGCGCTTGGCCAGGCGGTTCGACAGGCGCACGGCGCCGGCCAGGTAGGGACTCTGCAGCGCCAGCTCCACTTCGCGGCGCGCCAGGGCTTCCGTGATGCCGGCCTTTTGCAGCACCGGCATCAGCGCCGACGGGTGGCTGCCCAGCATGAGGTTTTCCGCGATCCAGCTGCGCCACTCGCGGCTCAGCTCCTGTTCCTGTTCCTGCTGCTTGACTCCGAATGCCGATACCGCCGCCATCGCCCGTCTCCTCTTTTTTTGTATGAACAAGCGGCCGGGCAGCAATGCCGCCCGGCCGCATCCTGCTACGCTAGCACACGGTTAGCGTACCTTCCACACCTCAGTCGCCAGCACACCGTTCGCGTCGCCATCGAGTTCCCACGAGAACGCGCCGCGCAAGCCCTGGTCCTTCACGTATTTCACCTTGGTGCCGATGACGGTCGGATCATCATAGCTCCACCACTGGCCGCCCGCCCCCGTGTACAGGTACAGCTGCTTGGTCACGGGATGGTAGTAGCGCGTGCCGGCTTTGGCGACGAGGATTTTATAGTCCTCGATACCCGACTCGTACGTACCCGGCGCCGTGCCCGTGGCCGCCTGGTACAAGCCATCGCCGTTCGGTCCCGGCGCCACGCCCGTCCAGCCGCGGCCATAGAACGGTATGCCCAGCAGCAGCTTGTCGCGCGGCACGCCGGCGGCAATCATGTACTGCACCGCCTTGTCGCCCACGTATTCGCGCGCCATGCCCGTTGACGGATCGGCAGGGTCGGCAAACAGCTGGGCGTTGAAGTTGGTGCTGTTTTCCCAGCCGCCGTGGAAGTCGTACGTCATCAGGTTGATCCAGTCCATGTACTGCGAGTACAGGGCCGGTTCCGTGTTGTCGATCTTGTCCTTGCCGGCACCGACAGCGGCCGTCAACAGGTAGCGCTTGCCGTTGGCGGCGCCGAGCGCATCGAGCTGGCTGCGGAATTCCGCCATCAGCAAGGTGAAGTTGCGCTTGTCGTTGGGGCTGACCGTGTTGTACGGCTGGCCGCCGCCGACCGGGTATTCCCAGTCGATGTCGATGCCGTCAAAGATGTTGGCCGCCGCACCCGCGCCGCCGCGACCGCCCTGCACCGGCAGGTTGCCCTTGATGTAGATATCGATACACGAGCGCACCATCTGCTTGCGCAGCGCATCGGTGGCCGAACCGACGGAGAAGTTCTTCGACCAGCTCCAGCCGCCCAGGGAAATGAACAACTTGAGGTTCGGGTGCGCCGCCTTCAGCTTTTTCAGCTGCAGGAAGTTGCCCGACAATGGAGCGTCCCACGGAATGGCCTGACCATCGACGGTGCGCTTCGGCGTGCGGATGTAGTCGGCCTCGGCATCGCCGCCCGTGCCCGCGTCCGGCGAATTCGGATTCGTCGCGCCCGGCTCCGTCTTGGTGATCATGCCGCATTCGTAGCCGCCGTTTTTCGGATAGATATTGCCGAAAGCGTAGTTGATGAAGGTCAGCTTGTCGGCCACGCCGCTGGTATGCACGTTCGCCACTTCGTAATCGCGGCCATACACGCCCCATTGGGCGAAATAGGAACCGACTTCGCGGCCGGTTGGCGTTGGCGTTGGCGTTGGCGTTGGCGTCGGTGTCGGTGTCGGTGTCGGGGTAGGTGTCGGGGTCGGGGTTGGCGTTGGAGTCGGCGTTGGAGTCGGTGTCGGTGTCGGTGTCGGGGTTGGCGTCGGGGTAGGTGTCGGGGTCGGCGTGGTGCTGCAGATCTCCAGGCTGGTCCATGGTTTGCCCGTGCCGGCAGCGCCGCTGCTGGTCGACGGGTTGTCGCCCTGCGTCCAGTAGTTGGCGCGGTAATTCGTGCCCGCATAGCTGACGGTGGCGCCCGCGCTGTAAGCCGTGCCGGCCACCCATGCCAGTGCGCAGGTGCCGCCAGTTGGCGTCGGGGTAGGCGTTGGAGTGGGTGTCGGGGTTGGATTCGGCGTCGGGGTGGGCGTCGGGGTTGGTGTGGGAGTCGGTGTCGGCGTAGGAGTTGGCGTAGTTCCGCCATCGCACGTGCCGCCGGCGCTCCACAGGCTAGGCGTGGAAACGGGGTTCCAGCCCGAGCCCACGTGGTCGGTCTGCGTCACCAGGGCCGTGTAGTTGGCGCCCAGGTAAGTGACCACCGTGCCCGCGTTGTACGTGCCGCCCTCTTGCCACGGCACGCAGGCGACTACCGTGCTGGCCGCCAGCAATTGCGAGCCAGCCGGCGCGCTGGCGTCGCCGCCACCGCCGCAAGCCGCCAGCACGCCACCGCTGGCCAGACATATCATCATGTTCCTGATCGTTTTTTTGAGTATTAAATTTTCCACGCTGTCTCCTGTTCAGGTTTGCGGAAATACCACTCTGCTTCGATAAAAAGCTACCCTGTGATTTTGTTTTTCTGCAGTTGCAAGAACAGCATGCTGCTGAAAAAATAGGCGGTCAAGTGGTTTTGAAGTGGCCTCGAAGTGGGCAATACCACTTCGCACAAAAAGCGCAGCGGCTTATGCGAACGGCGTGTTGTCCTACTGGACAATCAAAAAACGGCAGAGGGAGGATGAAAAAAGACGCTGGATCGGGAAAAGACAGACCAGTTTTTTAATACGCTGTAAGTGGTATTGCTGTTGCTTGCTACGCCGTTGAATACGGCAGCGGCGGGTGCCTGCAAAGCCACCCGCCGAGCCAGGCAGAATTATTGAGGCAAATCAAACACTGCCATGGATTCCACGTGGGACGTGTGCGGGAACATATTCACCACGCCCGCCTTGCTCAATACATAACCCGCTTCCAGCGCCAGGATGCCGGCGTCGCGCGCCAGGGTCGACGGGCTGCACGACACGTACACGATGCGCTTGGGCAGCAGGTCCGGACGCACTTGCGACAGGCCGACCAGTGCCTGGCACAGGGCCATGGCGCCGTCGCGCGGCGGGTCGACGAGGATGCGATCAAAACGGCCCAGCGCGATCAGGTCGTCCGTCGTCACTTCGAACAAGTTACGCGTCGAGAACGAGGTTTTTTCCGCCAGGCCATTGGCCAGCGCGTTTTCCAGCGCCCGCTCCGTCAGGGTGGTGCTGCCTTCAATACCGACCACTTCGCTGCCCTGCGTGGCCAGCGGCAAAGTAAAATTGCCCAGGCCGCAGAACAGGTCGGCCACGCGGTCGGTCGGCTGCACTTCCAGGAGGCGCAGGGCTTTCGACACCAGCACGCGGTTGATGTGGTGGTTCACTTGCGTGAAATCGACGGGCTTGAACGGCATCTTGACGCCGAATTCCGGCAGCAGGTAGTGCAATTGCTTGTCCAGCGGATAGAACGGCACGGCCGTTTCCGGGCCTTTCACCTGCAGCCACCATTGCACGCCGTACTCGTCGGCAAAAGCCTTCAATTTCGTTTCATCGTCCGCCGTCAACGGCGCCATGATGCGCAAGACCATGGCGGTCACGTCTTCGCCGACAGCCAGCTCGATCTGCGGCATCTGGTCGAAGATCGACAGCGACGCAATCAAGCCGCGCAGCGGCAGCAGCATGGCCGAGATGTGCGGCGGCAAGATTTCGCAGCTATCCATGTCGGCAACAAACGCCGATTTCTTTTCATGGAAGCCCACCAGCACGGCATCTTTCTTCTTGACGTGGCGCACGGACAGGCGCGCGCGGTAGCGGTAGCCCCAGGTCGGACCATACATGGGGCGCATGATGCTTTGCGGACGTACCTTGCCGATATGCCACAGGTTGTCTTCCAGCACGCGCTGCTTGATCGCCACCTGCGCCGACGGTTCCAGGTGCTGCATCGAGCAGCCGCCGCAATTGTCGAAATGCTTGCACTTGGGCGTGACGCGCATGGACGATTCGCGGTGCAGCGCCGTCATGCGGGCCATTTCCCAGTTTTTCTTCTTCTTGAACGTCACAAAGCTGACGCGCTCGCCCGGCAGCGCGCCTTCGACAAACACGACCTTGCCCGGCGAGCCGTCTTCGTTCTCAATATGGCCAACGCCACGGGCGTCCATGTCGAGCGATTTGATTTCGATGATATTTTCTTGCATAGCGATCAATAGGTAAGAGTGGGCCAGGACGCAGGGCCGCGCTGGAACTTGCAAACAATGGGGGAAAGGTCAGGCGCCGCGAGCGGGGCGTATGATAGCAGATGCCGACTAGCTTAAGTCCGCAGCACAGTTGCGCCGATTTAGCGTGCCTGAGAAAATGTACAGGGCAAGGCGCAGTGCCGAAGACAGTACGCCAGTACGGCGAGGCATTGCAACGCCGCCATGTGCGTTTTATCGGGCACGCTACAGCAGAGAGTCGCGCACCACGCCACGTGCCGCCATGGCGCGCTTCAACTTAATCAACGCTTCCTGCTGGATCTGGCGCACGCGCTCGCGCGTCACGCCCATTTCCTCGGCCAGGGTTTCCAGGGTGGCCGGATCGTCGTTGTCGAGGCCGAAACGGCGCATGATGACGACGCGCTGCTTGTCGGGCAGCTTGGTCAGCCAGTCGCGCACCAGCACCGTCATTTCATGGTGTTCCGCGCGCGCGTCGGGGCTGTCTTCGCTGGCGCCGGGCAACATGTCCATCAAGGACGACTGCGGATCGTTGTCGAGCGGCGCGTCGAGCGACGTGGCATGCTCGGACAGGGCCAGGATATCCTGCACCTCTTCCACGGGACGGCCCACGAGGTGGGCGATGTCTTCCGCGGTGGCATCCTTGCCGTCGTGGTGCTGGGCTTCCAGGTGGTATTTGCCGCGCAAGATTTGATTCAGTTCGCGCACCATGTGCACGGGCAGGCGCACCGTGCGCGCCTGGTTCATGATGGCGCGCTCGATGCTCTGGCGTATCCACCAGGTGGCGTAGGTAGAGAAACGGAAACCGCGCTCGGGCTCGAACTTGTCGATGGCGCGCATCAGGCCGATGTTGCCCTCCTCGATCATGTCGAGCAGGACCACGCCGCGGTTGATGTAATGCTTGGCGATCGACACGACCAGGCGCAGGTTGTGCTCGATCATGGTTTGCCGGGCTTCGAAATTGCCCTGCTTGGCCAGGGTGGCGTAATGCACTTCTTGCGCCGCCGTCAGCAGGGGCCGCGTGCCGATCTGGTTCAGATAGTGCTGCGTGGTATCGGTCGACAGCTCGGCCGCCAGCACCTTTTTCAGTTCATCGACACTTTCGACCACCACGCTGACGCTGGCTACCTCGCCGCCCTCGCCCGCGTCGACGGCGTCAATGCCGTCGAGCTCGCCGGCATCGTCCGTCACGACTTCGTCTGCCCCGTCTTCCGGCAGTTCCGGGTCATCGTCCAGCTGATCGTGCGGCGCGTGTGTCATTGCTTTACCTAACGGTTAGGCAGGAATTTCGAAGGGTCGACAGGCTTGCCCTGCTGGCGAATTTCAAAGTGCAGCTTCACGCGGTCGGCATCAGAATCGCCCATTTCAGCGATGGCCTGGCCTTTGTTGACGTTCTGCCCTTCCTTCACCAGGATGCTGCGGTTATGCGCATATGCCGACAATAAACTATTACTGTGCTTCACGATGACAAGATTACCATAACCACGGATTCCGCTCCCGGCATACATGACTTTTCCCGCGCCTGCGGCCACCACTTGCTGGCCGGCCTTGCCGGCGATATCGACGCCCTTGTTCTTGCCTTCGTCAAAAGTGCCGATGACCTTGCCTTCGGAAGGCCACATCCAGCTGATCCTGTCGTCGCCAGGCGCCGATGCGGCAGGGGCTGCAGCGGCGGCGGCCGGTGCGGCGGCGACAGTTGCTGCCGGCGCGGGCGCCGGCTTGGCGTCGCCGCTGCCGCCATCGGCGCGCAGCTCGGCCAGGGTGGCGTCGGAATACGCGCGCTTCTCGCCGCGCGGGCCCGTTTTCTTCGGCACGGCAGGCGCGGCCGGCTTGATTTCCGTCGACGGCGGCATCACGACGGCCGACGTTTGCGCGCCGCCTGTGTCGCCAGTCGGCGGCAGCACGCGCAACACCTGGTCGACCTTGATGTCGTTCGGGTTGCTCAAGTCGTTCCAGGCCACCAGGTCGCGGTAATTCTGGCCGTGCTCGAGGGCGATGCGCAACAGGGTGTCGCCGCGCTTGACCGTGTAATAGGCCGGGTCGCGGTCGCGCGGATCGCTGGCGGCGGCACTGCTGCTCGATGGATGGCGCTCAACGACGGGTGCCTGGACGCCCGTCGTGCCGCAACCGCTCAACAGCGCGGCCAAGGTGATGCTACATAGAAGTATGTTACTTTTCTTAATCATTCGCATGTAATTATATGTCCTGCTTGCTAGCTGATCCGGGGATCATATGGTGCCCGGGCGCAAAGGCACGAAATGGCAATCTTCCAGGGTTTGGCTGGTCCATTCCGTTTTCCCCACCCGGGTAATGAGTTGTAAGTGTTGCAATTTAGCCCCCACCGGCGCAACCAGACGCCCGCCGGGCGCCAGCTGTTCCAGCAAGGCTTGCGGGACTTCCAGGCCGGCTGCGGCAAGGATGATCCCGTCGAAGGGCGCCGCCTGCGGCAGGCCAAGCATACCATCTCCGTACTGCAAGCGCAGATTCGACACGCGCAGCGGGCGCAGATTGGCCTTCGCCAGCTCGTGCAGGGGCCGGATGCGCTCGATCGAATACACCTCCTTCGCCACCAGCGACAGCACCGCCGCCTGGTAGCCGCAACCCGTACCGATTTCCAGCACGCGCTGCAAGCTGCCGCCCTGGCGCATCACCTCGATCATGCGCGCGACGATATACGGCTGCGAGATGGTCTGGTGATGGCCGATGGGCAAGGAGGCGTCGATGTAGGCTTGCGACGCCAGCGCCTCGTCCATGAACAGGTGGCGCGGCACGGCTTGCAGGGCGTCGAGCACCACCTGGTCCTTGACGCCCTGCTTCGCCACGCGCGCCACCATGGCCCGGCGCACGGCCTCCGAGACGAGCGGGTTTTGCCGCGGCGGCGACACCACGGCCGGCTGCGCCCGCTCATTGGCGATGGCTTGCGCGCGCGATGGCGCGATGGCCGCGTGCGCGCCATACGGCTGCGCCACGCCGCGCGCCGCGTTTTGCGCCGCATTCTGCGTGGCCGTCTGCGGCGTGGCGATCCTGGACTGGGCCAGCGACTGCCCCCCGCCCTGCCTGGCGGGCTTGCCGGCCAGCGAATCGAGGGAAAGGGGGAAGGTACGCGGCTTGTCAGTCATAGTGAGCGGTCATGCCAGGCCTTTCGCCAGTGCATCGAGTTGGGTGGTATGGGTCAGGTCGATCTGCAGCGGCGTGATCGATACTTGTCCATGTTCAACGGCATGGAAGTCCGTGCCCGGACCGCCTTCCTTGGCCGCGCCGGCGGGGCCGATCCAGAAGATTTCACGGCCACGCGGGTCGAGCGCGCGGATCACGGGCTCGGCCGAATGACGCTTGCCCAGGCGCGTGGCCGCCATGCCTTGCAATTGCTCGTAAGGGATAGCGGGGATATTCACGTTCAGCAAATACGGTTTCTGCAGGGCGTCGAACTGGCGCTCGACGATTTCCCGCGCCACGCGGGCAGCCGCGTCCAGATTGGCCCAGCCGAACTGCGACTGGGAAAAGGCGATGGCGGGAATGCCGAACAGATAGCCTTCCGTGGCGGCGGCCACGGTGCCCGAATACAGGGTGTCGTCACCCATGTTGGGGCCGTTGTTGATGCCCGAGACCACCAGGTCGGGGCGCTCGATGAGCATGCCCGTCAACGCCACGTGCACGCAGTCGGTGGGGGTGCCGTTGACAAAATAAAAGCCGTTGGCGGCCTTGTGCACGGACAGGGGCCGGTCCAGCGACAGCGAATTGGACGCGCCCGAACGGTTGCTGTCGGGCGCCACCACCACGATGTCGGCAATGGGCGCGAGGGCGTCGGCCAGGGCCGCCAGGCCTGGCGCCAGGTAACCGTCGTCGTTACTGATAAGGATTCTCATAACGAGATTTTACCTGAAGCAATGCCCACACTGCGCATGCCGCACGCCGATAGGCAGCATTTTTTGTGCCGCCGCGCAAACATGGCGCGCAAGCTCAGCGCTGCTCAATGCGCGCTTCCGACAGCGCCCCTTCCAGCGCCTGCACCTCATCCTCCTGCAAGGCCAGCAAGGCATTCAGGTCGCCTTGCAACTTGTACATTCTTTTCAGCTGCGCCATGCCGCGCCTGCGCAGCTTGCCCGGCACGCCCGGGCGCAGCAGGCAGGACTTCAAATGTTCGGCCAGTTCGCCCGCCTGCGCATACTGTTCCCGTTCGATCATGCCTTGCAACATCGAGATCATGCTGGCCAGGGTATCCGGCTCGGCCGCATCCTGTTCGTTGGCGCGGCCGGCCAGGATGGTTTCCTGCAAATGCCGCGCACCGTCGAGCACGCTGTCCGCATGCCCCGTGACAGGCGCCTTCAACAGCCGGTCACTGCCGCTGAGCACGGCGTCTTCCAGCAGGCGCGCCGCCTCGCTGTCGCCCTGCTGCTGGAGGGTGCCAGCCAGTTGCTTCTTGCTGTGCAAGGTATCGAGGTGGTCTTCGCCCAGCAGGCGCGCATGCACTTCCAGTACCTGCTCCTGCACGCTGCGCGCCGCATCGAGTTCACCGCGCCGCAGCAGCGCCTCGGCCAGCTTGCGCTGGCTCATCAAGGTTTCCGGATGATCGAGCCCGCGCGTGCGCTCGCGCGCGGCCACCTGGTCTTCGTGCAGCTGGCGCGCGCCGGCCCAGTCGCCCTGCCCGGCCACGATATCGGCCAGCAAGTCGCGCGTGGACAGCGTGGCGGCATGGTCGCCGCCCAGGCGCCGCTCCTGCACCCCGAGCACGGCGGCGAGCAGGCGCCGCGCACCCTCCAGATCGCCTTCGCGCCCCAGCGCCTGCGCCAGGGCCAGCTTGCTGCGCAAGGTATCGCCATGCTCGGCGCCAAACAGGCGCTCGCGCGCCGCCACCACCGTGCCCAGCAATTGCCGCGCCTGCGCCAGCCTGCCCATGCGCAGCAAGGTGGCGGCGCGGCCATCCATCGCATCCAGGGTCAGTGGATGCTCGCCGCCCAGCTGGCGCACATAGGTGGCCAGCACCGTATCCTGCAGCAGCAGCGCCGCCGCCAGCTCGCCCTGCAGCAACAGGGTTTTCGCCAGGCAAGCCCGGGCGGCCAGGGTATCGGGATGCTCGCTGCCCAGCACGCGCTCGCGCACGTCGAGCACGTCTTCTTCCAGGAAGCGCGCTTCATCGAGCTTGCCCAGCTGGCGCAGCAGGCGCGCCATGCCGCTCTTGCACGCCAGGCTGTCGGGATGCTCCTCGCCCAGCAGGCGCACGCGGATCTCGACGCTCTGGCGGAAGGCGTCGAGCGCCTGCGCGCTGCGCCCATCCTTGCGGTACAGCTCGCCCAGGCGGGCCAGGTCGCGCGCCAGCGGCAGGGCCACGGCGCGGCCCGGTTCCAGCTGCAAGGCCTGGCGCGCTTCGCTGATGGCGCCCAGCAAGGCAATTTCGCGGCTCGATTGCCAGGGGAAATAGCCGCCCGTCAGCCAGTGCAAAAAGGCTTCGAAGGTGCGCGTGAGGGAAAAGCGGTCGCCGCCCTGGTCGATGCGCACGGCCAGCTGCTCGCCATAGGCAAAGGTTTTCGTCTGCTGCAGCTGGACTTCGTCGAAATAGCTGTCGAGGGCGATCTGCGGCAAGCCGTAGGACGTGCGCAGCAAGCGCTCGAACATGGGCTGGAAACCGGCGATGCCCTTGTGCGCGTCGCCGCGGCGCCACTCGGCACGCTGCGCCCCGTCGCCCATTTCTATGCGCGACGGCAAGGGGTACACGAGCAGCGGGCGCTGTTCATCTTCATGGCTGCGGCGGTACTCGATGGCCCGCGTGACGAGCGCGTCGACGCCTTCCAGGCTTTGCCGGTTCGGCGTGAAGACCACCACGAGCTTTTTCGGCAGCAAGGTGGTGCAGATGCCGGCGCTGTCCGTGCGCCCCGTGCGCGAATCGACGAGCACGTAGCGGAAATGCTGGGCCAGGGTATCGGCAAAGCAGCGGAACAGGGCCGGGCAGCTGTCGAACAGCTGATCCCAGCGCATCTGCGCCAGACGTTCGCTGTAGCTGGCGTCGAAGCGCCCCGCGCGCATCAGGTACAGCGGACTGCCCTGGTCGACGCGCACCACGTACTGCTGCCAGTCGATGGCGTCGAGCACGCGCTGGGCCAGCGCAACGTCCTCGCGGCCCCCATCTTCGCGCCCACCGGCCTGCCCGCCGGCGCGCGCGCCCGCCGTTTCCAGGCTGATGCGCTCGATCTGCTGGCGGCACGCCTCGAAGAACTCGAGCACGCCGGGCCGCTCCTCGTGCTGCTCGAAATAATGGTGCAGGCCCGGCGCTTCCATGTCCCAGTCCAGCATCAGCACGGGCACGCTGGCGTTTTCACGGCGCGCCAGCAGGACGGCGATGTTCGACAGGGCCATGGTGCGGCCGGTGCCGCCCTTGTAGGAATAGAAGGTGACGACTTCGCCAGGGGCGCTCAAAGGTGGCAGGGAGAGGCGTTGGCATTCCATGACGGGACCTTTTACGTGATTAACGTGGAAAGTGGGGAGGCGGAATGGCGCGCCATTCCGGTGGAATATCGGGCAACACGAAACGGCTGCAATCGTGGCCGGGCGGTGTTGACCGCTTGAGCAAGTGGTAATGCGTGGCGATGCGCTGCACGATGCGTTCGATATCGGGCAGGTATTGCGGATTCGACTTCAGGTCGCCGCTGGCCAGCGTATAGCCGGAAAAATCGACGTACAGACCCGACTCCGTGATTTGCGGCGGCAAGCCGTCCGGATGGCGCGTCATGATGATGGGAATGATCAGGTGGCTGGGCAGCTCATACCAGGCGCGGCGCTCCTGTTCGATCAGCTGCATGGCGGCAAATTCGCGCCGCGTGTAGCCATGCGCTTCATATTTGGGCGTGTACAGCACGATCATGCAGACGCTCTGGCACATGGCGCGCGCCACGCGCTGGTCGATATCGTCGCCGCCGCCCAGTTGCTCGCTGTCGATGAACAGGACTTCCTCGCGGTCGAGGTGCGGCTCCAGATAGCACGCCAGCGCCTCGATGAGGTCATTCTTGAACTTGTTCATGAACGCATATTGGCCGTGTGCATAACTCAAGAAACAGCCGTAGCGGATCTCCATGGCATCCCCCTGTTCCCCGTGCGGCCCTGCCATCGCCGCGCCTCATCCTGCAAGGCATGAGCTCACTGTAGACTGCCCGGCAACAAGACTGTTTGCGCTGGCACAAAGATGTGTCTGGCGTCCTGGACACGCGTCACAATGCCAGAAAATGGCGTGATCGCGCCGCTTTCTGGCATGCCGGGCGCGCAGGCACGCAGCGCGCGAAAAACGCTACTCGCTTGATAACAAAGGGAAATAAGCCGGCGCGCGGATGGCGCCGGCAAGCAAGGCTAGGCGCCCTTGGCGGGCAGGTTGCGGAAGAACTCCACCACTTCAGCCGTGTCGCGCGTGCGCTTGAACGGCGGCAGGCTTTGCCAGATGCGCTTGCCGTATGGCTTGGAGATGAGGCGCGGATCGCAAATCATCAGCACGCCCCGGTCGCCCTCGTCGCGGATCAGCCGGCCCGCGCCCTGCTTCAGGTTGATGATGGCTTCCGGCAGCGAGTGGTGCATGAAGCCATTCTTGCCCTGCTTTTCCATCACTTCGATGCGCGCGGCCAGCACCGGGTCGTCCGGCGGCGCGAACGGCAGCTTGTCGATGATGACCAGGGACAAGGCATCGCCGCGCACGTCGACGCCTTCCCAGAAGCTCTGGCTCCCGATCAGCACGCCGTTGCCGGCCGCGCGGAACTGGTCGAGCAATTCCGTGCGGCCCCTTTCTCCCTGCACGAACAAAGGGAAGTTCAGGCCACGCTGCCTGAATTCGTCGGCCAGGCGCTCGGCGGCCCGCTTGACGGCGCGCAAGGTAGTGCACAGGAAGAAAGTGCGCCCGCCCGCCGCCTCGATGATGGGCAGGGCGCAGTCGATGACGGCGTCCGTGTAGCCCAGCGAATTGGGTTGCGGCAGGTTTTGCGGCACGAACAGCAAGCCCTGCTGGCCATAGTCGAACGGGCTCGGCCACGTGTGCGACGGTTCGCCCGTCAAGCCCATCTGCTCGGAAAAATGCTTGAAATCGTTCTTCACGGCCAGGGTGGCCGACGTGAAAATCCAGCTGCGCGGCGTGCCTTCGCGCTGGTTGTTGAAGATGGGCGCGATCGACAATGGCGTTTTATGCAACTGCAAAGAGCTGGAAAACGCTTCCACCCAGAACACGGCTTCTTCGCCTGCCGCCACTTTCGCCTTCGGGTCAAACTTCCAGCCGCTCAGCTGCTGCGCCAGTTCGACGCCGCGCACACGGCACTGCTCCAGCGTCTCCGCCCGTTCCGCCTGCGTTTCCAGCACGGCCACCATGCCGTCAAGCTCATCTTTGAGGGTGTCGAGCGCGGGGAAAAAGTCGCTCGACGGGGCGATCTGCGGCAGGGACAGGCGCACGATATCCTGCGGGAACGTCAAACGCAGGTCGCGCGCCGCCTTTTCCACCACGGTGACGGTCTTGGCCCAGTCGATGCCGCGCGCGTGCGCGAGCCCCTCGGCCAGCACGTCGCGGCACAGTTCCAGGATTTGCGAGGTCGACACCGTGTTACCGAAGAACAAGGTGGCCGTATCGGGCAGCTGGTGCGCCTCATCGAAGATGATGGTATTGGCCGAAGGCAGCAATTCCGCCACGCCCGTGTCCTTCAGGGCCACGTCGGCAAAGAACAAATGGTGGTTGACCACCACCACGTCGGCCTGCTGCGCTTCCTTGCGGGCCTTCATGACGAAGCAATCCTGGTAATACTGGCATTCGGCGCCCATGCAGGTGTCGCGCGTGGACGTCACCAGGTTCCAGATCATGGCGTTTTCCGGTACCTTGGTCAGCTCGGCCTTGTCGCCGGAACTGGTCATCTTGATGAAACGCGAGATTTCACGCAGATGGCCCACGTCGTCGCGCGAGGTCATGCGCCCGTTCTGCAGCGTGCGTTCCAGGTGATAATGGCAGACGTAGTTCGAGCGGCCCTTCAGCAGGGCGACGGAGACGGGCGCCTGCAGCGCGGCGCGCACGGTGGGGATATCGCGCAGGAACAATTGATCCTGCAAGTTCTTGGTGCCGGTGGAAACAATAGTCTTGCCGCCCCACATCAGGGCCGGTACCAGGTAGGCGAAGGTCTTGCCGGTGCCCGTGCCCGCCTCGGCGATCAGGGTCGTCTGGCTGTCGATGGCGCTGGCGATGGCCTTGGCCATGTCCGTTTGCGAACGGCGCGGCTTGTAGCTGCCCACGGCCGGACCGAGCGGGCCGCCGGCGCCAAACAGGCGCTCGATGTCGGCATCGTGCTTGCCAGGCGCCGCCTGTGGTTCGGCCGGCGGACTGGCTTGCAGATCGGTCGGCTGGCCATCCGGGTTTACTGGCAATAAATTGTGATCGGTCAAAATATACTTAGGTGAAGGCTGGACTGGACGCTACTGGCGCCCCTCAGGCGGGAACGTCGGGCACCAACTGCATTTTCAGCAAGGTGATGTGATCCTTCAATTGCAATTTGCGCTTTTTCAGGCGGCGCAGCTGCAGCTCATCATGGTGGCCATCGAGTATCAGCAACTCGATGACGGCATCGAGGTCGCGGTGCTCCACGTTGAGTTCAATCAGGCGCCGCTCTATTTGCTGTGCATCGCTCATGTGTTGCGTTCCAGGCAGTGTTGGTAACAGTGTTGGGAAACCGGCGCGGCGCGCGCAGGCAGCCATGGTGCATAGTTTAACCTGCCGCGCGCGTTAGGGCACGCCATTTCCGGCGTGCCCCTGCGCGGCGGTGTTATTTGACCGGCGGCACAGGCACGGCAGCCGCCGGCGCGCTGGCAGCGGCGGCTGCCTTGGCGGCCTTGGCATCGGCTTCGGCCTGGCGCTCGGCCAGGCGCTGGGCCACGCGTTTCTGGCGCGCCACGGCATCAGCCTGTTTCTTCGCATAGGCTGCTTCGCGGGCGGCGCGGCGCGGCGCCTCGGCCGCATCGTCGGCGGCTTGTTTCGCCACCTTCGCCGCTTGCTCAGCCTCGCGCTCGGCAACGCTCTTGCCTTGCGGCTTGGGCGGCGCCGGATCGGGCGTGACCACTTTCACGGGCTTGGGCACGGCCGCGGCCCGCTGCTCGGCATCGAGGCGCGCGCTTTCCTGCGTCCTGGCCAGGTCGATATCGCGCAGGCGCACGGACTCGGCACGCTTGAAATAATTCGCTTCCGCGTCGATGGCGCGCAGGCGCACGAGGATCAGGCGGCGCTTTTCCTTGGCCTTGTCGAGGCAATTATTCACGAAAAACTTGTTGTAGCACTCGATTTCGCGCGCGGCAAACTCGTTTTCCGCCGCTTCGCGCTCGCTGGCCGACTGCTTCAGCTTGGCGTCCGCCTCTTCCACGGACAAGGTGGCGGGCACCTGCGGTGCGCCGACCTCATCCAATGCCGCGGCACCCTTGTGCGCGCAGGCGGACAACGCCAGAACCAGGCCCAGCACCGCACCCAGCTTGTATAGTGTATTTGCCATCATGTTCCTTATCCCTGCCTCAAACGATCGCGTCGGCCGCGCCGCGCTGTTCTTTTTCCATGTATTCGCGCGATTGCATCTCGATGATACGCGAAACGGTGCGGTGAAACTCGTTGGCCAGCATGCCGTTCGTGTACAGCTCATCAGGCGGCACTTCGGCCGACATGATCAGCTTGACCTTCTGATCGTAAAACACGTCGATCAGCCAGGTGAAGCGGCGCGCCTCGGACGACTGCGCCGCCGACATGGCCGGTATGCCGGACAATATCACCGTATGGAAGCGGCTGGCGATTTCCAGGTAGTCATTTTGCGAGCGGGGCCCGCCGCACAGGGTGGCGAAATCGAACCAGATGATGCCGCCGGCGCGGCGCAGGCAGTGGATTTCGCGGCTTTCGATGCGGATGCGCGCATCTTCGTCGGCCGTCTCGGCGATGCGCGTGTAGGCGTCGCGCAGGGCCCGGTCCGTGTCCGCGCCCAGCGGCGTGTAGTAACTCTCCACCTGCTCCAGCGCGCGGCCGCGGTAATCGACGCCGGCGTCGACGTTGATCACGTCGAGCTTGTCCTTGAGCAGCGCGATGGTCGGCAGCATGCGGTCGCGGTGCAGGCCGTCCGGATACAGCAGGTCGGGGTCGTAATTCGAGGTCATGATGAAGGACACGCCATTGGCGAACAGGGCCGACAGCAGGTTGTACAGGATCATCGCGTCGGCGATGTCCGAGACGTGGAATTCATCGAAACAGATGAGGCGGTATTTCTTGGCGATGCGCTTGGCCACCTCGTCGAGCGGATCGGCCACGCCTTTCAATTCATCGAGCTGCTGGTGCACGCCGCGCATGAATTCGTGGAAGTGCAATCGCGTCTTGCGCACCAGGGGCACGACCGAGTAAAAACTGTCCATCAGGAACGATTTGCCGCGCCCCACCCCGCCCCACATGTACACGCCCTTCGGCACGGCGGGACGGTTGATCAGACGCTTGAAGGTGCTCGAGCGCTGGCCCTTGTAGGCCACCCACTCGTCATAGCACAGCTGCAGGCGGTCGACCGCGCGCCGCTGGGCGGCGTCGGCCTTGAAATCACGCTTCTGCAACGCGTGCTGGTAAAACTCTTCTACGTTCATGGGATTCGCTTTAACGCACAAGGGCGCCGGCGGAAAAAATCCGCGAGCGCCCCTGCTGGACTAACTACAATTAGAAGTTCAAGGTACGCTTGTCAACCGCCAGTGCCGCTTCCTTGGTCGCTTCGGACAGCGATGGGTGAGCGTGGCAGATGCGCGCGATGTCTTCGGCCGAGGCCTTGAATTCCATCGCCACGACGGCTTCGGAAATCAGTTCGGACGCCATCGGGCCGACGATGTGCACGCCGAGGATTTCATCGGTGGTCGCATCGGCCAGGAATTTCACCATGCCCGAGGTGTCGCCCAGCGCACGCGCACGGCCGTTGGCCATGAACGGGAAGGTGCCGGCCTTGTAGGCGATGCCTTCCGCCTTCAGGGTTTGCTCGGTCTTGCCGACCCACGCGATTTCCGGCGAGGTGTAGATTACCCAAGGAATCGTGTTGAAGTTGGTGTGGCCATGCTGGCCGGCGATACGCTCGGCCACGGCAACGCCTTCTTCTTCGGCCTTGTGCGCCAGCATCGGGCCGCGCACGACGTCGCCCACTGCCCACACGTTCGGCAGGTTGGTCTTGCAGTCGCCGTCGACGGCGATGAAGCCGCGCTCGTCCAGCTGCAGGCCGACCTTGTCGGCGCCCAGGCCGTTCGTGTTCGGCGTGCGGCCGATCGAGATGATCAGCTTGTCGAACACGGCTTTTTGCGCTTCGCCCTTGGCGTCCACGAATTCCACGGTGACGTCTTTCTTGCCTGGCGTGATCGTACCGATCTTGCAACCGAGGTTGATCTTCAAGCCTTGCTTGGTAAACAGCTTCGACGCTTCCTTGGCGATCTGCTCGTCCACGGCGCCCAGGAAGACCGGCAGGCCTTCGAGCACGGTGACGTCGGAACCCAGGCGGCGCCAGACGCTGCCCATTTCCAGGCCGATCACGCCGGCGCCGATGACGCCCAGCTTGGCGGGTACGGCGTCGATGGCCAGTGCGCCCGTGTTCGACAGGATCAGTTTCTCGTCGAATGGCGCGCCCGGCAGTTCGCGCGCGTTCGAGCCCGTGGCGATGACCACGTGCTTGGCCGACAAGGTTTCGTTGGCTTCGCCCGTCACGCTGATTTCATACGCGCCAGCGGCGGCGGCAGCGAAAGCGGCGCGGCCGTGGAAGAAGGCGATCTTGTTCTTCTTGAACAGGTACAGGATGCCGTCGTTGTTCTGCTTGACGACGGTGTCTTTGCGCTTGAGCATCTGGCCCAGGTTCAGCTTCAGGCCGGCGACGTCGATGCCGTGCTCGGCGAAGCTGTGGCCCGCGTGTTCGAAATGCTCGGACGATTGCAGCAGCGCTTTCGACGGGATGCAGCCGACGTTGGTGCAGGTACCGCCAGGAGCGGCGCCGCCCTTGGCGTTCGACCACTCGTCGACGCAAGCGACGGAAAAGCCCAGCTGCGCTGCGCGGATGGCGGCGATGTAGCCGCCAGGGCCCGCACCGATGACAACTACGTCAAATTGTTTAGTACTCATGTTTTGTTATTCCAATCTCTTCGTCTGGTACGAAAATCCACAATAGAAGGTAAATCACCACGCCGAAGCCGAAGGTCAATGTAAACAGGACGAAGACGAGGCGCCAGATCCACGCTTCCATGCCGGAAGCGCGGCCCAGGCCGCCGCAGACGCCGCCAAGCCAGCGGTCGTCGCGCGAACGGCGCAGGCGGTTGAATTCCTGCACCAGGTCGTTCGCCGGGCCGGAAGCGGCACCGGCGCCGGACGTGCTGTCCGGCTTGTCCAGATTGATATTGCTCAGAAGCTTGGCTTTCGCTTGCGCGAATTCCGCGTCGCTCAGGGCGCCCGCCAGGTGCAACTCGTGCAGACGCTTGATTTCTTCAGAGATGTTCATAGGAATCCTCTTTCATTGAGATCAGCCAGCTGCGTCTTCTGGCAAGGGGTATCAGCTACATTGCCCCGGCGGCTACGCCGGGGGACTACAGTGCTTACAGGTCCAGCAGCAGGCGTGCAGGATCTTCCAGCGCTTCTTTCATCGCCACCAGGCCCAGGACGGCTTCGCGGCCGTCGATGATGCGGTGGTCGTAGGACATGGCCAGGTAGTTCATCGGACGCACCACGATCTGGCCGTTTTCCACGACAGCGCGGTCCTTGGTCGCATGCACGCCCAGGATGGCCGATTGCGGCGGGTTGATGATCGGGGTCGACAGCATGGAGCCGAAGGTACCGCCGTTCGAGATCGAGAACGTACCGCCCGTCAGGTCGTCCAGGGTCAGCTTGCCTTCCTTGGCTTTCGCGCCGAATTCACCGATTTTTTTCTCGATGTCGGCGATCGACAGCTGGTCCGCGTTGCGGATGATAGGCACGACCAGGCCGCGCGGCGAACCGACGGCGATACCGATGTCGAAGTAGCCGTGGTAGACGATATCGTTGCCGTCAACGGAAGCATTGATGATCGGGTACTTTTTCAGGGCGGCGACGGCGGCCTTGACGAAGAAGGACATGAAGCCCAGCTTGACGCCGTGCTCTTTCTCGAACTTGTCCTTGTACTTGTTGCGCAGGTCGATGACCGGCTGCATGTTCACTTCGTTGAACGTGGTCAGGATGGCGTTCGTCGATTGCGATTGCAGCAGGCGCTCGGCGATACGTGCGCGCAGGCGGCTCATCGGCACGCGCTCTTCAGGGCGGTCGCCCAGATTGGCGGCCGACGGCGTGGCAACTTGTTGCAGCGCCGGCTTGGCAGCGGCTGGCGCCAGCGGCGCAACGGCTGGCTTGGCGGAAGCGGCCAGGGCGTCGCCCTTGGTCACGCGGCCGTCTTTGCCCGAACCGGCGACGTCGCCGGCGGACAGGCCTTTTTCGGACAGGATCTTGGCGGCGGCAGGCATGGCGACATCGCCTTTGGTCGCAGCAGCTGGCGCCGAAGCACTGGCGGTATCTTGGGCAGCGGCAGCCAGGGCTGGCGCAGGCACGGCGGAGACTTCCATCGGGCTGACCTTGGCCGAGCCGTCGGTATCGATGATGGCGATGACTTCGCCGGCAACCACGGTGGCGCCGTTATCCTTGATGATTTGCACGATCACGCCAGCGGCCGGCGCCGGCAGTTCCAGCACTACTTTATCGGTTTCGATGTCGATCATGTTTTCGTCGCGCGCGACTGCTTCGCCGACTTTCTTGTGCCATGCCAGCAGGGTCGCTTCTGCAACCGATTCCGACAACTGGGGAACTTTGACTTCGATTTGTGCCATGTAAAACTCCGTTTATTTTGTTATTGCGGCGCCGCCCCTGCGTAGCAAGGGCGGCGCTCCGTCATGATGTATGCGAGCAGGCGCCATGCACTCGCATGGCGCCCCTTATCGAGCCACTTACTTGGTCAGGATAAAACCTTTCAGCTTCGAGAATGCCGTTTCCAGCAGGTCTTTTTGCTGGGCGTAGTGCTTGTCATAGTAACCGACAGCAGGCGACGCCGAAGCAGGACGGCCGGCGTAGGCCAGACGCTGACCCGATTCCAGGCCTTCGAAGATGTTGTGCTGGATCTGGAACCAGGCGCCCTGGTTTTGCGGCTCGTCCTGTGCCCAGACGACTTCGACCAGGTTCGGGAACTTCTTCAGTTCAGCAGCGAACGACTTGTGCGGGAACGGATACAGCTGTTCCAGGCGCACGATGGCCGTGTCGGTCTGGCCACGGGTCTTGCGTGCGTTGACCAGGTCGTAGTAGACCTTGCCCGAGCAGGCGACCACGCGCTTGACTTTCTTGGCGTCGATTTTGTCGTCGACTTCGCCGATGACGGTCTGGAAACCGCCCTTGGCCAGGTCGGTCAGCGGCGAACCGGCATCCTTGTTGCGCAGCAGCGACTTCGGCGTCAGGATGACCAGCGGCTTGCGGAACTGGCGCACCATCTGGCGGCGCAGCAAATGGAAGATCTGCGAAGCCGTCGTCGGCTGCACCACTTGCATGTTGTTGTCTGCGCACAGCTGCAGGAAACGCTCGGGACGCGCGGACGAGTGCTCAGGACCCTGGCCTTCGTAACCGTGCGGCAGCATCATGACCAGGCCCGAAGCGCGGCCCCACTTCACTTCGCCGGAGCTGATGAATTGGTCGATCACCACTTGCGCGCCGTTGGCGAAGTCGCCGAACTGGGCTTCCCAGATCGTCAGGGTGTTCGGTTCAGCGGTCGAGTAGCCGTATTCGAAGGCCAGTACGGCTTCTTCGGACAGCACCGAGTCGATGACGGTGAACGGCGCCTGGTTGTCCGACACGTTTTGCAGCGGAATGTAGGTACCTGCATCCCAACGCTCGCGGTTCTGGTCATGCAGCACGGCGTGGCGGTGCACGAAGGTGCCGCGGCCGGCATCCTGGCCCGTCAGGCGGATGGCGTAGCCGGACGATACCAGCGATGCGTAGGCCAGGTGTTCGCCCATGCCCCAGTCCAGGTTCATTTCGCCGCGGCCCATGGTGGCACGGTCGCCCAGCACTTTTTCCACCAGCGAGTGGACCTTGAAGTCTTCCGGCACGGTGGTGATGCGGGTGGCCAGGCGTTTCAGTTCCGTCATCGGCACGGCGGTGTCGGCCGAATCGGTCCATTTCTTGTTCAGGAACGGCAGCCAGTCGACGGCGTACTTGTTCTTGAAGTTCGAGATGACGGGATCGACGGTGTGCTTGCCGGCGTCCATGGCGTCGCGGAACGCGGCCACCATCTTGTCGCCGCCATCGGCAGGGATCACGCCTTGCGCTACCAGCTTGTCCGCGTACAGCTTGCGGGTGCCTGGATGCTGGCCGATCTTCTTGTACATCAGCGGCTGCGTCAGTGCCGGCGTATCTTGCTCGTTGTGGCCAAGCTTGCGGTAGCAGATGATGTCGAGGACGATGTCCTTCTTGAATTCCATGCGGTAGTCGAGCGCGATCTGCGTCGCCAGTACCACGGCTTCCGGATCATCGGCGTTGATGTGCAGGACCGGTGCTTCGATCATCTTGACGACGTCCGAGCAGTACAGGGTCGAGCGTGCATCGCGCGGATCCGAGGTGGTGAAACCGATCTGGTTGTTGATCACGATATGCACCGTGCCGCCGGTATGGTAGCCACGGGTTTGCGCCAGATTCAGCGTTTCCATGACCACGCCCTGGCCGGCGAAAGCGGCATCGCCGTGCACCAGGATAGGCAGCACTTGCGCGCCCTGCGCGTCGCCGCGGCGGTCCATGCGGGCCTTGACGGAACCTTCGACCACAGGGTTGACGATTTCCAGGTGCGACGGGTTGAACGCCAGCGACAGGTGGACCGGGCCGCCTGCGGTGGAGATGTCCGACGAGAAGCCCTGATGGTATTTCACGTCGCCGGCAGGCAGGTCATCGCCATGCTTGCCTTCGAATTCTTCGAACAGTTCCTGCGGCGCCTTGCCCAGGGTGTTCACCAGCACGTTCAGGCGGCCGCGGTGGGCCATGCCGATCACGATTTCCTGCACGCCTTTTTCGCCGGCGCGCTGGATGGTCTCATCCATCGAGGCGATGAAGGTTTCGCCGCCTTCCAGGGAGAAGCGCTTCTGGCCCACGTAGCGGGTGTGCAGATAGCGTTCCAGGCCTTCAGCCGCGGTCAGGCGGTCGAGGATGTGGATTTTTTTCTCTGGGGTGAAATTCGGGGTGGAGCGGATCGATTCCAGTTTCTCTTGCAGCCAGCGCTTTTCGGCCGGATCGGAGATGTACATGAATTCGGCGCCGATCGAACGCGTGTAGGTATCGCGCAGATAGTTGAGCAGATCGCGCAGGGTGGCGGTCTCGGGGCCAAAATAGGTATTGCTGATGTTGAACACGGTGTCCATGTCCGCATCGGTGAAACCGTAGAAGCTCGGCTCGAGCTCAGGGATCATCGGACGTTCCTGGCGTTGCAGCGGATCCAGGTTGGCCCAGTGCGAACCAAGGTAGCGGTAAGCGGCGATCAACTGCGTGGCGGCGACGCGCTTGCGGCCCATTTCAGCATCGAAGGAAGCGGTCACTGTGCGGATCGGACCTGCTTTTGCGCGCTCGGCGAACGAGGCGACGACGGAGGCATGCGCCACGTCAGGCTTGTTGGTGCCATCGACGGCAGGCACGTGCTGCATTGCGTCGAAGTAGGAACGCCAGTTATCGGGTACCGAGCCTGGATTGTTCAGATACGCCTCGTACAGGTCTTCCACGTACGGAGCATTCCCACCGAACAGGTAGGAGTTGGTCGTTAATTGCTGCATATATTGCTCACCTTTCTTCGCGCTTCGCGAGGAATTAGCGGGTTAATCTAACCTTCCGCGACACGGCCTGACCGGTTAGCGGATTGCACATCAAGTTGTGGGGAAGGGCTTTTTTATTGCACCAGCATTCTGCATACCGTCATTTAGAATAGCACGCGGTATTGTAACGCAACAACTGCAAGTTGAATTTTATTTGGCAAGCAAATGTAAGCTGTGTTGTTGATTTTCCCGGGCTTGCAAGCCTGTCACTGTTGTGCTTACGGCACATCGGCGGCCCTGCCGGCATGCCGCTTGCGCCCGACTGGTCTGCCCGGCAACGGCCCCGCCGCGATGGCCGCCAGCCAATCGGGATCGCCGGCAAACCACTCGACCAGGAAGTCGAGCATGGTGCGCAGCAGCGGCGACATGTGCTGGCGCGAAGTGTAGACACCATAGATGCCCATGTCCTGCGGCACGTAAGCGGGCAGCAGTTCCACCAGCTGTCCGCTGGCGATCAGCGGCGCGGCCGAATAGCGCGGCTGCATGGCGATGCCCGCCCCCGCCACCGTGGCCACCAGCAGGACCAGCGACTCATTCGCCGACAGGCGGCCGCTGACGGGGACAGTGAGCGCTTCCCCGTCGTGCGTAAATTGCCACAGGCTCTTGCCGAAATACGTGTACGTCAGACAGTTGTGCAGGGCCAGGTCTTGCGCCCGGCGCGGCGTGCCGTGCACGGCCAGATACGATGGTGCGGCGCACACCACCGACGCGCAGCTGGCCAGCTGGCGCGCGATCAGGTTCGGTTCGAGTGCGTTCGTGATGCGGATCGCCAGGTCGATGCGCTGCTCCACCAGGTTGACGGCGCGGTTCTCCATCTGCAGGTCGACGGCGGCGCGCGGGTAGCGCCGCAGGTAAGCGGTCACTGCGCCAGCGAGCGCCGTCTGCGCCAAGGATTGCGAGCAGGTGATGCGCAGCAAGCCGTGCGGCGTGTCGAGACCCTCGGGCGACGTGACGGCCATGGCGCCGGCCACGTCCAGCATCTGCCGGCAGCGCGCCAGGGTAGCCTCGCCCGCATCCGTCAGGCTCAGGCGGCGCGTGGT
The DNA here is from genome assembly GCF_058797855.1 of Janthinobacterium sp. GW823-FHT01H08. NCBI lineage: Bacteria > Pseudomonadati > Pseudomonadota > Betaproteobacteria > Burkholderiales > Oxalobacteraceae > Janthinobacterium > Janthinobacterium sp. GW823-FHT01H08. The sequence goes on from NZ_CM179504.1 coordinate 4,673,795, forward strand.
GCGATGCAACAGGCGCGCCCCCGCCCACTCTTCCATCTCGGCCAGGTAGCGCGTCACCATGGCGCGCGACATGTCGAGCGCCTCGCTGGCGGCCACCATGCTGCCCCGCTCGGCGATGGCGACGAATACTTGTGCGGCGGTGATACGGTCCATGCGCTACTCCTTGATTCATCCGATCCATGCAACTAAGTATTGCAATCTACCCTATTTGTCGCGCCTGGTCGAAAGGATAATATGCGACATGAGCACCTAATGCAGAAAGAATAATATGTTTGCACGCGCCGCCCTTCCCTCCCGTACCTTGGAAACCTTCCAGCTCGATGTACTGGGCCGCGCACCGTCCACTTCGCTGCTGCTGAGCGGCGTGGCCGACGCCATCCTCGTCAATGCCCAGTTCCTGCGCGACGATGCGGCGCAGTTAGCGCACACCATCGCCGCCAGCGGCAAGCGCCTGATCACCATCTATATCAGCGCGGCCGAACCGCAAGCGTACTTCGGCCTGGGCGTGCTGCGGCTAGCCTTTCCGCAAGCCCGCATCCTCGCCAGCGGCGCCACGGTCGAGGCGATCCGCCGCCAGGCCGGCGCCAGGGTCGCCCACTGGGGCGGCATCCTCAAGCACAACGCGCCGCGCTGCATCGTCATGCCCCAGCCCTATGAGGGCAGCAGCCTGCAGCTGGAAGGAAGACGGGTCGCGCTGCGCCAGCTGGAAGCGGCCTTGAACTGAGGCCGCACCAGCAGCCTTACAAGGCGGCCAGGAAGCGCTCATACTCTTGCGCGCTGCGCGCCAGCCGCTCGGCATAGCCCGTTTCCTTCGGCCCGTCTTCCGCGCCATAGAAGGCAAAGAAGCGGCCATTGTCGGCGCCGATATACGCCAGGGTGACATCGAACGGCGCCAGCAGCTGCGCCAGGGTGACGTTCCACTTGCCTTGCGGCGTGAAGTCTTCCTCGCGGATGCCTGCCGTGACGGCCAGCGCCACCTTGCGGCCCCTGAAGGCGTCGCCGCCCGAGCCATAGGCCCAGCCATACTCCAGCACCTCGTCGAGCCACCGCTTCAGCAGGGGCGGGCAGTTGAACCAGTACACGGGGAACTGCAAGACCACGTGGGCGTGCGACTCCACCAGCGCTTGCTCGCGCGCCACATCGATCTTTCCGTCAGGATAAGCCTGGTGCACGTCGTGGATGGTATAGCGGTCCGGATACCGCGCCAGCTCCTGCAGCCAGCGCTTGTTGGCCACCGACGTGGCGATGGACGGATGGAAGACGATCACAAGGGTTTTCATCATGCTGCTTTCCTGAAAATGAAAGGGATGCACCGGCCCCGCCTTTTCAAAAAAGCAGGCAAGCCGATGCCCTGCCCCGTGGCGTGCAGCACGTGGCCGCACGCCTCCAAGGGCAGAAACAGCATAGCCATGCCGGGTACTTTTCACAAGTACGCACATTAACTACCCATACCATACAAAAAGTAAGCTAATAGACTATGGAAAAGCGCCTTGCCAGGTGCATCCGCATCAGACTGGCTGGTGCCGCTCGCCCCACTCGCACAGGGTATGCAGCACAGGGATCAGCGAGCCCCCCTTGCTGGAGAGCGAGTATTCCACCTTGGGCGGCACTTGCGGATACTCCTTGCGGACGATCAGCGCGTCCGCTTCCAGCTCCTTGAGCACGACGCTGAGGGTCTTGAAGGCGATGCCGCCCAGATGGCGCTTGAGTTCGTTATGCCGCAGCACCTTGTTTTCCGCCAGCGCGTACAGGATCAGCATCTTGTATTTCCCGCCGATCAGCGACAAGGTATAGCCAAATGCAGTATCGCCGAGGGCCACGCCGCCGGGGGCGCAGGTTTCTTCATTCATCGCGTTGTGCTTCCTGTTGATCAGAGTACGAGCATAACAGCCCGGCGGCCCCGGCTTGCGTCGAACACGCGCATAAAAAAACGGGCCGAAGCCCGTTTTTTTGTTTGCTCGATACCGCTCTGGATTAACGCTTGTCCAGTGGCAGCACTTCACGCGTGGTCGAACCGACGAACAGCTGGCGCGGACGGCCGATCTTTTGCTCTGGGTCGGCGATCATTTCGTTCCACTGGGCGATCCAGCCGATCGTACGGGCCATAGCGAAGATACCGGTGAACAGCGATACAGGGATGCCCAGCGCCGATTGCACGATGCCCGAGTAGAAGTCGACGTTCGGGTACAGTTTGCGCGACACGAAGTATTCGTCGTTCAGTGCAATCTTTTCCAGTTCCATCGCCAGCTTGAACAGCGGATCGTCTTGCAGACCCAGTTCTTGCAGCACTTCGTAGCAGGTTTCACGCATCAGCTTGGCGCGTGGATCGAAGTTCTTGTACACGCGGTGGCCAAAGCCCATCAGCTTGACGCCCGAGTTCTTGTCCTTGACTTGCGCGATGAAGGCAGGGATGTTCTCGACGGTGCCGATTTCTTTCAGCATGTTCAGTGCCGCTTCGTTGGCGCCGCCGTGGGCAGGGCCCCACAGGCAGGCGATACCGGCAGCGATACAGGCGAACGGGTTGGCGCCCGACGAACCGGCCAGACGGACGGTCGAAGTCGATGCGTTTTGCTCGTGGTCCGCATGCAGGATCAGGATGCGGTCCAGGGCGCGCACCAGCACGTCGTTGACCTTGTACTCTTCGCACGGGTTGGCGAACATCATGTGCATGAAGTTGGCGCTGTACGACAGGTCGTTACGTGGGTACACGAACGGCTGGCCGACCGAGTACTTGTAGGTCATGGCGACCAGGGTTGGCATCTTCGCGATCAGGCGGATGGCCGACACTTCGCGGTGACGCGGGTCGTTGATGTCCAGCGAGTCATGGTAGAACGATGCCAGCGCGCCGACGGTGCCCACCAGGACCGACATCGGATGCGCGTCGCGGCGGAAGCCGCGGAAGAAGAATTGCATCTGTTCGTGCACCATCGTGTGCTTGGTGACGGTGTCGACGAACTTCGCCTTCTGCGCCGCGTTCGGCAGTTCGCCGTTCAGCAGCAGGTAGCACGATTCCATGAAGTCGGCGTTGACGGCCAACTGCTCGATCGGGTAACCACGGTACAGCAGCTCGCCCTTGTCGCCGTCGATGTAGGTGATCGACGAGTTGCAGGCGGCCGTCGACATAAAGCCTGGGTCGTAGGTGAACTTGCCGCTACCGGCGTACAGTTTGCGGATGTCGATGACGTCCGGGCCAACTGTGCCTTTGTAGATTGGAAATTCAAGCGATGGGCTGCCATCGGAGAACGACAGGGTAGCTTTTGTGTCAGAGATATTCATGGGCTCTTCCTTCTCGGGAGTGAGTCGAAATTAAAATCAAAAATTCTGGCTGCAATTCGCACCGCATTCGGCAGTGCTACAGCGCGCCACTCGCACCGTTTGCAATATATCGCCCAGGCGTCTAGGCAATGCGCAGTCGTTGCAGCAGTGCGCGCACATGCGGCAGATCGACTTCGCCTTCCGGCTCTTTACGGGCCAGTACCAGATCCATTAACGCATTGTCCGATAAATCCAGCAAACGCGTCAGCGCGTCAACTTCTTCATCGGTCAATTCGGTTTCATACGCATCGAGAAAACGGGTCAGGATAATGTCGTTTTCCAGCAGGCCACGGCGTGAACGCCAGCGCAGGCGGGCGCGGTTGGCCGGGTCGGCCTGATGCGAGGACAAAATTGATTCTGTCATTTGGTTTACCACTTTACGTGTGCCTTGCGGCACGGTGCTGCTTTGCAGGCGCCGCCTGCAGGCAAGAGAGGATACCCTCTTCCGGCAAACGGCGCCCGGCGGACGCGATCAGGAGGATCAGATCGCGCGGCGGACCATCAATTCCTTGATCTTGCCGATCGCCTTGTTCGGGTTCAACCCTTTCGGGCAGACGTCGACGCAGTTCATGATCGAATGGCAGCGGAACAGGCGGTACGGGTCTTCCAGGTTGTCCAGACGCGCGCCCGTGGCTTCGTCGCGCGAATCGGCGATGAAGCGGTAGGCTTGCAGCAGGCCGGCAGGACCGACGAACTTGTCCGGATTCCACCAGAACGACGGGCACGACGTGGAGCAGCATGCGCACAGGATGCACTCGTACAGGCCATCGAGTTCTTCGCGCTGTTCCGGCGATTGCAGGCGCTCTTTTTCAGGCGGGATCGAATCGTTGATCAGGAAAGGCTTGATCGAATCGTACTGCTTGAAAAATTGCGTCATGTCGACGATCAGGTCGCGGATGACCGGCAAGCCTGGCAACGGACGCAGCACGATAGGCTCCGACAGTTCGTTCAGGTTGGTGGTGCATGCCAGGCCGTTCTTGCCGTTGATGTTCATCGCGTCCGAACCGCACACGCCTTCGCGGCACGAGCGGCGCAGGGCCAGCGAGTCATCGACGTCCGCCTTGATGCGCTGCAGTGCGTCGAGCAGCATCTTGTCGGTGTCTTTCAGTTCGACCGTCAGGTCTTGCATGTACGGCTTGGCATCCTGGTCAGGATCGTAGCGGTAGATTTTGAATTTAAGAGTGCGTGCCATGGTATAGCCTTAGAAAGTACGTGGTTTCGGTTTGAAGGTATCAACCGTCAGCGGCTTGGTCACGACCGGCTTGTATTCCAGTCGGTTGCCTTCCGAATACCACAGAGTGTGCTTCATCCAGTTCTCGTCGTCGCGTTGCGGATGGTCGTCCTGGGCGTGCGCGCCGCGCGATTCCTTGCGGGCCGCTGCCGAAACGATGGTCGCTTTCGCCGTTTCGATCAGGTTGTCCAGCTCCAGCGCTTCCACGCGGGCCGTGTTGAAGACCATCGATTTATCCTTGAAGGAGACGTGCTTGCGGCGCTCGTCGAGCTTCATGATTTCTTCGACGCCCTTGTTCAGCATCTCGTCGGTACGGAACACGCCGCAGTACTTCTGCATCGTTGCGCGGATGTCGTTGGCCACGCCCTGCACGGTTTCCGTGCCGGTCGAGTTTTCCAGGCGCGCCAGGCGGCCCATGGCGAAATCGGCAGCGTCGGCTGGCAAAGGCTTGTTTTCCTTGGCTTTCAGGCCGCTGTTGACGATGTGGTTGCCGGCCGCGCGACCGAAGACCACCAGGTCGAGCAGCGAGTTCGTGCCCAGGCGGTTGGCGCCGTGCACGGAAACGCAGGCGCATTCGCCGATCGCGTACAGACCGTTGACGACCTTCGCCGAATTGTCCGGACCGGTCGGGGTGACGACCTGGCCGTGGATGTTCGTCGGGATGCCGCCCATCTGGTAGTGAATCGTCGGCACGACAGGAATCGGTTCCTTGGTGGCGTCGACGTTGGCGAACTTGTGGCCGATTTCCAGGATTGACGGCAGGCGCTTGGCGATGGTGTCGGCGCCGATATGGCGCAGGTCCAGCATCACGTGGTCCTTGTTCGGACCGCAGCCGCGGCCTTCCTTGATTTCCTGGTCCATCGAACGCGAAACGAAGTCGCGCGGCGCCAGATCCTTCAGGGTCGGCGCATAGCGCTCCATGAAGCGTTCGCCTTCGCTATTGATCAGGATGCCGCCTTCGCCGCGCACGCCTTCGGTGATCAATACGCCCGCACCGGCCACGCCGGTCGGGTGGAACTGCCAGAATTCCATGTCCTGCAGCGGCAGGCCGGCGCGTGCCGCCATGCCCATGCCGTCGCCGGTATTAATGAACGCATTCGTCGACGCGGCGAAGATGCGGCCTGCGCCGCCCGTTGCCATGACCGTGGTCTTTGCTTCCAGGATCATGCATTCGCCGGTTTCCATTTCCAGCGCGACGACACCGATCACGTCGCCTTCGGCGTCACGGATCAGGTCGAGCGCCATCCATTCGACGAAGAAGTGCGTACGCGCGCGCACGTTGCGCTGGTACAGCGTGTGCAACAGGGCGTGACCGGTACGGTCGGCTGCCGCGCAAGCGCGCTGCACCGGCTTTTCGCCGAAGTGGGCCGTGTGGCCGCCGAACGGACGCTGATAAATGGTGCCGTCAGGGTTGCGGTCGAACGGCATGCCGAAGTGTTCCAGTTCGTACACGACCTTCGGTGCTTCGCGGCACATGAATTCGATGGCATCCTGGTCGCCCAGATAGTCGCCGCCCTTGACGGTGTCGAACATGTGCCAGAACCAGTTGTCTTCGGCCATGTTGCCGAGCGACGCGCCGATACCGCCCTGCGCTGCCACGGTGTGCGAGCGGGTCGGGAAGACTTTCGACAGAACTGCGACGTTCAGACCGGCTTCAGCCAGCTGCAACGACGCGCGCATGCCGGAACCGCCGGCACCAACGATGACCGCATCAAAGCGGCGGGTAGGGATTGCAGATTTATATGCTGCCACGATTACACACTCCAGAGTATCTGTACCGTCCAGCCGGCACAAGCGATCAACCACAGCATGGTGGCAATTTGCAGGGTCAGACGGAGGCCAGCGCTTTTCACGTAGTCCATCCAGATGTCGCGTACGCCGACCCATGCGTGGTAGAACAGGGCGACGAAGGTCACCAGGCTGAACAATTTAAACCACTGCTGTGCGAACAGACCGGCCCAGCCTTCATAGCTGAAGTTGCTGCCAGTCAAGAAAGAAATAAGCAGGATGGCCACATAAGCCACCATGACGATGGCGGTGACGCGTTGCGCCAGCCAGTCGCGCAAGCCGTAATGGGCACCGACGACGAGGCGTTTCGGTCCGATATTATTGTCTGCCATGTTTAAAATACTCCAAACAGTTTCAAAGCAACCAAAGCCGTCAACACCAGGCTCACGACCAGCACGGACGACGCGGTCTTGCGGGCCGAATCTTTTTCGATGGCAACGTGCACATCCATGAACAGGTGACGGATACCGGCGCAGAAGTGGTGCAGGAAGGCCCAGACCAGACCCAGGGTGATCAGCTTGACGAACCAGTGCGAGGCGATGCCCTGGAAGTAGGCATAGGACATTTCGGAACGCAGGCTCAGTTCCAGCATGTACAGTATGCATGGCAGCAAGGCGAAAATGATGAAACCGCTGATGCGATGCAGGATCGATACGATGGCGCCGACAGCCATACGGTAGTTCGACAATTCGGTAACATGAATGTTACGGAATTGCGGCCGTTCTTTTTTTGGTACTTCTCTTACGGCTTCAGACATAACAAAAACCTCCCCTTTGAATTTCAACTAAATATTGAAGCCGCGATTTTCGCCGATTTTCGCAACCCATACCAATATCTATTGTTACATATAACCAAAATGGTTTTTTACTACAAAATACCGCGCTACTTTCCGTAGTTCACGTAATTTAATTACAGAATCGCTGGCAAAACACGGCCCGCCGGGGGCGGGCCATGTTGTCGCTGCGCTTTCCGTTGTCTCCGTAGCCCGCCTTGCGGCAGGCATCTTGCAAGCGATGCACTTCAGCCTTGCCGCTTGTGCGGACACCCGCAGGCGCCCCGCAGCTTCAGCTGAGTTCATTCTGATAATGGTGGCGACTGGTCAGGTACAAGCCCCGGCGCAGTTCGACCGGCTTGTCGCCGTAGGTAAACGACACGCGCTCGGAACTGAGCAAGGGCGTGCCGAGGTCGATATTCAACAGTTGCGCGGCACCCGCGTCGGCGCACACGGCGCGGATCTGCTCGGACGCGCGTATCATGCGCGTGCCGAATTCCGTTTCGAACAGGCCGTACATGGGCCCCTTGTATTCCACCAGGCGCTCGGCCGTCAGGCCCTTGAAGATCAGGCCGGGCAGCCACAGCTCTTCGACGATGGTCGGCACGCCGTCGAAATACTGGACACGCTTGATGAAGATGACGGCGTCGCCGGACTTCAGGTCCATCAGGCGCGCCACGTCGGCCGGCGCGCGCACGCGCTTGACTTCGATGAATTTGCTTTCGGGATAATGCGGCACGCCTTCGTCCGGCACCAGGCGCAGGAAGCGGAAATGCGCGCGCGCCTCATGGTGGGTGGAAACGAAAGTGCCCTTGCCCTGGCGGCGCATGACGAGATTCTCGGCGGCCAGCTCATCGATGGCCTTGCGCACCGTGCCCTGGCTGACCTTGAAGCGGCCGGCCAGCTCGACCTCGCTGGGAATGAGCTCGCCCGGTTTCCATTCGCCCGATTGCAGGCTTTGCGTGATGAGCGCCTTGATCTGCTGGTACAGGGGACTGAAGGTGGGCGAAGCAGTGACTGCAGGCACGGCGGACGCAGTGGTATTGCTGGCGGCCGTCACGGTGACTGGGGTACTGGCCGCCGCGGGGACGGGCGTGGCCGGGGTGCCCGCGGTCGGACTGACCGCCCCGCTTGCAGCAGTGGCATTGTTGGTCAGATTGGACGAGGCGGAATTCATAGTCCGACATTTCAACACAAATCACTGCCCGCGTCCAGTAAAACAGACGCGGTTATCTGTCTTATATAAGACATAAGATATGATTGACAGATAGAGATCGGAGGCCTAAACTGCCCTCGATAAAACATGTGAGCCCGCGTTTTATGTTGTCGGCCAGCCACTCTGGCTTCGTGCAGCACGAGCGTGACGGCAGCGTACACCAGCAATTCGGTGGCGCGGGCCGGTTTTGGTATCATTATAGTTTTTCCGGATAAGCGTAAGCCCAGCTTCAAGCCCGTTTTCTTTCCCATTTTTGGAGATTCATCATGGCTAAAACCCCAATGCGTGTTGCAGTGACCGGCGCCGCCGGCCAGATCGGCTACGCCCTGTTGTTCCGCATCGCCAATGGCGACATGCTCGGCAAAGACCAGCCTGTCATCTTGCAACTGCTTGAAATCCCGGACGAAAAAGCCCAGAAGGCGCTCAAGGGCGTGATGATGGAAATCGACGACTGCGCCTTCCCGCTGCTGACGGAAATGACCGCCCACTCCGATCCGCTGACCGCCTTCAAGGATGTCGACGTGGCCGTACTGGTTGGCGCGCGTCCACGCGGCCCAGGCATGGAACGCAAGGACCTGCTGGAAGCGAACGCCCAGATCTTCACGGTGCAAGGCAAGGCGCTCGACGCCGTCGCTTCGCGCAACGTCAAAGTGCTGGTGGTCGGCAACCCTGCCAACACCAACGCCTACATCGCCATGAAATCGGCGCCATCGCTGCCGGCGAAAAACTTCACCGCCATGCTGCGCCTGGACCACAACCGCGCGCTGTCGCAAGTCGCTGCCAAGACCGGCACCGCCGTGAAAGACATCGAAAAGCTGACCGTGTGGGGCAACCACTCGCCAACGATGTACGCCGACTACCGCTTCGCCACCGTCAACGGCAAGGCTGTGAAAGACCTGATCAACGACCAGGAATGGAACGCCAACGTGTTCCTGCCAACCGTCGGCAAGCGCGGCGCGGCCATCATCGAAGCGCGCGGCCTGTCGTCGGCAGCGTCGGCAGCGAACGCCGCCATCGACCACATCCATGACTGGATGCTGGGCACGAACGGCAAGTGGACCACCATGGGCGTTCCTTCGGATGGCTCGTATGGCATCCCGGAAGGTACCGTGTTCGGCTTCCCGGTCACCACCGACAACGGTGAGTACACGATCGTTCAAGGTCTGGAAATCGATGCATTCTCGCAAGAGCGCATCAACCTGACCCTGAAAGAACTGACCGAAGAGCGCGAAGGCGTGAAACACCTGCTGGCCTAAGTCCAGTTCTGGCGGCGCGGCGCAAACGTGCCGCCCGCCATGAAGGCCGCCCCGCGAGATTCGCGGCGCGGCTGTTTTATCAAGTAGTCTTTACCTGCAGAAATGCCTTAAGCATGCACCCTTCCGAGGTTTTATTCCAAGGCAAACGCCAGCCGCTGTTGCTCGCCGCTTGCGACCACTACGCCGGCTCTGAAAAGCTGATGCGTAAATCGATTGCTTTGCAACAAGAGCTTGGTCCCCTGTTCGACATCACGTTCGACTGCGAAGACGGCGCCAGCGCCGGCAATGAAGAATCCCACGCCCTGATGATCGTCGGCCTGCTGGCCAGCGACGACAACCAGTTCAACCGCATCGGCGTGCGCGTGCACGACGTCGACAGCGCGTTTTTCGCGCGCGACGTGGAAATCATCTGCACCGCCGCATCCCGCCTGGCCTACATCGCCGTGCCCAAGGTGGCCGGCGTGCAGGACGCCATGCTGGCCATCGACCTGATCAACCTGCACGCGCGCCGCGCCGGCCGCGACAACCTGCCCGTGCACATCCTGATCGAGACGCACGGCGCGCTGCGCGACGCCTATGCGATCGCCGCCCTGCCCCAGGTCGAATGCCTGTCCTTCGGCATCATGGATTTCGTCTCGGCCCATTACGGCGCCATTCCCGCCGCCGCCATGCGCACGCCGGGCCAGTTCACGCACCCGCTGGTGGTGCGCGCCAAGCTCGAAGTGGCGGCCGCCTGCCACGCGCACGGCAAGGTGGCGTCGCATAACGTGACGACGGACGTGCGCGATTCGGCCGTGGTGGCCAACGACGCCCAGCGCGCGACAGCCGAGTTCGGCTACACGCGCATGTGGAGCATCCACCCGGACCAGATCAAGCCCATCATCAAGGCCTTTACGCCGCGCCTGTCCGAAGTCAACGAGGCCAGCAACATCCTCAACGAAGCGCTGCGCGCCAACTGGGGGCCGATTGCGCAAAATGGCCGCTTGCACGACCGCGCCAGCTACCGATATTATTGGACCGTTTTGCAACGCGCCAAACTGGCGGGCCTCGGCCTGCCCGAGGCGGCTGCTGCATTACTCAACACCCCCTCTTCCAGCCCCACTGAAAACTGACAGGAATTACACGATGTCCCTCTCCAAATTAGCAATTGCCTGCAGCGTCGCGCTGGGCGCCATGACCCTCACGCTGGCGCCAGCCAGCTTCGCCGCCACGGCAGAGGCAAATCCCAAGGCCGTCAAGGCCAAGCCAAAGGCCAAGGCCGCCAAGGCAAAAGCTGCCGCCAAGGAAGCCCATCCGCTGGCCATGTCGGTCGCCGACAAGGAAGAAGCCGATGAGCCGAACACGGCAGGCTCGGCCTCCACCGATTTCAATTGTGAACTTGGTAATAAAATTACCATCTACACCAATGCTACTGACGACAAACACATCGCCCTGCGCTGGAAGAAGCGCCTGCACCGCCTGAGCCGCGTTGGCACCACCACCGGCGCCAACCGCTTCGAGAACCGTCTGTATGGTCTCGTGTGGATCGGCATCCCGGCCAAAGGCATGCTGCTCGACTCCAAGCAGGGCCGCCAGCTGGCCAATGAATGCAAGGATGCGGAGCAAGCCAAGCCGGCGGCAGTGGTGGAAGCCGCGCCATCGCTGGGCGTGCTGCCGGCGACCGGCGGCTGATGTGCGTAGCAAGGGCCTCTTCGGGGGCTCAGTCATGTTTTGTAATTTGAATAATCAATAATAGACGATACCCAACAAGGAGAGGTCATGTCCCGCAACACTCTGAACACGCTCAAGGACTTTAATATTTCGGACAGCAAGAAGGGCAAGCTGTATTCCCTGCCTGCGCTGGAAAAAAGCCTGGGCATCAATGTCTCCCGCCTGCCAGTGTCGATTCGCATCGTGCTCGAATCGGTATTGCGCAACTGCGACGGCAAAAAAGTCACCGAAGAACACGTCAAGCAATTGGCGAGCTGGGGCCCGACCGCCGAGCGCACCGACGAGATCCCGTTCGTAGTGGCGCGCGTCGTGCTGCAAGACTTCACCGGCGTACCGCTGCTGGCCGACCTGGCAGCAATGCGCAACGTGGCCGCCAAGATGGGCATCAACGCCAAGAAGATCGAACCGCTGGTACCGGTCGACCTGGTGGTCGACCACTCGGTGACCATCGATCACTACCGCGAAAAGAAAGCGCTGGACCTGAACATGAAGCTGGAATTCTCGCGTAACAACGAGCGTTACCAGTTCATGAAATGGGGCATGCAGGCATTCGACACCTTCGGCGTCGTGCCGCCAGGCTTCGGCATCGTCCACCAGGTCAACCTGGAATACCTGGCACGCGGCGTGCACCACGCAGGCAAGAAAGCCGGCGACGTGTACTACCCTGACACCCTGGTCGGCACCGACTCGCACACCACCATGATCAACGGCATCGGCGTAGTCGGCTGGGGCGTGGGCGGCATCGAGGCGGAAGCCGGCATGCTGGGCCAGCCGGTCTACTTCCTGACGCCTGACGTCATCGGCGTAAACCTGTCCGGCGCGCTGCGCGAAGGCTGCACCGCCACCGATCTGGTACTGACGATTACCGAATTGCTGCGCAAAGAGAAAGTCGTCGGCAAGTTCGTCGAATTCTTCGGCGAAGGCACTGAGTCCTTGACCCTGACGGACCGCGCGACGATCGCCAACATGGCACCGGAATACGGCGCGACCATGGGCTTCTTCCCCGTCGACGAAGCGACCATCGACTACTTCAAGGGCACCGGCCGCAGCAAGGCTGAAATCGCCGCGTTCGAAGGCTACTTCAAGGCGCAGAACCTGTTCGGCGTGCCAAAAGCGGGCGACATCGACTACACCCGCGTGGTGGAACTGAACCTGGCATCGGTCGCTCCGTCGCTGGCCGGCCCGAAACGCCCGCAAGACCGTATCGAAATCGGCAACGTCAAGGCCAACTTCGCCGAGCTGTTCGCCAAGCCGACGACCGAAAACGGCTTCAACAAGAATCCGGCCGACCTGGCTGCCGTGTACGAAACGACGAACGGCGTGAAAGTGTCGAACGGCGACGTGCTGATCGCCGCGATCACCTCGTGCACCAACACCTCGAACCCGAGCGTGATGCTGGCTGCCGGCCTGCTGGCCAAGAAAGCCGTGGAAGCCGGCCTGAAGGTCGCTCCGCACATCAAGACCTCGCTGGCTCCCGGCTCGCGCGTCGTGACCGAATACCTGACCGCCGCCGGCCTGCTGCCCTACCTGGAAAAACTGGGCTTCGGCGTGACCGCCTACGGCTGCACCACCTGTATCGGCAATGCGGGCGACCTGACGCCCGAGCTGAACGCCGCGATTGCCACGCATGACATCGTCGCGTCGGCCGTGCTGTCGGGCAACCGCAACTTCGAAGCGCGTATCCACCCGAACATCCGCTCGAACTTCCTCGCTTCGCCACCGCTGGTCGTCGCTTACGCCATCGCCGGCAACATGACGCGCGACCTGATGACGGAACCTGTCGGCAAGGGCAAGGGCGGCAAGGACGTCTACCTGGGCGACATCTGGCCGACCTCGGCTGAAGTGTCGGCCATGATGAAGTTCGCCATGAACGCCAAGGTATTCAAGGACAACTACGCCGACGTCAAGGGCGCGCCAGGCAAGCTGTGGGAAAAAGTCACCACCGTGTCCGGTCAAGTCTACAACTGGCCGAAATCGACCTACATCGCGGAACCGCCGTTCTTCGACAACTTCTCGATGACACCAGCGGCTGTGGCCACCGGCATCGAAGGCGCGCGCGCACTGGGCGTGTTCGGCGATTCCATCACCACCGACCACATCTCGCCAGCCGGCTCGATCCAGGAAAACGGTCCTGCAGGCAAATGGCTGAAGGAAAACGGCGTCCTGAAAGCGGACTTCAACTCCTACGGCTCGCGCCGCGGCAACCATGAAATCATGATGCGCGGCACGTTCGCCAACGTGCGTATCAAAAACCGCATGATCCCTGCCAAGGCGGACGGTTCGGCGGTCGAAGGCGGCATCACGATCCACCAGCCTTCCGGTGAAGAAATGTCGATCTACGACGCAGCGATGAAATATGTTGCTGAAGGCACGCCAACCATGGTCTTCGGCGGCGAAGAGTACGGTACGGGCTCGTCGCGCGACTGGGCAGCCAAGGGCACCCAGCTGCTGGGCGTGAAAGCCGTGATCACCCGTTCGTTCGAGCGCATCCACCGCTCGAACCTGGTGGGCATGGGCGTGCTGCCGCTGCAATTCATCGGCGACGACAGCGTGCAGACGCTGGGCATCACCGGCAATGAAACCTTCGACCTGAAAGGCCTCGAAGGCGAAATCAAGCCACAGCAACTGGCTACCCTGGTGATCCACCGCGCCGACGGCAGCAGCCAGGAAGTCAAAGTCCTGCTGCGCATCGATACGCCGATCGAAGTCGATTACTACAAGCATGGCGGTATCCTGCCATTCGTGCTGCGTCAACTGCTGGCAGAGTAAGCAGCCCAGCTGTGAGGTAAGATCAAAGCGCCGGTTTCGACCGGCGCTTTTTTTCGCCCCTGCGCCCCGTTCCGACTTGAAATTTCGACTATTGGCATGATCTAAGGACAGCTTACGTATTGCGTGCGGCTGAATCCTCTACAATACGGTTATAAGGGTTTATCATTGTTTGACTGATCCATTTTTTTCACTTTCCGAGACTCTTATCCCGCTATGCGTCGTCCTTCCAAAGATTCATCCCATAAACTGACTGCCGACAGCCAGCGCCTGGTCACCTTTGCCCAGGCGATCGTACAGGCAGCCAGCCGTCTCGAAGAGCGGTCCTGGGAACACAGCCTGGATACGCAGCTCCAGAAATTACTCAAAACCGGCCACCAGGACACCATCGACAACACCCTGGGCAGCCTGTTCAAGGAAGACTTGAACGCCTACGACGTGCTGATGGACTGCGTTGAAGCCATCAGCGAATCGACCGTCGTCACGCATGAAGACGTGCGCTACGACGCCCTGCTCGTCGCCGTGCCCATCCTTGCGTGGACGCGCTTTTCCATCGCCTCCGGCCCCATGGCCGGCGACGCGCACGGCGTGCTGTCCGCACATTTCGCCGCCCACCTGCTGGCCGATGGCACGAAGATGGCCATGGCGCCAACCCTGTACTCGATCGATCAGTTGCCGCGCAGCCACGTCGAGACCTATGCCAAGACGCAAAAGCTGGCCCTGGCCGCCCTGAAGGGCACGGCCGTCAAGCCCTCCAGCAAAGAGGCGGAAACGGCGCCCTTCCTGGCCGACACGCGCTACCTGCTGGTGGCCGTGGTGGCGCCTGCCGGCGCGCCGCTGTTCCGCTGGCAGACGCCTTCGAGCCAGCTCGACTTCATCGCCGAGCGCAGCGCCGCCCTGGAACAATGGCGTACGCAGGCCACGCCGACCATCGCCCGCCTGCTGCCTGGCTGCGGCCTGGAATTGCTGCTGCCGGAAGCCTACTACGTGGCCTGCCGCGAAGCGGACAAGCTGATACGCCCCGTCTCCGTGCGCGCCGCCGTGCACTACCTGACGCACACGCTGGCCATCGAACCGTCGGAACTGCGCGCCGTGATCGCCGGCTTCGGCGAAGAGGCGGCCGACGGTCAGGTCGACGAGTACCGCATCGCCTTCACCCTGCGCCAGGCGCCGGACGTCATCTACGGCATCGTCTGGCCCCTGTACGGCCAGGAAGACGAGGATGGCACGCCGATCGAAGGCCTGATCCAGGTCGGCATCGCCGCACTGGACAAGCAAAAGACGCCCGTCGATGAAATCATCGAACACCTGAACGCCGCCGGCGTGACGCAGATCAAGCGCCACGCGGAACGTTTTGTCGGAGAGTATTGCGACGACTGCGGCGCCCCCCTGTTTGCCGACCCGGTCGGCGAGCTGGCGCATGCGGAAATGCCGGAAGATACGCCGCAGGGTACCGAGCATTTCCATTGATGCGGGCTTGTCGGATTACGCGCGCAGCGCTAATCCGACCTACAATGCCGGCATAGGCCGTAGGCCAGATTAGCCGGAACGGCGTAATCCGACTACGGTTTGAAGAGGTGTCGATGCAATAGGTGTCGATATAATGGTTGAAAGGCAGGCCGTAGGTCGGATTAGCCGGAACGGCGTAATCCGACAACAGCGTTGGCGCATAAAAAAGGCGGAACCCCGGTTCCGCCTTTTTCATTTCAACGTCATTTAAAACACTATCACCACTGCGAGAACGGGTGGCGGATCAGGTTGGCATTGTAGTAGCGCGCATCGCCCGACACTTCCGCGCCTATCCATTCCGGCTTCTCGAAGGGCTGGTCTTCCGAGGCCAGTTCGATCTCGGCCACGAGCAAGCCCGCATTGACGCCCAGGAACTCATCGACTTCCCATACCATGCCCGCGTGTTCGATGCGGTGGCGGTACTTTTCGATCAGCGGCTGTTCGCACAGGCCGTCGAGCAGTTCGACGGCGTCGGCCAGCGGGATCGGATACTCCCACTCGCCACGCGTCGCCCCCACATTGGCGCCCTTGATGGTCAGCATCGCCTGTTCGCCCTCGATGCGCACCCGCACCACGCGCTCGCGCGCGGACGACAGGTAGCCCTGGCGCAGCAGTACTGTCTGCCCCAGGCCGCGCCAGGCATCGCCTTGCAGCAGGAATTTACGCTCGATCTCGACGCCCATGATCAACGCCGCTCAATCCAGCGACAGCAGGATAGGCTGCAGCATGGCCGCACCCAGGGCCGCGCTGCGCGCGCCGTTCCAGCCCACGGCCGGATCCGGCAAGTCGGCATTTTCCTTGAACGGCATTTCCAGCGTCAGCGCCAGGCAGCCGAAGTGGTGGCCGATGTATTTCGACGCAAGGGTCAGCATGTCCGACTTGTACTTGCTGGCCGCATAGCCGAACTTGTCCTGGAAATCGGGGCTGGCCTGCTTGTAGCGCTCGATAAAGGCTTTCTGGTGCGCCGCTTGCGCCGGCGTGAAGTTTTCCAGCATTTCGTTGCCGGCCACAAAGTTGTACGGCAGCGCTTCATCGCCGTGGATGTCGAAGAACATGTCGACGCCCGTTTCGTGGATCTTGTTTTTCACGCACAGCACTTCCGGGCTCGATTCCAGCGATGGCGTCATCCATTCGCGGTTCAGGTTGGCGCCAGCCGCATTCGTGCGCAGGTTGCCGCGAATCGAGCCGTCCGGGTTCATGTTCGGCACGATGTGGAACACGGCGCGCTGCAAGAGTTTGCGTGCGATCGGGTTGGCGTCGTCGAGCAGCGAGTCGATCAAGCCTTCGACGAACCATTCGGCCATCGATTCGCCCGGATGCTGGCGCGCGATGACCCAGATTTTCTTTTCCGCCTGCGGATTGCCGATGGTAACCATGTTCATGTCGCGGCCATCGACAGTGCTGCCCAGGTCCGATACGCGCGCCAGCGGATGCTCGGCCACTTCGCCCAGCAGGCGCAAATGGCGTTCCCACGAGTACGGTTCGAAGTAGGCGTAGTACACGCTGTCAAGTTCCGGCGTGTGCGAGATCGTCATGACCTGGCCGTCGAACGTCGTCGGCACGCGGAACCAGTTTTCGCTGTCGTAGCTGGCCACGGCCTGGTAGTCTTCATAGCCGGCCGGATAGGTGGCCTGGCCCGCGTTCAGGAAGCGCATCGTGCATGCCTGGCCGCGCGCGCCCTGCAGGCGGAAGTGGAACCACTGGTGGATGTCGGCGTGGCTATCCTTGCGCAAGTTCAGGTCGATGGCGCCGGCGCTGGTGGCGCTCACCACGTCGATGGCGCCCGAGTCGAAGTTCTGGCTGATTTTAATGGTCATGTAATGATCCCGTCCGAATGTAAGTGTGCCGGCGTCGCCTCGCGGGCGGCCGCCGTTGCGCTAAACGCAGTGTAAGCTATACCTCTATTTTCCGCCCTTTGTCCCCGTTCGCAAAGCCTGGCCGGCCGATTCGTGCACCATTCCGGGGCATCGATGGAAAAGCGGGGGTCAAAAGCGCGAAAAATCGGTCTACTGTCGCATCCACCGGACAAAAAACTGAATTGTAACAATGCCAGACACATTAGCGGGCCATCGCGCCCCTATAATTCCTGCTTTCATAGAGTCGCCAGGAAAGAGTCGTGGACAAGAAGTTGACCAATATTCAGGAAAGAAAGTTGCGCGAGGCGCAGGCGCGGCGCGAACACATCATCGACGTCGTCAAAGACCTCATCAAAAAGGGTGGCGCGCGCGCCGTCTCCATCCGCAAGGTGGCCGAGGCGGCAGGATTTTCCACCACCGTCGTGTACGCCCTGTTCCGCGACAAGGCCACCCTGATCGCCCAGGCCATGGACAAGGATTTGCTGGAACTGGTACGCGCCATGCGCACCGCCTGCGCCAACAGCATGGACCCATGGGAACGCATCAGCCTGGTCGGCCGCGCCTACATCGAGTACGGCTTCCAGCATCCGGACGAGTATTCGCTGATCTTCATGGAGCTGCGTCCGCACGCGGAAGTCGACGCCGTCGAAGTGGAACACGGCAATATCGAGCAAGACCCGTATGCCTACGCGCTGCACCTGTTCGGCGAACTGGCGCAGGCGGGTCAGGTACGCCAGGAAGAGCCGGCGCTGCACACGATGACGCAAATCTTTTGGCAGTCTCTGCACGGCCTCGTTTCCCTGCGCATCGTCATGGATGCGGGCGACCCATGGACGCCGCACCTGGAAATGAACGCACATATCGACGACCTGCTGGCTGTCGTCACGGCAGGCATCCGCCTGCGCTTTGCACCGTCCTCGTGACGTTTGACCCAGCGCAAACCGCCCGGACGGAAAAGGCGGACAGTGGGGTGACGCCGCCTGCGCTGGTGCAGCGCGGCTCGCGCGAAGGAGTGCGAGATGAACGAAGCCTATGCCACGGACCGGCTTGACAAACAGCAAAGCGCGAACAATGCTGTACGCATGGAAGCGCGCCTGACAAAACTGGAAACGGACCGGGAACATGACCGGCTATGGTTCAAGACCCTGGAACAGCGTCTTGGCGAAGGCCTGGACAACGTGCGTGCGGAATTGCGCGACGAGTCGCAGCTGCTGCGGGCCGACCTGACGCAATTTCGCGGCGACCTGCGCGGCGACTGCCACGCCTTGCGCACGGAACTGGGCGACATCCGCAAACACATGCACACTCACTTCCTGTGGTTCATGGGCATCCAGGCCACCACCACGTTTGCCCTGCTGGGCCTGGGCGCCAAGGCGCTGCATATGTATTGAATTGTGAAAAAGGCAGGCGCGGTGCCGCACCGCCCTGCCCTGTGTTTACGCTGACGCAAACTACTGCGCTGCCAGCATGCTCTGCGTTTCCTGATAGCGCGTATGCCACGACAGCGCCTGTTCCAGGATGTGCGGCGTATGGCCACCGCGCTGGCATGCCGCGTCGTAATACGCGCGCAATTGATCGCGGTAAGCGGGATGCGTGCAGCGCTCGATGATCAAGGGCGCCCGTTCGCGCGGCGCCAGGCCGCGCAAGTCTGCATAGCCCCACTCCGTCACCAGCACGTCGACGTCATGCTCCGTATGGTCGACATGCGAGACCATCGGCACGACGCTGGAAATGCGCCCGCCCTTGGCCGCCGATTTCGACACAAACATCGACACTTGCCCGTTGCGCGCGAAGTCGCCCGAGCCGCCGATGCCGTTCATCATGTGCGTGCCGCACACGTGCGTGGAATTGACGTTGCCATAGATATCGAACTCCAGCGCCGTGTTCAGGGCGATGATGCCCAGGCGGCGCACGATTTCCGGGTGGTTGCTGATCTCTTGCGGGCGCAGCACGATTTTCGAGCGGTAGTGGTCGATATTGTCCATCAGCTTCTGGTGCACGGCGGCCGACAGGGTGATCGACGAAGCCGAGGCAAACGCCAGCTGGCCCGAATCGAGCAGTTCGATGGCGCTGTCCTGCAGCACTTCCGAATACATCGTCATGTTCTGGAAGGGCGAACCGATCAGGCCGTGCAGCACGGCGTTGGCGATGGTGCCGATGCCCGCCTGCAGCGGCAGCAATTCCGGCCCCATGCGCCCGGCCGCCACTTCGCCTTCGAGGAAGGCAATCACATGGCCGGCGATCGCTTGCGTTTCCGCGTCGGGGGGCAAGGCGTTCGACGGGCTGTCGGGGCTGTCCGTGATGACGATGGCGGCAATGCGGGCCGGGTCGATGGCGATGGCTGTGCTGCCCAGGCGCTGGTCGACACGCGTGAGAGGAATCGGTTCCCGGCCCGGCAAGGTATGCGGAATATAGATGTCGTGCAAGCCTTCCAGCGCCAGCGGCGTGGACAGGTTGATTTCGATGATGACTTGCTTCGCCTGCTGGGCGAAGGCGGCGGAGTTGCCCACCGACATGGTCGGGATGATGGCGCCGGCCGCCGTGATGGCCGTCGCTTCGATGACGGCGATGTCGACGGCAGCCAGGTTGCCCGAGCGCAGCTGCTCAGCCGTTTCCGACAGATGCTGGTCGATGAACATGACTTCGCCCTTGTTGATCTTGCCGCGCAAGACAGGGTCGACCTGGAACGGCATGCGGCGCGCCAGCACGCCCGCTTCGGCCATCAGGCCGTCGCTGCCATTGCCCAGCGAAGCGCCCGTGATCAGGGTCAGGCTCAAGGGGCCTTGCAGGGCACGCTCGGCCAGGGCGCGCGGCAAGGCCTTGGCGTCGCCGGCACGGGTAAAGCCGCTCATGCCTACACGCATGCCGCTGTGGAACAATTTGGCTGCCTCATCGGCGCTCATGATTTTGCTGAGCAAGCCTGGGTGGCGGATACGGTCCTCGTACATCGTGATGCTCCTGATATTCTTAATATTCTCAAACTGGATGGCTGTCATACACCAACCCCATAAGTGGTTTCAGTATAAAATCCCGCTTACATGCATGGCATGAATTAATTTCGCCACATCCAGTCGATATTTTCATGTCGCGCCACTGCCGAGCACCCTCTTGGATATCCGTTCCCTGCGCTATTTCGTCGAAACCGTGCGCCTGTCGAGCTTTACGCAGGCGGCCGAATCGCTGCACCTGACCCAGTCGACCATCAGCAAGATGGTGCGCCAGCTGGAAGACGAGGTGGGCGCGCAGCTGCTGGTGCGCGACGGGCGCAAGCTGACCTTGACGGACACGGGCCGCATCGTCTACCAGCACGGCCAGGAAATGCTGGCAAACATGCGCCAGCTGACCCTGGAAGTGCGCGACACCCAGGCCTTGCAGCGCGGCAGCCTGACGGTGGGCATCCCGCCCATGATCAATGTGCTGTTTACCCCTGTATTAAAAGCCTTCCGCGCGCGCCATCCGCACATCAGCCTGACCCTGCAGGAAGACACGGGCCAGCAGATCGAACGCAAGGTGGCGGCCGGCGAGCTGGAAATCGGCATGACGGTGCTGCCGGCAGACCCGGAACTCGACCTCGTGGCCGTGGAAGTGGCCAGCTACCCGATCTGGGCCCTGGCCGAGCCGGGCACGTTCCAGAAAAACCGCACGACGCTGCCCTTCAAGGCGCTGGCAGACTTGCCGCTGGTGTTATTGAAAGATGATTTCGCCCTGACGCGCAGCCTGCGCCAGCATTTCGCGCAGGCGGGCTTCGCGCCAACCATCGCCGCGCAGAGCGGCCAGTGGGACTGGCTGGTGGCGATGGCGTCGGCCGGCCTGGGCGTGGCCCTGCTGCCCGAGCCGTTCATCCACCGCCTGGCCGGCGAACCGTTGGAGACGGTGCGCATCGTCGAGCCGGAAGTGGCGTGGCAGGTGGCGCACGTCTGGAGCGGGCGCTATCTGTCGCACGCGGCGCGCGCCTGGCTCGAGGTGTGCCAGGACGTGCTGGGCACGCAATTCGCGCACTGACGTAAAAAAGGGTGGCCGAGGCCACCCTTTATGTTGATAACGCTACCTTGTTTACTTGGCGTCGTCGCTGTACATGCTGGCGTACTTCCAGCCGAAGTACAAAATAAACGTGTAGCACAGGGCCGGCACGAGGAACGACAGTTGCAGGTTGATGTGGTCGGCCAGGAAGCCCTGGATGAACGGCACGATGGCGCCGCCGACGATGGCCATGCACAGGATGCCCGAACCTTGCCCCGTTTGCGCGCCCAGCTTGTTCAAGGCCATGCTGAAGATGGTCGGGAACATGATGGAGTTGAACAGGCCGACGGCGATCAATGCCCACATGGCCGTGTGACCGCTGGAGAACACGGCGACGAGGATCAGCGCGATGACGACGGCGGCGTTGAAGGCCAGGGTCTTGCCCGGGCTGACATAGCGCATCACGGCAAAGCCGACGAAGCGGCCCAGCATGGCGCCGCCCCAGTAATAGCTGACGAAATAGGCGGCGTCGGCGTGGCTGAGGCCCGCGATGTGGCTCTCGCCCAGGAAGTTGATCAGGAAGCTGCCGATGCTCACTTCACCGCCCACGTACAGGAAGATGGCCAGCGCGCCCAGCACCAGGTGGCGGTGCGACCAGATCGAGACCTTGTTGCCGTCCTGCGCCAGGGCGGCCGCATCGTCGGCATGCGAAATCTTCGGCAGTTTGGCCAGCGCGAACAGCACGGCCAGGATCACCAGGGTGGCGGCCAGTACTAGGTACGGGCCTTGCACGGAAGCGGCTTCCTTGGCGCGGTAGGCCAGTTGCTCGGCCGCCGGCAGCAGGTCGAACTGCTGCACCGTCAGCACGGTGCCGGACAAAATCAGCATGCCGCCCAGCGCAGGCGCCACGGTGGTCCCCAGCGCATTGAACGCCTGCGTCAGGGTCAATCGGCTCGACGCCGTCTGCGGGTCGCCCAGTTCCGTCACATACGGGTTGGCGGCCACCTGCAGCACGGTGATGCCGGCCGCCAGGATGAAGAAGGACAACAGGAACAGCGCATAGCTGCCGGTCGAAGCCGGGTAGAACATGGCGCAGCCGGCGGCGGCGATCAGCAGGCCGGCGACGACGCCGCGCTGGTAGCCGATTTTCTTGATCAGCATGCCGGCGGGCAGCGAAACGATGGCGTAGGCGCCAAAGAAGCAGAACTGCACCAGCATCGCCTGGACATAGGTCAAGGTGTAGATCGAGCGCAGATGGGGAATCAGCACATCATTGAGCGAGGTCAGCAGTCCCCACATGAAAAACAGGACCGTGACAATGATCAGGGCGCCTGTATTGTTTTGCGTGCCGGCCTGCGCGGACTGGACGCCCTGGCCTTGCTTTACGTATTCCATACCTTCTCCATTTTTCAATTCCAAGTTGATCTTGCCAGGCATGGAAGCGTTTCCACCCGGGCAGCACCAGGACGCGCAAGCGCCACGCAGATATCAGCGTGGGCCATGACTGCCATCAACGAAATGGGGCAGGCTTGGCGCTTCTTGCGCGCGGCAGGCGCACGGCCGACCGTTTCTCGCCAGAATGACGTCTTGTAGGCGCGGCATGCCTGCGGGCTGCGTCTGAAAACAACATTCGGGGCAAAACAGTCTTGTAGTAAAACTACGATACTGCGCCCGCATTATGCCTTAAAGCCCCGTATTGCGCAGCTTTCCCGGCTGTTATTTCAAAATTGAATAGCTGACATTTGAAATCAAAAGTAGCCTTATAACTTGGAGTCGCTATACTTATATTGCAGTGCAGCACAACGCGGCACGCCACATAAGGAGTCTGCCATGTCTACCGCATTTACTTACCACACCACGCAAAACAGCAATATAGTCGCCACCCTGGTCCACGCCGCAAAACGCGTCGGTGCCTGGCTGAACCAAAGCAGCGACCGCCGCGAGCGCGCTTACGAAGAAGCCTACCTGGCCGAATCGACCGACCGTTACGATCTGGAATACCGCATGCGCGAACTGGCCCGTGCCAACCCGCAGCCAAGCTGGATGAGCGGTCTGAGCCGTTAAGAGTGCCGTAATACCCAGCCACTCATCACAGCCCGTCATCGGCTGTTGCAACATCGATAGCGCCATCCTGCTCGCCTTGCGCTTGAGCACAGGATGGGCTATACAGGCGGGATGCAAACGCCCATTACCATCCTCGCCATCGCCGGCAGCCTGCGCGCCGCCTCCCTGAACACCGCCCTGCTGCGCGCCATTGCCGGACTTGCTCCAGCGCCATTCGACGTCCGCATCTATCCGGGACTCGGTGAACTGCCGCTGTTCAATCCCGACCTCGACGCCGACAGCCTGCCCGCCGTGACGGGTCTGCGCGACGCCATCCTGGCGGCCGACGTGCTGATGCTGGCCAGCCCCGAGTATGCGCACGGCGTGAGCGGACCCATGAAGAATGCGCTGGACTGGATGGTGGGAAATGAATCGTTCATCGACAAGCCGCTGGTGCTGCTGAACGCCTCGCCGCGCGCCACGCACGCGCAGGCGGCCCTGCGCGAAACGGTGCGCACCATGTCGGCGCGCCTGATCGACGAGGCCTGCATCAGCCTGCCCCTGCTGGGGTCGGGACTCGATGCGGAAGGCATCGCCGCAGACCCGGCATTGCGCCGGGCCCTGCTCGCTATGTTGCAATGCATCAGGTCATTTTCATGACCGTCTGCACGTTTTACTATCAATTCATCTAGTTTTACTACGTACTTCTACGGACCGCTCAATGCGGGATCATGCCGGTGAACACGTACGCTTGCAGCATGGTGATGATGCCGATGATGATGGCAAACAACAGGCTGTGCTTCAAGGTGAAGCGGAACAGGTCCGATTCCTTGCCCACCAGGCCCGTTGCCGCGCAGGCGACGGCGATCGACTGGGGCGAGATCATCTTCGCCGTCACGCCGCCCGTCGTATTGGCCGCCACCATCAAGGTGTCGGACACGCCGATCTGGTGCGCCGTCGTGTTTTGCAGGGAGCAGAACAAGGCGTTCGACGACGTGTCGGAACCCGTCAGGAAGACGCCCAGCCAGCCCAGGAATGGCGAGAAGAACGGGAAGGCGGCGCCGCTGCCGGCCAGCAGCAGGGCCAGCGTGGACGACATGCCCGAGTAATTGGCAACGAAGGCAAACGCCAGCACCAGGCCGATCGACAGCACGGGACGGCGCAACTCCGCCACGGTTTCCACGAACGCCTTGACGCCATCGCGCGGCTTCATGCGCAGCATCAGCATCGACAATACGGCCGTCAGCAAGATCGCCGTGCCCACGGCCGACAGCAGATCGAGCTTGAACACGGCGTCATACGCCTTCGGTTCCGCCACGATGGGCATGGTCTTCATCACCAGTTTATCGAGATAGGGCACGTGGATCTTGATGACCAGGCCAGACAGCGCGCCGCCGGCGGCAAACAGGGCCTTGAAGCCGGGCAGGCTCCACACGGTGACGATGGCCGTCAACAGGCCGAACGGCGCCCAGGCACGCATGGTCTGCGCCGTCGTGTAAGGGGAAGCGGCGCGGTTGCCGCCGCCGCGCAGGTCCGCAGCACCGCCCGCGCCGCCAAAACCGGACAGCGCGGCCGTGCCGCCGCCGACGGCATGCGCCACTTTCGCATTCTTCGGCTGCCACACTTTCAGGAACAGGGTCAGCGAGACCAGGCTGACGAGGGCCGAGGTGATGTCCGGCAGTTCAGGGCCGATATGGTTCGACGTGAAGTACTGGGTCACGGCAAAACTCAAACCCGTCACCAGGGCGGCTGGCCATACTTCGCGCACGCCGCGCAAGCCATCCATCATGAAGACCAGCCAGAACGGCACCAGCAGCGACAGCAGCGGCAACTGGCGGCCCGCCATGGCGCCGATCAGGAAGGGGTCGATGCCCGTCACCTGGCCCGCCACGATGATGGGAATGCCCATGGCGCCGAAGGCCACGGGCGCCGTATTGGCGATCAGGCACAGGCCCGCCGCATACAGCGGATTGAAGCCCAGGCCCACCAGCAAGGCCGAGGTGATGGCGACGGGCGCGCCGAAGCCGGCCGCCCCTTCCAGGAAGGCGCCGAAGGCAAAGCCGATCAAGAGCACCTGCAAACGCTGGTCGTCCGTTACCGACAGCACGGAGGCGCGGATGATCTCGATCTGACCTGTCTTGACGACGATTTTATACAAGAAGACGGCCGTGACGATGATCCAGGCGATGGGCCACAAGCCATACGCAAAACCGTAACCGGCCGCCGCCAGCGCCTGCGGCACGGGCATGCCATACGCGAAGATGGCCACCGCCAGCGCCAGCGCCAGGGTGACGGCGGCCGCCACGTGGCCCTTGATGCGCAGCGCCGCCAGGGCGATGAAGAAGAAAATAATGGGCACGGCTGCCGCCAGCGACGACAGCCACAAGCTGCCGAGCGGTGTATAAAGTTGGGTCCAGGTTTGCATGTCGGGTCTCCTCCGGTGGATGCGGGTTGAATGAAAAAACGGCTTTTGATGTAATTGTGTGCAGCGTGTTTTTTGCGGTATGGGGGGGGCGTCGCTATTCTTCCTGCCCCCGTGCGTTGAGCAGGTCGGCCAGGCTGCGCGGCGCCGGTTGTAAAGGCTTGCGGTGCTGCGTCCAGCCCAGTTGCGCGCGCGGCGTCAGCAGCCGCAACCGCGTGGCGACCCAGCGGAACAGGCGGTAGCTGGCGGGGCGCGCGAAGGCGCCGCTCCAGAAGCGCCAGATCAGGCTTTCGCCGCGGCTGAACTTGGCCCCCTGCCCGCGCAGCGGATGCGCCACCTGTTCGTCAGGATTGCGGTTCGCCTCCGTGCGCAGGCGCACCAGCAGCTGCGGAATCGGGATGCGCACGGGGCACACTTCGCCGCAGGCGCCGCACAGGCTCGATGCGGTGGCCAGGTCCGCCGTCGCGGCGAGTCCCAGCAAGTGGGGCGAAATGATCTTGCCGATCGGTCCCGGATACGTGGTGCCGTAAGCGTGGCCGCCGATGCGCGTATAGACGGGGCAGTGGTTCATGCAGGCGCCGCAGCGGATGCATTGCAGGGTGGCGCGCAGCTGCTCGTCGGCATAGGCCTGGCTGCGGCCGTTGTCGAGCAAAACCAGATGCACTTCGCGCGGGCCATCTAGTTCACCGGCGCGGCGCGGGCCGGAAATCAGGTTGAAATACGTGGTGATGGCCTGGCCCGTCGCCGAACGCGTCAGCAGGCTGGCCAGCGGCACGATGTGTTCGAGCCTGGCCACCACTTTTTCCATGCCCATGATGGCGATGTGCACCTCCGGCACGGACGTCGTCAACCGGCCATTGCCCTCGTTTTCCACCAGCCACAGGGTGCCCGTGTCGGCCGCCGCGAAGTTCACGCCCGACAGGCCGATATCCGCCTCGACGAAGGCCTGGCGCAGGGCGCGCCGCCCCGTCTGGATCAGGCTGTCGACGTCTTCCGTGTAGGGCGCATCGGGGATGTGCTCGGCGAACAGGCCGGCGATGTCGGCCTTGGTCTTGTGGATGGCCGGCATGACGATGTGCGACGGCTTTTCGCCTGCCAGCTGGACGATGTACTCGCCCATGTCCGACTCCAGGCAGCGCATGCCGCGCGCTTCCAGGTAGTGATTGAGCTCGATTTCCTCGCTGGCCATCGACTTGCCCTTGATGAAGCGCGTCGCCTGGTTGCGCTGTGCGATGGCGTGGATGATGGCGTTGGCCTGCTCGCCATCCTCGGCCCAGTGCACCTGCACGCCGGCCGCTGTCAGCCGCTCCTCCAGCTGCACCAGCAAATCGGGCAGACGCGCCAGCGCGTGCCGGCGCACGGCTTCGCCGATGTCGCGCAGGCGTTCCAGCTCGTCGCCGTCGGGAAATTGGGCGCTGCGCTTGTCCTGTAAAAAATCCATGGCGCCGCGAAAGCTCTGGCGCAGTTTCGGGTCGTCCAGCGCGGCGCGGGCGCGCGCATGAAAGTCCGCCGGCTTGACGAATTGCAGGGGCTTGGCGTTCATGGCTGGCCTCCTTCGTGGGCTGGCAAGTCGTCGATGATCAATACCCACAGCCAGCGCGGGCCGTGCGCGCCATACGCGAGCGTTTGCTGGATATCCGACGTTTTCGAGGGGCCCGACACCAGCACCAGGTTGGCCGGCATGCCGTCCGCCCAGCGCTCGGCGCGCGCCGCCGCGTGCAAGTCCACGTGCAGGCTGCTCGCATACACGAGGCAGACGTGCAGCGGAGGCGCCAAGGACACCGTGCGCGGCGTGGCCGCATCGGGCGCGATGACCAGGGTACCGGTGGCGGCGATGCCGGAGCGCGCGACGGTCAACCCCGCGTCGACGGTGTCGAACAGCTCTCCCTTCCACTGCACCAGCGGACGGTCAAACGACAGCGCTGCCACGCCCTGCGGCAAGGCGGCGCGCAAGGCCTGCCCTTCGGCGCTGCCGGTATCGAGCAGCAAACGGCGCACGCCGTGTTCACCGAGGCGCTGCGCCAGCAGGGCTGGCCAGGCGTCCGCGCTCACGCAGTCGACCTGCGCGTGCGCAGCGCGCAAGGCTGCCTGCATGGCGGCTATCCTGTACCGTGCCGACAGCGGCGCGGCAGCGCGACGCGCCTGGTAGTGATTGTCGATGGCGGTATCGATGAACTCCACCGCTTCGGGCGCGGAGGGCGCGGCGGCGCGCAAACGCCCCAGCATGCGTTCGCGGGCGGTCAATGCCGTACTCATGCCACGCCTCCCGTGCGGCGCCATAAAAAGCTGGCCAGGTGCTCGACGGGCAGCGGTGCACCCTGGTGCTGCGCGGCGTGGCCGATATTGAGCAGGCAGCCGCAGTCGGCCGAAACGAGCCGGTCGCAGCCCGTGGCGCAGGCCGAGGCGATCTTGTCGCTGACCATGGCGCCGGAAATATCGGGGTGTTTCAAGGAGAACGTGCCGCCGAAGCCGCAGCATTCCGATTCGCGCTGGTGTTCGATGCGCGTCACGCCGGGCAAGGCGTCGACCAGTGCCACGCCGTGGGTGCGCGTGCCCATTTCGCGGCGCGCGCCGCACGAGGTATGCAATACCACGTTTTCATCGGCCTGGCCGGGGTTGGCCAGGGCCAGGCCGGCCAGGTCGAGCCGCAGCACGCAGACGAGAAATTCGCTCAGTTCATACACGCGTCCGGCCAGTTCGGCCGCCTTCGGGCCGGCCACCGGGTCGTCCTGGAACAGCTGCGGCCAGTGGTGACGCATCATGCCGGCACAGGAACCGGACGGCACGATCACGGGCCAGGGCTGCGCAAACAGGTCGAGCTGGGCGCGCGCCACGGCACGCGCCTGTTCCGGATTGCCGCTGCTGTAGGCGGGCTGGCCACAGCAGCTCTGGCCGCGCGGATAGTGCACCAGCAAGCCTTCCCGTTCCAGCAGGCGCACCGCGTCGAGCCCCGCCTGCGGCACGAACAGGTCGACCAGGCAGGTGGCGAACAGGTACACCTCGTGTGGTGATGGCGGATAGTGACGCGGCTGGCGCGGGTCTGGCTGCATGAGTGTGTCTCCCCGGCGCTCTGTGTGTTGCTGCGGCGCCGCTGTGTGTTGTTAAGAATGACCGGTTCACGCATAATTCCAGCTTCCGCAAGCCACTTCAAATTGCTCGGACCACTTTAAAACAACACCGGAAGACAGTGATGGCGACAGGCATGCAAACGCGGGGCAGGGTCGAGATGGTCATGCGCAGGCTGGAGACGGCCCTGCTGGACGGCAGCTTGCCGGCGGGCGCGCAATTGCCGGCCGAACGCCTGCTGGCGCTGCAATATGGGGTCTCGCGCAACACCGTGCGTGAAGCGGTGCAGCGGCTGGCGGCGCGCGGCCTCGTGCGCAGCCGGCGCGGGGCCGGCGTGTTCGTGACGGATCAATTGCGCACGGGCATGGCGTCACCGTGGAGCCAGCTGGTGGCCGACCACCCCGCCCTGCGCGACGACATCCTGGAATTTCGCCGCGTGCTGGAAGGGGCGACGGCCTATTTCGCGGCGCAGCGGGCCAACGGCGACGAGCGCGCGCAGATCATGGCGCTGCTGGCCGAACTGGAGCAGGCACGCGCCAGCGACGACAAGCACGGCGAGGCGCAGGCCGACGCGCGCCTGCATGAAGTCATCGCGCAGGCGTCGCACAACACCATGTTCTTGCACTTGCACACCAGCATCATCGGCATGCTGCGCGAACACATCACCATCAACGGCACGGGCTTGCGCCAGCAGGACGACGCGACCTCGCTGCAGCTGCTGTCGCAGCACCGCACGCTGTGCGAGGCCATCTGCGCCAGCCAGCCCGAGGAAGCGCGCACGGCCATGCAAAGCCACATCGATTTCGTGCGCACGCGCGTCACCAGCGATGACGACTGACGCCACTGGTAGGACCACAGTCCATGGCCACAGCGGCGGCGAAAGCTGCTAACATCGCGCGCCGCCATTGACTTCCTCCTGCCATGACCGTCCTCGTCCACACCCACCCGCTGGTGCTCCAGCTGGAAAACGACTTGCTGCCCCTGTTCCGCGCCGCCCTGCCCGCACTCGCGGCGGCGGCCCCACGGGCGCTCGCCTCCGTATTCGCCTTTTCCAGCGGCACGGCCAGCGCCTTCCACGATTATCATTTCGGCATTTCCTGCCTGCTCGAGGACGTGCCCGACGATGCCCCGGAAGAAGTCGCCCTGCTGGTCAGCGTCACGGGACTCGAATCGGGCGCCCGGCTCAGCGCACAGGTCGTCTGGGGCCAGCCTTCGGGCCGGGTGGAAACGCAGGCCGACCTGTCGGCGGGCGACCTGCCTGCCTTGCACGCGGCCCTGCCCGGCTTGCTGGCCAGCCTGCAGGAGGCAGCCAGCCGTGGCGGGCCGCGAATGTAACAAGCGCATGTGACAGGCACATGAAAAAGTGCCGGGAAACAACAACTTACGTTTTCCGTAGCGCAACTTTGTTGACTTCCACTAGTCCCAACCCCTATCCTTTCAGTTAAGTTTGGCGAGAATATCTGCCCGTTCATGCGAGCCTGCAGGCAGGGTCCGCCTTGCCTCCACAAAAGTCCATTCCGCATTTTTATTGCAACCATCAGGGCAACGTGCCTGGACGGCCGCTGCCAGCAAATACGGAGCTGACTGCCATGCCATCGCACCACTATTTTCCTGGAACATCCTTGCTCGGCTGCCTCTTCCTGCTGGCCGCCCTGCCCGTGCAGGCGCAAAACACGGACAGCCCTGCCGCCACCTTCAGCGCCAATGCCAGCCTCACTTCCCAGTACATTTCGCGCGGCTTTCGCCAGACCTGGGGCAAGCCGGCGCTGCAGGCGGGGGCCGACTACGCGCACCCGAGCGGCTGGTCGCTCGGCACCTGGGCTTCCACCGTCAGCGACCGCTACATTCAAGACGCCACGGTCGAATGGGATCTGTACGGCGGCTACAGCGGCACGGTGGGTGAACTGGGCTACAGCGTGCTCGCGTATTACTACAAGTATCCGGGCGCCGTCTACCGCGCCACAGGCGTCAAGTATGACTATGGCGAACTGTCGCTGGGCCTCAGCTACAAGATGCTGTACGCCAAGTACAACCATACGGTCACGCCGGACTTCTTCGGCATCACGCATGCGCGCGGCACGGGCTACCTGGACGTGGGTGCGAATGTCGACCTGGGCAATGCCTGGACCTTGAACCTGCACGCCGGCAATGGGCGGGTGGCGGGCACGGGCAATGCCATCTGGAACTGGCGTGACGCCAAGGTGGGCGTCACCCGGGCCTTCGACGGCGGCTGGAGCGCCAGCGCGGCCGTGACGCGCGCCTGGGGCGCCACCGACGCCTACGACCATTACACCTTGGGCATCCCGAATGCGGCCGGCCAGTTCGACACGTCGAACCCGGCCGCGGCCACGCTGGTCGTGGCCATCAGCAAGACGTTCTAGGCGCGCCACCCGCGACGCCCATGGCACCGATACCCCTCCCCATCAAGGAACAGCATCATGCAACTCTCACTGAACAGTAAAATCTGCGTCGCCGCCACCGCGCTCGCCGTCCTCAGCCTCGGCGTCACGGCGGCGGTGATCGGCTACAAGAGCAGCGCCAGCGCGGAAGCGGCCGCGCTGGACCTGGCGCGCACGTCGGCGCGCGAAGTGGCCGGCGCGCTGCAGGCGCGCATCGCCAGCAACCTGTCCAGCGTTTCCAGCCTGGCCGGCGCCATGCGCGGCACCAAGAGCGCCAGCCTGCCCCTGCAGCGCGAGCAGATCAATGAAATGACCAAGGCCACCCTGACCAGCTCGGAAGACTTGCTGGGCGCGGCCGTGACGTGGGAGCCGAACGCGCTCGACGGCAAGGATGCGGATTTCGCCAACCAGAAGCCGTACTACGACGCCAGCGGCCGCTTCATGCCCTACTGGACGCGGGGCGCCGGCGGCAAGCTGCAAGTCGAACCCATCGTCTTCGACCCGAAACCGGGCGCCAACGACTGGTATGACGTGCCCAAGCGCACGGGCAAGACTTACTTTACGGAACCGTACATCTACCCCGTCGACGGCAAGAATGTGCTGATGGCCTCGCTGGTGGCCCCCATCATGATCGACGGCGGCTTCAAGGGCGTGGCCAGCGCCGACTTCATGCTCACGCGCTTGGCGAAAATCCTGGCCGACCTGAAAGTGATCGAGGGCGGCAAGCTGGCCCTGATCTCGAACGGCGGCCTGTACGCGAGCCATCCCGTGCCCGAGCGGCTGGGCAAAAAGGCCGACGACGTGCCTGCTGCCGGCCTGGAAAAAGTGCGCCAGGGCCAGCCGTACGAATATGAAGACGGCCAGGGCTACATCCATTTGCTGCAGCCGCTGCAGATCCACCCCGATATCGCGCCCTGGAGCGTGGAACTGAACTTCCCGAAAAGCGTGGCCATCGCCTCGGCGCGCGACCTGATGATCTACACACTGATCGTCGCCCTGCTGTGCGCGGCGGCCACGGCCGGTATTTTGATCCTCGTCGTCAACCAGCTGACGCGCCCCCTGCGCACCCTGGGCCGCACCATGACGGACCTGTCGAGCGGCGACGCCGACCTGCGCGTCAAGCTGGAAGTCAAGGGGACCGACGAGCTGGCCGTCATCGGCAAGGGTTTCAACGCCTTCGTGGAAAAGATCCACGCCGTGCTGCTGCAAGTGCAAGCCAGCGCCGACAACGTGGCCCGCGCCAGCGCGGAAATTGCGCAAGGCAATAACGACCTGTCGGCCCGCACGGAGCAGCAAGCCAGTTCGCTCGAAGAAACGGCCGCTTCGGTGGAAGAACTGACGGGCACCGTCAAGGAAAACGCCGACCATGCGCGCCAGGCGAATCAGCTGGCCGCTTCCGCATCGAGCGTGGCACAGAAGAGCGGCGAAGTGGTCGGCAAGGTCATCGAAACGATGACCTCGATCAACGACTCGTCGAACAAGATCGTCGACATCATCAGCGTGATCGACGGCATCGCCTTCCAGACGAATATCCTGGCCCTGAATGCGGCCGTGGAAGCAGCGCGCGCGGGCGAACAGGGCCGCGGTTTCGCCGTCGTCGCCACGGAAGTGCGCAACCTGGCGCAACGCTCGGCGGCCGCGGCCAAGGAAATCAAGCTGCTGATCGACGATTCGGTGGGCAAGGTCGCGGCCGGCAGCAAGCTCGTCGATGAAGCGGGCGCCACCATGGAACAGGTGGTCGACAGCGTGCGCAAGGTGACCGCCATCATGGCCGACATCAGCGTCGCCACCAACGAACAAAGCGACGGCATCGCCCAGGTCAACCAGGCGCTGGCGCAGATGGATGGCGTGACGCAGCAGAACGCGGCCCTGGTCGAGGAAGCGGCGGCGGCCGCCGAAAGCCTGCAAGACCAGGCCAGCCATCTGGCCGAGGTGGTCAGCGTGTTCAAGCTGGGCGAGCAGGTGCGCCAGACGGCGCCGGCAGCAACACCGGCGGCAGCCGTGGCAACACCGCGCGCCGAGCCGCCAAAGACAGCATCACCGGCCAAGCGCCTGGCCGTTGCCAAGCCGCCAGCGGCACAGCACGCGCCGGCCAAGGCACCGGCAGGAGATGACTGGGAAGA
This sequence comes from Janthinobacterium sp. GW823-FHT01H08, assembly GCF_058797855.1. Taxonomy (NCBI): domain Bacteria; kingdom Pseudomonadati; phylum Pseudomonadota; class Betaproteobacteria; order Burkholderiales; family Oxalobacteraceae; genus Janthinobacterium; species Janthinobacterium sp. GW823-FHT01H08. The sequence continues at coordinate 4,707,227 of NZ_CM179504.1, forward strand.
GTTTTAAGCCTGCCTTGCCTGGTCATTGCACGCTATCCTTGATGTAAATCAAGTGGCAAATACATTCGGTGAGAATTGCCCCTGAGCCATCCTTTTATACTGTTGCCGCGTCTACGGCACGCATGTTTGCCGGAATAAAAGGATGGGCATGAAAAAAATCGTAGCAGTATTATTGACATCAAGTACCGCACTGCTGGCTGGCTGCGGCGGTGGCGGCGGCGGCAGCAGTGATGCAGGCAATGTCAATGCCGGCTCGACGCTGGCGCCCTACGTCGGCACCTGGCAAGCGCCATGCGACGAGCATGAACGCCAGACCATGGTCGTCGCAGCCAAAGCCGACGGCAGCGGCGCGATGGAACTGACCTCCACCACCGAAACCTATCTCAAGACCGGCTGCAGCGGTACCTTGCTGGGCACGGAAACCATGACCGCGAAAATCACGGCGACACCGGATGGCGTGGCTGACGTTCTCGTCAAACTGACGGAGAATGGGGCCGCGAGCAACGTGCGCATCGACAAACTGAACCTGTCCATCCCCGCCTATAGCTTCAACGTCACGGGGCCCGGCGTGCAATACGTGAAGAAAGATGGCAAACAGCAATGGTGCATCGAATATGAAGGCGGCTCCACTTGCCTGCTCGACGAAGGCACGCTCCCCGCGCAAACCATCAAAGGCGGCATCGTCTTGCGTGACAACACCCTCTACACCTTCTCGCACAACGGCAGCAGTTACGTGCCCGACATGCTGTATGTAAAAAAATAGGCTCAGTCATCGGCAAGTAGGGGAAATGACGGAATCTTCCCTTGGCGGTGCTGTCTGACTCTGCATATTCACCATGCGACTGGCTGCGGCCGTTTCACGGCGTGGCCACGCGCTACCTGCCGAACTACCTGGGCTGGCGCTGGATACCCGACGCCAGGCGCATCCGCTCACCGGCAACGTTATTGAAGGCGGCGCTGGGAGCATTCCCACACTTGACGGTGACATAGCCAAAAATAAACGCACGAGTAGCCGTGGGGCCGCCCGGCCCCGCAGCTTGGCGCGACGGCGCCATCTCGCCCACCGCCTCGTAGACTCGAGTCCGTTAGCGAGCGTATGTGTAGAATCGAACATACTTTGCGTAAATAGAAAGCTATTCTGTTGAAAAACAGGAGCTTGCCATGTCGTCCCACGCTTTCCCCCTGCCGTCCCACGCTGCACTGAGCGCCCTGCTGCAGCAGCAGGACAGCGCCTTTCTCCCCATCGAAGGCTTGCGGCGCCTGCGCGATGCGGGCTTGGACCAGCTGCCCCTGCCCGGCCACGGCGCCACCCTGCTGCGCTGGCAAATGCTGGCCGCCATCGCCGCCATCGACCTGTCCCTGCTCAAGCTGTATGAGGGCCATACCGATGCGCTGGCCATCCTGGCTGAAATCGACGGCCCCGGCGTGCCGGCCGGCAGCAGCTGGGGCGTATGGTGCGCGGAAATGCCGGGCGCGCGCGTGCAATTACAGCAGGCGGCCGATGGCCGCTATGTGCTCGATGGACGCAAGGCCTGGTGCTCCGGTGCGCATGGCCTCAGCCATGCCTTGGTCAGCTGCTGGAATGAGGACGGCCAGGCTTGCCTGGCCTCGATAGCCCTGTCGCAGCCGGGCGTGCACGTCACGGACCAGGGCTGGCAAGCCGTCGGCATGGCCGCCTGCGCCAGCGTCGAGGTGACCTTTTCCGCCGCGCGCGCCTTTCCCGTGGGCGCGCCGGGCGCATATCTGGCCCGTCCCGGCTTCTGGCATGGCGGCGCCGGCATCGCGGCCGCCTGGTACGGCGCCGCCTGCGCCATCGCCAGCCACCTGCACGCACGCGCGCAGCACGCCGCCCCCGATGCCGTGCGCCTGGCGCAGCTGGGCCAGATCGACTGTGCGCTGCGCGCCGCTGGCGCCCTGCTGCGCGAAGGCGCGGCGGAAATCGACGCCCATCCGCAGCGCGACGCCATGGGAATGGCCCTGCGCCTGCGACTGGCCGTGGAAGATGCCGCCACGCTGGCCCTGCTGCTGACCACGCGCGCGCTGGGCGCCGGGCCCCTGTGCCGCGACGCCCGTTTCGCGCGATTGGCGGCCGACCTGCCCGTGTTCCTGCGCCAGAGCCATGCCGAGCGCGATCAGGCCGTGCTCGGCGGTATCGTCGCCGGCGCCGAAGACCATCCGTGGGCGCTATGACATGCTGACCCTTGCCGATACGCATACGCGCCGCATCGAAGGTTGCGGCACGCCGGACCAGGTGTGGCAATCCTGGCCGGGGCTCAACGAGCTACCCGCAATCAGCGCCCACGCCCTGGTGCCGCCGGGGGCGCGTGCCGTCATCGTCGCGCCCCATCCCGACGATGAAGTCCTCGCCTGTGGCGGCTTGCTGCAACTGCTGGCGGCGCAGGGCAGCGAACTGCTGTTCGTCGCCGTCACCGACGGCGACGCCAGCCACCCGGGCTCGCCACTCTGGCCGCAGGAACGCCTGCGCCAGGTGCGTCCGCAGGAATCGGCGCTAGCGCTGCAGGCACTGGGACTGGCGCTGCCCGCGTGGCTGCGCCTGCACCTGCCCGATGGCGGCGTGGCCGGCAGGACGCCGCAGCTGAGCGCCACATTGGCAGCGCAGCTGCGGCCCGGCGACATCGTCTTCACCACCTGGCGCCTGGATGGCCACCCGGACCATGAAGCGTGCGGCTGGGCCTGCGCTTCGGCCTGCTCGGCCAGCGGCGCCACCCTGGTGGAAATGCCCGTCTGGGGCTGGCACTGGGCCGTGCCGGGCGACGCGCGCGTACCCTGGCACCGCGCGCGCCGGCTGCCATTGCCGGCCCCCCTCCTGCAGCGCAAACGCGCCGCCCTGCGTTGCTTCGCCAGCCAGATGCAGGATGACCCGTCGACGGGCAGCCCCGCCATCGTGGCAGGCGACGCCTTGCAGCGCCTGTTGCACGCGTGGGAGGTGTATTTTCTATGAGCGCCATTTCCACGCCCGACGACCAGCGCCGCAGCTATTTCGAACAACTGTATCGCCAGGATGCCGACCCGTGGCTGGTGCGCCAGCGCTGGTACGAGGAGCGCAAGCGCGCCCTGTTGCTGGCCAGCCTGCCGCAGCAACGCTACCGCCACGCATATGAACCGGGATGCGGCAATGGCGAGCTGACACTGGCGCTGGCACGGCGCTGCGAGCGCCTGCTGGCGGCCGACCTTTCGGCCGAAGCGCTGGGGCTCACGCAGCAGCGGCTGCTCGACGCCGGAGACGGCGGCAACGTCAGCCTCGCGCAGCACCGGCTGCCGCAGGACTGGCCGCGCATCGTGCCCGGCGCCGACAAGTTTGACTTGATCGTCCTCAGCGAGATCGCCTATTACCTGTCGCCGGAAGAGCTGGCGCGCGTGGTCGAACACTGCATCGCCAGCCTGGCGCCGGGCGGCAGCATCGCCCTGTGCCACTGGCGCGCGCCATTCGCGCAACGCATCATCTCGACCGTGCGCGTGCATGCGGCGTTCGAGGATGCGCCCGGCCTGCACCGCGTGCTGCGCCACGAAGAGACCGACTTCCTGCTGGGGATCTGGTCGAACGATGCGCGCTCGGTGGCGCAGCGCGAGGGCTTTGCATGATCGGCGTCGTGGTGCCCGTACATGACGAGGAAGCGTGCCTGGATGCCTGCCTGGAGGCATTGCGCCTTGCCGTCACCTGCCCCCGACTGTCCGGAGAAGCGGTGTGCATCGTCATCGTGCTCGACGCCTGCAGCGACCAGTCGCAACGCATCGTGCTGACGCACGCCATGCAGACGGACCTGCGCTGGCGCCTCGACTGTATCGCCGTCAATGTGCGTAACGTGGGCAGCGCGCGCGCCGCGGGCGCGCAGGAACTGCTGCAACGCGGTGCCCGCTGGCTGGCCTTCACGGATGCGGATACGCGCGTCTCGCCATCGTGGCTGAGTACACAGCTGGGCCTGAATGCCGATGCCGTCTGCGGCACGGTGGCCGTGGACGACTGGTCGCCGCACGGCGACAACGCCGGGGCGCTGCTTGCCCACTTCAGCCGCACCTATACCGATGCCGACGGCCACCGCCACATCCATGGCGCCAACTTCGGCGTGTGCGCCAGCGCCTACCTGCGCGCCGGCGGCTTCGCGCCACTGGCTTGCAGCGAAGACGTGGCCATGGTGGCCGCGCTGCAAGCGTGCGGCGCGCACATCGCCTGGAGCGCCGCGCCGCGCGTCACCACCAGCGCCCGCCGCCATGCCAGGGCACGGGGCGGCTTTGGCGATACCTTGCAGCAGGTGGTGGCGGAGATGGAAGCGTCACCACACCTGACTTAGAACCTGTCCCAGCGGATGCATACATCCCCTGGGACAGGCTCTTAGCGCATCGCCTCCTGCAAGCCCGGCGCAAACTCGGCGCCATGCTTGACCTGCGCGGTGGATGCCTTCAGGGTGGCCCCGATCGGCTCGGCGCGGCCCGCCAGGCATTGCCCCAGGAAGTTTTCCGTCACGGCATTGAAGGCGATGTTGTTGACGGGCCGGGCAAAGCCATGGCCCTCATCGGGGAACAGCACATAGGTGACGGGAATATTCTTCGCCGCCATGGCCGCCACGATCTGGTCCGATTCAGCCACGTTGACTCTCGGGTCGTTCGCTCCCTGGCCGATCAGCAGCGGGCGCTGGATATTCTGCGCAAAGTTCAGCGGCGAGCGTTCCTTGAGCAGCGCCCTGCCCTCTTCCGTAGTCGGGTCGCCCATGCGCTTGTAGAACTGCTGCTTGCCCGCTTCCCAGTACGGCGGGATGGTTTGCAGCAAGGTAAACAGGTTCGACGGGCCGACGATGTCGACGCCGCAGGCAAACGTCGTCGGCGTGAACGCCATGCCGGCCAGGGTGGCGTAGCCGCCGTAGGAGCCGCCCATGATGGCGACCTTGTCGGCGCTCGTCACGCCGCTTTTCACCGCCCATTGCACCGCATCGAGCAAGTCGTCATGCATCTTGCGGCCCCACTGCAAGTCGCCGGCCGAAATGAACTGCTTGCCGAAGCCCGTCGAGCCCCGGAAGTTCACCGACAGCACGGCATAGCCGCGGTTGGCCAGCCACTGGTGGTAACCGTTGTAGCCATAGGTGTCGCGCGCCCACGGGCCGCCGTGCACCAGCAGCACCATCGGCACCGCCTGCGTGGCCTTGCCGCCGGCGCCCGCCTTCGACGCCTGCGGCAGGGTCAGGTAAGACACGAGGTTCAGGCCGTCGCGCGCCTTGATTTGCTGCGGATACATGGGCACCAGCGGCGCGCCTTCCAGTTCCGGACGCGTCACGTACAGCCGCGTGAGCTTTTTGGTCTTGCGCTCGTACAGCCAGCTCGATGGGGGCGCCGTGACGGCATCGACACTCACCAGCCATTTATCGTCGGCATCCGTGCGCGAGGTCACCGTGAACTGGCCCTGGGTATTTTTCTTCAGGAACTCCAGGTCGGCTTTCAGATCGTCCGCCAACGGCAGATATTCCTGCTGCAGGTAATTGACCGTATAGGCCTGCACCCGGCCCGTGCGCGTGTCGTACAGCGCATCGGCGATGTCGGCGCGCGGATCTTGCGCCATGACCGTGGTCTTGCCGCTGGCCACGTCCTGCGCCAGCAGCGCCGAGGTATTGCGGCCGCGCGAATCGGTCCAGTACAAGGTCTTGCCGTCCACCGTAAACGCCAGCGGCGCCGTCGTCTGCGAGTCTTCCAGGCCCACTTCGGTCAGCGGCGTGCTCTCGACCTTGCCGTCCGTCAGGCGGAAATACTGCATGCCGCCATCGGCGCGCGCCTTGCTGGCGATACGCAGATTGAGCAATTCATCGGCCAGGTAGCCGCCATAGCCATCGTTCTGCTGCACCAGGGTCAGCTTGCCGCTGGCCAGGTCCAGGCTGTACACGTCGTGCCAGCGCGCATCGCGGTTATTGATGCCGACGAGGATGCGGTCCTTGACCTTGCTGCTGATCTGGACGATGCGCACGCGCGTCTTCTCGAACGGCGTGTAATTGACCTGCTTGCCGGTCGCCACGTTCACGCCGTACAGCAGGAAATTCTCGTCGCCGCCCTTGTCCTGGATGAACAGCAGGGTTGTCGAATCGGGCGACCAGAAGCTGCCGCGGATGGGACGCACCTTTTCTTCCGTCAGCGGCCGCGCCTGCGCCAGATCGCCGGCCGGCGCCACCCACACATTGAGCACGCCATCGCGCGGCGCGATCCACGACAGCCACCGTCCATCGGGGCTGAGCTTGCCACCGGACTTGCTGGGATTGCCGAACAGCTTGGTGCGCTCGATCAGCGGCGTTTCCTTGACAGGGGCTTGGGCATGCGCCGGCAGGGCGCTGGCGAACAACAGGGCAGGCAGGACATAGCGAATCATGGACACCTCATGGTTGTGGGATGAAGGAAAACATAATCATGGTGCATGTGCCAGCAAATCATAGGTCAAAGCCGTGCTGCCAGGTTGATGACAGAAACAGGGGACGAAAATCGGGGCACAGGATGGTGGAAACGAGGGATGAACTGCATAGCAGATGATGCATGTCCGCATGGCGACGGCGGACAGTTCGGATGTGGCTTACGTTCAACCGTGCAGCACCGGGGCAGCGGTCGCACCGTGCTGCGGCAGTTCCACGCGAACTTTTAAAGCGATAACGAGAGCGGCGAACAGCATCACAACGCCAGCAATCATGAAAACGCCTGTCACTCCACTAAAGCCGAACATAATGCCACCCAATGCAGCGCCGGCAGCTATTGACGATTGCACCGCAGCGACGACCATGCCGCCTGCTGTCTCCGCTTGATCCGGGACAGCACGGGCTACCCAGTTGGACCAGGCGACAGGTACGCCGCCGAACGCCAGGCCCCACAGAGCGACCAAAAACATCAGGCCTGTTCCCTGGACTGGCAGCAGGATCATGCCGAATGCCGCCAAGCCCACCAGCGCAGGCATGAGCACTAAAGTGGCACGCAGGCTACGCTCCATTAGCCAGCCGGCCAGCAGCGTGCCAACGAAGTTGGCGACACCAAAACCCAGGAGCATCAGAGACAAACCGTTTACATCTATATGGACAACGCTTTCAAGAGCGGGGCGAATATAGGTGAACAATGCATATTGCCCGGTATGGGCCAGTACGCAGCCCAACATCCCGATTCCAATCCCCGGGCGACGGAGCAATCGCAGTACCGATGTGGTGCGCATCATCGTGCGCGGCGCCATACGGGGCAGCGTGAACAATTGAAACAAAAGTGTCAGCCCTCCGACAGCCGCGGCTGCTATAAATGCACTGCGCCAGCCATATATGCCCCCTAAGTAGCTGCCCAACGGTACGGAAACGACCGTCCCGATGGCGATGCCGCTGAATATGATGGATAGCGCTCGCGGCACCAGCTTTGCCGGCACCAGTCGCATGGCCACGGCTGCCGCCATGCTCCAGAAGCCTCCTAACGCGACGCCCAGAAGAATGCGCATCACCAATAATACTGTCAAGCTTGAGGACAACGCCACCAGCAAGTTGGAGGCGATCATCAGCACCGTGAAAGCCAACAAGACGACACGCCGGTCAAAATTACGCGTTAGAACTGGCACCGACAGCCCGGCGAACATGGCCACTACGGCCGTCACCGTCACTGCCTGACCAGCTAGTGCCTCCGATACGCCAAGATCGAAGGCCATCGGGGTCAGCAGACTGGCTGGCAGGTACTCCGCCGTCAGTAAACCGAAAACCCCCATGGCCAGTGAAAACACTGCCATCCATGCCGCTGTCGCTGGCTCTGGAACAGACACATCGTTCGCGTTGGGCGTTTGCTCGGTAGCAAAAACATCGTTGTTCATCTCTAAAATCCCTAAAACAATCGGAGTCGAAAGTCTAGAGGTAAAATGCAGGATGATCTATGATGGCAAGTCCGGATGTTTTGATCGAAACACCTAAAATGAGCAAGCAAAATCAAATTTTTCCATTATCTAATCTCGTCAATGAACTATTGACAGGCATGCGCCTGCGTGGAGTCCAGTACCGGCGTATTCAGACCGGTCCAGCTTTCGGCATAGGCTTTGAAGACAGGCCAGGCCACGCCTACTTCCACTTCCTCGCTGTTGGCACTGCCTTCCTGTGTACCGATGATGGTGAGTTGCATAAGCTGTCCGCCGGTAGCGCGGTGTTCATGCCTCACGGCAGGAGACATCAGCTTCTATCGGATGCGGGTATTGCATTTCAGGACATCGAAAAGTTCGATGTCGCGCCCCTGGGTGAATCCGTTAGCGGAGTAGACACATGTCCCAGTACGCACCCCGTGCCCAGTGCCGTTATTTTTTACGGCTGCATGGAATTCGATCTCGGCGGGATGCAAGGGATCGGCAAGCTGATGCCAACTGTCATGGTGGCCGACACGCAAGCGCAAGGCTATCCCGGGTTGCTGCCTGTTCTTGATTCAATGAAGCGTGAAATCTGTGCCGGCCGTATTGGCTTTGCAGGCATTCTGGCTCGCCTGGCGGAGGTCGCGGCAGCAATGATCGTGCGCGGCTGGATTGAATGCGGTTGTGAAAACGCTTCCGGTCTCCTCGCCGCCTTGCGTGATCCGCGCCTTGCTCGCGCCATATTGGCGCTGCACCGCCAGCCTGGTCGTGAATGGACAGTTGCGCAGTTGGCTGCGGAGTGCCATATCTCTCGCTCTGTTTTCGCCCAACGCTTTGAAACCACCATCGGAGTGCCGCCCTTGCGCTATGCCACGGAATTGAGAATGCGCCTTGCGAGACAATTGCTCACTCACGAAAGCGTGTCCATCGACGTCGTCGCCCGACGCCTTGGCTATACATCGCAAGCCGCGTTCAGTCGTGCTTTTAAGCGCGTCATCGGCACGCCGCCGGGTGCCTGTCGGCAAATGCTTTGAGGAGAATAGCGGAGGGAAGCGCTGATCAATCCATTTTTCAGCGACATAACCGCACGGTGCGTTACGACTGGTTGGCCCATTATTTGTTTGAAACGCTCGAGGATATCCAGGATTTGGCAACCCGCTGGCTGTGGACTGGCAATCACGACCGGCCGAACACGGCACTTGACGCCATCACGCCAAAACAGAAGCTTGCGATGGCCGCTCAAGCTCTACTTTTAACGCGCTCAAAAAAATAGGGGGATTACCATCCATGCCTGCGAAGGGAAATGGCCGAATAGACGGCACACCTCTTCAGGAATGAGGTCGTCGCCAAATAATCGTAGCGACGCTTCACATCTGTTGATGAGGCCCATCTGTCTCCCTGTTCACGACTGACCGCTTGTGGCCGGAGGCTGCTTAAAAGGCATCACCTAAGCATAGCGGACGCGCAGCGTCTCACTTTACAAGCGCTCGTCGTTAGAACCATGGATCGAAGTACTCGGGAGCAGAAGCCTTGCCTCCCTCATTGGCGCACCAAACCGTAACACGGCGCCTGACGTTGACAGCACCAACACCAAGCCGCCCTTGATTGTTATTTGATCAAATGGATTGGATTGATCCGAAACAAACGTCCAAACAGGTTCATGATTTTGCAGCGATTCCAAAACGACTACGCCGATTGAGCCGTGTTCCGCAGCCTCTCCGCACTTAACCATGTACTGTCCACCATACAACTCTTCTTGCGCCAGAATCGCGACATTGAGCCAACCGCCAAGTTCCCGTTTTTCACGTACCCTGGCCATTCTGGTTGCGTGCACGTCGTAGAGATCACCATTGCTGCACAGAAGGCCATTGCAGCTTCGCACCTCCTGGCTCTTCCACTTTGTTGCCATCACCGTCATTGATTCCATACTTAGAAATGGGCAACTGCATGCCCTGAATTAAACAAGCTCTATTCTATCGGGCGGCTGCTCTTGCAGTCGTTAGCGTCGCTGAAAGCAGGCCGGGGGAAATTCGACGCAGAATCGACTTGCGTTCAGAATCGTTGAAGACGATTGTGTTCTTGCCCGTAAAGGCAGGCAAGCAGCAGCGCATGCCTGTTCAACGGACATCGGCATGCTGCAACGAAAATCATACGTCATATAAACGGAAAAACCCAGCACCGATATTATACAAACGTATAATAAACAGTACTGGGTTTCTATACAGCTTGCGCTGTAACTCCTTGAATCTAATGGTCGGGGCGAGAAGATTCGAACTTCCGACCCCATGCACCCCATGCATGTACGCTACCAGGCTGCGCTACGCCCCGACGAGGTGGGAATTATAGCAGACGCTTTTAGGTTTTTGCCATGCTTTTGCGCGCGATTCATGTCGATCTGCGCAAACTTTTTTGCATGTCCCGCTCAAGCGCCCTATTCGCTCAGCAGCAGCGCCGTCAGGACGATGCGAAAGCCCGCGATCAGCGGTTCGACCTTCACGTCCGGATGGTGAATGAAGCGCACGGGCAAGCCCTGATACAGCGCCACCAGGGCATCGAGGCGCCCCTGCAACATCTCCTCGTCGGCCGGCAAGCCGCGCTTGATGCGCGCATCCCGGATGATGGAGAGAAATAACTGGCGCGAACGCCGGTCCGAGCATTGCAGCATTTCCGCGATCGCCGGATTGCGCGACGCTTCGGCAAAGATTTCCAGCGGCATCATCCACGTGGTCGGGTCCAGCGCTTCGAGCACATGCTCGCCCGCATTGTCGATCACGGCCTGCAGCGGGTCTTCGCGCTGCGCCAGGTCCTGCATCAAATTGGAGACGCGCTCCGTATTCTGCATGACGAAGGCGGCGATGATCGCATCCTTGCTGTCAAAATAATTATAGATGTGGCCCGCGCTCATGCCGGCCGCCTTCGATATCTCGGCCATGCTGGCGCCGTGGAAACCGCGGCGGCTGAAGCAGCTTTCGGCCGCATCGAGCACCTGCTTGCGCCGCGTGTTGGCGCGCTCGGGATCCGGATGCTTCTTTTCAACTTGGTTCATGACTTTTCCAGTAGCGCGCCGGCCCTGCCCTTGCGGGCAAGGCCGGCGTCGGCGTCCCCGTGATTATTGGGCGCCGCCAGCCGCCGCGACGGCTGCCTGCTCAGGCTGCCAACCGCCGCCCAGCACCTTGTACAAGGTGACCAGGTTGGTCGATTTGGCCAGGCGCGCCGTGATCAGGCTTTGCTGCGCCGTGTACAGCGCGCGCTGGGCCACCAGGGCGTTCAGGTAGGACTCGGCGCCCTGCTTGTAGCGCGCATCGTGGATGGTGTAGCTCTTCGTCGACGCCTCGACCAGCGAGACCTGCGACTGCAGGCGCTCGTCGATGGTGCCGCGCTGGGCCAGCGCATCGGACACTTCGCGGAAGGCGACCTGGATCGCCTTTTCGTATTGCGCCACGGAGATTTCACGCTGCACCTTGGCGATATCGAGGTTGGCGCGGTTCACGCCGCCATCGAAGATCGGCAAGCTGATCTGCGGCAGGAAACTCCACGTGCCGCTGCCCGCCTTGAACAGGCCCGACAGGTTGTCGCTGACCGAACCGGCCGTGGCCGTCAGCGAAATGCGCGGGAAGAAAGCCGCGCGCGCCGCGCCGATGTTGGCATTGGCGGCGCGCAAGGTGCGCTCCGCCGCCAGCACGTCGGGACGGCGTTGCAGCACGTCCGACGGCACGCCGGACGGAATGTCCGTCAGCGCCGTCACGGTGCCGAACTCGGCTGGCGGCAGCAAGTCAGCCGGCACGGGGCCGCCCACCAGCAAGACCAGCGCGTTCTGGTCCAGCGCCACCTGGCTCGTGTAGACAGCCACGTCGGAACGGGCCGACTCGACGCTGGTCTGGGCATCGTACTTGTCCAGGCCCGAGGTGGCGCCCGCGCTGAAGCGGCGCACGGCCAGGTCATACGACGACTGCTGGCTCTTCAGGGTGTCCTGCGCCACGCGCAGACGCTGCTGGTCGGCCACCAGGTTCAGATAGGTGCTGGCCACTTCGGCCACCAGACTGATCTGTTGTGCACGGCGTGCTTCTTCCGTGCCCAGGTACTGTTCCAGCGCGCTGTCGGACAGGCTGCGCACGCGGCCGAAGAAGTCCAGCTCGTAGGCCGATACGCCCAGGTTCGCCGTGTACTGGCGGTTGATGGACGCTTCGCCCGTCGGGCTGGCATTTTTCGAAATGCGCGTGGCCGACTGGCCGCCCGAGGCCGACAGGGTCGGGATCAGGGCGGCGCGTTCGATGCCGTAGGTGGCGCGCGCCTTCTCGATGTTCAGGATCGAGACGCGCAGGTCGCGGTTGTTGGCCAGCGCCAGTTCCAGTACCTGGCGCAGGCGCGCATCGGCAAAGAACTCGCGCCAGGCGATGTCCGCCACCGGCTTGGCGTCGGCGGCGGCCGTGTCGGCCTTGTAGGAAGGGCCCGTCGGCCACGCCGTCGGCGCCGGCGCTGCCGGACGCTCGTACGTGGGAGCCAGGCTGCAACCGGCCAGCAAGGCCAGCGCCGCCATGGAGAGTAGTGATTTTTTCATATTAATGTGCATCCTTGGAAAGCGTGACGGCTGGCGAACCAGGCGTCGCCGGCGTGGCGGGCGCGTCCGGCTTCGAGAAGAAGCCGCGCACCAGCACGAAGAACACCGGCACGAAGAAGATACCGAGGAACGTGGCCGTCAACATACCGCCCAGCACGCCGATACCGATGGCGTTCTGGCTGCCGGAACCGGCGCCGCTGGAAATGGCCAGCGGCAACACGCCCAGGCCGAAGGCAATCGAGGTCATCAGAATCGGACGCAGACGCAGACGCACCGCATGCAAGGTCGCGTCCAGCAGCGACATGCCCGATTCCTGCATTTCCTTGGCAAATTCCACGATCAGAATCGCGTTCTTCGCCGACAGACCCACCACCGTGAGCAAGCCCACCTGGAAGTACACGTCGTTCGACAGGCCGAACAGCCACGTGCCGAGCACGGCGCCGATCACGCCCAGCGGCACGACCAGCAGCACGGAGAATGGAATCGACCAGCTTTCATACAGCGCAGCCAGACACAGGAAGACGATCAGCAGCGACAGCGCGTACAGCTGCGGCGTCTGCGAACCGGATTCGCGCTCTTCCAGCGATACGCCGGTCCAGCTGAAGCCGATGCCAGGCGGCAACTTCGCCACCATCTCTTCCATCGCGTTCATGGCGGCGCCCGTGCTCTGGCCCGGCGCCGGCGTACCGAGGATCTCGACCGACGGCAAGCCGTTGTAGCGTTCCAGGCGTGGCGACGCGTAAATCCACTTGCCGGTGGCAAAGGCGGAGAACGGCACCATCTGGCCAGCCGTGTTGCGCACGAACCACTTGTTCAAGTCTTCCGGCAGCATGCGCGATTCGGCATTGCCTTGCATGAACACTTTCTTCACGCGGCCACGGTCGAGGAAGTCGTTCACATACGAGCTACCCCAGCCCACGCTCAGCACGCGGTTGATTTCCGATATCTGCAAGCCCAGCGCGGTGGCTTTCTGCTGGTCGATGTCGATCTTGTATTGCGGCGTATCTTCCTGGCCGTTCGGGCGCACGCCCACCATGGCCGGGTTTTGCGACGCCATGCCCAGCAACTGGTTACGCGCCGCCATCAGGGCGTCATGGCCGACACCGCCGATATCCTGCAGCTGCATGTCGAAACCGGTGGCGTTACCCAGTTCCAGCACGGCAGGCGGAGCGAAGGTAAATACCATCGCATCCTTGATCTGCAACAACTTGCCCATGGCGCGACCGGCCACGGCCGGCGCTTTTTGCGCCACGTCCTTGCGCAGCGACCAGTCTTTCAGGCGCACGAAGGCGATACCCGTATTCTGGCCGTTACCGCCGAAGCTGAAACCGGCGACGGCAAACACGGAAGCGACGTTGTCTTTCTCGCTGTTCATGAAGTGGTCTTCGACCTGTTCGATCACTTTCAGGGTGCGCTCTTGCGTGGCGCCCGTCGGCAATTGAATCTGCGTAAACAGGATGCCCTGGTCTTCTTCCGGCAGGAAGGAGGTCGGCAGGCGCATGAAGATGAACACCAGGCCAGCCAGCAGCAGCACGTACAGCAGCATCGAGCGGAAACGGTGCGTGATCATGGCGCCGACCCAGCCCTGGTATTTATTGCTGCTGCGGTCGAAGCTGCGGTTGAACCAGCCGAAGAAACCCTTGTTCGTCGCGTGATGGCCCTTCTCGACCGGTTTCAACAGGGTGGCGCACAAGGCTGGCGTAAACACCAGCGCGACGACGACGGACAGCACCATCGACGACACGATCGTGATCGAGAACTGGCGGTAAATCACGCCCGTCGAACCGCCGAAGAAGGCCATCGGCACGAACACGGCCGACAGCACCATGGCGATACCGACCAGCGCGCCCGTGATCTGCGTCATGGACTTGCGCGTCGCTTCCAGCGGCGACAAGCCCTCTTCGCTCATCACGCGCTCGACGTTTTCCACCACCACGATCGCATCGTCGACCAGCAGGCCGATGGCCAGCACCATGGCGAACATGGTGAGCGTATTGATCGAATAGCCGAACGCATTCAGGATGCCGAAGGTACCGAGCAGCACGACCGGCACGGCCATGGTCGGGATCAGGGTGGCGCGGAAGTTTTGCAGGAACAAATACATCACCAGGAACACCAGGATGACCGCTTCGACCAGGGTTTTCACCACTTCTTCGATGGACAGTTTCACGAACGGAGTGGTGTCGAACGCCACCTGGTAGCTCATGCCTTCAGGGAATTGCTTGCTCAGGTTGCCCAGCATGGCTTTCGCCGCATTGGCCGTATCGAGCGCGTTGGCGCCCGTCGCCAGCTTGATCGCCACGCCGGTGGCCGCATGGCCGTTGTAGCGGGCCACGGTGTTGTAGTTCTCGCGGCCCAGTTCCATGCTGGCCACGTCCTTCAGGTACACCATGGCACCGTTGGTCGTGGTTTTCAGCAAGATGGCGCCGAACTGCTCCACCGTTTGCAAACGGCTTTGCGCCGACACGGTCGCGTTCAGCTGCTGGCCCTTGACGGACGGCGTGCCGCCCAATTCACCGGCCGACACTTCCGCATTCTGCGCCTGCACGGCCGTGATCACGTCCGCCGGGGTCAGGTTAAAACTTTGCAGCTTGGCCGGGTCGAGCCAGATACGCATGGCGTACTGCGAACCGAACAGGGTTACATCGCCCACGCCGGCAACACGGCTCAGCGGATCGACGACGTTGGCGGCCACATAGTCGCTCAAGTCGGTCTGGTCCATCTTGCCGTTTTCGGAAATGAAGCCGAACACCATCAGGAAGTTCTTCGTGGCTTTCGACACGACAAGACCCTGTTGCGTGACAGCCGTCGGCAGCAGTGGCGTGGCCAGCTGCAGCTTGTTCTGTACCTGCACCTGGGCGATGTCGGGATTGGTGCCGCTGGTAAACGTCAAGGTGATGCTGATGCCGCCAGTCGCATCGCTCGACGAAGACATGTAGCGCAAGCCGTCGATACCCTTCATCTTTTGTTCGATGACCTGGGTGACCGCATCTTCCACGGTCTTGGCGGAGGCGCCAGGGTAGGAGCCGCTGATCGAAATCGACGGCGGAGCGATGCTCGGGTACTGCGCGATCGGCAGGCTGAGGATCGAAATCACGCCGGCAAGCATGATGACGATCGCGACCACCCAGGCAAAAATCGGGCGGTCAATGAAAAAACGGGCCATTAATATTCTCCTGAATTAGTGGGCGCTGGCAGCCGATGCGGCGGCAGAAGCGGCAGCGGCGGGCGCTGGCGCAGGAGCAGCTTCGGCCTTGGCCGGCACGGCAACGGCCGGCGCGCCTGGCTTGACTTTTTGCAAGCCTTCCACGATCACGCGGTCGCCTGCGGCCAGGCCGGACGTCACCAGCCAGTTGGTGCCGACGGTGCCGCTGGTGGTCAGCACGCGCTGCTCGACCTTGTTTTCCTTGTTCAGGATCAGGGCCGTGGCCTGGCCCTTCTGGTTGCGCGTCACGCCCACTTGCGGCACGGTAATGGCTTTCTCATCCACGCCCGTTTCCAGCTGCGCACGCACGTACATACCTGGCAGCAATTCGCCTTTCGGGTTCGGGAACAGCGCGCGCAAGATCACGTTGCCGGTGGTCGGATCGACCGTCACGCCGGCAAACTGCAGCTTGCCCGATGCGCCGTACTTGCTGCCGTCCGGCAGGATCAAGTCGACCTTGGCCTGGCCTTCGCCCACTTTCTTCAGCGAGCCGTCGGCCATCTGGCGCTTCAGGCGCAGCAGGTCGGTGCTCGACTGGGTTACGTCGACATAGATCGGGTCGAGTTGCTGCACGGTGGTCAGCGCTTCGGCCTGGCCTGCCGTCACCAGCGCGCCGGCCGTCACGCTCGAACGGCTGGTGCGGCCGCTGATCGGCGCCGTCACGGTGCTGTAGCGCAGGTTGATGTTCGCCGATTCCAGCGCCGCAGTGGCGGACTCGACGTCTGCCTTCGCTTGCTCGAACGCGGCGACGGCATCATCGTACTCTTGACGGCTGACGCCTTCGATGGCCACCAGCTCCTTGTAGCGCGATGCTTTCGGACCGGCCGTCAGCAGGTTGGCCTTGGCTTTCGACAGGGCGGCCTTGGCCGAATTGGCGGCGGCTTGGTAAGTAGCGGAATCGATCTGATACAGGGCGGTGCCCGCTTTCACATCGCTCCCCTCGACGAACAGGCGCTTCTGGATCAAACCGCCCACTTGCGGGCGCACATCGGCGACCTGGTAGGCATTCGTGCGGCCGGGCAATTCGGCGCTCATCGGCAACGCGGCCGGATTAACAGTAAACACGACCACCTGCGGCGCTTGCTGCGCGTGAGGTGCTTCCTGTTTTTTACTGCAGCCGGCCATGATTACAGTGGCGCACAGAACGGCAATAGCGCCGCTCGTACGCGGCGACGTCAGGGAAAAGGTTGGTTGCATCTTGGACTTTCTGAAAAAGAAGCTGGCTAGTGTCGTTAGAAATGACTAAATTTATTAACGCAGATCAAAGAATGAACGATCATTCTAAAATCGTCAAGCAGCGTTACAATTGAAACAAAGTAACCTTTAAGCGTTTTTTGTTGCTAATGATGCAATTAAATGGCGACAACAACAGCAGGTGCGCACCAGCAGGATCCATCGGAAATTCAGGCCGGCGGCGGCAAAACGGCAAAGCGGGAGAGTTGGATTGAATCAATACTTTAGCAGGGTCAAGATTTCTTTGCTGAACCTGCCAACAAGTGTGCAACACTACCGGCCCCCGCTGGCATGGCGGCGTGATTATTTACCAATGGTATCGAAAAGACATGCCACGGCGGACGCGCTAATATATTGACCACAGCGTGGCGAAGCGAGGACGCGATGACGACAGCACAGGCGCAAGGAACGGCGCAAGACGATGGCGCAGGCGGCTTGGGCGCGCCGCCACTGCTGTCGACGGGCATCCCCGGTCTCGACACCATACTGACGGGCGGCCTGCTGTCCGAGCGCCTGTACCTGCTCGAAGGCGTGCCAGGCACAGGCAAGACCACGCTGGCGCTGCAGTTTCTGGCCGAAGGGGCGCGCAAGGGCACGCCCGTGCTGTATATCGCCCTGGCCGAATCGGAAATCGAGCTGCGCGCCGCGGCCCTGTCGCACGGCTGGGACCTGGCCGGCATCGCCATCGAAGAAGTGGCGCCCAGCGACGATATACTCGACCCCGAGCGCCAGTACACGATCTTCCACCCGTCGGAAATCGAACTGGCCTCGACCAACCAGCGCATCCTGGCCGCCATCGAAAAGCACCGTCCGGCCCGCCTCGTGCTCGATTCGCTGTCCGAACTGCAGCTGCTGGCGGAAAACCCCTTGCGCTACCGGCGTCAGGTCGTGGCGTTGAAACAATACCTGGCCAGCCGGCACTGCACCACCGTGCTGATCGACGACCGCTCCGCGCTGGACGACGGCTTGCAAGTGCGTAGCGTGGCCCATTGCGTGATCTCGCTGGAGCTGCAAAACCAGGACTATGGCAATGACCGGCGCCGCGTGCGGGTGGTGAAATACCGGGGCGTGGCGTTTCGCAGCGGCACGCACGACTACAAGATCGCCCGTGACGGCCTGGTCGTCTATCCCCGTCTGGTGGCGGCCGACACGCGCCGCGATGGCGGCCATCGGCGCCTGTCGAGCGGCGTGCCCGAACTCGACGCCATGATAGGCGGCGGCCTGGAAGAAGGCATGAGCACGCTCCTTTCCGGCCCCGCCGGCAGCGGCAAGTCCACCCTGGCGGCGCAATTCGTGCACGCGGCCACCGCGCGCGGCGAACCGTGCGCCATGTTCCTGTTCGAGGAAGCGCGCAGCAAGCTCGTGACCCGGGCCGACAGCGTGGGCATGCGCCTGCAGGAGGCGCTCGACACGGGTTTGCTGAGCGCACAGCAGATCGATCCGGCCGAGATGACACCGGGCGAATTCGCCCAGGCCGTGGTCGACGCGGCGCAGCGAGGCGCCAGGGTGATCGTCATCGATAGCCTGAACGGCTACATGCATGCGGTGCCCGATGAACGCTTCCAGAGCACCTACCTGCATGAACTGCTCAATTACCTGAGCCAGCACGGCGTGGCCACCCTGCTCGTCGGCGTGCAGCAAAACATGCTGGGCACCTCGATGACGACGGCGGCCGACGCCAGCTACCTGGCCGACAGCGTCATCATGCTACGCTACTACGAAACGGAAGGCGAGGTGCGGCAAGCCATTTCCGTCTTCAAGAAACGCGACAGCGCGCACGAGCGCAGCATCCGCCGCTTCGAGATCAGCCCGCAGGGCATCCGCATCGGCCCGGCCCTGGCCGGCTTTCACGGCATCCTGTCGGGCTTGCCCACCATCGGCGGCACGCCTTTCCCTTAGGAATAGCCATGGAGCAGCGCATCCTGATCTACGCGCCTGCCGGCCAGGATGCCGCCCTGGCCGGCACGGTATTGGCGGGCAGCGCCATCGCCAGCCACGCCTGCCGCTCGCCGGGCGAGCTGGCCGAGCAGCTGGCGCTGGGCGCCGGCGGCGTACTGACGGTGGACGAGGCGCTGCATGCCGGCGTCTACACCGTGCTCGACGCCTATGCCCGGCAGCAGCCGGACTGGTCCGACTTGCCCATCATCCTGCTGACGCACGCGGGACTCGATTCCCTGCCCGTGCGGCAAGCTATTTCCACCCTGGGCAACCTGACCCTGCTGGAACGCCCCGTGCACATCCTGACCCTGATCACCTCGGCGCACGCCATGCTGCGCGCGCGCCAGCGCCAGTACCAGTTGCGCGAGACGCAGCGGCGCAAGGACGAATTCATTGCCAGCCTCGGGCATGAACTGCGCAATCCGCTGGCGCCCATCAAGTCCTCGGTGGCCCTGCTCAAGCATCTGTTTCCGGCATCGGCGCAGGTCGGCAAGGTGAGCGACGTGATCGAGCGCCAGGTGACGCACCTGACGCGGCTGGTGGATGACTTGCTCGACGTGGCGCGCATCACCAGCGGCAAGGTCCTGCTGCAGCGCAAGGAATTTGAATTACAGCAAGTACTCGAGCATGTCATCGAACTATGCCAGCCTGCGGCCAGCAGCCGGCACATCCGCATCACCGTCGATCTACCGCCGCATGCCGTGACATTGCACGCCGACTATGCCCGGGTGGTGCAGATCTTTGCCAATATCGTCTCGAATGCCGTGAAGTTCACGCCGGACGGCGGGCTCATCCACATTACGGCGCGCCTGGCGCAGGGCCAGTTGCAGGTGATGATCGAAGACAATGGCATCGGCATCGACCCGGACGCCATCGCGCGCATCTTTTCCATGTTCGAACAGGGACGCACGGTGGCGGGCCAGATGACCAGCGGCCTGGGCATCGGCCTGAGCCTGGCGCGCCAATTTGCCGAAATGCATGGCGGCAGCATCGAGGCCTACAGCGACGGCCCCGGGCGTGGCAGCCGCTTCATCGTCACCCTGCCGGCCAGCGCCGGTGCTGCCCCGTCCGCCACGCCGCCCTCCGCCGGAAGCGACACGCCCGCCGGCGCGGGCCAGCCCGTGCCAGTGCTGGTGGTGGACGACAACCGCGACGCGGCCGATTCCCTGCAAAGCCTGTTCCAGCTCGAGGGCTATGCGGCCCAGGTCGCGTATGGCGGCGCGCAGGCGCTGGCGGCCGTCGACAGGGTATGGCCGCAACTGGTGGTGATGGATCTGGGCATGCCGGACATGGATGGCTACGAAGCGGCGCGCCAGATACGCCAGCGTGCGCACGGGCGCGACGTGCTGATGATCGCCTTGACGGGCTGGGGCCAGGGCGAAGCGCGCGCACGCACGGAGCAAGCCGGTTTCGACCATCACCTGACGAAACCCGTGGATTTCGATGCCATCACCGCCCTGCTGCGCGCGCACTTGGCGCGGCAGGAAGGGACGGCTACGCAAACGCCATAGCGCTTACTTCCACTTGCCGCGCAATTCCTGCACCTTTTGCTGCAGCAGTTCCGGCGTGGCGGCCTCGGGCGCCACGGGCATGCCCACGGCCAGCGACAGACGCGAGCGCAAGCCCGCCTTGAAGGCGCGCTCGAACAAATGGCCGTTGCGATGGCTCAACAGATGGCCCCACAAGCCGCGCAGCGCCAGCGGAATCACGGGTACCTTGCTGCGCTCGACGATCTTGGCGATGCCGCCCTTGAATTCGCTGATCTGGCCCGTGCGGGTCAACTTGCCTTCGGGGAAGATGCAGACCAGTTCGCCTTGATGCAGCGCTTGCGCGATATCGATGAAGGCTTTTTCCATCAGGAAAGGATCTTCCTTGGCCGGCGCGATGGGAATCGCCTTGGCCGTGCGGAAAATCCAGCCCATCAGCGGCATCTTGAAGATACGGTGGTCCATGACGAAGCGGATGGGACGGGGGCTGGCCGCCATGATGACGATGGCGTCCACATAGCTGACGTGGTTGCAAACCAGCACGGCCGCGCCTTCCGCGGGGATGCGCTCGCCATCGACGACTTTGACCCGGTGCACGGTCTGGATGAGTATCCACGCCAGGAAGCGCATGAGGAATTCCGGCACCAGCGAGAAGATGTAGGCAGCCACCAGCGCATTCAGAATCGCCGTGACGAGGAACAGCTGGGGTATGGTGAAGCCTCGTCCCAGCAGCACGATGGCCACGCCGGCGGCCGCCACCATGAACAGGGCGTTCAGGATATTCATGCCGGCGATCGTGCGCGAAATGTGTTTCGGGTCGCAGCGCGTCTGGATCAGGGCGAACAGGGGCACGATGAAGAAGCCGCCGAACACGCCGATCATGACGATGTCGATCAAAATGCGCGGCACGCCCGCCTGGCCCACAAACGCCAGCGCGTCGACGATGTGCGTATTCGCATACGCATTGCTGGCGAAATACAGGTCGATGCCGAACAGCGACAGGCCGATGGAGCCGAACGGCACCAGGCCGATCTCGATCTTGTGGCCCGACAGCCGCTCGCACAGCAGGGAGCCCGTGCCGATACCGACGGAAAACACGGTCAGCAGCAGCACGAACACGCTGTGGTCGCCATGCAGGAAATCCTTCGAATACACGGGGAACTGGGCCAGGATCAGGGCGCCGTAAAACCAGAACCAGGAGTTGCCCAGCATGGCCAGGAAGACGGGGCGGTTCTTGCGCGAAAAATTCAGGTTGCGCAACGATTCGGCGACGAAGTTCAAACTCACCTTCAGCTCCGGCTCGGGCGCGGGCGTGCGCGGCACGCGGTAGCTGGCGATCAGGCCGAAGACGGCCACGGCGATGGTCGCGCCGGCCACCAGTTCCACGCCCAGCGGCTTGTGCACGATCAGCACGGCGCCGAGGATTTCACCCAATAAGATGCCGACAAACGTCCCCATCTCGATCAGGCCATTGCCGCCGACCAATTCCTCGGGTTTGAGCTGCTGCGGCAAATACGCATACTTGACGGGGCCGAACAGGGTCGAATGCACGCCCATGCCCACGACGGCCGCCACCAGCAGCCACAGCGTGTGCGTCATCCAGCCGGCGGCGGCCACGGCCATGATGGCCAGCTCCATCCATTTCACGAAACGGGCCAGGCCCGCCTTTTCGAATTTATCTGCCAGCTGGCCCGCCGTGGCCGAAAACACGACGTAGGGCAGGATGAACAGGCCGGGAATCAGATTCGTGATGGTGGACGGGTCGAGCGTGGTCCAGCTCAGCGCATCGTAGGCGAGGATCACCATCAGGGCCGTCTTGAACAGATTGTCGTTGAAGGCGCCAAAGAACTGGGTCCAGAAGAAGGGCCCGAAACGGCGCTGCGACAATAAGGAAAACTGGCTGCTTTGACTCATGGCATGGGGAACCGGCAATTAAGGAATTGCTAAAATACAGCACTATCTTGCGCGCGACAATCTGAATGTCGTCATATTGCTTGGCGTCAATACGAGAAACAGCCAGCCACGCCATGCTGGCATGTCTTCCTGATGCCGCCCCTGGCACTTGCCATGACGCAACAGAAATCGCCAGTCTCTTGATAATAAGGTAATGTGCGCATACTTCGGGCGCCTTCGCCCTGCCCTTCCAGGAAAGCTACTCCATGTTTGGATTGATCACGCTGTTCATCCTAGGCTTGCTGATTACCGCCTTCGTGCTGGCATTGCAATACCGCAGAAAGGTGGCCGATCTGGAGCTGCTGACGGCGCGCCTGCGCAAGGAAGTCAACGGCATCCAGCAGCGCCTGCAAGCGCTGGAAGGCCAGGCCGACGCGCCAGTTGCCCCGCGCGCCGTAGAGAGTGTTGTGCCTGTGCCGGTGCCTGTTTCCGTGCCGACGCCGGTGCCGCAAGCGGCCATGACCGAGCCGGTCGAACTGGCAAAGGCGGCGCCGGCAGTGCCGGCGCCAGCCCCGCCCAAGCCGGCGCCGCCCGCCGCGCCGGCTCCCGCCAAACCTGTCCCCGCCGCCCCGAATACCCCGTCCTGGATCGCGCGCCCGGATGGCCTGTTTGCCAAGGCGAAGAACTGGCTGTTTACCGGCAACCTGGTCGCCAAGCTGGGCTTGCTGATCCTCTTCCTCGGCGTCAGCTTCCTGCTCAAGTATGTGTCGGCGCAGGTCACGCTGCCCATCGAACTGCGCCTGGCCGGCATCGCGCTGGCCGACATCGCCCTCCTGGCCTGGGCCTGGCGCATCCGCGTCAAGCGTCCCGGCATCAGCTTGCCGCTGCAGGGAACGGCGCTGGCGATATTGATGCTGGTGACGTTCGGCGCCTTCCGCCTGTATGAACTGATCCCGGCCGGCCTGGCGTTTGCCGTGCTGTTCGTGCTGACGGCGTTCACGTGTTTGCTGGCCGTGCTGCAAAACGCCGTCTGGCTGGCCGTCTTCGGCATCGTCGGCGGCTTTGCCGTGCCCTTGCTCGTGTCGACGGGCAGCGGCAGCCATATCGGCCTGTTCAGCTATTACGCGCTGCTCAATGCGGGCGTCTTCGCCATCGCCCTGAAACGCGCCTGGCGCGTGCTGAATGTGCTGAGCTTTGGCTTCACCTTCGTCGTCGCCACCACCTGGGGCCTGCTGCGCTACACTCCCGAGCACTATCTGTCGACGCAACTGTTTTTGATCCTGTTCGTGCTGTTCTATATCGGCATCGCGATCGCCTACTGCGCGCGCCAGGCGCCGCGCCTCAAGCACTACGTGGATGGCACGCTCGTGTTCGGCACGCCGCTGGCCGCCATGGGCCTGCAATACGGCCTGGTCCGGCACTTTGAATTTGGCCTGGCGTTTTCCGCCCTGGCCGCCGGTTTGACGTACACGGGGCTGGCCGTGGCCCTGTGGCGCAGGAACGGCTTCAAACTGCTGGCCGAAGCCTTCCTCGCGCTGGGCATCGTCTTCGGCACGCTGGCCATCCCGTTCGCCCTCGATGGCCGCTGGACGTCGGCCGCCTGGGCGCTGGAAGGCGCGGGCATCGTCTGGGTCGGCTTGCGCCAGCGCCAAACGCTGGCCTGGGCCTTCGGCCTGCTGGTGCAGGGGGCCGCGTGGATTGCCTTCCTCATCGCCATGCAGCAACTCAATACGGCATTGGCCCTGCAGGCCAACATCTGGCTCGGCTGCGCGCTGCTGGCCGCCGCCGCGCTGGTGATGGCCTACAATTTCCGCCGCCATGGCAGCCCCTTGCATCCTGAGTTCATGGCCAGCATGTCCGTGCTGTTCCTGACAGCCGCCACGGCCTGGCTGCTGGGCGGCATCTGGAGCGAAATCCTGCTGCGCACGGACGCCGCCACGCAACTGAACCTGCTGACGATCAGCGCGCTGGCAGTGGCGGCCCTGCTGGCGGCACTGGCGCGGCGCGAACAATGGCATGCGCCGCGCGCGCTGCTGCTGGCCGTGCAGGTACTGGCCGGCATGGTCATGCTCAGCCACGCCAGCTGGGCCTGGGACCAGCATCCGGCCAGCCTGTTCGGCGGTTCCTTCCTCAGCGCCCTGCTGCTGGGCGCCGCCGCCTTTGCCAGCGCCCGTTTCCTTGCGCTGCGCGCGCGCGGCGGCGACGAACTGCTGGCCCTGGTAGCGCGCCCCCTGCTGGTCTGGAGCGGCTTGCTGTGGTTTGCCGCCATCCTCGTGCCGCTCGTCAGCTGGCTGCTGCGCCTGATCGACGGCGACCTGACCATGCAGCCGCACGCGGGCGAACACTGGCTGGCGCTGTACCTGATCGCCGTATCCGTCACGACGCCCGTGTTCGCCATCCTGGCCCGGCGTCTCGATTGGCCGCAACTGCGCTGGTTGACCGTGGCCGCCTGGCTCGGCCTGGGCCTGTGGAGCGCCAAGCTGCTGCTGGCGCTGTACCTGCGCGACTATCTGCCGACGGGCTTGAGCTGGCTGGCGCTGGCCTGCGCGCTGGCGGCCGGCGAATACCTGCTGCAGGCCTGGCCGCAAGCGGGCTGGCCACTCGACGTGCGGGCGCTGCGCCTGCTGCACACGCTGCGCACGGCCGCGCCATGGCTGATGCTGTGGCCCGTGGGCGCCATGCACGTCAGCACTTGGCTGGCACAGCATGAAGACAGCGTCAGCCCTGCCTGGGCCCGCTACTTGCCGGCCTGGGCCATGATGCTGGTACTGGCCTGGCTGATCCGCCGCTGCCGCGCGGGCGCCTGGCCGGTGGCGCCGATTGCCGCGTGGTACCAGCGCACCTTGATACCGCTGGGCGCGCTGTGGTCGCTGCTGCTGATCGCCGCATGGAACGTCTTTGACGACGGCGCCATGGCACCGCTGCCCTACTTGCCGCTGCTCAATCCGCTGGACCTGAGCACGGGCTTTGCCGTGCTGCTGGCCATTGCCAGCTACCGTTTATTCCCGGCCGGACAGATCCCGCTGCCGCCCCTGTGGCAGGCGCGCTTGCCCGTCGTGGCCGCGTGCTTGCTGTATGGCTGGTTCAACCTGATGCTGCTGCGCACGGTCTCGCACTACCTCGGCGTGCCCTACACCTTTGACGCCATGCTGGCCTCGCAGTTCGTGCAAGCGATGCTGTCGCTCGTGTGGAGTGTCACGGCCCTGCTGCTGATGCGCCATGCGGCCCGCCAGCAGCGGCGCCAGCAATGGAGTATGGGCGCCGTGCTGCTGGGACTGGTTGTCTTGAAACTGTTCCTGATCGACCTGTCGAACGTGGGCGGCATCGAACGCATCATCTCTTTCGTGGGTGTCGGCTTGCTGATGGTCTTGATCGGCTACCTCGCGCCTTTCCCCAAGGCTGCCGCGACAGCGCCGGCCGAACCGCATCCGGGAGCCGCATGAAACCCATATTGATCTGTTGCAGCCTGCTGCTGGCGGGCGCCGCGCTGGCCGCGCCCGGCCAGGACCGGCCGCAGGACTATCGCTGGAGCATGCCCATTCAGTCGCCTGCCGGCGCGGGCATCGTGCAGCTATCGTTGCCCAGGGAAGTCTACCTGCACGCCAGCTCGGCCAGCCTGGCCGACCTGCGCCTGTTCGACGCCGACGGCAAGCGCCTGGCCTATGCCATCGGCGCGCCGCCCGCGCAATCGGCCACGCAGCGCACGAACATTCCAGCCCGTATCTTCCCCGTGACGGGCACGCCGGCAACTGGCGATGGCTTGCAAGGCATCGATATCCGCACGGCCGACGATGGCCGGCTGCTGTCGGTCAGCACGCGCGCCGGCACGGCAGCGGCGACGACGGCGCTGCAGGCGCTGATCCTCGACCTGGGCAAGCAAGGGCAAAACAAGCGCATCTCCGCCCTGCGCTTCACGCCGCCGGCCCGCACGGACAATTACAGCGCGCAAGTGCTGCTGGAAGTAAGCGACGACCTGAAGCAATGGGACGCCATCGGCACCACCACCCTGAATTGGCTCAGCAACAGCGACACGCAAACCCTGGCCAACGACAGCATCGCCTTTGCGCCGCGCGCGTTTCGCTATGCACGCCTGAGCTGGCAAGCGGGCGAACCGCTGGCCTTTGCCGCGATCACGGCGCAAGCCGTCAGCGAAACGGACATCGCCGCGCCGCGCGCCAGCGTCGTGCTGCAAGGCTTGCCTGGCAAGCAGGCGAATGAATGGCGCTACGCCACGCCCCTCGCCATTCCCGCCGACAGCATCGCCCTGCAATTGACGCAGACCAATACGGTGCTGCCCGTGACCCTGGGCGTGTATCGCCAGAACAGCTATGTTCCCCGGCACCGGCTGCACCTGCGCCAGCAGGCGCGTCCCGCGCAAGGCGCGTATTTCGATCCCCTGCTGAGCACGACGTTTTACCGCATCGGCCTCGATGGCAAGGAACGGATTTCGGGCGACTTGGCCATGCCCGTGACGCAGACCAGCGAATGGGTGCTGCAGACATCCACGGAACACCCGCTCGCCACCGGCAATGCGCCCGCCTTGCGCCTGGGCTGGACACCAGCCACTGTCGTCTTCCTGGCCAGCGACAAGCCGCCCTACCAGCTGGCATTCGGCAACAGCAACGCCGCCGCCGTCGCGCAGCCGCTGTCGCAGGTGGCGCCCGGCTTCAAGGCAGACGAATTGCTGGCGCTCAAGACGGCCAGCGCCGGCCCGCTCCAGACCAATGCCGGCGCTGAAGCCCCTCCACGCGTCATCAAGGACGGGGCGCCGTGGCGCTTGGCCGCACTATGGGCTGCGCTTCTGCTGGGCGTGGCCGTACTGGGCTTTTTTGCGTGGCGCCTGCTGACGCAAATGAAAGAGGAGCAAGGCAGTACGGACAAGCAGGAACATTAGCCGCTTGGCCGCGACATTGCTGCCTCACTGCCGCAGCAGCGCCTTGAACGTCTGCGGCATCCAGGGACGTGCCGCCAGCATGAAGCTGATGGCCAGGCGCTCGTCACCAGGCAGACGCGCGTCTTCCTGGTGCTGCTGCGAAAATTCCACCGCCACTTGCTTCAAGCGCTCCAGCAAGGCTGCCGTGGATTTCTTCGACAGCATCACGTTCACCAGGCGCAGCAATTCCGTTTCGCCATCGAATTGCGAATTCAGGTAGTCGCCATAGGCTTCCTTTTTGAAATACGTGTGGATGGGACCGTTCGGTATCCACGCAAACGTGCGCGCCACCAGCAGTTTGACCCGGTTATTCGGCAGCAGTTCCAGAAAACCGATCTTGTCGAGACGCAGCAGGTATTTCACGGCTTGCGCTTCGCTGATGTCGTAGATGGCGACGATCTGTTCCAGCGGCAGCAGGTTCAGGGCGGACACGGCCACCACGAACAGCCGGGTGTCTTCGATGATTTCCTTTTCCTGCGCATACGTCAGGCCCGTGATCAGGGTGGGCGCGGCCTGGGCTGACTGCACGGCCAGCGCCAGCTGCTGGAAATCGCTGCCGATGGCCACCAGGATCTGGTCCAGCCGTTGCAGGGTAAATTGTTTCTGCGAAAACATCCGCTTGACGCTGGCTTCGGACACGCCGATGCGCTGGGCCAGCTCGGCATACGTGACGGAACGCGCTTTCAACAAGCGTTTCAAGGCCTCGATCAGGGCGTGGGTTTGCGGCATGCACTTCCTTTATAAAAATAGCATTGATTCAGGCGGCAAAAAAGTAGCGCAATACGCTACCTGCGGTATGCCTTCCCGCTACGAGTAGCGTTTTCATTGACCAATTGCCCACAGTCTACAATGATGGCGTTGCCACTTGGCACATTTGAAGGAGAAACACATGAAACGCCTGCTGCCCCTCTGCCTGTCCCTGTCGCTGTTGACGCTTTCCGTGGCCGCTCCCGGCCTGGTGCACGCCGCCGCCTCGGAGAACCTGTCGAAAGGCTCGCAAAACCTCAGCGACGGTTCCGCCGTCGTCGTCGCCGGCTCCATGTCGATGCTGGTCGCCTCCGGCCAGGTCGTCGTTGCCAGCGTGGAAACAGTGGGCGAAGGCATCGTCATCGTGCTGAAAGGCGCTTCCGAAGCAGGCGGCGCGTCCATCCAGATGAGCACGCAAGCGGCCAAGGGCCTGTCGCTGGCGGCCGGCACCGTGGTCAATGTGGTGGCGCTGTCCACCGGCCACATGCTGGTTCTTTCCGGCAAGGCCATCGCCTTCATCCCGAACGAATTGGGCAAGGCGCTGCTGCACCATTCCAAAGCGTAATACCGACAACAGGACCTCCATGAAACACATACTCGCCATGACCCTGCTGTGCGCCGCCACCATGGCGCCGCTGGCCCAGGCCAACTCCGATACCACCAACGCGTCCGACAACGCCAGCATGGCCTCGGCCATCGTGCTGGTCGGCTCCATGTCGGTGCTGGCCGCCGCCGGTGAAATCGTCATCGACAAGGTGGAAGACGTGGCCGACGGCAGCGTGCTCGTGCTCAAAAGCGCGGCCACGGGCGCATCGTCCGCCGCCACGGCTTCCGTCAAGCTGAGCCAGAAAGCCATGCAAGGCCTGTCGCTGGCGGCCGGCACGGCCGTCAAGGTAGTGGCCGTCTCGACGGGCCACATGCTGATGCTGTCGGGCAAGGCCATCGTCTATGTGCCGAACGCGGCCGGCAACGCCATCCTCCACCATTCGAAAGCGTGAACCCCATGAAACGCCTGACCGTCATTGTTCTCAGCCTGGCCCTGGCCGGCACCGCCCATGCGGGGCGCTCGTGCGAGGAAAAGCAAACGGATGCGACCACCCTCGTCAAATCGATGGACCTGGCGCAAAAGACCCTGCAGGCGCTCGACGCCTCGGGCGCGCAGGTGGCGCTGGTGGCGCGCGCCGGCCAGGACCTGTCGAAGTACAATTTGCGCTATTCGCACATGGCGCTGGCCTGGCGCGACCACCCGAAAGGCCGCTGGCTGGTGGTGCATGAACTCAATGAATGCGGCACGGCGCAGTCGTCACTGTACAACGAGGGACTCGGCAATTTCTTCATGGATGACGTGTTCATGTACGAAACGCTGATCCTGATTCCCGGCCAGGATACGCAGCAGCAACTGGTGCGCCTGCTGACCAGCAACACGCCCAAGCGCCTGCATGAGCCGCACTACAATATGCTGGCCTACCCGTTTTCCACCAAGTACCAGAACTCGAACCAGTGGGTGCTGGAAACCCTGGCCGCCGCCAGCAACGAGCCTGGCAAGATCGAAACGCGCACCGAAGCGCAAGGCTGGCTGCGCAGCGCCAGCTACGCACCGCAAACGCTGAGCATCCCCGCCGCCACGCGCCTGGGCGCGCGCATGTTCCGCGCGAATATCGCCTTCGACGATCACCCGTTCGAGCGCCGCATGACGCGCCAGATCGACGTCGTCACCGTCGACTCCATCGTGCGCTTCATGCGCCAGCGCGAACCGCAAGTGCAGGAAATCGTCGTACGGAACTAAGGGCGCCGCAGCAGGCGGAACAGCGGCCCCGTCAGCAATACCAGCACCACCATGCGCGCGACGTGGAACGCCGTGACGATGGGCACGCCCAACTGCAGGGCGTTGGCCGTCAGCGACATTTCCGCGATGCCGCCGGGCGAAGTGGCCAGGATGGCCGTGCCCGGATGGATGCCCAGCCAGTGCGCCAAGCCCAGTCCGAAAGCGGCCGCCAGCAGCAGCATCAGGACACTGCACAGGGCAACGCCGGCCAGGTAGCGGGGAGCGGCATGCAGGAAGGCGGGACTCAAGCGCGTGCCCAGAGCGATGCCGATGAACAGCTGGCCCGCGCGTATCATCCATTCTGGCAGGCGCGACAGATGGATACCGCACGCCGTCAGCAGCAGCGCGGCCAGCAGCGGGCCGATGACCCAGGCATTGGGCAACTGGCCCCGTTTGAAGGCAAGGGCCGCCAGCACCGTGATGCCGACCAGCAGCGTCAGCCCGCCATAGTCGACCAGTGCGGCGCCCGGCACGAAGCTTTCATGCCCCGCGGCCAGACCATGGCTGCCCCAGTAGCGCACGCCGAAGGGAATAGTCGCCACCACCAGCATCATACGCAAGCTGTGCGCGGCGGCGACCTTGCCCACATCGGCGCCATGGCGCTCGCTCTGCACCGCCATCTCCGACGCGCCACCGACGGCCATGGCAAAAAAGGCGGTGGCCTGGTCGACGCCGGAAAGGCGCCGCAGCAGCATGGCGCCGGACGCCCCCAGCGCCAGCGCGAACAGCACGGCGCCGGCGATCCACGGCATATAGAGAATGAGGACGGCCAGCACGGGCGCCGTGAAATACAGGCCCAGGGCCGTGCCGATGGCCCACTGGCCCGCCTCGCGCACGCGCACGGGGCAGGCCAGTTCGCGCCCTGCCAGGCGCAGTGCGGCCGTGGCAAACAGGGGGCCGATCATCCACGGCAGCGGCGTGTGCAGCCACAGGCAGATGGCGGCGCCCGCCAGCCCGGCGGCCAGCGCGGCAGCAAAGGCGCGCCAGCGCGGCCACCACGGCACCGTTAAAACACCCAGAGCTTATCGGCCGGCATGTGCAGCCAGTACTTGCCCGCGTCGAGCTTGTGGCGCGAATACGCGCGCAGGCTGATGTTCTCGGCGCCGCCGCGCTCGAACAGGCATTCCCAGCGGTCGCCCAGGTACATGCAGGTCAGCAGCGGCAGCTCGATGGCGTTGTCCACCTGCGTGGCGCTGATCTTCACTTCCTCGACGCGTATCATGGTCGTCACTTCCGTGCCCACGTTGGCGCCGCGCGCCACGCCCTGCATGGAGGCGCCGTCGACCAGCAGGCGCACCTGCTTGCCCTCGCGCTGCACCACCTTGCCGGGCAGACGGTTATTACTGCCCATGAATTCGGCCGTAAACAGGGTGTCCGGCGTTTCATACATGCTTTGCGGCGTGCCCTGCTGCTCGATCTTGCCGTTATTGAGCAGCAGGATGCGGTCGGAAATGGCCATCGCCTCGCCCTGGTCATGCGTCACCATCAGCGCGGACAGGCCCAGGCGCACGATCAGTTCACGCAGGAAGGCGCGCGCTTCTTCGCGCAGCTTGGCGTCCAGGTTCGACAGCGGTTCGTCGAGCAGAATCACGGGCGGGTTGTACACCAGCGCACGGGCGATCGCCACGCGCTGCTGCTGGCCGCCGGACAGCTGATGCGGATAGCGTTCGCCCAAGTGCCCCAGGCCCAGCTGCGTCAGCACTTCCTTGATGCGCGCGGCGATCTCCGTGCTGCCCATCTTGCGCAATTTGAGGCCATAGGCGACGTTGTCGAACACGGTCTTGTGCGGCCACAGCGCGTACGACTGGAACACCAGGCCCAGGTTGCGGTGCTCGGCCGGCATCTCGAAATGCTGCGCGCCGTCGAAGACATTGCGCTCGCCGATCTGGATCGTGCCCGCCTTCGGGCTTTCCAGTCCCGCCACAGCGCGCAGCAAGGTGGTCTTGCCGCTGCCCGAAGGCCCCAGCAGGGCGACCACTTCGCCTTTTTGCAGGTGCATCGAGACACCCTTCAGTATCTGGTTGGCGGCAGCGCCCGTGCCATAGTCCAGGTGCAGTTCATTGACGGTCAATTCATTCATGATGTGGTCTCATTTTCTAATTAGTTATGCAACTTCACGCCGAAGCGCAGCGCGATGCCCAGGCCGATGGCCACCAGGGTGATATTGATGAACGACAGCGCCGCCACCAGGTCGGTCGAGCCGCCTGCCCACAGCGATACCAGCATGGCGCCGATCACTTCCGTGCCCGGCGAGAGCAGGTACACGCCCGTCGAATATTCGCGCTCGAAGATCAGGAACACCATCAGCCAGGCGCCCAGCAAGCCGTATTTGATCAGCGGCAGGGTCACGTCGCGCGTCACCTGGCCGCGGCTGGCGCCAACGGCGCGCGCCGCCTCTTCCAGCTCCGGCCCCACCTGCAGCAGCGCCGTGGAAATGAGGCGCATGCCGTAGGCCATCCACACCACCGAATACGCGAGCCACAGGGCGAAGATGGTCGAGCGCACTTCGCGCAGCACGGGGATCACATGGCCGCTCAGCCACAGGGCCACGCCGTTATCCATGCCTTTCAAGATGCCGTCGAGCCAGGCCGGCACGAACAGGAACACCCACAGGAACGACAGGCCGGCCAAGAGGCCCGGCACGGCGCGCGGCACCAGCACGCTGTAATCGAGCAGGCGCGTGATGCCGTCCTGCTTGCGGTGCATGGCCAGCGCGATGAAGCTGTAGCAGCCGACGGCCAGCGCGCCGCCGACGACGCCGATCAGGATGGTGTTGACGATGCCGCGCACCAGCGACGGCTGGTCGAAAATGTCGCGGAAATGCTGCAAGGTCAAGACGTCGGCCAGGTGCACGCCCTCGCCCCAATACTGCACGAAGGAGCGCAGCACGATACCCGTCAACGGCAGGATGATGGTGAAGATCAGCCAGCCCGCCAGCAAAGCGAACGCCAGCCACTTCCAGCGGCCCAGCGGCATGGCCTTGCTGCGCGCGCCCTTGCCCTTGATCGACACATATTTGTTGGCGGATTTGAGCAGCCAGCGCTGTATCATCACCAGCGGCATGGTCACCATCACCAGGCAGACGGCGACGGCGGCCATCAGGTGATACGACGGCGTACCGAGCTTGTTCGTCAGCTTGTACAGATAGGTCGGCAGCACCAGGTGGCCTTCCGGATCGCCGAGCACCAGCACCAGGCCGAACACTTCGAAGCCGAGGAAAAATACCAGCACGCCCGCATACGCCAGGGCCGGCATGATCATCGGCAGCGACACATTGAGCATCACCTGGATCGGCGAGGCGCCGGCCACGCGGGCCGCTTCCTCGACGTCCGAACCCAGGCTTTTCAGGGCCGACGAAGCGTACAGATAGACGTGCGGCACGTGCGTCAGGCCGGCGATGATGACGATGCTGGTGAAGGAATAAATATTCCACGGCACGAAGCCGAGCAGCTCCTTGGCCCAGATCGAATAGAAGCCCACGGGCCCCATCGAGACGACGTAGCCAAAGCCCATCACCATCGGCGACACAAAGATCGGCACCAGCAGCATCGGGGCCACCCAGCCGCGGCCAGGCAGGTCCGTGCGCACCATCAAAAAGGCCAGCATGCCGCCCAGCGGCACGGCGATCACGGTCAGACCGAAGGCCAGCATCAGGCCATTCTTGAAGGCCATGGCGAAATCGGGATCATCGAAGATGAAACGGTAGGAATCAAAGCCAAATTCGCGCACGGGCATGAAAAACGGCGCGTTCAAAAAGCTCTGGTAAAAAATCAGGAACAGCGGCAGGAAGATGGCGACCAGCGTGATCGCCACGACCACGCCGCGCGGCCAGTTCAGGCGCGACAAGGGAGAGCGCGACCGTGCAGGCAGCGGCAAGATAGCAGTTTGCATGATGAATCCAATGAATGAAGGGTGCGGCGTGCGCCCGCAAGCCAGGCTCGCGGGCGGCCAAGACGGCATTGGCTATTTTTACTTCTTGCCGGCGGTCTCTTTCCACTGCTTCAGGAACGCCATGCGCTTGGCAGGTCCCAGAAATTGCAGGATGATCGGATGCACGGGAATCGGCTTGACGTTGGCCGCGCCGATTTCCTTGATCAGTTCCGCCGATGTCGTTTCGCCCGTGACGTCGGCGCGGATGGCGAACAGCTTGGCGCCGTTGGCGATGATGGTCTGGCCGCGGTGCGACAGGATGTAATCGAGCCACAGCTTGCTGGCGTTGACGTTCTTCGCATTCTTGTTGATGAACTGCACGCGCGACAGGATCAAGGTGTAATCCTTGGGCAGCACCACGCCGATCGACGGATCGGTCTTGGCGCGCACCAGGGCGTAGGAGCCGAGCACGTTGTAGCCGATCAGGTTTTCACCGGACGAGATGCGCTCCATCATGGTGCCCGTCGACGACTGCACGCGCACCTTGGCCGTGCCGAACGCGTTTTGCAGCGCCAGGAACTGCGGATATTCCTTCGCATCCTGCGCCATGAACATGAAGCCGACACCCGACTTTTCGATATCGTAGGTGGTGACCTTGTCCTTGAATTTCGGCGTGGCGATCAGCTTGACGAAGTCGTCGTGATTCTTCGGCACTTCCTTCGGATCGAGCAAACGCTTGTTGTAGACGATGGCGGCCGGCTCGAACGTGGTGCCGTAGGCCTGATCGTCCCACATGGCCCAGCCGGGGATCTTCGCCGCTTCGACCGACTTGTATTTCAGGGCGTAGCCGTCGGAGGCCAGGCGCATCTGCAAGTCCATCGCCGACGACCACATCACGTCGGCCGTATTGCCGCCGGCGGCCACTTCGGAAATGAAGCGGTTGTACACTTCCGTCGAATTCATGTCGTTGTATTCGACCGAGATGCCCGGATACAGCGCGCTGAAATCCTTGATCAGGGGCGCGGCGGCCTTGCTGTCGGTGGCGCTGTAGATCACCACCTTGCCTTCCTTCTTGGCCGCGTCGATGATCTTCTGGTAGTCGGCCGGATAACCTGCCGGCACCTGGGCGAAGGCGGCGC
This sequence comes from Janthinobacterium sp. GW823-FHT01H08, assembly GCF_058797855.1. Classification (NCBI taxonomy): domain Bacteria; kingdom Pseudomonadati; phylum Pseudomonadota; class Betaproteobacteria; order Burkholderiales; family Oxalobacteraceae; genus Janthinobacterium; species Janthinobacterium sp. GW823-FHT01H08. The sequence goes on from NZ_CM179504.1 coordinate 4,741,895, forward strand.
CGGTGGTACCCGCGAAAGCGGCTGCCAGGGCGATGGCGAGTATGGTCTTGGTTTGCATGGTTTGTCTCCGTCTGTGATTGTTGTATGGTTTGCTATTGGCTTCAGCGCATCAGGCCCAGTTCGGCGGCCTGCCTGGAATAGCGTTCGACCGCCTGGTTCACGTACTGCGTCAATTTGTCTCCCGTCAGCGCGAACGGATACATGCCCGCCTGCGTGCGCCACTGGGCAAACTGCGGCGTGGCCATGGCGCGTTCAAAACTGGCCACCCAGCGCTGGTAATCCGCTTCCGGCACCTGTGGCCCCATCCACACGCCGCGGATGATGGGCCACACCACATCGATGCCCTGCTCGCGCGCCGTCGGTACGCCGGCCAGCACGCCGGGCAGGCGCTTTTCCGACAGCACCGCCAGCACGCGCGCATGGCTGTCGCCCGCATTCAGGGTCGCTTCCGAGGTGTCGCCCGACATCACCTGCACGTAATCGGCCTGCATCGCCGTGAATATCTCGCCGCCGCCTTCCAGTGCCACGAAGCGCAGCACTTTCGGGTCGATGCCGGCCTTGCGCGCCACCAGCGCCATCTTCAGCCAGTCCTGGCTGCCGATGGTGCCGGACACGCCGATCAGCACCTTGTCGGGGTGGCGCTTGAGCGCGGCGATCAGGTCGGCCAGGGTCTTGTAGGGCGAGTCGCTACGCACGGCGATCATGCCGTAGTCGGCGCCCAGCGCCGCCACCCAGCGCACGTCGCCCGTCTTGGCGTTGCCAAACTTGCCTTGCGCCAGGTTCAGCAGCGAGCCGCCCGAAAACACCACCAGGGTGTTGGCTTCGGCACGCCGGCGCTGCGAGCCCATCGAACGCCACGCCACCGCGCCGATGCCGCCGGGCAGATAGCTGATGCGCACCGAGGACGCGAACGGCGCTGCCGCCGCCGGATCGGGCTGCAGCAGCCCTTTCTGCGCCAGCTTGCAGGTCAGGTCCATGGCGCCGCCCGGTTTGGACGGCACCACGCAATCGACTTCAGGCGCGGCGGCTGTTGCCGGCGCGGGCAGCAGCGCCGACAACAGCAGCAGCGACAGGAACGCGGTGCGCGGCATCGTCATGCCTTAGAAGCGGTGCTGGATGCCGGCGATCAGGCCGCGCTGCGTGTCGCCGAAACCGGCATCGTCACGCGACAGGCTGACCAGCTGGTTGTGCTTGGCCTTGGCATAGGCGCCGGCCACGTACAGGTCCGTGCGCTTGGACAGGGCATAACGCACGCGCGCCACGTACATGATCGGATCGGCATTGAGGCTCGCCGCCACGTTTTTCACGTCCTGGTAGTAGACCACGCCCGTCAGGGTGATGACCGGCGTGGTCTTGTAGCTGACGCCGCCCCAGTACAGAGTGCCGCGCACGTCGGCCTTGCCGGCTGCTGCCGGATCGAGCTTGTAGTCGCGCGCCGCCGCCTGCACTTTCCACGGGCCGTCGTCGTACATGGCGCCCAGGTGGTACACGGTGGTCTTGTCGCGCGCGCCGCCGGCGATGGCATTGCCGTTCACCTGTTCATACGTGGCCAGCAGGCTGACGGGACCCGTCTTGTAGGTAACGGCCGTCGACAGCTTGGCGCTGTCTGAGCTGCCCGTCGACTGTTCGCCGAAGCCGTACGATGCGCCGTAGCTGAAGTCGCCCGTCTTGCCCGAGTACTTGACCATGTTGTCGAAGGCCGTCGTCATGCCATACTTGCTCGGACCCGTCGCGTTGGCCGAGGTGGCCCACGAATAGAACGGCGCATAGGCCATCGGATCGAATGGCAGCACGAAGTCGTACACGGTGGTGAACGAGCGTCCCAGCACGACGCGGCCAAATGCGCCTTCCAGGCCCACGTTGGCCTGGCGCTTGAACAGCGCGCCGTCGGCCGCGCCCGTGTCGACCAGGATGCCGCCTTCCAGATTGAAGACGGCTTTCAGGCCGCCGCCCAGATCTTCGCTGCCCAGGATGCCCCAGCGCGAGGTGTTCATGCCACCCGAACTGACTTGCGTCATCGAGCTTTTGTTCGGACCGGCGTTGCTGGTGTTGCTGATGCCGGCGTCCAGGCGGCCGTAGAGGGTGACGTTCGACTGGGCGTGGGCGCTGCCAGCGGCGGCGAGTACCGCCATGGCGGCCAGCGAGAATGCAGTTTTCTTCATGTAGAGTGTCTCCCTTAGATATAGTTATTAGTGATATGCCTGATCAATTTCATGAATCAGGATCACACTATATGATCGTGATCCTTTCAATTCGCTTTCAGACTGACAGGTGTCGCCGGCCAGCCACAGGCAATACCAACAAATTCATTGCGGCCCCTGTCGGCGGCGTGCCGAGAGGCTTACACTGCACCAATTCAAACGAATGGCGGAGACCATGCGCATATTATTAGTGGAAGACCATCTGGAGCTGTCGCACTGGCTGGCAAAGGCCCTGCGCGACGCGCACCTGACGGTGGAGACCGCCCACAACGGCGCCGATGCCGACGCCCTGCTGCATACGCAGGAATATTCCCTGGTGCTGCTCGACCTTTCCCTGCCGAAGATGGATGGCCTGGACGTGCTGCGCCGCCTGCGCGCACGCGGCGGCACGCGCGGCAAGACTCCCGTCATGATACTCACGGCGCGCGGCGGCCTCGATGACAAGGTGCAGGGCCTGAACCTGGGCGCGGACGACTACATGGCCAAGCCGTTCGAACTGGCCGAACTGGAAGCGCGCGTGAAAGCCCTGCTGCGCCGCAGCCAGGGCAACGAAGCGCTCGTGCACACCTGCGGCGCCCTCAGTTTCGACACCGTCACGCGCATGTTCAGCTATGCCGGCGCCCCTTTTCCCCTGACGCCGCGCGAACACGCCGTGCTCGAAGCGCTGATCACGCGCTCGGGACGCGCCGTCTCGAAGGAAAAGCTGTTCGACGAAGTCTTCGCGCTGGCCGACGACGCCAACCTGGACGCCATCGAACTGTATATCCACCGCGTGCGCAAGAAACTGGAAAACGGCGTGGAAAGCGGTTCGCCCGACGGCGCCGTCATCACCACCCTGCGCGGCATCGGCTACCTGCTGCAGCCGCGCAGCGCGATGGCGCCCGCCGCCTCAAAATGACCGTGCGCGCCCCCAGCCGGCCCCTGTTCGAGCGCCTGCGCCGGCGCTGGGCGCAGGGCCGGCCGCTGGGCAGCCTGCGCAGCCAGCTGCTGCGCTGGCTGCTCATCCCGCTGGTCATGCTGGTGCTGCTCGATGCCGTTTTTGTCTACCGCAACGCGCTCGACGCGGCCGACATGGCCTACGACCGTTCCTTGCTGGCGTCGACGCGGGCGCTGGCCGAGCGCGTCTCCATCGTCAACGGCAAGGTCGTGGCCGAAGTGCCCTATGTGGCGCTCGACAGCTTCGAGACCGATACCCTGGGCCGCATCTACTACAAGGTCACGGGCATCAACGGCGAACTGGTGTCGGGCTACGGCGACTTGCCGCCCGTGCCGAAAAACGTGCCCCGTTCGCAGAATTATCCGGCACTGGTGCGCTTCTACCACGCCGACTACCACGGCAAGCCGATCCGCATCGCCGCCCTGCTGCAGCCCGTGTACGACGACTCGATGCGCGGCATCGCCCTGATCCAGGTGGCCGAAACGCTAGATGCGCGGCGCGGCCTGTCGAACCAGATCCTGTTCGACACCCTGATCTGGCAGGCGGCGATGGTGCTGGTGATGGGCGCCCTCGTGTGGTTTGCCGTGCGCCTGGTGCTGCGCCCGCTGATGCGCTTGAAAATGGAAGTCGAGACGCGCACCCTGTCCGACCTGTCCGACGTCGATCCCGCGCTGGTGCACAAGGAAATGCGTCCGCTGGTGAGCGCCATGAACGGTTCCATGTCGCGCCTGCAGCAGCTGATCGCCAGCCAGCGCCGCTTCATCGCCGACGCCTCGCACCAGCTGCGCACGCCGTTGACGGTGCTGAAAACCCAGGCCGAACTGGCCATGCGCGAGTGCGACCGCCAGGCGGGTGCGCCGCCGGACATCGCCGCCCTGCGCGACATCGTGCGCTCGATCGCCGTCACCACCGATTCGACCGTGCTGCTGGCCAACCGCCTCCTGACCCTGGCGCGCATCGAGCATGGCGGCGAAAACCTGGCGATGGACACCGTCGCGCTGCGCGATGTGGCGCAGCAGGTGGGACTGGAAATGGCCATGGCCGCCGTCGCCAAAAATATCGACCTGTCGCTGGAAGCGCCCGACGAAGCGCCCGTGCATGGCCAGGCGCTGCTGCTGCACGAACTGGTCGCCAACCTGGTCGACAACGCCCTGCGCTACACGCCACAGGGCGGCAGCGTGATCCTGCGCGTGCGCGCGGGCGGTCATGGAAACGAAACGGTGCTGGAAGTGGAAGACAGCGGCGCCGGCATCCCGCCGGCCGAGCGCGAACGCGTGTTCACGCCGTTTTACCGCGTCGGCGCGGCGCTCGAGAGCAACCCCGGCGGCGCGGGACTGGGCCTGGCCATCGTGCGCGACATCGCCGCCCTGCATGGCGCCAGGCTGGAACTGGCGACGGCGACCAATGGGCACGGCTTGAAAGTCAGCGTGCATTTCAGCGGCGCCGCATGAGGCGCCAGACAGATATGTCTTCGATATTGAATGTTGCATCAAAACAACAAGTACATTATTTGTAATATTTTTTAAATAATTGCCTTACATAAACATATTCATCCCTATACAATTCGGTTCCCATTAAGCGGCGAGACAGTCTCTCCGCATTAATTATCTAGGATTAATATGAAAAAGCAATTGTTTGCAGTAGTTGTTGGCGCCGCCCTGGCATTCCCATTGTTCGCCCAAGCTGAAGGCGCTTACGTCGGCGTTAACGTCGGCCGTTCCGAATTGAAAGCATCGGACGAATTTGATTCGATCAAAAAAAGCGACACCGGCTACAAAGCTTACGCTGGCTATGACTTTACGCAAAACTTCGGCGCGGAAGCTGGCTATGTCGACTTCGGCAAACTGACAGAGAAATTTGACGGCGGAAAAATGGAAGTGAAAAGCCATGCATTCTACGTCGCCGCCACCGGCACCCTGCCACTGAACGAACAGTTCTCGCTGTTCGCCAAGGCTGGCGTATCGCAGAACCGCACCAAAGCCACCGTCAGCGAACTCAATTTCAGCGAGAGCGTGTCGAAAAACAAAACTTCCGCCCTGTTTGGTATCGGTGCTGCTTACAACATCAATAAAAACCTGTCGGCTGTTGCGGAATACGAAAACTTCGGCAAAGTAGCAAACGAAGATGGCTCCAAAGTGAAAGCTGACCTGCTGTCGATCGGCCTGCGTTACAAGTTCTAATTCACGCTTGCGCGAATGAATCTCCTGCCGATGTAATGGCGGATAAGAAACCGGCTGCACTGAACTGACCCCACATAGTTGGACGGTTTAGTTTGCTAGGTTGCTCAGGGCTGAGTTCTGTATTGCACGGGACTCAGCCCTTTTAGCTTGAGCTTGATGCGGTCGTGATTATAGTAGTGGATGTACTTTTTGATGCCGCGTTGTAGTTCATCGACGCTGCCGAACTTGTTCAGATAGAAGAACTCTGTCTTGAGCACAGCGAAGAAGCTTTCCATGGCCGCGTTGTCAAGACAGTTCCCTTTACGCGACATGCTCTGCACCACTTTTTTTTCTTGCAAGGCACGCTGATAAGCCGGCATTCGGTATTGCCAGCCTTGATCCGAATGCACGATGGGCCTCTCATCGTGCTTGAGCTTTTTCAAAGCCTTCCTGAGCATGCTGCCAACCAATGCGAACTCTGGATGCCTTGAGGTCTCAAATGCAATGATTTCGCCGTTGTACAAATCCATGACCGGCGAGAGTTACAGTTTCTCGCCGCGCACCTTGAACTCCGTCACATCGGTCACCCATTTTTGATTGGCGCCATTGGCCTCGAAGCATCGCTTCAGGATATGCGGCGCTGCTTGTCCGACCTCTCCTTTGTACGACCGATACTTTTTGGGCCGCACCAGCGACTTGAGGCCGAGTTTGCGCATCAGGCTTTGAACGGTCTTGTGGTTGACCTTCTCGCCCAATTGTCTGATGGCCAAAGTGATGCGCCGGTAGCCATACCGCCCCTTGTGGCGAGCATAGATGGCAGCGATCTGCTTCTTCAGTCCTGCATATTTGTCACATGCCTGGGCCGCTTTCTGCTGATAATAGAAGGTACTGCGTGGCATGCCAGCGAGCTCAAGCAATGCGCGCAACGGGAAATACTGCCTTAGCTCAGTAACTACTTGCGTTTTTTGCGCATTGTCGTACTCTGCCGCTTCTGCGCTTGAGCTAAGGCTTCTAACTTTTTTAGGTAAGCTACCTCCATGCGCAATTGGTTGACCTCAGCGACCAATTCGTCGTGGGTGCGTTCCGCGGGATCCGGAAGGGATTCGGACGGCTCTGTAGGTGGTGGTAAGGGCATTTGCTTGGGCTTTCCACGTGTGCGTGGCATCAGGGCTTCTAGACCACCGCTATGATAGCAGCGCTCCCAATGACGGATGATGCCGCGATTGCGGATATTGAATACGGCGGCGACCTGCCAGCAAGACAAATCAGCGGACCACATATGCTGCAACACAGAGAGCTTGAACGCTGCACTGTAATGGCTGCACTTTTTTACCAGACCGTCAATGCCATGCGCTGCATGCAATTTAATCCACAATCTCACAGTTGAATGATGAAGATTGTGCTTGTCGGCAATCTGTTTATACCCCGCAGAACCGGACAAATATTGCTCGATAATGCTGAGCTTAAATTGCTCACTGTACTTCGACATGAAAAACCCCAAAAGTTGGTGTCCAACTTTTGGGGTTCAGTTCAGCACAGCCGGTTTTTTTATGGGCGAATGGCGTGCAGGCGGCATGGATGCTAAGATCGCGCCCTGAGATTTTAAGAAGGCACCTTGCCATGATGACCAAAGACGACGTAACCGAACTGTTTGCCAATATCGCCGAGAACGCGCCGTGGGATTTGTCCCAGCCGCTGCTGTGGGGCTATTACTTCACCAACCCGACGTCCGAGCCGCTGGAACAGGCCGCCACCTTGCTGGCGCTGCAGGGCTACCGCCCCGTGGAACTGTACCAGCCGGAACTCGACGATCCGGCGGCACCGCCCGTGTGGGTGCTGCACGTGGAAAAGGCCGAAGTGCACGGCGTCGACAGCCTGCATGCGCGCAATGGCGAACTGATGGCATTTGCGCAGGACAACCAGCTGGCCAGCTATGACGGCATGGACGTGGGCCCCGTCGGTGCGGCGGCGTAATCCGACGACATTACGCATAAAAAAACGGCGCCCGCGGGCGCCGTTTTGCATGGATCGCTGAAAACGTTTAGCTGAGGTTTTCCAGGCGGATCTTGGTGACCGTGCCCACCACGCTGTTCAACGCTTCCATCTTCTCGATGGCGGCCGTGACGTTCTTTTCCTGCGTCTGGTGCGTCAGCATGATGATGTCCGTATGCGTCTCGCCCTCGGCCGGCTCTTTTTGCAGCATGGCGTCGATCGAGATGCCGCGTTCGGCCAGGATGCGCGTCAGGTCGGCCAGCACTCCCGGCTGGTCGGCCACATGCATGCGCAGGTAGTAGCTGGTGGTGATTTCCGACATCGGCAGGATTTCGATGTTGGTCATCGCGTTCGGCTGGAACGCCAGGTGCGGCACGCGGTGTTCCGGGTCGGCCGTGGCCAGGCGCGTGATGTCGACCAGGTCGGCGATCACCGACGAGGCGGTCGGCTCGGCACCGGCGCCGCGGCCCGAATACAGGCTGGCGCCGACGGCGTCGCCATGCACCAGCACCGCGTTCATCGCGCCTTCCACGTTGGCGATCAGGCGCTTGGCCGGAATCAGGGTCGGATGCACGCGCAGCTCGATGCCTTCCACGCCATTGACGGTGGCGCGCTTGGTGATGCCCAGCAGCTTGATGCGGTAGCCCAGCTGCTCGGCGTAGCGGATGTCGACGGCATTGAGGTTGCTGATGCCTTCCACGTAGGCCTTGTCGAACTGCACCGGAATGCCGAAAGCGATGGCCGACATGATGGTGGCCTTGTGCGCGGCGTCGACGCCTTCGATGTCGAAGGTGGGGTCGGCTTCCGCGTAACCGAGTTCCTGCGCCTGTTTCAGCACGGTGGCGAAATCGAGGCCCTTGTCGCGCATCTCGGACAGGATGAAATTGGTGGTGCCGTTGATGATGCCGGCGATCCATTCGATGCGGTTGGCCGTCAAGCCTTCGCGCAGCGCCTTGATGATGGGGATGCCGCCGGCGACGGCCGCCTCGAAGGCCACCATCACGCCCTTGTCCTGGGCGGCGGCGAAGATTTCGTTGCCGTGCACGGCCAGCAGCGCCTTGTTGGCCGTCACCACGTGCTTGCCGTTGGCGATGGCCTGCATCACCAGGGTTTTCGACAGGTCGTAGCCGCCGATCAGTTCGACGACGATGTCGATCTCGGGATCGTTGACGATCAGGTAAGGGTCATTGACGACCTTGCAGCCGCCGGCGACGAGCGCTTCGGCGCGCGCCACGTCGCGCACGGCGACGGCGACGACGTCAATGCCGCGGCCCGCGCGGCGCTTGATTTCTTCCTGGTTGCGTTTCAGGACGCTGAACGTGCCGTAACCGACGTTGCCCAGGCCCAGTAGGCCGATCTTGATGGATTTCATAGTTGTGCTTGACTGCTCATAAGTGGCGCCCCCTTGGGCGGCGCCAGGTTGATCGAGATTGCTGCTGCTGGCTTTCAGCCCCGGCCGTGACGCTTGCGATAGCCTTCGAGGAAGCGCGCAATGCGCCCCATGGCCTCGGTCAGGTCATCGGAGTTGGGCAGGAAGACGACGCGGAAATGGTCGGGCGCGATCCAGTTGAAGCCCGTGCCCTGCACGATCAGGACCTTGGCTTCGGCCAGTAATTCATAGGCAAACTGCTGGTCGTCGGCGATCGGGTAGATCTCCGGGTCCAGGCGCGGGAACATGTACAGCGCGGCCTTCGGCTTGACACAGGTGACGCCGGGGATATCGGTCAGCAGCTTGTGCGCCAGGTCGCGCTGTTTCAACAGGCGCCCGCCGGGCCCCACCAGGTCTTGTATGCTCTGGTAGCCGCCTAGCGCCGTCTGGATGGCAAACTGCCCCGGCGCATTGGCGCATAGCCGCATCGAGGCCAGCATGTTGAGGCCCTCGATGTAATCTTTGGCGTGGCGCTTTTCGCCCGAAACCACCATCCAGCCGGAACGGTAGCCGCAGGAGCGGTAATTCTTCGACAGGCCGTTCATGGTAATGAACAGCACGTCGTCGGCCAGCGAGGCGATCGACACGTGCTCGGCTTCGTCGTACAGCACCTTGTCGTAGATCTCGTCGGCGAAAATAATCAGTTGGTGCTGGCGCGCCAGTTCGACGATCTGCAGCAGCACGGAAACCGGATACAGCGCGCCCGTCGGATTGTTCGGGTTGATGACGACGATCGCCTTGGTCTGCGGCGTGATCTTGCGGCGCATGTCCTCGATGTCCGGATACCACTCGTTCTGCTCGTCGCACACATAATGCACGGGATTGCCGCCCGACAGGCTGACGGCGGCCGTCCACAACGGATAATCGGGCGCCGGCACCAGCACTTCGTCGCCACTGTTGAGCAAGGCGTTCATCGACATGACGATCAGTTCGGAAGCGCCATTGCCCAGGTAAATATCATCGATGGTCACGCCGGCGATATTCTTGCCCTGCGTGTAGTGCATGACGGCCTTGCGCGGCGCGAACATGCCTTTCGAATCCGTATAGCCGGCCGCGTTCTGCAGATTGAGCATCATGTCGCGCACGATCTCGTCGGGCGGATCGAAGCCGAATACGGCCAGATTGCCGATATTGAGCTTGGTGATCTTGTGGCCTTCTTCTTCCATTTGCCTGGATTTTTCCAGGACCGGGCCGCGGATGTCGTAGCAGACGTCCGCCAATTTATTCGATTTCTGAATCGGTCGCAAAATAAATCCCTGTCGTGATGCGGCGCGGAGACTTGAGCTTGCAGCGTGGCCGCCGCGCCAGAACTATGAACCCGTGAAACTGCGATGCGAAAGACTGCAAGGCGAAAACAACCATTCTCGCCGAAAACAGGCCATTTTATCAAATTAAACATGGCGAACTGCAGCATTTGACGCCGATTCTGCCACGCCGGCGCAGCCGGACGACTATCGGGCGGGCGCCATCTTCATCTTCCCTTAATCTTGCAGCATTACCATGGCGCCAGCATGCAGCGCCACTGTGGTGCCGAACATTGCAATTTGGAAAGGATGTTGCTTTTCAGTCGCTCTTTTCTGTCATTTATGGCATGCTTACGCCCTTGGCCGCGGCACCCAGTTTGGCCGCGCGCGTACCGATCAACCGACACGACCAGCCCCGATATCGCCATGAAACTCCACGCCAGCAGCACCCAACAATACCAGACTGTCACCGGCTATGACGAAAACGGCGTCGAGATCAATGCCCAGCCGTACAACTACAGCCTGATCGTCATGCCGGAAACGCCGCCACGCGCGTGGGAAGTGGACAGTTTCGAACAATTGAACGAGGCGCATTTCGCGCAAATCCTGGCCGATGCGCCCGACGTGGTCATCCTCGGCACGGGCGAGCGCCAGCGCTTCGTGCACCCGAAGCTGACGGCCGCGCTGACCATGCGCCGCATCGGCGTCGAATGCATGGATAGCCAGGCTGCCTGCCGCACCTACAACATCCTCATGGGCGAGGGCCGCAAAGTCACCCTGGCACTGATCCTGGCCCCGGCCGCAGGCAAGGCTGCATGAAAATCAATGTCAACGAACTGCACTCGTCGCGGGTGCTGATGTGGTCCCTGCTGGGCATCTTCATCGTCGTCACCCTGTATGCGCTGGGCGTGCGCACCCTGGTGCCGCCCGACGAGGGCCGCTACGCCGAGATGGCGCGCGAGATGTTCGTCACGGGCGACTGGATCACCACGCGCCTGAACGGCATCAAGTACTTTGAAAAGCCGCCGCTGCAAACGTGGATGAATGCGCTGACCTTCGCCGCCTTCGGCCTGGGCGAGTGGCAGGCGCGCCTGTGGACTGGCCTGTGCGGCATCATCGGCGTGTGCATGACGGCGTACGCGGGCAAAAAGGTCTTCGGCCCGCGCGTGGGCCTGTATGCGGGCCTGGTGCTGGCGTCGAGCCTGTTCTGGCTCGCTTCCGGCCAGATCAATTCGCTGGACATGAGCCTGTCGGGCATGATGACCCTGACCCTGGGCAGCCTGCTGATCGCCCAGCGCGACGACGCCACGGCGACGGAGCGGCGCAACTGGATGCTGGCCTGCTGGGCCGCCATGGCGCTGGCCGTGCTGGCCAAGGGCCTGATCGGCATCGTCCTGCCGGGCGCCGTGCTGGTGCTGTATTCGCTGTGTGCGCGCGACTGGCGCATCTGGACGCGTCTGCACCTGGTCAAGGGCTTGCTGGTGTTCTTTGCCATCGCCACGCCGTGGTTCGTGCTGGTCGCCCTGCGCAATCCGGAGCAGCCGCATTTCTTCTTCATCCACGAGCATTTCCAGCGCTTCCTGATGAAGGGCCACAAGCGCGAAGGCGCCTGGTACTACTTCCTCGTGCTGCTCATTCCCGGCATCTTGCCATGGATAGGCCTGCTGCCGCAAAGCCTGGCCGCCGCCTTCCAGCGCCAGGAAGGCGCCTTCCAGCCCCGTTTGATGCTGCTGGTCTGGGCCGTCTTCATTTTCTTCTTCTTCAGCTATTCGACCTCGAAGCTGCCCGGCTATATCGTGCCCATCTTCCCGGCGCTGGCATTGCTGGTGGCGCTGTACCTGGAATCGGCGTCGCGCCGCCAGCGCCTGTTCGCCGCCGGCCTGCTGTGCGTGCTGGGCGCGGCCATCCTGATCGGCGGACCGATCGCGTTCAGCAAGGCCAGCGCGCGCGATCCGGCAGCATTGATCGCATTGAAAGGCTACCAGCCATGGCTGATGGCGGCCGGCTTCTTCGCCCTGGCCGGCGGCGCCCTGGCCTTGCTGCATGCGCGCCAGCTGCGCCGCGACATGACGGTGCTGACGATCGCCGGCGCCGGCTTCCTGGCCACGCACTGCATCCTGGCCGGCTCCGAACTGTATGGCCAGAACCGCGCAGGCACCGACATGCTGCCGCAGATCCAGGCCGAACTGACGGCCGATACCAAGCTCTATTCGGTCGGCATCTACGAACAGTCGCTGACCTATTATCTGCAGCGGCCCGTGATCCTCGTCGATTACTGGGATGAATTCACGTTTGGCCTGAAACAGCAGCCGGAACTGTCGATCCCGAACATCGAGCCTTTCATCACGCAATGGACGAACGATGCCAACGCCGGCGTGCGCGACATGGCCATTATCAGCCTGGGCCGCTACAAGGAATTGCAACAACGTGGCGTACCCATGCGTGTCATTGCCGAGGACGCGCGCCGCATGGTCATTGCCAACAAATAATGTTTAACTGGGGCGCGAGGCAGCACGGATCGCGCCCCCGGCCAGCTTGCCCCGCCCCCGCATCGGCATGATTTTTTCACCGCTGAACCGGCTGCGCCGCCATACTGACGATATAAAATAGCCATGCCTGCCGGCCGCTTTTCACCGTACGGCAGCCTCGGCAACACAGATACCCTGACACCATACCGACTCAAGAACCGCGCCCCATGACCTCTACCCTGCCCTTTTTGCCTTTTTCCAAACCCACCATCGATGAGGCGACCATCGCCGCCGTCGGCGAGGTGCTGCGCTCGGGCTGGATCACCAGCGGCCCGAAAGTGCAGGCATTCGAAGCCCAGCTGTCCGAGTATTTCGGCGGGCGTCCCGTGCGCACCTTCAATTCGGGCACGTGCACCATGGAAATCGCGCTGCGCATCGCCGGCATTGGCCCCGGCGACGAAGTCATCACCACGCCCGTGTCGTGGGTCGCGACGGCCAACGTCATCATCGAAGTGGGCGCCACGCCCGTGTTCGCCGACATCGACCCCGTCACCCGGAATATCGACCTCGACAAGCTGGAAGCGGCCATCACCCCGCGTACGAAAGCCATCATCCCCGTTTACCTGTCCGGCCTGCCCGTCGACATGGACCGCCTGTACGCGATTGCTGAAAAGTACAATTTAAGGGTCGTGGAAGACGCGGCGCAGGCGTTCGGCTCCACCTGGAAAGGCAAGCGCATCGGCGCGTTTGGCGACTTCGTCTCGTTCAGCTTCCAGGCCAACAAGAACATCACCACGGGCGAAGGCGGCTGCCTCGTCCTGAACAACCTGGAAGAAGCGAAGCTGGCCGAGAAATACCGGCTGCAGGGTGTCACCCGCAGCGGCGTGGACGGCATCGACGTCGACGTGCTGGGCGGCAAATACAACATGAGCGACATCATGGCCGCCATCGGCCTGGGCCAGTTCGCCAATATCGACGCCATCACGGCCCACCGCCGCGCGCTGGCACGCCACTATTTCGCGCAGTTCGGCAGCGACTTCGAAGCACAGAGCGGCGCCCGGCTGCCCGTGCAGGACTTTGAAAACAGCAACTGGCATCTGTTCCAGATCATCCTGCCCGACAACGGCCCCGGCACGCGCGCCGCGTTCATGCAAGCCATGGCGCAGCAAAACGTGGGAACGGGCTATCATTACGCACCGATCCACCTGTTTACCATGTACCGCGAACGCGGCTTTACCGAGGGCATGTTCCCCGTCTCGGAACAGATCGGCCGCCTGACCGTGACCTTGCCGATGTTCTACGCCATGACGACACAGGACGTGGAACGCGCCGTCGCCACCGTCAAATCCATTCTCATCAAATGAGCAGCGCGCCGATGAAACCTGAACTGTCCGTAATCATTCCGATCTACAACGAGCAGGATGGCCTGGCCAGCCTGTTCGCCCGCCTGTATCCGGCCCTCGATGCCTTGCAGACGAGCTACGAGATCATCTTCATCAACGATGGCAGCCGCGACAACTCGGTGGCCATCCTGGCGGAACAGTTCCGCCAGCGCCCCGACGTCACGCGCGTGATCTTATTCAACGGCAATTATGGCCAGCACATGGCCATCCTGGCCGGTTTTGAAGCCTCGCGCGGGCAGATCATGGTCACGCTCGACGCCGACCTGCAGAACCCGCCCGAAGAAATCGGCAACCTGGTGGCGAAGATGCGCGAAGGTTACGATTACGTGGGCTCGATCCGGCGCAAGCGGCAAGATTCCGCCTGGCGCACCCTGGCCTCGAAGATGATGAACCGCCTGCGCGAACGCATCACCAACATCAAGATCACGGACCAGGGCAACATGCTGCGCGCGTACGGCCGCAATGTGATCGACCTGGTCAACCAGTGCGCCGAAGTGAACACCTTCGTGCCCGCCCTCGCCTACACGTTCGCCCGCAAGCCCACGGAAATCACCGTCGAGCACGAGGAAAGGGCCGCCGGCGAGTCGAAATATTCGCTGTACAGCCTGATCCGCCTCAATTTCGACCTCGTCACGGGCTTTTCGCTGATTCCCCTGCAAATCTTTTCCATGCTGGGCATGGCGATGTCGCTGGGCTCGGCGCTGCTGGTGGTCTTCCTGCTGGTACGCCGCTTCCTGCTGGGCGCGGAGGCCGAAGGCGTGTTCACCCTGTTCGCCATCGCCTTCTTCTTCATGGGCGTGATCCTGTTCGGCATCGGCCTGGTGGGCGAATACGTGGGACGCATCTTCCAGCAAGTGCGTGCCCGTCCCCGCTACGTGGTGCAAACCATCTTGCAGGATGGTATGGTCCAGGCGGAAGCCGAGGCGCCATCGTACGTGCGCCTGGAAAAGCGCCAGGTGAGCCGCTGATGGGCGCCCCGCGCGCCGTCGTCTTCGGCTACCACAATGTGGGCGTGCGCTGCATCAAGGTGCTGCTGGCCGGCGGCGTCGATATTGCCCTCGTCGTCACGCACGAAGACAGCCCCACGGAAAACCTGTGGTTCGAATCCGTCGCCAGCCTGTGCCAGGCCGAAGGCATCCCGTACATTACGCCTGCGGACGCGCGCGCGCCCGAGCTGCTGGCGCAGGTGCAGGCGGCCAGGCCGGACATGCTGTTCAGCTTTTACTACCGCCACATGCTGCCGGCCAGCATCCTGGAAGTCGCGCCCGCCTACAATATGCACGGCTCGCTGCTGCCGCAGTTCCGCGGCCGCGCGCCCGTCAACTGGGCCGTGCTGCATGGCGCCCCGCAAACGGGCGCCACCCTGCATGAAATGACGGTCAAGCCCGATGCCGGCGCCATCGTCGCGCAAACGGCCGTGCCCATCCTGCCCGACGACACGGCGTTCGAAGTGTTCGGCAAGGTCACGGTGGCGGCGGAGCAAACCTTGTGGAACGTGCTGCCAGCCTTGCTGGACGGCACGGCGCCGCGCCAGCTCAACGATCTGCGCCAGGGCGGCTACTTTGGCGGCCGCACGCCGGAAGACGGCCGCATCGACTGGAAGTTACCCGCGCAGCAGGTGTACAACCTGCACCGGGCCGTCGCCCCCCCCTATCCCGGCGCGTTCACCGAAGTCAACAATGTTATTTACACCATCGAAAAAGCCCGTTTAAGCAAGCATTCAGCAGGAAGTTTGCCACCAGGCTTGGCGGTAGTGGATAATTGCATCTTTGGCGTCTGCGGAGACGGCCGCATGCTGGCCATTTCCGCGCTGAGGGCTGCCGGGGAGCCGATTTCGGCTCAGCAATTGCAAGCAAGTCTGACCGCCCGCGTCAGCACACACTGATATCACTCAAGAGAATCTCATATGAAAAAAGTCCTCATCTTAGGCGTCAACGGTTTCATCGGCCACCACCTGTCCAAGCGCATCCTGGAAACCACCGACTGGCATGTCTACGGCATGGACATGAACACGGACCGCATCACGGAATTGCTGGAAGATGACAACTACAAGTCGCGCATGCACTTCTTCGAAGGCGACATCACGATCAACAAGGAATGGGTCGAGTACCACGTCAAGAAATGCGACGTGATCCTGCCGCTGGTGGCCATCGCCACGCCGTCGACCTACGTCAAGCAGCCGCTGCGCGTCTTCGAACTGGACTTCGAAGCCAACCTGCCTATCGTGCGCTCGGCCGCCAAGTACGGCAAGCACCTGGTCTTCCCGTCGACCTCGGAAGTGTATGGCATGTGCCATGACGAGGAATTCGATCCGGAAAACTCGGAACTGATCTGCGGCCCGATCAACAAGCCGCGCTGGATCTATTCGAACGCCAAGCAGCTGATGGACCGCGTGATCTGGGGCTACGGCATGGAAGGCTTGAACTTCACCCTGTTCCGTCCATTCAACTGGATCGGCGCGGGCCTGGACTCGATCCACACGCCAAAAGAAGGTTCCTCGCGCGTGGTGACGCAATTCTTCGGCCACATCGTGCGCGGCGAAAACATCTCGCTGGTCGACGGCGGCGCGCAGAAACGCGCGTTCACCTATATCGACGACGGCATCGATGCGCTGATCCGCATCATCGCCAACAAGAACGGCATCGCCAGCGGCAAGATCTACAACATTGGCAATCCGACCAATAACTACTCGATCCGCGACCTGGCCGGCATGATGCTGACCCTGGCTGCCGAATACCCGGAATACGCCGAAGGCGCGAAACACGTGAACATCGTGGAAACGACTTCGGGCGCCTACTACGGCGCCGGCTACCAGGACGTGCAGAACCGCGTGCCGAAAATCACGAATACCTGCGAAGAGCTGGGCTGGGCGCCGACCACCACCATGGCCGATTCCCTGCGCAATATTTTCGACGCCTACCGCAGCCAGGTAGCCCAAGCCAAAGCCCTGATGGATTAATGTTGAGCAAGCCGTTCCTGACCCTGAAAATCGACGTCGATACCTATCGCGGCACCCGTGAAGGCATGGGCAATCTGGTGCGCATGCTGGCCGCGCACCAGGCCAAGGCCACCTTTCTGTTCTCGCTGGGCCCCGACCACACGGGCTGGGCCCTGCGGCGCGCCTTGCGGCCCGGCTTTTTCAGCAAGGTGTCGCGCACGTCGGTGGTCGAGCACTACGGCTTGAAAACATTGATGTACGGCACCTTGCTGCCGGGACCCGATATCGGCAAGCAGTGCGCGGCGCAATTGCGCGCCGTGCGCGATGCCGGTTTCGAGTGCGGCATCCACACCTGGGATCACACCCTGTGGCAAGACAATGTGGCCAAGCGCAACGCCGCCTGGACCATTACCATGATGCGCAAGGCCGCCAACCGCTACGAACAGGTGTTCGGCAGCAAGCCGCACACGCACGGCGCGGCCGGCTGGCAAATGAATGTCAGCGCCTTTGTCGAGCACGACACGGCCGGCTACCGCTTTGCCTCCGATGGCCGCGCCATGCTCGACGCGCGCGGCGCAATGGTGCATCCGGGCAATGGCCCGCACCGCGTGCGCAATGGCAACACCATCCTGCGCTGCGTACAATTGCCCACCACCCTGCCCACCCTGGACGAACTGCTGGGCTGCGAAATCGACGGCAAGCTGATCACCACCGGCAATGTTGCCGCGCATATCCTGTCACTGACGGCGGACAACCCGCGCGATCATGTGTATACCTTGCATGCGGAACTTGAAGGACAGAAACTCGCCCCCATTTTCGAACAACTGCTGACTGGCTGGAAAGCCCAGGGCTACCAGTTTGCAGCGATGGGCGATTATTATGAAAAGATAAAAGATGCGGACTTGCCAATTTACCCCATCACCTGGGATGAGTTGCCCGGGCGTTCGGGACGCCTGATTGTGCAGGGCAAAGCGGCCTGAATGCTGTATTGTTGCACCTGGATGCGTTGCCAGATTAAAAACCAGCGCTGATGATCACCGTTCAGGAGAGAACCTGTGGCTGATAGCCAATCCCTCGTTAGCATACCCGACTTTAGTGCCGCCATGACCAGCGGCAAGACCTTTCAGTTGCTGGGCCGCCCGGCCAAGGCCACGGTACTGTTTTTCTATCCGAAGGACAACACCCCTGGCTGCACCACTGAAAACATCGCCTTCCGTGACGCGTATCCGCAATTTGTCGCCGCCGGCGTGGAAATCTACGGCATCAGCCGCGATTCCCTGCGCTCGCACGAAAGCTTCAAAGCCAAGCTGGAGCTGCCGTTCGAGCTCATTTCCGACCCGGACGAAGCCGTTTGCCTGCTGTTTAACGTCATGAAGATGAAACAGATGTACGGCAAGACCGTACGCGGCGTCGAGCGCAGTACGTTTGTGATTGACGCCCAGGGCCGATTGGTGAAAGAATGGAGAGGCGTGAAGGTCGCAACTCACGTGGAAGAAGTGCTGGAATTCGTAGCGCATCTGAATTGATCGTTCATTTTGATCCAATGCGCGTTGTCGGCTTCCAGCAAGCCTGGTTCAACCGCAGTTCAGTTCACGGTACCTATCGCCATTTTGAGTCAACGAAGCGCCTCCATCCACTCCGCCAGACGGGCCTGCAGCCCGCCGATGGCGTCCATGACCGGCCATGCTGCCGGCCTCCCGGCAGTTATTCGTCCTGTAGCATTGTTGTTCCCCCGCATCCACCCCATGAGAAGTGCCGCCAGAAGCTGGCTGCCCATGGGCGATTCATTCCAGAAATTTTTTGATTGAGATCCTGATGCCACTGCCAAAATTACCGAGCAAGCCAGCCACCATCCTGGCCACCCAAGATTACCCAACCGCAGGCGCAGCGCGCCCGGCCACCAAAACCCCGGCAGCCAAGAAAGTGGCTGCACCGATCATTGAAGCGGCGATCGCCGAAGTTGCCAAGCCGGTCCGCAATGCGGCCACGAAGATCAAGCAAGTGGCGGCCCTGATGGTCGCCAAGCCGGCGCCAGCCCCGGCGCCGGTTGCGGCCGCGCCTGCCGCCGTTGCCGCGCCTGCGGCGAAAGCCAAGCCGGCGGCCAAAGGCAAGGTCACGCCGATCAAGCCCGTCAAGCAGGCAGAGCAGCCGCATCCGGCCAAGCACAAGCCTGTGGAAGTGCAGCTCAAGTCGTCCGCCAGCCGCGCCGCCGATCAGCGCGGCATCAGCAAGCTGTTCGTGCTCGACACGAACGTGCTGATGCACGATCCATCGTCGCTGTTCCGCTTCGAGGAACACGATGTGTACCTGCCGATGATGACCCTGGAAGAGCTGGACAACCACAAAAAGGGCATGACGGAAGTGGCCCGCAATGCGCGCCAGGTGTCGCGCACGCTCGATGCCCTGATCAGCAACACGGATGACGACGCCATCGAACACGGCATCCTGCTGTCCAAGCTGGGCAACAAGGACGCCAAGGGCCGTCTGTTCTTCCAGACGCGTTTGCAAAGCGCCGACCTGCCGGCAGGCTTGCCAGTGGGCAAGGCCGACAACCAGATCCTGGCCGTCGTGCGTTCGCTCGAGTCGGAACAGGAAGGCCGCCCCGTCGTGCTGGTGTCGAAAGACATCAACATGCGCATCAAGGCGCGCGCCCTGGGCTTGCCGGCCGAAGATTACTTCAACGACCATGTGCTGGAAGACACGGACTTGCTGTACTCGGGCATCGTGCAATTGCCGGACGACTTCTGGAACAAGCACGGCAAGGACATGGAATCGTGGCAGGAAAGCAAGAACGGCTACAGCTCCACCTTCTACCGCGTGACGGGCCCGTTCATTCCATCGTTGCTGGTCAACCAGTTCATCTACCTGGAACCGAAAAACGGCGAAACGCCGTTCTACGGCCAGGTGAAGCAGATCAACGGCAAGACGGCAGTGCTGCAAACCCTGCGCGACTTCAGCCACACGAAGAACAATGTGTGGGGCGTGACGGCGCGCAACCGCGAGCAGAACTTCGCGCTGAACCTGCTGATGAATCCGGAATGCGATTTCGTCACCCTGCTGGGTCAGGCCGGTACCGGCAAGACCCTGCTGGCCCTGGCCGCCGGCCTGGCGCAAGTGCTGGAAACCAAGCTCTACAATGAAATCATCGTCACCCGCGTGACGGTGCCCGTCGGCGAAGACATCGGTTTCCTGCCAGGCACGGAAGAAGAAAAGATGTCGCCATGGATGGGCGCCTTCGACGACAACCTGGAAGTGCTGAACAAGTCCGACTCCGATGGCGGCGAATGGGGCCGCGCGGCAACGCAAGACCTGATCCGCTCGCGCATCAAGATCAAGTCGCTCAACTTCATGCGCGGCCGCACCTTCGTCAACAAGTTCCTCATCATCGATGAAGCGCAAAACTTGACGCCGAAACAGGTCAAGACCCTGGTCACGCGCGCCGGTCCCGGCACGAAGATCCTGTGCCTGGGCAACATCGCCCAGATCGACACGCCGTACCTGACGGAAGGCTCGAGCGGCCTGACCTACGTGGTCGACCGCTTCAAGGGCTGGACCCACAGCGGCCACGTCACCCTGGCCCGCGGCGAGCGTTCGCGCCTGGCCGACCACGCCAGCGAAGTGCTGTAAGTTATAGCGGGCGGCGTCAGCTGCCCCAGTCATTCGAAGCCCCGGCTGCAGCGATGCAGGCGGGGCTTTTTTCATGTGCGCGACTATTTCCTGCGGCATGTTCTAATACCGCTCCTTTCTTTCTGGACACCTTGCCGATGCCTCCCGCCCTGCAGTTGCTGCTCTGCTTCATCGTTTTCATGCTCCTCCACATTTCCGTCATGGCGGCCTGCGCCAGGCTGTTCGGCATCACGGTGCGCAGCATCAGCTACGGCGTCGGTCCCACCCTGCTGACCTGGGGCAAAGTGCGCGTCAAGCTGCTGCCGCTGGCCGGCAATCTGGTGCTGAAAGATACGCGTGAGGAAACTTTGTATGACGACGATCCCTGCCTTGACGCCTACAACTTCCAGCCGCTGTGGAAGCAGGTCCTGCTGCCATTGAGCGGCGTGGCCGTGCTGCTGGCCTTGTCACTGGGCATCATGGGAGCCTCGGGCTGGGAGCGCTTTATCGCCGCCTTCGGGCACATCGTTGCTGGCGCGCTGGCGCCGTTGTCGAGGGCGCAGGAATTGCTGGGTGAAGGGGAAACATTTGCCCGCACGCATGGTTTTGCACTGGTGTTCGCCCTGTTCTCGCTGAAACTGTGCGCCTTTAATCTGCTGCCGTTTGCCGGTCTGAATGGGGGCCAGGCGCTGCTGGCCATCGCGCGCGGCGGCAAGCCGTATGTGACGTGGGAAGAGACGGCAGCAAAATGGCTGTTGCTGCCGGGGCTGGCGATCTTGCTGGCGTGGGCAGCGGCGTTCGGCTGGTATGGCTGGCAGGCGCTGGGGGCGTAAGGAAACGCCCCCAAGGTCGCCCGGTCAGCCGACCAGCACCAGCTTGCGGTTGACGAATTCCATGATGCCCAGGTCGGACAATTCGCGGCCGTAACCCGAATGTTTCACGCCGCCAAATGGCAGTTCAGGCGCCGTGACGGCGGGCGAGTTGATGAATACCATGCCCGTGTCGATGCGGCTGGCCAGGCGTTTGCCGCGCGCGACGTCTGCCGTGATGATGGTGCCACCGAGGCCGAAGGGAGAATCGTTGGCCAGGGCGATCGCCGCGTCGTCATCCTTGACGCGGAAAATCATGGCGACGGGGGCAAAGAATTCCTGGTAGTAGACGGGATTGCCAGGCGTGACTTCGGTGAGGATGGTCGGTGCCATGAAGTAGCCGGCACGCTCAATGCGCTTGCCGCCCAGCAGCACTTTCGCGCCGCCTTCCACGGCCTGGCCGACTTGCTTGACGGCCAGCTCCAGCGCCGATTTGCTCGACAGCGGCGCCAGGGTCGTGGCGGGATCCATCGGGTCGCCTGGCTGCAGCTTGGCCAGTTCGGCCTGGAAGCGCTCGACAAAGGTATCGGCAATGCTGTCGAGCAGGATAAAGCGTTTCGAGCCGTCGCACACCTGGCCCGCATTCTGGATGCGGCCGATGACGGCCAGCTTGACGGCCAGGTCCATGTCGGCGTCGTCCAGGACGATGAAGGCGTCGCTGCCGCCCAGTTCCATCGTGGTTTTCTTCAGGGCCTTGCCGGCCGTGGCCGCCACGGAGGCGCCGGCACGCTCGCTGCCCGTCAGCGCCACGCCCTGCACGCGCGGGTCGGCAATGGCGGTGGCCACTTGCTCGCTGGACAAGAATGCGTTGCTGTAGGCGCCTGCCGGCGCGCCCGCGTCAAGGAACAGTTTTTCAAAGGCCAGTGCGCACTGGGGCACGTTGGACGCGTGTTTCACTACCAGGGTATTGCCCGCCATCAAATTCGGACCCGCGACCCTGGCCAGCTGGTAATACGGGAAATTCCACGGCTCGACGCAGAAGATCACGCCCAGCGGCGCGATTTCCACGCGGGCCTCGCCGCGCTTGACGTCTAGTTGTTTGGGAGCGAGAAATTGCTCAGCATTATCCGCGTAGTAGTCGAGGATTTTCACGCACAGCGACACTTCCTGCTGCGCTTCCTTGAACAGCTTGCCCATTTCCACGGTGATCAGCTTGGCGAAGGCATCGCCTTGTTCCTTCAGCAGCATGGCCGCTTTCTTGACGACTGCCTTGCGCTCGGCAAAGCTGCGCTGGCGCCAGTCGCTCTCGAAAGCAGTGGCTGCCTGGGCCAGTATATTGTCCATTTGCGCATCGCTATGCGATGTGAAGGTCTGCTCGATCTGTTCGCTGTAGGGATTCGTGGTCTGATAGCTCATCTGGTTTCCTTGGTCTTGGCACCCCGGGACTGCGTGGGGTAGCTGGGCAGTATGCTGGCGGACGCGCCGCGCGACAGTACGCACGCGAACATAGTGGACTATGGCCGCAGGCGTCATGGCGGCCACGGTACGCACCAGCCGATCTCCCTCTCTGTCACGTGCCGCCATGCATGCGGGCTTGCCGCTATTATTTTTTGCAGACCTGTCGTATGCTCGAGTCAGTGCCGCAAGGCAAACGGCAAAGGAAGCAATATTTTCACCTTCGACACCTGCGGCAAGCACCTGGTCCTGTGGGCGATCCGCGTCTACCAGCGCCATCTATCTCCCTGGAAAGGATTTCGCTGCGCCTACCGCGTGCTGACGGGGCGCGACAGCTGCTCCGCCTATGGCTACAAGGTCATCGCGCGTCACGGCTTGCGCGCCGGACTGGCGCTGCTGCAACGGCGTCTGCGCGCCTGCGGCGAACACCATCGCCGATACCTGGCGCTGCATCCGCAGACGCGGCGCAGTGCGCGCCGCCAGGCCCAGGCGGGATTTTGCGACTGCGACGTACCTCTGCTGGACTGCGCTTGCGACTGCGCCGACGTGGCCAGCCTGGCTGACTGCTCCCGGCCGGGCCGCGGCAAGAACCCGGCGTGGTTCCGCAACGGCTATACGGCCAGTGCCGCACTGAAACGGCAGCAGGAAGAACACCGCAAGAAGATCAGGCAGCGACAGGAATCGGATAGCTAAATTCACACAATAACTTACAAATGAAATATTCATTCATGAAATGAATAATACCCATTATCACTGTGAATTGGCTGGAAACGGATCGGCGGCCTATACTTAAACCGTCTCCCCTACACTGCTTCCCATGCACACCCTGCTCAGCCCGCATACATCGCGGGCTTTTTGTTCCCGGCCATTGCCACTGCATCTTTCCTCTTTTACCGATTACCGGGCCCGCCCTTCCCCGCCAGCCCAGCCCCCAGCAAGGAGCGCAGCATGATCGTGCGCGAGCGCCCTTCGGCGCTAAGGCTGTTCCTCGTGGTGCGCGGCTCCGTCCTGCCGCGCATCCGCACCACGCTCATCGTCAATACCCTGATCGCCACCCTCGTCACCTGGTGCCACGGTACCTTGTTCGACCACAAGGTGATCTTGACCACCATCCCGTTTACGCTGATCGGCTTGCCGCTGGCCATCTTCCTGGGCTTTCGCAACACGGCCGCCTATGACCGCTACTGGGAAGCGCGCAAGCTGTGGGGCGAACTGGTCTTGCGCAGCCGTAATTTCTCGCGCCAGTGCCAGACCATGATACGCGGCGACACGCCGGCCCACGCGAGGCTGGGCCTGGAAGATGTGCGCGTGCGCATGATTTACCGCACCATCGCCTTTTGCCACGCCCTGCGCCACCAGCTGCGCGACACGCGCGGACCGGCCGACTTGCAGCCGCTGCTGCGCCCGGCCGAATGGGAAGCGGCTTGCCAGGCATCGAATCCATCGGACTACCTGATGCTGCAGATGGGCCACGACCTGGCCGACTGTGTCCGGCAAGGCCGCATCGACAGCATCCTCACCGCACAGATCGATAACACGGTTTCGGCCATGGTAGCGGCGGGCGCGTCGTGCGAACGCATCCGCAGCACGCCGATTCCGTTTTCGTATTCGCTGTTGCTGCACCGCACAGCCTATCTGTACTGCTTCCTGCTGCCGTTCGGCCTCGTCGATTCGCTAGGCTTCATGACGCCCTTCGTCGTCGCCATCGTTGCCTACACTTTCTTTGGCCTCGATGCCCTGGGCGACGAGATCGAGGAGCCGTTCGGCGAAGACGCCAACGACCTGCCGCTGTCGGCCATGTGCCGCGCCATCGAAATCAGCTTGCGTGAATCCGTGCAGGACGAGAACGTGCCGCCGCCCATGCAAGCGGACGATTTCCTGCTGAATTAATGCGCACGCCAGCTTCCCCTTGACCTTCCCACCGGGGCAAGGATTACAGTGAACGTACCTAATCATTCAAGGAGTGCTTGCCATGTATCAGTTACAAGTTGAAAACATGAGCTGCGGCCATTGCGTCGGCTCGGTCACGAAAGCGGTGCAGGCCATCGATCCGCAAGCCCAGGTGCAGATCGACCTGGCCAGCAAGCGCGTCACGGTGGAATCACCCGCCGAACTGGGCGCCATCAGCGCCGCCATCGTGGAGGCGGGCTACCCCGTTACCAGCGCGCAGTAACAGCCACAACAGCATTACGACAGCCGGCCTTTGCGCCGGCTGTTTTTTTATCCGTCCAGCTCGGGATAGTGGCGGAAGATGCCTTCCTCATTGAATGCAATTCTGCGCTTCGACTGCAGGTAGCGGGCGATGTTCGGCCGCGCCGCCACCATATCGTGCAGCTCGGACAGGAACGGATATTCGGGTGCCAGGCGCGCCATGGCTTGCGGAAACGCATAACGCAAGCCGGCCAGCATCTGGAACAGCGACAGGTCGCCATACGTGAGCTTTGCGCCCACCAGATACTGGCCCCGGCTGCGATTATTCAGCAGGACCTGGGTAAAATAATCGAGGAATTTCGGCAGCCGTGTTTCGCGGAAATCCGCGCTGCGCAGCATGGCCGCCTGTTTCTGTTCCTCATAATATTGATTCATCGACAGCGGATGGTGCGTGTCGTGCACTTCCGTCAGCCAGTCGGCCATGGTCAGTTGCAGCTGGTTCAGCCATAAACGGCCGCTTTCCGCGCGCGGCGCCAAGCCCAGGCGCCGGCCCAGATACAAGAGGATATTCGTCGTCTGGCCGATCAGCATGTCGCCGTCGCGCAGCACGGGCGGTGCGTAGGCGGCCTGTGGCGTAGCACCGCCATCGAGGCAGGCCAGCATGGCGGGAACGCCTTGCCCCTTGCGTTCAGGCAAACGGGCGATGTCGCGGTAGTCGGCGCCCGCCTCTTCCAGGGCCAGGCGGATGAATTCGCCGCGTCCCTGTATCGTGGGCCAGTAATACAGTTCATACGCCATACGCACCTCCGTTGATTTAACTCAATGGCAGCAAGCCTTCGCTTCCGTTTCACCGGCCAGCCCCAGGCTTTGCAGGATGGGGCAATCGGGCTTGTCATCGCCATGGCACGACTGCGCCAGGTGAGCCAGCGTGTCGCGCATTTCCGTCAGTTCGGCGATGCGCTTGTCGAGCTCGGCGACGTGGGCCAGGGCGATGCCTTTCACGTCCGCGCTGGCGCGCTGGTCGTTTTGCCACAACGACAGCAGCTCGCGGATCTGTTCCAGCGAAAAACCCAGTCCCCGCCCGCGCTTGATGAAGCGCAAGGCGTGCAAGTCGTTCGGCGTGTAGATGCGGTAGCCGGCGTCGCTGCGCGCGCTGGGTTTTAACAATGAAATACTCTCGTAGTAGCGTATCATTTTTGCCGATACGCCCGTTTCACTGGCTGCCTGGCCGATATTCATCCTATGACTCCTTGGTATGCGCGCTGCCTGCATGACTGCGGGCTTTCCAGCGGCGCAGCAACAGGGCATTGCTGATCACGCTGACGGAACTGAAGGCCATCGCCGCGCCCGCCACCATGGGGTTGAGCAAGCCGAAGGCGGCCAGCGGAATGCCGATCAGGTTGTAAATGAAGGCCCAGAACAGATTCTGCCGTATCTTGCTGTAGGTGCGGCGCGAGATATCGATGGCGTCCGCCACCAGGGCCGGATCGCCGCGCATCAGCGTGATGCCGGCCGCATGCATGGCCACGTCCGTGCCCGTCGACATGGCGATGCCCACGTCGGCAGCGGCCAGCGCGGGCGCATCGTTGATGCCGTCGCCCACCATGGCCACCTTCGCGCCCTCGCCTTTCAGCGCAACAATTTTAGCGGTTTTATCGGCCGGCAGCATTTTCGCCGCCACCGTGTCGATGCCCAGCAGCTTGCCGACGGCGTCGGCGCTGCCCTGGTTATCCCCGGTCAACATCACCGTGCGGATGCCCAGGCTGTGCAAATGGGCAATAGCCGCCTGCGCATTCGGCTTGACCTGGTCGCTGAAGGCGAACAGGCCCAGCAGCTCCGATCCCGAAGCCAGCCACGAGATCGTATTACCCGTGTTTTCCAGCGACAAGGCCCGGTCCGCCAGCGGCGCCATGTCCACGTTTAACTCCTGCATCAGGCGCGTGCTGCCCAGTTTCAGGTCCAGGCCGTCGACATGCGCCGCCAGGCCACGGCCCGGCAAGGCCGCCAGGGCCGTGGCCGGCAAGGGCTCGACGTGGCGCGCGGCCGCCGCATCCAGCACGGCCGTAGCCAGGCTGTGCTCGCTGCCACGCTGGATGCTAGCCGCCAGCTGCAGCAGCCGGGCATCGTCGATGCCGTGCGCATGCAGGGCCGCCAGGGCGGGCTTGCCGATAGTCAAGGTGCCCGTCTTGTCGAACACGACGGTATTGACGGCGTGCGCCACTTCCAGCGCTTCCGCATCCTTGATCAGGATGCCGTAACGGGCAGCCACGCCCGTGCCGGCCATGATGGCCGTCGGCGTGGCCAGGCCCAGTGCGCACGGGCAGGCGATGACCAGCACGGCCACGGCATTGATGATGGCGTTCTCCAGTTCGCCGGTAGCGAACCACCAGCCCAGCATGGTCAGCAGCGCCAGCAACAGCACCACGGGCACGAAGATCGCACTGACCTTGTCGACCAGGTGCTGGATCGGCGCCTTGGCCGCCTGCGCATCTTCCACCAGGCGGATGATGCGCGACAAGGTCGTCTCGCCGCCCACGGCTTGCGTGCGCACCAGCAACAAACCATCGGCATTGATGGCGCCGCCCGTCACCTTGTCGCCCGGATGCTTATCGACCGGCAAGCTTTCGCCCGTGATCAGCGACTCGTTGACCTGGCTGGCGCCTTCCACCACCACGCCATCGACGGCCACCCGTTCACCGGGGCGGATAACCACCAGGTCGCCCACTTTCACCTGTTCCACGGGCAAATCGAGCTCGACGCCGTCGCGGCGCACGCGGGCCGCCTCCGGGCGCAAGACTTGCAGCGCGCGGATGGCCGAAGCCGTCTGGCGCTTGGCGCGGCTTTCCAGCCATTTGCCCAGCAACACCAGCGTGATGACGACGGCCGACGCTTCAAAGTACAGGTGCGGCAGCATCTCGCCCGCCGTCAGCCATTGATAGACGGACAAGCCATACGCGGCGCTCGTGCCCAGCGCCACCAGCAAATCCATATTGCCGCTGCCGGCGCGCGCCGCCTTCCAGCCCGCCTTGTAGAAACGCGCACCAAAGTAAAACTGCACGGGCGTGGCCAGCGCGAATTGCAGCCAGCCGGGCAGCATCAAATGGATGCCGGCCCACTCGAGCAGCATGGGCAGCATCAATGGGAAAGCCAGCACGGCCGCGAACGCCACTTTCATGCCGTCGCGGTTGGGCGCCGCCGCGGGCGCGCTGGCGTGGCTGGCGGCGGGCACCGTGGCGGCATAGCCGGCCTGGTCGATGGCGGCGATCAGGACGCCCGCATCGGCGTCGCCCGTCACCTTGATGCGCGCGCTTTCCGTGGCCAGGTTGACGCTGGCGGCCAGCACGCCGGGCACCTTCAGCAAGGCTTTTTCCACCCGGCCCACGCACGAGGCGCACGTCATGCCGGCGATGTTCAGGTCGATCTCGCGCTGCGCCACCGCATAGCCGGCCTTGTCCACCGCCGCCTGCAAGGTGGCCAGCGGAACGTTCTGGCTGGACGCCACCCTGGCCGTATCGGTGGCCAGGTTGATGCTGGCGCTGGTCACGCCCGGCACGGCCGCCAGCGCCTTTTCAACGCGGGCGGCGCACGAGGCGCAGGTCATGCCTTCGACCGTGAACGATTGCAAATAAGGGGAAGCTGGCTGCATGGCGCGGATCCTGTAGATAAGAGGTGATGTCTACAGGATCGTCCCTACCATGATGGGAAGGTCAAGCGAAACTTAGCGTACTTCGCAGTCGACGTTGTTCGACTTGCCGGGCGTGGTACTGCTGGCGGTCGGGGGCATGCTGGAATTGAACACGGGCGGCGGCGCAAACTTTATGCCCGGATTGGCCGGCAGCACCACCGGCGGCTGCCGGAAATTCGGCGTATAGCCGAACTGGCCGGCGCTGAAATTGAGTGTGTCGGCAGGATTGGTCAAATTGATCAGGCCATCGAGCACTTGCACATACAGGCCGGGAGCCCGAGGCATCGACGATGCAGGCGCCGACAGCACAGGCGTCAACAGTGCAGGCGTCGACGGGCCAATATACTCGGCAATAAATGTCGTGCCGCGAATGCCGATGGTGGCGGCCGGCGTCTTCATCTCGAAGCGCTCCTTGTTGCGCTTGCCCAGCAGCCCCGTGACGGAACGCAAGCCCCCCTTGAGCAGGCTGAAGACGGCATGGTCGCCATCGGGCTGCTCGGCCGTATAGCTGAATTGCTCGATCACAAAACTGGTATTCGGTTTCAAGGTGATTTCGCTATTGTCGATCAGCTTGATCAAGGCATAGGTCTCCTTTTCCGTCAGCAAGGTGTCGCCCTGCTCGACTTCCGACTTGATGGCCAGGATCTTCACCTTGCCATCGGCCTTCTTCGCCATCAGCGGACCACTCAATTGCATGACGGTACCGGCCACCTGGCCGGCCCAGGCATGCGCGCCCACGCACATCAAGGCCAGCCACAAGAAAGCCTTAATTGCAGTACATTTTTTTAACAGATTCATTTTTTGTAGGTCCTGTTGAGTCACCTGCGGAGGCGGTAACATCCTTGTCGTCCGGTACCTTGTCAGCAGGCTTGGCCGGCAGTTTGGAAACGAGCGGGACGTTGGCATAGTCGGCCTGCTTGATGACGTTCAATGTGTTATTGATGATGACGTTGATGATCACGGGCTGTTCGACGGTCGTGACGGGCAGGAAAATGGCGTCCGCCATGCTGACCGTGCCATTCGGCGCCTGCAAGCCGACGCTGGTGCGCTGGCGATTGATGCGCACGCCCTGCGTGCCCGTGATGCTGCCCGTTTTCGCCAGCACGCTCATGCTGGCGGCGGCCGGCAAAGTGAAACTTGCCGTGTCCGCAAACAGCACATTGCCTTCCGCGC
Organism: Janthinobacterium sp. GW823-FHT01H08; assembly: GCF_058797855.1. NCBI lineage: Bacteria > Pseudomonadati > Pseudomonadota > Betaproteobacteria > Burkholderiales > Oxalobacteraceae > Janthinobacterium > Janthinobacterium sp. GW823-FHT01H08. The sequence goes on from NZ_CM179504.1 coordinate 4,771,545, forward strand.
TGGCGGTAAAATTGCCGCCGCTGGCTACGCGGGAGTTGCCCTTGATACTGATGTCGCGTCCCGCCGCCAGGCTGATGTCGCGCGCCGCTACCAGCTGCGCGCCATCGCCCAGCAGTACGTCCGTGCTGGCATTGAGCGCGATGTCATTGCCCGCGATCCTGCCGTTGACGGCAACGGGGCTGTGCGCCGTCACGCTGACGTTGCCGCCATTGGCATCGATATTGCCAGCCGTGACGCCGCCCGTATTGTCGATGGCGATATTGCCCGCGCCAGTGGTCAGCGTTCCCAAGGCCAAGGTGCCCGGCGCCGAGGTATTGTTCAGCGCAATGCCGCCCCCGGCACGATTGCTGGCGCTAAAACTGCTGACCTGATTGCCCGCATTACTCAGCACGATGCCGTCGCGCGCCTGCGCGGTCAGGCTGCTGGCGAGCAGCGCACCGTCCTGGCCGATGGCGCCGTTCAAGGCGCTCAGCTGCACATCGTTGGCCGCCAGGCTGGCGAAGCGCAGGTCGCCAGCCGCTTGCGTGATGGCCAGCTGGCCCGCCAGCCGGATGGCGCCGGCAGTCTGATTAAAGCTGTTGGCGACGAGCAAGTTGCCATTGCCGCTCAACACGCCGCCGCCTTGCACGTAACGGTCCGCCGACAGGCTGCCGTTCAGCAACAGGCTGCCGCCGTTGACTTCCAGGCTGGCCAGCAGGGAACTATCCGGCGCCTTGTCACCGAGGGTCAGGCTGCCGCCCGTCAGCAGTAAGCCCGCGGACGCCGTCAGGTTTTTCAGGATGGTGTTGCCGGCCGCCGCGCTGTAGGTCACGATGCCCTTGCTGTTGCTAAAGTCGACAGCCAGTACGTTCGCGCCTTCCGGCACCACGCCGCCGTCCCAGTTGGCCGCATCGCTCCACAAGCCGCTGCCGCTGCCTACCCAGGTCGACAATTGTTTTTGCGCAATCGTCGCCTGCGTCGTGCCGCCCGTCGAGGTCAGCAGGTAATTACCCGCATCGGCACCACCCAGGCTCAGGTTCGTCACGAATACCGTCTTGCCCGCGCCCGCATTCTTGTCGCTGAAGCTGGCCAGGGCCGACAGGTCCAGGCGGTCACCGGCAACCCGGTCATCGCCGAAACCCAGTGCGGCGCCCGTCGTGCCGTCATAGACCTTGTTGACGCCGTTAAATTGCACGTTGAGGGTGCGCGGCGTGATGGCGAAGGTCGTCGTGCCACCCATGGTGATGTCGTACTTGGTCGACCACAGGCCCGTCGCCGCATAGCTGCCCACGTTGCGCGCGTTGCTGCCGTAGCCGAGGCTGCCATTCACGCCCGTGTCGCCGTCGATCAATCCCACATAGGCGATCGAACCGAGGAAGGCGGCCAACTGGCCATCGTAGACCTTGCCCGTGGCATTGCCCGCGAGGTTCACTTGCAGCGGCTTGAGGAAAGCCTTCAGCATCGGCGTCGTGTAGCCTTCGTAAATGCGCCACACGCTGCTGAAATTGTAGTCGCCGAAGCTGCCCTGCTGCCGCATCTGCGCCGTGCTGCGGCCGCTGGAGCCGCCACCACCGGTCTGCACCAGCGATGTTTCATAATTGAAAAAACCATAGCTGAACGGGGAACCGGCGGACACGCGGCCGGCCACCGCGCCCACGGACGCGTAGCCGTCGCCGCTCACGGCGCCGCTACTGAAGACATGGCTGACGCTGCCCGTGCTTTCACCGACCAGCCCGCCCATGTTTTCCATGGACAGGATGGGATCGGCAGTAACGGCCCGGCCCACGGCGCCGCTGGCATATGCATCGTCGATGCTGCCGCCGTTCAAGCCCACCAGGCCGCCGATGCTGCGCGCGCCGCTGACATTGCCGGTGGCATAAGACTGGCTCAGCGCGCCCTGGTTGTTGCCGACCAGGCCGCCGATCATTTCGCGCGCGCCCGTCACCACGCCGGTGGCGTACGAAGTCGCGATGCTGGCGCCGGACGCATTCGATCCCGCCAGGCCGCCGATGGCGCCGCCGTTGTCGGCATTGACGCCGGTGACGGCGCCGCTGCTGGCCGACAGCGTGATGGCGCCGCCGTTGCTGCCCACCAGGCCGCCGACATTGCGCTGGCCGCTGACGGCGACGCTGCTGTTCACGCCGGATATAGTGCCGCTGACGACCTCGCCAGCCAGCGCGCCCACGTTCGCCCTGCCGGTGACGCTGCCGCCGCTCAGGGTCAGGTTGCGCAAGGTGCCGCCCTGCACGGTGCCAAACAGGCCTGCCGCCTGACCAGGCACCAGGCTGCGGTCGATTTTCAAATTGCTGAGCGTAAATCCGCCGCCATCGAACACGCCGGAAAAACCGCTGCCGCTGCCGGCGATCGGCACAAAGCCCTGGCCATCGTTCCAGTTCGCCGTGCCGCTGGCGTCGATATTGCCGGCCAGGCGATAGCTGTTGCCCAGACCGAGGCTGGCGATGCCTTGCAAGCCATAGATATCGGCGAGCAGATAAGGTGTGGCGGCACCGTCGCCGCCGGCCACGCGCAGGAAACTGGCGCCGCTGCCGATGGTGAAGTTTCTGGCGCTAAATCCTGGCAGGGCCGCCGCGCTTTGCACCCAGGCGCCGCCGTCGAGCACAAAGCTGCCGCCCACCGTCACGGCGCCCGTGGCCGTGATGGCGGAACCGGAATTGAGGTGCAGATCGCCGCTCCTGGCAAGCGCATCCGATATCCGCAAGCCGCCCGTGTTCGTGCCGTCGCCGATGGTCAGCGACGCGGCCGAGATGCCGGCCAGCTCAACCGCGTTCAAACTGAGGGCCGTACCCGATTTGGTGCCCAGGTCGATGCTGCGCGCACTGCTCAGGGGTTTGATGATGACATTTGCGCCGCCCGCCGTGCCGCCGACGTCGATGCCGCCGGCAACGGTGATATTGTCGGCCTGCAGGGTCACCGTCTGGCCGGCGATGCCGTTGCCAGCAAGCTGGCCGGCGCCGCCCGACAGATTGATGCCGCCCAGCGCGTCATTCGCGCGCAAGCTCAGATTGCCGTTGCCGACATGGACCGTGGCGGCGCCCTCGATGCTGGCGCCCGATAGCGAAATGTTGCCGCCGTTGCTGGTAATGGCCGCGTTCAGATTGACGTTCGATCCCGGGCCATAGTTGCCGCTGGTGCTAGCAGGGTCATTCGCCGACAGGGTCACATTGCCGCCGTTGGTGGTGATGGCGGCGTAGACATTGATGGTTTCGCCCGCCTGCGCGGTCAGGCTGACGCCGGAATTGAGCATGTTCACCGAACTGCTGAAATTGATGCGATGCAGGGCTTGCAAGGTGACGTCGCTGGTGGCGCCGGAGATCGTATCGGCGCCGATGCTGGTGCTGCCGGTCGACGGCATATCGCTGAACTGATCGACATTGGCAAGGTTGCCGCCCGGTCCCTGCACCACGTCGATATCATACGGATCGAGCAGCCAGTTGCCGCGCTTGCCGCGCGCCGCGCTGGTATTGACGCGGATGCCGTCGACGGCCAGGTAATGGCCGGACGTTTCCACGAAGCCGCCGTCGCCGCCTTGCGCGCCGCCGCGCGCGGAAATGCTGCCGTGCACCTGGGCCGATTCATTGCCCCAGGCGATGACCTTGCCGCCGTTGCCGCTGACAATCGCATCGGCATTGACGCTGGCATCCTTGCCGACGAGTACTTGCCGCGCATTGTGCACGGCCGCGTTCTTGCCCTGGTAATCACCGCCCAGCAAGACCGTGCCGCCGCCCGTCGCGCCGCTGGCGTCGACCTTTGCATTGCCCAGCAAACCCACTTGCTCGCCCAGCACTTGAATCTGGCCGCCCGTGCCGGCCGACCCCGCGGCGCTGGTGACGCTGCCCGCTTCGAGCAGCGCCTTGCCGCTGGCCTTGAGCACGATCCTGCCGTTCTCGCCGACGACGGCGCTGTTGGCGTTGAGCACGCCGCGCTGGCTGACCAGCGCGCCGGCCATGCCGATGCTGCCGCCCTGGGCGATGACCTGGCCCAGGTTCAGCGCCTGGTCGGCCGGCGCAGAGACCAGTACGCGCAATTGCGGATTGCCGGGGTCGGCCAGCTGCACGCTGCGCCCGGCCGCCAGGATCACTTCGCCATTGGGCGCCGTGATGATGCCCGTGTTTTCCACGTTCGGCGCGATCAGCAGCACTTGCCCGCCCTTGCCCGCGTTAATCATGCCCGCATTGCTGACGCCGCCGGCCACGCCGCCGGCCGTGAACTGGCGCTTGCCGGCCAGGAAATCCTCATTCGTCATGCCCAGGCTGGAGGCGACCAGCCCGTTCACGTCCACTTTCGCCCCCTGGCCGAAAACGATGCCGTTCGGGTTGATCAGGAAGACCTTGCCGTTCGATTCGAGCGCGCCCAGGATCTTGCTGGGGTCTTGTCCCGTAATGCGGTTCAGTACGGCGCTATTGCCGCTTTGCTGGATGAAGCGCGTGATTTCGCCCGCATGGATGGAAAAACTCTGCCAGTTGATGATGGTGTTGGGCGTGTTCGTGATCGAAAAGATGTTGCCCTGCTGGCTGAACGTGGCCTGTCCGTTGACCACCTGCGGCAAGGCGGGGTTGGCCTGCGCGGCGCCGAAACAGCCGGCCAGCAGCAGTGCCAGCGCCGTGCGGCGCAGGGGCGGCGCAAGCGGTAATGAAAAGGCGGGCGTCAGGATGAAAGCGGAGGCGTGCTGGACGTGGTTGTGCATGGTGTTCATCCTGATGCTAGTAGGCCAAGGCGAGGCGGAAATGCAGGCGGTTGGCGCCCCGCTGTCCCGTGTCGCCGCCATTGACGACATGGGCGTAATCGAGTTGCAGATTGGCGTAGCGGCTCAGCAGCAAACGCAGGCCGAGGCCGCCGCTGCTGATGCCTTGCGACGCGCTTTCGCCGGGCAGCGCATGGTTGCGGCGCAGCCAGGCCGTGTCATAGAACGCCAGCGCGCGGCACTGGTAAGCGAGCGCCTGGCCGCACCAGTTCGGCGTGTACAGTTCCAGGTTCAGGTTGACGCCCGAATCGTTCGATACCTCGCGCTCGGCAAAGCCGCGCACGGACGCGGCGCCGCCGGCGCCGAACTGCTCGCCCGGCACCAGCGCGTCGGGCGTGATCTGCGCGTTGGCGAGCGCGCGCCATTGCCAGTCGCCGGCCAGCACGCGTCCCGCACTGGCGCTCAGGCGCACCGTGTTGTAGGCCGCCTTCGCGTGTGCGCGCACGCGGTCGAAATCAGCTTGCGCGCCGTGCTTGCCGCCAGGGATATTGTGCGCGAAGGTGACCGCCACGCTGGTCTCGCCCGTGGGCAAGGTCCAGTTGCCGATATAGCTGACGCTGAGCGGATGCACGGTGACGTCGGCGCCCAGTTCCATGCCGAACAGCTGCACGCTGTTGCGGTAAGCCTTGTAGTCGATGCCGTACACGAGCTTGGGTTCGAAATCGCCGCTGCGGGCAAAGTTCTGGTTGTAGCGGATGCCGGCCATGCTGCCCTGGCCACTGACGGCCAGGTCGAAAATGCCGGCCGAGACGCTGCCCGAATCGACGTTCGAATAGCTGGCAAAAAAATCCATCGAGTCGCCCAGCGCATACAGCGGCAAGTGGTAGCCGGCGCCATACACGCCCACCTTGTCCGGCTTTTCCAGGCTGCTCGTGTATTGCAGGCTGGCGACATGATCGAGGCCGAACAGATTCGCATGCTGCAGCACCACACCCACGTGCGTCTTGCCCGTTTGCGCATTGCCCGTATTGTCCACGTTGAGCATGGCTTTCCAGGGCTTTTCATCGGCCACCGTAACGATGGCGTCGATGGTGCCCGCCGGTTCATCGGCTTGCAGGCGCACTTCGATCTTGCGCGCCGGGTTTTCATTGGCCAGCCTCAGGCTTTGCGACAGCGCCGGCAAGTTCGGCGTCTCGCCTTCGCGAAGAGACGGCAAGGCGCGTCGCACGTTGGCCTCGTCCACATGCGTATTGCCGCCGATGGCAAGCTTGCCCAGCGGCGTTTGCAGCACGCTCAGGCGCACCACGCCGCGCTCCAGTTCCTGCTCGGGCAATTGCACCTGCACGGCGCTGTAACCGCGCTCGCGGTAAGCCCCCTCCAGTGCCTCGACGGCGCGCGCGATGTCGGAAAAATCGCGCTGCGCTCCCGTGTAGGGCGCCAGCAGGGCCTGCACTTGCGCGGACGTGAGCAGGGTATTGCCCTGAACGTCGAAGCGGCGGATCTCGAAGCGCGGCACGCCGTCGCCCTGCGTGGCAGGCGCGGCGTCATCCATGGAAACAGCGGCGCCGGCGGCGCCGACGGCGAACAGCAGCGCGGAACCCGCAAGCAGGTGCACCAAACGATATGTCATGTGAAGGATTTCTTGTGTAACCGGACAAGCGCGCGGCCCGCAGGCGCCAGCATGTCCGGCAATGGATTGAAGACAAATTTTAGACGGCTTTTAGTTTCCAGTCAGAAATTTCTAACATTTCCCCGTGTTTTTTATCGCAATGCAACAAACAATGCGCACGCCATGGTGAAAAATGCCGCAATCGCTTGCCTTTTCCGGCGAATGGCGGGCTATTTGCTGTGCAATTCTGTCACGCCATCCCAGTCCCATGGCGGTGGCGCGTTGCGGTACTGCTCCAGGCGCGCCGCGTACAGCCGGTACAGGCCATCGCCGGGAAAGTCCGCCTGCAAATGGGCCAGCTGCGCACCTGCCTGCGCCCAGTCGCGCGCGCGCAGCCGGGCCAGCACGGCGTGCCAGCGCTCGAGCTGCGCCAGTTCGGCCGCTGCGGCGCCGGCCAGCAGGCAGCGCGGCTCGAAGATGGCCACCGCTTCCTGCTTGCCCAGCACCCTGATCCGGTCGAGCTCGCGGTACAGGAAATCCGGGGCGGCCGCGCGCGTGGCCTCGCCCACCACGATGCCCACGCCATACAGCTTGCTGGCGCCTTCCAGGCGCGCGGCCAGGTTGACGCTGTCGCCCATCACGGTATAGGCGCGGCGGATGCGCGAGCCCATGTCGCCCACATGCATGGGCCCCGTATTGATGCCGATGCCGATGCGCAGCGCCGGCCAGCCGCGCGCGCAAAATTGCTGGTTCAGCCGCGCCGCGCTGGCCTGCATCAGCAGGGCGCTGGCCACGGCCCGGCTGGCGTGATCGCCAAAGGCGACGGGCGCGCCCCAGAACGCCATCACGGCGTCGCCGATGTATTTGTCCAGGGTGCCGCCATGGCTGTCGCGGATATCTTCCGACATGGCCGTCAGGTATGCGTTGATGTATTCGCGCAGCGCGGCCGGCGCCAGCTGCTCGGAAATGGCCGTGAAACCGCGCACGTCGGCAAACAGCACCGTCAGTTCGCGGTTCTCGCCCTCCATCGTGTAGCGGCGCGGATCGTCGGCCATCTCGGCCACCAGCTCGGGCGCCACGTACTCGCCGAAACGGGCCACCAGCGCGCGTCCCTTGCGCACCTCGAAAAAGTAACCCCACGCCAGGTTGGCGATGAACAGCGCAAGGATCAGCAGCAACAGCACGGCACCGCCCAGCACCAGATCGTGCACGGCGTACAGGTACAGGTTGATGCCGATGGCGGCGGCCAGCGCGGCCACGGTGGCCAGCATCACACCAGCCGGAGGCAGCACGGCCAGGGCGCCCGCCAGCAGCAGGCCAAACAGCACGATCTGCACCAGTTCCAATGCCAGCGCATAGTCGGGCCGCGCCTTGAAGCGCCCGTCGAGCATGGACTTGATCAGGTTGGCGTGCACCTCCACCCCCGGATATTCGGCATTCACGGGCGTGGCGCGGATATCGTTCAAGCCGGGCGCCGTGGTGCCCACCAGCACGATGGCGCCCTTCAGCAGCGCGGGCGGCACCGTGCCGTCCAGCACATCGGCGGCCGACACATAGCGGAAGGCGCCGCCATCGGGGCCGCCCGCGCCGCGGTACTGCACCGTGGTCGTCAAGGCTTCGCCGACAGGAATCGCCATCGCGCCGCGCGGCGTGAACAGCATGATGTGTTCGAGGCCGCCATTGGCCAGTTCGCGCGCCGACAGGGTATCGGCCGTGCCCGTGAAACGGGGGGCGATGGCGCGCGCCTGCAGGTAGACGGCGACGGTGGCCAGAGACAGCGAAGGATAATAGCCGTCACCGATGCGCTGCAACAGGGTCGAGGAACGCACGACGCCGTCGGCATCGGTCAGCGCCGTGAAGATGCCGGCGCCCTGCGCGGCCGCCTGCAGGGGTGCGATATTGGCTTCGTAGCCGCGCGCCACGTAGGCCGTGACCGTGCGCCCGTTCAAATCGGCGACGGTAAAGGCGGGCCTGGGCAGCACGCCCTTCCTTTGCTGCTCCGAGACGCTGTAGCCGAGCACCACGGGCTGGCCGCGCATGGCCTCGGCAAACAGGCCGTCGTAATCCATGGCCGGGCGCAGCTTTTCCAGCTGCGCCGGCAAGCCGGCCACGCCCGCCAGTGCGCCGCGCGCCAGCCCTTGCAGCACGGCGTAGCCGGAACTGGTATCGGCTTCGGGAAACGAGATATCGAAGCCCAGCGCGGCCACCCCGTAATGGCCGGTGAGCTGGCGCACCAGGCGCGCCTGCACGTCGCGGCTCCAGGGAAAACGGCCCACGCGGGCCAGGCTTTGCTCGTCGATGTCGACGATGACGATGCGGCGGTCGAGCTGCGGCGCATCAAAGCGCATGCGCCAGTCGCCCAGCATGGCGTCAAGCCGCGCGATCGTGTCGTTTCCGGCCAGGCACAGCACGGCCGCCGCCAAGGTCAGCATTATGCCCAGCAGCGACCGCGCCCCATGCTTGCGCCAGGACTGCGGCAGCTTCAAGGGGTATAGCCCGGAATGGCCGCCTCGTCGACGGCATCGATCTGGCTCGGATGCATGTGCTTTTCAGCGAAGGTCAGATAGACCTTGCTGCGGATGAAAACGTCGAACAGCTCCGGGTCGATATGGCCGTTCAGGCTGAAGTTACCGAGGATGCGCAGCGATTCGGACAGCGACTTGCCCTTTTTGTAGGGCCGGTCGCGCGCCGTCAGCGCCTCGAAAATGTCGGCAATCGCCATCAGCCGCGCCGGCACCGACATCTGCTCTTTCGTCAGCCCGCGCGGATAACCCTTGCCATCCATGCGCTCATGGTGGCCGCCCGCATATTCGGGCACCTTTTGCAGGTGCTTGGGCCACGGCAGCGCTTCGAGCATGCGGATCGACACGCTGATATGGTTGTTGACGATGGCCCGCTCGGCCGCCGTCAGGGTGCCGGCGCGGATGGTCAGGTTTTCCGTCTCGTCGGCGTCGAGAAAATCGCGCAGTTCGCCGTCGGCCGCGCGCCAGCGGCGCCGGGCGATCTGCCGCACCCTTTCCTGGTCGGCCTGCGCCATGCTCTCGCCGCCGATGTTGACCGTGCGGATGAAATCGCGCTCTTCGCGCAGCGCCGCCTGCTCCTGCTCCAGCGCGCGGGCAATGGCGTCCTTCTGTTGCGGCTGCCCGGCCTGCAGGCGCAGGGCCTCGATCTCGGCGTCGCGCAGCAGCACTTCGTAGCGCGTGTCGATCAGGGCGATGCGGTCGAAAATGGTTTCCAGCTTGGTGGCCTTGTCGACCACGTGCACGGGCGTGGTGATCTTGCCGCAATCGTGCAGCAGGCCGGCCAGCCACAGCTGCTTGCGCTCGTTGTCGCTGAGCCGGAAATCGGCCAGCGGCCCCGTTTGCGTCGCATGCGCGGCGTCGGCCAGCAACATCGTCAGCTCGGGCACGAACTGGCAATGCCGTCCCGTGTACGGCGACTTTTCATCGATGCCGATATTGATCAGGGTAACGAGCGACTCGAGCAGCTCTTCCAGCTGAGAGATGAGCAGCTGATTCGTCAGCGCCACGCCCGCCTGCGCGGCCAGCGCCTCGATGAAGCGCTGGTCGGTGGAGGAAAAGGCGCGCACCTGGCCCGTCTCGCCATCCTTGGCATTGACCAGTTGCAGCACGCCGATCAAGTCGCCCTCGTGATCGCTCATGGGTACCGTCAGGATCGATTGCGTGTGGTAGCCATGGTGGCGGTCAAACTCGCGCATGCCGGAAAAATTGAAGACCTCGTCGCGGTAGACGTCGGCGATATTCACGCTGCGGCGCATGTTCGCCGCATACGCGGCCACCGACGCCAGGTTGGGCTGGCCGGCGCCATCGAACAGGGGTACGCCCGGCAAACCCATGTCCGCCCCCTGCGCGATGCCCAGGCTGTCGTTGACGCTGATGTCGAACGCCAGCTGGCGCCCGTCAAGCGCGGGCCGGTACAGGGTGGCGCCGTCGGCGCCGCTCATGCTTTTCGCCAGCAGCACGATGCGCTGCAGCAGCGCGCCAATGTCGCGCCCCTCACCGCCCAGGCCGTGGCCGAGCGCGACGCTGAGTTCGGTCAATTGCTCCAGTCTGTGGGCGATTTTCTCAGGGTGCAGCTGAGGCATATTGGTGGCAATCAGGTAATGGGCAAGCAAAAAAGGGGAAGTCGGCAAGCGCCAGTGTAACGGCGACCCTGCGCACTGTACATTACTTAGTCACAACAAAATGAAATTACTTTCCGTAACGCAACACGCATAAATGTTGCCGCCAATCTCATTAATTAGAATAGAATCAACAATAATTACACTGTAACAAGGTACTGAATGAAATTCACGTTCAGGGGCGTGCGCGGCTCCATCCCCTCCCCCGGCCCGCGCACGGCGCGCTATGGCGGCAACACCACGTGCATCGAAGTGCGCACGGACAACGACAGCCTGATCATTCTCGATGCCGGCAGCGGCATCTTCGCGCTGGCGCAGCAACTGCCGCCGGGCCAGCCCGTCGACGCGCACGTCTTCATCACGCACAGCCACTGGGACCACATCCACGGCTTGCCCATGTTCTCGCCCCTGTTCGTGGCCGGCAACCGCATGCGCCTGCATGGCGCCCTGGACGGCAACAGCGGGCGCGGCATCGAGCACGTGATGGCGGTGCAGCTGCAGGGCAGTTATTTTCCCGTCAGCGAAGCGGCCATGGCGGCCTGCATCGAGTACCGCACCCTGGCGCCCGGCGAAGCCGTCGAAGTGGGCGGCGCGCGCGTGCGCGGCGCGGAAATGAACCATCCGGTGGTCAACCTCGGCTACCGCATCGACTGCGGCGGCGCCTCGCTGTTTTTCAGCGGCGACCATGAACCGTTCTACAACCTGCATCCGCCCGGCCACGCCGAGCATGCGGCCTGCGCGGCGCGCAATGCGCAGCGCCAGGCCGGCATCGATGCGCTGGTGGCCGGCGTCGATGCGCTGATCATGGATTGCTCGTACACGCGCGAAGAATACCCGGGCAAGCAGGGCTGGGGCCACGGCACCTTCGACGCCGCCTTCGACCTGGCCCTGCGCTGCGGCGCGCGGCACCTGTACTGCACCCACCACGAACCGACCCGCAGCGACGAGCAGCTCGAAGCCGTGTTTGCCGACGTGATGGGCCGCTATGCGAGCCGCCTGGCCGGCCTGCAGGTGTTCCTCGCCAGCGAGGGGCTGACGGTGGAACTGGCCGGCGCATAAAAAAAGGGAGCCGCAAGGCTCCCTTTTTACTGGCGTTGGCTATCCATTACATGATGTGGTGGCCAATCCACCAGGCAACCGCGGCGACGAAGGCCGATGCGGGAATCGTGAAGATCCAGGCCCAGACGATATTGCCCGCCACGCCCCAGCGCACGGCCGACATTTTTTGCGCCGAGCCGACGCCGACGATGGCGCCCGTGATCGTGTGCGTGGTCGACACGGGAATGCCCAGCGCCGTCGAGACGAACAGGGTGATGGCGCCGCCCGTTTCGGCGCAGAAGCCGCCGACGGGTTTCAACTTGGTGATCTTCTGGCCCATGGTCTTGACGATGCGCCAGCCGCCGAACAGGGTGCCGAAGCTGATGGCCGTGTAGCACGAGATGATGACCCACATCGGCGGCATCTGGTCGTTCACGTTCGAGTAGCCGGCCGCGATCAGCAGCATCCAGATGATGCCGATGGTTTTTTGCGCATCGTTGCCGCCGTGGCCCAGGCTGTAGGCGGCTGCCGATGCCAGTTGCAAACGGCGGAACCACTTGTCGACCTTGCGCGGCGTCGAACGGACAAAAATCCACGACACGATCAGCATCATGATGGAGCCGAACACGAAGCCCAGCACGGGGGCGATGACGATGAAGGCCACGGTTTTCCACAGGCCGGCCGCGACCAGCGCGCCCGTGCCCGACTTGGCGACGGCCGCGCCCACCAGGCCGCCGATCAGGGCGTGCGAGGACGACGAGGGAATGCCGTAGTACCAGGTAAACAAATTCCAGAAGATGGCGCCCATCAGCGCGCCGAAGATCACGTACTGGTCGATCACGGCCGGGTCGATGGTGCCCTTGCCCACCGTGGCGGCCACGGTCAGCTGGTGGAACACGAAGATGGCGACGAAGTTGAACGTGGCGGCCATGGCAACCGCGGTCTGCGGTTTCAATACGCCCGTCGAGACCACCGTGGCAATCGCGTTGGCGGCATCGTGGAAGCCGTTCATGAAGTCAAACAGCAGCGCGAGGACGATCAACAGGCCTAGCACGTAGATGCTGATTTGTATGGTCATTATAGTTTCTTTTCTGATTCTGGTTCAGGACAGGCCCAACGCTTACGCGTTTTCGACGATGATGCCTTCGATAATATTGGACACATCTTCGCAACGGTCGGTCACGGTTTCCAGAATTTCGTAGATCGCTTTCAGCTTGATCAGGTTGCGCACATCCGGTTCGTCGCGGAACAGCTTGGACATGGCGGCGCGCATCACGTGGTCGGCGTCCGATTCCAGGCGGTCGATCTCTTCGCAGATGGCGACGATCTTGCGCGAGTTGTCCATATTGTGCAGCATGGCGACGGCGTCGCGCACTTTCTCGGTACAGGCCAGCACCAGTTCGGCCAGGCGCTTGGCTTCCGGCGTGACGGCTTTCAGGTCGTACAGCGAAACGGTCTGCGCTGCGTCTTCCAGCAGGTCGAGGATATCGTCCTGGCGCGTGATCAGCTGATGGATGTCGTCGCGGTCGATCGGCGTGATGAAGGTCTTGTGCAGCATTTCCACGGTGGCGTAGGTGACTTTGTCCGCCTGTTTCTCGATGCTTTCGATCGCATGCACGCGGTTTTCCAGGTCGTCGAAATTGGTCATCAGGCCGAGCATCTCTTTCGCGCCCTTGACGCACAATTCCGCGTGCTGGTTAAACAATTCAAAAAACTTGCCCTCAGTGGGCATCAAGCGTCCAAACATGTCATTCTCCGTTAAGCATTGAGTCGTGTTATTTACTACAGAAAGCCGCCCCGTATGAGGGGGCGGCCAATGGAATATCAGTGCTGCTGAGTCTTAGTCGCCTTGGTAAAGCGCCAGGCCACCACTGTAATTGCCAAATTTGGTGTACTGCCCCATGAAGGTGAGGCGGATGCTGCCGATTGGACCGTTACGTTGTTTGCCGATGATGATTTCGGCCGTCCCCTTGTCCGGCGAGTCGGGGTTATACACCTCGTCGCGGTAAATGAACAGGATCACGTCGGCATCCTGCTCAATAGCGCCCGATTCGCGCAAGTCGGACATCACGGGACGCTTGTTCGGGCGTTGTTCCAGCGAGCGGTTCAACTGTGACAGCGCGATCACGGGGCAACCGAGTTCTTTCGCCAGGCCTTTCAAGCCACGCGAAATCTCGGAAATCTCCGTGGCGCGGTTGTCGCCCGGCGTATTGGCCGACATCAGCTGCAAGTAATCGACGATGATCAGGCCCAGCTTGCCGCACTGGCGCGACAAACGGCGCGAACGGGCGCGCAATTCGATGGAATTGAGCGCCGGCGTTTCATCGATGTACAACTGCGCGTCGTTCATCTTCTGGATTGCATTCGTCAGGCGCGGCCAGTCTTCGTCGTTCAGGCGGCCCGTGCGCAGGCGGTGCTGGTCCAGCTGTCCGACGGAGCCGAGCATACGCATGGCCAGCTGGGCGCCGCCCATCTCCATCGAGAACACGGCCACGGGCAAGCCGCTGTCGATGGCCACGTTTTCGCCGATGTTGACGGAAAACGCCGTCTTGCCCATCGACGGACGGCCCGCCACGATCACCAGGTCGCCCGGCTGCAGACCCGAGGTCATGCGGTCGAGGTCGATGAAACCGGTGGGCACGCCCGTGATTTCACTCTGGTTGTCGCGGCTGTACAGTTCGTCGATGCGCTCGACCACTTGCGTCAGCAGGGGCTGGATGGCGGTCCAGCCCTGGGCGCCGCGCGCGCCTTCTTCGGCGATGGCGAAAATCTTCGACTCGGCCTCGTCAAGCATCTGCTTGACTTCCTTGCCTTGCGGGCTGAAGGCCGTGCCGGAGATATCGTCCGCGACGGTGATAAGTTTGCGCAGCACGCCGCGGTCGCGCACGATCTCGGCATAGCGCCGGATGTTCGCGGCCGATGGCGTGTTTTGCGCCATGGCGTTCAGGTAAGCGAGTCCGCCCACGTCATCGGCCTTGCCGAGCTGGGTCAGGGTTTCAAAAACAGTAATGACATCGGCTGGCTTGGAAGCGTTAACCATCTTGACGATTTGCTCGAAGATGATGCGATGGTCATAGCGATAGAAATCCTCCGCATGCATGAAGTCGGCGATGCGGTCATAGGCGGCATTGTCGCGCAGCAGACCACCGATAACGGATTGTTCTGCTTCGATCGAATGCGGCGGAATACGGAGGGAATCCAGTTGCGGATCAGAGGGGGCGTTCATGGCGCGAATTATACCCGCTTCGGCGTGCCGGCAAAAATAAAGGGCTGAAAATGAGCGAAAAAAAGGCCACAAAAAAGCCGGGCGAACCCGGCTTTTCATAGTACGGCAGCGCTTGCGGGCCAGGCCCGCAGACGATTACGCGTTCGCGTCTGGAACGACAGCGATAACAACTTCCACGACCACGTCGGTGTGCAGAGCAACCGAAACGTTGTGCTCGCCAACGATCTTCAGCGGGCCGGTAGGCATGCGGATTTGTGCTTTTTCAACAGCAAAACCTTGCTTGGTCAGCGCTTCAGCGATGTCGAAGTTGGTGACGGAACCGAACAGACGGCCATCGACGCCAGCTTTTTGAGCAACTTGAACGGTCAGGCCGCTCAGTTTTTCGCCCTGGGCTTGCGATGCGGCCAGTTTGGCGGCAGCAGCTTTTTCCAGTTCGGCGCGCTTGACTTCGAATTCAGCCACAGCGGTTGCCGTAGCACGACGTGCCAGGCGTTGCGGGATCAGGAAGTTACGTGCGTAACCGTCTTTGACTTTGACGACTTCGCCGAGGTTACCGACGTTTACAACTTTTTCTAACAGAATGATTTGCATAGTTCTTCTCCAGGAATATCTGACCGATTAAGCGTGGTGCAGATCGGTGTATGGCAGCAGCGCGAGGAAGCGAGCGCGCTTGATTGCGGTGTCGACTTGGCGCTGGTAGTGCGCTTTGGTACCGGTCAGGCGTGCTGGCATGATCTTGCCGTTTTCCTGGACGAAGTCTTTCAGCGTGTCGACGTCTTTGTAGTCGACTTGCTCAACGTGCGCTGCCGTGAAGCGGCAGAACTTCTTACGTTTGAACAAAGGGTTTTGCTGTTTGCGTTTTTCTTTAAGCTTGAGCTTATTTTTGTCGAACTTTTTACCGAATGCCATGTCAGGCTCCTGTATCTAAAATGCGCTAGTCAGAATTGACTGCACTAAAATCAATGATGTGAAACACCAAACTCTTGCTGTTGCGGCTCTTCCTGGCCAGGAAACCCGTGAACTGATACACCCCGCCCAAGCTTGCCTGACTGAACCGGCCTGAAATTTCGCCAGCGGCTAGCGCGGCAACATCAAACTCGGTCAAACGGGCAATCCCTGCTTCCATCTGCTGCGAACTGTGTTGCAATACTGCATTCACAATCGGCAGTCCTGCCGGGGTGTAGCGCAATATTTCGCGCTCGGCAATGATGGCGGTGACTTGTAGCTGGTTCAGCGCACGATCCTGGTCAAGAATTAAGCTGCTGCTGCGGCTGGAGCGGCTGCTGGTGCTTCGGTGCGGTGGCTTTTGGCCGCGTCTTCGCGTTGTACCGATTTCATCATCGGCGAAGGAGCTGTTTCAGCTTTCTTCATTTTAACGGTCAGGTGACGCAACACGGCATCATTGAATTTGAATGCTGTTTCCAACTCGACCAGGGTCTCGTTGTCGCATTCGATGTTCAGGCAGATGTAGTGTGCTTTAGGCAGCTTTTGGATCGAGTAAGCCATTTGACGGCGGCCCCAATCTTCCACGCGGTGAACCGAACCGCCGCGGGTGGTTACGCTGGCTTTGTAGCGTTCGATCATCGCGGGCACTTGCTCGCTTTGGTCCGGATGGACGATAAAGACTATTTCATAATGACGCATGCAAACTCCTTCAGGTCGGATTGATAATCGCCCACCCCGGCGTCAAGACGGGTGTGGGAAGGTCAGCCGAAGATTATAACCGCCTTTTGCAAACGTTTCAATCATTGCTTGCGCCAGCACCCGAAAAGCCCGCGGACCACCGTGCTTTTCGACCGGGAACAAGTATTTCTTGCGAAATTCGCCGAAAACACGGAAATCCCCTTGCATAGTGGGCGATACTGTACAAAAATACAGACTGTTCATATAGACAGCATTTTAGTATGCACCCACCGCTCATGATCAAGCTGACAGCACGACAAGAACAAATCCTGAACCTGATCAAGGACGCGATTGAAAACACGGGCTTTCCTCCCACCCGTGCCGAAATTGCCAATGAACTGGGTTTCAAATCGGCCAATGCGGCCGAGGAGCATTTGCAGGCCCTGGCCCGCAAGGGCGCGATCGAGATTTCGCCCGGCACCTCGCGCGGCATCCGCCTGATCGGCGCGGCAGCCGAAGCGCCGCCATCGAAAGTGCCGGCGGCACTGCTGATGTCGCTGCCCCTGATCGGCAGGGTGGCCGCCGGTTCGCCCATCCTTGCCCAGGAAAACCTGGAAGCGAGCTACAACGTGGACCCCGCCCTGTTTTCGGCCAAGCCCGACTTCCTGCTGAAGGTACGCGGCTGGTCCATGCGCGACGCCGGCATCATGGATGGCGATTTACTGGCCGTCAAAAAGGTCGACAGCGCCAAGAATGGCCAGATCGTCGTGGCCCGCATCGGCGACGAAGTCACGGTCAAGCGCTACAAGAAGACGGGTTCCGTCATCGAATTGCTGCCGGAAAACCCCGATTTCAAGGTCATCACCGTGTCGCCGGAAGATGAATTTGCCCTGGAAGGCTTAGCAGTCGGCTTGATGCGCAGCTGGCACTGATTGAGCGCGCCCTCATAAACCTACTGCGCAGCCCACTCTCGGGCATCCGTTGCTCGCTAGCTGGGCGCCCCCCGTACAATGTACAGCTCCGCTACTCAACCCGATATTGGACTTGCTCGCTACGGTTTCTGAAGGCACGAAGACATTACCATTGAACGGCGAAAAACAAAGGGCCGCAACAGCATGACTGTTGCGGCCCTTTTCATTTGTCCGGCGACTTATACATCGAGTGCTTGGCGGAAATCCTCGAGCAGATCCACCTCATCCTCGATACCGACGGAGACGCGGATCAGCGATTCGGCGATGCCCATGCTGGCGCGGCGCTCGGCGCCCATCTCGTAGAAGATCGTGTGGGCGACGGGAATGACCAGGGTGCGCGTGTCGCCGAGGTTGCTCGCTGGAATGGCCAAATTCAAACGATTGAGGAAATCGAAGCAATCGATGCCATCCTTCAATTCAAAGCTGAACAGCGAACCATAGCTGCGGAACAGGTCGCTCGCCAGCGCGTGCTGCGGGTGCGACGGCAAGCCCGGGTAATGCACGGCCGCCACTCTCGGGTCGGCCTGCAACATGGTGGCCAGCGCCAGGGCGTTCGAGCAAGTGCGGTCCATGCGCAAGGCCATGGTTTCCGCGCCGACGGCGATATGGTGCGCCGCTTCCGGCCCCAGGGACGCGCCGAAGTCGCGCAAGGCCTTGGCGCGGATTTGCGCGATGCCCCACTGCGCGGGCGCCGCCTTCTTGTAGTTCTCGAAAATATTCGGATACTGCGTCCAGTCGAACACGCCCGTGTCCGTCAAGCTGCCGCCCAGCGCATTGCCGTGGCCGCCAATGGATTTCGTCAAGGCGTTGACCACGAGGCCCGCGCCCACGGCTTTCGGGCGGAACAAATACGGCGTCGTCATCGTGTTGTCGACGATGTACAAGATGCCCTTTTCGCGGCACAGGTCACCGATTTTTTTCAGGTCGGCGATCTGCGTGCGCGGATTGGCAATGGTTTCCACGAACACGATGCGCGTGGCAGGCGTGATGGCGGCCGCCACGTTGGCTACCTCGGTGGCGTCGACGAAGGACACGGCGATGCCCTGCCCCGTCACCGTTTGCCACAGGCTGTTGGTATTGCCGAACAAAAAGGCCGACGAGACGACATGGTCGCCCGCGCGCAGCAGCGACTGCACCACGGCGCCGATGGCGCCCATGCCGGTGGCGAAGCACAAGGTCGCCACGCCGTCTTCCATCTTGTTGACCTTGTCTTCCAGCGCGGACACGGTGGGGTTGCCCTGGCGGCCATAGCGGAAACCGGGCTCCTTGCCCTGGAATACGGAAGCGAGCTGGCGCGCATCGGCATAACCAAACGCGACGGAAGTGTGCACGGGCTTGTGCAGCGAACCATGCTCGATGCCCTTGCGGCGGTCGTTATGCAGGATGGTGGTGGTAAAGCCGTAGTTTTTTTTATCGTTCATGATCGCGGAGCAAAAAAAGCCCGGCGCTAGCCGGGCAAGATAATTACGCTTCTGTCGTTGCCAGGTTCAGGTTCAGCTGGGAACGCGGCGTATCTTCGGGCGCTGCCGCCTTCGGATGGTGGCGCGCATATTCCAGGCGGTCCAGGTATTCCTGCGACACGTCGCCCGTCACGTAGACGCCGTCGAAGCACGAGGCCTCGAAGTTGGTCAGTGCCGGGTTGACGTCGGCGATCGCCTGCTTGAGCGCGCCGATATCCTGGTAGACCAGGTAGTCGGCCGTGATTTCGCGGCACACTTCTTCCGTCGTGCGGCCGTAGGCGATCAGCTCGTCGCGCGTCGGCATGTCGATGCCGTACACGTTCGGATAGATGACCGGCGGCGCGGCCGAGGCGAAGATGACTTTCGTCGCGCCCGCTTCACGCGCCATCTGCACGATTTCACGGCTGGTGGTGCCGCGCACGATGGAATCGTCGACGAGCAAGACCACTTTATCCTTGAATTCGGACGGGATCGCGTTGAGCTTCTGGCGCACGGATTTCTTGCGCGCCGCCTGGCCCGGCATAATAAAAGTGCGGCCGATGTAGCGGTTCTTGATGAAGCCTTCGCGGTATTCGATGTTCAGCGCCATGGCCAGCTGGATGGCGGCCGGACGCGAGGAATCGGGAATCGGCATGACCACGTCGATATGCACGCCTGGCAATTCGGCGCGGATCTTCTCGGCCAGGTATTCGCCCATTTTCAGGCGCGTGGCGTACACGGAGGCGCCGTCGATGACGGAGTCGGGACGGGCCAGGTAGACGAATTCGAACACGCACGGGTTCAGGCTGGCATTGTCGGCGCACTGGGCGCTGTGCAATTTCTTGTCGGCATCGATGAAGACGGCTTCGCCGGGACCGATGTCGCGCACGAAGCGGAAGCCCATGCCTTCCAGGGCCACGGATTCGGAAGCGATCAGGTATTCGGGACCCTGCTCCGTTTCATTGATGCCAAGGCACAGCGGGCGGATGCCGTGCGGGTCGCGGAAGGCCAGCAAGCCCACGCCGGCGATTTGCGCGACGGCGGCATAGCCGCCCTTGACGCGACGGTTCAGCACGGTCACGGCCTTGAAGATGGCTTCCGGGTCCAGGTTCAGGCCCGTCGTCGCTTCCTGGATTTCATGCGCCAGCACGTTGAGCAGCACTTCCGAATCGGAATCGGTATTGATGTGGCGGCGGTCGTTCTTGAACATTTCCAGCTTCAACTGTTCCCAGTTGGTCAGGTTGCCATTGTGCGCCAGGGTGATGCCGAACGGCGCATTCACATAGAACGGCTGTGCTTCCTCTTCGCTCGACGAACCGGCCGTCGGGTAGCGGCAATGGCCGATGCCCGTCGTGCCTTGCAGCGAACGCATGTTGCGCGTGCGGAAGACGTCTCGCACGAGGCCGTTGGCCTTGTGCATGGAAAACATACTGCTGTGATTGGTCGCAATCCCTGCCGCGTCCTGACCGCGATGTTGCAGGAGCAACAATGCATCATAGAGCAATTGATTGACAGGTTGATGGGAAACGACGCCGACGATGCCACACATGGTGTGCTCCTAAACTGTGCTACTGATTTTAAAAAAATTCAAAATTTCACATGCTGCGCGTAAGCGGCAGGCAGATAAGGCTTGATCGCGCGCGCGCCCTGTTCCGCGAGCGGACTGAGCAGCGCGTTTTTCCAGAATGGCTGCTGCGGTATGGAAGTCATGCCACACAAGATGACGGCGGTCAGCACGATCACAAGGCCCCGCGCCACGCCGAACAGGCTGCCCAGGGTGCGGTCGGCCAGACTCAGGCCTGTCACCTTGACGAGCGCGTCAACCGTCATGGACAGCAATCCCATCAAAATGCGCACGCCGATGAACAGCACCACGAAAGCCAGCAATAAACGGATCGCTTCGCCCGGCACGGCTTCCGGCAGAAATTTCGCCAGGGTGGCGCCATAGGCATTGGCAATGACGAACGCCACGATCCAGCTGACCAGGGACAGTATTTCCTTGACCAGGCCGCGCATCATGCTGATCAGCACGGAAGTCACCAGCACGAACAGCACCAGGTAATCGAAGATCGTCACGCGCATTCAGCCTTGCAACATCACGCCGGCACCAGCGAGCCGCCCAGGCCCAGCTTTTGCAACTTGGCGCGCGTCTTTTCCGCGTCTTCGCGGCTGCCGAACGGTCCCACGCGCACGCGGATGCGCTCGCCCGCCGGACTGGAGACTTTCTGCGTGTACGACTTGATGCCCGCTTCGCGCAGCTTGTCCTGCAATTCATCGACCTTGTCCTGCGTCGCCAGCGCCGCCACCTGCACCACGAACTTGCCGCTGCCGGCGTCGTGGGCCTTGTCTTGCGCTTTTTCTTGCGGCTTGTCTTGCGGCTTGCCTTCCAGGATCGCCAGCGCGCGCGCGGCATCGTCGGCCGATTGCGCCGGCTTGGCAGGTTTGGCCTCAGGCTTGGCTTCGGGCTTTACTTCATGCTTCGGTTCAGGCTTAGGCTCGTGTTTCGGCTCCGGCTTGGCTTCATGCTTCGGCTCGGGCTTCGGTTCCGGTTTCGGCTCCACCTTGACAGGCTTCGGTTCGGGCTTGGGTTCGGGTTTCGGCTCCACATAGGCCGGCTTGACCGGTACAGGCTGGGCGGCGGCCAGCACGGGGGCCGGCGTCGGCTTGGCCGCAGGCGGCAGCGGCGCGTCGACGATTTCCTCGGACTGGTCCAGGCCATTCGATGCGGCCTGGACCGGAACGGCCGGCACAGGCGCCGGTGCAGGCGCCGCCTTTTCCTTCGACGGAATGTCGATGGCGATATCGTTGAACGGTGCTTTCGGCTCCGAATCGAGCAGCATCGGCAAGCCGACGGCGACGCCCAGGGCCAGGGCGACGGCCCCGACCAGGCGGCGGCGTGCGCGCTTTTTTTCAGGCAAGACCGGATCCGGTGCTTCCTTGCCGCCACGGCGCGATCCGCCGCCACCCGAGGTGTTGGCGGCGCGCTTGCGGGTCGGCGACTGTGCTTCGCCAGGGACATAAAAGCCGCTGTCTTCGCCAGAGGATTCTTGCTTGTTTTTAAACAGTTTCGAGAACAAGCCCATGCGTGATTTTCAGTCGAGTGCGTTTCAGTGAAGTGAGGATTTTCGGGCCTTCATCACGCCTGCAACGGTGAGGAAAGAACCAAAGACCACAATTCTATCATTCTCACCGGCCCGGCTCATTGCATTTGCAAAAGCTTGTGCCGGATCATCGAAAATAGACACAGTATGTTCGCTGCTGTCGGGCTTATCATCGAGCATGATCTGCACCTTGGCGGCCAGCTCGGAAGCCGTGGCCGCGCGCGGCGAAGGCAGGCCCGTCAGGCACCAGTGGTCAACGTGTTCACTCATCGCGGCCAGCACGCCATCGATATCCTTGTCGTGCATGGAACCGAATACGGCATAGGTGTACGGGTGGAAACCCATATTACCGAGGTTCTGGTTCAGCGCCGACGCAGCGTGGGGGTTGTGCGCCACGTCGAGGATCACGCTGGGGCGACCAGGCAAGACCTGGAAGCGGCCCGGCAGTTCCACCGTCACGAGGCCCGTGCGCACTTCCTGCGCGCCCACGGGCAGTTTCAGCTTCAGCACTTCCAGCGCGGCCAGCACGGCCGTCGCATTGAGGATCTGGTTGGCGCCGCGCAAGCTCGGGTAGGCCAGCGAATTGCGGCGCTGCTCGCGCCCGCCGTAGTTCCACTGCTGCTTGTCGCCCGAATAGTTGAAATCGCGGCCCATCAGCCACAGGTCGGCGCCGATGGCCTCGGCATGGTCGATCAACGATTGCGGCGGCACGGGGTCGCTGCAGATGGCCGCCTTGCCCGGACGGAAGATGCCCGCCTTTTCAAAGCCGATCGCTTCGCGCGTGTCGCCCAGGTAATCCGTGTGGTCGATATCGACGCTGGTGACGATGGCCACGTCCGCGTCGATCACGTTGACGGCATCCAGGCGCCCGCCCAGGCCCACTTCCAGGATGGCCACGTCCAGGTTGGCTTGCGACAGCAGATGCAAAATCGCCAAGGTGGTGAATTCGAAATAGGTGAGCGGCGTATCGCCGCGCACGGCTTCGACGGCCTGGAAGCTGGCGACGAGCTGCTCGTCGCTGGCCATCTCGCCCAGCACGCGCGCGCGCTCGTTAAAATCGAGGAAATGCGGCTTGATGTACAAGCCCACTTTGTAGCCGGCACGCAACAACACGGATTCCAGCATGGCGCAGGTGGAGCCCTTGCCATTCGTGCCCGCCACCATGATCACGGGGCAAGTAAAAGCGAGCTGCATGCGCGCCTTGACGGCTTGCACGCGGTCCAGGCCCATGTTGATCTGGGTTTCCGAATGGCGGGTTTCCAGCATGGCGAGCCAGTCCGGCAATGACGTAGGGAGGTTTTGCATGGGAGACTTCTTGAAGGATGCGATGCGCAAGGCGCAGAAGAGATATAACGAGGCAGGACGATGTAGGTCGGGTTAGGCCAAAGGCCGTAACCCGACGCCAGCGGTAAATTAAGCCAGCACTTCAACAGCCTGGTTTTGCAACAAGGCCAGCAAACGGGCGATTTCTTCGCGCATCTTGCGGCGGTCGACGATCATGTCGACGGCGCCCTTGGTGACGAGGAACTCGGCGCGCTGGAAGCCTTCCGGCAGTTTTTCGCGCACGGTGTTTTCAATCACGCGCGGGCCGGCAAAGCCGATCAGCGCTTTCGGTTCGGCAATGACCACGTCGCCCATGAAAGCGAACGAGGCGGACACGCCGCCCATGGTCGGGTCGGTCAGCACGCTGATGAATGGCAATTTCTTTTCCGACAGCTTGGTCAGCATGGCCGTGGTTTTCGCCATCTGCATCAGCGACAGCAAGCCTTCCTGCATGCGCGCGCCACCGGTGGCGGTGATGCAAATGAACGGCACTTTCTGCTCCAGCGCGATCTGCGCGCCGCGCACGAAGCGCTCGCCCACGACCGAGCCCATGGAGCCGCCCATGAATTCGAATTCGAAGCACGCCACGACTACTGGCAGGCTCATGATGGCGCCGCCCATGACGACCATCGCATCCGTCTCGCCAGTCGCTTCCATGGCGGACTTCAGGCGGTCCGGGTATTTCTTGCTGTCTTTGAACTTCAGGGTATCCACGGGCAGGATTTCCTGGCCGATTTCATAGCGGCCGCCCGCGTCGAGCAGGCTGTCGAGGCGTTCACGCGCGCGGATGCGCATGTGGTGGTCGCATTTCGGGCACACGTGCAAATTCGATTCCAGGTCCGTACGGTACAGCACGGCTTCGCACGACGGGCACTTGACCCACAGGCCTTCCGGCATGGTCTTGCGCGCGGCCGCATCAGAACGCTGGATGCGCGGTGGCAGCAGTTTTTCCAACCAACTCATATTTTCTCCTTGGGCCCTTGTAGGGGTAGCGTCGGTGGACGCCCCCGGCAGACGGTCAACGGCAACGCCCCGCGGGGCGCCACCAAAAATTTTATCTATTGCACAATAACAGGCAAATCAGTGGCCGAAGTGTAGCCGTTTATCGCCGGGCTGTCGAACTTTGCCGCCAACGCATCTTGCGTAAACGGCAAGCTTGCTCAGGCGTCCAGTGCGGCGCGGATGCCTGCCGTAAAGCTGCGCACGGCGTCGACGGCGCCACCTTCCGGGGCATTTTCAATTTCCTGGATGATGCGGCTGCCGATCACGACGGCATCGGCCACCTTGGCGACGGCCTTGGCCGTGGCCCCATCGCGGATGCCGAAGCCCACGCCGATGGGTAATTTTACATGCTGGCGGATGGCCGCGAGGCGTTCCGCCACCTGTTCCGTATCAATGTTGCCGGCACCCGTGACGCCCTTGAGCGACACGTAATAGCTGAAGCCGCCGCCAACCTTGGCCACTTGCGCGATGCGCTCTTCGGTCGAAGTGGGAGCCAAAAGAAAAATCAGGTCGAGGCCCGCTGCGCGCATGGCGGCGCCGAACTCCTCGCACTCTTCCGGCGGATAGTCGACGACGATGGCGCCATCGGCGCCGGCCGCTTGCGCTGCTGCAATGAAGGCGGCGCTGCCGATGCGCTCGATGGGATTGGCATAGCCCATCAGCACCACGGGCGTCGTCTGGTTCGTTTCACGGAACTGGCGCACGTAGCCGAACACGTCGTGGATGCCGACATTGAATTTCAAGGCCCGTTCGCAGGCGCGCTGGATGACGGGGCCTTCGGCCATGGGGTCGGAAAACGGCACGCCCAGCTCCAGGATGTCGGCGCCGCCCTCGACGAGCGCGTGCATCAGCGGCACGGTGGCGTCGGGGCCGGGGTCGCCGGCGGTGATGAAGGTGACCAGGGCGGTCTTGTTGTTGGATTTTAATTGGGCGAAGGTGGTGGCGATACGGGACATGGTGAGCTTTCGTGGTGATGGATAGAGGAAGTAATTTCAACCCAGGAGCAAAGACCGGGGTCGGACCCTGAGGGTCCGACCCCAGCCGTTATTGGGGTCTCAGGAGAAATTGAGTCCCATGCGTTCCGCCACGGTATGCATGTCCTTGTCGCCACGGCCCGACAGGTTGGCCAGCACGATCTGGTCTTTCGGCAAGGTGGCCGCCAGCTTGGCCGCGTAGGCCAGCGCGTGCGACGACTCCAGGGCCGGGATGATGCCTTCGATATGGCAACAGTCGTGGAAAGCCTGCAGCGCCTCGTCATCGGTGATCGACACGTATTGCGCGCGACCCGAATCTTTCAGCCACGCGTGTTCCGGCCCCACGCCCGGATAGTCGAGGCCGGCCGAGACGGAATGCGTCTCGATGATCTGGCCGTTGTCATCCTGCAGCAGATAGGTGCGGTTGCCATGCAGCACGCCCGGGAAGCCGGCCGTCAGCGAAGCCGAATGCTTACCTGTGTCCAATCCCTCACCAGCCGCTTCCACGCCGATCAGTTTTACATCCTTCTGGTCGATGTACGGGTAAAAGATGCCCATGGCGTTCGAGCCGCCGCCGATGCAGGCGACCACATAGTCGGGCTGGCGGCCCGTCATTTCCGGCATCTGCACCAGACATTCCTCGCCGATCACGGACTGGAAGTCGCGCACCATCATCGGGTAAGGATGGGGGCCGGCCACGGTACCGATGATATAAAAGGTATTCTCGATGTTGGTGACCCAGTCGCGCATGGCTTCGTTCAGCGCATCCTTGAGTGTCTTCGAACCCGATTCGACGGGCACAACGGTCGCGCCCAGCAATTTCATGCGGTACACGTTCTGCGCCTGGCGCTTGACGTCTTCGCTGCCCATGTAGACCACGCATTCGAGGCCGAAGCGGGCGCAGATGGTGGCCGTGGCCACACCATGCTGGCCGGCGCCCGTCTCGGCGATGATGCGCGGCTTGCCCATGCGCTTTGCCAGCAGGGCCTGGCCGATCACGTTGTTGATCTTGTGCGCGCCCGTGTGGTTCAAGTCTTCGCGCTTGAAATAGATTTGCGCGCCGCCCGCCATCTCGGACCAGCGCTTGGCGTGGTAGATGGGCGAGGGACGGCCGACGAAGTGTTTCAGCTCGTAGCGGAATTCTTCGAGGAATTCCGGGTCCGCGCTGTAGCGCGCATAGGCGTCTTTCAGTTCGGCCAGTGCATGCGTGAGCGTTTCGGCAACGAAGGAGCCGCCGTACGGGCCGAAGTGACCGCGCAGGTCGGGAAACGGGTAATCGGTAGCGTGGAACAATGCGGCGGCTGCGCCGGGCGAGTTGGTGTGGTCATTCATGGTGGTTTCCTCTGGCAATGATGGCATCGGCATCCCCCACCGCGGCGATAAACGCGCGGACTCGGGATGCGTCCTTGATGCCCTTGGACGCTTCGACACCACTGCTGATGTCGACGGCGTAAGGGCGCACGCGCACCACTGCGTCAGTCGCGTTTTGTACGCTCAAGCCACCACTTAAAACGACCCGAGGCGCGAGTTCTTCTGGAATGAGGGACCAATCGAATACCTTTCCTGCACCGCCGTAGGCATCCACATAGGTATCGAGCAAGAGGCTCGAGAACAAGGGGCTGGCGGCGCGATAGCGCTGTTCGTATTCTAGCAAATCTTCAAAGCGGGTGTCGGGTTTGACGCGGAACACTTGCGTAAACGGCGTATTCACGGCACCGGCGAGCGCCGCGCTGTGCTCAGGCGTCTCGTCGCCATGAAATTGCAGCAGAGATAAAGGCGCCACGGCCCTGGTGGCCCGCACCTCGTCCACGGTGGCATTGACGAACAGGCCCACCGTCGTCACGTAGGGCGGCATGGCCGCGATCAGACCCGCTGCCTGCCCGGGCGTCACGTAACGGGGGCTTTTCGGATAAAACACGAAACCGATGGCGTCGGCGCCCGCCGCCACGACAGCCTGGATGTCTTCGACGCGGGTCAGGCCGCAGATCTTGATGCGTGTGCGTGGCATGTTAATCCTTTATTGATGCAGATCAAAACCAGGGCAAAGCGCTGCTGCTGTCTTGCGGCAAGGCCCATTTCGGATCGTAATCGATCTGTGCCAGGTACAGGCCGTCCGGCATGAAGGTGGGCGCCGCCGCGTGGCGGTCCTTGCTTTCCAGCAAATGCCCGAGCCAGTCGGGCTTTTCTCGTCCCGTGCCGATGTAGACGAGCGAACCGACCAGGTTGCGCACCATGTGGTGCAGGAAGGCATTGGCCGTAATCGTAAAAATCACGCAATCGCCGCGCCGCTCGATACGGATGTCATGCATCAGCTTGACGGGCGACTTGGCCTGGCATTGCGCGGCGCGGAACGCCGTGAAATCGTGCCAGCCCAAGAGCGGCTGCACGGCCTGGCGCATTAGTTCCACGTCCAGCGGACGGAAAAAGAAACCGGCGCGCCCCTCCACCAGCGGCGAACGGGTGGCGTTGTTGTACAACACATAATGATAGGTGCGCGCGCGGGCGCTGAACCGGGCGTGGAAGTAGTCATTGACCGTCGGATCGCCGTCGAGTTCCTTTGCCCAGCGCACGGCGATCGATTTGGGCAGGAAGGCGTTGACGCCGCGCACCCACGAGTGCACGTCACGATTCAGTTCCGTATCGAAATGCACGACTTGCTCAAGCGCATGCACGCCCGTATCCGTGCGGCCGGCGCAAGTGGTGGCCAGGCGCACGCGGGCAAACTGTTCCAGCGCGTTTTCCAGCTGGTCCTGCACCGTCTGCCCGTCTTCCTGTTTCTGGTATCCATGCCAGGCCGTGCCGTCGTACTGCAGGCCGAGGACGATACGCTTCAATGGCGTTGCTGTCGTAATATTTTGCATCGAAGCATTATACCGGCGCAAAGGCGGCCCCGCCTCCCGACGACACCAGCGCCTGAGACGGCGTTCAGGGCCAGGCGCATGGTCGAAGACAGTACGAATAGTACGGCGAGACCGTGCAACGCAGCCATGGACGTCGTATCAGGTGCTGGAAAGCGAACGAGACGGCGTTCAGGGCCAGGCGCGCGGTCGAAGACAGTACGAATAGTACGGCGAGACCGTGCAACGCAGCCATGGACGTCGTATCAGGTGCTTAGCTCAGCAAAGCTCTCATGGTATTCGCCTTGGCGACCTGCTCTTCGCTGCCACCCTTGATGACCTCATCGATCAGCTCGCGCGCGCCTTCCTTGTCGCCGATTTCCTGGTATGCGATCGCCAGGTCCAGCTTGGTATCCATTTCCATGTGGATAGCCGACAACGGGTCGTCCACGCCCACGCTGGCCGTCTTGCCATCGTTGAGATCCAGGTCG